>NZ_AP017422.1:0-4800000 GCF_002355595.1 Filimonas lacunae
ATGGCCAAGACCGCTGATATAGTTTGGACCAATTGCTTAAAAATAATTAAGGATATAGTAGAATGGCAACATTTTAAAACCTGGTTTGAGCCTATTAAGCCTGTTGAGTTGAAGGAAAGTGTGCTAATGATACAAGTGCCTAGTCAATTCTTTTTTGAGTACCTGGAAGAGCACTATGTTAACCTGTTGGCTAAAACCCTGAAGCGTGAATTAGGTAAAGATGCAAGGCTGGAATACCGTATTATGGTAGACAGTGGCAACAAAGGGCGCAGCGGCTCTATGGATGTACCTGCCAGCACAGCCAGAGTATATACTAATAACGAAATGGACTTTCCATTGGTGATTAACAATCCTGTTAAAAACCCATTCGTTATTCCCGGGTTAAAGAAAATGCAGATTGACCCGCAGTTAAATCCCATTTACACTTTTGATACTTTTATAGAGGGTGATTGTAACCGTGTTGCCAGAAGAGCTGGTAAAACTGTTGCAGAAAAGCCTGGCGCCAATTCTTTTAACCCACTGGTTATATATGGTGGTGTGGGTTTAGGCAAAACGCACCTGGCCCAGGGTATCGGTAACGAGGTGAAACGGTTACATCCGAATAAAGTGGTTCTGTATGTAAGCAGTGAAAAGTTTATTAACCAGTTCCAGGATCATAGCCGTAACAATGCTATTAACGACTTCATTCATTTTTACCAGCTGATAGACGTATTGATTATTGATGACGTGCAGTTTTTTGCACGCGCAGAAAAATCACAGGATGCTTTCTTTGCCATCTTTAACCACTTACATCAAAGTGGTAAGCAACTGGTGTTAACATCAGATAAAGCGCCTAAAGATCTGGATGGTTTGCAGGAGCGTTTATTAAGCCGCTTCCGTTGGGGATTAAGTGCCGACCTGCAAATGGCGGACTACGAAACCCGTATCGAGATTCTGGAAATGAAAATGAAGAACGATGGTTTGGATATGCCACGCGAAGTTGTAAAATACGTAGCGTATAATATCACTACCAACGTTCGTGAACTGGAAGGTGCGTTGATATCATTGCTGGCCCAGTCTTCTTTGAACAAGCGTGAAATTGATCTGGAGCTTGCCAAAAAAGTGCTGCGCAACTTTGTTAAAACAAGCAACAAGGAAATTACTATTGAAGCGATACAGAAGATGGTATGTGAATACTTCGATGTATCATATGATAAGCTGCTTCAGAAGACCAGGAAGCGCGAGATTGTACAGGCTAGACAGATTACTATGTACCTGGCAAAATCTTTCACTAAAAACTCTTTAAAAACTATTGGAGAGCATTTTGGTGGCAGAGATCATACCACTGTTATACACAGCTGTCAGACTGTGAAAGACCTTATGGACACCGATACATTATTCAGAGAGAACGTAATGGAGCTTACACAAAAGGTGCAGCTGGCTTCCATGTAAAAATTTTTCGCAGAGAGCAGAAAAAAGTTGAAATAGATTTTGTGAATTCACTTTTATTCTTATTTTTGCAACCCCTAACGAAATGAAAGGGACTGGTGAGGTGGATGAGCGGCTGAAATCAGTAGTTTGCTAAACTGCCGTACGGGTTAAACTGTACCAAGGGTTCGAATCCCTTCCTCACCGCTAAAAAGAAAAAAAAGGTCATTGAACTTCAATGACCTTTTTTATTGCCTTATCTGTAGCCTTTTGCTGGCGCGGGTTTACCGCTAACACTAATGATATCATTATCTGGCTCTACAACTTTTGCGTATGTAGGAGTGCTCAACAGATATAAGCCAGTTTATTACTTCATTACATAAGATAAGAAGGTGGCAGTATCAGGCAGGTTTATCTGCTCATGTGAAAGAAGCATTATGGAATCGCTTACTTTGAAAGGATAATGCCTTTCAAGCTCGTTTTTACGGAAGGCGATGTTTTGTAGTTCGCTATCGGTAATAACAGCGCCGTCCAGTAAACATTGTTGAATGCGGATATTGTGCCATTTGCTGTCGGTGGTATAAAACCATTCCATTGTACAGAAATGAAAGCTTACCTGTTCCAATTTACTATTGTTGAAGTCGGCATGGTCAAGTGAGCAGTTTTCAAGTACAACATTCTCAAACGTGCAATCAGTGAACTCAGCTTTGCGAAGATGGCAATGGCTAAAAATAATATTCGCAAAATGACAGCCGGTAAAATAAGCGCCTGCGCAACTGTTGTTCATAAAACGAAGTGCTTCAAATGTCATTACTTCAAAAATGAGTGAGTCCATTTGTTTGCCGGTGATATTGATACGATGTACCTGTTCGTTTGCATAACTCTTGTTTAGTGGTAGTTTATGAGCTATTGCGTGGGTGAATAAAGGCCTGGAATTTTCCTTGTTATGGTTAGTGCTGGCAGATGTGCTCATTCTGCTTGATTTTAGCCTAAAATAGCAAAAAACGCCCTATTGCAGGGTATGTGTTTTGCAATTGTGGTAACACTTGTTCCTTCCAGTATTAACAATTTTTATTTCCCGCTCCCGGATAATTTTACTGCGCTAAGTCATGCTTCATGAATTAGCTTCTTTTTCATCTATAAAGCGCAGGTATTGAAACGGAAGGATTTTCTCAGGCTCCTGGCATTGATGCCATTATTACAGTTCAATAAGGGATTAACACAGTGGCTGGCCACAGGGGCGTCGTTGCCTTATACAGATGCCTTACCGGTGTTTTTTGTAGGCCATCAGGATTTTTCCCGTACACCGCATATTACTCCGTTTACCAGTAATCTGCGTGCAATGGGGGGCGCTGTAAAGCCTGCTGCTATCCTCGTTATTTCAGCGCACTGGTTAACAATGGGGGATACTTACGTGAATATGAACCCACAATTTAAAACAGTAGAGTATCCGGTCACTGGCTCTCCTGATGCGGCCCGTCTTGTAATGAATGCTGTCGATGCTAAAGAAGAAAGTGAGCGTGAGCTGGATCATGGCGCATGGAGTGTATTAAGGCATTTGTCGCCCGATGCTGCTGTGCCGGTGCTGGAATTGAGCATTGATATGGAAAAGCCGCTGGATTATCATTATAACATTGCCCGGCAGTTGAGCAGCTTGCGTAAAAGAGGGGTGCTGATTGTAGGTAGTGGTAATGTAGTGCATAACCTGGAGCTATCAGCTTTAAAGGTGTGGAGCAGGAAGCCTTATGAATGGGCGGCTGAGTTTGATGCCTGGGTAAAGGGGCGGATTATTGACAGGGATATCAGTAGTTTGTTTCAGTATTACCGGTTAGGGAAAATAGCAGACTATGCGGTGCCTACTATGGATCATTATATCCCTATGTTGTATTGCCTGGCTTTGTGCGAGAAAAATGAAGAGATTGTATTTACCTATGAAGAGGTGATAAAAGGAATGAGCTTTCGATGCTTCCGTATAGGGGCGGCTACTATGAGTGAGTCTAAGGCATAGGATAATAACAAAAGGCTTGAGTCAGGTATAATACCCAACTCAAGCCACATAATCAAAGGGAGTGAATCCTTATGATTTTACTTCATGTGTAGAGCTGCCTTTTTGGGGCGTAGGGTTGAATTAATTTCTATTGGTGTACTTAGAAAACTCTTTTTTAAAAATCTGGTAATTGTAATCACTTTCATCCTGTGCATACACAGCAAAGACTATTCTTTTAAAAGTATTGGCAAACATTTCATTCTGCAACAGGTGATACGAAAACCAGCCAGCCATTTCCTTAGTTTCATTACCGAATATGCCACAGCCCCAGGCGCCCAATACAAGTGTGGTTTGTTTATGGGCGGCAGCTACAGATAAAAACTTCTGCATCCTGCTGTAATTCACCGGTGTAATCATATCCATTTTCTCCGGCTCATATTCCTCCAGGCGTTTAGCGTTAACAGCAGGGGCGGTTATTACAGATACAGTAAAGTAGTCATCCGTTAACCGGCTATTGTCATCCCGGAACACAGGCACCAGCGGAGAGTATATAATATGGTCAGTAAACAGGTTGGAGTCTGTTGCTCTGTTGTTGTCGTAATAATCTGTTTGCTTTACCAGGGATGCATATAAGCCGCTGGCCCTGGTAAGGGTTTCTTCCTGGCCGGTAGTGCCTTTGAGAAAGCCGCCACCGGGGTTACGGGCTGATGCAAAGTTTAAACAACAAATATTTTCCGCAGCTTCTTCCTGCACTAATCGTTTAGCAGCTGCAAAAGTGCTTTCGCGTGTAACTTCAATAATACACTCGCCTTCATGGGTTTTGTCAAAAGTAAGTGGAAGCGCTTCGGGTTTGTATAAACGTGTGTTTGTGATGCTGTAATCCATTGCTTCTGCAATAGATACGTTTTGTTGTAAGGTGTTGGTGTAGCAGCCTTTCTCAATAATCTCAAGGGTTTCCTGGGCTAAAGCCAGGCGTTGTTCTCGGGGTTTCATAATGTTCGCGTTAATTATACGCAAAGAAATAATTTTTCGGGATAATAAAAAAATGTCTCTTTTACTTTTATTCTTCCCCGGCCTTTTGTATATTGTTTTAGCTAATCTCTTACCTACCTAGTATAACTCGCTCATTTAGTTAACCTTCAAAATTCAAACACGTGCAAAGATTGCTCAAAACAGCGTTTTTAATGCTGACTATTGCTGCTTTAGGCAGCTGCCAGAAGAAAGATAACACCGTTGCGCCTAACGAAGCAACAACACCAGAAGCTGCTAATCCACATACAGCTTTAAAGAGCACAACAGTAACTACAGAAGCTGCGTTAAAAGCTGCTATTTCCAGTGCAGTGGCAGGTGATATTATTACTGTTAGCGGCACCATCTATTTAACCAGTACGTTGCAATGTTTAAATAGTGGTACTTCCAGTTCCAAAATCAATTTTACAGGAGGGATACTGGATTGTTCCGGTTTGCCTTCCGGTAGCTGGGGTGTAAAAGTCAATGGTAGTTATTGGAACATTACCAATATGACTATCCGTAAAGCGCCTGATTGTGGCTTAGTGTTTCAAACAGGCGGCTACAATTATGTATACAAAGTGATCACCACAGGCAATGGTGATTCTGGTTTACAAATTTATAACGGATCACACGATAACAATATCAGCTATTGTACTTCTACTGAAAACTATGATGTTGCAGATGGCGGAGAAAACGCCGATGGATTTGCTTGTAAACTATCTGCTGGTGTCAATAATCTTTTTGATCATTGCACAGCTAATCACAATTCAGATGACGGATGGGATTTGTATGGCCAGCCTTACAAAGTAACTATTACCAACTGTACTGCTACCAACAATGGTTATGGCACTAATGGCGATGGTAATGGTTTTAAATTAGGTAGTGCAGGTCAGGTGGTACCGCACACTGTTACCAATTGTACTTCCAGCTACAACAAAGCTGCTGGTTATGATGGTAATGGTAACACTGGTCATATTACTATTACGGGTAGCACCGGTACAGGTAATGGCACCACCCTGTTTTATAGAATTTATTAATACAGAGTCAGCCTGTTAGTTACAGGTAGCGTAAGAGATTATTAAAAAGCCCTTTCACTGTAATGGTGAAAGGGCTTTTGATTATGGGGGGATTATTGATTAATGGTAGCCTTCGTTCTGTTCCAGTACTGCATCTTTATTCAGCTGAATTTCTGATAAAGGAATAGGTAGTAACAGGTTGGTTTTGGTAAGGCCTACTGTTGGGTGTACGGGATCGTTTGAGTTTAAACGAATGGCGCGGTCAACCAGTGTTTTGGTTCTCATCAGTGTCATACGCCTGTTTTCTTCGCCTATCAGTTCGCGTGCGCGTTCGTCCAGTAAAAAGTCTAATGTCATATCTGTGGAGTTCACTTGTCCTTGTGCAGGGTACAGGCTACCAAATGCTCTCTTGCGCAGTTCGTTGATATTGTCTGCAGCCAGTTGCAGCTTGCCTTGTTTTAATTGCGCTTCGGCCAGTAACAGGTAGGTTTCGCCAAGGCGCATCATCATAAAGTCTTTAATCATTGCATAGCCAAATACGTCGTTAGGATCAAACTGGTACCACTTGGTGGTATGCGGGCATATCTTAAACAACGTATCATCTCCGGTGTAAGGTACCTGTTTGCCATAGTTGGCGTTGGCGGGGTCGTTGTAATAATACTTGCGGCGGATGTTGTATTGCGAGTTGCGAATGTCTTTATCACTATACAAGCCATACAATACCCAGTTACTTAAACGTAAACGTGCCAGTGCGCGTCCGCCGGTTGAATCGGTGATCACCAGGCCGCTGATGTTGTGATAGGCGGCGCCCCATACACGGCGTTGCTGGGCGTTGTCGGTGTTGCCACCTACTACTGTAGCCGGGTTTTCCTGTTCCAGCACCCAAATCGCTTCGGTGTTGCCTTGTACCCTGCGTTCGTTACCATACACAAACATGTCGGAATAATAATCGCCGGGCAGGCTGGTTTTAATGCCATAGCGTGATTTAATTAAGCTAAAACGGCCGCTGTTGATAACGGCCTGCGCCTGTTGCTCGGCCAGGTCGTTTTTGCCCATGCGTAAATAAGCTTCTGCCAGCAATTGCATGGCCATGTATTTATTGGCGCGGCCATACATCTTGCCTTTGGTATTGGTTTTTACTGATTCAATATCGGGTAGGTTAGTAACTGCATCGTTGAGGTCGGCTGCCACCAAGGCATCTACATCAGCCAAAGGGGCACGCACAAAATCTGTTTTAGGGCCTGTTACCGGTGTGGTGATAATAGGCACCCCGCCATAGCAGGTGGCCAGTGTGTTATAAGCCAGCCCTCTGAAAAATTTAGCTTCCCCATCCATCGCTTTTCTACCCGCATCTGTCATGTTCAGCGAAGGATTGGTCAGGCTGGCGATGATAGTGTTGGCAAGGTTAATCAAAGTATACTCTTTACCCCATAAGTAAGAAGCGGCGCCATCTGTTTGAGTTAACAGGGTGTAGTTGTAGTAAGGAATTTCAATGCCCTGTTGGTTGGCGGTGGCATTGGCCACATCAGTACCTACCTGCCATACACTTGGATAGCCCTGAGCGTTGGAATAAGTAAGTTGGGTGCTGAAGTTATTATACAAACCAGCTAAGGAGGCTTCCAGGCCCAGCGAATCGCTTACTGTGATGGGCGTGTAGCTGGATGGTGGATTTTCGTCCAGGAAACTTTTTTTGCAGGCACCCAGGGTAAGCGAGCCTAAGAGAAATATATATAAATGCTTTTTCATGATATTCAGTTTATGGTATGGTAATTAACGCAGGCTGATGTTTGCTCCGAAAACGAAGGAACGAACGGTAGGGTAGTTGTTGGTCCAATCACCCGATCCTCTTTGTGAATAGTTGTTTTCAGGGTCCCAGCCAATCCAGTTGGTAAACGTATGCAGGTTACGTCCGCTTACATATAAAGTAATACTGCCTATGTTGAGCTTGTCCAGTATCTTTTGTGAGAATACATAGCTTAAGGTAATATCCTTGATGCGCGTATAGCTGGCGTTAGAGGCATAACCATAGCCACGGGTGTTGTTATAGCTAAGTGAAGGGCGTGTGTTGTTTTTATTGTCGGCTGTCCAGTAGCCTACTTCTACAGGTGTATTTCTTTTACCTGTTTCATCGGCATAGGTAAGGTCGTTGTTGTTTTTGGTCATACCCTGCGCTGTTTGAATAAAAATGTTCAGGTGCCAGTTTTTATAATGGAAGGTGTTAGTAATACCACCAGACCATTTAGGTGCTGTTTGACCCAATACTACCCTGTCGCTGTCGGCAGTAATAATACCATCGTGGTTAACGTCTACAAATTTCAGGTCGCCTGCTTTAGCGCCGGGGTCTTGCTTGGAGGCATCTTCACCGGTTTGCCAGATGCCAGCCATTTTGTAATCATATATCACGCTAATGGGCTTGCCTATAAACCATTTGTTGCCTATGTCGTCTTTTTTGTTACCATATAAATCAATAATCCTGTTTTGGTTGGCCGAAATGTTCAGCGAGGTTTCCCACCTGAAATCTTTGCCGTTGATGTTTTTGCTGTTTAGGGTTACTTCTATGCCTTTGTTGGCTGTTTTGCCCAGGTTGTCGTATACATTCGCGTAGCCGGTAACCAGGGGCAGGTTGCGTTGTAGTAATAAATCGCGTGTATTGGATTTATATACTTCAATAGTGCCCGACAGGCGGCTGGCAAACAAGCTAAAGTCTACACCCAGGTTGGTGCTGATAGTGCTTTCCCAGCCCAGGAAAGTATTGCCCAGGTTAGAAGGTGTAATGCCTATGGTGCTTACTCCGTTAAAAGGAGAGCGTACAGTGCCGTCGGTGGAGATGGTTTTATATACATCAATGGCTTCGTTGCCGGCTTTACCATGCGATACCCTGAGTTTTAAATTATTGATCCAGCCAATGGATTGCATAAAGCGTTCGTTGCTTACGTTCCATCCTATAGCAGCAGAAGGGAATATTCCATATTTTGAATTGCTGCTGCCAAATACGGAAGAGCCGTCGCGACGTGCAGTTACGGTAAACAAATAACGACTGTCGTAGGTATAGTTAATGCGTCCCATTTGTGAATTGAGTGCGTAACGATCAGCAACGGTTTTGCTGGTTTGTGTGGCTCCGGCGCTCAGGTTGTTATAGGATAAATTATCGTTTACAAAGCCTGTGGCTCCGGCAGTAGTTTCTATCCACTTGCGTTGTTGCGCACTGTATAATCCTGTGAAGTCAATATGGTGCTTTTTAAAGTCACGTGCATAAGTGACTACATTTTCCAGTGTGTAGCTTTGTGTTTCGGCATTGACTACACTGGCAGTGCCTATTAAGTCGTTGGCTAAACGGCCTGTATACGATGCTTTGCGGGCAGGTAAAAACGTATAGCCTGCATTTAAACGATACTTCAATCCTTTTAACACACCGGGAAATTTAATTTCCGCATAGCCATTGCCGTTGGCGTTTACACTACGGTCCAGGCGGTCGGTTACCAGGCCCAGCATGGGGTTGGTAAACAGCTGCTCGGGTGCCATCGGGTAAATTTTATAAGTGCCGTTCGCATTGTATTCCTGACCATATGGGCTCATAGCCGATGCCATTAACAGGTTGGCGCGACCGCCATCGTAGTTGTTGTTGGCAAAGAACAGCGAGGTGCCTATGGTAAGAAAACTGGTAACGTTAATGTCCAGGTTGCTGCGAATGCTGATGCGTTTATATTGGTAGCCTTTTACCACACCTTTCTGGTGCATGTATTCGCCTGATACAAAATATCGTACATCGGCATTGCCGCCCGAAATGCTCAGGTTATGATCTTGTATAATACCTGTTTGGGTAGCTTCTTTAATCCAGTCTTTGGTAATGCCGGCGTTGTAATTGGGCAGCTCGCCGCTGTTAGGTACTGGCGAAGTCTGGGCCTGGTTGGTGGCTTTTAACCAGTCGGCATATTTTTGAACGTACTCAGGTCCATTGCGGGGCGTAAGCACATGCGCCATATTCTCCATGCCTGTGTAGGCGTTATAGCGTATCACTGCTTTGCCGGTGGTGCCGCGTTTGGTTGTCACTAAAATAACGCCGTTGGCACCGTTGGTTCCATAAATGGCAGTAGCGGAGGCGTCTTTTAATACCTCTACCGAAGCAATGTCGTTCGGATTAATGTCGTTCAGTGAGCCGCCTGTTTTGCTGAGGGGAATACCATCTACCACTATATAAGGGCCTGAGTTGGCATTGATAGAGTTTTGCCCCCGTACCAGGGCGGCAGGGCTACTGCCTGGAACCGATGAAGTGGTGGTGATGCTTACACCTGCCACTGAGCCTTCAATGGCTTGCATAATGTTGGTAACCGGTAGTTGTGATAAACGGGTTTTAGGAACCGATACTACCGATCCGGTCACATCCGATCTTTTCTGTGTACCATATCCCACTACCACTATATCGGCCAGGTTCTTTTGCGGATCATCGGCCAGGATAATGGAAACGTTGGTTTGGCTACCTACCGGTACGCTTTGGGTTAAGTAGCCCAGCGAAGAAAAATGCAGCGTGGCGCCGGTAGCAGCACTGATGACAAAATTTCCATTGTTGTCGGTGGTAGTGCCGGCTTTAGAGCCGCTAATGGTAATGCTTACCGCCTGTAAGGCAACCCCTTTGCTATCGGTTACCTTTCCGGTAATTTTTTTGGTCTGGGCCTGGGCTTGCCGGGTTGAAAGCGTTAGTAAACAAGCAAGTAATAGGAATACATACAGTATGTACCCTGTTGATTTTTGTGTCATATGGCATTCTATTGTGAGGAATCGTTACGCTGTGAAAACAGTGTAATATTAGCCTTACGGCAGACGCCGAAAAGGGGGGTAGTTTTTAAAAAACAGGGGGTAAATCGCCAATTTTCAAGGCCTATTTGCCTGTTTTGACGGTGTTGTGTGTGTTGTTGAAGGAATAGCGGTATTTTCTGATGTACTGAGAGGGGGTAACGCCAAACAGCTTTACAAACTGCTCTCTGAAATATTTAATGTCGTTAATGCGCACCTGGAAAGCTGCCTGCGTAATGTTCATGTTTTCGGTTAACAGCAACACGGCAGCCCGGCGTAACCGGATGCTACGGATGAAGGCATTGGGCGACTGGCCGGAAATGGATTTTACTTTCTGGTAAAGTCCGCTGTGGCTAATGCCCAGTTCGCGGGCAAACTTTTTAATGGTAAAATCTTCCCGGTCTATATTTTCTTCCACCACGGCAATGCACCGTTTTAAAAAGTCCTGGTATTCGGCTGGTACTTTAATATTGCTTTCTTTTAGGGTGATATTGTCGAAGAAATAGCGTTGTAATAAACTGCGGTTACGCAGCAGGGTTTCTAGCCGGGCCTGTAAAATGTCCGAGTCAAAGGGTTTAGTAATGTAATCCTCCGCGCCGCCTTCAATACCTTCCAGTTTGCGGGAGTTGTCGGCAGAGGCGGTGAGCAAAATAACGGGTATGTGTCCCAGTTTTTCGCTTTGTTTAATGATACGGCACATGTCAATGCCGTTCATGTTTTTCATCTGTATGTCGCTGATAATTAAATCCGGCACATGGGCTTCGGCCAGCTCCAGGCCTTCCTGTCCGTCGGCGGCTTCATACAACAGGTATTTTTTATCAAATAAATGATGCAGGTACCGGCGTATTTCCTGGTCGTCGTCTATCAGTAAAATCGATTTCTTATCCGTAACTACTTCTTCTGCCGTTTTGCCTTCCAATGTTACTTCGGGGTCGGGAAGGCTGGTGGGTTCTGAATCAATAGCCAGTTCTTCCAGTAGTTCACACTTAGGTGCGGCGGCAACAGGTAGGTAGTTGTGCGGTAAGTGTGCAATGCCTTTGTGTAACTTAATGGTAAAGCTGGTGCCTTGTTGTGCAGTGCTTTGGCATTGCACGGTGCCCTGGTGGCTTTCTACAAAATGTTTTACCAGGTAAAGACCTATGCCAAAGCCGCTTTTTTGCGACAGATACGCAGCGCGCGATTGCTGAAAGCGTTGAAAAATGGTGTTCATGTCGGCTGCATTAATGCCGCAGCCATTGTCTTTTACACGCAGGGTAACAGTGTGCTCTTCTTCTGCAATATCAAACACGATAGTGCCGCCATCCGGTGTAAACTTAAATGCGTTCGATAGCAGGTTAAACAGGGCTATTTCAATCTTTTCATAATCCCCGTGCAGTTCTATGGTGCTGGCCGGGTAGTTGAATTGATAGGTGATATTTTTGGCGCGTGCCTGCTGAATAAAACACTGGTGTACTTCTTTGCCCAGTTCAATAATATTAAAGGCCGATAAATGCAGTTTGTCTTCTCCGCTGTCGGCTTTTCTAAACAGCAGTAGTTGATCTACCAGGCTTAACAAACGCCGGGCATTGCGGTAAGCAATAGTGATGTCGGTATCGGCCTGTCCGCCCTGCTGGTGTATTTTTTCTTTTAACGGGTTTATGATAAGGGTAAGCGGGGTTCTGAACTCGTGCGAGATATTGGTGAAAAAGGATAGCTTCTTTTCCGTGATCTCTTTGTCTTTTTCATGTTCTATGTGCGCTAATTGTATTTCATACTTTAACCGTTCCTGGCGGCGGGTGTAGCGTATATACAGATAAATAAGTGCACTGCCACATAGCATGTATAGTAGCATTGCCCACCAGGTACGATACCAGGGAGGTAATATAGTTATTTGCAGCAAGGCGGTTTCGTTGCTCCATTGGCCATAGGCGTTGGTGACTTTTAGTTTAAAAGTATAGCTGCCTTCGCGCAGCCGCGAATAGTTGGCGGAGCGTATGTTGTTTACATAGTTCCAGCCTTTGTCCCATCCTTCCAGGTAGTAGGCGTATTTTATTTTATCGTTGTGGCCATATTCCAGCGCGGTGTAGTCGAGTGTAAGGGCGGCCTGGTTATAAGGAATGCTTATTTGTTCAATCGCTTCTCCGTTGCGGTTGTCTATATAGGAAGGATGTTTGTCTATAGGGTTGTTGCTTACCTGTATGCCGCTGATATATACAGCAGGGGCTGTGGTGTGCGTGGTCACCTGGTGGGGGTAAAAGATATTGAAGCCTTTAATGCCCCCAAATAAAAACTCTCCGGATGATAAAGCCAGTCCCGCATTAAAACTAAACTGGTTGCTTTGCAGCCCGTCCGAGCTGGAAAAGTTCTGGCAATAGCCGGTAGCCGGGTTAAACTTACACAGACCGTTATAGGTGCTTAGCCATAAGTTGCCGCATTCATCTTCCAGCAGGCGAAGTATGGTGTTGCCGGGCAGGCCATCTGCTGTGGTAAAGCGTTTGTATTGCCCGGTTGACGGCGTAAACAATAACAGGCCCCCGCCTTGTGTGCCTACCCATAGTTGCCGGCGGCTGCTTTCATAAATAGATCTTATGGGATAGCCTATGGTAAAGGTGCGATGTTGTTTTTGTTGCCGGTCTATTTGTATCAGGGAGTGATAGTTGCCGCCCCATAAATGTCCCGAACGGTCTTCGGCCAGGCACTGCAGGTTTACCAGGGAGGGGTCAAAAAGGAGGAAGCTGTTTTGCGCACGGTTAAAGTAGTATAAACTACCGTCGTTGGTAGTGCTGGCCCACAGGCATTTTTGTTTATCCTCGTATACCAGCCATACATTGGGTTCAACAGCCCGGGTGATGGGATTGATACAGTTATAATGTTCAAAAGTGTTGCTGTTCCTGTGCAGGCGGTTTACGCCGCCAAACCAGGTAGATACCCATATGTCATTATTGTAGTCGTGGGTGATGCCGGTAATAAAATTACTGCTAAGGCTATTGCTGCTGCTATTTCGGGTGTAAGTGGTATAAGTGTTAGCGTTGCGGTTCCAGTAACGCAGTCCTGCACCATCGGTACCTATCCACAGGTTCTTTTGTGCATCTTCGCAAAACGAAAGAATAAAATTTTCCGTAGGGTTTTGTTGTTTGCCCGCATTGTATACCATGTTGGTAAAAGGTTGGGCCTGTGCAGCTATCAGGTTAATGCCGCCACGCAGGGTGCTTATCCATTTGCGGCCTTCTTTGTCTTCATAAATAGCATATACGGCATTGCTGTTTACAACAGGTGTTTTATCGGCATTCACTAATGGTTGTGCCTGCTGGTTGCCTTGCGGCAGCAGCCATACGCCGCTGCCGTCTGTGGCTATCCATAAGTTGCGGGCATGATCTTCGCAAAGGGAAACCACATTGCCGGGTTGCGTCATTACATTACCCGAAAAGCTTTGTGTGCGGGTGTTGTATAGATACAGTCCATTATCTGTACCTACCCATAAATTGCCGTTGCCTGCTTTTTTCAGGCTGTTCGCATTGCGTATTCCGGCATTTACCAGGGTAAGTGTGCGGTTGGCAATATGATACTGAAACAGGCCGGCCTGCTGAATACACACCCATACCTGTTGCAGTGCTGTGTCGTATTCTATGGCGGTTACATTGTAGTTGCCTGCGTTGCCGGCAGCACCGCCGGGCAGGGCTACCTGCCAGCCGTGGCGCGATGCCTGCTCAAACGCCAATAAACCGTTGTGGCGCGATCCTAATAGCACGCATTGGGCATTGATGGCCTTGATGCAATGAATGTCGTCCTGTAGGGGTTGCTGCCTTGTATCGTTCAGGGCTATAAAGCGGGGAACGGTAAATGCCCCGGTAGCGGGGTTAAATATGTTGGCACCTTTTTGCCCTCCAATCCACAGGTTGTGCTGGCTATCGCCATCCATCGAAAAAATGTTGGCTGTGCTGAGTGAGCTGGTATCTTCTATCTTGTTACGAAATATCGTAAAATTATATCCGTCAAACCGGTTCAACCCATCATAGGTACCAAACCACATAAAGCCGCGATGGTCCTGGTAAATACTGGTTACCGCGTTATTGCTTAGGCCTTGTTCAATGCCAAGGTATTTTACGGGAAAAGAAGGGGCGGAAACGCCTGCCGTACAAAATAAGGCAAAGCACACCCAGAGTAGGATCTTATATGGCACAATCGTCAATTAAATGTTCTCACAATGCATTATACTGTATAAAAATAGCCATTTTATGAATGGAAAAATTAAGAAATAAAAAATATATGATGGTTTTCCACTAGTAAACCTATTGGAATAAAACGGACATTGCTATTGTAAATATTTAGTGCACTGTTTTTTAATAAATATTTGCCGGATGCCTGATACTAACTGTTATTACGAGAAGATATGGAAATGTATTCCGCGTGCATTTTCATAACTCCCTGGTTCTTATTTACACAACCAACTGTTACTGACGTTGACTTGCCTGTTACAAAAAAGTTCTGTACACAGCGGTGGCGCACTTTGCCCTTTTGTTGCCTGACCAGTAACGAAGCTGAAAAGGGTGGTTGCTATCCGGGTAATATCAATTTTGAGAAAATCGATCTAACCAATGAGCAAGTTATTTGAATCATTTGAGCTTACGCCGTTAATGGGCCATCAAATGCGTACTATGCCTGACAGGCAGGGAGAAGAAGATTTTATTGAGTTAATTCTGCTTACAGAAGGGGGAGCCAGGAAAAACTCCTCCTTTTACGGCGAACAGGCAAGCCTGCCTGCTATCATTTACATCCCGCAGGGAGTAACGGATAAGTTTATTCCCGACGAGCAGGCCATGGGTTATGTGATCCGGTTTAAAAACGAGTTTTTACCTGCTAACAAAGTGGATTTGTTTGCTACTTTCTTCGACTCGTGCTGTATGCCGCTTACTTCTTTTGCCTTACAGGGCACTATTATCCAGTTGTTTAAAATGATATTGTGCGAGTATGTGGCAGAACAGGTTGATTCTAAAAGCATTCAGTACCTGTTGCTGTCGTTGTTGGCTAAGGTAGATTTTGCGCGCAAGAATGAAGTGGTGCGGGAAGATTTTAAAGAGCGGGAGTATCTTATCTGTAAAACATTTCTGCGCCTGTTAGAAGAGAATTTTATTTATAATCATAAGGTGGAATTTTATTCCAAACAACTCAATATTTCGCTACGTTCATTAAACTATATGACTACCCGTGTAATGGGTAAAAGTGTGCTGCAACTCATTGATATGCGCAAACATATAGAAGCGCGCAAGCTGCTGGTGAACTCCAGTAAAAGCATCACAGAAATTGCTTACGAACTGGGTTTTGATAAATCGTATTTCAGCAGGTTCTTTTATAAGAAAGCGGGCATGACGCCTATGCAGTTCAGACAGGAGGTGCAGAGCACAATTTCTTAAATGTGCAATTACTTTTCTTAAATGTGATATAATTAATAAAATTATATAATAACTTTTGTGGCGGACTTCGTGTTTGGATAATGAGTGTGTATTCATTGATGTAAACCAAATGACATGACTGCTTTTGAGAAAAGGAACGCCACTACCTTCGGTAGAGGTGTAATGCTAATGCTATGTATTCTTCTATGCTTTCTTTCTGCTACTGAAGCGCAAATAACTACTACTATCGGCACCGGTGTTGCCGGAAACGGCAACCGGGAGTATCCCTGCCCTTTGCAGGATAACGACTACGGGGCACGTATGCAGTTTTTGTATCCGGCTGCCGAACTCCGGCAAATGGGCATGGATGCCGGAACAGTGAATGCGATTGTATTTGATGTAGTACGCCTGGCTTCCAGTAGCCGCACGCGGTTTGCCGTAGAGCAAATGCGCGTGAAAATAGGCACTACTGCTATTACTGACTTAGGCGATACGGATTTTGAGCCGGGGCTTACCGAGGTATATGGCCCTGTAGACTATTTGCCGGTATTAGGTAAAAACACGCTCATGTTCACTACGCCGTTTGTGTGGAATGGGGTGGATAACATTATTGTGGAAATATGTAACGGAAGTTCGCAATCGGCTGGCAGGGTTACTACCGCTAATGCCGAAATTCCGTGGACAAAGGGTTTGTCTTATAAAGCGTCCCACACGTTTACTGATCCTGAAATGGGCAGTTTGTGTGGCAAAGCCGGATGGGATAATATTGGCGATCAAACTACCCGGCCTAATATCTCTTTTGTATGGCAACCGCTTACTGCTTGTAGCGGCACGCCGGTTGCAGGTAATGCAGTGGCGGCGGTAACAGATGTGTGTGCGGGAAAATCTTTCCAGCTGTATTTGCAAAACACGCCTGTGGTGAGCAATATCAGCTTTCAGTGGCAGGTATCTGCCAATAACAGCACTTTTACTGATATTCCCGGTGCTACCAGTTTTAATTACACTACTACGCAAAGCGCTCTTTCTTATTATCGCGCCAAGGTAAGCTGCTCCACTTCCGGGGCTTTTGCTTATTCTCAATCCGTGCAGATAGGTTCACCGGCGTTAGTGTCAGGTACTGCGTTTACCATTAA
The DNA here is from genome assembly GCF_002355595.1 of Filimonas lacunae. Classification (NCBI taxonomy): domain Bacteria; kingdom Pseudomonadati; phylum Bacteroidota; class Chitinophagia; order Chitinophagales; family Chitinophagaceae; genus Filimonas; species Filimonas lacunae. The sequence goes on from NZ_AP017422.1 coordinate 16,715, forward strand.
TAAAAATGCACCTGCTTCTGCTACTAATTTTCCTTCTTTTGCCGATGCCTGGAATTATATAAAATGTGGTATCAATGGCCCTGTTGCATTTACGGTAACGTCAGGCAGTGGTCCTTATAACGAGCAACTGGTAATGGACGAGGTGTTTGGTACTTCGGCGGTAAACACTATTACGTTTAATGGTAATGGCGAAACGCTTACCTGGGCCGGAGCTGAAAACTCGCGCGGGGTTATACAGTTGAATGGTGCTGATTATGTTCGTTTTAATAACCTGGTTATTGCTGCAACGGGTGATAACGGGTATGGCTATGGGGTGCATATGCTGAATAATGCCGATCATAATACTATCAATAACTGTATTATTTTAACAGATTCAACTTCCACCGATGAATCCTATGCCGGTGTGGTGATCAATAATTCCAGCGAACTAATGGCGCAGGCAGCTGCTTATTGCGACAGTAATATCATCAGCAACAATAACATCAGGGGCGGATATGCCGGTGTGGTTATTAGTGGAGGAACAGATAAAGCCAATGTAGGCAACCAGGTATTGCAAAACACCGTTGCTGAATTTTATGCTTACGGTGTTTATTTCTATTATAACTCTCTGGCCAGTATTGAAAAAAATACGATAGTGCGTTATAACCGCGAAAACAGCAGCTATAGTGCAGTGGGTATACAGGGCAGTGATATTAGCACGCGTTGTGTGATCAATGCTAATACTATTACACATTTAGTGTCCGATAATATGCCGGTGGTCAATGCTGTTACAGGTATTGCGTTGAGCAATGTGGCTGCTTTCAGTGGTTTAGACAACCTGGTAAGTAATAATAAGATATATAGCCTGGGTGAAGCGGTGAATGTAAGCGGTATTGTTAACGGAGGTTCTACCTGGCTGGCTTATTATCATAACACTGTTTCGCTGGATGGTAGCGGGGTTAATGCTACTGAAAATACGCGCCTGCGTGGTTTTCAGTATGGCAGCGGATCGGCAGGGGTTATGTTTAAGAATAATATCATCACGGTAACGCGTGCGGGCATTGGCAGCAAACATGCTATCTATGCAGAAGATGGCGTGTCGGGTTTAACCGCTGATAATAATGATTATTATATCGCTATAGCAGAAGGTAAGGCGGCACTGGGGTATCTCAATAGCAATATAATCAGCCTTGCAGCCTGGCAGGCCGCCAGTTCTCAGGATGCTGCTTCTTTAAATGCTCCTCCTTATTTTGTGGATATAGAAACAGGAAATCTACGGCCTGTGAATTCAGCTATTGATAACAAAGGGGTATATGTTAGCCTGGTGCCTGTAGATATAGAAGGGCTCAACAGAAGTACTACTACGCCCGATCCGGGAGCCTATGAATATACGCCACCGGCGTGTACTGCTCCTCCGGTAGCAGGTGTGGCTACTATTAGTAAAGACAATGTGTGTGCAGGTACACTGATTGCTTTAACCTCCAAAGGGTTTTCTATTGGTGCAGGTCAAACCTTTCAGTGGCAAACCGCTGCCAATGCAGCCGGGCCATATATCAACCTGGGCAATGTATTAAACATGCCCGACACTACTATATATGCACCTTCAATAAGTACTTACTACCGGGTAGTGGTTACCTGTAGCGGTAACCAGGGCAGCTCGCAGGAGGTGCTGCTGCAGGTAAAGCAACCACTGGCCGGTGGTACCTATACGCTTAGCCAACTGGCGCCTGCCGGCACAGTAGACTTTGCCAGTTTCCAGGAAGCAAAAGCGGCTATGGTGTGTGGTATACAGGATGATGTGGTGATTACGGTAATTGCTGGTTCTGGTCCGTATAACGAACAGTTCACGCTGGATACCTTGCCGGGTGCAGCGGCCGATGCTACCGTTACTTTCAATGGTAATGGTAACGTTATTACCTGGAGTGCCATCAATAGTAATGAACAGGCGGTTATTAAGTTAAATGGTGCCGATCATGTGGTATTCGACAGCCTGGTAATTGCTGCGCAGTTAAGTGGTTATGGTGGTTATGCGGTGCAGGTAACCAATAAGGCAGATAGCAACACTTTCCGTAAATGTGCTTTGAGCGTGCCTTTGGATGGAGGGTATGGTTATGTGGCGGCTGTTATTAATGTAGAGGGGGATGAAGTGTTGCCAAGTGATGGCAACCTGTTTGCAGAGAATACTATATCCGGTGGATATACCTGTGTGCAGGTGTCAGGGGCAGAGGGTAGATATGTGCAGAACAACCGCTTTGTAAATAACCTGGTGCAGAATTTTGATACCTATGGTATTGCGGTGAGCAATACAGCAGGCACCGTGGTGAGTAATAATAAAATTACCCGGCCGGGGAAAAAAGATGTATATAGCTTTACGGGTATTACCGTTTTTGCGGGTGCTGACAATGTGGTGGTGAATGGTAATAGTATTTACAATCCTTTTGGTGCGGCACCTTCTTCTACGGGGGAGTTTACGGGTATTAGCATCAATGGTCTTACCATACAGGCTGGCAAGCCGTTGCAGGTAACCAACAACCTGTTGTATAATATCACTGGGAGTGGCGATTTATATGGCATCCGCACTTACGATGCGCCATATGTGCATCTGTTCCATAACACTGTCAGCTTTGATAAAGTTGCCTATGCAGGCTCCGCATCTTCTTACGGTATATACCTGGATGGAAATGCAGAAGGTAATGAAGTAAAAAACAACATTGTCTATATCACGCAGGGCGGAACGGGCAATAAAACCGGTATAACAGTCAATGCATCAGATATTACCACTATCCAGGCTGATAATAACAACTATTATATCAATAGTGCCGGTGGTAATAATTATACGGGTAGTTATAACGGTAGTCAGGCTACACTGGCCAATTGGCAGCAGGCTACGGGTTTTGATGCGCATGGGCTGGCAGTGAACCCGGTGTTTGCCGGTGCGGCTGTTGGCATGTACAAGCCTACGGTAGCGGCTTTAAACAATGCAGGTGCAGTGGTGAATGTGGCACAGGATATAGAAGGCGTGGCGCGTAATGTGAGCTTGCCGGATGTGGGCGCTTACGAGTTTACCATGGATGCCTGTACAGCTCCACCCGTAGCAGGTACAGCTACTGTTTTCCCGGCGTCCGGCATTTGTAAGGGAACGGAAATAGATTTAACGCTGAATGGTAACAGCACAGGTGCAGGACAAACCTATCAGTGGCAGCAAAGTGTTTCCGGTATCGATAACTGGACAAATGTTGATACGGCATTGCTGTACCACGAAATGAAAATGGGAGCTATTCGCAGTGCTTATTACCGTTGTGTAGTAACCTGTGGCACTAATACGGCATATTCTACTACTACGCAGCTACAGCTGAATGGTGGCCTGGCTGCCGGGGTATATACAATTGATAAAAACGGAACGGGCAACTTTGCTTCCTTCACCGAAGCGGTAGCGGCAATGGATTGTGGTATTGAGGGAGCGGTTACCTTCCTGGTAAAAGCAGGCACTTACGAAGAGCAGGTGCGCATGCACCAGGTGTACGGTGCATCGGATACCAGCAGAATTACTTTCCAGCCGGAAGATAACACCGTGGGGTCGGTAATACTTACTGCACAGGCTGATTATAACAACAACTATGTGTTGCAGCTGGATAGTGCATCTTATGTTACCTGGAGTAAACTGGTGATTAAATCGGCAGATGATGCGTCGTATGGCAGGGTAGTGGATATCAAAAGCAACGCCTCTTTCGATAGCATTGTAAATTGTCAGCTTACCGGTGTTGCTCCTTTTTATTATACTGATGATTTGAATGTAGTGTACATCAATGATGTATCGGGTAGAAATATAGTGCTGAAAGGAAACACGATCACGAATGGCGCTACGGGCATTTATGTAAATGGATCTTATACTACACAGGCGGGAGGTATTAGCATTGATAGCAATACCATTGTGCATCCCTATATGTATGGAGTGTATGCCAATTGGGCTAACAGCCTGCTGGTAACACGCAATGCCTTCTCGCTTACCTGTGGCGGGTTTGACCAGGTATATGGTGTTTATATGCAGTTTTGCGATAGTGTGTACCAGTTGAAGGAAAATATTGTTCGTATGCATGATGCAGCGGGACAGGCTACTGGCTTCTATCTGAGTTATTGTGGCACTTCCGGTATCAAGGGACAGATAGATAATAACCGCATATGGGCATTGCAGGATAACTCAGGCAGTATAACAGGCATAGACATAGAAGGCAGTAAACGTGCGCTGGTGCGTAATAACGTTATTAGTATTGCTACCTCCGGTTTCCGTTCTTATGGTATACTGGATAACTCTTCCGCCTTTAGTTATTATAATAACGCTGTTCAAACCCAGGCATCTGCCGATGATGACAATTATGCGGTATGTGTTTCCGGTTATCCTATTGAGCAGGGGGTACCTGTTTTCAAAAACAATATTATAGCACACCAGAATGGTGGTGTGGCCATGTTTGTATCTAATGAAGGCTCTTTTGGGGCAGATTATAATATGTATTATTCGGGTGGTGCAGCTGTGTGTAAAATAGGCAGCGCTGCTTATAATACCTTGCCTGAATGGACGGCGGCTGTGATGGAAGATTATTCTTCTATCTGGTATAAACCTGCATTTACTGATGATTCTACATTACAGCCGGCAATAAACGATTCTGCTGTGTGGGTAATGAATGGGCGTGGTGTGCAGCTGGCCGAAAGTAATGTAGATAGAAATAACCAGGCACGTCCTGTTACTTTACAGAGTGGTGTGCCCGACCTTGGGGCCTATGAGTTTACACCTGCTGTAGTGCCTATAGTGGCTACTGCTATACCGGCTGCTCCGGCACCTAATACTACACAGGCATTTATGCTGGGGTCCGATACGGTATATACTATCACCTGGGGTAATACTGCGCCACAGCTGTTAAAGGTAAGACGCTACTCCGGCGAGAAGCCCCCTTCGTTACCTGCTACTGCAAAGTATATGTACTATTATACAGATGCAGAAGTGGTAGGGGCGGGTGCCACTGGATTCCTTGCTACCCAGCATTATTTGGATAGCTGGCGCGGTTTTATTGAAGCAGAACCGATGATCCGTTTTGGCAGAACCAATGCCGCCGGAACATGGATGGTGGATACGGCCAGCGTTGTAAATGCAGATAAGAATACCATTACCCGTAACAATACTGATTACCTGGGCCGGTTCACGGGCTTGTATGATAGCACGGTGCGTGCGGTGGCCGATCCGGTGGCAGTGGTGCCGGATAGTTCCAATGCAGGTACGCATTTCTGGGTGGGGTATGGACATAACTATTATTTCAAGGCAACGGACGAGGTGGGTATGGTCAACAGCCAGTCTATGGTGTTGTACCTGAGTGCCAAAGAAGAAACAGATGTAGTAGTGCGTGTGAATGGTACCCCCTGGGCTAAGCAATACCATATACCTGCCAACACGGTTATTACCAGTGATGAAATGCCTAAGAGTGGTACGGTAGATGCAAGGCTCACTGCTGAAGGTAAAAGCGACAGGGGCATTAGTATAGAAAGTGCAAAGCCGATTGTGGCCTATGCACATATTTATTCCGAACAATCTTCCGGTGCTACCATGTTGTTACCTACAGGTACCTATGGGTATGAATATTATGCGCTGGGTACTCAAAATAAATTCAACGGGGCAGATTGTTATTCGTGGTTTTATGTAATAGCCAATCACGATAGCACTATGGTAGAAATTACCCCTTCTTGTGCTACCACGGGTGGCGCTGCGGCCAATACGCCTTTTGTAGTGATGCTGAATAAGGGTGAAGTGTACCAGGTGATGGGCGCGTTCCAGGGTGGAAGGGCTAACCAGGGCTATGATGTAACAGGTAGTAAAGCCCGCTCTTTGCCCAATGCTTCCGGTCATTGTTACCCTATAGCCATGTTCACGGGCAATAGCCGCACAGCAGTTACCTGTGATGATGGTAGTGGTAGTGCCGATAATATATTGCAGCAGAACTTTCCTTCACAGGCATGGGGTAAAAGGTATCTGACGGCACCGGTGCCTAACCCGCAGGATTATACTTTGCCTATGACAGCTTTGTACAGGGTGGCTGTGAAGGATACCAACACGGTGGTGAAAAGAAATGGTGCCGTGCTTACCGGTCGCGTGAAAAGTTATTATGAGTTTACTACAGATGGGGCTGATTATATTGAAGCAGATAAGCCGGTGCTGGTGGCGCAGTATATGCTTTCCACCGGGGCCTGTGGCATTCCTTCTGTAGGGGCAGGCGATCCGGAACTGGTATACCTGAGCCCGATAGAGCAGGGCATTACGCAGGTGAATTTCCTGCGCAACACAGAGCAAAGCATTACTGTTAATGATCTCGTACTCATTATACCGGATAATGGTGTCAGCTCCTTGCAAATAGATGGCTCTTCTGCCTTTGATTATTCTTATCCGCATCCTAACGTGCCGGGTTATACTGTAGTGGTGAAGGTGTGGGGGGCTGCACAGGCGCAGGCCAGTGTAAGCAGCGATGTGCCATTTACAGCGGTTACCTATGGTTTGGGTGTATTTGAAAGTTACGGATACAATGCCGGTACACTGGTGCGTAACCTGAATGCTATAGCAGGTATTGTAAACGCGTATGATTCCAGTGGCAATAATAGTGCTTACGCTTGCCCGGGTACACCGTTTCGTGTCAATGTGCTGATACCGGTGAAGCCTTCGCAAATTAACTGGTATTTCAGCAAAGCGCCCGACCTGGTGCCCAATGCCGATAGTGTGCAGGTGAATCCTATGGCAATAGATTCCGTGGTTATCAGTGGTCGTACTTATTATCGCTATACGGTAAATCAGCAGTTTACGGTTACGCAGCCGGGTAACAGCTATATACCGGTAACCTTTGCCAATATTGAAATTGAAAGCTGCGATAACACAGCCGATGCGGTGATAGCGGTAAATGTGAAAGAGAAACCGAAGGTAGATTTTGCGATCAATTATTCCGGTTGTCTGAGTGATGTGGCGCAACTGGATGGCTCGGCAGTGGCAGGTGATGGAGTGGCGGTAGCTAACTGGAAATGGAGTTTGGGTGATAGCACTTTCGCTTACACACAACAAACCACTAAGCAGTATGCCGATTCTGGTACTTACCAGGTAGCGTTGCGTGTTATTGATGGCGCAGGTTGTATGGCTGATACAGTGAAGTCATTGGTAGTGAAGCCTTACGCGGCTATTGTGCTGGTGGCCGATACCGTAAAGGTTTGTGAAGGGGAGTCTGCTTCGTTGGCAGTAGCCAGCCCGGATGCATCTGCAGTATACAGTTGGTACCGGGAAGAGTCGGGAGGAACAGTATTGCTGAGCGGCACTGCTTATACCGTTAACCCGGTTACAGCTGATAGTGTATATTATGTAGAGGCCTTGCAGGATGGTTGTGCGTCTCCGCGTAAAGAGGGCGTGATAATGCTGCTGTCGTCTCTGCCCGCACCCGTGGTGAGCGTAGATTCTATTACGGCCAATTCGGTGCGGTTTAGCTGGACGGAGGTGTCCGATGCGATTGGTTATGAAGTGTCTATAGATGGAGGTGCAACCTGGATAGAACCTTCTTCCGGTACTATGGGGCTGGTGCATATAGTAACCGCACTTCGTCCGTTCCAGGAAATAACCCTGATGGTAAAAGCCAAGGGCTGGAAAGCTTGCCAGGATGCCTTGTCCGAAAAAGCATCTGCTACTACCAGCACAGATGAAGTGTTTATTCCCAATGCCTTTAGTCCCAATGGTGATGGATTAAATGATGTGATAAAAGTATATAGCATGGCGGTGAAAGAATTACACCTGGCTATATTCAACCAGTGGGGGCAGAAAGTATTTGAAACACATGATGTTGCACAAGGGTGGGATGGATTGGTGAATGGTAAGCCACAACCTTCGGGTGTGTATATGTATGTGTGCAGAGCTGTTTTAACCAATGGTAATACCATTACTAAAAAAGGATCGGTAAACCTGGTGCGATAAAAAACAACTATGCTTTGTAAAAGCCTGTTCCGGAACACTTTGCCGGAGCAGGCTTCTTTATGGATAGTATCTGGTTGTTGCCTGCTTAAATGTGCTAATGATTTTCTGAAATGTGATAAGCATTCTTAATTAATATTTTAATATTTGTTTTGATGCCTTTGTGTGTGACGGCTATTGTGTGCATTCTGTTAAACCAAACCAAATGACTGCTTTGAGAAAGGTTTTTATTTCTGTTGCCGGCAGAAGGTTGTTTCTGCTGCTATTGGTTTCCTGTTTTTCTTTCTCCGTATCCCGCGCCCAGATTACTATTCCGGTGGGCGCTGCTAATGGTGCTAATGGCGAAACGGATTATCCCTGCCCGTTGCAGGATTATTTTGAGAGTAGCCGCATGCAGTTTTTGTACCTGGCTTCTGAGTTAAAGGCGGCCGGTATGGATTCAGGCTTTATTAAATCTATCTCTTACAAAGTAACCGGGGGTATTTTGCCCGGCACTTTTGCGCCTATGGAAGGTTTGTCTATTAAAATAGGCGGTTCTACTGTAGGAACATTAGATATATATTCATGGGAAACTGTTGCTAACCAGGTATATGGCCCTGTTGATTACAAAGCTGTTCTGGGTATCAACACATTTGTATTCTCCACTCCTTTTTTATGGAATGGTCGCGACAACCTTATCATTGAAATCTGTAACGGAATAGATGATAATAAATCGCCTACCGATTACTCTACCGTAAACCCAAGTGTAACGTGGACAACCAATTTGCCGTTTTATGCATGTCATACCACCCTGGCGCAAAACAGCGGTAGTTTGTGTGGTACTGCTGAAACCGGCACTACAGGCGATTTAAACACCCGTCCGGATATTACATTTGGCTGGTCGCCTGCAGTAGTGTGTGCCGGAACGCCGGTAGCAGGTGCTGTAACTGCTTCTGTAACTACTACCTGTGGCACTGCTCCCTTTGACCTTACATTGAGTGGCGCTACTATAGCGGATAACATTACCTATCAATGGCAATCGTCTGTCAATGGTGTTAACTGGAATAATATGACGGCTTCCGGTGGGTTCGGGGTCACTACTTCCCAAAGTGTTACCACCTCTTACCGGGTGTTAGCTACCTGCGGTGTATCGGGTGCATCTGCTACTTCAACGCCTGTTGAGGTGGTTACCCCTCCGGCAGTGTCGGGCATCTATACTATTAATAAAGACCAGGCAACAGGTGGGGGTAATTTCCAGTCGTTTAACGATGCCTATAATTTTATTAAGTGTGGCATTAATGGTAATGTGGTGTTCAATGTTACTTCTGTAAGCGGATCTTATAATGAACAACTGTTGATGCAGTCGGTTCCGGGTGCTTCCGCCTCCAATACGGTTACTTTTAATGGTAACGGCCAGTTGATCGAGTACCTGGCCACGGATGGTGGGCAGCGTGCGGTGATTGAGTTGAATGGGGCCAGTCATATCCGGTTCAATAATTTGCGCATCACTGCTACCGGACAAGCCTGGGGGCAGTATGGATGGGCGGTGCATCTGATGAATAACGCCGACTCCAATACTATTAGTAATTGTGTTATTACGGTAGATTCCACTTCGGGTATGGATAGTTATGTGGGTATTATGATCAATGGTTCTTCTTATTCTTTCATGGGTAGTAATACTTCCGGTTGCGATAGCAATTCTATCCGTAATAATATTATCACGGGCGGATATACAGGCATTGCTGTCATAAGTAATTCCGATCTGGCCAATATGCGCAACAGTATTACGGGCAACACCATACGTGAGTTTTACCAGTATGGCATGTATATTTCTTATACCTATGCTACCCTCATTGCCAATAACCGGTTTACCCGTGAAAATAATCCCTTCAATTCTTACGAAATGGCGGGTATCTATGCTTCGGGGTTGAGCAGTAAAATGGTGATAGATGCGAATGTGATTACGCATATGGGTGGAGCTACAATCGATTACTCCGGCAGTTTGTATGGTATTTACCTGTATTCGGTAAACACGCTGGCGGGATTGAATAACCTGGTAAGTAATAATAAAATATATAACCTGGGTGAGGCGGGCACCGCTTACGGTATTTATAACATGGGCTCGGGTAACCTGCTGTATGCGCACAACGCTATTTCATTAGATGGTGATGGTAGCGCTTCGTTTTCTGTGCCCGTAATGCGTGGCTTTTATATAGATGCCGGCGAGCCGGATATTGTGTTGAAAAATAATATGGTTACCGTAACCCGCACAGGGCCGGGTAATAAAGCCTGTATAGAGATACAGGGTGATGTATCAAAAGTTACTGCCAATAGAAACAACTATTATATACCCAATAGCATAGGGGGTAAAATCAATACGGGCTTTGTCAATGGCAATTACAGCAATACGCTGAAAGATTGGCAAACCGCTACAGGTGGCGATGCGGAATCTTTTTCGCTGAATCCCTCTTATGAAGATATTCTTGCCGGTAATCTAAAGCCGCTGAATGCAGCAGTGGATAACAGGGGTGAGTATTCTTCGCTGGTGCCTGCGGATATCGATGGTGTGTTCAGAAGCACCACCACGCCAGATGTAGGTGTGTATGAATATACACCACCACCTTGTATCGCACCGCCCACCGCGGGTGCGGTAAAGCCGGCCAGCGATACCGTTTGTGTGAATGCGCAGGTGGGCATGGGGCTGTCTGGTTATTCCAATGGCTCAGGGCAAACCTACCAATGGCAATATGCAGCGTCTCTTGCTGATGCTTTTGTAAACCTGGGTGCTGCGTTAAACAGTGCGGATACGGTTATCAGGCCATCAGCTACTTCCTATTACCGGGTACAGGTAGGTTGTGGCGCGTCTTATGCTTATACCAACCCGGTAAGGGTGGTTACTAAAAATAGTTTGCCTGCGGGTAATTATACGTTAAGTAATACGGCTGCGGTCGGTACTGTTGATTTTAACAGCTTTACGCAGGCGGCATCTGCATTGGCTTGTGGCATACAAGGTAGTGTAGTGGTAGATGTGGTAAGTGTAAATAGTGTGTATAACGAACAGTTGATCCTGGGCGAGGTACCGGGCACTTCTGTCAGCAACCTGCTTACTTTTAATGGCAATGGTAATACGCTTACTTATGGTGCTACCAACACAGAAGAGAAGGCTATTCTCAAACTGAATGGTACCGATCATGTTATTGTAGACAGTCTTATCATACAGCCGAATAATAGTGGTATGTATGGTTATGGTATTCAATTGTTGAATAATGCAGATAGTAACTTGTTTCGTAAGTGTACGGTAGATATACCTATGGAGCTGTGGTGGTCTGAGTTTAATGGTGTGGTGATCAATGCTACGAATGATGATGCTACGGCAACCGGTGCGTCTTTGTGTGATGGTAATGTGTTTGAGAATAATACCATTAAAGGAGGTTATACGGGTATTTCTGTAGTAAGCAATATGGATAATCCTGTTGCGGGTAACCAGTTTATTAATAACCAGGTGCAGGATTTTTACGCGCGTGGTATTTACCTGCAAAACACGGTGGGGGCAATAGTAGACCATAACAGCATTTCGCGTCCTGTTCGTTCCGATGTTAACTATGAGTTTCAGGGCATACAGGTGCTGGAAAAAGCGAATAAGCTGGTGGTTAACGGCAACCGGATATACAATCCGTTTGGTGGTAACACCGGTAGTAATGGGGAGGTGTTTGGTATTGGGCTTATACTGGCGGCCTTTGATGCCGGCCAGGAAGGGCTGGTAAGTAACAACCTGTTGTACAACTTCAATGGTAGTGGCAATTTATATGGTATTGCTTTTATCAACACGGGGAATGTAAAATGTTATCATAATACCATATCGTTCGATCATGTATTGAATACGGCACCTACCAATGCCTACGGCCTGTATGCTATGGGTACTATCACAGGGGTGGATGTGCAGAATAACATTGTTACTGTTACCCGTGGTGGTAAGGGTAGGAAGGCGGCTGTATTTTCTTACAGTCCCTTACAGGATGCCAGGTTTGATTATAACGATTATTATGTAGCGGGTGCAGACGGTACCAATAATATTGGTGATATAGATGGTGTGGGTAGTTATGCCACGCTGGCCGGCTGGCAAGCCGGTGTATCGCAGGATGCGCATTCTGCTAATATCGATCCCGTATATACTGCGCCGGCTACCGGCAATCTGAAACCTGCTGTTATGCCTATGGATAACACAGGGCATTATGTGCAGGTAGCAACTGATGTTGTGGGCGTAAGCAGAAGTGCTGTAACTCCCGATATGGGCGCTTATGAATTTACGCTTCCGCTGTGTACAGCGCCCCCGGTGGCGGGTGTTGCTACGGCTGTTCCGGCTTCTGGTATTTGTATGGGAAGCACTATTGCTTTGGATATACAGGGTAATTCGGCAGGAGGTACACAAACATATCAATGGCAGCAAAGTAAGGATGGTGCTACCGGCTGGGTAAATGCGGGCAAGCTGCAATACCTGCCAGCAGTTGCTATGCAGGTAATGCACAGCAACTGGTACCGTTGCGCGGTGGCTTGTGGTGGCGATACGGTGTATTCGGCTGCAGTTGCGGTTACTTTAAACGATCCTTTACCGGGCGGGGTGTATACTATTGCTACGGATGGCTCGGGTAATTATCCCTCCTTTAATGCGGCTGTGGCTGCTATGGAATGTGGTATAGGTGGTGCTGTTACCTTCCTGGTAAAAGCCGGCACCTACACCGAAAATGTGAAAATGCATTATGTATATGGCTCTTCCGATACCAGCAGAATTACCTTCCGTGCCGAAAATGGTGTTGCGTCTTCTGTAGTACTTAACAGTAGCGCCACTTCTCCTGATGATAACTATGTAGTAAAGCTGGATAGCGCTTCTTACACTACTTTTTCCAATATCAGCCTGCAGGCGAATAGCACTTTCGGACTGGGTACGGTGGCTATGATTACCAACACGGCTTCTGCCGATAGCCTGGTAAACTGTGTGTTAACCGCACCCGCTGCTAATTATTTTTCTTTAAATACAGCGGTGGTATTGCTGGATAATGCAGTAGGCAGCAATAACGTGATCAAAGGCAATACTATTCAAAATGGTTCTGCGGGCATTTATCTGAACGGATCAGATTTTTCCTGGATCAACACTACGGTGTTAGATAGTAATCATATCATGGGTGCTAAGCGGTATGGTTTGTATGGCACCTATGCGCATACGCCTGTAATCAACCGTAACCTGGTAGAACAAACTGCCGGTTTGTTTGAAAGTGCATATGGCATTCAGTTACGTTTTTGCGATTCGGGTTACCAGGTAAAAGGTAATACAGTGTTGCTGAAAAATGCCAGTGGCGATGTGTATGGCATTAGCGTGTCTAATAACCGCAGCAGTGATAATTCAGCTGGTTATATTACCGGCAACCGCATAGAGGGATTAACGGGTAATGCCGGTAGCATACGAGGTGTAGAGGTGGCTTCTACAGAGTTAAGCTATGTGCGTAACAATGTTGTCAGCATCGCTTCTTCCGGCAACTATGCATCCACCTATGGCATTTATGATGAAAATTCAGGTGGCCGTTATTATAATAATTCGGTGTTAAATAAATCTTTGGCAGGCTATAGCAATTACGCCGGTATGTTTATGTCTGATTATGATGCGTATGGAACGTCCATGATCTATAACAACATCTTTGCCCAGCTGGGTGGTGGCCGTGCGTTGTACCTGTCGCAAAATCAGAGCGTAAGCAGCGATTATAATATGCTGTATTCTACCGGAACCGGCATTGGTATTGGTGACAATGGCGATGCGGTTACTTTGCCCGATTGGGTGGCAGTATCTAAAAGAGACGAGCATTCTATTGTATATAAACCCGCTTTTGCGGATGAAACCACCTTGCTGCCTGCCCTTAACGATTCTGCTGTATGGGCTATGCATGGCCGTGGTATTCAGTTGCAGGGCAATGTGGATGATTTTAATGGCAATGCCCGACCAGTAACGTTACAGGAAGGGGTGCCCGACCTGGGGGCGTATGAGTTTATGCCTGTAATGGTTCCGGTGGTAGCTACGGCTAACCCGGCTGCACCTGTAGCAGATGCTGCTCAGGTGTTTACCATGGGATCTGATACGGTAGCTGTTATTCATTGGGGTAGCAGTGTGCCGTCGTTAGTAAAAATGAGAAGGTATAGCGGGGTGTTACCGCCATCTTTAGCTGCTGCTACTCCGCAAATGTATTTTTATACAGATGCGGAAGTTACGGGTAGTGTAAGTGATTACCAGGTAGAGCAGTTTTATATCGATCCCTGGTTGTATAATATTAACGCAGAGCAAAAAGTGCGTTTAGGTAAAACTGATGATACAGGTGCCTGGGGTGTGGATGGCAAGAGTAAAGTGTTTACAGGTAAAAACAGTATCCTTAGCGATACGCTGCATTACCTGGCCCGCTTTACGGGTATTGCTGATACTTCCATTAAAGAAAATCCCGATCAATACCTGGCTACAGACAGTTCCAATGCGGGAACGCGTTTCTGGGTAGCTTATGGACATAATTCTAATTTCTCTACTTACGGAGATAACTCACAGGAAATGGTGCTGTATTTCAGTGCCACACAGGCGGCACATGTAACTGTGCATGTGAATGGTACTAACTGGACAAAAGAATACGATGTGCCGGCCAATACGGCTATCAGTAGTGATGCTATTCCTAAAACAGGGCTGGATGATGCACGGCTATTGTGGGAGGGTAAATATAGCAGGGGTATTAGCATTGAGAGTAATGTGCCTATTGTGGCTTATGCGCATATTTATTCATTCACCTCTTCCGGCGCTACCATGTTATTGCCCGAGGGCACTTATGGTTATGAGTACTATGCCCTTACTGCTCCTCAATACAGTGCCGACCCGGGCAGTTACTCCTGGTTTACAGTTGTAGCCAGTCACGATAACACCGCTGTGGAAATAACGCCTTCCTGTGCTACTGTAGGTGGTAAGGTGGCGCGCCAGCCGTTTGTGGTGATGTTGAATAAAGGAGAAGTGTACCAGGTGATGGGCGATTTAACGGGTGGGGATAATTACCAGGGGTATGAAGTAACGGGTAGTAAAATAAAATCCATTACCAATGTGGATGGTAAATGTTATCCTATAGCCGTGTTTTCCGGCAACAGCCGCACATTTATCAGCTGCGATTATTCTATCAGTGGTGCCAGTGATAATATTATACAGCAAAACTTCCCTATGCAGGCATGGGGCAAACGATATCTTACCGTTGCTGTGCCTAAAGAGGAAGCATTTACCTCGCCTATGCAGCATATGTGTCGTGTGCTGGTAAAAGACCCGGCCACACTGGTAAAGCGTAATGGGGTAGTGTTAACAAGCCTGTTGAACAACAGCTATTACGAATTCTTTAGCAATACCAGTGATTATATAGAATCGGATAAGGCGGTGATGGTGGCGCAGTATATGCTTTCTGATGAAGCCTGCGAACCCGGGCAGCTGATGGGCGATCCGGAAATGGTGTATGTGAGTCCGATTGAGCAGGGTATTCACCGTGTTTCTTTCTATCGTAATACCGTGGAAAATGTGAAGGCCAATTACCTGTTGCTTACTATTCCGGATAAAGGCGTGAACTCGTTGCTGATAGATGGCAGCAACACATTCAGTTATTCTTATCCTCATCCTAACTTATCTGGTTATACCGTAGTGGTGCAGCGCTGGAATGCAGCGAAAGCATCGGTAAGTGTAAGCAGTGATTCTGCCTTTACAGCAGTTACCTATGGCGAAGGGCCTAACGAAAGCTATGGCTATAATGCGGGCACTTTGGTGCGTAACCTGTCGGCCTGGCCGGGTATTGTCAACAAATACGATTCTTCCGGCACCAACAGCAAATATGCCTGTGTGGGCACAACGTTCCGCTTTACCGTAGTAGCTCCTTTGCAACCTGAAACCATTGTGTGGCATTTTAGTCAATTGCCGCAGCTGGGTGTAACAGTGGATAGTGTGCAGGTGATGCCGGTGGCTTCCGATACGGTTATTGTCAACGGGCAGGCTTATTATCTCTATACGGTGTCTAAAGAATTCTCCTTTGCACAAACAGGCGTTTACCAACTACCGGTTACTTATACCAGTGCAGCTATTGAAAGCTGCGATCATTCTATTCATCAGTTGTTGACGATTACGGTAATTGAGGCACCTGTTGTAGATTTTACAGCTACTTATTCCGGTTGTTTAAATGATGTGGTGCAGTTGGAGGGTAGTGGGGCAGCTGGCGATGGATCGGCGATTCAAAAATGGTTATGGAGTTTTGGCGATAACCAATCCGGTTATTCAAAAGATACCACCTGGCAATATACCGATGCTGGTACTTACCAGGTAAAGCTTACTGTTATTGATGCTTATGGTTGTATGGCAGATACTGCTAAAGAAGTAGCGGCATTGCCTTTCGCAACATTGGCAATAGCAGATACGGTGTGGGCTTGTAAAGGCGCTGCTGTTACATTAACACTGAATAGCGCGGAAACCGGTATTGTATATAACTGGTACGATGTTGAAACAGGTGGTACTCCATTGGTGGCTGCTGTATCGTACACTATCAATAATCTGGCAGGTACTACAGATGTGTATGTAGAAGCGGTGAAAAATGATTGTGCATCACCGCGTAAAAAAGTGACGGCTGCCGTGTTTGCCGATCTGTTACCGCCTATGGTAACGGTAGATACTGTGGGGGTGAATATGGTGGTGTTCAGCTGGACGCCGGTAACAGGCGCTGTAACCTACGAAGTGTCGCTGGATGGCGGCACTACCTGGATAATACCTTCTTCCGGCACAGACGGTTTAACGCATGTGGTAACCGGTTTGCGTGCCAGCCAGGAGGTTAGCCTGCTGGTGCGTGCCAAGGGCAATGCGGTGTGTGAGGTGACAGTGTCTGAAAAGAAAACCGCCACTACGCTGCCGGACAAAATATTTATACCGAATGCTTTTTCTCCTAACGGTGATGGGTTGAATGATGTAATAAAGATCTATGGCTTTGGCGTGAAGGAGTTGACGTTTGCCGTGTTTAATCAATGGGGTGAAAAAGTGTTTGAAACAAGAGATCAGGCCCAGGGTTGGGATGGTTACTGGAAAGGTAAGCCACAGCCTTCGGGTGTTTATATGTATGTGTGCCAGGTGGTGCTGACAGATGGTTCAACACAAACCAAAAAAGGCGCTATAAATCTTGTGCGATGAAAATGTGGTTACAATACATAACCGGTGTATGCTTGTGTGTAGTGGCTGTAAAGGCCACAGGGCAGGGGCTTTCCAATAAGGGAAAGGAGTTTTGGGTAGGATATGGTTTGCATCAGTTTATGGAAATGGGGCAGAGTAATGGACAGGAGATGGTATTGTATTTAAGTGCAGAAGACTCGGCTAATGTAACGGTTACCATACGCGGGCGCACGGCCACCCTGGTAAAGGTGTATCGTGTGTCGCCCAACACGGTGATCGTTTCTGATAAAATACCCAAGGATGGGGGCAGTTACGATTGTCGTTTGTACGATCTGGACCCCACCTTCGGTGGTAATGGTGGCGATGGGCTTTTTCATGTATCTATTCATATTGAAAGTGATGTGCCTATAGTAGCCTATGCGCATATTTACGGGCAGGTGAGTTCGGGAGCTACGATGTTAATGCCGGTAGAAACATGGGGTTATACGTATACGGCATTGAATAGTACGCAGGTGTATAAAGACAATTGTTTTTCCTTTGCCTATATAGTGGCGCAGCACGATAACACCGTAGTGTCTATTACGCCTACTGTGCCTACGCGCGATGGACATGCAGCTAATGTAGCTTTTGAGCGAACATTGAATAAGGGGGATATATACCAGGTAGTAGCTGCCCATTTAACAGGCGATTATGGGTATGAGCTAACAGGCACTACTGTGCGTTCTATTGCCAATTCGGAGGGAAAGTGTTACCCGGTGGCTTTTTTCTCCGGTAGCAGCCGTACTTATAATCCTTGTTCCCGGGGGTCTGATGGCGGCGATAATGATATGCAGCAATGTTTTCCTTACGAAGCATGGGGCAGGCGTTATTTTACGGCGCCCACTTCTACTTCGGTTACCGCCAGCGCGTTTATGATTAATATGTACAAGGTGGTGGTGCGTGATGCCGCAACTATTGTAAAAAGAAATGGCAAGCAATTGACCAATTACGATGCAGCGAGTAAAAGCTATTCTTTTGAAAGTACTACGGCCGATTATATTGAAGCCGATAAACCTGTGTTGCTGGCGCAGTATATGTCAGGTGGCCCTTGCCTGGTAAGTGGAAAGGGCGATCCGGAGATGATTTATCTCAGCCCTATTGAGCAGGGCATTAAACGTATTGGTTTTTACCGGAATAACCAGGAGTCGATAGAAGTGAATTATCTCACCTTGATCATTCCTAAGAAAGGAGTTTCTTCTCTTACTATAGATGGTGTGAATAGTTATACCTATAGCTATCCGCATCCGCAGAATCCTGATTATACAGTGGTAATAAAGCGCTGGCCTTCTGCCCGCGCGCAATGTATTGTGCAAAGCGATTCTGCTTTTACGGCTATTACCTATGGTTTAGGTTTTGCCGAAAGCTATGGTTATAATGCAGGCACACGCATTAATAACCTGAATGCGGTGATAGCGGTGCATAATGTGGCCGATACAGCGGTGCAGCATTCCTTTACCTGCAAAAAAACGCCGGTAGAGCTGGCGGTGTTAATGGCTAATAAACCTACGCGGCTGGAGTGGTTATTAAGCAAGGTAAGTGGAATGAGTCCGGCTACAGATGTAGCGCAGGATAATCCCGTGCCGGTGGGTACGGTTATCATAAACAATGTTACCTATTACAAATATGCTTTACCGGGTGTGTATACTTTTGCTAACGCCGGTACTGTTGATATCCCGGTGCTGCGTACCGATCCGTTGATCGATAACTGCATTTTTACGGAAGAGATCATTGTTTCAGTGGAAGTGCGCGAACCACCTTATACGCCTTTGCTGATAGCGCATAGTGGTTGTGTGGCCGATCCGGTTACTTTTAAAGGGGCAGATACCACCTACAATGGGTTTCAATTAAAGCGATGGAAATGGACGTTTGCGGACGGTGCTACGGCCGATACTATCGTAACCGCAAAAACGTTTGCTACTGCCGGAGCGCACCAGGTGCAATTGCAGGTGGTGTCAACAGAAGGTTGTGTGGCAGATACTACAGCCAGCTTTGTTATTTATCAGCGGCCCGAAATATCGCTGGCAGTGGATAAAAACACTATTTGCGAACATGGTACTGTGCAGGCTACCGCAACAGCGCAGGCAAGTACTATTGTTATTAAAAACTGGTATTGGAATTTTGGCAACGATACTGTACTTGTTATTGCTGAACCGGGGCCAATTACGTTTGATAAAGCAGGTACCTATACCATTAAGGTGGCAGGCAAAGCGAGTGATGCCTGTGTTACCGATACGGCTACACAGGTTATTATGGTGCAGGCTTCACCGGTGATAGCTATCCGCTATCCGGAAGGATGTTTGCCTGCAGATGGGGTGGTTACTTTTGTTAATAATACCACGGTGTCTGATGGGCAATCACTGGCGCAGCATGAGTGGAATTTTGGGGATGCCGGCGCTACTGCCGCTAATCCTAATACTTCTGTGTTAGCAGCTCCTTCCCATGTGTACACTACCTATGGTTCGTACAATGTGTATTATAAAGCTACTACAGCAGGCGGTTGTGTAGCTGATTCTGTTATCGTTGCTACGTTTAATGTAAAACCTGTTTTCTTTTTCCCGGTATTGCCCGCAGTGTGTGAAAATGCGCCGGGTACCGTTTCGGTGGCTATGGCTTCGGTAACCAATGGGGTAGAAGGAACAGGGTATTATAAAGGGGCAGGGATTGATGCCAGTGGCAGGTTGTCGCCTTCACTGGCCGGAGCGGGTGTGCATACTGTACAGTATATCTTCACTACTAAACTGGGCTGTGTAGATTCGGTAGCATCTTCTATTGAAATATATCCCGGGCCGGTAGCTTCCTTTTATATCACAGATCGTGTGTGTGCGAACGCAGCTACTACTATTACAGATGCTTCCGCTATAGCTTCGGGAAGTATTACTGCCTGGAACTGGGCTATGGGAGATGGTGCGCAACAGGCTTTCACTAACGGAAATGCTTTTGATAAAATATATGCCACTGCCGGTGAATATACCGTGTTGTTGCAGGTGCAGAGTGATAAGGGGTGTGCAGATGATACTTCGTTAAAGGTGCATATACAACCTCTGCCGGTAGCTGCTTTTGCATTGCCTGGTGCGGTATGTATGCCCGAAGGACAGGCGCAGTTTACCAATCAGTCAGCCGTGGCCGATCAGTCTGCCTTAACCTATGCCTGGTATTTTGGCGATGATGGCAGCAGTGCAACGGTGGCTAATCCTGCACATATTTATACTGCGGCCGGCGATTATGCAGTGGGGTTAAAAGTTACTTCTGCTTATGGGTGTTCGGATAGCACGGGCAAACAGTTTGCTGCTTTTTACAATAAGCCGGTGGCTGCATTTACTGTATCAGAACAGGCATTCTGCCAGGGACGTAGTGTACGCTTTACCAGCATCAGTACCGCGGAAAACAGCACGGTTAGTAAATGGAGCTGGTTGTTTGGTGATAATACCAGTAGCAGCCTGGCCAATGCTGTTAAAAAATACAACGATACCGGGCATTATGTAGTGCAGCTGAAAGTAACCAGCGCGGCGGGCTGTGTGTCGGATGTGGTAAGTCAAACGCTTACGGTATACCGCCAGCCGGTAATAGATGCGGGGCCTTCTTTTGAAGTGAATGAAGGTACAACGGTTACGTTTAGTCCGGTAGTGAACGATTCGGTGCGGGTAAGTTTTCAATGGCAACCTGCTGCTTTGTTAAACAATGCTACTTTATTAAGGCCTTCTTACCTGGTCACAGATGATGTCAGCTTTGTGTTAACAGCTACCGGTATGGAAGGGGGATGTACAGCGGAGGATAGTCTTACCGTAAAGGTGTTGCGGCCCGTGATCATTCCTAATGTGTTTACGCCTAATGGTGATGGTATCAATGATGTATGGGATATTAAAAACCTGGCATCGTATCCACATTGTACGGTAAGTATATTCAACCGGTATGGACAGTTGTTGTATGCTACTACGGGATATGGTACACCCTGGAATGGTTTGGTAAAAGGAGAAAGGTTGCCGGTAGGCACTTACTATTATGTGATAGACCTGAAAAATGGTAGCGGTAAAAAAACGGGTTCTCTTACTATACTATAAACTAACCACGATAAATCGTGTAAGCTATGAGAATAAAAATGATTCATCCGCTTGTTGGTGTTATGACGGCTGCGGGGCTGTTTCTATCTGCTGTGTCTGCCAGTGCGCAGGTCGATCCGCATTTTTCGCAGTACTATGTGCATCCGGCCTGGCTTAACCCGGCATTAACCGGGGCTTTTGATGGCGATTACCGTGCAGCTGCAGTGTATCGTAATCAATGGAGTAATGTGTCCAGTCCTTTTTCTACTATCGGTGCTTCTCTTGAGTTGCCTACCAATAAAAACCTGAACCTGGGAGTAAGTGTTATTAATCAAAGCGCGGGCGATGGCGGGTTTAATTATACCACGGCCTATGGCAGCGCGGCCTATACGGGCATTCGTTTTGGTCAGTTGCAGCGGCATCGCATTGTGCTGGCTTTACAGGGCGGTTTTATACAGCGTAAGTTTAATCCTTCTAAGCTGGTGTTTGGCGATCAGTGGAATCCTGTCACGGGGTATAACCCTGGCGCTACCTCAGCAGAGTTGCTGGGGCGTAATTCAGCCAGCAGTTTTGATGCTGGCGCCGGCGCATTGTATTTTGATGCGGCACAGGATAAAAAAGCCAATTTGTTTGCCGGGTTTGCGGTATCGCATTTAACACGTCCTACCGATCAGTTCAGTGCATCCGGGTCGGCTAAGCTGCCTATGCGTTTTACGGCACATGCAGGTGTGCGAATTAACCTGAGTGATGTGGTGGCTATTACGCCCAATGCTTTGTACCTGCGCCAGGGTAGTGGCGAAGAAAAAATGATAGGCACCTATGCACAGTTAAAAGCTTCGGTGAACACCAGTTTGTTGCTGGGTGTCAACTATCGTATACAGGATGCTATTTCGGCACAGGCAGGCTTTTCTTACGATAACCTGATTGTCAGTGCCAGTTATGATGTTAACACGTCTACACTGGGTAAGATGGTAAACGGGGCCAGCAGTTTTGAAATAACCCTGGCGTTTACCGGCAAGTCAAGAGCCAAAACGCCGGAGGTGGAATTTGTGTGTCCACGTTTATAATCATTGATCCTTTAATTGATAAAGCTGTTTCCATGAAATGGATGTTGTATAAAAAATGCCTGGCAGCAGGTTTGCTGGTAGGTATGTTGCTGCCGGCAGCAGGCGCTCATGCGCAATTGAGCCATGAATACCTGCGTGCGGCAAATAGTTATTTTGCCAAAGCGGATTATTCATCTGCTTCTGCTTACTACGAGAAATATTTAAAGGCAGGTAGTAATAAGGGGCATGCGGGTAGCGATCCATATGCACTTACTGCTGCGGAAATGAAACAAAAAACTGCGGTGAGTAGCCGGTTACAGGCGTTGTATCAGCTGGCCGAAAGCTACCGTTTGCTTACTGATTACGATAAAGCAGCGCCTTTGTATCAACAGGTGGTGGCATTGGATAGTGTGCAATTACCGTTGGCTACTTTCCATTATGCATTGGTGCTGCGGGCGCAGGGAAAGTATAACGAAGCGGAACAGCAACTGGGCCGCTTTTTACACAGCTATAGCGCGCAGGATGTTGACAGGGAAGCGGCCACCCGCGAAATTCAAAATGTACAATATATTAAAACACAGCTGGCCCGTAAAGATGCACACTTGTTTACCATCACCAAACTGGCCGAGGGTAAAGAGGGCGCGAGTTATGCACCCGTAAAATTGGGCGATACAGCGTTGTTGTTTACCGCTACCTGGTCGCAGGGGCGTAAGTGGGGAAAAGCACATACCAACTATTTATGCCAGGCCAGTTATCAAAACGGGGTGTTGGGCGATGCTGTAAAAGCGGCTTTGCCGGCATCAGATATGCAGGAAGGGGCAGCAGCGTTAAGTGAAGATGGAAGCACTTTGTATTTCACCCGGTGGGCGGTACTAAGCGGTAAGAAGTCGGCTGCCATTTATGTCAGCAGGCAAGCTGTCAAAGGTGTATGGGATAAACCGGTGGTGTTAGGAGAGGTAGTGAACACGCCCGGCTATAACATGCAGCAGCCTTGTTTGTTACCAGGTGGAAAGGGGTTGCTGTATGTGAGTGATAAGGCAGGCGGATTTGGTGGTTATGATCTCTGGTATGCTCAGCTGGATGTCAATGGTAAGCCTATTAGCTCTGTAAACCTGGGCAATACCATCAATACTGCTTATAACGAGCAGGCTCCCTATTATCATGCTGCTTCTGGTACACTGGTGTTTGCTACAGATGGTCGTACAGGCCTGGGTGGCTACGATCTTTTTTATAGCAAAGGCCAGCCGGGTAGCTGGAGTGTGCCGGAAAACTTTGGTTATCCGGTGAATTCGTTGAAAGATGATATGTACTTCATCAGTGCTTCTGCTTCCGGTCAACTATTAGATCAGGCTGTTATCAGTTCCGATCGCACAGCGGCTTGTTGTCTGGAGTTGATGACGGTGCATCAGCAAATAGTTCCTGTTGTGGCGAAAGCAGATACTGTTGTGGTGCCGCAGGTAACTGTGGTAAAAGAAACCCCTGTAATTGCGCCGGTTGATCTCACCGGTAAAATAGTGGGAACGGTGCGCTATGCTTACAGCGAAGCGGTAGTTACCCCTTCTTCCTATATCGCTTTAGATAGCATTGTGCATCTGTTGCAGACAGATACGGCTATGCAGGTAGAAGTAGGAGGGCATACGGATGATCGCGGAACCGAAGCGTTTAACCTGGCATTGTCAGAGTCGCGTGCTGCCAGTGTGGTGGCTTACCTGGTAAGCAAGGGTATTGACAAAAACAGGCTGGTGATAAAAGGGTATGGGGCAACAGTGCCTTTAGCGCCTAATAAAAAAGAGGATGGTTCGGATAATCCCGAAGGACGGGAGCGGAACAGGCGCACAGAAATAAAAATTTTAAAACGGTCATCATAAGGAAAGGCGTTGCTCCGGATTCAGCCCCGGACACGGCGTCAGTTTTTGTAACACGCGGTTTTCTCAAAAAGTGTACAGGCGGCCTGGTGTCTACCAGGCCGCTTTCCTGTATAAGCTTCTTACCTTTGCTGCCCTTTTTACCAACAACAACAGCATGGAAATTGCAGAAGGTATTTTATTCGCCATTTTGTGGGCGTCGGCTACAGCCGCCACCAAATTTGGTATTCATTCAGTAGAACCGTTATTACTAGCCTGTATCCGTTTTTTAGCCGTGGGTGGTTTGCTTATGGGTTTTGTGTATGGGATAAAAGGTAAGCAGCACCGTTTGCCCAATAAAAAAGAGTGTAAGCACCTGTTTATTTTAGGGCTGCTCAATATCACTATCTACATCATTGCTTTTGTAATAGCTGTAAAACTCGTTTCTGCGGGCCTTGTAAGCCTTTTTAATGCCATGCCGCCATTGGTAATTACTTTGTTGTCGGCTGTGTGGTTAAAACGGGCTGTAAAGCCGCTGGAATGGCTGGGCATTGGTTTGGCAATTGTTGGTTTGGCCATTGCGGCTATTCCCAACCTGAAAAGCAGCCATGCTACCCTGGGCGGTATTGTTATTTTGCTGATAGGCCAGATAGCTTTGGCTACAGGTAGTACTTATTTTGCCAGTATTAAGCTGGATATGTCGCGCCTGGCCATTAACGCCTGGCAAACGGCCATTGGCGGCGTGCTGATGATTCCCCTGGTACTGGCCAACTATAAAAATATTTACCTGGTAGCTGATGCTAATTTTTACTGGTCGCTCAGCTGGCTTATTGTGCCGGTTTCTATCATTGCCTATAGTCTGTGGATGCATTTGCTGCATAAGGATACCGTAAAGGCCGGCATGTGGCTGCTGGTAACCCCGGTGCTGGGCTATATTATGGCGGTAATATTGCTGCACGAAAAGGTAACTGCTTATGCTATAGCAGGGGCGATTTTGGTGGTAACCGGAGTTTTTATTGCAAAACGCATAAAAAGTTGAAAATAAATTTGGTAGTATAAAACTATTTTTTACTTTTGCACCCCACTTACGAACGAAAGCAACGAAAGAAGCTACTAAGTGAGAGAGTTCGGGAGGTAGTTCAGCCCGGTAGAATACCTGGTTTGGGACCAGGGGGTCGCAGGTTCGAATCCTGTCCTCCCGACGGAAAAACGAAAGACAAAAGGATAACAGAAATGTTATCCTTTTTCTTTTTAGGTCATTTTAGCGGAAAATAGGCCGTGAGTCGTTCATTGAGTTCGGTTTTTTAAAAACTGAAATTCAGTCCCAGTAAGGGTTTTAAAGCAAGCTTCTCATTCTGTCTTCCCGACGTAACTGGAAAAGGCAGCATATTTGCTGCCTTTTCCTTTTTTATTATCCCCTGAAGTGCTGTTCACATCTTCAATTAGACAGAACCCATAGCTTAACTTATCAGTTCGAAATGCCCTTTTTTCCAAGTTATAGTAAGAACTATCCATCACCTAATTCTTTTTGGATGGCTTTACGTGTAGCATTATCAATCAATTTCTCTGGCAACAATGATATTAAATAGGTTTGTACAGCATGTGGCCAGTAAGGCATTATACTTTTTCTTTCACATCCTATTATATTAAGTACTGACTTTGCATAGGTTCTTGCCTCGGGTCTCATAAAAGTAACTGGCTTTTTATTCGACCCCGTATGTACACTTCCTGTTAAGAGCGAAATAACTTCTGCATTTTCTTGTTCTCTTTGCAGTGCTATTGAAAATGCGTTATTGTATGCCTTCGTGCCGGCATACACTGCCAGGTATGGAGGTGGCAATAAAGCTGCATAAGAGGATACATTTAATATCAGGGCTTTTCCTTTTCTGTATGAAAGTAGCTTACTGGTGATTACTGTTGGGAAGATTGTATTCAGTCTAATGGTTTCTTCAATTTTTTGAGTAGAGAAATCTTCTAGTTTCCCCATAGGCCCAACTCCCACATTGTTAACGATAACTGGTATTGTAAGCTGCTGTAAATTTAACGAGGCTATATCAGGCTCCTGATCTTTGCTGCCATCGTGCTGTAGTGTCAGGATTTGACAATCAGGATTTTCTGTTCGTATTTCAGCAATAGTATTTTTTAGCTTTTCTGTATCCCGTCCGTGTAAAATGATGTGGAAGCCTTTTGCTGCAAGTTCCATGGCAATAGCTTTACCTATTCCATCTGTAGAACCCGTAACCAGTGCAAAAGCATCCTTTGTATAATAGGACATCAATGTAGAAGGTTTGAGATAGGGAGTAATGAACCGTATGAAACGGTATAATAGCACGATTGCACACATAGCGCCGACTCCCATTAGTATGTCTTTAATTGTCATACCTCAAAATTCCGCCAATATCTGATCCACGGAAAGGGACAAATAGAGGTAACCTTATCAAATATCGCGGTAACGATCCCGGAACACAGTTGGTGAAATTCCCTCTACATTTTGGAAATATCTGCTGAAATATGTGTAGTCGGTAAATCCCAACTGGTAAGCAATTTCTTTAACGGAAAGCCCGGTATTATACAAAAGCCTTTTTGCTTCGTTTAGCGTGGTCTGCTGTATCCAATAACTTGCGGTGTGGCCTGTTGTTTTTTTAACAGCTTCATTCAGATAAGCAGCACTGATATGAAGCAAATCGGCATAATCCGTTATTTTTTTCAGGGTTCTAAAATTATTTAATAGCAATTGAAGAAACTCTTTGGTTAATGCTGTGGTTCTGGCAGGT
This sequence comes from Filimonas lacunae, assembly GCF_002355595.1. Classification (NCBI taxonomy): domain Bacteria; kingdom Pseudomonadati; phylum Bacteroidota; class Chitinophagia; order Chitinophagales; family Chitinophagaceae; genus Filimonas; species Filimonas lacunae. The sequence goes on from NZ_AP017422.1 coordinate 43,593, forward strand.
TTCTGCTTTCTGGTTTCTGAGCTATTATAAAAGCTGGCAAACGTTCCTATGCACACATCTGTAGCAGCCCGCATTACCTGCGGCAGTATTGTCAATCGTTGCTCATCAATTACTTTTGAAAGCAATTGTATAGTCTCCACGAGTAAATGTGTCTGGGGCTTTTCTATATTAATAGTCCTGCTTTGAAAATAGTTATCGAAAAATATCTTCTTATATTCATCGTTGACTGCATCTAAACTAACATTCAAAAACCAGGCTTCTGTATGCTTATTAGCACTAATTCCGTAATGTACCTGCCCCGGAAGAATACAAAGAATGGCAGGGCTGGTTAATTTTAACTCTTTAAAGTCTACAAGAAGCTTACTTGTCCCCTTTGCCTGAAAAATAAAAAGATAGTGGTCATTCCTTTTATGCGCCCCCTTATTATAATTTATCGGCTGGTGCCTGAGCGAATGGAAATAATCTATTCTCAGATTTCGGCTTGTCAGGTCTTTTATGGAATGTACATCAATGGTATTACTCATGTAAGTGTCCGTTTACTCAACCGGTTCGTATAAGTGAATATCGCACAATACCTTTATATGAAGTAAAGAAAATGTATAAGCACCGGTTAGGTAGTAAAAATTAAACTAACATTCAGACGTTTAAGACTTGATCTGACATTATAAGGATTATTGCTAGGTTAAGTCTTAGTTTTTACAAGTTGCCCCGTACCTATATTCCACTCTTACGCTTTTTGTTATTCTATTCCATTTTGTTCACAAAAACTCCATATTGCCGTAAATCTTCCAAAAACTGGTTCGAAATTTGTCCAGTCACCCCGACGGAAAACGAAAGAATAAAGGATAACAGAAATGTTATCCTTTATTCTTTCTAGGTCATTTTAGCGGAAAAAGCAAGCCAACAAGCACAATCGGAAATCAATTTGTGCTTTATGATATAGAAATGAAACCTAATGCCAGATGTCCAAAATTGCATGATCATCGGCTGATGGACGAGAAGAGACTTTTATCATAAGAGAAGGAACACTTATCGTGCTGACCACTGAAGGTGAAACGGAGGCGACAACAGGGGCAGTAATTTTTATTTCACGGCTTACGGGGCATGGTTGCCCACTCCTGCTTTCATTCAGCAAACCTGATAAATTAATTCAAAAATTGTTTCTTAAAGTCTTTCGGAGTTTTGCCAACTTCTTTCTTAAACAACTTCGAGAAATAAGACATATTTTCAAATCCCAACGAATAGGCAATTTCAGATACATTTTCTCCGGATTCCCTTAACTTGTTCTTGGCTACAGTAATGAGCGCAATATGAATGAGTTCCTGAGCAGTTTTTCCTGTTTCTATTTTTAAAGCATTACTAAGATAGCGCGGCGACATGTTAAGTGCTGATGCCATATAGGCAACCGAAGGAATCCCTTCTTTCGTGAATTTATCCTCCCGGATATAATTATCCAGGATTTTATTAAAAGCAGTAACCATTTTTCCGGTCAGCTCCTTGCGGTTGATAAATTGCCGTTTATAAAAACGCTCGGCATATTTTAGTAATGAATCGATGTTAACCAGAATTATATTTTTACTGTATTCATCCTGGTTATTGCCGTATTCGGAATCTATGGACTCAAATAGCCGTATGATGGTCTTCTCTTCTTTGGGTGCAAGATGCAGGGCTTCATCAGCTTCGTAATCGAAGAAGGCATACTTTTGAATTTCCTTTTGCAGTGCGCTGCCCAATAAGAAGTCCTCATGAAACAATAAGATATAACCACCTTCTTCAAGTTCCAGATTATTAATCTCAATCACCTGGCGGGGTTTCCAAAACACCATGGATCCTTTCTCATGGTCGAAACGTGTCCGGCCGTAAAGCCAGTGCCCAGCCTTAATATTTTTTAGCCCGATCAGGTAAAAATCGCAGGTAAACTCATCAAAATTCAAAACTAAACCAGGCGTAATCCGCAGTAAGCTTAGCATAGGATGCTCAGGATCGGGCAGATTGTTTTCCCGATGCATCTCGCTTAAAGATTTGAAATGCTTCATAACCTAAATATAAAACTTAGTAAGGATTAGGACTGAATGAAACACGTTTCATTCAGTCAGGCTAACTTAATAAATAAACCACTGGTTTAAACCTTCCACCTTTTCCTGCGTGTAGGGCGGAATAAGATGTTCTATTGGTTGTCCGGAAGGTCCATGCAATATAGATTTGGCATGCGTTAGGGACTCAAAACCAGACTTTCCGTAATAATTGCCAATACCGGAGCTTCCCACACCACCAAAGGGCATAGACAAGATATAGAGATGGATGTTCACCTGATTTACAGCACCGCCGCCAAAAGAAAGGGTGTGCAGCAAATAGTCAATATTTGCCTGATCATCACTAAAAACAAAGGCCGCCAGCGGCTTAGGACGTTTTTTTATATTGACAATCACTTCTTGAATATCTGTGTAAGTCAGTACGGGTAAAATAGGTCCAAATACTTCTTCCTCCATTATAGGATCTTCCCAGGTGACAGGATATACGACAGTAGGTGCAAAGTATCGTGCATCTTCATCGTACTGACCGCCAGCTATCACTTTTGCAGGGTCAACAAGGGCTGCCATCCTCCTTACTTCTTTGCTATTAATGATCCTGGAATAGTCAGGGCTATTCTTTGGATTATCTCCATACATCTCCCGCAATGCTTTTCTAGCTTCCTGAATAAATGTAGCCGCTACCGATTCGTGCACATAAGCATATCCGGGAGAAGTGCACCATTGACCGCCCCAGGCCGTAGCGCCCCAAACAGCCTTCTGCGCTGCATCGGCGATGTCTGCTGTTTCATCTACGATAAGCGGATTTTGCCCGCCCAGTTCCAGTAACATAGGCGTTAAATTTTCCGCAGCGGCACGTGCCACGATTTTGCCAACAGCGGTGCTCCCTGTAAAGAAAATAAAATCAAAAGGAAGTTTCAGTAGTTCGGTAATAGCTTCCCGCCCACCCCCTACAACAGCCACCGACTCTTCCGCAAAATATGCCGGCACCAATTTCTGTAACAGCCCACCGGACTCAGGTAATGCATTCGATGTTGTTAAGATAACCGGGTTTCCTGCGGCGATGGCTGTAATAGCTGGATGCAGTAACAGCAGCAGTGGACCGTTGAAAGGACCTAGCACCAACGTAACGCCATAGGGCTCCCTATATACTATTCCCTTGTGGCCGGTTTCTGCCAGGAACCTGGGCACCGGAACTTCCGTAGATTGCATCCATTCTCTCAACTGTGATTTTGTATATTCTGCAATACCTATAACCGCATCGGTTTCAAATACCTGTTCTGCAAAGGAGCTTTTGAAGTCATTACCTACTGCATTGCGCAGCGCCTGGACATTATCCCGCAACATTTGCTGCATGCGGGTCAATTGCTCAATACGCCATTCGTATGACTTAGTGGCATCCGTATTGAAGTAAGCCTTTTGTTTGTCGAATATCTGCTGATATTTGTTCATATCTATAGGTTTTAAACTGTAATGAATTAGGCGTTGAATTGCCTTAGGTGGTAATCAACATGGATCAGTGCCAGTTTGCCCCATTGTTTGCTGCTCATTTTGCCAAACATGGGGTGTGGTCCCCAGTCTTCTGTCGGCGTCGCCCAGGCTTTTTCCAGTATGTCTAACAGGAGGTTTTTCTCCATTCCGAAATCGAAGCTCTGGTCATGAGGTATGATAAAATTTAAGGGCATACGCAGACCTTTTGGTTGTTCCGGGAAAAAATCTACCAGAATCCATTTAAAAAGTGTCCGGCTCAACCAGTAACTTTCATCGAAAAGGGTAAAATAGCCTAACGCACCACCTAGAGATAAGGACAGATGGTGTATCATTTGTGCTACACTCATGGTACCCCATACCCGTCTAGAGTCAGGTGTGATGCTTTGGACCCTTGCTCTGAATTCTGCTTGCTTCTGGGGTGTATAGAATAGCATACCATCTACCTGCGGAGTGATGATGGCTTTGGGAATATACTTGACGATGGCAATGAAGGAGTACCACAATTCCTTATTGAGGATAGTTCGTTTCATAGCGGTACCATTTATGCAGTAACTTCGGTTGGTGTAAACTTACCTGCCCAAGCCTCAATTTCAGTGCTGGTCTTGTCACGGTTCGTACGGTAAGTTTGCAGCGAGTCCAGACCTACAGGTAAATGAACGGGAGGATTTTTTTCAGCAGCTAATTCAACAACTACCTTAGCCAGTTTAGCAGGATCGCCCGGTTGGTTACCATGCAGTGAATCAGGAACATTTTTCATTTGCCCTACCATGGTATCATTATAATCCGGGATAGCGTTCGCAGCTTGTGCGTAAGATTGTGAGTTTAAGAACTGGGTGCGGAATAAACCCGGTGCCAGGGCCGTTACGTTAATATTGAAAGGTGCAAGCTCTAATGCAAGACCTTCGGAAATACCTTCAACAGCATACTTTGTAGAGCCATATAAAGCCCAGGCGGGTAGTGCCCCGTAACCGAAAAGAGAAGAGATATTGATGATATGGCCTGCTTTTCTTTCCCGCAGGTGTGGCAACACATTCCGAACTACGTTGAGCAGTCCAAAGACATTCGTATCATACTGTCTTCTTGCCTCCACGTCTGATGCTTCTTCGATAGCGGCCACAATACCGAAACCAGCATTGTTTACCACGACATCCAGTTGCCCGAATCGGTCGATGCCATCCTTGACAGCTTGTTTTACCTCTGCTTCTTTGACCACATCCATAGTGACTACCAGTAGCTCTGCAGGGTTACCCAGATCCGCTTGCAAACCAGCTGCATTGTTGCGGACAGTTGCGATTACTTTATCCCCGGAGGCGAGGACTGATTTTACGATTTCAAGGCCAAATCCTTTGCTGGCACCTGTTATAAACCAAACTTTTTGCGTCATGATTGAAAGTTTTTAAATGATTAATTATATTCTATAATTGTTAATCAAAGGTAGAACGGGGGGGGAAGGCGGTACTAACGCTAATCGTCTAATTACTGACACTTATTTACCAAACGGAAAGTTTGACCATATCAAACGAGGTTATTATTCTTTCCTTTTTCTGATTCATCAGCTCCTTTGGCGGAATGTAAATGAATGTCATTCCATTATTCAACGCCAGTACAGGTCCGGCGATCTTTAGTGTCGAATCATGGGTAAGCAATGCATATTCTTCTTCGCTTTTTCTTACGGGAGTTACTCCGATACAATAAAAACAAGCGTCTGCGAATTGCAGGACCGGTTCATCTTCGGTTAATGTGAAAAGATCGGAAACCAATACCTCTCTTACCTTCGGATGGACTATTCCTGCGTTACGGCGGTTCAACAGTGTGATGGTAGCTATCCTGGGATCGCTGAGGCACTCGTGCAGTACGCCCTCGCCAACCATTCGGTTGATCCTGTAATTATTACATTGATACCTTTCGTTTCTATTTGACGATTCATTTACTTATGCAAAAAGCCTCTTGTTTTCAGTGAAGAATTCGGCAAGGGATGTTGGTTTTCTTCCTGTAATGGTTTCAATCAGATCATTTGTTCCGGCAAAAACACCATTGATACAGTCTTCTGCCACATGGGTGACATGTTGTACAAAATGGTCACTGGCCCCTCTTTTTGAATTCATTTTAAAGAACTGTTCGGTAGTCAGTGGTTCGTATGTGATCGTCCTGCCTAAAGTCTTTGAAATAACTTCGCTCATTTCAAAAAGGTTATATTCCTCCGGGCCATAGAGTTTAAGTGCCTGGCCGGCAAATGCTGCTATATTGGTAGCTGTTTTTGCGACAACACGACCCAGGTCAGCCGAATCCACCGGTGCCCAGCGGCCGGTTCCAAAAGGTAGCAGAATCGCGCTGTTCTCATGGATGATATCGCGAGTATAGAGAAACCAGTCGTCAAAGAAAGTGGGTCTTAAATGTACTGTCGGGATACCGGTCCTATTTAAAATCTGTTCTCCGACCCAGTGGTCCTGTGCGGCATTACTTTTAGCTTCCCGCCTTGCAGAGATCTGTGACATGTTAACAATCCCTGTCAAACCGTTTTCTTTTGCCGCCTGTGCAAAATAGGCTGTGGCCTGCAATACGCCCGGAACCAAAACCGGGTAACATAAGTAGGCTGTATCAATACCCTTCATGGCTGCGGAAATATCATCAAGATTGAGCAGATCACCCACCACCACTTCTACGCCTTTGGCGCTAAGTTTTTCCGAACGTTCATCCTTACTATGAACAAACGCCCTCACCGGATAACCCATTTTCAAAAGTTCGTCTATGGCTGCACCACCGCTCTTGCCTGTGGCACCAGTAATTAATACTTTAATTTGCTTTTCCATTTTGCTTTTTTGTTTAAATGGTTTGAATTTGTTTAAACAAAAGTAGTTCGACGCTTAGGGGTAGTACTAACGGTAATTTCATAATTACTAATCCTTTTCTACCAGTGGTTGAGATTGTCTATAAAATGAGAAACGTATCGTTCCTGACCTGGGTATATGAGAATTACGGTGTATTTGCATGACGGCACCACGAAATCTGGAATCCGGGCTATTGCTGATCCGATAATTCCGGAAGACATCCGAATGCACGCCTGGAAGTAATCGAACTTCCGGTGGATGACCCTTTTTAGTATAATAAATGTTATTATTCTTTTGCTTTGTCGCCTTATAGTAAAGACAGGTATTTCCTTTCTGCTCGTAGCTTAAGGGATACATCCCTGCCGTTTGATTTTAAGAGACTCCAAAATTGAAAAGGATATCCTTTGGGGTACTGAGGAGGCTTTAAATGCGAAGGCCTTGCTTGCATTTTCACTGAAATCGTTGATATGAATTTTACCACCTACAGATGGCTTCAGTTGTTTGTTGAAAGCAGTAAGGTTACTGGGTTTGTCCTAAGGCATAACGTCAGACCTTCCACGAATAGAAAAGCCAAAACCAGCCGTCACCCTGGACTGTGATATACGGCTGGCAAATTTATGAGATCAGCATCGTTAATTTAAAAGCATATAGGTAAAGAATTAGTTGAATAAAACCGGGTAGTCGGTATATCCTTTAGCACCGGGTGTATATAAGGTGGTGAAATCAGGTGCGTTCAATTCCGCTCCGTTGGTAATACGTTGCTCCAGATCTGGATTTGCTAAAAATGGTCTGCCAAAGGCGATAAGGTCCGCATCTCCATTATTTAACTCGACTTCTGCTTTTTCGGCAGTAAAAGTGTTACAATAAATAATTGTTCCCTCAAATTCGGTCCGTATTGCTGCTAAAGTTTGTGCAGGCACCTGGGGATTAATGCTGATGTGTATATAAGCAAGTCCAATACGGTTAAATTCCCGGCTTAAATGAATATATGTTTCCTCCGTAGCATCTGCATCATAAGCTTGCAGGTCACCAAGCGTGGAATTAGGGGATATCCTTACACCAACTTTTTCTTTACCGATAGTGTCTGCAATTTGTTGCGCCACTTCCAGGACAAACCGGGATCTGCTTTCTATGGTGCCACCGTAAATATCAGTACGGTCATTTACGTTTGGATTCAGGAATTGTTCAATAAGATAGCCATTGGCAGCGTGAATTTCTACGCCATCAAAGCCTGCGGCCATTGCGTTCTTCGCGGCAGTTACATATTCACCGATCACATCTTGTACTCCTTTGGTTGATAAGGCTACCGGAACCGGGTAATCCTGCATACCGATAGTATCAGTGTGCATTTGACCGGCTGCTGCTATAGCCGACGCACCTATTACATGAGCTCCCTCCGGCAGGTTCGCCTGGTGTCCGATACGCCCCGTATGCATTAATTGTAAAAATATTTTGGTATTGTTTTGATGTACAGCAGTGGTTGTTAGTTTCCAGCCTTCTATTTGTTCAGGTGAAAAAATGCCCGGAATGCGGGCGTAACCCAATGCTTCCGGGGCAGGTGCGGTACCTTCTGTGATGATCAAACCAGCTCCCCGGCGCTGACCATAATATTCCGCCATCAATGCGTTTGGTATATTGCCGATTGCACGGCTGCGGGTCATAGGAGCCATTACCAAATGATTTTTTAAATTCAGGGACTGGCTGTTGTAGGGCATCAGTAACTTTTTCATATCGTTTGTTTTATGTTTTAAATGATATGTCAAAGGTCAGCAGGATGCCGAATTTAAAATAGCGTAGCCCGCCCGGAAAATAGTCCTATCCGCCTGCTGCGTATTTCTTAGGTTTTTGTTGATGGTGTCGCTCGAATAAGCGGGTAAAATGGCTTAAATTACTGAAGCCTAACTGATAGCCCGCCTCGCTCACTGAATAGTTCTTATGCCGGAGCAAGTAGGCTGCTTCCTCCATTCGGGCCGTTTGGTAATAATTGTAAATGCTGTCGCCGAATACCTGCCTGAACAGATCTTTCATTTTGGTTTCGCTCAGCCCGCCTAATTTAGCCAGGTCAGGCAAACTGGGAGGTTGACTAAGATCGCTAAGTATAGCTTTCCGGATGATAGAAAGCTTTTCTGAATCAGCTTTGTTAACAGGGCTATGCCTCGTAGATTGGCGGTTGTGCAGTTGATTAAACACATTATATAGCAGTGTTTCCGCTTTAAGCCGGTAATAAAAGCCTGCAAGCCCGTTCTCTGCCCGTGGCTCTGATAACTGTTTGAGCGTCATTTGCGTTTCTGTCCCCATGCTTTCATAAAAAAGAAAGGATTCTTTAGGGTTAACAATGGTATCGATCAAATAATCAGGACGATTTAGTTCCAACAAACCCTTAAGCCGGGTTGCACTCAACCCGATCACGGTAAAATAGATCTCGGTATTGGCGGGAAAAGTAATCAGCGTGTCTAAATTATTAGAGGCAATTTGTATAGCCATATCATTATAACGACTAAAACTCCGTGGTTTCTCGCTATCTGTGATCAGGCTAACCGGCTCCTCATTATTATAGAAAATCACGCTTATGAAGCTTGCCGGTTCTTTTGAACCTATGCGTTTTAAGATCAGCTCCTGGTTCAGCTGGTATCGGTGTATCAGCAAGCGGAAGTCATCATTTAGGTCAATGCGACGTACAAATCCCTCGCCCAGGAATGATGGAATGTGTAGCTCATTATTAACCACGGGTACTTTTAAGGCTTCAGCAAAGGCCGTCAAAAAATTAAATTGCGGCTGTGTAACAAACTCTATTAACATGTGTAGTAATAATGTTTGATTTAAGAGTTATGTTTTATAATAAGACAAATATCATTATTTAGCGCTCATTTGCTTTACAATTCTCTCCAGGTGCGTAATTCCTCAAGGAAGATATTTCATTTATAATAGGCTTGAGGGAGCATACCTATCAGCTGGCAGAAGACATCATTGAAAACAGGCAGGGAATAATGATTATTCAGAACGAAAAAATTGTGGAAATCCTGTAGATGGGTTAAGCTGTATTTACCACCGCCTTCGTTTTCTTACAATTTCAGCGAAAAGGCCGTTGCTACATTTGTACCAGAAAATAAGCAAATGATGGAACAACTATATAAACGATACCTGAAAGAAAGCAAAGCCATTCGGGTGGAGGATGGGATAGTGATGATACCGGACATCAGTGGCTATACAAAGTTTGTCAACAGCATTTGCATAGAAGCCGGCCGCTACATTATCCGGGAGTTATTGTCAGTGATTTTAGAGGCCAATAGTACCGGGCTGGAAGTCAGCGAAATAGAAGGAGATGCCATACTTTTTTACAAATTCGGCCCAAAGCCGTCCGTGGAAGCGATTGTAAGACAATATGAGGAGATGCTATCGGCTTTTAACGCCAAACTGTGCGAAATAGAGGATATCGTTGGTCATAGGCTGAACCTGTCTTTAAAACTGATTGCTCACTATGGATCATTTTCGGAATATACGATCGGGGCCTTTAAAAAGTTATACGGTGAACCAGTAGTGAGGGCACACGCACTGCTTAAAAACAACGTCGAAAGCAACACCTATATCCTGCTTACCGGATCGTTGGCTACCCTGCAGGCAGAAGAACAATCCAGGGATTGTTTTTTGATCGACTATGACCAGCAAAACATTTACACTCACCATAAAAAAACAAAACATGGAACAGGTTGCCAAACCAGCATTCTAACGTAAAAAGCCATAAATTGCATGAGGAACAAAAAAAGTGGTTTCGTTTAATAGCGCTGAAAATATGGATGGTTATAATAGTCTCCGCATAGCAGTTCCTCCAACTTTCGAGGAGGTCTTTTCCCATTTTTATTATGCTGAGAATAAAACAGGTGACACGGTTGTAAAAACCCTTATGCCTTCTTACCAAACGATTATGATTTTCAGCTTTGGAACACCGGCATCTTTTATCGCCAAAAACGGAGAGGAAATTACGGTAGAAAAGTGCATTGTTCTGGGACCTATTAAGCATGCCTTTACTTATTCACTGGCGCCAGGCGCCGAGATATTTGTCTGCAATTTTAAAGATGATGCTTTCTTCCGATTCTTCACTCATGCAGATTTGAGCCGGGAGCTTGCTCTGCATCCGGATGATCTTCTGAATCAGAACTGTTTTACCCTCCTTTGGTCAGAATTAAAGCCACTCAGCTGCAACGAAAAAAGGGCGGAAAGGATCCTTAATTTTGCAAGGCCCTATTTGAGAAACCGCGATCAAATAGCGGAACAGATTGCCTGCTTCGACTCTACCACTTCCAGTGCTATCAAGGAAATTTCCCACAAGAACAAATTATCAGAACGGTCTGTTCAACTGAATCACAAAAAGCATTTCGGTTACACTGCAAAGGAATTTCATCGATACAAGCGGTTTTTGAAGGCAATTCAGCTGGTACAGACAATCGCCAGCGAGTCCAAAAAAGTGGACTGGTTTGAAATTATTGCAGAATGTGAATTTTATGACCAGAGCCAGCTCATAAAAGACTTTAACCACTACCTCCAGCTCAGTCCTGCAAAATACCTGAAATTCCAGGAGGCCATCTGCGATCCCAAACACTGATGGCGCCAATAGTCTTTTTTATCTTTAGCCAACCGATTACCTGACATAGGTATCAGTTGGCATATTTTATTTTATCCAGGTTACGACGATACATCCGGTCAAGTACTTTCGCTTTGTTACAATTTTTTGCTTTTGGATAGGCGCAATTTTACTGCGTAATCAAAAGCAAACGTATGATATCAAAATACACGCTCGCCTTCTTCGCACTCTTATTATTGTTAGCTTCTACAGCCAAAGCACATTCGTATAAACTGGATAATTATGTCCAGGAAGCATTCGCGAACAACGAAAACTTAAGACAACATTCCTTCGAGCAGGACAAGTCCATTATCCTTCCGTTGGGCGACCTGATAAATCCAGTCTACAGCCTGGTGTCAATAGGGTAACTGCTGCAGGAAAGAGAAAGTTACCAGATTACCAAAGAACAATAATCGCAATCCCCGTTTCGCTTTCTTACAATTCTTCCCGGGGAATTCAATAGAATTTTGAAGTATAAAATAACAATGATGACACAAACCAATCTTTTAATTACAGGAGCCACCGGAAGCGTTGGAACGCAGCTGGTAAAGAAGCTCGTTGGCAGCAATGTCTCTTTCAGGGCGCTTGTGCGCACCAGGGAGCAGGGTGATTTGATGAGCGACCTGCCACAGGTTGAACTGGTTGTAGGCGATCTTTCAGATCCAGGCAGCCTGGCTAGCGCTCTGGAAGGTATTGATAAGGCGTTTTTGCTCACCAATTCTTCCGAACATGCAGAACAATTACAGCTTAATTTTGTCAATGCAGCCCATAAAGCCGGCGTCTCTCAAATCGTAAAATTATCACAGCTGGCGGCCTGTGTTACCTCTCCGGTCCGCTTCCTGCGCTACCATGCCGTTGTAGAAAACAGGATACAAGCGCTTGGGTTCAACTATACTTTCCTGCGCCCCAACCTGTTCATGCAGGGGCTCACCGCCTTTGGGCCATATATCAAATACGAAGGCAAATTCTATGGGTCGCTGGGCGATGCTCGGGTAAGCGCAGTGGATACCAGGGATATTGCTGCGGTGGCCGCAGCGACGTTGACTGAACCCGGCCACCAAAATAAGGTCTATAATATCACCGGGCCACAGGCTATCACCTATGCAGAGATGGCTGACTCCCTTTCCCGCATATTGGAAAAACAGATAGCTTATGTTGACCTGAGCCCGGAGCAGATGCAGGGCGCTTTAACGGTAGCCGGGTTTCCGGCATGGCAGATAGGCGGCCTCATTGAGGATTATGCCCATTATTCGAAAGGGGAGGCTGCCGGGGTCTTTAGCACTGTTAAAGATATTACCGGCCATGATCCCATCCGTTTTGAACAATTTGTCCAGGACTATCGCACATTTTTCTCCTAAATACAATTCACTCCATCCAACATTAAAATCTAAAAGAAATGAAAATGATTATCTATAGCATACTATCTGTTATCGGGTTGATTATCCTTATAGTTGCAAGCCTGGAGATGTTTAGCTCCTATACTGCATCAGAGTATATTAACCAAAATGCGCCGGTGAAGACTTATCAGCAAATTACCATCCATGCCACGCCGCAAAAGGTTTACCAGATTATGAGCGATATCGATCACTGGGCACAGTGGCATAGCGATGTTACCCATCCCAGGTTAAATGGCCCTTTTGAAAAAGGCAGCAGCTTTGACTGGAAGAGCGGCGGGCTGACCATCCATTCAACGCTGCATACCGCCATCCCTGGCCAAAGGATAGGTTGGTCCGGCAAGGCGTTTGGCGCATTTGCGATCCACAACTGGTCCTTTATTGAGGAAAATGGCTACACGACCGTCAAAGTGGAAGAAAGCATGGAGGGATGGCTGGTAAACATCATGCGGGGCAAATTCCAGAAAGGACTGGAGCAGTCTCTGCAGATATGGTTAAAGAACCTGAAGACAAAAGCGGAACAATAAAACTTGTTCCAGGCAATACAATCAAAGTCTTTCAATAAAAATCAACGTAGTTGGTTAGAGCTGAAAATGTCTTCCTGCTTTAGCAGGAAGACAATCAGGCCTCTACCCAACTTTGCATTTGGTAGCATTCTTGCAAACTTTTGTAGCATCCGAAAGCGCAATCCACCGGGGAACCAGGAGCTTTTTTTCTTGCCTGCCCCTTGAAGTACAATCGCCACAATCCGCTCGTTTGCCAGGAGCATCATGCTGTTTAAAATCCACGGCCCTGGCTTGACTATAACGTTCCTTCTCTTTCTCTCTCAAATTAGCTATGACTGTTTTAACCTGTTTAGTCTGTTCGGACAGCCTATTCAGGTACGTCCGGAGCTTTCCGCCACGGATCATCCGGAGCGAATGATCATTGGCGAAAAGGGTAATATCTTTTCAGGACAATGATTATACAACACTGTCATCCGCCTGTTGCAGGAATATGCTATTTATTTGCAACGTATTCCTTTGTTCAATGCAATTAATGAGCATACAGCTTGTCAGTTGAGTGAAAAAAAGTTCCGGTACTTTGGGTTCATCAAGGCTGACAATATCCAAATCTTCGGATACTTCAATGCACAAGAAATGAATATACTTAGTTCGATTGTAGCTATCATATTGGCGCCAAAAAATGGGCGTCTAATGGGCTCCTGGCAAATTTGTTTTTGTGCCTCATGCCTGATTCCTACAGGCATGAGCATAGACAGTCGTCAGTATGCCAAGAGTAATAAACATCAGTGGGCTTCGTTCATTGCAGACTGACTATTACTAACAAATAAAAGCCGCCGGTAAAACCGGCGGCCTGACATGGTAGATAGGAGTTGAAAAACCAGGTATTTAAAAACAGTGATTTAATACTCGTTAAAAACGATAAGTATATCCAAGGTTCAAAGCAAGCATATTGAGTGATTTTCCACCCGCATAATGCGTACCTGTCAGGTCATATTTGGCACTCATATCCAGGCCACTATGGCCGCCAAGAGGTAGTTGATAACCCACCCGCGGAGCAAATGTAAAAGCCATGGATTTCGCGTTATCGAAGCTTGATTTATTCAGCAGCATGGAAGTACCTACCTCGGCTTGTACATAAAAATTATTTAAAGGAAAGTACTTCATACCTCCCTTAGAGGTAAATCGCTTCATATCGGGTCTTAAGGATTTGCCAGTAGCATCTTCCTTTGTATTCATCACGCTGTAACCATACGTTCCAGTCAGAAAGAATTTGTCGCTGTGAAATACCGGCAACTCTGTTTGAACATAAAAACCATAGCCTCCCTCGTAAAGTGATCTTGTATTTTTATTCAGTGGACCGTAGGTTTCGATGCCCGTGCTCAGGCGGATTCCCTTTTGGGTGTTGTTTTTTTTCACCTGACTGCCATTTTCGATGGATTGAGCACTAAGTTCTGATGAGCTAGTAAATAAGATTGCCAGTAAAGCTGCACTGTAGATTGTAAATTTCATAAACGCTGTTTTTAAAATATTTTTTGAATCATTGTTTGTTTGATAACTCAAAACTATTACCCGGCGTCTTCGCAAAATTGTAAGAAAACGAACGAGGTAAATACCTGGCGTCCGTGTTGCGAGCCAATTGCCCCAATTCTTACCTTTGAAGTAGCACTTAACATACTACCGGTGGATGGCTGTGGTCAGCTTTGAAACTTCAGTTTTGATGGGGTATTGTGCGAAACCAGCAGGTAGGATTACCGGTTTTGAACGTATTTAAACGTCAGATGATATCCTTGTATATTCGTTGAGTTTGCGAGTGAGTTCGACCGCAAAACTTGCAACATTTCAAGTATAGCGAGGGTTTCAGGAAGTGTTTCTCATCCTGTTCTCCCAGGGGAAAACGAATGAATAAAAGATAACAGAAATGGTATCCTTTATTCTTTTTAGGTCATTTAAGGAGAAAATAGGCCGTGAGTCATTCCTGTGTTAGCGGGTCAATGCATCATTATTGCGCGACTAGGTTGTGATGGATATTTTATGGCGTAATGCAAAAAAATAAAAAACTCCTGTATATTTACTGCGTCCAGCGTATCTAAGCCTTATATGGGCTTATACTTTCATTCCGGTTCTCGTCCAGTTTTGTCTCTTTTTACATATTCGATTTTTGTTTTTGCATTCAGATTAGAGTTGTCAGTAATTAATTTAAGACGTTCACAGTTTAAAATTTTAACTATGAGACTATCTGATTTTATTATGTTAAATGAGGCAGAAAAGAAAATCGCCGTACTTAAGGAGGGCATTCTTATTGCCAAAAGAAGTGAAATTAGCTACATGGTTTTTCTGTTTCAACTTGACAGGTATTATGTTGAAGCCTATTGTAATCCGGAAAATAAGGCAATAGAAGAATATGTTGCATTTGGGAACACAACATGGCTAACGCCTTACCTCGAGTCAATTCATATCGATCATTTATTGGAGTAAAAGTTTGGTGTACTTGAGACAAAACTGGCTGGCCGGAATATAATGTCAGCTATAATAAATGGGGTAGGCAGCAAGCAAAGGGCAATCGTTTTATTCTAAACCTGCTTTGTTTAAATTAAAATGGTACCGGCGAAACCCGCCCGGTTGGGGCATATAATCTACACTAATTATAACAAACTGGCGTGCTAATGTTCATGCCATACACACCTGCTCCCAGGCCATTGGCTAACAGGTAAATGTTTTTAAACAGATGAAACAACCTGACTTTCAAATCCCGAAAACCATCTCCATTACCGGTATCATTACCAGCCAGCAGTGCTGTTATCTGTAATACCTCCTCGTTAATGGTTTTTGTGTCAAATGCCGCATTCAGGTGAAACTGAACTATGGTTTTTAATGAATCAATCACTTCATTTAGTAAAGAAAATCCCTGTGCATTGTTTTCTGCCTGAAATACATCGTCAAGCAGCCTGTCTAATATCACGTCCATGTCAATATAATTAAAGATCATGCAGTTGGTACATTGCACAATGCTGCTTTGCTTAGTGGATAAAGCAAAGAGAGGGTTGTTTCAATGATACAAACTATGTAAAGTGCTTAATGCGTTGTTGTTACAATTGTTTTATGGTGCGGGTTGCGCGCTTAAACAAATGATGATAGAAGTGAAACATTTGTATTGTTTATTTGTTATATGTATTGAGTGATTATTGGTAATGGTTTAAGTATTAAATCCCAATCACAGTAGTGATTTTGTTAATACATTTGCTGCCGCAAAGCTATATTTCTGTACCTTATCCCACAGTGAATAAAAGCACGTTGAAAAAGTGATATTTATCACTGGTCGGGACTTAATCTAGTCGTTATTTATGACCATGGGCAATCGTTTTCCAGTTAACAACTGGAGCTTTAACAGTGATGCTATTTTGAAAAATTTACCGGAGCAGGATTTAGCTATTTTATTGGCACATCAATCCACCCATAGCCACAATGCGGGAGATGTCATTTTTCGGGAAGGTGCATTTGCTTCGGGCATCTACATTATCAAACAAGGCAAGGTTAAAAAGTATAAGGTAGATGTACATGGTTGCGAGCAGATTATTTATATCGCCAACGCCGGAGAGCTTTTAGGGTACCATGCAGTGTTGGCTGAGGAGCGCTATTCAGACTCGGCTGCTGCACTGGAAAAAACTATTGTAAGGTTTGTGCCAAAAGAAGATTTAATTGCTACTGTGCGGCAATCCTCTGTACTTACCTCAAGGCTGTTGAAAACGTTGAGCCATGAGTTTACTGTGCTGAGCAATCAGTTAGCGCTTCTCGGACAAAAGACTGCGCGGGAAAGACTGGCTACGCAATTGATAGTGCTGAGAGAAAAATATAGCGCTCCTGGTCAGGCAGAGGACGGCGTGATTGATATCAGCAGAGAGAACCTGGCGAGTCTGATTGGTATTGCCAGGGAAAATATTGTTCGTTTGCTCAGAGAGTTTAAAAATCAGAAGATCATCGCTACCGAAGGAAGAAAAATTAAAGTGTTGGATATGACACTATTGCTCAATGTGGCAGAGAATAGTGCCCGCAACAGCTAGCGCAGCTTCTATGCGTTACATACGCTTTGTCTTACCAGCTTACTCCCCAATGTCTGATGTAAGGCGATAATGCTCCCCCCGAGTAGACACTAAGGGGGAGGTAAGAATCCTTGTTGAAAATTATTAAAAACACATCCGTCTTTTCTCCGGGATGTTTTGCTTTCTTGTATTTATGGCGCAAAAGTAACCAACAGGCTCATCCGGTGGAGTGATGAACCTGCAGGGTAAATGTGATATTTATCACTTGGGTGTAGCGTTTTGTCAATAAAGGTTGTCAGCAGATGCAGGTGCCTGGTAATGTGTAGTGTTTGTTTTTTCATTGAGCGATAAAAAATGCGCCTGTGCAGATAAAATATTTTAACCCGTACCAAGCATTCTGGTTTTTGCGCCCGTTATAGTAATTGTCCTGGCCGGGATAATTACATAACATATAATACTAAAGAAAAATGAAAATGAAGGTGTTAAGTGCTCTGGCAATGGTTGTATTAGGCAGCGGATTGTTTTTTGCATGCAGTAAAAATGATGAGCAACCCGATACCACTCCGGCTGTGATTGTGAAACTGACTAAAAGTAATTGGAAAATCAATAGCATTACCAGGCCTAAGCTCGGCAGTCCGGCGGGTGACAGTGTTATTTCAAAAGCTTGTACATCTGATGACCTTATCCAGGTTTCGATACAAGGAACATATGTGTTTAGCGATAGCACCAGCAAGTGCGACAGCACTGTTTTCCCTTATTCAAAAGGCAGCTGGAAATACGATCTTACTAAAGATTCTTTACAGCTGACTACCGCTACCACTCCTGCCAAGAACTATAAGTGGAAAGTGTTAACCCTGAACGATAGTGTAATGAAAGTGCAGTATATCGATAGCACTGTGCTTACCGATAAGTTTACCAAAACCATCTCTTTTAAACACTAAGCATCAGACGGACTGTTGCTGCTCCTGTAACAGTGGCAGCAACAGCCTTTTGATAAATGTTCACTTCTGCAAGAGTTACTACCTATATTAAAAGGATGCAGGGAAAACGACCGGCTTTCCCAGGAACAACTGTATAAGTTGTTCTATGCTGATATGTACAGGCATTGCCGGCGGTATATAACCGATCCGCATACCATTCTTTCTGTGTTAAACGATGCTTTTATGAAGGTGTTTAAAAACATAGAAGCGTACAAAGGGGATGGTAGCCTGTTTCGTGCCTGGATGAAGAAGGTGTTGATGAACACGATTATTGATCACCTGCGTGTAACAAAGGCGCAGTTGTATGTGGTGCATATGGATGAAGTGCGGGAGTTGGGCGAAGATGATTTTTATATGGATAGCAAGTGGAGTCGCGAGCAGTTGGGAATTCACCTGGCGGCGCTGCCCCCGGTAACACGGCTGGTGACCAGCCTTTTTGCGTTTGAAGGATATACACACCAGGAAATTTCTTTGGCCCTGGATATATCTGAAAAAACAAGCAGGTGGCATTTGTTTGAAGGGAGGAAGAAATTAAAACAGATGCTCTGTTTGAAGTCAACAAAATAAGTAAGCAATGAGCCAATTCGAGTTCGATGATTTTATTCCGCCTATTCCTGATGAAGTAGCCTGGCAAATAATGAAAGGCCGGCTGGATCGGGAAATGCCTGTTCTCCGTAAAAAGGGAATAAGAGGGGCTGTGTATGGGTTGGTTGCGTTGTTTGTTTTGTTGTGTATACATGTGAAATTAACCGATTCGGGTTGTAAGCCGGCAAAAGGCGGTGAAGTGAGTTTCACAGCTTACAGTCCCGTTGTTGATCATAAAGTTGCTGCGGGTATTCCTGCCAGCCGTTTTTTGGGGGGAGTGAATAGTGGGGTATCGCTGGCAACAGCATATGAACCTATAGAGCAGCAGGATATTGTTGTTACGCATCCTTATAGTATAGATACCTCTGTTGCTGTGATGGCTGGGCTGTCTTTAAAAAACAATCAGAGGGAGGAAGCGGATAGTTTGATGTTATTGCAAGCAGATACTTCATTGCCGTTTGTAAATAAACAACAGGCGAGTGCTAAAAAGTGGCAGTTGTTTGCGGGCGTCTCTTCTAATGTGGTTGTGGCTGCTAAAAAGCAGGATATGCAACCTTACCCGGCTGCAGAGCTTCGCTATTATCCGGGTAAGCGTTTTTTTATAGCTACAGGGTTGTCTGTTTTTTCTCCGGTTACAGCTAAGGCATGTGCTTTAAAGAATAGTTATTCTGTGGATGATACGATGTATAACGTAAAGCTTATTAATGAAAATGTAGCCTATCGTAAGCAGTATTATATGAATATTCCTTTGGTGGCGGGTGTGGAAATAACAGATCGTTTCACCATATCGGGCGGTATGCAGGCGTCTGTTTTGTTAACATCGAAACAAGAGGAGCAAACGGTTACTTACGATTTTGATATGCAACGTCTTGTAAATCCTCCTGTTAATTTGCTAGCCACACCCACTGCATTAGTGCCTGACGAAACCTATGATGTGGAAGTGAGAAAACTGGAGCTTCGGTATCTTCTTAAAATGGATTACCGGTTTGGTCGTTTGTTGGCAGGTGTAAGCTATGAGCATGCGTTGTCTCCTTTGTTAAAGGGACAGAATGTGTCGGGGGTGAAAAATAATTTGTTTTCTATTGGTTTGAAATATCGCTTTTTCTAAAGCGGAGTAGTTTTTAGCGAGTAAAAGAACCGTTTGTGTGCGCAGGACAATCGCCCCTGATTGTCGCATGCAATGGCGTCTCCAACTTGTCTGGGTTCGGGTTGATGGGTTGTTGCGTCAGCAGCAACCCTTTTGTTTTCAGCTATTCCTCTTATCTTACAGTATGCACCAGGAATTTGAACCACCCGAAGTATTGCGTGATACCATAAAGTGCTTTTGGTATAACAGAGACGATTTTAGCGAACAGCTTACCGACTTTGAGGTAATGCCGGATGGTTATGCTGAAATCATCTTTCATTTCGGTGGTGACTGTAGTATTGCCGGTGACAAAGGGTTGCAGTTGTTGCCTTCTCCTTTTATGATGGGATTGCTCAATCATCCTGCCCGTTTTTATGCAAAAAATCGTTTGGAGATTATTGCGGTCCGGTGTTTTCCCTGGACGGTGTTCGATTTGCTGGGGTTGCCTTCCGGCAAGCACGGTGTACATGTGTTTGCACATCCCGTTGCACAATTGCACAACACGTTACAGCAGTATGTGCAGGCAGGTAAAATAGAAGCGGCCATAGCGCATGTGCAACAATATTTCCTGGATGCGCACTCGCATATAGCAACAGATAGCATGTTGTTTAAAGCAGGAGCCGCCATGCGAAAAGCGAATGGTACTATGCCTGTAAGCGAGGTGGCTACAGCGGCGCATGCTACGGTGCGCACGCTGGAACGAAACTTTAAACAGTCGTCCGGCTATTCAGTAAAAGATGTGTCGGGGTTGATACGCTTTGAACAGGTGCGTAATCAATTATGGAATCATCCGCATACCAATATTGCGGGCCTGGCGCAGGAGTTGGGTTATACTGATCAATCTCATCTGAGCCGGGAGTTTAAACGTTATAGCGGCACTACACCGGCTGCTTTCGCGCGCAAAACCAAAAAAGCAAAGCAGATCATCAGCAGCGATTTTGTCGCGTTTGTACAATCCTAAGGAAAAAGTGTAACGGAATTTTGTGTTTTGAATCATTCTATATGAAAGAAACACTTGATAACAAGATATCCGTACAGCCCGAATCCAGTTACGATGTCATTATTTCCGGGGCAGGGCCTGTAGGCCTGTTCCTCGCGTGTGAACTGGCGTTGGCTCAATGCACTGTTTTAATACTGGAAAAAGCGGCAAGTGCACACTCTCCTTTAAAGCAAATGCCTTTTGGCATACGAGGCCTTTCTGCTCCTTCTGTTGAAGCGTTGTATCGCCGTGGCTTGTTGCATCAACTGGAATGGCACAAGCGCATGAAAGATCCGCATATGCGTGTCACTCAATCACAGGGGCAGCAAGCCCCCCGCCAGGTAGGGCATTTTGCCGGTATTCCTTTACTGGAAGATCATATTGATACCACGCAATGGGAATATCGTTTACCCGGTTCTCCTGATACCCATTTGCTCTCCGAAATGGAAGAGATAGAAACTGTGCTTACCCGCCGTGCCGAAGCCCTGGGAGTAAGCATTCAACGTGGCCTGGCTATTACACATTTTCAGCAAAGCGAAACGGCGGTAACTGTTCAGGCAGGTGATGTGTTCTTTACGGCAAAATGGCTGGTAGGGTGCGATGGTAGCCGAAGTGTGGTGCGTAAAGTGGGTGGTTTTGAATTTGCGGGTACGGAGCCGGAGTTTACCGGCTACTCTGTAAAGGCAGATATGGCCGATGCGGATAAGTTGAGTTTTGGTCGCCACTTTACGGCTAAAGGCATGTACCTGAAATCGCAGCCCGGATTCCTGGGTATACAGGAGTTTGATGGCGGAGCGTTTCATAATGCCGGAACACCTGTTACGCTGGAACATGTGCAGGAGGTATTGCGCCGTGTTTCTGATACCGATGTTACTATTACTGCATTGCATATGGCTACTACCTGGACCGATCGTGCACGGCAGGCTACTGCTTATCGCAACGGGCGGGTGTTGCTGGCAGGTGATGCTGCGCATATTCATTCTCCGTTAGGTGGTCAGGGGCTTAACCTGGGATTAGGTGATGCAATGAACCTGGGCTGGAAACTAGCAGCCACTATTCATGGTAAAGCGCCGGAGGGTTTGCTGGATAGTTATCATGCAGAGCGTTATCCTATTGGCGCACAGGTGTTAGACTGGTCACGTGCGCAGGTGGCTATTATGAATCCGCTTCCTAAAACGCTGGCATTAAATGCGGTGATACGTGATCTGATCAATACGCGTGATGGTGCTACTTATATCGCCGGAAGGTTGTGGGGTGTTCATACCCGGTATCCGTTTGGTGATAGTCATCCCCTGGAAGGCCGTAGCGTGCCCAACTTTGAATGGGAGGATGGTGTTACTGTGGGCGAGCGTATGCGTGATGGTAAAGCCCTGTTGCTTGATTTTAACAATAATGCTTTATTGAAAACCTGGGCCGGTGCCTATAGTCACTCCATTGGATATGTTGGTGGTGATGTTAAAGATGCATTGGGGGTACATGCATTATTGGTGCGTCCCGATGGTATTGTGGCCTGGGCTTGCAATAGTCAGCCGGATATGGATGCATTGCAGCTGGCAGCGGATCGTTGGTTTTGTAAGTGATTGTTGAATGGCCATAAGTACTGATGTTTTGTGAAAAAGCATCAGTGCTTCTCTCTGTTTAAGTTGTATGATGTAATTGCTGGTATGCTTTAGGTGTTGCACCAAACCTGGTTTTAAAGGCTTGTGAAAAGCTGGAATGGTTTTCATACCCGATCAGAATATAAATGCGGGATGGGTTTTCTCCATTTTGCAATAACGCTGCCGCCAGTTGCAGCTTTCTTTCCAATAGCCATTTTTGAGGGGAGGTGTTGTATATTTTAGAAAATCGTCTTTTAAAAGTGGATAGGCTGCAATTGCACAAAAAAGCCATTTCGTCAACAGTTATCGTGCTGCCTACATTGTTTTCCACTACTTGTTGAATAATCAGTTCACTATCTCCGCTGCCTTGTGTGTTTGCCTTAAATTGTAACAATGCGGTAGGGTGCTGTTCCCAAAGATATTGCAACACCTCTTCCAGCTTAATCTGTTTCAGGGCTTCTGACAGGGGCTGTTGCGCATGCAGCAGCAGGTCAAGTGACCTGGCATAATGTTGTAGAAAATCGTTTTGGGTAAGTTTTATAAAAGACTGGCTTGCGGAAGTAGCAGGTGTTTGAATACCCTGTTTTAAAAAGAATTGGGTTAACTGGTCATTGCTGAAATATACCAGGATGCTGGTAAAGGGCTGGTCACCGGGCTTTACTTCCGTGGTAAGGCAATTGCCTGTAGCCAACAGTAATATTTCACCTGAATGAATAGTAGCTGTGCCTTCTGCCCGGTAAAGGGTTTTGCTGCCTGACAGCAGAATATTTATCATGTTCCGGTGCAGTACAATATGATTTTTCTGCGAATTATTGATTGCCTGGTATCGCCGTATAATAACAGTATCTCCTGCATTATCAGTGGTTGCCCTGTCAAATGGTAATTCGTATACTTTCACCGGAACATCATTTGTATGCTAAATTAATAAAACTAAGCTTGCGCCAATTGTGCTACCACCGCGCTTAAAGTGTTGATGCCCCAATGCTCGTAGTATTGTTGTTCGCGCAGCCGCACGATATCTATTACCTGTATAGTAATGGTTTTGCCGGTAGCGGGCACGCCCAGTAACGGGCCGGTGTGGGTGCCGGTAATGGCTTTGCGGGTGGTAACCAAATCGCCTTCTGCCACCTGGTCGTAAATGATCACCTGCATATCGGGCATAGCGGGGCGTAGTATATTATTAAAAGTATTGAGCACGCCCTGTGCGCCTTTATCCATGCCGGGCGCGGCGGTATGGTTTATAAAGGCAGGGTGCATCAGCTCAAGAAAGCTTTGCAGGTTACCTTCTGCTATCACTTCTTTATTAAACCGCTGCACAATGGCTTTGTTGTTATTTGTTTGCATAGTATCGTTGCTTGATGTATTACTGCAAAGCTACCATGCCGGGGCAGGTGGCTGTTTCAGGCAAACGTTCAAAAAACTATGGCTGGAAGTTCAGGTGGGTATAAAACCGGCAGCAACCCGTTAAGAAGTGGTAGTTTTGCCCCTTCAACAAAACTGAAAATAATTGGGTGCGGATAGTCAAAGCAGGATTTCTTATTTTCCGGAGGAGGTGATAAAAGATATCGCCTTGCCCGAACGGTTTACTTTTCCCTTTTATTACGAGCCGCATCCATTAACAAAAATAGCTGCGGCCGAACTGCAGCATTACCTGGATACCCAGGCTAACCTGGAACATAATTTTGGACTGAGTGCCGATAAAGAAGGGATGGTGATAGGGAAAATGTTTGGTGTGCTGGTGGTACAGGATGCCGTCGGAAAGCTGGGCTATTTATCTGCCTTCTCAGGTAAGCTGGCTGGCACCAACGATCACCCCAAATTTGTACCGCCTGTTTTTGATATGTTGGTAGAAGACAGCTTTTTTCTCAAAGAGCAGGAAATTATCAATACCATCAATGCCCGCATTGAAGCGATAAACACAGATGAATCCTATTTGCGCCTGAAGCAGGATGTGCAGCAATTGTCAGCGCAATCACTGCAGGAAATAGCTGCCTGCAAACAATTATTAAAAATCAATAAGGACAACCGGAGCCAACTGCGTGAGCAGCAAAAAGAGAAGCTGGCTCAGCAGGAATATGTGTTGCTGGAAGAAGAGCTGATAAAACAAAGCCTGTACGATAAACGTCAGTTAAAAGAGCTTACGGTCAAGTGGGAGCAATTGCTGGAGCAAATACGCACCAGGATAACTCAGTACGAGAAAGATATAGAACAGTTGAAAAATGAGCGCAAGGAAAGATCGGCCTCTTTGCAACAACAGCTTTTTCAGCAATATGTGTTTTTAAACAAAGCGGGTAAACACAAAAGCCTGCAGGATATATTCAGTAAAACCGCCTTTGGTAAGCCCCCGGCAGGGGCAGGGGAATGTGCCACGCCTAAGCTGTTGCAGTTTGCATTTGCACATGGCTATAAACCGCTGGCTATGGCCGAGTTTTGGTGGGGAGCTTCGCCTAAGTCGGAGATACGGGTGCATCAGCATTTTTATCCCGCCTGCACAGGTAAGTGCAAACCTATACTGGCACATATGCTGGAAGGTATGGAGGTAGAGGAAAACCCGTTTTTACGCGCTACGGATGACAGCGTTCAGCTGGCAATTGTGTATGAAGATGACAGTTTTGTAGTAGTGAATAAGCCGCACGGGTTGCGCTCTGTGCCCGGGGTGGATATACACGATTCGGTATATACCCGGTTGCAGCAGGTGTTGGGAAACATAGAGCCGCTGATTGTGCACCGGTTAGACATGGATACTTCCGGATTGCTGGTGGTAGCTAAAACCCCGGAGGCGCACAAGCATATTCAGAAACAGTTTCTGCAACGTACCGTAAGCAAACGCTACCGGGCATTATTGTCTAAAGTGCTGGAACCATCAGAAGGAGAAATTAACCTGCCGCTGGCGGCTGATTTTTTCAACCGGCCAAGGCAACTGGTTTGTTTTACCACCGGCAAAAGAAGTGTTACCCGGTGGAAGGTAGTGGCAAGATATGAAGCTACTACCAAGGTAGATTTCTGGCCACTTACAGGACGCACACACCAACTGCGTATGCACTCCGCGCACGAATTGGGATTAAACGCGCCCATAGTCGGAGACGACTTGTATGGCACATCGGCTGAAAGAATGTATCTGCATGCTGCTTACCTCGAATTTATACATCCCCAAACACGGCAGAAAGTAAGCTTTGAAGTAGCGGAAGGTTTTTAAGAAACATCAGTTTCCATTGGCTGCTGCGGAATTAGCTGTATATCCCTGATTTCTTTTTTCACGATAAAAGGTAAAATCAATCCCTGCCCTACAATGGTTAACAGTACTACCACTGTGGTGATAAAAATAATGGTATTCTTTAACGGGAATTCTTCGCCATTGTTCAGGGCGGCAGGTAAACCGATAGCCAGCGAAAGGGAGATAATACCCCGCATACCCGACCAGCTGATAATAAGGCTTTCCTGTATACTTAGCAATACAGATTCGGGAATGATCCTTTTGCTGCTACGCATATGGTTTTTTACAAAGGCTTTGTCTAACCGCCTTTTATTGCCAAACACACTGAAGGTGCGCAGCACCAGTGCGGTTACGGTGATAATGAAGCCGTAGAAACTATACAGCAAAAGCTGGTTGGTAGAAAGGGCTTTTACTGCAATGGGTAGCTCCAAACCTATTAATATAAATACCAGGCCGTTCAGCAAAAAGGTGATCATATCCCAGATGGCTTCCGACTGCACTTTTAGTTTATCCGGAAACCGGGAACTGGCCAGGCGCGACAGGCTGATGCCTAGGGTAACTACTGCTATTACGCCCGAGGTGTGTATTTTTTCCGCTACCAGGTAGGTAACAAATGGTGATAGCAGCACCAGGCTTAATACCGCAGTACCGTTGTTCTTTATCATTTTTAATATAAAGCCTACCATTTTAGACAGTACCAGGCCCACAGCAAACCCACCTGCCAGTAATAGTACAAACGAAACGGAGGCGTTCCATAACACAAAGCTGGTACCTGATAAAGCAGCCAGGGAAAATTTAAAAGCAACCAGTGCCGAGGCGTCGTTCAGCAGGCTTTCTCCTTCCAGTACTGTGTTGGTTAAAGGAGATAGGCCCAGGCCTTTGGTAATATTGATAGCGGCCACTGCATCTGTAGGCGCTAAGATGGAACCCAGCAGAAAGGCCAGCGGCCAGGTCATGCCAGGTATCAGGAAGTGGGCCACTACCGCAATGCCAATGGTGGTAGCAAACACCAGTGTAAAAGCCAGTTTGGAAATCATATACGAATTGGCCTTGAATTGCGGATAGTGAATTTTAAAAGAGGCATCGTATAACAAGGGTGGCAAAAACAGCAGGAAAATAATTTCAGAATCAATCTGTATCACCGGCATGCCCGGTATAAAGCCGACAGCAATGCCCACGATAATCAACACAATAGGCGCGGCAATCTTCATTCTTTCTGCCAACGCACTTAATATTACCATTAAGCCCAGCAGTATCAGTATAATTACATAGTTCTCCATATCTCTGGCCATTTCACTGGTGTCAATTTTATTCATTTTTTCGCAGCCGAGCAAACTCTTTCTGATAGTATTGGGTGTAGTGTTAATGATTCCGTAATATTCCCGTCTATTAAAAACACCTAGTTTTATTACATAAAACAGAGAGCAACTGCTATCTAAAAAGGCTTCATATCACTACACAGTAATACCCGGGCAAATCCAAAGCCGCCCCACTCACTCTCTGTTTTTTTCCCAACCTGTATATGCCACGTTATGGTGGCGCTATGTAACCAAACCTTTATTATATGACGGAAACCCAAATTGCATTATGGAACCGTATTCAGGCATTTCAGTTAGACGATGCTGAAGCTGCCTTTACTTTCTCACACCGCCTGGCAGCCGAAAATGGCTGGAGCAGGCCCTATACCCTTCGGGTGATAGAAGAATACAAACGCTTTCTTTTTCTATGCTGCACCAGCAAAACTCCCGTAACACCCTCCGATGCTGTAGATCAGGCATGGCACCTGCACCTGGTATATACGCGCAGTTACTGGAACGAATTATGTGGCCAGGTGCTGCAACGCGAACTGCATCACGGCCCTACCAAAGGCGGTAAAGCGGAAGCCGAAAAGTTTGATGGCATGTACACCCTGCTAAAAGAGCTGTACAAAGAAGCCTTCTCCGAAGAGCCGCCAGGCGATATATGGCTCGATAACGAAGAGCGGTTTAAACGGGCGCGCTTTCAGCGCATTAACCGTAACGATTACTGGATGTGGCGAAAGCCGGTGATTGAAAAACGGAGCATAGTACAGGCGGTATTTGGTTTGATTTTGATAGGCCTGTTTGTGAAAGCGAATGATATATTCGCTTTTGTTGTTTTTATAGGAATCGTGATTCTTATTATCCTGGCTGAGAAAGCCCGGGGCAAAAGAAATAATGATGGCAGTGGTTGCGGTGGTGGTAGTTGCGGTGGCGATATCGGTAGTGGACATGGTAGTCACGGCTCGCATGGTAGTGATGGCGGCCACGGTTGTAGTAGTCATGGCTGTAGTAGTGGCTGCAACAGCGGATGTAGCGGATGTGGTGGAGGTGGCTGTGGTGGTTGCGGCGGGGGGGATTAATGGCGGAATGTTGTGCTACTCGCTTTGTATAAATGCTTTTGCTTGTTTTCATACTATTCAAACCGGGGTTTTCCTGGTCCCCAAATCGCTAGGTGGTTTTGTCTTCTGGTATCCTTTTTTATATGCCGCTATTTTCACAGCGTTATTGCTAATTCTAAATAAATTCTGAAGAGAAAAGTGTTGCTTTATAAGCATTTGTTATTGAATTTTTATCGGTTATGTTTTTAATTGTTAAATTGACATTTGCATTTATATTTGGCTATCCAATAAAATACGGTATACTGATTGTCTGATTGTTTTCATCCTAAATGCGTAAAAGATAAAATATGAAATTTATGCTTCGTTCACTATTGCTGCTGTTGATGCCGGCTTGCTTGTTTGCTCAACCTAAACCAAAAAAATACCGGGCAAAAGACATGAGCGCTTACCTGATGGTTTATTTTAAAGACGCTGATCATAGCTTGCATTTCGCTTTAAGTAAAGATGGACACAGTTTTACCGATGTAAATAAAGGAGAAGCGGTAATTAAAGGTGACACTATTTCTGAACAAAAAGGAATTCGTGATCCCTACATCTATCGTGCACCTGACGGCATGTTTTATATGGCGCTGACGGATCTACACATTTATGCGCAAAAAGAAGGACTGCGTAATACTTTGTGGGAGCGTGATGCTGAAAAATACGGATGGGGCAATAACCGGGGTATTGTTTTAATGAAATCTGCCGATCTGATACATTGGTCGCATACTGTACTGCGTGTAGACACTGCATTTCCGGAACTGGCCGATATTGGTTGTGCCTGGGCGCCTGAGCTGATTTATGACGATGTGAACAAAAAGACGATGATGTATTTTACGGTACGCTTTGGTAATGGCAAATGCAAGGTGTATTATACCTATATGAATAAGGAATTCACAGCGATGGAAACATTGCCCAAACCTATCTTCGAACATCCCAAAGGAAAAGAATATATTGATGCTGATATTACTAAAGTTGGGACTAAATATCATATGTTTTATGCATCACACGATGCGCCATCCAATATCAAGCAGGCGGTTTCCGATTCGTTGACCAGTGGGTATGTTTATGATTCAACAAGGGTAGATTCTGAGAAAGGAGGAGATGAAGCGCCAACGGTATACAAACTAATTGGCGAAAATAAATGGATATTGGTTTACGATATATACAGTATCAAGCCGCATAATTTCGGTTTTAGCGAAACAGCTGATTTTGTAACGTTTAAAAACCTGGGGCATTTCAACGAAGGAGTTATGAAGTCTACCAACTTTACAAGCCCTAAACACCCGGCGATTATCCAAATCACCCAAAAAGAAGCCTTACGTATAGCTGACAACTGGAAAATGGAAATGACCTTTTAATTTATATTGTGGTTGGTTTGAATCCCAAGGGATACCGCTTATCGAACCGAGGTTAAGGTCAGCTGAACGATGATAATGCTGGCGGTTTGTTTCTCGCTTCTAATGATAAATGGAGTTGTATATTT
This sequence comes from Filimonas lacunae, assembly GCF_002355595.1. Classification (NCBI taxonomy): domain Bacteria; kingdom Pseudomonadati; phylum Bacteroidota; class Chitinophagia; order Chitinophagales; family Chitinophagaceae; genus Filimonas; species Filimonas lacunae. Next base: position 72,863 of record NZ_AP017422.1, read on the forward strand.
TCTATACGTGAAGATGAGGGTATTGGCAAGTAGTTGCTGATCATATTGTAGTTTCAGGGTTACAGCATAATAATTATAAAGGTTTTCCGGCCCTGAAAAATTCCCTTGCTGACATTGGGAAAGGACAAGTGAAGTGCAGTGATTGATGCCGGTAATTTTATTTCGTCCAACCAGTCAGGTAAGATAGTTGGCAATATAACAGCGCCTTCATTATTTGCATTTGAAGGCGCTGTTAGTGTGAGCGGTGTTTACATTTTTTTAATTACCGGTAGCTGTGGCAGGGCTGATAATGCCTGATACCTCAGATATGGAGTTTGCCGGGAAGCCGCCCTTTTTAGCGTGCTCTCTGATCAGTTCTTCGTTTTCTGCCTTGTATATACAATACAGTTTATTGCAGGTTACATAGCTTTGGATCCATTCAATTTTAGGGCCTATTTCGTTCAGTACCTTGCAGGAGGTCTGGGAAGCGCCTTTTAACTGCGCTGGTGTAAATTGTCCAATGCCTGGTATTTCCCTTTCAATCACATACATTTTCATAACTGGTTGTTTTTGGGTGGTGGATGAAGTGGTGGTGGTTTGCGCTTTTCCTGCAATGGTAAACAGTAGTAAAAAGACAAGAGACAGTACGTTGTAATGAATGAACTTTTTCATAGTAAGTGTTTAATTTATTTGATTTCATCAAAGGTAAATTCAACATAGCCCGAACATGTATAACAATTCATTCAATAAATATGAATCATTGCTCAATATGCGATGCGCATGTGTGCAGGATAATACAAATTGTTCTGGGGATAGTATAAATCAGTCAGCATTTTAACAACTTACTATAACAGATCAGTATAAGTGATGGGCAGCAAGCCATAGGCGTTTTTAAAGCACCTGGTAAAATAAGAAGGGCTGGTAAAGCCGGTGTCAAAAGTTATTTGCGCAATGGTATGCTGTTTTTCTCTCATTAATTCCCTGGCCTTTTCCAGCCTGAACGTTTTTAATAATATGTTAGGCGAAAGCTTTGTGAGTTCCATTGTTTTCCGGTATAACTGCGATTGGCTCATTGTCATAGCCATAGAGAATTCAGTTACGGTAAAGCCGGGGTTTTGCCAATTGGTTTCCAGGGTATGAAAAATCTGTTGCAGTATGTTTTCATCCGGCAAAGAAAGGTGGTGAATAGCAGGTGTCTGTTCTCGCGGATGGTCTTTGGCTACCATTTCTTTCACAACAGACGCAAGGGCTATGGAGGTGTTATCTGTTGTAAAGCATAGCTGACGGGCAAACTGTATAGTGTTGCCAAACAGGGCGTTGTTGGTAGCAACAGGTTCGCCGGCGTTAATGCTTATTTTCAGACAGGCTTCTTGTTGTGCAGCTTGCCGGATAGCTAGTGCACAGGCAACCGCATGGGAGGCGGAAGTAAAAGATGCAATGAAATCAGTGCCGGGATATTCTACCTCCCGGCCATTGAAGAGAGCCAGGTTTTGTCTGATGAGCTGAGTACAGCTATATAATACATCATTGGCTTTATCAATGCCCATTTCATAGCGTAGTAGTACTGGGTCTTTAGTGGTAGCGAGAAGAAGAATACGAAACGATGGGTCTGTAAACACTTTCAAGCCTTCTGCTGTAACTGTAACATTCTCCGGATCGTAGATGCGACCCAAGAAAGATTCCACCAGGTTGCGGTTCACTTCAATGATTTTATGTGGTACCAGGCCGTGTGCTTTGTGGTGCATGGCTATCACCGCATCTTTATCCGGCGCTTCAATAAGGCAGAATACGTTTTCCCGTTCTTCGTCAATCCAATAGGTCATGCACTGGCATTCATGTTCCCCTTGCAGCAGCATGTCTTGCCGGTGCGCTTCTGCTACATCCCGGGCCTTTACGCCTGGAATAATATGAATATCCATAAATAGTGGCATAGCTAAGCTTTTGTGGCGGGGACAACTAAATTAGAATTAAGATCTCTTATTTGAAAGCGGTTTTAATAATTTAAGTGATGAATGTTGTTAAGTGTATGGGCTATAGCGTATTATAAAATGCTCTACAAGGTATTAATATCTAAGGGTTGCTTTATTTCATCGATTAATGTATCGATAGTGCTTTGATCTTTACTTTCTGTGTTCAAACCATTCATCAATAATTATTTAATATGATATGTAGGTTTAATATATTGCGTCGTTCTAACCACGTATTCCCTAACCAATAACACGTAATACAATGAAAAACAAGGCAATTCTTTTTTCGGCAATTCTTTTTTCCCTTTTGTCGTTCAGCAGTTTTAAAGTAGCACCCGCTTCTTTGCAAGTTTTTAAAACAGACATTTATATTGGCAATAATTCAGACCAGCCATTAACGCTTGGTAGTATCGCTTCTTCTGTAGATACGCAAAATTTTACCAACATCGCAGCTAACGGTGGTGGCATGGGGGGAGCTATTGAGTATGAAGGCACAGATGACTTTAATATCTTATTGTATTTTGCTACTGTGCCTACCAGGGCTGTAGCAAACATCTATTTAACCACAACGTTGATAGGTTCCGTTCCTATTACTGGTAACGTAGCCAGTTATCACATTCCTCCTTCTGTAGGAAGCAATGCTATTATAGTAAGAATAGAACCGATTTAATTTTATTTCACATGGTTAGAACAGAAAGTCACCATTTTTTGGTGGCTTTTTTATTTTAGTATGCTGATTTTTGATAAATCAGTAGTTGCTTATGCTATCAATAACCTTAATATCTCATCTGTAGAATTAAATGTGTACGACTGGAATACCCCGGCGATCAGGTGTTATGAAAAAGTGGGTTTCGTTTTAGTGCCTGAGAAATACACCACTATCAATGTCAATGGGGAGGAGTGGAAATCAGTAAATATGATTTTTAAAGGGAGCCTGAGTAATCAGTAAATGAAAATAGGATTAATAACATAAAAAATATAGAGGAGTTCACCCCGAACAGCTTCTGCACTTGTCTTCTATTAGGCTACCATTATTTATTGCATAGAGAAATCGCTTTTACCCTTCCTGTTCTGTTATCAGAGCCAGGCGTTGTGTGTTATTGCCCATGCTGAACGCATGTGAATAAGCAAGAACAAAAACAACAATATGGCTACAAAGCTGTTTTCATTTCGGAAACTATCCCTGTTATTCCTGTTTGTTATCGGTGTGATAACAGCGGGCTACAGTCAGCAATTGACTGTGGGCACTTTTAATCTTCGTGGCGATTTTGTCACCGACACCGGCAATCTTTGGACGGATCGCAAACTGCTGGTAAAAGCGCAGATAGATAAATACCAGTTTGATATATTGGGCCTACAGGAAACTTTGCCTGCTATGGCCGGGTACCTGGTAGGGGCTTTGCCACGGTTTGATAGCCTGGGTATGTTTAGCCAGGTGAATATAGGTATACTGTATAATACAGAAAGGGTGCTGCTGCAAAGCAGCGGGCAGTTCTGGCTTTCGCCCACGCCTGATGTGGAAAGCATTGGCTGGGATGCTAAATTTAAAAGAGCCTGTATATGGGCCAGGTTTAAAGACCGGAAAACCAGTCAGGAATTTTATGTGTTTAATACCCATTTTGATCATGTAGGGGCTGTAGCCCGTACCAATAGCGCTGCTTTAGTATTGCAGCGGATAGCAAGTATAGCGGGTAATACACCTGCTATGTTCATGGGCGATTTAAATGCCACGCAATATGATTCTATTTATACTTCTCTGAATAACGCGGGATTACTGAAAGATTGTTATAACCTGGCTTACCGGAACCTGGAAAGAGAAAGAGGTACCACCAGTGATTTTGATATGTATCTCCGGAACAAGAAGCGAATAGATCATATCTTTTTAACCAATACGCTTCAGGCCAGCGAGTACAATGTACTTACAGATACATATAATGGCAAAACAGCTTCTGATCATTATGCAGTGTTAGCTAAAATAGGCTGGAAATACAATGAGCAGGGCGATTTATACCGCCAGTTTCCGGAAGACTTTGAACAGGCAAATCCTTACAAAGAAACCTATACTGCTGCAGAAGTGACCTTTAGAACAGGCCCCTGGTTATTGAATAATGTGCGTATGGGTGGCAGTAGTGCCAACGACCAGCCTACCAGTGGTTTGTACGGTGCGCGTATGATTAACAATAACACGGCATCCTGTTATTTGCAGATGAACTTTGATGTTACAGAAGGGGCTTCTAAAGTTACTGTGCAGCATAATGTGTATAATGGCGATACTATCTGTAAATGGCAACTGGAATATTCGAAAGATCAGGGTGTCAGCTGGTTGCCTGCAGGGCCGGTGATGGCTACTAATCAAACCACGAAGCAGCAAGCCGTTTTTATAATGGATATAGCGGGTAGTGTACGTTTCAGAGTGAATAAGCTGGGGATAGGGAGTTCTAATAATGGTCGCTTGTGTGTGGATGACTTTACTATTTACAAACGCAAAAATGTGACGGGAGAAAAGGAGAATAAGGTATTGTTGGGCTGGCAATTGGGAACACCGTTATCTACCGGGCGGCAGGATAGTGCTGTTGCCAGTTTCACAGATGCGGGCATGGAAGCGTCTGTATTAAAAAGAGGGGTAGGTTGGAGAACAATAACCAGCACCGGGGCAGCCATCAGTTTGCCTGGCAGTTTTGCTGCTGCGGCTACTGTTGCTACCGGCGATTATGCTACTGATACTGCAATGGCTATAGCAAACAATCTATACCTGCAGTTTCAGGTAAAACCCAGGGCGGGAAATGGAATTTCTTTATCAACGTTAAATGTGCGTTTCGCTGCTAGTAAAGCGGGTACTAAAACAGGATATTGGAAATATAGCCTGGATGGTACTACGTATAAAGCATTGGCTAAGTCTTTTGAAATAAATAACACAGGCGGTAGTTCTATCAGTTCTATCAATCTGTCGTCCTGTGCCGATTTGCAGCATATGCCGGCTGGTAAAGCGGTGTATTTTCGTTTATATATCAATGGTGTGGATGCTACAGATGAGTTGGTGGGCATAGGTGTTTCAAACGGTACTGCTTCGGATGGATATGTGCTTTCGGTAAGTGGTGAGATGGAATTGTCACCTGCTACTAAAATGGTGGCCTGGCAGTTTGCCACTCCTGCTGCAACAGGTGGTGAAGCAACGGTGCCGGCGTCTGTTGTGGATACCGCAGTAGTTGCAAGTGTGTTGGAGCGTGGGGCAGGATTGAAGCCGGTAAGTAATGCTACAGGGGATACATTGATATTGTCGAGGGCGTTTGTTTCATCAACAGGTGTTGCTTCCACTACCGAAGTGACTGATACGGCAGTGGCGATAAAGAACAATATGTATTTCGGTTATAGCTTCACGGTAAAGGCGGGTTATAAAGTGTCTCTGTACAACCTCAACTACCGTATTCGCATCAGCGCCGGCGGGGCAAAAGTGTGGCATTGGAAATACAGTCTGGATAGTGTGAATTTTACTAACCTGGCTATGCCGGTAATATTAACCGCGGCAACCGATAGTGAAGGGGATATACAACCGGTAATAGATTTGTCGGGAATGTCTGCGTTGCAAAACATACCGGCCAATACTACTGTTTACTTCCGTTTATATACCAATGGTTCTAATACCACTACCGGCACCACGGCTATTGGCAGGTCGGCAGCTGTTACCAGCGACGATTATGCGTTATCGGTAGTGGGTAGTGCTGAAGTGGTAGCGCCCGGAGAAAAGATAATAGCCTGGCAACTGGCCAGCCCTTCCACTACAGGGGAGGAAGCCAGTGTAAATGCCACCACTATCCATAGTGCGGTTACCGCAACGCCACTGGTACGGGGGGCGGGTTTTAATGCCACAACGTTATCAAGAGCATTTGCCGCGCTTGCTGCTACCGTGTCTTCTGCTGATGTGGCTGACACTGCTATAGCAGTAGCTGGCAACCTGTATTTTAGTACCAGCTTCACGCCGAAGGCGGGTAAAACGGTAAGCCTTAGCGGACTGGATTATAAAATAAGGATCAGCGCGCATGGTGCTAAAGTGTGGTATTGGAAATATAGCCTGGATGGTGTTCATTTCAGTAAGTTGGCTAACCCTTTTACGATAGGTGCTGCCACCTCCACAGAAGGGAAGTTTATGCCGCATATGGATGTGTCAGCTATTCCTGGTTTGCAGCATATTCCGGCAGGCACTACGGTTACTTTCCGGTTATACGCCAACGGAACGGATAATGCTACAGGGTCTACTTCTATAGGTCGCTCAACAACCGCTTCGGAAGATGTGCTTTGGTTCAGCGGCAGCGTTGCCAGCACTACCGTATCTGCTTCCACGGCAAGAACTGCCCAGGTGGTAAGTGAAGAGCAGCAACCGGCATCGGTCATGCATGTATCGGTGGCTCCTAACCAGGTATATGTGGCAATAGAAACTGAAAAAGCCAGTCAAAGCCAGTTAGTACTGTATGATATGCTGGGTAGAAGGTTGTTGGCTAAACAACTGAGCGTAGTTGCCGGTAAAAACAATTTCTCTATTCCTGTGAGTGTAAAGCCTGGTGTATATATCGTTACGGTGTATTCGGCCAGTGGGCAAAAGAGGAGTAAGAAGGTGTTTTGTGGTTATTAGGCTTTATGATAACAGGGGTTGCTTATTAAAGACAAAATGAGACACGCCACAGCGTGTCTCATTTTTCTATTATCCAGGGTTTTATTGCTGCCAGGTATATTGCAGCAAGGCAAAAGAGAAAATGGAGAGAATTCTGGTTTTTTGCATGCATAGGGTATGCTGTTAGGTGTATTATAGTCATAATGTATTTTCTTTTTTCCTGTAATCCGCTCTTTATGTTGACGGCCCCAGTTGCCCATAACAGATACTATCTCTTTTAATGTTGCGGCGTAGGGCGTAGGCAGGTATTCTATAGTAGCGGGTTTCAGGTCTGATCGTTCTAGTCTTTTTACCAGTCCGTTCATCTCCAGTGACTTTAATTCATTGGACAGCAGCCGGGCCGAGATGCCATGAACAGCACGTTGTATTTCGTTAAAGCGGTGGTAGCCGCTTACCAATGCAATTACAATCCGGAGCTTCCATTTGCCGCCTAAAACATATAGCGCGTCTTCTACCGCTGCCAGGTTTCTGGCGCATTCTACCTCTGTGTACATCTTCTTTTGCTCTTCCATGATTGCAGGTTTACTTCCCTCCAGGTTACTACTAACCTTTAGGTTACTTTGCCTGATGGATCAGTAAATGTAAATAGGTTTGTTGCTTCAATAAAGAAATAATGAAAAAGGTATTGCATCTTATATCCAGCCCCAGAACAGAAGCGTCGGTAAGCAGGCAGTTAGGTAGTGTAGTGATAGGAAAATTGCTGGAAAAATACCCCGGCAGCAGTTTGAAAGTAAGAGATTTAGCTGCTAGTCCTGTGCCGCATTTAGATGAAATTCATATCCAGTCTTTTTTTACTCCCGTCGAAAACCGTTCACCGGAACAAGAGAAAGCTATTCGTTATTCAGAAGAAGCAATTGCTGAGTTGCAGGAAGCGGATCTGGTGATTGTAGAAGCGCCCATGTATAACTTTACCATTCCTTCTACTTTAAAGGCTTATTTCGATCACATTGCCAGAGCGGGTATTACGTTCCGTTATGTTGGAAACGGGCATTTGCCCGAGGGGTTGTTGAAGAACAAAGAAGCTTATATTATTACCTCTTCGGGTGGTATTTATTCAGAGGGCGTGTTAAAGCCTTACGATTTTGTAGAGCCTTATCTGCGTTTCTTTTTAAACCTGGTAGGGATTAAAGTGATAGATGTGTTTCGTGCAGAAGGGCAGGCAGCTGTAGGAGCAGAAGCGGCCTTGCAAAAAGGAGTAGAGGGCGTTGTGGTGTTGTAAAGGGCGGCTACTGCTGAATTGAATACGGCCAATAAATAGCTTTTAACTGTAATTCAAAAAGGCTGTGTCTTTAGTGACACGGCCTTTTTTGTTGTTAGTAGCCCTTGATTACATATCCTGTGCAATACACCAGCAACGATCAAAGTTTTTGTTGAGGAGATCCTGCTTTTTTATCCAGAAGTACAAGCGGCCTATATTGTACCATTGCATGCCAGCTGTATCTTCATTACTATCTACCTGTAATAATAATACCCATTCTTCTTTAGCGCGTGCATCCAGGCCATCATATTCAGGCTGATTGAACTTCTTAAAGTCTCCATCAAAACCAGCACTGGTAACGATCTCGCATAAAGGTTCCATTTCTCCCTGAAAAATATCTGCATGCCCCAATGTTTTATTGATAATACCGCCTTGCCACACTTTAGAGCCATATACATCCCGTTCTGCTTCGTTGAAAAAGGAAAAGTCTTTTCCCCATTTGTAAGGCATGGAAATATGGTTGGAAAAAGAAAGCCGGCAAGGATAATACCTGCCCGTTTCTATGATGTCTTCGGGATAATCCTTTACAGGGCTTTGATCCAGGGTATTGCTGTTGTGATAGAGTACCCGGAAAAGGTGTCGCTCACCGGGCGAGTATCCTCCCATGTCTCCTTCTGAATCATAAAAGAAGAACAGGTATCCGGAATCGGGCAGTAATTGATAGGTGTCAAAGGGTTTTAGCTCGGCAAGATTTAACTGTGCCACAAATGACAACGAAACGCCGTCGTCGCTTCTGGGCCAGTCCATACCGGGTGGTAGATCCGGTATGCCGCCTATTCTGGATTTACCCAGTGGTTCATCGGCATAATCGCTGATGGGGGTAAGTGTGTGCCAGATAGAATCTTTCATGAGTGCTTCAAAATGAGGAAGATGTTGGTTTAGCTGTGCGGCATTTACTGCGGCAATAAAATCCTGTTTGTTCATAAGAAAGTGAAATGAGGTTGGGTTTCAGGCCATAATATTAACGAATGATTGCCGCTAACCACTTAACTTTTAAAAAAAATAGAAGGGAAATGTGATTTTAAAACAGGTGCTGCGAATAATGAGTATGGATTGTTCCCTATAAAACGCATACATGACCAGTACGGAGCATACAGAAGCATTTTTAACGGTATTGGAAGCCCATAAAGGCATCCTGTATAAAATATCCCATGCCTACTGCCGGGAGGTGGATAGCCGGGACGACCTGGTGCAGGAAATAATAGTGCATTTATGGAAAGCCTTTGAAGGGTATGATAGCCGGTACCGTTATTCTACCTGGATATATCGTATTGCGCTAAACGTAGCTATTTCCTACTACCGTAAAGAGCGCACTCGTAAAAAGATAGCACTTCCGGTGCTGGAGACTACGCCACTACCTGTAGTAGCGCCTGATGAAAACGGGCAAAAAGAGCAGCAACTGTTGTTGTTGCAGCAATTTATTGCCGCATTGCCCGACATGGATAAAGCTTTAATGCTATTGTTCCTGGATGAAAAGAGTCAACAGGAAATGAGCGAGATACTGGGCATATCAGTAAGTAATGTATCCACCCGTATTCACCGGGTGAAAAACAAATTGAAAGAACAACTATCAACGATTTAAAATGATGTATATGCAAGACGTAGATATGAAAGCATTATGGAATGAATATGACCGCAAGCTGGAAACGGCGTTACAGTTGAACAGGCAGCAGGCTTATACGATCACCCGTATGAAAGTGTATTCGCTGTTGCAGTCGGTAAAGCCTGTTAAGATACTGGCTGTAATCACAGGTATACTGTGGGTGTTATTGGTAGATAGCATTATTGTTCGTACCTGGGCTTTTGCCAGTCCCTTTTTCCTGGTGTCGGCTATTGTACAGGTGCTGCTTACCAAGCTGGCTATTGGCATTTATGTGTATCAGTTGGTGTTGATTCACCAGGCTCAGCTGAATGCGCCTGTACTCACCACGCAGCGTCGTTTAGCTGCATTGCAAACAGCCACCCTGTGGGTGCCAAAGCTGTTGTTTTTGCAAATGCCGGTGTGGACTACTTTTTATTGGAATAGCGGAATGCTGTTGCATGGAAATTTAGTGCTGTGGATAATACAAGGCTTAACAACGTTGGCATTTACCCTGGCAGGCGTGTGGTTGTTTTTGCATATTACACCGGAGAACAGGCATAAAAAGTGGTTTCGTTTATTATTTGCCGGTAAAGAATGGGATGGTGTTAGAGAAGCGATGGATTTGTTATCAGAAACAGAAGGGGCTTAACATACCCTGCCAACATACTAAGGTTTCATCTGTGTGTTGGCAGGTAACATTTATTTTAAACGCTCCAATACGCCTTTACGTTTCACCAGGTTTTTATAGTCCCATTGTATATCCCTTGCTTTGCCTAGCCATCGCATCAGTTCGTTTGTATCAATCTCATGAGCGTTGGTGTAGCGTATTTCAGCTGCTTTGAATTTGCCTTCTTCCTTAAGCGCTGGCTCGTCAAAGGATTGGCCGCTCCAGAACAAGAGGTTAAAGCCATCTTTTCTTTTATCATATCCCACTATAGGATTGCCATCCAAAAACCAGACAGGATGTCCATGCCATACCTTGTTTTCTGCATCCGGAAGATGTTTGCAAATTTCGTGGTATAGCAATGCAGCAATTTCCTTTTCATGACCATGCAGGACATTGTGGTAAGCCTGCACCTCCGGATCTGTTTTCATAACAATCATTTGTATAAAGATAAATCAATAGCCTGTTTATTCTTCTGTTATTGACAATGGCGTTTCGGAGCCATCTGCATGTAGCCAGAAAAAATTACCCGACTTTAACAGATTGATTACTTCCGGCGTTTCAGGAACGGGTCTTGTTACGGGGTGGTTATATTCGGCGAAGCTTACTTTGCCTGTAACAAAATAGTAATATTTTCCTTTTGCCATTTTTTCACCAATCACTGTTCTTACAGCAGGGGTATTCTTTGTATCTACCTGGTAAGTGAGGTAATACTTATCCTTTTGGTGCAGGATATGTGGTGGCACCAGGAATGCCACTTCTTCCTTTGCAGGTTTAGGGATGCTGGCGCAGTTGAGGTGTAATGCCAGTATGAAAAATGCACATATTGTGAGAATACTTTTATTGTATAGGGTTGCCATAGTGGTGATGTTTGTGCTTATAATACCAATATACTATTTTAAAAACAGGGATGTTTGTTAATTTTTTAGCAAAGTAATATATTGTTGCCTATGGCAACCGATAAACCCGATAAGCTTTTATTATTAGACCTGGATGAAACGTTGGTACATGCTACTGTGCAGCCACTGAATGAAAAGGCGGATTTTGTTTTTGATGTATACCATGTGTATAAACGCCCGGGGGTAGAGCAGTTTTTACAGGAGATTTCCCAACACTTTGTGCTGGGTGTATGGAGTTCGGCAGATGACGCTTATGTGGAAGAAATAGTAAAAACCATTACACCCGCTTCGGTAGAATGGGCTATGGTGTGGGGCAAAACCAGGTGTACTTTAAAGCGGGATTATCAAATGGATAATTACTACTGGGAAAAGAAGCTGGACAAAGTAAAAAAGAAAGGTTTTCAGCTGGAGCAGGTGATTATAGTAGATGATTCACCACAAAAGTCGCGAAGCAACTATGGGAACGCTGTATACATTCATCCGTTTGAAGGAGATGGAAAAGATGAAGAGCTTACGCACCTGTTCACTTACCTGCTCACATTAAAAGAAGTAGAAAATATCCGTGCTATTGAAAAGAGGGGCTGGCGAAACCGCAATAGCTAATTATTGTAATTGGATGTGTGTATAAGAAACAGGGAGCAAAGGCCGTTTTGTAACGAACGGCCTTTGTAAGTTTAGCGTGATAATTTAGCTACTAATACAATAAGTACCAGAACGATGGGGCCAATAAATGCCACCCAGCCCAGCTTTTTCCGTGGAATAGCATCCAGGGCCGGCACTAATTCATTGTTTACTTCATATAGATTGTTGTCCGATTTACGAGCACACCATTTAGAGCCCACCGGAAAAAAGGGTATCCAGTATAAATGGGCGTATTCCTGTCTTAATTCAAATTGAACAATATCTGACTGAGTTTCGAAAATGCCAATGTCTGACAACTGTACAGTTTTGGCGTTGAAGCTTTTACGACCGTAAAAAAAGATCATGCTGTTTTTTGAGGTTTTAGGTTAAAGTATTTTATATAGATTATTTCCGCAATATAGTAATTAATAAAATGCACTGTTCGTTATCATTCTATTGCGGGTATAAATCCATTCTGCTGCCGGAAATATGCCCGAAATTTGATAATATTGAAACGAAATACACAAACATGGCAGTGCTGGAAACCTGTATTAACGCCCTGGATATTTTAAAGGAAGATGCAGAGGTGTTTTTGAGTGAGTTTACAAAAGTGCATTTAAAAAAGAATGATGTTTTTGTAGAGCGGGGCAAGGTATGTGATAAGATAGGCGTTGTGGAAAAGGGGCTGATGAAAGTGGTGTTTGATAAAAACGGGCAGGAAGTGGTGTTTGGATTTGCTTTTGAAAACAACTTCGTTTCTGATTATTATAGTTTTATTACCAAAGGTGTTTCTGATAAAGCAATTATCTGTATAGAAGATACCGAGCTGTATGTAATTACCAAACAACGATTATGGGAGATTGCCAGGGAGCATGCTTTTTTATCGGGCATGAGCAGGAAAGTGAATGAACAGCTGTTTCTGAAAATGCACGACCGGTTAAAGTCTTTATTACTTGATTCTCCTGCACAGCGTTACCAGCAAATGATAGAAGATAGCCAGGGGCTGGTAAACAAGGTGCCGCAATACCTGATTGCTTCTTATTTGAATGTGCAGCCGGAAACCATTAGTCGTATCCGGAAAAAAATATCCTCCGGGTCGCTTTCTTGATCGTGATCAACCAGTTAGGGAAAAGTAGCCTGCTATCTTTATAAAAAAAACGATGGATTGCATTGACATGTTGGTGACTCAAACCAAGGAAACTTACAGCTGGATGAACCGGGTGATAGATGCTATACCGGAAGAAAAATGGGATATTACCCCGGATGCGTTACAAACCAATGTGAGCTGGCAGGTGGGGCACCTGGTATTGGGCATTTATTATAATGCCATATGGGCAGTAGCCGGCATGCAGATGGACGTGCTTACCGCCATGCCTTTAAAAGACTATGCAGAATGGTTTACCACAGGCACTACCCCGCAACGTGCAGTGGGAAAAGTAACGCCGGGTGCTTTAAAAGCACATGTGAATATTATGGCCCGCAAATCGATAACGCTGATCAGCAGTTTGCCGGCAGGTAACCTTACCGACAATATTGAACCTGTGCTGCCTGCCCATCCGGTGGCGAAGAGTAAGTTTGATGCTATAGACTGGAATATCAAACATACATTCTGGCATTGTGGACAACTGGGGTTGCTGAAAAGAGTTGTTGACACCCGTTTTGACTTTGGATCAGGCAAATGAGGTTTCCCGGCCGGTTATAAAATAATAAGTGGATAAACAGCCGGTGACTTTAAAGTTATCAACCGCTTTTGCAAGTGCCGGCGGTGTAATTTTCGCTTATGGAAACACACGAAATTGAGAAAGGGAAAAACATTGTTGTAGTGGGGGAGTTGCCTTTCTTTTATGATCCTGCAGATGCAGCCGTGCAGGAATTGTTAAAGTACTCGCAACAGGTGGGTACTGGCGACACTACAGTGGAAGTAAAGCTGCTGGCGGGGGCAAAAGGCAAGAAAAAGAAGCCTAAATAAGAAGGCTTGCGTGTAGCTTGTACACGTTGTTGCCTATAATACGTGGCAGTTTATTTTATTAGTTGTATTGTATATTTGTTGGAACCGCTTCTTGCCTTTTGGTTATTCTTAACGGGCAGCTCGCGTGTATAACCAACTATTTATTTTCTATGATGCAGCTATTAACCCCCTTGAAAGCGTTACCGGCGCTTTTGCTACTGCTATCTGTTCATGCAGGAGCTACTAATCCGGGAAAACCCACTAATATAAGGTGTATGAGCAAGGCCAATCCGGTGGGTATTGGCAAACATCCTTATTTTGGCTGGCTGGTGAACGATAATGATGCCAATGAAAAACAAACTGCTTATGAAATTATAGTGGCCACCACCGCTGCCAGGCTTGCCAAAGGCGATGCCGATTGCTGGAGCAGTGGCCGCGTTACTTCTTCCCAACAAAATTATGTGTTCTTTACCGGTAGTCCGCTACAGGCGTTTACCCGCTATTACTGGAAGGTACGTACCTGGGATAAGGATGGTAATGTAAGTGCTTACTCGGATATGCAGCAGTTTGATACCGGCCCCTTTGCCGATGCTGACTGGCAGGGCAGTAAATGGATAAGCCGCACTACCAGTGATAAAGATGATTATACTTATTTCCGCAAAGCTATTACTACGGCCGATAAGCCCATAGCCAAAGCCATTGTGTATATGTCGGCTGCGCATAGTTACGAGCTGTATATAAACGGTAAACAGCTGGCCAAAGGCAGTGTGCATCATTACCCGCAATATCAATACTATCATGCCTATGATGTATCTAATGATATTACTAAAGGAAAGGTACAGCAGCTGGCAGTGCTTACCCACTGGTATGGTGGTGGACAAGGAAGGGCGGTGAATAAGCGTGGTTTATTGTTGAAGCTGGTGATTGATTATGCTGATGGAACACAAGCCGTAGTGGGGAGCGATGGCTCGTGGAAGCAACACCAGGCCGAGCAGTTTATTACCGGGCTAAAAAGTCGCAATGGAGAAGGTGTTGGCTTTATTGATAAAATGGATGCGCGCAAAATGATAAGCAACTGGAGTGGTGTGGGATATAACGATAGTGACTGGCAGGCAGCTGTGGAAGAAGGTGCGCCGCCTGTAGCGCCCTGGGTAAATCCGTTGCAGAGCGATCTGGCACGGTTGATAGAAAAAGAGATCACACCTAAAAGTATTACCCGTTTAAAAAATGGCAGCTATATTATAGACCTTGGTAAAATATATGCAGGTGTGCCACGTATTCGTTTTGCCAATGGAAAGGCAGGCGACACGGTAGTGATGAGAGGTGGTTTTGTGTTGAATGAAGATGGCGCGGTTTCTGCCACATTAGATCAGAACACGAACCTGGAATATAGCTTTGTGTTGAATGGCAAAGAGGCCGTTTTTCAGCCCATGGTATACCTGGGTATACGTTACCTGCAGGTGAGCAGCTCACCGGTGCCATTGACAACAGAGAATGTACAATTTGTAACACGTCATTATGAACTGGATCCCACGCAGTCGGAGTTTTATTCTTCTGACGATATGTTAAACCTGGTATGGGAGTTAATGAAACATTCGTTGCTGGTGGGCGCGCAGGAAGGGTTTGTAGACACACCTACCCGTGAAAAGGGAACGTTTCTAGGAGATGGCTGGTCGGAAGCGGTGCCGGCTATGAGTGTAACGTACGACAGGGTGATGAGTGACCGGGTATTAAAAGAATTTTTGCAATCGCAGGATCAGTACTGGCCTGATGGCCGGTTGAATTCGGTATATCCGAATGTGGATGGTAAGCGGGATATCCCGGATTATACACAGGCCTTTTTAGTGTGGGTATGGGATTATTATATGCAAACCGGTAACACCGATTTTTTGCAGGAGAACTATACCCGCCTGGTAAAGGTTGCCGAGTATGTGGCTTCGTGCCGCGATGCACAAACAGGGCTGATTACCCGTTTGGCAGGTGGCTCTGGCCCTTACCTGTATGGTATTGTTGACTGGCCACAGGTAATGCGGTATGGATATGATATGAATGCAGAAGCGCGTACAGTAATGAATGCTTATGCCTATACTGATTTTACGATTATATCTCACATAGCGGGTGTTTTAGGTAAGGCCACAGATGTAGCTGCTTATGCGGCCAAGGCGGCCGATATTAAAACGGCTATGAATACATTGCTGCTGAACAAAGAGGGTGTATATCATGATGGTTTGCTGGCTGGCGGGCAACCAAGTAGTCACGTATCGCAACACGCCAATATTTTCCCGTATGCGATGGGTATAGTACCGGATGCACAAAAGGAGAGTGTGGCGAGTGAAATAGTGCGGCAGAAAATGAGTGTGGGTATGGTGTGTTTACGCTACCTGCCCGAAGCGGTAGGTTTGGCTGATAAGGGTGAACACTTAATAAACCTGTATACCAATACCGAGTGGGATGGATGGGCTAAGAATATTAAACAAGGGGCAACGGTTACCTGGGAAGCATGGGATGCGGATGTAAGAAATGAAAGTATGTGCCACCCCTGGGGTGCTGTGGGCTTGCTGGCTATGCAGCAATATATGTTAGGGGTAACTGCTGCAAAGCCGCAATATGAAGAGGTGCAGGTAAAACCATTGGATTTTGGCAACAGGTTACAAAAGGCGCAGGGTAAAATTCCTACAGACAGGGGTGTGATACAAATAGCATGGCAGCGTAAGGAGCATGTGTATGATATGCAGCTGACTTTGCCGGTAAACATGTCGGGCGCTGTGTTTGTGCCAGCGGGTGCAGGTAGTGATAACCTGGTAGAGGTGAATGGTAAAAAGGTGCAGGGTGAAAGGCAAGGCCGTTATATCAGGCTGGCGAATATAGGGTCGGGCACTTACCAGTTTAAGAGAGTGTTGTAAGCGATACAAAAGACATTGGCCCGGTGATAGCATAGTTGTCCCGGGCCAATTGTATTATAAGGATGGCTTGTTTATTAATCGTTTATATCCAGATGGTATTTATCTAACAACCCTGCCAGGTTGTTGGCGGTAAACCGGGCTTTCTTCAATTTGTTTATTTCCGGGTCTATAGAGAAATTGTAGGCTGTTCTGAAATCTGCTTTTTCCAGCTGGGTATTGGAGAAACGGGTGTTGGCCATATCGCACTGGTCAAATACAGATGCGGACAAATCAGCATCGCTGAATTCCACTTCTTTTAAAGAGCATTTGCGAAAGAGCGTCTTCTTTAATTTTGTGCCCAGGAAAATGCAGTAATCCAGCTGGCAATCGTGAAAGGTAAAAGAGAATAGGAATTTATTGCACTGGGTAAAGTCTACGCCCATTATTTTACACTCTGTAAACACGGCATCCCTGAAACCTGCGCCGGCTATCTGCGCCATCGAAAAATTGCACTGTTTAAAATGGCAGCTCTCAAATTCGTTGTTGCGCAAATCGCTTTTGGTGAAAAGGCAGTTGATAAATTCGCAATGAACAAACTCGCGGTTCGTTAATGTTTTTTCGGTATAGTCTACGTTAGAAAATACCTTATTCTGATGTACTACCGGATCGTTGGAACTGCCCATAGATGTTGTGTTAATGTGTAGGGGGACAGCAACAAAAGTAAGTGTATTGTGGTAAACAATGTTTACTTACGCTTTTTTCTTTTTAAACAGGGAATTGAAGTGCCTGATGTAAGCCAGCTGGAAGTTTAAAGTGGTTAAATCCATTTTAGTATGCTGTTGCTGGTAATACTTGTCGTTATGAATAATGGTGGAAAAGTACAAGCCCCAGGCAGGTTGTATATAACCTAAGGATGTGCGGGCAAACACCCTGGGATATAGCTTGAGGTGTAGTTGTTTGAATTCGCGCCAGTCGTTGCCTGCATTTAATCCCATAGTGGCTATGCCAGACAACTGCCAGCGTTTTTTAATGACCCATGAATAGGCATACCCTGCTCCCAGGCCTACCTGCATGGTAACAAAGTTGTTACGACCTGTGATGCCTATTTCATTGATATTGTTTAAGCGGGTATGATAAATGCCGCCACCCAACACAAAGCTTCCTGCAGAAGTGAGCTGTATTTCTTTTTGCTGGAAAGCTGCTTTAGCCGAAAACCTTTTGTGGTTAAATAAATAGGTGGCTTCGCCGCCAATGCGCTGTATGGAAAGATTCGGGTATTGCGTAATGATTTTGGTGGGCAGGTCGTTATGGTAAAAGCCATGATAACGTTGAAAAAAAGCATCTATTACCAGTCGCCTGCCATACTTGTGTGCTTCAAAATCGAGAACACTTGTTTTGCCATATTTGTGCCTGTTGGATAATCGTATGCCCACCAGGCTGGCTTCAAAGTTAATTTTCGGATGCTGGAGTGAGTAGCCCAGGCCCAGGTTAAGCGGGCTGTTGGGTTCTATGATACGGCCATCATGTTTTATCTGGATGGCCCGGCGGCCCGTAAATACAGTAATGGTTTGCCGTTGTTCGTATTGTTTAATATAGTTGGTATCTACCCTTTGTTGAGTAAAGCCGCAATAAACGGTAATAAGCAACAGCAATAGCACTAAGGCACGCTTTCTTTTCAAATTGTACGGGTTTGGTTAAAACTGCACCAGCAATGCTGGTAGAGACAAATGTAGAGATTATAGAGGGATAACCCTTTTTGGCAGCCTTGAAGTAACCTTTTTGTAACATTTTTAAGCAAGTATTAAGCTGTTGCGGCCAGTTCGGGCGTGGGGCACTATAAAATGCTATAGCGGCATGAGTACAAAAGGATGTGGCCGGGCGTCTTTATAACTATATACAAAATGAGCTTTATGATGAGGAAAAGTAAATGGTTGCTGCTGCTTGCTGTGGTGGGCATGTTGTGGATGCTGCCGGTAAATGCCCGTGAACGTGCTACGGATTCTGTGCTGGTATTGAAAAATGCCCGGGTGATAGATGTGCTTACGGGAAAGATGACAGCAGGTGTTACCGTGGTAGTGCAGCATGGAGTAATTACTGCTATAGGCAAAAGAGCAGGTAAGCATGTGGTGGGAAAGGAAATAGATATACACGGGGGGTATGTGGTGCCGGGTTTAATAGATACACACATACACGTGGCCAACGGGCATGGCGTAAAACCGGAACGGGGATTAAGCCTGCTGAATTACCTGGTAAAACATGGTATTACTACGGTGCGTGATGCCGCGGGTAATGCAGAAGTGTTGCATACTTTACAAACCGAAATAAGGAATGGAGATGTGGTGGGGGCGGATGTGTATTACGCTGCTTTTATGGCGGGACGCTGGTATTACGACCGGGGCATTGGTTTAAGAAAAGAACCCTATATGGCGTGGGAACAATGTATAGAGCCGGGCGTGGACCTGGATAGTGCGATGGCAGCTGCAAAAGCTTGTGGTGCCACAGGTATTAAGTTGTATCATTCTATTGAAGGAAGTTACTTACCACAGGTGGTGCGGGCGGCTAAAAAGCAGGGCCTGAAAGTGTGGGGGCATGCAATGATGTATCCTGCCAAGCCGGTAGAAGTAGTAAATGCAGGAGTGGAAGTGTTATCGCATGTGTCTATGTTAACCTGGTTAAACCCAAGTGACAGCGTGCAAAGAATGTTTAGCGCGCGGATATATAGCAAGCTGACAACGCAGCAGAAAGATAGTTTGCTGGCATGTATAGATGTGAAGCCGTTTTGCGACGCCATGAAGGCGCATAACGCCATTCTGGATGCTACTTTGCGGGTGTCTTATCCAAGGGATGAATATGTGATGCCGTTGTTGAAACGGATATATCAGCAGGGTGTAAAAATCAGTGCCGGTACGGATGAGATCACCGATACAACGCAGCCTTACCCGCACCTGATGGAAGAGTTAGGTTATTTTATACATAATTGTGGTTTTACTACCCTGGATGCCTTGCGTAGTGCTACTATTATTGGCGCAGAAGCCATAGGAGAGGAAAAACATATAGGCTCTGTTACAGTAGGCAAGAAAGCTGATTTGCTGGTGCTGCAGGAGAACCCTTTGCAGGATATAGAGCACCTGAAAAAGCAGGTAATGGTAATACAGGCCGGAAGGATAATAACACAAGCGCTTTAGTCGCTTATAGCAACCCGTCTGTGCCATATTGCCGGCTCAGGTGGGTTATTTACTATTGGTAAAAAGGTATAACACCAGTAACGAAGCAGTGTGCCCGGAATTGTTTACCGGAACATGGGGAATGTTGCCATCGAAAAAAAGTGCGTCGCCTTCTTCCATTTCAAACGTTTTATCATCCAGCTGATAACTAAGCCTGCCTTTAAGGATATAGATAAATTCAAAGGCCATAGTGGTAACCTGCGGCCGGCTGGCGTTATGTTGTAGCTCCAGCAGGGAAATTTGAAAGGCGCCACCCTCGCTGGTATGCTCCAGGATAGAAAAATACTGGAACCCGCTGGCGCTTTCCTCCTTTTCGTAGGGGGAGAATAGTTTTTTAGGCAGGAAGTAATAGCCGGGGAAAAGATTTTCGGTATTCAGCTGCGCAAAAAAGGCTTCCGGGGCAATGCCCAGTTTATGAATAATGGTAAACAGGGTGGGAATGGTAGGTATCATCCTGCCATTTTCTATTTTAGACAGCATGGCAGAGCCTATGCCGGTTAAAGCTGCTAAGTCCAGCAGTTTCAATTCTTTCTCTTTGCGGTATTTTCTAATGATGCCGCCTATTTTAAAATAGGACAACTGTTCCTGTTCTTCTCTCACTTCTTGCTGCATGCCCTAAAAATACATGGTAATTTATTTCCTGGGAAGAAATATTTTAAGCCACTGAGATTAACAATTCGATAATCCGTTGCTTTGTTATTTTCCTGAAAAGAAATTTATTTTCGGTTTGGGAAAAATAATTGCTTCACAGGAAACTGCAAAACAAAACGTAGCATGACAGGAAGATGGGTGGAGTTTACGGGAGCGGGTGAGCCTTTTCGCCTGCGTACTGCGCAGGTGAGAACGTTGTTGCCGGGCGAGGTGCTGGTGCGAAACCGGTATACTACGTTATGTGGCAGCGACCTGCATACGTTTTGCGGGGTGCGGCAGGAAGTGTGCCCCACCGTGCTGGGGCATGAAATAGCAGGGGAGATAGTGGCCTTGCACCCATCGCATTCCGGCCTGGATAGCAGGGGCGAGGAACTGGTGGCCGGCAGTTGGATCACCTGGTCGGTATTTGCCAGTGATCCGCAATCGAAGCATGCCTTACAAGGCATGCCGCAAAAAGGAGAGGGATTGTTTAAATACGGCCATGCGAAGGTGGAAGGGGAAGAAGTATTTCACGGAGGGTTGGCGGAGTACTGCATATTAAAGCCGCATACGGCTATTCTTTTATTACCCGATTTTTTACCGCTGCCTGTAGCGGCTACTTTGAATTGTGCTATTGCTACAGTGGCAGGTGCTATGCGACTGGCAGGTAATGTACAGGGCAAGCGTGTGTTAATTACAGGTATGGGCTTACTGGGCATTACCTGTGCAGCTATGTGTAAAGATGCCGGTGCAACATGGGTAGTGGCAGCGGATGTGTCGGATGCACGGTTGAAAAAAGCCACCGGCTTTGGAGCAGATGAAACGCGGCTGTTAGATGGCGATACTCCGGCTTTGCTATCGGAAAAAGCAGATGTGGTGTTTGATATGAGTGGCGCTGCGGATGCAATGGAATGGGGCATTGATTGCCTGGGTATAGGAGGGCGTGCAGTGTGGGCCGGAGCTGTGTTTAAAGGACGCAGGCTACAGCTGGATGCGGAGAAAGTGGTGCGCAACCTGCTTACCATTCAGGGAATACATAATTACAACTATGATGATTTTGCCTATGCACTTGACTTTATGAAGCGTAACTGGAATCGATATCCTTTTGGGGAAGTGGTAGAAAAGGAGTTTACGTTGGAACAAACGCAGCAGGCTTTTGAATACGCAATACAACACAAGCCACTTCGGGTGGGCATCAGCATTTAATATCTTCTATGGCTAATAACCCGTTTAGAAAAGCGCAGTGGCGCATGCTGCTGATAACCATGTTTTGCTACCTGTTCTTTTATACGGGCAGGCATAACTTTGGCTGGGCGGCGCATGCGCTGGCAACTGAGTTGCAGGTAAGCTATGAGAAGATTGGATGGGTAAGTTTTGCCATGTTGCTGGGCTATGCGGTGGGGCAGTTTGTTAATGGAAACCTGGCCGATAGGTTTAGTCCACGTACAATGATAGTAACCGGCGGTATTTTATCGGTAGCGGCCAACCTGGCTATCAGTGTAGCCGATAGTTTTAACCTGGTGCTGGTGTTATGGGCTTTGAATGGTTATTTTCAGTCGATGGCCTGGGCGCCGGGCAGCCGCATTTTAACCAACTGGTTTGGTCAGCACGAGCGGCAAAAGGCTTTTAGCTTTTATACCATGGCGGCATCCAGCTCGTCCACGTTCACCTACCTGCTTTCTATTATGCTGGTGCAGCAAAACCAGCATTGGCGTTTGCTGTTCAGGTTGCCGGTGTTGTTTTTACTGGCCGCATTGATTGTCTTTTATTTTGTGGTACGCAATAAGCCTTCTGATATGGGCTTTGAAGATAGCATACCTGCGAGGGCCAAAGAAAATGGCATCAGCTGGCGGCAGCGGTATCAAACCGTGTTTGGTAATCGTCGTTTTTTGCTGGCCTGTTTATCGATGGGATTTGAAAGCATGGCGCGTTATACCCTGATATTCTGGGTGCCTGTATATTTTCTGGGAAAAGAATATAAATCGCATCCGGAACAAATGTGGGTGAGCCTTTTGTTACCGGCAGGCATGGCTATAGGCGCTTATTCCTTTGGACATATCTCTGACAAATTATTTTCGGGTAATAAGCCTTATGCTATTTCCACAGGTATGTTCAGTTGTGCATTGGTGGCTTTGCTTATTTATTTTTTTCCAGGCCAGCATGGTGTAATTACCGGCCTGCTGATGTTTATGGCGGGCTTTTTTGCCTATGGCCCGCAGGCTAATTTCTGGCCGTTAAGTCCTGAGTTGCTGGGCGCTGAATTTACAGGAACCGGTGTAGGTATAATGAATATGAGCGCGTACCTGTTTGCGGCGTTAGGCGAGCCGGTAATGGGTAAAATTATTGATGTTACCGGTAATGCTGCCATGGTGTTTATAGCAGTAGCGTTGCTGGCTTTTTTATCGTCGGTGATTATCCTTTTTGTCAATTCCTCAAAAAAAGTACTATATGTTATCAGTTAAATTAATTGTTTGCGATATGGCGGGTACTTCGGTACGTGATGATCGCGAAGTGGAAATGGTGTTTTTAAATGCGATTAAAAACACAGGCCTGCATGCGGATGAAAAAGAGGTGAATGCAATGATGGGTTGGAGTAAAATAAAAGTGTTTCAAACCTTGTGGGCTAAAGCATTGGGCGAACGTCATCCGGCTTTTGCAGAAAAGGTAAACGAATCGTACCAGGTGTTTACGGAGTTGCTGGAACATCATTACCGGACAGCAGACCTGGCACCTACAGTGGGTGCATTGGAGTTGTTTGCTTTTTGTAAGCAAAACGGTATAAAGGTGGCGCTGACTACCGGCTTTTACCGTAAGGTAACAGATATTATACTGGAGCGTTTAGGCTGGATGCAGGGGTTGAATGCTGATTACCTGGCGGAAAGTGCGGATGCGATCATTGATTGCTCGGTAAGCAGTTCGGATGTGGCAGAAGGCCGCCCCGCACCGGATATGATTTTCCTGGCAATGAAAAAGCTGAACATTACTCAGGCATCTGAAGTGATCAACATTGGTGATACGCCTTCCGATTTATTATCGGGCAAAAGTGCCGGGGTGAAACTGGCGTTGGGAGTAGCGAATGGTACGCATACTTATGAGGAGTTAAATGCGTTGCCTAATGACGGCATTTTGCCTACGGTAGGCCATTTGATAGAGTTGCTGAAACAGCAGTAGCTTTTGTGGTGATTGGTAGTAATTTAGCCAATGCTAATGATATTTTGACAGGCATGCTGTATGCTCGTAAAAAATGTTGATTTTTCTGCCAAAAACCGCTGTTCTGATGATTGCTACTGTAAGAAATATATGGCTGGTGGTGTTGTGTATATCGGCATTACCGGTACTGGCTCAAACAAATACAACTGTTGTATCGATAAGAGAACGCCTGTTGCTGGATAGCGGCTGGCGTTTTGCTTTTGGGCACCCCTACAATACCGATAAAGACTTTGGACATGCCACAGGTTATTTCTCGTACCTGGCCAAGGCAGGATATGCAGACGGGCCGGCTGATGCGGCGTTTGACGATCGTGCCTGGCGTAAGCTGAGCCTGCCGCATGACTGGGCAGCTGAACAGGATTTTAGCCCACAGGGTAGTTTTAGTCATGGATTTAAACAGGTGGGGCGTCATTTTCCGGATAAGTCTATCGGCTGGTATCGTAAGGCTTTTCATGTAACGTCAGCAGAACTGGGCCGCCGGATAACGGTGGCGTTTGATGGCGTGTTCCGGAATGCAACGGTTTGGATCAACGGGCATTTTCTGGGAGTAGAGTCGAGTGGCTACAGCAGTTTTGAATATGATATCACAGATTATATTAACTATGGCGGCAACAATGTGCTGGCAGTGCGGGTAGATGCCACTATGGAAGAGGGCTGGTTTTATGAAGGGGCTGGTATATACCGGCATGTGTGGCTGGTAAAAACAGCGCCCCTGCATGTGGCTGCGAATGGGGTAGTGGTAAATACGACTTTGGAGAACAATGCAGCACAGGTGCAGGCCGGCGTAACTATACAAAATGATGCTTTGCAGGGTAAGATGTGTGCCGTAAAGGTGGCGGTGGTAGATGCCGCAGGTAAAACGGTGGCAACTGCCTGGAAAGAAGGGGTGGAGGTGGCAGCCTTACAGCATAAAGAAATAGCATTAGCGTTGCGTGTAACAGATGCCAGACTTTGGGAGCTGGATAATCCTTATTTATATAAGCTGGTGACTACTGTTTTAGCGGAAGGAAAAGAAACTGATGTAACCACCACTTCGTTTGGTATTCGTACTATTCGCTTTGATGCCGCTACAGGGTTTTTCTTAAATGACAAACCCGTAAAACTGAAAGGAACCAATAATCACCAGGATCATGCGGGTGTGGGTACCGCTATACCCGATGCCCTGGTGGATTACCGTATACAGGCTTTGAAGGATATGGGAGCGAATGCTTACCGTTGCTCACATCATCCGCCTGCCCCGGAGTTGTTAGATGCCTGTGATAGACTGGGTATGCTGGTGATTGATGAAACCCGCCTGATGGGAACTTCCGGACAACCTTTGCAGGATTTGAAGCGGATGATAGTG
Source organism: Filimonas lacunae (assembly GCF_002355595.1). NCBI lineage: Bacteria > Pseudomonadati > Bacteroidota > Chitinophagia > Chitinophagales > Chitinophagaceae > Filimonas > Filimonas lacunae. The sequence continues at coordinate 97,738 of NZ_AP017422.1, forward strand.
CGCGACAGGAATCACCCTAGTATATTCTGCTGGTCGGTAGGTAATGAAGAATGGCGTATTGAAAACGGAGAAACCGGTGCGCGGATGGCCACTACGTTACAGGCCTATGCTAAAAGCCTGGATAGTACCCGGTATACTACGGCCGGTATTAGCGGAGGTTTTGCCAGCGGTATCAGTGATGTGCTGGAAGTGATGGGGTATAACTATCTGGGCAATGGTGATATAGAAGCGCATCACAAACGTTTTCCGCAACAGCCGGGTATGGGCACCGAAGAGGGTTCTACCTTTGCTACCAGGGGAGTATATGTGAATGATACAGCCAGGCAATACATGGCTGCCTATGATAGAAAGCCCCGCCCTTCTTTTTACAGTATTGAAGAAGGTTGGCGTTTTTATGCAGACCGGCCTTACCTGGCAGGCTTGTTTATATGGACAGGCTTTGACTATCGCGGAGAGCCAACACCGTTTGGCTGGCCTTCTGTGAACTCCTATTTCGGTATGATGGATATATGTGGTTTTCCAAAGGATGATTATTACTATTTGCAAAGCTGGTGGAGCAATAAGCCGGTGTTACACCTGCTACCCCATTGGAACTGGGCAGGTAAAGAAGGGCAGTTGATAGATGTGTGGGCATATAGCAATTGTGATGAAGTAGAGTTGTTGGTAAACAGGAAAAGTCAGGGCAAAAAGAGGATGACACGTAACGGCCATCTGGAATGGAAAGTACCTTATGTACCGGGTGTGCTGGAAGCGGTAGGGTATAAAAATGGTAAGGCGGTGCTTTGGGAAAAACGAATAACAGCCCAGGCGCCGGCAGTGATTACGCTGGCAGCGCATAAGCCTGCTGTTGTTGCTAACGGCAGTGATGTGGCAGTGGTAACGGTGGGTGTTACAGATGCGCAGGGACATGTGGTGCCTATGGCTGATAATGATATCACATTTGCACTTAGTGGCCCCGGAAGGATAATAGGCGTGGGTAATGGCAATCCTACTTCGCTGGAAAAAGAACAATTCCTGGATGAGATTACCAATCTGCCAGTGCAGCAGGTGGAGCGAAAAAATACGGAGGATAAAAAAGAGTTTGTGTATAAAGGGCAGTTTATGTTGCCTGCGGTATTAGATAGTACGGATATTACTTTCTTTTATAAAAGCATTGGCAGTATACAAAGTGTTACTGTGAATGGTGTTGTGCTGGCAAAGGATATTGCCCTGAATGCAGCGGGTAATGTGTTTTTGCTGAACAAGAGTGTAATAAAGCCGGGAATGAATGAAGTGTTGATCACTGGTAAACCTATTGCTAAGCTGCACGATTGGGATGTAGTAAATACAGATGCAGGAGTGGTGCAGGTGTTGCGTTACGCGGTGTCCTGGAAACGAAAACTGTTTAATGGCGCTGCACAGGTGATTATTCAGGCTGCCGGCCCGGCAGGTAATATTCAATTAAAGGCCAGTGGTAAAGGGTTGACACCGGCAGTGCTTACTATTCCTTCTTTATAAATGCTTTACAAATAGCAGTGTTAATGGGCGCGGAGGGAGAAGGTGAGTGAAATGTTCTTCAAAAGGTATAATGCCCCAAAAAGATGAAGTGCTTATTGGGGGCATTGGTATGTTTAGTGCGTAACTTCTATGCTGTTGTTAACGGTGTATTGTGGTTTGCCATTGTTGGCTGCCTGTATGTTGGTAAAGGTTACTTTTTCTGCATCCTTGACAAGGATGGTAGCGTTTTCGGAAAGTTTAATGTTATTAAAGTAAACGTTTTTAAGGCGGTGAGCAGGATCTTTAAAGCCATTGATATTAATAGCGGCTTCTTTTTCGGATGCGGCTGACAGGTCAATGTTTTCAAATGTAAAATTGGAGTAGGTAGGCGTTTCAGGTGCAGGCTCGCCATCGTTGTTATAGTTCACTGCCGAAAACACGGTGATCTTTAATAGCTGACAGTTATTCACTGTTACGTTTTTTACATAACCGCCGCGGTCTTTTGTGCCTTTAATCTGCATGCCGTGTAATAACGCACCGGCCTGACAATCTTCTACCAGCACATCACTTACACCACCCGACATTTCGCTGCCAATAGAAATACCGTGTCCTCTTTTAAAGTTACAGTTGGTAACTCTTACATTTTTGGTAGGCTTGCCCACTATAAAGCCTTCGGGATTTTTACCGGATTTAATAGCGATGCAATCATCTCCTGTATCAAAGGTGCAATTGAAGATATAGCAGTCGGTAGATGAATCCGGATCAATGCCATCTCCGTTGTGAATGCCTTTGGTGATGATGTTGAGGTTGTGTGTGCTGATGTTGTTACTGTAGATGTAGTGAATGGTCCAGCTGGGTGGCTCGGTGATAGTAAGGTTAGAAATGCTTACATCCTGGCAGTTGATCAGGCATATTAGCCGTCCTCTGCTTCTGTTGCCGCTGGCTTTGGTCATGGCATTGCCCAGGCGTTGACCACCTCCCATAATAGTGCCACCACCGGTAATGCGTATGTTTTTTGCATTATAGCTGCCATCGCGGTTAAGCGTGCCCGCGTTAATAAGGCTGGCATAGGTTTTTAACTCCCATCCTTCAAAGCGGTTTAAAATCATGGGCAGGTATTCCTCTATGTTGCCGCTGCCTTTTAATACGCCGTCTTTTTCTATATACAGGGTCATATTGCTTTTTAAATGCAAGGCCCCGGAAATAAAAACACCTTTGGGTATATACACCGTGCCACCTGTTGTGCAGGCGTCTATCGCTGCCTGTATAGCGCGGGTGTTGGTTATGGCTGTATCGTCTTTAGCGCCATAATCCAGTATGTTATATACTTTGCCTTTGGCAGCTGTTGTAAAGCGCAGCGTGTTGCCGGAAGGTTTGTTGCTGCCGGGTGTGGTAAGCTTTATCTCCACTGTATAGGAAGTGTTGGGTTGCAGGTTGGTAAAGGTGTAGTTGCTGGCCTGTGTGGTGCCTTGTACTTTACCATTTAATAGTACCTGGTAGGTGCTGTTGCTTTGAGGAGACTGTTTGTTCCATAGCAGTGTGGCAGAAGTTTCGGATAAGCTTCCCGGGGCCAGTAAGGGGTTCCAGGCGCCAGCCGGTAAGGCATACAAATTGGTCAGGGCCGGAAGCAGTAACAATAACAGTACTAAGCATTTTTTCATATGGCGAAATGTTGAATAATAGCGCTAAAATACCAATCCCCGGCCAGTAAGTGTCCTGTGCTGTCCCGCTAAAGGGCATGTAAAAGGCCTGCTGTGCTGGCAGGCCTTTTAGTATATTTTATATTACCGGGGCAGGTTGTTCTTCTTCCAGGTAAGCGGGTATAAACTCGTCAATAGCCATTTTGTTATACAGGGACAGTAAGCAGCTGGCACCGCTGGCATCCGTATCCCAATACAGTTGGTGTGCTTTTAAGGAATACAGCGTTACATAATCTACCCACGAAAAGCGGCTTACATTGGCCAGCTCGTAATAGATGTTAGCAGGAAGAAGGTTTTTGTTGTTGAGAAAAGTATACTCTGCGGGCCCTTTGGTGTTGCCATGCCGGAAGTTGGACGACATGGAGTCGGAATTGGAATAGATGTTATACCACTTTTGCAATACCTGCGTCATGGTTTCGTCGCGATCTTTAAAATACTGGGTGTAGTAGTTGCTTAAAAACTCAAATGGGCAGCCTATAGTTACCAGTAGTTTTACTTTTTGCTGTATGCGTCTGCTAACAGTAGAGCCATAAGGGAACAATATGTCCATTCCTACTATAGTACCAAAGCTGTAAGTGTGTAAATGAATTTCGCTATCGGCATCTGTTTCGGCTATGTATTCTATAAGGCAATCCAGCGCACCGGTTATCTTTTGCCGTTTTTCGCCAATGCGCAGGTAGTAGTTGGCACAAACAAATTCAGTGGCCAATGCCGTCATTAAAGTGCGGTAGTTAGGTGCGAGCGTAAACACAAAAGTAGAAGCAGATATAATAACGGCTGATACGCGGGTTAGCCAGGTGGGTATATCCAGCAGGTGCGCGAATGAATTGCCTTTTTGTAGTTTGGCGGCTTCGGTAAGCATGCTTACGCAGGCAGGGATCAGTGACAGGCCAAACACAGAAATAAGCAGGAAAATGCAAAAGGCATAGAGGGATTGGATGCGCAGCCGCAGGTTGTAATTGCGCATTTCGCCCGGTACAAAAACACGCACCAGGGTTGTAGGCAGTACATTGATTACGGTTAAAAATACCAGCCACGATTTTTTGAGTACGTTACTGTTGGTAAAGTTTTCGGTAAGCAGGTTGGAATACTGGAAATCGTACATCACATATTCCGGTTTAGCGTTTTCGGGTGTGCCGGAATGAATGGTGACCTTGGTGGACCGGCAACCTTTCTGGTATTCGATGTTTTCTACTTTGGTAAAGAACCTGAGCGCCGGATCGGGTGCATTAAAGTTCATTTCATTCATCAGGCGTGTAGCATACTTAATCACGGATTCCTGGCGTAAAGACTCGCCCAGACCCGGAATGTAAATTCCTGTTTTCATAGCAAACTAATTAAGAGGTATGTAATTGGTTACAATCGTTATTGATCTGGGGAACTACAAAATACTCATTCCTGTTGGTTTTTACAATACCTGCCGGGTTAGTTTGCTTATATATTATTTATTCATAAGTGTTTCGTAGTCTAATCCCTTACGTAATGCCAGGCTTTTTAAGTCGTAATAGTAATTGAGTCCTGCAAGCCCGGTTCCGCTCGGGGCTGCCTGGGTTTCACCTATAATGCAGCCGTTATCCAATTGAAGGAAAGTGTCGCCGTGGCTAACCCGTGGATACCATATGATGTCTGTTATTTTCCTGTTTTTGATGTATCGGCGTGGTTTGTCGAATGTAATGACAGGAGTAGGAAGAGGTGGGGCGGTTTTAGCGGGGAAAAGCTTGTGCCAGAGGACGTGCAGGAATGTTGATTTTTGAACGGGCTGATGGTTTGGCGCTTTTACAGGTTGTATCATTTCATCGGTGATGTCGTAAATGACAGCTTCTGCTTTTGCTGGCAGGTGTGTTTTATGTAACTGGCTCCTATGTGTGTGAGGGAAGTGAATAACAGTATCGCCGTTCAGCTCTACGAAAATAGTAGCAGTATCTAATCCAAAATATTCGAGTTGAGTAATGGCGTGTATGCCATATATGTTAGTGATGGTTTTGCCGATTAAGTCGTGGGTTGTCATAACAGGTTATTGGGTTATAAAAAAGCCATCCTCAAATATAATGAAGATGGCTTTCTGGTATATGGTAGATACTAGCTGTTACGGAATTAAACCCCTGTTTTTCAACATGGGTTGTACATTGGGATCATGGCCGCGGAAATTGCGGAACATTACACCATAGTTCTCCGTATTGCCTTTAGACAGGATCATATCACGGAAGCGTTGACCGTTTTCGCGGGTTAAACCACCGTGTTCTTCAAACCAGGAATAGGCATCGTGTTCCAGCATGGAGGTCCAGGAGTAGGCGTAGTAACCGGCTGCGTAGCCATTGCTCCAGATGTGCAGGAAGTAGGAAGAACGGTAGCGTGGAGGAACCTGTGGTAAGTGCAGGTTGGTTTTATCCAGCGCGGTTGCTTCAAATTTGTCTACATCTGTAACTGCAGTGCCGGCAGTGATAGTATGCCATTGCATATCCAGTTCTGCTGCGGCCAGAGCTTCGGTTAAAGCATAACCCTGGTTAAAGCCGGCGGCCTTTTTAATCTTATCTTTTAAAGGCTGTGGCATAGCCGCGCCTGTTTGATAATGCACTGCATAGTGGTTGAATACTTTAGGATCAGATGCCCAATGCTCGTTAAACTGCGAAGGGAACTCAACATAGTCACGAGCTACACTGGTACCACTCAGGCTTACATATTTCTGGTTGGCAAAGAAGCCGTGCAGGGCGTGACCAAACTCATGGAACATAGTGGTTACATCATCAAAGCTGATGAGGGCTGGCTGTCCTGCTGCGGGTTTGGTAAAGTTGCACACGTTGTAAATAACGGGTTTGCTGCCCATCAGGTGCGATTGCTCTACCAGGTTGCTCATCCAGGCGCCGCCGTTTTTGTTGTCGCGTTTAAAGTAATCGCAGTAGAACAAACCTATCTGGCTGCCGTCTTTGTCCAATACATCAAATACGCGTACATCTTCCTGGTAAACAGGCAGGTCTTTACGCTCTTTAAAGCTAAGGCCATACAATTCGCTGGCGGCATAGAATACGCCGTTTTGCAGTACTTTATCTAATTCAAAATAAGGCTTGATTTCATTTTCATCCAGGTCGTACTTGGCTTTACGTACCTGTTCTGCATAGTAGTCCCAATCCCACGGAGCCAGTGTGAAGCCGCCTTTTTGCTGATCTATAACGGCCTGTATTTCTGCTGCTTCCTGTTTGGATTTGGCAGTGGCGGCAGTAGTAAGATTGGCTAAGAAAGCAGTGACTGCTTTGGGCGTTTGTGCCATCTGGTCGTTCAGTTTCCAATCGGCATACGTGGCAAAGCCTAACAGTTTGGCCTGTTGTGCGCGTATTTCGGCCAGGCGAATGATCACCTTGCGGGTATCGTTAGAGTCGCTTTTCTCGGCCCTGTTCCAGGATGCTTCGAATAACTTCTGGCGGGTGGCACGGTTGGTTAAAAACTGCAGGTTGGGCTGCTGGGTGGTGTTTTGTAAAGAAAGCACCCATTTGTCGGCACCTTTATGGGCGGTGTCTTTAGCGGCGTCCAGTGTGCCTTGTGGCAGGCCGGCCAGTTCTTCTTTATTGCTTACTACCAGACTGCCATCTTTGGCTGCAGCCATTAACTGGTTGGTGAACTTAGCGGCTAAGGTGGCTTCTTCCTGGTTAAATGCCTTCAGCTTTTCTTTGTCGGCTTCGGCCAGTTTAGCGCCGGCCAGTTCAAACTTCTGATAGTAATATTCTACCAGTCTTTTTGATTCAGCATCCAGTTGCAGCGAATCGCGTTTAGCATAAATAGCGGCAACGCGGTTAAATAATTTGGTGTTGAGGTAAATAGCATCTGCGCTGGCGGCCAGTTTAGGGGCTATGTCTTCCTGTAACTGTTGCAGCAACGGGTTGGTGTTGGCACCGGTAAGCAGGTTGAATACATGGTTTACCCGGCTTAGCAGCTGCCCGCTTTTTTCTAATGCCACCAGGGTGTTTTCAAAATCGGGGGCGGCCGTGTTATCGGCTATCTGCTGCACTTCGGCCAGCTGTTGTTTAATGCCTTCTTCCAGGGCCGGTTTAAAATCGCTGTCTTTGATTTTGCTGAAATCGGGTGTACCAAAAGGCAGTTTGCTGGCTGTATAAAATGGATTGCCGGTTGCGGTGCTATCGCTGCTGCCATTGGCAGTAGACGTGCCACCGCCGCACGAGCTGGCTACTGTCATAAATACAATAGCGGGTAAATAAGTTAAACGCTTCATATCAATGTGTATATTTTAGCAGTATCCTGTTACGGATGTTGCATTTTTAGGCCCTTAAGGTAAGGATATATCCTGTTTATTACGATGAGGTGAGAATTGAGTATATGTGTAACGTAATTTTTTGCGTCGAATCGCAGTATTTTGTAAATACATTTCTCTATATTGTTAGTATAATTATGACCCCTAACCACGTTACCGTTCACTCCGATGGAATATGTATTTACCTCGTTATTGAGGTTAGAAATGCCCTGCTGCCTAAGATATTCTTATTGCTCTGTAATGCGCTGGCGCTGGGTGCTATTATAACCGTATGTGTGATGGGAGTGGCCATTGTTGGCCTGGTGGCGTTGTTGCTGGAAATGGTGCTGCTGAAATATACTTTATGGAATTTTTTTGGCCGGGAGCTGGTTACGGTAAATACCCGTGTACTCACTTACCAGCACGATTACGGGCTGTTTAAAACCAAGCTGGTTACCCATAAAGTAAACCGTATGCTGCATTGCCAGGCTTTTTCTACTATTAAAGAAAAAGAAGGCACCTGGCAGTACCTGCAATTTGGCAGCTACGACGAAAACGATTTGCCCAGCCTTTTATACCAGGTATCGCTTCCGGTGGAGGAGAAGGATACTTTGCTGATTCAGCAGCTGATTGACAAGCTGTATGTTACCCGGCTGGCAGAAGAGCAAATGATATCTGTATTGCATTTGAACTGATCATAGTTCTTTTTTCGTGAACACTTTGTTTTTAAACTGCTTCCATAGCTGTGTATAGCTTTGGTGGTGGTTGTTGTCGATGGTATGCTGCCCGGTTGCTTCTTTAGTGGTGCGTGATGCGGCAAAGAACTGATCAATAGAAGCCTTATCGGCTTCGGTGGCGCTGGTTGCATAATGTTGTTGTAAAGCTTTTTCGCGTTCGGCTGCCAGTTCGGCTTTATACATGCCCAATGCGGTTTGCTGTGCTATCCTTTCTTCATATTCTCCTTTAGGTAATAATAGCTTGCTGAGTACCGGCATTACCTCAATTAAGGTAATGATCAATATCACCAACCGGTAACGTGTTTGCAGTGGCGGATGTTCGCTGATTAAATCGTTCAGGGCTTCTACCTGTGTCAAAAAACCATCAGTAAGTGTGGCTGCATACTCTGTTTCTTTCCGTTGGTTTTCGGTGGTGATAGACCGCAGTGAATCCTGTGCAGCAGATAGCTGTGGCTTTAGCTCCTGCTGCAGTTGGTTAAAGCCGGCTGCTGTTTTCTCATACTCATTCCTTTTCACACGTGCTACAGCTGCTTCTCCTATTTTGCCCGAGCCGCCGGTGCCATCGGTTTCTTTAATATAGCTATCCTTATAATACTGTACCTGCTCTTCACTGGCCTGTAGTCTTTTTTGTATGTTGGTGATCTCAGCCTGGTAGCGGGCTACCAAGGGGGCATTGAGTTCGGTTAGTTTTTGACGGTAAGTCTGTAGCTTCTTTTCTTTATTCAGGGCTATTTGTGTATTAATATCTTTTTTGAACAACATTAATATAATAGGCTGCGATAGAAACATGCCAATGGTGATGGCCAGCGCCAGGCGAAACACTACGGGTAGCCAACCCGTGCGTTGCCCGTTTTTACCCATAGCGGCAATGAGGTTACGGTCAATGGCCAGTACGGCAAAACCGAAAAACAGAGACAGCAAGGCTATCAGCCAGTCGTCACTGATAACGGTAGAGAAAAAATAGCCCCATGCCAGGGTGGCAAACAGCCAGGTTACCAGCACCGATACACCTATGATACGGTAACGTTCTTTTTCGGGGCCACACTCTTTTATCGTGTCTGTGTCTACGGTGGCCAGCCACCATAAAAAGCGGGAAAAGCTATCCGGTTCGTCCTGTTTTACAGGCGCTTCTGCAGTTTTTTTTATTGTGTCCATAACGGGGAGAATTTGTGGCTTAGAATGGAGATACTAAGTTACCGGTAATGTTTGGGTGGGGGCTTACCGCTTATCCCCGCATACTGCCGGGTGTTTAGAAAAATGACGGCAGCGCAGGACCTGCCGTTTTTCTGTTGTGCAGGAGAATAGTAATTTTACCGTATGGCAGAAGATTTAAAAGTAGCTACAGGAGAGAAAGCGGAACAGTATCGCGAACTGATACCACAGATTAAGGGCGTGATAACCGGCGAGCCTGACCTGGTGGCCAACCTGGCGAATGTAGTGGCCGCTTTAAAAGAGCAGTTTAAATGGTTTTGGGTAGGATTTTACCTGGTAAAAGATAAGGAGCTGGTTCTGGCACCCTTTCAGGGGCCTATTGCGTGTACACGTATTGCTTTTGGACGTGGTGTGTGTGGTGCGGCATGGAAAGAAGCTAAAACGCTGATTGTGCCGGATGTAGAAAAATTTCCGGGACATATTGCCTGTAGCAGTCTTTCGCGGTCGGAAATAGTGGTGCCCATTATCCGCAACGGTGACGTGATAGGTGTGTTGGATGTAGACAGCGAACAGCTGGATCATTTTGATACTACCGACCAGCAATACCTGGAAGAAATTATAGCTGCTATTGAGTTTTAAGCAGTTGGGGCATTTATTGCCCCCATGCCGTAATCACAAGATTTCTTTCTCCGCCCTCATTGCGGTGTTCGCATAAATAAATGCCTTGCCAGGTGCCCAGTGCTAACCTGCCATTGCGCACCGGAATGGTAACAGCGCTGCCCAACAGGGCGGCTTTTAAATGCGCAGGCATATCATCCGGCCCTTCATCGGTGTGCAGGTATTGCGGGTCGTTTTCTCGCACCGTTTTGTTGAAGAACATTTCAAAATCTTTTCTTACCGTAGGATCGGCATTTTCATTGATGGTGAGCGCTGCAGAGGTATGCTGAATAAATACCTGGCACATGCCTTCCTTTAATTCCCGTAATTGTGGTAATGCCTGCACTACTTCCTGTGTAATCAAGTGAAATCCGCGTTTTCTTTCCTGCAGGCGAATGGCTTGTTGGTATAGTTTCATGTACTGCCTTTTTACAGCACAATACTACGTTTTAAATGGAAAACGGTTAAGGGTGTTGCGCTGCTATGGGCAATAAAAAACCGTCTCATGTTATATGAGACGGTTGTGTTTATAAGGCGCCAGCCGTGGTTGCTTTGGCTGCAATAGCAGCCGGAACCGGCTGGTAGCACAGGAAGGTAATAGATGCGGAAGCCCGGCCGCTGGACAGCGTGCGAAGTGTGGTAACATAACCAAACAACTCGCTAAGCGGAACGGTGGCTTTTATGATCTGCATGTTGTTTTTAGCTTCCATGCCTTTGATAATGCCCCTGCGCCTGTTAAGATCACCGGTGAGAGTACCTGTATACTCTTCCGGAGTGTTCACTTCCACGCTCATGCAAGGTTCCAGCAACCTGGGGGCTGCTTTGGCGGCTGCATGGCGGAAGCCCAGTATAGCGGCCTGTTCAAAATCAAGCGCATGTGAGTCGTTGTCGTGAATGCTGCCATCCAGTAAGCGCACACGCATGCTTTGCAACGGATATCCTGCCAGTACACCTGACTGCATGGCTTCTTCAAATCCTTTCTTTACAGAAGGAATGAATTCTTTAGGGATAGCGCCACCTTTGATTTCATTCACAAACTCAAGCCCCGGCTGTTCATCTTCCCGTGGTGACAGCTCAAAGCTGATGTCGGCAAAATTGCCGGAACCGCCATTCTGCTTTTTGTACACCTCTTTATGCGCTACTGCCTGGGTAAACGTTTCCTTATAGGCAATTTGCGGAGCGCCCTTGCGTATGGATAGCTGGTATTGTGTAGCCAGTTTTTCCAATACAACTTCCAGGTGCAGCTCGCCCATGCCTTTGAGTATGGTTTGACCCGATGCGGTATCCGCTTCTACACGCAGGGTAGGATCTTCCTCAGTCAGTCTGGCTAAGGCTTCCCCCAGTTTACCTGCTTCTTTTGCAGTAGCTGCTTCAATGGCATACCCGATCATAGGTTCGGGGAAGCTGATCTTTTCCAGCAACACCGGATGTTCAGCGCCTGATAAGGTATCGCCTGTGCGTACCTCTTTCATACCTACTATCGCACCTATGTCACCTGCCGCAATCTGGTCGGTAGCTACCTGTTTGTTAGACATAATACGCAGCAGGCGGCTGATGCGTACCTTTTTACTGGTACGACTGTTCCATACCATATCACCTGTTTGCAGTGTGCCTGCATATACGCGCACCATAGTAAGCTTACCGGCATAGTCATCCACGGTTATTTTAAACGCCAATGCTGCCAACGCTGCTTGTTCGGTAGTAGCTATCTGAACCACCTGCTCAGTGGCTATATCTGTTCCGCTCACCTGTGTGATATCGGCAGGGGAAGGAAGATATAGCACGGCTGCATCCAGTAAGGGTTGCACGCCTTTGTTTTTATAAGCTGCACCTGCTAACACGGGCACTACCTGCATTTGAAGCGTTGCCTTGCGCAATGCCTGCTGTATAAGCGATGCGGTGATGGCTTCCGGGTTACTGGTCCAGGCTTCGAACAACGTTTCGTCATATACACAAAGCTCGTCCAGCAACAACGTGCGGGCTTCCATTGCAGCAGCTTGCATTTGTTCCGGAATGGAAGTGATAGTGTATTGCTTACCATCATCCCCCGTCCATATCATCGCCTGCATGTGAATAAGATCAACCACGCCGGTGAAGTCGTCTTCTGCACCTATAGGCAGTTGAATAGGTAAAGCATTGGCTTGCAATACCTGTTTTATTTCCTGCACCACACGGTGAAAATCCGCACCCTGCCGGTCCATTTTATTGATCATCACAATACGGGGCACCTGGTAGCGGTTGGCCTGGTGCCATACTGTTTCTGACTGTGGCTGCACGCCCGACTTAGCGCAGAATACAGCTACAGCGCCATCCAGCACACGTAACGAACGTTCTACTTCGGCAGTGAAATCGACGTGGCCGGGAGTGTCTATAATATTTACCTGGTAAGTGTCGCCAGCCTGTTGCCAATAGGTAGTAATAGCGGCAGACGAAATAGTGATGCCGCGCTTTTCTTCCTGCGGATCGCTATCCATTACCGTGTTGCCTTCATCTACACTGCCCAGTTTGTGGGTAATGCCGGTGTAGTACAGCATGCGTTCGGTAACGGTGGTTTTACCTGCATCTACGTGAGCCATGATTCCTATATTTCTAACAGAGGATAAACGTTTCATAATTGATTTTTTATAAGTAATAAAAAAGCCTTTCGTCGGGTAACGAAAGGCTTACTGCTATGGGCACTATGCACTAACATTACCGGACATGCCGTGTAAATACTTTTAAAATTGTTTTTAGTACCAGTGCCATTTTGCGGTAGGTGTTAAGATGTAATAAATAATAAAGTAGTGATGCGGTTAGGCGGGGAGACAAATAAAAAACCTCTTCACAGGGAAGAGGTAGCTGAATAATTTTCAGTGTATACTATAGTATTAGTAACCTCTTCTGAAGAGGAAGCTGTTTGCCTCCCCGTCTTGAATAAAGACAATGCAGGTGCTTGCAATTACTGCCCGGATGGTAGTAGCTGCATGAAACGCTGATTGATATGTGAAGCTGTTACGCACTTTTGATTGAGTTACGGGCGCAAATGTATAAAAAGAAGTTAAATAAGTTAAAGAAATGTGATAAAAGTTTTTGGTGGCCTGTATAGGTGTGGAAGTGTTGGCAACGTGTACAGTGTATAGAGCAGGCTCTGAATATAAAGGGAATAACTTTTGTAATAAGTTGCTATGGAAAACACTATCAAATGTATTTAACCCTGTATTTTCACGAAATCAATTCTACTGTTACAATGAAATTACATGCTCGCTTTCAATGGGTTATTGTTGCTTTTGCCGGAATGTTACACTGGGGCTGTTCGCACAATCCTTATGCAGCCACTAACAGCAATTATAAAACCCAGGTGAAGGCGCTAACCGCTACTGTACGTGACACACCTGCGCCGGATTCGGCACAGCCACCTGCTTACTGGGTGGGCACTGTTAACTTTAATCTGCGCAAGCCTAATTATGTAATTATACATCACACCGCCCAGGAGTCGTGCGAGAAAACGTTACAAACCTTTACCCTGGCTAAAAGCCAGGTGAGCGCCCATTATGTGATTTGTAAAGATGGCATGGTGCATCATATGCTGGACGATTATTTGCGGGCCTGGCATGCCGGTGTGGCGCAATGGGGTGGCAATACAGATATAAACAGCAGCAGTGTGGGGATTGAGATTGACAATAACGGAAAAGACAGCTTTACGGTGGCCCAGATAAATAGTTTGCTGCGTTTGCTGGGGCGTTTAAAGCGGGATTACAATATTCCTACCGCTCATTTTATTGGGCACGCCGATATTGCGCCGGGCCGGAAAGTAGATCCCAGCGGATTATTTCCCTGGCAGCAACTGGCTCAAAACGGTTACGGTTACTGGTATGATACCACTGCCGTGCAGGTGCCGGAAAGCTTCAATGCCTTGCAGGCACTGCGTATTATAGGGTATAATGTGAAGGATAGCGTGGCTGCGGTGCGTGCTTTTAAGCTGCATTTTGCCCCTGCCGACTCCACAGCGGTTATTTCGGACGAAAACAGGAAGATGATTTTTGACCTGGTACGGAAGTACGAATAAAGGTATTATGCGTAATTTCGGGCCTTAAATCAGGGGCATGTACGAGATTTGTTGTATTGGACATATTACATTAGACAAGGTAGTTACGGTTAAATCAGTAGTTCATATGGCGGGGGGAACCTCTTTTTATTTCTCCAACGCTATCAGGAACATGGATGTAAAGTATTCTTTGGTAACTGCGCTGGCCGAGGCGCAGATGAAAGAAGTGGAGATTTTACGGGGAAATGGTATTGAGGTAAAAGTATTTCCCAGCACCCACACCGTTTATTTCGAGAACAAATATTCCGAAAACCAGGACCATCGCACACAGCGGGTACTGCAAAAAGCCGATCCTTTTACGGCTGAGCAGGTTACCTCGGTAGATGCGGGTATTTTTCACCTGGGCGTTTTACTGGCAGATGATATTTCTATTGACGTAATTAAGGCGCTGGCGGCCAAAGGAAAGGTGTCGCTGGATGCGCAGGGCTACCTGCGTAAAGTGGAGAATGAAGAAGTACTGGCAGTAGACTGGGCCGAGAAACAGGAAGGCCTGAAATATGTATCTATTTTAAAAGCCAACGACCACGAAATGGCGGTATTGACCGGTTGCACCGATGTGAAGGAAGGGGCTCAGAAACTGTTTGACTGGGGTGTGAAAGAAGTGGTGATTACATTAGGAAGCCAGGGCTCGGTGGTGTACGACGGTACTACTTATCATATTATTCCCGCTTATGTACCTACGGCTGTAATTGATGCCACAGGTTGCGGTGATACGTATATGGCGGGTTATTTATACAAACGCGCCAAAGGGGCCACTATACAGGAAGCCGGTGAGTTTGCCGCTTCTATGGCCAGCATTAACATAGCCACCTCCGGACCCTTTACCGGAACTAAAGACGAAGTTTTAGCACATGCAGCAAAAGCTGAAAAGCAGATTCCGGTTATCTAAAACATACCTGTTATTAACAGTGCTGTTATTTTTAACAGAAGTGTACATTGGTAAATATGTACATGATGCTTTTGTGCGGCCTTATGTGGGCGACTTTTTAGTAGTGATATTATTATACTGCCTGGTGCAGAGTTTTATACAAATGCCTGTGAAACCATTGGCTGTGGGCGTGCTGTTATTTTCTTATGTAGTAGAAGTGCTGCAATACCTGAACATTGTAAAAGTGTTGGGGCTGGAAAATAACAGCATGGCCCGCATTATTATAGGAACGGCTTTTGCCTGGAGCGATATACTGGCCTACACCCTGGGCATATTGCTGGTGGTATGGATAGAAAAAATCGTTAACAACCGCACTACTTCAGCAGGTTAAACGACACCAGTATAATAGTAATGCTTACGCATATCAATGCAAGCAAAAAACAATAGTCTGCCACAGACTCCAGGGTTTTACTTTTCTTCTCTTTTTCAGAACGCATAGATAAAAAAGACAACAGGCAGCTGGCCATTAATAGCAAAGAGGCTACTCCGGTACTGTCATCTATTAATGTGGCATGGTTAAAGCGTGCTACCTTAATAGAGGTAAGTACAATTAAGCAAAACCCCAGCAGGTTAGTGCTGGTATTAAGGATATGCGGAGATTTATTGGGTACCGCCATAGCAGGAACGGAGTTTAGGCATTAAAGTTACTGCTGGTGGATGGTTGTTGCCCCTTTAAAACATATTAAACTTTGTTATAAGTGTATATGGTAGCAGATGTGTTATATCTGTTACCATATACACTTCTTTTATGTGGTAACATTGGCTTAACGGAATGTTTTTGTTCATAGAACAGACTATAATGAACAAAATGAACAGGCTGGAGTGCCTGAAATTCTCTTTTTTTACTAAAAATTACTACTTGTTAATTTTTTCTAATACTAGCGACTGCTTGCTAAACTATTTGCTTTTTTAATCTATTCAAGTAACACCCCATGAACACAATTAAAGTCGTTGGCATTACCCCTTTTGAGAAGCCTGATGTGCGCTTAGCGCTGGCTTTACAAGCTGCCGGTGCATTTTCCGTCATTCATATGGGCCGTAACAGGCAACAGGCGCAGGAGGCACTGCGGCAAATGAGCCAGCGTTGCACGGCAGGCTTTGGTGTTTGCTTTGCTACGGATGATTTATGTGATATGCCCTTGCCTGAGCAGGTGCAGCTAGTAGTGTTGCCTTATGGATGCCGGGCGCAAAAGTGGCCGGGTGTGCAGGTGTATTACCAGGTAGGTAGTATAGCGCAGGCAAAGGCAGCTGTGGCGGATGGTGCCGGTGGTCTGGTATTGAAAGGAAATGAAGCGGGTGGTAAAGTAAGTGATACTTCTTCTTTTATACTGTTACAGCAGGCAGTAAAAGAAATAAAAAATATTGAACTATGGGTACAGGGCGGGGTGGGAGTGCATACTTCTGCAGCCCTGGCAGCGGGCGGCGCTACCGGTGTGGTAGCGGATAGTCAGCTGGTACTGTTTGCTGAGTGCAGTGCGCCCAAAGAAATTAAACAGGCCTGTGAAAAGCTGGCGGGTAGCGAAACACGTGTGGTAGATGGCTTTAGAGTATTGGTGCGTCCCGACTCGCCTGCTATAGCAGAAGATGCCACACAGGCTGCGCTGGAGCCATACCTGGATACGCTTTCGTTACAAGCCGGCTTGCTGCCACTGGGGCAGGATGTGGCCATTGCTATAGATGTGTTTACACAATACCAACAGCTAAGCCGGTTTATATATGCCATACATGAAGCCGTGCGCGGGCATTTGAAGCAGGCCCGTGCATTGGAAGTGGTGACTGCGGGAAATGCGTTTTGTAAAGATTTGAATATTACTTTTCCTATTGCACAGGGGCCTATGACGCGTGTAAGTGATGTGCCTGCTTTTGCGGCGGCAGTGGCGCAGGCAGGAGCTTTGCCTTTTGTGGCCTTATCGCTATTGAAAGGCGAGAAAGCGCATGCGTTGATACGGGAAACCAAACAACTGGCGGGCCATCATACCTGGGGGGTAGGTATACTGGGTTTTGCGCCACCCGAACTGCGTGAGGAGCAGCTGGCTTATATTAAAGAAGAAAAACCGCCTGTGGTGTTAATAGCAGGTGGCAGACCCTCACAGGCAAAACCGCTGGAAGAGATAGGGATCAAAACATTCTTACATGTACCTTCTGCTGCTTTGCTGGATATGTTTATTAAAGATGGCGGTAAACGCTTTGTGTTTGAAGGCAGGGAGTGTGGCGGACATGTAGGGCCTTTATCCAGCCTGGTGCTTTGGGAGAAACAGATACATCGTTTATTGCAGGAAGAGAATGCAACAGCTTTTAGTGTGTTGTTTGCCGGTGGCATACACGACGCTTTATCTGCTGCCTGCATTGCAGTAATGGCGGCTCCATTGGCTGCACGGGGTGTAAAGGTGGGTGTGTTAATGGGCACGGCTTACTTGTATACAGAAGAAGCGGTGGCTACCGGTGCTATACTGGAACAGTTTCAGCAACAGGCAATGCAGCACCAGGAAACCATATTGCTGGAAACAGCGCCCGGGCATGAAACACGTTGCCTGGCCTCACCTTTTGCTGCTTATTTTGAAACAGAGAAACTGCGGTTGCAACAGGCAGGTACAGATAAGAAACTGATATGGGAGCAGCTGGAAAAACTGAATGTAGGCAGGCTGCGTATTGCTGCCAAAGGAATAGAAAGGCAGGGCGATGCGTTGGTGAACATTGCTACAGAGGAACAGTTGCAAACAGGCATGTATATGATAGGCCAGGTGGCTGCTTTACGCAGGGAAATTACTACACTGGCTGCTTTGCATACCCATGTGGCGGTAGAAAACAATACTTATCTGCAACAGGCTACTTTATATGATTTGCCGGAGCGTACTAAAAAAGCATTAGATGTTGCTATTATAGGTATGGCCTGTATCTATCCTGGCGCGAAGAATATAGAAGAGTTCTGGCGCAATATTATTACAGGAAAAGACAGCGTTACCGAAGTGCCGGATGAGCGCTGGAACAAAGCCTTATATTATAACCCGGATGTGCAGGATGGCAGCAAGTCGCATTCTAAATGGGGTGGCTTTATACCGGATATTGATTTTGATCCGGTGGCATTTGGTATACCGCCACAATCGTTGGCTGCTATTGATCCTACACAGTTGTTAAGTTTACTGGTGGCCAAACAGGCATTGGATGATGCGGGTTATGGTAACAGTAATGAAGGGAGGGAAAATGTTTCTGTTATCATTGGAGCAGAAGGGGGTAACGATCTGGCTAACAACTACTGCTTCCGCTCCTTGTTTACACAAATTTTCGGCCATATACCTGCGGCGCTGGATGAAGCGTTGCCTAAGCTTACAGAAGATTCTTTCCCGGGTATATTGGCTAACGTTATATCGGGTCGTATTACCAACCGGTTAAACCTGGGTGGACGTAACTACACCGTAGATGCGGCCTGTGCTTCTTCGATTGCAGCTATAGATCTGGCCTGCCAGGAATTGCTGCTGGAAAAATCAGATATGGTGATAGCCGGCGGGGCCGACCTGCACAACGGTATTAACGATTACCTGATGTTTTCCAGTACGCATGCCCTTTCGCGCAAAGGCCGTTGCAGCACCTTTGATGCAGGTGCTGATGGCATTGCATTAGGTGAAGGTGTGGCACTGGTGGTGTTGAAAAAATATGAAGCTGCGGTACAGGATGGTGATAAAATATATGCCGTAATAAAAGGGGTAGGCGGATCAAGCGATGGTAAAAGTCTGGGGCTGACTGCACCACGTAAATCGGGCCAGCAAAAAGCATTGGTAAGGGCTTATGAACAGGCGGGTATTTCGCCTGCTATGGTAGGCCTGGTAGAAGCACATGGCACTGGCACCGTGGTGGGTGATAAAACAGAACTGAGTGCCTTAACGGATCTGTTATTAAATGCCGGTGCGTTGCCTGCACAAACACACCTGGGATCTGTAAAAACGCAGATTGGACATACGAAGTGTGCAGCAGGTATGGCGGGATTGATTAAGGCCGCACTAGCCGTGTATCATGGTGTAAAACCACCTACCATTCATCTGCAAACGCCTAACAGTTATTATAACAGGCAAACGAGTCCGTTTGCTTTTCATACTACCGCAGGCATCTGGACAGAAGCTAACCGTATTGCGGGTGTCAGCGCATTTGGTTTTGGGGGAACGAATTTTCATGCGGTAATTACCAATGATAATGGTAAAGAAGCGGCTGAGCCTATAGCGGCTGCATGGCCTTGTGAGCTGGTTGTGTTTAGAGGGGATACCTATGAAGAAGCCAGAGAGCGCCTGGGTATAGTGAGAGCTATGCTGGAAAATAACGATACGCTGCGGTTACGGGATATTGCTTACAGCGCCTGGCGCTTGTATAACCAGCATCCTGTGCAGATAACTATTGTAGCGGAAAGCACAGAAGATCTGTTGCTGAAAATGAACCTGGCCGGATCGGGAGTAGAAACACAGGGTATATACATTACTAAAAAGCTGGAAGGCAAAGTTGCCTTTCTGTTTGCAGGGCAGGGCAGCCAGCGTATTAACATGGCGCGCGACCTGTTTGTGATGTTCCCGGCTATGCGCCGGTTGCTGGCAGATAAGCCTGCTTATCAACAGGTGCTTTTTCCTGACGCGGTATTTGATAACAACCTGCTGAAAGCACAGCAGGAACAAATGAAAGATACACGGCTGGCCCAGCCTTTATTGGGTGTAGTAGATTTGGCTATAGCTACCTTGTTGCGCCAATTGGGTATAGCACCTGATATGGTGGCAGGGCATAGTTATGGAGAATTGCCGGCTTTATGTTTTGCCGGTGCATTTGATGCGGCGCAACTGATACCATTAAGTGAGCAAAGGGCCAAAGCAATACTGGATGCGGTAGGAGAAGATAAAGGAGTGATGGTTGCGGTTAGTTGTGGTGAAGAAGAACTGGCGGCTATACTGGAAGCGAACAAAGAAGTATATGCGGTAAATCATAACTCACCACTGCAATGGGTGCTGGCTGGTAAAACGGCAGTGATGACCCAGTTACAGGAGAAGCTGAGAGAATTGAAAATATCTTTCCGGCAACTGGAAGTGGCCTGTGCTTTTCATAGTCCTCTACTGGAAAAATCAGCTGCATTGTATACAGCGGCTATTAAAGATGTAACCTTTAATGAATTGGCTATGCCGGTATGGAGCAACACTACGGCAGCATTATATCCTGTTGCGCCTGCTGCGGTGAAACAAAGACTGGCCGAGCATCTGGTGAAGCCGGTGCGCTTTTCGGAACAGGTACGTGCTATGTACGACAATGGCGCACGGTTGTTTATAGAAGTGGGGCCGGGTAAAGTGTTAACCGGTTTGGTGAAAGCCATCAACGGGGATAAGGAACAATTGTTATTACATACAGAAGATAAAGAAGCGTATGGTGTTACGCACCTGCTAACAGTGCTGGCTAAATATATGGCCAGTGGCAGAGAGGTGTTGATGGATGCATTGTTTGAAGGCAGAGGTGCCGTGCTGTTGAACCTGGAAGATGGCGACCAGTATAAACGAAAACCCACTGTTTGGCTGGTGAACGGGCAGATGGCGCGGCCTGTTACGGGTAGCTTGCCAGCGCACGGGGCTATGCCTATTATTACTCCTTTAGCGTTAACAACAGAAACGCCGGTACCCGTTGTTACGGGCAATGCACATACAGAGCAGTTGATACAAGATTACCTGGATAATGTGAAGTTGCTGGTGCAGGCGCAACGTGATGTGTTACTAGGCTACCTGGGGCAACAACCGCCTGCTAATGGAATGGCTGCTGTTAACCGCAGAGATAGCAAAGTGTCATCAGAACCTGTAGGTATACCAGGCACATCAGTAGCGGCTGTATCTGCTAAAGGGGCAGCGCCTGTTGTGGCTGCGCCGGCAGTGGCTATTACGTTAGATGTGCAAAGTGTGTTGATGCATGTGGTGAGTGATAAAACAGGTTATCCGCAGGAAATGCTGGGTATGGAAATGGACCTGGAAGCAGATCTGAGCATTGACTCCATTAAACGCATGGAAATTATAGGTGAGTTGAAAGTGCGTTTGGGTGGGTTTGGTGGAAACAATGGAGGTGATGATGCTATGCTGGAACAGCTGGCAGGTTTAAAAACATTAAGTGCGTTGGTAAACTGGATACAAGCGCATGCGGTAACAACTACGCTGCCTGTGGCGGTGCCTGGTATTACAGCAGTGGCAACGGGTGTGCAGCCTGCTGTGCGTTCGGAGCAGGAGCTTTGTGCTTTGTTGTTACAGATAGTAAGTGATAAAACAGGATATCCTCAGGAAATGCTGGGCATGGAAATGGACCTGGAAGCAGACCTGAGCATTGATTCTATCAAACGCATGGAAATTATTGGTGAGCTGAAAAACCGCCTGGGTAGTTTTGCACAAGCTGCCGATGAAGATGCGGTGATGGAACAGCTGGCCGCTATTAAGTCGTTACAGGGTTTAATGAGTTGGATTGCTGCCAATACAATGGTGCAGGAAGTGGTGGTGGAAACTGCTGCGAAATCACATAAGCCACGCCCTGTGGTGCAGCTGGCGCGGTTTCGTTTTGAACTGATCCCTGCTGCTTTAACGGTAAATAATCCACAGGAGCTAACAGGTAAGCGCTTTGCGGTAACGGAAGACGGAGGGTTAATAGCGCCTTGTGTGAAGCAGTTATTTGAAGCACATGGTGCGGTAGTGGATATTATTCCTAAAACCATAGAATCGCTGGAAGGTTACCAGGGGTTGATTATACTGGACACTTTTGCTTCGCTGCAAAAGCCGGGCATACTGGATGCTTTTGCCATGTTTAAAAAGGTGGATCCGCAAAAGATGAAATGGGTGTATGCCGTTTCTGATATGGGCACAGGCCTGGACGAGGTATCTGATATAACCGTGCTGCGGAACATACAAGGATATACGGGCTTTTTAAAAAGCCTGGATAAGGAATGGGAGCATACCAGGTGTCGCCACGTAAGCATTGCTACGCCATTGCCGGCGAGTAAAGTAGCTGCTATTACACTGGAAGAAATTTTACATACAGATGCCGCGGCGGATGTTATTTATGAACAGGGAGAGAGAAAAACATATGAACCGGTATCGGCCAGCTATGCAGCCGGTGAGGTGGCTGGCATTACCTTGAACAAAGAGTCGGTAGTGTTGGTGCTGGGTGGTGCGCAGGGCATTACGGCAGAGTTGATGGTGCGTTTTTCATCCGAGTTTCCTTGTCATTTTATATTGGTAGGCCGCTCGCCTTATCAGCCCGGCGCGCAGGATGCGAAGCTGTATGCTTTGAAAACAAAAGAAGAGATAAAGAAATACCTTTTACAACATGGCCTGGGCAGCACGCCTGCTGAAATTGAAAAGCGTGCCCAGGTAATATATAAACAAAACCAGGTGCATGCCACTGTTTCCGCCCTGGAAAACAATGGTAGCACTGTAGCCTATCATGCTTTAGATATACGGGATGAAGCGCAACTGGGCAGCTTTATTCAGCAGGTATATACACAATATGGCCGGCTGGATGGGGTGGTGCATGGAGCAGGCTTGCTGGAAGATAAACTGTTTAACCACAAAACCACTGAGTCGTTTGAAAGGGTGTTTGCTACCAAGGTAACGCCTGTGCGAGTGCTTGCTGAGCAGTTGCAACCCGATGTGCAGTTTGTGATACTGTTTTCGAGCGTGGCCTCGGTATATGGCAATAAAGGTCAAACGGATTATGCGGCTGCCAACAGTGTGATGGATAAATATGCCAAACAGTTAAAGCGTAAGTTAAAAGGAAAGGTAACAGTGATTAACTGGGGGCCGTGGAAAGGCACCGGCATGGTTACACCTACACTGGAAAAAGAATATGAACGCCGTGGCATATCTATGATTCCTTTAGCAGAGGGTATGGAAATGTTTATGGATGAGGTGAAGTATGGTGTAGAAAACCAGGTGCTGATAATGGCGTAAGCGCTGCTATTCCTTTCTTATTAATTGCAATAACATGACCAGGCAAACAGACGTGGCTATTATAGGTATGTCGGGCGTATTTCCGGGTGCTGTGAACATACCTGCTTTCTGGAATAATATACTTCATAAGGTAGATGCTATACAACAGGCACCTGCCAACAGGCTGGATGCTGTATACTTTGATGCTGCGGCAACAGCGCCCGACCGCTTTTACTGCCGTCGTGGCGGATTTATTGATGATTATGCTGAATTTGATCCTTTAAGTTTTGGAATACTGCCGGTGGCTGTAGAAGGCATTGAGCCGGAGCATTTGCTTACGCTGAGCCTTGCCAAACAGGCATTGGCCGATGCCAATGCATTGGATAAAACTGCTTTGCTGGAACGTGCCGGTATTATACTGGGTAAAGGCAACTATACGGGGCCCGGTGCTACACGTGCTATTGAAATTGTACGCACGGGAGAGCAGCTGGCCCATCTGTTACAAAGTGTTTTACCGCATTTGCAGCCCGAAGAGATTCACAAGGTGAAGAAAGAATTCCAGGTAAAGAAAGGCCGGTTTGGGGCGGATACAGCTATGGGGCTTATTCCTAACCTGGTGGCTTCGCTGGTGGCCAACCGGCTAAACCTGGGGGGCGCGGCCTATACCGTAGATGCAGCATGCGCCAGTTCGTTAATAGCAGTAGACCATGCTGTGCAGGAGTTAACCAACGGCCGGCTGGATATGGTTATTGCCGGGGGAGTGCATGTATGCCAGAACGCTCCTTTCTGGAGCATATTTACACAACTGGGAGCTTTGTCACGTAGAGAGCAGATACGCCCCTTTGACAGCAAAGCAGATGGGTTGCTGATTGGGGAAGGGTGTGGCTTTGTAGTGTTGAAGCGGCTGGAAGATGCCATGCGGGATGATGACAGAATATATGCAGTGATTAAAGGGGTGGGAGTGGCCAGTGATGGTGCTGCTGCCAGTGTGATGAGTCCTTCGGTAAAAGGACAGGCAAAAGCCATTATGCAGGCCTGGGAACGGGCTGGTGTTGATAGAAATGAAATAGGTTACCTGGAAGCACATGGAACGGGTACACCATTGGGAGATAAAACAGAATTGGAAACACTGTTACAGGTGTTTGGTGGTGCAGGGCAGCTGCCTTACGTGGGGATAGGATCGGTGAAGTCAATGATAGGGCATGCGATGCCAGCTGCGGGCATTGCAGGGTTAATAAAAACAGCGATGGCCTTGCATACGGGTAAGTTACCGCCTACGTTGCATTGTGAGGAGCCGTTGCCACTGATGCAGGAAACACGGTTCAGGCCGGTGCAGGAGGGGGCTGACTGGCATACAGAAGATAAGCCACGGTATGCAGGCGTAAATGCTTTTGGCTTTGGTGGTATTAATGCACATGTGGTATTGCAGGATGCGCCGCGTGTGCGAACAACAGTAATAAGCAGGGTAGCAGCGCCTGTAAAGGATGAAGTGCTGTTGCTGGCCAGGCATACGCCGGAAATGCTGATAAAAGCATTGGAAGATGAAAGTACAGAAGTGGGGGAAGGCCGTTGGCGTATTGCTTTGTTTAACCCTACGCCTGCGCGCAGGAAACAGGCTGTTAAAATAGTGGGGAGAAATAAGCCCTGGCGTAATAAGCAGGATATCTGGTTTTCGAATGAGGGACTGGTGGAAACCGGTGGTAAAGTGGCTTTGCTGTTTCCGGGACTGGATGGGCTGGCAGGTGGAGAGTACGCTACTATTACCAGTTATTTTAACAATGGAGATACTGCCGGTGCTGTGGTGGATGCAGGAGAAGGGGTGTTAAGTGCTTCATTGCAATTGCTGGAGAAAAGCAAGGTATTGCACCAGGCATTAGAAAAGCTGGGTGTGCAGGCTGATGTGTATGCCGGTCATAGTTTAGGTGAGTGGCTGGCTGCCAGAGCCGCAGGCATTTCGGACGAAGCTTCTATTGCGGAATTGCTTACAAAGTTGCAGCCTGAACAGTTTGAAGTAAAGCATGCGGGGTTTTTGGTAGTGGGATGTGGTTGGGATAAAGTGTCGGCATGGATGGAAGGTATACAGGATATTCATCTTTCTATAGATAACTGCCCGCAGCAGGTGATACTATGCGGTACCGATACTGCGCTGGAGCAGCTGATGGTATTGTTAAGAGAAAAGCAGATATTTCACCAGGTGCTGCCTTTCCGGTCTGGTTTTCATTCTCCTTTTTTACAGGATAAAATTCCTTTTTTGATGCAGGGTATGGATATGGTGCGCTTTAATAGCGCCCGGGTGCCTTTATGGTCGGCCACCACTTTGAAGCAATACCCTGCCACATCAGAAGAAATAAAAGAATTAAATGTGCGGCACCTGTTACAGCCGGTGTTGTTCAGGCAATTGATTGATACACTGTACCAGGATGGAGTACGATTGTTTATACAGGCGGGTTCTGGTGGACTTACGGGCTTTGTGGATGACACCCTGAATGTAAAGCATAGCGCCTATAGTGCTGTATCGGCCAATGTGGCGGTGCGGTCGGGACTGAGTCAGTTACAGCGTGTGCTGGCGGCTTTGTTTGCCGAAGGGGGTAAAGTGGATCTGTCGTTTATGGGCGTTGCAAACCATACCAGGGGGGCGGGGGCTACTCCCGTGAAGCTCCAGTTAGGATCTCCTTTTGTAAAAGAATTCAGTAAACTCAGTGGCGCTCACTTTGCAGATGCGCCGGTATTTTGGGCGAAGCCGGCTAAACTGGCGCAGGCAGATGATGCACTGGTGAAAAGTTACCTGGAGAACATGCAGGATATGATAACGGCACAGGAAGAAGTGCTGGATGTTTTATATGGCCGTGCTGCAGCTCCTGCTACCGCTCAGCCAGTGCAACGGGCTTTTGAAAAAGAACTGGCTGTTTCGTTAACCAGCCATCCTTACCTGATAGATCACGCATTGGTAAAGCAAAAGCCAGGCTGGCATTGTGCGGCAGATATGGACCCGGTTATTCCTATGACCATGATGATAGAGTTGTTTGCAGAAGCGGCATTGGAACAGGCACAAGGCCGGGTGGTGCAGGTAGTGCGCAACATGAAAGTGTTTCAGTGGATGAATGTAGCATCCCCTTTTAAGGAAGTGATTAAAGGAGATTGGACAACAGCCGATACCGTGGCGTTGAACATGGAAAAATATGCACAGGCACAGGTGCAAACAGGCAATACGTTTGCGGCGGTTGAATCGCTGGATTTTACAGTAGGGGAGTTGTTGCCCATATCGGTAACGCCTGCGCAGATATATGAACAGCATATGTTTCATGGCCCTGCTTACCAGGGCATAGAACAGGTAACAGCTGTAGGGAGCAAAGGTATTTCAGGCAGGATAACAGGCAGCAGTGGTAAAGGATCGCTGCTGGACAATGCCGGGCAGCTGTTTGGTTTATGGCTGCAGCTGACCTTAGAGAAAGACCGTGTGGCCTTTCCGGTAAAAATAGATTCGATTGCATTTAGTGCGGATGTACATGATCAGGCAGGCAGCTTTGAATGCATCTGCACGCTTACAGAAATAACGGATGAATTTGCCACTGCTAACATCTGTTTAAAAAGAGCAGGCAAAGTATGGGCGATATTGAAAGGATGGCAGAACAGGAGGCTGGAGCTGGATGATCGCCTGTGGAATGTGTCTGTGTCTCCCTTGCAAAATCAACTGGCAGAAGAGGTAGCACCCGGTGTGTTCTGGTTTAACCAGGCGTATAACCGCGTGGTATCGTGGGACTTTATTCTGAAACGCTATTTTAATCAGCAGGAGAAAGCGCATTATCATGCCTTACCCGTAACACAAAAGAAGGAATGGCTGATAAGTCGCGTGGCGGTGAAGGATGCGGTGCGGGCTTTACTGCGCAATACTGCGAAGGAGTTATGTTACCCTATTGAACTGGAAATAAAATCGGATGTACAAGGCAGGCCGCTGGTAGAAGGAATGCTGGCTAAAGGCATACAAATTTCGCTGGCGCATAAAAAAACAGAAGCAGTGGCCGTGGCGCGTTATGATACATCGGTGGGAGTGGATATTGAAGAGATCAGTGTGCGGGGAGAAGGGTTTAAGAGTATGGTGTTTACGGAAATGGAGCAGCGACTGCTGGCCGGTAAAGACGAAGCGGAATGGATAACCCGGGGATGGGTGGCTAAAGAAGCTTACGGGAAGTATTTAGGCAAAGGGTTGATGGGAAACCCGAAGGCTTACGAAATAACCGCCTTGCGTGGAGAAGACCTGAAAATAAACGATACCTGGATTATAACTATTAAACATAAAAATTACATAATAGGATGGACAGCTTAGTACAAACCAAACCAGACCGTAAAGAAATTCTGGCAGTGTTAACCCAATTTATTGTAGAAGTAATTGGGGAAGAGTTTGCCGAAGATCTTGTTATCAACAATGAAAGTTCATTTACCAAAGACCTGGAAATGGATAGTATTGAAATTGTAGCCTTCTCGGAAAAGGTGAAGCTGCATTTTGGTGTGCGGGTAGATTTTACCGGCTGGTTATCGGGCATGGACCTGGATCAGCTGATTGCTTTAAAATTGGGGCATATCACTGCATACATTGAATCATGCCTGTAGTAGCTATTAACAACACTTCTGTTCATTACCAGCAGTTGAATGAAACCGGAAAGGAAACGGTGATATTGATTCATGGCATGTTTAGCAACCTGGCTGTGTATTATTTTAATATCGCCCCGCTACTGGCGCAACGCTACCGCGTGGTAATGTATGACATGAAAGGGCATGGTATGAGCAGCCGTGTTACTGCCGGTTATGATTTACAGGCGATGGCAGATGATTTACTGGCATTGATGAAGGCACTGGATATTACATCGGCGCACCTGGTAGGATATAGCTTTGGTGGATTGGTGGCTTTAAAAATGGCGATGCTATACCCGCAGTGTATTCAAAAGCTGGGTGTAATAGAAGGGC
Source organism: Filimonas lacunae (assembly GCF_002355595.1). NCBI lineage: Bacteria > Pseudomonadati > Bacteroidota > Chitinophagia > Chitinophagales > Chitinophagaceae > Filimonas > Filimonas lacunae. The sequence continues at coordinate 125,593 of NZ_AP017422.1, forward strand.
CAGACCCGGCTGATAAAGAAGCGTTGAAGGTGATTGAAACATACAGCAAAGATTTTCTGGTGCATTATGTAAACACCTTTACCGACAATGCCATTATGAAAATGGGAAAGCGGCAGCTGGAGAAGAACCATCGTATGTATGAGTTTTTGTTTAATGAAACCACTATACGGGCGGATATGCAGGCTGAGCATGCTTTTTTTACAGCAGGTGGTGTGGATGCTATTGGGCATACTACACTGCTGCTATATGGCAGGCAATCGAACTGCGTAGCTGCCGGTGAAAAGCTGCATCAGATGATAAAGCATGCAAGCATGCTGCTGATAGAGGGCGATCATAATGTGCCTTTGCAACAGCCGCTGGTAATAGGTAATGCGTTAACTGCTTTTTTTGATAACTGAAACCTTCAATAGTAATGGCCAAGTATGCATTTGTAGTGCCACCCTTAACCGGGCACATTAACCCTACTATAAGTGTAGGGACAGTATTGCTGCAATATGGGCATGAAGTGGCATGGATAAGCCTGGATGAAAAACTGCAACAGCAGTTGCCACCCGGTGGGCAGTTATTGTTGATACAATATGATAGCAGTGATGAAATGAAAAAGCAGGGGCAGGAGTACCTGGATATTATTACCCGCAAAAATGTATACGGTATAGAAAGCGTGAAATTTTTGTATGAGGAAGTATTGATTCCGCTGAACCGTTATATGTATGATGGCATTATAGACTGGTTAGAGCGTTACCAGCCGGATGTGGTGATTAACGATCACCAGTTGTTTGCCGGGGCCATTGCTGCTTATAATAAAGGCATTTGTTATGCTACCTCTGTAACGGCACCTGCTGCTATAAAAATGCAGGAAGATTTACCTATGGTACACCAATGGGAAGCTGACCAGATAATAGCCCTGCAAAAAGAGCTGGGTGTACAGGAGGATAAACTGATAGCCTGTTCGGAGCGTTTGACGCTGGTGTTTACTTCCCGCGCATTTTTTGGAGAAATGGTATTGCCGGATTGGTACCGTTTTACGGGGCCTGTGCTGGCAGCGCGGCATATGGATATTGACTTTCCGTGGGAGCAGTTGCTGGCCTATAAAGAGCGGCCCCGTTTATTAATTTCTATAGGTACTACGTTTGATCATGCCTATAAAAAAGACTTCTTTACAAAAGTGGCAGAAGCCTTCCGGAACGAAACCATCACAGTGGTGTTGGTAAGCGATCCGGATTTGCTGGAACAGTGGCCGGATAACTTTATAGTGCAGAAAAGAGTGCCGCAGCTGGACTTGTTGCCTTATATGAGCGCCGTGTTGTGTCATGCAGGCCATAATACGGTTTGTGAAACATTGATGCAGGGGCTACCATTAGTGGTGGTGCCTATTGCTTATGATCAGTCGTATGTGGCAGGCAGAGTGGTGCAGGTGAATGCGGGTGTTCGGTTGAATTACAAAAGATGCAAGGCTGCACATATTAAAGAAGCAGTATGGCAGGTAATACAGGATAAAAGCTATAAAGAGCATGCGGGGGAGATAAAAGCTTCTTTTGAACAGGCAGGTGGTACAGGTCGTGCTGTGCGTTTGCTGGAAGGATTATTAACCAGTGTAGAATATCAATAAAAATAGAGTATGGCTAAGTTTATGTTTGTAGTGCCGCCTTTTTTCGGGCACATCAGTCCTACATTAAGCGTAGGTGGCAGTTTGCTGGCGAGGGGACATGAAGTGGTGTGGGTGGGCATTACAGAACTGGCAGACGCCTACATACCAGAAGGGGGCAGGTTTATAGTGCCGCATGAAGAACTGGCACCTTATAAAGACGCTATTGCGCGTATTTTAAAAAGGCAGGACGATGGTGCGGTGCTATCCGGTCCGGAAGTGTTGAAGCTGGCACTGGAAGAAACCTACATTCCTTTTGCCCTATATATGCAGGAAGGGTTGTTGCGTATCATAGACAGTTATCAGCCTGATGTAATTGTGAATGATTGTATCACTTTTGCGGGAGGGCTTTGCGCTTATAAACGCGGTATTCCGTATGTTACCACTACGCCTGTGCCGCCTGACGTGATGGGAAACACTACGGATGCGCCCAAAATATTTGAATGGCAGCAACGCCTGGTGCGTAACCTGCAACAGGAGTATGGCATTTACACAGATGAGTTTGTAATACATTCCAACGAACTGAACCTGGTATTCACTTCGCAGGAATTCAGCAGGATAACAGATGCTCCGCCACATATGCAGTTTGTAGGTCCTGTGCAGGGAAGGCCTAATCATACCTTTTTTGATTTTGATGCGCTGCATAAAATAAGCACGCCCAAAGTATTTGTGTCGCTGGGGACTTTGCTGGTGGACATTCGCAAAGCTTTTTTTGAAAAAATAGTAGCTGCATTTAAGGATGAACCAGTGACGATAATAGCGGCAACCGACCCGGGGATACTGGAAGAGTGGCCGGACAATTTTATAGTGCAGAGCTATGTGCCACAAACGCAGCTGTTGCCCTATGTAGATGCCGTGATTTGCCACGGTGGATTTAATACGGTCAACGATGCTTTGTTAAACGAATTGCCACTGTTGATAACGCCTATTACTTATGATCATTTTCATACTGCGTCTTTAATAGAGCGGGGCGGCTGTGGTGTAAAGCTGCGGTATAAGCGCTTGCGTATAGAAGAGCTGAAAGCTGCTGTGTGGGCTTTATTGCAAAACCCGGTGTATAAACAGGGGGCCGGCCGTATAAAACAAAGCTTTATAGATGCCGGCGGAAACGATAAGGCGGTTGACTGTCTGGAGCGCTTTGTGGCCACTGCAAAATCTGTTACTGCCGTATACTGATAGTTTATGAAAAGAAAGCTGATTACAGGGGAGCGAATTATGTATGTAGATGCCGGCACACCAGTGAACTGTGTGTTTGCGGCTTCTGTTACCGGGGAGATAGACCTGGGTGTGCTGCAATATGCACTGGATAAGATACAGGCGAAGCATCCGCTGCTGCGGGCATGTATTGAAGAAGATTCGCAGGGGCAGCCACATTTTGTGTGGAAAGAGGATATGGATGCAATTCCTGTAAGAATAGTGCAACGCCAATCGGATAGCGAATGGAAACAGGTGTACCAGGAAGAGTGGAAAAAGCCTTTTGTATTGCAACGCGCACCATTGGCCAGGGTAGTATGGATGAAGGGAGAAGGTGTTTCCGAGCTGGTGATTGTGTGTCCGCATTGTATTTGTGATGGGGTTTCGTTTGTGGCGTTAATGCGCGAATTGTTATTGTTATTGGATAAGCCGGAGGAAATGCTGGAACCTTATACTTCTTTTGGGAATATACTGGAGTTGATACCGGATGAAGTGGTACAGCGTAAACGAAACAGGATAAAAGGAACAGTGTATAGCTGGCTGGCCAGGGTGTTATTACCTGCTAAAAATGTAATAGCGCGGGAAGAAAGCAGCTACCTGTTGCACTGGCGGTTGAATGCCGGAGATACAGCTTCGTTATTGTCAGCCTGTAAAAAAGCAGATACCTCGGTACATGCAGCATTGTCCATTGCTTTTTTACGTGCGGCACAGCAGGTAAAAGGGAAAGGTGCGCGTAACAAGGTAATATGTCCGGTGGATATCCGGCGTTATGTAGAGCAGGTGAAAGAAGATCATATGTTTGCCTTTGCGCCTATTGTAGAGTTACGGGCCGATAAGGCAGGAGATAAGAATTTCTGGTTGCAGACACAGCTGTTTAAAAAGAGCCTGAAAGAGAAAATAAAGCAATTGAATGTGCATGAATTGTTGCTGCTGAGTGAATACTTTCATGCTTCGGTGAAGAAGATGGTGGCATTGCTGCGCAGCTCGAAAGGAAGTCATGATTTTACGTTTTCCAATATGGGACAATTGAATATCCCCAACAACTACCAGCAGTTTAAGGTGAATGCTATCTATAGTCCTACGGTGGCTTTTCCGTGGCGCAACCCGAATACCATCGTGGTAAGCGCTTTCAATAAAGAACTGGACTTTGCCTTTATATCAGATGATTCTTTTTTAAACAGGCAGGACGCGGAGTGTATCCGGGATAAGGCGATGGAACTATTACAGCAGCAGGTAGCTTTTGCCGAAAGGGGCATTATGACCGAAACAGGTATTGTACGTGAAATGTGGATGCAGCGGTTTGTGCAACGCAATATGGCCTGGTATTTTTTAACCAATGTGCTGGTGAACTGGGGCGTGGCTTATTATGGTTTTGATAACAGAAACGCAGTGCATTTATTCAGAGGAGAACATTCGTTTGCCCGGTTTTTATTACCTATGGCTTTGCTGTTGCCTTTTTGTATTAGCTGGGATATTACCCGCAAAAGCATTTTATTTTTTGAACGGCAGGATAAGGTGTTGTTATATAGTACTCCCGGAATGCAAAACCGTTTTACATTAAAGCTGGCAGCAAAGAATGGAGGAATAACGTTTGCACTGGTAACGGTAGTTGCTAGTTGCCTGTATCTGTTTGTGCCGTCGGACTATACATTTAACGGCACCCTTCTTTCTATTGTGCAGGGAATGCTGGCGGGCTTGCTGGCGGTATTGTTTACCCGCTATTGCATCCGGTATGTAGAAAGAAGGGTGTGTTAATTTGTTTTATACCGGTTGTACAGTGGTTTCTGTTTTCTCTTCACTGCCTTCCGTTTCGGCTTTGAACGCCTCTTTTGCAGCAGCTGTTTCAGCTGCTTTTCTTTTTACCAGTACACTTACCCGGTACACCATAAATATGCAAAAGAAGGTTACGCCGGCTACTACAAAGCCAAGTGTATCGTAATGTTGTAATGGTGCGCTTTTGTGGGGCTGCACTACAATCATCCCGCCTATTACTGCTGCAAAACCTCCTGCAATCTGCTGCAGGGAGGAGTTAATACTCATAAAGGCGCCACGGTCCTGCATATCAGGCAGTGCGGTTGCCAATGCTGTAGAAGGAATCATACGGCTCATAATACCCATCATCATCAGCACGTTTAATATCACTACCTGCCATAAAGGAGTCACCGATAAATGCGTGTAAATAAGTACCATGGTAACCATCCACAAAGAAGCGACAGTGAATATTTTGAAGCGGTCAACTTTATCACTTAATCTGCCTATCAATGGCATGATAAACAGGGAGGCAATACCGGAAACCATAAACAGCATGGTTAACTGATCGTTGTTAATGCCCAGGTTGTTGATGGCGAATGCACTGCCAAAAGGCATCATCATAAAACCACCTATTGCCAGCAAGGCAGTGGCACTAAAACCTGTACGATAGTTTTTCTTCAATAACGTATGCACCAGGTGATCGATAGCAGAGCGCTCGCGCTGTATGGCCAGGTGTGCGGTAATGGGTTGCATGCGTGCCGCAATGGCCAGGGCTATAACGGCTCCTAAACCGGCTACCATCAGAAAAGGCGATTGCCAGCCCCATTTATTGGCAATGTACAGGCTAATGGGAATGCCTAATACCTGGCTGGCTCCAAAGCCCATTTGCACAAATCCTAATACGCGGCCACGCTGCTCCATAGCAAACAGGTCGGTAATAATGGCCATAGAGATGGAGCCGATAACACCACCGAATAAGCCGGTAACAATACGCGCTGTTACCAGCAGTGGGTAAGTGTGTGCCATGCCACAGAAAAAGGTGGCTATTACAAATCCGGTATAAAAGAACAGGAGCAGTTTTTTGCGATCGAATTTATCGGCAAATCCTGCGGTAAGCAGCCCTGATATGCCGGCGCTGAATGCGTAAGCAGATACGGCGATGCCAAACTGTTTTGTGGAAAGGTTCATGGATTTCATCAGCATATCTCCTAAAGGAGACATTACCATAAAATCAAGAATAACAGAGAATTGGGTAATGGCGAGTATAAAAATGATGAATTTCTGGTACGACGAAAGTGGAAGGGTTATTTTTTGTTTCATTCTTTTTGATTTATTCCAGTTCGCTACATTGATAGCCCTGACTGTTAATTAATGCGATTATCTCGTGTGTTTTCACCTGGTAAGATTCTATGCGTAATACACAGTCTACATCCTGCATATCTATATTCCACTGGCTTATTTGCTGGTGAGTGTCCAGTGAATTTTTAACGGCATGGTGATCTTTGGGTGTGCGGATATTGGTTTTGAAAATCAATATCTGTTTAGTATCTGCATACATAACGTAAGTATTGATGATTGGATTATGGTTTTAATGCTTTCATTACCAGGTCAAAAGTTTGCCATATCATTTTGGAATTGACTTTAAATGGTTTATTACCCATGCTTTTGCCATCGTGGTGAAAACGAACCAGGTTGTATAAGGGAGCGTAAGCCACACTCCAGAATACTTCCAGCGGCATTTTGGGTAACTCGCCACGGTCAATAGCGTTTTTCAGAAAGCTGCTCATACTTTCTTTAAAAGGCGTTGTGAGGGAGCCGACTATCCGCTCCTGGTAGGTGGAATTGCGTAACTGTTCAAACATCCGGTAAGTATGCGGCTGCTCCAGTAACCATTCGTACCGGTTGCGCCATTGTATGCGCAGTCCATCTTCCAGGCTTAGATCGGGGCTGAAATCACGCAGCATGGCATCGCCCATTTTCTTAGCTTCCTCTGTAGCAATCTTTATAACCAGGTCGTCTTTGTCTTTGTAATAGATATACAAGGTGGCTACAGAAATTTCGCAGGCTTTTGCCAGCTTATTTACACTAAAACCTTCGAAGCCATCCGTTACCAGCATTTCTATGGCCTTCTGTTGAACCAGCTCTTGTTTATCAGTATTTCTTGGACGCATGCAGCAGGAGGGAATATTTACCGGACAAAAATAAGTGAATGATCGCTTACTTATGAAAAAAACGTCCATAATTATAGGAATGGCATTTACTGCCGGGGAATGGCGGGAAATTACCGGTAAAGCCGAAATTAAGGTAGAAGTGGATATGGGTTGATGAAGAGTGCGAGTTTTGGAAGAAGGCCGTTTTACCGGAGGATATTATCCGGTATCAGGTAGGCAAACAGGCTTGAAGTTGTATAAAAACAGGGCGTCCATATGCTGGACGCCCTGTTTTTATACAACTGCTGGAGTTGTTATAGTATGGTATAGTAGTATTTAGTAACGCCTTCTGATGTAAGGTTAGCTTCGGAGGTGCCATATGATCTTTCAGAGGTTATTACGTCGCCATCTGCATCATAAGTATAAGTAAACTTCTCCAGCTTGTCTAAGGTGTAAGCTCCGTTACTATAGCCGTACTGCTCGGTTTTTGTAACATTGTTTGTGCCGAAGAATTCGTTGCCATTGATGGTCATCCAGTATGCAGGTGAAGCTACACGGGCAAAAGGAGATGTTTTAGTGTCGTAGGTGTATACGTGTTTGCTTTTTTCCAATAGCTCCGGACTGCTAAGTCCGGCAGTTTCTTTGTTAAGTACAGTGGTAATGTTGCCGTTGGCGTCTATCGTTATTTCCTGTGCCCTGTAAATAAAACGTGAACCATCTTCCTGTATGTTAGCGCTGTATATGAAAGCCAGTTTTCCTGCGCTGGTATAGGTGAGTGAGTCGAATTGTTCTACACTGGATGGGTAGGTGTAATTTACCCTCACCAGGCGGTTATTGGCATCATATACAAAATTATAGTTAGGGGTTACTTCCGCATCGGAGGATACATAATAAATATCAGAAAGAATACCATTTTTGTAAATGGCAGAATCTTTTTCAATTCCGCTATTGCTGGAATCGGCAAGAGACTGGAATTTACCACCTGCATAATTAAACAGGTATACATAATCATCAGGAGGGGCGATTCTTGACAGGTATTTACCGGTTTCAGTGTTAACAGGTGCATCATCTTTTTTACAGGAAACTGCTGCAACCAGCAAGGCCAGGGCAGGAATGAGAACTTTTTTCATGGTATGTGTTTGTTTTATATAGGATTTAGGTTATTCGGTTAACGTTGCAAAGCACGTAGATTATTTTTAAATATTTTTTTTATTATTAACCCTTAGGTTAGGGGTGTTGTACCGATAATAAACAATAATAGATAGTGGCATAAAAAAGGGCCGCACCGGAAGATGCAGCCCGTTGGGTATTAATGCCGATCGTTTTATTTAGTCAACCAGGTGTCTTGCATTACATCGTCGGTACCGCCAAACTGAGATTGAATAGCTGCATTGCAATGTGCAGCGTTTTCGTTTTTCTCGTTTAATGGATATTGCCAGCGGCGTGGCAGTTTATTATTGGCTGTGCCAATACCTGCACCACCTTGTGCGAAGGCAGGATAGCCTGTTCTGCGCTGATTGTAAAACGCTTCCCAGCCTGAGTTCTGGAAGAAGGCGACATACTTTTGCTCTAATATTTGTTTTAAACCATCTTCTCCGCCTTTGTAAGCAACATTGGTTTTGAAGTTGCTTATATTGACTGTAACAGTACCTACTTTGTTGCCATCTTTGTCATTTACAGTAAGTGATTGCCCTTCGGTAAGGCCATATAAGCTTAAAGAGGCGTCAATGCCCTTGCCATACCAGGTGGCGGCATCGGCAGTAATCCAGCCCCTGTTTGCAGCCTCTGCTATATTAAAGCATAATTCAGGGTAGCCAATCAGAATTTCCGGCTCAACCAGCGAACCAGTAAGGTTTGATTTACTATAATAGTTGTAGTTGGCGAATGAATACTGACCAGCTGATGAATTTTCTGATATCTGACTGATAGACAGGTTGGGATCGGCTCCTACATAAGCTGAGAAATCAGCAGCTGTTTTGCCGGCTGTAATTTGGGCCGGTGCAGGAGTGGTTGTTTTAAATGTGCGCGGATCGGCATTGGCGGTGGTAATGTTGAGATAGGTGCTGCCAATATTAGCATATAGGCTGTAAGTGCTGGATGCTATGGGGTAGGCATTGGTAGATACGTACTTGAACACCATATTATCGCTGTTGGAAGCCAATACAGGATAAGTGGTTGGATCATTGATGATAGCTGCAAACTGGCTTTTGATATTCATATCTGAATTGTCATCGGCACGTTTGCTCAGGCTTATCAGTACGCGCAGCTTGTAAGTGTTTACTATTTTCTGCCATTGGAGGTATGTTAAACCAAAGATGTCGCCACTGGCATCTACCACTGTATTGGCACTGTTGTTTTTTGCTATCAGGGCTGCAATAATAGTATTGGCTTCGTCCAGCAGTTTCAGGCTGTTTACATATACCGTTTTTTGCGAGTCGTACTCCGGCTGCTCTATAGTGCTGCTGCCGGCTTGTGTCATAGGAATATCTCCCACACGCTGTGCCAGCCATATGAAACTATAGGCTCTGAAAAATTTAGCCAGGCCTGCATATATGTTTGTGTTGGCTGCTGTAGGGTTTAAGCTGGCTGCCTGCTTTTCCATCAATATTACATACTTCAGCATGTCGTAATGGGTAGCTGAGTTAGACCAGTTATAAGTATTGATGCTCTGGTAGTAAGAATAGTTGGACAGGTAGTACTGGTTGTAGTGTGATACTACGCCCCAGGGCTCTTCGGTTAAATTACCGCTAACGCTTTCCAGTACACCACCACCTTTATATATAGCGTAGGTGATGTGGTTAAGGAACAGGCTTGGGTTGATACCTACCGCATCGTTATTGGTAACGTTATTGTTGGTGGTCAGATCGCCTTTTTGACAACTGCTTACAACAGCTGTAAAAATTGCAGCTGCTGCTGCCTGGCGAAGAATTCTGAATATGTTCATAACAAAATTGTGTTAGTTGTTTTAGAAAGTAAGATTGATGTTAATTCCATAACGGCGTGCGGTAGGACTTTGTAAGTCGGTGCTGGATGTGCCGCTCAGGGAGTTGGATGAAAAGTTATAACCACTGGAATACTGATCTATATCAAAGTCTTTACGTGCTGCGAAGTACAACAGGTTACGACCTACTAATGATATGGATGCAGATTTGATGAAGCTGGATTGTAACATTTTAGCCGGTAAGGTATAGCCAATGGTTACTTCGCGCAGCTTGGCAAAAGTGCGGCTGATCATATAGTACTCATCAATAGAGTTACCGCCACTGATACCACTGGAGAAGTAGCTTTGAACAGTAGTTGCTGTTGTGTTATCTTCCAGTGTTACATCTTTCTGGTTAACCAATACGCCTTTTGAATATACAGGTGTACCTGATGTAATCACTTTGCCGGTACCCACATAATAACCGGTAGGTTTTACTGCTCCCTGGTTAGTACTTTGCCATTCTTTCAAACGTGCCTGACCTGCAGCGGTGTTGCCTGCTAATTCAGCAGCAGTACCTGCATTAATCATCTGGTTGTATACACGGTCATATATCTTACCACCTACGCGACCATCAAACTGGAAGCTGAACGTAAAGTTTTTATAGCTGAATGAGTTGTTGATACCAAAAGAATAGTCAGGATTCAGATTGCCCAGGAATTTTTTGTCATCCAGTGAAGTGCTTGGGTTTAATAAAGGAGTGCCTGCGCCTTTTGTATACAGGATGTTTCCTTGCTGGTCTCTCATAAAGCCGGTGCCATAGTATGCATCCATGCGTTCGCCTACACGATATCTGTGTCCGTTGATATTTAATACTTCTTCTGTACCATATATAGCTTTCAGCTTTTCTACAAAGGTGGCCCAGTTAACGGTAATGTTCCAGTTAAGTCCGTTTTTGCTTTGCAGTGGAGCAGCGTTCATACTTATTTCCCATCCTGTTTTACGGGTAACTACGCCATTAACGCTTTTGGTTTGAAAGCCTGTTGAGTTGGCAGCAGCTAACTGGTAAATCTGTGGACCGTTATCACTCATAAAATAGGTAACGTTAGCGCCTATTCTGTTGTTGAACAACTTCATGTCCACACCACCTTCATAAGATTTATTAGTGGCAGGTTTTAAGTTAGGATTGGCTATGTTGGTTGAGTAGTTGATAGAAGGTTGGCCGTTATACAGGGTGGCAGTAGAATAAGAAAACTGGTTGGCATACGAAGGTCCATCGTATGAGGAATACAGCTCGCTGCCATAGCCCAATAAACCGCCGCCTGTAGTAACACTGGCACCCACCGCTTTGCCGTATATAAGCATATAGGCAGAAGGCGCTGTTGCCTGGGTTAAACCGCTTTTAACAGAAGCAAATGATCCACGTACTTTTAAAGCCGATATAAATTCAGGCAGTTTTACGTAATCAGATATAGAGGAACTCAATGCTACAGATGGATAAAAGAAAGTACTGTTGTTTTTAGAAAGTGTAGACAGGTTGTCCACACGGCCAGTAGTAGTAACGGTGAAATAGTTTTTGTAACCCAGATCTACCGAGTAGTAGCCACTGTACACCATCATGTTAGAGCGGAAGCTATATATATAAGGTGTGCTTTTGGTGTTTTGAAAGCTGAATACGTTGGCAACAGACAGGTTTTGCGTAGTGCTATAGGTGGAGTTATACTTGAAAGAGCGCCAACTACCACCTGCTAATGCAGACAGGTTCCAGTTGTTACCCAGCTTTTTGTTGTAGGTTAATAACAGGTCACTGTTGTTTTCAATCAGGTTGCGGCGGTCTTCGCGGTAATCTCCATTATAAGCTCCGAATGTATACCAGCCGGTAGCCAGGTAACTATTCAGGTTAATAGAGGCAGGAACGCTTTCTGAACGTGTTTGATCCCAGGTAGTAACCTGCGAGCGAACGCTGGCGTTTAAATCATCCGTAATTTTATAATTCAACTTGATATAACCGTAGATATCATTTTTATAATGTCCGTGTAACCATTTAGATGCCTGGAAATAAGGGTTGTTGGCGCGGCCATACTCGTTGTTATACTGCATGAGGTTAGTAATACCCTGTGGGCCTTTCCAGTAGTTTTGTAAGTCCCGGATATCAAAATCAGCAGATCCATATACACTGAATTCGTATACATAGCTGTTAGGACCGTAAGAAACATCGGGAATATTGGGAGTGTACTGGGTGTTATAATTCAGGTTGGCTTCGGCACTTAAACGGGGGCTGAACTTATAAGAGGTGTTGATGTTCAGGTTGTCCATGTTTAATTTCGTATTGGGAGCCATTCCTTTCTGGTAAGTATGCGAGTACGACATCCGGATATCGTAGTTATCTCCGCTGGCAGAGGCTGAAATGTTATTGGTAGACAGGAAGCCGGCCTCCATAAAGTTTTTCAGGTTATCTGTGCCACGTGCTTTATAAGCTGTAGGAGTTCTTACACCGGTAGTAAGGTCGTAGGGGCTATCGTACTGCTTTAAAAGCTGTCCATCAAAATGCGGACCCCAGATAGCCAGACGTTGACCGTTGTCATATAACAGGTCTTTTCCGAGGAAAGAGGCTGAGGTTGGGTCGCCATAGGTATAACCGCTGGCATATTGGTAAAGGTAGTTGGTGCCTCTGCCGTATTCTTTTTGCGGAGTAGCCAGGGCGAGGAATCCTTTTTCTACTTGTTGAGAGCTATTGAACTGAATAGTCCAGCCTTTTCTATCCTTGCTGCCTTTTTTGGTAGTAAGTACGATAGCGCCATTCTGGCCGCGGAAACCATATAATGCGGCAGCATTAGGGCCTTTTAATATGGTGTAGGTTTCAATATCATCAGGGCTGATGTTCCAGGTATCGGAGTTAACCGGAACACCGTCTACTACATATAATACATCTGAGTTGCCACGTAATACAACGTTAGGGCGGCCCAGCATTTCGGCATTGGTTCCGATAGATAAACCTGCTACTTTACCGGTTAAGCCGGCAATTGGGTTACTTTCGCGGGCTTTTACCAGGTCGCTGCCTTTTACACTTTGTACAGCATAACCAATTTTCTTGTCTTCTCTTTTAATGCCAAAGGCGGTAACTACTACCTCGCGCATATCGTTATTGTCTTCCTGCAGGGCAATGCTGATATCGGCCTGGGTGCCAACTTTTACTTCCTGCATAACATAACCTACATAAGTAAATGATAATACTGCGCCTGGTTTGCTTACTGCAATGGTATAAGTGCCATCTGCACTGGTAATGGCATTGTGTGAGGTACCTTTTTCCGATACGTTTACACCTGTCAGTGGGCTGCCATTAGCGGCAGTCACCTTTCCTTTAATGGTAGTTTGAGCAAATGCAGTTACGGCAGAGAGTGCCAGTAACAATAACAGCAGAAAACCGCTGTAGTGGGTTTGTGTCAATTTCTGTTTCATGATTATGTGTTTGATGCAGGTGTCAGCTGCACGCGCACAAATGTGGAATTCTGTTAAAGGAATCACAACACGCCCACAAGGGAAGGACTTTGGAGTGTATTTACCGTGTGGGAAGGACAGTTGTACACATAATAAAGTGTTCATATACAGCTGATTAAAGAATAGCCGGCTGTGTGTTAATTCAGTATTACCAAATGATGGACCGAATGTTATGCCTTTGCAGGAAGTGATGTTTCGTGCAGTTTACGGTAGGCAGATGGGGTGTAGCCGGTGAGTTGTTTGAAGTAGTTATTAAAGGATGATTTGGAGTTAAAACCGCAGTCGTAGGCCAATGAAAGGATATTTACCTCTGTGGCCTGGTTCTTTAATTTTTCAGTAGCATGCTGGATGCGGTATTCATTTACAAAGCGATAAAAGCTTTTATGCAGCTTATCATTTAATAACTGGGTGAGGTGATGTTTGGGAATGCAGGTTTTTTGGGAAAGGATTTCGAGAGAAAGTTCGGTGTTCAGGTAAACCTGGTGTTGCTGCATATAGGTGGTGAGTGTGTTTTCATAGCCGAGCATCATTTCTTCGTCCAGGCCGGATTTCTGGTAACGTTTTTCAGGCTCTTCTTCTGTGTTATTTTTTAATGGGGCAAAGTTTGCTGCCGGCTCTGCGAATTTATGTTGCAGCTTATACCGGAGAATAAACAGTGGAATGGATGTGAAGCAGATATAGGGAATAATGCGGAGGTCAAAAGAGGGAATGTTCATCTGGTAAATACCGGTTACACAAAATGCCATACCCGTAAATACGCCTGCAATGAACACATCACTTACACTGTGCAATAATTTTTGTGCAGGATGTTGTTTGTCTTTCACCTGTTTTTGCAGCGTTATTTTAATGGCAAAAGGGTAGGAGAAAAGGGAAAGGGTTACCAGTAGCTGGTAATAGTAATTATAACGTTCAATGTATGCCAGCGGAATAAACCGGGTAAGTAAGCTGATAATGAGTACGATATATACAAAGCTGAATATCATGAAGGGGGTGAGGTGTAAAAACATGGCTTTGCGGCTGAGTGGCTTTTGCAGGTAAGCACGGGTGGCGGCTAATAGCAGCGGCCCATAACATAAGCCAAAGCCGGAAGTAACCTTTGAATACATGTCTACATTATGCAATATGGCCAGCAGGAAAAATTTAGTGGATAGATGGCCCAGCAGAACATAGAGGAGCTTTTGCAGGCATTTTTCAAAATCGTTTTCAATTTTGCTGATGCGCAATAGGTATATAGCAATGGTTGTTTGCACCAGTACACAGCTAATAATGGTAATGTTAAGCATAAGACAGATATGGGATCATTAAAGCTATCGGGCTAATGTTACCTATTTGTTAATCGGGTGAAGAGGGAAGGCGAAAAGGCAGTAGAATAACAATTTGTTAATGCCGGAAAATATAAAAAAGGCTTTTTGCCGGGAACAGCCAGACTTGTAGTGCAGAAATATCTGCTAATACAGGTAGGAGGTGTAGCGGAATTTGTAGTTGCGGATGTGCGGGAAGCCAGCTATCTTGCACTAAGAGAAAACTAAACGCTGACAGCGTAGTGCCCGTTTTTAGTACGTATGACTATTTCCTACCTCGTGTTTAAACTAAAAAAAGGGTGCCCCAGCGTAGGTTGGGGCCTTTTTATTGTGAAGCGGCTACCCGTTTTTTACGATTCATAAACCATTGCTGAATTCCCCAGGATAATAAAACGGATACAGTGGCTACTATCATTCCTGCACCCGCATCTAATGGAAAATGTTGTGAGAGATAAATACGGGAATAGGCTACCCATAGTGCATATACCAGGCCTGCAAACAGCCACCAGTTACCGGTTAACAGCAGGCTGAACACCAGGTACAGGGTAAAGGCTGTGGTGGTATGTCCGGAAGGAAAACTGGATATGGTATGTACCTCTACATATGGCACCGTATGTACCTGGGAAAGCAGGGGACTTGAACCCAGCGCTTTTAACGGACGGGGCGCATCGGGTATGATCAGGTATTTGCAAACCTGTGTAAAAATGGTGGATAGGGCAAAGGAGGATATCAGTAACGGTAAACTGTCTTTACGCTTCCAGTATAATACCAGCAGTAATGCAGGTACCCACATAGCGCCATCGCCCAGGTAAGTGCCTACTACCATTATAAAATCTATTACTTTACCAAGGTTGGTGTTTAACAGCAGGAAAAGATCAATTTTACCTACAGAGAAAGAGCTGTACAGTACAATAATGCCTAATAGGGTAGTAATGATCAGGGCCTTTTTAAAAAGGCTGGTATTGAATTGCTGCATGTTAAAATACGCCCGGGGAATGCCCGGGAATGTTGGCAAAGAAAACGAATATTAATTAATAACCATTTCGCGGGCATTTTCCAGCGCGGCTGCGGTAGGTTTTTCACCTCCCAGCATTTGTGCAATGGCAGTAATGCGCTCTTCTGTAGTAAGAATGCGGATGTTGGTTTTTACGGTTTCTTCAAATGTTTCTTTATACACGTAGAAGTGTCTGTCGGCCTTACCTGCTATTTGTGGCTGGTGGGTAATAGCAATTACCTGGCG
The DNA here is from genome assembly GCF_002355595.1 of Filimonas lacunae. Lineage (NCBI taxonomy): Bacteria > Pseudomonadati > Bacteroidota > Chitinophagia > Chitinophagales > Chitinophagaceae > Filimonas > Filimonas lacunae. Next base: position 141,293 of record NZ_AP017422.1, read on the forward strand.
TTGCGCGGCCAGGTTTTTCATAATGATGCCAACCTGCTTACTGGCTTCACCTGAGATGCCGGTATCAATTTCATCAAAAATGAGGGTAGGTAAGTCAATAGAACGGGCTACCAGCGATTTAATACATAGCATTAAACGGCTTAATTCACCACCACTGGCCACTTTGCGTACGGGTTCAAAACGGTTGCTTTTGTTGGCGTCGAATAAAAATTCAATTACATCAATACCGTCTGCCTGTAGTGCGCTTTCGGTGATCGCCGCTTTTAAGCGGGCATTAGGCATGCCAATTTGTGCCAGTAGTTGATTTACCTGTTGCTCCAGTTCGGGAGCCTGCTGGTGACGTGCGGCGCTTAATTGTTGTGCAATCACTAATGCCTGTTGGTATAGTTGCTCGGTAGCTGCTTGTTTTTCAGCAATAGATTCATCTATGTTGAGAACAGCCTGCAGTTTTTGTTGTAGTTCGCGTTGTATAGCTAACAGCTCGGCAGTGGTTTGTACACTGTGTTTTTTAAACAGTTTGTAACCGTTGGCCAGGCGTTCGTTAATCCAGGAAAGACGTTGCGGGTCGGAAGTGATGCCTTCGCTTACACCGGCTATTTCATTGGCAATGTCCAGTAACTCAATCTGTGTGCTTTGCAGGCGGGTTGCCAGTGATGGTAGCTGTGCATGGTAGCTTTGATATTGTTGTAACTGGTTGGCCATTTGCTTAAGTGTACCAACAATAGGCTGCTCACTTTCTTTTAAATCAAAAAATAAACGGTCCAGTACCCCTTTGATGTCTTCAGCGTTGGACAGTAACTGTAATTCTTTATCAATATCTTCCAGTTCGTTTTCGCTGAAGTTGGCTTCTTCCAGTTCGTCGTACAGGAAACGGTTATAGTCCAGCTCTTTATGAAAGCCTGCTTTTTGTTCCTGTAATTGCTGTAACTCGGTGGCTGACTTTTGCCAGTTATGGAATTGTTGTCTGTATTGTTGTAATAATGGTAACTGGTTGGCCATAGCATCCAGTACCATGCGTTGAAAACCGGCATTACCCAGTTCCAGGGTATCAAACTGCTGATGCAGATCTACCAGCATAGAAGCCAGTTCTTTTAATTGTTGCAGGGTAACAGGTGTGTCATTGATAAACGCTCTTGATTTACCACTGGCGGTTATTTCGCGGCGCAGCACCAGTTCTTTTCCGTCTTCCAGGTCGTTGGCTTTCAGAAAATGAATCACCTCCGGTTTGCCATCTACACTAAAGGTGCCTTCTGCGTAGCATTTTTGTTCGTTGTTTCTTAATACAGAAGTATCTGCACGTCCACCCAATATCAGGTTAAGGGCACCCATTAATATACTTTTACCAGCACCTGTTTCACCGGTGATAATATTTAACTGGTGAGAAAAACCAATGGTTAACTGGTCAATAATAGCATAGTTCTGTATATGCAGGCTTTGTAACATAGTGGATATTCAAAAGGCGATTTGTAAAAGCCAAAAGTAATGCAAAGTCAAAAAGCAACCTGCAAATGTCGAAAAGTATGTGCGGCTGTTTACAGTTTATTGTTATTGTCCTTTACAACGTGCAATACCTGCTTTGGCGCGCTGGTCGAGTGAGTCTTTGTACTCATGATCTTCCATATCAAGGCATTGCTGGAAAAAAGTGATGGCCATTGCTTTTTTACCCTGGCGTTCGTAAATATAACCTATTTGCAGGGCGGCGCGGGCTGCATAATATTCTGTACGGCCACTGCCCAGTTTAATGGCTGCCAGGTAAGCCTGTATAGCCTCGTTGTCTTTACCTACATCATCGTAAATACGGGCAACACGGTAGGCGAATTCCAGCTTTTCTTCTATCTGCGTAAAGCTTTCCGATGACTTACCGTTGAGTAATGCCAGGGCTTCTTTATTATAACCGCCATCGTTTAATAGCCGCACTTTCAGTAGCACGGAGTTAGGCCATTTGTTTTCTTTGGCGTCTTTCTCAGCTTTTTTATCCGCATCCGTTTCTGTACTGCCTTTTTTCAATATGTTCTGACGTGCTGCTTCGGCGGCTTGCTTATTGCCCAGCAGGTAGTAGCACCAGCTGAGTTTTTCGTACACATCTTTTACATAGAACTTGCCTTTAAAGTTGTGTTGAAAAGCTTCGAAATGCGATACGGCTTCCTGCAAATCGAGGTGGCGCATGTAAGCATAGCCCAGTTCAAAATCCCAGGCCTGGGTGGCCAGGTATTCGGGCGACTGATTACGGTTAAGCACGATGTTTTTGCCGAAGTCCGTTTTTTTATTGTTGATGCTGAGGTTGGCGGCCAGGTAGGTAAAAAGGTGGTTGTTTACTACGTCCAGCTTCTTTTGTATAATGAACTGAGCTACATCGTCTGGTTTGTTTTCGATGTAGTACACCAGGTAGCAGTAATAAAAGGCGGCTTCATTGAAGAAAATACCACACCATTTATCAGAGCCGTTGAGGAAGGTGCGCATTTTTTGCATACCATCTTTTACGGAGCCTTTCATACCAAACAGGTTTGCCAGCCATTTGTAGCCACTGGGTATGGTGCCTGCCGCAACTTCCAGCGGGCCGTAAATAAGATTGTTAGGGGCAAAATTGGGAAAGGCCTTGTTGTTGTCTTTGATTAGCCCGAATGCATGTTTGAATGTCCAGCCGGCACTCCAGCGTTCGCCAAACTTGATGGCTACGGTGGCCTTTTGCAGGGATACTACAGCCTGGCTGTATTTGTAAAAGGGGGAAGAGCTGGGGCCTTCGGCCAGTTTATCCAGGCGTTCGGAAAAGTGTGGTTTACGTACTTCGTATTCCTGGGGATCTTCATTAAAGAAGAGAATAAAAAAATCAATATAGCTTTCCAGGTAATCGGCTACCAGGTTATCGGGGTTTTCTTTTCTCACTTCGTTGATCCACTGCTGCCCGCTGGCCAGTTTTAAACTGGTGATGTCGGCATAAGCTTTCTCGCAGGTGGCATTGAAGTCAAATACCTTTTCTGCTTTACAGCTGTTGCTGAGGGCTGTTGTAAGTAGTAATACCGCGATAAAAACTGTTAGCGTACGTATCATCATTTTCCGAAAATAAATAAGGGTACTTTGAGAAGTACCCTTAACAACAAATTTTATGCTGTATTTATGATTTATTTTACTTCTACTGCATTATTCAGATCGTCATCTACTAATATACGTCCGCAGTTTTCGCAAACCATCACTTTCTTACGCTGGCGAATTTCGCTTTGTTTCTGAGGAGGAATAGCGTTGAAGCAACCGCCACAAGCATCTCTTTCTACAGGAACAACAGCCAGGCCATTGCGGTAGCTTTTACGGATACGGTCGTAAGAATACAGTAAACGATCGTCCATGCCTTTGCGGGCCTGATCAGCTTCCTGTCTGAAGTGTGTTTCCTCTTTTTCAGTGTCTGCAATAATCTTTTGCAGTTCCCCTTTTTTGTGATTGAGGGTGCCGTCTTTAGTGGCAATTTGTTTTTTAGCGTACTCTAAGCCTTTAGCTTTATCAGCCAGCTCTTCGTTAGCGTCGCGAATATGTTTTTCAGCCAGCTTGCCTTCCAGCTGCTGCATTTCTATTTCTTTATTGATAGCTTCAAATTCGCGGTTGTTTTTAACGCTGGTGCTTTGTTTTTCGTACTTGGCTACCAGGGCTTCCGCGTCTTTAATGGCTTGCTTTTTTTGCTCAATAAATTCTGTGATGCCATTGATCTCTTCCTCAATACGTGTTTTGCGGCTGTTCAAACCGGTAATCTCATCCTCCAGGTCACTTACTTCCATAGGAAGCTCACCTTTCAGAATCTGGATTTCATCCAGTTTGCTGTCAATCTTCTGCAACCTTACCAGGGCTGAGAGTTTTTCTTCAACAGAATAATCTTTAACTGCTGCCATATTCAGATGTACGATTTTAAATGGGCGATTTGAGAAACTTAAATCTACGAAAAGTATTGAACCGGGTTGGTTTTCACTTTTGATTTAAGGACGGCAAAGGTAGGAAATTTTGTCAGCAAAATATCATATAGCAGGTCTATGGTAAATTGTTCACTTTCCCAATGGCCGATATCGGCAATGACCAGCCTGTTTTCGGCGTCGAAAAACTCATGGTATTTTACATCGGCAGTGACATATACATCAGCGCCGGCGGCAATGGCCTTCCGGGTTAAAAAGCTGCCGGCTCCACCACAAAGGGCAACGGTTTTTACCTGTTTTTGGAGAAGGGGTGTATGTCTTATTACTTGTAAACCAAATGCTTGCTTCAGTTTTTCGAGAAAGGCTGTTTCCGAAAGTGGTGCAGATAATTCACCTACCAAGCCACTGCCTACCTGCTGGTAATCGTTTTGAAGGGCTACCACGTCATAGGCAACTTCTTCGTAAGGATGCGCTTTCAGGAGCGCATTTACCACCGCTTTTTTCAGATAAGCAGGAAATATTACTTCTATTTTTAATTCAGCTTCTGTGTGGCGGGTGCCGGGCTGCCCTGCAAAAGGTTGTGTAGAGTCGTCTCCTTTGAATGTGCCGTTGCCGGAAGCACTAAAACTGCATTCGCTGTAGTGACCAATATGGCCGGCGCCTGCTGCAAATAAAGCTTCTTTTACCTGTTCGGCCTGTGCTACCGGAACAAAGGTGTACAGTTTCATCAACAAGCCCGGTTTGGGATCAAGTATGCGGCAGTTGGTAAGTGCTAACTGACTGGCTATACGCTGGTTAACCCCGTTTATTACATTATCAAGGTTGGTATGGATGGCGTAAATAGCTACCTGGTTACGAATGGCTGCTATTACAGTTCTTTCTACATAATTATTGCCATTGAGCTTTTTGAGTCCGCCGAAAATGACAGGGTGATGGGCTACCACCAGGTTGCAACCTTTTTCTACCGCTTCGGCTATCACCGCTTCGGTTACATCCAGGGTGCAGATAATGCCGGTGCATTCTTCTGTGGCATTGCCGGTGAGCAGGCCACAGTTATCGTATCCTTCCTGGTAAGAGGGAGGCGCAACATTTTCGAGCGTTTGTATAATGGCGGCTATTTTCATGGCCACAAACCTACGAATTCAGGAGGGATGCAAAAAAAAGTGAGCGAAATAGCTACTGCTGTATTTTTGGCGTATGCAACAACCGGAATACCTGATTTATAACGGTGTACTACAACAAGCCGGACAAGGATTTATTTCGCCCGATTATCGGGGATTTAAATTCGGAGATGGTTTGTTTGAAACAATGAAGCTGGTAAATGGCGAACTGGCGTTGAAGCAGTTTCATTTTGAGCGTTTGTTTGCCTCTATGCTGCAGTTAGGGTTTGTTGTGCCGGATTTTTTTACACCTTCCTATCTTGATAGCCTGGTTAAACAGCTGGCTGTTGCCAATGGACATTGGCAGCATGCACGGGTGCGGGTAACTGTTTTCAGGGGAGAGGGAGGTTTGTATGGTGTGGTGGACCATTTGCCACATACTATTATTCAAACCTGGGAGCAGCCACCTGCCACCGGTTTGAATGAGCATGGGTTGGTCGTGGGTATTTTTAGGGATGCAGTAAAAGCGGCAGATCGTTTTTCTTCCATTAAAAGCAGCAATTATCAATGTTATGCGCTGGCCGCCATGTGGGCCAATGAACAGCAACTGGACGACGCTTTATTATTAAATGCCTGGGGCCGGGTAGCTGACGCTACTATTGCCAATGTGTTTGTAGTGCATGAGGGGGTAGTGAAAACGCCGCCACTGGATGAAGGCGGTATTAATGGTGTAATGCGGCGTTATTTGTTAGCAGCGATACGTGGAGAGGGACGGCAGGTACAGGAAGTGCCGGTTACAGAAGAGATATTGGCAGAAGCCAGCGAGCTTTTTTTAACGAATGCCCTATCAGGGATCCGGTGGGTAAAATCGCTGGGGAATAATACGTATCAGCGTCATTTATCTACATTATTGTATAATCAATCGATAAATGCGCGATTATGGTAAAGAAGGTTTATTTTTATAGCTCACCCCTATTCTGAGGTTTTATGAGTAAAATTTTAATTTGTTTGATGCTCATTCTTATGGCTTCCGGCGCTGTTGCGCAGGCGCCTAAAGTGGTGGCGGATTGCACAATTACATTCAATGTAAACATTGCCAACTCTGACGGAACTGCTGAGCATGCTACTAAAACTTTATATCTGAAGGGGAGCGAAACTCGTTCTGACCTGGTAAGTCCTACTTTCCAGCAAACTACCTTTTATGATGGCAAAAAAGAAGAAGCTGTTATTTTAAGAGAGCTGGGGGGTAATAAATATATGAGCCGGTTAAATGCAGCCCAATGGAAAGAACAGAACAAAAGATATGAGGGCATGCAGGTGACTTTGGGCAACGAAACCAAAACAATACTAGGCTATGAATGCAAAAAGGCCGAAGTAAAACTGAAAGACGGCAGCGTATTAAATATGTTCTATGCTGTAGCCATTACACCTTCCGTTAGCGAAAATACTTACCAGTTTAAGGGCATTCCAGGTTTTGTGCTGGAATATGAATCACAAACTGAAAAGGGGAATAAGATCTCTTTTTCTGCTACTGTTATTAATTTAAGCCCTGTTCCCGCTTCTAAATTTCAAATTCCTACTACAGGTTATCGCATCTTATAATTTATGGGATAAAGCAGACCGAAGTTTACTACCTCTGACATATTGATAGGGGAGCTTGTCTTATTCATCGGAATAAATGAAACGAAGAATTTACACCGGTGCAGCAACATTTTACACCGGTGCAAAATGTTGCGCAACAAGTGCCGGAATAATTTACACAAGTACCCGGAGATTTTGTACAAGTACAAAATGATGCGTAACAAATGCCGGAAGAATTTGTACCAGTACCCGGAATGTTTGCACAAGTGCAAAATGTTAGGGCACAAGTACCGGAAGAGTGAGTAAAAGTACCCGAAGATTTTGTACAGGTACAAAATGATGCGTAACAAATGCCGGAAGAATTTGTACTAGTACCCGGAATGTTTGCACAAGTGCAAAATATTAGGGCACAAGTACTGGAAAAGTGATTAAAAGTATCTGATGAAATTGTATAAGTACAAAGTGATGCGCAACAGATGCCGGAAGAATTTGTACTAGTACCCGGAATGTTTGTACAAGTGCAAAATGTTAGGGCAATAGTGCCGGAAGAGTGGGTAAAAGTATCCGGAGAAATTGCACAAGTAATGTCACTGCTGTAACAAAAGCCTGATAAAGAGGAAATTATCTGAAGGTAGGCGTAGTAGGCGTTTTAAACTTAGGAACCTTTACTTTGTATTTATAAGGATACACATAAGTAGTGTTACCTCTTTCCAGACGAATAACAGAATTAGTCTGAATCTGGTTGTTGTCCAGTTTTTGTGAAGTTAATTCCTGGGTGCCGCTAAAGGTTAAACCAGAAGGGCGTAAGCCTGAAATGGAGTAAGACCGGGAATATTTGCTCAGATTTTTGAGACTGAATTTGTCCAGTCTGTCATCAGAGGAGCCGGTGGAAGAGGCAAATGACATGCGCGCAGCACCAAACACCAATAAGGCGGTGAGAAATAAGATATGTGCATGTTGCTTAGTCATGGTACTGCAAATTTAGTGAAAATCTAAATTATTTAACAACTTTTTCTTGGATTTGTTAAAAAAGACCAAATTATAAAAAGTGACTACCAAAATTGGAAAGTTGTACTATTTCTCTTACTTTTCAGTAACCGTAGGCGTATGAGAGAGCATCCTTACAGTGAAGATAGAGAAGAAATAAACGAGTTGTTGGTACAATACGAAAACCTGAAAACTGGCAGAGGCCATTCTTTTTTGGAAGAAGAAGCCTTTGAGCGCATTATCGACTACTTTGATGAACGGGATGATTTACCCGGTGCATTGGAGGCAGCAGAAACAGGTTTAGAGTATTTTCCGTATTCCTCGCAGCTGCTGATTAAAAAAGCAGACATATTACTGGCAACCCGCAAATACCACGAAGCCCTTGAGGTGCTTGAGCATGCCGAGTTGTTCGACTCACAGGATATTAACCTTTTCATTTTAAAAACTGACGCATACCTGGCGCTGGATCAGCAGGAGAAAGCAGTACAACTGCTGGAAGATGCCTTACAGCTGTTTACAGGGGAAGAGCGTATTGACCTGCTTTTTGAATTGTCGGATGTGTACGACGATTACGAAGAGTTTGACAAAGTGTTTGATTGTTTGAAAATGATATTGCAGGAAGAGCCGGGTAATGAGGAAGCGTTATACAAAATTTGTTTCTGGACCGACTTTACGGGAAGAAACGAAGAAAGCATAAAACTGCATTTACAGATCATAGATGAACAACCTTTTAACGAGCTGGCCTGGTTTAACCTGGCCGCCAGTTACCAGGGAATAAAACTATACGAAAAGGCTATTGATGCCTATCAATACGCCATTGTTATAGACGAAAAATTTGATTACGCTTATCGTAACATGGGCGATGCCTATATACGGTTGCGCAAATACAAAGAAGCTATAGAAGCGTTGGAGAAAGTGCTGGAGCTTACCAGGCCGGAAGAAGTGATATACGAGGCCATAGGCCATTGTTATCACAGGCTGGGAAATTTTGCACAGGCGAGAATTCATTATCGCAAGGCTTCACACATGAATCCGGAAGACAGCAAACTGTATTATAAAATTGCCGCTACTTATATAAGTGAGCAGCAGTGGGACAATGCTGTAAAGAACCTTGATTCTGCTATGCGTTTGCAGAAATCAGTGCCAGAGTACAACCTCGCTATGGGGCAATGTAAAATGGAGCAGGAAAAATATAAAGAAGCTATTCAGTATTTCAGTGTAGTAATACGCAGCAAAGCAAAGAATGTAGCGGGCTGGGAAGCACTGATACGTTGTTTGTTTAAAGCTGGTTTTTATGAAGAAGTGCTGGAGCAGTGCCGTGCTGCTTTGAAAGCCACAGACGAAAAGCCGCTCTTTTATTTTTATGCCTGCGCCGGTTATTTTTCACTGGGTATGCCTAAAGAAGCTTTATTGTATTTAGAGCATGGCATGGAAAAAGCACCTAAGCTGGTAAAGAAAATACTGGAGTTAATGCCGGCTATGTTACAGAACAATCAGGTGGTAGATTTGATTGCACGCTACAAAAAAGGCCACAAAATTTAACATTCACAGGAAATTAGGACATACGTTTTTTTCTAATGTACCTCATTTGAGGTGCGTTTCCTATTTTTGCAGCCTTCAATGAACGTTATGATGAATTTCTCTTTAACGCAAATGCCGGATAGGAACGTTAAGCCAAGGATTGATGGAGTGACGATGGTGATGGACAAGGGTCTTAGCATTAATGAAGTACATAATTTCCTAAGCGTTGCGTTACCTCATGTTGATATTATTAAGCTTGGATTTGGCACCTCTTTCGTTACCCCTAATCTTAGGGAGAAAATTGAAGTATACCAATCTTACAATCTGCCTATTTACTTTGGCGGCACCTTGTTTGAAGCCTTTCTGATCAGAAATCAATTTGAAGATTATATTAAGGTTTGCCAGGATTATAATATCCAGTATGTAGAAGTGAGTGATGGTTCTATTACTATCCCTCATGCTGAGAAATGCGGTTATATCGAAAAACTGACCAAATACTTTACCGTATTAAGTGAAGTGGGTAGTAAAGATGCCGCACATATCATACCTCCTTATAAGTGGATTGAACAAATGAGCGCAGAACTGGAAGCCGGAGCTTCCTATGTAATTGCCGAAGCGCGTGAAGCGGGTAACGTAGGCATTTACAGGGGCAGTGGAGAAGTGCGTGAAGGGCTGGTGCAGGAAATTCTTACCCAAATCCCTGGTGAGAAAATTTTATGGGAAGCGCCACAGAAATCACAGCAATTATACTTCCTGGAACTGTTGGGTTGTAATGTAAACCTGGGTAACATTGCCCCGCACGAAGTTATTGCGCTGGAAGCTATGCGTATAGGCCTGCGTGGCGATACATTTAATTTATATCTTGATCAACTAACAACTGCTAAGAAATAATGAGAACATTTGGCATATTGGGATATCCTTTAACCCATTCTTTTTCGCAAGGCTATTTCAGAGAGAAGTTTGAGAAGGAAGGTATTGCAGATGCTGAGTTTCAATTATTCTCTTATCCTGAAATAGCCAGCGTGCGCGACATACTGGCTACAGAAAAGAACCTGGAAGGTTTTTGCATTACTATTCCTCATAAAAAAAGCATTTTGTCTTTCCTGCACGAAACTTCTGAAGTAGTGCAGGATATGGGCGCCTGTAATTGCGTTCGTATTAAAGAGGGAAAGCTGATTGGATATAATACAGATGTGGTAGGGTTTGAGCAAAGTTTTGCGCCTTTATTACAGCCGCATCATCAGCAGGGATTAATTTTAGGTACCGGAGGGGCAGCTGCTGCGGTGGAATATATTTTAAAAAAGAGGGGCATTGCTTACAAATTTGTGTCACGCACAAAAACTGTAGATAATTTAACCTACGATGAATTATCTCCGGAAGTAATGGAAGCCTATACAGTAGTGGTGAATTGTACGCCATTAGGCACTTATCCTAATATAGAGCAGTATCCGGATATTCCTTACGCTCTTTTAACCGATCGTCATTATTTATACGACCTGGTATATAACCCGCCACTGACGCAGTTTCTGGCGAAAGGACAACAACAGGGGGCCGCTGTTAAAAACGGCCATGATATGTTGTTGATACAGGCAGAAGAGAACTGGAAAATATGGAACAGGTAATTCTAAGAAATTACCTGTTGATTGCCGGTTAACTTTTCAATGGCTTCTGTTGGTACGGCTGTTTTCTTCTTTTCAGCATAGTTGAAGCACGTCATCCCTGTTTTGGCTTTACCTGCCAGCTTGGTGCCATCAGGCGTAATCAATTCCAGTAAATAATAAATATCAAAGCCAAGTTTGTCAAAGCCGGTTGCGGCTACTGAAATACGAACAGCATCGCCGTAGCTGAGTTCGTGTTTGTATTCTATAGCAGAGTCGGTCATAATAAGGCTGGTATCTGCAAATTGTAATTCTGTGTAGCCATGTTGGTGCAGAAACTGCATCCTGGCTTCGTGAATGAGTGATAGAAATACATCATTGCCTACATGGCCGCCATAATTAAGATCGGTAATACGTATAGGTAGTTCTGTGGTAAAGGTGAACTGTTGGGGCAATTGTAACTTAATCCTGTCCATAGTGAGTGTGCTGCGTATATAAAAAAAGCCGTGGTTTATTGCTGCTGCAAAAATTGAATGAGTTTATCAGTGGCTTTACGTCTGTGGCTGAATACATTTTTTTCTTCCATAGTCATTTCTGCAAAGGTGGTGTTGCCGCCATCCGGTATAAACACAGGATCGTAACCAAAACCGGAAACGCCTTTTTGTTCAGCTATAATTTGTCCTTCGCAAATACCTTCAAATAAATATTCCTGGTTATTCCAGATTAAGGAAATAACAGTTCTGAAACGGGCCTTGCGGTTGGGTTGACCGGCCAGGTTGGTTAGCAGCTTATCTATGTTATCCTGTGTACTTCTGTCTTCTCCTGCGTAGCGGGCGCTTTTTACACCTGGTTCGCCATTCAGGGCAGCAACTTCAAGGCCGGTGTCTTCGCTAAAGCAGTTTTGTTGAGTAATTTGATGAATTACGGATGATTTTTCACTGGCATTCGCCTCCAGTGTAGGGTGTGGCTCAGGAATATCAATGTCGATGCCTGCTTCTTTTAATGTGATGATATTAAAACGGCTACCGGTTACCTTTTTTATCTCTTCTATCTTATGCTGATTGTTGGTAGCAAATACCAGTGTTACCTCACTCATATATTAAACATTTTTTTCAGACTTAACCAGAGTCTGCTTTTTTGCAATTTGGCATCTTCCGATGCTCCCAGCATGGTTTGCAGGGCAGGTGCGTATGTAAAAGTACAGTTATTGAATTGCTGTACCTGGTTGTAAGGAATGCTGAAAGGTAACTGCATGGTTTCGAGCGATACGTCGAACAGGATACAGCTGTTAATTTGCAAAAATTGCTGCAGGCGTGCGAACGGGTAGGGGTAGCGGGCATAATTCACTACCGCAATATCTGCCATGTTCAATTTACAGGCGTTTAATATGCCGGTAAGCAGCTGTAATACGTCATCGGCCAGATACACGTTATCAGGGTCATTTACCACCACCACCACGCCACGGGCATTACCACCTAATACCCATTTTTCGGGAGGGGTATCGGGCAGGGCAGCAGCAGGAGAACTAACCGGAACAGGCGTTTGTTTTGCCGGTACCGGAGTGTTTTTTTCCGTTGCTACACCCGCCTCGTCTGAGGCGATAAGTGTATCTTTGTAAATACCAGCCAATAAGGTAGGTGGTATCTGGAAACGTAAGCCTGACATAAGTATATTATTAACGGTTGTTAGTTTTCTTGTTAATTCGTTTATTTGCAACAAAAATAGTGTTATGATAGATGCTTTGGAAATACAGGTTACGAAGGTGGCCAAAAGTAAGCTGAACGACCTGAACCTGGAGAATATTCCTTTCGGTAAATATTTTACCGACCATATGCTGGAAGCTGAATATGCGGATGGTGAGTGGAAAACAGTAGAAATTAAGCCTTACCAGCCATTAACGCTGGACCCTTCTACTTCTGTGCTGCATTATGGTCAGGCGATATTTGAGGGCATTAAAGCATACAAAAACGATAATGGTGAGCCATTTATCTTCCGCCCTTACGACAATTTCAAGCGTTTTAACAAATCAGCTGTTCGTATGAACATGCCGGAAGTGCCGGAAGAAATTTTTATCGAAGGCATGCGCCAGCTGATTGATATTGAAAGTGACTGGATTCCTGCTTTGAAAGAACACTCCATGTATATCCGTCCGTTTATGATTTCAACAGACGCGATGCTGGGTGTAAAACCTTCTGAAACATATAAATTCCTGGTGATATTAAGCCCCGGTGGTCCTTACTATGCCCAACCGATGAAAATAGCGGTGGAAGAACAATATACACGTGCTGCTCCGGGTGGGGTAGGTTTTTCTAAAAATGCCGGTAACTACGGTGGAAGCATGAGAGCTGCTACGGATGCAAAAGCACAAGGTTACGACCAGGTGCTGTGGACTGACGCTGTAGAGCATAAGTGGTTACAGGAAGTGGGTATGATGAACGTGTTTTTTGTAATTGATAATGTAGTAGTGACTCCTTCTCTGGAAGAAGGTACTATTCTGGAAGGTGTTACCAGGGCTACTGCTATTACGTTAATGAAAGAAGCAGGTTACAAAGTAGAAGAAAGAAGAGTGAACATTGACGAGCTGGTAGAAGCCTACAAAGCCGGCAAGTTTACCGAAACTTTTGGTACAGGTACTGCTGCGGTAATTGCCCCTATCAGAGAATTGAAATACAAAGATTTTGTAATGGAGTTTGATATTAACAATTTCAAAATTTCTCCTGAGGTAAAAGCAACTTTAGCTTCTATTCGTGAAGGTAAAACTGCTGATACCCACAATTGGTTGTTTAAGATCTAAGTCTGATACTGCTAAAAGATAAAAAGCCGGTAGCAAATGTTGCCGGCTTTTGTTTTTATAATCTGCTATATACGAAAATCGACTACTGATTCGCCTGTGAAAAATTGTTCCTGCACTTCGGTCACCAGCAGCTTTTTCATATTCACCTCTGCAATTTCAGCTCTTTCAGATTGATTGGATAATATGTAAGCATGCTTTAATATTTTATATGACATCAGGCTAAAAAGTTGTATCTGGTGGTCGTTAGCCATATTGGAGGCCTTGTTAGCATAGGTAACACACCAGTTCATTTCTTTTCTTTTCTCATAATACCTGGCCCCCAGCAAGTATAACAACGTTTTGTTAAGGGAGTCTTCTTCCGGCAGCACCTCGGCATTATTAAGCAATACAGTTATTTCATTACCAGGTATTTCGTCAGTTGACTGGTACATTACTGATGCATATTTATGTACATAGTTGAGTAGTGTGGTTACATAGCCAGACGCTTCATGATTGTATTGTGGCAATATTTGTTGTATGGCTTCTGTAAAGTAAAACAGCTCTTTATAGGCATCCATGTACAGCATGCCATATACCGCTAATATAATATCCAGGTAGGCATGTGAATTATTTTCAGATAACGGCTGATAGATAGTATCTACAAACCTGTTAAGTATATGAGATAGCTGATCGCTTTTAATTTCATACCTGGCATAATCAAGCATTACCTCCATTATCTGTTGTGCAAACTGTACTTCCGGCGTTTCGTAGTGCCGGGCTATCTGGCGGTATTCGCGCAGGTAAGATTCAGCACGATAGGCTTTCAGGTGCAATATAGCATTCAGGAATAGCAGGGTAAGGGTACAATGTTTCCAGGTGGCCTGTTTGGAGAGATTGAACAGTACTACCAATAACTTGCTGTTAGGCGACCCGATATGTTCGTACAATAATCCTTTGTCAAAAAAGGTTTGTATGAAGTCGTTATTCACCAGCAGGTTTTGTATCAGTTTATTCTGATCGTGTGTACCATCTGATAATTCTACTAAAAATTCGAAATAGCGAAGCCGGTCTTTACCGGTAATATAAGAAGAGTTGAATATTTCCTGTAAGGCCTTACCATTATTCATGAAAAAGGAGTGCAGGATATACCATTTAATAATATTTTGTTTTGCCGACTGCAGGTATTCATTTTCATATACTTTGTTCACCAGATCGGTGTTAACGGTTTGGTTATTCCGTTTCATCAGGCTCCAGCTAATAAAATACTGTTCTACATATTTATTATGGAAACTAATGCTGCGTGGTTGTGGCAGGGAATTGCCATATTGGTTTTGTTCTGCAATGAAAAAGTCGTCGATCAGCTGGCTGTAGGCAGAAGAGGTAAGCACATCTTTAATTAACGCCCAGTCGGTATCTGCCTGTTCTTTATTGCCTTCCGCTATGGCAGAAACAATTTTGTCGATAATTTTTGACTTAATTGCCGCATGGGAATCGAACTGAAAATGGTGACGTGAGTTGGTGTCTATGATTTTATATATTAATGCTTCTTCAGTTTTGGGGCGCATTGATTTATCGGGCATCATGGTGAGCATAATGTCCAGGTAGCGTGGGTAAGACAATAGCTCCAGCAGATCGCCTGACAGGCTATCGGTTACCTGGCGTGCTGCATGGTGGGATGCCAGTATTTTCCTTATCTCGCCGGGAGATAGAGGAAGAGTATGGTGGATTACGTTTTCGTAAGGATAAGAATTATCTATAAACACACGGGAGTGGAAGAAGCTGGGGCTGAAATAAGCATGTACCAGTTTGGTCCAGGTAGAAGGGCGTAAAGCCAGGATTACTTTAACCCAACCGGTGGCGTTATTATAGTTAATGAATTCTATAATGTTTGCATATATTAGTTTCAGCTTATCTGCTGAGAAAGTTCTTTCATCAAACCCCTCAATAATAATAACCAGTTTATCTTCTTTCCTTTTAATGGCTTCGAGTGCTGTAATTTCTTCATGCAACAGGTTCAGGTCTTTGCTAAACCATTCAGATATAGGATGTTTTTGTAAAGCAACTGTTTGTGCTTGTTGTATGTTTATAAAACAGCATATATCATTGGGGAAGATAGGGGAGCTTCCCAGCCATAATTTTAAAGCGGTGTGGGCAAGACCAATAGACTTGCCAAAGCCGGCAGGAGCCACTATAGGGGCTATTGACTGGCTGGTAAGCATAAATTTTTTAATAAAGGCGGTTAGCTCTTCCCTGTGCAGGGTTTCGGCAAACGGAATGCCTGAACTGTTTTTGATAGCCTGAACAGTATAACGTGAATATTTGGAACTGGTGTTTTTAAGATTCTCCCATTTGTTGGGATTGTCTACCACCGTAGTGGTAGCTATAGCGGGCATGGTACTTTTATAAAATACATCCCAGTTGGGATGACCCAGGTATTCGGCCAGTGTATCAAGCGTATAAATAGAAAAGTCAAAACTTCTCCTGGCAAATCCCAGCAGCCGCTTTAACGTTGTTTCACTTACCGTTTTACCGGTTTGGGCAAGAATATCGTTTGACAGGGCTTTGCACTCTGCCGGTGTGATGCTTTTCTTCCCAAATCTTGACAAAACCTTATTCACCAATGAGTTAATAACTTCATCTTCAATGAATGTTCTCATGCAATTAAGGCTTCCCTAGGTTTGAATTGGATTTGATGTTTTCGTTCACACAAAGAAAAAAGATAAATGAATATATAGATAATCCTGAACAAAATGAACAGGATTAGAAAAAGATAAAATTGTGAACAGGATGACTCTAGTGAATATAATGAATAATTTTAATTTCTCTATGATTTTACATTTGTTACAGATTTCATAAAAACGCCCTGTTTTAAAACGCCGTATTAAAACGTATTAAAATAGGCTTTAAGGGAAATCTGATGCTTGCTGATTTCAATAGAACAGATGTATTGCGCTGCGCTTTTGAAGTAAAGAAACGTCTCCCATTTAAAATCCAATATGCCCGTAACGGCTTCTGTTCAGTATGTGAACTGCCTGAACAGAACCTGGCTGTCAAGTTCGATTGAATATCCAATATTTTCTGAATGCCTCTGTATGCAAGGCTATGCCTGGCATGAACAGAACTCTAAAAGAAATATTAATTCACGGAATATGATGAAGCTTTACACCGGGCGGATGAGGTCTTACTTAAAAACTTTCGCAATTCCCTTGCTGTTTTTCTGTTCATTTTATATGAACAGGGTAAGCGCCCAGCGGGTTTATGCCAATCAGGTTACTATTGGCACCGCAGCGTCGGATCATGTAACCAACCCTACCAATGCTATCAGTAGCTCTGAAACTTCTTTTGCCCAGCTAAACTCCTATGGAGGGGTAGCTGTAGGCTTAGGGAGTTACCAGGGAACGCTGGAGCTGAAATTTCCAACAACAGTAGGTGCAGGTGTTACTACTTATGTGCGTATTAACACAGATACCGGTTTGTTGAAATCGTTGTTAGGAGGCAGCTTAGGTAATTTACTGGCCAACGTGCTGGGTACTGTGGTACTCGGCAATCACTATTTTAATATACAGGCGCGTAACGGAGCTACGGCGGTATTAAGTGGCGCCAGCAGTACTCCGTTTTCTGCCGACAACCTGAAACTTGTTCAGGATGTGAACGGATATTATTACATAGCGTTAACGCCTGCAGCCGCCTATGACAGAATTTATATCCAGGATGTAACCAATGCGGTATTACTGGGTACCAGCAACAGTACGCAGGTGTACTATGCCTTTTATAATGCATCAGGCAGCTCTGATCCTTGTGTACAAGGCTTTGCTACTTCCTTTGATGGTTCAGGATTAAGCCTGGATGCTTTACAATTAGGTAATGCGGGAGTACGCGATCCTAAGAACATAATAGATACAGATACTACCAATTATTCTGAACTGGGTTTAGGGGCGCTGGCGGTAGCAGGTTCTATCAGCCAGGATGTTTATTTTGATAACCTTTCTAAGGCAGATGATGAGTTTCATTTGCAGGTACAATCTTCTCCTGCGTTATTAAATGTAGGGCTGGCTAATAATATTACTGTCAATTCTTATAATGGAACAACACTGGTTTCTACCCAGCAATTAAATACTTTACTGGGATTAGATTTAGTGGGGCTTTTAAACAGTGGACAGAAAACACCTTTTATAATAAGGCCAGGTCAGCCTGTAAACAGGATTCGACTAACCTTCTCTTCTTTGCTGAATGCGAATCTTACGCAAACTATCCGCTACTACGGAGCTATCCGCACAGCGGGTAAGCCTACGTTTGGTGGAAGCCAATCACAGAATTATACTATATGTACCGGTGGTTCGGTGGGATTGAATGCCACTACTTCCACAGGTAATGAAATACGCTGGTATGCTGATTCTACCAGCCCGACCCCATTATTTACAACTTCATCTGGTGCTACTTATAATACGGGTGCTTTAAGTGCCACGCGTTCTTATTTTGTAGCAGCGGCTAAAATAGGTTGTACTTATGAAAGTGAGCGGGTAAGAGTGACTGTAACAGTGAAAACGATTCCGCTTGATCCTGTTGTGCCTGCAGTGCAACCTGTGTGTACAGGCAGGACAGCTACCTTTGCTGTAACAAATCCGGAAACGGGCGTTACTTACAGATGGTACACTGGTGCTACCGGCGGAGCTGTATTGGACTCGGGTGTAAGCTTTGTAACTCCATTATTAACAGACAGTACTACTTTTTATGTAGAAGCATCTAATGGTACGTGTACCAATACTAATGGCAGAACTGCTGTATTGGTGCCTGTGAGCAAGTTGCCTTTAGTGGCTAACCCCACACCTTTAACCAGGCAAATCTGTTCAGGCAGAACCACCTCTTTTGCGATACAAAATCCGGAAACGGGGGTTGTGTATAACTGGTATGATGCAGCTACCGGCGGAAACCTGTTATTTACGGGTACTAATTTTGTAACGCCACAGCTGGCTGCCAGCACCAATTATTATGTAGAAGCTGTAAACGCAAGTGGTTGTACAAATGGTGCACGTATTCAATTGAGTGTGACTGTGCAGCCTTCGCCTTCTACACCAATACTGGTAGATCCTGTTGCAAATGTTAATCCTGGCAGTGCTGCCACATTTACTATAGACGGACCGATAGATGGTCTTGCTTATAATTGGTATGATTCGGCTGCGGGTGGTACCTTATTACATACAGGAACCAGCTATACTACGCCAGCGCTTTCCAATAGTGCCAGCTTTTATGTAGAAGCGGCTGATCCTGGCGGATGTAGCAGTTTAACCCGTGCCATGGTTACTGTGAATGTGGTGAATGATGTAGTGTGTGGTTATGCTACTTCACAATCAACACAAAATCAGTCTTTGTGCTTATTATGTGCTGTTACCAATGGGGATAATGCCATTGGTGCTGACCTCGGCAGTTATTCTACTATTTCCACTACAGTTGGTGTAGGTGGTTTTGGCCAGCTATTCAAGTTCGGTAACACGGGATATCCGGGAGATAGTATTAGTGTAATACTGGAAGTGCCTGGTCAATTATTAAGTGCAACGCTGTTAGGAGGGATTGCTATTCAAACCTATAGTGGCAATAATGCTAATGGTGACTTAGTATTCCTGGATAGTGCTGTTGCGAGTGCGCAATTACTGGGTACTGGTGGTAGTGGTAAAATTAAAGTAACGGTACCAGCTAAAAACTCTTTTGACGGTGTAGCTGTTACACTGGCCGGAGTGAGTGCTGTTGGTCAGTTGAGGATATATGCTGTTCAAACCTATGCCGGTACTCCTTTACTGGCTCCACAATCGGTGCTTGCACATGCAGGTACACAAAGCGGACCGGTTACTACGGGTGTTTGTGTGGGTTGTAGTATTACAGATCCTTTGCTGGCTGTTGATGGCGACACTACTACTCATTCCACTATTACTGCTACGGTTGGGGTTGCTGCTACTGTTGGCCAGGTGCTGAAATTCTCTGGTAATTACAGTGCAGGTGATAGCATACAAATTGACCTGGAAGTGCCTTCCCAGGTATTAGGCGCGCAGGTGCTGGGGGCTATTTCATTAGAAACTTACACAGGTAATGTTGCTAATGGCGACGCTACTGTAGCTAATTCAGGTTTGGTAAAAGCACAGTTATTAGGATTAGGTGGAGGAAGGTTCAGATTGAAGCTGGCTGCACCGCATTCCTTTAATGGAATAGCTGTAGTGCTGAATGGTGTGGCAAACGTGCTTTCTAACTTATATGTATATGATGCGGCGGTGTTCTCTTCCCGCCAGAATATAGTAAATGTATGTACCGGTTCTTCGGCAGTTCTTACTGTGAACAGCCCTGTAAATGCCACTATTAACTGGTATACTACAGCGGCGGGTGGTTCTCCTGTATTTACCGGAACTACTTATACTACTCCTCCTGTAACAACTCCAACAACTTATTATATAGAGTCTTCACGCTATGGTTGCGTGAATGTGAATAGAACGCAGGTGAATGTTGTTCCCAATACCATTCCGGATAATCCGACCCTGAATGCTACTTCTGTGAGCATTTGTAGCGGAGATTCTGCGAAATTGTATGTGACAGCGCCTGTTGGAATGCTGATTAAATGGTATACTACTGCCAGTGGCGGTACCCCTGTGTATACAGGCGATACCCTGGTAACCCCTGCATTAACGGCTAACACCAGTTATTATGTGGAAAGCGTTAATAATGGCTGTAGCAGTACCGGACGCGCTACTGCTGTAGTGACTGTAAATGCAGCGCCTGCTGATGTGGCTGTAACGCCACCGTCGGCAGTTATTGGCAGTGGACAAACTGCCAGCTTTGTAGCCAGCTCTTCTACGCCTAATACAACCTTTAGCTGGTATGCAGTTGCAACAGGTGGTACTCCGGCGTTTACAGGTCCAAACTTTACAACGCCTGCATTAACTGCTTCCACCAATTATTATTTAGGTGCAGGCGGTGCCAATACCTGTAGTTTAGCTACACGCCTGGTAGTTCCGGTTACAGTATTTACCGGTTCGGGAGTTCCGGTACCTTGTGATGTAGCAACTACGCAAACTACTGCTGTGGGCGGTTTGTGTGTGCTGTGTTCTGTTGATTCCGCTGCACTTGCCGTGGATAATGACGCCAGCACCTCTTCTGAGCTGCATGTGATAGCTGGTTTAACCAATGCTTATGTTCAACAAACATTAGGTTTCCCATTCACTGGCGATGCGGGTGATACGGTGGCCATTCATGTTACTTTCCCTGTAGGTTTAACTGACATCAGTGTGGTGTCGTCTTTACAGGTAGCCAGCTATAATGGCGCTACTTATAATAATGACAGAACCACTGTTGCCAATAATGGCTTAGTACAACTACAGCTACTGTCTGGCGATACTAATGGTATCATTAAGTTTGTGCCAACCCAGGTATTTGACAGAGTGGAGTTGAGAATGAACTCAGGCCTTGCTACCTTATTAAGTGCTGTGCATGTTGGATATGCACAACGTATTAAGGCAGGACCTATTGTGAATGCGGATACTGTAGCTATTTGTGCAGGCCAGCAGGCTACTTTAATAGCCAGCAGCCCTGCTAATACTACATTTAAATGGTATAGCGACTCTACAGGCGGTACTCTTTTAATAGTGGGCGCTACTTATATTACTCCTGCATTAACGGATACTACTATATACTATGCAGAATCTGTAAGTAATACAGGTTGTGCTGCTCTTGTTCGTAAGCCGGTAGTAGTGAATGTGATTCCTGCTCCTGGCGCTCCGGCTGTAACAGACTCTACGGTAACAACCTGTGCGGGTGTACCTGCTACACTTTCTGTGCAAAATCCACAGGCTGGCATTACCTATAGCTGGTATAGTAACAGTACCGGAGGTACGGCTATATTTACCGGATCAAGCTTCACTACCCCTGCATTAAGTGCAGATACAGTTTACTATGTAGGCGCCAGCAATGGTACCGGTTGTATCAGTGCTACACGTTCAATGGTTACTGTAGTGGTAAATGCCGGATTACAAGCTCCTGTTGTAGCCAGTGATTCAGTAGCATCCTGCTCAGGAAATGCTACGGTATTGAGTGTACAAAATCCACAGGGCTCATTTACTTATAATTGGTATAATGTACCTGTTGGCGGTGCGGTATTAGCAACCGGAGCAAGCTTTACTACTCCGGCTATTACTGGCGATACTACTTTCTATGTAGAAGCGGTAGGTGGCACTAATTGCGTAAGCCCACGTACCGGTGTTGCTGTAACGTTGAGTCAGCCACCGGCTGCACCTGTGGTTACGGTGAATGCACCAGGTGCGGTGATACAGGCTGGACAAAGTGCTTCTATTACGGCTACTTCTGCTACTGCCGGTGTAACCTTTAACTGGTTCCTGCAGCCTTCCGGTGGTACTGCTGTGTTTACTGGCGCTACTTATAATACACCGCCTTTAACAGCTACTACTACCTATTATGTAGAGGCCGTGCTGGCTGGTGCTGCATGTTCTACTTCTACCAGAACTGCGGTTACCATTACTGTAAATCCAGGTGTGAACCTGGCTTGTGACGCTGCTACCAGTGAAACCAATACAGTAGATGGATTATGTATAGGATGTGGCATTACGAATGCTGGCGGTGCGGTGGATACAGATACCGCTACAGCTTCTACTTTAAATATTGCAGTTGGCCTGGTGAATGCTTATGCTGAACAGATACTGAAATTCCCATCTGTAAGCACGGCTGGCGATACGGTTGCTATTTTGCTGGAAGGTCCGCCAACAGTATTAGCGGCGGATATTCTGAGTGGTATACAAATACAGTCGTACAACGGCGCTACTCCTAATGGCGATGCTGTCTCTTTAAATAATGGATTAATTCATATACAACTGCTTGGACTGGGAGCAGGTGGTAAGTTTATTGCGAAGTTTGTGCCTGCCCAGCCATTTGATGGTATACAGGTAAGAGCTACCAGTGGGCTGGTAAGTGCGTTAACCAGTGTTAATATTTATTATACAACCCGGTTAATTGCTCCTCCGGTGTTAACCAGCAATAATCCGGTTGCCATATGTAGCGGCGGTACTACAACATTGACCGCAACTGCTTCTCCTAATGCCACTATTGAATGGTATACGAATGGAGTATCAGGAGATTCCCTGGTGGCTACCGGAGCTTCTTATACAACGCCTGCATTAGCCAACACGGCCATTTACTATGCGCAGGCCAGGAGAACCTCTACCAATTGTCCTAACCTTAACCGTGTGCAGGTTGCTGTGCTGGTAAATGCTGCACCGCAAACGCCTGTGGCTGCTAACGATACAGTACAGGTGTGCGCTGGTAAAACAGCGGTATTAACGCTGAATGGTGCACAAACGGGTGTTACTTATAACTGGTATAACGCCAGTGGTGTGTTGGGAGGAACCGGAACCAGCTTTACTACACCGGCTCTTTCTACTTCTACGTTCTATAGTGTAGAGGCGGTGAATACCGGTTCAACCTGTGTAAGTACGAACAGGGATACTGTGAATGTTACAGTGAATACATTGCCGGTTTCAAGAGGAATTGTGGGAACCAATGACAGTACTGTTGTTTGTTCCGGATCGGCAACTTTACAAATATTAAATCCGGATGCGGGGGTAACTTATAACTGGTATAATGTGGCCAATGGTGGCAGTATTGTATTTAGTGGTACTACCTTCCAGACACCGGTGTTGACAGCAACCACTGTTTACTATATTGAAGCTGTGAATGCAGCTGGTTGTAGCACAGGCGCCAGAACAGCGGCTACTGTGGTGGTGAACCCTGTATTGCCACCGCCAACTGTAGTAAGCAATAATGTATCTGTATGTAGCGGATCTGCTGCTACCCTCCAGGTGCAGAATGCACAAACCGGCGCAATTTACAGATGGTACGATGCGCCTGTAGGCGGTAATGCTTTGTTTGATGGTGCTACTTTTGTAACACCGGCGTTAACTGCCAATACTTCTTATTTTGTAGAAGTAATCAGCGCTGCCGGATGTACTGGTAGCAGTCGCACACAGGTTACTGTTACTGTTAACGCCCAGCCGGCAACTCCAACGCTGGCAAATGTGAATGTAGCTATTTGCGCAGGTAATGCGGCCAGCTTCCAGGTGCAGAATGTAACCGGAGGTATAACCTACAAATGGTATGATTCTGCCACAGGTGGTAACCTGTTATTTACAGGAGCCAGCTTTACCACTCCAACACTTGCTATAGGCGCTACTTATTATGTAGAGGCCACCAACAGTGCTGGTTGTGCAAGTGTGGCCAGGGCAACTGCTGTGGTAAATGTGACTCCTGCACCTGTAACTCCTGTTATTAATGGTAACGGATCTTCTGTATGTTCAGGCGGAACCGTTGCACTTTCTGTTCAAACTCCACAACAAAATGTAACCTATAACTGGTATGATGCCGGTGGTACTTTAGTAGCAGTGGGAACCACTTATACTACAGCACCATTAACTACAGCAACTGTTTATTCTGTAGATGCCGTATCGGCTGCTGGCTGTAGCGCTCCTGTTCGTGCGGTGGTTACTATTATGGTAAATACAACGCCGGCTGCTCCGGTGATTGCAGGAGCTACCAACCCGGTATGTTCTGGTAACAGCGCTGTGTTAAGTGTACAAACTCCACAGGCGGGTACTGTATATAACTGGTACGATGCACCTACAGCTGGTAACCTGCTGTTCAGCGGCACCAGCATTACTACTCCGGGATTAACTACTGGTGTTACCTATTATGTAGGAGCTGCTAATGGCGGCTGTACCAGTGGATCACGTACACAGGTGACCGTGACTGTGAATACACGTCCGGCAGATGCTGTGATTGATGCAGCCGGTACTAATATCTGTGCAGGTAATCCTACTACGTTAACTGTCAATAATGTTCAGCCAGGATTAAGCTATAGCTGGTATACTGCCAGCAGTGGCGGCAACCTGGTTACTACGGGTTCTTCTTATACCACTCCTGTATTGAATGCAAGTGTTACTTACTATGTAGAGGTAACTAATGGTACCTGTACAGGTAACGCACGGACTACGGTGAATGTAACTGTATCTCAGTCGCCTTCTGCTCCTGCAGTTACCGGAACCAGTATTTGTTCGGGAAGCCAGGCTACTTTAACCATAGCCTCACCACAAACTGGTATTATTTACCGCTGGTACGATGCAGCGGCTGGTGGTAATCTGTTAATGGAAGGAACTACTTATGTGACTTCTGCCATATCTGCCAATACTACTTTCTATGTTGAAAGCAGCAGTGCCGCAGGTTGCGCAGCAAGCATCCGTACGGCGGTTCCTGTAACAGTGAATACACAGCCTGTTACCCCTGTTCTGGTAAATAGCGGCGTAGTAACCTGCTCGGGCAGTACGGCTACCTTGAGCATTCAAACTCCACAACCTGGTATTGCTTATTTGTGGTACGATGCTGCCACAGGTGGTAACCTGGTGTTTAGTGGCAGTACGTTTGTTACACCTGCCCTTACCACTAATACCAACTATTATGTAGAGGCCAGCAGCGGCACAGGATGTTCCAGTGCAACAAGGGCTGCGGCTACTGTGCAGGTAAGTAATGTGTTACAACCACCTACTGTTTCTGCAACAGGAACTACAGCTTGTATAGGCCAGTCTACCACTTTACAGGTAGAAAATGCGCAAACGGATCTCACTTACAGATGGTATACAGCGGGTAGCGGAGGATTATTACTGGCAACAGGATCTTCTTATACAACGCTTCCGCTGGCAGCAAACGCTACTTATTTTGTAGAAGTGAGCAATGCAACCTGTACAGCAAGTTCACGTACACAAGTGAACGTAACTGTGGTTGCACCGCCTTCTGCACCGGTGATAGCTGCTACGGGACGTACCATTTGTGCAGGTACTCCGGCTACTTTAAGTGTACAAAGTCCTGATTCGAGATATGTATATAACTGGTATGATTTACCGGCAGGTGGTAATCTGCTGTTTACTGGTAATACTTATGCTACCAATGTGCTTAACAACAGCACCAGCTACTATGTGGAAACAGCTGTTAATGCTGGCTGTGTAAGCACCACACGTGCAACAGTAGCTGTAACTGTAAATGCAGTTCCGGATGCGCCGGCCGTAGTGTCTGATAATGTGGTTGTTTGTTCGGGTAGTGCTGCAACGTTGCAGGTACAAAATCCGGTATCCGGATATACTTACAACTGGTATAGTACAGCTGCTGGTGGTGCTGTACTGTTTACAGGCGCTAATTATGTGCTTAATAATATCACTTCGGGTACAGTGTATTATGTAGAGGCGGTAAATGCTTCTTCTTGTGCAAGCAGTACACGCTCTACTGTAAACGTAACCGTTTCTGCTGCTCCGGCCGCTCCGGCGATTGCCAATAGCACGCCTGCGGTATGTTCAGGAAGTATGGTAACGCTTACTGCTTCTTCTTCTGTGCCAGGTGCAGTATATAACTGGTATAACAGTGCTAACAGCAATACGGTAATATTTACCGGCAGCACTTTTGCAACAGGGGCTATTACATCTGATACTACTTTCTATGTAGCAGTATCCAATGCCGGTGGCTGCGCCAGTACGGACAGAGGCCAGACTACGGTTACCATTTATCGTCCATTGGCTGCACCTGTAGTAACAGTAGATTCTGTTACATCAGCGTCAGTGACCTTTAAGTGGAATGCGGTAGCAGGAGCTATTGGTTATGAGGTGACGCTGGATGGTGTAACCTTTACTACTCCAAACGGTAATAATGGCTTATCTCATACCATCGGAGGCTTACAGCCAAACCAGGAAGTATCTATCCAGGTGAGAGCTATAGGAGCACAGGTATGTCAAACAAGCAGCCTGTCTGCTAAGGTTAGCGGTACAGCTACCAATCCGTTAGGTAACAGCGTGTTTATTCCGAATGTGTTTACACCTAATAATGATGGTAAGAATGATTACTTCACCGCGTTAAGCAATAACATAGCAACCCTGGAAATGTGGATTTATAGCCAGTGGGGCGAGCTGATATATCATACCCAGGACAGAACGGGCTGGAATGGTATGGCGGGTGGACAGCTACAGCCTGTAGGGGTGTATGTATACATTTTCAAAATTAAACTGTTGGATGGTACCACTATTGACAGAAAAGGTTCTGTGAGCCTGGTACGTTAAAAATAAAGTTATGCGAATGAAAAATAATATTAAGCTGCTTGCATTGTGCAGCATGTTGTTGGGAACCACCTGTTTAAAAGCACAGGTGGACCCTCACTTCTCGCAATATTATGCATATCCTATGTGGCTGAATCCTGCTTTAACAGGTGCTATTGATGGCGATTACCGGGTAAGCGCCAATTATAGAAGCCAGTGGAATAATATTGCCAACCCTTTTTCAACTGTTGGATTATCTGCCGATTTTGTAACCAAGAAAAATCTGAATCTGGGCCTGAATATAATGAACCAGGCTGCAGGGGATGCAGGTTATAACTATCTTAATGCCTATGCCTCTGCAGCATATACCGGGATTAAGTTTGGGCCTAATGGATATCAACGTCTGGTAGTTGGTTTACAAGCCGGCTTATTGAGCAGGAGATTTGATCCTGCCAAATTCCAGTTTGCCGATCAGTGGAATCCTATTACAGGATACAATCCCAGTAATCCTACCAGTGAGGCCCTGAGCCGCAATTCTTCCAATGTGTTTGATGCGGGCGCAGGTGTGTTATATTTCGATTCTGATCCTAATAAAACTTTAAACACCTTTCTGGGAGTTTCTGCGTTTCACCTGACACGTCCGGAAGATCCTTTTGTATATGGTAAAAAGGAAACCTTGCCTATTCGTTATGCTATACATGGTGGTGTGAGATGGGTGTTGAGTGAAGCGCTTGTGGTTACACCCAATGCTTTGTATATGAGGCAAGGCAATTCGGAAGAGAAGATGGTGGGAGCGTATGCACAATTCAAGGCTAATACTTTCACTGATTTTTTAGTAGGCGGGTATTATCGCTTTCAGGATGCTGTAACTCCATTCATTGGGTTTCATTACGAACACATGATATTGGGTGTCAGCTATGATGCTAACGTGTCTAAACTAAAAAACCTGGCCCGCGCAAGCAATGCATTTGAATTGTCATTGTCCTTTACAGGAAGAAGAACAAGAGCTTTTCCCAGTGAGAATTTTATATGCCCCAGATTATAATTTTTTGCTTAGCTAAAGAAAGGCCTTGGATTAAAATAAGAATATGAAATATACTAACGCTCTATTCCTTAAAGTGAGCTTTTATACGATAATCCTGCTATTATGTTGCAATATTATCTCTGCTCAATACCTGTATGATTATAAAAGAACTGCAGATATGTTTTACGAGCGGGGGGATTATTATTCCGCCGCCCAGTATTATGCAAAGTTTCTGACCAGTAAAAATGCGAAGACTGCCCTGGGAAACTATCAACCTTATATGGTAAAGATTGCTGCCAAAGGAATGAAAAAAGAGGCGAACACTTATGAGAATGTAGTGTACCGCCTGGCTGAATCGTACCGGATGTATTTCGACTATTCCAATGCTGAAAAGTGGTATGGAGTGAGTACGCAGTTTGATTCGGCGAGTTTTCCACTGGCACATTACTGGTATGGTGTAAGCCTTCGTGCCAATACAAAGTATTCGGAAGCGCAAGGTGAGTTTAAACATTTTTTACAAGGTCGTACTTTGGAGGATGAGTATACCAACAGTGCAAAAAAAGAACTGGCCAATTGTAAGTTTATACAAGAACAGTTGTCCTTTGAAAAATTCAATGTGCAGGTAGACAAGATGAATAGTTTTATTAACCAGGGAGGAGCCACCTATGCCCCTGTTTGGATGGATAACAAAACTTTTGTGTTCACTTCTTCCAGGGGAGATAGTGCTGCTATTGCCTGGTCTAAAGGCACCAACCCATATTTCAACAATCTTTATCAGAGTTCTATCACTGATTCCGGTTATTCTTTGCCTGTAAAAGTGAAAGTGGATGTAAATAAGAGTTTGCAGCAAGGTGCTGCTGTTTTTACAGCTGATGGTCGCAGGATGTTCTTAACCCGTTGGGTTCAGGTAGAAGGAAAGAACAAAGGCGCTATTTATATGAGTGAGAAAAGTGGTCCTACCTGGTCAGATCCGGTGAAGCTGAATATTTCGGTGAATGTAGAGGGATACAGTTCTATACAGCCCTTTGTGACTATTGATGGAAAACATCTTGTTTTCGCTTCTGACCGTCCGGGTGGAGTGGGAAAATACGATTTATGGTATTCTGTGCTGGATGCCAATGGTATTCCTGGTCCTGCCAGTAATATGGGTACTTCTATTAATACTGTAGACGACGAGGAAGCTCCTTTTTATCATGCAGCCACTAATACACTGGTGTTTGCCAGTAATGGGAGGGTTGGAATGGGAGGATTCGATTTATATAGCTCCAAAGGGGATTTTGCTGGTTGGGCGGAAGTAAAAAACCTGGGATATCCTATTAATTCCACCAAGGATGATATCTATTTTTCAAGCCGCGGCAGAAAATACCTGTTTACAGATGCCAATTTCAGTAGTGACCGTAGTTCGGTTTGTTGCCTGGAGTTGTTTGAATTAAAGCGTAAGAGTTTATATGTAACCGGTAAGCTAGTGGATTGTGGAACTAATGAACCCATGGTGGGAGCCAGGGTGAATGTGGTGGATACTATTACTAATAAAATAGTGTATACACAGGATATTGATGCAACAGGCACCTATGGATTTGAAATTGAAGAATTTATGCCTTTGAAGGTGGTAGGAGAGAAAAAATATTATTTACCTAAGTCGTTACATTTTTATAAGCCCGGTGAGAGTGGTGCAGATACTTTAATGAACCCGGACCTTTGTCTGAAACATGAAGATACGGCCAAGCCTTATCCGGTAGGGCAGCCTGTGGTTATGAAGGATATTTATTATGATTTTGACAAAGCTACGCTGCGTCCGGAATCTTTCCCTATTCTGGATACCCTTGCTAAGGTAATGCGTATGTATCCTGATATGGTGGTTGAAATGAGTGCTCATACAGATAGTAAGGGGACTGAGAAGTACAACCTGAAATTGTCAGACGCCCGCGCCAGATCGTGCGTAGAGTACCTGATTAAAGTGGGTATTGAGACTATGCGCCTGCAAAGCAAGGGGTATGGCAAATGTTGCCCTATTGCGCCTAATACAACGCCAAGCGGAAAGGATAATCCTGACGGCCGGGCGCTTAACCGCAGAACAGAGTTAAAAGTGATTCATTATTAGTAAATTGGAATAAATAGTACTGCAAATCCTGTTGGTAACAGCAGGATTTGTATTTTTGAAACTTATTCGAAATGGTGGATAAAAAGTTAAACAGCGACCTAAATCAAAAAGAAATCCACATAGTTTTTAGATATTTATTTGGAAATTGATTCTGTTGCTGTTACCTTTGCCGTCCCAAAAATAAATGGTTTAGAATGCCTACAATACAGCAGTTAGTAAGAAAGGGCCGTGAAATAATCAGGGCAAAAAGCAAATCCCGCGCACTGGATGCATGTCCTCAACGTCGTGGCGTTTGTACAAGGGTTTACACTACTACCCCTAAAAAGCCAAACTCGGCTTTACGTAAAGTAGCTAAAGTACGTTTGACTAACAAGGTAGAAGTTATCGCCTATATCCCTGGTGAAGGTCACAACCTGCAAGAGCACTCTATCGTGTTGATTCGTGGTGGTCGTGTTAAGGATTTACCAGGTGTGCGTTATCACATCGTTCGTGGTAGCCTCGATACTGCCGGCGTGAAAGACCGTAAACAAAGCCGTTCTAAATACGGTACCAAGAAAGAGAAGCCTAAGAAATAGTCTTCGTTTTCTTAAGCGGGTAAGGTTATACAGACCTGCCTTGATAAACAGAATTTTGAAAAATTTAATGCAAGCAGACAATGCGGAAAGCACAAGCCAAGAAATTACCTTTAGCGCCCGATGGTCGTTTTAACGACAAACTGGTTACACGTTTTGTGAACAACTTAATGTGGGACGGTAAAAAAAGCGCAGCTATTAATATATTCTATACTGCCGTTGACAAGGTTAGCAAAATAACCGGTGAAGATGGTTATGAGATATGGAAAAAAGCTCTGAGCAATGTAACTCCTGGAGTAGAAGTACGTAGCCGTCGTATCGGTGGTGCTACTTTCCAGATTCCTACCGAAGTTCGCCCTGACCGTAAAATTTCTTTAAGCATGAAGTGGTTAATCCGCTACAGCCGTGAAAGAAATGGTCGTACAATGGCTGACAAACTGGCTAACGAAATCGTTGCAGCTAGTAAAGGTGAAGGAGCAGCGTTTAAAAAGAAAGAAGATACGCATCGTATGGCAGAAGCTAACAAAGCATTCTCCCACTTCCGTATCTAACAATATATTCACCTATATATTTTTGGAGAAGCGCCCTGATTATTCAGGGCGTTTTTGTTTTTTATGCGTTTGTGTTGCTAATTTGTAGGATAGATTATCCTGATTATGAAAGTTTTATTGGTAGAAGATGAGGTAAATGTGGCTTCGTTTATTCAACGTGGTCTTTCAGAGGCGGGTTATGAAGTAACCGTGGCTATGGATGGCATATTGGGATACTCCATTGCCAGTGAGCATGAGTTTGCTATTATTTTGCTGGATATTATGTTGCCAGGCATGAATGGCCTGGATATTTGCCGTAAACTTCGGGAGGCCAATGTGAATGCTCCCATTTTAATGTTAACTGCTTTAGGTAGTACTGAAAATGTGGTTACAGGTCTTGATAGTGGTGCGGATGACTACCTGGTAAAGCCTTTTAAGTTTGCCGAGCTACAGGCACGTATCCGTTCTCTTACCCGGCGTAATTTTTCTGCAATGGAAAAGCCGGATATTCTTTCTATCGATGATTTACAGGTAGATGCCAATGCCAAAACAGTGCAACGTGGTGGTAAAACCATTAGTTTAACAGCGACAGAATATCGTTTACTGGAATTTATGTTGAAGAACCAGCGCAAAGTATTATCCCGGATGGAGATACTGGAGCATGTTTGGGGAATTGATTTTAATATGGGCACCAACGTGGTGGATGTGTATGTGAACTATTTACGGAAGAAGCTGGATAAGGGCAATTCAAGTGCATTGATTCATACAGTTATAGGTATGGGCTATATTCTGAAGGAAACGCATAGCAATGAAAATTCAAACTAAAATCACTTTGCTGTTTACAGCCATCTCGGCTGCTATCCTGCTTTTTTTAAGTGGGTTTGTATACTTTTTTGCCAGCAGAAATGCGTTTGAAGATTTTTATAAGCGACTTGAGATACGGGCTATCGTTGCTGCCAAAGCGAAGTTAGGTGAGGATAAAACGCATGTTCAGGCTTATAATGAGATCCGGCGTGAACACCTGGAAGGGCTGCCTTTGGAAAAGGAATATTTTATAGCGATAAACAGGAGTACAGGCCGGCCGGATAGTATGAACCTGCCGGAGGTGCCGCATTCTTTTTTTTACCGTGTAATAAGGGAAAAGGAAGCCATGTATCGCCATGACGACCGGTTTTATCTGGGGTTACTGTATGAACAGCCTGGGGGAAGTCATATTGTAATTGTATCTGCTGTTAATGAATTTAGCAGAGGATATCTTGGCAACCTGAAGAAGGTAATGATTGTGGGATTTCTGGTGTCTGTAATTGTAATGCTGACAGTGGGTATTTTGTTTTCCCGGCAAATTTTGAAGCCGGTCAGGCGCATAACCCATCGTGTGAAGGATATCAGCAGTAACAACCTGCATTTGCGATTAGGAGAAACCGGGGGGAAAGATGAAATTGGAGAGCTGGTACATACTTTTAATAATATGCTTGACCGGCTGGAAACCTCCTTTGAATCGCAAAACAATTTTGTGAGCAACGCTTCTCATGAGCTAAGTACGCCGTTGACTGCTATCATTGGGGAGGCAGAACTGGCTTTAAGTAAAAAAAGGGAAGAAGAAGCCTATGTTCAATCACTTCGTATTGTGTTAAGTGAAGCGGAGCGTTTGCGCCATATCACCACTTCCCTGCTAAACCTGGCTCAGACGGGTTTTGATGGGAAGAAGCAGCACTGGGAAGTTTTGAGGGCAGATGAGCTTGTTTGGGCGGTGAAACAGTCGGTTGATAACATTAAGCCCTCTAATCATGTTTATTTTGATACCAGTCATTTGCCGGAGGAGGAGCGGAAGCTGACATTGAAGGGGAATATGCAGCTGCTGGTGCTGGCGTTGAGTAATGTGGTGTTAAACGCCTGTAAATATTCGGATAACAAGCCTGTTACAATAGGGGTGGCAGCCACTGATGAGCGTATTTTAATTATTGTAAGGGATATGGGAATTGGAATTCCTGAGAATGAACTGCCCTATATATTTGATCCGTTTTTCAGGGCTTCTAATGTGGGAAGCCACAAAGGATACGGTATCGGGTTGCCATTATCCCGTAATATACTTCGGATGCATGAGGGGGATATTGTAGTGAATTCCCGTGCAGGAGAAGGGTGTATTATTCATATCAGTTTGCCCATTCAGCAATAAAATTTAATTCTAATCTGGTTCTAATTTCTTTCTTATTCGCTCTTAATACCACTGTACTAACCTTGTGGTATTATGAAAAATATAGTAATTCCTACAGATTTTACTGTTCACTCCCTGGACATTATTGTGGCCACGGTAGAAAAGTATAAAGCTGAGCAATTGAATATTTTGCTGATGCATGGTTTAACTATGCCGGATTCATTGTCTGATTTACTATTGTTTGGCAGAAATAATGACAGGTATAAGCTGATTACCAAAGAATTTGAGAACGCCTGTATGATCATTAAAAACAGGTATGCTTCTGTTATTACCAACATTTCCATCCGGTTTATGCATGGAAATACCCGCCATGCTTTTCGAAATTTTTTGCATGCCAATACAATAGACCTGATTGTGTATCCCGCTGATTACGTGTTGCAAAAGGCATGTAACAACAGCATAGATATATCTGGTTTGCTTACATATGCCAAATGTGATATTGACCGGGTGGCGTTACAGCCACAACCAGGAGATGTGAAGCAGATTAGAATGGCTGATCTTCTGCTGGCAGTGAGTTAGCGCTTTTGCTTTTGTTACGAATGTTTGGTACAAAAGAAGGAGGAAATATGTTGTTAAAAGATAAAATACCCCTGGGATATGTGCTGGGAAAAGTAAAATACGAGCTGATGCTGGTGGTATTGTATGCCAGCATTGTGGCTTTGCTTTTCCGCACCTTTAATGTAAAAGATATCTCTATACCCATAGCCGTGCCTACTATTATGGGCACAGTAATTTCTCTGTTACTTGCATTTCGCTCGAACCAGGCGTATGACCGCTGGTGGGAGGCGCGAAACATCTGGGGGGCCATAGTAAATGATTCGCGCACGTTAACGCGCCAGGTGCTTTCTTTTGCTGCCGAAGGTGTTTACCAGGAGGAAGAATTTACGCATTTCAGAACGGCTTTTGTACGGCGGCAGATTGCCTGGACATACAGCCTGGGGCAGAGCTTACGCAAGTTGAATGGGACACAGGGACTGGATCGGCTGATTGGTAAAAGGGAATTGCAGCAGATAGCGCATTATGATAATAAGCCTAATGCCTTACTGGACATGCATGGCCGCGACATTGCGTATGCCTTGCAGAAAGGGTGGATTAACGCTTATCAGCACGTGGAACTGGACCGTACTTTAACGAGGTTGTGTGATAATATGGGGAAATGTGAGCGGATTAAGAATACTATTTTTCCGGTTACCTACAGTTTGTACCTGCATTTTACCATTATATTTTTTATCCTGCTGCTACCTTTTTCGGTGATTGACTTTTTTGGCTGGATGGAGGTGCCGCTGGTAACAGCTATTGCTGCCTCTTTTTTACTGATAGAGAAAATGGCTATTCAGTTACAGGATCCATTTGAAAATAAACCTACTGATACACCAATGACCACTATTTCCCGGACCATAGAAAAGGATTTGCGGCAGATGTTGAACGATCATGCGCAGTTTACGGAAACAGAGGTACAGCCTATTGCAAGCTTTTATGTGTTATAGGTTATTAATCAAGGGTTTTGATCATGTCTATAGTAGTTGCCCGGCAGATTCTTCTGCCGGGCTTTTTTTGTAATCACAATTTAATGCGCCTGATGCTTGTTAGTATACTAAAATCACTACCTTTGCGCCCTGAAAATCAGGTGGCAGAAGTGTGCCCGGTTTTTGATAACTTCTATTAAACTTTTATTTTTTTTATGGCGGACTTGAAATTTCAACGCAACTTCGGTATTGCCGCACACATTGATGCCGGTAAGACCACAACTACCGAGCGTATTTTGCGCTACACCGGTATGATTCACAAAATTGGTGAAGTGCACGATGGTGCAGCTACTACTGACTGGATGGAGCAAGAAAAGGAGAGAGGTATTACCATTACCTCTGCTGCTGTAAGCTGCCAATGGAACTTCCCTACTGTGAGAGGTACGGCAGATGCCAACACTAAAAAATACTCTTTTAACATTATCGATACTCCCGGTCACGTGGACTTTACCGTAGAGGTGGAACGTTCTATGCGTGTACTGGATGGTCTGATTGCATTGTTTTCTGCGGTTGATGGTGTTGAGCCACAGTCTGAAACAGTATGGCGTCAGGCAAACCGTTACCGTGTTCCACGTATCGGTTTCGTAAACAAAATGGACCGTTCCGGTGCCGATTTCTTGATGGTGGTTAACCAGGTAAAAGAAATGCTGGGTGCTAAAGCGGTTCCTTTACAGTTACCTATCGGTGCGGAAGATAATTTCACCGGTGTGGTTGACTTGATTAAGATGAAAGGTATCATCTGGCACATGGAAACTGAAGGTATGACCTTTGATGAAATTGATGTGCCTGCTGATATGGTTGAAGAAGCAAACGAATGGAGAGCCAACCTGGTAGAAGCCGTTGCTGAATACGACGATACCCTGATGGAAAAATTCTTTGAAGATCCTAACAGCATCACTGAGGAAGAAATGCACGAGGCTATCCGTAAGGCTACCATCGACCTGAGCATTGTTCCTATGATGTGTGGTTCTTCTTTCAAGAACAAAGGTGTACAAACTGCGTTAGATGCTGTTTGCCGTTACCTGCCTTCTCCTGTTGATATTGAAGACACCGTAGGTACAGATCCTGATTCTGGTGAAACTATCACCCGTAAGGCTGATCCTAAGGCGCCATTCTCTGCCCTGGCATTCAAAATCATGACTGATCCTTTCGTAGGTCGTCTGGCGTTCTTCCGGTGCTATAGCGGTCACCTGGATGCTGGTTCTTATGTATTGAACGTAAGAAGCGGTAAAAAAGAGCGTATCAGCCGTATCATGAAGATGTTTGCTAACAAGCAAAACCCCATCGACTTTATCGAAGCTGGTGATATTGGTGCAGCGGTAGGTTTCAAAGAAATCAAAACCGGTGATACCCTGTGTGATGAAAACCATCCAATTACCCTGGAAAACATGTTCATTCCTGAACCGGTAATCGCTATCGCGGTTGAACCTAAAACTCAGGCTGACGTGGACAAAATGGGTATGGCTATCGCTAAACTGGTAGAAGAAGATCCTACCTTACGCGTAAACACAGATGAAGATACCGGTCAAACTATCCTGCGTGGTATGGGTGAATTACACCTGGAAATCATCATCGACCGTATGCGTCGTGAGTTTAAGGTGGAAGTTAACCAGGGTGCTCCTCAGGTTGCTTACAAAGAATCATTCGGTACTACCGTTGAACACCGTGAAGTGCTGAAGAAGCAGTCTGGTGGTCGTGGTAAATTCGCTGACATTCAATTCTCTATCGGCCCTGCTGATGAAGAGTGGATGAAAGAGAACGAAGGAAAGAGCTTCCAGTTTGTGAACGATATCTTTGGTGGTTCTATCCCTAAAGAATTCATTCCTGCTATTCTGAAAGGCTTTGAAACTTCTATGACTACAGGTGTACTGGCTGGTTTCCCTGTAAACAACATGAAGATCAGAGTATTTGATGGTAGCTACCATGATGTGGATTCTGACTCTATGAGCTTTGAATTGTGCGCTAAAGCTGGTTTCCGTGAAGCTGGCCGTAAAGCAAAACCAACGCTTTTAGAGCCTATTATGAAGGTGGAAGTGTTAACGCCAGACCAGTACATGGGTGACGTTACAGGTGACTTAAACCGCCGTCGTGGTATGCTGGAAGGTATGGATAGCCGTGCCAACCTGCAGGTTATTAAGGCTAAAGTGCCATTGAGCGAAATGTTTGGTTATGTAACTCAACTGCGTTCTCTGTCTTCCGGCCGTGCAACTTCTACCATGGAGTTCAGTCATTACAACCCTGCTCCTAACAACGTAGCTGAGGAAGTAATTGCAAAATCTAAAGGAAAAGTGAAAATTGAAGACTAATTACAGTCTGAAAATAACAGTGGTTGAAAGGTGAGCAATCCCTTTTAACCACCATAAAAAAGGCCCGACTTAATAACAAGTTGGGCCTTTTTGTGGATAAATATGGCCTTTTTAGGAAATTTTAAGAAAATAATCCTCAAAAGGTTTGTGTAATTGAAAGCGGGTGCATACCTTTGCGCTCCCAATTAGAAATTTTGGGTTTAGGCTATGTCGCAAAGAATCAGAATCAAATTACAGTCGTACGACCACAACCTGGTAGACAAATCTGCCGAGAAAATCGTTAAAACCGTTCGTAGCACAGGAGCAGTAGTTACTGGTCCTATTCCTTTGCCTACTCACAAAAGAATATTTACGGTTTTACGTTCTCCACACGTGAACAAGAAAAGTCGTGAGCAATTCCAACTGTGTACGCACAAGCGTTTACTGGATATCTATACTTCTTCTTCAAGAACTGTAGATGCTTTAAGTAAACTGGATCTGCCATCTGGCGTTGAAGTAGAGATTAAAGCCTGATGATTTACCTGGCGTACTACTGTAAGCAGTATGCGACAGGTAAATTCAGCCTACGTTCTTATAAATAGATTATCTCTCAATTCTGCAAAAGTGCAGAAGAAAAGAGCTCTGACATATATCATTGCTTTGAAGCCTATTGGCAGAAAAGCTTAACTATTAGAAATATAAACAAGCCCTTCGAGGTTTGTTTACCATCAGTACTTCTACCGGTTAACCTACTGGTTACCGAACAACGGAAAAGGTTGATGGCAAACAAAGGATTGAATTCTTTGAATCCGCTCTGGGATGAGAGCGGCAAATGATAAGAATGTCCTCATGACCTTGCGGGGCGTAAACCGCAACAGAATGAAAGGTATTATCGGAAAAAAAATTGGGATGACCAGCATCTTCAGTCCCGATGGTAAGCAGACTGCCTGCACCATCATTGAAGCTGGTCCCTGTGTTGTAACCCAAGTGAAGTCTCAAGACACAGATGGTTACAAAGCATTACAGTTAGCATTTGGCGACAAGAAAGAAAAGCATGCTACAAAGGGCGACATTAATCACTTCGCAAAAGCCCAAACTGCTCCTAAGCGATTCGTAAAAGAATTCCGCGACTATTCTCTGGATAAAAATTTAGGTGAAACGGTTACCGTTGACATCTTTACTGAAGGTGAAGATGTGGAAGTAGTTGGTACTTCAAAAGGTAAAGGTTTTCAGGGTGTTGTAAAGCGCCATGGTTTTAGCGGTGTTGGTGAGCAATCACACGGCCAGCATGACCGTCAGCGTGCACCAGGTTCTGTTGGTGGTTCTTCTTATCCTTCACGCGTATTTAAGGGTATGAGAATGGCCGGCCGTATGGGTGGCGACAGAGTGAAAGTTAAAGGCCTGAAAGTGGTTAAAATTTTCCCTGAGAAAAATTACATTCTTGTAACTGGTTCTGTACCAGGCCACAACGGTTCCATCGTTTTAATCCAGAAATAAATTTTAACCTGAAGTACGATGCAAGTAGAAGTTTTAAATACAAAAGGACAAAAAACTGGCAGATCAATTGAGTTGCCGGACGATATATTTGGTACTGAGCCTAACGACCACGTAATTTACCTGGCTGTTAAACAATATCTTGCTGCTCAACGCCAAGGTACACACAAAGTAAAAACCCGCGCTGAAGTTCATGGTGCAAGCCGTAAACTGCACCGTCAAAAAGGTACAGGTGGTTCTCGTAAAGGTAACATCCGTAACCCTTTATACAAAGGTGGTGGTACCATCTTCGGACCTAAGCCGCATGGTTATGGCTTTAAATTGAACAAGAAAGTTAAAGACCTGGCTAAGATCTCTGCTTTATCTTATAAAGCAAAAGAAAACGCTATCGTAATTGTTGAAGAAATGACCTTCGACACTCCTAAAACCAAGCAGTTTGCTGAAGTTTTAAAGAACCTGAACGTAGCTGGCAAGAAGAGCCTGTTTGTTCTGGACGAGTACAACGATAACCTGTATCTGAGCTTACGCAACATTTCTTCTGTAGGAAGCACTTTGTTAACTGATATCAATACTTATGATATTGTTAACTCTGATGTCCTGATCTTAACTGAAAATGCTGCTAAAGTATTTACAGAGATAGAAGATAGCGTTGAAGCATAGAATTTTTCAAATTCTCAAATTGAGATAAAATGAATCTGACCGAAGTTTTAGTAAAACCGATCCTGACAGAAAAAGCAAACAACCAGCAAGAGAAGCTGAGAAGATATGCTTTCAGAGTAAACCGCAAGGCTAACAAGCTGGAAATAAAATCAGCTGTTGAAGCTTTTTATGGTGTATCTGTTGTGGATGTTAATACCATAGTAGTACCTGGTAAAAATAAAACCCGCTATACAAAAGCTGGTTTCATTAAAGGTGTTAAACCTGCCTATAAAAAGGCATATGTAACAGTAGCAGAAGGCGAAACCATCGACCTGTACGCTAATATTTAAGAGTATGGCTGTCAAACGCCGCTAAGTATTGACTTTAAAAGAATTGTAAAATGGCACTGAAGAAGTACAAACCAATGACCGCAGGTACCCGATGGAGAATCGGTAATGCTTACGCTGAGATTACTACCAACAAACCTGAGAAAAGTTTGCTGGAGCCAATCAGCAGCACTGGTGGTCGTAACGCACAAGGTCGTCGTGCAATGCGTTACATTGGTGGTGGTAACAAAAAACACTACCGTATCATTGATTTCAAGCGTAACAAAAGAGACATCACTGCTAAAGTGGTTTCTATTGAATACGATCCAAACCGTACCGCTTTCATCGCTCTGTTAGAATATACAGATGGTGAAAAAAGATACATCATTGCTCCACAAGGTTTACAGGTTGGTGCAGCCGTAGTAGCCGGTGATGCAGTTGCTCCCGAAATTGGTAACGCTTTGATGATGAAGAATATGCCTTTAGGTACTATGATTCACAACATTGAGCTGCAGCCTGGTCAGGGTGGCAAAATGGCTAGAAGCGCAGGTTCTTCTGCACAGCTGGCCAACAAAGAAGAAAAGTACGCTGTATTGAAAATGCCTTCTGGCGAATTACGCAAAGTGTTGATTAATTGTTACGCTACTGTAGGTGTAGTAAGTAATGGTGACCACAACCTGGAAACTGCTGGTAAAGCAGGTGTAAACCGTTGGAAAGGTATCCGTCCCCGCACTCGTGGTGTAGCGATGAACCCAGTAGATCACCCAATGGGTGGTGGTGAAGGCCGCGCTTCTGGTGGACATCCAAGAAGCAGAACCGGTAAATACGCTAAAGGCGAGAAAACTCGTACTCGTGGTAAAGGTTCTGATAAGATGATTATCCAGAGAAGAAACGGTAAAAAATTAAGTAAATAATTTATTCTTGTTAAAATGGTTCCTGTAAAAGGGAACAAATAAACAACAAAGTATACTATGGCTCGTTCGATTAAAAAAGGTCCTTACGTAGATGCAAAGCTGGAAGGTAAAGTTCTGGCGATTAACGAAGGAAAAGGCAAGAGAGGCGTTCTGAAAACATGGAGTCGCCGTTCTACTATCACTCCTGACTT
Source organism: Filimonas lacunae (assembly GCF_002355595.1). NCBI lineage: Bacteria > Pseudomonadati > Bacteroidota > Chitinophagia > Chitinophagales > Chitinophagaceae > Filimonas > Filimonas lacunae. The sequence continues at coordinate 181,678 of NZ_AP017422.1, forward strand.
CGTAGGTCACACTTTCGCTGTGCATAACGGTAATAAGTTTATACCGGTTTACGTAACAGAATTTATGGTAGGTCACAAATTAGGTGAATTTGCTCCTACCAGAAACTTTAAAGGACATGCCGGTACCAAGAAATAGTAGCCGGTTTTAAGAACACAATTAACTTAATAAGATGGAAGCAGTAGCTAAACTCAATAATTACCCTACAGGACCACGCAAAATGCGCCTGCTCGCGGATGTTATCCGTGGTATGCAAGTGGAAAAAGCGCTGGCGATCCTGGAGCACCACCCTCAGCACAACGCCGTTCCTTTGGCTAAGCTGCTGAAGAGTGCTATCAGCAACTGGGAGCAAAAAAACAATGGTCAAAGTGCCGCTGACGCGAGCCTGGTGGTAAAAACTGTTTTTGTTGACGGTGGCCGTGTTTTAAAACGGATGCGCCCTGCACCACAAGGACGTGGTTACAGAGTTCGTAAACGCAGCAATCACGTAACTATCATTGTTGATTCAAATAATTAATAACTCCTATTAATCCATTATATGGGTCAGAAAGCAAATCCAATTGGTAACAGGTTAGGCATCATCCGCGGATGGGAAAGTAACTGGTACGGCAGCAAGAAAGACTATGCTACCAAATTGATCGAGGATAACAAAATCAGAACATACCTTACAGCTCGTATCAGCAAAGGCGGTATCGCTAAAATTGTTATTGAGCGTACACTGGGTAAACTGATTGTAACTATACATACTTCTAAGCCTGGTATCATCATCGGTAAAGGTGGTAACGAAGTTGACCGCATCAAGGAAGAACTGAAAAAGTTAACCGGTAAAGATGACGTTCAGATCAACATCCTTGAAATCCGTCGTCCTGAGTTAGACGCTAACATCGTTGGTGACACTATCGCAAGACAAATCGAGAACCGTATTAACTTCAAACGTGCTACTAAAATGGCGATAGCTTCTACTCTGAGAATGGGTGCTGAAGGTATCAAAGTTAAACTGAGCGGCCGTTTAGGTGGCGCTGAGATTGCACGTAGCGAAGAGTTTAAACAAGGTCGTGTTCCATTACATACTTTCCGTATGGATATTGATTACGCGAACGTTTTTGCTCAAACTGTATACGGTAAAATCGGTATCAAAGTATGGATCTGTAAAGGTGAAGTATTAGGTAAACGCGAACTGAATCCGAACTTCGTAAGCGGCAAAGAAGGCCTGAACGACAGAAGAGAAAGAGGTGGTGACGACAGAAGAGGTGGTGATAGAAGAGATGACAGAAGAGGCGGCCAAGGTGGTGAAAGAAGAGGTGGCGGCGAAAGAAGGGAAAGAAGAAATTAACCCCCTTGCTCCCCCACTAAGGCGGGGGAGCTTCAGGAAAAACTATACATAAAAATTTTACAAAATTTGCCTCTCTTAATTTTTGAGAGGATAGGAGGGTACCATGTTACAGCCAAAAAGATCAAAACATAGAAAAATGCAAAAAGGTCGCATTCGTGAAGTTGCCAAAAGAGGCACTTACATTGCGTTTGGATCTTTTGCTTTAAAAGCTCTGGAACCTATCTGGTTAACCAACCGTCAGATCGAAGCAGCCCGTCAGTCAATGACCCGTGCTATGAAACGTGAGGGTAACGTATGGATCAGAGTATTCCCTGATAAAATTATCACCCGCAAGCCATTAGAAGTAAGGATGGGTAAAGGTAAAGGTAACCCTGAATTCTGGGCTGCAGTAGTAGAACCAGGACGCATTCTGTTTGAGTGTGACGGTGTATCAGAACAAGTGGCTCAGGAAGCTATGTTATTAGCTGCCCAGAAGCTGCCCATCAAAACAAAATTCATTGTAAGAAGAGACTTACAATCTTAATTTCTAAAAGGTTATAGCGATGGCTAATAAAAAAATTGATTTCAACAAGAGCATTAAAGATCTGAGCGTATCAGATCTGCAGGCCCGCATCCAGGAAGATTCGCTTCGCTTAAAGAAGCTGGAGTTTGCTCACGCTATTTCTCCGCTGGAAAATCCTATGAGCATTCGCAATCTCAGAAAGGATATTGCCCGTTTGAAAACTGAATTACAGGTTAAAGAACTGGCTAAATAAACTAAATAGCTCAAGCTAAAAATAAGAACGATGTCTGAAAGAAATTTGCGTAAAACAAGGATAGGTATTGTAAGCAGCAACAAAATGACTAAAACCATTACTGTTGCTGTTGAAAGAAAAGTAAAACACCCTATCTATGGTAAGTTCGTAAAGAAAACTACCAAGTTTCATGCTCATGACGAAAAAAATGAGTGCACTATTGGTGATACTGTTAAAATAATGGAAACCCGTCCGCTGAGCAAAACAAAGCGTTGGAGACTGGTAGAAGTTATTGAGAAAGCTAAATAGTAATAACAACTTACCAAGCTGATTTCCTGGCTATACGGGATTCAGCCTCTGAAATTAACAACATTAACCCTGGGTAACACCGGGGTCACAGCTAAAAAGCTAAATAAAATGATTCAGCAAGAAAGCCGCCTTAACGTAGCTGATAATAGCGGTGCAAAAGAGGTACTCTGTATCAGGGTATTAGGCAACTCTGGTCAGGATTATGCCAAAATTGGTGACAAAATCGTTGTTACTGTAAAGGACGCAATCCCTGCCGGTGGTATTAAAAAAGGAACTGTTTCTAAAGCTGTAATAGTTCGTACTACCAACAAATTACGTCGTAAAGACGGTTCTTACATCCGTTTTGATGACAACGCGGTTGTATTACTGAACAACTCTGACGAACCAAGAGGAACCCGTATTTTCGGGCCAGTAGCGAGAGAATTACGTGATAAGGGGTATATGAAGATCATTTCTCTGGCACCGGAAGTGTTATAATAAACGGGAAAATTTAATTACCTTTGCGCCCCCTTTCGATCCTAAGGTTCGTTTGCAGGGGTCAGCAAAACAGAAAAGGGTTGACTCCATAAACATATAAAAATGAGCAACAGATTTAAACCTAAATACAATATCAGAAAAGGTGACACTGTAGTAGTGATTACCGGAGATGATAAAGATTTGAAGAAACCTCGTACGGTTTTGGAAGTTATCATTGATAAAGGCCGTGTAGTAGTAGAGGGTGTGAATATTGTTACCAAGCACACGAAGCCTTCCGCTCAAAATACCAAGGGCGGTATTGTAAAGAAGGAAGCTCCTATCGCCATCAGCAACGTTATGCTGTGGGATGCGAAAGCTGGCGCGCCTGCTAAAATTAAGCGTACCAGGGAAAATGGTAAATTAGTTCGTATATCTAAAAAGTCCGGGGAGGCCATTAAATAATGAGTACCGTTAAATACACTCCGAGATTGGCAGATAAGTACAAAAATGATGTTGTACCTGCCTTAATGAAGAAATTTGCTTACAAAAGTGTAATGCAAACTCCTAAACTGGAGAAAATCTGTATCAACCGCGGCGTTAACGGTGCGGTTGCTGACAAGAAAATGGTAGACGTAGCAGTTGAAGAGCTGTCTATGATCACTGGTCAGAAAGCAGTAGCTACTACTTCTAAAAAGGATATCTCTAACTTTAAACTGCGTAAGGGCATGCCAATTGGTGCACGCGTTACTTTACGTGGTGTGAAGATGTATGAGTTTCTTGATCGTTTGATCGCAGTATCATTACCTCGTGTACGTGACTTCAAAGGTATCAGCGATAAAGCGTTTGATGGCCGTGGTAACTACACATTAGGTGTTACTGAGCAAATCATCTTCCCTGAGATTGATATCGACAAAGTGAATAAAATCACTGGCCTTGACATCACTTTCGTTACTTCTGCGAATACAAACGAAGAAGCATACGAACTGTTAAAGGAAATGGGTATGCCATTTAAGAACATCAAGAAAGACAATAACTAAACATAATTCACGATTTACTTGATTGTAGATCTGAAATCGTAAATAGAAACCACTTATGGCAAAAGAATCAGTAAAAGCCAGACAAAGAAAGCGGGAGAAAATGGTAGCGAAGTTCGCAGAGAAGCGTGCTGAGTTAAAAGCTGCCGGTGATTACGCAGCGTTGGATCAATTGCCACGCAATGCATCCCCAGTTCGTTTAAAAAACCGTTGCCAGTTAACTGGTCGCCCTAAGGGATACATGCGTTATTTCGGTCTATCAAGGGTGATTTTCCGTGATATGGCATTGAATGGTAAAATTCCAGGTGTTAAAAAAGCAAGCTGGTAATACTACCGTAACAAAATTTATAATAGAAGTTAACTTGACATAATTATGGTAACTGATCCTATAGCAGACTTCCTGACCAGGGTTCGTAACGCGCAGCTGGCAGGTCACAGGCTGGTAGAAATACCTGCTTCTAACCTGAAAAAGCGTATCACTGAAATTCTGTACGAGCAAGGTTATATCCTGAAGTACAAATTTGAAGATGACAATAAACAAGGCATCATCAAGATAGCACTTAAATATGATCCTACCACTAAGCAGCCTGCTATCCGTTCTCTGGAAAGAGTAAGCCGTCCAGGTCTGCGTCAGTATTCTAAACCTGCTGACTTCAAAAGAGTTATCAATGGTTTAGGTGTTGCTATCATCAGCACTTCTAAAGGTGTAATGACTGATAAGCAAGCTAAAGCTGACAACGTTGGTGGTGAAGTACTTTGCTACATTTACTAAGAGCAACAAATCCAGGTAATTGCCTGGTTTTGTTCGTTTTACATATTTGTTTTCAGATACATTAAGCTGCACATACACGGCTGACCGGTTTGAAAACGTATTATATCAGAATTAAAACAATTTTTGTATGTCTCGTGTAGGTAAAAAACCAATTGTTGTTCCAGCCGGAGTAACTATTACTGTTGGTAAAGACAACATTGTGACTGTTAAAGGTGCTAAAGGTGAACTGAAGCAGGCTGTTGACAGAGATATCGTTATTGAGGTGAAAGACGGTGTTATTAACATCGGCCGCCCTACTGATCAAATCCGTCACCGCGCATTACACGGTTTATACCGTGCCTTAATTGCAAACCTGGTGAAAGGTGTAACTGAAGGTTACAAGAAAGACCTTGAACTGGTGGGTGTGGGTTATAAAGCTGCCAACCAGGGTAACACTCTGGACCTGTCTCTGGGCTATTCTCACAATATCATATTTGAGATTCCTTCAGAATTAAAAGTGACTACTTTAACTGAAAAAGGTCAGAACCCTAAGATTTTCTTAGAAGGTATTGACAAACAATTACTGGGTCAGGTTGCTGCTAAAATTCGTGGCTTACGTAAACCAGAACCGTACAAAGGTAAAGGTGTTAAGTATAGCGGTGAATTTATCCGTCGTAAGGCTGGTAAAGCTGCTGGTAAGTAAAATCATTAAAATAATCGGCTCCCCGGCAGCATCGGGGAGCTCTAAATAAACAACAATGGACGCTAAAGTTGTAAGAAGACAAAAGATCCGCTATAGAACCCGTAAGAAAATAGCTGGAACTCCTTCAGTACCAAGAATTTCTGTATTTCGCAGTAATGCTGATGTATATCTTCAAGTAATTGATGATTTAAATGGTAAAACCATTGCAGCAGCTTCTACTAAAGACAAGGATATCGCTGCTCAAAAAGTAACTAAGTCTGAAAAGGCTAAACTGGCTGGTGCTGCTGTTGCACGCAAAGCTGTTGCTTTAGGTGTTACTGCCGCTATTTTTGATCGTGGTGGTTATTTGTATCATGGTCGTGTGAAAGCAGCTGCTGAAGGTGCACGTGAAGGTGGTCTTCAATTTTAATAATCGTACAACTAACATCGTAAATCGATATAAATGTCTAAAGTAACTGTAAATAAAGTTAAAGCCGCCGGTGACGTTGAACTGAAGGAGAAAGTTGTGGCTATCAACCGTGTGGTAAAGACCACAAAAGGTGGCCGTACCTTCAGCTTTTCAGCTCTGGTTGTGGTAGGAAATGAAAATGGTATTGTTGGACAAGGCTTAGGTAAAGCTAAGGAAGTTCAGGAAGCCATCACTAAAGGCATTGAAGATGCCAAAAAGAGCCTGGTTAAAGTGCCTATTATGCACGGTACTATTCCTCACGATCAGCTGGCTAAAGACGGAGCTGCTAAAGTTCTGATTAAGCCTGCAGCACACGGTACCGGTGTAATCGCCGGTGGTAGCATGCGTGCTGTACTGGAAAGCGCTGGTGTAACCGACGTATTGGCTAAAAGCTTAGGTTCTGCAAACCCTCATAACGTGGTAAAAGCTACTATTAAAGCTTTAACCCTGTTACGTGAGCCTGTACAAGTTGCAAAAGACCGCAACCTGCAATTAAAGAAAGTTTTTAACGGATAAAATAGGCTAGTAGGTCAGATGGCACCACGCTATCTGGCTTATCTACTAACAATTTTTTATGAAAAAGATTAAAATAACTCAGGTTAAGAGCGCAATCGACAGACCTGAACGTCAGAAACTGACTTTGCAAGCTTTAGGTTTAAACAAACTTAACTCTTCAAAAGAAGTTGAAGCTACTCCACAGATTTTAGGTATGGTTACTAAAGTTAGCCATTTGATTAAAGTGGAAGAATTAGCTTAGTTTTCAGTAATAAATAACAAATGCAAGGGGGTGATTCCCCGTTGAGTCTAAAAATCAATAACATGAAACTGCATAATCTTAAGCCAGCAGAAGGTGCTGTACATAAAGACAAACGTTTAGGTCGTGGTGAAGCGAGTGGTAAAGGTGGTACATCTACAAAAGGTAACAAGGGTGGTCAAAGCCGCGCAGGTTATCAGCGTAAAAATGGTCACGAAGGTGGTCAGATGCCTATCCAAAGACGTATTCCTAAGCGTGGATTTAAAAACAACAACCGTATTGAGTATACAGTATTTAACCTGGGTCAGGTTTCTCAGATCTCAGAAAAATACGGTATTACTGAATTTTCTCTGGAGAACCTGTATATCAATGGCTTAGTAAGCCGTACTGACAGGGTTAAAATTTTAGGTAACGGTGAATTAACCGCTAAAATTACCTTTAAAGTTGATGCAGTAAGTGAAAAAGCAAAAGCGGCTATTGAAGCTGCTGGTGGAACTGTTGAAGTTTTGAAATAAATTTTAACGATATTTGCCAGACGCACCTTCGGGTGCGTCTTTTTGGCTTTAAAGCAATAACATAATTAACCGCAGATTCAGTGAAAAAATTTATTCAGACAGTAAAGAACATCTGGAGCATTGAAGAGTTACGCAGCAAAATCCTGGTTACTCTGGGCTTAATACTGGTGTACAGGGTTGGTACGCAAATCGTACTTCCGGGCATCAATCCACATTTATTGGAAGCAGCTAAAGCCAACAACAAAGGTGGTGGTATGTTAGGCTTGTTTGATATGTTTGCGGGTGGAGCCTTTACCCAGGCTTCTATTCTGGCGTTAGGTATCATGCCTTACATTTCTGCTTCTATCTTTATGCAGTTGATGACCATCCTGGTTCCTCAGTTACAGAAGGTGCAGAAAGAAGGTGAAAGCGGTCGTAAAAAAATTAACCAGTGGACTAGATATCTTACTGTATTAGTAACCGTTTTCCAGGCTGGTGCTTACGTTGCTTACCTGAACAGTCCAGGTTATGCTGAGGCTATCATTGCTGATTATAAACCATTCTTCTTCCCATCTACTTTAATTGTACTGACTGCCGGTACTTTATTTGTGATGTGGATTGGTGAGAAAATTCAGGATAAAGGATTAGGTAACGGTACTTCTATCATTATCATGGTAGGTATCTTAGCCCGTCTTCCACAAGCAATTATCCAGGAATTTGGCGCAAAACAAGCCAAAGCCGGTGGTGGTTTGCTGATTTTCCTGATTGAAACTGCTTTATTGATTGCTATTATTATGGGTCTTATCATCCTGATCCAGGGTGTAAGAAAAGTACCTGTAAACTATGCCAAGCAAATTATTGGTAACAGGCAGTTTGGTGGTGCAAGACAATTTTTGCCTTTAAAGGTGAACAGTGCAGGTGTAATGCCTATCATTTTCGCCCAGGCAATTATGTTCCTGCCTACACTGTTTTCTTTTACCAACCTGGATTCTGCTAAAGGTATTGTTCGCATATTTAACGACCACAGCAATGTATGGTATATGATTATTTATGCGGTAATGGTAATTGGCTTTACCTTCCTATATACGGCCCTGATTTTCAACCCTAAACAAATGGGTGAAGATCTGAAGCGTAACAACGGATTTATTCCTGGTGTAAAACCTGGTCAGCCAACTGCTGATTACATTGGCGCTATCATGGATAGAATTACTTTGCCTGGCGCTATTTTCCTGGCGTTGGTAGGTATCCTTCCTGGTTTTGCCCAGCGTTTAGGTGTTACCCAGGGTTTCAGTACTTTCTTTGGAGGTACTTCTTTACTGATTATGGTGGGAGTTGTGCTGGATACTTTACAGCAAATTGAAACTCATCTGTTAATGCGTCAGTACGATGGTCTTATGAAAGGCGGTCGTTTACAAGGCAGACAGGCTACCACAACAGCAGCCAGTTATTAATTAATTGAACTGATAATAGTAGATAACCTGTTGGGCTAGTTCTGACAGGTTATTTTTATTTTGTAGAACAGGTGTATTTAGTATTATAATGAGCAGGAGGTTTAATATGATTATTTATAAGACAGAGGCTGAGTTAGCTATCATGAAAACCAATTCTACTTTGGTAAGCACTATGCTGGGCGAAGTAGCGAAGGTGTTAAAGCCTGGTATGACCACGCTTGAGATTGACACGTTTTGTAAAAGTTTTATACAGGATAACAAAGGGGTTCCTACCTTTTTTAATTTTCATGGTTATCCCCATAATATCTGTGCTTCGGTAAACGACGTGGTGGTGCATGGTTTTCCTAATAAAAAGGAATTGAAAGAAGGGGATATTGTTTCTATTGATGTAGGTATTACCAGGGATGGTTATGTGGGAGAGCATGCTTATACCTTTATTATGGGGGAGGTAAGCCCTGAGGTGCTACAGCTGGTGAAGGTAACAAAGGAATCGTTATACAAAGGTATTGAGAAGGCTATTGCCGGTAATCGTGTGGGAGATATTGCTTTTGCTATTCAGGAGCATACTGAACGTAAGTATGGTTATGGCGTAGTAAGGGAGCTGGTAGGGCATGGCCTGGGTAAAACCATGCATGAAGATCCGCAGGTGCCTAACTATGGTAAAAGAGGTACAGGAACTTACCTGAAAGAGAATGTGGTACTGGCTATTGAGCCGATGATTAATTTAGGTAAGCGCGATATATATACAGAAGAAGATGGTTGGACTGTACGTACACGTGACGGCAAGCCGTCTGTGCATTTTGAGCATAATGTATGTGTGAAAAAGGGAAAGGCATTCATTCTTTCTGACTACAGCATTATTGAAGCTGCGGAACAAAGCAATCCGAATTTAAATACGAGTTACTATACCAACACTGTTAAAGCCTCTTCTTAAGTAATGCAAAAGCATTTAGTTGTTATAGGTGGCGGTGCAGCTGGTTTTTTCTGTGCAGTGAATGCTGCACGTATGAATTCTCAGCTGAAAGTAACCATACTGGAAAAAAGTAGTAAAGTGCTTTCTAAAGTAAAGGTGAGTGGCGGAGGCAGGTGTAATGTTACACATGCCTGTTTTGACATGAATGCACTGGTGCAATTCTATCCCCGGGGAAAGAATTTTCTCAAGAAAACTTTCCACTGGTTTAATCCTTCCCATACTATTGAATGGTATGGCGAACGTGGAGTGGCATTGAAAAAAGAAGCTGATGGCAGAATGTTCCCGGTGACAGATAATTCTCAAACGGTTATCGACTGCCTGTTGCGTGAAGCTGATAAGCATAAGGTAGAGGTAGTATTGCATGCAGATGTTAAGGAGATTGCCCGAAAAGAAGGTTTTTTTGCTTTATCGTTGGGTGGTGATCGTGTGATGAAGGCAGATTTTGTGTGCGTAGCGTGCGGAGGATTTCCTAAAGCGGAACATTTTGGATGGCTGAATCGTTTGGGACATACGGCAGAGACGCCTGTGCCTTCTCTTTTTACTTTTAATATGCCTGGTAATGCTATCACTTCTTTAATGGGAGTAAGTGTATCTAATGCGCAGGTAAAGGTTGTTGGCACTAAGCTGGTTCAACAGGGGCCGTTATTAATTACCCATTGGGGTATGAGCGGACCGGCTATTTTGCGACTTTCTGCCTGGGGAGCACGTAATCTGGCTGAAATGGATTACCAGTTTAGTATTTATGTGAACTGGGTACCGGAATATACAGAGCAGACGTTAAGAGATGTGTGGGCTTCTATCAGGAATGACCATGCGCAGCAACGTATGGGAGGTAAAAATCCTTTTCAGTTACCTTCCCGTTTATGGGCTTACCTGTTACAACAATGTGAAACGGATGAGAACGTGCGATGGGGTGAACTGCCTTCCAAACAGCAAAATAAGCTGATTCAACATCTGACTATGCAGCAGTTTTCTGTTAAAGGTAAAACTACCTTTAAAGAAGAGTTTGTGACTTGCGGCGGTATTAAACCGGGGGAAATAGAACCTGCTACTATGGAAAGCCGGGTGGTTCCCCAGCTGTTTTTTGCAGGGGAAATAATGGATGTGGATGGTGTTACCGGTGGATTTAATTTTCAACATGCCTGGACCAGCGGGTGGATAGCAGCAAAAGCGATAGCGGAGAAATAACAGATTCACTTATTTAACATAAAGAAGCGGTATCCTTTAGTAATAACTACTACTACGGGATACCGCTTTTCTATTCGTTTCTCTACCTGTTTTACTTCGGAATATTGTTTTCCTTAGTTTTTAGCGGGGGTAGCAGGGGCCGTTTTGTTTGCTTTATAGCGTTTGTCGGCTGTGCCATCTTTTTTGGTAGGGCCTGCCGGTTTTTGCTCTTTCGCTGCGTCTTTGTTCTCTTTATATCTCATGTCAGGCGTGCCGTCTTTTTTAGTTGGCGTACCTGTTGTTGCTGCCGGCTTCTGATCTTTTTTAGGAGTAGCTGTTGCTGTTTTTGCAGGTGCCTGGGCTGTTTCGGCCTTTTTCTCTTTGGTTTGTGCAAAAGAAGCTGCTGACAGCATGCAGGTGGCCATCAGGGCGAGGATCAGTTTTTTCATATAAATCATGTATTTAGGCAGAAAAGGTAGGAGAATTTTGAGATTCGCTGCTTACTTTTTCCTGAAGAATTACTTAAAAAATTCCCATCAGGATTGCATTGCAATGCTGGCTTAGGGTATATAGTGTATCTGGTAAAAAAATAGTAACTTTGCAACCCCGAATAAAACCTCGGGGTAATGTTATGTTTCAAAATTTTATCGTTAAACAATTAAACGCAGATGCACAGGAGAGTGCTGCCCCGGCAGAGCAACCTACTGCGACAACAAATGCACCTGTAGCTGAGCCAGTTGTAGCAACTGCTCATGATGATTTCGACTGGAGTATTGACAAGCGTAACGTGGCTCATTACTCTGCTGAAGAGCAACTGAAATACGACAAAGTTTACGAAAACACTTTCGTTCAAATCGAAGATGGTGAAATCGTAAACGGTGGTGTTGTGGCGCTGACTAAAACTGATGTTGTTATCAACATTGGCTTTAAGAGCGATGGTCTCGTTTCTTTAAACGAATTCCGTGACTTACAGAACCTGGCAATAGGTGATACTGTAGAAGTAATGGTGGTTGAGAAAGAAGACAGGCAAGGTCACTTACACCTGAGCCGTAAACAAGCGCGTATTCACCGTGCCTGGGAAAGAATCGTTGAGGTTCATAAAACAGGTGAAGTGGTTACCGGTACTGTTACCAGCAAAACTAAAGGTGGCTTGATCGTTGACGTATTTGGTATGGAAACATTCTTACCAGGTTCTCAGATCGACGTTAAACCTGTTACTGACTACGATCAGTTTGTTAACAAGACCATGGAATTCAAAGTGGTTAAAGTTAACGAGGCTATCAAAAACGCAGTAGTATCTCACAAAGCTCTGATCGAAAGCGATATCGAAGCACAACGTGCAGAGATCATCAGCAAACTGGAAAAAGGTCAAGTACTGGAAGGTACTGTGAAGAACATCACCGATTTCGGTGCCTTCATGGACCTGGGTGGCCTGGACGGTTTGTTATACATCACCGACATCAGCTGGGGTCGTATTTCACACCCGGGAGAGGTGCTGAAATTAGACCAGAAACTGAATGTGGTGGTTCTGGATTTCGACGACGACAAACGTCGTATCAGCCTGGGTCTGAAACAATTAACTCCACATCCATGGGATGTGCTGCCTGAGTGGATCCACGAAGGTGCTACCGTAAAAGGTAAAGTAGTTAATATCGAAGACTACGGTGCGTTCTTAGAAATTCAGCCTGGTGTTGAAGGTCTGGTTCACGTAAGTGAAATTACCTGGGCTAACACTCCAATCAACGCTAAAGAATTCTTCAAGCTGGGTAACGAGCACGAAGCTAAAGTGGTTACTTTAGACAAAGATGCCCGTAAAATGAGCTTATCTATTAAGCAACTGACTGAAGATCCTTGGAGCACTATTGAAACAAGGTTCCCAGAAGGAAGCAAGCACAAAGGCCTGGTTAAAAACATCACTCCATACGGTGTGTTTGTTGAACTGGAAGCTGGTATCGGTGGTATGATCCACATCAGCGACCTGAGCTGGCTGAAACGCTTCAACCATCCTTCTGAGTACACTAAAGTTGGTGAGCAAATCGATGTTATCATCCTGAGCATTGATAAAGAAAACCGCAAACTGCAATTAGGACATAAGCAACTGGAAGAAGATCCATGGAACACCCTGGAAGATACATTTGCTGTAGGTAGCATTCACGAAGGTACTGTTACCCGCAAAGATGAGAAAGGTGCTATTGTTCAATTACCTTACGGTTTAGAAGGTTTTGCGCCTAACCGTCACCTTGCAAAAGAAGATGGTAAGAGCGTAGGAGCTGACGAAACTGCTCAATTCATGGTGATCGAATTCGATCGTAATGAAAAGCGTATCGTTGTAAGCCATGCACGTATTTGGGAGCAAGCTGTTGCTGAAGAAAAAGAAGCAGTGAAGAAAGAAGCAAAAGTAGAAGCTGACAAAACGAAGAAGGCTGTTAAAAACATCCAGAGCAAAGTAGAAAAAGCTACTTTAGGTGACCTGGGTGCTTTAGCTCAAATCAAAGAAAAACTGAAGAAAGAAGAAGATAACGGTTAATCTGTTACTACTTCAATCTGAAGATACAGAGGCAATATCCGCAAGGATGTTGCCTCTTCTTTTTTGTAGTAGTATGTTGCTTAAACCTTTATCTTTCGGCTCTGTTACCCTGTTAAAACGTACTATGTAAACTATGAAAGCAAAAGTGAATATTGCCTGGTTCAGGAGGGATTTGCGGCTTACTGATAATGCCGCATTGTACCATGCCTTGAAAAGTAGCAGGCCGGTAGTGCCCATATTTGTGTTTGATACCAATATTTTGAATGAATTGCCGGCAGCTGATAAGCGTATAACGTTTATTTATGATGTGCTGGAAGAGATGCAGGAGCAACTGAAAGCATTGGGCAGCAGTCTGGAAGTGTATCATGGAACTCCGGAAGAGGTTTTTACAGCATTGCTGAAGAAATATGATATAGGGCATGTGTTTACGAATCATGACTATGAACAGTATGCTATAGACAGGGATGAGGCTATTGGAATTTTGCTGAAACAGCATGGTGCTGCTTTGCATACTTACAAAGATCAGGTGATATTTGAGCGTAATGAGGTGGTGAAGGATGATGGCACACCTTATACTGTGTTTACGCCTTACAGCCGCAAATGGAAGTCGGCGCTGACGCCTTTTTATTTATCTTCTTACCCGGCCAAAAAATATTACGACAACTTTTACCAGCAAAAAGCATACGCTCTGCCGACTTTAAAAAGTATGGGATTTGAACGTGTGGATATTGATTTTCCCGGGAAGCAGGTGAAATCGGCCCTGATTGAACACTATAAGGATACGCGTGATTTTCCGGGTATTAAAGGCACCAGTCACCTGGGGATACATTTGCGGTTTGGTACTATCAGTATCCGTCAACTGGCCCGGAAGGCGCAGGAGAAAAGTGAGGTGTTTTTAAATGAACTTATCTGGCGTGATTTCTATCATATGATATTAGCGCAGTTTGCGCATGTGCGTGCGGGAGAATCGTTTAGGCAGGACTATGACCGTATACCCTGGCGGAATAATGAAAAAGAGTTTGAGAAGTGGTGTGCTGGCCAAACGGGTTATCCTATTGTGGATGCGGGGATGCGTGAGTTGAATACTACAGGTTTTATGCATAACCGGGTGCGCATGATCACGGCCTCTTTTTTAACCAAGCACCTGTTAATTGACTGGCGTTGGGGCGAGGCGTATTTTGCAGAAAAGCTGTTGGATTATGATTATGCGGCCAATAATGGTGGCTGGCAATGGGCGGCAGGTTGTGGTTGTGATGCTGCACCTTATTTCAGAGTCTTTAGCCCTGCCCGGCAAACGGAGAAATTTGATAAAGAGCTTACCTATATTAAAAAATGGGTGCCTGAGCTGGAAGGGTTTGAGTACCCAGCGCCCATGGTGGTGCATGAAGATGCAAGAAAGCGGGCGCTGGCTACCTATGGCAAAGTGCTTAAGAAGGGATAGTCTCATTGAATATGTTGCTGGTATTGATAGCAGTTTCGGGATGTAACTGCTGATATACCTGCAACATAGCCATAACTGCTTTTTCGCCTTCTGTGCCTAATTGCTGTGAAAAATTGTTTACATACAAATTGATGTGCTGACGCATTACATCTTCGCTCATTTCCTGGGCGTGGGCCTTTACGTAATCAGACAATTCCTTGTGGTGATGTTGATAAGAATAGGCCAGGCTTTCTTGTATCAGTTTATCAATGCGGGTGGTTAAAGTTTTATCTATGCTTTTACGGGCTACAATGCCACCTAAAGGAATAGGCGCTTTTATAGTGGCTTCCCAGTATTCGCCCAGATCCATTATTTTATGCAGGCCTTTTAAATGATAGGTGAACCTGTTTTCGTGGATAATAACGCCGGCATCTACTTCTCCTGTTTTTACTGCGTCTTCAATTTCATGAAACACTTTCAGCACTTTCTTTTTTGCATTAGGAAAGGCGAGTGAGAATAGCATGTGAGCGGTGGTGTTTTCGCCGGGAATGGCTATTGTTGGCTGATCGGCTTCGCTGTTGAACCGGCTGGCAAAGTTGGTAATATTTGCGGGATCGGCGGTAATGAGTAAGGGGCCTACGCCTTTACCCAGGGCGCCACCGCTGCTTAATACAGTGTATTGCTGGTAAATGAGTGGCAGCACTCCGTAGCTTATTTTAGACAAGTCCAGTTTTCCTTCCAATGCCCATTCATTGAGGGTTTGTACGTCGGCCAGCACTACTTCAAAATCCAGATCGCCGGTATCTATCTTTTTGTTGACCAATGCGTCAAAAATAAAAGTATCGTTGGGGCAGGGGCTAAATCCTAACGTCAGTTTCATATCATCCTATCTTATAAAGTTTGTCAATATATTTCAGTAACACCTGGTTTAGTTCGCCAATAGCGTCTTTAATGCGCCATTTGCTTTTATCGCGTTCGCCTATATAGTTGCTGATGGCCCTTATTTGTATAAATGGCGTGTTGGTTTGGCGACATGCGTAATGCAGGGCTGCCCCTTCCATGCTTTCAATAACAGGATTGTATTTTTTCCTGATCTGCTGAATGCGTTTTTCGCCGGTGGTAATGGTGTTGATGGTGATGGCGCTTACTTCGGGCAGCTTTAGCAGATTGTATTGGGGCAGCCAGGGATTAGAAAGTCTCCTTTTTTCGAAGGGGGATAACCAGGTTTTTCGAGTTTGAGGTCGAAAATATCTTTCCAGCGTCCTTCCTCCTGCACACCCGTATCGGCCAGACTTTCGTCTTTTATAACCAACACTTTAGCCAGTGGCTGTGTGGTATCGAAGCATCCGGCAATGCCTGCCTGGATAATTAAATCGGGCTTTTCTTCGTAAATAAGTTTGGTAAGGGAAAAGGCTGTAGCCAGCAGGCCTACACCTCCCTGGTGGAAGGTTACATGCATGCGTTGGCTATTTCCCGTGTAAAGCGGGTCTATGCCTGCGTAAGCTGGCATCCATTCTCCTATTGTTGCCGCTGAAATTACTATGCGCATATATAGGCAAAGGTCGTAGTAAAATAGGTATAAACGCAGAAACAGTTAACTTTGCAAAAATTTTGGGAGCGAGATGGTTTATCTAACCCGGCTGGAACATTTTAACGCAGCGCACAAGTTGTATAATCCCAACTGGAGCAAAGAGCAGAATGATGCTGTGTTTGGTGTTTGCGCCAATGAGAACTGGCATGGTCATAATTTTGACCTGTATATTACTATCAAGGGTACTGTTGACCCTGATACGGGCTTTTTAATGGATGTTAAAAAGCTAAGCAAACTGGTGCAGGAGAAGGTGATTAAGAAAGTAGATCACAAGAACCTGAACCTGGATGTTGATTTTTTACGTGGTAAAATGTGCAGCACAGAAAACCTGGCAATGGGTATCTGGCATGAACTGGCTCCTCATCTGCCCGAACATGTGAAGCTGCATTGTGTTAAGTTGTACGAAACGCAGAGAATTTACGTAGAATATTTTGGTGATTAACCTCTAATAATTCATGCCTGATAACAAAGTAGCTGTATACAGACTAGAGCATTTTAACGCTGCACATCGCCTGCATGTTCCGGAATGGAATGATGTGAAAAATGATGCTGTGTTTGGGAAATGCAACAACGCCAATTATCATGGGCATAACTATGAGCTGATTGTGAAGGTGGTGGGTGTGCCTGATGCAACTACCGGGTATGTGATAGATTTGAAGATACTAAGCGATATTATTAAGGAGCAGGTATTGGACAGGTTTGATCATAAAAATCTGAACCTGGACACAGCAGAGTTTAAAGAATTAAATCCTACTGCTGAAAATATCGCTGTTGTTATTTATAATCTGTTGCGACCTTGTATAGATGCTTCATTGGATATGCAGGTGCGGCTATATGAAACACCCAGGAATTTTGTGGAATACCCGGTATAGGCTTTTTTCTGATTTCAAATTAAACATGTATGGCATATAAGAAGACAGAAGAATATGATGAGCAGGTAACGGAAGGCTTGATGAAAAGCTATAAAGACGCTTTGACCTTACTGGGTGAAGATGCTGAGCGTGAGGGGCTTTTGAAAACGCCTGAACGCATGGCTAAGGCTATGCAATATCTTACGCAAGGGTATGATTTGAACGCTATAGATATACTAAACTCAGCCAAGTTTAAGGAAGAGGTGAGCGAGATGGTGATTGTGAAGGATATTGAATTGTACTCGATGTGTGAGCATCATATGTTGCCTTTCTTTGGTAAAGCGCATATTGCCTATATTCCTAATGGTTATATTACCGGTTTAAGTAAACTGGGCAGGGTGGTGGATGTGTATGCCCGCCGCCTGCAGGTGCAGGAAAGGTTAACCACTCAAATTCTGGAGGCGATTAAAGAAGCGTTGAACCCGCTAGGCGTGGCAGTAGTTATTGAAGCAAAACACCTGTGTATGATGATGCGTGGTGTGCAAAAGCAAAACTCTGTTACCACTACTTCGGCTTTTGACGGCGAGTTTTTACACAATCATATTACCCGTAACGAGTTTCTGAAATTGATTTCATCCGACCTCAGCTAGAGAGGTGAGGAGGAGTATACCCCTTATTTATATGTTTGTGCAGCGGTGCGGATATAAACCAGTTACGTTACGTTTGCAAAAAAGTTTTACATCTGATGAGTAAACATGCTTATATATTCCCCGGACAGGGCAGCCAGTTCAGTGGTATGGGAAAGGCTTTGTATGAGTCTAATGCTCAGGCTAAAGACCTGTTTGAACAGGCTAATGATATTCTGGGTTTTCGTATCAGTGACGTAATGTTTACCGGAACTGATGCGGAGTTAAAACAAACGAATGTTACCCAGCCTGCAGTGTTTTTACACTCTGTGGTAGCATATCGTACTTTAGAGAATGCGGTGCCTGATATGGTTGCCGGTCATTCTTTAGGCGAATTTTCTGCGCTGGTAGCCAACGGTGTTTTATCGTTTGAAGATGCTTTACGTCTGGTAAGCATTCGTGCTACTGCTATGCAAAAGGCCTGCGAATTAACTCCATCTACCATGGCTGCGGTGTTAGCACTGGAAGATGCCAAGGTGGAAGAAATCTGTGCCCTGGTACAAAACGAAACTAAAGAGGTGGTTGTAGCGGCTAATTATAACTGTCCTGGCCAGCTGGTAATCAGCGGTAGCATCAGGGGCATTGATGTTGCCTGTGAAAGGCTGAAAGCGGCAGGTGCCAAGCGTGCGCTGGTATTGCCCGTAGGTGGTGCTTTCCACTCTCCTTTAATGGCTCCTGCGCGTGAAGAGTTGGCTGCTGCTATTGAAGCCACTACTTTTAACACGCCTACCTGCCCCGTTTATCAGAACGTTGTGGCCAGTGCTGTAAGCGATGCAGCTACTATTAAGCAAAATCTGATCAGCCAGTTAACCGGCGCAGTTAGATGGACGCAGAGTGTACAGGCTATGGTGGCTGATGGCGCTACTCATTTTACAGAATCTGGTCCTGGTAAAGTGTTACAGGGATTAGTAGCAAAAATTGAGAAATCTGCTATTACTGATGGTGTTTCTTAATGTAATACCTGAATAATATTTATAAAAAGCGGCTGTTTCATTGAAGCAGCCGCTTTTATTTTGCGCAGATATAATCAGTATTAAATTGCATCTGATGTGATGCGCCAAGAGGAACTTATAGTTTTACAAGGCTGCCGGTTACACATTCACACTACAATTCACCCATTCTCCATCGAAGCTGGCGTTGAGCTTTTTGTAGAAGTTAATAGCGGGTTCGTTCCAATCTAACACCTGCCATGCAATGGCGGCTAAGCCGCGGGCTTTAGCTTCGGCAAACAGTTGCTCAAACAGCATGGCTCCTACGCCTTTACCACGCCATGATTCGGTCACCAACAGATCTTCCAGGTACATACGCTGCCCTTTCCAGGTGCTGTACCGGATATAGTAAAGGGCAAAGCCTATAATGTGTAGTTCTGGGCTGCCGGCAGTTACCGGGGCTTCGGCTACAAAAGCCCACCACACGGGGTTGGGGCCAAAGCCGCTTTCTTCAAAATGTTCCAGGGTAACGGTTACTTCCTCCGGAGCTTTTTCAAATAACGCAAGTTCATTCACTAATTCCATCAGCCGCGGACAATCTTCTTTCCTGGCTCTGCGTATTGTTATTGTCATTATTGCAAATTAGTGATTTTGCTTATTCTGCCAGCGTCCATATACTGGAGCGACTGAGCAAAGAGAAGCCACAGATAAAGCCTTTGAGTTTGAGTTCTTTGCCGTTAACCGTAAGTTTACCGCAATAGGTTTTACCACTTTTAGGGTCGTAAACGGTGCCGTCTTCAAATATGTTACTATCGTCTTTGTCTTGCGTAAAGGTTTTTAAAATCACGAAGTTGAGGAGTGGAACATTGCGCTGGTTTTCTTTGGGGTTTTTCACATCGGTGCGTGGTTTACCGTGTTCATCAACAGGCTCCTGCAGCCAGACTATTTTTCCGTAGTATTTGCCATCTACGGCTTTGTAAATCTGGATTTTGGAAGTTTTTTCAGCGTTAAACCATATACGTTCTATCGATGCTTTCTGAGCCAGGGCGGTGAAACAGATGCCGTAGGTAAGCAATGTGGCGATTATTTTTTTCATATTAACAGGCTTTCTCTTTCTAAGTTACTGTTTTTAGTGTCTATAGCCATAAAAAAAGCGGCTATTACCAGGTGTAATAGCCGCTAATAATGTGTTAAGTTCTATTTGTTTAGCCGTTATAAGCCCACTTAATCCAGGTAGCACCCCAGGTAAACCCACCACCAAAGGCAGCCAATACCAAGTTGTCATCTTTTTTCAGTTGCTTTTCCCACTCCCACAAACACAAAGGAATAGTGGCAGCGGTAGTATTGCCATAACGTTGAATATTGATCATTACTTTTTCCAGTGGCAGTCCCATACGGGTTCTGGTAGCGTCGATGATACGCAGGTTGGCCTGGTGTGGTACCAGCCAGGCAATGTCATCGGCCGTGAGGTTGTTACGCTCTAATATTTGTGCACCTACATCGGCCATGCCGGATACTGCATATTTGAAAACGGTTTTACCTTCCTGGAAAGCGTAGTGCTCACGGTTGGTAACTGTTTCAATACTTGCTGGTTTCAATGATCCACCGGCTTTCATATGCAGATAGTGTCTGCCGTTGCCATCGCTTTTTAAAATGCTGTCTCTTACACCGTAACCTTCTTCGTTAGGTTCCAGCAATACGCCGCCGGCACCATCACCAAAGATTACGCAGGTGTTTCTATCAGTGTAGTCAATGATGGCACTCATTTTATCTACACCTATTACAATCACTTTTTTATAACGACCACTTTCAATGAAAGCAGCTCCTGTGGTAAGGGCATATAAAAAGCCGCTACAGGCGGCACTTACATCAAATCCAAAGGCGTTTACAGCACCTACTTTATCAGAAACGATATTAGCAGTAGCAGGGAAAACCATGTCGGGGGTTACAGTAGCGCAGATAATGCAGTCAATCTCTTCGGCGCTGATGTTTCTCTTTCTCAGAATTTCTTCTACTACGGGAGCTGCCATGTCGCTGCTGGCTTTGCCTTCCCCTTTTAAGATACGTCTTTCCTCTATTCCGGTTCTCGCGATAATCCATTCATTATTGGTATCTACCATTTTCTCCAGCTCCTGGTTGGTAAGTCTATATTCAGGAACATAGCCTCCCACGGTGGTAATGGCTGCACTGATTTTGTTCATGCTGTGAATTCAATTAAAGGTGCCAAAGGTATTGACAATTCATTAATATGGTTTTTCAATTTTTAAGGGGGTATAGAAATAAAAAATTTAATGACTAAGTGACTATTATTTACGTCTATTAGGTAGAAAAACCCCTATTTTTGGTATAACTCGGTATATGATAGCATTTGTAAGAGGCATTTTTGTGCACAAAACCCCGGCCCAGGTAATTGTAGATGTGAATGGTGTAGGATATGATTTACATATTAGCCTTCACACCTTTTCAGTTATCAGTAATATGGAAAAGGGACAATTGTACACCTATTTGCATATTACCGAAAATGGTCAAACGCTATATGGGTTTTATGAGATGCGGGAGAAAGAACTTTTTCTGCAGCTGATTAGTGTTTCGGGTGTGGGTGCTTCTACAGCGCGTATGATGTTATCGGGGATGAAACCTGACGAAATAGTGAAAGCTATCGTTCAGAGCAATGCAAAACAACTGGAAGGAATTAAAGGTATAGGCAAAAAAACGGCAGAGCGCCTGGTTTTAGAGTTAAAAGATAAGCTGAACAAACAAGCTCCTGACCTGTCCATTTTGTCGCAGGCCGACGCTCAGCAATATTCTATGGAATCAGACGCCTTAAACGCCCTTGTAAGTTTAGGAATAGCCAGACCAACTGCAGAACAGGCTTTAAAGAAAGCATTAAAATCCAATCATCCTACAGAAGAAACTACACTGGAATCATTAATTAAACTGGCCCTGAAAAATATTTGAGCCTATAGACATAATTCTACTTAACCAGAGCTTAAGAGTAAATTGATAACCCGTAACTATAGTTTTCGGTTTTACTGGATAACCATGCTGGTATGCTGCCTGTTGGGCACACTACGTGCATATGGTCAAAAGACCGATTCTCTCCGCTTTCCTATACAAGATAGGAGGGGCGATCCTTTTGCTGCCCCCAGGTCAAATCCATTTGATATAAAAGATACTTCTTACTTAAAACGTACTATAGAATACGACCCGGTAACGAAGCAATATTATATTATAGAAAAGGTAGGTAACACCTACTATCGCAAACCTACTTATCTCACTTTTGATGAATTCTGGAAACTGCGCTCGCAGCAGGCAGAAAGAGATTATTTCAGTCAGCGTTCCCAAACCTTATTTGATCTGAATAAAAAGGTGCAACGTCCTAAGATGCGTTTGTATAACAAATTATTCGATCGCATTTTTGGGGTGGACAGTGGTGGTTTAAAAGTAAATATTAAACCGCAGGGTAATGTGGATTTATTGTTGGGCTACCAGGGGCAAAGAATTGACAACCCCACTTTACCGGAAAGAGCGCGTAAAACAGGTGGCTTTGATTTTGATATGAATGCCAACCTGAACGTGGTAGGTAACATTGGTAACAAACTGAAATTGCCCATTAACTATAACACGCTCGCCAACTTTGATTTTGAAAACCAGATTAAGCTGGATTATAAAGGGATGGATGATGAGATTATCCGTAGCATTGAAGCGGGTAACATTTCTTTCCAGAGCAAGGGTACGTTAATGTCGAGTGTGCAAAGCTTATTTGGTGTAAAAACCTCCTTGCAGTTTGGACGCTTAGGCATAACTACAGCATTGGCTAACGACCGTAGCCAGAAACAGTCACTTGCGTTACAAGGCGGTGGATTAAAGCAAACACTGAATAAAAAACTGGACGACTACGAAGAAAACAAAAACTATCTGTTAGGCCAGTATTTCCGCAATACCTATAATAAAACCATGAGCAACCTGCCTGTAGTAAACAGCCAGGTGCAGATTTTGCGTATGGAGGTTTGGGTAACCAACCGTACCGGTGCTACTACAGAAACAAGAAACATTGTTGGTTTGATGGACCTGGGTGAGAGTGCTCCCTATAATCCCAATATTAATTCTTTAACATCCAGTGCGCTGCCACAGAATGGCGCTAACGATTTATATGGTTTCCTGGCGGGGAATGAGAACAACCGTAACCCCAACCTTATCAGCACTATACTACAGTCGAGAAACTTTAAACCGGTGAATGACTTTGAAAAAACATTTGCCCGTAAGTTGAACAGCACTGAATATTACTTTAACCCGCAAGTGGGTTTTATTTGTTTAAATCAACAATTGCAGAGTGACCAGGTGCTGGGTGTGGCTTATCAATATACCTACAACGGCCGTGTGTACCAGGTGGGGGAATTTTCGCAGGATGTTGCGGTGGATTCTTCTAAAGGCATTCAAAAGGTATTGTTTGTAAAACTGTTGAAAGCTACTTCTGCCAGGATAAGTCTGCCTATCTGGAAGCTGGCAATGAGAAACGTATACTCACTGGATGTTACGGGTATTCAACGTCAGGATTTTAAACTGAACGTATTGTACCAGGATCCTAGCGGTGGTTATAAGCGCTACTTACCGGAAAGCTCTCCTGATGTAGAAGGTAAGTCGTTATTACGCATAGTGAACCTGGACCGTTTGAACAGCCGTAATGATCCTTTGCCTGATGGTGAGTTTGACTTTGTGGAAGGATTTACGGTATTATCTCAGCAGGGTAAAATCATCTTCCCGGTGCTGGAGCCTTTTGGGCGCGATCTGGATACACTGGCTTTTGCCGGACAACCCCAGTCACTAAAAGACAAGTACGTATTCTACCAGTTATATGATTCTATTAAAGCCATTGCGCAAACCTATGCCAACGTGGACAGGTTTGTGGCGCAGGGATCGGTCAAGGGGAGTTCGTCATCAGAGATTTATTTAGGGGCGTTGAACGTTCCGCAAGGTTCGGTGAAAGTGACGGCGGGCGGGCAGTCGTTGATAGAGAACACGGATTTCGTAATTGATTATAACATGGGTACGCTGCGGGTGATTAACCAGGCTATTCTTACCTCGGGCGTTCCTGTAAACGTACAGTTTGAAAATAATGCCACGTTTGGTTTGCAGCAGAGAAGCTTTATGGGGGTACGTCTTGATTATGCTGTTAACAAGCAGCTGGCTATCGGGGCCACCTATGAAAAATTGGCAGAGCGTCCATTCTTTACTAAAGTAAACTATGGCGAAGACCCGATCAACAACTCCATGTATGGTTTCGACTTTAACTATCGTTCGGAGTGGCCGGGCTTAACAAGAGCTTTGAACAAGTTGCCGTTTTATAATTCCACCACCATGAGTACTATCAATGCTTATGGTGAGATAGCTGCGTTAAAACCAGGGCATGCTGCACAAATTGGTAGTGGTACACAAGGTGCAGTATATATAGATGACTTTGAAGGTAGCACCAGTAATATTGATATCCGCTTTCCCACCACTTCGTGGGTGATGGCTTCTACGCCATCGGGTAATGGTTTATTTCCGGAAGCTACTTTAACTGATTCTATCGCTTATGGTAAAAACAGGGCAAAGTTCGCCTGGTATAATATTGAACCTATTTTACAAGATGCCAGTAACGTGAACAACCCTTTACGAGGTAAAGGCTTTGATCTTACTGCTCCTTATGTACGTGCTGTATATACGAAAGAATTGTTTCCACAAAAAACAACCAATATTACGGATGTACAGTCAACAACTTTCGACCTGGCTTTTTATCCTAAAGAAAAAGGTCCATATAACTTTAGCAACACTACCACTGATCTTACACCGGAAGGTGTTTTAAAAAATCCACAGCAGCGTTGGGGTGGTATCATGCGTAATATTGATCAAACCGATTTTGAAACAGGCAATATAGGCTTTGTTGAATTTTGGGTTCAGGACCCTTTTATTAAGCAGCCGGGCAGACCTGGTGGTAAACTGTACATTAACCTGGGGGACATTAGTGAGGATGTATTAAAAGATGGTCGTCGCTTTTATGAAAATGGGTTAAGCACGCCTACTCAAACTACGTCGGTAGATAGTACTTCTACCTGGGGACGCACTCCTGTTAACCCCATTCAAATTACACAGGCATTTAGTAATGATCCTGCCGACAGGGCTTACCAGGATTTGGGTTTTGATGGTTTGGACGATGACGGAGAAAGAAGAAAAAGAGACGGATACCTGAGAGAGTTGAATCAAAATTTCCCTGGCGCCACCTTTGTTACCCAAGCTGTTGCCGACCCATCCAATGACAACTATGTTTGGTATCGTGATGCTGTTTATGACAGGGATAATATTGGTATTCTGGGCAGATATAAGAATTTTAATAAGCCACAGGGTAACTCTCCTGTAGTGTCGGGTGGTTCTTTATTTTCTCCTGCTGCTACTTTATATCCTGATAATGAAGATTTGAACAGGGATAATACCTTAAATGAAAGCGAAGACTATTTTGAATACGGCGTTGATATAAAGCCTAACATGCAGGTTGGAACGAATTATATTACAGATAAAAAAACATTTATTCCGGATGGATCACAAACAGGGACAGAAGAAACCTGGTATCTGTTCCGTGTACCTATTGATGCATATACTGCCAAAATTGGCGATATCCCTGATTTTAAATCTATCCGCTTTATCCGTTTATATCTTACCGGTTTTGAAGATTCGGTGATCATGCGTTTTGCGAAGTTTGACCTGGTGCGTAACCAATGGCGCCAGTTTAAGTATGATCTGGATACCACTGGTTCTTATAAGCCGGTTCAGAATAATGGTGCTACGTCTTTTGATGTGTTAGCTGTAAACCTGGAAGAAAACAGCACACGCCAGCCCATTCCTTATGTTATCCCACCAGGCATTGAGCGGGTGCAGATGTTGAGCAACAATGGTGTAAACCTGTTGCAGAACGAGCAGAGTATGAGCTTGAAAGTGCGTAACCTTGCTAACGGCGATTCCAGGGCGGTGTTTAAAACCATGAACCTGGACATGCGGCAGTATGGAAGAATAAACATGTTTATTCACGCGGAGTCGATGGTAGGACAAACTACAGTGAAAGATGGTGAGCTGAATGCGGTAATTCGTATAGGGCAAGACTTTTTAAACAACTACTACGAAATAAAAATTCCGCTTTACATCACCGCGCCGAATGTTACCGCTACTTCTGCGCAGGTGTGGCCTACCTTAAACGATCTGGACATTTCGCTACAAGACCTGGTGAAGCTGAAGCTGCGCAGGAATAATAATGGAGCACCAGTAAGTAGTATTTATAGGGAGGTGATCAATAATAAAACCTTCTCCATTATGGGTAATCCTAATCTGGGAGAGGTGAATGCCTTTTTGATAGCGGTGGAAAATGCGCTTGATCAAAACTCGGGACAATTAAGTGCAGAGGTATGGTTTAACGAATTGCGTTTATCTGAAATAGATGAGAAAGGTGGCTGGGCTGCTTTGGGCCGTGTGGATATGCAGTTGTCTGACCTGGGTACTTTATCTGTCTCTGCTAATACCTATTCTGCGGGTTGGGGAAGTATAGAACAAAGAACGAATGAAAGGGCGCGTGAAAGCATGATGCAGTTTGATGCTGCCCTGCAAATAGATGCGGGTAAGATGATGCCTAAGTCTATAGGTGTAACCATGCCTATTTATGCCAGCATTAACAGAACTACTTATACACCAGAATACGATCCTTACAATCTGGATGTGAAGTTGAAGGATGTGCTTTCTACTACCAGGAATAAGGATTCGGTCAGAAATGTAGCACTGGATCAAACTACTATTAAAACGCTGAACTTTACCAACGTTCGATTTGGTAACACGGGTAAAAAGCCTAAGCTATGGAGTATCAGCAACTTTGATTTCAGCTATTCTTATACCAGCACGGTGCAAACCAGCCCGTTAATTACCCGTAATAGTGTGATTAAACATCATGGAGGTTTTGGATATACTTATAATGGTACCGCCAAGTATATCACACCATTTAAAAGGTGGATCAAAAGCAAGAGTGGCTGGTTCTCGCTGGTGAAAGATTTCAACTTTAACCTTACACCTTCACTGATTGGGTTTAGAACAGATATTAACCGTCAGTTTGGTACTTATATTCCGCGCATCATCAGTACTTATGACAATAAGGTAGAGCGTGTAGATACTACCTATGACAAGTACTTTACTTTCGACAGGTATTATAACCTGCGGTGGGATCTGGCCCGTTCCTTAAACCTCGACTTTAATGCCATCAACAAGGCTTATGTGGATGAACCTGCCGGACGTTTAGACACGAAAGCAAAAAGAGATTCTGTACGGGATAACTTCTTTAAAGGTGGACGTAACACACTGTATCAACAAAAGGCGGTTGCCAGCTATACATTGCCATTGAGCAAACTGCCTTTGACCGATTGGATTAATGTGCGTTATAGCTACGCTGCCAATTACAACTGGATTGGCGCCAGTCGTTTGGCTTTAAACCTCGGTAACATTATTGAAAACGGCCAGCAGAATACTTTAAATGGTGAGTTTGATTTTACCCGCTTATATAGCAAATCGCGTTTGTTAAGTGCTATTGATGGTGGCGGTGGTCCTAAGAAGGGCGTAAAACAACAAATACCTGTTAAGAAGTCGGCACCGGTTGCTAATAAAAATACAAAGGCGGTTGATCCAATGGCTGCTCTTCCATCGAAGGAAGATGTGGTAAAGGACCTGCATGGTAAGAAGAGAAGGATAGCACTGCGTAAATGGCGTAAGCAGAAGAAAGAAGCCAGAAGGGCTGCAAGGGCTATGAAGGGCAATAATGCTATGCCTGACCCAGGGCCGGTGGTGAAAACTGTGGGCCGGTTGGTAACAATGGTGAAAACGGTTTCTGTAAACTATACGGCTAACTATAGTACCCGTATTCCGGGATATATGGATAGTACAAGAGTACTGGGCCAAAACTGGAGCAGTATGCAACCGGGAATGGACTTTGTGTTTGGTAAGCAGGTGAATTCTGCATGGCTGGATGAGAAAGCGAAGAAAGGCATCATTTCCAGGGACTCTACCTTTAACCTGATGTTCCGGCAAACATTTGAACAACGATTGGCACTTACAGCCAGGGTAGAACCTATCAGGGAGTTTACCATTGACCTGAATATTGACAAGTCGTTTACAAAAGAATACTCTGAGTTGTTTAAAGACACTACCGGAACGGGTAATAACTTCGGACACTTAAGCCCATATGCTTCTGGTGGTTTCAGTGTTTCTTATATCGGGTTCAAAACCATGTTCCGCAAGTACAATCCTAACGAGGTGTCCAGCACATTTAAAGATTTCCAGAATAACCGTCTGGTGGTTTCTGAAAGGCTGGCTAAAAGCAACCCTTACCAGGATGGTACTAAAACTTCGGATGGGTATTATACAGGTTACGGCAGGTATTCACAAGCAGTAATTATCCCGGCGTTTATTGCGGCATATAGTGGCAAAGACCCTAACAAGGTGGGGCTGATTAAGCAAACCAATTCTAATATTAAGTCTAACCCATTCAGTGGCATTAAACCTTTGCCTAACTGGCGTGCTTCTTACTCGGGTTTAGCACGTATGCTGGGGCTGGGTAGCACTTTCTCTAATATCACTTTAACGCATGGTTATACCGGTACATTAAGTATGAACAGTTATACCAGCGCCTTAAACTTTAATGATCCGTTCCATTTAGGATCGCCCGGGTTTGTGGATACGGTGTCGGGCAACTTCGTTCCTTACTTCCTGGTGCCCAACCTTACTATCCAGGAATCGTTTAGTCCGTTATTGGGTATTGATGTAACTACCGTTAACCAGTTAAACATAAAATTTGAGTTTATCAAAAGCCGTCAGTTGAGTATGAGCCTGGTTGATTACCAGTTGAGTGAAGTAAGAAGCACCCAGTGGAACTTTGGTTTCAGCTGGCGTAAGCGCGGACTGGTGCTGCCATTTAAAATACCAGGAGGAAAGGGGAGCAGAAAACTGGATAACGACCTGAATTTAACGCTGGATCTTTCGATGCGGGATGATACACAAAGTAATACCACGCTCGACCAGAATGCCGCTTATAGCACAGGCGGGCAAAAGGTAATTAAGATACAGCCGGCTATTGACTATATCTTAAACAACCGCATTAATGTGAAGCTGTACTTCGATCAGCAGAAAACGATACCTTATATTTCTTCTTCCTCGCCTATTACCACAACCAGGGGAGGGTTGCAAATCAGAATATCGCTGGCTCAATAAGAGCTAAAAAACAAAAGCCTGATCGAATGATCAGGCTTTTGCTATTATAGAGGCTAACTTATCTTTTGTTATGGGCTTTACTATGTAGCTGGTTACTCTTCTGTATTGGTGTGCCAGCGCTATATCTTCATTGGCGGGTGAAGAGCTGATAATGTGTATATCAGGATTGTATTCGTGCGCAAAACTGAGTAATTCCAGGGCTTCTAAAAATTGCCATCCATTCATGTAGGGCATATTAATGTCCACTAACAACACATCAGGCAACTCATGAACAGGAATAGTACAGCTTTTGAAAAAATCAATGGCTTCCTCACCATTAAAAAACTGCAACACACTTTTTCCAGGTTGGGTTCTCTCAAATGTCTTCTTCAGAATTAACTGATACACCTGATCGTCATCAATGATGCCCAGGCGGTATGGTTTCTCAAGCATTATTGGTATTCTTTAAGGGGATTATGCTTATTATACTGCAATAGTAAAGATAGAACCGTTTATTCCATCACTTTCCCACGTTATTTTTCCGCCACAGGCCTCTATCTGACTTTTTAGCAGAAATAAACCCAGTCCTCTGCCGTGGTAGCCTTTGTGAAATATCCTTTTGTATTTGAATACTTCTTCTTTATGCCTGTTCATATCTATACCTAAACCATTGTCTATAAACTGAATTACCACCTGATCTTTTACCTGTGCCGAGGATATATGTATGGTAGGCGCCTGGCCTTCTTTCCGGAAAGTGAGGGCGTTACTAATGAGTGTTTGGAATATGTTTTCGAGATATACCAGCGGAAAGCTGATCACTTCTATTTCAAAATCGCAGGTAATGGTGGCATGCGTGGCATGAATAGCCGGGTGAAACAGTAACAATTTGCCTTGTAATACCTGAAACAGGTTACAGCTGGTGTATACTATGTCTTTGTTCAGCTGAATTTCTATCACCTCTTTTAAATCGTTGAGGGTTTGTATTACAAGCTCGGAGGTGCCCTTGATTTTAGAAAGTAATTCTTTGGCTTCCTCTATATTTTCACAATCGTCCAAAAAGTCCACAGCGCTGATCAGCGAGGTGGCCGGGCCGCGCAGGTTGTGGCTGATAATGCTGTTGAACTCTGTTATGTTGTCAATATGATATTGCAGGTTTTTATTCGCTTTTTTAAAGGCGATGTTTTTGCTTTCCAGTTCAGTGATCAGGTGTTTGTTTGCCGTGATATCTACCAGTTGACTGGTAAAGTAAGCGGGTTGATTATTTTTCCATATCAAGGATGCGGATAGCAATATCCATATAATGCTACCGTCTTTTTTATAATACCGCTTTTCCATGCGGTAGTTCTCTATTTCATGCGATAACAGCTGTTTTACATAAGCCATATCTACGGCTATGTCATCAGGATGGGTCATATCCATGAAGTTGAGTCGCCGCATTTCTTCTTTGGTATACCCGAAAATGTCGCAAAGCGATTGATTCACGTCCAGCCATTGGCCATTCAAATCAACAAAGGCCATTCCTATAGAAGAAAAGTCGAAGGCGTTTTTAAATATTTTGCGGCTTTCTTCCAGTAGCTCCTTGTTCTTTTTAAACTCGGTGAAGTTTTGTGAGGTAACAATCACTTTTTCTACCGTATCATCAGCCCCGGTAACCACTGTGCCCCTGGTTAGAAATACTTTCTCGTTATTTTGGGCAGTAACAATGTCCTGATAATGGGTGTGGAAATTATTGTCCTTAATGCAATGTTTCAATGTTTCTTCCTGCTGCACTCTTACCTCTGGTGGAAAAAATGCGAGGTATTGCTCTATGGTGGTAATGTCCTCTTGTTCGCCCAGATCCAGCAGCAGACGCATACCTTCCGAAGTTTTGATGTTGTTGGTGGTAGTATCCCATTCAAAGTGCCCGAACTGGCCTACTATTTCTGCATTACGTAGCTGTTCGTTTTTCAGTTGCAGCTCTTTTTCTGCCTTTTTACGCATCGCTACTTCTGCTTCCAGTGCTTCGGGGCTTTGCAATGAAAAATAATAAGGCAGTAGCCTTATCATATAAAAAATGGTGATCCAGCTTATAATGGCGGTGATAGCCCTTACTACTGCATTAAGGCGATAGGCGGGATACCAGAAGGTTACAGCATCTATAAAGTGTGTGGTGCCACAAGCCAGGATAAAAGAGGCAAACAGGAAGTACAGGCGGATAAAACGCTGGTGTTTGCGGCGGGTTAAGTATTTTATGATAATGGCAGGTATGGTAAAATAAGCACCCCATATTAACAGGTCACTGACTATAAAAAGCCAGCCATGAAAAGAGGTCCACTTGCCACAATGCCAACGTGGTGGCCAGTCGCTGGTATCCAATAGTTTAAATAGGAAATCAAGGATTCCGGGCATAGGGCTAAGGGGAATTAGTTACTATTGCAATGTAAGAAATTAAACAACTACCAATCAGCTGTTTTTATGGGTGAAAAAGGAATTGGCCTGGGCGGTACAGGTTACCACCAGGTCGTTAATGCACACATGTGCGGGCAGGTTGGCAGCATAAAAAACAATATCGGCCACATCGGCTGCATGTAGTGGTTCGTAGCCATCGTATACTGCTTTTGCCTTGCTGGCATCCCCTTTAAAACGAACATCGGAAAATTCTGTTTCAGCAGCGCCCGGATGTACAGCAGTTACTTTAATACTATGTGGTAATAAATCTATCCGTTGCGATTTGCTGATGGCATCTACGGCATGTTTGCTAGCGCAGTATACATTCCCGTTAGGATATACTTCTTTGCCTGCAGTAGAGCCTATGTTGATGATATGTCCTTTGCCGTTAGCTATCATGTAAGGTACTACCGCTTTGGAAACATATAGTAAACCCTTTACGTTGGTGTTGATCATGGTATCCCAGTCGTCCAGTGAGGCGGCGTCAAAAGTGTCACGTCCTAATGCCAGGCCGGCGTTGTTTACCAGCACATCCACTTGTTGCCATTCTGCGGGCAATTGCTGTAATTGTGTAGTTGTAGCTTCCCGGTCCTGTACATCAAAGGTCAGGGGTAGTATGTTTACCTTGTATTGGTTTTGCAAATGGCTGGCTAATTCTTCCAGTTTCTCTTTCCTGCGTCCTGTAATAATACAGTTCCATCCTGCTGCTGCAAATTTCTCTGCTATCGCTTTTCCAAACCCTGAGGTGGCCCCGGTAACTAAAATTATTTTGCCTGACATACACTTTTTTTTGCAACAACGAAACTACACCAAAACCACAGGTTCACCCACAAAATATCTATACAATGTTTGATCATACCTCTTAGCAAATAAACGGGTGTTTGCCGGGCTTAGGAGGGGGCAAAACGGGCAGGCAACAAAAGCATAGAAGCCTGTATCAAAGTAGCCAGTTATCCAATAAGCCTTTTTAAAAAACAGACCCTATCGATTAAAACTCTACCTCATCAAGCTTTCTGTTTAGTGCCGTTAAAAGGTTGTGTTCGTGTTATATACTGCCTGGTGTTTACCTGGTTGCTAACTGTTATAAAGGGCTATGCTCAAAAAACAGACTCGCTCCGTTTTCCTATTGAAGACAGGAGGGGAGATCCTTTTACTTATCAGCCAAAGAATCATTTTGATATAGCGGATACTGCTTACCTGAAACGCACAGTGGAATATGATCCTGTAACGCATCGCTATTATATAGTGGAGAAGATTGGTAACAGCTATTACCGCAAGCCCACTTACTTAACGTATGAAGAGTTTTGGAAGCTACAGAATGCAAAGGCCGAAAAGGATTACTTTATGGTAAGGGCGCATACATTGGACGACCTGAATAAAAAGGTAAAGCGGCCAAAGATGCAGCTTTATCATAAGCTGTTTGACAGGATGTTTGGGCTTGACTCCAATAATATGAAAGTGGACATAAGGCCACAAGGCACTGTGGATCTGGCATTGGGGTACATGGGGCAAAGAATTGATAATCCTTCTTTAAGTGAAGCAGCACGTAAAACTGGTGGGTTTGATTTTGATATGAATGCTAACCTTAGCATGATTGCCAACATTGGTAATAAGTTAAAGCTGCCTATTAACTATAACACACTGGCCAATTTTGATTTTGAAAACCAGTTGAAACTGGATTATAAAGGGATGGATGATGAAATTATCCGGAGCATTGAAGCAGGTAATATTTCCTTTCAAACACGCAGCTCGCTGGTAAGTGGGGTGCAAAGTTTGTTTGGGGTGAAAACGCAATTGCAGTTTGGCAGGCTGGGTATTACTGCGGCTATTGCCAATCAACGTTCTGAAAAGAAGTCGGCTACACTGGCTGGGGGTGGCGCTACTACTACGCTTTCTAAAAAGCTGGATGATTATGACGAGAACCGAAACTTCTTACTGGCGCAATACTTCCGCAATAATTTCAATAAAGCCATGGGGAGTTTGCCTGTTGTAAACAGCCAGATTAAAATAACCCGTATGGAGGTGTGGGTAACCAACCGCACGGGCTCTACTACCAATGCCCGGTATGTAGCTGGGCTGGCCGATCTGGGGGAGCCGGAGCCTGCCAATAGTGCCAATACTTCTTTATCCACCAGTGCTTTGCCGCAAAACGGCGCGAACGATTTATATGCTTATGCTACCAGTAACGAAACGTATCGCAACTCTAACTACATCACCAGTTTTTTAAAGGCAAGAGGGCTAACACAGGTAAATGATTTTGAAAAGATATATGCCCGTAAGCTTACCAGCACAGAATACTCTTACAACGCCAAGGTGGGGTTTTTATGTTTGAACGGGCAATTGCAGTCCAGCGATGCATTAGCAGTGGCTTTTCAATATACCTATAATGGTAAGGTGTACCAGGTGGGGGAGTTTTCGGAAGATGTTACCGTAGATTCTACTAGCGGTATTCAAAAGGTATTGTTTTTGAAATTATTAAAAGGTACCTCGCAAAGGGTAGCGCTGCCTATGTGGCACCTGATGATGAAGAATGTATATTCTGTAGGGGTTACGGGCATTGATTCGGCCGATTTTACTTTCAATGTATTATACCGCGAAGCCAGTGGTGGTGATAAAATTTATCTTCCTGAAAGTGCTACAGCAGTAGAAGGAAAGTCGCTGTTATCTATATTGAAACTGGACAGGTTAAACAGTACCCAAAATAGTATACCTGATGGCATGTTCGATTATGTGAATGGCTATACGATTCTACCTGCGCAGGGCAAGATCATCTTCCCGGTGCTGGAGCCGTTTGGTAAAGATCTGGATACACTTGCTTTTGCGGGTATGCCTGCTTCTGTAAAAGCTAAGTATGTGTATTACGCTTTGTATGATTCTATTAAAGCAGTAGCGCAAACCTATGCCAATCTTAACCGCTTTGTGGCTTCGGGGTCGGTAAAAGGCACCAGTAGCTCTTCTTTATCGCTGGGGGCTTTTAATATTCCGTCAGGTTCAGTAACGGTGCGGGCAGGGGCTAATACCTTAAAAGAGAATGTAGACTATACAGTGGATTATAGCCTGGGTACGGTAACTATCATTAACCAGGCCTTACTGGCTTCAGGCACTACGGTCACGGTAGATTATGAAAGCTCCAGCTATGCTATGCAGCAGCGTAATTTTATGGGCGTGCGACTGGATTATAAAGCCAGTGACAAACTGGCGCTGGGGGCTACGTTTGAGCATTTGGGCACTACACCGTTTTATAGCAAAGTGAATGTGGGCGATGATCCTATCAGCAACAGTATTTATGGTGTTGATTTTACTTATGCTTCCCAATCGCCGGGTATTACAAGGGCGTTAAATAAACTGCTACCTTTTTATCACTCTACTACCAACAGTGCTATCAATGCTTCGGGTGAATTTGCTTATCTAAAGCCGGGGCATGCTTCACAAATTGGCTCAGGCACTTCCGGTGCTGTTTATATTGATGATTTTGAAAGCGCCAGCAGCAGTATTGATATTCGTTATCCGGCCACTAACTGGGCGCTGGCTTCTACGCCTTCGGGCAACAGCTTATTTCCGGAAGCGGAGTTAAGTGATTCTATTGATTACAATAGAAACCGGGCAAAGCTGGCCTGGTATACGATTGAATCGGTTTTACAAAACACCAGTTACAGCACCAACCCTTTACGGAAAAACCTGGCCGTGTTAAGCGATCCGCGTATGCGTGCGGTATATACCAGTGAGTTGTATCCCGACCGTACCACTACCGTTACTGATGTGCAGCTGGCAACGCTGGACCTTGCTTATTATCCCGAAGAGAAAGGGCCTTATAACTTTGAAGCACGTACTTCGGAGTTAACAGCAGAGGGAAGATTTCGCAACCCTAAAAGCAAATGGGGTGGTATTATGCGCAGCATAGATCAAAGTGATTTTGAAACGGCCAATATTGCCTATGTGGAATTCTGGATGCAGGACCCTTTTATTAAAAAGCCCGCCAGCACTGGTGGTAAACTGCATATTAACCTGGGTAGTGTAAGTGAAGATATTTTAAAAGATGGCAAGCATTTTTATGAAAACGGCTTAAGCACCCCTACGCAAAACACAACGGTAGATAGCAGTGGTACCTGGGGTAAAGTACCTGTAAATCCCGTACAGCAAACGCAGGCATTTAGTAACGAAACCAGCGATCGTGCTTACCAGGATGTGGGCTATGATGGCTTGAATAATGAAGAGGAAAGAAGAAAGCGTGGTAATTACCTGGGCAACCTATTGCGTAATTTCCAATCCACTTCTACCATCTATCAACGTGCCTATAACGATCCCAGTGATGATGATTATGTATGGTACCGGGATGACCGGTTCACGGAAAACTCCGACATCCTGGTGCGTTATAAAAACTATAATAACCCGCAAGGCAACTCGCCGGTAGCCAATAGCTCTTCTACATCCACTACTACAGCAGCTACTACTTACCCGGATAATGAAGATTTGAACAGGGATAATGTAATGAACGAAACAGAAGCCTATTATGAGTATGCCATTGATCTTACACCGGGTAGTCTTGTGGTAGGTAGCAATTACATTACAGATAAAAGAACGGTAACGCCTACTTTAGTGAATGGAAGCAGCAGCACCGAAAACTGGTACCTGTTTCGCATTCCTATAGAAGGATATACCAGTGCTGTTGGTGGTATATCCGATTTCAAGTCTATACAGTTTTCGCGTATGTATTTATCAGGCTTTGAAGATTCGGTGGTGTTGCGTTTTGGTGCTTTAAACCTGGTACGCAGTTCCTGGCGTTCGTTTACTTATAACCTCGATACTACCGGTTCTTACACGCAGCTTTCCACTACTTCCACACTGGATATTACCTCGGTGGGGCTGGAAGATAACAGTGCCCGCACACCTATCCCCTATAAGTTGCCGCCGGATATTGCGCGTGTGCAAACGTTAAGCAGCACCAATACTACGGTGCTGGAAGATGAGCGGTCTATGAGCATGAAAATATCCGGACTAACAGATGGCGAAGCCCGTGCTGTATTTAAAACGATGAGCCTGGATGTGCGTAAGTATGGCAAGCTGAGCATGTATGTGCATGCCGAAGGGGTAAGTGGACAAACCGCTATTGCCAATAAAGATTTAAACCTGGTAGTGCGTATTGGGCAGGATTTTTTATCTAACTACTATGAAATAAAAATACCGCTTACCATGACTTCGCTAACGAGCAACGCCACTGCGGAAACCATCTGGCCCACTGCCAATAATCTCGATTTTTCATTACAGCAACTGGTGAGTTTAAAAGTGGAGCGTAATGATAACGGCGTAAACACCGGCGTTATTTACCGCAAGGAGATAGATGGGAAAACTTATTCCGTAATGGGCAATCCCAACCTGGGCGATATAGGTGGTGTATTGATAGCAGTGGAAAACCCCAAGGGTGGCAATACGGCTGCATTGAGTACGGAGGTGTGGGTGGATGAGTTACGTTTATCTGAGATAGATGAGCATGGTGCCTGGGCGGCTATAGGCAGGGTTGATATGCAGTTGGCCGATTTGGGTACTTTCTCGCTGGCGGGTAGTACCTATTCGCAGGGATGGGGCACTGTGGAACAAAGCTTAAGCCAGCGATCTATTAACAGCACCAGGCAGGTAGATGCTGCCTTGCAGATAGATGCCGGTAAGCTATTGCCTTCACAGGCAGGTATCACCATGCCTATGTATGCAGGATATAGCAAAACAGTGGCTACTCCTGAATACGATCCGTACAACCTTGATATCAAACTCAGTTCACAGTTAAAGAAAACCAGCAAATCTAAACGGGATTCTATTTTAAATAATGCGCGCGATATCTCTACCATGCAAACACTTACGTTTACCAATGTACGTTTTGGTAAAGTGCCGGCTAAGCCTAAGCTATGGAGCCTGAGTAATTTTGATTTTACGTTTGCCTATACCAGAACATCGGCAACCAGTTCGGTGATATCGTTGAATGACATGCGTAAATACCGGGGTGGTTTTGGATATACTTTTAACGGCACGGCTAAATATATACAGCCTTTTAAAGGTATGAAGTGGAAAACGGGGTGGCTGCAATTAATAAGAGATTTTAATATCAATCTAAATCCTTCACTCATCAGCTTTCGAACGGATGTTAACCGACAAATGGGCATGTATACCCCCCGTATTGTAAACACTTCTACCAATACTATTACACGTGTAGATACTACCTATAATAAGAAATTCACGTTCGACAGGTACTATAATCTGCGGTGGGATCTTTCCCGTTCGCTTAACATTGATTTCAGCGCTACCAACAGGGCTATTATAGATGAGCCGGAAGGAAAGCTGGATACCAAACAAAAGCGCGACAGTGTATGGAAAACCTTCTGGAAAGGCGGGCGGCCTTTATCGTACCAACAAAAACTATCTGCATCCTATACATTACCCTTAGCTAAGTTTCCGCTAACCAACTGGATTACTACACGGTATACCTATGGCGCTTCTTACGCTTACACTTCGGCCAGTTTATCGGCCAAGTACCTGGGTAATACATTGCAAAACAGCCTGGACCATAACGTTACTGCCGAGCTGGACTTTGCCCGTTTGTATAGTAAATGGAAATGGCTGGCCCGTGTAAGCCAGGGTAGCACGCCTGTAAAGCAAAATAAACCGGTAAAGACCACCGCAACTATACCAGCTAAAGCAATTAAACCAGTGGCATTGCCGCCTTTACCGGAAAGGGATGAGGTGATCAAAGACCTTCATGGAAAAGCAAAGCGAAAGGCATTGCGCCAATGGCGGCATGCTAAAAGAGAACGTCGCAGACAGGAAAGGGAAAAGGCGGCTGCAACGGCCCAGCCTGCCGAAATAACCAAAGCGGTTACCTCCCTGGTTACCATGGTAAAGCGGGCTTCTATCAGCTATACCACCAATGTGAACAGTTATGTGCCGGGCTATATGGATAGCTCGCAGTTTCTGGGACAAAACTGGAAAAGCATGCAGCCGGGGTTGGATTATATATTTGGTAAGCAGCCCAATGCACAATGGATGGAGCAAAAGGCGCGCCTGGGTTTGCTCAGCGCCGATTCTACTTTTAATGATTACTTTCAGCAGGGCTTTTCGCAACAGTTTAATATGGCGGCTACTTTGCAACCATTAAAGGATTTTACGATAGAAGTAACTGTGCAAAAAACGTTCTCTAAAACCTATAGCGAACTGTTTAAAGATACTACGGGATCAGGCCTGCACTTTTCACATTTAAGCGGCACAGCCAACGGCGGTTTTAGTGTATCGTTTATCAGTTTTCAAACCCTGTTTCGTAAAAGCAGCCCATCGCAGGTGTCAGAAACATTTAAAACCTTTCAGAATAACCGTTTAATTGTGTCGTCGCGTATGGCGCGTTTAAATGCTTATCAGGATGGTACTAAAACGGTGGATGGATATTATACCGGGTATGGCCGTTATTCGCAAAACGTGCTGATACCAGCGTTCGTGGCAGCCTACACCAATAAGGATGCCCATAAAATAGCTTTGCTCAATGAATCCAACACAGGCATTACTTCCAATCCTTTTTCGGGTATAAAGCCTTTACCTAACTGGAACGCTACCTACTCGGGCCTTACCCGTATACCGGCGCTGAGCAGCCTATTCAGCAGCATTGTTTTTACACATGCCTATTCCGGCACTTTAAGTATGAACAGTTATTCCAGTGATCTTACATTTAACGATCCGCTGCATTTGGGTACACCGGGTTTTATTGATAGCACCTCCGGTAACTTTGTGCCTTATTACATTGTGCCTAACATTACTATTCAAGAGCAGTTCAGCCCGCTGATAGGCATAGATGTAACCACGTTAAAACAGCTGAATGTGCACCTGAAGTACAACAGAAGCCGGCAGTTGAGTTTAAGTCTGAGCGATTACCAGTTGAGTGAGGTGCAAAGCAGTGGCTGGGATTTTGGCTTAAGCTGGAGAACGCATGGCTTAGATCTGCCTTTTACCCTGCCGTTTATGAAAGCAGGGCAAAAGAGACTGCAAAACGATTTGGGTATTACTGTTGATTTCAGTTACCGGCGTGATGCACAAAGCACCAGTGTACTGGATGAAAACGTTACTTATGTTACCGGTGGACAAAGAGTCATCAAACTATCTCCTTCTATTGACTACACATTGAATAAACGCATTAATATCTCGTTCTATTTCGACAGGCAAAAGAGCATTCCCTATGTGTCTACTTCTTCGCCCATAACAGTTACTAAAGGAGGTGTGAAAGTGCGGATAGCCTTAACAAAGTAAAGGTTACCGGATCAATACAATAGTACCTTTTCGTTCTACTGTTCTGCCGGTGTAGTCAACAGCTTGCGCAGTATATACATAGGTGCCGCTGGCCTGTGGTTCGCCATCATAACGGCCATCCCAGCCTTTACCTTCTTCGGTGGTGTAAAACATTTGCCTGCCCCAGCGGTTGTATATTCTAAAGAATTTCAGCTGCTTCATACCGGCCAGTATAGGCTTAATAATATCGTTCAGGCCATCGGCATTCGGTGTAAAGCCGCTGGGTACAAATATTTCCGGTTGTGTGGTAAACACCCGAACCGTAACCTGGTCATCTGCATAGCAGCCTTCTGCTGTATACACTCTTACTGTATAAGTGATGGTGTCGCCACCAGTGTAATAAATAAATACAGGATCAGCCGAATTAGTGCTGTTTAATGCTGTGGAAGGTGACCATACATAGTTAACACCTCCGGTGGCATGTAGTTGAACCGGTTGTCCTACCACTACGTTGGTATCATTGCCGGCAAAGGCTTTTACCGGCGGCAATACGGTTATCAGCACAGAATCTTTTACAGGCTTAGGGCAGCCCAAGGTGTCTGTAACAGAAATATAGTAGGTGGTGGTGGCTTGTGGCCCTACAATAGGATTCAGTGTATTGGTGTTGAGCATGGATTTGGTTGGCGACCATTGAAAATGCGCAGCGGTAGTTGTGGCATGTATAGTAGCAAGGTCGGCAAAACAAAGTGTGGTATCACCTGTAGCCACAACAGTGGGGTAGGGTACTACAATAATATTGGTTGAGGTATTGGCGGTACACTTACCCAGCCGGGCTTCTACAAAATAGGTGATATTATTAAGCGGCGCCGCTTTAGGATATTTAATGGTAGTGCTGCTTAATCCGGTGGCAGGCGTCCAGGTATATTGCAGGCCATGACTTACCGGGCGAAGGGTAATGCTATCTGTTTGGCAAATAGTAGTATCCACGGGCAACTGCACGGTAATAAAGTCCAGCACGTTTACTTTAATAGAATCGGTATTGGTACAGCCGCGGTCAGTAAGGGTTACTATGTAAGTGGTAGTGTCTTTAGGATATACCAGTGGATTATTGGTGTTGGCGTTTATAATGTTATAATTAGGCGTCCATTGAAAGGTGCCCGTGCCGTAGGCTATTAATGGCAGGGTGTCTACGCTGCATATTAAAGTGTCTTTAAAAGGCAATGTTATGGGCGGCCTTGCCGATATCACCACTGCCTTAGTAGTAGTGTCTTTACAGCCCTTGCTATTGGTAACTATCAGCTGCACATTTACGTTGGCAGGGGCGGGGTATAAGTAGCTGGGATTACGTATATGCGATGTATCTGCCTGGGTGGTGTTATCGCCAAAGTTCCAGCTCCAGCTATCCACTACACCATAGGTTGTTTGGGTGGCATCTGTAAACAAAAAGCTATTGAGGTAACAGCTGCCGTTTACATTAAAATCCGGTACAAACCCCGGGAACACTCTTACTTTGGCACTGGCCGAATCGGTACAACCTGCACCTGCCACCACTGTTAATTTAATAGTATAAACACCTGTATCGGCATAAGTATAAGTAGGATTTGCCTGGTGCGATGTGTCGGTGGTAATATTGGGCACTCCAAAATCCCAGAGATAAGAAGTGATATTGCTATTGGTAGATTCGTTGAAGAAGCTATTGGTAAAGCTATTACAGGAAATGTATTCCGGGTCAAGCAATGCAGCTGATAAGCTACAGTTGGCTACTGTAATATGAATTTCTTTCCGGGTTTGTCCTATTAGTACGCCTTTTCTATATTCCATCACCACTACCGCCACAGCGTAGTCGCCTGTTTGTGAAGGGGCGCGGCCCGAAATAATACCCGAAAACTTATCAATGGTAACATCATTACCCAAAGGGGTGGTGCCACTATAGCTGCCATTGTAAGGCACGGAAGCGTAAGGTGGATTGCTGGGCGGGTTAGGCTGCGCTCCTCCGTTATTGCCTGCGCTACCACCTATAATACCATCTGTAAAGGAATATACCAGCGAATCGCCGTCTTTATCAGTAGCACTAAAGTCAAAAGTGAATGGTGAGTTGTAGCAAACCACTGCAGTATCCTTTTGTGCAAATACGGGGCTGTTATTATCATAAAAAGGCAAGCTATTCACTTTTCCGGGAATGGTATTGGTGTAGGTAACCCCTACGTTGCTGGAGTTAAATACGTTTACAATGCCCTGTATACGGCAACAACGTTGTACGGCAAGCGTGTAGCCGTTGTCGTTGTTGGCTAATTCAATAGTGGTAGTGTACTTATCTATCCGGTAGCAAATGTCCGGAACAGGGCTGATACAAGGGCTAAACCAAACTTTTTGAGCAATAATGCTGTCTGTATGCCGGATGTTCAGTGTGTACTGGTAAGCATCGGTAACTGCGTCAAAAACGCCCAGGTATACTACCTGGTCAATTTGCCGTTGTTGCGATGCACAGCTTAAATATTGATTTACGGTAACCTGGTATCTGGAAGTATTGCTGCTGATGCCTGGTCCCAGGTATTCATACTGTATCCAGCCACCTTTGAGGTGATCGGCAAGCAAGGAGGTTGCTATACCTGAAAACAGGATAAGTAGAATTAGTTTCTTCATGAAAAGAACGTGATAATCAGTTCACCGCCCGTATAAAGTGTAACAGGTAGCTGTTTACAGTTGCTGTAGCTTCCCACATTCCCATATGGCCCACTTGTTTCAGTACATGAATATACGAACTATTAGGCAGGGATGACTGTTTTAACACATCATTGAAAGGAGCAGCCACATCTTCTGTTCCCATGATAAATAATACCGGAACAGGGCTGTTTTTCAAAACGCTTGTTCTGTCGGGCCTTATCATCATGGCATGATAGTATTGCTGTAAACTGAGGGTAGAAAAAGCTGTGCTTTTTTCGATAAGACTATTTATTTTATCGGTGTTCTTCGCTTTATAGTCAGCTCCAAACAGGTTAGGAATGGTGGTTTTTAAAAAGGCAGCGCCGCCATATTGTTCCATCATTTCAATTCCCCGCTGCCTGTTGGCTTTTTTCTCGTCACTATCGGCAAAAGCGGTGCTGTGCACCATACCGAAGCCGTTAATAATAGCAGGATATTTTTCAGCCATGGCCAGGGTAATATAACCTCCCATGCTATGCCCCAGAAAGGTGCAGCTGGTTACCTGTTCGTGTTGCAGTAACGCATAAATAGCGGCTGCATAATCTTCTATATTCGATTCAGGTTGAGAATGCAGCGGAGCAGATGCGCCACTACCGGGAATATCTGGTACAATTACCTGGCAATGTTGTTGTAAATACGAAACCTGCTCATCCCATATGGTGCTGTCTTCTCCAAAGCCATGTAATAACACCACCACAGGGCCGGTGCCGTTTTTTGTATAGCTAAGGGGGTGGTTTTTATAGGAAAACTGATAAGTCATACATATTATTTAAAAGTCAGCTGAAAACTGCGCCAGGCTGTAATGATAACAACCGGAAGGAAGGCAATGTTAAGTTGCTGGGGTAAAAAAATCCAGGCTACTAAAACAGCTATTTGCAAAAAGGCCAGATACAAAAAATATTTCCTTACCCAGGTGGGGCGTTTGTATATAAAAAAGCCTGCTAATAAATTGGTGGGTAATGCCCAAAGCAGATTATAGTTGGCTGCACAGGCAACATGGTCGGTACAAAACCACATAAACAATAATAGCACACCTACCAGTCCGGTAACATATAACCCAATAGAATCAATAATGAGCATAAGGGTAGTGCCGGCTTTTTGTTTCCATTGTGATAATAGCAACACTACTACAGCTATTACACTAAACACTATCAGGGGTACATGCTTATTCTGCGGCGATAAATCGGGGCTGGCGCTGAATAATTGCTTTTTCTGTAACACTAATGGTGTTTTATCGCCTTTTTTAGCACTATCTACTCCTTTCAGCAGGTAGTCCGGTAAAAACATGCTTTCATTTACGGTAACAGGTCTGTCCATCCTGCTGCCCAATAACAGGTCTATACCCAGTTTGCTCCAGGGCTGGCCACCATTGTCCAGGTAAACATGAATCATGTTACGGAAAGTGGTGCCTTCCGGCACAAGCGGGGCCTGCATGGTAACGCCCGGTATATTATGTTGTACCTGGTCCCTTACACGGCTGGTGCAGTTGTCAAATAAAAAATCATACTTATAATACTTGTTGCTGCCTTGCAGGTTTGTTTTCAGGGCTTCCAGTAACGCCTGTTTTTCGGCGCAGGTCATGTTTAATTCCTGCTCGGTAATGCCGCGCTGCTCTTCCTGGTAAAATTGCATGAAGCCATCAAAAGGCTCCGGGTTCAGAAAATAGTCCAGCTTACCTCTTACAAACTTGGAATAAAAATCCGGATCACTAAAGTCGAAGGTGCCATAGTTAAACACTACATCCTGGTGCCGGGTGCTGTCGGTAATACGCAGGGCAGTATGCCCGAATAAAGAATACAGTTCGGCGCCGGGGGCGCAGGTAATGACGCTGATGCGTAAACGGCAGCTGTCCGGTTGGCCAAATGCCAGGCTGGTGCTGATAGCCAATGCCAGTACAAACGAAATAAAGTGGCGCATAGAATTCATTAAAAAAAGCCAGTAATAAAAAGTAAAGAACGTTAACTATTGCCGGTGGTTTTACTTTTTACTACTGACTTTTCCATTTTTGTATATGGTTGTTATAGTACTTCTATCTGATTGCGAAGCAGGTCTTCAAACACATCCCTCTTGCGTATCTGGTGGGCGGTTCCGTCTTTTACCAGTATTTCTACCGGTTTATAACGGCTGTTGAAGTTGCTGCTCATTTCAAACCCGTAAGCGCCTGCATTATAAAAAACCAGGTAATCGCCTTCCCGCACTTCATTCAGCTCTCTATGCCAGGCAAAAGTGTCTGTTTCGCAAATATTACCTACTACCGAATATGTTTTTTTAGGCCCGTTAGGGTTGCTGATATTTTCTATACGGTGGTAAGCATCGTAAAACATGGGACGTATCAGGTGGTTAAATCCACTGTCTACGCTTACAAAGGTAGCGGCACTGGTTTCTTTCATCACGTTTACCTGTGTTATGAAATAGCCACATTCACTTACCATAAATTTACCGGGTTCAAACCAAACCTGTAAAGGTTTGCCGCCGGGGTTAGGATGGTTGGCAAATGCTTCCCCTACTTTTTGGGCCAGCAAAGGAATATCGGTTTCTACATCTCCGTCTTTATAAGGCACTTTAAAGCCGCCGCCCAGGTCAATAAACTCCAGGTCTTTAAAATGAGGAATGATATTGAATAACACCTCAATACC
The DNA here is from genome assembly GCF_002355595.1 of Filimonas lacunae. Lineage (NCBI taxonomy): Bacteria > Pseudomonadati > Bacteroidota > Chitinophagia > Chitinophagales > Chitinophagaceae > Filimonas > Filimonas lacunae. The sequence continues at coordinate 226,560 of NZ_AP017422.1, forward strand.
CTTTACAAACACCTCCACATCTTTTATCTCGCTGCCGGTGTGTATGTGTAAGTCGCAAATGCGCAGGTTGTATTTGTTTACCAGTTCCAGTATGGTTTCAATCTGGTCTACGGGAATGCCGAATTTGCTTTTTTCGTGACCGGTAGAAATTTTCAGGTTACCACCCGCCATAATGTTAGGACGCAGGCGGATACCCACCGGGTAGGAGTGACCGAATTTCTGACCAAACTTTTCCAGATTGGAAAGGCTGTCTATATTAATGTATACACCCAGGTTTTTGGCTTCTTCAATTTCACTAAAGCCGATGCCGTTGGAAGTGTACAAAATTCTGTTGGGAGGGAATCCGGCGTGTAGTGCCAGCTTTACTTCATTAATGGAGCTACAATCAACATTGGCACCCAGCTCTTTAATATGCTTTAAAATGTTGATGTTGGTAAGTGCCTTACAGGCATAAAAGAAAACCGTATTGGTATTGCTGAAAGCGGTAGTTAGTTTACGGTATTGCTCTTCAATTTTTTCTGCGTGGTAAACATAAACCGGGGTTCCATACGTGCCGGCAATGTCCACTAATTGTTCGCTGCTTAATGCTTGTGCCATGTTATTTTTGTTCGGGATGCTCACCAGAAGGTTCATCATCCTGGTGGCCGTCTTCATTATTGTCTGGGGTATTGTCTTCGTCTTCCTCTTCTTCGTCATCAAAAGCATCTTCTTCATCTGCTTCGTCCTCTTCTTCTCCGGAAGTGGTGGCTTCTTCGTCTGCTTCTTCCTGTTCTATATCTTCTGTGTCAGTTTCGTCCTCTTCTGAAACACCTGCTTGTGTTTCGGAAATGCTTGCTTCGTATTCTGAGGGTTCAGCAGCTTCTGTGGTTTCGGAGGCCTCTACATCAGAGTCTCCATCCAGGTCATCCACGGGAATTAAAGCACCGCTGCTGTCTACTGCCAGTGGTATTTCAGATTGCACCACCACGGCTTCTTCTTCTTCGTGTACAATATTTTCTTCGCTGGAGGTGGTAATGCCGTTTACTACGGTAGCTTCTACCATTTGCTCGGCCAGTACTTCTTTTATCTTTGGCAGGTCTTCGGCGCTGTTAATGCCAAAGTAGTCCATAAAGGTTTTGGACGTGCTGTATATTAAAGGTTTCCCGGGTAACTCTTCGCTACGTCCGGATATCACGATCAATTCTTTTTCCAGTAATTTTTGAATGCTGTAGTCACTGTTTACACCCCGTATGCCTTCAATTTCCCCTTTGGTAATAGGTTGTTTGTAGGCTATAATAGCCAGCGTTTCCATAGCTGCGTTCGACAGGCGTTTTAAAAACTTATCGCCATTGAGTTGTGCTACGGTTTTGTGGAAGGTTTTTTTAGTGAGGAACTGCCAGCCGCCGCCGCTTTCTCTTACTTCAAACGGGAAGAATTCCGATTCGTATTTGTCAGCAATGTTTTCCATACAGCTTTCTACCTGTTCCAGGGTAATGCGCTGTTCCATGAAGCCAAATGCGTTATTAATCAGCTCCACTATATCGGGACTGGTCAATGGTTTTTCACTGGCAAAGATCAAAACTTCAATATGCGGAATAATTTCAGATAGCTCCATGGTTAATAGTCATTAAGTCATACAAGTCAGGTAAGAATATCATTGAACTTGCTTATTGTCATTGAGTCAGGGACGGTCAATGCATTTTAAGGAACATGTCAGTCAATGAGTTCTTAGCTAATATAAAATAGTCATTGAGGTTAAAGGTTAAAAAAAGTGAATCGAATTTACCACTTCATCCGTGTAAAAAGCGCATTCACTTTAATTAGCTGTAATTATTTTAACCTCAATGACTTATTGACTATTTGCTCAAAGACTACGCTCCTAATGCAGCAGCACCGCTTACAATCTCGGTAAGTTCGGTAGTGATAGCTGCCTGACGGGCGCGGTTGTAAGATATTTTCAGCGATTTCAACAGTTCATTTGCGTTTTCGCTGGCTTTATCCATAGCGGTCATACGGGCTCCATGCTCACTGGCGTGGGCATCCAGCACCGCTTTGTATAATTGGATATTTAATATTTTAGGCATCAACTCTGCAATCAAAGCACCTTTCTCTGGTTCAAAGATGAAATCAGTCTTTTTGGCACCTTGTTTCGGTTCTTCCTTAGGAATAGGTAAGAACTGTTCTGCTGCAAAGCGTTGAGTAGCAGCGTTTTTAAATTCGCTGTATACGATTTCTACTGCATCAAAAGTTTTGTTGGCAAAAGCTTTCATAGCAGCCCTGGCCACTTGCTGAACGTTTTCAAAATTCAGTTGCAGGAAAAGATCTTTATAAGTAGCGTCGGTTTTGTAACCGCCTTTGGTCAGGGTTTCCCAGCCTTTTTTACCAATGTTCCAGATAGTAACATTGCCTTTGGCAAACTGGGTAGCGTATTTAGACTGGATAGTGGCTTTGGCTGCTTTTACTACGTTTGTATTATAAGCACCAGCTAAACCACGGTCGCTGGTAATAACTATCAGCAGTACGTTTTCAACAGGGCGTGTTTCGGCCAGTTCTAAATTCAATTCTCCTTCGGTGCTGCTTACTATATTACTCAGCATTTCCTGCAATTTCTGTGCATAAGGGCGCATTTGTATTATTGCGTCCTGCGCACGGCGTAATTTGGCAGCACTCACCATTTTCATGGCTTTGGTGATCTGTTGAGAACTCTGTACAGATTTAATGCGGTTGCGAACTTCTTTTAACTGACCGGCCATTGTGAATTAATCGTTTGGATGTTTTTTTAACAACAAAAACCTAAAATTGGCTGCAAAAGTAGCAGAAAATAGGCACATTTCCATTACTGGTTCTAAAAAAGCCTTTCCAGCAATTTTGTAACCCGGGGCTAAACTTCCCTCCGTAAATTGATTACCTTTGGCACCCGCTGTAGTAAAGGGCCTGTCAATTTGGCCTTTAGGCACGGGCTTGCATTGTTTTTGAAGAGGATGTATATCAAAAATACTAATAATTAAGCGCCGGAAGGTTCTCTGTTACCGGGTGTAAAACGATCATAATTCTATGTTAGGTTTTTTAAGTAAACTACTGGGAGGCAACAAATCTGAGAAAGACGTAAAACAGATTCAACCTGTTATTGCCCAAGTAAACCAGTACTATCAGCAGTTCCAGAGCTTAACCAACGATGAGTTGCGTGGCAAAACCGTTGAATTTAAACAACGTATTCAGCAGCATTTAACCAGTATCGATGCCGACATTGCCGGTAAAAAGCAGGAAGCTGAAGCTTTGCCGGAGGAAGACATCCAGGGCCGCGATACCATTTACACGGTGATTGACAAGCTGAAAAAAGACAGGGATAAGAAAATTGAAGAAGCGCTGGAAGCCATTTTACCTGAAGCATTTGCCGTGGTAAAAGAAACTGCCCGCCGTTTCAAAGAAAATAAAGAAATGGTAGCCACTGCTACCGAGCTTGACCGTGAGTTAAGTGTAAGAAAGAAACATGTAACCATTAATGGCGATCAGAGTGTGTATCAAAACACCTGGGATGCTGCCGGCAACCTGGTTACCTGGAATATGGTGCATTACGATGTGCAGTTAATTGGTGGTACTGTTTTGCACCAGGGTAAAATTTCAGAAATGGCTACCGGTGAAGGTAAAACACTGGTAAGTACCCTGCCCGCTTACCTGAACGCATTAGCAGGAGAAGGTATTCATATTGTAACCGTGAACGACTACCTGGCCCGCAGGGATAGTGAGTGGAACGGACCTATATTTGAATGGTTGGGTTTACGGGTAGATTGTATTGATAAACACCAGCCTAACAGCGCTGCCCGTCGCAACGCCTACATGGCCGATATCGTATATGGTACCAACAACGAATTCGGTTTCGACTACCTGCGTGATAACATGGTGCATTCTCCGGAAGAAATGGTACAGCGCAAGCACCACTTTGCCATGGTGGATGAAGTGGATAGCGTATTAATTGATGATGCGCGTACTCCTTTAATTATATCTGGTCCGGTTGGACATAGCGATAACACACAACAATTTTTTGAATTAAAGCCCCGTATCGAGAAACTGGTAGCTGAGCAAAAGCGTGTAGTGAACCAGTTCCTGAACGAAGCCAAAAAGAAAATATCTGAGGGTAACGACGATCCTAAAGATGGTGGTTTGGCCCTGTTCCGTGCGCACCGTGGTTTACCTAAAAACAGCGCTACTATCAAGTATTTGAGTGAGCCTGGTGTTCGTGTGAGATTGCAGAAGTCGGAAAACCATTACCTGGCCGATCAGCAAAGAGAAATGCACAAGGCAGATGCGGAACTGTTTTTCTATATTGAAGAAAAAAGCAACTCTGTAGAGTTAACCGATAAGGGTATTCATTTAATTACCGGTGCCGGTGAAGATCCTAACTTCTTCGTGATTCCAGATATTGCTACCGACCTGGCTAATATAGATGGTAATGCAGCTTTATCTGCAGAAGAAAAACTGCACCAGAAAGAAGCATTATTAAACGACTACGCTGTTAAAGCCGACCGTATCCACACTGTTCAGCAATTACTGAAAGCCTACACCTTATTTGAAAAAGATGTAGAGTATGTGGTGGTAGAAGGTCAGGTGAAAATTGTAGATGAGCAAACAGGCCGTATGATGGAAGGCCGTCGTTACAGCGATGGTTTACACCAGGCTATTGAAGCAAAAGAGAATGTTACCATCGAAGCTTCTACACAAACCTATGCTACTGTAACGCTGCAAAACTACTTCCGTATGTACCACAAACTGGCGGGTATGACGGGTACTGCCGAAACAGAAGCTGCAGAATTGTGGGATATCTACAAACTCGATGTGGTAAGCATTCCAACCAATATTACCCCTGTACGTAAAGATGAGCACGACCTGGTGTTTAAAACCAAGCGTGAAAAATACGGTGCAGTAATCGATAAGATTGAAGAAATGCGTAACGCCGGAAGGCCGGTGCTGGTAGGTACCACTTCTGTAGAAGTGAGTGAGTTACTAAGCCGTATGTTACGTCAGAAACAAATTCCGCACAACGTGTTAAACGCCAAGCAACATGCCCGTGAAGCACAGGTGGTTGCCGAAGCAGGTTTGGCAGGTAGCATTACCATTGCCACCAACATGGCAGGTCGTGGTACGGATATCAAGTTAGGCCCCGGCGTTAAAGAAGCAGGTGGTTTGGCTATCCTGGGTACCGAACGTCACGAAAGCCGTCGTGTAGACAGGCAGTTACGTGGTCGTGCCGGTCGTCAGGGCGATCCGGGTTCTTCTCAGTTCTTCGTTTCCCTGGAAGACGATCTGATGCGTATGTTCGGTAGCGAGCGTATTGCTAAGGTGATGGACTTTGCAGGTTATAAAGAAGGTGAGGTAATTCAGCACAGCATGATTACCAAAAGCATTGAACGTGCACAGAAGAAAGTAGAAGAAAACAACTTTGGCATTCGTAAGCGTTTGCTGGAGTATGATGATGTAATGAATAAACAGCGTACAGTTGTTTACACCAAACGCAGTCACGCGCTGTTTGGCGACAGACTGGCGCTGGATTTGGATAACGCATTTTATGACGTAGCAGAAGGTATCGTAAATTCCTTCAAAGAGAATAACGATTTCGATGGCTTTAAACTGGAAGTGATTGTAAACTTCGGCTTGGAAACTGCTATTACACAGGATGACTTTACCCGTCAGAATGCCAATGATCTGGCAGCTACCCTGTATAACGAAGCTTCTGCTAATTACAAGCATCGCAGAGAGGAATTGACCGCAAATGCGCTGCCTGTGTTCCAGAACATACGTGATACACAAGGCGCTAATGTGGAAAACGTGGTAGTGCCGTTTACCGATGGCAGAAGGCAAATGCAGGTGTTAGCCAACCTGGATAAAACTCTGGCCAGCAATGGTACTGAAATGGCGCATGCTTTAGAGCGCAACATTACCCTGGCGTTTATTGATGATGCCTGGAAAGAGCACCTGCGTAGCATGGACGATCTGAAACAGAGCGTTCAAACAGCACATTACGAACAAAAAGATCCGCTGGTTATTTATAAGGGCGAAGCTTATATGCTGTTCCGTCAAATGGATAGCGCTGTTAATAAAGACATCGTTAATTTCCTTTGCCACTCTGGTATTCCTGTTGAGCAGAATATACCGCAGCCTGCCAGGCAGGTAGCGCCACCTAAAACAGATATGAGCCGTATGCGTACCACCAAAGAAGAGCTGGACGCTGCTGGTAATGAAATATCTAATGGTAACGACTACTACGATCCCACTCCTGCTCCTAAAGCAGAGCCGGTGAAAGTAGGGCCAAAAATCGGACGTAACGATTTGTGTCCTTGCGGCAGTGGCAAAAAGTACAAACAGTGTCACGGTAAGGATTTATAAGAATGTTAGATTAGTAAGAATGTATTTATAGTAAACGGGCCGGTCTTTTCAGACTGGCCCGATTTGTTTTCGGGCCTTTCCAAGGTGGCAAATGGTAAAGTAAATGAATGCCGCCACAGGTCTTTTAGAATAAAAAACAACTGCTCCTCGCTAGGCCGGGAGTCCTTTTCTTGTCGTCGTGAGTGCTCACCACAGTGTCGTGAGCACTTTCCCTCGAGCCGTGAGCGCTCACGAACAGTTGGTGAGCACTGATTGAAAGCTCAGTAGTACTGGAAAAAGAGAAAAAGGTTTGTAAAATCTATAAAGTAGCCTGGAGCAGGTATATTGCGATAAGATGAAAATGCACAAAATCACTTGAAAAGGACTCAGCAACACCCCATTATGGCAAGAATGTGTTCCATAAACATGCAAAAAGGCGTTTTTCTTCCCGAACAGCTTTATTCCGCTCTTTAACCGAACAGGTTGTTGGTAAATGCCAGCTTAAAGCGCGTCTGGAAGTTCTCAATGGTTTTAAATATCTCTTTCAAGGTGGATTTTTCTATCCGGGTAAGGCTTTCCAAAGTGATATAATTGTTGGGCGCTATCTTTTGATCGGTAATTTGTTCCGCCTGGCTTCTCAGGCGGAGGCCCATGAGGAAGTAATAACTCTGAGTGAGTACTTCATAATCCTCCTCGTTAAACACGCCTTTTTCCTTTAACGCTTTTAAGCGATCACCGGTGTTTACGGCAAAGCAGCGGTGCTTGAGAGCGTACACGCGTACAAGGTCAACAATAGGGGCCATGGCACGCTTAATGTCAATCACTTCCTGCTTGTCTTTGGTCATGGTGCGGATGTTTTTAAAGAAGGTGAGCGGGGGCTGGTATTGCATAGCGTTTCGTGCCATGTAAAAAAACAGTTTTTCCAGGGGCTGCTGCAGTTCCTTGTCCAGAAATTCGTACAGCTCATCCATAATGGGTCTTTCGCCATATACAAAACGGCAATCGAAAAAGGTGGAAAACTGGATAGCGGTTTCCGGTAAGGGATCAGTCATCCATTTATCGTAATTACCTTTCCAGTGCGACAGGCTGTGTGTCCATTGCGGGTTTTGGGCCATAAAGCCGCCTGTGCAATAGCTAAAACCTATATAATTGAGTTTATCCGAAACCTTATGGGCAAAATCAAGGAAATAGGCACGTACCAGCTCGCGCTGCTCGTTGGCCTTATCTTCATAAATAATGGCGTTGTCCTGGTCGGTTTTCAGCGTTTGTTCTTTACGTCCTTCGCTACCCAGTACCATAAAAGCAAACCGGGCAGGCGGCGGGCCTACTTCTTCTATTACACTTTCAATTACTTTCAGAGCAATGGTATCCGAAACAGAGGTGATAATCTGGTTTACAATTTCTGCGGGCACGCCCTGGTCCAGCAGCTGCACCACAATATGCGGTACACCATCCCATTTACGCTTTAGCTCATCGGCCGATACGGCTTGCCTTACACTTTGTATAAATACCAGGGGCGATTCGGCCTGTTCGCCCAGCAGTTTGTTTCTGCTGATAAAACCGGTGTACTCGCCATTTTCGCCAATTAACAGGTAACGTGTTTTGGTACGGAACATCATAAGGATGGCTTCGTACACATAGGTGTTAGCGCTGATAGAAACAATGGGGTTATCCATGATGTTTTTTACAGGCTGTGCAGCATCGGCTCGTGCTACAATCACATTATCACGAAGGGTAATGTCGGTAACATAACCTACAATCTGCTGTTGGGCATCTTTTATAAATAAACATCCGGTTTTATGATGGGCCATGATAGCGGCGGCTTCATATACAGGCATATTTTCATCGCATGCAATGATTTCCCTTTGTTCAATGCTATCAATTTTCTTAGTATATAATTCGTTCATAGAAAGTAGGCTATTAAAGCGCTAAGTAAACATAAGATAATGGCTACCATTCCCCATCCTGCTTTTCGGGCAGATGAGGTAGCCTTCAATAATTGTTCCTTTTGTTTACTTATTCTCTCATCAGTTATTTCTCCTCTTTTCTGCAGTTCAAAAAAACAGGCTGCGGTGGCTGTTGCATCGTTAAAAGCGTTGTGCTGCCCGGTAAGGGGTTGCTGAAACAGCTCTTCAAACAGTTGGCCCAGCCGCAGGTATTTAAACTGTGGATTGCGTACCATATGGGTGGTACCCTGCATGGTACAGAAAAGTGGAAGGGTTGGAATGGGGTTATTTAATTCGGTACGGAAAAATTCAACGCCGGTAACATGAAAGTCCAGTTCCAGGAAATGCCCTATCACCATCGGCTGGTATTGCAGTAGATCAGCCGCCAGAAAAGCCATCACCTGTTGCCGGGGAAAACCGTTCTGCATTCTGAACTCCTGGGTAATACCGTGAATTTTTAACGAAGAAGGAGATATTTTGAAGTCGTTGTCGTTAATGTAGTAGTCTTCCTGTTTTACCAGTTCGCCATTTCTGGTATACACCAGCCACGAAACCTGTACAGCGTGGGGCCAGTTACCGGGCACGCTATAAGGCTTTTCCCAGTTTTTGGGCAAGCCGCTCGTTTCTGTGTCTATAAACAGTAAGAAATCTTTCACATGTACTGTTGAGGTCGTAAATATACGACAAATGGTCATGTTACCGGAATTTGATGCTGACAGCATCGGGCAAACAAAAAATAAAGCCCGGAAGATAAAAATAATCCGGGCTTTCGTTACTCCGGCCCGTCCCTTCGTAAAGCCGGAATAGCAGATAGATAATCACTGAGAATGGTTAGCGTCCGAATAACCTTGAAAAGAACCCTTTTTTCTCTTCGGGCTGCTTGTCTTCACGTGGCATGCCCTCCGTAATAATATCTTCAATAAACTCGTTATAAGTTTTACCTCGTTCTTCCAGAAAACCCACCAGGTATTTCTCGCTGGCTTCCATACCGCTGGCAGTTTCAATCAGAAGCAGTTTTTCGTATAACGGCTCTACAAATTTTTGTACTACTTCCGGTGGAGCAGCACGGCGACGGCTATAATAGTTTATAATAATTCCTTTAGCATTGGTTTTCACTTCAAAATCAGTGATCACCCAGTAATACCTGCCGCTTTTACTCAGGTTTTTTACAATAGCATGTATGTTCTTCCCTTTTTTCAGGTAGTCCCACAATACTTTAAATACTACCCGGGGCATATCAGGGTGTCTGATAATATTGTGCGGCTTACCCATCAGCTCATGTTCTTCATAGCCGCTTACTTCAATAAAAGCCTCATTGGCATATTCAATTACACCATAGGGGTCTGTTTTACTCATTATAATTTTCGACTTATCCCACACAACTTCTTTATTGATAGGCGTGGGTCTTGCTATTTCCGCCATGGCGTTGGATAAATTAATCATGATGCTAAAGTAGTGCTGGCGGCGTTATTACAGGATGATAGCGGTTACCATAACATCTGATAGTGGTCATGCCTTGCCACTGATCATGTTTAACGAATTGTTATGGAATAATATTCTTTTTTTTATATCGTTACGTGAAAAGCGCTGTGCAGATAGATCAACCTTTACCTGTTAATAATTCATTGTGATTCACCATTGCTTTCTTTACAAAAGAATAATAGTTCTTTTTGCGTTTCTATTGCCCTTGCTTATGGGGTATAGTCAACAGGCTGTTGTGCACGGTAATATTGCCGACAGCTTTGCCCACAAAAAAATGTACCAGTCGTCGGTTGCCCTGTTGCGGGCTAAAGACTCTGTACTGTATCGTTTTACACGCACAACCAGTGATGGAAATTTTACTTTCAGCCGCCTGACGGCAGGCGATTATATTTTACTGGTAACCACTCCGGGCTATGCCGATTATGTAGATCGTTTGCAGCTAACCGATACCACACAGTTACATAAAGGCCAATTGTTTATGACGTTAAAGGCGCGTTTGCTGGAAGATGTGGTAGTAAGGCAAACGGTGGCAGCAATTAAAATAAAAGGGGATACCACAGAGTATACGGCGGATAGTTTTCATACGGTTAAAGATGCTACAGTAGAAGACTTATTGAAAAAGCTACCGGGCATACAGGTTAATTCCAAGGGCCAGATAACGGCTCAGGGCGAAACGGTGAAAAAAGTGCTGGTAGATGGGGAAGAGTTTTTTGGAGATGACCCTACGTTGGTTACTAAAAACCTGCGGGCAGATATGATTGATAAGGTGCAGGTATATGATAAGAAAAGCGACCAGGCTGCTTTTACGGGGGTGGATGATGGCACTAAAGACAAAACAATTAACCTGAAGCTGAAGGCGGATAAAAAGAAAGGATACTTTGGAAAGCTGGAAGCTTCTGCAGGATCGGAAGGCTATTACGATTACCAGGCTATGTTTAACCTGTTTCGTAACAAGGAAAAGCTGGCTGCTTACGGTATTGTTTCCAGCATAGGTAAAACAGGGTTAAACTGGGATGAGAAAAGCAGCTACGGACAAAGCCAGATGGATAATGTCAATTACGATGAAGTAATGGGCTTTTATTCTTTTAATGGTGATGGAGATGATATAGGGGGCTGGGATGGCCGGTATAACGAAAGAGGATATCCTTACGCCACTGCTGCGGGATTACATTATAATAACAAGTGGAAGGAAGATAAAATTTCACTGAATGCTAATTATAAGATGCTGGACCTGAAAGTAAATAGCGCCAGTGATAACCAATCGAAAATGCTGTTGCGCGATTCTGCTTATTACCAGAACTCCGGCGACCGCTCTACCAATAATGTTTCCCGGCACCGGTTGGATGGTAGCTATGAAGTAAAAATAGATTCTTCTTCTGTTATTAAGTTTACGGCCAACGGCGGCACTGATCATAAAGTAACAGAAAACTACAGCTATACCAATTCGCTGGATAGTAGCCGGGTGCTGGTGAACGAAGGTAACACGCATAGAACTTCTGTGGGCGACACACGTAAATTAAGCGCTAACCTGTTGTGGATGAAGAAGCTGGCTAAAAAGGGCAGAAGCCTTTCTGTAAACCTGTCAGGTAAAATAAACAATACAGATGCCAGTGGTTTCCTGGATGCTACTACCAACTATTATAAAGAAGGCGTTTTTTCGTATAACCAGCTGGTGAACCAGTTAAAAACGCAGCAGGTAAAAAATACCAGTATAGATGCAAAAGCCACCTATGCCGAGCCATTGTCTAAAACGAGCGCCCTGGTGTTCAACTATGGGGTGGTGATCAATAACACACAGTCGCAGCGTAATTCATTCAATACCAGTGGTGATGGAAAATACAATCAATTAGATAGCACTTATAGTAGCAATTATATCTATGATATTTTTACGCATCAGGGCGGCGCTACTTATACCATGTCTTTGGCTAAACTGAAAATGAAAGTAGGTAGCAATGTGGGCATTACCAATTTTAACCAGCAGGATAAGTTGTTTAATACCGAACAAACCAGGCATTTTATAAATTGGTATCCATCTGCTATGATGCGGTATAGTTTTAGCACACAAAGAAGCTTGTCGTTCCAGTATAATGGCCACACTACACAGCCTTCTATTGAAGCGTTGCAGCCTTTACGTACCAACGAAAACCCACTCAGCATTACCATTGGCAATCCTGATCTGAAGCCTGAATTCAGCAACCAGTTTAATCTATACTTCAACGATTACAAAGTGATGTCCAAGCAAAGCCTTTGGGTAAGCCTTAGTTATAATGTGGCTCAAAATTCTATCAGCAGCAGAAGTGTTATTGACAGTGCAGGTAAAACTACCAGCCAGTCGGTAAACGTGAATGGTAACAGTTATGCCGGGTTGTATGCCAATTATGGTTTCAAGCTGGCTAAACCGGATATCAGCATTCGCCCGGGAATCAATTTCTCCATGCAAAAGAATAGCAATTTTGTAAACGGATTGGCTAACCAAACGCGTGGCTACAATTATGAGGGTGGTGTGTATATAGGTCGCGATAAAGAAGAAAAATATGATATAGGCGTTAACCTTCGTGCCAGCTATTCTACCAGCCGTTCGTCTATACAGCAGAATGTGCAACCCGATTACTGGACATACTATATTCAGCCCGAAGCTACCCTGCTTTTTCCCGGCAAGCTGGAGCTACATACGGATGGTAATTTTACGCTCAGGCAACGTACCAGCATTTTTACTACCAATAACAATATCTTCTTGTGGAATGCATGGATTGGCAAAAAGTTGCTGAAGAATAAGTCGTTATTGCTGAAGGCCAGCGTAAACGACATCTTAAATCAAAATACAGGCTTTAGTCGTAACATTTACAACAACAATATTTCTCAGAGCACCTACAACACTATCCGCAGGTATGGCATGCTGTCGGTGGTGTGGAATTTTAATGGAACCACTGTTAAAGAATAAAATGATTACAATGAATGCAAAACAATACATGCTGCTGGTCATCCTTCTTTGTGGAACATGGCATAGTCAGGCGCAGCAGCCTTTATATTTAACAGCAGGCAAAATTGAATTTGAAAAAAAGGTGAACATGTATGCCCAAATGGAAGGTGAGGATGATGAGTGGGTACAGGTGATTAAAAAGAACATGTCACAGTTCAGGGTTACTTACCACAACCTGTTATTTAATGGAGATAGTATTTTATATACTCCCGGGCGCAGTAATCCGGATAATAGCTCTATGGAGTTTGCCCCGCTGGGCGAAGACAATATTGTGTTTACCAACCTGACTGCCAGTCAGTGTGTTAGCCAGAAAAAAGTGTACGACGAGCGTTACCTGGTAAAAGACAGCACCCGGCAAATAGCCTGGAAACTCACCAACGAAACGCGGATGATCGCAGGTTTTGAATGCAGGCGCGCCAATGCGTTGATCATGGATTCGGTGTACGTGGTGGCATTTTATACCGATGCTATTATCCCGGCGGGTGGTCCTGAGTCTTTTAACGGGTTGCCGGGCATGATTTTAGGGGTGGCGCTGCCGCACGATCATGTAAGTTGGTTTGCTACAAAAGTGTATGCCGAGGCAGTACCGGTTAAGTTATTACAGGCACCGGCAAAAGGCAAGGCGTCTACCAATAAAACCATGCAGGAAGAACTGCAAACAACCATGAAACGCTGGGGAAAATACGGGCAGAAGAATATTCTGGCCGCTATGCTGTAAATTCGCCCTTCAAAGCGAATGGAATGATGCAGGTTACCCAGTACATAGATCATACAATACTAAAACCCACCACTTTGGTGGCGGATATTGAGAAAGTTTGCGCAGAAGCAATAGAATATAAGTTTGCCGCCGTGTGTGTACCGCCGCCTTTTGTAAAAAAAGCAAAAGAATTAACGGCAGGTTCTGCAGTGAAGGTGGCTACGGTAATTGGTTTTCCGTTCGGTTATTCTGCTGTGGAAGCAAAACTGGCAGAGATTGTGCTGGCTTTGGTGGATGGAGCAGATGAGTTGGATATGGTGATTAACCTCATTGCCTTAAAAAATAACGACTGGCAATACCTGGCTAACGAACTCAATCATATTTTACCCATTATCCGCAGCAAGGGTAAGGTCATTAAAATCATCATCGAGTCGGGTATTCTTACCGATGAAGAGATTATTAAATGTTGCGAGTTGTATGGTGTTGCAGGCATCGATTACCTGAAAACTTCTACCGGGTATGCCGAAAAAGGCGCTTCGGTACACGCTGTTTCCCTGTTTAAAAAGCATTTGCCTTCTAATGTTCAGATAAAAGCATCCGGTGGCATTCGCGACTATGCTTTTGCCAAAGAACTGGTAGAAGCCGGTGCTACCCGCCTGGGCTGCAGTGCAGGTGTGGCCATTGCCCAGGGCCAAAGTGCCGGAGACGGTGGTTATTAACACAGGCAATCCCCCTAAACTAAAAGTCCAAAAACCAGATAATTATGAAAGCCGCTATTCTGATACTCTTTGTTGCTTTTGCCCATATAAGCTTTGCGCAGGACACTATTGTGGTGCGTAAAGATTCCAGGCTGGAAACGCTTACCGCCAAACAGGCCAGTACTAACAAGCTGGCTGGCAAAATGACCAGCAACGGTTTATACCGTGGTTTTCGCCTGCAGGTGTTAAATACGCGTAGCCGCGAGCAGGCTTTTCAGGTGAAAACAGAGCTGTTGCGCCGTTTCCCGGAAGAAAAAACCTACCTGTTATATCAGAGTCCTTATTTTAAAGTGCGTATAGGCAATTTCCTGGAAAGAGCCGATGCGGAAGAGTTCCGTCAAATGGTAATGAAGCAATATCCGCAGGGCGTGTTTGTAATTGACGACGCCATTGAATACCGCCCGGGCGCAGCTACTTCGGAAGAAACGGAACCAGATTCGCAGTAATATATCAATTCAGCAGTGATGAGTTTAGAACAAAAGATTAAGGATCTGGCACAGCAATACGCCGGTGAGTTTACCGAGGTACGCAGGCACCTGCATGCGCATCCTGAGTTAAGCTACCAGGAACATGCTACTTCGGCCTTTGTACAGCAAAAATTACAGTCGTACGGTATTCCGTTTTCTATAAAAGCTACCACCGGGGTAGTAGGGATTATTGAAGGTAAAAAACCGCAAAGCCGGGTAATTGCGCTTCGTGCCGATATGGATGCGCTGCCTATCAAAGAGGAAAATGATGTGCCTTACCGTTCGCTGAACGAAGGGGTAATGCATGCCTGCGGGCACGATGTACACACCACCTGCCTGTTGGGAGCCGCTAAAATATTAAGCGAGTTGAAAGGGGAGTGGGAAGGAACGGTGAAACTGATTTTTCAGCCGGGGGAAGAAAAAAATCCGGGCGGCGCCAGTCTTATGATTAAAGACGGTGTGCTGGAGAACCCCAAACCACAGGGTATTTTTGGTTTGCACGTGCACCCGGGACTGGACGCAGGGTTGTTAAGTTTTAGAAAAGGGCGGGTAATGGCCAGCGCCGATGAAATATATATTACCATCAAAAGCAAGGGCGGACATGCAGCGGCACCACATTTAACAGCCGATACTATTCTCATAGCATCGCAGTTAATTGTTAGTTTACAACAGATTATCAGCCGTAACAACAACCCGTTATCACCTTCTGTGCTGTCTATCTGTTCCTTCCAGGGTGGACATACCACCAACGTAATACCCAGCGAGGTAAAACTGATGGGTACCTTCCGTGCTATGGATGAGGTGTGGCGTTTTAAAGCCCACGAGCTCATTCGTAAACAAACCATCGGACTGGTAGAGTCTATGGGAGCCGAGGTGGATCTGCATATTGATGTGGGCTATCCTACGGTGGATAACGACCCTGAATTAACCGATAAAGGCTGGAATAAGGCTAAAATATATATGGGTGAAGACCATGTGCAGGAAACGGAAATGCGCATGGGAGCCGAAGATTTTGGCTACTATACCCAGGCCATCCCGGGCTGTTTTTACCGTTTAGGGGTAAGAAATGAAGCCAGGGGCATTGTTCACAACGTGCACACTCCCCGATTCGACGTCGATGAAAAAGCGATAGAAATAGGGATGGGCATGATGGCTTGTCTGGGAGCTACCATCCAATAAAGTTAATTTCACTTAACAAAAAGTGGCAGGCTTGTAAGCCTGCCACTTTTTGTTACACGAATGCCGTATTTTTGCGCCCTTATTGCCGGCGTAAACAGTCCCCCAAAAAATGAAATTCAACCCTATACAGGTCTGTTTTTGTGCATTGAAAGTGGTGTGCGCCGGCTAAAAACACAAATATGGATAAACAGATTCAACTGAGAAAGCAGCAAGCGCTGGAGTATCACAGCAAGGGCCGCCCTGGAAAAATTGAAGTAGTCCCAACCAAAGAAGCAAAAACCCAGCGAGATCTCTCACTCGCTTACAGCCCCGGAGTAGCAGAACCCTGTAAAGAGATTTTCAACAACAAAGAAGATGTTTATAAGTATACGGCCAAGGGCAACCTGGTGGCAGTAATCAGTAACGGTACCGCGGTGCTGGGTTTGGGCGATATTGGTCCCGAAGCCAGTAAGCCGGTAATGGAAGGTAAGGGAGTACTGTTCAAAATTTTCGCGGATATTGATGTATTCGATATCGAAATCAACGAAAAAGATCCTGAGAAGTTTGTACAGATAGTAAAGGCGCTGGAACCTACTTTCGGTGGCATTAACCTGGAAGACATTAAAGCGCCGGAGTGTTTTTACATTGAAAAAGCACTGCGCGAGCAAATGAATATTCCGGTAATGCACGACGATCAGCACGGTACCGCTATCATCAGCGGCGCTGCGTTATTGAATGCGCTGGAAATTCAGAAAAAGAAGATTGAAAAAACAAGATTCGTAATTAACGGTGCAGGTGCTGCGGCAATGGCCTGTGTGCAGATTTATGTGGCATTGGGCGCCAGTTATGAGAATTTTACCATGTTTGATAAAGACGGTGTGCTGCATGTTGGCCGTACCGATCTGGATGACGTGAAAAAGAAGTTTGCCGTGCAATCGGCCGACTGGAACCTGGCAAAAGCATTGAAAGATGCGGATGTGTTTGTTGGTTTGAGCGTGGGTAACGTGGTAACACAGGATATGATTAAGAGCATGGCTAAAAACCCGGTGGTTTTTGCAATGGCCAATCCTGAGCCGGAAATTACTTATGATCTGGCTACTTCTGCCCGTAAAGATATCATTATGGCTACCGGCCGTAGCGATTATCCTAACATGGTTAACAACGTATTAGGTTTCCCTTTCATTTTCCGTGGTGCGTTAGACGTGCGTGCCAGCACCATTAACGAAGCTATGAAGCTGGCGGCGGTAAAAGCCCTGGCCGATCTGGCTAAAACGCCGGTTCCTGATATCGTTAACCTGGCTTATAACCAAAAGAACATGTCGTTTGGTCCGGAATATATCATTCCTAAACCACTCGATCCCCGTTTGCTGTCTACCGTATCGCCTGCTGTGGCTAAAGCGGCTATTGAAAGTGGCGTAGCGCATAAGAAAATCGAAGATTGGGAGGCATATACTATTGAACTGAACAAGCGTTTAGGTTTAGATAACCAGATTATGCGTGCCCTGGGTGCTAAAGCCCGTCGTGATCCTAAGCGTATTGTGTTTGCAGAAGCGGATAACCTTAAAGTATTAAAGGCGGCCAGCATTGTATATGACGAAGGAGTTGGTTACCCGATTTTATTAGGTAATGAAGCCAAAATTCGTCGTATAGCAGAAGAAAACCTGCTGGATATTTCTGAACTGCCTATTATAGATCCACTGCACGAGTCTACAGAAGAGAAGAGAAATCTGTATGCCGAGGTGTTCTTCTGGAAAAGGCAGCGTAAAGGCTTTAACTACTACGAGAGTAAGAAAATAATGAGCGACCGTAACCACTACGGTTGTATGATGGTGGAAATGGGTGATGCAGATGCGATGATTTCGGGTTTAACCCGCGATTACGCAGAAACCATCCGTCCGGCCTTACAAATTATCGGTACCGAGGAAGGCGTGAAGCGTATTGCAGGTATGTACCTGTTATTGACCAAAAAAGGTCCTTTGTTCCTGGCCGATACTACTGTTAACTTTAACCCCAATGCCGAAGAGCTGGCAGATATTGCTGAACTGGTAGCGCGCGAGGTAAAAACCTTTAACCTTACTCCGCGTATTGCTATGCTTAGTTACAGTAACTTCGGAAGCAACAACTCGGCCGAGGCTAAAATGGTGGCAGAAGCTACCCGCATTTTAAAAGAGCGCGACCGTACTTTGATTGTAGATGGTGAAATGCAGGCATCCCTTCCTTTCAATAAGGAAATTATGCGTGACAACTATCCGTTCAGCGAGCTGGTGAATGAAGATGTGAACACGTTAATCTTCCCTAACCTGAGTGCCGGTAACGTAGCTTATGGTTTATTAAAAGAAGTAGGTGGTGCCGATGCTATTGGCCCGATTTTGTTAGGATTGAAAAAGCCGGTTCATGTGCTTCAACTGGGTAGCTCTGTGCGCAGTATTATCAATATGGCTAATATTGCGGTAATTGACGCCCAGCTGAAATGTAAACTGAATACAGATGATGCTGTACAACGTTCACCATATTGGACCAGTCGTAAAAAGAAACAGTAAACAGTAAAAAGTTAATCCCAACAGGAAATGCACCTTTTAACACAGATTGGCAGGTATTTGCTCATGCTTAAGGGCATGTTTTCAAAACCGGAGAACGGAAAAATGTACTGGAAGGCCTTTATGGAGCAATGCTCTGAAATCGGCTTTGGTGCAATGCCTATCGTGTTAATCATTTCCTTTTTTCTGGGAGCGGTAACTACGGTACAAACTGCCTATCAGCTGGTAAGCCCGTTAATACCTAAAACCACTATTTCCATGATCGTGCGCGACACCATTATGCTGGAACTGTCGCCCACCGTGGTTTGTGTGGTGCTGGCAGGTGTGGTGGGTAGTAAAATAGCCAGTGAGTTGGGTAATATGCGGGTGAGCGAACAGATTGACGCCTATGAAATCATGGGTATCAATACTAAAGGTTACCTGATTATGCCCCGGGTAATGGGTGCACTGGTGGTTATTCCGGCGTTGATAATACTAAGCATGTTCCTGGCGCTGTTAGGCGGCCGTATTGCGGGTACTATGGCTAATATCTTATCTGCCGAAAGTTATGA
Organism: Filimonas lacunae; assembly: GCF_002355595.1. Taxonomy (NCBI): domain Bacteria; kingdom Pseudomonadati; phylum Bacteroidota; class Chitinophagia; order Chitinophagales; family Chitinophagaceae; genus Filimonas; species Filimonas lacunae. The sequence continues at coordinate 245,475 of NZ_AP017422.1, forward strand.
TATTGGATTACGCCAGAACTTTAAACCGTTTAATGTTTACTTTTCGTTGATTAAAACATACACTTTTGCTTTCTTAATCAGTTCGGTGTCGGCTTATTTTGGCTATTATGTAAAAGGGGGAGCACTGGAAATTGGCCGTGCCAGTACAACGGCGGTAATTGTAAGTTGTATCCTGATACTGTTGGCCGATTATCTGCTGGCTGCGCTGTTACTGTAAGGCAGTTGTGTAATCCAATAAAAAAGTCATTTACATAAGCACTTCCCGGAAGCTTATGTAAATGACTTTTTCTTTTTAGTCTTTTCCCTGTACCGTAAAATTACGGGTAACACTTTCCCCATTTTCATCTATTACCGTTAATACATGTTTGCCTGGGGTAGGCGCAACTGCCACCTGGTGAAAATGCTGGGTGGTGGTGATGTAATGGTTATCAATATGCCAGAATAGTTTAATGTTATTATCACGGTGTGTAGCGCGGAAAACGGTGCTTCCGCGCTGGCCTGATACTTCTAAAGGCACATATATTTTGGAATACTCTTCGGGATAAATCACATCCAGAATTTTACCATTATCGCCCTCACAACCTTGCATAAAAGGAGGAAGCGTTTTATAATCGGTATGTTGCTGCCGGTAATAATATTCCATACCCGGTGGCAGCACAAACCAGCTTACGTGTTGCATATCTGCCGGCGAAACACAATTGGCGGTTACCCGGTAGTTGCCGGTTTTATCCAGGTGTATTATTTTATGATAGGGGCATACAGGTGCGTTCACAGCACTTTTATCTACCAGCACCGTATCCCTGTTTTCACAATCTGTGCCTGCTTTAAAGCCGGATTGATGGCATACGGGTAAGTAGGTAAAGCCTGTAGTGGGCGACTCAAACCAGTTGGTGAGGGGCAGCAGCCGGAATATATCGAACAAGATAGGAGCAGCGGCTGTAATACCCGTAAGGCCGGGTCTGCCTTCCCCGCTGGTATTGCCTACCCACACTACCACGCAATAGCGGGTGGTAAAACCTACAGCCCATCCATCGCGGAAACCAAAGCTGGTGCCTGTTTTCCAGGCAACACGCTGTGCCGATCCAAACAAGCCCCACAAACCTTCTTCGCCCGGGCGCATTACTTCGGTCATAGCATTGAAGGTATGCCACAGGGAGGGGTAGGTGAATAGTTGGGAGTTGGCAGTGGTGAGTTGCGTGTGAGCGGCCGCCTGCTCTTTTTTTGACTTCTCGTTTTGCGCGCCCGACTTTCCGCTGATATAGCGTGGCATAAACCAGTCGTCACTGTTCCATTTGCCTTTATTGCTTCGTTCGTGTAAATACATGCGGGCCATACTGCTGTATACGCCAGCCAGCTCGTAAGGGGTAACCTCGCAGCCGCCTAATATCAGGCTCATTCCATAGAAATCGGCAGGGCGGTTTAAGGTGGTAAGGCCGCATTGCTTCAATACGTTATATAAACGTGGGTATTTATATTGTTGTAATAGCTTAATGGCGGGAATGTTCAGGCTGCGTGCCAGTGCACGGTTGGCGGGCACAGCGCCATCGTAACCCAAGTCAAAGTTTTGTGGCGTGTAGCCGTTTATCTGGGTGGGTACATCGGGTACCAGCTGCCGGGGTAACAGACTGCCATCTGTTAAGGAAGCTGCGTATAAAATAGGCTTTAAGGTGCTGCCGGGGCTGCGCGGAGCGTTTAAAACATCCACATGGCTTTCCAGGCTGGCATCGGCCGGGTTATATATATTGCCGGTGTAGGCTACTATATTACCGGTTTCAATTTCCACTACCATAGCAGCGGCATTATTCACCTGGTTGCCTTTTAGTATGGCCTGGTGGCGCGCTATAATATCGTTTACCTGCTGCTGCAGGTTCATTTGCAGGGTGGTGGCAATGCCGGTGGCCAATGCTTTATCCTGCTTATGTAATTGGGTATATTCTTTTTTAAACCGGTCCAGCAGGTGCGGTGCCAGCTGGGGCAGGGCGTGTGGCTCGCCGGGTAGCGGTTCCTGCTGTGCCAGTGCGCAGGTAGTGCTGTCTATTTTTTTAGCATGATATAATTTATTTAATAAATCATTTCGCTTGCGTAGCAGTTGCTCCCGGTTTTTGCCGGGGTGTATAGCGGCGGGTGCATTGGGCAATACGGCTAAAGCTGCCATTTCGCCCCAGCTCAGCTGTTGGGGGCTGCGGCCATAGTAGCGCCAGGCAGCTGCATCCAGCCCTACCACGTTGCTGCCAAAAGGGGCATTGGAGGCATACAGTGCCAGTATAGAATGTTTGCGGTAGCTGCATTCCAGCCTTACTGCAAGCAGGGCTTCTTTTAATTTATTCCACAGGTTGCGTTTGCGGTGGCCGGTGCTTAAACGCATTACCTGCATGGTAAGGGTGCTGCCACCGCTTACGGTTTTGGTGTTTTGCAGGTTTTGCTTAATGGCGCGGCTCAGGGCCAGCACGTCTACACCGGGATGATAAAAGAAACGCTTGTCTTCGTAAGTGGTAATGCAGTCGGCAAACTTTTGCGGCACTGCTGTGTCGTAAGGAAAGCGCCACTGACCATCGGCTGCAATGGATGCATTCAACAGGTTACCACTACTATCTGTAATTACAAAACTGGTAGGCGTTGTAAATAATTGCGAGGGAAGACTTAACCAAAACCATAGTAATAAAACAAGGCCGGTGATACCCAGTATTTTTTGCCGTTTGCCGTTTAACTTCATATAATGAAATACAGCGATGAATATACAACAATAGCGTTACTTCCTTCATCGCTGTATCCGTTCTATGCTATTCTGAGCGAAGGCTGTTGACCGGGTTGGTAAGCGCTGCCCTGATGGTTTGTACACTAATAGTAACCAAAGCTATCAGCAAGGTAACCAGGCCTGCCAGCGGAAAAATCCACCAGTAAATGGTAATGCGGTAGGCAAAGCCTTGCAGCCACTGGCGCAGGAAATACCAGGCAATAGGGGTGGCTATTACAAATGCAATGAGCACCAGCTTTACAAAATCAACAGATAACAATCCTGTAATGCCCGATACGGTAGCGCCCAGCACTTTGCGCACGCCTATTTCTTTGCGACGCTTTTCCATCACCAGCGATACAATGGCAAAAAGGCCCAGGCAGGATAAAAAGATAGCAATGCCGGCAGCAATACAAAAGGTGCGGGACAACCTTTGTTCTTTCTCGTACCAGCGCAGTGTGTTCTCGGTTAAGAAAGAAGCATTAACGGTATTATCGGGTTCTATTTGTTTGTAGGCATCTTTTACCAGGTTCATAGTGGCCAGCGGATTGCCGGTTTTTACTTTTACCAGTATGTAATCGATGTGTGTGCGTTTGTTCATAGAAAAAGTAAGCGGTTTTACTTTGCTATGCACCGAGTACATATAGATATCCGGTATCACGCCAATGATATGCCATTTGGGTTTGGCGCTATCTGAGTAGAACGACAGGCCTGCTACTTCTTTCTCTCCAAACTGGCGGGCCATGCTTTCGGTAACTACTACTGTGTTTTCCGCAGCGCTGGTATCGGAAGGGAAATCGCGACTAAAATCACGGCCACTGATAGGTTTAATGCCCAGGGTTTTAAAATAATCATAGTCTACTACCAGGGCAGAGGTCGAAATCATTTTATCCTTGTAACTAAAGCCAATGCCTGTGCTGCTTTGGCTATGATCTTCGCCAATGCCAACGTTCATGCTGCTGCCACTTACGCTGGTTACCTGTGGTTGCGATGCCAGCAGCATACGCAGCTGGTTTACATACTGGCGGCCGTTCTCTGTTTTTTTCACGGGAATACTGATCACCGATTCCTGTTCAAAACCCATATTAGCCGTGCGCATATGCTGAAACTGGCTGTAGATAACAATGGTGCCGCAAATGAGCAGGCTGGCCATTACAAACTGAAACAGTATTAAACCATTGCGTAGGGCAGAAGAGCGGTTCATGGATACTTTGCCTTTCAGCACCTGTGCCGGGTTAAAGCGTGCCACCAGCCATGCCGGATAGCCACCTGCCAGGAACGAAACCACTAACATGCCCAGCACAATATACAGAACGGTTAGAGGACGAAACAGATGGTGCAGGTTCAGCTCTTCGGTAAACAGCGCGTTAAAAGGTTTTAATAACAGCATAGATGCACCAATGGCCAGTATTACGGCAAAGGCAAACAACAAAAAGCTTTCTGTCCACAGCTGTAAAAATATCTGGCTTTTTTCGGCGCCTACGGTTTTGCGCACCCCTACTTCTTTGGCCCTGGTAAGGCTGCGGGCTACGTTCAGGTTAATAAAGTTAAAGCAGGCTATCACCACCACCACAATGGCTATCAGCATCATGGTATATAAATAGGTTTTGTTTATAGTGTTATTGGTGCCCAGTTCATCATCAAAGTGCAGGGTGCTCAACGGGGCCAGTTTTAATGCAGCATAATCGCCGTTGTTGTCTTTCCGGTAGCCGCGATTTTTTAAATCGGCATCGGTGGCCAGTGCTCGCTCTTTTAATACAGTACGTATGTTTTTTTCTGCCTGTGCCTGTGTAATGTTGGGTGCGGTTTGTATAAACACATGGTGGTGCTGGTTGCTCCAGCTGTCTTTAGTGCTGGTATAGTTAGGGCCCAGCTCAATACGGGCCAGTATGTTATAGTTCATGGAGGAGTTATCGGGTGCATTTTCCAGCACGGCGGTCACTATCAAATCTCTCCATTCATTGGCTACTTTTACTTTTACGGTTTTGCCTATCGGGTCTTCTGTGCCAAATACTGCTGTAGCGGTTTTTTCGTTCAACACCACATCTCCGGTAGAGGCCAGTGGAGTGGTGGGGTTGCCGGCAATGACCTTAAAGCTGAACATGCTAAAGAAATCATTTGTTACCAGCACAATGTTCCGGCCCACTTCTTTGTCTTTGTAGCGGATACCAGCGCCTGCCCACATAAAGGGGGTGGCTTTTACAATACCGGGCACTTCGCCTTTAAAGGCAGGGGCTGCTGGGTAGCCGAAGGTGGGCGAGCGGTCATTGCCTTCCGGCATATACGAAACAAGATAGGCTTTGTACAGGTGGTCTTTGTTTTGCTGAAACTGATCGTACGAAAACTCATGACGTACCATCAGGAACAATAAAATACAACAGGTAAACGCTACTGTTAAGCCCATTACATGCATAAATGCATTGGCTTTATTTCTGCTGAGGTTGCGCCAGGCAGGTAGTAAATAATTTCGTATCATAAGCATTATTTCACTTGGGTGATAGCCGGCATATACGATGCCATGCTGCAAGGTTACTCACAATCAATTAAATAGGCTCCGTTTAGGTTGTTCGGGCGTTCGTTTTTGATACACTCATTGTTCACTTTTACGGTATAAAAAAAGGCCGGCTACCTGGTAGTAGCCGGCCTGTATGGTGGATATTATTAGTAAGTGTTTACTCCTGTATGGTTACCCACTTGCCTGCAACACCACCACTAATGGTGTGGTCGTACATGGCTTCACTATATACCCCTGGCCAATAATACTTACCCGGGTAGGCGGCATTCAGCTGCACATAGTAGGTAAGTGATTTGGCTGCCGGTAAATCGAAGTAGTGGTAAACCCTGTCATCCCTGATATCCATATAATCGGCAGGAGACGATTTAAAGGCACCTTCGCTGTTATACATACGGGTGTTTAAAATTTCCCAGCCGCTGGGGAATATCTGTGTAAGGGCCATGTTGGTGTAACTTCCACGCTGGCCGGGATTGGTAACAGTTACCTTAGCCACAAAGTCGGTACCCTGTTTTAATTGGGCCGGGTCCAGCACCTGGCCTGTAGTAGTTAAGTAGGCTACGTTCACCTGTAACACAGCCGGGTTGTTGGTTACCGGTAAGGCTGCATCGGCAAATGGCTGGCCTTCATTAATCACACGCACATACAGCACGTTATTGCCTTTGTTGATGAGTTGTATGTTGCCTTTACCTCTTTGCCAGTTTACAGCAGTTTGGGCCACAGGGCTTTTGCTATCCAGTGTTACGTTTTCGTTGTTGATTTTTACCGTAGCGTTGATTTTTAATCCGTTGCTGTTTACACCACAATATTTGGCAATGGCCACCAGTGAATAAGCAGTGGTTTGTGTGCTGTACCAGCTATCCTGCACCAGTTTGGCGGATATCGATCTTACCACGTTGGCTGCTTCTGCCTTGCGGTTGAGCAGGGTTAAGGTTTCCAGCATCATAGCTTCATCGCGCAGGCTGCTGCCAAAGGTAGGGCCGGGGTTAACGCGTTCGGTAAAGGTTAATGGTAAACCGCTTATCAGTTGCAATGCCACCTGTTGCTGGCCAGCCAGGTAATAGGCTGTAGCCAAACGCCATTTGGCTTCTGCACTCAGGAACTTAAATTCTTTTAAACGGTTCATGGCACCCATTTCCGGCGCTTTGGCCAATGCCAGCAGATACAGGCGGTAGGCTTGTGTTAAATCACTGCCATACCATGGGGCTTCGGTAACATTCCATCCGGCAGCTTTGGTGCGCTGGTAACTGCGCCATTGCTGTAACAATTGTGCAGGCACGTTGTAGCCACGGCTGCTGGCTTCCAGCAGGAAGTGGCCGGCGTAGTTGCTACCCCATTCATCGCTGCCAGGGTTGCCTGGCCAGTAGCTAAAGCCACCATCTGCGGTTTGAAAATTCTGTAGCTTTTGTATAGCGGCTTTGATATTACGGTCTATTTCTCCTTTTTGCCTGTCCGATACATCTATCAGCTGGTTTAACACCAGTTGCGGGAACACGGACGAAGTGGTTTGTTCAATGCAACCATGCGGGTAGGTGATCAGGTAGCGTAATCTTTTCTGCAGGTTTAATGCAGGCACGCTGGACACTTCCACTACTGCTTTGGCACTGTTGGCATCCCCGATCATATCCACTGTTCCGTTCCAGGTTTGGCCGGCTTGTATGTTGGCTTCTGTAACCTGTGTGGTGTATGGGTTGGGGTTGCGTATATCTATTTCTGTTTCGTAAGCTGCCTGCTCTTTGCCGCTGCTGGCGGTTATTTTAAACGAGCCTATGCCGGTGTTGGCTTTTACGCGGGCAGTAAAGTATACCAGTTGCTCGCCGGTTTTAGAGAAGCTTACGGTTTGTGTACCGCTGGCTTCAATAAACGGATTGCTTTGTATGCTCAGGCTTACATTGCGCACGCTGTTGTCGGTAGCAAACACGGTTACCGGTATTTTCACTTCTTCGGTAGGGCCTAATACGCGTGGCAAAGTGGCCATTAACATCAACGGCTTTTTCACCTGAACGCTTTTCTCGGCCATGCCATAGGCAGGTACTTTAGAAGGATCACCGGCGGCTACTACCATAGCGCGTACAGCACCCATATAAGATGGTAAGGTAAACTGGTGTGTTTTGGCGCTGCCATTGCTGGTAAATGGTCCCATAAAGGCTACTACCGGCTTAAAGCGGTTGGCGCGCCTGGTTTTAGATGCCAGTTCGGCTTCGCCATCACCACCAATGGTTAATATTCTTTCCAGCTGGCCACCCCAGGCACCTATTACTTCATCATATAAATCCCAGCTTTTTACGCCCAGTGCTTCTTTAGCAAAGAAGGCCGCATGCGGGTCAGGTGTTTTAAAGCGGGTAAGATCCAGCAAGCCTTCATCAACCAGGGCAATAACATAGGTCATATGATTGCCGTTGGCTTCCGATACGGTAATGGAGGAAGGTTGTTCGGGTCGTATTACATCCGGCATGTTGATCACCGGTTTCAAGACGGTATTCTTATCCTCTACGGTAATAGGGATAACGCCATACATACGCAACGGTAAATCATTAATAGTTTGTGCGTGTGGCTGAATCAGGCTTACGTTCACATACACGTTAGGCGTCATATCCTGGTCGGCAGTAAACTCAAACTCCGTTTGCCCTTTAGTGGTGTTTACCCAGTAGGTCTTTAATACCTTACTACCGGTTTCAACGCTTATTAATGCGCGGCCGCCTTCGCTGCTGGGTATGGTAAGATGTACTTTTTCGCCGGTGTTGTATTTGTCTTTATCAGAGGTGAACGATAACATGGCAGCGGCCGAAGCGGCACCATTATCATTGCCCCGGCTTTGCCAGCCGTAATCATCGGCATAGAATATTTTACCGGTGGTGTGCCCGCTGCGGGTGTCGCGCACCAATAACAGGTAACGGCCCCAGCTGGCGGCATCCAGTTTAATATCGTAACCGCCACGGCCATTCTGAATAGTTACGGTTTCTTCTTTTATCAGTTTGTTGTATTCGTCTTGTGTAAAGTTGCTCAGCCCTTCGCCGGAGTTATCCCACCACCACTGCCATGATATTTTATACAGCTCTACCTTCAGCTGGCTGCTGCCTGGTACAGGGTTACCCTTCGTATCTACATCTGCTAAATCAAAGCGATGCGTTTTACCTGTTTGCAGGTAACCCCATGTTTGATCGCCTGCCGGCACATGCAAACCTGCATAAGTGCTGTAAGGGTTAAAAGGCATGGCAATGTTATCAATGCTGAAATTGCCACCTGGTTCAAATACCTTCACTACCAGGTTGGCCAATAATTGGCCAGGGGCCTGTTCGCCACTTTCAAAAGCCGGACTGATAGATGCTTTACCATCGGCGCTTAACTGGCCGTCGAAAATGGTTTTGCTTTGTGTGGTAAAAGAGCCGGTGGGGTTATCAAACACATAGTCTTTAAACTTAGGGAAGCTGGTAGTTTTTTTGTACAGCTGTGCATCTACCCGTGCTTTCAGGTTTTCGGCAGTAGCGCCAAATAACCAGCGTGCGCTAAGGGTAGCATTAGCTGTTGCATTTTTACCCAGTGCATCCATTCCGGCAAAGTCCAGGTCTATTTTCAAACGGTTAGGCATTACCGTTTCTATCTTCAATCTTTTTTCAAAACTGGCGCCGCCCAGTTTTACGCGGCATATCCAGTTACCGGTAGGGGCACCTGCATCGGTAACGGTTTTAAACACGTTAAAGCCATCTTCGGTATTGGTTTGCACCAGTCTTTTATACAGCTGGCCGCGTGGCGATATCAGCTCCATTTCTATCGGGTGATTTTTAGGCAGCTTCTTATCCTTGTCCTGTATAATACAGCTAAGATATAAGCTATCACCCGGACGCCATACGCCTCTTTCTCCAAAGATGAATCCTTTAATGCCATTCTTCACTTCTTCGCCACTTACATCAAAGCGGCCTAAAGGAAGGCTGGTACCATCATCCAGTTTCAGGTATCCCTTTTCGTTACCTTGTTTGGCCACCAGCAAATAAGGTTTGCGGGGCAGCGGTATTAAGGCCAGGCCATCTTTATCACTGTTGGCTTTGCCTATAACCTGCTGCTGGTAGTCCAGCACCTGCAATTCTACATCACCCATAGGTTCGGTGCTGATAATGTTGTTCACTGCTACAAACAGCTGGTTGTTGTTGCTACGTTTGGCGGTAAGGCCCAGGTTGCTGGCCAGGATGTTGCGCGAAGCAAAACGGTTTTTGTTATAGTAGCTGCGGCTACAGGGGTTATCGCGTTGCTCCCAGTTATAGCCGTAAGGATAGTAGGTATCGTAAGTGCGCCAGAAAGCATCGTCATCATCATGGCCGCTGGCATCTCTTTCGTAATAATAATCTTCCTCTTCTTCCCCGCCTTCACTATCTGCGCTTTTTACTTCTGTACAGGTATACAGGCTGTATTCTGGTTTAAAGCCAATGAATACACGGTAGATAGCACCGGGCTCGGTGCGTATGTATTTGTCAATGTCCAGCGAAAAGCGGTTTTTACGGTGCAGGTTTAACGAACCGTCTTCATCCAGCTTAACGGTAGCGGTGACCAGTGGCTTGGCTACGCGGCGCAGTTCCTGTTCGCCATCGAGGTTGTTGGACTGTAAAAACTGGGCTATGTTGTTTTCAAATATTTTGATGATAGAAATGTCCACCGCTTTCAGGTTGGTAGCTTCAAAAGGCAATACCAGCTTACCGGTGCTGTTGGGCAGTATTTCGCCACGGCCATGTATTTTCACCGAAGGCATCCTGTTTTCAAAAAATACGTTGGCGGTAAAAGCGTTGGCCAGTTTTTCGCCCCACTGGTTTTCTATGCCTTCGTGTATGGCCACGGTGTAATCGCCATCCAGTTTGCCGGCAGAATATACTTTTACTTCACTGCCTAATATGGTATAGCTGATTTCTTCCTGGTTGCTGATGCTGATTAAACCATCGAGCGACTGGCCTATAGCGATAGGATCGCTAAACTGCACCAGTGCATATTGTTCTTCATCCTGCATGGCTTTCACGTTCATTACCTTAAAGTCGCCAATAGCAGGTATGCTAATTTGTTTCTGGTCTTTTTGATCAGCGTTTAAGGCGCTGCCATCCCATTGCAGGGTTAAAGAACCGGCATTGGCGGTACGTGTTACCGGTGTTACCACAAAGCCGTGCGTTTTATTGGCATCATTGTGTTGCCAGGTAATTTTAGCAGCAGTGCCGTTTACGGCTACCTGTAATACTTTCTCTATTTTGGCGCTTTCTTCCACATCGGCGGTTAGCAGCGTACCGCTAAAGCTCATGTCTGTTTTGTTTAACGCGCGCAGGCCGTTCTCCTGAATTTCAAAAGCGGGCTTAATAATCTGCACGTTAAAAGCAAAGTCTTTAAACTCCTTTGGCACGTCCATTACGTCGCCCAGGTCAAAGTTCACTTCATACATCTGGCCGGGCTTCATATCCTCATCCGGCTTAAATTCAATAGTGCGGGCATCTGTCCAGTAAGCCTTACCCGAAATGGAAGGCGAAAAGCTGAACAGCTTTTCTTTAACGGTTTCATTTACGGTGTGGGTAACCTGTGCATCGGCCGCGAGTTGAATGCGGATCGGTGATTTTTTAGAAACCACACCGGCGCTATAAGCGTTAATGTACTGACTAAAAGAGGGGTCTACGGACACCAGTTTGTTGTTGTGACAACTGCTGGTTAGGATTGCAAGAAACAGACATGCAATGGATAGCCATTGTGCTTTCATACGCCTTGGGAATGTGTTTTTGAATGATGTCGGAAAAATAAGCAAATTGTTTGATATGTATCAGGTGATAAAACACGGCGCAAACCGTGTAAGATTGGCGTTTTTACCCACTTTTTAGCAGTAGCAGAAGTTTGTAAAAGCCGGGATACCATAAAATGACAATTCTATAACAACCAACGCGTGTATTTTTGCGGTGGAATTGACGAATTGATAGATAGATTAAGACTGGCTTATGCAAAGAAGAGTGAAGGTTTGGAGTATAGAAGAAAGCATTCAACATTACCTGCTTCAAAGCAGCGCTACTGTAAAGCAGGTAGGTACAGCCCGGCAGCACACACAGGGCCATAACAATCATTTTGCATTTATTGGGGTAGAGGGGCCGCAGGAAGCCGATACCGAAGCGTTTAAAAACGATCATTACACACTGGCTTTATGTATGCAGGGCAGTGGTATGTTAACGCTGGATGCAGCTGATTTTGCCTTTCAGCAGGGCAGTGTGTTTTTAGTGCCACCACAACATACACATAGCTACCGGCAACTGACCAATCAGCTGCAGATGTATTGTATTTTATTCAGCAAAGAGTTTCTCAATGAAATAGCTTTAAAGGAAGGGGTGCTGGAGCAGTTGCTGGAAGTGGAAAGCACGGGTGCACCTGTGCATCATTTGCCCTCAGATAGCTTTATGGTATGGAAGGCCATGTGTAAGCTGATAGATTACCAGTATCGAAAACAAGATAGTTTTTCCTTACCTATTATACGGCTGAAACTGGTAGAGCTGCTATACGAACTACAACGTGTAGGCGCTACAGAAACCGTACAGCCGGCACGTTATTTATCACGCAGCCACCAGCTGGTAAATGATTATCATAAACTGGTAGAAGAGCAGTTTCAGCAATTGCGTACCGTACAGGAATATGCAGGCCTGCTGCATGTATCTCCCAAGTATTTAAGTGAGCTGGTGAAAAGTGAAACCGGCGAAACTGCTTTACATGTTATCCATCGCCGTATTTATCGCGAAGCCCAGTATTTACTGCATTATACACAGCTTACTATTAAGGCCGTGGCCGATCAGCTCAACTTTGACACGCCTTCTCATTTTAGCAGATTCTTTAAACAGTTTGCGGGTTATAATCCTTCTGAGGTGAAAAAAGAAACGTTGTTGCCTGCAGCTGTGCAGTAAAAAATGCCTATCCGGAAAATCGGTTTTTTTAACCGGAAAATTGGCATTGCACAGCCTGCCGCTCCGTTCTACTTTTGACCTGTCAATGATTGATTACGGTTTACAGAAAGGAATTAACACAAGAACATTAAAAGAACAAAAGATGAAACGTTTATTAAAGGCAGGAGCTATTACGCTGTCATTATTATTAGCAGCAGGGGTTTCTACATACGCACAAAATGCTACCACTTCTAAAGTAAATACAGACGGCCGACCTTCCGGCGTATTGTTAAGTGTGGGTCCGGAAGTAGGTTTGCCTGTAGGTAGTTTAAAAGATGGTTATAATTGGTCAATGGGCGGATCGGTACAGGCAGAATTGCCCATCGTAAAGAAATCGTTGTATGTGCTGTTAAACGCGGGCTACAATAATTTCTTTGCCAAAGACGACATTGCTGGCGCAAAAGATTTACAGCTGATTCCGGTGAAAGCAGGTTTGAAGTTTTACGCTTACAAAGGGCTGTATGTACAAGGTTCAGCAGGTGCCAGTTTCGTTGCTAACAAAAGTGATGTAGGCGCTACCAAATCAACCGCATTTGTATACTCTCCACAAATTGGTTACCTGATTCCATTGGGTAAAAACAATTACCTGGATGCAGGTGTGAAATTTGAAAGCACTGCCAAGCTGGTCGATGGTGGCAGCAACAGTAACTTCTTTGGAGTAAGAGTGGCTTACGGTTTAAACCTGTAGTTGTCACAGTATAGATGCAATAGAATCAATCGTTGAGTTCACAATAAAGCCGGTAGGGACTAGTTCCTTACCGGTTTTCTTTTATTAATGAGATGGATTCCAGTGTAATAATTCATTTACTGCATATAAAGGAAATACAGCAATGTTGTCGTAAGTAGAAAAGTTTTCCAGAGAAAAGCGTGCGCCAAATGATGATTTCTTCTCTTCTAAAAATAGATGCATGCTGCGCATAGAGCCTTTACGGCCGGCCTTTATCTCTATAGGAATGATGTTCTCCGATTTTTGAATCACATAATCTACTTCTGCATTACTATTTTTAGCTTCTCTATGCCAGTAGTATAAAGTTTCTTGCTTATAGCAGGATGCATTTTTAAGTAGTTCTAATCCTATAAATTGTTCTGCAATAGCTCCTTTATTGATGGCGTCAAAGTCATCTTCTATTAACAGATCACCAATATTCAAACCTAATAAACGCTGAAATATACCTGTATCAAGTAAAAGCATCTTCCTGCTTTTATGATTCATTTCTGCTCCCAGTGGCAGTCCATTGGCTGCTGTATGTGTTACTGGTATTACAAGGCCACCCAATGCCAGTAAATCAACTGCATCTTTGATTTGTTTATGGGATGAAGAGGTAGCGGCCTTTGAATACACAAATTTGCCGCCGGCTTGCTGTACTATGGAATCAAATACCTCCGCAATACGTAAGTAAGGAACTTGTCTTTTATATTTAGCAAAATCTGCTTTTAAAGAAGTGGTAAGATCGTCCAGTACCTGACCGCACCTTAGAAGATCTTTATATTCTACATAAGTAGCTACTACTTCTGGCATACCGCCTAATACCAGAAAACGTTTGCAGTGAGCTATTAGTTTATTATGAATAGGCTCCGGTAAAGGATGGTTAGGGGATGCCTTACTTTTGGCGTTTAACAAAAGCGGTTCTTCCATGGCTAATAGGTATTCATTAAATGACAATGGGTACATGAATAACGATCTTATTCTGCCAACACCAAAAGAAGCCAGTTCTGCCAATGCAAATTCCAATAAAGAGCCTGCTGCTATAACATGTAATTCAGGATACTTTTCATAAAAGAAACGCAGTGAAGAAATAGCGGAAACACAAGCCTGTATTTCATCTAAAAACAATAAGGTTTGCCCGGGTATAATAGGTACATTATATAGAACAGATAAGTGTTCGCATAACATTTTAGGATCAAGGTCTCCCTCAAAAATTTTATGTACCTGGCGTTGTTCTTCAAAGTTGATTTCTAAAAAATGCGTGAATTGCTTAGCCAGATGTTTTACTGCTGTTGATTTTCCTACCTGTCTTGCTCCTCGTAACAATAAGGGTTTGCCATGTTTATCCTGCCGCCAGTCGAGCAATTCTTTGTCTATATTTCTTTGGATATACATATTGTAAGCATGTGGTTTTTAGGAAATGTCGATTTTCCAAGGCAAAATCGACAGAAGAAAGTGGATTTTCCAAGGCAATTTAGGACTTGTTTTGTCGATTTTCCAAGGTTAAAATTATGGAACAAAAGGGAATTGTCAACGTTAAACAGTGATTTATCACTGCCAGACCTTAAAAAATCAAGTTGAAACTATTTTTTCAAGTCTTTTTAAAGTGCAAGCGGTAATAAGAAAATCTCTTATTTTGGCTTACTAAATTTCCTTCCTATGCCTATCAGAATGGTAGAAGACCCTGATGATCAAAACGACAACTCAAACGACGACTCCGGTGGTGGTGGTAATTACCCCGGCGGTGGCGGAGGGGGCGGCGGCCTTTTCCAGTTTTTGCCACTGATACTCGGGTTGCTGATACGGCGGCCTATTTTACTGCTGGTGGTATTGGCGGTAGGTGGCTTTTTCTATTTGCGTGGCGGTTGTAGTCACCCGGGAGGAAGTGTTCGCCAGCAGCAACAGCAGGAAGCCGGTTTTGGAACCGGTGGGGTGCTTGACCCCAAGCAGTTTGCCAAAGCACAGATATATGAAGGGCTGGATGTGGGTAAGAATGCGTTACCCGAAGCGGTATCGTTGCAAAAGTTCTGCCCCGAGCGTAAAGACCAGGGCCACCAAGGTAGCTGTGTGGCATGGAGCAGTGCGTATGCTGCACGCTCTATACTGGAAGCTTCCAGCACAGGCACCAATCCTAACCAGGTCGCTTTCAGTCCCGCTTTTTTATATAACCAGATTGGATTAAGCGGGTGCGAAGGCAGTTATATCATCCGGGCCATGGAAAACATGACCCAGGTGGGCGCTGTTCCTTTTAACGATTTCCCTTACGATGAAAATGATTGTAGTCGCCAGCCTTCCAGCTCGTTAAAGCAGGAAGCTGGTCAGCACCGCATGCTGGGCTTTACCCGGCTTACAGATGGCGATAAGATCAACAATATAGATTTGCATGCAATTAAAGAACACCTGGCTAAAGATGTGCCGGTGGTGATTGGTATGATGGTAGGTGGCAGCTTTATGCAGGATATGATGGGGGCGGAGGTATGGCATCCTACTTCGGATGATTATTCCCAGATGGGTTTTGGGGGGCATGCTATGTGTGTGATTGGTTATGACGATCGCAAAGATGGCGGCGCTTTTCAAATTATGAACAGCTGGGGACCTCAGTGGGGTAAAAACGGAATTGCTTGGGTGCGCTATAACGATTTTAAACGTTTTGTGCGGGAAGCTTATGGTTTAAACAATATGCCTAAATCGGGCACCGCTGCCAGTGAAGAGCTGGATTGTACTGTAGGACTGGTAGAAGCCAAAAGCAAAAGATACATACCCCTGCAAACCACTGGTGGTAATGTGTTCAGCACCAAACAGGCTATTGCCAAGGGCACCACCTTTAAAATGGAAGTAAAAAACAGCATTGCCTGTTATGTATATGTGCTGGGTAAAGAAACTGATGGCAGCAGCTATGTGTTGTTTCCTTATCCTATGGAAAACGATCCTGCTAAAACAAAGTTCTCGCCTTACTGCGGTATCACAGGTTACCGCCTGTTTCCGCGTGGCATGAGCATGCAGGCCGATACTATTGGCAATAAAGATTACATAGCCGTGCTGGTAAGTAAAGAGCCGTTGAATGTGTTTCAGATCAACGAAAAAGTAAACAATAACCGTGGCGCTGGCTTTGCGGCTGCGGTGCAAAAAGCGGTACAATCGCAAACCATCGGAAACATACAGTTTGGAAATACATCGGAAGGAGTTATTCATTTTGCCGCTACAGCAGCTAATAAAAATGCGGTAGTGTGTATTGTGGAAATAGATAAAAATTAATAAACATGAAGATTGCTTTTCACGGCGCAGCACGAACCGTTACCGGATCAAAGCACCTGTTAACCCTGGACAACGGTAAGAAAATATTATTCGACTGTGGCCTGTTCCAGGGCATGGGTAAAGAAACAGATGTACTCAACAGCAGCTTTGGCTTTGATGCTAGCGAAGTGGATTACTTACTGTTATCCCACGCGCATATTGACCATTGCGGTTTAATTCCCAAGCTGGTAAAAGAAGGGTTTCGCGGTAAAATATTCTGTACCGCGGCCAGTAAAGACCTTGCAGAAATTCTGCTGCTCGATTCTGCCGATATACAACGTGATGATGCGAAGTTTATCAATAAAAAACGAGCTAAGCAACATCTGCCACCTATTGAGCCTTTGTATACCGAAGCGGATGTAGCATTGGCGCTGCCTTTATTTACCGCTGTTGATTACGGTAAATGGATAGAGATAGAAAGCGGACTGGAGGTGTTATATACCGATGCCGGGCATATCATTGGCAGTGCAGCCGTACACCTGCGTGTTACCACCGGTAAAGAAACCACACAAATCAGCTTTAGTGGCGATGTGGGCCGTTATCGTGATGTGATCCTGCGCTCACCGGAAGTATTTCCACAGGCGGATTATATCATCATTGAAAGTACTTATGGCAGCAGCCTGCATGAGGATGTATTCAACACTCCTGAACAATTGCTAGACTGGATAAACAAAACCTGTGTTGAGAAAAGAGGTAAGCTGATCATCCCCGCATTCAGTGTAGGACGCACACAGGAAATTCTCTATTTCTTAAACCAGCTGGGACTGGAAAAGCGCTTACCCGCTGTGCCTGTATATGTTGATAGCCCGTTGAGCCGTGAAGCTACAGAGGTAGTAAAAAGCCACCCTGAAACCTTCAATAGCCGCATTCAAAAGATATTAAAGGTAGATGATGATCCATTTGATTTTCCTGGTCTTACTTTCATCAAAACCGTAGACGAGAGTAAAGCCCTGAACGAAAAGCAGGAGCCTTGCATCATCATTTCCGCCAGTGGTATGGCTGATGCCGGAAGGATCAAGCATCATATCATGAACAATATCGGCGATCATAAGAATACCATTTTACTGGTAGGTTATTGCGAACCACATTCTTTAGGCGGCCACCTGATGGCTGGCGATAAAGAGGTGCGCATTTTCGGCGATTTCTATCCCGTAAAAGCGGAAGTAGGTACTATGCGCAGCATGAGCGCCCACGGCGATTATGATGATTTATGCCAGTTCCTGGCCTGCCAGCACCCACGCGAAGTGAAGAAGTTGTTTATTGTGCATGGTGAGTATGATGTGCAGACCGAGTTTCAAAGCAGGTTGATGAAGAAAGGGTTTAAGGATGTGGAAGTGCCTGCACAGCATGAGGTGTTTGGGTTGGATAGTTAAGGAAAGATTATATTAGTAATGCAGTGTTATTAGGTGAACAATAAATAGATAAGTGAGTTGAAAATCAGCTCACTTATCTATTTATGCCCAAAACATAAATAATGCTGTCCATTAGGGACACGCCAATGGATTTAGTATATTTGTTAGATGCAAAAATGATATTATGTACACAGAGGCAAGAAAAATTCATTTGATTGAGCAGGTGTTGAAAGTTAATAGTGAAGAGCTGTTGCAACAGTTGGAAAGTGTATTTAACAAACCTCAACGTCAGCCTGCTAAAGAGAAAAAAGTAAGCATTTACGATTTTGTTGGGGTGCTTTCTAAGAAAGAGATTGGACAAATGAAACAGGGATGGGTTGAAAGTTAAGAATTGGTAGTTGTAGCCAGCTCCTTATTTCTTCCCCGCTATCACATACAACGCATGCAACTGCACATGCGTATCATGCCCATGCACTTCAAACGGCGGCTCCAGTTCTTCCTCAATCCTCACATCTGCAAACCCTGCAGCAGCAAACAGTGGCAACAATTCCTCTTTCTCATATAAGTGAAAGTCATAAGCCGTAAAAGGCAATTGCAGCATGCTGGTGCGTGTGCGCAGGCTGATGATAGCACGGCCGCCAGGCTGCAGCACGCGATGTATTTCAGTTAATTCCTGTACAGGCTGCTCCCAAAAATAGATGGTGTTTACGGTGAATATTTTAGAGAATGTATTATCAGCAAAAGGCATCGCATGAGCGCTTGCTTCATAAAAAGAAGCCTTGCCGGCGCTTATCCGTTCCTGGTTGAAGGTATTAGCTTCCTGTATCATCAGAGGGGAGAAGTCGCAGCCGGTGTAGGTGACGTTATCAGCAGCTGCCAGCACATCCTTGCAAAAGAAGCCATTCCCCATGCCTATTTCCAATACGGCATCGTTGGGTTGCAGGTGTAGCTTTTCAATGGTGTGCAGGATGATAAGGCTGTTGGAGGTGTTCATGTTTTCGGCTACCCGGTGACCTGCTTCGCCTTCGGGTTTGCGTAGTTGTGCTGCTAAGTAATGTGGTTCCATATAGCTGTATTGTTCAAGAATAGCGCCAATAGTGGGTATATAAAAAACGCTTTACCAGGGTGGGTAAAGCGTTTTTACATTATCTCTTTTTCGGCCGCTTTTTGGGCTTGCCGTATTTCTGCATCATTTTTTCGGCGTGGCTCACTCTTACGTTCACTTTTGTGTTCTTCGCCTTTTTCTCGTGGAAGGAGGCGCCGGAGTCTTTATCGGGTAATACCA
This sequence comes from Filimonas lacunae, assembly GCF_002355595.1. Classification (NCBI taxonomy): domain Bacteria; kingdom Pseudomonadati; phylum Bacteroidota; class Chitinophagia; order Chitinophagales; family Chitinophagaceae; genus Filimonas; species Filimonas lacunae. The sequence continues at coordinate 264,299 of NZ_AP017422.1, forward strand.
TCGGTATTACTTTCATGTACACTTTAGGTTTCTCGTCTTCTGTTAATTCGGTAGAAATTTCCAGGTCTTCCGGTAGGGGAACAATAGGAATAGCATAGTTCATCAACGCTTCTATGGCTTCCTGCTGCTCTCTTTCCCTTTCGGTGATGAAAGAAAGGGCAATACCATGTTTATCTGCACGACCGGTACGGCCAATGCGGTGTATATAGTTTTCCGGCACTTCGGGCAGGTCAAAGTTGATCACGTGCGTTACTTCCGAAATGTCAATGCCACGGGCTACAATGTCGGTAGCGATAATAAAGCGGTAGGTGCCGTTTTGAAACTGTTTTACCGTGTTAAAGCGGTAGTTCTGCTCTTTGTTAGAGTGAATAACGCCTGCCTGGTCGGGAAATTCAACGGCCATTTCTTCATACAGCTCATCGGCAAGGGCTTTGGTAGCCACGAATATCAGCACCTTGCTCATTTCAGGATGTTGCTGCAACAGTAGTAACAGCAGGTTTATCTTGGTGTAGAAGTTGGGTACATGATAAGCGCTTTGCTGAATATTGTCCAGTGGCGTACCGGCGGGCGCTGCTTCAATGCGGGTAATATTGCTATTGAAATAATCTCCGATTAAACTGGCCAGTTCATCAGGAATAGTAGCCGAAAACAATAGGTTTTGCCTTTTGGCAGGCAGCATGTCCAGTATATTGGTCAACTGTGTGCGAAAACCAAGGTTCAGCATTTCGTCCATTTCATCTATTACCAGCTTTTTAATACCTTTTAACCGTAGTGAACCACAGGCTGCCAGGTCAAACAAGCGGCCAGGTGTAGCCACCAGCACATCTAAGCCCTGCTCCACCATGTCTTTCTGGGGATTGATATTAACACCACCATATACGCCAGCCACCTCCAGGCTCATGTAGGTAGTAAGCTTTTTAGCAGCTTCTACCACCTGCACTACCAGTTCCCGGGTGGGCACCAGTATCAGCATTTGCGGATTGCGCTCTTTAGAATAGGTCAGTTGCCGTAAAGTAGGCAGCAGGTAGGCCATTGTTTTACCGGTTCCGGTTTGGGCAATGCCAATTACATCCTGTCCCGACATAATTACGGAAAAAGCCTTGCGCTGAATGGTGGTAGGGGTGGTATATCCCAGTTCATCCAGGGCTTTCAGTAAGTGGGTACTTAAGTTTAAGTCGTTAAAAGTCATAAAACACAGCTAAATAAGTGGCGAAGGTACTAAAAAGCCGGGCCGTAAATAAACGTTGTTATTTACGGCCCGGCTAATGCTTCGTAGCAAGTGCTCGTTATTTTTTGGCGCTCAGGTACTGTTCTATTCTTGTCCTGTTTTTGCCAACTTCCTTCACTGCTTCCAGTACTGCTGCCTGGGTAACGCCGAATTTTATAATCATTTCACGCATGTTCCAATTATCATCGGTGGTGTTAGAGGTTGTTTCAGTATTGTACGCAGGAGAAGGTGTCGTGTTGTTGCTTTTCATGGATCTCGTTTTACTTGGGCAATATAAGCTTTAAAATCATGCCAATTGAACTAAATCCACATCCGTGTTATTTTTTATTTTTCTTAAACACAGATACTTCACCACTGGCAGATACTTTAAGAATTACTTTATGTGTTTCGTTTACTAATGATACATAATAGCCGGAAGCTCCTTCCTGTGCGGCATTCATTTCAACTACTTCGGTTACAATGCTATTGGGATGCGAGCGATATATGTTTTCCTGCGCGGCTTTAGATAAATCGGTAATAGAAATTACTTTGCTTTCTGCTACTTTATCACCTTCTGCATTATAAAAAGCCTGCATAGAATGCTTATCTAATATAAAGGTGACACTGATAAGTTCCCCTACCGTTTTATAATGTACCTGTGTGGCTGTTGGATAAGCAGTAGTAAACAATGCCATTATGTTAGATTCATTGTTTATTACGGTGGCGAAGGTAGAAGTAGCAACGGTAATAGATAACAGTGCAGCGATGATTAACTTTTTCATAATGTGAAGTTTATAAGTAATGTTGGTTTTTTTTGATTTCGTGTATAGTATAGGCCAATGCGATGCCAAACGAAAAATCGTTGCTAACTCGTTGACTATCATGTAACGTGACACTTGCTAAAAAGTTACACTTGTTCGAAAATGAACATTTTTTGTACGCTTTTGCGTCACTGTCCGGTCTTGTTCAAGAGGTAGCTTTCCTTAATTTCGTACTCTTGTTAAAAGTGAGCGCTATGAAAATGAACTGGTTACTACTGCTTTTGGTCTGTTGTGCCTTTACACCTGCCGATCTGGAAAAAGAATATTGTAATGCGCGATTTCATATGTGTGTGCGGTATCCGGCTAATTTTAAAGGGCAAGGCGAATCTTACAACGGAGATGGGCAGGTTTTTATCAGTGACGATAAAGCAGCTAAAATTACCTTATCGGGTGGGCTTGTACTGGACGATATTACCAACCTGGAAAAGGAATATAACAGATCTGCAAAAGGTTTAACATCTGTGTACAAGGTAAAAAAGAGTAATTGGTATGTGGTATCCGGCATTGATAAGGATGGTAATATTGTGTATGAGAAAACAAAACAGAAAACGATTAATCACCGGGGGAGTGAAAACACGGAAGTGTTTCAAACCTGCATGATTACTTACCCGCCATCTCAAAAGGATAAGTATGCCAGTTATTGTGCCTATATAGCCAATAACTGGTAATAATTGTAGATAACCATGATTGAAACAGATAGATTACTGGTAAAGCCATACGCGCGGGAAGATGCTACCGCTTTTTATCAAAACATCCGGGCCAACCAGCAATACCTGGTAGATTATTTTACCAATGTGGTGGCGATGGCGCAAACCATGGATGGGGTAGCTACTTATTTTACACAAAAAAACATTGATTGGCAAACCAATCGCGGTTATGCCTGTGGCGTTTTTACAAAAGACGATGGGCAGTTGATTGGTCATATTAGTGTGCGTGATATTGAATGGAAAGTGCCCAAAGCGGAAGTAGCTTATTTTATTATACAATCGCATGCTGGAAATAACTATGCTACGGAAGCTTTGCAGGCTTTTACGCAATGGTGTTTTGCCGAAAAGCAATTTAACCGCCTGTTTATGCGAATAGGGGTGGAAAACATTGCCAGCTGCAAAGTGGCCCAAAGGGCCGGCTTTGCAGCGGAAGGCTTGTTGAAGAAAGACTACAGGCGGGGAGGAGAAATATTAACCGATATGCTGATATATGGGTATACCGGTGAAAACAAATAACTGCTATTGCATCCTGCTTTTTACTTCCTCAATATTGGTGCGCCTGCTAGTGGCTGCTTTTACCTGCTGGTTGCCTAAACGCCAGGTAAGAGACAATGTTACAAAACGTGTTTCGGGCAGGGTGCGGGTGTAAGCGTTTACACCATACGAGTTGGCTGTTAAGCGTTGCTTGTAAGTATTGAATATATCAGACACTGCCAGGTTGATATTCCCCCTTTTATTCATAAAACTGTGCGATACACCTACGCTGCTGTTAAACAGGCTGTAAATATGAGCGGCTCCAAGGGTAATGGGCGCCATGTAAAAAAGGTTTACTTCTGCTTTCCAGGTAGGGCTCAACTGCAGGGTATTGTTGCTGCTGAGGTAGGCAGAGTAGGCGGCATTGTTGAGCCCGCTGGTAGCGGCTGCTACATATTGTGCATATATGCCCATGAAAGAATTGCTGCTGGTAAGTTTACCGTTGAATGCTTTTTGCAGGTAGGTAAGAGTTACAGTAACTTGTCTGGCGCCTGGCACATTATCAAAGCTGCTGACCATTACTTCTTTACCGGGTGCTTTGCGGTACACTTCGGCCAATACCTGTTGGTAATTACTGTAGCTGATATCGGCTGTAAAGCGGTTGCCATAGGCCCACGAAACAGAGTAGTTGTGTGAAAAAGATGGTTGTATATCGGGGTTACCCTGGTAGCTGCTGTAGGGGGTGAGGTATATGGTGAAAGGGTTTACAATGTTAAAGCCAAAGCGTTCTATGCTTCTGCGATAAGCAAAGCTGAACTGCTGTTGCTCGCTCAGGTTGTAAGCCAGGTTTATATTGGGAAACAGGTTGGTGTACTGCTTCGTGTTCAATGTATGTAATGTTAGGGAGTAGCCTTTAGTGTAGGTGTGTTCTGCACGCAATCCTGCCTGCACATCCAGCTTGCCAAAGCTGCGGGATGCAGAAGCATAGGCAGCATACACGTTCTCATTAAAGATGAAATGGTTGCTGTAGGTGCTATCGTATTTCCAGGTGTTGCCGTTAGCAAGGTTTTGTATAAAGTTGTTGTCTGTTTTGGTAAAGATGGCTTTTACACCTGCTTCGATACGAGTGCCTTTGATGGTGTTGCTATAATCAGCTGCATAAGAGCTGATGCGGTTGAGTTCATTGGCTTCGTTACGAAACTGGTAGGCCATCATGTATTCCTGTTGCTGCTCGTCCAGGTAATGCGTAATAAAGCCGGCGTTTTTGTCCCTTGCATATTGCATATAATCAGCGCTCAGGTTAAGCGAGCTGGCTGCACTGGTTTTGAGGTTGTACCACACATTGAGGGCTGGTGTAAACCAGGTATTGCGGCGGGTGATGTTGCCGTAGGAAAAACTCTCGTTGCCCTGCTTATGATCATATTGTTGCTGTGCATAGTTGTTTTGTTGCAATCCCTGCTCACTTACCGTTCCTCTGAACAATATGCCAAAACTGTGTTTAGTAGAAGGGGTATAGTCGATACCTGCTTTAAAAGTATGGCTGTTGGTGTTATCTACCGAATATTGATTGTCGTTAATAAAAGTACCTGCCTGCAGGGTGCGAACCGATTCGCTGCCGCCGCTTGCTTTGGTACGCTGGCAGTTATAGCTGCCATACAGGTTTACCCGGGAGCTGCGGTTGTTGATGTTAATGCCACCGTTGTAACGGCTGTATTTGCCTGCACCTGCACCGGCGATGATGCTGGCATTGGTGCCCAGACTTTTGTTTTTGGCCAGTATAATATTTACAACAGCTGCACTGGATGCTTCAAACTGTGCAGAAGGGTTGGCTATCAGTTCTATTTTTTCTACCGTGTTCGCAGGCATGCCACTCAAATAGGTTTTCAGGTCTTCTCCCGAAAGGCGGCTGGGCTTGCCGTTGATATATACAGCAGCTATTTTGCCTTTATACATAAAGTTGCCCTGCTCCAGCAGGCCGGGAGCATTTCTTAATACCTCGTACATGTTCTGACCAGCAGCCAATGGGCTTTGCGCCAGGTTCAGTACTACTTTATCGGTCTTTACTTCCATATAAGATTTGGAAGCGGTTACAGTAAGGTTGTCCAGTGTTTTACCACTTAGGGTGTCGGGAGCAGGCTGGTTTTGTTGTGCTATCACCACTATCTGTGGCAGCAAAAGCAGGGCAATGAGTATGGGTGTAAAAAGTTTCATTTTGTGTTTGGTTTTGCGTGATTGATAACACAAAAGAACATTGCTTTGCGGCGGATAAAAAGGCTGCTTCTGCCAAAGAGCGGTTCTGTTCTGCCATTACAAAACGGGGCAATTTGGTCGAAGAGAACGAGTGTTTTGTCGAAAGGCTACGCTGTAAAACGGCGGTAATGAAATAGATTTGATTGTATGAAACTATCCGGTAAAAAATATACAGGTAACCGTTTTATCTCAGCCTACGAGGTGCTGGTGTGGATGTTGTATGTAGGTATTTACAAATATTCGATGTTGGTAGAAACCAACTGGTTGCCCCGCACCAGGGGGTATTTTCCTTTTCCACAGTTAATACTGTATGCGTTTTTTCTCACACTGTATATAGTACCGTATTACCGGGTTATTGGTCCCTGGTTTTTACGCAAAAGATGGCATTGGCAGCTGGTGCTGGTGAGTATACTGTATTTTATTTTTGTGCCTAAGTTTACCAATTGGGCCTGCACCTGGTTGTTTGCACACGGTAGCACTGGCGAACCGCTGCTATCGTATTATCAGCGCCGTTTGCATTGGTTTACCATGGGGCTGCATAACCGTATGCTGATGCTGGAAGATCTGCTTACAGATATACTGGCTTTTTTATCTGTTATGTTTATGCGGTATGCTTTTGAGAATGAACAAAAACGCCATGCACTGGAAAAGGATAACCTGCAACTACAGCTGCAAACATTAAAGGCACAACTGCATCCGCATTTTTTATTCAATACACTCAATAGTATTTATGGTATGAGCCTGACGGGCGCGCCGGAAACGCCCGATTTTATTTTACGCCTGAGCGATATGATGCGTTATGTGTTGTATGATTGCAGCACGCACCAGGTATCGCTGGATAAAGACCTTCAGTTTGTAAGCAATTACCTGGAAATGGAGAAGAAACGTTATCCGCAGGCCAATATTCAGTTTGAGATAGCAGCAGAGGGGGCTGGGCATAAAATGATAGCACCATTACTGGTGATCCCTTTTCTGGAAAACAGTTTTAAGCATGGTGCGCACCGGATAACTGATAATGGATTTATTAAAGGGTTGTTGCAGCTAACAGACAACCAGCTGGAGCTGACGCTGAGCAATAATGTGCTGTTCACTGCTTTACCTAATCAAAAACAATATGGCGGAGTAGGTATTGAAAACGTGCAAAAAAGATTAACTCTTTATTATCCTCACCGGTATACATTGCATATAAACAGCACGGATAGTTTGTATGCTGTACACCTGAAAATACAACTGTAAATGAGCATTACCTGTCTTATCGCTGATGATGAAGTGATCGCACATCAGATATTGGAACAATATATATTAAAAACAGAAGGCTTAACGCTGGTGGCAAAGTGTCGCAATGCCATTGAGGCCATGGCTAAAATGGAACAGTACCAGGTAGATTTGTTGTTTCTGGATATTGAAATGCCGCTGGTAAATGGTATTTCGTTTTTACGGGCGCTGACGGCGCCGCCTAAAGTAATTTTTACTACGGCTTATGCGGAGTATGCTTTACAGGGTTATGAGCTGAACGTAACAGATTATCTGTTAAAGCCCTTTAGTTACGACCGTTTTGTGCAGGCGGTGAACAAGGTAAAGCAGCAGTTGGCGGTGCCCGAGAGGAAAGCGCCGGAAGAAGGTACCGGCAAAGATCATTTGGTGGTGAAAGAAAAGGAAGGCTTGTTGAAAATAGCTTTTGCTGACATCATCTACATAGAAGGCTCACGCGATTACATGAAAATAGTGACGTCTGCCCGGCAATACCTGGTACATCTTACCATGAAAAAGCTGGAAGAGCTGTTGCCGGCTCACCGGTTTATACGCACCCACAAATCGTACATTGTATCCGTGCCCCATATTAAAATTGTAAAACCGGCAGAGCTGTTGCTGAATAACCAGCAGGTGATACCGGTGAGTGTGAACTACAAAGAGCAGGTGCTGAAAAGCTTTGGGGGATAGTAACTATCCTCCTTCGTTTATCGGTACATCCGCCCTGTTTATCGGGGCATTCCCAGTTGCAGGCAGCACACCGGCTACCTTCCATATCACTACCTGTAGGTTTGGATAGATAGATACATACAATCACTACAAAACATTGTTAGTTATGGAAAGAAAACACTTTTTAAAAAACGGTCTGGCTGCTTTGGGACTGGCTGCAATTGCCCCGCTTGCCTGTAGCAAAGACGGCGGCACCAGCGCTTCCGGCAGCACTTCCTCCACAGACTCTACATCTACTTCCGGTGGCGGCACTTCTACCGGCTCCTGTACAGTAACGCCTACAGAAACGGAGGGGCCTTTTCCTACAAAAACACCTTCTTCCCTGGTGAAAAGTGATATCACGGGCGACAGAACGGGAGTGGGGTTTAGCATGAAGATCTATATCAAAAACAAGAACAATAGCTGTAATGCGTTATCGGGTGCATTAGTGGATGTATGGCATTGCGATAAAGATGGTAATTATTCTGAATATGGTGGCACCAGCATGCAAAGCACCAATTACACATCGGTACATTTTTTAAGGGGCCGCCAGACTACCGATGCTGATGGCCTGGTAACATTTACTTCTATTTTTCCGGGCTGGTATCAAAGCCGCGCCACCCATATACATGTGCATATTTACAATGCGGCAGGAACCTCCTTGCTGGTTACCCAGATTGCTTTTCCGGAAGGTACGGGCAGTGCGGTAGCTACGGTAAATGGTACGGCGGGACAGGCGTATGGCTATACCAAGGGTATGACCGGCTATACTTATAACGCTTCGGACAATGTGTTCAGCGACGACAGCACAGGCGCTGAAGTGGCTTCGGTAACCGGCAGTGTTACGGCAGGGTATGTGCTGTCGCATACTATTTATGTATCTGCATAATATATTTTATTATATGTTTATTTACGGCATTAGAGCATTTATCTTTAATGCCGTATTTTTTAACCGGTAGCGTATGCTGAAAGGAGTGATTAGATTATGTTACAGAAAAGTAATAGACATTAATGCTTCCAAACCATGGGATAAGCTGGTGTTTGCCGATACCTATCAGGAGTTTTTGCTGCAGGCGCAGTTGTATAACCCCGATAAAAGATACAGCACTTTTGGTGAGCTGATAACACATGCTCCGGGAGCTGATAAGCTCCATTTCCTCGTGAGCGCGGCTGTTACAGGCTATTTGCAGCAGCTGGATAGTAGGGTGCCGGATGTTATGAATGCTTTAGGTAAGCTATTCTTAACCTTTAAACATTATCGTTTTGAAATCATTAATTCGCATATACAGGATAAAACACAGCACCAGGTGGCTGTGAATTTTTATACCGAACCATTGCTTTGGCACGATACCATTGGTAATCAATTGTTACTGTCGGTGCCGGGTAACAAAGAGAATGGTGAACAATTGACCGAACTGTTTACGCTCCCCCCATTTGTAAGTATTTATTCATTGCAAACACAGTAGTTGTTATGGTACCACAATCAAACGGGAAAATGTACCTGGCCGATGAGCGGGGTTGCTCACAGGCCGATTGGTTCCGGAGTATGCACACTTTCAACTTCGGACAATTTGATCATCCGCATAAAACGGCTGCCGGCCCGTTATATGTGCTGAACGACGACACGCTGGCCGGGCAACGCAGTGTTGACTTGCTGGTGAAAGAAGATTCGGAAGTGCTGCTGATGCCCCTGGTAGGCTGCATTGTTTGTAAAAACGGGAAGGGGTTTGATGAAGTAATAGAAGCCGGCGATTGTTTTAAATTGCTGGTAAAGGCGGGCACTACACTCACGCTCACCAATCCTTACCGGGATGAGCTGGTGAACTACCTGGTATTATGGTATAAAAAGCCCGTAAAAACCTGGGAAAAGAAGATATCGTGCTTTGATGTGTTCAATTACAGAAACCGTTTTTTAGACCTGTTTCCGGGCAGTAAAAGCCCCAAGTACTACATTGGAAAATTTGGTGGCCGGGCCGAGTTGCTTCACCGGCTGGCCAGCCCTCATAACGCTGTATTTATATTTGTGCTGGAAGGCGCATTTGAAGTGCAATACCGCCTGTTACATGCCCGCGATGGATTGTTATTATGGGATGTACATGAGGTGGAACTGGAAGCCCTTTCTAGCGACGCCATTATTCTGGCAGTGGAATTTTCTGTGTAAAAAATATGCGGTATACCCATTTTTGAGTATTTTTTATAATTAATACCCCTTTGTTTGTTACAAACTTCCCATTGGGGCATTCTTAGCATAACGATTCGTTCTTATGCTAACAGTTGCTGACGGAACATTTATGCTCAATGAAAAAATGTTATACATGATAAACATGCGCAAATGCTTTTTTTGCTGCCTGGTGTTAACCTTCTTTCTACAATGTTGTAATGTAGTGAAGGCGAAGCCGCCACGCCCTGTCTGGACTTCTGTGCAGGCTAATGCATGGTATGCCAAACAGCCGTGGATAGTGGGCAGTAATTATTTGCCGGCTACTGCGATTAACCAGCTGGAAATGTGGCAGGCCGAAACCTTCGATCCTTCCCGTATCGACACCGAACTGGGATGGGCGCAATCGCTGGGCATGAACACCATGCGGGTGTTTTTGCACGACATTGTTTTTCAATTGGATTCGGCGGGGCTGATGACGCGTATTGACCGCTTTTTGCGCATTGCCGATAAACATAAAATACGGGTGTTATTTGTGCTGTTCGATTCGGTTTGGGATCCTTTTCCGAAGGAAGGGGAGCAGCGTAAGCCTGCGCCACATGTGCACAACTCGGGTTGGGTACAAAGTCCGGGTAAAAAAATACTGATGGACTCTACCCAGCATTATCGCATGGAGCGTTATGTAAGAGGGGTGATACAAAAATTTGCTACTGACGAAAGAATACTGGGCTGGGATATATGGAACGAGCCGGATAATACCAATGACGGCGACTATGCTAAAAATGATGTTCCTGATAAAGCGGAAGTGGTGTTGCCCTTGTTAAAAAAAGCGTTTTTGTGGGCAAGACAGGCGAATCCGCAACAGCCTATTACGGCGGGTATATGGGATGGTAACTGGGAAGTGGGCGACAGCCTGCGTCCGATGGAAAAACTGATGATAGAAGAGTCGGACATTATCAGTTTTCACAACTATAGCTCAGCCGATGTTTTCCGTCAAAAGATGGAGCAGTTGCAACGTTATCATAAGCCGCTTATCTGTACTGAATATATGGCCCGCCCACGCGGTAGTACTTTTGCGGCACTTCTACCTATTATGAAAGAGAATCATGTAGGTGCTATTAACTGGGGATTTGTGGATGGGAAAAGCCAGACCAAATTTCCGTGGGACAGCTGGCGTAAGTCCTATGGCGATGAGCCGCCGGTGTGGTTTCACGATGTTTTCCGTACAAACGGTACACCTTACGATGAACAGGAAGCCACGTTGATAAAACAACTAACAGGGCTGACTAAAAAATAGTTTTTTATCTGCTAAGACCAACAAGACAATGTGCCGGCTATGCCGGCACTTGTTGTTTATCCAGTATTTTTTTCCGGTGAAGGGTGCCCCAGGCGTTTAACTCTTCTATTACAGGCCGCAGGGTGCTGGCATGTGCAGTGGCTGTATATTCTACCGAAACAGGCAGGGTATCGTATACGGTACGTTTAACCAGCTGATGGCATTCCAGGTCTTTTAACTCTTTGCTTAGCATACGCGCCGTAATTTTAGGAATATGCCTTTCTATATCTTTAAACCGGGTATTGCCTTCCCATAAGGCTATGATAATCTGTATTTTCCACTTCCCGTTAATCACGTCCAGTGCATCCCTTACTGCCATTAAGCGTTTGGTGCATTCGGCCCCAGACAGTTTTTCTGTTATCATATGTTAATATTATACGGTAAATCACTATACTATGGTATAGCGGTTACAAAAGTATAGCAATAGTATATTAGTTTTGTTTCCGGTTAAAAAAATACTTACAGAAAATAAAGAAAGGAATATGAGCTTACTTACCGATCTGCAATGGCGTTATGCTACTAAAAAAATGAACGGCCAGGCCGTTTCACAGGATAAAGTGGATTACATACTGGAAGCTGCCAGTTTAGCCCCCACTTCATCAGGCCTGCAACCATTTGAAATTTTCGTTATCACTAATAAAGAGTTATTACAGCAAATTCATCCTATTGCTTATGGCCAGCAGCAGGTGTTAGATGCATCGCATGTACTGGTGTTTGCTTCCTGGGATAAGTATACCGAAGAAAGAGTAAATGGTTACTTTAAGTTTTTGAATGCAGAGCGTGGTGTACCGGATAGTGCAACAGACGACTATCGTAATCGTTTATTAGGCATGTTTGGCGCTATGAGTGAGGAAGATCAGGCTGCACATGCTGCTAAACAAGCTTACATTGCTTTTGGTGTTGCTATTGCAGCAGCAGCAGAGCAAAAGGTAGATGCTACCCCCATGGAAGGCTTTGTGAAAGCTGATTTGGATAAGCTGTTAAACCTGGATGCAAAAGGGTTGAAAAGCGCTACTATTTTACCTTTAGGTTACCGTGATGAGGCGAATGATTGGTTAGTGAACCTGAAAAAAGTACGCAGACCTAAGCATCAGTTTATTAACGAGATCAAGTAATCTCCGTCAGGCAATTGATATATCAAAAATGGCATCCACACAGGGATGCCATTTTGCTATGGTGCTATTGGTATTTACGATTTGGATGGGGGAGGTGTTTGTGTGCCCCAGGTAGTGGGTGTAGCACCCATTTCCAGTATCAGTTCACCCCCATTGGCTATATCACTATGCTCTATCCACGACAAAAGGAAAGGCTTGCCGTTTAAAGTGGCAGAACGGATAAACACATTTTTATCGTTCAGGTTGTTGGCCTTTATGATAAACTGTTTGCCGTTTTCCAGTTGAATAGTGGTTTGTTTAAACCAGGGGGTATTTAACAGGTAATAGCTTTGGCCTGCATTGGGATAAAAGCCCATCATATGAAAAGCCAGCCAGGACGACATAGCGCCTGAATCGTCATTACCCGGTATGCCGCTGCGGGAGCTGTTATAGTTTTTGTGGATGATTTGACGAATGCGTGTGCTGCTGAGGTCGGGCCTGTTTATCCAATGATACAGGTTAGGCGTAAGAAAGGAAGGTTCATTACCTACGTTATAAAAGTCTTTGTCAAACAAGGTATCCAACCTGTTTTTAAATGCTTCGTTACCACCCGATTTGCGAATTAATGCAGCTACATCATGAGGCACAGATAAAGAATATTCCCACGAGCTGGCTTCGTAAAAAAAGCCACACCACCAGCACACACAAATAGGCCAGTCCTGCGCCAGCGGGTTGTTATAAGGTACATAGGCAATTTTACCATTGCTTACACTGCATTGAAAACTATCTACCCATTTGCCGGCTGCATCTTTAGGCATAATAAAACCAGTAGCGCCATGATCGGTGATAGGTCGCCACAGGTTTTGCCAGTTATCGGCCTGCTTAATATAGCGGTTGTATTCGCCTTTGCGGTTTAAGGCTTTGGCTACCATAGCCAGGCAATAATCGTCGTAAGCATATTCTATAGTGCGGTTACCTGCCCTTACGTAATTGGTACTTACATAGCCAAGGCTATTATAGTCTACCAGGCCACCGCGACCCTCTTTTTCTTCATTACCGCCTGGTGGTACTTCGGCGTCTTTTAACATGGCTTCCAGTGCCAGGCTGTAGTTAATGCCTTTGAGGTTTTTGAAATAAGCATCTGCAATTAATACTTCGGCATTAGAGCCGCCTTGTGTGCGTCCGTTGCAGTTACCACTGCGTGCATCGGGCATATAGCCGTCGCGTTGGTAAATGTTCAGCAGGGAGTTTACAATAGCTACCTGTCGCGAAGGGGTGATTAAGGTGATTAAAGGGTGCGAGCTGCGGTAGGTATCCCAAATCGCATAGAAGTCATCATAATAAGGCAGGTTGTTATCCCATAAAGGATTTTCGCCGGTACGGTCAACAGGCATCAGCATGGTGTGATACAGGGCTGTGTAAAACATCTTCTTCTGATCAGCGGTAGCGTCGGTGCCTATGTCAATTTTGCTTAACAGGTTTTCCCATTGCTGTTGGGTTTGCTGTAAGGTGTTATCAAATTTCCAGTGATTGATTTCTGTTGCTACGTTCTGCTGTGCTTTAGCGCAGCTGATAAATGAAATGCCTATTTTCATTTGCAGCTCTTCGTCGTTGCTATTGTCAAAAAACAGCATCGCACCTGTTTTAGCACCAGCGTCTACCTGCATTTTTTTACCGGCTGTTAACTGCTCGCCCTGCCAGGTATGGAAGCTGGTAAAGGGCTTGCTGAACACGGCATAGTAATATACCGTATAGGCAGTGCCGTTGTTCCAGCCGCCGCGTATTCTGCTATAGCCGCAAACGGAGCTATCGGTAAGTACCTGTGTTTCTGAGCCTACAAACATTTGTGCTTCGCGCGAGTCGGGTATGGCTTTCTCGCCCAGGAAATCGCCGGCATCTACTTTAATGGCTTTGCGGTTGTCGTGATTTAAAAAACGGAAACGATAGAACGCCGCTTTGGCGGTAGTGGTAATTTCTGTTTGAATATTCCATTTGGCCAATGAGGCACTGTAGTAACCTGCCTGCGTGGTTTCGTTACTGCGCAACGATTCCTGCTTAATAGAAGTGAAGTCGCCGGCAAAAGGCATTACGGTAATGTTGCCATATTTAGGGCCACCGCCGGTGCCGCTTACATGCACCTGGCTAAAGCCATATAAAGGTTTATCCAGGTCGGGCACGTAGCCACTGTTAGAAGCTTTGTTATTATCAGGGCCGGGTTTCACCATCCCATAAGGGGCAGAGGGGCCAATGAATATATGTCCATCCCCTTCCGAACCTATGAAAGGATCAACATACGTTACTTTACGTTGTGCAAATAGTAATAAGGGAGCAAGGGCAAGCAAAAAGCCAGCTCCCCGGAAGGCCAGTTTTTTCATGGCAGAAAGGTAATGTCATCCTGCTAAATGCGTATGTGATTTTTTCTAAAACGTTTTCGTGAAAAAAAAGAAGCCGGCCATAAAGGCCAGCTTCCCCGCACAGCATATCCTACACACGTTATGTATTCAATACTGTGCCCCCGTTAGGATGTAAAACCTGACCGTTAATAAACGTACTTTCTTTACAGGCCAGGAATACATAACAGGGCGCTATTTCAACAGGTTGTGCCGGGCGACCCATAGCAATATCTTGTCCAAAAGAAGCCACTTTTTCTTCATCAAAAGAAGAAGGGATCAGTGGCGTCCACACCGGCCCGGGGGCAACGCCATTCACGCGTATTCCTTTTTTAATGAGCTGTTGCGACAGGCTGCGGGTAAAGGAAACGATAGCGCCTTTTGTGGAAGAATAATCCAGCAAAGCTTCACTGCCCCGGTAAGCGGTTACAGATGTGGTATTGATAATGGTGCTGCCCTCTTTTAAATAAGGTACTGCATGCTTGGTAAGGTAGAATTGCGAAAATATGTTGGTGGCAAAGGTGGTTTCCAGTTGCTCGGCAGTGATTTGTTCAATGCTTTCCTGTGGAAACTGCACGGCTGCATTGTTCACTACAATATCAATAGTGCCAAATGCTTCCACAGTGCGGGCTACCACGTCCTGCGCATTTACTTCCTTCCGCAGATCGGTAGATATCAGCAGCACCTGTTTGCCGTATTTGTTTTTGATAATTTCACCGGTTTCCCGCGCATCTGTATGTTCATCCAGGTATACAATGGCTACGTTAGCACCTTCTTTGGCAAAGGCAATGGCTACGGCTTTGCCAATGCCGCTATCGCCGCCGGTGATAATAGCTGCCTTGCCCTGCAGGCGGTTACAGCCGGGCTCGTCTGTGTCATATACAGGAGAAGGGTGCATCTGTTGTTCTGTGCCCGGTTGCTTTACCTGGTATTGTGGTGGTATTTGTTGGGGCATCGTGTTTGTTGTTTCCATAGTTGCTGATTTTAAATCTGGTTATACATTTCATTTACGGGCTGAATAAAAAAGCCCCGTGTATAAAACGGGGCTTTCCACTCTTCACCTGCACTTATTCAGCCTCCACTTCTTCTGCTGCTTCATAGTTGACATGGTTTTCAGCTATGCTGGTAAGCAGCGTATCAGTTTCTTTTTCTTCCTCCAATGTTTCGCGTAATAGTTGCGAAATAGCGGTTAAGCCCAGTGTTTCGGCCAGTTGCGCCAGGCTGCCATACGTAGCTATTTCATAATGTTCTACTTTTTGCGCTGCCATAATCAATCCCACATCACGGGTGGCAGTACCCGCTTCTGTATCTTCTATAATGCTTTCGCCTTCAGTGGTAATACCTGCAATAGCTTCGCATTTTTTGCCACGGGCGGGCTTATTCAATAGTTCAAATACCTGCTCCAGTCTTTCTATATGCGTTTTGCTTTGTTCAGTATGTTCTGTAAAAGCTTGCTTCAGTTCTTCCGATGTAGCAGCTTTTTTCATTTTAGGCAGTGTTTTTACAATGTGTTTTTCTGCCCAGTAAATGTCTTTTAGTTCATCTTCAAAAAAAGACTGTAACATAGAGTCATGTTCGCCTTGTCCCACGTTTCGGGTTGTAGTGGTAGCTGTCTTCTTTTTGGTAGTTGGTTTAACAGATGTACTTGCCATAGGTTATTCTTTTATGAAATGGTTTAATTACTTTCTATAAAATGTAAAAATAACTGTGCCACGGTGTAGCCATGGCTAGCGCCAGGAGAAGCGCTACTGAAATGTGTACAAACTTGCACGAATTGTGTAAACGATGGGTTAGCAAAATGTGTATCTTCCTCACGTAAAATTCACAGGTATTTATGCAACAGACGTTTTTATTCCAGGCCATGATTTACCTGGCAGCAGCCGTAGTGATGGTGCCATTGGCTAAAAAGGCCGGGCTGGGCTCGGTGCTGGGTTATTTAATAGCAGGTATTATTATAGGGCCTGCCTGTTTGCAGTTTATTGGCAAAGAGGGAGAAGATCTGATGCACTTTGCCGAGTTTGGCGTGGTGATGATGTTGTTTGTGATAGGGCTGGAGCTGGAGCCGCTTCGCCTGTGGCGCTTGCGTAAATCTATAGCCGGGCTGGGTGGTTTACAGGTAGCCCTTACTACCCTGGCAATAGCCGGTGGGGCTATGTTGTTGCAGGTAAGCTGGAAGCAGTCGCTGGCGCTGGGTATGATTGTGTCGTTGTCTTCTACCGCTATCGTATTGCAATCGTTAAACGAAAAAGGATTAATGAAAACCGCAGCGGGCCAATCGTCTTTTGCGGTATTGCTTTTCCAGGATATAGCGGTGATTCCTATACTGGCCATCTTTCCCTTGCTGGCCAGTGAAATGCCTGCTACAGCAGGCGCTGCCAAAGACCCGCATAATCTGGTGAGTGCATTGCCGGCATGGGGGCAAACGTTGATTGTGTTAGGTTCTGTGGCTGTGGTGGTAGTGCTGGGGCGGTATGTAATGCGCCCGGTGTTTCGGTTTATAGCCAAAACGGGCATGCGTGAAATGTTTACCGCTATGGTATTATTACTAGTGGTGGGCATTGCGGTGTTAATGACCACGGTGGGACTTAGCCCTGCACTGGGGGCGTTTTTAGCCGGGGTGGTACTGGCTAACAGTGAATACAGGCATGAGCTGGAAAGCGATATAGATCCCTTTAAAGGACTGTTGCTCGGCTTGTTTTTTATAGCAGTAGGCGCCAATATCAACTTTCATTTTATCATAGCAAAACCTTTACTCATACTTGGTTTAGTGGCGGGCGTGATGTGTTGTAAGATGCTGGTGTTGCTGGTGTTGGGTAAATTGTTCCGCTTAACAAAAGATCAGAATTCTATATTCAGTACTGCCTTATGCCAGGTGGGAGAGTTTGCCTTTGTATTGTTCAATTTCTCTTTACAGGAAGGCATACTGTCAAAAGAGATCACAGAAATTATGGTGGCAGTAGTGGCTATCAGCATGGCCTTTACACCACTGATTATGACGCTGAACCAGAAAATATTGAATGTGTTTGCCAAGCCGGTAGAAGTGCCACACCAGGCCAGCGATGTGGCTGAAGAAGATAACCCGGTTATTATTGCGGGGTATGGGCATTTCGGCACTACCATCGGCCGTTTTTTACGGGCGCATAATATAGCCACCACCGTATTGGATGTAAACAGTGATAACGTGGATTGGTTAAGGCGGGCAGGTTTTAAAGTGTATTATGGCGATGCCAGCCGGCACGACCTGCTGGAAATAGCCGGCGCACACAAGGCCAAACTGATAATTATAGCCATAGGCGATGAGGAGAAAAGGCTGGAAACCATTGAAACGGTGAAGAAGCATTTTCCTAACCTGCGCATGCTGGTGCGGGCCACTAACCGTTACGATGCCTACGACCTGATGAATGCAGGTATTTTAAATATCTACCGTGAAACCCTCGATACCAGTTTACGGGTTGGGGTAGATACGCTTAAGTTTTTGGGCTACTCGCCCGAAGAAGCTACCCGCAGCGCCAAAACCTTTTTTATACATGATGAACAGGCATTGAAGCATTTGTCGGCCATTCGCAATGCCGATGAATATGTAGTGGCGGTACGGGAAAACAATGCCGAACTGGAAAGGCTGCTGCAGGCCGACCAGGAAGCGCCCAACCTGGACAAAGCGGAGCCTAAAGACAAGAATTGTTTGGCTCTTGGGTAAAAATTCACCCCTTATTTTAGCTGCTTTACCCGCTCTGAATGGGCGGGTTACGTTAGGATAGTGCATCTTTGGTGAGATGAAACTGCCCTCCGAAAAAAAGATTACGCTGTATGGCGCACTGGCGATAGCACTGATGGTAAATATACCCAGGTTATCGGCATTGCGCACGGGTGCAGTGATGGCGCAGTATGCCATGGTAAACCCTTTTGAGCTGGTTTTTCAGATAGGGTTCAATTTTCTGTTCTGTTACCTGGTATTCTTATATAACATGCAAGGGCAAAATGCCTTTAAGCTGAGGCTGGGGCAAAATGTGCTGATTTTGCTGACGGGGGTAATTGTAGGCGCCTATATACAGCGCCATGTATTCAACCCTCATATAATAAGGCAGTTTTACCGGGTAACGTACCTGGCGCGTTTTTTTACGTGCATGGTGGTAGAGTTATTGGTAGTTCGTATATTGTATCTGGTGCGCGAAACCCGTGCCCGCGAGCTGGAAGCCGAGCAAGCGAAGACCCGTTTTGTAAAGGCAGAACTGGCTTTGCTGAAACAGCAATTAAATCCGCATTTCTTTTTTAACTCGCTTAGTACCCTGGCGGGCATTGTGCGGGAAGATCCCGCCAAGGCACAACGGTTTATCGGGCATTTGTCTAAGATATTCCGGGGGTTATTACAGCATAACGAATCGGTAATAACCGTGCGGGAAGAATTAAAAGAGCTGGAAGCATACACAGCCTTGCTGAAAATGCGTTTTGAGAATAGTATTGATATAGATATAGAAGTACCCGAAAACTATCTGCATAAAACATTGCCACATTTGAGCATACAGCCCCTGATAGAAAATGCAGCCAAGCATAACAAGGCTACAGCAGCTATGCCTTTGCATATTCATGTAAAAGCATACAATGGATGCATTTATGTGCAAAACAACCTGCAGCCGGTAGGTTTTGTGCAGGAGCAAAGTGGTACCGGCCTGGTAAACCTCAGCGAGCGGTTTCGCCTGCTGATGGGAACTGAAATTTCCATTACCCGTACAGATCAGCATTTTATAGTTTCCTTACCCTTAAACTAAACTAACATGCCCCTGCGAATCCTTATCATTGAAGACGAACCTGCCAATGCCCGGAACCTGGAGTTTATGCTGGGCGAAATAGACGCAACTGCTGTGATTGTTGCTGTGCTGCCAGGGGTGGAAGAATCGGTAGCCTGGTTACAGCAACATGCGCAGGCATGTGATGTTATTTTTATGGATATCCGGTTAAGCGATGGCCTGTCGTTTGAAATTTTTCACAAAGTAACCGTTCAACAGCCCGTTATATTCGTTACCGCTTATGATAACTATGCCCTGCAGGCATTTAAGGTCAATGGTATTGATTATATTTTAAAGCCTTACGACCAGGAAGAGATAAAGCAGGCCCTGGAAAAATATCATCGTTTATACACCGGCAGCCAAACGGCCTTGCCCGATCCCTTGCAGATAGCGCAACTGCTAAAAAGTTTGCAACAAGGTAAGCCGGTGTATAAACAGTCGTTCCTGGTGCAGTTCAGAGAAAAGCTGATTCCGCTCGATGCAGCGCATATTGCCTGGTTTTATACGGCCAACGAGATTGTTCATGCCTGCACGCGGGAAAATAAACAGTATATTATCGACTACACGCTGGAGCAATTGCAACAGCAATTAAACCCCCAACAGTTTTTCAGGGCCAACCGGCAGTTTATTATACAGCGCAATGCTATACAGGAAATAGACCTGTATTTCAATGGCCGTTTGTATATCAAACTCTCTCCGGAACCCGGCGAAAAAGTGCTGATCAGTAAGGCCCGCGTGCCGGAATTTAAGGCCTGGTTAGATAATTAATACTTCGCCCCCGTAGTTAGCAGCTTCACCCGTTTTGGAGCCAACTGCACCACCATAGTTACAGAGCTTTACCCTGTAATTAAAAACAAGTGATTATGCAGTATGTAGCTGGTCATTACAGAGGGGTGGTACTGGGGGTGATTGCAACACTGGTGCTGGCAGAAATAGTATGGAGCTGGAAGAAGGATAAAAAAGTATATCAGTTAAAAGAAACCTTTACCAATATGGGTGTGCTGGCAGGTTTTCATTTTTCTAAATTTTTATTTGCAGGCTATCAGTTAGCAGTGCTGGGCTTTGCAGCTGATATAGCGCCATTTTCGTTGCCCGAAAACGGATGGGTGTTTCTGCTGGCTTTTGTGGTAGCTGATTTCATTTATTATTGGTTTCATCGTGTATCGCATATATGGCAGCCTTTGTGGGCTTTTCATTTGGTGCATCACTCCAGCCCGTTAATGAACCTTACGGCGGCTTACCGCTTAAACTGGTTTTCAGCACTGATCAGCCCTTTGTTTTTTGTGCCTGCTGCCTTGCTGGGATTGCCCCCGGCTTTTATAGCAGTAAGCTATGGGTTAAACCTGTTATACCAGTTTTTGCTGCATACCGAAGCGGTGCCTGTGCTGGGGCCTATAGAAGGAGTGTTGGATACGCCTTCGGCACACCGTGTACATCATGGATGTAATCCTATTTATATAGATAAGAATTTTGGTGGTGTGTTAATGATATGGGACCGTTTGTTTGGCACTTATCAGCCCGAAACCGAAAAGGTGCAATACGGGCTAACAACAGGCTTTATCAGCTACAACCCTTTTGTACTGGTCATGCACGGATTTATAGAACTCTTCACAAAAACAAAACATACAGTTATGAAAAGAACAGGCCTTATGAAACGTAATGCAACCCTGCTGAGTGCAGCCGTAGTATTGTTATTGTCTTCCTGCAAAAAAGAAAGCAGTGATTCTGGCGCCGTAACAGAAGATGATGTGGCAGATGTGGTAACCCAGGCCGTAGTCAGTTCTTCCGGCGGCGTAACCACGCAAACGGCTGATGTTGCCCGTATAGCAACGATATACAGTGGTCGTTGCGGTGTAGCCAGGGATAGCAGTATTGCCTATGTTAGTGCTGCCAATGCTACCATCACTTACACCTTTACAGCCAACTGGCATTGGATGTTAACCTGCACGCCTACTGCACATTTTGATGCTACGTATAGCGGCAACCTGGTGTACGATGCGCCCCGCATGTCATCCAACGACAATGTAAATGCCACATTAGCAGTAACAGGTCTTACCGCCAATGATGCCGCTTATATTGTAAATGTAGCTGTAACCCGCAATGGCTCGCAGGCATCTAAAGTGCGTAACAAAAACACCTTTACCAGTGTGTTAACTTTAACCGGAACTGATGTGGCAGTAAACAAACAAACAAGGCTGGTTGATTCTGGTACCCTGGCAGTAACATTTACCGGCAAGGGAAGTGGCGGACGTTCGTATGCATTTTCCGGTACCCTGGTGTTTAAAGGCAACAAAACGGGCGTGCTTACTTTACAAAGTGGCGCTTCGTACAACATCTCCTGGTAATATTTAAAAACTACAATAATGAAAAGAGCTATCCAGGCAACTGTGCTTTGCGTAGTATTGTTATTTTCTGTGGCAGTAATAGCCAGGCAATCGCCCGAAGATTTTAAAAATACGACCCCCGAGCAGCGAGCGCAGGTGCAAACGAATCTAATGAAAAGTAAACTACAGTTAACGGACGATCAAACCACAAAGGTGGCCGCGATTAATCTGAAGTATGCCAAACAAATGGAGCCGGTAATTAAAGGCGACGGTGGTAAGATGGCTAAATTCAAGCAGGCAAAAAAGATAAATGAAAGTAAGGAAGCAGAGTTGAAAACCGTGTTTACCGAAGAGCAGTTTGCCAGCTACGAAAAAGGTAAAGAAGAAATGAAGCAGGAAGTGATGAAGAAAATAAAGGAAAAGAGACAGTAACATTTCGGGGGGAGTGTTACCGGACAAAAGCCTGCCTTGCGCAGGCTTTTGTATTACCAGGCCAGTTGCACCGAAATAGTACCTACCGAGTGGGCGCGTATATTTTTTACTTCACTGGTGCGCAGGCTTTGGCTCGCTGCTATAGACCATCTGCCGGTAGAAGCCACTGCCCCAAAATCTAATCTGCCCACCACGGTTTGCGGGGTTACATGGTGATAGGTAAAAGGCGGTTCCTGATTGGTGTTGAAGGGAGAATGCTTGTTTAACATGCCGCCCTGGTAAAAAGCATTGTAGAATACCAGTTGCACGCCTGGCTTTATAAAACCATACAATTGCCAGTCTTTTTTATCGCTGGTGGGTGGAGTGTATTGTTGAATCAGTCCTTCGTAATACGGCGATTTTTTACCAAACCGTAATAAAGGAAACAGGTGCAGGCTGTTTTGCATGGTGCCGGCCATACCCTGGGCGCCTATAGAAAAGTCAATCCAGGGGTTGTCGTTCGAAACCTGCTTTTCTACCGTAAAGTTATAATTGAACAACAGGTCGGTGGGCATTTGTGTGTTCCAGCCGCGGGGCGTAATAAAGCCAAAGGTGCGGTGTATGAATTTCTGAAAGCCTTCCGCACCGCTGCCAGGTCCCATAAAGCCCAGTATAATTTCGCTTTGCAGGTTTATTCTTTTATAAGGATTGGCCGAGTGAAAGGTGTGGGCCAGGTATAAGCCCCCGGCATACGCATAATCGTTAGGGAGGGGGTAAAAAGCCTTAATGTCGTTAGGTGTATACATTACCTGCATAATGCCAAATCCGTAGGTGTTAATGCTGCTGTCGCCTGCTTTGGGGAGGATGGGCGCCAGTAATGAGTGTTGCTTGCGGGGTTGGTAAAGTAATTCGATACGGGTACCGTTGGTATATCCTTCATCGCTGCCCATGCCCCGGATATCAATACCGTCATTGTCGTCAAAACCTCTTAAAAGATGTTTGTATTGCTGCGCCTGGCCGTGTAGCGCAAAAAGAGAAAAGACCAGTAATAAACACCTCCAGTGCTGGAAATACCTGCTCATCTATACAATTATTACATTCGTCCGCTAATATACTTACTTCATCTGTTTGTAAAATAAACAAATCGTAAACCGGTTACGGGAATTCACCGATGAATATTGCCTAAACACCGTCAGGATATTTCTTTTTGACGATTAAAATGTTTTTACCTTAGTAATAAGCCGTTTGGTCTGTTAAAAGAAGCCGTTCGTAGATTTTTGGCGTTGGCTTCATTTTAGCAGGCAACGTCTCCGGTATACGCGTCATCTAATAACCAGGCATGCTTTTTAAATAAACCATTTTGTTATGATAGTACAATTGTGTGGATTATCCGGTGCAGGTAAAACAACACTTGCTAAAAGTGTGAAATCAAAACTGCTGCTGCATGGCGTTAATACCGAGATAGTAGATGGCGATGTGTATAGAGAGGTGTTATGTAAAGACCTGGGCTTTTCTAAAGAAGATCGTATCGAGAATATCCGGAGGTTAGGCTTTGTAGCAAGCAGGTTGTCGGCGAACGGAGTAGTGGTTATTATCAGCGCTATTAACCCATACGAAGAAGCCCGCAGTGAAATGACCCGCTTGTACCGGAATGTAAAAACTGTACACATTGATTGTGCTATTAACGAGCTGATACAGCGCGACACAAAAGGTTTATATAAAAAAGCTTTACTGCCCGACGGACATCCGGAAAAACTGAATAATCTTACCGGCATTAACGACCGGTTTGATATTCCTGAAAACCCCGATCTGCGTTTGAATACTGGTATGCAAACGCAGGATGTATGTGCGTCTGAATTGTTTCATTTCATCTCTACCCAGTTGGCAGCAGATACATTCTACTTTAAAAAGCAACTGGCTCAACGTTACAGCTAATGAACAATAAGGTGTTAGTAATAGCAGGGATGCACCGCTCGGGTACATCCTTAATTACGCAATGGTTACAAAGATGTGGTTTACAGATTGGCGACAGGCTTTTAGGTGTAGGGTTTGATAATGTAGAAGGACATTTTGAAGATTGTGACTTTGTAGAGTTGCATGAGAAATTGTTAGCTGAAAACAATCTTGATAGTACAGGGCTGGTGTTAGATAAAAAGCCTGCTTTTTCTGAAAAGCAAAAGGCAGAGATAGCGCAGCTGGTACATCATAAAAACCAGTTGTATCCGGCCTGGGCCTGGAAAGATCCCCGCACCTGTTTGTTTTTACCGGAGTATAAAGACATTATCCCTGATGCTTTTTACCTGGTGATTGTACGGGATTACAAAGCGGTGGTAAGCTCGCTGCTAAGCAGGATGCATAAAGACGCTGAAATGCGTTATCGGCAAAAAGGCCTGTTTAAAAGGTTGTTATGGAATACCATTGAAAAGAATAGCCGTAAAAAACTGCTACTGCGCAAGTATGGCTGGAAAAGTCTGATGGCCTGCACGGTGTATAACGAGCAGTTGCTGGAGCATATTCAAACCTTGCCTGGTGGAAAGTATATACTGGTGGATTATGCCCAGCTAAGCAGGCAGGACAATGAAGTGTTTAGTACACTGCAGCGGCAATGGCAATTCCCGCTGCGATATATTCCTTTTACCGATGTGTATAAAGAAAACCTGATTAGCAGGCAGTGGGATTTTCTGCCACATATAAAAGATAAGGCTTTGATTGAGCGCGCGCAGGCGTCGGAGGAAAACCTGAGAAACGCCATCAAAAACGCAAATGCTTTTTAAATTTTCCTGTACTGCCCGGAGCGTTCTTTTCCGGGCAGCAGTGCACCCCGTAATCCTCTCTCTTTCTTTATAGTCCGGATTTTGTACAGGTAGCTGGTATGGATAGATGCTACCGCTTGTTATTTTATGCAGTAGCAATAAAAAATAATTATCTTACACCCGAATTGAATTATGAAATGATAAAGCCTTTCGGGCTTCTATTATAAACGTCTAACTATGCAGCAATGCATAGTGTTTTTCTCATGTGTAACGGGGGGTGTTTCTACATCCCCCTTATTTATGCAAGTGATTTTGGCACGAAAGTGTGTAATGTAAACCCTAATATAAAACGAAAACAGATGAATTACAAGATGTTAGCCAAAGGTGTAGGATTGTTTACCTGTTTGGCCATTTTACTGACTGCCTGTAACACCCTTTCTCCCGATCAGTTTTTTCAGAAAGCGGTATTAAACTCCAATATGGTCAGCGACTTTGGAACGGCACAGTTTGCTAAAATGCTGGAGAGTTATGGTAAAGAATACCCTGCGGGAGTACAGGCTCCACCTAAAAAAGGAGATGAAGCGCAGGAAGCAGTAAAGAACAAAGCCCTTTACCTGGAGAAGGTGATTAAGGAGTTGAAAACAGTGAGTGAGAATGATGACAACCGGGAAATAAAAAAGCTGGCGCTGGAATTATATGAATTTACATTGCCGGCTTATCAGAACGAATATGCAGCTTACGCAAAACTATGTGATACAAAAGGTGCCGATGATGCTAAGGTGGCGATATTAAAAACCATAGACGAAAAATATACAGGCAGGTTTGAAGTCCTGTTTACTCAGTTAATGGAAAAAGGAAAAGTATATGCTGCCAAGCATAACCTGAAGGTTACCTGGGGCAATTGATCATACATACCGTATTCAATAGAAAATGGTCTGCATTGGCAGACCATTTTTGTTATGAGCAACCAGATCCCCCCGGTTCTGGTAATTGCGCAGTATAGATGTTGTTAGTCGTGTGAATCGTAGGTTTGAGAAGGGATGAATTCATAAAAATCTTCCAGGTAGGTGCTGGCGCTGTAAGCGATGGCACCGTTTTGTCCTGCACCTACAAAACCCCTGTTTCTTACGGTAAATCCAACGGCATAGGTTCTTTGCACATATTCGAAAGGCGTGCGTCTTGTCCATCTGTCATTTTCAAAATCGTAGCGCCAGGTGCTTCTTACCAGGCTGGCTTCGGATGAAGAGTGTCCGTTGGTAACATAGCCATAGTTGTCTATTACAAAGGCAGAAGCGTTCTGGCGTACAATGTCTGAATAGTCATCGTCATAGCTGTCGCTCGATTCGTTTGCAATACTATTACGTACTTTCCAGGTGAGTGTTAAGCTGTCAAACGCCCACATGTCAGTAACGGCATTTAAGCTGCTATAGCCGCCGAATATATAAGCCTTGTCTTTGTACACAAATACAGAAGCGCCTCTCCGTTTTTCACCACTCAAGGCAGTGATCTTTTCCCAGTGGTCATCTCCCGGAAAATACTGGTACATGTCTTTTTGTGTATTGGCTCCATCGAAGCCGGTAGTAATGTATCCATTCATGCCCAGGCCAAAACCTACCGCATCTCTGCGGGCAGAACCCGGGAAGTCCTTCTTTTTACTCCAGGTGTAGCCGTCAAAAGCATAAAAATCTTTTAATAATATATCGTTAGAGGTTTGTCCCAATCCCACATAACCTACGTTGTTTACACTAAATCCTACACCATAGGCGCGGTGGGTGTTGCCGGGCATAGCTGCTACCTGCGTCCATGTATAGCCGGTTTGCGAATTGCCAGTGCTTACAGGGGGCATGTTTAATTTAAAAAAGTCTTTTAAATAATGATCTGCGTTCGCTAAAATGTCACCAGTTGAATCTACTATATAACTTGTGTTTTTAGTATAGTTATAGCCTGTACCTACATAGGCTGTGTCATTGATTACAAACGATACAGCGCCTGTACGGGCAGGACCATCAAATTGTCCTCTTTTTACCCAGTTGCCTTCTTCGGTGTCCGGAGTATCTGAGCTTTTTCTGCATGAAGCAATAGATATAGCTGCGCCAACCGTAATGAATAGTAATACAGGGATTTTCATAACTGATAAATAAATAGATGATAAAACAGTACGGGAGCTCCTATAAATACCTATACGGGGCGAGAAGGAAGAGTGTTGGTGAGGTTAGCAGATAATTCCTATAAAAGAATGTTAAAGCAGCATAGGGGCTATGCTGCTTTGTTATTTATGCTTGATGTAGCCCCGGTAAAAAATAACACAAAGGATAAGGCAAACGATAGCTGTAGAAAGTAAATCAGTGAAAGGTACTTTACTGCCAAATGCCAGTTTAATAAAGAAGTTCAATACGCCGCAACTAAAAAATATCGTTGCTGCCAGGTAGAGGTTGCGTGATCTTTTAGAGCGTTTGGCATTGGTGGATTGTTGAGGTGTGGCTTGCTGCCATTGGGTAGTCCGTTGCTGTTGTTGTGCTATAGCTTGCCGGATAGAAGGTTGTTGAGCAAATGTATCAAATTGTAGTAAATGACGAAGGCCTCCTTGCGGAAGCCTTTATTAGTTGGATGGGGTTCTGTATTAGTGCTTTTGTAAAATGTCTATCAAAAAACCTAAAGCAAGTAATGAAACATAAAAAGTAAGCATTCCCAGCATATAGGAAGCCAATGCCTTTATATAGCTTGATGCTTTCTTTGGGTGGAAAAATTGTCCGATTGCCCATGTGCAATAGAGTACACCTGCTATACTTGCTATTGTTATCAGGTTTAGTTTCATTAATCCTTGCAATAGTGCAAAAATTGAAAAGATCAACATACCTATTCCCATTACGAAGCAGAGTAAGATTAATATTTCAAAAAAGTTATAATCATGCTTTGGGAAAAAAAATTTGAGCCAAAAGGCGATATGTAGCCCCATGATAATGTTGGCATAGCCATAATGGTGTTGAACCCAGGCGAAAATTGTTTCAGTAGCAGAATGTTGCGCTCCATGAGAATGAACATACTCTTTTTCAATGTGGAATGCACCATTAATCAATGTGTATATCAATGAGGTTACTATGATAAATATAATAGGCTTTACAAGCCTGCTTCTGTTCTCTGTAATGAATGTTTTTATGTTTTGACCGGGTTTGGTCAGTAATTCCTTTATGGTATAGAATATGCCTTTTTCAAAATGTAGAATATGCCATATTTCGTGCAGGATATAGTGTTTGTCTACTCGTTTTATGTGCATAGGTTGCCCGCAGTTGCCGCAAAAAGGCTGGTTAATTGTTGTGTTGCAGTTTTTGCAAGTCGCTGTCTCAGTAAGCATAAATGGCGTAATTTATTGAGTAACAGATCTGTTTATATGGTTGAGCATAAAAAACGGAAACCTGTTTTTGCAAAAGTCAATACAAATAAGCTGGCAAAGGCTACACTTTAGTGTAGATTTACTATTGGGGTTACGTGTGTGAAACCGCCTATAGTATTAAGTTAATAACTGCACATTGATGAAGGATTATAATCATTCCGGCCTGTTTACTAAGAATAACTTAGGGCGTGTTCCGGAAACAGACCGTTTTCTACAGCAGGATTACCTGGAGTCTGTAAAAGCCTTTGCAAGACTAACCTATGAAAGTATATATGTGATCAATTATGAGGATATGACTTTTGAGTATGTTTCGGAAAATCCATTATTCCTATGTGGTTATGCTCCCGAAGAAGTGCTGAACATGGGATATGAATTCTATTTTAAAAATGTTCCGGAAGCTGACCTGGAAATGTTAACCCTGATAAATGATGCGGGATTTGAGTTTTTTAAGAAATTGCCCGGTGATGAGAAGAAGCAATATAGTATCACTTATGATTTTCATTTGAGGAATAAAGATGACAGGCAAATTCTTATTAATCATAAACTTACCCCCTTGTTTTTAACAAGCGAGGGGAAGTTGTGGAAGGCTATGTGTATTGTTTCTATTTCGCACCATAAGAGTGCCGGCAATATTTGTATATATAAAGACGGTACTGACGACGTGTGGAAATTGGAATTGAAAAATACGGTTTGGAGCAAATCAGAAAAGCCCAAGCTCACGGAAAGGGAAATAGAAGTGCTTCAGTTGCATGCACAAGGGTTAACGATCAATGAAATTGCAGAGAAGTTATTTGTTGTTCCCGACACAGTGAAATATTACAGAAGAAGGATTTTTGAGCGCTTACAGGTAGAGAGTATGACAGAAGCGCTTTCTTATGCTGTAAGTAACAAGATTATCTGATGAATAGAAATGAAAAAGGCCTCCTTACGGAAGCCTTTTTAACTTTTAGCAGTGATGTACCACGTACGGGAATCGAACCCGTCTTTCCTCCGTGAAAGGGAGATGTCCTAGCCGATAGACGAACATGGCAAAAAATAGAACTCTTTATATATAACAGTAGAAGGGTTGAAAAAAAAAGCTCCTCTTTGCAGAGAAGCTTATTTTTTAAATTTCCTTCAACTTTACCTGTACCACGTACGGGAATCGAACCCGTCTTTCCTCCGTGAAAGGGAGATGTCCTAGCCGATAGACGAACATGGCAGTTATTTGTAAGAGCTGTCCCCGCATCCGTTATTGTGATTTGGGAGTGCAAAAATAGAAATCTTTTGATTATCACCAAATTTATTTTGTGTTAACGTCGAAAAAAATAATTTCTATCGTTTGTTACCCGTCTACAATACTCGTAAATTCGCCATGCTTTTTAAAACCAATAAACTAGTAAACAATGAGCACAGTAAAAGTAGCGATCAATGGATTTGGACGTATCGGTCGCCTGGCATTCCGCCAGATTTATAACATGGAAGGAATTGAAGTAGTGGCTATTAATGACTTAACCAGCCCTAAAGTACTGGCGCATCTGCTGAAGTACGATAGCGCTCAGGGTCGCTTTGATGCAAATGTTACTTATTCTGACAACTCTATTACTGTTAACGGTGAAGAGATTAAAATATACGCCCAGAAGAATCCTGCTGAAATTGGTTGGAAACAACACAATGTAGACGTGGTACTGGAATGTACAGGTTTCTTCACTGATAAAGAAAAAGCAGAAGCCCACCTGGCTGCTGGTGCTAAGCGTGTAGTAATTTCTGCACCTGCTACCGGCGAAATGAAAACTGTTGTTTTCAACGTAAACCACAACATCCTGGACGGTAGCGAAACTGTAATCAGCTGCGCTTCCTGTACTACCAACTGTCTGGCACCAATGGCACAGGTTCTGGAAGAAAAATTCGGTATCGTTGCTGGTACTATGACTACCATCCACGCTTATACTAACGACCAGAACACACAGGATGCTCCACATCCAAAAGGCGATCTGCGTCGTGCAAGAGCTGCTGCTCAAAACATTGTGCCTAACAGCACTGGTGCTGCTAAAGCCATCGGCCTGGTATTACCTGCACTGAAAGGTAAACTGGACGGTAGCGCTCAACGTGTACCAACCTTAACGGGTTCTTTAACTGAACTGGTTACTGTGTTAGGTAAAAAAGTTACTGCTGAAGAAATCAACGCTGCAATGAAAGCCGCTTCTAACGAAAGCTTCGGTTATACTGAAGACGAAATCGTAAGCAGCGATATCATCGGTATCAGCTACGGTTCTTTATACGATGGTACGCAAACCAAAGTAATCAGCGCTGGTGATGTTCAACTGGTTAAAACTGTAAGCTGGTACGATAACGAAATGAGCTACGTAAGTCAGCTGGTTCGTACTGTAAAATACTTTGCAGGTTTAATTAGCAAATAAATTTCAGAAGGGAAGAGCCGGATATACTCCGGCTTTTTTCTTGATACTATTTAGAAAAGCCAGATAATGAGCAAATTCTCCGAATACAACTTTGCAGGCAAGAAAGCCCTGGTAAGGGTTGATTTTAACGTACCTATTAAAGGGGGTAAAATAACCGACGATACCCGTATCAAAGCCGCGTTACCTACCATTCAGAAAATAGTAAAAGACGGTGGCAGTGTTATCTTAATGAGCCACTGGGGCCGTCCTATTAAAGACATGGAAAAGAAGCCTGAATTAACGAAGGCCGATTTTTCATTAAGTCGTATTGTAAGTCATTTGTCGCAACTGCTGGGTACTGAGGTGCTTTTTGCAGATGATTGCATCAGCGAGGCTGCTCAGCAACAAGCTGCTGGTTTACAGCCAGGCCAGGTGTTATTGCTGGAAAACCTGCGTTACTACAAAGAAGAAGAAAAAGGCGATAAAGGTTTTGCTGAAAAACTGAGCAAACTGGGTGATGTGTACGTGAACGATGCGTTCGGTACTGCACACAGGGCGCATGCTTCTACAGCGGTGATTGCCGACTTCTTTGCTGCCGGACAAAAACTGTTTGGTTTGCTGATGGAAGCCGAAGTGAACAGTGCTGAAAAAGTACTGCACCAGTCTGAAAAGCCTTTCGTAGCTATTATCGGAGGCGCGAAAGTATCTGATAAGATCCTGATTATCGAAAACCTGCTGGAGCGTGCTACAGATATCATCATTGGTGGTGGTATGGCATACACTTTCATGAAAGCCCAGGGGGGTAAAATTGGTAATTCTCTGTGCGAAGACGATCGCCTGGAAACTGCCAACGAACTGCTGAAGAAAGCAGAAGCCAAAGGCGTGCGTATTCACCTGCCTGCTGATTCTATCATTGCAGACAAGTTTGATGCAAACGCACAAACCTCTTCTTCTACCAGCGATAACATTCCTGATGGCTGGATGGGACTGGATATTGGGGCTATGGCTGCCGACCAGTTTGCCAACGTAATTAAAAATTCCAAAACCATTTTATGGAACGGTCCTATGGGCGTTTTTGAAATGGAAAAATTCCAGAAAGGAACCAAAACCATTGCTACTGCAGTGGCCGAAGCTACACAAGCCGGTTCTTTCTCCCTGGTAGGTGGTGGTGATAGCGTTGCCGCTGTTAACCAGTTTGGATTTGCTGATAAAGTAAGTTATGTATCTACCGGTGGTGGTGCATTACTGGAATATTTTGAAGGAAAAGAGTTACCAGGTATTGCTGCCATTAAATAAGCGCTGTACGGTAAAATCATAGTTATCAAGCAGCAAAACGTGTTTGCGTTTTGCTGCTTGATTTGTATAAGTACCTAACCCTTATCAACATGAAAAAATTGACTTGTTTGGGCATTGCCCTCCTGGTTATTGTAGTACTGCCTGCTTTTAAACCAGCTTCCTATGTGATTGACAGAATTTATGCCGAGCTGGAAACCCGCCAGTTAAAGGGCGATAAGTATGTTACCTTTAAAGGAGAGATCTGCTATGATGGTAATGGTGATATGACCATGCATTATTCCCACCCCCGTAACTATGTATTGCTTTCCAATAAAACCGGTGAAGTAAAAATGTATGATCCTGGTGCCAACACCGTTGCGCTTACACAAAGTACACTGTTCAGTTCGCACACTTCACAATTTTATTACTTCTGCGCCGGTAAAATGGCCGATATGGGGTTAAGTGAGTTAGGATATGTACAGGAGAAGGTGTATGCCGAAAAAGATCTGATTATTTCCCTATGGAAGCCCAAAGCACCCGACAAGAAAAAACAGGTGCAGCAGGTAAAGCTGGTGCATCAGAATGGTAATCCTATTTATATGCACTACCAGAATGGAGCAGGTGCTATCATCCGTAAAGTATATTACTACGCTTTTACTACGCTGGAAGATATGTCGTTCCCTTCTACCACTACAGAGATTGCTTATGAAGGAAAAGATTCGGCGGTAACCAAAACGGTATACCGCAATTTTAAATTAAACCAACAGGCAAACAGCCCGTATTTTACTTATAAGATACCTGCCAATGCTAAAATTCAACGTTTCTAAACCTTTGCCTTTGTTCAGTAAATGGATTGCATTGGTGTTATTGGTAAGTGTTACTTCCATAGCACATACACAAACAGCCAGTGATATTATGCTGGTAAAGCAAACGAGCTTTTATACACCCGAGCGCTATTACAAACGCGCAGGCAACAACGATAGTATATTGCAAACCCAACATAAAAATGTAATAGCAGCCTGGAACCCATTTGCCCTGGCTATGAAGGGCAGTATGTTTATATACCAGCATGTGCTTACACAACAGTTGTCACGCAAATGTCCTTACGAAATATCCTGCTCTAACTATAGCAAACATGCTATACATGAGTTTGGATTGATAAAAGGAATGTTTGTTTCGGCAGACCGATTATTACGTTGCAACCGTTTAAGTGCGTCGGATATATCTCCGCTGGATATTGATCTCCGCACAGGCGCTATTACGGATGATTTAAACAAGTATCGATAATGAGAGTATACCTATGCAGGTGCTGGTATACACTGGTGGTGTTACTGGCGGTACAGGCTGTGCACGCCCAGCAACGTAGCAGTTTTACTAATGATATGTTGTTTGCCAGGTATTTGCACAATAAGGAATTATATGCCGAAGCCACTTATATACTCAACAACATTCAACAAGACAGGCTGTTAGCCGCGCAAAAAGATTCATTGCTGTATTGGCAGGGCTGGAATGCTTATGCTATGAAATCGCTGGATACTGCTGCCAGCAGGTTGTTACAGGTATCGGACAGTGCAGCGTGGGCATTAAAAAGTCATTTTTTCGGTGCTTACTGCCTGGCATTCCAGGGCTACTCCCAACAGGCTTATCACACATTTAAAGGGCTACCGGCAAAAGACACGGTAGAGAGGGAAATGCAATACCTGGAAATGGCGGGCATCAGCTTATTACAACGCAACTACAAGCAATACGATTCGTTACGCAGGCACTTTACTTTTTCGTCTTATGTAATGGAAGGGGAAGAGAAGCGTATGGATGCTTATTATGATAAACTGGTGCACTACAAAAAGAAATCTCCTTTCCTGGCAGGGCTGTACAGTGCAGTATTGCCAGGGGCCGGTAAAATATATGCCGGTAAAAAAGGGCAGGGAGTAGGTTCCTTTCTGCCTATTGCAGCACTGGCGGCGCTCACCTGGGAATCGTATAACAGGGGTGGAGTGAAAAGCGCCCGCTTTATCACCTTCGGATCGTTATTCAGCTTGTTTTATGTGGGTAATATCTGGGGGAGTGTAGTGGCTGTAAAAGTGAAACAATCAGAACAGAACAAACTGTATGACAACAAGATTTTATTTGATATGCATATTCCTTTGCGCAACCTGTATAACTAAGGCGCAGGATATAAACTGGCTGCGGGTGGCAGACAGCCTGTATCAGCAGCAGCAGTACTTTGAGTCTGCTGTGTTTTGCGAGAGAGTGCTGTTTGAACAGGGTAACGAAAGCGAAGTGGTGCAACAGGCTATTTTGCTAAAGATGCAATGCTATAAAAAGCAACAGGCTTTTGCTAAAGCGGCCGGTTTTGGCATGTCTATGCAGGGGCGCATACATAACGACAGCGTGCGGCAAAACCTGCATGCCGATATTGCCACCTGTTATTACCTGGCAGGAGATTTTGAAAAAGTAATAGCGGAAACAGATAAAACCCAGGTATTATTTCAACAGAATACGCATGCCGGTTGGATGAGCTTATTAAAGATTTTATCGCTGAATGAACTGCGCCGGTGGAACGAAGCGGCTTTATTGTATAAACAACAGTCAATGGTGTATAGCGATTCTTTACCCGACTATTATGCAAAGCTACCCCGTCAAAAAAGCGAAAAGCGCGCTTACTGGCTGGCTACTTTTATACCCGGTGGTGGTCATCTGTATGCAGGTAAGCCCTGGGAAGCGTTGGCTTCTATTGTATTGCAGGGCGCAGGCGTGTACTATGGTATTAACAGTTGGATAAATGATTATTATATCAATGCCTGGTTAATTGGTGGTGGGCTAACCGGTACTTTTCATATGGGGGGTATGGCTCGTGCGCAGGAGTTGGTGAGAATATATAACAGGCGCAAAGCCAATGAGTTTAACCAGAAAGTAAAAGATGCCTTGCTGGCACGCTGGTAACAAAATGCATACAAACAATACAGGCAAAAAAATCCCGGTAGTGATTAGCTACCGGGATTTTTTTTGTGTGGATGGTGAATTACCACATGAAGTACTTCGGATTGTCCTCGTATTCACTGATGTCATCAATGTTTACAATCAGGACGATGAAGTCAACCAAAGGAACGATACCGAAGATACCGCAGAAGGTTAAGATGTAACCTACCCACGTTAAGGTTTCAGTTCCCAGGTAAGCACGGTGAACACCTAATCCACCCAGAAAGAAGTTCAGGATCAGTGCTACCGCTACGTTCTTGTCGCTGGAACGTACGTTAAACACAGCCTCTTTTTGCTTTTTAGCTACAGCGGTGTAAGTTCCGGAAGCATCGAATTCAGCCAGCAGTGCCGGGCTGGCTTCGCTGATGTCAGCACTGGTAGCAAACATGTTTTCCACCTGGCTGTCATTTACATAGTAGTTGGAAGTGGCTTCTGTGTTTTCGGCTGCGAAAGAGAAGATCGAAATAGAACAGGCTAGTGCCAATGAAAGCAATGCTTTCTTCATAAACTATTCGGGTTTAAAGAGTGGATAAATAGCTTCAAATATAGGGAGTAAAACAATTCCCTGCACCTGTTGTTAGCCAATTATACCGCTCATGTAAATAAACTGACGGAAAGTCATAAAATGGAAGGGAGGTATCTCTTTTGATACATTACCTTTAAATACAAATTTCATTTAAAATCAAACAAATGAACACAAAGAATCTTGCATTGATAGTGATTGGCGCTCTGATACTTATATTGGGAGGATGCAGCTGTAAGGGGTACAATAGCATGGTAAACCTGGACGAAACTGTAAAAGGCAAGTGGGGTAATGTACAAAGTGAATATCAGCGCAGGGCCGATCTGATCCCTAACCTGGTGAATACTGTAAAAGGGGAAGCTAATTTTGAGCAGACAACTTTGCAGAATGTGATTGAAGCGCGTGCCAAAGCAACACAGATACGGGTAGACCCGGCCGATCTTACTCCTGAAAAAGTACAACAGTTTCAGGCTGCACAAGGTCAGTTATCACAGGCATTGGGCCGCTTGTTAATGGTTACCGAAAACTATCCTACCCTGCGCGCCAATGAGGCATTCCGTGGCTTACAGGTGCAACTGGAAGGTACAGAAAACCGTATCAAAGTATCCCGTAACGACTTTAACGATGCCGTACAGAGCTATAATTCTGTAATACGTCGTTTTCCTAATAACATATTTGCCGGCATGTTTGGATTCCAGGCCAAGGGCTATTTCCAGGCAGATGCAGGATCTGACAAAGCACCAGAAGTAAAATTCTAAGCCATCCTAACCATGTTTGGAATATTCAGTAAAAAGCCCGCACAATTCTTTACTGCCAGCGAGCAGGAAAAGATTGTGCAGGCCATTAAAACAGCCGAACTGCAAACCAGCGGCGAAGTGCGGGTATTTATAGAAAGCAAATGCCGTTTTGTAGATCCTATTGACAGGGCTAAAGAAATGTTTGCCCGGTTAGAAATGGAAAAAACAGAACTACGTAATGGCGTGCTGGTATATGTGGCCGTAAAATCGCGGCAGCTGGCTATTTATGCAGACGAAGCTATTTATCAAAAAGCAGGTACAGCGTTCTGGCAGGAAGAAGTACTTAAAATGCTGCGGCATTTTAACAAAGAAAATTATGCAGAAGGTATAGCATCGGTAGTGCTGGAAATAGGAGAGGTGTTGAAATACCATTTTCCTTATAATGCTGCTACGGATGTAAATGAACTGCCAGACGATATTGTATTTGGAAAATAAGAGAATGAAGAAACAGTTACTATACCTAGTACTGCTGATAAGCATTAGCCTGAATGTTTTTTCGCAGGATGTATTGCCACCTCCCAACCCTGCCCGGCTGGTGGTGGACAATGCCAATGTGCTTTCGCCCGAACAAAAACAAATTCTGGAAGAAAAACTGGTGGCGCTGGACGACAGCACCTCTAATCAGATTTGTATAGTTACCATTCCTTCCCTCAACGATTACCCCATTGAAGATTATGCGGTAAAGCTTTTCAGAAGCTGGGGTATTGGTAATAAAAAGACCAATAACGGCGTGCTGATACTGGTATCGGTGCAGGATCATAAAATTCGGATTGAGGTAGGATACGGTTTAGAGGGGGCTATACCTGATATTACAGCGGGTAGCATTATAGACAATGATATGAAGCCCAATTTTAAAGCGGGTGATTATTATCGTGGTTTAGATGCCGCCACTACTTCTTTAAGCAAAGCGGCAGCAGGAGAATACAAAGCTCCGCGTGAAAAAAAACAGGGCAAAGGTAAAGGTGGCTCAGGCCTTAGCTTCATCATCATTTTAATAATAGTGATCGTTATCATGGCTGCATCTGGTGGCGGTGGTGGTGGCGGCCGTGGCAGAGGCGGCAGCATTCTTCCTTTTCTGTTCCTCGGTGGCGGCGGAAGCAACTGGGGCGGTGGAGGTGGCGGCTTTGGCGGCGGCGGAGGTGGTGGTTTCGGCGGCTTCGGCGGCGGTAGCAGCGGTGGCGGCGGAGCCAGTGGAAGTTGGTAGCCAGCAAAAGCAAAAGTTGTAAACCCGGTAGAACAGGGCATAGCGCTCTGGCACTTATAAAAGAAAAAGGGTGTATCGAATAAATTACGATACACCCTTTTTCTTTTGTGAAACGCTGCAGATTCTTGTTTATGTAATGCGCAGCGTATTCATTTTGTATGTAAGTAACGCATTGGCCCGGTACTCAATGGGCAAAAGTTTACTTCAGTTTTTCTTCCAGTAACTTAATCTCTGCTTCTACTGCCTGCTTATTGCTGGTTTGCGTTAAAGCGGCTTTCTTACGTTTCAGCAACTTTTGCATGTCTTTTAAAATAGCGGTGCGGTACTTAGGAGCAAAGGCGGCAGCCTGTCTGCTAAAAGCGCTTACCGCATTTAAACCGGTTTTAAAATGCTCGGTATCTTCTACTTTAGATAAGTATGCCAGGAAGGTAAAGCCCTGTTCAAATTTCTCATACATAGTAGCAGAAGAAAAAGCCTGGTACATGCTGTCGAAATGACTATCTGTTAAAGTAAATACTTCAATTTTTTCAACGGCATCTTCCAGGTTGTCACGCGCATCTTTTTTTAGGAAGTTTAATTGTGCAATGGCTTTGGCTTCATTCACCTCGGCCAGTGCCAGTAAACCGGCACCTGCTACTGAATAAGAAGAATCGGTGGTGGCCTTTAAAAAGAATGCTTCGTCAGTAGGGCGCTGTAAAGTGCTTAATAAGCTGATAGCAGCTGCACGGTTGGTACGCTTCACATCTGATTTTGCTATTTTTTCCACTTTCGGCACTAAGGTTTCATCCAGCGGATTACCTATCAGCCCCTTGATAACAATATTGCGGATGCCTGCATAAGAATCGTTTAAAGCCTGTGCTATAAAGGCAATGGCTTCTTTCGGATTTTCATCCATATGCTCCAATGCGTATTCCACCGCTTCGCGTCTGTCTACATAATTACCGGCATATTTGTATTGGTAAATGTATTCTGCCAGGGTTTTATGCTCTTCTTTCAGGGCCAGTAAAATTTTATCGCCATCTACGTTAATCAGCTCAGGCTTAGCGGGCACGGCAAAAGAGAAAGTATCCGCTTTATTGCTGATCCAAACAGTATAACGCTTTTTCAGTGTGCCATTATAAATATCAATATCTACCGGCATGCGGAATACTTTGTTGCTTACCTGCATCTGGGTGATGTAAACGGTAGCTTTTTTAGCGGTATCGTTATAATTGTAGCTGATGTCGAGGTGTGGATGTCCGCTTCCATAATACCACTGGTTAAAATACCAGTTTAAATCCTGCCCGGTTATTTCTTCAAAAGCCATACGCAACTGGTGTGTTTCGGCCGATTTGAATTTGTTTTGTGTCAGGTAGAGGTTCAGTGATTTAAAGAAAGCAGAATCGCCGATGTAGTGTCGTAACATATGTAAAATGCGGCCGCCTTTGTTATAGCTTACTGCATCAAACATATCTTCATGTGTGCGGTAGTAAAAACGCACCAGGTCTTTGTTGTCGCTGCCGCTGTGCAGGTAGCCCTGCATGTCGTCATAGTTCTGCTCAGCGCCTTCATCCTTGCCATATTTAAACTCTTTCCACATGGTTTCGCTGTAGTTGGCAAAGCTTTCGTTTACGGTAAGATTGCTCCAGCTTTCAGCGGTAACCAGGTCGCCAAACCATTGGTGAAACAGTTCGTGTGCCACATATTCTTCATACTTGTTGCCATCTGCCAATTGTCTTGCATTCTGTTGCAGCTTGTCGGTATGTAAAGTGGCGGTGGTATTTTCCATAGCGCCGCTTACATAATCACGACCTGTCATTTGCGAATATTTGGCCCAGGGATAGTCAATACCCGTAATGCGTCCATAAAAAGCCATCATTTCGGGTGTTAAACCAAAGATGCCTTTAGCGGTGGGGGCATATTCCTTTTCTACATAATACCATACATCCTTGTCTTTATACTTGTCCTTGATAACAGCAAAATCACCCACGCCCATGAAGAAGAGGTAGGGAGCATGCGGTTGTGTCATTTTCCAGGTATCTGAACGGGTGCCGTCTGTATTTTTTTTCTGTGCGGTTAATAAGCCGTTACTCAGGGTAACATACTTATCAGGCACGGTCATCGTAATTTCTTCTGTAGTTTTTTGGTTAGGATGGTCTATCGTTGGGCACCAGGCGCTGGTGGCTTCTGTTTCGCCCTGGGTCCATATCTGGGTAGGTTTGTTTTTTTCTTCGCCTTTCGGGTTGATAAAATATAAACCTTTGGCGTCGGTAATAGCAGCACTTCCTTCGGCCTTTAGTTCGTTAGGCTTGCTTACATAATCAATATACACAGTATAGTTGTCGGCTGCGGTGTATTGTTTATCCAGTGCAATGTGCAGTTCCAGCGAATCATAACGGTAGGCTAAAGGCTTATTAGTGCCATTTTGTACCAGGGCAACGGTATTAATGTTCATGCCCTTTGCGTCCAGTATCAGCGAGTCGGTGGTGTAAAAATGCGGGTGAAGCGTAATCCAGGCTTTTCCATACATATAAGCCTTGTCGTAGTCGAATCGTACGTCCAGTTTAGTGTGTACAAGGTCGTTTGTTTTGAGGGCAGTTGCTCTGTATTGTTTTTTCCAGGGCTCTTCTTGTCGCGTTTTTTTTGCAGGTTCCTGGGCAACGGCAGCAAAAGACGCCAATGCACAGGCAGTAAGCACATATTTTATCATGAAACGGTATTTGAAGCTATAAATGTAAATGAAACCACAATGTATTGTGTAATCGTGGCCCGATTGTGGCAGATATTAGCTTATTTACGTGACTTACTATAGATTTGTCACTATTATAAAACTGGCATTCAGGATGAAGTGTACATTTTTTAGAATACAAGCCCTCTTATTGCTTATTGTATTGTTGAGTTGCCAATTGATAGGATTTGCCCAGCAAAGTCATTTTATCTATATACAATCTGATAACAAACAGCCTTTCTACGTAGAGTTCAATAAGAAAAGCTATAGCTCCAGCAGCACAGGCTATTTAATTATATCTAAAATACCGGATGGCAACCAGTCTGTTACTTTAGGCTTTACCGGTACTA
Source organism: Filimonas lacunae (assembly GCF_002355595.1). NCBI lineage: Bacteria > Pseudomonadati > Bacteroidota > Chitinophagia > Chitinophagales > Chitinophagaceae > Filimonas > Filimonas lacunae. The sequence continues at coordinate 304,571 of NZ_AP017422.1, forward strand.
AGCTACCAGCCTTTGATTTTCAGCTGTTGGTAGATGCAGATGCTGGCTTTGCCCTCAAAAATTATAATGAAAAGGGATGGGGGTTGTTTAACCTGCAAACCATGGCAATTACTATGGGAACTGCTTCGTTAAAAGCAGCTACCCAACCGCAAAAAACTGAACCTGCTGCGCCGGTGGCTACCACTAAACCAGCCGCCAGCAACCAATTTGGCGATATGTTGTCGCAGGTGGTAGACGATCCGGATTTGGCTAAAGGCACCGGAATGCAGTCGTCAACTGCTGAAAAAACAACTACAACTGGTACTAAACCTGCAACTAAGCCCGCAGCAGGCGGTACAAAGCCAGCTGGTAAAGGCACTAAAAGCAAGCCGGTAGTGACCGAAAAGCCTGTAGAAGCGGCTGAAGAAGATGTATATGGCAATGCTGCTACCAAAGGGGTAATCAAAGCAGGGGAAGAGCAGGGCGATAAAGGCACCGCCATGGTATTTATCGACTTTAATAATAAAGGAAGTGATACCGTTAAAATATTTATTCCGGAAGTAAAGGATTCGGTTGTTACGGCACAGGAACCAGCGCCCGCTGATACGGTACGTGTACCAGAAAAGCAGGCCGCTGCGGAGAAGCCCAAAGAGCGGGAAGTGGTAAAAGATACGGTAGTGGTGGCAAAAGAAACAGGGGCAGTAGGTAATCCATTTTATACCAAACCAGCAGAGCAAACGCAGTCTGTAGAGCAGGTACAGCCTGTTGAAAACAAAACCAGTGCTACTGTTACCACAGATACCACTTCTTCCGAGCCTATTCCTGAATTAAAAGTAGCTGCCTATAACTCCAACTGCACAGGTGGAATGGCTTCTGATAAAGACCTGGATAAGTTGCGTAAAAGGATGGTAAGTGAAGGCGCGGATGATAAAATGATTGTTACTGCTAAAAAAGCATTCAAGCAAAAGTGCTATACCACTGAGCAGATTAAAACTTTAGGCATGCTGTTTTTTACAGATGAAAGCAGGTATGCTTTCTACGATGCAGCTTATCCGTTCGTATATGACGTAACCAATTATGTAAGTTTGGAAAAAATGCTGCTGGACGATTATTTTAAAAAGCGTTTCAGAGCCATGTTACGTCCGTAATTTTGCCGAATGCCCCGATATTTTTTAGAAGTAGCATACAAAGGAACCCGGTATAGTGGTTTTCAGATTCAGGAGAACGTGGCCACTATACAGGCTGAGGTAGAAAGAGCCTTGAAGGTGCTGTCGCGCCAGGAAATAGAATTAACCGGTTCTTCCCGCACAGATGCCGGGGTACATGCTTTGCAAAACTATTTTCATTTTGACAGTGACAGGGAATGGACGCCCAGGCAACTATACAGCCTGAATGCTATAATAGAACCAGACGTGGTGATTAAACGTATTACACCCGTTCCGGACGATGCGCACAGCCGTTTTCATGCTACAGCGCGGGAGTATAATTATCATATCTACAGTAAAAAAGACCCGTTTCGCGACGATAGGGCTTATTTCTTTCCTTATACATTAGACACTGCCTTATTAAATCAGGCCGCTGCTATTTTGATGGAGTACCGGGATTTTACCTCTTTCTCTAAACGAAATACCCAGGTAAAAACTTTCCTGTGTAGCATCGAAATTTCCCAATGGCATTTCAACGAAGACGGAACCTTGTATTACCACGTAAAAGCGAATCGTTTTTTGCGGGGTATGGTACGGGGCCTTGTAGCCACCATGTTGAAAGTGGGCCGGGGAGCTTTATCACTGGATGATTTCAGAAAAGTGATTGAAGCCAAAGATTGCAGTAAGGCCGATTTTTCGGCCCCGGGTCATGGCTTATTCCTGGTGGCGGTGCATTATCCGGAAGGCCTTTTGAACAATGAGTAGCCCTGTGTTAGAATTATCTTCCTGATGAATGCATAGAAAAGCCTGCTATAGAAGATTGAGCTGTAGATTCTGCAATAATTCACGGTGCAATAAAATTTTCCTGAAACGCTTCACATAATCCGGATTACTCTTGCTTCTTTTTAGGTGCCGCAGTGAGGGAAATGTGCGGCTGTAGATATTATATATGCGCCGCTGTGAAAGAATCTACAGTGCTGAGAGCGCTTTGCAGGCGGCTCAATTGTAAAAATATGCGGCGCAATATTCTTTACATGCGCCTGTAGAAAAAATATGGGTGCCGCAAGATTGTTTCCTTAGCACTGTAGAAAAGATTTATGCGGCTCAATATTTTATAACTGCGCCTGAGTAAAAGAAAATAAGTGCTGAATATTCTTTACTCAGCCTCCGTGAAAGAATCTGGAGTGCTGTTTTTTTCTTACCCGGAGCTGAGTAAGAAAAAAAGAGTGCTGAATATTCCTTACTCAGACGCATGTGAAAGCTAATGGGCTGTGATTTTTTTTCACTGCGGCGCAAGTAAAAAATATTGCGACACCTAAATCATTTCTACAGGCGCAGTTAAAGAATATTGCGCCGCTATATTTTTAAATTGCGCCGCAGTTTTTTTTATTTGAGGGGCTAAAAAGCCTGGATCAGGCGCTAAAAAGTGCTTCCGGATGTTATGATTAGGCGAGATAGGGGAGGTTTTGAAACCTTTATATCATAGTACACTTATATAATACAGGCTCTATTGTTCAGCTCTTGTAACTACATAATAGGTAAAGTGCTGCTGTTCAGCCTTGTTTCCTTGAAAATATTTGCAAAAAGGGGTAATTATATTTGGTAGCGTAACAAAGGTTCTTATCTTTGCCGCCCACTACACAAATAGCGGGCAGTTCTTTAAACAGCAAGTGGTAAAAAAGGTTGAAAATAACTAAAAATAAATTTGGTGAATGTTTCGAAACTGTTACCTTTGCACTCCCAATAAAACGGGAACAGTTCATTGAAAATCAGCGGTTTATAAAGAATTAACTTCAAAAATAATTCAAAAATAAATTTGCTAATTTGAAATAAAAACTGCTACCTTTGCAACCCGAATGAAACGAAAGTGACGGACGGAAACGCAAAAAAGCTCTTGTACTTTGAAAATGATGACCGGCTCTAAGGCCTACAGGATCGAAACCTGACCATCAGCAATTTTTAAGTTCTTTGAAAGAATGGAAGCAACAGTACTACTTTAAATAGTAGGTAAGTGTAAGCAACGTAACAAAATTAAAATTCACAGACGCAATTTCGAGAGAAATTAAGTTAGTGATCAAAACTCATTTACAATGGAGAGTTTGATCCTGGCTCAGGATGAACGCTAGCGGCAGGCTTAATACATGCAAGTCGAGGGGTAGCACAGTATAGCAATATATGGGTGACGACCGGCAAACGGGTGCGGAACACGTACACAACCTTCCTTCAAGCGGGGAATAGCCCAGAGAAATTTGGATTAATGCCCCATAGAATAACGGCTCGGCATCGTGTTGTTATTAAAGATTTATCACTTGAAGATGGGTGTGCGTTCGATTAGGTAGTTGGCGGGGTAACGGCCCACCAAGCCTACGATCGATAGCTGATGTGAGAGCATGATCAGCCACACGGGCACTGAGACACGGGCCCGACTCCTACGGGAGGCAGCAGTAAGGAATATTGGTCAATGGACGCAAGTCTGAACCAGCCATGCCGCGTGGAGGATGAAGGTCCTCTGGATTGTAAACTTCTTTTATCTGGGACGAAACAATACTTTTCTAAGTGTCTTGACGGTACCAGATGAATAAGCACCGGCTAACTCCGTGCCAGCAGCCGCGGTAATACGGAGGGTGCAAGCGTTATCCGGATTCACTGGGTTTAAAGGGTGCGTAGGCGGGCATGTAAGTCAGTGGTGAAATCTCAAAGCTTAACTTTGAAACTGCCATTGATACTATGTGTCTTGAATTTCCTGGAGGTTAGCGGAATATGTCATGTAGCGGTGAAATGCTTAGATATGACATAGAACACCGATTGCGAAGGCAGCTGACTATAGGTGAATTGACGCTGATGCACGAAAGCGTGGGGATCAAACAGGATTAGATACCCTGGTAGTCCACGCCCTAAACGATGGATACTCGACATACGCGATACACAGTGTGTGTCTGAGCGAAAGCATTAAGTATCCCACCTGGGAAGTACGACCGCAAGGTTGAAACTCAAAGGAATTGGCGGGGGTCCGCACAAGCGGTGGAGCATGTGGTTTAATTCGATGATACGCGAGGAACCTTACCTGGGCTAGAATGCAGTTTGACCGTGGATGAAAGTTCATTTTGTAGCAATACACAGATTGTAAGGTGCTGCATGGCTGTCGTCAGCTCGTGCCGTGAGGTGTTGGGTTAAGTCCCGCAACGAGCGCAACCCCTATCTTTAGTTGCCATCAGGTTAAGCTGGGAACTCTAAAGAAACTGCCGTCGTAAGACGCGAGGAAGGAGGGGATGATGTCAAGTCATCATGGCCTTTATGCCCAGGGCTACACACGTGCTACAATGGTAACTACAAAGAGCTGCTACTTGGCGACAAGATGCTAATCTCAAAAAAGTTATCTCAGTTCGGATCGCAGTCTGCAACTCGACTGCGTGAAGCTGGAATCGCTAGTAATCGTATATCAGCAATGATACGGTGAATACGTTCCCGGACCTTGCACACACCGCCCGTCAAGCCATGAAAGCCGGGGGGACCTGAAGTCGGTAACCGCAAGGAACTGCCTAGGGTAAAACTGGTAATTGGGGCTAAGTCGTAACAAGGTAGCCGTACCGGAAGGTGCGGCTGGAATACCTCCTTTTTAGAGCGACGCTCACTTTTTAATTGTTGTTTCCTTCTTCTTTCAATTTTTATTTGTCTGATTAGATAAATAAAAAACATAACTAAAAAATAAAGATCTTTCAGATACTGAAATAGTATGACTCGAAACAGACCCGTAGCTCAGTTGGTTAGAGCGCTACACTGATAATGTAGAGGTCACCAGTTCAACTCTGGTCGGGTCTACTAATAAAAGGTTTTACTGGGGGGTTAGCTCAGTTGGCTAGAGCATCTGCCTTGCACGCAGAGGGTCATCGGTTCGACTCCGATATCCTCCACATTAAAGCTGTAAGCGGATTGCAAACAGCAACTACACAAGTTCTTTTGAAATTAATGAGATATGGCTTTAAGGCCTAAAGGTTCATAACCTTACTATCTACAAGATTTTACCGGAAGTATCTTCGGATACGGAAAGTAATTGAAGTTCTTTGACATATTGGGAAAGCAAAATTACTAAAGAGAGATTTTATATAGTGGAGTTCATTTTAGGATGAACAAATGCTGAATAAAAACATGTAAGTTTTTTAAAGCGAAATAAGGGCGCATGGTGGATGCCTAGGGTCTGAGAGGCGATGAAGGACGTGGTAAGCTGCGATAAGGCAGGGGGAGCTGCACACGAGCGTAATATCCCTGCATTTCCGAATGGGACAACCTAATATACTGAAGGTATATTACTCGAAAGAGAGCCAACCCGGAGAACTGAAACATCTAAGTACCCGGAGGAAAAGAAAATAACAATGATTCCCAGAGTAGTGGCGAGCGAAAAGGGAAGAGCCCAAACCGAAATAGCGTGCTGTTTCGGGGTTGTAGGACTACGTTTAGAAAGTGTTATCAAATCGAACTATCTGGAAAGTTAGGCCATAGCAGGTGATAGCCCTGTAGATAGAAATTAACATGGACGAGTAGTATCCTGAGTAGCGCGGGACCGGAGGAATCCTGCGTGAATCTGCCAGCACCATCTGGTAAGGCTAAATACTCCTCAGACACCGATAGTGAACCAGTACCGTAAGGGAAAGGTGAAAAGCACCCTGAACAAGGGAGTGAAATAGTACCTGAAACCGTGCGCCTACAAGCGGTCGGAGCTCAGTAATGAGTGACGGCGTGCCTTTTGCATAATGAGCCTACGAGTTGCTCCTCACTGGCGAGGTTAAATTCGTGAACGAATGGAGCCGTAGCGAAAGCGAGTCCGAATAGGGCGACTAGTCAGTGGGGGCAGACGCGAAACTTTGTGATCTATCCATGGGCAGGTTGAAGTTCTGGTAACACAGAATGGAGGACCGAACCCGTTGACGTTGAAAAGTCTTGGGATGACCTGTGGATAGGGGTGAAAGGCCAATCAAACTGAGAGATAGCTCGTTCTCCCCGAAATGTTTTTAGGAACAGCCTTGTATATAGAAGTTTAACAGAGGTAGAGCTACTGATTGGGCTAGGGGGCTTCACCGCCTACCAAACCCTGACAAACTCCGAATGCTGTTAAATATCTACAGGAGTGAGGCTGCGGGCGCTAAGGTCCGTGGCCGAGAGGGAAATAACCCAGACTAGCAACTAAGGTCCCTAATACGTAGTTAAGTTGATCAAACGAGGTGGGATTTCAATAACAGCCAGGATGTTGGCTTGGAAGCAGCCATTCATTTAAAGAGTGCGTAACAGCTCACTGGTCGAGAGATCCTGCACGGAAAATAATCGGGCATCAAACTACGAACCGAAGTTCTAGATTCAGATAATATCTGAGTGGTAGGGGAGCATTGAAATTGCATCGAAGCTGTTAGGCGACTAATGGTGGAGCGATTTCAAAAGAAAATGTAGGCATAAGTAACGATAAAAGAAGTGAAAAACTTCTTCGCCGAAAGTCTAAGGGTTCCTGATCAACGTTAATCGGATCAGGGTTAGTCTGGTCCTTAGGAAAACCCGAAAGGGGCATCTGATGGAAAGAAGGTTAATATTCCTTCACCTGCTATACATTAAAAGTGACGCATCGACGTGGTGGTTACGTACTGACAGAATAGTGCGTAGAGATGAATCTTCGGAGGAGTCGAAATCATAAAATTGGTGCCGAGAAAAGCGAGTATAGCAGCCAGTACCGCAAACCGACACAGGTAGACGGGATGAGTATTCTAAGGCGCTCGGGTGAGCCGTGGAGAAGGAACTAGGCAAATTGACGCTGTAACTTCGGGACAAGGCGTACCGTAGCGATACGGTCTCAGTAAAATGATTCAACCAACTGTTTAACAAAAACACAGGGCCCTGCAAAATCGAAAGATGACGTATAGAGCCTGAAACCTGCCCGGTGCTGGAAGGTTAAGGAAGGATGTTCGGCGCAAGCCAAAGCTTCTGACTGAAGCCCCAGTAAACGGCGGCCGTAACTATAACGGTCCTAAGGTAGCGAAATTCCTTGTCGGGTAAGTTCCGACCTGCACGAATGGTCTAATGAGTTGAATACTGTCTCCTCCACGAGCCCGGTGAAATTGTAGTATCGGTGAAGATGCCGGTTACCCGCCACGGGACGGAAAGACCCCGTGAACCTTCACTACAACTTTGCATTGATCTTGAGTAACAAATGTGTAGGATAGTTGGGAGACTATGAAGTAGCTTCGCCAGGAGTTATGGAGTCAACGTTGAAATACCAACCTTTTGTTACTTAGGACCTAATCCTGAGAAAGGAGACATTGCATGGTGGGTAGTTTGACTGGGGTGGTCGCCTCCTAAAAAGTAACGGAGGCTTGCAAAGGTACCCTCAGTACGGTTGGTAATCGTACGTAGAGCGCATTAGTATAAGGGTGCTTGACTGTGAGACAAACAAGTCGATCAGGAGCGAAAGCTGGCTAAAGTGATCCGGCGGTTCTGTATGGAAGGGCCGTCGCTCAAAGGATAAAAGGTACTCCGGGGATAACAGGCTGATCTTACCCAAGAGCTCATATCGACGGTAAGGTTTGGCACCTCGATGTCGGTTCGTCACATCCTGGGGCTGGAGAAGGTCCCAAGGGTTCGGCTGTTCGCCGATTAAAGTGGCACGTGAACTGGGTTCAGAACGTCGCAAGACAGTTCGGTCCCTATCTGTGGTGGGCGTTAGGAAATTGCGGGGACGTGACCTTAGTACGAGAGGACCGGGTCGCATGTACCGCTGGTGAATCTGTTATGCCGCTCGGTGTATTGCAGAGTAGCTATGTACAGTCAGGATAAACGCTGAAAGCATCTAAGCGTGAAACCTACCTCAAGATGAGTTTCCTTTTAAGGGTTGTCAAAGACTATGACGTTGATAGGCTATAGATGTAAAGTTGGTAACAACAAAGTCGAGTAGTACTAATTACCCGTAAGCTTTAATTTTTTTAATATCGCTCGAAAGCAATGGAGAGTAAATAGATATTAATACTCTTTAGTTGAGCTTCCCAATATGTATCTTATTACGGTTGAGAGATTGTAGTGCAAGTCAGTGAATAGAGTAACTGATAAGAAACGACTACGAACTAACAATCTAAGATCTTATGGTGATTATGCCGAGGGTGTTCACCTCTTCCCTTACCGAACAGAGAAGTTAAGCCCCTCATGGCCGATGGTACTGCAAAGAAATGCGGGAGAGTAGGTAGTTGCCATATTTATTAAAAGCGCCTCACTGGAAACAGTTGAGGCGTTTTTGTTTTGTATACCTTCCCAGAATAAAAGCAAGGGCATGATTATTTCACCTTTACCTTGTGTGCTTGCGATACACTAACTACTTAAGGGCGCATACACCTTTTTTCGCACATAAAAATCAGTGTTTTAACGGGTAGGCCAGCCGGTTCACCTACCCTACCTTTATCTTCACAATGCAGAACCAGGTGATCGACGACAACTCCTATGAAAATACCTGTCATTATCACCAGGCATCTACATTAACAACATAAGGTTGTTGCTATATTCTATAAATCGTGCCTTATGAATACAGAATCGGTCAAAAATATTGGTCTTTCAGGTGTTTACTCCGGGCATTAAAAACATTACACACAAGACCCTTTGAACAGTTATGTTACGGGTACCAGCAATGGTGCCCTTTTTTGCGTTTACTAACAAACAGCGTTTAACTGGAAAATAGGGGCATAAAAAAAGCCGTTCTTAAAAAGAACGGCCTGGATAATAGAGTTTGATGTGTACTAGTAGCGATTGTAGCCACCGCCACCACCACCTTCGCCACGGTTACGGTTGTAACCACCGCCGCCACCGCCGCGGTTGAAACCACCACCACCGCCGCCGCCACGGTTGAAGCCACCGCCTCCACCGCCGCCGAAGCTTTTCTTCTTGTAACCGCCACCTTCACCTTCTGCACGAGGTGCTGATTCGTTTACAACGATTTTACGGCCGTCGATATCAGTTTCGTTTAATTGGCTGATAGCGGTACGGGCAGCTTCATTATCCGGCATTTCAACGAAACCAAAGCCTTTGCTACGGTTGTTGTTGAATTTGTCGGTGATAATTTTAGCAGAAGCAACCTCGCCGAATGGTGAAAAAAGATTGTACAGTTCGTCACTGGTCATGCTCCAGTTCAGGTTTCCAACGTAAATGTTCATTTGAAAAGAATTAAAAAAATTAATACCCAATACAGTAACCAAAAAACTAAAAGCATTTACGCCGAAACGTCTTAGAGAAATGGAAGAACTGTACCAATAGCAAGCAAATGTAGATAATTAATTAATTGGTTGGAGATTAAAATTTCGCTACGTGAATGCCTTAACTTGCACCGGGTTAAGGCATAATCAGTTATTATAAAAAAATACCATGAATGAAAAATCTGCCTATTAATAATCAATTGTTTATTGAAAACCGGAAGCGTTTTATTGCCGAGATGTTACCGGGAAGCATTGCCATATTTAACAGTAACGACGAGGTGCCCAGCAACGGGGATGCTATTTACCGGTTTATTCAAAACAGTGATTTATACTGGCTTACAGGAATAGAGCAGGAAGACACCATGGTGATTCTTTACCCTGACAACCCAGATCCCAAATACCGTGAAGTTTTGGTACTGGTTCGTCCAAACGAATTGAAAGAGAAGTGGGATGGACGCAGATTGCGGGCTGCGGATGGTACCGCTGTTTCTGGCATCAGCACCATTGTATGGCTGGATAACCTGGATGCTTTATTACAGGTTTGGATTCACCAGGCCGACAATATTTACCTGAATACCAACGAAAACGACCGAAGAGGCGTAGGAGTAGAAACAAGGGATTATCGCTATGCACGTACCCTGATGCAGCGTTTTCCGCTTCACCGGTATCAACGCTCTGCAGTCATCATGCGTAAACTCAGGGCTGTAAAAAGTAGCTATGAGGTAGACGTATTACAACAGGCAATAGATATTACCGATAAAACGTTCAGGCGTTTGCTGAAGTTTATTAAGCCCGGTGTAATGGAGTATGAAATAGAAGCCGAGATTATGCACGAGTTTTTAAGAAACCGTGCCAGAGGGGAGGCATACGGAAGCATTATTGCCAGTGGCGACAGGGCCCGTACTTTACATTATGTGTTTAACAACGAAGTATGTAAAGATGGCGAACTGATATTAATGGATTTTGGCGCTAATTACGGTGGTTATGCAGCAGATTTAACACGCACGATACCTGTAAATGGCAAGTTTACCAAACGCCAGAAAGAAGTATACAATGGCTGCCTGCATTTGCATAACTACTGCAAAGGCATTTTAAAACCAGGCATTACTTTACTGGATTATACCGATAAGGTGGGAGACGAGGCTACTGTGGTGTTTGAGAAACTGGGCTTATTGTCTAAATCTGATATTAAAAACGAAAGTCGCGAAAACAGGGCTTACCGCAAATACCTGTATCATGGCATTTCACATCACCTGGGTATTGATGTGCATGACCTGGGAACGAAAAACGAGCCTTTGGTACCAGGCATGTTGTTAACCATTGAACCAGGCATTTATATCGAAGAAGAGGCAATGGGCATTCGTATTGAAAATAACGTATGGCTTACTGAAACGGGAAGTATAGACTTAATGAAGAATATTCCCATCACAGCAGAGGACATTGAATCATTGATGAAACAGAAATAAGATGAACCGGCTTATCCCCAATATTTTTACCCTTTTGAACCTGTTTTTAGGCTGCATGGCCATTGTAGAAGTAATGCAGCCTGGCTTAGTAATGAGCAATGATGGCAGCGGTGTGGTAACCGTTCCTGAAAGAATATATATAGCCAGTATTTATATTGGCTGCGCTGCTGTGGTTGATTTTTTAGACGGCTTTGTTGCCAGGTTATTAAAAACCCCTTCAGAGTTAGGTAAACAGCTGGATTCGCTGGCTGATGTGGTAAGCTTTGGTGTGGTGCCGGGGTTAATAGCTTACCAGTTTTTACGCTTATCCTATGCGGCCTCCAACGATGGTTTAGATACCAGCATGGCTTGTTTAATGCCTGCCTTTTTAATTCCTTGTGCCGGTGCATTCAGGCTGGCGCGTTTTAACATCGATACCTCACAGTCATACGGCTTTAAAGGGGTGCCCATCCCGGCAGCAGGACTGTTAGTAGCTTCTTTCCCTTTAATATACTGGTATTCCAATGAAAGCTGGGCCATTAACCTGATGGTGAATAAATGGTTCTGGTATGCTGTGATAATAGTGATCAGCTCTTTAATGATAAGTACTTTGCCCATGATGGCGCTGAAGTTTAAAAGCGCAGGCATCAAAGACAACTGGCCTAAACTACTGCTGGTGGCTATTGCTATAGTGACCGCACTAATGTTGCACTGGCTGGCAGTGCCACTGGTGTTTGTTGTATATGTTATTTTATCTTTGTCGCTTAAACAAAAAGAGAATTAGTGCTTTATCTTGTACCTACACCATTAGGCAATCTGAAAGATATTACCCTGCGTGCTATTGAAGTGTTGCAGAGTGTAGATGTGATCCTGTGTGAGGATACAAGAACATCGTCTAAATTGTTAACCCATTATAATATCCACAAACCACTTTCTCCCTATCACCAGCATAATGAGCATAAGGTGTTGCAGCACCTGGTTGATCAGCTGGCTGCCGGTAAAACGATGGCCCTGATAACGGATGCCGGTACGCCCGGAATCTCCGACCCCGCTTTTTTGCTGGTAAGAGAATGTGCCAGGCAGAATATAAAAGTAGAATGCCTGCCTGGCGCCACCGCTTTTGTGCCCGCGCTGGTAAACAGTGCTTTACCTACCACCAGGTTTGCATTTGAAGGTTTTTTGCCACCTAAAAAAGGCCGGCATACCTTGCTTACCAAATTGGCCACTGAAGAGCGTACTATTGTTTTTTATGAAAGCCCCTTGCGTTTAGTAAAAACCCTGCAGGAAATAAGCACCTATTTTGGCGAAGACCGTCAATGCAGTGTAAGCAGGGAAATCACAAAGATGTTTGAAGAAACCACCCGCGGAACCCTGAAAGAGGTAAGTGAGTATTATACCGCTAAACCTCCCAAAGGCGAAATTGTAGTGGTAATATCCCCACCTTAAGAGTAGTAATTGTTAGTGTATTTTAAAACCTTTTGAATGATGAAAAACCTGCTTTTATGCGTTGTGTTGTGTACAGGTATGGTGAGCCTTGGACACGCACAATTCAGAAAAATTCCTAATGATGTTCAGGATGCATTTTATGAAAAATATCCTGATGCAGAGGAAGCAGCCTGGAAAAACAAAGAGAAAATATACCAGGTATCTTTTCTGTTAATGGGAATAAAGTTTACAGCCGATTTTGATGACAAAGGATTTTGGTTACAATGCGCCCAGGAAATTAAACCGGAAGGCATTCCACAGAAGGTGCAGCGAAGCCTTACTAAATCTCTTTACAAAGATTGGCTGATTAAGGAGGCTTTTTTTGTAATAGGACCAGATGAAAGAACAGAATTCAGGATTTTAGTGTCCAGAAGTGAAGTGCAGCAGCGGTATATATCCTTTGATCCGGAAGGTAAAATGTTAGAGGACAAAGACCGCCGTAAAGTGTAAGTAGTATGAACCAAATGAGAATAGCAATGCTGGCTATAGCTGCCTGTTGTACGGCAACAGTGGCCAGTGCACAATCTGACAGATGGCAACAGCGTGTGAAATACGCGATTAACGTAAACATGGATGTGGCCACGAATCGTTTTGCAGGCGTAGAAAAAGTAGATTACTGGAACAATTCACCAGATACTTTACAACGCATTTTTATTCATCTGTACTGGAATGCTTTTCAGCCTAACAGTATGATGGATGTTCGTAGCCGCACGCTGGGTAAAGTATTGTTGGGCTATGATAAACAGAACAAAGAAGTATACGACTGGGATGGCCGTGTAAAAGACAGGATCAGTAAACTGGCTCCGGAAGAAATCGGGTATCAGAAAGTGCAGTATGTAAAAATTGCCGGTAAAGAACAAAAGTTGACCGAGCACGAAACCATATTGGAGGTAAAGCTGGAGAAGCCTTTACTACCTAAAACCAAAACCACTTTTGATATCGGATTTAACGCACAGGTTCCCTTGCAGGTGCGCAGAAGTGGTCGCGATAATAAAGAAGGTATCCGCTATAGCATGAGCCAGTGGTATCCTAAAATTGCAGAATATGATTACCAGGGCTGGAATGCCAACCCATATATTTCGCGGGAGTTTTATGGCGTTTGGGGTGATTATGATGTAAACATAACTATCGATAAAAATTATTTACTGGCAGGTTCAGGCACTATTCAGAATCCTAATGAGGTAGGACATGGATATGAAGTGGCAGGATCGCCTTTAGCAAAATCATCTAACTCATTATTAACCTGGCGCTTTAGCGCACAAAATGTGCATGATTTTGTGTGGGCGGCTGATACAGCTTATAGCATTATCAAAAAGCAGATTCCTGGCGGGCCGTTATTATATGTAGTGCATAAAAAGGTAGACTCGGCACAGGTAGCATGGCAAAATGTAGCGGATACCGCCGCTATAGCCTATCCATACATTGCTAAAACATTTGGCCCCTATCCCTACAAAAACTACTCTTTTATACAGGGTGGAGACGGAGGGATGGAATACCCCATGGCAACACTTGTCAAAGGCCCTGGTATAGGAACTGCGCTGCATGAGTGGATGCACAGTTGGTACCAGGGAATGATGGGTACAAATGAAAGCTTGTATCCATGGATGGATGAAGGCTTTACTTCCTATGCAGAAAGCCGGGTTGCCGGATTTATTCGTAATGATAAAGGTTTCTGGTGGGAAGGTGACTATGCTGCTTATTACCGGTTGGTGCAAAGCCGCAGAGAAGAGCCTATGAGCACACATGCCGATCATTTTAATACAAACTATGCCTATAGTAATGCAGCGTATGCAAAGGGGGCTGTGTTTATGGAGCAGCTGGCGTACATTGTTGGTAATGATATTCTGGATAAAATTTTACTCGAATATTATAAAGAATGGAGGTATAAACACCCCAATCCTAACGATTTTATTCGTGTTGCCGAAAAGGTAAGCGGGATGGAGTTGCAGTGGTATAAAGAATATTGGGTATATACCACGAAGTATATTGATTATGCTATAGGATACGTTGACTATATAGATGGTAAAAGTGTTATTACCCTGAAAAAGATTGGAGATATGCCTATGCCTTTAGACGTGCTGGTTACTTATAAAGATGGAACAAAAGAGATGCACTATATTCCGATGAACCTGGTATTTGGAAGTAAGATGCCTGAAAATACAGATAACAGGTTTGTGATTCATGATGAATGGAAGTGGACACATCCTGAATATCAGTTATTGATAGACAGAAACATCAAAGACATTAAATCAATTGAAATTGATCCAAGTTTAAGAATGGCAGACATCAACAAGGTCAATAATACCTTGATAGTGCCTGGAAACTAATCTATAAAATAGAACATAAAAAAGAGCGGCTGTAATCACTACAGCCGCTCTTTTTTATGTTCTGCTAATTGAAGTTAAAACCGTAACCTATACCCAATGCAATAAAGGAATAATCCGCGTATTTATTATTGGATAGTATTTTCTGATACTTTAAAGATAAATCCAGCTTATCATTGATGAGAAAGCCTATTGATGGAGCAATAGCAGGGTTTATTAATTTAGTAGTGACAGCGGAAACACCTGCATCCCCTTGTATATAAAATGAGTTATAGTCAGACAGTGGATTTAAATAAATTCTATAGCCAACAAACACGCTGGCAGCCTTTGCCAATGCAGCCTTTTTCTTGGTATTACCAACAGTGTAATTTTTACCGGGAAATGCGGCAAGATTAGCAGTGATAAACACATCGCTACGGATGCCGGATGGAATTCTGACTTTCGCAGAACCGCCTGCACCGAATGAATTAGTTTTGGATAACGGACCAGATGGAATGGCAGCTTCAGCGCTTAAAACAAGGGATGTAGAGGCATCATAGAATTGTGAAATGCCGGGTAATCCAAGCGCACAAAGCATGACAATAAGAATTAGTCGCATAATATAGATTATTGGATTTTCAAGCTAAAAGTACAATTTTCACACCGTTATAGCTTTTTTTTTGAAAAGGTTGGGAAAAAATTTTATATAAGGTGGTGTTCTGATTATTGACCAAAAAAGCTATGTTTGTTGGGAGATCAAATATCCATATATGAAGCCAACTTACAATTTGTTCGTACCGATCAAACGTCCCATGCTATTCCGTTAACCTATTATCGTTATTCACAGCGATTTATAAGGGTATTTTCTTTCTTCCAAACCACGCTTTATTGCCATCTGAAATGTGTATGCCCTATGTGGCTCACATGGCGAAGCCGTGTCTGAACCTAATTACAACTTGAATAGGAGTGAAATTGAAATTATGAAAAAGATTCATATAAAAAGAATACTGGCAGGATTTTTAGTAATAATTATTTCCTGTAACCTTATGTCCTGTCACGTCAACAAAAAACTAGCTTATTTTAAAGATGTGCCGGATTCATTGGTGGTGCCAAAGAGTGTTGAAGCTGCTAAATTCACAGATCCTAAAATACAACCTAATGATATTGTGCAGGTATCTATTATCACTTTGGATCCTGCTATAAATACCATGTTAAATTCGGACAATACCACGTCATTTGCAGTATCGCCTGGAGCTGCAAGCGCTCCGGTTGCTAGCCAGCCTGTCAATGGCTTTTTAGTAGATAAAGAAGGAAATATAGAATTACCCATTATAGGTAAAGTGAAAATATCAGGCCTTACCACAGCTGAGGCACGTGACTCTATACACAATAAAGTTGCGATTTACTATAAGCAACCTGTTGTAAATGTTAGATTTACAAATTTCACTATTACTGTTTTAGGAGAGGTGGTTAAACCATCTACTTATATTGTGCCTAACGAAAAAGTAAGTATACTGGATGCTTTAGGTATGGCAGGAGATCTTACTATTTTCGGGCGAAGGGAAAATGTGTTACTGATAAGAGATTCTGTTGGGCAGAAGAAGTTTGTGCGTTTTGATTTAAACTCTTCCAAAATAATCAACTCGCCTTATTTCTATTTGCAGCAGGGAGATATGGTTTATGTAGAGCCTAACAGAGCCAAAGCTGCATCTACAGATGCTATCAGAACACGCAACTTTGCCTTGATCGCATCTCTTATCACAGTATTTGTAACTATCGTATCTAAGTTATAAACATCTTTTGAAGCTTTATGCAGCACGAATTTGTAATTGAACAAGTGGAACCTGACCAGGAGAATGAGTTTTTCAAAAAGCTTGGTGGGCAGTTTCTTATCTTATGGCCATGGCTTATTGCTTCAATCGTGGTTTGCGTGGCTTTATCGTATTTGTATTTAAAATACCAGACTCCTGAGTACAGAATCAGAGCCTCCATTTTAATACAGGATGATAAAAACAGCACTGCCAATGTAGGCATACTGGAAGAATTTGGACTATTAAAGGGCACCAGTAGTGTTGATAACGAAGCTGAAATATTTAAAAGCTACGCTTTGATGAAAGATGTAGTTGTTAATAACCAGCTTTTTATTAAGTATTATTATTCTGGCCAGTTAAAGGCTACCGAGCTATATCTGAACAGACCTATCACAATGAGGTATGTAAATCCCAATTCAGATAGTTCTATTAATTATGGCGAGTACCTGGTAGCATTTGATGCCAAAGACATTAATAAGTTTACCGTTACAGTACTGGATAAAAAGTATGTGGGTAAGTTTGGTGAAATTGTGCATTTACCTACCGGTGATATAATTATTAATACAAGTGATGCTTTTGTTAAGTGGCGTAAAGAGGAGCCTGTTACTGTTTTTGCGCTTCCAGTGAACAGATCTGTAGCGGAATATATGTCACGTTTAGGGGTGGCTATTCCTAACAAACAGGTAAGTATTATCAGTTTAAGTTTAAAAGAAATTATTCCGCAAAAAGGAGAAATAATATTAAATTCTTTAATTAATACTTACCTCCAGGCAAATGTAAATGACGCCAACCAGATTGCCGATAGCACCATACGTTTTATAGATGACAGGCTTCAGTTGGTGTTTAAAGAGCTGTCTGGTATTGAAAAGGATATTGAAGGATTTAAAAAAGAGAACAGGCTTACAGATATTACAGAACAATCACGCTTATTACTGGAAAACACCAGTGACTATTCCAAACAGTTAACAGAAAAGGAAGTACAGTTGGCTGTGATTGAAGCATTGGAAGAATTTTTAATTAGCAGTAAGAATGAGACCCGCGTGGTGCCGTCTTCGCTGGTAATGCAAGACCCTGTTTTTATATCACTTATCCAGCGTTACAACGAAGTTCAGCTGGTTCGTGATAAAATGCTAATGAGTACTACCGAAACTCACCCTTCTGTTCAAACAATCAATGAGCAGCTGCTTAATTTGCGCGGGGAATTGTTAAGCAGTATTGCCTCTGTAAAAAGAGGAGTACAGATAGGGGTCAATGAGTTGAGAAAAAGAACAGGTGCTATTGAATCACAGGTGTCAAAAGTGCCTGGAAAAGAAAGAATCTGGCTTGACTTTTCCCGTCAGCAGGCTATTAAACAGGAGCTGTATCTGTTTTTATTGAAAAAACGTGAGGAAACTGCTATTTCAAAATCATCTACCCTGGCCAATGCAAGGGTAATAGACGCGGCCAAGGCAGATGACTTTCCTTTTAAACCCAACAGAAAATCTTTTCTGCTACTGGGGTTTGTGCTGGGATTGGCTATTCCTTTCGCTTTTTATTACATAAAAGAGCTATTGAACAGTAAGGTTTCTTCTTCAAAAGACATTAAGAACTACACGAGCGCCCCCATTCTGGCAGAAATAGGGCACAATGGAAATGATGAAGAAGTAGTGGCATTGGCAGCAAGAAGTCTTATTTCTGAACAGTTCAGATCGTTAAGAACTAATGTTAAGTTTTTGATGGCAAATGAAGATGAGAAGGTGATTTTGATTACTTCCAGCATGGGAGGAGAAGGGAAATCCTTTCTTTCTATTAACCTGGCAGCCACATTAGCCCTCACTGATAAAAAAGTAATATTACTGGAATTGGATCTGCGAAAGCCCAGAATTACAGATATATTAAAATTACGTAGAATAGGTATCAGCAACTACCTGGTAGATAGTAATGCCAATTGGAAGGAATTACTTCAGTTTTATGGTGCTGATAATAAGTTTGATATATTATCTTCGGGCCCGCTACCACCCAATCCGGCAGAATTACTGATGCTTCCCAAAATGAGTGCTCTCGTTAAAACATTGAAGGAGCATTATGATTATGTTGTGATTGATAGCGCATCAGTGGGTTTGGTTACAGATGCTGAAGTACTGGCCGTACTGGCTGATGTAACATTATATGTTGTAAGACATGCGTTTACACATAAACAACAAATTAACTGGTTAAACAAGCTGTATCTGAAGAAAACGTTACCTAAGCTCAATATCATTATTAATGATGTGCAGTTAAAGAAATCGGGGTATAGTTATGAAGGTTATGGGTATGCGTATGGATACGGGTTGTATGGAGAGAAAAACAGTTAAGCGCCAGATATTATTATGGAAAAGGAAAGCAAGATATACATAGCCGGCCATAGGGGAATGGTTGGCGGAGCTATTCTAAGGCATTTAAAAGAACAGGGGTATTCTAATATAGTCGTTAAAACATCGAAAGAGCTGGACCTGCGCAATCAGGCAGCGGTTAACGATTTTTTTGATGCGGAAAAACCTGAATATGTTTTTTTGGCGGCAGCTAAAGTAGGAGGCATTTTAGCAAATAATACCTACAGGGCTGAGTTTATATATGACAACCTTATCATGGAAGCTAATGTTATACATGCTTCCTATTGTGTAGGAGTAAAAAAGTTGATGTTTTTAGGCAGCTCCTGTATTTATCCGAAAATGGCCCCCCAGCCTTTGAAGGAAGAATATTTATTAACTGGCCCATTAGAGTATACGAATGAGCCCTACGCAATAGCTAAAATTACAGGTATTAAATTATGTGAATCGTACAGAGATCAGTACGGATGTAATTTTATAAGTGTAATGCCTACCAATTTATATGGCATTGGTGATAATTATCATCCTCAGAATTCACATGTATTACCTGCTTTAATAAGGCGCTTTCATGAAGCCAAAGAAAGTAATGCATCTGATGTTACTGTTTGGGGATCGGGAAGTCCTAAGCGTGAATTTTTATATGCAGATGACCTGGCTGAAGCTTGTATTTTTTTAATGGAAAAGTACAACGAGAAAGAATTGGTGAACGTAGGAACAGGTTCGGATCTGACCATTAAAGAATTGGCCGAAATGGTGAAAGAAGTGGTTGGTTATGAGGGAGGCCTGATATTCGATGCATCTAAACCAGACGGAACTCCCAGAAAGTTGATGGATGTATCTAAATTGAATTCGTTTGGCTGGAAATATAAAACTGAGCTAAAAGAGGGCTTAACTAAAGCCTATGAAGATTTTTTGAAAAACAAATAATTTGCGTTGATTAAAAATAATACATCCGCTATGAAAAAAGCGCTTATTACAGGTATTACAGGGCAGGACGGGGCATACTTGTCTGAACTATTGCTTTCTAAAGGATATGAAGTTCATGGGTTGAAAAGAAGAAGTTCTTTGTTCAATACAGATAGAATAGATCATCTTTACCAGGACCCGCATGAAAAAAATGTAAGGTTTAAGTTGCATTATGGCGATTTAAATGACAGCACCAACCTGATCAGAATTATCCAGGAAGTGCAGCCTGATGAAATTTATAACCTGGGTGCAATGAGCCACGTGAAAGTGAGCTTTGATACTCCGGAGTACACTGCAAATGCAGATGGTATAGGTACTTTGCGCATTCTGGAGGCAGTTCGCATACTTGGTTTATGCGAAAAAACCAGAATTTATCAGGCTTCTACTTCTGAGTTATATGGTCTGGTGCAAGCTGTACCACAATCAGAAACCACTCCTTTTTATCCACGTTCTCCCTATGCAGTAGCTAAGTTGTATGCTTACTGGATTACAGTAAACTACAGAGAAGCTTATAAAATGTATGCTTGTAATGGTATTTTATTTAACCATGAAAGCCCTTTACGTGGTGAAACTTTTGTAACCCGTAAAGTAACCCGTGCAGTGGCTAAAATTGCATTGGGTTTACAGGATAAACTGTATATGGGCAACATTGATGCCCGTAGAGACTGGGGACATGCAAAGGATTATGTAGAAGCAATGTGGTTGATTCTGCAGCAGGAAAAACCGGAAGATTATGTAATAGCTACAGGAGTTACTACCACTATCCGTGATTTCATTAAAATGGCTTTTGCTGAAGTGGGCATTGATATTGAGTTTCGTGGCGAAGGCGTAGACGAAAAAGGATATGTAGCCGCTTGCAGAAATAACGAATACCAGATTGAAGTAGGGAAAGAAGTACTTGCTATTGATCCTAAATATTTCAGGCCTACAGAGGTGGAATTGTTAATAGGAGATCCTACCAAAGCAAATACTCAACTAGGCTGGAAGCCCAAATATGATCTGGCAGGCCTGGTGAAAGAAATGGTAGAATCGGATGTGAACTTGTTTAAACGTGATAGTTTGTTGAAGACTCACGGTTATGAAATAAAAAATCAGTTCGAATAATCCATATCGATTCAAAAATGAAAAGAGTAGTTCACCAACTACTCTTTTCATTTAACATATATAACCCTAAACATTCATCTGCGAAGTTGTCAGATTCATGAGTAAGAGGATACTTGAGCTAGATGCCTTAAGAGGATTTGCTGCGTTAATGGTGGTGTTGTTTCATCTTACAACCCTTGGCAACCATAGCAGCGTGATTTTTAATTTAGGATGTACCGGGGTTGATCTGTTTTTTATTATCAGCGGCTTCGTAATATTAATGACCCTGGAAAGGTGCAAAAGCTGGAAAGATTTTCTGATCAGCCGTTTTGCCCGGTTATATCCTGCTTACTGGACTGCCGTAACTTTTACAGCTTTACTGATTGTAATAACAGTAGTATGTAACCTGCCACATCTTAATTACGGAATTTCAGTAAAACAATACCTTGTTAACATGACCATGCTACAGCACTGGTTTAAAGTGCGAAATGTAGATGGCCCTTATTGGACACTGACTATTGAGTTGGTATTCTACTTCCTGATGTTACTGGTTTTTATCAGCGGAAGGCTTAAGAACATTGAATTAATAGGTATTCCTTTTTTACTGCTTTCTTTTTGTTATGGCCTGTTTGAAACGGTTTTCAATAGTAACGCCCTGTTACATGTAATCAGTGTAGCGTTTCCATTGATAGCTTATTTTCCTTTGTTTTATGCAGGTATTATCATGTATAAGATAAAACAGGAAACGGCATCGCCTTTTCGCATACTGATGCTTTTGCTGTGTATGGGAACACAGATCTATTTGTTTGATAAATTTCATCATAACCATACCGCTATATCTGTAACTCAATATGGAAGCATGCTGGTGGCTTATTTTATCATCTTTCTTCTTTTCGTGTACGAAAAGCTGGACTTTATTGCCATTAAGCCATCTTTATTTTATGGAAGAATTTCTTATAGCCTTTATCTGATTCATCAGTTTTTAAGTGCAGGAGTTTTACTGCCTTTATTAACAGGTAGCTGGCATCTTAATTTTTGGCTGGCAGTGATCATTATTTTAGCTGTTAACACGCTGATTGCTTATCTTATTAACAGGTATATTGAAAATGTAAGTCTTCATTTTATAAAGAACAGGTATTCGAAAAAATAGTGATGTGCTCATGAAAAATCCAACTACTGATATCCTAAAAACACAAACACTATACTTCACTCGTTTTCTCGCATCATATGGGGTACTGCTCTTTCACTTTTATCCTAAAGCACTTTTAACCGATGCTTCTTTATCGTGGCGTTTAGGCGAAGCAGTAAACTATTTCTTTTTTATTTCCGGTTTTGTAATGCTGGTATCCAATAAAAGGCATTTATCGGATACTCATGTGCTGGAAACCTTTTCCCGTAAGGATTACTGGGTAAGAAGGCTGGCACGTATTTATCCGCTATATTTACTGGCATTACTTATTTGTGTAGGGTTTCATTACGGTGTTAAGAATTACGATAACAGTATTCCGCATCGCTTTCCGCTGGAAGCAGCAGGCTTGCAACGGTGGATATACCCGGGTTCAATCAACTTTCCCGGCTGGTCGGTTTCGTGCGAGTTCTTCTTCTACTTTCTCTTCCCTTTTATACTGGAAATAATAGTAAGCTGGTCATGGCGCAAGCTTACCATAGTAACTACCGTTATGTTTGTAGTAAGCTTATTGGTTACTGCACTTACCTCTGGCAACTGGCTTCCTGTTCATCTGCGATTTATTCCGGCTATAGATTTTATCAACGGCACCTTACATAATCATCCGGTATTTAAACTGGGTGTGTTTGTTGCAGGTTGCTTATGTGGGTTATTTTATGTAAAAAAGCCGGAGCTCGTTAACAGGTATTTTGGCGGTATAGCTGCTACTATATCTGCAGTTATCATCTTTGCGGTATTGCTGGGATTGCCTAAGGGGAATGATTTTATAGAAGGAGGGGGCTTAACCCCGGTTTATTTTGTATTTGTACTTTCTATCTGTAACCTGGGGGCTACAGCAAGCAGGTATTTATCTAACAAGCTATTCATATTCCTGGGCGAAATAAGTTTTGGGGTATATATTTTGCAGTTCCCTGTTTTTCTGTTCTACACCTACTGCTTTAACAACGGAAACAAGCTAACCACTGGCATTCAGTTTCTGTTGTATACGCTGGTACTGGTTGCAGTATCCATTGTATGTTATTATCTCTATGAAAAGCCTTTACAAAAAGCCATCATCAGGTATTTTAAAGAGCAGGATAAAAAGTTGATGTTTAAAAACGTTATATGAGAATTCTTTATATTACTAACCCGCATGAAGACTACCTGGCTGATGCTGTTTTTCATGGTTTCAGAACTTTATTTGGCAGTGATTGTGTAGATTTTCCCAGGTGCGACGTGATGTATAAAAACTGCCCGGATTACGTGAAGAAAAATGTAAGAGGCAATGGCTTTAGCTTATACTCTGGTTTACTCGACGATATTGAAGTGGACAGGTTTAACATACCGGAAAAGGTGCGGAATAATTATTTCGATTTAATTGTGTTCAGTAATATCCAGCGGCAGTTTGGTTTATTTTATCAGTTTCGTCCTTATCTCCACAAAAAGAATACGGTTATACTGGATGGTGATGATACCATACATCCTTTTCCGGCCAGGGGGTTCTGGTGGAGAAGGCCGTACTATTGGATGATACCGAAAGCGCATAAACAGTTTTTGTATTTTAAAAGAGAATGGACTCCTGATACCCGATTTTCTTTACTGGCCCAGAAGTTACCTGCTTTCATTAAAAAGAGGGTGCCACAGTCTGCCAACTTAAGAAGGGTATCGTTTGGTTTTCCGGAAGAAAAAATAGTAACTACTTTGCCGGCTAAGCAAAAAGATTTTCCTGTACATGTAGTGGATAGTGAATTGTCGGCAAGGCTACCCAATACACATACCTCTTATGCCTTTGAATCGGAAAAAGAATATTATAACGATTTACAGCAATCCCGTTTTGGCATTACTACCAAACGCGGCGGCTGGGATTGTTTAAGGCATTACGAAATTGCAGCGAATGGCGCTGTGATGTGTTTTAAGCAGTTACAGGCAAAGCCTGCAAACTGTGCTCCTCATGGGTTAACAGGAAGTAATACCATCCATTATTCCCATGCAGATGATTTGCTGGGCAAAGTGGCAGCTTTATCTGAACAGGAGTATACACAGCTACAATTGAATTCACTGGAGTGGATAAAGACTAAGACCACGGTTAAAATTGCGGAAGGTATTCTGGAAGAGATTAAGAAGATAAAATAATGTAAATGTCTAGTACATCGCGGATAATATCAGGGAGTTTGGCTTCATGGGTGAGAATAGGAATTACCATAATTTCTCAAATGGCGCTTATCCCCATTTACCTGTCACATTGGTCGGTAAATGTATATGGAATATGGTTGGCTATCCAGGCTTTGGTGACCGTACTTTCTACATTAGACAAGGGGCATCAGAATTACCTGGGGTTTGAGTTCTTGAAAATTGGTGCAGACAAGAAAAAAGAATTATCTATCAACCTGTGGTCCAGTATAGAAGTAGGGCTGTGGACAGGTTTGCTGGAAGTGCTGGTGATTGCGGGTATCGTGTATTCAGGCCTTTTAATGCCAATGCTGGGCGAAACTTCGGCAGATAACAGCCAGCTGGTGAAAGATGCAGGTATTGTATTGTTATTGCAAGGGATTATATGGTGGATTACAGGTAGTATCGGAGGCATATTGGTGCGCTCCTTATCACCATTTGGATACTATGCACGTATGAGTTGGTGGGGAGTATGGTCGGCCGTCATTACCTCAATAGCTCCACTGATCCCTGTAATAATGGGCAAAGGTTTACTGGAAGCAGGTATTGCCATGGCTGTGGCAACTGTTGTATATAACATCCCCATGTTTTTTGATATGTTCCGGTTATTAAAGAAAGAGGGGGTAAGCATCAGCTTCAGTCAAAAATCATCCAAACTGGGCTGGCGTAACTTTTTTCATTCCCTGGCTTTGTCTGGTAAGGATTTACTGGAAAACTTAAGACAACAAGGGATACGGGTAATATTGGCCCCTCTTTCCGGAGCTACTGCTATGGCTGCTTTTTCTACCATACGCACGGGCGCTAATATTGCATTGCAAGGTTTAGGTACATTAACCAACCCGCTGATGCCGGAGTTAATGCGTTTTTTAAATCAGCGGGATCAGGAAAGAATGGAGGCTTCTTTTGGCACGGTATGGATGGTGTTGATTGCGATATTAACACCTGGTGTATTGATTTTACAGGCTTTTGCCCCTGCACTTTTCCATGTATGGACCAAAGGGAAGATTACATTTGATCCGTTGCTTTTTGCCATACTATCCCTGGGGGTATTAGTATATGCGCAGGCGCAGCCGGCTATGACAATTATGAGAGGTAACAACCTGTTACGTTCACAATTGATCATTTCTATTCTATCAGCATTAGTGGTGCTGGCAGGTATGTTTACGCTGGTGCCAATGGTAGGCATAGTAGGCGCTGGTATTGCATTGCT
This sequence comes from Filimonas lacunae, assembly GCF_002355595.1. Taxonomy (NCBI): domain Bacteria; kingdom Pseudomonadati; phylum Bacteroidota; class Chitinophagia; order Chitinophagales; family Chitinophagaceae; genus Filimonas; species Filimonas lacunae. The sequence goes on from NZ_AP017422.1 coordinate 329,893, forward strand.
TGCTTCTGAGCTGGTGGCAACACAGGGGTATAAAATGGTGGCGCATAAATGGCTGGTTCAGCATGGGCTGAAATGGCCTGCGCAAGCTTCCCGGATAGCCCATTTGTCGGTGTTAATAGCTACTGTATTTTCTACATTAATGGTGTTGTTTCCGCAACATGCATACATCATTCTGGTAGTTTCCTTAATTGCAGTAGGCATCAATGTGCGTTGGTACTGGAAAAGGCTGCCGGTATTGGTTATTCAAAAAACAAACGGATTGCTTAAAAAAATACCGGTAATGGGCAAATTGATAAAAGCCTGATTGTTCCTCATCATTTAAAGTTTCTATAGCAGCGTTTATGAGTTCACAAAACAAAGGATCTTACAGGCTCCATACCCTAGACTCTTTACGGGGCATTGCTTCTTTCCAGGTATTAATGCACCACTGTTTAATTATGTCGGCTTTGTTCTACGGTGCATTTACTACTCATGCAAAGGATGCAGGCCCTATGGTAAAACTATTGACCAATTCCGTATTGCATGTGCTTTGGGCCGGGCATGAAGCGGTAATTCTTTTCTTTGTAATGAGTGGCTTTGTACTGGCCATTCCCTATTACAATGAAAAGAATGGCAGTTATCTTTCTTTTTTCATAAAAAGAATCTTCAGAATTTATCTGCCTTACCTTATTGCATTGGGCATAGGCATAGTGTTAAACCTTTATTTTAGCAGCGCACCGCGTATTGAACATTTAAGCGAGTGGTTTAATGGTTTTTATGATAAGCCAGTCACCGGTTCAGATGTTGCTGGATTTATGTTTCCCATGCAAGGACGTTTTCATAATGTAGTAACTTCTTTATGGAGCCTGCCCATTGAATTGAAAGTATCCCTGTTATTTCCTTTTATAGCTATTTTATTCAAGCGTTTGTCAATATCGGCATGTATTGCTGTTACAGCGGCTAACCTGGTGTTTTACCATATAGGCAAACACTTTGGTTTCCAATCGCATTGGAAAGATTTTGGGCTGTTCTATTACCTTACCTTTTTTCTGGTAGGAGCTCTCTTATCTAAATACCATCAGCAGATACTGGCTTATTTTGAAAAGCTGAGTAAATGGCAAACCGTAATAGTGTTGCTGATAGCCATTGTACTGTATACCTATAAATGGCTGATTCCGGTGTTGCCGGCACCTTTATTAAAAGTGGCAGCTAAGATTCCGGCTGATTATGTGGTTTGTATGGCATCTGTGCTATTGCTGGTGTTATCTATCAGCAGCAGTGCGTCGGCATTGTTAAATCATAAATATCTTATAGAGTTAGGTAAGGTTTCTTTTAGCTTGTATCTGTTACATCCTATTGTTATTGGCGTGGTTGGGTTTACACTGGCAAATTATTTGCCTGTATATCTCTTGATCATTTTATCTGTGCTGCTTTCATTAGTAATATCAGTGCCATTCCATTATTATGTAGAATGGCCTATTCAGAAACTAGGCCGAAAATTTGCTGATAAAATTTAACTGGAAAAAATCTGACAATGCAACCTGAGATATCCATTATTACAATCGTATACAATGGTCTTCCGTTTTTGAAAGAATGTGTGGAATCGGTACTAAAGCAACAATTTCAGAACTGGGAGTTGCTGATTAGTGACGATGTAAGTACAGACGGATCGCGAGAATACCTGACTGCTTTAAATGATCCCAGGATAAAATTATTTGCACAGGAGAAGAACCTGGGCATCTTTGGCAATCTGAACTTTTTATTTCAGCAGGCGGCTGCTCCTGTTTGCCAGATCCTTTGCCAGGATGATTATTTCCTGTCGGAGACTTCGCTGCAACAGGTAGTAAATTACTGGAACACGGCTGCGCCTGAAACCGGTTTTGCCCGGTTTAATCATGAATCAGTTACAGGAAAGCACTTGCTGGAATATCAAAAATCATCAGTTCCTGCTTTAATAAAGGCAGGAAAAGCAGACATCTGGTTTTATATATTCGGCAACCTGCCCGGTAACCTGTCGAATGTATCGTTACGCACCAGTCTTTTTGCAAAGGCAGGATGGTTTGATCAAAGCTTGCCTTACGCGGGTGATTTTGAATTTTGGAGCAGGGCAGCAAGGTTTGTTGATTTTGGTGTAGTAGATACTTCTGTTACCTATATCAGAAGACATCCTAATGTAGCTTCCAACTACCTGAATAAGAAAGGGGAACTGATCAGGCAAAAACACATTATTGTAGAAAGATTGTATAATGCCGTGCAGGAACAATATCCCGGAAATACCTTCTTTGTGAAGTTGCATGGAACATTGCAGTACGACTCATTACAGCGCGATGCAGCTATTAAATTTTACCTGAAGGGGAATAAAAATTTCTTTAAAGAGCTGAACGGGTTAAAATCGGGATACGCGTTTTCTTCGTTGGGTAAATGGCTGTTGTATATTATTTCTGCAGGAGGAAGATGTGGTAGAATTTTTTCCGCTAAAAGATTACTGAAGGGGGTATAATGAATATGATGGCAATGACAAATCAAAGTAGACAGCTGGATGCTCAGAAGTTGAAGAAATTTAACTTCCTGGCATTGTTTAATAGATGGACTACTATCCTTTTGGCTGTTGCTGCTGTATTTCAAATGGTATTCTTTCCTTCTGTAGCCAATTTTTTTGCGGTTGTAACCTGTATGTTTGGCTGGTGGGTTACGGTAAGGTCTATATTGCTGAGGTCGATAGTGGAACGTTACCCGTTATCTACCTTAACGGTCATGTCTTATTCTCTCAGGCAGTTTCACTTTCCTATGATGTTTACTTTACTGGATGCACATCCGGTTATTTACAACCTGAACACGCCTTACGAAGTTTTTACGCATTCATTAATAGGAATTTTTGTTTTATCACTGGCACATTTAACTTACCGGTTTTTGTTAGAGAGATATACCTATTTCTTTAACAGGATACAAAGGGCTATGGTGTGGGCCAGGCTTTTTGATAGCCCCAGCAACCAGCAGGTATGGCTTATTGGTATGGGGGGACTTATGGCCATGTTTTATGTATACTTTTATTCACCCTCGGTAGGCAATGAGGTGTCCGGAGCGGGAAATAAGTTTATTCAGGGCTTAATTCCTTTTACCTATGCTCCTTTCTATATTCTACTCAACCATCTGCACGGTAGTGATAGAAAAGTAACGAAGAAAAACGTTATTCATCTTACATTGTTTACTATCGCTTTGTTTCTGGTAAGCCTGGGCCGGAATAGTCGTGGCGCATTTATGTTCGGGTTTACTGCGTTAGGGTTTGGATATTTCATGGGGTTATTAATGGGGGTATATATACCTAAGTTTTTTACCCGGCGCAATATCATGATAGGCTTTGTAGTATTGTGGCTGTTAACAGGGCCCCTGGCTGACATTGCCACAGCCATGGTAGTGGTGCGAAAATATCGCCATGATATTGACAGGTTGGAACTGCTGAAGCTTACTTACGAAACTTTCCTGGATAAAGAGCAGCTGGAAGAATATGAGAATATGTCGGCGGCGCCCAAGCCGGTAGGGGGGTGGGACGAACATTACCTTGACAACATTTTTTTGTCCAGGTTTTGTAACATGAAAATGAATGACGCCAGTCTGGAGATAGCTGATAAATTGGGTGGAATAGATCCGGTAGTTACACAATATGCTATAGAACGGCCTATGGCAGTCTTTCCCGATCCTATCATGAAGGCATTACACATCAATATTAATAAAGAAGTGGTCAATTCCTATTCCTCCGGAGATTTTTTATATGATCGTGTGGGAGGGGCGAATGCGCTTGGCGGCTTCAGGGTAGGGCACTTTGCGGGCTTTGGAATGGCCTCTTTCGGGTGGTGGTATTTGTTATTATTATACATTGTGATTATTCCGGCCTTCTTTCTCTGGGATACCTTTGTGATACGAACGCGTAACTCACAGTTTAAGTCTATTTTTAGTTTTATAGCATTGATCTCCCTGACCACCATTTTCCTTTATATCAGTTTTGAGAATGTATTGTATGTGGTGGTTTTTGTGATTAGAGGATGGATACAAATGGTGCTGCTGTACCTGTTTTTTTTCCATGCTTCCAGGTTAATTACCCGAATTCTAAAGAACAGTTAGCACATGAACATATTGTATATAGGCGAGGATAATATTCATTCCACTTCCAGGCACAGAATGGAAGCATTGGTAAGGTTAAACCATGCTGTTACCATTATTAACCCGAGGTTAGCTGTAAAAAAATATTTAACCAATGCCATTTTAAACAAGTTGCATTATTCAACAGGATATGCTTTTTTGCAACCTGTAGTAGCCAAATGGTTAACAGCGCAATTATCAGTTTTACCAAAACCCGATCTTATCTGGGTAAATAGCGGCGAGCTGATAGGCAGGCAGGCAGCGCTGGTATTAAAAGCTGTGGGATGTCCCATGGTGTTATACAACAATGATGATCCTACCGGTAAAAGAGATGGTAACCGTTTTAAAAGCCTGCTTAAAGGCTTGCGTTATTATGATCTTTGTGTAGTTCGCTATGAAAAGGAAGAAGCGGAATTAAAGAAATATGGTGCGCAAAAAGTGATGAAGGTATTTATGTCTTACGATGAAGTAATACATACTTCTCCTTATAACAGCCGTGAGCAGGTGCCATCGCAATTTCAATCAGAAGTGGCTTTTATTGGCACATGGATTCCGCATGAAAACAGAGATTTATTTTTTAAAGAGTTGATTGAAGAAGGTGTACCTGTTAGTATATGGGGCGATGGCTGGGAACGAAGTGCCCATTACGAAAGTATTCAATCTCATATGCGCGGTAAATCAATACACAATACTGATTATATGACTGCCATACAGGGTGCTAAAATTTGTATAGGGTTATTATCAAAAGGTAATCGCGATTTGCACACAAGGAGATCGGTAGAAGTGCCCTATGTTGGTGGGCTGTTATGTGCTGAAAGAACAAGTGTGCACCAGAAAATGTATGAAGAAGGCGTGGAAGCGGTATTCTGGAGCAATGCAAAAGAGTGTGCTGCTATTTGTAAAGAGTTACTCAGCGACGACGCAAAAAGAGAAAGTATAAGGATAAAGGGTATGGAAAAAGTGCGCAGGCTACAAGTAGGGAATGAAGATATTTGCACCGCAATATTGAAAAATATGGGTTTGTAGTTTTTCTGGTTTACAGAGGTATTGTATCAACTTTATGAAATAACGGGATTTATGAAGGTTACCTATTATTATCGACCCAAAGCCCCTTCGGCATTTAGCATTGAAGGCGTGTTTAGTTTAATCAGAGAAGCGTTGGCGGGAAAAATTCAGATGGCTGAATATTATTGCACCGAGAAATGGAAACGTTTATACTCCCTGTTGGAAGCGCCTAAGGTACAAGGCGACATTAATCATATTACTGGCGATGTTCAGTTTCTGGCCCTGGTTTTAAAGGGAAAGAAAACGATATTAACCATTCATGATGTTGGACATTATGAAAGAACGCTGACAGGAATAAAGAAAAAAATATTTAAATTATTCTGGCTTGATTTGCCTTTGTCGAGGGTTGCTGCGGTAACCACTATTTCTGAGTTTACCAAAAGCAGAATTTTAGCGCATACCAATGTTCCGGCCAGTAAGGTGCACGTTATCTATAATCCTGCCCCTGCCGATTTTACTTACAGCCCTAAAACGTTTGACGAATCATGTCCTGCTATACTCCAGGTAGGGGGCGGACTGAATAAAAACATTCACCGGTTAATAGAAGCAATAGAAGGCCATAGCTTTCGTTTAATACTGGTTCGTAAAAGAGATGCGCAACTGGAAGAATTACTGATAGCAAAAGGGATAGCCTATGAATGGCATGAGCGAATTCCCAGGGAGGAACTGGTAGAATGCTATAGAAAATGTGATATTCTTTTTTTTGCATCAGAGTATGAAGGTTTTGGAGTTCCTATTATAGAAGCCAATGCCACCGGCAGGGTAGTGATTACCGGTAATGTAGCCAGCATGCCGGAAATCGCCGCCGATGCTGCTGTGCTGGTAAATCCTTTTGATGTGAATGAAATACGGGTGGCTTTACTGAAGTTAAAAAATGACAGCAGTTACCGCGAGGTGCTGATACAAAACGGACTAAAGAACCTGGAGCGTTTTGCACCTGAAAGAGTTGCTCAGGAATACTTCGATCTTTATGAAAAAACTATAAAGAACCAATAACCCCGCTTTATGAAATTATTTTTTTGGCAGAATACCAATAGTATTCACCAATCTGCATTTTTTAATGCGCTTGCCAATGTAAATGGTTACGAGGTTACACTGATTATCACAGAAGCATTGTCGGCTAAAAGAGTGAGCATGGGCTGGAAAGAGCCTGTGCTTACCGGGGTAAAAGTGGTGAGTGCGGCCGATTTTGTAAATAACTGGCAAAGCATTATTGATGCAAACAGCGGTGTTGATTGCATACATGTTTTTTCAGGAATAGCGGCGTTTCCCGGCGTTCACCAGGCATTTAAATACGCTGTAGCCCGTAAATGCATTATCGGGGTTCTTTCTGAGCCTATGGATGAAAGAGGCTGGAAAGGGAAGTTAAGAATGCTGCGGGGGTACGTGCATAAAATGCAATATGGAAAAAAAATTGCTTTTCTCCTGGGCATAGGGGGGCAGGCTGTACGCCAATACCAACAATGGGGATATGCTCCCCGCCAGATTTTCCATTGGGCCTATACTATAGAAAGGCTTGCCGGTAAACAGCAGGAAAGACCGGCTAATCAGTTATTCAAACTGGCTTTTGTAGGATCAATGATTCACCGGAAAGGTTACGACCTGTTAATACAGGCGTTGGAATCTATAGGGAATGATGCTGCATTTTCAGCTGACTTTTATTGCGTTGAGCAGGCGAATAAAGAGCAGGCGCTGGCTGTACAAAATGCCTCCTCTTTAAAGGAGAAGTTACGGTTACTTGACTTTTTGCCTAATGAAGTGATGCGCGAAAGGATAGCTGCATACGACTTGCTTGTTTTGCCCAGCAGACATGACGGTTGGGGGGCAGTGATCAGCGAGGCTTTAATGGCTGGTACACCCGTGCTGGTGAGTAAATTCTGTGGATCTTCTGTATTTATTAATAAGAACGCGGCATTTTTAGGAGAGGTAATAGAGGATTGTTCGGTTGCCGGCATTGCCAGTCTGCTGCAAAACTGTATGAAACAAGGTACAGTAACAGATGAGCAAAGGCAACTTATTAAAAACTGGGCCGGGGCTAATATCTCCGGAGAAGCAATGGCCGGTTATTTTTCTCAAATAGTGCATTACGTCCATAGCACAGATCATAATAATAAACCTTATACAGCTTGGAGCAAATGAAGATACTGCGTGTAATTTCCACGATGGATCCTAAAAACGGAGGGCCTTGCCAGGGGATCCGGAATAGTATACCGGCTTTAAAAGCTATTGGTGTGGAGAATGAAGTATTATGTTTTGATGTTCCGGGTGCTGCTTACCTGGGAAAAGATCCTTTTACCATTCACACAATAGGGCCTGCAAAAGGTCCTTACGCTTATTGCAGCAATCTGCATTCCTGGCTGGAGCAACATATAGCAGCATATGATATTATTATCATCCATGGTTTATGGCTATACAATTCTTATGGAGTATACAGTTTCTGGAAAAAGTATAAGCAGAAGAATGGCACAGCGCCCAGGTTGTATGTGATGCCACACGGTATGCTGGATCCCTGGTTTCAGCGGGCAAAAGAGCGTAGAGTAAAGGCTATCCGGAATTCTGTGTTCTGGCATTTAATTGAAAAATATGTTATCAATGGGGCAGATGGTATTTTGTTCACCTGTGAGCAGGAGCTGTTGCTGGCCAGAGAAACATTTAATGGATATAAACCTCAGCGGGAATTGAATATCGGGTACGGCATATCCAAACCACCAGCTTTTCGTAAAGAAATGACCGAAGCGTTTGAGGCACTGAGTGCCGGGTTGAATAGCCAGCCTTACCTGTTGTTTTTGAGCAGGGTAGATTCAAAGAAAGGAGTTGACCTGTTGGTGACTGCTTACCTGGCTGTAGAAAAAAAAGGGCATAAGCTGCCGGCTTTGGTAATTGCCGGTCCGGGAATGGAAAGTGAGTATGGCAAACAATTACAGGAGTTGGCTAAAGGTGCACATAATATACTTTTTACAGGTATGTTGGGGGGAGATGCAAAGTGGGGTGCTTTTTATGGCTGCGAATGTTTTGTACTGCCAAGCCACCAGGAGAATTTTGGTATTGCAGTAGTGGAGGCTATGGCTTGTGGTAAACCGGTTTTAATTTCTAACCAGGTAAATATCTGGAAAGAAATCAGCGCGGCCAAAGCGGGACTGGTAGCTAATGATAATGCAGAAGGGGTGAAAGAGTTATTGGAAAAGTGGATAGCATTTTCCAATGAGGAAAAGCAGGTTATGGGAAGCAATGCCCAAAATGCTTATCAAACTTATTATGATGTAGAGCAGGCGGCATTAGCAATGAAACAAGTATTAACGAATAAAAATAGTTAACCCTTCCTTTTTATGGTAAACAGTGACACACACACAGGTGCATCTTTTTCCTTATCAAACAGGATTCAAAGAGTGATCTGGAGCGTTTTTTATGTTGTTTTTTTCAAGTATTCGCCTAAGCCTCTTCATGCCTGGAGAGCCTTTATATTAAAATGTTTCGGGGCCAAAGTGGGTAAAGGGGTACACGTGTATCCTAAGGTTACTATATGGGCGCCCTGGAACCTGGAACTGGATGATGAATGTGGTATAGCCAATGGCGTTGAGTTGTATAGCCAGGGTAAAATATTTCTCGGCAAAAGAGCCATTATTTCACAAGGATCCAACATTTGTACTGGATCGCACGATTACACAAAAAAGGGACATCCCTTATATACTCAGCCTATTCATATAGGTAATATGGCGTGGATAGCAGCAGAAGTATTTATTCATCCTGGTATTACCATTGGTGATGGTGCTGTTATTGGTGCACGTTCGGTGGTAACTAAAGATATGCCTGCATGGATGGTTTGTGCAGGGCACCCATGTAAGCCGCTGAAAGAAAGAGTAATAACTGATTAATTATCCGGGTAAAAATTAAATACAATGGTGTCTGTTCTGATATTGACTAAGAATGAAGAGCAAGATATTGCTGATTGTCTTAAGTCAGTGGCATGGTGCGATGATGTGCATGTTTTTGATTCCTTTAGCGATGACAAAACTTTGGATATCGCCCAATCGTTTGGTGCAAAAATCAGCCAACGGAAATTTGATGGGTATGCAAGTCAGCGGAATGCTGCATTAACCACATTGAATTATTTACATGACTGGATATTTATCCTGGATGCAGATGAGCGTATACCTGCCGACCTGGTAAGTGAAATAAGACAGGTGTTGCCGGTTACTACTCCTGGTACAGCTGGCTTCAGAATACGGAGAAGGGATTTTTTAGGCAAGAGGTGGTTAAAGCATGCGCAGATATCTCCTTTTTATATCCGGCTGGTACGAAAAGGAAAAGCATCTTATCACAGAGAAATTAATGAGGTGATAGAAGTAGAAGGAGAAGTGAAAGATTTGAATTATTACTTTGACCACTATCCCTTTTCTAAGGGATATGCTCACTGGCTTCATAAGCACAATCAATATTCTTCAATGGAAGCGGCGCGATGGATAGAAGAACACAAGGGCAACTTTAATTTTTCATGGAAAAAAGCCCTGTTGAGTAAAGACTTTTCTGAAAAGCGCTATCATCAGAAAGGCATTTTTTATAAAATGCCTTTCCGGCCCTTTATTAAGTGGATGTATATGGTTGTGGCGCGGCGTTCTTTTCTTGATGGCAAAGAGGGTATAACATATGCTACTTTACAATCCATCTATGAATACTTTATTGTTTTAAAAACAAAAGAACAAATGCAGGTAGAAAATAATGGCAGGGTTTAGGTAATAATATCAAGTTCTGTTAAGCATCATGTAATATTGCTAATATTTAGTACGATTTCCAATCTCCTATGTCTAAAAAACGAATTTTACTCGTTGGCGGTAACTTTTATCCTGAAACCACCGGTATTGGTAAATACAATGGTGAAATGATAGACTGGCTTGCTGCCAAGGGTTTTGAATGCACCGTTATCACTACTTATCCCTACTACCCCCACTGGCAGGTTCAGCATCCTTATCATAAGCGCTGGTTCTGGTATAAAACAGAAATAAAAGAAGCGGTTACAGAAGGGGGCAATCATATAAAAATATACCGCTGTCCACATTATGTACCCAAAACGCCTTCCGGGTTAAAGCGTATTATGCTGGATTTTTCATTCAGCATGTCGTGCTTTGTAAAGATTTTACAATTAATTCCTGCTAAAAAATTTGATGTTGTTATTACAGTAGTGCCTCCGTTTCACCTGGGACTACTGGCTGTATTATATAAGAAGATACGTAAGGCTAAGTTTTTTTATCATATACAGGATTTGCAGATCGAGGCTGCCCGCGACTTACAGATGATAAAGTCGGAAAAGGTGATTAAAACCTTATTTGGTCTGGAAAAGTATATCATTCAGCATGCTGATACTGTTAGTAGTATTTCTGATGGAATGATAGAAAAGATCAAAGCCAAGGCGGGCAAAGAAGTTACCTTTTTTCCTAACTGGGTGGATGTGAATGTGTTTCATCCATTGAATGATAAAGAGCAGTTGAAAGAGGAGTTTGGGTTTGCGCCCACCGATAAGATTGTTTTATACTCCGGTGCCATTGGCGAAAAACAGGGATTAGAGGCAATTATACATACTGCTGATAAGCTAAGGGAAAAAAAGGATATTAAATTTCTTATTTGTGGTTCGGGACCTTATAAAGAAAAACTAAAAGCGATAGCTGAGGCTTTAAAACTGGGAAATGTGGTTTTTTATCCACTTCAGCCATTTGAAAAGTTCAATAAGTTTTTAAATATGGCCGATCTGCATCTGGTAATTCAAAAAGCTAAAGCCAGTGATTTGGTAATGCCTTCAAAACTAACAACCATTCTTGCTGTGGGGGGAGTAGCTGTAATTACGGCTAATCCGGGTTCTTCCTTGTACGATCTGGTGAAAAAATACGGCATTGGAATTCTGGTAGAAGCTGAGAATCAAGACTCCTTAACTAAGGGGATCGAGAATGCAATAATGAGTAGTAATTTAGATGTTGCAACTCATGCCCGGGCTTATGCAGAGAATAATTTGTCTATTGATAATGTTTTAAGCAGGTATATAGGTGATGTATAAGGGTTTTGTTGTAAAAAATTAGATAAAAATGTAATTTTAGCATGGCTTTTGTATTTCCCCTTATAAGAGATATTGCTACTGCCATTTGAAAATGCTAAGAGTATGTTTAATATCCATTTAAAACCAGTATCTCATGGGAACCCGTTTCCAGTATCTTTTAAGAGTAACGCTATTAACAAGCGATTTCATCATTGTGAATGGATCGTGGCTTATATCTTATTTTATACTTCAAAATATTAATAATTCACTGGGAACACAGTACAGTCCCTTAAATCTATTTGCTTTTAATTTATGCTGGCTGCTGGCTGCGGGTTTATTAGGTTTATATCAGTATGTTACTTTAGCCAAGTTAGAAACAACTTTCCGTCAAACAGTTAAAACGATATTGGTACATATCTGTTTTTTTGCTGTGTTTTTGATGTATAGAGATCAGGCTGAGTTTTATAAAAGCTTTGTGCTGGTGAGCCTTATTTTGCAGAGTGTGTTTTTTACTATCAGTCGCTTTTTCCTTACGTTTGTAGTAGAGTTTATTATAGATAAAGCCAGATTACAGCAGAAAACGGCTATTATCGGATATAATGAAATGGGTATGAAGCTGGCCAACTACTTTGAAGGCAAGCAAAAAATGTATTCATTTGAAGGCTTTTTTGATATAGATGATAGTGGAGGGTATGCAATTAACGAGGATGGAAGAATTGTTGGTGCCATTGATCAGTGTATCGATTTTGCTATTAAAAATGAGATCCGGGAAGTTTATTCCACACTATTGCCTGGGCAACACGAAAAGGTAACAGAGTTACTGGAAGTTGCTGAACGTAACTGTATCCGTGTAAAATTTGTAGGGGAATTTCAACCAGGTGCCTATGCTGCGCATCATGTGGAATACCTCGATACTTTACCCGTGATCAGCCTACGGGCAGAGCCGCTTCAGGATGTAAGCAGCCGTGTTAAGAAAAGATTTTTTGATATTTTTATCAGTTCAATAGTAATTATACTCATTCTATCATGGCTTATTCCCATTCTGGCAATTCTTGTTAAATTAGAATCTAAGGGGGCAGCATTCTTTCGCCAGCTACGCTCAGGAAAAAATAATGAACCTTTCTGGTGTTATAAGTTCAGAAGCATGAGAGAAAATAAGGAAGGTGATTTGCTTCAGGCTTCTAAAGGAGATAAAAGAATTACTAAAATAGGTGCCTTTTTACGTAAAACAAGTCTTGATGAATTTCCACAGTTCTGGAATGTATTTATCGGCGATATGAGTATTGTTGGCCCGAGGCCGCACATGTTAAAGCATACCGAACAATACAGTGCCATTATTAAAAAGTATATGGTGCGTCAGTTTCTGAAACCTGGCATTACCGGTTGGGCACAGGTAAATGGGTATAGGGGGGAAACAAAAGATACAGAGCTGATGGAGAAAAGGGTGGAATATGATATCTGGTATATGGAAAACTGGTCGCTGATGCTGGATGTAAAAATTATATTCATGACCGTGATAAATATTTTTAAGGGCGAAGAACAGGCTTACTGATTCTCCTGCATTCCTGATATTCTTCTAACTGCGTCCATTGAATGCGAGGGTGCAGTTTTTTTATACTTTCCGCTAATTTATTTATTGATATTCTTAACGTATGCAGTGCAAATGTGATAATAGCATGGCAGCCTGTATTTATATAAACTAAAAGAGACTCAAGTAATGAAACTGACAGTAGTTGGTACTGGTTATGTAGGTTTAGTAACAGGTACCTGTTTCGCTGAAACCGGAAATTATGTAACATGCGTAGATATAGACGCGAACAAAGTTGCAAAGCTTTCCGGCGGGGAAATCACAATTTTTGAACCCGGACTGGAAGTATTATTTGCCCGTAACCTTAAAGAAGGGCGTTTAACGTTTACAACAGATCTGGCGGCGGGTTTGGCTGATGCTGAAGTGGTATTTCTGGCATTGCCTACACCGCCCGGAGAAGATGGAAGTGCCGATTTAAGCTATATTCTGGGCGTATCTGACCAGATTGGTAAATTGCTGAAAGATTATAAAGTTATTATTGATAAAAGCACGGTACCGGTAGGAACTGCCGGAAAGGTGCATGCTGCCATTGCTAAAAATTATTCGGGCGATTTTGATGTTGTAAGTAACCCGGAGTTTTTACGTGAAGGTGTAGCTGTGGATGATTTTATGAAGCCTGACCGTGTAGTAATTGGTACTACTTCTGAAAGAGCGCAAAAACTGATGAAAGATTTGTATGCGCCTTTTGTTCGCCAGGGAAATCCTATCATCTTTATGGATGAGAAAAGCGCTGAATTAACCAAGTATGCGGCTAACTCTTTTCTGGCTACCAAAATTTCATTTATGAATGAGATTGCCCGGCTTTGTGAAAAACTGGGAGCTGATGTTGATATGGTACGCAAAGGTATTGGAACAGATGAGCGTATTGGAAAGCGTTTTCTGTTTCCTGGTATTGGTTACGGTGGCAGCTGTTTTCCTAAAGATGTAAAAGCGTTGATTAAATCGTCTACCGAAGTAGCCTACGATTTTAAAATACTGAATGCGGTAGAAGAAGTGAATGAATTGCAGAAGCTGCACCTGGTGAGCCAGATTAAAGCATATTATAACGACTCGCTGAAGGGTAAACACTTTGCGTTGTGGGGGCTTGCTTTTAAACCTAATACGGATGACATTCGTGAAGCGCCGGCTTTATATATTATTGATGCATTGCTGGCAGCAGGTGCTACTGTAACTGCTTTTGATCCGGAAGCCATGAAAAATGTAAAACGTTTATTGGGCGACAGTATTGCTTTTGCAGAAGATCCATACAGTGCTTTGCAAAATGCAGACGCGTTGATTATTGCTACAGAGTGGAACGAATTCAGAACACCCGTGTTTGAACAAATTGCTTCTCTACTGAAAACGAAGACGATTTTTGATGGTCGTAACCTGTTTGAAGTAGAACAGGTGAGAGGGCTGGGATTCCATTATCAAAGTATTGGTCGTCCGTAATTGATAAGGCTCGTTTTCCTGTTTACTACCATACCATCTTAGTTGAAAAATGCATATTACCTGTAATGTGCATTTTTTACTTTAATCCCATTTGAATAATGAAGAAGTTACATATCCTTGAATCTTTAAGAGGAGCCGCCAGTATTTACGTTGCAATAGGACACTGGATACTTAGTTCGGCCAGTCTTTCGGGTTTGCTACGCCTGCCATTCAGGTTTGGGCAGGAAGCGGTTATTATTTTTTTTATATTATCGGGGCTGGTGATATTTTACTCATATGAAAAGGGGAGTGATAAAACATTGCGAACCTATTTTGTTAAAAGAGCAAGACGAATTTACTTCCCGTTAATTTGCGCCTTGCTGGTATCTGTGATTTTTGTGAGCCATACTTTTTCTGTAAAAGAGCTCATTGGTAATCTGTTAATGCTACAGGATTTTGAAACGGGAAAGCCCGGAAATATAGTGAACTCTTTTTTAGGAAATGCACCGCTTTGGTCGCTTTCTTATGAATGGATGTTTTACCTGTTGTTTCCTTTTGTTTACCCGGTGATAAAAGATAAACCTTCCAGAATACATGTTATTGGCTTATTCAGTGTTGTGAACATGGTGATCTATATCCTCTTCCCTAATCATATTTTCCTGGTGCTCTCTTACTTTCTGATATGGTGGGGCGGACTGGAAGTGGGGGAATATTTCCTGGGCGACAGAAAGAAAAGCAGGCCAGACTTATTGGTAAAGTACCTGTTACTGATTATAGGGATATTAATGGTGAAAACTGCTATTTTCTATACCGGCAATCATAATGTGCAGGTAGGTATATACCCTTACCTGGTACTGCGGCATTTTGGCTTTGCCTTACTTTGCCTGGCAGGTATCATATATCTTACCAATATCACCAAAGCGTTGGTAAACGTGATAAAGCCTTTTTATCTGATAGCACCTATCTCTTATGGAATTTATGTGCTGCATTATCCCATTTGGGTGCAGTCCCATTTTGAAATGAACCCGGTTTTGGAAATTGTTACCAAAATAGCCCTGGTGGCAGGATTGGCGTATATCATTGAGATGAAGTTGCAGCCATTGGTCAATAAACTGTTTAAATAGGCTATTTAAAGGGCTTTTTAGGGAGAATGGCAGGAGAATTATGTTTGTTCATCGTTTTTTAGCATGTAATTTGCATTAAAGCACACAATTAAACTTGGATTATGAAGAAGCTATTTATTCTACCCTTACTGGCCCTTTTGGTCTTTTTTTCCAGCTGTAAAAAAGAGTATATCACACAGGTAACTCCCAGTAAAACTATTTATCAGGACATAAAAATCACTGACTGGGTTTATGACGCCACTGATAAAACCTACTACACCAAAAACATTGACCTTACCAACGATATCAATACGGTGGAGTATGCTGACGGTGCTATTTCGGTAGCAGTGGATTTTAATGGCGCCACTCATAATTACGAAGCTTTACCACAGGTGTATAATGGCTACTCGTACACGTATTTCTATTATAATGGTATTTTAAAGCTTGGTGTGGGAGATGCTTACAATCAATCCATACCAGGTTTGCCTTTTTCAGGCACTATTACCGCAAAAATTACGCTTATTCCGGCTACTTACGTACCATAAGTGAAACATATAAACAGAAAAGCCGGTTCAACGTTGAACCGGCTTTTCTGTTTATATGCTATTTTAAAATGTCCCTTCTCTTAACGCCAGCTTTTTACCCATTTTAAAACACCACCAGGTAAACACGGGGGCTGCCAGTACATCACAGGTGTAGTGTACATGTTGTATCAGCACCAGGCAACCCATTAATATGCTTACTGCAAGGGCTATACGTTTATCCCATTTCTTATCCAGGCATAAAAATAGCAGGAACATGGTAGAAGTATGTCCGCTGAAAAAAAGGTCTTTGGTAATATACTTCTTGCCATAGCAGAGATTGCTGAGCGGGTCGGCCAACTCTATCAAACCATGTGGCGGATTTAAAGGCACCAGTGATATGGTTACTATGCGCATGATGCACAGTATTAAGTAACAATAACAAAACGTAAGAAGCAGGGCAGGCGTTTGTATAATACGAACCACAAACAAAAAGAACATACCCCACAGCAATATAAAAATAGGTACAGATACATTGGTTGGAGGAACATACTGCAACACAATATCGTGCAATACTATGCCTTCCCGTTTTTCGATCAGCTGAAAGAAATGAGGAAAAATGAACAGTATCAGCACGACAGCCAATATGCCAGTAACCATCCTTTTCATAAAAAGCAGTTCCTGTATGGCACATTTCCAGCCTGCCGGTGCAAGTGCTATCGGTGGTTTGCTACTTGGGGGCATTCAGTGAAGTTCGGATAAAACCCGGTAGTTTATGATGAGTTAAGTATATTTTAAGAATCTTATCGCGCTACGTGCAGCAGGTATTTGTCTTCAAAACCTTCCTCCGGAAAAATATCTCTTACAGGGATCATCCTGGGGCGGGCATTGCTTTCAGATATTTCCTGGGCCAGGTCGCCGCCTTTTAAGCATATTAAACCGTTGGCCAGCTCCTGCGTCCCCCCTTTCTTTAACAATGGGTTACTCCATTGCAGCAGGTCTTTTAAAGGAGCTACCGCACGGGAAAC
Source organism: Filimonas lacunae (assembly GCF_002355595.1). Lineage (NCBI taxonomy): Bacteria > Pseudomonadati > Bacteroidota > Chitinophagia > Chitinophagales > Chitinophagaceae > Filimonas > Filimonas lacunae. The sequence goes on from NZ_AP017422.1 coordinate 346,746, forward strand.
GGCAAAGTCAAACTTGCGGCCTTTAATTTCTTCAGCACGGGTATGTTGTACGGTAACGTTGGTTAAGCCAGCGCCTTCTGCTACCGCTTGTACTACCTTCAGTTTTTTGGCAATACTATCTACCAGGTGAAACTGTACTTCGGGAAAGAAAATAGCCAGAGGGATGCCCGGAAAACCGCCACCTGTGCCTATGTCTATAATCTGAGAGCCTGGCCGGAAATCTATCACCGCTGCAATGGTCAATGAGTGCAGCACATGCTTCAGATACAGACTATCAATGTCTTTGCGGGAAATCACATTTATTTTCTCATTCCACTCTGTATATAACTCTTTCAATGCAGTCAGCTGTTCCAACTGCTTCTCCGTAAACTCTGTAAAATATTTTAAAACTACCTCCATGGTAAACATCCTCCTTTTTAGTAAACACTCAATTTGTTGTTATTAATTCCAATGTTGCTTAGGCTTTTTCCATAAAGCGGGCACAAACAGGAAATAGTATACAAACATCCAGATATCGAACAACAGGAACATGGGCCACAGATCCACCTCCTGCAATTTCTTCATGCTCTTGTACCAGATAAACGATTGTAACAGTAAACGCACGCCGTATACCGATAAAGCTATCCACCAGTTATAAAACAACGCTACTATCAGCAAGGGATATAGCATAGCGTGTGTTAAAGAATACAATCCCAATAAAAACTTATGCTTGGGTTTATAATAACGCGCTGCTGAATAATGCCTGTTTTTTTGACGCCACCATTCTTTCCAGGTTTTCTTGGGGCTGCTAAGGGTGTAGGTTTCGGGGTCTATTACAATTGCTGTATTCTTTTTGTTGGCCACCATGTTAATAAACAGGTCATCATCGCCACCAGGAATCTGGTTAATAGATGAAAAGCCTTTGTTATTAAAGAATAATGCTTTTTTATAAGAGAGGTTGCGACCCACGCCCATATAAGGAAGGCCGGCCAGTGCAAATGAAAAGTACTGTAAGGCTGAATGGAAGGTTTCAAAGCGGATCAGCTTATTTAAGATACCCGGCATTTTATGATAAGCGCCGTAACCCAGCACAATATCAATGCCTGGTTGATAAGCATCCTGCATTTTCTGCAGCCAGAATTCGCTGGCCGGCATACAATCCGCATCGGTTAACAACACTATTTCGTAGCGTGCTGTTTTAATGCCCATAGATAACGGGAATTTTTTACCTGGTATGAGTTTGGCTTCCTGTGACAGTTGCACAGGAATCAGGTTTTTGAATGATTTTTTGAATTCGTCCAGTAAGTATTTTGATTCGTCTTTGGAATTGTCGTTTACCACAATAATCTCGTGGCTGGTGCGGTAGCCCTGTACCAGGATGCCCGGCAGGTTTTTAGCCAGGTTGTGCGCTTCGTCACGGGCGCAAATGATGATAGAAACAGGATATTCCTGGGTTTCAGCCTTTTGTGAAGGTTTGTAGGCAGCTAGTCTTCTAAAGAAAAACAGGTAATAAAACACCTGCACCGCCACTATTGTACAAAATAGCGCAAATAGCGACAGCAGAACCGAAGGCAATATATTCATCCGGCAAAAATAGTTGTTAGGTTGAATAGTTGAGGGGGTTGTTAGTACTTTTGCCGGCTATGGCAGCATTATCATTCGAATTAGCGGGAGTTGACAGCAACAGCAAAGCCCGTGCAGGGGTAATCACCACCGATCATGGTGTAATACAAACACCCATTTTTATGCCGGTAGGCACCGTGGGAAGCGTGAAAGCCGTAACCCAACAGCAGTTGTACAGTGAAATCAATGCACAGATTATACTGGGTAATACCTATCATTTATACCTGCGCCCGGGTGTGGACGTGCTGGAAGCAGCCGGAGGACTCCATCATTTTAATGGATGGCACCGTCCTATACTTACCGATAGCGGTGGTTACCAGGTATTTTCGCTGGCCGAAAACCGGAAAATTACCGAGCAGGGCGTATTGTTTCAGTCACATATAGATGGTAGCCGCCATTTGTTTACTCCCGAAAGTGTAATGGATATTCAACGTAGTATTGGCGCGGATATTATCATGGCCTTTGATGAATGCCCGCCTTATCCCAGTGAGTATACCTATGCCCGTAAAAGCATGGAGTTAACACACCGCTGGCTGGACCGTTGTTTTGCCCGCCTGGCCGAAACGCCTGATAAGTATGGTTACACGCAAAACCTGTTTCCTATTATACAGGGCAGCACTTTCCCGGATTTGCGCAGGGCATCGAGCGAATACATTGCTTCCTGCAACGCAACCGGTAATGCCATTGGTGGCCTGAGTGTAGGGGAGCCGGAAGAAATGATGTATGAATACACGGCGCTTTGCTGCGATATATTGCCAGCAGATAAACCCCGTTACCTGATGGGCGTAGGCACGCCGTGGAATATTCTGGAAGGTATTTCGCTGGGTGTAGATATGTTTGATTGTGTAATGCCTACCCGTAACGGACGCAACGGCATGTTGTTCACTACCCAAGGAGTTGTTAATATTCGTAATAAAAAATGGGCTACCGACTTCTCGGTAATTGACCCTTCACTGGATTGTGAAACCAGCCGTTACTATACCAAAGCCTACCTGCGCCATCTGTTTGTGGCCAATGAAATACTGGCTTTGCAAATAGCCAGCATTCATAACCTTGCTTTTTACCTGTGGCTGGTAAAGGAAGCGCGTTTGCGTATTCTGGCAGGCGACTTTGATAGTTGGAAGAAAAACATAATACCGGTATTAAAGCAAAGATTGTAGTATTTAAAAATTCCATTTTACATTTAGGGGGTATGAAGAAGCTCGACTGGTACATTATCAAAAAATTTCTTACTACTTTTTTCTTTGCTATTTTCTTATTCGCCATTATTTCGGTGGTGGTGGATGTGGGCGAAAAAACAGACGACTTTGTAAAAAGTGGCTGGAGCTTTTCTAAAATAGTGGTGGACTATTATCTGGCCTTCATTCCCCATATTATAGCGCTGCTGTTTCCGCTGTTCGTGTTTATTGCGGTGATCTTCTTCACTTCTAAAATGGCGGGTAAAAGTGAAATTGTGGCTATACTGGCCAGTGGCGTGCATTTCAGAAGGGTGTTACAGCCTTACCTGTTAGCGGGTATTTTTCTGGGAGCTATATTATGGTATGCCAACGGGTATGTGATTCCACGTGCCGAAGTGAAGCGTACTTATTTTGAAGACGTATATGTAAATGGTAACTCTACCTACAACCCCCTGGTGCAAGGCAGTAATAACCTGTATTTCAGAATAGACTCTTTTACCTATGCAGGGGTGCATTATTATGATACCGTGCGCAAACAGGGCGGCCCGTTTTTCTTACACCGCGTAAGCAAAGCCAAACCTCATGAGGTGTCGTTTAACCTGCGTGCCGAAACCATACGCTGGGACACGGCCACTAAAAAATGGGCACTGGACCAGGTAGTGGAAAGAGAGATAGATGGACTGAAAGAAAAAACTACGTTAACAGCCACCAAGCAAATGAAGTTCACTTTTGAGCCACGCGATTTACGAAAGGATGATTTTGCCAAAGATAAAATGACCACTCCCGAACTCGTTCACCGAATAAAACTGGAAGAGCTTAGGGGAACAGAAGGAGTAAAGGCACTTCAGATAGAAAGGTACAGAAGGGATGCTACGCCGATAGCGGTTATTATATTAACGTTAATTGGTGCTATCATTGGCAGTAAGAAAGTAAGAGGCGGAAGCGGTGTACACCTGGCTATGGGCTTCATTATCGCTGCCTTGTTTATATTAATGGACAGGTTTTCTACTATTTTTTCAACGAAAGGAAACTTACCGCCGTTAGTAGCAGCCTGGATACCCAACCTGGTGTTTTCATGCGTGGCTTATTATATATATAAGAAGTCACCTAAATAAGGGTGGAGTTTTCATTTCTTTCAAAAACTTTTGTGTTGATAAGCATGTTGACTTACCTTTAACCTTTATTAAAAAAGCAGGTAAAAAAGGTCAATTGTCGTAGCCTATATTTAAAAATTTTTGCAGTCATGGAAGTAATCAAGGAAAGGTTCAAAGCGAAAGCAGAAGCCGCTGGTGCAGAGATAAAAGATTTGTTGAAAGAGCATGGTTCTAAAAAAATAGGGGAGGTAACCCTATCGCAAATTTACCAGGGTATGCGTGGCATAACAGGCATGGTAACCGAAACCAGCTTGCTGGACCCTAAAGAAGGTATCCGCTTCCGTGGATACTCCATCCCCGAGTTACAACAGTTATTACCTAAAGCTCCAGGCGGTGACGAACCTTTACCGGAAGGCATCTTTTACCTGATGCTGATAGGTGAAATTCCAACTGAAGAAGATGTTCAGTTATTAACTTCCGTATGGCAGCGCAGAAGTCACGTTCCTAACCACGTATTTGATGTAATTGATGCGTTTCCTATAAGTGCACACCCGATGACTATGTTTGTTGCTGCTATCATGGCTATGCAAACAGAAAGTCATTTTGCAAAAGCATACGCAAAAGGCATTAACAAGAAAGATTACTGGGGTTACATTTTTGAAGACTCTATGGATCTGATTGCCCGCCTGCCCCGTGTTGCTGCTTATGTGTATCGCCGTAAATATAAAAACAACGAGCATATCCAGCCGGATGGCCTGTTAGACTGGGCTGGTAACCTGGCTCACATGATGGGTTACGAAGACAAGAGCTTTTTTGAACTGATGCGTTTATACATGACCATTCATGCCGATCATGAAGGTGGAAACGTATCTGCACACACTACCCACCTGGTAGGTTCTTCCCTGAGCGATCCTTACCTGTGCTTTGCAGCAGGTATGAACGGTTTGGCTGGTCCTTTACATGGCCTGGCTAACCAGGAAGTGATCAAGTGGATTTTTGAAATGCGCGAAGAGCTGAACACTGCTAAACCTACTCCTGAGCAAATTGCAGAGTATGTAAACAATACCCTGGCTTCCGGTAAAGTAGTACCTGGTTACGGTCACGCTGTATTGCGTAAAACCGACCCACGTTTTACTGCACAAATGGAGTTTGGTAAAAAGCACATGCCTAACGATCCATTAGTACAAACTGTATGGAACATTTACGATACTGTACCTCCTATTTTAACTGCTTTAGGCAAGGTGAAAAACCCATGGCCTAACGTAGATGCGCATAGCGGTGCATTGTTGGTACACTACGGCATGAACGAATATGAGTTTTACACCGTGTTGTTTGGTGTAAGCCGTGCCCTGGGTGTATTAGCCAGCCTGTGTTGGGATAGAGCATTAGGATTTGCGATCGAGCGTCCAAAGTCTGTAACCACCGATTCTGTAAAAGCCTGGTTAAAAGGCGAAGGCGAAATCTGGGGCGAATAATTACCAGCGTAATCCACCTATTTATATTTAGAAAGAGTTCCTGTTTACGGGAGCTCTTTTTTATTTGGATAAAAAGATGAGATTAAATTTTGTCTGAATCAAATGTATCCTATACATTTGCAACCTCTTCGGGGGTTTAGCTCAGTTGGCTAGAGCGTTTGCATGGCATGCAAAAGGTCACCGGTTCGACTCCGGTAACCTCCACGAAAAGGAAGCCCTGATAGTAATATCGGGGCTTTTTTATTGCCGATAACTGAACCTAACCTTATCAATGTTGATAAAACAATGGCTCTGTCAAAACAAACAGGGCCTTTCTGAAAGGTTGTAGATGCATAAGCTATGTTAGTGTGCCTGATAAAAGAAAATTCCCGGATGGCAAGGTATGCAGCCCGCAAAATGAAAGCTTCCGCTATTGCCATGGTGGTGCGCCGTACTATTTATTTGCATGGGGTAACTGCTGAAGAGTTTTTGCGGGATAGCGAGTGGGTACGACACGAGGTATGCCATGTGAGACAATATCAGCGCATGACTGTATTGCTGTTCCTACCTGTTTACCTGTGGTATTGCCTTCGATATGGTTATTATAATAACCCGCTGGAAATAGAAGCAAGGGCGGAAGAAAAGAATCCTGCTATCATGAATGATACTATGCTGGTGCCTGTTAAAAACAAGAAATAACAGCAGTGTTGCTGAGTGTCTTTATCTCTATATAAAATTAACCCTTTTTATCTTTTGTATAGTAGTATATATGACTTGTAATAGCAGCAGGTAAAACGTGGTTTGGTAAAGAAAAGGTAAACATATAATATAAAAATGGCAGGATAATGGTGGTAAAATAATATGCAAAAATTAGTATTGATTCGCCACGGCGAAAGCATATGGAATAAAGAAAACCGCTTTACTGGTTGGACAGATGTGGATTTGTCGGAAGAAGGTGTGCGACAGGCGCATCAGGCAGGACAACTATTAAAGAAGCATGGGTTTACTTTTGATATAGGGTTTACTTCGGTGCTAAAGCGTTCCATTAAAACCCTGCATTTTGTGCTGGAAGAAATGGATCAGCTATGGATACCGGTAAAGAAATCGTGGCGGCTGAATGAGCGCTTTTATGGTGCTTTGCAGGGACTGAACAAGGCTGAGATTGTGCAACAGTATGGTGAAGAGCAGGTGCACCAATGGCGTCGTGATCCGCATGCGCACCCACCTGCCATTACAGAAAATGATGAGCGCTTTCCCGGACACTACCTGCGTTACAACGATCTTACGTATCGCGAATTGCCGCTGACAGAAAACCTGAGCGAAACCATGACGCGTGCCCTTCCTTTCTGGCATGAAAGCATTATCCCTGCATTGAAGCAAAATCAGAAAGTGATTATCAGTGCACATGGCAATAGCTTGCGGGCACTGGTGCAATACATTGAAAACCTTTCCGATGAACAGGTAACACAGCTGGATATACCTACAGCCACTCCCTGGGTGTATGAACTGGATGACAGGCTAAACAGCATCAGGCATTATTATCTTGACTAACAGGGAATGCAAGTGGTGCAATCCTGTTTGCTATCAGTTCCATTCATACTATTTGTAAGCATTTTGTGCGAAGTATGCAGAACATGTTATACAATGGCAACAAGCACGCCATGTTACTACCAGCTTCAATGTAACAGAGTCTGTAGCAAACAGACCAGAAAAACCTTTCATTCATATATGAAATTTATTATGCTATCCATAAAGAGGGTATGGTGCTGTCTGGTAAAGGTTGCAAATAAATGAATCAATGTGTATGTTGTTATCGGTTAATAGATGGTTTACTGTCTTTTACAATGGAGGAAGGTGCGCATTCAGATAAAGTGCTACTGCAATTATTAAAGCTGTCAGGGGTAAATATTATGTTCAATCCTGACAAAGTAAAACGGTATCGTTCACGCACAAAGGTTTCGTAGCCAGTCGCTTACCTGTGTTTTGGTTGCTGTTTCAGTAAAGTCTACACAGATGGCCCGGCTGCAGTTACCCTAACAGGAAAGGGTATAGGATTTCAGTATATATTTGTCATTGTCGAATCTTTTAATAGTTTAGTTGACAAATAGTCCTGCTCCAACATGCCAATTGCCAAAACTGTACTTGTAGTAATACCTTGTTTTAACGAAGGGGAAGCGTTGCCTGCTTTGCTGCAACAATTGCGACAAGTAACCATTCCCGGGTACGATTTATCCATAGCGGTAGTAAACGATGCTTCTGCTGATAATACTGCCGCAATTGCCAGAAAAGAAGGGGTGGTGGTATTGGATTTGCCTGTAAACTTAGGTATTGGCGGGGCTGTGCAAACCGGTTTCCGGTACGCCCATAGATATGGGTTTGATTTTGCTTTGCAGGTAGATGGAGATGGGCAGCATCCTCCGGAAGAAATTGTGCGGTTGCTTCAATGCCAGGAGGCAACGGGCGCGCATGTGGTTATTGGTTCCCGTTTCCTGGTGAAGGAAGGGTTTCAGTCGTCAGCGCTACGGCGTACCGGTATCAGGTATTTTCACTGGTTAAATAAAGTATTTACCGGAAATGCTATTTACGATAGCACTTCCGGGTTTCGTTTGTTGAATAAAACTGCCATAGCCATGGCTTCGGCGTACTATCCTGATGAATACCCCGAACCGGAATCACTGGTGTTTTTCGCCCGGCAGGGGCTGGAAATTGCGGAAACTCCTGTAGTAATGCGCGAAAGGGCAGGCGGTAAATCTTCTATCAGAAATTTTGCTACCTTTTATTATTGCACCAAAGTAACCATCTCCATGTTCTTCTCTTATATACGTCATTTTTAAACCTATCAGTAATGGCCAGAATACAGCTTATCACTATTATAGTTGACTTTTTGTTTGTGCTTTACATCTCCCGTTTAATTGTAAAAGGCAAACTACGCGAAGAGTATGCCGTAGTGTGGATTGCCTGTACTGCATTGCTTACTCTGTTCTCGCTATGGCGTGATGGATTGGAAGTGTTGGCAAAGTTGTTTGGGGTGTATGCTGCCCCTAACCTTGTATTTACCGTATTAATATTTCTGATATTGATATACCTGCTGCATTTATCTGTCGTAAACTCTAAGCTGCAGAAAAATGTAACAAGGCTAACGCAGGAGATGGCCTTGTTACAGGAGAAGCTGGAAAAGGAAAAATAATTACTGATTTTTCAGTTTGTAAGCTTCGGCCAGGTTTCCTTTCAGGTAAATATTGTTATTGTTAAAACGTAAACCCTGGTTGGCAGCTTCAATAGCTTTATCGTATTGCTTTAGCCTGTTATAAGCAGCACATATATTGTTATAAGCTATGTCGTAACCCGGATGTAATTTCAAGGCTTCTTGTGCGGCTTCAATACATTGCAGGTAGTTGCCGTTGTTATAAGCCTTTAAGCTAATGTTGATATAGTCTTCTGGTGTTTTAGCGTGTGCTGGTTGGGCTGGGGCTTTATTGGCTGAAGTGTGCGTGCTCTGTACAAGGGCGGCAGTGTTTGCTTCTTTAGTTTTTAGTAATACTTCATCGTGAGGGCTAAGTGCTAATCCCTGGCTGATAAGAACATCAGCATCTGAAAACCTGCCTTGCATGGTTAAAAATCTGGCATACAAGCCATAGGTAGAAGGCACACGGTTATCTAAAGAAATAGCTTTTTTAAAATAAGCTTCTGCTTCGGCAGGTGCATTGCTATACTGCTTTACTATACCCAGGTTTGTATAAGCACGGGAATAATATGGCCAGAGTTGTGTAGTTTTTATAAAACAGTATTCTGCGGTATGAAAATCGCCCTTTGACATTAAAGCTACTCCATAATTCATCCAGCCACGTCCATTGCCAGGGGCTTTTACTGTATTCTCCTTCCATAACGATTCTTCGGTAGCCCATACTTTATTGCGTTCCCTGGTAGCAAATGCATGTAATGTAAGCGCCAGCATACAGGCCGCAAGCGCTACCCATTTACGGGCAGGATATTGTGTTTGCATCAATGCCGGTAATGTTTGCTGTGCCAGCGCTGCACAGGCTAAAAACAGGCCTATGTAGGGGAAAAATGTACGGTGATCGTTTAATACTTCTGCAAAGGGCAGCAGGCTGGTAGGTGCTAACGCCAGTAAAAACCATGCTATACCAAAAGCGATAGGGCGTGTGGTTGTTTTAACCGATGTTTTAATGATAAGCATTACCAGTACCAACACAAACAATGTCCCTGCAATTACCCTGTCATCACTATAGCTATTGATAACAGTCCAGTCGGTATCTGCTACCAGGTTAACGGGGAATAGGAAGTTGTAGCAGTAATGGAATATTACAAAAGGCTGTGTAAGAATGTATTGCCATTTATTAGCTCCCCCGGGGGTCCAGGTGCTGGAGGTCATGTGGCGTACAAATAAAAACACAATTACTGTAACGGTAACAGGAACCAGGTTTTTAAATACCACATTTATAACCTGCTTTCTGCCTTTCCACCAGCTGTTAACAGGAAGGTTTTGTTCAAATAATAATTTGTATAGCAAAAACAAAGGAATAAACATGACAGCCTGTTCTTTAGAGAGCAGTCCCAGTAATACCGGAACCAGGTATAAATAATATTTTCTGCAAATGGCTGAATATACGTAACAAATAAAGGCAGCTATAATAAATAAGGTTGACATGATGTCCGACCGGGCTATGATATAGTTCACAGTTTCGGCATTGGCAGCATGAAGCAGAAACCATCCTGTTGTGATTACTGCTACCCACTTATTCAGCGCATGCTGTTGCGCCTGGTTTAAGAAAAATATTAGAAAAGCATAAAGCAATATGCCTATTAATGAAAACAAAATAAAATTGGTGATATGGAACATGTACGGATCGGGTGAAGGCTTGCCACCCAGATAAAAGTCTATAGCAGTGGAAGTGGTAAGCAATGGGCGGTACGACTGGTTAGAAGGTAACGTGCTCATAGTAGTGGCATCTGTAAAGAAAGAAGGGATGTTTTGTAACCTTCTGATACTAAGATTGTTTTCTATCGTATGGCTGTCGTCAAAATGAAAACTATTGTGAAAATGATTTGCGTAGGTGAGTATAGCGGCAAAAAGGACAATAATTAACGGAAAACAGGGATATATTCTTTTCATAACAAATCGATCTTTGCAGAGGATATAAATGGCTGTAATGATACAGGAAAAAAAAGAAATATTTATATACAAAAAAAGAAGTTATTTTTATCGGAATAACCAATTGCAAACACGCATAAAATGCAACCCAAGCTGTTCTTAACATCCCTGCCTTTAATGGCAGCTATTGCCATTTCTAAACCGGCTTCTTCACAGGGGCTGATTATTAGCAATGGTGGCTACCTGGTAGCCAATACCGCTCATATCGTGATTAATGAAGGTAGCCTTGTCAACTCCGGCACCTTCGCTGCCGGTGGCGGAACTGTAGATTTTACCGGTGCTTTGCCTGCTTCTGTATCAGGTACATCTTCCACATCCTTTAACAATATTGTTCTAAGCAAAGCGGGTAATACCCTTACACTGTTACAACATATCTATGTAGCAGGTTCAGTAGGCCTGGGCAGTGGCAATATTGATTTAAATGGATACAACCTGGATTTGGGACCTACAGGCGTATTAAATGGTGAAACTGCCAGTTCCCGTGTATTGGGGTCTAACGGCGGATTTATTATGAGGTCGGCTGAGATCACTGCTTCCGGTAGCAGCGTTAATCCAGGAAACCTGGGTATGTTGTTTACACCTGCTTCTAATTTAGGGCACACCGTTATTAAACGTGGACATCAATCGCAACAGTTGGGTGGTGCCTTTGGCATTAACCGCTTTTTTGATGTTACCGCAACTAATGGCACAACGGCTAAAGAAGATGTTACATTCCGGTATTTTGATGATGAACTCAATGGGGTGGCAGAGAAAGAGCTGGGCGTGTACTATGTAACGGCTGCCAATACAGCAGGTACTTTACAAACGCAAAAAGCTTTTGATTCAGTGGCTAATACCATTGAAATCAATAATGCTGCTTTTGCTGGTAAGTATGTGCTGGCCAGTAATATTTCTGATCCAGCACGTGCTACAGATCTGGTAGCAACTTTAATTGGTAACAAGGCTGATCTTACCTGGACTACCTTATATGAAATCAATACTGATCACTTTGAGTTGGAACGCATAGTTGATAAAGGTTTTTTTCAGTATATAGGCAGCTTACCTGCAGCCACAACAGCTACCTCAGCTACCAATTATTACTTTACCGATCCGCAACCTGTTGAGGGGCCTTATACTTATCCTAGCCCGAGGTATTACCGCTATAAAGTATTTTTTAAAGATGGCAGTTACCGTTATTCAAATACGGCTTCTGTTGCGCCCGTAGGATATCCTAATTCTGTATTGCAGGTAAATCCTAATCCTACTACCGGCCCTGTAAATGTGAAGTTCAGCAGCTTTATACAGCAGAAGGTGTACCTGGAAGTAGTGAGCAATGCTGGTGTGATAGTAGCCCGCCAGGAAATGAATGCTGTGGTGGGACCAAACAGTATCTCCTGTGATATTAGTCATGTAACGCCGGGAGTTTATTATGTGCGCATGGTGAACATTTCCAGAACTGCCTATATGATAGTAAAACAATAATCTTTAATACTCAATCATTTATTAAACAACCATGCGACTTAAAAGACTCATTCTAGGCTTTTTACTGGCATGCACGTTACAGGTTTCTGCGCAAAACGTAGGTGTTAATGCCGATGGTTCGCTGCCTGATAATAGTGCTATGCTGGATGTAAAAAGCACGGTAAAAGGTATACTGATACCGAGAATGCTTGCTACGCAAAGACTTGCTATAGTAAGCCCCGCAACCGGCTTATTGGTGTTTCAGACAGATGGCACCAGTGGCTTTTATTTTAACAAGGGAACCACCGTTGCTCCTGATTGGAGTTACCTGGGTGCGCTAGGCCCTGCAGGCACCAACGGCTCAAACGCCTTGGTGAAAACATCATCAGAAGCTGCTGGTGCTAATTGCGCTACAGGTGGTTCAAAAATTGAAGTTGGTAACGACTCCAATAACAATGGAGTGTTAGATGCCACTGAAATTAATATTACACTTACCATTTACATATGTAACGGAGCCGTAGGCCCAACCGGGCCTACGGGAGCCACAGGTGCTACCGGCGCTACTGGAGCCACAGGTCCGCAAGGTATTCAAGGTGTTCAGGGTGTTCAGGGTGTAACCGGCGCAACCGGCGCTACTGGTGCAATAGGTGCTACGGGAGCCACAGGTGCTACCGGTCCGCAAGGTATCCAAGGCATTCAGGGAGTAACCGGCGCAACCGGCGCTACTGGTGCAATAGGTGTTACCGGAGCCACAGGTGCTACCGGTCCGCAAGGTATCCAAGGCATTCAGGGAGTAACCGGTGCAACCGGCGCTACTGGTCCAACCGGTGCTATTGGCGCAACAGGTGCTACCGGTCCGCAAGGTATCCAAGGCATTCAGGGAGTAACCGGCGCAACCGGCGCTACTGGTGCAATAGGTGCTACCGGGGCAACAGGTGCTACCGGACCGCAAGGTATCCAAGGCATTCAGGGAGTAACCGGCGCAACCGGCGCTACTGGTGCAATAGGGGCTACCGGGGCAACAGGTGCTACCGGACCGCAAGGTATCCAAGGCATTCAGGGAGTAACCGGTGCAACCGGCGCTACTGGTGCAATAGGTGTTACCGGTGCAACAGGTGCTACTGGCCCGCAAGGTATTCAGGGCATTCAGGGAGTAACCGGCGCAACGGGTGATACTGGTCCAACCGGTGCTATTGGCGCAGCTGGCCCAACTGGTCCACAAGGCCCGCAAGGTATTCAGGGGGTAACTGGAAGCACAGGTTCTATTGGTCTCACTGGTCCAACTGGTGCTACTGGGCCTGCCGGTCCTATTGGTCCCCAGGGGCCACAGGGCATTCAGGGAGTAACCGGCGATACAGGTGCTACTGGTCCTCAGGGTATTCAAGGCATTCAGGGGGTACCTGGTGCTACCGGACCGATTGGCGCCACAGGTGCTACCGGTCCGCAAGGTATACAAGGTGTTCAGGGTGTTACGGGGGCAACTGGGCCTACCGGTCCTGCGGGAGCCACTGGTCCTACTGGAGCACAAGGTGTTGCAGGCCCAACTGGTCCTGCCGGAGCCACCGGAGCTACAGGTGATGGCTTTTCCAACGGAACCACAGGCGGCCAGATGATTTTAACAATGAGTACTGCTCCCTATGCTCCAGGTGTACCGGTTTCGATGACTGGGGACGCTTCACTTACAAGCACTGGTGTAATTACCATCGGAAGCAGTAAAATCACCACCACAAAAATTGCAGATAATAGTGTTACAGTAGGAAAAATTTCTACCACAAGTGGAACAGCCAGCTCTACTACTTTTTTAAGAGGGGATGGTACCTGGTCTACGCCAAGTGGTGGTGGAAGTGGTGTAATAGGTGTTATTGCTGCCAATACAAATTCTCAGAATGTAGCTGTTGCTTCTACCAGTTCTTTTGGTAGCTTAACATTCAATAGCTATGGTGCACCTGGTACCGGGTCTTTTGACGGGTCAACTTATACAGCGGCACTTGCAGGTGTATATATGATAACTGTTAACTTAACTACCACCTATACTGCTACTGGCATTGCCCGGCCGGGAGTAAACTACACACCATCCGGTGGTTCAGCTACTGTTATAGCATGGGGAGTGGGCGGACCTTTTAGTAACGTTAATTTTCCGGCAACAAGTACTTCTACAGGTATGGTTACTACTGTATATTCACTGGCAGTGGGCGATAAAATTAATATTGTTACTGCCAATAACGTTGCCAATCAGTTACCAGTATCTACAGATGGTACAACAAGACTTTCTATTATCAAGCTGTTTTAAGTAATAAGCATAGATACAATAAAAAAGCATGGCTGAATGGCCATGCTTTTTTATTACTATAAATGAGTTTAATTCCTGGAAGGGAACACTCCATACACACACACTATATAATTGACAGCAGTGTATGGTTGCATGTTATCATGCGGCAGTGAATTCCCGAAGACGGATAGTGTTATAGTAGGGTTAGGTCCTGCAAAACCGGTAACAGGTACACTGCTCGCTGCCAGCGGCACTCTGGTGCCGGCAGTGGCAGTAGCGTAAAAGGCTGTAGCGGCATCCGTTCCCAGGTTGTTGTTAACAGGGGTAGTGGCCCCCGCGGTGGTGGCAGCTTTCATGGAAACTGACGCACCTACTGCTGTGTTGTTTAAGGTAAAGGTAGGTGTATGTGAGTGCTGCGGCAGGTTGGCCGTTGTTAGTGTTACCTGTTCAGTACCCATTACCTGGCCTATAACAACATTGGCCCCACCTGGTCTTTGTCCAGTTCCTATAGGTACGCGACCGCCTAAAGCAGGCAGTAAAAATGAGTTGACGCCATCGCCGCCAAATGTGGTGCCCATGACAGCGTATACTGTTTGAAAGTCATTCAGGTTCAGTTGCTGTCCCTGGCAAAGCATCCAGCCAGTCGGGGCAAAAGTGCCGCCAAACATGCGTATTTCTCCAATAGTTCCTTGCATAAAAATATCTTTTAAGAAGTGAGTGTTAATTTAGTTTCTGGATGGAAATACTCCATACATGCAAATAATATAATTCATGCCCAATACCGGCTGTATGTTGGAGTGTGCGGTAGTGCTACCTACAGAGGCTACTGTAACACTGGGGGTGCCGGGCGTAAGGTTACTGATAGTAACTGCATCGCTGGCCAACGTTTTGAAAACAAGCGACGGGCTAGGTGCCACATAGATTTGTGCTGAAAAAGAACCATCATCAGCAGCCAGTAAGGCACCGGAAGGATTGGTAATTGTGCCCGCCTCTCCTGTACCATTAACAGAATAATTTATAGTACCGCTGGCAGAAGAAGCGGTAACCGTAGCGGCATGGTTGTGTATAGGCATTTCGTCAAGAATAAGCGTGTGCGTTGGTTCGCCACCTACTTGCCCCAATGTATAATTACCACCATCTGCAGTGCTGGTGCCAGTACCCACCGGAATACGTCCTCTTAAATCGGGTAAGGCAAAATTGGTGGTGCCATTACCACCATAGGTGGTTCCCAGTAACGCAAAAAGCGCCTGGTTGGTAGATATATTCAGTAGTTGTCCTAAACAAAGTGCCCATGTTTTTGGGGCAAAATTGCCTGTGAAGCAGCGTATTTCAGCCATTGTTCCGTCCATAGATATTGAATGTAGGGTGAGTGAATGTGGTGAGCAATTAGTTTCGTGCAGGGAAATCACCTGACAGGCAGATGATTACATTCAGCGCCAGGTAAGGTTGCATGTTGTTATGTGGCAAAGATCTGCCGGCTGTTGCCAGTGTTACTCCGTTAATCTGCGGTGCTGTAACATTGGAAACAGTGATGGTGTCTTGCGCCATCGCTGCAACTGGTGCAGTGGCTGGGGCATAAAAACTGATAGAAGAATCTGTACCCAGGTAATTATTTTCCGGAGTCAGGCTGTTGGCGCTGTTCACGGCATTGATGGTAATGGTGGCCGATCCTGGTGTGGAATGTCCGGCTGTTGTTACATGGGTGTGTAAAGGAGTAGTGCTGGCGTCCAGCGTTACATTTACTGAACCGGCTTGCTCGCCTAGTACATATGTTTGTGTGCCTGGCGATGCGCCTGCACCCACAGGGGTTCTTCCTGCCAGGTTAGGTAGCGCAAAGGTACTTGATCCGTTGCCCCCATAAATACTCCCAATAAGTGAGAATAATGCAGTGTAGCGACTAACCGGCATCACCTGGCCCTGGCAAAATGCCCAGCTGCGAGGTGCAAAGCTTCCGGCAAATAACCTGATTTCACCGACTGTTCCGTCCATAGATATTTGTTTTATGATGAAGAAATAAAATAATTAATAAAATATTTCGCCGGCCTGCCATCCCATTTGAGATAGCTTGCTGCCGGATAAATACCCTTCACGTAGTTGCAAAATGGTAATGCGGATAAAAGTATTGTTGGCGCAAGCTGCTATAATGCCATGCGTACTGTCTATGTGTACTATAGTGCCAGGCACTACCCTGTCCGGAGGATTGTTGATGTTGATGGGCAATACTTCCAGCAGGCTCACCTGTATATCTCTAAAACGGGTGATGGCACCGCCATACCTGGGATTGGTGGCATTTACCAGTTGTATCATCTCATCGGCTGTTTGTTGTTCCCATTGAATGGTTAGGTCGGTAATGCCGGGTTTGGAAAAATACAGGGCCGGAGACGGCGTTTGTGGTGTAGCAGGTTGCTTTGGGTGTTGTAAGCTTTGCGATAACTTATTAAACAAAGTGGCCATCGCATGTCCTAACCGTTCACAATGAATGCCATAAGTTTCCAATGGCATCAGGGGTATTTCCTGTATACATACTACAGGGCCTGCGTCAATATCACTGGTCATCACATGTATAGTAATGCCACCCTGTTTTTCGCCGTTACGCAATTGCCAGAACACCGGGTCGGCTCCCGCATATTGTGGAAGCAAGCCAAAATGTGCATTCAGGCATCCTTTGGAAGGGAGAGTAAGTATGCTGTCCGGTAGTTTCCAGGGAAAGGTAAGCGTGAGTAATAGCTCGGCCTGCAGGTTGGTGATTAATGTACTTACTGTATCGGCTAATTGCTTTTTACTGGTAACATATATCTTGTCGGGCGCAATCATAACTTGTGCCAGCGCATTTTGTAAAAAGGCTGCTGACTTGTCGGGAATAACCACCGCGCCTAACTGACCTGTTTGTTGCAGGTGCATAATAGTAGGGATAGCTAATGTGTCGGAGTTGCAAAGGATGATAGTAGTCATGTTACACGCACAGGTATGGATTCATCCAACCAAAGTTTACTTCGTGAACTAATGATTTCATCGAATGGTATTCCATCTCAAATCCGGGCAGTGAGGCTATTTCCTGTACGTTATGTGTTGCCTGACCGGCTTTGATGTCATTACGCGTTATCACCATATCATAGTTGCCGGCCATAGTGGTTTGCTGCTCATTTGCCAACTTTAGCCCGGCATGGAACTGCTGCAATTGTTCGTTTAAATTTCCGCCGGCAGCGGCTGCTTTAGCCAGTAAAACACCAGTTTCATAGCCCAGGTGATAAAAGGCACGGTTGGCTTCTATGGCCGTGTTATTATAATGGGAGGCTGTAGTATGTATAGTAAAGTCGTCATGCAAGGTTTCCAGTGCGGAGGTTAAATAAGGAAGACCTATAAACTGCGTTTTTTTGTGCCATCCCCTTGCTATGCATTCATTGAGAAATAAAGTAGTTTCTGTGCCGCAGAAAGTGGCAAACACAAAATCGGGCTGATAGCTTTCGAGATAGGGGAATATCACAGATACATCGGCTAATGAGCCGGATGGCGGCATCGGGGTTACTGAAAAAGACCATTGCGCATTGGCATCGGCATGCATCATCCCCGTATGAAACATCTGTGAAAAAGCATAGCCAGAGTCATACACAGAGCTTACATACATTCCTTT
This sequence comes from Filimonas lacunae, assembly GCF_002355595.1. Classification (NCBI taxonomy): domain Bacteria; kingdom Pseudomonadati; phylum Bacteroidota; class Chitinophagia; order Chitinophagales; family Chitinophagaceae; genus Filimonas; species Filimonas lacunae. The sequence continues at coordinate 364,587 of NZ_AP017422.1, forward strand.
CTTTCCAAAATTTTGTACGCCCCAGTTGCCAATGGCCCAGGCATGCTGCCATAAGTGCATGGAATTAACGTGGGTGTAGGTGCTCAGCTTGCCTACATTAGGGATATGTGAGCCCAGTTCATTGATGATAAAAGGTATTTTGTTTTTGTTAAACTGATCGGCAATGTCATCTGCTACTTTGTGCGATACCACGCCGGTTACGGCATCTACTTCGTGATAGTTGAAAAAACGGCTGCAGGCTTCTTCTGTTTGTTTTAAACTGCCTTGTCCTATAAACTCTTTCACCAGTTCAAGGGTAATATCTGTGTCTTGTGAACGGAAGCCTTCTTTTACACCCCGCTCAAAATCCTTGCTGACAGGAAGGATAGAAGAGGTAGGTAATAACAGACCCAGGGAGATGGTTTTCATCGAAATACTGTTTACTGATTTATGATTGGGGGTAACCTGTTTTTACTGTTAAGCTGAGTAGTAAAAACGGGTACTGGTTATAAGGGTTACATTCTTAGCTTTTCCAGCTGGTGATAGCCCTTAAAGGCTTTTGCCAGGTAGCCGGCAGTTTCATCAATTCCGGTAGCAGGAAGCGCGAATTTCTTTTCCGGCTCTTTTGCGTCAAAGCCGCATCGTTGCATAATATCCTGCTGTTCTTTTTCTGTAAAAGGGGTGTGGGTTAATTGATATACTTTTTCTGTTATAGCACCAAAGCCTTCATTATAATTCACGAGATAAGCTAAAGGGTCTTTGGCGTGAATCTGCTGCATCCGCTGATAGTACTGTTCCAGTATGGCAGCTACATAAGCGTGCGTGCCTTCCTGGTAAGCAGGTAGCTGCCCCAGGTTAAAAATTTCACTTTCAATAACACCTGGTACCGCATGCATCCCTTTCTTTTTTTCCTGTGAAGCAACTACTTCATCAGGCCTTCTGTATAAAAGAATAAATGGTACATCCGGATAATGTGCCCGTATTTCTTCATAAAAGAACAGGTGCCAGCTATCTGCTTTTATAAACAGTCTTTCTTCTGTGCCCGTGCGCTTTTGTGCATAATAAGAAACCGCATGTGGCAGCAGGTGCGACAGGTCTTTGCCTCCCTGTTTATACCGGGCGCGCAACAGATCATCAAAAAAAGGAACTTCTGCCAGTACTATATGGTTGGGGTTCAATCCCAGTAATTGTGACAGCAGGGTAGAACCACAGCGGGATACATGGAATATAATGGCTGCAGGTGGTAAAGCATTGTCAGGGGCCGACCATCCGGGTAAAACATCTACCGCACTGCTATAGCGTTTGCCAAAGCCGTTTTCAGGCAAGGATTTGCATTTAGATATGGTTTCGTCAAAGAAAGGATCGGTATAAGGTAATGTGCCCGGATATATCCATCGGGCATCTGTTCCATTATACAACTGGTACGGCAACCAGCCGGCAAGCGTGGAAGGTTCGGTTATAGGCGTCATAAATAAAATAATTAGGAAAGCGATTTTAACTGCGCTTCCAATGCATTTGCCAATGCGTCTGTTTGTGCTGAGCGATGGGTTCTTAAAGCTGCAATAGTGGCTAAGGTGTTTTCGATACGGGAATTGTCTATGCCTTCACTTTTTTGCGCACGGGCAAACAGTTCCTTTATCCAGTCATTCACTACACAATCAATTACCAGGTGTATCCTGTCCGAAGGTCCATTGTTTTCAACGCTATGTGTCAGATTAGCGTTAATATACCAGCACTGGCCTTCCTGCATGGGTATGATATCCTGCTCGCAATAAAAACAAACTTTATCATTAGTAAACACAGGTATGTGTAATCTTGCTTCACCGCTTTCAAAACAAAGCTCATGATCGCGGTGAGGTTTTATAAGGGCGCCACTTTTTAAATTCAACAACCGCACTGACATCACACTGCACTGTAAAGAAGCTACAAAGCTGTGGATGGCCGGGCAGCTTTCCATTAAAGGTGTATCGGTGTATTCCTGCCCAACATGTGTAATATCGGCAATGATATTTTGAGCAGAACCACCCGGCGATCGAAGCGATACAACATTCCAGTCACCTACATAATGATAGGTGTTGTGATGGGGCTTCCATTGGGTAGCCAGCTTCAACACTTCCTGTTGAATCAGGTGTATGTCTGCCGGTAAGGGCACGTGGGCAAAACGAATCATAAATTATGCAAAAAAGGGTATTTCAAATCTAGGGCTTTATTTTTAATATAATGTCGTTATTTATATCCCGGAAAACCGGTAAAAATAAAGCCGGCAGGGTAGCTGCCGGCTTTATTGGAAACGAGAGAAATAATATTATTCAAAAAACGCTGCAGGATATTTACCATCTGTTGGTGCAAACGGAATCTGCGCTGCCTTTACAATTACAGGAGCAACATCCATTAATTTCATTTTAGGAATAATAATACCTTTTTTCAATCCGGGGCCTACAGCCACAAAGCCGGTTTCTATTTCTTTATGGTCAGGGAAGAAACCGTGTGTACCTTTTACTGCTTTAAAAATATCTATCATCTTTTTGGTACCTGCGCCAAAAGTGGTGCCTTTTAAACCAGTTAACGCTAATGGTACATTAGGATCTGCTCCTATCTGTGTTAATAATTCTTTCTCAACAATAGTAAAGTATTGCCTGATAGAATCAGGCAGGTTTTTCAACAGGGTGCGTACGTGTTGCACAGTTTGCTGATCGTTGGCATCTTTCAGTTGTAAAAAGGCGGAACCACCCTGGCTGTGAAACTGCGCTTTCCAGTTACCGGTTTTTACATCAGTGATCAGGCCGTTTTGTTTCAGCAGGTAGTTGGGGCTAAGGCTGCGATAAATGTTTTCAAAGCCATGATCGCCTGTTACTATCACCAGCGTGCTATCAGTAATGCCTGCACGGTTCAATGCTTCCAGTATTGATTTTACACCTCTGTCGGCCCCGGCAACTGCGGCCCTTACCATGTAGCTTTCACGGCCATCCTGATGTTCATAATGATCGGTACAGGCCAGGTGAACGGCCAGAAAGCCGGGCTTGTATTGCCTGATTAAATAAGAAGCAATGCGGGCAGCAGTTTCGTCCTGCACCAGTTCATTGTCATCTGCATTCAAATCCTGCGGGCGTAAGAAGCCGGTAGCGCTGTCCTGTATTTCTTTCCATAGGCTGCGCGGGGTGGTGGCTGCTTCCATAGCCGGACGGGCATCCTTCATATTTTTATAATCCCAGTATTCAGGAAAGCAGTAATCAATAGGGGCGTTCAGCGTTACGGGCCAGCGAACGCAGGCTGTTTTTCTGCCGGCTTTTTGCATGGCGCTCCACAGCGTTTCTGTTTTAATCAGGTTATAGTCCCATAGCCATTTGCCGGTTTGGCCTTCTGCTTCAAAAGGAGTGTTGTATACAATGCCATGTTTGGCGGGTGTTACGCCGGTTACCATAGTGGTATGGTCGGGATAGGTAACAGATGGGAATACAGGGTCTACACCTTTAGCGGCTACACCCTGCTGCATTAAATGGCGCACCGTGTGCATGCCATAGGTGCTATCCAGGTAAAATTCGGGACGGAACCCATCTACAGTAATCAATACCACATGGGTGGCTACTCTTTGTTGTGCCTGCACATTTATCGATGCCGTTAATAACAGCATACAGCTAAACAGTTTTGTTGCTTTTTTCATTCTCTGCTTACAGTTAAGAGCCTGCAAGCAACGTTAGCAATGTTAACTTAAGGTTATTGTTGGGGTGGTAAGGGTATGGTTAACAATAAGGTAGCGTTTTAGTAAAATAAGGGTAACATTTATTATTTAAACCTAATTCAAAACAAAAGGCCACACTGCGTTTGCGCAGGTGGCCTTTGATAAGATAAAACAGGTTATGTTACGATTTTTTGGCTTTGCCCAGGCCTATTTTATAGGCGTCTGGTGTGCCTGTTACTTTAATGTTCATAAAGCGTACCTTCTTGTTCATGTCGCGGTATTCAATGGCATCCACCTGATCGGGGTCCACTTCCTCCTGCTTTCTGCCAAACAACATGCGAAAACCTACCTGGGTAACCATTTTTAAAGGAATGCGCATATAGTATTCCATTTGCATGTTCATGTACTGCTTACCCGAAATTTCCATAAAGCCCAGCGATGAGTTAATGTTCATAGCGGGAATGGTCAAAGCGCCGTCTTTAAAGGTGAGTTTGTTGCGCAGGGTATCAAAGCGTACCATGTTCAGGTTCTTATCTTTAAAGTAAGAAGCCATCGCCTGCATAGGGGCAAAATTAATCAGCACGCCATTGTGTATGTCTACTTCCAGCTGCGCTTCTGTATTTTCAATAATAGGGGTTAAGTCAGGGTGCATTTGCACATGGCTTCTGATCAGTCCGTTTAAACGTCCTTTGATATTTTTATTAATCACATAATCCTGGCCAAAGTAGTCCAGCTTCAACATCATCTTTTCTATATTCATGTCTTCCACCTTAATGCGGCTTCTGAAATAGATCTTCTTAGGATCGCTGCCGTTGAAATGTCCCCGCATACCCATTCTGCCTTCTGCAATTTCCAACCGGAGCGTATCGAGATACAGGTGCTGATTGCTTAACATACGAACGTTACCGGCTATGTTCTTGATCCATAAACGGTGATACTTGATCTTGCCAATATTCACGGAAGCTTTGAAGTCAATAAAAGGTATCTGGAAAATATTGAAAGCATCTGCATGCGCCGATGTGTTATGGGCCACGTTGGTTACTACCGGTGCAGAAGGCAGGGCAGGAGCATCTTCCTGGGCAGCGGTAAGCTGGTAATTGGTTAACTGGTCTACATCCAAAAAGCGGGAGGCAAAAGCCAGGTAGTTTTCTTTCTTCCTTTTAACGGTATCCTTTCCCGTGTACAGGCGCATGTTAATATCAAAATCACTTTTGCCTATTTTACCGGTAAGCGTATCAATTTTAATAAAATGATCCGCACCAATTTTCACCATACCCTTAATACTATCCAGCTCAAAAGCGTGCTTTTGCAGACTGCCCGATATATTGGCAATTTTAATTTTGGCAAAGCGGAAAGTGGAATCGTATTTCAATTCTGTTTTAGACCGCAGCCACAATTTATGGGCTACTTCATCATGATAATCTTTAGGTACAAAGTTGCGGCTGACAGGGCCGAGCAGATCATGTAAAGCCAACCGTTCCGATTTAAAATCGAAGGCTACGGTAGTGCGTCCGCGCATCACCTTATCAAACCAGAGGGCATAATTGTTTACACGGCCGCTGAAATGGATGTCGGTGCTGTCTATTTTGCCGGCAAAGTTGCGCAACATTACAGAAGTGTCTATAATAGTAAGCTCAGCGCCAAAATCATGAAACTTGTGCGGGTAGTGTTTAAAAGAAGCAAACAGGTTTTCCAGTTTAAATTTGCCTTTAGGCAGGGGGCTGGGATGTTGCAGTTCTTTTACCGAGGTTTCCAAAACGAGTCCTATATTAAAGCCATAGATCTCTTCTTTGGCTTTATTGCTTTTGGCGGTGTCAAAAGCCAGCAGTTCGCTCATCACCAGTTTATTGCTATGGGCCTTAAACGTTACCTGCACCGGCTTTTGCTGCTGGTGAAACAAAGCTGGTAAATCGCTTAACGAGCCTTTCAGTTGAAAATCGGAATGGCCGAGGCGGAAGGTCAGGGTATCCAGGCTTACAAAGCCATTTTTCATATTGGCATGTAAATCCAGGTTTTCAATATTGTGCGGGAAGTTGGGAATGCGGAAGGTAAGGTTAGATACTTTTAATTCACTTTGAATGCCCTGGGTAAGTTTACCCAGCGATTGCTCTGGGGCGCTTACATCTACCAGCTCTTTAAAGTTCATGCTAAGGCTAATGTGTCCGGTAATGCGTTCTAAATCTTTAATACCCAGAAATGCGCCAATAAATTCCAGCTCCAGCTCTGATTGCAGCTGCATCAGAATTTTAGGATCGGTAAAATCACGCATAATAAAGTTACCTCTGAAAACTCCTTTGTCGGGGCGTGCATTCATGTTGGTCAGGCGCAGTTCAGATGTTTTTAAACTGCGGCTGGCACCGTTGGTGTAATAGCCGGAAAATGCCAGGGAGTCCAGTTTCTTATTGGCTTCGGTATTATGTAACCAGGCATCTTTACAGGAGAACGAAAGGGTCATTAAAGGCATTTGACCATCACCTAGTTTGCCTTTTACGGTACCTTCAAAAGCCAGGTGGCCATCGTATTTAAAGTGCTTCAGCTCTTTTGCTACCTCCTCCGGGGCAAAAGAAAACAGCTGCTTAAAGTCTGGTTTGTCGCCGGAAAATTTCAAATCCACTTCTGGCTGTTTATCCAGGCAGGCAGTGCCGGTAATGTTAAAGCTGGCGTCTTCGAGTTTTATTTTGCCTACAGGCAGTTGTAGTGTTTTGCCGGCTTTATTATACGCTATCTTAATATCCGCTTCCAGTTTTTTATGACGGAATAAACTGGTGTCGGTAGTGGTAGTGAAATCTACTACGGAATTGCCTTGCAAATCAGCATAAACGTTGGCGCTATCGTTGCGTAAAGAAGACTTGATCTTTTCAATATGGGTGAAAAAATGGTTGCCACTGATATTATCCTGGAAGCTAATGTCCATGCCCTTTAATACAATCTTCTTTATATCCAGGTCCAGCCCGGTAGAATCGCTGGCAGGGGCCGCTGTAGAATCTGTTTGCATGCGGCTGGCTTCAATAATGTTCAGCTGGCCTTGTTTGTTCTGTACCAGGTTCAGGTGTCCGTTCTTTAACACTATGGCCTTTACCCGGTATTGTTGCTTTAATATGTCGGGCAGGCTAAATCCTACAAATATCTTCTCCGATTGGTAAATGGGAGTACCGGTTTTTTGCTTGTTCGCATAAAACTGTACCTGGTGCAAGGCAATAGATACATAGGGGTAGTTCTGGAAAGGCGTAATAGTACTACCTCCAATGACCAGCTCGCCTGGAAATTGTTTGTTCAGTTCCTGTACAGCCAGTTTTACCAAACGTTCCTGCTGGGTATATAATATGGCGGCAGCAATGCCTACCAGCACTATCAGCAAAACAATGGGTAATACTAAAAAACGAAACAGCCTTTTCTTTAATTTACTTGCCATGGGTTGAATGTATCCGGAGTGAAACAATTACCGCAAAAATATACCTGTTATTACTAATATAATGCAGGAAGAGGGGGCATTTTCGCCAGTACCCCTATAAACGCGTGTTCCTTATATTTTATGTTGCACCAAATGAAAATGTTGTTTCTTTGTTCCGAAATCAGTGATGTACTGATATTATAATGCACAGCCTCAGCCACTTGGGATGACACATGATTTAGTAGCCATACAGAAGCGAATTGCTTTAGGTGAAGAGCAGGCGTTAGCCGAGCTTTGCCGCTTGCTGCAAACCAAATTGCAGCAGTTTGCGGTAACGTTGGTGCGTTCGAGGGAGCAGGCAGAGGAAATAGTAGAAGATGTGCTGGTAAAGCTTTGGTACAACCGCCAAAACATAGCGGCCATAGAAAATCTGACAGTTTATTTATACGTAGCCGTTAAAAACCAGTCGTTAAACGCCCTGTCGCATAAAGCCAAAGAACTCATCACCGCTTCTTACGATCAGCTCGATATTAATTTAACCCATACGGCTGTTTCGCCCCACGATTTACTGGTAACTGCTGAAATGATGCAACGGATGCAGCAGGCAGTAGATGCATTACCACCCCGCTGTAAAATGATTTTTAAACTGGTGCGGGAAGATGGTTTGGCCTATAAAGAAGTGGCCGATATTCTCAACATTTCTATCAATACCATTGATGCTCAGATGGCTATTGCCGTAAAAAGAATTGCGGCTGCAGTGGCCGTTCAGAAGCCTTCTTTCCGAAATCCCTTCCTTTCTTAACCAGCCGGGCATAATTTTTTTAACTTTTTTTTGATTTCCTTTAGTAGATGATTGCAAAAAGCCTGTCTATGGTAATGTTATGCTATAGACATAACTGGTCATATGAGTAATAATTCTAACCGGGTTTGGCTTTTAATGTCCCGTTGCTTGAACGGGGAAGCTTCTGCAGCTGATGAAAATGAGCTGGAGCTATTGATGCAGGCAGATGAAAGCGTGCGCCAGCAGTATAACACTATGCGTGCATTATGGCGTAGCACCGCGCCTGATACTTTCCAGGATAATATACACACAAGAGAAGAGGTAAATGTGGCCCGCATATTACAGCTGGCCAGGGTAGAAGAAGCGGTGGCAGCACCTGTTGTGCCTGCTAAACGCATTTGGTTAACCCCTCAACGTGTTGCCGTTATGGTAGCGGCCGCCAGTGTTCTGCTGATAGCAGCGTACTGGCAGCTGGTGTACCGTTCCGGCGATCGCAGGGTTCAGGTAATTGTAGCACAGAACGGAAGCCGCATGCAAAGCAAACTGCCCGATGGTTCCACTGTTTGGCTGAATGCGGGTAGCTCCATTTCTTATCCCGTCAACTTTACAGGATCGCAGCGTGAGGTGGAATTAAAAGGAGAAGGGTATTTTGATGTTGCCAAAAACGCCGGCAAGCCTTTTATTGTGCATACGGCAGGTATTGATATTAAGGTGTTGGGTACTGCTTTTAACGTGAAAGCATATGATACCGATAAAGAGGTAGAAACTACTTTAATCAGTGGTATGGTGCAGATAAGCCGTTCCGGCAAAGGGCAACAGGCAACGCCTATTGTGCTGCATCCCGATGAAAAGCTGGTAATACCCCGTAAAAAGGTAATGGCTACCGCACAAAAAAGTGCAGCCGTGGCCCCTGTTACTGAAGAAGACCTGCAACTGGCAGATTCTAAAATAATGCACATTAATACACAGCTACCATCGGCCGAACTGGCCGAAACTGCCTGGATGCATAACAGGCTGGTGTTTAAAGGAGAAAGCTTTGGCGAGTTGGCTCCTAAACTGGAACGCTGGTATGATATAGCCATAGAATTTACTGCACCATCCCTGCAGGCATTGCGTTTTAATGGCTCTTTTGAAAATGAAACGGTGGAACAGGCTTTCGATGCTTTGGCAACGGCTGTTCCGTTCCGCTTTCAGATTCAGGGCCATAAAGTGCTGGTGATGGCAGATAAATAGAGAAACGATATTGTTAATATGAAAAAAAGAAAACCCATGCGCTATTTACTGGGCTATTTAAAAAATCTACATCCCAAATAAGTACAAAAAAAACGGAGAATGTTGGCGCATTCTCCGGAAAAAGCAGGTTAAAATATCCAATTAAGCGTATCCCAGCCCTTGGCGGGGCTGGGTTTCATTAACCCACAATTCTAAAAGTATGAAATCTCCGGTAACGGATGCCAAAAAAACTTTGGTAAAAAAGCTATTGCTTCTAATGAAACTGACAACAGTGTGTATGCTCGCTTTTGTAATGAGTGTGTCAGCAAAAGGTCTCGGGCAACGCAAAATCTCTATTCAGGCAAAAAATGCTGATATCAGCACTATCCTTGCCAACATTGAACAAAAATCGCAGTACCGTTTTCTGTACAACACCAACCTGCCTGCTATTAAGCAAAAGGCAACCCTGAATGTGCAGGATACGGAAGTGAGAGAAATTTTAGGCATGCTGTTTAAAAACACAGGCTTATCATTTCAATTCATGGAAAATAACCTGGTAGTAATAAAGGAAGGAGCAGCTGCCCCTGATGAAATTATTATTAAGGGTAAAGTTGTAAATGAAACTGATGGTCCGTTAGCAGGCGTTTCGGTACAGGTAAAAGGTGGCGAAAGAGGCACTACTACCAATGCGGAAGGTGCTTTCACCATTCGTGTGGATGATGCCAACGCTATACTGGTGTTTTCTTATATCGGTTACGACGCCAAAGAAGTACCGGTTGCAGGAAAAAGCGAAGTATCTGTAAAAATGCAATTGTCTACTTCACAGTTAGACCAGGTAGTAGTAGTAGGTTACGGTACCCAGCGTAAAAGCCAGGTAGTGGGTTCAGTTGCCAAAGTAAGTGGCGCTGAAATCAGCAAGCAACCCGTTTTAACTGCGGCACAAGGCTTACAGGGTAAAACTCCCGGTGTGCAAATTATGGCTTCCGGTAAACCAGGCGATCAGCCGGTGGTACGTATCAGGGGTACCAACTCTGTAACAGGTAGCGCTGATCCTATCTATGTAGTAGATGGTGTTATTATGACAGATATCACTAACATCAACTCTACCGATATACAATCAGTAGAGGTGTTAAAAGATGCGAGCTCACAAGCTATTTACGGTAGCCGTGCTGGTAATGGTGTGGTATTAATCACTACCAAATCTGGTAAAAGTGGCCGTATGCGCGTTGGTTTTGATTCTTATGTAGGTTTTAAAACGCCCACTTCCAAAGTGAAAATGGCAGATGCCCAAACTTATGCAGCATACAGTAATGAAGCGTTGGCATATGATGGAAAAGCAGCTTTATTCAATTTAGATACTATTACTAACAATACAGATTGGTTTAAAGAAATCACCCGTAATGGTATGATGCAAAGTCATAACGTTAATTTAAGTGGTGGTACAGATAAAACCACTTATTACTTCAGTGCCGGTTATTTAAGAGATGAAGGTATTTTAAGAGGTAATAATTATACACGTGGTGTTATTCGTTTGAATAATGAGTACAAAGTGGCATCTTTTCTGAAACTGGGCCATAACTTAAACCTGAACATTTATAAAAATAACAATAAGCCTAACGAGTTTTCCGATGCTTACCGCATGGCACCAACTTCTCCTGTAAAATATGCAGATGGCAGTTATGGTTACCTGAGTCAGTTAAGTATTGCTAACCCTGTTGCTGCACTGGATTATACCAATGATTTCAGCAATGGCCTGCGTTTACAGGGTAATGCTTATGCCGAGTTAACTCCGGTAAAAGGTTTAGTTATTCGTAGCAGCTTCAACTTCGATCAGTATAATGTAGATACTACCAACTACAAGCCCTCTTATTTTGTATCTGATGTTCAGCAAAATAAAACTTCGTTGTTAACAGTGGCTAATGGCAAAAGCTTCTACTATATATTCGACAACAACGCTACATACAGCTATAATATTAATAAGCATGAGTTTAAGCTAACAGCTGGTTATTCTGCTGAACGTTCCAGGTTGAGACTCAGTTCTTTTAACGAGCAAAATATTCCTAACCAGTCAAACCTGTGGTATATAGGCCAGTTGGGTGATGTAAATACCATCACCGGAACCAGCAGCGGCACTATGGTGCGCAGGGCTTCCGGCTATAGCAGACTTGGTTATAGCTTCGATCGCAGGTATAACTTTACTGGTGTGTTACGTCGTGATGGCTCCAGCAAATTCCCTACCGGTCAAAAATGGGGTACCTTCTATTCTGTGGGTGCTTCGTGGGTAATTTCACAGGAAGAGTTTATGAAAAATCAACGTGTTTTTGATAATCTGAAAGCGCGTGTAGGGTATGGCAAAGTAGGTAACGATAACGTATCCAGTGAGGTGGCTTACCTTAACCCTGTAGGCACCACCGGAAGTTATTATTTTGGTAGCGGTACTAATGTGGGCCAGGGTATCACTGTTAACCAGTTTATCAGTCCTAATGCTACCTGGGAACCTACCACTGGTTTTGATGCAGGTATAGAATTTACTACTTTAAACAGAAGGTTAACAGGTGAAATTGGTTACTACTATAAAAAAACCAATGCTTATATCCCTGTTTCTTTAACATCTGTTACAGGTGATAAAGACAAAATCGTGTACGACAGAGCGGCTGATGTAAGTAACAGAGGTGTGGAAATTACCTTAAACTGGCAAGATAGAGTAAATGCAAATTTCTCTTACCATGTAGGCGCTAACGTTACTTTCAACAAAAACAATGTAGAGCGTGTAATTGGTTCTTTACAGTTAAAAGCGGGTGATCTGAAAAATGGTGAAATCACCACCTATACCGTTCCTGGCAGCCCCATCGGTAGCTTTTGGGTATACCAGACAGATGGTATTTACAGATCACAGGCAGAGATTGATAATTCTCCACACTTTGATGGTACCCAACTGGGCGATCTTAAATATAAAGATGTGAATGGTGATGGTGTGTTAAGCGATGCTGACCGTCAGTTAGTGGGTTCTTACCAGCCTAAAATGTACTTTGGTTTTAATACAGGCTTTAACTATAAGAAATTTGATTTTTCTATTGACTGTTATGGTAACCTGGGTAATAAAATATATAACGGTAAAAAAGCTATTCGTTTTGGTAATGATAATATCGAAATGGCAAGAGCAGAAAACCGTTGGTCACCCACCAACCCTAATGGCACTAACCCACGTGCATCTAACGCTGTTCCCAAACCATCTACTTATTATGTAGAGTCTGGAAGCTTTTTCAGAATCAATAACATCACTGCAGGTTACACTATTCCTTCTTCCAGCTGGCATTTAGGTATTAGTAGCTTGCGCGTGTTTGTTTCAGCGCAAAACCCAATTATTATTAAGAAGTATAGCGGTTACACTCCAGAACTGCCAGGTATTGCTACCGAAGCAGGTATTGAGTATAACATTTATCCTGTTACTTCTACTTACACTATGGGCGTTAACCTGTCATTCTAATAACTAAGTATCATGAAACGCATTTATATTATAATAGTTACTGCAATCATCAGTTTATTTATTTTCTCAGCTTGTAACAAAAGCTGGTTAAACCCTGCGGCTGAAGGGCAGCTTTCTTCAGTTGACTCTTCTTTCCTTGACCCGGCTAATGCGCAAAAATTTGTAAATGCTTGCTACACCCAATTGTTGAATTGGGATGCATCCAGCTTTGCCTGGATTGGCGTTACCAGCATTGCTTCTGATGATGCAGATAAAGGCAGTTCACCAGGTGATGTGGGATCTGATAAAGATCAGATGGATGCTATTACCTGGACGCCTACATCCAGCTCACCGGCAGGTGTATTCAGCGCTTATTTCTTAGGTGTAAACTATTGTAACGAGGCCCTGTTTAACGTTCCTAAATTTAAGCTGGAAACCAGTGTGCAGGAGCGGTATCTGGCAGAAGCTAAATTTTTACGTGCCTACTACTATTTTACACTGGTAAGAACTTTTGGCGATGTGCCTTATAAAGATACAGTGGTGGCTCAGGATGATGCTACTATCAGAAAGTATAACAGGCGTGTATCAAAAGATTCTATTTATGCATTGATCGAATCTGATTTGAAATATGCTATCAGCATATTGCCTACCCGCGATCAGTTGAATGGTGAATATGGCCGTGCATCAAAAGGTGCAGCTACCGGTTTATTGGCCAAAGTAAGCATGTATGAGAAAAAATGGCAGCAGGCTTACGATTTAACCAATCAGGTGATTAATCAAAGTGTAGGTACCTATAGCCTGGTAAACGATTATGCTACTATCTGGCGTGAAGTAGGAGAGAACAGTGAAGAGTCGTTATTCGAAATTCAAAGCAAGTCTACCAGTCCGTTTGCAGCTGTGCAACAATATTCGCAGGTACAGGGCATAAGAGGTGGTACTTTCAATGTAACAAACGTATACACTGGCTGGGGCTTTAACACGCCAAGCACTGACCTGGATAATGCATTTGAGCCAGGTGATGTAAGAAGAAAAGCTACTATCATACACATTGGCGATACCTTGTTTGATGGTGTAGTGGTAATTAATGCCGAAAATGCCATGTATAACTATAAAGCTTACCCTAGCAATATTGCAGAAAGCTATGGCAACAACACTGATTACAGCAACAAAAACATCAGGATATTGCGTATGGGGGATATTTACCTGATTAACGCAGAAGCTGCGAACGAACTGGGTAGCACCGATGTGGCGCAAACTTCCTTAAACAAAGTGCGTAACAGGGCTAAGCTGGGTAACACTACCGCAACAACACAGGCAGATTTAAGAAATGCTATCTGGAAAGAAAGACGTGTTGAGTTAGCTATGGAGCATGACCGTTGGTACGATCTGGTGCGTCAGGGCCGTGCTGGTGTGGTGATGCGGGCCTTGGGTAAAAACTTTGTGGACGGCAAGCACGAGGTGTTTCCTATTCCACAAACGGAAATCAACTCCAGCAATAACGTGCTTACACAAAACCCTGGCTACTAACAGCACCAGGTAAACTGATTTGATAATAGAGCGTTGCGCATTGCATATTTCTTTGTTTTAGCTTATGGGTTAACGGCAAATGATAATATACAATGCGCAACTTGTTTTTATACCATTCATGATGAAGCAACTAATTACGATAGCGCTGGCAGTGTTACCATTGATAACACAGGCGCAACCTAAAAAACAGTCATTGTCCGATACGGCTTTGCTGGAGCAGGTACAAAAGCAAACTTTCCGTTATTTCTGGAACTTTGCACATCCCGTAAGCGGCCTTGCCCGCGAGCGCAGCAACGAATCTTTTAGCTATGGTAATGAAGTTGTAACTACCGGTGGCTCCGGCTTTGGTATTATGGCCATTATAGTGGCTGCCGACAGGCATTGGATTACCAGGGACGAGGCGGTAAAGCGCCTGTTAAAAATAACCGGCTTTTTATGGAAGGCAGATAGCTATCATGGAGTGTTTCCGCACTGGTTAAATGGCGAAACGGGCAAGATGATACCCTTTAGCAGAAAAGATGATGGGGGCGACCTGGTAGAAACATCGTTTCTGATGCAGGGGCTATTGTGTGTGCGTCAATACTTTACTGCCAATACGCCTGACGAGCAAAATTTGCGTAACCAGGTAACCCTGTTATGGGAGGGAGTGGAATGGAACTGGCACACACGGGGAGGTATGGATTTACTGTACTGGCACTGGAGCCCCAATAACGGTTGGAGCATGAACTTTGAACTGAGAGGTTGGAACGAAACTTTAATTACCTACATACTGGGTGCTTCTTCTCCTAAATATGCGATCGATGCCAGGGTTTATCATAACTGTTTTGCACAAAGCAATCACTTTAAAAACGGGAAGTCTTTTTATGGTATCACCTTACCGCTGGGCTTTGATTATGGTGGTCCCCTGTTCTTTGCACAATATTCTTTCCTTGGGTTAGATCCACGCGGTTTAACGGATAGGTATGCCGATTACTGGCAGCAGAATAAAAATCATACGCTCATTAATTATACACATTGTGTACGTAACCCCAACCATTTCAAAGGTTATAGCGAGCGTTGCTGGGGGCTTACTGCCAGCGATAACTACGAAGGGTATAATGCACATTCGCCCGATAACGATCTGGGGGTAATTACGCCTACCGCTGCTTTATCTTCTTTCCCCTATACGCCTGAACAATCCATGAAAGCGGTTCGCTATTTTTACGATTCAGTAGGTGCTAAAATATGGGGCGATTATGGTTTTACAGATGCTTTTAGTGAACAAAAGAACTGGTACGCTACTTCTTACCTGGCGATAGATCAGGGTCCGGAAATAGTGATGATAGAGAATTACCGTACGGGTTTATTATGGAAGTTGTTTATGAGCTGTCCCGAGGTGCAAAGTGGATTACGTAAACTGGATTTTAAAAGCCCGTGGTTAAACGGAAATGAAAAATAAAAGTATGAACAGAACACAATGGACACGTAAAGGCAAACAGGCATTATTGAGCCTGTTATTGCTGGTAGTTACAGGTGTAAAGGCACAGCAGCCGCCTTTCTGGTACGATATTCAACAGTTTAAAAAATCGGATAGTGTACAGATGCCTGCTGCTAATAGTATTTTATTTGTAGGCAGTTCGTCCTTTACCAAATGGACGGATATGCAAACCTGGTTTCCCAACTATACCGTTATCAACAGGGGCTTTGGTGGTTCATCATTACCCGATGTGATCCGTTACGCGGATGATATTATTTTCCCTTATCAGCCTAAACAAATCATCGTGTATTGCGGGGATAATGATCTGGCAGCTTCTGATACCGTATCTGCTGCTACCGTTGCCAACCGCTTTATACAGCTGTTTCAGCTAATACGCAACCGCATGCCTGCAGTAGAAGTGGATTATGTTTCTATTAAACCCAGCCCCAGCCGTGCGAAGCTGATGCCCAAAATGGTGGAAGCAAATGTGCTGATCAAAGCTTTTCTGCGCAAACAGACTCATGCGGGCTTTATTGACGTATTCACACCTATGTTGAATAAAAAAGGACAGCCCCGGGAAGAGCTGTTTGTAGAAGACCGCCTGCATATGAATGCTACAGGTTATAAAATATGGCAGCAGGCGATACAACCCTATTTAATCAAAAAGTAAACACAGGATATACAGATGAAAAAAGGAACAAAAACAAGGTGGTTGCTGGCCGGCGTAGGCTTGCTGGCAATGCCTTTGGTAATGCAGGCACAGGATGCTAAAATGAACACTTTTATCAGCAACCTGATGGCTAAAATGACCCTGGATGAAAAAATTGGCCAGTTAAACCTGGTTACACCGGGTGGTGCTGTTACTGGTGCTGTAGTAAGTCAGGGTGTAGAAGAAAACCTGAAAAAAGGATTGGTAGGAGGTATGTTCGGTATTACCGGACCAGCTAAAATTCGTCAGGCGCAGGAGTTGGCTGTAAAGCAATCCCGTTTACACATTCCGTTGTTATTTGGACTGGATGTTATTCACGGCCACAAAACGGTATTCCCTATACCTCTAGGGTTAAGCTGTAGCTGGGATACGGCATTGATCAGGCACAGCGCCCGCATTGCAGCTACGGAAGCCAGTGCAGATGGTTTAGACTGGGCGTATTCCCCTATGGTGGACATTGGTCGCGACCCACGCTGGGGCCGTGTATCGGAAGGATCGGGTGAAGACACCTGGTTGGGGTCACAGATAGCTAAGTCTATGGTAAAGGGCTACCAGAACAACAACCTGGCGGCTAACGATGCGGTAATGGCCTGTGTAAAGCACTTTGCTTTATATGGTGCAGCTGAAGCCGGACGCGATTACAATACTGTGGACATGAGCCGTATTAAAATGTACGAACATTACCTGCCGCCGTACAAAGCTGCTGTTGATGCAGGTGCGGGTAGCATTATGAGTTCGTTCAATGATATTGACGGTATTCCTGCCAGTGCTAACAAATGGTTAATGACCGATCTGCTGCGCAAGCAATGGGGCTTTAACGGTTTTGTAGTTACTGATTACACCGCTATCAGCGAAATGATTGCACACGGTATGGGCGACTTATCAGAAGTGTCTGCACTGTCTTTAAAAGCGGGTGTGGATATGGATATGGTAAGCGAAGGATTTTTAGGTACTCTGAAGCAGTCGCTGGCTGCCGGTAAAATCACCAAACAAGAAATTGAAACTGCCTGCCGCCGTATATTGGAAGCAAAATATAAGCTGGGCTTGTTTGAAGATCCTTACCGTCGCTTAAACGACCAAAGGGCAGCTGACATTATCCTTAGCGCTCAAAACAGACAGGAAGCCCGTGCTATTGCTGCACGTTCTTTCGTATTGCTGAAAAACGAGAATCAGGTACTGCCTTTACAAAAGAAAGGCACTGTTGCACTGGTAGGCCCACTGGCCGATAACCACCGCAATATGCTGGGAACCTGGAGCGTATCAGGCGATTTTGATAAATCCGTTACTGTAAGACAGGGGCTGGAATCTGTGGCCGGCAATGCCGTAAACATTGTGTATGCCAAAGGTGCTAACATTTCTGATGATACCACATTTGCCAGAAAGGTGAATGTGTTTGGTAAAGAAATAGAGATTGACAGTCGTTCTGCTGCTGATATGGTAGCAGAAGCAGTAGCTGCCGCTAATAAGTCAGATGTGGTAGTGGCTGTGCTGGGCGAAGCAGCTGATATGTCTGGCGAAAGCTCCAGCCGTTCTGATATAGGCTTACCTGCTAACCAGCAGGCCTTATTAAAGGCTTTACTGGCCACCGGTAAACCAGTTGTGTTGGTGCTGTTTAACGGTCGCCCACTTACACTGGAATGGGAAAACGAGCATGTGCCTGCTATTCTGGATGCCTGGTTTGGTGGCACCGAAGCTGGTAATGCCATTGCCGATGTGTTGTTTGGTAACTACAACCCTGCGGGTAAAATCACCGCTTCTTTCCCACGCAACGTAGGTCAGATACCCGTGTATTACAACCACAAAAACACAGGCCGCCCTTATAACAACGAGTTTGAATCTAAATTCAAATCCAATTACCTGGATGTGGATAACAGCCCGTTATATCCGTTTGGCTATGGTTTAAGCTACACGCAGTTCCAGTATAGCGATGTGGTGTTAAGTACTGCAAAAGCAACGGGTAACGCAACTGTTACTGCAAGTGTTACTGTAACCAACACGGGTAAATATGCCGGTGAAGAAGTGGTGCAGTTATATATTGCCGATCCTGTAGCCAGTGTAACCCGTTCGGTAAAAGAACTGCGTGGTTTTCAGAAAGTTATGCTGCAGCCTGGCGAAAGCAAACAGGTTGTTTTTCCGGTTACTACCGAATTGCTGAAGTTTTATAACAGCAATCTGAAGTTTGACTGGGAACCCGGAGAATTCATTATCCAGGTAGGTACTAACTCGCAGAATGTAAAGAGCGCAAAGGTTATCTGGAATAAGTAATGAAAATAATATAAATAAATAAGTATTATTACTTGTGCAAGCCTGCATCCCTAAACTAAGTGGGATGCAGGTTTTTTGTTGCAGAAAGGTTTCTGAAAATATAAAACCCATTAATTTGGTGGACTAAAAACTTCTCCCTATTTTCGCTCAACCATTATGAGTTATGTGGCCGAGTGGTGAGGCTAAGGTTTGCACAACCTTCCACGGTGGTTCGAGTCCATCCATAACTGCTATTTTTTTGTATGGCAAGCAATCGAACAAAGGCCGTGTTTCTACACAGCCTTTTGTTGTTTGCTGTATGCCGGGGATTACGTTGGAAAGGAAGAAGGATTATGGATAATAATCGTATTGATACGATTCTGTTATCTGACCTTTCATATAGGTGGCATGTGGTAAGCCGTTTTTATAATAGCTGTGTTTGAATATATCTTCTTTCTGCTTAATACCGTCAATGGTATCGTACTGCCGGCGGATTTCATAGCCCTGGCCATACGAGATCAGTGTAGTATGGTATTGTTCCCGCGCTGCTAGCTCACCTACCGCCCCCGGATAGTAATGAGTAACTTGTTTTACCAGTTGGTGGTTGGTGTTGTAGAAGAAGCTGTCTGTTTGCAGATGGGGTCTGTTACTGGCGGTTTCTGTTCGGGCAACAAGTTGATGGTTACTATTAAAGCTGAATTGATAGCTATAAGAAAGTTGTAGCTGTGCATCTGTCAATACCAGGCCGGGAGCAAAAGGCGGCACTTCGATCTTATTCACATATTTGAGTTGAGATACCAATTGATGGGCTTCATTATAAATGAATTTTTCCATGGTGTAGTTAATATGTATCGGGTCTAGCTTTGTGGGAATGGAATGGGCCATTTCAATATAGGTTTCAATCTGCTGCAACTGGTTATACTTATATTTCTCTACGCGATAGATGGTGTCATTAGCAATGGCTGGCAAACTGTATATGGTGTGGCATACCAGTGTATCCTGTTTATAGAAATACCGATAAATTACTTTATCATTTTTTTGATCGCGGCTATTGTAATTACTAATGATCCGGCCCTCTTTGTCATAATCTGTGCATTGATGACCTCCTTTGTAAGTAGGAAGGCTGTCCCGTACTGTTTTTACTTTGGCGTTTTTGTACAGTGTATCAGATGAATAGTATCTTTCAAACTCCTCCCGTTGCGCAAAGGCAGAACTGGCTGCCAGCAAGAGTAGTATCAGGTAAGCGGTGCGCATGTTTTTTCTTAAAATTATAAAATTTTCTTAGTTTGGCCACCGGCAAACAACTCAATACTCTTGTATGAATATTATTTTATCGGCTATTGATGCCAGGCTGATTACTGCATGGAAAGCAGTTTTTGCAGAAGAGGAAAACGTAGTGATAATGGAAGGGGATATTACCCAGGTAAAATGTGACGCTATAGTGAGTCCTGCCAACTCTTTTGGGTTTATGGATGGTGGATTGGATTATGCCTTATCTGAAAGATTCGGGTGGGAGTTGGAAAAGCGGCTGCAGACAATGATTAAAGAACTGCCCGAGGGTGAATTGCTGGTAGGACAGGCATTGGTATTAGAAACCGGCGATAAGCATATTCCTTATCTTATTTCTGCGCCAACTATGCGCATTCCTACCAATTTTAATATAGATACTTCTGTTAATGCTTATCTGGCGATGAAAGCTATTTTAATCAAAGCCAGCAAACATGAGCATATTAACAACGTAGCTATTCCGGGGCTTTGTACAGGTGTAGGTAGAATGCAGTCTGTTATAGCTGCCAGGCAAATGCATCAGGCATACCAGGAGATTATACTAGGAAAGAAGATGGATTTTTCAACCTTTGCCGAAGCGCAGAAATATCATTGGAATATTAACCCGCAAGGGATGATCTGGACACATTAATGATTTTTTTCGTCGCGCTGCTCGCGTGTAGTGTTGTATAAAGCAAACAGGCTTATCTGATAAATCAGTAAGCCTGTTGCTATTAAACGGGGGTATTTACTATACTCTTCAACTCTGAATTAGAAATTAGTCTGGTATATCAATGATGCTCTGGATGCTTCTGAAAAATCCATGGGAATAATTCCATACCTGCCTGTGGTGTTAGTAGTAAAATAGCTGGTAACATTAGGGTTAATGGTGCCTGATACAGAGGTGATGCTTGGAATACTAAAAATCAGCGGTTTATAACCACTGGTAAAGGTGATGTACATAGTAGTGGCCAAGCCGGTTTTAGCTTCACTCAGCAAGGATGTTACATTGCTCCATTTAGCGCTGTTGTCATTTACTACATAGTTATCTTCAATGCGTAACTGTGCATTGCTGTTAGTGATGGAGAAAGTGGTGTTATCTGCCCAGTTGGTGGCATCGATGCCTTTAGGCGTTACAGATGCTGAAAAGCGGCGTAATAACACAATCTTGCCGCGTACCTGGCCGAGTGTGGGCACAGAGGCACCGGTATACCACTGGGAAGGATTTTTAGCTACATAGCTATTGAAGGTTTCTTCAAAAGTGCGGGTGATGTTAGAGGAGTTGTATTCTTCTTTCACGCTCATTACAATGGTTTCGCCCGGATGTGTGTTTAAAAAAGTAAAGCAGGCGTTTAACACATCATCGAAGTTCAGGTTCTGGTATACCGAGCCGTGATGGATAGCAAAGGCATTGTCGATGTGGCGGCAACGGATATCCACGAAGCGGATGCCGGCTGATAATTGATCGCCAATGCTTAATGTCTGGCATTTGGCAGTGCCGCTGACAGGCTCAACTGTAGCGCCGGCATCATGCGAACCCGGAATAGACAACATACTCAGGCTTATCTCGTCTGCCACAGAAGCCATCCAGGCAGAAGCCGTAACGGTGGTTTTAGAAGCAAATACCATAGGACGGCCTTCTGCGGTAAGCCCTTTGCCGGCATTGGGATTAACCGGGTTAACGTCTGCTTCTTTTTTACAACTGAACAACACTACTGCTACTACCAGGCTTAATAAGGAAAGCCGGATGTTTGTTTTTTTCATAAAGATGTTTATGGTTATGATTACAGAAAACATACTTGACTCTTCCCACTACACATAGTATGGCCTGCCGGCCTTTTCAGGCTGGTACGCTTTACTATATCCTTTATATACTTGACGAATAGGGTACGAAATCAATTACACGTTTCCTTCGCACAGCAATGATGGTTGCTTTCAGATAGCAGGGTGTTTATTGATAAGACAGGAGAGGTGAAGCAGGTAACTAGCAGAATGTTTGATTTAATATTTTGGTAATATGTGTGGGCTGTAGCCTGCAAACCGGTAAATAAAAAGGTGCTAGCAGAAATTACAATAGCTTTGCCTAAAAATTTCGAATGTCATTCTCTACCCTGGGGTTATCCGCACCATTATTACAAGCGGTCATTGATCAGCAATACAGCAAGCCTTCTCCTGTGCAGGAGCAGGCGATTCCGGCACTGTTGAGAGGAAAGGATGTGCTGGGTATTGCTCGCACGGGGTCGGGTAAAACGGCAGGGTATGTATTACCTGTGTTGCAGCTATGTCAGCGTAGGGTGGAAAAGAAAGACCGTCATGTGCGGGTTCTGGTAATGGTGTCTACGCGTGAGTTGGCAGTACAGGTGGGCGAAGTATTTAACATCTTTAGTGTGCATTTACCTTATAAGATCAAAACCATGGCGGTGTATGGGGGGGTGTCTATTAATCCGCAGATGATGTCATTACATGGCACAGATGTGTTAGTAGCTACACCTGGCCGTTTGCTGGATTTGATCGATTCCAGGGCGATACATTTGTCGGAGATAGAAATACTGGTGCTGGACGAGGCGGATAAGATGTTGAACCTGGGTTTTAAAGAGGAAATGGACAAGATTTTTGCCTTATTGCCTTCCAAACGTCAGAATGCACTATTTACAGCTACAGCCAGCGACGATATACAGGATATGCAAAAGCATTTGCTGAACAGGCCTGTAACCATTGAAATAGTAGAAGAAGAGCAAGATATCGACCTGATAGAACAGCAGGCTTACAACGTAACAGAAGCTCGTAAAGGGCCATTGTTGCGCTACCTGATTAAGAAGGAAGATATGCAGCAGGTGCTGGTGTTTACATCTGCGGTAAGAACGGCTGATAACCTCACTGGCAAGCTGATTAAAAATGGCATTCATGCCGCTTCTTTACACGGGCATTTAAGCCAAACAGCCCGCCTGGAAACCCTGCAACGCTTTAAAGAAGGGAAGCTGCGCGTGCTGGTGGCATCCGATCTGGCTTCCAGGGGTATTGATATTCAACAGTTGCCTGTGGTAATCAATTATGAATTGCCGCGCTCGCCCAAAGATTATGTACACCGCATAGGCCGTACCGGCAGGGCAGGAGCCAGCGGCAAGGCTATTTCGCTGATTTGTCCGGAAGATCAGCATCATTTTGGCATTATTCAGAAAAAGATGGGAAAAAAGGTAGCTATACTCGAAAGCGACGATATCAACCTGCAAGGGTTTTAATATTCCCTTCGCCTGTTTATCTTTACTGCCAACAATATTCCTATGGTAAAAAGAATGGCAATAATGCTGTTTGCCTGCTTTATAGCAATGGCCAGCGTTACAGCGCAGCAACAGGCGCAGGTATACAATGTAAATGCCAATGCAGCAGAAGAAGTAGCTGCGGCAGTAAAAAAAGCCAAAGCAGAAAAGAAGCATGTGTTGCTGCAGATTGGTGGTAACTGGTGCAGCTGGTGTTTACGGTTTAACAAGCTGGTTACCGAAAACGACACCCTGCATACTGCTATGGAAAGCAATTATGTGGTAGTGCATGTGAATTACAGCAAAGAAAATAAAAACGAAAAATTACTGGCTTCATTGGGTTATCCACAACGATTTGGCTTCCCGGTGTTTGTAGTGCTGGATGGAAATGGCAACAGGCTGCACACACAAAACAGTGCTTACCTGGAAGAGGGAAAAGGCCATAGCCCGGCAAAAGTGCTGGAGTTTTTTAATCACTGGTCGCCCAAGGCATTAGATCCGGCTTCTTACGCGGGAAACTAAATATTCAGATAGCAGCTGCCTTTTACTAATAACACTCTGTTGGTAAAAGGCAGTAAATAAGATAACTACAGTATAAACCCTATGCGAAAGCCAGCAGTAATATGCGGCATAAACTTAGTGCGTGGATGAGTGTCGATGTCCTGCATAATTCTGCGAAAAGTTAAGTCCATCCCCTCGTGGTCGCCATCTGTATCAGGGTTGTATTCCCTGTCTTTGTTGCTCACCTTCGTACTCTTACCCCCCCCAATCTATCAATGCCAGCGGTGAAATAGTAAGTGCCGGTTTGCGCTGCTGCGCAAAAGCAGTGGTGAAGCCAGGTAGTATAGTAGCCCATAGCAGGCATTTTACAGTGAGTTGGTTTAGGTGGAAGGTTTTCATGTAGCTGTTTGCTTCAAAGTTAACATATGGAAGAACTGAAATCTGTTTTGTATACATGAATAGAGGGTTATCTTTGCGCGATGAAGAAGACCCTATTCTCCTTATGCCTGGCAGCCACCATGATGGCTTGTAACAACCAGGCAGGAAACAATGTGAAGGCTGATAGCGCAGCAACCAGTGCAGCAGCAGTAGTTTTACCCATAGATACCGTGGTGTTAGGCGATAAAGTTTTGCTGGTGTATCCGCTGGAAAAGTCTGCTTTTCTTACCGAAAAACAGGAACTCTATTCCGACAACTACAGCGATAGCACAGAGCAGGTGGCGTTAACGCGCGATTCGGCCTGGGTAACAAGAGAAGCTGACTCACTCCGGTTTGTAGTAAAGAATGGCAATGGCGGAGGTTTTAAAAACAATGATAAAACAGACGGGGACGATTATGTAAGGTATTACTACAAGGGCCTTTTGTCTGATATAGGTTACTATTGTGTGTCGGCTGCTTACTATGAAAGTGGTGAAACTATTTTAGTAAGTCAGGCAACTGGTGAGCGTGTGAATGTGTGGGATATGCCGTTGATATCGCCTGATAAAAAAACGTTCCTGTGTTTTTCGTACGATCTGGTGGCCGGTTTTGTACCTAATGGCATACAGTTGTATACGGTAAACAATGGCAAGGCAGAGCAGGTGGCAGATGCGGAGCTTACCAGGTGGGGGCCGGGACGTATGAAGTGGGTGGATAATAAAACGCTGGAAGGCGAGTACATTACTTTAGACAGTGCCAATAATGAATTGATCAGGCCGGTGAAACTCGTTTTGCAGTAAAACCGGGTTGTACTAATAACATGCGGGGCGGCACTTAACAGGGCTGCCCTTTTTTATGCGCAAAACAGGCAGGAGGGCTGCAACAATCGCCACGGTGCCGGGTTATTACAATGGCATGGCGCAAGTATTGAAAAAAGGAAATAACAAGGCATATGCTTCGAGATAAGGTGCAGGTGTTGGTAACGCTGATGATTGGAACCTCTATGGCAGCTATAGATAGCAGTATAGTAAACGTTTCGTTGCCGGTGATACAGAAAGAATTTGGAGTTGGGGTGGATGATGTAACGCTGGTGGTAACGGCTTATATGATCACTTTTTTGTTGTTTATACCACTTACCAACTGGTTAAAAAACAGGATTGGGTATTATAACCTGTACATAGGCAGTATTACGCTGTTTACATTGGGCTCATTGCTGTGCAGTTTATCGGGCAACCTGGAAATGCTGGTAATAGCCAGGGTGGTGCAGGCTATTGGTGGCGGGGCTATTGCGCCCAGTTCGCTGGGGATATTATCCGAAAATTTCCCCAGGGAAGAAAGAGGTAGCGCTATTGGCTGGTGGGGAATAGGCAACGTAATGGGGCCTGCCTTAGGGCCTACCCTGGGTGGGGTGCTTACACAATACCTGGGATGGGAATCTATCTTTTATGTAAACATCCCCATAGGTGTGATTGCCATATTACTGGCATTCCGTTACCTGGGCTTTTTAAAGGCGCAGCCTAAAACCAATCCTCCTTTTGATGTGAAAGGATACCTGTTGTTTGTAAGTTTTGTTATTCTGTTGCAATGGACATTAACCTGCACGGGATCTAAATATGGCTTTGCTTCGTGGCAATTTATTGGCGGGGTAATAGTCACGCTATTATCCTTTTACCTTTTCGTTCGCAGTGCCAGGCGGCCACAACCTCTGATGGATTTAAGTGTGTTTACTATTGCGGGGTTTAACCGGGCTTTTATTATAGTGGCTATACGTTCCCTGGCGTTGTTTGGCGGCATGTTCTTTCTTCCGTTTTTGTTACAAGGGCTGTTAGGGTATTCCGAAATACAAAGCGCCATGCTGTTGTTGCCCAATGCGCTTATTATGCTGGTTACCCGTCCGCTGGCAGGCAAACTGGCCGATAAGGGGTTAATACGTAATATCTCCATTGTGGGCATTGTATTGCTTTCTGCTTCTTTCTTTTTATTTGCACGTATCAATATTGGCACCCCGGTATGGTTTATTATTATCGCTATGTTGGTGCGGGGGCTGGGCATTAGCTTTTTGATAGCGCCTGTGTCAACAGCCATGTTAAATGCAGTAGAACTATCACAAACAGCTACCGCCACTTCTTTAAACAGTTTAATGCTGCAACTGGGTGGCTCGGTAGGTATAGCCATCAGCGGATCGTTACATAGCTATATTTATGCGCATTACCTGGCTAAGCAGTATCCGCAAAGTCTTTCCGAACATTATGCTTTGCAGGATGGCTTTATATTCACGGCAGTAGTTATATTGCTGGCCATAATACCCGCAGTTAAACTGCCGCAGAAGGTGTATAAACGGTTACGTGATAAGGAAGCATTGGGTGCATAACTGAACAATAAGTGTAACAAAAGCGAACAGTGAAAGTGTCTGTTGCTGTGTAACGCATTGATTAATAGCAGTAAGCATGCTG
Source organism: Filimonas lacunae (assembly GCF_002355595.1). Lineage (NCBI taxonomy): Bacteria > Pseudomonadati > Bacteroidota > Chitinophagia > Chitinophagales > Chitinophagaceae > Filimonas > Filimonas lacunae. The sequence continues at coordinate 390,925 of NZ_AP017422.1, forward strand.
GCATTTCATTGGCGGTTATAATGGGGTGTTTGAAAACTTCCAAACTAATAATGCACTGTTATGTTTAAGAACTACCTGAAAATCGCCTTCAGAAACATCAGCGCCAGCAAGTCGTTTTCTTTTATCAATATTGTAGGTCTGGCAACGGGGTTGGCTACCTGCCTGTTGATACTGCTGTATGTTTTTGACGAAAAGAGTTACGATCAGCAGCATGATGGGGTAGATAATCTGTACCGGATTGCCACTAAGTCTGGTAAAATAAACGAAGAGTGGGCCGCGGCCGCGGCACCTGTAGGGCCTGGTGTAAAGCAACATTTGCCCGAAGTGGAAGCCATTACCCGGTTACTTTCTTTTAAAGATATTGACAACATGCTGCTCACTTATGGCCATGGCGATAGGCGCAAGCAGTTTTTTGAGCCACATGCCTGTTATGCCGATGCTAATTTTTTTCAGCTGTTTCATTATCGCTTTGTATATGGTAATGCTGCGCAAGCGCTGGAAAAGCCTGGTAGTGTGGTGTTATCGCAGCCCGTTGCTCAAAAGTTTTTTGGCACTGACAACCCGGTAGGTAAGGTTATTACCATCAACACTTTGTTTGGCGATAGAAACTACACCGTGGGTGGTGTAGTGGATAATGCATTGCTACCTTCTCATATACCAGCCACTTATTTTTTGTCGATGGAAAATGATGATATGTGGCATTTTGTAAAAAGCAATTCTAACTGGACTATCAACAATCTCTTCTATACTTATGTGAAGTTAAAACCAGGTACGCAGGTAGCAGCGTTTGAACAAAAGCTACAGGCTTTATTTAAAAAGGAAGCCGGTGAAGAGTTAAGAGCGGCGGGCCTGGTAAAAACGCTCTACCTGCAACCGGTAAAAGACATCCATTTATATTCAGCTTTACCCAATGAGCTGGCTCCTAATGGAAACATTTCCTATTTGTATATTCTGGGTTCTATTGCAGCATTTATATTGCTGATAGCCTGTATTAATTTTATGAACCTTACCACTGCCCGTTCACAAAAAAGAGCCAAAGAGGTAGGTGTGCGCAAAGTAATGGGGGCAGGGAAAAGTGGATTGATACAGCAGTTTTTAGGGGAAAGTGTATTGATGTGTGTGTTGTCGTTACTGGTAGCTTTGGTGCTGGCGGCAGCCTTATTGCCTTTATTTAACCAGCTTACACAAAAGCAGCTGACGTTGCTGGCAAGGCCGCAATTGCTGGTATATATCACAGGGCTTACCTTGTTAACCGGGTTGGCGGCAGGAATTTACCCCGCTTTTTATCTGGCAGCTTTTAAACCTATTGCCGTGTTAAAAGGCAGACTGATGAACCAGTTATCGGCAGTAATGATTCGCAAAGGGCTGGTGGTGTTTCAGTTCACGGTTTCTATATGCCTGGTGCTGGCGGCTATTGTAATAGCCCGTCAGTTGAATTATATGCAAAACCAGCAGCTGGGTTTTCAAAAAGAACAGCAGGTGATATTGCCTGTGCAGTCGGGCAATGAACACGTACAGCAAAATTACCAGGCATTCAAAAACGAGTTACTAAAGCAGCCGGCAGTAAAAGCGGTTACGGCAGGTTCTACCTATCCGGGCATTCCTAACTTAAACGATCTGTTGTTTTACGCAGAAGGAAAAAGTAGCAAAGAGCATGTGGATATACAGCTGTGCTCTGTAGAAGACAATTACATCCCCACCTTAGGCATTGAATTACTGAAAGGCCGTTCTTTTTCCAAAGCGTTCACTGCCGATTCTAATAGCATTGTATTGAACGAAGCGGCTATTGCTAAACTGGGATATACGGTAGATAATGCTGTAGGTAAAACCATACAATACGATTTTAAAGAGCAGCACGGTTTGTTGAGGATAGTAGGTGTTGTAAAGAATTATCATTACGAAAGCCTGCATAACGAAATAAAACCTTTTGGCCTTACTGCCAATACGTTTGGCAACCGCTACGCTTATGTAATCGCTTCTTTGAAAACTACCGGCTATCATAGTGCGCTGGACAACATCGGGAAAACCTGGAGCAGAATATTCCCGGGCACGCCTTTCTCTTATTCTTTTTTAGACCAGGATTTTCTGCGCAATTATGAAAGGGAAACGCGCACCTCGCATATTGTTACCTACTTCACCTGCATTGCTATTATCATTGCTTGTTTAGGCCTGTTTGGCCTGGCTACTTTTTCTGCCGAACAGCGGTTAAAAGAAATAGGTGTACGTAAGGTGCTGGGTGCATCGGCAATGAGTATTACAACATTGCTGTCTAAAGACTTTATTAAGCTGGTGCTGATAGCTATTGTTATTGCAGCCCCTATAGCCTGGTTTGTAATGGGGCAATGGTTGCAAAACTTTGTATACCGCATTCAGTTAAGCTGGTGGATGTTTGTGGCAGCAGGTGCATTAGCGGTTGTAATAGCCTTACTCACAGTGAGCTTTCAGGCTATAAAAGCGGCTGTTGCCGCACCGGTAAAAAGTTTGCGGGCAGAATAAAAAATATTGTGATTAACGCATGATCTCAATTCTTTCAATATCTGTTAACGCGATAGGTTTGATGTAAGAATTGAAGAAATGCGTTTTGCAACCGGTAATGGTGCTATCGGTAAGTTTGATCGTATTAAAGTAAAAGGTGGTTTTAGAATTGTCTTTTTTGTAAATGCGGATGGCGGTTAGGTTCGTTACTTCCAGCGAATCAATGGCCTCGCTTTTATTCAGGCATATTACCTGCTTTAAATCTGTTCCTTTTACAAAAATGTGCTGTTCGGTACTGGCGGTTAAAAATTGTTTTACCAGGTTGTCTGTTGAAATGTGGTATTGTGCATGGCTGGCTACACCGGCTAACAGGCACATGCCGGAAAGGATAAGGGCTTTTTTCACGTCAGTAGTTTTATGATATAAAAAATAAGCATAAAAGTATTGTTGTATATAATGTGTCCATACCCAAAGGAGAAATTTTAACAATAGAATAGGTAAGCCGCCTATTCCTGCATGGCTTGTTCCTGAAAAAGGGGGGCTGGTTCAAATACAACTGATATAAGGGTGCCATGGTGGGTACTAATAGTAAACTGGCCATTCATATCTTCTGTAAGCTCCCGCATCAATATAGTGCCCATGCTATTGGTGCGTAAACTGTTAAGCCGCGGGGGCAAACCCTTGCCATTATCTGCTATCAATAATTCCACCTGCTGGCCAGCGATCTTTTGCATTGTAATGCTGATTTCATTGTGGCTGTTGCTATCGTTAAAGGCATATTTAATAGCGTTGGTAACGGCTTCGTTTATAATCAGCACCAGCGGTATAGCCTGCGAAATATTCAGTTCCATGGCGGCTATCTCCAATTGAAAATGAATATCCCTGGCAAACGCAAAGTTGTTTTTTAAACAGGCTACCAGCCTGGGTAAATAGGTTTGCATGTTGAAGGAAGTAAGGTTGTCGTTCTGGTGCAGTTTATGGTGTATCAGGGAGAGCGCCTGTGTGCGGTTTGCGCTGTCTACCAAAGCCAGCAGTGCATTGTCCTGTAAATAGGTCGATTGCGATTGTAGTAGCCTTACCATTGTTTGCAGGTGGTTTTTGGCATGGTAGGGCATTTGTTTCAGCAGCCATTCGTTTTCGTGTGCCAGCTTTTGCAGGTTCAGGTTCTTTTCCCGGGCTAGCTGGTTTTCCCGCTTTTTTAACCGGTGTTGGTGCAGGAATAAACCTGCTAATAGCAGTGCTACAGTAATGCTTGTGAGTATAACACTTTGTAACAAATAAGCCTGGTTTTTAGCTGCCTGCTTTAACAGCGTTTGTTGTTGTTGTAAGGATAGATGGTGTTTTTCCTGTTCTGATTGCTGCGTGTTCACCAGTTCATCCATTTGTTTGCGTTGCGAAAGGTTGTATAGCGAATCGTTTAATAGGGTGTAAGCAATATGATGCTGCAAGGCTGCATTGTAACTGCCTGAGGCTGAATCCAGCCTGAATTGAATCCACTCCAGGTGTGCCTGGTTGAATAAGGAATAGTTGCTGCCAGATAAACTGATGGCTTTGTTGATATACTGACGGCTGCGTGGCATGTTTTTCTGATCTATATAAAAGCCGGCAATGCTGCAATACAGTTCCGGTAGTCCTGTGGCAGGGTATTGGGCCGGCAGTTGCTCTACCAGTTGGTGAAAGCGGGTATAGTAGTCATCGGCCTGTTTAGGTTGCTGTAGTTGTTGGTAACATTCACCCTGCAGTTGCAGGTAAAAGATGTTGTCGGGCAAGGTGGCGGGGGGATGCGTGGCCGATACTGCCGTCATCAGGTTGAATGCTTCCTGTGGCGAATGATGTACCATCAGCTGCCGGGTTAACCATAAAAAACTACTGTACCAGGATGACTGGGGTAGGCTTTTGCGTTGGGCAATGGCTTTTTGTAGCCAGGCTATGCCTTCTTCGGATTTACCAAGTTGGCAATAAGCTTTGCCCAGTCTTGCGTAAAAGATGGTGGCCAGGGTAGTGTCACCAGTGTATTGCATGCTTTGCAATGCCTGGTGTTCGTATTGAATAGTGGCCGTTATATCGCCGCGTATCTCTGCCATACAAGCCTGGGCATCGTAGTTGTACTGGGTGTGTTTATAACCCATGGCATTTTCCAGGGCCAGTTGTTGCGCCAGCGCTTTAGCGGCAGCTACCGTGTCACCGGGCGAATGAAAAGCAATGATGAAAGACAGTATTTCAATTTCTTTTTCGGGTTTGTTCAGCTGGTGAAACAGTTGCCTGCTTTTTTGAAAATATTCCAGCCGGGTAGTGCTGTTTTGTGGCTGGCATTTACCCCGGCTTTCGCAGATAAGGGCCAGCAGGTATTTGTTGTTTTTGCTGGCTGCCAGTTCTTCTGCTTTCAAAAAACAGATGTCACTTTCTGCGCGGTGGCGGTTTAAAAAATGGTATTGGCCCATTAGTAGCCAGGTGGTAGCTTCCAGGCTGGTTTGCATACTTTGCACATGGGCACGTTGCAGATAGTTCCAGGCCTTGTCCATGTCCGCTTTGGAGGATGTGGGTTGGTGGAGGTAGTAATTGGCCAGGTCCAGCAACAGTTCTGTTTGCTTACCGGCGGGGATGTGATTTACCAGGGCATCAGCCTGCTCTATATAGCCGGAGTCTATCAGCTGGCTGCCTGCTGAGGGAAGGCCTGTATTGTATGCCTCGTTATAAGGCAGTAGTCTGCTAAGCCGGTGTTGGCGGCAGGCATACAGCATGGCGCTGTCGGGATCTGTTACACATTGCACGCTGGTTAGCAGGTATTGACAGGTGTTAATAGCCAATAGCCTTTGCCAGGCAACGGAATAGCTTTGTACCACCTTTGCAGGGCCGGTTGTTTGTGTGTATGCGTTAGTAGTTTGCAGCAGGCATACCAGTACAACAACAATGACTGTTCGTTTATAATTGTTCACAAGTATGGGGTTGAGAATACGAAAACTGGAAAGTGTAAACAAGATAAGAGAGTTTTTTATATCCTGTGGCGCGCGCAGGGGCAAAGAAAGTAGATGTCCCGCTAAGCATTGCAGATGTTCCTTTCATCCTAAAAAACAATGTTGAAAAGCGGAGTTGTTGTACCTTACTAGCCTATTTAAATTGTAATGAGAAAATTAATACTGCTTCTGCTGGCAGCGGTTCCGGTAAGTGTCTTATGGGCACAGGTTACACCGGGCTGGCTGCGTTACGCTGCTATTTCGCCCGACGGGCAAACTATTGTATTTACCTATAAAGGCGATTTGTACCGGGTGCCTGCAACAGGCGGCGCGGCTACATCGCTTACGCAACACGCTGCGCACGACTATATGCCGGTGTGGAGCCATGATGGTAAAAGCATTGCCTTTGCCAGCGACCGCTTTGGCAATTTTGACGTGTTTGTAATGCCTGCTGGCGGTGGCGAGCCGCGAAGGGTTACCTATCATTCCGCATCCGAATATCCATATGAGTTTTCGGCCGATAACAAAACTGTGTTGTTTGGTGCAGCCCGGCAGGATGCGTCTGCCAACCGCGAATTCCCCAGTGCATCACAGCCCGAGCTATACCAGGTGGCTATTACCGGGGGCAGGGTGCAGCAATTGCTGACTACGCCCGCCGAGGAGGTGCGGCTGAGTAAAAATCAGCGTTACCTGTTATACCAGGATAAGAAAGGTGGTGAAAACACCTGGCGCAAACACCATACTTCTTCTATTACCCGCGATATATGGGTGTATGATAAAGAAAGCGGCACCCATCGTAAAATAACCACCTTCAACGGGGAAGACAGAACGCCGGTGTTTACCGATAATGATAAAGCTTTTTATTATTTAAGTGAAGAAAGCGGATCGTTTAACGTGCACAAAATGAGCCTGGAAGGCGGTGCATCGCAACAGGTTACGGCTTTTAAAAAGCACCCGGTACGTTTTTTAACGGTATCGGATAACGGCCTGCTGTGTTTTAGTTATGATGGCGAGTTATATACCCAGCAAGCCAACGGCAAACCTGCCAAAGTGAATATTACCATTGCCGCTGATGTAAAAAGCAACAACGAGCAGGTAATGCAGGTAAATGGCGGGGTGCGGGATATGGCGGTATCGCCCAATGGAAAGGAAGTGGCTTATATCTACCGCGGCGAGGTGTTTGTAAGCAGTGTGGAAGGGGGCGTTACCCGGCGCATTACCAACACGCCCGAGCAGGAAAGAAGCGTGGTTTTTTCGCCTGATGGCAAAGCCTTGTTATATGCCAGTGAAAGGGGCAACAGCTGGAAGATATACGAAACTAAAAGACAGCGTAGTGAAGAGCCTTATTTTTATGCAGCTACCCTGCTGAAAGAAAGCCTGCTGTTTGCCAGCGAACACGAAACCTACCAGCCTTTGTATTCGCCCGATGGTAAAGAAGTGGCTTTTATTGAAGACAGGATGAACCTGAAAGTGTACAACATCGCTTCCGGCAAAATAAGAACCTTGTTAACCGATCAGGAGCTGTTTTCGATGGGCGATGTAGATCAGTATTTTGAATGGAGCCCGGATGGTAAATGGTTGCTGTTCGACTATTCATTGCCAGGTGTTGCACGCGGAGAAATAGGGCTGATACAGGCCGATGGCAAGGGCAAGGTGGTAAACCTTACTGAAAATGGTTTTAGTGATATGAGCGGCAAATGGATTATGGGTGGTAAGGCCATGTTGTGGTTCTCTAACCGGGATGGTTTAAAGTCGGTAGCGCAAAGCGGCAGCTCACAAATGGATGTGTATGGACTATTCTTTACACAGGAAGCTTTCGACAACTTTAAACTCAGCAAGGAAGAAGCTACCCTGCAAAAAGAGATAGAGGAAAACAAAGCCAAAGCTGATTCCAGTAAAAAGAAAGAAACGAAAAAAGACTCTGTAAAAATAGATTGGCAGGATCTTGTTTATCGCAAAGCACGCTTTACCATTCACTCCTCTTCGTTGAGCGATGCATTGGTAAGCAAGGATGGGGAGAACCTGTATTACCTGGCCCGCTTTGAAAAAGGCACCAATTTATGGACTACCAATCTACGCACGAAAGAAACTAAAATGCTGGTGGCGTTAAATTCTTCGGGTGGTAGTATGGAATGGGATAAAGATCAAAAAAACATATTCCTGGCAGCGGGTGGCAGTATATCTAAAATAGAAGTAAGCAGCGGCAAACGCGAATCACTTTCTATTGCCGGCGAAATGACGCTGGATATTGCGGCCGAACGCAGGTTTATGTTTGAGCATGTATGGCGCAGAACAAAAGAAACTTTTTATACCGCCAGCATGCATGGTGTAAACTGGGATAGCTATAAGCCCGATTACGAAAAATACCTGCCTTTTATAGGTGACGGCTACGAGTTTGCCGAGCTGCTGAGTGAGCTATTAGGCGAGCTGAACGTGAGCCATAGCGGGGCTGCTTATTATGGCAGTGGTGGCAGTGGCGATGTAACTGCTTCGTTAGGTGCTTTTTACAGCTATGCGCACCAGGGCAATGGGGTGTTGATTGAAGAAGTGCTGAAAGGAGGTCCGCTGGACAAGGCAGTATTTACGGTGAAGCCGGGTATGATCATTGAATCGATAGATGGTGAGGTGATTACACCGGATAAAGACCTGGCGCAATACCTCAACCGCAAAGCCGGCAAAAATGTGTTGCTGGTAATTGCTGATGGTGCTGTTAAAAAAGAGGTAACTGTAAAACCTGTTACGCCGGGTGAAGAAAGTGAACTGCTGTATAAAAGATGGGTGCGCCGTAACCAGGAAGAGGTAGATCGTTTAAGTAATGGCTCCCTGGGCTATGTGCATATTCCCGGCATGAACGATGGTGCTTACAGGGCCACTTTTGAAGAAATGATGGGCAAGTACATTAACCGGAAAGGTATTGTAATAGACACGCGTTTTAATGGCGGTGGCGACCTGGTAGCCGATCTGGCTATGTTTTTAGGTGGCAAGAAGTTTATGGATTATTCCACCGACACCCGCAGCAATGGGTATGAACCTAATTTCCGCTGGACCAAACCCAGCATTTCCCTGGCATGTGAATCTAATTACAGCGATGGGCATTGTTATGCCTTTACTTACCAGGAGTTAAAACTGGGCAAACTGGTAGGAATGCCGGTGCCAGGCACCTGTACATTTGCCGGCTGGGAAATGCTGCAGGAACCCGGCTTGCGCTGGGGCGTTCCGCCGCTGGGTTGTAAGGATATGAAAGGACAATACCTTGAAAATCATCAGACTGAGCCCGATATTAAAGTAATGAACGAGTATCAGGTTGCAGGTAAGGGTAAAGACCAGCAATTGGAAGCAGCCGTAACCGAGCTGCTGAAAGAAGTGAAATAAGAAAAAAAAGTATAGGGCGGGCTGTTTACCATCGTAGGCAGCCCGCCTTTATTTATCGGTGAAATAGGCACGTTTATACTGCTTAACAAGCCATTAGGTTAAGGATTGTATAATGTTAATCCCGCGGTGTAACATTTCTATCGATATGGTGTCTAATTTGCATTAGAATTAGCATTATGACAACCTTAAGAATAATCCTACTTTCTCTGCTCATGGCCGGCTTTACCCGCGCCGCCAATGCACAGCAGGGCGAATGGCCGAGGGTGATTAACTCCACCAACGGATCCATCATAAAAGTATACGAACCGCAGCCAGAATCTTTTTCGGGTAATATCTTAAAATCACGCGCAGCTGTCTCCTATCAGAAAGATGCCTCCAGCGAACCTGTTTTTGGTACGTTCTGGTCGGTAAGTATGGTAGAAACCGATAGGGACAACAGGCGCATCAGTGTGCAAAGCGCAAGGGTGCCCAACCTGAAGTTTCCGGACGAGGTAGATGCCAACACGCTCAGCTATGTAAAAACGAGCCTGGAAGCAGGACTGCCGGCAGTGGAAAAAGACCTGTCGCAGGATGTAATACTTACTTCCATCGATGCCAACGCCGATCAGAAAAAACTGTCGCAGGATTTAAGCAACAAAGCACCTAAAATCTATTATGCTACATCGCCTTCGATGCTGGTGCTGATTGATGGGGAGCCTAAGCTGAAAGAAAATAAAGACTGGGGCGTAAGCGCCGTAGTAAATACTCCTTTCACCATTGTGAAAAACAGTGACGGCAACTTTTACCTGTATGGTGCTAAAAAGTGGTTTAAAGCTACCAGCGCTAAAGGGCCATATGCTTATACAGAATCAACGCCTGCTAACTTAACCAAAGTAGCAACTGCGGTAGATAACCAAAACAACAGTGATGTAGGTTATCGCGATTCGGCTGATGTGGCACAGGCACAAAGTGATGCGGTTCCTGAAATTATAGTAAGCACGGTTCCGGCGGAATTAATACAAACCAATGGTAATCCATCGTTTGTAGAAATCCAGGGCACCAACCTGCAATATGCAGATAACTCACAACAGGATTTATTCCTGGATGCCGATACACAGCAATACTATGTGCTGTTATCGGGTCGCTGGTATAAAACGGATAAATTGAATGGCAGCTGGTCGTATGTAGCTTCTAACCAGTTACCGGCCGACTTTGCTAAAATTCCGGAAGGATCGCCAAAAGATAACGTGTTGGCCAGTGTGCCTGGTACCAGCGCTGCCCGTGAGGCGGTAATGGATGCCCAGATACCACAAACGGCTAAAGTAGACCGTCACTCCGCCAGCACTTCTGTTACCTACGATGGTCAGCCTAAATTTGAAGCCATCACTGGTACCGATTTAACGTATGCGGTAAACACGCAAAGCTCTGTATTAGGGTATAAAGGAAGATATTATAGTGTGGATAAAGGGGTATGGTTTGTGTCTGATAGTCCTGATGGCCCCTGGGCGGTAAGTACCGACAGGCCGGACGAAGTGGAGCAGATTCCACCAAGCAGCCCTGCTTACAACCTGAAATATGTGTATGTATATGATGCCACACCTGATTATGTGTACATGGGTTATACGCCCGGTTATTTAAACAACTACGTATATGGCGGTACAGTTATTTACGGTACCGGTTATAACTACTCTCCATGGTGGGGTAACTATTACTACGCCCGCCCATACACCTGGGGTTTTGGTGTAAGCTATAACCCATGGTGGGGTTGGAACCTTGGTTTTAACTATAGCTTTGGCTGGTTTAATATGGGCTGGGGTTATGGTGGTTATAACAACTGGGGCGGCTGGTGTGGTGGCTGGTGGGGCCCTTCCATTTATCGTCCTCCGTACCGTTACTATGGCGGTTACTCACATGGCGGTTATTATGGCCCGCACTATGGTGGCGGATACTATGGCGGTGGCAACCGTATGGGAAATTTCACCGGTGGCAGAAATGCAGGCGGTGGCCGTGATGGAGGCAGAATGGGAGGTCGTTATGCAGGTCAGGGAATGAATGGTGGCCGTTCAATCAACAACATTTATAACTACCGTAATGATGTGGTTACCAATGGTGGTGGCCGCGGAGCAGGCGGTAGAGATGGTGGTCGTGTAAACAACGGCGGTTTTAACGGTGGCAACAATGGTGGTTTTAATGGTGGCAGAGGTGGTGCCCGCCAGGACTTTAATGGTAATAATGGTGGCAATGGCTTCAGCAACGGTATTAACAACAGCGGTATGAATGGTGGCCGTGTAGCAGGCGGTAACCCCGGCGGTAATACAGCGGGTGGTGGCAGAGCAGCTAACGGTGGCGCTAATAATGGCCGTGTGTATACAGATGGTAACGGTAATGTATATCAACGTGGCAACCAGGGGCAATGGCAGCAACGCCAGCAAACCCAGTGGCAGCAGGTGGATAACAACCGCAGAGAAACCATCCAGGGTTTAAATCGCCAGCAACAGCAAATGAACCGTGGCGAACAACGTACACAAAACTTCCAGCAATACAGGAACAGCGCACCTTCCGGCGGTTATTCCCGTCCTTCTGGTGGTAATCCTGGTGGTGGCGGCGGCCGTACTTTCAGTGCGCCTTCTGGCGGCGGTGGTCGATCTTTTAGCGCTCCATCTGGTGGTGGTGGCGGCAGATCATCCGGCGGCGGTGGCGGCGGAAGAGGTGGAAGACATTAATCAGTCATAATGCTTTTTTCATAGAGGGGTTGATCATAAAAATGATCAACCCCTTTTCTTTTGTCCGCAAGGGGAGACCCATTTTCCAGGTTGCGTGGGTTAGTGTAAGCTAACCTGGATTTATTTCTGGTTGCCCGCCAGTAATTCCAGGGTACTTTGTAATAATTGCAGGGTATTCTGCAGAAACTTTTGGGTAGCAAAAACTTATTGCAGGATATGTTGGAGTAATTTTCAGCTACCTTGAAATGATTGCTGGTAAATTAAAAAACAGTGCCGGGTAGCATGGAATCATTTCCGTTTACCCTGTTAGTGGTGCAGGTTAACCGGCAACAGTTTTTGGTAACTCTCCAATGATTTCTGTTTCAACCAAATTGATTTTCGGCTAACCCAAACTCATTCCCGGTTACCCAAAACAGATTTCCAGCTACTCTAAAATGATTTCCCGTTAGCCAGAACTAATTCCAGGGGATCCAAATATTGCTACTACATAACCAAAACTTACGGGCAGATTTTGAAAAATTGTTGCATCGTAAACGAACCTGTTTTCAGGTTAGTAGTCCATCCAACACTTTTACACGCAACAAATTCCAGAGTAGCCTGGAAATCTGTTTTGGGTAGCCGGTATTTTGTATCAATTAGTGGAAAATAGCTCCGGGTTAACCAATAGTCATTGGAAAGTAATGGAAAATAATAGCCGGGAAGGTTAAAATGTTTTTCCGGTAACCGGTAGGTACTGCTGATTTGCCAGGAATTGTTGAAAGGTTGCCAGAAGTGGTTACCCGTTTGTTGGAAGGCGTTACCGATTGCTGGTAACTGTTTACATAGTTGCTTTGAAGAGTGGGCGGTTTGCGAAAACTACCTGTTGCGTACCTGTAAATGAGCGGAGGCCTGCATTTGCAGGCCTCCGCTCATTCTAAAACATCCTCAGTGAAAGCGAAAATTATGCAATAGGCTCCTCCGGTTTCAACAGGGTTAACTGACCCAGGTGATAACCGATATGAACTGTTCTGCTCATCAATACATTCAGTTTGTTGCGGAACGGATCGGCGGCAAAGTCTTCTTCCGAAACACGGGTGTGCGGTTCCAGCCATTCGTAGGTTTGCATGTGTTTGAAGTGTGCTGCCAACCTGCTGCTTACCTTTTCCCAATAGTCTTTCAGTTCTGCTACAGTGGGTAATTCTTCAAATGTTTTATCAGGGTTGGTACCAAACAGTTCTTCCAGTTGTGGATACAGGCGTTCACCTAATCCCAGCAGCGGCAGCAGATTATCGCTTACGCTGGTTAAATGACCCAGCAGGTATATGGCGCGGTTGCGGCCAGGAGCCACTTCCTGCATATACACGGCATCGTCATATTTTTGAAAGTACTTGCTCACTGCCTTATTCTGTGTGTGCCATGCCTGAATAAACTGCTGTATCACCTGTTCGGTGGCGGCAGTAGTGGTAGTACCCTGGGTGATAGTATCAATCATATTGTAGTGTTTATATGGGTGATGGAATAAATAGTTGTCATCATTAAGCCGGTTTTAAAACGGTAGCATCCTGTGCATAGCGTGCTTTTATAAACAGCATAAACGTTATGCCCAGCAGTGCTGCTATAGCCAGGTAGGCAATGCCCAGCTGCATAGGGTTTTGAATAGATACCGAGTTTAGCACGGTATAGCTGAGTATGGAAGTAACCACATAGTTGCCCCCACCGGTAATACCGCTTACCATGCCTGCGTTTTTAGAAAAACGTCCCAGGCTGTACGACATATAGTTGTTGAATATAAAACCGGAAAACATGTGCAGTAACAGCACAAACGGCATTAGTATGTACAGGTTGTGGATGTATACCGATAAGGCTATCATCAACACGGCCACCAGCACCATAGCCAGTATGGCGGTAGATACTTTTTTAATCAATGGATGTTTAATCAATGCCTTGCTAAGCATACCACCGGCCATCAGTGCTACACCGGATAATAAAGCGGCGTAGCCGGTTACTACCGATGTTTGATGAAACAGGTGTTCAATGATAAAAGGGCTGCTCATACCAAATACCAGCAACATAGAGTAACAAAGCGCCAGTATTACCAGCCCCAGGGTATAGTCGGTGGTTTTTAAAATATTACTATATACGTTCACAATGGTTTTCAGGTGAAAGGGATGGAATTGTTGCAACGATTCGCCGCTGAATATCAGTTCCAGCACCATAAACGTAAACGCCAGTATGCCCAGGAAGTAGAAGTTGCTTTGCCAGCCGAAGGTTTCCTGTAAATAACCACCAATGAAAGGGGCTATGATAGGGGCGCTGGCCCAGATGATAGAAAACAGGCTGGTATAGTGTTTCAGCTTTTCGCCTTTGTATATGTCTACAAAATAGGCACGCTTACCTACCACAATAAAGGCTACGGTAATACCATGAATTACGCGCATCAGGTAAATGAGGTAAATGTTGTTGGTAAGTGCAATAACAAAGCTGGCCAGTGCAAAAACGGCCAGGGAAGCGATGTTCAGTTTAAAACGGCCAAAGCTGTCCAGCAGGCTACCTACAAACAGCTGACCAATGCCGTAGCTGATCATAAACACCACCAGTGATAACTGCACTGCCGCGCCGCTTACCTGTAAATGGCTGGCCATAGAAGGAAGGGAGGGCAGGTAAATGTCGGTGGCAAAACCAGACAAAGGTATCAGGGCAAAGGCCAGAAAGGTGCTGGGGCCCTGGTGGTTTTCCTGGATCTGTTTCATACTGTAATAATTGATGTATTTAAATTTTTCGATTGATTGTGGCAAAAAAAAGCCGGAATTATGGGTTAGGGGCTACCTTTTCGTAACCGCTTAGAAAAGAGATGTAGCTGCCAAAAACGCTGCAGTTTAATTTATAGCGTGTGCATCGGCCTTCTTTCTCGGCAACGAGCAGGTCGGCGTCTACCAGTTGCTTGGTATGATGCGATATAGTGCTTTGGCTGAGGTTAAACATGCTTACCAGTGCACTGCAGGCCATCCATGAATTGGGTTCTTCCTTAATGGCCTCAATAATTTTCAGCCGGTAAGGATCGCCCAGCGCTTTGGATATTTTTTCAACTGTTTTCTTGTCCATACTATCCCATTTTACAAGGTTTGTTTTTCATAGGTGGCAACGCTATCAGGGATTGTTATAATCCGCAGCCCAGGCGGTGGAAGCAATGTCCTGCTTACGCGCATTGCCCTGGCTGGTACGCAATCCTCTTTCATAATTCTGTTGTTCTGTGGATGGGAACCGGGAGGAACGCGAAAAAAGCGATTTGGTAAAACTGAGTAATCCTTTTTTCTTTTTCTCCTCGTTGTCGGCAGTGATGGCTGCCAGGTAACCTACTTTCATAGCACACATTTAATCTATCTATCTAAAAATATCGATATGTTCAATCAAAAAAAATGCACTCGCATTTCCAGGTGCAATATTAGAATGATTAATTGATAAAACGAAATATTTCGATTGATTAGTCCGAATGGGCTATTTTTCAAACACGCTTAAAAACTGCACATATTGGCTAAATGCTTCCTGGTTAATCTTATACCGGGCACACCGGCCATCTTTTTCGGCCAGCAGCAAATCGGCATCCACCAATTGCTTAACGTGGTGAGAGATAGTGGATTGCGCCAGATCAAACATGTCTACAATAGCAGTGCATTGCATCCAGTCTTTCTCTTTTTTAATGGCTTCAATAATTTGTATGCGATAGGGATCGCCTAACGCCTTGGAAATTTTTTCTACTTTTTTCAGATCGGTTTTCTGGCCCATTCTTACAATTTTTATCCCGGTTTACTGTGAAACGTTCATTAAAGGATGGGTTGCAGAAAGCTTGCCGGAACAAAGTGCAGCCAGGTACATAAAGCCACCTGTTTGGGTAATCATAGTTAATAGTACTACACTGGTTATATGCAAAGCAATCGTAAAAATTTTTGTTAGTTTCATTGGTTTGGGGTTGAATACAAATAAAAGGGCCTACTGCCGCGCTAAAGATACAGTATTGTTGAAATGCTTGTATACCCCTTAATAAAGTTGCACTTTGCGCAGCAGTTCCTGCTCGTATTCTTTGGAAAAAGTAATTACGCCCGAAGGCTGGCTAATAATTTTGTTTTCTTCCAGCCCCCTGTTCAGCCAGTTTTCCACAAAAGAAGCCGCATAACCATTGGTGCTTATTTCGTTATCGCTCAGCGCCAGCATTTGCGGGTACTCTTTCAGGTAATCGGTGGTGTCGTATACCTTTTGGTTTTGTGTATATAAATAAAACTGGATATCGTATACCAGGTACGACAGCTCATCTTCCTGCAGGGCAAAAGCGCCTTTATGATTGGTGAGTTGTAGCAGGATATTGCGCAAATGCCTGTCGAACGAAATATGCTTTTCCCGTTTCATATAGGTAAGCAGCGTGCTGGAAAAATTGCCGGTTCGTAAAATGCGCAGGGTGCTTTTCAGCTCTTCTTCCGATGTGTCAAAATATTCATCACTGATCAACCCTCTTACAAATTGCTCAAAGTTTTTGGCCAGCAGGGTTTTCTTAAAACCTGTTTCCTGCGACACATGCACTACGGCAGGCTCGTATTTACCATTGTTGCTTTTGGTGTAATCCAGCATAATGATATCATGTCCGGCCGATGGGCAGGTACAAATGCAAATGCCAATATCTGGGTATCCCCATTCTTCTATCATAAACCGGCTACCCAGGAGACCCAGCAGCGAATAGGGCTTGCTATCGCCAATGCTGTAAAAGCCGGAAATTTCCACATGGTCCTTCGCCCAGGATGTGGGCGTTCGGGTGGGGAAGCAGGTGTTGCACGGAATGCCACCATTGTGCATGCGCATAAAAGCGATGTAGGATGGTGGAAGCGGATAGCCGGTAGCTTGTTCTACAGCGGCAATCATATCGTCCGAAGGGGGCTTTTCAATGTATTCCTTCAGTGCGTAGGCGGTATCTTCCCAAAAAGTTTCCAGCTCAAAATCGGCAAAATATTGTTTTTCCATAAAGCGCAGATATTGATTTGAAGTTAAACAATTCGGTTGGTTTCCGTAACTAACAGGGAATCAGCCGTTTTAGCAAAAAGGCATTGCGTATACATGCGTGCCTATGCAGGCATGTTTGGTGAGAACAGCAGGGTTGGGTTCATGTGATGCAGCGATTACTTACTACTAATATAAGATATTTAATTATATGAAAATCAGGTTAGCAGGTTATGTTTATGCGATAGGAAAAAGAAGGCGATGGAATCCATCATATGTGTGTTTATATTTGAATAGTACCCATTGGAAAAATACATATGAAAACATTGCTATCTGTGCTGTTGCTGGCACCGTTCACTGCTTTTGCGCAGGAAATAGTTGACGGTCCGTATATCTATTATCAACAGGATTCTGCATTGATTAAAACAATATCACAGCAGGAAGATCTGTATAAGCCTGTAGTGAAACAAGTAGCTGTTGCTGCGCTAAATACGACTGTTATTACTGTAAATGTGCCTGGAAATGCAGGCTGGACTTTTACCACACATATACAGCCGCACATTACCAGCCCTGATGTAAGTTATCCTGCTCCTGAAAAAATGTACCTGCTTTCGGATATTGAAGGGGAGTTTGCTGCCGGCCGGCAATTGCTGATAGCGGGTAAAGTAATAGATGAAAACTATAACTGGATTTTTGGCAAAGGCCACCTGGTAATAGCGGGCGATCTGTTTGACAGGGGGAAAGAAGTGTTGCCCTGGTTGTGGTTGTTGTATAGCCTGGAAGAAAAGGCAAAAGCAGCAGGCGGTATGGTGCATGTTATTTTAGGCAACCACGACATTATGCAGTTAAGCGGAGATTTCAGATATACCGAAGCTGCTTATTTTAAAAACGCCTGGCTGATGGGAAGAGAGCTGAGAAATGTGTTTGGCGAAGATGCGGAGCTGGGCAGATGGTTAAGAAGTAAAAATATTATAGAGAAAATAGGCAGTGTGCTGGTGATGCACGCCGGCCTTTCGCCGGAGATTACACGCAAG
This sequence comes from Filimonas lacunae, assembly GCF_002355595.1. Classification (NCBI taxonomy): domain Bacteria; kingdom Pseudomonadati; phylum Bacteroidota; class Chitinophagia; order Chitinophagales; family Chitinophagaceae; genus Filimonas; species Filimonas lacunae. Next base: position 408,424 of record NZ_AP017422.1, read on the forward strand.
GGCATGAGCCTGCAAAGCATCAACGAAACCTGCCGGCCCTATTATGCTACTGCCCGTAAAGACCGACCTGAAAGCGTGAAATCATTTTTCGATGCCAATTCCCCTTTCTGGTACCGGGGTTATTTTACGGCACCTAAAGCCACGAAGGAGCAGGTAGATAGTTCGCTGCAATTATATAATTGTAACACCATTGTGGTAGGCCATACTATCACAGACACTTCATTGGTAGTTTTGTATGATGGCAAAGTAATTGGCATTGATGTAAACGAACACGAAGGGCATCATGCTGCGCTGCTGATAGAGAATGGGCAGTTTTATGCAGTGGATGAGAAAGGCCGCCGGAAATTAATACCATAATATTCTTCCTGGAAATGAGCGTTTAATCATGTAACTAAATGTGAATTTATTACTTCTTTTTCGTACAGGACTGTATGCCAGTGTGGTAGCAGCCCCCCGGGATAAGGGCCTTTATCCGGTCATTGATGTACGATTAGTTATATTATTTTTGTTGATGTATTAAGCGAATACCATGAAAAAGATGCTGACTTATTGTGTTGTCATTACACTGTTCTCTTCCTGCTATAAAAAAGATGACAATTTGTACCCACCTATCGATACTGTATACACCAGCCTTACTATAAAAGTAAACGACACCTTACACCTGCGCGATATGTCAACCGGATACACGATGATAGAAGTGTACAAGGGAATACCTGAAACAGATTTTGCTTACACGATAGTGGGATTAAGCGGCATGAAAAAAGAAGGGGATGTGCTTGTTTCCGGATCGGGTAAAATGGATAAATCGGGCAACTGCAGCATTAGTGTATATAATTATAACCTGATGAAGTATAAGGATGGGATGTTGCAGGTGGTAATGTCGCTGGATAATGATGTGCAGTTGTTGGATACGGTTGTGAAAGAGGAATACGTGATCAGGGATTACCAGGATTTTGAGAGTATTCCTGTTTCCTTATCCGACGGCTATGCAGATGAGGTGTATAAACAGGCACAGGATTTTGCTTTTCCTGCCATTGTTTACACCACTTCACCCATAGAGGGCGCTTTTAAAGGAGTATATGATGGCCGGAATTATAAAATAACCAATTTAACCTGCGCTTCTGTAAAACGCGAGGTGTCGGGCAGTGTAGACAGGTTGGGTTTGTTTTCCAGCCTGGATTCTGGCAGCGTGGTAAAGAATGTGCGGCTGGAGTTAGGGACTGCCGGTATTGCTATGATAAACCAGGGTTATGCCGGCGGTATTGCCGCTGTTGCCAATAAGGCGCTTATCAGCAACTGTTCTGTCAAAGGAAATATTACCGATGTAAGTAACAACGGGTTGGCTATTGCCGGAGGCATCGTAGGCAAGGGGGATAATACCAGAATTATTGGCAGTTCGCACACGGGCACTATAAAAGGTACGCTGGTGGCAGGCATAGCGGGTGAAGCAGGCAATACCACCGTGGGCTACTGTTATCACAATGGCATAGTGGATGCGGGTACGGGCGGGGGCATTGTGGGGCAATTAACTGCCACCAATGGTGTATCTGGTGTAAAAATTCACGACTCTTATGTATTTGCCGCCGACCTGCTGAATGAGATAAACTTCTCTGCTATATACTATACCGGTAATGCTGCTGTCATTGCTGAGGTTACTAATTGTTTTGCCAATATAGGTAAAGTGCAAAGCGGTGCTACCCTGTACACCGCTGCTGATGAACTGAATGCGCAGCTATTGGAAATAACCGCCACAGATGTACCCGAAGGCGTTACCCTGCCGGCAGATGGAAAGCCTTATAAAGCGGCTACAGATGCTACACAGCCCATGGTGCTGTGGTGGCAGTAGCGTATATTGTGCCAGGTAAACTGGTTTCGTATGCTAAAATATATAGGGTGTTTATTGTTTTTGTTATGGGGCACACTGGCCCATGCACAATCGGTAAGGGTACGTTTTACTACCAGTAAAGGCAGCTTTACAGTAATGTTATATGATTCCACTCCACACCATAGGGATATGTTTGTAAAAGCCGTGCAAAAAGGCGTATATCAGCAGGCGTTGTTTAACCGCGTTATTAAAGGATTTGTGAACCAGGGCGGTGAGCTGGACGATTCTATCCTGCTGAGGGAGCAGCAACATCCGGAACAGAAAATACAACGTTTTCCGGCGGAAATAAAACCCTCCTGTTTTCATAAGAAAGGTGCATTGGGGGCTGGCAGAGATGATAACCCGGAAAAGGCTTCTTTTTTTACGCAGATCTATTTTGTAATAGGAAAGAAATATACCGATGCGCAACTGGATTCGGTAGAAAGGAAAACCGGGGTAGCCATTTCTGCCACTCGCAGGGCTGTATATAAAAATATAGGTGGTATACCGCGGCTGGATGGCGATTACACTATTTTTGGCGAAATAACCAATGGCTTAGAAATAATAGAATCTATTAATAATGTTCCCACCAATAAGCAGGATGTTCCTATGGTACCGGTAACGTTTTCTGTAAAAGTGTTGAAACATTAGTGGTGTTCGGTTGAGTTGTTTACTATAAGTTAATGTTTGTATAAAAATATTATTATATTAATTTGTAGAAAACCAATTCAATGAGCATGAAACACCACTTGCTGGCACTGGTTGCCATCAGCTTTCTTGTTTTACCTGCGTGTAAAAAACAAGATATTACCTTGCCTGACGCCAACACCCAACGCCAGGCATCTACCGAAGCTACCGTTACCCTCTCTGAAACATTTGAATCCGGCACTAAAGCAGCTTATGCAGCTGCGGATGTAACATTAAGCAGTGGTAGCTGGAACCTGTCGGATGCATTGATAGGCAACACTTCCAGTGATGCTAAAAACGGCACCCAATCTATCCGCATTCGCAACACGGGCGCAGCTACTATGAATTTTAATGCCACCGGTGGTGCTACCAGCATTACAGTAGCCCACGCACTCTATGGTTCTGACGGAAGCAGTACCTGGCAGTTATGGATTTCAACAGACGGTGGTTCTACCTACACACAAACAGGTAGCACTATTACCACTTCGTCTGCCACTTTACAAACGGCTACTTTTACCGTAAGCCTCAGTGGTAACTTCCGTGTTTCTATCCGCAAAGTATCCGGCGGTACTAACCGTATTAATATCGATGATATTACTGCCAGCACCGGCACTACATCGGGCGGTGGAGGTTCTTCTGCTACCGACAACAGCAACCTCATGCTGGGTAACCCCAGTGGTGCAGTTGCAGGAGTAGCTTACACTACCAATTACCTGATGGATAAAACCTATTACACTTCTTCTTATAACAGTGTACGCGGTACGCCTAACTGGGTAAGCTGGCATATTGGTTCTGCTGATTTAGGCAGCGCCAGCAGGCAGGACGATTTCAGGGCAGATGCAGCTTTACCAACTGGCTGGTACCAGGTAGGCAGCACCAGCTATTCCGGTAGCGGCTTTGACAGGGGGCATAACTGTCCTTCGGCCGATCGCACGGCCAGCGTAACTGCCAATAGTGCTACTTTTTTAATGACTAATATGATACCACAGGCCCCGCAAAACAACCAGCAAACCTGGGCTAATATGGAAAATGATATCCGTGCATTGGTTACCGCAGGTAACGAAGTGTATGTGATTATGGGTAGCTATGGCACGGGTGGCACCGGAAGCAATGGCTCGGCAACTACTATAGACAATGGTCATGTAACAGTGCCTTCTAATGTATGGAAGGTGGTGGTAGTGTTAAGCAATGGTAACAATGATTTAAGCAGAATCACCACTTCTACCCGCGTTATTGCTGTAAATACACCGAATATTAACACCGTAAGCAGCACCTGGAAATCGTACCGTACCTCTGTAAATGCCATTGAATCAGCTACAGGATACGATCTGTTATCTAATGTGCCTACAGCAATTCAAAACGTTATTGAAGCGCAGGTAGATAACCTGTAATCAACACAAACAACCACACTATGCAACAGGCCTTACTGCGTTTAGCAGTAGGGCCTGTTTGCTTGATGGGCTGCAGGGCTGGTATTATTTATCAGCTCCCGAACTATTAGCCATGTGGCATTATTTTAACAGCATATGCTTTAAAGTATCGGAGTGATGCGGAGGTTTTTTCATATGTTTTTAAAGGCTGACAAGTTTAGTATCAGGAGTGTTGCACAATAGTAGCAAAAAAGTAAAATACGCTAAATAGCATAGTCGTATCGTTAAATAAGTTGTTTATATATACCAGCGAGAATCTAATTACAAATAGTTAATATATGGTAATTCTTTTATCCCGCACAGAGTAATTTAGAATGACCAAATAAACATGAAAAAAAGATTGCTGTACTAGAATGCCATTGTATTAATTTATTATTCATCTAACTACTAATTATGAGAAAGTATAAGTGGAATCTGCTTGTATTCGCTTTGCTATGCGCGCTATCATTATGTAGTGGGCAACTACTGGCACAAAAGCCTGTTTCCGGAATAGTTAAAGATAAAAACAGTGTACCGCTACGAGGTGTTTCTGTTTTCATTAAAGGAAAAACCAATGGAGTGGTAACCAACGACTCTGGCCGGTATACTATCACGGTAATGCCTGGCGATAACACCCTGGTGTTTTCTGCAACAGGCTTTAAAACTGTAGAAACCAGTGTGGAAGCTTTAGCGGAAGCAGGCGTGGTGTTAAACGACGACTATGCTAAACTGGATGAGGTAGTGGTGGTGGGTTATGGAACCCAAAAGCGCCGCGAAGTTACCGGTGCGGTAGCTACCATTAAAGCCGAAAATTTTACGGCAGGTGCCATACGGGATGTGTCGGAAGCTATACGCGGTAAGGTGGCTGGTTTAAATATCACTACCGGTTCGGGCAACCCATCCGATGGTTCTGAAATAAATTTAAGAGGTTTTGCTTCATTACAGGGTAGCACTGCTCCATTAATATTAATTAATGGTATACCTGGTGGTTTTAACACGGTAGCGCCGGAAGATATTGCTTCTATTGATGTATTAAAAGACGCTTCTGCTGCGGCTATTTACGGTACCAGGGGCGCTAATGGTGTTATTTTAATTACCACTAAATCGGCAGGTAGCGAAGTGCCTACCACTGTTACCTATACAGGTTACGGATCGGTATCGTCATTTGCTAAAAAAGCCAAATTTTTAACGGCCGATAAAATGCGCAGCCTGAAGGCGCAAGGGGTTTCTATGAATATGACCGACCTGGGTAACTCGGTAAACTGGTTAGATTCTATTTCCCAAACAGGCAATATGCATAACCACAACCTGAGCCTGAAAGGCGGCAACCGCCGCTCCAGCTATGTAGCCAACGTCAACTACAATAAACAGAACGGTGTGTTTAAGAAAACGTTCAATGAAGAGTTGAAGGTGTCACTGGATTTATATCACTATATGTTTAACGACAGAGTGAAACTGAACATGAACGTGATAAGGGCTTATCAGAAAGTAAGCGCGGTGAATGCTTTGTTTGCAGGCATCGGCGCTATTGACAACCCTTACAGGCAGGCAGTGAACCACAATCCTACCGACACTGTTCGCAATGCAGATGGTAGCTGGCACGAATCTACAACGCCTATGCAGTACTATAACCCGCTGGCTTTAATTAATGAAACGAGGGGTGAAACTACTACCGACTGGACGCGTTTTGCTGGTAATATAGGTGTGAATATCCTGAAAGGATGGGATGTTAATTTATTGCTGAGCACACACAGAACTTCGGGCTATGGCGGCTATTACAAAACCTGGCAGCACTATACCACTACGCTGAATAATATGAATGGTGTGGCATCGTTAAGCACCAGCCGTAGTAAAACAGATAACCTGGAGTTTACTACCACTTACCGTAAAAACCTGGGTTTACACCAGTTTACTTTATTGGGTGGCTATAGCTATCAGTATTATGTTACCGATGGCTTTGGTGCGTATAACTATAATTTTCAGAATGATGTGTTTTCTTATAACAATATAGGTGCAGGGTTGGCCATTCAGGATAACCGGGCTTCTATGAACAGTTATAAGAACAGTAACAAGCTGGTAGGTTTTCTGGGGCGTCTTAACTACGCCTTTGACAACAGGTTTAACCTGATGGCCAGTTTAAGAAGAGAAGGCTCTTCCAAGTTTGGAGCAAACCATAAGTGGGGTAATTTCTCGTCTGTATCTGCCGGATGGACCATCAGCAATGAAGCCTTTATGAAAAATGTAAGAGGCATCAACCTGTTAAAACTAAGGGCGGGATGGGGTGTAACAGGTATTGCGCCTTCCAGTTCTTACCTGTCGCTGAGTACTTATGTTTATAGCGGTTTATACCAGAATGGCGATGATCTTATTTACACGTTGAAGCCAGGTAGCAACCCTAACCCCGATTTACGTTGGGAAAAGTCAACCGAATTGAACATTGGTTTGGATTTCTCCCTGTTAAACGACAGGTTAAGTGGTAGTGTGGATGTGTACGATAAACAAACAAAAGATTTGTTATGGGAGTATCCTGTACCTACACCGCCTAACTTTTATAGCACCACCATTGCGAATGTGGGCAAAATCAGTAACAAGGGAGTTGAGATACTGTTAAATGCAGTGCCGGTAAAAACAAAGAATTTCAGATGGAATGCGTCACTTACCGTATCGCACAATACGAACAAGCTGTTGAGCCTTTCTAACGATTTGTATAAGATCGATAAAGACAGGTTGGATTATGGTGCTATTACCGAACCTATTTCTATGAATTCACATAGAATAGATGTAGGCAAATCGCTGGGTAATTTTTATGGATTTAAAGCGGTGGATGTTACCGACGACGGCTATTGGATTGTAGAAGCGGCAGATGGTAAGCGTAAAAAACTGGAAACTACCATGTATACCCAGGATGAGTATAAGCAATACCTGGGCAATGGCTTACCTAAGTTTACAGGCGGATTCTCCAACACCTTTACCTATAAGCGTTTTGATTTAGGCGTAGTGTTGACTGGTGCTTTTGGATACAAAATTCTGAACGGTCAAAGAATGTTCTACGAAAACCCTACCATACAATATAACGTGCTCGAAAGTGCTTACGATAAGGTGTTTGGTAAAGCGGTGCTGAAAAACCCACAGGCATTTGTAAGCTACTATCTCGAAAATGGCAACTATGTAAAAGTGGATAATATCACTTTCGGTTATTCACCTAAGCTGGTGCCTAATAAATACATCAAATCATTGAGAATGTATGCGAGTGGCTCTAACCTGGGATATTTTACCAGCTACAAGGGAATTGATCCGGAAATTGCCCGTCCCGATCCTAAAACAGCAGGTATCGACGACCGGAATAAATATCCAACTATCAAAACCTTTACAGTGGGTGTAATTGCAACTTTTTAAACTTACTACAATGAGAATGCTTACTATAAAAAAATGTTTTCTGCTAGTAGCTTTAAGCATGAGCGCTGGTATTTCATGTACCAAGCTGGATGAAGAGGTGTATGACAAATTATTGGTAACAGATGTAAAGTTTACCGCTAAAGATGTGGTGCCTATTATGGCCCCGGCCTATTCTGCTTTTCGTGACATCTTTTTTGGATGGGATGGCGTGTTTGATGCATCGGAAGATGTATCTGACCTGGCAGTAACACCCAATCGTATAGGTATAGGATGGGGGGATTATTATATCACCCTGCACCAGCATACCTGGAACTCGGCTACCAGTGATGTGGAAGCTATCTGGAGCTATGTATATACGGCTATCTCCACCACTAATAAGGCGATTTACGACCTGGAGCAAATTGAAAACCTCACCGATAAACAAAAATATATTAATGAACTAAGGGCTTTGCGTGCCACCTATTATTATATTCTGCTGGATTATTATCGCAATGTGCCTATTGTTACTGATTACGATTTGCCTGCGGGATTTCTGCCGGAGCAAAGTACAGGACAGCAGGTGTATGATTTTATTATGAAGGAGCTTACGGAGTCGGTGAACGATTTAAGCGAAATTAATGATGGAACTACTTATGGCCGTATGACCAAGTGGGCGGCTAAAATGACGCTGGCAAAAATGTATTTGAATTCAGGTGTTTTTATTGGTGTAAACAAGTGGGATGAAGCGTTGGCGCAGGTAAATGATATTATCAACAGTGAAAAATTTCAGCTGGCCGATAACTATAAAGATCCTTTCTTGAATGACAATGCCGAATCTGTAGAAGAGATCTTGTCTATTCCTTACGACGAGGTGAAGGCTGGTGGTAGTTATTATCCTTATAAAACACTGCATCCTGCCAGCCAGGCTACTTTTAAAATGACTGGTGCGCCATGGGGCGGTACCGGCATGATTCCGCAGTTTATAAATACTTATGACCCTGCTGATAAAAGGTTAGGTATTTACCTGGGAGGTCCGCAGGTTGATGCTAATAACAAACCTATTATTGTAGATGGCGCACAGCTGAATTATACCAATTATATGGGATCGGTGAATGCAGCTATGCCTACAGAAGGTTATCGCATGGTAAAGTATGAGATAAGAAAAGGGTTGAATGGCAACCAAGGTAACGATGCGCCGTTTTACCGATATACCGATGCGCTGATGATAAAAGCAGAGTGTTTGTTGAGGAAGGGAGATGCAGATGGCGCGGCTGCCATTGTTACACAAATACGCGGCAGAGACTTTAATGATGCTACCAAAGCTGAGGTAACCGGTGCACAGTTGGCAGGTGGCAGCACCTATCAATATGGTACTTATGAAAACGGATCTATCACCAGGCTGGAAGGTGGTGCTGATATACAATATGGCCGCTTTTTAGATGAGCTGGCCTGGGAATTTATAGGCGAAGCGCGCCGCAGGCAGGATTTAATCCGGTTTGGTGTGTTTACTACCAAGTCGTGGTTAAGCCACACGCCACAGGATGCGCATGTGAAAATATTCCCGATTCCTTTTTCTGCAAGGAACACGAATAGCAAGCTGCAACAGAACCCAGGCTACTAGTTAGGTTATTCTATAAAGCAAAGGCCCGAACAGTTTTTTGTCCGGGCCTTTGCGTTTACAATTTGTTAATCTTGAGATAATATTAGCCCTTGTAGTTTTGTCATTGGAATGGGTTGCTTGACCGATTGAAATGGTACAGAAAGTGCTTTCTTTTAATCCGGTAATTGAAACTAAAATGCACAATGGAAATAGTAGAGGCTGTAAAGAATGGTGACCCCAACGCATTTTCCATGGTTTTTGAACAGTTTCATGAAAAAGTGTTTGGCTTTTTTATGAACCGCATGCAAGGCAACAGGGAAGAAGCCAAAGAACTTACACAACTTACCTATATTAAATTATGGCAGTCGCGCCATACGCTGTCTTTGTCGTACACAATAGACAGGCAATTGTTTGTGATGGCCAAACATACGCTGGTAGATTATATCCGCCGCGAAGCAAGGGCCGAAAAAAGTAAAGACGTAGTAGCCGCCACTTACACGCCCCAACAGGCGGTTACCGAATTCAGTAATTCCTTTTTTGAAGGCAAAGACTATGTAATAGCCCGCCTGAAACAACTGCCACCTACACGTAAAAAAATATTGCAGCTGAAAATGCTGAATGGTTATTCCAACAAAGAAATAGCCGGCCTGCTGTCTATTTCGGTAAAAACAGTGGAAGATCATGTAACCAAAGGCCTGCACGAATTAAGAGCTACTACTACACTATCAGTACCCTTTTTGCTGTTTTTTCTGCTGGACAGCATGCCATAACAGAGGGCTATGTTACCAAATTGTTTCCTGCCGGGGTAATTACAACATACAAGCGTACTATTTATATACCACATTATTCACACAGAGGGAATGGATATATCAGAGGAGGTAATTGAACAGTTTTTTAATAAGTCCTGTACCCAGGAAGAAGCTAATACAGTAGCGGCGTATTTATTAGATAATCCGCATGTACTGGACAGCTTTATTAAAGACGAAGAGTGGGGCCAGCCGGCACACACGCTGTTAACAGCACAGGAAAGCAGGGACATGCTGCAGGCTGTTACGGCAAAAACGGTGTCGCCTTATGCACGGGTGCGATGGATAAAAAGAGTTTCGGCGGCTGCGGCTGTTGTTGCGTTCATGGCAGGTGGCTGGTGGTTGTGGCAGCACAACAAGGAAAGGCCGCTGGCTAAAAACGAAGGCAGCAGAAAGTGGGAGCAGCGGAAGAATATCTATAATAAGATAATGGTGGTGCACCTGGAAGATAGTTCTGTTGCGCGTTTGCTGCCTGGTGCAGCTATTCGTTTCGAGCGCCTGGATGGAAAAACGGTGAAAGAGGTGTATATGGATGGGGAGGTGGATTTTCAGGTATATGCCAACCGGTTACGAACATTTACGGTGTATGCTGATAATGTGGCTACCACGGTGTTGGGTACCGAGTTTAGTGTAAAGGAGGACAGTGTGCAGATTGTAGTGGCCCTGCAATCGGGTAAAGTGGTGGTAAAGCCTATAACGCCTACACCACACTGGCAACAGCCGGTGTACCTGCAACCGGGGCAACAGCTGGTGTTTAATAAGCATGCACAGGATGTGGTATTGTCGGGAGGAAGCAGCAATGTGGTAAAAGCCAGGAAGCATGGAACAGAATCTGCTACCATTGAATTAAATCCTGTAAAAACCAGCAGCAAGGAAATCTATTTCCAGAACGAAGAATTACCCCAGGTGTTTAACCAGCTGGAGCAACAATATAAAGTGAATATTGAATATAATAATGCAGATGTGAGCAATGTCTATTTCATTGGACGATTTGATAAAACGGACTCTATAGAAGCAATATTAAATTGTATAGCCCTTTTGAAAAAGCTGCAGATTCAACATCAGGGAGATACCTATATCATTACCAGGAAAGAAGGATAAACACAAGTTATTTCAGGATTTTAAAAAACGCCCCTCAAAAGGCGAAGGGCCTTGTATTGCCCGGACTATATAATGCACAACAAAATGAAAAGAAGTCTACTTCAACGTCAGCTGATGCTGTGGCTGGCGGTTATCATCTCACTGCCGGCAGCCATTGCCCAGCAAAGCAGCAATGTTTCGGGTGTGGTGCGTAACGAAAAGGGCGATCCCTTACCAGGCGCAGCCATCGTAGTAAAAAATGCAAAAACCAATTTTATTGCTAATGCGCTCAGTGATAGCATGGGAGTATTCAATTTTAAAAAACTACCATCCGGCGGACCTTATTCATTCAGTGTTTCGGCCGTAGGTTACGAACAACAATCGCTGGGCGGTTATCAGTTAAAGCCCGATGCATCGGTGTTATTAACTTTAAAGCTGAACAGCCAGGCCAGTAACCTTACCGACGTAGTGGTGGTAGGTTATGGTACACAGCGCAAAGAAAACCTGACCAGCGCAGTAGCGCAGGTAAAAGGAGAGGTGTTTGAAAATCGCGCTGTGCCTAACGTTAGCCAGGGTTTACAGGGCCTTATCCCTAACCTGAACCTGATAATGGGAGATGGTAAGCCTGTGCAGTCGCCTGTTTTTAACATACGTGGTACCACTTCTATTGGACAAGGTGGTAACGCGCTGGTGTTAATTGATGGCGTACAGGGCGATCCTGCTTTGTTAAACCCTAACGACATTGCTTCTGTATCGGTGTTAAAAGATGCGTCTTCTGCCTCTATCTATGGTGCAAGAGCAGCTTTTGGTGTGGTGTTGATTACCACTAAAACGCCTGGTAAAGAAAAAGTGTCTGTAACCTACAATTCTAACTACGCCAGCAAGTCGCCTACCGTAGTGCCGGATATTGTTTCTAATGGTTACCAATATGCTAAAAGCTTCAGCGATGCTTGGAGTGGCTGGAACGACTATTCACAAACTGCGCAGAACGTAAACAAAACACAAACCTTTTCTGCTGCTTATCTGGAAGAATATAAGCGCAGAAATGAAGATCCTTCTTTACCTAAAGTAGAAGTAGGCGCTAATGGCAACTATGTATATTATGGTAATACCAACTGGTTTGACCTGTTGTATAAAAAGAACCTGGGCGCAATAGATCAAAGTTTGTCTGTTTCGGGTAACAGTGGTAAAGCCAGCTTTTATATCACTGGCCGTTATAACAGCCAGGATGGTTTATTCCGCTACAATAGCGACAAGTACCATATGTATAACCTAACGGCCAAAGGAACTGTACAGGTTACTGACTGGTTACAGGTATATAACACCATGCAGTTCAACAGCCGTTTTTATCATAACCCGCTGAACGTGGGTGAAGGTGGTAGCATCTGGGCTAACATGGGCGCGGAAGCACACCCTTCTTCTATGTTGTTTAACCCGGATGGTACCTTAACTTTCTCTGCGGCTTACACCGTTGGTGATTTTGTGTATGGCAGAAATGGTATTGATATGACCGACCAGGTAATTCGTAATACAGCTGGCTTTGTAGCCAAAGTGTTGAAAAATAACCTGCGTATTAAAGGTGACATCACTTTTCAAAATACCAGCGCCAACAGTTCCCAGGTGCGTGTTCCTGTTCCCTACAGTGTAACGCCTGGTGTTATTGCGTATGTGGGTACCGGTTATAACGATATTACTGTAGCACGTAAGCAAACCAACTACCTGGCTTCGAACATCTATGGTGAGTATGAAAAAACATTTAACCGTGCGCATTACTTCAAAGCATTATTAGGTTATAACTACGAACAGAGTACTTACAATAACTATTCTACTACCAGAAATGGTTTAATCTATAACCCTATTTCTGACTTAAACCTGGCTTTAGGGCAGAGCATTTCCACTGCCGGTGGTTATGACAAATGGGCTATCCTGGGTGGTTTCTTCCGTTTTAACTATGCCTTTAACGACAGGTATTTGCTGGAAGTGAATGGCCGTTACGATGGTTCTTCTAAATTTCCGGCCAGTCAGCGTTATGGCTTTTTTCCATCTGCTTCTGCAGGATGGCGCGTATCTAAAGAAAATTTCTGGCACGTAAACCCTAAAGTGGTGTCTGATGTAAAAATCAGGGGTTCTTATGGTTCTTTGGGTAACGGCAGCATTGATTCATATACTTACCAGGATAAATTTGCTATTGCACAATCGGGTCGTGTGTTAAATGGTGTGTTGCCACAAACCACTTCTTCTCCGGTAGTGTTGCCTGATGGCCTTACCTGGGAAACGGCTACAACTGCCGATTTAGGTTTAGATGTGGCTTTTCTCAATAACCGCTTAACTTTTACCGGTGATTTATACGAGCGTAAAACTAAAAACATGTTCACCGTAGGTAAGCAATTACCTGCTGTGTTTGGTGCTACGCAACCAAAGGGTAACTATGCCGACTTAACTACTAAAGGTTGGGAAGTGGCTATTTCGTGGAAAGATGAGTTTAAGATTGCCGATAAGCCATTCCATTACAACGTAAGTGTTTGGATGAGCGATTACTCTGCTACTGTTGATAAATACAATAACACTACCGGATCGCTGGCCAGCGGTAACTACTATGCCGGTATGAAAATGGGTGAAATATGGGGTTATGTGAACGATGGCTTCTTTACTGATAAAGACGACCTGGCAGCTGCTAAAAAATCTCAAACCCTGTTTAAGCCTTCTAACGGTGGTAACTGGTTACCTGGTGACCTGAAGTTTAAAGATCTGGATGGTAACGGTGTTATTAACAATGGTGATAACACTATTTATAAGCCGGGCGACAGACGCATAGTAGGAAACTCTACTCCACGTTATACCTATGGCGCTAATTTCAGCGGTGATTATAACAACTTTTTCTTCAGCCTGTTTTTTCAGGGTGTAGGCAAGCAGGATTGGTGGCCTGGTTCAGAAGCGGCTATCTTCTGGGGTCAATATAACAGACCTTATCAATACCTGTTTCAATCGCAGGTGGGTAACATGTGGAGCGAAAGCAACCCGAACGCTTATTTCCCACGTTTAAGAGGTTATGTAGCACAAAATAGTTCTGGTGAGCTGGTAAACGCACAGAGCAAATACATTCAAAACGTTCGTTACCTGCGTCTGAAAAATGTACAAATTGGATACAACCTTCCCAAAGGTTTAATTGCCAAAGCGCATCTGAATGCTGCAAGGGTATATGTATCGGGCGAAAACCTGTTTACCGTGTCTCCGCTGTACAAGCATACCAAAGCAATGGATGTAGAAGGTATTGGTGCTTCCGATGCTATCCTTACCGGTACTTCTAACAGTGGTAATGGTAACAACTATCCTATTTTAAAGAGCTATTCAGTAGGCTTGTCTGTTACTTTTTAATGTATAACAAAACAGTAAAAAATAATTTATGCGAATTCATATAAAACAGTCATTGATATTGTTTTGTGCTGTGTTGATGCTGGCATCGTGTACTAAAAACCTGGAGCAAACTCCGGTAAGTACAGCCGATAAAAATGCCGTGTTTAGCAGTGAAGACGGGTTGAAGTTATATACTTACTCCTTTTACAATATTTTACCTGATATCAACACTCCGTTCAGAACAGACTGTAACCTGAGTGATTATGGGGCTATCAACGCAGTACCTACTTATATAGGGCAAAATACGTTTAACTCACGTTTAAGCACTGGCTGGACCTGGACCGACCTGCGTAATATTAACTACTTTATCGTTAATTGCAACAATCCGGGTGTGCAGCAAACCATAAGGGAAAACTATATTGGCCTGGCCCGTTTTTTTCGTGCCTATTTCTACTTTGAAAAAGTAAAGCGTTTTGGTGATGTGCCCTGGTACAACACGCCGCTGAATGCAGATGATACTGCTGCTTTATACAAAGGCCGCGATTCACGCACCCTGATTATGGATTCAGTGGTGGCCGACCTGGATTATGCGGCTGACCATATCACGCTTACCGATGATGCTACCCGCAGTTTAATTACCAAGTGGGTAGTGTTGGGCTTTAAATCACGTGTGTGTTTGTTTGAAGGCACTTTCCGTAAATACCAAACCAGTTATAACCTGCAGTCTACTGCCGACGCATTTTTGCAAAAGGCGGCTGATGCGGCCCAACTGGTAATGGCCAGCGGCAAGTTTTCGCTCAATACCAGCGGTGGCAACCTGGCTTACCGTAACCTGTTTATCAGCTCGGGCCCGGTAACCAGCGAAATAATGCTGGCCGATGTAACCAGCACTTCACTGGCTAAGTATAACGATGCCAACTGGTATTTTACCAGCGCCACCTACGGTGTGCGTTTTAACTTTACCCGCACCTTTATTAATACTTATCTAAAGCTGGACGGTACGCCGTTCACTGGCGATGAAGCGTATAAAACCACTCCTTTTGTGGAGGAAGTAAAGAACAGGGATCTGCGTTTGCAGCAAACCATCAGAACCGGAAACTATAAGCGTATCAGCAGTGGTAAAGAAATTGCCGGTCCTCCGGTGTTCTCTTACACCTATACTGGTTACCAGCCTATTAAATGGTGCCTGGATGATATGTACTATGATGGCGGTTCGTTAAACACCAACTCAGTAAGCTTAATGCGTTATGCGGAGATGTTACTGAACTATGCCGAAGCAAAAGCAGAATTGGGTACTTTAACCAGTGACGACTGGAAGGCTACTATTGGCGCATTACGTTCAAGAGCGGGTATCACCGGTGGTTTAACTTCTTTGCCTAACACGGTAGATACTTACCTGCAGAGTAACTACTTTAAAGATATCTCTGATCCGGTGATACTGGAAGTGAGAAGGGAACGTGGTATTGAGTTAACGCTGGAAGGTTTCCGTTTTGCAGATTTAACCAGGTGGAAGCATGGCGAATTACTGTTACAGCCATGGAATGGTATGTATGTGCCTTCGCTGGACACGCCTATGGACTTAAACGGTGATGGTGTAATGGACGCGTATTTTTACACCACCTCCACTGTTCCCGACCAGTACAAAAGTATTGCTGTGAATGTAGCAGCCGATCCGCAGCGTTTAACCAATGGTACTTCCGGCGAAATATTGTGGTTGAATAACATCGCGCGCGAATGGTTTGATTATAAATACCTGAACCCGATTCCGTATTCAGATTTGCAATTGAACCCGCGTTTAGGACAAAACACCGGCTGGGTTGACTAATCATTTATAAATAAGTGTGATGAAAAAGAATGTATTAACAGCGCTGGCTTTATTACTGGGATGCGGTGCTTTTGCACAGTCCCGTATTAAGCACGTGGTATTGATAACCGTAGATGGCTTTCGACCGGATTTTTACCAGCAAGCCAAGTGGGAAGCGCCTAACCTGAAACAACTGGTGAAGGAAGGCGTGCAGGCCAATGGAGTAAACAGTGTGTTTCCTTCTATGACCTATCCTTCGCACACAGCCATTGTAACGGGTGTGCAGCCCATTACACACGGTATTTATTATAACGACCGTTTTGATCCTACGGGCAAAGGCAGCGTAGGTAACTACTGGCAAGACTCTTCTATTCATGTGCCCACTTTATGGAGTGTGCTGCATGGCAAGGGAATGAAAGTAGCTTCTTTATATTGGCCTGTTTCGGCAGGTGCGCCAGTGGATTATAATATACCTGACATTGGCGGCAGGGGCGTTGCTGTACGTGATGAAAACTCCATACCTGTGAATTTTGCGCAGGAAATGCATCAAACCCTGGCCGGTAAAGGTCATAGTGGTGATGTACATACTGCTGATATTGCGGCTTACCTGATTGAGAAGGAAGCACCTGCTTTAATTACCATGCACCTGTTTGCGGTGGATCATGCCGAGCATGTAACCGGTAGAGAAGGAGAAATGGTACACGAAGCTATTGCAGAAGCGGATGAAGCGGTAGGCATAGTAAAAGCAGCCCTGCAAAAAAAGGGGATATGGGATAGCACGCTGTTGATTGTAACTGGCGATCATGGTTTTGTAGATGTACACACTACGTTTAACCCTAACAACTGTTTGCAACAGGCGGGCCTGTTGAACAACAGGGAAAAGGGCGACTGGAAAGCACAGTTTAATTATTCCGGTGGTTCGGCCTGGTTATACTTAAAAGATGCCAATGATAAGGCCAGCCTGGCTGCTGCTACCAAAGCACTGAAGGCTTTGCCTGATAGTGTGCAGCGTTATTTTCGCATCATTGACCGTAAGCAACTGGATAAAATAGGTGCTAACCCGCAGGTGGTGCTGGCTTTAACGGCCGAGAATAATGCAGCCTTTGGCGGCAAGCCCGAAGAGCCCGCTGTTGCCAGCGGTAAAGGCGGTACGCATGGTTATTTCCCCGATTTTCATAATATACAAACAGGTTTTATTGCGGTAGGTAGCGGCATTAAAAAAGGCGCTACTGTGCAGGAGTTTAACCTGCGCGATATAGCCCCCATTGTAGCCAAAGCTTTAGGAATTTCCTTTCCTACGGCACAGGGCAAAGTGCCCGCTGGCATATTTGAGTAGTAATTATGTGTCACTGTTAATGTTTAGGCCAACCATTCCTGGTTGGCCTTTTTGTTGTGTTTGCAGTATATCAATAGCTTTGTGTGAAACCGGGAAATATGTTTACAGGAATTGTTTTGGTAAAAGGTGCTGCTGCGTTGAATGCGGATGGCTTTGTAAAAGACTTTACAGAATGGTCGGCCGCTGCCATGAAAGAACTGGTGCGCGACACCAATACTTTATTATTGAACATAGAAGGCGCTACGGTGGCCATTTCTGCTGTTAACACCCCGGTAGATGCCAAAGAAATCAACGCTGCGGGTCGTAATGCTTACCAGTGGCCTAACGTGGTGCAGCAGGCGCAGAAGCATCAAAGCCAGCTGGTGATTGCCATATCAGAAGAAGAAGCTGATGCGTTGAAACATTATATGATACTGACCGAAGTGGCTGCTTCCTTGCTGCGTACTTCCGAAGGGACGGTGGTATACATGCCCGGGCAATCGTTGCTGATACCCAAAGCCTATTACCTGGAAGAAGCGGAAAGTATGGATGAATATTATTATCCATTGCATTTATGGCTGACTTTTGGCCGGCAGCAGGATGAAAAAGGTAATTCAGGATATACCAGCGGTTTAAAAGAGTTTGGTAAAATGGAGCTGGAAATAAACGATGCTACTGCCAGCCCCGAAGCCATCACTTCTGTTCTGTTTAACATAGCCCACTATATACTGGAAAACGATGTTATGTTTGCCAGTGGCGATACCTGCAGCTTATCGGAAACCGAAGAGGTGGCAATTCAATGCTCACCCGGTAAGCTGGTAAAAGGCATCACCTGCAAGCTGTTATTATAAGCCGGCTTCTTTTAACCAGAAGCCGATATTGTGTACATGGCCTGTTTGTATATTCCAGGTGTAGCGCACTGCATCGGCATTGTTTACTACATATACTTCCCATTCATTGGCCGATAGTTTGGTGGCATAAGCGGCAGAGGAATACATGGCATTGGCCTGTAACCGGTTAATGATTTTTTTAGTATCCATTTCCATATACAGATTGGCGGCATTGCTCAATACAGACGCCCATTGTTTAGGATGATAGGCTATGTTGTTGTAATAAGCCGTGTCTGCATTGTTCAGCAGGTTGTCTTTTTCGGTGATCACCTGCTTAAAACCCTGTAAAGAAGGCTTGCCTTTATCCAGTGTTTGCAACTGCTGTTCACGCACCTGTACAATCAGCTGCTTGTTTTGTGTATTGAATTGTTGTACCAGTTCCCGGCGTTTATATTGCAGTTCGGTATAGCTGGCTTTGGCGTCAGTGTCGGCAGCGTAGCTGTTCCATAACATTTGTGTAATACGCGCGGTTAACTGCTGTTTTTCGGTGGTGGGCTGTGTAATAGATTCCGGCCATTGAAGGGCATGGTATGCGGGATCGTTATAGCGGGTATGGGCTATTTCCGAAATCATACCATTACGCAGGTTAAAGCGAAAGCGCACGGCAAAAGCGTGATCCGCCACATATACTATCCTATCGCTGTCCGAAGCGGGGGCGGCATATACCAGGGAGCCGTATAGTTCCCGCTGGCGGTAAATACGTTGCACTTCTTCTATTGTTAAATTATTCTCCGAAGTGATATAGGGCATCACCATGTTCACCGTAAGCTGTGCGGGACTGAAAAGATCAAACGCCCGCAAAAAAACAATGGACATCAGGTGCATATCGTCTTTGCTCTCCTCCTGGGGTAAAGCAGATTTTTCCCAGGTGAGCTTTTGCAGGGCGGTAGGAGGTACAGCGTATTGTTTCACTTCTTCGCTGCGTATTGCTGCATAATCATTACCGTTTTCGGCCAGGTATTGCGAGTAGGCTATATAAAACGGATGCTTTTTATACAATTGTATGCGGGAGGGGGAAGCGGTGTCGGGAATGCTGTCCATTGCTTGTTGCAGGTTATCCCACTGCGACTGATGTGCAGCCATAAAGGCATCTGCTTTTTCGGTCAGCGCTTTTTCTGTATCCGTTTGGGAGCAGGCAGGGAGCACAATGCCCAGTAATACGGCGGTAAAAAGAATAGCTTTTATCATAGGAATAATGACGGTTTATAAAGGTTTACCAATAATAGCTGTTCGGGTTATTGCGGCAGCCATCCTTTGCAGACAAAAAAAGGGCCAGAAGGCCCTTGATGTTGTTGGTGATATAGCAGCAAATGTTAATTAGGTGTGTTTTTTTGGGGATGCCTGGTGTGCGGCTAACGCCCCTCATTGTTTTTTAAACTGTTTACGGGATTGGCTAAAGCGGCCCGGCACGATTGCACACTTACAGTAATAAAAGCAATGGCAATGGCCGAAATGCCGGCTATGGCAAAAATGCTCCAATCAATACTGGCATGATAGGCAAAGTCGTTCAGCCATTTGCTCATCGCGTACCAGGCCAATGGCACTGCAATAAGCAGGGATAGCAACACCAGCATAATAAATTCACCGGTAAGCAGTTGAATAATACTGGCTAAACTGGCGCCCAATACTTTACGAATACCAATCTCTTTTGTTTTTACTTGTGCCGAGTAAGTGGCCAGTCCCAGCAAACCCAGGCATGAAAGAATAATAGTAATGATGGCAAACAAACGCGAGAGGCCGCCTACTTTTTGTTCGGCATTATAAAGCCTGTTAAAATCTTCATCCATAAAATGAAAATTAAAGGGTACCTGGCTATTGTATTGCTTCCATATTTTTTCGGCTGCGGCTATGGCTTGCGGGGCCTGGGCGTTGTTGGTTTTAATAGCCAGCTGCCAGAAAGCAGAGGGCTGGCAGGTAAATACCAGCGGCTCTATTTGTTTGCGCATAGAAGTGTAATGAAAATCTTTTACCACACCGGTAATAGTGCCTTTTACTTTTCGTATGCGCAGGGGTTTGCCCACGGCATCTTTCATGTTCATGGCCCGTGCAGCGGCTTCGTTGATAATGAAATGGGTGGAGTCGGCAACCGCTCCGGTAAAATTGCTACCCTGGGCCATTTGCATATGAAAGAAGGGGATGGTGGTTTCGTCAATATTCACCGGGTGAATATACAGGGTACTATTGGCGGGTTTGCCCTCCCACTCGTTATCGCCTGTCCAGCCTTCATAACTGATAAAGTCGGCATCGGTGCGGGTAACACCCAGCACACCAGGTTGCTGCAGTAGCTGAGCCTTCACTGTTTCGTAATGGGCGGGTATGTTATCGCGCATAGGAAAGCGGATAATGTTCTCTTTGTTATACCCGAGGTCCCGGCTGTAAATATAATGTAGCTGTTTACCTATTACCAGGGTGGAGATAATGAGGATAACAGACACAGAAAACTGCATCACTACCAGCGTGCGGCGGAAAGCTACATTGCCAATACCTGCTGCCAGCTTGCCTTGTAAGGCTTGTATAGGCTGAAAGGAAGAGAGGAGTAATGCAGGGTATATACCGGCGCTAACCAGGGTGCCCAGTAAAGCCGCACTAATGGTAAGCCATACCTGTTTGTTGGATAAGGATAAACTAAGTTGCTTACCTGCCAGGTTATTATACAGTGGCAACAATAAAAACATCAGCACTATGGCTAGTAGTGTGGCCAAAACAAACAACAGCGTCACCTCTGCCAGAAATTGTATAAACAGTTGCCATCTGTTGGCGCCTATTATTTTACGAAGGCTCACTTCCCGTGCACGCAGCATGGCGCGGGCGGTGCTAAGGTTAATGTAGTTGATGCAGGCTACCAGTAGTATTAATAAGGCCACCACCGAAAAAATACGCACGGTTTTAATGCCGGCGTTATTGCCATCGGCAGTGTATAAGTGCATTTTAGCAATCGGCTGTACCAGGTAGGGTACAGGCGCATCGTCCGGCTTATTGCGTTCATGAATTTGTTGCAGCTTTTTTTCCAGTGCAGTAATATCCGTTTCAGGCTTTAGCAGCAGGTAAGTGGCAAAGTTGAAACTATGCCAGTCGGCATCCATACTGGCAATGCGGGTGGTGTTGTTGTAGCTGGTATGCCCTTCCTGGTAGGCCAGCCGGTTAAAGCGGGAAAGGGGTAATACTACATCGTAATGTATATCGGAATTACCAGGCATATCATTGATCACACCACTGACATGAAAACTTTCATTTTTACCTACAATCACCATTTTGCCTATCGGGTTTTCCTTTCCAAAATATCGGTTGGCCACGGAGCGGCTAATGACAATAGATGCATCATCTGTAAACGGTTGCCTGGGGTTGCCTGCTATTAAAGGAAAGTCGAACACGCTAAACAGGGTAGGGTCGGCAAAAGCTACATCGTTTTCTAAAAAAGATTTGTCTTTATATATAAAAGGGGTGTTACCAACGGGCATAATACGAACAGCGTTGCGCACTTCGGGCAGCTCGTTTTTAGCAAACGTGGCAGCGGGGGCTATAATATAATTGAATAGCTGCGGTGTAGTAATGCCGCCGCCGTTAATGCTGATGCGGTATATATTGCGTTGCTGTTTATGAAAGGTATTAAAGCTGTATTCATCCTGCACCCATAGCAGTATAAACAACCCGGCCACCAGCCCGGTGGTAAGGCCGGTAATATTAATAAAAGAGTAAAATTTATTATTCCGGATGTTGCGCAGCGTGGCTATAAAGTAACTTTTAAACATAGTAGGTGCGTTTAGCAGTGTTATGTGTTACTGTAGGATACCAATGAATATACCAGCCTTGTAAAGTATTATTTGTCAGCAGGTTAGTGTGTGGTAATGGTTGTCTATCGTACTATTGTGTAACGTTTCTGTGTTCGCTTTTGATACAAAAACGAACACAGAAACGACCTGTTATTTCAGCAGGCTTTCCACTTCCAGCATCAGGCGCTCAATTTTTTGCGTGTTGCGAAAGGTGGATAATAACAGGCTTTTGGTTTTGTCAGATCCTGCTTCTTTCTGGAAATAAAGTATAACATCCGTGCCCTGGTAAATGCCATTGTAGCTTTTACGTACGGTTTGAAAATTGATGTATTGTTCAAATCCCAGCTTCATACTATTGATGCCTATGGGGCTTTTTCTTTCTACTGTGCGGGTGGTGGTGTTAAAGGTAACTGTGGTAAAAGCAGCTGCAATAACCAGCAGGCCCAGGATAACCGGCCCGAAAGTAACAAGGGCTTTGCCTATCGGGTTCAGGTCTTTTACAAAGCCAGCACCGGTGAATGCATACATGCCTATTGCTACAAACACTAAGCCCAGCAACGCTACGCGGGCTTTGTTTATTTTTAGTTTATATAGGCCTCCTTCTTCTATGGTAAAATACTGGTAGTCGGTAATGGTGGTTGTTTGCGCTGCCGGTAAGGGATCAGCAGCGTCCAGGTAGGAGTGGATTAACGGAATTACTTCACTGCTAAAAGCCACTGCATTTTTATCGCTATCCTTGCTATAGCCGGAAGAGATAGCAGTGCCCCGGCCAAACTTATTGCTTTTGCTAAAGATGCGGTAGTTATAGCCACCTGCACTTTTGGTTACAATGTTTACGGCATGCAGCTTTTCAAAAGCAATGGATGTAACAGGAATAAAGCCCAGCCACATTTTGCGCATGGTGCTGGTGTTGCGGTTAAATTCAATGTAGGTAAAACCGCCCATAATAAACACCACCACAATCAACGCCAGAAACAGGGCAAAGGTGCCGGAGCCTATGGGGTTTTGCTGTCCAATGCCGCGGTACGCAATAAAAATGCCTGCATACACCAGTGCCAGCAGGCCGCCTAAAATAAAGAATAGTCCATTCGGGTGAATTACAATACGATCCGGTTCAATTTTCCATCGGGTCTTTGTCAGTGCCATAGATACAAATTAAAAATAAAAGATAAAGGGATATTACGTGTGTGTAATGTATGTTATACCAGCATAAAGGCGGCATCGGGTTCTTTGCCTTCGCCTAACAGGTATATGTTATTAAGAGTGGTTTCGGCTATTTGGGTAAGCGCTTCTTCTGTAAAAAATGCCTGGTGGCCGGTAACCAGCACATTAGGAAAGCTCATTAAACGCTGTATGGTATCATCTTCAATAATGCTGCCGGAGAGATCTTTAAAAAACAACTTTTCTTCCTGCTCATACACATCAATGCCCAGATAGGCCAGCTTGCCTGTTTTCAGTGCCTGTATAACATCGCTGGTGTTAATAAGGCCGCCGCGGCTGGTGTTGATCAATGTAGCGCCCTGCTTCATCAACTGTAGCGATTGCTCGTTCACCAGGTGTTTGTTATCGGCACTAAGCGGGCAGTGCAGGGATATAATATCCGATTGCTGCAACACTTGTTCCAATGGGCAATATTCCACACCGGTATTACTTAATTCAGCATCCGGATACAGGTCGTAAGCAAGTACCTTGCAGCCAAAGCCCAGCATTATTTTGCAAAAGGCTTTACCTATTTTACCCGTGCCTATTACCCCCACTGTTTTATGAAACAGGTTAAAGCCCAGCAGGCCGGTTAATGAAAAGTTCTGCTCTCTTACGCGGTTATAAGCCTTGTGCGTTTTGCGATTTAAGGTAAGTAACATCGCCACTGCATGCTCGGCCACTGCTTCGGGCGAATAAGCCGGTACACGGCACACCCGCATGCCTAGTTTTTTAGCCGTTTCCAGATGCACATTATTAAAGCCTGCGCATCGTAATGCAATTATTTTTACGCCTTTGCCAGCCAGCACTTCCAGCACTTCAGGAGTAAGCTTGTCGTTTACAAACACACATACTGCTTCGGTGCCGGCATCCACTGCATTCACTATATGCGGCCCCAGGTGGGTTTCCAGGAAATCTAATTGCAGGGAGTGGGTGTTGTGTTTGTTAAAGAATACTTTATCGTAAGGTTTGGCGGAGAAGAAAAGTATTTTCATGGATAGTAACAATTAGTGGTATTATATATAGTTAGGGTTGGCTTTGCTGTTGCTGAATATAATCAGCCACATCTACCATCGGAGCTACCCAAATGTCTTTTTCGTTTTGTTGTAGAAAGTGCAGCAACTGACTGTGTGCTGTTTTATCTACGTTGAGAGCATGCCCACCGCCAACACCATGAAACAGGAATACCAGCAAGGTATGGGTGCGCATAGCTTCTTTTACCAGGTTAATCATATACGCCGCATCGTGATTGATAATTGCGTAGCTGTTAATGTTATCCAGTTTCACTTCGTGTGGAGTAAGCAGGGCGGGGACTACACCTCTTGCGCCTGAAAACTCGCTGGCTACCTGTTGGTAAAAGGCTGTGTCGTGTATGGTGAGGTCGCCACAGGGATAGGCAAAAGTGCGGCGTGTTTTACCATCAATGGCTTTGAGTAAGCAATTGTTGGCCCGTATTTCGTCCACAGCGCGTTGTACGGTATAAGTATACAAATTATGCTGCGGGCTAACAAAGCCGCGGCCAGGTAGCGAACCATCGCAGGGATGAAACAAGGTATGGTTGCCTAACTCGTGCCCGTTGGATGCTGCCTTACGCCATTCGGGTATGCGGTTATTAATAGCCGGCGATGCGCCTATAATGTAAAAGGTACCTTTTAGGTTTACTGAATCCAGTGCAGGTACTACATTGTCCAGGTCAATATCAATGGCATCATCGTAAGTGAGAACTACCGCACATTTCTTATGGTTCCATAAAGTTGTTTGTTGGGCGATAACAGTTACATTAACACCTGTAAGGCATATGATAAAAAAGGGAATGACAAACTTCTGAAGCATATTGGATGTTTTCTGGTCTTAAAAAACAGTTGCCTGCGCGGTCAAATATAGTATAAATTTTACGTGACGGGCTATAAGCAAAACGGGTACCACATTTGTGATACCCGTTGGTTATAGTAAAGATTGGTTCAATGATCTATTTCCTTTTATAGGTAAGTTCCAGTTTGGGCCTTTTGGTAGAGTCGGCATATTCACTGCTTAAAAAGCCAATGGAGCGGTATGCTTTTTCTGTTTCCAGTTTAATGCAAAAGCCATAATTATCTCCTTCTTTCATATCCTGTATTAAGCTGGTTACATCTACGCCATTTATATCGTAGCCCCAGGTGTTGCTGGTGCCTGCCAGGGTAAGCTGGCCTACTGTGGTGGTGGTGGGCTGGTTATTCCAGGTGGCGGTGTATTCGTTCCAGGGGCTGGTTACACGTTGCAGCAGCACAGCGTTATCGCCGTAGTTGCCTTGCGGAATAGAAATAGAGGGAAAATTGGCCGGCATGCCGTATAACGAAAGCTTTGCCGAGGTGATTTCTACACTGTCCGGAATTTTATCGAGGTTAAAACGAAGTAAAGCCCGGCCCATTACCAGGTTGCCGTTTACTGTCCAGGTATAAATAGGTAATTCATTTAAACTGCCACCATTTGCATTATTGTTGCCGTCGTTGTTGATATAGTAATCGAGGTGCACATCATCTATATCGGTGCTGTCGGCCTGAAAGATAAACGTTACCGGGACATTGGTGATAGAAGAATCTATGACAGAATCTATAGTAGAAGTGCTATCGTTAGGAATGCTTCTATTTGGATTATCGGATGATTTGGAACAGGTAAAAGCGCCAAGGGTAAACGAAAAGCTGGTAAAAGCCAAAAGGAGAATACTTCCTTTCATAAAAGTGGAATGGTTTAGAGTGTTTGGTATAGCGAAAATGTTTTTCGGCCACCAATATTACCATTTATTACCAGGATAATGGCGGCTAATTTGGCACATCTGTGCGTTTAAAACCTATCAATAAAAAAAGTGATGTTTTGCCAACGTTTTGCATGGATCACACGTAATAGAAGGAGAGGGCATGGCACACAGCAGCTAACGAAAAGAAAAAGTGGTGTAAGGTGTTAGTAATCAATTGTTTTATAGCCGGGGTGGCAAGTACGGGAATTATCATTGATCAGTTTCAGACATAATAGATACAATATCTAAATTTTCAAACCTAAACCTAAACAAACCTTGTATGATTAAACATCTACACTACAGGAAAGCAATGTCGTTGTTATGGGCAACATTGTTTTTGGTTTTTCTGAGCACCATGAGTGCTTTTGCCCAGAATTATAAGATTACCGGTTTTTATCCTAAAACGGGAACGATTGGGCAGTATGTAATTATTTCAGGTACTTTTCCCTACAATGTAGCTACGGGTGATACTATCAAGAACGTAGCATTTGGTGGAGTGAATGCTACCGCCTTCCGGGGGTATTATAGCGACTCCCTGATTGAGGCAAGAGTGGGACAGGGTGCTACCGGCCGGATAACGTTGACATTGCCTGATGGCTCGGTGATTAGTTCTACTGACACCTTTCGTTATCAGCAGCCAAGCCCAACATTGTATTATTTTACGCCTACCAGTGGCAAGGCAGGTGACACCATCAACATTTATGGTCAAAACCTGACCAATGTATATGCTGTGCAATTCGGGGGAGTGGCAGCACGCAGTTTTTCTGTAGCGAATGCCGGCCTTATTAAGGCTGTGGTAGGTGCTGGTGCTTCAGGTAATGTTACTGTGTATGGTAATAATGGCTCAAGTACGTTAGGTGGGTTTGCTTATAGCACTAATGCACCGGTTACTGATTCTGTTTATCCACGTACAGGTTACTTAAGAACAGAAATTACTATTTGTGGCCACGGCTTTTCCAATGCAACAAACGTTGCCATAGGAAACAAGGGGAGGAATGTTGAATCATTTTATGTGGTAAGTGATTCTATTATCAAAGCAAAGGTAGGCTATGGTAATTACGGTCCGGTGTATGTAACAACTACCAGCGGTACAGATACTTTGCAGCGCGCTAACTTTTATTTATGGGGGCAGATTAACAGCTTTAGCCCGCTATCTGGTAAGAAAGGTACGGTAGTTACCTTGCATGGTGTTTTTACTGTAGATGGCCCTGCTGTAAATGTAACGTTTGGTGGAACAAATGCGGCTTCTTTTACGCAATTGAATGATTCTACTATTAATGCGGTAGTAGGTGAGGGTTCTTCAGGTGGTGTTACAGTATATTCACATGAACGTTCAGGTTTTAGCGGAGGTCAAAGCTTTACTTTTATAGACAGCGCTAATGAGTTTGTACCAGCTATCTATTCTTTTTCACCTACAAGTGGTGGAATAGGTGATACTATCTGGATTTATGGTAAAAAGTTGAATGCTGTTTACGGAGCATCTTTTGGCGCAAGTTATTCTCAAGGTGTTTATCATGTGAACGACTCTTTGTTGTTTGTTGTTATAACACAAGCCACTTCTGGAGCGGTTACTGTATATTCCAATAACGGAAAAGCGAGTGCCATCGGGTTTACCTACATTAAAAACCTGCCGGTAGTAAACTCCATCTGGCCTAGTAAAGCAAATGTAGGTGATACTGTATTGATTCATGGTAGCAGGTTTACTGGTACACGATATGTGGTAATAGGCAATTATGGTGTAGAGTGGTTTAGAGAGCTGAACGATTCGATAATACAAGTGGTTATTCGTAATGGGAATTACGGGAAGGTGACTGTGTCGAATTATGATGGCGAGGACACGCTCAAACGCGCTTATTTTACTTTATTGCCCAAAATAACCAGTTTTACCCCTCAATCGGGCGGTAAAGGAGCCTTTGTTGCAATACGTGGTTTATTCCCTACGCCGGTTGGTGCTGAGTGGAACAATAAACTACTCGGTGTTACATTTGGGGGTGTTAAAGCCATTAGTTATCAATTATTAGGGGATTCTCTTATTTACGCCAATGTAGGTGAGGGGGCAACGGGACTAGTGAAAGTAATATTAACAGATAGTGTTAGTGGCTTCTCGGTTGACACGTTTCGCTATGAGCCACAAGGGCTGGCAAGGATCGATTACTTTGCCCCAGACAAAGCCAGAAGTGGTGATACTGTTATTATACATGGCAAAGGGTTAAGAAATGCTTACAATGCTGTATTTGGTGGGGTATATGCAGCCCGCACTTTTGTAATAAATGACTCTATTGTTAAAGCAGTAGTAGGTGCCGGTGCAACTGGGTTTGTTGAAATGGTGCTGCCAGATTCAACAATAAGATCTGGACAATACTTCACGTACGTGGATAGCGCCAGTGCTGTAACTCCGCACATTTACCGCTTTACACCCGATAGCGCTAAAACTGGTGATACCGTTACTATATACGGCAGCGGATTTCAGTATGCTGAAAGGGTATTATTCGGTGGTGTAGATATCGTTGGAATTGGTCAATTTAGCGATTCTGTATTGCAGGTAGTAGTTGGTTTAGGTGCGTCAGGAGTTGTAGAAGTTGTTACCAGCTTTGGCGTAGCAAGAGATAGCGGATTCGTATACCTGGGCTATCCTCCTGCGATTGTTGATTTTACTCCTAAGTATGCCTATGTGGGAGATACTGTACTTATTACAGGTACTCATTTCAATGGAACAAGTCAGGTTCGTTTAGATGGTTATTATGCATCCAGCTACACTGTGTTATCTGATAGCGTTATCAGCGCTGTTGTGGGTAGTTATAGTGTAGGTAGCGATAGCCTGGTTGCTGTAATCAGTGAATATGGTACAGGCCTGGCATATGGTATGGCTGTTAGCGGTACTGTTATTGATACTGTTCCACAAAACTATCCTCCTGTAATTGTTGACTTTACCCCTAAATCGGGCCATGCAGGCGATACGGTGCTGATCACCGGCGCTCATTTCAGCAATATCAACCAGGTGCGTTTAGGGGGCTATTATGCATATACTTCCACTGTATTGTCTGATAGTGTTATCAGGGCTATTGTAGGTAGTTATGGTGCTGGTTTCGATAGCTTCCTGGTGGTGGTAGGCAATACGTATGGTATTGACACGGCCTATGGCTTTACTTACCTCGGAACTGTGATTGATACGGTGCCTAACAACACAGATACCCTGGCTAAAGCAGCTATCTCTAACTATCCTAACCCGGCAATAAACAGTACTACTGTTAAGCACCCGGCTATTAAAGAGAAAGCAGTGATTATGCTGTATAATATGAACGGTGTGCTGGTGCAGGTGCAGTCAGTGAATCCGGGAGATGTACAAACTACGCTCTATTTCTCCTCTGTGCCTAAAGGCATGTATAAGATCATTTGGACTAACGGAAAAGTTTCCAAATCGTCAACTGTTATTATCCAGTAACGGAATACATACAGATAAAAGCACCTCATGCCTTGCATGGGGCGCTTTTTTGTTGGGCAGGTTGACGCTATTTATTAGTTTTATTTTATGGAACAACCCAACCAACCCCAAACCGACACTGCCGAAGAGGTAGTGAACAATGGCTGCATTCAATGCGGCCACACTATCACTGTACCGGGCCATGCACATAAGTTATGTTACGAATGCCGGGAAGGATTTATTAAATACCCCATTCCCCGCAACATTAAATTGTTTGCCGCCGGAGTAGGTGTGATAGTGTTGATAGCTTTGATAAGCCTGCCTGCACAACTAAGCACGGGCATTCACTTAAAGCGTGCTGAACAGGCTAAAAGAGAACGGCGCTATGCTACTGCCGAAGCTGAGCTGGAAAAAGTGCTGGCCAACGAGCCCGATTACACCGAAGCACTGGGTAATTTGATGGTAACATCTTACCACAACAATAAATTTGAGAAGGTTGTAGAGCTGTATAAAAAGTTGGAGAAAAGGAACTTTGACAACAAAGAACTGCTGGCGGAAATTAATGGGTGCCTGACAGGCATGGACGCCATGTATCCTTTAGAGTTAATGAAAACGTTGGTGGAAACTTATAAGGAACTGGATAGTGTTCCTGATGCAGAATTTGCCAACTATTACAGAAATTATCCTAAAGATCTGGCAGCAGGAGCTAGTTATATAAGACGGCTGATGGACAAAGAAATGTATTCCAGGTGTGATACGCTTTTAATGGGCATGGAAAAAGAGAATGCCGATTATGTGCCTGGCCTGATGTTACATGTAAGTGTTAAAAGGCAGCTGAAACAATTTGACTCTGCCATGTACTATTGTAACAGGTTGTTGAGACAGAACGAGGAAAGCTCTTTTGGGCTGAGCGCTAAAGCCCGCATTTTATTGCAGCAGAAGCAAACAGCAGAAGGCTACCGGGTTGCCGAGCAGGCTTATAAACTGTTTCCCGGTGATAGTTATGTGCGCACTACTATGGTGCTGGCCTATCATGTAAACAACAAGGTAAAAGAGCGTGATACCTTGCTGAAAGACTGTCTGAAGGATTCTGCCGGTTCCGAGCAGGCAAAATATGTATCTGACGTAATCGGCGGCAAAGAACAATTTTAAATAACCCTTATCCTTCTACTATATGTTTGTTCCAGGAATTTTAATCACCATAGTCACCTTTCCCGGTGTTATTGTACACGAACTGGCTCATCAGATCTGTTGCAGAATTTGCAAAGTGCCGGTTTTTAAAGTGGTGTATTTTCAGGCGCAGAACCCGGCAGGGTATGTGCTGCACGAAGCCACCGATAATTTATGGCACCAGTTGTTTATCAGCACTGGTCCCTTCCTGTTTAATACCCTTGTGGCCGCCTTAATAGCCTTACCGGCTGCGTTGCCTGTGTTTGAATATGGCAATGCCAATTTGTTTCATTACCTGCTGATGTACTTGTCAGTAGCCATTGGCATGCATGCTTTTCCCAGCACTGGTGATGCCAACGCGCTATGGTCGTCTATCCGGCGCGAAACAACGCCTTTTTGGCTGAAAGTGTTGGTAACGCCTGTTGTGGGTATTATGTACCTGGGGGCATTGAGTAGTTTTTTCTGGCTGGACATGATCTATGGACTGGCTATTGCCATCGGTTTTCCTAAGTTGCTGATTGCCTTGCTGGCATAGCGGCAATTTTGGGTAATTCCACCGTTTTGCGGCGGCATACTGTCCATGGATAAAACTTCTTTGCCTAACTTTTTGTAACATTGGGCTGATAACCAGTATTTCTTATGCCTACCATAATGGAAAAAGGATTATATGCGTATCTGACAGACCGGAAAGAAGCCGGTTTGAAGGAGAATGTTATCACTAAAAAGCTGAAAAAGGGAGATATACTCTATGATACTACCCAGCAGGACACCGGTATTTTTG
This sequence comes from Filimonas lacunae, assembly GCF_002355595.1. Lineage (NCBI taxonomy): Bacteria > Pseudomonadati > Bacteroidota > Chitinophagia > Chitinophagales > Chitinophagaceae > Filimonas > Filimonas lacunae. The sequence continues at coordinate 439,723 of NZ_AP017422.1, forward strand.
AAATAGTAAGCGGTGCGGTAAAACTGGGGGGTATTTCTAACAAAGGCAAAGAATACATATATGAATTGCTGACACCCGGTGAATTTTTCGGAAATCTGGCTTTTTTAGGGCCGGATTTCTGTGAATTTTGTAAAGTGCTAACAGCCACCGAGCTGCGTTACTATAAAACGCCCTATTTTAAACATTTAATAACGCACGACCCGCAACTGGCCGATTGGGCCTTTTCCAAAATCGTTTTCCGCTGGAATAAAACGGAATCGATGCTGGCCAATATCCGTTCTTACGAACCCAGGGAGCGCATCCAGGTTTTGTATTCCAGTTTGCAGCGGAAAATAATGACCGCGAACGGCAGAGAGGTGTTTTTGAACAAATTAATCACCTACCAGGACATTGCCGACTTAACGGCTACCACACGCCAACTGGCAGCAGATACCATACATTAACGATGGGAATGTAAGAATCTGACAATTGTAATATTCTTACATAGTGTTAGAAGCTTACTTCGTTAATATTTTTATAATCATACTTCTTGTGTATGTGGTGTATTATTTATAAGTTTCCAGTGTATTTTGCACGAGCAAAGCAGTTACACACAAATACACACACTGTAGTTACACACATATGAGATGAAACGCAAGAGCCTGTAAGCATAAAGCTTTCAGGCTCTTTGCTTTTGGGGAACTGAGGTGATGTGTGTGGGATTGGATTGTTTATGTTTTTTTATATTTATTATTGGAGATGTGATTTATAGAATTAGTATGATAGTAGTTTGATATAGATTATGATGCCTTCTCTGTTGTGTCCTAATTCGCTACATTATCTTTTTGGGGAATGGTATGTCTTTTTATAAACGGAGATGTTTTATGGATGATGCAGCCGTATTATTTAATCATCTGTTTTTGAGGGACTATGGAGCTTATATGTGAATATTGCTAATGTAAATGGTGCTTCTATTTAAATGCCCAAGGAATTAGTATATTTGTTAACAGCAAAAATGGTATTATGATAGAGGCAAGAAAGATTCATTTAATTGAGCAGATGTTGAAAGTAAACGACGATGCAGCGTTAACTCGCTTGGAATCCATTTTGCAAGAACTTACAAGAATACACAGTACTCCTCGTCCTTTTTCTGCACATGAGCTTTCTGGTGTTTGGAATAAGGAAGATGCTGATTTGATAGAGAAAGCGATTGAGGAAGGATGCGAACAAATAAACGAAGATGATTGGAAATAGATTTGCTCTGGATACAAATATCGTTTCTGCATGGCTTAAGGGAGAAGAAGGGGTTGCTGATAAAATAGATAATGCAGAAGTATATGTCCCTATTGTAGTTATAGGGGAGTTGTATTATGGCGCTGCTTATTCTTTGCATGTACAGAAAAACATCAAAGATGTACAGCAAATAACTCGTAATTATGAGTTATTGTTGATTGATGAAGACACTACAATCCTCTACGGTGATATAAAATCTACACTTAGAAGAAAAGGCAAACCAATACCGGAAAATGATATTTGGATTGCAGCTATCAGCCAAAGATATAATATAACATTGGTGACTCGTGATAACCACTTTTCCGAAATAGATGGCTTGAAGCTAGCACAGTGGTAGGTGTATTGTGTAGCATTATATTTAGCAGCATCTATGCTTTATGTATAAATGCTGCTAAATATATAAATAGAGTGTGTTGCTGCTTTACAATCTCGCCAACTCCTGCTCAATAAATCCTAACTCTCCATCTGAAAGCTGAATATCCATAGTCCTTGCATTCTGCACAGCCTGCTCCGCATTCCTCGCCCCGGTAAGTACTACCGAAATCCCCGGTTGCAAAGTGGTCCAGCGCAACACCAGTTGTGATAAAGAAGCGTTTTTATCTTTAGCCATAGGCGTAATAGCGTCCAGAAAAGCTTGCACTTTCTCCAGGTTAAACTGCTGGAAATAGCCATTGCGGTGGTCATTATCTTTCAGCTTATTATCCTGGAAATATTTACCAGTAAGCAAGCCTCTTTCCATGGGGCTATAGGCGATAATGCCCAATTGGTTATCCGTTGCATAGGGCACCAGGTCTTTTTCTATGCTTCTGTTCAGCATACTGTAGGCTACCTGGTTGCTGGCTATGTGAATGGTTTGGCGGGCTTCCTGCACCTGTGCCAGGGAGTAGTTGCTAACGCCGGCGGCGCGTACCTTACCTTGTTGAATCAGCTGCTCCAGTGCTTCCATGGTTTCGTGGATGGGAGTGGTGCTGTCGGGCCAGTGTATTTGCAGCAAATCAATATAATCAGTGCCTAGGCGTTTCAGGCTTTCTTCGGCTTCTTTAATTACGTTGCTTTTGGATGCGTATTTATAGATCGGTATTTTTTTGCCGTCTTCTTCTGCGTCAAAGAAGTAATCGCCTTTGCCCTGGTTGCTGCCGTCCCATACTAGGCCAAACTTGGTAAGTAGTTGAATGCGGGAGCGGTCGTAGCCCTTGATGGCTTCGCCAATCAGTTCTTCGCTCAGGCCAAAGCCATAGAAGGGCGCGGTGTCGATAGTGGTTACACCGTTGTCGATAGATGCTTTTACCGATGCGATAGAATCCTGTTTTTCGTTGCCACCCCACATGTTACCACCGATGGCAAAGGCGCCGTAAGTGATAGCGGATAATTGTAAATCGGTATTGCCTAATGTTCTGTATTCCATGCTTGAATTTTTATATGTTCCTGATGTTATGCTGGCTGCTGGTAAACAGGCCAGTTGATATATCCTTCCATTGTTAAACCGTAATGCAGTTCTCTTTTAGGGGGCGTCCATTCCCAGTTGTTCTGCAACCTTGCTACCAGGTCGGGGTTGGCAATAAACGGTTCGCCAAAGCCTGCTATGTCTATCAGGCCTGCGTTGATCAGTTGCTCTGATTTTTCGCGGTTCATACCGCCGGCCAGTATGATAACGCCATTATACCAGTTGCGGAAACGTGCCAAAAAGCCTTCGGGTAAGGCAAAGCTGCCGCGGGATTGCTGATCCATAATATGGATATAGGCTATCTTTCTTTTGCCCAGTTCTTCTGCCAGGTATTGATAGGTGGCTTCTATTTCGGAGTAGTGGGGCAGTTCGTGCAAGCCACCATAAGGGGTAAGGCGGATAGCTACTTTATCGTGACCGATAGCGGCGATACACGCGTCGATGGCTTCCAGCAAAAAGCGGGAACGGTTTTGAATGTTGCCGCCGTATTCGTCTGTACGGTTGTTGATAGCAGGGTTTAAAAACTGCTCTATTAAATAGCCGTTAGCGCCATGCAGCTCCACGCCGTCGAAGCCTGCGGCTATTGCGTTTTGGGCAGCATGTGCAAAGTCCAGTGCTATCTGTTTTACCTCGGCTGTTTCCAGTGCCCGTGGTACCGAGCAGGTAACAAAGCCTTCGTTGCCGTTTTCATCATAACCCCAGGCTTTGGAGTTGGCGGCCTGTATGGTAGAAGCGCCTACGGGTGCTTGCCTGTTAGGTTGGTTGGAGGTGTGCGATACCCTGCCTACATGCCACAGCTGTGTAAATATCCTGCTGTCCGAGGCATGCACGGCGGCGGTTACTTTTTTCCAGCCTGCCACCTGCTCCTGCTTATATAAACCTGGAATGTACAGCACGCCTGCCGAGGTGGGTGAAATTGCTGTGCCTTCGGTAATAATTAAGCCTGCACCGGCGCGTTGTGTATAGTAGAGTGCGTTGTTATCGTTAGGAATGCTGTCGATATTGCGTGCCCGTGTCATAGGGGCCATAGCAATACGGTTTTTCAGTTGTAAAGAACCGATAGTGGCCGGTTCAAAAATATTTGTGTTCATAAAAGATGCTATTAATGTGCGTAAACGGGGTAATCGGTATAGCCTACAGTGCTGCCGCCAAAAAAGTATTCGCGTTTGGGTTCGTTTAACGGATGTCCATGCTGTAAGCGGTGGGGGAGATCGGGGTTGGCAATGAATGGCCTGCCAAAACCAATTAAATCGGCCCAGCCGTTTTGTAATGCTTCTTCTGCACGTTCCACGCTATACTTACCGGAATAGATTAAAGTGCCTTTGAACGTGTTGCGGTAAGCTTCTTTAAAGGCTACAGGCATTACCGGGGCATTATCCCAGTCGGCTTCTGCTACGTGTATATAGGCAACGCCTATTTCGTTGAGTATTCGGGCGGCTTCAATATAGGTCACTTCCGGATGGTCGTCCATAGCGCCCATTAAGGTGGTTAAGGGAGCTTGGCGCACGCCTACTTTATCGGCACCGATAGCATCAACAACGGCGGTGGTTACTTCTTTCAGAAAACGCAGACGGTTTTCCAGTGAGCCGCCATAGGCATCGGTACGCTGATTGGTTTGTGAGTCAATAAACTGCTCAATCAGGTAGCCGTTGGCGCCGTGCAGCTCCACGCCATCAAAACCTGCCGCTATAGCATTTTTAGCTGCCTGTGCATAGTCTTTAATGATCTGCTGAATTTCGGGAATGGTTAATTCGCGTGGAGTAGAGTGTTGTATCATTTCGCCCACGCCGGATTCGGCGCCCTGGCCGTTTTTGGATAAGAATACTTTTACGCCTTCTGCTACTAACACGGAAGGGGCAACGGGCTGCTGACCATTTTCCTGTAAGGAAGTGTGCGATACCCGGCCTACGTGCCACAGCTGAGCGAATATTTTGCCGCCATTATGATGTACGGCTTCGGTTACTTTTTTCCAGCCTTCTACCTGGGCCTGGGTGTAAATGCCGGGTGTCCAGGCGTAGCCTTGCCCCTGTTTGCTTATTTGAGTGCCTTCTGATATAATCAGTCCGGCAGAAGCGCGTTGTGCGTAATAGGCTGCCATCAGGTCAGTGGCTACTTCGCCCTGGGCGGCCCGGGAACGGGTCATAGGTGGCATAACTATCCTGTTTTTCAACGGGATATGTTGTAATGTATACGATTCAAATAGCATGAGTTATTATTTTAATGATTGATAATGCAAATTTCTATCAGAAAAATGTATTAGTAAAATAACTTAAATGCTATCTTTGTATCAGAAAAATGATACTTATGCTGTCGAATCTGGAATGGTTGCGCACTTTTAAGGCTATTTATGAAACAGGTACCTTATCGGGCGCAGCACAGGAATTATATATATCACAGCCAGGAGTGAGCCTGCATCTGAACTCGCTGGAAGACTTTACCGGCTGTAAGCTGTTCGATCGTTCGGCCCGCCGCATGGTGCCTACGGAAAAAGGGAAGATGCTGTACAATTTCATCCTTGATCCGTTGCTGAAGCTGGAAGCGGCTGAAAAGCATTTTCATAAACGCTCACAGGCCGAAAGGGCTACTATTAGCGTGGGTATGTGTTTTGAAACTTTTCAGTATACCCTGGAAGAGCATATTGCCGAACTGCCTTTTAACCTGATTATTAAGTTTGGCGAGTACCCGCAAATGCTGCAAGACCTGGAACATGGCTTGTTAGACCTGATTGTAACACCCCAAAAAGGACAGGAGAAGAACCTGGAATTTGTGCCTTTTTCCAAAGAGAGGATTGTGTTGATTGCTGGCGGCGAAACGGACACGGAAATGATACAGGAATTACTGTCCCGTGATGATATGGAGGCAGCCCGCAACTGGCTGAAGCAACAGCTTTGGTATAGCACTGCTGCTGATATGGAGCATTTGAAAAACTTCTGGCGCAGGAATTTTGAGGAGCATCCTGACTTTTCACCTAATTATATTGTACCTAACATCAGCTCTATTATCCGTTGCCTGAGTAAGAAAGAAGGCTTTTCGGTAGTACCTGATTTTTTGTGCCGGGAAGCCATTGAAGCAGGAAAGATTAAACTGGTATGGGAAGGGCGTTTGCCCTGGGAGAATACCCTGCATTTTGGCACCCGCAAGAAAACGATGTATGAAAACGAATTGCAGCAGCTGAAAACCTTATTCAGTGAGAAATGGCATTTGGCAAATGCAGAACCGTTTAGTGCAGACTAAGTAGTAAGCGGTTCTGTTCCGGATAATATAAAAAGGGCTTCTGATTACTCAGAAGCCCTTTCGTTTGTGTTTCCGGATGCCGGTTTATTTAGATTTTACATAGTAGAAGGTATGCATAGGGCTTGTGTAATCACCTATTACAGTCTGTTGTGTTTTTACAAAGCCAGACTCACTATCGTATGTATTGGTAAAGTTAAAGGTAGCTGAGGTGGTGCCATCAGTGCTTGTATATTCACGTAATATCTTTGTGAAATTGTTTTTTCCTTGCGAAAGATACAGGCCCTCTGAATAATCTCTGCCAGTAAGCAGGTAACCGGCAAATGGATTGTTTTTGAATAACCAGTACAAACCATTGTCTTTTGCATCGCAGGTGTAAGTATGTTTTAATGACTGGTTTTCGATAATACTGCCATTGGAATACGCTACATAGCCTGTATAAGCATAGGTAAGCAGGTTACCTGCACTGAATGTCCATGTTGCATATTGAAGGCGTTTTTCACCATCAAGTCTGGTAGTGTCTTTACTTCCTTCCTGTACTATGCCGTCAGTGGTAAGCGTCCACTCTAGGCCTTCTCCACTAAGATCGATTGTTTCGTTCCGACTAAGGTAGAAGGTGTACCAGGTTACTTTGCCGGTGCTGTATACCAGGGTATCCAGTACGGGCAGCTTGCTGCTGCCAATGGTATATTCACGTGCGCCGGTGCACAGGCCGCTTGCATCATAGCTAAACTGGAAGTACATGTAGTAGCTGTTGGAGCCGCTGTTGTCGCTAAGGTAGATTTTGTCAACGCTGTTGTTGCTGTTGTAGGTAAAGCTGTCTATGGCTGTTTCATTCTCGTAAATGACAGAAGGCAGATAAGCAGGTGCCGGGGTTGCCACAGGGCTGCTGTTGTCGCTTTTGCTACAAGAGGCCGCAGTGCTTAATGTTATGATTGCAGCAATGGCCGTTTTGTACCATTGCAATGATTTTACGTTCATAGAGATTTTTTATGTTGGTTGAGAAAAAGATTACGTTGAGAAAAAAAGGTTTAGGCGGCGCAATTTATATCGATTCTTTATATGGATGCAATAAAGAATAAGAATATTCAGGCATTATGGGAAATAATATGCGGAAATGCAGGTAATGTTGTAGTGTTGCCTGGGATGTGAATTCTCAAGTTGCCAGAAAAAAACATTCAAACCAATAATTCAAGTCGTATGAAAAAAATCACCGCAGTGCTAATGGTTTTTTGTATGGTTACCGGTTTAGCTGCCCAAAAGCTGGAAAAAATGCTTTGGTATAACGAACCGGAGAAATGGGAAATTAAGGATAACGCTTTGCACATGTTTGTAACCCCACAAAGTGATTACTGGCGTATTTCGCATTATGGATTTACGGTAGACGATGCTCCGTTTTACTATGGTACATACGGAGGGGAGTTTGAAGTGAAAGTAAAGTTGACAGGCGATTATAAGGCCCGTTTTGATCAAATGGGATTAATGATAAGAACGGATCACGAAAACTATATTAAAACTGGTATTGAGTTCGTAGATGGTAAGTTTAATGTGAGCACGGTGGTTACCCACACCACCAGTGACTGGAGTGTAACGAAGCTGGAGAAAGCGCCGCCATTTATCTGGATAAAAGCAGTGCGCCGGTTGGATGCCGTTGAGATATATTATTCTTTTGATGACAAAAATTATGTAATGACGCGTAATTGTCCTTTAAAGGATAATCACCCGGTAATGGTAGGGTTAATGGCTGCTTCGCCGGATGGCAATGGCTTTGATGCTACTTTTGAAAATTTTGGTGTAAAGCATTTACCCGATTTGCGCAGGCAAAAATGGTTGCAGGAGCATAAAAGCTAATATTGCTACAATAAAAAAGGCCGTATCTGTGCAGTGTATTGCAGGGAGGCGGCCTTTTGTTTTATTCCGCCTTCAGGCTTTTTACCGGGCTGGCAATGGCTGCTTTAGTGCAATGTATACTTATCAGGGTAAACGCCATGGCGGCTACAGACACCAACACTAATAAGTAAGGGGCCATGTTTTGCTGAACGCGATAGGCGAAATTTTGTAAAAAATGTTCGGTGCACATATAGGCCAGCGGCCATGCTATAATGTTGGCAATGACAATAAGCCAGGCGTATTCCTGTAAGAAAAGCATCACGATACTGCCCACATTGGCGCCCAGTACTTTGCGTACTGCAATTTCTTTCATGCGCTTATTGAGTGTAAATACTATTACACCCAGTACACCCAGTAGTACTATAATAAGGTTTAATACGGTGGCCACATCTGCTGCTGTTTTCAGCTGTAGCTCTGATTGGTACATAGCTTCAAACCTGTCATCCATAAAAGAATAATCAAAAGGGGCATTGGGTGACAGGGTATGCCATTGCGCTTTTATATCATCCAGGGTAGCAGTGATATTGCTGGTGTTCAGTTTCACGGCCATGTACCGGTAAGCTTTTGCATATTTCAGGTTGCCAAAACCCAAAGGGCCTATCTTATCCTGCATGGATGAGAAATTGTAATCGCCTATTACGCCGCTGATGGTAGCAGGCCCGCCAGGTGTTTCAATTTGTTGTCCCACTGCATTGGTGTTGGTAAGTCCCAGCTCTTTCACTGCTGTTTCGTTTAGTACCAGGCCGCCGCCGGAAGGATCGAAGAAAGTGCCTGCCTTCATTTTTATACCAAAGGTTTTTGCATAATCTTCATCGGCGTTGGAGATGGGTAAGTTCAACTGTTTCTTTGTGCCTGTGCTACCGGGAGGAAACAATATGATTCTGCCAAACGGCGTGCTTTCAGGGAGGTCAAAGGCTACGGTAACGTTTTGTACATGGGGTACCAGTAACAGCGCATTTTTAATCGTTTGCATTTTTAACACCCCTGCGCTATCCCATTGCTTGGGAAACGCCGATATTACCAGTATCTGTTCTTTATTATAGCCAAGATCTTTGTGAAACAGGTAGGTAACCTGTTTGGATAAGTTAAGTGCGCAAATGAACACCAGTATAGCCAGGGAAAATTGCACTACTACCAGCGCGCGCTTCAGGCCCCGCCCGCCTTTGGAGCTATCTATTTTACCCTTTACTGCCTGTATAAGATGCGTGCTGCTTAATACAAAAGCCGGGTAGGCACCTGCCAGCAAGCCTATGGCGGTTACCAGGCCCAGTAGCTGCATGCATTCGGCTGCTGAAAAATTCCATACCGGTTTTAGTGTGGTATTCAGCACTTTTGAAAACACCGGTGTCAGTAACTGATAAAAGAGCAGGGAAAAAAGGGCGGCCATAAAAGTAAGTATCAGTGCCTCCAGCAAAAACTGCAGTACCACCTGTCTTTTAGCACTACCAAATGTTTTGCGCAGGCCAATTTCTTTTAAACGGTAAGCAGAGGTGCCTATATTAATATTTACATAATTGATAATGACCATGAGTAAAATAAACATCGCTATTGTAGAGAGGATGGTGGTCATCTTTTTTACAGCAGCGTTGTTGTCGTTCAGGTAGTAATCTTTCACTGGTACCGTGTTGGCCCACAGGTTTTTCCAGATAAAATCGGAGGAGTACTTTTTAATAAGCTGGTTTAGGGCAGCGTTTACTGCTTGTACATGTACGCCGGGCTTCAATTCTATAAAGCTGAGCATGCTTACATTATCCCAGCTGAGCGAAGGATCGCCTGAGTTATAATACCTGTTGCCGGTGGTGGGCACATACACGCTGTATTCGTCTTTTAGTAAATGGGTAACTGAATTATAAGGAAGATTTTTTAATACCGCAGATACCATATAGTCTTGGGAGGTGCCGGCTACTGTTGTTTGAATGCTGAGTGTTTTACCTATGGCGTTCGTAGTGCCAAATAGCTTTTTGGCAAATTGGGCCGTGATAACAGCTGCATTGTTACTGGTAAAGGCGTGATTTTTATCGCCATGCAATAGTGGAAAATCATACATCGATACCAGTGTGGTATCGCAGATAGCAATGTCTTCTTTAAAGTGCAGGTTACCACTCGATACTACATTGGTAACCGGGTTGTAACGAAAATAATTTGCCACCAGCGCGGGGTATTCTTCTTTGATGGTTTTAGCCCAGGGGGAAATGGAAACGATTTCAGACCCCAATCCCTTTTCTTTCCAGGCTGTTTTAATGTAGTACTGGCGATCTGCATGGCGAAGTGTACTGTTTATCCGTTGCTGGTCCAACACATACACCCCAATGATCATGGAAAAGGTGATGCCTATGGAAAGGCAGAATATGTTGATGGCAGAAAACAGCTTATGCTTTGTAAAATGGCGAAAAGCAATAAGGGCATAATTTCTAAACATAACGTTATTTGTGTAGGTAGTTAATGCGAACCATAGTTTTCAGCTTCAACAGGTATGCCAGGCTGGTAACTACATTATTTGTAAGCTTTATGAGTAGCGGTAGGGGGGAAGGTGTACGAAAATGAACACTTTTTTGTCCGCTATTGTAAAGGCGGTAAGTGGGCTTGATATTCCTCCTCCCGGCTTAAAAATAACAGGGCGGCTTATTTTTAAGCCGCCCTGTTGGTATATATCTTACGCAGGTAATTTTTGTTAGCGGCCATAGCGCCAGGCCAGAATAATAGCCACTACGTACAGTATCATAGTGAAACGAATCCACAATGGAGAAGGTGTGAGCTTGTCTGTAATAAGTGCTTTCAGTTTTGCCAATATGGCTTGTTTTATTTCCGGAGCTGGTGCATGCCAGTTGATATCCTCGAGCTTTACCTTGCCAAGCAGGTAATTCAATAATCGTTTTTGTAGTTTATTGGTACCGGTATCCTGGCGTGTTTCTGCTTTCAGTTCTTTAATAGATTCTTTGGTAAGCGCGGCGTCCGATTCGTTGTTTTTTAGTGCCAGCCGTGGCAGTACGCGGTCCAGGTAGCCACTCAGTTTGTGAATAAGGTAGTCGCCCAGTTTATTTTCCCAGCACAGCGAGAGTGCTGTTCTTACTGCATAGCCCGAAGCCATGGATGAGAACAATAGCATGCCACCAAGTGAAAGTATAAGCAGTAGGGTGGGCCAGAAGGCACTAGATAATAAAACGAGAATGGCCAAGATAACACCCGGAAGGCCTGTTCCTGCTCCGGCAAACCCGGGACTCTGAACGGGAAATAGAATAAGGCTAAAGACGAATGCGGTAATGCAGAGTAGTATGCCGGGAATAGTAACTCTGAGCCAGGCAAGGAATGAACGGGCGGCGATTTTTCCGAAAAGGGAGATATTAGTGTTCATGGACAAAAGATATAAATAAAAATGATATCACCTCATTGCGGAAATTATCAGGTGTATCTTAAAAAGCAAAGAGACCTGCATTATCAGGTCTCTTTACGCTACTCTTATAAACAACGTTTCTTTTACAGCTTAATTATTTTGTAAGAAGTTTTTTTGTCTCCATACAGTATATTGACTATATAAAGGCCTTTTGTCAATTGATCAACATGAACCGGGTTGATGGTTCCTGTTTGTACTTTGTCGGTTTTCTGAAGCGTCCCCTTCATGTCGTATATTAACAGCGTTGCCCTTCTTGAACCTGGCACAGCAGTAAGATCTACGTTCAGCAGATCGCTGGTAGGGTTAGGGTATATTTTAATGGCGCTGTTTCTGTTAAACGCGCTGGTGTCTATCCCGGCGTTGCTGGTGTCTATAACCGATGGGTCTACCCTTAAATACTGAGTAACTTTGTTCTGATAAGGTGAACCGTTACAAAGCGCTTTAATTTCTGCAGTGGTAGCCGGTGCCAATGTTGTAGCGCAGCTGGCATCCGGAAGATAATCGTCTGAATCGGGGTTCATCACATAGTCGCTCACTGCCTTGGTTTCATATACAGCAACGTATGGCACAACAGTGCTGCTCCCTGCTACTTTAAACTTGGCTACTATTTTTATTTTTACAATTCCTGGCGACCATCCGGTAACCATATGGCCCAGCCAGCCATTATATTCATAATAGTCAAAGTTTTTAACCACGTCTTTTAAGCAACCCAGGCCATAATAGTCTGTTTCGTAAGACTGATTGCCATCTGTGTAAATAATAGATGCGGTGATTTCGCTTTGAGAGAGGTCGAATCCAGCATTAGGGTTTACTGTATAAGAGATATTGTCCTGTAATTTGAAAGTAGACCAGGAGAGGAATTCATGAGATTCTGGTGTCCACTCATCATAATAAACATAATTGAAGGCATTTCTTACAATCGGCTCCTTCAACAAAGTGAAAATGCCGGGAGAGTTATTGTAATATGGTTTTACAATGGTGGACATCAACGTTTGCTCCGAGCCAGGCACAATCAGCTTTTTATAACCGTAAGGAGAGCTGGTAACTATGCTTCCGGTGCCATGCAACGAAATGTCCAGTACTAAAGGGCGTGGAGGTTCTGCTGAGCTGCCGTTAAATAGCGTAATCAGGAAATCGGCTGCTCCGGCAACGCCCGGAAGTATATTGGAGATAGAAGAGAACAGAGAAGATAGTTTAGATATCTGCGTGGGTTTCAGGTTCAGATAATTGTTTTTATTCTTCACCAGATCAGCCGCCCATTCTGCACCTTTGCCGGCATTTTTTAGTACGCTTACAATGCTTGATAACGGGGATGTTGCATTAGCCTGGTTGCCTATATTGCCTGTTCTGCCATAGAGGTCGGTGGCTACTCCGGGGCCCAGGTTTTGAATAGCGGTTCCTTCAATGTTGAATTGCAGGGTGCTGGAGCTGGCCAGCTTTACGTTTAATTCCAGTGCTGTTTCAAAATTACAGATACAGGGATCGTACTGTAAATAAAAATCAGCATGATACCAGTATAATATCTGATTCAGGTAAAAGTTATTGATGCCTATAGGAGCTACGTTGTTATTGAAATTTTCTGTAGCGTGCCTGCCTGTGCCGGAAAAGTTTTCCAGTACAGCTGAACGGCTTTCATTGTCTACATACTTGAGCTCAATGGTAATGGCGTTATTCTGATTCAGCAAATTGGCAAATGCAACAAATACCCGTAAAAGCCCTGTTCTTTTGTTGTACAAAATCAGGTAAGGGAAATCTGTTCCTACGGTAGGGTTTCCAAAGTCGTATTGAATTAACTCCCAGCCATCGGCATTGGCAAAATCCTTTAACGTATACTGAGAAAACTCAACCGTGTTGGGGTTGGTTAATCCAGATGAAAAGTAAGGAGATTGTACTGTTCTCGGACCAAGGCTGTTAGTATAAATGGTGTAGGTTTCTGTGGTCCAGTCAATAAAGTTGCCGGAAGAGCCACTGCCGTTAATACAGGGAGCATTGTCATGAAAAACAATCTGTGAGTTTGCGTGTAATGCCGCCATAAGAAATAATAGCGTAAATAGTTTCTTCATAGTTCCAGTGTTTTGTTTCAGGTAATAAGAAAGCGGGAGAGCGTGTTTTATAAGAGTCTGTTAGCGGCAAATACCCGTTTTGTTTCTTTCCAGACGCCGTTGTCATCCGTGAAAAAAGAACAGGTAATGCTTATTTTGTTTCTGTTAGTGTCGTCTACCCGGCCATAAAGCTTTGCTTTAGGGCAGCAGGGTAAAAATCCGGTATTATCGCAATAAAAAGCCTTGTAGCCTGCTTCCATGGGGTAACCGAAATAGTCTACGCCAGGTGTGCTGAAACCACATGCTCCTGTAGTAGGATTGCCGGCACAGCCACGTGGTAAATTGTAGATACGCATACCATAAGATCTGGTAGTGAAAGATCCGTCTGGTACAGGGCCATTGTTTACGATATAAACACTGAATGTGTCAGCAGGGGTATCTGTAAAAGCGCCCTGCCATCTTCCTGCATAAGGCAGCTCAATCAATTGCTCTGGCTCAAATAAAGAGTCGCGTCCAAAGCCTTTAGGATATAGTACGGTTACGCGTTTTATTGTTTTACTGGTTAGATCTGTTATTGCCGCGCAGCCTTCCGGATTGCCGGTAGCAGTAAAGGCTATGGGGATGCTTTGGCCTGCATTAACGGCGGTAAATTTTAATGCTACAGTGGAGTCGTGAAAAATTCTGGTATCTTCTCCTATTTGCCAGATATAAGAGGTGTATTTCTTTACTGAATGGGCAGTGAATGCGAATCGAATAATGGTATCAGTTTCGGTAAAGCCATAGCCAGGCAAATCTTCGCCTATGCTAAAATCTGCTGTGAATTCTTTGTCGCAGGGATCAATAACAGGTTTTTCTGTACAGGCCGAGAGGCACAGAATCAAAAATAGGAATAGCAACCTCATAAGGTGTTTAGGTTTAAGGTTTGGTTATTGAAAGTTATAACATGAAAATGTAGAGAATGTATAACCTGTGTTACCAAATTGACAAGTTTCTGATGCGATGCTGTTTTTGGGAAAGTATATAATAAATAGAACTAAAAAAATACAAGAGATTGCCGACAGGAGATGTCGTAAAATAATTTATAAGTTGTTGTAAGCATAATTTGTGCATAGGTATTGTTATGACTTGTAATTGTAGTTAAACAATGCCCAAAACGAAAAGGTCTCACAAGTGAAAACTGTGAGACCTTTTCGTTTTATTTATTCGGAATTAATTTAAACCGTTTGCTTTACGATTGCTAAATGGGGATACCTGGATTTTAATTCCTCCAAAAAATGCTCCCCAACAACCTGGTACTTTGCCCTGGTTTGCAGGTTTTTTTGTTGGTTCCACATCTCTGTAGTAGTAGGAATATATTTTAATCTGTCATGAATTTCCAGCGATAGTGGCTTGCCATCCACATCAAAGGTAATCGTGTGCACTTTGGGTAGATATTCTTCTGCCTGCTTAGCATAAAATCCCAGTGATGTTTTTAATACACCGTTATTTTGTAGTTGGGCATTGGCTATGCGCGATTCATTAAAAATTAAATGTTCTTCCAGATCGCCTTCTGTATCAGCAGAAAGAAGATGTAATTCTTTACCGCTCAACACCCAGAATGCATCTGTTTCAACGCGTTGAACCCGTACGCCAACAGTTGATAATGCTACATTTTTAACCCCGTCTCCGATAAATTGTTGCACTTTATTGGCGGTGCTTTGAGGTGAGGATGCAGTACTGAAAGCGTCAATGGGTTTGTCTTTCATCCATTTTTGGAGGAAGGCAAAATCCTGGTTTAATAACTCGGTTTTATAAAGCGAATACAACTTGCGTTCCTGGTCGATATTTATTTCCGCTTTTGCAGATTTGTGACGCTTGTTTATGATCACCGAAAACACTATACCTGCAACAATAACTACTACCGGTATAAAATACATTGGGTTCATAGTGTATCAAAATTTGCAAGGCGTTAGCATTATACGGTTGTAGGTTCTACTGTCTTTTCTTCTTTTTTAGAAGAAACAGCACCCCATACGATAAGGCCAATAATCAATACAGCCACTATTTTACCGCCATACTTTGTGTAAAAAGGTAATTTATTGATGTCAGCCTTATTGACCTTTTGCGATGCAAGAATGCCGTCTAGTTCGCTTTCAGGGATGTCGTAATAAGTGTCTGATTGCTTATTATATCCCACCAGCTTTGGTTCTTCTATAATGTACAGCGGTAGAATGTAGGCAATGTTGAATTCTTTGTGAAAAGTAGCAAGGTCAAGATGGGTACCATCCTTTAATTTAAACTCCTCTGTGTCTGGTAAGTCATACACTTTGTTGAGTACTTCTCTTTCTCCAAAAGGAATTTTAAGTCTTGCAATCGCTGAGGTAGAAGAAAGTGTAATAAGTAAGGCGATAAAAATGCGATGAGTTAGCATAGTCCTAGTATTTTGTTCAGGTTATGAGTGATTAACCAGTTTAGCTGGCTTATAATTTCGTCGCAATAGTACGTGTTTTTTCTAATATTAGAAAAATGTTAATAATTATATTCAGTTGTGGTTTACCGCAGAATGGCATTATCAAAACAGGTTGTGATAGCGTTACTGTTTACAGATGGTTGTTTTGATGTAGGATATAATTAGTGATTATTTTATATAGAGACCTGGGTGTTTTTACTTGATCTAAAGCCGATCCAGTTTTCGTTGGTACTTCTGCGTAATATCACTCCAGGCCTTACTGTGCATTTCATTGTTATATAGTAATTGGCTATAAGCATAGGTGTCGGCTGAAAAATGCCAACCGAAGATGTTCTCCAGATATTGAGCATCCGCTTCAATAACGCGCTTTAGTACATTTTCTTTGGATACTCCGGCAGCGTTACAATATTTATCAAGCCATGCACCACGACCGCTTTTTACATACGTAACCAGCAGGTCTTCTGTAATAAAGGATGCCGGTATGCGTTCCATTTGGGAATCGTTGTGGCTGATGAGGGTTTGTAATAAGGTTGCATCATAAAAGCGTTCGGGAATGTCCAGATCAATGATGGCGCCTTTGGTAGCTGCTATCTGGCAAAGTTCCCTGGTAATGAGTGTTTCCGGAAGGTTGCGTAGGGCTATTCCGCTAATGTTCACCGCCTGTAGTGCCAGTTCAGGAGTGATAAGAGAGGGCGGGAAATGTTGCAAGGCAAAAACCGATTTGTGAAGTGCCTGCATGCATAATGTCTGCGTTCGCTGTTCATGTGGCACTCTTTTCAGGTTCCGGTAGTTTCGATCTATCTTTTTTTGCCAATAGTGAATGTTGTGTTCAGTAGGTTGTAATACGTATTCACCCTCTGCCAGGTCGTAACGAATTTCCTCAAATGACGAGGTGAGTTTATTATTCAGTACTGCTTGCAGGTTAAGGGAGATATGTTCGTCTTCTTCGTCATTTTCAAAACACGCATTCTCTTCCGGACTGGCAGGATCGTTGTCGTTGTAATAAAAATCGCGAATGTTTTTACGGGTTGGAATAAAGTGATAGTCTTCTACAATCATTACCGGTGCTGTAAACAGGCCAGGGCATTTCATCCAGCCGTGGTTGTAGTGCAGCATGATCACCTCTTCTGCGGTAACACTCCCTTTGACATGCGTGGGCGATCCGCCAATGAGCAGGCTACGGCATTCTATATTACCTGTTACATATAAGGCCGGGCCGTAGTCTCCTTCTTCATTGATGATATTTCCTTGTACCTGCAGATTGCCATCAACAATATATCCTTCTATACCTGCGGGTAGCTTATCTGTATTCAATAGGAAATGATCTGTTAGTATAAGGTCGCCTTTGTGGAGATAGAAGCTACTGTTAGTATCTATACTATCCTCAAACATATCGCTATTTTCAAAGATGTTCTCGTGGATGGTATACTGAGATTTGGCGTCTGTTACTGTGATAGTTTCAAAAGAGGGATGCATATAGGAGAGGGGCTATTCAGTGTGTGGTATCAGAAACTTTAAGAGCTTGCCACAGTAAGCGCGGTGCATGTAGGCTTACTGTGGCAGGCGGGTAGTTATTTTTTCAGTAATGGTATAATATGCTCCCAGTTCAATGCTATGGCAAAGTCAAGGGCTGTTTTGCCATTGTTTGTGGTAAGTGATGTATCTGCACCGGCAGCTAACAACTCCTCTACATAGGTTCTGTTGCCGGCAATGGTTTCTGTGTGTAACAGGGTGTAGCCGTTTTCATCTGCTACATGTATTTCAGCGGGGTTTTGTTGAATATGTTCTATCACTTGTTGCCGCATGTTTTTACTCATGGGATGCTCCACCAGGTTTTCAGGATGCTCTTTTTGCTGGTATACAATGCTGATGTCGTTATAGTCGCCAAAATCTAAACCCCAGGCGGCATCATGATCTTCCCTTTCCTCTTCGTTCATTTCAGAGCGGATGGCATGGATGGTAAAACCGCCGAAGGTAAGGTCCTGGCAAACGAAAAGCCAGTCGCTGATTTGATCCAGAGTAAGTTTTACCTCTGCGCCGTTTTCAATATTGGTAAGCTCGTTGGGAGTGTTCACCAGTATGCCGTAGATGTATTCGCCATCAAACCCAACATTGTTGATCCACATGTTTTCTGTGATCGGTTCTGTATCAGGTCCGGTTTCTTCCATAAACACAGCTTTTACACAGGCTACGTTTAAGGCAGGTACTATTCTGCGGTATTCCCACGAAAGCTCTCTCCAGAAGTATTTAAATGTGTTTTGGGCTTTTTTATACGCTGCAAGCATGGCGGGACTGTCACCTTTGACGTAGAAGATTCTTTCATTACTCATAGATATTGGTATGGTTTGCTGTTGTAAATGTAATTAAATAATTGGCGAAGCAAAAAGGGTTTACTGGCAGTTGGGTAGAGTATAAGTTCGTTGTAATAGCGCCTTTTTGTAGTGAAGGTTTGTGGCCATCCTGGAAAATGCTTAATTTTAAATGAAGCCGGTTAATAGCAGAAGCTACGGTGAACCTAATCTATGTTATTCACCAGGTGCCTATTCTGCTTGTCGGGCATTGGCAATGTATTTTTCTGCTCATTTCCCCAATGAGACAGTGCATTATCTTTTTTTTCATGTCAATAATGGTATCGTCAACATTTGTAAAAAGTAATTATGAAGAAGTTGTTATGTGGTAAAAATTGCCTGGTGGCAGTTCTTTTATCTGTTACGGTTTTTCTTACCTGTTCCGTGTCGGCACAAACGGGGTATTTGTATAGTGAGAAAACTTACAAGACCGTTATGCAGGCTTGCCAGGCTTATATGGACTATATGTATAAGCGGGATGATAGTAGCCAGAATACATTATCAGGAGTTAAGATTAAACATACAGGCAGGGCTGTTGCCCTTAGCCGACAGTGGTATGGGGTGGTGGTAACCAAAACAGATTCCTTTGAAGATGGCGAAAAGCGCAGTGAGACATTTCCTGTTACAGATAATCTGATAGAAGTAGTGAATCTGGAAAGTATGCCAGCTATCATTCCGCCCACTCAACCTATTCTTACAGATAGGAAGGGGAAGGAGATGGGGAAGTTTGAAAGGGGAAGGCAGTTGATTATTACTGATCCAGCTATTTTGCTATACGGTGGTAACGTAATTCAGTTAGCGCCTGATAAAACAACTACCATTACAGGAACGATGGATGATGTGGAAGTGGTGGCGTTGAGAGGAAGAACTTCTGATGGTAAAGCACTCAACGGTATTACGCTTTCGGGTGAGGTGAATGACGGTGGTGTAAATATTTTACGGTCGCCCCGGTGGGGAGAGCTTAAAAAAGAATATGGAAAGAAGGTGGGGAAGAATGAATGGGTATACGACTGGGAAAGCATTTCAAATAAGTTTTGGGAAGAGATTAACGAACCATGGCTGGAAGCAGCGGTGCTGTTGGGAGATCCGATCAGGTTAGAGTCGAACCCTGCAAAAGACCGTGCTATTTTTGTTACGGATGCTAAGGGTGAATTTGTTTTGAGCAATGGAAAAAAGGTGCCATCCATCTTTGGCAGAGAAGTAGCGTATATTACATCAAAGGGGTATAAGATACAGGCAGATGGAACTGCTATAAAAAAAGAATTATGTCGTACTATCCTGAAAAATATTTAACCGCTGATATACTAAAGCAGGTACTGGATAAATATCCCTGGCCTGCACCTTATGACCTTACAGATGGAGTTGCCGGAAATATACTGGTGCATTTTCCTGCCTGTACACTGGTGTTTATGGAAGGCTTTGAAAGCAGTATGAATGCTTATTTCCTGAACAGCCAGTCTGGCCGGACTGACTCACAGGCATCGCTCAGTGTTTTTGAGGCTGCTGGTAAAGTAAGGTTACTCCGGCAGCAGATACCTGGTTTTAATGAGCCGGATGAATTCAATGAATTAGGCCCGGATGCTTCCCGGGAAAAAGTGATGTTAGGAATAGACAATATCTGTATGCTGTTACAGAATTATTTGCTGCCGTATATAGCAGGGGATATGCCTGTAAGATTTTAGCAGCAGTAGTTTCTCGGGATATTGCCATAAACTATTACAACATACTGGCTGATAAGGCCATGTAAACCGGAGGAAGTGGCTGTACTATGATATAGTAAATTGCATGTATATTTGATTTCCATTAAAACTGCTGATAATGCAAACCCATGCCGATAAAAAAACGTCCCAGCGGGCGCCTGTCGCTGTTGGACAAACTTCTTCACACCAGAATAACAGTATTCAGTTACAACAGTTAAGACAGTTTCAGAAAATAGCAGGCAACAGCAGGCATGTGCAACAACTGAAAGCCATGCAGGCCAGGATGACTGGGCATGTAAGCAATAGTGCTGTTGCGCAACGGAGAGTTTTTATTGGTGCCAATGAGATGACCCCGGTAAACGGGCAGCGATCGCACAATGCACTGTTGAATGGAGTAAAAAAGACACTTGATAGCAGGGATAAAGGACTAGGATTTGTAAAAGATGAATATATACGAAAATACAACGATGAAGCTGAATTTAACGATCATAGTAAGTCCAGACCGGTAGAAGTGGGGTTGGCCCGGAAAATGGGTAGATGGTACAGGTTACCGGAACTGAAATCAAATAAAGAATTTTTTGTGCTGGGTGAAAGCCATGGCACTTTTGGGTACCGTGAATTGGTGGCGGAGAGTAACCTGTCGGGGAAAGTGTTGGGCGAAGGCGGTACAAGGGACATCCTTTCTGCTACCGGCAATGCTAAGATAGAGATGAATGAGAGTGCGGATGCTTTAAAAGAGAGAAATGGTACGTCCAGAGAGGGGAAAATGGAAACTACTTTCGCTAAAAATTATTATGCATTAGCCGAATTAAAAGTGGGATTGGAGGCAATGATCGGTAATAGGGGAGTGATGCCTGCGAGTACCAGGAACATGCAGGCAGAAAGTGCCTGGTTAGGGGATTATAAGGCTGCGGCTGATCGCGGTGAAGATGCTGGTAGTAAGTTGCCTTTTTATAAGCATCATGGTGAGAAGTATTATGCTACTACCGGTTCAGCTGCAGAAAATTACGATGTAGTTGCTACCGCTAAAAGCTTACTCACTAAGTTAAATACTGCCATCGTAACTTATCTTACCAAACATAAGAACAAAGCTGCTGCATATGCAGGCACGCTGGTGGATGCCATGCTGAATGAATTAACCAGAACGGACACGCTGGTAGATGCAGATGAAAAAGTAAAGGGTTTAAAGAATGCAATAGTATTGATTGACAAGCTGTCGTATGTTATGGAATACCTGTCTAAAAAAGAAGCAAAAGAACAGGAGTTTCCTACAGACGGTACCACCATGGGAGAAAGGGTAACTGCTGTTAACAATGCTGCTTTTGCTGCAAGATGGAGTGATGATAGGAAGAAGGCTTTTGCATACAGAGACTTCTCTATGTTTAAGGCTGTTGTAAAAGCAAAGAATGATGGGGATTATATAATGGCTGGTATGGGCGACTGGCATGCACAAAACCTGAAAACAGCCTTACAGGCAGAGCATATAAAAGTATTAACGCTAAATGATTTCTTCGCGAAAACAACCAATGCCATTGTGTAAGCGATAACGCCAGGAACTATTCAAAAGGCAATAAAAGAATCCGGATACGGGAGTAAAATGGCGTCGCCATCTACTCCCGCATTCACTTTTTAAACGACCTTTATAGGCTATCATTTCCTGATCTGTCATAAATTCGACTTATATCATTTATCAAGGCCCGATTATTATCATTCTCG
This sequence comes from Filimonas lacunae, assembly GCF_002355595.1. Taxonomy (NCBI): domain Bacteria; kingdom Pseudomonadati; phylum Bacteroidota; class Chitinophagia; order Chitinophagales; family Chitinophagaceae; genus Filimonas; species Filimonas lacunae. The sequence goes on from NZ_AP017422.1 coordinate 461,206, forward strand.
TAACGCCCAATAATCATTCCTTTAGGATCAATCAATATTTTAGTAGGTAAAATAGATACTCCGTAAAGAACCATAATATCATTTTGATACCGATCTGAAAGCCCATGCTGCCAAAGTTCAACTTTATCCCTTTTTATTGCTTCTTTCCATCTGTCCTGCGAATCAGCATCATCAGCAATGGCAATAAATGCAATATTCGCCTTATTTCTTTTTAATACTTGATATAAAGAATCCAGTTCAGGATTCTCTTTTCTGCAGGGCTTGCACCAAGATGCCCAAAAGATCAACAAGACATATTCCCCTTTATAATCAGCCAGCCGGATTTTTTTTTGCACTGGATTGGTTGCCTCAAAATCACTTGCAATAGTATACATTGCACCGCTTTTCCAATTGTTCATCTTCAGTTGCAGGTTTTTACCGTACCGGCTGTTCTGCACTTCAGCCCCTAGCTGCTCATAAAAGGTATAAAATAAGGCAGGGGAAAGACGATTCATGGTATATGTTAATTCATGGGCTGTAACAATAGAGTGGGGGTGATTTCTAAAAAAAATAGTATCAATTGTAAATAACCTTTGACTCAAAGGAGCTGTTTGTTCCTTTAAAGAGTCCATTTTGTCACCAATCAAATCGAGCAAAGTCGAAGAGTCCTTAAGTTTGCTCAATACTATATATCTGTAATTCAATTCTTCATACTGCCTGTTTAGGGGCGCCAGCAAAGAAGCTGCTTCCCCTCTCAATCGCTTTAATTCTTTATGTTCATTTTCTGTATCAGACCCTGTTAAATCAGGCAAACCAAAAACATTATTCGTGAAGCGTAAGGTCAGCAGCTTTGGTTCAATAAAAAAAGAGGTGGTATTGGTATCAGAGGCATTCCATCGCTTTGCGTTTCGCTTTGACAAAAAGGCCAATACCGGTTGGGAAATATGACCTTTGAAATGAAAGCCTCCATTTGTTACCAGGGAACTGTCCATTATTATTTTTTCTGATGCAGAAAAATAACTTAAATACAAGTACTTACCATCCATCTGCTCTACGGTGCCATTTAATAGAAATACACCTTTGGATGCTATTTGAGCATTCATAAGAAAAGGAAACAAAAAAAACATCGTTACTACGAGGTTAAGATATCGCAACATAACTATAATAAAGTCACAAGATAGTGACTACAAAGTAATCACTATCTCATGATAAATTTTTAATCACATATAACAACACTTGCTTTTGAACATTCATAGCCTGTATCAGAACAGCCAGAACAGATCAAACCTTTGCAACACTTGGAATCCTGCTGGTCGCATTGCGAACCTGATTTAAGGCATCCGCCTGCACCATCATCACCACCCATAATCTTTCTCATTTCATCACGGCTAAGCATGCCTTGAATGTCCTTCAATTGAAATTTTGTTTGTCTCATTGTTTTTCATTTTGTAATGTTGATTAATAATCTGTTTTGCCGAATGGGAGGCACAAATTCTTTAAGCCCTTTTTCGCGAAAAAAAAGTTTATTGTAGAAAATAATTCAGATCTTTCAATTCGTACATAGCAGGCAGCTGGTTGCCGTTGATAAAAAAAGTGGGTGTATACCTTATATCAACTTTATCACACCACGCATCCATAGCTTCCAATTTAGAAGCCTGCCTGAGCAATTCTCCATTCATGGGATATTTACCAGCAAAAGCATCAAAATTCAACATCCCTTCTTGATACCAATCATCCAGAGCCTTTTTGGTAACCTCGGCATTATTCTTTTCTGCAATAGCAAGTAAATAACGAACTGGAGGTGCTTTGAAATCATCTTCATCATTAGAAGCCGTAAATATTATCTGTACCTTCAGATTGTTATTATTCTCCAGAAGTTTTTCTATTTCAGGGTGAGCATTAGCGCATGGCCCGCAATAAGGACTGCAAACTTTGATAATGGTATTGGTTGCTGCCGGATTACCCAGCAGAATCCCCATCCCTTCTGTAGAATAGGCTATCTTTTTCGACTTATTCAATAGAGTTGAAAATATTTCTTCATTATACTTCATTCGCATGAATTGCCTACGAGAACGTTTAGCATTTTGCACTTTAATAAACAGGGGCTTTAGTAGATACCAAAATCCAATTGTTGCAAAAACAAGCAAAAGAGGAATTGCCGCAAAAGGCTTAAATGTTATGGATACAAATGAAGAAGATAGAATGCCTGAACTAAGGGCAGTAACAAATTCTAAAGCCAGAACAGCTTGCACAGATAAGCAAAGTAAACACCACTGCTTTGCCACTCGCCATTGATAAAAAATAGAGAAGAATGTATAGGGCAATGCGCATAAATTAAGGAGGACTAGCAGTGAGACTATATAAAAAGCATTTTCGGCCGGCAGCAAACTGGCAATTAACATTGATAAAAAGCTACCTGAAAAATAAAAGAAGCCTATCTCACTCCAGCTTATTACAGAAAACAATTTTGAACTTTTGGAGTTCAGGATTGCATTGCAATTCATCGCTTTTCCTCCCCCCGTGCATAACTTTTGTAAAGCGGGATTAACTTTATCTATTTCATACCAAAGCAGGAGACTTGTAAAAAAAAGGCCGGCAAGTTTTAGTGATAATAATACGGAGTAACCCCATGTAACGCCCGCACTTGCAGCCCCGAAGCTAAAAGCGATAATAGGTAATATGAACATCACGAGTCCTATTCCTATATTCAAGCGTAATTTATTTTGAGAAAGGCGCTCTTTTTTTCTACTCTCAAAATAGTTTTTCTCACCGGAGGCTTCATTTGCTTCTACAAATAATGTAATGCTGCTCCATATCTTTAAAAATTCGTCTCTCGATATAACAAACGGTTTTTGTTTATCTGTATAGTAGGTAATCTTATTTTCAGTTACTCCGGTTACCAGCAAATAGCTTTCTCCCTTTTTAGTATTACAGTCAGCGATAAACGGTAATGGATAAAAATCCAAATCTTCTATAGATGCACGGACAATACGTGTATCTATCTTCCAGGAATGTAATGCATCATGCAAACTCAACATACTGGGATAATCGGGATGGTTTTGCAGGGTTTCAGATATAGTACTATCTGTAACAGGCACTTTCAGTAAACGCAATAATTTTTGAATTACTGATACGGCTTTTTCATTACCGTTAAAAACGTCTTTAATCATATCTGGCTTTTTTATCGGGGTGATAAACCCCCTTGGGGGAAGTTGTAATAAGATTAGCGAATGTAATTTAAGTACTCCCCATAAGTTTTGCTTGATAAACATACATAAAAAATCAATTCAAAAAAAAATCTATATTAGACGTTCATTTATTAACGTATGTCATTTCATTTTTACACGCAGCTCAACTCTATGGATTGTGGGCCTACCTGCCTGCGCATGGTTATCAAACACTATGGCAAACATTATAGCGCTGATTTTATACGACAACAAATGGGATTTAGCAAGGCAGGAGTTTCTCTATTGGGCATAAGTGATACAGCTGAAAAAATGGGATTTCGCACAAGAGGCCTGCAGATTAACTATAAGATGCTTCAGAATGTACAGCAACCCAGTATTTTACATTGGGATCAAAATCATTTTGTGGTACTAATAGAAGCCAGTAAAAGAAAAGTAAGAATAGCAGACCCGGCGCATGGCATATTAATGTATACACCAGAAGAATTTCAGGAACACTGGGCTTCCAATATATCTGAAAAGGATGGGAAAGTAGGTACTGTACTCATGCTGGAGCCAACACCTGATTTTTACAATGACTATGGGGATAAAGAAAAAAAACTAAGTTGGGGTATTTTTACACAATATCTCAGGCAAAACCGATGGCAGATCTCTCAGGTCTTTTTTTCGCTTCTACTCAGTTCTATCATTCAATTGCTGCTTCCTTTTCTAACGCAAACAATGGTAGACACAGGTATCAATACCCAAAACCTTCAGTACATTACAATTGTATTAATAGCACAGCTTACCCTTACATTTAGTAATGCCATTGTTGTGTTTATTCGAAGCCGGCTCCAATTAAACATCTCTAACAGCATTAACTTATCTCTCCTTTCTGATTTTTGGATAAAACTCAGCCGGCTCCCTTTGTCTTATTTTGATTCCAGGCATACAGGTGATACATTGCAGCGCATTAACGACAACCAGCAAATACAGAAATTTTTAACAGGAGATGCCTTATCCATTATATTTTCGGGTGCTAATTTTTTAATTTATGCTGTTATTTTGACTTTCTATAGTGTGCCTTTATTCCTCGTCTTTATGACCGGTAATATTTTATACTTTGGATGGATACGTCTGTTCTTATTTCTGCGCCGAAAAATTAACTACCAGACATTTCACCTTTCGGCCACAGAGAACAATGCCACATTGCAGTTAGTGCAGGGCATGCAGGAAATCAGGCTAAACAATGCGGAAAAATTAAAACGGTGGGAATGGGAAAATATACAGGCGCTGATATATAAGCTCAATTTTAAAAGCCTGAACTACAATCAGTGGCAGTCTACAGGCGGCTTATTCATTACACAAGGCAAAGATATTATACTTAGCTTTATGGTAGCTAAAATGGTAATTGAGGGGCAATTAACATTCGGAACTATGCTGGCAATTCAATATATCATAGGGCAACTAAGCAGCCCGGTGCAACAGCTAATTGGCTTATCTCAAAGCATCCAGGATACAAAAATAAGTATGGAGCGCTTAAACGAAATACACACTCTTAAAGAGGAAGAACCTCCGGAGCAGCACTTTGTTAATGAATTGCCTGAAAGCAAAACACTTTCTATACAACAGCTTTCCTTTACCTATCCTGTTGCAGGAAGTAATCCCGTACTGGAAAATATAAGTCTCACCATACCAGAAGGAAAAACAACCGCTATTGTTGGCGTAAGTGGCAGCGGCAAAACAACGCTTTTAAAGATCTTATTAAAGGTATACGAAGGTTACGATGGTAATATACATGTAGGAAATAAAAACTTCAGGCATCTTGGCCACACTTTCTGGCGTAACCAATGCGGTTCAGTGTTACAGGATGGGTATATTTTTAACGACAGTATTGCCCGTAACATCGCCGTAAGCGATGAGTATATAGATTATCCTAAACTATTAGATAGTTGTAAAATAGCCAATATTCTTTCTTTTATTGAAACACTTCCCAATGGCCTGAATACAAAATTAGGTGCAGATGGTACCGGAATAAGCCAAGGGCAACGCCAACGGATATTAATTGCCCGCGCAGTTTATAAAGACCCACAATACCTTTTTCTGGATGAAGCCACCAATGCTTTGGATGCGAATAATGAAAAAGACATTGTGGAAAACCTCCAGGATTTTTTTAAAGGAAAAACGGTGATTATAGTAGCACATCGGCTTAGTACAGTAAAGAATGCAGACAACGTCATTGTACTGCATAATGGTCAGGTAGCAGAAGAAGGCTCCCACGAGTATCTTGCTTCTATACAGGGTAAGTACTATGAACTTGTCAGGAATCAACTTGAATTAGGACAATAATAATTCCAGAATGGCAAACACAACCAATCGGTATACCATTAAAGAAGATACGGATAAATCAACGCTGCAATCAGAAATGACCAGGGAAATTATTTCCAGAAAGCCTGGTTTTTTCGAAAAATGGGCGTTGGCGATTTTTAGCATTATTCTATTATTACTACTTACAGCTTCCTGGCTGATAAAGTATCCGGATGTGGTAACAGCAAAAGCAACCATTACGACAGGAAATGCACCTAAAGAGATTGTAATAAAAGAGGAAGGGCGTATCGTAAAACTATTTGCGCAAAACGATCAACTTGTAAAAAAAGGCGCGGTACTGGGGTGGATGGAAAGTACAGCCAACCATGCCGAAGTTTTGTCCTTGTCCATGCTGCTGGATAGCAGTATTAACCTGTCTGATCCCGGTCAGATTAAAAATCTTTCAAGCTTGTTCTCGCTTGGCTATACTAACCTTGGAGAAATTCAGCAAGGTTATAGAGAATTCATTACATCCCTGCAACTGTTTAACGATTATATGACAAATGGTTTCTATTCCAATAAGAGAGTCATGCTGGAAGATGATGTAAAAACTTTAGATAAGACCCGCTTAACTATTTTGCATCAAAAAGAATTGACGCAGCAGGATATCAGGCTTTCTGAAGATCGTTTAAAGATGCAGAAAGCTCTTCTTGATCAAAAAGTGATTTCCAGGGATGAATTTCATACAGAAGAAAGCAGATTGTACAACAAGCAAATATCTATACCGCAGATTGACGCTTCTTTGCTCTCCAATGAGACACAGAAAAGAGAAAAAGAGAAGGAGTTGAGTCAACTGGATCACGATATGGCACAGCAACAACTTATTTTTCGTCAGGCATTACAGTCGTTAAAAAGCTTAATAGATGATTGGAAGAAAAAATACGTCATACAATCGCCTTTAAATGGCAAGGTATTTTTCATCATCCCCATTCAGGAAAATCAGTTTTTGCCCCAGACTAAATTGATAGGTTATGTAAATCCGGACGACAGATACTTTTACGCAGAGGCCAATCTGCCTCAGGCAAACTTTGGCAAAGTAGATACAGGTTTGAAGGTGCAACTCCGTTTTGATGCTTATCCCTTTCAAGAGTATGGCGTTGTCAATGGAACATTGAATTATATCTCTAATATTCCTTCAGACAGCGGCTTTCTTGCCACTATTCGTTTAAATAATAAGTTGAAAACAAACAACAATAAAGAGATCCCTTATAAAACCGGCCTTAAGGCCGAAGCAGTCATTATCACCCAAAATATGAGGTTACTGGAGCGTTTTTATTATGATATAATCAGGGCAACTTCCAGAAAATAATTGATGCTAAGCAGAAGTCATATCCTATCAAGGTGCTGTAGGATAAAGCATTGTATAATTATCAACGTATTGAACGGTCGGCCACTCCATGATTCCTAAGCTTCTGCCCCGGCAAATGATCTCTATTATCGGGTAAGTAATGGGCTTTTAAAATGGTATTTGACATTATTGAAAAAAGAAAAGGTCAGCATTAGCTGACCTTTTCAAATCACTGATTTCAGTGTGCCCAGAACAGGAATCGAACCTGCACTTCCTTGCGAAAACAAGATTTTGAGTCTAGCGCGTCTACCAATTCCGCCATCTGGGCCTCAAATCTCCCTTTTATCGGGGTTGCAATATTAGGATACTATTTTAATCCCACCAAAATACGAGTGAGGTATTTTTTCTTGTAATAGTAATCTTTTACTTGCAACAGCTCTTTTTCGGTAGTAACACCTTCCTGATAATTCGTAATAATTGCTTCAACAGGTTCATAAATCTCGGTTTCTACGTTTGCAATTTGTGTTTTTACCTGTGCGGTTTTGGCGGCATTCTGCTCCATAGCAGCATCGGTGGCCATTTCGTTTAAATCCAGCATTTCCATTAAAAAGTCTGGCGGCAGCTGGTATTTTTCCTCTTCTTCCAGCAAGCCCTTGGTTGCCAGTAGGTATTTAATGGTTTCATCCCGGTTTTGCAGCACTTTATAGGCTTTGTTTACGGCGGCGGCTTTTTCCAGTGCTTCGTTCTGCTTGACGGCAGTGGCCTGGGCATAGAAGTCGGGGTGGTATTGCCGGCTCAGTTCGTAAAACTTCTTTTTTACCTGCTGCATATCCGGTTGCAGGCTCACGGGTATAGAAAATAGTTCAAAATAGTTCATAACTGTGTCAAAATGGAAGAAAGCAATCGACGGGCAATTGCTTATCTTTCCAATAGACAAAATTACTACAATGCTTACGATTGGCCTTATTAAAGAGGGGAAAGTTCCAACCGATAACCGTGTAGCCCTTACCCCACCTCAGTGCAAATGGTTGTTAAAAAACAGGCCTGATGTGCGGGTGCTGGTGCAGTCGTCGCCTGGCAGATGCTATTCAGATGCCGAATACCGGCAGGCGGGCGTTACGGTAACAGATGATGTAAGCGGTTGTGATATTTTGCTGGGGATTAAAGAAGTGCCGATAGAGCAGTTATTACCGCATAAAACCTACCTGTTTTTTAGCCATACCAAAAAGAAGCAGCCTTATAACCGTGCCATGCTGCACACCATGATGGACCGGGGCATCACCCTGATTGACTACGAATGCCTGGAGCATGAAGATGGGCAGCGCATTATTGGCTTTGGGTTCTTTGCCGGAGTGGTAGGAGCGCATAATGGAATGATGGCTTATGGTAACCGCACGGGCGCTTATCAGCTGGGGCATGTGTATCAGCATAAAGACTATCGTGCCCTCATTCATACTTATTTTGGTTTAAAGCTTCCCAACATTAAAATTGCAGTAACCGGCAGCGGGCGAGTGGCGCATGGCATACTGGAAATTATGAACCTGATGGATGTGCAGGAGGTGGAGCCGGAAGATTACCTGGGCCGCAAGTTCACGTATCCGGTATATGTGCATTTGAAAGGCCGGAACTTGTACCGTCACCAGGTAACGGGCGAGTATATGCGTGAACATTTTCATCATCACCCGGAAGAATACGACTGCCTGTTTCCGCAGTTTAGCACCTGCACCGATATATTGATGAACGGTACTTATTGGGCCGAAGGTGTGCCGCGCCTGTTTGAATGGGAGCATTTGTTGCGGGATGATTTTGCTATTCAAACCATTGCAGACATCACGGATGATAAAGGGGGCAGCATACCCTGCAATCTGGGTGATGCCACTATTCAAGACCCGGTGTATGGAGTAAACAAACGAAATCGGGAAAAAACACCGCCTTATTTAATCGATAACATAGATATAATGGCCGTGGGTAACCTGCCCAACGAATTACCTCGTGATGCCAGCCGTTATTTTGGCGAGCAGCTGATAAAGCACATCCTGGCTGATTTGCTGGGCAATGGCAGCGATACTTTAGACAGGGCTACCATACTGGAAGCGGGTAAACTCACCCCTTATTTTGACTACCTACAGGATTACGCAGCCCGTTAATTTGTATAAACGGTAAGCTCATATAGGTTATTTCCTATTATGTTTGCGGCGCAACGGTAAAGGCGTTTTGCCCGTCAATACATTTATTACTTAACCTGGTTTTACACGGTAACAAAATGAAAGAAACAATTGTAAGGCTTTTGTTTATCACAACGTTGGTAGCAACCTGTTTTTCCTATGCACAGGCGCAGGAAAAATTTGCTGTAAGCGGTGTGGTGAAATCGAAGAAAAATGGAGAAACTCTGATCGGAGCTTCTGTACGAGTGGTAGACTTATCAGTAGGTACTACCAGCAATGATTATGGTTTTTACTCCATAACGCTACCTAAGGGAAAGCATGTGCTGGAAATTAGCGCAGTGGGCATGGCAGTGAAACAACTGGACATTAACCTCACTGCTAACCAGCGGATAGATGTGGCATTGGAGGATGCTGCCGCGAAAGAGCTGGAAGGCGTAACAGTATCTGCTTCGTCCACCAGCAGCCGTAGCTTAACCAGCACGCAAATGGGGGTAGAGCGGTTAACGATGAAGGAAACCAAGAACATCCCGGTGTTACTGGGCGAGCGCGATGTATTGAAAACCATTCAGCTGTTGCCTGGTATTAAATCGGCAGGTGAAGGTAGCAGCGGTTTTTATGTACGTGGTGGTGCAGCCGATCAAAACCTGATTCTGCTGGATGAAGCGCCGGTATATAACGCATCGCACCTGCTGGGCTTCTTCTCTACCTTTAACTCAGATGCTATTAAAGACATCAACGTATATAAAGGTGGTATGCCTGCACAATATGGCGGACGTTTATCTTCTGTGCTGGATATTAAAATGAATGATGGTAATAACCAGGATTATAACGTAGGGGGCAGCATTGGCTTAATTTCGGCCAAGCTGAATGCCGAAGGGCCTATTCAGAAAGACAAATCCTCTTTCCTGGTATCTGGCCGCCGTACTTACATTGATTTGTTCCTGAAAGCTTCCAAAGACACAGCTATCAACCAGAACAGCTTGTACTTTTACGACTTAAACGCGAAGCTGAACTTTACCCTGGGTAGCAAAGACAAACTGTATTTATCTGGTTACTTTGGCCGCGACAAACTGGGTGTAGGTAAAACCTTTTCCCTGGCATGGGGTAATGGCACCGGCACTATGCGCTGGAACCACATCTTTAGCAACAAACTGTTCTCTAACACCTCTTTGATATTCAGCAACTACGATTATAAAATATCCATCCGCAGTGGTAGTAACGATGTGGATGTGTTTTCACAAATCAGGGACTGGAACATTAAAGAAGAGTTACAGTGGTATGCCAGTGACAAACACAACATTCGTATTGGGGTAAATGCTATTTACCATACCATGCGTCCTGGTGAAATTACTTCGGGTGAAAACTCCAGCTTTAATAACAGTATTCTGCAAAAAAGATATTCCTGGGAAAACGCAGCCTACGTAAGTGATAACTGGAAGGTATCGCCAAAGCTGAACGTTTCTTATGGTGTAAGAGCTACTGCCTTCAGCATATTAGGAGCTGGCGACTTTTACAATGTAGATGCGAATGGTAATATTGTAGACACCCTGCATTATAACAGCGGTCAGGTGGTAAAAACCTATTTTAACCTGGAGCCACGTGCAGCAGTAAGCTACCAGTTAAACAGTTCGGCTTCTTTGAAAACCAGTTATGCACGTAACGTGCAAAACCTGCACCTGATTTCTAACTCTACTTCTTCTTCTCCTACCGATAAGTGGGTGGCCAGCACCAACATTATCAAGCCGGAAATATCTGACCAGGTATCGTTAGGTTATTATAAAAACCTGGCTAATAACGCCTACGAGTTGACTGTAGAAGCTTATTACAAAACCATGCAAAACCAGATCGATTACCGAGATGGCGCAGATGTGTTTAACAACGATGCCATTGAAACGCAACTGTTGTATGGTAAAGGCCGTGCCTATGGTATTGAGTGGTTGCTGAAAAAGAAAGCAGGTAAGTTTACCGGCTGGCTAAGCTATACCTTATCTAAAACCGAGCGTAAGATTGAGGGTATTAACAACGGCTCGTGGTACAATGCCCGTCAGGACAGAACCCACGACATTGCCATAGTAGGTATGTATCAGCTGAACAAAAAATGGACTTTAAGTGCTAACTGGATCTTCTATACCGGTGACGCCATCACTTTTCCAAGTGGTAAGTATCGTGTAGACGACCAGGTAGTGTTTTATTACACAGAACGTAATGGCTATCGCATGCCTAACTACCACAGGTTAGACTTAGGAGCTACTTTAAAGCTGAAAGAGAAAAAGAAATTCAGCAGTGAGTTAACCTTTAGCCTGTACAATGCATATGGCAGGGAGAATGCTTACACCATCACCTTCCGCGAAAGCAAAGACGATCCTAATAAAACAGAAGCGGTTCGTGTAGCGTTGTTCAAATTTGTGCCTTCCGTTTCTTACAACTTTAAATTCTAATGCAAACAATGAAAAATATATGCCGCTTATCATTGGTTCTGTTAGCAGCCAGCTTCCTGGGTAGCTGTGAAAGGGTCATTGATATTAACCTGAATAATGCATCTCCTAAATATGTAATTGAAGGGGTAATTACCAACCAGGAAGATGTAGCGCCTAAAGTGCTGATATCGCAAACCAAGAATTTTTCCGATGATAATAACTTTCCGGGTATTACCGGTGCTACGGTTACTATCAGCGATAACGGTGGTGCTCCTGTAACACTGGATGACAAAGGGGATGGTTCTTACACCACTACAGCATTCTATGGCACTATTGGTCATACTTATGCACTTACAGTTACCATTGGCTCCACTACTTATACTGCCACTTCTGCCATGCCGCCGCTGGTAAATATGGACAGCCTGTATGTAAGCAAGGAAACCCTGTTTGGTGATGAAAAGAACATTGCCAATGTGGATTTTAAAGATCCTGCCGGAAAGGGTAATGCTTACCGCTGGGTGCAGTATGTGAATGGAAAAAAAGAGAAAACCATTTTTGTACGTGATGATGATTTGACAGATGGTAACGATGTAAACCGGAAACTGTTTTATTTTAATGACGACGATGACGATAAATCGAGAGACATTAAAACCGGTGACAACCTGCGGGTAGATATGATGTGTATTGATATGAACGTGTATAAATATTGGTACAGCCTGGATGCCAGCGCTACCGGTGAAAACCAGCAGGCAACGCCAGCTAACCCGGTTTCCAATATCAAGGGTGGTGCGTTAGGTTATTTTAGTGCACATACTTATCAAACAAAAACGATAATAGTGCCTTAGATAGCTGAGGTAAAAAATAAAAGAAGAGGAATTAACAAACACGTTAATTCCTCTTTACTTTTATAGCATAACCCGATGATATGAGACGGAATCGATTTTTAAGAGGTGTTTTGTATTGCACACTGGTATTGGTAATTACTTTCCTGTACCGCAGCCAGATAATGCACCAGCAGGCGCATTTTACGATGAGTATTGTGCTGGAATACATTGGCCTGATATTGATGATGGGGTTTTTATTTATGTTTTTTATGCCCAATGGAAAGAAAGACTGAGTGGTTGAATTTGTATACACAGAAAGAGTAAAAAATAATTAAAGCGGGATTAGCAAATGCGTTAATCCCGCTTTAATTTTTTAGCACAACCCAAACTGTATGAAAAATAAACGTTATCTGAAAGGATGTATTTTGCCACTGTGATGGCGATGATTAACTAGATTTGTCGCCGAAATTAACTACAATGAAATCAGCCCAATTTTCAACCCTTAAAAACTTGAAATTAACCTTATGTAGCTTTTTGATAGGCTGTGTGTTATTATGCTGTACTAAAAAAGACGGATCAGAGCCAGTTCAAATAAGCATCACCACTGACACCATTATTGATATCTTATATAATAGTGCTGTTTGCAAAGCAACTATCTCGACAGATGGTTTGTCCGGCCTTCCATCGGAGCAGGCATCTGGAGATTCTATTATTGGATTGGGTGTGTGTTACAATACAGCATCGCAACCTGTTTTGGAAAATTCGAAAGTGACTTCCACCAGCAGGGAAAGCAAATTCAGCTGCACTCTCACTGAGCTACAGCCAGAAACCCGGTATTATGTACGTTCGTATTACCAGACTACAAAAGGTACTGTTTATGGCAATGAGTTACAGTTCACTACCCAAACGTTAGATTCAGCTATTTCTGTATTTTTTAGCGGCTACTCTACCTTATATTGTTTAAATGCTTCTGACGGAAAGCTGAAATGGAAAGTGAATGTGCCTGATATACAGGACGCCACACCAGTATGTGTGCAGGGCAGGGTATATGTTGGTGGTTATGACAGTAACTTGTATGCTTTTGATACTTCCGGAAACCTGTTATGGCAAAGGAAATTACAGGAAAAAAACCTGGCCAAAAATCCCATAGTTAAAAACGGACTGGTTTATATAAGTGACTATGCCAATGTTTATGCTTTTAATGCTGTCACAGGCACGCCTGTGTGGACTATGACCAGTGAATTTAGCAATGGAAATTACAACCTGACTTATGCAGATGGGATGATTTTCTATTCCGGTGTTACTTCCGGGGTGATGGGACTTGCGGGAATTGATGCGCTCACAGGAAAGAAGACATGGCAAACCACTATTGCTTCAAATATACCTTTTGTAACAGGGGATAAAGTGTATGCTTTTTATTATCGTACGTTGTCTGTGGTGGCTGCAAAAGATGGTTCGTTGATATCGAGAACCGACATTACTAATCTAAACAATTTCAGAAATATACAGGTAAGAAATGGACATGTTTACCTGTTTGCGGAGAATATGGGTATTATCTATGACTCTGCTACTCTTGCTCAGCAGGCTGTTATTTATGGAAGTGCCATTTCTTATAATGCCAATTCACAGGTTTTTGTAAATAACAGTGTATTTACAAATGGAACTGCTTATGATATGAATTCGGGGACACTTCAATGGAAGGCTATTGAGGGAGGTGCTACCGATGCAACTGTTTGTAACGGACTTATTTATATGGGAGGAAATACTTATAAAGACATGGGCTCCGGGCTGTATTTGAAGGATAAAATGGGATATTTTATTCTGGATACACGCGCCCAAAAGCAGCTTTTGTTTGCTGAGTTTGGCAATGATTACAGCCTATATGCTCCTCCCTGTGTAGTAACACGCAGTGGAAAATGTTATGTAGGGAATAAGATGTATGAGTAAGTGACAATCTGGCTGCCAGTTGTTGATAATATATTTATTATTATGCAAAATGCCGTATCAAAGTGGATATGGCATTTTGCTTTTTATAGGTACTATAGGTGTAAATAAAAATTTTTCAATAACCTGCTAAACTCTTGTGTGTACAAGTTATCTGCATCGCGTATCACCAACTGCTCTTGTGTAAAAGAGTGCTGTGTTATCCGCTCAAATAAAAGCATCACGCGAAAGTTGTTATGTGCCGGTGTTTGTTGTATACTGGCCATAGCTGTCATATGCAATCCAGATTGAGTTGCAATAGCAATGGCTTCCTTATGCCGGTGCCAGGGTAATAATAAAGCAAACACCCCCTCTGGCTGTAACAGCCTGTCTACATTCTTAAACAATTCATCCAGCGATAAAGCTTCGCTGTGTAAAGCAAGGTTTCTTTTGTTGCTGGCGCTTTTTAAATCGTTTTCAAAGAAAGGAGGATTGCTGATGATGACATCGTATTGTAGGGAAGAAGTAAACTGCTGTATAGCGGTTTGATGTACTGAAAGCCTGTTAGCCCACGGGCTGCCGGCAAAGTTGGCTGTTGCCTGTTCTGCTGCGGCTATATCTATCTCTACGGTGTGGATAGTAGCATTGGTTTCCTGTGCTACCATCAGCGACAATAAGCCGGTGCCACCGCCAATATCCAGCACCTGTTGCGCTGGTTGTGGGCGTTGGCCTAATCCGGCTACTACCCACGCGCCAAACAAGCAGGCGTCTGTGCACACTTTCATGGCACAGGCATCCTGGTATACTGTGAATTGTTTAAATTGAAAATAGTTGTTAGGCATATCCTATTGTGTAATGCCCTCCAGTGCTAATAAAAACGCATAGTTCAAGGCTACATCTTTCAGGTAGTCAAAACGTCCGCTGGCGCCGCCGTGACCAAAGTCCATGTTGGTGTGTAACAGCAACAGGTTGTTATTGGTTTTGGTGGCTCGTAAACGGGCTACCCATTTGGCAGGTTCAAAATACTGAACCTGGCTGTCGTGCAGGCCGGTAGTCACCAGCAGGTTAGGGTAGGCCTTGGCTTCTATGTTCTCGTAAGGCGAATAGCTTTTCATATAGTCATACGCCTCTTTGTTTTTAGGATTACCCCATTCGTCAAACTCGTTGGTGGTAAGTGGGATGCTTTCATCTAACATAGTGTTTACCACGTCTACAAAAGGAACCTGAGCAATAGCTCCATGCCACAGCTGCGGAGCCATGTTTACTACAGCGCCCATCAGCAGGCCACCGGCGCTGCCACCTTGTGCATATAAATGTTCGGGGCTGGTATATTTTTCTTTTACCAGAAACTCGCCACAGTCAATGAAGTCGGTGAAGGTGTTTTTCTTCTTTAGCATTTTACCATCTTCATACCATTGGCGGCCCATTTCCTGCCCGCCCCTGATATGGGCTATGGCGTATACAAAACCACGGTTTAACAGGCTTAAACGGGCGCTGCTGAACGATGCATCCATGCTGCTGCCATACGAGCCATAGGCGTACAGCAGTAGCGGTGCATTGCCGTCTTTTGTAAAGCCTTTCTTATACACCAGGGAGATAGGTACTTTGGAGCCATCTTTAGCTGTAGCGTATAAGCGTTCGGTAACATACTCGGCAGCATTATAGCCACCAGCTACTTCCTGCTGTTTCCGCAATGTTTTTTCGCTGGTAAACAGGTTGTAATCGAATATAGAACCGGGCGTAGTTAGTGAAGTATAGGCATAACGCAGGTTGGTGCTGTTATACTCGGGGTTACCACTGGTATAAGCGGTATAGGCTGGTTCGCCAAAATCGAGGTAATGCTCGCTGTTGTCGGCCAGTTTTCTGATGCGTATCTGCATCAGGCCATTCTTGCGTTCTTCTACTACCAGGTAGTCTTTAAACTCTTCAATATCTTCCAGCAGCACATCGGTGCGGTGGGCGATCACTTCTTTCCAATGTTCAACACCTGTTTGAGTGAGCGGGCATTCCATCAGGCGAAAGTTCTTTGCATCCTTATTGGTAAGGATTAAAAACTTGCCTTCTACCGGGGTAACGTGATACAACACTTCTTTCAGTCGCGGCTGGAATAAAACAAAGGCAGATTCGGGCTTATTAGCGTCGATAAACCGCACTTCGGATGATAAGGTAGCTTCGGAGGTGATCAGGATAAACTGGCCCGATTTGGACTTGCCTACGCTGATATAATTGCTTTTATCCTGCTCTTCATATACCACCACATCCTGTTGCACATCGGTGTGCAGTACGTGACGTTTAATTTTTTCCGACAACAGTGTTTCGGGGTTATTGGCGGTATAGAACAGGGTTTTATTATCATTGGCCCACACCGGATCACCGCTGGTTAAACGAACAGCATCATCATATATTTCGCCGGTGGCCAGGTTTTTAACGTGAATGGTATACTGACGGCGTGATACCGTATCTACGCCAAAGGCCAGCAGGTTGTTGTCGGGGCTGATGGTAAAGCCACCGGCTGAGTAGTAGGCATGTCCTTCGGCCAGGGCATCTATGTCCAGCAGTATTTCTTCTGCGGCTTCCAGGCTGCCTTTTTTGCGGCAGTATTTGTAATACTGTTTACCATCTTCGGTGCGGGTGTAGTAGTAGTAACCGTTTTTAAATACCGGAACGGATTCATCTTTCTCTTTAATCCGTTTTTTCATTTCTGTAAACAGGTTTTCCCTAAAGCTTTTCAGGCCATCCAGCATGGTATCCAGGTAGGCGTTTTCGGCCTTCAGGTAGTCTACTACCTGGGTGCTGTCTGGCCCCTTCTTAAAATAGTCGATCATCCAGTAATAAGGATCGGTTACCGTATCACCGTGTATCACTCTTATATGTTCTTTAGTGGCGGCAACAGGAGGTGTTACTCCCTGCGGCCATTGGTATGTGTTCTCCTTCATATTCTTTTGTGTGGTGTTGTTATTACAGGCAGCGAGTGTTGTAAATAGCAGAGCAAGGGTATATGTTATTTTCATAAGTGAGGTTTAGAAATACAATATACCACATAAAACACAAAAGACTGTTCGTGCAGGAACAGTCTTCTGGCTATTAGTACAAGTATATATACAACTTCGGAAACCGCCGATTACTCAGCGATCAAAGAAGCTAATGTATATTCTTTATTCAGACGGGCGATGTTTGATAGTGAAATGCCTTTAGGACAGGTTGCTTCACAAGCACCAGTGTTGGTACATGCGCCAAAGCCTTCTTTATCCATTTGAGCAATCATGTTCAGTACCCTGGTGTCAGCTTCGGGCTCACCTTGTGGCAGCAAGGCCAGGTGCGAAACCTTAGCGCTCACAAATAACATAGCCGAGCTGTTTTTACAAGCTGCTACACACGCACCGCAACCAATACAGGTAGCTGCAGCGAAAGCGGCATCAGCTTTTTCTTTTTTGATAGGTAAGGAGTTGGCGTCAACGGCATTACCGGTATTTACAGAAATATAACCACCGCTCTGGATAATGCGGTCGAAAGAAGAACGGTCCACTACCAGGTCTTTGATAACCGGGAAAGCTTTTGCTCTCCAGGGCTCTACAACGATGGTATCGCCATCTTTAAACGCACGCATGTGTAACTGACAGGTTGTGTTCAGTTCCCATGGGCCGTGTGGTTTACCGTTGATATACATAGAGCAGGCGCCACAAATACCTTCACGGCAATCGTGGTCGAACGCTACTGCATCTTTACCTTCATGAATCAGCTGCTCGTTCAGTACGTCGAACATTTCCAGGAAAGACATTTCCGAAGAAATATCTTTCAGTTTATACGTTTCAAATCCGCCTTTAGAATCGCTGTTTGCTTGTCTCCACACTTTCAGTGTGAGGTTCATATTATAATGTTCCATAGCAACCTCCGTAATACCCCGGTTAAGGGGAGGGTTTTAATGGTTTAGTATTTAATTATTTGTAGTTACGTTGTGAAGGTTTAATCACCTCGTATTTCAGTTCCTCTTTGAACAATTCCCACTCATGTTCAGCTTTGTATTTCCACGCAGCTACATACATGTAGTTGGCATCGTCGCGTTGTGCTTCACCATCCGGAGTCTGATATTCTTCACGGAAGTGACCGCCGCAGCTTTCATTTCTGTTCAGTGCATCGATACACATCAGTTCTCCTAATTCAATAAAGTCAGCCACACGACCAGCCTTATCCAACTCAGGGTTAAACTCGTTAATGGTACCGGGAATTCTTACATCGCTCCAGAACTCTTTTTTCAGCGCGCGGATTTCTTCAATCGCTTCTTTCAAACCTTGTTCTGTACGGCCCATACCACATTTATCCCACATGATTTTACCCAGGCGTTTGTGCAGGCTTTCCACGCTTTGCTTACCCTTGATGTTCATCAGGGTACTCAGGCGGTCGGCTACTGATTTTTCAGCCTCAGCAAATGCTTCATGTTCTACAGAGATAGGCTTGTTGTAAATTTCATCGGCCAGGTAGTTACCGATAGTATAAGGAATTACAAAGTAACCATCAGCCAAACCTTGCATCAGTGCAGAAGCTCCTAAACGGTTGGCGCCGTGATCGCTGAAGTTAGCTTCACCTAAAGCGTATAAACCTGGTACGGCAGTCATCAGTTCATAGTCTACCCAAACACCACCCATGGTATAGTGTACCGCAGGGTAAATACGCATTGGGGTTTCGTATGGGTTTTCACCTGTGATTTTGTCATACATATCAAACAGGTTACCGTATTTCTCTTTTACTACTGCTAAACCATGCTCACGAACTACTTCTGCAGTAGCTTCGATGCCCAGTTTACCACATTCAATTTTACCGTAACGGATAACCGCATCTGCAAAATCGAGGTAAACCGCCTGTTTAGAAGTACCTACACCGTAACCGGCATCACATCTTTCTTTTGCAGCACGGGAAGCCACGTCACGTGGTACCAGGTTACCAAAGGCAGGATACCTTCTTTCCAGGTAGTAATCACGCTCGTCTTCCGGAATGTCGGCAGCTTTACGGGTATCGTTTTGTTTTTTAGGAACCCAGATACGACCATCGTTACGTAAAGATTCTGACATCAGGGTCAGTTTACTTTGATAGTCGCCTGTAACAGGAATACAGGTTGGGTGAATTTGAGTGTAACAAGGGTTGGCAAAGTGTGCACCTTTTTTGTGTGCTTTCCACGCTGCGGTAACGTTGCTACCCATAGCGTTGGTACTTAAATAGAATACGTTGCCATAACCACCGGTACATAATAATACAGCATGACCAAAGTGTCTTTCCAGTTTACCGGTAACCAGGTCGCGGGCAATAATACCACGTGCCTTACCATCAACGGTAACCACTTCCAGCATTTCGTGACGGCTGTATTGAGTAACAGTACCTAATGCTACCTGACGCTCTAACGCCTGGTAAGCACCTATTAATAATTGCTGACCGGTTTGACCCGCAGCATAGAATGTTCTTTGTACCTGTGTACCACCAAAGGAACGGTTGCTTAATAAACCACCATATTCACGTGCAAAAGGTACACCTTGTGCCACGCACTGGTCAATAATGTTAGCGCTTACTTCAGCTAAACGGTGAACGTTGGCTTCACGTGCACGGTAGTCGCCACCTTTAATGGTATCGTAAAATAAACGGAATACAGAGTCGCCATCGTTCTGATAGTTTTTGGCGGCGTTGATACCACCTTGTGCAGCG
This sequence comes from Filimonas lacunae, assembly GCF_002355595.1. NCBI lineage: Bacteria > Pseudomonadati > Bacteroidota > Chitinophagia > Chitinophagales > Chitinophagaceae > Filimonas > Filimonas lacunae. Next base: position 481,024 of record NZ_AP017422.1, read on the forward strand.
ATAGAGTGTGCACGGCGAGGGCTGTCCTGGAAACAGAAAGTTTTTACTTTATAACCCATTTCGCCAAGTGCAGCTGCAGCTGAAGCACCTGCTAAGCCGGTTCCTACTATAATAATTTCCAGCTTACGCTTATTGGCAGGGTTTACCAATTTGCAATGTCCTTTATAATCGGTCCACTTTTCCTCTAATTTTCCGGCAGGAATTCTTGAGTCTAACATTTTTTCCAAGTTTATAAGTTAACAAGTGTAACAGGAGCTATTGACCAGCGGCCTGCTATTTGTTCTTATGCGTTTAATGATTTTAGTTGTAGGTTGGGATATTGATCCAATGAAAGTGCATGCTAACAGGCATTAGGGCAAAAGCCAGCGGCACAATAACTGCAAAACCGTAACCCATGCACTTAATCATGGCCACATATCTTTTGTTGTGCACGCCCATAGTGCGGAAAGCACTCTGGAAACCATGCGCCAGGTGATAGGCCAGAGAAATACAACCTACTACATATAATACTACAACCCACAGGTTTTCAAACACAATAGCCATTTGCTTAAACAGATTGTGTACCATAACACCGTTGGTTAAAGCAACTTCATCCAAACCGGTAAAACGGGAAGGAACCCAGAAATGTACCAGGTGGGTAATCAGGAACAATAAAATGATAGTACCTAATAAACCCATGCTGCGGCTGTACCATTTACTACCTCTGTTGCCGTAGTTAACTGCGTAACCAACACCTCTTTTGCTGCGGTTGCTGGCTTCCAGTGCAAAACCCTGAATAATGTGTAACAGGATAAATACAAATAACCCGATTTCGAGGATGCGCGGGACTACGTTATCACCCATGAAGTGAGCAGCTCTGTTAAACATTTCACCATCATCGTTGGCCCAGATACAGGCATTCAGCCCTGCATGAACCAGTAGAAATAAAATCAGGAAGATTCCGGACAGGCCCATTGTCAATTTTCGGCCCACAGAAGAAGTAAACACTTGTTTCCAGGTCATAATGAGAGATTTGTGAACGAATTTCGCTGCAAAGGTAGGGCACGATCTTCAGTTTACGTTTTTTGGAAAAATTTATTTTCAGGAACTTTTGATAGTTCCATAAACAACTGTTAGCTACCGCTCATAAAATACCATGTATTTCTGTCAGGTTGTCTTGTAAATTTGATACATGCTAAAAGTTGCAGGTATATTATTGAATGGCTTCTTAATGGCTTTGCAAGAGCTGAAAGTAAACAAGCTGCGTACATTTTTATCGCTGTTCGGTATCACTATAGGTATCTTCTGTATTATAGGGGTGCTGGCTACGGTGGGCAGTATGGAGGGAAAAATTCAGAAAGAAATCAGCGACTTTGGCAGTAACAGTATCTATATAGATAAGTGGGAATACACCAATAGCAGTGACTATCCCTGGTGGAAATTTGTAAACCGCCCGGTGCCTAAATACGGTGAGGTGGCTTTTATAAAAGAGCGCAGTTCGTTAGCCGCTTATGTAAGCTATTTTAACTCTATCACTACTACTATATCTTACGAAGACAATCAGTTAAGCAATGTAAATATTAATGGGGTAAGCGAAGATTACAACAACATTCAAAACATTGATATTGCCTATGGCCGTTACATGACAGACGCGGAGTTTAAGCAGGGCAGCGCAGTGGCAGTGATAGGGTTTGAAAATGCCGAACAATTGTTCGGAAATGCCGAAAGGGCAGTAGGTAAAACTATTTCGTTTGACAGGAAAAATGTAACCATTGCAGGAGTGATAGCCAAGCAAGGTTCCAGCCTGATTGGGGGAGTAGATTACGACCATGTATTAATAACCTCGTATCGATTTTTTGCCAGTATCTATAATGTAAATGCCACTTATCTCGATCCCTATATTATGGTAAAGGGAAAAGAGAATGTGCCTACACCTGCACTGCAGGATGAACTGAAAGGTGTGATGCGCCAGATACGCCGCTTAGGTCCTACGGAAGAAGATAATTTTGCCTTAAATGATATCAGTGCTTTCAGCGACCAGATAGGCGGCTTTTTTGGAACGGTGAATATTGGTGGCTGGGCCATTGCAGGCCTGAGTTTAATTGTAGGGGCTTTTGGTGTAGCCAATATCATGTTTGTAACCGTAAAAGAAAGAACCAGCCAGATAGGTTTGAAAAAAGCCATTGGTGCGAAAAAAACAATTATACTTTCTGAATTTTTAATGGAAAGCGCTTTCCTGTGCCTGTTAGGCGGTGTTATTGGTTTAATACTGGTGTGGTTGCTGGCGGCGGGATTGAGTACCGTACTGCCATTTCCTATTATCATTGCCCCTGGTGTTATCATACTGGCATTTAGCATATGCCTTATATTAGGGGTAGCGGCAGGAATTATACCCGCATTAATGGCGGCAAGAATGAATCCGGTAGAAGCTATTCGCTCTAAATAAGCCGGAGGGTTGTAAATTGCACCCCGTGAAGCAGCTTGTAAACGTATTAACTCTTGTAGGCAGGTATATATTATTAGTAAAATCAGCGTTTGGCAGACCCGAAAATTTCAAACTTTACTGGCAGGCTTTTATACAGCAGTGTGAAGAGATTGGGTTGCGTACTTTCTGGATTGTAATAGGTATCTCTGCGTTTTTAGGAATGGTAACTGTGGTGCAAACCGCGTACATGATCACTATTCCTGTTATCCCAAAATTTGTAATTGGTATGGTGGCGCGCGACTCCGTTATCCTGGAGCTGGCGCCTACAGGTATAGCCTGTGTGTTATCAGCTATTGTTGGCTTTCGCATTGCTTCTGAAATAGGCTACATGCGTTTAAGCGAGCAGATAGATGCACAGGAAATCATGGGTATTAACACCAAAGCCTTTATTATATTACCGCGCATACTGGCGGGTATGTACATGATCCCGCTTTTAATGGTAGTAGCAGTAGTTGTGAGTTTAATTGCAGGTGGCATTGCGGGTGTAAGTAAAGGGATACTTACTGCTAATGAATATCATTTTGGTTTGCTGAACGATTTTAAACCGTTTGGCGTTACGATGGCCTTTGTAAAAATTGTAGTGTTCTCTTTTTTAATACCCAGTATATCGGGTTTTATGGGTTATTATGCCAAAGGAGATGAGCTGGCTGTTACCAAAGCAGCTACCCAGGCGGTTACCATTAATTGTATACTGATTCTGATAGCAGATTTTATTATCACCTCTATTATGCTCAACATGTAGGTGGTTTTATATTGTAATTTTGCAGGGTGAAACAAGATATCAGAATACTGGCCATTGAGTCGAGTTGCGACGAAACCAGTGCGGCCATTTGCGAAAACGGGAAAATTTTATCCAATTACATAGCCGGTCAGGCGGTGCATGAACAATATGGCGGGGTAGTTCCTGAACTGGCCAGCCGGGCACATATGCAAAATATTGTGCCGGTGGTGCATGCGGCTTTACAAGCAGCCGGGAAGCAGCTGACCGATATGGATGCCATTGCTTTTACACAGGCGCCGGGTTTAATAGGCAGCCTGCTGGTTGGCGGACAGTTTGCCAAATCATTGGCGCTGGCGCTGGACAAACCCCTGATAGCCGTACATCACATGCAGGCGCATGTGCTGGCCAACCTGATTGAAGATCCACAACCGGAATTCCCTTTCCTGTGTTTGACTGTTAGCGGTGGTCATACACAGATTGTGTTGGCGCACAGTCCGTTACACCTGGAAGTGCTGGGCGAAACTATTGACGATGCAGCAGGAGAAGCGTTTGATAAAACAGCTAAACTGTTAGGGTTACCTTACCCCGGCGGTCCGTTGGTAGATAAATATGCCCAAACCGGTAATCCTAAAGCTTTCACATTTGCCGAGCCACAGATTCCGGAGTTGAATTTTTCATTCAGCGGCCTTAAAACCTCTGTTTTGTATTTTTTACAGGCGCAAACCAAGGCCAATCCGCAATTCGTTTCCGAAAATGTGGCCGATCTATGTGCTTCCGTACAGCATACCATTATTAATATATTGTTGAAAAAGGTAAAAAAGGCCGTACAGCAAACGGGTATTAAAAGAATATGTATTGCCGGAGGGGTAAGTGCTAATAGCGGGTTGCGCAACCGGCTGAAAGAAATGGGCGAACAGCAGGGGTGGCAAACCTTTATTCCTTCCTTTCAATATTGTACCGATAATGCGGGGATGATTGCCATTACAGCCTACCACCAGTACCTGGGTGGGAAGTTTGTTACCCTGGACGTTGGGCCATCGGCCAGGTCGGAATGGTAGTGCTATTCGTCGATGTTTATATTTTGTTTAACCCTTTATTTTTCAAACAATTAGACAAACAGTGCCTTAACTTTGGCACTGCAATTGTAAATAATCCTAAAAATAACTTTATGGTAAAGCATCCTAAGTACCTGTTTATTGCTTTCATAGCATTCGTCTCTGTAGCATTTACTGCCTGCGGACCCACAAAAGGCATTACCAACAGCGAAAAATGGGGATATTCAGGCACCTGGTTTTTGAATAATATTCATTTTGAAGGTATTCCTGCCGGCACCAAGTTTAAAGCCACAGTGTTTGACGATGTGCCTTATTCCTGCTTACAGGGTAGCCAGTGGAACCTGCAATCGAACGGAAAGGGTAGCTATGTGGTGAACGCCAGCGCATCAGAATGTATTGCAGGTGAACGTTTTATCTTCTGGTCAACCGAAAAATCAGGTCAGTCGCAGTATTTCCAGTTTAAAAGGGTTGATGGTGGTGTAAAGCCTAAAAATGTAACCACAGGTTATCGTATGGAAGTAAGCGCCTTGAATCAAACCTCCATGCAACTGCGTTCTCCTATCAACTTTGAAGGGAACACTGTATATATTGTATATGATTTCAGCAAGCAGTAATCTTTTGTAAACAATTTATCAAAGGTGCGGGAACGGCAGGTGGATGAATCTACTGTTCCCGCATTATTTTTTATACCTATTAATGTGCTACTTTTGCGGCCTGTCTGCAATAAGCAGCAGCATAAATTATTAAGGAGCAATACGCATGATCAGTGTTAAAAATGTTACCCTGGCTTATGGTAAAAGGGTGTTGTTTGATGAAGTAAATATCAATTTCATGAAAGGCAACTGCTACGGTGTAATCGGAGCAAACGGTGCAGGTAAATCCACCTTTCTGAAAATTCTGAGCGGCGAAATAGAGCCGAACAAAGGTTCGGTGGAGATTACGAAAGGTGAGCGTATGTCGTTCCTTAAACAAAACCAATTTGAATTTGATGAGCATACGGTATTAAATACCGTGCTGATGGGCCACAAGAAAATGTGGGAAGTGATGCACGAGAAAGATGCCATTTATTTAAAGGAAGATTTTACCGAAGAAGATGGTCTGAGAGCAGGTGAGCTGGAAGGCGAATTTGGTGAAATGGGCGGTTACACTGCCGAAAGTGATGCTGGTACCTTATTGGGTAGCCTGGGTATTACTGACGATATGCACTACAGCCTGATGAAGGACATTCCTTCTAACATGAAAGTACGTGTGTTATTGGCGCAGGCTCTGTTTGGTAACCCCGACATCCTGTTGTTGGATGAACCTACCAACGGTCTGGATATTGAAACCATTGGCTGGTTGGAAAACTTCCTGGCCGAATACGAGAACGTGGTACTGGTAGTGAGCCATGACCGTCACTTCCTGGACCAGGTATGTACACACGTTGCGGATGTGGACAGAAGTAAGATTAAAGTATTTACCGGTAACTATACTTTCTGGTACGAAAGCTCTCAGTTAGCAGCACGCCAGGCCACCGATAAGAATAAGAAAACAGAAGAGAAGCGTCAGGCTTTGATGGACTTCATTGCCCGATTCAGCGCCAACGCCTCTAAAAGTAAGCAGGCTACTTCCCGTAAAAAAGCTTTGGAGAAATTAACCATTGAAGAAATTGAACCTTCTAACCGCCGCTACCCTGGTATCATTTTCCAGCCGCAGCGTGAAGTGGGTAACCAGATTCTGAACGTGGAAAACCTGAGCAAAAGCATAGATGGCAGCAAGCTGTTTGATAAAGTGAATTTTAGTGTAAACAAAGGCGATAAAATTGCTTTCCTGAGCAAAAACCCGCTGGCGGTTACCTCTTTCTTTGAAATCATCAATAATAATGAAAAGGCCGATGGCGGTAAGTTTGAATGGGGCACTACCATTACACCTGCCTACCTGCCTATTGAAAACGGTGAGTTCTTTAAAGAAGGCTTAAGCCTGTTAGATTGGTTACGTCAATTCGTTCCACCACATGTAACAGATGCTGATGAACCTTTCCTGAGAGGTTTCCTGGGTAAAATGTTGTTTAGCGGTGATGATATTGCGAAAAAAACCAACGTATTAAGCGGTGGTGAAAAAGTACGTTGCATGGTAAGCCGCATGATGCTGCAAAACCCTAACGTAGTGGTGCTTGATCAGCCAACCAACCACCTTGACCTGGAAAGTATCCAAAGCTTCAACGAAGGTTGTAATGCTTTCCCTGGTATAGTGTTGCTTACTTCTCATGACCATACGTTTATGCAAACGGTAGCTACCCGTATTATTGAGTTAACGCCTAAAGGCATCATTGACCGTCTGATGACGTTTGATGAGTACCTGGCCGATGCACGTGTGAAAGAACTGAGACAAGAGATGTACAGCTAATTCATCTACCAGATACAAACATAGAATGACGTACGGCGCGGAATGTTATTTTCCGCGCCGTACATTTGATAAAACTATTTGCTTGAACCCTCCTGAAGTTGCTATTGTAATTCTAAACTACAACGGAAGAAATTACCTTGAAAAATTCCTTCCCTCCGTATTGGCTTCTACCTATACTAATAAACGCGTTATTGTAGCCGACAACGCTTCTTTAGATGACTCTGTTGCTTTTGTAAAAGCGAATTTTCCGCAAGTAGAACTTATTCTCAATACCAGCAACTATGGTTTTGCCGGGGGCTATAACAAAGCACTGGAGCAGGTAAAGAGTGATTATTATGTGTTGCTGAATTCGGATGTGGAAGTAACACCCAACTGGATTGAGCCGGTAATAACATTAATGCAGCAAGACTCCGCTATTAAAGTCTGCCAGCCCAAACTGCTGGATTACCACCGGAAAGATTATTTTGAATATGCTGGTGCGTCTGGTGGCTGGCTCGACTTCCTGGGTTATCCTTTAGCCCGTGGCCGCGTGTTTGAGACGCTGGAGAAAGACAAACAACAATACAACGATCCCATACCTATTTTCTGGGCTTCCGGCGCAGCTATGTTTATTGAAGCGGATGTATATCATGCGGCAGGTGGACTGGATGAATATTTCTTTGCTCATCAGGAAGAAATTGATCTGTGCTGGCGGGTGCAACTGGCAGGGCATAAGTTATACTGTTGCCCCGCATCAGTGGTATATCACGTAGGAGGGGGCACTTTACCTAAAGGGCATCGCAAAACCTATCTCAACTTCCGCAACAATATTATCATGCTGCTAAAGAATTTGCCTGCTTCGGAAAAAATATGGAAGATTCCTTTCCGTATTCTGCTGGATTGGGCATTTGCGTTTAAATGTATTCTGAGTGGAGATACTAATAGTGTAAAAGCCATTTTTAAAGCACACTATGATGTAATTGCCTGGACTAAAACAGAGAAAGCCTTTAGGCCGGTGGCTATTAAACCCATGCGCCAACTGGCTGGTGTAGTGGAACGTTCTATTGTGTGGGCGTATTTTTTAAAAGGAAGGAAGATATTTACAGAAATTGTTCAGTAACAGGCTGGTTATATTAATTCACATCCTTATTTTTGCCACGCAATACTCAAGAATATGTCACACGAGATAGAAGATAACTACAAAGAGAAAGATTTTAAGTATAACAGAGTAAGCTCATCACGTTTTGTGTTTTATGTAACTTTCTTCTGTTTGTTGTCATTTGTATTAGGCGGTTGCTACCGTTTGTACAAAAACCGTTACAAAGGCAAACCTGATATTGAAATTCAGAGCAGCACTAAGTACACTCCTGAGTACAAATAAAAAAAGAAAAAAAAGTGCAAAGAAAATTTTGAAAATACAAACGGAATTCTATCTTTGCACTCCCAATCAATAAGGACACAGAATAAAGAAACAAAACATTGATTGTGAGGCTCTTATAAAGGATACGCGGAAGTAGCTCATTTGGTAGAGCACGACCTTGCCAAGGTCGGGGTGGCCAGTTCGAGCCTGGTCTTCCGCTCTGGTAAAAGAACCGATATTTATTTGGTTCTTTTGGTTCGCCCTGGTGGTGGAATTGGTAGACACGCAGGACTTAAAATCCTGTTCGCAGCAATGCGAGTAACGGTTCAAGTCCGTTCCGGGGCACAGATTTTCAATTAGTTACAAAGGCTGCACATTGTGCGGCCTTTGTCGTTTTTGTAGAAATTCAAACAAAATTCAAACAAATTCAAACAAATTCAAACAAAAACTTTTCGGCTCCGAAATTCGCTAATCCAGATTAACCTACACCACACCTGCCTAACTTCATCTTACCGACTTTTAAGCTTTTAGCCTGGGGAGAGATCAATCAACTTTTCAAAGAGCAAATGATGAAATATAGCCCACTTTACGGGCCTTTACCATAGTAAATATACGAAAAATAATAGTGAAAATCGCTGAAATGTATACTGTATAAGGGTTTTAATGATTTTGGTTATATTGAAGTGACTGAAATGCAGCCTTTTTAGGCTCTTTGTTTCCTTTTATTTGGCTTTACTAGGCTTTCTTGTTTAAAAGGCTGGAAGGGGCTTTTTAGGGCTTAATTCAGGGTTAATAGATTAACCTTAGCATCACGCAATCTAGCCTTGATGGAATAGGTGAAAACAGGCATCTCTCCTTGGATAAATTGGAAAAAGGGTTGGTAAAAGGAAATGTATAAATATCAGGCTCTATGATATTTTTTTTTAAGTATTTCTAATACTACGGGATATAGTTTTTGGGAAACGATTTTTAACAAAAAGGCACGGGGATACATAACAGTATCAAAATTTTTTCTTTGATCCCAAAGCTCTATAAAAACTGATTGTAGTAATTCTCCGGCAATCGCTTCGTTTTTGGTCATTTTCAGTAAGTATCCGTAAACCCGATTGCTAACCTTATCAAAAAAAAAATCAAAGGCTGCTGTATCGCCTTTTGACATTTTCCTGAATAGGATTATTTCCTCTATTCTGTCGAGTTCTTTTTGTTCCATAAGGTGCTGATTAGTTTTGGTTTTTATCGTTTTAAATACTGTAGTCCATTTTACAGCCCAAAATTTGGGAAGTAAAACTAAAGTGGCTAAAGCAATTATGTTTGTTCATTTTGTTCAGTATAGTTAATGATGTTTATTATTTGACCATGTGTAAACTAATTTAGGTGTTTATAACGTGAAAAGGTACAATATGGGTGAACTATTTTTTAATAAAAATGAGCCCCAAAATGCAGCGTTTATTAACCTGGCACAAAGTGTTCCCCCATATGTATTATAACATGGTGCCACCATTTCCCACTGATCCACGATTACACTGGAAGAAAAGAGCATCTATTGTTAACACAGGTTTTTACGAAAGTGTAAGAGCCTGGATACTTGAAATTGGACCGCAGATCAAATGGCCGAAAGGAGTAGAACCATTACTAACTGACACATTAGTGGCTGTATTGGATAATGCCTGGTGGGACGAGTATGATTCGGCTTACGTAGGTGTGTGGGACGGAATTTTAAGCTACCTTTTTTTTATTATTAATGTGGGGCGTATGGATGGAAATATAAATGCTGATCTTTCTTCCGGAGATGTGTATTTTGAGATGGCCGAAAAGTTCATTGAACAAAATAAAAGCAGTTTCAAAAGTGAAGAAGAGAGACAGTATATCAGGGCAAACCTGACTTTCAGGAGTATGAATGTGCAGAATAACTTTTTTTCCTATAAAGCCTTACTGTCTCTAAAGTGGCCTGAAATAGAGGTTGAATTACGAATGTTGAAATTGTTTTTTGGGTTAGATGATTTTATACGGGAGCGGCATACGAAAGAGAGTTGTAATAATATAAGTGAGGAGGGTAAAGAGAATGACGAATATAAAATAAAGGATGAGTTGCATGACATATTGCGATCTTTTCCATCTTATCTTCTAAATTAGTATCGAATAGAATTTAAAATGAAATATGCCCGCCGGTGTCTTCTGGGGGCTTCATATTTAAGGTTTAGATAAGAACAGTAAAGGTTTCTTTATATGTACCAGTCTACGGGAAGACTGTTAAATGCTGACTGGTTAGGAGAGTAGGTTTATGGAGATAATTTTTTCTCACATAAATACACTAACCTATGGATACCATCTTAATTCCTAATGAGGGTGACTTTAAGCGGTGGATAAAAGAAGCAATAAAAGAATGTATTGGTGATTTATCATCTATCCAACTGAATAACGAATCTACGTCGGAGCAGGAGCCGCTACTGTCCAGGAAAGAAATTGCTGGAATATTTAAAGTGTCGCTTGTAACATTACATGAATGGATGAAAGGAGGTTTGCCATTTCATAAGCAAGGTGGGCGTGTCTATTTTTTTAAGTCAGAAGTGATCGCCTACATCAAACAGAAGAGAGGGAATAATAGTGTAATTCAAATGGCGATTTTGAAGCACGTGGCGTAATTATTATTAATAAAAAAGAGGGCGCAGTTCAGCTTCTGGCCCTCCACAGTTCACAATTATCTTTCGGATTAAAAACGGACTTCTTAATGAAATACTAAACACGTGCCATGTTTTATATAGTTGATAAATAGGGATTTACATAGATTGTTAGTTATTGTTTCTCAAAAATGGAGTTTTGGGTTTCATATTGGGAAGCTTTCCGGATTTTATACTTAAAAAACTGCCCTCCCAGGTCGATACTGAAAGGGCATTGCTACCTGTTACGAGATACTGTTTTCACAGTACCCCCGTCATAATACTGCCACTACAGGCAGATGTAGTTCTGGTTTTGCAACCAATATATTTAATATGTCATAGAATTATTGGTTAGTTCTTTACCGTGTATATACCTATTGAGTGCAATAGCGATCGGTCGGATTAGCTGCTAAATGAGCTGAAATGCGACTGATGGGGGACAGCACTAAAATAGTGTAAAAATTTGACCAAACGTAAATAAAGTTGACACTTGGTTAAAAAAAGTTTACAGATGGTCAAAAAAAATTTGCACTTGGTCAAAAAAATATTGACAACTAGTAAAATCAGCGTTTATTCGTTATTGAATGCCGCGAAACTCAACATATGTCAAAGAAGGAATTCTTACAGGTAAGATAAAAACCTGGGAGCAAATCTTTGACTTGTATAGTATCTCATGGATTGCGTTGGATAGTGGTTTTCGTAATGCCACTCTCCGGAAAAAGTCAAGAGATACAGCTGATTTTAACGCGAAAGAAACCCTCAAACTGGCTGCCTTATTTGGTTTGACGTATGGACAGCTGCATAAATTCAATTTAAAATGCACAGGTAATAAAGAATATTTTAAATAAACTCCTAATTGCCTGGTTGTGTTTTTGTAATAAGAAAATCACTTCTCTAGTTATACATTTTAAGGTTACATCCATTGAATATTAAACCGCTTTTCTGCTTAGGCGGGGAGTCTACAATTTCATGCTCAATAGTTTACACCTGGTCAAAAAAAATTTACACTTGGTCAAAAAGAATTTTCACATGGTTCAAAAAATATTGACAGGTAGTAAAATGGCTGTTAATTCGCCCTTATGGCTAGAAATCCTAAATATGTTAAAGATGGAATTCTGTCAGGTAAGATTAAGACCTGGGAAGAAATCTTTGACCTATATAGTATATCCTGGCTTGCACTGGATGGCGGTTTTCGTAACGCTACTCTTCGGAAGAAATCAAGAGACACTGCTGAATTCAATGCAAAGGAGACATTGCGACTTGCTCAACTTTTCGGTATGACATATGGCCAGCTACATAAATTCAATTTAAAGTGTACAAATAATAAAGAGTATTTAAAGTAACCTATAACGTTCATGCTCTATTGAATTGATTTATTACTATGCAATTCGGAAGCGCAATTGTGAATGTGTTCTTACCCTCTTCTTTAAAGCTTGTTGCTTTTATCTTTCCCTGCAAGGCTGTTACTATCTGTTTTGAAATATAAAGCCCTAGCCCAACTCCGGTACGTTCTGGATTGATTCGTTTAAATGGTTCAAATATTACTTCCAGTGCATCTTCAGGTATAGTGTCTCCCCAATTGGTTATATCAATTGTCAAATCTGTGTTCTGCCTGGTGCATTCTACTTCAATTTCATTCGTGCCTTTGGAATATTTAAAAGCGTTTTGCAACACGTTATTGAGTATCTGTGAAACTAGGATGTAATCAGAGTTCAACTGTATTTCGTTAATACCTGATGTAATTATTTTTACATTTCTTTTACTGGTGTCCTCCATCGTTCGTAGTTGAGCAATAGTATTAAGTAGTTCCAGAAAGTCAAATTTCTTTTTTTGGGGGAAATAGGCCTGCTCTCCCTCTGTAATCTTTACAGCTTCGGTCATGTTGTCTAAAATGGACATTGCAAACTTTGTCCCTAAATAAATCCCTTCCCAATTTTGATCAACCCGTTTGCCTGCTTTTATTTCATTACAGAATCGCGGAATGTTTTGAATGTAGCTTCTGACCTCATGACTGAATGAAACAAATAATCGTTTGAGAAAACTGGAATTTGTTTCATCTTCTCTTTTTACTAAATCAATTGCTGACTTTGACATAGCGGTGTTAGTTTTAAAGTGAAAGAATTGCTGTGAAAGTGGGATAGATAAGGTATAGTGTCCCAAAAATGAGGTGCAGCAATGCCCGCTTGTCATAAATACTTTCGCTCCCGGTAAAGTATCGGGTGCAAAAAAGCGTAGTTTAATAGGTGTTACAGTTATAAGCATTGTCACTTTTTTGGGCCGAAAATATTAGTCTCTGGCCTGAGATTTTGTGACTACTGCTTAATGAATAAGCAATAGGGCTGGAATCCTGCGTACCGTGGCCTAGGCAGTGACAGTGCCATGTCTATCCTTTCGGATAAACCCCCAACGGTATAAGCAGGCCCTACACCCTATTGCATCGCAATATAGATATGAAGGGCCGTAAACTTACACTCACATGGGAAAAAACCTTAAATGTCACTTTTAGGCCTGTGAGAAGCTACGCCTTCCCCCTATGTTAAGGGGTTTGACTAATATTTTCTATTCCAAATATACTAAAAAATTACAAATGCGCTAATAAACCTTACAAAATATTCTTCCCGATCAACCAAATATTACCGGCAAAAGAAGAATGCTAGAAAGCCAGTATTTAAAAGACCAGCAACTGTTACTTGGGCGACAAATCACTTTTTTAAGAATTAAAGCCGGATTTAATAATAAAGAAACAGTTGGCAAGATTTATACAGGTAGTGATAAAAGAAGTTCTATAATAAGCAGGTTTGAAAAAGGGAACAATCTTAAATTGGTTTCAATTATAAGACTAGCTAATATTTTTAAAGTTCCTGTGTATTGCTTTTTCGATTTTCAAAGAAAATTTAGGGTGATAATAAATGATAGATATGTAGATGATCTGGAAGTGCGGCTAAAATCAACTTTATTGATGGTAGCTAAGAATATGAAAAGGTTAAGAAAGGAGAGAAATTGGTCACAGCTTGATTTGGAAATAGAAACTGGTATAGATAGAGCCACACTTGGCCTTTATGAAACTGGTTCTGAAAATTTAGAGTTTGATACATTGGTAATAATCTCTCAGGGTTTCAAAGTTGAAGTACTACAGCTATTACGCGCTGATTAATCTTTCTCTGCTTATTCAAAATCACAGATACTATTAAACGGGTGTTCTTTACGAAACATCATATACAGGATGGGGGTTATAGCTAACAATTCTTCCCGTTCTTTTTGATTCAGATAGTGAGGTCTGAACAGAGTGGTGTAAATCCAGTAAAAGGTGTGAGGTTCTGCCGCTGTCATTTTATATTTTTCCATCCGTATTTTAACGATCATAAGCATGTTGGCTGCATCTGTATCGTTCAGGCAGCACCAATTCTCAGAAATTCGAGTACCTCCCTGAAATACTGAGTAATGTATGCCATAGCCCACCGGTGTTACATCAATATATAAGCCTGTAGCTGGCGATTGAAAGCGTCTTGTTTTTCTAGTTTTTTCGTGTTGCTTCCAGGATGAAATATCCTGTAGGGAAACAGTGTTCAGAGAAAAGTTTATTATTTCACCATCTGGTAAATATTGCAGCAGAACAGGTAAGTCCATTTTATAGCCCTTCGTTTCAGCGTTAACAATGGCCTGAATATGGGTACAGCATTAATGACGATAAGGTAGTGAGTACAAGATAGTCAATAAACATTAAAAAAATAAAGGTGGCTGTTAGTCCATTTGAGGTAATAATTTAATGAGTTCTATAAAGTCTGCGTCTTTCAATTCATCAAATGTCATATTAATGGAACTGATTACGCTACCCCTGCTGTACTCATAATTATTGAGAAAGTCTTGGATGTGTTCCATTGCTACATAATAGTTAGGCATGTTTGAATAGAGTGGCATAGGTGAGAACTTACAGGTGTACCAGGAGCCATACAGGTCTGAATCAGATGTTTTGAGTAATACAATATTAAATCCTGCGGGGTGTATTTCAGCGATGCTTGCCCGCGTGGCCATTTCAAAACGTAAATCGTTTACGATCACTTTTCCCACCAACATCACACGGTCTTTTACTATATAGCCAGGGGTATATTTATCACGGACATATCCGAAGCGGTCATTTTGAATTTTGTAGTATTGTAGTTCCTGCTCTTTGTGGAAATTGGAAAATTCTTTTTTAAAAAAAGCGATGGTCAGTGTTTTGCCAAAAAGAGTGAGTGTATAGGATGCTTCATATGGGTTGTACGGTTGCAGCCTTTCTGTATGTGTTATTTGTTCTGTAACGGATTGCTGGTTGAATGCCTGGGATATGTCGGTTATCTGGTTGAACAGCTCTTTTATAGAATAACTGAGTATACTATTGGTTTCTTCTCGTTGTAATTTGGCTTTCTCCTGGGCTAATGCTTCCGCTGTTATGGCATTGGCTTTTTTATTTGCATGATGCAGTACGTCATCTAAATTGTATTTGTTCTGTATTATCTCGGCTCCCTGCAGGTCGGTAAGAATGGCTGCAACATCCTCGTACCTGTCTTTGGCTTTTTTGCTGGTCATTTTCTTTATGATATTCACCAGTGAATAGGGGATGTCGCTGCGATGACTTTTCATGTCTGGCAGGGGAGTGGTTAGGTGTGCAATTTTCCAGTCCTGATCTGTCTGCCCTTTGAATGGTATGGATAAAGTAAGTATTTCAAAAAAGATAATACCTAAAGAGTATATATCCATTCGAACGGTGTTTGTTTCACTCAGCCAGCATTCTGGTGACATATAGGCCAGGGAGCCATAACCTTTGAAGGTAAGTTGCCGGGTGCTATGGTCTTTGTATTTGGATATACCAAAATCGCATATCTGTAATTCGCCGTTTTCTCCCACCAGGATATTGCCTGGTTTCAAATCTCTATGAACTATCAGTTTATGTGCTGCTTGTAAGCCTTTCAATAATTGTGTAAAGAGGTTCATGCAGGTATCAATAGGAAGCAGGCTGCTGTTTTGTAGCAGGTCACCTAAATCGCCATTTTGGAAATAATCCATTACACTGTAAATGTAGTTGCCGGTATTGTCTGTGAATTCACCGTAAAAATGAGTTTTGGCAATGTTCGGGTGACGTAAAGACGCTGCCATTTTGAATTCTTCTATTAAAAGGTCTTTGGTGTTGGGGTTGTCTACAGGTGTTATTTTAATAGCCACTTCTGCATCCTGGTTCTGTGTGTCATTGGCCAGGTAAATAAAGCCCATACCGCCGTTTCTCAAATACATTAAATTAATATACTGTTCATCTCCCTGTGGGCCTTTAAGTCTTTTGGTGTTCATGTTCTTATGCTTTGTAAATGGTATGCTGGGTAATTATAAAAATAAGTAGAATTATTATATTCAGAAATAGCAGGATGGTTTTTCGTGTAAATGGAAATGGTTGGATATAGCGGGACTATGTTTATGACATCAATGGCTGGCTAATGGGAAGTATTATGTATTAAAGGGTGACCTTTTTATTCACAGTTGTGGATGCTTTCCTGAGCTTTAAAGTGTTGGTTTTTAATAGGTAAAGGTCGCTTTTGTCATTTCAGGGTGGGGATATAAATGTGTAGTACCATGTGCCAATAGTAAGCAATCATCACTTTATTGATTTATTTTTACCTGGTAAGTATTCAGAAGCAGATTTATAGAATATAAGCGATGTGTAGCTGATGTAACAATTCTAAACCATTACAGGTTAGTGATCGTTACATATGGTAAACACAAAACGCAGGGGAGGGAGGAAGGCCCCACAAAAAAATAAGCCCCCATATTGGGCGCTTATCTTGCAGATTCTCGGAATTATAAAGTTGATTATCGAACTGATTCGACCCAGGTAACGATAATTCTTTAGAAAATCCGATCAAGGCCAGTTTCAAAAACTGGCCTTTTCTCTTTACCAAAGATACATGTATCGTTCAAAAATTGTGGTGAAAGTTACATAAATAAAGAAGGGCCCGTCTGTATAGTCCAAACCTTGTTATAGAACCCGCCACCGGTGCGGGTGTTTTTTACTATTCTTTTCCCCGCCAATGCCGCTGATGCGTTTTTTAGGCTCCTTCCTGGGGGTGTTTGTGCTGAATGTGTCGTTGTCGGTATATTGTGTTATTAACGTCCTTTTCGTCTCTAAAGTACGTATTTGGTGGCAATGCTATATAGTAGGCTTAGGCATTAAAGAGGGTGACAGTATCCAGGATAATATCGCGCATGCCTTTTGGGCCACCTGCGCCTACCAGGAAACAGGCTACCCGTGTTTGTTCATCAAATACAACATGAAAAGCATACCGGTAGATTTTTTGCTCGAATAGGGAGCGCTGCCCCTGGTTATGCTGTGGGCAGTTAAAGATGGCGTAACACAGTGTGTCTAAGTAAAACAATCCTTCGTATGCCATGTAAAGGCCGGGGCATAGGGAAAAGCTGGTACGTTTGCGGCTGCCTATGTTTGTCACTTTTTCACCCGGTAGGATGGTGATGCCCTGGGTGCTGGTAATCGGCTGGGGGATAAAAACCGGCAGTTCTGTACATACCAGGTAACAGGCCCCTAAATGTGTAATAATAGCAGGTTGCATAAATATGGGATGTGGTGATGAATAAAGGGGGGAGTAGTAAGTATATAAACTGTTAGTCTGCGGCGTATTTTTCCATGAGGGAGGTGGCAAATGTCTGTGCCTGGCGTAGCTCCCTGGACAGGTGAGCTGTATGCAGCTGTTCCGGAGTGGGCTCTTCATACTTTGGGAAAAGATATTCCAGGTGCTTAGTAAACAGCTCTTCTTCTGCATCTATCAGGCTGCTGCATTGTGGGCTCATAAGGTCAGACATTGCGGTAAAGGTGTGGGCACCTTGCGGGTTGTCCTCCGGTACTTCTTCAATTATGAGAAAACCGCCATTGTATACATGCAGTTTCGTATTGTCGGGGTAGTCTTCCATCCCGGTCAGTGCGGGGAATTCCTCTTGATTATCCGCTACATCAGCCGGTGTAAATGTTCTGCGGGAGTGCTGCATGTGCTGGAATGCAAATTGAGTACGCAGGAATTCAGCCAGTAAAGCCAAATATGGAACAGGAATATCTTTCAGTAAACAGGTAACTACCTGTGTGGATAGACCTAACACGTTGCCCGTAGCTACTGGTTCTTTACCGTCCAGGTGCCAGTCTATACCTGTTACCAGGGCATTCACATAATAGTTATCAGCCATTTCATGCGGGAAGTGTGGTATTTGTTGCAGTTGGCCCCGCGAAGGAATGAAGCCATCAGTAATAAGTAGTTCAACATGTTGGCGTGTCCCTAATTGTTCTTTAATAAAGTCGATAATCTGGTTTTTGAGTAAACCGGTTTCCTGGATATAGATTTTTGTGATACACTGAAACATGGGATAATGGTTTTATGTGAATGGATGGCTACAGTAATGCCTGTAGCTGGTAGTAGGACATTTCAATGAAAATGCTTTCGGCGCTTATATGGCTGTGTGCTTCCAGTGACTGCGGCAGTGCATTGTTATACAGGTATGATAACTGCCGTGCGCATCTTTTCAGGCGTTGGTGTGCCCGCTCCTGGCCGATGCTTTTGGTAAGCCGGTGAACGAGCGGCGGTGCGATGACGGAATAGATATACCTAGCGAAGTATTTCTTTTGATGGTGTAACATAATAAAATGAGCTACTAAGGGGTAGCCCTCCCTTTGGTGTTTTACTGGGGTATTTTACTTCTCACTTCCTTGATAAAATCATCCGTGTAACCGTCAATAATTGTTACCAGCAAATGATTGTCTGCGGGGTGCCATAAGGGGATAGCTCCTTTATAGCCATACAGAAATATCTCCTGCGCTTTTTCAGCGATCAGGGTGTAAGCCGTATGCGGATCACCGGTAATATTCTTAACCGTGTAGGCTGTTTTGTCTGCCAGTGCTGCGGTGATTACTGCAACCGGGTTGAGTGGTGAAATAGCGGGGCCTATAATGGTTTCAATTTCATCGGGCGTAAAGAATTCTTTTGTTGTCTCATTGTAAACCGTCCAATGGGAATCATTTGGTACAACACGTAACAGCACGGGCAGTGCTTCCCACAATGTGAGATTGTAAAATTTGGTAGCGGCCTTTTTATCCTTGTTGATGAATAAAGCCCCGGTGAGCAGGTCTGTATAAAGTAATCTTGACATTTGCGTAATTTTTAAAGTGCTTAGAAAAAGGGTACGTATTCAACGGTATAGTTGATTTTGGCTATGTTGCCTGCCGGGTATTGTGTATGTGCCACAAATCGGGTATTACCTGCTGTGTCATGCTTCCACTGTTTAACCTGGATGTGATTGGCTTTAGTGGCTTTTGCCAGGCATTTCACCAGCTGCTTCGGGTACATGCTCTGAAACGGCCTGAATGCAATGGAGCCTACAACATCTCCGGTATCATCTTTAATGAGCGCAATATGTCTATTGCTTTTTATGTGCAGGTAGGTAGTGCGGCCCTTTGTGATGGGGTCTTTAAAAGTGTTGATAGGTAGGATGTGATTACAATAATGCCACAGGTAAAAGTTGTTGGCTTTGTCGGGGTTGTTGGCATCAATGCCGCCATTAATGGCATAATCAATAAACATGCTTATTTGTCCGGGCTCTTTGAGAAGTAGCTGTGTGGTGGCATACTCTTTATACAGAAGCCTGAGTGTGGCATGGTCATACTTTTGCGCCTGGAATGATTCGCGGGCAACCGTGAAAAATGTTTCTGTTGTCATAAGTTGAAAAGTTGAGATTGTTTAAAAGTGCCCGCCTGCTTGGCTGGCCTGCGGGCATGGTCTGTTAGGGGTTAAATTGTTTTAAAAACATTTTAGCGGCGAAAACCCCGTTACCGGTTATTTTACGCTGGAAGGCCCCCTCTGATTTGCAATACACAAAACCATGTTTGCGCAAAGTGCGGTAAACTTCCTCCGGCACCCTGCTGCCAAATTTTAGCTGTACCCTTCCCACTTCAGGGTTAATAATGTATTTCACGCCGTTTTTCTCTTCTTCTTTGTATGTCAGGCTTTCAATAGCTTCTTGTTCTTCTAAACGTTTTTTTACACTGTTGATATTCTGGTTACTATTGGCAATTTCAAAGCGTTTGATACCGCCATATTTTACCATGTCGTTCCATTGTCCAATTGTTGCACCTGGTAGCTTCATGTAGCCATCTTTATCATTAGGATTTTTACGGTATAGCTTACCTGCTTGTTTTAAAAGTTCATGTGCTGCTTGTAGCCTGGCCAGTTTATCGCGTAGCAGTTGCAGTGCGTCCGGGTTATCGGTAGCAATAGTTTTATTATTACGTATAGAGCTTGCACGGTCTTCGTAGTGGTCTGCGGCTTTGTCTGCTTCTACACTGCCGCGCATGGCGTTGTTTGATCTTTCCAGTAACCGGCGGTGTCCTTTCTCGGAATGGTGCCCTATGAGTATAGGCTGGCCCATAGGTATACCGCTTACCATGTTGTGTGAGCTCTCGTAAAGTTGTTGTGATTTCTGCCTGCTTTTGGCTGCTTGCATTTCTGCATTGTCTGCGCGGTTCACTTTCCGCTCATGATAATCGTGTCGCATAATTGTATAGTTTTTAATGAAAGAAAAAATGTTACTCTGCGAGGTGCATTTTGTAGTAACCCTTTAAGTCGATCCAATAGTAAAAGCCGCCATTGTCGCAGGTATTGGTCTGCTCTATCAGGCTAAATGCTTTATCTGCCAGTGTTTCGGTGCTGGCTAAATGCCAGTTGATTTTACTGCGGCCCTTTATACGCAGTTGGCTGCTGGCTTCCTGGATGGCTTGTATAAGGAAAGTTCTTGTTTGCTGGTGGCAGGCTTCGCGTATCATGCTCCAGCCTTCGGGTGTAATTGATATACTCCATGCCATAGGTGATAAATTTTACAGGTGATAAAATGAATGGTGTGTGTTTAGCTGATGTGTGTGTATTGGTTAAAGGCGCTGATAGCTGCTTCTACCTCCGGCCATGATTGCAGCACGGCTATTTTTGTTACCAATTTTTCCACCAGTGCAATAGGTGTTTGCGCAGGTAGGGGGTATTCTCTCTGAGCCCCTGCCAATGTCATTTGCACCCGGTAGGGCTGTGTCATGCGTTCTTTTAGCCTGGAAGCCTGGTATACATACCACCATTCACCCGTCAGCCGGAACTCAATAAGCAGGCTTTGCATTCTGCTATATCTGCCATAGCGTGCCATTAATGTTTTGCCTTTTTTCTTTTTGGGTGCTGTCCTGGGGCGCAGGTCATCGGTAAAATCTTCCTGAGTATAACCGGGGTAGATTTCCTGCATGAGTTGTAAAGCAAAAAGCGGCTCCTTTTTGTGCAGTCTGCGGGCTTTTCTTAAACGCCTTATTTTAAAAAGCCTTTCTTCTGAGAATTGCGCCATAGTGCAGATTTTAAAGTGCGGGAATGTGTTGGTGAACGGTGTTGTGATTACTGAGTACTGGTAAATAGTGAACAGGCTTTATGCTGATTCTTTCATGTACTGGTAGAATAGCGCGATTTGTAAGTCTTTTAGTTTTGCTATTTGCTGGACGTAGTTTTGCTCTAGCTGTATGGCAGCTTGTAGGGTGGGTATTTTGTCGGTGAGTAATTCGCTGTTATGGTTAACCTTATCTATTACTTTGCGCAGTGTACCTAAACGGATTAATTCAATTACGGAGCCGGTAAGTATCTGCCGGAAGATGCCCGCTTTCCACAGGCCAAAGCAAAGCCAATAAAAGTACTCTACGTCCTGGGGGGCGCACTTTAGTACTATGCTGTTACGGTTCGGGGAAAAGGCAGGCCGTCCGGTGTTCCTGCCCCGTGACAGCAAATAAATACCGGAAGCAACTGTGTTTCCTTTAGCCTGATTGTAGCAGTAAACAGAATAAGAACGCATATAAAGCCTTTTTTTAGTGAGCCTTTTTTTTCCTCAACCGCCCCCCTGGAAATGTTCCCAAAAGAAAAAAACGGGAAAAAAAGAAAGGCCCCCAGTTGCGCCGTTGGGCCCACAACGAATGCAGGCTTGGTGAAAATTTTTTGCGATCGTTTTTTCGCAAAAAAATTTCACCAACACTTGCCTGAGCAGTAGTTGGGGGACGCGCTACTTTTGCCTATTCTCTTTTTCCCGCTTTTTTCATTTTGGGGACATTTCATCAAAGACTGGAAACCAGGATTTGTGAAGTGGGTTATAATGAAAAATGTAGCAGTAATTGTTATGTATTTGATAGTGGGTTCTTCGGACGGGAGTGTTTTTAGCACCTGTTTGCTTTTGTTTAAAGCGGGCGGGTTAGCGCTGTTTGTCTATTTTCAAAAAGCTATTTATGGAGATTTTTAAAAGCGATACGTTACCAAATGAATTGCTGGCGTTAGGGGTGGAAAGGATACATGCTGCTGATGATGAAAAGGGGGAGGTGCTATCCCTGTATACGGAAACTATGAAGAAGAAGGGCGTCTGTATGGAGGTAGAGCAAAGGATTGTTGAAAATGAAGACGGTGATTTTGAGGAAGAGCGAACAATGGTGTCCTTGTTATGGTATGATGATGTTTCGGGGTATGATTTCACCATGTTTGTGAAGGATAGTTGTGATATTCCTTTGGATAAGCTAGTGGACTATATTATACCGGGAATGAAGGTAATAGAAAAGGATAAGGAGACATTGGTAAGTTACCTGGCAGATATTGCAGA
Source organism: Filimonas lacunae (assembly GCF_002355595.1). Classification (NCBI taxonomy): domain Bacteria; kingdom Pseudomonadati; phylum Bacteroidota; class Chitinophagia; order Chitinophagales; family Chitinophagaceae; genus Filimonas; species Filimonas lacunae. Next base: position 503,327 of record NZ_AP017422.1, read on the forward strand.
ACATTACGAGATTACAAAAGATATAGATAATAAGTCGTTGGGTGATAAAGCCTATAAGGTAATGGTGCAGCGGGTAAAGAATGTCAGGGAGTTAATGTGAAGCAATGTTTATGCGTTTATGGAGGTTTATTTATGTAACTTTCATGTCAATATTTATTCGGACGTAATCATGGATATTCAACATAAACGTATCACTGCGCGTGTTAGACCCTTGCGATATGCAGTCTTGTTTGATATAGCTACCTGCAAAGATTATAATACGATATTGCGTATTATTGAGTGGTACAGTAATTTTTGGGGTGGCAATACTAATCTAATTATCCCTACTGATGGGAAAACTATACCAATACACTATTGGAAATTACTTAAAAGTTATAGCCCGGATTACATTTATTCGTACCAAATTAGTGATATAGATGAATATTATTCAAATCCTAAACAATTTGAGGAAAAGTATAAAGATGAAATAAATAACTTGATTAAAAAACATGCTTCAAGAGATGCTGCCTTGCAATTTCTTGTCGCGAAATTGACTGCTACTCAAAAGCACGATCAATTTATTATTGATGAACAATTGGCTATTCAAATTGAAAGGGAGGTAAAGCCTTTTTATGCTTCTTCGAAGGAGCTAATAGGGAAAATGAGGGCCGGGGGGCATTCGGAACCCAATGCTTTACATATACATAAGTTTATTTACAGCGAAAGTAGTACCCCATATTTAATAACTTCAACCGATTATACGTTTGAGAATGTTTCTTCTTATGTTGAACTTTTAATTAGGACAAGAATAGGCAGTATGAAAACTGTTGGTGAGTATTTGAAGGATAGAAGGCATCTAAGATATAATCAGAATTTTGAATTGAGATATGAAAAATGTACACCTTCTGGTGTCGATAAATTGTTTGAGAGCACAAGATATTTATACGAGGAGTTTGGTGAACGAATTTCTCACACGAAACCTTTTGGACTGGAATGGATTACTACTAAAGACTATCATCCTGAAGAACATATGTCTATTATAATTGTGGTAGGCAGAAGTGTATCAGATTTCTGCTTTTATTATAATTTAAGACAGAATAAAAGGCTTGTGTTTTGGGTGCCTGGTTTAGTGGCTGACAACCTTGAAAAGTACGAGTTTGATATTTGTACGTCAATATTTGATACGATATCCCATCAAATAGGCACTTATGTATACTCCACTTGTTCAATAAACTTTGTTTCGGATTCATATAGTAAGCTGGAAATCGAATCACAATTAGATGGTATGTTTATTAATTTTGGGCTTCATTGGCGATCTGATGATATTGAAGCTTCGTACACTCCAATGGAAATGATTGATACTTCTATAGATTTTAGAAGGTACGATTTTAAGACGAAAGATAACTCCTGGATACAACAAATTTATAATGGGGTTTCCTCTGCTGCAATCCATTTTCCTGCTCCGGGTAATTTGACTGATCTTTATGGAAGGACTGGTTCCTGGATGGTTGATTTTAATGTGACAAGTGATGACGAAGGAGATAGAAGTTTGGGCTATGTACTACCATCGAATAATGAGGTGTTAGCAACTTTCTTTTCAGATGTCTTTTCCTCAAGAAAAGGAATGAAGCATAAGGTGAGAAATTCTGATAGTGCTATTTCTATTCAGGTTCCTGTTGCTGAAATTCATTACCCATTTGAACCTGGGAATGCCCTAACAACGCAAAGCAGAGTTAAACTGTTAGATGGGTATGATATATTTGAAATATTGTTTAAAAAAATAGGAGCTAAAATAGCACACTCTGATAAGGGGAAATATATGGGGGCTTCTATAGAACTATTTGGTGGTCTAAGTGAATTGGCAGATACCCTCTTGAATGATAAAATTCTCAACATTTTTAATCAGTTTCTAGTCGGTGATCCTAAAAATATTCCTTCAGAAGAACGTATTGGGTGTTTCCTTAAAAATGAAAATAGAACTTACCTAAGCTATGCTGATTTCGAGAAGATAGCAGGAGTTAACAGCAAAGAATTACGTGGTTCAATAAGTGATTTTTTAAGGAAAAAAATTTTGTTACGAGGACTAATCCTGCAATGTGAAAGGTGCAGTTATTTAGGGTGGTACAGGATGGAAGAAATAGGTCAGCAATTTGTATGCAATCGTTGTTATAGTGAACAGGTATATACAGAAAGGCATTGGCGAATGCCTGAACAAGAGCCTGGCTTTTATTATAAACTGGATGAAATGTTTTATCAGGGTTTGAATTCAAACATGCGTGTACCGGTTTTAAGCTTGAATGTAATGAAGGAAGCGGCTAAATACTGTTTTATTTATATTCCTGAAGTTAAAATATGGGATTCTGCTGGCAAGCTTTCGGAGGTTGATCTGCTTTGTATTGTAGATGGAAGGGTGGTAATTGGTGAAGCAAAGAGTAATGGGAAGGTAACGCCCTTAGAATTAGAGAAATACAGGGTTATTTGTAATGCGATAGAAGGTACTTTTTTGTTTTCGAGTGGAGCAACGGTAGCTGATGAAAAGAGAAAGAATATTGCAAAAATGGGATGGATAAAAGAGCCACTTATTATTGATGGCAGGGATTTGAAAATTACATTTGCTCTTCCTCAATTGAACAAGTGGTTAAGCCAAATTTATTAATGTCAGTGGAGTAGGTTATTTTTAAAAATCAATTTAGTCATATCGGAAAATTACTGATCACAGGAGTTTCAGGATTGATAGGCATATGTAGAATAGCCAACCAAACCCCAAACGGAGCGTCGCAAGTAAAGCACCATCGGAGCGGTGGCCCTTCTATCCCCCCCCAAAAAAAGCCGAAAAAACAAGCGCTCATGATGTTGTCAAAAGTCTTCTGCTACCAGCAGAAGCCCTAAAACCCTGGCAACCTTCTTCGGGTGAAATGTTCTGGCTGCGAAGCTGTAAGCAGGTGATTAGTTTGCGTAAACTACCGATACCAGTGCTTCGGAGAACAGCCCCGCTGATCCATCTAAAAATAGGACTTCGTATAATACGGAGCTAGGCTGTGGTGTTTTCCGGTGAAATATGTTGATAATACCCTATAAGATAAAATCGCTTTCAATTTCACTATCAATTCTTTTAATATAACCTGACGGTGCATAGCTGTACTTAACACAGGGCTCCAGTGTTTCTGACACATATCTTGCATACCCTTTTATGTCTGTCACCAACAGCATAAAATCATCGTTGAACAGGTATTTTTCTTCGTGCTTAAAAGGATGATTTAGAATGTAAATGCTATAATACAGCGTAGCGCCATTAATATATTGAATGATAATATAGACTGAGTTAAGCATATAGGGGAAAACAAAAGTAGTATGAAACTGCCTATTATTTACCCGGTTATAAAAAACTGCCTGTAAGACCAACGACATTTACTGACAATAGCTTTTCGTTGGCCTATCAGCGAAAGGCTGCATAATTGGTTTCTTGTATTTGAATAATTTACCATGCAACAAGTCTGCTCCCCTTACAACGATTAAAGGGCGAGCAAGGGTTTACGTGCAGGGTGGCGTGGGGGTGTAGGGGAGGTTGTCGGGAGGGTGTGTTGAGGGTGTAGCCAGGGTTGTAGTAGCGATGGAATGCACAAACTGGTGGAATCGGATTCGCCATATACGATTATCTACCAGTTTACGTAGTATTTCCAGTTGTTCCATGTTTAGCTGTGTCATTGAATGCTGGATATTATTCAGTGCTGATGGTGTTAATGGTGGTATTTTCATACGGTTCTTTTTAATTTTTTAGCTTCTTCGGGCATGTCTTCCCACCCGTTGCTTAACTGCTGATTATTGGTAATGGATGAAATAAGATCCCCGGCTTCTTCCCACACCTTTTCTTTAAACCTGTTCATGTTGATATAATTACCGTTACTGTCTGTGATACTTATTTTATGTTTTTCATTGCGGGGAGTAGCCTGTATGGTGCATTGTGTGTCCCCTTTACCTGGTAAGGGCAGGGTGAGGGTGTAGCTTTTTCCCTCGCCCAATGCTTTTTTCAGTGCGGCAAAGGTGTCACCAGCCAGTCGGGGGAGATTTAGTTTTTTAAGTTCATTTACCAGGTTGAACTCAACAGTTTTTACCTGTGTGTCACCGCCTGGTTTTGTGTCCAGGTAAGCAAAACTGTTACCCAGTTTAGCATCATCACCGTGTACCAGCCTAGCTGCGTTGGCTGCATTTATATCCGGGTTTTCATTTAATAGGAATGTATGTTTTTTTTCAGGGCCGATATTGCCGGTGCGTAGCTCTTCTGTCGTGGGGTTTGCTTTGGCGGTTATTTTCTCAAAGAAATACAACTTGGTATCCGGTATCCGCTTACAATGCAGGTAATACAGGGTGCCCTTATTGTTTACGTCCAGGTAATTGATGTGAAATTCCGGGAGGTTCAGTTTTATCATGCTGTCCAGGTGGCTTTCCTGGTTAATCGTAAAGCCTTTTTGTGCAAAGTCTTTACTGAGTGTATTTATATTGTGTTTATGGATAATGTCCTTTTGGATATGATCCAGTGCTCCATTAATTTTTTTGTACACAATGTTATAGCCACTCGCAAAATTGCGAATGGCATTACCTGCTTTTGAATACAGCAATTTATTATCCCATGTGGGGTTGAGCTTGGCGTCCAGGTTTTTAATCTGGTTTTTTACAAACTTCATTGCCAGTTTTTCCAGCCCGGTAGCTGTGGGGCTAATTTCACTGACAATACCACTATAGTAATTTCTTTTGAACTGCAATATTTCAGGATCATTACTGGACGCTAAGGGGTTAGCGATATATAAGGTCGCTTCCTGCTGGGCATATTGCTTCAGGTTTTCCAGTACCCTGTTTTCTGCCTGGTTATTGAACTGTGTTGCTGATTTCGGCATACCCTGGTAGTTTGCGCGTTTTCAGAAGATGTTTGTTTTTCATATCCAGGTGAAGTAGCCTGCCCCCGTTTTTCTCAAAAATCTCTATATGGAATTTTTTGTGATCTGATAAGGTAAAGCGGGGCACAGCGATGACACAGGATGCAGTGGAATGGCCTGGTATGTTGCTGATGGTAGTGTGGTATATCATCTGTACGGTGGTCTGCTGTACGCTGGAACGTTTAATTTTCTGGTAGTCCTGTATATAACAGCGGGTAAATTCCGGTGTATAGTCCAGTGGGGAGCGGTTGGTGATCTCCAGGTGAATAAACATCACTTCACCATCGTTGTAAATACTTTTCAGGGCGATTTTCATGCGCTGGTCTTTGCTCTTCAGGTGCAGGAAATTTTGGGATGTTGTTACCTGGCTATCAAGTAAAGACAATTGCAGGTCATTATAAGGCACATGATCCAATTGGAGAACGGAGGGGGCTATGTAGGTGTTAGGCGGCATCCTGCTTAAATCGTAGGTTGTCTGGCGTGGATGGTCTGTGTAGGTGATATCGAATGCGGTCACTTTGCCATCGGCAGTGAACACATGCAGGTTGGTGGCAGGGAAGTCCTTTTTGCCTGCTTTTAGTTTCAGGACGTTACTTACCTGGGCTTGTTTGGTGGCCATCAGGTCGCGGATACCTCTGTCTGCATCAATAACGGGGAAGGGAAATATCAGTACGGTGGTATAGTTATAACTAATGTCAATGGTGTAATGCTCTATAGAAGCATCCTGTAATGATTTGCCTGGCTGTTGGGCATACATAGCGGTGAGAAGGCACATGGCAATAATTGCCAGTAAGATGTTTTTTTTCATAAATCTGGTTTTTGATAGGTGGTGATTTTTGTTATTTGTTTTTCAGGAAAATGGAGTGTCCTGCTTTTATGGTCACAGTAATGTTTCTTATTTTTTTGGAAAGGAATGTCCTGGCGGTTTCTATACCCGCACTTGTTGCCTGGGTGGTCAGGCTGCCATCTAAGGAGGTCATGCCTATAGACTGTATAGCACGATCGGCGTTTTCTTTGGCTGCATCGCGTGTGATGGCACCGGGGACGAATATGCCTTCCTGCCCGTCACTGTCATATACACTCATCTGTATAGGCAGGATGCTTTTGCCATTCAGTACACTGGAAATTTTAATTTTCAACCTTTCATCAGAAATGCTACAGGAGCCATACACAAATGTGTTCTGTGGTATTTTAATACCTTTTATGAAAATGTCCTGCGTAAGCCGCATTTGTAGTGTACTGCCGTTTTGAAGGGTTTGGTTTTGCGGAATGACAGCTGTAAAGGATGTTTCCGTGGTAACGGTAGTGTCCACCTGTGGGGCAAGGGAGTAAAAGCTGTTGATGTTACCGTCATCCTGGGGAATATAAAACTCCGTCAGGGTATCTGTGTTATTACCAGGCTGTGAAGACACCTGGTAATAAAGAGTATTACCGGGTGCTTTGTTACCGGTCAGCTTTTCTGTCTGTTCCGGGTGTTGTATGGCTATGAGCTTATCCAGCATGGTGTTGAGCCTGGCCATTTCCGGGTCGTTTTCTGCATTGCTATCTATATTCTGTTTACCGGTGAGTAATTGTTCCAACCTGGCTATGTTTTCATCCTGGGTAGTGTTAGTGGTTTTGGTTGCAGGTATATTGGTGCTTTGCGGCTGTTGTACCTGGTGCATGACATTGTATAGTTCCGTTAGCTTGTCATTCACTTTTTTCTCATTGGCTTCCAGCTTCTTTTTAGGAGAAGCAGGGCTGTTAATTGCCTGCATGGGGTTTGTGGTAGCCTGTGGCGGTGCAGGATCATACTGTAACTGTTGTGCATAGGGATCGTTTTTTACCCGTTCCTGTTGCTTCAGGCTGTCCTTATGTGCGTCCAGGTATACTTCCAGTTTGTTTTTTTCCTTTTTGTTGGGTAGTACGGCATCTGGTAGTTTAACGTTAAATGCCTGTTTGGCTGTGTCTGTAGCATTGTCTTTTGATTGTAATGATTTGCTTAGTGAGGATAAGGCAAAGAAAAGGCCGGTAAGACATATGGCGAACACCAGTATGAGAAGAGATAGCCTTAATTTTTTGGCTTGTGATGGTGATAGTTTTTTCATGGTTATTTCGTTTTAATGATGATGGTGTCATGTTGTTGCTGAATGGTAAGCGGTGTTTTACTGAGGGTGTCCAGTGTTACCATAGGTATGCTCTGAATTACCCTGGTGGGGGAACTTGACCGGTGGTATAAGATGGGCCTGAGCAGCAGTGCGCCGAAAAACAGGGTGCCTGTTGTGCAATAAATCAGCAGCAGTATTTTTTTCTGCGTGGTAGAAAGCTTTTTTTCGGCGCGGCCTAATGCCTTGGCAAAGCGGCACTGGCATCTGTAAAGGATGGTGTTACTGTGGGTGCTGCTTGTTGGGATGGAGCTCGTAGTCCTCCGTCTGTATAGCTGCCTGATAAATGTTAACATAGGTTACCGGTTTTGAATGGATATATCTGTGTTGTCAATGATTCGCCAGTTTTCAATCAGAAATCCGTGTGGGTTGTTATCACTGGGCGATGTTACCCTGATGGTGCCCTCTGTTACCAGGCTACGTGTAACGATACTGGTGGCACGTATCATTTTCAGCTTACCATAATACCGGAAACGGTATGGTGGAATTGTTACCAGGGCAATGCTGTCCGGCTCCATCACCTGCTGGCTGATATTACCGGATACGATACCGGTATAGTATCCTTTCTCGTTCAGGTTGTCGTACTCGTTTTTTGCTTTTGCATCTGCGAGGTACAGCGACTTGGTGATGTTGCGTTTGATAACGGATTCGTCCGGTTCTAAGGAAAAGAAGTAATTATGAAATGTCTTAATGTGGTCTTTTATTTCTATGGGCATGTTTTCTGCACGTGATGCGGATACAGCCTGTAGGAACTTATCACCAGCTATTACATACACCTTGTCTTTATTACGTGCAATGGTCTGGTGAGATTTGTATATCGCATAACAGGATATGATGACATTGGCTACTGTCAGTACGATGGAAAATGTTTTGACATGCCGGAATGCGCTGTCAATATTTCTAAGTTGCTGAAACATGGGTGGTGTTTTATAGGTAATAGCATGGTGTTAGGATAATTTGCCTGCCTGATGGGAATTACTGTCATTGGTTTGGGTGTCTGAGTTGGCCGCGTTTGCCATGTCACCCATTTTTTTATCATCCCCCGGCGTATCATTGGCCATTGATCCACCGCCACTGCCGCCGCTGCTTCCACCCTTGGAAGAACCACCGCCTGCTGTGCCACCTGATAACAGGCGCATGGATGTTTTGGAAAACATACCTACAGTGCTCATAATGGAGTGGCCACCTGAAGCGTGGATAACATAATTGGCAACGCCTGGAATGGAGAAGTAGCCAACAATGCTTATCAGAAGGAATATGAGATAGGATGCGTCTGTTTCAGAAAAGGATACGCTGCCGTTGGCCTGTATCTGCGCCATGTCCAGCTGCAACATGTTTTTCTGAATCATATTGATGATGGTTCCGAAAATGTTGGCTATGGGCAGCCATAGGTAAACGTTTATGTATCGGCCTATCCAAACGGAGAGTGTATGCTGGAATCCATCATATATACTGAATGCAAGTACAAAGGGGCCTAGTATACCCAGTAACAGTAAAATAAACGTTCGCATTACATCTATGATAATAGAAGCTGCATAGTAAACGATCTGTAAAACTGTACTCAGCATCAGCTTAAACATAAATGACATACTGTTTCGCATGAGCTTTGCGCCAAAGGAAAAAGTTGGTGTTTGTTGTGTGCTGGTGGTAGGTTCTGGTTTTTCATACTTATCATAGTTCCGGTTACCATTGGTAGGGTTACCTACCGGGGTGCCTTCTGCTGCCCTGTTAATTTGAATTGCCCTGGTAAGTAGCAGGTCTTCTACTGCCTGGTTGGATTTGTTAAATAGGGATTGTGTTTTGAGGGTGATAGGATTGAGTACGCCATCCATCACTGGTAAAACCAATGTATTATATAATCCAATGAGTAGTGTAAGTGCGAAAGGCCGGAAGAGTGGAAAAAAATCTATGGGTTCTGCTGCTGCGATATGTTTCCATACGCGGTAACCGATGTAGAACAATGCGCCAAAACCTGCAACGGCAGTAGCAACGTCAATAAGTTGTGTGCCTAGTGGTAGTAATTGTTCTTTTGTTGATTCCAGTACGGTGTGTATATCCTGTACGGTGGAGCTCTGTGCATGCAGGATTGCAGGAAGAAGGGAAGAGAGGGATAATAAGGATAGTATGGTGGCTTTTCTTTTCATGGAATTGGTGTTTATGTGTCATAGGTAAAATGGTGTTATGGCTGTTTTTGCAGCTGCTGGAGTGTTTGAATGTCTTTGATGGCCTGTTGCTGCTGCTGCTGGAGAATGAGTGTTTTTTTATCAAAGGCATATAGGAAGTCGAGCTTTTCTTTAACATCGCCGTCAATACGATCTATGGCAGCAATACGTTCGGCATCATTCATGCGCAGCTGGCCTGCGGTAATGATAAGTAGCAGTTCATCAAAGTTTTTGGCTGTCTTATCCAGGATGTTGTTGTAAATATTGCTGATATGATCCAGTTCGCCATCTGTGAATACACCGGATAGTGAAAAGGAGGAATAGGCGCTTTTGTATTCAGCTATTATTTTTTGCTGGTTACTGATGATGTTTACGATTTTGTGATATTTGGCTACAGTAGGGCTCACTTTGAGTAAAGTGGACAGGAACAAGTCATGTAAGTTGAAGTTTCCTTCTGCCAGGTCTTTGATGGTTTTGTAACCATTGGTAAGGATGGTGTACCCTTTGTACATGGTGTTGAGAATCTCTTTCAGCTGGTGCCATTTCTCCACGTTTAAAATGAGTTGCTGTAGTTCCTGGGATTGTGCTTTTGCCTGGCGGGGTACGTATAGGCACAGCATGGCGGTGAGTAATACAATGGCGTATTTCATGGTGTTTCATTTTTGCCGGTTAGGCAGGATGGTTAGCTAATGCCCGAATGCTTGCGGTGGTACTGTTGTGATGAATGCTTTTATCCTTTTTTTAAACCACGCGGTTTTTGTTGTGCAATGGATGCTTTTCCGGGTAATTCATTTTTAGGAGTGTTACGCTTACGTTCCAATAGACTGAGCATTTCAATTGCTGTAGGCGGCTTTTGTTGGTCGATAAGCGTATAGGGATGTGATACATTGTCACAGGTAGATGTGATTTTTTTTCATGTACCTTTTCTCCCCAGGGATCAATGGATAGTTTAAATATGGAAGACATAACCGTACCCGGTTTTGTTTTGGTAACGATTCTTAGTTCACCATCGTATGAATATTGATCTGTGAGGTAGGCATCGTTCTTTACGTAGTTGTAAAGGGATTGTGTCTGGTTTTGCTGCTCTTGTGGCGTTACATAACCCAGTTGTACAAGCTTTTCAATGAACGGTTGAATGGTGGCCATTAGTTTGTCATAGTTGTGGGAAGAAGAGGTTTTCATATAATAGGATATTATTTATAAAAATGTTATGCTTTATCTGGAAAGTGATTCTAATAGGGATATGTCTTTCTGTTCAGATTGACGGAAACTGATAAGGCCGGTAATGTCATTGATAAATTGATGAAAGCTGATTTTGGTGTCTGTGGAGTTGGTGTAGATGGCATCTATGGCAGTGATGCGTTGATGGTCGGTCATTTCAAGTTGGCCGGATGTAAGGATGGTAACCAGGTCTGCTACCTGCGTTGCAATCTCTGAGAGAATATCGCTAATGATGGAAAAGCAATCATCCTGCTCTTTGGCTGTAAGCATGCCGCTGGCGATAAAAGTAGTACGTGCATTCCTGTATAGCTGAAGGGATTCTGTCTGTATGGTAGCGATAGCGGCAGCTTTGGAGTAACCGGTTACTGCGGGGCTCACTGTTTGCAGGTGATTGAAAAAAGCGCTGTGCAGGGAAAAATCACCGTCTTTGATGGTGCCAATCAGGTTCAGGCCGTCTTTGGCTATATCATAGCCTTTTTTGAGACGTTCCAAAAACAGCTGAAGCTTGGCGATATGGGCTAACAGGTATTTTTTTTGGGTTTTATTCTGTTTGAACCATTCGCTAAATGTTTGTGACTGGCTGAAGACTGGTAAACATAATAGCAGGATTATGAGAAGTGCTTTGTTCATAGGTGGTGTTTTTATAATCTTTTTTTGAATGTTTTGTTTTTCTGTTCAGCAGGTGGCGTGTTGCTATTGATGGTGGCTTGTTCGGAAGATGGGAGTATGGCATGTCTTGACCGGATTTCTTTCGTGTCGCTCAATAGCTTGTCTACTGCTACTGCGTTGGGTATGTGACCTTCCTGTAAGGGGGTAATAAATTTGGTGGCATTATGGTTGCTACAAATCAATCCTGTTACTTCCAGCTTTAAAGTAGCGCCGTCATATTTCAGCAGGAATTTGGAGGATAAAAAGCCTACCTCCATTTTAGTAATGATGCTTAGGTTGCCTTTGAATTTGTTGGTATAATTGATTTCGTCTTTTTCTACGACATTTTGATATATAAGGCTTCTGTAGGTGGCTTGTTGGCCTTCTGGTATATACGCACTTTTAACCAGTCCTTCCACAAATGGCTCGAAAGCGACTAAATGCTCGCGCTTGTTTTCACCTGGAGATTGTTCTGACTGTGTTTTGTTGTATGGTGTGTTCTGGCTCATAGGTAAAGACTTTATCTTTTTTTTTCTGGTACAATACGTTTGTAGCTGGAGGTAGGTATGGTGTTGTGGTTGGCAGTGTCTAGGTTTTGCTGCTTGGGATTTTTTCGGGAGTTATTCCAGGACAGGGATTGTTTAACCGTGGATAAAGCGGGTAGGGGAATAGAGGTAGGTGGTAAGAAGTTTTTTACCTGGTTACCTGCCTGACAATGTATGCCCATAATATACAGGGCATCTTTTTGGATGTCATACTTTAGCTTTATTTCGGAATAGATGGTGCCCTTTGGGGCGGTATCAGTAGTGAGCTTTAAAATGAATTCTTTTTTACGGTTGATTGTTTCGCTTATACTGTTGATGTGCCTTGCCAGTGCGTCTTTGACGGTGGGCACCTGGTCTTTTGTGATAAACTGACTTTGGAGTAGTTTGTCTGTAAAAGATATAACGGATGGCTTATAGTTGTCAGGTTGTTTTACAAATAGAATATCCTGGCTGAAAGTATTAACCAGTCCGGGAATATCTATTTGTTCAAAGTCTGCTGGTTTAATATCCAGTTTACGGTTACCTTGCTGGCATTTGATGTGTAGCAGTTGAAGGGAAGCTTGTTGTTCGTGATATTTGAAAGTAAGCCGCGTGGTGATTTTTTTGTTACGCGGGATTTCAGATTTTATAGCTATCGACAATGGCTTGTTGTGATGTTTGTTTATATACTTGTTGATATGATTATCCAGTGCCCATTTCAGTAAATTAAATTTGGAAACCTGTAAGAATCCATTATTGACAAGCTGTTTGGCAAACTGCTCCGTGGAAAACACGTAGTAAGGTTTGTTAGATTGTGGTAATGGATATTGCATAGGTGATTATTTGTATAGTTTCCTGATAAAGACAAGTGCTGATTTGGGATTAAAAGCGTTACTGTTTTTTATTGTACTTTCCTGCCTTTTTCTTTTCGGGGTGCAGGTTAGTAACAACGCTTGCACTGTGATCATGGCCTGGTTTTAAAGGTTGCAGTGCTTCAGCCACCATTTTAATAGACGGTAGCCGCTTATTAAGCGGGGAAGCCAATTCAATGGTTTCAATGCGGTTGGTATAGGAAATTTTTCTGAAGAAAAGCTGGTCTTTTTCTTTGTAATACCTGAGCTCTATGTCAGAGGTAATGGGTGGTTCATTTTTTACATTCGTTTCCAGTGACAGATTAAACGTACTTGATTCCTGGTTCTTTGATTTGGCTATATCCAAAAGGTTGTCCAGGTGACGGGTGAAGCCGGGAAAGTCTTTTTGTTTAATGTAACCGGCATACAGTAGTTTGTCTGCAATAAGGTGTACCTGCTGATGTTTTACGTTGTGACTGGGTGAATCATATAAGCCTAAACGAAATTCATCGCCAATATTATAAATGGTTATTTTTCTGAAATCCTGTACCGGTATGTTTTTCAGACGTGATCCTTGCTTACAGTGTATGTTTTTTACCTGTAAAGAGCTCAACCCGGTAACGTGCTCCAATTGGAAAGTGGTTTGTACTGGTGCTGCAAAAAGCAAGTTAGATTTTACGGTGATTTCAAGGGGCTTTTTTGTTTTATCAGCCAATGATCTTATGGTGTAGTTCTTTAATGAGTTTCGGAGAAACTTTTCGTCATCAGACGTAACAAAACCTGCCAGTAGCAATTTCAAGGTGAATGTATCCGGTGTGTATATATCCGGTGTGGTGTTGGTATTTGATGGCTGGTTTTCCATAGTTGGTATATTTTATAATCTTTGGTTTTACCTGATAAAACTGGCATGGCCTGATTAGCATATGTGTTTTGTAAATTTGTAATCCAGGTAATGTGGATGCCCTTCGGGATATATGTCATATTGCATAGCTTAGAAATTGTATAGTTTTTTAATAAAGTCAATTTCTTCCTGGTTTTTTGAGCGTTGCAGGCTCAGTAGTTTATTGTCCTGGTTGAATTCCCGCAGGTCACTGAGGTGTTCTTCCAGTGCGTCTGCTGTTTTGTTGATAATAACCAGCCTGTCTGCGTCCGACATTTGTACGGTAAAGGATTTCATCATACCTATCACGTCATCAATACCGGAAAGGCTTTCTGTGAGAAGGTTGGTATAAATGGTATGGATACGATCCTGTTCTGCCGGTGTAAAGTGATTGTCCTGGGATATAATAGAATAAGCAATACCGTATTCAGTGACAATCTGCTTTTGCATATTATAGATTTGGGCAAGCCGGTTATAATAGGTGATGACTGTTTTTACCCGCCACAATTCATCAAAGTAATCGGAGTACAACTGCTTTTGCTTATTTGTCCAGTCGGCTATATCCTGTAATTTCAGTTTGGATAGCAGGTTTTCTGCTTCCCTCTGGATGTTTTGCAAGTCAAGTACCTGGTTCTGCCACCGCTGAACCTGCAAGTCCACTGCTTTGATTACTCTTTTAACAGCTGCTTTAACCGCTTCTACAATAGGGTCTTGTGCCTGTGCTTTATAGGTAAGTGAAGGGGAGACTATTAACAGCACTGCTATTAATAGTCTGATGATGGTGTTTTTCATAAATGGTGGTTAGCTAGTGTGATCTATTCTACTTTTTCATAGAGTGCTTCGTTTAATTCCAGTGCCCCGTTTTTCTGATATAGCAGGCGGTAGCCGGAAGGTATCAGGAACATGGTACGGGTCATTGCATCGTAACTACCGGTGCAATACTGGGTTAACACCTGAGCGGGCCCGATCATGCCGCATATAATTTTCTGGTAGGTGGTTTTACGTGTGATCTGATAGGTCGTTGCAGTGGAAAGTACTTTTGCCACCTTGATCGTGTCTGTGTTAAAAGCAATGTGGCTTTCGCTGGTGAACACATAGGTGCCTGATGCAAACAGCCGTCTTGCCGGTTGCACCTGTAATGAGGTGGCTGCTGGCTGTGGTGATGTTGCTGGTTGTGGCTGATTGCTGCTGCATGCCGATAAGATGCAGGTTGCTGTAGAAATAATCAACAGTGTTTTCATAATTGATATTTATAGGTGAAAATTCCGGTGTTATGCTGCGGAGCGTAATTGCTGGGCTAACATGGCAATACCTTTCTGCATGGAGCCATACCGTGCAGCATATGCCTGCACCTGTACCTTTTCCTTTTCTTCCGTGCTATAGCACAGGTATTCTTCCAGGGATACTTCTGTTCTGTATACTTTGGAAAGGATACCTCCCAGTGATATAAAAACCTCTTTGTATTTCAGTTTCGGATCGTTGGCCTTATTCATCGAAAGGATAAGGGCTTTTTCTTTATCGGTTAATCCTAGTAGTGATTGTACCTGGTGGAATTTATTGACGTACTTGCTTTGATCCAGCAAGATTTTGCAGTCGCTGTTATTAATGATGGCATCTTTAATAATGTCTGAGCTGATAATGTCGGCAACCTCCTGGCTCACGACAATCGCTTCCCCAAAATGCTTACGTACAGTCTTAAAAAGATATTTTATATATTCTGCCATACCTGCCCGTGCGATGGCTTTCCAGGCTTCTTCTATGAGGATCACTTTGCGGATGCCTTTTAGTTTTCGCATCTTGGAAATAAATATTTCCATAATCGTGATCGTTGTAACTGTAAACAAAATCGGGTGATCCTTCAAAGCATCAATTTCAAATACAATGAAGGGCTGATCCAGCATTTGCAGGTTCTCTCGCGCATTCAGTAGATAGTCATACTCACCACCTTTGGCGTATGGTCGTAGCACATAAAGAAGGTTTGTTATGTCAAAGTCTTTTTCTTTGATACCATCCTGGCCTAACTGATGGTTGAATTCATTTTTCAGAAAATCATAGAAGGTGTCAAAGCATGGGAATATATCCGGGTGCTTGTCCAGTTTATCGTAATAGGATTGCAGTGCATTGGATAGGGCGATATATTCAGCCCTGGTGTACGACTGGTCTTCTTTTTTCCATAGTGCCAGTAGCAGGGTTTTAATGGATTCTTTTTTCTCCGTATCCAGCACGCCGCCATCAATAAAGAATGGGTTGAACTTAATAGGGTTTGTTTCTGAGTAGGTATAGTAATAGCCATTTACCAGCTCACAAAGCCCTTTATAGGAGTGTCCCACATCTACTATAACGATATGTGCCCCGCATTCATAGTAGCTGCGCATCATATGGTTGGTAAAAAAACTTTTACCAGAACCTGATGGGCCCAGGATAAACTTATTGCGATTGGTACAGATACCTTTGCGCATGGGTTCATCCGATATGTCTACATGCAGGGGATTTCCTGACAGCCGATCCCCGAAGCGTATGCCTATAGGGCTGATGGAGCTCTGGTAGTTCGTTTCTGTATTAAAAAAGCATGCGGCCTGTTCGGCAAATGTGTCGAACATTTCATTAGCGGGAAGTTCACCAGCGTTGCCCGGTATGGCACACCAATACAGGTGCGCAGCGTTTACGGATTCTTCTTTTGTCCTGGCATCCAACTGAGCCAATGCAGCAGATACCTGGTTGCGTATTTCCTTACCATCTTCTTTACGTTCACTCCAGGTAAGGATGTTAAAGTGGGCTTTTATTGGGAGCCTTTGCTGTGCAATCGCTTCATTCAGGAATTTATTAGTAGCATCACGGGTGATGGTGTTCTCACGGGAGTAGGTAGACAATGAATGCAGGCGAAGGGCTTTTGCTTCCATTTTCTTTATGGTTTCCTGTGCATCACTGATAATGATATACTGGTTATATATGTGGTTGCAGCTTAACAGCTGGCATATGGGGGCGGTAAAACCTACCGAAAAGCGTGTCTGTTCGGTAGAGTACTTTTCGTAGTTAATGCTTTGCCCACACAGCGAAGGCATGTCCTCCATATCTGCCAGGGTAAAAATCTGGCAGTTGAGGTTTCCTACTTTCAGCGTGGGTTTTAGCTCAATATCACGTATGATAGGCTGGCCGTCCAGTTGCAGGTAACAGTATTTTTCAATTAGGCCGGGGTTGTCACCACTGGCCAGCTGTTCGGTGGTGAGCCTTTCCATTTTGATAAAGCCACTGTCTTCCAGGATTTTTTGAAACTGGCCTGTTTTATCCAGGAATTGTTCAATATCCTTTTCGTTCATGGCCTGTTTAGGCACCAGGTTCTTTTTGAGTAGGGAGGAATTCATGGGGGATGCAGCCCTTTTTGTTTCTCCTTTTTTGGTGAGATATATATAGCTGGAATGGTCGAGATATGGGCGTTCGTTAAAGTGGCGTTCGCTGGCTCGTGAAAAGAAGGACTGCTCTTTGTCAAAATCCGGTGTATAATCTGTAGCCACAAACCAATCCTGTTTATGAAGCAGTGAGTGAGGTGGCAGTATACGGATTGCTTTCACGAACGTGTTATGTATAGATTCATAATCACTGGCAGACATGGTGAAGATTTCCGGCAAAGTGATTTTAAACGCTACCGTAATGTCTGCCTGGTGATTGATGATACAGTTGTTCTCAACTTTTAGTATGGGGAATATCTTTTCCAGTGGTGTTGATTTCATAGGTGGTATTTATCTGTTGGAAGATGTTGGCTGAGTTGGTGGTGATGTTGTCAGGGAGTATTTTATTCGCCATGTTTTTCATTAGTCCGTGTTGTCCGTATTTCTTACTGAGGTTTTGTATGTAGGCCATATAGGCGGCCCCGGATGGTAGCACTACTATTAATGTTACATATATGTTTACACCTATCACATAGAGTATAGCAAATATGAGAAGTATAGCTACCAGTCCGATGGCCAAAAAGCTTATATACTGTGCTTTGAAGCCTTTGAAAACAATAGGTCTGTTTACTCCTTTATTGACTTCTAATACAGACATGCCTTATTGTTCTACGCCAAAGAATGATGATAATACAGTGGCCACTACCACTAAGAAAATACATGCCCCGAACCATGCGGATGCAACCTTGGTGGTATCGCTATCACCGTTACTCCATTTCGAGTAGACTTTTGAAGCGCCTACCAGGCCAACAACTGCGCCTATGGAATAGAGTAGTATGGTGCCGGTCTTGAAATACTTGTTTAATAAATCGGTAGCGGCTTTAATGCCGGTGTCTCCGTCTGCTGTTCCTGCTTTTGCCATTGCTACGATAAGTAAAGCGGAAACGAAAAGTGTTAGAGGACGGACATAGCGGTAGCGTTTACGTATTTTGTGATACATAATAGGTGTTTTATAGGTTATTTGTAAATGATGACTGGAAGAGAAGGCCCGCCTGTGATGGGTGTTTATAGGAGACGGATCAGACGGGCCTTGTGGATGAGAGGGGTAGTTATAGCCATAGCTGGTTTACGGTAGCGTCTGATAGTTCAATATCGCAATCACGTTTAGCAGCAAGGATTACATAATTGTTTATAGCCTGGAAGTATTCTGTGTTTTTGAATATGGAATAGTTGGAAAGGATAGCATTCAATTTGCTGGTAAGCTCTTCGGGGTTTACCGGTAAAGAAGCCATGTGATTAATGGTGTCCTGAACTTCGTCTACCACTTCTTCCGCTTGTTTTAACAGAATGCTTTCTGCCATTGGAAGCCATTCTCCATCTTCCAAAGAGAACTCTTCTTCTTCTGGTGTTTCTTCTATTTCAATACGCCACTGTTGTGTGGCATGTGTCATGGTGCTAATGGGCGCAATGATTTCATGGCGTAGATTATTACTGGCAGTGGCTGTGGGTTCTTCAGTCCTGGTAATATGCCCGATGGCGAGTTTGAGTTTCTGCGCGATTAGTAGGGGGATGACTACGGCTATAATCAGGGCAGCTGATATAGCGGAGATGATAAAGATGGTGTTTTGCATACTGTTAGCATTTAGTGTGCGTGAATTGTTTCTATAGCAAAGATGCGTTGGTGGGAAAGGGGTGTTTCACAGTTTGCTCGCAGACTGGGATATAATTATTTATTATTTGATGGTTGAAATATTACGCAGTCTTATATTTGGTAAGTTTCAAATTAATTCAGAATCCTTTTACACTGCTGCTTGTATGAATAAGGAAGAGCAAAAGAAGACACTTGCACAACGGATTGTAAAGTTTATAGAAGATAATAAAACCTTGTCCGTTGTTTCGGTTATTGTTTTCATATGGATGCTTTGTACAATAGCCTTTCCGTTTATCATGAATCGTGTATTTCATGATAAGGACATTAGGACAAATGGCCCTGTTGGTGATTTTATAGGAGGAACGACCGCTCCCTGGATAAGTATGTTGTGTGCGTTTCTGACCTTTGTTGCTTTCTACGTACAGTATCGGGCGAACCAATTACAGAAACAGGAGCTTGCAAAGCAGCAGGCAGATTCTGATAAGGAGCGTGTAGAAGCCCGTTTTTTTGAGCTATTGAGATTACATAAGGAGAATGTTGCTGCTATGTCTACTTGGAGCCGTGGTGGCCGTGTGAATGGGAAAGCGTGTTTTCCTGAATTGTTAAAGGAATTCGCAAACATATATCGTGTGGTATTCCATTACTGGAACGAAGAAGGGAAAACGAAACTGCCAGGTCATCCTGCGAAGTTGGCTTTCTGGATATTATTTTTTGGTATTAGTGAAGAAGGACAGCTTTTTTACAGGAATCGTTATTTGGGGTATGAGAATAGGGGGAGAGTTAGGCAGATTATAAAGGCTTTTGAAGTATGGAGTGGTGGTAAGTCTGCCGAGGATTGGCATATTTATGAGAAAGAGTTAAACTTGGATATAAAAGTATATCGTAGATTTGAGGGGCATTCTTCTCAGTTGGGTACTTATCTCAGGCATTTGTTTCAAACTGCTCATTATATAACTACTTCCAAACATGATATATCTGTAGAAGATAGATATGAGCTTATGAAAATTCTACGGGCGCAGCTAAGTGTAGAAGAGCAGATGTTACTTTATTACAATGCCTATGCAATGTATGATAAGGAATGGTATCAGATATTTACAAAATATAGGCTTATTAAGAATATTCACCTGCCTAATATTATCCCTAATTTCCCCTCTCCTAAAACGGTTTATGCAGAAGATATGATTAAACTACATTTATCGACCGGGAGAAAATTGTTTGAACATCAGGGGAATATTATTATGGAAGAAATGGCCTGGAGAGTAAAGAATCCAGTTTTAGCGAAAAAGCTGGAGGATGATTATAGAGAAAGCATCAGGAAGAAAAATGTAAGTTTATTAAGGGTTTAGGGTGGGGTTATTTTCTATTCTTTTCTTCTATTTTCTCGATTCGATTTTCAAGCCTGTTTTTCAGCCTGTCGATAAATTTAGTATAGCCCATTTTACGTGCCAGTATGTCCTGGAACACGCGGGTTGTATTACCCAGGTTGATATAAAAGATAGTCTCCAGGTATTCTATGATCTGGTTTAACTGTGCTTTGCCTTCGTTGAAACAGCCGTCTGTCTGTAGGGCATAAGCCAGTTCTATGAGGTCTGTTTTGCTACCTGTCCATGTAAGCGGTTTTACGGATGGGAAAGTTGATTTGTCAAAGATGCTACCTATGGTGTAGCTTTCTTTAATATGAGTGAGGGATTGATATAGGTAATCTTTAATTACTTCATTCGCTAGTAATAAAGCAATACGTAAGGAGTAAATGGTACAGCATCTTTTATTGATGGCTGGAAAGAAGTTATCTACGGAGTGGTCGTTGATGCTTCTGGCTCGAACGAAATACAGGTGATCCAGGTGGGTATTACCTGATTTCAGATAGAAGGAAAGTTCAGCATGTTGTGTGCTATAGTCTTCAATTTTCTTCAGTTCTTTTTTGAAATAGCGCTCCAGTGTTTTTTTGATGCCAATAGGTTTGCGGGTTTCAATATGGTAAAATGAAACATACCGCATATAGGTGGCATACAAGGGAGGAAGAATGTTTTTAAAGAAATTGATTTCTTCCGCTTCATTATTAAATTCCTGGGTAAAGAGCAGCTGGTTTATTTGCTCTATTTTATCTGATGCTGTTTGCGCGATTTTCCCATAGCGTAATGTGAGCGTTTCCGGCTGTGACATTATTTCGTCAATTTCATCTTTGAGAGAGTGATGGAGATTCGTAGTAGTATTGGATAAGTGCATAGGTTCCACATTTTCAGGTGAGGAATGTTATTTGGTAAAATATGAACAATAACAATACCTTACATGTGGTACATGCAAAATAGTCGGTTGTTGCTGAGTTGGTTATATGGGTTGCAACAAGGTTATACCCGAAATTATTATGGGTTGTAGCGGGGTTGTAGTTGGGGTTGTAAAATTGGGGTAGTATACTTTATAAGTGATTGACTTTTATTTTATTCCACATTGTTCTTGTTTAGTTCTTTTAATGCAGTTGTAGCGTCAGCCTGTAGTTCTGCCAGCATATTTCTTACTGCCTGTATAGATGTATAGTTTGATGTGTACATGGCATTGTATAGATTGTATTCAGAAATCGGTTGATTTACCGGGTATTTACTGATGGTTTGCACTGATTCACATGTAAGTTTTGCTATTTGCTTCTTGTTAGTATTCATGATATATTTCCTGTCAGTAAGCAGTTTCAGATAAAATCCTAGTTCATCCACCTTTAAACTGGTAAGTATTTTGGAGCCTGGCAGTATAGCAGAAATCGCTTCCCATTCTTCCATTTCTTTTTGATAGATCGTGTGGTATTCTTTTAGCCATTCCAGGATGATTGATTTTGCATGCCTGTTGGTATGGTCGTAGATGAAATGGGGTTTACAGTTCAGTTCCTCGAAATGTCTGGTATAGTAGGTTATGGTATACAGTATAGTTTTGTGCTGTTCCATACTTTTCATATACTGGGTCATTACTTCCTGTATAGCTGTAATAACGGTGCTGCTGTTCAGGTTACAATAACAGGCGTAGCTAATCAGTTGCATAGTCATATCAGGTGCCTGGTTGGCGGGGTTCAACATTTCCGTTAGGCTGTCCATGAGTTCATACAAGGTAACAAGCTTTCCGGTAGCCATTTTCTGCCCGGTAATGGGCTCCAGGATAGCTTCAAATGGTTGTAGAATGGCTTTCGCTAATTTGGTATTTACTTTTTTGGTAGTGAATAATCTTTTTATCTCCGGCAGTTGTTTAAGCACAGATTTTTTAAATCTGTCCATTATAATTAATGGTATCCGTTGTGTAACATCAATATATGGCAGAAAGCATTCCTGTAATGCGTACTGTAGTTCTTCCAGGGTATTAGCCAGACGGGTGAGTGCTGGAATGTTTTCTGTAGGTGTAACAGCATTGGCTGGAAAGTTTATCTCCATGTAGTCTGCTAGTACGAACTGCAATCGGATAAGTGTGTACTGTGTTTGAAGTGTTTCATTTTGCAAGGTTTTGGAGTTATTAACTTGAATTGCGCTTTCCATCCATTCCTGTTTGATTTTTCCGAATTGTGCTGTGATTTCATCAATTTTCTGTTCAGGGAATGCGTTCGCTTGCGCATTGGTTGGATGGTTTTTTAGCAGGGTTTCTAAGACAAAAAGGTTATTACGCATGATACAGTAGTTACAAAATTCATAATTCCATATCATCGGGAGTTGGTATGCTGTATTTATAGAATGGCTTTTTTTTACGGGAGGTGCCGGGAGGGGATAAGCCTGCACAATAATTGGCAGCAATGGGTTGAATATGGTAATTCCTTTTCATAATTTAAGTAGTTCCTGAATATTACAATTTACAAAAATTACCTCTATTCTTTTAATATTTAACATTTTAAGAATAAAGACAGCTTCTTAACGTAAAAAGTTGCTTTTTATTACAAATGAGTAGAACTGTGTATTTACCCAGTTGTAGGTATGTGGGAAATTCATTAATGTATGATCTTGTAAATAAAACAAGCGGATGTTCTCCGCTAGTTTGTTGTTAGGCTCTTTGGGTGGTTCCTGCTGGTCTATTTTCATTTTTTATATCCTCCGCTTTGGCAAACTGCTGGCCAATGTTTGTTAGTGTAGCTTCTTTCACATTTATTCTTATTTCTTCTCCTTTTTTGTCGTAGTACGATATAGCGGCTTTCTTATTTAATACAAGCGAAATGTCTTCCTGTTCGCCGGTTACTTGGTTTGTAAATTTGGTTACAACTTTTTCCCCTTGTAATATTTTTCTCAACATATCTTCTTTGGATTCCTGGGAAAAATCAAGGGTAGGAATATCTGTGCTTATTTGCCTGGCAAGGTCTTTAAGTTGGAATGATCTTTTTACTACACGGTAATCCGTGTCTATTCCTTCTGTGGGGTTGGTGCCTGCGATTGGCTGATTGTTCTTAGGGTCGAATAAATCTTTGTGGGTAATTTCTTTCTGCTCTTTTTCGCCCTCGCTTTCTTTTTGTTTAGTTAATGGGCCTGGTTGATCATTGAGGTAGTATATATGGTCGAATTCTTTATCTCCAACTCTTGAGTGTTTATAAATAATCTTATCATTCATCATCTTGTGCATTTCGTCCATGTTAAATCCTTTTTGGTAGTATACGCCGAATCTGCCAGTTCTGCTTTCTTTTGTTTTCAGATTGGTAACCTTGAATCTTACGGGGCCATCTAAAAAATACATTTCATCTTTTTTCTTGAAATTTTTAAATTGAATAGCGACATTTTGTTTAATGAATATCGCTTTACCATTCTGGTTAACTTCACCAGTGGGAAAGTCCACATCTTTTTGTTTAGCTACATCGAAGAGTGGCTTGCCTAATTTCATGTTGGCCTGGAGGTCATCTTTGTAAACATCTTTCATTCCAAAGGTTACACCTAAAACATCATGGTTTAGGTATTCTAGGTTTTTTAAAATCATGGTATTATGTTTTAGATTATGGATAGTGATATTCGTTATACCGGAAGTACCAAACGGTAAAAGTTGTTAAGTACTTACTGCTGGATTGTTGCCATTGTTTTTATTGTTGTTATTATTCGGTGACTGTTTTTTTAGCTTTGCCAGTTCATACGCAATGAGGTTCTTTATATCTTGTTTTATCTGGTAGTAGTTTTCCATCACTTCAGCCTGGGTTACATTGCGTATAACTGGTATCTCTTCATATGCCGCTTCTTCTGCTTGTATTTTGTCGAAGTCGATAAGGAAGCGTGATGCGAAGGTTTTGTGTTCCATCGGTTGCTGTGGCGTATCTGCAACAGCCCCCACGAAATAGCCTGCTGATAAATTGGCAATTTTAGAAGCAGGTATAGCGGAATCTAATTGAGTTGAGTTGCTGATGGAAGTATCGTTCGCGTTGATTGAGATAGATTGCCTGTCCTGCACAATTTTCCCGATCCGTTCAGATAAAAGCTTGGCGCTGTCTCCCAATACCTGACCCGATATAATATAATATTGCCGCATGTGTTCACGATCACATCGGCTTGTTCCTTACCATAATCTCGTCTGAACTGCGATAAATCCTGGATCGCTAAAGTGGTGCAACAACCTCGCCCTCTGGCCACTGCGATGTGATTATCAAGACCGCCTATATATATTGTGGGTGCTTCATCTATGATGACCGAACTCTTCAATTTGCCTGGTTTGTTAATTTGTTTGAGTAGTCTTTCGGCGTACAAACTGAGCACTGCGCCATAGATAGCCTGGCGTTGCGGGTTACTTCCCATAACCACGACTTTGGGTGATTCCGGGTTATTTATGTCCAGGGTAAAGTCATTGCCACTTAGTACGTAATACAATTGAGGGGATGCCAGTCGGGAGAGCCCAATTTTGGCTGAAGCTATCTGTCCTTCTAATTGTTCAGCTGCCCCTGCTTTCCAGGCTGAGTAGAACGGATTCATTAATATCTGTATTTCTTCTTCCTGCTCCATCACTGCAAAGAGCTCAGGATAGGCTACGGATGAAAGTTCAATTGTGTGCGGAAGTGTACAGTAGATACCACCTTGATATTTTTTAAGAAACCAGAATAAGGCGGTAACAAAGTTTATTGGTGATTCGGTAAAAAAATCCCCTTGGCGTTGAATCCAGAGCCTGTTCAAAGCCAGCATAATTGTTCGGCTGCTCTCGGTGGCATCTGTTATGTCCGTCATCTGTTGCGGTGGGATAGCATTACACCTGTGTGTCCTGCTGAGATCGTCAAAGTTGATAACGCAGAAGTGTGGTGGTATTTTATATTTATGGATATTCTTTAAAAGATGGTTATAGGTGATTTTAGATAGATCAGGAAATTTGTAATCAAACACAAACATGGTGAAGGCTTTGGCCAGGTGTTGCTCTATGAATGCGCGAACGAGATATACCGATTTACCGCTTCCGGGCGTCCCGCACAAAAGCGTTGCCCTTTGGGGTTGAAGGATGTTGCATACCCCGGAACGGATTTTTCCTTTCAGGTTATACTCGGTTCTCATGTTTACTGAGAACTCATTTTCAATCCAGCGTTCTTCTTGGGGAAATGTTTCATTTAAGCTGTTGAAAGGGTCATTGTTCAACTTAATATGTATGACCCTGCTTATTTTATTACCTGCTGTTAGTACCAGTAAATACCCAGTTGCGGTAATAGATATATAGAGACTAGCCTGTGTTTGATCAGTAAGGGATAGTGAAAGAATGAATGTTGCTGAATAATAAAGGATCAATCCAGAAATGAGTAAAATGATTATTGGTTTGATGGTTTGTTTTTCATCTTTTTTTCCTTTGTTGCCTATGAGGGCTACAGTCAATAACAATAATGCGGATGATTTAATGAAACCAGGTGATAAGGGTTTCATGCCTGTAACCAGGTTGAATACAACATTGTCAACGATTGTTGCAGTAAGGTGCAGCTGCTGGAATGTGGTATAGCAGGTGCAATAGAAGTGGATGAATAAAAGTAGAATGCTGACCAGGCGGGTAAAGTCGATAATCTTACCCAGCGCCTGTGGATTTTCGCTGGTTTGCATAGGTGGCTTGTTAAGGTTAGCAAAGTGGTATTGTTTATCTGTTTAGCTTTTTCTTCTTTTTCTTTTTCTGGTTAGTGTCACCGGCCATACCTTCTGACTGCGGCTGACTGGTGAGTAGTAGCGCGAACTGATTAATCAGGAAGTCTTTGGTAGAATAAAGGGAGACAGGATATTCATAACTTCTGTTGGAAGATGCGATAGTGGGTTTAGATACAGGGGATCTTTGTTGCCCTGCATGAATAACCTGATCTGTTGTTAAACCCAATTCTGTAGAATGGTAAACCGTTTTTGACCGGTGATCAATAAAGGATATGTCTGTGATCTCTGCCTGTCTGTTGTATTCTATGTAACAGCCGATGTTCGCATTTTTCAGCTGTTGGTTCAATGCCTGGAGGGACTGGGTATGTTGCAGAATGTTTACAATTTTTTCCTGTACTTTTTTCTGGTAAGCATTCTTTGCAAAACTGTTAGGTTGGAATTTACGGGTGATGCGGGCAAGCGTTGGTTTACCCAGGAATTTGCTTGATTTGATGGGTTTCCCAGTTTTGCGGCCTTTATCGTCTACCCGGAAATATTGAAGCCCGCCATGTTTGTGCATGAAGCTTCCGGGTTTCCCCGGATCGGCAATGATACCGTGCTCCCGCAGGATGGCATTGAATTCTACCAGGCTGGTGAATTTGTAGTTGTCTATGGTGTTGCTGATAATGGTGTTCATGGAAGCATGGGCTTCCGTTTCCTGGCTGCGGCCATTTGCTTTTATCAAATGGTATTCTGTTTCCAGTGCCTGTCTGGCTGGATTACTAAGCCGTGAGCCGATATTGTGCAGGTTGATGGTGGTGCCATCCTGTTTTATAGGTGTAGTTACTATATGCAGGTGTGGATGGTGTGTATCGTTGTGTTGGTAAATAAGGTAGGGCTGTTCTGCGAAGCCAATACGATCTATGTATTTCCTGGCCAGTTCGTGCATGGAATCATGGCTTATTTTATCTTCCGGCAAAAAGCTGATAAAAATATGCAGGGCCTTTGTTCTGATTTTTTGGGTTTGGCTGATGTTGTGCTGAAAACGTTGTAGTTTCTGGCTAGTGTTTAAGTTTTCAATGTCACAGCCAAAACCGGATGCCATTATTAATTGAGCAACACCTTCGCTTACTTTCTTTTCGTTATAGTTCAGCGGGTCGTTCATACGTTTGGAGCTTGTTATTTTGATAACCATTTTAAAGTGAGTTTTTCGGTAAGCACATATAGGCGGTTTACCTGGTTATGGATGGCGGTGTACTGATGGAAGGCTGTTTTTGCATAAAACTCCTTTCTGGTTTTTTCCGGGTAGGTATTGAAAAGCCTGGTGATCTGATTAATATTGATACCTATGGATTTTAACTCAGTTCTGATTTTAACGAGTTCCTGCATGGTGTCATTAAATGTGTTGTCATGAGTGATAATCCTGATAGGCCGGTTATAAATAATATCCCGTAACAAACCGCTCATATCCTGGCGGGAGCCCTCGGCCCAATTCTGCAACTGTTCATATTTCTGGCGATTTACGCGGGTGAAAATTTTATAGGCTAATGCTTCCGTATCGTCCAATTTTGGCCTGGGCATATTGCTTTTAATTAGGTTTTTGCTGACAACTATACATCTTGCCCCGTTCGCACAAGAACGGGTATACCCTCTCCCCGGTGGTAAGAGATGGAAACAACAGGTGTTCCGCCCCGCAGTGATGGGGACGGAACAAAAGAACCTGTGAGATGGGCTACTGCGTGGGTGGTGGGGACGTTTTAGCCGGTTCGCCTGTTGCCGTGTTACTGGTGTTTGGCTTCATAGGTAGGTTCATCAGCTTGTTAGGCTGAATGGAACTTATAGCAACGGCTTGTAACACGTTATTGGAAAGCACTGCCGGGAACAATTTTTTGAGAATGGTTATTTCCTCTTTTTCCAGTGGCCGGCTGCTGCTTTTGGACGAATCGTATAAAGACCAGGATTCGGAAAATTTACAGATGTAATACATGGTATGGTGTTTATAGGTACTCCTTTTACTGATTTACAAATCGAAGGTATGTGTGCAGTTAGGTGGTGTTTCACAGTTTGCACGTAAACTGGTAGTAAAAAAATAAAATGGTTGCTGTGGCGCTGGGGGATGGTGTGTTTTAATTCTGCTTTCGGGTGGTTACCTGTTATTTACACAGGTATTATGTTTTTACTGGTTTACCCAAAAAAAACTTTAGGATTTTGGTAGAGATATTCTGTTGGCGTGCGTAATGAATATGTGCAAGAAATAGATTTTGTTATAGTACCGCAGATTTTATGGTTTTTCAAACAAAGGGGGCTGCCATGTCTATGGCCTGGCCTTTTCTATTTTAAGTTGTTAGTGAAAATTGCATAAGATGTATCGTTTTGGAATGGGTACGTATATTATCCTGAAATGAAATTATGAAGATATATGAATATAAAAAGCAATAGGAGTGTGCTTTGGCTGATGGTGTTTTTTTTAGGCATTGGATGCAAAAAAGAGCATGCAGCCATTACAATGCCAGCGGAGCCACAAATTCAGAAAGGCTATTTGTCTTCGGTGACATACAAGCGTTTGCTGAAAATGGGAGTTCGTTACGATTCAAACTATATTTCTCTTGATACTTTGGGGAGGTATGTTCGGGTGTTAGTGTGGCGGTCAATAATAGATTCCTTATCGTCAATAACGTATAGGGAGCAAAGTGTTGATCCTATTGCAAGGCGGGTATATCAGCTTGGTTTTCATGAATATAGGGAGATTGAGTCAGGTGTTATCATGCCTTTTTTTGATTTTAGTTGGAATGATATTAAGCTGGTCATTCGTGTTTATACAAATTCTATGGGGACAATATTTGACTTTGAATACTCTCCGCGTGATGCGTCGTTGTTCTTTTAAATATTTATATGATGCAATCGCTCTCTTTTTTTTTAAAAAAAAGTGTCGTTTTTACTTGAGATTCTTTTTTCTTGTATGTAGTAATATATGTGCTTGTTTGTAGAATTTCTGCAAAATGTGAGATTTGGGATATTTATTTAATTACCATAATTGATGGAAGAGTTAACTCATAATGAATATTTGTGTAAAAGGTATTATTGCTATGAATCCACTGCTGAGGAATTAAAGGAGTTTTTTGCTTTAATAGATACAGATGAACTCCAAAATGCTATGGTTACTTTTCTTGAAAAGAGGAGGTTAAGTGGCGAAATGGAATTGGATGTGCAAAACACTGATAGGATATTAAGAGCTACAAGGAAGGTGTTAGGGTTAAAGGGGAGGGTGCGGGAGTTTTTAGGTTTTTTTAGAAGGAAAGCGAAATGGATATGGTTTTGGGGTAAAGTGTATGCTCGTGACTTTATAGGAAAAAAAAGAATTAGGTTGATAGGAACTCGTTTTAAATATACTATAATAAAGAGATTTAAGAAGGTGTTTTTCATAGGTTAGCAAGGTCCTGTCTTTTCTAGGACGGGGACTTTTTATATTCCGTATTAAATGTTATTAACCCTAAAGGAAGACAATGGATATACGCACATGCAGAATAATTATTCTTGTTACGGCTTTTTTCTTTTGTATAGCATGTAAGAAGAAAAAAGATATAATTGTACCTCCTGTTGTTAATCCTGTTCAGCCACGTGGTTATATGGACAGTATTACCTATTGGACTTTTTTAAAGAATACATGGTATTTTAGGGATTCCTTGATGATGTATGATACTGTGGGAAAGGAACTTGTATTGTATTATGGAATAGTCAAGGAGAATGTGTTTGATAAAGAAGAGTATAAAGTCAGGTATGTAGATTCTATTGCCTGGAAAGTGTTTTACTATGGTTTTTATGATCCTGATAAGATGAAGCTAAATAGTTATTGGTATGATATAGTACTTGTAATTAGAATATGTGATAATAATACGATGGGTGTGATTTTTGAATATCCTTATAATACAAGAGACAAACTTTTTAAAATATAGTTTTTTCTCCACAAGCTGTACTTTTTGCCCTGCTGCTATAAAATACTTAATATGATGAAACTCGTAACAGTTGTGTGATTGCTGGTAACATTATATAAGTATTGATAGTGAAAACGCCGCGATCTTTTTAGTAGTGGCTTTATTTTATATTTCTAGTTTTTTATTTTATATTTGGCATACTACCTCTTACTTCCGTTCTTAATGCTTCCAGACAGGCTTGTTTTTTTTAATTGAACAAGTCATGTACTGTAGAGTTTTTCAAGTATTACATGAATTTACAGACGGTGGGTTATTAGAGCCCACTAAGATCATTAGTCTATCCAGTATTAATCTTTTAAACTGGATAGACTATGATTAACAGTGTAATGTCCCCGTCTGTATTCAAAGTTGGTGAAGATGTATTGTCCTTTCAGGAAGTGTACAATCAGTATAGCAAGGTGCTGTACGATTTTGTATATATGAAACTGAAAGATGATGGTGTTGCCCGTGGCATTGTCGATAGTGCATTGTTGAATGCTTCAAAGTTTGCTGCAACTAGTTCAGAGCATTTGAGGAAATATCTTTTTAAGGCCTGCCGTAATCATATAATCAATCATATACGTAAGGAGAAAAAGCACAGCAATCATGAGAATTGCTATAAGCTGACTGTTGTTGACAGAACCGAAAATGTAGAATCTGTTATTGAAAAGCGGGAGTTATGGAATGTTGTATCGTATGAGGTGAAGCAGCTGCCAGAGTGGATGCGTGAAATTATTTTCCTGTACTACGACTGCGGGCATACACTAAAGGAAATTGCCAATATTAAGCGGATTCCCGAACACAATGTATATCAAAGAAAGTATTTGGCGCTTCGCCAGTTGAAATCGCAGTTGTTGGGAAAGTAAAATAGGCGTTTGTGAGAATAGCAATATTACATACACGCATGCTGGGTTTTGGTAAACTTGTATTAGTTGTTAGTAAGACTGAGTGGCCAAAGATTAAAAGTATTCTAAAAGATTCTCTTGGAGTGACTTTTAAGGGCTATGCTTTTAAAGCGCCAATTTTTATGGTTTACACCATTTCCTTCACATTCTTTTTGCCCCATTTTGCAATGAAGGATTGGTTGTTATTTGTATGGCTACAGTCAACCTTTATGTTTGTTCTTTTATTTTTTAGCTATCTAATTAAGGGGTTTAAAAAGCCTGGTAAGAAAAGGGGGATAGTGCAAGTGGTGGTGGTGCATTTGATAGTTGTTTGTGTATTTTACCTAGCGCTGTCTTTTTTATATTGGGATTTTGTGCCGGGGCGGTGGAAGGGGGGAGATTCGCTTTTTTGGGGATGTAAGGATTTGTTTTTTATTATGGTGGTTGTTAGAGGGGTTATGATTTTAAATTTTGATTACGGGGAATATAAATAAAGATGTGATAAAGGAAAGGGATATACTGCTTCATAGATTGAGTAGCACATTTTATAAAAATAATCATCAGGAACATTGTGGATTTAGTATAGTGGCTGATGGATGGGAGGATTTGGCTTCTCAGCCAGGGTATGCTCAGGATGTGATCAATGAAAAGCTGATAAATGAGTGTGATTTTGTGATAGCTGTTTTTAAACATAAGTTAGGTTCTGCTACTAAAAATTCGGATGGTTCAGTAAGGGCTCCTTCTGGAACAGCAGAAGAATTGCTGCAATCGCTGGATATAAAAAAGCTGGATAAACCTATCGGTATGACATATTTTTTTCATGCCGCACCTGTAATTTCTCTGGATGCACCTGATAAACAGGCAAAGGAAGAGCAGTGGTTTAAACTGCAGGATTTTAAAAAGGAACTACAGAATAGGATAATGTATAAAAGTTATTCTGATCCACAGGACTTGCTGCGGCTGGTAGCATTAGACTTGGAAAAAAGCATAAAGGATTACATTATCCCCCGAACTTGATAAAATTTATCTGTCCGTCTGATTGCTAGGATAGTTGGAATGAACTGAATATGAATAGATTTTCCTTTTCAACGGTTCGTTACAGGCTGGTAATAAGTAAGAGGGTTGGTTTTATTTGTTAAAAAAATTAACAAATTGGCCTTATTATTCGCTTTAAAAAAGAAAAAAACACTCCCTTTAGTGAGACTTTAAGGGAGCGTTTTATGTTTTTAAGCAGCTGTTCGCTCGGAATTAGCTTTATTATTTTGCTTTTTGAATTTCTGTAGGATATTAGCTTGTTTTTTTACTTCATCAAATCCAATGGATGCCAGGTATTTTTCTGTCGTTGCTTCTTTTTGATGGCCTAATGATCCTTTAATGAATGATGTTGTTGATCCGGCAGCGCTCATGTCAGAAGCAAATTGAACTCTTGCCAGCTGCGGTGTAATTGTCAATGGTATTTCCAGTCTTTTGCCTATCTTCTTTGTCCAGTCTCTAATAAGGCGGGTGCGTTTAGTGACTGCTGTATCTATATCAGTTGCATCTAACCCAGGTGTTAAAACCGGGAATACATAGTTATCCGGGTCTTTGTCTTTGTTTCCCCACTTTTCAATAACTGCTTTCATATCATCGTTTAGATAGGCAACTATTTCAGTTGTAGTTTCTGTGGTATCTTCTGTTTTGGCCCGTACAAATTTGATAAACTCATCCGAAATGTCACCATATTTTAAAAAATACACGTCTCTTGGGTTCATCCCATTAGCAAAGTAGAAGAAAAACCAAAAGTCTCTGGCCATTGTTTCGTTTTCACAATCGGTGGCAGTATTAAAAAACAAATTCATTTCATCCTCGGTAAGCTTCTGTTTCTTCTTTGTATGTTCCCCAATTTTGTATTTCTTTTTACCAAAAGGGTAGGTCTTCTTGTTTTGTACCAGCAACCCAGCATCAAAGGCATCTAACAATACTGCCCGTAAATGTCGTAAGGTGGAACCAACAGCACTTTTGCGGACGTTGTTTTTGATTTTATGTCGTTCAAATTCTTTTACAAATTCGGTGGTGATCTCTGTTAGCTGGATGTTGCCTTTGAAATTGTAAATATTGGCAAAGCTGTAATTGTATTTAAGGGCTGAACCAATTTTGTTATCCAAAATTTTCTCTTTCACAAATTTTAGGTAAGAATGGCCTATTGTGCCCTTTAAATCAATTCCAGGGGTACGGAGGATCATAAACTTCTTTTCGTGTTTACTAAAATCATCCCCTTTCTTTTGTTGATTGTCCTTTCTGGTCTTTCTTTTTCTCTGATCGAAAAGGGGGTTATTAAGAATAAATGATCTTTCAAAGGCATCATGGCTAAACGGTTCAAGCTGTTCCGCTATATCCTCTGCTTCCAGCATAATTTTACGGATGGCCGTTTTTATTTTTTTCAGATTATCTGAAATGTGTGGTTTATCCAGCTTGTCGTAATCTTCCGCTGTTACATTATGCACGGTTGAGTATTCCCGTGGTTTACGGTTAAAAGTTACCCTTAGCTTAATAGGGCGAAGCTTTTCTTTCTGATCTACTTGCTGATCTTCTTTTTTTGTGGTGCCTTCTTCGTGAAAAAGTTTAAATGTTGCAGACATAACAACTCGATTAAAACCCCGAAAACTTGATTTCACCCTCCATAAATTCAAACAAAAATTCAAACAAAATTCAAACAAAGCCAGGTTAAAAGGTTAGCCAGAGGGGTTTTGTGAAGTTAGGGAAATGGTATAATCTGTTGAAAATTAAATAATTAGGTTAAAGTGGATTAAGGGGAGTTCAGCTGGATAAACCCTAAAAAGGTTATTGCTAGGGACTTAAAATCCTGTTCGCAGCAATGCGAGTAACGGTTCAAGTCCGTTCCGGGGCACAGATTTTTAATTAGTTACAAAGGCTGCACATTGTGCGGCCTTTGTTGTTTTTAGAAAAGTCCAACAAAAGTCTAACAATGCTTCCTGCTACTAAAATAACTAATCCACAAATTAACTTACACCTGCGCCTATCTGATTATTTTTTTACGGAAATAAATACACTCCTTTTCTAACCTTTAAGCGCTTGTGCCCTGTGCAAGATTAGCTTAGCCTTTTACTCGCCTGATATTGCTGAAAATTGTTGTTCAGTTTTTAGCCGCAACGTAAGGTTGTCTACATTAGAGTGTGCATGAACTATATAATGGATATTGCTGGAGACAAAGATAAACGGAAGCTGTATTCTTTTTTTTAATGCCCCTTTTGCTGAATTGAGCGCTCGTTCAACGAGTTTCAGTGCTTATTGTTAAAGCTGATCGATTTTCAGTGGAGTGTTGCTTGGGTAAGGTTTTATTTCACGCCTGGTGTTTTTCGTTAAGGCTTATTAAGTGTGTTTAATTGGGTTATTATTAACGCAGTTTCGCATAGCCTTCTTTCGTGTTCTGGTTGCCTGCTGTAAGTAGTTTTGCAATAGCTGTTTGGTCAAAACCTTCTGCAATAGTGAATGCGGTTTCACCTACCGAGTTAATAATGCTGGCATTAGCTCCTGCATGCAACAGTAAGGCTGTCATTTGTGCGTCACCTCTTAATGTAGCTTCCATCAGTGCCGTATTGCCCAGCTCGTTTTGTGCATTCACTTTGGCTCCGTGGGCTAACAGTAATTTAGCTACTGCATAGCTTCCGTTTTTGCTGGCTTCCATTAACAGGGTGTTGCCGGTTGCATTGGCGGTGTTAGTTTTTAAGCCGCTATTTAAGCACATCGCCAGTGTGGTAGAGTCGTTCAGTTTTACAGCATCAAATACGCCTAAATGTTTTTGGCTAAAACCTGATACACTTACTAAGATTATAAATAGAGTGGTGAATATTGTAGTTTTCATAATTATACTGTTTAATTGGATGATAATAATAGCTGATTACGATCGGTTATTGGAATTAGCGAGCTTTAACGATGGCTTCTTTTGAATGTTGCATTTTTTCAGTGAACAGTGTAGCGATATCTGTTTTCTCAAAACCGGTAGCAATGCTTAAAGCTGTTTCGCCTACGGAGTTAATAATGCTGGTGTTGGCGTTTGCCTGTAACAGTAAAGCGGCCATTTGGGTATCTCCTCTTAATGTTGCTTCCATCAATGCGGTATTACCCATTTCGTTTTGAGCGTTCACTTTAGCGCCATGTGCCAACAGTAATTTAGCAGCAGCATAGCTTCCGTTTTTGCTGGCTTCCATTAGCAGGGTGTTGCCGTCGGTGTTGGCAGTGTTGGCTTTTAAACCGCTGTTTAAGCACATCGCCAGCGTGGTAGAGTCGTTTAATTTTACTGCATCGAATACGCCTAAATGTTTTTGGCTAAAAGCAGAAGCGGTTGCGATAATTGTGAACAGAACGGCAAATAATGTAGTTTTCATAATATTTAAATTTGTTGAACTTTAGTGTTTTGTTTTTCAGATCACCTCTGTTCATTTTGTTCAGAACTCGTTTGCACTGCATAGTTACGACAGTTCACTATTCGTAGACGCAGTGCGAGCCTTGCCCTGACTGAAACAGGGTATTTTTGCATAAGTTTGTTTTGTAATAAGTAATATCTATTATATTGTTAAGTAATAGATTATATATGCACGGGAATCGAACTTAAATAAACCTGATGCACTCTTAAAATGCCATCAAAAAAGAACTAAAACAGTTTTAGCTTTTCGTGAATGAATGGATGTGGATAGAGAATAAGCATGAGCAATACGGGTGTTTAAGGTTGCTTTGTCTTAATTGGATAAGAGAAAGGGGGAGTCGTGAACAGTAGAAAGGTATCAGCAAGCTTTATATAGAAGATAAAAACTGAAAAAATCCTCTTCC
Source organism: Filimonas lacunae (assembly GCF_002355595.1). Taxonomy (NCBI): domain Bacteria; kingdom Pseudomonadati; phylum Bacteroidota; class Chitinophagia; order Chitinophagales; family Chitinophagaceae; genus Filimonas; species Filimonas lacunae. The sequence continues at coordinate 538,405 of NZ_AP017422.1, forward strand.
ATAGTTTTTTGTAAAGCTATAGAAGAGGATCAGTTGGTTTTTCAAAAATACCTCAAGGGGGGAAGGGAGGTTATTTATATAAATTCGGATTGTTCTGCTCTTCGGTCAGCGGTATAGCAAACAGATAATAAGGGCTGTTGGCTACAAAGCTGGTGCCGTCAGGAAACTTCAGGCTGGTATGTCCTTTCGCTGCAACAGTTTTGGTGCTGCCATCCGAAGCAATTACACTTACCTGTATGGCTTTCCCATCTGCATCTACATAAGCTTTACGAACCACCGGCAACTGGTTCCGGATAATGTCAGAAAGGCTGAAACCTTCTCCCCAAAGCTCCTTACGGCGCTCTACCAGGATGGCGTCAATCAGTGATTGCTGAGTGCCGGTTGACTCATCAAATGGTTGTGCATTACGGGCTGCTCTTAATTGATTTAAGGCTGCTGCTGCGTCGGTTAATTGATTGTTACGCGCCAAACCTTCTGCTTTTATCAGGTAGGCTTCTGCACTGCGCATTAACACCAGGTCGCCTGTCTGATCCTGGCGAAACAAAAACTTCTTATATAACAGGTAACCTTCACGGCCTGTTTGTCCGTTCCATTGGAACAGTGTTTTCCGGATATCACCTTCTTCAAACAGTTCCATAAAATAAGGGTCTGCATTGAAGCTGTAGTAACCAGAAGATGCAGAACTTACATCCAGAAAATGAAAGGCATCGCTGCCTACATTCTGGCTTGGAATTTCAGGGTGTCCCCAAACCCATTCCTTGTTGGTAATATCATTAAAGCCTTTGCCATAGTCTGCTGCGGCCATCAAGGAGTAATTATTCAAAATTTCTCCGGCAGCGTCGGCTGCTTTCTGCCATTGACCAGTAAACAGGCAAGCGCGTGCCAGCAAGCCGTTGGCTACATCTTTATCTATTTTATACTTGGCTGTGCGGCTGTAGCCATCCAGCAGTGTTACTGCCTCGGTAAGATCGCCTATAACCAATGTATATAGCTCTTGCAAAGTAGCACGTGAACGTCCTTTTGTGGTATCTGCAGAAGGGGTGGTATACAGCGGTACTACTTTTGCCTGCGGATCTTTCAGGTAAGAGAACTGGTAGAAAGAAGCAAGAGTGGTGTACAGGTGTGCACGTAATGCCAGTGCCTGCCCCTTTAACGCTTTCTTGGCTGCAGCATCGCCTGGTACAGCATCTACATGCGCCAGTATAATATTCATGTTGTTGATGAGCTTATACAACTGTGTCCAGAAGGCGTTTACCCTGCTCTGCGTTTTATCATTCATCTGAGAAAACGGATAGGTGAGGTTAAAGGCATACTTGCTGGTGTTGATGGCTACATCATTCCCCATGGCATCACTGGTTAAACCAATGGCTTTAAAACCAGGATTGGCATATACTCCACCATAATACTCATCCATCATAGAAGCCCAGGAGCCTTCCAGGATAGAGTTGAGGGTAGTTACATTCTTAAACAGCAGTTCTTCCGGTACTGCGTTGGTAGGGGCTGTTTCCAGTTGCTTGTGGCAGGCAGTAACGCTGAAACCGGTGGCCATTATCAGGCTATAGAATAAATATCTTTTTTTCATTTTTTGCTAATTGTTCTGTTATAAACCTAATTGAATACCTACTGATACGGTGCGCATAGCAGGATATTGATAGTAGGTTGTTCCGCCTACTGACTGCTCAGGGTCCATTCCTTTGTGGCCGAAGAAGGTCAGGAGGTTTTCACCTGTAGCGTAAATTTTTACGCTGGAAATACCGGCTCCGGAAATCATTTTCTTAGGCAGGTAGTAACCCAGCGTAGCTACTTTTAAGCGGGCATAGCTGGCGTTGTACAGGAAACGTGTTGAGGTAGAGGTCCAGTTGAGGTTGTCGGTAGTTAAACGTGGAACATCTGTAGCTGTATGTTCGGGAGTCCACCTCTTCAGCAACTCTGTGCTCCATGAACGGCCTGGGCTGGTGCCACCGGTAAGCAGGGTGGGCATATCGCCATCCAATACTTTGCCACCAAGGCTATAGGAAAATAATACGGACAGCTCTATACCTTTATAGTTAAAAGTATTGGTAATACCGCCAATGTAGGTGGGCAGTGAAGAGCCTGCATAGTATAACGAACCATTGGCGTAAGTAGAAGTGGTGGTTTGGCCATTAGCGCCATCTACATACCAGAGCGGGTTGCCTGTTTTGGCATCTACGCCCGCCCATTTGCGGATATAAAAGTCATAAATGCTTTTACCTACCATTAGCTTTTTAGTGCCGCTGATAATTTCCTTCTGCGGTAATTCTGTAATCTTGTTGGTGTTATGTGCAATGTTGAAATTGATATTCCAGCTAAAAGCAGCGGTTTTTACCGGGATAGCGTTTAGTTCCAGTTCAACCCCATTATTACGCAGCTTTCCAATGTTGGCACTGAACGAGGTATAACCTGTTGATGGCGCCATAGGTTGTGCATATAACAGGTTTTTGCTGGTACGGTTATAATAGTTAATAGTACCGGAAATACGGTTATTCAGCACGCCAAAGTCTACACCGATGTTCAGGTTCAGGTTGCTTTCCCATTGTAGTTTTGGGGTAGCCAAACGCGAAGTGATAGTACCTCCTGTACCCAGGTTATTAGAAATAGAATACAAGGCCAGGTAATTATAGTAACCGGTAAGGTTATCATTACCCGATGCGCCATAGCTGGCTTTTAAGGTTAATACATTCAGCCAATGTACAGGTTTGAGAAAAGCTTCTTCTGCAATACGCCACGATGCACCAGCGCTCCAGAAAGTGCCCCACCTGCTTTGTGGTGAAAAACGGGATGAGCCGTCTGTACGTAAAGAAGCGGTTACAAAGTAACGGTTCAGAAAGTTGTATTGTGATTGGCCAAAAAAGCTCAGTTTGTTATAATAATCGCTGCTGCCGGTAAAGTCGTTTAACTGGGAAGCTGCAACAGGCTCATACAGGCCAGGCAGTACAAAGTTTTGACGGGCACCACTTAAATCACTTACTGTAAAGGAATAGTACTCCTGTCCGGCTAACAGATCCAGGTGATGTCCTCCTTTGAAGTTCTGATTGTAAGTAGCAATGTTATTGAAGGTGTAAGAAAGGGTGCGGGTATTACTTTTGCTGATAGTGCCACCTATAGCTGCATTCTCGCCCAATTCAGGGTTGGTATAATAAAGTGTGTTTCCGTTTACATAATCCAGGTTGTAAGTCGTTTTCCATTTCAGGGCAGGCAGTATACTGATTTCTGCAAAGCTGCGTACAGAGGCGTTTTCGCGCTTAATATCCGACTTATCCATAGGAAGGGTAGCAATGAGGTTGCTTTTAGGTAATGCAGAGCTGGGCCGATAAGCGCCGAAGTCATATACCTTTTGTCCATTCTCATCCAGCACATAACTGCCATCTCCGTTCCTTTGATAGATAGGATAAAAACCAGGCATGATACGGCCATATAAAATGATATTGCTGGTTTTGGAATCGGAAGAGGTAGGATAGTTTTGCAAAGTGCTGGCAGCACTCAGGTCCATACCCACCCGTAACCATTTTTTTGCCTGAACAGTGAAGTTGGTACGAAGGTTATATCTTCTGAAACCTGAACCTATATAAGCACCATCATTATTCACATAACCACCAGATACATAATAGGTGCTTTTATCCGTTCCACCGCTAAAGCTCAGCTGTGCCTGTGTATATTTTCCTGTACGGCGCATTGCTTTTTCCCAGTCGTCGTTCCATAAAGGTTTGGCGCCGGCAACAATTTTGCCATCTGTGCCAACGGGCTGTGGATAAGCACTGCCATAAGGATTGATGTTAAGGTTAGAAACGATATTAGCGCTGGCATTGGCAGCAGCTTGTTCTGCAGAAAGTCCGTTGGTCAGTTGTTTATTGCGTAAAGCTTCCCAATACAGCTCAAAATAATCGTTCGTATTTAATTTGTCGTAGTCTTTAATAGCGCGTCCGCTCCAGCCTTGTGTAACAATAGCGTTGATGGCTACGTCATCCGATTTGCGGCCATGTTTGGTGGTAATCAATATAACACCGTTGGCGGCGCGTGAACCGTACAGGTTGGCTGCGGTAGCGTCTTTTAACACACTCACACTTTGAATATCCGCAGCATTAAAAGCATTCAGGTCGCCATCGAAGGGAGCGCCATCCACTACTATCAACGGGCTGCTACTGGCATTGATAGAGCCTACACCACGAACCAGTAAAGTGGAACTATTACCTGGTTGACCATTGGAGGAAGCGGTTTGCAAACCTGGTACCAATCCTTGTAAAGCATTGGAAAGGTTAGGTGTCTGGCGTGCTTCCAGTTTGTCGGATGTAATGGTTGCTACGGCGCCGGGATAACCGGAGCGTTTTACAGAAGTGTAGGCAACGGTTACTACCGCATCCAGCTCTTTGTTAGACAGGCTGAGTAATGCATTCACCGGACCATCCTTTGCTTGTAGTTCCATGGTTTCGCGACCTACATAAGAAACGCTCAGCACGTTTTTATCGCCTGGTGCGGTTAAGGTAAAGTTTCCCTGTTCATCTGTGGTAACATATACAGCCGACTTGTTTAAAGTGACTGTAGCCCCCTGCAAAGGGCGATTAGATTCCGCAGCCCGGACCGTTCCGGTAATCACATGCGGCTTTTGCGCCAGTGTTACGACGCATAGCAATAGCAGCAATGAAGTGCCTAGTACTGTTTTTAGCATATATATTGGTTGTTTACAAACAATATGGGCAATACACTACCAGCACCGGTTTGGTGGGTATTTGTATTGGCTCGTTTCAGGCAAAAGAAATTACAACTCCTTTTTTGAGGAGCATTATACCTGATCAATCTTTGCTTGTTAAGGAAGTTATCTTGCTATAGGTTGCAGGATATCTAGCCTCTCATGTGTTAATAAATGTCGTTTTCCTTCGGGTTTATCTACGCTCATGTTTATCTATAGTTGTGCTCTTTAAAAGAGCAGAAAAGGGTATTCGGCGGGCAAAAGTAGTAAACCGACATGAATAGTAGGCTAATAAAACAAATAATTTGAGTACTGCCCTATGTTGAGGGGGGAGCATGTTATCTTTTAATGAAATTGCAACCGGCATAAAAAAACTCAACGTTTGTTGAGTTATGTAGTTGCTGTTTACAATCAGGGGAATGAAAAGTATTACAAATGCTGGAGAGCTACACGCTTGCATTGGAAGGCGATGTGCTGGTAAATCAGGAATGATAAAAGAATAGATAGCCTGGATCTGTTAGTGTGGCGCTTATATAATAGTAGGTAATGCGCTGGTGGGGATGCAGCATAAATGCTTGCGGGGCTTAAGGTGAATTGGTAGTGTATAAGCTATCTAGCGGAGTTTAGCATAACCTTCTTTGCTACCTTCATTTTTATCTGTAAAAAGTTGGGCAATATCTGCTTTATCAAAACCTTCTGCTATAGTAAATGCTGTTTCGCCTACAGTGTTAATGATGCTGGCGTTTGCTCCTGCATGCATCAGTATTGTTACCATCTGTGCATCTCCTCTTAAAGTAGCTTCCATCAATGCAGTATTGCCCATTTCGTTTTGTGCATTCACTTTTGCACCGTGTGCCAGTAATAATTTAGCAGCTGCATAGCTTCCGTTCTTGCTGGCTTCCATGAGTAGTGTGTTGCCGGTAGTGTTTGCTGTGTTAGGTTTCAGTCCACTGTTTAAGCACATAGCCAGTGTAGTAGAGTCGTTCAGTTTTACTGCATCAAATACACCTAAATGCTTTTGGCTATAGCCAGATACAGTTGCGAATATGGTAAAAAGCGCGGCGAATATTGTAGTTTTCATAATTATAGTATTTATAGTGGTATGTGAATGATTGATTAAATATGGATTGTTGGTAGATGTTATAATTAGCGTGTTTTAGCGTAACCGTCTTTTACATGTGGATCTTTTGCTATGAACATTTGAGCAATGTCATTTTTGTCAAAACCTTCTGCAATGCTTAAAGCTGTTTCACCTACTGTGTTAATAACGCTGATGTTAGCACCTGCCTGTACCAGTATAGCGGCCATTTTGCTATCTCCTCTTAAAGTAGCTTCCATCAGTGCAGTGTTACCCATTTCATTCTGAGCATTTACTTTAGCACCGTGTGCCAACAATAATTTAGCTGCTGCATAGCTTCCGTTTTTGCTGGCTTCCATTAACAGGGTGTTACCATCTGTGTTAGTGGTGTTCGCTTTTAAACCACCATTCAGGCACATTACCAGTGTGGTAGAGTCGTTTAATTTTACTGCATCAAATACGCCTAATTGTTTTTGGCTAAAAGCAGCGGTAGTAGCGAAGATGGTGAACAAAGCGGCAAATAATGTAGTTTTCATAATATTTAGTTTTATTGAACATCAGTGGTTTGTTTTTCGATCACCTCTGTTCATTTTGTTCAGAGCTTGTTTACACTGCATAGTTACGACAGTTCACTATTCGCAGACGCAATGCAAACCTCACCCACCTTGCTATAGGGCGTTTTTGTATAAGTATGTTTTGTAATAAATAATATCTATTATACTGTTAAGTAATAGTTTATATATGCACAAAATGCGGACTTAAATAAACCTGATGTACTCTTAAAAAGCCATCAAAAAAGAACTAAAACTGTTTTAGCTAAAACTGAATATGGAAAAAGAATAGAGGAGGATATAAAAAACGGGTGCATCTTAATTATAGATACACCCGTTACTGGATTGGTTATAATGGCTGGTTACAGCTTGATGGCCACGCTGCCTACAAATTGGCGTGGCATCTGCGGACGAATGCTGTTAGCACCTGTCCATATATTTTCATCCAACAGGTTGTTTACCCGTAGTGTGAATGAGTAATTATTACGGTCGTAAGATACTTTCGCATTCACTAAAGTATAGGCTGGTACAATAAAAGCGCCATCCGGGTTTAGGTTCATGGCAAAGGTTTGGCCTACATAATTGCCGCCGGCTCCAATACTAAAGTTATTCAGGAAGTTTTTAGTAATGAAATGATAGTGCAGCCATAGGTTAGCCTGGTGGTAAGGGCCTGCTGTAGTAGGTCTTAAACCGTTTACAGTAGAATCGGCGCGTACGTACCTGCTATCATTATAGGCATAGCCCAGCATTACGTTAAACTGAGGTAGTGGGTTGCCCAGTACTTCTGCTTCAAAGCCTTTACTTTTTTGTGTTCCATCCTGGATGCTGAAGAATACATTTTTAGGGTTAGTGCGTACTATATCGTTTACGGTGATATTGTAATAGCTTACAGTACCGGTAAAGTTGCCGTTAAACAAGGCGTATTTAACACCAGTTTCCCATTGGTAGGAGTGTTCCGGTTTAAATGGCTTGTTATCTTCTCCTGCACCACTTCTGTTATTAAAACCGGTTTGGTAGTTGGCAAACAAGGAAAGTTTCTCTCTCAGCGGCTGATATACCAAACCTACTTTAGGTGAAAACGCATTTTGCTTATAACCATCTTTCCATTGATTGCTAACGCCATCATAATTGCCTTTGGCTACAAACCTGTCAAGGCGTGCGCCTGCGTTGATTAAAAGGTTGTCTGAAATATTCAACACATCATTTACAAACACGCTATAAATGCTGTTGTTTACTCCGTAGTCAGTGTTGTTTTTATTTTGCTTAGTGGCGAATATGTTGTCGAGGCGCGTTTTTTCAAAGTCGTAGTAGTTGGCCGCTGAGTCCCTGATTTTTACTACATCAAAAAAGCCTTCATAAGGCACTGTAAATAAAGTGCCGGTAAAATTGCGCCATACCGAACTGCTTCTGAAATAATAGTAATCCAGGCCAATTACCATTCTGTTGCGCATGCCGCCAATTTTGAAGTCACCTGTAAAGTTTTGTTGCAGTTGGCTGGAACTGACAGAAGATTCAAAATGACGGGAATTGCGGCCCAGGTAATCGGCACCAGGTGTACCAAATTTAGGAACGCCTGATGATAAGCTATTGAGCAATGCCGGCACCACATTGGGTAGTAACACATAGCGGGCTTCATAGCCATCATCACTACCTGAAAGATATAATGCAGAAGTGGTGGAAGTCCACTGTGGTGATATTTTATACTGCACAGTAGCGTTCAGGTTCATTGCCTGGCTTTTGGCTTCTATATTTTTGTTCATAAAAGAACGGAAGCGGTCCAGCCCGAATTCATTTACGTTTTCAGTACCAAAAGCTTCTTTCACCGTAGAGGGCATTTGGCTCATGATGTAATTGATGTTGGCTTCTGGTATATGATTGTCGGTTAGTATCTGCCTTGTATATTGTTTAATGGCACTAGGCATCAGCGTAAACATCACGCCCATGCTGTTGCCGGCACTGAGTGTGTTATAGATTTCACTGGACAGGTCAATTCTTACCTTGTCGTTCAGCTTGTAAGTGAAAGAAGGAGCTATCATGGTGTTTTTCGTATACCCGCCATTATCGGTAAAATTACCCTGGGTGCTGGTTGCTACGTTTAAACGGGATAAAAAAGTCTTGTCTTTGTTCAAAGGCAGGTTAACGTCCAGTCCCAGGCGTTGAAAGTTATATGATCCTGCACTGGCATCTGCTGCCACACTAAACTCTTCATAAGGCTTTTTGGTAACACGGTTAATCAGGCCGCCATAAGAGGTAATAACACTGCCGAATAAAGTAGCAGAAGGGCCTTTGATCACTTCTATCCTGGAAACATTTTGCACATCCGATGGCATTACTACGTTACAGGCCAATCCATTTAGTGCGCGTACCTCTGTACCAAAACCACGGCTTACATAAGTTGCACCGCCATACATCAGGCTGCCAGGCCAGTTGTCGTTGCTTTTATTAATGCCGGGTGCATTGCGTACTACATCATCCAGGTTGTACACTTTTTGCTGGGTAATTAAAGTGCTGGTAATGCCTGTGTACACCTGCGAGTTTTCCATACTGTTCAATGGCATTTTGCTTACATACTCGCTTTGCCGTGCAATAACAGGCTTTACACCAATGATTTTAACTTCATCAATCATGCGGGCACTGGGAGAAGCCAGCAGTTGTAATTCCTGCGTAGGTTGGTTTACGGTAATCTGCTGTGTTAATAACACTTCGCCCAGGTAAATGACTGCAAGGCTGTAATTGCCATAAGCAAGGTCATTAATACGAAAGAAACCACTATCGTTGGCAATGGTATGAATGTTTTTACCGGCAATGCTGATGACAGCTGAGGAGAGTGGTGCTCCTGTACTTGTTTTAACGTTTCCGGAAACGCTACCCTGTTGTCCCAGCAGAATAGTAGTGAAGAGGCAAGCAGTTAGTAGTGCCCCGATTTTTTTTAATGACATTGTGTTTGATATTTATTAAAGGGTGGGCGCAAAGGAACAGGAGCATAGGGTTGAATCTTGCCGGAAACAGGAAAAAAGATGTCGAAAAAAGAAAAAAGGACTGTGAGAGAAGAGGATAAGAGTGGTGTAGGCAAGATTTAAATGCCTGTTCAATAAAAAAGCTCGGAAAAAAAATCCCAAAAATTTGTCGTTATTAAATCTAATCCTATATTTGCAACCCGATTCGCAGTAACGCACTGATCAAAAGGAGGTTACAAACGAAAAAGGAAAGTTCTTACAGGAAATGCGGAAGTAGCTCATTTGGTAGAGCACGACCTTGCCAAGGTCGGGGTGGCCAGTTCGAGCCTGGTCTTCCGCTCATATAATCCCGCTTTATGCGGGATTTTTTTTTGCCCCCCCATTGATCTTCAATCTGTTTTTGTATGCGACGGGTAATCTCCATTTCTCATCAATTTGGACACTAAATAGCTCAATTTGCATTAATTGCGACAGTCAAAAACTCCCGTCACTGTAAATTGAGTCAATATTTGCGATTTTGGCACTTTAGTTTTTCTCCAGAAGGTTGGTCCATCACTCCGGAGAGTTGCCTGAGCATTCCAGACAACTCCCTGAAATGCTCAGAAGGTTGTGGCATCCTTTCGGGGAGTTCCCTGATTTGTCCAGAGAGTTGCCTAAGCATTTCAGACAACTCCCTGGAATGCCCAGAAGGTTGTGGCATCCTTTCGGGGAGTTCCCTGATTTGCCCGGAAGGTTGCCTGAGCATTCCAGGCAACTCTCTGGAATGGCCAGAAGGTTGGAGAATTTGCCGCAAGAGTTCATGGATTTGCTCCGTAAGTTGGTGCATGTGTCCGGCAAGTTCCGGGATTAGTTCAAAAAACTTGTCTGGCAAATGCCGGAACTTGCTGGAAAGTCTGGCGAGTACTGGCATCTTATTCAAGTACTTGCCGGAATGATGCCAGTACTGTTGGAAGTCTTCTGAAAGTTCTTCCGGTAAATGCCGGAACTTCTGCAGCGATTGCATGTACTTGCTGGAAGCATGCTACAACTCTCTGAGATTATGCGCAAGTTCTCGCGGGAGATCAATAAGCAAAATACCGGGTACGAAAAAGCCTCTTACTCTTTGGGTAAGGGGCCGGAATTATATCTATAGTACTGTTTATAATATATTGGGGCAACTGACAGTAGTACTGCTATGGCGTTACTTTACTGTAAATGTGGTTACAGAGCCGTTAGGAATTGATCCGGAGGGTATGCTGTTAGCATATTTTTTTGTATCTTATATAAGTAAACTAATTGTTATGTCGCTGGAAAAAGAACGTATTCGTGTGGATTATACCAGGGAGGGGGTGCCGGCTTCGGTGCAAAATTTCAGACCAGATATTTACCGGGATGGAGATGTGTTTTATTGTGTGTTGGGAGCTCCCCCGTCAGATAATGTAATAGCGAAAGGGGCTACTATGGAAGAAGCCATGTTAAATTGGGATATAGCTTATCATCAAAAAGAAGGTAAATAATGGTTGGCTTTTTTATGATAAGATAATGTGTTCATTTAAAAAATCCGTTAACGCATCTATAAAGCGAGTGTTTTGAGGAATGTGCACCAGCTCGCGGTATTTAAACTGTTTGGTGCTTATGTCAAACGAATAAGGGATACCCGAGCTGGGTATTTCTACAGGTCGCGTAAAAACATCCGCAATATCATCTGCGATAGTATAAGACACTTTGTAAATAATATTTCCAAAGGTGAAATGGATAGGAAGGTGCTGAGGATTCATCAGGCTCTAAGGGCGTTTTGTTTTGTAAAAATGGTTTCTACTGCATTAAATACAACTTCGGGATAAGGTGTTTTCATCCAATCTATTACTGTGTGCAACCGCCGGTTAGCCGGCTTCCAGCGTTCTGGCTTACCGTCCATGCAAATAATCACTCCAGGCGACTGTATTATAGATGCCATATATAACGCGCCAGTGCAATTGGCTACCAGCATAAACGAATTATTGATAAGCCAGGCCATTGCTTCTGTGCTTGTGCATCCGGTTAAATCAATAGCGGAATGCCGCATGCATTTGATCACTTCCCGTGTAATATCCTTTTCCTCTTTAGTGCCAGTGATAATGGCGGTGTAGCCTTTTTCAATGCAGGAATCTGCTATATAGGCAAAGTAATGGGGTGGCCATTGATAGCTACTTCCGCGGCTGCCTGGATGCATACATATGTAGCTATTGGGTATTACTGGTAAATATAATTTCTTTACTTCTTCCTCCACCTCCGGCAACACCGGATGGGCAGGCTTAGGTAAAGATGCGTTCTGATGATGCGTCTGTTGTAACGGTGCTTGCTTCTTGGTTGCAATTCCGGATATCTTTATGCTCATAGGCGCTATTTATATAAAGTTATACCAGGGAAATCCCGTAAAAGGAACATAGCATTAAAATGCATTACAAATTGCGATCCATGCCTATAGTGGGTATTTCATCAAATCGAATGTAACAGTGTGTAAACGTTTTGTTTGAGCACTGTGGAAAGGCTTCTACACAAATGCTCCTACCGAAATAAAGATGCCTGTAAACGGTTCCTTTGTATCATATAAAATGGCCCGAATTATATGATGATTATATAATAAAATGCTGAATATTCCTGCGCCTGCGCAAACAAGTGGCATAGTAATTTGTTATTAAATGATATCGGGCATTCATACATGATTTTTTATCACCAGGCCTTGATGGCAAGTCAGCGGCCAGATAAACCCAGTAACCTATAACACATGAATAAAGCAGTTTTTATTGACAAAGACGGAACATTGATTAAAAATGTTCCCTATAACGTTGACCTGGAACGTATAGCATTGGAAAATAGGGTAGTAGAGGCGCTGTCAATGCTGCAGCAGAACGATTATCTGTTAATAGTGGTATCTAACCAGGGAGGGATAGCCAAAGGCTACTTTAACGAAAAGCAGTTGATGAAAGCGAATGCACACCTGGCAGGCTTGCTGGCTGCATCAGATGTGTTCATAGATGCTTTTTACTATTGTCCCCACCACCCGGATGGTGTGATTGCTGATTTTGCTAAAAAATGTAATTGTCGTAAGCCGGCGCCAGGCATGTTGTTACAGGCATCACAGGAGTTGCAGATTGATTTAAAAAATTCGTGGATGATAGGAGATAATCTGAATGATGTAGAAGCCGGTCATCTTGCAGGTTGTAAAAGCGTGTTATATGATGTGGGTAACGAAACCGAATGGGTGATGAATCGTTTTCGTAAACCTGATTACAAAACCAGCAACCTGTTGAAAGCTGCTGCCATGATTTGTGAAGTGAAGTATGAAAATATAGAAGAGCATGAACCTGCACCAGAATCGCTGTAAGAATATTCTATAAATGCGTATTGATAATATGTTCGATGTACTGACGAGTACATCAGTCATTTATGAAAGCAAAATAAAAGAACAGGCAGTGTCTCCAATGTGATGCTGCCTGTTCTTTTGTAATGATAAGCAGGGAACTGCATTAATAGTTTAATGTAATACCTGCTCCCCAGCCCATATCACTATCGTAATGGGTAGATAACGACATAAACTTAGTAGTTACATATCTGAACCCTGCCATATACTCTTTGTCGGAGTTTACCATAAAATTAAAGCGAAGGCGGCTGGATACTGGTATGTCTTCCCGCATCAGTTGCATGCGTATTTTTCCTTCCGTATCAATACGGGCATCTGCCACCAGCAACATGGGTAAGGTATATTGTATACCTGCACATAGCACACTTCGTTTATCCTTCGTGTTTACCTGGCCAAATATGTTTTTCTCCATTTCCATTTCTTCCATCTTGCGATAGCGCCAGTCAAAGCCTATATAAGGGAATAGCCATTGCATGCGGCCCAGGTATCTTCCCAGGTGTACTTCCGATTCGTAGCCGTGCATGTTGTTGTAACCTAAGCGCCATTCTGTTTGCAGCTTCCAGCGGTTGCCTTGCAGCATAGCTTCCCCATCATTGCCATTGCTGGCAAAATCGTTCTGTGCCATCAGGTGCATGCCTTTGTCTTCCCGTAAAAAGGTTTTCCAGGCTTTAGACGCATCGGGTAGGTCGGGGTTGGGGGCTGAATTTTCATAACTGAAAATGCGGCCCATGCCACTCATCATGTGATAGAGTATGTGGCAATGGAAAAACCAGTCACCATCCTCCGTGCCTGCAAATTCCAGCGTGTCGGTTTCCATAGGCATAATATCCAGTACATTTTTCAGTGGAGCGTAATCGCCCTGACCGTTTACTATTCTAAAAAAATGTCCATGCAGGTGCATGGGGTGGCGCATCATGGAGTTGTTATATAATATCAGGCGTACGTTCTCGCCTTTTTTAATCATTATCTTATCCGTTTCCGAAATGGTTTTGTTGTTAATACTCCATAAGTAGCGGTTCATATTACCGGTAAGCTCAAATTTCAGTTCTTTCACCGGGGCTTGTGGTAGAGTGGTTTTATGGGTGGCTTTCAGCATGGCATAGTTGAGGGTAACGATGTTGGAAATAGCATTGCTGTTATACTGGTTTTCCATAGTAACGCCGCTATCCATATGCATGCCTTTGTGCAACGGGTGCTTATTGTTACCACCGGTGATTTCAGGATACATCACTACGTTCATATCCATTTGTTGCAGGCTCATATTCATACCCATGTCATCCAGTGTGCCATCCATCTTCATCATGCCGTTCATCATCTTCATGCCCTCGAAATATTTCAACGGAGCCAGTGGTGTGGCCAGTTGTTTGATGCCTTTGCCCAGCCATAAAGAGGTAGAGCGTGTTCTATCTTCGGAGGTTGCTAATAGTTCAAAGGCTGTGCTATCGGCAGGAATGGTAACAATGATGTCGTAGGTTTCGGCTACACCCATAATCATACGGTCTACCTTCACGGGTTCCACGTCCTCACCATCGCTGGCTACTACTTCCATTTTTCCACCGGCATATTGCAGCCAGAAATAGGTGCTGGCTCCTCCATTGATAATGCGCAGTTTTACCCTGTCGCCCGCTTTAAACTGTGGCGCCTGTGTTTCGGGTTTGCCGTTTGCTAAAAAACGATTGTAGTATACATCGCTTACATCCATAGCAGCCATGCGCTTCCACTCGTTCTTCAGCTTGGTACCTAAATGTCCGGCACCTATGGCTTCTGCATAGCTTTGCGTAGCTCCCTTTTGTACACCGCTTTTTTGAATGGCAAACCAGTCATCGGCATTGTGCAGTCTTCTGTGTACCTGCATGGGATTCATGTCTGTCCATTCGCTCAGTATTAAGGTGTACTCCGGCATTACAGGCTCGTTGCGCTTGTGGATAATGAAAGCGCCGTGCATGCCATTCTGTTCCTGCAAACCGGTGTGTGAGTGATACCAGTAGGTGCCGCTTTGTACCAGCGGAAACTTATACTCATGTGTTTCGCCTGGTTCAATAGGGGCGGTGGTTAAATACGGCACCCCATCATAACGATTAGGCAATATCAGGCCGTGCCAATGTAAGCTGGTTTGTTCTTTCTTTAGTTGGTTATGTACATATATCAATGCCGTGTCGCCTTCTGTAAAAGTGAGTGTGGGCATAGGCGTTTGTCCGTTTACCACATAGCCTTTCTTTTGCTTTCCGGTATAGTTAAGCAAGGTGTCGGTTACATACAAATCGTAACGCACCGTTTTTTGCGCCATAGCAGTGCATAACAGCATGCTGGCTGCTACAAGCAGTATACAATATTTCATTCGTGGATGAGTCAAAAGCAGGTTATTGAATAGTTTCTGTTGTTTTACCACAGGTAAGCATCTGGTTGCCGTAGTATGGGTTTTTAATGGCTTTTTCTGTGCTGAACCAATCTGCGCCATCGTTATACATAGGGCAGTGTTGATAATATACAGGCCGGCCTATACCACCTGCTTTTATCACCGGGTATAAATGAGTGGAAAGCTGTGCCAATGCCATACGTTGCTTGTCAATGTCTTTTACGCTTGCAATGACAGCAGCTGAAGCTGCCAGGTCTTTGCCGGCTTTCATCCACGCCATATGTTGCTCTTGCGCCAGCTGCGCCATAGCTACTTGTTCAATAGCTTGCTGCAAACGGTTGGCTTCTACAGCGGCCTGGCTGCTATTGCCAGCTACCAGTGCGTTTTTCATTGCAAAATAAGCATCAGCAACTGCGCCAAGGGCATGTGCGGGGATGGTGGCTGAGGAGGTTGTTGTATGAGCGCTATGTTCTTCAGTTTCGGGTAAGCTGGCTTTTTTAGCCACACGTGTATATTGGCAGCAGGCAGGTAATTGTGCATACACATTTTGCGGCGCCAGAAACTGCTCGTTATCATAACCAGCCAGGGCTATTTGCTTTAGCACTGTGTTAAGCGTGGTGCGGGTGCTGTCGTAAGTGATAACAGCTGTTTGGTTGTCACTGTTCCATACAGCCTGGGAGTGTTTGCTGTTGGCGGCTTTTTCAATAGCGGTTTTGCATTGATTACAGTTGCCATACACTTTTACAGTGGCGGTGGCAGCATGTTTTACCTGGGCAAAAGAGGTATAGGTACACAGGCTTATGCCTATGAACAGAAGTATTGCTTTCATACTAATTCGTTAAAGGATAAATGAAATAACAAACAGGGCCGGCAATAGTTACTTGCCGGCAGAACACAACTATGGCTGTGCTAAACGAATCAGGCTAACTTAGGCGGTTGCTTGCTGGACAGGTAAACAGAAGGAGGTAGGTTTTCGGTATAAAACCATAACAGCACCTGTGAATGATTAGGGGCAGGATAAGAAAGTGGTGCAGGCGGTAACACGCTTACCAGGCTATTAAAAGGAGGGGTGCATTGGCAACCGGAGTGCTTGCAGTTGCCGCAACCTTTGCAGTGATGTTGGCTGTTGCTTTGTTTGGCAACCACTTTTGTATGTGTGCTCTTCTTTTTCTTGCAACAGGCATGTTGTGGCTGGCAGGCATAACTACTTACAACAGGTAGTATTAATAACCCGCTTATTGCTAACAGTAGTATGTACCAGTATTTGTGCATGCGCAGCACAAAAGTACAAAATCTTCTATTGATAACCATAGAAGCGCTTATGGGCTATACACATACATGTGAAAAGCAAATACAAATGCTTTATCATTTGCTTAACATTTCAGCGTTGGTGATCATAGAAAATCACACCTGTAATAATCTAATTTTCAATTCGTTGTGTATGTTGGAAATAAGTTTGCCAATAATAAAAACCAATAAAAGATGGTTTGCATGTGCTTGTTCAACGTTCTACTTTTGTATCGTCAAAGAAAATAACAACCTCTGAAAAGCACCAATCAACATAAAAAAAAATATATGAAAACAAGTTATTTTGCCGCAGTTGTTCTTTTATTAGTAATGGTTTCAGCCACTTTCACCAGCAAGGCAAACGTGCTTTCTGGCAAAGAAAAAGAGGAAACTACTATCTCTGAAAAGCAAGTGACCGTACAATACGCAGGCAATGAAGATAACGGTGTCGTATTTCGCGTAGCGTTCGACAATCCAACAGCACAAAAGTTCACCTTGATTATAAAGAATGATGCAGGTGACGTATTATATAATGGACAATTTAATGATGCACACTTTAGCAAGGCCATTCACCTGCTGAAAGATGACTCAGAAATGAATCCTGTGTTTGTGATCCGTTCCGGTAATCAGAAAATCGAAAATGCTTTTAAAGTAAGCATTAATGCCGATCTGGCAGATGGAGTAGTAGTAACCAAACAATAGTTAGTTACACTTTATTTAGTACCTTCCCCTAATTGAAAAGGCGTCTCAATGTTTGAGACGCCTTATTTTTTTATCCTCTTTGTTACATGTTGCCTAAAGCCTTTCTAAGTGTGGCTTCACTTATTTTATAAGCCACTTTTGCATCAATCATATCGCTGTATGCCTGTTGCCATAGCGTTTGCGCTTCCAGTACGTCTTTTCCTATAATAGTACCGGCTTTTAAACGGTCGGCGCTTAACCGCAAATTTTCTTCCGCCTGTTCCAGCGATGCTCCGGACAGCTCTACGCGTCGGGCACTTTCGTTCAGCTGTAAGTTTGCCTGGCGCACTTCCAGTGAAATCAGTTCTTCCTGTTCTTTAAGCTGAAACTGTTGGGCAGCAACGGTGTATTGTTGTTCTTTTACCTTTTGCTTTCTTTTGTTCCAGTCGAATACGGGAATGTTTACGCTAAGCATACTGTACCAGCTGGCCATGAAATTAGCATTGCTGGTAGGGTTGATACCTTGCTTACCAAAGGCAGAAACTCCGTTCAGGCCCAGGTTAATGGAAGGCCGGGTATCGGCCTTCAACATGCTTTCCTGTATTTTGGCCGCTGTTAGGTTATGCTGCAGAATACGTATTTCGGCCCGGTTGGCGGCTTTACCCTGCTGCACCGTATCGGCCAGTTGTTGTGCAAAGCTGCCGGTTATGCTATCGCTGACAGCAAAACCGGTGGTATCGGACATGCCTGTTACCTGGGCCAGGTTTAGTTTAGCCAGCAACAGCGCATCCTTCGCTTTTAGCAGGTTCAGTTCGTTATCGTTTTGCTGCACCTTTACGCGCAACACATCATTTTTGTAAGTGATGCCGGCTACATACTGGTTATTTAAATCGGTAAACAAAGCGTCGAGTTGTTTACTGTATTGCCGGGCCAGTCTTATTTTTTCACCGGCCTGCACTACCTGCCAGTATGCTTTCTCTGTATTGAACAAAACTTCGGCGGTAGTATACACTTTTTGTTCCTCTTCCGTTTGTACACCATTATCGCCCAGCTGTTTATTCAGTTTAACCTTGCCGCCTGCATATATAGATTGTGAAACACTTACGCCAGGGCTGATACCATATTCTGGCAGTAATGAGTTAAGTGGCTTGCCAAAGTAAAAGCCGGTAGCGGATACATCCACCGTGGGTTTGCCACCGGCATAGGCCTGTGCCTTGCGTGCTTTGGCTGCTTCTATTTTTTGCTGTGCCGCTTTCAGGTTGTTGTTGCGTTCTGTGGCCATTTGCCGGCATTGTTCCAGGGTTAGCAGTTGTTGCGCCCTGGCTGTGCCTGTTAGTAAAAGACCAGCAGTAATAAAATATAGAAATTTCATGTATTAAAAAGTTGAAACGCTCGTAAATGGTTAATGCGATGGTTTGTATTGAATATGCTCATCGGCATCGGGTTGTGCTTCCAGCTCAGTTACGGGAGCCGGTTTAATAAACTTGTAATACAACACCGGCACAATAAACAAGGTCATTACCATACTTACCAGCAGGCCTACTGCCAGCACGCTACCCAATGGTGCCCACAAGGGCGACTTGCTTAATATCATAGGCACTACACCTATGGCAGCAGCAGAAGAGGTGAGGAAGATAGGACGCATCCTTCTTTTGGCCGATGCCAATGCTGCTGCTTTAATAGTGTAACCATGTTCAAGTATTAACTCATCTGCATAATCCACCAGTATAATACCATTACGTACTACTATACCCATCAAACTAATGATGCCCATGAATGCAGTGAAGCCAAAGGGGTTACCGGTAAGCAACAGACCCAGCATGGCGCCTAGTAGGCTTAGTGGGAAGGTGGCCAGTACTATCAATACTTTTCCTATGTTTTTAAACTGGAACAGCAGGGTAAGGAAAATAAGCACCAGGCTTATACCCAGCGATTTACCCATACCCGGTCCGGTTTCGTTAGATGATTCCTCTTCACCACCATAACCAATGCGTATGCCTTCCGGTAAGGAAAGTGCGGCTATCTGTGGTTTAATGGCTGCTACTATAGTAGTGGCTTTAATACCCATCTGTGCTTCGGAACGTACGGTAAGTGTGCGCAGGCCATTACGGTGCGCAATTACGCCGGTGTGCCACGACGGTTGTAATTCTGCCACCTCTTTTAAAGGCACTTTTGTATTGTAGCGGGTGCTGATATACATGTTTTCCAGCTGGTTAAAATCAGCCCTGTTTTTGGCATCCAGTCGCAGCACTATGTCAATAGGTTTATCGCCTTCCCAGAAGGTGGAAACGGTATATCCTTTTATTTCGCCGCCCAGTGTTTGGGTGATCATGTTGTTGGTAACACCCAGCCTGCTGGCTGCATCTTCTTTGGTTACGGCTTTAATACCAAAATAATCATCCTGGTAATCGGTGCGTATCCAGTTGGTGCCCTTTGTCTTCTCCAGTATGGCCTTCACTTGTTCAGCCACTTTTTTCTGGTCGTTCAGGTTATCACCAATCACGCGTATTTCTACGGGGGCAGGTGTTTCCTTCAATGATAATTGGCGGATACGTACATAGCCATTGGGTAAAAAGTTGTTGAACTTAGCTAAGTATTCATGCGCCATTTCCTCTGTAGCTTCAGGGCTTATGGTGTTAATGAATATCTGTGCAAAGTTTTTACGCGGTGTTTCCGGGGCATAGTTAGAATGGAAGCGGGGTGAGCTGGTGCCAATAAAGCTGGCGGTGGTTACCACACGCTTATCGGTTTTAATAGCAGCTTCTACTTTTTTTACCGCCTGTTCTGTAGCAGCTATGTCTGTACCGTTCTGCATCCATATTTCAATGTTAAACTGGTTTCGTTCAGCGGTAGGAAACAATTCCTGTTCGGTATTAGAGCCTGCTACCATAGCCAATATTACTGATGCAACACCAGCCAGCAGCGTGATTTTAGGCCAACGGAAACAAAACTCAACGGCTTTATTATAAGCATCCTGCAAATGATCCAGCATTTTTTTCTTAGCCGGACGGTCGCTTATTTTATGTTTCAGTCCTTTTTTCAAAAACAGGAAACACAGGTAGGGGGTAAGTAGCAGGGCCACTAAAAAAGAGGCAAATAATGCTACGCCTACGGCAACAGGCAACGCCTGTATAAATTCTTTGGCTACCCCGTTCAGGCAAAAGGCCAGCGGTAAAAAGGCAAAGATGATGGCGGCAGTAGCCGTAAACACGGGTACCATTAATTGGGTAGCACTTTGCCAGCCTGCTGTCCAGCGGGGTACTCCTTCATCCAGTTTTTCAATGTAGTTGTCTACTATTACAATAGCATCATCTACCACCATACCAAGTACAATAATCATGGCTGCCAGTGTTACCTGGTGTATTTCAATGCCAATCATATTCAGTACGCCAAAGGTAACGGCAACCGAAACCGGCGCTGCAATGGCCGAGATAGTGGCTATACGTAAAGGCAATAGCAGCATTACCACTATAATTACCGAAGCAATGGCAATGGCAAATTCCACCATAAAGTGGCTTACACGTTCTTTTACCACTTCGGGCTGATTTACAATAATGTTCACCTTTACATCGGGTGGCAGCGTACGTTTAACTTCTTCCAGCTTTTCATCCAGCTCTTTGCCCAGGCTTACAATGTTGTTGCCCGGCTGCATTTCCACGGTAAGCATCATTACATTATGATCGTCTACCTGTATAAAGCTGTTTAGCTCTTCGTAACGTCTTTCTATGCGGGATACATCTTTTAAACGAACTACTTTGCCATTGGGGTTACTATAGATGATCTGGTTACCGATCTCTGTTTCTGAATGCAGGCGGCTATTGGCAAAAATGGGAATGCTGCTGGCTGATAATGTGATGTCGCCGGTGCGATTAGTTACATTCTGTGCCTGTAACACATTGGCAATGGTAGAGAAGTCAAAGCCATACTGCCGCAGCTTTTCATCTTCTACAGTCACATACACCTGCTGGCGCTGTCCACCATAGCGTTTTATTTTAGAAACGGCAGGAATGGTTTTGATGCCGTCTTCCAGCTTATCCAGGTATTTCTCAATTTCGGCATAGCTGCGTGATGGGGCCGATACAGTAATCATCTGCGCTACCACATCGCCAAAGTCGCTGTTCACCATCGGTCCTTGTACACCGGAAGGTAACACGCCGCGCATGTTGGTATTAAGCCCGTGTTGTAGCGTGCTCCAGAATTTTTTGGGGTCTTTTACATTTTCATTCAGCTCGGCGGTAATTACCGTTAAACCTTCTTTGGTTTCCGATTTGGTTTTGCCCTTGCGTATTTCTTCAAAGCTAAACAGGTATTGTTCTATTTTATTAGTTACCTGCTGTTCCATTTGCACTTCATCGGCGCCGGGATAGCTGGCTATTACCAGGCCCTGCCTTACGGTGATACGCGGGTCTTCACTCCGCGGCATGGTTAACAAGGCTATGATGCCTGTTATTACCAATATAAGCGTCATAACCAGGGTTATCTGCTTATACTTCATAGCGGCCTCTATAATATTGATTCTTCTTTTCTTCATCTCGGTAATGTGAGCGTGATATAAACTACAGGGTTATTGCCTGGCCGTCTTTTAATTTGTTTTGTCCTTCCGTTACTACTTTATCGCCTGGTTGCAGGCCGTTAGTAACAAGTACCTCATTGGCGGTTAAGCCACCGGTGGTTATTCTTTTGCGAATGGCCCTGTTGCTTTCGTTTACTACAAACACATAGGTGATGTCGTCAGCATCACGTATTACTGCTTCAGCCGGAACGGTAATAGCATTCACTTGCCTGCCGGTATGTATAGCAATGTCGCTGAGCATACCAGGCAACAGTTTGCCGGCATTATTGGCCAAACGGATTTTTACATTAAAGGTGCGGGTGGTAGCATCGGCCTGTGGGTTAATGATGGTAACAGTGCCTTTGCAGGTATCGCCCGATACGGGTATGATTACCTGTGCGTTTTTGCCAATGTTCAGTTTAGCTATTTCGCTTTCGGTTACAGAGGCACGGGCATATACCACGTCTGTTTTTAATACGGTAAAAGCGGTAACAGCAGGGGCTACTATAGCGCCTTTTTCAATCGCTTTTGAAGAGATGATACCGGCAAAAGGGGCATACAGTTTGGTGTCGGCCAATCTTTTCGCAGCAGCGCTTTTGTTGGCTTCCGCTTGTGCCTGTGCCACTTTGGCGCCAATGAAATCACGCTCGGGTAAACTTCCTTTTGCATGCAGTTCATTGTACCTTTTAAAATTGTCCATAGCTTGTTCCAGGCTGGCTTCCGATACCTTTAAGGCATTCTCATATTCATTGGTTTCTATGGTGGCCAATAATTGCCCGGCATGTACATGCTCGCCTTCCTGCACCAGCACAGAAGTTACCCGGCCCGATATGGTAAAGCCCAGCGAAACGGTGTTGTCGGCTTCAATAGTGCCGCTATATAACAGGGTTTCCTGTTGGCCGGTGGTCTGTATTTGTTTAACAGCCACTTTAGCCCTGGTTTCAGCTTCCGGGGCTTTTTCGCTGTGTCCGCAGCTACTTAACAAAAGGGCATACAGTGCCGTACAGGGCATTAAACATTTTAATGCTGTCATAAATAATACTTGCTTTTATATATTGTGTAAATGAATGCGCGGGTAAGTACTAACCAGCTGCTACAGCGGCGGGATAATACTGAAACAACTGGTCAGTGTTATGCAGTTGATGATGATATAGTTTAATGATATGTTCGCCTGTCATCAAGGGGGTAGTTAAATCAGGATAGGTTTGTTCTGAAAGCGGTTGCCCGGTTACAATGTTATGCAGGAACAAATGATAATACCGGATATTATAATGTTTTACCTCTTCGGCCAGCATAACCGATAACTCCGTTTGATTTTCTGTAATCAGGCGGGTAAGCGAGGCGTAAGGCCGGGCACAAAGCACATCGGCATTGCAGATGTTGATATACATGCCTTTGTGCTGCTCTTTCATCAGCTTCAACGCTACCCGGTTAATAATAAAGTGTGCGGTAATATTCTCATCAATGGCTTTTTGCCATTCATCTATTTCAATATCCAGCAATGCACGGCCATGCCAGTTATTGTCAAAGGCGGATACCACCAGGTCTACATGGCCATATACCTGCTTAATGCATTCTTTAATGTCTTCTGCTTTCCGGTAATCCAGCGGATCGTGCAGCAGGGTAATCAGCTGGCCTGTTTGCACGCTGGAAAGGCTGCTGCGTAGTTGAATAATTTCCTCGGCAGTAGACAGCGGGGCTATTACAAAAGCATTGTGTAATAAAAAAGTTTTAACTATTCCGGCGCCTATGGGCGTGTTTCCGCCCGCAACTATAGTAACAGTTCCGCTCAGCTGCTTATTCATACGTGATACACTATCTGTTAAATGATAGTGCAAAGCTGCCGTTAATAAACAGCCGCCGCAATGTCTATATAGCTACGGAATATGTCTAAAAGTCCTTTTTCCTGGAATGGTAAGCCTGTTTAAGAAACCTTGCGGTATTCGGTAGGGGTAAGTCCGGTTTGGTTTTTAAAAAACTTGCTGAAGAAAAACTGGTCGCTGAAGTAAAGGCTTTCTGCTACCTGGGCAATAGAGTGTGAGGTACTGTGCAGTAATACCTTGGCTTCGGTAATCACCATTTCATCAATCATTTCACCGGCGGTTTTCCCGAGAATGTCCTTGATAGTTTGTGTCAGGTATTTGGGGGTAATAAACAGCAGGTCGGCATAAAACTGCAAACTGCGCTGCTCTTTAAAATGTTGCGTAAGCAGGTTTAAAAAAGAAGCACTAATCTCTTCTTTACGGGTAAGCTTTAGCGGTAGCTTCTGGTGTTGGTTCGTATGTATGGCTGCCAGCTCATACATTAAGGTACCAAAGCAGTGTATCAGCCTTTCTTCGCGAAAAGGGTAGTTGGCAGGTGTAATATTGCGCTCATATAAAAGCTGCATCAGCTGCGATATGGTATTGGCTTCTTCGGAAGTGAGAACAAGGTGCGGCGATTGTTTGCTGGAAATAAATGCCGAAGGGTCCAGCGAACTTTTGGCTATCCCTGTTTTTAGCATAAAGTCTATGCTAAAGCACATACAAGCCATTTTAGAGTCGTTGCAATGGCTAATAAACTGCCTGATGGTGTTGGGTGATATAAATAGGAATTCGTTTTTACGAATGGTGTATTCTACCAGGTTCATCTTCAGGGTCATTTCTCCGTCCAGCACCAGAAATAGCAAAGGGTCGGCCATGCGATGCGGATACAGGATCGGGATTTCCGGGATGAATTCAGGTGTTTTCTGTATATACACGTGAAGCCCGTCGGGCTGAGGGGCTTCACCTATTGTTTCAATTAACTCATTTACCGTATGCCGTAATACAGAGGTACTGCTCATGAAGGGGGATATTACAGCGTAAAACTACAAACTTGTTTATAAACTCCGGTTTAATGATGATGATCGGTACCGGCAGCTGTTTTTTTCTGAAAACTGTATATCAGGTAAAATAACGCTGGCAATATAAATAGGCTACCCAGCAACAAGGCCATACCCAGGGCCTGCAGGGTTTTATCGTGCCCGTGATGTTCCATCAATGATAAATGGCCGCCACCTTTGAGTATTACAATATTGGGAAAGTGTTTAAAGGTGGTGGTAATTAATATCATGGTTACCTGGAAGCCAGCCAGTATGCGCAAAACTTTGGTTTTGCCTTTTAGTAACAGGTACCATAATAACACCAGCGACAGGCTGGCGGCTGTAATAGCGGCAATACCTACGGCGTTGCCAAAAATCCAGTCTACCAGTGGTATCCCTTCTTTCCAGGCGGCTGTAAACACCATGCCGCCAAAAATAACGGCCGCAATGTTGGCTATCCTTGCTTTGCTGATAAAGCGTTTTTTATCGGTATCGTTATTGGTTTCGCCTATCAGGTAAATAGCAGCAAGAAAGGCACAGATGGCCACGGTGAATAAACCAACGGCTACAGAGAAAAAGCTGAGCCAGCTGAATACATAGGCATCTAAAAAATTATTGGCATCCGGGTTAATAGTGCTGCTTACGGTGCTACCTGCTATAATGCCCAGGAACAGGGGAGTAATAAGGCTGCTCCAGGTAAAAATGCGGTTATATAACACCTGCATATCATCTACCACAGCGTCGTAGTGGCGGAAGGCAAAAGCAGTGCCGCGTGCTATAATGCCCAGCAGCATTACCGTTAACGGAATATGCAGGTACACGCTCATAGTGGAATAAATAACCGGGAACCCTACAAACAGTATTACAATAGCAATGATCAGCCACATATGGTTGGCTTCCCACACCGGGCCAATGGCCTGGTACATGGTATCACGTGTTTTATCGCGGTTGCCTTTAGAGGTGAACAGTTCCAGAATACCTGCTCCAAAATCGGCGCCGCCTAATAACAGGTATAGCCAGATAGATGCCCATAAAAAACAGATAATAACGTACAGCATAAGCTTAATGGGTGGTTAAGTGTGAAGCAGGAGTTATATCATACAGTTTGCCTACCATTTTAATCTGGCGGTACAGCATAAAGGTTACTATCACAGCCAGCGACATATACACAGCTGTAAACAGGTAAAACGAATAATTGATGCCGGGCATAGGGGTTACGGCATCTGCTGTGCGCATAATGCCATGTATAATCCAGGGCTGCCGGCCTACTTCGGTTACCGTCCAGCCAGCTTCCACTGCTATAAAACCAAGCGGGGTGCATATCACAAAAAAACGCAACAGCCAGTTGCTTTCCAGCCATCGCTTTTTCCTCCATAAGCCTATCAGGTATAACACACCAGCCAGCATCATAATCATGCCCATACCCACCATTACCTGGAACGCGTAGTGGGTAATAGCAACAGGTGGATGATCTTCTTTAGGGATACTGTCCAGGCCTTTTACTTCTGCATTAAAGTCTTCCGCAATCATAAAGCTTAACAGGCCGGGCAATTCCATTGCATATTTTACGGTTTGGGTGCTTTCGTCTGGTATACCGCCAATAATCAACGGCACTTTTTTACCGGTGTGAAAATGGGCTTCCATGGCAGCCAGTTTAGCGGGTTGCCTTTTAGCTACATCTTTGGCAGAGATATCACCGCTTAAGGGTTGTAGTATGGCCGCAACAGCAGCAAAAATGGCGGCTATTCTAAATGCTTTGGTATGAAACTGCACATGGCTTTTACGCACAATCATAAGTGCATGCACGCCTGCCACCGCAAAACCGGTAGCGGCAAATGCTGCCAGGCACATGTGCAATGCCTGCGAAAACCAGGCATCATTAAACATAGCTTTGATAGGATCGATGTTTACATACTCGCCGTTGATATAATCAAAACCGGCAGGGCTGTTCATCCAGGCATTAGCTGCTACTACCAGTATGCCCGATACCAAACCACTCACCCCTACAATAACACCCGTAAACCAGTGAAACCATTTATTAAAGCGGCCCCAGCCATACAGGAAAAAGCCCAGTGCAATAGCTTCTATAAAAAAGGCGGTGCCTTCCAGTGAAAATGGCATACCAAATATGGGCCCTGCATGTTTCATAAAGTTGGGCCATAACAAACCCAGTTCAAACGATAACACGGTGCCGGATACGGCACCGGTAGCAAAAAAGATAGCTACTCCTTTACTCCATGCTTTGGTAACATTCTTATATACATCGTTACCGGTTTTTAACCAGTAGTAGTGCGCCACTGCCATAAAAAAGGGCATCACCATTCCAATACACGAGAAAACAATGTGAAAGCCGAGGGACAGGGCCATTTGTGAGCGGGCTGCTAAAAAATCATTCATGAAATGATTGTTTTAATTCAGCGCGAAGTTACTAACGCACAATGGGAAAGCGTGCTATTTTTTACGGAATCTATGGTGTATATTAACCGTTTTTCCTCAACAGACAGTAATAGTAGTCCCTTATTGTAAGGGACTGCAAAGCTTTATCCCATGCATGTTTTAGCTGCTATAATATGTAATGAAAGTTCTGAAAGTTTTAGCAGCTTTTAAGTAAGGGTATAAAACACAAAAGTCTCCTGCATAAACAGGAGACTTTTGTAAAAATAGCAGTACTGCTTATTTAAAGATCTTGTCAAAGAACACTTTCATGTCGTTGAAAGATGCAGAATCAGCTGCACCGTTATAACGGATAGGCATGTTAAATTTCTTGCCCTTTTCAGTAGCATTCGGGTTAGTGAATGCGTGGGTAGCATCAGGATACTCTTTAAAAGTGTAAGATGCGCCTACAGAATCCAGTTGCTTTTTAAAAGTAGCTACATCAGCAGCAGGTACAAAACTGTCGGCCATACCATGGCAAACCAGGATATCGGCTTTGGTTTGTCCTTTTGCAGGTGTTACACCTGCCAGTCCACCATGAAAGCTTACTACGCCGTTAACCGGTAAGCCCAGTTTGGCGCTGTTTAATACGGCAGAACCGCCAAAGCAGTAGCCAATAGCCGCTACTTTGCTGGTGTCTACACCAGGATAGGTTTTAGCTTTAGCTAAAGCAGCCTGTAAGCGGCTGTACCATAATTGCGGGTTTTTGTAAAATGCACCGGCCAGTTCACCAGCCAAACCTGGGTTGTCGGCCACTTTACCATTGCCATACATGTCAATACCTACAGCAAAGTAACCCAGCGCAGCCAGTTGTTGCGCCCTGCCTTTTACGTAGCCATCCAAACCCCACCACTCCGGTACTATTAACACGATTGGTTTTTTAACGGAGGTGTCAGAGCTGTAGGCTACTACGCTTTTCAACACCACACTGTCGGCCTGAATGTCAACAGTGTCTTCGGTAATAGTAAATGTTTTGGTGCTGTCTTTTTTACCTTCTGTAGTAGGGGCATTGTTGCCACAAGAAGCAAGGCTTGCTACCAGTGTGCATCCTGCTAAAAAATGTACAAATCTTTTTTGCATGTGATAGTAGTTAATAAATAGATTGGAATATAGTGCGCAATTTACTCATTTTACCTATCCCCAAAGCATATTAAACCAGCTGTCCTTCAGCAGGTTGTAAAAAGATAATACGTGTGCAAATGTTAATGGTGAATATACAGGTAGTGTAAATGCCCGGGAAAAGATATCTTCGGCAACCATTTTTTACCCTACTATGAGCCATATAATTAAACGGATAAGCTTATGCTGGTTATTACTGGCTACTCTTACCACGCTTTTTGCGCAATCTGCAGCACCCGGCACTTTTGAAGCCGGTAAAAACAGTTTTATACTCAACGGAAAGCCTTTTGTGGTACGTGCGGCCGAATTGCATTATCCCCGCATCCCTAAAGCATACTGGGAGCATCGTATTCAGTTATGCAAAGCTATGGGCATGAATACTATTTGTATTTACCTGTTCTGGAACTATCACGAGCAACAGGAAGGCGTGTTTGATTTTGAAGGACAAAAGGATGTGGCGGCGTTTGTAAAGCTGGTGCAGAAGAATGGTATGTATTGTATAGTACGGCCTGGCCCTTATGTGTGTGCGGAGTGGGATATGGGCGGTTTGCCCTGGTGGCTGCTGAAAAAGAAAGATTTGCAGGTGCGTTCTGTTAAAGACAGCCTGTTTATGCAAAAAGCCACCCGCTACCTGAAGCAGGCAGGCAAACAACTGGCACCATTGCAAATACAAAACGGCGGCAACATTATTATGGTGCAGGTGGAGAATGAGTATGGCGTTTGGGGCAATGATGAAGTGTATATGAGTGCTATACGCGACCAGGTGCGTGCAGCGGGCTTTGATAAGGTGCAATTATTCCGTTGCGACTGGTCCAGCAATTTTCACCGTTATAAACTGGAGGGCGTAGCCAGCACCTTAAACTTTGGCGCAGGTTCTAACATTGATAACCAGTTTAAAAAGTTTAAAGAGATGAACCCCGATGCGCCTTTAATGTGCAGTGAATACTGGACAGGCTGGTTTGATCAGTGGGGGCGTCCGCACGAAACCCGTGATATCAACTCATTCATTGGCAGCTTAAAGGATATGATGGATCGCAATATCTCCTTTAGTCTGTACATGGCTCATGGCGGTACTTCTTTTGGTCAGTGGGCTGGCGCTAATGCGCCGCCCTATGCGCCAACTGCCAGCTCTTACGATTACAATGCGCCTATTGATGAAGCGGGTAACACTACCGATAAGTTTTTTGCAGTGCGTAACCTGTTAAAGAACTATTTGCAGGAAGGCGAAGTGTTGGGAGATATTCCGGAGAATCCGGAAAAAACAATTGCTATACCTGCTATGCGGTTTACGCAAACAGCCGGCTTATTTGCCAACCTGCCTGTAGCGAATACCAGTGTGGATATTGCTTCTATGGAGCAATTTAACCAGGGCTGGGGGCGTATACTTTATCGTACGCAATTACCTGCCGGCAATGCTGCCAGAAAATTGTATATCAGTGAGGTGCATGACTGGGCCACTGTTTTTGTAAACGGGAAAGCTGTGGGCAAGCTGGATCGTCGCCGCGGTGATAATAGTGTAAACCTGCCAGCTACTAATGCAGTGGCCAGGCTAGATATATTAGTGGAGGCCACAGGTAGGGTAAACTATGGGCAGGCTATTATAGATAGAAAAGGAATTACGCAAAAAGTGGTGCTGGTGCAAAATGCGGATAGCACGGTATTACATAACTGGCAGGTATACAATTTCCCAGTAGACTATGCATTTCAACAGCAGGCAAAATATGCTAAAAGCCCGGCTAATGGCCCTGCCTGGTATAAAACTTCCTTTATACTGACTACTACCGGCAACACATTTTTAGATATGAGTCAGTGGGGGAAGGGAATGGTATGGGTAAATGGATATAATCTGGGTCGTTTTTGGAAAATTGGCCCGCAACAAACATTGTATTGCCCGGGTAGCTGGTTAAAAAAAGGAATTAACGAAATAATCGTGCTGGATGTTGATCGGCCGGCAGCTGGTGCAGTAGTGGCTGGTTTGGAAAAGCCGATACTCAATAAAACCAGTCAGGACGAATCGTTACTGCATCGCAAACCAGGCCAGATGTTACAGTTACAAAATAATAAACCCGTGATAACTGGTAACTTCGCAGCAGGAAATGGATGGAAAACGGTAACATTTGATGCGGTGAAGCAGGGCAGGTATTTTTGCCTGGAAGCTATCAGCGCACAAAATGAAAACGATCCGGTTGCCTCTGTTGCCGAAATAGAATTGCTGGCAGAAGATGGAAGTGTACTGTCTACTTTGCCCTGGAAGGTGTTATATGCAGATAGTGAAGAAGTTACTGCTGCTAATAATGCTGCCGATAAGTTATACGATGCGCAGGAATCGCTTATTTGGCAAACACAAACAACCGGTAATAAACCGCGCCATCCCCACCAGGTGGTTATAGATCTGGGTTCTGTTGTTAAAGTAAAAGGCTTTCGTATTCTCCCGCGTTCGGATAAAAGCACAGCGGGCATCATAAAAGACTATAAATTTTACCTGGAAGAAAAACCGTTTGCGCTTTAGCATGGTTTTTGTTTTAAGATGGTGACTTTTATTGATACTATTATTTGTATTCTATTGTTTGCCTGCAATTGCTGTTTTAACAGTAACACTGTTTGCGATTGCAAGTATTTCAATAGAATACTTTTGTTTTAGGATAATTAGTTAAAATAAATATTAGTAAGTATATAGGTAAAGAAGAACTATCTGATGGTTTTGATAGAAGAACTGAATACTAAGGACATAGACATGATCATCCTACCCCTTGAATAGCAGAGAGTAATCAGCCCTGGACTTGTAAGAGAATCCAAATTCTATCATTACAACCAGCAATCTTATGAAAAAAGCTACTTTCGGATTTTTAATGGTATTGGCTGCCATTATACTGCATTCCTGTAACAGCACAACACCCGCTTCTATTGCGGCGATGTCGCGTAAACCCGTAGAAGAATACAGCACTTTAACAGACGATGAAATTATTGCTATCGTAAAGCAGGCATATACAACTATGTATCCGCTGGTTATGATGGAATTGAATAAACGGGTATGTACCAATGTAGCAACGCCTGACGATAATGGATATGCACCTGTTAACCAAATGGGGCATAGATGTGAATATCCTGATGCCAGTTCAGGCAAGGAGAATGCTGATTTGGATATGTTTTACTCTTCCGCCTTTTTAGATATTTCACATAGTCCTATGGTACTCACCGTGCCTGACGAAATGGGGCGTTACTATATGTTTACCATGGTAGATGCCTGGGGGCGTGTGTTTGCTACAGCCAGTCAGTCAGGTGCGGGGTCTTATGCCATCACTGCACCAGGCTGGCAGGGCGAGCTGCCCAAAGGTATAAAGCAGATTAAAGCGCCTTCTGATATGGTATGGATTGCAGGTCGTACACAGGTGAATGATGAAACAGATGGAGAGATTGTGAAGCTTTTAATGCGGCGCTATGCGTTGATTCCATTATCAAAGTGGGGGCAACCTTACCAGGCGCCTGTGTGTGCTGTTGATAACGAAGTGAATATGCAGCCTGCTACTGTTCAGGCAGCTAATATGTCTGTAATGTCGTTTCTCAATCTTGGCAACCGGTTAATGCAACGTTATGCCCATAGCGGCATTGATACCAATGTGCTGGCCCGTATGTCCATGGTAAACATTGGCGCCGGATTGCATTTTGATACTGCCGTATACAGTACAGCAGTAAATAAAGCATTGGTAAAGTTGCCGGAGATGATGAAGCAAGAGGTGCTGATAGCCTGCAGTAACAGGCAACAACATCCGAATAAATGGGAGGACGGTGAGATATTGCCGGTGTGGGTGAACTGCCAGTGTGCCAATGTGCAGGGAGATGCTTTTGCGCTTACTGTTAAAGAAGATGTAACCGGAAGCAGGCTGGATGGCAATAGTCGTTATCTGTTGCATTTTACGAGAAGCCAGGTGCCATTGGCTAAAGCCTTCTGGAGCCTTACTATGTATAAACCTGCTTCGCGCCTGGTTCAAAATGCTATTGGCCGGTATGCTATCGGCAACAGAGACCGGTTGCTGTATAACGCAGACGGATCGCTCGATATCTATATTCAAAAAGAACATCCGGGTAATAATAAAGCCAGCAACTGGTTACCTGCTCCCGCCGGTGCTTTTTCTTTAACCATGCGTATGTATGGAATTCAACAGGATAAAAAAGAGATAAGCCGTACTATCCCCCCACTTCAGAAAGTGTAACCGCCTGTCATTATATACCAGTTTTTCTGCAATATTGGCAAGTATTTCTTCTATCATCGGCTGGATCACTTTTTGTAAATCAGATAGGAAGAAATACAAGCGTATGGCAGACTTTATTGATTATTATAAAATTCTTGGGGTAGGAAAAAGTGCAACAGAGGATGAAATCAAAAAGGCCTACAGAAAACTGGCGCGCAAGTATCACCCCGATGTAAACCAGGGCAATGCAGAAGCCCAAAAGAAATTTCAGCAGATTAATGAGGCCAATGAGGTATTGAGCGATCCGGACAAACGTAAAAAATACGATCAGTACGGTGAGAACTGGAAACATGCCGATCAGTTTGAGCAGGCTCGTCAGCAAGGTGGCCATGGTGGTCAGGGCTTTGGCGGCGGACAAGGTGGCGGTTTTGGCGGATTTGAAGATTTTGGCGGCGGCGGTGGTTTTTCTGACTTTTTTGAAAACTTGTTTGGCCGTAGCAAAAGTAGTGGCCGTTCAGGTGGCAGCAGGTATAAAGGCGAAGATATAAACGCCAATTTGCAACTCCATCTTACAGATGTATATACTACCCGCAAGCAGGTGATTACTGTAAACGGTAAAAGCATCCGTATTACTATTCCTGCAGGTGTGGAAAACGGGCAGATCATTAAACTGAAAGGTCATGGCGAGCCGGGCACTAATGGGGCCAGTAATGGTGATTTATACATTACTTTCCAGATACTGAATAATACCAATTTTAACAGGGTAGGCAACGACTTACACACTACCATTGATTTACCATTATACACGGCTGTTTTAGGAGGAGAAGTGGTGTTAGATACACCAGGGGGCAAGGTGAAGCTGAAAGTGCAGCCCGAAACACAAAACGGTGCTAAAATTCGTTTAAAAGGGAAAGGTTTTCCGGTCTATAAACAGGAAGGTGTTTATGGCGACCTTTTTGTTACGTATAATATTAAAATACCTACTGGCCTTACCGAGCAACAGAAAGCTTTGTTTCGCCAGCTGTCAGAATTATAAACACAACGAATGAAATACCTTTTTACCCTTTTCGCCTTTTCAGGCTTGTTAGTAACAGCCTGCAACACTGGCAATGAATCGCAAACAGATACGGAAGCCAGCAAAGACAGTGGTATAGTGGCCGGGGCTTCGCATGCAGTAGAGCATGTAGAAGTGCAGCCGCAGGAAAAGCCGGAAGCCGGACAGTATTGTTATATTGATAAGGTTTACACTGTGGGAGACAGCAGTTTTATTGATGCAGATTATATCCAGTTTTTAATGGGAGAAGAAGCGGTAGCAGCTGCCCGTAAAAAAGGCGATGCAGAGCCCATTGTAAAAAATGGGGATACTACCTGGGCGGTAATGGACGATTATTACATTGTAAATGATAATAAGCAGGTACGCAAATTAAAGCTGTCAAAAGATTTTAAGTATATATCGGTAAGTGCTTCTCCGCAGGAGGAGGTGAACCATAAAACACCGCTGGAACAGCTGAAGGAAAAGGCAAAGAAGGATTATGTGTTTATCCTGACATTCAATGCCGATAATGAGGTTTCGGCTATAAAAAATCAGTTCCTGCCTTAACAGGAAGTAAAGGCCATTTCCGGAAAAAAGGACATATCTCCTTTCCGGAAATGGTAATATATAATACTACAGTAGTTATACTGCTAATTTCACCTGGATGGCCTGTGGTCCTTTATGGCCCATAGTAGTTTCGAAGTTTACCTTACTTCCTTCCTGAATTCGGCCTACCACATCATTAATATGCACAAATATGCTTTCCTGGGTTTGTAAATCCCGGATAAAGCCATAGCCCTTGCCCATATTAAAGTGAGTTACTATTCCCGTTCTTATTACCGGCACATCGTCTGTTTCCTGCTGTCTGCTTACGCTGATCTGCACGTCTTCCAGACTTATTTCTTTTCTTTTGCTCGGATCGGGTGGCGTATTAGTAATATTGCCGTTTTCGTCAATATAAGCCATCATGTCTTCCAGGCCTTTGCCTTTGGAAGAGTTAGCTTGTCTTTCTGCTTTTTTCTCCTGCTTTTCCTGTAGCTTCTGTTGTTTTTTCTTTTCTTTTTCTTTTTTGTTAAAGGATTCCTGCGATTTTCCCATATTTCTGATTACAATTTGTGTGTTTATTATAACAACCGAAAACGCAAATGTTGCAATTTGGGTTATTAAGTTTATGCAAAGTTGTTTGGGACCGGTTGTGTTATTGCACAGTACACTACATCATGCTACCAGGTAAACTGAAGTAAAAAGCAGAAGGATGAACAGATTAGCTAACAATCTCTATCAAAAATGCCTATTAACGCAAACGGAACCACTATAAAGGTAGTTCAAATATCTTAAAAGTGCTATTTTTTGGCCACCCAATAGCCAATGGCCAGCCATATCAACCCTTTTACCAGGAAGAAAACGAAGCCCCAAAAGCCTAAACGTTTAAGCCAGGCCACCATGCGGCTTTTTTTAGAAGAAGTATTTTCGGTCATCAGTGATTAAATTCAGTACCAAGATACAATTGTCATAGAAATGTCATGCGTGTAAGCGGGAAAACAATTTACCTTTTACGGAAAAATGAACTTCGGGGGCCGGGAACGTAGGCCTACCTTTGCGGTGAAAAACCAGTTAAAAAGCAGGAAAATGAGGGTGTTTGTATCAAATATTATCCCTCAGCCGGGTATCCGGCTGTTGGAAGAAGCAGGTCTGGAAATAACAGAATGGACAGAAAAACGGAAACTGGCAGGGCAGGAGCTGATAGATATTTGCCAACAATACGATGCATTTTTATGTGTAAGCAATACCGTAGATGCTCCTTTTCTGGAAGCCTGTAAACACTTAAAAGTCATCGCCCTGCACTCCGTAGGTTATGATAATGTGGATGTAGCGGCAGCTACCCGGCTAAAAATACCCATTGGCAATACTCC
Source organism: Filimonas lacunae (assembly GCF_002355595.1). NCBI lineage: Bacteria > Pseudomonadati > Bacteroidota > Chitinophagia > Chitinophagales > Chitinophagaceae > Filimonas > Filimonas lacunae. The sequence continues at coordinate 573,484 of NZ_AP017422.1, forward strand.
TGATGTATTAAGCGAGTCTACCGCAGAAACCGCTTTTTTATTAATGATATCTTCTGCACGGAAGGCTTTTTACCTGCACAAAAAGATTTTGAATGGCCAGTGGGGCTTTACTGAACCCACTGCCGATCTGGGCATTTCGCTGCAAGGCAAAACGCTGGGTATTTACGGATTAGGAAAAATTGGCTATGAGCTGGCTAAGAAATGTGTGGCCGCTTATGATATGAAGGTGATTTATCACAATCGCCACCGGAATGAAGAGGCCGAAAAAGCTTTTGGAGCAGTAAAAGTGTCTTTTGAAGAACTGTTGCAACAGAGCGATGTGCTAAGCGTGCACACGGCGCTTACCAGTGAAACCAAAGGGAAATTTAATAAAGCGGCTTTTAACCTGATGAAACCTTCCGCCATTTTTATCAACACGGCTCGTGGTGGTATTCATAACGAGGGCGATTTAATAGAAGCGTTACAAAACGAAACCATCTGGGGTGCAGGGCTGGATGTTACCAATCCCGAGCCTATGCACGCAGATAATCCTTTATTACAAATGCCGTCTGTAGCTGTGTTGCCACATATAGGCTCTGCTACAGTAGAAACCCGGAGTGCCATGGCTATCCTGGCGGCCCGGAATATTATTGCAGGGGTAAAAGGCGAACGTTTACCCAATATTGTGAACCCCGAAGTATATAACAGTTCCTTATAAACACATACAGCAAGTATGCAGCATACAAAAAGCAGGTATTTTTTCCTGATCCTGATATTAGGTTCCCTCACCGCATTGGCTCCTTTTTCTATCGACATGTATTTACCTGGTTTTGGTGCCATAGCCAAAGATTTGAATACTAACGTAGAAGAGGTGGGCTTGTCTTTGTCCAGTTTTTTCATTGGTATATCGGCCGGTCAATTATTATATGGCCCCCTGCTGGATAAGTATGGCCGTAAAAAGCCCTTATACCTGGGGCTGCTGGTATATATTATAGCTACCATTGGCTGTGTATTGTCCACTTCTATTCAAAGTTTAATCTGGTTACGGTTTATACAGGCCATTGGCAGTTGTGCGGCTACTGTAGCGGCTATGGCTATGGTGCGCGACCTGTTTCCGGTACAGGATAATGCCAAGGTGTTTGCATTATTAATGCTGGTAGTAGGGGCTTCGCCCATGATAGCGCCTACTGCGGGTGGATATATTACCAAGGCTTTTGGATGGCATTCCGTGTTTATTATACTGGCTATTCTGGGGGCAGTAATACTGGTGGCTGTGTTGTTATCCTTGCCGGAAAGCTATCAGCCCGATCCTTCTTATTCTTTAAAACCGGGTCCCATTGTAACTAATTTCCTGCAAGTGCTGAAAGAGCCTCAGTTTTATACCTATGCGGCCACCGGCGCCCTCGGTTTTTCGGGGTTGTTTGTATATGTGTCCGGCTCGCCCAAGGCATTTATGGATATTTACCAGCTGAGTGGGGAAGTATATGGGTGGATTTTTGCTTTCCTTTCCATTGGTTTTATTGGCTCCAGCCAGGTAAATACATTGTTACTCAAGCGTTTTCGCAGCCAGCAAATTGTGCCGGTAGCACTGGTGTGCCAGTCGGCAGCCGGGGTGCTGTTAGTGACAACGGCCCTGGCAGGTGTATTAACCTTGCCTGTGCTGCTTATCCTTTTATTCCTGTTTTTGTGCTGTTTGGGCTTTGTAAATCCTAATACTGCCGCTTTAAGCCTGGCGCCTTTTGCTAAAAATGCGGGTAGTGCTTCGGCCTTAATGGGGGCAATACAAATGGGGCTGGGAGCGCTGGCTTCAGCAAGTTTAAGCCTGTTTACAGCCAAAAATGTGTTGCCTATGGTGGCTTTGATGGCTTGTTCGGCAGTTTTAGCACTGGCAGTACTGTTGTTGGGGCGCAGGAAAATTAAAAATGAGGTAGCTGGCGTAGAAGGCGCTGTGGTATTGCATTAACAAATGAATAATTCTCTTTAACTTGCCGGCCTGACAGTATTTTAGCTGTTCAACCCAAACCAAATGCACTGTTTGTACTCATGTCCGTTGAAATCAATGATATTACTATAGAACAACTGGTAGCTGCTTACGAAGCAACGGAGGAATCTATTGTGGAAGACGCAGATGAGGACCCGTCGGTAATGCTGGATATCCAGGATCACCTGGAAAACCTGATTTTGCTTACTGCCCAGTTGATGGAAGGCTGGGAGCCTTTTTTCGAAGAACTGGACGAACATGAAACTGCCCGCTATTTTATTAAATTATCTCCTGCACTAAAAGCTTCACAGCAGGTAATGTTGCTGATTAAGAAATACGGATTAAACCGTGGTGACATCAAAACCTTTTATCGTCGTTTAAAACCGGAAGTGAAAGAATTTTCATCCGCAATGAAAAAACTGTTGAACACGACTATTAACCCGGATGACATTGATGAAGAAGAGGATGAAGATGATTATTAGTAGCCAACTGTTTTTTTAGTGCTCTTAAAGAGCTATCTCAGACGGTAACGATTGCGTAAGTTTTGTTTCAATAATGGAATATATTAGTTTAATTAGCTAAGTGAAATGCGTTGCTCCCCTGGGAGGAAAGTGTTTCACAGGGACTTCAATCCTTTATCTATGAGGTTGCCGGAGAAAACTAACAAACGGTAACGATTGCGTAAAAAAACTAACGATATGTTAATAAAATCGCTAATTATGCTATAAGGTTGCCGCTAATTTCTTGCCATAGAAAAAGCTGCTTGTTAAACCGAAACTACAAATCATAAATCGCTTGTTGTATGAAAAAAACGACCTTGCTTGTATCGTTTATTCTATCAGTGTGCGCGTTATTTGCACAAACGCGTTCGTTACAGGGAAAAGTTACTGACGAAAAAGGCGCTCCCCTTGGAGGAGTAAGTGTAATGCTGAAAGGCGCAAAAGTGGGTACACAAACCAATGATGCTGGTACTTTCACATTAAATACTACTGCCGCAGGTACTGTGGAACTGGTATTTAGCTATACCGGTTACAAGAGTATTACCGTGTCAACCGATGGCAAAGATGTGTCGGTAAGGCTGGATAAGGATGCCAATGATCTGAACGACATTGTTGTGGTGGGATACCAAACCGTAAGGCGGAAAGATCTTACTGGCTCTGTATCTTCTGTAGGTGCCAAACAATTAAAGGATGTGCCTATGAACTCAGCGGCACAGGCACTGGCTGGCCGTTTGGCTGGTGTGCAAATTACCGGAACAGAAGGGTCTCCTGATGCTGCTGTAACCATTCGTGTAAGGGGCGGCGGTTCTATTACACAAGACAACTCCCCGTTATACATCATTGATGGTATACAGGTAGAAAATGGTTTAAACGCCATTTCTCCACAGGATATTGAAACCATTGATGTATTGAAAGACGCGTCTACTACGGCCATTTATGGTGCCCGTGGTGCGAATGGCGTGGTGATCATCACTACCAAAAGCGGTAAAAACAGCAATGGTAAATCGGTGCTGAGCTATAATGGCTTTGTAGGTATCAACAAACTGGCCCGTAAACTGAAGGTGATGAACCCATATGAGTTTGTTACTTTCCAATATGAGCGCAGCAGGGGTAATGCTACAGACAGTACCAACTTTGCCAACAACTATGGTACTACCTGGGATACATTAAGTAATTACAAAAATGCGCAGGCAGTAGACTGGCAGGATCAAATGTTTGGCCGGTCAGCCTTTAACCAAACCCATAACATCAGCTTAAGTGGCATGGGTGGAGGAAATGTATATAACCTCAGCCTTACTTCCAACACAGAAGATGCTATCATGAGTGGTTCCCGTTTCGATCGTAAGCTGGCCAGCTTTAAGTTTGAGCATACTTATAGTCCTGCTGTTAAAATTGGGTTTAATACCCGTTACAACAATACGATAGTGTATGGAGCTGGTACTTCCAGTGTAGGCTCTGCATCAACCAACAACCTGCGTCAGGCCATTCGTTACAGGCCATTGTTGGTGCCAGGACAAAACATTACAGATTTTGACAGGTCATATCTGGATGAAACCAATGGTAGCAGTCTGGCATTGATCAATCCTATTTTGCTGAACGATCAAAGCTACCGGAAAAGCAATACTTCTATCATTAACCTCAGTGGTTATGTAACCATTACGTTTACTCCCTTCCTCAGCTTTAAGTCTACTTTAGGGGTAGATGTAAACACACAGCGTAAAGATTCTTTTGATGATAGCCTTACCAATAACTCCCGTTTGAACGGAAGTAGTTTGCCTATGGCTGCTATTGCCACCAGTAAAACGGTAACATTGAATAACTCCAACGTGTTTACTTTTAGTAACGCTAAAATGAAGGGAGCTTTTCATAAACACAATGAAATAAGCTGGTTGCTGGGGCAGGAGATTTATCAAACCAGAATTACTGGTCAGAACACGCTGGCAAAATTGTTTCAAAATGGAATCTCTTCTACCAAGGCTTTGGGTAATATGAACCTGGGTACTTTTTATACGGATGCCACTAACTATCCTGCTTCTTATCAAACAGATTACCACTCTGCTTCTTTCTTTACCAGTGTAAACTACAGCTTTGACAAGAAATACCTACTCACTGCCACTGTACGTGCAGATGGTTCTACTAAGTTTGGAGAAGAACTTTCTAAAAAATGGGGCTATTTCCCTTCTGCATCCGTTGCATGGCGTCCGCTAAATGAAAAATTCCTGGAAGGGTTAGGCAAAACATTTACAGATCTTAAACTACGTGTAAGCTACGGTCAGTCAGGAAATAACCGTATTGCCGACAATCTGTTTAGAACATTGTACGCTTCTTCTACACAGTATTACCTGGCGGGTCAGCAAATAGCGTCTTATGCCAGTTCTACTTTAGCGAATCCTGATTTGAAATGGGAACGTACTATTTCACGCAATTTAGGTATTGATGCCACAGTATTAAAAGGAAGGTTGCAATTTTCAATAGATGCATATATTAACACAACTAAAGACCTGCTGGTAAACGTGCCCATTCCACCAACCTCGGGATATCCTTACCAGGTACAGAATGTAGGTTCTACACAAAACAAGGGTTTGGAATTACAGGTAAATGCAACGCCATTAAAAACCAAAGATTTTTCCTGGACGGCTAATTTCAATATATCCGCTAATAAAAACGTGGTAAAAAGCCTGGGTGGCCGCCAGAACTACTACCTGAAAAACTCAGGTTGGGCCTTATCAAGCAGTCCAAGCGATTATATTGTCAGGGTAGGAGATGCAGTGGGCTCTATCTGGGGTTTACAAACTGATGGATTTTATCAGATCAGCGATTTCGATTACAACTCTGGTACAGGTGCTTATACTTTAAAGTCCGGCGTACCTGATAATACAACGCTTACGGCTATTGCACCCAAGCCTGGTGTGTTAAAGTTTAAGGATCTCAGCGGACCTAATGGTAAGCCTGATGGAATAGTGAATGACTATGACAGAACGGTGATAGGTGTGGCACAGCCTAAGTTTTTAGGAGGTTTAAACCAACAGTTCAGTTATAAAAACTTTGATCTGAGTGTATTTGTGAACTACCAGTTTGGTAATGATGTATACAACGCCAACAAGCTGGAATTTACATCGGCCTATACTGGCGATGCCAATATGCTGGCCGTTATGAATAACCGCTGGCGTAACGTGGATGCCACTGGCAAAACCATTACCGATCCGGCAGGTTTGGCTGAGTTAAATAAGAATGCTACCATATGGTCGCCAAGTACTGCTTCCAACTCTTTTACGGTACATTCCTGGGCTATAGAAAATGGTTCATTTGTTCGTATCAGCAACATTACTGTGGGGTACACTTTTGCCGATGCTTTGCTGAAGAAAATAAAAGTGTCTAAAGCCCGCGTATATGCTACGGTGAACAATGTGGCACTGATAACAGGTTATTCAGGTTACGATCCGGAAGTAAGTGTAAGACGTGGTAACCCCGAAACGCCGGGGGTTGACTACTCTGCTTACCCCAGAAGCCGTTCCTATATTGTTGGTATTAATCTTTCCCTGTAACAGCAAAAGCTTGCAAAATGAAATTATCTATTATACATAAGAACATCGTTAAGCCGATATGCATGCTGGTGCTGCTCACCAGTGTGTTTTCCTGTAAAAAATATTTAACCAACGACCCGGTATCTTCGTTTGCACCGGAATATGTTTTCAGTGATGTTGTGAATGCGCAGAAAGCTGTGTTGGGGGCCTACGCGTGCCTGGCGGGCGATCAGGGATATGGCATTCGTATCAGTATGTATTACTCATACGATGATGACCTGATGATGGGTCAGGGCTCTACTCCCTATCCGGATAATGAAAGAAGGGATATTGCCCACTATAATGTAACCGCCAGTAATACACAGCTGGCAGCCCCTTTCTTACAATTGTATGCAGGAGTAGAACGTGCCAACCTCTGTATCTATTATATTCCCAAAATGGCGCTGTACTCCAGCGGTTCTGAGCAACAGAAAAAAGACCTGAAAAGGCTGCATGGCGAGGCGTTGACATTGCGTGCACAGTTTTACCTGGAATTGTTGCGCAACTGGGGCGACTTGCCGGCTCAGTATGAGCCTGCTTTCCAGGTAGCCGATTTGTACCAGCCTAAAACAGATCGTGATTCTATCTATAATCATTTACTGGACGATTTGGCATTGGCTGAAACATTGGTGCCATGGCGTACAGAAGTATCCAAAGACGAAAGAATTACCCAAGGTGCAGTACGTGGCTTGCGTGCCCGTATTGCCTTGTTCAGAGGAGGATATTCTTTAAGAAGAGCCAGCAGTTCTTATGGACAAACAATGGCACGTCCTGCTGACTATAAAACCTATTACCAGATAGCGAAGGATGAATGTGCTGCTATCATGCAACGGGAAGATCAGCATAAGCTGAATAGTAGTTTCAGATCGGTATTTAAAGATGCTATATGTGCAAAGGCCATAGAACCAAACGGAGAAGTGCTGTTTGAAGTGTCTATGGATGGGGGCACCAGTGCGCTGGGCGATAGTAAACTGGGTTACTACAACGGTCCAAGAACCAATAGTAAAGGCAATGCTGCTCTTACCGTACTGCCTAGTTACTTCTATATGTACGACTCTACTGATACCCGCAGGGATGTAATGATTGCCCCTTACGATTTAAGTGCTACCCTTACTTATACGGGCCGGGCGGGACAGTCGTTAGTGGATGGTAAGTTCAGAAGAGACTGGATATTAAGTGGTACAGACCTGGTGAATTCAGCTGCGCAGTATTTTGGCGTAAACTGGCCTATCCTGCGTTATTCAGATGTGTTGCTGATGTATGCTGAGGCAGATAATGAATTGGGTGGTGCGCCAAGTGCTACGGCTATTGCGGCTTTGGAAAAAGTGAGAACCCGTGCTTATGGAGGCAATGCCAGCCTGATAGGCACTACCCCCACCGATTACACTGGCTTTTTTAATGCTATAGTAAAAGAAAGAGCTTTGGAATTAGGCGGCGAAGGCATACGCAAATACGATCTGATACGCTGGAACCTGCTTTCTACCAGGCTGGCTGCTGTAAAAACGCAATTAACAGCTATGGCTGGCAGAGCAGCTCCATGGAATAACTATCCGGCTAAAATGTATTATAAAACTGCGTCTACTTCTTTATTATGGGCAGGTTCTTTTTATGATGCAGGAAGTTCTACTACACCTAGCGGTTACACGTCTGTAAACTGGTTAAGCCCCAGCATCACTACTACTATTTCTACTTACTACGCTATAGCTTTTCAAAACAATCACAGCGAACTGTTGCCTATTCCGCAAACAGTGCTGGATTCATATAGTGGTATTTTGAAGCAAGACTACGGCTATTAAAAGGCTTGATTCGCAATTTAACAGCATGTATAGTTAATAAATAACAACTTTACCATCGCCGGACATTCACTTGCTCCGGCGATGGTGTTTATAACCATACGATACAATAAAGAACAAGTTTATGTTGATGAAGCAAAGAAACTGGATAGGCGCTCTATGTATAGCGCTTTTGGCTTTTGCGGCACCGGAGCGCAAAAAGATAACCATATGGATGGCCGGCGATTCCACTATGGCCAACAAATCGCCCAAGACTTATCCCGAAACAGGATGGGGGATGGCATTGGGGCAGTTTTTTGATGAGGACGTTATTATAGCCAATCGTGCGCAAAATGGCCGCAGTACTTTATCCTTCATCAACGAAAAACGCTGGCAGGCCATTATTGACAGTGCTACAGAAGGGGATTATGTGTTTATTGAATTTGGTCATAACGATGAAAAGGTAAATAAACCCGGGGTTGGGGTTTACCCGGCAGCTTATGGCGCCAACCTGGTAAAATTTGTGCTGGAGGTAAGGGCTAAAAAAGCCATCCCTGTATTGTTAACGCCCATCATGCGCCGCAACTTTAAAAACGGCGTGTTGGAAGATACGCACGGAGAATATCCGCCCGTGGTACGACGCGTGGCTGACAGCCTGAAAGTGCCTTTAATTGACATGCACCTGAAAAGTGAAGCACTGCTGAATGGCATGGGCGATGAACCTTCTAAAAAATTATTCAACTACGTTGATTCAGGTCATGTAAACTATCCTAAAGGAAATAAAGACAATACGCATTTTAGCCCCGCTGGCGCAACTGCCATGGCCGAACTGGCCGTGCAGGGGATTAAGGAGTTAAAGCTCGAAAGCCTGGTAAAGCACCTGAAGAAAAAGCAATACGATTTTGTAGTGGCTAAAGATGGCAGCGGGCAATTTACTACGGTGCAGGAAGCTATTAACGCTATCCCCGACATGCGTAAAAGTGAAACCGTTATTTACATTAAAAATGGGGTGTATAAAGAGAAACTGGTACTGCCGGAATCTAAAAACATGGTCACTTTTATTGGGGAGAATGTTGATAGTACTATTATCACTTACGACGATTTTGCCGGTAAAAAGAATATACTGGGTGAAGCCATGGGCACTTCTGGATCTTCCGGCTTCTTTATCTATGGTAAAGATTTTTCTGCCAGCAATATCACCTTTCAAAACTCTGCCGGTCCTGTAGGGCAGGCGGTAGCGGTGTTTGTGGGGAGCGACCGGGTAAAGTTTACTAATTGCCGTTTTTTAGGTTTCCAGGATACATTGTACACCTACGGGGTAGAAAGTCGCCAGTATTACCGCAGCTGCTATATAGAGGGGACGGTTGATTTTATTTTTGGCGCTTCCACAGCCGTGTTTGATAGCTGCACCATTTTTTGCAAAAAAGCAGGGTATGTAACAGCTGCTTCTACGCCTGAAAATAAAAAATATGGCTACGTTTTTCGCTATTGCACTATTAAAGGCGATGCGCCTGCCGGTTCCTATTTCCTGGGTCGTCCCTGGCGGCCTTATGCCAAAACCGTATATATTTCCTGTAACTTAGGTAACCAGGTAAAGGCGGAAGGCTGGGACAACTGGGGCAAAAAAGACAACGAAAAAACAACGTATTATGCCGAGTATAAAAGCACAGGAGCAGGAGCTAATAACGGTGCCAGAGTGCCGTGGAGCCACCAGCTTACTGCTTCCGAAGCAGGCTTATACACTTTAGAGCAGATATTGGGCGATTGGAAGCCAGAAAATGCCAATTAAGCTTAATGACAGGTTAATTAGCGGGTATAGGCCCACCCCGTTTCGCTGTTAATTTGTGGCCATATCATTGTCAGCGATCATATTTACAACAGAAGTAATCAGGATTTTATAACATTGCTATATGAATACTACAAAAAAGAACCCCTATCTATTGCCATTCATACTGATTACGTCCCTTTTCTTTTTATGGGGCATCGCGCACAAGTTTAATCCCATACTGGTGCCGCATTTAAGAAAGGCATGTGAGTTAACTAATTTTCAGTCAGCATTCATAGATTCTGCTTTCTTTCTGGCCTACTTTCTTATGGCCATACCTGCTTCCCTTATCATGGGTCGTATTGGGTATAAAGGAGGTATTTTAATAGGTTTATTATTATTTGCAACAGGCGCGTTTTTATTCTATCCTGCGGCCAATGTGCGCAGCTTTGAATTCTTTTTGCTGGCACAGTTTGTTATTGCCTGTGGGTTAACCTTTTTAGAAACAGCAGCCAACCCTTATGTAAATGAACTGGGCGATCCGGCAACTGCTACACAGCGCTTAAACTTTGCACAGTCGTTCAACGGCCTGGCGCAAACCATAGCGCCTAAATTGGGGGGATTATTCATTTTAACAGGAGTGCATTTAACCGCTACAGATAAAGCCCACATGACACCGGAACAGTGGGATGCTTACCTTAACAAAGAAGCTTCTACCGTTCAAATTCCTTACCTCATTATCGGTGGCGTAGTATTGCTGGTAGCGTTGTTATTATCGATGATAAAACTGCCTGAAATTAACGAAGCGGCGGATGCCGATTTAGAAGTGAAGGGCTCTATTTTCAAAGAAAAGAACCTGATGTTTAGCGTGCTGGCCCAGTTTTGTTACGTAGGAGCAGAAGTAGGTATTGCCAGCTTTTTTATCAAGTATGCCGAAGAAACCAATGGCATTGGTGAAAAAGATGCTGCTAACCTGTTATCAATAGCGCTGATAGGTTTTGTGGGTGGTAGATTCATTGGTACTTTCTTAATGAAATATATTAAACCGCATTTGTTACTGGCAGTCTATGGTGTTGCCAATATTGTGTTGCTGATAGTAGCATTTACGGTAGGTGGTAAACCGGGTTTATACGCCCTGATGGCTACCCAGTTTTTCATGAGCATTATGTTCCCCACCATTTTCTCTTTGGGTATTCGCGGGTTGGGCACTAAGCGCAAAAGGGGGGCATCATTCATTATCATGGCTATTGTAGGTGGTGCGGTAGTGCCTACTATTATGGCTAAGGTGGCTGATGTAAAAAGCTTCCAGTTATGTTACAGTGTACCTATCGTTTGCTTTGTGGTGATATTGTTTTTTGCAATAAGCCAGTTTAAAATAAAAGCAGTAGACGAAGGTGAAGTGCAAGTGGCACATTAGGTGTTGCGGGTAGTATAAAACCTACGGTATGAATAATAAACGATGTTTTGCCCTGGACCTGGTAGATGATGTAAAGGCAATAGCGGAATACGAAGCCTATCATCAGCAGGTGTGGCCCGAAATACTGCAAAGTATTACGCAGGCAGGAATTACGGATATGGAAATTTACCGTGCAGGCAACCGGTTATTTATGATCATGACGGTAAGTGAAACGTTTGATGCCATAGAAAAAGCAGCGGCCGATGCAGCCAATGCTAAGGTGCAGGAGTGGGAAACCTTAATGGGCAAATATCAGCAGGCTATACCCGCTGCACTGCCCGGCGAAAAATGGACCCGGATGAACCGGATATTTTCACTGGCATCTCAATGGAAACAGAAGTAGTATAAAATACATGATATATGGCAGGCAGTATTTTTAGTTTGCAAAGCAAAACGGCGGTAGTTACAGGTGGTGGAAGCGGCATAGGCAAAGCAGTGGCTTTGTTATTTGCCCGTCAGGGTGCACACGTACACGTGCTGGACTTGAACGAAGAAAACGCTAACACCGTAGTACACGAAATACAACAGGCGGGTGGCCAGGCCACAGCGCATGTGGTAAACGTTGCCAGGCAGAAAGAAGTGGTAGCAGTATTTGAAAAAATAGCTACTCCCAACATCCTGGTAAACAGTGCGGGTGTATCGCATATAGGCAAGCTGGAAAATACGCCTGAAGAAGATTTTGACCGTATATACGAAGTGAACGTAAAAGGCACGTATAATTGTTTATACGCGGCTGTACCGTTAATGAAAAAAGCAGGTGGCGGCGCTATTTTAAATATGGCTTCTATTGCAGCTGTAGTAGGTATACCAGACAGGTTTGCTTATTCTATGAGCAAAGGCGCGGTATATGCTATGACGCTTTCACTGGCTAAAGATTATGTAAAAGAAGGTATCCGTTGCAATTCTATTTCTCCTGCCCGGGTGCATACACCATTTGTGGATGGGTTCCTGGCTAAAAACTATCCTGGTAAAGAGCAGGAGATGTTTGAAAAGCTGTCGCAAACACAACCGATAGGCCGTATGGCAAAGCCCGAAGAAATTGCCGGACTGATACTATACCTGTGTTCAGATGAAGCTTCCTTTATAACAGGTTGCGATTATCCTATTGACGGCGGATTTATTAAACTCAACAATTAAGCGGCGATAAAATAATATACCATGAAACTGATCAGATTTGGCGAACTGAATAAGGAAAAAGCAGGCGTGTTAATAGACGGTAAAGCCTATGATGTATCGGCTATAGGAGAAGATTATAACGAACAGTTTTTTGAAACCGGTGGTGTAAGCCGCTTACAGGCTTTTGTAGAAAGCAATAAAGGCAACCTGCCTGCAATAGCAGAAGGTACGCGTTTAGGCAGTCCTATTGCCCGTCCTTCCAAGCTGGTATGTATTGGTTTAAACTATGCGAACCATGCTAAGGAAACAGGCGCCGCTTTACCGCCTGAGCCGGTAGTGTTTATGAAGTCTACCACCGCACTGTGCGGACCTTTTGATAATATTATGATACCCCGCAATTCTGTAAAAACAGATTGGGAGGTAGAACTGGCAGTAGTAATAGGCAAGAAGGCTTCTTATGTAGAAGAAGCAGAAGCGTTGGATTATGTGGCTGGTTATGCTTTACACAACGATGTAAGCGAGCGCGAGTTTCAGTTAGAGCGTAATGGCACCTGGGATAAAGGGAAAGGTTGCGACACCTTTGCGCCTATAGGTCCCTGGCTGGTAACCAAAGATGAAGTGGCGGATGTAGATAACCTGCGTTTATGGTTAACGGTAAACGATAAAAAGATGCAGGATGGCAACACGTCCGATTTCATCTTTAAAATACCTTTCCTGGTTTCTTATGTAAGCCAGTTTATGACATTGCTGCCAGGTGATGTTATTTCAACCGGTACTCCGGCAGGTGTTGGCCTGGGTATGAACCCACAGGTGTACCTGAAAGCAGGTGATGTGGTAACGCTGGGTATTGATGGATTAGGCGAAGCTACACAACATGTAATAGCCTGGAAAAAATAGTATATGTCAGTAGCTACACCTATACCGCGAATTGATGCCCACCAGCATTTCTGGCAGTTTGATCCTGTGCGCGACAGCTGGATAACCGATGATATGTCGGTGATTCAGCGCGACTTTTTTGCAGAACATCTGGCCCCTGTGCTGGAAGCCAACGGGTTTGATGGCAGTGTGCTGGTACAGGCCGATCAGTCTGAAGCACAGAATCATTTTATGTTGCAACAGGCCAACGGCCATCCTTTTATTAAAGGCATTGTGGGGTGGGTGGATTTGCAGGCTGCTGCTATTGCAGACAGGCTGGCTTACTTTAGCCATTACCCGCTGATAAAGGGTTTCAGACATGTGCTGCAGGGCGAAACTGACAGGCAACTGATGTTAAAGCCGGCTTTTATGCATGGCATCAGTCAATTGCAACAGTATGGCTTTACATACGATGTTCTGATTTTTCCCGATCAGCTGCCTTATATACCGGAGCTGGCTAAGGCATTTCCTCAGCAGAAATTAGTGATAGATCATATAGCAAAACCTTACATTAAAAAGGGCGACATTGCGCAGTGGAAGAAAGATATGAAGCTGCTGGCGCAATGTCCCAATGTATGGTGCAAAGTATCCGGTATGGTAACAGAAGCCGATTGGGCTAATTGGAAAGAAGAAGACTTCCGCCCTTACCTGGATGTAGTTACCGAAGCCTTTGGCATGGAAAGGCTCATGTACGGATCGGACTGGCCCGTTTGCCAGGTAGCTGGTTCGTACGAAAAAATGTTGTCGATTGTACAGCATTACTATGCTTCTTTTTCACAACAGGAGCAGGCGTTATTTTTTGGGTTAAACGCCACCCGTTTTTATCAACTTGCTTAAACGAACGCGCCATGGATTTGCAGTTAACAAACAAAGTAATTATAGTAAGCGGTGGAGCTAAAGGCATTGGGGAAGGCATTGTAAAAGTGCTGGCCGCCGAAGGTGCTATACCGGTAATTGTGGGTAGAAACGAAAGTGATAATAAGGTGGTGCAGCAGGCGGTAGAAGCTGCGGGCGGCAAAGCCTTTCAGGTAGCTGCTGAGCTGAGCAACCCCGCTGAATGCGAAAAAGTGATAGAAGCGGTAAAAGCAGCATTTGGCCGCATTGATGGGCTGGTGAACAATGCCGGTGTAAACGATGGGGTAGGGTTGGAGCATGGTAACTACGAACGTTTTATGGCCAGCCTGCACAAGAATGTAGTACACTACTATTTACTGGCGCATTTTGCTTTACCTGAACTGAAAAAATCGAAAGGTGCTATTGTAAATATTACTTCCAAAACAGCCGAAACAGGCCAGGGCAATACTTCGGCTTATGCAGCAGCCAATGGCGGTCGTAATGCTTTAACGCGCGAATGGGCAGTAGAGCTGTTGAAATATGGTATTCGTGTAAACGCGGTAGTAGTAGCAGAATGCTGGACACCTGCCTATGCTACCTGGATTAAAACACTGGATAATCCCGAAGAAAAATTACACGAGATCAATAGCAAAATTCCTTTGGAAAACCGCATGACCACAGCAGAAGAGCTGGCCAATACCACGGCCTTTTTGTTGTCGCCACGGTCAAGCCACACCACCGGCCAGTTAATTCATGTAGATGGTGGTTATGTGCATTTAGACAGGGCACTGGCTAATGCATAATAAAAATAATTCTCTATTACTTACTCTATAGCTTGTTACAATGAAAGCGCTTGTTTGTACTACCCCGGGTAGTTTTGAATATAAGGAAATGGATATGCCTGTGCCGGAACCCGGCCATGTATTGCTGCGTATCAAACGTGTAGGTATTTGTGGTACCGATTTGCATGCGTTTGAAGGTACACAGCCTTATTTTGAATACCCGCGTATATTGGGGCACGAGCTGGCAGCAGATATTGCTGATGTCAATGGTGCTGCCGGTTTGGTAGCAGGCGATAAGGTTACCTTAATCCCTTACTTTAACTGCGGTCATTGCATTGCCTGCCGCAGAGGCAAGCCCAACTGCTGCACCAGTATAAAGGTATGCGGTGTGCATGTAGATGGGGGCATGCGTGAATACCTGAATGTGCCGGCAGCTTCTTTAATACAGGGTGGTGGTTTGTCGTACGATGAACTGGCACTGGTAGAACCTTTAGCGATAGGCGCACATGGTGTAAGAAGGGCAGGGGTTGAACCTGGTGAATTTGTGCTGGTAATAGGTGCAGGTCCAATAGGGCTGGGTATTGCAGAGTTTGCACGTATAGCCGGGGCTCATGTAATAGTAATGGATATTAACGAACAACGTTTACAGTTTTGTAAAGACAAGCTGGGTATACAACACGTGGTGCAGGCCAATGCACCGGATGTTACTGCACAGTTACAACAAATAACACATGGCGATATGCCTACCGTGGTAATAGATGCCACTGGTAGCTTAAAGGCCATCAACAATGCTTTTCAATATATGGCACACGGTGCCAGGTATGTGCTGGTAGGTTTGCAAAAAGGGGAGATCAGTTTTAGCCATCCTGAATTTCACAAACGCGAAGCCACTTTAATGAGCAGCCGCAATGCCACCCGTGCCGATTTTAACCACGTGATTACCAGTATGAAAAATGGCCTGGTAAATCCTGCAACCTATATTACTCATAGAGTTACGTTTTCACAAACCGCTTCTGAATTTAAAAACTGGATGAATCCCGCCAACGGGGTTATCAAAGCTATGGTGGAATTTTAAACATTTCCTCCATAAAAGCAGGATACAGCAGGACAGTTGATGGGTTAATCTAGCTATCTTTACCGCGTCAAGGAAATGTTAAAAGAATTGACGAGGATGTAACCGATTGCTGATTTTCCGACAAGACGATTTTTATTAACTGCTTTTTCAACTGTTTTAGCTGTATGAAACCGAAGCCATTCTATCCCGTAAAGCCACCTGGTATTATTGCATCGCGTAAGCGAACTCATTTATCTTTTCTATTTACACATTGCGGTATGTATTGTTAATGCTGTAAACCGGTAACTGCTGGTTTATACATTGCTATACCCATAGGTGAATAGAATTGTTGTGCGAAGTGCAGAGGGTATGCTCATACCGTCCTGGTAATGTATTGTAAACACTCATCAAAATAACCCAACCTCACACTGTTTGTATTATGAACAGATTCCTTAAACGCTTGCTATTTCTGTCTGCATTGCTGTGCCTGATGGTGAACTGTCGAAAAAAGACATGGGACGATTTTTACGAACGTCCCGACTCACTGGAATCCCCTATTTACCAGGTGTTGCAGTCAAAAGGTAATTTTAATCATATGCTTTCCTGCATTGATAAAGCAGGATATAAAAGCACATTAAGTTCGGCGGGGTACTGGACTTTGTTTGCGCCAACAGATGAAGCCTTCCAAACTTATTTTACCACCAGTGGCATTTCCGGTGTGGATAAAATGGATTCTGCAACAGCACGCCAGATAGTGCGTTACTGTTTGATATACAATTCTTTTAATCAAAGTAACCTGGATGATTACCAGGCGCCTACCGGCTGGCAGGCAGATATTGCTTTTCGTCGCAGAACGGCTTACTACGATTTGTTTGATACCGTAAATGTAGCTGGCAACAGAATGGTAACTATTGCTGCCAATAGAAATGGTTATTATCTGTCATCAGATAATAACAATAAGTATATCACTTATTTCACTACTCCTTATTTCACTTATGCTGGTTTAACAGCGAAAGACTATAATTATTTCTATCCCAATACCACCTTTACAGGCCTGAATGTAATGGACGCCACTATTACGGGGGCAGATATTGCCGCAGAAAATGGAACTATACATATAGTGGATAAGGTGCTGATTACACAGCCGAGTATTGATAAATACCTGGCTGCCAAAACAGAGTACAGTGTATTCAGAAACCTGATGGAACGTTTCCTGGTAAACTATACGGTGAATGCCGATGCTACCGACAGGTATAATGTATTGTATGGCAGTGCTGATAAAGTATATGCAAAGTTGTTTAGTGGCAGTCTCGCCTTTTCGCCCAACAACGAAAACTATCTGAAACAACAGGATAATGATGGCCAGGCCAACTGCTGGACGCTTTTTGCGCCTAAGAATGAACCGCTGGTTGATTATTTAAAAAGCGTGATACTGGAACATTACAATAATGATACAGCCAACCTGCGTTTGTTGCCTACACAAATCATCACCGATTTTGTAAACGCGCATATGTTTCAAACACCGGTATGGCCTACTAAGTTTTCCGGAGCATCCAGCTTCCTGAACGAAGATGCCCGCTTTGATGCTTCTGCTGATATTATTGACAAGAAAATTTTAAGTAACGGATTTTTTTACGGAACCAGCAAGGTGCAAAACTCCGATCTTTTTTCAACGGTGTATGCACGTCCTTACCTCGATCCTAAATATACTTTAATGACGAGGTTGCTGAACGAAGAGCTGAAATCACTAATCACGAATAGAAACATGCGTTACACCGTGTTTATGATGAGCGACAAGGTATTGAACGAGCTGGGTTTTGACTATAGCACACAAACCAGCAGCTGGGTATGTAATAACCTGGCATCACTGGGTTATTCCGATCCTAAAGGTGCTTTACTGCGCATACTCAACATGAGCATAGTGCCTAAAGCAAGAGAAGAATTAACAAGTGTTGCCGGCAGCGGTATAGCAGAAGGATATGGCGGGGAAATGATACGCTATAACAACGGGCAGGTATTTGCCGCAGGTAACATTGATAGCAGCCGCTTTGTGAATGTGGTAGGCTCTAAAGTAATGACCAATGGTACTGTGTTTTATACCGATGGCCTGCTTTATTTCAGTACCAAACCTGTAGGCAAGCGGATAGCGGACCTGGCAACGGATGCGAGTTCACCTTATTATAATTTTTATCAGTATTTACAAAACTCTACACTGTTTACACCTGCCACCTATGCTATCAGTGGTGTTGCGTTAGGCTTTATAGGTAGCTTTTTAATTCCTGACAACGCGGCTATTGTGGCAGCGGTGAATGCTGGCTTACTTCCCGGAACAGGAACAGCGCCTAACAAAGTGCCCAATTTTGCGCCAACAGATGCTACTGAAAAAGACATGGTTGCCAAGTTTATACAGTATCACATTATTAAGAAAGCGGTAATAGCGAACGGTACCAATAATGCAGAAACAGGCGAATCGTTATACAGATCATTACTTACAGATAAGGTTGGTTATGTTTCTATACAGGATCCGGGAGGAGATGCCAACCTGTATTTCAAGGATGATAATGGCCGCAGTGCCGCTATTAACCCAGCTTACAGCTATATCCTGGCCGACAGGATGGTGATCCATTCCTTATCAAACTATCTACAATATTCTAATTGATAATACAGGTAAATGATATATATGTTGAAAAGAATTGTTCCTGTTATCTATACACTGCTGCTACTGTGCTGCTTTATGCCTGTGCAACGGATATATGCGCAGAATGCGGCCGAGCCCATAACCCTGGTACGTGGAAAGGTAATTAATGCAAAAGATAAAACGCCTATTGATGGCGCACTGGTGGCCGAAATTGATAAAGACGACCGGATTATTAAAGGCGTAACTACCGATTTGGAAGGTAACTATGCTTTAAAAGTATCTAACCCTAAAAACAGGATCTCGGTAGCATTCATTGGCTACAAATCGGAGGTTTCGTCAATAGGCGGTAAGGCGGTACACAACTTCCAGTTAACGCATTCCGGTAAAGACATGGATGAGGTAATTGTGGTAGCGGATAAAAAGAATAACAATGGTATGATGTCGATATCCGACAAATACCGTACTACAGCTGCGGCATCTATCAGCGCCAAAGAAATGGAAGAGATGCAGGCCAGCTCTATTGATCAGGCTTTGCAGGGAAGGTTACCAGGTGTGGACATTACAGCAGCTTCCGGTGACCCTGGTGCGGCTATGTCTATTAAAATACGTGGTACGGCTTCTATTAACTCTAACGATAACCCGTTGATTGTAGTAGATGGTATGCCTTACGAAACATCAGTGCCTTCTGACTTTAACTTTGGTACGGCTGATGAACAAGGCTACGCGTCGTTACTGAATATTGCACCTTCGGATATTAAAGATATTACCGTGCTGAAAGATGCGGCCGCTACTGCGGTATGGGGTTCGCAGGCAGCCAGCGGGGTGTTAATCATCAATACCAAGCGTGGTGCAATGGGCAGTCCTTCTCTTACTTATACCATGAAGGCGTCCCTCACTTTTGCGCCAAAGGCTATTCCCATGTTAAATGGCGATCAGTATTCTACCCTGATGCCCGAAATGGTGATGAACCGTAACGGATCACCGTTGAACACGCAAACACAAAAAGAATTTTCTTACGATCCTACCGATCCTTACTGGTATTATAATTACAGCAATAACACGAACTGGGTAGAAGCTATTACCCGCATGGGCTATGTACAGGATCATAACCTGTCTATGTCAGGTGGTGGACAAAAAGCAAAGTATTATGCTTCGGTAGGTTACTATGATTATAAAGGTATTACCATTGGAACGGGCTTAACCCGGATGAATGCGCGTATTAACCTCGATTATAACGTATCTGACCGCATCCGCTTCCGTTCCGATTTATCTTATACCCATAGCAATACGGCACGTAACTATGTAAATAACACAGATGGCTCTGATGGTATCCGTAACATCGCTTACCTGAAAATGCCCAACATGTCTATTTACGAGTATGATAAATACGGCAACCTTACGCCTAACTATTTATCGCCTGTAGCTAATACGCAAGGCTATTATCCAGGCACCTACAACCCGTTGGCGATGGCAGAAACGGCTATTAACAAAATTATAGGTGAACGTATAGTGCCCCACTTTAATCTGCAATACGACATCAAGCCTAAAAGGCTGATGCTGGTGTCAGATGTGCAGTTTGATATTAATAATACCAAAAACAATACGTTTTTACCACAGGAAGCAACCGGACGCCCTTGGATAGAAACTACGGTAAACCGCGCATACGATGGGGATGGCGATGCATTTAGCGTGCAAACCAAAACCTCGTTAAGCTATACACCGGAGCTTTCAGAAGATCATTCCGCCTCGTTCTTTACTTCTTTAATGACGAGTGATTATAAATATGTATCGCACCAGTCGCAAACAGCCAATATCGCTTCTTCTGTAACGCAGGATCCTTCTGTGCCGGGCCGTACTTCCGGAACAGGTCTGGCTATTGGCTCCAGCCAAACACAAACACGTACAGTAGGCTTGTTGTTTAGCGGTCAGTACGATTATAAAAAGCGTTATATCATCAATGGTAGTATCAGGGGCGATGGTAACTCCCGTTTTGGTCCTAACCACCGCTACGGTTTGTTCCCGGCAGTGTCTACCCGTTGGAGGGCAGCTGACGAACCGTTTCTGGCAAAAGCACATGCTAAATGGATGGATGACTTTAGTGTGCGTGCAAGCTACGGCCATAGCGGACGGGCGCCTAAATATGATTATACTTTTTACAATACCTATAGCTCTTATAACTTTACCTACCTGGGGCAATCGGCTGTGTTCCCTTCTGCCATGCGCCTGAACGATCTGCGTTGGGAAGTGAATAAAGGCTTGAACCTTGGCTTTAACCTGTCGATGTTTCAGCGCAGAATAATGGTTGATCTGGATTTTTACCGCAACCGTATTTCTGACATGTTCTACAGCGATTTACAAATACCTACTTATTCCGGGTTTAATACCGTGGATATGAACGTAGGTACGATGGATAACCAGGGATGGGAGTTAGGTTTAACGGCAACAGTGATCAGGAAAAAGGATATTACCCTGGACCTGAATTTCAACATATCCCACAACGATAACGTCATCCGCGAAATTTCAGAATTCTACCCTAAAGAAAGCGGTAGTGTTACTGCCAACGGTTCTTATAAATCGATATTACAGGTAGGTAACCCGTTTGGTTCTTTCTATGGTTATCGCTACAAAGGTGTGTATAAAGACAAAGCTTCTACCATTGCAAGAGACAAAGGTGGAAAGCCGATTGTGGGTCCTAATGGCCAAACGGTATACATGCGCTTTAACTATCCTTCAACGGATTATGTGTTCCAGCCGGGCGATGCTATGTATGAAGATGTTAACCACGATGGTACTATTAACTATATGGATGTGGTGTATCTGGGTAATGGTAACCCTAAGTTCAGTGGCGGTTTTGGTGCAACGCTTACATTAAAGCGCAACCTCAAAATAACGGCCTTCTTTAACTACCGTATGGGTGCTGACGTAATTAACAGCACTAAAATGACCACCACCAACATGTATGGCTACAGCAACCAAAGTACTGCTACCTTAAGAAGGTGGAGGAAAGAAGGGGATGTTACCGATATGCCACGTGCTTTATACGCTTCCGGCTACAACTGGCTGGGTAGCGACCGGTATGTGGAAGATGCGTCTTTTGTGCGTTTACGCACAGTAACTGCCAGGTATACACTGCCACAGGATATAGTAAGTAAGCTGCATCTGAAAGCGTTAAGCGCTTACATCACGGCAGAAAACCTGCTCACTTTCACCAGATACACAGGGCAAGATCCTGAGGTAACGCTGAAAGGCAGTGATCCTTTCCGTGTGGCTACCGATTACAGTATGACGCCGCCACCCATGATTTTTACATTTGGTTTAACCACTACATTCTAAATGGTAAATAAGAAGGAAATGAATTTGAAATATATATATAGAAGTTTACTGGTGCTGTTGTTTACTGCTGCTTTGGGTGGCTGTAACAAATGGCTGGAGTTAAAGCCGGTAGATGGTATTGTGGGAGAGAACTACTGGAAAACAAAAGAGCAGTTATCGGCAGCCGTAACAGGTATTTATGCCTCTATGATAGGCTTACCCGATGGAGTTTCTGATAAATTACTGTCAGAGTATCTTTTTATGTGGGGTGAGTTAAGGGCCGATATGGTTATTCCCACAGGTACTGCCAGTAACGACGATAACGACATTTATAATGTAAACCTGCTGCCTACCAGCACCACGGTAAAATGGGCCAGCGTATACCGCACTATTAACTATTGCAATACGGTAATAGAGCTGGGGCCTGGTGTGCTGGAGCAAGATCCTACGCTTACCCAGGATCAGCTGAATGCGAACCTTTCAGAAGCCTATGCCATCAGAGCGCTGATGTATTTTTACCTGGCGCGCAGCTTTGGCGATGTGCCTTTGCAGCTGAAAGCGGTTACCAGCGATGATAATGTGGAGCAACTGGCCAAAAGCAAACAATCTGAGATACTGGACCAGGTAGTAGCCGATCTTACCAAAGCCGAACCTATGGCAGTAACTACTTATGGCACTAAAGCGTATGATAAAGGCCGTGTTACTAAGTACACGATCAATGCCATACAGGCCGATGTGTATTTGTGGATGGAGAAATACACCGAATCGGTAACTGCCTGTGATAAGATCATTAATGCAGGACAGTTTGGTTTATTGTCATCAGGAAGCATGTATTACCTGTTTGCAGGCGGAGGTAATTCCAATGAAGCCATTTTTGAGTTTCAATATGATGCGCAGGCTCAAAACCCTTTCTATAATCTCTTTAGCAATACTACCCGCCGCTACCAGGTAGCCCCACGGGTAATAGATGAAATATACACCGTAGATTATGTAAATGAAGATAGTGTAGACGTAAGGGGGTACTATGCGGTACAATCCAATAACAACGGCATCAGAAAATATGCGTGGGACGCTACTTCTGCTGCCTCGTTCAACCACTGGATTATCTATCGCTATGCCGATGTGCTGCTGATGAAAGCAGAAGCATTAAACCAGCTGGATAAAGGACAGGATGCACTGGATATTGTATATCAGATTAGAAGACGCGCGCATGCACTGGAGCAAACAGATCTAAGCCCGGCTCCGGATGATAAGGATGGCGTGGCTGATTTTATACTGGAAGAGCGTGCCCGGGAGTTTTCATTTGAAGGAAAACGGTGGTATGATTTACTGCGCAATGCTAAAAGAGATAATTACAGGCGTTTGCAGGCGGTGCTGTTAACCATGGTGATTAATACGGTATCTCCCGACAGGCAGCAGTCGGCCATCAATAAGTATAAAGACTTTAACAGCCATTATTTCCCGATATATTACTACGAGCTGCAAACCGATAAAAAACTTGTACAAAACCCATTCTATCAATAACACTAAAACTTGCGTATGAAAGCGATTGCCAATATCATTAAAGTAGCCTTACTGCTGGTAGCAGTAATCGGCTGGTTTTCCTGCAAGAAGATTAATATAGTAACCACCACTACAGAAGATGTAAACCTGGTGGGATATATGGAAAGATATCCGGACACTTATTCCAACTTTTTGAAAGTATTGGATAAGGCCCAAACCACTTCTTACTTAAATGCTTATGGTGCCTATACCTTATTTGCACCTAACAACGCTGCAGTAGATGCCTATATGAAAACACTGGGCAAAACCTCTGCAAGTGATTTAACAGAAGAAGAAGCAAAGAAGCTGGTGAAATACCACCTGCTGGAAGATACCATTCCTTCTACATCGTTCACCGATGGTAAACTGCCGGTACCTACTATGTATGGCGAATACCTGGTAATGGGTGTGGTAAATACTGATGGTGTTTCTAAGTATGTAGTAAACCGTACTTCGGTGGTGCTTACGCCAGATACCCGCGTGGCGAATGGTATATTGCACACTGTTGATCATATGCTGGTACCCAGCACTAAATCGCTGGCACAACTGCTGGAAGAAAACAGCGATTACAGCATATTTACACAAGCCCTGAAAGCTACCGGTTACTACGATACTTTAAGCTCGTTGAAGTATATCAATGATACCACACCGCGCTGGCTTTCGGTAATGGCGCAGAAGAATGCTGTTTTTCAGGCTGCTGGTATCAGCAGTTTTGATGCCTTGAAAGCAAAGTACTCCAACACGGGCAATCCATTGCTGGCTTCCGATAGCCTGCATTTGTATATGGCTTATCACATTCTGGATGGTTTAAAATATGTAGCCGACCTGGTTTCTTCTCCCTCTCACAATACGCTGGCTCCACAGGAGGTATTGCTTATTACCCTGAGAGGCGATACTGTTCGTATTAACGAAGAAACCATGGCTGGCGTTTTTGAAAAAGGAATTGATGTAAACCGTACCACCAGTGATGTGTCGGCCACCAATGGTGTGTTGAACGATCTGGCAGGTAATATTTATATTAAAGTGCGCTATCCCACACCGGTTTATTGGGATCTGGCAGATCAGCCAGAGATCAGGAAATTAACTTCTGTATTCCGTAAAACAGGTGCCAGTCAGGATTTTAACGTGGGTGATCTGGCAGATGTAACCTGGGATGAAGCCACTATCAAATACGTATGTTCTGCCTCTGATGGCAAAAACTGTTACTATTATAACGACCTGTTCAGTATTCCATCTTTAAGAACCAGCTCAGCAAGTAAAACCATTAACTGGATACAATTTAAATCGCCTATCATTATTAAGGGCAAGTATAAAGTCTGGATTTGCTGGAGAAGTGGTGGTGGTACCGCCACAAAGCCAGGCGGGGGCTACCTTACCCAAACTTATATCGATGGTGTGCTGATGCCACGACTGGTAACCTTTGGCGATTACCGTTATGGTCAGAATCTTACAGATGATGAAATTCATGCGCAAGGCTGGAAACGTTATTCTGCTACCGCTGCTTTCAATAACAACGTTATGTGTAGCAAGCTGATTGGTACTATTGACATTACCAACACAGGAAGGCATATAGTAAAATTTGTGCCAACAGGTGATGCGGCCGGTGCGGTTACTATTGACATGATCCATTTTATACCAGAGAATATGAACCAATACTCGCCCACTTTTGCGATAGATGGCACAATGGTATACTAATTCAAATGATGATATAACAGAATAAAATGTTGAGGAACATAAAAATAAGTTTTGCTGCCGTATTGCTGCTGGCTATGGGATGTACGCGTAAATGGGAAGACCATGATGCCAAGGCAGTATATGTAGATAATAACCTTTTTCAGCAGGTAACGGCCAATGCAGAACTAAGTACGTTTGCGGGCTATTTAAAGCAAACAGGATATGCCGATACCCTAAGCCTTTCTAAAAACTTTACCGTATGGGCACCTACCAATAATGCTTTAAAAAACCTGGATACAGCCATTGTAAACAATGCTGCCAATTTAAAGCAGTTTGTAGCGCACCATATAGCTACGCAAAGCTGGTTTATTGCCAGCGTGCGCGATAGCGCTAAGCGTGTTGCGTTGCTGGATGGTAAATATGCCTGGTTTAGCCCGGATGCGTTTGAGAATGCTACAATAACCCTGTTCGACAGGGTAGCAGCTAACGGAGTGTTGCATGCTATTACAGCCAGTGCAGCGCCTGTAGGCAACTGCTGGAATTACATTGACTCGTTAAGCAGGCAAGGTAACATAATGGCCGCCTATCTGTTTACCAAAACCTTTAAAGTACGTGATTTAACCAACGCAGTGCAGGTGGGGGTAAATCCGGAAACAGGCGAAGCCATTTATAAAGAAGGTACTGATTCGGTTATCCTTAACCGTTTTACCAATAGCGTATATGACGTAAATAAAGAAGAGAAAGAATATACGGTGTTTGTGCTGGCTAACACACCCTTTGGCACAGAAACCGACCGGCTTGCGCCTTTTAACACAGCTACTACAGCCGACAGTACAAAAGATTTGTCGCAGTGGTGCGTGGTAAAAGACCTGGCGGTAGAAGGTGCTTATGCACCAGATCAACTGCCGGATAGTATCACTGCGAAAACAGGGGTACGTGTGGCGGTGAACAAATCGGCCATAGTAGCTACCTATCATACGAGCAATGGATATGTATATGTAATGAACGAAATGGCGGTAAGCCTTACCAGCAAAATTCCTGAACAGATTATACAGGGCGAATCTTACCTGGGTGTTGGTGGTGGTGCGGCCAGTATGTTTATCCGTCAGCAATACGACTCGCTGAATGGCGGCAAGTTTACCGACCTGTTTGCTTATAAACCCAATGTTAACAAGTTTAACGTTATTTACCGGGCGCCTGAAATTTATACCACTACGTATAAAGTATACTGGCGTGCAGTAAACAGCACCACCTTGCTGGCCAACCCTTATAACCAGAAGCTGGCTATGGACTCCGCCAACTCTGCCACGTTTGCTTACACCGCTATTACACCTAATAATTATAACGAGGTGTACCTGGGCGAATATAAGCGAACACAGTATAGAAACGGTATGGTGTATATGTTTCTGGTAAGTGCTGATGTAACTATTACTTCTACCACGTTAAATGCCTTGTTGCTGGATTATATAAGGCTGGTACCTGTTCGATAGGAAATTATTAAAGTATTGTATTAATTATAAACATGCAGTTACATAAACATATAGTAAAACGTATATTCCTCTTCCTCGCTATAGCTGGATGTTGCATGCAAAAAGGAGCGGCACAGCAGCCAACAGTAAAGGTGGTAAAAGACAGTGTGGTGGTAAGCCGTGCATCAGGCACCGTGTCCGATGCAGCTACCGGTAAGCCACTGGCGGGTGTGAATATATCTGTACCAGGCTTTTCAGCCGCTATTACCGACGAAAAAGGAAAGTTCAGTATTAAAATTCCTGCTAAAGATGTTACCCTGTTTATCAGCAGCGATGGCTTTCAAAAAAGGCAGGTGCCTTTAAGGGGCGATTCGGTGGTAAATGTGCGCATCTACGATGAATCGTTCGATTCTTATTATGCTACTTCTGCATTACCTGCCGGTAGCCGTTCCCGTAACGAAGTGTCTGCACCTGCGGCTTACGTAAGTCCCGGTGGAGCCTGGGCACGTAATCAGGAAACGCCTGATAACCTGCTGCAGGGTATTGCCAGCGGTTTAAGAACTGTGCGCAAATCCGGCACACCCGGCATGGGGGCTTCTATGTTCCTGCGTGGCATTTCCTCCCTGTATACTACCAATATGCCTTTGATAGTGGTGGATGGAATTATTTTTGAAACCAGGGATTTTGGAGGTTCATTGATTTCAGGCTACGAGCACAACGCATTGCAATGGCTGGATGTGCAGGATATTGATGATATCTCTATTATTAAAGATGGCACTTCTACCTATGGTACCAAGGGCGCCAATGGTGTTATTTATATTACTACTTCAAGGGCTACCGAAAAAGCAACACGTATTGATGTAGGTTTATATACCGGCGTAAACTTTGCGCCTAAGAACTTACCGGTAATGAATGCGCAGCAGTACAGGCCTTACCTGGCAGATGTGCTGCAATCGCAGGGACTGAGCCAGCAGGAAATTGCCAGCCAGCCTTACATGACAGATGATGTGAACAGCACGCAATATGCCCGTTACCATTATAATACCGATTGGCAAAAACAGGTATTCGATAACAGTGCATCCAATAACGCGTTTTTGAAAATCAGTGGTGGTGATAACATTGCTTCTTATGGCCTGTCAATGAACTATGCCCGTAACGAAGGTGTGATTAAAGAAACGGATTTCTCCCGTTTGGGCACCCGTTTCAATGCCGATTTAAATTTAACCAAACGTCTTACTGCCAATAGTAACCTGTCTTTTACCTATACGCAACAAAAGCTGCGTCATACAGGAATCTCTCCTAAACTCAATCCTATATTCAATGCCCTGGTAAAATCGCCCTTTATGGCGGTAAACGACATCAGCGATAAAGGTGCTGTATCGCCCAACCTGGCCGATGTAGATACTTTAGGATATGGTAACCCGGCAAGCCTGGTGCAAAAGATCATTGCCAAAAACAGTAGCTACCGTTTTGTGGGATCGTTACAGTTCAATTACCTGGTAAACAACCGCTTTACCATCAGCACCCGTTTTGGTGTTACCAATGATAAAATAAGGGAAAATACATTTGTACCCAGCAAAGGCATTGTACATGATACTTTGCAATCGGCTATTGCTTACAACCGCTCAGGTAGTAATGTAAAACGCCTGCTGGCTGTATTTAGCGATACCTGGGTGCAGTATAAAGAAACTTTCAAAAGAAAGCATGTGATAAGTGCGCAGGCAGGTGTTCGTTATCAGCAACAGTCTTTTGAACAGGACTATGCGCTGGGTTATAACTCTGCCACCGATGAGCTGATTAACATTGGTTATGGTGCAGCTGCCTTACGGGAAGTAGGGGGCGATAAAGCCAGGAACAGGTGGCTGAATACGTATATCAATGGCGATTACGCTTATGATAACCGCTTTTTTGTAACAGCAGGCCTTACCGCAGATGGATCGTCCCGTTTTGGACATGATATTCCCGGTGCATTTACTTTCAATGGCAACAACTATGCGGTGTTACCGTATGTGGCCGCGGCCTGGCAAATTTCGTCAGAGCAGTTTATGCGCTCACTGCCTATTGTTAGCCTGTTAAAAGTACGTGCGGCTTATAGCCTGTCAGGTAATGACGATATAGGCGATTACACTGCCCGTCAGTATTATGTATCACAAAACCTGTATGGTATGCAGGGGCTGGTAAGAGGTAATGTTGCTAACCCGCATTTACAATGGGAAAGCCATAAAAAATTAAACCTGGGTGTGGATGTAGGTGTGTGGGACGATCGCATTCGTGTGAGTGCAGATGTATTCCATAACACAACGCGCAATATGCTGGTGATAGAAGATGCCAATGTAGCTGTTGGGGTAGATAAGCTGTACAGCAACAGTGGCAGCTTGCAAAACAATGGTGTGGAGTTAAACATAGATACACGTATCATTAACCAGCGCGATTTAAAGTGGGATCTGGGCGTGGGCATTGCTGCTTATCGCAACAAGATCACCAGCCTGCCTAAATCACGTATCATCACTTCTTTTGCCGGTGGCGAAATTATCACTGCGCCAGGCCAGGCAGCTAACCTGTTCTATGGTTATAAAACCAGAGGTGTATATGTTACCCAGGCGGCGGCAGTGGCAGAAGGGTATACTACCAACCGTCCGGATGGCTCACAGGGCTCTTTTGGCGGCGGCGATATGATGTTCACCGATGTAAATGGAGATAAAGCTATTGATGAGAAGGATAAGCAGGTAATTGGTAATCCTAACCCTGACTACACCGGCAATATCAATACGGTACTTACCTGGAAACGCTTTTCACTGAATGCCCTGTTTACTTTCAGCAAAGGCAATGACGTATATAACTATACACGTGCCAAACTGGAATCCGGTGCCGATTACAGCAACCAGTTAGTAAGCATGTTGAACAGGTGGAAAACAGAAGGCCAGTTAACCAACATGCCTAAAGCCACTTACGGCGATCCTTTAGGCAACAGCCGTTTCTCTGACCGTTGGATAGAAGATGGTTCTTATTTCCGTTTAAGAACGATATCTCTAAGCTATAACCTGAAGTTGAAGCCCGGATTTTTAAGATATGTGACCGTATATGCAGCAGCCAACAATTTATTAACTATTACCAAATACCTGGGTTACGATCCTGAATTCAGCGTTACTAATTCACCGCTGGGACAGGGTGTTGACATGGGATTGCAGCCGCAATTCAAATCAGCACAGGCAGGTGTAAAAATTGGTTTATAAACAGGATGCGCTTTAATATATGAATATGAACAAACTAACGATAGATAGAATAAAGATATTAATGCTGCTGCCCGTGGTAGCCTTGCTGGCAGCTTCCTGTAAAAAAATGTTTGATGTAAAGCCGGAACAGGTGGTAGATCAAACCCAGATGTACAGGAACGTGAACGATGCCGATGCGGCTATATTGGGATTGTATGGTAAACTGATGAACCTGGCTAAACAGCATGTGGTGTTAAACGAACTGCGTGCCGATTTAATGGATGTTACTGATAACGCCAATGACGCGCTAAAGCAGGTAACCCTTAACAACGTAGCGTCAAATAACACCTATGCCGATCCGCGTGCTTACTACCAGGTGATACTGAACTGTAATGATGTGATCAAGAATTTTCAGATCATGGTAGCGAATAAAAAGTTTACCCGCGATGAATTCAACCAACGCTATGGCGATGTGGTAGCATTGCGTTCGTGGGTATACCTGCAGGCAGGTATACAATATGGTACCGTTCCTTATGTAACCAGTGCTTTGGAAACCATTGATGACGTAAAAGATGAAAGTAAGTTTCCACGCCTGAGCCTGGATAAGCTTATTGATACGCTTATTAAAGTAACGGACTCTATTCCTTATAAAGATGTGTATGTAACTGGTTCGAGCCTGGTAACTACCATTGATGGCTATAACACAGGTAAATTCTTTATTAATAAAAAATGCCTGTTGGGCGATTTATACCTGTGGCGTTCTGCTTTTACCAAGTCTGATATAGATGCAAGACTGGCTGCGGGTTATTACAAGCAGGTAATGGAAACCGGTGGTAACGGCGATTATGATACCTATCGCATCAAATGGTCGGAAGTAACCACCAATAATGATATTGCGGTAGGTTACTGGAACGATGGTCGTGTAAACCAGTATAGCGAGAATATGCTGGTGGATGATAACGACTATGGCTGGAGATCTATTTTTGCCAGGGGACAGGATGCATTGTATAACACGGAATGGATTTGGATGTTGTATTTCAATGCCAGCTTTAGCCCTGAAAATCCTTTTATCGATCTGTTCTCCAACCGTGGTGGCAGCTACCTGGTAAAGCCTTCACAGGCTGCCATAGATGGCTGGGATGCACAGGTGCAATCAGATAATAACTTTCCTTACGATGCCCGTAAAAGGCTAACGTATAAAACCCTGGATGGCCAGCCTGTAATTATGAAGTACCTGTATAATTATGTGGATGAAACCACCTACCTGCCTACTTCTTTACTCAACAAACCCGGCAAATGGTTTTTGTATCGTGCTGCCCAACTGCATTTGCATTATGCAGAAGCTGCTAACAGGGATGGCCGGCATAAAATTGCTTATGCGCTGGTGAATAACGGGCTTTCTTACAATTTTGACAACAGCCCTGGTGCAGGCACCAAGCGCGATGTTACCAACACGCAACAAACCTTCGATCCGGAAACTGCTTACCAGTTCGATGCCCGTTATGGCGATAACCCTACCTTCCGCGCACCCTGGCACAGAAACGTAGGAATCAGGGGCCGGGCGCATTTAAAAGCGTTGCCGGTGAATGGTGCTGATAGCACTACGCTTATTGAAAATATGATTGTAGACGAATCTGGCCTGGAGCTGGCATATGAAGGCAGCCGTTGGGCCGATCTGTTGCGCATAGCTATACGTAGAAACGAGCCTGCTTTTGTGGCAGATAAAGTATATAATAAACTGGTGAAGGATGGTAATGGCAGTGCTGCTGCTACCCGTGCGCGTTTATTAGCCAAAGATTGGTTTTTGCCTTTCAAATGGGAATAAAAATGGCGGTTTAAACCTGCCACAATGATATTAATCTAAGTTTTTTTGTTTGTATGTTATATTAGGTAAGAAAACCCTGCTTGTTTAAGTGGGGTTTATTTTTTTCTTATAGAAGATTCGCGAATGAATAATTCGGCAGGCAATACGGTATGCTCAAAGTCTTTTACCGGACGCTTCGCTTCTATTAACTGCAATAACATTTCAGTAGCCTGGCGGCCAATTTCAAAGGCCGGTTGCTTTACAATAGTTAAAGGTGGACTTAACAGTTCGGTGAGGTCTGAATTGCTAAAGCCTACCAGGGCAATATCATCTGGTACGGTAATGCCATTTTTGTGCAGGTAGCGCAAACAGTTGGTGGTGAGTTTATCGGCGCTGGCAACTATGGCATCGGGTTTTTGCGGCTGGGCAAATAAATCGTCCAGCGCAGTTTGCACCTCCTGCTCCAGCATACCACCGTGGGTGCAATGTTTTACCAGGCGCTCGTCGTAGGCAATGCCCTTGTCGGCCAGTGCGCTTCTGTAGCCGCTTAAACGTTCCTGGGTAATGGTCATATAATCAGCCGCAGCCAGGTTGGCAATACGGCGGTAACCGTTTTCAATCAGGTGCGTGGTAGCTGCATAAGCGCCCGACGCATTGTTGGTTGTTACTTTATGGGTGGCTATTTCGTGTACAATACGATCAAAAAATACAATCGGCAAGCCCTGGGCGTGCAGTTTTTTCAGGTGGTCGAAGTTTTGGGTTTCGGCCGAAACGGAAATCAGCAACCCGTCAATAGAGCGGGAAGCCATGTGGCTTACATCCAGCACCTCCCGTTCAAACGATTCGTGGCTTTGGGAGATGGTAACATTATAGCCCTGGTCGTAGGCAATGGATTCTATACCATTTATAATCTGCGAGAAAAAGCTGTTGGCAATTTCGCACACAATTACGCCAATACTCCGGCTCCTCTTTTCCTTCAGGCTAAGAGCGATGGGGTTGGGTCTGTAGTTGATACTGGTGGCATACTCTTTTACCAGCTTTTTAGTGTCCTCACTAATCTCATAACTGTCACGTAATGCCCTTGACACGGTAGAAGTTGATAAACCCAGCGCTTTGGCAATATCCTTAATGGTAACCGCTTCAAATTTCATATCGAACAAACAGGTATAAAGAAGTTTAGTCAGGTCCTGAACACGGCTTAAAGATAAGGGAATTGGATGACTAGTTGTATTTGGTTGATTTTCAATGAATAATATATCAAACCCCTTTCGGGATCGATTGCGGTAACGTTTGCACAAATAAATTGATTTATAACTGGATATGTTCAGGAATATATGCCTACACTTGCCCTTTCTAAAGCGCTTGTCATGGAATATCTGAATGGTGCGGTGATGGGACAAACATTAAATACGTGTTCAAGGTTTACTGGTTTTAGAATAAAGTGGTTGTTATTGGAAAGCATGGCTACACGGGTTCGTCCTGTGTAGCTTTTTGTTTATGTAAAAACGATTGTAATGAATTTAAAAGGTTATTGCGTAGTCACATTGTTAGCAGGCGTGTTGTGTAATACAACTATGCAGGCTCAGCCCTTACCTAAAGTAAAGCAGGTATCATTCAGAAAAGACACATTTAACATTACGCGTTACGGCGCCAAACCCGATGGCGTTACTTTAAACACCCAGGCCATTAACGGCGCTATTGATGCGTGCAGTAAAAAAGGCGGTGGGGTAGTAGTGGTGCCCGGTGGCTTTTGGTTAACGGGGCCTATTGTACTTAAAAACAACGTAAACCTGCACCTGCAGGCCAATGCGCTGGTACAGTTTACCAAAGATTTTTCGCAATATCCTTTAGTAAAAGGCAATTGGGAAGGACTGGATCAAATGCGTAACCAATCGCCTTTAAGCGCTGATAACCAGCAGAACATTGCCATTACCGGTGCTGGTATCATTGATGGCGGTGGCGATGCCTGGCGCCAGGTGAAAAAAGACAAGTTAACCGACACACAGTGGAAAAAACTGGTGGCCTCTGGTGGCGTTGTAAGCGAAGACAATAGAATATGGTATCCTTCAGAACAGAACCAGAAGGCTTCTAAAATGAAGAACCCCGGTGAAATCACTGCCGATAAAACGCCGGAATTTTACCAAAGCATTAAAGACTTTTTACGTCCCAACCTGTTGGTGTTCACCAATTGTAAAACCATATTACTGGAAGGTGTAACCTTTCAAAATTCACCGGCCTGGAATCTGCACCCCTTAATGTGCCAGGATTTAACATTACGTAATGTGTATGTTAAAAACCCGTGGTATGCACAAAACGGGGATGGTATTGACCTGGAATCGTGCAAAAATGTGTTAATAGAAGGCAGCACCTTTGATGTGGGCGACGATGGCATTTGTATTAAATCGGGCCGTGACGAAGCAGGCCGTAAACGCGGTATGCCCACCGAGAATGTAATTGTACGCAATTGTGCTGTGTATCATGCACACGGTGGCTTTGTAATAGGTAGCGAAATGAGCGGCGGAGCCCGTAACATATATGTATCTGATTGTTCTTTCATCGGCACTGATATTGGCCTGCGTTTTAAAACTACCCGTGGCCGTGGTGGTGTGGTAGAGAACATTTATTGCAGCAACATTGTGATGAAAGATATTCCTGGTGAAGCCATCCTGTTTGATATGTACTATGCAGCACAGGACCCCGTGCCTTTGGCAGGTGAAAAACGCGATGCACCTAAAGTACAATTATTACCCGTTACAGAAGCTACGCCCGTGTTCCGCGGCTTTTACATAAAAGATGTGGTATGCGATGGCGCTTCCAAGGCCATTTTTATAAGGGGGTTGCCGGAAATGAATATTAGCGATATTTACCTGTCGAATTTAGTGTTGAAAGCAGAGAAAGGTATTGATATTCAGGAAGCAAAGAACATTAACATGAAAGGCGTGCAGTTGATAGCCGACAAAACCACCCCGTTAATCAGCATTAATAATGGCAACAAAATTAACCTTGCCAATATTACCTATAACAAGGCCGATGTGCTGGTAAATGTAAGTGGGGCTAACGCCGGTGGCATTACCATTACAGGTACCGACACCAATAAAGCTGCTAAAAAGCTGGAATTGGGAGAAGGTGTGGCAGCGAACGTAATTAATATTCAATAACAGGTTAAATAAGGTTACCGGATGGATAAACGGGGGGAGTGCGATTTGTGAAAGAAGGTGGACATTTGGAAATTGAAACGTATTATGAAAAAGAACTTCGTTAAGATTGCTTTTGCCATTGCAGCATTACCACTTACGGGAGTAAGTGCCCAATCGCTTTCAGAAAAGCTGGCTGCTACTGTAATGAGTACCTGGAAGGACTCTATGGGTACTACACCTGGAAAACAAGTAAAATGGTCGTATGACCAGGGGGTTATACTGGAAGGTATCGATGCCATCTGGGAACGTACTGCCGACAAGAAATACTTCGATTACATTAAAAGAAGTATGGACCATTACATTGATGCCGATGGCAACATCAACACCTACAAGCAGGAAGATTACAACATTGATAATGTAAAGAATGGCCGCTCGCTGTTAACCCTGTACAAGGTAACCGGCAAGCAAAACTACCTGAAAGCCGCTACCACTTTATGGCAACAGCTGCAAAGCCAGCCGCGCACCAAGGAAGGTGGCTTCTGGCACAAGAAGATCTATCCTAACCAGATGTGGCTGGATGGTTTGTACATGGGTGAGCCTTTTTACACGGAGTACGCCGCTTTAATCAACGACGAAAAAGCATTTGACGATATCGCCAACCAGTTTATCTGGATGGAAAACCACGCCCGTGATGCCAAAACAGGGTTACTGTATCATGGCTGGGACGAATCTAAACAAGAGCAATGGGCTAACAAAACCACCGGTCTTTCTCCCAACTTCTGGGGCAGGGCTATGGGCTGGTATGCGATGGCCTTGGTAGATGTGCTGGATTATTTTCCGGTGAACCATCCTAAGCGTGCCGCATTGTTAGCCATCCTGGGCCGTACCGCCGCTGCTATACAAAAGCACCAGGAAGCTTCTTCCGGTTTATGGTACCAGGTGCTGGATAAGCCACAGGGCAAAGGCAACTACCACGAGTCATCTGCCGCCTGTATGTTTGTATATGCTATTGCCAAAGGCGTGCGTAAAGAATACTTACCTGCCAGCTTCTTCAAAGTAGCACAGCAAGGTTATGCAGGTATTAAAAAAGAATTTATAGAGCCTAACGATAGTGGCTGGGTAAACCTGAAAAGCACGGTAGCCGTAGCTGGTTTAGGTGGCAAACCTTACCGCGATGGCAGCTATGAATATTACTTAAAAGAAAAAGTAATTACCAACGATGCTAAAGGCATGGGTGCGTTTTTACTGGCCAGCAGCGAAATGGAAATAGCGGCTATGCCTAAACCCGGCAAAGGCAAAACCGTAACACTGGATTCTTACTTCAACAACGAATTTTATAAAGAGCCGGCTACCGGTCAGATGGCTTCTTTTCACTACAAATGGGAAGAGCGTGATAACAACGGTTTCTGGTTTTTCAGGGAAGCGTTTAACTATGCAGGTGCTAAAACCAACACCCTGTACGAAGCGCCTACTGCCGCCAATTTAAAGAAAAGCGATGTATACATTATAGTGGATGCCGACACCGAAAAAGAAACGGCGAAGCCTAATTATATGGATGAAACATCGGTGAAAAATATTGCAGAGTGGGTAAAAGCAGGTGGTGTGTTAGTATTGCTGGCAAACGATGCAGGCAATGCGGAGCTGAAAAAATTCACTACCCTGTCTGATGTAT
Organism: Filimonas lacunae; assembly: GCF_002355595.1. Classification (NCBI taxonomy): domain Bacteria; kingdom Pseudomonadati; phylum Bacteroidota; class Chitinophagia; order Chitinophagales; family Chitinophagaceae; genus Filimonas; species Filimonas lacunae. The sequence continues at coordinate 609,661 of NZ_AP017422.1, forward strand.
TTGGTATTCACTTCAATGAAGACAGCCGTAATAAAGTTACCGGCCAGCAGTTTGAAATGGGGGCATTAACTATCCCCGCAGGCAACCCGGTTTTCGCTACTACACGCAAAGTGTATATCAAAGAAATTTCTACATTACAGTTAAGCGGTAGTGCCAAAGCCAATTTAACGGATGGTAAAAACGTATTGATTGCTACGGCTAAATATGGCAAGGGTACTGTGTTTGCAGTAGGCGATCCATGGTTTTATAACGAATATACAGATGGCAGAAAACTGCCGGCAGAATATCAGAACTACCAGGCTGCCAAAGACCTGGTAAAATGGGCATTAACACAAACAAAGAACAAAAACAATTAGTCAACTTCATAAGCAATTTTTATATGATTTTATCAAAAGCCACTCTTCCGGCAATTAAGGCACAGCCTGGCGTATCTATGCCGCCTGCAAACGTATTTGCTTTACCAGAAAAAGTATTACAGTTTGGAACGGGAGTGTTACTGCGTGGTTTGCCTGATTATTTTATTGATAAAGCCAACAGGCAGGGCGTGTTTAATGGTAGGGTGGTGATTGTGAAATCAACCAGCCAGGGTGGCGATTCGGCTGCGTTTACCCAACAGGATAATTTATATACCCATCACATCAAAGGCATTGTAAACGGTCAGCTGGTAGAAGAAACCGTTATCAACAGCTCCGTTAGCCGTGTGTTATCTGCGCAGGATCAGTGGCAGGAAGTTCTGGCGCTGGCTGGAAGCCCTGCACTGGAAGTGGTGATATCCAACACTACCGAAGTGGGTATTACCCTGGTAAAAGAAAGCGTTACAGAAGGTGTTCCTGCTTCTTTCCCTGGTAAACTGCTGGCGGTATTATACAAGCGTTATAAAGAAGGCGGAAAGGGCCTGGTAATTATACCTACGGAATTAATCAGCGATAACGGTACCAAACTGCGCGGTATTATAGAAGAGCTGGCAGGCTTTAACCAGCTGGAGCCTTCTTTCCTGCAGTGGTTAAGCACAGAAAACGAATTCTGTAATTCACTGGTAGACCGTATTGTACCGGGTAAACTGCCTGCGGCAGACCAGGCGGCAGCAGAAGCGGCACTTGGCTTTAAAGACGACCTGGGTATTATGTCAGAGTGTTACAGCCTGTGGGCTATTGAAGCCAAAACTGCACGCAGCAAAGCAGCATTAAGCTTTAGCACTGTTGACGAAGGTGTAGTAATTGCAGATGATATCCTGGCGTTTAAAGAACTGAAACTACGTTGTTTAAACGGCACACACACCTTTAGCTGCGGCTTAGCCGTGCTGGCAGGTTTTGTAACTGTAAAAGCAGCCATGCAGGATAGCGCATTTGAAAAATATGTAAGCACACTGATGCAGGAAGAAATTGCCGGTGCTATTACCAGCAAAGTAATTACCCCGGAAGCAGCTGCTAAGTTTGCCAGCCAGGTAATTGACCGTTTCAAAAACCCGCATATCGAGCATCTGTGGTTGAGCATTACCATGCAGTACACCTCTAAAATGGCTATGCGTAATGTGCCTATCATCAACTGGTACTACGAGAAAAAACAAAGCGTACCTGCACACATGGCCCTGGGTATGGCAGCCTACCTGCTGTTTATGCGCAGCCAGAAAAATGCGGAAGGCAAGTTTGAAGGCACTGCCAACGGTAAAACATACATTATTAATGATGATAAAGCAGGCATCCTGTACGAAAAATGGCAGCAGTTCAGCGGCCTGTCGCTGGTACAGCAGGTGTTAAGCGATACCGCTTTATGGGGTAGCGATTTAAGTGCACTCAACGGCTTTGCCGACGCAGTGGCACACTACCTGGATGTGTTAAGCACACAACCCGTAAGCAGTATTGTGGCTGATTTGGATACTAAGAAAGTGATAGGATAGATATAACCTTTAATATAAACCCCAGATGAAAAAGATAGTTTTAAAAGTGAATCCAGCCGACAATGTGATAGTGGCGCTGACTGATTTACACAAAGGACAGCAGGTAGAGCTGGACGGAGAAAAATATATTCTTGCCGATGACGTGCATGCTAAACATAAATTTTTTACTACCGATTTACAAACCGGTGATGAAATTATCATGTACGGTGTGCTGGTAGGAAAGGCGCAGCATTTTATTGAGAAGGGCAGGTTAATGACCACCGACAACGTAAAACACGCTTCTGATCCTTTCACCTACAAGCCTTTCCATTACACATGGACTGCACCTAACGTTGATAAATTCAAAGGCAGAACCTTTAACGGTTACCACCGTGAAGATGGCCGCGTAGGTACTGCCAACTACTGGCTGTTTATCCCTACTGTGTTTTGCGAAAACAGAAACCTGGATGTAATTAAAGAAGCCTTACATAACGAATTAGGCTATGCTGTTACCCAGAAGTACAAAAGCTACGCACACGAACTGGTGGAAGCTTACAAAAAAGGAGAAGATATTCATAACCTGAACTTAGCCCCGCAAACTTCAGAAGAAGCACGCAAAAAGCGTGTGTTTGAAAACGTGGATGGTATTAAGTTCCTGAACCACCAGGGTGGTTGTGGTGGCATTCGTCAGGATGCGGCAGTGTTAAGCAAGTTGCTGGCTGCTTATGCCGATCATCCAAACGTAGCAGGTGTAACCGTATTAAGCCTGGGCTGTCAGAACCTGCAGGTACAGGATTTTAAAAACGACCTGCAACAGCGCAATCCTAACTTCAACAAGCCTTTATACATTTTCGAGCAACAGCAATCGCAAAGTGAAGAGCAATTGGTTGCTGATGCTATACGCAAAACATTTGAAGGCCTTATAGAAATAAACAAGTTCACCCGCAAACCTGCTACGCTGGACAAATTAACCTTAGGGGTGAAATGTGGCGGTAGTGATGGTTTCAGCGGTATCTCAGCCAACCCGGCTGTAGGCTACACCTCCGACTTACTGGTGGCTTTAGGCGGTAAAGTATTACTGGCTGAGTTTCCGGAGCTATGCGGTGCAGAACAACAACTGATTGACCGTACCAGGAATGAAGATGCGGCCAAGAAGTTTATTCACCTGATGACAGCCTATAACGATGCGGCACATAAAGTAGGCTCCGGCTTTCACATGAACCCATCTCCCGGTAACATCAAAGACGGTTTAATTACCGATGCTATCAAAAGCACAGGTGCAGCACGTAAAGGCGGTACCTCTGTGGTAGAAGATGTACTGGATTATACCGAGCCTGCGGTTAAGCCCGGTTTAAACCTGGTATGTACGCCTGGTAACGACGTAGAAGCCACCACGGGTAAAGCAGCTTCAGGCGCTACCTTAATCCTGTTTACTACAGGCCTGGGCACACCTACCGGTAACCCCGTTTGTCCTACTATTAAAGTATCTACCAACACAGCCCTGTTAAAAAGAATGGGTGATGTAATTGATATCAACACCGGTCCCGTTATCGATGGTGAGAAAACCATTGAAGAAATGGGTGAGGATATCCTGGAATATTGTATCAAAGCAGCCAGCGGTGAGATAATACCTAAAGCGGTGTTGTTAAACCAGGATGATTTTATTCCATGGAAAAGAGGGGTATCGCTATAATCCTTTGTTGAAACTGTAATGTTGACTTTTGAATACGTATAATCATGAAGAAGTTTTTAGATGAAAACTTTCTGCTGGAAAATAAAACCGCAGAAAAGCTGTATCACGACTTTGCTAAACATATGCCTATTATAGATTATCACTGCCATTTGCCGCAAACGCAAATAGCAACTGATCATCAGTTCCAGAACCTGACCCAGGTGTGGTTGTATGGCGATCACTATAAATGGCGCGCTATGCGTACCAATGGAGTAGACGAAAGCTATTGCACTGGTAACAAGCCTGATTATGAAAAATTTGAACAATGGGCTAAAACAGTGCCTTATACTTTACGTAACCCCCTGTACCACTGGACACACCTGGAGTTACAGCGTTACTTTGGTGTAAACGAGCTGTTAAGCGCCGATACTGCCAAAAGCATTTACGAAACCTGTAGCGAGCAACTGCGCACACCAGACTTCACCGTTCGTAACCTGCTGCGCAAGATGAACGTGGCAATGGTTTGTACTACCGATGATCCGGCTGATGATTTAAAAGATCACCAGTTTTTAGCAAAAGACAGCTTTGAAACACCTGTATTACCAGCCTTCCGTCCGGATGCTGCAATGAACGTAGATAATACAGAGAATTTCATTAAGTATGTAGGTCGTATTGAGAAAGCCGCTAACGTAAGCGTTACCGATTTCAAAAGCTACCTGGATGCGTTAAAAAGCCGTCACGACTACTTTGCTGCCAATGGTTGCGGCGTAAGTGACCACGGTTTGGAAGAGATCTATGCTGAAGACTATACCGAAGCTGGTGTAGCAGAGATATTCAAAAAAGTAATGGCAGGCGGTCAACTGACACTGGAAGAACGCAGACAGTTTAAATCGGCCATGCTGGTATACTTTGCTGAGTGGGATTGGGAAAGAGGCTGGGTACAGCAATATCACCTGGGTGCATTGCGTAACAACAACCTGCGCAGAATGCGTGAGTTAGGACCAGATACCGGCTGGGATTCTATTGGCGATTTCCAACAGGGCCGCGCACTGGCAAAGTTCCTGGGCAAACTGGATGATGGCAACAAACTGGCTAAAACCATTATATACAACCTGAACCCTGCCGATAACGAACTGATGGCTACCATGATTGGTAACTTCAACGACGGCTCTATTGCCGGCAAAGTGCAGTTTGGCAGTGGCTGGTGGTTTTTGGATCAGAAAGATGGTATGACCCGCCAGATGAACGCTTTATCTAACATGGGCTTAATAAGCAGATTTATCGGTATGCTTACCGATTCTCGCAGCTTCCTGTCGTTCCCACGCCACGAATATTTCCGCAGGTTATTATGTAACCTGTTTGGTAAAGAAGTGGAAAATGGTGAATTGCCAAACGATGTTGCATGGATTGGCCAGGTGGTACAAGACATCTGCTATAACAATGCAAAGCAATACTTTAACTGGCAGTATTTAAGAACGCCGGAAACAAGTGCTGCTAACGCGCAATTGATTAAATAACCCTTTATACAAGATGGTAGAAACTAAATTGACTTTTGAGGAGCTGCTACACAGCAAATTTGTGGCAGCAGACGCCATTCCGGAGGGCTTTGCTTTGCCTGGTGAAATAAACCAGCGTGAATACCTCTGCAATGGTGAAATGAAACAGTGGAATGGTACCGTTCACCCGGTATATTCTCCTGTGTGTGTGCAAACACCTAACGGCCTGGAGCGTAAGCTCATTGGCTCGTACCCCATTTGTACCGAAGCAGAAGCAGCAGAAGCATTAGACGCAGCTGTAAAAGCTTACGATAACGGACGCGGCGAATGGCCTACTATGAGCGTAGCTCAACGCATTGACTGTGTAAAGAAGTTTACGCAGAAAATGAAAGAGAAGAAAGACATAGTGGTAAAGCTGATTATGTGGGAAATTGGTAAATCATATGCCGATTCTGTAAAGGAATTTGACAGAACTGTAGAATATATTGATGCTACCATTAAAGCGTTAAAAGGCATTGACCGTAAGTCTTCTACTTTTGAAGATGAGCAGGGCATTGTGGCGCAGGTGCGCCGTTCGCCTTTAGGCGTGGTATTGTGTATGGGGCCGTTTAACTACCCGTTAAACGAAACCTTTACCACCTTAATACCGGCTATTATCATGGGCAACACCCTGTTGTTCAAACCTCCGAAGCATGGTACCTTATTGCACTATCCTTTACTGGAAGCTTTCCGCGATTCTTTCCCTAAAGGTGTGGTAAATACCATTTACGGACGTGGTAACAGTATTGTTCCCGGTTTAATGCAATCCGGTAAAATTGACGTGCTTACCTTAATTGGTAGCAGCCGTGTGGCCAATGAGCTGAAAAAACTGCACCCGAAAGTAAACCGCCTGCGCGCGATACTGGGGCTGGATGCTAAAAACGCAGCTATCATTACCGCTAAAGCCGATTTAAAGCAAGCCGTTTCTGAAACCGTACTGGGTGCGCTTTCTTTCAACGGTCAGCGTTGCACTGCACTGAAAATCATTTTCGTACACCGTTCTATCGCCCATGCGTTCTCTAAAGCGTTAAGCGAAGAGGTGAACAAATTGAAAGTAGGTATGCCATGGGAGCCAGGTGTGGCGTTAACGCCATTACCAGAGCCGGGCAAGCCTGCTTATCTGAAAGATATCATTGACGATGCAGTATCGTTCGGAGCTAAAATCATGAATGAAAATGGTGGTGCTACGGTAGAATCTCTGGTATATCCGGCGGTATTATTCCCCGTGAACGATCAGATGAAAGTATACCGCGAAGAGCAGTTTGGACCAGTGATTCCAGTGGTGCCTTACGACGATCTGGAAACGCCGATTCAATACCTGATCGACTCTACGCATGGCCAGCAGGTGAGTATTTTCAGTTATGATAAAAATGAAGTAGCTTCCCTCATCGATCCATTGATGAACCAGGTAAGCCGTGTGAATATCAACTGTCAGTGCCAGCGTGGTCCGGACGTATTTCCATTCACCGGTAGAAAAGATAGCGCGGAAGGCACTTTGTCTGTAGAAGACGCTTTACGTTCTTTCTCCATCCGTTCACTGGTGGCTACCAAGCTGACAGATGCCAATACACAGTTATTTAACGACATCATCAGCGAAAACATCTGTAATTCTTTAAGCAGGAACTACATATTTTAAGATAAACAAAGCAAGGCCGGTGGCAACATTGGCCTTGCTTCTAATAAAGCAGAATGAGCAAAGCACTATTCGATCTTACAGGAAAAACAGCATTGGTTACCGGTGGTAACAAAGGAATTGGTAAAGGAATGGCAGTAGGGCTGGCGGAAGCCGGTGCAGATATTCTCGTGGTTTCAGGATCGGTAGCCTTACAAGGCAGCGATATTGAAAAGGAAGTAACTGCCCTGGGACGCAAGTTCAAGGCTTATCAGGCTAACCTGGGCGACCGGGAAAAGCTGTATGAGTTTATTACAAAACTGCTGGCTGAAAACCCGAACATCGATATCCTGGTAAACAACGCAGGCACTATTATGCGTAAGCCTGCAGCTGAACACCCTGATGAGTATTGGGATAGTGTGCTGTCTTTAAACCTGGATGCGCCGTTTGTGCTGGCCAGGGAAATTGGTAAACACATGTTACAGCGCGGCAGCGGTAAAATTATCTTTACCTGCTCGTTGTTAAGCTTCCAGGGCGGTATTAACGTACCTGGTTATGCAGCCAGCAAAGGCGCATTAAGCAGCCTGGTGAAAGCACTGGCCAACGAGTGGGCTGGCAAAGGCATTAATGTAAATGGTATTGCACCAGGTTACATTGCCACTGATAACACGGAAGCGCTGCGTAACGATCCGACCCGTAGCAAGTCAATCCTCGACAGAATTCCAGCGGGCCGTTGGGGCGAGCCGGAAGATTTTAAAGGTCCTGCCGTATTCCTGGCATCCGATGCCGGAAGTTACGTACAGGGAACTATCCTTACGGTAGATGGTGGATGGATGGGCAGATAGAGTAGGATAGTGAATACGAAAATTGTAAATAGTTTTAGGCCCTTACAGGCCGATTAAAATATAGAATGATGGAAGTTAGATTTCAGCAAAGTCCAAAGGAAACCAGCCAGATGAATACGCAGGAACTGCGTAGCAATTTTTTGATCGAGAACTTAATGCAGGATGACAAGCTGAACCTGGTATACTCGCACTACGATCGCGTGATTGTGGGCGGTGCCAAACCAGTGAACCAGGTGTTGAAACTGGAAGCGCATTCCGAATTAAGGGCTGATTATTTCCTGGAAAGAAGAGAACTGGGTATCATCAACGTTGCCGGCGCCGGAAAAGTAGTGGCCGATGGCGTTACTTATGAGTTAAATAAACTGGAATGCCTGTACTTAGGCAAAGGGGTAAAAGAAGTTTCTTTTGCCAGCGTAAACGCAAACGATGCCGCTATTTTTTACCTGTTGTCTGCTCCCGCACACGCTACTTATCCTACCGTTAAGTATAGCAAAGACCAGGCGTCTGGTGGCGATATGGGTAGCCAGGCTACCGCCAATAAAAGAACTATTTACCGTTACATACATGCCGATGGCATTCAAAGCTGTCAGCTGGTAATGGGCTTAACCATACTGGAAGAAGGTAGTGTTTGGAATACCATGCCATCACACACCCATACCCGCCGTATGGAAGCTTATTACTACTTTGATGTAAAAGCCGATCAGCGCGTGTTCCATTTCATGGGCGAGCCCACTGAAACACGTCACCTGCTGGTGGCCAACAACGAAGCTATTATTTCTCCGCCATGGAGCATACACTCTGGTTGCGGTACTGCCAGCTACGGCTTTATATGGGGCATGGCCGGTGAAAACTATACTTACAGCGATATGGACCCTGCTCCGTTAGCTGATATGCGCTAAGCCCTTTAACCCCCAGATTGATAAACATGAAGAAAGTATTTTGTTTTGGCGAGTTGTTGTTACGTATGTCGCCCGTATTAGGTCAGCAGTGGTTAAAAACCAATGTGCTGCCTGTATTTGTGGGTGGCGCTGAGTTAAACGTAGCGCAGGCTTTAGCCGGCTGGCAGGTGCCGGTACAGTATTGTACCGCTTTGCCACAGAATTATTTATCGCAGGAAATATGCGATTTAATCAGCGAGAAGCATGTGGACATGAGCCGCGTACACTTTTCCGGTGAACGCATTGGCACTTACTACCTGCCACAGGGAGCTGATTTAAAGAACGCTGGTGTTATCTACGACCGCGCCTATTCTTCTTTCGCTTCTTTAAAACCCGGTATGATTAACTGGGACGAAACCCTGAAAGATGCCAACTGGTTTCATTTCAGCGCTATTAGTCCTGCTTTGAATACAGATGCAGTTGCCGTATTGGAAGAAGCACTACAGGCTGCTACCCGCTTAGGTTTAACTATTTCTGTTGACTTGAACTACCGCGCCAAATTATGGCAGTACGGTAAAAAGCCGGTAGAAGTAATGCCTGCGCTGGCTAAATACTGCCATGTAATTATGGGCAACATCTGGGCTGCCGCTAATTTACTAGGCATGCCTTTGAACGAAACCCTGGTGGCGGCTGATAACAGTACCGAGTACCTACAGCACGCTGTAGAAACCTCTAATGCGATTATGCAGCATTTTCCTACCTGTCATACAGTAGCTAACACCTTCCGTTTTGATAAAGAAGGCGGTGGCATTTTATACTATGCGGCCCTGCAAACAGGTGGCCGGCAATATGTATCGCCCACCTTTACTATTGATAAAATAGTAGATAAAGTAGGTAGCGGCGATTGTTTTATGGGTGGTCTTATTTACAGCATGTACAATAGCCACCAGCCCCAGGATATTATTAATTATGCAGCAGCAGCAGCCTTTGGTAAGTTGCAGGAAGTAGGCGATGCTACACGGCAGGATGTTGCGGCTGTTCAATCTACTATTCAACGTTATGAGCAAAAAAGATAGTTCGTTACAGGCCGTATTGCAACAACGCATACTGCCTTTGTATTTTGAAGCCGACACTACTGTGTCACTGGAAGTATTGAAAGCCTTATATGCAGCCGGTATTCGCGCGGTAGAATATACCAACCGTGGCGCTGCAGCACTGGATAACTTTAAAGCCATGAAGCAGCTGCGTGATGCAGAACTGCCTGGCCTGGAAATAGGAATTGGTACTATTAAAAATGCAGCCGATGCACGTGCTTTTGTGGCAGCCGGTGTAGACTTTTTAATCAGCCCCGGTTATGTGCCTGAGGTACTGGAAGTAGCCAACGAATTTGGTTTACTGTATGTGCCGGGTTGTATGACGCCTACCGAAATTATCACAGCAGAAAATGCGGGTATCCGTTTTGTAAAACTGTTCCCGGGCAACGTACTGGGTCCTGGTTTTGTAGAAGCCATCCGCACCCTGTTCCCGGCTATGTACTTTATGCCAACAGGCGGTGTAGAGCTGGACGAAGCTAATTTACGTAGCTGGTTTACCGCAGGTGTAAACGCAGTAGGTTTAGGTAGCAAGCTGATTAATAAGAAAGTATTGGCACAGGCCGATTATGCAGCAGCTATTACAGCAGCCACTGCTACAACCCTGCATACTTTAAAATCCATTTAACGAAAAACCGCTAAAACGATTCGCATGTCTTCAACCAAAATCGGCAAATACAGGTGGACGATCTGTACACTGTTGTTTGCCGCCACTACCGTTAACTATTTAGACAGGCAGGTACTAAGCTTATTGCAGCCACACCTGGAGGAAATATACCACTGGACAAACAGCGACTATGCCGATATTACTGCTGCTTTCCAGCTTTTCTATGCCATTGCCATGTTATTTGCAGGCAGGGTAATTGATAAAGTAGGAACTAAATGGGGATATGGCCTTGCTATTACCATATGGTCGATTGGCGCTTTAGTGCACGCATTTTCTTTCCCGATAGGATCAGGTATTGCCAATATACTTCAATTATTAGGTATTACTGTCTGGAGTGCCTCTGTATTAGGCTTTATGTTTTCCCGTATGGTGCTGGCCCTGGGCGAAGCTGGTAACTTTCCGGCAGCTATTAAAGCTACAGCCGAATACTTCCCGCAAAAAGAGCGTTCCCTGGCTACAGGTATATTTAACTCCGGGGCTAATATCGGCGCTATCATTGCGCCTATTTCCATTCCTGCTATTCAGGCAGCATGGGGATGGGAAGCGGCTTTTGTGATAGTAGGTTTGTTTGGATTTTTATGGTTGGGCTTCTGGCTGTTTTTCTATGAAAAACCAGAGAAGCAAAAAAGACTGTCGCCGGAAGAACTGGCTTATATTAATAGCGATGAAGCGGTACATGTTGCCCCTTCTGAAGATGTGGCCGTTCAACAAAAGATATCATGGACAAAACTGTTAGGTTATAATCAAACCTGGGCTTTTGTAGTAGGTAAGTTTTTAACAGATGGTGTATGGTGGTTTTTCCTGTTCTGGTTACCTGCCTACCTAAAAGCAGCCTATGGTCTTACCGGACAGGCCATTTCTATGCCGCTGGCTATCTTATACAGCCTTTCTATGATTGGCAGTATCAGTGGCGGATGGTTCCCCGTTTATTTCATCAACAAAGGATTAAGCCCATTTGCAGGCCGCAGACGCGCTATGCTGGTAATAGCCCTGGTGCCATTGCTGGTGTTATTGGCGCAGCCTTTAGGCTATATCAGCTTCTGGGTTCCTGTATTGTTAATAGGTATTGGAACCGCTGCCCACCAGGCATGGAGTGCTAACATCTTCACTACCGTATCAGACATGTTCCCTAAAAAAGCCGTAGGCTCTATTGTGGGTATTGGTGGTATGGCCGGTGGTTTAGGTGGTGTGCTGATTTCTAAAGTAGGTGGAGCACTGTTTGATCATTACAAAAAAGTAGGACACATTGAAACAGGATATACTATCATGTTTGCATTTTGTGCCATTGCTTATTTACTGGCATGGGTGATTATGAAGGCTTTAGTGCCTGCACACAAACCAGTAGAATTATAATCAGGGTTTATTAGCTGAATGATACAAGAAAGCCGCTTCTGTTAAAGGATGCGGCTTTTCTTTTTGCGGTAATTCTGCCTGTTTATCGCAATATTTCACCATTTGGTACACACATACCCTGGCTGCGTAGCAGCATTTTGTATTTAACGATGGCTGGCATTTGCTTTGAAATATGTACAGTATAAAAGCAAACAATATGAAAAAGGTAATCGTTCTCTCAGCAGTAGTCATCAGCAGCCTGGTATTTAGCCATTCAGCTAACGCTCAGGTTCGATTCAATGTAAGCATAAATGTAGGTGCTCAGCCTACCTGGGTAAATAACAGTAACACGCGTGATGCGGATTATTACTATATACCTGATGCCGATTGCTACTATTCCGTTAACGAAAAAATGTATGTATACCGCGATGGGGCTAACTGGAGAAAAGCGCCTCAGTTACCTGGTCGTTTCAAAAACTTTGACTTCCGTAATAAAAGAGTAATTGGTATTAAAGGACAGGAGGCACCGTATATGCACCATGCTGAAAACAGGAATGCTTATAATAATGCCAATGAAAAGTTTAACCATCAACAACCTGACCGTCAGCCACAACGTGGTAATGACAACAAGGGAAACAATGGTTTTGGAAGACGTTCATAAGCGTAGTAGAGATAGCGTTTTAACGTGTAAAGCGGCCTGCCTGTTGGCGGGTCGTTTTTGTTGAATCAGGAGGGCAAAGTAAATAACAGGCTGGAGCCTGAGTTTGTAGCGTAACACCCTTTAAAACCTTACAATCACGCGCCCTTTCTTCTTCTTATTCCCAATCCATTTAGGACCATTTTCCAAAGCGGAAATAGCTTTATCATTCATGGAGTTATTGAACGATTTCAGCACTTTCATATCGTAAGGGTTGCCATTAGCGTCAATAGCAAATTCCAATTCTATTTCACCGGTTATCTTTTGGCTGGAGCCGGTGGTATCCATTTCCTGGTGTATCTTTTTATATACATATTCCTGGAACGATTGCCAGCCACCATCGGGATACAAGCTATCTGTGCCTGATTTTTTAGCGGTTTCTTTGGCTTTGCTGCGGGTATGTAATTCTGTTACTACCATATCAGACAATGATTCGCCTTCTTCTTCCAGTGAAATAACATTGCTTTTAGAAGCAGATACGCTGGCTACAGTGGTTTCGTAACCTACCGAAGCAATTTCCACCTTGCCGGTAGAGTCCATTGCTTTTACAGCAAAGCGGCCTTTGTCATCTGTAATAGAAAAGGCATGTCCGTTTACTGCTTTTACAGTAGCACCTGCCAGGGCTTTGCCATGTTGGTCAGTAATGGTGCCTGATAATTTATAAGAAGCAGGCGCGGCGGCTGCTACACTTTTCTCAACACTAACACCAGCGGTGCGGTTTTGTAAGGCAGCTGCTACACGTTGATTGTTGGCGGCATAGCCCGTTACCACTACCTCGTTGAGCTTATCTTTATACGCACCTATACCTATGGTATCGGCCCATGTTGAGGTCACAGTTTGAGGTGGTATAGCAGCGGGTGTGAGCGAAAGCAGCGGCGCGGCAGCTTCTTCTTTCTTCTGTTCAGAAGGCAATAGCTGTTTTTTGGGGGCCATGCTTTGTACTTCAACCGCTGTGCTATTGGAAAGTGTAGGCAGTTTTTGTGTCCTTTTTACTGTTTCCCGGCTGGGCTTGATAGTATCGCCCACTACCGGAACTATTTTAGGAGTTACCAGCGGGGCAGGAGCAGTGGAAGCTGCAGGCTGTTGTGGCTGGTTTTGTGCCAGTTCGCGACTGGCCTGGCTATCCGGTGTATAAGAAGGTTGCAGAATCTGGTAGCTGATAGCACCTGCGCCGGCAATCACAATCACTAGTGCGGCAACTTTCCACCATTGCCAGCTGGTGCGGGCAATAGGGGTTATTATAGCCTCTTCTTTCGACTGTTGCAAAGAAGCGGCAATCTGGTTCAGATGTTTGGCTGCCAGCTGCAGGGGAGCGTGTGAATAGCCTTCCAGGGCATCTGCCAGGAAGGGGTCCTGCAGGGCGGCTTTCTCCATATCGTGCATCTCACCCGGCAGCATTTTGCCGGATAGGTACCTTTCGATGTCAGAAAGAGAATAATTGATATGTGCATTTTGATCAGCCATTGCTTTCCATGCAATTTTTTAGGTTTCTTCTGCCGTTTTGAATCAGGCTTCGCACCTTGTTCCAGTCGTTACCGGTAATGCCGGTTATTTCGTTATAACATTTGTTTTGAAGGTAAAAGAGTTGTACCGCCTGTTTCTGTGCTTCCGGAAGCGTTTCCAGGCACGATTCCAGTTTTTTAAATTCCTGTTCTTTATCCAATACACTATCCAGATGCGAAAAATCTTCCGATTGCACAAGGTTGACGTCAAAAGAAACGGTAATAGTTTGCTTCATTTTGCGTAACTGCATGAGACAGTGGTTTTTAGCTACCACATACAGCCAGCCTTTAAAATTGTCTACCTCGTGATTAGGCAGTTTTACCAGCAGTTCCTGGTAAATGTTCATTACGGCATCTTTGGATGATTCTGCGTCGTTCAGGTATTTAAAACAAACACCATACACCAGATCGGCATAGCGTAGGTAAAGTGTGGCCAGCACTTGCTGGTCGCCGGTATGGCGAAAAGCAGTCAGCAATTCTTCATCGCTGCGGGGTGCTGTATTTTCCACGTGCATAACTCTCATGTGCGAACACCAAATTAGAGAATTATCCATAACCGGCAAGCAAACCCATAGGAATTGTGGACTTTTTTTAACCCCTTTTTTATGTAATCCCCATTTTTTAAGCATCTGGCTGTAAAAACCAGCTTATGAAGCCAACTATACGATTGCAAATTCCTACGCCCTGCCACGAAAACTGGAACGAAATGACGCCTGTGGAACAGGGTCGTTTTTGTAATGCTTGTAACAAGGCCGTGGTAGATTTTAGTATTATGACCGACCAGCAGATTCTGGATCACCTGGCAAAAGCAGCAGGCAGTACCTGCGGGAGGGTAAACAATACTCAATTACTACGTGATATACAGCCAATGCCTATACCGCCTAAAACCAAATGGTGGATGGCGCTGGCAATGCCTTTATTGTTATTCTTTAATAGAAGCATAGCCCAGTCAACTATAAAAGCGAAGGCAGCCACCGACCAGCAGCAAGCGCCTGAAAAACGTACACTGAAAATGGGGAAAATGGCTCCCCGCAAGGTGCAGCTTTCGGGTAAAGTAACCGATGCACAGGGCGCACCTATAGCCTATGCAGTACTTTCCATTTCCACTACACAGGATGGAACCACTACCAACGAACAGGGCGAATACAGCATACAATTGGCTACCTGGGCCGATTCGGTTGTACTGGAAGTAAGCAGCCTTGGATACTTTAACAACCGCCAGACTATTGCGCTTGACAACCGTGTAACAAAAGATGTAGTATTAGAGGAAAACGTAAACACACTGAAGCCGGTTACAGTAGCAAGCTATGGAAAAGTGGTGGGCCGTTTAGTAATGGGCGGTGTAAGTGTGATGAAAGTAGACACTTTACTGATGCGTACAAAAGATACCATTGCCAGACTGGTAAAACAACCCCGTTTTACAGTAGCCCCTAATCCGGTACAAAGGCATCAGCAGGTAAATGTATATGTAAAAGACCTGGATAACTATTCACTACAGGTGATTAATAACAGTGGAGTAGTGATGTATACACAAACCTATAAAGCCGCTAAAGGAATAACACAGCAAATAACACTTCCCTCCAACTGCATACCAGGCCTGTATTACGTGCGTATGGTAGACATGCAAACCCAAAAACAATATACCAACAAATTAATAGTATTATGAGTGGAGTAAGAATTGGCATTGAAAACCCTTGTAACGAAAGCTGGCAGGGCATGCAGCCTGTACAGCATGGCCGCTTTTGTAACGCCTGTAGCAAAACGGTAGTGGATTTTAGCAGCATGACCGATCAGCAGATATTGGATTTTTTATCACATTCAAAAGGGGGTATTTGTGCCCGTATACGTGAAAGCCAATCAGGAAGGGAGCTACAGCCTATGCCAGTGCCACCTAAAGCAAAGTGGTGGCTGATGTGTACTATGCCTTTGATGCTTTGGTGGAATCGCGCAACCGCACAAATGCCTGCTAAAAGAACAGATAGCACTACACAAAAGCAACCTTTGAAAGAGAATGATAACTTACCACCAGTTGTAGTAATGGCGTATCCCCCTAAAGGTGGGCATACCACTTTTATTCCCGGAATAGGAGGGGGCACCATCAAAGGCATAGTACGTAATAACCTGGGCGAGCCTGTGCAGTATGCTTTTATTACAACAGCCGATAGCTGCGCCACCGATTTTACCAATGCTGACGGTGCATTTACCCTTCATTTATATAGCATAGCAGACAGTGTTACACTGATGGCAAGTGCAGGAGCAGCTGCGGTAACACAAACCATACATCCGCAGCTATATACATCCGTTACGTTGGTGTTGCAAAATAAACTACCTGTAATCAAAAATGTTACAGTGGAGGAACAATTGCAAGGCAAACTGGAAGAAATAGATTACATGGGAGTAGTAGTCTATTCTAAAAAGCCTTCTCTATGGCATCGGATTTTTCACGGCAAAAGAAAAAGAAGATGATCGCAAAAGAAATAGCATAAAAAATACTTTCTTTCTTATGTAATCAAAAGCGTAGCCGCATCCTTATAGCAAATGTAGTTTTATGAAATACGCATCACCCCTGTTATTAATACTGCTGTTACTGTTTGCCTTTAAACAGCAGGACACATGGAAGTTAAGTGGTAAAGTTACGGACGCTGCCGGCAAGCCATTGACTGGCGTTAGTGTAAGCATTAAAGGATCAAAGAAAACGGTGCTTACAGATAATATAGGCGCTTTTGCCATTACCACCTCTGTTGAAAAACCAACCGTAATTTTTTCATACATCGGTTATGTCACCCAGGAAGTAGCTGTTACCAGTAAAAAGAGCATCACGGTTGTAATGCAGCCAGCAGAAGCTGCGCTGGATGAAGTGGTTGTGGTAGAACGTCAACCTCAGGTGAAGAAAGATGTTAAGGGATCTATACAAAGGCTGCAAGGTCGCGTGCCGGGTTTAAAAGTAGAGGCAGCGGCAGGTACTGCCAGTTATTTTGCAATAAAAAGTTTTGCTACATCGCCGGTTGCCGATAAAGAAAATGTATGGTACAACCCCGCGCCACAAGCATACGACACCAACGGTGAAGGATACAGCGCTATGAAAGAAAACGATTTCCTGAAAACAGGTGATAATCCGTTGTCTACTTTCTCGATTGATGTAGATGCCGCTTCCTATAGCAATATACGCAGGTTCATTACCGATGGCATGATGCCACCTACAGATGCAGTTCGCGTAGAAGAAATGATTAACTATTTTACTTATCATTATCCACAGCCCGCCGATGCGCATCCTTTTAGCGTAAACACCGAAATAGCTACTTGTCCCTGGAACAGCAAGCACAGGCTGGCTTTAATTGGCCTGCAGGGTAAACTGATGGCAGAAGATAAACTGCCTGCTTCGAACCTGGTGTTTTTAATAGATGTAAGCGGTAGCATGGAAGATGATAACAAACTGCCACTGGTAAAATCTTCCCTGGAACTGTTAACCGATAAATTAAGACCACAGGATAAAGTTGCCATTGTAACCTATGCTGGTAATGCAGGCCTGGTGTTACCCTCTACCAGCGGTGATGACAAGCTTACCATTAAAAAGGCTATTAAAAACATGAGTGCCGGTGGCTCTACCGCAGGTGGCCAGGGTATTGAACTGGCTTATAAAGTAGCGATGGCAAACCTGGTAAAAGAAGGCAACAACCGTATTATCTTATGTACCGATGGCGACTTTAACGTAGGCGCCAGCAGCGAAGGCGATTTAATCAAGCTCATTGAAAAAGAAAGAGAGAAAGGTATTTTCTTAACTGTGCTGGGTTATGGCATGGGCAACTACCAGGATAGTAAAATGCAACAGCTGGCCGATAAAGGCAACGGCAACCATGCATATATAGATGGCATCAGCGAAGCGCAAAAAGTGCTGGTACATGAGTTTGGAGGTACACTGTTTACCATTGCCAAAGATGTAAAGCTGCAGGTGGAATTCAATCCCGCTAAAGTAAAAGGGTACCGTTTAATCGGGTATGAAAACAGGGTACTGGCAAAAGAAGACTTTAACAACGATAAAAAAGATGCCGGTGAATTAGGCAGCGGCCACACGGTAACGGCTTTATATGAAATTATCCCAATCGGCGTGGATGCACCAGAGCTGGACAGCGTTGACAAACTGCGTTATCAGCCTGTAGTGGCTGCTGCTGCCAACAGCACACCTGCAACAGTATCCGGCGAAGTATTGAACATCAAACTGCGTTACAAACAACCCGATGGCAACACCAGCCGTTTACTGGAAAAGCCGGTATTGGATAACCAGTTATCATTTGAAAAGGCTTCTGAAAATTTACGCTTTGCCGCCGCAGTAGCTGCGTTTGGCATGAAGCTGAGAGAATCGAAATATGCCGGTAGTATCTCTTATAAAGAAATTGCCGAAATAGCAGAAAAAGCCAAGGGTGAAGACAAAGAAAAATACCGTACTGAATTTATAGGGCTGGTAAAAGAAGCCAATAATATATCCAGGAAAGCAGATATAGGAGATAGGCGATAAGATTGGTGGAATTATCTTTTTTTGGCTAATTTCGCCCGCTGTTAGATAAGCATACCCTATTGTCCGAATATCCTACATATAGTAACGAAGCACTGGTTCAGCTGATACAGCAGGATGACCGGATGGCCTTTGAAATATTGTATCGGCGATTATGGGTAGAGATGTATGATACTGCTTATCAACGTTTAAAAAACGATGCCCAGGCGGAAGATATAGTACAGGATGTGTTTACCAGTTTGTGGACACGCCGTGCTTCTCTTAATATAGACAACGTAACGGGGTATTTACATACAGCTGTTCGTTTTAAAGTTTTCAACTATGTGCAGCGGGGGGCTGCACATAGTTTTTTAGAACCTTTCCAATCCCTTGCCAGCCCGGCAAACGCCGATGATAAATTGCTGGAAAAAGAACTCAGCGCCTTACTCGCTGCCTACGAAGCCGCTTTACCTGACAAACGGCGCAAAATATTTCAACTGTACTTTCACGAACGACTTTCTACCCGCGAAATAGCCGATATGCTCGATATTTCTCAAAAAACAGTGCAAAACCAGCTGGGAACTACCTTACAGGACCTGCGCGCAGGTGTATTACCACTGCTGATATTACTGACTTCCACCCTCAAATAAAAAAAGTTAAATTTTTTTTGGGAGTTTTTCCGGTTCGTGTGACATACTATAAAACAGACACACGCAACATTTATGTTACCGGTAAATCCAACTGAACTGCTTAAGCTGGTAAAAAAATACCAGGAGGGAACTGCTACTCCTGCCGAAAAGGATTTTATTGAACAATACTATCAGCACTTTCACACACAGGAGAAGGCATCTGCCCAATGGAACAACGATCACAAACAACAACTGGAAAATAACCTGCTGCAACGCATCAACCTGCAAATTGAGCAGGAAAGCACGCCCGTGGTTCCTGTTGTGCCTTTATACAAACGTAGCCTGTTTAAAATAGCCGCTGCCGTACTATTACTGGCAACGGGCACGGCTATCTACATAGCATCGCAGCACACAGACAACAAACATACCGCAACCGCTCAGCAGGATGTTGCACCAGGTGGAAACAAAGCCACCCTTACCCTGGCGGATGGGTCAGTAATTGTATTGGACAATGCCGGTAACGGGAAACTTACCTCACAAAATAATTTCAGTGTTATTAAAGCCAGTGATGGCAAAATTGCTTACCAGCAGGATAGCGTTGCCAGTGCTTTAGTCATGCAATACAACCTGCTGTCTACTCCTTTAGGCGGGCGCTACCAGGTAACCTTATCTGATGGCACCACGGTATGGCTAAATTCTTCCAGTTCCTTACGTTATCCTACTGCTTTTAATGGCGCCACCCGCGAAGTGGAATTAACAGGCGAGGGTTATTTTGAAGTAGCCAGAAATTCAGCCAAGCCTTTTCACGTAATAGTGCCGGTGAAAAGAGCAGGCGAGCGTAAAATGGATGTAAAAGTGTTGGGTACCCATTTCAATATCAATGCTTATGAGGAAGAGCAGCAAGTGAACACTACACTGCTGGAAGGCTCGGTTGTAGTAGGTATTGGCAGCCAGAGCAAATGTATAGCTCCCGGACAGGCAGCGGCGTTGGACCTTTATTCACAGCAACTGCTGGTGAAGAACGCCGATACAGAAGGGGCGGTAGCCTGGAAAAATGGCCGCTTTGCCTTTCACCACCAGAACATAAAAGAAGTCATGCGCCAGATTGCACGCTGGTATAATGTAGAAATAGTTTACGAAGGGAAGATAAGTGAT
This sequence comes from Filimonas lacunae, assembly GCF_002355595.1. NCBI lineage: Bacteria > Pseudomonadati > Bacteroidota > Chitinophagia > Chitinophagales > Chitinophagaceae > Filimonas > Filimonas lacunae. The sequence continues at coordinate 629,641 of NZ_AP017422.1, forward strand.
GAAGATTTTGGCGGTGAAATACCTTGTAGTGAAAACCTGTCGAAAGTATTGAAAATGCTGGAGCTGACCGGTATTGTGCATTTTAGATTGGAAGACAGGAAAGTGATTGTAAAGCCATAACGATCAAAAAACTTTTTTCACCTTTTAACCCCTTTTAGCAATGTAGAGTTAGAGAGAGCAGACTACGGATGCCAGGCTAAACAAAAACCGGGAGTGCTGCGAACACCCCCGGAAGAAAGGTTTAGCGATAAGCGAGATATTGACTTAACCACTTAATCAACAAAACCAAACGGTATAAAAGTATGAATCTATTCGTACGTGGCAATGCTATGCCACCTGAGAAGTTATTTTCTAAACAAAAGCTGTTAGTGATGAAACTGACCATAGTATTTCTTTTAGCAGGTATGTTACAGCTTCACGCCCGCGGCTTTAGCCAGCAGGTATCGATACATGTAAAAGATGCTTCCCTGGAAGAAGTGTTTGCGGCTATTAAAAAGCAAACAGGCTATACTTTCTTATATACCTATCCCATGCTGCAGAAAGCCGGTAAGGTGGATATGGCATTGTCTAACGTAAGCTTGAAGCAGGCGTTGGACGAATGTTTTAAAAATCAGCCGTTGGTATACAATATTGTGGATAATGCAGTAATTGTGAAGGTAAAGGAAGTGCAGCAACAGCAGGTGTTGCAGGCGGCTTTTCAGCCACCGGTGGTGTCTGCTGTTTCGGGCAATGTAACAGATGATAAGGGCAATCTGGTAGAAGGTGCCAGTGTGGTAATAAAAGAACTGAACCTGAACACTCAAACCAATAACAAAGGTGCTTTTAGCTTTGCCGATATTGCTGAAGGAACCTACACGGTAGAAGTAACCATGATTGGTTTTAAAAAGCAGGAAAGAAAATTAACTGTAAAAGGCAAACAGGTAATAGTGAGCTTTGTGCTGGTTACTCAACAAAATCAGTTGGATGAAACTGTGGTAATTGCTTATGGTACTACCACTAAACGCTACAACACCAGTTCTGTTGGAACAGTTAAAGCGGAAGTAATTCAAAGCCAGCCTATAGATAACCCGTTGAATGCTTTACAGGGCAGGATAGCAGGCTTGCAGCTGACACAAGGCAACGGTATACCAGGTAGTCAGACTACTGTGCAAATTCGCGGACGAACTTCATTAGATATCAGCACTACTGGTAACATGCCATTGTATGTAATTGATGGGGTTACTTTCAGTGGTTTTAACGGCGGTCAACCAGCTTCTGATAACCTGGCATTGAATGGAACTACCACATCTGCCGGTGCTATCAGTCCTTTTTACAACATTAACCCTAACGATATTGAGCGTATTGATGTGCTGAAAGATGCGGATGCTACCGCTATTTATGGTGCACGTGGGTCTAATGGTGTAATCTTGATCACTACCAAAAAAGGCAGGGCAGGTACAACCAAGCTGGATGCAAATGTTAGCTCGGGCGCAGGCAAGGTAGGGAGATTTGTGCCTATGATGGACATTCACCAGTATTTACAAATGCGCAGAGAAGCATTTGCGAATGCCGGCACTACTCCTACAGCCACTAATGCCCCTGATTTACTGGTATGGGACAGCACTAAAACTACCGACTGGCAAAAATACCTGATAGGTGGTAGTGCAGCTATGACCAGCGCTAATGCTACAGTAAGTGGCGGTAACGGTGGTACACGTTTCCTGTTTAATAGTAACTATACACATAATGGTACAGTGTTCCAGGGCGATTTTCATTCCAATCGTTTCTCTAACAGGTTAAATCTCGATCATACCACACGCGATCAGAAACTGAACATTAGTATGGATATAAGTTATTCTACCGACAACACCATATTGCCTATGTATGATGCCGGTTCAAACTTCTATAATTTACCACCTAACTACCCTATGTATGCCAGCACTGGTTCATTATATTGGGCGCCTGTTACGTATGCCAGCACAAACCCTAAAGCATATGAGGCTAAAGTGAATGAGAGTAAAACCACCAACCTCCTGGCTAACTTTAGCCTGAAGTATAATATCTATAAAAGTTTATTCTTCAAAGTAACCGGTGGTTATAACGTAGTTACTTTAAATCAGAATGGCCGTCAGCCAATGTCGTCCTATAACCCGGCTTCCACCACTACCGGCAGATCGGTTTTTACTAACAATCGTAACGAAACATTGGTAGCTGAGCCTCAGCTCGAATACACTACAAAAGTGTGGAAAGGTAAATTGCAGGCATTGGTAGGAAGTACCTTTCAAAAAGCCACTTCCAGTGGTTCCAGCATTACTGGTACAGGGTATACCAATGATGCATTGTTAACAAGCCTTATCAGTGCTGCCGCTTTTGCAGTTAGCAGCAACACTAATTATATCTATAAGTTTAACTCAGGTTTTGGCCGTTTAAACTATAACATACTGGGTAAATACATTGTTAATGCTACTTTCAGAAGGGATGGTTCTTCCCGTTTTGGCGCCAACTATGCGCATGGTAATTTTGGAGCCGGCGGTGCAGCGTGGATATTCTCTGAAGAAAAATTTGTGAAGCAGGCATTGCCTCTCCTGAGTTTTGGTAAGTTAAGAGGAAGCTTTGGCATTACCGGTAATGATCAGATACCTAACTATAAGTACATGACCTTGTACAATGTAGCAGGTTCTGGTTACAACTATCAGGGAGGAGTAGTGACTTATCCTACGGTTTCCAGTGTATATCCTAACAATGATTTAAGATGGGAAAGCAACAAAAAAGCAGAGTTAGGCCTGGAACTGGGCTTTATAGAAAACCGTATTGTATTTAATGCTACTTACTATAGAAACGTTGCCAGCAACCAACTGCTGAATGTGAACCTGCCGGCGCAGGTGGGTACCGATTCTTACCTGGGTAACTTCCCGGCTACTGTGGTAAACCAGGGATGGGAGCTGGAGTTAAATACTACCAACATTCGTAAAAAGGATTTTGAATGGACCTCTTCCTTCAATATTTCTATTACCAAAAACAGGCTTACTAAATTCCCCGGTTTAAAAGGTTCTTCTTATGAGTCATCTTATGCAATAGGTCAACCAGCAGATCTAATCTGGATTTATAATTACCTGGGCGTAGATCCTCAAACCGGTGGCTATCGTTTTGAAGATAAAAACAGTGATGGTACTATTAACTATGTATCTGACCGTCAGTATGCCAAAGTGGGTACTCCTTATTTCGGAGGTTTAAACAACACCTTTACTTATAAAGGCTTCCAGTTAGGCTTCTTCTTCCAGTTTGCACATCGCTATGGCTATACTAACAATATTATTGGTCCTATAGGTGGTTCCATGTACAACCAGAATACATCTGTTGTAAACAGGTGGCAAAAGGAGGGAGATAATACCGTGTTAGGAAAAGCAACTACTTCTACCAGTGGACCGGGTGGACTCAATGCTTCTTTAATAAACACATCTACTGCTTTCTGGGGTGATGCATCTTTCCTGAGATTTAAAAACATCAACCTTACTTATCAGCTGCCACAGTTGTGGATTCAAAAGCTGAAAATGTCGTCATGCAGCATTTACGTACAGGTACAGAATGTATATACCTGGTCTAAACAAAAATACCTGTTAGATCCTGAAACTTCTATTGTGGGCGCAGCTCCTGGCCTGGGCGCCGGTACTATGGCTGTGCCACCTTTAAGAACTATGGTGGCTGGTATTCGTTGTTCATTCTAAAACAAAAAAGTAACATGAAGTTTATTACATATTCAGTTCGTTCAATAAAAATGCAGGCGATGGCGCTGGCCGGGGTAGTATTGCTGGCTTCCTGCTCTAAAAGCCTTGATCCGGGTATTCCTAATGGATCAATAGGTGGTGATGCAGTATTTACTTCTGATAACTCCGCTACTTCAGCAGTAATGGCTATATACAGCTACTCTTATACATATGAGTTTTTAAAGGCACAGACTATTCAGACAGGACTTTCTTCTGATGAGTTAATGTATACCATGTCATCTGCTACTACAGATGCAGCGTATGCTGAGTTTTCGGTTAATAACCTTACAGTAGGCAATACAGTACTTCTTCCACACTGGAAAAATGCCTACTATGTAATGGCTCAGATAAACCTGGCTATTGATGGCGTAACCAACTCTACCGGTATTACTGCCAGCACTAAAAGCCTGTTACTGGGTGAGTTAAAATTCTGGCGTGCTTATATATACTTTAGTATGTATAATACATTTGGTCCCGTGCCATTAATTGTAAGTGCAGGTGCCAATGACGCTGAGACTAATAAGTACATGCCAAGAACAGACTCTGCTACTATGTTCAAGCAAATTTTTGCCGATCTTACAGAGGCACAAAGCTTATTGCCGGTAGCCTACACCGGAACGCTGAGAGGACGTGTAAATAAGGCGGTGGCTTCGGCTTTACTGGCCCGTTTATACCTGTACCAGAAAGATTATGCTAATGCTGAGGCGCAGGCTGCTTCTGTAATAGGGCAAACCAGCACTTATTCTTTTATGAAGGATCTGACCAAGGTGTTTAAAAATGCAAGTACAGAAACTATCTGGCAAATACCGTCTTATTACGGTTATTCTACCGTTGGATATAATTATGTAACACTTACTACCACTACTTTACCGCCCTGGTATCTGAACAAAGCTGTATACAGCTCATTTGATACAGCTGATTTGCGGAAGGCTAACTGGACTTCTTACGTGGTAAATGGTACTGATACGCTACGTACTATTACTAAATATAAATTACCCAGCAGCACTACAGCCGGGGATGAAGCTACTGTAATGATGCGTTTGCCAGAGCAATACCTGATTCGTGCTGAAGCCAGGTTAAAACAGGGGAATACTTCTGGTGCTACCAGTGATTTAGACAGTGTTCGTGTAAGAGCAGGCCTGGCATTGTTAAGTGAAAGTTTAACAGCAGATCAACTGATGGATGAGGTAATGTTACAACGTAAACTGGAATTGTTTGGTGAGCAAGGCCACCGTTGGTTTGATTTAAAGCGTACCAACAGGGCTATCAGTGAGCTGGGCGCCAGCAGGCCTGCATTGGTATCTAAACCAGGGCATCTGTTGTTCCCTATTCCGGATAACCAGCGCTCGCTGAATACCAATCTTACGCAAAACAACGATTACTAATACTAATCAAGATAAACGAGTATGAAGAAACTGGCCTTTTATATATGTACAGCTTTTGCAGCTGCTGCGGTAACCACCGCAGCAGCCCAAACTGCTAAAAAAGCAGTAAAAGCAAAAGTGAAAGGGTATGCCATCGCAGGCACTATTGCCGGGCTGGATACAGGCTGGGTATACCTGGTAAAAGAAGTGGGTGAAGAAAAAATAACCGATTCTGCACGGGTACAAAACGGGCAGTTCCGGTTTGCCGGCACTGTGCCTTATCCTGTTTTTGCTTTTATCAAACAAGGCAAAACCTACAGCCAGGGCGCTTTCTTCCTGGAAAATACCCCGGTAACATTTAACGCAAAAAAAGATTCATTGAGCAGTGCTGTAGTAAAAGCAGGTGCGGTAAATGAAGACTGGAAAGCCTATTGCGAAGCATTTAACGTCGTGAAGGTAAAGGCAGGTGTTTATTACCGTTTGTCCGATTCGTTAAACAAAGTATTTAAAGGCAAGCCGGATTCGGCTTCCAAAGCGTTGCTCGATGCTTCCCGTAAACAGCTGGAACAAGAAGATGATCAGGTGCATACTACATTTGTGCAGTCACATACATCCTCTGCAGTAAGTGCTTTTGCAGCCCTTACCCATTATGCGGGTTACAATGCTTTTGATAAAGCTGCAGATATGTATGCTATCATGGACACGGTAGCAAGGGCATCTTATTACGGCAAGAAATTACAGGAGGCATTGCTATTAACCAGGAAAACCGCTATAGGTTCAAAGCCGCAATTAACCATGGTTGATACGGCTGGAAGGCCTGTGTCTTTGTCTGATTTTAAAGGCAAATATGTGCTGGTTGATTTCTGGGCTAGTTGGTGCGGTCCCTGCCGTAAAGAAAACCCGAACTTAGTGGCAGCTTATAACACCTGGCACGAAGCAGGATTGGAAATAGTTGGTGTATCCTTAGATGGAAGCAAAGAAGCCTGGTTGAAGGCTATTCATGCCGATCATTTAAACTGGACACACCTGAGCGATTTGCAAGGTTGGAAAAATGCAGCTGCATTAGAGTTTGGTATTAAATCAGTGCCCACTAACTTTCTGTTAGATAAAGAAGGAAAGGTAATAGCCAAAGATTTACGCGGTGAAGATTTACAGAAGAGACTGAAAGTTTTGTTGGGGTCTTAATCAACATATTATATCCCCCTTGGATTGTCAAAAGGAGCGCTGTGTTTACAGCCTCCTTTTTTTATTGAAAGGCCGGATGGAACTGGTGTAAGGTAGCGCGCAGGTAATCCCGGTCGAGGTGCGTATATATTTCTGTAGTGGTAATACTTTCATGGCCCAGCATTTCCTGTACAGCCCGCAAGTCGGCCCCACCTTCTACCAGGTGAGTGGCAAAGGAATGACGAAAAGTATGGGGTGAAATGTTTTTGGTTATTTGAGCTGCTAATGCAAGGTCCTTGATAATGTAAAAGATCATCACGCGTGACAAGCTTTTACCAAACCTGTTTAAGAACAGGATATCATCCTGTCCTTTTTGCGGCTGCTGGTGCACTCTCACATTATCTTTATACAGCTTAATATATTTGATGGCATCACTGCCAATAGGCACCAGTCTTTCTTTATCCCCTTTACCAATCACCCGGATAAAGCCCACATCCAGGTACAGGCAACTGATTTTAAGGTTGATCACTTCACTTACCCGCAGGCCACAACTGTACATTGTTTCCAATATGGCTTTGTTGCGTGCGCTATCCGGCTTACTCATATCCAGTGCCCCTATCAGCTGCTCAATCTCTTCAAAGCTTAATACATCAGGCAGGCTGCGTTTTAGCTTAGGGGCTTCCAGCAATGGGGTAGGATCTATAGCAGTAATGTTTTCTATCAGGCAATATTTATAAAACCCGCGAATGCCCGAAATAATGCGGGCCTGCGAACTGGGTGTCATACCAAGTTCATTCACCCATTGCACAAACTGCTGTAAATCTTTCAGGGTAACATCCGATGGGGCCTTTTGATTGCCGGTGGCCAGCAGGTATTCCGTCAGCTTTTCTATATCGCGCAGGTAAGCTTCTACCGAGTTATCGCTCAGTGAACGTTCCAGCTGCAAATAAGCTTTAAACCCTTTTTTATACGCCTGCCACATAGAGGATGCCTATTATTACAGGTAAAGAAAACAATTTTATGGTACATTCATATTGTTAATCCGTATTGAATCTGTTCAACTAACCTGGATGTTACATGGCAAAACCGGTAGATTTTCCTGCTTTCAAACAAAAAGTGAGTGAGAATAAAGTGGCGATGCGGAGGTTTTTAGGCAAGCTGGAAAAAGAGCCACCGCGTTTTTTAGATAAAATGGCTGTTGCGTTAGAGGGAGAAGTGTGGCAGCACACAGATTGCTTATCGTGCGCTAACTGCTGCAAAACTATGAGCCCCACGTTTACGCAGCAGGATATAAAGCGTATAGCTACGCATTTAAAAATGACCCCATCGGCTTTTAAAGAGCAATGGCTGGATTACGATGAAAAAGAAGGGGAATGGTCGAATAAAAAGCAACCTTGTCAATTCTTAAACCTTGCCACCAACAAATGCCACATTTACGAAGTAAGGCCCGATGACTGTGCCGGTTTTCCGCATTTAACCAAGCGTAAAATGAAAGATTACCTGCACGTTCACCAGCAAAATGTGGAGTATTGTCCCGCAACATACCGCATGGTAGAGCGTATGCAACAGCAGGTGGTAAAGAAGAAAGGGGAGTGGATATTTACCTATCCCGACTAGAAAAATACATCTTCAATTAAAAAATATTCATCCGGTTTTCCGGCGTGCAGGTTAATAGACAGCACATCAAACTGTAGCAGCACCCAAGTATTGTTTTGTGCCTGGTAAGCCAGGGCAGCCTGCTTTAAACAGTTCATTTTGGTACGGTTGATACTTTCTTCGGGAAGCCCGAAAATAGTGGATGTGCGCGTTTTTACTTCTACAAAATGTAACCGGTTTTGCCGGGTGGCTATAATGTCTACCTCGCAGCGTTTGTGCCGCCAGTTCTGTTCCAGTATGGCATACCCTTGCTGCTGCAGCCAGCCGGCTGCCAACGCTTCCCCCTTATTGCCGGTTGTGTTATTATCAGACATTGTAGTATCTTTCGCGGGTTAAACCCTTATGGTGTTAATATGTTACAAGATAGAATTTACGAACTGAAAGGCAAAGTGCAGCATTATGCGTGGGGAGGATATGACTATATCCCTCATTGGTTACAAATGCAAAACAGCAACCCTCCTTTACCCTATGCGGAGTATTGGATGGGCGCCCACCCCTCTGCACCTTCCCTGTTGCGTGCCAACAGCGATGTAATTGAGTTGAACTACCTGATAAAGCAGTTACCCGAAGTGGCTTTAGGTAAAGAAACCTGGAACCGTTTTGGCGAATTGCCTTACCTGTTTAAAATACTGGACGTAAAGGAAATGCTGAGTATTCAGGTGCATCCCTCCAAAATAGAAGCGGAGAAAGGGTTTGATGCCGAGGAAGCAGCAGGTATTCCTATTAACGCCGCCAACCGCAACTATAAAGACAGGAACCATAAGCCCGAAGTAATGGTGGCCCTGAGTGAGTTTTGGCTGCTGCACGGTTTTTTACAACCCGAAGCGCTGAAAAAAGTACTTAACAGTGTACCTGCCTTTTCTTCCCTGGCTCCTTTATTTGAAAAAGAAGGGTATAAAGCACTGTATCAGCACGTAATGGAGCTGCCACAGCAACAGGTGAATTTAATGCTGTTACCGCTGGTACTGGCTGAAAGACAGAAGTTCAAAGCTGGACAGCTTACCAAACACCAGCCAGGTTGGTGGGTAGCCAAATTATATGAAGGACAGGAGTTTATTGGTGATATTGACCGTGGTGTATTCTCCATCTACTTCTTCAACATTGTAGAAGTGCAGCCAGGTGGTGCTGTGTTTCAGGGAGCAGGCGTACCGCACGCTTACCTGGAAGGACAGAATGTTGAGCTGATGGCCAACAGCGATAATGTACTGCGTGGCGGGTTAACCCCCAAGCACGTAGATGTGCCTGAATTATTAAAACATACCACCTTTGAAGGCATTACCCCGGTAATTATGCAGGGCGATGACACAGGTAAAGGGGAAAGAGTATACAATTGTCCCGTACCTGACTTCGGCATCAGTAAAATTCAGCTGCCAGCCGGCCAGTCGCTACGTCATATCAGCACATCGCTGGAAATCATCGTGGTAATAGAAGGCACCCTGCGCTTAGCCGGGCGCGGTATTGTTACCATAGGAAAGGGGGGCGCTGTAGCCATTCTGGCAGCGGAAGCCTATGAGTTACAGGCACTTGAGCCGGTACTGGCTTACAGGGCTTTTGTACCCCGTTTAAACTAAAAACTGTATTTTTGTCGTATTATTAGTAATACTTGTTGCGCAATGAAGAATTCTAAATCTGTATTGATTGCCTTTTGCCTGTTGATGGTAGTATTTATCCTTTGCCGGATGTTTAACCATACCAGTGGTTTTACGCCGCAGTTTGCTATGGCCATATTTGGAGGTGCTATATTCAGAAATAACAAAAAGTGGGCATTTGCACTGCCGTTGATCCCCTTGTTTTTAGGCGATGTATTATTTCAGATAATGTACCTGATGGGAAAATCAAACTTTCCGGGCTTTTACGAAGGTCAGTTACAGAACTATTTACTGTTTGCAGCATTAACCACCCTCGGTTTTTTAGTAAGCGAAAGAGGTGTTGTAAACAAAGTGGTGAGCATTTTTTGTACCTCACTGGCTGCTCCTACAGTATACTTTTTCCTGTCAAACTTCCTGTTATGGGCTTCAAACAGCGGAACCAGAGGTTTTAACCGTCCTAAAACATGGGATGGCTTAATATTATGTTTCCAGGATGCACTGCCATTCTATCCTAACAGTTTGTATTCAACCGTATTTTTCTCTGCTGTATTGTTTGGCGGTTATTACCTGGTGCAATACACCACTACTTCCAACAAGCTGGCAGCCGAGTAAATTAATAAATGATAGGTATTATGGGTTTCTGGAGACAAATAGCAGAGTATTTATACATTAAGAAAAAAGATCCTAATGTACCTACCAATACTTATACAAAGGCCATGCACGGCATGAACAGGATCTCTATATTTATGTTTCTGATATGCATAATTATCATCCTGGTGAAGTATGTTTTTATTCCATTGTTTAAATAAGATCAATAAGATATAAGGAGAAGGAGTAGCGTAAGCTGCTCCTTTTTTATTGCCCTGACCAGAGCGCATTGCCTGTGGTTCAAGGGTGTTTTATTAACAAAAAGTGTGTATTTTAACTATAAAAACCTTCCCCATGGCACCCCCACGCAATAGGGAAGTAGTGGGCACAAGTTCAATAGCACTGTGTCTCGTCCTGAAATAGCTTGACAGTTAAGAGCCTAAATCTGAAAAGAAGATGGCTAAAAACAGTCAGATCAAGAGTTTTAAAAACGTAATTGGGGTGAAGCTGAGTGATGATCCCCGTATCAATCATTACGAAGTAAGTTTTCGGCGCTGGCTGGCGCGTGAGATTCATTATGGACGCGTTAGCGTAGCTCAGGCAACGGTTGAATTGAGTATAAGCGACACACAGATTCGTTTGATTTGTAAGCAATATCCTCCTGAGGTAGTAACTTTACCTGCAATGACTGAAGCGGAAAAAAAGAAGCTGGAAGAATTAGAGAAGCAGGTAAAACTGCTTCAAAAGCAGCTTGAACACGCTGAGATCAAGAATATTGCCCTCGAAACGCTCATTGATGTAGCGGAAAATGATCTCAAAATTCCCATCCGAAAAAAGCCTGGTGCCAAACAGTGAACCTGCTTACAGAACTGCACCCTCATATTGGGGTAGGTCAGTTTTGTACAGTGTTTGGCAAGACCCGTCAAGCCTGGTATTATGCTACACGCACCCAGGCTGAGCAGGAAATGACAGATTCTATTGTAGTAAAAATGGTGAAAGAAATACGGGAGGAACAACCTCGCTTGGGTACCCGTAAGCTCTACTATCTGTTGGAACCTCAGCTACAGGCGCATGGAATTAAAATGGGCCGTGATGCTCTATTTGATATGCTGGAACGCTATGACCTGCTTATCCGTCATCGCAGACGGCGTGCTATTACCACCGATAGCAACCATCCTTACCGTAAATATGATAACTTAATACAGCACTTGATATTAACAGGTAAAAATCAACTTTGGGTTAGTGATATTACCTATCTGCGAGTATCAGAAGGCTTCTGCTACCTGAGTCTTGTAACTGATGCTTTTAGTCGTAAAATAGTTGGCTACCGCCTGTGGCCTAATCTGGCAGCGCGTGGAAGCATAGAAGCGCTAAACATGGCTTTAAATGAACAGCAGCCTGGGCGGAACATGCTCATACACCATTCTGATCGCGGTGTACAATACTGCTGTTCTGATTATGTTGGACAGTTGCAAAACTATCAGATCAATATTAGTATGAGTCATAAAGGAGATCCCTATCAGAATGCAATAGCAGAGCGGGTTAACGGTATTCTAAAGCATGAATATAGTCTTAATAAAGAGTTTGAAGATCTAGTTCAGGCCACCAAAGCTGTACAGGCTGCCGTAAACTTATACAACAGCCGCAGCCCCCATGATAGTTTAAGTTATCTGACGCCGGACCAGGCACATGAACTAACCGGAATAATCAAAAGGAACTGGCGGACTTACAGTAAGCATATTATTAAGAATCAGGACTTAGAAGTAAGCAACGTAGGATTAGGGAAGCTCTGTAACGCCAAACAGGATTAAGTTTATCATAAACAGGACTAAGCGCAAGCCTGTTAAGGAAGCCCGGATGAGCTGGCTGGAACGTAACAAAAAACAGGATTTTGAGAATCCTGTTTTTGACAGCAGGTTTATGCGCTCATCCTGACAGATCAGGATAGGATCACTGAGACCCCTGTAAACTGATGTTAGAATTAAATTTTATCTTGCAACAACTACTTATTATTAACTGCTCTCTACTGTCAAGTTTTTTTAGGACGGGTCACTGGTGACGAATTTTACAGCTATAGGGATCTTCCCCATGACTTCCTCACTCCACGGGGAAGTAGTAGCGATCATCCCCATAGTAGTGGCGATGAGTTTTACAGCTATGGGGATCATCCTTATGACTTCCTCACTCCATGGGGAAGTAGTGGCGATCATCCCCATAGTAGTAGTGACGAATTTTACAGCTATAGGGATCTTCCCCATGACTTCCTCACTCCACGAGGAAGTAGTGGCGATCATCCCCATAGTAGTGGCGATGAGTTTTACAGCTATGGGGATCATCCTCATGACTTCCTCACTCCATGGGGAAGTAGTGGGCACAAGTTCAATAGCACTGGTAACGAATTTTACAGTTATAAGGATCATACCTATAACTGCATGTATTTACTTTACTGCTATAAGAATCTGATTCATTCTCTTTTGTTGGCCGCCTGTTAACCTGGCGTGTGTTACCGTAACTGTCCTGCTTGTAACGCTGGTGAATAGAAGCTTTATCCTGTTGTAGTTAACTTTCGCTGCTCCCTGATTTTGCTACAAATGTTCCCCTTTGAGCAGGACACAGCAGGACAGTTGTGTTCTTTATCTATGATATCTTCGATTTCATCAGGTACTACTTGCCCCCATTTTCAAGTGCCTGATAATTAACGATTGCCATTTTATAACTAAGAAGCTAATTGCAGTGCTATATGAAAAAGATAGAAACTGTCCGTTGGAAGGGTAGTACGCCCTGTTCCTTATCCACTTGTATTTTATTGAATGAATTGTTGCCGCGACCGATGCGGGGTATTGTGTTTTACCCCTAACGCATGCATACCCACAGGTAGGCAACACATATAACTGCTGCAAAAACAGCTGCTGCTGCCGTATGCCCATGCGTTAAGCTGACATATCATTTTTCTACTTACTTATTTACTGTTTACTATTATGAACAGAACCATTACCAGCGTATTGCTTGTAACGGCTGCCGTGTGCGCATTAGCAGGCTGCCGTAAAAAAGAATGGGACGAACATTACGAAAGACCCGCAACCCTGGAACCCCCTATTTACCAACAGCTGCAAGCAGCGGGTAAGTTTAAAAGCCTGCTTACCCTGATAGACAAAGGAGGGTACAAAGAAACACTTGCCAATGGAGGTTACTGGACATTGTTTGCACCTAATGACGAAGCGTTTACTACGTATCTGCAACAGATACACAAGTCATCGGCTGATGATATAGCTGATGATACTGCCCGTATGATAGTGCAGTATTTACTGGTGTATAACTCCTACACAAAAGCCAGGCTGGACGATTACCAGTCTACCGCCAGTGGTAGTGCAGGATGGATACCTTCTTCTGCTTTCCGCCGTCGTACTGCTTATTACTCCGGTTTTTATACCGATCATGATGCCAATGGACAAACCATCACCGCTATTGCTAATAACCGCAACAGTTTGGCTGGTAGTGTAGCGGGTGGTTATATGTCAACTGATTATAATAATAAATATATTTCTTACTTTATAGATGACTATTTTAATACGCATCAGTTAACTGCAACCGATTACAATTACTTCTACCCTCAAACGCAGTACACTGGTTTTAACGTTGGTGCAGCTAAAGTAGTAAGGCCAGATCTTGCAGCCGAAAACGGTGTAATACATGAGGTGGACAAAGTGCTTACACCGCAACCCAGCATAGATGAATATGTAAAAAATAAGCCGGAGTACAGCAGCTTCTGGGCCATATTAAACAGGTTGAAACTGAACAATATGGTACAGTTTGCCTATAATGCCGATGCCACTAAACGGTATAATATATTAAAAGGTAACAACGATCAGGTATATGTTAAAGTATATAACTACCTGTTGTCTTTTTCACCTAACAACGAAAATCATTTAAAGGCAGAAGACAATGACGGCCAGAAAGATTGCTGGACTTTGTTTGTACCTGACAACGCCGCAGTAGATAAGTATGTAAAAGAAGTGCTTTGCGAATATTATCCCTCGTTGGATGCCGTGCCGGTGCAGGTAATAGCCGACTTCTTAAATGCACATATGTTTTCTACAGTGGTGTGGCCTACCCAGTTTGGAACTACACGCAACGGGGCAGGAGAGGAAGCGCGCTTTGATGCCAATGCAGATGTTACAGATAAACAGTTTTTAAGTAACGGTATTGTTTACGGCACCAATAAAGTACAGGAAGCCAATGTGTTTAGAACGGTATATGGGAAAATGTATTTAAACCCTGCTTACCAGATGATGACCCGCTTACTGGATGTGTCGGGTCAGAAAGTAAAACTTACGCAGGCCAACACGCAGGCCACTTTATTGCTGATACCCGATACCGCTTTTCATACAGCGGGTTATTATTATAATACGGCCAAAAGTCAGTGGGAATACCGCACCCTGGCAGGAACTACTACCAACGGGGTATATGATAAACTGGCGCGTATTGTAAGCACCTGTGTATTTATGGAACCTTATCGCAGCCAACTGGAAAGCCTGGCTGGTAAGGGCATTGTAAAATCGGGTGATAATGGCATTGAAGGGGAGTATATCATTTATAATAATTACAATATTCAAACGGCTGCATTGGTAGAAACCGGTGCGGTGGCGCATGTAGACAGTAGTAAAACGGCCATGAATGGCAGAGTGTATTATCTCAACTCCCTATTGCCTTATTCCGAAAACAACATAGGATATCACATCCGGCGTATAGGAACTGATGTCAATTCGCCTTTCAATTATTTCTGGCAATACCTGCAGAATTCACAAATATATACCGCTGCCACCAACCAGGTCACCGGGTTGACAGGTGGTTTTTATACTGTGTTTATACCAGATAAAGCGGCTATTGTAAAAGCGGTGAATGCCGGCTTGCTGCCAGGTACAGGCACAGCACCCAACAAAGTGCCCAACTTTGCACCTACCTCAGCAGCTGATAAGCAATTGGTGCAAAACTTTATACAATATCATATACTGGAAAACCACACGGTGATACCGGATGGCGATGTAAGCGGCAAATTTGGTACTGTGTATAAAAATGCAGTAGGTACTTCGCTGCAAATAACCGTGTATAATTCGCCTGGTGCCATGCAAATAACCGACAACCGGGGCAGTGTATCCAACCTGGAGCTGGATAACAGCAACCAATTATCCAATCGTTGTGTGATTCACCTGATAGACAATTTTCTGAACTATAATGCCCAATAAACCAAAACAGCAAGTATGAACATTCGATTACACTACATAATATATTGCTTGTTGCTGCTTTGTTGTTGTGGCATAACAGCCCATGCCCAGGACGCACAACAGGGAATTACCGTAACCGGTAAAGTAACCGATAAAGAAGGCAAAGGCATACACGGTGTATCTGTAACAGAGGTAGATGCAGATAAGCGTATTATCCGGGGTGTTAGCACCGACGTGGATGGAAACTTTGCTATTCGCATTTCCAATGTAAAAAATAAGCTGGCCTTTTCTATCATTGGCTTCCAGGATGTAGAAGGCATGGCCATCAACAGCCGCAGAACATTTAACGTAAGCCTGCAACCAGGAAGCAAAAGCATGGAGGAAGTGATAGTGGTGGCACAGAAGAAAATTGATAACGGTATGCTGCCCGTGTCGGACAGGAACATGACCGTTGCTGCTGCTAAAATCAATGCCAAGGACATGGAGGAAATGCAGGCGGCTTCTATAGACCAGGCATTACAGGGCCGTGTTTCCGGTGTGGATATTGCTGCCAATTCCGGCGATCCCGGTGCAGGCATGCAAATACGTATCCGTGGCACCTCTTCCATCAACTCTTCTAACGATCCTTTGATTGTAGTGGATGGTATGCCTTACGAAACACAGATACCTACCGATTTTAACTTTGGTACGGCGGATGATCAGGGCTATGCGTCTTTATTAAACATTGCCCCGTCTGATATCAAAGACATTACTATTTTAAAAGATGCGGCCGCCACTGCCGTATGGGGTTCCCGTGCCGCCAATGGTGTGCTGGTGATCAATACCAAGCGTGGTGCTAAAGGCAAGCCTGTATTAAGTTACACATTCAAAGGTTCGTTGTCGGCCAAACCACAGGCTATTCCTATGCTCAATGGCTATCAATATGCCACCCTGGTACAGGAAGCCTATATGAACCGCAACGGGGTGCCCTTGAATACGCAAACCGTAAACGAGTTTAAATACGATCCCAACGATCCTTACTGGTATAAAAACTACAGTAACAATACAGATTGGATCAAAGCTATTTCCAGGCTGGGTACTATACAGGATCACAACATTTCCATGACAGGCGGGGGCGATAAAGCCAGGTATTATGCATCGCTGGGCTATTTTTCACAGGTGGGTGTTACCAAAGGAACGGATATGAAAAGAATTTCTACCCGTATCAACCTTGATTATAACGTATCGGACAGGTTGCGTTTCAGAACCGATCTTTCCTTTGCCTATACCAACAACAGCCGCAACTTTGTAAACTCGAAAGATGGGCAGGATAATATCCGTTCTATAGCCTATACCAAAATGCCTAACATGGGTATTTATGAGTATGATGAATATGGCAATCTTACACCTAACTATTTTTCACCTGCTGTGAATATACAGGGTCAATATCCCAACACCTACAACCCGGTAGCCATGGCCAACTCAGCCGAAAACCGGATTATTACCCAGCGTGTGATACCCAAGTTTAATATTCAGTATAACCTGAAACCGGGAGTGTGGATGGCTACTATGGATGTGCAGTTTGATATCAGTGGCACAAAGAATAAACAATTTTTACCACAGATTGCTACCGGCCGTCCCTGGACAGAAGCTGTGGTAAACCAGGCCTACGATGGGGATAACGATGGTTTTAACGTGCAAACCAAAACCGCAGTAGTATATACGCCTAAGTTTAAAAATGACGATCATTCACTGGTAGCGTTGGCCAACCTGATGACGTATGATAACAAAAGTATCAGCTATCAGGCGCAAACCTCCAACACGCCTTCTTCCGATTTGCAGGACCCCTCTGTACCATCCCGTGTAAATGGCGCCAACTCCAACCTGTCGGCTACCACCAAACAAACCCGCACAGCAGGCGCTTTGATCAACGCGCAATATGGTTATAAAGACAGGTATATGTTCAACGTAGGTATAAGGGGCGATGCCAATTCACGATTAGCACCTAATAACCGCTATGGCCTGTTTCCTTCGCTCTCTACCCGCTGGCGCATTTCGGGCGAGCCGTTTATGCAGCACACCAACAAATGGCTGGATGAATTGAGTTTACGTTTGAGCTACGGCCAAAGCGGTAATGCGCCTAAAAACGATTATACCTACTACAATAAGTACAGCAATTTTGACTGGAACTACCTGGATGAATCGGGCATCTACTCTGCCAACATGAAGCTGAACAATCTGAAATGGGAAACCGTGATAGGGCAGAACCTGGGTGTTAACCTGGCTATGCTTAAAAACAGGGTGATAGTGGATGTGGAAGTATATCGCAACAGAACCAGGGACCTGTTTTTCTATAACCTGCAAACAGCTGGTATCAACGGCTATAGCAAGGTAGATATGAACGTAGGCACCATGGACAACCAGGGATGGGAATTATCCATTAACACCGTGCCTTATAAGAATAAGAAATGGCTGGTGGAATTCAATTTCAATATTTCGCGCAACGAAAACATGATACGTGAAATATCAGAATACTATCCCATTGAAAAAGGCAATATCAGCACCAATGGACAATATAAAACCTATATGCAGGTGAACAACCCTTTTGGGTCTTTTTATGGATTCCGGTATAAAGGGGTGTATAAAGACCTGAGTGAAACCGTTGCCCACAATGAAAAAGGTGGTGCTATTACTACGCCATCCGGTCAGCCTGTTTATATGCGTTTTAACTATCCTGCTACAGATTATGTGTTTCAGCCCGGCGATGCGAAGTATGAAGACGTTAACCACGATGGCACTATCGATTACCGCGATATTGTTTACCTGGGCAACAGTAACCCCATGTTTACAGGTGGCTTTGGTTTGAATGTAGGATATGGCAATCTTAGACTGTCCAGCTTTTTCAGCTTCCGTTACAAATACAATATTGTAAATGCAACAGAAATGAAAAGCACCAGCATGTATAGCTACGATAACCAAAGCACTACGGTGCTGCAACGCTGGCGCAAAGAGGGTGATGTTACCAATGTGCCACGTGCTTTATTCCAGACAGGTTATAACTGGCTGGGTAGCGACAGGTATGTAGAGAATGGTTCGTTCCTGCGCTTTAGAACAGTAACCCTGCGCTATACGCTGGAGAAAAGGCTGACGGATAAGCTACACATTAAAAGCCTGAGTAGCTACCTGACCGTAGAAAACCTGTTTACATGGACTAAATACACCGGACAGGACCCCGAAGTGAGTTTACGTGGCAGTGACCCATTCAGGGTAGCTACTGACAACTCTATGACGCCGCCGGTGAAAACGATAACATTGGGCTTAACGGCTTCTTTTTAATTACGCTGATTGTTTAAATAGCTGTGCTATGTTATATAACAAACGATACTTTGCCATTATACTGATACTGTTGCTTACCGGCACTACCTCGTGTAAGAAATGGTTTGACCTGAAACCTTCGGACGGTATTGTAAATGAAGACTACTGGAAAACAAAAGAAGATGTGCATGCTGCTGTAATAGGGGCCTATGCCTCTTTACTGGGCGATCCTGCCGGTAGTGATTCCCGCGACTTATCCGAAATTCTTTTTCTGTGGGGTGAATTGCGGGCCGATATGCTGGCGCCTTCCACCGGCACCAAGGCAGAAGACTACGAAGTAATGAATATGAACACTTCGCCTGCCAACACCATCACCGATTGGAAGCCGTTGTACAGAACCATTAATTATTGTAACACCATATTAAGGAATGCCCCTGAGGTAATGAACCTGGATAAAACCTTAACACAGGATGTATTAAACGGTTACCTGGCCGAAGCTAAATCCTTACGTGCTTTACTCTACTTTTACCTGGTAAGAAGCTTTGGCGATGTGCCTTTGAAGCTGGAGCCCACCACCAGCGATGATGAAATTGTTACGTTGCCCAAAAGTACACAGCAGGAAGTGTTGCAACAGATTTTAGCTGATTTGAATGACGCGGAGAGCAAAGCCCTGTTAACCTATGGCGCACAGGCCAGCGATAAAGGGCGTATTACCCGCTATACCATCAATGCTATACAGGCAGATGTGTACCTGTGGATGGAACAATACAATGATGCCATTACCGCCTGCAACAAAGTGATAAACGCTAAAAAATTTGGATTGATCAGTGGTAGCACTGCCTGGTACAACACACTTTACTACAGTGGCAACTCCAACGAAAGCCTGTTTGAGTTCCAGTTCAATAAACAGAAGATTAATAACTTCCTGTACATGTTTTATAATGTAAAACGATTTGTGGCTTCTACCGTGGTAATGGATCAGGTGTATTCCACAGAAAGTTTCAACAAAGACATACGTGGTGATGGCGCATCGGTAAGAGCTGCCGATAATCTCATCTGGAAGTATGTTGGTAAAAATGACAAGGATGTAAGAGCTACAGACGAGGCGTATGCACATTGGTTTGTATACCGCTATGCAGATATTTTGCTGTTGAAAGCCGAAGCATTGGCGCAGTTGAAAACGGAAACGGCCTGTACAGAAGCGTTAAACCTGGTGTACACGATTCGCCAGCGTGCCAATGCTTTACCGTCAACAGACAATGCGCCTTCTGCTGTTGATTTTGATGGTGTAGCCCGCTTTGTGCTGGAAGAGCAGGCCAGGGAACAGATGTATGAGGGTAAACGCTGGTATAACCTGCTGCGTTTTGCCAAACGCAATAACTACGCACACCTGGATGTATTGCTGGACCTGGTATCGGTAACGGTTCCGTTGAATATGATGAACTCGGCCAAAGCCAAAATAAGAGATTACAACAGCCATTATTTTCCCATATATCAATATGAACTGCAAACCAATAAAAGCCTGGTGCAGAACCCATTCTATAAATAGTAAAACATTGCTTGTTATGAAAAAGATGATTACACTGGCAGTGATTGCCATTACGATGCTGGTAATAATTTCAGTACAAAGCTGTAAGAAAACAGACCTGGTAGAATCTACTACCACTGATGTAAACATACTGGCTTACCTGAAGCAATTTCCTGATCAGTTTTCCAGCCTGGTAAACATTATCGACAAAGTGGGCTATAGCGACTTTTTAAATGCTTATGGCACTTATACCTTATTTGCGCCCACCAACGCTGCCGTTAAAACCTGGCTGCAACAGAAAGGAAAGGGCAGCATTGATCAGATGGATGCAGACGAACTGAAAGGTTTGTTGAAATTGCATTTACTGGAAGAAGTAGTGAACACCAGCAATTTTACCGATGGTAAGTTACCGGCTGCCACTATGTATGGTCAATACCTGATAACGGGAGTGGCTAATAAAGAGGGCTCTTCTTCTTACATTGTAAACCGTCAGGCTTATATCACACAGCCTAACATTACAACAGGTAACGGGGTGATACAGGTAATTGATGGCGTGTTAACACCGGCACAATACAGCGTGGCCCAGTTGCTGGAGCAAGACGCTTCTTTCTCTATATTCCTGCAGGCAGTAAAAGAAACAGGTTATTACGATACGCTGAATGTGGTACAGCAGGGGGATGTGCGCAAATGGTATACTTTGATTGCAGAAAACAACCAGGCCCTGGCAGATTCTGGCTACAGCAGCTATGCGGCGTTAAAAGCCAGGTATTGCAACACCGGCGATCCTAAAAATGCGGTGGATAGTTTGCATCTGTTTGTGGCTTACCACATATTACCTGATATCAAATACCTGGCAGATATTGTGATGGCTGGCTCGCACGAAACACTGGCTCCATTGGAAGTGATCACCGATAAAGTGGTGAATCAACAGGTATTGCTGAATGATGATGAGTTTAATGGTGAGCATGAGCAGGGAGTATTGATTGATCAGGCCAGCAGTGACGTTTCAGCCACTAACGGCGTATTGCATCGTGCCACTGCACACCTGCCTATGAAGTTGCGCAGTCCCTTCCCCGTATACTGGGATTTAGCTCAGTTTCCTGAGTTAACCCGTCTGGCGGCATACTACCGCAAAGCCAATTATGTATTCGAGTATGGAAGTGATATAGCAGATGTTAAATGGGAAAAAGGTAGCCTTACCTATCAGAATGGTAAAAGCGGTTTCCTGGGCGATTATCTGCAAATACAACTCGGCACCAGCAGCAGCGGATCTTGGATTGAATTTACTACACCGTTACTGGTAAAAGGAAAATATAAAGTATGGTTCTGTTACCGTCAGGAAGCATCGGGTGGTGATAAAAACGTTACCTGCCAGGTAAGCTTCGACTCTGTGCCGTTAACCAGCGCCCTGGTTCAATTCCATGTGAAGAACTCTACGGTAGATGCTGCTAAAGATGCAGAGCAGGAAGCACTTGGCTGGAAATGTTACATGGTGCCAGCTGCTGGTTTTGCAGTAGGACGCATGGTGGGTATTGTTGATGTAAAAGTAACCGGAAGGCATAAACTAAAGCTTTCTGTAGCCGCAGGCAGCAACGGTACCAACGATATGGATATGGTACACTTTATTCCGGTAGGTGCGAACCAGATATATCCAAGGTTTAAAACAGACGGTACCCTTGTTACCACCCCTTAATTCACTATTAATTGAACAGTATGCGATACGGAAAATATTATTGGTGGCTGCTCCTTTTTACAGGCTTCATTGCCTGTAAAAAGTGGAGCGACCACACGGAAGTAAAAGAACAGGCGTTGAACCAGGATTTAATGGAACAGATAAGCAGTCGCAGCAATCTTAGTCTTTTTAAAACCTACCTGGTGAAAACAGGGCTGGATAAAGAATTAACCGCTTCTAAAAACTTTACAGTTTTTGCCCCGGTAGATGCTGTATTAAAGAACCTGGATGCAGCAGTAGTGAACAATACCGACAGTTTGCGCAAGGTGCTGTTAAACCATATTGCCGGCCAGCTGTATTTTACCCGCATGGCCAATGACTCGGTAAGAGCCTATATGCTGAATGGAAAGCGCGTGTTTTTTTACCAGCAACACTTTGATGATGCTAACATTACTGAGGGAGATATTTATGTAAAGAATGGGGTGCTACAGATTATTGATAAAGTGGTGCCGCCATTACCTAACGCCTGGCAACTGATAGATAGTTTGCAGGATGTGTATGCGCAAAATGCTTACATAGCGCGGTTAACTTACCAGAAGCAAGACCCCACCAAAGCGGAAGTAGACAGTATTAACCCTATTACAGGGGAAATTGTATACAAACCCGGCACTGGCATTGTAACGGTAAATACTTTTACCGATAAGGTATACAACCTGGATAATGAAGATAGCCTGTATACTTACCTGGTACTGGATGATAATGCATACGCTACAGAAAAAACGCGTCAGAAGCCTTTTTTCAAAAGCACAGATGCTGTTATTACAGAAGGGAATGCTGCCTGGAATGTTGTGAAAGATCTGGCCATAAAGGGGCTGTACAGTATAGATAAGCTGCCTGATACATTGCTTTCTAAATTCAATGTGCGTGTGCCCGTTTCAAAAGCCAATATCGTTGCCACGCATAAAGTAAGCAATGGAATTGTATATGTGTTAAGCGCCAGCGCCAGTCCCATGAAAGATAAGATACCGGAATGTATTGTGCAGGGCGAAAATCCTTTTGCATTTAAAGGAGATGTAATATCCAAAACCTTTTATCGCATACGCAACAATCCAAACACCGGTAAGTCATTTAACGATATGTATATTCAAAGCCCTGGTGCTTCGTTCTATGTAGAATACATTACCAATGAAGTGTACACGGCCAAATACAAGGTGTATTGGGTGGCGTTAAGCGATTATACCTACCGTACAGATAATGATGATTATACCTACGGCACTACCACTGCGTTTCAACAGCGGCTGGCAATGGATTCCAGTGCCAATGCCACTTCACTACCTTATACAGCGGTGAATCCCTACACTTACACAGAAACTTACCTGGGCGAGTATACAAAGGGCAGTTACGACTTTCCTATTTATATCCTGAACAGGTTGAGCGGTAATGTAGTTACACCAGCCACGGTACATATGTATTTAACAGCTGCCGCTTCTACCCCTAACTATTTAAGTCTGGATTATATAAAACTGGTTCCTGTATTAGAATAACGCGACTAAATTATTGATTATGCTATTGAAACAGTCTGCCCTGGTTACGCTTTTACTTTTGTGCTGCCTTAGCCTGCATGCACAAAAGGATAAAGCAGTAAAAGGGCGTATTACAGATGCTACTACAGGAAACCCCTTACGCGGTGTAAGAATCAGTTATAAAGAACTCACCGCTGCTATTACAGACAGTGTGGGCAATTTTACCATACAGGTGCCTTCTTACGATGTATCGATACATGTGGAAAGTGAAGGCTACCAGGCGAAAGAAATTGCATTGAAAGGGAAAAGCCAGGTTACTGCTGCATTATATGAAACGGACTATACCTCTTTTTACAGTGATATCACTATCCCTTTTACACGTACCTCACGCTCGGCCGTAGCAGGTGCTGCCACCAGCATTACTGCGAATGATACCTGGGGTGCAGCGCCCGAAACACCGGATTCGTATTTGCAGGGTAAAGTGGCAGGTTTAAACGCCATTCGCCGGTCCGGCACACCAGGCATGGGCGCAAACCTGTTCTTGCGTGGTTTTACTTCCCTGTATGCCACCAACCAGCCTTTAATTGTGGTGGACGGAATTATATTCGATATTGACAATTATGGTTCTTCGTTGGTAAATGGTTACTACAACAATCCTTTATCGTTAATAGACCTGCGTGATATAGATAATATTACCGTATTAAAAGACGGAGCATCTGTATATGGTACTAAAGGAGCCAACGGTGTAATATTGATTACCACCGCCAGGGCCCGGCAGGAAGCCACTAAAATAGATGTGGCTTTATATGGAGGTGTAAACGTGGCACCTGCTACCATGCCGGTAATGAATGCCGCAGATTACAGGATTTACTTATCAGAGATGCTGCAATCACAGGGCCTTACCGGTAATCAGATTCAGGCATTGCCTTATATGAATGATGATAAAACCAGTCCTGATTATTATCCCAATCATTATCAAACCAACTGGCAAAAACAGGTATTGCATAACAGTGCTGTACAAAATTTGTACATGAAAATAACCGGCGGTGATAATATTGCGCGGTATGGCTTATCGGTTGGGTTCTTAAAAAATAATGGTGTAATAAAAAGCACAGGCCTTAGCCGTTATAACATGCGTTTTAACGGTGATTTTAACCTTAGCAAAAAGCTGACAGCTACTGCTAACCTGGGCTTTACTTACTACGAGCAGCAACTCAAGAACATGGGTATAGATGCACATACCAATCCGTTATTGACGGCATTGGTAAAGTCGCCGTTTTTACCTATTCACGAAGTAGCAGCAAGTGGTGCAGAATCGCCCAATCTGGCCGATGCAGATGTGTTTCATGTAAGCAACCCTACAGCATTGATACAAAGCATGAGTGCGCAAAACAAAAGCTATCGTTTTAGTGGCAGCATCAATTTTAATTACCAGCTAACAAGGCAAATAGCATTGAGTACTGCAATAGGTGTTACCATGGATAAAAGCCGGGAAACATTTTTTGTGCCACAAAAAGGGGTAGTAAGTGATACACTCGAAAATGCGGTGGCTAAAAACAGGTCAGGCGCACAGGTGATAAGAATGTTCAGTTTGTTTAACGATACACGCCTGACGTATTCCAATGTGTTTCAACGTAAACACACCCTGAGTGCAAGATTGGGTGTGCGTTACCTGAAAGGCGAAGCCGAGCAGGATTATGGCCTGGGCTATAACGCCGCAACCGATAAGTTAACCGGCATCGGATACGGTCTTAATTCGTTGCGTCGCATTGGGGGAAGTATAGGCGACTGGAAATGGGTCAACGGGTATGCGAATGTTGATTACAA
Organism: Filimonas lacunae; assembly: GCF_002355595.1. Taxonomy (NCBI): domain Bacteria; kingdom Pseudomonadati; phylum Bacteroidota; class Chitinophagia; order Chitinophagales; family Chitinophagaceae; genus Filimonas; species Filimonas lacunae. The sequence goes on from NZ_AP017422.1 coordinate 654,811, forward strand.
CCTGTCGGGCAAATACTTTCTGTCGCTGAACGTAGCTGCCGATGCATCTTCCCGCTTTGGTAGCAATACCGGCACGCCGGTAATGCCTTCATTGTCTGCGGCCTGGTTGCTTTCTTCCGAAAACTTTATGGCAGGCACTACCTGGCTGGATATGTTGAAACTACGTGCCTCGGCTGGTAAAACCGGTAATGATGATATTGGCAATTTTACTGCCCGCAAATATTATGTATCTCAAAACCTGTTAGGTGTATCTGGCCTGGTAAGAGGTAACACCGGTAACCCTAACCTGCAATGGGAAGCGGTTACCCGTCTGAACGCCGGTGTAGACATTGCTATACTGAACGAACGTGTAAGCATGAGTGCAGATGTATACACCAGCAAAACCAATAAGATGATCGTGTACGAACCAGCCACCACAGTAAGTGGCATGGATTACATTGTTACCAACAGCGGTGCTATGAAAACCAATGGTTGGGAACTGGCTATGAATGCACGTATTATTAATAACAAATCGCTGAAATGGGATATGGGTTTTACCCTTTCGCATTATACCAGCAAGGTTACTCAACTGCCTGTAGATGCCATTGAAACCGCTTATGCAGATGGTGCTTATATTACCCGTGCAGGCGGGGCGCCCAATCTCTTTTATGGTTATAAAACAGCAGGTGTATACAGCTCTGATGCGCAGGCAGCTTCAGAAGGTTTGATGAATAAAATGTCGGATGGTAGTTACAAAGCTTTTGCCGGAGGGGATGTTCGCTTTGCAAACACAACTACTGATGATAAAAATATTGATGCCGGCGACAGGCAGGTAATTGGCAACCCTAACCCAAAATATACCGGTGGTATTACTTCCCGCGTAGTATGGAAACAATGGTCGCTCGACGCCTTGTTCACCTTTAGTCAGGGTAATGATATTTATAACTACACCCGCCGCCAGCTGGAATCTATGTCAGGCTATGCGAACCAGCTCAGTTCAGTAAACAACAGGTGGCGCAACAACGGGCAGCAAACCAATATGCCTAAAGCTACCTGGGGCGATGCTATGGGTAACAGCCGCTTTAGCGATCGTTGGATAGAAGACGGTTCCTACTTCCGTTTAAGGAACGTAAACATCGCTTATAACGTGCCGCTGCCATCTGGTTTTGTAAAGAATATGACGGTATATGCTTCTGCCACCAACCTGTTTACGCTTACAAAATACCTGGGCTACGATCCTGAATTTGATGCCACCAGCAGCGTATACGGGCAGGGCGTAGATGTAACGCTTACGCCATTGTATAAGACTTTTCAAATGGGTGTGAGGTTAGGATTATAAACAAATTGAATACTGAAACGAAGTATATGAAATTATCTAAGTATATACTGTTAGCGTTGTTGCTGCCAGCTTTACTGGCCGGTTGTAAAAAGCTGGTAGAAACAGAGCCTAAAGACGTGCTGGACGAAAAGGAAATGTACAATGATGTGTACGATGCCGATGCTGCTGTAATGGGGTTGTACGGTAAGCTTATGGGCCTGGCCGAACGTTATGTGGTGTTGAACGAACTGCGTGCCGATTTAATGAGTACTACCATAAATGCCAGTCAATACCTGAATCAGTTAAATGAACATGGGCAGATCAGTTCGGATAACCCATACACCAGCCCACGTCCGTTTTACGAAGTGATTGTTAACTGCAATGATATCTTGTACAACCTGGATATTATGCGTAAAGACAAAAAGCTGAAAGAAGACCAGTACAGCGCCCGCTACTCGGATGTAGCGGCCCTGCGTGCCTGGGTGTATTTGCAGGTGGGTATTCACTTTGGTAACATTCCTTACATCACCAGCCCTTTATCTAACGTCAATGATCTGGCAGGTATTGAGCAAATGCCCCGCATTCCTTTTGCGCAATTGCTGGATAGCTTAATAGCTTCGGTAAATGCTTTGCCTACACTCAACGATTATCCTTCCGGAACCAGCCTGACTACTACAGTAGATGGTTATGTAACCAACAAATTCTTTATCAATAAACAAGTGGTAAAAGGAGAGTTGTATTTATGGCGTGGTAAAGGAACGGATTACACTACAGCTGCCGCTGCTTTTAAAACCGTATTGGAATCAGGAGGCACGGGAGAGTTTGATAAATACCGCCTGCGCTATGCGGATATAGTAAATCATAAAGATTTATCGGTAGGCTATGTGCGTTACCGGGAATGGGATGAAACCCAGCTGATCAACAATAATTCCCAGGGCTGGCGCAGTATTTTTGCCCGTAGCCAGGATGATATGTTTAACTGGGAATGGGTATGGTTTCTGCCTTTTAGCTCCGATTTCGCGCCCACCAATCCTTTCATCAACCTGTTCTCCAATCGTGGAGGTAGTTACCTGTTAAAGCCTTCGCAGGCTGCCATTGATAAATGGAACAGCCAGGTGCAGAAAAATGAATTACCTTACGATGCAAGAGGTAAAGTGTTTACCTGGCAAAACCTGGATGGCCAACCCGTAATTATGAAGTATTTGTACAACTACCTGGATGAAACTTCTTTCACTCCCATTAGCCTGTTGCAGAAAAACGGAAAATGGTTTTTGTACCGTGCTGCTTCACTGCACCTGGATTTTGCAGAAGCGGCCAACAGGGATAACCAGCACACGGTTGCCTATGCTTTATTAAACCAGGGGATCAACCTTACCTTTGGCGGACAAACCGCATCAGCTGCTCCTTATTATTTTGATGGTCGTACACTTTCTACACCTACCTATTATGGCGACTGGTATAGAAACCGTGGTGTACGTGGCCGTGCCATGTTGAAATCGACAGAAGTAACGGGAGACAGCACGCTTGCTATCGAAAGCAGTATTATTAACGAAGCTGCGCTGGAATTGGCCTATGAAGGCCGCCGCTGGCCCGACCTGGTGCGTATTGCATTAAGAAGAGATGATCCTGCATTCCTTGCAGATAAAGTATACGCCAAGCTGTTAAAGGACAATAACCCGCAGGCCGCCGCCGTTCGCACTAAACTATTAAATAAAGAAAACTGGTACTTACCTTTCAAATGGAAATAAAAGCAGTAGTTATAACAGCAGTATTATTGTGTACAAAAGCATGGGCTCAATTACCCGCCTTCCCCGGTGCATCCGGCTTTGGCGCCGCAGCAAGCGGTGGCAGGGGAGGTGAAGTGTATCATGTTACCAATTTGCAGGATAGCGGCTATGGAACGTTCCGCGATGCGGTAAGCAAGCCCGACAGGACAATTGTATTTGACACCTGCGGCATCATCACTATTAATGATAAAATAAAGGCATCCCCCCGCCTTACCATTGCAGGACAAACTGCCCCGGGCGATGGCATTGTAATATATGGCAATGGTGTTTCTTTTGCCTCTAACACCATTGTTCGTTATCTGCGCTTCCGGGGAAGCAGCAGCATGCCACGTGGGGCCTGCACAGTGGTGGCCGATGACCTGGAAGATATCATCTTCGATCACGTATCTATTCAATGGGGACGCTGGGATAACCTGCATTTGAAAAATAGTTCCCGCGTTACCTTTCAGCATTGCCTGATAGGCGAGAGCATTGACCCGCAACGTTTCGGTGCTTTATTCGAAGGCCCTACCAACGTTACCGTGCATCATTGCCTGTGGATAGATAACCAAAGCCGAAACCCCAAAGCAAAAGCCGGCATAGAGTACATCAACAACGTAGTATACAACTGGGGGGTGAATGGCCTCGTTGGTGGACACTCCGCCGAAAATCATTACCAGGACGTGATCAATAACTACTTCATCGCCGGCCCACAAAGCACCGATAAGTTTATTGGCATGTTCTCCGGCACCGATCACGTATACCACACCGGTAATTTTGCTGATCTCAACAAAAATGGCAAACTGGATGGCCGCCTGGTAATAGACACAGATTTTGTATCTGCCACTGCAACACTACTACCACAACCCACCCATAAAGCCCCCATTAAAGTAAAAGTGCAGGATGCTTCCAGTGCTTATACAGAAGTATGCAAACAAGCCGGTGCATCTTTGCGTCGCGATGGCGTTGATACCCGTATTATCTCATATCTAAAGTCGCTGGGAACAACAGGAGAAATCTTCCGCACCGACTCCGCTGCGGGTGGATTAGTGCCGTTGAAAACGGCTGCTGCTTTAGCTGACACAGATAAAGACGGTATTCCTGATAAATGGGAGCGTGTAATGAAGCTAAACGAAAAAGACCCCACAGATGCGAATAAAAAGAACGCAGAGGGCTACACGAATATTGAACGGTATTTTAATGAGTTGCTATTGAACTAAATGTAAAAAGCCTGCTGTGAAGCAGGCTTTTTTATGTTTAAGCATTTTTATAAGAAGGTGGATGTTGTGTCAGATTTTTAATAGCTCGTTCAACTTTCTTAACAATGAGCGGGTCTTTGTTAAGATCAGGCATTTTTTTTATGTCATTGTTAACTTTGCCAGTATTGTTCTTTTTAGAACCATTATGTTTAGATATAGATGCACCCATAATTCCTCAGTTCTTAATATAAATGTACTGTTTTATTTACGTGTAACCAAAAAAGCCCTATAGTTCTGTCCCTTGTTAAAGGTTTCCCAATTATAATTGTTCAATTGCCCCTCAATAACAAACAGATTATTTATTTCATTTAAATGAAAAGCTATACTCATCTGGTATAGTCTTGTGCGTGATAACGTGCTGCCTTCAATGTAGATTTTATGATTGGGATATTGATCCGTTACCTGAAAAATGGTGTCAGCGACTGTAAACAGTATTTTTTCTCTGTCTGAATTATTACTAACGGTCAAGTCTGATAGAGTTTGTTGTTCTTCATCCCAATCTCCGAATCCCAAATTGAAATGGTGTTTATCATTAGCCTTGAAATAAGTATATATAATGTACTTTTTAATATTACCATTAGGTCCTGTGCTCTCAAAAGAATATTGTAGCAGCGTTGAATCCTCTGCTTTGTACTCATATTTCTCCAATAACATTTTATAATTAGAAAAAGTTAATGATGAATAAATGGCTTACGCATTTAAAAATAAAAGCATTGAAGTAATAAGTCTTGTTCATTTTATTCACTGAGGGTGATGTGTTCAATGATAGACGTAAAAAAAAGCCTGCTATGTTAAAGTATAGCAGGCTTTTCTTTTTTATAGGATGGGCGGTAAGTCTGAATTTAATCCGCCGGGCAAATATTTGATTTGTAAAATGAGGTAGAAAAAATAGTATGTAGAGCTGTTTTTTGCTATCCCATAAACTCCACAATGCTCTTCGCTGCATTAGCCGAAGCATTACCACCAGCAGACAATAGTTCATGCAACTGGCCATAATCTTGCTTTAATTGCTCTTTGCGCAGTGGATCGTTCAATAATTTTGTTAGCTCTTCCGTAAGGTTGCCAGGAGTAAGGTCGTGCTGTATCAACTCCTTCACTACCATCTTATCCATGATCAGGTTTACCAATGATATGTATTTCACTTTAATCAATCGCTTTGCTATCTGGTAACTGATATTGCTGCCCTTGTAACAAACAATCTCTGGCACTTTAAATAAGGCTGTTTCTAACGTTGCGGTACCGCTGGTTACCAATGCCGCTACGGATTGTTTTAGCAGTGCATACGTTTGATTACGCACGGCAGTAACGTTGCTGTAAGGCTGTAACAGGCTGCTGTAAAAGCTGTCTTCCTGGCCTGGGGCCATCGCTACTACAAAACGGTGGTTGGGAAAGCGTTTGGTTACTTCCAGCATAATGGGCAGCTTCTTAAGTATCTCCTGCTTTCTGCTACCGGGTAATAATGCAATAGTAGGCAGGGGAGAAGTAGGCACAGCGGAAGAGTCGGTAACATTATCAATCACCTTTACCAGTGGGTGACCCACATATTCTACTTCCCAGTTCCATTTATCGCGGAAGTAATCTTTTTCAAAAGGAAGGATCACCAGCATTTTGTCAATGCAGGTTTTCATTTTCTTCACACGGTTTTCTTTCCAGGCCCATACCTGCGGAGAGATGTAATAAATAACCTTAATGCCCTGCTCTTTGGCCCATTCGGCAATGCGCAGGTTAAATCCGGGATAGTCTACCAGAACGATAACATCAGGCTTGTATTGCAGTATGTCTTCTTTGCAAAAAGACAGGTTGCGTAATATGGTGCGAAGGTTCATGATCACCTCCACAAAGCCCATAAAAGCCAGTTCGCGGTAATGTTTTACCAAAGTAACACCAGCAGCCTGCATTAAATCGCCACCCCAGCCACGTACTTTGGTAGCTGGTTGTAGTTGTAATATCTCTTTCACCAGGTTACTGCCGTGCAGATCACCACTAGCCTCGCCAGCAATAATGTAATACTTCATTTGTTTATGCAGGTGCCTGTTACCGGGCTATTGCAGGGCAACAGCCGCTTACAGGAAATATTTTAATATCAGTGAACCTACTGCGTACACACAGGTAGATGCGAAAATGCCCTTGGCTGTGTCGTCACGCCTGGTATTGATGTAAATAGTGAACAGCACAGCGTTAGCAAGCAACGATACGCTTACAATGCCCGTGATTAATGTTTTTTGAGAGCCTAACAGTCTGAAAAAATCAGCGATAGTAGCGGCGGGATAAAACTTCCATAAATAATAAAGCGCCATTCCAAAAACAGGCGCAATTATACCCAGGACGATACCCAATTTAAGGTTGTCTTTTCTTAGCATTTATTTGGTAATTAAGGATTGTTCCAGTTTGTCCTTTAATTTATAATAAGTGAGATCAAATTGTACGGGCACAACACTTACGTAGTTGTTTTTCAATGCCCACACATCTGTGTCTTTACCCTTGTCGAAGTTTACAAATTCACCTGTTAACCAGTAGTAGGTTTTGTTATGCGGATCTTTTCTCTCTGCAAACTCTTCTTCGTACTTGGCGTAAGCCTGGCGACATACTTTTAATCCTTTCAATAAGTCTTTAGATACAGGAGGTACGTTCACGTTTAAGCACAGGTGCTTATCTATCTTTTTACCCAATACCTGTGTTACCAGCAAACGCGCATAGTGCTGTGCACCAGTGAAGTCTGCTTCTACACTATAATCCAACAGGCTGAATCCGATGCTGGGAATGCTTTCAATAGCTGCTTCCAGCGCCGCAGACATAGTGCCTGAATAAATAACATTGATGGAATGATTAGCGCCATGGTTAATGCCGCTAAGACATATATCTGGTTTGCCTTTCAATATTTTATCTACTGCCAGCTTCACACAATCTACCGGTGTGCCGCTGCACGACCAGGCTTCTACCCCTTCAAACAGATTATTCATCTGTTGCAATCTTAACGGATGTCCTATGGTAATGGCATGTCCCATGCCGCTTTGTGGCTTATCGGGAGCCACCACTACTATTTTACCCAGCCCCTTTACCGATTCTACCAGCGCTTTAATGCCGGGAGCGGTAATACCATCATCATTCGTAATCAGTATAACGGGTTCTTTCTTCGTGTTAGATGCTACTTTCTTAGCTTTTGCCATAATATATTGCAATATACACACTTTCCAGCCTATTGTGTAACGTAAACGCAGCCGTAACAACAGCTTAACAGGCTTTTAGTGAAAGGAAAAGATAAAAAATAGTGGCAGGTGCGAATGGAACAACGATTCTATATCAATGGGATAGCGGATTTAGCATTTTTTAGAAAAATGCAAACAAATTTGGCTAAAACTAAATTAGTTAGTATTTTGCCTTCATAAATTATCAAGCCATGAGTCACGCGGGAAAAAATCTGCGTTATCTGCGCAAATTGCGCGGCTGGACGCAGGAAGAATTTGCGAATAAACTGAATATAAAGAGATCATTAGTAGGCGCTTATGAAGAAGAAAGGGCGGAACCACGCCTGGAAGTGCTGGAGGTGATTTGCGGACTGTTTAAATTAAGCCTGGACGAATTGTTACTGGAAGACTTGACCGCATCGGGATCGGGCGGAAAAACCACCAGCAGTGGAGGTAATAGCTACCTGGACAAACGCAGGCAGATGAAAATGTCCGGCGAAGTGCAGCAAATTCATTTTGTGCCTGTTAAAGCCGCAGCAGGTTATTTAGCAGGATATGCCGATCCTGAATTCGTTGACGAGTTAAACACCTTTACCTTACCTATGCTGGCTCCCGGTCAATACCGTGCTTTTGAAATTATCGGAGACAGTATGTTACCTACCCCCAGCGGCAGTGTAATAGTAGGCGAGAAAGTGAGCGAAATTGAGGATGTAAAATCCAGCAACACTTATATCGTGATCTCCAAAAGCGAAGGCATTGTTTACAAACGTATTATGCGTAATAATAAGTTGAAAAACAAGCTCACCCTGGTAAGTGATAATCCTATTTACGAACCGTATAACGTGAACACCGAAGACGTGCTGGAAGTGTGGAAAGCGCAGATGGTGATTACCAAAGCCAACACTCAACAACTGTGGGATGTGAACCAGCTGGCCGGATTGGTAAACAATCTGCAGGAGCAGGTGAGCAGCCTGAAGAAGAAGGTAGGTTAACTGGTAACAGACTAATATAAGTTAACAAACTAGTACAGGTCCATTGCCAGCTTAAACGTATGGCAATGTGCTGTAACTATTGTTCTTACATCGGGAGAATAACCACCGCCCATAGCTACGGTAACGGGAATGCCTTTCTGTTTCAATAACTGAAACACATAGCTATCCCTTTCCCGGCATCCTTCTGGCGTAACCTTTAGTTTGCCAAACTTATCCGTGTTGAGTATATCCACGCCGGATAAATAAAAAGCAAAATCTGGCTGCACCTCCTCCAGTAAACGGGGCAGGTGCTGATGCAGTAACTGCAGGTAGGTAAGTGTGTCTGTACCATCCGTTAACGGAACATCCAGGTTAGACTGTTCTTTATGAAATGGATAGTTATGCGCACCATGCATACTAAAAGTAAACACCCGCTCTTCATGTTGGAAAATACTGGCTGTGCCGTTGCCCTGATGCACGTCCAGATCGATAATAAGAATGCGGGAAGCCAGCTTCTTTTGCAACAGGTAATTAGCTGCTACTGCCATATCATTCAACAGGCAAAACCCTTCACCACGGTCTGCAAACGCATGGTGTGTGCCACCCGCGACATTTAAAGCCACACCCTGCTCCATTGCGTGATAACAACAATCAATAGTGCCCTGCGCAATCACCAGCTCCCGGTGGGTAAGGGAAGGAGATTGCGGAAAGCCTATCTTTCGCTGCTCCGAAGCAGTTAGTGTTTGCTGTACCAGTTTATCAAAATAATGGGCATCGTGCGTCCACAACACCACTTCCCGCGAACATTCTTTCGGTGAAAACAAATTGTTTTCAGTGATGTATCCTTCGTGCAGTAACTGTTCGGGAATCAGCTCGTATTTCTGCATAGGAAAACGATGCCCTTCCGGCAATGGCTGTATATAACAGGGATCGAATGCAATTTTTACCATGAATACAATACCCGTGTTTAAGTAGTAATAGCAATGACTGATTGGTTTACAATAGCAAATACGCTATCGCTGGAAGTAGGCTGAATGCCCGCCAGCCCGGTAAAGCGGCTGAATGCAGGCAACACCGCATAAGACGAGCCGAAATAATAACACGGAAATTGTAACGACTGTTTACCCATGCCATTAATACGAATGCCCGGGTGTATATGTCCGGAGAATACATAATAACCCGGAGCAGAACAGTGTGATTCCGGATCGTGTGTAAAACAAAACTCGTCTTGTATATACTGATGATCGTATGTAATAATGCCTGCCTGTGCATACCAGGCATCACCCAATATATCATGGTTACCCTTCACCAGTTTAAAATCTACCTGTGGCAAATCGTTACGCCAGCGCATAAACAAATCCATTTCTTTATTCATGCGGCTGTGGAAGAGGTCACCGGTAATGATCAGCTCTTTAGGCTGGTAATGCTGTATACAGCTAAACAGGCGTTGTAAATCTTCCTGGAAAACAGATTGCGGTACCGCTATACCTGCCGAACGGAAATGCCCTGTTTTGCCAAAATGCAAATCGGAAACGATCAACGCATTGGCTTCCTGCCAAAACACGCAACGCCCGGCGGATAGCCAGAGTGTGTTGTTGCGGATGGTATGCGATACAGGAGTGAACATGCGGGAGCAAAGATACCTACTTTTCCAGTTGTTGCTGCATACGACGAACGCGGTCTTCCAGTTGCTCGGACGACATATCTTCCCGCAAACTATCCACCTTAATGGGAAAGCAGAATGGGGTAAGCCGTTGCGGTACGGTAATTACCACTTTGCTTTGCTGTATGCGTTGCAAAGCCGCACGCAGGCGTGCTTCCTCCATCTGTTGATCCAGTACCTCCTGGTAAGCTTGTCTTAACAAAATATTATACGGATCGTACTCCGCAAATACTTTAAACAGTAGGGATGCGGATGATTGTAAATGACGGGCCTTCTTATGCTCACCCGGGTAGCCCTGGAATATCAATCCGCCAATAACAGCTACGTCGCGAAACTTACGCTTTGCCATTTCAGCCGCATTGGCGCTACGTTGTATGTCATGAATGAGATTATCTGTGCTGAATAGCTCATATACATTGGAGTCATCCACAGGTATAGGTTGATCGCTCAACAGCTCAAACCCATAATCGTTCATCGCTATAGAAAAGGTGATGGGTAGTATCCGGCTAATGCGGTAAGCCAGTAAAGCAGCCATGGCCTCATGCACCAGTCTTCCTTCAAAAGGATATACGAACAGGTGATGCCCGTCTTTCGTTTCTATATGCTCAATCAGTAACTCGTTTGACTTTGGAATATGCGACAGGTATTCCTGCAATTCAAACAGAGGATGCAGAACCGTTAGTTCCGGCTCCTCAGCTTTCTTACTCAACGCCAGGTTAAAGGTTTCGCGCAACACCAGTCCCAGGTTAGCAGAGAGGGGCAAGCGCCCACCATTCCACGCGGGCACAATGCTTTTGGGGGCATTGGATTTTTTCACGATCACCGTCATATCCTTAATGCCTACCAGTTGCAGGTTACGTCCTGCCAGCGTAAAGCTATCGCCCGGCTCCAGTCGGCTGATAAAATACTCTTCTATCACGCCAATATACCCACCACTCATAAACTTCACCTTCAACATAGCATCGCTTACAATAGTGCCTATATGCATGCGGTGGCGCATAGCCATGCGCCTGCCGGTGATGCGAAACACACCATCAATCACCTCTACTTTTTTATAATCATCATATTGTTGTAAGGCACTGCCACCGGTAGTGATATGCGCCAGCACCTGCTGCCATTCGTTATCATTCATCTCCGCATAACACCAGGTGCTTTTCACTTCCTTATACGCCTGGTCGGCCGTAAAACCTTCGCCAATAGCCAGTGTACACAGATATTGCACCAGCACATCAAAGCATAGGATCATCGGATCACGGCTTTCTACCATTTCCTGCTTAATAGCCTTCTTTAACGCTGCAGCTTCTACCAGCTCCAGCGAGTGTGTGGGTAAAAAGTAAATTTTACTTACTTCTCCCGGCCTGTGTCCGCTACGCCCGGCCCGTTGTAAAAAACGCGCCACCCCTTTAGGAGAACCTACCTGTATCACTGTATCTACAGGTCTGAAATCCACTCCAAGGTCAAGGCTGGCCGTACACACCACCGCCTTCAATGTTTCTGCATGCAAAGCTTCTTCCACCCATATGCGCAACTGGTGTTCAATACTGCCATGATGCAAAGCAATTGCTCCTGCCAGTTGCGGAGCAATTGTTAACAAGGTTTGATACCACCGTTCACTCATGCCCCGCGTATTGATGAATATAAGCGTGGTCTTGCTCTGTTCAATAATCGGAATAATCTTATCAGCCAGCTTAATACCCAGATGTCCTGCCCAGGGGTACTTTTCTATTTCATCCGGTAGGATAGATTCTATATAAATAGGCTTATCCAGTTTGGCGCGCACAATAACGCCCTTTTGCTGCAAAGGCCGCATCAGCACATCCTTTGCCTGCTCCAGGTTGCCAATGGTAGCGCTGATGCCCCATAAAGAGAGTGGTAAGTTGGTGGTGGTGAGTTGAGAGTTTACTATCCGGGAAAGCGCCAACTCTACCTGCACGCCCCGTTTGCTACCTAATAGTTCATGCCATTCGTCAATAGCAATAACCCGGAGTGTTTTAAACAGATCTGGGTATCCCTTTTGTGCTAATAGCAGGTGTAGACTTTCCGGAGTGATAATCAGTACCTCGGGAATATTCCTTTTTTGTTTCTGCCGCTCACTCATATGTGTGTCTCCATTACGCACACCTACCTGCCAGGGAATGCCTAACTCCAATAAGGCTTCTTCCATAGCCCGGCCAACATCTTTAGCCAATGCCCGCAATGGCGACACCCATAGTAGCCTTAACCCGTTTTTACGTGGCTTCTGATAGCTGTCAGGATATTCATTGATGTATTGTATAACAGCCCCAAGGAACACAGAAAATGTTTTACCAAACCCTGTGGGCGCATTCACCAGTCCGCTCTTACCTTTTACAATATGCTGCCAGGTTTCCTCCTGGAAAGCGAAGGCTTTAAATTCTTTGCTGGTAAGCCATTCTGTTATAACCGTATATCCTTTAGTTGCGCTCAAAATACTATTGCTATATTTTGATATTACAAATATGTAGCCATGTTGTGCAATATAGCTGAAACATTGGGTGAGATAAAATCAGGGAAAGTTTTAACTTGGATAAAATGAAAATATGGGCGATGTAAAGCTTGACAGTATCAAGGGAATGTTGAGTGTTTTCTCAAAAAATGAGGATGTAGTTACTGATAATGTAGATCAATATAATAAGGAGCTACAAGAGGCGGAAAAAGATTATGAACAGGAAGAATATATTGATCATGATGAATTCATGAAACAAATAAAAGCATGGTATATCAGGGAGTAAGATAAATCAATAGGACTAATTGGGTTTTGTACTTACTTTACAACAAAGCCGTTAGGCTAGTAGAGACAGCTTGTATTAAATACGACAATAATGGAGAAAATTGAAATCCTATTATACAGTGTGCCAGAAGGAAGGGCTACTATTGAAGTGTTTTATGAACAGGAAACCTTTTGGCTTTCTCAGAAAAAGATGGCTGAACTGTTTAATGTGGATATAAGAACCGTTAACGAACACCTGAAAAATATTTTTTCCTCCCATGAACTAGAAGAAGATTCAACTATCCGGAAATTCCGGATAGTTCAAAAAGAAGGAAATAGAGAAGTAAGCAGAGATATTGACTTTTATCATCTGGATTGTATTATAGCGGTAGGTTACCGTGTAAACAGCAAAGAAGCTACTCATTTTCGCATTTGGGCCACTAAAACTCTCCGGGAATATGTTATTAAGGGGTTTTTGCTGGATGATGAGCGGTTAAAGCAAGGTAAAAGTTTTGGAAAAGACTACTTTGAAGAGTTACTGGAGCGTATACGTGAAATAAGAGCGAGCGAACGGAGGTTTTACCAGAAAATTACAGATATCTATGCACAATGTAGCATAGATTATGATCCTGCTTCAGATGTATTAGATAGTATTTGATCTGACAAACGAGGATTAAAACAAAGATATTAAGCTGCTGAATATAGGTCATTCAGCAGCTTTTGTTTTGCTAAAGGTAGTGATTCGATAAATGTCTGCATAGGAGTTTTACCAAAGCAATATCTGCCACTATGTGGTCTTTCGTTGTTGTAGTACTCCATCCAAGCATCCAGATCATTTTGCAGATCGTCGATGCTGTCGTACAGTTTTTTCCGGAATGTGACCGCGTAAAATTCTTCTTGCATAGTCCTGTGAAGCCTTTCACAGATACCGTTCGTCTGTGGATGCCGCACCTGGGTTTTGGTGTGATCAATACCCTCGATTTGCAGGTATAGTTCATATTCGTGGTGCTCTGGTTTGCCTTTGTACTCAGTGCCACGGTCTGTAAGAATTCGAAGAAGTGGGATCTGATGTGATTCAAAGAAAGGCAATACCCGATCATTCAGCGTATCTGCTGCTGTAAGGGCTGTTTTGCCGTCATAGAGCTTGGCAAAGGCCACACGACTATAGGTATCAATGAAGGTTTGCTGATAGATCCTGCCCACGCCCTTAATTGTGCCCACGTAGTAAGTATCCTGGGAACCGAGGTAACCTGGATGCATAGTTTCTATTTCACCCTGGGATTCCCGCTTTTCTTTTTTGCGCTCCATTGCTATCATCTGAGCTTCGGTAAGTATCAGACCATCCTGAGCCACACGGGCTTCTAATGCTTTCAGGCGCTTATCAAATACTTCCAGATCATGGCGTTGCCAAACACTACGAACACCACCGCCTGAAATAAAAATACCCTTCTTGCGCAGTTCATTACTGGTCCGCTGCTGCCCCCAGGCAGGATTCTCGAAGGCCATAGTAACCACTGCTTCTTCGATGGCTGGCTCAACGCGATTCTTGATAATAGGTTTCTTTCGGCTGATTTCGTGAAGGGCATTTTCTCCTCCGGTATCGTACAGCTCTTTAATTCTGTAGAAGCTGTCGCGACTGTAGCCCATTACCTTGCAAGCTTGAGATACATTGCCTAAATGAGCCGCTAAATTGAGGAGTCCTAACTTGGTTTTGATTAACTTAGTTTCAGATTTCATGGTCTGACATTTTGGGATTGGTTAAAAGTGTGGTTACTTAAAATTAATCCCATTTGTCAGATCAAATCTTAACTTCTACAGATAAAAAGAGCAACTAGGCCAAATTCATTTAGCAGCAAATGGTCGGCTTGTTTCTGGCACGTATGGCATTAGTTTTAAATTTAATCATTTACTTCCCATACAATTCCAGCATCTTTTTCAAATCATCCAAGGTATTAATCTCCTCCGGCTTTTTATCAGTGCGCCACCGGCTGATACGCGGAAAGCGAAGCGCTACGCCGCTCTTATGCCGGTTGCTGGCGGCGATACCTTCAAAGGCAATTTCAAACACCAGTTCAGGCTTTACCGTACGCACGGGACCGAACTTTTCAATAGCATTGTTCTTTACAAAAGCATCTACCTGTGCAAATTCTTTATCTGTTAAACCCGAATAGGCTTTGGTAAAGCTTACCAGCTTATCGCCATCTCTTACGGCAAAAGTATAATCGGTATACAGGTTACTACGGCGTCCGTGCCCCTTTTGTGCATATATCATTACGGCATCAATGGTAAGCGGATCAATCTTCCATTTCCACCAGTCGCCCACTTTCCGGCCTACCTGGTAGGCGGAAGATTTACGTTTTAACATCAGGCCTTCTGCCACGCGTTGCCGGGCTTCCATGCGTATTTCTGTTAACTGTGGCCAGCTATCAAAAGGGATTACGGCGGATAGTAATAAAGAAGGGTGCTGGATTGTGTTTACAATCTGTTCCAGATGTTGCCTGCGCGTTTCCAGTGGTTGCTCCCGGCAATCTTCATAATTATATTCCAGCAGGTCGTAAGCAAAGAAGGCGATAGGGGTTTCTTCCAGATTTTTCTTTGTTACATTCTTGCGTCCTATGCGTGTTTGTAGTAAGGCAAAGGGTAGGGGTGTACCATTGACAGCAGGGATGATCTCGCCATCCATTACAATGCCATCGGGTAGCAAAGTTTGCAGTATATGGTATTCCGGGAATTTCTCTGTCATCAATTCCTCGCCGCGACTCCATACAAACAGTTCATTATTTCGCTTAATAATTTGTCCGCGAATGCCATCCCATTTCCATTCCGCCTGCCACTCCTGTGGCGTGCCCAGTTCTTCCGGGGCTTTATCCAGCTGGTGTGCGAGATAGAAGGGATAGGGCTTAGAGAAATCTATATTAGTAGCCTGTTCACTTAACAGGTGTTCAAAACTGGTGGTGGCAGGGTTCCAGTTACCACTGATACGGTGTGCGATAACAGAAGCAGAAAGGTTGATCTTTTTAGCCAGGGCGTTCACCATGGTCTTTTGCGATACGCCTATTCTAAAGCCGCCTGTTAGTAATTTGTTGAACACGAATATTTCTTCCCGCTGCATTTGACGCCAGCAGCTGGTGATAAATTCTTTCTTTGCGGCTTCATCCGCTTTTTCCAGTAATACCAGTTGTTGCAGGTAATTGGTGAGTGAGCTGCCTTCTGTTGATAACAAAGAAGGTGGAGGTAACAGCAAGGCGATTGTTTCTGCTAAATCGCCTACTGTATGATAGCTTTCTTCAAACAACCAGGCCGGTATGTCTGTTAGCTCCATACACCACTGCTGCAAAAATCCCGAGCTGATAATACGCTTAGGCCGTCTGCCACTGAACAGGGCTATCACCCAAACTTTATCTTTATCATCAGCGGTAACAAAATAGTTAGCCAATGCATCCAGCTTTTCGTTGGTGCCGGTAGAGGTGCCTAAAGTATGTACCAGTTCTGCAAATGCTTTCATAGTTTATTCTGCTACAGGGGTGATGGTATCTGCTTCTGCATTTTCTTCTTCGCCGCCATATTCCGTTTTTACTTCTGCACTCCAGATGCCTTTTTCGTTCAGGTAACGGCTGAGGGTGCTTTGAAAGCCATGTGTTACATATACTTTTTCCGCACCGGTGGCTGCTATGCTGCTGAGTAAACCATTCCAGTCGGCATGGTCACTTAATGTAAAGCCCGCATCGGCATTATGCCGGCGCACGTTACCACGCACCTGCATCCAGCCACTGCAAACACCTACGCGATAAGGCGAAAAGCGGCGCATCCACGGGCTATCTTCTGCACTGGAGGGAGCAATAACAATACTGTTCTTTAACTCGGCCTTACTGGTCTCAGGTGTTACACGAATTACTTCCGGTAAAACGATACCTGCCGAAGCTATAGCCTGCTGCATGTTCCAGATAGCGCCATGCACATAAATGGGTTGTTGCAAAGGGGCAAGTGCGGTAATAATACGTTGTGCTTTGCCCAGGCTGTAACCAATAATCACACTGGTGTTAAACTGCTGTTGGTTGTGCGTTACCCATTGCCGTATATCATTGTAAATGTCTGCCTGTTTTTTCCAGTTGTAAATAGGCAGGCCAAAGGTAGACTCTGTAATAAACGCATGGCAGGGGATGGGAGTAAAGGCACCACTAATGCCATCATCTTCGGTTTTATAATCTCCGCTCACTACCCAAACCTCTCCTTTATATTCCAGGCGTATTTGTGACGAGCCGATAATATGCCCGGCGGGATGCAGGGATATTTTTACCCCATTCATAAATACAGGCTCGTCCCATTCAACGGTTTCGTAATGGTTATTGCCTAAGCGCGCCTGTAATATGGGTTTGGTATAGGTATGGCACAGGTAATACTGATGGCCCCAGCGGGCATGATCGCTGTGTGCATGGGTGATAACCGCTTTAGCCACGGGGCGCCAGGGATCGATATAAAAATCGCCGGCCGGGCAATAAAGCCCTTTATCTGTAAAAGAAAGTAGCTGCCCCATGATGATAGCACTGTTGTGTTTATTAGTTCATAAGTTACTATATAGCAAACACAATGCAAAATGCCAGCCAGAAACAATCCGGCTGGCATTTCACCTGTAACTACAGTATACTTAATTAATGCTTTTTACAGCTCCGTCCTGTAGCTTAATAAAGTACAGCTTTTTATTCTCCAGGTAATCCGGAACAAACGAAGTGCTGGTTAAACGCACTGCTTCAAAACGGAAATCGCTGGCTATTTTATAGCTGGAATCGGACAGGTTGTTGATGAAATCATTTTTATCCTTTAACAACAGCTTGGAAAAGTGATACATGCTTTCAAAGCCTTTAAATACCATATCGCTGGGGCGGCCCTGTAGCTTGTTTTTATACTGCTTGGTAATAGAAGCACCCACCCTGTCGGTACGTGAAAAATTGTAAGGAGTAGAATATACCACCTCAATGTTTTTAACACTGGTAGGGTTGATAATATCCCAGGTAGGCATGCCCACCGCTACACTGCGATAACTGGTAGCATTGTTTAAAGTATGTGCCACCAGACTACCAAATGTTTCGTTTACACTGCCGCAGATAACAATGTTTTGACGGGTGCTGTCCATATGAGCCAGTAATTGTTCTGGTGTGAAATTATCAGACAGTTCTACTGTTTTATACTTTAGCTTATCAGGTATAGAATCCATTGCAGTAAAGTAATCTTTGATCTTACTTTCTACAGCTCCTTTACGGGTAACATAAATCATCTTACCTATTACATAGTTGTGCTGTACATACTTGTAAATACCTTCTACGTGCGTTTTTAAGGTAGAATTTACCATTACGAAAAAGGGATTAGAAGTAAGGCCGGCATCGTTAGGATAGGTGGCAGATATTACAGGGATGTTTTTGCTGAACGAAAACTCGGAAATCACTTTTTGCTCTGCTGCGTTGTTTAGCGAAGCAATGATGAGCGAAAAGTTCATATAATCGAGTGTTTTAACAATAGTGGTGATGTTCTGGCCTACTTTTTTAGTGTCGTAGATCCAAACTTCTATGTTGGCGTGTTCTTTGTTCAGCGAATCGATAGCCATCATAACACCATTATAGAAATCCAACCCCGGAGTCATAAACTTGGGCAAATTGGCATTGCCTAATTTATAAGAGTAACCATTGAAGGCCGAATCGATATACAGAGGTGCCAGAACCGCTACACGAAGCGCTTTAGGCTTTACAGCTACAGTATTATCCTGGGCGGAAATGCTGTTGAATAAACAACAAAACACGGCCAGGATAATGATGGATTTAGTTTTTAGGGTCATACTTTTTTATTTGCATTACGCATCCGTCAAAATTAATGCCTATTCCCACTCAATGGTAGCAGGTGGTTTTGAGCTGATGTCATATACGACCCTGTTAATTCCTTTTACGTTGTTGATGATTTCGTTAGAAATCTTAGCCAGCAATTCGTAAGGCAGGTGGCTCCAGTCGGCAGTCATACCATCAACGGAACTTACTGCACGTAAACAAACTACGTTTTCGTAAGTGCGCTCATCACCCATTACACCCACAGAGTGAACAGGAAGGAAGATAGCACCGGCTTGCCATACTTTATCGTACCAGCCAGAAGATTTTAAGTTATTAATGTAAATAGCGTCGGCTTCCTGCAGAATAGCTACTTTTTCCGGGGTAATATCGCCCAGGATACGGATAGCCAATCCTGGACCAGGGAAAGGATGACGGCCCAGCAGGGTGTCGTCTAAGCCCAAAGCCTTGCCTACGCGGCGAACTTCATCTTTAAATAAGGTGTTCAGCGGCTCTACCACTTTCAGTTTCATGAAATCAGGTAAACCACCTACGTTATGGTGCGATTTAATGGTAGCAGATGGGCCTTTTACCGATACCGATTCAATTACATCGGGGTAAATAGTGCCTTGTCCCAGCCATTTTACATTTTGTACCTCATGTGCAGCATCGTCAAACACTTCAATAAATACGCGGCCAATGGCTTTGCGCTTTTGCTCAGGATCAGTTAATCCGGCTAGCGCACCTAAAAAGCGATCACTGGCTTTAATACCACGGACATTTAAGCCCATATGCTTGTAAGAATCCAGCACCTGCTCAAATTCATCTTTGCGCAGTAAGCCATTATCTACAAATATGCAATGCAGGTTTTTGCCAATAGCCTGGTGCAATAACACCGCAGCTACTGATGAGTCTACACCGCCGGATAAGCCTAATACCACCAGGTCGTTACCCAGTTTTTCGCGAAGGCCGGCAATGGTAGTATCAATGAATGCATCAGGCGTCCAGTCTTGCTTGCAGCCACAAATAGTAGTGAGGAAGTTTTCCAGCAATTGCTTACCGTCGGTGCTATGTGTAACCTCTGGGTGAAACTGTATACAATAGGTTTGCGAACCGGTAATGTGGTACGCCGCTACTTTTACAGAGTCGGTGCTGGCTATGATTTCAAAGTTGGCCGGCACGCTGGAAATAGTGTCGCCATGCGACATCCACACCTGTGACAGGTTACCTACTTTGTTAAACAGTGGGTTATTGTGATCGATATAATGCAGGTTGGCCCGTCCGTATTCACGGATTTTAGAAGGAACTACTTCGCCACCGGAGTGCTGAGCAATATACTGCGCACCATAGCAAACGCCTAACAGCGGGAATTTGCCATGAAACAGGCTCAGATCTATTTGGGGAGCGTCTTCCTGACGAACGGAGTACGGACTACCGGAGAATATTACTCCTTTTACACTGTCATCGAATTCCGGAAGATGATTGAACGGATGGATTTCACAATAAACATTAAGCTCTCTGACTCTTCGGGCAATTAACTGTGTATATTGGGACCCGAAGTCAAGAATGATGATCTTTTCTTGCATGGGCAAAATTAAACATTATATGCAAAGCACCAAATGGAGACTCTCAACCCGTAATTCTGCCTTTTAAAAAACAAAATCTTGTCCGATTTGTACATGAAAATAACTTTTTTCATTATTTTGGATAACAAACACTTACAATTGTTTTAGGTGATGGAAAACACATACAGAATATTGCTGGCTGAAGACGAGCCAAAGTTGAGCCAGGTGATCCAGGACGAGTTAGCTCGGCAGGGATACCAGGCAGACGTAGCATATGACGGATTGATTGCTGAAAAATTATTTAAACAACACACGTATGCGCTGGTGCTGTTAGATATCAACTTGCCATACAAAAACGGTTTAGCGCTGTGTAAAGAGTTCAGAGAACATAATAAAAACGTACCTATTATTATGTTAACGGCCCTGGGAGAGTTGTCTGATAAAATGGACGCTTTTAACCTGGGAGCGGACGATTACATTGTAAAGCCTTTTCATTTTGACGAATTGTTTGCCCGTATTAAGGTTTTCCTGAAGCGTTCCGATACGGCTGCGGAAGGCGGAGAGAAGATTGTGGTGGCTGACATGGAAATTGACATGGAAAACAAAATGGTAACCCGCAGCGGCAAAAGCATTAGTCTTACTGCCAAAGAGTTTGCCCTTTTGGTGTTATTGTCCCGCAATAAAGGCAAGGTGATTTCCAAGCATGATATCCTGGAGAAGGTGTGGGAGTTAAGCTTTGATACCGGAACCAATACCATTGAGGTATATATAAGCTTCCTGCGCAACAAAATTGACAAGCCTTTTGAGGTGAAGCTAATTCATACAAAGCCTGGGTTTGGTTATTACGTGAGAGAGACTGCATTATCGTAACATGAACCTGAAAGTAAAATTTGCCCTTCTATTCAGTTTACTTGTATCCATTATCCTTATTTCATCAGTATTGGTAATCTATTTCCTGTATTCTGATACCAGGAGGGAGGATTTCAATAAACGACTGTGGGCGGAGGCCTTGCAGAATTACCGGGTGTTTTTTCATGTAGACACACTGGACAAGCAACTATTACGTGAAATTGACCGCAATTCGCCTGCTAACCTGGTAGAACTGCAAACAGTAATATTGGATGTTTCCTACAAGCAGGTATATGTTTACCCGGATACCCTGCAATTCAAAGCAGATAAAAATCTGCTTGATAAAATAAGGTGGAATAAAGATGGCTACTTCTATAGCAAAGGCAAGCGTGAGTTTATTGGCATGTATGTAGAAGAACATGGGCACGACAGCTACATTATTACTTCTGCAGTAGATCGCTACGGTTTAAGAAAGATGGACCGTTTGCGGCTGATTATCGGTTTTGTAATATTTGGAGGAATTCTATTAACCGCCCTGTGCGCCTTCATTTTTGTAAAACAGGTAATAAAGCCGCTGGATAAGATGAAGGCTCAAATGCATCGTATTACCGCCAATAACCTGCGAGAGCGTGTTCAGGTAGGAAAAGGATATGATGAGCTGGCGCAAATTGCCGAAAGTTTTAACGCCATGCTGGAACGTTTGGAAAAAGGGTTTGAACTGCAAAAAAGCTTTGTTCATCATGCTTCACACGAACTGCGAACGCCTTTGGCCAACATGCTGGCTCAAACAGAAGCAGCTTTAAACAGAGAACTGAATGCTGCTCAGGCTAAAGAAGTGCTGATGTCACTGAAAGAAGATCAGCATGCTTTGATAGAATTAGCTAATTCTTTACTGTTACTATCCCAATACGAACGTATTAATTATTCCGCCAGCTGGCAGGCGGTAAGGCTGGATGAAATCTTATACGATACCATCAGCATGGCACACCAGGTATTCCCGGATATTAATGTTACGGTAAACTTTGCCACTATTCCCGAAAACGAAGATGATCTGGCTGTAAAGTGTAATGAGGCGTTATTAAGATCGGCTGTTCGTAACCTCATTAAAAATGCTTACCTGTATTCTACCAATAAAAGCATGGATGTGCTGATAGAGGTGAAGGAACAGGAAGTGTGCCTGCATGTTGATAATGATGGTGAAGTATTAACGCTGTCCGAGCAGGAGCGCCTGTTTATTCCTTTCTTCAGGGGCGGCAATGCTATTCGCGCAAAAGGCTTTGGGCTGGGCTTGTTAATCGTAAGACGTATTGTGAATTTGCACAGGGGAGCCATTATTTACAGCATCCATGAAGGCAGAAACCGCTTTACCTTGTCTTTTCCCAAAGAGGTGCCGGTAGAGGAAGAAGTACTATAATAAATTAACGGAACATATAATAACGAAAAAAACCAACTGGAATTTCCAGTTGGTTACAATGCGATATTCTGAATAAGATAATACTAATCTGATCCGGACTATGCTGCGGTTGCTTTGAAAGCAATCTTCTTCGCCAGTTTGCTTTTCAGGTTGGAAGCTTTGTTCTTATGAATAACACCGCGTTTAGCCAGTTTGTCAATCATAGAAACTACAGAAGGAAGTTGCTCATCATAAGCTTTTTCTTCTTTCAGAGCTTTCAAGCCGCGGATAGCATTACGAGTTGTTTTGCCATAGTAACGGTTTCTGTCCCTGCGTTTCTCAGCCTGGCGCACATCTTTCTTTGTAGCTTTATGGTTTGCCATTGAAATGAAATTTTCTTTTAAAGGATTGCAAAGATAATCAGCTTATCTGAAACATCAAAATCAGAAATGAAAAAATTGGAAGAAATCCACATTCTTTTATTTCTGCCTGCAAAATACGATAAAATATCCCCATTAATCTAAGGGGGAGACGCATCTGCCAAAAACTAACAGTTATTGGCTTAATCTTAACCATTTTAGACTTTTGAATTTTAACTTATAGATTTTGAATTATCTAATCGTCAGAACAACGATATTTGCAAACAATTCTTTCAAAACAGATAATATTTACAAAAACATCCGCTTGGCATGAAGGACTTTTCATATATAACAAGCTCACATCCAGCCTTTATTGAGAGTTTATACCAGGAGTACGTACAGAATCCTACTAACGTTGATCCTGAACTCAAGAAGTTTTTTGAAGGTTTTGACTTTGCAATATCCAATGTAAACGGAAACGGAAAGCCAGGAGTAAATGGTAATGTAGCGGTAGACAGTACGCAGCTTACGAAGGAATTTAGTGTATACCAGTTAATACAGGCTTATCGAAAGAAGGCCCACCTGGTAGCTAAAACAAATCCCATCAGACCACGTAAAGACCGCAGGGCCAACCTGGAACTGAGTTATTTTGGGTTAGGGGATGCCGATTTAAAAACAACATTTGAAGCAGGCAAGTTTATTGGTCTGGGTAAAGCTACCCTGCAGGCCATTGTAGACAAGCTTACTAAAATATACGCTACTACTGTAGGGGTAGAATACAGTGCGCTCAATGATATGGAGCGTATTGAATGGCTGGCCCAGGCAGTAGAAGACAGATTACAGCAACCTGTTTCACTGGATCAGAAAAAACACATTCTGGGCAAACTGAACGAGGGGGTTATTTTTGAAAAGTTCCTGCACACTAAATATATAGGTCAGAAACGCTTCTCCCTGGAAGGTGGCGAAAGCTTAATTCCGGCTTTGGATGCTATTATCAACAAGGCAGCAGCCAACGACGTAAAAGAAGTAGTAATTGGTATGGCGCACCGCGGTCGCTTGAACGTACTGGCCAATACCTTAGGCAAAACTTACGAGCAAATTTTCACTGAATTTGAAGGCGTAATACCTGCCGACAAAACCATGGGTAGTGGCGATGTTAAATACCACTTGGGCTTTAGCAGCAACCACACTACACCTGCTGGTGGAAGCATCAACGTACAATTATGTCCTAACCCATCGCACCTGGAAGTGGTAAACCCTATCGTTTTAGGATTTGCCCGTTCTAAAGCCAATGTGTTGTATAACGCAGACTACGATAAAATTCTGCCTATATTAATACATGGTGATGCGGCACTGGCTGGCCAGGGCATTGTATACGAAACAGCACAAATGAGCGAGCTGCCTGGTTATCACGTAGGCGGTACCATCCATATCGTTATCAATAACCAGATTGGTTTCACTACCGATTTTGATGATGCACGTAGCTCTGATTATTGTACTGCTGTAGCAGCTATCACCCAATCTCCTGTATTACACATTAATGGTGATGATGCAGAAGCAGTGGTAAAAGCAGTGGAAATTGCTACTGACTACCGTCAGCGTTTCAATTCTGATATATATATCGACATCCTGTGTTACAGAAGACATGGCCACAACGAAGGTGACGAACCTAAGTTTACACAGCCTAATCTGTACGCTTTAATTGAAAAGCATCCGAACCCACGTGAGGTGTACATTCAGTACCTGTTGCAAAACGGCGAACCTGATGCACAGGAGCTGGCAAAGGAAATGGAAAAGAAATTCTGGGCCGACTTACAGGAGCGTCTGGACGAAGTAAGACAAAAACCAATTCCATACACTTTCCAAAAACCGGAAGAGTGGTGGAGAGAACTGCGTAGAAGCACAGAAACAGACTTCGACAAATCTCCTGAAACAGCTATCAGTGCGGAAGAAGTAACCCGCTTATTCAATGGCTTGATGAAGAAGCCTGACAATTTCTCCCCACTGAAAAAAGTAGAGAAATTATTACAGGATAAAGTAAAAGTGTTTGAAGCGGAGCAGAAAATTGACTGGGCAACCGGTGAATTACTCGCTTACTCCAGCATACTGGTGTCTAACAAAGATGTACGTTTAAGCGGTGAAGACGTTAAACGTGGCACTTTCTCACACAGACATGCAGTAATGTTTGATGAAAACACCAACGAACAATACAACAGGCTTAATCATTTCCAGGAGCAGCAAGGCAAGCTTCGTGTGTTCAACTCTTTGCTGAGTGAATACGGTGTGTTAGGTTTTGAATATGGATTTGGTATGGCCAACCCCAACTCCTTAGTAGTTTGGGAAGCGCAGTATGGCGATTTTGCCAATGGTGCTCAAATGATCATTGACCAGTATATTGCCAGCGCCGAGCAAAAATGGGGTACTATGAGCGGTGTGGTATTATTATTACCACACGGTTACGAAGGTGGTGGACCAGACCACTCCAGCGCACGTTTAGAGCGCTTCCTGCAAATGAGTGCGGAAATGAACATGATAGTAACCAACATTACTACCGCTGCTAACTTCTTCCACGCATTGCGTCGTCAGTTAGCATGGCCTTTCCGTAAGCCATTGATCAACATGTCTCCAAAAGCAAACCTGCGTCATGCAGGTAGCTACAGCCATATCAGCGAGTTTACACAAGGTGGGTTCAAAGAAGTAATTGATGATGCTACTGTTGCTAATAAAGGCAAAGTGAAGAAGGTATTATTGTGCTCCGGTAAAATCTACTTTGAACTGGCAGAAAGAAAGCAGAAAGAGAATAGGGAAGATGTAGCCGTTGTTCGCTTAGAACAGATTTACCCGCTGCCGGTGAAACAACTGGAAGCTCTATACCAGCAATATGGCAAAGCCGTATGGTACTGGGTACAGGAAGAGCCATTGAACATGGGCGCTGCTTCCTTCCTGCAAATGAATCTGAAAACTGTAAACTATGGTATCATCAGCCGTAACGCCAGTGCTTCTACTGCTACTGGTTTTGCTAAGGTGCACGCTGTAGAACAGGCAGATATAATAGACACTGCATTCAATATTTAATTATCTTACCGGCAGAAGAATATACTAACATAATAGAATGTTATGATCGAAATTAAAGTACCAACAGTAGGCGAATCCATTAGTGAGGTTACGCTGTTGAAGTGGACTAAAAAGGATGGCGAATACGTTGAGCGCGATGAAGTAATAGCAGAACTGGAAAGCGAAAAAGCAACATTTGAAGTAAATGCAGAACAGGCAGGTGTTTTAAAAACAGTTGCCAAAGAAGGCGATACCATTGAAATTGGTGGTGTACTTGCCAATATTGATGAAACTGCTGCCAAGCCTGCCGGTGGCGCAGCTAAAGCAGCCGACAAGCCAGCTGCTGCACCCGCAGCAACTCCAGCCGCGGCCCCTGCTCCGGTAGCAGAAGCTAAAGCAGTAGGCAAAGGTATTATTGAAATGAAAGTTCCTACCGTTGGTGAATCTATCAGCGAGGTAACTATATTAAAATGGGTGAAGAAAGCAGGTGATCTGGTTTTACGCGATGAAGTAATTGCAGAACTGGAAAGCGAAAAAGCCACTTTTGAACTGAATGCTGAAGAAGCAGGCCAGTTACAGCCCGTAGGTAATGAAGGCGATGTTATTAAAATTGGTGATGTTATTGCCAAAATCAATACAGATGTAGCTGTACCTGTTGGCGGAAGCAAGCCAGCAGAAGCAAAACCTGCTGCTAAAGCCGAAGCAACTCCTGCACAAGCGCCTGCAGCCACAGTGGCTGGTGATATCAAAGCTACACCAGTAGCTTCTGCTATTATTGCCGATAAAAAAGTAAACCCTGCTAACATTACCCCATCTGGTTATGGTGGTAAAATTGTAAAACAGGATGTGTTGGAAGCATTAAATAATCCGGGTAAAAAAGCATTTGGTGGTCAGGAGCTGGGCTCACGCAACAAGCGCGTAGAGAAAATGAGCAACCTGCGCAAAACTATCAGCCGTCGTCTGGTAGAAAGCAAAAACACCACTGCTATGCTTACCACTTTTAACGAAGTGGACATGACCAGGATCATGGATGTGCGTAAACAATACAAAGACAAGTTTAAAGAAGCACATGGTGTAAACCTGGGCTTTATGAGCTTCTTCTCTAAAGCATGCGCTATCGCTTTAAGCGAATGGCCTGCTGTGAACGGATACATCGATGGCGATCAGTTAACTTATCATGACTATGCCGATATCAGCATTGCTGTAAGCACTCCACGTGGCTTAACCGTACCGGTTATTCGCAACGTAGAAAGCCTGAGCATGGCCGATATTGAGAAAAAAGTAATAGAACTGGCCGGTAAAGCACGTGACAACAAGCTTACCATGGATGAATTACAGGGCGGTACCTTTACTATCACCAACGGTGGTGTATTCGGTAGCTTATTAAGTACGCCTATTATCAACCTGCCACAGAGCGCTATATTAGGCATGCACAAAATTCAGGAACGCCCCATGGCTATCAACGGCCAGGTGGTGATTCGGCCGATGATGTACATTGCGTTAAGCTACGATCACCGTATTATCGACGGTCGTGAAAGCGTAAGCTTCCTGGTAAGGGTGAAAGAATTACTGGAAAATCCTGAGCTGTTGCTGATAGGAAAAGATCCGGTGAAGAGCCTGCTGGAACTGTAAGTAAAATATTATACATATATCGCCCCTTGAATGAGGGGCGGAAGGAGACTTGAAAAGTTGATATGTTTGCTGCATATCAACTTTTTTATATCCTTAAAGGTTACTTATGAAACGTTTGGCAATGGGTTGTTTAGGAATGCTGGCAGTAACATTTTTTTCATGTCAGAAAGAACTAGGACCATTGCCGGCCGATGAAACAAACGAGATCGACACCGTTATTACTATTCCCCCGGTTGATACAACACCCGCTCCTCTGTACCTGGTAAAGCTGCAGCAGGATTTCACCCTTTCTGGTGGCAGTAAAGAGTCAAATACTACGAATATCACCTGGGATAGTAATAAGAAAATTACCAGTTACGCTGTAAGCGGTGTCGCGAATGGCACAGATATATCCCTAAAGTATCGTTTTGACAGGAATTCCAGTGGTAAATTAATTGCTGCTACCGAATCTAATTTCCCTACAGCTTCCGGTTACGATTCTATTGTGCATAAGGTGTTTTATAAAAGTGGAACAGAGCAGTTAGCTTATGTTACCAGCTTTCAATACGCTTCTGGCTTCGTGTTAAATGATAGTATTGTATACACATATGATGTAAACGGCTATGTTTCTCAAAAAGAAACCTATTGGGGCCTTGCCGGAATGTTGCAAAAGTATTCCCGCGAAACCTATACTTATGACGGTAGCGGCAACTTAACCAAGCAGGTAATTGCGGCATGGGATGGCAGCAGTACCTATGTATCCTCTTCTACACTTACTTACACCTACAGCACACATAAAACGATGCTGAAACTGGGAGTAGAAGCATTTGTAGTACCGTTACCAAGCCTGTCTTCTCCTAACTATTACTCAGAGTATGTGCAACGTACGGAGAACAGCACTTTTACAAACGACTATATCAATACTACCTATAACGTGAACGATATGCCGGTTACCGGAACTGTTACCCGTAGCGGCACAGGTATAGGTAGCGCTTATAATGGTTCTGCAAGCTTTGTATGCACATATATTAAATAGGCTCACTGCCTGAATAAAGATATTGATGGGTATATTTGCCGCGTGCAATATGCCCATCGTTATATACAATATGCTGTAACCGCTCTTACGGGGTACAACGGTGCCATGCCTTTACAGCATTATCTCAAACAGTTTTTTGCCGCCGATAAGAAATATGGTTCTAAAGACCGCCGGCATATTACCCACCTTTGTTATTGCTATTTTCGCTCAGGCAATGCTTTACAGCATTTATCTGCCGAAGAAAGAATAAGGATATCTCTATACCTATGCAGTGATACTTTAGAAGGTTGGACAGGGCTATTTTCAGAAGACTGGGTAACAGCACATTCTAAAGAAGTTGCCCAACGTATAGCCTTTATACAGCAGGAAGGTATTGCTTTTCAACCAGGAAGTATATTTCCCTGGCTGGATGAATGTAGCCCGGATATGGACACTGCAGCTTTTACACAAAGCCATTTACAACAACCTTTAGTGTTTTTGCGTATCCGTCCCAGACAGGAGAAGCAAGTATTACAGGTATTGGAAAACAACAATATTGTCTATTCCAGGCCTGAACAAAACTGCATAGCCTTAGCGCCTGGAAGTAAGGCCGATCAGTTGCTGCAAATTAATCAGCAGGTGGTAGTGCAGGATTTGTCTTCACAAAGAATAGGTTCATTGTTTACACATATACACAAACCGGGTACAAACCAGGTGTGGGACTGCTGTGCAGCAAGCGGTGGCAAGTCGATACTGGCTTATGATATGCTACCTGATATCCGTTTAACTGTATCGGATGTAAGAGCTTCCATTATTCACAACCTCAAACAGCGCTTTGTGGAAGCTGGTATCAGAAATTATCAGTCGTTTGTGGCAGATCTTACCAGTAAAGCAGGTATTCCGCGCTCAGATATGTTTGCCGGAAAGTTTGATGTGATTATTTGCGATGCTCCTTGCAGTGGCTCCGGTACCTGGGGCAGAACGCCCGAGCAATTGACTTTTTTTACCCCTGCACAAATACAGCAATATGCCATTCTGCAAAAGCAGATTATTGCTACCTCAGCTACAGCGGTAGCTAGGAATGGTTACTTCCTGTACATTACCTGTTCGGTGTTTAAAAAAGAAAATGAAGAGCAGCTGGCCTACATACAGGAGCAAACCGGCATGCAGGTAGTTGCTTCCGGTTTATATCAGGGCTTTACAGAAAGAGCGGATACTATGTATGCCGCTTTATTCGTAAAATCATAGCAGTTTATTACCACAACGTTTTAGGTAACAATTGTAAGGTGCTTTCTTTCATTTTATGAAAAGAGAATAGCAACGGCTTGCTTAACACCAGCAACAGCACTACTATAACTAATGCCCAGCCAATAGCGGTATAAATTTCCATATTGGATAGTAGCATGCTTTGCCTGCTTACCGAAGCATTGATTTGCTGGTAAGCGAGCTGTGCAGCGGCTTCGGGTGTATAGCCTTTGGCGGTGAAACTGGCTGTTAATGATGCCAGCCTGCTTTGTGTTTCGGTGCTTTCGGGTGTTACAAATTGCTGTAGTTTGCTGTAGTGATTTCGTTGCAGAAACACTTTGGCGTTCTGTAATAAACAAAACCCAATATTGGTGCCCCAGAAGCGGCCTGATACACCGGCAAAACCTGCTGATAAGGATAGAGTAGAAGGTATGGCAGATGTGGTATATAACACCAGCGGCACAAACACCAGTCCTACGCCTACACCCTGTGAGCAATAAGGTATAGCTATTTGTTTCAGCGAAGCATCGGGTACAAACAAAAAGGTAAACCAGAAATGATATACAGCCATACATAAAAAGCCTGCTATAATGATGTAGTGGTTCAATATCCCTTGCTTCAATAGTATGCCAGCTATAATAATTCCTGTAATCAAACCTGCTACATTAATGTACTGTACATGTGCATTGGTTCCCATTTCCATACTTCGCCCATGGTAGCATAACACATATTCAATGTAGCCCGGCATATATAAAAGAATATAAACAATACCATGCCGGTAGTCACCTGCCGGTTTAAAAACACGGACATATTGAATGCCGGGCGTTTAATACGCAATTGCCTTAACACAAACAGGCCCATAAACACAACGGCTACAATAGCGTACACGGCAATTTGTGCAGAGTCAAACCAGTATTTCTTTTCACCATATACCAGCACAAACGAGCCGCATAGTACACCTGGTAACACCAGCAGGTAACTAATCCAGTCAACCTGATATAGAGGAATCTTCCGGCCATAGCGGTTGGTGTTAAATACTAACAGCATCAATCCCATACCCACTACCTGGAAAAACGCAGCACCATAAGCCATGTGCAGCCAATCGTAATGGTCCATCATCCAAACCATCAGGTGAATGGTAAAAGTGGAAGAGCAAAGCAGCAGTCCGTAGAATATGCTGTATACGACAATGGTTGCGCTTTTAGATGGAAACCGCGAAAGCAGCAACATGCGTAACGATACACCCGGTAATGCCATACAAAGCCCTTCCACAATACGTAGTAAAGTAAACTGATAGTAATTGCTGGTGTAGGCCGAAAGTATTAATACTAAGGCACTGGCGGCATTGATAAAAAGGAAGTAATTACGGGTGGGGAAGTATTTGAAAAAACGCCCTTCAATCAGCACCGTTGCCAGCAAGGTTCCATAGGTAAGGCTTATGATAAATTGCATGTCTTCCGGGTCAATATCCAGGTAGCTGGCTGTATAAGTGGCGTTGGAATTATACAACCCCAGCAACATCATCGAAGGCAGCATACAGTATATTAGTACACCTTTTATCAGCCAGTTAGGAGCCCATGTTTTAAAAATGGTATTGGTTTGCATAATAAATGATAAAGTCTGTTATTCTTTTTTAGCGGTTACAACAATATTCATCCCTGCCCGTAAAAAGCGGGTAATGCTATCATTATCAATTAATTCAATACGCACGGGAATCCGTTGCTCAATCTTTACGAAGTTGCCTGTGGCATTATCTGGTGGCAGTAATGAAAAACGGGCGCCGGAAGCAGGAGATAACGATTGAATTTTTCCATGAATGATAACATCGCCCGTAGCATCTGCCTTCATGCTTACCGGTTGACCGATAGATAGTTTTTGAACCTGTGTTTCTTTAAAGTTGGCTGTAATCCATTTTTCCTGGCTTACTACTGATACCAGCGTTTGCCCTTCTTTTACCAATTGTCCGGGCTGTATGGTTTTACGACCGGTATATCCATCATAAGGGGCTGTTATTGCTGTATAGGATACAAACAATGCAGCATTGTCAACCGCTGCCTGTTTGGCTTTTACAGAAGAGGCGGCAGGTATTACGCGCGAAGTGGCTTCTTCTGTTCCCAGGCTGGCAGCCTGCAAACCGCTCACTAGCTCATTATAATGGGCCTGTGCTGCTTCATACGAAGCTTTTACCTGCTCGTACTGTTGTTCGGTAACCGCTTCTTCTTTTAATAAGTTCTCATATCTTTTATAATCCTGGGTATGTTTCCAAAGTTCAGCCTTCGCTGCATCTATCTGTGCTTTTTTAATACTGGTGTTGGTGCTGATGGCCTGTGCGCCTTTATGCAGCACATCTACGGTTTGTTCAGCAGCTTCCAGATCGGCCTGTGCCAGTGATAAGCGGGTTTTAAATTCGCGATCATCTATTATTACCAGTGTATCTCCTTTGTGTACAAACTGGTTCTCTTCATACTTTACTTCCTGTACATAGCCTGTAATCCGGCTCATGACCGGTGTTACATATTGATCTACCTGTGCATCATTCGTTTGTTCGTGATTGTGGTAAAATACAAAGAAGTAAATGCCTGTGCCTATACCTGCTATTACCAGCAGTGTGGCCAATACGGTGAGTATATGATGAAATAATGTGTTATTCTTTTTCATAAATGTGTTTGTTATTCTGGTTTTAAGGAAGACATGGCAGGTGTTGCCTGTAAAGTTCCTATTGTATAAAAAAGCTGGTAGTATTTCATTTGGGCATTAATGCGTTCGGATATGTTATTGAAATGCTCCGCTATCCTTTCAATGCCTGCACTTCTTTCAGGCGTTTGGTTGTCTTTTTCTATGCCAATCCTGTCATAGGTCATATGTTGCTGCTGAGCGGCGCGTTGCAGGCTTTTATTGCCTGCACGGGCCATGGTTACCGCCTGGTTCAATGAAATAGTGACCGTGTTTGTGTGGTGTTCTGTTGTGTCCTGTGGCTTGCCGTATACCCAAAGCAGTAGCAGGCCCATGAGGGAAAGTAGCCGTTTTAACGGCTGTTGTATCGTTTTCATAAATAAGTTTATAATGGCGGCATCCGTTGTTGTGGAAAGGGAGGAACTGGGGTATGCGTTGGTTTTGTGCGTCTTTCCATTGACAAAGTTCACACATTTCGCTAAGGCGTAATTATCTTTGTAAGTCAAATATTTATTCAATTCTGCCATGCAATCCAGTAGTTTTCACGATAGTCACCTGGTGGCGGTAGACGCATTTCCGCTAAACGTTTACTGTAATCATGATTATATGGGCAAAACGGACAGTGGTGAGAACCATGTTGCCCGTCATAACCACCTGAAAGGCCAGTTCTTATATACAGAAGGTGGGATTGTGCATGTTACAACAGACGAGCAAAATTATTTTTTACCCGCCCGGCATTATATGTGGATTCCGCCCGGTAGGATCCACAGCATCCGGGCCAATGCCGAACATGTGATGATGCGCAACCTGTATTTTCCGGTTGAAAAAGGCGAAAATGAATTCTACCGTCACATAGGCATTTACCCGGTGAACGACCTGTTGCTGGAGATGTTATTTTTTACAGATAGATGGAATGGGCAGGTTACCGCAGAACAAAAAGCGGCTTACCATTTTGTGTTATCGTTGAAGTATATACTGCCGGAAATAAGTCAATACAGCTTGCCTTTTTCCCTGCCTTATCCTAAAACAGAGCGGTTGCTGGAAGTGGTGCGCTACCTGTATGCGCATATGGATGAAGATATTTTGTTCCCGGATATAGCTAAACGGTTTGGATATAGCGAAAGAACGCTGGCGCGGGTGTTTGTGCAGGAACTGAATATGACCTTTGTGCAGTTTTTTACTTTGCAGCGTATGATGAAAGCCTTGCAGCTGCTATTAGAAGAAAAGCACACTGTTAATGAAACCGCCTATATGGTGGGTTATAACAGTGTGCCTACATTTAGTAATACTTTTCGTAAAATAGTGGGTACACGCCCTTCTGAATATATTGCTATGCAGGGTGTGTTACAGCAAAAAGGGTGAGCCCATACCACCTTGTATAATACCACCGCCTATTACTTCATCTCCTTCATAAAACACAGCGCTCTGGCCTGGTGCAATACTTTTTACGTTTTCGTAAAAGCGAATGCGCAAACCATTGTCACTGGTATACAGGTTGCTTAAAGCGCCCTTGTCTTTATAGCGTATTTTAGTAATGGCTTCCATACCATCGGTAATGCCTTCATACTTGATCCAGTTAATACGACCTACCTGCATTTCACTTCTTTCCAGTTCTTCTTCATCACCTAATACAACAGTGTTGTTATCAGGATTAATGGCGGTTACATATACAGGACGGCCCAAGGCAATATCCAACCCTTTACGCTGACCAATGGTGTAAAAAGGATACCCTTTATGTTGCCCTAAACGCTTACCCTCTTTATCAACAAACCAGCCGCCGGCTACTTTATCTTCCAGCCCGTCTACACGGCGTTTTAAAAAGCCTCTATAGTCATTATCAGGCACAAAGCATATTTCATAGCTTTCGCTTTTCTTAGCCAGTTCGGGATAGCCATAATCCAGCGCCATCTGGCGTATCTCTGTTTTACGATATTTACCCAATGGCATAATAGTACGGCTTAACAGCTCCTGGTCCAGTCCCCACAGCACATAGCTCTGATCTTTGGTTTCATCCAGGCCTTTGCTAAGGGTATAGCGGCCGTTTTCGGCTTGAAGCACATTGGCATAATGCCCGGTGGCTATAAATTCACAATCCAGCGCATTAGCTCTTTTTAGCAATGCTTTCCACTTGATATGTGTGTTACACATAACGCATGGATTAGGTGTGCGTCCGGCCAGGTATTCTTCTACAAAGTTTTCGATAACAAAATCGCCAAACTCATCTCTTATATCTAATATAAAATGTGGAAAACCGTGTTGTACGGCTGCCTGTCGTGCGTCGTTAAAGCTATCAATATTGCAACAGCCAGTTTCCTTATGACCACCACCACTGGTAGCATAATCCCATGTTTTCATGGTTATGCCCACCACTTCGTAACCCTCATGATGTAGCATGAGAGCCGTAACGGTACTATCGATACCGCCACTCATAGCAACCAAAACCTTTCCTTTACGGCTCATAATAAAATAAAATTTATGCAAAGATAATTAATTGAAGGCTTGTATGCCGGAAAGGGAGCTAAAATGAAGCTTACGAATCGCGGAAAATGGAGAAGGTGAAACGGGAATGTGCTGATTATCAGCCAGCTAGGAGTTGGGGGCTGCGGGTACGGATGAAAAATACCAAAAGGTCCGTATTTTATGGCGGACCTTTCAGTATTAATAAGTTATAAAGATTGATACTAGTTAACCTGTGCGGCAATTTCGTCCATCGTAATCCCCATATGACTTTCGTCGTAGGTACATTGGCCATCTTTAATAACCAGTACCTGGGGGGATTCATGGTGAACTTGAAAAATTTCCACGATCTTATTAGAAATATCGCGGTGGGCTATCAGGTCGAGGTAGTAAAAATCTGCATGCTCAGGAACCGTTGCTCTTTCTAATCTTCCCAGCGCCATGCTGCTAATGCTGCAGCGGGTACTGTGTTTAAAAATAACCTGGGGAACCTGGCCTGATTTTTCTTTAATGCTATCCAGTTGTTCAGTTGTCGTTAGTTGAATCCAGTTCATACAATACAGCGATGTATTAAGAACGGAAATAACGAGGGTTGTGACTTGGACATCCCATTCCTTTGCGTGAACCAGAGCAGGAGGTCATCAAAGTTGCAACGCAACCAATCAATACAATAGCAAGGAGTACTTTCTTCATTTTATTCAACAATTGAGTAAATAATTCGTTTGTGTATTACCTTCATCCAAAGATACAGGTTTCGCGACTTTTATGGCCTGACATCGATTTTTTTTCGCATAAATAATATCACCAGTGCGCGTTCATTTCATATCTATCGGTGGCAGCGTAATGCACCAACTAGCCATAGCATTAAGACAAAAAGGGTACCAGGTAACGGGTACAGACGATGAGATCTTCGAACCAGCAAAATCCAATTTGGAAAAAGCAGGATTGTTGCCCCTTAAAATAGGGTGGCAGGAAGACATGATAACTGCTGATTTAGATGCAGTTATTTTGGGTATGCATGCCAAGGCAGACAACCCCGAACTGGTAAAAGCACGTGAACTGGGGTTAAAAATCTATTCTTTTCCCGAATATATATACCAGGAAAGCAAGCAGAAAAAACGGGTAATTGTGGGGGGCAGTCATGGAAAAACTACCACAACCAGTATGATCATGCACGTGCTGCAACAGCAACACCAGGCTTTTGATTACCTGGTAGGGGCTAAGTTGGATGGCTTTGCACAAAGTGTAAACATTACTGACGCACCTGTTATTGTGTGCGAAGGAGATGAATACCCTGCCAGTGCGCTGGAAAAACGACCCAAGTTTCATTTCCTGTTCCCACATGTAGCTATACTTACAGGCATTGCCTGGGATCATATTAATGTGTTTCCTACGTTTGATATTTACCTGGAGCAATTCCGCATTTTTATTGATAAAATAGAAAAAGATGGCATTTTAATTTATAACGAAACAGATCCGGTGCTGAAAGAATTGGTTAACAGCCATCACCGTACTGATATTCGTTATCAGCCTTATGGCGTGCCTGCACATACCATAGAAAATGGTAAAACACGCATTCAGCTGGAAGGAGTGGAAGGTGATATGCAGGTGTTTGGCAACCATAACCTCATGAACCTGAATGCTGCCTGGTATGCTTGTAAAGAACTGGGCATGCAGGCTGCTGATTTTGTAAAAGCCATCAGCAATTTTAAAGGGGCTGCCAAGCGTTTAGAGTTAATGGCAGCAGGCAAAACGGTGAATGTATACCGCGATTTTGCCCATGCCCCAAGCAAGGTAAAAGCTACTATTGAAGCCGTAAAACAACAATATCCTACCCGTGCTTTATATGCTGTGTTAGAGCTGCACACCTATAGCAGTTTAAACGAACAGTTTATGCAGGAATATAAAGGTGCCATGGATAAAGCTGATCATGCTGTGGTGTTTTACAGCAAGCATGCATTAGAGTTGAAGCGGATGCCGGACTTACC
Source organism: Filimonas lacunae (assembly GCF_002355595.1). Classification (NCBI taxonomy): domain Bacteria; kingdom Pseudomonadati; phylum Bacteroidota; class Chitinophagia; order Chitinophagales; family Chitinophagaceae; genus Filimonas; species Filimonas lacunae. The sequence goes on from NZ_AP017422.1 coordinate 691,699, forward strand.
CGCAGATATAGTAAAAGCAGGCTTTGCTAAAGAAGGACTACAAGTGTTTACAGATAAAGATTTGTTGTGGCAATGGCTGCAACAGCAAACCTATACTAATGCCAGTGTGTTGTTTATGAGCAGTGGTGTATATGATGGTTTGGATATTACCGGCTTTGCAGCGGGGATAGTGGATTAGTGAAAGAAAAACAGCATAATATGGAATCGTTAAAAGGAAAGATTGCCCTGGTAACAGGTGCAGGCAAAGGAATTGGAAAAGCAGTGGCATTGGCGTTGGCGGCAGAAGGGGCAAACCTGGCTTTAATTGCCCGTACAGAAGCTGATTTACAAGCGGTAGCAGCAGAGGTGGCTAAATCGGGTGTGAAGGTGGCATATGCTACAGCGGATGTGGCTGATATACAATCTGTAAACAGTGCAGTGGCTAAACTGTCTGGCGAATTAGGTGCTATAGATATACTCATTAACAATGCAGGTGTAGGCAAGTTTGCCAAGTTTATGGAGCTGGAGCCGGAAGAGTGGGAGTATGTGGTGAAAGTGAACCTGTTTGGTTGTTACTATATGGTGCGTGCCGTATTACCTTCTATGCTGGAACGCAAAACAGGTGATATTGTAAACATCTCTTCTACTGCCGGTAAAAACGGTGCAGCGGTAACCAGCGCTTACAGTGCATCTAAGTTTGGTTTAATAGGTATGAGCGAATCGTTAATGCAGGAAGTGCGTAAATCAAACATTCGTGTAACTACCTTAACGCCCAGCACTATTGCCACGGATATGGCTATCGATTTAAAACTAACCGACGGCAATCCCGAGAAAGTAATGCAGGCAGAAGACTTTGCCGAATTGATTGTTAGTCAGTTGAAGCTCAATCGCCGTGTGTTTGTAAAAGAAGCCGGTTTGTGGAGTACTAACCCATAATATTCATTCATGGAGTACCGTAGTATAGGATCATCTGAGTTGCGTGTAAGTGAAGTAAGCTTTGGTTGCATGTCGTTAGGGGCTGATGAAGCAATAAATAAACAGCTGATAACACAGGCATTGGATAATGGGATTAACCTGTTTGATACGGCTGATTTATATGATAAAGGCTTCAACGAAACAATGCTGGGCAGTTTACTGAAACCACACAGAAGCAAGGTGATACTAGCTACCAAGGTAGGCAATCAATGGCGCGAAGATGGCAGTGGCTGGGATTGGAACCCGCGTAAAGACTACATTCTGAAAGCAGTAGATGATAGCCTGCGTCGTTTGCAAACAGATTATATAGATCTGTACCAGTTGCATGGCGGCACCCTGGAAGATGATATAGATGAAACCATCAGTGCATTTGAATTACTACAGCAACAGGGAAAAATAAGATACTACGGTATTTCCTCTATTCGTCCTAACGTAATCAGGGCTTACGTAGAACGCTCCAACATCGTAAGTGTAATGATGCAATACAGCTTACTAGACAGGCGCCCGGAAGAAACCTGTTTGCCTTTATTGCAACAACATAATATTGGGATATTGGCCAGGGGCAGTGTGGCTAAGGGCCTGCTGGCAGGAAAAAATCCAGAGCCTTATCTTGACTATACAGTGCAGGATGTAGCAAAGGCTGCACAAGCTATTCAACAGGTAGCTGGTACTCAACGCAGTGCAGCACAAACAGCCATTCAGTTTGTTTTACAACAGCCTGTTATCAGCAGCGCAGTAGTAGGCATCAGAACGGAGCAACAATTGTATGATGCATTGAATACCACGTCTGTACAGCATTTGACCCCACACGAAACCATGTTGCTGAAACAATCTTTACCAGCAAATTATTATACGCAACATCGCTGATGTATGTTTTTTAGGTATTTTGCGCGTTCAAAAACATTCCTGTTTTATTATGAATTTGCAGCTTACCCGTCCGTTAGCATTTATTGATCTGGAAACTACCGGTGTAAATATTGGTATTGACAGAATAGTTGAGATAGCCATCGTGAAAATTATGCCCGACGGTACTAAAACCGTTAAACGCAGGCTGCTGAACCCACAAATGCCTATACCTGCCAGCTCCAGCGATGTGCATGGTATTACCGATGACATGGTGAAAGACGCGCCCAGCTTTAAGGACGTTGCCAATGAAGTAAAACAGTTCCTGGAAAATTGTGATTTAGGTGGTTATAACAGTAACCGTTTTGATATCCCTATGCTTGTGGAAGAGTTTCTGCGCATAGGTCTTGAATTTAGCATTGACGGCCGTAAAATGGTAGATGTACAGCGCGTGTTTCATATGATGGAGCAACGCACGCTGAGTGCTGCCTATAAATTCTACTGCAATAAAACACTGGAAGATGCGCATAGCGCGGAAGCGGACGCTTCTGCTACCTGGGAAGTTTTAGATGCACAGGTAGAGCGTTATGCCAGTATTGGTAATACCGTAGATAGTATCGTTAAATTTACCGGTGAAGACGATATTGTTGATTTTGCCCGCCGTTTAATCAAAGTAAATGGGGTAGAAGTGTTCAATTTTGGTAAGCATAAAGGCCGTGCAGTGGCCGATGTGTTAAAATCTGAGCCTCAATACTATGATTGGATGATGAAAGGCGATTTTGCGATGAATACCAAGCAAAAATTAACCGAAATTTTAAACCGAACACTGTTAAAAAAGGCCTGACAGTTTTGGCATAATCCTGTAAAAGGTTAGTTTTACATTATTAGCAATCCCCTACAGAATTGGAAAAGCTCGTTATAATACCAACGTACAACGAAAAGGATAATATTGTATCTATCCTGGAAGCCGTTTTTAATTTGAAGCAGAATTATCACGTGCTTGTTATTGATGACGGATCTCCCGATGGTACAGCGAATATTGTGAAAAGCCTTTTTGCTTCTTATCCGGGACAGCTGTTCCTGGAAGAACGCAAAGGAAAGCTGGGTTTGGGTACTGCCTATATTCATGGTTTCAGATGGGCTATTAAAAGAGATTATCAGTTCATTTTTGAAATGGATGCCGACTTTTCGCACAATCCTAACGACCTGGAAAGGCTTTACGAAGCCTGTAAATACCAGGGCGGGGATGTGGCAGTAGGCAGCCGTTATGTACCGGGTGGTAAAATTGAAAACTGGCCTTTCGACCGTCATTTGTATTCACGTGGTGGTTCTATTTATACAAGACTCATTACCTGGATGCCGGTAAAAGATCCTACCGCCGGCTTTGTATGCTATAAAAAAGAAGTACTGGAAACCATCAACTTCGATGAAATCCGCTTTGTGGGTTACGCGTTCCAGATTGAAATGAAATTTGCTTCGTGGAAACTTGGTTTTAAAATTAAAGAAGTGCCTATTGTGTTTGTTGACCGCCAGATAGGGGTGAGCAAAATGAGCAAGGGTATTATCAAAGAGGGCGTGCTGGGTGTGCTGAAAATTCAGTGGCAAAGCATGTTTAAAAACTACCGCAGGCGCGTAAATATGACCACCACCTCGAACGTAAAGGTGCGCCATCGCGAAGAAATGGTGGGCGCTGATAATTAACGGGAATTGGCGTAATTTTGCGCCATGAAAAGTGCGTTGATTCGATTGCACGCCGCTGTTTTCTTATGGGGTTTTACAGGTGTTTTAGGCCGGTTGATCTCCTTAAACGAAGGGTGGCTTGTATGGTGGCGGTTACTTCTTACCGTAATATTTCTTTGGTTGTTTTTCTGGTGGAAAGGTGAAATTAAGCGTATTGACACGCGTGGATTTCTGAAAATAGGTGCCATTGGCACTATCCTGGCGCTTCACTGGCTGTTTTTCTATGGCAGCATTAAGTACTCCAACGTTTCCATTGCATTAACCTGTTTGGCTACTTCCGGCCTTTTATCGGCTATTATAGAACCATTGTTTTTCAGAAAACGCATTAACCCGATGGAACTGGTATTGGGGTTATTTGCACTGGCGGGCATTGGCATTATCTATTTATCCAATCTTAGCTTTTCATCCGGCATTTATATTGGCTTAATTGCCGCGTTATTAACAGTAACGGTTTCTGTGCTGAACAAGAAAATGGTAAACGGCTACGAGCCCAATACCATCACTTTATACCAGCTTACCGGCGGTTTCCTGGGCTTAACGGTATTAATGCCTTTGTATCATTACCTGTTTCCTACGGATGCCATTTTACCTGTGAAGTGGGATTGGGCCTGGTTGCTGGTGTTAAGTATTGTGTGCACCATTTTTACTTTTATCCTGTACATAGCAGCTTTAAAAAAGCTCAGCGCTTTTACTATGAACCTCACGCTTACGTTGGAACCGGTGTATGGCGTGTTGCTGGCATTTGCGATCTTTCATGAAAACGAAAGCTTTAACGTGAACTTTTATATCGGCTTCTTACTCATTTTACTGGCAGTAGTGTTGCAGATGATGCGTATTGTAATACAGGCCCGTAAAACCAAAAGGGCTAATATACTTTATACGACATAACGCTTTTCTTGTAAAAAGTAGGCACAAATAAGGTTTTGGTTTTAGGGTTATATCCCAGGTCGGCAGTGTTCGTTTGCGTGGATCTAAAGTCTTCCAGCGTGCGAACAGTGCCGTCTTTTTTTACATAGTATATAACGCCAATCCAGGCCGAAACAATAAACTCCTCTTCCGACAGCTGTACCAACCCATCTGTGCTTTTTTCCATACCACTGGCCAGCACCGTCATCTTTTTGGCTTCGTCAAAGGCCAGCAGTCTTCCGGCCGATACGGCATAAAAGGTTTCCGGAGTAGCTAATAATCCGTTTACATTATTGAGGTTAGATAAATACAGGGAAGCTTGTTTTCTGCGAATGACGTGAACTGTGTTTCTGCGGGAATCACTTACATAAACAGCGCCTTGAATATCAATGGTGATATCATTCAGGAAAACGGCGCTGTCTATAGGTATTTTGTAGGCAATAGCCCCTTTGGCTATATCTATTACCACCACTTCTGTTACGTCTGCCACATACAGCAGGTTACCATATCTACCTAGTCCTTTAGGAGCATTTAACCCGGTAATCCAGTTGCTGTCTATAATCTGCCCTTCCTGTGTGAGTTTGGCTATAGCTCCCTTGCCATTTACAGCAGGATTGCCGCCTATAATAGAAACGTACAGTATATTATCTGCCTTGCTGTAAAGTACTGATTCCGGTACCTGGAGAATGGAGTCGGTAGTCCATTGTTTGGATAGCTTTATTTGTGCGTGGGCTTTTGCAGTAAATAATGCCAGTAACAGGCAGGAATAAACAAAGTACTTCATCCGGTTTTTGCTTTGTATAAACATACCAATTCTTTGTTATGTAACAGTGTTTTGCCGTTTTTTGTTCCTCTTTTGCAGGAATATGGTCATAACATTGCCTGCTGATAATTAATTTTAGTTTTAAATAATTGATTCATGAGAATATCCCCCATGTTGCTGTGCGGCTGGCTTGCTGCCTGTTGTATGCAGGTTGCCCATGCACAGAAAAAGCCGCTGGATCACTCCGTTTACGACAGCTGGCAAAGTATTTCCGAAAAGCAAATCAGTAATAACGGCAGGTATGTGGTGTATACCGTATCGCCACAGGAAGGTGATGCCAACCTTGTAATACAGCAGGCTGATGGAACACGCTTAGTGGAAATTGCCCGTGGCTATGCGGCTAAAATTACCAACGACAATGGGTTTGTGATTTGTAAGATAAAGCCTGCGTTTAAAGACACGCGCGATGCCCGTATTAAAAAGAAGAAGCCGGAAGAAATGCCTAAAGACAGTCTGGCTATTTATAATCTCAGCACAAAAAGCCTGGTAAAAGTGGCTTTGGTGAAGTCTTTTAAAGTGCCGGAAGATGGTAGCGGCTGGCTGGCCTACCTGCTGGAGAAAACACCGGCAACGGCAGCCGAAAAGCCTGTGTTGGATTCAGCAGCACGTATTGCACAACTGGTGCGCATGGCCGATAGCTTATCGCGTGCAGCCGATAGCCTGCGTAATAAGCTTACCCAAATAAAAACGACAGGTTTTACCGCTATACAGGCTAAAGTGCCTGCAGGTAATAAAGCCACTGGTAAAAAAGATGACAATACAGTGGAAGAAGGCACCACGCTGGTACTGAAAAACCTGGTATCAGGCGAGGAAAAGAAATACGAACTGGTAAACGATTACCTGTTCGATAAAAAAGCAACCGCATTGGTGGTACGTGTTACCAAAAAGAATGCAGATAGCACCAGCCGTGCATTGGTATTATGGCAGCATTTAAGCAATAACAAGGTTGATACGGTAATGAAAGGCTTTAACGATGCCCGTGCGTTTGCATTGGATGAAGCGGCTACCCGTTTAGCTTTTGTGGCTGAACGTGACAGCAGTGCTAAAGCCGTTCAAAAATATTATCGTTTATGGTATTATACATCTGGCTATGATAGTGCTAAACTACTGGCCGACAGGTTTACCAAAGGGGTATTGCCTAACTGGGGCATCAGTGAAAATGCTGATTTAACTTTCAGCAAATCCGGCAACAGGTTATTCCTGGGAACTGCTCCTATACTACCTCCTAAAGACACCACGCTGCCGGAGTTTGAACGTGCAGCAGTAGATGTATGGAACTATAAAGACGATGCGCTGCAAACAGTGCAGTTATACAACCTCAACAAAGAGTTGAAAAAAAGCTACCTGGCCTATTGGGATGATGCCAATAAACAGGTGGTACAATTAGCAGATACCGCTTTCCGCCTGGTAAAGCCCACAGCAGAAGGGGATGGCGCTGTGTTCTATGCTGAGAACGATTTTGGTAAACGTATCGCTGCTCAGTGGCAGGGATATGTATTGGAAGATGTGTATGCTATCAATCCTGTAACAGGTGCTAAAAAGCTGATTGTAAAAGACTTTAAAGGTGCTACCTATCCATCCTATACCGGCAAATACTTGCTGCTGTATAACGATATCAAACGTAGCTATAGCATCTATAACACCACTACCGGCAATACCTATGCAGTAGCGGCTGATGTGAAAGTGCCTTTGTATGACGAAGAGAATGATGTGCCGGACGATCCTAACCCACACGGTGTTATGCGTTGGATGGAAGGTGATAAATATGTATTTATTTATGATAAGTATGATGTGTGGAAAGTAGATCCGGAAGCAAAAGAGAAATCTGTAAACATTACCAATGGTCGCAAAAATGCACTGGAATACAGGTATGTCAATACCAATGAAGACGAGAAGTTTTTGACAGCTGGCCAGCAAGTATTATTTCGTTTGTTTGATGATAATACCAAATACAGCGGTTTGGCTACGCTTTCATTAACAGAAGGTGTACAGCCTGTTACCTTATGGTTGCAGCCTTATTCGTTTGGTGCTGCCATGTTTAGCAATGTACAAAAAGCGAAAGAAGGAACGGTGTTATTGTATACTAAAGAAAACTTCACCAATTCTCCTAATCTTTATACACGTAGTGTAGAAAGCGATAATGAAAAGCAATTATCAACTACCAACCCGCAGCAGGGCGATTATTCCTGGGGTAGCGCTTCTTTATACAAATGGAAAGCTTATACCGGTAAGCAAACCGAAGGTGTGTTATATAAGCCTGAAAATTTTGATGCGAAGAAGAAGTATCCTATGATCGTATACTTCTACGAGCGTAACAATAATACACTGTATAACTACCTGGCACCTGCGCCAACGCCTTCCCGTTTAAACATCTCTTTCTTTGTAAGCCGTGGTTATGTGGTGTTTGTACCTGATATCTGGTACACCAATGGCCATCCAGGCCAAAGTGCTTACGACTATATTGTAAGTGGCACAAGGGCATTGATTAAAGAAGGTTTTATTGATAGCACTAAAATAGGTTTACAAGGTCAAAGCTGGGGTGGTTATCAAACAGCTTACCTCATTACCCGAACGAATTTGTATGCAGCTGCGTGGGCAGGGGCACCGGTAGTGAACATGTTCAGTGCTTATGGTGGCATTCGTTGGGAAAGTGGTTTAAACAGGCAATTCCAGTACGAGCATACACAAAGCCGTATAGGGGCTACCATCTGGGACAAGCCCTATTTATACACTGAAAACTCTCCGTTATTCCACTTTGCCAAGGTGAAAACACCGCTGGTGGTAATGGCTAACGATGCAGATGGGGCTGTACCCTGGTACCAGGGCATTGAATGCTTTACAGCTTTACGCAGGTTAAACAAACCGGTTTGGATGCTGAACTATAACGGCGAGGCACACAACCTGGTGGAAAGAAGAAATCGTAAAGATATTCAGGTTCGCGAGCAACAGTTCTTTGACTGGCTGCTGAAAGGCGAGAAGCCCGCACCATGGATTACAGATGGTGTTCCAGCTGTAATGAAAGGGCGTACCTGGGGATTATAGACAACATTGAATATAAACATAAAGGCCTGTATCTCTGATGATGATACAGGCCTTTATGTTTATTATACATTAAGTGCTGATATAACGCACCAGGCTTCGCTTGGCTATAGGCAATAAAGTTTCTTCTATCGGAAAGGCCAGTGGCACATCAATAGCATACACGGCCGGGTTTGGTAGCATGCTTCTATTGCGTATCAGTTCTGTTTTGATATGCTCATAGGTATTCACCATGGTGCGCCGCCAGGTGGCTATAAATTCTGTTTTAATACTGCGGTACTTTTCATCGTGGCGTTCAAATATGCTCAGGCGGTATTGATATACCAGCGTTTCTTTGGTTTTGTTGCCCGATAAAAACATGTATCCTTCGTTTAAATCCAATGGAATTAAACCAATAGGAGTGATGGTCATTTTATCCTCAACAAATTCATAAATTTCTGTACCGCTGGAAATAGTTACCTGAAGTTTATCAGCGGCATATTGAATAATTTCTTCCAGCTCTACCATCAGTTCATCATCTTCAATCATTTGCTCGTATAGCAGCTGCAATTGCTCAATCTGTATACCGGTTAACCGCTTGGGAAACTGTTCCTGCAGGTATCGTTTGTTTTTGCGGAATGCGAGCAGGTTATTGTGATGGAAGATAACATCGGCCAGTTGCGGGTACAATTTGTTCTGATCGAAGTATCTGGTTATTTCCTGTAAATAGGCCAGTAGCGTATACTTCTTTAGCTCAAAATCAATATATCCATCCGCAAACCATGTTTCAGATAAGTGTTGCATACTGGTACATTTTACTTATCCTGAATTTACAAAAAAATGGCCGATAAAACTAATCCATAGTATTAGGGAAATGCTCCTTCTCAAAAATGCGTTTATCTAATGTAAACAGCAGGGATGTTTGTATAAAGTTTTTGCCACTGCCATCATCGGCTTTTCTATAATCGAACTGACGTATCCAGCCAGCTTGTGCAGCTACTACTTTAGAAAACTGAAAACCTGCTCCTGCAAAAAAGCGGTTACGTACAAAGAAGGGTGCTGTATTGGTAAAAAACACCTCATCAAAAGCACTTATATATAACGTTTTTGGAACGATAGAAGCGTGGTTGATAGGTACGATAGGATTAATCCGGTAACGGAAGCGATTAAAGAATTCACCGTTTATCCAACGTTGTTCTATCCGGTAACGATGTTCCAGTTTTACACGGTGAATGTTATTGCTGATCACTAACTGTTCCCATAAGCGCCATTCTTTTACTTGCATGGGAGTTTTAAAATTACCGGGAGTGCTATAGGTTTTATAGTCTCCGGTGCCCACCATTATAGTGGCTTTGTCTACCAGTTTGTATTGAATGCCGCCTTTAAATTCATGGTAATAGAAGTCGGTCGTAAGCTTTTGTGAGCGCGTTTGCGCTTCCAGCCACAACGAAAACTTTTTGTCCAGGCTTAACGATAAATTGGTAATATCCCATGAGCCCAGTTTGTCGTTCTGGGCAAGCGCTGATGCAGTAGTTAAAGGGAAAGCCATCATAAACATGATGGCTTTCCTATAGAAATTCAGTTTCACTATACTATTGATTATAATACTCCTCTGTTAGGATCCCAGTTTTCAAATTCTTTGGCCACTTCTGATAAGAAAGATGCGCCAATGCTGCCGTCAACAATACGATGATCGTAGCTCATGCTCAGGTACATCATATGACGGATGCCAATGGTATCGCCTTGCTCGGTTTCAATTACCACCGCACGCTTTTTAATAGCACCTACGGCCAGGATAGCTACCTGTGGCTGGCTGATAATAGGAGTACCCATCAGGCTGCCAAAAGTGCCCACATTGGTAAGAGTGAATGTTCCTCCCTGGGTATCATCTGGTTTTAAGCGGTTGTTACGGGCGCTGTCGGCCATAAAGTTCACCGCCTTGCTTAAGCCTACCAGGTTCAGGTAATCGGCGTTTTTAATTACAGGTACAATCAGGTTACCGGAAGGTAATGCTGTTGCCATACCTATATTGATGTCCTTTTTCAGGATGATTTTATCGCCATCTACCGAGCTATTGATAATAGGGTAACGCTTAATAACACGCGCTATACAATCAATAAACAGCGGGGTAAAGGTTATTTTGGTATTCTCTCTTTTTTCAAAGTCTTTCTTCACCCTGTCGCGCCATTGTACCATATTGGTAACATCTGCTTCGGCAAAGCTGGTAACGTGCGGGCTGGTGTGTACGCTGTCTACCATGTGTTTGGCAATCAGCTTACGCATGCGGTCCATTTCTATAATTTCCACATTACCGGTTGGATAAGTTACGGGAGCCTGAGTAGTAGTTGCTGTAACAGCGGTTTGTGGCACTGTGGTTTTAGGTTCAGTGACTGCCGGGGTAGTTGTTTCAGGTGCTACGGTTGGCTGTTCTGTGCTAACAGGTTGTGCCACCGGTTCTGGCGTAGTTGTAGCAGCTACTGGATCCACCACGTTGTTTTCAACAACAGGTTGTGGCAAAGTGCCAGCGTTACGTTGGGCCACATATTGTAAAATATCTTTTTTGGTAACGCGGCCATCGTTGCCTGTTCCTGGAATTTTTTCCAGTTCGGCCAGGCTGATGCCTTCGCTATTCACAATATTCAATACTAATGGAGAGTAAAAACGTGCTCCGCCGGTAGCAGGTGCAGCGTTTTCTACTGCTGGTGCATGCACAGGTTCCTGAGGTACAAAAGGTACTTCTGGCTCAGGTTCTTCTGTCACCCGTTCTGAAATAGCTGGCGCTTGCTCTGGTGCTGCAGGCGTTTCAACTGGTGCAACGGCAGCTGTTTCTATACGGGCTATAACAGTACCGATAGGAACTACGTCGTTCTCGTTAAACAGTACTTCGGTTATAACACCCGCTGCGGTAGAAGGCACTTCACTGTCTACCTTATCGGTAGCAATTTCAAGCACGGTTTCTTCCAGCTCAACAGTGTCGCCGGTTTTTTTATGCCACCTTAACACAGTGGCTTCCATAATACTTTCACCCAATTTGGGCATCACCAGGTCTACTAACGCCATGCAATAATTTTTTAAATTTCAATGGGGGGCAATCGTTTCCGGCGTCAAATGTATAATATATGTTTCAAAAAGTAGAACGCGGGGAAAAAGTACAAGCATTTGATACCTATTCACAACCGGATAGCATAAATAGTCATTTGTTTATATCCGGTTTTTTTTTGTTGACGAAAAAGCGTTTAAAAGGGCCGAATCTCCTGTTTTTATACCCTAAAAAGGTGCTTATGGATAGATTTTTAGCGATAAACGATGAAAAATATATATTTGACAATACAATTAACTCTAAACCTTAGACTCACTGTTATGAAAAGTATCGTAACCAAATTCACCATTAAAACTGTGCTTTCTGCCATTCTGTTGCTTTCTGTTTATCATGCCACAGCCCAAAGTGACGATTCCCGTATTCGTATTGCCTTAAACGGTGGCTGGGGATATCATATTGCTAAAACTGCCTCAGGATTATCACAAAGCGAGAAGGATTATATCAACAAATTACGTTCGGGTTTTGTATATGGAGGGGACGTAATGTATTTTTTTGGAAAAAATTGGGGTGTAGGAGTTAAATTCAGCCGTTTTAGTAAAGGAGTATCTGTTGGGGCAAATGGGAATATTAGCGGATTTTCTGAAACCACCAAATCCACCAACTTTATAGGCGCCACCTTTGGCGGACGTGTAAATAATAGCAGCGAAACAGGAGCGTTGATACTGGGAATATCTTTAGGTTACCTGGGCTATACCGAAGAAGGCACTTATCTGAGTTTGCCTTACCAGATGACAGGCGGTACAGTAGGAGCTGTTACAGAAATAGGTTATGATTTTAAAGTATCCGATCATATTGCCTTAGGGGCGCAATTGTCTTATTTAAGTGGCACGTTAAGGCGTGCGCATTATATTGTGGTGGCTGATAACAGAGACGAAACCAGTAGCCTGGAAGATGGTCAGGCAGAAGGTCTTAGCCGTATAGAATTATCGGCAGGTATTCGATTTAACTTTTAACAAATATGAGCAACAAGCAACATACCTATGCACTTACAGTTACCTGGACTGGCAATAAAGGCCTGGGAACCGGTGGGTACACGGTATATAACAGAGATCATATTATTCAGGCCGGGGATAAAATCACTATTCCCGGCTCTTCCGATCCTGCTTTCCGGGGCGATATAAGCCGGTATAATCCGGAAGAGCTTTTGGTGGCTTCTTTATCATCCTGTCATATGCTGTGGTATTTGCACCTGTGTGCCGAAGCGGGTGTTGTGGTAACTGCTTATGAAGACAAGGCTACAGGCATTATGGAAGAAACCGCCAACGGGGGCGGGCATTTTACAGAAGTAACGCTGCATCCAGTCATTACTGTAGCAGAAGCTGCCATGATACCTTTGGCAGATAGCCTGCACCAGAAAGCGAATGAACTTTGCTTTATTGCTAACTCCTGTAAATTTCCTGTGCATCATCAGGCACAGTATCATACCTATGAAGTAAAATAATTTCACCCATCATAAACAAGCAAACCTTTAAAAAATGAAAACAACAATTGGCATCATCAGTTTATGCATTGCTTTAGGAGCCCTCTCTTGTAAAAAAGAATCGTCGGAAACTACGTTAGAAACCAATTATACAGGCGTATACAAAACTTCCGCAACAGTCACGTTTAATGCTCCAACGTTATATACTTCTGGTCATACTACCAACTCAAAGGATTCCATTCTGTCTTTAATGACAAATGCCCGGGATTCGGCCATGTTTATATTTGGCACACCTAAGGATAGTTTGTATCCACTAACGTTGAAGCTGGATATGGATGCAGATACGGCATTTATTGCGTACACTGTAGCAAACTACAAGGCCAATGTACAGAATGTAAATAGTAATGAGATATCATTACTAGGCACGGATTCAGTGGTGAACTCCTATGCGCTCAGTTATTCTTATAATGCATTAACAGACTCTTTATGCGATGCATTATTAGATAGCTCTGAACTGAATCGTCATTACAATATTTCTGATAAAAGATATAAGGTCTATACTGCACATTTTACTATAAAAAAGGAGAATGGTAAACTGTATATTCCTATTACGTATGTGTATGTGAAGGTGCCGCTGCTTTTGCCATCTGGTTACCTGAGTTCCTTCGCCACCTCCTGGACCAGGCTGTGGACAGAGTTTAATACTAAAGGCATACAGCAGTTACCTATCAACTCTTCTGTAGTGGTGCAAACAGGGAAGGTAGAATTGATAAAGCAATAAGCTTTGCAACGATATAAAGTATATAAAAACAAGAGCTGCTAATACTTTAGCAGCTCTTGTTTTTATAGCTTAATGTGTTTGTATAAACTTACGTAGCATATTCAAAGCGTTGATCGCAGTCATTTCAATATTTCGCATCCTGTCGTAACGAAACTGAAACTTACGGGTTTCGGTATGTTGGGCATTACCCACCGCTACCCATACTGTTCCTACGGGCTTTTCGTGTGTTCCTCCATCGGGGCCCATGATACCTGAAACAGCAATGGCGTAATCGGTATTCATTACCCGTAAAATACCGGTGAGCATCTGGGTTACGGTTTCTTCGCTTACTGCGCCGGTGGTGGTAAAGGTTTCCGGTGTTACGTTTAAAACGGTTTCTTTTATTTTATTGGAGTAGCTTACCACGCTGCCATTGAACCAGGCAGATGCGCCGGGCATAGCAGTGATTAAATGAGAAATGTACCCCCCGGTGCAGCTTTCCGCTGTGGCCATGGTTTGTTTTCTCTCCAGTAACAGTTTGCCTACCATGGCTTGTATAGAAATATCTTCATTCACCACCATCACATCCTGCACATAGGTTTGGAGTAAGGTAAACTGCTCTTCGAGTGTAGAGATAATATGTTGCTCACCCTTTTCGCCACGTGCTGTAAGTCTAAGCCTTACCATGCCATAGTGGGGTAGATAAGCTAGTTTGATAAAGCCGGGTAAGGCGGTTTCAAATTCCTGAATGCGATCTGCCAGATCCGATTCGCCAATGCCGGCGGTAAGCAGGTAGCGGTGGGCTACAATGCCCGGATTAAAGCGTTCCTGTAAAAGGGGTATGACATGTTTGGTCATGATGCCCTGCATTTCGTGTGGCACGCCTGGCAGGGAAATAAATACACGGTTATCCTTTTCAAACAGCATACCCGGTGCGGTGCCGCGTTCGTTGCTTAATACGGTGCATACATCAGGCACATCTGCCTGATGGCGGTTGCGGTCGGTAAGCGGTCTTTTCAGTATTTGTGTAAATAGCTGCTCCAGGTGTTGCAGAGTAGGCTCATGCCTTACCAGCTTACCATTGAAATATTGGCAGAGCAGGGGTTTGGTAATATCGTCGGCAGTGGGGCCAAGGCCACCGGTAATTAATATAATCTGTGCACGTTTGCTTTCCTGGTCCAGGGCTTCCCATATATCTTCCCAGGTGTCGCCCACAGCAACACGGTGGTGTACGTTAAAGCCTGCCAGGTTTAACTGTTGCGCCATCCAGGCGCTGTTGGTATCCACAACCTGTCCTATCAATAGTTCATCTCCAATGGTTATTATAGATACTTTTGCTGGTGTGGCAGTAGTATTATTCTCCATGCGAATGGTTAATTTTAGTGCAAGGTAAGAAGGAGTGGGGGAGTGTAAATTGAATAAACGAAAAAAAGGCCATGAACAAAATAATTGCCAGTATCCTGTTACTGCTGTTGAGTAGCCCCTATATACAGGCGCAAAACGTATCTGCCCGGTTGCAAAAGGCCTTACAGCAATTACAGGCAGATGCACAGATGGAGCATGCGTTGTTGGGTTTTTACGTAGAGAATACCGAAACCGGCGAAGTGCTGTGTAACATCAATGGCAATATAGGCATGGCTCCCGCCAGCACACAAAAAGTGGTTACTGCCGCAGCCGCACTGGATTTGCTGGGCAGCAATTTCAGATATGCTACCATATTAGGTAGTGATGGTACTGTGAGCGACGGTACATTACAGGGAAATGTGTATTTATCAGGCCAGGGCGATCCTACTTTAGGTAGCAGTCGGTATCCGGCCACCACCCGTAAATTGGTATTACAAAGGCTGGTCGATGCTTTTGTCAATAAAGGCATCCACACGGTTACCGGCAAGTTATTGCTGGATAATTCCCGGTTTAGCTATCAGTCAACGCCAGGTGGGTGGATATGGGATGATATTGGGAATTATTATGGTGCCGGCTCCTGGGCTTTGAACTGGAATGAAAACACGTACGATCTGTTGCTGAAGCCGGGAAAAAAGGAAGGAGAAGAGGTGGATATAACGGGAAGTGTGCCTGAATTGCAAGCTGCTATCGTAAACAGCTTATTAAAAACAGGAAAACCGGGTAGCGGCGATAACGGCTACATTTATATGGCGCCTTACGCCAGCATGGGGTTTGCAGAAGGTACGGTGCCGCCTGGTAGCAGTTTTAAAATATCCGGGGCCTTGCCTAATCCGGCTTTTCAACTGGGGGGCGAGCTGCAAAAAACGCTGGAGCAAAGCAAAATAACCGTTGCAGGTGGTGTAGAGGTAATTACGCAACCCGATGCTGTAAAGTATACCGGCAGTCAAATAGTGGAAGCCCTGGACACGTTATATTCACCCACATTGGATAGTATGGTATACTGGTTTTTACAAAAAAGCATCAATCTTTATGGGGAAGCTTTACTAAAAACCTTGCCTGCTCAGCAGGGCCAATTGGGTTCTACTGAAAATGGGGTAAAGTTGGTAAAAGACTTCTGGAAGCAAAACGGTATAGAGCCTTCCGCGCTGAAAATAGCGGATGGCTGTGGCCTATCTCCGCAAAACAGGGTAACACCCAAGGCGTTGGTAAGTGTGTTGCAATATGCTGCTAAAAAGCCCTGGTTCAATAGCTTTTACGCGGCACTGCCCTTGTATAATAGCATGAAAATGAAAAGCGGCACTATTGGAGGTTGTAAAGCTTTTACTGGATACCATACTGCTAAGAATGGTACCCAGTATACTTTTGCCATCATTATTAATAACTACGATGGTAGCGTAAGTTCGGTGATTCAAAAGATGTATAAAGTGCTTGACGAGCTAAAATAACCGTTAAGCCTTCGGTTCAAAATAAGGGGCCAGGCGTGAACGCAGTTCTTCAGGGATGACTGTTTTTTTCCAGGTTTTCATTTCCAGGAAATACAGCAACACCTTACCAGACGTAAGCATTTTGCCTTGTTCATTAAATACTTCCTGGTGAAATTCAATTTTATGATCGGTGGGAAGCTCCCGTATCTGTGTTTTGATAGTGATTAAATCATCGTAAGTGGCCGAACGCAGGTATTTAATGTTCAGTTCTACCACCGGCATCATTACACCCGATAATTCCATGTCTTTATACGTATACCCCAGCTGGCGTATACATTCTACCCGTCCTACTTCAAAATATTGTGCATAATTGCCATAATACACCACGTTCATCTGATCGGTTTCTGCATACCGTACACGCACCTGAGTTGTTGATTCGTACATAGTTGCAAATTATTACCCTCTCATCATTCCGTCAACACTTACTTTACCAGGGCCACAAAACAGCAGCACAAAAAACGCGGTACAGTACATTACTGCCGATTCGGCCTGTTGAAAATTACCGGCATGCGCTTTAAAAATGGCTACCAGCATGGTTATAATTAAGGGAATAGCAGCAAAACGTGTAAAAAGCCCCAGCACTATAAATAAGCTACAAAATACTTCTGCAAAAATCACCAGTATCAATGATGCCTTGGAGCCTATGCCCATAAAGTTGATAAAATGAGCCGCCCTCACCGGAAAGTTCATCAGTTTATCCATGCCATGATTCAATAACAGCAGGCCACCAAAAGCAATACGGAGTAATAACATGGAAAAATTGAACATTCCTTCACTGTACTGGATAGATAATAGTCTCTTCATCGGATTGGTTTATCAAATTGGTTAAAACGATTTCTTCACACTGCGGGCACAAATGTAAGAGGTTCTGAATGTTTATCCACAATAACAGACCCGGCAAGCGTTCCTTGCTATCTTTAAACGGTTTTTTGCGTTTAATTATGACGCGCTGTAAAATATTTGCTAAAAATCCCCGTTCCACCAAAGTATGAATAAAAAGCTTACGACATATTTCCTTGCCTCTGTTTTTTTATCATGCATGGGACAAGTGAATGCGCAGGCTACTAAAGCCAATAACGATCCTGATGCAAACTTTAAACTGGCCAAGGAACTATACCAGAAAGAAAAATTTAGTCTTGCCTATCCTTTATTTAAAAGCTTAGACTATACTGCAAAGCCCAACTACAGTGGCATTCCTGTGAGCACGCAGGTAGAAGCAAGATACTATACTATTGTATGCGGCCTGCGTATGAACGATGCCAGTGCTGAAGCTTCTGCTATCGACTTTATAAAGATGGAGCATTACAAGCCGCGTATAGAAATGTTGTGCTACCACTTAGGCGAGTTCTATTTCAGAAAGCAGGACTATAGCAGTGCTATTGACTATTACGAAAAAGCAGGAGTGGCCAACCTGAGCAACCGCGAAATAGCGGATGTAAAGTTTCATCAGGCATATGCCTACTTTACCATGAAGCGCTTTTCAGATGCGCGCCCGCTGTTTAATGCTATCAGGCAGATACCTTCCGATCCCAACTATATAGATGCTACGTATTACTATGGCTTTATTTCTTTTTACGAGAAAAACTATAAGGATGCGTTAGCTTCTTTTAAAATTGTACAAAACAAACCTGCCTACCAGAAAATAGTGCCTTATTACGTTACGGAAATCTATTATTTCAGTGGCGATAAAGATGAGGCTATTGCTTATGGCGAAGCGGCTTTGGCAAAAGGCGGACAGTACTATGATATGCAGCTACGCAAGCTGATAGGGCATGCGTTGTTTGAAAAAAGAGAATATGCCAAGGCGCTGCCTTACCTGGAAAAATATGTGCAGAATACCGAAAAGGTACGTCGTGAAGATCTATATGAACTGAGCTATTGCTATTACGAGGCTAAACAGTGGGCCAAGGCTATCAGTGGGTTTAAAGAGCTGGGGGGTAAAAGCGATTCGCTGGCGCAGAATAGTATGTATCTGTTGGCGGATGCTTACTTAAAAACAGATCAGAAAGCAGGGGCCAGAAGTGCATTCCTGTTTTGTGCTTTAAACAGCAGTAATGCCACACAAAAAGAAATCTCCAAATTCCACTATGGTAAACTGAGCTACGAACTGGGCTATACCGATGTGGCTTTAAACGAATTAAAAGATTTCCTGGTTACCTATCCTAAATCTACCTACGTAAACGAAGCGAAAGAGCTACTGATCAGTGTGCTGGCCAACACCAACAACTATCAGGAAGCGTTGGCGTTAACAGAGAGTGTTGGAACAGGTAGTGTAACTGTACAAAAAGTATATCCTAAAATTTTATATGGTCGTGCAGTAGAGATGGTGAATGATCAGCAAATAGTACAGGCCGATGGATTATTAAACAAGTTACTGGCTGCTCCTTATAGCACTTCACAACAGCCTTTTGCCTGGTTCTGGAAAGGGGAGATCTCTTACCGTACCAATAAAATCGATTCTGCCATCTATTTTCTGCAAAGCTATTTTACACGCCCGGTAGTATATGGCGAGGTTAACCAGGCAAATGCACACTATACTTTAGGGTATGCCTTCTTGCGTCAGGAGCGTTATGACCTGGCATTGCAACACTTTGAAGCCATCACCACTTCTATATCCGGTTCTTCTTCTGCGGTGCAGCAGGATGCTTATGTAAGAAGTGCGGATTGCTATTTCATGACCAAGCGTTATCCAAAGGCACAGCAGATGTATGAGAACGTGCTGAGCAATAACCTGCCTGCTGCTGATTATGCTTTATACCAAAAAGCGATTATCGCTGGCGCCAACAACAAAACCAACGAAAAGGTAAGCCTGTTAAGCTCCCTGGAAAAACGTTACCCGGCTTCTTCCCTGGTAGCAGATGCCAATATGGAAATTGCCAACAGCTATATGGCTAACGAAGATTTCAGAAGCGCCATACCTGCTTTAACCAAGGTGATCAACGATAAAAAAGCGGCTAACTTAAAACCACAAGCTTATTTAAAAACAGGTGTTTCTTACTTTAACCTCGACAACGACGTTGAAGCGCTGAACTACTTTAAAAAGCTGGTATCCGAGTATCCCAATGCTGCTGAAAGCGATGCTGCGGTGGAATATGTACGCAACATCTTTGTAAGCCAGCAACGTACCGGTGAGTTTGTCAACTTTATGCGTCAGAACGGTAAAAACGTAACTTATAGCGAAGAAGATTCACTGACTTACGTAGCTGCGGTAATACCTTATAATAATAACCAGCCCAACCAGGCACTGCCGGCACTGGAAGGTTATTTAAAAGGTTTCCCTGACGGCCGCAATGCACTGGATGCCCATTACCAGGTTGCGGTTATTTATAACGATAAGAAAGAGTTAGCCAAAGCCTTACCCCACTACGAAGCGGTAGCAGCCAAAGCGCCTAACAAGTATGCCGAAATAAGTATACTACAGGCGGCACGCATTTACTACTTTGAACTGAAAGACTATCCGAAGGCTTCTCAATACTTTGCACAGCTGCGTTCTATTGCTGTACAAACCGAAAACAAACTGGAAGCTATGCGCGGCTTACTGCGTTGCCAGCTGAAACAGCAGCAATGGGCAGAAGCAGTGCCTAATGCACAGGAACTGTTACTGCAAAAAGGTTTGGCTACCGATGATAAGATGATGGCTAATATGGTAGTGGCTAAAAACTATCAACTGAACAACCAGCTGGAAGATGCGGTAACCTCATATAAATTAGTTATTGCTTTAGGTAAATCAGAATATGGTGCGGAAGCCCGCTACCATGTGGCTGAAATTACCTTAACCAAAGGCAATTTAAAAGATGCAGAAAAGGCAGCTTTTGATGTAATTAACAAAGCCGGATCATACGATTACTGGATTACGAAATCATATATACTGCTGGGTGAGATCTACTTCCAGCAAAAAGACTACTTCAACTCAGAAGCAACGTTGAAAAGCATTGTAGAAAATGCAGCCAACGAAGAGCTGAAAAAAGAAGCACAGCAAAAGCTGGATGTAGTAGTGGCGGAAAAGAACAAGAACAGTAAAGTAGAACCACAACAGTAAACCAAGAAGCATGAAACGTATTATCCTTATATTATTATTAATAGGTAGCACAGCAGGCGTGTGGGCGCAAAAGCGTAAGCCAGCGGCCAAGTCTGCTACACAAAAGCAGGCAGCTGCTAAAAAGACGGCTGGTAAAAACACAGCTGCTAAGAAAAGCGCAACCAGTACCTCTACTAAATCTGCCGCTAAATCCGGCAGCAAAAAGCAGGATATAGCCGCAAGGGAAGAAGGGGATACACTGGCTTCCCGCACAGTGGTGGTAACCTCCTCTTTTAAACCTGCGCTGCGTAATGCGGCTAAGGTCAATTTCAGTGCAGCTTCTCCACAGCCCGATTCTGTGTTGCCGCAACTACAGTACAGGGTACCTTCGCAAAACCTTTTTTTCAGTTACGAACCAGCTTCGTTAAAACCTATGGCATTGTCTATCGACTCTACGTTGCCGTGGGAGAACAACCACTATATCAAAGCGGGCTTTGGTAACTATACCACGCCTTATTTACAGGCTGGATTTGCCTTTGGCGATGGCAAAAAAACGGTGGTGAATGCACATGTAAAACATACGTCTTCTAAAGGAAGCCTGCCGTTTCAGCGGTTTTCCAAAACCGGTGCTGACATCATTGGGGTATTTAATCCTAATGATAACATCGAGTGGGATGGCAAAGTATCTTTTAATAATGATGTGCAATACCAGTATGGTTTTGCCGGTGCTGATGAAAGCAAAAACAGTAAAGACAGCTTAAGACAACGCTTTACCACCATTGGCATTACAGCAGGTTTGCGTAACAAACAGGATAATGGTTATGGAGTAAGTTATCACCCCACTATTGCCTTCAGTCAGTTGAATGATAACAAAAAGGGGAGCGAAACCAATTTCAAATTCAACGCGCCTATCACCAAAACCTTTGGCGAGAATTTCGCATTCAACCTGGGTGTTACTGCCGATCTCACACACTACAAAAGTGACAGTGTGTTAACCGGCAAGGCTATTAATAATAACCTGTTTTACATTTCTCCTGCCTTACAATACAAATCAGATAACCTGAAAATTGTGGGCGGCTTTATTCCTTCCTGGGATAATAAAGATTTTCATATGCTGCCAGACATTACCGCAGAAGCGAAAATCAAAGATGAAAGATTTATTCTGCAATTGGGTTGGACAGGATATTATCACAAAACCACTTACCAGTCTTTGTCTGCTTTCAACCCTTGGTTGCAACAGCCTAAGTCGTTGCTCAATGCCCGTATCAATGAACAATTTGCTGGTTTCAAAGGTTCGGCCGGTAGTCATTTTACCTACAATGCCCGTGTTTCTTACCTGAAATTCAATAACCAGCCGCTTTTTGTAAATGATACTACCACGGGGCGTTCTTTTGAAGTGATCAATGAGGAAGAAATGAAAGCTATCCGCCTGCACGGTGAAATAGGTTATACCATCCAGGAGAAGTTTTCTGTATTGGGTGGTGCTACTTTTACACAGTATAGCAATCTCAAAACCAATGAAAAAGCCTACGGACTGGTGCCTTTTGAAATAAACGGTAGCTTGCGCTGGGAAATTTTGAAGGATGTGATGCTGAAAAGCGACATTTACTTCTGGGATGGAGCCCGTTACCGTAGTAAAACACTACAGGCTCAAAAACTGGATGCTGCTGTTGATTTGAACGCAGGTATCGAATTTGGTGTGATGCCGCGTTTGAATGTTTGGGTACAATTCAATAATTTGCTGAATAATAAATACCAACGTTGGAATCAGTATGAGGTTCTTGGATTTAATGTTCTGGGAGGAGTTGTATATTCGTTCGGTCAAAGCAGTAAATAGTAGTAAGTAGACATGTATAATAGTTTATATAAGTATCTGATTTTCAATAAAAAAATGGTTGTCCCCGGAATTGGTTCCTTTACTGTGGAACATATCCCAGGTCGCCTTGATTTTTTGAATAAACAGTTACACAGCCCTATATCCGTTATCCGGTTTAGCATGGATAAAAATGCTACGCCCGAAAAATCCCTGTACGAATTTCTTTCTGAAGATCTTGGTTTGACTGAAATTGACGCTATTAAGCAGTTTAACGACCTCAGTTTTTACCTGAAAAATGAATTAGGCAGGGGTAATGAAGGTAAATTACCCGGTATCGGTACCCTTAGAAAAGAATTTGGTGAGTCTTATTCTTTCCAGCCCGAACAATCTGTGCAGCAGTATTTTCCGGATACAGTTGCCGAAAGGGTAGTGCGTAAAGACGCTACTCATGAGGTGAAGGTAGGAGAAAACATTCGTAGCAGTAACGAAATGAAAGAAATGCTGAAGGACGACGAGCCGTCAGCGCCTGCTTCTACAGAGCCCCACCATGATAAATGGTGGTTGTATGCTATCATTATGGCTATTGTAGCTTTAATAGCATTGATCTACTATTTCAAAGTGCATTAACGTTATTCAACCGATATAAAAAAACGGGAACAGGTAAAAGGAGTATATCCTAACCGGTTCCCGTTTTTTATAATAAGGTATTTATAATTCTACTGCTCCGCCTTTACCAAACAAGCGTAAAGTAATTTCGGCGCCTGCCTGTTGGGTAGGGGTAAATATCAACCTGCCACCCTGCACCATTGGTTTGCCATTGCCACTTATTACCTGAAAAAGCGCTTCGTATTTATTCCCTCTTTTATTAAACTGTATAGTGGCATGTGGTATTCCTGGCGTGTTTTCATCGGCCACAGATATATCACAACCTTTAATTTGTTTCACTACTGCTTTGGTAACAGCATCATCCTGCCCGCTTACGCTAAGGCTGATGGAAGGGGTAATGCCGCTGAAAGGCAATAACTGTGGATAGGTTTCGTACAGGGCATTGGTATACGTAGCAACATAGCTTTGCCCGGTTTTATTCCCTGCTTTAATCAGCCCTTCATACAGCCTGCCCATAAACAACTTTTCATTAGCGGTATCCAGCATGCTGTTTTTCTCCAATGTTTCAAAGTCTGTGCGGGCTTCGTTTTTATCGCCTTTCTCCCATTTAAACTTAGCGGCAAACAGGTAAAAATAGCGCAGTACATTTTCGCGCTTATCGGTGTTCAGGTAGTTCTCGTATTTCTTTTGGAAGAAAGTAGGGCTGAAGTCTTTCATTAAATACCAGGCTTCATCAAAAGAGGTAGTGGCTTCCGAACAAAACAAGTCATATACTACACGGGTACGTTCCGGGTTAAAAGCCAGTTCGTTCACCGTTACGTATTCTGTTTTCATTTTTTCAGAGGTATAGCTCGCTATCTTATACAAAGCTGTAGGCGAATACCACCAGCCTTTATCTGTAAACTTTACCTGACTTATTTTCCGGTCCAGCAGCTGCACACGCAGCAGGTTTACAGTAAAGTTATACTGGCTTTGGGTAAGTGTAGTGCCTATATGAATCTCTTTAAAATTAGCTGCTTTATTCAGGGCATATTCACTGCTGTCTAGTTGCCCATCATACATATAGCTGCGAGCCAGTGCCAGGTTATACCAGCCAAAGCCAGGCGTAGAGCCGTTTTGCTGAATAATTTCCTGAACAGTTTTAATAGCTTCTTTGGTTTTACCACCATACACACTTAGCATAGGCAGATAGTAGTAAGGCTCGTGCAGTATATGAGAGAAGGATTTAAACTGGTCGCGCTTATAATATTCAATAGCCCGGGCAAAGTTGCCTGTTTCGGCTTGCATGCTGCCATAGTTATTCCACGATACGGCTCCGCGGGAAGCCAGGATGCGGTAGTAATATTCGCTGCTGTCGTAGTTTTTATTATAACAGTGCAGCATTGCCATATAATGGTAAATAGTAAGCTTGTCATTCTCGGCCTGCATAGGGCCAAACCATGTATCGTTCTGCGGTTTGTTCTGTTGAATAAACCGCAGGCCCTGGTAGCAGTAAAAGAAGGCCATGCGCTCGTTTTCTTCCACGCTGTTCTTTAAAAAAGGAAAGTTGGCTGAGGTAAGAAAACGGTTGCGGTGATAGGTCCACGCACGATGGTAATAGGTGCCGAAATAATCCTTTTTAAAATGATAACGGTCTATTTTATCTAACAGCTCAATAACCTTATCAGGCATTTCCAGGTTGTCGTAACATTCCTTCAGGGCATTGAATATAAAAAACATGTCCTGGTAGCGTGGTACGTTCTGGGCAAAATATTCAATAGAAGAATACAGGCCCCGTAAGGAGTTGCCGTAATCTTTTTCTATTAAGGCCAGTGCCTTTTGCAGGGCAGGGATGGCGTTTTTATAACCCAGGTAGTCCGAGCTGCGATCGCACTTATAAATGCCTTCATACATCCACCCCACATAATAGGTGCTGTCCAGCCGTATAAATTCACGGCTGCGGGGCAAAGCATCCTTATCGGTGGGCTTCACTCCCTGTCGTTTGGCATCTATCTCATAGCGGGCAGCGGCATTGCCTTGCGCCAGCAAAGGGTGAACGGAAAAAAGCAGCATAGCGCACAGCAACAAAGCAAAGGCGGTAAAGCTTTTGTTCATGCGGCATTGTAGCTGGCTGCCCTTTATATATATCATCTTCTTATTTATCAAAACCTGTTGAATTAGAAATGACCTATTCTGTTACTGCCTGTCAATTTTCAGTTTGCTCAGCCTGTCCAGTTCTTTATCTAAAATACCAGCCAATGCTTTTTGCTTGGCTTCTTTGTTACGGTATATTAAACGGTGGTCTAATACAGCTGTAGTAATGCGTTTTAAATCATCTTCTGTAGCAAAGGTGCGGCCGTTTACCAGGGCAAATGCTTTCAAACATTTTAAAAAGGTAATGCCACTACGGGTGCTGGCGCCTAACACAATATCCGGGTGCTTGCGGGTGTCCCATACAATGTTGCGTACAGCGGTAATCAGTTCATCGTGCAAATACACTTTTTCTGTTTCCTGCTGCAACAGTAATATTTCATCCATGCTTAACACCTGGTGTACGTGCTGCATGTTATTTTGAATGCCTAAATAATCTTTATAAATGTCCAGTTCGGTGGCTTCATCCACATAACCGAAATAGATCTTTAAGAAGAAACGGTCTAACTGGGCGGCAGGTAATGGATAGGTGCCTTCCATTTCCACGGGGTTTTGGGTGGCAATAGTAAAGAACAGTTGTTCCAGCGGATAAGTAGTTTCGCCAATGGTAATCTGGTTTTCGGCCATACACTCCAGCAGGGCAGATTGCACTTTAGGAGAAGCACGGTTAATTTCATCTGCCAGCAGCACGTTACAAAACAGCGGTCCTTTTTTAAACACAAACTCTTTACGGACATCGTCGAAAATATGCGAACCAATCAGGTCCATAGGCAACAGGTCGGGGGTAAACTGTATACGCTTAAAGTTTACTTCGCTGCCTGCTTTTTGTCCCGATATGCTATGTGCCAGTGTTTTGGCCATTACTGTTTTACCGGTACCGGGGTTGTCTTCCATTAATATATGCCCCTTCGCCAGCAAAGCGGTTAATATCAGCTCTATCTGGTGTCTTTTACCACGTATTACCTTTTCAATATTGCCTACCAGTTGTTGGATATTGTGTAATGCCTGTTCTATCTCAATATTTTGTTCCATGCGTATGTATTATTTAGGTTGCGTGAAATAATGAATTGTGTTATAAATGTTCAGGAATTTAGCGGCCCTTTTGCGTAAAGGCACTTGTTTGCGTACACTGGCTATAAATGGTTTATAAAATTCTTGTACCACCGCTTCTTCCTGTGTGGTGAAAGGCAACGAGCTGTACTTCAGTTTCTGATATACGTTGCTGAATACAATAAAGCGTGTGCCAAATTGGGCATCTGTTTGGGCTGCATACTCACCCGGGCTTTTATGATTGCGGGCATAACCCAGCTGGTTTAAATAATACATCGCAGCCCTGTATTGATTATATGCTTTGTTTGAAGCAGGTTTATTGCCTTTTGCACGCATATGCAGCACTTGCCAGATGATCCATGGCATTGCAAACACCAGCACTAAAAGGGCGGCTGCTACTATCAACACCGTGGCCAGCACTTTTAACCAGTTAACAGGTTCAATGTTCTCAAACATGTTTTTATGCGGTGGGGTGGTGGCTTCGTCTTCAATAATCTTAATCTGGTCGGTAGGGGCAGGCTTAGGTACACGTTTCAGTACGTCTTTAATAGTTTCTACCGGCGTAGCGGTCATGTCTTTTAATACTTCGGCCGAAGAGGCAGCGGTAATGTGCATGTCTTTACGTAATGCACTAAATGGCACTACGCCAGAATCTGCCGAAACCTGTGCTATGGCTCCATCCACGCTCAGTGTATCCGGGCGTGTGGTTTCATAGTTCTGATCGTGAAACAGTAATTTATCTACTGTCATTACCAGTTTTTTGGTGGTGCTGTCAACCGATACTATATGTCCGTCAGCTACCATATAAGCCTGTTGCATGCTTAACGGTGGCGTTTCGTCGGGCTGGTCGGCATCGTGGGCTTCCTGATCGGGAATGGTGGTATCGAAATCTATCCAGCCATAACCGGGAAAATATACTTGTACCCAGGCGTGCGCCTGGTCTTCGTAAAACCAATACCAGCCAGGGTTTTTACTGCTACGGTCCACTGTTAAAAAGCCGGTGGCTATACGCGAAGGAATCCCCATGGCGCGTAACATAAACAAGGTGGCACCTGCGTAATAAGCACAATAGCCTTTTCGGTTTTCAAATAAAAAGTAGGTGAGTTTATTCGCGCTGGGCATACCAGGTATGCCAGGGTTATTTTCATATTTAAAAAGCGGTTGCCCAAACTCATCTTTACCTGTAAAATAATCTCTGATGGCTACCATCTTGTCCAGTGGGGTAGCGGCCCCCTGTGTTATTTGACCTGCCAATGTTTTAATACGACCGTATTCCGCATCCTGCGGCATAAAGGTGTAGTATTTCATAAAGCTATCAGGTATGCTGGTATAGTCGGTTACCTGACGCAGTGTTTTAAAACGTTGTTCCTGGAAGCTTTCCAGCATCTGGTTACCGGCCGGGTTATAAATGAAGTAGGCGCTGTTTAAATCGCTCACCCACATCTTAGCGCGGTAGGCGCTTTTGTATTTATCCTTATAGTCTGCTTCTACAGGTAACGGCTGACAAAAGAAGGCAGTAGAAGGCGCCACAAAATCAGAAGGAGATAATAAGGTTTTATATATTTCTGCGGTTACTACTTTCCGTGCTTTGGTAGCATGTGTATTTTTTATAACGGAAGAATCTGTTTTGGCAAAGTAGATAGGTATTTTAGAAGGATCGGGCCTGAACAGATCATTGTCGGGCATTTTATTGTCCATTTCAAAGGTCTGTGTCAGCGTATCAAATCTGGTATAATAATAAGCGGTAAAATAAAGCGGGTTGGGTGTTTTACCGTCTTCAAAAAAATTATCCAGTTTGGCTACAAACACCAGCCGTTTGCCTTTATTCAGTGAACCGGTCAACTGGGTCTGGTCTTTATTGCTAATGGTGCCATCCCGGTTGTCTTTGGTCATGCTTTCCTGGTTGCTCTTGTTTTTATCATACTTGCCTTCGCCATGTCCCCATTCTTTTTCTACTGCTTTAAAGTCTTTATCAAAAGCTTTTAACACCGCAAAGAATAACACGGCCATCACTATGCCAAAGCCCACCATTCTTTTGGTAACAAACCATCCAAAATGTCTTTCTGATGGGTTCATGTTACGTATCAGCTCAGCGGTATAAATGATATACACGGCATAAGCCAGTGTAGGTAAAAAGGCCGCGATAATAGCCCGGGCTGTAATGTCGTTGGTTTTGCTAATGGTAACTATTTGTATCGCCAGCAAAAACACACTCCAGAATACCGTAAAATAGCGCGAGCGGGAAAAGCCAAAGCCGCATATCCATCCAATAGAAAATAAAATGGAAAAGATGAGGAATTGCACCGATACAAAAAAAGCGTCAAATTCTCCCACGGTAATACTGCCCATGTATGTATAAGTAGCATAGCCTACCACAAACAGTACGGCAGCGGTGGTGATAAAACGAAAGCGGTAGCTATATAAAATAATAGCCCCGGCTATACCACCGGCAAAGTAAAGCGATTGCTTTTCCCAGTTATTGCGTAATATATCTTCATAGCGATTCAGGTTCCACAGCAGGTAAGCCATTAATATTACTGTGGGCACTGCCAGCAGCAGCAATTGAGCCAATACCTTTTTCGCGTTATGTACGTTTCCTATCTTCATGCTTATCTTACAACGGGTTTTTCATACTGGGCCAGTAAATGCTTTATCTTCTTCTCATTGGCAAGTATCCGGCTTCTTAAGCGCGAAAAGCGCCAGCGCGATTTATACACTTCATACGAGTTGGCTTCCTGGCTTACAAACAACCACTGCAGCCATTGACTGGCGTAGGCACCACGTATGCTTTTGCTTAATTGCACAAACACAAAAGTGATGTCGTTACCATGCTGTTCTACCAACCGGGCTACTTCGTCATAACTGTTTAAGGAAGAAATCACTACAACTGCCGCATCCTTTGGCTTTATATAGGTGTGTAAATCTTTATCGGTTTGCCAGTGACTGGCGGTGATGCTGTATTGTACGGCTTGCTTTACATCGGTAAGGGCGGGGGCTACTACCTGTTGGTCGGCAATATATTCTACTTCAAATCCCTGCTTTACCAGTTGCAGATAGGTGTTCCATACAGCGGTTTTGAAATAGTCCTGGAAAGGGAAATGTATTACTTCATTATTAGTGATATCAAAGCCGGTATGAAAAGAAGCAAACAAACATAAGTGCGAAGCGTATGGATCCTGTATTTCAGGGGTACGCACCACCAGTTCGCGGTTACGTGCATATATCTTCCATACAATTCTTCTCACATCGTCATGCGCTTCAAAGTTCTTATAATGTAAATGCTCGCCTTCTACTTTTTTTAGTTCTTCAATGCGCTGATTGGTTTCTTCTGTTTTGCGGGGCGCTGCCTTTATTTCTGCTGTTTTTTCCACCTGCGGACGTATATAAAAGCGGCTGTTGCAGGGAAGGGTAAAGGTGAACGAAAAAAACTGCAGAAAATCTTCAAAGTACACCATCACTTTAGCCACATTATACTCCCTTATTTGAGGTAGGGGCCATTCATACACACCTTCCAGCACGGCAATATTATTTTTCTGTCCTTTTTGTGGCACCAATGTAAACTTGTTGCTGTATTGGTTATCGTCGTAAATAAGCCGGAGTTTAATAAAACCCAGTATAGGTTTTAACACAGGAGCAATGTACACGTGTACCAGCTGCCGGGCCGGATGTTTTACATTTTCAGCCGGTGTGTCTATTCTGCATTCCACTTTGTTACGCCTTTTTTTCAGTGTAAAAACAATAAATGAAAGCAGCACCGTTAAAAAAGCAAAGGAAACCAGTATGGTTAAACTGGCAAATGCCACCAGCAGTAACAGTGAAAATATAGCACTGAAAGAGGTTTCGGGCATGTGTTGCTGCTGCAATAGCCATAAGAATGCCAGCCAGCTGCTGATAACAAACAGTAAGAAGTACCAGGTTACGGGCACATACATGACTGCCTGTTTACAAGCACGGATTGTATTGGATAAACGCCTGTTCATGATTGATTGACAAGTTAAGGCAAAGAAGCATTTCTTGTTTTATTTTTAACTCAAACTTTACTTTAATGTGTAACAAACTCGTTTCTTTGCCTTCCGATGAGTCAAACGATCATGTATACACAATGCCCCGGCTGTAGCCATACTAATATATCCCCTGTTCTGGATGCGCAGGACCATACTGTTAGCCACGAAACATTTTCCATTTGGGAATGCGGAAACTGTACCCTTCGCTTTACACAAAACGTGCCTGAACCGGCGGCTATTGGCAGGTATTATCAATCAGATGCTTATGTATCGCATTCCGATACTAAAAAAGGACTGATTAACCGCCTGTATCATATCGTAAGAAACATTACCCTTCAGCAAAAGCATAAAATGATAACGGCTGTAAGTGGTAAAAAAACGGGTAGTTTGCTGGACGTAGGGGCGGGCACCGGTGCATTTGCGGCGGTAATGCAACAAAATGGCTGGAAAGTAACAGGGCTGGAACCCGACGAAACCGCCCGCGCCAATGCACAACAAAACCACGGGTTAACATTACAAACGCTGGAAAGCCTGCATACTTTGCCTGCTGCCAGTTATGATGTTATTACCATGTGGCATGTGCTGGAACATGTACACGATTTGCATGGATATTTAAACCGTTATCAGTCTGTTCTTCAACAAAGCGGTACATTGGTTATAGCAGTGCCTAACTATACCAGTTTTGATGCGCAGCATTATGGCGCCAGCTGGGCCGCCTACGATGTGCCACGCCACCTGTATCATTTTTCACCTGCTTCTATGCGTTCCCTGCTGGCACAGCATGGGTTTGAGGTGGTAGCCTTAAAGCCTATGAAATTTGATAGCTTTTATGTGAGCATGTTAAGTGAGCAATATCTCACCGGTAAATCCAACCTGTTTGCAGCCTTTATCAATGGATGGAAGAGCAATAAAAAAGCTGCTTCTTCTCCCGAAAAAAGCAGCTCTGTTATTTACATCGCTAAAAAGCGCTAGTTCAATTTAATTTCAAACAGTGCCGGCCATTGTTTGCCGGTTACGTAAAACGTGTTGGTGGCAGCGTTAAAAGCAATGCCATTCAGCACGTCCTGGTCAGGATCGGGTATGCTGCCCTGATCGTATGTTTTACCACTTTTCTGAAAAATATCCTGTAAGTCTAACATCGCTTCCACCTTACCGGTTTCCGGGTTAATTTTCAAAATGTAGTTAGTCAGGTATTTATTGGCGTACACGAAACCGTTTACCAGTTCCAGCTCGTTCAGGTTTTCTACCGGGCCGTAGTTATTGGTTACACCTACTGTTTTTATAATTTTGAAAGTGGCCGGGTCTACAAAATACAAATTGCTGCTACCTGTGCTAATAATCAGGCTTTTACCATCGGTGGTAATGCCCCAGCCTTCATAATCCCAGGTAAATTCTTCTATCTTTTTAAAAGTAGCCAGGTCGTACACATGCACCTTATGGTTTTGCCAGGTAAGCTGGTATATCTTATTGTTTAGTATGGTAATGCCTTCGCCAAACTCGTTTTTAGCAATCAGTTCCTGTTGTTCTGCCTTACCCGATTCCAGGTTTAGCTTCGCCAACCTGCTAAATCCTTCCCGTCCGGTGCCTTCATACAGTGCATTGTTGTGCCAGATAAGTCCCTGGGTGTAAGAAGAGGTGTCGTGCGGAAAAACCTTTACTACCGTATAGCCCATTGCAGCAGGAGCCGGGTTGCTGGTGTTAGTGGTGTTTTCGTTGTCGCTTGCCCCTTTTTCAGTTTCGTTACCACAGGAAAATACTAATACACTTAAGCCTATCCAGGCGTATTTTTTTATCATAATAATCTAAATATGACCAGGTTAATACTAAAAATCAAATGTAAAACAATGTGTGTATTAAATGCCTGTATGTTCATTGGCGGGTGAATTTTGTCATTTTGTTGGCATAAAAGGTTATTTAGTCCATAACTGGCTGGCCGATTATAGTGCCCGGTGGGTCACATTTAACTTGTTATGTTGTGGCAGGATGCTATTTTTGACTACCTTATAACTCCGATATGAAAAGATTTTTCGTGTTATTTTCAGTTGCCCTGGTTTCTTATGGTACTTCTCAGGCGCAGTTAAGCAAATTTTTAAAGAAGGATACTTCTTCTACCAGCAAATCTTCTGGCCTTAGCAGCCTTCTTAAATCAGTAACCGGCAGTGGCAGTTCTGATTCTTTAAGCTCTAGCACTATTGCCAGCGGTTTAAAAGAAGCGTTGAGTCAGGGTGTACAAAAAGGTACTACCAAATTATCCTCTGTGGATGGTTTCTTTAAAGATGCAGCAGTGAAAATTCTGTTACCTGCAGAAGCGCAGAATGTAGAAAAGAAATTACGCAGTGTTGGTTTAGGTTATATGGTAGATAGCGCTATCCTTACTATGAACCGCGCAGCAGAAGATGCTTCTAAAAGTGCAGCACCTATTTTCGTAAATGCTATTAAAGAGATGAGCATTACCGATGCCGTAGGTATTTTAAAAGGTTCTGACACTGCAGCTACCACTTATTTAAAGGTAAAAACCACTTCTCCTTTAGCAGCCGCTTTTAAGCCGGTGATTGAAACTTCATTGTCTAAAGTAGGGGCTACCAAACATTGGAATACGTTGATCACTGCTTACAACAAAATACCATTGGTGTCTAAAATCAATCCTGATTTAAGCGCCTATGTTACTGAAAAAGCATTAACAGGTGTGTTTTACCAGGTAGGGCAGGAAGAAAAGGCCATTCGTAAAGATCCTGTTGCCCGTACCACTGATCTGTTGAAAACAGTATTTGGAAGCAGCAAATAAACCTTTCACTGCACGTAACTTTGCTTCATGGAAAAAAAGCCGGAGCATGTGTTAAGTCGTGGGCAGATTGTGTTAATGGCTGCCTGCACGGGATTAATTGTAGCTAACATTTATTATTGTCAGCCATTAATTCTACCTATCAGTAAAGAGTTTGGAGTTGCGAAAGAAAAAGCAGGTAATATTACCGTGCTTACACAAATAGGATACGCCCTGGGTTTGCTTTTTCTGGTACCGTTGGGCGATATGCTGGAAAGAAAGAAACAGATACTGTTCACTACTTTAACAGCAGTCCTTTCTTTAATACTGGCCGCCAAGTCTACATCACTGCTGATGTTGGAAATAGCCAGTTTTTTAATAGGTTTTACTTCTGTTATTCCTCAGTTAATATTACCATTAGCCGCCCACCTTGCAGCGCCCGAAAAGCGAGGCAAGGTGGTAGGTTCTATTATGAGCGGCCTGTTAGTTGGCATTCTGCTGTCGCGTACCCTTAGTGGTTGGGTTGGTGTATGGATGGGCTGGCGCAGCATGTTCTGGATAGCAGCCGGCATTACCGCCAGCCTGTTGTTGCTGATGCGCGTGTTGTTACCACATAGTAAGCCTCACTACACCGGTTCCTATAGCTCATTAATGCAATCCCTGTTAACATTGGTAAAAGAACAACCGCTGCTGCGTGAAGCTTCTGCTATCAATGCATTGGCTTTTGGTGCTTTTAGCATGTTCTGGACAGCGATGGTGTTGCATTTGAGTAGTGAGCCTTTTAATTATAACAGTGATACCATCGGTATGTTTGGCCTGGCGGCCGCTGCCGGTGCGTTAATAGCACCGCTGATAGGCGGTTCGGCCGATAAGCGTAACCCACGCGTGCCTATCGGGTACGGTATAATGGTAATCGCCTGCTCTTACCTGTTGTTCCTGATTTTTCCGCATACATTGGCCGTGTTAATAGTGGGTATTGTTATACTGGATTTGGGTATACAGGCTATTCACGTATCTAATCAAAGCCGCATTTACGCTTTATTGCCGCAGGCGCGTAACCGCTTGAACACTGTGTTTATGACAGTGAGCTTTATAGGCACTTCCTTAGGTTCGGCAGTGGGATTGATCGTGTGGTCGGCAGCTGGTTGGACGGGTGTATGTCTGGCAGGCATAGTTTTAATGGTACTGGCCTTTATCATTTATGCAATCACTTATAAAAAAGCATTAGATCCCATTTTATAAAACCTTCAGCTTACAATATGAGAAATGTATTTTACCTGCTGTCAGCCATGGCGCTGACAGCAGCAGCAACCGTAAATGCCCAGGAAGTATTGCATCCCGCCGCCCCGGCAGCGGCCCATGTTTCGGCCGAACGTTTACAACGTATCGACAAAACCATTCAGCAGTACATTGACAGCAACTGGTTGAAAGGTGCTATAGCACTTATTGCCCGTGATGGCAATATTGTATATAACAAGGCATTCGGAACCGGTGGGGCAGAAGGGAACGCTACTATGCAAAAAGATAATATCTTTCGCATCGCTTCCCAAACCAAAGCCATTACCAGTGTGGCGGTAATGATGCTGTTTGAAGAAGGAAAGCTGCTGTTAGACGATCCCATTTCTAAATACATTCCTTCTTTTGCCAAACCACAGGTGCTGGATCAGTTTAACGAAGCCGATAGTTCTTATACTACCACACCCGCCAAGCGGGAAATCACTATCCGCGATCTGTTAACGCATACTTCTGGTATTGGTTATGCGGGCATTGGTGCTAAAAAAACAAAAGCTATTTATGCCAAGGCGAGTATTCCATCAGGTATAGGCAGTGATACATTTCATTTAGCTACTGCTATTACCCGTTTAGGAACTTTACCATTAGAGCATAACCCGGGAGAAAAATTCACTTATGGCTTAAACACCGATGTGTTAGGTTACCTGGTAGAGGTAGTGTCGGGTATGAGTTTAGACCAGTTTTTTAAAACACGCATCTTTGAGCCACTGGGCATGAAGGATACTTATTTTTACCTGCCACAGGAAAAACAAAATCGCCTGGTAGCACTATACACAATAGATAAAGACACGAAAAAACTGGTTCCTTACCAAGAAAAACCGGGCATCGCTTTTTCTGTAGACTATGCTAAAAGAAAAGGTACTTATTATTCTGGTGGTGCAGGCCTGGTATCTACCGTACAAGACTATGCTATCTTTTTGCAGGCGTTGCTGAACGGAGGCATTTATAATGGAAAACGCATCTTATCGCCCCGTACCGTAGAACTCATGATTATGAATCAGGTAGGTGATATTCAGGTAGGGCTTAACAAGTTTGGTTTGGGGTTCGAAATCACCACCGAAAAAGGAATGGCTAAGCTGGGCGCTTCTACGGGTACTTTTTCCTGGGGAGGCTACTTTGGCACCATTTACTGGGCCGATCCGCAAAAGCACCTGGTAGGATTACTGTTTATTAACCAATCGCCGTTAACTCATGGCGAGATACAGGATAAGTTTAAAGCACTGGTATATCAAAGCCTGGATTAGTTCCTAATCACAGGCTTTGATGGTCGTTTTTAGTATACCAGATGACGGGACGTATCCACACGTTGTTCGTTATGGTATTCAATCATCATCTCTTCACTGCCGATAATCAATGCAGATCGCTGGTGAAGAGATGTTGCTTTTATGTCCAGTATTCTTTTGCTGCCGTTACTGGCTTTGCCGCCTGCCCGCTCTACAATAAATGCCATAGGCATACATTCATATAATAAACGCAGCTTGCCATTAGGTGCTTTGCTGGTGGTGGGGTACAAGAATATGCCACCTTTCAGCATGTTACGGTGTATGTCGGCAACCAGGCTGCCAGTGTAACGTAACGAATAAGGGCCGCCATTATTTTTATGCCTGTTCTGACAATTCTCAATAAACTGTTGCACTTGTCCGCTGAACGATCCAAAATTGCCATAGTTCACCGAGTAGATAGTACCCGAAGCCGGCTGGCTAATGTTGGGATGACTGAGGGTGAACTCGCCAATAGAAGGATCAAGGGTAAAGCCATTTACTCCTCTGCGGGTTGCATATACCATCATGGTGCTGGAACCGTAAATGATGTAGCCCGCTGCTACTATAGCTTTGCCATCCTGTAAAAAATCTTCTTCTGTGCAAGGTGTGCCCAATGGCGTTACCCGGCGCATGATGCAGAAGATGCTGCCTATGGAAATGTTTACGTCAATATTGCTGCTGCCATCCAACGGATCAAACAGTACCACATACTTAGCCTTATTGCTCATGGGATCGTCAAAAGGCATAATATCATCTGTTTCTTCACTGGCTATACCTGCACAGTTAATGCCGCCACGTAGCACATTAATCAGTTGGGCATTGGCAAATTCATCCAGTTTTTGTACTTCTTCGCCCTGTATATTGGTGGTGCCGGTGCTGCCAATGATATGATGCACCAGTCCGGCTTTGTTTACTTCTACATTAATGCGTTTAGCGGCAAGGCTAATATCGCGCAGCAGGCCGGATAGCTGTCCGGTAGCTTTCGGAAAGTTTCTTAATTCCTGAATAGTAAACTCTTCCAGCGTCATGATGTGTGTTTGCATAGTATGATGGACTTCTGTTTTGCTGAAACTACAGGCATGCTTTTACCGGTAAGGATAAGGGGCGTACCTGTCCTTTTCATTTTTGGTGAATAAATGAGTTGTTGAATTTTTCGGTTACTACCGATTGATATAGCAATATTAGGATGCAGTTTTTACACTGGTGTGGCGTAAGATTTTTGAAATTTTCACAATGGCAACGATTTAGTATAAAAATTGTCTAAAAATATAGGGGTAACGTTAAATTAATATTATCAATGTGCGCTATGAGGTATGGAAAAATGAAAAATGGTTTTCTAAAGGCTGCGGTACTGTTGAATTTTGGCACGGAACATATTGGAGGAAGGGGGAAGGAGGTAAAAGTAAAAATGCCGGTAGCTTTTCAGCCCCGGCATTTTACTTTATTGCGAACAGTAATTCTAGATGTCAATTGCTTCGCCGTAAGCTACAGCAACCGCTTCTTTCACCGCTTCACTCATAGTTGGGTGGGGGTGAATAGCGTTCAGAATTTCGTGGCCGGTAGTTTCCAGTTTACGTGCTACTGATACTTCCGCAATCATTTCTGTTACGTTGGTACCGATCATGTGCGCGCCCAGGAATTCACCATATTTAGCGTCGAAAATTACTTTTACAAAACCATCAGTGGCACCGGCAGCAGTAGCTTTACCGGAAGCGATAAATGGAAACTTACCTACTTTCACTTCGTAACCAGCTTCTTTCGCAGCTTTCTCTGTATAACCAACGCTGGCTATTTCAGGAGTGCAATAAGTACAACCAGGAACGTTGTTATAGTCGATAGCCTCAGGCTGGTGAGCATATTTCTTTTCAATGAAACCGATAGCTTCTGCAGCATTGATACCTTCTTTGGTAGCAACATGTGCCAGGGCCTGACCAGGAACGCAATCACCAATAGCATAAATGCCTGGTACGTTGGTTTGGTAGTTTTTGTCAACGGTAATACGGCCTTTGTCGGTTTTGATGCCTAACTCTTCCAGTCCGATACCTTCAATGTTAGCAGCGATACCTACAGCGCTTAACACCACGTCAGCTTCCAGAACCACGGTGCTGCCGTCTTGTTTTTTAACAGTCGCTTTTACGCCTTTGCCAGCAATGTCCACTTTCTCTACAGAAGAGTTGGTCATTACTTCAATGCCTAATTTCTTGTATTGTTTTTCCAGTTCTTTAGAAATGTCTTCATCTTCAACAGGCACAATGCGTGGTAAAAACTCAACAATGGTAACTTTAGTACCCAGGCTATTATAAATGTAAGCAAACTCAACGCCTATGGCGCCGCTACCTACCACAATCATGCTTTTTGGTTGCTCAGGCAATACCATTGCTTCGCGGTAGCCGATCACTTTCTTACCATCGATAGGTAAGTTAGGCAGCTGACGGGCGCGGGCGCCGGTAGCAACAACAATGTATTTACCTTCTACCACGCTTTTAGAACCATCGGCAGCAGTTACTTCTATCTGGCCTTTTGCTTTCAGTTTACCGAAGCCCATGATTACATCAATCTTGTTCTTCTTCATCAGAAACTGAACGCCTTTATTCATTTTGTCGGCAACGCCACGGCTACGCTTGATAACGGCGCCAAAATCGGCTTGCACACCTGTTGCATTAATACCATAGGCAGTGCTGTGTTTCATATATTCATACACCTGCGTGCTCTTCAGCAGCGCTTTTGTAGGAATACAACCCCAGTTAAGGCATATACCACCTAACACTTCTTTTTCAATGATAGCTACTTTAAATCCAAGCTGTGAGGCACGGATAGCGGCGGGATAACCTCCGGGACCACTGCCCAAAACAATTACATCGTATGCCATGGCACTAAATGATTTTATTGATAAGATGAGCGAAATTACGTGCAACCAATCAAATTAAAAAACAGAGTTACGTGTGCTAACAGCTGTTGTTAATAGAGGTGTGGAAATTGAATATTATCCAAATTTAAGGGGGGTGCCTGCATAAAAGGTAAATTGTACTACCTTAGACCGCTGTAACAGTTTGGCGTTCTTGCTGTTACTAATGCGTATATTATGGATAACGTTTTACAACAATACAAAAACCTGGTAGCCATCAGGTTCCAATTGTATAACAGTCTTTTCACCTCCCTTCCCTTTCACCGTATCGAAAAAACGGGAGTGCTGTTATCGCTGTTCCTGATACATTGCGAAGAAGGCTACAGAAAGCAACAGAGCCCTAATGACATCATTACCTCTTTTATGGAGCAGTACACCCCGTATCGGAAAGAACAGGAGTTACTGGATCTGTTGTTTAGATTTATACAATATGCCGAAAGGCAGGTTGTGCTGTTTGATGCCCTGGAAGATGCAGCTTTCTGCAACACCCATGACATGAACGGTCCCGGCAGTTTAAAACACCTGCAGTCGGAAGTGATACAAAAAGGCAAGCAGGGAGCGCTGGCCGAAAAGATGAAGCGTTTTTCCATTCGCATGGTGTTAACTGCGCATCCTACCCAGTTTTATCCTGGCGAGGTATTGGGCATTATCAGCGATCTGGCAAAAGCCTTATCTAATGCCGATAGCGCTACGGTAAACGAATACCTGCAACAATTGGGCAAAACGCCTTTCCTCAAAAGAGAAAAACCGAAACCATACGATGAGGCGGTAAGCCTGTTATGGTATCTCGAAAACATATTCTACCCCGCTTCCGGCAAAATACTCAGTGAAATAAAATCGCAGTTCCCGGATGCGGTGGATGCCAACAACCCGTTAATTCACCTGGGCTTCTGGCCTGGTGGCGACAGGGATGGTAACCCTTTCGTAACCTCCGATACTACGGTAAAGGTGGCCGAATCGCTGCGTCGCAGCATTATGAAGTGCTACTATCTGGAGCTGCGTAAGCTGCGTCGCCGTCTTACCTTTAAAGGTATCAGTGATGCGTTGCTGAACCTCGAAAACCAGTTGTATACCAACCTGTTTGTGAAAGAATATCCTTGCGATGTTTGTGGCAACCAGCTGTTGAAAACATTACTGGAAATAAGGGAAACGCTTATTACCCAGCACAATGGTCTGTTCCTGTACAAACTGGAAAACCTTATTAGTAAGGTGCAGGTGTTTGGTTTGCACTTTGCTTCACTGGACGTGCGTCAGGACAGCGGTGTTCATGGTAAGCTGATTGAAGACATCCTGGCTCATACAAAACTGTTGCCAGCCAACTACCAGCAGCTAGATGAGGACGGCAAAATTGCCGCGCTGATGAACGTAAAAGAGCTGGAAGATATTGCTGTGCTGGATGACGAATTAAGTCGCGACTGTGTTGAAACAGTACGTGCGATAAAGGGCATTCAACAGGTGAACGGCGAAAAAGGTTGTCACCGCTATATCATCAGTCATACTACCAGCGCTGTAAACATCATGGAGGTGTACGGTTTGTTTATGCTGAGTGGCTGGGATAAAAAAGCACTGACCATTGATATCGTTCCATTGTTCGAAACTGTGGAAGATTTACAAAATGCAGGTGCTGCTATGCAGAAGCTGTATGCTATCAAAGAGTATCGTGCACACCTGGAAGCCCGTGGCAACACCCAAACCATCATGTTAGGCTTCTCTGATGGCACTAAGGATGGCGGTTACCTGATGGCTAACTGGAGCATTTATAAAGCGAAAGAAGAATTAACCCGCATATCCCGTGAATATGATATCGATGTTGTGTTCTTTGATGGCAGGGGAGGTCCACCAGCCCGTGGGGGGGGGAAAACGCATAAGTTCTACGCTTCTATGGGCCAGAATATCGCCAACAACGAAATTCAATTAACCATACAAGGGCAAACCATCAGCTCTAATTTCGGCACTATCGACTCTGCCCAGTTTAACATTGAGCAGTTAATCAATGCCGGTATTTCCAATGAGTTGTTTGCACCACGCAGAGATACACTTTCTGCCGAAGAAGATGCACTGTTAAACCAACTGGCTGTAGATAGCTTTGATTCTTATGTGAAGCTGAAAAATCATCCTTACTTCCTGGAATATCTGGGCCATGCCAGTCCGTTACGTTTCTATTCACAAACCAACATAGGTAGTCGTCCTGCTAAAAGAGGTTCCAGCAACCAGTTAAGCTTAAACGATCTCAGGGCCATTCCTTATGTAGGTTCCTGGAGCCAGTTAAAGCAAAACGTTACCGGTTACTATGGGGTAGGCCAGGCGTTAAAGAAAATGGATGAAGCCGGCAGGTGGAACGAGGTTAGCAGCCTGTATAAAAGCAGTCTGTTGTTTAAAACCTTAATGGACAACTGCGAAATGTCTATGAAAAAGACATTTTTCCCGCTCACCGCTTTCTTATCAGAGCATCCGAAGTACGGCGAAATCTGGAATCTGATCTATGCTGAATACGAATTAACCAAAAAGTACGTGTTGCGTTTATCCGGTAATGCAGATCTGATGGGTGATTACCCGGTTGATCAGTTGTCTATCCAAATGCGTGAGCGTATTGTGTTGCCGCTGTTAACCATTCAGCAGTTTGGTATCACCAAAGTGCGCGAACTGGAAGAGCAGTTAATTGATTCTCCGGTGAAAAGTAACTATGAGAAAATGGTAATGCGTTGCTCATTTGGCATCATCAACGCAGGTCGCAACTCGGTATAATTTTACTTTAATACACCAACATAGAAAAAGCCCGGCTAGCCGGGCTTTTTCGTTTTGTATGGCTGATAGCGGAATTAAAAGTGATAAGTGGCTGCCAGTATAAAGCTGCCTGTTGACTTGCTGGTACCGCCGGAAGCTTTCTGGAATATGGTTTCATTATTGGTAGCATCAAAGCGAAACTCAGGTATAATGGTAAGGTTGTCTACTTTAAAATTGGCAGAAATAGTAGGCACAATAGCGTGGTTTACGCCAATGATGTTGTCTTTATCTCCTATATATTCAAATCTGCCGGTAAGGCCAAACCAATCTTTAGGATCAACGTTCAGGTATAAAGCCGAACCCCACCATTTGCCGCTGGTATAGTCATCAGCAGTGGTTGGTCTTGTGCTTACCGATTGCAGGGTGCCATTGTAGCCTATACTAAATTTAGAAGTTGCCGCATATGTGACTACTACATCTCCTTGTATTACTTTCTTAAAGTCGTTTTGTTTGCCACCTACAAAGTTTACATACAGTTTCAGCTTATCATCCTTGCTGCCTGTAGAAAACTGAGCCAAAACGCTTTTAGGTAAAGTGCTGCCGTCTCTTACATCGGTAGGGTTGGCAATACCTAACATCAAGGCGCTTTTGCCACCCAGGCTAATGTCGGCTTTCAATCCTGTGTGAGAAAAGGGCCCATAAGAGAACATGTAACTCATGCTATAGTTTCTGTTCAGGTAGGGATCCAGTACTTCGTAGCCCACATGGGTGGCCCAGCTACCAAAAGTAAACTTCACCGCATCCGAAGGAGCGTAGGTTACATATAATTGTTTAATGGCTAAACGGGTGTTTGCATCATTGTAAGCAAATTCTTCTGCTCTTCTGCCAAAGCCCAGGTCGGCCACTACGCCGGCTTTGCCTTTGGTGTACTCTGCTTTTAAACTGGCCATTCCTAACTCAAATGAGTTATGAGAATGGGTAAAGCTGGTAGGGCTATTGTAATAAGGTGCGTTGGATGTAGTAGGGTCAAATACAGGAGGTTTAGAGGTGTTGTATCTGTAATAAACGTCGGCGTTTCCCGATAGCGTAAAAGTGCCTGTCTTAGTGGTGTCTTGCGCGTCTACGCATACGGCTGCGCATGCTGCAACGCCTGTTGCAAATAATTTTTGTAACATTGTGAGGATTTTTAAGTGTTAAATGAAAGGGTGTTGCTTTACACGGCGCGCGAAAGCTTGTTCCAGAAGCCCGCGTTCCTAAAGGCAATACCTTTTCTGTTTTTAGCTGTCTAAAAACCGATAGTTATAGTGTGAATGCGTGTGTTTGTGTGTACGTTATAAAATGGCCAGCCTAGAGAGCAGTTGATTCAGAAGTCGTCAGTTAGTCGTCAAATTCGTCAGGCAAAGAGAACAATCAAATCTTGTCTATGTTTCCTCAGGCAAAAATCAAAAACCAGAAGGGCGAACGGGATACGGGTAGCACCCCGTTCGCCCTTTTATGAATAAAATCAGAAAGTCTTTAAAATATTAGGATGCCGCTAAAGTAGCTGTTAAGTTTTTACCGGCATATTCTTCATTGTGTTGAGTTGCATCCAGGCCTTCCAGTTCTTCTTCTGCTGTTACACGTAATGGCAGAATTAAGCCGATGAACTTAAAGATGGCATAAGATACTACAAAGCTGTAAGCCACTACTATCAACATTGCTTTCAGTTGAATCAGGAAGAAGGCAAGGCCGCCTTCCGGACCAGCAGGGTTTACGTTTTTAGAAGCGAAAATGCCTGTCATTAACATACCCACCATACCGCCAATACCGTGGCAAGGGAATACGTCTAAGGCATCATCTAAAGTTGATTTTTGTTTGAAGTAAACCGCTACGTTTGAAATGATAGCAGCTACTACGCCAATGAATATACTTTGTGGCACGGCTACAAAACCTGCGGCAGGCGTAATAGCTACCAGGCCTACTACGGCACCGATACAAAAGCCTAAGGCAGATGGTTTTTTGCCACGTACCACGTCAAAGAACATCCATGATAAACCAGCAGCACCAGCAGCGGTGTTAGTGGTAAAGAAGGCAGAAACGGCTAACGGACCAGCACTTAAAGCGCTACCGGCGTTAAAGCCAAACCAGCCAAACCACAGTAAACCGGTACCAATCAACACGTAAGGCACGTTGGCTGGCGGAATTTCTCTGTGTTCAATATGTGTATGTCTGCGTTTTAATACTAAAGCACCTGCTAAAGCGGCACAACCTGCAGAAATGTGTACTACGGTACCACCTGCAAAGTCAAATACACCCATTTTAGCCAGGAAGCCGTTGGGATGCCAGCTCCAGTGTGCCAGTGGTGCGTACACCAGCAGGCCAAATAATGCCACAAACAGCACATAGGCGGTAAAACGGATACGTTCTGCAACGGCACCTACTACCAGGCCTGGGGTGATGATAGCAAACATTAACTGGAAAACGGCAAATAAGCCTAAAGGGATAGTTAAGGGAGCGCCATCCTGTAAATGGGGAGCGCCGGTCATTACATTCTTGAAAAACATAAAGGTGGTGGGATTGCCAATGAAACCTCCGATAGAGTCGCCAAAGCAAAGGCTAAAGCCTACTACTATCCATAATACACTTACCACACCTGCAGCCACCAGACTTTTCATCATAGTGGAAATCACGTTTTTTCTGTCCACCATCCCACCGTAGAAAAAGGCAAGACCGGGAGTCATTAAAAACACAAGGGCAGAGGATACTAAAATCCATGTAATATCAGCCGCGCTGTAAGTACTGGGATCGTTGGTGTCTGGTTTGGATTGAATGGTGAGGGCTCCAAGTGCAATCGCCGACAAGAGTACAAAGGGTGCCACCTGTTTGATAGTGACTTTACTCATAATGTTCTGGTTTAAATTAAAAAATAAAAAATGTGATTTAATTTAAATAAAAGTACGATTAATTATAGATTCTGCAAGTTTTTATACATATATTATTTGGTGTAATATAATTCTGCATGTAAT
The DNA here is from genome assembly GCF_002355595.1 of Filimonas lacunae. NCBI lineage: Bacteria > Pseudomonadati > Bacteroidota > Chitinophagia > Chitinophagales > Chitinophagaceae > Filimonas > Filimonas lacunae. Next base: position 735,725 of record NZ_AP017422.1, read on the forward strand.
TAGTACACAATTAGTTGGAGGTGTAATTTGCCTGAAAAAACCATAGTTTCTGAATTTTCAATTTTTAGAAAATCTGGAACCTGCTTTGGATTTTATTTAATATTAAATTTGTTTAATGTATTTATGGCTGGCTGGTAGTATCTCCCTCATTCTGGGGATAAAAAAAGACCATTACCTGGAAAGGCAATGGTCTGTTGTTCAGCTATAAATCGGAATAAAAAAACTAAATCACGGCTTGTAAAAGCGATTCATCTTTGGTTTCCAGCAAGGAAGTTCCCATCAAAAATTCGTCTACTTTCCTGGCACATTCGCGCCCTTCGCTAATGGCCCAAACTACCAGCGATTGCCCTCTGCGCATATCGCCGCAGGCAAAAACTTTGGCAATATTGCTTTGGAAAGCTTTTTCGCCTGCTTTTACATTACCTCTTTCGTCGGTTTCTACACCCAGTTCTTTTAACATGCCTTCATGTTGCGGGTGTAAAAAGCCCATAGCCAGGTAAGCTCTTTCACAAGGAATGGTTCTTTCGCTGCCAGCTATTTCGGTAAACTGGGCAGGGCGGCCATCTTCTGTTATTTTCCATTCCAGGTCAACAATCTTTAACCCGGTCAGTTCTCCTTTTTCGTTACCCAAAAATTCTTTGGTGGCAATAGCCCAATGACGCTCACAACCTTCGTCGTGCGAAGTAGAGGTTTTCAATATCATGGGGTAGGTAGGCCATGGCATGAATGGGGTACGGCTGCTGGCGGGCTTAGGCATCAGTTCAAACTGGGTAATGCTTTTAGCGCCGTGCCTGTTGCTGGTTCCTACGCAGTCGCTGCCAGTATCGCCACCACCAATTACCACTACGTTTTTGCCGGTAGATAAAATGTCTTCACCGGTAACGGGCTCTTTGGCTACGCGCTGGTTTTGTTGTTTCAAAAACTCCATGGCATAATGCACGCCTTTCAGTTGACGGCCAGGGATAGGTAAGTCGCGTGGAATGGTAGAACCGCCCGCCAACACTATCACATGAAATTCTCTTACCAAGTCGTTCACGCTTACGTTTACACCCACGTTGGCGTTGCAACGGAAGGTTACACCTTCTTCTTCCATCAGGGCAACACGCCTGTCAATCACTGATTTTTCCAGTTTGAAGTCGGGTATACCATAACGTAACAGGCCGCCTGGCCTGTTGTCTCTTTCAAACACAGTAACACTGTGGCCTGCGTAGTTTAATTGGGCAGCAGCTGCCAAACCAGATGGTCCGCTACCTACTACTGCAATTTTTTTACCCGTGCGCACATTGGGTTTGCGTGGTTTTACCAGGCCGTTTTCAAAAGCAATTTCAATAATGTGCTTTTCTATTTCCTCGATAGCTACCGGTGGCTGGTTGATACCCAGTACACAGGCGCTTTCGCATGGTGCAGGACAAATACGGCCGGTAAATTCAGGAAAGTTATTGGTGCTGCTGAGTATTTCGTAAGCTTCTTTCCAGCTTTTACGGTATACCGCATCGTTAAATTCGGGTATTACGTTACCTAAAGGGCAGCCGCTATGACAAAAGGGAACGCCACAGTTCATGCAGCGCGCACTTTGTTGGTTCAGTTTGTCCGGGCTAAAGCGTTCTATAAACTCATTGTAATTCTTCACACGCTCCTGCGGAGCTTTTTTGCCCGGTAGTTCTCTTGTAAATTCTAAAAAACCTGTTGGTTTCCCCATAATAAACAGTTAATAGAGATTCAAAATCGTTTGCTTACTTGTTAGATTTCACTTTTGCCTGCATGCTTGCCAGTGCTGCTTTGTAATCACGTGGAAACACTTTTACAAAGTGCTGCAGCTGTGCTTCAAAGTCAGATAACACAAATTGCGCTACCGTGCTACCGGTGTGTGCATAGTGCTGGCTGATGAACTCTTTCAGTTGCAGTGCATCGTCATGGCTCAATGGATCCAGGTCAATCATTTCTTTGTTGCAGCGTGAGGCAAATGTGCCTGTTACATCATAAACGTAAGCTATGCCACCGCTCATGCCTGCACCAAAGTTGCGGCCGGTAGGGCCGAGGATCACCACGGTGCCACCTGTCATGTATTCGCAACCATGGTCGCCTACACCTTCTGTAACAACGGTAGCGCCGGAATTACGAACGCAAAAGCGTTCCCCTGCTTTACCGCGTATATAGGCTTCGCCGCTGGTAGCGCCATAGAAGGCTACGTTGCCAATGATGATATTGTCTTCGGGTGTAAAGCTGGCTTGTTTGTGTGGGTACACTACCAGTTTAGCGCCGCTTAAGCCTTTACCAAAGTAGTCGTTGGCATCGCCTTCCAGTTCCAGGGTAACCCCTTTGGTGTTAAAGGCGCCAAAGCTTTGACCTGCTGTACCTGTGAAATTGAAGTGAATGGTATTATCGGGTAAACCATCTGCTTTATACAGCTTGGTTATTTCGTTGGATAAAATAGTGCCTGCAGTGCGGTCTATGTTGCGAATGTTGAAAGAAGCGTTCACCGGCTGTTTCTTTTCCAGCGCAGGTTTAGCTGCTTCCAGCAGTTTCCAGTCTAGCACGTCTGCTAAACCATGGTCTTGTGTTTCCTGGTTGTACAGGCCTGTGTGTTCGCTGGCGGGTTCTTTGTACAGGATGGGCGACAGGTTTATTTTGCTGGTTTTCCAGTGTGTAATGTTGTCGCGCATTTCCAGGTTTTCTACCTGGCCTACCATTTCGTTCACGGTTTTGAAGCCTAATTCTGCCATTATCTCGCGCAGTTCCTGCACGATAAACTTAAAGAAGTTGATCACGTGATCGGGATCGCCTTTAAAACGGCTGCGCAGTTCCGGGTCTTGTGTGGCAACACCTACGGGGCAGGTATTCAGATGACACTTGCGCATCATGATACAGCCTTCTACCACCAATGCAGCAGTGGCAACACCCCATTCTTCTGCGCCTAATAAAGCGGCAACGGCAATGTCGCGGCCGGTTTTCATCTGGCCATCTGCCTGCACCACCACGCGGCTGCGCAGTTTGTTTCTTACCAGTGTCTGGTGGGTTTCGGCCAGGCCTAATTCCCACGGCATACCTGCGTGCTTGATACTGCTGATAGGGCTGGCGCCGGTACCTCCATCATGGCCTGCAATCAGTATTACGTCGGCTTTCGCTTTGGCAACACCGGCAGCAATAGTGCCAACCCCTGCCTTACTTACCAGCTTCACATTAATACGTGCAGCACGGTTGGCATTCTTTAAATCGAATATTAACTGGGCCAGATCTTCAATAGAATAAATATCGTGGTGTGGAGGAGGGGAGATCAAACCTACACCAGGCGTACTGTGGCGGGTTTTACCAATCCATTCGTCTACCTTATGGCCAGGCAGCTGACCGCCTTCGCCGGGTTTAGCGCCCTGGGCCATTTTAATCTGTAATTCGTCCGCTTCTGTCAGGTATAAGCTGGTTACACCAAAACGGGCGCTGGCTACTTGTTTAATGGCGCTGCGCATGCTGTCGCCATTAGCCAGTGGCTGGTATCTTACTTCGTCTTCGCCACCTTCACCAGTGTTGCTTTTACCGCCTAAACGGTTCATGGCAATGGCCAGTGTGGTGTGTGCTTCCCACGAGATAGAGCCAAAGCTCATAGCGCCGGTTGCAAAACGTTTGTATATGTTTTCCGCTGGTTCTACTTCTTCCATGGAAATAGAAGGGCGGGTGCGTTTAAACTGGAACAGGCTGCGCAGGGTAGCTGCTTTTTCGCTTTGATCGTTCACCACTTTAGAATACTTCTTGAAAGTGGCGTAATCGTTCGTTTTGGTAGCGTGCTGCAGCAGGTGAATGGTTTGTGGATTAAACAGGTGGAATTCGCCTTTGCGCTTCCACTGGTAAATACCACCTACTGGTAAACGGTCTACCGGTATATCTTTTCTGCTAAAAGCCAGCTGGTGCTTAGCCAGTGCTTCGCGGGCAATTTCATCCAGTCCTAAGCCTTCAATACGGCTGGTAGCGCCGGTAAAGCACTTGTCTACCACTTCTCTGTTCAGGCCAATGATCTCGAAAATTTGTGCGCCCTGGTAGCTTTGCAGGGTAGAGATACCCATTTTGGAGAATACTTTCAGTAAGCCGTCGCAAACAGCTTTGATGTAGTTTTTCTTCAGGTATTCTATATCCTGGGTAGTGTTGAGTTTGCCATTCAGGTGCATATCGCGAATGCTGCTCAGTGCTAGGTAGGGGTTAATGGCAGTTGCGCCAAAGCCTAACAGGCAGGCAAAGTGATGCACTTCCCATACGTCGCCGGCTTCCACTACTATACCTACCTGGCTGCGAAGGCCCTTGCGGATAAGGTGGTGGTGTACCGATGAACAAGCCAGCAGGGTAGGTATGGCGGCGTGATCGCTGTCAATGGCCCTGTCGCTTAATATAATCACCTCAAAACCGTCGTTCACGGCATCTACCGCATAACGGCACAAGCGGTCAATACCGGCCTTTAATGAGCCTGGTTTGCCGTCTGCCCTGAAATAGGTTTGTAAAGTTTTTGCCTGGTAAATGCCGGTATCTATACTTCTCAGCTTCTCCAGCTCGTGGTTACTTAAAACAGGGTGTTTTAAAGCCACAGAGTGGCAGGTAAGCGGGTCTTCTACCAGCAGGTTGCCGTTATTACCTACAAAGGTAGCTAACGACATTACCATACGTTCCCGGATGGGATCGATAGGAGGGTTGGTTACCTGTGCAAACAATTGCTTGAAATAATGGCTCAAATGCTGTGGCTGATCGCTTAATACGGCCAGTGGCGCATCGGTGCCCATAGAACCAATAGGTTCTTTACCATCCACCGCCATGGGGGCTATAATGGTATCCAGGTCTTCGGTAGAATAGCCAAAAGCTTTCTGGTATTTGAAAATCTGCTCCGTATGCAGGTGGGTGAACATTACACGTGGTTCTGGTAATTCTTCCAGGCGTATTTTGTATTTGTTCAGCCACTCAGCGTAAGGTTTGCTGGTGCAGATGGTTTGTTTGATTTCGTCGTCGCTGATAATACGGCCCTGCTCCATGTCTACTACAAACATTTTGCCTGGCTGCAGGCGACCTTTTTCTTTTACAATGGCAGGGTCAACCGGTAAAGCACCTGTTTCAGAAGCCATAATTACACGGTCGTCTGTAGTAACGCAATAGCGGCTGGGGCGTAAACCGTTTCTGTCCAGTGTAGCGCCAATCATTTTGCCATCGGTAAAGGAAATAGAAGCGGGCCCGTCCCAGGGTTCCATCATGGCTGCGTGAAACTCGTAGAAAGCCTTTTTAACCGGGTCCATGTCTTCGTTGCCATCCCATGCTTCGGGTATCAGCATCATCATTACATGGGTTAACGGCCGGCCGGTTAACATCAATAGCTCAATCATGTTATCCAGGCAGGCGCTGTCGCTTTGTCCTTCGGTAACAATAGGCAGTATCATGTCCAGCTCTTCCTTGGTAAAGTAAGGAGAGGTAAAGCTGTTTTCACTGGTTTTTAACCAGTTTACGTTGCCTTGCAGGGTGTTGATTTCACCATTATGGGCAATGTAGCGGAATGGTTGCGCCAGTTTCCAGCTAGGGAAGGTATTGGTGGCAAAACGGCTGTGTACCAGGCCAAAGGCTGCTACTACCCGTTTGTTATTTAAATCGTTGAAATAGTGCCTTACCTGGCCACTGGTAAGCTGTCCCTTATACACTACCGTTTTGTACGATAAAGAAGCTACATAAAAGCCAATAGCGTCTTTTTTAACGGTGTTGTTAATGGTATGGCTGGCATAATTGCGCAGCACAAACAGTTTACGCTCAAACTCATCAGGATTGGTAATATGGTCGGGGCAGGCAATAAACACCTGTTCCATTTCCGGTTCTACCGAAAGGGCGGTGGCGCCAATGTCAGTAGTGTTCACCGGTACCTTGCGGTAGGTGAGAATTTCCAGTCCCAGTTTCTCAGCAGAACGATTAAAGATGTCTCTGCATTCTTCCCGCAGCCGTATTTCCTTCGGAAAGAAAATAACGCCTACGCCGTACTTCCCATAAGCAGGCAGGTGTACGCCTAGTTTAATGCATTCATCGAAAAAGAACTCGTGAGGCATCTGAATCATAATGCCGGCACCATCACCCGTATTGTTCTCACAACCACAGGCGCCACGGTGCTCCATGTTCTCCAGCACAGTCAGAGCATCAGAGATAATCTGGTGAGATTTGTTCCCTTTAATATTGGCCACGAAACCAATACCACATGCGTCATGTTCAAAGGATGGGTCGTATAACCCTTCATGTCTGTTTTGTACAGGCATATTACAATCGAATATTAAGGTGGAAAAAAACAGCCGGCAATCGCTGAGCTTTAAAGTTAAGAAAAACTTTACATAAACAATAGAGAAATTTTATTTAATAGCAGGAACACTTGAATTTATTTCAAGGAAGCGGGATTTTAACTGAATAAATTACAAACGTGTGTTAGGATTCTTGTAATTCTGCGAAAAAATAATGTGCGGGAATAGATAGGTGTGGAACTTGTGTTTGTTCAAACAGTCCAAACACTGTGCTGCCGGTACCGGTCATGCTGGCGTAAACAGCGCCTGCCTGGTATAATTGTTCTTTTATCTGCGCAATTTCAGGGTGCAGTTGAAACACGGCTGCTTCAAAATCGTTGGTGAGCATGTTGCGCCAGGTGTGTACAGGTTGTTGTACAATGGTTTGTATAGAAACAGGCGGTACAGCAGGTGTGATTAATGAAAAAGCCTTGCCCGTATGCACATGAATACCGGGGTTAATAACCACCAGCTTGTAATTTTTCAGCGAAAGGGATACCGGCTGTAATTGCTCGCCGCGCCCGGCGGCCCAGCAAGGGGTATTTATAATAAAGAAAGGACAGTCGCTGCCCAGTTGTAAAGCGTAATGTATTAATTGCTGTTGCGATAAACCCAGTTGAAACTGTTGGTTCAACATGCGTAATGCAAAAGCACCATCGGCACTGCCACCACCTAAACCGGCCCCCATGGGAATAGTTTTGTGCAGGTGCATGTTAACGGCAGGCAGGTGTGGAAAATCGGATAATAATAAGTGGTAAGCTTTTACACAAAGGTTGTTGTCGGGGCTGCCATCTACCGGAAGGCCCGAAGCGGTAAAAGTAACTTTAGAAGAAGCTGGGGCCCGTGATGGCTGAATTTCCAGTGCATCCTGTAAGGGCAGGGGATAAAAAACGGTTTCCAGATCATGAAAACCGTCAGTTCTTTTACGGAGGATATTAAGCCCGAGGTTGATTTTACAGTTGGGAAAATGTACCAAAGCTTATCTTCTTTTATTGATCTCGTCCCTGATAGCGATAGCGCGTATATAATCTTCCTGCTCCAGCACTTCTGTCAGCAGACTTTGTAATTCTTCCAGTGAAAGAGAGGTCAGGTTTTCGCGGGTGCCCGGCGTAGGAGCAGCAATTTCAGCAGGTTCTTCTACCGAAACTTCCGTTTTCTTTTTCTTGCCATTGTCTTCCATTAAAATACCTGCGCTTTCCAGTATGTGGTCGTAAGTATAAATAGGGCATCCAAAACGTACTGCCAATGCCAGTGCATCGCTGGTGCGGCTGTCAATTTCTACCGTGTCGTGTTCGCTTACACAAACCAGTTTGGAGTAGAAGATGCCTTCCTGCAAATCATTGATCACAATTTCAACCAGCTCTACGTTAAAAGCATTCATGAAATTTTTCATCAGGTCGTGCGTAAGCGGCCTGCTTGGCTGCATATGCTCCAAAGCTACGGCTATTGCCTGGGCCTCAAACCCACCAATTACTATAGGTAACCTCCGCAATCCATTTACCTCACCAAGCACTACGGCATACGAATGAGTTTGGGTAATACTGTGCGACAGGGCTACTATTTCCAGTTCTATTTTCTTCATGGCCTTTATCCGGCAATAATTTATATATAAGTTATTCAGGCAAATGTAAAGATTTCGGGGCTTAGAAGTGCGCATCGTCACTTTCAATTTTCGAATCGATATATAGCCTTAACAATATCCGACAACTAACCCATAAAAACAACATTCCGGAGCGTTTATGGGAAGAATGCTGCTACCGCGTAAAAATGATGCCGGATTTTCCTGCCGGTCAAAGCGGCAGTGTAAAAACTTGCTGGTTATCTTTATAGTATGAATACTAACCTGGATAATAAAACAGCACTGGTGTGCGGGGCTTCGCAGGGAATAGGAGCGGCAGTAGCACAGGAACTGTCTATTTTAGGAGCGAATGTGGTACTGTTGGCGCGCAATGCCGACAAACTGGAGAAGGTGGCCGCCGGGCTGGATACCCGTAGGGGGCAGATACATACTTATATAGTGGCCGATACCAGTGAGCCGGAACAATTGAGCAAAAAAGTGGCCGATTTTATAACCAGTGACAATCCTATTCATATACTCATCAATAACACAGGCGGTCCGCCATCTGGTCCGTTACTGGATACCGATGTGGCAGAACTGGAAAAAGCATTCCGGTCGCAGGTGGTTACTGCACATTTGCTGGCGCAAACCCTTATTCCCGGCATGATACAGGCACAGTTTGGCCGTATTGTGAATATTACCTCTACATCTGTAAAGCAGCCTATAAATGGTTTGGGCATTTCCAACACGGTGCGGGCGGCGGTAGCCAGCTGGGCTAAAACCCTGGCCAACGAGGTAGGCCAATATGGCATTACCGTAAACAATGTACTGCCAGGTTATACCAACACCGACAGGCTGGGCTATCTTTTTGGTAAACAGGCCGAAGCCAGTGGCACCGGAGTAGAGGAAGTGGTAAAGAAAATGGAAGCCACTATTCCTGCCGGCCGTTTAGGACAACCAGATGAGCTGGCAGCAGCCGTAGCTTTCTTATGTATGCCGGCCGCTGCTTATATCAATGGTATTAATTTACCGGTAGATGGTGGTAGAACAGGAACATTATAATCTAAGCCAAAACCAGCAAACTATTCGTTCAGCCACTGCTTAAAAAAAGGTGCTTTTTCCCGGCTAACAAAAATGTCGTTGTCTTTACAACGCCGGAGCTGAATTTTTAGTTTGCCGTTAAAATGGGTGGTTATTTTTTCAATACTGTCAATAGAAACAATGTATTGCCGGTTTAGCCGGTAAAAGCGGGCAGGGTTCAGGCTTTTTTCCAGTTCATCCAGCGAATCGTCCACCAGGTATTCCAGGTGGTTAATGGTTTGGGCAAAAATTTGTTTTCCATCAGCCCGTATAAAAGCAACATCATCCAGGTGCAGGCTTTCAAAGCCATCATGCACTTTCACCAGCAATCTTCTTTTCCAGGAGCTGGCTACCGGCAGCGTTTCCAGTAACTGGTGAATTTTTTGTTCCAGCACCTGGGTGGGGGCGGGGTGCCTGTTTCGGTGTTTCTGAAAAGCCTGTTTCAATTCTTCTTCATCAATGGGCTTTAACAGGTAGTCTATACTGTTTACTTTAAAGGCCTGTAACGCATATTCGTCGTAGGCGGTAGTGAATATTACCGGTGCGGTAACGGCCACCTGTTTAAAAATGTCAAAACTAATACCATCTGACAGTTGGATATCCATCAGCACCAGGTCGGGTGGCGTATGCGTGTTCAACCAGCCTACTGTTTCCGCTACGCTTTCCAGCACGGCCAACAGGGTATAGTCTGGTGCAATCTTTTGCACCAGTTGCTGCATTTGCCTGGCAGCTGCGGTTTCATCTTCTACCAGTAACAGGTTCATGGGGTAGTAGTGGTATTTTAACAATGAATTGATGGGGTGTTTCTTCTATGCACACAGGTGTATCTGTTAAATGCCGGTAGCGTTGCTGCATGTTGGTCAGGCCAATACCATTGCTGCTGTCGATGGCCCGTTTTATTTGCAGGGTGTTGGCTACACACAGGTAATGAGCTTCGGCATAAATGTGAATATGCAAGGGGCGTGCGGCGGATATTTCGTTATGCTTGATGGCATTTTCTACCAGCATCAGCAGGCTATGCGAAACAATTTGTAGTGCTTGTTTTTCTTCCGGTAAATGGGATGTATAAAAAAGTTTATCTACAAACCGTTGCTGACTTACTTGTAAAAATGATAAGGTTACCTGCAACTCCTGGCCGGCATTAATGGTGTTTTTGTCGGCGGTTTGCAACGAGTAACGGAACACTTTGGCCAGCTGGTGCACCAGCACTACCGCTTTATCGCTATCTTCCTTTATCAGCGAGGTCAGCGTGTTAAATGCATTGAAAAGAAAATGGGGGTTCACCTGGTTTTTCAGCGTTTCAAACTTGCTTTCCAGTATGGCTGTTTTTAAAGCAGCTGCCTCGGTAATGCCATTTTTCCATTGACGTAAAAAATAATTCACCGTAGTTATTAAAGTAATGATCACAGTAATCAATACTGAGAACGACATATCCATAATATATTCCCCGGTGCTTACTGGTATTTGAAACAGCATGCTCACCACCCGGGTATATGCCAGCATTAACACTGCACCATACAAAGCCGATAATAAAATAAACAGCACAAAGCTTCGGGTGGCGTGGTTTTTCCAGTCAAACCATTTTTCCAGCAGGGCATCCAGCAACCAGGTAAAGCTTAACCAGCCCAGTGTAGTAATGCCTAAGGCAAACAACAGGCTGGTTTTCCAATTACCATGTCCGTGAATATAGTTCCAGCCATTGGTAAGCAAATTTACAGCTAGCACCACTGCATAGGCCACCAGCAAATGTTTGCTGTTTTTTACAAAGGTGTTTTGATGGTAACTCATTATTACTAAAATAATGTATTATTTATCAAGAAATGGCTCTGCCCAATCGGAATGGCGAATAAGAATAAGATATTGATAGTGCATGCCTGCCGGATTGTTCATAGTAAGGCCAAACCCTGCCGGCATAGGCATTTCTGTGTCCATAAAATTATTGTAGTGTTGCAGTATAGGACTGGCCTGTTGCATATCAAACACGGTAATGCTGTTAGGCGAAGTAATGGTTTTAAACATGTTACAACCTTTGATTTTACTAAGCATGCCGTCTTGTGCTACAATATCTGTTTTCAGGTATTTACGTGTGCCCGATTGGTTAGGGATATAGGTAAGTTGTACAAAGGGGGGGAAAGGTACCTGGTTAATGGTGGCATCTATCATAATATTACTTTCCATGTTAATGATGTTCAGGGAAATAATATGATTTTTCAGGGGCAGGTCTGATGCCTGTAACCGGCCGGCAAAAGCATACATGTTATTTACCTTATCCTGTATGGTGTGAAAAAAGCCAAGAAAGCCGTATATCTTATGGTGTTGCAGGTTCAGGTGATGATAATAAGCGGTAAAGTTGTTTACAAATTGTTGCTCCCGGCTGCTTTTGTTATAGTGTGCCAGCAGGTTTTTTACCAGGTAGTTAAACATAAACAGTTGCTGGCCGGCTTTTGCGGCATATTGTGCCGGGTTTTGCTGCATGGCCGAATCCAGTTGCCGAAGTGTATACAGGCGGACGCTGTCTGTAGTGGTGGTTTGCATAGCAGTGAGCATGTTGTTTACAGGGGGCAACTGACGTAAGAGAGTTGGTTGTACAAGGTGTTGTAAGTATTGCAGGGTTAAGGGTAGCTGCTGTACTTTGTCAATGCCTGTTACCATAATTTTTTCGCGGGCAGGTAGCTGCTTGTTCCAGGCATATATTTTTTGCCATTTACGGTAGTGGTCTTTATTGCCCCACTGCGCGCCGGCTTCTACCCAATAGTTAAATATAGTATCCAGCAATTTTTCGTTTCCGTTTTCAAGGTATTCGTTTAGCAGCCATGCCTGTGCGGCGTCTATCTCAGCTACATAGTGTTTTACTCCCGCAGTTTGGTGCAAGTGTTGAAAAAGGGCCAGGTCCAGTTCCTGTGCTTTTTGATAACCATGCACTTCGCCCAGCAAAAACAATTGTTGCTGGTAAAAAGCGGTGTCGAAATGAAAAGAAGCAGTATTGTTAGGGAATACCTGCCAGCTGTGTTGTTGCAGGTATTGTTGCATAGCCAGGGAGTCTTGCCCATGAAGGCGAACGATGAAAAGGAAGGCAGGTAAAAGCAGTGTGGTGATTCGCATATTCTGTGTTTTATACCGCTAAGTTGCCTGTTTGCTTTTGCATGACAGGTCATGGGCCGACGAAGCGTATAAAACGGGGTATGAAGCGTATGATACACGCTATACCTGTGTAGCTATATGATGCGCCCATTTTTCCAGCATGCGCACCAGCTCTTCCAGCTTTAAAGGCTTGCTCAGGTAGTCGTTCATGCCTGCCTGTAAACATTCGTCCTTGTCGCCCTCCATAGTGTTGGCGGTGAGGGCAATAATAACAGGATGTTTATCCAGGCTGCGGATAACGCGGGTGGCTTCCAGGCCGCCCATTTCCGGCATCTGTATGTCCATCAATATCATATCAAAGTGGTTTTTGCTGATATGATCAATTACTGCTAAACCAGTATCTGCTAAATAAGGTTCGTACCCCAGCTGGTTCAATACTTCTGTAATTACCTGCTGGTTCATCACATTGTCCTCGGCAACCAGGATGTTCATGGGATAGCGTACGGCAAAGTCGGGTGGCAAAAGATCGTGGCGTTGCTCTTCTTCCGAAGTGAGGGAATCCTGTTGTTTAAATGCTTTTAAAATATGCTTGCCCAGCAAATGGCGTTTAATAGGTTTAGACAGCACGGAGCTGAACATTTCCAGTGCGTTTTTATCGTGTTTGTTTCCTACAGAGCTTAACAGTATTACAGGAATATCTTCATATAGGTGTTTCATGCGCCTGGTAAGCTGTATACCATCCATATGCGGCATTTGCATATCCGTTAAAATCAGTTCAAACTCCTGGTCTTTTTCCAATAGCTGCAAGGCTTCTTCTCCGGAGTGCGCCAGCACGGGCAACAGTTTCCAGTTGTCCAGCAGACTTTGCAAAAAGGTGCGGTTGGCATAGTTGTCGTCTACCACCAATACGCGTTTGCCGGCAATGCTGGCCATATCGTCCTGTAGCTGGTTGCTGATGACTTTGTTGCTTGCCTGTGCCTGTATGGTAAAGGTGAAGGTAGAGCCTTTACCTGGTGTACTGCTTACTTCTATCTGGCCACCCATCAGCTTTACCAGCTTTTCTGAAATAGCCAGGCCCAGACCTGAGCCGCCGTATTTGCGTGTGGTGGAGGAATCTACCTGCGAAAATGCCTTGAACAGGCGGTCTTTTTTGTTATCGGCTATACCTATACCGGTGTCACGCACCGAAAACGACAGCTGCAGGCTCCCATTTTCCATTTGCTGTAATAACTGCACACGAACAAATATTTCGCCGGTAGCTGTGAATTTTAGCGCATTGCTTACCAGGTTGGTTAACACCTGGCGTAGCCGTAAACCATCTCCTGCAATTTGCAAAGGCACATTTTTGTCAATTTTATACACCAGCTCCAGTTTCTTCTGTGCCGCACGGCTGCTAAAAATATCCAGCACATCTTCAATACAAATCTGAATGTCAAAATCTTCCAGCTCCAGTTCCATATTGCCGGACTCAATTTTCGAGAAGTCGAGAATATCGTTTAACAGGCTTAGCAGATTTTCGCCGCTGTTAATAATAGTATTGGTAAACTCCCGTTGTTGTGTAGTTAAGGAAGTTTCGGCAAGCAGGGCGCCCATGCCTAACACGCCATTCATGGGAGTGCGTATTTCGTGACTCATCATAGCCAGGAAAATAGTTTTGGCTTCATTGGCCTGGTTGGCTTGTTCGGCTTCCAGCCTTGCATTCTCGGCATTGCGGTAAGCTCTTTTCAGCTCCCAGTTGGTTTGCATCAGTTCGCGGTTGGTGCGGTTTAAGGCTTCTTCATTGCGCTTCCTTTCTTCCGATAACCGGGCGTCTTCCTGCATCTGTTGTATTCTTATCACCTGGCGAATTTGTTGTTCGCGGTATTTTTTTAATTGGTATGCCCACAAGCCACAGATTAAAAAGATAACGGCGGCTAATAGCATATGTATGATAAAAGTGCTTAGCTCGTAATAAGGCAATCTGCTAAAATATATTTCGGTGTAACCGCTGTTTTGCAGATAGCTGAATAAGGCATGGTGCAGCAGCACAATGATCATAATAGGGATCTGCAGTTTCCAGTTTTGATAGGTAATGAGTATGGCACTCCCTATAAAAGCAAAAAAATGCATTTCAAACAGGCCATGCATCTGGTAAATGTATTGTGCCATAAAAATGGCAAGCACAGTACTTAATACATATTGATAGAGATCTGATTGAGGTAGTAAGCGTTTGGTGGTGTAGTAGGCTACCAGTGACAGACCGCCTACTCCTATAGCAATTGCCCAGGTGTCAAAATAAAAAGCCAGCAGCAAGCCAATGAGAAAAAAGCTGATCAGGAAATAGTTAATAATCCTGTCACTTCTTTTTTTTACTTCCTGGCTAAAGGTGTCTTTATGTTTTTGTTCATCAGGCAAAGAATAATAGTAGATGTTTTTTGTCATTTTTTGGTACAGTTAGGCAGTTGGCAACCATAAGCGCGTAAAGCATTGCTGTCATATAACACGGTAGATGGGGTATGCAGCAGCAAGGCATTCAGGGCAATTTCGGCATAATTGGTTTCGGTGTTCTGGCAATAACGGCTTTTGTTGTAATTGCCCCGGTAATATAAATGTTGTTCTGCGTCTATAATTACTGCCTGCGGGGTGGAATACACGCCACAGGTTGCAGCTAGCGAAGCATCTGTAATAACCGGAATATTTATGTGAAATTTATCCTGTATTTCTTTTTCGGTGTAGTGTTTGGGCGTCATTAGCACTATGGCAAAAGCAGCCTGGCTGTTATATTTATGTACCAACGACGTAAAATAGGGTATGTTAAACCGCGAGCAGGGGCAATCGGGATTAAAAAAGTGCAGCAGCACAGGTTTGTCCTGCACAAAAACAGGTAGCTGGGGCAGGCGAACTGCATCGCCCGTATGAACGGGTTTATAATGTGCCGGAACAGGAGTGGGTAAGGCATATACCCATTCATTGTGCCAGAATAGTGTAACTATTCCGCCCAGTAGTAGCAGCAACCATCCCATTACCATCTTCTTTCTCATAGGGTAATATTTAGAAGAATAGCGTTTTCAGGGCCTGAATTTATATTTTTTTTACCACATTATCTCCGGATGTAACTTAAATTAAGGACTGTGAAGGAAACTGCTTATTTATTGTAAAAACAAATATTTAAAATTAATTCTGTTTCAAACTTTTAATAGGAGAAGTGCGGGCTGCCTTGAGCGAGCGGTAGCTCACCGTTATGGCGGCTACTACCGCCGAAGCGGCTATTGCCAGCACAAAAACACCTGCTCCCATATGAATATGATAGGCAAAATCCTGCAGATATTTATGCATCATCCACCAGCCGGCCGGTGCTGCAATGACAAAAGCTATCAATAACAGCAATGATAATTCTTTGCCAAACAGCCATACAATGCTGGCTAATGTAGCTCCTAACACCTTTCTTACCCCTATTTCCCTGCTTTTTTGCACGGCCATAAAGGCTACCAGTCCATACAGGCCCAGGCAACCGATAAAAATAGCGATGCACGCAAATAATTTTACCAGTTGTAACATCATGTTGTCCCAGGCATAAAAGCGGGTGAGCCGTTCTTCTAAAAACTGGTATTTATAAATATGTTGCGGAAAGGTGCTGGTCCAGATATTTTCAACAGCTGCCAGCAGGCTTTGCACATGGGCACTGTTTACTTTAATAGCACAGTTTCTATAATATTTGGGTGCCACCATCAGCGCTATAGGATCGATACGTGCGCGAAACGATTGATTATTAAAGTCCTTTACCACACCAGTAACAGGGGCTTTGTAATTATCTCCATTGGTGGTAAGCATTTTTCCAATGGCATCCTGCGGGTGAGCTATTCCCAGCTTTTTCACTGCTGTTTCATTCAATATAAAACCACTGAGGGTATCATCCCTTATAAAATTACCTCCTGCCACAAACTGTAAACCAAAGGTGCTGGCATATTGTGCATCCACTTCTTTCTGGTTAATATCCCAGGGTTTTATCTTAGGCTCGTTTTCCAATTGTATGGTCGTGTAGCTGTTGGCTTCTGAAGCGGGGGCTTCGTAACACAGCGACACCTTTTGTACTCCGTTTATCTGTAGCAACCTGGTTTGTAACGTATGTTGCTGTAATGCTGTGCTGCCGCCAGGTATAGGCAACATTACAATCGCATCTTTATCAAAACCGGCATTGGCTGTGCTGGAGTAATACAGCTGCGCGGTAATAACAATAGCGCCAATAATCAGCACCTGGGATATACTAAACTGCACAATCACCAGCACGCGACGAAGCGAAAAGCCGCCAATATGTTTTTGTTGCAGGTTGCCCTTTAATGCCAGTATGGGTTGAAAGCGTGTAAGCAGTAAGGCGGGATACGAACCGGCTCCAAAAGTAATGCCCAGCCATACCAACACCAGGAATAATAATATTATAGGGGTGCGAAACAGGTTTACCGACAAATGCAATGTAAATAAATGGTTCAGCCAGGGAAGTACCAGGCAGGCAATGCCATAGGCTACCAGTATAGCAAAAAAGCTGATAACAGCTGCTTCGCTTATAAATTGCCAGAACAGCTGTGCAGGTTTGCTGCCCATTACTTTGCGCACCCCTACTTCTTTAGCACGGTTTAAAGCCTGTGCGGTAGCCAGGTTAATAAAGTTAACACAGGCGGTAATGAGTAAGAAAACACCGATAATGCCTAAGGCCCATAAATATTTTTTGTTGGCACTGCCATCAAAGTCCGTATTGAAATGTATGTCAGATAAAGGTTGCAGCAAAAACTCAGTGGCTTTGGCGTCTTCTTTATCCAGGTATTTTTTTACCAGGCCGGGATAGGCGGCGTTTACGGTAGCCGCGGTTACACCGGGCTTTAAAAGCATAAAAAAATTCATACTGCTTCTTACACTGCCCCAACTGCTATCGCTGGCCAGCCAGGCGCTTTTGTCTTTCATATTGCTATACGAAAGATAAATTTCCTGCTTCCGGTCGGTGTTGGCCGGAATGTTCTTTAATATACCGGTGATAACAAAATCGCGCTTATTATCAAAGCGTATTAGTTTGCCTATGGCATTCTCTGTACCAAAATATTTCTGTGCCAGGTGCTGAGTAATCAGTGCGGTATTGGGTTGTGTTAAAGCGGTTTGTTTGTCGCCCTGCACCAAGGGAAAATGAAAGATGTCGAAAAAATCCGGCTCGGCATAGGCTACGCCATTGGTTTCTTCATACTTTTTATCGGGCGAACCTGGTAAGCTTATTAAGGCATTTTCATACACATTTACCATAGCCGTTTTTTCTGCAAAAGAGAACTCGTTGCGAAAGGCTTTACCTATTGGCTGAGGTACACCGGGCTGGTTTTCCGTTGTTTCGTAATGAAACAGGCTAACGGTGCGGTATATTCTGTTGGCGTTAGGATGGAAATTATCAAAACTAAGCTGATAAGAAACTAAGGTGTAAATAAGTACGGCACAGGTTACACCCAGCGCAAGACCTGCTATATTAATAAAGGCAGCGGCTCTGTTCTTTTGAATACTGCGCCATGCAATGGTAAAATAGCTGCTTATCATAATAATGTGTTTGTACTGGCGTTTATAGGTGCAAACACGCTACCAATTTGCATATGTATTGATAAACAATTACTTATTTACATGTGCGCTTATGATATGTGCGCTTTTGATACAAAGGTGTTCGCTTTTGCCGACTGATTGTATATGTGCAGTATCGCACATCGCATTTTTGTTATGCGTGCAACGCTCCACGTTGCACGCATGAAGCTTGCTGTGATCATGTACAAAATTTGTGGAGTAATGGATAAAATCTATAGGGTTAAGAATATTGATGGGACTGTACTTTATTTCCCGGGAAAATATATGCTTCCCACAATTATCAGGAAACTTCCTGGTTTAGTCAGGAAGTTTCCTGACTGATTTAGGAACTTTTTTGATATAGACAGGAAGCTTCCTGAATATTTAAGGAAATTTCCTGTCCGTATAAGGAATATTCCTGCCTTTTATAAAAAGCTTCCTGTTTTAATTAAAAATATTCCTGAATAAAGCAGGAAACTTCCTGAACAAAGTTGGATACTTCCTGTAGTTGCCAGGAACCTTTTTAGTTGAAACAGGAAATTTCCGTATAGGATCAGGAAGTTTTGGGAGTGATTTGCACAGGCGTGGTACCATAAAAAAAGGCGTCTCCATTATTAGGAAACGCCTTCATTGTATAAGGTGAGTTATCTTATAAACCTTTCAGTTTTTTAATTTCTGCTGTTAATTGTGGCACTACTTCAAAAGCATCACCTACAATACCGTAATCTGCGGCCTTAAAGAACGGTGCTTCCGGATCTTTGTTAATCACTACCATTACCTTGCTGCGGTTAACACCTGCCAGGTGTTGGATAGCACCAGAAATGCCAATAGCAATGTATAGGTTGGGAGCTACCTGGAAGCCAGTTTGGCCAACGTGCTCGTGGTGTGGACGCCAGTGACTGTCGGCAACCGGGCGACTACAGGCCAGTGCAGCGTGTAACACATGCGCCAGGTCTTCTACAATACCCCAGTTTTCAGGGCCTTTCAGGCCACGACCACCACTTACCACTACTTCTGCTTCGGTTAAAGGCACTTCGCCGCTTACTTTGTTTACGGCAGTTACTTTTACACGTGCAGCAGCAGGGGTAATAGCCAGGGCGCTAACAGTAGCAGTGCCACCGATAGCTTCCACTTTAAAGCTGTTGGGGTTTAACGAAACTACTTTTATAGCAGAGGTAACATTTACATTAGCAAATGCCTTACCGCTGAAAACAGCTTTTTTCACTACAAAGCCATTGCTGATATCGGGCAGTGCTACCGCGCCGGCCACCAGACCTGCTTTTAAAGCAGCACTAATGCGTGGGGCTATTGCTTTACCGGTTTGGTTGTGGCTAACTACCACAACAGTAGCGCCGGTACTTTGTACGGCTTCTGCTACCGCTTTGGCATATACCTGGGCATCCAGGCTATTGAAAGCTTCGTTGGCAACCTGGTGTATGGTGCTTACACCATATTGGCCCAGTGCAGCAACATCGTCCTGCACGGTACCCAGTAATAAGCCAGCAGCAGATACGCCCAGTTGTTTGGCTACAGCTGCACCATAAGTTAATGCTTCCAGCGAAGCTTTTTTAACATGACCATCAGCGTGGTCTATCAATATTAAAACAGACATTCTTTTTCTTTTTTAACTTTTAACGGTTCCCTTTCCTCCTCATTACAGCACCTTGGCTTCTTCGTGCAGCAGGCGTACCAGCTCGGCTACATTGTCGGCAGGCACCAGCTTCACACCGGCTTTAGCGGGTGGTAATTCAAAGCTTACTACCTGGGTTAAATTATCAGCAGCTACGGGTTCCACCACTTTTAATGGTTTGGTACGGGCAGCCATAATACCGCGCATGTTAGGTATACGTTGTTCGGCCACACCTTTCTGGCAGCTTACTACTACCGGTAAGGCTACTTCAGCCACTTCTTCACCGCCTTCAATTTCGCGGGTAACTACAGCGGTAGTGCCGTTCAGGTCAAATTTGGTAGCCAGGGCTATATAAGGCGTGTCCAGCAGTTCTGCTACCATACCACCTATAGAGGCTCCGTTAAAATCAATGGTTTCTTTACCGGTAAGCACCAGGTCGTAACCACCTTGTTTAGCTATTTCTGCAATTTGCGAAGCAATGTAAAAGCTATCACCGCTTTCCACGTTTATACGAAAAGCTTCATCACCACCCAATGCCAGCGCTTTGCGTATGATAGGTTCTGTGTCGGCACTGCCGGCAGTTACCAGGTGAATTACAGTGGCGGCATCTTTTTCTTTCAGCTCAACGGCTCTTACCAGTGCGTACCATTCATCGTATGGATTAATAATCCATTGTACACCTGCCTCATCAAATTTTGTGTTGCCATCTTTAAAAGCAATCTTAGACGTAGTGTCAGGTGTTTTACTTACACAGACTAATATCTTCATGTTGAAAGGAATTTTGAACTTTCTTTGCGTAAAGATAAGGGGTCAGGCGGGAAAAGGGTTTACGAACCCGGATTTAGTATTTACGATTTATGGTAATGTATGGATAGAATTGCACGAATACACCAGTTACTACAGGTTACGCCTAAGGATAATTTTCTGCGGCATGCGCTGGCATTGGAATATAGTAAAGCAGGCGAGCTGGCTAAAGCCAGGCAACTGTTTGAAGATATCTTAACAGAATTTCCCGACTACATAGGCAGCTATTACCATTTGGGCAAGCTGCTGGAAGCGATGGGCGAGCCTGCCCTGGCATTGGAATGGTACGCGAAAGGGATGATAGCAGCCCGCAAGGTGGGCGACCTGCATGCCTATAGTGAGCTGCAAAGCGTACATGACGAACTGGCTTATTAAACACACCTTTGTTTCGCAAAAAGTGAATAAGTAAAATGATCTATCGCATTGCCGTTGCTGCTTTATTGCTTGCCGGTGGTTACGGTGCACGGGCGCAGGATACAGTTACTGCGGTGGCACCTAAAAAACACTGGCTGGGAAAGTTTCATCCCGATTCTATTATCAATGGCAAACTCAGTATTATTCCTGTTCCGGTAATTACCAGCAGCCCTGAAACAGGGCTGCGGGGAGGAGTAGTGTTGCAATACTTTTTAAACACAGGCAGCGGCAAGGATTCCACGCGTAAAACACGTGATTCATACTCTTACCTGGAAGCCTTGTATTCTACACGCAGGCAAACGGTATTTGAAAGCTACACGCAGATGTTCACGCCCGGTGAAAAGTACTTTTTCCGCCACCGGATGGGATATGTCAATAACAACGAACGCATTTGGGGCTTTGGCAATAAAACGATGTCGGCGGCTGATTTTGAGAAGGTAACCTATACCCGTTTGTATTTGCAAACCAGCTTTACCCGCCAGATCAAGAACAAACTGTTTGCAGGCCTGAACCTGAATGTAAGCAAAACGTACGATGTGGTGGGCACCATCAAAGATTCTAACCTGCTGGCCGGGCAGCCTGGCGAAAATGGTTATTTGGTAATAGGCCTGGGACCTACCATCATCTGGGACAAGCGCGACCATCCATTGAACACACGTAGTGGATGGTATGGCGAGCTGGCTGCCACTCATTACATGCAGTCGGTGGGCAGCGATTTCAGTTACACAGAATATCTGGGCGATATCCGTAAATATTTCCCCCTGAGAGATAGTAGTGTGCTGGCTTTTCAGGGGTATGCCTTGTTAACAGGCGGCACTGTTCCCTGGCGCGAAAAAGCACGCATGGGCAACAGTATGATTATGCGGGGATATTTCAGCGGCAGGTTTCGTGATAATCAATATGCGGCCGCACAGGCCGAGTACCGAAAGCCGGTACATCGCTGGGTTACGCTGGCTGTTTTTGCCGCTGCCGGACAGGTGCAGCATACGGTGGGAAACTTTAATATCAGCGATACCAAATTCGCCGGTGGCATAGGTATGCGGGTATTGGCCAATAAATCAAAACGTATTTATCTGCGTTTCGATTACGCAGTAAGCTCCGATAAAACATCGGGCTTTTATTTTAAAGTAGGGGAAGCCTTTTAAAAAACGAGACCCCTGTGAAAACAGGGGTCGTACCAATGGGGGGTTCAAATACCCTCTGGTTCGCAAAAAGTATCTTTAATTACACACAATATTTCTATAAGAACGTTCTTACAGCGCATACTGTTGTGTACAACGGCAAGTCATTAAAATGGTTGGGATTGGTTGAAATAAGAGTTGTGGTAGTGGAGTGATACAAAGATACGAAGTCCATTTCCTAAAAGCATGCAAAAACCGGTTATAGGATTATTAAAAATGTCCCGCGAAGCTTAAAAACTGCCATCGTATTCCCGCATTCTGTCTATTTCCCCTTTTCATCAGAGATTTAATTCCCCACATTTAAGGCCGCAACTTTTTAAAGGCGGTTATTTTATGAAACAAGCGTTGTGCTTTACTTTTTATAAGCCGTTGGCAGTAACGGCTTTAATGTGTTCTTTGGCTTTTTCAGCTACAACTACCCAGGCCCAAAGGGGCGGGGATGGTGGCCCACGTAATAACAATGCCCCCCGCAATGGCGGTCAAAATCAACGTGTTGAAAACAGGCAGCCCGTTAAACGGCAGCCACAGGCTGCGCCTATGCGTGGCCAGCGTTACGCTGCTATCACCGGGCCTAACGTAAGCATTAATTTCAGGGGTGTTCCTTACCAGTATTCCAATGGTTATTATTATCGTCCCTACGGTAATTATTACCGCGTGGTGGCGCCACCGCCCGGCATCAGGATAAATGTGCTACCTACAGGTTTTATCAGCCTGCATGTAGGCATCAATCCTTTCTTCTTTTTTGATGGCGTTTTTTACCGTCAAACAGTGATCACCAACACAGCAGGTGCACAGGAAAATAATTATGAAGTGATAGATGCCCCGGTAGGCGCACAGGTGCCCAGCCTGCCAGATGGCACTAAAGATGTGGTTATCAATGGCAACCGGTATTACGAGCTGGATGGGACTTATTATGCTGAAATTATTAATAACAATGGCGAAACCTGGTATGAGGTGGCTGGCAAAAACGGAGAGCTGAATACGCCGGATGCTGCCCCGGAACCACAGGTGGGCGACAAGTATGAGCAGCTACCCGAAACCTGTAAAATAGTAGTGCTGAACGGGCGTAAATATTATGTGTCGTCTATCAACAACTACTACCAGGAAGTTATAGAAGGCAATAAGCTGTATTACCAACTGGTGGCCAAAGCAGGCGAAGGGCAATTATAAAAATAGCTTACCAATAGCCATCAAGCCTGGAATGGGGAATCGCTTCTCCTGTTCCGGGCTTTTTCATTACCGGATCAGCACCGAAGTGCCTTTTAAAAAGAAGTGTTTGCCGCTTTTGGCTTCTGTGTAAGAAAACATCCATACATAAGCGCCGGGTGGCTGTGCTTCGCCATTAAACACACCATTCCATTTGCCATCGGGTCGGGTGGTATGAAATACCATTTGCCCCAAACGGTTAAACACTTTAAAATCCATTTGCGAAGTGGTAAAGCCATTTAGGGGATACAGGTAATCGTTCAGTCCATCGTTATTGGGCGTAAAGCCGGTGGGTACGGCTATATAACAGCTGTTAAGCACGTGAATGGGGTGTATCACCGTGTCGTAGCAGTTCACCTCGCTTTGCACTACCAGCTTTACATAATACAACTGTTCCCGCACAGTAGGCACGGCATAAGTTTGCCCGGGTGGGGTATGCTGTGCACTGATATTGCCGTTGCCAAATGTCCATTCGTAACGGATGATGTTACCGTAACTTTCGTTAATATACAATGCCTGATCGTTAGGGCATAAGGTATCCGGCTGTATAGAAAAAGCGGCTTTTAACACATTGGTAAGCACCACCTGCCGGGTGCTGCTATCGCTGCAAACTCCATTGCTCACTACCAGTTTAATATTTTTGGTGCCAAACACTTTGTACACTTTCACCGGGTTTTGCAGTTTGCTGGAATCGTTGCCATCATAATACCAGTTCCATTGATTGACACCATTGGCGCCGTTATGCGAGAGTACTACACTGTCAATGGTGCAATGTAAAAAAAGCTGGTAGGTGAAATTGGCATTGACCGTATCGCTGGTAGCAAACCTGATGGTGTTGCCCACAGGTGTTTCCTGCCAGCATTCTGTTAACAGGGTGTTGCCATCGGTGCCGGTTTGCACGTTTACCTGGTAAGCGCCGGCTGTGAGTACCGGTGCATTAAAATACAGATCAATAGAGTCGGTTAAGTTATTGCTACAGATGCTTTCGGCGCGGGTAATGGTAATAGTGGTGGGGCCCGTGATGGTAAAATCACTGCCATTGGTGGCCACAGAACCGCATTGTACTTTACGGGTAAGCGCCACCCTTATTTTTTGCACCCGGCAGGTAACCGGTGTTACCCTTTTCAGCAACGATACGGGCTGTGGCGGAATGATGAAAGAACGGGTGTTGTCGCCGGCCAGTATATACTGTCCACATTGGCTGGAAATGCCATTGCCGTCGGTACCGGTGCCAATAACAACGGTATAGGTACCTGCGGTGGTAAGGCGTTTGTCAAAATACAGCGTAATGGTATTATCTGTGTTATTGCTGGTGCACGATCCTTTAGCGCCAATAATGCCCACGGGCATAGGCCCGGTGATGGTAAAATCGCTGCCATCGGCTGCTATGGTGGCACAGTCAATAGGCTGGGTAAACACAATTTGCAGGCTGTCCGGGGCACAGGGCAGGGGCTTGATGCTATCTATATACACCAGCGCCGGCGCACTTACCGAAAAGTCAACGTGTTCTCCGGCAGGAATATCCCGGTCGCAATAGTCCAGCAGCGTGTTAGCATCACTACCATTTTGAATAACGAGTGAGTAATTGCCTGGTGGCAACCGCTGGTTCAGTGTCAGCACTATCGAATCCAGATCAAATCCATTATTACACCCGATTCCCGTGGCTGAGACAATGTTAATGCCCGGGGTGTTGAGGGTAAAATCGCTACCATCTGTGGCCAGGCTACTGCATTTTACTTTTTTATTGAGTTTGAGCCGTACTGTTTGGGTATTACAATAATATTCTCCGTTGGCAAGATGAGGTAACAGCGGGTCGGTGATTCCGGCGGTGCCACCGCCAAAACTGAGCGAGTAGCCGCTTTGATTGGTTACTGTAAAATGGCTGATCATCAGCAGGTAAATATGCCCCTGTATCAGGGTAGGCATGCTGCTGAAGGTGGGCCTGTTGTCTGAGGGTATGGAGGCGCATTCAATATGTGTAACACCCGTTGCCGAAGCCCCTGTTTTATCATAGGTACCGGCCCAGTTTCCTGTTACAATCAGCGCGGGATTGGTATATACATCATCCGGATTGGCCCCGGTAATATCATACAATTGCCAGTCGTAATCGTCTGTAGCTTCCACCGGATCAATCAGAAAACCCAGGGTGCCGGCGGTGTAACAGGTAAATTTATACCAGAACGCATTTAAATCACCATAAGCGGCTCCGTCTCCCGCGCAGGTGGGTACAGGGAGGTTTCGTCCCGAACAGGCTGGCACAGTGGCCATATGAAAAGTGTCGTACCCACAAATAGGAAATGCTGTGGAGGGTGTTTGCCCTGTGGCACACTGCGCCTGCGCCGGCACACAGCGAAACAGCATTAACACTATTATAAGTAGCAAAAACTGCCTGCTGGGTAAAGGCATAATCTGGCGTTATCTGGTATTAAGATTGCAAAACCGGGCTAAACGTTGCTAAAAATATAAATTAAATTGTAATATGGAGGAAATGCCGTGTTTTTTACATAAATGCGAAACCTTACATTTGCCAATACTGAAACCGTCATTGAATGAGTGAAGAAAAAAGTCTTAATTTTTTAGAAGAGATTGTTGAAGAGGATCTGAAGTCCGGCAAGTATCCATCTATCCTTACGCGTTTTCCGCCTGAGCCTAACGGCTACCTGCACATAGGACATGCTAAAAGCATCTGTCTCAACTTTGGCCTGGCCAAAAAATATGGCGGAGCTACTAACCTGCGTTTTGATGATACTAACCCTGTTACAGAAGACACAGAGTATGTAGAAAGTATTAAGGCCGATATTCAATGGCTCGGTTTTACCTGGGCAAATGAACTATATGCCAGCGATTATTTTGAGCAGTTATACGCTTTTGCAGTGCAGCTGATTCAAAAAGGGCTTGCCTATGTGGATGACAGTACCAGCGAGCAAATTGCCGCTATGAAAGGCACGCCTACACAGCCTGGCACTGATAGTCCTTACCGCAGCCGCAGCGTGGAAGAAAACCTGCAGTTGTTTGCAGATATGCGCGCGGGTAAATATAAAGATGGTGAAAAGGTGTTAAGGGTACGTGTGGATATGAGCAGCCCTAACATGCACATGCGCGATCCTATTATCTACCGCATTAAGCATGCCCACCATCACCGCACGGGGGATGCCTGGTGCATTTATCCTATGTACGACTTTGCCCATGGCCAAAGCGATAGCATAGAAAAGATTACGCACAGTATTTGTACGTTGGAATTTATTCCGCACCGCCCACTGTACGATTGGTTAATTCAACAACTGGAAATTTTCCCCAGTCATCAATATGAGTTTGCACGCTTAAACCTTACCTATGCAGTCACCAGCAAAAGAAAGCTGCTGCAACTGGTTACGGAAAAGTTTGTAGACGGGTGGGACGACCCCCGTATGCCCACTATCAGTGGTATGCGCCGCAGGGGATACACGCCGGAAGGCATTCGCGAGTTTTGCGAAAGGATAGGGGTGGCCAAGCGCGATAACCTGATTGATGTGGGATTGCTGGAGTTTTGTGTGCGCGAGCATCTGAACAAAGAAGCACAACGCCGTATGGTGGTGTTTGATCCACTGAAGGTGGTGATTACTAACTACGAAGGTGTGGAAATGATGCTGAGCGAAGACAATCCGGAAGATCCGAATACTACCCAAAGGGAAGTGCCATTCAGTAATGAGATTTATATAGAGCGGGAAGACTTTATGGAAAACCCGCCGAAAAAATATTTTCGCCTGGCTCCGGGACAAATGGTGCGTTTAAAAAGCGCTTACATTATCCAATGCGAAAAAGTAATCAAAGACGAAGCGGGCAATATTACCGAAGTACATTGTGTGTACCTCCCTAACAGTAAAAGTGGTGCAGATACATCGGGCATTAATGTAAAAGGGACCCTGCATTGGGTAAGCATAGCACACGCTATTCATGCCGAAGTAAGGTTGTACGATCGTTTGTTTAAAGTGGAGAATGTTGCCAACGAAGAGGGCGATTTTAAAGATTATGTGAACCCCGAGTCGTTGCATGTGATACAGAATGCTTATGCCGAACCGGCTTTGGCTAATGCTAAATTCAGCGACCGCTACCAGTTTTTGCGTAAAGGCTATTTTTGTATGGATAAAGATACCAGCGAAGAAAAAATGGTATTTAACCGCGCTGTTACCTTAAAAGATGCCTGGGCTAAAGAAGTGAAAAAAGGATAATCTTATTGCTTATAAATGACCGTTTTCAAAGGCCCATCTAATCAGGTGGGCCACATTTTTTAAGCCTGTTTTCAACAGCACATTCTTGCGATGGCTTTCTACTGTGTTGACACTGATAAATAAACTGGCGGCAATTTCTTTGGTGTTCATGCCTTCTGCAATCAGCTTCAGCACATCTTTTTCGCGTGGCGTTAATATTACATCCGGTTGGTGGTTGCGGCCCAGCATGTTTTGCAGAATGCTGTCGCTTACCTGCGACGAAAAATAGGTGCCCCCGTTTACAATAGAATAAATAGCTGTTTTTAACTCCTCATCGCTGGCGCTTTTTAATATATACCCTTCTACACCTGCTTCAATCAGTTTTTCCAGGTATACTCTTTTGGCATGCATGGAAATGATCAGGATTTTAATTTCGGGGTAGCGCTTTTTTACTTCTGCCGATAATTCTACGCCATCCATCTCTTTCATTCCTATATCCATCAGCAACAAGTCGGGGTGCTGTGTTTCCAGTTGTTCCAGCAGTGCTTTGCCACTGTTGGCAAAGCCCATAACGTTATAGTCATTGGCGCGCAGTAAAGCCGTTAGTCCTTCTATAAAAAGCTGGTGGTCGTCTACTATTATAATTGAAAAATTGTTCATGTAGTCATCTATAAGTTATGCAATAGGAATGCGGAAAAAAAAGGAAGTGCCATTGCCGGGCGACGATTCAATATCCAGTGTGGCATTGATTTTATGGGCGCGTGCTTCTATGTTGGTTAAGCCTATGCCTTTGGCCCGCTGCGACATATCAAAGCCCACTCCGTTATCTTCAACGGTAAGTACCAGCACTTCTTCTTCGGTAAGGCACTGTACATACAGCTCGCTTGCCTGACTATGTTTTAAAGCATTGGTGGTTAGCTCCCGCACAATATAATATACTTCTTCCGCCTTTTGTTTAGGTAAACGGTTAACGCCCTGTAAATTCATCACTACCTGCATAGTACCTGAACTTTCAATGGTTTCTCTTAAATCGGACAGGGCTTCTGCCAAACCGTATTTGTGCAAAATGCCTACAGACATGTTATGCGAAATACCTCTTACGTCTTTTAAAGCATCTTGCAATAACAGGTCTATTTTCTGTGAGTGATCGGACAGTTGTTCGTCTTTAACATACACGCTTTGTATTAAAAACTTTAATGAAGCCAATGTGCCGCCCAGCCTGTCGTGCAGCTCCATGGAAATACGCTGCCGTTCAGCTTCCTGCCCTTCCAGCATGGCAATATTACTTTTTAGTTCCTGCTCACGAATCAATTGCTCGTTTTCTTTATGTTTTAAAGCTGATAACTGGTCGGCTATCATCCGTTTTTTGCGGCTGGCGCTCAGTAAAAAGAAACCCAGGGTAGTGATGGAGATGGCTATAAATATAAGCAGGTAAATAACCAGGCGGTTGCGGTGGTTTAATTTGGAAAGGGTTAAAGTTCTTTCTTTCTCATGTTTTAAAGCTTGCTCCTTTTTCTCTGTTTCATATTTTTCTTTCACATCATCGATTGCTTTCTGGGTGGCAATGTTGAAAATGCTGTCGTGTACTAAGTCGTGCTTTTTGTAGTTGATATTTGCTTTTTCGTATTGATGTAATTTCTCATAAGCGTAGGCCAGGTGTATATAAGTCCACTCCAGGTGTTCCAGGGACTGACCATCTTCAACCGCTGCAAGGCTTTGGTTAAAGTATTTGATGGCCCCAGGTATGTCGTTTTGGTTATAAGCTATAGATCCCAGGTTAAATGTAGCTTCTGCAATACCATGGGGGTTCTCCAGCTCTTCAAATGATTCCAGCGCTTTTTTATACCAGCTGATGGCTTCTGTATAATTATCTTGTTGCCAGTAAATATTACCCAGGTTATTGGTAACCTGGGCAATATTTAAGGTATTGTGCATGTTTTGGGCTACCAGTAGCGACTTTTTCAGGTAAAAGATAGCCGAATCTGGCTTGCCCAGTGCACGAAAAGTTGTGCCTAGCCCGTTATAAGTACTAACCAGGTACTGTTCATTTTTTAATGAAAGCCTTAACCAATAAGATTGCCTGTAATATCTCAGGGCATCTTCATTCCTGTCAGTATTTTTGTATGTCATAGCCAGCATCTCATAACACCTGGAAAGTTGCAGTGGATTGTTGTTACTTTTCTCCAGCATTTCGGCGGCACGGTAAAAGTAGTTAACGGCTTCAGAGTTGTTGTTATTCTTAAAACAAGCCACTCCTATTCCATACAAAGCGTAGGGAATAGCTGTAGTGAGATGATGCTTTTCTGCATATTCGTAATACAACTTTTCATACCTGAACAGTGTATCCGGCGAACAGTCTGGCAGCTGGGTCAGCTTTATAAATAAATGCAACCTGCTGGTGTCTGGTTTGGGTAAACGCAGTAATTGCTGTATGCTATCAATATACAAAGATGATTGCGCATGAGTAACAGATACTGTGCACACTAATACAATAAACAGGAAAAGGGTATATGCTTTTTTCATCAGTAGTTAGTCAGTAAAGGCTAAAGTACATATTCCATCCGGGTATGCATAATACTAATTAGGTATAATGTTCGAATCCATTACCACCTTACCTACCAGCCTTCCGCCGCCTACGCCGTCATCGTTGCCCGCCTGGCTTACTATCGGGTCTGCCTCGTACTGAGAAACTGAAATTTCAATAGGGTTAGATACAACCAGTAATTCAGAAGGGTCTACTGTAAAGCTGATCATGGCCAGGCGCATTTCCTGAGCGTTCAGATCCGGATAAAGGGTAAGCGTGCAGTAAAACTTTTTGTAAACCGGATCAAAAACGATCTCCTGTGGTAAGGATACCATAATGCCGCCCGGAATAGGTAATAAAATGGTGTAAGATGCTTTGTCTTCGTTGCCCTCGGTATAAGCAGCAGGCTGATAAACGTTACCACCTGAAAAGCCTAAAAGGGGATAAGATTCAGGAAGGGTAGTGTAGACAATACGGGGGTTTAACACTGGATAAAGGCTCATTTGTTTTTTAAATTTTAGATGTTAAAAAATAAAAATACTATTTTTTTATAGTCAGCGTGTTATCATAAGGCCATCATTATAATATGTTTACGAATATCGCAAACAGTTTAATTGCATGAAGTACGGAAGAAGTGGAGTGCCTAACGGTTTTCCGGTAGATGAAAAATGCCGGTTAACCGTGTTATTGTTTTGAGCAAATCGTTTCAACTTTATAGCAGTAACAGTAAATGGCAATAGCGTCTTTTAACTGCGAAATAACCAACTAACTAAAGATAACATGCCGCATGGTTATAAACAAATATTTATAACACGGGTTGCATGCGATTGTAAATCCAATATGATATGGTAGCCACTTTATTAAAACCCAAACCATCTGCTACCCTGGATGTGCAACTTATAGCCGTTCAGGCACACAATAATATTGTGTTGTCGCAAAACGGTCAACTTATTAATCCGCATTTGTCACTATGGAACAATAAGAACATATGTACCGCGCCGGTACCTGTAGCATTTAATATCGGGTGCAACACACGCCCGCAATTAGCTATACAGCTGGCGGTTGGCGGCAATGCAACAAGGCAAGGGGTGCTTGAAGTACTTGCCGCCAACGGTACCTTATTGTTTTATGGCGAATATACCAGTGATACTATAGTAGCAACTGCTTGTTATATACCCGAAGCCCTTGCCCAGCTGCAGGATGATTTGTTGTATATGCAACTGGTATTGAACAACGGTCATGTAATACCGTTGGGAACTATACCTGTAGAAATGTATTGGATAAACCTATGCGAGCTACCAGATGCAGTACACAAAAATGGCACGCCAGTGGAGCTGTTAAACACTTTGTGCGAAGCAGTAACACTGGCCAGCTATTTTCCGGCAGAGGCTGCCTATATGTATCCCGTTCAATCTATTGTACAAAGTATTTTTAATACATCTTCGCCCGTTTTAGATATCCATACCGCAGCTGCACGTTTTGTAACAGTGAATAGCTTTAACCAGGTTACATTACACTATAACGCTTATTTTGCCGCAGGCAAAAGCAGCAAGGCCGTTGCTAACAGTTACGATAAAGCAGCCTTGCTGCAATACATGCTGCAATGTTATGGTTACCGTACTTATTATTGTTTATTGCAGCAGGCTGGCTTTGTTAGCCCTACCAGAATAGCGGGGCATGAACTGCTAAACAGTACTTTTAGTGGCAATAAGCCCGCAATGGTTGCTACTAGGGCTACAGAAGAGCCCACTACATCTTGGGATAATCATGCTTTCGTGTATCTGCCTGCTTATGGGGTAGTTGCTGATGCAGCACTGGGGCCACATATGGGTTATGAAATGATGCCCGATTATATTGAGCAAACCATAGACAACGCCGCTAACATTCGCCATAAAAGAAAAGCGGTGACTGAAGATGATGTAATGCAGTATACCGGGGTGGTAAGTGTAGATGAAATATATAGTTTACACCGCAAGCCCGATTTACCACATACAAACGCTTTTATCTCTCAAACGGGTTTTTCAGCTGCCCGTTTTTTATCACAGGCGCAACAGGTCATTGCAGGTAAATGGCCTGAGCCTGCGGCTATTCCTTATATTAAAGGCGCGTGGGTTACCAGTTATACAGAAGTAGTGCCGGGTAAGGAAGAGGTGCTGAAAATATGGATGTTGCAACGTGGGGAGGATATGCTGATGGTGAAGCTGTATGTGAGCAGCGGAGGCAACGCTTTGGCTTATAACCGTTTTGTGGCACAGGGAAGTTTAACGCAGTGTGAAGAGCTGGCCTTACAGGTAGATAACAGCGTGGCCGCGCATTGTGCAGTGAGTAGTAACAGCACATCTGATAACCGTTACTTATGTATTTTTCATAACGCCGTTTTGGACATCACTTGTTCCAATACTGCCATCAACCTGTCGGAGATAGCAGCCTGGTATATTCACTGGGCCAGTAATCACCTGGTAAATCATGTACAGAATTGTTTGCCTGGCACCAGTTTTCAATGTAAAGGAAACGGAGCCATCGCAGGCGCTCAATTTATAATTTCATTGGATTCCTTTGAAAACACCCTGTTGCATTTTTCACAAACCGGTAATGGCTTGCGGTTACTGAACCGCGAGCCGCATTACCTGGTATTTGAAGTGCAGCATCCGTCCATCGCCATCTTAGACGTAATAGTGATGGATAGCGCCACGTTATTGGTGAACGCCACCAGGGTATTGCCGGCATTTACAGCTCAATAGCAGGTTTTTGTGCATATTGCACTATGAATGTGCCGGAACGTTTTATGCAAAGCTGGAAACAAAGGTTTCCACACCTCCCTTCAGGGCAGTGTCATGTGCTGCTGGCAGTAAGTGGAGGAATAGACAGTGTGGTGCTTGCCCACCTGTTACACATCGCTTCTATTAATTTTACCATACTTCATTGCAATTTTGGTTTACGGGGCCAGGAAAGCATACGGGACGAGGAATTTGTGAGGTCGTTAGGCCAGCAGTTCCAGGTTCCTGTATGGGTGCAACCTTTTAACACGGTCCAGTGGGCGCAGCAACATAAAATGGCTATCCAGGAAGCGGCCCGGGTGTTGCGTTATAACTGGTTTGCACAAATGGCGCGCGAAAAAGAAGCGGCAGGGCCGGTGGCCATAGCTACTGCACATCATGCCAATGACAATATCGAAACACTACTGATGAATTTTTTCAGGGGCACAGGTATTCAGGGGCTGCATGGTATACAACCGATGCAGGGCAACCTTATCCGGCCCTTGCTGTTTGCTACACGCGAAGAGATTGTACAATACGCTGCACAGCATGGCTTGCAATGGGTGGAAGATTCTTCCAATGCTTCTGAAAAATATACCCGTAACTATTTCCGGCTACAACTGATTCCGGCATTGAAAAACATTTTTCCCGCGGTGGAAGATAATTTACTGCATAATATAGAAAGGTTTAATGAAGTTGAAATGCTATACACACAGGCCGTAACGCAGCAGCTCGCAAAGCTGGTAGAACACAAAGGCAACGAAATACATATTCCCATATTTAAGCTGTTGAAAACAGAACCCATGCACACGCTGTTGTGGGAAATAATACGCCCCTGCCAGTTTACAGCCGCACAGGTAGAGGAAGTGAAAAAGCTGATGTATACCGGGCACAACGGCAGTTATATTGCATCGCCCACACACCGCATTATTAAAAACCGCAACTGGCTGATTATTGCCCCGGCAGTAACAGAAACGGCCAAACATGTGGTAGTGGAACAGCAGGGCAGTGTGGTAGTGTTTAAAGAAGGCACTTTGCTTACGGCTTTACAGGTAGCGCAGCCGGCCGAAGCCGAAACACAAAACAGCCCACTGGTGGCTATGCTGGACGCTAAAGACATTGAGTTTCCTTTATTGCTCAGGCCCTGGAAGCAAGGTGATTATTTTTACCCGTTGGGCATGCAGAAAAAGAAAAAGATCAACCGGTTTTTAATAGATCAGAAACTGTCTGCTACCGACAAAGAGAAAGTGTGGGTGCTGGAAATGAATCAGAAAATTATATGGATAGTAGGAAGAAGAATAGACAATAGGTTTAAAGTAAAACCTGCTACGCAAAACGTGCTGATATGCACTTATCAACCCATTGGCTAATGAGTTGATAAGTGCAGAGGCGATTAATGAAACTTAGCGCTGATATATCCCGAAACCTGTTCTGCAAAATTGCTGAGCACCTTGTAGTCGCTCAATACATAACAGGTGAATATTAAAAAAGCTACTCCATAAATAGCACCCCATATGTGCGCGGAGTGGTTAATATGACTATCGGCTCTTTTAGCCAGTACAGAAGATATTACCAGGTAAATAATAGCGAATAAGAAACCGGGAATATAAAAAGGCAGAAAGATAAAGCCGATGCCGGTGGTTGGCTCCAGGAACATAAAGCAGAACGATACTGCCGATATGGCGCCAGATGCACCTAAGCTTCTGTAACCGTTGTTGGTTTTATGCTGTGCATACGTGGGCATTAAACAGGCAGCCAGTGAAGTAAGATACATCAGCAGATATATCAACCTGCCCTGTGCGCCAAATATGTATATAAACTTCTGTTCCACAATAGGGCCAAACAGGTACAACGAATACATGTTAAAGGCCAGGTGCGCAATATCGGCATGAATAAAGCCGCAGGTAATAAAGCGGTACCATTGTTTGCGGTAGTACACAGCCGGCGGATCGAATATTAAAGCGTCTTCCAGTTCGTAGCTGTTAAACTTCATAATAGATATAACTACTGTAATGGCAATAATGATAATGGTAATGCTCAGGCTCATATAAAAAGTGTAAACGGTCGGGTATGATAATATGTTAAACGTGATGATACTTTTCGTTACGCAATATAGTGCAGGCCCTGTATACCTGCTCGGCCAGTACCAGCCGCACCAGCATATGTGGCAGCACCAGCTTACTCAGGCTCCACACAAAATTGGCGCGTTTGGTAATACTATCGTCTACACCAAAAGCGCCGCCTATTAAAAATACCAGGCGCTTGCTGCTTTCATTGGCTTTTTGCTGTATCAGTTTTGCCAGCTCGGGCGAAGACAGTTGTTTACCTCTTTCGTCCAGTAAAATCAGCTGATCGTCGGGCTGTAATGCCTGTAATATCAGGGCCGCTTCCTGCTTTTTCAACTCGGCTTCCTGCATTACACCTGCATTTTTGGGCGGGGCAATAATTTGCCAGCTTACCGGAAAATACCGGGTAATACGGTCGGTAAAGTCCTCCACACCCTGCTTTACATACGCCTCATGGGCTTTGCCTACGGAATAGAAAAGTATTTTCACACAGGCAAGATAGGTAATAGTTGTAATTGGCCAACCATCCTATACTGTCCTGAAATGGGTTTCTTCCATCGGTAAATGATTTATATTCGAAACCTGTCATATGAAACGCATGATCAAAATGTTGATAGCAGGCTTACTTGCCTGTGCCATCCCCGCTATGTATGGTGCTGTTGCCTTACACGCACAGCAACCACCCCGCAAGGCCCTCCTGTTTTTTGAAAAGGCCTATCTGCACACGGATAGAGATTACTATACCGCGGGGGAAGATATCTGGTATAAGGTGTATGTAACGGATGCGCAAACCGGCCTGCCTGCCAAAAACAGTAATAATGTGTATGTAGAGTTGTTATCGCAGCAGGGCGATATCATAAACAGCGCTATTATACGGGTAGAGAATGGCGCAGGGCATGGCGATTGCAAGCTGGACGATGCCTTACCTGCCGGGCGCTATCAACTGAGAGCCTATACCAACTGGATGCGCAATTTTGGAAACATGTTTGTGTTTGAGAAAGACATTCATATCAGTGCAGGGGTACCTGCCGGCCAACCAGAAGCTGTTAAAACAAATGGTGGAAAAAATACAGTAACTGCTGCCGCGGTAAGTGCCGATAACCGGGTGTTGTTTTTTCCCGAAGGCGGTGCCATGATAGCGGGAGTGAATAACCGGGTGGCTTTTAAAGCAGAAGACATAGCGGGTAAACCTGTGGGCTTGTCCGGAACAGTAGAAACAGCTTCGGGCGAAAAGCTGGCCACTATACAAACCACCTGCAATGGCATGGGCAGTTTTTTATTACAGCCTGCGCCTGGTGTTGCTTACCAGGTAAAAGGCAGGTATGCCAATGGAGCAACATTTACTACAGATATTCCTGCGGCCCTGGAACAGGGTTTTACCTTACAGGTGAACGAAAAGGATACCGCTTTTGAAGTGCAGATATATACCAACAATGCCACACTACAGGCACTCGCCAATAAGCGTGTTACTATAGCCGGTAAACATGCAGGCAAATTTTACTTTGAGGATACTACCGTTTTGCAAGGCCAGCAAACTATGATGTTACTGCCTAAGCGGGTTTTTCCGGAAGGGGTTGCAGCTATTACGCTGTACGATGCGCAGCTGCGCCCGCATAGTGAACGTTTGGTATATGTAGAAAAAACAACTGCTGCCAGCCTGGCGCTGAAAACAGACAAGGACATTTATAAACCAGGTGAGCCTATTACTTTATCGGTAGAAGCCTGTGAAGCAGATGGCACGCCGGCCACGGCTGCGCTTTCGGTAGCGGTAGTAGATGGTGGTATAGTGCCTGCCGGTGAAGAGAATATTGTGAATTACCTGTTGCTGCAAAGTGAGCTGCGGGGTGGTATCACTAACCTGGCTGCTTACCTGGATAAGAAAAATAACAACCGGGCGGCGCAACGTGATTTGCTGTTACGTACCCAGGGATGGCGCGACTTTTTATGGAGACGTGTAAAAGACACGGCTATTGTAATACGTTATTTACCCGAACCGGGTATTACCCTTTCGGGTCATGTAAAGCAGTCGCTGGGTGGTAAATCGTTACCCAACATGAACATTACTTTAATGGCGGCAGAAGCAAGGGGCAATAAGATCTATTTTACTAAAACAGACAGTTTGGGTAACTGGTACATGGATGGCCTGCCTTTGTACGGATCGCAGCCGGTTTCTATTACCTCGCGCAATAAAGAAGGGAAAAAAGGCGGGATGTTATTACTAGATTCTGTAATGAACAATAAGCTGGTAGCAACAGCCTTACCTGCGTGGAATTCGCTTTTGTCTGATACTGCTGCGCCCGTGCAGCGTTTTGCAGCAGAGAGCGGTAAAAGGCAGGCTTTGATTGAGCAGCAACAGAAAGATGCAGCACGTATGCTGGAAGGGGTTACTGTAAAGAATACGCCTAAAAAAGCCGAGTTTAGAGATGGGTTTTATACCAGTTTTGGTGGTCCGGATTCCACTTTTAGCGTTACCGCGGCAGATGATAAGGATTATGGCACCCTCGAAAACTTTATACTGCATCGCATGCCCGGTGCCACTACCGACGCCGAAAGCCAGGGGGTATATTTTTACTCCAACGGCCAAAAACTAAGACCGCGATTTAAAGTAAATAAGGTGGAAGACGTGTTTGAACGTCTGGATTATTACACATTACCCATGAGTGTAATAGAACAGGTAACCATTCGCCATATGATAGGCGCTACCATGAACGACGCCTGGTTTATTTACCTGACACTGAAGCCGGAAGCCTGGTCGCGCAAGCAGCTGGACCTGTTGAATACCACCGTAACCGGTTATTACGAAGCACGTGAATTTTATGTGCCGCGCGCCGGTCTGGATAATCCCGCACAGGACAAGCGCACTACGCTGTATTGGAAGCCGGATGTGAATATTAACGGCAAAATAACCCTGCCTTACGTCAACAGCGTTAACACCGCGCCGGTGAGGGTGATAGTGGAAGGAATTACCGGTAACGGCAGCCCGGTAACGGCGTTACTCAACTATAACATAAAATAGGTGCGCGCAATACTTTTCTTTTTTGATATTTGCAGTCCTTTAAACGAAAAGTATGCGTGTTGCTATTAACGGAATGGGTAGGATTGGTCGTTTGTTATACAGACGGCTGGCTACCTGTACAGAAGTGGAACTGGTTGCGGTGAACGATATAATGGAAACGGACCACCTGATGTATCTGCTGAAATACGATTCGGTGTATGGTACCTACACAGGCCCCATACCTGCCGAAGGTGTTCGTTTTTTGCAGTGCGCCGATCCGCGTCAATTGCCCTGGAAAGAGTTGCAGGTAGATGTGGTGCTGGAATGTACAGGTGTTTTTGCCAATAGTGCCGGGGCGGCCCTGCACCGCGAAGCAGGCGCTTCCCGCGTAATGCTGTCCAGTACCGGCCCATCGGATGTGCCTTTGTTGATTTATGGTTTTAACCAGCATCATTTAACGGCCGATACCACTTTGTTTTCGCCGGGTGGTTGTATGACCAACTGCTCTACACATATCCTTTACATACTCAATGCTATAGGTATAGAATCGGTGCAGGTAAACATGCTGCATAGTTATACTTCGCGCCAGGAACTGGTAGACGGGCCTAATAAAAACTTTCGCAGGGGCAGAGCGGCAGCGGAGTCAATTATCCCGTTTGAGGTGGACCTGTTTCAGTCGCTGGAACGCCTTTTCCCCAATTTGCAGGGTAAAATAGCCACTATTTCAACGCGAATGCCGGTAGCTAATGGGGCTATGGCCGATTTTACCGTGCAAATGAAAGCCGATATTACCGCCGCACAAATCAACGAGTTGTTTAAAAAAGCGGCCGAAAACGAATTTGACGGGGTGGTGGAATACACTACCGACCCGCTGGTATCACTGGATATTAAGGGCAACACCCACTCATGTATTGTAGATGGCACACTTACTTCGGTGGTTGGCAGGCAGTTAAAGCTGATTGCCTGGTTTGATAACGAATATGGCTATACCAGCCGCATGATAGACTGGTTATTACACTGGACAGACATGCAGAAATAACCATTTTATTTGTTTATTTTGCTAAACTAATTAACAATTAACCTCAATATGATCAAATTACAAGTGATAGGAAACCTGGGTAAAGATTGCGTGCTGAATAATGTGAACGGAAGAAGCGTAATCAATTTCAGTGTGGCTCATACTGAAAAATTCAGGGATGCTACCGGTAATACGAAAGATAGAACTATTTGGGTAGAGTGTGCTTACTGGACTGATAAAACCGGTATTGCGCCTTACCTGAAAAGAGGTACTTCGGTATATGTGGAAGGAAACCCCGAAGTACGTACCTACCAAACCAACGACGGACGCCAGGGCGCCAGCTTAACTATGCGTGTAGTAAGCATTCAGTTGCTGGGTGGCGGTAACCGTGAAGGCGGTGGTGGCGAAGGTGGTGGTGGTAACTACGGCCAACAGGGTGGTAACAGTTATGGTGGAGGCGGTAATGCAAATTACGGCGGTGGTAACAATTACAATTCTCCGGCATCCAATGCTCCAGCAGCCGGTGAAATAACAGAACCATTGGATGATCTTCCGTTTTAAACATGGAAAAAATGTACGCATATAGCCGGCTGTATAATTTTACAGTCGGCATATTTACCAAAATAGGTTGTAATGCCAAAGACGCAGCGCTTGCTGCCGAAGTTTTATTAAGTGCCGATATCCGTGGAGTAGACAGCCACGGCGTAGCCCGGTTAAGCGGCTATGTTCGTTTATGGGAAGCCGGCCGTATCAATGCCAATCCTCAGATTAAAATAGTGCATGAAACCCCGTCTACTGCGGTGGTGGATGGCGATGCAGGCCTGGGCCTGGTAGTAGCTCCTTTTGCTATGCAGGTGGCTATTGAAAAGGCTAAAGTAGCCGGTACCGGCTGGGTGGCTGTGCGCAACAGTAACCATTACGGTATTGCCGGTTATCATGCTATGATGGCTTTGCAGCACGATATGATTGGTATGTCTATGACCAATGCCAGTGCATTGGTAGCGCCTACCTTTAGTGTAGAAAAAATGCTGGGTACTAACCCCATTGCAGTGGCTATTCCCGCTCAGGAACAACCTCCGTTTGTAGCCGATTTTGCCACTACCACAGCTGCTAATGGCAAGCTGGAAATATTACAGCGCAAGCAGGCCAGCGCGCCTATAGGGTGGGTGCAGGATAAAGCCGGCCATGCTTCCAGCAATGCCAATGAATTAAAGCAGGGTGGTTCGTTATTGCCTTTGGGTAGCGACCGTGAACATGGCAGCCATAAAGGCTATGCCCTGGGCAGTATTGTTGATATATTCTCTGCTGTACTCAGTGGCGCCAGCTATGGCCCCTGGGCGCCGCCTTTTCCTGCCTATGTGCCTATGCCCGAAAACATGCCGGGCCAGGGGCTGGGACACTTTTTCGGCGCTATGCGTGTAGACGCGTTTCGCCCGGCTGATGAGTTTAAAAGCCATATGGACAACTGGATTACCCGTTTCCGCAAGGCAAAACCATCAGAAGGTTACGAGAAGGTGTTGATTCCAGGCGATCCGGAAAGGGAAATGGAAGCAGCCCGCAGAAAAGACGGTATTCCCGTTGTGGCGGCGGTGACAGAAGATTTACAACAATTGGCGCAGAAGTTCGGAATTGAGCTTTAACTTCGGCAACCTTTTCAAAACAAGTTGAAAGAGTACATTTTGTCATCTAGTCAGTAAGACATCGAGTCAAGTGTTCTGAACTGGTATTAAATATCCCTCAGCGATGAAAATTATGAAGTTTGGCGGCACCAGCGTTGGTAAGCCGGAACGTATGCACCAGGTGGCACAGCTGATAACCAAAGACAGCGATGCTAAAATTGTGGTGTTAAGTGCATTAAGTGGAACTACCAATGCATTGGTAGGTATTAGTGATTCTATTGCAGGCGGCGACCGCGAAGCAGCCAAACGAAAGATTGACGAGCTGGAAGCTCATTACAGGAAATTTGTACCCGAACTGGTGATAAAGGAAGAGGCACGTGCTAAGGCTAACGCTATTGTAACGGAGCATTTTGAATTTTTAAACATCATACTGCGCATTAGCTTTAGCGAAGCGCTGAATAAAGATATTCTGGCACAGGGCGAGCTGATGAGCACCAAGCTGTTCAGCGTGTACCTGGAAGAGCAGGGTATTGACCACCTGCTGTTGCCGGCACTGGAGTTTATGAGCATTGATAGCAACGAAGAGCCTAACCTGCCTGCTATCACTAATAAACTGGACCAGCTGTTGAAACAACATAGCCATAAAAAAATGTTCATTACCCAGGGCTATATTTGCCGCAACTCCCGTGGTGAGGTAGATAACCTGAAAAGAGGGGGTAGTGATTATACTGCTTCCCTGATAGCGGCAGCAGCCCACGCTACTGTATGTGAAATATGGACGGATATTGATGGCATGCACAACAACGATCCACGTATTGTTGACAAAACATTGCCTATTGAGCAGTTAAGCTTTGACGAAGCGGCTGAGCTGGCTTACTTCGGTGCTAAAATTCTGCATCCTACCTGTATCTGGCCTGCCCAGTTAGGTAATGTGCCTGTAAAGCTGCTGAACACGATGCAGCCCGAAGCCAAAGGCACTACCATCCAGGAAGAAGCGGGTACTGTAGGCGTGAAAGCAGTAGCAGCTAAAGACGGTATCATTGCTATCAAAATCAAGAGCAGCCGTATGTTGCTGGCTTATGGTTTTTTAAGAAAGGTGTTTGAAGTATTTGAAAAATACAAAACGCCGATAGATATGATCACCACTTCGGAAGTTGCAGTATCGGTTACTATTGATACCGATGCACATTTAGATCATATCATTAAAGAGCTGGAACCATTTGGTCATGTTGAAGTAGATACCAACCAGAGCATTGTTTCTATCGTGGGTAACGAAATAGCACAAACGCCCGACGTGTTAAAGCGTTTGTTTGAAACACTGAACAGTGTGCCTGTGCGTATGGTAAGTTACGGTGGCAGCCCGCATAATATTTCACTGCTGGTGCCAAGCGAGCATAGAACCAAAACATTACAGTTGTTAAACGCAGGCATTTTTGGCTTGTAGTAAATAATTGTATCAATATACTTTGCCAGGGGCCGGGAGTAATCCCGGCCCCTTTTTTTGGGTGTAAGCGTACACTACACTGTAATAAAACCGTACAGGTTTACACGTTTGTTTTTTACTTACCGCTTGTAAATCAATGCATAGAAAGGTTGGCATTATTCTGTGCATATACCTAACTTACCTAAGAAACCAGCACGCTTATGATGTTGCAAAGCCACTGTAAAGTAGCCTTCAGAAATCTTTGGAAAAACAGGGGATTTTCTGCTATTAATATAGCCGGCCTGGCATTGGGCATGGCTTGCAGCCTGCTGATATTTTTATGGATACAGGACGAAAAAGGAATAAACGGGTTTCATAAAAATATTAAGCAGATTTACCAGGTATATGAAGCACAGCATTACGATGGTAAAATAGAAGGGCAATATGCTACGCCGGGCTTGCTGGCACAGGAACTGGAAAAGCAGGTGCCGGCAGTGGAAATGGCTGTTAGCATGGCGGAAATATATGGGAATACCTTTTCAGTGGGCACCAAAGCGCTGAAACAAAAAGGCACAGCAGCCGGGAAACACTTCTTCCAGATATTCAGTTATCCTTTGTTACAGGGCAATGCAGCAGATGCGCTTGCCACACCGGAAAGTATTGCTATATCCCGCTCTATGGCGGTGAATTTTTTTGGTAGTCCCGAAAAGGCGATGCTGCAAACGATCCGTTACGAAAATGAACGCGACTATACGGTAAAAGCCGTGTTTGAAGATATTACCCCGCAATCGTCTATGGTGTTTGATTTTCTGTTAAACTGGGATGGTTATGTTGAACACCAGGATTGGTTAAAAGATTGGGGCAATCATATGCCTGCTACTTATGTACTGTTTCGCCCAGGCACTAATGTTGCTGCTGTTGGTGCAAAGGTTAAAAATTTTATTGAACGTTTTGAAGATGATTCCAAATATGGGTTTCATGTAGAGATAGGGTTTCAGCCGTATAAAGAGGTGTATTTAAAAAGCCAGTTTGAAAACGGCAAGCCTGCTTGGGGGCGTTTTGAATATGTAAACCTGTTTACGCTGGTGGCTATTTTTATACTGGTAATAGCCTGTATCAATTTTATGAACCTTACTACCGCCCGCTCGGTAAAAAGGGCGCGTGAAATAGGCGTAAGAAAAGTAATTGGCGCTAACAGAATGTCGCTGGTGTGGCAGTTTATGGGCGAAGCGGTGTTAATAGCACTGATTGCGGCGTTGCTGGCTTTATTGCT
The DNA here is from genome assembly GCF_002355595.1 of Filimonas lacunae. Lineage (NCBI taxonomy): Bacteria > Pseudomonadati > Bacteroidota > Chitinophagia > Chitinophagales > Chitinophagaceae > Filimonas > Filimonas lacunae. The sequence goes on from NZ_AP017422.1 coordinate 778,383, forward strand.
GATAATACTTTCCTTGCCGTTTTTTAACCAGGTAACCGGTAAGCAAATAGCTATACCTATATTCTCCGGTCAATTTTTAGGTGTAATGCTGGCATTAATACTGATCACAGGTTTTTTATCAGGTAGCTACCCGGCATTATTCCTGGCAGGTTTTAACCCGGTACGGGTGTTAAAAGGCGGCTCATTGCAGGCAGGCCCTGCAGCTTTGTGGTTTCGCAAATCACTGGTAGTATTTCAGTTTACTTTATCTATCATCCTGATTATTGCCACCATATTAATTTCGCAGCAGGTGGACTATGTGCAGCAGTCTAACCTGGGTTATAACCGGGAGAACCTGGTGGCTATTGATATCGATAATGAAATGTCTAAACATTTATCTTCTTTTACTACCGAAGCAGCGCGCATCAGTGGCATTAACAGCATGAGTGAAGTAAGCCAGGTGCCTGTAAATGCCGAAAACAGTACATTGGGCGTAAGGTGGCCTGGTAAAGATCCTAAGAACAAAGTGGCGTTTACGCAGCTGGGAGTAGGATATGATTTTATTAAAACCATGAAGCTAACCGTAGTGGAAGGCCGTGATTTTTCAAAAAGCTTTTTATCTGATTCTGTAGCATATATTATTAACGAAGCCGCTGCTAAGAAGATAAATAATAAAAACATTTTAGGTATGCCCTTTACTTTCTGGGGTAAAGAGGGCAAGGTGATAGGAGTGGTGAAAGATTTTCATTTTCAATCGTTACATCATAAAATAAACCCGCTGGTATTGCGAATTACTACGCCCACTTATATCAATTCTTTATTGGTAAGACTGGAGCCGGGCCACACGGAAGCCACATTGGGCAGCCTGGAAAAGCTATGGAAACAGGTAAACCCGAAGTTTCCTTTTTCGTATCAGTTCTCTTCCGAAGAATATGCAAAACTGTATAAGAGCGAGCAGGTGATTAAGAGCCTGTCTAATGTATTTGCATTTCTGGCCATTGTAATTTCCTGCCTGGGGTTGTTAGGTTTATCCATATTCACTGCCGAACAACGTACCAAAGAGTTTGGTGTGCGTAAGGTGTTGGGAGCTAATTTTATCACCTTATGCCGTTTGCTCACCACCAACTTTGTGCTACTGGTAGGGTTGGCTTTTATAATAGCTGCTCCTATAGCCTGGTGGGCCATGTATAAATGGTTACAGCATTATGCTTATCATACTGCTATCAGCTGGTGGATTTTTGTAACGGCAGGCCTATTGGCTATGCTTATTGCATTGTTAACGGTGTGCTTTCAAGCCATTAAAGTGGCCCGTACCAATCCGTTGAAAAGCCTGAAAACGGAGTAGGTGAGGAGAATATTCCCACTGGCGGAGCTTTCAGGAGTTGTGTTGGGAAACCGCCAAAGCCTGCTGGAAAACAAAGGAGAACTGTTGACGGAAAAATGCTCCTTGTTGACACTGTTAGGCTCATTGATGAAGCAATATGGCCAGCTGATGGAAGCTAGAGGTACACTGTTGTAGTAATAATACCAACTGGCGGAGTTTTCGCGCCAACTGTCGGAATAATACTGCCAGCTGGTAGGAAAAAAGTGTGGACTGGCGGAGAAATAATGCCAGCTGGCGGATTTTCCACGCCAGCTGGCGAAATATTATTTAATCACCTTCAAGCCTTTCAGCCAGTTCTGCAATCTGTCTGTCCACTGATCGGCGGTAGTTTTATTGTTCATTCCAAAGCCATGTCCACCACCAGGATATACATGCAACTCGGCAGGTATATGGTGATCGTTTAAAGCCCTGTAGTAAGATAAGCTGTTTTCTACGGGAACTGCTTTGTCATCACCGGCATGTACCAGGAAGGTAGGAGGGGTAGCATCTGTCACCTGCAATTCGTTAGAGAAATAAGTGACCATTTCCGGCTTGGGCGTTTTACCAATAAGGCCTTCGCGTGAACCTTTATGCGTGAACTTTTCAGAGAAAGTGATTACCGGGTAAATGAGCATAGAGAAATTAGGACGCAGGCTGATATTATCCGGGTTGCTGATAAAAGCTTTGTTGAAATGCGTGCTGGCAGTAGATGCCAGGTGACCACCCGCAGAAAAGCCTATAATGCCTATTTTGCCGGTATCTACGCCCCAGGTGCTGGCTTTGGTTCTTACCAGTTGAATAGCGCGTTGCGCGTCCTGCACAGGGCCTTCTGACTTGTCCAGCATAACAGAATCAGATGGTAAACGGTATTTTAATACAAAAGCAGTAATACCCCAGCTGGCAAATAGTTTAGCCACATCATGCCCTTCGTGCGTCATAGCCAGGCGGCTATAACCACCACCGGGACAAATGATAATGGCAGCGCCCGTGTTTTTATCGGCTGCCGGTGTATATACCGTAAGGGTGGGATTGATTACCTGGCTGGTACGTAGCTGTCCGTTGGTTTCTTCATTTTTTTCAGCATATGTAGCAGCTGGTTTGGAGTTGGGAACTACACCTTCGTATAATGTAATCACTTGTTGTGCCTGCATGGTATAATGGATAAGTAAAACACCTATGGCCAAACATATCTTTTTCATAAATCTGTTATTGATAGGGGCTAAGTTATGCTAAATGGGTTATATATGACCAGGGTTATCGGTAAACGAAAAAGCCGCTTTTGAACATTCAAAAGCGGCTTTTTCAACTCTATTATACAAGAAAGAACTACAGAATCAACATCGCATCTCCATAGCTGAAGAAACGGTATTTGTCTTTAATAGCTCTTTTGTAAGCTTCCATAATTAAATCGTAACCGGCAAAAGCACAAGCCATAATTAACAGGCTGGTTTTAGGCAGGTGGAAGTTGGTAACCAGGCTATCTGCCACGTTAAAGTCGTAAGGAGGGTGGATAAAGGTGTTGGTCCATCCTTCGCTGGGCTTTAACAGCTTTTGTGCAGTAAAGCTGCTTTCCATAGCACGCATGGTAGTGGTGCCGATAGAGCAGATGCGGTGGCCGGTTTCTTTAGCCTTATTTACAATCTTACAGGCGTTCTCGTCAATGCGATAGTACTCTGCATCCATTTTGTGCTTGCTCAGGTCTTCCACTTCAATAGGGCGGAAAGTGCCTAAACCAGTGTGCAGGGTAACCTCAGAAAAACGTACACCTTTAATTTCGCAACGCTTAATCAGTTCTTTTGAAAAGTGTAAACCGGCGGTAGGAGCTGCAACAGCGCCTTCGTACTTAGCGTACACAGTCTGGTAACGCTCTTTATCTTCTTCGTCTGGCTTACGTTTGATGTATTTAGGTAAAGGAGTTTCCCCTAAAAATTCCAGCATTTTTTTGAAGCTCTCTTCATCTTCGTCCCACAGGAAACGGATGGTACGGCCACGGCTGGTGGTGTTGTCAATTACTTCTGCTACCAGTTCATCATTCTCGCCAAAGTACAGTTTATTGCCTACGCGAATTTTACGGGCAGGATCAACAATTACATCCCACAAGCGGTTAGGCTTGTTTAGTTCGCGCAGCAGAAACACTTCTATTTTCGCTCCGGTCTTTTCCTTACGGCCATACATACGGGCAGGGAACACTTTAGTGTTGTTTACTACAAACACATCCTTGTCATCGAAGTAATCAAGAATGTCTTTGAAGTTCCTGTTTTCGATGTTGCCGGTTTTGCGATCAATAACCATCATTCGGCTGTCTTCACGACGCTTGGTAGGGTTTTGGGCAATAAGGTTAAGAGGAAGATCAAATTTGAATTGTGATAATTTCATGTGTCTATTGATTTTTTCAATGGTCACATGCAGTTCACCCTGCTTTGAAACAGGGTTCGTGTCATGTTACGGCATGATTTAAAAGTGTGCAAAGGTATGGTATTTAGCGGCATATTTCGTATGGGCTAAGCTTATTTTAACGAATATTACGGATAAATAGGCAGATGATGAACTATTTGGGTATATAAAATTTTAGTAAATCATATCTTTTCGCCAACTTCAGTACTTACTTAATATCCAACCCGGTTATGTACAGAATTCCCGCATTTTGTTTGCTTTTTGTGCTGTGTTTTTCGGCCCAGGCTCAGAAAACTAAACCAGTTCGTTATCCCAGCCTGTTGTGGGAAATCACCGGCAATGGTCTTGAAAAGCCTTCTTACCTGTTTGGTACGATGCACGTAAGCAGTAAGATGGTATTTCACCTGAGCGATTCATTTTACCATGCTATTCAAGGCTGTGATGTGGTGGCTCTGGAGTTGAATCCTTATTTCTGGCAGCGGGATATGATGAAGATGGAAGGCGACCAACGCAATCTTACAGAGTATATCAGCAAAACACCTGGCAATTTTATGCTGGAATCTTCTTTCCGGCTGATGCGGTATGAAGATAACCTGAAGGCGGCTTTAACAGAAGATCCTACCCTCATAAACGGGTTGTTGTATCGCAGCGTGCAGTCGCAGGCCGATTATGAAGAAAGTACTTACCTGGATTTATACATTTACCAAACCGGCCGCAAGCTAGGCAAACAGCCTGGGGGAGTGGAAGATTACTACGAAGCAGAGCGTCTGCAGTTTGAAGCCTACCAGGATATGGCCAAAGAGAAGAATAAAAAGCGTCCGGACACAGATGGCGAATCGATGCAGAACATTAGCAAGAAGCTGCAGGAAGCATATCGCCGTGGCGATCTGGATATGCTGGATTCTCTGGAAAAGCTAACCAGCGTTTCAGCGGCCTTCAACGAAAAGTTCATTTACAAGCGCAACGAGATACAAGCCAACTCTATGGATACTATCATGCGCCACCGTGCCTTGTTTGTGGGGGTTGGTGCGGCGCACCTGCCTGGTGAAAGAGGGGTGATAGAATTGCTGCGTAAGAAAGGATATCGTCTGCGACCTGTGATAATGCAGGACAGGGACGCTACCCGTAAAGAAGCCATTGATAAAATGCGGGTGCCGGTGGCGTTTAACCAAGTAACTACAGATGATGGTATTATTGCCATGCAATTGCCTGGCCCTTTATACAAAAGATCTGACACCTATGTAAGCATGAACAATGGTAGCTGGCAATATGCAGATATGGATAACGGCGCTTATTACATGCTTACCCGTGTAAAAACGCATGCTGCTGTAACAGGGGATAGCAAGAAGGAGGTGGTTAAAAAAATAGACAGCCTGCTGTATGAAAATATACCTGGTAGAATTATCAAAAAAACGGCCATCGTTAAAAATGGTTATCCGGGCTTTGATATCACCAATCGCACACGCCGTGGCGATTTACAGCGCTACAACATTCTTGTTACTCCTTTTGAAGTGCTGGTGTTTAAAATGAGCGGCAATGATGATTATGTAGATGGTGCGGAAGCCCACACTTTCTTTAGCTCTATACAGGTAGGTAACAATGAAAAGAAATGGCAGCAGTTTACGCCTTCTTATGGCGACTTTAGTGTGTTGCTGCCACAGCAACCGGTAGTGCGTAAGAACACGGGAACTACTGACAGGCTTGCCCGCTGGGAATATGAAGCGGAAGACAGCACTACACAAACAGCCTGCTTTATCTGGAAAAAAACAATAGCCAACTACAGCTTCCTGGAAGAAGATACTTTTGATTTGTCGCTGCTGGAACAAAGTCTGAAAAAATCGGAATGTATCAGCCGGCAGTTAAAGCGCGAACAACATTTGCAGAATGGTTATCCGGCGCTGGACATGAGCTTTGAATTGAAGAGTGGCCAGTTGCTGAAAGCCCGTGCAGTGCTGCGTGGTGCGCATTACTACCTGGTGGCTGCAACTGCGCCTAAAAAGAATGAAGCGGTGGTGAACAAATATCTGGAATCGTTTCAGCTGACAGATTTTACATATGCAACCCCGGTGCTATATGCAGATACTTCTTTGCATTTTACGGTGAAAACAGCGGTGCAGCCCACATTAGATACTACATTGGTGCGCATGATGAACCGCGCGCTGAATGAATCTTTTCTGGATGATACCTATAATCAATATAGCTACTGGCCGGCAGAACGTTTTGCGGGCTTCAGGGCCGATTCAACAGGGGAGGTGATTACGGTGCGGGTGCAACAATATCCCAAATACTTTTACAGTAAAGACACAGTAAAGTTCTGGCGGGAAGAGTTGAATGAAAAACAGTATAAAGACAGGGTAGTAACAGCTAAAACCCGTTTACAGTTACCCAATGGTACCATCGGTTACCAGTTGGAAATACAAGACACCAACACGTCGAAGAAAATTATCAGAAGGCATTTGTTAAAGGATAATTATACCTTTTGTATCTCTGCTTTTATAAACACTATCCGCCCTTCTTCTTCTTTTGTGAAGGATTTTTTTAACAGCTTTACACCGGAAGATTCTGTGCTGGGGCCATCGGTGTTTGAGAACAAGGTAAATAAGTTCTTTGCCGATTACTATAGCAAAGACACGGCTGTGCGCAAGAAAGCATCTGCTGCCATATCTAATGTGTACTTTTCTATAGCAGATACCGGCAGGTTGCAGGAAGCCATTGACAGGCTACAGTACGGTAACAAAAACTACTTTGATGTTAAGAATCGTTTTATTAACGAATTCGGCTTTTTAAAAGACAGCTGCTGTGTAGATAAGGTAGTGCAGCAGCTGGAAAGGTTGTATAACAAAACTGCCGATACCAGCTATTTTCAGGATGAGGTGTTGCGTGCGCTGGCAAGATTAAAGAATAAAATATCTTATGCAAAGTTGAAAGAGCTGTTGTTGCAGGATCCGCCTATATTAACCAATCGCTTTGATCAGAACGCATTGTTCAACCACCTGGAAGATTCATTGGAGTTAACCCGTAGCCTGTTTCCGGAGCTATTGCAACTGGCATCGCTGGAAGATTATAAAACGCCGGTGATTCGCTTATTACGTAAAATGGCAGATAGCGGGCAGATAGCCGCGAAAGATTATGAAACTTATTACAGTAAAATTTATTTCGATGCTAAAATAGAATTGAAAAGGCAGCAGGGACGTGACGAGAAAACACTGGAAAAACAGAGTGAGCTGGATGAAAACGATGGTGATAGTTATGAGCGTGGTATAAATAACGATCTCTCTTCTTCCGACCTGGCAAACTATGCAGTGTTAATTGCGCCTTACTATAACAAAAACGCGGCAGTGCCCCGTTATTTTGAAAGGTTGTTGCAATCGAAAGACCCGGAAGTGCAGTGCCAGGCAGCATTAATCATGTTGAAGAATAATTATAAAGTATCAGATACTATCTGGCGATGGCTGGCGGCTAAAGAAGACTATCGTGCCCGCCTGCTGGAGTTGCTGGAAGATATAAAAAGAAAAGATCTGTTTCCGGCTACTTATAAAAAGCAGGACCTGGTGGCAAGGGCTGTGCTGATGCATGCAGAAGGATACGCCAGGTTGGATACCATAGCCGTGCTTTCGACACAGAAAGTGCGCTTAAAAGAAAAAGAAGGCATCGTTTACTTTTTTAAATACCGTGTAAAGAAAGGGGATGAGTGGAAACTGGGTATTAGCGGATTGCAACCGGTGAATACAAAGGAGGTGAGCAGTGGTGATGACCTGGTAAGCATGACCAACCGTAAACTGAAAACCGGCGATGAGCTGAAAGAGCAGCTGGATACAGAATTGCGTAAACTGGTATATGCCCTGCGACCCAGCGCTGCTGAGTTTTTTGAGAATGCAGACATTGCTTCACGCTACGAATTCTAAATATTTATAGAGATAATTGGGGGGCGGCCGCTATCAACTGTTGTGTATAACTACTCTTTGGATGGTTATACACCTGTTCGGCAGGGCCGCATTCTTCTATCTGCCCTTTGTTCATGACCATAATACGGTCGCTGATATATTTTACCACCGACAGGTCGTGCGAGATAAACACCGATGTAAAACGAAACTCCTTTTTTAAGTCGTTCAGCAGGTTCAGCACCTGTGCCTGCACACTCACATCCAGCGCCGAAACACTTTCATCACACACTACAAAAGAGGGCTGTAAAGCCAGTGCCCGCGCTATTACAATACGTTGCCGCTGACCACCGCTAAACTCATGCGGGTAGCGGTTAAAATGCTCTGGCAGCAGGTTTACTTTTTGGAGTAGTTCTATTACCATTGTCTTGCGTTGTGCTTCTGTGTTGCCTATGCCATGCACCTTCAACACCTCTGCAATGGCGCTGCCTATGGGTTTACGTGGATTTAAAGAGGAATACGGGTCCTGAAAAATAATCTGCATTTGCCGGCGCATTTCTTTGAGCCTGCTTTCACTCATATGGTTAAGCGATTCATTGCCAAAAGTGATTTCGCCTGAAGTGGGGGCCACCAAACGCAGTAAAGCGCGACCTAATGTGGACTTGCCGCAACCGGATTCACCTACTAAGCCTAATGTTTCACCTTCATATATCTGAAAGCTTACATCGTTTACCGCTTTTGTGTATGCGGTGGCCTTACCAAAGAAATTACGGGAGCGGGGATACCATACTTCCAGGTTGGTAACGGTAATAAGCGGTGTGGCTTCAACGGTGTTAATGTTATCGGATATGCTGTTGCTGGCAGTTTCAGTAGTGGTAATGGATGCGGGTGACGAGGCTATTGTCAGCGCCACGGACACTGTATTGTTTTCGTCAGGTAAAGACGATGATTCGCCAGGCGTTAAAAAATCACTCACCACAGGTAAGCGTTGCCCGCGGGGATACAAAGCAGGGCGGCATGCCAGCAGCGCTTGGGTATAAGGATGTTGGGGTTGTGTAAAGATATCGTGCGTAGTGCCTTCTTCCACTACCTGCCCTTTATACATTACTACAATGCGGTCGGCTATTTCGGCTACTACACCTAAATCGTGCGTAATGAACAACACGCCCATTTGCTGCTGTTGCTGTAATTGCTTAATGAGTTGTAATATACTTTTTTGTACGGTAACATCCAGTGCAGTAGTAGGTTCGTCGCAAATCAATAGCTCCGGCTGGCAGCTCATGGCCATGGCTATCATTGCCCGTTGCTTTTGGCCGCCGCTTATCTGGTGCGGATAGCTTTTGAAAATGCGCTCCGGATCGGGCAGCTGCACCTGGGTAAACAAATGAATAGTTTGTGTATAGGCCTGCTTTCGTGAAAGAGCAGTATGTTGCCGTAATGCTTCCATCACCTGGCTGCCGCAGGTGCGCACCGGGTTAAGTGAAGTCATGGGTTCCTGAAAAATCATCGCAATGCGTTTGCCACGTAGTTGCCTTATTTGTGCAGGAGTGGCCTGTAACAGATCCAGGCTATTATTGTTTTGGGTGTACCAGATATGACCATGTGTGTAGAGGGCAGGAGGGCTGGGTAGTAAACGCAGCACGGATAAAGAAGTAACCGATTTGCCCGAACCAGATTCACCAACCACGGCTACCAGTTCGCCCTTGTTAACAGTAACGGAAACCCTTTGTAAAGCGTTGTGGGTGGCATTATGTTGCTGAAAGGCAACAGAAAGCGCCGCTACCTGTAACAAAGGGCTCCGGCTTTGGCTCATAGTAATTAGAAACGAAGATGGCGTACAGTGGCGCCGTTATTAATTAATTGTTTCAGCGAGTCAATGCCAATACGCAAATGTTTTTCTACGTATTGCGCTGTTACCTTAGTATCGCTGGCTTCGGTTTTCACGCCTTCCGGAATCATAGGCTGATCGCTCACCAGCAACAAGGCGCCGGTAGGGATATGGTTATAAAAGCCAACGGTAAAAATGGTGGCTGTTTCCATATCAATGGCGTAGGCCCGTATCTTTTTCAGGTACTCTTTAAACTCGATATCGTGTTCCCATACACGCCTGTTGACGGTGTATACGGTGCCAGTCCAATAATCTATCTGGTAGTCGCGTATAGTGGTAGAAATGGCCTTTTGCAGGGCGAAAGCAGGCATGGCCGGTACTTCGGAAGGGAAGTAGTCGTCGGAAGTACCTTCGCCGCGTATAGCAGCAATAGGTAGTATCAGGTCGCCTATTTTATTGCGTTTTTTCAAGCCACCACACTTGCCTAAGAATAACACCGCACTAGGGGCAATGGCGCTTAACAAATCCATTACAGTGGCGGCATTAGGGCTGCCCATGCTAAAGTTGATAATGGTAATACCTTCTGCTGTGGCGCATTGAAAAGGGCGGTCTTTACCAACTACTTCCACATTATGCCAGTCGGCAAACATCTGCACGTAATTGCTAAAGTTGGTGAGGAGGATGTATTTACTGAAATTTTCTAGTTTTTCGCCTGTATACCGGGGTAACCAGTTGTTAACGATCTCTTCTTTTGTCTTCATGTGTTATAAGTATTAGTATGCAGGTTAGCTTTGCGTGTAATATGGTGAAGATAACATTTCCTGAGCATAATTTCCGGTTCAAGGAGGAGGAGGGGAAAGAATGCATCTTTGACGAGGTTCGTTGTAAATGGGTGCGGCTAACCCCGGAAGAGTGGGTGCGGCAGAACTTTATTCAATACCTGGTGCAGGTGAAAAAATATCCTACCGCTATTATGGCGGTGGAAAAGACCATTAAGCTGGGCGAGCTGAAAAAGCGTTGCGACATTGTAGTATACCGCCACAGCAAACCCTGGATGATTATTGAATGTAAAGAAACAGAAGTGCCTTTAAACGATGCCGTAGCATCACAGATATTCCGCTATAACATTACCCTGGATGTAGACTACCTGGTGGTTACCAATGGGCATTATACGTATGCACTGGATACTAAAGCCAGGCAGGGAATGGCAGAATTACCGATGTATTAAAGCCATATTGGTACCCATAAAAAAAGCCAGCACCCGGTAAAGGTACTGGCTTTTCTATATAAGAAAAGAAAGTAACTACTATGGGAAAATACCTAACTCGGCATAAGAAGTACCTACTTTGTTAATAGCTACTACAAACGCTGCAGTACGCATATCAGGAATAGTAGGATTGCTTAACCAGGTGTTCATGATTTCGCGGGTGGCTTCAATCATGGTTTCTTCCAGGCCGCTGTGTACCAGGTCTACTTCATCTGCACCATGTGCAATGAATTTTCTTTCCTGGTCAGCTACCTTTTTACCAGTCAGCTCTTCAATAGTGCTGAGGATGTGAATGTTCATATTCTCGTCAAAGCGTTTGCCTAAGCGGCCGTAACGTACGTGGCTCAGGTTTTTCAGCCATTCGAAATAAGAAACAGTTACACCACCTGCATTCAGGTACATATCTGGGATTACCAGGATACCTTTTTTAGCAAAGACTTCATCTGCTTCAGGAGTTAACGGACCGTTAGCTGCTTCACCAATGATTTTTGCTTTTACATTAGGAGCGTTATCGCCATTGATAACGTTTTCCAGTGCAGCCGGGATTAAGATATCACACTCCAGTTCCAGTGCATCTGTGCTTTTAGCCAGGTTAGTAGCACCAGGGAAGTTGAGGATAGAACCGGTTGCTTTTCTGTGCTGGAACACTTCTTCTTCGTTTAAGCCGGCTGCATTATAAATAGCGCCCTCAAACTCAGCAATAGCTACCACTTTAGAACCGCCTTCGCGGAAGAATTTGGCAGAGTGATAACCCACGTTACCTAAACCTTGTACTACTACCGTTTTATCTTTAACGCCTACAGTAAGGCCCAGTTTCTTCATAACATCAGGCATAGAACATACCTCGCGAATACCAAAGAACACACCTAAACCGGTGGCTTCTTTACGGCCGCGTACACCACCTTGTGAAACAGGTTTGCCTGTAACACAACCCATGGCATCTACTTCGCCGGGGTTCATGGTCATGTAGGTATCCAGTATCCAAGCCATTTCTCTTTCGCCGGTACCGTAGTCAGGAGCGGGTACGTCAATGCCGGGGCCAATGAACTTTTTCTTGATCAGCTCAGAGGTATAACGGCGGGTGATTTTTTGCAGTTCAAACTCGCTGAAGCTGCGCGGGTTAATTTTAATACCACCTTTACCGCCACCAAAAGGCACGTTTACAATAGCACACTTATAGGTCATCAGAGCCGCCAGCGCCTGTACTTCATCCTGGTTCACCGCTTCGCTGAAACGGATACCACCTTTACAAGGCGATTTGTGGTGGCTGTGTTGTACGCGATAAGCTTCAATTACTTCTATTTCACCATTATCACGGCGAACAGGGAATTTCATGCTGTATACTGCGTTACACGCTTTAATCTGTTCCAGTATACCAGCTTCCCACTTAGTGAACTTGGACGCTTTATCAAAACTTTTGTTTACACTGTCATAAAAGCTATAGTGCTGTTCTTGTTCTGACATACATTTAATTTAAGGTTCGTATTCTGTTTTTTCAATGTGCGATAATAAGGCTGGAAATTAGTTGTGTTGCTCTTTTTCCAGTCGGCCAATTTTTCTATCCAGGTTTACCAGGTAAATAAACAGGCCTGTAACAATGGTAACCACTACGGCCATCACCACGTAAATTTTTCCGTTGGTTAACATCAAATCTGTTGTAGTACTATTCATGAGCATGTTTCTTTTCTATCAGTATGCGTAAACGGATGCGTAAAGTGGCTATCCATACACCCAGCAACGTCCAGCCAATAAAAGCAGGAATCATCACTGTTTTCATAGCCAAGGTGGTATCGCCGGGGTTTAATGCGGGATTACCCTCACTGCCTTGTCCGCCGGGATGCAGGCTTTCTTTTAACCTGGGCAAAATCCAGATAGTAGGAAACAGCATACAAAAGGCAAAGATGTTATATACAGCGCTGATGCGTGAGCGTTTGTCCATATCGGTAAAAGCGCCCCTTAAAACAAAGTAGGCCAGGTATATTAATATAGCTAGCGCCGCCCCGTTTTGTTTAGGATCGCCACTCCAGGCAATGCCCCACTGGTAGCGGGCCCATATCATACCGGTAACCAAACCCAACAGTGCAAACACACATCCGGTGCGCACAAATTCCACGGAATACAGGTCGTATTCAATATTGTTGGTACGTAAATATTGAACTGCATAGAACACCGACGCTCCAAACAGAGACATCATCACTATCCACATAGGTACATGAAAAAACAGGTTGCGGATAGAATGTTGAAGCCTGCCATCTAAACTGGGAATATCAACCAAAAAGCCCATCGTACAAACGTACATGAGAAGAATAAAGGTCAACAGCTTCCACCAGGATTGTCGAATCATGCTAAATCTAATTTACACGCAGAAACCAGTACGGGTTTGTTTAGCAAGCAATACGGGTTTTTATTGTGTTCTGCTTCGCAAAATTAGGGGGAAAGGTGTTAACAAACGCGCGTTAGTTTTTTATTTTTTTAATCTTTCCAAAGGAAGGGGAAAAGAATAACGGCTAACGCAACTATCATACAATCAAAGCCTACCAGCAAGAAAATCATTTGTGCTAAACCCGATTGTACCACCGGGGCAAAAGCAATATTGGCAATACGGGCCAGTAACAGCAACTGTGGCACCACCAGCGGAAAGCCCATAACAGCTACCAGGGACGCCTGCTGCTGGGCTTTGGCAGCAATGGCCGACAAAAAGGTAAACAGCAGGCTAAGCCCTGCGCCACCCAGGCACGAGATGCCCGCAAACAACACAAAATGTTCCAGTGGGTTACCTAACAGTACTACAAAAATAACCAGGCTAAGAAGGGTCATTACACCCATTAGCAAAGTGTTAAAAATGAGTTTGGATAAAATAAAGTCTTTAGCACCGGCTATGGTGTAATAATACAGCAGGCGGCCACGCTGTTCCTGTAAAAAGCTTTTAGCCACCCCGTTGGTGCATACAAACACCTGCACCACCCAGAACAGGGCATTCCATACTTCATTCTCGGGCTGCCCCATAATAAGATATACTACAAAAATGGTAGAAGCAATGTACAGGAACACCCCGTACAGGCTGTATTGCTGCCGCAGTTCTAATAATATATCTTTTTTAACAAGCGCTAAAACACGCGCTCCAGGCTTTTCCCGCATAGTATAAAGGTAGGGTTATAGGTGATAACAGTGCCGGCACAAAGGCTCGTACACATCTTTTTCGCCCAGCAACACCTGGCTGCCCTGCGTGGTTTTGCGGTGCGAGATATTGGCAATGTTGCCACATTTTACACAAATGGCATGTAGTTTGGTTATGTAGTCCGCAATAGCAAGCAATTGCGGCATAGGCCCAAAAGGTTTACCTAAGAAATCCATATCCAGGCCTGCTACTATCACCCGAACGCCCCTCACAGCTAAAGTTTCACAAACATGAATAATTTCTTCGTCAAAGAACTGGGCTTCGTCAATACCTACCACATCTACATCCTGGGCCAGCAGCAGAATGGTTTGGGAGTTTTCAATAGGAGTAGACAATATAGCATTGGAGTCGTGGCTTACCACCTGCATTTCGTGGTAGCGCACATCTATAGCAGGTTTAAAAATCTCTACTTTCAGGTTCGCAATTTTAACCCGTTTCAGGCGTCTGATCAGTTCTTCCGTTTTTCCACTAAACATAGATCCGCATATCACCTCTATCCACCCTCTGCGTTCACCTGTAATGTTAGGTTCAATAAACATTTGTAAATAATTGTATTTGAAGGAAAAACCTTAGTAACTTTAAATAACTATTCCATTTTTCTCACGCCCCCCAAAAGTACAGATACTATGGAAAGAGTCGGTACATTGATTTATAAATTACTGGAGCAATACCAATTGCAAACACAGCCCGGGCAAATGATGATGACGGCCCAGATGCTGCTTACCGAGCTGCAGCAATGTGAGCTGGCAGCTGCGCAGCCTGCGTCAAAAACAGTGACCGTAGTGATTCCCGCTGTAGCACAACCCGCGCCGGAGCCTGTACTGCAGGCGCATCAACCGGTAGTGGCCGAAACCGTGGCAGTAAGTTCGCCACCATTTCAACCACAGCAGCCATACCAGCCTTATCAGCATTACCAGTCTTCATCAGGATGGCAGCAGGCAAATCCTGCACCGGCAACACACACGCATACTACTACGGTGCAAATGCCCGCAGCTACAGCACCTGTGCAACAAACAGCGTTTGTACAGCAGGTGGTTCCCATGCAACAAGCTGTTCCCATGCAACAGGTAGCGCCTGTACAGCAACACGTAGTTACACCTATGCCTGTTACCCCGGTAATGGAAGAAGAAGCGCCTGCGCCACAGCCTGCTATTCCTTCTGTGCCACCGGCTCCTGTGCAGCAAAGCAAAGGCTGGCAGTTTGACCCTGTACATGATGTGCCTACTTTAATACATCAGCAGGATACTGCAACAGCAGTGATTTACGATATTAACGACAGGATAACGGCAGCTACCAAAAGCGAAAGCCTGAACGAAAGGTTGCGGGTAGAGAAAATAGAGCTGGGGAGCGTGTTACAGGAAAGCCCTATCAGGGACCTGAAAAAAGCTATAGGCATCAACGACCGCTACCTGTTTATCAACGAACTGTTCAGGGGTGACGAAACCATGTATGAACGCAGTCTGAAAACCATTAATGGCTTTAATATACTACCCGAAGCGCAGTACTGGATACAACGCGAGCTAAAAGTAAAACTAGGCTGGAACGAGCACAGCGAAGCTGTTGCGCATTTTGATCAATTGGTGAAAAGACGGTTTACCTGAATATAATTGACCAGGGTTGTAGTGGCGCCTGCCTTACTGCTTACATAGTTACCGGCATGGTCAGCAGCGGCGGTATACAACGCTGCGTTGCTCAACAATTGGTCAAATACTTTTTCCAGGTGCAAGGCATCCGGCACACTAAAAGCACCTTCCTGCTCCAGCATTTCCACTGCTTCAAAGTATTTATCGTAAACAGGACCAAAGACTACCGGTTTGTAATACACTGCCGCTTCCAGTATATTATGAATGCCATCGCCACCAAAGCCGCCACCCACATAACAAATAGTGGCATAGTGATATAACCGGCTTAGCATACCTATATTATCTATAATCAGCACATTGGCATTGCTATTCTGCTGTTTTTCCCACTCACTGAACAATACAGCCTGCTTGTATAAGTGCTGACATTCTTTTATCCTTTCCACGCCTATATCGTGGGGGGCTATAATAAAACGTATGTCCGGGTGTGTATTGGCAAAATGGTCCAGTTCTTCATCATCCTCACTCCAGGTGCTGCCGGCAACAATAACGGGTTTGCCATTACAAAACTGTTCAATAACCGGCAGTGGCGAAAAGTTACCGGCAATTTCCAGCACCCTGTCAAACCGCGTATCACCTGCTATGGTAATATTGTTATAGCCTACACTTTGCAGTAAAGTTGCAGACGCCTGGTTTTGTACAAAAAAATGCGTGAAGCAATCCAGCATTCGCCTGTGAAACTGACCATAGCTTTTGAAAAAAGCCTGGTTGCTGCGGAAAATGCCTGATACTAACAATAATGGAATGTTACGGTTACGGGCCTGTTGCAGGTAGTAGTGCCAGAACTCGTATTTTACAAACAGCACCAGCGAAGGCTGTACGATGTCGAAAAAATTACGGGCATTGCGTGCAGAATCCATTGGCAGGTAAAAGATCCAATCTGCACCTTTATATTGTTTCTGCACTTCATATCCCGAAGGCGAAAAAAAGGTGAGTAATATACGGGTGTGGGGGTGTTGTAGCCGTAAAGCTTCCAGCACTGGGCGGCCCTGTTCAAACTCGCCCAGTGAAGCACAATGCATCCATATAACCGGTTGTGTGTTTGGTTGCAGGGCCTGTTGTAAGGCAGTGAATATGTTTTTACGCCCGTTCACCCACAAGCGGGCTTTGGCGTTAAATGCACCCAGTATCCTTGCCATAAAAGGATATACACTGATAAAAAAGCGGTATAGCAGCTTACTCATAATTGATTCTCTGTTACAAAGAAAGGGTAAAAATGCGCATGGGAAATGTAACCGGTAAAATGTGGGTGGGTATATTTATAACATGTTACCACAGGCCATTAGTTATATTACAATAGGGGTGAAAAACCTGGAAGCGATGAAACACTTTTATATGTACCTTTTTGGGTGGACACCTATGAAAGATACACCGGAAATGGTGTTTTTTGCTATGAATGGATGCGTGTTGGCCCTTTATCCGGTGCAGCTATTGGCTGCGGAAATAGGCGAGGAGGGGATGGTAATGGGTAAAAGTAAAGTGACATTGGCGGTAAATATGGCAAACAGGCAACAGGTAGATACGCTGTTTGCTGCTTTTACAAAAAAAGGAGTTCGCATATTAAAAATGCCTGAAACTGTTTCATGGGGTGGATATCGGGGCTATATTGCGGACACGGAAGAAAATTACTGGGAAATTGTATGGAATCCCCATATTCCGGTAGACTAACGGGAAACACAATAGCACCCACCGGGGGCCATTGTAACAGTATGGTTTTGATACGTTTTTACATTAGTTTTGTCCGCACTCAAAATAAAGGATTATGAAGGCCATCCAGATGGTGGATTTAAAGACACAGTACCAGCATTTGAAGCAGGAAATAGATGCAGCAGTGATTGGCGTACTGGAAAGCAGCGCTTTTATTAATGGAAAGCCTGTGCAGGATTTATCTGATGCTTTAAGCGCTTATCTGGGGGTGAAACATGTAATTCCCTGTGCCAATGGTACCGATGCTCTGCAAATAGCTTTAATGGCATTGGGTTTGCAGCCAGGTGATGAGGTAATTACGCCTTCTTTTACTTTTATAGCTACTACCGAAGTGGTGGCGTTGTTACAGTTGAAGCCCGTGTTTGTGGAAGTAGAGAAGGATACATTTTGTATAGATCCGGAAGCATTGCGCAAGGCTATTACACCTAAAACAAAAGCAATTGTTCCTGTACATTTATACGGCCATGCCGCCAATATGGAAGCGATTATGCAAATTGCAGCAGAACATAATCTGCCGGTAATTGAAGATAATGCCCAGGCTATTGGTTGTGATTACCGCTTTAGTGATGGAACCGTAAAGAAAACCGGCTCAATAGGTCATGTGGGCACTACTTCTTTCTTTCCCTCTAAAAATTTAGGGGCGTATGGTGACGGAGGGGCTATATTTACGAACGACGACAAGCTGGCTGTGCAATTGAAGATGGTTGCTAACCATGGACAAAGTAAGCGCTACTATCACGATGTAGTAGGCTGCAATTCCCGCTTAGATACGATTCAGGCTGCCATATTGAATATTAAGTTGCGTGAGCTGGATAATTATATTCAGCGAAGGAATAATGCTGCTGCTTATTACAGCAAGGCTTTTGCTGGTAATCCTAAAATTACCACACCTGCCATTGCCGGTTACAGCAACCACGTGTTTCACCAATATACCATGGTGTTAAACGGGGTAAGCAGGGATGGGTTAAACCAATACCTGGCTGAGAAGCAAATTCCTTCTATGATTTATTATCCTGTGCCGGGACATAAGCAAAAGATGTTTGATGCGTTGGGTTTGCCTGAGTATGATTTGCCGGTGACTGACTGGCTTACCGAACGTGTAATATCCCTGCCAATGCATACCGAACTGGACACGGAACAACTGGAATACATTGCTTTAACCGTGTTGGAATATATAAATAACAATTAAAAAACGTATCAATGAAATTAACCGTAGTTGGCACTGGCTATGTTGGTTTGGTAACTGGTACCTGTTTTGCAGAAACAGGGAATTTTGTAACCTGTGTGGATATTGACGCTAAGAAAGTAGAAAAACTTTCCAGCGGAGAAATCACCATTTTCGAACCAGGTTTGGAAAAACTGTTTGCCCGCAACCTGAAAGATGGGCGTTTACAGTTTACTACCGATCTGGCGGCAGGCCTGGAAGATGCAGAAGTAGTATTCCTTGCATTGCCTACCCCTCCCGGCGAAGATGGTAGTGCAGATCTTAGCTACATTTTAGGGGTTTCCGACAGCATTGGTAAATTACTGAAAGACTACAAAGTAATCATTGATAAAAGTACCGTACCCGTAGGCACCGCTGCAAAAGTGCATGCAGCTATTGCCAAAAACTATTCAGGCGAATTTGACGTGGTAAGTAACCCCGAGTTCTTACGCGAAGGAGTAGCTGTTGACGACTTTATGAAGCCCGACCGCGTTGTAATTGGGACTACCTCAGAAAGAGCGCAGAAACTGATGAACGATTTATATGCTCCTTTTGTTCGTCAGGGCAACCCTATCATCTTTATGGATGAAAAAAGCGCCGAGTTAACCAAATATGCCGCTAACTCCTTCCTGGCTACTAAAATCTCTTTCATGAACGAGATTGCACAGTTGTGCGAAAAGCTGGGTGCAGATGTGGACATGGTAAGAAAAGGGATTGGTACAGATGATCGTATTGGCAAACGCTTCCTGTTTCCAGGTATTGGTTATGGTGGCAGCTGTTTTCCTAAAGACGTAAAAGCGCTGATCAAATCTTCTACAGAAGTAGCCTACGATTTTAAAATACTGAATGCAGTAGAAGAGGTAAACGAATTACAGAAGCTTCACCTGGTAAGCAAGATTAAAACTTATTATAAAGACGCGCTGAAAGGCAAACATTTTGCTTTATGGGGTTTGGCCTTTAAACCTAATACCGATGATATTCGCGAAGCTCCGGCTTTATATATTATCGACGCCTTATTAGCAGCGGGTGCAACCGTTACTGCATTCGATCCTGAGGCAATGAAAAATGTGCAGCGGGTACTGGGAGATAGCATTGCTTTTTCCAACGATCAGTATTCTGCACTCCATCATGCAGATGCGCTGATTATAGCTACAGAGTGGAACGAATTCAGAACTCCTGTATTTGATAAACTGGCAACTCTGCTGAAAAGTAAAACCATATTCGACGGGCGTAACCTGTTTGATGTTGATTATGTACGTGGTTTAGGATTTTATTACGAAAGCATTGGTCGTCCTTAACTCTATTATTTATTACCTGTATGGGCAAAAGAATTTTAATAACCGGCGCAGCCGGTTTTCTGGGATCGCACCTTTGCGACCGCTTTATCAATGAAGGTTATCATGTCATAGGCATGGATAACCTTATAACCGGTGACATGCGTAATATCGAGCACCTGTTCCCATTGTCTAACTTCGAGTTTTATCATCACGATGTAAGCAAGTTTATACATGTGCCGGGCGAGTTGGATTATATCCTGCACTTCGCTTCACCTGCCAGCCCTATCGACTACCTGAAAATTCCTATTCAAACATTGAAGGTAGGTGCATTAGGAACTCACAATTGCCTGGGGCTGGCGCGTGCTAAAAACGCAAGAATGCTGGTAGCTTCTACGAGTGAAATATATGGCGATCCGTTGGTGCATCCGCAAAACGAAGAGTACTGGGGTAATGTTAACCCGGTTGGTCCGCGTGGAGTATACGACGAAGCCAAGCGTTACATGGAAGCTATTACTATGGCTTACCATACTTTTCACGGTGTGCAAACGCGTATTATACGCATATTCAACACGTATGGCCCACGTATGCGATTGAATGATGGTCGTGCTTTACCTGCCTTTATTGGACAGGCGTTACGCGGCGAAGATTTAACTGTATTTGGCGATGGTAGCCAAACGCGTTCCTTCTGTTATGTGGATGACCTGGTAGAAGGTATTTACCGCTTGTTAATGAGTGATTATGAAAAACCGGTAAATATTGGCAACCCGAACGAAATTTCGTTGAAAGACTTTGCAGAAGAGGTGTTGAAACTCAC
Organism: Filimonas lacunae; assembly: GCF_002355595.1. Lineage (NCBI taxonomy): Bacteria > Pseudomonadati > Bacteroidota > Chitinophagia > Chitinophagales > Chitinophagaceae > Filimonas > Filimonas lacunae. The sequence continues at coordinate 798,915 of NZ_AP017422.1, forward strand.
CGGTTCTTCTGTTAAAATTATCTACAAGCCCTTGCCTGTAGATGATCCTAAGCAGCGTCGCCCGGATATTACCAAGGCGCAGGAATTGCTGGGTTGGGAGCCAAAAGTAGGCCGTGCAGAAGGTTTGAAAAAAACATACGAGTACTTCAAAAACCTGCCGCAGGAAGAGCTATACAAACAGCCCAAAACATTTGAATCTAAATAATAAGCATGCTTGCTTCCCTGGTTGCTAAAGAAAAGACACTGGCCGTAATTGGTCTGGGATATGTAGGGCTTCCCGTTGCTTTGGAAATGGCGAAGCACCTGAAAGTGATAGGATTTGATGTAAAAGAAAATCGCATCCGGCAGCTACAACAGGGAGTAGATCCCAGTGGCGAAATAGATAAATCATCATTCGAAGGCCGCAACATCGTGTTCACCTCTTCTATAGAGGTGCTGCGAGAGGCGGCCTTTTTTATTATAGCCGTTCCTACACCGGTAGATGAACATAATGTGCCCGATTTAACTGCTATCAAGGCCGCATCGGCCACCGTAGGCAGTGTGATTAAAAAAGGTGATTATGTAGTGTATGAATCTACTGTGTATCCCGGCTGTACCGAAGAAGATTGTCTGCCTGTAATAGAACAGGTGAGTGGTCTTACCCGTAACAGTGATTTTAAAACCGGTTATTCTCCCGAGCGTATTAACCCTGGAGATAAGGTGCATACCATTGCCAGTGTGATAAAAGTAGTAGCCGGAGGCGATGCCGAAGCGCTGGAGCAAATAGCCGGCGTGTACGAACTGATAGTGAAAGCAGGTGTACACAAAGTGAGTGCTATTAAAGTAGCGGAAGCTGCCAAAGTGATAGAAAACACACAGCGCGATTTAAACATTGCGTTGATGAATGAGTTGTCTATCATTTTTGATAAAATGGGCATTAGTACCTTTGAGGTGCTGGAAGCTGCGGGCACTAAATGGAATTTTTTAAAGTTTTACCCGGGTTTGGTAGGAGGACACTGCATAGGTGTTGATCCTTATTACCTTACGTATAAAGCGGCTGAACTAGGGTATAGTTCTAAAGTAATTCTGGCCGGCCGTTACATCAACGACGGAATGGGGGCTTATATCGCACAAAAGATAGTAAAGCATGTGCTGTTGCACAACGGTAACGTGAAAGAAGCCAGAGTATTAATTCTGGGCGCTACCTTTAAAGAGAATGTATCGGATGTGCGCAACTCTAAAGTGGCAGATGTGGTACGTGGTTTACAATCGTACTACCTGCAGGTAGAAGTGGCCGATCCTAACGCCAGTTCGGATGAGCTACAACACGAATATGGCTTTGGCCTGGTAGAAAAGCCTGCAGGACATTATGATGCCATTATTGTCGCCGTGGCGCACGATGAATATAAAGCATATGACGATGCCTGGTTTGCTGCTATCACTAAGCCGCATGCTTTAATTGCAGATGTAAAAGGTATTTATAAAAACAGGATACCGTCCAGGATGTACTGGAGCTTATAATATTATAATTATGAAACCGACTATATTGGTTACTGGTGGAAACGGGCAGCTGGGCTTTGAACTGGCCCGCCTGGAAACTGCTTTTCCGCAGTTTACATTTGTGTTCACTGACAGAACTACTTTAAACATCGCCAGTAAAGACGATGTATTAAAAGCTTTTGAGCAATATCAACCCGCTTATTTTGTGAACTGTGCGGCATATACTGCTGTAGATAAAGCTGAAACAGAGCGGGAAGCAGCTGCAAGTATCAATGCAGACGCGGTAGGTATTATTGCCACTTACTGCCAGCAGCATCGTACGCAATTAATACATGTAAGCACAGATTATGTGTTTAATGGCAAAGGCACCAGTCCCTATCTGCCAGATGATCCTACAGCCCCGCTCAACTATTATGGTCAAACCAAGTGGGAGGGCGAGCAGCTGGCATTAAAAGCTTGTTCTAATTCCATTATCATACGCACCTCGTGGGTGTATAGCGAGCATGGTAACAACTTTGTAAAAACAATGCTGCGCTTAATGGGGCAACGTCCCGAGTTAAATGTGGTAAGCGACCAGGTAGGGTGCCCTACCTATGCGCGCGATCTGGCAGCAGCTATCATGCACATCATAACCGTTACTCATTCAGGTGAAACCTTAACGCAAGGGGGGATTTATCACTATAGTAATAGTGGTGTTATTTCCTGGTACGATTTTGCCGTAGGCATACGCAATATCGCCGGTTTATCCTGCCAGGTACATCCCATACCATCCTCGGCCTATCCCACACCGGCAGCACGTCCATCTTACTCTGTAATGGATCTGAAAAAAATACAGGATGTATATGGTGTACCGGTAGTGCCCTGGGAAAATTCGTTAAAAGAATGTATCAACAGGCTGAATGCTTCTTTGTAGTTACAGCCGTTGTATAGGATAAAAAGAATGTACCCGTTATATTGTGTAACGGGTATTTTTTTGGGGGGCATCATTCCTTTATTAAAAAAATGAACTATGGGGCTGGATAGCGCTGAGCTGTTAATGGATGTTGAGCGATATTTTAATATTCAGATCCCTGGCAGGGAATCTGAGAATATATTTACGATACAAAACATGGTAGATGTGGTGGCTACACATTTACAGGTGACGTACGATAGGGCGCTGCTTAGGAATAAGGTGTTTGAAAGCATAATGCATGCGCTTGCCAAATCGGGACGCATGGGCCAATGGGTGATGTCGGATACATTGTCATCCTGTATTGATCTATATCACAAAGAGCAGTGGAATACGTTTCAGGAATATTTGATCCTATCTGTTCCCTGCATAGGCGAAAGATATTGGGGTAAATTGACATGGGGAGCCTTTACAGATGCTGTTTGTATGGCTAACTACGAGGAGCTGATTGAGCGGGAACGTATTAGCAGCCGTTATGAAATTTATATAGCTATAGGTGGCCTTACGGTAAATAAAACAGGAGTGGCATATTATGAAATAGCCCCTGAAAAATCATTTACTGACGATTTAGGCATAGATTAGTAGTAACATAAAAACACCTGCATTATGATTGCTAAAATATTGGTGGCATTGGTTGCCATAGAACACCTGTATATTTTATGGCTGGAAATGTTTGCCTGGACCACCAAAGGACGTAAGGTATTCAGAAGCCTGGCCCCTGACTTATTCGAGAAAACCCGATCGCTGGCTGCTAACCAGGGTTTATACAATGGCTTTCTGGCCGCTGGCCTTGTATGGTCATTATTAATTACTAACCAGGAATGGGCGCAACATATAGCTACTTTCTTTTTGTCTTGTGTATTAGTCGCCGGTTTATACGGTGGCCTTACTACTATGCGCGGTATTTTGGTAAAGCAGGCGTTGCCTGCGGCTGTGGCTTTGCTGGCGGTATTGGTGCTAGGTTATTAGATTCTTATTATAAGAGCATAAAAAAAGCGAGTAATTATTACTCGCTTTTTTGTTGGATTACTAGGATTCGAACCTAGACAGACAGAACCAAAATCTGTAGTGCTACCGTTACACCATAATCCAATCCGTTGTTCGGGGTGCAAATATAGGAGTAAAAAAGAAACTACCTGCAAATGATATCGAGAAAAATAAAAAAAATATATAGTGTGGTAGGGGCACAAAAAAAGCGAGGAATGATCTCGCTTTTTTGTTGGATTACTAGGATTCGAACCTAGACAGACAGAACCAAAATCTGTAGTGCTACCGTTACACCATAATCCATTCCGTTGTTGGGAGTGCAAATATAGTGTTTAACTCATTCACACCAAATATTTTGCACTTTTTTCCCGTCTTTTTTAGCTGAAGGCAACCAGGTAGTAATTCTTCTTGCCTTTTTGTACCAACAGGTATTTGTTGTGCAGCAATAGAGAACTGTTCAACTGAAATTGTACATCGCCTACTTTATTTCTGTTGATGCTTACGCCACCGCCTTGTATCATTTTACGTGCTTCGCCCTTGCTGGGGAAAATAGTGCTATCGGCTAGGAAAGTTACTATATCAATGCCCGCCTGTAGTGTGCCGGCAGCGAAGTTGATCTTTTCTACACCCTCCATGCCTTCCAGGTCTTCTACTGATAAAGATTCAGCAGGGGCGCTTTGGTTGGCAAACAGTTTTTCTGTGGTTTCAATGGCTTTGTTGTATTCTTCTTCGCCATGCACCAATACGGTTACTTCTTTCGCCAATGCTTTTTGTAATATACGGGCAGCCGCGTTTTGCTGATGTTGTTGTACCAGGTCGGCTACAGTGGGTTGATCCAGGAAAGTGAAGATCTTAATCCATTTTTCTGCATCTGCATCGCTGGAGTTTAACCAGAATTGGTAAAACTGATAAGGGGTTGTGCGCACAGGGTCCAGCCATATGTTGCCGCCTTCGCTTTTACCAAACTTGCCGCCGTCGGCCTTGGTAAGCAGGGGACAGGTAAATACAAAAGCTTCACCACCTGCTTTGCGGCGTACCAGTTCTGTACCGGTGGTCATGTTACCCCACTGGTCGCTGCCACCCATTTGCAGCTTACAGTTATTCTGTTGATACAGCCAGTAAAAATCATATCCCTGCATCAGCTGGTAAGCAAACTCGGTATAGCTGATACCGGTTTCGCCTTCAATACGTTTTTTAACGCTGTCCTTAGCCATCATATAGTTAACAGTGATGTGCTTGCCGGTGTCGCGTAAAAAGTCAATAAAAGAAATGGTTTTAAACCAGTCGTAGTTATTGGCCATAATAGCCTTGTTCTTCAGGCTGGGGTCAAAATTCAGAAACTTCTCCAGCTGACCTTTAATACCTGCTACGTTTTTAGCCAGAGATTCCTCGTCCAGCAGGTTACGTTCGGCACTTTTGCCCGATGGATCGCCAATCATACCGGTAGCGCCACCTACCAGTGCAATAGGCTGGTGACCAGCTTTTTGCAAATGAACCAGTAACAGGATAGGAACCAGGCTGCCTATATGCAAACTATCGGCTGTAGGGTCAAAGCCCACATAGCCTGTAGTCATTTCTTTTAAAAGTTGTTCTTCTGTGCCGGGCATAATATCTGCAATCATACCCCTCCAGCGTAATTCTTCTATAAGGTTCATTCCAACTTAATTTGAAGCAAAAATAACAGGAAACAACGTAAAGTGTTTTCTTTGCGGTATGATTAAGGTAGGCATAGGTACACGAATATTGAATTATCTGATAGACACGTTTATATTCTTCTGGATAGCATTTGCCGGTCATAAGTGGTTTGAGTTCCGTTATCGCTTTTATCACGACTACTATTTAACCTTTGCCCAGTGTTTTTTTATCGCCTGGTTTTTGTTTTACATTGTTTGTGAAGGTATTACGGCCCGTACGCCTGGTAAAAAGTTTACCAGCTCGGTGGTGGTGAACAAAAACGGGGGTAAGCCGGCTTTCTGGCAAATACTGGTGCGTTCTATAGTGCGCCTTACTATTATTGATTTCCTGTTTATTCCTTTCTTTGAAAAACCCTTACATGATGTGCTCAGCAGCACCGAAGTGGTAGAAACTAAATAACCGTATTGCGCGCCTATCTTTGCTTTTCAAACAGCAGAAATGGCTAAGATTGGAATTAATATAGCAACCGGTGGCTTGCAGCAGGCAGAGATGATTGTGGGAATTGACTTAGGAACTACTAATAGCCTGGTAGCTATTATACATCCTGACACTAAAAAGCCGGTAGCCTTACGCGAACATGATAGCAGTAGCCTGGTGCCTAGCATAGTACACTTTGATGCTGTAGGCAATGTGGTAGTAGGAGAGCAGGCCAGGCAGTACCTGGAATCTGACCCGCAAAATACGATTTTCAGCGCTAAGCGTTTAATGGGTAAAAGCTATAACGACATTAAGAATAATGCAGACTTTTTCACCTATAAAGTAATTGACGACGATACGGACCGCCTGGTTCGGGTGCAGGTGGGAGATAAATTTTACTCTCCTATTGAATTATCCTCCTTCATACTGAAAGAATTAAAGGCAAGGGCTGAGCATATTTTAAAAACGCCGGTAAGCAAAGCGGTAATTACTGTGCCGGCTTACTTTAACGATGCACAACGCCAGGCCACCCGCGATGCCGGTAAGCTGGCAGGACTGGATGTGCTGCGCATTGTAAACGAACCTACCGCAGCTAGTTTGGCCTATGGACTGGGGCTGGATAAAGAAGCCGATAAGACCATTGCTGTATACGATTTGGGCGGCGGTACCTTTGATATTTCTATACTTAAAATAACCAATGGCATTTTTGAAGTGCTTAGCACCAATGGGGATACTTACTTAGGGGGTGATGATTTTGATCAGGCTATACTTGAGTACTGGATCAACACATATAGTATAGAGGTGAGCACGCTGCAACAAAATAAGTCTCTGTCGCAATTGCTGCGTATGAAAGCAGAAGAAGCTAAAAAGCAGTTAAGTGTGAATGATAGTTATGAAACCAGCTGGAACGATATTCAGTTGTCAATTAACAAAACAGCCTTTGAAGCGGTAACACAACAACTGATAGATAAAACCATTGCCTGTTGTGCAAATGCTTTAAGTGATGCAGGGTTGCAGACTACAGATATTGAATCGGTGGTAATGGTAGGGGGTAGCATCCGTGTGCCTGCAGTACAGCAAGCAGTAAGCTCCTTTTTTCAGCAGCAAGTAAATAATAGTGTTCATCCTGATGAGGTAGTGGCGCTGGGCGCAGCCATACAGGCAGATATACTTGCCGGAAATAATAAAGAATTTTTATTACTGGATATTACACCCTTAAGCCTGGGCATAGAAACCATGGGAGGATTAATGGATGTGCTCATTCCCCGTAATTCTAAAATACCCACTAAGGTTGGTCGCCAGTATACTACACAAAAAGATGGACAGGGTAGCATGCGTATATCGGTGTTCCAGGGAGAACGTGACCTGGTAAAAGACAATCGTAAGCTGGCGGAATTTAACTTAACCGGCATACCAGGCATGCCAGCCGGCTTGCCTAAAGTAGAAGTAAGCTTTTTAATTAATGCAGATGGTATACTGGTGGTAAAAGCACAGGAACTACGCAGTGGGGTAGAGCAAACTATTGAAGTGAAACCTCAATACGGCCTTACAGACACAGATGTGGAAAGTATGTTGCTGGATAGCATTACCAACGCCCAGTCGGATATAACAACAAGGGCCGTGGTAGAAGCCAGAACGGAAGGAGAGCAATTGCTGGAAGCCACAGGAAGTTTTTTGTCTAAAAACGCGGGCTTTTTAACTCCGGAAGAAACAATAGCTACAGCCACAGCTATAGAAGCGTTGCAACAGGCAATGGCTACAGATGATAAAGATGCTATCCATTCTAAAATAGAAGCTTTAAATGAGGTGTCCCGCCCTTATGCGGAAAGGTTGATGGATGAAGCAATCAGTGTGGCTATGAAGGGAAAACGTATTTAATGGAAGGAGGTATTGAGCGGTAAGTGTGGAATTCCAGATATACCACTCAATACGAATATTCCTTTTCGCAGAGCTGGCTATAAACCAGCTCTGCGCTGTATGTATTTACCGATAATATCAAATTCGATATTCACCCGGGTACCTTGTTGTACCTCCGAAATACTGGTGTGGTTGTAAGTATAGGGGATAATAGCTACGGTGAATTCGTTACGGGTAACGTTAAAGATGGTAAGGCTGGTACCGTTTACCGAAATAGATCCCTTTTCAATAACCAGAGCGGCAAATTTTTCGGGGAAAGAAAAACGGAATTCCCAGCTGCCATCCAGGTCCTGCCTGTCAATGCAAACAGCTGTAGTGTCTACATGGCCTTGTACAATATGACCATCTAAGCGGCCATTCATCAACATACAACGCTCAATATTTACTTTTTGGCCGGTGATCCAGCCCGCCAGGTTGGTTTTTTTCAGCGTTTCTTCAATGGCGGTTACCCGGTGGGCTCCGTCTTTTATCTCTTCTACGGTTAAACACACGCCATCGTGGCTTACACTCTGATCTATTTTAAACTCCTCTGAAAGGGGAGAAGTGATCCAGAATGTTTTGTTGGTGCCTGTGCTAATTACTTCTTTTACCTGTCCTGTGGCTTCTATTATTCCTGTAAACATTTTTCAAAGTTAGTAACTTCAGTTTTTATTTGGAATTTTCCACAGTTGTTCTATATTTGCATTCCAAAAATTTTTTCACAAAAGGAGGTATCCACAATGCTTATTATAGATTCAAAAGATTGCGAAAACATCGACAAAGCCCTCAAGAAGTACAAAAAGAAATTTGAGAAAAGCAAAGTCCTGTTGCAATTAAGAGAGCGTCAAAGCTTTACTAAGCCGTCTGTTAGACGTCGCGGCGAAGTGCTGAAAGCAATCTACAAGCAGAATTTAGCTAGTGGCAAAATCGAAGCTTAATTGATTTAATCAAGCATATTTAAAGGTAGCTATAAGGTTGTAACTTTGTAGCTACCTTTTTATGTTAGCACTATACGAACCTTACGTCCAGGAATTTCTCAACTATCTCCGTTTTGAGAAGCGGTATTCCCAACATACCATATTGTCGTACCAAAACGACCTGGAGCAATTTTTTACCTATCTCGCAGCCGAATTCGACGGCCCCGATGTTCCGCAGATTACTGCCGGCCTTATCCGTAGCTGGATGGCATCTCTGAAAGAAGAGAAGCGTACCGCTAAAACCATCAATCGCAAAGTATCGGCCCTGCGCTCCTTTTTTCGCCGGCAAATGATAAATGGCGTTATAGCTCAGTCTCCTCTCACTACTGTCATCACTCCCAAAATAAGCAAGCGGCTGCCTGTTTTTGTAGCAGAAAAAGATATGGCTGCTGTTTTTAAAAAGCCCGGAAGCCCAAAAGAAGACGCCACAGGGGTAGAAGAAGAGGAAGTGGATATTGAAAAAGGAATGACAGAATGGGAAAAAGAGGTAGGTAAGCTGATTATGGCTGTTTTATACAATACCGGGATGCGTGTAAGCGAGCTGGTGAATTTAAAAGAGCGCCAGGTAGATGCGCATTACAGTCAGCTGAAAGTAGTAGGGAAGGGCAATAAAGAGCGTCTTATCCCCGTGTCGGCAGGATTGATGAAGGAATTGCAGGATTACATGGCTAAAAAGCGCTTAAAATCGCTTTCAGAGGTAGAGTTTCTGTTTGTGAATGATGCAGGTAAGCAAGTGAATAGGGGGAGGGTTGGAAGATTGGTGAAAAAATACCTGACAGAAGTAACCACGATAGAGAAAAAGAGCCCTCATGTGTTACGGCACACCTTTGCTACCCATCTCATGAACCACGGGGCCGATTTAAATGCGGTAAAAGAATTACTAGGACATAGCAGCCTGGCGGCTACCCAGGTATACACCCATAACACTATCGAAAAGCTGAAAGAAGTGTACCAAAAAGCGCATCCGAAAGGAGGGGGCTAGTACGAATATATTCTGTTGTTAAAAACGGCTGAAAATGCTCCCAAAAACTTGATTATTTGATCCCGTTGTACTACCTTCAAAGTACCTCTCTGATTAGTTCTTTTAAATATTTTTCTCACCGTTTAAAAGTGATTTACTATGAACGTAAACATCCAAACTGTGCACTTTGATGCAGACATGAAGCTGATTGACTATGTAAGTAAAAAACTGCAAAAGATCGGCACCTTTCACGATAAGGTTATCAAAGTGGATGTTTTTTTGAAGCTAGACAATGTAGTACACACGATTAAAGACAAAATTGCAGAGATTCAGGTTCATGTGCCTAAGCAGAAATTTTTTGTAAAGGCATCGTCTAAGTCTTTCGAAGAATCTTTCGATAGCGCCCTCGATTCTCTGGTAAACCAAATAAAAAGAAAAAAAGACAAACAAACGGTTTAAATGAAGGGGCTTCGGCCCCTTTTTTGTTTATAGGCTCGAAAAAAAGTGATAGGTATGAAAAAGTGGATGATGATGGCAGCAGTGCTGCTGGTGGTAATGGCAGGATGTTCTGAAAAAAATACTTTATTGGCCAAAGCGCACATTGTGGAGCGAAAAGCGCTTGCAAATGGCAGATTAAGAGTGAATTATATATTTACCCTAGATAATCACACGACTATTAAAGATAGCGCAGATGTAGACAGGGAAAGGGTTGTGCCGCACGACTCGGTTACCGTTCGTTTTTCTCCTAAAGATCCCTCGCAAAATAGTTTGCAACTACCCTGATAGCCAGAAGAATAGATATTTGAAGGGACTCAAAAAAAAAGTTGAAATTTTTCTCGAAGAAATTTGGTGAAATCAGAACTTCTCTTACCTTTGCAATCCCGAAAAACACGGGGCAGTTCTTAAAAAGCAAAAAAATAGGCCACTTTAGCTCAGCTGGTAGAGCAACTGATTTGTAATCAGTAGGTCGTTGGTTCGATTCCGACAAGTGGCTCCAATTTTTTACGGGCAGGTTCCAGAGCGGCCAAATGGGGCGGACTGTAAATCCGCTGTCTTTCGACTTCAGAGGTTCGAATCCTCTCCTGCCCACCACACTTTCAAGGCTGGTCAGTTACTGTATAGAAATTGGCTGGTTTTTGAGCGTTAAGTTCTTTCTGTATCAAACGTTTTAATTGCGGAAGTAGCTCAATTGGTAGAGCGATAGCCTTCCAAGCTATAGGTTGCGGGTTCGACCCTCGTCTTCCGCTCTTATATAAGCCGTTGTGGCTCAGTGGTAGAGCACTTCCTTGGTAAGGAAGAGGTCGTGAGTTCAATTCTCATCAACGGCTCGGCTTTTATAGTAATGGTGCAGAAAGAATATAGAACATTGTGAAGTAAGAAGGCTTTGCCGTAAGGCAGGGCCAGTTACGTAAAATACAAATTGTAAAACCACAACAAAAAAACCGATAAGATGTCTAAAGAGACCTTCAAGAGGGAGAAACCTCACGTAAACATTGGTACCATCGGTCACGTAGACCACGGTAAAACCACATTAACCGCAGCTATCACCGACGTTCTTGCTAAAAAAGGTTTAGCACAAAAAAAGAACTACGATGAAATCGACGGTGCTCCTGAAGAAAAAGAGAGAGGTATCACAATCAATACCGCTCACGTAGAATACCAGACTGATAATCGTCACTATGCGCACGTAGACTGTCCAGGTCACGCTGACTATGTGAAGAACATGATCACTGGTGCTGCTCAGATGGACGGTGCTATTCTTGTTGTGGCTGCTACAGATGGTCCTATGCCTCAAACTAAAGAGCACATCCTGTTAGCTCGTCAGGTAGGTGTACCTCAGATCGTTGTATTCATGAACAAGGTTGACCTTGTTGATGATGCTGAACTGTTGGACCTGGTTGAAATGGAAATTCGCGAATTATTAAGCTCATACGGTTTTGATGGTGATAACACACCAATCATCAAAGGTTCTGCTACAGGCGCCTTAGCTGGTGATCCTCAGTGGACTGGTGCTGTTGAAGAACTGATGGCTGCAGTTGATTCTTATATTCCTCTGCCTCCTCGTCCTATCGACCAACCGTTCCTGATGTCTGTGGAAGACGTATTCTCTATCACAGGTCGTGGTACAGTTGCTACCGGTCGTATCGAGCGCGGTATCATTAAAGTAGGTGAGCCAGTTGAGATCGTAGGTCTGATCGAAGCTCCTTTGAACTCTACTGTTACCGGTGTTGAAATGTTCAAAAAATTATTGGACGAAGGTCAAGCTGGTGATAACGCAGGTTTACTGTTACGCGGTATTGAAAAATCTCAAATCCGTCGTGGTATGGTTATCTGTAAGCCAAAAACTATCACTCCGCACACTGAATTCAAATGTGAAGTATACGTACTGAGCAAAGAAGAAGGTGGCCGTCACACTCCATTCTTTAACAAATACCGTCCTCAGTTCTACTTCCGTACTACAGATGTAACTGGTGAGTGTATGCTGCCAGAAGGAACTGAAATGGTTATGCCTGGTGATAACATCGGTTTAGTAGTTAAACTGATCGCTCCAATCGCTATGGAAAAAGGTCTGAAGTTCGCTATCCGTGAAGGTGGTCGTACTGTAGGTGCCGGTCAGGTTACTGAAGTAATCAAATAATCATGCACTCCCTTTGATGGTGAGTACAGATGTTATATCTTTACAAAGTACTCGGGTTAAACCGGGTACTTTGTATCTAAAGACTGAAGTTCTTTTTTTACGGGCCTAGTTCAATGGTAGAATAGAGGTCTCCAAAACCTTTGATACGGGTTCGAATCCTGTGGCCCGTGCATTTCAATCAAATTCAAATTGCGGAATAGTGAATAAAGTTTCTAACTATTTCAGGGACTCATACCAGGAGCTGGTAGAGAAAGTAACCTGGCCTACTTGGTCTCAGTTACAGCAGTCTACTGTAATCGTTTTATCTGCAACCGTTCTTATTACCGCTATGGTTTGGGCAATGGATTTCGCAGGTAACCAATTACTAAAGCTGATCTATAATTTATTTATTAGTAAAGGTAACGGTTAATACGTCATGGAAGGTACAGCACAACAAACAGAAGCAGCAGAAAGCAAATGGTACGTGCTACGTGTCGTAAGCGGTAAGGAGAGAAAGGTTAAAGAGTACCTGGATAAAGATATTTCACGTAGCGGTTGGACCGATATTGTGAAGCAGGTTTTCCTGCCTATGGAAAAAGTTTATAAAGTGCAGAACGGTAAAAAAGTAATGCGCGAAAAAAACTACTTCCCTGGTTATGTAATGCTGGAAGTTACCGATGGTAAATTAAATGACGACATTATTCAGCATATCAGTAACGTGAGCAACGTTATGCATTTTCTTACTGATGGCAAAGGCAGCAAAGGTAACATTATCTCTCTGCGTAAAGCTGAAGTAAACAAAATGCTGGGTAAGGTAGACGAAATGAATGATCAGGGTGTTACCCTTTCTGAACCGTTTATCGTTGGTGAAACTATCAAAATCATTGAAGGTCCGTTTAACGACTTCAATGGTGTTATCGAAGAAGTGAACGACGAGAAGAAGAAACTGAAAGTAACAGTAAAAATCTTCGGACGTTCCACACCAGTAGAATTAAACTACATGCAGGTTGAAAAACTCGCATAGTCCTTATAAAATGCTTTAAAAAAGCGCTTCCCATCCGGAAGCGCTTTTTTTATGCCCCTCATTTACTTAATTTTAGCTTTTTAACTAAAGGCTTAACTGCTTCTGAATGAGTATACATGATTTACAGCAGGATGGTAGCGTGCAACAGGAGGCTGGCAAGTCATTTACAGAAGTATATCGCCAATACAGCCCTCAGATTTATCTGAATGTGCTTAAAATGGTAAAAGATGCTGATACGGCAGAAGAAATAACGCAGGAAGTGTTCACCAGCCTTTGGCAGCGATGGGATAACCTGCAGATTGATAAAAGCCTGGAAGGGTATATTTATCGTATGTCGGCCAATAAGGTGTATGATTTTTTCCGCCGTTTGAAATCTGACAGGGCTATGGAAGCGCATTTTGTTGCTCTGGCAGTAGAACATTACTCACATATAGAAGAAGCCTTACAGATCCGCGAAAACGAGCAATTGCTGCATCAGGCTATAGAACAGCTTACTCCACAACAGCAAAAAGCGTATCTGCTTTGTAAAACCCAGGGCTATTCTTATAAAGAAGCAGCTGAAATGATGGGAATATCAGTACATACGTTGAAAGAATACCTGGTGAAAGCCAATCAAACTGTTCGTAATTATCTGATAACCAATATTGATAAGACATTGGTGCTGCTTTTCTGGGTGATCATAAAAAAATAATCTTCCCTATACCCCCCTGAACATTTTTGTCGTACGTCTTGAATAAAACAAGTGTAGTTTGAATCAGGCTGTTGATATACCATCTTTATTGATAAAACTGGAAAAAGGTACTTGTTCTCCGGAAGAAGCAGAAATGCTGATCACGTGGATGACAACACCTGCCAACCAGCAAACTGCTACCGCTATGGTGGAGCAGCAGATGGCTACACCAGTGTTGGAAGGTGCGTTACCGCAACACCGTATAGACAGCCTGGAAAGAGGAAGACTACGTATCCTGGAAAATAAATCAGGCGATGCCATACCAGTGGTGCACAGGGTACATTTGTTACGCCGCAAATGGTGGTGGGCAGCAGCGGCTTTCATAGGCATCAGTGCAACGGCAGTAATAGCCTTGCTCAACCGCCAGCCGGCCCCCGCAACCAACATAGCCCGTTATAAATCCGATATACAACCGGGCCGCAATGGCGCCATACTGGCAATGGGTAACGGCAAAACTATTTTGCTCGATACCATAGCCAACGGCAGCATGGCCGGCATTCCTATGGTAAAAACAGGAGAGGGCAGTATAACATATCAGGGAAACGAATCAACTGCCTCCTCCGTTTTTTATAATACTTTATCTACACCACCAGCACGCAAATTCAGCATGCAGCTGCCCGATGGCAGCACTGTTTGGCTGAATGCCGCATCTTCAGTAACCTTTCCTTCTGCATTTGCAGGCAAGGAAAGAAAGATTGAAATTACCGGGGAAGCGTATGTAGAAGTAAAAACAGATAAGAATAAGCCTTTTATAGTAAAAGCGGGTAACAAAGAAATAAACGTGTTAGGCACCAGCTTCAACATCAATGCCTACACCAACGAGCCTGTAATAACCACCACACTGGTAGAGGGAAGCGTGGAAGTGCGCGACAATCAGCATCGTGTGCTGTTGCATCCGGGTGAGCAGGCCAACGACTTTACCGTGGCCACAGCCAACCTTGATCAAAACCTGGCCTGGAAAAATGGAAAGTTTAATTTCGACCAGACGGATCTGAAAAGTATAATGCGGCAAGTAAGCCGTTGGTATAATGTAAATGTGGTTTTTGAGAAAGATGCTCCTTCCTATGACTTCACTGCTAAATTGCCTGACAACCTTCCTGTGTCGGAAGTGTTGAAACTGCTGGAGATGACCAAACTGGTACATTTTGAGATTGAGGGCAATACCATTATTGTGAAAAAGTAACAGAGATACAGGCCTTATAAAAGAAAATCGCCCCGGCTCCACCCGAAGCGATTTCAGATTGAGGTCAACAGGTTCCTATTAAGTCCGCCGAGGACACTAATGCTTATTGTTTAACCCTCAAAACAAAACTATGCAATTGACTGCGCATGGCAAAGTTCCGTCTTGTCCGGAACGGAGAAAACTATCTATTGTACAAACTGTGCTTATGGCAAAAATGACTTTTGTACTTCTGTTTGTAGCCACCTTGCAGGTGGGTGCACGGAGCATTGGCCAAACAATGACGGCCAGCTTTAACAATGCAGGCCTTAACGAAGTATTCCGGGAGGTAGAGAAACAAACCGGTTACACATTCGTATTTTCTAAGGTGCAAATGCAGCAAGCGGGTAAAGTAACTGCTTTATTTAAATCTACCCCGCTGCCACAGGCACTGAAAGAGATTTTTAAAGACCAGCCATTCACCTTCCAGGTTTCTGACAAGTACATTGTGGTACAACAGAAATCAGCTGAGGGCATGAGTGCCAGCCTGAACAGCGCTATGGCCCCACCGGATGCTATTAAAGGAAAGGTAACAGATGAAGCCGGCAACCCCATATCCGGCGCTATTGTAACCGTAAAAGGCACACATATTCAAACCTATACCAACGAGCGTGGCGAGTTTCAGTTAAAAGACGTTACAGCAGAAGCTACACTGGTGATCAGTTCATTAAACATCGAAACAAAAGAGGTACCCTTGAAAGGCCGTACCGAAATAACCCTGGTAACCAAGGCAAAGATCTTTGCACTGGAAGATGTCAGCATTGGTAATTTTAATTATGGTTATGGAACCATCAGCAAAGACAGGGCTGCAGGCGCTGCCAGCAAGATAAGTGATTCGGCATTGGCATCTACACCCACTATTAGTTTAATAGCCCGGTTAGAAGGTGTAACACCTGGCTTAAAAGTAGATAACAAAAACAATAAACTGTTGATTAGAACTACCAATAATTACACTTCTGGTTCAGAACCCTTAATTGTAATCGATGGTTTCCCGCAAGTACCCGTAGGCGATCAGCAGAGCCTGATTAAAGGCCAGGGTGGAAATGTTGCTAATAACGCATTATATAGCTATGTAAACCCTAACGACATTGAATCTATTACAGTATTAAAAGATGCATCTGCAACTTCTATATGGGGTTCAAGGGGGGCTAATGGAGTAATTGTAATCGAAACCAAAAAAGGTAAGAAGGGCAATGCTTCTATTAACTTCTCTTCTAATGTGGGTGTGTCAAGACCAGCTAACCTCAACAAGTTACGTTGGATGACTTCGGCTCAATATATTGATCTGGAGCAGGAGTTAGTAGATAAAGGATATGCTGTTGATCCGCTGGCAAACGGTACTCCAAGTATCTGGACATACAATAACAGCGAAGCTTCGGAGTGGATATTTAAGTACAAACGTGGTACTATTACCCAGGCTGAACGTGATGCGGCATTGGCTAAATTGAGCAGCTACGATAGCAGGCAGCAGATCAAAGACTATCTGCTACAAAGTGCAGTAAATCAGCAATACAATATATCTGCATCGGGAGGAAGTGATAACAGCACTTATTATGTTTCAGGAAACTATACAAGAGACAGGCCGGTGTTTAGAAGCAACGATGCACAAAGTGCTTCCATTACTGGTAACATCACTTCTAATCTTATTAAGCAGAAGTTAACCTTCAAAATGGGTTTTAACTATGTGTATGCGGTTAGCAAAACTAATACTGCTGCAGTGGACGCTTTAAGCGTAAGTACTACCGCATTAAGACCTTACGATTTACTGGTGGACGAGAGTGGAAACACTATAAAACGGGACCCAAGGTTTCGCTCTGAAATTACTACGCCACTGGTAGCCAAAGGATATTTGCCATTTACTTATAATGCAATAGATCAACTGAACTATTCTAATACTGTAGGAAAGGATACGCGTGTACGTATTAACATGGATTTGAATTATAAGTTTAATAACTGGCTGAATATGGATGTGTATGGTATGTATCAGTCATACAATACCACACAAACATTGTTGGATGAGTTAAACAGCTATGTTACACGTTACAATGTAAACTACGGTACAACTGTTAATACAGCCGGTAAACTGGTATACGGTTATCCTTATGGCGGAGTATTAACCACTAACCTTAGTTCTGGGTATGATTATAATATGCGGGCGCAAATTAACCTGAACAAGCGCATTAGTGGCGATCATCAGGTTGTAGCATTAGCAGCCACTGAAATTCGTGAAACCTTTTCTACCGGTGATGGCTATAAACGCTATGGCTTTAATAGCGAAACCTTAACATCGCAGGCTATCAATCCACTGGCTCCTTACAATACCATGGATGGATATACCAGTCAGTTAAGCAATCCACTGTTAACATATTCGGAATCGAAAAAGAGATATTTGTCTTACCTGGGTAATTTCTCCTACCTGTATAAAGAAAAGTATATAGCAACGGGTAGCATGCGGTTTGATGATTACACCATGATGGGACTTGATAGACAAAAGCGTGCAAAACCTTTCTGGTCGGCAGGTTTAAGATGGAATGCTTCACGTGAAGCGTTTATGCAGGACGTGAAATTCCTGAACGACTTAAATGTGCGCCTTACTTATGGTACATCGGGTAGTGTACCATTAGCAGGTACTAATATCCCACTGATTTCCATTAGTGGAACTGATTCGCGCACACAACAGCCGATTGGCAATATCCAAACTCCGGCGAACCAACAATTAGGCTGGGAAACCACCAAAACATTAAATGGTGGAGTGGGTGCTTCCTTTTTTAATAACAGGCTTACTGCTACAGTAGATATATATAGCAAACGGTCATATGGTATTATGTATAGTTTGCCTTTTAACCCTACTTATGGCTGGTCTTCAGTAACTTTTAATACAGCCACCATGTCAAGTCATGGTTTTGAATTTGGACTTACAGGACATATTTTCCGCAAGAAGGACTGGGGCTGGACTTCTACCTTTAACTTCTCGTATGGAACCAATAAAGTAACCGATTCAAGATTCCCTAGCAATAGCTCTAACCTGGTGCCAGGTGGTACTCCGTTGGTAGGATATAGCATAGGAAACCTGTTTGTGTACAAATGGGCAGGGCTTGATAACAAAGGGCAATCGCAGATTTACGATGGCAATGGTAAGATTGTTTCCAGCACTGAATACACCAATACCTTTACCATTAAGGACGTTAAATATGCAGGAACAACTATTGCCCCTTACTACGGTGGTTTCTTTAACACATTCCATTATAAATCGTTTACGTTTGATGTGCATATTAGTTACTACATGGGGCATGTATTCCTGAGACAGTCAGTAGATAACTATCCTAACTTTATTCCGTTTACGGGCGTGTTAGATAGAAACGCAGATCTGGCAACCCGTTGGAGAAAACCAGGTGATGAAGCTACAACGAATGTGCCTGGTTTGAGTAATATGACCTACAATAGCTGGCTACGCTATAAGAACTCTGATGTATTGGTAGAAAAAGGAGATAACATCAGGCTACAGCAAATTTCTTTGTCCTATAGCGTACCTGTACAGTATCTGCCTAAAGGCATATTCAAGTCTTTATCAGTAAGTGCTAATGCCAGAAACCTGGGATTGATATGGACTGCGAATAAAAAAGGCTTAGATCCGGAATATCTGAATACTGGTAGCTACACCAGCCTGAGACCTGCCACCAATTATGTATTTGGTTTACAAGCAACATTTTAATCTTATTGATATGAAAAAATATTTCTTATATATATTGCTTTTTAGCCTTGTATCCTGCCGTAAGTATGTGGAGGTAGAACAAAAAGGAGTAAAAACATTAAAAAGTACCAATGATTACCGGTATGTAATGAATGACAATTCCATATTGGAAACAGGTTATGGATTACATATTCTTTCGGGTGACGACATCAGTATTACTGATTCAATAAGAGTGAATTCGCTTTCTTTGGCCTATAACAACTATCAGTTAGGGGCTTATATATGGGATTCGGTTTATTACACTGTAACGCAAAGCGATGCAGAGTGGAACCGTGATTATAAGCTCATTTATACCTGTAATGAAATACTGGAAGGGGTGATAGATAGTGAAGGTGGAGCAGATAGTCTTAAAAAGCAGATTTATGGAGAAGCGTTGGTGCATAGGGCCGATACGTATTTTCAGCTGGTAAATCTTTTTGGTAAGCAATACGATGAAGCTACGGCTGCATCCGATATGGGAGTGCCTGTATTGTTAACCTCTAACTTATATGCCGATCTTACGCGGAGATCTGTAAAGGAGGTATATAGTCAAATCACCAACGATTTAACAGCCGCCTTGCCGCTTTTACCCGCTTTGCCCGATTTTAATGTAAGGCCAGCCAAAGTATCGGTGTACGCCTTGCTGGCACGTGTTTATTTGAATAAGCGTGATTTTGTAAACGCAGGCTTGTATGCAGATAGTGCGCTGAAATTGCAAAGCACACTGGTGAATTATAGCACACTTGCCAGTAATGCGGCTTTGCCTTTACGATTGGCTGATCCGGAGATAATGCTATCCAAACTAGCTAACAACAGTTACACTGCCTTATCGCTCAATAATAACTTAGTGCAATTGCTGGGTACATCTGACCTGCGATACAAGTTCTTTACCAACACCAGCGCCGTTTTTAGTGGATCATTCTCTGCTGCGTTTACAGGTAGAACTTATTGGAGATCTATTTTAGGAGAAAGGGTAAATCTGATTGGTCCTGGCGTGCCTGAAATGATGTTGATTAAAGCGGAAGCAGCTGCAAGACAAAGTGATGCAGGTACAGCAATGTCGTTAGTAAATACTTTGCGCCAGAATAGGTTTGCACCTGCCGATTATGTAGCGCTTTCTGCAACAGATGCATCCGATGCTTTATTGAAAGTAGTACAGGAAAGACAGCGTGAATTATTTGGCCGCGGTTTTCGCTGGTTTGATCAGAGAAGGTTAAATAAAGATGCTGCGTTTGCTGCTACTGTTACAAGAACAGTGAGAGGAGTAACTTATACACTTGCCCCTAACAGCAACCGATACCTGTTTCCCATACCACCTAATGCTATGCTGTTAAACCCCGAAGTAAAGCAGAATCCGAGATAATAGCAAACAGACGATAATATATGAAGTTTAGAAAATCACTACTCCTGGCCGGCTACATGTTCGGCCAGGCAGTAACTGGCTTTGCCCAGTTTAACCAGGATGCATTTAAAGATGCTAGCGTGCAGGAAATAACACAGCGTAAAGACATTAGTCAAAAGGATATGGAATCGCTGGTACACTATTTCCGCTTTAAGGTAAAGGATGAAAAAAGGGCCGATGAGCTGGAAGGCTGGTTGGTAAAAAAAAATCCTAAGGGGCCTTATGCCAGGATGATGGCTTTTCAGTATACACAAAAAGGTAAGAGCAATGCTGACTTGATTGAGCGGGGAGAAGCGTTTTTGAAAGCGTTTCCTATTGCAGAGTGGAATAACAATCCGCAAGGGCAGGAGTTTATTTATTATTCTACTTACCGCACATTAGGCGCAGCTTACTTTGATGCCAAAAAGTTTGACAAGTTCAATGCACTGGCGTTAACCGGTAACTTCAAAACAGAGAATGAGCTGTTTCGCTGGAATATCATGCGTGCCTATGTGTTTAAGCTGGTTGGGTACGATAGCCTGTACAATATAGCAAAGCCGCATATCAACGACCTGGTAGCTAAAGTAAAAGATGGATCTTATATTGAGCATGGTGTTTTTACCGCAGAGAAAGCACAGGAAAACGCTGATGAACAACTGGATAACGAACTGGGCATATATATTCAGTTGCTCAACAGCCTGGCGAAATATAAAGAAGCATTAACCTATTATCAGCACTTCTCTGCCAAAGGCGCGTATAGTCATGCCGAAATTAATGAGTTGCATATGCAACAACTGGAAAAGGTAGGCCAGGTACAGGATATACAGCCATTACTGGAAAAATGTGTAAAAGCCAACGCGGTAACGCCGGCTATGTTTGACAAGTTGAAGGCTTTATACCAGGAAAAGCATAAAAACCTGGATGGTTATGAAGCGTATGTTGCTTCGTTGCGTTCTGTAGATGAGCAAAAACAACTACAGGAGTATGCCAAAGAACATTTTATGAACGAAGAGTACCGTCCTTTTGCTTTGGAACAAGCAGGTGGGGGAATGGTACGCTCCAGCGACTGGTATGATAAAATTGTAGTGATCGATTTTTGGGCTACCTGGTGTAAGCCTTGTATAGCTGCATTTCCCGGTATGCAAATGCTTATTGATAAATATAGCAAAGACAGCAGCGTGGGTGTGTATATGATTGGTACTATGCAGTATGGTGACTACAAGAAAAAGTCGGAAGACTATGTAAAGCAACAAGGTTTCCGTTTTAACCTGCTGCATGATGCTGTGAATAAAGAAACAGGCGAGCAGGATGCTGTGTTTAAAACCTTTGTACCCTTTTTCAAATCATCCGCTATTCCCCGCAAACTGGTATTAAAAGATGGATTAATAAGATATTCTACCGAAGGGTACTCCGGAAGCCCCAGTAAACTGGTGGATGAATTGTCTTATGTAATAGAAACACTTAAAGCAGAAAAGTAGATGAAGGTATTCGCTAAGTCTTTGATATTTACAGCGGCCCTTGCGGGTGTAGCTGGTATAGCAGGTGCGCAAATGAATCCCCGCGAAAAAATGGCGGCAGCACTCAAAGCAATACAGGAGAATTATGTGGATTCGATGAGTGATGAAAGGCTTACCGATGCTGCTATTAAGGGTATGATAGAGGTACTTGACCCGCATAGCCGCTATTTCAGCAGGGAAGAAGGCGAACAGATGAATCAGATGATGAGTGGCAGCTTCACCGGTATTGGTATACAGTATGTAATGCAAAACGACAGTGTGTATGTGACTCAGGTTATAGAAGAAGGTCCTGCTGCAGGTAAAGGCCTGTTGGCTGGTGATCGCATACTATCGGTAGATAGAGCAAGCGTTACAGGAAAAGGATTCAGCAATTTTGAGATGATGAAAAAGCTGCGTGGCGAAAAAGGCAGTACCGTCTCGCTACAAATATGGCGCAGATCGGTAGCAGCTCCGTTTACTATAGAGATTACGCGGGGGGCTATACCGGATCATTCTGTGAAAGCAGCTTACATGCTGGATAAGCAAACCGGCTATATCGCTTTACGCATTTTTAACCTCACCACCCGTAAAGAAGTGGACGAAGCCCTTACCAAGTTAAAACTGGCCGGCATGAAAAACCTGGTGCTGGACTTACAGGGTAACGGTGGAGGATATGTAGAAGCAGCAATAGGTGTGGCCGATGAGTTTTTGAAAAAAGATCAGCTGGTGTTTTACAGTATGCCGCAGGATAGGGGTAAAGATTATTACTATGCCGGAGGCTTTGGGCAGTTTAACGAGGGCAGACTGGTGGTAATGATTGATCAAAACACTGCTTCGGCCAGCGAAATATTGTCCGGGGCTTTACAGGATTGGGATAGGGCAGTGCTGGTGGGCCGTCGTAGCTTTGGCAAAGGGCTGATGCAAAAGCCTGTTACCTTAGCCGATGGTTCTATTCTGGAATTAACAGGAGCACGCTATTATACTCCTTCCGGCCGTAGCATTCAGAAGCCTTATCATGGGGCTAAGTACGAAGAGAACATTGCCACTCGTTTTACCAGTGGCGAACTGCAGAATGCAGCATTTATTCACTTCCCTGATTCATTGAAGTATACTACAAAGGTGAACAAGCGCATCGTATATGGTGGCGGTGGTATTATGCCTGATGTATACGTGCCTGTAGATACGCTGGAATATAACGAATGGATGCAGGAAGCATTAAACAACGGATTCATTAACCAGGTGGTGTTTCAATACCTCGATAGCAGCCGTGCAACGGTATTACAACAATGGCCTGCTTTTGAAAAATATGCAACAGGCTTTACTGTACCTGAACAACTGGTAACCCGTGTGTTAGCCAATGCCAGGCAAATGCAGTTGGCCGCACCGGCTACGAACGAAATAGCGTTACATAATATGCTGGCACTGGAAATAAAGGCACAACTGGCGGCACAATTATACGGCAGTAATCAATATTACCTGCGTATTGCCAACACCAGCAACAAAAGCCTGCAGCAGGCAATGGAATTGCTGTCGGGTACAGGACGCTATGCTGCTATTCTGGCCCCTTCTCCCACAGTGACTAAAGGAAAATAAGAATACAAATAAAACAGATAATAAATGAAAAAGCTTTTGTATACCGCAGCCTTTTGCATGCCCCTGGCAGTAATGGCGCAGGATGGATATGTGATTAAAGGTACGGTAGGTAAATTAGGTGCTCCTGCGGTTGCTTATCTCTATTACAAGGTAGATGGTAAAACCGTAATAGATTCTACTAACCTGCGGGCAGGCAAATTCGAGTTCAAGGGGAAAGTAAATGGTATTAAAGAAGCGAATATCAGACTGATACATGAACCAATGGTGGCCGACCCTGCAATGAGACCGCGGGAAGATGTGTTTGCTTTCCTTATCGAGAACAAAACATTAACTATTACAGCTAAGGATTCTGTAAAAAATGCAGTTATCAAAGGCTCACAAACCAACGATGATAACAAAAGTGTCGATGCCATGCTACGTCCTATTTATGGCAGGTATGAACTGTTGAACGAGGAATACAAAGCACAGCCGCAAGAGAAACAAAGTGATAAAAACTATATCGCAAGCCTGGAAGCACGTGCCGATTCTATTAAAAACGAAATACTGGCTACCAAAACGCAATATGTAAAAACGCATATGGACAGGTATATGGCCCTGATGGCGTTTAACTCTACATTGCCACCCGATTTTAATGCAGCTGAAGCTGAGAAAACCTTTAAACAGTTTCCGGAAGTATTAAGAAATACAGATTTAGGTAAAGAACTGAATGGCCGTATTACCAAGCTGAAAACTACACAGGCTGGTGCTGTTGCGCAAGACTTTGCTCAGAACGATGTAAATGGTAAAGAAGTGAAGTTGTCTGATTTCAGGGGTAAATGGGTGTTGCTGGATTTTTGGGCCAGCTGGTGTGGACCTTGCCGTCGTGAGAATCCGAACCTGTTAAAAACCTACAATGCTTTTAAAGATAAAGGGTTTACCGTACTGGCTGTGTCTTTAGACAAACCAGGAGATAAAGACAAATGGTTGGCTGCTATTGAAAAAGATGGTTTGCCATGGACACAGGTATCTGATTTAAAAGGATGGGATAATGCAGCTGCTAAGATGTATGATGTGGACGCTATTCCTATGAACTTTTTAATCAACCCTGAAGGAAAAATTGTAGCTAAATACCTGCGTGGTCAGGATTTAGATAACAAACTGAAAGAAGTGATAAAATAGTTTCCCCCGTTGAATGGTTATATACAATTTGCCCGTAGCGTTTTCGTTACGGGCTTTTTAATGTCTGCCGCTTTAGAATTTCACGATTTATTATTGCTTGTTTTGGCAACAGTAAACCGCCAATAAATAATATTGCAGCATTTTCTACAAAATTTGAAAGGCATGAAGAATAAACTGATGATTACCGGTATACTTGCGTTAAGTATTGTTTCCGGTGTACAGGCACAGGGACAAAAAAGATCTAATAAGAAAAGAATGCCCATGAATTTTGAATCCAATATAATAGTAGCCCATAGGGGGGCATGGAAAAAAAATAGTCTTCCACAAAATTCTATTGCTTCTTTACAGCATGCTATTGAACTGCAATGCACTGGTAGTGAATTTGATGTGCATATGACGGCTGACGATTCGCTGGTGATTAACCATGATCCTGAATTCGCCGGTAAAACCATCGAAAAAAGCACCTACGCCGAGTTAACGGCCACCGTATTAAGTAACGGCGAAAAACTGCCGACCCTGCGTGAATACCTGCTGGCTGGCAAGCAACAAAAAACAACCCGCCTGGTATTGGAAATTAAACCTTCTGTTATCAGCAAAGAACGTTCACTGCAACTGACCGATAAAGTAATGCAACTGGTAAAAGACCTGCAGGTAAGCCCCTGGATAGTATATATCAGCTTCGATTATGATGTAGTAAAGAAAGTTCATGCACTGAATCCAAACGCCCCTGTACAGTACCTGGAAGGCAATAAAACGCCTGCTGAACTGAAAGCTGATGGCATTACAGGCGCTGATTATCATTATAGTGTGTTTCAGAAGCACCCGGAATGGATTAAAGAAGCGAAGGAGCTGGGGATTGTATTAAATGCCTGGACTGTGAACGATGCCAACATAATGGATTGGTTATTAGAGAATAAGTTCGATTTTATTACCACCAACGAGCCGGAATTACTGGCTGAGCGTATAGCGGTGAAAAAATAGGATAGGAGAAGTGTTCGAACTTTGGAGATTTTGGTAACTAAAGTCCGGGATCTGCCTATTTTATTCAGCTCTTTCAATACATTGTATATTTATAACGTATTGATTTTTAGTAGTCTATTTTTCTTTTTGCAGAAGATTAGGATTGTATAGCAGCTTTTGGAATAAATTATTCTGTTTTGGAATAATTTATTCCAGGCATTTCCTACCTTTGCTGCCCCAAAAAGTTCTTTAGAAAGAAGATTGTATTTGTGGGAGTTTCGGCATAAGTCGGGACGTTATTACCAAAAATTGAAGTAAAATGGCAAAAGAAATTGCAACGTACGTGAAGTTGCAGGCTAAAGGCGGTCAAGCCAACCCTGCTCCACCAATCGGTCCTGCACTGGGTTCCAAAGGTGTTAACATCATGGAATTCTGTAAGCAGTTCAACGCGAGAACTCAGGATAAAATGGGAAAGATCCTTCCTGTTTTGTTAACTGTTTACACTGACAAGTCTTTCGACTTCGTAATCAAGACACCTCCCGCTTCTATCCAATTATTGGAAGCTGCCAAAATTCAGAAAGGTTCTAAGGAGAGCAACCGTAACAAAGTAGGTAAAGTTACCTGGGCTAATGTTGAAGCTATTGCTAAAGACAAAATGTCCGACTTGAACTGCTTCACGCTGGAAAGCGCAATGAAAATGGTTGCAGGTACAGCACGTAGCATGGGTATCACTGTTGATGGTAATGCTCCGTGGGAAAACTAATTGTAAACTCTCCTAAACGAATTTGTAATGGCAAGTATTACTAAAAAAAGAAAAGTAGCGGAAGCGAAAGTTGATAAAAATAAATCGTATTCCCTGAAAGAAGCTACAGCGTTAGTGAAAGATCTGAACTGCACTAAGTTTGACAGTTCAGTAGATATTCACGTTCGTCTGGGCGTTGATCCTAAAAAAGCTGATCAGCAGGTACGTGGTACTGTTACCTTACCTCATGGTACTGGTAAAACAAAGCGCGTACTGGTTCTGTGTACTCCTGATAAAGAAGCGGATGCTAAAGCGGCTGGTGCTGACTTCGTTGGCCTGGACGAGTTTATCCAAAAAATTGAAGGTGGCTGGACTGATGTTGACGTTATCGTAGCTACTCCATCTGTAATGCCTAAAATCGGTAAATTAGGTAAAGTGTTAGGTCCTCGTAACCTGATGCCGAACCCTAAAACTGGTACTGTTACCAACGATGTGGCAGCAGCTGTAAATGAAGTAAAAGGTGGTAAAATTGCTTTCAAAGTTGATAAAGCAGGTATCATCCACGCTTCTATCGGTCGTATCTCTTTTGCACCTGAGAAACTGGCAGAAAACAGCCAGGAGCTGATTAACGCTATCGTAAGATTAAAGCCTTCAGCAGCAAAAGGTACCTACGTAAAAGGTGTAAGCATGGCTTCTTCTATGAGCCCAGGCATCACCATTGACACTAAATCAGTTCAGAACTAATCCAACGCTCTGCAAAGAGTAATGGGTGCAAAACACGATCGTTATGAATAAAGATCAAAAGAATGAAGTGATCGAGCTTCTGAAAGAGAAGTTCTCTCAATATAACAACTTCTACGTTACTAACACAGAATCATTAACTGTAGCGCAGATCACACAATTACGCCGTACTTGCTTCGACAAGCAAGTAGAGATGAAAGTGGCTAAAAACACTTTAATCCGTAAAGCGTTAGAGTCTATCGATGCTGAGAAATATTCTGGTATGTATGAGTCTCTGAACAACGTAACTGCGTTACTGTTCTCTGAGAATCCTAAAGAACCAGCTTTGATCCTGAGCTCTTTCCGTAAGGCGAGCAATGGCGCAAAACCTGAGTTAAAAGCAGCTTTCATCAATGGCGACATCTACAGTGGTGATGCAAACCTGAAAGCGCTGACTCAAATCAAAACCAAAAACGAACTCATCGGAGACGTTATTGGTTTACTGCAATCTCCTGCAAAACGCGTTCTGGCTGCTTTATTGCACCATCACGAGAAGCAGGCAGAAGGCACAACTGCAGCTGCAGAGTAGTTTCTATTCAAAAATATCCCTTGCCTGAGGGCGCAATGAGGGCAACTATTTAATAACCTTCCGCCGGAGCGCAATTGCAATGAAGGCGGTTTTAAAACTTAAGTAAAATGGCAGACATTAAAGCTTTAGCTGAACAATTAGTAGCGTTAACAGTAAAAGACGTTCAAGAATTAGCTGATTTCCTGAAATCTGAATACGGTATCGAACCAGCTGCTGCTGCAGTTGTAGTTGCTTCTGGCGATGCTGCTCCTGCAGCTGCTGAGAAAACAGCTTTCGACGTAATCCTGGTTAGCGGTGGTGCTAGCAAACTGAACGTAGTTAAAATCGTTAAAGAATTAACTGGTTTAGGTCTGAAAGAAGCAAAAGACTTAGTTGATGGTGCTCCTAAGCCTATCAAAGAAGGTGTATCTAAAGCAGAAGCTGATGAATTATTAGCTAAACTGAAAGATGCTGGTGCTGAAGTTGAAATCAAGTAATTATTTCAATCTTATAGTAAATAAACCCCGCTTAGGCGGGGTTTATTGTTTTATATAGTGTTGTCAGTGCTATAAATGCAGATAAATATGCTGGAGGTGGAGCGAAAAGGTAAATAGGCTGGCTGGCGGTGGTAAAATAGATTAGGTGACTCAACGCTGGTTGCTATCTGAACAAGTTAAATGGATAGCCGGCCTGATGAATTAAACACCAGGCCAGGATAGAATTACCAGTTGGTATAAGTGTATTCAATACGTCCCACCATTTGTTTCTGTTTGTTCAGGCATACATCACGCACTTTCAAACCTTGCGGGTTAATAATATATTTCCATACCATATAGTTGCTGCTGCCTGTAATCTGCGTCATCTGGTTGATTCTACCATCTGCATCATACTCAAATAAATAATCAGGTAACAAACGTTTCACGCGGCTGTTATAGCGAACAATATCTGTTAACTGCTTTTTATCATTGTAGTAGTAATACCAGGTTTCAATAACTGCCCCTTTTCTTGTCCAGCGTTCTTCAATGGCATTACCTTGTTCATCGTACTGGAAGCTTACCACAGTGGTGTCTTTACCGTCTTGTATTCTCAGCATGCCTGCGGGTGCGCCGGAAGCATTGTAACTCCATACATGCAGTTCTTCCAGTTTGTTGTTCATAAAACCATCGCGGGTGGTGGTTTTAATCTGGCTTAATTGCTTTTGCGCATTGTAAGTGTAAGCAATTTTAGTAATTACCCGTGCGGTGCTGTCTTCGGTGCTAACCAGCTGGTTAAACTGATAGGTGTGCGTGGTAAACGAGGGGCCTGTGGCAGGGTAGGAAGCGCTGGTAACCATCTGGGAATAATCAGCGTTGATTTTTTGTGTTACTTCAAAGCTTTCTGCTGCCTTGCCATCGCTTTCGAAGCTGGCTGCGCTGATGCTTTTAATATGATTGGTGGTATACGATTGGTATTGCTTGTTGGTTTGCTGAACGGTAAGGATATCATTGTAATAATATTGGGCTTTTACCGTGGCGCCAGCCCCGGAAAGTAAAAGGGTAGCTAACAAAAAACGCTTCATTCTCTCTATTTTGGGTCAAAAGTGGTATTACTTATGCAAACGACAAAACATATATGATGATTATTGGGAGCATGCAGGCAGTTCATTATATTTAATCAAATTTTTCATGTGGCACACCATAAGGAAAGAACCGAAAAAAACTGCTTAAACTGTAATGCACAAATTCATGGCCGCTTTTGCCATGTATGCGGACAAGAGAACAAGCACCCGAAAGATAGTTTCGGGCACCTGTTAACCCATTTTGTATCAGACATTTTTCATTTTGATGGCAAGTTCTTCAGCACAGTAAAATACCTGCTTATCAGGCCTGGTTTTTTGTCCCACGAGTATATGCGGGGCCGCCGGGTAGCTTATCTCGACCCCATCCGGATGTACATTTTTGTGTCTGCCTTCTTCTTCCTTATCTACTTTAACTTCCTGGTAGGTCATGATAAAAAAGCAGAAGGCTACGTAACCGGTAAAACCATGACGGCGAAACAGGTAGCGCATACACTGGAGGAACAACAACGCAAGGTGGAAAAAAGGATGAAAAAGCCTATAACGGCACATTACAGAACAGAACTGGAACACAAACTTGAACGCATTCATGCCGATTCTGCACTGTTGGCCAAAGACACTGCCCTGAAATCAGAAATTATATTGCAGGAGGATGATGGGTTTATTTTCTTTGATAGCAATGTGGATTACTCTTCCTGGGAGGCCTATAACGAATCGCAAAGGTTACTTCCTGAAAAAGACAGAGATGGCTGGCTGGCACGGTACATCGTAAAAAAAGAAATAGAAAGTCAATCCAAATACGGGTCGGGGCATGCGATGAAAGAGCAGTTTTCCGAGAAGTTTTTACATAGCATTCCACAGATATTCTTTGTGTCGCTGCCCTTCTTTGCGTTAATTCTACAGTTGTTGTATGTGAGAAAAAAGCAGTTCTATTATGTAGATCATATTATCTACACGCTGCATTTGTATTCGGCTATTTTTGTGCTGGTATTTTTTCAAACAGTTATTTCACACCTGGCAGAGGCTACCTGGAACTGGATCAGTTACCTCAACATCTTTTTATCATTATATACACTGTACTATGGTTACAAATCGTTGCGTGTATTTTACGAGCAAAAAAGAAGTGTTACGGTAATCAAGTATATCGGGTTACTGATACTGGGCCTGTGGTTAATTATATTGTTATTTTTGGCCTTTGCGGCCTTATCGTTAATTCGTCTTTAATATAATACTATGAGTCAGTCGTTGAGTGAGCAGTTTTTGAGGTTGGTGCAGATTATGGATGATTTGCGCGAGAAATGTCCCTGGGATAAAAAGCAAACCATACAAACCCTGCGTCCGTTGACGTTGGAAGAAACTTATGAACTGACCGATGCCATTACGGATGAAAACTGGCAGGGTATTAAAGAGGAGTTGGGCGACGTGCTGCTGCACATCCTGTTTTATGCAAAAATAGGTGGAGAGCAGCAGCAGTTTACTTTGCAGCAGGTGATTGAGGGGGTATGTGAAAAGCTGATAGTGCGCCATCCGCACATTTATGGCGATGTGCAGGTAAATAACGAAGAGGATGTAAAACGCAACTGGGAACAGATAAAGCTGCAAAAAGAGGGCAAGAAATCGGTTTTTAGCGGGGTACCTGTATCACTGCCGGCTGTGGTGAAAGGCGCACGTATCCAGGAAAAAGCTGCCCAGGTTGGCTTTGAATGGGATAACAAGGAAGACGTATGGAAAAAGGTGGAAGAAGAGATGCAGGAATTGCAGGAAGCAGTGCAAAGTAACAACCAGGCACATGTGGAGGAAGAGTTTGGTGATGTGCTGTTTAGCCTTATAAACTATGCACGGTTTTTGCGCATAGATGCGGAAGGTGCATTGGAGAAAACCAATAAAAAATTCATCAGCAGGTTTATGCAGATGGAAGAAATTGCCACCGCAAAAGGAAAAAGCCTGTCTGAAATGAGCTTGCCCGAAATGGACGCCATTTGGGACGAGGTGAAACAAAAAAACAAGCAACTTGATACAAACGCTTAAACAAGCAACTTACAAACACGGTTATTTAATCATTACCGCGGCGTGGCTTTATACTATCTCTTTCATATTTACCAATTACTGGACTTATAGCGCTTCACCCGAAAAGGTGCAGCAAACCCTGGAAACCTACCTGCAAAAGCAGGAAGAAAAGTTTAACCAGCTTACAAAAGACACTACTACCCTCAAAGCTATTTACAGCAAGGGGGGAAACAAGGTAAAGCAGGCGCTTGTAAACGAAGTATCGGGCATTTTTGCTTATGTAATAGACGATAACGGTTATCCGGAAGAGGTATACTGGAACACGTTTAAAATGTCGGTCAATGGTAGTGATCTTGACAAGCCAGATGGTTCTTATAATGCGGTTTACCAGAACGGTTTTTTTCAGCTCATAAAGCACTCGTTTCAAAAAGATGGCCGCACACATATACTAATTACGCTTATACCTATTCACTGGGATTACTTTATCGAGAATAAGTATCTGCATAAAGAGTTTGCCAATTACCCCAACATCGAAAACCTGTATGCTATCAGTGAAGATGGTACGGGTATTCCTATACATGACGCTGCCAACGAAGTGGTATTTCATTTGAAGCAGAAAGATGCCGTGTCGTTTGATCAGCCGGATACCTGGTCCATTGCCCTGCGGGTATTGGCTATGTTATTTCTGATGGCGTTTATCAACGGTCTGGCTTCGGAAGCGGTGCGGGAGCGTGGATTCTTTACCGGCTACCTGTTTCTGGTAACGGTGATTGTTATTACGCGTATATGTACTTACTATTTCCCGTTTCCGTTCGATTTCCGGAAGCTGGAACTGTTTGACCCGGCTATTTATGCATCCAGTTCTATTCACCCGTCGTTGGGTGATTTATTGGTGAACTCTGTGTTGTTGTTTTGGGCCGCGGTATTTTTTAAATACCGTTACCCACCTTTACAGCAGCTGGCACCGGCCCGTAGTATAGAAGAGAAAACGGGTAGATGGAAAAAGTATGCAGCTATTGCTTGTTTGATTGTGCTGCCGTTGATCACTTTTGGTTTTGCGGATGTGGTAAGCAGTCTGGTTATTGACTCTAAAATATCTTTTGATGTAACCAATTTTTTCAGTTTAAGTGCGTACACGTTTATAAGCTTTATTATCCTGAGCTTTATCATGTACGCCTATTTTCACCTGTCGCATATACTTATTATCCCCTCGGTAAAAGCTTCTCTTAACTTTTATAACCGCCTGGTGATAGTGGCTGCTTCGGGTTTGTTTATGCTTACCTTTCAAATAGGCACACCAGCTATTATTGTGCGGGTGATGATACTGGCGTGGTTGCTGGTGTATATGTTTATACTGGAATACAGGCAGCGTGATATTGTACATTCGCTGGTGCAGTCGGCATTTTTTCTGTTTTGGTTAATGTTCTTTGCTTCTTCTATAACGGTGTTGATTATAGTACAGAACACCAAAGTGGAGCTGGAGCAGCGTAAGAAGATAGCGGAAAAGCTGACTTATCAAACAGATCCTTCGGGAGAGAGTTTGATGAACATTGCTATCAGTAATATTGACGACAGTTTTATCAATAGCAATTTTGACAGATTCCGGTCTGAGTATTCCAATAAGTATATCAAAGACAGTTTAATCAATGAGAACTTCTCCGGCTACCTGAATAAATACGATACACGGGTATATACTTACGATAGTGCGTACCGGCCTTTGTATAATGATGACTCTACTTACTTTCATGTAATTAAGCATATTATTGAATCGGAAGGTAAGCTCACCAGCATTCCGCATTTGTATTACTACGAAAACTCACAGGACTTATTCAGTTATCTCTACGAGAAAACGGTGTTGGGCAAGGATAGTACTATTCAGGGGTATGTGTTTGTGATTGCTAAGCCTAAGCCGTATAAGAGCGAATCTCTGTATCCGGAGTTGTTTAAGCAGGTAACGGATATCGCTTCTGATTTGAATACTAACTATGCTTACGCGGTATACAGCAAAAGCAAGCTGATTAACAGTTTTAATGATTATGGGTTTTCTTCGGCAGTGGCTCCGGCCGATATGCCGCGCCTGGAATTTGAAGAGCGGGTAAAAGGTGATTACAGTGAGCTGTGGTACAATGCCGGGCATAATAAAGTGGTAGTAGTAGTAAAGAAGAACGACCGTTTTGTAGAAACGGTTACTTTGTTTGCTTACCTGTTTTGTGTGTTCCTGGCTGTGGTAGTGTTGTTTCACATTGCCAGCTTTATGATTGGGGTACGGTTTAAATGGAACAGTATTAAAGAGATATTTCACTTTAATATCCGCACGCAAATACACATCATTATCATATTTGTGAGCCTGTTTTCTTTTGTGGTAATTGGTATAGCAACCATTTCGTTTTTCATTGTGCGGTTTGACAGAAATAATGAGGAGCGTTTAACAAAAGCCATACAGCTGATGGCGGCTGAAATGGTTACCATACGGGATAAGTATGTAGATGATGATGTGCCTACGTTAAATTACCTGGGCTCTACCGGTGGCGATCTGGAGCGGAAGATTATTGAAATTTCGGAGATACATAATGTGGATGTAAACGTGTATGATGCCAATGGTAATCTTACGGTATCTACACAGCCCTATATTTACAACAAGCATGTGCTCAGTACTAAAATGGAGCCGCGGGCTTTTTATGCGCTCAACTACGAAAAGCAAACACAGAAAATACAAACTGAAACGGTAGATAATTTTTCTTTCCTTAGTATTTATGTGCCGGTGAAGTTTAAAGATGGGCATACGTATGCGTATATCAACATTCCTTACCTCAATTCGCAAAGCGAGCTTAACCAGGAGATATCCAACTTCCTGTTAACGCTTATCAATCTTAATGTGTTCATCTTTGTATTGGCGGGAGCCATTGCTATGTTGATCACTAACCGTATCACCTCCTCTTTTACGCTGATAGGGGAAAAGATGCGGGAAATTAGTTTAGGTAAGATGAACGAAGCGATTGTGTGGACACGTAATGATGAAATTGGCGCTTTGGTAATAGAGTACAACAAAATGGTGCAGAAGCTGGAGGAAAGTGCGCAGGGATTGGCCCGTAGTGAAAGGGAAGGGGCATGGCGCGAAATGGCCAGGCAGGTTGCGCATGAGATTAAAAACCCACTTACGCCCATGAAGCTAAGCATCCAGTACCTGCAAAAGGCTATTAATAGTGGCCATCCTAATGTAAAACAGTTGTCGGAGCAGGTGGCTGATACACTGGTGGAGCAAATTGAACAGCTGGCCAAGATTGCTGGCGATTTTAGTCAGTTTGCCAACATTGGAAACGTTACACCCGAGCATTTTGACATTAGTGAAGTAATAAGCACCTTAACCAAGCTGTATAATACTGACAGCAGTTTGCATATTGACTGGCAGAAAACTTCTACCGGTACAGATTATATTCTGGCGGATAAGGTTCAGGTAAACCGTTTGTTCACCAACCTTATTAAAAACGCGATAGAAGCTTCCAGTGAACATGAGTCTGTTGATATTACTGTTCGCCAGTATCGCCAGGATGACCGTGTGGTAGTAGCTATTATAGACAACGGAACTGGTATCCCTAAGGATATGCAGGATAAAATATTCACGCCCAACTTTACAACCAAATCGTCCGGCACTGGCCTGGGGCTTGCTATTTGTAAGGGTATTGTAGAAAAAGCGAATGGCAATATCTGGTTTGAAACGAAGGAGGAGAAGGGGACGGCGTTTTATGTAGTGTTTCCGATTGATGAAGTGGGATAGATAGTTGGGAATTGGTAGTTGGGAGTAGTGCGTAATAGCTGGAAATGGAAGTTTGTAGCTGGAAGTAAAGGTGATAAACCAGTTGGTAGTTATAAGCAGGAAGTGCATCAGTCATTTACTTCCTACTTATAACTACTTTTTATTTACGGTCTACTATTGTTCACGTTAATTACAAACTGCCTACTTGCTACTGCAAACTATTTTCTTTTGCCGTGTTGGGTAGCCAGGAATTGTTGAAAGGCTTCTAATGAAAAGCTACTCAGGTTCTGCTGTTTTGTAACGCCGGCTTTTTGTGCTGCTAATACGCCATACGCTACGTCATGGTAGCCATCTACGGCGTGGGCATCTGGGTTAATGGAGATTAGTACATTTTTTTCGAGCGCATAATCGATCCAGCGCCAGTCAATATCCAGGCGGCGTGGGTGGGCGTTGAGTTCTATCACTACATTGTTGGCGGCACAGGCTTCGATAATTTTTTTATGATCGAGCGGGTAGCCGTTGCGGCTTAGTAACAGGCGGCCGGTCATGTGGCCTAATATGTTGGTATATGGGTTTTCGATGGCTTTTAATAAGCGAGCCATGGCCTTATCTTCCGGCATTTTGAGGTTAGAGTGTACGCTGGCTATGATAACGTCAAAGGTGCTTAATACCTCGTTACTATAGTCCAGGTTGCCATCGTTTAGTATGTCTGACTCTATGCTTTTGAAAATGGTAAAGGGGGCTAGTTTTTTATTTAAAGCATCTATTTCTTTGTGCTGGGCTATCAGGCGATCTTCGTTCAGGCCGTTGGCATAGAAGGCTGATTTGGAGTGATCACTTAATACCAGGTATTGCAAACCTAAGCCCATAGCAGCGTTGGCCATTTCTTCAATGCTATTGCTGCCATCGCTCCAGTTGCTGTGGCTGTGTATAATGGCGGTAATATCTTCTTTGGTTATGAGTGCAGGAAGCGTGTTGCTGGCTGCGGCGGTAAGTATAGTGGCTTTTTCGCGCAGGCAGGGGGGGATGAAGGTCAAACCGGCTGCTTCAAAAATAGCTTCTTCACTGGCGGCGTTGTTTACGGGGCCGTGTTGTTGCTGGAAGGCTTGGAAAAATGCTTCGCTACTGCTGGTGGTAAATAAGGTGTTGTAGAAGTTTTCAGGCGTGGCTGTGTAAAATTGTAAGGCAATGTTTTCAGGGCCTTTGTATTCAGTAAAACTGATACCCGGAAAGCCGTTGTTGCCATCGTTGCTGGTGCGGTTTAATTGCAAGCCCTGCAAATGGGCATCCAGTGTGGCGGCATCTATAGTGGTTACCCATTCCAATTTGCTAATCACTTCTATTTGCCTTCTATAATCGCCGGTAATGGCTATTTGCTGGCCTGGGAAGGCTTCTTGTAATTGTTGGGTGAATTGCTTTGCAAAAGCTTGTACCTGGGCGTATAAATAGCTGCCCTGGTTGCCTATGTAAAACTCAATGCTTTCTTTTATGTTCTGCTGGGTTTTAGCGCCAAAGCCTTTATAGAGAAGTAACCTGTTTTCGTTGCAGGCATATAGCAGCTCGCCCAGGGTTTCAATTTCCAGATCTTTCCAGATGGTGGCAATCTTTTTTGGGCCAATCCCTTTTATCTGCATCATTTCAATAATGCCGGGAGGGGTTTGGGCAATGTATTCGTTGAGTTGGGGTAGCTGGCCTGTTTGCAGCTGTACCTGTATTTTTTTTCCGATGGCTTCACCAATGCCTTTAATAGCAAATATTTTATCTTCCGGCAGTGTGCTTAGCTCGGCGGGCAGCTTATCTATGGTAAAGGCGGCAGAAGAATACGACTTTGTTTTAAAGCTGTTTTCGCCGTGTATTTCCATTATTTTGGCCAGGAAGGTGAAGTTGTCTGCTATTTGCGCATTCGTCATAAAACCAGGTGTTGTTTATTAAATAGGGAAAATAAAAAAGTCCCGGCAGATGCCAGGACTTTTAATCTATTTAGCGGTAAGAAAACTAAGCTTTCTTAGCAGCTTTTTTAGGAGCAGCTTTCTTAGCAACTTTTTTAGGAGCTACTTTCTTAGCTACAGCTTTTTTAGGAGCTGCTTTCTTTGCTACTACTTTTTTAGGAGCTACTTTTTTTGCTACAGCTTTTTTAGGAGCTGCTTTCTTTGCTACAGCCTTTTTAGGAGCAGCTTTTTTAGCTACAGCCTTCTTAGGAGCAGCTTTTTTAGCGGCTTTCTTTGCAGTTGCCATGTTTTTAAATTTTAATGGTTAGTAAATATTCCATAAAAATAAAAACTTTATAGTAACTGACAAAAAAAACTTTACTTATGCAGTTGCTTCAGAAGCAATTACAGAAATAGTAGTTTTATCGTTTCTACCTTTTCTGAATTCAACAACACCATCGGTTAATGCAAACAAGGTAAAATCTCTACCTACGCCTACGTTAACGCCAGGATGGTAAGAAGTACCACGTTGACGAACTATAATGTTTCCTGAAATGGCAGGTTGACCACCGTATATCTTAACTCCCAGGCGTTTGCTTTGTGAGTCACGACCGTTTTTTACGCTACCTTCACCTTTCTTGTGAGCCATGATGAATGATTTTTAACTGTTAATTACTTAAGGTTAAAAGCTACGACTAAGCGATGCTTTCAATTTTAATTTGGGTGTAGTGAGTTCTGTGACCGTGCTTTTTACGGAAACCTTTTCTTCTTTTCATTTTAAAAGCAATCACAGTATCACCTTTAACCAGGTCGTTTACTATTTCTGCTTTCACAGTTGCCTTAACATCGGCACCAGCAGAAATTTTCCCGTTGTTGTCAACAAATAAGATTTCGTTGAATTCAACTTTATCACCTGTTTTTCCTTGCAGGTGAGGAACGTACAAGCTTTGACCTGCCTGTACCTTGAATTGCTGACCTGCTATTTTTACAACTGCTAACATAAATAGTCCAAAATTAGGACGGCAAAGGTAGGGGTTTTGAATTTAAAAACACAACGTCGGGGAGAAAAAAAAGATAAAAACCCTGGAAGGCTATGTTACCTGAAAATTAAAAATAAGCCATTTGTGCAATACGTACCATACATCGCTATTTTTGTCACCTTCTAAAAACAGCGTATGAACCTGAAGTCGATGTTGGCGCGTCCATTTGCCACGTTTGTATATAATAAGATTAAAAAGGGCATGGAAACCGCGGTAGCAGACCAAGAGGCCATTTTTAAGCATTTGATAAAGAGTGCGGCTGGAACCGAATTCGGAAAAGATCATGGTTTTTCGGATATCCACACCTTTGATCAGTATAAGCAGCAGGTGCCTATCAGAGATTATGAAGACCTGAAACCTTATATTAACAAGGTGAAAGAGGGCAAGGATAATGTGCTTTGGAAAGGCAAGCCTATTTATTTTGCCAAAACCAGCGGCACCACCAGTGGTGTGAAATACATTCCTATTTCTAAAGATTCTATTGATAATCATATTGATTCGGCCCGTAATGCTTTACTGTGTTACATTGCTGAAACGGGTAACAGCGCTTTCACCGCAGGCAAAATGATCTTCTTAAGCGGGTCGCCTGTATTGGAACGTACCGGGGGAATTCCTACCGGCCGTTTAAGCGGCATTGTTAACCACCACATTCCCAAATATTTGCGTACCAACCAGTTGCCCAGCTACGAAGCCAATTGCATTGAAGATTGGGAAACCAAACTGGACAGGATTGTGCAGGAAACCATTAAGCAGGATATGACGCTTATCAGCGGTATTCCACCATGGATGCAGATGTATTTTGATCGTTTGAATCAGCTGAGCGGCAAGAAAATAAAAGACCTGTTTCCTCACTTCCAGGTGATGGTGTATGGTGGGGTAAACTTTGAGCCTTACCGTGGCCGTTTGTTTGATAGCATTGGTGGTAAAGTGGATGCTATTGAAACTTTTCCGGCCAGTGAAGGGTTTATTGCCTTCCAGGATTCGCAGCATGTGGAGGGATTATTATTAAATACGAATTCGGGTATATTTTTTGAGTTTGTACCGGCCAATGAAATCTTTAACGAAAACCCTACGCGTTTAACGCTGGGCGATGTAAAGGTGGGTGTTAACTACGCTATTATTATCAGTAATAATGCGGGGTTATGGGCTTATAATATAGGTGATACCATTAAGTTTGTAAGCACCGATCCTTACCGGGTAGTGGTTACGGGCCGTATCAAGCATTTTATTTCGGCCTTTGGCGAACACGTAATTGCAGAAGAAGTGGAGCAGGCATTGATGTCGGCCGCTAACGAACAGCATGCGAAGATTACGGAGTTTACTGTGGCGCCGATGGTGCAGCAGGAGAAGGGGCAAAGCTACCACGAGTGGTTTGTGGAGTTTGAAACGCTGCCTTTTGATATGCGTGAATTTGCTCAGCAGGTAGATATTAATCTGCGTCAAAAGAACGTTTATTATGATGATTTGATTGCGGGAAACATTTTGCAGCAATTGAAGATTACACAAGTACGCAAAAACGGCTTTATTGATTATATGAAATCTATTGGTAAATTGGGCGGCCAAAACAAGCTACCCCGTTTAAGCAATGATAGAAAAATTGCAGAAGCATTACAGCCGTTTCTGGCATAGATAACCCTTAAAAAACAGCACCAGTAAACATTTAAATTATCTTCAACTCTTTTAACAACGGCATTACAAGATGACTAAACGTATTGCTATATTCGGTTCTACCGGTTCTATAGGCACACAGGCTTTACAGGTGATAGCGGCGAATGCCGATAAGTTTACAGCGGAAGTGTTAACCGCGCACACTAACGATGAGTTGCTGATTAAACAGGCACTACAATTTAACCCCAACATTGTAGTGATAGCTGATGAATCTAAATATGTAAAGGTGAAAGAAGCCCTTGCAAGCACTTCTATTAAAGTGTTTGCAGGTGAAAAAGCGCTGGATGAAGTAGCGGCTATGAACTGCTATGATTTAATGCTGGCTGCTATTGTGGGATATGCAGGCTTACGCCCTACTTTACAGGCTTTGGAAAATGGTAAGCCGGTTGCGCTTGCCAACAAAGAAACGCTGGTGGTAGCTGGCGATATTGTGATGCAGAAAGCGTTGGAGAAAAAGGTGCCATTGATTCCGGTGGATAGTGAGCATTCTGCTATTTTCCAGTGCCTGGTGGGCGAGGGTAGAAACAAGATTGAAAAAGTAATATTAACGGCCAGTGGTGGTCCGTTTTTAGGCAAAAAGCCCAATTTCCTGGTGAATGTAAAGCGTGACCATGCTTTACAGCATCCTAACTGGAGTATGGGCGCCAAAATAAGCGTTGATTCTGCTACTTTAATGAATAAAGGGCTGGAAATGATTGAGGCAAAATGGTTGTTTAACCTGCAGCCGGATCAAATTCAGGTGCTGGTGCATCCGCAAAGCATTATTCATAGCCTGGTTCAGTTTGAAGATGGTAGTATGAAGGCGCAAATGGGGCTGCCCGATATGAAGCTGCCCATTCAATATGCGTTAGCCTTTCCGCACCGCATTCCTAACGACTTCCCGCGCTACGACTTTAAAAAGCC
Organism: Filimonas lacunae; assembly: GCF_002355595.1. Lineage (NCBI taxonomy): Bacteria > Pseudomonadati > Bacteroidota > Chitinophagia > Chitinophagales > Chitinophagaceae > Filimonas > Filimonas lacunae. The sequence goes on from NZ_AP017422.1 coordinate 839,069, forward strand.
GGCCACGCTTACGTTTGAGGATCCTGATATGAAAACGTTCCGCAATCTTTCGCTCGCTATCAATGCGTTATATAAAGGAGGGAACATGCCTTGTATATTAAACGCAGCGAACGAGATAGCGGTGTTTGCCTTCCTGCGCAATCGTATCGGGTTTTTAGACATGACAGATGTGGTAGAACGTACTATGGATAAAATACAATTCATAGCCAACCCAACCCTGGAAGATTACTACGAAACTGATGGTGAAGCGCGCAACTTTGCAGCTTCGTTAATACAGATGTAGATGGTTTTTTTGTATCATTGCTATGCTTTAACCATTGTAAATTAAAAACAATCATCCTGACTAGAGGGATTAGGAACGTATGTCATTAACATTATTAGCGATAAATTGGGGTAGTGTGGGCGTAAAAATTCTCCAGTTTATTTTGTCTTTCTCCATACTGGTTACCCTGCACGAGCTTGGCCATTTTTTAACTGCACGTTGGTTTAAATGTCGTGTTGAAAAATTCTATCTTTTCTTTAACCCGTGGTTTAGTTTGTGGAAGAAGAAAGTGGGTGATACCGAATATGGTATTGGCTGGGTGCCTTTTGGTGGTTATGTGAAGATTTCGGGAATGATGGATGAAAGCATGGATAAAGATGCCATGAAACTGCCTCCTCAACCTTATGAATTCAGAAGCAAACCAGCCTGGCAGCGTTTAATTATTATGATTGCCGGTGTGGTGGTAAACGTGTTGCTGGCATTAGCGCTGTTTGTAATGATCACTTATGTATGGGGCGAAGAATATATTCCTATTAAGAATGTAAGCTACGGTATACATGCCGATTCTTTAGGCCGTTCTATTGGCCTGCAGGATGGTGATAAAATTGTGGCACTGGATGGCAAACCTGCACAAACTTTAGAGCAGGTTGCTGTGGATGTGGTGCTGAAAGAGGGTAAGGTGTTAACGGTGGATCGTAAAGGTCAGGAGTTAAACATTTCTATTCCGGATGATTTTGCGAAGAAGCTGAACAAAGCCCGTTTGGTAGGCTTTATTGATTATAATGTTCCTGTTATTGTAGATACAGTGGTGAGTGAAGCTAAGTTTACGAAGGATAGCTTACGTAAAGGCGACCAGGTGATAGCGCTGGATGGCCAGCCAGCTGCCTGGTTTTACCAGTTTGATAGTTTAAAAAGAACCAGACCTGATAAGCAAGTAGCCATTACCGTTTTAAGAGGTGTGGATACTGTAGAGGTAAAAGCGATACTGAATGGCACACGTGTTGGTTTTGGCGAGAAAAAACCTTTCCAGTATTATGGCACAGAGGTAAAGCAATATACGCTGGGTCAGGCTATTCCTAAAGGTGTGAGCCTGTGTTTTGAAAAGCTGGGTCAGTACATTACCGGCATCAAGCAAATATTTACCGGTAAAGTAGCTGCTAAAGATTCTCTGGGTAGTGTTATCAGCATTGGTAATGCCTTCCCCGGCATCTGGGATTGGGAACGCTTCTGGACTTTAACGGCGCTGTTCTCTATCATCCTGGCATTTATGAACATCCTGCCTATTCCGGCGCTGGATGGCGGTCATGCCCTGTTTACTTTAGTGGAAATGGTGAGCGGCCGCAAGCCCAGCGACAAGTTTATGGAATATGCCCAGATTGTGGGTATGGTATTGTTGCTGAGCCTGATGGTGTACGCGCTTGGCCTGGATGTTACCAGGTTGTTTAAGCATTAACATTAATACCAATCTTCTTCATTAATATAGAGGCGTTCATGCTTTGGCATACGCCTCTTTTTAATTTATAGTCGAAGTACAATTCTTCGCCTTCTACCTGTACATCAAAATGGTAGTTGTGTACTGCCTGCTGGTGCTGCTGTTGCAGGGCAGCCAGTTCTACATCGTGTGTAGCTACTACGGCAATGGCTTTTTCCTGTATCATTTGTTGAATCAAGGCTTTGCTGCCTGTGTGCCTGTCGAGCGAGTTGGTGCCGCGTAATATTTCATCCAGCAGCACGAAAATTTGCTCGTGGTTGTTTACCTGCTCTATTATCTGTTTCAGCTTTTTTAATTCGGCATAGAAGGTAGAAGTGTTTTCTGCCAGGTTATCGGCTATGCGCATGCTGGTAACCAGGTGTATAGGCGACAGCGTAAAGCTTTTAGCGCACACAGGAGCGCCCATCATGGCCAGTATAGTGTTTACCCCCAGGCTGCGCAGGAACGTGCTTTTACCAGCCATATTAGAGCCGGTGATTAACATAATTTGGCCTGTGCCGTTGATGCTAACGCTGTTGTTGACCCTTTTGTCGGCGGCGATTAAAGGGTGGCCCAGTTGTTCGGCTGTAAGGGTAAAGTATTCTGTTGCCAGTTGCGGCATGCTCCATTTTGGATGGTTAAAATGCAGGGTGGCTATGGTGTTGTACACTTCTATTTGTGCAATGGCCTGATACCAGTTGGCTACTACTTCTTTGTTGCGTTGCTTCCATTGCTGCAGTGCTACTACCTGCCTGATATCCCACATTAAAAAGGCATTGAGAAAGGGGATGACCATTACGTTTAAGCGAAAGTCGAACCGGTTGAGCAGGTTTTTGAGCAGGAGTAATTCCGCCGCTGCTTTGTGTTTGCTGCTTTGTATTAATTGCTGCGTCTGTTGTAAAGCGGGGGCCTGCCATTGCTGTTGTTCGATATGTTGTAACTGCAATTGTAAGGCACTTATTTCGGGCATGATGCGGGAGACATAAGCATGCACTATTGATATGCGGCGTGTTAATAAAGAGGTGAGGATGATCAAAAGGAAGAGGTACGTTACCAGTTCGTTTATGTTGATGATGCCTGCTATACAGATGCCTACTAATGATAGTGGGATGATAGGGTATGCTAATAATACTATTTTCCAGAATGCTTTATTGAACAGGGTTTCCGGAGCTTCGAGCCATTGCTTTACCCGTTGCTCGGTATGCTGTGTGATGGCGGCGCTTTGTGCATAGTTTTGTAGTTGCTGCCGCCACTCCGGCGTTTTGCTGAGTTCTTGTATGGCCTGCTGGTATTCGGGAATGCGCTGTGCGGGTAGTGGTTGCAGCAGATGCTGCGCCATTAGTTGTTTGCCCTGTTCAGACTCGCAACGGTTGATATATTGAAACAACGACCAGGAGCCAAAAATGTCCATATCGTTGGCATAGGGATGCACGGCAGGCTCCCACTGTTTACCGCCATCCAGCTGGTTAAACTGATTATTTAAACAACCTATTTCAGTGTTGAGGATATGTATGCGCCTTTGCAGGTAGCTGATAGTAGTGTCGTTGTTTAAATCGCGCGACAGGACTGCCAGAAAACTTACAATGCCTGCCAGTATGCTGATTACGGCAGCGGTGGTTTGATGTGGCAGGAACAGGTAGGCCAGCAATGCAGGAACAAGTAAGCATGCCAGGCGAATCCAGCCCAGGCGTTTTCTTATTTGCAGGTGTTTGTTGAGTAGGGTTTCTGCTTCCTGTAATTGCTGCTGATACCATGCAGCTGGCTGGTCAATAGTGTTCATACTACCGAAGCTAAGAAGGATTTTGAATGAGGGAAAGTATTTTCTTATGAGTGGTACTGTAAAATGCGTGGTTTGATATGTCTGGCATGCTTCATCCATACATCATCCATACGGCGGGCATGCCTGAGGGTACTGACAAGGTGGGAGTAACTATGCTACAATGTGCTACAAAATGCAACAAAAGGAACATTCTGCTACAGCTGTTTTTGCCACGGCTGGGCAGTGTTTTAGCATTGTGTTGTAAACGGCGGGAGACATGGTTAACAGATATGCAAGGCGCCTGCATAGTGGTGACAATGGTAACCTGCTTTATTAGCAATCATTTTAAATTTTATGTTTTATGGCAAAGCAGAATAACATATTTAAGCTGAGGGGGACTATTGGTGACGCTACTTTTTACAAAAGCCAGGATGGGCACATGATACGTGAAAAAGGTGGTGTGGATGCTGACCGGATAAAGAATGATCCCAGGTTTGAGCGGGTTAGGGAAAACGGAGCGGAGTTTGGTAAAGCGGGGAAGGATGGGAAAGTGATTCGTAATGCTTTTAAGAATGTAGTAAATAAATCGGCTGATAACCGCTTGCCGAGCAGGTTGGTAAAAGATCTGATGCAGATTGTAAAAACGGATACGTTGAATGCGCGTGGCTTGCGTAAGGCAGCGAGTGGTGATTTAGTGTTGTTGCAGGGCTTTGAGTTTAATGCAACTGCTCCGCTCAGCGTGTCGTTTACTGCTAATTATAGCGTGGGTTTTAACCGTACAGACGGATTCGCGACTATTTCAGTAAGCAATTTTGTGCCTACCATTCAACTGAGGTATCCGCAGGGGGCTACACACTACAAACTGATAGGAGGTGCTGCTATTATTGACTTTGCAGCAGGAACTTTTGAGAATGGCTTTGATGAGGGGGCGGGTAGAGTTATTTCTGATGCGGAAGCATCGGCCAGCTCGCTGACTATTCCCATTCCGCCCAATAATACGCTGCCTTTGTTTGTGGTGTTTGGTGTGATGTTTTATCAACAGGTAAACGGCACATTGTATCACCTAAGCAATGGCAGTTATAATGCCTTTGCTATTGTTAAAGTAGATGCGTAACTGTTAAACGAAGTGATATGGAACTTATTATAACAAGAACGTACTACCCTACAGGCACTAATGGTAAGCTGTATGTTGGTGATGATTTGCTATGCTATACCATAGAGTTGCCCTGGCGTGATAATGAACCTGGTTTGTCGTGCATACCCGAAGGCTGTTATGAAGTAACGCTACGGGATAGCAAACGATTTGGCCGTCATCTTTATTTGCCGCATGTGCCTGGCAGAAGTTTTATTCTTATTCATCCGGCGAACAGTGCTTTAAAAGAGTTACGTGGTTGTATCGCTCCTGTTAACCAGTTAACGGGATATGGTACCGGATTTCCTTCCCGTCCTGCTTTTGGCAGGTTGGTGGGGATAGTAGAAGAAGCTATAGGAAAGGGAGAGCTGGTAACGCTGGAAATAAAGAGGGTTAACTAATTTTTTCACACTTAATTGTTTTATTATGTACACAACAGAACAACTTTTGAGTTTGCGTCAAAGGCTTGCGTTGCCGATGCCCGCATTTTTTAAGAAGGTGCAGCAAGTGGGATTGACGCTTACGGCGGTGAGCAGTGCGTTGGCATTGTTACCTACGGGATTGCCTGGTATTGTAGGACAGGTATCGGGCTACCTGGCTGCGGCCGGGGCTATGATGACAGTGGTGAGCCAGGCTACTGTATCGAACGATGTATTAGCCGATTTGGCTGCGCCTGCGGAAGGGGAGGTGCGAGCTGTGTGGGAGCAGGATGAATAGTTTGCCGGGTGGTGGCTTTAATGCGCAGCTGGGTTTTGCAGGCGGGTTGTGTGTAACGGTGCTGGCTACCGCCAACAGCCATGAAGTTTGCAAAACGGTGATACTGGCGGCGATTGGAGCTGTGGTGAGTTATACGGTTTCGATGCTGATGAAATGTGTGGTGGAATGGTACAAGCAACGAAAGCGGTAAAGATGGAAAGGCGTTTCTCAGCTTTTACAGGCGGGAAACGCCTTCTTTTTTAGGGGTATGTTGTTGATAGCTGTTTTGGTGCCTGTTTGTTTAACCGGAGTGATATATTGGAGTGGTAAGGTTGGAATTATTAATTTCACTATTATGAAAAAACTGTTATTAACACCCTTACTCTATTTCGTATCTTTTATAACTGCGCATGCGGGTTGGTATGTGTGCTATAATTTTGAGGGAACTATTGGCAAGCATCCCATTCACTTATATCTGCAAATAATGGGGATACACCGCGAGGGTAATGATTCTGTAGTGAAGATTGAGGGCTTATATAAGTATGATAAATACAACGAGCCCATTGCATTAACAGGCACTTTAAACAGGGGAAATCATGTGGTTTTAAAGGAAATTGTCAATAATCAGCCCAATGCTGTTTTTGATTTTGTATTGTCGGGCCCTGCTGTTACCGGAAGCTGGGTGTTGTTGAAAGATATGAAGCTATTGCCGCTGCAACTAAATAAAACCGGTGAGCTGACTGATACGCTCAATGAAAGCACGGCTGCTAGTGTTGAGATATTGCAATCGGCCAACTTCAAGGATAATTATATGGTTGGCGTATATAGCAAAGCTGCCAGTGAAGACAGGGTACAAATGGATCAATTGAAAATATTAAATAAGAAGACGAATGCCATTGTGCAGGTGATTGACTTTTCGAAAGTAGAAACGACTACTGGTAATGTAATCACTATTATCTACAACAATGTGGAGATATCAGACGACAACAAAGACCTACAGATATGGAATAGCGCCGGACGGATGGGGAGCATTTTACATGCACATTTTAACTCTGCTACAGGAAAGTATCAGTTGAATACTAAGCCGGTATTAGACGGGCCTGATTCGTGAATAACAGGCCCTGATTTTACACTCATCAGGGAGTGATAATACGCAGTATTTCCTGTACCGGAATATTGTATTGCCTTGCAAATACCTCTACCGACACGGGGCTTTTAGGTGGCAAGCCTGCTTTGATACGTACCTCCCGTAAAATTCTATCTCCTGAACGTGGATGGTAATCGAGCAGTTTTGCTACATCGGACGAGCGCACAAATGCCGGTGGGGGCTTACTTACTTTGCCTTTTCCTTTGTCGTGGGTAAAGGGCTGTTTGGCATTGGCTTGCTGGGCATACATTAGCTGCTCGGCTATTTTCACCAATTTTTGCTGTTCGGTTAACAGGTGGTTGGTGTTTACTATAATATGCTTCAATAGGATATTGGTGTCATGTAAGGGCTGTTTATCAGTCTTCATAAGCACCATTTAAATTGTATACTGAATTTCATACAGGAACAGGTGATTTGCAAAAAGGAATGTTTGCAAAAAAGGAGGAACTTATACTTAGATAGAAAAAATATTATATGTTGGGCGTTTGGGATGGTTTTGTGAATAATTAACAATCTGTTGGGCATAAACAGTGCCGGTACACGTTGTTTATTATTTATTATTTCGTTTATTTTATTAAGAGAAACTGCTGCCCTATGCTGCAACCTTTTATAAAATCCCTACCCGGGCATTTAGTAAGATCGCTACGGCGATTGCCCGCCACCCGCACTGCTGCCTGGAACCCAGCTTTGGTAAGCCATTCAGAATACCTGGAATGGGATGCCGGAAGCCTATATGTTCAGGGGGCTGAATATAATAACCAAGCCGTTTTATTTTATGAATTAAAAACAATCACTGTTCAACAGGTATATTTTAAAACACCTGTGGAGCCACTGGTAGCTTTATGGTTTGTAGTTAGTGGCAAGAGTGCGTTTACCTTAGAAGGGCTGGGGGCTGGCGAAATTGAAGCCGATCAATGTGTGCTTAGTTACCTACCTCCTAAAATGGAGCATTTTGCCCGTTACGAACAAGGAGATCATGCGTTCATGTGCATTAGTTTACAGCCCTTTCATATAGAGCAGTTGTGCGCTCAATTGCCGCAGATGCATTATTTTTTAGAACATGTGCGTAACGGCATATCACAAACATGGCAGCAGCCTTTTGTTGCCGTGGATGCTGATATGCGGGAGTTATTGTATGAAATAGTAAAAGCCGGTTCGGCTTCTATTGTAAGCGATAACACGCAGGTGCTATTACATAATTATAGTGCAGCCATATGCAAGAGTATGCAACATCTTAGCCTGGATAGCAAGCATATGGCTTTAGCTATGGAGATAAAGCTATTTATAGATAAAGCCCAACGTCCTGATTTAAGTATAGACGATATTGCCCGGCGATTTAATACCAGTGATTATTCTGTAAAGCATTCTTTTAAACTGCTTACCGGGCAAACAATAGGTGCTTACATTAAAGAACAAAAACTATTGTTTTTGCGTGAGCTTGTGATGGATAAGGACAAGTGTTTTAAAGCATGTGCAGCAGAAGCAGGCTTTCATGTGGATAGGGCCAGTAAGGAGTTTAAAGATAGGTTTGGTATGACGCAGAAGGAGATGCGGATGCGGAGCGAGAGGTGGTGATTGGGATTATTCGAAAAAATCTTTTACATCACACTCCAATGCTTCGGCTAGCTGTTCCAAGGTTAACAAGGTTACATTAGATAGACCATTTTCCATCCTGGAAATGTCTGCATTATCAATATTACAATGTGAAGCTAATCCTCTTTGGCTATAGCCTTTTTTTTCTCGTAGCTTTTTTAAATTCGTTGCAAATGTTAATAATATCTGACCTGCCTTTTGGTTCATGTCGGCAAAGTCATAGAAAAAAATAAAAAAGATGTTGGTATTAATACCAACGGGTTGGATATTTCCCTATTTTTGAAATGAATTAAAATATTATAGCTGCTTCTTTAATCTCTACTAGAGAAACCTTGGAACGTTAAAAAAGGAAGAGATCGGAAGAGGAAGGCTCACGTTCAACGTGGGCTCTTCTCGCCCGTCCTATGCCTTTCCAAGGGGCTTCTAGTCGGTGCGGGTAAGAGTCCACGCTTTTTTTTGCGTTGTTCTCATATCTGATTTTAACTATTGCCTATTATGAAAACAACAAAAGTCCATCTTTCCATTCCGCCAGTTTTTACAACTATTTGTCGTAACAGTGATATTACCGAAACTGAGCTGTTACAACGCTACATCGATCACATTAATATCTACACCATTTTAACTAAAGGGGAAAAGCATGAAGAAGAGGAGTGTTTAATCACTCGATGTTCTTTGCTTTTTGCGCACAATCACCCGGTTAAAAATGCAAAGGCCGTTACTACCAATCGTCTTGCCCATATAGACGGGATTAAGGATGTAATAGCGCTTATGCGGGCCGATATGTTACCTGAAGAGCGCAAAGTTAAATATGATGCACTTATTGATAACTGGTACTCAAAACTGCAATAATATGGAATGCACTATTGAAATAACAATGACCAAAGAGGTTGGTATACTGTCAGACCTGCATAGCGTGAGCCTTGCCGATATTTTGCAGGCTTTTGTGGACAAAACGGTAGCTGAAGCCATGGAGGAAATGGCGGAGTAATTTGTTCGCAAAGGATAATGCTAATGAATAAGAAAAACAGACATGAGATATTGTTTGCTGTTTATCCTGATAGCTTTTTATTCGTGCTATAAGGATGTGAAACCTACATATGAAAATGAAGAACGCCGGGGTGTATTAAGCAAGTCGCAATATTTAGAACTACGGGGTAATTTATGGCGGGTATCGCCTTACTTATGTATTGCTGACACTATTGGAGGGTACTTGCACCTGTATTTTTATACTTACGCGGATACGCTGGACAAAGCCACTTTTAAGATGCGGTATATGGATAACATAGCCGTAAGTGTTTACACCAATGCTTTTCGTAATTATTATACCGGTAAAATTGATTGGGTGTATAGCACAATAGTGGCTGTATATCATGTGTATAGCATACAGCCACCATTTGAGAATCTGCTGTATACTTTTGAGTATGCCGGGAGTGATCCGTTGTTTAGGCGTATTGAGTGATTTTTTCTGTTAATCAGGCTTTTTTACGCATAGTTAGCCATGGGGCACTGTTAAAGCACTAAAATACTAGTTAGCATGTGCCTGTTTTTCCTATATTTGCAGTCGGATTTACCAAGTTCTTTGATCTTTTACGATCTACAACAAAATGGGGCTGTACTGGTTTTGACAGCGTATGTTGCGGTAGGTGTAAGCATGCAGTGCGTTGGATAATTAGCACTTTAATCTGAATATTCAAATTTCAAATGGCAATACTTCGTATGCCATGGCTGCCTAATCAGTGATTAGATAGTCATTAGGGCCGCTAGAGCAGGTTGGTCTGTTACCAAGCTCCGCCGCCGACTCAAAACAAATACAGAATGCTGTAGTGGAAGGCTGTGACTACTGCAAAAGACTATACAGCTAAGCGTAAGGTTGGTTTGTTCATTTCCTGCTTTATGCCGACAATTAATAATGAAATAAGCATGTAGAAAGCTTATGGTAATGACGTTTGGACAGGGGTTCGACTCCCCTCTGCTCCACCACCTGAGGGGACCGTATGGTCCCCTTTTTCATTTATATCCATTTCTAATAGTCCTTTTTGTTTCATTTTCAATAGATTATGCCTTAGCGGTTTCAGTAATGTAGGGGTTCGATAGATGCCATCTTTATAATAAAGATGGCATCTATCGAACCCCTTTTTTATGATATTATGCTTTCCAAGCGTGTTGCAGGCCTCTATAGCACCAAAATTAGGTAGGTGTACTAAAACATGCTGACAGCCGGCCTGATCCTTTACAAGATTTACCCGGCCTAATTCATTAAACGGTCCCTGAATTTATTGGGAGAGCTTCCCACCTCTTTTTTAAACAGACGTGAAAAATAAGTGGGATTCTCAAAGCCAAGCGATGACGAAATTTCCGATATGTTCATATCGCTCCCTGTCAGCATATTTTTTGCCTCACCGATCAAAAAAAGGTGAATAAGTTCTAACGCTGTTTTTCCAGTTTCCTCTTTAAGGAGATCAGTTAAATAACGGCTGGATAAATGCATTTTTTCTGCCAGCGAGGCTACGGTAGGCAACCCGGTATTGTTCAATTTTCTTTCTTCAAAATTGGCAGTTAGTAGTGCATTGAACCTGGTTACCGTCGCTCCGGTTATCGCTGTCCGGTGAATAAACTGTCTTTTATAAAACCGCTGTGCATATTTGAGCAAAGAATCAATATGACTGATGATGATCGATTTGCTATGTTCATCCGTATTGTTGTTATATTCCTTTTCTATGCTGAAATACAGGTTCCAGATAATATTTTCTTCCGCCGGTGAAAGATGTAGCGCCTCATTCACCTCATAGTCAAAAAAGCCGTATTTCTTAATTTCTTTATAGAGGGAAGTTCCAGGTAAATAGTCTTCATGAATGATGATCATAAACCCCTTTTCCTCCAATTCCATATTTCGGAAAGACACCTTCTGCTGTGGTTTGATAAATGACATCGAGCCGAGGTCATGGTCATACTTGGTTTTGCCGTACAGCATTTGCCCCGATTTCAGCTTTTTGAATCCAATGATATAAAAATCTGAAATAAAATCAAGTTCGCTGATGCTTGTGCAAGTATCCCTTTCACCATAAGCAACGCTGAAAAGGGGATGTTCAGGCGGCTTGACACCGAGTGCTTCATGCAGATCGCTGATTTTTCTAAAATGTTTCATTTTGTACTCAATATAAACGGAACCTTGAAAAGCGGTATCCCACTCATGCCAATTTATTTAACCATGTGCTGCCACAGAGACATCCTGCCATGATTCCCATGTTTTCAGGCGTTCTTCGTAAGTATATTTCACCCATGGGTAAGTGGTTTTGCCCAATAGCAATCTTAATGGCGGATTATCCGAATCCACCAGCATAAGTAACGCATTGGCAGTTGCTGCGGGGTTGCCGGAGTCTTGTGTTTCTGCTAGCTCGTAAAAAGATTTTCGTACTTCATCATAGGCAGGAATTGATTCACTTAAGGCAAGAGAAGTTGTTCCGAAGAAGTCTGTGGAAAATCCACCTGGTTCCAATAGGGTTACTTTAATACCAAAACCACTTACTTCGCCAGCCAGTGTTTCAGCAAGACCTTCCACTGCGAACTTCGATGCACTGTACAATCCCATCAGTGACACGGTATTTAAACCCAAAGCGCTCGAAAGTTGAATGATATGCCCTGATTTTTGCGCACGCATGATGGGTAAAACTGCCTGAATGGTCCATAATGATCCCAGCACATTCGTTTCTAACTGTGCACGTACATCCTGTTCGCTTAACTCCTCTATGGCTCCTACATGTCCAAAACCTGCATTATTGACGAGTACGTCGATACGACCAAAATGTGCTTTTGCAGCTTTCACTGCTTCAAAACTCGCTTTTTTATCAGTTACATCCAGCTTAAGTACCAATAGATTCGATGCAAACTCTTTTGCGAGTTCAGTCAATGCGTCAGGGTTTCGAACTGTGGCAACTACATTATCACCGCGTTTTAAAAATGCTTCTGCCCAAATTCTGCCGAATCCACGGGATGCCCCTGTTATAAAAATTGTTTTTGCCATTATTTATTTTAATTTAATAAGGACAAATTTCGGCTAGCTAGTAACAGCTATTGTGATACAAAAGTAGGCAATAATGAAACGTTTTTACGCTTCCCTATGGTCAGACCACATTGGTCAGCTGTGCCAGGTAAGATTGTGCCGGGTATTCTGTCCGTTTGAAACACGCGGATCTATTCCATATTGATCGGGAACACCAAGGTGGTTCCTAAGGGTCTTTCCGGCATAGTCCCGATGAAAAAGCCCACGTTCCTGCAGGACCGGAACTACTTCATCAACAAAAGCATCAATACCATCTGCGTAGACGTCAGGCGAGATCCAAAATCCATCGGCTGCCTCCGCTTCAAACCATGTCTGCATATGGTTTGCTGCTTCAACACCTGGCCCCACTATCACAGGATGATAATCGATAACCCCATGGGCAAGAATATCACGCAGGCTCCAGCCTTCTTTTGCGATTTTCAGGGCATATGATGAACGTGGATCATACCTGGATGGGCGGGCAACACTGAGGTCCGTTTTTGAGAGTGGTTCATCGATGTGTTTATCGCCAAGCGAAATTCCCAGCATTTGCTGAAGATACGCAATCCGCTGAGGGAATAAATGTTCCGTCAGTTGGATCCGGCGGTTAAGTGCTGTTCGCCTGTCCTTAGCGATCGTGGTCATCAAGCCCGGGATATATTTGATCTCGTCGGGATTACGTCCATAACGTTTTGCCGCCTCCCTGAACGCATTACGTTGCGCACGCGCATCGTCAATGGTAAATGACGAACCGATCACCGCGTTGGCGAATCGCCCGGCCAGTTCATGTGCATTCGGGCTGCCGCCGGCATGAAAGATAATCGGCTGGCCCTGTTCTGATGGCGGTATATAAAGCGGCCCCCTTGATCCGACAAATTTGCCCTGTAAATTGATGGGAATGATCTGATCTTTGCGAGCGAAAAGACCTGTCTGCTGATCATGTATCCAGGCATCTTTGCCCCAACTGCCCCAAAGCGCCTGGACCAACTCAATTGTCTCATGTGCGCGGCCGTAACGGTCTTGGCTGGAGGGTATTCTTACTCCATAATTGGCCGCAACATCGTCACCGCTTGATGTGACCGCATTCCAGCCGGCTCTTCCATGGCTCATAATATCCAGCGCTTTGAATTGCCTGGCTAGGTTGAAGGGTTCGTTAAAGGTGGTCGAGCCCGTGGCTACCAATCCTATATACGCTGTTTCCCGCGCTACTGCTGCCAGGGTCATCATCACGTCGAGGTTGAAGTTCGGCGATTCTGTCGCAATATCGGCCATAATGGCCCCCGGGCCATCGGGCAAAAATAGGAACTGGAACTTTCCGCGCTCTGCTGCCTGTGCCTGCTTGACCCTTGAGTCAAAGCTTACATAACTTTTAGGGTCCACTCCCGGCATTCGCCATGCTCCCGGCTGGGAACCATACCCGTTCCCTAAGTGAAGGCCGATCAGCATTTGTCTTCCGCTGTCTGATATTTGGTTAGTATATTCTAATGACAATGCCATAATTCCTTTCTTGATATATTGATATAGTGCCGGTTGATGACAATCGCACTCCGGAATGCCGGGAGAAATATTTCCCGGACGCTCTTGCACATTCATTATAGCTAAATCTCTGGTAAGATCGGTACAATAGACAGGAGCTCCTGGTTGTAGTCGCCAGAAGTTGGCCGGCGTGGATGCAAAATTAGAATTTATCGCTTTCTAAAGTATAGTGCTTTCTCAAAGGAAAGCGATAATATTGATGAAAGTATGAGTAAGAGGAGAGAACATCTGGAAGCAATCGTCTACGTAACTTATAATAAATCACTGTAGATCAATACAATGGCGTTGTTATGCTAATCAGGCGCAGCGAGTTGAAATTTTGGGAGAAACGGAGCTAAGGAACAAACTGACGGACATTTGTACTTCTCCGACGGTATTTGCGTGAGATAGTACAGGGCACTTGCCATTTGAAGCAGGTTCAGCACCCTCCGAACGGATATGACAGGGGCGGCTTAAGAATACTAACGCTGAGAAACAACGATTCGATGATTTAAACCCCAATCCTTCAAAGAATAAATTATGGGCGTTAAAGTATCAGCGTAAGCTTCCAGCGTATACAAGATCTTAATGGGGTAATCGTCCAAAACTGTTCGTTTTAAAAGTTTATGCTGTTCAAGTTCCTTGAGTTCTTTAGCCAGGACTTTAGGGGTTATTCCTGGAATGCTTTCCTGGATATCCGTAAAGCGTTCATTACCAACACCAACAGAGATGATAATGGGTAGTTTCCATTTGCCACTAATGACGTCAAGCGCATCCCTTACCGGCTTTATGGTATTCAGGCAATCGCAGTGTGTTTTTTTCTGAGCCATAATATTCAGTCTAAAATTCCACTTTCCTTTGGGAAAGTACTATACAAAGGAAAGTGAAACTGGCTAACTTTGCAATAATTATTTTAAACAAGGCGAATTCGCAAGTCATCTTAGTGGTGCTTAGCGTACCCTGGGTTGCATAGTCTTATTGAAAGCGCTCAAAGGATAAATCGTTTTTATACCAAACCAGTCTATCATGAAAAGATTAGAAGGAAAGGTTGCCATCATTACTGGCGCCGCAAGGGGCATGGGTGCAGCACATGCTCGTTTATTTGCACGGGAAGGAGCTAAAGTCATATTAACTGATGTGCTGGAAAAGGAAGGCAAATTACTGGCTGACGAGCTGGGCGAAAATGTGATATACCTTAAGCATGATGTCACCAGCCCGGAAGATTGGGAAAAAGTACTCCGGGCTGCAGAAGATAAATTTGGCCCGGTAACAGTACTTGTTAACAACGCCGGCATCACAGGGGCTTTCGCCAACGTTGCTGAACTTGACTACCTGGAGTTTAAAAAAGTAATGACCATCAATGCAGATGGAACTTTCCTGGGAATGAAGACGGTGATACCATCAATGCTGAAGGCTGGTATTGGTTCAATCGTCAATATCTCTTCGGTATCCGGGTTGCAAGTAGCTCCAGGTTCTCCGAATGCCGCTTATGTTAGCAGCAAGTTCGCGGTGACGGGCCTTACAAAAATGGCAGCCCTGGAATACGCAACCAGGAACATCCGGGTCAATTCTGTACATCCCGGCGGTGTGAAAACAAATATTGTAGCGGACATGAGTGTGTTTGATGACCCCAAAATGCTCGAACCAACACCGATGAAGCGATTTGCAGAACCAATGGAGATTTCTTATCTCGTACTGTTTCTCGCCTCTGATGAAGCGTCGTACATCACTGCCTCAGAATATAAGGTGGATGGCGGTATGACAGCCAAATAATTGAATTTAATTGAGGATATCACGAAGCGACAACTAAAAATTGGAATAGTTGGTGCCGGTTTGATCAGCAAGATTCTGGCTAATCAATTTAATATTTCAGGGTATAAGTAGTTTGGCCGGCCCGTAGGCAAAGCAATCAGTAGAACAAGGCAAGAACTGTCGATCAGTCAAAAGAAGAAACCTGGTGAAGTGTAAATTGATAACGTGTCAGGTAAATATCCGTATGATTATATGTATCATGCTGTAGACATTAAACGGGTGGACAGCTACATTCTGCCGGGGCAGAATAGCACAATGTGTTTAGTGTAATGGTAATAATGTAACACTCTTAAAAGAATAAGAAAATGAAAATTGGAATAATTGGTACAGGTGCCATTGGAGGTACAATTGCAAGAAAAATGGTGGCAGCAGGGCATCAGGTTTCTGTAAGCAATTCAGATGATTTTGAAAAATTACAAAACCGCAGTAAAGAACTAGGGGCTTTGCCGAAGACCTTAGAGGACCTTGTTAAAGATGTAGAGGTTATTATACTGTCCGTGCCGACCATAGCAATTCCAACCCTACCTAAAACTTTATTGGACAAGGTACCACAGGACACCATTGTAGTCGATACGTCTAATTATTATCCGTTTCGTGATTCCGATATTGAGGATATAAAAAAAGGTAAAGCGGAGAGCGTCTGGGTGTCTGAACAAATAGGTCGCCCTGTCATTAAAGCCTTTAATATGTTACTGGCAGAAACACTTGTATCCAGGGGGAAACCGAATGGCGCACCAGGGCGAATAGCAATGGCAATATCTGGCGATGATGCCAAAGCCAAAGGAATCATATCCGGACTTGTAAATGAAGTGGGCTTCGATGTTGTTGACGCGGGAAATCTGGAAAATTCATGGAGGCACCAGCCTGGAACGCCCGCTTATTGTACGGAGTTAAATGTAACGGAGCTCCAACTGGCGCTCAACGATGGTAAAAGGGATGTTGCTCCTCAGATCAGGGATTCTGTGATCAAAATATTCATGGAAAGTGCCAATCAGCCGTCGCATGATGAGACAGTTACCATCAACAGATCGTTGTTTCCTAAAAATCCAAAAAAAGAATAGTATTTGCGGATACACTAAGGCTGTTATCTATGTGTGGTAACAGCCTTAGTGTATCCCAAAAAGACCGTCTGAATAACCTTATGGAAGTAGTATATCCTTATCTTACTGCATATCGCAAAAAGGCTTTAACTTTTATCGTCTATTATTTAGCTTCTTCTAATAACATCAGATGCAGTCCTTCAGGAAGTGAGTCAGCCTTATTGTTTTATATGCATAAGTGGATTAATGGTTTTAGGGGATTTGTGCAAAGGAAAACACTTTAGCGGGGCACACGCCGGGCTGAATGAGTTCTTTCAAATGAGCATTCGCATCTTTGACGGCTATCAAACCATTCCATCCACCTTTTTAACCCAGAAGCCTCTATTCTAAAAGTGATAAAGGAGGCCTGTGGTGCTCTGGCCAGAATTTTACTTCTCAGGCTGGCCTGAAAGCCCAGGAAAGTAAGCGCTTCCTCGTCATTGGATCTTTCTATCTTGAAATTGCCATCTCCCAAAGCGCGTATTGGTACCTCTTTTGTCAGCATAGCCCCAGCTGAATTTCGTTCAGACCATTTTGCCTTATCTCCATTTATCTCTATCGTAAGGCGTTGTTCCGGTGCTGAAGCCTGCTATTTTCCAGATATCCCGGTACTCTTACCGTGGCTGTTTTGCGAACGGAAGATACCGAATCTATCACCTGCCTTGCCAGACATTGCCTACCTATCATTTTGGCGGAAAAGCGGCCTTTCTTTCATTTCGGGCAATAAAATGGGGTATTTGATATTATTAAAATACGATGGGGATAATTCTTTGCAAATCAATAGAACAAAGGCCTCGAATTGCATTGAATAATTCTGAGCTCCACTGATTTAAGCCGCTGAATTTCAGCGGCTTTTTTATTGATAGACATATATCAATTAAAAAGTCGCTTTAATGGAGCTTGTGTAAACACAACAACAATTTTAATCTAATACTACCTGCGATTTTCAGCGAAACGAATAGGCTTCTCTCCTATTAGATGCTAACACTGATTCAAATATGTATAGATTGGGAACATGAATGAGCATCTGGAACGTGTTTTAAAGAACAGCACAAATTTTGACCTCTGGTTAGCTGTAAGTGAATACAGGGTTAATGATGCACTAGCCATTCTTTCCGGTGAATCTTTTATTGAAAAGGCACGGCGTTCGTGGTCGAGGTTCTGGGGAGGTGCAATGCCGCATGCTGATTTTAATTCTGTAAGGGAAGTTGCTTTTAAACTGCTTTCTAATGTGCCAGATACTGACCTGGTAGTGCCCAAAATGATCCTGGTTGGTGTTGACAGTGTCTTTACCGAGTGGATACGTTTCTGCTGTAGCATTCATTATAGCGGCCATTTTCAGCAGCAGCTGGAAGTGCTGCTGAAACAAACTATTCAGCGATTGGAGGAGCTTGCGGAAGAGGTTGCTCAACAATCTAATGGTTATCCTCATAATTCCATTAATGGTGGCGTCTGGTTCAATGGAGCTACAGTTAGAAATTGGTCTGATGCACTTGGTTATCTGTTTGAATTGCGAAATAAACCCCATAATAGAGCTACCGTTTTGCAGTGTAAATGCAAAATAACCTGCTCAATTATGTCACACTATCCTCATCTGGTAGGACCTGATATGATTGAGGCTGCTACCGCATTGATTTCGATAGGTGATAATAAAACAGCAGAAAAATATTATCTGGCAGTCATTGCCGACTTTGAGCAACTACTTGAATGCCGGAATGATGAGTCCAATGAAAATATTCAAGAAGAAGAATTGATCAGTTTTAAAGCGCTTCTTGATGCTTACAATGGAATTGATCGAATACAAGCCGGCCATGATTATGATGATAAGCGCAAAGTGCTTGAACAATTAATATCTAACGCAGGGATATTAAGCTCTGGAAATTCAACTGATAATATACAATTGAGATGAATGTGTGAGGTTGTTATTTAGTTATAATGTTTGGGGCGGCTTTTAAAGCAATCATAATTCAAAGTAGAGAAAGTGTCATTTTCAATGCGGGCGCAATTAGCTTAATATTTTATATAAAAAAAATGTATATTAAACTATGTTTTATCGGCATCAAGTGATTGCCTTCTTTTTTTGATTAAATACCATTAACCATGAAACTATTGCTTACCCTTTTATTTACACTCAACCTACTTCCCGTATTAGCACAGAATGTAACTGAAATTCAACATCTTAATGGCCAATCCATCCGCGCCGAAACGCTTCATCAAAGACTGGAAAGAATAGTTGATAGCACAAAGTTGGCTGGCCTGCAGGTTGCCATTATTAACAGCAGCAAAACCGTGTGGACTTCAAGCTTTGGTTATAAAGACATTGAAAATCAAAAGCTCCTAAATGACAGCACTATTATGTATGCGGCGTCTCTTACCAAGCCTGTAAGTGCTTATATCTTTTTGCGGCTTGTTGATAAGGGGATATTTAACCTGGATAAACCAGTGCATTTTTATTTAAAGAAGCCTATTGATCAATATCCTAAATGGAAGGATCTGGCGGATGATACAGTAGCCTTTAACCGCATTACGCCCAGAATGTTATTAAGTCATAGTTCGGGTTTACCTGTGCTGCGTCAATTGTATGGTAATAAAGTAAACCTGATTTCCAGGCCTGGTGAAAAGTTCTATTACTCGAACGAGGGGATAAATTTGCTGGGTTTTATGATAGAAGAGTATACTGGTAAAAGGCTGGAAGCGATAGCCCGTGAAGAGGTATTTGACCCGTTGGATATGCCGCATACCAGTATGATTTGGGAAAAGTCTTTTGAAAATAATTTCTCCAATGCTTATTTCAAAGATGGCAAGAAATACGGTTCTGAAAGGCGGGAGAGTAGTCGTGCCGCAGGTTCTATGTCTACCACAGCAGATGATTACGCACGTTTTATCATTAACCTTATGAAGAGAAAGGGGCTGCAAAAAACTTCTATGCTGCAAATGTTATCGCCACAAATTGCGGTAACCAGTAAACGTGGCTTTGGTGCTTTGAGAGATAGTGTTACTCATGAAAACGATGCTATTAAATTGTCGTGGGGATTGGGTATAGGGTTGTTTCGATCGCCTTATGGTAAAGGCTTTTTTCATACCGGGCATGGGGATGCTAATCAGAACTATGCTGTGGCTTTTCCGGAAAAAGGTATTGCAGTGGTGTTGCTGAGTAATAGTGAGAACTTTGAAAAAGTATCTTCATTAATTGTGCAGGCCTGTATTGGCGATACTTATTCGCCTTTCAAATGGCTGGGGCATTTAGATTAATAAGGAATCATAAGCCTTGTGTTTTATCGCAAGGCTTATGATTTACTGATTCTTCAATGGATAACTTCGCTAGTATTTGTGGGTTACAACAAAGCATATCCTCCGTCTATTATAATGCGTTGCCCTGTTATATAAGGCTGTGTCATTAAATGAATATAGCTAGGGGCTATTTCTTCCGGCTTAGTGATATAGCCTGCTGGTAAACTTTTTGCCACTTCCTCATACATTGCATTCCGGTTTGCTTCTGGTATGTTATCCCAAAGCTGGGTCAT
Organism: Filimonas lacunae; assembly: GCF_002355595.1. NCBI lineage: Bacteria > Pseudomonadati > Bacteroidota > Chitinophagia > Chitinophagales > Chitinophagaceae > Filimonas > Filimonas lacunae. Next base: position 859,098 of record NZ_AP017422.1, read on the forward strand.
TACCATGCCGGGCGCTACAATGTTTACCCGTATGGGGGCCATTTCCAAAGCCAATACTTTGGTAAGTGCTTCCATGGCACTGCAAATGCTGGTTCCTAAGCTCCAACCTTTTCCTGGCCGGATGCTGGCTACGCCACTGGTAAGAACGATAGAGCCGGACGGGTTTATTTTGGGGGTGGCGTATTTGATGGCGGTCATAGCGCCCCAATAGCGGATGTTCAGGAATTGTTTCGCTGCTGTGATATCCATGTCTGCTACAGGTCCTAATTGCAGGTTCTCTCCGGCTGTATATACCAGGTGGTCAATGGTGGAGAGGGAATCAAAGAATGCTTTAATGGCGGCTTCATCGGAAAGGTCAACGGCTACTGCTTTTGTGCCTTGTGGTAATGATGCCAATGACTGGTTAAGGCGTTGCTGGTTGCTGGAAACAATGGTTACCTGTGCGTGTAATAACGCAGCTAATTGTGCTACTGCCAACCCGATTCCTGCGCTGCCACCTAATACTACTACCTGCTTTCCTGCTAATGTGTTGCTTGTTGTTTCCATAATCTTGTGTTTTGCTACACAAAACTGCCCTCCTATGTTGGCAAAGGACTTAACAAATGGTAAAAACATGGTTATCGCAGGTTTCTGTGTATGCGGCTGAGGGATTGCGGAGTAATGCCCAGGTAAGATGCTATATTGTTTAAAGAAACCCGTAAGGCTATGTCTGCCTGTAGTTCCAGGAAAAGTTTGTAGCGGCTGGCGGAATCCTGCATGCTGAGGTAGCTGTTTCTCAGGTTTATTTTGTGAATGAGCAGTTGTTGTGATATGTGGGTGATGAGTGGTTGCAGGTAAGGGAGTTGGTGATATAAATTATCCAGCTGTGTTTTGGAAACAACACCTACGCGCACGGGGCAGGCTGCGATAATATGGCTGTCGGTTACGGTTTGTTGCTGAAAGCTGTCGAGTATGGTGCACAGTGCCTGCTCTCTGACGAAGAAAAAATTGACTTCGTTGCCTGTTTCGTTAATAGATGCAATGCGTACTACGCCTTCATAAATAAAGAACATTTCTTTGCAAACTGTGCCACCGCGAAAAAGGGTTTCGCCTTCCTGGTAGGTGCGTAGTGTGAAGGCGGATGCAATTAAACCGGCATCGGCCTGGGGGATGGTTGTGCCAAATTGTTGTAAGCTGTTGATGAGTTCTTTTGTCATTGCATTCCGTTAACCTGGATGTAAAAGTACTACAGCTATCGTGTTGATTGAAAAACAGAAATAATCATTGATATTTGGTTCTCCATTCGTAACCCAAACCCATATTGCTACTATTATGAATCGTTCCTGGTTTACCCAAAAAGACTTTACCTCGCTGGTCATTACCAAAGACAAATCTCTGGCTGATCATGCTGTGGTGAAATCTATTACTATTACTGACACGCAATACATCGACAGGCTGGCCGCCCGTATTGAGCAGATTTATCCGGATGGGGATATGATGATTTCTTTTTCCGGAGCTGCTGAGTATATCAGGTTAACCTTTTTCTCCGGCGACAAAATACAGGAGATTGATGTGATTCAAAAAGGCTTTAAAACGCCATCTACCGGTTTCAATATCAAAAATGATTACGAAAAGGAAATTTACGCTGAGATAGATGCTTTGCTTTTTCCGGCACTTGATAAGGTGATACCGAAAGTAAAAGAGCTGCCATTGGAATTTGGGAAGTTTTCTCTTTGCTACAAAGGGAGCCGGTTTGAAGACATGGCCCCGGTAACGTTATCATTTCATATAGATGAATTCTCTTGCACGGATAAAAAGGGGAATGTTGAATTGTTACAAATCTCTTCCGGACAATTGCCTCCTCAGCCTTATGTGATTAAAGGCAGTGGGGTTACCATTCTGACTTTTCGTTCAAACAATGATAAACGAATTTACCCGGAGTTTTTCCAAGTGATGGAAGGCCTGCCTGGCTGATAAAAAGGTGGGGTGTATCATCCACGTGATACACCCCACATTGGCATTAATAACCTTATTGCTGCACTACCACACTTCTCAGTGATTCCACTATTCTTGCCACACTTGCTAAAGCCGGGTTATCAGCAGGTACGCCTGCTTTTTTAGCTCCTGCCACCAGGTCCACTTCAAACTGGTCCATATCCGCGTTAGCGGCTTTACCATTCATACGGGAGTTTTGTGCGGGATCGTGCGCGGCTTTCATGCTTTTTCCGCCATAGGTAATGCTTTTAGCGCCTGTGCCTACACATACAAAATCAGTAAGGTTTTTACTTAAGGCTGCAAAGCCGCTGGTGTTGCCATTGGTTACTTCTGCCAGTAATACTTTAAAAAATCCATTGATTTTGTTATCTGCTGCAATAACAAAAATGCTACTGTCTACAATGTTACGAATCAACAGGCGGCCTGCTTCCATTTTGGTACTGGTGTTGGCAGGGTCAGTAACCATAACAGTTCCACCTAACGAATCGTACAGGGTAGGAGTTGCGGGTGAGTCGTTATTGCTTTTAGAGCAGGATGGTGTAAGCATAACGGTGCATCCCAGTGTTACAACCAGGGCAAAGAGTGTAATCTTCTTCATATTGGTACTTATTGTTTAAAAGACTTTCTTCAGGTACCCGGCCAGTTTGCCGGATAGGGAGTTGGCTGCAACGGGGCAACCGCTTTTAAGCTCTTCTTCGCTGGGTAAGTACCTGTTTGCCTGGTAGCCCGAATTAGCTTTAAAGTTGTTGACGATATTATCGCCACTATTTTGTAAAGGGAAAAAAGTGAATATGGCAATTCTGCTTTCAGGGTTTACCAGTACATGATTTACGCCTTTTTGTTGGTACAGACACGCCGTTATTTTATCAGCATCAGCCTGGTTAATGCTTTGCTTAATATCAATACGGGCCATAATAATTGTATGCTCATTGGGAGGTTGTGGTCTTGTAACAACGTAGATGTGGATACCTAATACAATTACAAGCACAGCAAAGACAGTAGCTACTGTAAGTGCTATCTTTTTAAATAGTCTAAAATTCATATCATCTTAAATAGCACATTTATAAGGGTTTATGGGCTACTCATGTACAAATACGACAATACAATGACAATGGATTTTAACAGAGAAAAAATTTATCCTTTCGTTATTTAGCTGCTTTCCAGTCCGCAATACACATTGGTGAAATCTTTTCTCTCCAGGTCACTTTTGTGAATTACAAAGTATATAACCCCGGCATCCCAAAACTGAAAACCCGTTTTAGGGTCGGAGCTTACTTTTAATAGCACCATCCATTCTTCCGGCTTCCCTCTTTTGGCGTCTACGGCTTCAATTTCGGGGGTATCGTGTTGTTTGAATACATAGGAGTTGATGCTGTGAATTGGGTTTGCGTTGAGGCTGTGCAGGCTCTTTTCCAGTTGTTCTGTGGCTTCGTACTGTTCTTCCATGTTTTCCAGTTCGGGATACAGCCTGTGGCTATTATACAGGGAGGGGATGCTGGCGTACTTCGCTGCTTCTGCCCGGAAGGGTGTGTAAATGCCGTTATCCTCATAAATGAAATCAGGGGTTATGTGCAGGTCTTTGGCTGATTGCAGCTCATTGCCATTGTAGTATATGACTTTGGGAGCTACGGCATCGAGGTCTTCAATAAAGAAATAGAGCATGCCTGTTGTTGGCAGATAGTTTTGGAGATGGGCGATGGCGGCGCAATTTATCTGTGCAATAAATAGCATACCCTTTTCTTCTTCCTGGTAAGTGGTGAAGGTGGGATAGGGTGTGCCAACAGGCAAATCGGGTAAACCTCCAAACCGGTGATTGCCTTTTGTAGCATAAGTGTCTTCTTCTGTTGTAGCCAGTGCTACCGAAGCGCGTGCACGGTTTATCAATGCTTCTTTAAACTCCGTTAACGCTGCATTTTTTATTCCTGCTTCTAATAGGTGTAATAGCTCTATATTGTTTTTTGCATGAAAGTGGCTATCATCATAAGCCATTATGCCTTGTCCGTTCGCGCCTTTGTAGGTGTAATCCAGCAGGCTTATTTTCTTTTCCAGTTCCAGGTGCAATTGCCGGATATTCTCCAGTCCGGCTGGTAATTGTTGTAAGGGATTGTGTTCAATATTCAGGGATTGAAGTTGTGTGGCGGAAGCCGGCACTTTAGTCAGTTGGTTGTTGGATACCAACAGTGTTTCCAGGGATGGCGTTAATTGAGAAGGGATCGATTGTAGTTGGTTATAGTTAAGGTATAGTTTTTTGAGAACAGGTAGCTGCATGATAGAAGGAGGAATGCTTGCCACCTGGCTTCCCTGTAGGGTGATGGTTTCGAGCTTTTGTAAATTGCCCAGCCACCCGGGTAAATGATCCAGTGCGGAGGCTCCTGTAATAGATAGTGTTTTTAACTGTTGCAAGTACTGCACTGCCGGGGGAATGACTGTGAAGTCTGCTGCCAGCGGGTGGTGGTGGGGGAATTCTATTGATAATGTTTCCAGATATATAAGGGGAAGTAGTGCTTGCTGGAGCTGTGTAGTAGAAGGATTGATTAACCACAGGTGGTGTATTACTTCCGGAGTGGCTGTTTGCATTTCTTCCAGCGTGCGAAAATAATAAGCATTCCAATTCAGTTGTTCCAATGGGAGTTTTACAGCCAGCTTTACGGGGTATTGGTGAAAGTGGCCTTCCAGGCCCAACCAGCCTTTTTCCAGTGTTACTTCGGCTGTTAACTCTTGTGAATAGTTGAATCCGCCTTTCCACAGATAGGTGAGATAGCCCTCGTTGCGTTCTTTTTCGAAATAGAATTTACCCGTGGGGATGCCTGCATTGTAAATGCCTTTGAAGTAAAACTGCAGATATACCTTCCTGTTATTGTAACTGCTGATGAGGTCGCTGTTATCTGGATTGATTTCATTGGGGGCTTCTGCTTCTATTTTTACAAACAGGGCGCCATCGCCATCAGATATATGTGCTTGCAGGTTGCCGATAAGTTTGAAATGGTGTTTGCCTATTTGCCAATAAGGTTGTTCATTGGTGGGAATGATAAAAGGTAGGATTACCGTTGGTGGTTGTTGCGCTGTGCTGGTGGCTGGAGTGTGTTTGTTGAGTAAGGCCGTAATTGCGTCCTGTTGTTGCTGCATGGCTTCGGCGGGATTACCAAAATATTGCAGGCTTTGCCATATTTCATCAAATATGGGTTCGTAAAAATCTTTTACGGCTATATCGCAGTCGGCAATGATAGTGTAACCGTACTCGCTGTTTATGGTGATAAGACCAAAGTAGTAAAAATAGCCGTCGGGAGATTGCGTGGTTCTTATCTCTGCTATAGTGCCGGCTACCGGCAGTGTTTTATCTGCAATCAGTTCTACTGTGCCGCGTTGTTCAAAACAACTTGCTCTAAACTGGTCCAGGAGATTATTGCCTGTGAATTTATGGTAAAAGCTTAGTTCCTGTAAGCCGATAGATACAAAGGAAATGTAGTCGTAATCGGTTTGGTGTTCGGCACGAATGCTTTCCCAGTTAATATGTATTTGCTCGTATTGTGCAGGAAAGTTGACGCTACAGGTGGTGGTGGTGACTGATGGCATAGGGCTGTATTGTTTGTTTGCGTTTTAGTTAATTGTTGTGTCAGGGTACGAGTGTAAATTCGATGATTATTGTGCTGATTATCAAAGATAAGTTATGGGAGGGAATGCTGTAGCCATGTCCCTCAAGTAAGGCATTTTTTCATATTTATCTATTTAAAATCGTTAATCATCTGTATAAAGATATCTTTGCGGCGAACTCTACACGAAAAACTCTTAAACCAACAACTGATGAAGAAAAACCTGTTATGCCTTTTTGCAGTGGGCGTTTTATTATTTACCTTTTTTTCCTGTGCTAAAAATAATTCCGATCCTTCAAGTGCGCTTTGCCGTGTGGTGGCGCTCAGCTTTGATTCTTTTCACCTGGAAACCAGGCAGCAACTGGATCAGGATGGTAATGTGCTGCGTATGGAAGATTATATCAGGGATACATTGGCGGCATTTAGCGTGTTTTATTATACTCCCGGTAAGGTGCTGGAGCAGGATACTGTGATGGATGAGCGTAATAAAGCATCTGACCTGGTTACTTATATCATCGGCGCGAATGGGTATGCATCGTCCAAGCATAGAGGTGGCAGAGGGTATGAAACAGAAGACTCCACTTTGTTTACCTATGATGCCAATGGATACATGGCCACTTCACAAAACTATCATTACACACTTGCTGCTGACAGTAGCAGAAGCCTGGCATATAAAGAGACGCACACTTTTGTGGTGGTGAATGGTGTGCGTACGGAGGAGAATGTAGTTTATGAAGGCGGCAACAATGAGCAGTATAACTACAAAGCAGTGTATACTTACTCTGATACGGTAGCTAATCATGTTTTTCTGTTACCTAATATTGTAAGTACGGTATTGGAATTTCCTTTTATGGGTAAGCTCAGTAATGCTTTAATAACGCGTGCTGCTTATACTAAACCAGATGGTACGCCGTTGTATCATTACGATTATTCTTATGGGTTTGATGCTGCAGGTAAGCCGGTAAAGGCATACTTTGTTTATAGTGGTAGCGGTTCTGGATTTAGAGGTTCTCTACAGTTGGAATATAATTGTCCGTAATGTTTTAATGATATGGCCGGTTTTACAACCTGGTTTGCAAAAAGCTTCCTCCTGCTGTGGGGGAAGCTTTTTTATTGGGGGATAGTGTATCCTGTTTCAATAGATTATGCTGTAAGGGGTTTGATAATGTGTTTATTGCGGGGCATGGTTTGTTTTACGGCATAAATATTGCGCAAATGCCTGCAAACCAATTAAACACTACCTACTACTATGAAACAACTTCTACTCCATGCAGCTACTGCCTGTTTGCTGCTGTCTGCTACTGTTAGCGCTTCTGCCCAGTTTAAAATCAACAAAAAAGGTATTGATGCAGCCGGTAAAGGTGTAAAGGCCGCTACTTTTTCGGATGCGGATGCTGCTAAGCTTGCCGGGCAGGCGATCGCTTATATGGATTCGCATAATCCTGTAGCGGATGATAATGACCCGTACACCATCCGATTAAAAAAACTGTTTGCAGCCCATCAGAATGAAGGTGGATTGAAGCTCAATTTTAAGGTGTATAAAGTAGTTGATATCAATGCTTTTGCGTGTGCTGATGGCAGTGTGCGTGTATTCTCTTCTTTAATGGATATTATGACAGATGAAGAGTTATTAGGTATTATCGGGCATGAGATTGGGCATGTGGTGAATAAAGACACCCGCGATGCCATCAGAAGTGCTTACAAGAGAGAAGCGTTGACAGATGCGGCTTCTTCGCAGTCTGAAACAGTCAATACTTTATCGGAAAGTGAGTTGGGTGGTTTTGCTGCTGCATTACTGGATACGAAATTCAGCCGCAAGCAGGAGAGTGAGGCGGACGATTATGCTTATGAATTTATGAAGAAGTATCATTATAAGGTAACAGCTTTGGCCAGTGCTTTTAACAAGTTTGCTGAAATGGAAAAGGAAACAGGCAGTAATAAAAGCAAATCGGATAAGATGTTAAGCTCGCATCCGGAGAGTGCAGACCGTGCGGCTAAAGTGTTGGAAAAAGCTCAAAAAGATGGTTTGGCTAAGTAAGCCGGCCTGATAATAAACGTGCCACCGATAGTTACACCCACAAAAAAAGCCGCTGTTGTCAGTGGCTTTTTTTGTGGGTAATAGCCAAGGTGTTGCTGGTTATTGTTCTGGTAAACCGCAACTTATTAATGGTGGCACCGTGTTTAGTTCATATCTCCATACCATATCATGGTACGTTTACCATAGGCATCGTTGTACACTTTTTTTACCTGTGCCAATAGCTTGTCAGCTTCGGAGCTTTTAACATCGGTAATGCCTGCTACTACTATGTAATAGCCTTTGGTAAGGCCTTTATATACGCTGGAGTATTCAATGGAAATATAGTCGTCGTTTGTGGCATTGCCATCGCCACGGGCTTCGTAGCAGGGATAGTCTTTGCTATCGCTACCGCCTGTGCCGTTGCAGTCGGCCTGGCTCATACTCAGTCCTATTTTGGCGTTGGGGCTCAGGCCGCGCAGGTCCAGCTTTTTGTTCAGCCGTTTGGCTGCTTCTTTAGCGGTAGTTAGTGCATCGTTGTAATCTTTGGTGCTTTTAACGATGATGATTTGTTTGGGTACTTCTGAATTCCATTTTGCCTGTGCGAATGAATAGTTGCTTACCAAAGCTAACAGGCAGCATAGGGTAACGGTGATGGACGTTTTCATTTACTGGTTTTGTTTTTTAATGATTAGTGTTTACCGGGCAATTATTGCACCAAACAAATATCAGGAAGTATCTGATTAGAAAAAGCAATTCAGGGGCGGAAGGAGTGGTGGGAGCGGTTGTATGGGAAAGGGGGAATAAAAAAGAGACAGGGTTTGCCTGTCTCTTTTTTTAGAACGATTCTATTTTCAAACACTTATGCATCCAACGGCTCTAATGGTGCGGCGCCAGTTGCCTGTAATGTTTTGTTTAATTGTTTATACCGGATCAATGCTGTTACCGAAACGGTGGTAATGATAGCTATTGTGATATATATCCAGGATGGTATTGGCATGGGATCGCCTTTGGCATAGGAGTGTAATCCTGACAGGTAGTAGTTTACGCCAAAGTAGGTCATGATAACCGTTGAAAAGGAAATCAGCGCCAGGAAGTTGAACAGGAACTTGCTGCCCAGGCCTGGAATCAGGCGTACGTGCAATACGAATGCATATACTATTACTGAAATGAAAGCCCATGTTTCTTTGGGATCCCAGCTCCAGTAACGGCCCCAGCTTTCGTTGGCCCACATACCGCCCAGGAAGGTACCAATGGTGAGCATGAATATGCCTATGGTCATAGACAACTCGTTTACGATGGTTAATTCGCGCAGAGACTGATCGATGAACGGACGACGTTGTTTGTTGTTGGCAATGTGCAGTAGTAGCACCATCATGCCCAGCAGGGCGCTCAGACCAAAAAAGCCGTAGCTTCCGGTGATAATGGCTACGTGTATCATTAGCCAGTATGATTTCAGTACAGGCACCAATTGAGTAATCTGTGGATTCATTTGAGCTCCACCGTGTGCAAAGCCCATTAATATCACTGCTATTAATGCGCCTGCGGCTGGTATAAAAGAGTTGCTGTTTTTGTACAGGAGCAGGCCGGAAGTTAGTCCTATCAGGCTTATGAACATTACTGCTTCATAACCATTGCTCCATGGTGCGTGGCCGGAAATGTACCAGCGAACACCCAAGCCAAATGCCTGCAATACAGCGGCTGCCATTAATAGCGAAATCAATACATCGATAGTATATCTTACTGCTTTTGCTTTGTTGAATAAGCTGATAAAGGATATGATTAAAAGCAGCGTGCCCGCCATAGCGTAGAAGATCATAAGCTTAAAGAACATGTTCCAGTTGTTGAACCGTACCTCCCAGTTTATTTTAGCCTGGGATGGCATGATATTACCGCCAATTCTTACCTGGTATTGTTCTATCTGTTGCAGTACTTCGTCTGCTTTGCTCCAATCGTTGGATTGCTGTGCATTTTGTATGGCTGAAAAATAGGCCAGCACCAATTGCTGTTCTTTTGTTTTAGGCGCTTCCATGAAGTTGAGAGCGGTCCAGGTATTGTTTTTATCACCTGCTACGGGTATAATGCGCAGATAGGAGCCATTTAGCAGCATTTGAGCTGCCTGCATTTTGTCGTTCAGTTCAATCACCTCTTTATCATAGTTATCCTGATCGGCTGCTTTTTTAGCAAAGGAGGTATTGTATTGTTGCTCCAGTAAAAAGTGTGCTTCGCCGGTGGTGTCTATTTGTAACAGGTTCATGATAGAGGTGTACCCGTCTGCATTGGCTTTGGTAAGCTGTAGCAGCTCATTGCCTCCTCTTTTATTTACTTTAATGAAAGGGATGTATACCCAATCTAATGGCCGGGAGGATATAGACAGAAAAAACTGGTTGGCATCCAGGTTATAAAAACCATCCTTGCGGTACAGCTTTCTGATCACTTCCAGTGCCAGTGTGTTGATGGGTTCTATTCGTCCTTCTATATTTTGTACGGGTAGGTAGCCGAATAAGGTAGCATGTTTTTTATCAATGCTTACTGTTTTGGCAAAGCTTTCGCCGGTGCTGTCTGTTGGGCGTGGATTGTTGGGCTTTTCGTGATTATGGTTATCTTGTGCTGATGCAAATTGTACAGCGGATAACAATATCAGTAATATGGCCAGCTCTTTTTTAGAAGCAATGGATTTGAGTTGTTGCTTTAAAATAGAGAAGCGGGTGCCTTTCCAGAAGAGGGTGAAGAACATACCGGAGAATAGCATGGCGTACCCGATGTAGGTAAGCATTGTGCCTGTTTGATCGTGGTTAACAGAAAGTACTGTGCCTTTTTCATCGGGGTCGTAGCTGCTTTGGAAAAAGCGGAATCCACGATAGTGTAATATGTTGTTCATGAATATTCTGTAGGGCATTTGCTCGCCTGCGTCTTTTACCACTACCTGTGATGCAAAGGAAGAAGGGGAGTTGCTGCCGGGGTATTTGTCCAGCTCAAACTTATCCAGATGAATATAAAAAGGAGTGTAGTAAAAGCGGGAGCCATAGCCCATAGATATTTTATAATCTTTAAAAGGTACAATGGCCTGGTAGCCGGTTAGGCCTTTGCCACCGTAGAAGGCTACCGTATCCTGCTTGTTCTGACTTTTGATGGCCATTACTACCAGATCGGGTGCGTAGGCATCTTTTTTAGGATCTCCTTCAAAGCGTTCGATATGGCCTTTTTGCGGATATTCGGGAATTACGAATAAGGGGCCCATTTCCATATTATACAGGGCACGTAAGCGCAGCGGCTCTTTGGTATTCAATGCTTTGATGGTATCCGTTTCGCGGGTTGCCATTACCATATAACGGGCAGGCAGTGCAGATGTGATGAACATCTGGTCGTTTTCGGAAGTGATGGCTACACCATCGGGTGTTTCTTTATTGAAACCTACTTCTACCCCTTGTATGGTTTTAGAAGTGCCGGAAGGGATATATACGTTGCGGCGGGCACCGTTTTCATTGCTTACCATGTGCAGTACCATTGGCTCGTTGCTGTTGGCAATGAGTGAGTCCTGCGCACGGGGAATGAAATCGATCAGGCGCATGTTTATTTTATCTCCCTGAAAAGTATAATCGGCTGAAAAACGGGGTTTCAGCATGCTTAAAAATGCCGGGGAGTTATTAGGTATGAAGTTGGTTTTCTTGTCGGTATAGTTTTGCACATTGCTGTTGCTGGCAATCTGTACTTTAAAGAAGGTGGCGTCTGAAATAATCCTGTTTTCCATTTCGCCCTCGCGAATATGCATAGAGCCTTCAAAGCTAATATAGCGGGTAATGGCGCCACCCAGGAAAATGAAAAGAAACGCTATGTGAAAAACGAGTAGCGGCCATTTTTGCCTTTTGTATAGCTTGTAGCGGGCTATGTTACCTACAAAGTTAACTACCAGGATAACCATTACCAGCTCGAACCACCAGGCGTTGTACACCAGTTCTTTGGCCACCGGGGTGCCGTAATCGTTCTCGATAAAAGTTGCTGCTGCCATTGAAAGCGCATATACTAATAACAACATTCCCATTGTGCGGGTCGAAAAAAGAATCCTCTTTACCATACGCTATTACTGAACACTCTATTGGAAAGTAATTAAGATTGGATACGTAAGGAGGTGCTGTAAGATCAGGCAGCAAAGGGGAGAATGGATTCTGTACACTCGCTGTTTCTGCTAAGCAGCGTGACTACTTTAGCACTCCTTCGGCCAACGGTGCAAAGGTAACAGATTGTAGCATAGGCCGAAGTATAGAAATGAAACAATTCGGAATTGGTGTAAATTATTCTTTATCAGGTGTTTGTATAAATAAAAGGTGTTTCCTGATATGGAAACACCCCGTAACTATAATTATCTGTTAAAACGGACAGATTTTATGCTTTTGCCTTATAGGATTGCAGTAAAATAAGCTCTGTTATTTCGTTAAAGCCTTTGATATTGGAATAGTCTATGGCTTTTTGCTCTTTTACGTTCACGATGCTGCTATCGGCATTATTATCGAGCAGGTATTTAACGGTGTCTTTTTTGCCGTTGGCAGCGGCATAATGCAGGGGAGTATTGCCTGATTCGTCCTGGATGTTAATGTCTGCACCCTGTTCTATCAGCAATTTAACCATGCTGAGGTTGCCTTTTTTCACCGCCATGTGTAACAGGCTTTCGCCACCGTAGCTATAGGAGGTGTTTAAGCTGAAACTGGCGTCTACTGACAGGTTGTTGGCGGTAGACACCCAATCGAGGTAGGCATTCATAGAGGTGGTGTCTTCGCCCAATGGTTTGCTGAAATTGACATCCATGCCATTTTCGAGGAACAGTTGAACCATTTCTTTCTGGTTGTGTGCGCAGGCATACCAGATAGGAGCAAGGCCGGTATGGGTGGAGGTGGAAACGCTGGCGCCATGCTCTACCAATTGTTTGGCGATGGCTTTGTTGGCATCCTGGCAGGCTGTGAGCAGTGCGCTTTCGCCCGCATCGTTCAGGTGGTTTACATCTACTCCGTTTTGGAGCAGTGAGGTAATTACCGGTATGGCTTTGGCACGAACAGCCAGGATAAGTGCATTGTCGCCGGCTTTATTTACAGCGTTGATGTCGGCTCCGTTATTTAGTAAAAGGTCTACCATTTCTTTATGGCGCATTTGGGTAGCCAGTAAAAGAGCTGATTCGCCATTGTTGTTTAATGCATTTACATCTATTCCCTGTTCTACCAGTTTGGTGGCAAGCTCTTTTTGACCCAGGCGCGCGTTCAGGTGCAGCAGGCTATTGCCCGCATTGTCGTTAATGTTGTTGTTGGCGCCTTGTTCCAGCAGGTACAAGGCAGTTTGCTTTTGTTTTTGCAGGCAAGCGAAATATAAAGGAGTTTCACCAGCATGATCTTCGTAGTCTATATCGGCTCCGGCTTCTACCAGTGCTTTTACTATATCTATATATCCACGGTGGGCGGCGTAGTGCAGGGCTGTACGGCCGCGTTCATCGGTATAGGTAACGTCTGCTTCTTTATTGGCCAGTAGTAGTTCGGCAATTTTACGGTTGCCGTTTTCGCAGGCAATGATAAATGACATGGACATGGTTAGTTGTTTTTGTGTTGCATGAGAAGATCTACGGTTTTAACTTTCAGGTTGTCTTTTGCGGCCAGCATCATAGGCGTTTCTTCCTGGTTGTTGGTAATAGTTGCATCTGCACCGGCTTCCAATAATAGTTTTACTTTCTGATATAGTTTGCGGGCTGCATCCTGATCGTAATTGACATTGAACGCGCATACTTTGTGCAGGATGGTGTTGCCCTGGTCATCCTGACGGTTGATGTCGATAACGCCGGTGGTCAGCACTGCTTTTAATGCTTCGGGTGCTTTTTCTGCCAGCCAGTCTATGCCCGATTTGGGTACGTGGTAGTAAGGAGATGCCTGGTAAATGCTGGCACCGTCTTCTAACATCTGCAGCAGTAGTGCTATTGTGTCGGGGGAGGCTGCATAGGCCATGCGTAGGTAGCCGGTAAGTATGTACTCTCCTTCCTTGTTGGCGCTGTCAAAGTCTGGTGAAGTGTATTCTTTCAATTTATCGTAAGCGCTTTTGTTTTGTTGTTCTACTACGGCGTAATAGAATGCGCTATTGCCTTTATTATCCAGCTCGTTGGCATCGGCTCCGTTTTGTAACAGCAGGTCCAGGTAATTATTCTTTCCCCGCTGTACGGCCAGCATCAGGGGCGTAGTGCCTACAATGTTTCTATGGTTTACGTCTACCCCATTGGATAATAACAATTCTATGTAGGCTTTGCCTTTGGCTTCGTCCAGCATGCCTTTGTTTATTACACTGTAGATGAGGTTCATGTCTGCATTGTTCTTGTATTGCACATCGCAGCCTTGTTCTATCAGGCATTTTATAATAGCGGGATCTGCCGCTTCTTCCATGCAAAACTGCAGTACGGTGGTGTCGCGGACTTCATCGTTTTTGTTCTGTATTTTTTGCAGGAAGCTGCGAAGGAAGGTAAGTGTATCTTCTTCGCCTTTCAGGCTCATGGCAATGTTTTTGAATACGGAACGATCCAGTGTGTCGTATTCGTATACATCCGTTTCTATCAGGCCGTGTTCAATAAGCTTATCAATAAGGTCGAAGGCTTTACCCCGCAGTATACTATTGATGATTTGTGATTTGTTGTTTTCTACGTACTGGCCTGAAAGTGGTTCGCCATTTTGTAGTTGTTCTCGTGCCTCGCTAAAGTTGCCACGCATAATGGCTTCTGCAACTGCCTTTTCTGATGTCATGTTTGTGTTTTAAGGTAGTGTTACTAATAGTGTAGGCTTAGGGTATTGGATTTTTGATGCTGCTACTGTAAATCAGGTGCTGGTTGCTGCAAAAAAAAGGCCAATTATGTATTGGCCTTTTTACTTAGTCTTCTTCCTGTTCGCCCCAAGCTAGTTCAATATCAATGAACTGGATAAAGAGAGCGCATACTTCGTTATTTTCATCATAACCGAAATTGCTTCTCTTTTGTATATTTGAAACAATATATATGAGAAAAATACTGCAAGACCGAAGCTTTCGCCTATCTATTCTTTTAACGCTTATCTTCTTTGGCACAGGTATTACTTTTCTGTTGCTAGGCCTGGCAGATTATAGCTGGATATTATTTGTGTTATTGCCTGTTGTATTAGGCATTTCCATAGGGGCCTTACCTGATCATAAATGGGCAATGAGGGGTGCTGTGCTGGCAGCTGTAATTGCTCTTTTCTTTCTGCTGGCGGCGGGTTTATCCGGCTTTGTATGTGTGTTGATGACTTTGCCCTTTATTATTCCGCTGATGTTTTTGGGTAGTGTGCTGACGCATCTGGCGAACCGTTATAAAGAATTAAAAAACGTGGATAATCTGCCGGTGCTGTTGTTGCCTTTAATTCCTTTTTTGATTGCTGCGCCTGCGGAACACATGGTGAAGAAAGATAAAGAAGAAGTGGTGAGTGTGCAAACGGTGCAAGTATTTGCTTATACACCGGAGCAGGTATATGAAACCATTAAATCGGTGGATACCCTACAGGGGGAGAAACCCTGGTTAATGTACCTGGACTTACCGGTGCCTTATAAATGTGTGCTGGAGAAAGAGGAGGTGGGTGGAAGGCGTACCTGCTATTTTACCGGAGGCAATCTTAGCCGGGGGGATTTTGGAGGTGGTACTATTGAAGAGAAGATAGTGGAGCTGCAAAAGGCGAAAGTGTTGCGTATGGATGTAACGGAGTATAACCTGATTGGACGTAAATGGCTGGGCTTTCGGGAAGCTGCTTATTATTTTGATGCAGTGGGGCCGGATAGTTGTAAACTTACCCGGATAACCACCTATACTTCACAATTAACACCCCGTGTGTATTGGGAGCCATTGGAGAAGCTGGGGATACGGCAGGAGCATGATTATGTATTTGCTAACCTGGCTAGCGACTTACTGCATAGGTATGGTAAAAAGCCCGGGATTGGTGAATAGCTGGAAAAAATGTATATTGATACTGATAATGTATCCATATTTTATTTATAACCAGAAAACGCTATTCCATGAAAAGGTGTTTTGTAATGACATTGCTAATGTTATCTTTTGCGCTGAAGTATGAAGCTGTCAATGCCCAACAATTGGATACAGCTAAGGAAGTAATGGCTATTAAGCAGTTGATTAAAAACTATGAAGATGCCTGGAACAGGCATGATGCAAAAGGGTTGGCTGATAATTATGATACGAATGCTACCTGGGTAAATTGGTTTGGCGCTTACTATATAGGTAAGAAAGATATTCAGCAGCATTATGAAACGGTGCATACTACTTATTTTAAACCTACACATTACTATACCCGCGCTATTGAAGATATCACATTTATAAAGCCGGATGTGGCTATTGCCCATGTACGTACAGGGCTTACCGGTGATGCACGTTATCCGGGGCAAATATTTGAATTTCGCCGAATGATTGTGCTAACCAGGCATGGGAGCAGTTGGTTGATATTTGCGGGGCAGAATGCTAAATTAAATGAAGGCATAAAATGATAAGAAGGCCGATGAAAGGAAATTATTTCATCGGCCTTCTGTGTCTATAGCTTTTATTTAGTTCTTCTTTCCTGTAATAGCTTTTGCTGAATCCAGGTGTTTTTGTAATGTGGGTAATGTGGTAGATGCAAATGTTTTTATATCCAGATCTTTCACATCGCTACTTGCTTTCTGAAATTTGTCGATGTCTTTGTTGTGGTCGCTAACCATCATGTCCATGTAAGCTTTATCAAAGTCTTTGCCTTTTTTCTTACTCAGCTCTTCCATATGTTTTTTAGCATCATTGCCCAGGCTGTCCGGTAATACTATGTCTTTACGTCTAGCGAGATCTTTCAATTTAGCGTTGGCTTCGCCATGGTCTTTTTCCAACATAGCTCCATAATCTTTTACACGTTGGCTGGCAGCATTTGTTTGTGCTAATTTGCCCATTTCCACTTCCATTAAACCGCCATTAGCAGCTTCTACGGCAAAGTCGGTAGTTGTTTTGTCGGCTGGTGTGGCTGTAGTAACATTGCCGGAAGAGTCCCGATTTTTAATAATAGAATCATTTGCTTGTTTGGCGCTATCCACGCTGTCCTGATTGTTGGAGCCGTTTCCGCAGGCGCAGAAGATACCTATGCCGGCAGCTAATAATAATCCGTTTACAGTTTTCATATTTTTCTTTTTAGTTAGACTGGTATCAGGAATTCAAAACGCAGGCCAACTTCAAAAAAAATAAGGGGTGGGGAGTATGCTACTCGTGTATTTGCATGTGAAGAGGGTGGTTGCATCTTGTATTACTATAATACGCTGCTGATATTCTACAAATAGGGAAATTCAATATTTATTGGAATGCAGGGTATGATTTTATTGTGTAAGGCAAACGAAATCGTGCTGAGTAATTATTTCAGCAGGTTTTAGTTTTATAGTGGTAAAGTTATTATGGATAGAATCCAGCGCTAATAAAAAGATAGGTATGACCTGTTCTTAAAAACGAAGCCTTTATTTCTTTGGGGTGTGGTTTCTTTTGTTCCGATTTATACAATGAGGGGGTAGGTGGACGGCTTATTTTGTGCTGGTAAAGTATCGTATCTTTAACAGCAAAGCTTATTAGCGTGCAGTATCGTGAAATTATTCCGGGGAAAAGGTTACAACCATATGTTAAGTGCTATTATGTATATGAGCATAGCGGAACTGGTGTGTTTGAAGATACCGTGTTTCCGAATGGGTGTATGGAAATTATCTTTAACCTGGGTAGCGGGCAATGGCAAACGGCTGGAGATAATGGGTTTGTTACCAATCCTGCTGTTGAGTTGTGGGGGCAGATTGTAAAGCCGCTACCGGTTAAATCTATCGGTAGTAATACCATGTTGGGTATTCGATTTTTTTCTCATGCTGCGGCCTGTTTTCTGGATGAGAAAGTGGATGCTTTTAATAACCAGGTGGTGGATTACAGGGAAGCAGCAGGTAATGCAGTAGAAGTAAATCACTTATATCATCAGTTATTGGATGCACGAAGCTGGGGGCAAAGGATAGTGTTGATTGAACATTTTTTGCATGCGAAACTGGATGCTGTGAATGTAGGGTTAAACAGGTTACTAGTGGTGAATGATGTAATGAAGGAACTGAGACAACCTGATTTTTTTGATAACATAGATAATGTGGCGTCCCGCTATGGTATTACATCCCGGTATTTGCAAAAGCTGTTTGTTCAATACACGGGGCTTACTCCTAAGTTGTACAGTAAAATTCACCGCTTTCAAAATAGCCTTCGCCTTATAGGGCAAAGTGATGTTTCTCTTACTTCCATTGCATACGATTGCGGGTATTTTGATCAGTCGCATTTTATCCGCGAATTTAAATCCTTTACGGGATTAACGCCTTCCGGCTATGCTTTGGAAAGCTCCCCGCTTACAACGGCTATTTCCGTATAGCTACAGTTCCGTTTTATACAATTTAAGGGTAACAGCTGGTAGTAGTTTTGATGTTGTAAATATTATTCATCAACATTAATACAATGATCATGGCTGCATCTTATGAGGTTTTTCGCGCGTTACATTATTCCAATCAGCTGCTGGTATTACCTAATGTGTGGGATGCACAAAGTGCATTACGGTTTCAAGTGTCATATAAAGCTATTGGTACTTCCAGCTCGGCAGTAGCGGGTAGCCTGGGGTATGAAGATGGCGAAAACATGAGCTTTGAAGAATACCTGTTTGTGATAAAAAGAATTGTAGCAGTAGCCAAGGTGCCGGTAACTGTTGACCTGGAAATGGGATATGGCGCTACTGTGCAAGAGATTGCGCGCAACATTCTTACACTGGCTCAATTGGGTGTAGCTGGTATTAATATAGAAGATTCGGTGATACAGGCTTCGCAGCGTACGTTGGGAGATGCTGTTGCATTTGCCGATAATATCCGTTTTATAAAAGAGCAGTTGGTAGCAGCTGGTAAAAATGTATTTATAAATATCCGCTGTGATACTTATTTGCTGGATGTGGAAGGTAAACAACAGGAGACGGAGAAGCGTCTTTTGTTGTATAATACCACTGGTGCGGATGGTATATTTCTTCCCTGTATTACTGAGAAGCCTGCTATTACAGCGTCTGTGAATGTTTCTGAGTTGCCCTTGAATGTAATGTGTTATCCCGGTTTGCCATCATTTGTCACGTTGCAGCAGCTTGGTGTAAAGCGTGTCAGCATGGGACCGTTTGTGTTTAGCAAGGCTTATGAAAATGCAACTTTATTGACAGGGCAGATATTAGAAGCGGGCAGTTTTGCCCCGGTTTTGTCGTAGATACTTTTCTTTCACTTATAACTTTTACACAACATGAATTTACCTACAACAGCAGCAGGTGTGCATGCTACATTGGCCAATGCTTTTAACACGGGTGATGTAAATACCGTATTAAGCATGTATGATTTTAATGGGATTATTGTGCCTGAGCCGGGTAAGGCTGTTTCGGGGAGGGCATCGTTTGAAGAAGCTATTCAAGCGATTTTATCTATTAAGGGTAAAATGGAAATTAAAACGGTGTATTGCCTGCAAACCGGTGATATTGCAGTGGGCAGATCGGAATGGAATATTACGGATGGAGAAGAGGTGAAGGTTACTGCCAAGGGTATTGAAGTAATGAAACAACAGGAGGATGGCAGCTGGAAGGTGTTGATTGATCATGCTTTTGGGGCCCTGGAAAACCTGGTGGCTTAAAAGTCTTAGAAGGTAAACGATCAGCAGTCTTTTATCAGAAAGATTGCTGGTTAATATTGTCGGTATGTAGCTGCACCTCGGCACTATCGTGTAAGGAAGTGGGAGCGGGAACTGCCTGAGAGAAGGCTTCCCGCTTTTTTAATACGTACACCAGTGTGCCTGCTACCAGCAGTAATATGACTGCTATAGCTATTAATTTAGTGCGAAGTATATTCAGGTGCTGGCTGTGTGTAGTCTGGTAACTGATTGTTCTATTACTATTGTTATGGGATGTGCCTGTGCTTTCTGGTGAGAGCGCCTGTAAAGCTTCCGTAAATCGTTGTTGTTCCTGTTCAAATTCTGGCTCAGGCAGCCGAATGGCAAAAGCATCGATGTAGTTATTAGCAGATATTATGATGTCCAGCTTTTCCGGGTGCTGCTGTATCCATTCTGCCCAGAATTGAATAGCAGCTACTTCTTCTCTGAAATAGTAGCGCAGGTACGATTCATCGCTCACAAAATCTTCTACGCTGTATAATATATAATCCTTCATGCGGTATGTGCTTATGTATATAACAGAAGAAATAGTGTTTTACAGGAATTTTTCACTTATTTATGAAGTGTGTTTTACCTTGAAGAAATACCGGAGACGTGCTACTGCTTCGTAAATGTGGCTGTAGACGGTATGCTGTTCGCATAGTGATAACAGTGCTATTTCGCCATAGTTTTTATTTTCAAAAAAGCGCATGCGGATGGCCTCTTTTTGTTTAGTGGTAAGATGTGACAAGGCATGCTTCAGCGTTTTACGGGTATCTTCCTGTTCCTGAAAGGCAATCATTACCTCTTCGTAAGCAAACTCATATTCAGAATCTATCTTTAACAATGCATTCGTGTTGACCGCTTCTTTTTTTAGAATATCGATCATTTTTCGGTGCATACAGGTAGTGATGTAACTACTTACCGATGTAACGGGGGGGAGTTTGTCCCGGTTCACCCAGATACTGATAAATGTTTCATGAATACTGTCTTTTACAAACTCCCGGTTGTTACAAACGGCGAAATTGGTGGAAAACAGATATTGATAAAAGAGACTATGCAACTCTTTTAATGCCCTGGCGTCGCCTGCGCGCATGCAGTTCCAAAGCTCAATGGTGCGGGATGTAGGCAGTTTAATGATAAGCAAGCAATTATTATAATTGTCAAATTAGCCATTATTTTATTGATGCCCAATTTTTTGTACTGCTTTTTATGCCGGTAGGGGAATATTAAGGCAGCTTTTTTTCTTACTTTTGCTTTTAAGAATGAAATTTTTAAAGAACATATTGCGCTTACCCTTTTTCAGCAATTATTATTATACAGTAATTGTTCGGGAGAGGTATGTCTTGTTCTATACAGATTAGTTATTGAAACAACTTTTATACTTCACTAAAAGCCCCGGACAAGCAATTGCTCCGGGGCTTTTTTATTTCCATTGATCATGCAAACGGTACAACTATTACAGGAGAATGTAGACATTATTTTGCCCGCAAACGGGTTGGAGCAGAAACTGGCGCTGGCGGAGAAAGAAAGCCGTAAGCTGGTAATTAAGCTGGGGTTTGACCCTACTGCGCCCGATTTGCACCTGGGGCATGCTGTAGTGCTGAAAAAGCTGAAGCAGTTTCAGGAGCTGGGGCACCAGGTGGTGATTATTGTGGGCAGCTTTACGGCCCAGATTGGGGATCCTACCGGTAAAAATAAAAGCCGTAAACCGCTGAGTAAAGCGGAAGTGCTGGTAAATGCCGAAACCTATATTCAGCAGCTGTCTACCATTATGGATGTAGCAAAATGCCAGGTGCGGTTTAATTCGGATTGGCTGGCAGGGCTGGGCTTTGCTGAGATATTGCAACTGCTTGCCAAGGTTACCGTAGCGCAGCTGATGCATCGCAATGATTTTAATAAGCGTTTTACCGAAAACACACCTATTGCGATGCACGAACTGATGTACCCGATTTTACAGGGTTTTGATTCGGTTGAGATACAAGCAGATGTAGAGATGGGAGGAACGGATCAGTTGTTTAACTGTACTATGGGGCGGCAGTTGCAGGAAAGCCATGATATGGCTCCGCAGGTAGTTATGTGCATGCCTTTGTTGAAAGGACTGGATGGAACAGAGAAGATGAGTAAATCGTTACATAATACCATTGGTTTAACAGATACTCCTAATGAAATGTTTGGTAAAACCATGTCTATACCCGATCATTTGATAGAAGAGTGGCTGGAGTTGACTACCAGCTTTACCAGTGAAGAGCGGACGGTATTAAAGGGAAGGCTACAGGAGGGCGAGAACCCTATGAATATTAAGAAGCTGATAGCTAAAAATATCATTGCACAATATCATGATAAAGACAGTGCCGATGCAGCTGAGCTGTTTTTTACACAGCAATTTCAGCACAAGGGCTTTGATGATAAAAATTTTACACCGGTTGCAATCGCGTCGTTGGGAGATGCTGGTGAGCAGATGAGGTTGCTGGAGTTATGCATTCTGCTGAAGCAGGACGAAACGAAAACCAATGTGCGACGTTTGATTACCAGCGGAGCTGTATTGGTGAATAATGAAAAGGTAACTGATGCTTATACGCAGGTGGAGTTGCTGGAGGGCACTAAAATTAAGATAGGGAAACGCTGTTTTATAGAACTGGTAGGCTAGTTGGGGGGAGTTTCAAAGGAGAGACTGTAAAAGGTATTTAATGTCAACTGAATAAATAACCGGCATAAAGGAGTTGTTGTTAAGGTTCAAAAACTCTTCTATGCCGGTTCTGTTTACGGAGAGTGTAAGTGGGCGTTTTTCAAGGTTAGCAACAAGCCCATGCTCTATCCAGGGCTTACTGTGTCCGGTTTTTAAAACGAAAACTATTTTATGGCTGTTTCCCTGATTTATTCTTTTGTTTTTTAGCTGCTTTCTTTTGAATCAATGCGGCTTTTTTTGCTTCCTGTGCGGTTATTTTTGCTATATCGCAGGGTGATGCTCCTGGTTTAACAATGGTGGGTATAATGAGATCCTGAACATTGATGTTGAAAAAGGTGGCAATCTTATACAGATCGTATAAAGAAGGCTGAGCTGAATTGACAGACCACTGCGAAACGGAATTGGGATGGTACTCCAGGTATTCCGCAAGCGCTTTGCCTGTGCTTTTGTGCTCTGCTATTACTGCCTTAATACGATTCATATTTATGTTCTCCATTGTTGTTGTTATCTCTGCTTCAAATGTATGGAAGCTTCTGAAATCCGCTGTTGGTATAAGGTTCACCGTTTTCGGATGGTATATAAACGTTGAAGTTTTATTTGTAACTGTTAACGGTTGATTTATTACGGCGTTTTTTAAAATGAAAATTTTTTACATTTTTTTCTTTGTAATGAATCAGTGCCTGTTTTTCAATATTTTTATTATTAGCTCATTTTGCTTTTATAATATCGCTAAGCCTTGTGGTATACCGGGGCGACAGATTTTGTGCCCTTAATGCATATGGTTTTTCAAAACCTTGCCTGGCAAATCTTACCGTTCCCTTGCCATAGTGACTATTCAATGCATCATATACCTGCGACATTTTTTTACTGTTTTCTGAGTCTGGTGTTGAAAACATGCCTAATTGCACGTTATTGTCAGACACAAACGAATCGATAAGCACACCTGCCCGCTGGTAGTTGTAACCATGCCTGTAAATAATGTTGAGGGCATGTTGTGCATATTTGAGCAGCTTTGCCGTATCGCTGGTGGCCACGGGTATTTTTATAGTGGCTGAGCGAAAATATTGCTGGTCTTGTACGCGATGCGGGTTGGTTTGTAAAAACACCTGTATACGGCTGGTACAGGAACCTTGCTTTCTTAGCTTGCGGGCACAATTTTCAGTATAGTCTGCCACGGCCTGGTCAATGAATTTTTTTTCAGTGATAATAGTGCCAAACGAGCGGCCTGTGCAAATACCTTGTTTGCTTTGTGCGTCGGGCTCCCATTCGATACAGGCAATGCCTTTTAATTCTTTCAACAGCCGCAGCCCGGTAACGTTCATATGCTTCCTGATCCATTCTTCCGAAACTTTTACCAGATCGGCAGCGGTTTTAATATTATGTTTTAATAATAGTTTCGCCCGCTGGCTGCCAATACCCCATATATCTTCTACAGGTGTGTCCTGCATCATTTGCTGAATACTTTCTTCTGTGGTGGCATTATACACGCCAATATGTTTATGCTGCTTTTTAGCATAGCGGTTGGCCATTTTTGCCAGGGTTTTTGTGGCAGCAATGCCTACGCCTACCGGAATGCCTGTGTGCATCAGTACCTGCTGCCGTATTTCTTTGCCAAATTCAAACAGGTTGTGGTAGGTGTAGCCACTGATGTCTAAGAATGCTTCATCAATAGAGTATACTTCTATGTCTTTTACCATACCGGACAGCGTGCTCATCACCCGGTCGCTCATATCCTGATAAAGGGCATAGTTACTACTAAACACTATCAAACCGTTTTGCCGTTTGTATTGCTCCAGCATAAAGCCTGGTGTGCCCATGGTAATTCCAAGTGCTTTGGCTTCATCGGTTCGACTAATAGCACATCCGTCATTGTTGCTTAATACTACCACCGGACTTTGTTTGAATTTTGGCTGAAATAATCTTTCGCAGGAACAATAGAAAGAGTTACAATCAACCAATGAATACATGTGCTATATCTTTTGGGTCTGTTATATATTTTACTACCACACCAAATACCTGAACATTCATATCATAGGTAATTTCTACAGGTCGCATTTTTCGATTAGCAGGACAAAGCCATCCCTTAAATTGGTTTTTCTTCAGGTATCTTACCTGGTATTCTCCTTCCACATCTGCTATTATTACATCGCCATTCTTAGGTGTGATACTACGATCAATAACCAGGAGTGTTTTTGGAAAAATACCAATCTCAATCATGGCGATAGTATCTGCCTGCATGAAAAAGGTTGCATTCGGATTTTTGATAACGTGCTTTTCCAGGCTAATACGTTCTTCTGCATGGTCCAGCGCGGGTGATGGAAATGCCATAGTTATAAATTGATATTGGATGATGTAATAGATTGTAAAGATACTAATATGGTTAGTGTAAAATGCTAAAAAAGGTAGCATTATTTTTTCTTCTTCAAGGCCAACGTTTTACACTTGTTGGAATAGTTTTTATTATCGCTGTTTCAATAGTGATAATATCACTGTTGAACGTTGATTTTATTTCATAATTACTTGTGTTGTATCTGTGAAAGTATTGTAAATGCTGTGTTTTATAGGAATTTTCACTTTGTGAAAGTGTTTGTTTTTTTATAAATAATTGTAATGAAGGGGGAGCATTGAGTGAAGCTAAAAGGAATAGAAGAAGGGTGTTTGGTTAGTATTTGTATTATGTTAATGTGTAATGTGATTTTTTGACAAAAAAAAGCGCCTATATACAGTATGTATATAGGCGCTTTGGAGATTATAAGGAAGCTTTGATTTCTTCGAGTGTGTCTATAAACCCCTGTTGATGGTGCACGTTTTTATGCCAGGCCAGGTCTCTTTCAATAAGATCTATCTCTTTAGTAATGGTGGCAGCCTGTTCACCAGGCGGTTTGGATAAAATAAATATGGTGTCGGAAATGGCTACACTGGTTTCTATATCGTGCGAAACGATAATAAGAGTTTTCAGTTCGTCTGAAACAGATACCTGTAACAGCATTTCTGTTACTTTGTCCAGCACGCAAACATCCAGTCCGGAAAAAGGCTCATCAAATAAAAGGAAGGGTGATCCTTTGAGCAATTGCTGTATGATGCTGGCACGTTGTCTTTGTCCGCCGGATAATTGCTGAGGATATTGAGCCAGCACTTCTGTTATATCAAATTCGCTGGCCCATTTGTGTATGGCTTCTTTTTCGTTGCCGGCCAGGGATGGATTTTTTTTTGCCGCCATGAGTAACGACTGATAAATGGTTTTCCATTCGAACAGATAGTAATGTTGAAACACTACACCCATATCTCCTGCCTGTACCTGCTTGTTGTTATTGATAATGATGCTGCCTGCTGTTGGCGTTTGCAGGCCTGCGAGCAGGCGGAATAATTGTGTTTTACCAACGCCGCTGCGGCCTAGTAGCGAAACTACCTGCCCCTGGTGCATATTGGGGCGTACAATATTGTGTATGGTGAAATTGATGTTTTGCAATATCGGGCGGTGGTTGTAAGCCAGGCACAGGTTGTTAACCTGTAGTAATGTTTCCTGTTTGGAATATGTTGTCATGGTTATTTATTTAACCGGGTGTAAGGAAAAAGCCATTTGCGGATGGTGGATAATAACATGTCGAAGAACAATCCCAGCAAAAAGATTACGAGTTGCAGGGCTAAAACGTTGGTGAGATCATTGTACTTATTGTATTTGATGAGCAGTGCGCCAATGCCGCCTTCACTCATATTAAGACCTTCTACCATGGTAATCATCAGCCAGGATATAGCGAAGTTCTGCTGTAGAATTTCCAGTACTCTATCTGCTTTGCCTATAATGATGACCTCGTATAGTGTGCGCCAGTTGTTATACCCCAGGGTTTTGCATAAATCGTATTCCTGCTGGTGTATGCTGGTGATAACCGACAGGAAAGAAGTGACGAAAAAGGGCACTATACCAAATATCAGCAACCACAATTTTAAAGTACTGCCGTTTTTGGTAAGTAACGTGAACGCGAATATGAGACCTGCCAGTGTGAGGTAACGGCATTTCACTACAAATTGTGCAATGCTTTTAAAAAAGGGAATTACCGATAGCCAGGTGATAGCCAATGTTATGATTATGGAGTAGAGCATGGCCTGCACTGTTAACGCCAGGCTTACCAGCACATTATCCAGTAGTAGTTTGGTTACCGACAGGTGTGCAAATGCGGCGGCTACTTTGGTGGGTTGTGGCATTAAGCCGTTAGAGGTGGTATGCCACAGCACCAGGGCCAGGGTTACCTGCAGGGTAACCATAATGCCCAGGGTTGTACTGTTTATTGTGGCAAATGGTTGCCATATTTTTTTCATTGCTGTTCTGTTTTTGTTGCAGAAGAATAATAGCTGCTGAAAGCAGCTATTATTCAAAATGTTTACTGACCTAGTACTATTTCCACCCTTCTGTTCTGGCTTCTGCCTGATTCGGAATTGTTGCTGGCTATTGGTTTTGCTGAACCATAGCCTTTTGCTTCTATCCGGTTTCCGGTAAGGCCTTTGTTTTGCAGGTATTCTTTTACTGCGTTGGCGCGTTTTTCGGAAAGGGGTAGGTTTACCGCATCTGAACCACTGTTATCTGTGTGGCCATACACACCTACTTTTAAGCCTTCGGCAACTACTGCTGATTCAAATATCTCGTCCAGCAACTTGTAAGAAGAGGATCTGATATTGGCTGAGCCTGTTTCAAACTCGATGCTATATGATTTGGAAGACACTTCGGAAGTGATTTCGGAAGCATACTTTGTTTCAATAGCCTTACCCTGTAACAGTTCGGGGTGATTAGCCAACACGGTTTGCAGGAATGTTTTGTCCACTGCTTTTTCGTAAGGCATGAATGATGGCATAAGGGTAGGATACATTTTAACCATCAGGTTACCAAAGGTGTTGTACACTGCCTTATACCTGTCTACCTTGTCGTTACCTAACCCATAGGTGTTGGCCATATCCTGCAGATTAAATACGGCAGAGCCACCCAGCGTTACTTTTAAGCCTTGTATATCTTTTTCTTCCACACCGTTAAAGTATTTTAACCAGTAGGCGCCATCCTGCTCGTTATATACTTCTGCACTTACTTTAGCGGCAAATGCTTTGGCTTCGTTAAAAGAACGTACCTGGTCGCCGGCCTGTGCCAGTGCTATAATCATGTTTTCTACGTCTGTTCTGTGGTCGTAGGCCCACTTTTTAATAGCAATGGTTTGGTTAGGCATTTGCGATGCATATTGTCTGGTGCTGGCAATAGTAACCAGGCCCCCTTTTTTAACGGCTACGTTTACGTCGCCCGGTGTCCAGGTGGCTACGCCGTCTACACCCACGGTAGTGTCTTTACCGGTGGTTTTACCATTTACCATCACTTTCCTGTTTTCGGTGTAGCCGGCTATATATTTATTGGGTGCATCGAGGAAATCGTTTGCAGCAATAATGTTAATAGCGGTAGCATCGTAGGTGGTTTCATCAGGGTTTACTTTCAACCCATTGTCTCCAGCCCATTTTAGCAGGATGTTGATGTCGCCATCACGCAGCACACCAGCTACGCATTTACCGATTGCGTTTTTAGGATCTATCTTCCATTGTTGCGGGCCCATTACCTGGTCTTCGCCATATGATTTACCGTGTGTTACGGGTATGATGATAGGTTGATATTCGGGGCCTAGTGGTTCCAGCTCTTTAGCCAGTGAAGTCATAAAGGCGGGCATACCATCGCCCATAAAGGTGATTAATACACCTGTAGCGGCTGTGTTGTTTTTGTATTCCTGTGCAAACTTTACCAGGTCGGCCATTTGTTTGTTACAGTCGTCCTGGCGTGTATACGTTACATCCAGGTGGGCTTTGTCAAATAAAGAACCTTGCATGGTGCGTGCGCCACCGTTGGCATACATGGCAGAGAACTGACTGTTCCAGGCCATGCGTAACCACGTGATTTGTGTGCCGCCATTAGCAGCAGGGCTGCTTTCGGGCAAAGGTAGTTGCACTGCGTTGTCGCTTAAAGATGCTTCCGGTGCATCAGGTAATACTACTTTACCTACCTGCAGTGATTCGCTTACCTGTTTAGGGCGGGCCTGGTACCATCTTACACCTAAGATACCAGCGGCTACTACAGCTACTATAATGAATAATTTTCCGGCGGGTTTTAATTTCAGAGACATTGTATTTTGGTTTTGAGTGTTTATAAAAAATCTTTTTGGGTTTAGGGTGAAGTCTAGTCTAACAGGCCTTTATACCTGTCTTGTATGGTTACACCTTTCAGGTGTCCGTTGTCGCTGTTTTTTTGAAGGGCTGTTTGGGTATAGTTAAAGTCTGACTGTACATCAAAGCTGTTGATCAGTTCTACAGCCTGGGCACTTTTGGCTTTATCTTCCAGCACCTTGTCGTCCATAAAGCGTGAGGTAACGTCTATGGCTGATTTAATGTGTCCGATCTTTTCACCAATGCGTACTTTCAGTATCGCCAGCGCCTGTTCTGCATCTTTGTTGAGGGCATCATCACCCTTAAAGGCTTTCATGGCACTGCTTACTGCCGAAAGGCCGGTGGTAACTGAATAGTACAGATCTTTCTTGGCTTCCAGGTCGAGCTTTGCATCTTCCAGCATAATGCCGCTTTCTTCGTAGGCTGCCTGGGCAAATGTTACCAGTTTGTTGAGATCGCCTACTATGGGAGTAACATTGTCTATGTACTCCTTACAACGGATTACGTTGTTGGCATAGAGGTCTACCTGCCGGCTGCCCTTGCTTTCTGCCTGTAGTATTTTTACTTTCTGCGCGTTCAGTTGCAATTCCTTTTCTTTCTCTTTCAGCTTTTCCATCAGCTCACTTTGTTTGCCTTGCAGCCGGGCGGTTTGTTTATACAGGGTGTTCCTGTCTTCATAACCCTGGTCTATTTTGGCTTGCAGTATGGCAAAGGGATTGAGCTCAATAGCCAGCCCAATGGTGTAGTTGGCTATGAATTCGGAAAAGTATTTCAGTGCCCGCCAGAATTTTTTACTGGTAAACAGCATCAATAAAAAAGCGAGTATCACGCCACCAATTACCAGGTTAATGAGGTTCCACGTTATGGTAACCAACCAGGGTAGTACATAGGTGGCAAATGTGTAGCCTATGCCTGCAAACAGTGCTACGCCTATAATAGCGGCAGCTACGTTTTTAGGTTCGGACAGCCATTTGGTTTTTACTGCTTTGTTCATCAGTTCGTTCATTTGCTTACAGTTTTTAAAGGATGTGTTGTTTAATTTTTTCTATATCCTGCAGCAGCTTGTTTTTGCTATGTGCCAGTGCTGCTGCATAACCGGCGGTGCTGTTTTCTAATTTTTGTTCGTTTTCTGCTATCTCATTGTTCAACGTTTCGGTTAACTTTTGCAGTTGTATTATTTCCTGCGATAGTTGCTGAATACGTTGTTGTGTAGCATCTATTTCCTTTTTCCTGCTTTGCACTTTTTCTACCACTGTTTGATCAATGGTGGAATGGAATGCGGCGGCGTCTGCTTCCAGCATCTGCACGTATTGCTGGGCAGAGGACAGTAGCTTGTGCTTGTCCATGCCTTGTACCTGCAGGCCTGCAAAGGCTGCGCAGTAGCGGGCTTTTTCGTCTGCAATGGCTTGCATGGCTTCGGTCATTTTCGAAAACTCGAAATAGTCCGGGCCAGGCAGGTTGGCATCGGCGAACAGCTTGTTAAAGTGGTCGCGAAACTTGTTGCCTGTTGCTGCATCCGTATGTGTTTCCGTTTTGCTGACGGGTGCCTGTAATGCAGTATGTGACTGCGTTTCAGGTGCTGCTTGTTGTTGATCGCTGTCGGTTACTTCAATAAAGGCTGACAGGATCTTTTTTCCTAATGAGGCCATTGTTCTTATTTTATCTGTTACTGAATAGCTGCTTTTGGGCATGGCTTCGCCCTCACAACTTTTGTGTTGCGTTTTTTGCTTTTTACCTGCCTTATGGGGTATTGATGGCTATGTGAATTTTATCAATAGCCGATGGATGTTGAATCCTACCTGCCGTACGCTGTCGGCAACGGGCATATGCGCTTTGGGCGGGCTGGTTACCTGCCTGTGCAGCATTTTACAGATACAATAGCTTACCAGGATTGCTATTACAGCAACCCATACGGTTAACCGTATGTTTCCTTTCATTTGTTAAATGGATGAATAGTACGTTAAGAATAAAACCAGGCTATGCCTGTTTGAGCCGCTACTGCAACTACGTTAAATCCTGTACTGTATGTGTTGGTTCTACAGAGTGGAGATTTCCGGTTATACCTTTTTGCGAAGGCGGGCTATTAAAAAAATAATCCCGAGAATTGTTCATTTTACGTGGAGATTGACTCCTGTTTGATTTGATGATGTAAAGATATAAGGGCGCATGACATCTGTTAACATTATCCGATATGAACGGCGATTTTGCTCTTAGAATGGGTCCGGGGATTTACAAACGGTTGAAATCAAGGATAAGGGTGGAATTAGTGGTATGAACGGGTGTTAGTTTGTTAGTTTTGAAACGCTATAATGGGGTCGTAATCATTGAATTGTGAGGCTGGAACGTTAAAATCCGCTTTTGTGGTTGTTGGCTGCTGTGTGGATGAACGGTAAGTTGTTGTGTAAGTGGTAAGTGGTAAAAGTAATAAACAGGCCTGCAGGTTACAGGCCTGTTGTGTAAGTAAGTAGCTGTTTATGTTTAGTGCAATAAACAAATAGCCACTATTATGATATCGGTAATAACCCCTAATGTAAAGATGGGTATAGTTATTTTAGTAGGCATAGCTGCCAGGTTGGTTATTTCTGTTAATACAAATGCCAATATACAAGCCAGCCATAACCCCATATCGTTGCCATTATTTACAATGGCCAGAATGGTTAAAGGAGCCAGCAAGCAACCTTGTGCAAAGAAGCAGAAGGCCAGCCAGCCAAAATGGTTGTTTTGTTGGTTTTCGGCAAATTGCACGAAGCGTTGAAAGATGTTATTTTTGTGCGTGTTTACTGTGGTTGGAGCGGTAGTGAAATGAGGGGCGGCGGTGTGGATATCTATCGTTTTCATATCAATAATTTTGTACTGTAAAGGAACGCAGGATATTATTCCTGTTTTATGACGTAGGTCATAAATGGGCTGATATAGATCATAATTGATAAATATGGTGGATTACGAACTTCTTATTGCTTCGGGGGCCGTGGTACGAACCTTTGCTAAGGGGGCGTTTATTGTAAAAGAGGGTAGCATTGCTAAGTTCTTTTTCCAGGTGGTGAGCGGTGAAGTGAAAATGGTAAACACCGGGGAGAACGGCCAGGAATTTATACAGGGGATATTTACGGCCGGGCAAAGTTTTGCTGAACCACCTATGTTTTTGCAAATGAAGTATCCTGCTTCAGCTGTGGCCATAACAGACTGCGAAGTGGTGGTGCTGGAAAAGAGTCGTTTTATAGAATTATTGCGTGCAAATTTTGATGTACAGTT
Organism: Filimonas lacunae; assembly: GCF_002355595.1. Classification (NCBI taxonomy): domain Bacteria; kingdom Pseudomonadati; phylum Bacteroidota; class Chitinophagia; order Chitinophagales; family Chitinophagaceae; genus Filimonas; species Filimonas lacunae. The sequence continues at coordinate 890,528 of NZ_AP017422.1, forward strand.
ACAGTTGGTGGAAACCCTTTCACAACGCTTGTATTTTAAATCGGTAATGGCGCGGGAAATTAGCCTGTATGATGCAGGTCACCGGATTATAACGCTGATTGATTTTTTGAAAGAGCGTGATGGATTTTTGAAAGAAGTCTTGTACCCGGTTACTTTAACACGCCAGCAAATAGCTGATTTAACTGGCTTGCGGGTAGAAACTGTGATACGCGCTATCCGTTTTTTAGCAGACAAAGAACTGGTGCAGAAAGGCAGAAAGATTTACCGTTAACCAATAGATTAGTTAACGGTAAATGTTATGTGTATATTTATTTAACCCATTGATTCCACGCTGCTTGCGCCACAGCAGCAATAGTGCCTTCACGCTGCTCCTGGCTATCTTCACTATCAGACACAAATACGGTAATAGCTATATGGTTGCCATTGGGTAAAGTGATAATGCCTGCATCATTGGTAGCCCTGGTTAAATTGTTATGCGTACCGGAAGTGCCGGTTTTATGTGCTACTATAGTGCCTGCGGGTAGTTTGCCTTTTAGCCGTTGTGCGCCGTGTGGAGTTTCTATCATTAGTTTCAGGAGGTAGGCTTTGCTGCCGGCTGATAGTATGGGTTTGGTATAGAACTGTTTTAACAGGGTTGTCATGGCCTTAGGGGTGCTCCAGTTTTTATATTGTACCATGTCGTTTGTCTGTTGTGCTTTTTCGGTAGTGGCAATGTTGATGTTCTTAATGCCAAGCTTTTGTATGTAAGCATTGGCCTTTGCTGTGCCGCCTAGTATTCTTAATAGAACATCGCATGCGGTGCCATCACTTTCCTGTACGTTATAGGTGATAATCTGGTCCAGTGTCATGTCTGTATTGCCCTGGGGATATTTTTCACGAATAGGGCTATGTCCTACAGGCATGATGTCGGAGGGTAGAATATGTATCTGCTGTTGTAATGATAACTTGCCTTCATCTACCTGTTTCAACACGGCCATGGCAATAGGAAATTTGTATACGCTTTGCATGGGGAATTTGTTGTTGCTATTGTAAGATGCGGTATCGCCGGTTTCGATGACTGTTGCATAAAAGCCCACTTTGCCGTGCTGGGTGGCTACTATGTGGCTCACTTCTTTATGTATAGTGTTTTGGCTCCATGCTGTTACACTGCCGGAAAGCGTAGCGAAAAGAAGTGTTTTTCGAATGATAGTTGAATACATGTTATTTTATTTTTACGAATACCTGAAATTTATTGGATGGGAAATTGTGCATGGGATGCATGAGTTTGTGTCTGCCTAAAATGGACCATTTCTGCAATGATTGTTGAAAGGTCCATGCTTTTTTATCGTTGTCAAATGTAAAGTATACGTGATTTTTGGATACTATGTATGTGCCATGATAACGGATGATGCTATCTATGACAGGGGGGAGGCTATCGTGGTAAGACCTTGCGTATACATTATAATGGAAAGTGCTATCTTTTTTGAAATGAATGGTGTCTTCGTGAAAGGTGCTTACCCAATTGCCCGCAACAGATTTTTGGGTAATGTGGCAACTTACGCTGAGTATCACTAACAGGGTAAGCAGTACTGTTGTTTTCATGAAGCTGTTTTACAGCGAATGTCGTGAATTAATGATGTGTAAGGTTGATTGATGTAAGAATGTATATTTATTTTAACAATAAAAAAAGGCATCGCTTTACAACGATGCCTTCAGGGAAAGAGAGCTATTTCTTTTAATTAGATTTCTTTTTTTTCTTTTTGTCGATAATTGCTCCGGTAGCAGCTCCTGCGCCAGCACCAATCAGGCCACCTACTATAGCGCCTTCGCCACGTTTTTTATCAATAAGGGCACCGGCTACTGCACCTGTACCAGCGCCAATTACTGCGCCTTTAGCTGTGCTGCTCCAGCCTTTTTTCTTTTTTTCTGTGGTAGTGGTGGTGGTAGTTGTGGTGCTGCTTGATTGGGTATTTTTTTCCTTATTCGCAGCATTGACAGAGTCTACCGCATGTTGTTTTACAGCGTTAATGGTATTAACGGAGTCAATGGCAGCCTGCCGGGCAATTTGTATTTCTTCTTCGCTGGGTTTGCTTTTACATCCTATAGTGAATGCTATTGCTGCACATAGGATAAAGATTGCTTTTTTCATATGATATGAATTTTACAGAAAATTGCAGATGCTTAATGTGATAACAAAATTGTGCCACTTTTCAGCATTTTGTGTGAAAATGCAACCGGCGATGTAGAGAATGCAGTCAGGATATTTGTGAAACACAATTGTTTTTCGTAATTTGCCCTTAAAGATTTTCCGTAAGCTTTATTAAAAAAATTGCGGGATTAGTTGTAGAGGAATTATGGTTTTCACCATAGTTCCTTTTTTATTTCCGGCAACGGCTCACTGCTTCTTTTAACTGTAGCAGAAAAGAGGTGATGCTTCGGGCGCATGCATTATTGCTGTAAAAGCTGAAGGCCCTGTTGCCATTGATCATTTCCAGCAGCAGACCAGATTGTATATGGATGCCAGAGTTATTAACCGGAATGAAGTTGCAGATAATGAGTGAAAGGAATGGGGCGGCTATCCAGCCATATATTTGTAATGGGTAGGAGGTGAGTGTTAAGGATAATGTGTAAAGTATTGCAGGAGTTAATGTAAACCAGTAAAGTTGCCGCCTTCTTCTTTCAAAGCGTTTTAACTGGCGTTGATACAGTGTATTATTGTCGAAGATGCTGATGCTGAGTAGTGTATGCAGTGGAAAAGTTTCTGTTTTGTAAGCACTTTTAATTACCAGGTTTTCCGGGGTAAGTGTAGCTTCAAACTGAACAAAGTTACAGGTTGTAAAGGCTGTGGTTTCAGCGGTATTTTTCCAGGGTTGAACTGGTTGCCATTGTGTGGACTTGATTCCCATTTTCACTATGTTGTCTTAGACAGTGTTTACATTATCTTATCCCTGAACATCATAAGAAAAATAATATGCACAGGTGGCTACAACAGGTATGGGATTTTACCGAAAATACTACTGGTTTTTCATATAAACAAAAATTGGGACACCGGATTTTGAGCATTCCTGCTACATTTATGGCTCGGAACAACCGCTTATTTACCTAATGTTTAATTTCATGAGAAAAGTATTACTTCCTTTTGCTTTTGCAGGCTGTTTTATTGGCCAGGCATTAGCGCAGCCTAAAGATGGTGGTGTTAAAAATGATATGCCTGTGTGGCCCAGCCGGGTGCTACAGGTAGATTCTGCTATTGTTACCCGGCACGAGATTACCGTTAAAGGTGTAAAAGTGCCTTATACTGCTACGGCGGGGAGCATGCCTGTGTGGGATGAAGATGGAAAGCCGGTGGCTGGTGTGTTTTACACTTATTACGAGCGGGAGGATGTGAAGGATAAATCAGGCAGGCCATTGGTGATTTCTTTTAATGGCGGGCCGGGTACTCCCTCGGTATGGATGGAGATTGGGTATACGGGGCCGCGGTTATTGAATATTGATGATGAAGGTTATCCGGTGCAACCTTATGGTTTACGCGATAATCCGCAGTCTATTTTGGATGTGGCTGATATTGTATATATAGATCCTGTAAACACTGGTTATTCCCGTCCGGTGAATAAAGATATTCCCGGGAGTAAATTTTATGGGGTGAATGCAGATGTTAAATATCTGGCAGAATGGATCAATACGTTTGTCACCCGCAGGAACAGGTGGGCTTCGCCTAAGTTTTTGATAGGTGAAAGTTATGGTACCACGCGTGTTTCGGGTTTGGCGCTGGAGTTGCAGAATGCACACTGGATGTATTTGAACGGAGTTATACTGGTGTCGCCTACAGAGTTGGGTATTGAAAGAAACGGGCCTTTGGATGCTGCATTGAAATTGCCTTATTTTACGGCCACTGCGTGGTATCATAAAAAACTGGGTGCTGAATTACAGCAGAAAGATCTTACTGATCTATTGCCTGAGGTAGAAAACTTTACTATTAATGAATTGATACCGGCTTTGTCAAAAGGTGGCTCGCTGGACGAGGCGCAACGTAAAAGTATTGCGGCACGCATTGCCCGTTACAGCGGTGTAAGTGAAAGAGTGGTGCAGGAAAATAACCTGGATGTATCTTTTAATCTTTTCTGGAAAGAGTTGCTGCGTGAACAGGGGTTTACTGTAGGCAGGCTGGATTCGCGCTATAAAGGAATAGATAAAAAGACAGGAGGAGAAGAACCGGATTATAATGCAGAGCTTACCGCATGGCTGCAGGCTTTTACTCCGGCTATTAATATTTATTTACGTGAGGAGTTGAATTATAAAACTGACCTGCATTATAATATGTTTGGCAAGGTATGGCCCTGGGATAATCAGAATAATCAAACCGGAGAAAACCTGCGTCAGGCTATTGCGCAAAACCCTTTTCTGCATTTATTAGTGCAATCGGGTTATTATGATGGTGCCTGCGATTATTTCAATGCCAAGTATAGTATGTGGCAGATGGACCCGGGTGGCAAGTTAAAAGGGCGTTTGAAGTGGGAAGGTTACAGAAGTGGGCACATGATGTATTTGCGTAAAGATGACCTTGCAGCCGCGAATGAAAATTTGCGGGTGTTTATCCGTGAGTCTATTCCACAGAAAGGGCAGCCTGCCCGGTATTAATATTACAGCACAGTTACCGATCCACTAAGTCTGGGACTGTTGTCTTTTAAATCAATTACATAATAATAGGTGCCTGCGGGCACCTTTTTGTTATTATAACTTCCATTCCAGGGAGTGTGGTAACCCTTGCTGTAAAATACACGCATGCCATAGCGGCTGAAAACACTTACTTCGGCATTAGGGTACCCGGTTAAGGCGGGTATATTCCAGGTATCGTAAATACCATCACCATTAGGTGAGAAGATGTTGGGAGCTTCTACCTGGCGATATACTTTCACAAATACCTCATCGCTTGCCTGTCCGCAATTATTGGATACATATAATGTATAGGTAGTGTCGTGTTCGGGGCTAACCCTGGGAGTAAGTATATGGCTGTTATTAAGATAGATTTCGGGAGTCCAGTAAAATAAGCTGTTGGTTCCGGTAATGCTTCCATTTAATTGCACTGATTGCCCATATACAACCCATTTATCTTCCCCGGCATTGGCTGTAGGTAGTGACTGTACGCTTACTGTTACAGAAGCTGTGTCTGTACAGTTGAACTGGTTACTTACCGTTAACAGGTAGGTAGTTGTGGCGGCGGGGGAGGCTTGTGGAGTGCTGATGTGGCTGTCAGATAAAGCTGTAACAGGTGTCCATCTATAGATAGTGCCGCCTGTGCCTTGTAACAGGGTGCTGCTTCCTTTACATATATTAACATTTTCTCCGGCATTGGCTATGGGTATTGGATAGATCACGGCGATAAAGCCTGAATCGGTGTATGTGCATCCTTTGTCGGAGGTAGCGATTGCATAATATTTTCCTGCATCTTTTTCGGTTGCGCTGGCTATGTGAATGGTGCTGCCTGCTATAGTTTGTTGAGAAGGCAAACGCCATTGTATGGGATAGGTGCCAGTAGCTATAATGTCCAGTGCAGTACCTGCACAAACAGGGGGTGTGCCTGAAATGGTAATAGCAGGTGTTGGGTATATTACCAATGTGTCTATGTTGGAGGCTGCCCGGCAGGAAGGTGTGTTGATGTTGCCGGATTCTGCAATGCTAAGCCGGTAAAGGTGCATGCCCGTGGTTGTGTTAGTAGTTGTGTTGATGGTGCAGGCAGCTGAGTTGGCGTTCGTAACATCCTGCCAGGTTTGCCCGCTGTCCAGGCTGGTTTGCCATTGGTATACCGGATCTTCTTCCGTGCCGGCAGAGATCATGGCATTTAGTTTTACCGTAGTTGCCTGGTTTTGGCATATGTTTATGCGATTGCCTGACATGCTTTCGATATAAGCGCTGGCATTTCGTCCACAAGGGCGAAAGGTAATGTCATCCAGTCCCAGATCGTTACCACAGCCGCCGGGTGCATTGTTTTTCATGCGTATGACTACATCGCGCGTATTGGGTTGGGTTGTGAAGAACAGACCGTATTGCAGCCAGGAAGGATCGTTGGTGGGTTCTATGGCGCCGGTGGTAAATGAAGCGAGCACTGCGCCATTTAGTTTTTCAATAGAGAAAGTGATGTTTGGTCTTATTACACCAGCGCCACAAATACTGTTCGGTTTATTAAGGTTGACGATCCAGGAGGCAAATTCGTAAGTAGTGTTGCCACATAGATGGTGAATAGTATCCAGATAAAAATCTCCCGGTGAGTAAGAGGCATTTACTATCATGAAATAGCCATTGTTGTCGCCGGTATGGTCTGTTGTGCTATGCCATGAATTGCCTGCGCCTGTGCTGGAAAGGTTGGCTATAGTATAATAGGTATCTCCGGGTCCGTTACTATAATCAAAGGTGTAGTTGGTAATCCATGACGGTAAGGGAGAACCGATAAGTGCAGCGCCTGAACCGAATGTGATATTTACTACGGGGTCGCCCAGTGTGCCCTGGCAAAGTTGGGTGCAGGCTGCCAGGTTAATGAGTAAACACGGAATGAGTACCGATAGTGGTTTAAGAAGTGACCGTAGCAATGTGAGCAGTTTAGTTTTGTTGAATCCATTTCAAATATATTATTTTCTTTATTCCTTTAACAAAATAAAAATAAAGTTTATTGTTTCTTTTTGTTGTGTATTAAAAAATAGATGTGTAAAATAATTTTATAACTTGGTTGTTGCCTAAACTGCTTATAAAGATAACATATGAATACACAGGGGATTGATGCACAAGAGTTTGATGACTTGTATGTCGCGTACAGCGATGTAGTGTTCCGGAATATTTTAAAGTTTACGAAAGAGCCTGTTGCAGCAAAAGACATTTTACAAGACGTATTTGTGAAACTGTGGGAGAAAAAAGATGAAATAAAAAAGTCTAATTCGGTGTCGGGATTGCTTTTTGTAATTAGTTATCATTTATGTGTTAACTACGCCCGCCGGAAAATGCGGGAAGAAGCTTTACATAAATTATTAAGCAACCTGGATCAGTACAGTAGTGACGGGTATAGTATACGAATAGATGAAGATGAGCGGGAACTGTTGCTGGAAAAGGCTATGCTGGCATTGTCGCCACAAAAAAGACGTACGCTTACCTTGTGCAAACTGGAAGGAAAAACATACCTGGAAGCTGCGCAGGAATTACATATTTCGCCTCATACTGTGAAAGAATATTTATCTAATGCTATTTTATTGCTGAACGACTACATGAAAAAGCAGTAGTTTTTATCTATTTTTTTTCAGCGCTCCCCCCGTTTTTTGCATGCTGGTGTATTTATAGGTGATAACGTTGTTTATCACCAAAACTACCGGAAATATGCAAGTTCGTTTTGTAACTGCTGTGAGAAGCCTGCTGTTGCTTCTTTTATTGTTTGCAGGTATGGTAAAGGCTGTGGCGCAGAATTGTTCTGGCACGCCGGTGGCCGGAACCATCACTGCTTCGGCTACTACCCAATGTGCAGGTTCTGATGTTACTATTTCGTTACAGGGACAAAGTGTCAATAATGGTATTGCACTACAGTGGCAATCTTCTACAGATAATGTAACCTGGAAAGATATTAATAGTGCAACGGCAACCACCTACACGTTTACGTTATCCAATACTTATCCACCTACATGGTATCGGGTGAAGGTAACCTGCAGTAATTCTGGTGAGGTAGCGTATACCAATATTGCCAGAATTTCTTACCCTGTGCTTCATGGTTGGCTAACATTGCCTTTTACCGAAACGTTTGATGGAGACTGGATTACTATATGCAGGCCCGGTGTATTGCCGCAGCCTTTTGGTCCCTTTCCCTGGGATAACTGGCCGGTGTTGGGTAACAGCTCGTGGAGAAGGGATGATGGTTACAGTAACGGAGGATGGACTTCTGATTTTGGTGCTTATTTGCCGGGAGGTAGTGGTAGTGATCACTCTGCACGCTTCCATAGTACCTATGCTTCGTTGAATGGATATCTTGACCTGTTTTTGAATGTGAGTGATGCCAGTGCTTCCGCTTCCAAAAAATTAAGCTTTGACTATATTAATACGGATGGACTTGATAAGCTGGTGATATGGAAATCGGAAGATGGCGGTGTTACGTTTACCCGCTTTGATAGTGCCACTACTGCGGCTACCTGGACGAATAAACGTTTTTATTTTACCAGTTATGCTCCGCAGCTGGTTTTGAGATTTATGGGCATTGCTGATACGGATGGCAACTCTGACCTGGGTATTGACAATGTGCATGTAGAAGCTGTTACTGCCTGTTCGGGAACGCCGGTAGCAGGCAGTTTACTGGCCGATAAAACGGAGGTGTGTGCTGCTGCTAATGTGCAGTTGCACCTGGATGGCATAAGTGGCAATACGGAAGGGGTGGTGTATCAATGGGAAAGCTCAATAGATAATAAAGCTACCTGGGCGCCTATTGCCGGAGCTGATGCTACTACCTACAGTACCACGCAAACCATTGCTACCTATTACCGTGTTACGGCTACCTGTTTGTTTGGCAGCGCTGCCACCAGTAATGAGGTGCTGGTAACTGTTCCCGGTTCTGTAAGTGGAACGTTTACCATAGACAAAACCAAAACTACGGGTGGTGGTAATTTTGCTTCGTTTAATGATGCTTATAATTATATCAAGTGCGGTATTGATGGCCCTGTGGTGTTTAATGTGGCGGCGGGAAGTGGTGTTTACAACGAGCAGTTGATAATAGATAATGTGCCGGGTACTTCTGCTGTAAATACGGTTACTTTTCATGGTAATGGAAACAGTATTCTGTTCAGTTCTAATAATTCGGCCGAGCGTGCTGTGGTGAAGTTAAGAGCAGCCAGCTGGTTTGTGTTCGATAGTCTGCTTATCAATGCTGCTCCTGCAATTGGTGCGCCTGAATCGCAAATGGGTATTGGTGTACACTTGTTAAAGGGGGCCAGTAATAACACTTTCAGAAAATGTACTATTATAACAGATACAGTAAAAAGCAATAGTTTCTTTTATGGGGTGCTGATGAATGGGGATGATGCATTTAACTGGCACACCACCATGGTGGCTAATTGTAATAATAATACGTTTGAATCGGATTCTATTGTGGGAGGGTGGAGCAATGTGTATATGGCAAGCTCTATGAATGGGCCTAATGTGGGCACCCGTTTTACGAATTGTGTGTTTCGTGATTGTTATACGCGAGGTGTTTCTATTATAGGGGCTGCCAGTACTTATATAGAGAAGAATAAGTTTTTGTGTGTGTCCAGGCAAAATGCACCCGTCATTTCTTTTGGAATTGGCTATGTATATATAGAGAATTCAAGTTTTGGTACCTATATCTCCAAAAACGTATTTACCGATCCGTTTGGGCCTACTAAGGTAAGTGGCTCTGATTATAGTTGGTTCTTTGGCGTTTTTGATGGTTCTGATGCTTTAAGTACGAGTGCCGGGCTGGTTATATCCAACAATGTGATGTACGACATTTCACGCTGCGAGAATGTTTCGGGAATGCTGGTGAATACGCCGGGGGCTGCCATTTTACATAATACCATTCATATTAATTATACCACTCCACGTGTTTTTGGCGGTTTAGTGGGCATCCAGGTAAATAAGCAGGCCACAGGGGCTGTTATCAGAAATAATATCATTACCATGGTGAGTAATGGTTTGGCTAACAGTGCTGCTATAAAAGCTTTAGGCACTACGGTGAATGCTGATAATAACATATTACGCATTACGGGTAATGGTCCCAATTTTACTGGTATTATAGACAATAACTATTACAGCGCACTGGTAGACTGGCAAAAGGGAAGCGGAGGAGATGCGCACTCGCTGGATGCTGATCCGTTGTATGTAGACCTGGATAATGGCGATTTGCATCCTACGGAAAAACTGGTAAACAATTCAGGTGCAACAGGTACCGGTGTAGCAGATGATATACTGGGTGTTACCCGTAGTGTTACTGCGCCTGATGCGGGTGCCTATGAATTTACGCCCGTTGGTTGTACTTCATTAAATGGTCTTTATACTATAGATAAAAATTCACCTGCCAGCGATCGAAACTTTACCAGCTTTAATGCGGCGAAAGCGGCACTGGAATGTGGTATTGACGGGCCTGTTGTTTTTGATGTGAAGAGTGGAGTTTATAACGAGCAACTGGAATTAAACCGGGTGTCGGGTGCTTCTGCTGTAAATACGGTTACTTTTAAAGGCAATGGTAATACTATTCAATATAGTTCCACCAATACCAATGAGCGTGCCGTAATTAAGCTAAAAGGTGCCAGTCATATTATTATTGACAGCCTTGTTATTGATGCTGCTGCTAAAGGAAGCCTGGTAGGGCGTTATGGTTATGGCGTGCAAATGATTGCGAATGCGGATAGTAACCTGATAACAAATTGTAACATATTAACGGATACAACGCTTCATAATAACAGCCCCTACTTTGCCGGTGTGGTTATTACACCGAATGATAACGGTGAGGCGGCTGATGGAGATACTTATTGTGATGGTGATTCCATTATAGGCAATCGTATTTCGGGCGGTGCCACTTCGGTGCTGATCACGGGCATTGTATCTAACCCGGTAATTAAAGATAACCAGGTGCTTAATTCTACTGTTATGGGAATAGCTGTGCGTTGTTCGCTAACAGCTGCGGTAATTGAGCATAACTATTTAAGCAGGCCTTATCGCAAGGAGCCTGGCTATTGGGGTATACAGGTAGTGGGTACACCCCTTTGTTCGGGGGTGAATGTGGTCAGAAACACTATTACAGATGTGTTTTCGTCTGATATTATTTCTGGTTATTGCTATGCGATATTCCTGTCGAATGTAAACAACAGTAATGTGAATAATAACCTGTTGTATAACCTGCATGCCAATGGAACAGCGTTCCAGGGTATTACGCTGGACAATTCCAATATTATTATCACGCAGCATAATACTATCTCTATTGATGGAACGGAAATGTATGATGGCACCAGTAGCTATGCGTTTTATTTCTCAGGTAACGATATGGGATATGTAACCAATAACCTGGTGTCTGTCACGCGCATTGGCCCCGGAAGAAGGTCGGTGATGTATTTTCAGCAGCCCACCAATGGGATGTTTTTTGAAGGGAACAATTATTTTATAAGTGCCGATGCACACAATCATATGGGTACGGTTGGAATTTACGATGATTATACATCGTTAACCAGCTGGCAGGGGTATATGCATGGAGAAGCTAACACTACTACACTTCCACCGTTTTTTAAAGATATTACCCATGGGGATTTAACGCCTACCTCTTCCTTACTGGATAACACCGGTAAACAAAGGGGGGTGCTGGTAGATATTGAAAACAGGTTGCGTAGTACTACTACACCGGATATGGGAGCTATTGAGTTTTCAGAGCCTGCCTGTACGGCTCCGCCGGAAGCGGGTAAGGCTGTTGCTACGCCTGATGCGGGCATTTGTATGGGTGGTGTTATTGCGCTTAGCGTAACAGGAAACAGCTATGGAGCCAACCAGCGTTATGTATGGCAAAAGGCTGCTTCGGCCAATGGGCCGTGGACTGCGATCAGCGATTCGCTTGCCGAGGGGCGTTCTGCATTTTCTACCGAGTTAACCAGTGCCCATTATTTCCGTTGCCTGGTAGTGTGCGGTGGACAGGTTGATTCGTCGGACGTAGTAGTAGTGTCTATGAATGCGGGGATGCCAGCCGGGGTGTACACTATTGATCAAACAAAGGTTACCAGTTACCCGGCAGGTATAAACTTTGCCAGCTTTAAAGAGGCGGTTGCGGCTATGGCTTGTGGTATAGCAGGTCCGGTGGTTTTCCGGGTGGCTACAGGTACTTATGCTGAGCAGGTGACTATTCCTAAAATAGGGAATGCTTCGCTGATAAATACAGTAAGGTTTGAAAGTGCCAGTGGTACTAATACAGACGTGGTATTAACGTACACTGCATCGGGCGATGCAGATAACTATGTGCTGAAACTGGATAGCGCCAGCTTTATCAGCTTTCATCAGATATCTATTGTTGCAGGTGGTGCTGATTTTGCGCGGGCGGTGGTGTTATCGGGCGGTGCTTCGTGGGATACTATTACTGGCTGTAAAATACCGTTACCTGTGTCTGCTGTTAGTTCGTACAGTGTATACTTTACCAGGATTGCGGGTGTGTATGCCGAAGGTATTAGTGGTGGCCACCATGTAATCAGTTATAACCAGGTTACGCGTGGCGGGGTAGGGGTGTATGTTTCGGGTAAGGATGCTGCCCATGCCGCTGACGAAATTTCCATTACAGGTAATGCTATTGAGCAGCCTTTTGTAGCTGGTATACAGGTGCAATATGTTTTGCATAACCGTATTGACAGCAACCAGGTGCATATGTCGGCATCTGCCAACACTACTGCTTATGGTATTAATGCTTCTTATACCGATTCTGTTTTTCATATTGCGCATAACGGTGTGTTGCTGGATCATATGCCTGATAATGTTACTGCTTATGGTATATATGTGTCGCAGGGTGTTGCAGCTTTCAATAGCGAAAGTGTTATTGAAGGTAACTTTGTAAAAGCGCTGGATGCCAATGCGGGAAGTTTGTATGGTTTAACGGTGGCTTATCTTACGCATTGTCATGTATGGAACAACGTGGTGCATATTGCTACGGCTAGTGTTTCGGGTGATGCTTCCCGTGCATTGAACCATATTGGCTCCCGTGCCTATTATTATAACAATAGCATTCAGAATGCCAGTTCTCATGCAGGGAGTTATACCGGCTATTTTTATGAGGATAATGTGCGCGGTTCGGTGGCTAAAAACAATATCTTCTCTCATATTGGCGGTGGTATTGCTTTGTATATTCATCAGCCTGATTTTGTAACCAGTGATTATAATACTTTATACACCAGTGGTAGTTCTTTGGCTATGAGTACGCCTTTTACTGCTGTTACCTATACTTCGTTAGACGCTTGGAGAAAAGCCAGTGGTAATGACTGGAACTCGATCGTATATAAACCTGCTTTTGCCGATGACAGACTAATGCCTGATGTAAACAGTGCAGATGTGTGGGCTATTCATGGGCGGGGTGTGCAGATTGCTGGTAACGATCATGATTATTATGGCGCTGCCCGTGCGGTTACTTTGCAGGAAGGCGTGCCTGACATGGGGGCTTATGAGTTTTTGCCGGTTGCTGTGCCTGTAGCGTTAACAGCTGTTCCGGCTGCGCCACAGGCAGGCACGTCGCAGGTGTTTTATTTAGGAACAGATACGGTAGCCCGTATTCGCTGGCATGCCGGTAGTACGGTTCCTTCCGGTGTGGTAATGAGAAGATATTCAGGAGTGGCTCCTGTTAACCTGGCTGCCGGAGAAAAGTACATGTATTTTTATACCAGCGCCGAAGTGGCTGGTGGTGGTGCTGTGGCAGCTGATATAGAGCAGTTTTATGTAGACTCCTGGCAGGGCTTTATTGATAGCCAGGATGCCATTAAACTGGGTAAAACAAATGCTTCCGGTACCTGGCAGGTAAACAGCAGCAGTTTTACGGATGCTATCACTAATGTGATCCAGGAAAAAGATATTACACAATTATATCGCTTTACAGGTTTGTTGAATGGCAGTACCAGCTTTCCTGAAGTAATTGCACATACTGATACTTCTAATGCAGGTACAGAGTTCTGGGCCAGTTATGGCCATCATCAGCATTTTGAAACGGATAATGCGCAGGATATGCAGCTGATGATAAGCAGTCATGCAAAAGAAGCGCATGTAACTGTTACTGTGCCTGGTACGGGCTGGAGAAGGGTATATACCGTGCAGCCTGGTAATGCCATTATCAGCGAGGTATTGCCTAAAAACGGAAGCTACGATGCGCGTATTACAGAAGAGGGGGTATTTAACAGGGGCGTGCATATTGTGAGCGATGTGCCTGTGCAGGTGGCTTCTATGATAGGCAGGAATGAAGATGTAAATCTGAATGGAGCTATGGAAGAGTCTGGTGCCACTTTATTGTTACCAACGGGTACGTATGGCTATGAGTATAAAGCACTGGTTGCCAAACAATTTTCCAATAATCATAGCTGGTCGTGGGTGAATGTAATTGCTGCTTACGACAGCACGCTGGTAGAAGTTACGCCTTCACATGCTACCAAAGGGGGGCATCAGGCAGGGGTAACTTATACGGTGCTATTGCGCAAAGGCGAGGTGTATCAGTTAATGGGGCAATTGTACAGTGCCACAGAAGGGTACGATTTATCGGGTACCATTATCCGTTCTGCTAAAAATGCAAGTGGTAAGTGTTATCCGGTGGCGGTATTTTCGGGCAGCAGTGCTACTTCTGCCATTTGTGAAAGTGGAACATTCAGCACTTCATTGCCGGTAGATAACCTGGTGCAGCAAAACCTGCCGTACCGTGCCTGGGGTAAGCATTATATCACTGCTCCGGCTATGACGCATCACGATGCTACTTTGCCAATGGTTTCAGTGTTTCGAATAATGGTGAAGGATGTGGCTACAAAAGTTGCTGTAAACGGAGTGGCCCTTACACAGTTAACAGATAATCTGTACTACGAGTTTCCATCGAACCAGCCGGATGATATTGTAGCCGATCAGCCTGTTACGGTGGCTCAGTATCTGCTATCTACAGGAGGTTGTCCGGGTACAGCTACAGATGGTGCCAATGATGCAGAAATGTTTTACCTGACCCCTGCGGAGCATGGTGTTAAAAAAGTGGTATTCTTCCGTCATAATATCGGCTTTAATGGTTTTGGGCTGGATGGCTCTAATTCGCTGTCGCTGGTTATTCCGGATGAAGGGCTTAGTTCACTTACTATAGATGGTTCCAATGGTTTCTATGATGTATATCCGTGTAATAATAAACCGGGCTATTCGCTGGTGGTAAAACGCTGGGATTTAGCCGGCAGGGACATGAGCGACAGAAATGCCACGTTTACTGTGGAAAGTAATTATGCCTTTACGGGTATTACCTATGGCCTGGGGGTTAGTGAAAGTTATGGCTATAACCTGGGTATGCTGGTGGATACTGCTACTGTTATAAGCAGTGTAGTGCCTGGCAATGCTGATACGGCCATTACTGTATGTGCGGGTGCTGAAACACACCTGAAAACCTATATTTCTATCAAACCTGCTTCTATTACCTGGCAGCTGGGAGCTGTGGCGGGAGCAGCACCTGCCGGTGATATTACTGAGTTGTCTCCTGCACCTAAAGATTCGGTGGTGGTGAATGGCGTGAAGTATTACCAGTTTGTGAGTGTGGTATGGTCTTCTTTTGCCGATACTGGTTTGCTCCAGGTGCCCGTGCTGATAACAGATGAAGCTATAGAAGGCTGTGGGCATAGCATAGTTGCGCATGTGCCGGTGTATGTGGCAGGAAAACCTTTTGCCAGCTTTACAGTTCCGGAAAACATATGTATTGGTGAGCCGGTGCAGTTTATTGCGAATGACACTATTGCCAGTGGCACCATACAGCAATGGTTATGGAATTTTGGAAATGGTAATTCTGCTGTTGCGCATGCAGGCTCTTATACTTATAACGAAGCAGGTGTGTTTGATGTAAGATTTACTGTAACCAGTGGTTACGGATGTAAAGATGATACCGTGCAGGTGGTTACTGTAACTGATTGTCGTGCATCTGTGTTTATTCCTAATGCCTTTACGCCTAACGGAGATGGTAAAAACGACATGTTGAATGTGTATGGTAATTCGGTGCAGGCCATTCGCATGATGATATTTAACCAGTGGGGACAAAAGATTTTTGAAACAACTAACCGTGATAATGGATGGGATGGTACACATAAAGGCGTTCCGCAACCTTCGGGTGTGTATATGTATGTGTGTACGGTGAAACTGATGGATGGATCGGAAGTGGTGAAGAAAGGCGCTGTAAACCTGGTTAGATAAACGTAAACTGATAAAACTTACTGCCATGAAGTATATTATTTCTTATCTCTTTTTACTTGCCGGCTGCCTGCTTTTTCAGAAAGGGGCAGCCCAGGTAGATGCGCACTTTACTCAGTATTATGTATACCCCTCCTGGTTAAACCCGGCATTAACAGGCGTGTTTGATGGCGATTACCGTGTGTCGGGTATTTATCGTAGCCAGTGGGGCAATGTAAGCAGCCCGTTTACTACTACGGGTTTGTCGGGAGATATTAAAACCGGTAAAAACCTGAGCATAGGCTTGCAGGCATTGGTGCAGCGCGCAGGTAATGGTGGGTATCGTTATACAACCGGTGCAGCCAGTGTTAACTATACGGGTGTGCGGTTTGGTAAAAGCGGCTATCACCGTTTAAACCTGGCATTACAGGCTGGCTTTCTGAGTAAACGGTTTGATCCCGCTAAGTTTACTTTTGGCGAGCAATGGACGCCAGGGGGAATTGTGAATATAAATTCAGAGGTACTTACGCGTAACAGCGCTACCTCGTTTGATGCGGGGGCGGGTATGTTGTATTATGATGCAGAGCCGGGTAAAAAGGCGAATGTATATGCGGGTTTTTCTGTGGCTCATTTAACGCGTCCGGAAGACCGGTTTAGTGCATCGGGAAATGAAAAGCTACCTCTTCGCTATAACCTGCATGCGGGTGTGAAAATTGTTATGTCACCTGCTGTTACTTTAACTCCTAATGTGCTGTACCTGAAGCAGGGGAGCGCCAGCGAAAAAGCGATGGGTTTGTATGCACAAATGAAAGCTGCATTGGAAACAGATTTTCTGGTGGGTGTTAATTACCGCATAGAAGATGCTGTTTCGCCTTATGTAGGCTTTAATTATAAAAGCTTTGTGGTAGGCGCCAGCTATGATGTTAATATTTCCGACCTTGGTAAACTGGCTAAAGGGGCCAGCAGCTTTGAATTAACACTTACTTATACCGGAAGAAAAAAAGTAAGGACACCAGAAGCAGATTTTGTATGTCCGCGGTTGTAGGGCATGTTAAATAATCAAGCAAAACTATCGTATGAAAAGAATGTTATCAGGCGTGCTGGCTATTTGCATGTATGCAGCTACAGCGCAATATGCTGCCCGGTATGAAAAGGCAGCTGATGCTTATTTTGCACAGGGTGATTATTTTTCGGCTGCTCAGTATTATGAAAAATATATAACAGGTAATGAAAAAGGATTGGGCAATAGCTACGATCCCTATGCTATTCAGTCTTTGCAGCAAACGGCTGCTGTTTCTGCTGCTAAAAAGCAGGCAGTGTTTCGCCTGGCAGAGTGTTATCGTTTTTTGCATTACCCGGTTAAAGCAGAAAAATGGTATCTGTTTGTTGCAGAACATTATAAGGACGCTTATCCGCAGGCCCGTTTTTATTATGCAGTGAGTTTGCGTGAGTTGCAAAATGCTGCTGAAGCGGAGTATGCTTTCCGTTTGTTTTTAAAAGAGTATGCTTTGCCGGATGCTTATTCCACTGCTGCAGCACGCGAACTGGATAACCTGGCATTTGCCCAAAAGCAACTGTCAAAGGATATCAGTAATTATACTATTCGTCCATTACCTGCTTTGGGTGGTAGCGTTACTAATTATGCACCGGTGCTTATACAGGATACTTTATTATTTACTGCTGCAGTGTCTTTGCCTGATGCCAAAGCTAAGCATGTAAACCATGTTTTTTCTGCTGTGTATAAAGAAGGGGTTAGAGGTGAGGCTGTGCCGCTGGCTTTACCTGTAACAGGCGCTATGCACCAGGGGGCTGTAAGTGTTACGCCTGATGGTAACACGCTTTTTGTAACGCAGTGGACTGTTCGGGAAGGAAAGAAGCAGGCGGCTATTTACCGGAGCAAACGGGTGGCTACCGGTTGGGGTATGCCTGAGCCATTGGGTAAAGAAGTAAATGCAGTCGGCTACAATGCACAGCAGCCTTGTGTAACGGGGGATGGCAAATATCTGTTGTATGCCAGTGATAAAGCAGGCGGCACCGGTGGCTGGGACATATGGTATGCTTCACTGGATGTGCGTGGTAATATCTTAGCTACAGGCAATGCTGGAAATACCATTAATACCGCAGGAGATGAACAAGCGCCTTATTATCACCAGGCGTCGGGTACTTTGGTATTTGCCAGTAATGGAAAAACGGGTATGGGAGGATATGATCTATTTGCTGCTACAGGCAAACCTGGTGCATTTGCTGTTGCAGAAAATATGGGATATCCCATAAACTCTATAAGGGATGATATTTACTTTGCTGTTAAGCCAGGGACTGACAATGTATATGAAAATGTATTCATCAGTTCTGACAGGGCATCTGATTGTTGCCTGGATTTGTTTTATGTTACTAAAACTCCACCTCCAGTTGTTGCTGTGCATAAAGCGCCTGTAAAGGATTCTATTCCGGCTTCTGTAATCATTACACCGGAAGTGGTGGCTGTTAAAGAGGAAAGAAATATTATTCCGGATGTGTATTTTGCTGTTAACGAATGGAAGCCCTTAGAAACTTCCTACACTTCCTTAGATAAACTGGTGGCTTATTTAAAAGAACATGTTACGTTTTATGTTGAAATAGGAGGGCATACGGATTCTACAGGAAATGTGGCAACTAACAGGCTGTTATCGGAGAATAGAGCTAAAAGTGTGGTGGATTATCTCATTAGTAAGGGAATTGCAGCGGAAAGGTTAACTTATAAGGGATATGGTGCAAGTGTGCCTGTTGCCCCTAATTCAAAACGGGATGGTAGCGATAACCCGGAAGGAAGGACGCGTAACCGCAGAACAGAATATACTATTTGGAAAAGATAAATGCGGTAGAACAGGTAAATTGTGAAAGGTGGGAAATAAAAAACGGGCCGGTTCAGCTTCCGGCCCGCTACAGTTCACAGTTTTCTTTCGGATTAAAAACGGACATATACTAATAGGCAACACGCGTGCCAATTCTTTATTGTTTTGATAATCATTGTTTTGTGGAAGTGGTTTTTATAGATTTTCCTAATTTGGGATAGTTTATTCCAAAAAATGGAAAATAGAAGAAAGTAGTGGTAAAAAATTAAGGTAATTTACCGCAATCAGTAAAAAGTACCATAATTGCCCTGTAAAACACAGCGCCTTCCCGGGCTAGGGTGTTTACCTTTGTATAGTTAAAGCAAAGGATGTGGCAAAGATAGAATATCCAACATACGGCATAGGTAACCTGGTTGCAGAGAAGTCGAAAGACGATTTGTGGGTAGCTGACCGTTTTAAGGCTTATTTGTCAAATAATCCTCATTTACAAGTTGTTCATGGTCATAGCTATTATCACCTTTTATACTTTACTGAGGGTAGTGGTGAGCATGTAATTGATTTTACCCATTATCCGGTTAAAAAGGGCTCTGTTTATTTTATGAAACCGGGTCAGGTGCATCGTTGGTTTTTTGGGGATGCGCCGGATGGCTATGTGATTAATTTTTCGGATGGTTTTCTGGAACAGGCCTTTGTAAGATCACAGATATTGGAGTTGTTCCCATTTTGGGAACCGATGGTTGGCCCCCAGGTAGTAGAAGTGCCGGAGACGATGCAGCCGGCCGTAGAAAACCTGTTTGAAACCATATTGACAGAACAGGTAGCGAAAAAACAGATGAGCCGGGAAATGATGACGGCTTTGCTGATCCAGTTGTTTGTTACCATAAAGCGAACTATGCCCGAGGCAGATGCAGCTTTGCCGGTTAACTACAACGCCACCATCCTGCGCAATTTTCAGCAATTGATTGAAAGGCATTTTGCCCATATAAAGCTGCCCAAAGATTATGCGGCCATGTTATACATTACGCCTAATCATTTGAACGCGTTGTGTAAAGATGCAACAGGCATTTCGGCGGGTGAGCTGATACGAAAGCGTATTATACTGGAGGCAAAGCGTTTGCTGGTGAACCTGGAGCTGAGCATCAATGAAATTGGCGACAGGCTTAATTTCCAGGACAGCAGTTATTTTATCAAGTTTTTTAAAAAGGATACAGGTATTACGCCTGAAACTTTTCGCAAACAATTTCAACACGCATAAATATTTTGTTATGAGCAATCATGAAACAGCCAAACCGAATGTGTTGGTGAGTGTATGCCATACCCGTTGTCCACGTTGCCGCAGAGGTAATATGTTTACCGATGCTAACCCTTATCATCTGAAACATACGCTGGAGATGAATGAAAGCTGCCCGGTGTGCGGACAGCAATTTGATATAGAAGTTGGCTTTTATTATGGAACCAGTTATGTAAGCTATGCTTTTGCAGTAGCGTTAAGTGTGGCCACTTTTATAGCATGGTGGGTTTTGTTTGGTTTTTCATTATATGATAACCGCATTTTCTGGTGGCTGGGTGTTAATTCAGTGTTGCTGTTGATTATACAGCCTGTGTTTATGCGGTTGGCGCGAACTGTGTGGCTTAGCTTTTTTGTGGGATATGACAAGGATTGGAACGTGAAGCCCGCCAAAGCACCGGAACGTACCAATGATCAAATGAAAAATGCCTGGTAAAACCAGGCATTTTTTTAAGGTTTAATAATCAGTACAGCCGGTGTGTGCGATAGCCACGTGGGTTCTGCTTCCAGTGTTTTACGCCAGCTGTCCATGCTTATCAGCATCAGGTCTTGTTGATCCAGGAACATGGGCTCAATGTTTCTTTCACTATACAAGGCAATATGATTAGGTGCTATTTGTTCTATAGAGCGTATGGTTTCTTTTAGTTCAGGGTTTTGTTTAATAACGCCCATTACATCCAGCACTACTACGCGTGCTTCGCTGTTGTGTATCAGCTTTTGCGCATAAATAAGCAGGAAGCTGTCGCTGATAGACAAAATGGGAATAAAGATGTTTTCCAGCTTTTCTGTATTCCTGTCTATATAAATGCCTACCGGTACTTTAGATGCCCGGGTTATTTGTTTGATATGTTCATAGAAAACCGTGTTGTCAAACAGTTTTTCTTTACCGGTAATAGTATCGTATAATCTTTCCGGGTTAATGATCTTGTTGGTGAAGCCTAATATTTTACCTAGCAGGGTGCCTTCGAATACGGAGGAACCTACGCCAATCAGCAACAGGTCAAAGTGTCCTTCATTGGCAGTGTGTATAATCTCCTCTGTAATGTCCAGTGTTGGTTTAAACAGGGGAGTGATAGGCAGGCTCAATTTTTGGGCCTCTTCCTGTATCGGTTGAAAGCTTTCTCTTTCATACTCTTCCTGGTTATACTGGTTTAACTCACTGCTGGGTGAAAGGTGCAGGGCTGTAACATGTGCATTGGTGGTGGCTTTTTTTACAAAGTTGTTGGCCAGCTGTAATAAGGATACCCCTTTTTTAGCGCTGCCAAAGGAAACGAGGATGTTATACCGTATTTCTTTTTCCAGTAAATCGCTGGCATCGGGGTGGCTGCGTTCCGGCATAAAGCGGTTAATCAGGTCCAGAATGGGGCCGGTCATAAAAGTGGTAGCCAGGGCCATCAGCACCATCATGGCAAACACTTCGGGCTTCAATACTCCTAAATCGTAGCCAATGTTCAGTACAATCAATTCCATTAACCCGCGGGTATTCATCAGGGCGCCTATAGAAAGGCTTTCTCGCCAGCTTTGTCCTACAAATCTTGCGGCCAGTGCGCTGCCTACAAACTTGCCGGTTACCGCTACGGCTATAATAACGCCGCATACCTGCCACATATGAACATCGTTTAATAAACCTATTTGTGTTCTTAAACCGGTAAATACAAAAAACAGGGGCAGTAGTAACACCAGGGCCACATCTTCTACCTTTTCAATAAAAATATTGCGGAAGCTAATGTTGGCAGGCATAATAACCCCCGCCATAAAAGCACCAAACAGGGCATGAATGCCTATTACCTCAGTAGTAAAAGAAGAGAGCAGTAATGTGATAAAGAATACAGCTACCACCGGCTTGCTTAACGCTTCTTTATTAGAGTATTTATCGCCTATTCTTTTTAAAAACGGCTGAATCAGTTTTATCATCACCAGCACATAGGCAATAGCCATAAGAATGGTAAACAACGAGCTGGTTACAGATCCTGCTTTTACAATGGCTATTACCACCGCCAGTATGCACCAGGCTGTAATGTCATCTGCTGCTGCACAGGTAATAACAATGGTGCCCAGTTTGGTTTTAGAAAGGCCACGTTCCTGTACTATGCGTGCCAGTACCGGAAAGGCGGTAATACTCATAGATATACCTGTGAACAGTGCAAAAGACAGGAAGTTGATATTGCCGGGGGCAAACTGGCGATATAGAAAATAGGATAATGCAATGCCCAGCGTAAAAGGAAAGATGATGCTGGCATGACTTACCACTACGGCGTCTTTCGCTTTGTTTTTCAACACCTTTAAGTCCAGCTCCATCCCAATTACAAACATGAATAGTATTAAGCCTATCTGGCTTAAAAAACTCAGGTTGCTGAGTGAGTTGACCGGAAATAAAAATCCGGAAACTTCGGGCATCCATTTAGCAAGGAAAGAGGGGCCAAGGAAAATGCCTGCTGCTATTTCGCCAATGACAGTGGGTTGTTTTATTTTTTTACATAAGAAACCAAAAGCGCGTGCTACCAGTATAATAGTGATAATCTGTAGTAAGAGAATAGCCAGCGGATGTGTGAGGTTGTGTATGTAGGTGTCTTTAAACTGCTGCCAGGTAGAGGCTTCCAGTTGCGGTATAAAATTCGTTACTTTTTCGCTTTCCAATACACGGCCCTTCTGTAGAAAGTAGTATATAAGCCCTGAAAATCCAGCAATAGTAATCACATAGAAAAGTAGGTTCCTGTATTTTTTCATGCGCTGTTGTTAAGTGTGCGCAAACTTATTCTATTACCGCAAGCTGGCCGGTGGGTATGTAATCAGGCAGCGGTTTTATGTAATAAAACGGTAGAATTATGTTCCGTAACTGAGCTTTACCGTGCGTGGGTATGTTGCAAAAAGCCAGTACGGTATATTTCGCCCAGCACCAGTTGCAGGGGCTTGCCCTCGGGGCCGGGAATATTGGTGGTGATTTCGTCGTGCGAAAAAAAGCCAACGGCCTTTACTGCCAGAATTTCTTTTTTATTAATGCGGCAAAACTGATCGGGAGGCAGCAATTGCAGTAACTGTGTAAAGGATATGTTTTTTAACAGGATGGTTTGGCCATTGTCCAGTAAGGCTAGTTTATCCCGTTTATCCATGTCGGAGGTGGTGATAAGAAGCAGTTGGTTAAAATAAAGCAAGGCCTTGCCCTGGCTGGTGTTCAGTTGCACAAATTGTGATGGGGCCAACTGTGGCTGCAGTTTGTCGGCTGCTTTTTGCAAGGCCTTTTCCAGCCGTTCTTTTTGTATGGGCTTGCGTATATAGTCAATAGCATCCAGGTCAAAAGCTTCAGCTGCGTATTCTTTATACGCAGTGGTGAAAATTACCGGTTTGTTATGTAGTAGCTGAGCTATTTCCAGGCCATTGAATCCCGGCATTTCTATGTCTAATATGCACACATCAAAATCCAGCTCTTTACTCTCTTCCAGCAGCTTCATGGGGTCGTTAAAAGCCTTTACCACTTCCACGCCCGGAATCTGCTGGCAAAGCATGCGCAGGTAGGTGAGACCGGGCAGCTCATCATCCAGTAGCAAGCATTTTATTCTTGTGTTCAAGCAGATTTATTTTTAAGTGAGCAATATATACATCCCCCTCGGCAAACTGGTCCAGCTCGTAATGTTGCTGGTATATTACCGACAGGCGTTTTTGCAGGCTGTCTTTACCAAAACCGCCTTTTTGCTTTTTTAATGGCGATTTGCTGCTTATTTTGTTGGATACGGTTAAGGTGAATACCGGACCTTTCAGCTCAAATACAATGGCTATAAATGCGTTTTCACTTTGTAAATCGGCGTGTTTAAACGCATTTTCTATCAGGTCAATGGTAATAAGCGGTGCTATCAGCTTTTGATCTAGCAGGGTGTTGCTTTCATCTGTTTTGTTTTTGATGCGCAAATCGAACAGGGGACTTACTTTAATGCGGTTGATTTCGATAAGGCTTAGCGCAAACTCTATTTCTTCTCTTAACGATACATATTGCCGGTCGCTTTCGTAGAGGATGTAATCCAGCACGTTCGACAGCTTATCCAGGGCATAATAGGTTTGATAGGCGTGGCTTTGAATAGAGTTGAGTATGTTTTTAAACAGGTGTGGGTTGAGCTTGTAATTGATAGATTCCAGCTGTAAGGAATGTACTTTCAATTCCAGCTCTTTATACTTTTCGGCGTATTGACGATTATGGTGCTGCGCCTTACGTAGCCGCACATATAGGAGGATAATAGCGCACAACGCCAGCAGCAATAATGCAGATACTATTGCTGTGGAGGTATTGTATGATATGGTCAATTGCAACAAATACAATTACTGCATCTTTAGGCCGGGTAAGGAGTAAAGATAGAAAAGTAAAAGTATTTGCCTCCCGTTTAGCGCAACAGGTTAATGATAATGAGGGTGATGGCCATGGTAGAAAAGCCTATAATAACCAGGTTGATAGAGGTGCGCTGGTTATTGTAATTATGGTTTTTCTGCTTTTCGCCATATTTTATCTGGTACAGCATATTGGCTTTTTTAAACAGGGCTATGGCCAGTGCTATACAGGTAAAGCTCAATGATAATCGGGAAGAAACGGGAACTTTTAAACTGCTGGTTAATGGCGCTATTACAAGTAATGCTATGCCTATGAAACGATAAAACGTCCATTTGTACATAAACAGTGGTTTTTTAAAGGCAAATCGTTAGTAAGAATGTATACAGAAACAATATAAGATATTTTATTTTGTAAAAGAAAGGGTATTCTGTATTTTTTACAGAACACCCTTGTTTATCTGGCTATCTATTCAATAGCCGGTTTTTAATTGCCACTATTGTCGCCCATTTTTTCGGCTTTTGTGTGCTTTTTGTTGTGGGTGACATCGCCTCCTTTAAAATCCTGCTCTTCATTTTTACGGCTGTCCATGTCGTCTTTGTTTTCGGGACGGGTGTGTTTACCCCTTACCGGAACGGCTTTGGAGCCTTGTTTCATGGTTGCGTTCTTCATAACATACATTTTAAATAAGGGGATAAAAAACCATGCCTTTACTGGTAGGCTTATTGCTATAACAGAGGGTGAACAATAACCTGTTAAGCTATGAGTAATAAAAGCAACAATGCCACATTTAATCGTCCGCAGGGCAGCAGGCCTATCGATGCTCCTGTTCTGGTAACCCATATTGAAGAAAGTGTGCAGCTGCTGGAATCGGAAGAGGCCTGGCAAAAGAACAACCGGAATGCAGTAACCCTGTTTAAAACGGAGGGTTTTAGTACGGTGCTGGTGGCCTTGCATAAGGGGGCGGATATTACAGATAATGTTACAGAGGGGATATTATCCATCCAGGTGTTAAGCGGAAGTGTAGAAGTACAGCTGGAGGATAAAAAAGTAATAGCCGGTAAGGGCGAGCTGGTGTTTATGCACAGGTTGCAGCAGCATGTAATAAAAGCGCTGGAAGACTGCCGTTTGCTGGCCGCCCTTACCGGTGAAAAGAATATTTACTAAGCAATGGTTACCTGCTTTTCGAGGTATACATCCTGTATGGCCTGTAATAATTGAATGCCTTCTGCAAAGGGGCGCTGAAAGGCTTTGCGGCCTGAAATAAGCCCGGTGCCTCCGGCCCGTTTGTTAATCACAGCGGTTAATACCGCTTCTTTCAGGTCGCTGGCACCTGCCGAGGCGCCGCCGGAATTAATTAAGCCGGCGCGGCCCATGTAACAGTTGGCCACCTGGTAACGGCACAGGTCTATCGGGTTGTCCGAAGCAAGCTGTGTGTACATGCGTTCATCCAGCTTGCCATAGCTGCTGGCGCCCATGTTCAGGGCTTTAAAGCCCCCGTTGTTTTCGGGCAGTTTCTGTTTAATAATATCTGCCTGTATGGTAACGCCCAGGTGGTTTGCCTGGCCGGTTAAATCGGCCGAAACATGGTAATCGATACCCTCTTTTTTAAAGGCATTATTGCGCAGATAACACCACAAAATAGTACCCAGGCCCAGTGAATGGGCTTCTTCAAAAGCACGTGCCACTTCTATAATCTGCCTGTCGGCCTCGGGCGATCCAAAATAAATAGTGGCTCCTACAGCTGTCGCTCCCAGGTTCCAGGCATCTTTTACCGAGCCGAACATAATCTGGTCGTATTTATTGGGATAGGTGAGCAGCTCATTGTGGTTCAGCTTTACAATGAGGGGAATTTTATGCGCGTATTTGCGCGATACAAAGGCCAATGTGCCAAAGGTCGTAGCTACGGCATTGCAGCCGCCTTCTATGGCCAGTTTAACAATGTTTTCGGGATCGAAATACATAGGATTAGGTGCAAAGGAAGCGCCTGCACTGTGTTCTATACCCTGGTCTACCGGTAAAATAGATACATAGCCTGTACCAGCCAGCCGGCCGCTGTTGTAAATAGACGCCAGGCTTTTTAGAGTAGGGATGTTGCGGCTGGATATGCCAAAAACTGAATCCAGGAAGTTGGGAGCCGGCAGGTGCAATTTCTCTTTGGGAATAGTTGTGCAGGTGTGTTGTAGCAGGGTGGCATGTTGCTGTCCCAGCAGGGTTTCTATTTCTGTAAACGTCATAAAAGTGATTTTGTGGTGATAACAATAGGGAAGTATCTGTTGCCGCAATTATTTTGCCCTTTTTTTATTAAGGCCGATAAGATATTTTTGCCCGGCTTTTCAGGCCTGCCACATGAAGTCTAATTATCCCTTTGCAACAACATTATTTTATTATGCAGCAGACATTTGATTTTACTGAGCATCCCCATACCAGACAAAATATTCTTACCGGGGATTGGGTTTTAGTATCTCCGCACCGAACCAAAAGGCCCTGGCAAGGTAAAGTGGAAACTTTACCGGCAGATGACCGCCCGGCTTACGACCCTACCTGTTACCTGTGTGCAGGCAATAAAAGAGCCGATGGCAGTGTAAACCCACAGTACACCGATTCTTTTGTGTTTACCAACGACTACTCCGCCTTACTGGCCGATACCCCGGAGGGTAGCCTGAACAAAGGTGGTTTATTACAAGCCCGCAGTGAAAGTGGCATTTGCCGTGTGATCAGCTTTTCGCCAGATCACAGTCTTACGTTGCCACAATTGTCTGTGCCTGCTATTACCAAAGTGGTTGATTTATGGGCACAGGAGTTTCAGCAACTGTCTGACAATCCTCATATCAAGTACATCCAGATTTTTGAAAATAAAGGGGAAATCATGGGTTGCAGCAACCCGCATCCACACGGCCAGATTTGGTCGCAGGGTTCGTTACCCCTTGAAATAGTGAAGGAAACCGCACGTCAGAAAGCGTATTTTGAGGAGAATGGCCGCAGTTTATTAAGCGACTATATTGCGCTGGAACTGCAGGAGAAAGAGCGTATTGTGGTAGAGAATGAGCATTTTGTGGCACTGGTGCCTTTTTGGGCAGTATGGCCTTACGAAACCATGATTGTAAGTAAAAGGCATGTACAAACCGTTGTGCAGTTTACAGCAGAAGAAAGAACAGCGCTGGCAGATATTCTGAAGAGATTAACTGCCAAGTACGACAACCTGTTTGAAATTTCTTTCCCTTACTCAGCCGGTATGCACCAGGCACCTGTAAACGATGGTGCGCATGACGAGTGGCATTGGCATATGCACTTTTATCCGCCATTACTGCGTTCTGCTACTGTGAAGAAATTTATGGTAGGATATGAAATGCTGGCCAATCCGCAGCGTGATGTAACGCCGGAGTGGGCTGCTGAAAGGTTGAGGAGCTTAAGCGAAGTACATTACAAAGAACAAAAGAAATAAGTACAGTAATTGATAGAATTACTATGTACGTTTGTTGATAAACAATTGAATACCCATGCAAGCAAAAACAGCCAGTGAGAGTTTTACAATTATGAACGAGCTGGTACTGCCCAATGATACCAATGTATTTGGTAACCTGATGGGCGGGCGTTTAATGTACTGGATGGATATAGCTGCGGCCATTGCATCCGGAAAACATTGCAATGCCCCCTGTATGACCGCCAGTGTTGACAACCTTAGTTTTAAAACGCCTATTAAACTGGGCAATACGGTGCATATTGAAGCCAAAGTAACCCGGGCTTTTAATACCTCTATGGAAATTCACCTCAAAGTATGGGGTGAAGATCATTTGCATCAGTATAGTTATGAAAGCAATGAAGCTTATTATACGTTTGTGGCATTAGATCCTAACAGCAATCCCCGTAAGGTGCCTGGTGTAATAGCCGAAACGGAAGAGGAAAAGGCGCTGTATGAAGGAGCTTTGCGCCGCAGGCAACTGCGCCTGGTGCTGGCTGGCAAAATGAAGCCGGAAGATGCTACAGAGCTGAGGGCTTTCTTTGCTATCGATAGCAAGTAAAATTTAGTAATGATCGTAAGCAGGAGAGTGCTTACTGAAAATAGAAAGGACGTTTCCGGAATGGGGAACGTCCTTTTTTTATACTTGATGACCTCTGTAACAGGCTGGTAATTGGCTTCGCCTTGTGCTTTTGCCGGGGGATCTGCTACTGTACGGTGTACGACAACAAAAAAGGTCGCCTTTACAGGAAAGACGACCTTTTTCATTATGATGTAACCTGTAGCAGGTTTGTTGTTATGATTCCTGTGCTGATGCAGCAGGTGGTTCTGTAGCTACTGTTTCGGCAGGTACGGCTTCCGCTTCAGCTGCTTGTGCAGCAGCAGCGGCGAGTTCCTGTTGTTGTTTCAGTTTGTTCATGTGGTGTTTGCCCTTCAACATAAATTCTTTGCTCTGTTCAATGGCATGCATTACCTGGTCCAGAATTTCTTCAACAGAGTTATCGTAATTAATTTCCATCGGGGCTTTAAAGCGGATGCTTAACAAAGAGCCTTTTTTCTTAAATACGAGACCTTTTTTAGTGAAAGCACGCCAGAAACCATTAATTACTACCGGAATTACTACCGGTCGGTTGTTTTTGATGATATGGGCAGTGCCTTTACGGCCTGGTGCAAAGGGTTTGGTGGTGCCTTGCGGGAAGGTTATAATCCAGCTGGTTTTTAAAGCACGCTGAATTTTACGGGTATCGCTTGGGTCTAAACCGGTTCTTACCTCTGTGCCGCTTCTGCGCCAGGTACGTTTTACGGTTAATGCGCCAGCCAGTTTAAAAAAGCGGCTGATAAAGCTACCATTCATGGTTTCTTCGGCAGCTACATAATATACACTGGTAAACGGACTTAACAGGTAGTAGGGAAGGCCCAGCCTGTTGCGTTTACGCCATTTTACTGCGCAGAAAATATGCAAAAAGGTAATAACGTCTGCAAAGTAAGTCTGGTGGTTACTTACAAATAATACGTTATTCCGTGGCAGCTTTTCAATATGTTCTGTCCCCTCTATCTTAATACGGTTCACCCATACAAGACCCGGATAAGATACTGCGCCCACAATCGCATATACAACTGATCTTACCAATCGTATATGCTTCAATCTCTCAGTAAGAGGTTTATTCGTTCGTCGTCTCATTCAAAAATTACTGTTTAGCTGACAAGCGCGTGCAAAATACGCATTGTCAAATAATTGTTAAGGTAAACATTCATAAATTTTGAGTTTATGTAATTATAATATTTACAACATCATTGTATAAACAGATATTTTATGAAGAAGATTTTAGTATGTCTTGTAGCCGTAACTGCCATATTTACCGCTTCAGCGCAACAGACCGGAAAAACAGAAAAGACTATAAATGTGACTGGTACGGCCGAAATGGAGGTGGTGCCCGACGAAATTTACGTACAGGTAGAGTTAAAGGAGTATGACAAAAAGGGAGTGGGGAAGGTGGATATTGAAAAAATCAAGAATCAGTTCCTCGAAGCCTGCAAAAGCATCGGATTATCGGAAAAAGAGGTGAGTGTACAGAGTTTTTCTGGTCGTGATGCTCATTATTGGGAGTATAAAAGAAGTAAAAAGCAAAATCCCGACATGAAAGCGAGCATCGTATATTCTATTAAACTGGCCGATACCCGTAAAATGAACGAGCTGGTAGATAAACTGGACGATGAGGCTACCCAAAGCTTCTTTATTTCCAGGGTAAGCCACAGCAAGCTGGACGAATACAAAAAGCAACTAAAAATAGAAGCAATTAAGGCGGCAAAGGCGAAAGCCAATTATCTGGCAGCTGCTATTGATGAGCAGGTAGGTGGGGCTATTACTATTAATGATGTGGTAGAAAACGATGTTCAGCCTGTTATTTATCCGCAAACAAGAATGTATGCTAATATGAGTGTAGCGATGGATAAGGTGGATGAGGCTATGGAAGTAGGGTTTAAAAAGATAAAATTACAATTCAGCGTTTCTGTAACATTTGCACTGAAGTGAGAATAGCCTGTAACCCTATCTTTGCGCCTTCAACCACAGCGCATGCGATTAGATACGGTAATATTTGATATGGACGGTTTATTGATAGATAGCGAACCCCTTTGGGCCGAAGCTGCTGATGAACTGTTTAGCCAGTACGGATTTAAGTTATCACACGAACAATACGCCACCACTACCGGACTCAGAACAAAAGAGTTTGTGCAGTGGTGGTTTCGTCAATATTTGATAGACCCGCGTGAGGATGAAAAGGCCGAAACGCGCATTATTGACCTGGTAATGGAAAAAGTGGCCCAGCGTGGTAATATCATGCCCGGTGTACATCACATTTTCGAGTTCTTTAAACAGCGTGGCTTTAAAATAGGCCTGGCCTCTTCCAGTCCGCAACGTTTAATTGACCAGGTAGTTGGTTTGGTAGGGGTAAAAGATTATTTGCAGGTAACCTCCAGTGCCGGCGAGCTGCCCTATGGCAAACCACACCCGCTGGTGTATCTGAACTGTGCAGAAATGCTGAAATCACCAGCTACCAGCTGTATAGCGTTTGAAGATTCTTATAATGGTATGATTGCCGCCAAAGCCGCCCGTATGAAATGTGTGGTAGTGCCGCATCACAGCCAGCAAAAAGAAGAACGCTGGGGCGCAGCAGATTTAAAATTAACCTCCCTGCAAAATTTCGGGGCTTTGCATTTGGAATTGGTGGGGTAGAATATTTAATACGAATAGGAATGCTTATAAAAGCAAAGGGCTGCATCTAACCAGATGCAGCCCTTTGCTTTTATACTTAGTGAGTGATCCTTACAGCTCTGTTTTCTTGAAAATTGCTGTGGCAATGTGTCCACCAAAGCCGAAAGTATTGCTCATCGCATAGTTCACTGTTTTCTCCACTGCTTTACCTAAAGTAAGGTTGAAGCCTTCTGGTAGGCTAGGGTCAACATCGGTAGTGTTGATAGTAGGAGGAATGAGATTATGCTGAATAGCTTTGATACAGGCAATAGCTTCTACAGCACCGGCGGCACCCAACAGGTGACCCGTCATAGACTTGGTTGCACTTACATGTAGTTTAGGAGCGTGAGCGCCAAACATACGGGCAGTTGCTTTTAATTCACTGCCATCGCCCAGTGGGGTAGAAGTGGCGTGTGCGTTCAGGTAGTCGATTGCAGAAGCGTCAACACCTGCATCTTCCAGTGCCGCTTCCATACCCAGGAAAGCACCATCACCTTCCGGGTGTGTGCCGGTAAGGTGATAAGCATCACCCGCCATACCGCCACCTGCTACTTCGGCCAGGATGGGGGCTCCGCGTTTAATAGCATGCTCGTAGCTTTCCAGGATGAGCGCACCAGCACCTTCTCCCATAACAAAGCCATCACGCTTAACATCAAACGGACGGGATGCAATAGCCGGGTTTTCATTGAAGGTGGATAAGGCTTTCACCGCATTAAATCCACCCATGCCTGTTTCGTTAATAGGCGCTTCTGAACCTCCGGTGATAATCATTTCTGCTTTACCCCATTTGATGTAGTTGAAAGCGTCGATAATAGCGGTGTTAGAAGTAGCACAGGCCGATACGGTAGTGAAGTTTACACCACGCAGGCCGTGCTTGATAGAGATAATGCCGGAAGCAATATCCACAATCATTTTAGGGATGAAGAAGGGGTTAAAGCGCGGAGTGCCATCGCCTTTGGCAAATTCCATTACCTGCTCCTGGAAAGTTTGGATACCACCGTTTCCTGAACCCCAGATAACACCAATACGGTCTTTATTTAGTGTAGAAAAATCAATTTGTGCATGTTTGATAGCTTCTTCTACCGCTATAAGTGCATATTGGGTATACGCATCGTACTTGCGTGCTTCTGCTTTATCAATATGGTCCAGCGGGTTAAAATTCTTTAACTCGCAGGCAAAGCGTGTTTTAAATTTAGAAGCATCGAATTTAGTAATAGGGGCCGCACCACTAACGCCGTTTACAAGAGAATTCCAAAAATCGTTCACATTATTTCCAATAGGTGTCAATGCACCTAAGCCGGTTACAACAACTCGTCTCATAATGGTATGTTATAAAAGATAAATTTATCAGGGCGCAAAAATAGGGTGGGCAGGAGTTAAAAATCACACTTTAGCCCAATTTCATTGAAAACGAACACATGGTTAGTGGTCTTTGACCCTGTTACAGGGGTAATAAGAGGTAAACTGTCTGATTGACAGGAGGGTGAATGCAACTATATAAATAAAACGTCTTTTTTTCCCTTTTTCCCTTAAGTTCGCAGTTGCTAAATGGGCGAGAAGTGAGATTAAAACAATTAGAAATTAAGGGTTTCAAAAGCTTTGCTGATAAAACCGTAGTAAACTTCGATGAGGGGATTACTGGTATTATTGGTCCTAACGGCTGCGGTAAAAGCAATATTATTGACTCTATTCGTTGGGTAATTGGCGAGCAGAAGATTAGTGCGCTGCGTAGTGAAAACCTGGAAGCATTGGTTTTTAACGGAAGTAAAACGCGTAGCCCCAGCGGTTTAGCCGAAGTAAGCTTAACATTTGAGAACACGAAAAATCTGTTGCCCACAGAATTTAGCACCGTAACCATTACCCGCCGCTTTTATAAAAATGGAGATAGCGAATACCGTCTTAACGATGTAGCCTGCAGGATGAAGGATATTCATAACCTGTTTATGGATACCGGGGTGAGTACAGACAGCTATGCGATTATTGAGCTGGGGATGGTGGATGATATTATTAAAGACAAGGAAAACAGCCGCCGCCGCATGCTGGAGCAGGCAGCGGGTATTACCATTTATAAAACCCGTAAGAAAGAAGCCAAATCTAAGCTGGATGCTACCGAGCAGGACTTAAACCGTATTGAAGACCTGTTATTTGAAATCAACAACCAGCTGAAAACGCTGGAAAACCAGGCAAAGAAGGCAGAGAAGTATTACGAGATTAAGAAAGATTATAAAGAGATAGCCATAGAGCTGGCGAAGGCAGCGCTGGAAGGGTTTAATGTCACTTACCGCGAGCTGAACGAACAGCAGGATCTGGAAACCGATAAAAAAATAAGGCTGGATGCTGAAATAGCAACGGAAGAGGCTGCTATTGAACAGGAAAAAGTTGGCTTTATTGAAAAAGAACGCGCTTTACAAAGCCAGCAATACGAGTTTAACGAATTGCTGCAACAACTGCGCACCAAGGAAAACGAAAAGAACCTGGCTTCGCAGAAACTGCAATACCTGCGTGAAAAGGAAAACAGCTTAAAAGACTTTTTACAAAAAGCAGAAGGCCAGTTAAAAACGATAGAAGACTCTATTCAGTATACACAAATACAGGTAGGGGAAGAAGACAGCCGCCTGGCCGACATACAGGACAAGGTAGAAACTTCTAAACTGGATATTGAAGATAAACGCCGCCTGTTTGATGAAAAACGGAGCGGGGTAGATTCTTTACGCAGCCAATACCAGCAAATTCAGCGTAATCAGTTCGATGCAGAGAAGAAGGTGGCTATTGCCGATACTTCTATCCAAAACCTGCAACGTTCACATGTGCAAATCAACGACGAACAACATAACCGTTCGTTGCAGATAAGGCAGATGGAAGAAGAATTGAAAGAAAAGGAAGAAACGCTGGAGGATAAACGTGTTGATTTACAACAGTTACAGGAACAACACGAAAGAACCAAAGAACAGATTGTGGCTACCCAGGCACAGTTGGAGCAACTGCGTTCTAAACTGGCAGAAGAAACCCGCACACTGGATAAAAAGCGTAACGAACACGACCTGTTAAAAAGCCTGATTGACTCGATGGAAGGTTATCCGGAGAGCGTTAAGTTTTTACACAATAACAAGGAGTGGAACCATACAGCCCCTATTTTATCAGATATTATATATGTAAAGGAAGAGTTTCGGGCCGCTGTTGAAAATGTGCTGGAACCTTACCTGAGCTATTATGTGGTAAACAACCTGCAGGAAGGTTTACAAGCTATTCACCTGCTGGATACCCATAAAAAAGGGAAGGCAAACTTTTTTATGCTGGAGCAGTTTGCCGATGTGCAGGTGCAAACCCAGCAACCTGCACAAACCATCCGTGCGATGGATGTGATAGAGGTGGATGCACAATATCGTAAACTGGCAGAATACCTGCTGGGGAACGTATACATTGCAGAAAGCGACGAAGCCTTGCAAAACAGCAATGGTGCGGTGGTGCTGGAAAAAACGGGTAAATACGTAAAAGGAAAATACACGCTTACCGGTGGTAGCGTAGGCCTGTTTGAAGGTAAAAAAATTGGCCGCGCTAAAAACCTGGAGAAGCTGTATGAAGAAATAGTGGCGCAGGAAGCAGTAGTAAATCAGCTAAAAGCAGATATACAAGCACGCCATAACGAGGTAATTGCTTTTAACGAGCAACTGAAAGAGCATGCTATCAGGCAAACAGAAACGGAGATTAACCAGTTAACCAACCAGTTGTTTGCTGCTAAAAACAAGATAGAAAACTTACAGGCTGCCCAGCAAAACTCGCAGCAGCGCCTGGAAGATAATGATGTGCGCCTGCAGGACGAGCAGGATGCCATTGCCGAAACACGCGAAGTGTTGGGCAATCTGAACGAGCAGTTACGTAACACGGGCGATTCGATGAAGGCAGTGGAGCAGGATTACTACCAGGCAGAGCAGGAATACAATTTTGCGTCGGCCCAGTATAACGAAAGCAACCTGCAGTTAACCCGCCAGCAAAGTAAAATAGGTGCATTGAAGCAGGAGTTGGTGTTTAAAGAAAACCAGCTGAACGATCTGCATCAGCAAATACAAAGTAACACTTCCCAATTGTCCGATGCCAGCGCCAACATACAGGAAAGCGATGATGCATTGAAAGAAAGCGAAGCATTGTTGCTGGATTTGTTGCGTAAGAAAGAAGAAGAAGAAAGAAAGCTGAACGAGACGGATCAGGCTTATTATAATATGCGTAACCAGCTTCAGGAAAAAGAAAGCGAGTTGCGTATGAAGAGCAAGAGCAAGGAAATGATAGATCATTTGCTGTCTGAAATTAAAGACAAGCTGAATGAACTGAAATTGCAATTGTCGGGCATGAAAGAGCGCTTGCACGTTGAGTTTAAAATTGACCTGGACGAAATTCTGGACCAGCCCCGTATGACGGATACGCCACTGGAAGACCTGCAAGCATCCTCTGACAGGATGAAAAAGCGGATGGAGAACATTGGTGAGGTGAACCCTACGGCTATTGAAGCATTCCAGGAAATGAAAAAGCGTTATGAGTTCATTCTGGAACAAAAGAACGACCTGGTAAGCGCCAAAGACAGCCTGTTGCAAACCATACAGGAAGTGGAAGCCACTGCCAACCAGCAGTTCCTGGATACCTTTAACCAGGTGCGCGACAACTTCCAGAAGGTATTTAAAGCGTTATTTACAGAAGAAGATACTGCCGACATGGTACTGGAAAACCCGGAAAACCTTGCAGAAACCGGTATTGATATCGTAGCCAAGCCCAAAGGCAAAAGGCCTTCTTCCATTACCCAGTTAAGTGGTGGTGAAAAAACACTAACCGCAACAGCTTTATTGTTTGCTATTTACCTGATTAAGCCAGCGCCCTTCTGTATCCTGGATGAGGTGGATGCGCCACTGGATGATGCCAACGTAGGTAAGTTTACCCAAATGATTCAGAAGTTTAGCGAAAACTCACAGTTTATTATTGTAACCCACAATAAAATGACCATGAGTGCAGTAGACGTTATTTACGGTGTAACCATGCAGGAACCAGGGGTGAGTAAGCTGGTGCCAGTAGATTTTAGAAGTTTAAGTAATTAATTCCATTCATAATGCTGTAAGGCAAAGTCAAAAAGCTATCTGTATTGCAGGTTTCTTTTTGACTTTTTTTATTTGATTAACCGTGTATAAGTTAGTAGCTGTATTGTATTTCGTTTGTTTTAGTTTGTATATCCTGTTTTCGCGTCAACCAGATTACTTTGATGGCGAATTTTACCCGGCCACTATTCATTACCGGGCCGATAGCACAGGCCAAAGCCGGCCTATGGCAGTTTTTACTTTGAGTAAAAAAGATACTGTACGCGTACCGGCAGACTATTTGTTTAGAAAATTAACCGAAGGGCAAAGAGTAGAAGTGATTTTAGAAACTGCCAATCCGCATCATGGTACCGTGTATGCTTTTTGGGGATACTGGATCACCTGGGGGGAGTGTATAGGGTCTGTTATTTTACTGCTGGCCTTGTTTCAGATTGCGGTGCAGGTTACCAAACGTCCTACGGAAGAAGCTTTGGCAGAAGAGCGCACGATGTTTGATCCGCAGTATAAACGCAAATACAAAGACTAATTATTTTTACATATAACTTTCTTCGTTTATGAAAACAATAGGCATGCTCATCTTTTCCAACGTGTTTATGACTTTTGCCTGGTATTGGCATTTGAAAGACAAAGGCATTGCTTTATGGAAAGCCATTCTTATCAGTTGGGGCATTGCGTTTTTCGAATATTGCTTAACTGTGCCTGCTAACAGGTCAGGGTATACTACCGGCTGGACTGGCTTTCAACTGAAAATTGTACAGGAAATTATTTCCCTGGTGATCTTTTGTATATTTGCTGTGCTGTATTTGCGCGAACCTTTCCACTGGAAATACGTAATCAGCTTCCTTTTTATACTGGGTGCGGTATATTTTGCCTTTAAAAAATAGGCAATAATCACTGTGGGGATGATCCCCACAGTAGCCAGACTCATCGCCACAGTAGTGGGGATGATCCCCACAGTAGCCAGACTCATCGCCACAGTAGTGGGGATGATCCCCACAGTAGCCAGACTCATCACCATAGTAGTGGGGATGATCCCCACAGTAGCCAGACTCATCACCATAGTAGTGGGGATGATCCCCACAGTAGCCAGACTCATCACCATAGTAGTGGGGATGATCCCCACAGTAGCCAGACTCATCACCATAGTAGCGGGGATGATCCTCACAGTGACCCGTCCTAAAAAAACTTGACAGTAGAGAGCAGTTAATAATAAGTAGTTGTTGCAAGATAAAATTTAATTCTAACATCAGTTTACAGGGGTCTCAGTGATCCTATCCTGATCTGTCAGGATGAGCGCATAAACCTGCTGTCAAAAACAGGATTCTCAAAATCCTGTTTTTTGTTACGTTCCAGCCAGCTCATCCGGGCTTCCTTAACAGGCTTGCGCTTAGTCCTGTTTATGATAAACTTAATCCTGTTTGGCGTTACAGAGCTTCCCTAATCCTACGTTGCTTACTTCTAAGTCCTGATTCTTAATAATATGCTTACTGTAAGTCCGCCAGTTCCTTTTGATTATTCCGGTTAGTTCATGTGC
The DNA here is from genome assembly GCF_002355595.1 of Filimonas lacunae. NCBI lineage: Bacteria > Pseudomonadati > Bacteroidota > Chitinophagia > Chitinophagales > Chitinophagaceae > Filimonas > Filimonas lacunae. The sequence continues at coordinate 928,145 of NZ_AP017422.1, forward strand.
CTGGTCCGGCGTCAGATAACTTAAACTATCATGGGGTCTGCGGCTGTTGTATAAGTTTACGGCAGCCTGTACAGCTTTGGTGGCCTGAACTAGATCTTCAAACTCTTTATTAAGACTATATTCATGCTTTAGAATACCGTTAACCCGCTCTGCTATTGCATTCTGATAGGGATCTCCTTTATGACTCATACTAATATTGATCTGATAGTTTTGCAACTGTCCAACATAATCAGAACAGCAGTATTGTACACCGCGATCAGAATGGTGTATGAGCATGTTCCGCCCAGGCTGCTGTTCATTTAAAGCCATGTTTAGCGCTTCTATGCTTCCACGCGCTGCCAGATTAGGCCACAGGCGGTAGCCAACTATTTTACGACTAAAAGCATCAGTTACAAGACTCAGGTAGCAAAAGCCTTCTGATACTCGCAGATAGGTAATATCACTAACCCAAAGTTGATTTTTACCTGTTAATATCAAGTGCTGTATTAAGTTATCATATTTACGGTAAGGATGGTTGCTATCGGTGGTAATAGCACGCCGTCTGCGATGACGGATAAGCAGGTCATAGCGTTCCAGCATATCAAATAGAGCATCACGGCCCATTTTAATTCCATGCGCCTGTAGCTGAGGTTCCAACAGATAGTAGAGCTTACGGGTACCCAAGCGAGGTTGTTCCTCCCGTATTTCTTTCACCATTTTTACTACAATAGAATCTGTCATTTCCTGCTCAGCCTGGGTGCGTGTAGCATAATACCAGGCTTGACGGGTCTTGCCAAACACTGTACAAAACTGACCTACCCCAATATGAGGGTGCAGTTCTGTAAGCAGGTTCACTGTTTGGCACCAGGCTTTTTTCGGATGGGAATTTTGAGATCATTTTCCGCTACATCAATGAGCGTTTCGAGGGCAATATTCTTGATCTCAGCGTGTTCAAGCTGCTTTTGAAGCAGTTTTACCTGCTTCTCTAATTCTTCCAGCTTCTTTTTTTCCGCTTCAGTCATTGCAGGTAAAGTTACTACCTCAGGAGGATATTGCTTACAAATCAAACGAATCTGTGTGTCGCTTATACTCAATTCAACCGTTGCCTGAGCTACGCTAACGCGTCCATAATGAATCTCACGCGCCAGCCAGCGCCGAAAACTTACTTCGTAATGATTGATACGGGGATCATCACTCAGCTTCACCCCAATTACGTTTTTAAAACTCTTGATCTGACTGTTTTTAGCCATCTTCTTTTCAGATTTAGGCTCTTAACTGTCAAGCTATTTCAGGACGAGACACAGTAGCTAAACTCATCGCCATAGTAGTGGGGATGATCGCCACAGTAGCCAGACTCATCACCATAGTAGCCGGGATGATCCTAACAGTAGCTAAACTCATCGCCATAGTAGTAGGGATTGTCGCTACTGCTGTAAAACTCATTCTCATAGATAATAGTGCGGGTCTGTTTGATAAACTGTGGGGTTTCTTCAGTGAATTGTGTCAGGAAAAAGCATGTTGGGGAAGAATATTATGAGTACCACGTGTAAGCAAAAGTGGTGCGGGAATAAAAAATTGCCCGCCTGTAAATCTGCAATATTGTTCCCGGATATAAAATGTATGGATAGTTGTAAAAGTAGTTATTGACGTTGCTGCTTACAGCGCTTAGTAGAAGAAAGGAGCCCCAAAATCCTTATTAATATTGAATTGCAGAAAATTAAAGGCATAAAAAAAGGGCGTTCTGATCGAAACAGAACCCCCTATTTAACCCTGCTGCATAAAAAACTGGTGGTAAGATAGGTAGTTTTAATGAAGGTTTAATCAAGTTTACACTTTTTTTAAATTAATTTTTAATATCCAACATTTTTCCTATTTGTCCCTTAGCTCCTGCGAAGTATACGATATTGCCCATTTTGGCTTTTTGAACTACATGAAATCCACGGGTAGAGATAGAAAACCAATGAAAACCTTCATCTTCACTAACATCAATTCCATTCAGTCCACATGTGATGGCGCGATTCTTATCAAGGTATAACACACAACTGCGATATCCATTAGGTGGTGTGCCCGGCTTTTGCCAGTTTTTCCCACCGTTAGTAGAAATAAGGCAATTGCCTTCCATATTTTCAGGTTGTGTAAAATCTCCTCCTACAATTAACCATTTTTGTTTCCAGGCTGTTAAAGAATTGGCCCCTGTGCTTTCTTTACCTTGTAACATGGGCAGCCTGGTAGTTAATTCAGCCATTTTAGTTCCATCAAAAGGAATTAAGTGTAGTCTGCTGCTTAAGCCACCGGTAACCATTCCCAGGAAAGTGGTTCTTAAATTCCCTTTCAATGGATGCAGGTTAGTACCACTGGATGCAAAACAGGCTTCCCCATTTTCTGCTTCGGGCATATAAGGATGCATGGGATTCCAGGTAAGGCCACCGTCTGTTGTATGAGCGATAAAAAAACGTCCGTTAACAGGATCGCCGACTACTGTACCGTACTTACCCCAAAAGCTCATCGCATCCAGGAACATTCCTTTGGTGCTATCGGTAAATACAATTTTCCAATGTTTGCCACCATCGGTAGTGCGTAAAATCTGGGCAGGCTCCGCTATAGCCATGATAACAGCAGTATCGGCATCAAAAGCTTCAATATCTCTGAAATCCCTTTCTTCAAAGCCGGCTACCTGAAACCATTCAAAATGCTGGCCACCGTCTACACTGCGTGCCACGTTACCATGGTTGCCACTTACCCATACCACTGCATCACTGGGAGCACTTAATCCACGTAAACTAACCGAGCGACCTGAATCTAATAGTGAAACCGTATATTTTTGCTGACTTTTTACAAGTGCGGGCAGCAAAATGACCGCTAAAAAAGCATAGGTTTTAGACAAATTCATAGAGAGGAACAGATTTTTATCAAAATACGATTAGTTTTTTCATTTTATAATTAAAAATACTATGATACCTTACTGGTTAAGCCGCATGCAATTATTGCTGGGTGATGAAAAAGTAACGCAACTAATGAACAGTCATGTGCTGGTGGCAGGCCTGGGGGGCGTAGGAGGCATTTGCGCCGAAATGATTGCCAGGGCCGGTGTTGGTAAAATGACCATAGTGGATGGTGATGTGGTAGACCTGAGTAACGGTAACAGGCAAATTCCTGCATTACACAGTACAGCTGGCAAACTAAAAGCCGAAGTAATGGCGCAACGGTTACAGGATATAAACCCTGCTTTACAACTGGAAATTATACCTGCTTACCAGGAAGACACCCAGATGGAAGCACTGGTAACCCGTCATAAATTTGATTACGCAGTGGATTGCATTGATACTTTAGGTCCTAAAGTAGCTTTCATTAAAGCTTGTGTAGAAAATGGAGTGCCGGTGGTAAGCTCCATGGGGGCAGGTGGAAAAGTAGATCCTTCCAAGGCTGAAATTGCCGATATCAGCGAATCGCACGATTGTAAACTGGCCAAATATGTGCGTAAGCGCTTACATGAACATGGCATTTATAAAGGTATTACGGTAGTGTTCAGTGCAGAAGAAATAGACACAGACAAAGTGATTGTAACCGAAAAGGCTTTTCCTAAAAAATCGTTGATAGGCACTATTAGTTATATGCCGGCTATATTTGGTTGCATGGTGGCCAGTGTGGTGATCAGGAATCTGTATCAGCAGGCTGGTATTGCCATTGAAGACGCTGTTTAAGCTGTTCCGTTACATTGTAAATAATAGGGCATCTGCCATAGTGCATGAAGGTGGAAAACAATCTTCCTGTAAAGTCGGGCAGATGCAGGCCGGGAAAAGTGCGGCATTCCTGGAAACGGTATTCATACACCGTACAGCATTTGTTCTGTAAAAAATGGCAGGGAATGGTATTCACAATCATATCGCCCTGCAGGCTGGTTTCAATATATTGTTGTGTAAACTCCGCCACCGGCATTTGCAAATGCGACGCCAGCCGTTCATTTTCGACCGGAGTTACGTTTATCATCAGGCTTTGGCAGCAATTGCCACAAGCGGTGCAATCTACCTGTGGGGTAATGGCTGCATCCAGTTCGTGCACAATAACATCTATATCTGCGCTGTTTTGCTGATACAAAAACTGCCTGAACTGATAGTTTTCCGCTTCTTTTTCAGTTCCTGCCTGTTCAATAACATTCAGTTGGTGGGTAAGTTTCACCGGGCAAAGGTAGCTTAATTTTGCCCGGTAACAGGTTTACAAATCAATCACCATACGCACGTCATCATTCAAATAGCGGCCGCCAGGGTGGCGTGCGGTATAATCCAGGTTAATCCAATATTCGTTATCATGTTCGTGGTAGTAGATTTTGTCAATCTGTTCTTTATCAAAGAATTGAATAACAGCTTGTTGCATAAGATCATATCCGGCTTTATCGCCACAAAACAGCTCGGGATACATATGGCCTCGAATAATTACCAGGCGGCAACGGGCGCCAATGCTCATCAAACAGCTGGCCATTAAAATAGCGTGATCGTCACAATCTCCCCCCATTCCGTTCAAAATGGTTTCGCGTGGGGTGGCAAAATATTCATCCCGCTGCGAATCGGGCACGTATTTAAATCGTGTGTTAATGTATTGAAATACAGATAAATAGCGTGTAAGCATGCCGTACTTCGTTTCGTAGTCGTCAAACGATTCCAGGGAATGTTTGACGGCAAAATTGCGCACTACCGAGTCGGTAGTGGTAACCCGGGCTTTAATCAGCTGGGAGGTTTTATTTAATGGGTTACCAAACGAGCGGGGATTGATGCTTAAACCGTCGGGTTGCTTCTCTTCCCGGATCATCCAGTTTTGATAAGCCAATGTTTTATAATCGTTTATAATTTCGGGAAAGGCATATTTGTCATTCACCTGATTATAGGTTAAAACGGCCAGCACTACCAGGAATGCAGGAATAATCAGGGGTTTTACCAGCCATAAAATTACCCTTACCACGGCTATGGCAATTAAAACAGCAGCCACCAGGTCAAAATTCCATTGACCTATCATTACCGGTGGTATATAGCGACAAATGAACGGGGCAAGGGGTATAATTGTTAAAATGCCTGCCAGTTCGGCTATAAAATTCTTTGCTGTACTGTATTTTTCGTCTGATGCCATTGCTGCCATAACTTAAACATAAACTCCTTTTAAGGGTACCCTGTAAGCAAATAATAAAGGGAACGATTTTTATTCACACCATGTACAAAAGTCCTGCCGCTTTGCGCTATTTGCATTTTACCCCTATATTTGCCCGGCAACACCTATTGCTAAAAAAGTTAGTTGCTGGTTTGACCGGGATGTACAGGGCCGGGTTTAACTGATGAATGATAAAAAAAGGTAGTATGGCAGAACCTCAAAAGAAACAGGCAGAATATACGGAAGATAGTATCCGGAGCTTAGACTGGAAGGAACATATCAGGCTGCGCCCCGGTATGTATATTGGTAAACTGGGAGATGGTGCTGCACCTGATGATGGTATTTATGTGTTGGTGAAAGAGGTGATGGATAACTGTATTGATGAACACACCATGGGTCATGGTAAACACATTGATCTGTTTATTGAAGAAAGAACGGTAACCATACGCGACTATGGCCGGGGTATTCCTTTGGGGAAACTGGTAGATGTGGTTAGTAAAATCAACACCGGAGCTAAATACGACAGTAAGGCGTTCCAGAAAAGTGTGGGTTTGAACGGTGTGGGTACCAAAGCGGTGAACGCGTTGAGCAGTTATTTTAAAGTGCAGAGCGTGCGTGATGGCAAACTGAAAGTAGCCGAATTTGAAAAAGGCAACTTACTGAAAGAGCATAAAGAGGTAAGCACGGACGAAGCCAATGGAACGTTGGTAAGCTTTATTGCGGATGACACCATTTTCCGTAACTACCATTATATACATGAATACCTGGATAACCTGCTGTGGAACTATTGTTACCTGAACGCAGGACTGATTATTAATTTCAATGGTAAAAAATATGTAAGCCGCAATGGTTTATTGGACTTGTTGCAACGCAAAACCAATGAAGACGAGCTGCGTTACCCCATTATTCACCTGAAAGGGGAGGATATTGAAATTTCACTTACGCACAATAATGATTACGGTGAAGATATTTTCTCGTTTGTAAACGGACAGTATACAACCCAGGGTGGTACACACCAGCAGGCTTTTCGCGAAGGGTTTGTAAAAACCATCCGTGAATTTTACAAAAAAGATTACGATGCAGCAGATATACGCCAGAGCATAGTCGCTGCTGTTAGTGTAAGGGTGCAGGAGCCGGTGTTTGAAAGCCAGACCAAAACCAAACTGGGTAGCCAGTATGTGTTTGAAGGTGGGCCAAGCATGAAAAACTTTATAGGCGACTTCCTGGCTAAAGACCTGGATAACTTTTTACACCGTAACCAACAGGTGGCCGATGCGCTGAAAAAGCGTATTGAGCAAAGTGAGAAAGAGCGCAAAGAGCTGAGTGGTATTCGTAAGCTGGCTAACGAGCGCGCCAAAAAAGCAAACCTGCATAACAAAAAGTTACGCGATTGCCGTTTCCATTATAATGATGAGCCTACGGGTAAAGACAAAGAAGCCGTTCTGGAAAAACAGAAGGGCACTACGGTGTTTATTACGGAAGGGGATAGTGCCAGTGGTTCTATCACCAAGGCGCGCCAGGTAGAAACACAGGCAGTGTTTAGCTTACGCGGTAAGCCGTTAAACTGTTATGGTCTTACCAAAAAAGTGGTGTACGAAAACGAAGAGTTTAACCTGTTACAGCACGCTTTAAATATTGAAGACGGCCTGGAAGGCTTACGTTATAACAGGGTGGTAATTGCTACCGATGCCGATGTGGATGGTATGCACATTCGCCTGTTAATGATGACTTTCTTCCTGCAGTTTTTCCCCGATCTGGTGAAGAGAGGACACGTATACATTCTGGAAACGCCGTTGTTCCGGGTGCGTAACAAGCAACATACACATTACTGCTACGACGAAACAGAAAAGCAGGCAGCGATTAAAAAGCTGGGTGGTAAGCCGGAAATTACCCGCTTTAAAGGGCTGGGTGAAATTTCTCCGGAAGAGTTTGAGCGCTTTATCAGCGCCGATATGCGCCTGCAACCGGTAATTCTGGAGCAGGGCGATCATATTCAGCAATTACTGGAATATTACATGGGTAAAAACACCATGGATCGCCAGGAGTTTATTATTAATAACCTGCGGGTAGAATTAGATTTGATTGAAGAAAGTGCTGCCGCAGCTATTGCAACAGCGGGAGAATAATGTATGAAACCGGTATTCAGATATGCAGCATTAACAGATTTGCCATGGGTGGTAGCGGTATATAATTCTATTGTAGCCGGCCGCATGGTAACTGCCGATACAGATGAGGTATCGGTAGAAAGCCGTTTACCCTGGTTTGAAGCACATGACGAAAAGCATCCCTTGTGGATTGTGGAAGCAGATGGGCAACCGGTAGGTTGGGTAAGCCTGCAAAAGTTTTATGGCAGGCCTGCTTACGATATCACGGCTGAAATAAGCATTTACCTGCATGAAAGCACACGCGGACGCGGGCTGGGGAAGATAGTGTTACAGGAAGCGATTGCGCATAGTGCTGCATTAGGTATTGAAAATCTGCTGGGATTTGTGTTTGCACATAATATTCCCAGTATGAAGCTGTTTGAATGGGCAGGTTTTTCGCAGTGGGCCAATATGCCGGGTATAGCGTTGCTGGATGGTGAATACAGATCGTTAATTATTCTGGGTAAAAAATTAAATACACAACCGTAATGATACACGTTGTTTTTCAGGAGGCTGATATAGCTGTATTAGAAAAAGCTATTGAGCTGGATGCAAAAATGGCCGGACTTGTATTGCAGATAAGGGATGATTTTGCGGTAGGTCCACTGGGCAAAGTATATGAAGCGGAAGGCTTTCAGGAAAGAAAAGCCTGGTGGGAAGAGGTGTTGGAATATTCGCCTTACCTGGCAGATTTTAATATGACAGATGACCGCTGGACAGTACACCAGTTGGCTAAATATCTGAAAGAAGGCATTTATACATTCCAGGCGGCTGAAGGCGAAGAGCCTAAAGTGTACCGGGAAGAAGAGGAAGCGGTTATCTGGGTTTGGATGGGACAAAACCAGCACGATGTGTGTGGCTATTACTGGTTAATGAGCCAGCTGAAAGATTTCCAGGGAAGGGTACAGGTGTTGTATATGAACAACCTGCCTTTCATCAACGAAAAAGGCGGCATCTTTTACCCGGTAAACCTGTTTGAAATACAACCCAAAGAGTTTTTAAAAGCCAAACGCCTGGCACGTCCTATTACTTTAAGTGAGTTTGAAGTTGATCCGGATGAGTGGAAGAAGCTGTGCAATGAAAGTGCAGGGGTGCGTATTCTGGAAGGTGGCAAAAAGATAGTAAGTAAAGAAGTAACTTTTTACGATAAGGATATACTCACAGCAGTAGGCAGCGAGGCCGGAAAATTGAATAAAGTAATCAGTAATACTTTAAGCAAAATGAAGCTGAAAACCGGTGATGCCTTCCTGGTATGGCGTATTCGCCAGTTGGTGGCAGAAGGTAAGCTGGATGTTACCGGCGACTGGGCAAAAGGCTGGAAAGATATTGTTGTTAAACCCGCAGGTATGGCTACCAGTAGTGAAGAGCAGCCTGCAGAAGAACCCGCGCAGTAACATGAAACTAAAAGGCATACACCATATTGCTATTATTGCGGAAGACTACGCAGTAAGCAAGCAGTTTTATACAGAGATACTTGGTTTTGAGGTAATGCAGGAAGTATACCGTGCCGAAAGAGATTCGTATAAGCTGGACCTGGCGCTGGATGGCTTGTACCAGATAGAGCTGTTTAGCTTTCCTGATTACAGGCCCAGGGGATCGTACCCCGAAGCAGCAGGGTTACGTCACCTGGCTTTTAAGGTAGAAGATGTGGCAGCATGGATCACTTACCTGCGCAGCAAAGGAGTAGAGGTACAGGATGTGCGGGTGGATGAGTATACCGGTAAAAAATTTACATTCTTTAACGATCCTAACGGCCAGCCGTTGGAATTATATGAACACACTGACCTGAAATAAACAAAGATGGCTAAGGAGAATATTAAGCAGATTGATTTAACGAACGACTCGGGTGTACTGGGGCAGTATAAAACCTGGTTTCTGGATTATGCTTCCTATGTAATTCTGGAACGTGCCGTACCGGCTATTGAAGACGGTTTAAAACCCGTACAGCGCCGCATACTGCACTCGATGAAGGAAATGGACGATGGCAGGTTTAACAAGGTGGCCAATATTATCGGGCAAAGCATGCAGTATCACCCGCATGGCGACGCCAGTATTGGCGAGGCTTTGGTAAACATGGGCCAGAAAGATCTGCTGGTAGAAACCCAGGGTAACTGGGGGGATGTGCGCACAGGTGATGATGCAGCGGCTGCCCGTTATATAGAAGCACGCTTATCCAAGTTTGCTTTGGAGGTTGCGTTTAACCCTAAAACCACCGATTGGCAGGTAAGTTATGATGGCCGTAAGCAAGAGCCTGTAACGCTGCCTATGAAGTTTCCGTTGCTGTTAACGCAGGGAGCTGATGGTATTGCGGTAGGTTTATCTACAAAAATACTACCCCATAACTTTTGCGAGGTGTGTGATGCTGCTATCAAATACCTGAAAGGCAAAAAGTTTGATTTATATCCCGACTTTCTTACCGGTGGTATGCTGGACGCTACCAACTACAACGAAGGCAAGCGTGGCGGTAAAGTGCGTGTACGCGCTGTAATTGAAGAGCTGGATAAGAAAACACTGGTAATAAGAAGTGTGCCTTATGGCGTAACTACTTCTTCGCTGATGGACTCTATTGTAAAGGCCAACGACCAGGGAAAAATAAAAATTAAAAAGGTAACGGACGAAACTGCGAAAGAAGTAGAAATTCTGGTGGAGTTGTCGGCTGGTATTTCTCCGGATATTACTATAGATGCCTTATATGCTTTTACTGATTGTGAGGTAAGCATTTCTCCTAACGCCTGCGTAATTGTGGAAGACCGCCCCAGGTTCTTAGGTGTAAAAGAGCTGTTAAGTTATTCGGCCGATCATACCAAAGATCTGTTGAAGAAAGAGCTGGAAATTAAGCTGGCCGAGTTAGAAGAAAAATGGCACTATACTTCATTAGAAAAAATATTCTTTGAAGAGAAGATATACAAAGAGCTGGAAAAAGGATATGCTACCTGGGATAAAGTAATAGAAGCGATTGATGTGGCATTTGGTCCGTTTAAAAAGCAACTGAAGCGCGATGTAACCCGCGAAGATATTCTGAAGCTGACCGAGAAGCCGGTACGACGTATTTACAAGCTGGATATTAACGACCTTATTACCCAGATTAAAGGTATTGATGCCGAGATAAAGCAGGTAAAACACGACCTGGAAAACCTGGTGGATTATGCGGTGGCTTACTTTGAAAACCTGCTGAAAAAGTATGGTAAAGACCGTGGCCGCAGAACTGAAATGAAACTGTTTGATACCATTCAGGCTAAAAATGTAGCTATTGCCAATACCAAACTTTACATTAACCGTGCAGAAGGCTTTATAGGCAGTGGTTTGAAGAAAGAAGAGTTACTGTGCGAGTGTACCGACCTGGATGATATCATTGTATTTACGCGCAGAGGTATTATGAAAATTGTGCGTGTCGCTGACAAGGTATTTATAGGAAAAGATATTATTCATGCTGCTATTTTCCAGAAGAGCGATGAGCGCATGACCTATAATATGATCTATGCCGATGGCGCTACCAGCGTTGCTTATGCCAAACGCTTTAATGTAACAGGTATTACCCGCGATAAAGAATACGACTTAACCAAAGGTTCGGATAAATCGAAGGTGTTATACTTTACCGCCAACCCCAATGGGGAGGCGGAAGTGGTAAAAGTGTTGTTAAGCCCCAGTGCCAGCGCACGTACCAAGGAGCTTGACTTCCACTTTGAAGAACTGGAAATTAAAAACCGTAACTCTATGGGCAACCAGGTTACCAAGTATTCTATCCGTTCTATTAAATTGAAGGAAGCAGGTAAGTCAACCCTGGCCGGTAAAAAATTGTGGTTCGATGATCAGTTTGGTCGTTTGAACATGGAAGAAAAAGGTATTTACCTGGGTAGTTTTGATAGCGATGAGAAAGTGCTGGTGATGTATGAAGATGGCAACTATGAAATAGCAGATGCAGAAATGACACGCCGTTTTGATGCCGAGAAAGTGAAGATGATAGAAAGGTTTGATCCGGAGAAGATAGTAACCGCTGTTTACCTGGATAATGATAAACTACAGTTTAACGTGAAACGGTTTAAAATTGAAACCACCACGATAAACAATAAGTTTATGTTTATTAAAGAAGGAGAGGGCAATAAAGTAGAAGCCATCACTACCGATGCCAAACCTATTTTAATATTGACCACCGGCAGAGGTACGCAACAACGCACACAGAAAATGAAGGTGGCCGATTTTGTGGAAGTGATGGGTTGGAAAGCTGCTGGTAACAAGCTGGCTGATTATAACAAGAGTGTTACTATGGAGTGGGAAAGGAAAGTTAAACCGGGAGAAGATAATGGACAAACGGAATTATTCTAGATAAATGGTAGTTAGCCAGCCCGAATGTAATTAAGGCATTGCTTTTGCATTCTGGCTGGCGACTCTTATTTGTAATACATCCGAATTGAAAAACCAACATGATGAAACAAACAGTAACAACAGCATTTATAGCTATAGCCACCGCTGCTATGCTTACCAGCTGTGTAGCCAAAAGAAAGTTAGTAGACTCTGAAATTAAGGTGCGTTTGCTAAAAAGCGACAGCGCATTACAAGCCAACCAGATTAACCTGCTGCAAGGCGAATTGGATTCGCTGAAAGGCACAAACAGCTCGTTATACAATCAAAACAGCAACCTGCAGAATAAGCTGAGCGCTGCTAATTCAGATGCCGAGCAGAAAAAGAGCCAATTGCAGCAAAGCAAACAGCAAATTGAAGAGCAGCAAAGAAAGTTAGCGCAACTGCAGGCTTTAATTGATCAACAGAAAGCAGCCAGTGCCGAATTACGCAAAAAAATGGCAGTTGCTTTAGGTGGCTTTACTTCCAACGAATTAACCATCTCTACTAAAAACGGTAAAGTATATGTGAGCTTACAGGAAAATCTGTTGTTTCCATCCGGTAGTGCCAAAGTAAACGAAATGGGCAAAACTGCTTTGGCTAAGCTGGCAGAGGTATTGAATGTAAACCCTGATATTTCTGTAAACATTGAGGGGCACACCGATTCTATTCCTATCAAGGGCCGTTTTGAAGATAACTGGGCGTTAAGCGTTGCGCGTGCGACTTCTATTGTACGTGTGCTGGTAAATGAGTACAAGGTAGATGCCACCAGGGTGGTAGCTTCCGGGCACAGCCAGTTCGACCCGGTTCAGCCTAACGGCACACCGGAAGGAAGGGCGAAGAACAGACGTACCGAAATTATATTAACACCTAAACTGAATGAATTGTACAACCTGTTGGAAGGGGTACAATAGTTTAGTGGTCAGTAAATAGTAAAAGGTGGGCAGTTAGAAATAGCTGCCCACCTTTTTATTGATACCTGGTGGCTGGGAAAAAATAATGGCTGAAACCGGTAACAAAATACCGGTAAGGTTGATTTAGTAGTATAACAATCACGTGTTCACTTAAAAAATGCGATATGAAAAAGTTACTCTCTGTTATACTGCTGTCATTTACAGGCCTGCTGGCCGTGGCTCAGCAACCAGCAAAAAAAGAAACTTCTCAGGCGGCTGCCAAACCGGCGGCTGTGCGTTCGGTAGGTAATAATACTAAAGGGGGCGGAGCTGCTTCGGCCAGTTATGCAGCTACAGGTAAGGCAGTGCAGGCAGCAGATACCGCCAAAGCCGGAAAACAAACCCAGGGAGCTACGTTTGGAGAAAAGGTAGCTCAGGGGCTGCATGCAGCCGGTAATGCTGTGGCCCAGGGAAGTTCTGTTAAAACCGCTAATACAGCTGATACGGTAAAGGCGGCTACCCAAAAGAAACAATAATTAAATAAGGGCATCCAGTGCCTGGATAAACTGCCGGCGTGGCATCATGCCGGCTCCCAGGCTTGAGAGGTGATTGGTATATACCTGGCAGTCAATCAACTGAACGTTTTCCTGCATCAATTGCTGTACATAGCTGATAAAAGCATATTTGCTGGCATTGCTTACCAGGCTGAACATGCTTTCGCCAAAAAATACTTTACCCATGCGGATACCATAAAGGCCACCTACCAGCTCATTGCCCAGCCATGCTTCCGCGCTATGGGCATAACCACGCTTATGCAGCTGGTTATAAGAGAATTCTACATCGTCGGTAATCCAGGTGCCTAACTGGTCTTCGCGTGTTACGCTTTTGCAGTGATGTATCACCTGTGAAAATGCGGTATTAACAGTAAAGCGGAAAGCATCGCGTTTCAAAAGCACTTTCATGCTTTTGCTGATGTTCAGTTGTTGGGGAAGTAATACAAAACGTGGGTCGGGGCACCACCATAAAGGCACATCGCCTTCATACCAGGGAAAAATGCCCTGGCGATAAGCCAGTAATATTCTTTCCTCGCTTAAATCGCCGCCAATGGCTACCATGCCATCGTCCATAGCCTCTTCTACGGGAGGAAACCAGAGCTTATCATCTAAAACGTGTAAAGGCATCCGTTAAAAATATCACTTCTTGGCCACAGTTTCAATAGTGGCACCAATGCCTCTTTCGGTAATAGCGTCGCACATAGGCTTTAAGGTATCATAGTCGCCGTTTTTTACAGCATACTTGCCCTTAAAATGAATCATCAGCGCACACTGCTCTGCTTGTTCCTGGCTGTGATCACATACTTCTATCAGCGTTTCTATCACCCAGTCGAATGTGTTTACCTCATCGTTCCATACAACAAGCGACCACGGTTGCTCCACATCCGTCAACACGTCAACATCCTGCTCGTATTCAGGCTTTACACTATGTGCTAAAGGGGTAATCATATGGCAAAATTACCGTATTCCGGTTCATTAGGCAAAAAACGCGGTAATGTATTGCAGGGGGATATGTATTTTTTGTTTTTACTATATAAATAATGGGTTGCAAGAGAATCAGTTACCCGTAAAACCTGCTATTTCTTCCTTAGTAAATGTGGTGGCAATAGGGTGATTTCCAGTACTATGCCTGGTTTGAAACGATACACCTGTTAACTGGGCAATAGTAGCAGCTATTTGCTTTTGCCATAATTGCTGGGGTGTTTTCATTTCACCGGATGGGGTAATGCCTGCACCTAACAGGGCTATCCAGGTTTCGCCCGAACCTTTGATCCAGAAGCCATGTGTTTTCCAGTTATTATTATTACGGCCCCTGCCATGATCGGTGGTAATGATAAAAGTGGTATTGTTTTTATAAAACGGATCTGTTTGCACCTGGTACCATAAGCTGGCTATCATATGATCCACGTCGTTGGCTTTTTGCAGGTACAGATCGTATTCGCCGTGGTGGGCATGTTCATCCGTTTCGCCCAGGCTCAGAAACACCACTTTAGGGTGATGCTGCGTAATGTATTCGCGCGCGCTGGCATAGGTGAGTAGATCGTGACGTGTATTGTTTTTATGCGCTACCTGGTTTTGCACCTGGTTAATTAAAATGTTGGTGGAGTCTGTGTCTTCCTCCAGGTTTTCATAGCCTGCATTTACAGGCACATGGCTCCTGGTTTCATTCAGAATGTAAGGCATGATATTCCAGGAACTAAATGCTACTACCTGCCCCTTATAGGCATCCTGCTGGTTAATATATTCCAGCACGTTGATATTACGGTTAGCTATTGGGCTGTTGGGATTAAAACGCGGATCGGCATAGCCGGTGAATATTTCGTTATAGCCGGGGTAAGATATCTTATAAAAGTTTTTAACGTTTACCTGGTTGTTCCAGGCACGGTTGCCATATAACTGTCCCTGTCTGGCAATCACATTCCAGAAAAAAGGCATGAGCTTTTCACGTCTGGCTTCCGGCGTGGAAGCCCAGTACATCTGATGCGTTAAAGCGGTGTCCTGCACATAATCATTATCTGAAATGATGATGGAATCAGCACCATTAAACACTTCCTGCCAACGGAAGCCGTCGGTAGTGATAATAAAGATATTACGGGCAGTGTCAGGTGTTTGAGCAATGGCTGTAATGCAAAGTAACAGACTTGCGGAAAAGAGAAACAGTTTCATGGCCAACGGTTTTACAAAGGAACTTTGAGAACGTAACCTGTGTATGAACGCAGCATTAACTTACTGTTATTGATACACAGGTGGTGCACAATGCTCCGGTTGCAAAAGATGTTCCATGTATATTCCACCACACAAAGCCTTTAAAAGGCAGTAGCAGAAAGTTTAAAAGAGACGCCAACCGGTGTTTAGTAGCAAAAAATACACAGGTACAAAAGCCAGTACAAAACCTAACGACAATGCCAAGTAACGGTTCAGGCTGCGGCTGCTTCTTTTAAAAGGCCACAGCAACAATTGAACAACCATACATAACAAGGCCACTACACCATTTAAAACTACCAGGGTTGTGCTGAAGGCAATGGAAAAAACAGCAGGTTGCAGGGGCATGCCTGCAAACAGTCCGTAAACAGCGCCCATTATAGCACTTATCAGCATAAACCAACCGGCGTATACCAGGCCTTTTTTCAACTGTTTGCCAAAGTAAGGGAACGTTTTTAGCGGAGCTTCTTCTGTGGAGGAGATAGCGCGTTTAGGAGCTGCCTGTACAGCTTCTCCATCTGCATCCACCTGTATATTTTCTTTCCGGCTTTTTTGCTTTTTCCAGCGGGGATACCAGATAATAAAACCTGTTATAAATAAAGCCAGTGGCACCATCCCTGCCAGCAACGCCAGTATTTTAGTAGGTATACCACCAAAGTTGCCAAAGTGAATAGGTTGTAACCAGCTTAAATAGGCAGCTGCTACCGGGGGAAAGTCTTTCCGGCTGTTCAGCAACACCTTACCACTGTATTGATCCAGTATCAGCATTTCTCTTTTTCCTTCGGCGGGCAGGCCTTTATCGCGAATGTCCAGGCGAAAGTTACCGGTAGAATCTGCAGGAAAAGCGATACCCGCAATTTCACTGCCTGGTAGTTCCTGCTCTTTTATCTGGTAAAGTTTATCCAGCGGCATTGTTACTGCATGGGCCTGCCAGGTGGATTTAGCCCCTAATAGTTTAGCAGCACCTTGTGGCGGTAAGCCACTTAAAGTAAACAGCATGGGAATGATCACAATAGAAAAAGTAAGGCAAAAGCCGGTAAGCGCTATTAAGGAAACAAAGGGAGCGGTGTAAAAACCAATTACGTTATGCCAGTCGTAATTCTGACGTTTAAAAGAAGCTTTGAAATTTACGGTAAGCACTGTTTTCAATTGCTTCCACTTTTTAGGGATCCATAACCGCAAACCGGTAATAGTTAATATCAGCAGTATCAAAGCGCTGATACCTACTATATACCTGCCTGCTACCGGCACCAGCAGCGAGGTGTGTATTTCGGTAACAATATGTATAAAACTGCTTTCATACAAACGTTTGCCGGTGGGCTGGCCCGTATAGGGGCTTACAAAAAGCTGTTCTTCCTTTTTGTAATTGAAAAAGATATAAGGTTCTGTTACGTTTTTGCCGGGCAATAACACATAGCTGAAAGTATCTTTAGGATAAGCTTGTTTTACCATGGGCATAATCTCCTCCACAGGCATACGGCGCTGGCCTGCCAGCACTTTAAACAAGGTGGGGTTTAGCGCCTGGTCTATCTCGTCGCGAAACACCAGCAGGCTGCCGGTGATACCTACCACTGCAATAATAAAACCGGCAATAATGCCCAGGTATACGTGCCATTTACCAAACCAGCGCTGTTGATGGCGTGCCCATCCTTTCTTGTAATTATTACTCATATTCCGCAGATAATAAACAGTGTTTTGCGGGCGCAAAATCTGTATTTATCTCACTTCCGGTTTATGTTATCCGGAAAAGTATTTGTGTAACAGGAAAAAAGAGGGGCAGGCGGTTTAATAATTATCTTGCCGCCTATATGAATACGCTGCAACAATTATTATCCGGTGAGCTGGCCGGGGCGAAGCGGGTAAAGCTGGCATGCGGACTTACCGAATTTCCGCAGGAATTGTTTCAACTGGCTGATACGCTGGAGATACTGGATTTATCAGGCAATCGCCTATCCGACCTGCCAGCTGATTTTGACCGGCTGCACAAGTTAAAAATCCTGTTCTGTTCTGATAACCTTTTTACAGTGTTTCCGGAAGTGTTGTCGCGTTGCTCCTTACTGGAAATGGTAGGATTTAAATCGAATAGAATAGCCGTTATACCCGAAGCCGCTTTCCCACCACAATTACGCTGGCTGATATTAACCAACAATTGCCTGGAAAAAATACCCGCCGCTATTGGCCAATGTATAAGGCTGCAAAAGTGCATGCTGGCAGGTAACCGGTTAACAGGTTTACCGGATGAAATGCGCTATTGCCACAACCTGCAACTGCTGCGTATTTCAGCCAATGAAATGGCTACACTGCCTGACTGGTTATTTACATTGCCACGTTTATCGTGGCTGGCTATGGCAGGTAATCCGTGCTGCCATCAGCCTGCTGTTACCGCACCGGAATGGATTCACTGGAACGAGCTGGAAGTAACACATCAGTTGGGAGAGGGAGCATCGGGATTTGTATCTACCGGCAACTGGCACAAGCATATACAACAACAGCGGGAAATTGCGGTAAAACTGTTTAAAGGAGAGGTGACCAGCGATGGCTTACCACAGGAAGAAATGAATGCTACAGTGGCCGCAGGAACACATGTTAACCTGGTGCAGGTACTGGGGCAGATTAGTCATCACCCCGATCAGAAAAAGGGATTGGTGCTGAACCTGATACCAGCCACGTTTGCCAACCTGGGTAACCCGCCCGATTTTGATACCTGCACGCGTGATACGTTTGCTGCCGGCACTGCTTTTACCATAGATACCATGTTGGCGGTGGCCAGGGCATTGGCTTCTGTAGGAGCCCATTTGCATGCACGCGGTATTATGCACGGCGACTTATATGCACATAATATTCTGATAGATAAAGCAGGTGGTGTGCTGCTGGTAGACTATGGAGCAGCCACTATGTATAACAGGGCAGCTGTCCATGCGGCGGCTATAGAGCGGCTGGAAGTAAGGGCCTATGGTTGCCTGCTGGATGATTTGCTTTTGCATGCGGCTCCCGAACCTGCACAGCAGGAAAGGAGGGATGGGTTACTGGCATTGCGTGACGCCTGTATGCAGGAACAAGTGCTGTTAAGGCCTTCCTTTGAAACCCTGGTGCAACAGCTGGGGTAGTGTTGATTTGTATAACAGCTGGTGTGTTTTGTACATTGACAGGTAAGTGTCACACGTATACTTTTGAACCTGGCTACGGCTATTCAATCCCCTTCAGGAATGATTTGTTCTGAAGGGGATTTTGTTTATAGAGAATATTACATTGTTAAATACAGAAAGAAATGAAAGTACTGAGTGTTATCTCAAGTCCGCGTGGCGCTGCTTCTAACAGCATCAAACTGGCCAACGCAATTATTGAAAAACTGCAAGCAGCGAATCCTGCTGCTACTGTAGTAGTAAAAGACCTTACCCAAACACCTTTCCCACACCTGGAAGAGTCGCACCTGAATGCATTTTTTACACCAGCTGAAAAGCATTCAGAAGAAAATAAAATGGCTATCCGTCATTCCAATGAAGCCATACAGCAACTGATGGAAGCGGATGTGCTGGTAATAGGTGCACCCATGTACAACTTTGGTATTTCTTCTACTTTAAAAGCGTGGATAGATCATATCTGCCGTGCCGGCATTACTTTCCGTTACACAGCCAATGGCCCCGAAGGTTTGGTAAAAGGTAAAAAAGTATATGTTGCGGTAGCCACAGGTGGTGTGTACAGTGGCGATTTACAGGCAATGGATTTTGTAGCGCCTTACCTCAAAACCGTATTAGGTTTTATTGGTATCACCGATGTTGCTTTTGTAAAAGCAGAAGGCTTTGCTATGAGTGGCCTGCAGGATACTGCATTGGAAACAGCTATTAACAGCATTGTATTATAACAGATACAACTATCAATAAAAAGCCTGCCATGTATAGGATGTACAGGCAGGCTTTTTTGTGCTTATTTATCTAAGAAAGGATAATGGTAACTGGTTGCTCCGTTGAAAGTTTCTTTGATAGTTCGCGGCGAAACCCATCTTAACAGGTTAATCATAGAGCCCGCTTTGTCATTGGTGCCCGATGCACGTGCACCACCAAAAGGCTGTTGTCCTACTACTGCGCCGGTGGGCTTGTCGTTAATATAAAAGTTGCCTGCAGCATTTCGTAAAGCATGAGAAGCTTTGTCAATGGCATACCTGTCCTGTGCTATAAAAGCACCGGTTAATGCATAGCCCGAAGTGCTGTCCACTACTTTCAGAATGTGATCAAACTCTTCATCATTATAAATGTACAGGGTTAACACAGGTCCGAATATTTCTTCACACATAGTGGTATAATTCGGGTTGGTGGTAACAATAACAGTAGGCTCAATAAAGTATCCTTTCTCTTTGCTATAGTTGCCGCCTGCTATAATCTCTGCCTGGGCATCATTTTTAGCATTGTTGATATAGCTGGCTATTTTATCAAATGATTTCTCATCGATCACCGCATTAATGAAGTTGCCATACTCTTCTACACCGCCCATTTTCAGGCTGGCCAGATCGGCTACCAACAGTTCTTTTAAGGCAGGCCACAAGCTGGCAGGTACATAGCCCCTGGATGCAGCAGAGCATTTCTGACCCTGGTATTCAAACGCACCTCTTACAAACGCAGTATTAGTAAGCTTTATATCGGCACTGGGGTGTACAAGAATGAAGTCCTTGCCACCGGTTTCGCCTACAATGCGTGGATAGGTTTTGTATTTGCTGATGTTGTTGCCAATGGTTTGCCAGATATTCTGGAACACACCGGTGGAACCGGTAAAGTGAATGCCGGCAAAGTCGGGGTGCTGGAAAATAACGTCACCTGCATCCGTACCTGAAACGTATACCAGGTTAATAACGCCATCGGGTAAGCCCGCTTCTTTTAATATTTTCATGATCAAAGCTGCAGAGTAGATCTGGGTGTTGGCTGGCTTCCATACCACTACGTTGCCCATCATAGCTACACAGGCAGGCAGGTTGCCGGCAATAGCGGTGAAGTTGAAAGGAGTTAAGGCAAACACAAATCCTTCCAGCGGTCTTTGTTCTACACGGTTCCAGGTGCCGGGGCCTGATACAGGGGGCTGCTGGCTGTATATTTCAGACATATACTTCACGTTAAAACGTAAGAAGTCGATCAGCTCACAAGCGGCATCAATCTCGGCCTGGTAGGCGTTCTTGCTTTGGCAAAGCATGGTAGCGGCATTCAGCTGGTAGCGGTATTTACCGGCTATTAAGTCTGCCGCCTTTAAAAAGATAGCAGCTCTTTGTTCCCATGCCAGGTTTTCCCAGCTTTCTTTAGCGGTCAATGCGGCATCAATAGCCTGCTGCACGTGCTGCTTATTACCCTGGTAGTAATAGCCCAGGCAATGTTTGTGATCGTGGGGGGGATGCATAGATACCTTTTTATCGGTAGTAACTTCTGCAGCACCTATATACATAGGGATGGTTGTTTCTGTTGCACGTGCCTGCGCCAGCGCATCAGTTAACAATGCTCTTTCTTTACTGCCGGGTGCATATTGCAAAACCGGTTCATTTACCGGGGTGGGTAC
Organism: Filimonas lacunae; assembly: GCF_002355595.1. NCBI lineage: Bacteria > Pseudomonadati > Bacteroidota > Chitinophagia > Chitinophagales > Chitinophagaceae > Filimonas > Filimonas lacunae. Next base: position 948,926 of record NZ_AP017422.1, read on the forward strand.
GTTAAAAAAGCCTTTTAGCATAATGAGGTATTTACAAAGTGTTGAGTGTAAGAACACACACACTGCAAAAGAACTTAAATACGTTGGCGACGCTTTATCCAAAATTGTCCACTTGTTATCCGCTGGTGTTTGAATTTTGCTAGTAATGCTTTGAAATGTGTTAGTGAAGTTCTCGCAAGGTGTATGAACTTTGCCGGATGAAAATTCGTAGATGAGATGTTAGAAACCGGAAAATGGCAAAATGGGTGGTATATTTCCCTAGCTACAGCTGAAGAGGACTTTTTGTTCAGATTTGAGCAACATTTTTTTCCGGACAATTTACTGCTGCGTTTACAGGCTCTGAATTTATTTACCGGCCGTAAAGTAATGAACAGACTGACTGATGTGCAGGAGCATGAAGCCAAAGCCATATGTCGTAAACTGAATGTTGAGAAAAGCTCATCATACCCCTTCTCCAAAGAGTTGCAACTGGCTTATGTAAGTCAGTTGTTACATCTGTTATTAAAAGCGCGTAATTAGTTATTCTCTTTTGCATAACATTTTTAGTAAAGTTTTTTTTCTGCTCATATATAATTTAGTATACTGTTTATTAGCAGTGTAAAACATGATAGTATATTATTATCTGTTGTCGATTAAATTTTTTGCTTTCTCTTGTTTATTTCGTTTTAACTATTATTTTTAATATTCGATTGGCATTAGTAACGATTGGAATTAGCCGACAGCTGAGCATAAGAGCCGTACCTGTAAACTTATATTATGTTATCCGCTAGCTGTCCTTATGATCAAACATCCAATATCCATAATTATATAAAGTCACTACTACTGGGCGTAGTGTGTTTGTTCTTCTCGCTGCGGGGTAAAGCAGAGGGTAGTAAAGACATGTATCCTTCGGGAGCTTCCGGGTACCGTGCGTATCTGAACAGTACTACTATGGCTAGTGCTACCAACCCCTTTCCCACAGCGGGAACCATGAAGGTGTACGTGAAAGCCGGAGAGTCTATATATGTAGGTTCCAGTGCGCAGGGCGTGGGTAATGGTACTATCAACCTGCGGGCGCCTAATGGTAATACGTATACCACCGGTAATGGTGGCTTGTTAAGTTTAGGAGCAGGTGTTATTAATAACCGTACACAGGAATTGCTGGGGCCTTTGGTTTTGGGAGGATGGGTGCCGGCTATATTTACGGTAGGTGCTTCCGAAGCGGGTATATGGGAAGTCGATTTTGTTGCCCCAAGCACTACTTCCAATACATCGCCCAATACGGTTGCTGCCAACGCCAACTGGACACAGCCTACCAACTCCAATTATATAGCGGCTTTCGATGTTTCAGTAAGGAACAGCAATAACACTGCGTTTATTACAGGGCGTGTGTTTACCAATGTTTTTACGGGTATTCTCGGGGCTTATGACATAGGCTTTAACACTACCTTTCGCGTATTAACCAAAGATGGTTTTTTATATACTGTAAATAACAATGGACAGGCTGGTAACGGCTTTTCCTTTTTTGCGAATAATAAGGGCTTTCAAAATTCTTCAGGCGCGCCTTCTTATAAAAGCGTAAACACTTTAACAAGCCTGGCTACCAAAGACCCACGTACAGCAGACACGCAAACAGATATTACACAAAAAATATTCTTTAATACACCGGCATCTGACCTGCCGGCCACCGCCGCTTCCCTGCTGGGAACTGACTGGTTGTTAACTACGCCAGTAAGCCCTGTTGCATCCGCTGTATCCTTTGCTGGTATAGAAGGAACGCCTAATACGGCAGGTACTAACCCCGCTGGTGGTAATATTACTTTTACAGCTAATCAGGCAGGCAACTTTGCCGTTGATCTGGATTTAAACAACAATGGTGTGTATTCCGATTCGGTTGACCGAAGGCTTACGGGTATTGCTGTTGCAGGCACCAATACTGTTTATTGGGATGGGTTAAATGGGAAAGGTGTAAAGGCAGGTGCCACTGTCAGTACCAGCACGCCTATTAATATGCGGGCTATACTGTTTGGAGGTGAAATTCATTTCCCCTTTCTGGATGTGGAGCGAAATGTGAATGGTATTATTATTACCCGAACGAATGGATCGGGATCGGGAGATAACACGGTGTATTGGGATGATACCAATATCAGCACGGTGGGTACTCCTTCCAATCCATTAAAAACAACCATCGATGGGTTAAGCAGTACGGTGAACGGCCATAGGTGGGGCACGGCAGGTGCCGGATCCACTGAGTTTGGCGATGTGCGTGGATTGGATACATGGGCTTATGTATTAAGCGCGCCTGCTACTTCCAGTGCTACTATTACATTAAGGGAAGCCGATTTGCAGGTGGTGAATGTAACCAGTAATGCAGCTTCGCAGCCTTGCCAGGGTACTACCATTACGTATACTATCCCTGTAAAAAATAATGGTCCTGATGCAGTTACCGGTGCTAAGTTTGCCTTTACTTTCCCGGCAGAATTTACTAACGTAACCGTGTCCAGCTCCTTTACCAGTGGTACTTCTACCGTATCCAGCGGTACTACTACTTCTACTGCATACAATGCCAGCTTAAATATGAATAATGGTGCCATAGTAACCTTTACGGTAACCGGTACTATTTCTACCATACCATCAGGCGGTTCACTGGTTACCAAAGCGAGTATCATGCGTCCGGCTGATGTAACTGATCCTGATGCTACTAATCCGGATGCCGCAGCGCCCACCGATCCACAGTCGGAGTGTGATGCTTTGCCATCGGGTGTTGGCTGTAATAATATTATTAATACCTCTACACAGATATATGCTTTTCCTACAACTGCTAATGCAGGTGCAGCACAAACATTATGTGCAGCAACCAGCACTACACTGGCAGGTAATACACCTGCTGTAGGAACAGGCGCGTGGAGTAAAGTCAGTGGTCCGGGAACGCCTGTGTTTGCGAATGCAGCCACACCGGGCACATCGGTTACTGGTTTAACAACCGGAACCTATGTGTTCCGCTGGACCATATCCAATGGCAATTGTGCTGTCAGTACGAGTGATGTGCAGATTACTGTACTGGCTGCATTGGCAGGCAACACCATTACTGCACCCACTGTTACTACGTTTTGTACCAGTGGAGACGCAGCTGTTATTTCAGGAGCCACACCTACGGGTGGCACGGGTACGTATACTTATCAATGGCAAAGTTCTGCCGATGGCACTACTTTCACTGATATCAGCGGGGCAACAGCTGCCAGTTATGATCCGCCTGCTATTTCCAGTACTACTTATTATCGCAGAGGAGTAGCTTCAGGGATATGTAGCACAATGCTATACAGCAATGCGGTCACTATTACTATACAACCTGCCATAGCGGGCAATAGCATTACTGCACCGGCCACTACCACTTTCTGTGCCAGCGGCGATGCAGCAGTGATCACAGGCAGCACACCAACAGGCGGCAGTGGAACTTATGCCTATCAGTGGCAATCATCTACTGATAATAGCACTTTTACAGACATTAGTGGCGCAACAGCTAGCAGCTACGATCCGCCAAGTACCACGGTAACTACTTATTACCGTCGCTCCGTTACCTCAGGGGCTTGTACGTCGGCGTCTGTCAGCAACGTTATTTCTATAACTATTAATCCGGCATTAACTGCAGGCTCAATAGGTAGCGATCAGTCATTTTGTGTGAGTGGAGATCCTGCTGCATTTACACAGTTATCGGCAGCCACGGGTGGTACGGGAACGTATACTACCCAGTGGCAAAGCTCAGTAACCAGTGCCAGTGCCGGATTCTCTAATATATCAGGTGCTACAGCTGCTACTTACGATGCGCCGGCTATTACACAAACCACCTGGTATAGAAGAGTGTTAAGCTCCGGTAATTGTGCCGATGCCATCAGTAATGTAATTATGGTTACTATTAACCCGGCACTTACGGCAGGTTCTGTCAGCGCAAACCAAACATTCTGCGCCAGTGGCGATCCTGCTGTCTTTACACAAACAGCGCCTACGGGTGGCACAGGCGCATATACCTACCAATGGCAGGTGTCAACAGATAACTCCAGCTTTAGTGCTATATCCGGAGCTACAGCTGCTACCTACGATGCACCGGCAGTGTCCCAAACCACTTATTACCGGAGGGTAGTAACTTCCGGTACCTGTTCTGCTGTAAACAGCAACACCTTAACCGTTACCGTTACGCCTGCTATCTCTAACAACACTATTGCCGCCGGCCAAACCATTTGTTCCGGTACTGCGCCTGCGGCATTAACCGGCTCTACGCCGGCTAATGGAACCGGAGCGTATACTTATGTATGGGAAAGCAGTGCAGATGGGGTAAGTAACTTTACCACTGCTGCTGGTAGCAGCAATGCACAGAATTATACGCCGGGTAACTTAACACAAACTATTTATTACCGCAGACGGGTTAGCTCCGGCACGTGTGCTGATGCTATCAGTAATGTGCTGCAGATCACTGTGAATGGTGCTGCAACAGGAGCCAATGCAGGCCCCGACCAGGGACCGGCTAATATTACCAGCGCCACCCTGGCAGCCAATAGTCCAACTACCGGTACAGGTAAGTGGACACAGGTATCTGGCCCCAATACTGCCAGCTTTGTCAACGATGCCCAGTTCAACACAGTGGTGAACAACCTGGTTCCTGGAACATATACATTCCGCTGGACCATTACCAATCTCCCTTGTGCGGCGAGCACTGATGATGTGTTGATAAAAGTAAACAACGCACCGGTTGCACAGAATGATGCGGTAACCACCAATGAAGATGTGGCGGCTACTATTGCTGTGCTGGCGAATGATTCTGATGCTGACGGCACTTTAAATACTTCTTCTGTTACCATTGTTGCCGGCCCTGCACATGGCACGGCTGTAGTGAACGGCAATGGAACAATAACTTATACTCCTGCGGCCAATTATAATGGCGCGGATAACTTTACGTATACTGTACAGGATAACCTGGGCACAGCTTCGGCTCCGGCATCAGTAGCTATTACGGTTACCCCGGTGAACGATGCACCGGTTGCTGTAAATGACCAGGTGAACCTTACCGGTAATGCAAGCTTTACAGTAAATGCACCTGGTGTATTGGCCAATGACACTGATGCGGATGGCGATCAGCTGGTGGCTTCCCTTGTAACCACTGTTACCAGAGGTACACTTACCTTAAATGGTAATGGATCGTTTACTTATACCCCTGCAACAGGCTTCAGTGGGCTGGACAGCTTTATCTATCGTGCCTGCGATGCCTCCAATGCCTGTGCTACAGCCACGGTAATACTCAATGTGGCGAATGGCAACCGCACTCCTGTGGCAACGGCGGATAGTTATACGCTTGCCGAAGATGGTAGCCTTACTACCACCGGCACCGGTGTATTAAGCAATGATACCGATGCAGATGGCGATGTGTTAAGTGCTACGTTGGTGAGTAACGTAAGTAATGGAACCCTGGTATTAAACTCCAATGGAACGTTTACCTATACGCCTGCGGCTAATTTCAATGGCACAGACCAGTTCAGTTATAAAGCGTGTGATCCTACCGGTGCATGCTCTTCTCCTGTTACCGTTACCTTTACTGTAACATCGGTGAATGACAAACCGGTTGCTCAAAGCGATGCTTATACTGTGAATGAAGACCAGGTGCTTACCGTAGCAGCCAGAGGTGTGTTATTAAATGATACCGATGTAGATGGCGATGTGCTGAGTGCATCTGTGGTTACTGCACCTGCCCATGGTACGCTGGTGTTAAACACAGATGGCAGCTTTACCTATACGCCTGCTGCTAATTTCAATGGAACAGATCAGTTCAGATACAGGGCCTGTGATGGCGGATCGCCACAATTATGTGATACCGCAACGGTATCTGTTACCGTTAATCCGGTAAATGATGCGCCGGTAGCAGCAAACGATAATTATACTACGCCGGAAGATCAGGCGTTAAGTATTGCGGCGCCAGGTGTATTAAGTAATGATACGGATGTGGACGGCGATGCCTTAACTGCCGCCATTGTTACCAATGCTGCTAAAGGAACGGTTACGCTGCAGTCTAATGGCAGCTTCCTGTATACGCCTAATGCTAATTATAATGGTTTAGACAGCTTTACCTACAGTGTGTGCGATGCCTCTAATGCCTGTGCCACCGGAAAGGTATACTTAATCGTGAGTGCCGTAAACGATGCGCCGGTAGTTTCCAATGCATCTTACTCCGCTACGGAAGACCAGGTGTTGACTATTGCCGCTCCGGGATTGGTGTCTAACGGATCGGATGTGGACGGTGATGCTCTAACTGCTGCGCTGGTTACACAGGCGCAACATGGTACAGTGGTGGTGAATGCCGATGGCTCGTTCACGTATACACCTAACGCCAACTATAATGGTTCGGATGTATTTACTTACCAGCTTTGCGATCCATCCGGAGCCTGTACACAGGCAACCGCATCTGTTACCGTAAGCCCGGTAAATGATGCGCCGGTAGCAGTGGCTGATAATTATACCGCAACGGAAGATGTGACGCTGAACGTGAGTGCAGCCAATGGTGTGCTCAGTAACGATACGGATGTGGATGGAGATCGTCTTACCGCTTCCCTGTTAATACAGGCGGCGCATGGATCGGTAACCATGAATGCTGATGGTAGCTTTAGTTATACCCCGGCAGCTGATTACAATGGTGTAGACAGCTTTACCTATCGTGTATGCGATCCTTCTAACGCCTGTGCCACCGGAACCGTTAAATTCAATGTAACGGCTGTGAATGATGCTCCGGTTGCAAGGAGAGATGCTTATACAGTGGCAGAAGATTCTGTATTAACTATAGCAGCGCCTGGTTTATTATTCAACGATTACGACGTAGATGGCGATGCATTCACAGCTTCCCTGTCGGCCCAACCCGTGCATGGAGCTGTAACGGTGAATGCCAATGGCAGCTTTGTATATACACCGGCAGCCAATTACAATGGCACCGACAGCTTTACTTACCGTGCTTGTGATGCAGGAGGTTTATGCAGCACTGCTACCGTGATATTAACTGTAACAGCAGTGAACGATGCGCCGGTAGCTGCTAATGATAGTTATACTACTGCTGAAGATACCCGTTTGGATATTGCTGCACCAGGTGTGCTGACAAACGATAGCGATGTGGATGGAGATGCCATTACCGCATCGGTGGTAAGAATGCCTGCTAATGGAACATTAACCCTACACGCCAATGGTAGCTTTAGCTATACTCCATCGCTCAATTTTAATGGCAAAGACAGCTTCGATTACAGGACTTGTGATGGCAGCGGTGCCTGCTCGGCTACCGGCACAGTGGTGATAACTGTAACCCCGGTAAATGATCCTCCGGTAATTGCGGGAACTGTTACTTATTCCGGCACAGAGGATATTACCCTGAATGTAGCAGCGCCTGGTTTATTATTTAATGCATCAGATCCTGAAAACGATCCTATTTCCGCTTCTGTAAATACCCAGCCTTTACATGGTACATTAACGGTAAATGCCAATGGCTCGTTTACCTATGTGCCTGCGGCTAATTACAATGGTACTGACACCTTCACTTATAAAGTTTGTGATGCATCCAATGCATGTAGCATTGGAACAGCTATCATTACAATAGCCGCGGTGAACGATGCACCGGTGGCTGGTAATGATGTATTACCGGCTACATTGGAAGATGTTGCGGTGAATATTCCGGCAGCTACCCTTCTGGTTAATGATTCCGATCCGGAAGGAGATGCTTTAACCATAAGTATAGGCTCACAGCCAGCTAACGGTACGTTGGTGCAAAATGGGGATGGCAGCTTTACTTATACGCCTGCTCCTAATTTCAACGGAGTAGACAGCTTTACCTACAGGGTATGTGATAATGGTTCCCCTTCACTTTGTAGCATAGGTACCGTTCGTATACCGGTAACTCCGGTAAATGATAAACCATCTGCTGTGACAGACAGGTATACGGTGAATGAAGATGCCGTGTTGACCGTTGCTGCCCCGGGCGTACTGTTTAACGACAGTGATCCGGATAATGCACAGAATACCCTGACAGCTTCTTTGGTGCGTAACCCGCTGCATGGCACAGCTACTATAAATGCCAATGGCAGCTTTACTTACACGCCTAATGCCGATTATAATGGCATAGATACTATTGCTTACCGCGTATGTGACCCGGATAATAGTTGCGATACAGGCCTGGTAATTATTTCTGTTACGTCAGTAAATGATGTGCCTGTAGCGGTAAACGACAGCTACAATAATTTACAGGAAGATGCCACCTATACCGTAACTGCGGCCAATGGTGTATTAGCGAATGATACAGATAAAGATGGCGATGTGCTAAATGCATCTGTTGTTACCGGTCCGCTTCATGGATCACTGACACTGAATGCTGATGGCAGCTTTACGTATACTCCGGTAGCAGATTACAACGGGCTGGATAGCTTTATTTACAAAGCCTGCGATGTATCGGGTGCCTGCGCTCAGGGTACGGTTACCTTTACCATTGCTAATGTAAATGATGCACCGGTTACTTTACCCGTTAACTACTCAGTGAATGAAGATCAGCAGCTGGTATTAACACAGCAACAGCTGATATTTAACGACAGGGATGCCGATGGTGATGCGTTGACGGTTACAGCAGTAACTCAACCGGCACATGGCACGCTGGTTCAAAATGGTAATGGTACTTATACTTATACGCCGGCTGCAAACTATAATGGCGTAGATAGCTTTACTTATACGGTAAGTGATGGTCATGGGGGAGTAGCAACCGGAACGGTTCAGTTGACTGTAAACCCGGTAAATGATGCGCCGGTGGCTGTAAACGATCAATACCAGGTTACAGAAGATCAGCCATTTACTGCAACAGTGAATGTGCTGGCTAATGATACAGATGTGGATGGTGATGCCTTACAGGCTAATTTATTGGCTGCGCCATTACATGGCTCGGTAACCTTTAACAACGATGGAACATTTACATACACACCATCGTCCAACTTTAACGGAACAGATAGTCTTACCTATATAGTAAGTGATGGAAAAGGTGGCACAGATACAGGTACAGTGGTATTGGTGGTAGCACCGGTGAATGACAACCCGGTTGCCACTAATGACAGTTATACCACCAATGAAGATGTGCCATTTACAGCAGCTGCTCCGGGAGTGTTGTTTAACGACACTGATCCGGATATCAGCACCAATGCACCAGGTCAGCAGGATGTGCTTACCGTAACTGCTGAAACCAAAGCCACTGCCAAAGGCGGTACCGTGCAGATAAATGCCAATGGTTCCTTTACTTATACGCCGGCGGCTAATTATAATGGCATAGACAGCTTCAGTTATACGGTAAATGATGGTAAAGGCGGACAGGCACAGGGTACCGTTATTATGACGGTGCAGGCTGTAAATGATGCGCCGGTAGCCACAAACGATAGCTATACGCTGGCAGAAGACACTCCGTTAACCACCACGCCGGCCAATGGCCTGCTGGCAAATGACACAGATGTGGATGGAGATGCTTTAACCGCAGCATTGCTGGATAATCCATTGCATGGAACGGTAACCATTAATGCCGATGGTACATTCACCTATTCTCCTAATGCCAATTATAATGGTGGCGATAGCTTCACCTATACCGTAAGTGATGGTAAGGGTGGAAAGGATACCGGTACGGTAACACTTACCGTTACTGCCGTAGATGACCCGCCGGTAGCCAATAACGATAATTATTACATTGCAACCAATGGTACCCTGAGCATTGCAGCTCCAGGAGTATTGCAGAATGATGTGGATGTGGATAGTCCGCTGAGCGCCGAGCTGGTGAGCGGTCCATCAACCGGGTTAACCTTTAATTCCGATGGCAGCTTTGTATATGTAACGCCAACCGGCTTTGTGGGTACGGTAACGTTCAGTTACCGCCTGTGCAGCACTTGTACACCTGCTACGGTTACATTGAATGTAGGAACCAGCAACAGGCCACCTGTAGCCAACGCCGATTCATATACTACTGCAGAAGATAACGCGCTTACGGTGAATGCACCGGGCGTATTAGGTAATGATACAGATCCGGACGAAACAGGTACGCCAACATTGTCAGCCAGACTGGTAACCAATGTGTCGCATGGCACTTTACAGCTGAACGGGGATGGTTCGTTCTACTATGTACCTGCCCAGGATTTTAACGGTACGGATAACTTTACTTATCGTGCCAAAGATGCCAATGGCGACAGCAGCGATGCTACGGTAACTATTACCGTAACCGCTGTAAATGATAAACCGGTTGCTAACAACGACAGCTATACCATAGATGAGGATACCCAATTAACCGGTAATGTAGGTAGCAACGATACAGATGTGGATGATGTACCAGCTGCATTGACTTATACTTTAGTACAGGCTCCTGCGCACGGTACTATGGTGTTGAACGCCAACGGTAGCTTTACCTATAATCCAAATGCTAATTACAACGGCGCTGATGCGTTTACCTATAGCGTATGTGATGCTGCGGGGGCTTGTTCCAATGCTGTAGCTTCTATCAGCATAACAGCTGTGAATGATGCGCCAGTGGCTGCTCCGGATTCTTATAGCGTAACAGAAGATGTGCAACTGGTTGTGCCTGCGGCTACAGGTGTGCTGGCTAATGATACAGATGTGGATGGTGATCCTGTGGTAGCAGTATTGGTAACTGCAGCTCATGGAACACTGAATTTACAGCCGGACGGGTCGTTCACTTATACTCCTAATGCCAGTTTCGCTGGTGTGGATAGTTTCAGTTACCAGGCCTGTGATCATGGTACGCCTGCCCAGTGCAGCGCACCTGTAATAGTGATATTGAATGTTGGTAACGTGAATGATGCTCCGGTAGCTGGAAACGACAGTTACACTACAGCAGAAGATACAGCGCTGGTAGTGGCTGCGCCAGGTGTACTGGCTAATGATACAGATGCGGATGGCGATGTGTTAACTCCGTCTGTACAAACAGGTCCTTCACATGGTTCACTCACCCTGAATGCGGATGGCAGTTTTGTATATACACCAAACGCTAATTACAATGGATTTGATCAGTTCAGCTATACTATCAGTGATGGTAATGGTGGTGTGGATACCGGCCTGGTTTCTATTACAGTAACCGCTGAAAATGATAAGCCTATAGCCAATCCGGATACATATGATGTAACAGAAGATAGCACCCTTACGGTGGGTGCCGCTAATGGCGTACTTAAAAATGATATCTCTGTGGATGGTGGAGTGATAGTGGCTATATTAACCCAGCCATCAAAAGGCAGCATAACATTACGTTCTGATGGGTCCTTTATATATATACCGCAACCTAATGCCAACGGAGTGGATTCGTTCAGCTATCAGGCCTGCGATGTAAACCTCTGTTCTGATCCGGTAACGGTTCGATTCAGTTTTGTAACGGTAAATGATGCGCCGGTAGCAGTAACAGATAGTGTTACTGCTGTAGAGGATGTTACATATAACAGTACCGTTTCTGTGATGGCAAACGACACCGATGCGGAGGGTACTTTTGGATTAGCAGTAACACCTGGCACCACTACCGACGGAAGGGGGACACTGGTAATGGCGGCTGATGGTAATTATACCTTTACACCTGCGCCTGATTTTAATGGTATAGCTGAATATGCTTATCAGTTGTGTGATACCGGTGGATTATGTACACAAGGCCGCTTAATTATAACGGTTATAGCTGTAAATGATGCACCGGTAGCTAATCCCGACACCTACCAGGTGACAGAGGATAGCACTCTGCGCGTAGATGCTTCGGCAGGAGTACTTGCCAATGACTATGATGCAGACGGTGAGGCTATTGTGTCGCTGGTAAGTCAGCCATCTAAAGGCACACTTCAGTTAAATGCAGACGGCTCATTTATATATACACCTCAATCGAATGCTACAGGGATAGATAGCTTTAGTTACAGGGCTTGCGATCTTTCAGGCGCCTGCTCGGCAGATGTGACGGTGAAATTTGTGATAGGCGATGTAAATGATGCTCCGGTGGCGGTAAGTGATACCGCTACAGTGGCGGAAGACGGCTCCGTAATCATTAATGTACTCGCCAATGATACAGATGCCGATCAGGGCCAGGTGTTAACGGCCACGCTGGCTGCTGCGCCTGCGCATGGAACGGTAGTGCAAAATCCGGATGGCACCTTTACCTATACACCGGATGCCAACTATAATGGTGCAGACTTCTTTACCTATACTGTTTGTGATAATGGCACACCGCAATACTGTAGCAATGGTACCGTGAATATTACGGTAACGCCTGTAAACGATGCGCCTGTAGGAGTAGCTGATAGTTATGTTGTAACGGAAGACTCTGTATTAACAGTGGCAGCGCCGGGTGTTATGGGTAACGATTCCGATCCTGATGGAGAGTCTATCTGGTCAGCTTTGGTAACCAACACTGTTCACGGATCGGTGGTGTTGAACAACGACGGCTCGTTCACTTATACACCGGTTGCTGATTACAACGGATTAGATTCGTTTACCTATAGGGTACTGGATGCAACGGGTGCGTCAGATACCGTAGTAGTAGCTTTAACAGTAACAGCGGCAAATGATGCTCCGGCCGCCGTAAATGATGGGCCGTATAACGTGAATGAGGATGCAGTATTAAATGTTTCGGCGGCGAATGGAGTGCTGGCCAACGATACTGATGCAGATGGGGATGCGCTTACTGCTGCTATAGCCAGCCAGCCGGCACATGGTACGCTTGTGATGAATGCAGATGGTAGTTTTGTATATACTCCTGATGCTGATTATAACGGTACAGATAACTTCACTTATCGTGTTTGTGATGCGTCACAGGCTTGCACGGTAGGTTCGGTTTCTATTACTATAGCGCCACAGCCTGACAAGCCGGTTGCTGTAAATGATGCTTATAATGGAATGGAAGACGCACCATTACAGATTACAGCGCCAGGTGTGCTGTTGAATGATAAAGATGCGGATGGCGATTTACTGGTAGCCTCAGTTGCTACAGGGCCGCTGCATGGTTCATTAACGTTAAATCCTGACGGTAGTTTTACCTATACCGGTAACCCGGACTATAATGGCATAGACAGCTTTACCTACAGTGTTTGCGATCCGGGAGGTTTATGTGCAACTGGTACGGTAGTGCTTTCTGTTGCAGCCGTTGCAGATGCTCCGCAGGCAGGTAATATTAATCTTACTGCCACAGAAGATACTCCGCGTCCTATTAATCAGTCGGATATATTAAGCAGCCCGGTTGATGCTGATGGTGATTCGCTGAGCGTGGTAATTAACGGACAGCCGTTACATGGTACCCTGGTGCAAAATCCAGACGGTAGCTATACCTACACACCCGCTGCGAACTATGCGGGAGCAGACCAGTTTACCTATACTGTATGTGATAACGGTAATCCGCCATCGTGCTCAACCGGAACTATCTATGTTACTGTAAATGCAGTGAATGATGCTCCGGTAGGCGCAGGCGATAGTTATACGGTTTCGGAAGATACCACCCTGGTGGTACCTGCTCCGGGCGTTATAGCCAATGACACGGATGCAGATGGCGATCAGATGACGGTGACCCTGGTAACGGGTACGGTGCATGGCAGCGTAACCCTGCAACCTGATGGCGGTTTCCGTTATACGCCAGAGGCTAATTATAATGGTGTGGATAGTTTTGTATACCGTGTATGCGATGCATCAGGAGCCTGCTCTAATGCTACAGCGCTGATAAACATTACTGCAGTCAACGACGCACCGGTGGCGGTGGATGACAATTTCACGGTAATGGAGGATATGCCGGTTACATTCCGTCCGGACACTGTGCTGGTGAATGATTATGATGTGGATGGCGATGTGCTTACACCACAACGTATTGGAACATTGGCGCATGGTACGCTGGTTACCAATGCGGATGGCACCTTAACCTATACTCCTGATCCAAACTTTACAGGTGTGGATAGCATCCAGTATAAGGTGTGCGATCCGGGAGGACTTTGTGATACCGCCTACGTGCGTGTAACAGTTTTACCTGTGAATGATGCACCGGTGGCCGTAAACGATACGTTGACAACAGATGAAGATGTTCCGCTGAATATTACTGCCCAGCAATTGATGCAGAACGACAGTGATCCTGATGGCGATGCTTTAACCCTGGTAATACAGGGAGCGCCGGCGCATGGCACTATCAGTTCTGGTGGTAATAATGCCTATGTGTATACCCCAAATACCAATTACAATGGCGTGGATAGCTTTGTATACCGCGTATACGATCAAAGCGGTGCTTTTGCCGATGCTGTGGTGAGAGTGGTGGTGCGTTCTGTAAATGACAGGCCTACTGTGGTAAGCGATGTATATACTACTGCCTATAATACACCGGTGAGTGGCAATGTGTTGGCCAACGATAGCGATGCAGACGGCGATCCGTTAACTGCTTCGCTGGTAACGCAGCCATTGAACGGAACTATTACGTTTAATGCAGATGGTGCATTTACCTATACGCCAACAACAGGCTTTAGTGGTACGGAAACCTTTACCTACCAGGCCTGTGATACGGCATCGCCGCAATTATGCGATAGCAAGCTGATCAGTATTACCGTGCAGGCTCCTGGAAACAGGGCGCCGGTAGCACAGGCAGATAGCATTGCTACCATACAGGATACCCCTGTAAGTGGTAATGTATTAAGTAATGACAGTGATGCCGATATGGATACGCTTACCGCAACCGTGGTAACAATGCCGGCACAGGGTACGCTGGTGCTGAACGGCAATGGCAACTTTACCTATACCCCGGCTGATGGATATACCGGTGTGGATAGCTTTACCTATAAAGCCTGTGATAACAGAACGCCTGCTTTGTGCAGCGATGTAATTACAGTTCGTGTGAAAATTGTGCCGCCTAATAGTCGTCCGGTGGCTATGCCTGACACTTACACGGTGAATGAAGATGATACCTTACGGGTGGCAGCTCCGGGTGTAATGGCTAACGATGTTTATGCAGGCGTGAATGCAAATGATACACTCACTGTTAACACCGTGGTGCCACCTGCACATGGAACAGTAACCATAGGGGATGATGGATCATTATTATATATCCCAGCTCCAAACTTTAATGGAAAAGATTCGATTGGTTACCAGATTTGCAGTGCTATCAATACCTGTGATGTGGCGCTGGTGATTATTACGGTGAATGCTGTAAACGATGCACCGGTGGTAGGGGCAGATGTATATGGTAATGTGCAGGAAGATGTGCCATTTATCACTACTGCTGCAAATGGTGTGTTGGTCAATGATACAGATGCGGATGGAGAAACACTGACAGCATCACTGGTAACGCCACCATCTAATGGCACCGTGGTGCTGAATTCCGATGGTAGCTTTACCTATACTCCTTATGCTAACTACAATGGTGTAGACAGTTTTGTATACAAAGCATGTGATGCTTCGGGATCCTGCGTTTCGGGAACGGTTAAGCTTACAGTCTTGGCGGCTAACGACGAGCCGGTAACGACGCCGGTTTCTTATACCGTGAATGAAGATGAAGCACTGACACTGACCGAGCAGCAGATTACATTTAACGACCAGGATAGTGACGGCGATTCGTTATACATTGCTTCGGTGCAACAGCCTGCGCATGGTTCGTTTGTGAAAAATACAAACGGCACTTATACCTACACGCCGGCTGCTGATTACAGTGGTGCAGATAGTGTAGTGTATTTTGTAACAGACGGCAGCGGAGCGCAGGTGAGGGGAGTGATCTACTTTACTGTAAGTGCCGTGAATGATATGCCGTTGGCAGCTGACGATAGCTATACGGTTGCAGAAGATATACAGTTAATGGCTACTACCAGTGTATTGGTCAACGATACTGATAAAGACGGCGATACTTTAACGGCTTCTGTATTGTCAGGACCTGCTCATGGTAGCCTTGCATTTAATAGTGATGGAACGTTCACTTATCAGCCTGGTGCCAATTATAATGGAACAGATACCTTTACTTACCTGGTGCATGATGGCAAGGGCGGCAGTGATACTGGTTTAGTTACTATTACTGTAACTGCGGTGAACGATAGTCCGGTGGCTAATGCAGATAGTTATACTACTATGGAAAATACACCTTATACCTCTACGGGTAATGGGGTGTTGTTTAATGATACCGATCCGGATATTGTTGCTGGTTCAGGGGCTGCCGACGTGTTAAGCGTAACTGCGGAAACGAAAGCTACAGCCAAAGGCGGTACCGTGGTGCTGAATGCCAATGGCAGCTTTACTTATACACCTGCCATGTATTTTAGTGGCATAGATAGCTTTACTTATCAGTTGAATGATGGTGCAGGTGGTGTGGCAACAGGAACGGTTACCATGAATGTTACAGGGGTAAATAACAAACCTGTGGCAGTGAACGATACCTATACGCTGGCAGAAGATGAAACATTATCTAATGCAGCCAGTGTGCTGGTGAACGATACCGATCCGGATGGTGATACCTTATATACTATACTGGTAGCGCCACCATCACATGGCATTATTACGCTCAATGCGGATGGAACCTTTAGTTATACACCGGATGCCAATTATAATGGTAGCGATATCTTCTCTTATGCGGCAGATGATAACCATGGTGGAAGAGATACGGCGGTAGTTACCTTTACTATTACGCCGGTAGATGATGCGCCGGTGGCGGCCAACGATTTCTACTATGTAGCTACCGACAGTACATTAACAGTAGCGGCACCTGGTGTGCTGTTTAATGATGTGGATGTTGACAGTCCGCTGAGTGCCGAACTGGTAACCACAGTGGCACCTGAAGCCGGAACGCTTACATTCAATGCGGATGGTTCTTTCGTATTTGTGCCTGCAACAGGCTATAATGGCCCGGCCAGCTTTAGTTACCGCCTGTGCGCTTCCTGTACGCCGGTTGCTGTAACCATTGCAGTAGGCACGCCTAACCAACCACCGGTAGCTGTGGCCGATACTTATACCATTGCAGAGGATGGAGCACTTTCAGTAGATGCGCCTGGTGTGCTGGGTAACGATACTGATCCTAACGAGCCGGGTGTGCCAGCCCTGGCGGCTTCCCTGGTAACAGGAGCCAGCCACGGACGGTTAACCTTACTGGCAAATGGTTCATTTACCTATACACCGGATGTCAATTATAATGGCACAGACAGGTTTACGTATGTGGCCAGGGATGCAAACGGTGCTGTTAGTGAGCCGGTAACGGTAGTGATTACAGTGAGCGCTGTAAATGATGCACCTGTTGCGGTGAACGATGTGGCTAATGTAGATGAGGATAATACACTTAATGGAAATGTGTTAACGAATGATGTGGACGTAGACGACGCCCCGGCTGCTTTAAGTGTTTCAGTAATAAACAATGTGCTGCATGGCACACTGGTGCTGAACAGCAACGGTACATATACTTATACACCACAGGCCAATTATAATGGTATAGATGAATTTACCTACCGTGTATGTGATGCTGGTGGCTTATGTGATGAGGCGGTAGTAACTATTACGGTGAATTCAATAAATGATGCACCAGTAGCGGTAGCAGATGCTTATACTGTTACAGAGGATGGGCAATTGGTTGTTCCTGTTGCTTCAGGTGTGTTAGCGAATGATACGGATGCAGATAATGAGTCTATTGTTGCAGTGCTTACCACTACAGCCAATGGCACCCTGCACCTGTTGCCGGATGGTTCATTTACTTATACGCCAAACGCTAATTTCAACGGCATTGATCAGTTTACTTATCAGGCCTGTGATAACGGTACGCCTTCTTTGTGTAGCGCACCAGTAACTGTTACGCTCAATATTACTGCGGTGAATGATGCACCGGTAGCTGTTGCGGATAGTTATACCACCCAGGAAGATGTTGCCTTAACGGTAGCTGCGCCTGGAGTACTGGCTAACGATACAGATGTGGATGGTGATACTTTAACTGTGGCGGTACAAACGGCTCCTGCGCATGGTACGCTGGTATTAAATGACAACGGAGGATTGGTATATACACCGGATAGTAATTACAATGGTGCTGATCAGTTTACCTATCTTGTAAAAGATGGCAAAGGTGGCGAATCGGCAGCACAGGTCACTATTAATGTAGCCAGCGTGAATGATACACCGGTGGCTAATGGTGATACTTATACCGTATCGGAAGACAGCGTGCTGGTAGTTACGGCTGCTAACGGTGTTCTCAAAAATGATACGGATGCTGATGGCGACGCCATTGTGAGCAAACTGGTGACAGCTGCCAGGGGTAAAGTGACGCTGAACCTGGATGGTTCATTCACCTATGTTCCATTACCCAATGCCTACGGTATCGATTCGTTCAGCTATCAGGCTTGTGACGCTAATGCCTGTTCAGGAATAGTAACAGTTACCTTCCATATTACACCACAAAATGATGCGCCGGTAGCTGTTAACGATACAGTTACCATTAATGAAGATGTAGTGTATACCAGCACAGCTTCTGTTACCGCCAACGATTATGATCCGGACGGAACTACTACTTTAATAGTAACGCCGCAGCATTCTATAGATGCAAAAGGCATACTGGATCTTACTTCTGATGGCAACTTCGTATATACTCCTGCGGCTAACTACAATGGAACTGCTACCTATACCTACCAGGTATGTGATGCCACTTCCCTGTGCGCTACCGCACAACTGGTGATTATTGTGAAACCGGTAAATGATGCGCCGGCAGCAAATGCGGATGCCTATTCTGTTCGCCAGAACGATACGCTGCGTGTTACGGCCATTAATGGTGTGCTGGTGAATGATACGGATGCCGACAATGATCCGCTGAAAGTAACGTTGGTAACACCGCCGTCAAGTGGTCAGCTGACATTGAATGCAGATGGATCGTTTGTATATATTCCTGCTAATGGCTTTGCTGGTACAATAAGCTTTGTATATAATGCGTGTGATAACGCCACACCATCATTATGCGATACCGGTTTGGTTACCATTACTGTGGTAGCCAGAGTGAACCAGGCACCGGTAGCCACTGATGATAGTTACACTGTGACCCAAAATGGGGTACTGAATAATAATGTAATTACCAATGATCGTGATCCGGAAGGCACTGCGTTAACGGCTTCGCTGATTTTGCAGCCACTGCATGGTACTCTGTTACTGAACGCCAATGGAACGTTTACCTATACGCCTGCCAATGGTTATAGTGGAACAGATACCTTCAGCTACCGTGTGTGTGACAATGGTAGTCCAAGTATGTGCGATACAGCCGGTGTTTCTATTACGGTGCGTCCAATACCATTGTTAGGCCTGGCCAAAGCAGTGACCGAAACCAAACAGGAACTGGATGGAAGCTATACGGTTACTTATAAGCTCACGGTTAAAAACTACGGTAATGTGGCGCTGAGCAGTGTACAGGTGATAGACAGGCTTACCACCACATTTGCCAATGTAACTTCATTTACCATGCGTAATGTGATTACGGCAACCGGTGGTTTGATTGCCAATGATGCCTTCGATGGCCGAAACAATACCTTGTTGCTGAAAGCAGGTAGTACGGTGGCTGCTAACGCTGCCGATACCATCACATTCAGTGTAAATGTATTGTTGCCGGCTACTACTGAGAATACCTATAATAACTCGGCTGTAGCTAATGCCATCAGTGCTGTAGGTACAGTGTCGGATATTTCTACCAATGGCCTTGATCCTGATCCGGATGGAAATGGTACACCAGGTGAAGAGAATGTTACACCAGTTACATTAAAAGGTATACCGGTGAAAATACCACAAGGATTCTCGCCTAATAACGATGGTATCAACGACTACTTTGTTATTGGAAATGTTGGATCGAGTCGTATTTCACTGGAAATGTATAACCGTTGGGGTAACCTGATATATAAGAATACAGACTACCGCAATAACTGGGATGGCAGAAGCAACCAGGGACCACGTATAGGTGATATAGTGCCGGATGGAACCTACTACTACATTGTGGTAGTGGATGGAAAAGATAAGTACGTGAATTTCATTACAATAAACAGGTAGATAAAATGAAAAACAGCAAATTGATTTTTATACTCCTGTTGTTGGTAATAGCAGGTTATAAAGCAGGGGCACAGCAGGATGCAATGTATACCCAGTATATGTTTAACCAGCTTGCCTTAAACCCTGCTGTAGCGGGCAGTAAAGATGTACTGAGTGCTACAGCCTTATATCGCAGGCAATGGGTAGGGGTACCCGGTGCCCCGCAAACGCAAACGCTGGCAATAGATGCCCCGGTGCCTGGCAAAAAAATAGGGTTGGGGTTACTCTTGTCTAATGATAAGGTGGGAATTACGCGCACCACCAATGTGTTTGGTAACTATGCTTTTAAAATAGAGATGGATAAAGGAACACTGGCGCTGGGCATTCGCGGCGGCGCCAGTTTTTTCAGGGCCGATTTTACTTCGGTAGATCTGAATGGCAATTCTCCCAATGATCCTGGTTTTATGCAGAATGTCAAAAAGGCGCTCCTCAATTTTGGCGCTGGCGTTTACTATACTACCGATAGGCTGTACCTGGGTGTTTCTATTCCGCACTTGCTGAACAATACCTTGCAGAACAATTCTGCAGTGGTAACCAATCAATTGATTTCCAGGGAATACCTGCATCTTTTTGTAATTGGGGGCTATGTGTTTGATTTAAACGAAGATTTAAAACTGAAACCTTCTTTTCTGTTCAAAGGCAGTAAAGGGGCGCCCATTGAATTAGATCTGAACGCCAATTTCTGGTTAAAAGAGATTGTAGGGGTAGGGCTTTCTTACCGTTCCAAAGCAGATATTTCTATTATGGCTGAAGTGCAGGCCACACCGCGTTTGCGCTTCGGATATGCTTATGACAGAAGTACCACACAACTGGTTAAATTTAACAGCGGAAGCCACGAGCTGATGCTGAAATACGAATTGCCTATTGATATGGGAGGAAAAGCAGATGGCAGCAAAGAAGATAAACCTTCCAAAAGTTATTTTTAAAACGATATAATCCTATTGCCTGGTTGGCAGGCTACCCTTTTTATGTTCCTGGGTTTTCACCAGAATTATCCTGCTAATAAACAGTTTGTTCCAACTGTTTATGGCTAAAAGAAGTCCCGTTTTAATACGGGCTTTTTTTATGCAGGTAAGTGGGTTGTTATTTATTTTTAACAGTCTTCCGGAAAAAATATTTGTACAGTTCCTTCGGTTTTCTTTTACTTTGTACTTCAAAGTAATTTGATGAATCCAGCAGAAATGAATCTCGAAGCCCTCCAGGATATCCGCAAAATGATGGAACGAAGCGGTAGGTTTATCAGTTTAAGTGGTATTAGCGGTGTTATGGCAGGCATATATGCGCTTGCGGGCGCCTGGCTGGCGCATATAGACCGGTTGTTTTTTTTCAGTGAGGAATATGCTACCGAGTATTACTGTAATACCTGTGTTTCTTACAATATGGTGCCTATTGCCATAGGAGTGTTTGTAGCTGCTTTTTTTACAGCTGTTATATTTTCTATTATCAAAAGCAAAAAAGAAGGGGTAGCCATTTGGGGTGGTGCTGCCCGCAGATTGTTGTGGAATACCCTGTTGCCTATAGCAGTGGGTGGTGTTTTTATATGGAGAATGTTATCGCTGAAATATTATGTGCTACTGGTGCCTGCCGCGCTTATTTTTTATGGCCTTGCCATGGTAAATGGCAGCAGATATACCAGGGGGGAGATTAGATATATGGGCTATGTACAAATAGTTATAGGCATAGTTTGTTTAAATAGCTGGCAGTTAAGTATGTATGGTTGGGTATTGGGTTTTGGTGTCATGCACATTATATATGGTGCTGCCATGTGGTGGAAGTATGAAAGAAAACAGGTGAATGAACAATAGCCGGCGTATTAAAAAACAGGTATGAACAATCCGATAGCACATCTGAATAAAGTTTTCGACAGTAGGGTTCGTTTTGGAATCATGAGCACATTACTGATGAGCGATGAAATAAATTTTAATGAATTGAAAGAACTGATGGCGGTTACAGATGGTAACCTGGCCAGTCATATACGAACATTGGAGGATTGTGGTTACCTGGAAGTTAAAAAAGGATTTACGGGCAAAAAGCCCCATACCACCTATGTGGTTACTGTAGCAGGCGAGCAGGCATTGAAAGTGCACCTGGATGCGCTGGAAAAGGTAATTCGTTCCGTAGGTGGCTTTTTTTTGTTTTTATACTTTGTATCTAAAAGTACTTTATTATAAATGGAAAAGATGTATTACTCTATCACACGCTTAAACACCAGTAAGATGAAAACAACGGAGCAATGGATTACGCATTTCCAGAATAATGCCCTGCAGCAAAGGGTGAACTGGAAGCAACAACCTGTTCTTTCTGCAATAGAAAAAGATACCATTGGCCGCTCACTACAGGCCTGGCAGTTGGGCGAAACTTCTGATGGCAGTCATTTATTGAAGGCGGCTACTGCTTATGCCACAAAGTTTAACGATCCTGCTTATGTAGAAGCGGTAAAGTTGTTTATTAAAGAAGAGCAGAAGCATGGGAATAACCTGGGAACATATTTAGACAGGATAGGGGTACCACGTGTTAAAAAAGACTGGGGCGACACATTATTCCGGAAAATCAGGTATCTTAATAGCAATATAGAGCTTTGGACGCTGGCTGTGATAACTGTTGAAAGCACAGCACAGTTGTTTTATCAATCTATGCGGGATGCTACAGGCTGTGCCTTATTAAAACAGGTTTGCAGCGATATCCTGATTGACGAAGCTTATCATATTGATTTCCAGACGGAGCGGCTACGTAACCTGTTCAGAAGCAAAACACCCTTTTGGAGAGCGGTAAGCCGTTGGTTGTATTATCCGTTTTTCTTTTCCACTGCGATTGTTGTTTGGTTAGGCCATAGAAAACTGTTAACTGCAGGCGGCAATACTTTTGAAAAGTATATGTACAGGATGAAGTGTAAGTATAACAGGATTGCCGGCCGTGTTTTTAAAACCAGAACACTATTTCAATATCACAGTATAAGCAGCTATCCTCATGTACAGTAAACAAACATTTTTATCCTCTGTGCTCAATGCCCTTAACGGGCTGTTCTTTTTCATTACCAAAGAAAGGAATGCACGCATTCAGCTGACAGCTGCTGCGGTGGCGGTTACAGCATCTGTGCTATTGCGGATATCGGCCATGCAGTGGATAATAGTGCTTACCTGCATTGGTGCTGTGTTATGCCTGGAAATGGTAAACACTTCCGTAGAGAAATTGTGTGATGTAGTACATAAAGAATACCATCCCGAAATAAGATGGGTAAAAGATATTGCCGCTGCTGCTGTATTGTTGGCTGCACTGGTGAGTGTGATTGCGGGGGCCATCATTTTTATACCTAAAATGCTTTCATTGATATGATAAAGAAACTTACACCATTGGAAAAAATGCTGGCACTGTCTATCCTGTTTAACATGCTGTTGCTGGCGGTACGATTTTATTTTATGCGTGAGCTCACCTATGGCTTTTATGTATGGAATACGTTTCTGGCAGTGCTGCCCTTGTTTTTTAGCCGCATGTTGGCAAAGGTGGAGAAATGCAACCTGAAAGCTATTGTGTTGATCGGCTGCTGGTTATCATTTTTCCCCAATGCACCTTATATGGTCACTGATCTGTTTCACTATGTAGATAATCCGCCTGTTCCGCAATGGTACGATCTGTTGATAGTGGTGCTGGCTGCATGGAATGGCTTGTTACTGGGCATTGTGTCGCTGATGCAGGTGGAGCATTTTCTGATGCGGCATCTGAAACGGACCTGGGTGCAGGTGATAGTAGTGGCAAGCTGTGCTTTATGCGGTTACGGAGTATATATTGGGCGGTACCTGCGCTATAATACCTGGGACACGTTAACCAATCCGGGAAGGTTGCTGGCAGATATTGCACGTTCTGTTCTCAGGCCCCATCAACATACTATGACCTGGGCATTTACTATCCTGTTTGGACTGATGTTTGGCATTGTATACTTTACTCTGAAAGAGTTGCGTGAAAAAAGAGTGTCTGTAGAAGAGCGATAGGTGGCAATGCAAGTAAAATATAACAGGGATAGGTTGCCCATGGGAGGAGTAGAGAATGTAAAATATGTCGGGGATGATCATCATAACTGGGCCACCTATGAAACGAACATGCTTTAGACTCCTGGAAAAATTTTGACCATAAAGAAGAGGTGAGTAGTGGTACCGGAGAAGAAATTCTGGATCTTTCAGGATATGACAAAGGTGCCTTGTTCGATTTGTTTATAAATCATAAAGGGAAGGCAGAAGGTTATAGGGATCGTTTAATCAGCAATGATGTGACCCATAAATTAAATGCTTATGTCAATAGCAGAGAATTTCAGCTAAACAGAATGCGTGGCCAATTATTGACAGATTTAATACCAGAATATTTATTGAATCGATAGAGGATGTTAAAAGAACCGCTTCTCGCCTTCAATTCTACGATAAGAAGATTGAAAGAAAGCATCTACTTTTTTATTGAACTCATCGGGATAAACAAGTGGTGTGCTATGTCCGCTATTAGGGAATATCCATAAATAGGCATTAGGGATATTTTCAAAGATCTGAACAGTATGTCTTACCCTTAACACATCGTGATCGCCAGCCATTACTAATGTAGGAGCTTTGATGGTGTGGAGGTTGCTTACAGGGAT
Organism: Filimonas lacunae; assembly: GCF_002355595.1. NCBI lineage: Bacteria > Pseudomonadati > Bacteroidota > Chitinophagia > Chitinophagales > Chitinophagaceae > Filimonas > Filimonas lacunae. Next base: position 973,587 of record NZ_AP017422.1, read on the forward strand.
ATGGGGTTCTTCTACTAACAACCGGAAGAGTTTACGTTGATTTCTTGCTTGTACAGTAGTGTCTCTGGAGTTTTTAATTTTTTCCCAGTCGGGTGTGATCATTGTTACAATTCCCGGGTCAACAGCAGATGTGTCGGGTTCCAGATTGGCACCGGTAATAGCCAGTTTTTTCACCTTCTCCGGGTGTCGTATAGCCAGCAGTAAACCATTGATGCCGCCATCACTCCAACCAATAACATTGGCAGAATCAATATGTAGTGCTGTTAATAAAGCTGCATAATCATCGGCCATCATCTCATAGCTGAGCGAGTCGCTGGCATTGTCAATTGTTTTGCCCTGGGCTCTACTATCGGCAATAATTACCCGGTATTTGCGGGAAAAGTAGGGGATTTGTTTTACAAAGTTATTGATAGAACCTCCGTTGCCGTGAATAATTAAAAGCGGTTCACCTTTGCCATATTGTTCGCAATACATTTTAATACCGCGGATAGTATAAAATTTACCAGCTGCTTTATTGCGCCCATAGATAGTGGTGTCTATCAGGGCAGATATCTCTTTTTTTACTTTGGTGATGTCTTTTTCTGATTGGGCGAATAACACAGATGGTAGCAGGCAGAGGAATAATACGATGAAAGATCTCATATATCCGGTTTTATATTTCGTTATGAAAGTTACTGTTTAATTACCAATAGTGTTAACAACACGGGAATGAGATATAAAAAGCAAAGCCGGGCAATTCAGCCCGGCTTTGGTATCCTTAGAAAAAAACAAATTAAAATTTAACGGTTAAATTACCTGTTGCCCTTAATGGGTTTTGGGCTGCCAGACGATACGACCAGTATTTTTCGTTGGTGAGGTTATCTATCTTTAAACCAATGCGAAAGCCGGGTTTGTCGTAAAACACACCCGCATCCAGCACAGTATAAGAAGGAATGCTAAAGGAGAAGGCTGAGGTAGAGCCTACGGTATTGGTTTGTGTTTGATAATATTCACTGGCATAAATGCCGCCAAAACCAATGCCTAAACCTTTTACGGCACCTTTGGTGATACGGTAGCTGATCCACAGGTTACCTACTTTGGGGGGACCGGCAGTAGTAGGACGCAAGCCGTCTACATCCGGTTTGGCTTTGGTATACTTGCTGTTGTTATAAGTATAACCGGCTACAATGTTCAATCCGGGAAGAGGGTTGGCTATTACTTCGGCTTCGTAGCCTTTGCTCAATTGCGTACCATCCTGTACCTGGAAGGTGGCATGGTCAACATCGTCGCGCGTCATATTGGTTACAGAAATATTGTAGTAGCTTAAAGTAGCTGATATTTTATTCAGATCCAGCTTTACACCACCTTCCCACTGATTGGCTTCTGTAGGCTTGAAAGTATTGCCGGAAAAGTCAGATCCGGAAACGTTGTTAAAGCCATTCATATAGTTTCCAAATACAGATACTTTGTTTTTAATCACCTGGTATACCATGCCCAGTTTAGGCGACAATGCTGTTTGATTATAATTGCCTGCAGTGGAATCAATGTAAGCATAATAAGTGCCTAGGTTGGTATATCTGTCAACACGAAGACTGGCCATTACCAGCAATCTGTCAGTAAGGTTCAGTACGTCTGATACATAGGCGCTGTAGGTGTTTTCCCTGTTGGCCGCAAAGTTGGTAAAGGTGGCATTGGCAAATAATGGAGAAACTTTTTCTACTGTAAAGTTATTATAGGCTGTGCCGGGCTTTTTAAAGTTGAGGGCGGGCATGTTCACTGTTGCATCGTTACGGGTAGAGCGCAGGCTATAGAAATCCAGACCTGCTACTATGCGGTTTCTCAGTGTACCTATTTTAAAATCTCCGATAAAATTTTGTTGTATGTCAGTACCATAGTACGGATATTCCTGATTGGTAACTGCCTGACGCAAGGTAGAGTCGGTAAGTACTGTTAAGGCTACAACGTAACCATCTGAAGAAGAGCGCGTACGGGATACTATGGTTTGAGAGGTCCAGCTTTCAGACAATTTATATTTGGCCTGTGCAAAGATGTTGTATTGCTGGCTGCTGTAATTAATGGTGTTGTTGGCAAAAGAAAGTTTATAAGGAATACCTAACTCCTCAATGCTTCTGGCGGTTCCTTTGGTATAAGGCGCCAGGCGGGTAGGAGAAGTGGATTTGTTCCAGCTCATTTCTACATCCAGCAACAGTGTTAACCGGTCGTTTACTGTATAAGAGAAGCTGGGTGCTATAAAAAAGTTTCTGTTAAAGCCGGCATCCTGGAAGCTTTTTTCGCTGTGCAGGGCTGAGTTTATGCGTAATAAAGCGGTTTTGTTTTTATTAATAGGGGCGTTAATGTCCATAGTCAGGCGGTTTAAATCCCAACTGCCACCTGAATAAGAAACTTCTCCTTTAAAGGTATCAAAAGGCTTTTTGGTTACACGGTTGAACAGGCCACCGAAAGAAGAAAGGGTGCTGCCAAACAGTGTGGCAGAGGGGCCTTTGATCACTTCTATGCGCTCGAGGTTGGCAGGGTCTATAGTGGTGTAAGTAAAGCTGCCTACGCCATTGCGTACCAGTTGCGGAGTAGGGAAACCGCGGGAAATAAAGGTGGTGCGGCCCTGGTTACGTATCTCTGCAATACCGGCGCCGGGAACGTTTTTAAAAGCGCTGTTGTAATCAGTGATCAGCTGCTCTTTCATCAGTTCTTTACTTACCACGGTATATACCTGTGGGTTTTCCATGTTGGTAAGCGACATTTTAGAAACGTCGGGACTCTCTTTCCGCGCAAAACGGTTGCCACCACTGCTAATCACTATTTCCTCCAGTTTCTGGGAAGTATAGGTGAGTGTTATGGATGTAACTGTTTTCTGGCCCTCTGTCACCTTTACTTCTATTATAACTGGCTCAAGGCCTACTAAAAAAGCTTGCAGGTGATAAGTGCCGGCTTTTACATTTTTAAAAGTAAACTCACCGCTTTCGTTGGCGATGGTGGTTTTACCTGTTTCCTGGATAGTTACCGATACGCCGGCAGCAGGCTCACCATTACTGGTAATAATAGTACCGGTAATCGCAATGGTTTTGTCTTCTGTTTCTCTGGCCGAAAATGCAGGGGTATGGCACATGAGCAGTAGCAGCAATGTGGCAATAAAGCACCATTGCTTTTGGAATAGATGGTTCATAAAATGGGTAATGATTTGTTCTCTGGCGCAAATGTGAGTACTTCCTGTGGCGGTGTGTTAACGAAACTGGGAAAATGAGAAAGAAAGGATAAAGTTTTCCCGAAATCGAAAAGCCGGATTTCTGTAGTAATTCCCTCTATAATGCTGTTAATTTGCACGATTAAAAAAACGGAACTGCTTTTGAAAATGCCAATATCTGAAAAACTACCCCGGAAAATCTGGTTTTTGTGGCTGCAAGAGATGTCCGATGCTCCCTTGATAGTAATTGCCCCTTTATATAAATTGATGTGGAAATATCATCCACCAGCACTTGGTGAAGGTGCTATTCTTATATTATTTACTGAAAAGTAGTGTGCGTAAAAGTGAACTGCACGCTGGGTAACTAACCGGGGGCAATAGGGGAGTCGGTATCTTTACTTGTATTAGTGGCGTGGATAAAAATGAACAATGTTTGGGGGATAGAGGATATATTTGACATTGCGTTTTATATCCGGACCCATTTTATGTAATGACAAGTGCCATATCCTCAGCCGTAAACACGCTTTGGCAAAAAGCCATTGGCAGCCCTGAACAATTTTCGCTGGAAAGCAGAATCTTTCATTCTTTTTCCATGTTTGCTTTTTGCATCTTGGGCTTTGAAACACTTTTTAACCTGTTATTGCATCTTACTCCCTCCATATTTATCACTGCTTCGGTATTGACCATTCAAATAGCCTTGTATTATGTAAGCAGGGTAAAAGGGCGCCTGCAACTGGCAGTACTGGTGTCTATTATCGAAATCAACATTCTTACCTGTCTGAATTATAAGTATGAATCCGGCATTACGGGGCATGCACTGCTGTTGTTTGCCACCTCATTGTTTATGATTCTTTGTGTTGCTAAAAAACTGTACTGGAAAATAGGACTGGCTGTGAATGTTCTGATTGTTGGCAGCTTGATATTGTGGGAGTATTACCATCCGGGAAGTATTGTTCCTTATAATAGCAGGTTGAATATGGTGCTGAGTAATGGAATCGCTTATGTTGCGCTGGCAATATTGTTATATGCAGGCTTTTCCTATATTCTGGGCAGTTATAACCATCAGCGCCAACTAACAGAAAAGAAAGCACAGGAGTTTAAACAGCTGAATGCAGAAAAAGACAAATTGCTGTCTATCATCTCACACGATATAAGGGGGCCACTGAGTGCTATACAACAATATTTCGGTATACTCAGCGAAACTGAAATGGGCCAGCCCGAGCGTGAAGCGCTGGAAGAGCATTTACAGCAAACCATTGCCAATACCCAGGAGTTGGTAACGAATGTGCTTAGCTGGACCAGGAGCCAATTGAAGGGGCATAGGGTGGCATTACACCGTTTGGAACTGGCGCGTGAGTTGCAAAAAACAATAGCACTAAGCCGGTTATTAGCACAACGCAAAGGTATACAGCTGGAGGTGGTTATAGATAGCCGGATTGTGGTAACTGCGGATACAGATATGCTGCAACTGGTAATACGTAACTTGTTGAATAATGCAGTTAAATTTTCCAATGCGGGTACGCAGGTAACCTTGCAAGGCAGCGTTGGCAAGAAAGGGCTTTGTACTATTTCTATTAAAGACGATGGTATTGGTATTGCTGCCGATAAGCAACAGTATATTTTTACGCTGAATGTAAAATCTACCTATGGCACTTCTAATGAAAAGGGGAGTGGGATTGGTTTAGCCTTGTGCCGCGAGTTTATGCAATTGCAAAACGGGGATATTTTCTTTACCAGCACACAAGGAAAAGGAAGTGTTTTTTATGTGACGTTGCCTGGTGAACCTATATAAAAAGCCTTCCATCCCTGGAAGGCTTTACTCATTTTAAGTAGTAGATATAAAAACGTATTATCTGGCTGATTTGCGGAATAGGGATATTTTTCCGTTTAAACTCACCTGTGTAATTACCTTCTGCTCGTTGTTCACCAGTGATACAAAGTAAGACGTGCCTGTGGCGTTATGCTCCATTTCAATTACTTCGGTTACGGTGTAGCCGCTGTAATTGTTTTCAATATTGCTAATAGCAAGTGCAGGCAGGTTTTGATAGCTGATAACTTTGCTGATAGCCACTTGTTCGCCTTCTTCATTGTAAAAAGCTTCCATTTGAGTGCTGTCCAGTACAAAGTGTACACAAAGCAGGTCGCCAACGGTTTTGTAATGTATCTTTTTTGCTTCTGGATAGCTAGCTTTAAACAGGTCTAATGTTTTTTCGTTGTTGCCAGCTGCTAAAGCCATAGAAGTCATTGAAATAAAGGCAATTGCGGCGATGATAAACTTTTTCATAATTGTATTTTTTAATGTGTTTAAGTACTTGTTGTTAATTATTACATCACAAACGTAGGTACTATGCAACACATAGTACTTGCTTATTACTTTGAACGGCTGTTTTTCCTGATAAACGGCGTTAAAAGTTCTTTTTTGCAGTCTATTTTGTCCTGTGAACGGTTGCGGGATGTGTTGAGTGGGGGATTTTGGGTATGGGGGAGAGTATCATGAGTAAAATGCCCCTCAGCTAATGTTTTTTGGGGGGAATGATGTGTGTGGCGTCTTCCTGTGCCAGATACTTCAGGTAAGAATAGATTTTATGGTGGATAGGAGCAAATTTAAGGCCTTGTCCAATAAGGGTCTGGCTATTTGACTGGATTACAAAGTCTAAAACACCTGGATCATATACGCTGTTCCAGTCGAACTTTTTATTGGCAGGCAGCATTAAAACGAGACTTTTGGTAAGAGTATCCAGTAGTTTTTTGTATTGGTTGTCGCTCAATTTGTGATATGTCCATACCGGTGGCTCCTGATTGGTATAAAAGCCACCATTTGCTTCTTTTAATATTCTATCTGCTGTAACAATATATCGTTGTGATCCCCAGGTGCCAAAATAGCCCATTCTTAACAGCTGGAAGTTCTGTAATGGCACAATCCGTTTGTTGATATTCACAAAATTCAGAGTGTCATAGCCTTTTATCGTTTTTCCTGATTGAAAGAGCGGTTGTATTATATATAATGAATCAGGTGTGTTTAATAATATTTTGCATGCGATTTTAGGTATGGCGGGGCGTGGATTGGAGAGAGGTTGCATAAAAAGTGTATCCTGGATTATGTTATACTTTACGTACAAATCATGTTCGAAAAAACTACAGATAAGTGAAGAATCGGTCATGAATGTTATTTCATCCAGTTTTTGACTTATCAATCTTTTTCCGGTAAAAGGGTTTTGTTGTGCTACTGTAGAAAGGGAAAGGAGGAAGTAGAAAAGCAAACAGGCTGTAAAGGGTTTGATAATATACCTCACAGACATTTTGCAGGTGATTTCTTTAAGTTTGAAAGTGGACGTGAAATTTTCAGGAACAGAGTTCATGGTTGTTAAAAAATATCAGGCAAAATATAAAAATAATGTTTGCTGCCTTTATACCTGCTTGTGTAATTTCTTTGTTTTTTTCATCTAAATTGTTATCTCTAACAGATCATCAATAATCTACTTTGTCCGGGCTTTTCCTTTGGTGCACGGTGAATACAAGGTGGAACCTTACTTTCAGGATGATCAATTGCCAACCTCCATAGGTGACCAATACCTAAGCTTGTAGGGTGTGCATTAGGAGTAGCCTGATAGTGCAGATCAAAGAAATGTTCACTTAAGAAAGAATCAAAACCTTCCTCTGCTCCATGATATAATTTTCTGAGTTCATCGCGTATTTCAGGAATCAATATTTTCTGTTGAACTTGTGAATTGGGCAGTATTTCGCTCGACTCGCCATAGTAAGTGCATAAAAAGGTGTCAGTAGGTATAGGGGAGCGATCTACATGAAAAGAATAAACATCGGTTGGAAAAAACGGATAATTCTCGTCCCGGTCGTAGTGGTTGATCACATTCAGGGTGGGAGATGCTCCATGTGTTTTTAGTGCCTGCAAGTCGTTTATAAGAATTTCACGGGCAAGTTGTCCTTGTTCACTTAACTGAAGTGCATAAAGTTCTTCCTGTTCAATTGTAGTGATATTTCCGCTTAACGCTACCTTTTTAACAATCTCAGAAAAATCGCCTGTTAGTTTACGGGTCCAGCAAATGGCATTGACCATTCCATTATAGGGTGTAGAAACCAGGTCATGGAAATTTGTTACACAGTGAACCTGATTCTCTGAATGGGATAAATCTATCATAATAGTTCCTGTAAATGTAAGATCATTTGACAATGAAGAGTGTCTTGATCCATAAGCCACCCTAGGGGAGGTTCGGAAAAAATAAAAAAGCCTTAACATTTCTGTTAAAGCTTTTTCTGTGGAGAGGAGCGGGGAAATGTCGAACTTTTTGGAGGATTTTGAGGAAATATGTAATAAGTTGAATGCTTAGGTTGATGATACTTATGTTTATATGTTCTTATCACCCCAATAATTGGGCGGGCTGAACTTGGAGTTTGGCTTTATTCCAATGTTTTAACCCTAAGCATAATTATATGGAGACTTTAGACACATTCAATGGGATTGTACTATAGCCCTGATTCAAACCCGGAAGAACCATTCTCAAACATGCCCGGTACGCTCCGCAGATTTGCAACAATTTACAGGAAACAGATAATTATATGAAATGTTGTCTTATTGGTTTCCTGTGTATCCTGTATTTCAGCCAAACCCAGGCACAGGGTAAGTTTGTTGTAGAAGGAGAAATAGCTGCTGTATACAATGGGAAGTATATGTATTTATGGGGAATTGATTTTTCGAAAATGAACCCGGAAATTCATGACTCTGCGTTGATTAAAAATGGGAAGTTTAGATTTTCCGGTACTATTAATACTCCAGCCCTGCTGGCCTCTTTATATCTGAAAGATGTAAAGCATTTTTTTACGCAGTTGTATGTTGAGCCTAAGGTTGTAAGGTTGAAGGCTATACCCCGGAACGGAAATGGAACTCCGGCCACTGCACAAATAGATAAAAGCAAAGTAAACAGCCAGTATAAAGAATGGAGAGAAAAAAACGACAGTGCTAAAAACGAAGTATTCAGGCTGTACCCGTTAATTGATTCGCTGGAAAAAGCAGGGGCAGATTCACTGGTTGTAAGAGCTTTGCAGGAAAGACTAGCCGGTTTAAAGGAGGTGTTGCTGAAGAAAGAAATTGACTTTGTACGCACGCATCCCAAGGCATATCTCTCGCTATATTGGCTTTCATATGAAATGTCTGGTTCTTTATCTTCCCGGCCAGCACTACTGAACGGGCTTTTTGATTCTTTAAACCCGGCATTGCAGCAGCTGCCTGAGGGTATTGCCCTTAAAAAGGCGATCGGGTATGCTACAGGCATTCAGCCCGGAAAAAAGTTGCCTGCATTTTCGATACCTGACAGCACTGGCACCTGGTATTCATTGGATAGCTTTAAAGGGAAATATATACTGCTCGATTTCTGGGCATCCTGGTGTAAGCCCTGTATTGAAAAAATGCCGGAACTAAAAGAGTTATATAGTAGTTACCACCATAAGGGATTGGATATTGTAGGCATTTCTATGGACTATGACCGGAAAAGCTGGCTGAAGAGTTTGCAACTTCATCAGTTGCCATGGGTTCAGTTATCTCAATTGAAAGGTTGGGCCAGCCCCATTGCCGGGGAATTGAATATAACCTATCTTCCGCAAACTATTCTGGTAGATAGCAACCGCAATATAGTAGCAATAGACCCGATACTTCCGGCTAAACTTAAAGAACTATTACCATGAGCATTTATTTAGTACCTGGGCGGAGTGGTATGGTGGTATTGTTGCTGCTGCTTGCCTGCGGGTTGAGGGCGCAGCTGTATAATCCGCAGAAGATTTCATGCCACTACATCCTGGGTGAATTGCATCTCACCATTTCAAACAACTTTCTGGCAGGTAAGCATCTCAGTTCGCAGGATAAAATTTCAACCCCGTATCACGAATATGCGCTGGAGTGTTATGGCAGCCTTACTACAATTAGTATATTACAAAAAGACAGGTATACGCAACTTAAGCAACATGCAGGCACTTTCTTTTTTGATAGCTCCCTGCCTGCGCAGGTGCAACAGAACCTGAAAGAACTGTTTGTACGTATTGAAAGAAACGATACCCTGCTACGGGAAGGGCTGTTAAGCAAACATGCATTGCCATTTATAGATACCTCAGTGTATCGCAATGATAATAAGCCGGTAGCGCCCAGTCTTCAATTGGTAAATGATAGTTTGCAGGTGGGAGATGTACTTTCTGTCAGGTTGTATGATGGTACCGGAAAACCGGTTATAGCTTTCAGGATAAGACGAAAATGGGCATATACACAGCCGTATCTGTGTGCTTTTCGTAATGATTCTACTGGTAATACAATGCACTTTATTCATCAGGAGCTTTTCCGTACAGAAGATTGGGTTAAAAATCATTCATATGCGGACTGGCCGGCTCCAGGGCTGGAATTAAACAACCGTGAGTTTAAAGCAGGTTCAAACCTTACGTGTCATTTCCGGCCGGAATCGGGAAAGGGGGATTCTTTATATCTTTTTCGTCTTATCAGCCCCGGGCAGGCCGCTCCGCAATGGACAAAAACGGATGGAAAAATTATTATACCTGCTCTGGCACACAATACACAATACCAGCTGGAAGTAAAGTATGCCGACAGGGCTGGTAATGTTTCTGTTTATAGCTTTTATACACCAGCCCATTGGTATCAAACCCTGTGGTTTGTTTTATCAGCCGGTTTTATATTTTTTACTGCTGTTGTGGTTACCTGGCTGCTGTATATAGCTGGCCGTAATAAAAGGCGCTTACGGCAGCAGAAGCTGGAAATGCAGGTTGTATATTCCCAAATGAATCCTCATTTCGTTTTTAATGCTATGAGTTCTATACAAGGTCTTATAAATGATGGTAAGATAGAGAAAGCCAACATATATCTTACCGGTTTTGCAGGGCTGCTTCGTGCAGGTATACTTCATGCGCGGAAAGAGTGGATTCCGGTGACCAGCGAAATGAAATCAGTAGAAAGTTATATAGCTCTGGAAGCGCTCCGTTTCAATTTTAAATATTCTATATGGGTTGCGCCTGATATTGCAGATAGTATAATGTTGCCTCCGTTATTGTCGCAGCCACTTATTGAAAATGCTGTTAAACATGGATTGGCAGGCCTTGGAGAAGCTGGTATGCTCGGTATATCAGTAAGTGTGGAGGGAAGGGATATTGTATTTTTAATAAATGATAACGGGCCAGGTTTCCATATAGCCCCGGGCACTAAAGGGCAGGGGATAGCTTTGACAAATGACAGGATTGCCTTATTTAACAGCATCTATCATCCGCTCAGCATTAGTCTTGTATTTAATAAACGCGCGGAAATTGGTACAGCTTGCATTATACGTTATAAAAACTGGTTAGAGGTATGATTACAGCAGTGATAATTGATGATGAACAAAATAATATAGTCAATTTACAACGACTGCTGGAGAAATATTGCCCGGAGGTGAAGGTAGTTGGTATAGCGGCAGATGCCAATACCGGAATAGCGACTATTGCATCTGTGAATCCTGATCTTGTATTTCTGGATATACGGATGCCTGGTAAAGATGGCTTTGAGATGCTCCGGGATATTAAAGAAGTATTTTTTGAGATTGTTTTTGTTACTGCATTTGATGAGTATGGTATACAGGCAATAAAGCGTGCAGCGATGGACTATCTGCTAAAGCCGGTTGATATTGGTGAACTAAAGCTGGCTGTAGAGAAATCGGTTGTGCGTATGCAGCAGAAAAAAGAAAACAGGCAGTTGCAATATTTGCAGGCTATTCTACAGCAGGGCTTTCAGCAGGCCGAACATCGGATTGCATTACCAGGTGTTAAACAAACCCGCTTTGTGTTTACCCGCGATATTGTGCGGTGTGAAAGCGCCAATAGTTATACGCATTTTTATATGCAGGACGGCGAAAAGATTACAGTATCTGTACCGTTGATTGAATATGAAGACATGCTGGGTGGATTTGGCTTTATTCGCTGTCATCAGTCTCATCTTATTAATAAGCGTTACGTAAAAAGCATAGGTAAGGACGAAGGTGGTTATATTTTGATGTTGAACGGCGATCAGGTTCCGCTATCTCGTCAAAAGCGGGATTATGTGAAGAAGAAAATCTTGTAAAAGCAATGCCTGGAAAGTTTTGGTTTTGTTCCATCATTTTTGACAAAAAAATGAAATGGCGGAAAATAAAAAAGCCTCAACATTTGTTGAGGCTTTTGTGGGAGCACACGGGCTCGAACCGCGGACCCTCTGCTTGTAAGGCAGATGCTCTAAACCAACTGAGCTATGCTCCCTTTACATTCCGTTGACGCTGAATGCGTTCGGGTTGCAAATATAGGATTCGTTTTATTACTGCCAAATTCTTTTTGAAAAAATCTTATCAGGTGTATTGCTTGTCTTCCCAATACTCATTGTCACATTCCAGCAGGGTGGCTATATCTTTTCGTATAGTGGCCCATGTACTTTCTTCCGCATTGGTAAGCTTGCCTATGTAAGCGGTATTGTCATACGTTTTGCCTGCGCCATAGTAAATGCCGCAATCGATAGGGCTGTCGCGGAAGAAATAACCTCTGAAGCGCAGCACACTGTTGCTTTGTAAGGGCAGTATGTGGCAAAGCTTCTTATTGGCAAAGCCTACTTTGTTATGTTCTTTATCGCGCCATACAATAAAGCTGTTGTCATTAGTGAGTAACTGTGCAATGCAGTCAGGTGTATTTTTCAGTGTGCTTTTATCTATGTAGGTACCGCCGGTAGTAAAAGTGCCTTCCTGTATGGTGTATTGCAGCAGTGGATGCAGCGTAAGACTTTGCTGGTAGTCATCGGAAAGAAAGGCGCTTAAGTCGGGCTGTTGCTCTACTTCCAGCCAGCAGTCTTTGCGAAACTTGTTCGATTGGTCGGGTTTCCAGATGCTTATCTTAACAGATATCTTTTGCTGCTGCCATTGGCAGGAAGCGGATGCGTATTCGCTGGTATCGTTTTCAAATATGCTGTCGGGATCGCCCCACAAATTTATAAAATGTGTTTTTATCTGCTGATAAGTATCCCATCCTGGTGAAGCAAAACGTACTTCCGCTGTAAGGCGTGAAACGGGCCAGTGTGGGTTAAATACATTAGGACTTTCCCATGATGGGGTGGCTATGGTAACCTCGGGTATAATGATGCCGAATAGTTGAACCGGCTTTTTAATAAAGTAATGCAAGCCTTTGAAGTTGGGATTAGGAAAATCAATCGGCTGCTTTTTTACATAAGGCTGTTTTTCCAGCTCTTCAAAAGTGGCCCAGGGAAACAATTGTTCGGGATTATCCAGGCGAATAGCTTCCTGTAACCGGGTATCGTTGTCAGTGTAATCTGCTGCAAGTGTGGCGGGAGCCTGTTTCTTCTTAAAAAAGAACATAAGTTGAATCTAGTATAAGGGTATATAATATAGCTAATGTAAGGAGAAATGGAAATATATACTAGCAGCTGCAACGAAGGTTGTTAATTTAGTGGCAGATTTATGCTATGAGGTACAGATGGGTAATACTTTGTTGGGGGATAGGAATGCTGGCCGCGTGTAAAAAAAATCACACAGCTACAGGCGCATTTTATTACTGGAAAAGCAGTTATCAATTGGATAGTGTGCAGCAGGAGGCGTTGCAACAGGCAGCGGGCAACCGGTTATACCTGCACTTTTTTGATATAGGCTGGATAGATGCACAGCACCGGGCTGTTCCGCAGGCGGTGGTGCAGTTTACACAAACCGCAAGCCACCTGAACATTACACCTGTTGTATACATTACCAATAAAGTGTTTGAAAACATAGCAGACAGCGCTATTGATAGCCTGGCCCGCAATACCTGGCAGCTGGTGTATGGTATGTGCCGGCGGGAAAGTATTACCTGGAAAACGTTACAAACCGATTGTGACTGGACGTTAAACACCCGCGATAAGTATTTCACTTTCCTGCGGGTGTTAAAGCGTTATAGTCATAAACAGCTGGAAGCTACTATCCGGTTACACCAGGTAAAGTACAAAGAGCGCACCGGCGTACCTCCCGTAGATAAGGGGATATTGATGTATTACAATATGGGTAGCCTGGATGCCAATATTGATCATCCCAGCTCTATTTATAACGAAGCAGATGCTGCTAAGTATATTGCAAGTGTGCCGCGCTATCCGTTACAGCTGGATGTGGCGTTGCCTGTGTTTAGCTGGGCGGTGCATATACGCAATGGTCGTGTTATTCAACTATACAGCAAAACCAGGCGCAGCCGTTTACAGCATACCGGCGACTTTGAGCAAACGGGTCGTAATGTGTTCCGTGCTACGCATAGCTTTTTTATGGGCGGTACCTATGTAAAGGAAAACGATATTTTTAAACTGGAGGAAACAGGCAGGAAAATTGCTGAGAAAGCAGCACATCAGCTGGCGGCAGTGCTGCCTATGAATCATCAACGAACAATAGTGTATTATGAGCTTTCTACATTCGACCCGGAAGAGTATCAAACAAAAGATTTCATTAGGCTTTCTGATTGCTTTTAGTGGTGGCGCGTTGCTGGTATCAGGCATTGTATGGGCCTGTGCCGGTGGTTGGGAAGAAGACTATTCTGTATTTAGCCCGGAGTATTTTGTGGATTCGGGTTATTCCCCCTTCTTCTACGATAGTTATAATGCTTATTACGCAGATAGCTATGAGGAGAGAGAAACGAAGACGGATAACAACGCCCGCTATAATCATCAACTGATTAAAGAATGGAACGGTTACCTGGAAGGGAAGATGCCGGAAGACGCGCTTGATTTTTTACTTACCCGTGCATCGCGTAATGCCGTAGATTCAGTAGGTAAAAAACTCAATGGTAAGCTACAGGCATTACCTGCCGGCTATCCCGACTTTAACCAGGTGAAGGCAGATAAGAAAAAACTACAGGCTTTTATCAACTACCTGTTAATAGCTAAGGACTGCGAAAGCTTTGCGGTACGTGAAGTATGGTGCGATTGGCAGGATAAGCCTGTGATACAGGTAGATGCAGCATTGGAGCAGGTGTTAGCTAACGCTTTACAGCAATCTAAAGATGACTTTATTCGTCAGCGCCTGTTGTTTCAATTGATCCGTTTTTATTATTTCCAGGAAAAGGCAGGAGGTAGTCAAACTGCTACTGCAAAAAATAGCACTACCAATAGCAAGCTGATGAATCTGTATCGGCAATATGAAAAGAGCTTCCCCCATAATCTCATCTATTACCGCACTCTTGGATATGTAGCGGGGTATTACTATGCACATGGCAACTATGCGCTCAGTAATTATTTATACAGCCTGGGATATAGCTATTCTACTGAAATGAGAATTCCAAGCAAATGGAGTTTTCATCCACAAGAAGAGGCAGACTGGAAACAGACACTGCAACTGGCCACTACGCCTGAAGAGAAAATCACGCTCTGGCATATGCTGGGTATGGAGAATGATCCGGGAAGGGGCATACTGGAAATTATAGCCCTCGATCCACAATCAGAAAAAGCAGATCTGTTATTAAGCAGGCTTATCAATAGCAGGGAAGCAAGCAGTGATACTTCCGTTGCCGATCTGGCTATTATAGATGGGGTGGCCCGTGCCGGTAAAACAGCAAAACCTTATTTCTGGAACCTGGGTGCAGGTTACCTGCATTTTCTACATAAAGATTATGCAAAGGCCAGGGCTTTTTATGCCGAAGCGAATAAGCAGCTGCCTGCCGGCAATAAGTATATTGCTGCACAGTATAAGTTGTTAACGATATTGTTGCTGATTGATCAGTATCCTAAGCTGGATGCTAATGCAGAAACTACATTGGTAGAACCATTGAACTGGCTGGCCGATTTGCGCGATCAGAAAGATACCGTGAATAAGTTGCGCTTTGCTAATGCACTTACGCATGTATCAGAAGCTTTGTCGGTAAAGTATACGAAACAAAAGGATAAGGTAAAAGCTGTTTGCTTTAGCAATAACTCTGGTTTTTACGCAGCTCCGGTGAATGTAACTGCTTTATTGCAGTTGCTGAATAAAACAGATAAATCGGCTTTTGAAAATGCTATGTTGCGTTACTACCCTTTAAAAGCTGACGATCTGTATTACCACCAGGCTACGGTGGCGACCTTTCGCGAACAATTAGATCAGGCTATTGAGCTGATGAAGAAAGCAGGGGATAAGGGTGGTTTTACGTTACCGGGTAATCCCTTCAATGGCCGCATTAATGACTGTCACGACTGCGACCATGAAGCGCTGCAAAAAACAAAGTACACTTCACTCAGTTTTCTGGAAACCATGAAGAAAATGAAAGAAGATATAGCGGCAGGCAAGGATGTGTATAGCAATGCGCTGCTGTTGGGCAATGCTTATTATAATATTACCCATTATGGCAATGCGCGTGCTTTTTCTGAGTCGCCTATTATATCGGCGGGCTGCTGTACGGAATATATTGATAGTAGTTATCGCTTCATGCTTACTTCCTGTGCCAGTGCTGAAAAATATTACCAACTGGCATCGCAAAATGCTACCAATAACGAACAGCGTGCAAAATGTGCTTTCCTCTCGGCTAAGTGCGAAAGGAATAGATTTTATAACTGGATGTATACGCAGCCAGAGTCGGCCAAGGGTACGTATGATCATCCAACACTACCGCCGGCCGGAAAATACTTTGCATTATTAAACAGTACTTACAGTAATACTGCTTATTACAAAGAAGCATTGAAAGAATGTGGTTATTTTCAGGATTATGTATATAGTACCAAATAGGCTGTGAGATAAGGTATTAGTAAGCTTCCATGCTTTTGCATTTTATACAAATTGGCCCTTGCTTCAACAGGCAAGGGCCAATCATTTTTTATGGCTGCTATTACTAGTAAAGTACACCCATGCTGGCTGGTGAAAAATCAGCCAATTCAGCGGTGCGGCCTTCTTTTACTTTTTTTACCCATTCCGGGTCACTGAGTAAAGCCCTGCCTACTGCTACCAGGTCAAAGTCTTGCCTTTCCAGGCGGCGTATTAATTCAGTCAGGTCTGACTTTTCGGTACCTTCTCCTTTAAATGCCGAAATAAAATCGCCTTTTAACCCAACAGAACCCACGGTAATAGTAGGTTGTCCGGTAAGCTTCTTAGCCCAGCCGGCAAAGTTGAGGTCCGATCCTTCAAACTCGGGTTCCCAGAAACGGCGTTGCGAGCAATGGAAGATATCTACACCCGCTTCTTTCATCGGTAACAGCCATGCTTCCATTTCCTGTGGCGTAAAGGCCAGGCGGCTGGTATAGTCCTGTTGTTTCCATTGCGACAGACGAATGATAATGGTGAAGTCTGCACCTACGGCAGCACGCACTGCTTTAATCACTTCTACTGCAAACCGGCTTCTTTCTCCGATAGTTTTGCCACCATATTCATCTGTGCGGTTATTGGTGGTTTGCCAAAAAAACTGATCTATCAGGTAACCATGTGCGCCATGCAGTTCCAGGCAGTCGAAGCCCAGTTTTTTAGCGGCTGCGGCAGACGCGGCAAATTGCTGAATTGCATCCTGTATATCTGCTACCGACATGTTGTCCGGGCTTTCCATGGGAATACCAGGGTAGGGCGAGTTGGGAATAGGAGTGTTGCCTACATGCCATATTTGTGGCCCCATTTTGCCTTCTTTGGCGTGTACGGCATCAATCACCTGTTTCCAGGCGTTCAGGGCTGTATCGCCATGAAAATCAGGTATATCTTTCATGTTTTTGCTGCCCGGGCGATTGATCACAGTACCCTCCGATAAAATCAATCCCACTTCTGCGCCGGCCCTTCTGGCGTAATAGGCGGCTACCTGTTCGGTAGGAATGCCATCGGGCGATTGTGCCCGGGTCATTGGCGCCATTACTATTCTGTTTTTTAGTTGCAACTGCTTGTACTGAAACGGTTGAAACAATGCTGTTGTGTTCATCTTTACGTGCTTTAAATGTGCGCTGATTGGTAATAGTTACACAAAGTAACTGCCAATGGTTTACTTTTGTAACTATTAAGCAGAAATAGTGGTTACATCCTTGTAACCATCAATAGTAACCTGTATGTAACCAGTATGAAAGAGTGTGATTGGAAAGCTGCCAGTTGTCCATTGTTCAATGCCATGTCGGCGCTGGGTAATAAGTGGAAACCTATTATCATTAGTGTAATAAAAGAACGTCAGCTGCGGTTTGGGCAAATTGCTTCCCGCATACCCATTATCTCCCGCAAAGTTCTCACCGATCAGTTGCGTGAACTGGAAGGGGATGGGCTGATTATCCGTAAAGAATTTAAAGAGCTACCGCCAAGGGTGGAATACTGCCTTACCGAAAAAGGATTGGAGCTGTTGCCTATACTAAGCCTGCTGGAACAATGGGATGAGAAGTATTCGGGCGTGAAGGTGGAGCAGGAAGATATAACCGTTCATCCTAATGCTTTATAATAGGTAAGTACTTTTCTATAATTTGGCATTTCTATATGATGGCAAGAATCGTTTTTCTCAGTGTCTTTATTTTCTTATTCCATACTTTACCGGCACAATACTTCGGCTTCGGCGTCAAAGCTGGAATGAATTATTCCAGTTACAGCAATGGATTGATGGGATATCAACCCAATGTATTCGGGCATGCGGGCAGCATCACTTATTTTGGTATCAACCGTCATTTAGGTATACAGCTGGAGCTGGAATTTGCCAGGCATGGCGGCAAAGTACCGGTAGGAGAATATAAGCTGGATGTAAAGCAAAACTACTTTTCTGTACCGTTGTTGTTGAAATATAAAACACAATCTGGTTTCTTTATCAATGGCGGTCCTCAGTTCAATATCCGTGTGTCGCAATACATCATGAACTATAAGCTGCCATTGGGGTCATCCAGTATAGAGATGTCATTAGCGGGTGGTATTGGTTACCGGATGACACCGGGATGTGGTATTGAAGCCCGGTATATTAAAGGCATCACTAACACGGGGCAATATCTCAAAGACAATGCAAACCTGGTAAACTTTAAAACCAATGTGTTTCAGGTGTCTTTGTTCTGGCTATTGTTGTTTGATAATGATTGATTGCTCAATAAGCATATGTAAACGGCCATCTGTTTTCGAAACAGATGGCCGTTTACTATTTAAAAATCTGTAGACAATGTAACTGCCTTATTCGCTTCTATTCCTGCCTGTAACATTTGTACTTTATAATTAGCAAACTGTAAAGCATCTGAACCTAACAATAAACGAATTGGGGCTTCGCTTTGTGCAGCGGTGTTTATGATGGCCGCAGCTACTTTTTGTGGATCGCCAATCTGGCTACCGGGTATGTCTTCTTTATGTTTGCGTTTTTCTTCTGCAAGGGCGGTGTAGGCTGCTATAGGATTAGCAGGCACAGCCATAGAACCGCTGCTTAAGAAGTTGGTGCGTACATACCCAGGCTCTATGATGGTTACTTTTATACCAAAGGGAGCTACTTCCTGTGCCAGCGCTTCTGATAGGCCTTCTACGGCAAATTTGGTAGCACAATAGATACCCCAGCCGGCACCGGATATTAAGCCAAATACGGAAGATAGGTTGAATATATGCCCACTGTTAGCTGCACGCATATGCGGTAATACAGCACGGGTAACATGCAGCAGGCCAAATACGTTTACATCAAAACTGGTCATTACTTCCTGGTGTGAGGTTTCTTCAATGCCGCCTATTAAGCCAAAGCCAGCGTTGTTTACTAAAAAGTCGATAGCAGAAAACTGTGCTATAGCGGCGTTAACGCCCGCCTGTACACTGGCTTCACTGGTTAAATCCACCTGTAAGGGTAAAAACTGTGCAGATGCAGGGCCAGCAGCTTGTATCAATGTTTGCAGGCTGCGTGCAGTGGCTGCTACGTTAAATCCAGCTGCCAGTAATTGTTGGGTTAATACCAGTCCTATGCCTTGCGATGCGCCTGTGATAAACCATGTTTTTCTTTGCTTTTCCATTTGTCAGTATTTTATACTGCAAAGAAAGAAACAGGTGGGCGGAAGGCATTTATGCGGATAACAGGGATACTTGTGAGTTTCAAAGATGTGCCTGTAAAGCATGCTTTTCGCGAAAAACGGAAGGAGGCATCTGTTCTTTTTTATGAAAGAAAGCCGTAAAGGCCGCTTGTTCGGAAAAGCCCAGTACATAACTGATATTGCGTATGTCCCAGTCTGTTTGTGTTAACAATACCTTGGCTTCATATAACAACCTGTCTTGTATATGCACTCGCAGAGTTTTACCTGTCTGGTTTTTTACCAGCGCGTTCAGGTAGTTAGGGTGTACATGCAGTTGATCGGCAAACTCCTGGGCGGTTTTTACTTTCACTATATCATTGGGGCTTTGTACCTGGAAGGTGGATTCCAGCAGGGATAAAAAGCCGTGTATATAACGGTAGCTTTCGGGCACAGCCACATCGGGCAGGTTTTTGCCGGCGCGTTGTGCTTCCAGCAATATCATCTGCAAATGCAATAGTATAGCCTGTTTTTTATCATCGTGGTGGCTCTCTTCTTCTGCCAGTATGTTTTGAAACAACTGATGAATGGTGGCAGATGTTGCTGCTGTTAACTGAACTACTGCTTTAGATGGCTGAAAGTAAGGGTATTGTTTAAACAGCTGTAACAGGTGTGCCTGTTGTTCAAAATAACGGGGATGTATCAGGCAAAAATGTCCTTCTGTGTCGGTAGAAGTGTTTTGCCACGACATAATTTCGTCCGGGTGCAGAAAAGAGATATCACCAGGGTTCGTGTGATACTGATGCAAGCCTACAGTAAGAATGCCTGTGCCGGATGTAATATGGAAAATTTTATAGAACTGCCTGCGGTTGGGAGATATATAATCGTTCACAGGCGTATGCTTCCGGTCTTTGATGGTAAAAAGGCTGGCATTTACAGGATACTGTTCTACGTTTAAAAATGGCACTTTAAAATGTTCCTGTGTAAATGCTTCTAATGCCAAACGCGGGATAGCTGCTTTTTCCATGTGATAACGATATGGGTAAAGTTAAAGTATACTTACGCAATGCGCATTTTTTCGAGGTGTGGCTGATACATACGACCCCATTTTTCCATCATCAACACCACAGGCAATAGTTCCTGTCCAAATGCAGTCAACTGATATTCAGTACGCAAAGGCACTTCAGCGTATACTGTTTTGGTAATGATGGCATGGTCTTCCAGCTCTTTCATTTGCTGTGCCAGCACCCGTTTGCTAATCCCCGACACCATTTTTTGTAACTCTGTTGGACGTTTGGGGCCGTTTTGCAGGTAACATATAATGAAGGGTTTCCATTTGCCTCCCATCACCTCTACGGTTACCTCCAGTGAGCAGTTGTATAAGCGGGGAATTTTTCTGATATACATAATCCATGTTTTAGGTGATTAAATTATCACCAGGTGTTTAATTTACCAGTACTTGACTTTGCCTGTATACTGGTTCAATTTTGCTCTCAAAATTACAGATATGCAAAACAGAATGGTGCAGTTATTACAAACAGGAGTAGATGCGTTAACAGTAACGGAGGGCAAAGTGCCACAGCCAGCGGCCCGTGAAGTGCTGGTGAACATAAAAGCAGTATCGTTGAATTTTTTGGATCTGATGGTGGTAAAGGGCGATTTTCCTACCGGACTGGGGTTTCCTTATACGCCGGGTTGTGATGGGGCAGGTGTGGTGGTAGCAACAGGCAGCGAGGTAACTGACTGGAAATCCGGCGATAGGGTGGCTTTGCAATATGTGCAAAACTGGATTACCGGAAGGGGAATACCCTTGAGCAAAGCCGTGCGTATAGGATGGCAAACGCAAGGGGTAATGGCTGATTATGTGTGCGTGCCGGACTATGGTTTGGTAAAACTACCTGATAGTATATCACTGGAAGAAGCCGCCACTTTGCCGGTGGCAGGCGTTACCGCCTGGGAGGGATTGATGAATATTGCACAACTGCAAATGGGGCAAACAGTGTTGGTACAGGGCACGGGGGGCGTTAGCATGTTTGCTTTACAGCTGGCATTAGCAGCGGGGGCAAAAGTAATTGCTACTACCGGATCGGCAGCCAAAGAACAACGATTGCTGGAAATGGGCGTGCATGCGGTGATCAATTATAAAACACATCCCGAATGGCAGAAGGAAGTATTGCGTTTAACCAATGGGGAAGGGGTGGATGTAACAATGGATATTGCTGGTAAAGACACCATTGTGCGTTCGTTACAAAGTGTAAAGGTAAATGGGTTGGTATGTACTGCCGGTGGTGTTTCCGGATCGGAAATTACATTGGATATCTATGGTGATATGAACCTTAATTTTAAACGTCTGGCCGGTTTTGCTGTGGGGAGTGCGGAATCCTTTAATGCATTATTACAGGCAATGGATATCAATCACATACATCCTGTTATTGATAAAGTATATCCTGTTGGAAAGGTGCAGGAAGCTTTTCGTCAGCTGGAAAGCGGATCGCATTTTGGTAAACTGATGATCGCCTTATAGTAGGGGGAAACGTGCAGGTGCGGTATAGCGCTGCCTTTGTTATGCAAAACGCGGAGCGGGTGGCGTAAAATGTTGTATATCTATAGCATAACATTGTATATCTGCGGTACAATCCTACATATCTGTAGTGCAACGCTGCACATTTGCAGGATTGCTTGTGCAATGCACCCGAAGAAATTGCACATCTTATGCTGCATTTTGTACTAGTGCAAACTTCTGCGTGCAATGTAACGGATGATGTGTGCAATGTTACGCGTCCTCCGTTACATTGCACGCGTGAATAAGAACATCTGCAATATCATGTGTAACATGTTGCGCGAAATATTGCAGATGTTACCGGAAATATTGTAGATGTGTCACAACATTCAGCACTAGTACAAAATGCCGTGTAATACGTAACAAAAGACGCGTAAGATGTTACGTACGATATTGCAGATGTACAGTGCTACACTGTAGATGTACATTGTAGTGCGTGCAATGTACCCGGAGAAATTGCAGAAGTGTCGCGCTATTTTGCACCATTACAGAATGACGCGGCACTTATTATATATCATGCTGTGTTTATACTCCGGTACCCGCCACTTGTGTAAGGCTCAGCATATTACAGGTGTAAAAACGTTACGGCCTCCGTCCATTCCGGCATCAGTTTCTGTAGTGCTGTAAAATCAGGAGAATGTTTTCAGCCAGGTAGCTGGTCTATGATGTGCCGAATAATTCCATTTCCTGTAATTTGTTGACATGAAACTGGCAGCAATAGGTTGTCCCTGGCCTACCTGTTACAAAAAATTCATATTGCGGTAACATACCTCAGTGAGTACTTCAAAAGAAACACCGGCGAAGGCTTTCAGTATTTTGTATTGCAGTCCAGGCTTAGGATTGCGGCGGGCCGTGCCCTAAATACCGCTGCTCCCATGCAACAGATTGCAGCTGAGCGGGGCTTTACTAAGAGTAGTGATTTAAACAGGATGCTGAAAAAACATTACGGTAAAAGCAGGAGTGTGCTAAGAAAAAACGGTCATTGAACAGGGTTGTATGTAAATTGGGCAAATTTCTCTCTCACATGAAAGCAGCCCCTAAACTTAGCGAACTACCACTGGTAGATTTGCGTTATTCCCTCGAAAAAGTCTCGTTACCGGGTCATTTGTATGAGTTTATCAGCTACCACTGCTATGCAGAGGTTACTTATGTGCGGGAGGCATGGTACAATCCTTTTACAGTACAATGCCGGGTACCTAAGTTGCTGATAACAAACCCCGAAGCTTATGAACCGGATGAAACCGGTGAGTACGTGATGTTACGCACGGAAATTACCGGAGAAATCAAACAGCAGGAAACTATACAGATTCTCCCCTTTTCTGTGCGCATTACTGGTGACAATGTGGATGCAGTAATAGCAGAAGCCATTACCCTTTTTATTGCTACTGAAAACGCCCGCCATGAAACCGACTTTGTAATAGGACACACTTTTGTTATAAAATCTTCCCACGCGGCATCCGGTGTTCGTTTGCGCGAAGTGTTATTTAACAGGTAGTTGTTTCGGCTGGTGCGTGTTGTAAAATCACTTGTTGTATAGCCGGCAAATTGCAGGTAGTAATAAACTCTCCATGCGGTAACAGGTCTTTGATCAGGCGCAGTAATCTTTCGCATAAAATATCGCCGCTCCAGCGTTTGGCATAACCGGGAATGCGATATGGACTAATGTCGGTAAACTCCCAGGGATGCACGTACAGGTTTATATATCCATCGTGCCTGAGTGTTTGCAGCGTTAGATTTTTAAACAGGCTGTAAGGCATGTTTTTAAACGCCAGCCAGAATAATGGAATGCGTAACCGGGGCGATACACTGGCGGGTAAACGTAATACGCCTTCCTGTGTATACACTGTGCGGGATAAATGGAGGTTGTTATAACGTCCAGGTATCCAGGTGGGATTGATAGAAGAATCGTACAGGTAGCCTGCCGCTTTAATATCTCTCATTTCCACCGGGCGCATGCGGGGCATACGTAAGCCGTATACCGGTTGGCCGGTGATACTTTCCAGTGTCTCCTTGCTTTGGCGCAGGTGGGCTACTTCAAAATCGGTGTGATAATAAGTATGAGAAGCTATTTCGTGTTTTTGAGATAATGCTTTTATCTCGGCCGGATACTGATTGGCAAAGTTTGCAGTTGTATAAAATGTGGCAGCCACCCGCGCTGCATTCATCAGCTGCGTAGTAATCTGTAACCCTTTATAGCCTATTTCCATTTGTTCCTGCACCGGTATGTTGTGCGCATACTCCAGGGGCATATCAAACTCTTCCGCATCAAAACTTAACAGAATGAAGTTGTTTGGCTTCTTCATGTAGTATATTGGATTCTTTAACAAGATAAACAGGCCTGTTCTTTATTTGAGTAAACAGTTTGCCCAGATATAATCCTATCACACCCAGTATCATTAACTGTATACCTCCAAAAAAGGCAATAGTTACTATAATAGAGGCCCATCCTGGGGTAACATGGCCGCTGTAATAGCTATAAATAGCGTAAGGCACATATAGTACAGACAGTAAGGATATAATCAGTCCCGGGTAAATAGCTACGTATAATGGTTTCACCGAAAAAGAGGTGATGCCTTGTAAGGCAAAGCGAACCATTTTTTTGAGAGTATATTTAGATGCTCCGGAAAAGCGGCGTTCAGGCACGTATTCCACAGCGGTTTGATTAAACCCCGCCCATTTTACCAGCCCGCGAAAAAACAGATCGGCTTCGGTAAACTCACGCAGCACTTTTACTACCTTTTTACTTACCAGCCTGAAGTCGGCACTGCCACTTTCTATTTTTACTTCTGAAAGAGAGTTGATCACCCGGTAAAACATGCCGGAGCTAAGCCTTTTAAAGCTGCTTAAAGTAGGATCTTCCTGGCGAAGGGTGTATACCACATCATAGCCTTCTTCCCACTTGTTAAGCAACACGGGGATTAAATCCGGTGGATGCTGCATATCGCCGTCCATAGAGATAACACAATCTCCATACGCTGCATCCAGCCCGGCTTTCAAGGCTGCCTGGTGACCAAAATTGCGGGAAAATGAAATGAAACGGATGTTGTCGTTTAGCAGGCATTGCATTTTAATGACGGCAACCGTATCATCTGTGCTGCCATCATCTACAAACAACAGGTTGTAGTCGTATGGCAGATCGGAAAACTGCTTATCAATGGCGGCAATTAATACCGGCACGTTATTCTGTTCGTTATGAACAGGTACTACAATGGAAACTAAAGGAGTTGTCATTTAGCAAGAGTTTCAGTTGTATACTTTTTAAAGCCCACTTCATATAGCAAAATCAGCCACACCATAAAACAGGGTAGTGCTTTTAAAGCATAAGCACGTATAAAGTGTTGTATGGGAGGGGGCATCAGATCAGTGGGAGATAAGATGCTCATAAAGAAAACCAGTACCAGCATGGCCACCAGCCATTTACTTTTTTGTTCCTGGATCACATACCAGAACAATACACCGGAAATGGCAATGATATAAGTGGTGGATTCGGCCGAGGAACTGAATATGACTATGGAAATCAGCGCCAATGCCAGGTAACGTATTCTAAAGCCTTCAAATTTATATTGCGAAAAGCGTAGTAGTGGCAGGCCATACAGTATTGCAGCAGGCGCCAGTATCATAATATCTGTGATGCTTTCTTTTTGCAGCACACGCCTTAATATACCAATCACAGATATATCCTGCTGGCCAAAAAGAACCGACTGGTGGGCATTTATGCTGTCTTTTGCCATCAGGCTGTGCAGCCAGTCAAAATGACTTTGTACAATAAACGATGGTGAGGAAATAAGCATAGGCAGGCAAAATAGTACCACCAGCCACATCAGGAAGTATAAGATGAACTTTACTTTATCGCGACTGAACAGGAAGAAGGTAAGCCCTGCAATGCCATACAATTTACACAGAAAGCCAAGTGCAATAAAAAAGGTAGCCCACAGGGTTTTATTCCTTTCTACCATTACATAGGAAAGGATAAGCCATCCTGCTACCATGGGATTGAATTGCACCTGGTGCGTGGACGACATCAGCTCAATAGCACCTACCAAAAATATAAAAAGCAGGTTTTTTTCATTAAACTGTAACATGCGAATGGCTATGTACAACACGGTTGCATTGGTCATTGCCCATAGTATTGCGCCTAACCAGTTAGGTAGCACTGCAAAAGGAGCAATCACTAAACTGAACACCGGCCCGTAGTGGTTGCTATCAATATAAGAGTCGGGGTATTCCAGGTAAAGGTTTTGCTGTTGTAGGGTATGAACAAATACATATTTAAAGATGATGTAGTTGTTAAAAGAGTTTCTGGATAGTTCCAGTATCACGGCCAGTAAGGCCAGGAAAAACCATAACAAAACAGGAAAAGGCAGTTTATACTTTTTGCCTATAGGCACATCAGCAAACAAAAAATTCATACTATCGGGGGTTAAATGAAGGGGATTACTTTTCGGTACTCAGAAGTATTTCGTCGGTAATCTTTACGCAGTTAAGGTAGAAAAAAGCCTACATGTAACATTGTTTTAAGATAAGCTTAGCAATTTCTTAAGCCATTTTTAATTTTCAGTATTGGTTATAAGTATGTAACATATACTTTTAAATATTTATGTAAAGGTTTAATCGGTTGATTTTGAAATGTTTTTCTGGCAGGCAGCAACTTGTCCGGAGAGGGAATAGCCTTATTGATGCTATTCGTCCATGTGTTTGTTTATTTAAAACTTGTTTTCTCTTCTTTGGTCGTGAAATTAAATAAAATGGAAATGTGATTGGCCGAAATCTGGATGAGCGGGGCGAAATATGCAATAATTTGTACGTTGCCATCCCGCTGGTTACTATCATGGCCAGGGAGATAATGGCTACTATTCATTAAGATATTACAGACAGATCAATTACCGGAAACGTATGAAGAAAACACAACCTACCTGGTCACGGCGCAACTTTCTTTCCGTGATGACAGGGGCAGGCGCAGCACTGGCATTAAGTCCGCTGGCATCATGGACTTTAGAAGAAGCAGATCCTAAAGTGGCGGCGATAGTGGCCAAAACAATGGGTATTGATACACATAATCATGTGGATGTGCCCCTTACCACGGCAGAATTACCAGGCCCTGCAGTGGATCTGGCAGGTGAAATGAAGAAATCGGGCCTATCGGCTATTTGTATGACATTTGCGGTGGACTATCAAAAACTGGTGAACCCCGGTGATGGTTACGAGCGTTTTTTAAATGGCCTTACCGCTATGGATAAGGTACTGGAAAGCAACAGGATGAAGCGTGCATTGAATATGGCTGATCTGCGCAATGCGCATCAAAAACATCAGCCTGTCGTTATTCAATCAGTAGAAGGCGGGCATTTTCTGGAAGGACATATTGAACGCCTGGAAGTAGCTTATCAACGTGGGTTAAGACATTTAACGTTGCTGCATGATAATGACGCATCTGTGCCATTGGGCGATGTGTACACCAATAAACCACAATGGGGTGGACTTACTGCTTTTGGTGCAGAGGTGATAAAGGAATGTAACCGCATGGGGATATTGGTGGATATGGCGCATGCTAATTTGGAAACTGTTGCGGCGGCAGTGAAAATTGCGCAATACCCGGTACTGGTATCGCACACCGGTTTGGATACCCAATTGGGAAAAAATGAGATGATGGCTAAGATGATGAAGCCAAGGCTCATTAGTAAAGAACAAGCTAAAATTATAGCCGATGCAGGTGGGGTAATAGGTGTGTGGACACACCTGGCAGATACACCACTGGAGTTTGCACAAAATGTTCGCGCATTGGTTGATGTAATAGGAGTAGATCATGTGAGCATTGGTACGGATACTAAAATGACTCCATCTTACAGGCCTGCCGGCGGTTTTGGGCAAAAGCCTGGTGGTGCAGGGCCACAGCAAAACGGAGGAGCACAGCCTGGTGGCATTCCACCCGGTGGCGATTCTGCTAAACGGCATGATGGTCCTCCACGGGACAATGGGCATGGTGGTCCGGGTGCAGGTGGGCCTGGAGGTGGCAATCGTCGCAGAGCAGGAGAGCGCACCAACGAAGCATGGGAAGGGCAGCAGGTAGGATTTTATTATGCGGTGGTAGATGCGATGTTGAAAGTAGGCTTTAACGAAGCGGAGATAGGTAAAATAGGTGGCGGTAATTTTTGCCGTTTATTTGAAGCAGCTACCAAAGGGCATCAGTAATAGTTATTGTTATACATTTTATTAAGGCAAGTGGGCGCTTCATTGGAGAACGAAGCGCCCACTTGCCTTATCACGCTCTTTTATTTGCCACTGGCTGTGACATTCGTTGCTCAATATTAGTATCCATACCGCTAATTTTTATTCCTGTAATCCCTGGGCGAAAGGCCGGTGCCGGATTTAAAGAGTTTGGTGAAGTGGGAGGGGTGCAGGAAACCCAGTTCATATGCAATTTCACTTACTGGCTTGCTGGTGCTTAATAATAACGACTTTGCTTTTTCTGTTAGTTGCAGGTGAATATGCTCTTGGGTAGTTTTTCCGGTATATTTTTTCAGCAGGTCCGACAGGTAGTTGGGTGAGATGTTTAACTGGTTGGCAATATGTTTTACTTCGGGTTGCCCGGTTTCTACCAGCGTATCCTGTGCAAAGTAGTCCCGTAACAGCTTTTCAAAACGTTGTACCAGGTCGTTGTTTACATTGCGGCGGGTAAGGAATTGCCTGTCATAAAAACGATCGCAATAGCTCAGTAACAACTCTATGTTTTTGACAATAAGGCCGTGGGTATGTTTGTCGATGTTTTGGGAGTATTCTTTTTTAATCTTCTCTATACAATCCTGCAATACCTGTTTTTCTTCGTCCGATATATGCAAAGCTTCGTTTACATCGTAGAGAAAGAACGAATACTGGTGTATTACTCTACCCAGATCGGTGCCATTGATCAGGTCGGGATGAAAGAACAGGCCCCAGCCTTTTTCTACCTGTACTTCTGGCCCGGGACGTAATACCTGCCCGGGGGCGGCAAACATCAACGACCCTTCTGCAAAATCGTAAGGCTGGCGTCCGTAGCTGAACCATCCTTTAAACTGTTTGCAGGAAATGATATACAGGTCCATCTGCAAAGTAACATCATGCCCAAAGGGGAGGGGATAGAGGGCAGACAGGTCTATCAAAGATATGAGCGGATGCTGTGGTTTGCCACAGGCATACACTTCATGTAATTTGTTGATGTTGTTTATTTTGATAATACTGTCTGCCATCTTTTAAAGATACTATGTGTACAAAGGTATTAAACCGTTTACAGGTTATGGCCAAAAAACAACTGGTCAAAATGTTTGCGAAAATCTTCTGATCCCATGGTCAGTCGGGTTTCATACAGCTGTTTGCCATCTTCGCCGGAAACATACCTGATTTGGTCTTTACCATCCGTGGCTGCTTCATATATGGTTGCGGCAATTACTTCGGGTGGTGTCAGGTTTTCCGGCTGCATGAGTTGTTGCATGATCTTATTGGCTTTATCTGTGATGGCGTCGTACGCTGTTACAGGTATTGCGCCAAAAGCCATAGAGCGGCCCACATAGTCTGTTCTTACCCCGCCTGGTAAAATGGTTTTAATACCAATATTCAGCTTTGATAATTCAAAATACATGCTTTCGCTAAAGCCTTCCAATGCCCATTTAGAAGCGTGGTACATAGCGCTGAAAGGGAAGGCCGAAATACCGCCCACAGAGGAGGTGGCAATAAACAAGCCTTCGCCCTGCTGCCTGAAATAAGGAATAAAGGCTTTGGTAATTCTGATAACGCTTAACAGGTTGGTGTTGAGTAAACCGGTGATCTGTTCATCAGAATAAGTTTCCAGCGGGCCGGACAGGCCATGGCCGGCGTTGTTAAATACTACGTCAATTTTAGCCAGTGCAGTGGCACGGGCCACGCAGCTGGCTATTTGGTCGGGGCTGGTTACATCCAGTGGCAGCAGGGTGATATGGGGTAACAGGGATAATTCCTGCTCCTTTTCCGGCGACCGCATGGTGGCAATCACCTGCCAGCCTTGTTGATGAAAATACAGTGCGGTTGCTTTGCCTATTCCGGAGGATGCGCCGGTGATGAATATTGTTTTCATTTGATGCTTGTTTTGATACCTCAAAATTGGCATGCACCGGCGGGCAGAAATTATATCTATCTACGGAATACTTATACGTTTTCCGGATTACTGAATACTTATTCTATAAGTTTGTTTTTTATGGCCTGTTACCACTGTATAGGAGACCGGACCTTTAGTAAAATCCTGCGGGCCTGCAGGTGTAATGGTTACGCCTGCATATGCTGTAAACTGTGGGTTAAAAGCGCTGAGGTTTGTGCCGGGTGTTACCCGGTAGGTAAGTTGTTGGGCCACAGTATCTAAAACGGTACTGAATTTTTGTATCGCCGGGTGTTGGGCCGAGGTGATCACCTCAGCGGGTAACAACCAGTGCGCTGCCAAACGTCGGGCTTCTGCTGTTGTAACAGGCATTACGGTACCATGGCGTGGATGGAAGTTCATAAACACCTTATGGTCCATAATGGTAAACGTTTCAAAATCGGTGGTTCTGGTAAACTGGTAGCGACCGCTGGTATACATATCGTACATGAGAATGTAGCCGCTGCCATCGTTCAATATAAAGGTGCCGGCACCTTCTACCGGGTTTTTGGTTTGCTGCACATAATGCGGGTTTTGCAAAGTATAACCATAGGTAAGATGATGGGATACGGCAATTTTAATACCGGGAGAACTGCCTTCTGTTTTAAAGAACAGGTAGTATTTGTCGCCTTTGTGTACAATGTCGCCATCAATACAGGCGATGTTGTCCGGCGGATAAAACAATTGCTTAGGTTCACCTTCCAGGTCAGTAAAATCTTTATTCGCATAGGCATAGCATATCTTATCCGGCTCGTTGCCATATTGCAGCGAAAAGTAAACCAGGTACTTTTTAGCAGAGTCGTCGTAAATGGTTTGAGGAGCCCATACCCGCTTCAATTGCTCCTGCCCATGATATTTGCGCTGGATATTTACTCTGGAGGAGGTCCAGTGAATAAGGTCGGTAGATTTTAATAATACCAACCCTCTGTTGCTGCTCCAGCCATTAGCGCTCACCATATCCGTTGCTACCATATAAAAGGCTTTTCCATCTGCACTGCGTATAACGTGCGGATCGCGCACGCCACCTGTTTCGCTGATAGCGGCAGACGACAGCACAGGTTGCCCATTGTTTAAAGCCTGGTAATGATAGCCGTCTTTGCTTAGGGCAAAACAAATCTGTTCCTCGCTTTTATCATTGCCGGTAAAATACGCAAACAGGTAGGCGGAGTATGGCGGTTGCTTTACCGGCGGCGCGGCGTATGCACCTGACAGGTGCCATACGACCATCGCCAACAGTAGTAAGGGTTGTATAAAAGTGTTTGATTTATTCATACTACAGTATACTGCGTTTTAATTACTATACAATTGGATTTTCTTTACCTGGAAATAACTGCCCGGATTACCACTGCCTACTATGTTGCCGAGGAAGCCGAGAGATACATACTGGGGCGCGGAGATGGTAAAAGAAAAACTACGTGTATCTGATTGGCTGGGCGATGTAGCACCAATGGTGGCTCCGTTATACAAGGCCACAGAACCAAGCGCTGTGGTTAAATTGGCCAATACAGGAATGCCATTGCTGCCGGCAGCCGCAACGCAGTACACAGATGAGTTGGCCTGAATTTCGGAGTATTCTGTAAAGGAAACGGTGTATGTGCCTGCAGGTAAAGGGGCAGACGTTACCTGGTATACAATACCATCAATAACAGGGGAATTGTTCCAGGTTTCCCAGTTAATGACACCGCCTTCATCAGCGGAATAGCCTCCATAACCACTTTTGTTTTTAGCTGCCGCATTGGTATTCCAGGGTGTACCCAGGGTGCCCCATCTGTTGCCATCGTAAGTGCCCCGCTGAAAGCCGGGGCCGGTGTTTGACAGGTACAGGCTGGTTACATCCGATTTTACCGGAATGGTTTGGGCAGCGGCGTAAAAAGTATCTATGCACGTAGAGGTGGGTAAATAGAGCGTTCGTTCTGTTAACAAGGTGCCCAGTTTTAAATTGGGGATAGTTGTGGTGCCTGTAGTGCGGATGGGCACATATACCGAATCGGCTTTGTTGCCGGTAGTGGTATATATCAGCCAGGCGCCTTTAGCACCGGAAGTGGAGTCGAAACTATCCCACACTACTTCTGTAGTGCCGTTAGGCAATAGCTCGGCGCGTGTAATGGGGCGGTTGGTAAGCCCGCTTTCATATTTAGATCCATAGGATGTGCCGGAAACCGTCTCGGTCATGGATCTGTTTCCTTCTGCATCGTAGTTGACAATGTTAAAGCTTACAACGCCTTCTGTTATGTTGATGATCTGCTTAAAAGTGTCTGCCCCTGATCCTTTACTAATGGGAAAAACAACAGAGTCGTTGCCAAAATTCCAGGTGATCTTTGTTTTGGTAATGCGTGGGTCGGCAGGCAACAGCGCCGTCATTTTAATGCGCAGGCGACCTGAAAAAGTTTCTACAAGGTCCATTTTGCCCACATAGCGGGTTTCTCCATTTTCCGTGTATTGCTTGTATTCATCCCACTTGCTGCAGGATGCTACGGCTACTGTCAGCAGCAATAGAAAAAATATAATAATATTCCTGTTCATTTTTTACTTTTTTGATGTCAGCGTTTACTGTGCAGCTGTGGCGGTTCGTTTTAACGCGGATCGCCATACACTGCCAGCTCATTAATGCTTTGGTTGGTACCACCCGCAAAGTTTTCCAGGCAGCGAATGCGGATATACTTCACCTTGGGGGCGGTAACATCCACTTCCCAGTTAAAACCGGCCGAAGCTGTGGCCTGGTCGTTGCTGTCGTCTGTGCCATAAGCAAGCCCCGAAGGTTTGGTAACCGTGTAAGTGCCTAATAGTACCCAGCTGTTATCCAGCGCACCACTTAATGAGGGTGAAGCCGAGCCGTATATCTCAAAGCGCTTCATCGTACTGAGGTAATAGTAGCGAACACCTTCGGGGAAAGGCCTGATATATACACGGCTTATTTTAGCCAAAGCACCTGTGTTGAAAGTGATCATATGGGGGCCGCTGCCGCCGGCTGTTTGATCGGTAAAGCTGGTGTAGGGCCAGCCCAGCTTACCATCCCAGGCATATTGCAACGCAGCGCCATTGGTTACCTGTGGCGCATCGCCCGGCAATATAAAAGTGCTGAAATTGGCCTTGGGCAGTTCTGTTTCATACAGGGGTTTTATATTCAGGTACATAGTGTCGGTTCGGTTGCCCCAGCGGTCTTTTACAAAAAAGCCATACCTGTAATCAATGGTGTCCATTCCACGCACTTTACTTAATATACTGTCGGTGTTAGTGTATACGCTTTGGTTAATATCGGCTTCGTATTCATTGAGTACATTTTTTTTGGTTACGATAATGGATAGGTTGCCGCGTTCCGGATTAACAGCAGTGAGGTTATAGCCACCAAAAGCGTTCACCAGTTGTATACTTTTATATACCTGCCAGATAGGCGCTATAAGCGGTTTTACCTTCACAGGAACGGGTTGAGAAACCACACCGGAATGACTTACCGAATAGAGTTTTACTTCGTGTTCCAGGGTGTCGGCAAAACCTTCTACCATGATAACGTTGTTAAAAGCCGAAGACTGTGCCTCGTATTGTTGCCCGTTGGTGATGGTGTACACTGCTTTTACATACAGCAGGTGCTTGTCGTCGGGCAGGGAATATTCCAACAGGGCATAACCGTTACCGTTGGTAACCTTCACTTTGCTTATCTGTGCAGGCACGGTAGGGTCGTCTGTTATGGGTTTGTGCGTTTCCAGGGCTTTGTTGCAGCCTGCTGTTAACAGCAGGGCGGCGGCAAGCATTGTATAGGAAAATATATGTTTAATGAATTGCATTGTTCTGCTTTTATAAGAGTGAATAATGATTACCAGCCCGGGTTTTCTACCAGGTTAGGGTTGCGCCGGGTATCGTAGTTGCCAATAGGCCAGAAATAATCCCGGGGCGCTATAAAACGCTGGCTGAATATGTAGCGTTCTTTATAAAAAGTGGCATCTGTTTTACCCTGAATGCTCCAGCCGGTAATGTCTTTGCTTAGTTCGTCCGCGGCTTCTTTCCAGCGGCACAGATCCCAACGGCGCTGGCCTTCAAACATCATTTCAATGGTGCGCTCGCGGTGAATAATAGCCCTTAAACCTGCCTGGGTGGTATACTTGGTGGGGTTGTTAGAATATGTGCTCCACGATGCTGCCACACCTTTTAATCCGGCGCGGGTTCTTATTTTATCCAGGTAGGTGATAGCAGTGGCCGAGCCGCCATTCACTTCATTTTCTGCTTCTGCATACAGCAGATACAAATCGGCTAATCGTACTTCGGGCCAGGGATACTGACGCCATACAGGGCTGGATTGCCCATTGGTGGTAGATTCCCAGCTTACCAGTTTTTTAATAAAGTAGCCGGTTTCGTTCCAGTTCTGATAGTGGCCAAAGCCTGCTTTTTCCGAGTTCTTGGTTTTAAGGTAAAAGGTGCCTACATCGCTGCCCGTGCTGTTGCCGTCACGCATATACCAGATACCACCATCAAAGCCCAAATCGGCATAAAAGCGGGGCTCCCGGTCAAAATTAATACGGGCAGTAACAAAGCCGGGTTCTATATTGTACTTATCAGCGCTGGTGGCGGTACGCAGCTGGTCATAGCTGTTAAAGCTGAGGGTTTTGTCTTCTTCTATAGGCACTCCGTTAGCGGTATAAAAAAGCTTTGCAATTTTAATAGGGGCAGCCCACACTCCCTGTAGTTGAAAGCGACTGGCATTAGAGCCACGCTCCGTTGGCGGCATACATAAGGCTTCATTGACAAAATACGATTGTGAATTACCCCACACACATTCCTGTCCCCAGCGCTGGGTAACGGCATTGCGAATGTTCAGTTGTGTTTTAGTGGCATCGCTTAAACCATACACATCGTTGGTGTAGGTGTATAATGAAAAGTTATTGGCTTCGGCCGATTCTATGGCGGCTTTCACAGCATCTCTTGCTTTTACCCATTTACTGGCATCGAATGTAGGGTTAAACAGGGCTTTCCCTTCTTTGTCTTTAAAGCCGGCATAATCGGCGTTGCCATTGAACAGCGGGCTGGCAGCCATGATCAGTAATCTTGCTTTTACCGACAGGGCAATGGTTTTGGTAATGCGGCCCAGTTCGGTGTTCTGGTTTACAATACGTTCGGGCAACCGGGCAGTGGCGCTATCCAGCCAGGCCGAAATGCTGCTAACGCATTCGTCTACCGGGGCTCTTTTCACGTAAGAGGTAGTAAGATCGGCATCTACCGGCACGTTATCATTGATCAATGGAACAGGGCCATACATGCGCATCATATAAAAATGATAAAAGGCTTTCAGAAACAATCCTTCGCCTATCCAGCGCGAACGTTCGGCAGCAGATATGTCGGGTACTTTCGCCGGGTTTTGCATGTTCTCTAAAAAGATATTGCAGTTACGTACCGCTGTCCATATCCTTAAATAGTTATAGCGTCCGTCGCCCCCTTTTAAATCGCCCCGCCATTCGTTGAAGAGCGGATTGGCTACATTCTGTATTCCTTCGGCTATCATAAAAGCAGGATGCCAGTTGGTTTGATCGTTTTGTGCATACCATATTTCATCTGCACTGGTAAGGCTCGCGTTAAACCAGCCATCGCCGTTTTTGGGCAAATAAGAATAACAGGTAAATAAATATTTCTCAGCTTCTACCCGAAGCTTAAAAGCGTTGTCTATGGTGGATATATCATCCGGCACCACATCCAGGTATTTTTTACACGAGCTGCCTAAAAGGCTGCTGATAACCACAGCAATGCCTATAACAACTGTACCTGGTTTCCATTGATTCTTTTTCATATAAAAAGCTTTCGCAAAAAGTTGATGTAAATAGTTTAGAAGTTCAATTGAGCGCCCAGGCTGTAAACAGATTGAACAGGATAACCTAACCCTTTGCCACCCATTTCCACATCCCATAATTTAAAGCTGCTGATCACAAACAGGTTGGTGGCCGACATATACACACGCACTCCTTTCATTTTCACTGCTTTCATCTCTGGAATGGTGTAGCCAATGTCCACACTTTTCAGTCGTAGAAAATCGCCGCTCCGCATCCACCAGGTAGAGCTTTTGTTGTTGGCGTCTATCTGGTAAGTACCGCTAAGGCGTGGATAAAAAGCATAGGGGTTTTGATTGGTTTCTGACCAATGATCATCTGCAATCACTTTTAGCAGGTTGTTCTGATAGCGTCCATTGAGATAAAAGGGTTGAATATTGGCTGGGTTGATAAAGAAAGTAGAACGGGCGGATCCCTGGAAATAAAAGCTGATGTCAAAGCGTTTATAACCTGTAGATGCGCCAAAACCATA
Organism: Filimonas lacunae; assembly: GCF_002355595.1. Taxonomy (NCBI): domain Bacteria; kingdom Pseudomonadati; phylum Bacteroidota; class Chitinophagia; order Chitinophagales; family Chitinophagaceae; genus Filimonas; species Filimonas lacunae. Next base: position 1,009,651 of record NZ_AP017422.1, read on the forward strand.
AATGATCTCGGGATCTTGCGGATAGCCGATCGGCACCATATCGTCATCGTTAACAACACCATCGCCATTCACATCCTTGTATTTAATATCACCCCCTAAAAGGTTGGAATAACCATACTGAATGGGGGAGTTTTGCACTTCTTTGGTATCTATAAACAAGCGTTCAGCCACCAGTCCCCAGCCCTGGCTGATAGAACGGTTTACTTTACTCAGGTAAGCAATGTTTTTGGGGTATTGAATTTCATCGGCCACTTTTACTTTGCTGGTAGCATACGTGAAGGTGCCGCGCACACTTACCCACCAGTTGCGGTTAATAGAGTGCTGGTAGTTAGCTGCTAAATCAATGCCTTGTGTTTCGGCTTTGCCGTAATTGGCATACGGAGTGGCAGAGAATCCGGCTGCGCTTTCGGCTGATGATTTCGGCTGCAAAATGTTCGAACGCCATTGTTTATATACGTCTACAGTAAGGGTAAGGTCTACAAACATTTTCAGGTCCATGCCCAGGTTAAGCGAGCGGGACTTTTCCCAGGTAATATCGTTGTTGGCATAACGGGATATGGAAATGCCTTGCCGGAAATAAGGGGTAGCCCCATCATTGCGTCCAAAAGAGGCGCCAAAATTATTATCGTTAAGGTTTACCTTAGAAAGGTAAAAGAACCGGTCGTCAATATCACCAATCTGGTCATTACCCACCAACCCGTAAGTGGCCCGTAATTTTAAATCGTTGACCACGCTTTTTAAAGGTTCAAAAAAGCGCTCGTTAGAAATGCGATAGCCTATGCCTGCAGAAGGGAAGAAGCCGAAACGGTTGTTTCTGGCAAAGCGTTCCGAGCCATTGTAACCAAAGTTGAATTCTGCCAGGTAACGGTTATCATAACCATAGGTAAAACGGCCCGAAAAGGTTTGGTTACGCTGGGGAAGGGATGCGGTAACACTGCCAGAGTTGCCGGTTTCGTAATTGGAGATAACGCCAATTAATGACCCGCCTACAGTATGCCTGTTAAAAGTATGGTTATAGTTAACAGAACCTTCCAGCCAGAAACGGGAGTCTACAATTTTATTACCCTCCTTGTAATTCAGGTATTCTGTTCCTACGGTATCAATAGAAGTGGTACCGCCATCATTCAATGCTACCAGGTTGTAATCTTTGGTATTAGGATCTATGAGGGCAGAGTAATAAAAAGGATAATAATTTCTGTTTACGGCATAGTAAGAATATCTTCTCAGGTAGCCCATGGTGCGAAAGCTAAGTCCTGGTGTAATAAAGTTCAGGTTCTGTTTCAGCTCCAGCTGGGGTTGTATATTGGAGGTTTTATAAACAGTATATCCTTTTACCATTTCGGCGTAGGGGTTCAGGTACAGCAGGGGGGCCACCGCTGCGCCATTGGTTACCTGTGCCGATCCAAACAGCGGATGTTCTATATAGGGCAGTTTGGATTGTGGGTACACAGCAGGGAACATTACGGGGTTCGACCATATGGCATTGTTAAATGTTGTTGCACCGCCGTTAATAGGGCCACTGTAATCATCAAACTGACCATAGGTTCTTAATATTAACTCTGTGGTATTGGTAAGGTTTAGGTTGATGTTGATGCGCAGGGAATAGTTCTTCAGTTTAATATTGCTGTTGAAATTATTGATAGGGTCTACTTTCAACACGCCGTTATCCTGGTTGTAGGTGCCGGCTACATAATAGCGGGCACGGGTGCTGCCGCCGCTAACATTCATGTTATAGCTTTGGTTAATAGTATGCTTTTTGATTAACTGTTCTATCCAGTTGTTGTTGGGGTACAGGATAGGGTCGTCGCCGGCCCTGGTATGCTCAATTTTATTCTGGCTATAAGGTTGAATAGCTAAAGCCGAGCGGGTAAGCGCTGCTTCATTAGCCAGTTCCATATAGGTAACATTATCGGCAAACTTAAAGTTTTTGGTGTTGCTGGATAGCCGGTTTTCCAGGCGGAAAAAGAATTTAGCAGTGCCTTCCTTACCCGTTTTGGTATTGATCAGTACCACCCCATTGGCGCCACGGGCTCCGTATACCGAAGCGGCGGCAGCATCTTTTAAAACAGAAAAATCGGAAATGTCGTCTGGTTGTAAACGGGCCATATCAATACTGGACGATTCTACGCCGTCTATCAGTATCAAGGGGTCTTGCTTACCGGTGCCAAAGGTGGATAAGCCCCGGATGTAAAAGGAAGAGTTATCGCTGCCCCTGCCTGGTTCGCCGCTTCGCTGAAACGATATCATGCCGGGTATGCGCCCGGCCAGCGTGTTGGTAAGGTTGCCGGTAGGTCCTTTCAGGTCTTTTACATCTACCGTGGTAATAGCACTTACGGCACTGGCTTTTTTCTGGGTGCCACCAAAACCGGTGATCACTATATCGTTCAGGTTGTTACTCATGTGTTTCATCAACACATCAATAGTGCCGCGGCCGGCTATATTCATTTCCTGTGTTTCAAATCCTACTATCGAAAATAATAGAGTGCCGTTGGCAGGTACTTTAATCAGGAAGTTGCCTTTGGCGTCGGTTTGGGTAACCCGTTTCATGTTCGATTTTAATTGAACAGTAACGTTTTCCAGCAAGGCAGAATCGGACGACACTTTGCCCTGTACAGTAATTTCATTGTTCTGCGAAAAGGCAATGGTACACAAAGGGGTAAGTAAGAGGAATAAAACGCATCGTTTTATTCCGCTCCATAATAATTTCTCAGTCATGAGCAATCGTTAAATGATTCAGTTAATAGGGATAATGGCTGCAAATATTACAGGCAGCTGTATGTGTATGGTTGACACATAATTGTCAGGTGATGTAATGGATGATGGCTATTTCATTTTTACAATGTTTAAACAGATGTTTACGGGCGCGTTTGTTTTGGTATAAAGCAACGAATTGGTGACGTTGCCGCAGTTTCTGGATACTCATAATGGCGTAAGCTAATTACCTGCTAAACTAGAGCAGACCGCCTGAAACGGAGGAAAATCATCGTTCAAATAGGGGGGAGAAATCAGTCAATTACAGGTTTGTAGCCTGTTTACAGGCAGTAATTGCTCATTTTCTCCCCCTATGGAGTATCACTCTTCCGGGTTTTGCTTTCGATGTTGAACGTTTGAGGTAGGGGTAAAGGCAGGCTTATACTTTTTAATATACTCCGAAGGCGGCATGCCAAAAAGGGCGCTGAACTGCTTGCGGAAGTACTTTACATCTTTCATCCCCACCAGGGCGGCAATTTCGTACACGGTAAGGTGGGAGGTGATCATTTGTTCGGCCGCCTTACGCAAACGGATAAACCGGATAAAGCCTGCGATGGATTGGCCGGAAATAGATTTCACTTTCCGGTACAATACCGAATGGCTCATACCCATTTCCTGGGATAACTTTTTGATAGAAAAATCATCATCGTCCAGGTGTTGCTCAATAATGGCGATGCAATTGTCGAGGAAAGTTTTGTATTCCGGCGAAATTTTGTAGTCGCTTTTTTTCAGGGTTACCTCATCCAGGAAATACTGTTGCAGTTTGTTCCGGTTTTTGAGCAGGGTATGTACTTTGGCTACCAGCAGCTCTTTATCAAAAGGTTTGGCTATATAATCGTCGGCGCCGCTTTCTGTTCCTTTTAATATAATATCGTTGTCCGATACGGCGGTTAACAGTATTACCGGTATATGGCCCAGGGCGGGATCATTTTTAATGGTGTGGCATAGCTCAATGCCATTTCCGTTTTCCATCATAATATCACTGATGATGATGTCCGGTAAATATTTTTGCGCCAATGCTATGCCTTCATTACCACCTGCTGCCTGGTACACTGTAAAGTCGCTGGTGAAAATGCTGCTGATGTATTCCCGTATTTCGGTGTTGTCTTCTACTATTACAATAACTTTTTGATCACTTACCAGTTCTTCCAGCCCTGTTTTGCCTGTTTCTACAGCGGCCACAGTGGATGGTATGGTGGTGTCAGGTAGTTGAGACATGGGTTCGGCATCGTCATATATCTTCAATCCATTAAAATGCTGCTTTCCTTTTTTAAACAGCAGGCAAAAAGTGGTGCCAGTGCCCGGCTTGCTTTCATAAGTGATTTCGCCACCGTGTTTTTCTACAAAATGTTTTACCAGGTAAAGTCCTATTCCAAAGCCCGATTTGGTGTAGGTACTGTTTTCCTGAACACGATAAAAGCGGTCGAATAATTTGTTGCCAATGTCAGGAGGTATGCCCATGCCATTATCGGCAAGTTTTACTTCAATGTGGTTTTCTTTTGCCCGTATGCTCATGGTTATTTCACCGCCTTCGGGTGTAAACTTTAACGCATTGGACAACAGGTTGTATAATATAACTTCCATCTTTTGCCTGTCGGCATATAATTCCAGGTTTTCATCGCTGCAACTAAACTGGTAATGTAATTGCTTTAACTGGGCGGCCTTGCCAAAGCTGGCATATACTTCGCGGCACAGCCTGCTAAAGTTTAGTTGCACCAGGCGCAACTGATCCGAATGGGCTTCGGCTTTTCTAAAAAGCAATAGCTGATCTACCAACGATAGCAGCCGGCGTGCATTGTGATATACTACATGTAAGTCTTCTTTGTTCTGTGTGTTATTGTGTAAATAATCTTTGAGTGGATTGATGATAAGCGTTAACGGCGTGCGAAACTCGTGCGATACATCTGTAAAAAAAGTCAGCTTCTTTTCATTCAGCTCTTTCTCTTTCTGAATTTCCAGTTGTGCCAGTTCTTTTTCTTTTTCGCTGCGTAAACTGGCCAGCTTTACGGCATACTCCAGGTTGGCCTTACGCACCCGGTAACGGTTATAACGATACAGTAGAAACAGAGCCAGGCCTGCATACACGAAATAAGCCCACCAGCTGCGGTACCAGGGCGGCAGCACTTCCAGTTGCAGCTGTATTTCCTGTGGGTTCCATACGCCTGCGGCATTGGTGGCTTTAATGTGCAGGGTGTAACTGCCTGCATTTACATTGGTGTAGTAAGCGTTGCGTATGTTATTGGTGTAGTTCCAGCTTTTATCCCATCCTTCCAGGTAATAGGCATAGTTAATTTTGCCGGGGGCAGTATACTCCAGGGCAGCAAAGTGGAACGAGAACACGGCTTTGTGATAAGGCACTACCAGCTTGCGTATAAAAGTGCCTGCTGTATGGGCTACGTAAGAACTGTTTTCGGTAATGGGCTGGTTGTTTACGAATATGCCGGTAAGTAATACCGGTGGCATATTCGTTTTAATTACAAAGCTGTCAGGCTTGAACAGGGTAAAGCCTCCTATGCCCCCAAACACCATTTCATCAGTAGGCAGGTGTAATGCAGCGTTGTATTCAAACTGGTTGCTTTGCAAGCCATCTTCCTGGAAAAAGTTACTGAATTTTTTATGTACCGGGTCAAACCGGGCAAGGCCGTTAAAGGTGCTTAACCACAGGTTGCCCTGGTCGTCGCCCAATATATTCAATACAGAGTTATTGCATAAGCCATTGCTTTCGTTATAGCTTTCCACTACCTGTTCTTTTTCCCGGTCAAACAACAACAGGCCCATCCCTTCTGTACCCAGCCAAAGCCTGCCTTGTGCATCTTCAAACAAAGCCCTGACGGGTTTGGAAATATCATAATGCTGAAAGTTTTTATGTTGCTTATCTAATTTGCGTAACCCGTAAGTGCCACCCCATAGGGTGCCGTTACGGTCTTCCAGCAGGCAAAACAGGTCGGCAAAGTCCGGACTGAACATCTCAAAACGGTTCGCCTGCCGGTTCCATGCGTACAACCTACCCTGGTTGTATGTACTGGCCCATAATTGATGTTCCCGGTCTTCATATATCTTCCATACATAGTTATTTTCTTCGCCGGTTTGGCTATTAATGCACCGGTAATGTTCAAACGTTTGAGTGTTTTTGTTAAACCGGTTAATGCCACCCCCAAACGTGGCTATCCAGATATTGCCTGTGTGGTCTTCCGTAATGCTGGGTACTGAGTTGTTGCTGAGCGAAGCCGGGTTGCCGGGTTGGTGCCGGTAATTGGTAAACTGGTTGGTTTGCCGGTTCCATACACTAATGCCGCCGCCATCGCTGCCAATCCATAGATGGTTATTCTTGTCGTTGTAAAAAGAAGAAATAAAATTACTGGCAAGGCTATTGGCGTGCAGCGGATCGTGCGCTACGGTTTGAAATATCTTCTTTTGCGGGTCAATGATATTGATACCGCCTTTATGCGTGCCAATCCATTTGCGGTTTTCATTATCCTGGTAAATATCATATACGGTTTCGCTGGATAAATCGTGCCTGCCATCTCCGGGTAAAAGATACTCGAACACACCGGTAGCTACGTTTAGTATATCAATGCCACCACCTTCTGTGCCTATCCATAGGTGGTGCTCCTGGTCCAATGCCAGGCTGTACACAGAAGGGGCGGTAAGCTTGCCGGCTTGTTGTGTGGCAACAGTAACCAGCGTGTGGGTGCTGGTTTGGTATTGGAATAATCCGTTATGTGTGCCTATCCATAAGCGGCCGGTGTTATCCATTTCCATACAGCGCACGGCCAGGGGCTGGCTATGCACCATGGTTTGTGTTTGCGTAACAGGGTTAAACACAAACAGGCCGGCATCTTTTACGTAGTACCATACCTGTTGCTGGTTATCAATGGTCATGGCCTGTACTTCCGTTCTGCAAACGCCCTGGGCGTCTTTGGTGCAGGGCAGTTGTATGGCGGCATCGGCGTTTTCCTTTTTTATCATTAACCCGCCACCGGTAGTGCCTATGTATACTGTGCCCCGGGCATCTGCCTGAATGGCGGCTACGTTAAAAGGAATACGCTCGGAAGGCCGGTTGCTGAAAGGGATGTACAAGGCGGGGGTAAACTGCGATTGTAAAGGATTGTATATACAAAGGCCCTGGCCAGTGCCAACAAACAGGTTGCCGCGGTGGTCTTCGCCAATGGCGTTGATGTAATTATGTGGCAGGGAAGTGGAATCGTCTATTTTATTACGGAAAATAGAAAAATGGTAACCATCGTAGCGGTTAAGCCCGTTGTAGGTGCCCAGCCATATAAAACCATGGTGATCCTGGTAAATACAACGTACCGAGTTGTTAGAAAGCCCCTGTTCTATGGTCAGATGACGGGTAATAACAGGAGCGCCTAGTACACGTATAACAAGGCACTGTAGCAAAAGCACACATAAGCAGGTCGTTTTTGGCATGGCAATAACAGGGAGATTCAAACTTAAGATAGTGATTTTTGCTGATGCGCCTGGGGAAAATATTCACGTAAGCTTTACCGGATGGGCTTATTCTGTATATTGGCGGGCTGTAAAAAGAGTATGTAGTCTTTTTGTATTATTATTCAACGTTATGCCCCGATTATTACTATTGTTTGTACCGCTGGCTTTTCTTTTTGGCTTTTTTATAGCCATTATGGCTGAGCAGCGGAAGGGAATAGCCCGTCTACTGGTAGCGGTTACCATTATTTTCCTGTTTCTGGCTATGACGCTGGCATTGATGCCTGAAATTAAAACGTTTGTATGGCTGAGTAATTTTGTGTTGATAGTATCCTGGCTTGCCTGCTTTGCTACTATTATCAAATATTACCGTGCTAACAGTTCAGAGCCGCTTAAAGCGTGGCTGGTGGTGATTGCATTAATAGCAGTAGTGAGCACTTTTACGCTGGCCAATGACAATGTGCAAAAAAACATCAAGTGGATGTTCTGTTCTTATGTGGAGTGTAATGATGAAGTAGCCAGGTTAGTGGATGTGAATATTGAACTGGTGAATGCGAATAAAGATTCCACCAGTGTGTTGCAAAAGGGGGAAAAGTACAACCTGGTAATGTCTGATTCTTTTTATTATGAAACCGGCAGACTAATGAAAGTAATGCCCACCAGCAGGGCATTGGAAAAAGATTCGGTAGCGCGCATCACACTGGCGGTATGGAGAAATAATAAAAAGATAAGATCGCTGAATGAATATATTACCCGGGCCGACCGGGAACTGGATGAATACAAACAGTTTGAAAGTTTGAACGATATCCGGTACGATTCACTGGGCGATTGGAAACGGGTGTATAACAAGGCTATTGACGATGAATTTCAGGGGGATGAATTGGGTAGGGATGGTTTGAAGTTTGAGCTGACATTGCCACAGGATAGCCCCCTTTCGGGAGCATACGATATGCGGTTGGATATTGTTTTTAGTAGTAAAAAAAGGCTATCCAGCGTAAGGCAAATACATATAAAATAAGTGTTTACACCCGGCTAACCCTTTTGCAGCTTCCTGCTTGAACGGGTGAATGATAACGGGAAACGATCTTGACGAGTGGTAATAATTAACAGGTAAGCGGTGTCACCGCTTTTGAGAATTAATAATAAATAAAATTTAATAAGTAATCTGTTACAGGGGTGATGGTAAAATCGCTCCTGCGCTTTATACTGCGCCTATGCCAACCGATTGCGCCTAGCACACCTGGTTATTCTAAAAACGAGTTCATATGAATGCTGTACCAATCTATTATTCTGTTCCGGTTTCCAAATCACCATGTATGACTACACCTTCTAAACATTATTCTCTGTTGGTTGTGAATGCCGTTTTGGATTTAAAAAAGTATATAGATGAAAATCCTCTTAAGCGGGAAGCTGTTCCGGAACTGCTTTTAAAAACTTTTGTGGGGCAGAATATGGTGCGTAATGCCTTTAAAGATATTGTAGGCTGCACGATTGTGCATTACCAGTTGCAAAAACGGTTTGAAATGGCCGCGGCAGTGCTGGGAGAGGGCAGGCAATCTATTAAGCAAGTGGCTATTCTGTGTGGATATCGTAATAAAATACCGGCTTTCAGCACCGATTTTAAAAAGGTACATAAAATGTCGCCCAGGGAATGGTTGCGGATAGAATCGTTAAAAAAACGAAACAACGGGGTAGATTCCCTGGTTACTTATAATCCATTGATCATTTATTCACCGGCAGCCAGTCCTATGCCTAATACCTTATACGACTTTGCGAAATGGTCAAAAAGAGGAACGGTGTTTTCTGCGCCGGAAGATGGCTCGGAAGAGAAGCTGAGGGTGAATTTTAATACCGCTGCTAAAATTGGGGACGAAGCCAAAAAGAAAAGCTTTAGCCCGGTTGTTCAAACTGGTTATGATAAGCGGGCAGAAGGCGATCGCAACAATGCCTTTACCAGCAAGTTTGTATTCTTTAAAACTCCGGAAGGAACGTATGGGGTATTGTTGTTTAATGTAGCTAAAAAAGAAAGCTATGGCAAGATGTATGTAAACGTATCATGGAGTGCGCAACAGTAAAGTGGCCAGGCTGATAGTGTAATAATGAAAGAGGGGAGCCAACGTTGTTCCCCTCTTTCTATAACAGCTATTTTTTTCCTTCCATTTTGTGAACGTCTTCTATGGTCAGTGGAATGTAAGTGATGCCCAGTCGCTTTGCATTCTCTTCAATACTTTGGCTAAAGCCCGCGGCTTTTCGTCGTTCGTTTACCAAAGCGGCATCCTGTACCGGCCAGATAATCAATTTAAACGTTTTTTTGCCGGTAGCAGGGTCTAGTGCCTGTAAACCTTTGCCCTGTGTGCCGTATACTTGCGGTTTGCCCTGGTACATGAGCGAGCGGTCCAGCATCATTGCGTATAAATGAAAGGGGACTTCCTTTTTTTCTGCTGCTGTTTTTATCACTGGTAAATACTTGTCAATGACAGTGGAGTGTTGTATTACCATCAATGCCGATTCATTGGCAGGGCTATCTACCAGTGTTTTACCCGGATAACCATATTGTTGAATAATAGCTTCTATTCTTAGAAGGTTGCTGGAATCTGCCTGTTCCTGCAGGTGCCATATGTAGGTGAACAGCTCGTCTTTGGAAACCTTATACAGGGCCGACAGGGAATCTTCCATTTGTGGTGTGTGATTGGATAGTATTTCCCGGTAGTGCTGGTCAAGCCTTAGTATGCTGTCCAGTTCTTTTTGTAAAGGAATGTTCAGCGATTGTTGTGCCTGGTTCGTAAAGGGAAGTAGTAGTAAAGCGGGAGCGAGAATAAGCAGTCTCATGTTATATAAGTTTATTTAAATATACAAAACATTTGTAACTGCATCTCAGGGGAAGCCGGGCATGGCTGGTTTAGACCATAAAAACCCAATCGCTATCTGCATGCCAATCGTCTTCCATGTCGCTTATGCCGCAGCAGGCAGAGCTTAGGCCAATCCCCCAATCCCAATGGCAAACAGCAAAAACACTGGGAAGGTTATCACTATCTGGTATGGGCTGCATAGCTATCACCAATGTTTCTTCATACGGCTGGTCCATATACTGCAGGCGTAGCTGAAGTCCGGTTTCAGCTGGACAAAGCCGTAAGCCTGCATTTTCAGCAGCGGCAAAAATTTCTTTGTAGCTCAGTAGTATGGGGGGATCAGGTTGGGGTAGTTGTGGTATTTTTGAGCTGTTGAACGGCTGATGTTTATTACCTTCGTTACCATACAAGAATAACTCACATGAAAGTAGTTGCCTTATTATTGGCGGTGTCATTATGCGTTACGGCCCGTTCTCAAAATACCATCAATGCTTACAAGTATGTTTTAGTACCTAAGCGTTTCGATTTCCTGAAAGCAGATAATCAGTATGGGTTAAATACTTATTCGAAGGCTTTGCTGGCAGACGTAGGTTTTACTGCGTTCTTAACTGACGAAATGTTACCTGCAGAACTGGCGGGCAATAAGTGTAATGCGCTTAAAATGGAGCTGGAAGAGAAAAATAGCATGTTTGCCACTGGTTTAACCCTGGTGTTGAAAGATTGCCTGGGTAATGTTGTTTATAGAGGAAAGGAAGGAAAGAGCAGGGAAAAAGATTGGGCGGCTTCCTACTCAGAAGCTTTAAGAAATGCGTTTGCTTCGCTGAGTGCGGCGCAATATAAATACGATAGTGCGTTAGCGGCTCCGGCTACACCCGCTGCAGTGAATGTAGCGCCCGTAGTGGTGGCAGCGGCAACACCTGCTATCTCCACTGAAAACAAGGATGTGTTATATGCACAACCTACCGCTACCGGTTACCAGTTGATTGATACCTCTCCTAAAAAAGTAATGACATTGCTGAAAACCTCGCAACAGGATACTTTTATTGCGGATGACGGTGATGTAAAAGGTATTGTGTTCAAAAGAAACGGGGAATGGTTCTTTGAATATTATAAAGAAGACAAGCATGCTTCCCGGAAGCTGAATATTAAGTTCTGATAAATTGTTTTCTTCTCCGCTAAAATTTACGGAAACCTGGAATAAGCTTTGAGCCGCCTTTTTAAGGCGGCTTTTTTTTAAAAAAAGGCTGAACGGGGAGGCCTGGAGTTATTTTTGAATGGAAAAACAATACTGCAATAACCTGCTTTGAGCGGTTAAAAAACCTCTTTGTCGAACGAAACCCCTTCTCCATCGAAGAGTCGCCTGTAATCAGCGAACTCATTTTTCAGTAGGAAAAAAGTTTTCAAAATTTATATCAGAAAGCACAACGAGCTAACTGAAAACCTGATTACCATGAAACTAGCTATCCTACTTATCTTATACAGCCTGCTTTTGGTGCAAGGGACAGCGCAAGTGGTAGCTGTGGAAGGGAAAATTGCTGATGAAAAGGCAACGCCTGTGCCCTTTGCTACCGTGGCTGTGTTAAGTAACAATAAAGTAATAGCTGAAAAAATTTCAGCAGAAGATGGTAGTTTTTTATTGCAGGTAACTGATAATCAGCCATACCAGATACGTATCACGCATACCGCTTACCAGCAGGTTTCTCTGCCTATACAACTCAATGGCGCTTTAAAGTTGGCTACCATTGTTTTACAAAAACAGGATAACCAGCTGGCAGGAGTAACCGTAGCTACAAAAAGAGCCTTTATTACGCGTAAAACAGATCGTTTGGTAATGGATGTCAGTAACAATGCACTCACAGCGGGAAGGTCTTCTTTAGAGTTGTTTCAGCTGGCGCCTGGCGTATTTGTGAGTAATGGAAAAATTACTATCAACGGTAATCCGGGAACAAGGGTAATGGTCAATGGAAAGATGTTACAGTTAAGTGGTGATGACCTTATCGCTTATTTAAGCAGTTTACGGGCAGATAATATCCAGTCTATTGAAATTATAGCACATCCGCCGGCAGAGTACGATGCAGAAGGTAGCGGTGGCTACATAAACATAGTTCTGAAAGTACAAAAGACAGCAGGTTTAAATGGCAGTGTTAACCTGGGGTATACACAAGGACGCTACCCCGGTACCAATGAAGGCATGCAACTTAATTTTAAGCAAAATAAAGTATCGCTTTTTGCAAGCTATAATTACGATAATACCAGGGATTTTGAAGAATCGCGTTTCTTCAGGAATATTACCGACAGTATTACTTATCTGTCCATTACCAAACGGGTAACCACTGCTACAGCGCATAGGGTACGTGCCGGTGGAGTATATGACATCGATAAAAAGCAATACGTTTCTATAGATTATACAGGCTCGTTCAGGAACAGTGGGTTTTCTTATAACTCAGATATTGTTATAGCAGCTCCGCAGCCTGAGAATAATCAAAAAGTGCTGGGTAGTTATCCTGTAACCAGTTCCAGGAATTATCATAATCTGGGAGTTAACTACCATCTTACCCTTGATACATTGGGTACGGCCTTTATACTGCTTTCCGATTATACCAGCAACCGATCTGCCACCGTTAGTGCAGCACATAGTTTGTTTTACGATGGCGGCAATGCCTTTATAGGTGATACCTCGTTCAGAAACCGTACACCCAGTACCGCTACAGTTTTTACAGCTGATGCCAGGTATACTAAAGTGTGGAAACGAAATGCGGTATTGAATATAGGGGCTAAAATCACCAACACCGGTATTGAAAACAGCGGTACTTATGAAGGGTATACCAATGACAAGTGGCTGGGTAAAAATGAACTGGACTATGTGTATAATTACCATGAAGATATTGTGGCCGGGTATGTAAGTTATAGTGGTAAGATTTTACAAACTACCCTGCAGTTGGGTATAAGGGGGGAGCATACACATACAGAAGGTAAGCTGGAAACAACCGGCCTGGTAAATGCAAGAAACTATTTCAACCTTTTTCCTACAGTATACCTGAAACGAAATACTAATAAAAAATACAATGATTATATCAGCTTTTATTATGGTAAAAGGGTGTCCAGGCCTTCGTACAGCGATTTAAATCCCTATGAAAGTTACGCCGATAATTACACCATTGGCAGAGGTAATCCCTATCTCAATCCTTCTTTTATTCATTCGTTTGAGTTAGGATATACTTTTCGTAACAAGTACACCGTATCCGTTTCGTACGATCGTCAGAAAGATATGATTGCACAATATGCCATGCAATCGCCCATCGATTCGCTGATTACCATTTATACACGTGCAAACTTTGGGAAAAGAACAAATGCAGGAATTACTCTATACGCACCTGTTGCCATTACCAAATGGTGGAACTGGAACAACAATGTGATGCTAAGAAGGGAAACGGTAGCCATGCAGCATATTGATATCAGAAAAACCATTGTCACCATCCAGGCTAACCAGCAATTTATTTTGCCCGCTAATTTTAGCATTAGTCTCAATACCTCTTACTATTCCAACTTCATATTCGGCAATTTCCTGGTAAACCCTTTTGTGGTGGTAGATATAGGAGTGCAAAAGAAACTGATGCAAAACAAACTGGTATTGAAAGCTTCTATTAGTGATATAGGGTATGGATACAGGTTAAATGGGAAAATATACTACAGCAATAGCAATATAGGCAGTATGGAGCAGAAAAGACAAACACGCACCTTTAACCTGGCAGCTATTTACAACTTCGATTTAGGAAAGTCTTTTAAAGCCAGGAAAATAGAAAGCAGTAATGCTGATGAACAAAACAGATTAAAATAAAGATAGTCGTTGCAACAAATGGGAAACGCCGAAAACCAGTTAAAAGAGTAGGCAAAAACACTTTTAAACTTAACTACAATGTCAACACAGCCAAACAATCAGAAGACCATCCAGGATCTGGAAAGTGCAAAAACAAGACTGACCAACCTGATCACTGTTTTAAAAGAAAACCCAGCTCTTTTGTCTGAAGATGAATTAAAGCAATTAAGCGGTGGTTTTTCTGAAGTAGCAGGTGAAGATGCTTCCGTAATTCTGGATATTAACCTGATCGCTTGCTAACCACAGCATGCTTATGAAAGAAAGGATTTATCAACCGTTGATAAATCCTTTCTTAAAACGATTGGTCGTTGCTAATCTATTACCTCTTTGTCCTAAACTATTGATTATGAAATTCAGAAGAGCCCGCTCCCTTTTCTTTACTATACAAAAAGGAGAGATATACGTCCAGAATTTCCTGCAAAACAAAACCATTAAAGTTTCACTGGAGGAATTAAGCCTGATTACCGGCATGGATGAATGGGTGGGGGAAGAATTTCTACTCCATAATTTTATTGAAAGCGCTACGGCAGACGACCGTTACGACCGGCTAACCAAATTGATAATATGCGGCGTTATTGTAACGGAAGACTCTAAAGAAGAGCAGGAAGATGCCGAATATAAAAAGCGATGGGAATGGGGTGAAAAAGTGGGGGCTTTTCATTTTACCCTGAAGCATACACATTTTTACCCGGTGCAGTCGGAAAAGATGAAAGCGTTGTATGAGCATATAACCTATAAAACAGAACATGATCCAAGCCCTGAATTGTATGCAGTAAACAAGAATCACTATAGCCAGGTATACGAGTATACACCGCCTGCCGACGATGAAGGTATATTTAAAACCATCACGCGTCGAAGAACGGTAAGACTTTTTGATGAGCACCAGCCTGTTACACAGCAGCAATTGGTTAATTGTTTATACGCGGGTGTAGGTATTATTAAATTCAGGGAAGTGCCTCCTATGGGTAAAATGCCTTTGAAAACTACCCCTTCGGGTGGTGCCCGTAATCCTTTTGAGGCCTACGTTTTATGCAGAAATGTGGACGGGTTGCCTAATGGATTATATCATTATTCTGCTACAGAGCATTCGCTGGGGTTGGTGAACAGCGGACAGGTTCATACACCAGCCGCCATCCTGGGCGATCAATTGTGGATTAACGAAGCAGCCGTGGTGGTTTTTCTGGTAGCGAATTTTGAAAGAACGATGTGGAAATACTCGCACCCGGTAGGCTATAAAGCGGTGATGCTGGAAGCAGGCCATATAGCACAGAACATGATTCTGGCTGCCAATGAATATGGTTTTTATGGCTCCCCTACAGCTGCGGTTATCAGCACCCGGTTTGAAGAACTGATGGAGGAAAAGAATTTTACCAAAGCTTGTGTGTATGCTATTGCTATGGGGCATGCACATGCTGAAGCAGTAGAATTACAATAAATATATACTATGAGAAATATTGCGTTGGGTATTACAGGTGCTGTTTCTGCTGCAGCAATGCCTTCTTTTATTATGCATCTTCGCAAAGAGCTGAATTGTAATATAACGGTAATGGTATCTAAAAATGCCACCCAGTTTGTTACACCTTATGCCTTGAGAATATATTCAGGTAATGAAGTGTTTACCGATACTTATGCTATTAGCGAGCATGCACTGGTGCCGCACGTTAAATTATCGCAACAGGTAGATCTGATGGCTATTATGCCCGCTTCCAGTAACATTATTGCCAAGGCGGCCAATGGAATCAGCGATGATATTATTTCTACTGCTATTACCGCTTCTTCTTCTCCTGTGCTTTTTGTGCCTTCTATGAACGAGCATATGTGGCGTAAGCCCAGCGTACAAGCCAATGTGGATAGGCTAAAACAATATGGCTATCATGTGCTGGAGCCCGAGCGTGGGTTAAAAGTAGAAGGTCTGAATGAAGTGTATGGCGCAATGGCGTCTTTAAAAAGCGTGCTGTTATTGTTGAAGCAGTTTTTACCATAACCGGCATTGCCATTCTTTCAATATCAATTCAATAATATGAAACTCAGTCAATTTAATAATGCCATTGCATTAAAAGATAAGTTCCTTCTGTATAATGCATTGAGCAACCGCTACCTGGTTGTAGAACCATTGTTGAACGAATTGGTAGAGTCGGCCAGGCTCAATGGCAATATTGACGAGTTGTTAGATTATCATCCCGGGTTTTACCAGTCGTTACATAAGAATGGTTTTATAGTAGAAAATGAAACCGATGAAATTGAGGTGGTAAAGCAAATGCGTCAGCAGGTGGATATAGAAGATGACACACAATACCAGTTGGTGATAAACCCAACTATGAATTGCAATTTTAAATGCTGGTATTGCTACGAATCACATGAGAAAGGTTCTAAAATGGATACACCTACCATTGAGAACGTAAAAAAACATATTACACATGTAGTAGAAAGTATGCCCCGGCTTAAAAATTTTCATATATCCTGGTTTGGTGGCGAGCCGCTGCTTTATTTTGAACAGGTGATTGTACCGGTAATGGAGTATGTAAAAACCTTGTTTGCTCATCGCACTGTTTCTTTTAGCACGGGCTTTACTACCAATGGTTTTTTAATTAACCCATCCATGTTCGATGCCTTCCAGTCGTACCATATTACCAATTTCCAGATTACACTGGATGGCAATAAAAAACTGCACGATGCAGTACGTTTTGTCAGCGCCCGTCGTGGTTCATACGATGATATTATAGAAAACGTATTGTCGCTTTGCCGAAACCAGCTAAGCGTGAGCATACGTATTAATTATACAGCTACTAATTTAAAAGAACTGGAAGAAATTGTGCATGACCTGCTTCCGCTGGAAGATGATTTTCGCCCTTACCTGCGTATTTCTTTTCATAAAGTATGGCAGGAAAAAGATGTAACCCTCATTGGCAGGGTAAGGGAGTTGCACCGCTTTTTCAGAAGCCAGGGTTTTAATACCACATTTGGAGATGTGGATTTGCCGGATACGGTGCGTAATTCCTGCTATGCCGATAAAAAGAATCATGCTACTATTAACTATAATGGCGAAGTGTTTAAATGCACTGCCCGTAACTTTTCGTCCGGGTCAAAAGAAGGGGAATTGAACACAGATGGCTCTATCACCTGGAATGAAAAGTATTATAACAGGCTGGATGTGAAATTCAAAAATAAGCCCTGTTTATCTTGTTCTATCCTGCCTATATGCAATGGTGGTTGTTCGCAGGAAGCCATTGAACACCTGCATGAAGATTATTGCATGTACGATTTTGATGAGCAGCGTAAAAAA
This sequence comes from Filimonas lacunae, assembly GCF_002355595.1. NCBI lineage: Bacteria > Pseudomonadati > Bacteroidota > Chitinophagia > Chitinophagales > Chitinophagaceae > Filimonas > Filimonas lacunae. Next base: position 1,026,860 of record NZ_AP017422.1, read on the forward strand.
GGAGTCATCTTAAACAAGTTTTTGAACATGGCTAATACCCGTGTCACCGCTAACAGCTAATCTCAAAAACGGCACTATTATGAACACACTACAGGAAATAGGAAGAATGCCGGGTAAAGAAGGCCCCTATACCATTTACCTGAATTATATATTGGATACTGTATTTACACCACAGCAAAAACAGGATTTTAACAGGTTGTCACAAGCATATGATAACTGTTTTGCCCTGGCTAAAGAGAATAAGGAAACAGAAATGGATAGGGCCTACGCCTATTGCTGTCAGCTAACAGAAAGTGTAGATGCCGGCATTATGCCGTGGATTGAAGCGCTTTGTGCACCACGGTTGTCTTATTGCCAGTATAAGAAAAAAGATTTTGTGGGTGCGCTTGATTTCACCTACGAGATCATAGCAGCTAATCAATACCTGCAACAACAGGGATACCAATACCTGTTCTTTTCCGAAATACAGCAGTGGCATAATGTAAGCAGGATTTATTTTTCGCAGGGCGATACCAAAGAAGCGATTGCCGTTTGTGTGCGGTGCGTGGATGACATGGCTAAGCAGTCGGGTAAATGGGAGTCGTTTGTGTTGCTGAACGGAATAAGTGAGGGGACGTTAATTGCAGAATCGCAATATGGCATGCTGATACAGGTGTTAACTGAAACCTTTATCAGGATTCTAAAACTATACAAAAAAGAGACAGTGTTGTTGCGCTACTGGTTGCAGCAGTTTATGAATCCGCTGGATAGCATTGAATTTTCACGGTTATCGGAGGATATACGCTACCGGCACCTGGATGCATTGATGGCTCTGCTGCGTGAAATGATGCTGGAAAATGGAGAAGTAAATGCGGCTAACCTGTTGTTTACAGATAAGGAGAATGTAAGCAAAGAGTTGCTGGAAGTAATGCATGCCTATTTGCGGGCATATATATCCGGCAATGCTGCTGCATTGGCAAAAGCAGGATAACCTATATGTAATCACAAATTGTATGATCATGAAAAAGTTAAAGGATTTTTTTACCAGGCAGTCTGCCCTCAAACTCGAAAATTGCACTTCTTTCCAAATAGAAAAAGAAGAATCTGACAAGCTGTATGGTGGGTTTAAAGAGTATAAGCCACCCATATATGAGCAGGAAGGGCAGGGCAACACCACCTTTAAAACAACCGAGTTATTCATTCATATCACTGATACTAAATAACACTGTTATGTCACAAAAGAAAAATAACAAGAAAGACAAACCTAAAGACAAGAAAAACCGCATAGTGGATGTGGAAAAGCTAAAAGCCGATGGCATTATTAAGGGCGAGCCTAAAGATGACATCGAACGAATTGATGGCGATCATATTCACGGTGGCAGAATGGATGATGAAACCACTGTAGATACGCATTGGCCTACTACCCAGGGAAAATAGCTGACATCAGCTTTTATCAGCACTAACGTCGAATAAAAATCAAGTCAATGGGCTTATTTAGCAAAAAATATAAATTCTATAAACAGTTAGACTACATGGATTGTGGGCCTACCTGTTTACGCATGATTGCTGCGTATTATGGGGAAGAGTACTCGTTGGATTACCTGCGGGCTAACTCCTATATTACCAAAAACGGCGTTAGTTTGCTGGGGCTGAGTGAAGCTGCTGAAAAGATTGGACTAAAAACGCTTTCTGCCAAATTAACGTACGATCAACTAACCGGGCAAATACCGTTGCCCTGTGTGCTGCACTGGAACCAGGAACATTATGTAGTATTATATGCAGTAGAAAAAAAGAGCCTGCTGCGTCCTGTAGAACGCCTGGTCATTGCCGATCCGGGTCATACGCTGGTGCGGGTAGAAAGGGATGTGTTTGAAAAATGCTGGATTAGCTCGGCAGACAAAAAAGGAGTGGCGCTGTTAATGGATCCAACAGTTGATTTTTACCGGGATGAAGATGAGGTGAAAAAGGAGAGAACGGGTTTTGGTTTTTTGATGGGATACTTACGCCCTTATAAAAGATATTTCATTCAGCTGGTATTAGGTATGCTACTAGGCAGCCTTATCAGTATGTGTTTTCCTTTTCTAACGCAAAGCCTGGTAGATTTTGGCGTAAGTCGTAAAAAGGTCAGCTTTATTTACCTGATCTTATTGTCGCAATTATTGCTTTTTTTGGGTGGTATAGCAGTAGATCTTATACGCAACTGGATTCTGTTGCATATAAGCACGCGCATTAGTATTAGTATCATTTCCAATTTTCTTATTAAACTCATGAAGCTGCCCATCAGCTTCTTTGAATCAAAGAATGTGGGCGATATCACGCAGCGTATCAACGATCATAAAAGGATAGAAGCATTTCTTACCGGCTCTACTTTAAATACTTTATTCTCTATCATTAACCTTTTTGTATTCTCCTTTGTGCTATCGCTGTACAATACCCGTTTATTACTGGTATTTGTTATAGGTAGTGCCTTGTCAATAGGATGGATACTGATTTTTCTCGAAAAGCGAAAGCATATTGATTATAACCGTTTTCAGCGATCCCGCGAAAACCAGAACAGCCTGTTTGAAATTATAACAGGCATGCAGGAAATAAAGCTGTATAACAGCCAGAAGGCAAGACGATGGGAGTGGGAACGTATACAGTCTAAACTGTTTAAGGTGAATATTAAAAGCCTGGCTTTAGAGCAATATCAGGGCATAGGTGCTTCTTTTTTTACACAGCTAAAAAATATCATCATCAGCTATCTGGCCGCTAAACTGGTAATAGAGCAACAGATAAGCCTTGGGGTGATGTTGAGTATTTCTTATATAGTAGGACAAATGAATAGCCCGCTTGATCAGATTATTCTGTTTATTAAAAGTATACAGGATGCCAAAATAAGCCTTGACCGGTTAAATGAAATACATAGCAAACCGGAAGAAGAAAATAGCGAAGACTTAATTGGTTATAATGAAAACAGCTGGCCGCGTGAGCCTGAAAACGGTTCAGATTCTCTATACTTAAGTCATGAACTGTTTACAAAAAGCATTCGGAAAAACAGTGGGGAAGGCATTGTTATTCAAAACCTGTCGTTCAAATATGGATCGCCTAAAAGTCCGTTGGTGTTAAAGAACATTAATATGCATATTCCGAAAGGGAAAATTACGGCCATAGTGGGTGCCAGTGGCAGTGGCAAAACCACATTGCTGAAATTATTGCTGAAATTTTATCCACCTGTGGAGGGCCAGATACTGGTGGATGAAGTAAACCTGCAAAATATATCAGCGCAACTGTGGCGGAACAATGTAGGAACCGTGATGCAGGATGGCTTTGTGTTTTCCGATTCTATTGCCCGTAATATAGCGGTAGATGGTGAACGGATACGGGAAGATAAATTATATGATGCAGTGCGCATAGCCAATTTGCATGAGTTTATATCTAAACTGCCTTTAGGGTTTACCACGCGTATAGGTAACTCGGGTTCAGGATTAAGCGGCGGTCAAAAGCAACGTTTGTTTATTGCGCGTGCGGTATACAAAGACCCGAAATATCTGTTTTTTGATGAAGCTACCAGTGCCCTGGATGCCAATAATGAAAAAGTGATTATGGAAAACCTGCAACAGTTTTACAAGGGTAGAACGGTGGTGGTGATTGCGCACCGGCTAAGTACTGTAAAAAATGCCGACCAGATTATTGTAATGAAAGATGGAGAAATTGTAGAGGAAGGCCATCATGAAACCCTTACCAAATCAAGAGGATATTATTTTGAACTGGTAAAGAATCAGTTAGAATTAGATGTCGCTTAAATATTGCCAATATGCCAGATACAAGTCAAATAGTAGAAATCAGGAGCAATGAAATGGATGAAATTGTGGGCAACATCCCTCCCTGGGTAATTCGCTGGGGCATTACTGTGTTGTTTACAGTAGCGGTGTTAGGGCTGGTTATTTCTAATATCATCCGTTATCCCGATACATTACGTGCCACAGTGTTGATGCAGGCTGAAAACCAGCCAGGTAAGGTAACTATCCGCAGAACAGATGAAAATGCCAATTTTAAATTTCATTTCCTGGTGAGGAATGGCGACGAGGTGTTACCGGGCGATACGCTGTTAACACGGTTCGATCCTAAAGAGAAGAAGAGTTATTATACTATTACACCTATGTCGGGGAAAATATATGTTTCGAAAGGGATTGATGAAAAAAATACGCTTGACCAGATTATTTGGGTGGTGCCTAAATCGTCCAAAGCAGAAGTTAAAATCAGGTATAGCAATAAAGGAGCAGGCAATGTAAAAGTGGGGCAGCTGGTAAAAATTGAATTGTCTGATTTTCCTGTTAATGAATACGGTTACCTGGAAGGTACTATTGCTTCTATTATGCCTGTACAGATAGAAGGGGATCACCAGGCATATGTGCAATTGAAAGACCAGAAGATTGTTACTTCTGATAGAAAGGAAATTCCTATTTTACCTGTAATGGAAGGAAGTGCAGAGATTTTATTGAGCGACAGAAGTATTTTTCAGCGCATTTTCGGAAGCATGTTTAGCAGGTGATAATTTATTTGCCTATATTGCTTATACCCAGCTAACAAACTTATGCCGCATCAAACCTTTAAACACTATAGTAAGGTTGTTACCAGAACACCCCTTTATTCTTATTCCCGTTTACACGACCAAAACTGTACTACGCTGTCATTGGAAACAGTAGTGCAGCAATTGCTACGCGATCCTGTTTTTATAGAGGGTTTGTATTGGAGTTCTCCCCAGTTATGGGAAACGGTATTGCAATATAATGCCGGTCATTTGGCTGTTGCAAAACAGGATAAATTATTGCATACATTAAAGAAGTATGCTATTCGCGCCAGTACGCGCGCCACCCCTTTTGGCATTTATGCTGGTTGTGCCCTGGAAGCAGAAGGTAAACCGGTTGAAAATGAGGATATGCCGCGCAGAAGTGTGCGTATAGATATGGGATTGTTACAGCAAATAGTAAAGAAGATTGAATCTCACCCTGTATTGTGGCGCCATTTGCATTACCAGGTAAATAACTCGTGTTATTGTGTAGCGGATCAGTTGAGGTTTACAGAAGTAATAACAGATGAAGAAGGGAAGCAGCAATACCAGGTGAGTGCTATTGAGCAAACAGCATTATTGAAAAAAATGGTGGCCTGGTTGCAGCAAAACGGCAAAGCTACTATTACACAGCTTTATACACTTTCGCCGGAAGATGTCAGTTATCAGGCATTTGAAGCTTTCGTGCAGGAATTGATAGAGGCGCAATTGCTGGTAAGTGAGTTGCAGCCTGGTGTTACTATGGAGCACGAAACTTTGCCTGTACAAACTGTTTTATCTTCATTCGTTCACCAGCAAATTACAGGTGCAGCAGGCTTTCTTACATTATTGCATAAGCTGGATAATACGTTGACACAATTAAATGCATTGCCATTGGGTACTTTGCCTGTGGCGGCGTTGTGTGAAGTAGAAGCTTTGCTGGAAGAATTGGATATTATACCGGAGCAGCGTCATATTTTTCATGCCGATTTGTATTTCCCTCCACCAGTTTCTTTTCCCTGGCAGCATGTTTCGCTGCAGGAGCTTACAAAGGCGATGGCTTTTTTTAGTAAGCTGTCTATCACTACCTCACCATTGGAAGCCTTGCTCGACCGTTTTAAAAAACGCTTTGCTGAAAGATATGAAACGATGGAAATGCCTTTGTTAGAAGTGTTAGATCCCGAGTTTGGTATAGGATTTCCGGTGGCGGAGGGTATGGGTAATATGGCGCATAATGCTTTGTTGGAAAAATGGCAGTTGCCGGGAAGTAAAGAAATGGGCAAAAGAGCTGCGGAAGGAAACGCCTGGCTGCAGGATAAAATGGAGTTGCTGAACAGGGAAAGCCTGTTTAAAGGTATTCACCTGGAAGATAACGACATGCAGGAGGTGGATGACAGGTTGCATAAGCTGTCTAATCATTTTGCCATTATGGGAGCATATTTGCCTTCGGGTAAAATAATACTGCATAATGCAGGTGGGGCGCATGCGAATATTTTACTGGGCAGATTTGCCTACCTGGATACAGCGATAGATGAATTTTGCAAACAACTTGCTATGGAAGAGCAGGATGCGAATGAGCAGGTGCTGTTTGCTGAGCTTATTCATATGCCACCCGGACGGATCAGTAATATAGCAAGGAGGGAACGCTTTTCAGGATATGAAATACCTTTTCTGGCTGCCAGTGCAGCAGAAGCCGGACAACAGCTTATGGCAGAGGATATCATGGTTTCTGTACAGCAGGAGGAGATAGTGTTACGCTCGCGAAAACATAACAAACGCATTATACCGCGCTTGTCTAATGCCCATAACTACATGGGCAGTTCTATTACCGCTTATAAGTTTCTGGCGGCGATACAATACCAGGGTACATCGGGTTTTGAAATCAACTGGGGAGCAATGGGGCAATACAAACGTTTTTTACCTCGCATTGCTTACAGGCAGTTTATCCTGCATCGTGCTTCCTGGTTGTTAAGGGAATCGGATATACGGGCTATTCAAGCAGCGGATAGCCCCATGCAGGCACTCCGGATTTTTTGTAAGGAGTGGCAGGTGCCGCAACGGGTTTGCTTTTGCGAGGGTGATCATGAGTTGTTTATTGATACCACCAATGATGAATATCTGCAGGTATTGCTGAAAGAAATGAAAGGGTGTTCTGTGGTAAAGTTGGTGGAATGGCTGTATGATACACCGATTGATGAAGGTAGGGGCGCACATGCATATGCACAACAATTTATATTGCCGCTCGCCAGACTAAATCCTTTACCTGTACCGGCTTTACTGTCCAAAGCGCTGAACGGGGTACAGCGTTATTTTGAACCGGGCAGCGAATGGTTGTATGTGAAAGTATTTTGCGGAGCAAAGGTGACTGATCAAATATTAAAGCATCTGAAACCTGTATTGGATAACCTGCTATCGGCTGGTATTATTGAAAAATTCTTTTTTATCCGCTATGCCGATCCGCATTGTCATATCCGCTTACGGCTGCAGTTGTCTGATACCAGACAGTACCAGGCTGTAGTGCAGCAGCTTTATCCTGTATGGCACCCTTACCTGGAAAGCAGGCTTATCTGGAAAGTGCAACAGGATACTTACCAGCGCGAAATTGAAAGATATGGTGAGAAGGATATTCTTGCGGCAGAAGCTATTTTCTTTTACGACAGTCAGGCGGTGCTTGCCTGTTTGCAGGAGGATGATTTTGAAGAAGACGAGCAGGTAAGGTTATTTACAGCAGTTTGTAATATGGAGCATTGGTTAAATGCATATCACTTTTCGTTACAGGATAAAATAACGTACTGCGAAGAGATGTCGGAAGCCTTTTCCGGTGAGTTTGGTCGTGAGGTAAAGCGAAAGCTGAATAAGCAATATCCGGAGTGGAAAACGGGTTTGGCACAATTTCAGGTGAAGGCAGCCTGGGAGGAGGCTTTTGCCGCAAGAACTGCCCGGTTACAAAATATGGAATTATCTTTAGAGAATATATCCAGTTACATACATATGAGTATGAACCGGTGGTTTACTGCCGAACAGCGTTTGATGGAATATATCACTTATCACTTTTGTGTGAAGTTTTTCAACCAAATGGTTCACTTGAAAAATGAAGCGTAATAACGAATTTTCTATTTATCCTAATCAGGCAGTACGGCCTTTATGGCATATGCTCTATTGGCTCGTGATGTTTTTTTTTATCCTGTTTGTCACATCCTATTCTTTAAAAACGAATGTGCTGAACATGGTAAATGTGATTTTTTCGGCTTGCGTATTGGCAAACGCAATACTGCTGCATTACTTCATCAGCTGTTTTATTTTTCAGCACGTGCACAAAAAAAAATGGTTTTTGCTGCCTGTAGACATGGTAATGATATATGTGCTGGCCTTGTGTGTCCTTAGCTCTTCTTTGGTTTTATTACATTATTTGTACCCGCAAAATACTTTTGTGCTCAGGCTTTACCAGCAATTTGCCATGCAAAGCCTCGCAAGGCCCTTTCACAGTGAATTGATTATCTGGATCTGTTCATTTATTATCTGGTTTAATCCGCTGGGTGTTATTATAAAAATTGCCAAAGATTTTCATGAAAGCTCGGTAGAAAAGCTGGCGATAGCCCAGGAAAAGAAGTCAATGGAAATCAGTTTTTTGCGTGCCCAGATACAACCTCATTTTTTGTTTAATTCTTTAAATAGTATTTATGGGTTGGTCATTGATAATGAAGAGGCCAGTAAGGTGGTGATTCAATTATCTAACCTGTTGCGTTTTTCTTTATATGATAGTGCTAAGGAACATATTACACTCCAGGAGGAAATTGCGTTTCTAAGCAATTATCTTCTGCTGGAAAAAATGAGGTATAAAGAAAGCCGGGTGCAGATTGAGTATGATTTTGAGGAAATAGAAAGCAAAGAAAAAATTATAAAACCCCTTATTTTAATTAGCTTTATTGAAAATGCCTTTAAACACGGCATTAACGCCAGCATTAACAATGCCTGGATAAGATTGGCACTCAAGGAGAAAGATGGGATATTGACTTTTCATGCTGCTAATAACAAACCAGTTGCTGCCCTGGGTAAAAAAAATACGGAATCAGGTGGAGGGGTTGGTTTGAAAAATGTGCGCAGGAGACTGGAGCTGGAATATCAGATGCGCTACAGTCTTGATATCAAGGAAACAGACGATGTATATGAGGTGGCGTTAGTGTTAAAGCTTTAACCTATACCTGTTAACACATGAAAGTACTGATTGTAGATGACGAACCCATAGCCCAGCAAATACTGGAAAAACTATCTGAAAAAGTAAATTACCTAACTGTTGAGGGCGTGTACGATAACGCCATTACTGCATTGGAAGCCATACAGGAATCTCAGCCCGATCTCATCTTTCTTGATATACAAATGCCGGAAATGACAGGGTTGGAAATGCTCCGCATTTTTCGTCAAAAAGATATACTGGTAATACTTACAACTGCTTATCACGAATATGCATTAGAAAGCTATGAGCTGGACGTGGTGGATTATTTACTGAAACCCATTGCTTTTGAACGCTTTTTAAAAGCGGTGACAAAGGCTAATGAGTTGTATAAGCTGAAGCGTGCGTCGCACCCCGCGTCTGTAGCCACCTTTACCGGTAATGATGCCAAAACTTATGTATGGGCCAAAGAAGGACGTAAAAGGGTGCAGATTTGCCTGGAAGATATTATACTGGTGCAGGCATTAAAAGATTATATGGAGCTGCAAATGCCCGCCGGAAAGGTAATTTTGAACGTTACCATGAACAAGATCGAAGAATTGCTGCCACCTCCTTTCTTTCTTCGCGTTAACCGTTCCTGTATTGTACGTAAAAGCGCTATTAAGCATATTCAGGATATGCATATTGAAATTATACTGCCTTCAATAAAGAGAATTCCTATTGGTCCCACTTACTGGGAAGATGTAAAAAAACACATTGTAGAACTGTTTTAATCTCCTGTCTCCATCGAAGAACAGCTATGCTTGGTCGAATTAATTATGATTTTGACAGGCAAAAAGCAAACTTAGGTGAAAGTATATTACCTCAACGCTAAAACTAAGTCTATGGCAACCAAAACACTCCAGATTAAAAAACGTATCGTATGTAAATGTAAAGTACTGGCACTGCCAGTGACACACAATGTCATTACTACCAACCCTTCCAAAGAAAATTCCCGTTCTTCCATTACCGTACCTACTTATACGATTGGACATTGATTTTGGTCAGGTGATGGTTAATTGTATTTATTTCATTGAAAAAGATATGCCTTTTTAATACCATAACCTGCCGCGTGAATAATGGTAGGTTATGGAGGCGTGGCAGGCAAGGAAGCTGCTTTTGTGTGTTATGCCCGTACTACATAACTATTATTATGAAAGAAGGTGTCGGGAAGTTTTTTGTAGTTTTTGAGGCCGGAATAAGTATTTTCTTTTTGCCCTCAGAACCAATGAAGCCTTCGAGCGTATGGCGCTCCACGCGCGGGTTCTGGCGAAAAATGAAAACGGGAACAACACATTTGATTGCATTGTTCCCATTTCTGTGGAGGGAAGCGGGGAGGTACATGGAACCCTCCATGCTATCTATCCTCCATACACCGCCGATACAATATCACTCGGCTGCCCTATATCTTCTCTTCCGTTAAAATAAAACGCCATATACTCGCGTATCTCTGCCTGCTGGGGCACAGCAAGTGGGCGGGTATCCTGGTAAGGTGATTCATAATCGTTACCCAGTTTTTCCCAACCGTAGGTACCCTTAATACGGCTGTAAATGGTAATACATTTCATCACCTGCAGGTTAAAGGTAATATCCACCCTGCCGGAATAAGCTGTGGCCTTAATGATTGGTTTTATCTCCTTTAGGTCGAAGATTCGGGTGCTGCCTACAATTCCGAGCGCACTGCCCAGCGAATCCTGGTAGTTTTCATTGGATTTCATTTGTGCTGCCAGCCTGATGATTACCTGTATGGAATCCTGCACTGTTTTGTTCCTGGCCTTTACGGACTCTTCAAAGTCTTTACGCTTTACCTCGGTACCGGTTATGGCTGTTACCAGGGTATCTGAGGCCGTTTCCAGCTCTGTTACCTGCTGAGTGCTCAGGCCCAGTTGGGGGCCTATCACGCTGGCCTTTTCTTTTAAATTACTGCCCCATACTATTTTTTTTGCATCGGCTTTAGGAACAAAATGGATATACTGTTTTTTCATAAAATGTGTTTTTGTTTATTAACTAATAATTGTTGTTGCCGCTCTTTTTTATTGATCCCCTCTACTGTTCTGGCTCCTGCGCAGTTACCGGTGAACGAAACGTAGTGGAGGGTGAGCTGCGATGTAAAATTGCAAAAGGGGGTGAAGAGCATAAAACCTGTGTCACAGGTGTGTTGGGCTCAAACGCAGTGGGGACGCGGAAAAAAAACTTTTTATTTTGTGGAAACGAAAACGGTAAAAAACTTTAGAAACTGCGCAATTGGCTCATATACAGCTGGTTGTGATGTTGTGTCTGGCTAACGAAACACAGGTGTAACACAGGTTTTGCCCCGCAAATGCAGTGGTAGTAAGGGTTTTTGTTTCAAAAACCGTTTTTTAGTGTGCCTGCTTGCTTATAAAAAAAGGAGCTTTCCAATGCCTCGTCCTACAGGATGGGCGTCTTGCTCTATAGGACGAGCTGCTCGTCTGTTGTGCCGGGCAACTCGCCCTATAGCGCAAGCAGCTCGTCCTAACGGATAAGTTGCTCGTCCGTTAGGATATGTGTTTGGCTTGCAGGAATCAGTGGCCTGGCAGATGGTAGGGGCACAAAAAAAGCACGCCCCGGATGCCCGGAAGTGCTTTCCCATGCCTCGTCCTAACGAGCGAGCAGCTCGTACGTTAGGACGAAGCGCTCATCCGTTAGTATATGGGGGCGTAAAGTGTTATTCTTCCGTATGCAGATCGTCCGGAAACCTGCCGCCGTTGCGTTTTATTTTTCGTAGTATCAGCCCACATTCGTCTAATAACGCCTCCAGCTTACGGATGGTAGTTGCAGAAACCCGGTTGCTGGCCATCGTTACCAGGTTTTCTGCACTGGGCATTTCGGCACGCGGAAAAGAAACCACCTTGCTTAAAATGCGTAATACAGGGGCAAATTTTCTCAGTTTGGTAAAGCCAGCCACTACCAGCATGCGTACAAAAACGCTGAAAAATATACCGTTCTCCCGCATCTCGGCTCGGTCCAGCTCTTCCCGGTCGGCTTTTATTTCTTCACTGGTCAGATTGGCCTGGCGATTCAACCATTCTTCTATATGTATAGCCACAGCATCGGTTTCCTGGCTATAGCCGCCGCAGGTAGCTGGTTGCCACCTGGTAGTGGTTAAGGCCTGCAGGTATTGTTTACGCAACCGGCCTATACAGGCAAGTTTGTTTGCCCCGCTTTGCGCTGCATGAATTTGCATGCCGGCTTCAGTGGCCATGTAATGCAGTAATCGTCTGCAATTGAGGTTCATGGCAATGGCAATTTCAAACAGCTGTTCATGCGCGCCCTTTGCACGGTTCCATAATTTAAGATTATGAAGCAATGTATTAATATAGTCAACCCGCTCCTTACTACGTTGTTCGGGTACACTGTGATGCACGAATGTATGTACCGCCCGTAATATGGCACGCAACAGCTTATTGCCAGGATACTGTTGCAGTAGCCGCTGGTATTGCATACGGGCATTGCTTACTTCCATTTTTACATAACTTTCCGGCAGCTGATAATCGGCCGCAAAAAAACGGTATAACAGCCGGTGAAAAGTTAAACAGAGAAATTCTATCCTTTCCGTAATCGCGTGATATACTACCTCCGGATAGTATTTTAACTGCGGAGAAAGCTTTACCATAGCTGCCAGCTTGGCTACTATATGGCACCGGCTGGTATGTAGGGCTCTTGTTTCAGGAGTAATATCTTTATGCGACACCTGGATGCTATCAATACATTCTGTAACAAGTGTGGTAATGCGTTGTGCCAAAGCCTCCGGATTGTATAGCAAGGGGGCATGTGTATATTTACCAAGGTCGTAAAACACCTGTGTAAGTTCTGTAAGCGGGCCCGGATGAAGGTGGTGCAACTGAGATGCTTCCTGCCCTAAAATTGCATTCGTCATAGTTGGCAAGTGAATACTGTTAATGGTTGACGGTACGGTATAACATTAAATAGCCATAAAAGCCCCTTTATGAATATTATCGGCAAGCACAATTTCACAAAGGTCATTATCGTGAGGCTTTATGCGTTCTGTAAGCTTATGCATAAACGCTTCTGCCCATAGCTGGGTAATGGGGTGGGGCTGTTTGGTATCCGGAGAAAAAACAATGCCAGCCGCGTGCCTGGTAGCCTGGGCTACCAGGAAGTCTTTTCTTTTATGCCGCGCGCTTCTTATCGACTTTTCATTAAATAGCGTGTCGGAAGGTTGTCCGTTCTGTTTCAGATCCTGAAAGTCTTTATAGGATTGATAGCGGATCTGCAACCATTCTTCCAATACAGCAGCAATAGTGTCTATATCCGGTAAAGTAATACCGGCGGCCTTTTCTTCTTCCGTAAGTAGGGGAGCGGGGCCTGTAATGGCCGCTTTATAGGTGAGTAGCACCAGTGCCAGAAAATCTTCCGGCGACTCCTTCCAGGGAAACCGTACCTGTAATACAGAATGCAGCAGCTCCTGATAGGCTTTTATGTACTCTTTAAACTCCTCCGTTTCCTCATACATAGATAAAAAACTTATTTATTCGTTTAACTATTGGGTGAACGGCCGTTCAAAAGGATAATGGAATACAACGAATATAATGAGTAATCGTATATAATTATTCTGTAGCGCTACTTTTCAAAAAAACAATATGTACGGGCTGTATGATTCATTAATTTCATAGTAGTGGTATTTCCTTTTGAGTCATTTTGGGGATTACGATTTTAAAAGCCGTACATACCACCTGATACGGAAATTTGCTCACCAGTGATCCATGCTGCATCATCGGATGCCAGAAATACTGCTGCTTTTGCAATATCGGCAGGCTGACCTCTACGGCCCAGCGGTGTTTTTTCGACAAACATCTTTTCGTACTCACTGCCTACAGTGACGCCCGCGCTGACTGCACCTTCCGTTTCCGTTGCGCCCGGTAAAATAGAATTTATACGAACGTTTTTAATACCTAACTCCTTAGATAAAGCAATTGTGAAGGCATCCAGTGCCGCTTTAGTTGAAGAGTATAATGAGGCATTTTGAAGAGGGTATTTACTTGCACCTGAACTGATATTTATGATGTTTCCACCCTTATCGCCGAAAAGTTTCAAAGCTGACTGGATAGTCAGTATTGGCCCTAACACGTTAACATTGAAACTTTGATGAAAGTCTTCTTCCGAAATGAGTTCAATCGGTGCATATCCCTGAGATACTGCATTATTTACCAAAATGTCCAGTGCTCCGAAAGCGCTCTCTGTTTCTTTAAACAACCTGGCCACATCGGCTGCCTTCGATATATCGGCCTGTACCGCAATGGCCGTACCACCATTGTCGGTTATCACTTTAACCACTTTTTCCGCTCCTTCTTTACTGGAAGCATAATTTACAACAACCTTTGCACCTGCGGCAGCAAAGTGTTTGGCGATAGCTGCACCTATTCCTTTGGAAGCACCAGTAACTACCGCTACCTTGTTTTCTAATCTACTCATGATTTCTATTATTAATTATGTTCAAGCTCTACGGTTTTTTCCGCTCTGAATTACACTTCAAAATTGGTGCATGTTAACGAACTGCATGGTGACACGGATCATCAAATACACACGATAAATGTCAGGTCGAAGTGGTGACTTAAATCAAGACAATTCGGTAGCTCATTATAATACAGCTAATTAATAAAGCGGTTAAAAGTCAAGATGTAGAATTCCAGAACAACCGCAACGGCATATATTCCATTGCTGACTACTTTTTCTCATCCGGGGGAAGTGTAAAATTGGCAAGTAACAATAGGAGTATAGGTAGAAGTAGGAGACAGCTACCTTTGTCAATCCAAATACCAATCAATCGGATGCCATTTTATCAGGGAGAGAGAATATCTTCCAGGCGATTCATTTTAGCAGGCCCATTTGTAATGATAGCGAAGCCTTAAATTGCCAAAGGGGTTATTTTAAAGCGTTTTTCTTTATCCTGCTCAAAGTTTCAGAGGATAAACCAAGATATGAAGCAATCATATTTTGCGGGAACCGCTGTAGGAAATGAGGATAATTACTGACGAATTCCTCGTAGCGCTCTTCAGCTGAATAGTTAATAGCCTGCATTCTTTTTTGGGTTGCAATGGTGTTGTTTTGACTGATTACATTCGACATCGCAGAAAAAGCAGGTATCTTCTTAAGATACTCTTCAATTTCCGCGTTGGTTGATTGCAGTATCTCCAATTCTTCCAGCGCTTCAATATTAAAGCGGCTAGGCGTTAATAGGTAAAAGCTTTCAAAATCTGTCAGCCACCAATTTTCCACAGACAATTTTAGTATGCGTTCATGTCCTTTTTCATCTACTGTAAAGGTTCTGGCCGACCCTTTTACAATGAACCCGATATATTTGCACACGTCTCCTTCCTGTAGAAAGTATTGCCGTTTTCGGAGTTTTCTGGGTTTGAAATGTGCGGTCAATAAATGCTTATCATCGTCTGATAGAAATTTGCCTGATATTTTTTGAATATAATCGAAAAACGCTTCAAAATTGGACATCGTTCAAGTATCTAATTATGCGCAATTTACTCAAGCTGCTGCTAAATGACTAATGTATATTTAGTCGTATTGCCTGTGTGATATTTGCCTATTAATAAAATAATCCGCTAAAAATCATTGTTTTAGCGGATTATTGGTTTTGTTACAGTTAGCAGTTTACAACTTTTGAACGAGTCTACATTTGCGATCAAAATTCGTTAGTCGAACTTGACCAAATCCTTAAAGATCAGTTGACCCCAAGTGTTTCCGCGTGCCTGCACAAGCAGTCCACCTTCCGAAAGGCCACCAAGTTTGATTGGTGAAAAGCCGAGATTTTCCGCCAACACACCAATCTCCGCTGCTGCGCCTTCATCATCGCTCGCCAAGAATACGACTCTTCTGCCACCATTTACGGCCGGATTCTGGTCAAGAATGGCTGCGCCCAAATGATTGAAGCCTTTAACCAGTTTCCCTCCAGTGAATGCCTGCGCGACGAATTTGGAAGAAGGCTGTCCGCCCAGCTCCTCAGGAGGTACGCCGTAAGCATTGGTTACATCGACTATGGTTTTTCCCTGCCATGTGGACAGCATCTTTGCGACATCCGGGTGCGATTCAAAACGCACCGCCAAAAAGATGACGTCCGCTTTGACGGCCTCTGCAAGTGTTGTGGGAATGATCTCAGTGCCTATCGTGGCTGCATCGGGTGCAAAGCTTTCCGGGTTGCGTGTGGTTGCGATTGATACTTTAATACCGTTGCGGGCAAACGCTTTTGCAAGTGCTCGGCCAATTTTGCCGAAGCCGATAATCGCGTAGCTTGCTATATTGTTTTCTGATTTACTCATTTTGAAAATATTTTAATGATTAATATGACGTGGTTTATAAACCAGCGCCATGGTAAGATGGATTATTTAGCTAAATAGGTCATACCGCCATCAACAAGGAGTTCGGCACCAAGCATGAAAGAAGAGTCGTCAGAAGCAAGGAAAACCGCTGTTTTACCAATGTCAGATGGTTGCCCGATCCGGCCTATCGGCATTTCACTTGCAAAGTGTTTTTTTATGCCTTCAATTTGTTCTAATGGAACAAACTTTTCAAATGCAGGTGTATCTGTTGTGCCCGGTGTAATCACATTTACCCTGATCTTTCGATGCAAAAGATCGCTTGAAAATGCTTTTGCAAAAAAAATCACAGCCGCTTTAGCAGCACCGTACAGCGTAAAATTCGGGTATGCACGGTGCGCTGCATTTGACCCGATAAGGATAATAGAACTGCCATCATTTATATAAGGCAGCGCTTTATTAACAGTGAAGTAAACACTTTTTAGGTTTAGATCAATTGTCTTGTCAAAGTCTGCTTCGCCCAAAGTTGCCACAGTTCCTACGGTTCCACCACCCGCGTTAGCTACGATCACATCTATCTGACCAAACCTTTCAGTGGTTTCCTTAAACACTCTTTCCAGATCAGCGACTTTAGTAATATCGGCATTTATGGCTATAAAATTATCTCCAAGCTGAGCCACAGCACTATTTAAAGTTTCCTGATTTCTGCCGACAATAACTCCTTTAGCACCCTCACTTTTAAATTCCTGCGCAATGCCAAATCCAATGCCACTATTACCACCTGTGATAACTGCTACTTTGTTTTTTAATCTGCTCATTATTCCTTTTTTAATGATTGAATGACAAAGCTAGATTGGTGAAGTTACTTTTAGTAACTTTGTGCTGAAAAATAACAGTAACACAAGTGTAACTAAGTAACATTATGGGGTGTAAGATAGAAGAGTTCCAAAAGGACCAAAAGCAAAGAATGAGGGCCGTACAGGATTCAATGGACGCATTAAATGGGAAATGGAAGATTGCTATTATCTCGTCTATTTGCTGTTATGGTAAAAGGCGATTTTCAGACATACTGAATGATATAGAAGGAGTTTCCAACAGAATGTTGAGCAAAGAATTGAAGGAATTAGAAATAAACCAATTGATCAAACGAACCGTTTTAGACACGCAACCTATAACGGTTCAATATGAACTTACGGAGCACGGCAATACACTGCAAACCATTATCAGCAATCTTGCAGATTGGGGAATTGTACATCGAGAGAAAATTGTCGGGAAAAAATGTCCAATCTCGGTTGAGTGACGTTCTTTGTTAACACGAAGCGAGCAAAGGAAGTATTGAACAAGAGCCACTGTTAAAAGCACATTTACCTTATTGAAAATATTTGTCAGCGGGTTGTACTTTTTATGTTATCAATTGGTGGATGGAATCAACTGATAACATAAAAAGCTAATTGCTTTAACCTATTTTAATCTGTTTTTACACTCAATACTTTGGTTAATTCTACCTTTATAATGATAGCCCTTTCAATTCCGTTTTGACGTTCAAATGTGGTTTGGCACTGGTTTGTTTGCTAATTGTTTGCGAATCGGCGTGATGTTGATTAGCTGTAATTTTTAAATCTCTCATGATTTGAAAATTCAGACAGTCTGAAATTTTAAACTATGGTCGAATTCTAATGTGGATGTCAAATGATTATAGAGGTGGGATATTTTAAAATCAGAAAAGCCCCAACATTTCTGTTGAGGCTTTATCTGTGGAGGGAAGCGGGGAAAAATCGAACTTTTTGGAGGATTTTGAGGCGATCTGTAATCTGTTAAATTTTAAAGGGTAGGAGTGTTGGGAGGCCATAATTGTCTTCTTGGATATGATGGACTTCTATTTTTTTACGTTCAAATAAGTTGGGGAAGTGTTGTTTTGGCTGAGTATAGGATTTTATCTGCGTCCAAAATAGGGGTAAAAGTGCTGGTTTTGGCTGGAGATAAAAACGATGGATTTTATAGTCAGAGTGTTGGTTAAGTGTCTATTGAAAGGTCTATTACTTTATTGTCTTTTATATAGAGATTAAAATGTGCAAAGCTATCTTGATGATCTTCAAAAGTAATGCTCCAGCTAACTTTTTCTTTAATAATGACTTCCACCGCAACAGCTGTTAAAGTAAACCGTTGATGCCAATGCGTAAATTCTGCAGTAAGATTACTTTCGGTAAAAAGCTCAATAAATTTAGCTGTGATAGCTGCATCGAGTTTTTTCAACTCGTTATCCAGCTGTTTAATAAAGCTTAATTGGTCAGGTGCCGGTTCTGTTAATGTGCCATGAACGGATAGAAGTCTGTTTTCCTTTAGCGTAGACCAGATCGGTTGTGTTTTGTTATTTAACAGTGTAAATATCCCTAAGTCTGTTGTTACCTGAATTCGGCTTTTAGGTTTGAATAGGTTGAATAATTTCATTATTAAAATATAATCTTGTTTAATCCTGAGTAAGCTATTGATAAGCAATAGTGGTAAAACTACTATTGCACTTCTAAAATATAGAAAATGGTATCTATAAAGAACAGGGTTTCATCTTTTGCAACGACATTTTCATCATGCATATCTTCCAAAGCAATGCCTAATGTTTGATTATAATAGTCTTGCTTTTTTGTTTTAAAAAAGTCATTGTAATTCAATAAAGATTCAATGTCGGCAAGGTTGGCATGCCCGCCTCTTATATAGGGCTGTTGAAGAATAGCAACTAGTCCTTTGGCGTTTTCAGAAAAGCCTAACAATGAATATTCTGTTTGAGGGAAAAATAAATTATGAAGAACCAGACTATTAAAATACTCAGTCCATCTTTGGTAGTATCCGGCGTCATTCACTTTGATAACGTGCTTTCTGTCCTCGGCGAAGTAGACTTTTGATTCGCCGCCTTCTGCGAGATATAGGCTGCCTTCTGGTAGCGTTGGATACCAGAGGCCAGAACTTGTAGCCCACTCTCTTAGGAATTTATCTTCCCTTTCTTTGATGATTGAGTTACTTGCGAAGTTGCTTTTAATAGTTGGACTTGTGCCAAAGCTTCCGCATAGGAGGTTTCTGGTTGTTGAGCAAGTATTTCTTTCCCCTTCCTGGATAAATCCTCGAACGATATTTTGTATTTCTCTTCTGACTTCATTTGAAATCATTTTTAACAAAAATAATGAAATGGCAGAAAATAAAGAAGCCTCAACTTTCGTTGAGGCTTTGTTTGTGGAGGGAAGCGGGGAAATATCGAACTTTTTGGAGGATTTTGAGCTGATTTGTTCAAAATTGAATCTTTTTTCATGCTTATTACTATTTTGGTCCTTTGGATTATAAAAAGGCGATGAAGGTGTTATTTACAATAAAACATAGGCTATAATGGGCTTTTTAATGTAAAAGAAAGCGGTTATTCCATTTTTGGTTCTGAATGAGCCCTAACTGCTGTATTAGCTGCAATGCTTTTGTTGAATCTAATGGTGACAGAAATTACTATTTCTGAAATTTTCTACTTTTGTGAAAATGCCGTTAGGATTGAGTGCTCCTCTTAATATATTTAGGGAATCTACCATTAATAATTCGTTTTCGATAGAGCGATTGGATAATCGTGCAATGAACAGCGACTTTCCGGGCCGGTTAAGTTATCATCGCATATTGTTAGTAGAGAAGGGAAGAGGTTCCATAACTGTGGATGGCGGTACTTTTGAAGTTCATGGTGAAGAAGTATTCCTGTTAGCTAAAGGACAGATTTATATATTTAAAGCTTCTTCTGTTGTTACGGGCTATGTAATTTGTTTTGGTGATTGTTTTTGGGAAAAAGCGCCTGCCAGTGCTAGCAATTGTAAGGCGGTGCTCTTCAATAATGCTGCTGTGAACCAGTGCCTGCAACCAGAGGAGAATGAGTTACAGGAGTTGCAGTTGTTATTCCAGGCCTTGCTGAGAGAATATGAAGCTCCTGCTTACAACAACCAGGTGGACGCCATGGCGGCATACCTGAAGATCATTATGATCAAATTGGCCAACGTAAGGATGACGGAAGAAGCGACCTTCGACAGCCAAGATTACGTGTTATACAGGAAGTTCCTGGATCTGCTCAGCGCCCAATATAAACAACTCCATGAGGTCAGCGATTATGCTGAAATGCTAGGTGTCGCACCACGGCGGTTGAGCGATCTGTGCAGACGTTGTTGTCGTAACAGCGCTAAAGAACTCATCACCGGACAAATTGTAGCGGAGGCGAAGCGGGCACTGCAGTTTAGTGCTAGTCCAGTCAAAGAAATCGCCTATCTCCTGAACTTTAGCTCCCCAGAACAGTTTAGTCACTTCTTCAAAAAGAACACCCATTTTTCTCCGGCCAGCTACCGCAGCCAATTCATCAGTATCGGCCAATAATAGCCGCACGTCAATTCTGACATGTCAAACGTATGTATTGCTATTCCCCGGGGCATCACACCTAGCTAGCTTTGACAAAAATTATCAGATATGTCAGTGAATCACAGGAAGAAAGTAGCGGGTATTACCATCCCCGATAGCGCTATTGCCACGCAAGCCACAGAGCTGCTGCTGGAACATGGTACAGAGTTTATCTATAACCACTCCCTCCGGGTATTCCTTTTTTCGTCTCTGAATGCACAGCGGAAACAACTGGCTCATGATACGGAGTTATTATATGTGGCATCGGTCTTTCATGACCTGGGGCTCGTACCGCATTACAGCAGCCCCGATCTTCGTTTTGAAGTGGATGGTGCTAATGCAGCGCGGGATTTCCTGAAAACCCATGGCGTCCCGCAAGACAAATTGCAGCTGGTATGGGATACGATTGCCCTGCATACTACGATAGGTATTGCCGAGCACAAGGAGAACGAGGTTGCGCTGATGTATAGCGGGGTAGGCCTGGATGTGATGGGAGAAGGGTATGAACATTTGAGTACTGTACATAGAGAGGAGATCGTAGAAGCTTTTCCGAGGAATGACTTTAAGAACCGGATCATTCCAACGTTTTTTGGCGGCTTTGCGCATAAAACAGAAACGACCTTCGGCAATATCAAAGCGGATGTCTGTGCGTTTATGCTGCCGAACTTCCAGCGCAAAAACTTCTGTGATTGCATCCTGCATTCGCCGTGGTCTGAATAAGTATAACGGATGACAGTGACATGTAGGATTGCAGGCCCGGTGTTTCCGGATCATCAGAAAAAGCTGCCTGTAGGTAGCTTTTTCTTTAAATTGAGCAGGTATGACCATTACACAATTAGAATACATTATAGCGGTGGATACGCACCGCAACTTCAATGTGGCTGCTAAAAACTGTTTTGTATCCCAGCCTACACTGAGTATGCAGATACAAAAGCTGGAAGAAGAGTTGGGGATAAAATTGTTTGAGCGTGCCAAACAGCCCATTGTACCTACACCTATGGGAGTAGTATTGCTGGAACAGGCCAGGATTACGCTTGGTGAGTTTCATAAAATAAAAGAGTTGGTAGAGGAACAGGAACAGGCATTACAGGGAGAACTGCGGGTGGGTATTATTCCCACGGTCTCTCCTTATATTCTGCCACGTATCCTGTCCCCTTTTAAACAATACTATCCGCAGGTAAAGCTGGTGATCTGGGAACAAACTACGGATGCTATACTGCAACAGGTAAAAACAGGGCAGCTGGATTGTGGTATTGTATCTGCACCTATCGATGATGCACAGCTGGTGTTGCAGGAACTGTTCTCTGAACGGTTTATCGCGTATATAGGCGATCCGGGGAAACGAGAGCAGGACGAACGTATCGATCCTAAGGATATCAACGTTGAAGATCTTTGGTTGCTGGACGAAGGGCATTGTATGCGTGACCAGGTGCTGAATTTCTGCCAGTTGCGGGACAGGCATCGGCAACCATCACACTATGAGTATAAAACCGGCAGCATAGAAACGTTGAAAAAGATGGTAGAAGAAAACGATGGAATCACGATCCTGCCGGAACTGGCGATCCTCGATCTCACGCCAGCACAACAAGACCGGGTTCGTCCTTTCACAGCACCAGAACCCAGGAGGAGTATCTGTCTTGTCACGCAACGTTCTTTCCTTAAACGTATGCTGATTGGGGCGTTGAAGGAGCAGGTGCTGGCAGCGGTGGAAGGTCGCCTGCCGGCGGATGCAGAATAAGCCGTTCCAGCCAGCCTGTATTAGCTGGTTTTAGCCGGGCGTGCTATTGTGGGATGCCTATCCGCTCATTGGCTGCCCGTGCCAGCATTTCATAACCGGCCGCATTGCCCTGAAGTAAGGCATAGTCCACCGGGTTCTTTCCAAAATGATCCCGGTGGAGGGGATTAGCTCCTTTATGCAGGAGTAACCGGATGATCTCATTCTGCCCGAATGTAGCGGCGAATGTCAGTGCGGTTGCGCCATTGCCATTGGGATGGTCTATCACTGCTCCCTGTTCACACAATGCTGCCGCTACTGCGAGATAGCCTTTGAAACAAACACCCATCAGGGCGGTATTTCCCATGCTGTCTTTTATTTCTGTATCTGCACCATATTGTAATAAACAATTTACGGCTTCCAGGTGACCATAATAACCTGCTATGATCAGTGGCGATGAACCACGGGCGTCTATGCTGTTGATCTGTCCTGCATCGATGAAGGAACGTAATGCGGTCACTTCATTTGACCTTGCAGCGTCGAAAATATCCATACGATTGATGATTTTGAAATTGAAAGATTATTGTGCTGTAGGGGTATGCCTGCTACGTGGGAAAACGTGTTTGATGGTTTCCTTGATGCCCGTGTTCACAAAAGTACCGATCAGCCTGATGCGATCACTGATCCCTTTCTTGCCGGATGCGGCTCCGTAATGAAGTAATAACTGTGCAATAGCATCACGGCCAAAGGTAGCAGCGTAGGTCAATGCCGTAGCGCCGCTTTTATTTTCGGTATGCATCGATGCACCATGGAACAACAGGAGTTCTACGATTTCCAGGTATCCTTTAAAGGCGGCTCCCATCAGGGCTGTATTGCCATAGGTGTCTTTCAGCTCCATCGCTGCATGTGCCTGTAAGAGTAATGATACTGCTGCGGCCTGGTTGTAATAGCTGGCCAGGATCAATGCGGTAGAGCCGCGTTCGTCCTGCCTGTTGATATCGCCGGCTGCTATGAATGTTTGTAAAGCGGATAAATCCCCGCTGCGTGCTGCTTCAAAAATAGTCATCGTGTTTGTTTTGAATGTAACGGGACAAAAGTAGTATCCTGCCAGGGGGATGGTAACGATATAGAATAATAACATGGGCAATAGGATTTGTCTATCGCATGGCGGATGGTGACCGATAGGTAAAACCTATCGCTGATCTTATTTACTTATTCTGTTTGTGCGGGGTAACCACCCTTTTAGTTTTGTCCCATCGAATCATTACATAAAATACATACATATGAACCAGGAGAAGGAGCAGAAGACATTGGCAGGTACACAGGCATCAGGAGCGGTATTAACTACCCGGCAGGGCCACCCGGTACATAATAACCAGAGTATGCGTACGTTGGGCAACCGGGGACCGGCGGTACTGGAAAACTACCAGTTCCTGGAAAAGATCGCCCACTTCGACCGGGAACGTGTACCGGAGCGTGTGGTGCATGCACGTGGAGCAGGGGCCCATGGTTATTTTGAAGCGTATGGTACGGTTGGCAATGAACCGATCAGTAAGTATACGCGGGCGAAGTTGTTCCAGCAACCGGGGAAACAGACGCCTTTGTTTGTACGATTCTCTACGGTGATACATGGTGGCCACTCACCGGAGACACTGCGTGATCCAAGGGGCTTTGCCGTAAAGTTTTATACGGAAGATGGCGTGTGGGACCTGGTAGGGAATAACCTGAAAGTGTTTTTTATACGGGATGCTATTAAGTTCCCTGATTTTATTCATGCACTCAAACCAGACCCGGTACACAACCGCCAGGATGGCGGCAGGGTGATGGATTTTTTCAGCAACTCTCCCGAAGTGTTGCATATGATCACCTGGCTGTTTTCGCCCTGGGGTATCCCTGCGAACTACCGGCAGATGCAGGGCTCCGGTGTGAATACATACAAGTGGGTGAATGCCGAAGGCGAAGCAGTACTGGTCAAGTACCATTGGGAGCCGCTGGCAGGTGTGAAGAACCTGACACAAGCCGAAGCCAATGCCATACAGGCCACGAATTTTAACCATGCGACACAGGACTTATACGATGCGATAGCGGCAGGGAATTACCCGCAGTGGGAGTTATGTGTACAGATCATGAGTGATGATGCACATCCCGAGCTGGACTTTGATCCACTGGATGATACAAAGATCTGGCCACGGGATCTTTTCCCCTGGTATCCCATTGGTAAGATGACACTGGATCGCAACCCGGCCAATTATTTCGCAGAGGTGGAACAATCCGCTTTCGGTCCTGGTGTGCTGGTGGACGGGCTTGATTTTTCAGATGATAAGATGCTGATCGGCCGTACTTTTTCCTATTCCGATACCCAGCGCTACCGTGTAGGGCCTAATTACCTGCAGTTACCGATCAACGCTGCGCGGAACCACGTTGCCACGAACCAGCGCGATGGCAGTATGACCTTCCGGGTAGACCAGGCCGTAGGTGCCAACCCGCATGTCAACTACGAGCCCTCCAGTTTAAACGGGCTGGTGGAAGCACCGCGAACACATGTGCCTTATGAGCCGTCCTATGCTGCGGCCAAAGTGGTACAGCAATCCATAGACAGGACAAACAATTTTCAGCAGGCCGGAGAACGCTATCGCAGTTTCGAGGAATGGGAGCGTGTGGAACTGGTGAACAACCTGGCTGCTACGTTAATAGAGGCGCGGGAAGATATCCAGCAGAAAATGCTTGGTTATTTCTATGAAGCCGATGCGGATTATGGCAGGCGTGTGGAAGCTGCCCTTGCGGTGAAGAAGCAAGGTGCCTGATAGTATAGGGAGATAGCGACTCCTGGAATGCGTGGACTGCTGACAATGGTATGAGACTGTTGCCGGTGGTCCCTGTTTCTTTTATTGTCACCGGATAAGCGCGAAGCTGCGCGACCAATGGTTATGCAGGTGATCAGTATATAGGGTTTATCATAGGACGGGTGATTTCCTTCCACATACAGACCAACGATGTATTGTTTACCGTTTTTTGATCCCTTTCAATAGCTGTTCCACTGTTTGCAGGATTTTGTCCAGGCTGGTGGCGCTATGGGTAATCTTATAAATCATCACTCCGCCTTCTATCAATGCAATCATAGACAAGGCGAGTTGGGCGGGATCAATGTCAGCAGTAAACTCACCGGCCTGGATACCCGCTTCGACTAAGTCTGTGATTTGCTTTTTCCATTGTTGTATGGTTCTGGCAGCACGTTGTTTCAGTGCAGGATTGGTATCATCTGCATCTACACAGGTATTGAGAATAGGACAACCGCCATCCGGGAATACCTTACCTGCTACCTGGTCATATATTTTCGTATACACGAGTAGCTTATCGTAATACTTTGTTTCTGCTGCGATCCGCTGGCCGATATGCCGGAGTATTTTGTCCGTGTTATAATCATACACGGCGATGGCGATCTCTTCCTTGTTGGCAAAGTTCCCGTAGATACTGCCTTTGGTCAGGCCGGTTGCTTCCGTGATATCAGACATGGAAGTGCCTTCATATCCTTTCTTATTAAAAAGGGGAGAAGCGGTTTCTATAATGAATTGCCGGGTGCGTTCTGCTTTAGAGAGGGACTTGTCCATCTGCAAATATACGGCATGGCTTTATTGGAAAAGTATTGCGGAGCTTTTCTAAAATAAAAATAAAATTAAAAATATACCAAAAGGTATTTAAAATATATTTGTTGTTCAGT
This sequence comes from Filimonas lacunae, assembly GCF_002355595.1. Taxonomy (NCBI): domain Bacteria; kingdom Pseudomonadati; phylum Bacteroidota; class Chitinophagia; order Chitinophagales; family Chitinophagaceae; genus Filimonas; species Filimonas lacunae. Next base: position 1,052,723 of record NZ_AP017422.1, read on the forward strand.
TGTAACGAAAGAACTATGGAAGCGTGTTATAGTGTGTTGGTAAAAGATAGTACACAGATCGTGTTGCCATGCCGGGTACAGGGAGCCCTTTTTTTATGTCTTAGAATATACCGATCGGTATATTGTTGGTCGCTTTTTATTCATTCATTATAATTACGTTTTATGGAGTATCAGGGAAAAGTGCTGGTAACGGGAGCGACTGGTTACACAGCGAGCCAGGTGATTCCGGGTTTGCGGGAAAGAGGTGTTGCGGTAAGAGCATTGGTGCATAAGATCGATGAGCGTTCCGCGAAACTGGAGCAGCTGGGTGTGGAAGTGGTGCAGGGGGATCTGCTGGATTTCCATGCGGTGAGCCGTGCGTTACAGGGGATCAGGAGTGTGTACTATATCTACCCGATCCTGACGCCGGGTATATTGACCGGAACAGCGTACTTTATCCAGGCAGCACGGGAAGCGGGTGTACGAAATGTGGTGAACATGTCGCAGATCTCTGCACGGAGAGACGCTAAAAGCAATGCGGCGCAGGATCACTGGATGGCAGAGCGGATGCTGGATTTATCCGGCCTGGAGGTGACACATATCCGTCCGACATTCTTTGCGGAGTGGCTGATCTACAGTGATTCGATCAAGGCCCAGGATAAAGTGGTATTACCATTCGGGGAAGGCCGATATGCGCCGATTGCTGCGGAAGATCAGGGACGTGTGATTGTCTCTTTATTACTGGATTCCGCAAAGCATGCCAGTAAGATATACCCGCTGTTCGGGCCTGTGGAGTACAAAGTGCAGGAGCTGGCGGATATTCTTTCTGAAGAACTGGGGCGTCCCATTGTCTACGATGCGATCAGTATCGAGACCTACCAGCAACAGGCAGCGGCGCTGGGTTATCATCCGCATTTTATCCAGCACATCTCGAATGTGGCGCAGGATTGCCGGGATGGTTTGTTTGCGGGGACCAATACAGCGGTACAGGATATTACCGGCCGGGAGCCGATGGGTATCCGAGAGTTTATCCGGAAGAACCGGTCTTACTTTGAATAAGACTAGCAGAAGGATATACACTAAAAAAGCTGCGCAATGGCAGCTTTTTTAGTGTCGGGCCGGTAGATAGAACCCACCGGTTTTATATCGTTTAGAAAGTGATGGATTCCCCGATCCCAGGTAGGTGAAGTGCTATACCGGCTGCTTCAAAACTGGCAGTGGCTTCTCCTTTGTCGATCCGGATAAAGCCAAAGGTGTCGTAGTGAACGCCCACGACCTGCGTGGTCTGCACGAGTTCTGCGGCTATCATAGCATCTGTATAGCCCATGGTCAATGCGCCACCGATAGGGAGTACCGCAAAGTCGATAGCAGTCCAGTCGGCCACCAGTGACATATCTTTAGACAAGGCGGTGTCACCGCTGTAATAGAAGTTGCCTTCGCCTGACTTTACCACGAATCCTGCAGCCATCCCGGCATAGGTACCATCCGGCAGGCTGCTGGAATGCCAGGCGGGAAAGGCTTTTACGATACCAAAAGGCAGCGATAGTTCCCCTCCGGGATTCAGTGGTTGCAGGTGTGCCACACCCTGCTTACTGAAGTATTGATAGAGTTCCCACCCGGCGATCACGGTAGCCCCCGTCAACCGTGCCAGTTCCACCACATCCTGCATATGATCATAGTGACCATGAGATACGAGGATATAGTCGGCTTGTACAGTCGCCAGGGAAATATGTTGTGCCAGTTCATTGCCGGAAATAAAAGGGTCAAATAACAACGTCTGTTTGCCGATGGTTACCGAAAAACAGGAATGCCCATAATAGTGTAATTGCATGGTATTAGTTTTCCGGGTGCAGGCCATGGTTCAGAAACAGCTTCACCTGTGTTACAAAATGCGTGTGGAACTGGTAATGTGAACCGTGGTTGGAATCAGGATACAACAATAATTGCGCATCTGGCAGGTTCTGTTGCAGCAGGTAGGAATTGACGGTTGGGAAGATGATGTCTTCTTTACCGGTTACTACCAATACCGGATGTGTAATCTTTTCCAGGTATTGGAAAGAGCCTTCCTGCTTTTTACCCCATTCCCCGATGGCTGCCAGCTGTGCGGGTATCACTTTGTCACTGATAGGTGCGTCGCGGTCTTCGCGGGCGCGGATGCGATCTAGGAACAGGCGGCCCGCTGCCTGGCTACTGTCTGTCGGTGCAAAGAAGGTATCAAGCAACAGTTCGTCAGGCTGCGCATAGGGCTTATCGAACAAAGCCCATACGGCAGGAGAGAAGGTTTCGAGATCCACACCACCACGGGGTCCTGAACCTACCAGGATGATCTTACGCACCAGATTGGGGCGGTTCACAGCCACCTGTTGCGCTACAAAGCTGCCCATAGAAAAACCGAAGAGATCTATTTGTTTCAAACCCAAAGCATCGATAAAAGCAATGGCATCATGCGCAATCTCCGCAATGGTATGCGGTGGCTCTCCATCTGTACTGGCGATGCCTTTATTGTTGAAGATGATTACTTCCCTTTCTTCTGATAAGAGATCCAGCACCGCCGGGTCCCAGTTGTCGAGTGTTCCGGTAAAATGCTGAAAGAACACCAGGGGAAGATGTTGACCGGTCTTTCCGAACCGGCGGTAAGCATAGCGGGTATTACCTGCCTGGATAAACTGCGTAGGAACGGTATTATGCGTATATGGTTGCATGACGTATATTTTTAAGAATTAACTATTTAAAAAATGAAGGGCCTGTTGTAAGAACAAGGCCGGGTATTGGTAATGCGGCGCATGGTTGGCATCGGGGTACACAATCAACGAAGCGTTGGGTAACTGTTCCTTCAGGATCACCCCATTCACAGTAGGACAGATGATATCCTGGTCCCCGTGTACTATGAGCACCGGCAGCTGCATCTGTTGAAGATATTCAAAACTACCTGGTTTCTTTTTGCCCCATCCAAAGATGGCCGCCAGTTGCGCGGGAACTACCTTGTCTGTCAGCGATGGTTCCTTCTGTGACCGTGCTCGTATACGTTTGAGATAAGCCCAACCAGCCTGCTGGCTTTCTTTGGTCGGTGTGAAAAACGTATCGAGCAGCAACTCATCCGGCTGCGGGTATTGCTTTTTAAACAAGGCCCATACTTCCGGCGAATAATCCTCCATCCGCTCTCCACCACGCGGACCGGTACCAATCAGTATGAGTTTCTTCACCAGGTCGGGCCTGTCCACCGTGATTTGCTGCGCGACCATGCCGCCGATAGAAAATCCCAGCAGGTGAATCTCTTTCAGCCCCAGGGCATCGATAAAAGCAACCGCATCTTTGGCCATGGCCTGGATGGTATCAGGTGTTTGTCCGTCAGACGAAGCCACGCCGGCATTATCGAAAATGATGACTTCCCGTTCCCGGGCAAACCCATCTATCACTGCCGGGTCCCAGTTATCCATGGTACCGGTCAGGTAATTCGTAAATACGAGGGGAAGCCCTTTTTTCTTCCCATAACGGCGGTAGGCGAACGAAGTATTCCCTGCTTTGATGAATTGGGTAGGTACGGACTGCGCCGAAGTACTGGTATTTGCCGCCAGCAGGTTCGATTTCGGAAGCAGGGTCAGACCCACCGAAGCCAGTACGCTGTTCTTCAGAAAATCCTTTCTTTCCATGACATATTGTTTAAAATAACCGGCAGCTGATCAGGCTGCCGGCCTTGTTGTTGAAATGGTATTGCTGGCCGGCTTTACGGAAGCAAATGTATAATGAACGATTGTTCATTTTGTTGAATCTTTTTGAAAATGACATTTTTATGACAAAAATGAATGATTGTTCATTTTATTTTTGCCTTGTCAAAAGACAGCTATGAGTAAAGCAGAAAAGACCAGGCAGGTGATCATAGAAAAGAGCGCTCCTTTGTTCAATACACGGGGTGTTTCGGGTACAGCGGTCACCGATGTGATGCAGGTGACGGGGCTAGCCAGGGGCAGCCTGTATGTGCATTTTAAGGATATGGAAGAACTGTCGCATTGCGCGGTCGACTGGAACCTGAACCAATTCCAGGAAAAAATCACCACAGAAGCACAGAAGTACAGCAGTGCAAAAGATAAGTTCTTTGGTCTGCTGGACTACCTGAGTGACCCGTTGAACCCGCCTGTGCAGGGGGGCTGCCCGATGATGAACTTCGGTATGGAAGCAGACGATACGAGCCCGGTGATACGCGATAAGGTGAATGAGACGATCTGCGCCGTACAGCAGGGTATGCTGGATATCCTGAAGGCCGGCATTAAGGCGGGTGAGTTTAGCAAAGACTGGGACTATAAAGTCTTCGTGGTAAAAGCCTATGCGATGATAGAAGGCGGCATCCTGGTCTCCCGGGTGACGAAGGATATTTCGCAGATGAAATTACTCGTGCAACTGATGAAAGACGAGGTGGAAGCAGCGGTACCATCGGCCACCGCCAAAAACAAACCCAATAATAAAAAACACAAATGACAATACATCCATTCCGACAATTCAGAGAAACGCCCGGCGCGACCTTAGAAGGACTGAAAGCCCTGCTGGCAGACGATGTTGTCTTCTCCAGCCCGATCTTCACGAAAGAACTCCGGGGTAAGGATCTGGTTGCCGGCGTGATGTTCACTTCCAGTAAAGTACGCAACGGTCGTTTTATAAGGGAGTTCCGGGACGGCGCAGAGACTGTGCTGATCTGGGAAGGAGAGATCGAAGGCCACCAGCTCACCAGCTTCGAGCTGATCCGGGACAATGCGGATGGGAAGATACAATACCGTTCCGTCGCCTTCAAACCCTTGCCGGTAGCGGAGTTGTTTAGAGACGCGATGTACGAACAACTGAAAGACCTGGTCCCTGCGGACCTGTGGAAGTTGCCGTTCTAAAGCTATTTTTTACTGTATGGAGGAGGACACCCCTGCCTTTTATTTAGCCGCAGCCTGCTGCATTCTTTTCCGTATCCTGCTTAGCGAAGGCCCTTCTATACCCAGGTAAGAAGCAATATGATAGAGTGGCACGTTGCTGGCCACGTCCGGATGTTGTTGCAGTAGCATGGTGTACCGTTCTTCCGGTGTCAGGAATAGCTGGGTTTCGGTATGATGCAATAAACCATCCAGTACCCGCTCTGTATAAATCCTGCCGAACCGTTCCCATTCGTGCGATTCCTTATACAGCTGTTGCAGCTGTTCGTGATGGATGTATAATACTTCAGATGCAGTCATCGATTCTGTGAAATATTCACAGGCAACCTGGTTGAGGAAACTACGATAAGAGGTCATGAGCTGGCCGGAGGTAAAAAACAACATGTTCTTTTCGGTTTGCTTTAACTCCTCATACTTATAAATACGGAAAATGCCGCTGAGCACAAAGCCCAGGTGTCGGCATACGTTTTTGTATTCATTGTAAAACTCCCCTTTTTTATAGGTTTTCAGCTGCCAGTAGGGTACGGAAAGTTCAAAAGCTTCCGGGCTCATGCCGGACATACCTTGTATATAGATTTCCAGTTGCTGCATAGGGGAGAGATCTTCCATAACTGTGCGGTTGATGTATTTTGATTGGTAAATATACCGAATGGTATTATAAATATCTGTCGTCTTTATTTTAACCCGGGTTAAAATCTTGCCGCAGGCGGGGGAATAGTTTTGTGTTACCAAAAAAACACGTTACATGAAAAAAATGAGACAGCTGATATGGGCAGCACTGACAGGAGGGATAGTATTGATGGCTTGCAGTAAGGATGACAAGGCAGAAGCGCCACCCGCGAAGACCTATGTACTGGTACATGGCGCGTGGCAGGCACCGTATGTATGGGATTCTGTCCGCATCCGCCTGGAGAAAGATGGTGCGAAGGTAGTGGTAGTGGCATTACCGGGCCATGGTGCGGATACTACGGCACCGGCATCCCTCACACTGAATGTCTACCAGGATAAAGTGATCAAAGCCCTGGATGGCGTAAGTGGGAAAGTCATCCTGGTGGGGCATAGCCTGGGGGGCATGGTGATCTCCGCAGTGGGAGAGAAAGTACCGGAGCGTATAGAAAAGCTGATATATATCGGCGCCTACTTACCGCAGAATGGACAATCACTGCTGGACCTCGCCAACACCGATGCCGACTCCCAGTTACGCACTTCGCTACGTCCGTCTCCCGATTTTGTCACGCTTGATGTCGTACGCGAAGAACTGGCCAATATCTTCATACAGGATGGCTCCGAAAAAGTAAAAGCGGCGGTATTGGCGAATTACCGGGCAGAACCAGGGATTCCTTTTTCCAACCCCGTAACGTTAACAGCCGGTAACTACGGCAGGCTGGAAAAAGTGTACATTAAAACCCTACAGGATCATGTGGTGTCACCGTCGCTGCAAGACCGTATGATCGCCGCAGGAGGTATTACAAAGACCTATCAGCTGAACACGAGTCATTCACCTTTCTTATCCAAGCCGGATTCTGTCAGTATCGCACTGGAGCAACTGGCACAATAATAATTCACCTCAACCATTCTATCATGGCCACATTACAAGCAGGAGATCACGTACCTGATTTTACGCTGCGGGATCAGTATAACAATCCTTTCTCTATGAAAGATCACCGGGGAGATAAAATAGTCCTGTACTTCTATCCCAAGGATGAAAGCGCGGTCTGCACGAAAGAAGCCTGTGCTTTCCGGGACAGCTTCCAGGAGTTTATGGACAAGGGGATACTGGTGATTGGTATTAACGCGGGCTCTTCTGCCAGTCATAAAGCTTTTGCAGAAAAGAACCGGCTGCCTTTCACTTTACTGAGTGACCCGGGTAATAAGGTGCTGAAAGCGTTTGGCATCCAACCCTGGTTATTCCTGACGGGCAGGGAAACCTTCCTGATCGATGAGCAGGGAAAGGTCGAATATACCTACCGGGCTTTTCTCAAAGGGGATGCTCATCCACAGAAGGTGCTGGCATTTCTGCAGGGGCAGTAAGCATCCTGCATTGCTCTACTTAAACCTGTAAGTCTTTAAAAAACTTACAGGTTTTTTATTGCTGCCTGTCTTACGCGGTGGCTTCATAGCAATGCGCTTTGCTGCTGGTGGGGAGTAGTTCCGGGAAACCGTTACCAAAGTTGCGTAAGGCTTCCAGTACCGGTAAAACCTGTAGGCCTGCTTCGCTGAGGGCATATTCTACACGGGGCGGCTTCTCCTGGTAATAGGTACGGATGATCAGTCCATCTTCTTCCAGTTCTTTTAAAGCTTCTGTCAATACCTTTTTAGAGATGGTCTGCAACAGCGCATGCAGCTTGCCGTAGCGCACCGTTCCTTTGGAGAGTACCAGTAGTATCAACACTTTCCATTTGCCACCGATATAGTTCACCGATCTTATCACGCCACAGTGCGCGGAGTTTTCATGTACCTGTCTCATATCTTACCTGCTATGGTTACCGGATGGTTCCCTGTTTTTTCCTTTGGTTACCAAAAGGTGCCCGCTTTGTTAGGGGCCATCACCCGGCTAAGTTCGTGAAAACCTTTCCTTTGTGTCACGAAAGACTAATAAAAAATCTGATATGAAAAAGGTAGTAGTGATTACGGGTAGCAGCAGCGGCTTCGGGATGCTGACTGCTATTACGCTGGCAGGAAAAGGATATACAGTAGTAGCAACGATGCGGCATAGTAAAGGGTACAATCAACCTGCTGCCGGTAAGCTGCGGGAACAGGGTATAGCGGAGGTGGTGGATATGGATGTGACGGATGATACTTCTGTGCAGCAGGCGATCAGCGGCATCCTGTCGCGGTATGGCCGGATCGATATATTGATCAACAATGCGGGTGTGTACAGTGGTGGTGTGCTGGAAGCCTTTTCTATAGAACAGGTAAAGCGGGTATTTGAAACGAATGTCTTTGGTATCCTGCGGGTGAATAACGAAGTGTTGCCGGGTATGCGTGCCCGGAAGGAAGGGCTGATCATTAACATCTCCAGCTCTGTGGGCAGGGTATCGCCCCCACTACAGGCCCCTTATAACGCCAGTAAGTTTGCGGTAGAAGCATTGGTGGAAGCGTCCCATGCGGAGTTGTCTACACAGGGCATTGAAACGGTGCTGATAGAGCCGGGTGCTTTCCTGACAGATATCTGGGGAAAACAGGGGCTGAATGCAGACCGTGCCGGTATCGCAGAAAGCTATGGACAGGACATCGCAGACATGCAGCAGCATATCCAGCAAGTGTTTGGTAAAATACTCGAAGAACAGAAACCGGATCCGCAACTGGTAGCAGACAAGATCCTCGCGCTGATAGAAATGAAAGCGGGTAAGCGCCCGCTGCGTAACCCGGTGGATCCTGCTGCGAATGGGGCAGATATTGCGTACAATGAAGCAACGATCGCTGCTGCTGCGCATTGGATGGTGCAATATGGTTTTTAAAGAACGGCCTGATAGAGATACTTACCAGGGTGATGATTTTGCTGTCTGTGTTTGTTTACTGTTTACTTCCCCTGGTAAAAACAAGGCGGGTGTGATAGCACACCCGCTGTTTTTTTATAGTTATGGCAGGCTTCTCAGGAAGGAAGCTTTTACCTGGATTCCTGGAGAAGGATATCTGCCAGCTTAGCCGGAACGGAGAGGAAAGGCGTATGACTGCTGTGAAGCGTATACGTTTTTTTTACCGGTGTGGCTTTTACCATCTGTATTTGTGCGCTATAGCTTACTGCATGGTCTTCCGTTGTATGGATATAGGCTTTCCGGATACTGCCAAAATTGGCATTTGTAAGTGTAACCGGTGTTGCCAACGGTGCTAATGGCTCCGCTTTCCAATGGGCGATCACAAAATCGACTATATTTCCAGGAGTGTCCTGCAGAAAAGCATCTGTAATACCTTCTTTGCTGACAATAGCCAATCCATGCTCTTTATCTACAGTCAGATATTTACCCAGGTGAGCATCCTTGTCGTTTTGCGCCAGCGATAGTAAGCTCTGACCATCTTGCGGCAGGAAAGCAGCGAGATACACCAGTTCTTTTACCTGTGCAGGTATCTCTTCTGCTACCTGGCTGATGATCACACCGGCCATACTATGTCCCACTAATACAATGTCTGTACGATTGCCGATCGCCTTTTTAACCTCGTCCACGTATAGCCGCATACTGATGTTTGCCGGGGAGGTGTTATCCGCTCCGTGGCCAGGCAGGTTTACGTTTATAACGGTATGTCCCTTGTCCCTGAGTACCGGGGTTATTGCGTTCCATGCGGTTGAATCACTCCAGGCTCCATGTACCAGGACTATGGTAGCAGGTATTTTTGATGCTGCCTGTTGAGAAAAGCTATAGTGGCCTACCAGGCAAAGAACGAATGCTACATAAATCGCTTTCATGATTATTTTGTTTGTGAGATCAAAACTAAAAATGTGTATGCCTGATTTATTTAACCCAGGTTAAAATCCCTTTGGAATCAAAAACCTAATTGGTAAAGGGACTCAGGCAGAAAGTCCGCCATCGATAGTGATACTGGCTCCTGTGATATAGGCAGCATCCGGTCCTGCGAGAAAGCCGACCAGGGCTGCGATTTCTTCTGCCTTGCCATACCGGCCGAGCGCTGTTTTGGAACGCATCGCGTCCGCAAAAGCCCCGCTGTCCGGGTTCATATCTGTATCCACCGGTCCGGGTTGTACCGCGTTTACGGTGATCCCTCTTTTTCCCAGGTCATGTGCATAGCCCCGGCTGTACGAAGAAGCTGCTGCTTTGGTAGCTGCATAGTCTGTCAGATGAGCCGTGCCCACATAATTAGCCACTGCGGAGCTGATGGTGATGATTCTTCCGTTATCGCTGATATACTTTGCTGCTTCCCGGATGGCCGTAGCTATAGAGCGTATATTGATATCAATCTGCCGGTCGTATTGCGCTGTATTTTTATCTGCATCTTCTATTGGGCCGATGACAAATACCGCTGCATTATTTACCAGGATGTCGAGCCTGCCAAAATGTTGAGCTGTCTGTGCGACAGCTGCTGCCACATCCTTTTGAAGGGAGCTATCCGCCTGAATGGCCAATGCTTTTGTTCCTGCCTTTTCCAATTCCTTTACAATGGCGTTCGCCTTCTCAGCGGAATTCACATAAGTAAAGGCAATACTCGCACCTTCTGCCGCTAATTTTTGTACAATAGCCGCACCGATGCCGCGGCTGCCCCCTGTAACCAAGGCAACCTTGCTTGTTAATGATGACATAGTTCAATGATTTTTTATTGTTCAAGTGCTTCCAGGAATGCGGAGATTGTCAGCACCTCATGTCCGAAGGCAGGGTAGGATATCTCAATAGCTGCTTCCTGGGCCTTCTCGGTAAACTCAGCTACACCATCTGTGAGGAAGGTTACATGGTACCCTGCTTCCAATGCATACCTGCCTGTACCTTCCACGCATGTCTGGGATGTCAGCCCGGCAAATACCAGCTTTTCTATCCCTTTCGACCGGAGATGTACATCCAGATCGGTGTTGATAAATGCATTGTAGAGATGATGCCGTTGTGCAATAAACTCTCCCTCCAACGGACGTAAAGGATCGTAAAAATCGGCTCCTTTACTACCTTTCCAAAAGACTTGGTTCGCTTTGCCCCACTGCATCCGGGGAAGTACATAAGGGAAATCAGTAAAGGTGGATGCATCAAGGCCATGTGGTGCGTATACTACGGGAATACCCGCAGACCGCGTACCCGCTAATAACCTTTCCAGATTCGCTTTCAGGTCCATTTTATCCACCATCGGTTTAATCTGTTCGTGCAGCTTACCGTCTTCTGCGAGGAAGTCGTTCAGTACATCGACCAACACCAGCGCGGATTTGTCCCTGGGATAATTGATAGGATTCATGTGAAGTATTAAATGATGAAATGCATTAGCCGGGAAGTAACCGGGCATTGATGGTTGTTGGTAGCTTAATGATCTTGGAAATAGCGCAACCGACCCTGGCACCCTCCGCAAAAGTTTGAAACTGTTGTTCGGATGCTCCTGGAATAGCCGCTTCCACGTTGAAGTGTATACTTTTTATTTCCGGTCTTCCCGCGTCATCAAATCCAAGATCCAGGTTCACCGTGGTGTTGATACTTGTCGTTTCCAGCTGGTTCTGACCGGCAATATTCGCTAATGCCTGGTTGTAGCAGGCTGCATGCGCCGCAGCGAGCAATTCTTCCGGGATAGCCCCCGGTGCATGCTCAAAACGGCTGCTATAACTTACCGGAACAGCTTCCAAAATACGTGTTTGTGTGGAGAGGGTACCATTCCCTTTCTTCCAGCTACCTTTCCAGGTAGAGATGCCTGTTAAGTTCATGTGATCAGATTTGAATGTTGAATGAAATTTATTCGCCGGCAAGCAACCCTAAATGATGTCCCAGCCGGTATTCGGTATCACTATCGGTCTGGAAACCTTTTTCCATCAATTTGGCCAGCAATGCCTGTGCTTCCGGGCGTTGGTACAGTTCAAAAAATTTGTTGGTGGATTCCTGTATCTCAAATGGATCAGGGCGGCCGCCTGCGCGTTGCAGCAGGATGGTTTTTGTGGCCTGCAATGCCGGTAATTCAAACCCACTGATCCGCGTTGCCAGGTTATTTACAAAAGCATCCAGTTGTTTATCCGGGAAAGCCCTGTTAATCCAGCCATAGACAGCAGCTGTATCGGCGTCATAGTCGTCTGCGCTGACCGCGATTTCCAATGCGCGTGCATAGCCGGATAGTAAAGGCAGGTATTCCGCGGCACCGCCGCCTGGTAAAAGCCCCATACCTACTTCCAGGTGGCCAAAAATAGCCTGCTCTTTGCTGGCAAAACGCATATCGCAGGCCAGTATGAATTCAGAACCGATGCCACGAACCCGGCCACGAATAGAGGCGATACTAATGACACCGGCATTATGTAGCCTGTTCGATACATCCACCCACTGCTGTACCCCCAGCTTCCCGGACACCATGGGCACTTCTGCTCCCCGTAACACATCGAAGTGGGAAACAAAGTAGTCCTTGTGCGCGCTGTCAAATACGATTACTTTTAATGCTTTATCTGTTTCCACGATATCCATCAATCGCTGAAGCCCTGCAATCATATCCGGTCCCATCAGGTTGATAGGTGGATTGTCTAATGTTACCCGCCAGAAAGCGGCACTGTGCTTGGTGATGATCAGTGGAGCGTTATCCATTTTTTCAATAGATAACGGTGTGCTTGTAATAGCCATGAATGCTTATTTTAATTGTGTTCAATGAAATACTAGTGGGTAGGATTGAGCATTTGAAATGCACCCTGGGGATCGCTGAAGAAAAATGAACGAAAGTCTTTTGTCTGACCTACATAAATTTCAGGTTCATCCTTTTGAATACCTTCCAGTAACTGCTCTGCTACGACAACCGCAGGAATACCATTTTCAGCTCCGCCAATGGCCTTAGAGAATTCCGTATCTACTAAAGGCGGCAGTAACTCAAATACTTTTACCGGTGTGTTTTTTGCCAGGGAATGTCTCAGCGCCAGTGTATAGGAGTGCAGAGCTGCCTTGGTATCAGAATAAGTGGGTATCACGGTTACGGGGGTTATGGATACCAGTGAGGTGACATTGATAATAGCTGCCTCTTTTTGCAAAGTAAGTATGGGCAGCAGGCTTTCATTTAACCGGATCACAGCCAGGTAGTTTGTCAGCATCTCTTCGCTGGCTTTTTCAAAGGCATTGATACCATTCCCATGCGAGTATACATAACTCTGCGCCGCATTATTCATAACGATACTGAGGTTCTCAAACTCATTCGTTATTTTGTCGGTTAATTTTTTCACCTCTTCGCCTTTGGTGATGTCACAGGAGAATGTATGTACATTGTCCAGCCCTCTGGCTGCATTGCGTAACCTGTCCGCATTTCTTCCGATGATCAGCACTTTGTTACCACGCTTGTTCAGCAACCTGGCTGTTTCCAGGCCAATGCCGGAACCACCTCCCGTAATCAGTACGGTTTTGTTTGAAATTTCCATTTTGATGATTATTATAAATGAACGTATGCTTCGTTTGTAATGCCAGGTATCCCTTCCATCAATAATACCGTTGTATTAGCCCCTTTAAACCGGTGAAGTGCTGCCGCCTGATATTCCGCGCTGTTATACCATTCCTGCGCAGCTTCCAGGGAAGGGAATTCCAGTATCATTCCCCCAAGGATAGATGGCCCCTCCAGTACAGAATGTCCACGGGCTTCTGTCAGGATTTTAATGTTGTATCCGATCAGCGTACGCGGCACCATTTCTGTATAAATGCTCAGCTCTTCTGTATCGGTTGCCTGTTCGAGAATGAAAATGAGATAGGCTGACATTGTGCGAATAGAAGTTTAGCAAACATGTATGAAATAGACGATATTGTCTATTTTTTGGCGTGTTTGCAAAAACAAAATTATCCGGATGCTACAAGAGATTTATGAACCTATGGTAATAAATTAAGCCCTGCCAAGGCATTTGCTTTTTATCCTGCTGAGGGATTGTGGTGTCACGTGAAGATAAGATGCGAGGTAGTAGTTGGAGAACATATTGATCAAGTGGGGTTCTTCCAGTAGGAGTTTTTTATAACGCTCCGCAGCAGACAAGGTTAATAAGGAAGAGATCCTGTCATACATCACAATAAAAAAGGCTTCGTTCAGTTTGCGCATTAATTTCTCAAACACGGGTATGTGTTTGCACATGTACTCAAAGTTATCATAGCTCCACCGGATGGCCGTTACTTCGGTAAGTGTTTCAATGGTAAGTGTTGCAGGAAGTCCTGTGAGAAAGCTTTTGTAGTCATTGATAAATAAATTTTTTGCATTGCTGAAAGGTTCGTTGAAATGAAACAACCAGGTCGTGGTGGCTTTGTCCGGGTCTGTATAATAGGAGCGGGCTTTTCCGGATACAATAAAATAGCAATACCTGGATACGGTGCCTTCTCTCAGGATCACCTGTCCTTTGGGTATTACTATCTCCTGGGACCTGGCTATAATAATGTCTTCGGATTCCAGGTCAATCGCTGCAATGTTTTTCAGGTTCTTTAAAAGTGGCTCACAGAAGGATGCATCTGTCATGGTATACTGATTTGGAGTGCGTAAATACGGATATGGTAAATCCTGTCAAAAATAGACAATTTCGTCTATTTTGGTATTTTTGTACGCGGTACCCGCCGGCCGGATATTATCCTATGGTAACCTTTCCGGTTGATAAACGTGGTAGCTTTGACAAAAAAAACAGGCGATTACATCTATATTTGGGTTATATCAAAGCCGGGAAAGATGGGGAAAGCGGAAAGGACAAAACAAATGATCATAGAAAAAGCTTCTATTATATTGAATAAAAAAGGAGTGGAGGGCACGACCGTGGATAGTGTGCTGGAAGCTTCACAGGTGGCCCGGGGTTGCCTGTATAATTATTTTGACAATAAAGACGCGCTTTGTTATGAAGCGGTCGATTATTTATTGAAAAAAAATGATGACCAGGTGATCTCCGTAGTATCGAGAGAGCAGACGGCAAAGAGCAAGATCTATGCCTACCTGAAATTTAATAAGGACCCGCTGGATACTTTCATTGAAGGAGGTTGCCCTATCCTGAATCTTGCGGCAGAAGCGGATGACAATAACCCCGTCATCAAAGAAAAGCTGAAAGCCAATATGCTTGCTGCGCAAAAATATTTTACGGTTATTTTAAAAGAAGGTATCAGGTCAGGGGAGTTTAGTAAACGATTACAGGCAGATGAATTTGCTTACAAGATGTTTGCTTCCATACAGGGGGGGATCCTCATCAGCCGTGTCATCGGAAATGTGCAACCGATGCAGGCAATTATAAAAAGTATCAAGGCGGAGCTGAAGACCTTTGAAACAGAATAATCTTACTTAAATGAAGCGCATAATACCTTCCTGATTTGATAAGCGCGAGTTTAAGTAGGTTACATCCAAGCTATTTTTTGCCACGTGTGAAAATTTGTAGTGGTTTGTAATATTAGATGTTGTGTTAGTTTGTCTTTTTCTCAGGAGTAGGCTCCAATAATGTTTGGATATTAACTTCTAAAGCCAATGCTATCTTTCTTAAATTAGATAAGGTAGGTTGGCCATGATTATTGCAAAATCTTGCTACTGAATTTAAACTGAGACCAATTTTTTCTGCCAAATCTTTTTGAGATACATCCAGTTCAAGCAATACAGCCTTTATTCTATTAATTTTTACCCTTGCTCCTGCTTTTTTAATATTTGATGATGACTTAGCCATAATTCTAGAAATTAAAGCTAATGAAATATTGAATTATTACATCAAATGCTAATAAACAAAGGTTTATTAATCAACAGATTGAGTGTATTTTTAATAATCTTTAAGTTGTATAAAATAATATACAGTATGTATTTCATAAACTTATTTGTATATTAGCTATGGGAAAAGAAATTGTTTGTCAAAAATCAAGGAGCATGAAAGGCAAGTGTAATTCGCCATAAGAATGTATTTTGCGAGTTCTAAAATATTTAAAGCGTGTTTGCTTTAATTCCTGCAACTGAAAACTACGACCTTTCAATTACGGCTGGAATAAGGTAAATCGCTCACGTTACGCGTGGGCGTTCTTATTTCCGTATAGGGTGTCGTAGCCCTTCAGTTGAATAAGGACTAACCCACGCCTTTTTTGTCCTAAAGATGGACTGTTCTTCACGTGGGTTAATTACATAATCACCTTATTGTTTCACGGTAACTAGCATAGAAAATCTATGCTTAGGTAATCCTTTTGTATGTTAAACACATTAGAACACCTTACCCCAAATCAAAAAATGGAGTTGGATCAGTTTGTACTTAATGTAAAGACTGAAATACCCACTGACAAAATCATCTGCTACGGCTCCAGGTTAAAAAGTAAAACAAGTCTAGGCTGCTTCTTCAATGATGGAAATAGTAATTATCATTTAGAATGCGACCTGCTATTAATATTAAAGGAAGAATGTAAATGGCTTATACATGAGATACTGGATATTCTTGATAAGCAGGAGAACGAGTATATTTCGGCAACATTCATTATCTACAGATTGAATACCGTAAATGAAGCTATTCTTATTGGTAATAGGTTCTTTGTTAATATTCAGAGAAAAGGTCTGCCACTTTATGATAGTACAGATCAGCTATTGTTTCAATCCGCTGTAAACATTGAACTAGCGGATTGGGTGCTTGTAGCCGAAAATGATTGGGAACGGCTTCATAAAAAAGCTATAGACTTTTTAAAAGGAGCGGGGTTTTATAAAGGTCAGCAAAACTTTGAATATTGTGTTTTTTTACTTCATCAGAGTATTGAACAAATAGCTGCCGCCCTTCTTCTTTCTATCGTTGGTTATCGTCACTCATTGCATAATACCTACAGGATTATCAAACTTTTACAACAAGTGGGTTTGGATGCCGCCAAATTGTTTCCCGCCAATACTGCTGAGGAGAAAGAAATCTTTTCAGTACTCCGGTATAGTTATGGAGATGCGAGGTATAATAAAGACTACACTGTGTCGAAAGAAATGGCAGGTGTTATATATGGTAGAGTGAAACAGCTTATCAAGGATGCTGAATCGGTCTATCAATGGCATAAAGAAAGATGGCAGGAAAAGCTTCGTAATGAATCTAGCACTTTATCAGCTGTAGTAGTTAACAGTTAAATCTCACCTTATGAAATCAATTCATATAAAAGCAAAATTTCAGCTAACTGAGAGTTTTTGTCATGCGTGTGAGGTTGCTGGAACTACGCCGGAGGCGGCGCTACAAAAGTTTATCAATAGCGTTACTATAGAAGGCTATTTACAAGAGTTTAATAAAAGCAGCGCTAAACTATCCGGCGAATTTATTAGACTATCCTTCCATAATCTTGAGGCTGATGGTGCACTTTTAAAGAATGATACTATAAGGGCTCAAATTTCAATGAGCTTCTTTCAAAAGATAGCTTCTTTAAGATCGTCAGACAGAAGCCCGGAAGATAAAAAACTGCTGTATAAACAACTCATTGCGGATTGGTTTAACCTGATTTTTGATTAATCCCTAAAATTTATGGAAAAGGAATTTACCCTTCGGATAGAAGCCGAAATGGCATTGCTATGTGATATGCTCCGCATTTGTCCTAAAGCTGTGCTTCAGTTATACATAGAACATGTAGATCTGGATAGGATGGAAGAGGAACCGCCAAATTTTGCCATCATGATAGCAACGGTGCTTTTCTTTCGGGATGATATTGATAAGTATAAAACTCAAAATGGTTTATTATGAAAAATACACAACATGAGAAACTATTAGAAAAAATGGAATCAGATGTGCGCTCCTTCTTTTTAAACAATGAGTATAAGAAAAGCAAAAAGGAGTTGTGGGAGCTATTTACTGCATTTGTTTATTTCCGGGGAGAGATAGATACTGGTAAAGAAATTAGTGATATGCTTTCCTTTTTTGAGCAATTAGTTGGCTTTCTCTTAACGCTCAATCGTATCAATAACAGGATTATTAAGTTAAATCAAAAGCCATGACTAAACGTATCAATTCAGATGATTTACGTAATTCCCGTGAGCCATACTGGATACCACTTACATATGAGGGAGAAATAGACACCACTACTTTAAAGTGTCATATAGATAGCTATACGAGGCATTTTAAGCATTGGCATTTAGACACTATAACCCTGTTTGATATAGCTCCTCATGTCGTTCAGTTCAAACATTCCAATGGGAGTATCCATTTTATCATGAAAGTGAAGTTTGACGACAATCATCTTGTCGTTTCTTGCGATTGTGACAGGAAGGTAGAAATGCTATGTCATCATTCCTACAGGGCCTTGAAAGAGTTGATAAATAAAAAGGGGGAGGATGTATTTCGTAATTATCTACATAAGTCCCTGCAAGTAAACTAGGTTATGTTAATAGAAGTGCTGGTAATGTTTATCTGGTTGAAGGCAAAACGGCTTATTGTTATTGCCCTGATATCTTATGTAATGCATTACTTATTCTTTGCTATCTATTATCATCGGCTAATAGATATATACATGCTGGCAATGAGCATTCTGTTTGCCATTTTGTTTATTCACTTACTCATTTGTATGTTTTTGCTGAATAGTATGAAGAAAAAGCGGAAAAGCATTCGCCAGATATTGTATATACATTTTGCTGTAGGCTTTTTTGTTTATTTAATTGGTGCTATTTGCTGGTTCTCGCCCAATCCCCTTGACTGGGGCGTTGACTGGGAGCCAGCAATTGTTTCGTTTAGTGTGTTAACGA
Organism: Filimonas lacunae; assembly: GCF_002355595.1. Classification (NCBI taxonomy): domain Bacteria; kingdom Pseudomonadati; phylum Bacteroidota; class Chitinophagia; order Chitinophagales; family Chitinophagaceae; genus Filimonas; species Filimonas lacunae. The sequence goes on from NZ_AP017422.1 coordinate 1,070,881, forward strand.
TGGATACAGGATTAACCAGGTTGGTAATTCACAAAAAATGGTTGTGAATGAAGGTGTTTATTACGGTTAGGTATGGAGAAATGGTTAGGAATTCGTTGTGATTTTAATTCGTATTAATATGTTTTCATTCGGAAATCGTTTTGAAATCGTTCGGTAATCAATCTGTAATGAATGTGTATTTAAAAGTGCCGTTACGATCCAAAATATGCCCAATCAGGGAATGTGAGGGAAATTCAGGAATTGTTTGGCAAATGTTAGCCTATTTGTGCCCAAACTGGTAAAGTGCCCTTTTCGACCGCTGTAGCTTTGTGTTTTTGTTTACACCCTAAAACCAAACTATGAAGAAACAAGCAGTCAAATTAGTTTCTGGAAGAGAACAAGAGAGGGCAACATTCTCCCCTGATTTGCTAACCAGAATACATGATGTTACGCCAGCAGAAGTAAAAGCGCTGCCCACTTTTCAGTATTATTCTGATGAACAAGTAGTGCAGCTCATATCCACTATAAAAACATTTACCCAAATAGGATACAGTATGTTTTATGAAAAGCAGCAGGAGGAAGAAGCAAAAGTATTTAACCTATCAGATAACTCCCCTAAACAAAATGTAGCATGAGTAAAGATTTAATATTGTTTGAATCCTTTGGAAAAGGAAAGAAACTGCAAGCTCTGCGAACCAGCAACTGTGTAATCTACACCCGCGTGTCAACGAAAGAACAGGCGGATAATAATATGAGCCTGGAAACCCAGCGAAAGATGTGTCAGCAATATGCCAATAAAAACGGGTTGCAGATCATGGGATACTTTGGTGGTACATATGAAAGTGCGAAAACAGATGAAAGGAGAGAGTTTAATAAAATGCTGGCTTTTGTTAAAAAGAGTAAAGAGCGCATAGGTTATATCATTGTGTATAGTGTTGATCGGTTTAGTCGTTCGGGGACGAATGCTATGTATATCACCGATCAACTAAAAAAGCAAGGCATTGTATTGTTTGCTGTTACGCAACCTACAGACGCGACTACTACGAGCGGGAGCTTGCAACAAAATATCCAGTTTATATTTAGTGAGTACGATAATCAGTTAAGGCGTGAAAAGTGCATGGCTGGTACTAAGGAAAAGCTATTGATGGGTATTTGGTGTACTAACCCGCCATTGGGCTATGATGTGGTGAAAAAGGATGGTAAAAGGGAATTTGTGGCCAATAAAGTGGGTAAGCTGCTAGGTAAAGGCTTCCACTTAAAAGCGCAAGGGTTAACGAATGAAGAAGTGCGCGAGCAGTTAGCCCTGCTAGGGCTAAAGCTACCCAATCAGCGGATAACAGATTTTTTGCGTAATCCTTTTTATTGTGGGCTAATCGTACATAATATGCTGGATGGGCGCGTAGTAGAGGGAAAACAAGAAAAGATTGTTTCAAGGGAAATGTTTCTGCGTGTTAATGGCATATTGGCTGACGGGCATCAGGGGTATAATCTTCAACCGGAAAACGAATTAGTGCCTTTAAGGCGGTTTCTAAAGTGCGAAACCTGTGGCAAATCTCTTACTGCCTATAAAGCTTATAAAAATCAACAGTACTACTATAAATGCAGCACTATTGGCTGCGGATGTAATAAAAGGGCTGATGCAGTTCATGCGGCATTTAAAACCATGCTTTCTGAGTTAACGTTGTGTGTAAACGAAGATTGCAGGGAGATAATAAAAACACAGGTTATTGCGACTTATAACCAGGAAACAAAGGAAAGTCATGTAGTCCGACAGCAGTTGGAATCGCAGGTCGCAGAAATGGAAAAAAGGCTGGCAAGGTTCCGGGAAAGGTTCGCGTTGGAGGAAATTGACAGGGAGATGTATGACGAGTATAAGCTGAAATATGGAAAGGAGTTGGAGGAATTAAGGAAAGCTTTGGCTTTATGCAAAACCAGGACCTCGAACCTCGAAAAATGTGTGGATGTAATTATTGATTATGCGTCAAACCTCGCGTCCACATGGGATTCTGGGAAATATGCCGATAAGCAAAAGCTTCAATATCTCGCCTATCCGGATGGAATCTTCTATAACAGGAAAAATGACACATATCGAACCGCGAGAAATAATGAAGTGTTTGACGGAATGGCGCTCCACGCGCGGGTTCTGGCAGAAAATGAAAACGGGAACAACACGTTTAATTGCATTGTTCCCGTTTCTGTGGGAGCACACGGGCTCGAACCGCGGACCCTCTGCTTGTAAGGCAGATGCTCTAAACCAACTGAGCTATGCTCCCTTTTTTTGCTTGAAACCGTATGGCTTCGTGCGTTTCGGGTTGCAAATATAGGATTCGTTTTATTTCTGCCAAATTCTTTTTACCATATTTCAAAAAAAGTGATTTTAGCGGCGTGAACTAATTGTAAGCCTACTACACTGTAAACCCTTGTATTAATGAAATATTCCTTTACCGTTTTTACCCTCCTTTTTACTTGTTTGGGAAGTTGCAACACAGGCACACATCAGGATGCGTCAAAAGCCAGTAAAGCAGATTCTGTTGGTACTATGGATACTATGCAGGCTCATTACAAGAGGGCAGGAAAATGTTATCAATTCGATACTAACTCGTTTGTAGACGGTTGCGCAAAGGAGGTATTACAAAAGAAATCATTGGATAAGCAATATGAACTGGTGGTAGAGTGTAGGTTTGATGATATGCCTCTTTTAAAGTATGTACAGTGGGATAGTACTACAAAGGGAATTGAAGCGTATTTGAGAAAATATCCTGCTAATAATGACTATATCAGTCGTATTTGTAGTGATACAGACCCGCTTTGGGAGGATAGAGAGATTAAGCCCGTTGTTTTCACTGCAGTTAGTGGGCGTTTAATGGTTACCAAAACAGTTAAGATAGACGGGGTAGGGAGTATATCTGTGGTGGTACGGGATTTAATAGTCAAAGACAGCAGCAATAACATCCTGTTTTTGCCGGAAGAAGAATTTAATGATGTAAAAATCGGATGGTGGGCAGGATAGCACCTTTAATGGGAAACTTTTATTTGCGCTGCTGCTATTAGCCTGTAAGCGCGCAGGTATTTATTCAGGCGTGCCACATCTTTTTCGGTCACCTCTGGCAGGCGGCGTATGTCCATATTATCGGTAAGGTCGTGCATTTTTACTGTGCACGACAATGGGTTTTGCAGGGTGCGCTGTATAAAATGATCGTAGTCTTCGTTTTCCGATAGTTTGGTCACTCCCTTTAATCCTTCTATTATTTCCGGGGAAAGGCCTTCGGCTGCCAGTTGTTCAAATGTCCAGGGGGTGTCTTCTACCACATCGTGCAATACGCCACATATCTTTTCCTCCTCCGTAATACCCATATTCATTACCCGTAATACGTGGCCGATATAAGGGGCACCAAATTTGTCTTTTTGACCGTGGTGGGCGGATACGGCAATTTCAATAGCTCGTTCTAATGTCATTGTTAGCTGTTTAACCAACTTAAAATTAAGATTTTAACGTAAATGCAATGGGGTAGAGGTGGTTGTATTTGAGGTTTTTGTATTAGTTTGGTAATTATGATGTGGCGCAAGCTTTTTAAATTTTTATTGGGAGTAGGGCTGATAGGCGGCGTGCTGTTGCTGGCAGTGCTATTGGTATTTGATCGTCTGGTGCAGTTTAGGATGAACGACCAGGAGATACAGCAGTGGTTTGCCCAAAAGCATGTGCCTGTGCGCATTCAATACTTTCAAAAGCAAAACCGGGAAGTGCGGTACATTTCCACCGGCCAGGATACCAGTGCTACTGTTTTGTTCATACATGGCGCCCCCAGTTCCAGTACATATTACCGCGAATACCTGGTGGATAGTCTTTTGCTGAAGGAAGCCCGCATGTTTGCGGTAGACCGGCCGGGGTATGGTTATTCCGGACTGGCGCAGCCTTTAACATCTATACAGCAGCAGGCAGCTATTATCCGTCCCATACTGGATAGTTTACAGCAACTGCATCACCCGGTGGTGCTGGTGGCGGCTTCTTATGGCACAGCCATTGCCTGCCGTATTACGATGGATTACCCCAAACTGGTGGATGGGTTAGTATTGCTGGGGCCTGCGCTGGCGCCCTACCAGGAAAAAACATACTGGTTTACACCTATGATAGAGCATTGGCCTTTTCACTGGGCCATACCCCGCATGCTGCAAACGGCCAATGCCGAAAAAATAGCGCATCCCCACGAGCTGGAAAAGATGTTGCCTTTATGGCAGAATATTCATGTGCCGGTGAATTACCTACAGGGGGCTGAAGATCAGCTGGTATATACCACCAATGCTGCTTTTGCACGCGAAAAGCTGGTAAACGCTCCTTATCTCAATGTACAACTGATTCCTAACAGGGGGCACCTGATTGCTTTTGACGAAAAAGAGCGTATCAGCAACAGCATACTGGATATGCTGCACCGGGTAAAAGGCCGGTAATGCTATTGATTTCAGACTGGATATTTTCAGTGATGACTTCGGAAGAGGCAAGACGGGCCAGATGATTAGATAGCGCCAGGGTTTCTTTTGTTAGGTTGCGCGACAGAAGTTCTTTTTGAAGCTGCACTACAGCTTCGGGTTGTAATTCGGACGGGGTTTTAGCAAGGTATAAAAGCTCGCCGGTAAACATTTTTTGATAGTTTTCTGCTATGATATCCTGGTTTTCCACAACAGTTGGGTTTGGGGGGGGCAGGCAAAATACTAAAAAGCCCTATACGGGGCTTTTTAGTATCGGTATTCTTATCAAATGGTTCTTGTTGCCGGAACAGCCGGTTTAGGCTTTGGTTTTTGCGGTGGCAATATAGCTGGTGGCGCCTGTGTGCGTTTTTTGCTGGTATCTTTTTTAGCCGGCCTGTTGCTATCTGCCGGCATGGTGTTGGTTATGCCGGTTTCGCCTTCGGTAGGCTCTTCCATCGTTAAGGTATCGGCCATTGCTTTTTGTGCTTTCACCTGTGCTATACTGTCTTTGGTGCGGGTAAGGCGTGCCAGGCTATCCATAGCACGGCGCATACGTTCTGGTATCAGGTTTAACTTGGCAAGTGCCTCTGCTTTGTCTTTACGCTCTTTGCCGGCAATAGAATCATTCAGATACTTTTCTATCATCAGGCTGGCAATAGGGGCGGCGGAAGAAGAACCAAAACCCGCATTTTCACACATTACCGCAATGGCAATACGTGGATTGTCGCGCGGGGCAAAAGCGCCAAAAAAGGCGTGGTCTTTCTGCTTCACCCCACGCAGGTAGTTTTCTACCGTACCGGTTTTGCCACATACTACTATGCCGGGCACCTGTGCATACTGGCCGGTACCGTATTCCATAACACCCTGCATGCCGTTATGCACCGAGTTGAATACTTCTTCGGGCACATGGCTGATGCCGTGTTTTACACGATAGTTGTCCAGCAAGTGATACTGGTCGCCCCCTTCAATGCTATCAATCAGGTGTGGTGTGTAATACCAGCCTTTATTAGCGATCAGGGCCATTACGTTAGCCAGCTGTGTAATGGTGGTTTGCACCTCACCCTGCCCAATGGCGTTGGATATGATGTTACACGAAACCCATTTGGGTCCGAATATTTTCTGGTAGTAGGTAGGTGTGGGTATGTTGCCCGGTTTTTCAGAAGGAATATCTACCCCCAGCTTTTTGCCCAGGCCAAAGCTGTAGGCGTACCTGTTAAACACTTGCAGCGAGCTGTCGGCATCGCCATAACGGGATTGATCAAGAATGCGTTTAAATACGGTGGCAAAATAGGTGTTATCACTATGGGCGATGGCACCGGTAAGGTTGAAAGTACCTTTATCCAAACATTTAGGCTTGCCGGTACCGCAGCCATAGAAGGCCCCGCTGCACGAAATAGTAAAGTTCTCATCTATTACCCCTTCGGTAAGACCAATGATGCCCACTACCGTTTTAAAGGTAGAACCGGGAGAATACATACCATTTACAGCACGGTTAATCAAAGGAAGGCGCGGATCGCGATAGAGTTCGGAAAAGTGTTTGCGGCGCTGGCTACCCGTAAGCAGGTTGGGATTATAGGTAGGGCTGCTGACCATACATAATATACCACCGGTTTTAGGGTCGATAGCCACAATACTGCCCACTTTATTCCCCATTAATTTCTCACCCAGTTCCTGTAGTTCTATATCAATGCTGGAATACAGGCTTTTGCCGGCAGTAGCGGCAGTGTCGTATTCTCCGTTTTCGTATTTACCCTGTATACGGCTGCGGTTATCACGGGTGAGGTAGTTGATACCACGGGTGCCCATCAGTACTCTTTCATAGGTACGCTCCAGGCCGGTCATACCCGCATAATCACCCATCTCGTATCCCTCTTCTTTATGGCGTTTTAAAAAGTTGGTATCCACCTCGCCGGTATAACCCAGTATGTTGGCGGCGGCGGCAAAAGGATAGTCACGCACCGGACGGTCAGATAGTATAAAGCCGGGAAACTTATACATGTTCTCGTTTAGCTTGGCAAATAGTTCGGCGCTTAACAGTGGTTCAAATACGCTGGGTTTGTAGGTACTGTTTTTAATAATGGCGCCTACAATGCGTTTTTTAAACTCAGCTGTGTCAATGCCCAGTATTTTACAAAGAGCAAACGTGTCGGTGCCTTTGATTTCACCGGGAGTTACCACCAGGTCGTACATGATAGTGTTCCCTAATATAGCTTTCTCTTTCCGGTCGTAAATAAGTCCCCTGTCCGGATAAATCACTTTCCGGAAACGGGCATTGTTTTCGGCCTGCATGCGATAGCTGGACGAGAAAAACTGCAGGTGCAGTAACTGCCCAAGAATCACTACGAATACTACAATGAAAATAATCTGAACAATTCTGCTACGAGACTGATTGTAAACCGGCATTGTTTTTTGGGTGATAAGTGAGTAAGTAGTATAAAGATATCTTTTTTTCTACTACTGGTCAATTCTGGTGCCAAAGCCGGATACAAAAAGCCCTCCTGTTGCAGCAGGAGGGCGGGGTTAAAAATACTACCGGGGAATTGGTTATTTGCTATTTTTCAACTTTCACGTCTATATTAATGTATGATTCTTTGCGGGACAGGCTATCTGCTGTAAAGTTTACATTGATAGCTCCGTATTTACCAGCCGCTGTTTTAAACATAATCACAGCGCCGGTAAGATTGGTGCGTGACCCTGATGGACGGTCAGATGTGCGGAACCTGTTAGGAGAGGCGGGGTTGGTGCCCGCATTGTATGCTGCCTTAATGGCCGATAATGAGGTTAGGGTGCTGGTAAAATTGGTGGTACTGAGTTTAAAAGTGGTGGCATTCCTTGTCCAGCTGCTAAGATCGTAAGGATCAAACAGGCTAACACTGGGTGCGTAAATAGTGAATTTGGGGGGATTGGAAGAGGTGCTGTTGGAGGTGTCGTAGTAATATCCGAAGTCAATCAGGGCCGAATTGGTGGTGGCTTCGGTATAGTTATACGCCATACCCGTGCTGCTGGCGAAATAGCATTTATTGGTTTTGTTTACCGAATCGGGTACATACAGAAAACGGTACGTGTAATAATTGAAATCGGGCTTAGTGGTAACCTTAATAATTTTACCACCGTATCCTAAAAACTTACCGGCGGCGTTTCGGGCAGCAATACGGTAACTGTTATCGCCGGCTGCGCTATCGGCCATGTATTTTTTTACACCGGCAAAGTTTCTTTTATCGGCGCCTCTTACCTGCATAGTATCGAACTTCACACCGTTCTTTTGAATCTCAATAATGTCCATGTCTTCTTTATCAGAATGCACGGTAAAGTCGAAGTAAATGCTGTCTTTAGGATTTACTTCTATATTGCCGGTAAGGTATTTTGCACCGCTGTTATTGAAGTTAACTGTTATGTAATAGGTATCTACCGTATCTACTTTTTTCGAGCAGCCCACCATACCCAGGGTGATGGCGGTGAGTGCAGTGAATAATAGGATGGAATATTTCATTGTAATAATCTTTTTGGTATACAGAATGAATAGCAATTATTGTAAAGGATCGAAGGAGCCGCCTGGCCAGCCAATGGTTTGCTCAATCAGGTAACTGCTTTGCCTGAAAAAGGTGTTCAATGGATAGAAGTAGTACAGTTCGGGTATGCTGATGGCCTGTGTAGCATCCAGCGATATTTCTGAAGGCGTGAACATTTTGGTATATACAGAAAGATTATTCAGGTTGGCCGTATCTCTTGGGCGTATACCGGAAGCGTATATAGAATCCAGGTATATTTTGCCGGCAACCGGAGTTTTAGGTCTGCCTGATACATACGGATCTTTAGCATCCCACTTAATGCCATTACGGGTAGTACCTGTTAACAGGTGTAAACGCCTGGTTCTTCTTAAATCGTGATAACGTTTTCCTTCCATGGCAAATTCTACCATTCTTTCGTTCATGATCAGGTCGCGCATAGTGGTTTGGTCGGGCGCCAGTGACAGGCCATAATCCTGTGAGCCTGCACTAATGCCTGCTCTTATACGAATAAGCCTTACCATGTCTTTGGCTTCACTTAAACGGCTGGTTTCGTTGGCGCATTCAGCTACGTTCATAATCACTTCTGCCAGGCGCATTTCAATCCAGTCCATACCGCTACCACCACCGGAGTTGCTGTTGTATTGTGTTTGAGCAGCATTTATGGTAGGGTTACATATTTTACGGCAATAAAAGCCGGTAGCTGTAAGGCCCGAAGCTTCTTCCAGCACACCTGTATAGCTCCATTGTTTGCGGGAGGTGTTGCCGCTTAATGGCCAGGTGCAACCGTTATAGGCAATAGATGCGGCAAAGCGAGGGTCTCTGTTCAGCCAGAACAAGGTGGCATCGTAATCGGCAGATTTGCTGATAGGTACTCCATCTTTCATGGTATAGGCTTTTACCAGGTTTAAAGTGGGCTGGTTAGAGCCGCCACCTGCCTGTGCCGTGGTTTCTGAACGTGGACGGGTAATGTATTCTGTGTTGGTGCCGCGACCAGGACTAACCGAGGTAGCATCATATACACGTATAATAATCGATTCTTTGTTGGTAACAGATTCGTCAACAAAGATGTTGGCATAAGTAGGGTATAAGGCAAAACCTTGCGCTACGCAGGTATCGTAAGCGGCGCGGCAGGCTTTATAAGCGTTTTCCCAACGGCTGCCAATATTGGTAGGGTTAAACTGCGGGCTGGCCCAATACATCAGCACCTTGCCTTTTAAGCATAAGGCAGCTGCCTGTGTAACACGCCCTCTGTCAGCCGCCGGCCAGGTTGTAGGCAGGTAAGCTGCAGCAGAGTCCAGATCGCGTACAATAGAATCGATACAAACACTGGTTTTGGCTCGTGGCACATTTAAATCGTCTGACTCAATGGCCTGTGCGTGCATTACCAGAGGCACACCACCATATAGCCTTACCAGGTTAAAGTAAGTTTGCGCCCGCAGGAAAAAGAACTGGCCTTTCAGTTTTGTTTTTGTAGCGTCGTCCAATGTGCCGCCGTTAATGCCATCTATACCTACGTTACAACGGCGTATATCAAAATACCGGCTGGCAGTGATGCTGTTAGAGGTAGCTACATCGGTAACACTATTATCGGTTAACTGGCCATATAAAAAAGTAGTGTTGGCATTGTTGAGTTCGTCAGAGGTATAATGAATGGTTCCGGGAGCGGGCCAGCTGGGCATCATCAGGTCGTATCCTCTGTCCAGAAACTGTCCTACTGCACCGGCATCATTCCAGATACGCGAATCAATACCGTTCTGATCGGGAAGGTCAAAGAAGTTTTTCTTACAGCCTGTCAATACTGCACCACATAAAGTAGCAGCAGTAATGGTTTTTATAATTGTATTGCTCAGTTTCATTTTCATATGTTTTTATACAAGCATTCTTAAAAAGTTGCGTTAATGCCCAAAGAGATGGTACGCAGCGTTGGATAATCGGCAAAGTTGGATGTGTAAGGATCTTTATACTTGAACGGGTTAATAATCGTCCATAAGTTGGTGCCTGTTACAAAAGCACGCAGTTCCGGAATGCCCAGGCGTTCGGCCAGTGGTTTAGGCACGGCATAACTCAGCGTCATGTTGTTGATTCTGCATTGTGTGCCATTCAGCGCCCAGAAGGTAGAGTTCTCTTTTGCCAGTGGTGCATCTGCACGTGGGTATTTGGCATTCGGATTGTCCGGTGTCCAGTGGTCGTTCCAGAAAGAAGGAGCGTTCTGGGTGGTAGTAGGTACTTTTTTCGCTTCGCCATCTACAAACTTCTTACCGCCTACTGCCAGGTTAATGTTAGTGCTTAGTTTAAAGGTTTTGTAGGTAACGCCTAAAGTGATACCAAAGCCTATTACAGTAGTGGTTCTGTTAAACATGGTAGTAACATCCAGGTCGTTGATCTGACCATCACCGTTAATATCTTCAAAGTTTAAGAAACCTACCTGGGGTTTAGCACCGCCAATTTTATAGTTAGGGTTTTTGGCCAGCAGGGCATCTACCTCGGCCTGTGTACGTAATATGCCTTTAGAGATATAGCCAAAGTTGCTGCTGTTGTATTTCTGAGGGTTACGGCCCACCATCAAACCCAGTTCGTTGTTGCCATAAGTGCCTATATATAATGCGTTGTAGTAAGCCTGTTCCAGTACGCCGTTGCTGAAACCGAAGTTAACATCGGTGCTAAAGCCCCAGTCTTTATTAATTACTCCACGGTAGCCAATGCTGAATTCAGATCCCCAGGTAGTGCTGCGGCCATAGTTTACCACGGCGGTGTTAATGCCGGTAGTGGCAGGCAGCGCACCGTTTTCCAGCTTGTCAAAGCCATCGTAGTTCTGGCGTCTGTACAAGTCAATACCTATGGTAAGTCTGTTGTTTAACACAGAGGCATCTAAGCCTACGTTAATGGTGCGGGCCTTTTCCCAGGTGATATCGGGGTTAGGAGCGATGTTGGGATCCAGGCCGTTGCCGGAGGTTGTTCCCAGTAATGCACCGGTGGTTTGTGTGTAACGCGATTGCCATAAACGTGCATTCACCCTGTCTTCACCTACCAGGCCATAGTTGGCGCGCAGTTTTAAAAAGTTGATAAAGGTGATGTTATCACTAAAGAACTTCTCGTCGCTTATTTTCCAGCCGATACCTACAGAAGGAAACAGGCCCCACCTGTTACCGGGTGCAAAGTTGGAAGAGGCATCGTAACGGGCTATCACTTCCAGGTAGTATTTGCTGAACAGGGTGTAATTCATCCTGCCCAGGAATGATCTTTTAGCGCTGTTGGTGTAACTCGGGTTACGGATAACAGCAGTAGCATTGTTGAAAGCCCAGAATTCATCTACACCGGATATGATCTGCCCGTTTTTGTAAATGAACGATTCCATGGAGTTGCCTTCGCTCTGGTCCATCGCACCCATGATATCAAAGTCCTGGTTTTTGAAATGCTTGGAGTAAGCCAGTGACGCAATGATCTGGTAGCTGCTGGCAGTAAGCGTGCTGGTGCCTAACTGATCGGCGCTGGCTGCTTTGGAAGTGGGCGAGGTGGTAGGTGTATTGCTGTACAGCAGCAGGTTTTGGCCGGTGCGTACAAAGTTGTATACGGTATAGTTGGGATAGTATTCTTTGTGAAAACCGTTCCTGTTCAGTTTGCCATACTGGAACTTACCTATTAACCCTTTCAGGTATTTGGGCCGGTATTCCAATGTAGCGTTCAGGTTTAAGCCCTGGGTAGTGTTCCAGGTATAGTTGCCTGAATTCTGCATGCCCACCGGGTTGTAAGCGCCGGGAGGGTTGGGGCCGCTCCAGTTAACGGGCTTGCCGTCAATAGTCAGTGGCACCCATTTAGGAGTCAGGTACAAGGCACGGATAGAAACATCATCCGTTTCGCCATTCGCTGTTTTGTAAGTGCCGCGGTAATCTTTGGAGTAATCCATCGCCACCATTACAGTAGCGGTAATTTCATCGGTTACCTTGGCAGTCATGCCCGAACGGATGCCATACTTTTTAATAGAGATATCGCCATAGTTGCCTTTTTCATCGTAGTAGTTGCCACCGGCAAAGAAGGTAACCTTTTCCGTACCGCCCGATACATTGATGGTATGGCGGTTTAAGGTGCCTGATTTCCATATCTGATCGTACCAGCTCTGGTAAGGATTGGTTTTCAGGTAATCCAGGTCGGCCTGTGAAAAGCGGGAAGCTATCTGTGTGTTGTTCAGCTCGTAACCATCGTTGAGCATTTTAGCATGCTCATAAGCACTCATGGTTTTAGGTTTGATGGCTTCGGTAGAAGTGCCAAAGTAACCGGAATAGCTGATGCGTGTTTTACCGGGCCGGCCTTTACGGGTAGTTACCAGCACTACACCTTTAGCGCCCGAAGCACCATAAATAGCGGCAGCTGCGTCTTTTAAAAAGGTAAGGCTTTCTACCAGGCTTGCATCCAGGTTGTCAAAATCCTGTTTGGTAACGGTAATGCCATCAATCACATACAGTGGATCGGCGGTAACGCCTACGTTGGAAGCGCCGGCGAAAATGGTGGAGTTACGGATAGTAAGTGTGGTGGCTGCACCAGGTTTACCAGATGCTATGCTTACACCTACGCCGGGTAAACGGTCCCGCAGGGCCGATCCCATATTCGCTACCGGAATATCTTCCAATATATCGGCTTTAATAGAAGCTACAGCACCTAATACATCCGATTTCTTTTTGGTGCCGTAACCCACTACAATCAGATCGTTTAAAGTAGTTTCCATCGGCTGCATGGTGATAGACATATTGCTTTGATTGCTAATGTTTATCTCTGCAAACTTCATATTGATGTGCGAGATGGAAATGGTTTTTACACTATCTGGCATCGTTATTTTAAAACTGCCATTGTCTTGTGTAAGTGTTCTTACACCCGTGCCTTTTGCCTGAACTACGGCGTGTTCCAGCGCAGCGCCTTTTTCGTCAGTAACGCGGCCGGTGATGGTTTTTGATTTATATCCTTGAACTGTTTTAGTGCGAAGCGTATCTAGGGGTACCTGGGCATGCGAAACAGCAGGGTAGGCGGCGCAAATGGCCATGCCTATTACAAGCAAGCTTGTCTTCATAAGCAATCGAGAATTTTGCAATCGTTAATTAAAAGTTAAGCTAAAATAGCACGGAGAAGGGTAGCCACACAATGACATATTCCTTCAAAGTGATGGACAATTTTGCTATTCTGCTGTAACAGATCCTACAACCTGCTGCTGCGCTATAATGGTGTTATGATATCAATCCTGCCTGGATGGCTACTCTTACAAGGCCTGCGGTGTTTTTAACATTGAGTTTTTGCAATAGGCTATTCCGGTGAAATTCAATAGTAGATAAACTTAAAAAAAGCTGGTTAGCAATTTCCTGGTTAGTGTATTCTTTTACAATTAACTCCAGTACTTCTTTCTCGCGTTTGGTTAATGTGGTTTTCTGGTTTTTGTTTTTAGAACGAAGATGCTCTTCCAATAAAGCGTTTTCCAGCGAAGGCGATAAAAAGCGCTGCCCTTCATATACGCTTTCAATCGCTTTTACAATCATGCTGTCATCGGCGTTTTTGGGTAAATAGCCCATACAGCCTGCCTGCATCATTTTATTAATCTGGTAAACGGTGTCGTTATTGCTAAATACCAGCACCCGGGTTTTGGGTGCAAACTTTAGCACGGTGCAACAGGTATCGTACCCGTTGCCATCGGGTAACTTCATGTCCAGTATTAAAACATCCACTGGTGTTTTTCTGATGTTGGCTACCAGGTCGGTGGCATTAGCAAATACGGCAGTAACGGTAATGTGCTGTTGTTTCTGCAACATGTTTTTAAGACCGTTAGATACTACCGGATGGTCGTCAGTGATAATAACATTGATCATATGTATTGGTTAGTTTTTTGACAAAATCAAGTCGGCTTCTGTAATTACAAAATGCAGGTTAATGCTGGTGCCATTGTTTTTAGAGCTAACCAAATCAAACCTTCCGCCCATTTTTTTAATTCTATCCTGAATCGTGTGAATGCCCATTCCGGTTTTATTGCCGCCAGGGGTGCCCTGTATGCCTATGCCATTGTCTTCTACTGTTACACTCAGGCAATTGCCTATATAGGCCAGTTGTATTAATGCTTCACTGGCATTTGCATGTTTTAAGATATTATGTGTCAGCTCCTGTATAATTCGATAAGATGCCAGTTCCAGGCTGGGGCGGAACCGGGGAATGTCGCCCACCACTTCGTAGTTAATATCAATAGCGTCTGTGTTGCGAACGCGGTTGCAAAAAACGCGGGTAGCTACTTCCAGTCCTTCCTGCTGTAATATGTCCGGCATAAAATTGTGTGCCACCTTACGTAATTCTTCATAAGCGTTTTCCTGCATCTGCAATACCTCGGTAAAGGCTGCATCGTTTTGCAAATGATGCGCTTTAATGGCTGCACCCAGCTGCATATAAATAGTGCCCAGCAAACCGCCAATGCCATCGTGCAGCTCATTGGCAATTCTGAGACGTTCTTTTTCTTCGCCTTCAATCATGGCCTGCAACAAGGCCATTTCTTTTTCCTGTTGCATGCGCAGGGCGGCAATGCGTTGCTTGTGTATAATCTGGCGGAACAAAAGAATATGTATAAGCAGTATAGAAATAGCAACCGCAATGGTCACATACAGCCATAGCCGCTGGGTTTTAATTTTATTGTCCCGGCTGTTAATGGTCAGTTCACGCCGGGCCAGCTCTTTATCTCTTTCTGCTACTTCGTATTTTATTTCCATCTGGCTTATAGACCGTAAATTTCTTTCCTGGCTTAAACTGTCAATAACATTGGAATAGGCTTTCTGATGTTCCCACGCTGCTTTATAGTTGCCCATTGCCTGGTAAGCCATCGATAATAAATGGTGGCCGTGATACTGTCGCGAAAGCGGTTGTGTTTTAGCTATGGTTAAAGCCGGTGTGATAACGCTGATAGCCCTGGCGTATTTCTTTTGTTGTATATAGGCCTCACCCTGGTAATATAAAGCGCCAATAAGCAGGGCGGTATCCTTCGCGCCGTTCTCTTTAAAATGTTGCACTGCTTTTTGTGCGTAATACAAAGCGCTGTCTACAATCTGCTCATCTAAATAGGTACGCGATAGTTGTGCATAGGTTTGGGTAATAAAAGAAGACAGGTCTTTGGCTTCGGGCAGGGCAGCCAGCTGTAAAAAGCGCCGGTAGTAAACCCGCGCATCTTTCAGCTCGCGTTTCATATAATGTATGTTGCCTTTGCTCAACGTAATTCTGCATAGTGCAATCTTGTTATCAGATAATACTTGTTGCTCGGCCTTGTTCAGATAGGCCACGGCAGTATTAATATATTTGTCGGTGTACAAAGGCTTCTCCGTATCCTCTGCCATATTCAGCCAAAAGAAAATAATCTGGAAATAGGTTTTTGTTAAGGCGTTCACATTGTCAATATGATAATGTTCTATTGCATCCAGCGCTTTATAGTAGTAATTACCTGCCGAATCTTTCATGTCAATGAACTCATACCTGTAACCAATAGCCAGGTAGGTGTTCAACAGCCAGGTGCGCCCCTGCTTGCTGGTATCGCAATAGGGAAGCGCCTGCTTTAGTACATCAATAGATTTTGCATTCTGGTTGTGTATGTGGAAAATAACACCCATATCTGTAAGGCATGCAAATATGCCTTTGTTGTATTTGAGACGGAAACTGCTTTTCAACGCTACCCGCAGCTTGTTGATGGCGCTATCTAAATAGTCGTCTTCTAATGTGCGTGCTTCTTTAATAGCCTGTTTAATGGCATTGGTGTCGGTGTATAAGGTTTCGTTAGATAACTGGGTAATGTATTCCGGATGCTTCTGGGCTAATGCCACCGGGGCGTTGGATAACAGCAATACAATAACGATGAGTGTAAATACTCCAGATACACTTAAATGAAATCTATCCCACATATGCAGTTGTATATGCTATAAAGTTAAGTGATGCTTATATCGTAAATGATAGGAGAGAGGTAATATATTTTAAGGGGATATATAAAAACCGATGTTTACCCTAGTGTTTATAAAGAATCATAAACTTAATTTTGGATGTGTAGGATGGAAATGTACACTGCTTTTGAGATATTGACTGAAACTGACTTTCAGCGTTTGCCCTGCTAGCTATAACAGACGCTATGTTTATTTTGATTATGAGAAAAACAATGTAATGAAACAAACGAATTCTTCTAGCTAACAAATACCATGTAACAACATAAGGGTTACTGTGTAAAGTGCATTACGTATGGGCCAGGCCTTGCTATACCTGCTTGTGTCTGTACGCTAACCGTGCTGCTGGCGAAGCTATGCCCTTAACAGTTTGTTTACATTGATGTATTGCATGCGCCGGGTTTGCTATAAAGCCCGGGGTATATGCTATTGCCTGTACTTTAATTAACTGTTTATCTATAACTATTGGTTTGCATGACACAGCTTTACACCGGCCGAACATTCAGAAAAAGATTATTATTAATGGCAATGATGCTAAGTGCATCATTCAGTATGGCGCAGAATACTGTACAGATAGGTGCAGGAACAAGTGTTCCTGCTAACACGCTGTATGGACCTGTGTACCGCTATTCCTCTACTTCCACCACTTCCGCTTCGCGCTGTGATATGGTGTTTACAGAAGCAGAGATGGCGGCAGCTGGCATTCCTAACGGTGCCATCATTACTGCGGTAGCTTTCAATAAAACCAATGTAGCCAACTTTACAGCAAATACCACCACGCATGCTATGCTGATGGCCAATACTACTAATACTACATTAGCTACTACAGCTACCTGGGCGGGCATACAAACCACGCACACCCAGGTATACAGCAGCACTTCTTTTAATGTGCCTTCGGCAGCAGGCTGGGTAAGCTGGAGTATTACACCGTTTGTGTATACCGGCAAAGCGCTGGAGATAGCTACAGAAACTTCTATGGCAGGCAGTGGAGGGGCCACTGATAATTTTGCGTGGCAGTATACTACCGGCACTGCCGATAAAATAGTAGGGGTAGCCAGCTTAGGGGCTACGCTGAATGGAACGGTAACGGATTATAAATACCGGCCTAATATTCGCATCACTTATACAGCGCCGGGGCCGTGTACAACGCCGCCTGTGCCGGGCAAAGCTTCGGTATCGGCTACAAAGCTGTGTGCAGGCAGTCCGTTATTATTGTCTTTAACCGGTAACAATTACGGTACCGGTCTTACTATTACCTGGCAATCGGCTGCCGCTGCTGCGGGGCCTTATGCTGATATCAGCACGGCGGGTAACACAGCCAGTTATTCTACAGTAGCTGTTGCCGGCGTGCAATATTACCGCGCAGCAGTAACCTGTAGCGGCAATACACAATACTCCGATACGGTAAGTGTAAACGGTACGGCAGGTTTGGCAGGTGGTACCTACACTATTGATGCATCCAGCCCTACCAATGGCACCAATTACACTTCGTTTGCCGATGCGGTGGCGGCATTAAGTTGCGGTATTACTGGTCCGGTGGTGTTTAA
Organism: Filimonas lacunae; assembly: GCF_002355595.1. Classification (NCBI taxonomy): domain Bacteria; kingdom Pseudomonadati; phylum Bacteroidota; class Chitinophagia; order Chitinophagales; family Chitinophagaceae; genus Filimonas; species Filimonas lacunae. The sequence continues at coordinate 1,088,317 of NZ_AP017422.1, forward strand.
TGTAACGCCTGGCGGGCCGGTGTATAACGAGCAGGTGATTATTCCGGAAATACTGGGAGCGTCGGTTATCAACACTATTACTTTTAAAGGCAATGGCAATACGCTGTCCTTTGCTTCTTCCAATACTAACGAACGTGCGGTGTTAAAGCTCAATGGAGCCGATCATGTAATTATAGATAGTCTTATTATTAATGCAACAGGTACTTCCAGTTCTCAATATGGTTTTGGAGTACAATTGATTAATAACGCCGATTCCAACATTATCCGTAACTGTTCCATTAATGTAACTACCTCAAGCACTTCTTCCAACTACTCCGGTGTTGTAATCAATGCCTCTGCGGCATCGGCCACCACTTCGGGTAGCACGCTTTGCGACGGCAACCTCATTATTGGCAACACGGTAGTGGGTGGTTATTATGGCATGACGATGGTGGGTGGTTTCGGAAGCCTGATAGAGGCGAACCGTTTTGTGAATAACCAGGTGAAAGACTTTTATTTCTATGGTATATATGCGTATTATATTTCTAATGCTGTGATAGAAGGCAACAGCATCAGCCGTCCCGATCGTACTTCTTTATCTACTTTTTATGGCATATACCTGGGTGATGGTACTGTAGGGGCGCAGGTAATTAAAAACAGGCTATTCAATCCTACCGGTGCCGACAATACTTCTACAGCAGCTGTATATGGTATTTATTTATCTTTTACTTCCGGCACAGCTATAGCGCCTAACCTGGTAGCCAACAATCTCGTGTACGACATAAACGGTGCGGGATCTATTTATGCATTGTATGAATACGATGCACCTTATTCCCATTTCTATCATAATACAATATCGCTGGATAACACAGCTAATACTTCATCGAATATAACTCGCGGGTATTATGAAAGCTTTACGGCAGATGGGGTTGAGTTGAAAAATAACATCATTAGTGTTACCCGTGGCGGTACCGGCAGCAATTATGCGGTGTATATATTTTCCGGTACAACGCTGGCGAGTGACTATAATAATCTATACGTGGCTTCCGGCAGCAATTATGCAGTAGGGTATATAGATGGAACCTATACTTCGCTGGCCGATTGGCAGGCTGCATCAGGATTAGATGGCGGCTCTGTTTCGGTTGATCCGCAATTTACCCAGGCGGCTGCCGGTATTTATTTACCAGGCAACGCAGCTGCGTTTAACAACCTGGGCGATGCGGTGGGTGTTACTACCGACATTAACGGAGCTACCCGTAGTGATGTTGTACCTGACCTGGGGGCATATGAAAATACCGTGAATGTGTGTGTGACGCCACCATTACCAGGTAAGGTATCGGGGCCATCGTCGGTAGGTGTTAATACACCCTTTTCATTAAGCCTGAAAAATGGCAGTTCCGGAACGGGGCAAACCTATCAATGGCAAATTTCATTAGACCATATCACGTTTACGAATATCAGTGGCGCCACTGTGGCAAGGCTTACTACCACACAAATGCAGGATAGTGCTTTTTACCGTTGCCTGGTTACCTGTGGTGGTAATATGGCTGTTTCCGACACATTGAAGGTGTCGGCTACTTATATCTATTGCTCTGCGGTGCCCAGCTCTACCATTGACACGGAAATATTCGGTGTTACCTTGAATGGGGTTAAAAATGCATCGGATTGTACCACGCCTGCAACTGGGGTAGGATCGGTATTAAACCGGTATTCCAACTTCCAGGATAAGGGCGTGCTAACGCATGTAACGCAAGGAGCCAGTGCTACGTTTAGTGTAGACCAGGATGATTGTACGCCTTCTACCTATTATTCGGCTGCAGTGGCTATATGGATTGACTATAACAGGGATGGTGATTTTAATGATCCTGATGAAAAGGTATTTGTAGAAGATGCGCTTACCCTGGGGCCACGCACCATTAGTGGTAAATTTAAAATACCACTTTCGGCAACGGCAGGTATTACCACTATGCGTGTAATACTGGCAGAAGGATATTCCGGAACCAGCCTGGTGCCTTGTCTTTCTTATACATATGGTGAGACGGAAGATTATTTAATACAGATAGATGCCGCTGTGCCATGTGCCGGAACACCGGTAGCAGGTACCACCACCAGCACCAAACTGTATGCGTGTCCGTCCGAAGCATTTGCATTGGATGTGTCGGGTGTTAGCACGGCCAGTGGATTAACCTATCAGTGGCAAACTTCAGCCGACAACAATACCTGGACTAATATTAATGGCAAAGTATCTGACCATGTGGATACTTCTCAGCAGGTAACCACTTACTACAGGTATATAGTAACCTGTGCCAACGGCGGACTTGCGGGAGTGGCTGCTCCGGTGAAAGTAACTTCTCCGGGTATAGTGTCGGGTACTTATTCTATTGATAATACGCAACCGGCTTCTGCAACCAACTTTACTACGTTTAAAGATGCCTACGATTATATTAAGTGTGGCATTAATGGCCCGGTAGTATTTAATGTAGCGCCTGGTAGTGTGCCTTATAACGAGCAGTTAATTATGCAGCCAGTGCCTGGAGCATCGGCTGTAAACACGATTACTTTTAATGGCAATGGTGCAGCGCTTACTTACAAAAGCACTAACAGCAACGAACGGGCGGTAATTAAACTGAACGGAGCCGATCATGTTATTTTTGATAGCCTGATCATTAATGCTACCGGATCAACCAGCGCTGAATATGGCTTTGGTGTGCAGCTGCTCAATGATGCAGATTCTAACATTGTAAGAAAGTGTACTATTAATATAACTACTGCTTCCACCTCTTCTAACTATGCGGGTGTGGTAATCAGTGCTTCGGCTACTTCTGCTACCACCACTGGTACAACTGCCTGTGATGGCAACGTGTTTGCCAATAATTCCATTACCGGTGGCTATTACGGTATGACGCTGGTGGGTGGCTCGGGTAGTAATATTTACCATAACCGTTTTGTGAACAACACGGTGAAAGACTTCTATTACTATGGTATCTATATATTATATACCGGCCATGCTATTATTGAGGGCAACAGCATCAGCAGACCTAATCGTTCTGATGTAAGCCTGTTCTATGGTATTCGTGTGGGTAGTGATAATATTATGGATTCTGTGGTGCGTAACAGGATATTTAATACTATGGGCGCCAGTAAAACGAACACCAGCACTCAGTATGGTATTTATATCGCCAGCACCAATGCAAAGGCCGATTCGGCTACGGTATTCGCCAACAATCTGATGTACGATTTCAACGGTGCCGGCACTGTCTATGCTTTCTATAATTCAGGATCTCCTAATACCCGCTATTATCACAATACTTTATCATTGGATAATACCAAGAATACATCAGATGCATCTACCTATGGTTTTTACCAGTCGTCCACTGCCAGCAATGTGGAATTTAAAAACAACATTATTACGTTGTCGCGTGGTGGAACCGGTAAAAACTATGGTATATACCTGGCTACTTCTGCCAGTGTAGTAACGATAGATTATAACAACTATTTCAAAGCTGACTCCAGCAACAACTATACAGGGTACTCTAATAGTACAGATTACAAAGACCTGATAGACTGGCAAAATGGTACCAGCAAGGATGCGCATTCTGTAGTGTTTGATCCGGAATACCTGGATAAATCGCAGGGTGATTATAAGCCTATGAGCAACCTGCTGGATAACCTGGGTACAGCCCTGGGGGTATCGAATGATATTAACCAGGCTGCACGTAGTGTTACTACTCCGGATATGGGAGCCTACGAATATGTGGCTATTCCTTGTACTACACCGCCGGTACCCGGCACAGTAGTTTCTTCGGTTGACCCGGCGTGTTTAAATGTGCCATTCACTTTATCTATTAATGGTGGTGTTACCGGTTATGGACAAACCTACCAGTGGCAGTCTTCTGCCGATAATACCAATTGGAATAATATCGCAACTGCTACCAACCGCTCGCTCACTACCACCCAGGGTGTTTCTACCTACTACCGTATTGTGTACACCTGCGGCACCAACAGTGTGCCTTCCACAGCGGTGAGGGTAACTACGCCAACACTGGTGTCTGGTACCTTTACCATCGATAAAACGCAGCCTGCTACACCTACCCGCTTCCAGTCGTTTAACGATGCTTATAACTTCCTGCGTTGTGGTATCAATGGTCCTGTAGTGTTTAATGTGGCACCGGGAACCGGGCCTTATAACGAGCAACTGGTGATGGAGTATGTGCAGGGCGTTTCTGCTGTGAACACTATTACATTCAATGGTAATGGCAACACTATCCGTTTTGCTTCTACCAACGGCAGTGAAAGAGCGGTGATTAAACTGAAGGGATCGAAGCATGTTATTTTCGACAGCCTGGTAATAGATGCCCGTTCTGGCGATTATGCTTACGGTGTGCAATTAACAGCTAATTCAGATTCTAACACGGTAAGAAGATGTGTGATCAATGCATTGCAAACTTCTACCTCTGATCAATATGCAGGTATTGTTATCAGCGGGTCGGAAACCGATCCTGTGGGCACAGGCATTGTGTTGAGTGATGATAATAATTTTGAATACAATAAAATTAATGGCGGTTATTATGGTATTACCCTGGCTGCCACCTTTACCAACGGTGGTAACGGGCGCAACCGGTTTATGGGTAATACTATTATGGACTTCTATGCTACCGGTATTTATGTGGCGGGTAGTTATGGTACTATTATCGACAGCAACAGTATCAGTCGTCCTAACCGTACTACGGTAACAGAGTTTAAGGGTATTTACTTTACTGCCCAGAAAAATACAGGTTGTTATATAACGCGTAACCGCATTTTCAATCCATTTGGTAATGCTACCTCCAGCACCGATGCCTTCTATGGTATTTACTTTAATAATTCGGATGGATCTACCGGTGGCAGCACCTATAACGAAAACACGGTAAGCAATAACCTTATCTATGGTGTGAATGGTGCGGGCGCTGCCTATGGCATAGCCAACACCGGTTCGGATTATGCATATTATTATCATAACACTGTTGTGCTGGATAATGAAAGCACTACTTCTACGGCTACTAATCGTGGCTTTTATCAAACCACTACTGCTACAGGGTTAATATTTGCCAATAACCTGATTGCTATTAGCGCAGCAGGAACCGGTACCAAGCATTGTATTTACCTGGGCGGTATTCTGCCGCTGGCAATGGATTACAACGACTATTATATCAGTTCTATAGCAGGTACCAATGCCGTGGGGTATTATGGAGCCAGCCAGGCGCGTTTAAGTGATTGGGTAACGGCTGTGGGTAATGGTATGGAGCGTGCATCGGTTTCCAGCATTCCTTCGTTTGTTGATGCCGCTAATGGTAACTATACGCCAGGTAATGCCGGCCTGAACAATAAAGGTGCGTTTGTAGGGGTAACCAATGATATTGTGAATGTGGTTAGAAGTGCTAGTACCCCGGATATTGGTGCATATGAATTTACACCACCACCTTGTAGCGTGCCACCAGTAAATGGTAAGGTGCTGATTGCGCCGGCAAGTGTGTGTCAGAACAAAAAGGTATACCTGAGCATGGATATCAGGGCTTATGGCGAGGGGCAAACCTTTCAGTGGCAAACTGCTAAAACACTCACCGGCGCCTTTGAAAACATGGGTAAACCTATGCTGGCCGCCGATACGGTAATTAACTCAGATACCACCTTATACTATCGTGTAGTGGCCAGCTGTGGCACCAACACGGTATATAGCGATACGGTGCAGCTGATAGTGAGCCCTGCTATGCCGGGTGGTACTTACACTATTAATAAAACCCTGGCTACAGATTATGTGCCTGGTAAAGCAGGTGGCAACTTTGCTTCTTTTGCCGATGCTAAAACCGCTATGGGTTGCGGTATCACAGGTGGACCGATTGTGTTTAACGTGGCTGCCAACACCGGCCCTTATAACGAGAAACTGGCGCTGGACAGCATTGCAGGTGTTACTGCTATTAACACCATTACCTTTAATGGTAATGGCAACACCATCACTGCCAACAGCAGCACCTCTACCGACAGGGCAGTGATTACGCTGAATGGCGCGGATCACATTACATTCGATAACCTGGTAATAGATGCCGGAACAGGTACCTATGGTTATGGTGTGCAATTGTTAAACAATGCCGATTCCAACACCTTCCGCAATAACACTATTAAAACATCGGTAACAGGCACTACTTCCAATTTTGCAGGTGTGGTTATCAACGCCAGTGCATCTGCTGCGGTAACTACCGGTAACACATTGTGTGATGCCAACCTGTTTGAAAACAACACCATTACTGGTGGTAACTATGGTATTACCGTAGTGGGTGGTACTGCGGTGGCCAGCTATATTAACAACAACCGGTTTGCCGGCAACACTATTAAAGATTTCTATACGCAGGGCATGTATGTGGTGGGTACTGCTAATACGGTGGTAGAGGGGAACACTTTCACCAGAAGTGCCCGCACTACAAACCCTGCTTCTATATATGGTATTTACGTTACCGATGCGGTAAGTAACCGTTTGGTGATACGTAAAAACCGCTTCACCCGCTTCCTGGCAGCAACGCCTGCAGCTACTGCAACCAGTTATGCAATATATCATAACTCGCAGGATGCGTCGGTAGGTAATGAAGATACGGTAGTGAACAACCTGGTATACAATCTGGGGGGCAGTGGTGCACAATATGGTTTCTATAACCTGAGTGCTGATAATGTATTCTACTATCATAATACCATTGCGTTAGATGATACATTAAAAGTTACTGCCGTAACAACCGGCTTTTATCAATCAGGTGTGGCAACAGGTTTGCGGTTTAAGAACAATATTGTAACCGTTACCCGAGGTGGTGCCGGTAATAAATATGGTATGTACCGCAACACTACTGCCAGTGAAATAGAAGCTAATAAAAACGATTATTACATTAAAGGCATTAACGCCTATACAGGATTTTATAATGCAGTGAACCTGGTAACGGTAGATCAGCTGAAGGCTGCTACCGGGCAGGATACCAACTCTGTAACAGGTAATCCGTTATATACCGATTCTGCCACCGGCAACTTTAAGCCGCAGCTGGTATATATTAATGATATGGGCTTGCCGCTGAATGTGGCCAGCGATATAGAAAACGCGGTGCGTAGTACCACCAAACCGGATATAGGGGCGTATGAATTCAATGCAGCATTGTGTGCTAATCCATTGGTGCCCGGTACGGCTATCTTATCGCCTGCCAGTGGATTGTGTCTGGAGAAGCCGGTACAACTGGATATTACAGGACATTCACCACTGGGCTCTATCACATTCCAGTGGGAAGCTTCGCCTGATGGTACTAATAACTGGAAGGCTATCAGCCAGGTACAATATAGTCCTGCATACGATACAGTAACCACTATCAATAGCTATTACCGTGCGAAAGTGGTGTGCGAAACCGCTACGGAGTATACCAATGTGATACAGATTGGTTTAAACAATATTATGCCAGCTGGCACTTATACCATCAATAGCAGTGCGCCGGCTACTTATGTGCCGGGGGTGGCTGGTGGTAACTTCCAGTCGTTTAACAGTGCCGTACAAGCCATGGGTTGTGGTGTAGGTGGTAAAGTGGTGATTAATGTACTGCCAGGTACCAATGGTGTGTATAACGAACAGTTGCTGATTCCTTATGTAGCAGGTACTTCTGCTGCTAACACCGTTACTTTCCAAAGTGAAAATGGTGTTGCATCTTCTGCAAACCTGAGCTTTGCAGGAACAGCTGCTAAAAACTATACGCTGCGTTTTGACAGTACACAAAACTTCATCTTTAAAAACCTGACCATTACTGCACAAAGCACCGATTATGGCCGTGCAGTGGATGTTGTGAATGGTGCGGCGGCTGACAGCATAGTGGGTAATACCATTGTGGCGCCTGCTGTAACTACCACTACGAATGCTACTGCCGGTATTTATGTAAATGGCAACAAGGGTAATAAGCTGGTGCTGAAAGGCAATGCTATCAGCAACGGTGCTTACGGTATTTATTTTGCCGGCACTTCGGCTACCTTGTTAAGCGGTAAACTGCATGTGATAGATAGTAACCAGGTGGTGGGTACGTATGTAGCGGGTATTTATGCCGCCTTTGCCAACAGCCTGGCTATTACTAATAACACGGTAACTTTGAAAGGGGTGATGTCTTCCAATGCTTCGGGTATCTCTACCAGCTATGCCGATACGGCGCTGCAGGTAAGGGGCAACCAGGTGCATATTAACCAGGTAACCAGCGCTTCGGTAAATGGTATTTATATACTGAACACCCGTTCTTCTATGGTGTCTAACACCGCCGTGGTAGCTGGTAACCGCGTAATGGCCGATAGTAATAACACGGCTAATATATACGGCATCACCGTTTCTGCTTCGGCAGGTGTGCAGGTGGTGAACAACGTGTCGGCCATTAACAGCGGTGGTAACCTGGTGTATGGCTTATACAGCCTTAATAACACCGGCGTTGTGAACTATTATAACAACAGCAGTAACATTACAACAACTGGTACCAGAGGTTATCCGGGTTATTTTACTCAAACTGCCAGCACTGCGTTAGATGTGAGAAACAACATCTTCTCTAACAAAGGAGGGGGCAAGGCGCTTTTTGTAAATAACCCGGCGCTGTTTAATGGTGACTATAATATGGAGTATACCAGTGGCACTTCGCTGGTAGAAGTAAGCTCGGGCACTGTGACTACTTTTGCCACACTGGCCGAGTGGAAGAATACCTGGAACTGGGATGCCAGCTCTATCAGCTACGAACCGGCCTTTGCCAACAGCAGTACGCTGCGTCCGGATATCAACAACCCGGATGTGTGGGCAATGCATGGTCGTGGTGTTCAGATAAAAGGTAATAACTACGATTATGATAATAATGTGAGGATAGAAGAGCGTGCGCTGGGTGTGCCAGACCTGGGAGCTTACGAGTTTTATCCACAAACAGTACCAACAGTACTGTCAGCCACACCGGCGGTGCCTGTACCTAATACTACACAGGTATTTACCTACGGTACTGATACGGTAATGCGTATTGCCTGGGATAATGCAGTGCCAACAGGAGTAAGCGTAAGAAGGTATTCCGGTGTGGTGCCACAAGGCTTGCCAGCTGGTATGGATTCTATGTATTTCTATACACAGGTGGAAGTAACAGGCAGCAATGATCAGAAATACAATGCACAATTATATTATGTGGATTCATGGCAGGGATCGGTGGCTGATCAAAACCGCATAGGCATGGGCCGTACCACTGCTGCCAATGCATGGGTGGTAGGCGCTGCCAGCACAGTAGACATCCGTAAAAAAGAGATCAGTCAGAACGCTATGTTGTATATGGATCGCTTTACCGGGTTAATCAATGCTTATGCGCAGCCGGTAGCGGAAGACAGCAGCTCTAACCGTGGCAGGGATTTCTGGGTAGGTTATCAGCGCAGTAATGGATTTACAGGTCCTGATGGTGGTTATCAGACCATGAAAATATATATGGGTGCAGGTGACGAGCCGGCTAATGTAACCATTACAATAGAGGGAAGTAACGGCACGCCGTGGGTAAGAAACTACTATGTACCTGCAAACTCTGCTATTACCAGTGATGATATGCCTACGACTAATCCAAACGATGCACGCTTGTTTACAGAGGGGCTGTATCAGAAGCAGGGAATTCATATTGTGAGTGATGTGCCTATTGTTGCTTATGCGCACGTATTTGAATCTACCAACTCCGGAGCTACCCTGTTAATGCCAACGGCAGTGTGGGGATATGAATACTACACCTTAAGCTCCAGGCAGTATTATTCTACATCAGGTTCTGCTTCTGCCTTCCACGTGGTGGCGCAGCACGATAACACCTGGGTAGAGATCAATCCGTCGAAGCCTACTTTAAATGGCTGGACGAAAAATGGTGGCACGCGGCCTAACGGAAGTTACCTGGTGAAACTGAATAAGGGGGATGCTTACCAGGTGCTGGGTGGTGTGTTAAGTGGTGCGGAAGGACAGGATTTAACCGGTAGCTATGTAAAATCCATTAGTAACGATGCCGGTGAATGTTTCCCTATCGGTGTGTTTGCGGGCAGCACCAGAACGGCTATTGGTTGCGGAACCACTACCGGCGGCAATGGTGATTACATTATTCAGCAGATATTCCCGTACCAGGCATGGGGTACCAAGTATGCTACAGCGCCTACTTCTATGCAGGATGGTCCGTCAGCGTCTTACCTGATGCTGAATATCTACCGCGTAATGGTAAAAGACACGGCAACGATAGTGAAGCGTAATGGCACGCCTATCGCTAAAACAGAATTGATCAATAATAAATATTACCAGTTTGAAAGTTCAGAAGGGGAGTATATAGAATCGGATAAACCAGTGATGGTGGCGCAGTATATGACTTCATCCGGAGTGTGTGGTGTGATAGGATATAGTGATCCGGAAATGTTCTATATCAGCCCGGTACAGCAGGCGGTGAAGAGATCGCAGTTTTACCGCAACGACAGGTATTCTATTGAAAACAACTTTATCACGTTGGTGATACCTACAGAAGGTTTAGCTACGCTGAAAATAGATAAAGTAAACTACCTGGCCTATCCTGCGGCAGACCGATATGTATATACCCATCCGCATTTGCCAGGCTACTCGATAGTGACCAAGAAGTGGGAAGCGGGTGCCGGTTCCAGTGTGGTAGAAAGTGATATGCCTTTCACCGGTATGGTATATGGTGTGGGTAGTGCGGAAAGCTATGGTTATAACATTGGTACACTGGTGAAAAACCTGAATAATCTCAGTACAGTAAACACCAGCTTTAACACAGGGGCTAATCCTACTGATTATACCTGTAAGGGAGCGCCGTTTAATATGACCATCCTGTTGCCAATAGCACCGGAAACCCTGACGTGGCAGTTTAGCAAGGTGCCTAAGTTGTCGCCTGCAGTAGATAGTGTGCAAAACAATCCTGTGCCGGTTGATACGGTAACGGTAGAAGGGGTTACCTACTATGCTTATACAGTGAAACAGCAGTTTATAATAGATACTACCGGTATTATCAACGTACCTGTGTCGTATACTTCGCCGCTGATTGAAAAATGTTCCGGCATAGAAACAGGGGTGGTAACCTTACAGATATTACCTGCGCCTGAAACAGATTTCAGTGTCGTGTTCCCGGGTGGTGTTACGGTGGGTTGTGAAGGATCGGAGGTAACACTTACCGGTGATGTGATTACGGCCAATGGTATTGCATTAAGCGAATGGCAATGGACGTTCCCGGGCAATGCCACTGCTACAGGACAAATTCAGAAACATGTGTTTAACGGGGCCGATTCCTTTGCGGTTACCTTAAGGGGAGTTACGGCAGATGGTTGTGTGTCGGATACTACCAAGTATGTAGTGGTGAAACCAAGACCAGTGCCAGTAGTGACTAAAGACAGTATCCCGGTTTGTGCGGGCGATACTACCACCTTTACGGTTGACAGTGTGGCTGCGGATATTACCTATAACTGGTACGATGCAGCAACAGGGGGTACGTTAGTGCACACAGGTCTGAGCTTTACCACCAGCGCCAGCACGCCATTACCGGCTACTTATTATGTAGAAGGAGTTAGTGCGGGATCATGTGCCAGTGTATCGCGCAAAAAGGTAACGGTATATGGGGTTAACCAGCTGGATAAGCCAGTGGTTTCCGGAACCAGTACGCCTATCTCCATAACGTTTACGTGGACGGCGGTTTCAGGTGCTACAGGATATGAAGTGAGTATTGACGGCGGCACTACCTGGATAACGCCAAGCTCCGGAGCTACAGGCACCACACATGTGATAGAAGGATTAACTCCATTTACCGAAGTAACGATATTGGTGCGTGCATTGGGTGTAACAGCTTGTCAGCTGAGTGTATCGGATGCTGTTACGGAAAAAACTACCACCAATGATGTGTTTGTAGGTAATGCGTTTACACCTAACGGAGATGGTATTAACGATGTGTTTATCATACAGGGATATGCGATTAAGGAAATGAAGTTTATGGTGTTTAACCAGTGGGGCGAGAAACTGGCCGAAACTGTAAACCCTGTAATGGATGCGAATGGTGCGCATGTGGTATGGGATGGCAGGTATAAAGGCAAACTGCAACCATCCGGTGTGTATATGTACGTGGCGCAGATACTGTTGATAAACGGTGAAACGGTGCAGAAGAAAGGGGCCATTAACCTCATCAGGTAACACCTCTTGTATTTCAATAAATAAAATTATTCCGGGTGGCTGTTATGCCAATAGCAGCGCCCGGAATATTACATAAGCTGAATATGGATGCTAAATACCTGTTATGAAGTGTAAAATCATTATTCTTATTATAGCCTTGTTTGCCTGGTATTCAGGTATAGCTCAAAACGTTACCAATAAAGGGCTGGAGTTTTGGGTAGGGTATGGGCACCATCAGTATATGGAAAGCAATTGTGATGGATCGGGTACACCTACCAATAGCATGAACATGGTGATATACCTGAGCGCAGAGGAAGCCTGTACGGTAACCGTAACGTTGGATAGCAGTTCGGTAGGGCCTTTTAACAACAGTGCTTATGAGAAAGTATATAATATTCCGGCTAATACCGTTATCAGCACCGAAATAATACCCAAGGGCATTAACAATGCTACGCAAAGCGGCACCAATCCTAACTATGATGCCAGGCTGATCACCGATCCGCCACCGGCAGGAACGGGTGGGGAAGGATTGTTTAGAAAAAAAGGAATTCATATTGTAAGTACCAAGCCTATTGTGGCTTATGCGCATATATATGGCAGCGTGGCTTCGGGAGCTACCATGTTGTTGCCGGTAACGGCCTGGGGACATAATTACACTTCTATGAACTCGGAGCAAAGAGATGCTTCTATGTCATATTCCTGGATGTATGTGATAGCCAAAGAGAATAACACGATGGTGCGTATTACGCCATCGGTGGCTACCCGTTTAGGAAAGCCGGCAGGTCAAACATTTGATGTTTTGTTACAAAAAGGCCAGATATACCAGGTGGTAGCGCAAAGCGATTGTGCCACCGGTGATGGGCCTGAGCTTACCGGCACCACCGTGCAAAGTATAGCAGGGCCGGATGGCGAATGTCATACCGTTGCGGTGTTTGCTGGCAGTGGTCGTACGGCAGGTGAGCAAACAGAGTGCGGAACGGGTAGCGGACGTGATAATGATATTCAGCAACTGTTTCCCGAACAAACCTGGGGCAAACGGTATTTAACTGTTCCTTTTTCATCAGCCAACAGTGCTGCAGGTTCTCCTACCCAGTTGCAAACCTGTGTATATAAAGTGCTGGTACGCGACCCCACCACTGTAGTAAGGCGTAATGGAGTGGTGTTAACCGGATTGATCAAGAACAAATATTATCGTTATAAAAGCAATACCATGGATTCTATCATAGCTGATAAGCCTATTATGGTAGGGCAGTTTATGAGCATGGGTAACGGTTGTGGAACAGGCCTGGGCGATCCGGAAATGGTATATCTCAGCCCGATGGAGCAAGCCATTACCCGCGTGGGCTTTTACAGAAATGATAAAGAAAGTATTGTGATCAACTATCTTACGCTGGTAGTGCCTACCAAAGGGGTAGGTTCTTTGCGTATAGATGGTTCTACTACCTATACTACTTTTCCGCATGCTACACCGGGTTACACGGTGGTAGTGAAATCGTGGCCTGCCGCCAAAGCGCAATGTACCGTTACATGCGATTCGGCATTTACAGGTATCACGTACGGTTTGGGTGGTGCAGAAAGCTATGCCTATAATGCCGGTACCTATCTTAATAATCTGAATGGTATCCGAAATTTGCATAACAGCAGCGATACCACAAATGGAGGTAAAAACAGCCATGCTTATACCTGTGAAGGTTCGCCGGTAGAGTTATCTATATTGCTTCGTTACCAGGTAACCAAACTGGTGTGGAAGCTGAGTGCACTGGGTTTTGATATTATGCCTAACCTGGATGTTACATTAGATCCGGCTTCCACTGCTTATAAAGGAACGGTTACCAATAATGGTGTACTGTATTATAAATACACATTGCCCGGCACGTATACCTTTAATAAGGCAGGTACGTTTTATGTGCAGGTGCTGGCTACCAGCCCATCCTTAACCGACTATTGTAATAATACCGAGGAGTTTTACATGGGTTTTGAAGTGAAAGCGAAACCGGTGGCAGACTTTACTATCGCTAATACAACAGGGTGTGTGAAAGATACTACTTTCCTGACGGGGCCGGCTGCTACCTCTTTATCTAATATTCAGCAATGGTTGTGGACATTCCCGGATGGAAGCGTTAGTCACAGTAAAGACACCAGTAAAATATTGTCTGCTGCGGGAAGTAATACGGTTACGCTCCGGGTGGTTTCGGAAGAGGGTTGTGTGGCCGAGGTGGCTAAACAGGTAAGTCTGTATGCAGTGCCAACTGCATCTGTAACGGCAGCGCCCGCTTCGGCCTGTGAGGGAAGTGAGATTACTTTAACCCCGTCGGCTGCTTATGCAGGTTCAGCTGTAATTAATAAATACTACTGGAACTTTGCCAACGGTAAAGACAGTACAGCCACCGCTGCCGGTGTGCAAAAGGTATTGTACAATAAGCCGGGTAGTTATGAAGTGAAGCTGGTAACAGGGGTGAGTAAGCTTTGTGTAAGTGATACTGCGCGTAAAGTGGTGGCTATTTATAGTAAACCTGTTATTGATATCACGTATCCGGCAGGCTGTTTACCGGCTGATGGGGTAGTGCAGTTTACCAACAACACTGCTACGCCTGATGGTCAAACCATTACTGCACATGCCTGGAATTTTGGTGATGCTACTGCTACACCGGCCAATCCTAACACGGCTACAGTAGCCAGCCCTTCGCATGTGTATGCGGCCAACAGTTACCAGATAAGCTATCGTGCTACTTCTTCGCAGGGGTGTATTACCGATACCGTTATTAAAGCCACGTTTAGTGTAATGCCGGTGGTAAACTTCCCGGCATTAACGGCGGTGTGTGAAAATGCAGCAGCCTATTCAATTGCTATTGCTACTGTTAATGGTAGTGTGGTTACAGGAGGTACGTATAGCGGCAATGGAGTAGCGACAGATGGTACCTTCACGCCCGCCACTGCTGGTCCGGGTGTGCACACCATCAGCTATAGCTACACCGCAGCAGGAGGTTGTACCGTAACTAAAACATCTGCTATAGAAGTATACGCCCGCCCGCTGGCTTCCTTTACGGCTACCAGTAGTGTTTGTTTGGGCGAACAGGTGCACATAGTACCAGCTGCTACAGCTGGCATTTACAGCTGGAACTGGCAGTTGGGCAATGGTACTTCTGTAGTGTATAATAATGGCAATGCGTTTGATGTGCCTTATGCCAGTGCCGGTAATTATAATGTGGTGCTGGCTACGGTGAGCAGCCAGGGATGCCGCAGCTTACCCGATACGCAAAAGGTAAGTGTGCATCCGTTACCGGTGGCCGATTTTACGGCACCTGTAAAAATATGTTTGCCGGGGGATGCGGCGTTTGTTAATACCAGCACCGTGGCCGATAACAGTACCCTGAATTATGTTTGGAATTTTGGCGATGGCACGGCTACAGTAACTACTAAAGCGCCATCGCATACCTATGCCACTGCCGGAACCTACGCAGTGGTGCTTACCGCCACTTCTTCCTATGGTTGTGTAAGCACTACTACTAAAAGTGTAAATGATTTTTATGCCAGGCCGGTAGCAGCATTTACCATTGCTCCGGAGCAGGTGTGTGAGGGTACGCCGGTAACTTTAACCGATGCAAGTACGCCTGCAGACGGTATTGCGAAGCGGAGCTGGAACCTGGGTGACAATGGGCCTGATGTGGCAGGTAAGGTGGTAGAAAAATTATATAACAATGCCCGTACTTACACGGTTCAGTTAACTGTTACCAATAATGCATCCTGTACGGCTACGGTATCTAAACAAGTGGTAGTGCATCCGCAACCACAGATAGATGCCGGTAAATCGTTTGCGGTGCAGGAAGGTACGCAGATACAATTTGAAGCCACTTCCAACTCGTCGTCCTTCGCATTTAGCTGGACGCCTGCGGCTGATTTATCCAACGCATCTGTATTGCAGCCAAAGCTGGTGGTGAACAGGGATGCTACTTATCGTTTAACTGCTGTAGGGGACTACTCCTGCACAGCTACCGATTCATTAACGGTAAAAGTATTGAAGATAGTAGTGGTGCCCAATGCCTTTACACCTAATGGCGATAATATCAATGATAAATGGGAGATAGCGAATTTGTCTGATTATGCGGATTGTGTGGTGCAGGTGTTTAACCGTTACGGACAAAAAATGCTGGAACAGAAGGGTTACCAGGTACCGTGGAATGGTAAGATAAATGGCAGGGATGTACCTGTGGGAACTTACTACTATGTAATAAGATTAGGCGATGGTTCTGCGCCGTTAACAGGCAGCATTACCATTATCCGTTAACAACCATTCATTTATTTCATGTATACTAATAAACTGACGCAATGAGAAAGCAAAGCAGAAAAAAGTTGTTGATAGCAGTGAGCTGCGTGCTGGTAGCTTCTTTGCTGGCGCCGGCAGGCAAAGGCTATGCCCAGGTTGATCCGCACTTTACACAATACTATGTGTATCCTGCCTGGTTAAACCCGGCGTTAACGGGTGTGTTTGATGGCGACTATCGTGCGGCGGCCATCTACCGCAATCAATGGAGTAATGTGTCCAGTGCTTTTTCTACTAAAGGGGCTGCATTGGATTTTAATACAAATAAGAATCTGAATGCTGGTGTAAGCGTGGTAAACCAGGCGGCTGGTGATGGGGGGTATAACTATACCACTGCCTATGGTAACGTGGCTTACACGGGCATCCGGTTTGGCAAAGGCGATTTTCAACGTGTGTCAATAGGTTTACAGGCAGGGATGATACAACGTAAGTTTAATCCTTCCAAACTGGTGTTTGTTGATCAGTGGAACCCGGTAACCGGTGGCTTGCAGCCATCGCGCGATGCTATCACCAATCCCTCGGCTACTTCTTTCGATGCGGGAGCAGGGGTGTTGTATTACGATGCCACACCGGGTAAAAAAGCCAATGTGTTTGGTGGTGTTTCTGCATCGCATATCAACAGGCCTGAAAACAGGTTTGGAGCAGTATTGAATGAAAAAATGCCGGTACGTTATGTGGTGCACGGCGGTGTGAAACTGGCGTTGTCAGATCGTATATCGCTTACGCCCAATGCTATTTATCTGCGTCAGGGCAATGCCGAAGAAAAAGTGCTGGGTACCTACGCGCAGTTAAAAGCGGCAGTAGCTACCGATGTATTGTTTGGTGTTAACTACCGCTTCCAGGATGCGGTGTCGCTGTATGCGGGTGTAACACATAACAACCTGGTACTGAGTGTAAGCTATGATGTTAACACGAGCGACCTGGGTAAAATGGTGGGGGGTACCAACAGCTTTGAAGTGTCGTTAACGTTTGTGGGTAAGAAAAAAGTGAAAGCGCCTGAGGTGGAATTTGTATGTCCTGCTTTGTAACGTATTGGTTGTACTTAAATAATTTATATACACATGTTTCTATCATTACATATGCGAAAGATAACGGTTGCGGCCTCGGTGGTGTTGCTGTGCGGCACTGTTGCACAGGCGCAGTTCAGTTCCGATTATCGCAAAGCTGCAGATAGTTATTTTGCGAAAGGTGATTATGCTTCGGCAGTGGAGTATTATGAAAAAAGCCTGTATGGCAAAAGTAAAACAGCAGATGGTTTTGATCCGTACGCCTATACTGCTGTCAAGCCCCAGCCATTACCTAAAGACAGCCAGCAGCTGATTTACCAGTTGGCCGAAAGCTGGCGCTTGCTGAAGAATTATGAAAAGGCGGCGCCCCTTTATAAGAAGGTGGCCGAAAATGATGTCAGGTTTCCGTTGGCGCAATATCATTATGCTACCTGCGAAAGAGCATTGGGCAAATATGAAGAAGCGGAAAATGCCCTGCATCGCTTTTTAAATACTTACCAGCAAAAAGATCATTACAGCCAGGCTGCGCAACGTGAAGTACGCAACCTGGTGTTTATACAGGAGCAATTACGTAAAGAAACCAAGGGATATGCAGTGCATACTTTGTATGAAGGCAAAACCGGCGCCAGTTATGCTCCGGTGCAGTTAAGCAGTAATACGTTGTTGTTTACCGCTACCTGGGCAGATAGTGCTGCGGAAAAAAACAAAGCACACGTGAATCATTTATACGAAGCCAGTTTTACAGAAGAAGGAGTAGGTGCAGTAAGCAGGGCTAATATACCGGTGAGTCAGTTGCACGAAGGAGCGGCGGCAATCAGTGCCGATGGCAGCACGCTGTATCTTACCCGCTGGTCGGTAAGCAATCATCAGAAATCAGCCGCTATCTATGTGAGTAAGAAAACGGGGGGAGTAGCAGGTGATGCCTGGAGCAGCCCGGTAGCGTTGGATTCCGTTATTAATGTACGTGGGGCCAATACCCAGCAGCCGTTTGTTATGCCCGATGGCAGGCATTTGTTATATGCCAGCGACAGGGCCGGTGGCCTGGGTGGTTTCGATTTGTGGATGGCCGAGCTGGATGCAGCCGGTAAACCATTAAGCACGGTGAACATGGGCGATAACATTAATACCACCGGTAATGAACAGGCGCCTTATTATCATGCGTCTTCCGCTACACTGGTTTTTGCCACAGATGGCCGCACAGGTATGGGCGGTTACGATCTTTTTTATACTAAAGGCGCACCCGGCAGCTGGGCCGAGCCGCAAAACTTTGGCTACCCGGTTAACTCGGTAAAAAACGATATGTACTTTACCAGCTATAGCACCGGCAAGCGCATATTGGAAAAAGTGGTGTTAAGCTCAGACAGGGCAGATGTGTGCTGTATGGAATTGTTTCAGTTGCAAAAGGCGAATCCTATGAAGCTGGTAGTGGGGCAGGTGGTGGCTTGTGATACCAGGATTCCGCTGGCAGGGGTAGCAGTGGAAGTGATAGATACGGTTACTCATGAGAAAATATATACGGGCGTTACCAGTGCTGATGGTAGTTATGCGTTTGCTGTAAAGCAGTCCCTTCCCCTGAGCAGTATGGCTGCTTTAAAGGGTTATTACACTACCGCTGCTGCGTTGCAGCTTCCGGCCGATGCCGATGCCGACAGCCTGGTAAGTGTGCCCGTATGCATGCAGAAAGAACCGGAGGTGATTAATGAGGTGCAGGTGTTAAACAACGTATATTATGAGTTTAACAAAGCTGAGATCCTGGAAAAATCTTTTGCTTCGCTGGACGATGTAGTGGCTTTCTTAAATAAGCACCCTGATATACATGTAGAGATTGGAGGGCATACAGATAATAAAGGTTCGGATGAATTGAACCAGAAGTTGAGTGAAGCACGTGCGGCCAATGTGGTGGCATATCTCGTAGGTAAGGGCATTGATAAAAACCGTCTTACTGCCAAAGGATATGGTGCTACCGTACCCGTTGCGCCTAATACATATGATGATGGAACGGATAACCCGGCCGGAAGGGAGAAAAACAGGCGTACCGAAATGAAAGTGTTGAAATAAGGGTTTGGATGTCAAATGTTAAAGAGGAAAAGCGATTTTCCTCTTTTTTTATGCGGATAACGGGGAAGTTTAACAAATTAACTACACTTGTTTTCGTAGTGGGAGAGTTTTTCTCTTCATCTTCGCCCCGCCGGTAAAAATTGCCAATCCGGTGGCAAAAAGTCATGAAAAAGTTCATCCTACTCCTATTGATATCTGTAATAGCACCTGCGGCTTTGTGGGCGCAATTTCCCACCGTAAAGGGTACTATAAAAGATAGCACCTCCAAATCGGTGATTGAAGGCGCTGATATATTCCTGCTGATAAAAGAAAGTAAAAAGGCATTGCTGCATACCCGCTCAGGCGCCGATGGTTTTGTATTTGGCCAGGTACCCGAGGGGAGTTACCGCCTGGTAATTGTGGCGGCAGGTTATAATAATGACACCATTGCACTGGTAGTAAAAAAAGGCGACTCAGCTGCGCTGAACGTAGATGTCGTTTTGGGCATTGCGGGTAATGAACTGGATGGCGTGGTGGTAAAGGCTACACCTAAACCTATTTCGGTAAAAGGCGATACGGTGGTGTTTCATGCAGATGCCTTTGCAGTACGTCCGAATGCGCAGTTTGAAGATCTGTTGCGTAAACTGCCGGGGATAGAAATTGATAAGGATGGTAATATTACCATGCAGGGACAGAAGATAGATAAGATTACGGTGAATGGGAAAGACCTGTTTTTAAGTGATATTAAACAAGCCAATAGTTTACCTGCTGAAATGATTTCTTCTATTGAAGCCTTCGGTACACAATCAGACAGGGCAAAGTTCAGTGGAGTAAAAGAAAGCAGCAATACCAAAACATTGAACCTGAAAACGAAGAAGGGAATGGATCAGGCCTGGTTTGGGAATGCCTATGCCAGTAAAGGGCAGGGAACCAGTTATGCAGCAGGTGGGCAAACTACCAAGCTGGGAGGGGAGCGCATGTTAACTGCATCGGGTAAACTCAATAATATTAATAACCGCTTCCTGGGAGTAGAAAGCAAAAACCTGGGTTCGCAAAATGGTATCCAAACCACAGGCAGCCTGGATATTAACTACCGGGAGAAATGGGGTAAAAAATTAACGGTAGGTGCTTCGTTAAGTGGCAATGGACAAAGGCTGGATGTGTTACAGAATACCAGCCGGCGTACTTTCTTCAGCGATTCCAGTTTGCAGGAAAACAGGTTGGGGCAAAGCGTGAATAAAAACTACAACTATCCCGGCCATGTGATGCTTACCTATGATGCGGATAGTATGAACCAGTTTCAATTGAACACCAGTGTGTCTGTTCAAAACAGCACCAATTTAAGTCAGGATACGGCAGCCACACAAAACCTGTTAAATAACGGTTACAGTTATTTAGGTAGCCGCACACAAACGGATAATAAGACAACGCAAAAATCTTTTAATCTTAATAACCAGTTAGATTGGCGGCACCGTTTTGCCAAACAGGGCAGATCGTTGCAGTTGTCTGTTCAGCAATCTATCCAAACCAGCAGCAGTCCCGGTAGTTTGTTTACTGTGTTAAACAGTTATGATTCATCGGGGAATGCGTTATTAAAGCAAGTAACCAACCAGCAGTACACACAAAGTGTGGATGGTAGCGGATATGGCGCTTCTGTAATGTATACGGAGCCGCTGGCTAAAGGACATAACGTATCATTTACCTACAGCTTTAACACTCAGCTGCAAAAGAGTGATAAAAACAGCTTTGATTTTGACAGCACCACCGGCAAATATGATAAACCCAGCGATATAACCACTAACCGGTTTAATAACCGGAATTCGAGCCATAAAATTGAAGGTAGTTATGGTATGAACAACAAAACGATGAACTATCAGATTGGATTAGGCTGGCAGTATAACACGCTGGATAACCTCAATTTTACGCCCGACAGGCATATCAAACAAAACTTTACCAACATTTTCCCCCGCGCCCTGATAAACTTTAACCTGGGTAAAGGCAAAAGCTTATCGTTTAATTATAATGGAGCCAGTACAGCACCTTCCATTGAGCAGCTGCAACCGTTAAAAGATATTACGAATCCTTTACTGGAAACAGTGGGTAATCCCGATCTGAAGCAATCGTTTAATCATAGCATGAGTGCTTACCTGAACTCATACAGCATGAAAAACTTCAGAGGTATTATGCTGTCGTTGCAGGGCGATGTTACACAAAACCAGATTGTTGCCTCCACTACGTTGTTAAGTGGTGGTGTGCAGCAACAGCAATATATTAACGTAAATGGAACGTATCACCTGGGTTCTACCGCTTCTTACAGTTTTGGGCTGGGTAATAAACAAGGCACTAAAAACAGTGGCAGTGTATCTACACATCTCCGTTACGGTCACGATGCCGGCATTATAAATGGCGAAGACAATGTTACCAGCAGTATTACCTGGGGGCAAACACTGAAGCTGAACTATGGCATTACTGATAAGTTTATTGGAGAGCTGCGTGGCGGGGTAGATTACTCCGGCTACCAGTATACAGTAACACCCGGAAGTAACACCCAAAGCTGGAGCCAGAACGCTACCGTAAACGTGAGTTACGAACTGCCATTGGGTATTAATATACAGGGTACTTATTCATGGATGCACCAGGGTACTTCCGGCCTGTTGCCATCGCAATCGTCAGGTGTTCTCAATGCCGCTATTTTTAAACGTTTATTTGCCAAGCAAAGATGGCAGTTGCGTTTAAGTGGATTTGACCTGCTGAATACCAACCGTAACTATACACAAAGCGCCGCAAGCAACTACATTTATACCAGCCAGACCAACCAGTTACAGCGCATGTTGTTGCTGAGCCTGGTATATGATTTCAGGTTGTATCCCGGTTTGAAAAAAGCGGGTATGGCATCCGGAGCCAATCCTTTTGGCAGGGGATAGAATGCGTTTTTAATAAATTATGGATATTGATTATATTTATGGCAATTGAAAAATTGCCATATTTTGTATATACACCTCTCCTCTGCAAAAGCAAGGTTATTACTACTGATCACTCTTTGGAGTGTTGCTGCCAATACAGCATTTTCGCAACCTGGTATCCCTCCTTACCGGTTTATTACGGTAGATGTTCAAAAGGTAAAGGGGGTATTCCCAAAAGTATTTAATGAGTGCGTAGGAGCAGGCAGGGCTAATGAAGGTCTGCGTGCCGACTGGCAGCGGCAGCTTACACAGGTAAAAGAACAACTGGGCTTTCGTTATATACGGATGCATGGGCTGTTGCATGACGATATGGGAGTATATAGTGAAGACCGGGCAGGCAACCCGGTATATAACTGGCAGTATATAGATGAATTGTACGATTTCCTGCTCAGTATTCATATTCGTCCCTTTGTAGAGCTGGGTTTTATGCCGCAGGCGCTGGCCAGTGGTAATAAAACCATCTTCTGGTGGCGGGGCAATGTAACACCACCCAAAAATTATGATAAATGGGCGGGGCTTATTCGCGCCTTAACGCAGCATTGGGTGGAGCGTTATGGCGAAGAAGAAGTAAAGCATTGGTACTTTGAAGTATGGAACGAGCCTAATTTAAAAGATGCTTTCTGGACAGGTGATGAAGCGGAGTATTATCAGTTATATAACTACGCAGCCAAAGCCATAAAGTCCGTATCCGCTGCTTTTAAAGTAGGTGGGCCTGCCACTGCAGGTAATGGCTGGATAAAAGAATTCATACACTATTGTGTACAGCATCAAGTGCCGGTTGATTTTGTAAGCACGCATACCTATGGAGTAGATCAGGGCTTTTTAGATGAAAACGGAAGTCGTGGTACGGTGTTGAGTAAAAACGAACAGGCCATTTATGGCGATGTGCAACGTGTGAAAAAGATAATAGCCGAATCTGCCTTACCTCATCTGGAACTACACTATACCGAATGGAGTTCCAGCTATACGCCTGCCGATCCCATACACGACAGCTATCATGAAGCTGCCTATATACTGGATAAGATTCATAAAACGGGCAATGCAGCCAACTCGCTTTCTTACTGGACATTCACAGATATTTTTGAAGAAGCCGGCCCACGTAACACGCCTTTTCATGGAGGCTTTGGGCTTGTCAATTACCAGGATATTCTTAAGCCTGCTTATTATGCTTATCAATACCTGAACAGAATGGGGAACCAGGAATTATATAGCGATGATACGGATACAGCCTCCTGGGCCAGTAAAAATGAATCGGGAGAAATACAAGTGTTGTTGTGGGACTTCACTAATAGTCCGCCGCCTGATAGCATCAATAACCAGCAATACTTTAGTAAAGATTTGCCTGCTGATAAAAAAGGCCGCTTTGTGCTGACTTTTAAGCACCTGCCGGACGGAGCATACGAATGGAAGGGATATAAAACAGGCTATCGTGCTAACGATGCTTATACTGCTTACCTGGATATGGGTGTGCCACAGCAATTAAGCAAACAACAGGTTGCGATATTGAAAGATAAAAGCAAGGATGAAGTAGTAGAAAATTCCACTATTATTGTAAAAAACGGCACTGCTGCGGGTGGAACGTTTACGATGCTAACGAATGATGTATGGCTGTTTACGTTAAAAAAGAAGTGATAGTGCCGGACAGGAATTTATGGAATGGAAAAATATTTCTTATGAATAATACAAACAGTGCATTGCTGGTAATGGATATGCAAACAGCGGTGCTGGGCAGGGTAACAGATTACAACAATCTTATCAAGGGGGTGCAAAAAGCCATATCTGTGGCCCGTTTACGTAATATCCCTGTATTATATATTACTGTAGGATTCAGGCCTGGCATGCCAGAGGTGAGCACGCAAAATAAAGTGTTTGGTGCCAGTAAGGCCAGGGCAATACAAGGGGATATGGGAGAGTTGATGAAGATTGACCAACAGATTGCTCCACTGGAAAATGATATTATTATTACTAAAAAACGAATGAGTGCTTTTACAGGAAGCGATCTGGAAGTGGTATTGCGCTCTTTGGGTGTGTCGCATCTGATTCTGTCAGGTGTTGCTACCAGTGGAGTGGTTTTGTCTACTTCGCGTGAGGCTGCTGACAAAGATTATCTTATAACGGTGTTGTCAGATGCCTGTGCTGATTATGATGATGCGTTGCATAGCGTGTTAGTAGAAAAAGTGTTGCCTATGCAGGCGGAAGTGATAACAGTAGCACATTGGGAGGAGAGCTGATTTTTATAATATATTTTTTGAAATATTTTTTTGTTTCAAATATTAGTTCCACTTTTGTGTCATGAAAGCAAACATACATATACCGCACTTCCCGTTTACCATTGGTAGGGGCTTGTTGTGTATGTAGTTCAAATACAGACTGACACAATATTACAGCCCCGGTTTATCCGGGGTTTTTTATTTATAATACTTTAGTAAATCATATATCTATGACTCATTTTATACATATGCCACATGTTCCGTTTTTCCCGTTTATCACAGGGAGGGGCTTATTATGTAGTTGATCTTATTATATAGATAACAACATTGTAAAGCCCCGGATATACCGGGGCTTTTTGTTTAGAGTAGTGTCGGGAAATGGTAACTCCGTCTTCCTTAGGAGGGAAGGGTATGCTGGTTCGAGTCCAGTCTACTCTACAATATGCGTAGTGAAACGCATGTGTAGTAAAAGGTACAGAAGCTAACTTGGTAGAAGCGGCAGTTTGAAAAACTGCAGGAAGTGGATCGTAACCACTCTGTACCACTGGTTAAAATGGTGCTGGTAGTTTAAGGGTAAAACGCCTGATTGTGGTTCAGGAGTTCAGGGTTCGAATCCCGCCAGTCACCCATGTATAGAGTAGTGTCGGGAAATGGTAACTCCGTCTTCCTTTGGAAGGAAGGGTATGCTGGTTCGAGTCCAGTCTACTCTACAGTATGCGTAGTGAAACGCAGATGTAGTAAAAGGTACAGAAGCTAACTTGGTAGAAGCGGCAGTTTGAAAAACTGCAGGAAGTGGATCGTAACCACTCTGTACCACTGGTTAAAAATGGTGCTGGTAGTTTAAGGGTAATATTCCCCGACTCATCAGGAAGGCCATAAAGCCAGGTTCAGGCCGGAATGGGGGTGTGTTTGCAGTAAAGCTGTAGTTTTTGTATAAATCTGCTGTTTGAATGAGTACAATCTCTCTGCTCATTCGTTTAATTATATATAGTGCTACGCCTTTTGGCAGGTGCCGGAAATCTTTTTATTAAAAGGTTACCTTTTTTTGGTACTCTGGTGTTTGCAGGTTGTTATATAATATGTAGCTACTGAAAACCAAATAACTGACATGCGGCTGACCATGCTTATACAGCGTATAGGCAACAGGTATTCGCACAAACTAACTGTTATAAAACAAGTATGAGAAATTGCAAATTTACACCTGCCGGCAGGTACGGCCTGCTATTGCTGTCGTTTGTGCTCTGTCAATTAACGGCACGGGCGCAGCCGGGTGGTTGTATTACAGGTGGAACTTTTACTATTAACCAGTCGTTAGCTACAGGCGGTACTAATTATCAAACATTTACAGAGGCTGTTGCGGCTTTATCCTGTGGTACACTTAATGCGCCTGTGGTGTTTAACGTAGCTTCTGCCAATGCAGTGTATAACGAGCAGGTGATTATACCACAGATAGCGGGCGCATCACAGGTAAACACCATTACCTTTAATGGAAATGGCAATACCCTTACGTATGCGGCCTCTGTGAACACCGAGCGTGCCACTGTAAAGCTAAACGGGGCAGATCATGTGCAGTTCAACAACCTGAAAATACAGGCTACGGGCAGTTTAATGGCGTATGGTGTACAGCTGCTGAATAATGCCGATTCCAATTCTTTCCGTAAATGTACTATCACTATTAACCCCGGCGGCTCATTGACGTCTTATGCGGGCATTGTGCTAAGTTCCAGCCCTACCAGTGCTACATTAGAAGGGGTGGCAAGTTGTGATGGGAATGTTTTTGAGGATAATGCAGTAACGGGCGGCTATTACGGATTAACCATGGTGGGTAACACCGATGTGGCTAACCAGAACAATATTGTGCGCAGAAATACTTTCAGCGATTTTTATTATGGCGGTATGTATATAAGCGGTGCATCTAATATACTGGTAGATAGCAATAGCATCAGCCGCCCTACACGTACGGGTATTGGTTATTTCTTCGGTATTTATGTAACCAATCTCAATACAAGGCTAACCATATCGCGTAACCGCATCTTTAGCCCTGCTGCGGGTAATCCGGTTACCACCAACGGTTTTTATGGCATTTACTTCCTGTCGGCCGATGCTTACCGCAACCTGGAGAACAGGGTGTACAATAACCTGATTTGCCAGGTGAATAATAGCGGTGATGCCTACGGTATTTATAATTATTCAAGTGACTATGCGTTGTTTTACAATAACACTATTCACATAGATGGGGCATCTACAAATTACGCAGTGCATGGTTTTTACCTGGATGGCACTACTTTGGGGGTGCAGTTCATGAATAATAACGTTGCTGTTACCAGAAGCAGCAACACGGCTAAATATGCTGTATTCCTGGCTTCTTCTGTCAGTGCCGTGGAAAGTGATTATAATAATTTGTATGTATATTCCAATAAGGGGGCGAACAATATTGGCTACAGTGGCAGTGCAAGAAGCACCTTGTCCGATTGGCAGGCAACCGGGCAGGATGCACATTCTGTTTCGGTTGATCCCTCTTTTACCGACCTCTCTGTCAATAACCTGGTACCGCGCAATGCGGCTTTGGATAATAAAGGATATGCGGGCCTGGTAACGGACGATATTGCTGGCAATGTGCGAAGCAGCACTACACCCGATATGGGCGCTTATGAGTTTGCTATACCCGCCTGTAGTGCAGCTACTGTAGCAGGTACGGTGCTGGCATCGGCTACGGAAGTATGTGAGAATGCACCGGTTGCTTTTAATATAGTGAACAGTTCTGTCGGGGTGTCGCAAACATTTCAGTGGCAGGCTTCTGTCAATGAAACCAGTGGCTATTATAATGTTGGCACTGCGCGGCAAACACCGGAAATGGCTATACAGGCCACCACTACGTTGTATTACCGCGTAATGGTAAGCTGTGGTGGAAATACGGCTTATGCGGCACCTGTAAAGTTGCTGGTGCATCCGGCGTTTCCCGGTGGCAATTACGTGATAGACAAAGGAGGTTCGGGTAATTTCACCAGTTTTAATGAAGCAAAGGCGGCTATTGCCTGCGGCATTTCGGGGCCGGTAGTTTTTACGGTAAAAGCAAATAGCGGCCCTTATAACGAGCAGCTGATACTGGATTCTATACCAGGCGCATCGGCTATTAATACCATTACGTTTAAAGGAAACGGCAATCGCATCCAATTTGCATCGAACGATAACTATAACAGGGGGGTGATTGCGCTAAACGGCGCCGATTATGTAACGTTCGACAGCCTGGTGGTGGATGCCGTAGGAGGGGGTTACGGGTGGGGTATATTTATAACGAATGGCTCGGATAGCAACACTATTCATGGCTGTACTATCCTGGCGGATGTAAGCAGCAGTTCCGGTAATTACAGCGGCATCGTTATCAGTGCTTCGGCTACCAACTCTACCGATGCCAATGCGCCGGGCTGTGATGGAAATGTAATAGAAGGGAACAGTATTACCGGTGGGTATTATGGTATCAGTTTAATGAGTTCAACCGCTGCGCCAACAATAGGCAACCGCGTGTTAAACAATGTGATAAAGGATTTTTATTATATCGGTATTTTTTCAGGAAATACGCGTGATGCAATGCTGGCAGGTAATGACATCAGCCGTGCCGGCAGAAGCGGGGTAAGTTCTTTTATAGGTGTATATGCGTATTATGTGAGTGATAATCTGCTGGTGAACGGTAATAAAATACACAACACTTTTGATGCGGCAGCCACTGTTACCGGCGATACCTATGGCGTTTTAGTGGCATCCAATACGGCTACGGCCCAACCTGCCGTTGTTACCAATAACCTGTTGTATAATTTTAACGGGTTGGGTATTGCTTACGGGTTGTATGTGAACATTGCCAACAATGTAAACTTTTATCATAATACGGTATCGCTGGATTACAAGTCTAATGCCAGCGCTACTGCTACCTATGGCTTATATATTGCAGGAAGCGCTTCTAAATTAATTAATTTTAAAAATAATATTGTTAGCATTACCCGTGGGGGTACCGGTAACAGGTATGGAGTGTATGTGAATTCCACCTCGGCCACTTATGTGTCTGACTATAATAACATTTATGTGCAGGGTGCTTCGGGTGGTTCATTCTATGGTTACGCATCCAGCAGTAAGGCCGATCTGGCGCAATGGAGGCGTGAAACCACGCAGGATGCACATTCTACTTCCCTGGATCCGCTATATACCAATGCGGCTGATGCTAATTTTGTGCCTTTACAGGGTTATATAGATAACACCGGCACACCTGTTGGCATAACCGTCGATTTTACAGGTGCTGTAAGAAGCACTACCACACCTGATGTTGGGGCTTATGAGTTTTCGATACCAGGCTGTATCGATCCGCCTGTTGCAGGTGCTTCGCAGGTATCTGTTGCTTCCGGTATTTGTATGGGACAAAAAGTGCTGTTGAGCTTAACCGGTAACAGTACGGGTGGCCATCAGCGTTATATCTGGCAAAGGGCAGCAGCGGAAAATGTTACTTATACAGACATTTCCGATACTCTATATCAACCCACTTTTACCCACGAACTGGCGTCCACCGCCTCTTATTTCAGGGCGGTGGTATTATGCGGAACAGGTATCGCTTATTCTACACCGGTGAAGGTGCAGCTGAACGCAGGCCTGATGGCAGGTGATTATACCATTGATGCAACTATCGCTGCTTCTGCTACTAACTTTACCAGCTTTGCCAATGCGGTGGCGGCCATGCAGTGTGGTATTGAAGGGAGTGTACGCTTCCTGGTGGCGCCCGGTTTGTATAACGAGCAGGTGCGTATACCTAAAATACCGGGTGCTTCGGCAGCGGCTACGGTAACCTTTATGAGTGCAGATAATAATGCTTCATCCGTGACCCTCAGTTTTGCCGGTACCTCTGCCAGAAACTATGTGTTGTTACTGGATACTGCCAGCTTTATCAGCTTTAAGAATATAAAACTGACAGCGTTGGGCACTGCTTATATCAGGGGTGTGGTAATAACAGCTGCTTCTTCTTATGATAGTATTACAGGTTGTACCATTCAACTGCCTGCTTATACCGGTGCTGACACTACCCAGGCTGGTATATATGGTACCGATTTAAGTGGTACGGAAAACAGGTTGATAAAAAATACAATCACCAACGGGGCCACCGGTATTTACTTGTCTGGCCGGGTATATGCAGCCAGCAGGTTTGCCATCACGGCCAATGAGGTATCGAACGATTACCGGCAGGGTGTTTATGCAGCTAATATTACGCACCTGGTGGTAAATAATAACATTCTTACAAAGCAGGGGGTATTGTCGCCCCTGGTGTATGGTTTATTAATAGATAACTGCGACTCTTTAAGTCGTATTGAACAAAACTCCATCCGTATCACCAACACTGCTTCCAGGGCATATGGTATTGCGGTTAAAAATGCACAGGCTACACAGCTTTCAATGGGGTATGTGCATGGCAACCATATTGTAATGAATAGTAACAGCAGCACGGTAACGGGCCTGTTTAGTTACAATAATACCTACTATAAGGTGGCTAATAACACCGTTTCTGTAGGCACTACAGCAGACAGCTCTTTAGGTATTTACAATGAAATGAATACCAGTATAAGCTATTATAATAACTCCGTACACAACACTTCTGCCTCTGTTAAAGCAGTAGCCGCACTGTTTAATCATATTTACAGTAATACCGGCAGGCTTGTTATGAAGAATAACATTTTCTCTGCTACAGGTGGGCAGGTAGCGGCGGAGATTAATGCCAGTGATTATTTTATCTATAGCGATTATAATCTCTTTTATACCGGAAAAAATACTGTAGTGCGTAACCTGGGGGCTGAATTGTCGCTGGCACAATGGCGCGACAGCTCGCAGTGGGACATACATTCGCTGGTATATAAACCTGCTTTTGGCAGTGAAGAAACCCTGGCACCGGATGTTACCTCGCCGGAGGTATGGGCTATACATGGCCGTGGGGTGCAGGTGCCGGAAAACAGTGTGGATGGTAACAATGTTACCCGTCCGGTAACATTGGAAGAAGGCGTACCTGATTTAGGTGCGTACGAGTTTACGCCTTCTTCTGTTCCGGTTGTGTTAAAGGCCCAGCCGGCAACACCGCAGGCTAATGCAACACAGGTGTTTACCTTGGGTACCGATACGGTAAGTGTTATTACCTGGGGGGCTACTGTGCCTGCCTCTGTAGAGGCAAGAAGGTATTCAGGTGTTGCGCCGGAAGGCACGGTAAGCGGGCAGCAATACATGTATTTCTATACTGCTTTTACGGTAGATGGTTCAGGGTATAGCCCCTATGCACTGCGCCAGGTATATATTCCATCATGGCAGGGACTTATTGCCAGTGCTGCGAATATCCGTATGGGCAAAACCAATGCTGCCGGTGCATGGGATGTGCAGGCGGGCAGCAGTGTGGCACCTGCATTGGAAATGATTACTGCAACGGGTATGCAGGAGTTGCATAAGATAACGGGTTTAAAAGATGAGAAAGTAACGCTGCCACCTGTAGTGATCAGTGCATCTGACAGCAGTAACCGGGGCACGCGTTTTTGGGTGGCATATGGTCATAACCAGAGTTTTGGTACGCAAAACAACCAGGAAATGCTCATTTATGTAGGGGCAGCGGATAAGGAAGCCCATGTAACGATACAGGTGAATGGTACAGACTGGAAGAAGAGTTATACGGTAGCGCCGGGAACAGTAGCTGTTTCTGATCTGATACCCAAAGTTGGGATAAGGGATGCACGCCTGCTGGATGAAGGGCTTTCTGAGAGGGGTATTTTAATTGAGAGTGATGTGCCGGTAACAGCTTTTGCGCATATCTATGGTTCGGCCAATTCCGGTGCTACCATGTTATTACCGGAAGGTACTTATGGCTATGAATATTATGCACTTGCTTCTAAGCAATATTATGCAAGCGGTTCTTATTCGTGGTTTTATGTGGTAGCGGCTTACGACAGTACGGTGGTGGAAATAACACCCGCTAAAAATACTGTAGGCGGCCATAAAGCCGGGGAAACGTTTACGGTGCAGTTAAACAAAGGGCAGGTGTACCAGGTGATGGGTGCTTTAATAAATGCCAGTGAAGGATATGATGTAACAGGCAGCAGGATAAAGGCGGTGGCCAATGCTAATGGAAGATGTTTTCCTGTAGCTGTGTTCTCGGGTAGCAGTCGTACTACCATTGGTTGTGGAAATATATCACCCACACTGGGCGGCGATAACCTGATACAACAGAATTTTCCATACCGTGCCTGGGGACGCCGTTATTTAACAGCACCTACATCGGCTTCTACTAATGCTGCGTTGTTTAATACCAGCATTTACAAAGTGGTGGTGAAAGATAAGGCTACCGTAGTTAAAAGAAATGGCGTGGTGCTTACCGATCTGGTAGATAATCTTTATTACCAGTTTGCATCGTCTCAGCCTGATTATATTGAAGCAGATAAGCCGGTGATGGTAGCCCAGTTTATGCCTACCATGTTTAACAGCAGTTGTACCTATGTAGGTGATGGCGATCCTGAAATGATTTACCTGAGTCCGCTGGAGCAGGGTATTAAGGAAGTGGCATTGTACCGCAATGCGCGTGAGCAGATTAACGTGCAATACCTGACGCTTATTATACCGGAAGCCGGAGTTGCTTCCCTGGTAATTGATGGCAGTAATACTGTTGATTATGTAACAGATCATCCGGGCATGCCGGGATATAAAGTAGTAGTGAAGAGATGGGATCCTGAAAATGCGCAAACCTTTGTAAAAAGTGAGCAGCCGTTTACTGCCATTACCTACGGTATGGGCGTGGAAGAAACCTACGGGTATAATGCCGGAACATTAGTGAAGAACCAGCTTGCGCAGGGTAGTTTCTCTAACATACATAACCCGCTGCCGGACATAAAGAATACTTATACCTGTGTGTCTACGCCATTGCGTTTACAATTGATAACAACTGTGCAACCGGTGTTGCTGGAGTGGGAGTTAAAGGCCGTTGCCGGGTTAACACCTAATGACAATATAGTGCAGAGTAATCCGGTTCCATCCCATACCACTACTGTAAATGGCATTACCTATTATGAATACAACACAGGTACTGACTATGTGTTTACAGAAGCGGGCGACTATACAATACCCGTACATATTACACATCCGGATGTGGAAGGGTGTAATTCAAGACTTACAACGTTGATTGCTGTAAAAGTAGTGGGGCCGGTTACTGTTGATTTTGCAGTAAGTGATAACTGTGAAGGTAAGCAGGTGAAATTCAGTGGATCGTCCAATATAGCTGATACGGTGGGTGTGGCTGGCTGGGCATGGAACTTTGGCTTGCCGGGTGCCGTGTCTGCTGCTAAAGATACTGTGTACAATTATGCGGACAGGGGCGCTTATGATGTTACCCTGCAGGTTACGGATAGTGTGGGATGTATAGCAGATACGTTAAAGCCTGTAACCGTAGGGGCTGGTCCGGATGCTGTAGTGGTGCCGGATTCGGTAGGTGTGTGCACAGGTAATGATGCCACCTTTACACTGGAAAGCCCTGTGGCGGGTGTGGAATATAACTGGTATGATGCCGCAGCGGCTGGTAATGTGGCGCATACAGGCGAGGAATGGACCCTGGTAAATGTTACCGCACCTGTATATTATTGGATAGAGAGCAACTGGAACGGATGCCTGAGTGCTTCCAGAACCAAAATAATGGCTTATGTACTGCCTTCGTTACAAGTGCCTGTTGTGGTAGCAAGTGGTGCAGGAAAGGATTCTATCCGTTTTAGCTGGATGGCTGTAACGGGTGCTACGGGGTATGAAGTGAGTATAGATAATGGCATTACGTGGATCACACCTTCCACAGGTGCCACAGGACTTAGTCATACGGTAACCGGCTTGTCGCTGGGAGAAACCATCACATTGAAAGTAAGGGTTTTAGGAAGTTGTACGGCTGCGGAGTCTGCACCGGTTAGTGCTACTACTATGCAGGAAGAGGTATTTGCGCCTAACTCGCTTGCACCTAACAGTGCCGGGCCTGCTGAAACAAGGTACTTCCGCATCTATGGTAATATGATACAGCACATTCGCTTACTCATTTTTAACCAGTGGGGAGAGAAGGTGTTTGAAACCCGCAATGTAACTGAAGGATGGGATGGCAGTTTCAAGGGCAAGCTGCAACCTACGGGGGTGTACATCTATGTAGCAGATATTACTTTAACCAATGGAAAACACGTTACCAAAAAAGGTGCGGTTAACCTTATCAGGTAGTTATTGAATGAAGAGATATTTAAAAATACTAAGTATTGCCTGTGCATGGCTGGTCAACAGCGGTCATGCACAGGACCTGAGTAACCGGGGAAAAGATTTCTGGGTCGGTTACGGGCATCACCAGTTTATGGAGCCGGGGCAGGATGATAGCCAGGAAATGGTGTTGTATTTCAGTGCGGAAGAGGAGGCGAATGTAACGGTGTCTATTAATGGTACCAGCTGGACACGTAGTTATCATATTCCTGCCAACCGTGTTATTGCTTCGGAGTATATGCCTAAGAACAGCAGCATTTACGATTGCCGCCTGTTTACTTTACCGCCTTCCTATGGCGGCACCGGTAGTGAGGGCATTTTTGAAAGAGGCATCAATATACATAGTGATGTGCCTATTGTTGCTTATGCACACACCTTTGGTAAAAAGTCGTCCGGGGCAACCATGTTGTTGCCTGTAGAAACCTGGGGGTATTCGTATGTGGCTATTAACAGTGGCCAGGTATATCAGAATAATTGCTTCTCATGGCTGTATGTAGTGGCGCAGCACAATGATACCAGGATTGAAATTGTGCCTTCCGTTGCTACACGAAGCGGGTATGCGGCAGGTCAGGTGGTGCAGGTAACCTTGCAAAAAGGAGAGATATACCAGATGGTGGGGGCTAACCCTTCTAATGGCCTGTCGGCTTTGGAGTTGACGGGTACTACCATTCGTTCTGTTGCCAACGCCAGCGGCGAATGTTACCCGGTTGCTGCATTTGCGGGCAGCAGCCGAACCAGTAATCCTTTTTCCTGCGGCAAAGGAGGTGGGGATAATGATAATCAGCAGTTGTTTCCCATACGGGCATGGGGTAAAAAATACTTTACAGCGCCCACCTCACGTTCAACAGCTGCCAGTTATTTTATGACCAATGCCTATAAGGTGCTGGTGAATGATGTGAATACGGTAGTGAAGCGGAATGGCAAAGTGCTTACCGGTATCAGCAACCGGTGTTATTATTTTGAAAGTAATACGGCAGATATAATAGAAGCCGACAGGCCTGTGATGGTGGCCCAGTTTATGACAGGGGGCACAGCGTGTATGGGGGCTGGTGTGGGCGATCCGGAAATGATTTATATAAGCCCGGTTGAGCAGGGCATTAACAACATCGGTTTTTTCAGAAATAACCGCGAAGGTATTTTGTTTAACTATCTCACGCTGATTGTGCCTGACAGAGGCACAGGTTTGTCTTCCTTAACTATTGACGGGGTGGCGTTAAGCTCCCTTCCGGCAGCAAACCGTTATACCTATAAGCATCCGCAGTCGGCAGATTATTCTGTAGTAGTGTACCGCTGGACGGGTTTTGCTGCTTATCCCGCAGATGCGCCGGGGCAATGCCTGGTGCAAAGTGATTCTGCATTTACGGCTATTACTTATGGACTTGGGTCAGAAGAAAGCTACGGTTACAATGCAGGTACTAATATTAACAGCCTCAATGCTTATGGCTATATACACAACCAGGCAGATTCATCGGTAAAAAGCCATGCGTTTACCTGTGCGGGTACGCCGGTAGAGGTGTCGGTAATGTTGCCTTATCAGCCTTCGTCTATTTACTGGAAGCTGAGTGCATTGTCTGCTGTGTTAACTCCTTCGGCTGATGTAACACAAACCAACCCGGTGTATCAGGAGCTTACCGCAGTAAAAGCCGGTACGTATTACCGCTACCGGTTGCCGGGTGTGTATTCATTTTCGGCTACCGGAACCTATGTGCTTCCTGTTACCTGTTACAGCTCGGAAATTGACCGTTGTGATGGCAGTGAAAACTTTGAGGTTACCATTGTAGTGAAGGAGAAGCCGGAAGCTGCTTTTGAAATAGCTCAGCCAACACCTTGCGCAACAGACACGCTGTATATGCAGGGAGAGGAGGTAGAGCAGCATGCTTATACTATTAAGCAATGGATGTGGACTTTTAATGATACGGCGCTTACCAAAGGTATAGCGGTGAAGAAAGTATTGAATAAAGCAGGTAGTCACACCATACGTTTGAGTATTGTAACGGCAGACGGATGCGTGGCAGATGCAGATAAAAATGTAACCACCATAGCAGCACCTGAAATAGCCTATACCTATACCGGTAAACTATGTGAAGGGAGGAATGTTGCTATTGCAGCAGAGGCGGCAACAGGTGCGGAAGAGGTAACTGCCTGGAACTGGAATATGGGGGATGGGCATTTATTTGTTCGTAATGACGCCAGCTCTTTTGAATATGCTTATGACCAATATGGAACGTATCATGCAACTGTTACGGCGGTAAATGCAGATGGGTGTAAAAGTGTGCCTGTTACGCATATATTGGAGGTACAGCCTGTTCCTGAAGTAAAGTTTGCGTTGCCGGACACGGTATGTTTACCAGGTGGCAAAGCACTGTTCACGAATAAAACTACAATAGCAGATAATAGTGCGCTGTCTTATCAATGGAGTTTTGGGGATGGTACTCCTGTGAGTACTGAAGTGAACGCAACCCATTTGTATGTGGCGGCAGGAAGTTATCCTGTTGAGCTTACTGCAACGTCTGCTTATGGTTGCAGTACAGCGTATACACAGTTATTAAACCGTTTTAATCATCGCCCTGTTGTTGCCTTTTCCGTGCAGCCGGAACAATTATGCCAGGGTATGCCTGTAGTGTTCAGGGATGCCAGTACGGTAGAAGGGGATGTTATTAATCAGCGGCAATGGTCGTTAGGGGATGGCAGCACGGCCAGTGGCGGGGAGGTGTCATTGGTATATCGCAATGCAGGTGATTATACTGCCATGTTGCAGGTTACCAGCAGTAAAGGTTGCCGTTCTTTCCCGGGGTCGAAAGGGGTGGTGGTATATCGCCAGCCAGTGATAGAAGCCGGTAATGATATTATGGCAAAAACAGGTGCGGCAGTAAAACTGGCAGCAGTGTCCAGTGCCGGCGCTTATACTTTTCAATGGTACCCTTCCATCGGCTTAAGCAGTACTACTGAGTTACAACCTTCTGTAACAGTAACGGACGATATTACCTATTACCTCACTGCCACCGGAGAGTTTAATTGTACAGCAACCGATTCGGTGCATATAAAACTACTGCGTGCGATAGAGCCGCCCAATGCTTTTTCGCCTAACGGTGACGGGGTGCACGACGTGTGGGAAATTCCCTACCTGGATGCCACTCCTGGCGCACGCATCACTGTGTTTAACCGTTACGGGCAACAGGTGTATACATCGCAGGGATATGCAGTACCGTGGAATGGCACCTCTGCCGGAAAGCCGCTTCCCGCAGGTACTTATTACTACGTGATACAAACAGGATCGGAGAAAGGGCCGTTAACCGGAGCGGTAACTATTATCAAATAATATCAAAGCTAAAACTGCTGAAATGAGAAAAAAATATTGTTTAGGTATGTATCTGCTGGTGTTGATTTGCGGGCGTTTGCATGCCCAGGTAGATCCGCATTTTTCGCAGTACTACATTTATCCTTCGTGGCTTAACCCGGCGTTGACGGGGGCTTTTGATGGTGCTTACCGGGTATCGGGTATTTATCGCAGCCAGTGGGGCAACCTTGCTACCCCTTTTACCACCAGTGGCGTTTCCGGCGAATTTACAACGGAGAAAAACATCAATGCCGGTGTCAGTTTGCTAAGGCAAACGGCAGGAGATGCGGGCTATTCTTATACCACCGCTTATGGCAATGTGGCTTATACGGGGGTGCGTTTTGGTAAAGAAGGCATGCACCGTCTGCACCTGGGGCTTCAGTTTGGATTAATGCAGCGCCGTTTTGACCGTTCCAAGCTAACGTTTGGCGACCAGTGGAATACCATTACGGGATATAATCCCGGCTCCGTATCGGCGGCCACTTTAACACGCACCTCTGCCGGTTCTTTTGATGCCGGTGCCGGTGCCATGTATTTTGATGCTACTCCTGATAAAAAAGCCAATGTGTTTGCTGGTTTTTCTGTGTCGCACATGAACGGCCCGTCCGATCAGTTTAGTTCAGATGCCAAAGCAAAAATACCTGTGCGTTATACATTGCATGGCGGTGTGCGCTTTAACCTGGATGAGGCCTGGAGCCTGCTGCCCCAGTTATTATACAGCAGGCAGGGAAATGCGGCTGAAAAGATGACGGGAGTATACGCGCAATATAAAACCAGCGACAACATCACTGTAATGGGCGGTGTGCATTACCGGTGGAATGATGCGATAGCGCCCTATATAGGCTTTACGCATAAAGGCTGGATATTGGGAGCCTGCTATGATGTGAACCGTTCTGACCTGGGGAAAGTGGCGGGTAAGGCCAATAGTTTTGAAATAACGTTATCCTTTATCGGAAGAAAAAAAATTACTACACCTCAGCTGGACTTTGTTTGTCCGGGTTTATAAAACTGAACTATGTTAACGATCTGGAAGAAAGCTGGTTTACTTACCGGCAGCTGCTGCCTGTTATTAAGCTGGGGACGTACGCAATTTGTGTATGATTACCTGAAAGCGGGCGATGACTATTACGAAAAGGCAGACTATGCTTCTGCCGCCGGTTATTACGAGAAGTACCTGTATAGTAAAGGTGGTACAGGGGCTGGCTATGAGCCCTATACACCTCAACCGGCTGTGGTTGCGCATAACCGCAAACCGGGCAATCAGCAGAAAGCGCAATGGATGCTGGCAGAAAGCTACCGGCAGTTGCGGTATACAGAAAAAGCGGAGAATGCTTACCGTAGCGTTCATCAGCTATATGGCAGCGCGTATCCATTGGCTGCCTTGCGCTGGGCGCAACAGTTGCGTGCAATGGGCAACTATAGCAAGGCTGATTCGATGTTTGCTTTGTTTTTAAAAAATTATACAGTAAAAGATGAATATGCCGCAATGGCTGAACGGGAGCTTGCCAGCCTGCATTTTGCGCAGGAGGCACTGCAAAAGGGAGGAGCAAAAGAGTTGCATATTACCAGGCAAAGCGGTTTACTGAATAGTGGTGGTGCTTTTTATGCCCCTTCCTGGCTGGATGCCAATACCTTATTGCTTACCAGCACCCGGCTTGCCGATAGTGCAGGAGGTAT
The DNA here is from genome assembly GCF_002355595.1 of Filimonas lacunae. Taxonomy (NCBI): domain Bacteria; kingdom Pseudomonadati; phylum Bacteroidota; class Chitinophagia; order Chitinophagales; family Chitinophagaceae; genus Filimonas; species Filimonas lacunae. The sequence continues at coordinate 1,127,311 of NZ_AP017422.1, forward strand.
GCATCAGAACCGTTTATATACCATGCAGGTTAATGGCGCAGAAGCGGAACAGCTTCAACCGTGGATGGCAGCACCTGGTAGTGCTACAGAGCAAGGGCCTGCTACGGTAAGCGCTGATGGTAACAGTATATATTTTACTGCCTGGAGCAGGCAGGATAAAGCCGGAACCGCCATCTACAACAGTCGTAAAGTTAACGGGCAGTGGAGCAGCCCTGTTCCATTGTTGGGGCAGGTGAACGTGCAAGGGTATAGCGCACGACAGCCTTTTATCACACCGGATGGACGTTTTTTATACTTTTCCAGTAACCGTTTGGGTGGGGAAGGGGGTTTTGATATCTGGTATGTGAGCATTGATGATACAGGCAGGATAGGAACACCGTTAAATGCAGGTAAGCAGGTGAATACGGCGTATGATGAGCAGGCGCCTTATTATAACCAATCAGAGGGGGAGCTGGTATTTTCCAGTAATGGCCATATAGGTATGGGCGGGATGGACTTATACAGCAGCAAAGGCGTGCCGGGCAGTTTTGAAGCGCCGGTAAATATGGGCTATCCTGTAAACTCTGTAAAGGACGATGTATATTTTACCATTCGCAGCCGGGAGCAAAAGGGATGGACAGAAGCATGGATTGCATCCGACCGGGCAGCTGCCTGTTGTTTAGAATTGTTTACCGTAAGCAGGCAATGGCCTTCACCACCTGTGGCCGCAACGGTTGTTACGGAGGATAAGCCTCGTAAACCGGATACTATTCATGTACCGGCTCCGGAGCTACCTGTAAATGGGATATTAAGTAATGTGTATTATGTATATGGTAAAGCAGACCTGGCCCCGGGTTCACATGCTTCGCTGGATTCACTGGTGCAGATGCTGAAGGTGAATACTCTTATGATTATAGAAATTTCCGGGCATACCGATAACATCGGTTCAGACGAGTATAACCTGCAGTTGTCACTGTCACGCGCTCAAAGTTGTATTGATTATATTATTAAAAAAGGTATTAACCCGGTGCAACTGGTGGCCAGGGGATATGGTGCGCAAAAGCCGGTAGCGCCTAATAAAAATGCGGATGGCAGCGATAATCCCGAAGGACGAAAGCTGAACCGCCGTACAGAATTTACGATACTCAGGAGATAACAATCATTTTTTCATTATACTTTAGAATATATGGTCAATGCTGAAAGCAATATTGCTGTGAGAAAGCTTTCTTCAAGAGAGCGGGAAGTATTAAAGTTGGTGGCAAGCGGACTTACTTCTGTTCAAATTGCCTGTGAATTGTACCTGAGCAAAAGAACAGTAGAAAACCATAGAATCAATATCCGTAAAAAGCTGTTAGCCAAAAACACGGTTTGCATGGTGAAGAAAGCTGTGGAAGAACGGCTGATATAGCGTGTTGCAGAGGGGGCGACTTCTTTGTAGCAGGCTTTGGCTACTTTGTATGAATGAAGTATATTACCTGACATATAAAGTAGTATTTGTGCAGGGAGTTAATGAACATTTTGATGAACAGGCAATTTTACGTGGACTTGCGGATGGTAATCCGGATGTGCTGGTGGCGATTACGGAATTGTTTACACCCGGCTTGCTTGGCTTTGCCTGTAAAGTGCTGCACGAACCTTTTATGGCTATGGATATTCTCCAGGATGTATATATCAGGTTCTGGGAGCATGAAGGCAGCTTTTTATCGTTGCATAGCATCAGGAAGTATTTGTATGTGTCGGTGCGCAATGCCTGCATTAATTATAACAAAAAACGCCGCAGACAGCAGGAAAAGCAGGTAGAGGATGTTTGGGATGAGGTAGGAGAAGAGGAAGTGATGCGGCATATGGTAATGGCAGAATATTTAGGTATGATATATAGTGTGGTAGATAAGCTGCCGGAAAAGACAAAGGAAATTTTTTATTTAAGTTTTGAAAAAGGATTAGGCCCTGAAGAGATTGCGAAGGCTTGTAACATTCCTTATCAGACTGTAAAAAACAGGAAGGGGGAGCTTTTTAAAAAACTGAAAGAGATATTGAAGCGACATACTGTTGTTCTGTTAATGATGCTTTACTGGATACAGTACAAAAAATAATAAATATTCCAATTGGAAGAGAATTACAACTATATAAACCAGGGGAGGGAATTAGCCCGGTTGATTTACAAACTGGAACAGGGAGAGCTGCTTACAGTTAGTGAAGATAAGATGCTGAGCCAGTGGCGGCAACAATCGGCAGCCAATGAGCAATTGTATATACAATTGCGTGACAGGCAGTTTGTAACGGGGCAGTTAAAACAGCTGCACCAGATGGATATACCATCGTTTACTGCTGCTGTAGTGGAAAAAGCGCATAACATACCCCGGCCAGCCGTACCGTTTAACCCTTCCTATGGTAATATGCGCGCCGGGCTATGGTCGGCTACAGCGGTAATAGGATTGCTGATGGTAGCTTCGGGTTATCTGTTTCCGGGCAATGAAGTAAAACATCCGGCAGAGGCAGGTGCTTTGGTAAAAAAAGGAAATGATACGCCTGCTATCTCGGGCAGTGCTGTAGCAGATAGTCTTTGGAATATTCCGCCTGCAGCTGATAGCTTTACACAACAGGTGCAGCAGGAAAAAGAGCTACTGGCCAAAATTGAAAAGCAAGGTGGCTTTAGCATTGTGGGCACTCCGGCTGGTGGCAGATTTCAGCTTACTATGGCCGATGGTTCGCAGGTGTGGATGAATGCGGCGTCCACTTTAAAGTACCCTGTTTCTTTCCAGGGCGTTGCCCGAAGACTGCTTGACCTAAAGGGGGAAGCTTATTTTGAAGTGAATGAAGTAGCGGGACAATTGTTTCACATACGTGCCGGAAATATCAATTTTGTGGCACAGGGTGGCCGTTTCAGTATTAAAGCTTACCCTAATGAGGCCGTAGCTACTGTTGCAGTACTGGAAGGAAAAGTGAAAGTATATATTACAGCCCATGAGGTAAAAGAAGTGACTGCCGGGCAAAAGCTGGAAATAAACAGGAAAACGAATAGGCTTTCTTTTATAGCCAATGATAAGCAGGCTTTACATTGGAAAAATGAGGGTTTCCTGCAGGATTCTGCCCGCTTGGATGAAGCATCAAAAAAACAATTATTCGATTCCCTGGCAGGCAGGAATTAAGATGGATGTGTTTTGGGCTGAAACGACGCGGCGTGTTTAACACTTCTATTGAAAATGAAGACGGCCATTGGCATCCACACTGCCATGAATGCCTGAAATAACTTTGAGATCTTCCAGGAAGAGATGGATGGGGTGGTTCCTGTTAATTACCCCGGTAAATCTCCTGTTTAACAGGGAGCGATCATCTATCACCACGGTAATATTAAACCAGCGCGGCAATACTTTACTTATTTCAGAAAGGGGGGCATTATTAAAGTAGAACAAACCTTTGCGCCAGCCTAATACGGTTCTTTCATCAAAAGCAGTTTCTGTAATTTCCTGTCCACCGCTACAGGTAGCCTGTTTGCCAGGCGACAATACTTTTAATGCAGTACCCGACTGAACTTGCACTGCGCCGTTTACCAATGCAATTTTTGTAATGCCGCTATCGTATGAATTGATGTTGAATGCTGTGCCCATTACCCGCACAGTGCTGCCGGGTAAGTGAACCAGGAAAGGCGATTGTGCGTTGGGGGCTACGTTCAGATATGCCTCCCCATCTACGGTTATCTCTCGTGTGTTGCCGGTAAAAACAGCCGGGAACTGAAGGCTTGTTGCGGAGTTCAGCCATATTTCTGTGCCGTCGGAAAGTGTGATTTTGTAATCCAGTCCAACCGGAACAGTTAACCGGTTAGTACCTGCTGCCGCATTGCCTTTTGCAGCATAAGCAAGTGTTTTATTCCGGTTATTCAATGCTATGCTGCCGGTTTCAATAGTGCCCTGCTGCCGGCTCAGGTTAATAACACTGCCATCTGCCAGTTGCAGCTCAATGGCCGGAGCGGCACCCTGTGCAATGGATGATTTGCGGTTGCTATAATGGCTGTACAGGAATACGCCAGCTGCTATAACAAGGATACTGGCAGCAGCTGCTGCCCATTTCCAGGAGAACAGCTTCTTCACTGTTGTGGTTGTTGGGTGGGCATTATTGGTTATTTCTGTGGTCAGCTCCCGCCAATGGGGTAAGGGAATGGTTCCTTCTTTCCCGGAGCCAGCCTCCTTCAGGTTCTCTAAAAGCTGCTGGTAGGCAGTTGTTGCTGCCGGTGAATTACGAAACAACTCTTCCAGCAATGCTTCTTCTCCGGGAAGCAGGCTTCCGGAGGCTTTGCCCAGTAAAAGAAATATTTCTTCTTCGTTGAGTTGTTCCATCATAATCTAAAGACTGTTTGGTCACGTAAAGTCACTACCCGCAGGCTAATTATTTTTTAAATACGCTCTTAATAGTTTTAGTCCTTTTACCATGTGATTGCTCACCGTACTGGTACTTATGTTTAGTTTGTCAGCAATTTCTGTATAGCTTAATTTTTCTATATAATGCAGTTGAAACACTTTGGCAGGCATGGGGGGAAGCCGCGAAACAGCGTTCTCCAGCTCTGCTCTCAGCTCCAGGGTAGTCAGTTTATCTGCCGAGGTTATTTGTCCACTGTCCAGTAAAGCCAGTTCATGGCGTATTTTATCCCTGGTCTGTTCTTTTTTCAGATAATCCAGGCTTCTGTTTCGAACGGCTTTCACCAGGTAAGGCACCAGTCCGGTATGAATATGCTCAAATTGTCTTCCTTCCCACATCGTAAGAAAAAGCTCCTGTACAATATCCTGTGCGGCTGCTTCATCTTTCAGAATAGAAAGTGCGTATATATATAGTCTGTTGCGCATATGCCTGTACAACTGCTCAAAAGCAGGCAGGTTGTGCGCTTGTAACCTTTGCAGCAAAATAGTATAGTCTACATTTTCATCAGGCACTATAGGAAATTAACAGCTGTATAGAAGTGATTTTGCAGTGGATTGTATGGTCAAAGATAAGGGCAATCTAAAAAGTTTTAAAAAAAGCACGGAACCGGTTAGAGGTAAACTGCTGGTGGGTCGTCTGTTATAGTGTAAGGGGATGTAAAACATACAAAACGCAATACTAACTGGGCAAAATATGACTATCTGCAACGATCCGTAAAGAGAATAAAAATACCCCTCTTCGCCTGGACAGCTTCCGGGGGGTACTGCTTGAAACATTCATTTCTTCAATTTCAAACTACTGCAATTTATGCAAAAAAAAGGCATTTTTTGTATTGGCAGCTTTATGCAATCAACAGCTGCACATCCGTGCATTCCATTCATTATGAGAACCGGCATTTTATTATTCACAATTGTATTACTTACTGCACAGGTGTTGCAGGCTGCTCCTGGTTTTGGACAGGGGTATGAGCAAAAACGCATTTCACTGGATTTTAGTAATGCTCCTATCCAGGAAGTTTTTGCGGCAATTGAACACAGTGCAGAAGTGGTTATTATGTTTGAAAACACAGGTGTGTTAAAGAACCGGAAAGTAAGCATATCTGTAAAAAACAGGAAGGTGGCAGAAGTGCTGGATGCGTTGCTGCGTGATATGTCGCTGGACTGGAATATCCGTGAAAATATTATCCGCGTTCAGAAAGCGGGTAAGCAGGCGGCACCGGCGCAACAACCGTCTGTGAGTGAAGAGCAGCTGGCAAATATGCTGCAGGCGGCACCCGGTTTGGTTACCGGTGTTATACTCGCGCAGGACGGAAAGCCATTACGGGATGCTACGGTGAAAGTGAAAAATGGCAATGCATCTGCTACTACTGACGAGAACGGCGTATTTTCCATAGCAGCCCGTTCCGGTGATGTATTGATTGTTTCTTATGTTGGCTATGAGTCTCAGCTGGTAAAAGTAACCGGCGAAAAGCTGAATATACTGCTGAAAGTTTCTGTGTCGCCACTGGATGATGTGCAAATCATCGCTTATGGTACTACTTCGCGCAGAGTAAGTACCGGTAACGTTTCATCTGTTTCTTCCAAAGAGATAGAGCAACAGCCGGTAAGTAACCCGCTTCAGGCCTTATCGGGCCGTGTACCAGGGGTGTTGATTACCGAAACCAGTGGTGCGCCAGGTGGTGCTATATCTGTACAGATCAGGGGCGTAGGCTCTTTGCTGTCGGGAACCAACCCGCTTTATATAGTAGACGGAGTGCCTTATCTTTCAGAGGCTATTAACACAGCCGGCGGCAATACCAGTGGCTATTTAAAGCCCGCCTATGGCAGCAGTCCTTTAAATGCCATCAACCCCGCCGATATTGAAACCATCAGCGTATTGAAGGATGCCGATGCCACTGCCATTTACGGAAGCCGTGGTTCAAACGGTGTTGTGCTTATTACTACTAAAAAAGGAAAGGCGGGCAAAACCAGGGTAGATGTGAATATAAGTCATGGTATCACCGGCATAGCCGATATACACCGGGTAAAGCCGCTAAACCTTTCACAATACCTGGAAATACGACGGGCTGCTTTTGCTAATTCCAACGCAACGCCTACTACTGCATTAGCGCCAGACCTGCTGGTGTGGGATACCACGCATAAACAAACTACCGATTTTCAGAAGTTACTCATTGGCAATACTGCACATGTTACAGATGCCTCTGTAGGCTTTTCAGGCGGTAACCAGCAAACTAATTTTTTATTAAGTGGCACCTGGCACCGCGAAACCAATGTGTTGCCTGGTGATAATTATTACCAGCGCGGGGCAGTACATTTTAGCATTGAACACACCAGCCTGGACAGGAAGTTTACAGCTACTATTTCCAATTCACTGGTATGGGATAAAACTGCCAATATCGGGCGGGTATTTCAATCGTCAGATATGGCAGCCTATATGTTTACCATTGCGCCTAACTTTCCCTTATACGATTCTACCGGCAACTTATATTGGTACAGCAGCAGTTTCTCTTTCGAAAATCCGTTGAAGTATCAATATCAAACCTATACTGCCAAAAACAGTAATATGATAGGTGCGGTTAACCTGAAATATAGTCCTGTTACAGGTTTAAATATCCGGTTAAACTCATCGTATAATAAAATCACCACCAATGCGCAGAACTATGTATACTCAAAGGGGATTAATCCGTTTACCACTACACTGCCGTCTGCCTATTTCCAGGAAAATATATCAGAGGTATGGAATATTGAACCGCAGGCAGACTATACCAGGAATATTGGAAAGGGTAAGATAAACGTATTGGGCGGTGCCACCTTCCAGGGTACTACTTATAACCAGCCTTATTATATGGTGGGCACCAACTATACCTCCGATGCCTTGCTTACCAATCCGCAGGCTGCCGGTACGCGCACCCTGTATACGTTTTATTCAGATTACAAGTACCAGTCATTCTTTGGCAGGGCTAACTATAACTGGCAAAGCAAATACATTGTGAATGTAAACTATCGCTGGGATGCTTCTTCACGCTTTGGCATCAACAACCGCTATGGCAGTTTTGCCTCTGTGGGCGGGGCATGGGTATTTTCTGATGAAAAATATATGAAGCAATACCTGCGTGCCATCAGCTTTGGGAAGTTAAGGGCCAGCTATGGTTCAACCGGTAATGATCAGATAGGTAACTATGAATATATGGATACCTATTCTACCAGTTCCAATACTTACAATGGAGTGTCTGCAATTGTACCCAGTAGAATAGCGAACCCCAACCTGAAATGGGAAGTGAATAAGAAGCTGGAAATAGCGATGGATCTGGGCTTTTTCAACGATCGTGTACTGGTATCCGGCGCCTGGTTCAGGAACATCACTTCCAATCCATTGGTAAGCGCCCCTCTTACATCCGTAACCGGCTTCGCATCCTATACAGCCAACCTGCCTGCTACTATTGAACAAAAGGGAACAGAGTTTACCCTTACCACTAAAAATATACAGCGCAGGAATTTTAGCTGGACTACCAGTTTCAATATCACGTTTGCAGATAGTAAGCTTACGCGTTTTGACAATTTTGAGAACACCAGTTATTACTATTCCCGTGTAATAGGAAGATCCATGAGTGCTTTATACGGGTTTAAGTATGCAGGCGTTGATAAAACCACACAGTTGCCTGCTTTTGTAGATGCCAATAAAAATGGTACCAATCTGTATACAGAGGGGTATCCTGCAGAAAACGGCGGATCGGGCGATTATGTATACCTGGGAAAAACAAACCCTGACTACTACGGGGGATTGAATAACAGTTTTTCGTACAAAGGCTTTCAGCTGGATGTTTTTGTACAGTTTGTAGGGCATGTGATGAAGAAGGGTATTATGGCTACTGCCAGCGTGCCTGGCTACAATGTAGTAAATATGTACAGTGGGGTATACGATCTGTTTAAAGAAACCAATGGAAAAATAGCTACCAGAACTGGCACTTATGCCGAAGGATCGGCCTACCTGAGCTTTGTGAAATACCTCCAGTCTGATGCTGTATTAAGCAATGCGGCTTATGCACGCTTAAAAAATATTTCTCTTTCCTATACCCTGAACAGCAAGTGGCTATCGAAAATGAAAATGGCCTCCGCACAGGTGTATGTGAGAGGGCAGAACCTGTTTACGGTAAGCGGCTATAAAGGATTTGACCCGGAAAGCGGAAGCAGCTTTATGCCACCTTTAAGAACCATTACTGCCGGTGCTAAATTTTCATTCTAAAAATTGATGGTATGAACGCTATTGTGATAAAATATTTTATAAAATGCTTTGTTGTTATTATTACAGCAGGCTGCTTATTCAGTTGTAAAAAATTTACAGATGTGCCGGCGCCTAATAATCAGCTAAGTTCCGGAGTGGTATATACCAACAATGCTACACTTAAAAGCGCTGTTGCGGGTATGTATGCTACGCTGGCGGTTAGCAACTCGTTTGATTTGCAAACCGGCCTCACCGCCTGTGCAGCTATGAGTGCGGATGAGATGGTGTATCCTACGGGTACGGACTATGATGGTTTTGTATACAATACACTGTCGGTAAACGACTTCAATGTATTAAATCAATGGGCGGGTTTCTATGAAACCATTTACCAGGCCAACAGTATTATAGAGGGCGTGCAAAACAGTGCAAAAGGCGTGCTCACAGATTCCCTGAAGAATAATGTAATAGGAGAATGTAAATTTTTAAGAGCCTTCTGCCATTTTTATCTTACCAATTTATGGGGAAAAGTGCCCTTGATTACTTCTACCGATGCCATGAAAAACAATACGGTGAGTCGTAGTGAAGTGGCAACGGTGTATAATCAGATCATTTTGGATTTGTTAGAGGCAAAAAATCTATTACGTAAGGATTATGTGTATGCCGGTGGTGAACGCACACGTGTGAATGCTTACGGGGCCATGGCCTTACTGGCCCGGGTATATTTATACAATGGCAATACGGTAGCAGCAGAAGCCTATGCCGATTCGGTGCTTAGTGCCACATCGTTGTACGGTTTATTGCCTGCCGCCAGCCTGGGAGGTCTTTTTGTAAAGAACAATACCGAGGCTATATTTCAGCTGGTACCGTCCAGTACACCCGGTTATACCAGTGAGGGTAACTATTTTCAGCTGTTGAATAATTCAATTCCTTATTATGCTATTCCCGCCAGTTTTGTTAACGCCTTTGAAACCGGCGATAAACGGCTGGCTAACTGGGTGGGCGTGCAAAAAGTGGGTGCCAATACCTATTACTATCCCTATAAATACAAGCAGAGAGGTTCTGCTACCATTACAGCTGCGGAGTATGTTACTTTCCTGCGCCTGGGCGAACAATACCTGGTTCGTGCAGAGGCCCGGAATGGAAACAATAACATCAGCGGAGCGCTGGACGATATTAATGTGATTCGCGCAAGGGCGGGACTGGGAAACGTTTCTGCTTCTACAACAGAAGAGGTAAAACTATTAATAGAAAAAGAGCGGAGGCTGGAGCTAATGAATGAATATGGGCATCGCTGGCTGGATCTGAAAAGAACGAAAAGGGCAGATGCTGTTTTGGGTGCTGTTAAAACCAGCTGGACCAGTAATGCGGCGCTGTATCCGATACCTCTCACTGAAATCAACAACAATCATAACCTTACTCAAAATGATGGTTATAAATAATAGATTTATGCTAAAGCTGAAAAAATCCGTTGTGCGAAGGCTTTTTTTGTTCATAGTTATTGTTGGCGTATTTCAGGCCCGCTCACAAACGTTAACGGGGCACTTTGCTATTGAAGGCCGTGTTATTCATTTTCCGGAAGCCGGAACCGTGGTGCTGCAATATTCGCAGGGAAATAAAAGAATATCCGATTCCGTTAACATGGTGAATGGTGCCTTCTCTTTTAAAGGGATGCTGGACGAGCCGGCGCTGGCTACCCTAACTGTAAAGAAGCTGGTGCCTGATACCGTAAAACCGTTTGAGTTTACTTATAAAAATACTTTCCAGTTTTACCTGGCTCCCGGCCTTTCATCTATCAACGCCATCGATTCATTGCGCAATGCGCAATGTACAACCAGCTCTTCCTATGTGCAGCATTACAACAGTTTTGTCAGCAGCATACGTGCTTTTCGGGAAAATAACATTGATCCTGTTTGGGCCGCTATCCGCGCCAGCAAAGCAGATACCGCTACAACAAAACGGTTGCGAATGCAACTGGACAGTATCAGCAATGTAGAGCGTGAGGTGAGCTACCGGTCTTTTATGGAATCGCATCTGGCAAGCCCGGTGGGCCTCCTTGCTTTTAGCCGTTACGCAGGTTATGTGATGAACGACTCGCTGGAAAAGTTATATCATCAACTGGCACCGCAAATAAGAGCGCTGCCTTCTGCACAGCTTTACGAAAAGATGTTCGAAAGAATGCATGCTGTTACTATTGGTAAAATAGCCCCCGATTTTAGTTTGCCGGATACCAAAGGGAAACAGGTACAACTTTCCGCCTTCAGAGGAAAGTATGTATTACTCGACTTTTGGGCCAGCTGGTGCGGGCCGTGCCGCATGGAAAACCCGGCAGTGGTGGCCGCTTACAAAACCTATTCGGGTAAAAACTTTGAGGTGCTGGGTGTTTCACTGGATAAAGAGAATGGCAGGGAAGCCTGGCTGAAGGCTGTTGAACATGATGGATTGGTGTGGACGAATGTGTGGGATTTGAAGCAGCAGAAAGATAGCCCTGCTGTACAATATGGTATCACTGCCATACCGCAGAATTTTCTGATTGACCCGGATGGTAAAATTGTAGCTATAAATCTTCATGGAGAAGCATTGGCTCAAAAGCTGAAAGCATTGCTTCTCTAAAATTGTTCCCCGTTTTTAAATCCATAATCCAAAAAGGGCGTCTCCAATAAATGAGGCGCCTTTTCATTTCAGCCAAATCGGCTACAAGAACTACCAGATTGGCAACAGCTATGGAATATTGTGGTTCTAACTTTGTACCATCCACTTTTAAAGAAGGTACTATGAAAAAAGTAACGTTTAGCAATAGGGATTGGCAGGTAGCTGCCAATCTTCATTTGCCAGAGGGTTTTGATGCTTCAAAAAAATATGCAGCCATTGTGTGTGTGCATCCGGGCAGCAGCGTTAAAGAGCAGACCGCCGGATTATATGCTGCCAAACTTGCCCTTGAAGGATTTGTAGCCATCGCATTTGATGCATCCTTTCAGGGCGAAAGCGGAGGCAACCCCCGTTACCTGGAAGATCCCGCTACCCGTGTAGAAGATATCCGTTGCGCAGTAGATTATTTAACAACGTTGGATTATGTTGACAATAACCGCATTGGCGTGTTGGGTATTTGTGCCGGTGGCGGCTATGCGGCTAATGCTGCGCTTACTGAGCGACGTATTAAAGCTGTAGGAACGGTAGTGGGTACCAATGCCAGCCGTGCTTTCCGTGAGGGGGCATTTTTGCAAACGCTGGAAACTGTATCTGCTCAGCGCACAGCCGAAGCAAACGGAGCGGATGCTTTGATTACCAACTGGACTCCTGCTTCGGTAGAGGATGCGAAGCAAGCCGGTATGGATGAATTGGATATGCTGGGTGCTATAGATTATTACAGAACGCCGCGTGGACAACATCTTGCCTCCTGTAATAAATTACGCTTCACGAGTTTAGCCAATCTGATCACTTTTGACGCTTTTCACCTGGCCGAGTTTTTACTGACGCAGCCGTTAATGGTGATTGTGGGTGATAAAGTAGGGGCTTTCGGTTCTTACCGGGATGGTTTTGAATTGTTTAACAAAGCTGCCTCAGTCAACAAGAAAATACACGTGGTAAAAGGGGCCAGTCATTACGATTTATACGACCAGCCTGCTGCTATGAGCGAAGCGCTGGCACAATTGATCCCTTTTTATAAAGCATATCTTTTGGCGTAAATTAGCATCTATGCAAACGATTAATTCCATATCACAATTTCATAGATTGTTGTCTTTGCCCGATCCGCTACACCCTTTGGTAAGCGTGGTGCATGTAGAAGATATACGTCCGGTGCAGAATGTGGTTTGGGAAGGTTTCTTTTTGAATTTTTACACCATTTCTCTGAAAAGAAATGTTCAGGCCAAAAGTAAGTATGGTCAAAGCTATTATGATTTTGACAAGGGCGTGATGAGCTTTACTGCGCCCAGGCAGTTACAGTCGCATGTGATGCTGGCAGATGACCGGCAAAAAGAAATAGGGAGTGGATATGTATTGTTACTGCATCCCGATTTTTTATTGCAACATCCATTAGCACATAAGATACTCACCTTTGGCTACTTTGATTATTCCATAAGCGAGGCATTGCATCTTTCTGTGCAGGAAGAGCAGGATATGCTGGATCTGTTTGGCAAAATGGAACGGGAGTGTGCGCATATTGATATGGTAACTCAGGAGATTGTTCTATCGCAAATTGACTTACTGTTAAACTACTGCAATCGCTTTTATCAACGGCAATTCATTACCAGGAAACCAGTCAACTGCGATTTATTAAGCCGGTTAGATCAGTTACTTAATAATTATTTCGATGAAAACAAAGCCATGCACCATGGCTTACCGGCAGTGAAGGATTTGGCAGAACAATTAAAGGTATCTCAGCGGTATTTAAGTGATATGGCCCGTGTTTTAACCGGACAAAATACGCAACAGCTTATTCACGAAAAGCTGATTGAAAAAGCAAAGGAAAGATTGACCACTACTCATCTTTCAGTTAGTGAAATTGCCTATGAACTGGGCTTTGAGCATTCGCAAAGCTTTAATAAGCTATTTAAGAATAAAACGAATGTAACGCCACTGGAATTCAGATCTTCCTTCAGTTGAAACACTATTCTGGTTATTATTTAATGCAACAGTTTCATGTATGCTAAAGCTTTCAGCTATCATCCTTATCATTGGTGGCTTCATCCTTACTTATATGACTGAGTGGATAAGTGCTTCTCCTGAACAATTAACCGGTTATGAGATGATTGAGAAGAGAGTTAAATGGGGCATTCTCATCGGGTTGGGAATTTTCCTGGTTTTCCATCAGCAATGGGTTGATTGGAAATTAACGCTATGGGCAATGTTATTCGCCTTGACGATTGGTATCATTATGGCCAGGTTGTTTGGATCTTTGCTGGATGGGTTCTTTGCAAAGCAAATGATGTGGCTGTTGATTGAATTAGTAGTTGCAGGTGTTTTCGCTTTTTTATATTGGATACAGAAAAGCAGCGGTGCTCCATAGTAGTTTGGCCTGTTTCCTGCTTTAACAGGTTACTGCGGTAATGTGTGGATTGGTTTAGTTGCTAGTGTCATATGCAAAATGGCTCTATATTTGCCACGTGCTGACATCAGTATTTTACAACTGAAACCCACTCTATGGAAAATATAACATGGATTATTGCAGGCGTACTGGTATTACTGCTCGTTTGGGTAATATCGCTCTACAATCGCCTGGTACGTGCCCGAAACTATATGCAGGAGGGTTGGAGTGGTATTGATGTACTACTGAAAAAGCGCTACGATCTGTTACCTAACCTGGTAGAAACTGTAAAAGGTTATGCAGCCCATGAAAGCAAGCTATTGCAGGAGGTAACCGCTTTGCGCACACGTGCCATGCAAACCGGCAGTGTGGAAGAAAAGCAGGTAGCAGAACAAGCCGTTACCCGCGCTATTGGCAGTTTGTTTGCCGTGGCAGAGAATTATCCCGATTTAAAGGCCAGCGCCAATTTTCAACAGTTACAGGCCGATATTGCCGGCGTGGAAACCGAACTGGAACGGGCGCGGCGTTATTATAATGCTACCGTACGCGATAACAACGTATTGGTGGAGGCTTTTCCTTCCAATATTATTGCTAATTCCGCTGGTTTTAAAAAGGGCGTATTCTTTGAAATAGATAATGTAGCCCACCGCGATGCGCCGCGGGTTTCATTCTGATAACCATACCCATGAAAAGACTTTTACTCTTTCTGGCGCTGTTTGTGAGCGCCACTACCCATGCCCAGGATGTTGCAACTGATTCTGTTGCGGATGTTGTGGATGCATCTGGCCGTGTGCCGCTTGCTGTTCCGGCAGTACCTGTATATGGCGATACTTCCAATGAGAATACTGCTGAACGGATCCTGTTTTTTTATTCCGATATAAATATTGATACCGCCGGTTGGGTTACTGTGACCGAAACCATACGGGTATATGCCAATCAGGATCAGATACGGCGCGGTATTTTTCGTAGCATACCCCTGTTTCGTGCCGAACGGTCGGGACGTAAAAAACGTATCGACATTGAAGTGAAAGAGGTATTGCGTGACGGGGAAACCGAAAGTTATCATACTAAAGAAAAAGACGGCAACTTCGTTATCTACTGCGGAAGCAGCGATGTATACCTGGAGCCGGGTAAATACACCTATACCATCACTTATACCAGCCGGGGGCATGTAGGTTTTTTTGACAACTATGATGAGCTGTACTGGAATATTACCGGTAACGAATGGGCTTATGAAATACAAGGGGCCGCTGCCCGCTTTCATATGCCACCTGGCGCTGTGCTGAAACAGAGTGCCTGTTATACTGGTGAAAGTGGTTCTAAAGCAAGCGACTGTACCATGCGTCCGGATGCAGATGGTACGCCGGTATTCTACAGTAATAAAGCGCTGGCGCCACAGGAGGGTTTAACGGCTGCGGTGGCCTGGCAAAAAGGATTAATACAGCGTCCGCCGCCACCTGGCTTTTGGGAGCAGCTTCGGGACGAAGGCGGCCTGGTGCTGGGCATAGTGGGTATGTTGTACCTGCTGTACTTTTTTTACGCCCGGTGGAACAGGGTGGGGCGCGATGCCCGGGAGCGGGTGTTGGTACCCATGTTTACTCCACCATTCCGCTGGTCGCCTGCTATGATGCGGTATGTGTACAAAAGAAAAATAGATGCGAAAGGCCATACCGCTGCAGTGATACATATGGCAGTGAAAAAAGTCATCCGTATCCAGGAAGATGAAGAGGATAAATATGTATATAGATTAGTAAAAGGATCTGCCGATACGGAGGTGCTTTCAAAAGAAGAAAAGGCGGTATACACACCGCTGCTGGGTGGCTCCGGCAAAAGCATCCGGACTACCAATGGTAACCACTATAAATTCAGCAAGGCCTGGAAAGACTTTGAACAGTCGCTGAAAGACCAAGTGGATATAAAAGAGTATTATACCCCTAACTGGAAAGCATGGTGGCAGGGCACCTGGCGCATGCTGGTGTGGCTGGTAGCATACCTGGTGCTGACAGAGGGATGGACTGTTATGTTGCCCATGCTATTCCTGCTGCCGTTCTGTGCAGGATTTCTGGCTATGTTCTTCTTTGGCATACGCCTGCTGGTGCGGGGTGGTGGCAAGCTGGAGGGTATTTTCCTGCTTATTTTCTCCCTGCCTTTTATAGTCATGTGTGCTGCATTCCTGTTCTTTTTATTCAAAGGTATCAGCATCGTTTCTATGGCATTACTGCTGATAGTAATGGTGGCTTATGTCTTTTATTGGATATTGATACCTGCTTATACCGAAAAAGGGGTTGAAGCGAAAGCGGCCATAGCTGGGTTCCGGATGTACCTGGAAGCTGCGGAGGAACGCAGGCTGAATATAGTAACCCCTCCGGAGCATACGCCGGAGTTGTTTGAACAATTACTTCCGTATGCTATAGCGCTGGATCTGGAAAGTCAGTGGGGGCAAAAGTTTGAAGGTGTGCTGGCAGCAGCAGGGTATAATCCTGACTGGTATACTGGCCAGGAGCCTTATACGGCCCTTTCCAGAACTTTGCCGGGGTCGCTTAACCGCTCGCTCGCCAGTGCGGGTACTAGTCCTGATTCCGGAAGAAGCAGTGGCAGCAGCGGCAGCAGTAGTAGTGGTAGCAGCAGCTGGAGCAGTGGCAGCAGTGGAGGTGGTAGTTCCGGCGGTGGTGGCGGAGGCGGAGGAGGTGGTGGCTGGTAGCCACTGAAATCTTAAAAAATTATAGTAACGTTTTATTCTTCAGTATACAACCTGAAATTTCATTGAACATTGTTGGATGAAGTTTCAGGTTGTTTTAATTAAACGACCGCTGAATATTTCTTCGGCTTCACTCCAAAGTGTTGCTCAAACACCCTGGCAAAATGGCTAAGGTTGGTAAAGCCTAGCTGATAGCCCACCTCAGACACCGTAAGCCTTTGCTCTCTTAATAACTGGGCGGCTTTCTGCATACGTCCAGCCTGGTAATATTCAAAAACACCTTTACCAAAAGTTTGCCTGAACAGCTTGCGTAATTTGGGTTCGCTCATACCCGCTTCCTGTGCCAGCGAGGCGATATGGGGTGGTTCGTCCATGTGTGATTGTAAATGCAATTTAATAGCGTAAATGGCCTTGATGTCTTGCATGTGCATTGCACTTACAGGCAACGCTTCACGTTGCATCAATATTGCTATAATATGGCACAGCAGCTCTTCACATTTCAGTTTGTAAAAATGGCTTTCGAGGCTTTCCGGCACAGGTGGGTGCAGCATTTCACCGGCTGTGTGTATGATGGCTGAAGAGAGACTTGTTTCCAATATAAAGTTATCCTTCGCTTCCAGAACACTGGCTACTACCGGGTGCTGGATATGTCCAAAGAGTTGATTCAGGTATTGGCGGGAGATAGCTATGGTTACACTTCCAAACATAGTATGGGAAGGCATATTGATAACGGAGGATACGGTTTGCCTGCAAATTAATACGTAGGACTGCTCTGATGATAGTGGTTCGTCAGGGTGTGTGAGTGAGGGAAAAATGCCGCTTAGCTGTATGGCTATATATTCCTGCTCTTCTATGTATTCTCTTGTCCATTCAATGAATATATCTTCTTTCAGATGATAATAGCGGATCATCATACGCAGGTCGTCTCCCCATGAAAAACCTGTCATATAACCTGCGCCTTTGTTTTTAGGGATATGTACAAAACGTCCGCGGATAGTGGCGCCGATAGCCCTGGCGAAATCCCGCATAATGCCCGGTCCTTTAACGGTTATTTTCATTTACGACTGTTTTTTGACTAAGGAGGACTATTTTAATCGTAAAGGTATATGGAATTTTGTGTCACTAAGCAATCATAGAATGAATACAATAAATAGGTTACTAGTCAATAAACAGGTGGCCATCATTGGTGGTGGCCCGGCAGGATTAACATTAGGCAGGCTTTTACAACGCCAGGGTGTGCAGGTAAAAGTATATGAAAGGGATGTGAACCGCTATGTACGCCAGCAAGGTTCTACACTGGATTTGCATTACGATACAGGCTTGAAAGCGATGGAAGCAGCAGGCCTGATGGAGGAGTTTAAGAAACTGTATCGTCCCGGTGCGGACAAATCCGTGATAGTAGATAGCCAGATGCAGGTGTTACTGAGTGGTGAGGAGGAGAATAGAACCTTTGGTGATCCGCTTTTTCGCCCGGAGATAGATCGTGGCCCCTTGCGTGATATGCTGATAGCTGCCTTGCCTGAAGAGAGCATCGTTTGGGATGCCAGGTTTGTTGAAATGGCTCCCTCCGGAGAAGGATGGAATTTACAGTTTGAAAATGGTATCAGTGTCTATGCTGACCTTGTGATTGCCGCAGATGGTGCTAATTCTAAAGTGAGGAAGTATATCACAACCATTCCTCCGGTATATTCAGGTGTAACAGACCTGGAAGGATACATTGAAAACGCCGCTGTGAATGCGCCAAGGTTATGGCAGCTGGTAAACGGTGGCAGCCTGTTTGCGTTAGGTGGTGGTAAAACCGTGAAGTTTATAACCAAAGGCGATGGTACACTACTCTTTTTAATTGGATGGAAAGCGCCGGAGAACTGGCTGGAACAATCAGGTTTGGATGTAACAGATAAACAAGCTGTAGCTGCCTGGTTTGCAAAAGAGTTTGCGGATTGGAGTCCGGAATGGAGCGAGCTTTTTGCTTCTGATGCGCTTACTATTGCTCCCCGTCCCTGGTATCATTTTCCTGTGAATCAGCATTGGCCATCGCTTCCCAATCTTACTATCATAGGGGACGCAGCCCATAGGGTGCCTGCTTATGGTGGGGAAGGCGCTAACCAGGCGCTTGCCGATACGGTGGATTTATACGAGTCGCTCTGTGTTGAGAAGCACGATACCATGCAGCAAGCCATAGCGGGGTATGAGGCAAAGATGTTGCAACGTATGGCGGTTATCACGGAGGAAATATTAGAGACTACGACAGGAATGCATTCGGATGATAATCTGCAGTATTTGTTAGCGCTTTTTGCCGGGGTAAAGTGATAGCTGGTTCGTTTCCAAATTTGCTCTAATTTGGTACCAACAAACTTACCATATGGATATCGAGATTGTATTCCGTTTTTTGCTGGCTGCCCTGTGGGGTGGTTTAGTGGGAGCGGAAAGAGAGTACCGCAGCAAGTCGGCGGGGTTTAGAACCATGATTATGATTTCGATGGGTTCCTGCTTTTTTACCATCATGTCTATGGGAATTGGTGGGGTTAGCAATCCTGACAGGATAGCGGCCAATATTGTTACGGGTATTGGCTTTCTGGGGGCAGGTGTTATTTTCAAAGAAAGCAACAACAGGGTGCAGGGTATTACTACTGCCGCCACCATCTGGTCGGTAGCGGCTGTGGGTATGGGCATTGGTGGCGGGTATTACCTGGCTGCGGGAGCTGCCAGCCTGCTGATATTGGCGGTGTTGGCTGTACTGCATTCCTGGGAAACGTTGATTGATAAATTGAACCAGGCTAAAACCTATTCTTTAAAATGCAGCTATAGCCCGGAGGCACTGGATTATTTTGAGCGGATTATCCACGCAGGTCAGGTACGCTTTAAGCTGATCAAGCAAACGAAGGAAGGAGATTGTTTGTGGCTGGTATGGCATGTAGAAGGGCATGAGCGGCGGCACAGGCAACTGGCGGTTCAATTAATGAAAGATGCGCGTGTGCTGCGTTTTGAGCAATAGCCTATCCTGAAAATAGGTATATTCAGTTTAGTTAATTCAGTGGTATACTAAAAAACTGTAAAAATGAAATCCGTCCTCACTAAGATAACTCCGCCTGTTTTGATGTTATTGCTGATAGTAATATCTGTTGCTACTTTCTCCAAACGGTTTGCGATGGCTCAGCCGGTAAAACAGGCGTTGCCGCTGAAGTATATCTATCTCACATTTGACGATGGTCCATTAAATGGCAGTGAGAATATTGATTCGGTAATATTAGCTGAAAGATTAAAAGTAAGCGTGTTTATTGTGGGGGAGCATGCCGAAAAGAGTAAACAGTTGGGGCAATACTATAAAATGTATGAACAAAACCCTTTTGTAGAAGCCTATAACCACAGCTTTACCCATGCACATGATAAGTATTCCCTGTTTTACAACAACCCGCAGGGGGTGCTTGCTGATATTCAGAAAAACGAACAGTTACTGGGCTTGCGGTATAAAATAGTAAGGATGCCCGGTAGAAATATGTGGAGGGTGAATGGACGAAAGAGGGATGATGGCGTTAGCGGAAAAAGCGCTGCTGATTTGCTGGCGGCAAATGGGTATAAGTTATATGGCTGGGACCTGGAATGGCAGCACCACGCTTCCAATGGTACACCTGTGGAGTCGGTAGATGCTATAGAGAAGTCTCTTGTAACTATGTTGGAAAGTGGTAAAACATTTACACCGGGGCATATTGTGCTATTGATACACGATGAAATGTTTCAGAAAAAATGGGAGGAGAGCGAGCTGAAGCAATTGATTGACCGGTTAAAACAGCATAATAATTACGTGTTTGAACATATCAGGTTTTATCCGTAAAAGCTAAACGCTTATAGTATTTTTGCCCCGTACCATTGAGTGTATCGCAATATGTTGATGAACGTTTACGAGCTTACTATCCAGGAGAAAGTAAGTGTGGCTTTTGAAGATCTGTTTTTTAGTGCCGAAAATAAAGCAGCTTTAGTGCAGGTGTTAAAGGAGCATACCTACCTGAACGAGTTGAAGAAGTATGGCTTGCACATTGACAATAAAATTTTGTTGCATGGCCACACGGGTTGTGGTAAAACCACTACGGCAAAAGGCATTGCCACTGCTTTAAAAAAGCAGATCATGATTGTGAACCTGAGTAATGTGGTGTCGGCCCGCATTGGAGATACTGCCAAAAACTTAAAGGCCTTGTTCGATCAGGCTGCCCGGTTGAAAGCGGTGTTGTTCCTGGATGAATTTGATCTGTTAGGTAAGCAACGCAGCGATGATGATAAGGATGTGGGCGAAATGCGCAGACTGGTGAACTCCCTGATACAGGAGATGGATTATATGCCGGCCGATTGCCTGTTAATAGCTGCCACTAACCACTATGAAATGATTGATACGGCCTTACTAAGAAGGTTTCAGCTGAAGATAAAGTACGACTTGCCCAACCGGGAATTGCTGGATGCTTATTACGATAAAATACTGGAGCCTTTTCCGGAGCATATGCAGCAGCTGCATAGGAAGTATGACATTTCCTATGCCGAGGTGCGCGATTATATTCATACCGCTATGAAAAAAAGGATTATTGAAGAGCTGGAACAGGGTGTTCCTGTAAATTAAACGTCTCCCGATTTTTCATGAATACTTTGATATTCCAGCACTAATTGGTCCAGGAAGCCGAATAATAATTGGTTCATCTCATTATAGGGGGAGTTGCGAATTTGCTCCGGCTTTTGCACATAGGAATAAGTGCCTGGTGTAGTAAAGTCATTGGCAGAATGTGTTATCAGCAACTCCACTAATTCCGGTGTAAATTCCATATGACATTGCAGGCCATATACCAGGTTGCTGAATTCCACTATCTGGCGGGGGCATCCTTCACTATAAGCTATAACAGTACTATCAGGTGTTAAACCGGGCATATCACTATGCCAGTGACCCGATGCAAAAGTGCTGGGAAAGTGTTGAAACTTGCTGTTCTGTTTTCCTGCTTCTGTTAAGCTAACCGGGAATACACCTATTTCTTTTTCGGGGCTATGCTCCACTGTTCCTCCCAATGCTTCTCCAATGAGTTGAGCGCCAAGGCATACGCCTATTACTGCTTTACCTGCTGCTACATATTGCTGTATGATGTTCATTTCTGCAGCAGCATCAAAATGCGGGCATTCTGCCTGGGTGGTATGGGGGCTTTGTGGTCCTCCCATTACAATAAGCAGGTCTATAGGTTGGATGGAAGCCGGAAGGGGATCACCTGCATACACACGGGAATAAGTTACGGTATAGTGGTGTTTGGTAGCCCAGTTTTCGTAAGCGCCGGGTGCTTCAAATAGCTCATGTATAATAAAGTGCAGGTGCATGTGATCGTGTTGTATCCTGCAAATTAGGTATATACGGTTGTTTTCGGGTTTTTAAATGCAATACAGCCGTAGGCTTTTTGGCATTGGTTTCCGGGAAGCTGCAAAGCCGCAACGTTGTTCAGGGCTTTATTATTACAACGTATGTTGATATACCGCAAACAGCTTCCAGAAAGTCATAGGGTGCTTAAACTGAAAGCGCAGGGCTTTAAAGTCGTTCAGCACCAGGTCAATCTGTGTTTGTTGTATTTCGTAGCGGCCCAGTATCATTTCTTTTTCCCCGGTGTACAGGCCGGTTTTGTGCTGGCACAAGTGTACGTTTTGCTGGGTCACTTCTTCAAAAACCAATACATCATTCATCTGGTAGTGGGGCAGGGAGGAATGATGCGGGATATTGTTGTTAAAAGTAAGAGCAACGAGGTTGCTGTTGTGGGGTTCGGGCAGCACCAGCCGGGGAAAAGCGCCCCAGTCATTAAAAGCCAGTTCCTGGTGGCTGCATTTCAGGTAAATATTGTCGTTGATAAAAGGAACCTCGCGTAACTGTAGTTTAATAATGTGGTTTTTCTCTTCAATGAGCTTGTCGCCATTAAACTTCAGAATTTCGTTGATGGTGATATTGCCAGTGATAAAATGATCCAGCGGAATGCAAAAATAATTGGCAATTCGGATGACGGTTTCTATGCGCGGTTCGGCCCTGTTTTCCTCGTAAGAAGAAATGTTGCCGCGCGTTAACTCAAATAAGTCAGCAAAAGCCTGCTGGCTTAAGCCTTTTGTAGTACGCACCTTTTTAATATTGGCTCCTATCTTGGTCATCACTGCAAATATAACTGCAATTATTTTTATCTGAGTTGCTATTTATTTTTGCAATTATTGCAGCTGTTTTGTACGTTTGTTAAGAGAATAAAAAGTAATGCAGCAGAATTTTATTGATACCATAGAAGCGTTTGCGTCCCGGCTGCAGTGTAAAATTGTGTATAAGGATGAGCAGAACGGGATACTGAAAATTGATAACCAGGCAGATGGCATTCATAATTTAATACTGGGCATTGCCCCGCCTATATTGATTATGGAGCAGTTCCTGTTTTCTTTTAAGGCAGACCATATGGAGATGTTTAAAAAGCTGCTGCAAAAAAACAGGGACACCATACATGGCGCCTTTGTAATCAACGAAGAGGGGAATAAGGTGTTGTTCCGCTATACCATGCAGCTGGAGAACATTGATTTTAACGAGTTTGAAGGGGCTATTAATTCATTGGGACTGTTGCTGAGCGAATATGCGCAGCACATCATTGATTTTTCAAAATTGTAAACCCGGTTCAGCTATGAATATTTTCAAAAGACTTTTCAGAATTGGCCAGGCTGAGATACATGCCGCAGTGGAAAAAATGGAAGACCCCATTAAAATGACGGAGCAGGGGTTGCGTGAATTGCGGAAAGACCTGGCGGATGCCACAGAGGCTTATGCCAGTGTGCGTGCATTGGCCATACGTACCGAAAACGAGCAGGCAGCGTGCGAAAAAGAATCGCTGGGCTATGCCGAAAAAGCAGTGCTGGTGATGCAAAAAGCCCAGACGGGGCAGGTAGATATTGTAAAAGCCGAGCAACTGGCCCGCGAGGCGCTTTCGCTCAGACGTAAATATTATGCCGAGTCGGAAGAGCTGGGCGTGCAGGTGTTGGCGTTGCAAAACTCCTCGCAGGAAATGCTGCGCAACACCGAGGTGCTGAAAGAGAACCTGGAAAAATGGGAGAAAGAGCTGCGCACCTTAAAAATGCGCGTAAAAGTGAGCACGGCTACCCAGCAGGTGAACAAGCAACTGGCGCAGCTGGATACCAATGGTACTATTGCTATGCTGGAACGCATGCGGGCCAAAGTGGAAGACCAGGAAGCCTTATCTATGGCCTATGGCGAAATTGCACACAGTAAAAACAGTTTGCAAAGCGAATTAAATAATATCTTGAAGGACGATTCTTTTTCTATTGAAAAGGATCTGAAAGCGATTAAAGAAAAGCTTGGTATTAATGACAACCCATCCTAAACTATGTCTGAATTGGTAGAACTGCTGTTTCATCCCTTAAGTAACGCTATTATGACGGTGCTCACCGGCATAACAGCAGTGTATTGGGTGTTTACGTTTATGGCCCATGGTCTTTTTGGCGATCATGATGTGGAGGCCGATTTACATACGCATGGGGCCGACCTGGATACCGATACGGATACAGATGTGCATGAGCCGGATGGCGGATCGTTTTTTCATGACCTGCTGGATTTTGTGAACGTGGGAAAAATGCCTTTTATGGTAGTGTATTCTACCTTTAAGTTCATTGCCTGGATTATCACGCTGGTTTCCTCTTTATTGCTGGGTTTGGCCAGCTGGGGGTGGAAGTCGGTTTTTATATTACTGCCGGTGCTGGTGGTGGCGTTTATCCTTACCCGGTTTGCCACTAAGCCACTGGTAAAACTGTACAACCTGATGGGGTATAACGGTGAAGAAGGATATGATTTAATGGGGCGCACGGCTAAAATGCGTTCTACCATACAGGGCAGCACGATTGGTGCGGCAGAGTTGTATGTAAAAAGCGACCTGATACGCGTGATGGTTAAAAGCAAAACAGGCGAACCGATTGCTTTTAATGCAGAGGTTACGCTGGCAGGTGAATCGGAGGATAAAAAATATTACCTGGTAATACCTGAAATCACTTTAAACAACATAGTGTAGCAATATCGTATTGCTACTTACACACACACACACAACTATTTTCATTAAACCTTAAACTCAACAACACAATGGGAGCGTTAGGCGGCATTTCTTTACTGATTCTTGGAGGCATTGTTTTTCTACTATTTATTGTCCTGTTTGCATTCGCCACATTTTACAAAAAGATACCACAAGGCAAGGCAATTGTGCGCACCGGCGTAGGTGGCGGCAAAGTGGCTTTTAACAAGGGTATGTACGTGGTACCTATTTTGCATAAGATGGAGATCATGGACATCTCTGTAAAAAAACTGCAGATTGACCGTTTGGAAAATGAAGGTCTGATTTGTAAAGACAATATCCGCGCAGATATTAAAGTGGCCTTTTTTGTGCGTGTAAACAAAAACATTGATGATGTGTTAAACGTGGCCCAGATTATTGGTACAGAAAGAGCTTCTGATACAGATACTTTACGCAATCTGTTTGAAGCCAAGTTTTCAGAAGCCCTGAAAACAGTGGGTAAGAAATTTGATTTTATTGAATTGTACGAGGCGCGCCGGGAATTCAGAACGGAAATTCTGGACATTATTGGTACCGATTTAAATGGTTATATCCTGGATGACTGTGCGATTGATTACCTGGAGCAAACGGAGATAAAATATCTCAGTGCACAGAATATCCTGGACTCGCAGGGTATTAAAAAGATTACCGAGTTAACTGCTGAGCAGAATATCAAGGCCAACCTCATCAGGCGGGAAGAGGAGAAGATGATTAAGAAGCAGGATGTAGAAGCACGCGAGGCCATATTAGAGTTGGACAGGCAGATGGCGGAGAA
Organism: Filimonas lacunae; assembly: GCF_002355595.1. Lineage (NCBI taxonomy): Bacteria > Pseudomonadati > Bacteroidota > Chitinophagia > Chitinophagales > Chitinophagaceae > Filimonas > Filimonas lacunae. Next base: position 1,152,513 of record NZ_AP017422.1, read on the forward strand.
AGAAGAAAAGCAGAAGCGTGAAATTGATAATATCCGCGCCCGTGAAAATGCAGAGATTGTGAAAGTGCGGGAGGAAGAGCGTTTGAAAGCTCAAACGGTTAAGATAAAAACCGATGAATCGCTGGCTGTACAGGAAGAGAACAAGCTGCGCCAGATTATTATTGCCGAGAAGAACAAGCAAAGAACTGATGCAGTGGAAACTGAACGTGTAGAAAAGGATCGTGCACTGGAAGCTACAGAAAGGGAAAAGATTGTAACACTGGCCCAGATAGAGAAAGAGAAGACCGTAGAGGTAGAGCGTAAGAATATCCAGGATGTGATTAAAGAGCGCGTTCGTTTGGAGAAAGGTGTGGTAGAAGAACAGCAGGGCGTAAAAGACCTGGAAGCCTTCCGTGCGGTAGAGCGTGAAAAAACGGTGGGTATTACACAGGCCAGTCGCCAGGCAGAAGAAAAATTAATCTTTACTGTAAAGCAGGCAGAAGCAGAGAAGAAAGCAGCAGAAGAAAAAGCGAAGCAATTGCTGATTGATGCAGAAGCGAAGAAAGAAGCGGCGGTGAAAGATGCAGAAGCACGTAAAGTGCTGGCCGAAGCGAAGGCGCGGGAAGATGCAGCTTCTGGTTTATCTGAAGCAGAGGTAATGATTGCCAAGGCAGAAGCTACCGAAAGACAGGGTACAGCAGATGCATCGGTGATTGAAAAAATAGCAGATGCTAAACGTAAAGAGGGCTTAAATCAGGCCGAGGTAACCAAAGAGAAAGCGCTGGCAGAAGCGGTGGGTATTGAAGAGAAAGCAGAGGCAATGAAAAAGCTGGATGCCGTGGGCAAGTCGCACGAAGAATTCAAATTGTTGCTGCAGAAGGATAAAGACATTGCACTGGCGCAGATCAACATTCAGAAAGATATTGCCGATGCACAGGCCGATGTATTGTCAGAAGCATTACGTTCTGCCAGAATTGATATTGTAGGTGGAGAAACGATGTTCTTTCAAAATATTGTTAACCAGGTGTCTAATGCCAAAGGCTTTGATCGTCTGATTAATGAAAGTGAAAACGCTACGCAGATTAAGAATGCTTTAATAGGTGATAGCGCTGGTAAAGGCGATTTGCTGGAACGTATCCGCGACTTTGCTGGTAAGTATAACATCTCTACCAACGATATTAAAAACCTGACCATATCCAGTCTGATCCTGAAGATGCAGCAGAACAGTGCAGATGAGGAAGACCGCTCCTTGTTATCACAACTGGCCAGTATGGCCGGCAACCTGGGCCTGTCTAATAAAAAGCTGTAACGAATGATGGCGGAAACTGAAAAAAACACAAAAGACGTACTGGATTCAGGAACGTATGAAATTATCCGTAACCGCTTAGCCGGTCAGCGCCTGGAACTGGCGCAGCGCCTGGCTAAGCTGAATGCGGCCCGTAAAGAGATATTCAGCTCTTCGGGGTTTCAGCTGGTGGCTAACCAGCGCATCACCACAGAAAATAATGGTATTGCCAGGGGCATTATGGCCTTTGGCAATCTTACCCTCTTTGCCTATAATGTTCACTTTGGTTTACGGGAAGATATCAGGCTCAGTGATGTGTTCAGCATTTACCAGTTTACCGGCGATCATTTTGAGCCACAGCCTTTAACGCTGATAGAAGATGCCGGCTTTGTTACCGATTTTACCAACCTGTATAAGTATTACCGCGATTCTATTTTTGCCCGGTTTGTAAAAACGGAAAACTTCCTGTACATGATTTTTCAAACCAGTAAAAGTCCTGACGACCGGAAGGCTTTTAAATGGTTGATTAAAAACAATCAGCTGGTATATGTAGATGATCGCAGTGTACACGAAGTAAGGAAAGCGCCGCAGCACGATTTTGAATGGGTGAAAACCGATTTAAGCCATCGTCGCCTGGGGGCGCACCCGCATATTTCGGTACTGGATAAAGTGTTTATTGAAGCGGTGCATGGCGATATTACTTTCAAAATTGAGAACAATACCGATACCGGGCAGGGCATTTTTTCCGAGCCGGTGCTGAATAAAGACCAGCAGCTGGATGATGCGGAATATTACTATGCCGATCTGGGCAATCTCATTGCCATTAAAATAAAGCCCTACCAGGAGGACTTCCGCAGCTATATTTTCAACGTGCGCACGAAGCAGGCGCTGCCTATTGCCCGGTTGCTGGATGCCGGCGTTTTACTGCCCGATAACCAGGGTGTTATTTTTTCGAATGGTTATTACCTGCAAAATGGTGAGTGCAAGATTTTTGAATCGGATATTACCGGTTTAGAGTTTGTGCAAAGCATTGCTTCGCCCAACGGGGAAGACTTTTTGTATGTGTTTTACCAGAAGGTAACCAACACCTACGTGCTGATGTCGTACAACATGATTGTGCAGCAGGTAGAAACGCCTATCATCTGTAGCGGGTTTACGGTGTTTGATGATGGCATGCTGGTGTATTTTAAATCGGAGCAGGAAGCGGTAAGGCATCACCAGGTGCAGATATGGCAAACGCCTTACACACTGGTGTTGCAGGAAAATGCGGCTATGAGCAGCAACGTGCTGTACAAAATTGGCAACAAAGACATCGTGAACGCCATGAGCGAAAGCCAGGAGGTGATTCAGCTGTTGCAAAAGGAAGACAGTTACGAAGGGCTGTATGAAGATATCTATAAAAGAACCGGTGATATTGTTGATTCCTATTTCTGGATAAAGCAATCCGAAACTTTTGATATAGCCACTCCTTTATTGCAGATACGGGATATAGCAAACACGGCTATAGACGAGTTTGCCAAAGTGCAGGCACAGCGCAAGCATGCGCGGGATGTGCTGGCTGCAATGCAGGAGCGGGTGAACAAGCTGGTGTTTGACATTAAGAACACCGTGGTTACTTCACTGGACCAGCTGGTGGGCCTGTTATCGCAAACACGCAGCATGCAGGGCGCGGTGCTAGACCTGCTGAATGTAAAGTATATAGATGCGGATGCTGTAAACGGCTTAAAAGAAACCCTGCAGCAGTATAACATTAGCCTGTCGCAGGATACCATTCAGTTTTTGCTGAAAGAGGAAGCTATGGCGCCTTATGAGGCCCGGGTGGTAACGCAAAAGCAGGCGGTGGCGGCAGTAACCAAGGTCATTGATGCGCAGGCCATAGAAGCAGCAGTAAAGGGCATTGCCGGTGAACTGGAAATGCTCATTGATATACTCAACAGCCTGAAGATAGAAGACACCACACAAACCACGCGGATAGTGGAAAAGGTGTCACTGATATTTGCCAGTCTCAATGAAGTAAAGGCTGAGCTGGCGCGTGCTATTTCCGTACTGCGCACCAAAGAGCAAACCGGTGAGTTTTATGCGCAGATGACCCTGCTGGATCAAAGCGTAGTGAACTTTCTCGACTTTGCTACCTCGCCTGAAAAGTGTGAGGATTATCTTACGAAGATCAGTGTGCAGATAGAAGAGCTGGAAAGCAAGTTTGCCGACTTTGAAGAGTTTGTGTTGAAGATTGCTGATAAACGGGATGAAGTGCTGAAAGCTTTCAACGGCAAAAAAGAACTGCTGATTGCAATGATTAACAAACGCACTTCTTCGCTGGAGCAGATAGGCATCAGGGTGTTGAAGAACATAGAGAACAAAGCGCAGAGCTTCGATAGCAAGGAAAGCATCTATGCTTTCTTTTCTACCGATATGATGATTGACAAGGTGCGCAACCTGGTAGAAGAGCTGAAAGAGCTGGGGGATGTGGCGAAGGCCGAAAACCTGGAAAACCTGGTGAAGGTATCGCGGGAAACTGCTTTGCGTAACCTGAAGGATAAAACGGACTTGTTTGCAGATGGCCAGAACATCATTGCCCTGGGCACGCACAAGTTTGTGGTAAGCAGGCAGGTGCTGGATTTAACCATTGTGCGCCGGAACGATCAGTTATTCTACCACCTTATCGGCACCAGCTTTTACAAGCAGGTAACCGCAGAAGCACTGTACCAGTACCGCAGTATCTGGGAGCAGGAACTGATTGCAGAAAACAACACGGTATACCGTGCGGAATACCTGGCTTACCAGGCTTTGCAGGAACGCGTGCAGCAGGATGCGCAGTGGGGCTATGAAGCTTTTATCAACGATAAAACAGAACGGGATTATGCAGCGGCTTATTTAAAAGGCGTGCATAACACCGATGCTATACGTATATACGAGGCGTTGATGACGCTACAGGAAGCGCTGGGTATTCTACAGTATGCACCGGCGGTGCGTGTGGCGGCGCAGCTATTCTGGTTTCAGCTGGAGGAGGGTGTGCGGAATAAATTACTGCAACTGATTTCCGCTGCCCATGCTATTAAAGAAAGCTTCCCCGAAAGCAGGCAGAATGCTTTTGTAGAAAATGAGATTGCCGCACAGTACCGCAATGTACCCACCACGCATGCAACCGTTACCGCAGAAGAGGTTGCGGGTTACCTGTACCTGGAATTTTCAGGGGCTCAGCATTTTACCTGTAGCCAGCAGGCGTTGCAGCTGAAAAAGCAATTCACCGCGTTTTTACAGGAGAAGAAACGTACAGACCTGTTTCAGCAGGAGTTGAAGAATCCTGCTTTTGATACTGCCGAGCGTTTTCATATCATACAAAACTGGTTGCTGGCCTTTGTACAGGCGCAACAGGTGGCAATAGACAAACAGTATGTAGAAGAAGCGGTTTGTTTGTTGCTGTTTACGCATCACTCTTACCAGGAAAGGCCTGCTTCTGACGAGCTGTTGCTGGAAGGATTAAAAGGTAGTCATGCAGTGATACAGGAGGGTAAGTATACGCTTCGCTATCATGCGTTCATTCAAAAACTGCGTGAATATAATCAGTTGGTAGTGCCGGCTTACAGTGCTTTTAATCAACAGAAAGAGCAGCTGGTGCAAAGCTATCGTCAGCAGTTGAAGATAAGAGAGTTTGAGCCCAAGGTGTTAAGCTCGTTTGTGCGTAACCGGTTGATTAACGAAGTGTATTTTCCTTTGATAGGCGCAAACCTGGCCAAGCAGATTGGCGCGGCGGGGGATGATAAGCGCACGGCCCGCATGGGCATGTTGCTGCTGTTATCGCCGCCGGGTTATGGTAAAACCACGCTGATGGAATACCTGGCCAAAACCATGGGCCTGCATTTTGTGAAGATCAATGGCCCTACCATCGGGCATCACATCACCTCTATCGATCCGATGGAGGCTACCACCTCCGGCGCCAGGGAAGAGCTGAAAAAGATTAACCTAGCGTTTGAAATGGCCGATAACGTGATGTTGTATGTGGATGACATACAACACTGTAATCCGGAGTTTTTACAGAAGTTTATTTCGCTGGCCGATGGACAGCGTAAGATGGATGGCATATTTGAAGGCGACAGTAAAACCTACGACTTACGCGGCAAGCGCTTTTGCGTAGTGATGGCGGGTAACCCTTACACCGAAAGTGGCGAGCAGTTTAAAATTCCAGACATGCTGGCCAACCGTGCCGACGTATATAACCTGGGCGATGTAATTGGTGCATCGGGTTATTTGTTTAACCTGAGCCTGGTAGAGAATGCCGTAGCAGAGAATGCTTATTTGCAACGCATTGCCGGTCGCAGCTTCGACGATTTGTATAAACTGGTCACCTATGTAGAAAGCAGCAGTGACATGCTGCCCGAACTGGAAGGTAATTATAACCGCCAGGAGATAGATGATGCTATTGCGGTGTTAAAAAGCATCTTGTATATCCGTGATATTGTAATAAAAGCCAACCGCGAATATATTGCCAGTGCAGCGATGAAAGATGCGTACCGTGTAGAACCCGGTTTTAAATTACAGGGATCGTACCGGAACATGAACAAGCTGGCAGGCAAAGTGGTGCCGCTGATGAATGCAGAAGAAGTGAACACCTTAGTTCGCTCGCATTACGAAGGCGAATCGCAAACGCTTACTTCTGATGCCGAAGCCAACCTGCTGAAGTTGAAAGAAATAGCCGGTTTCCTTACTCCGGAAGAAGCCGTGCGGTGGAACCAGATTAAAGACATCTTCCGCAAAAACAACCAGTTCAGCGGCATGGAAGCCAATGATACTTCTGGTCAGATGTTGTTGCAGCTCAGTGCTTTTAACCAGCACCTGGAAGCGATAGCGAAGGCGATTAGTAAGGCAAGTAGTTAATTTGATGATGAATAAGAGTACCTCAGCTATATGCTGAGGTTTTTTTATGCTTGCAATGATAGTATTTCATCTTTGACGGAATGGGGCTGTGTAGTATTGTGAGGATGCTAAGTTTGTTTTTTGCCTTAAATTGCCTTGCTTAAAACAACTCTAAACAAATGAGCGATTCTTTTTTCTCCGGCACATGGCATGGCAAATATACTTATGGAGAAGGGTATGGTCCGGCGTATCATGGTGTATCTACTGCCTTCGAAATTTCTCTTACACTGGAAAGGGGAATTTTAAAAGGTTATTGTATTGACGACCCTAAAGTATATCCAATGAAGCAACCTGCAACTATAGAAGGATTTATTGAAGGTAACCTTATTAGTTTTATTAAGAAATATGCTTGTGCTTGGTCTATTGATTATAACGGCAATGTAATTGAGTATCCGCAGAAGCCTTCTCATGAAATACACTATACGGGTTACTTTGAAGAGGGTTTATTTAAAGGTGAATGGGAGATTATGAGCAATAAAGAAGTGGATAGAAACGGAAACATCCTGTCTAACTCGTTAGATGGCAATTGGAGCATGAAACATGTTGATGACTAAACAAATCTAATATTGATAAAGACAGCCAAACTTTTATATGCAACCGACCAATACAAAAACTGATTCATCTTTTTCTGCCCAAAGTATCTTAAAACAATTAGATGCGTGTGCTGCTGAATTTAATTATCCTGTGTTAGATAACGGTTACATTTATCCGGCTAACTCGCGCCTGTCAGTATATGGAGATGCCGCCAGGTGGGTGTTGCTGATAGAGGTGGTGGGGTATCATTACCGTATGAGAGGGCATGGTGGAATTGAAAATTGCCTTTATTTCTTTGGCAACTGTTTGCCTTTTGAGCCTGGAATGCAAAACTTCAACATGTTTACCTTTACCAGTGATAGCGATGAGGGCGAAACCTTTACCGGGGATGCGCTGAACCCGGCTGTGGGCTCTATGCTATTAAATGGCAAAAAGGTGCCTGTTTCTCATGACCCGGAATATTATACCAGCCGTGGCGTGCAGCTGGCAAATGCACCTGAAGTTAAGATATGGGAATTTGTACGTGCTATAAACGTAGACTATGAAGAGGAGTTTTTGGCGCTGGAGGAAGAGATCAGAAGTAGAATTCCGGACGATCTGCCATTGATGGTAAGAATGGATAACTGGTATCATAACGATCTGGCAGCCGGCGAAAAACCTTCTGAAAATGAAACTTTTCAAATGTTGGCCCATATGCTGGAAAAGGGAGATGTGGAATTGTATCAACCTACGAAACCTGCTAATAATCATTGGACAAACTGGCCTGTGGGGGGAACTTTGTAGCAATTTGTTTTTCTTCTTGTTAATAATCACTTAACACAGGATAGTACCGAAGTTCTTCTGCCGTTTTTAGTTTTGACGATCAAAAGGGAGCGGTCCATATTCTATGGAATATCAACTTTGGTCGGACAAAGAGTTATTGGCAGCATGTGCGCAGGATCGCATACAGGCCTTTAATGTGTTGTTCGACAGGTATTCCGGTAAGTTATATCAGTATGCGCTCAGCTACGTAAAAGATGAACACATGGCCGAAGAGGCGATGATGGATGTGCTGCTGTGGATATGGAACAAACGGCAGGAGCTTTCTATAGAAGGCGAGTTTAACAGCTATGTGTTTCGTGCAGTAAAAAATGCCACTATCAAAGTGTTACGCAAAAAGGCGCTGGCAGCTGCATCGATGGAAGAAGTAGAAAACGATGCCCGTTTTGCCACGGAGCATGCCGATCAGTTGTTACAACATAAAGAGCTGGAACAGCAGTATATCAATAGCCTTTCCCAATTAAGTCCGCAGCGCCGGCTGGTGTTTGCTATGAGCCGCGAGGGCAACCTGTCGCATGCAGAAATAGCCAGCAAGCTTGATCTTTCTGTCAACACCGTAAAAAATCATATCAAAGCATCTCTAAGTCATTTCCGCGAGCAGATGGATCAGTATAGTCATATCCTGTTGCCATTGGGTATGCTGCTATTGTTACGCTAAAAATATATTTCCCCCGGCATTAGCCCTCCTTTGTTATTCTGTTCCCTTATCAGGTAGAAGCAGATTATTTATTCATACAGCATGTCAATACAGATAACGCCGGAGTTATTGGAAAAATATTATTCCGGTAACTGTACCGGCCAGGAAAGGCGGGAGGTGCAGGTGTTTTTACAAAAGCCGGAATCGGAAGCATTGCTGAACCAATGGCTGGAACAACGGGAAGCGGGCGATCGGGTAACCTTTGAAGCAGATGCCACTATACATCCGCAAAGTGAGGCCTGGCGCCAACGGTTTTATGAACAGGCAGGTATTGCCCCAGCGAGTGAGCAGCCGGCTCCGGTGCGTAACATGCGCTGGTTAAAGCAGGCGGCTATATGGGCAGGGGTGGCGTTGACCGGCCTGGTGTTTTTGCTGCTGCAACGCAGGCAAATAGCAGCACCTCCGCAATTAGCCTGGATAGAGAAAGTAAACCATAACGGGCAGCGTGCTAAAATAATACTGGCCAATAGTAGTGTAGTATATCTGGGGGCTGGAAGCTCCTTACGTTTTCCACAAAAGTTTGAAGCGACAACCCGCGAAATATATTTAACAGGAGAAGCTTTTTTTGAAATAGGAGCTGATAAGCAAAAGCCTTTTATTGTACATAGCCAGCAATGGCAAACACAGGTGCTGGGTACCTCCTTTAAAATAGAAGCTTTTGCAGGAGTGCCTTTTACTGTGCAGGTAGCTACGGGTAAGGTGCGTGTAGAGGAAGTGACGGCTACGGGTAGCAGGCCGGTGGCTGTGCTGGCGCAGGGTGAGCGGGCTGTTTGTTATGAGGGGCAATCGTGGAAAGACCGGGTGCCCGCCAATGAAGTAACTGCCTGGAAAGAGGCGCGTTTAAGCTTTAATAATCAATCACTGGAAGCCATCACCACCGTGCTGGAACGTTGGTACAATAAAGAGATCGTTTTTACTAAAAAGGCCAAAGCAAAAGAGAAACTAACGCTGATACTGGATGCCAGTGCGCCGCCCGAAAAAGTGTTTAAACTGCTGGCATCGGCTGCACATTTCAGATACACCATAGAAGACAAGCAAATTATTATTCATTAATAAAAAGTATATGAAGCTATAGAAGAGATAGTATAAAAAAAGCTTCCCATGCGGGAAGCCCGGTAATGTGTTTTTCGCTGCTGCCAGGTTTTGGACGACGGGGCTGCAGTGATAACACAGAGACAGGCTTTTGTCCTGACTCCTGATGTTAATTACGAATTCGGGGTTATCCCCCACGAACCATAAGTACACGAATGTATGCAAAAAAAATTGTCTCCTACAACAAGGTTTATCATGAGAGTTTCCTATTTACTGATGATTGCCCAATTTACCCTGTTGAGTCTGTCGATGGCAAAGGATACGCATGGCCAGGATCTCAGCAAAGTAGTTTCGGTTCAGTTTCACCAGGCGGGTATTAAAGAAAGCCTGCTGGAAATTCAGCGTCAAAGCGGCATCCGGTTTATTCTGCCGGAAAAGCTGATGCTGGCCGAAGACAAAAAAATCACCTTTCAAAGTAACGGCATCAGCGTGCAGGCATTGCTGGATAGGGTGCTGGATTCTACCGATCTGGCTTATCGTACATTGGAAGGGTATGTTGTGATTGATGCCCGTGAACGCAGGGTGGTGTCAGGTAAATTAACCGGTGTTATCCGCGACGAAAAAGGGAATGCATTGGCAGGGGCAGGGGTGCGTATTGTGGAGCTGAATCAAACCATACAAACCGATGTAAATGGTAGTTATATCATAACGCTTAAACCCGGCACTTATACAGTAGAATATACCTATGTATCGTATCAAAGGCAGGTGGACAGGGTGTTGGTAGAAGAAGGTAAAACCGTTACCATGGATATAACGTTAAAGCCTGCTAATAACCTGTTAACAGAAGTGGTAGTAAGCTATGGCAAGCAACGCTTGCGTAACATTACCGGTTCAGTTGCTGCGGTAGATGCCGGTCCGATGCAGGATATGCCGGTAATGCAGTTTGCGCAGCAGTTACAGGGCAAGGTAGCTGGTGTGCAGGTAGCACAAACCAGCGGACAGCCGGGGCGTGGTATGGGCTTTGTTATTCGTGGCGCGGCTTCTTTTTATTCCAGCAACCAGCCATTGTTTGTGATAGATGGATTGCCCATTACCGGCAGCATTAATAATATCAATCCGGCTGAAATAGAAAGCTTTAGTTTTTTAAAAGATGCTTCTGCTACTGCTTTATATGGTTCGCGTGCAGCGAATGGAGTGGTGCTGATTACTACCAAGCATGCTAAACCGGGCGATGCCAAAGTGGAATTTTCTGCTTACTATGGTGTTCAGAAGATTCCTACTAATAAACTGCCGCGCATGATGAATGCCCATGAGTTTGCTACTTATATGAAGCAACGCATGGAAGATGGTTTATTGTATGAGCCTGGTTACACGGTAGCGGCTGATTATAAAGCAGCTTATGATAACCCGGATCAGTATGGCGAAGGAACTAACTGGTTTAAACTGTTAACACGTGCCGCGCCTATTCAAAGCTACGATCTCAGTGTAAGAAGCGCCAGAGAGCATTCCGCTTCTACTTTGATAGCTGGCTACCAGGAGCAGCAGGGGGTTATTATCAATACCGGCACCCGTTTGTTCTCCCTGCGTTTTAACCAGGATTTTACCAGTGAAAACAATAAGCTGCGTGTAGGGTTTAACCTGGCTCCCAGCTATCGCGTTGATCATAACAACCGGTTATCTACGGATGGGGTAGGCGGTTATTTTGAACGTTTCTTTGAAGCCAGTCCATTGCTCTCGCCCTACAATGCAGATGGCAGTTATGCCCGCAACGTAACTTCTCCGGGTATGGTATCATATATTAATCCGCTGGCTACTTTTAACCTTACCAACGATGATTATTATACCACGCGTATACTGGCCAATGGCTACCTGAACTACGAGTTTTTTAAAGGCCTGAGTTTGAAAACCAACCTGGGTATCGATAAGGGCAATGAAACCCGCAAGTATTTTCAATCAGGTCTGGTAACGGGAACGCAGGGACAAACTACGGGCACCAGCTCAGCAATAGACAATGGTTCGTGGACGGCAGAAGCCAACCTGGTGTATGATAAAACCATTGCTACAGATCATCATATAGAAGCGCTGGCAGGCTATTCAGCACAGAAGTTCAGTACTTATAGCAATACACTTACCGGTTTAGGATATACCAGTGATGATATTCCTTACCTCAGTGCTGCTACCAGCATTACCGGTGGCAGCGGAGCGGGTGATTTTTCTATGTTGTCTTACATCGGTCGTTTTAACTACAGCTTTAAAAACAGATATCTGTTATCAGCCGCTTTCCGTAACGATGGTTCTTCTCGGTTTGGTATTAACAAACAGTGGGGTATTTTCCCTTCTGTATCAGCCGGCTGGGTTATCAGTGAAGAAGCGTTTATGCAAACTGTAACCGCTATAGATTTCCTGAAACTGCGCGGTAGCTTTGGTGTTACCGGTAATAATAACTTCCCGGGTAACTATGATGCGCAGGCTACTATCGGCACTTACTATTACAACTATAATAACACGGTTACACAGGGACAGACGATTAACCGCCTCCCGAATGCCGATTTGCGTTGGGAGCGTAATAAGCAACTGGACTTTGGTATAGATGTAGCCCTGTTGAACAACCGTATCAGCCTTACGTATGATTATTACCATAAGCTTACCGATGGATTGATTCAGCAGCGTGCTATACCTACTTCTTCAGGCTTTAGCCAGATATTGTATAATGTGGGTGCATTGAAAATGTGGGGCCATGAATTCAGTATCTCTACTAAAAACCTGGTGGGCGATCTGAAGTGGAACACCCGGCTGATTGTGTCGTTTGATCGTAACCTGATTACCAACCTGGTAGATCCGGGCTATATCCGTCGTAACACAACTGTCTCTTCTGATTATTACCGTCAACAGGTGGGGCATCACCTGGGTGAGTTCTATGGTTTTGTGTTTGATGGTTTGTATCGCGATGCAGCTGATCTGGCTAATTCACCCAAATACCTGAGCACCACTGCCAAGCCGAACGGGAACTCTGATATAGGAACCATTAAGGTAAAAGACCTGAGTGGGGATGGTAATATTGATGATGTAAACGACCGCACATTTATTGGCGATCCTACCCCTACTTTTACAGGTGGCATGGTCAACAGCTTTACCTATAAAAACTTTGATTTTAATATTGATATGTCGTTTTCGGCAGGGGGTAAAATTTTAAATGCGGCTAAATGGGCTTACCGTACCAATATGGACGGATCGCGTAACCTGGAAGTGGCAGCACTGGATCATTGGCGTTCGCTGGAAAATCCAGGCTCAGGCATGTATCCGAGAACTAAAACCGGTACCACTGCCATGGGCCGCCAGGTAAACTCCCAATGGATAGAAAGCGGCTCTTACCTCACCGCCAAGAATATTTCGCTGGGTTATACACTGCCTGTAAAAGGTGGTATGATTAACAAAGTAAGGGTATACGCTTCTGTGCAGCAGGCGTTTGTATGGTCACGCTATTCAGGTATGAACCCTGAAATAAATGTAGGCGGATCTGATCCTACGGCGGGTGTGGGCATTGACGAAAATGCATATCCCATCCCACGTACATTTTCTATTGGCTTTATTACCACATTCAAATAATCATTATTGGCTATTATAATGAAAAAGATATTGATACCGGCAGCATTCCTGGCCATTGTAGCCAGCTCCTGCTCTAAAAGCTTTATTGAGCTTACCCCGAAGGATTCGTATACCGATGCTTCTTATTACAAAACGGAAACACAGTTTCGTGCGGCACTGGTTGCGGCTTATGCACCTTTGCGTGATGTGCTGATCAACGATTACTTTACTTCCGAAATGCACTCTGATAATACCGTGTATCAGCCTATTCCGGGTAACCGAGGTACTGCCTTTGTAGAAAGGGAAAATATATCTGATTTTGTTAACACTTCTACTAATTCCTATGCTGCTGCTACATGGCAGCATAGCTACACGGGTATTTCGCGTGCCAATATCATTATCTCCCGTTTAAAAACGGCAGCGATAGCCGACAGCGTTAAAGCGGGTATTGATGGGCAGGCGAAGTTTTTACGTGCGTTGAATTATTTTAAACTGGTACGCTTATATGGCGGGGTGCCTTTGTTTTTAGAAGAAGTAACTACTGCCGAAGATGCGTTTAAAGCCCGCTCTACGGCGGAGGAAGTCTACACACAGGTAGTGGCTGATGCCAAAGACGCGGTGAGTGAACTGGCTGCCCCGGGTAAGTTTCCACAAACAGGGGAAGCCACCAAAGGTTCTGCTACTATCTTACTGGCCGAAGTGTATTGCCAGCAAAAGAAATGGGCCGAGGCGGAAGCATTGCTGAATACCTTGCCCGGCATGGGCTACGATTTAAATGCTAACTATGCCGATGCGTTTTTGCCTGCGAATAAAAACAGCAAGGAGAGTTTGTTTGAAATACAGTTTTTAGGTGGTACCATGACGGGGGCTACGCCTAATGTGTTGTCGTTTCATTTCCTTCCCCGCAGTAAGGACACCAAATTACTCACAGGCATTACTATTGATAACACAGGTTCCGGTGGCTGGAACACACCCAGTACAGATCTGATACAAAGCTTTGAGCCTAATGATAAGCGTTTAGATGCTTCTATTGGCATAGCAGAAGGTACTTATGATGTCAGCAGTTATTTTGCCTATTCTGCTGTTAAAAGTGTGATCAACTATACGCCTGCTACGGGTAAAACCGGTGTGCCTTATATCAAAAAATACCTGCATGCCCCATTAGTAGCCACTACCGGTTCCAGCGATAATTTTCCTATCTATCGTTACGCCGATGCCCTGCTGTTGCTGGCAGAAGCTTTGAATGAGCAAAGCAGACCCGGTGAAGCCTTAATTCCTCTGAACAGGGTGCGCGCCAGGGCAGGACTTACGGCTATACAAAACACAGATATAGACATCCTACGCGATACTATTTTTCATGAGCGCCGTGTAGAGCTGGCTTTTGAAAACCACCGCTGGACCGATCTGCTGCGTGCCGGAAAGGCATTGACCGTGATTAATGATTTTGGTAAGAAAATCAGGCAGCAGCTTACTTACCTATCATCCGATGCGTATGTAATAGATGCACATAACCTGGTTTTTCCGATACCGCAGAATGAAGTGGGCCTGAATATTAAGATTAAACAGAATGATGGTTATTTTTAAATGCGTATGAAAAAGATAACAAATAGTTTTCAGAAAGCACTCTGCTTTCTGCTGGCCCTGCAACTGCAGGGCACAGTGCAGGCGCAGCACACTGCGGCTGCCAATAATGAGGAGGAGTTTAGTATTGTAGTATTGCCTGATACGCAATATTATACCGCAGAAAAGAACGGTGGCAAAAAGGAGATGTTCTATGCCCAAACAGACTGGATTGTAAAAAATGCTGCGAAAGAGCGTATTCAATACGTGATACAGCTGGGGGATATCAGTGATGACGGAGAGAAGATTCCACAGGAGTGGGTAAATGCTTCGGAGGCCATGTATCGCCTGGAAAAGCCCTTGCCCGGCTACCCGCAAGGTATTCCCTATGGCCTGGCGGTAGGCAACCACGATCAAACTAAAAGTCAGTTCCCGGTAACAGGCAAAACAGACCAGTATAACAAATACTTCGGCGTAGCGCATTTCAAAGGCAAGCAATGGTATGGTGGTCATTATGGCAATGATAATGATAGCCATTACGATTTACTTACGGTAGCAGGGATGAAGCTGCTGGTGCTGTATTTTGAATATGACTCCTACGATGAAAATATAGAAGGCCTTAACCGCTGGGCTGCTGGTGTACTGGAAAAATACAGCGACCGCAAAGCGATACTGGTAAGTCATTCTATCATTCATTTCAACAAAACTGCCGGTACCAACGAGAAAGGTTTTCCGCCTTTCTCTAAACAAGGCAAGCGTGTATTCGATCGCCTGAAAAGCTATCCCAACGTGATGATCACCTTATGCGGCCACGTAGGTGATAACGGCGAAGGTTACCGTCAGGATGGCTATGCCGGTAATGTGATTAAAACCTTTTTATCCGATTACCAAAGCCGGCCCCAAGGTGGTCACGGCCTGATGCGCCTGATGAGTTTTTCCCCGTCGAAAGACCTCATCCGCGTACGCACCTTCTCACCCTTTACCGGCGAAGAAGAAACCGATGCAGATAGCCAATTCACCTTACCCTGGCTGCATCATACCACGGTATCCCGTTTCCTGGATTATAATAACGACCAGGTAACAGACGTGTCGTTCTTTGCCAACGGCGACTGGAAAATTGCCGGCCAACCCCAGCAACACTTTGGTGAACCCGGTGACATAGCCGCGCCTGCTGATTACGATGGTGATGGCAAAACAGACCTGGCCGTATTCCGCCCCTCAGCAGGTAAGTTCTACCTGCAAAGCGGTAAAGTAGTCACCCTGGGCAACCCCGGTGATATACCGGTATGTGGCGATTGGGATGGCGATGGTTTTGCTGATGTGGCTGTTTATCGCCCTGCTACACTCACCTGGTATATTGACGGCATGGATAGCATTCGCTTTGGTCATAAAAACAGTGTGCCGGTACCTGCTGATTACGATGGCGATGGTATACTGGATGTTGGTGTTTTCAGAACCGATAACTCTTTATGGCAAACCAGCCTGGGCAATATCCCACTGGAAGTAAAACATACCCCCGGTGATATTCCGGTACCCGGTGACTACGATGGCGATGGCCGCGCAGAGATGGCGGTGTACAGGCCTGCTACCAACGAATGGCTGATTAACTTTAAAGCACCGGTGAAGTTTGGGCAGGCAGGTGATATACCCGTGCCGGGTAACTACCACAAGGGGGGTAAGACATTGCCTGCGGTATACAGGCAGGGAAAGATTTATGTGCAGGATGGAATGGTGATAGAAGCAGGAGAGGGGAATGTGCAGGAGCTGTTGAATGTGCTGCCGGGAGTGCGGATGTTGGGAAAAGTAACTCAATAGATTGGTTAAAGGCATCTGCCTTACAAGCAGAGGGGGAACCCGTGTGCTTCCCCCAACAAAAAAGCCTTGCAGAAATGTAAGGCTTTTTTGTTGGGCTTGATTTGCCCGCTGCTCTTAATTCATGATGATCCAAAGCTTTTCAATACATCAAAAGTAAAGGAATTGTACCACTCTGATTCCCATTGACTAAAACGCGTAGCATATCATCAATTAGCAAACAATACAACTGTTTTTTGTATATAATGAAAATATAAATATACCTGAAGGTATATGTTAATAAACTTTTTAGTTTATTTTTGACCTTCAATTTACTAGTGATGTTGACAAAAGCAGAAAGAACAAAACAATTTATTTTGGAGACAGCTGCGCCCATTTTTAACCAGAAGGGGATTTCGGGTGCCAACATAGATGATGTGCTGGATGCTGCAAAGCTGACTAAGGGCTGCCTTTACGGCCATTTCGAAAGCAAGGAGGATCTGGCTCTTCAGGTCGTTGAACACATGCTCGAAAAAAATGTCGAAAAAATGAGGTCTACTATCAGTAAAGGTAAAACTGCTAAGGCTAAGGTATTCGCCTTTCTTGACTTCTATAAAGACCCTCTGAATACTTATCTTAAAGGCGGGTGCCCCATATTTAACATTGCTGTGGAATCCGATGATAATTTTCCGGCTATCAAAGACAAAATCGCAGGTGTTATCCGAAACGGGCAGAACATTTTTGTGAGCATACTTAATGAAGGTATACAGGCTGGTGAATTTTCTGCTGATCTTGATCCGGTGGTGTATGCATTTAAGGCAGTATCTGCCGTAGAAGGAGGTGTTGTATTGTGCAGGGCCATGAACACAGCTAAGCCTATGTCAGGGTTAATCAAAAGCCTTAAAATGGAATTGGAAAGCTATGCAAGCTAGCTTTTTTATTGCCAATAAATATACCAAAAAGTATATTATGTTGCTTTCGATACCATCAAACATCTTTTCCGTGTTATCTCAATAGTAAAGAAAATCCTTTTGCAGCATTAAAAATATACTAAAAGGTATAAAATAAGAATCATGAAATCAGATAAAAAAACGGTACTGGTAACAGGTGCATCATCGGGCATTGGACTGCTTGTTGCCAGCAGGTTACACGAAAATGGCTACGAAGTCATTGGCACAAGCCGTAATCCGGAAAAGCACCAGGGAAAATTACCTTTTAAGTTGTTGCAAATGGACCTGGATGATCCCCAATCCATAGCGTCATTTGGCAAGCAGCTGTTCGGTCATATCAAACAGCTGGATGTGCTGATCAATAATGCAGGATATCTGGTAAACGGCCTTGCCGAGGAAACGCCTATTGAGTTTGGTAAGCAGCAATTTGAAACGAACTTTTGGGGAACGATCAGATTAACCAACGAGTTGTTGCCTTATTTCCGGGAACAAAAACATGGGAAAATAATCACGATTGGTTCGCTTCTGGGCTTAGTAGGTCTTCCGAATGTTTCCTATTACGCAGCATCCAAACATGCCCTCGAAGGTTACTTTAAGTCACTTCGGTTTGAACTGAGCCAGTTCAATATCAAGGTTGTTATGGTTGAGCCGATGAGTTTTAAAACCAATATCGGTGAAAGTGCAACTGTTGCAGAAGGTACGATGGGAGACTACGATCAGTTCCGTGAAAAGATTATCGCATATACCCGGAAGACATTTGATGATGCGCCGGAACCTACCCCTGTTATCAATACTTTATTACGAACGGTGAGGGAAAGTAATCCGAAATTCAGTTACCCTGTGGGAAAAGGAGCATCTATTGTGCTACTGCTTCAGCATTTTGCCTATAAGGTTTTCGAGAAATCCATTCTAAAATCTATTAACGCTTCAAAATAGAATAAACAATGCAACTAAAAGGAAAAACGGTACTTATCACGGGAGGCGCATCTGGTATCGGATTAGAAGCTGCAAAACAATTTTTAAACAACGGAGCCAGGGTGATTATCACTGGCAGAAACCAGATTAAATTAGACGAGGCTAAGCGACTATATCCGACAATAACAGCTATTAAAAGTGATGTATCAGATGAGGACGATGCGCAAAAGCTTTTCAACCAGATACAACAATTGGGCGGTATAGATATTCTGTATAACAATGCGGGCGTATTAACAGCCCCCATTAACCTCGGAATAGCGACTGACCAGCATTTTGCAGATGCTGCGTATGAAATCAACGTCAATTACCTGGCAGTGATCCGGCTCAACAACCTTTTCATGGATATGCTGAAAGCCCGCAAAGAAAGCGCCATCATTAATACAACCTCTCTGCTTAGTTATGTACCTGCGATTCTGGAAGCTACTTATTCGGCGTCTAAAGTGGCATTACAGTTTTACACGCGGGCGTTAAGGAAACACCTGCAACTCCTGGATAGTAAAGTGAAAGTGTTTGAAGTTCTGCCGCCGCTTGTCGCTACCGAAATGACAGCTGACAGGAAGGATAAGAAAATGACCTCTGAAAAAATGGTAAAGGCACTAATTGCAGGACTTGAAAATGATCAACCCACTATCCGTGTTGGTGATACTAAAGCAGTTTACATTCTTAACCGTTTTTTTCCGGGATTAACTTTCAATCTGGTCAACCCTAAGAAGAATTATAGACTATTGATGCCTTAATTATTTATCTCAACTTTAAAAATAAAAAAATGAAAGCATTTATCATAGATAAGTACACAAAGAAGGACGGTGGTCATATAGGTCAGATGCCGGCACCAGAACCCCAAGCCGATGAGGTATTGGTAGAGGTACACGCTGCCGGTATTAACCTGCTTGATTCAAAGATCAGAAGTGGTGAGTTCAAAATTCTTTTAACCTACAAAACTCCCTTTATTTTAGGACATGACGTGGCCGGAGTGGTCACCAAAGTAGGGCCTGCCGTACAGAAATTTAAAGTGGGAGATGAGGTGTATTCGAGACCTGCAGATTACCGGATAGGAACGTTCGCAGAATTTATTGCAGTAAAAGAAAAAGACCTGGCGCTTAAACCGAAAAATCTTTCGATGGAAGAAGCGGCAGCCATTCCACTTGTTGGTTTAACTGCCTGGCAGGCATTGATACAAAAAGGCAACCTTAAGAAAGGTCAAAAAGTGTTCATACAGGCAGGTTCCGGTGGCGTAGGTACATTTGCCATTCAACTGGCCAGGTACATGGGCGCCACCGTGGCTACAACTACCAGTGCAGGCAATACAGCGCTTGTTAAAAGCCTCGGCGCAGACGTTGTTATCGACTATAAGAAAGATGATTTTGAGAGGGTCCTGAGCGACTATGATCTCGTTTTACATAGTCAGGATGCAAAAACGCTTGAAAAATCGCTGCGTGTATTAAAACCCGGCGGAAAACTCATTTCTATCTCCGGACCGCCAGACCCGGATTTCGCAAAAGAAGCTGGAGTTCCGGGGTTTGTAAAATTGTTAATCCGCATTCTAAGCGCCGCCACAAGAAGGAAAGCCCGGAAGCTCAATGTTGGTTTTTCATTTCTATTCATGAAGGCCAACGGAAATCAGTTGACGGAAATCACAGCGTTGATTCATTCCGGCATTATTAAGCCCGTTATGGACAAAGTGTACCCTTTTTCGGAAATCAAGGAAGCTATTACCTACGTGGAAAGCGGCCGGGCTAAAGGAAAAGTAGTTGTTAAACTAAAATAATAATGCGCCTGCTTGTTAAATAACTATCGTTTGGATTGGATACGAATAGCATAGGTAATTGACATGGTTAACCAATTTTTCCATTCACAAAATCAACCCCGCTACTGGCAATCCGTTTGCAAACCAACTACTTAGTAAACCCACTTATAATATGAGTATGTTAAATGAAATTTACTATCTAAAGTGCTGTTTATTAAATATTTATGATGGTGATAGGTTTACATGTGATTAAAGCAGAAAAAGTGTCTCCCTTAAACAGGTGCAGATATAGATAGCGGCGGAAAGAGTTAACAGGAAATAGGGAGTCATCCACATATATTATCTGTTTCATAGCCGGGCAAAACGTTTGTACTGTTTTTATACCGTTATTAACGGTTTGAAAACTAAACGGGGGATTGACTGCTATGAAAAAGAAAACGGGTATCGATACTTATGCTGTGATGGTTTTTGATGAAATAGCCGCCTGGTGCCAAAGAACGGGAGTGCTGCTGCAAAGTATTTTTCCCGGTGAGGTATCGCGGTATCAGCAGGTGAAGAAAAGAATAGAGCTGGTAGCGCGGATATTGGAAGAAGGTATGTCGGCAGGAACGAAGAGTAGTATGAGAAGGATGGATTATTTTGATGAAGTGAGTTCCATTATTGTTGCTGTTGCAGATAAGCACAAACGCTTCCAGGAAATGCTGGTAGGAAAAGGCGGCGGAAATGGTAAAGTGTCGCAGTTTTATAAAGCGAGACGCGGGTAAGATGATGAAAATCGTTTAAATCGTTGCATTAAATAATTATAACCGAATTGTAAACCAATCATTAAATGTGTTTGGTGTTGCTACTTGGCAATGCTTCTTCGGTTCCTTTGCACAAAATGGAAAGGATGTATTCTGGCTTACTAACCTGCTTATTCATCTGTATTGTGGGCTGTTCGGGCATCATTTGTTTAGCTGCTGGTAAATTCCTGTAATCATCTGCCTTCTGTTTTGTTTTTATTTAATAAACGATAGACCCATGACAAAATCATTGATTTCCCGTAAGGCTTTGCTGGCGCTACCCCTGGTGGCTGCTATGGCTGGTGTAGGATGTAAAAAAGACGAAAAATCTGTAGAAGGAAACATGCCTGCTTCTGTTCAGTTTGTGTTTACTTCAGATGCGCACTATGGTTTAACCCGTGCCGCATTCCAGGGTAAAACAAAGGTAGACGCGCATGTAGTGAACGCAGCGATGGTGGCGCAAATGAACACCTTGCCTGGAATGACACTGCCTGCCGACAGTGGTGTAAACGCTGGTTTAAAAATTAACACAGTAGATTATATCCTGGAAGGTGGCGATATTGCTAACAGAATGGAAACCAGTGCCAGCGTGCAAACAGCCGCTGCTTCGTGGGATCAGTTTAAAACAGACTACCTGCAAAGCCTTACTGTTAAAAATGGTAACGGGCAAAATGCAGAATTGCTGATGGTGCCTGGTAACCATGATGTATCTAATACTATCGGCTATTATGCCACCATGAATCCATTAACGGATGCTACTTCTATGGCAGGTATTTACAACCTGATGTTTAATACCACCACTAAAACAGCTGCTAACTATAATTATAACAACGATCGCATTAACTATTCAAGAGAAATTGGTGGTGTGCATTTTTGCTTTATTCAAATGTGGCCTGATTCCAGCGTACGTATCTGGATGGAGAAAGACCTGCAAGCCATAGCATCTACCACACCGGTGATCATTGTAGCGCACGATCAGCCAGCTGTAGTAACCAACCACTTTACCAATCCTAACGGCGATCATTCTATTAATGCCACTGATAAGTTTGATAACGTATTAGACGAGCACCTGAAAGATGGTAGTTCTTCTACCGGTTCTGATGCTATTGAGCAAAGAGCATTTGTAGCTTTTCTGAAAAAGCATACCAACATCAAAGCGTATTTGCATGGACATGTGCACGAAAGCAAGTACTACACTTATGCTGGTCCGGATAGCGATATTTCCCTGCCAACCGTTGGTGCTGACTCGCCCATGAAAGGGGTAGTGTCTGCCACAGACGAAACCAAGTTGACTTTCCATTTTGGTGCATTGGATACGCAAAAGCAAGTGCTTACTATGAGGGAGTGTTACTGGAACCCAACTGCTACTGCTGGTGCAGCTATTCAGTGGGGGAAGACGTGTACTATTTCTTTGAAGTAAGAGGAGATTTTTTAATAATAGAAAAAGGCCGGTTCTTCTTTAAAAGAGGAACCGGCCTTTGCTATTCATGTTGTTCAGGATCTACAGAACCATTGCAAGTAAATAAGGAAAAAGAAACATGCTGTTAGGTTCAATGCGCTGCTGTTTCCTTCTTACTATCCGCAATAATACTAATCAGCACCCCCGTCAAAATCAACACAATCCCTGCTAGTAAAGCTCCCGTAAATGGTTCCTGGAACAGCAATACGCTAATGGCTACCGCCGTAACCGGCTCCACAGCTCCCATAATAGAAGTAGGGGTAGAACCAATCAACTTAATGGCATACACCAAAGCTGTAATAGAACCCACACAGGTAATCAAACCAAATAGCGTAATGTGCAATAAGGTGCCTGCACCGGGCACTATAAAAGAATGTAGCACCAGCACTTTACACAGATAAAATAGGGCAGAAAACAACATAGAGTAAAACGATATAGTGATGCCTGGTACCTGTAGTTTGGCTTTGTTTACCGCCACAATGTAAATAGCATAACACAGGGCGCATAAAAGTGCTACTACCAGGCCGGCCACATTGATATGAAAATTGGCGTCTTTGATGCTAAGGGCAAATATGCCGCACAGGGTAATGAACAAGGATAGCACGGTTAGCCTGGTTAATTTTTCCTGGAAAAAGAAAGCCATGATCAGCGCCACCATAATCGGGTAAACAAACAACAGGGTAGAGGCGATGCCGGGAGAAAGCAGGTCGTACCCCATGAATAACAATTCTGAGCTGAATGCAAATAAGCTACCTAACGCGCCCAGAATAATCAGTTCGCGACTGTTGACTTTCAGGGCTTTCTTTGTATAAACGATATAGCCCAGCAGCACCAGGGCGGAAATGAAGAAGCGATAAAATAAAGTAAGGTCTACCGAAAAGTGTATGGCTTTGAGGGGTAGCATAAATAAAGGGATCAGGCCGTAAAAAATGGCCGAGAATATAGCCAGCAAATATCCTTTTACCTTATTATTCATATTGGATTTTATTATGCCAGTTGAACAATTACCTGGATTTGTACGGGTGAATGTACAGGTAAAGCGCCGGTTTTTGGAGGTGTACTTGGGTGGTTTATCTTTTTTTGCCCGGAATATCAGTGATTCACTTTTCGACAAAATTTGTTTGTATGTCGAAAATGAATGTACCTTTGTACTCTACAAGCAACACTTTCATGTCAGCCACCAATGCGATAAAAGAAGATTTGATGCAGCAGCAGATTTTGCAGGCGGCGCAGCAGCTGTTTCAAAAGCATGGTTATCAGAAGGTAACGATGGATGATGTGGCGAAGGCTATTGGCAAGGGTAGAAGTTCCTTGTATTACTACTACAAGAATAAGGATGAAGTATTTGATGCGGTGATGGACGCTGAAATCAGCGATATTATGGCAGAACTTGCGCGTGCGGTAGAGCAGGCCACTACGGTGGAGCAAAAGCTGCGTACGTATGGTGTTACCAAAACCAAAATTTCCCGTAAAAAGAAGTCTTTCTTCGATGCGCTGGAAACGGGCATGCATCCGGATGAAATGCCGCAATATGCTCAAAAGAAGGTGGCTATTCAGAAAAAGATCAGGAAGGAAGAAGCAGCTTTGTTAAGCAAGGTGTTGAAACAGGGCACAGCCCAGGGAGAAGTGGCAACGCTGGACGCTAAAGAGCAGGACATGATTTTATTTGTGTTTGCCAGCACATTGCGTGGGTTTAAGCGGGAGATGATGGTGGATAGCAGTTTGGCGCGTATTGAGCAGGCTATTGATGTGCTGGTGCAGATGACCATGCTACGTCTTCGGTAAGGAACATTTTTTTGCTTTGTTTTCGACATTTTATCAAAAAGTGTCGAATTGTAAAAGCGACGATGATATTATTTATGACTCAAGTAGAAACCAGGAACGCCTTCCGGGCTTTCCGTAACAGAAATTATGCATTGTTTTTTTGCGGGCAATCTATTTCGCAAATAGGTACCTGGATGCAGCGTACAGCGGTGAGCTGGGTGGTGTATTCCATTACGCACTCGGCTTATATGTTAGGGCTGGCGGTGTTTGCACAGCAGTTTCCTTCCTTTTTGTTTTCGTTGTTAGGGGGTATAGTTTCTGATCGTTATAACCGGCGTACTATATTATTGATTACGCAAACTGTTTCCTTGCTGCAATCGGTATTGCTGGCTATTCTTACCCTTACACATCAGTATGCGGTATGGCAAATTCTGGCGTTAAGTGTATTGCTGGGCGTTGTGAATGCGTTTGATACACCGGCCCGGCAACCGATGGTGCACGAGTTGGTGCATAATAAAGAAGACATCAGCAACGCGCTGGCATTGAACTCGGCCATGGTAAACATTGCCCGGTTAATAGGCCCGGCTTTGTCGGGTATTGTGTTGCAAACGTTTGGCGCACATACCTGTTTTACATTAAACGCAGTAAGTTTTCTGGCGGTGATCACCTCGCTGTTACTGATGAAGCTACCTGCTTTTGTGCCGCCTGCTACTAAAAAGAAAGCGGTTACTGAGTTGGCAGAAGGGTTCCGGTATTTGCGGCAAACGCCGCGCATAGGCATCATCATTATTTTTACCATGTGCATGGGGCTGCTGGTGTTGCCGTATGACACGCTGATGCCGGTTTTTGCCAAAGTGATTTTTACAGGGGATGCCCTCACTTTTGGGTATATAGCCAGTGCAGTGGGGTTGGGATCGATAGTGGCCAGTTTTTACCTGGCTTCTTTACACAAAAGCGCCAATCTTACCCGTATTCTCTTGATAAGCATTGGCGTGTTAGGTGTGGGGCTGATCGGCTTTTCCCGTTGTACATCTTTTTATGCGGCCATTCCTTTTGCGGTGGTCATCGGGTTGGCTTCGCTTACGCCTATGACGGTTAGTATCACCATTATACAAATGGAAGCAGCGGCACCTATGCGGGGCCGGGTAATGAGCTATATAGCCATGGCTTATTTTGGCATGTTGCCCTTAGGGAGTTTGCTGGCCGGGGCTGTTTCTCAAAGCCTGTCTGCGCCGTTTACCATGCTGGTGCAGGGGGGCATTGCTGTGGCCATAGCAGGCGTATTCTCCCGGCACCTCCGGCAACACGCTTCTGCTGCCGATGACAGCGGCACCATTCAACAATCATCATAAAACAGACAATACAATGAGCAACAACAGCAACACTGCTTTATTAGTAATGGACATGCAAACAGCTATGTTGGGTATGATACCGGAAGCAGCCACACTTACCGGTAAGGTGGCACAGGCTATAGAAAGCGCCCGCAGCAATAACATATCGGTGATTTATGTGGTGGTGGGTTTCAGGGCCGGAGCGCCGGAGATAAGCGCGAATAACAAAGGGTTTATGGCCAGCAAACCCATGTTTGCCAATATTACCCCGGCTGAGTTTACGGCCATACACCCCAGCGTGGCGCCACAGGAAAACGAATGTGTGGTGGTAAAGCGCCGGGTAAGTGCTTTTACCGGCAGCGACCTGGAAGTGGTATTGCGTGCTTTTCAAATTCAGCACCTGGTGTTAACAGGTATTGCTACCAGCGGGGTGGTATTATCTACTTTGCGCGAAGCGGCCGATAAAGATTACCGTATTACGGTGTTGGGCGATGGCTGTGCCGACAGGGAAGAGGAAGTGCACCAGTTTTTAAATACCCGGATATTTCCACGCCAGGCCGACGTGGTTACTGTGGAAGAATGGATAGCTGGTGTATAAAATATCCCCTATGCGGAGGATGCCGGGGATAAGAGGAGTTTTCCCCCTGTTAATTGATTAAAATACCCCCCTTTGGGGGCAGCTGTCCTGCTTTATTTTGTGTGAGTAAAAGAATACACCGCATGAAGAGGAATTGCCATTTGTTGATAGTGCTGCTGGCGCTGCTTGCCTTAACCCCGACCTTACAGGCGCAGCACCAGGAGAAACGTTACCAGGATACCACAACTGCACGCCGGGGAGTGCCCTGGCTCGATGAAACCATTGCCGAGGAGCACCGGCTGCCCATGCATGCTACCTTTTACAGTTATGAAAGTGAAGCCAAAGCTACAAAGGGTAACTGGCGGGAGTCGGAAAATTATCTTTCCCTGGATGGCCCCTGGCGGTTTTATTATGTGAACAAGCCGGACGAATTACCGGCCGGTTTTGAAAAAAACAGCTTTAACGATACTCAATGGCCTTTATTCCCTGTGCCAGGTAACTGGGAACTGAATGGCTATGGATTTCCCATTTATACCACTGATGGTTTTGAATTCAGGTATCTGATGAAGCAGTTGACGCCCCCGGCGGTGCCGCTTAGTTTTGATCCTACGGCGGTATATCGCCGAGAAGTAGAGATTCCGGCTAACTGGAATGGCAAACAGGTGGTGTTGCATATTGGTGCGGCCAAGTCTAACCTGAGTGTATGGGTAAACGGGGCTTATGTGGGATATGGAGAGGATAGCAAGCTGCCTTCTGAATTTGATATTACCCCTTACCTGCACAAGGGAAAGAACCTGGTAACATTGAAGGTAATGCGCTGGTGCGATGGCAACTACCTGGAAGACCAGGATATGTGGCGTATCAGTGGTATTGAGCGTAGTTGCTTTCTGGTGGCGCGCAATCCCGTGCATTTGTATGATGTAGAACTACAGCCAGAACTGGACGCAGCTTATAAAGATGCCATCCTGCAGGTGCATTGCCTGCTGAACCAACCGCCACAGCAGGGGATGAAGGCTGAGATAGTGTTATGGAAAGCGGGGAAACAGATAGCGGCTATTACCCGTGCATTTGATTCGGCCCGCTTGCATTGCGCATTACCGGTAAAAGCGCCGTTATTATGGACAGCGGAAACGCCGGAGTTATACCAGGTAAGCATCAGTATCCGGGATGCCGGTGGTCGCCTGCTGGAAACCACTACACAGCAAACCGGCTTTCGCACGATAGCTATTAAGGATGGCATGTTGCTGGTGAATGGCCAGCCTATTTTAATCAAAGGCGTGAACCGGCATGAAACCGATCCGCAAACCGGACATGTCATTTCCCGCGAAGCCATGATTAAGGATATACAACTGATGAAGCAATTCAATATCAATGCTGTCAGATGCTCGCATTATCCCAATAGTGAAACCTGGCTGGAGCTATGTGATGAATATGGATTGTACGTTATAGATGAAGCCAATATTGAATCGCATGGTATGGGTTATGATATTACGCGCACAATGGCTAATCGTCCCACTTGGGTTACAGCCCATCTGTTGCGTGTGCAGCGTATGATGGAAAGAGATAAGAATCATCCTTCTATTATTATATGGAGCATGGGAAATGAAGCGGGTAACGGGTATAACTTTTATTCCTGCTATCTGTGGATGAAGCAGCGCGATAGCAGCAGACCTGTGCAATACGAAAGGGCGGTGGCCGATTATCGCCGCCTTACCTGGGAGTGGAATTCGGATGTGATTAACCCGATGTATACATCGCCGGGTGCTATGGTGGAGTATGTGAAGAACAACCCGCAGCCGGTGCGTCCTTTTGTGCTGGTGGAATATGCGCATGCTATGGGTAACTCGCTGGGCAATTTCACCGATTACTGGAAAGTGATACGCAATAACAAAAAGCATTTCCAGGGTGGCTATATCTGGGATTTTGTAGACCAGAGTTTTCAACGCCCGAACAGCAAGGGGGATACAGTATACACCTATGGTGGCGACTATGAGCCGGAAGAAGCGGTTACCGACTGGAACTTTACTGCCAAAGGTATTTTCTATGCCAACCGCACGCCATACCCACATGCCTGGGAAATGAAAAAGGTATACCAGGATATACATACCCGCTTATCGGGAACTGATTCTATTACCATTTATAATGAAAGGTTTTTTACAGCTATAAAAGGGATAGCGTTGCAATGGGAGTTGGTAGTAGATGGCAAAAAGGTGCAAAGCGGTGAGGTGAAGGATTGGCAGGTGGCTCCTCAACAGTATGTTACCCTGCACCTGCCTTATAACAAACCCACCACAGGCGAAGCGTTCCTGAACCTGGCATATAGTACCACAACAGCGCAGCCGCTGGTGCCTGCTGGCTGGGTAGTGGCTACCGAGCAGTTGCCTGTGCAGGTGGCGCAGCCGGTAATGGTGGTGGTGCAAAGCGCCGGTACTATTACACGCAAGGAGTTGCCTGGTAAACTACAGTTTAGTGGCAATAAGCTTACAGTGGCTTTTGATAAGGCTACCGGTAAGCTGTGTGAATATAATAGCCGGGGAGCTGCTTTGCTGGACACGGCCTATGCGGTTACGCCCAATTTCTGGCGTGCCCCTACAGATAATGATTACGGCGCCAAAACGCCTGTGAAATTACAGGCATGGAAGCAAGCCACGCAACAGCAGGTGTTATCAGGGATAACAGATACGCTGCGTAACGGATTGGCTATAGTGCAGGCCAGCTACCAGCTGCCTGCTGTAAAAGCCACCCTGCATATTCGTTATGAGTTCAATGCTGCTGGTAAAATGCTGGTGCAGCAATGGCTGGAAGCCAGTGCAGATACTTCGGTGAAAGTAGCAGTAATGCCCAGGTTTGGAATGCATTGGATATTGCCCAAAGGGTTTGAGTACGTGCATTATTATGGAAGAGGTCCACAGGAAAACTACGCCGACAGGAATTTTGCGGCACAGGTAGGTATTTATCAGCAAACGGTGGATGCGCAATACTTTCCTTATGTGGTGCCACAGGAAACAGGTAACAAAACCGAGGTGCGTTGGTGGCATATCATCAATAAGCAGGGCAGGGGATTGCGTGTATATAGCGATTCACTTTTAAGCATCAGTGCTTTGCATTTTTTTGACAGCGACCTGGATAATGGAGCCAAACGTAACCAGCGTCATGCCGCCAACCTGGTAAAGCGCGAGCAAACACAACTGAATATAGATGGTAAACAAATGGGGGTGGGCGGTATTGACAGCTGGGGTGCTATGCCACTGCAACAATATCTGTTGCCTTATGGTAATTACCGGTATAGTTATATGATAGAGCCTTTGTAACAGGCTGCAAGAATAGGTAGTAAGAAGGTGAAAACGGGAACAGGTATCGAATGGCCTGTTCCCGTTTTTGATGGTGGTATGCCTTCCGGCGATTAAATGATGACCACTAATCTTTTGCCGTCTGTATCTGTTGTTTGCCACAGGGATTCCAGTTCTTCTAATCGAATGTTTACGGTATCTGCCTGTAGCTGGTGATCTGCCGCCAGTTGAAACATTTCAGGTATGATGTCTGTAAACAATTGCTGAAATTCTGCCCTGCTCCAGCTACCCAGGCCGGAGCCGGATAATTGCAGATCCACACTTCTGATTGTTTCTGCAGACAATTGAATAGTATCGCCTGTTACAGCGCCAATAGAAACAAAACGGGTTTTATGTGTAAAGGTGCCGGTGCCTTTTAATACCTCCAGTAGCAATTCGGCAGAACGCCCCCATAAATAATCAATAATAATATCAATAGGTGTAACGGTATGTATTTGTTTCAGTTGTGCCGTAATGTTTTCCTCACTCTGTTTCAGTGATACTATTTCATCTGCGCCCAGTTGTAGCAGGGATTGCAGGGTTTGTTCATTTCTGCCCGTTACTATAATTTTTTTAGCGCCATAATGCCGGGCAATCTGCACCGCTATAACGCCTGTAAAACCTGTGGCGCCATTAATGAGTACGGTTTCTCCTGCCTGCATAGCGGCTCTGAAACGCAGTGCCATTGCCGAGCCGGCTACTGCATTGGGCAAAGCGGCAGCGGTAGCGTCATCTATGCCCTCGGGTAGTGCTATTGTTTTATTCTTTTCTACAATGGCTTTTTCTGCTACCATACCTGTAACACCCAAAGCAAATACTCTTGTGCCATCAGCTAAAATGCCCACACCATCGCCACCAATTACTTTGGCCTGTTGTATATCGCCTTGAGTAGAATAATGTTTGCCGCTGGCCCTTGCCTTATCCAGGTTTTTAATAGCAGCGGCTTTTACAGATAGTACCAGTTGGTTTTCGTTACTGGCAACAGGCTCCGGAAAGTTGTTGATATATTGAGGAGCCTGATTTTGCGGAAATAATACAACTGCTTTCATTGTTATATGCTTTTAAAATGATGATATTGATAATAAGAAGTGAATAAGATTGCTAAAGCCACCAGGGCAGATAGCGAAGCGGGCAGTGAATCACCCGAACAGAGATGGGCAATAAAACCTGAAATAACGGTGATGGTAAAGCCGGTATAGGCCCATTCTTTTAGCCGGGCAGGGATGATGGGTAGCAGCAGTGCTATTACGCCTGCTATTTTAGCTATCGCCAATTCTATCCTGAAATAACCGGGAAATCCAAAATGTGTACAAAGGGCTTGGGCTTGTGCTGAGGTAAGGTAGGCGTAAGCGTTGGCTATCATCCAAAGGCAGAACAGGCCCGTTGCGCTCCAATAAATAATTTGCTGCTTTTTCATGTTGCTTTGTCTTAATTACAAGTCAAAACTAAACAGCGGGGCAGGGGCGGACGATAACATTTGTTATCAAATGGCAGTACTACGGTTTTTCTTTGGCCATCTTACTTTTAATGCGGCTGAGGTGAACGGTGGTGATGCCTAAATAAGAAGCGATATAATGTTGCGGAACACGCTGCACTATTTGCGGTCTTTCCTGTATCAGGTTCTGGTAACGCTGCCGGGGCGTATCCCGGATAACGGCAACGAAATGGTGCATGTAGTCGTAGGTGCGTTCAAAGATGGCATTGATAAACCTATCTCTCAGGGAGGGGATGGCGGTGATTTCCTGCACAATAGTGTTCACGTCTTTTTTGTGTATCCACCATACGGTGCTGGGTTCAATAGCTTCAATAGTAATGGGGCTGGGTGTGCTTTTTTGAAAGCTTTCAATAGAAGCAATCATATTGTTTTCAAAAAAGAACTGGGTAGTAACATCTTTACCGTTATTGTTAAAATAAGCCCGCAGGCAACCTGTTTCAATGAGAAAAAGCTTTTTAGGAACTGCTCCTTCCTGTAACAGCGTTGTTTTAGCAGGTACTTTTATTTTAGTGAAGTAACTGGTATATTCATCCCATTTTTTAGCATCCAGCGCCTGGAAAGTATTTTTGAATTGTTCAAACATGTTTGCAGGTTGCAAAGTGTTCATCAAATGTACAAAACCTCGCAAATACATGCAGGTATCTTACCGTGGGATTTGTGCATATGGTAGCATAGCACTGGAAAATTGCCGTGGAGTATTGGAGTGTTACTCTGCACCAGGAGAATGTGCCAGCATGCCAATGGAATGCTGCTGTGTTGCAATGGAATACTGGTGTATGCTATGAAATTACTTCTGCATATCACAGGGATATTGCAAGGCAGGAAGTAGGTATTGCAATACATCGGGCAAATGTCGCAGCATGATGCGGGAATGTTGCTGTGCGATAGACGTGTATTGCTACGTGCTATGTAAGTGTTGCAATAGGGCAGATGAATAGGATAATGTGCCAATGAGGCATGCCAATGCTTTATGCAAATGTTACAACATGATAAAGGGATATTACCACATTACGGATGCATATGGCAGTGTGCTATGTATATGATGTAGTCTGGCAGGGGAATACTGCCATGTGGTAGTGCAATGCTGCAATGCGTTGCATAAGTATTGCAGCACTCCGGATGAATAATGAGATATGCCAGGTAAACAGTGTAATAGGTAACGGCAGTTTTCCCCAGGTAAGAAGGGAGGCTTCCGGTTGAGCTGGTGATTTGATGAGGTAAGGGGAGAAGCTTTGCGCTTGAGCCGGGAAGTTTACCTGGGTGGTAGTGAATATTGTCCGGTTGTACTGCAAGTATTATTCATCGTTTGGGCTGTGTTTAACATAAATTACTAAGGTGGCTCTATAATATCTATAATCTATAAAGAGCAGGGGGGAAGCGCATATCCCGGTTGTTCGTAAAGCAATTTAAGGAATAGTGTATGCTTACGTATGATAGCAGGGGAATAATACTTTATTTGTTTACTTTCGTCGCCATAACCTGTTGAAAATCATATGCCGTGAAACACAAATACTATACTTATATCGCTATGCAAAAAATGAGCAGGTGTTTTATATTATTATTTTCAGGGGCCGTGCTCACCTTTTTGCAGGGTTATGTGGCTGTACATTACCTGAAAGCACAGCCATCGTCGGCCTGTTTAACCTGTAGCCTGGAAAGCGATTTATTGAGTTATAGTACCCTGGCCCTGGTTCCCTTAACAGGCCTGCTGTTGGTGTTTGGTTACCTGCGTGTGCAGAACGGGCTTTTTATCGCCACTACGCTGTTATTGCTGATGATAAGCTGGGCAGTGATAGATACAATGATTTTCGATGACCGGGTGGCTTCGTGGAGTACTTTTACTACTGCCGAGTTATGGCTTGCAAGCCTGGTGGGTTGTTTGCTGCCTGTGATGGCAGGGGGCATAGCCTGGTGGGGTATTGCTTATTTTACAACACGCCGGTACGAACATAAAGTATCCTGAGTTAGCCAGTCTGTGTTGCCAAAATGAAAGCATTTTCTACTACAGGAGAAGCAGGGAATTGCCGAAGAAAAAGTGGGTGGAATCAATAAACTCATAATTTTAGGCACCTGTTGCGGCAAATTCTCTATTAGAGGGAATTTGTTTATCATTCAGTATAAAGAAGTAAAATCCATTGGAAACCGGATTGGAATATGAATTAGTCAGGAGATTGAAGGCGGATGATCCCTCTTCTTTAAAGGAGATGTATGCCGCCTACTGGGAGGAGATTTTTGTGTATGTGCTGAAAGTGATGAAAGACTCAGAGGAAGCGCAGGACATTGTACAGGAGTTGTTTATCTCTATCTGGAACAGAAGAAAAGAGCTGGAAATACAAAGCTCGGTAAGAGGGTACCTGTTTTCCAGTGCCCGGTATATTACACTACGCCATATTCAAAACAGCGCGCGGCGAAAAGAGTTTATCCAACTGTTTGCCAATGCCATCCCCGATACAACCCCCGCTGCCATTTCCCTGGAAGTAAAAGAATTGGACAAACAAATTGCCACCTGCCTGAATGAGGATATGCCTGAAAGAATGCGCCTGATTTTCAGGCTTAGCCGTGAGGAGCAGCTTTCTTACAAGGAAATTGCCAGCCAGCTGGGCATTTCTGAGGAAACCGTTCGTAAACAGATCTATTATGCGTTAAAGATCCTGCGTTCTAAAATTCAGGGTTCTACTTTCCTGTTCCTCTACTTTTTTATTTTTTTTCCAAAACACTAGGCCTGCAAAGGTTTTCATACGATTATAAGTAGTGGTATAAAAAAGTTTTCTTTTTTATACCACTACTTTCTTTTTGATGTCACTTATAGATAAGATGCATTCTTAAAATGAAGGAAATGGAGCTGGAAGACTACATTGAAAAGTATTTAAATAACACTGCCTCAGAAGCGGAAAAGCAATTGGTGGATGCCTGGTTTGAAAAAGTGCAGAACACGGAAAGCTACCCGTCGTACAACCGCAACGCAATAGAGTATGCCATGTGGGTGCAGATAGAAGCGGCTATGAACCGGGAAAAGACAACCCGGCCTGCGAGGATATTTTCTTTTGGCAGGCTATCCAGGGTGGCGGTGTTGGTGGGTGTTGTAGCATTGCTGGGCATAGGCTATTATCAATGGAGCAAACATGCAGCCACAACAATGGCATATAACAATGGGCACCGGGTTAGCCGCAAAGCGGCCACCAATGGTGGCTTTATAGCCATGCAGCAGGATAAAATGGTGAAGATTGAAGACCTGGCCGGCGATGCCGCTACTGTTATTGGTAACCTCAGTTTTCGTAAATCGGGCGATGGTATTGTTATTAACAGCGTAGGTAATCACTTTTCTGATACATCCGCTATTGCTATTATTACCCCTAAAGGCAAGTTTTTGCAGCTGACCTTGCCCGATAATACTGTAGTGAAACTGAACGTGGCCAGTGAACTGCGGCTGGCGCAAAACTACCTGCAGCAACGGACGCTTCAATTATCAGGCGAAGCATTTTTTAATGTAGTGCACAATGAACAACTGCCCTTCCGTGTTCATGTGGGCAATGCTATTGTAGAAGACATTGGCACCCGTTTTAATATTCAGGCCTATGAGGGGCAGGCAACGCAGGTAGTAACTACGGTGATAGAAGGGGCCGCCAAGGTAATTTCGCTGAACAATGCACATACGCAGGTAATAGATACTAAAACCATCACTGCCAACCAGCAGGCTATTGTATTGCCAAAACCAACCAGCGTGGCCATATTGAACAATGCCGATGAAATTAAAAGTGCCGTGGCCTGGGAGCAGGGATATTTTCTTTTCTATAATTCAGATATCAAAGATATCCTTCGTAGCGTGGGAGATTGGTATAATGTAAAGTTTGATATAGGCGCTAATGTAAAAGGTGCCTTTAGTGGTGGTTTGTCGCGTGCTGCCAACCTCAATGCCATGTTGGAAGTGCTGGAAACTTCCGGCAACTGCCAATTTGAGATTATTAGCCCTAACGAAATAAAAGTAACGAGTACTGAAAGTAAAAGCAGGTAAGCTGCTGGCTACCGCAGGGTAGTAAATTTATTGATCTATTAAACCAAAACTAAAATGAGGAGACTATTCTTGAAAAGTCTTTGCCTTTTCATTGTCTTTTATCTGGCACAATGCTGCGTACTGGCGCAGTCTCTACCTGCCAGAATTACCCTTTCGCTGGAAAGAAGTACATTGAAGCATGCCATTAAAGAAATTGAGAAACAGGCGCATGTATTGTTCTTTTATAACGAGCAGGACCTGGGCTATGGTAAGCCGGTAACCGTTCGTTTATCGGGTGTTGATTTGCCCGTCGCACTGGAAGCTGTATTTAAGGAACAGCCGCTCACTTATAAGATTATTGAGCAAACCGTAGCCATTAAAAGAAAAGACGGTGTTTTAAAGCAGTATAATGGCCTGGAGGGCAGCGACTCGGTGTTGTTGACAGGCACTGTGGTAGACAGCGTGGGCAATGGTATTGCCGGTGCCGTGGTGGCTGTGAGAAGCAGCAATGTAAAAGCAATTACCAGTTCGGATGGCCGCTTTGTGATGAAGCAGGTGTTAATGAAAGGGGATTATATTGATGTAGGTTCTATGGGCTATTATCCTGCATCGGTATTGTATGGCGCGCAGAAAAATATACTGGTGAAGTTAAGGGATAGTGTTTCGCGTATCAGCGACGTGGTAGTAACAGGGATGATGACCTTTAACAGGAAGACCTTTTCCGGTGCTACGGCCACCTATACCGGGCAGGATTTGAAAATGATCGCTAATACCAATGTGGTGGCTGCTTTAAAATCTCTGGACCCTTCTTTTCTTTTGCAGGAAAACAATGCACAGGGTTCTAACCCCAACGTGCTGCCTACTATTAACCTGCGGGGTACCACCAGTATTACCTCTTCTTCTTTACAGAATGAATTCTCCAACGATGTAAACCAGCCGTTGCTGATACTGGACAATTTTGAAACAGACCTGCGTACAGTAATGAACCTTGACATGAACCGCCTGGCTTCTATTACCATACTGAAAGATGCGGCTTCTACGGCTATTTATGGTTCGCGTGCCTCTAATGGTGTTATCGTTATTGAAACGGTAAAACCCAAAGCCGATAAGGTAAGGATGAGTTACAACACGGACTGGAATTTTGATTTTCCCGATCTCTCTGGTTACAATATGATGAATGCAGCAGAGAAGCTACAGTTTGAACAGCTGGCGGGAGTATATGGTTCGCCCACTTCTACTTTATTTCTGCAAAGCAGTTATTACGATCCCATGTACACTAAGCATTTGCAGGATGTGCAACGTGGCGTAAACACCTACTGGCTAAGCACGCCATTACAAACCGCTACTTCGCAACGGCATAGTTTGTATGTGGAAGGCGGCACGGGAACGCTGCTGTTTAATGCCGGCGGCAGCTATAAAAAAGCAAATGGTGTAATGATTGGTTCGGGTAATGATGAGTGGACGGCCCGTATAAACACTACTTACCGAACAGCTAAGCTGTCGGTAAATAATAACCTGTCTATTAACGGGTATAATGCCACTGAGTCGCCTTACGATTCTTTCCGCACCTGGGTAAACACCAATCCTTATTACACCAGGACCAGTGCAGACTCTATGTATCTGTGGAGATATGGATCTAACAAGATTGTAAATCCTCTGTATAATTCTTCTATCAACAATTTCGATAAATCGAAAAGGTGGGGTATTACCAATAACCTGCAAATGAATTATACGCTTAGCAAAAGCTTCCGGTTACAGGGTAATGTGCAGGTGAGTAAAAATGTTTCGGGCACGGATGATTTTACCTCGCCGCGCCATACAAAGTATGCTGATGTAAATTACCTGAAAAAAGGAAGCTACCGTTTTTACCAGGCGAACAACTTTTCTTATACAGGCAATGCCATGTTAAGCTATGCGCGAACTTTTCGCAAGCATATGGTAAACGTGAACACCCGCGTAGAAATCAGCAATACAGAAAACTCGTCTAATTCCTTTACCGCAGTAGGGTTTCCTACTTCCAGCAATGGCAAACTTTCGCAGGCATATGGGTATGCAGAAGGCAGCAGCCCCGGTTATGTAAAATCGGTTACCCGCAGAAACTCTTTTGTCAATACCGCTTCGTATAGTTACGACATGCGTTATGCCATAGACGTGGCTTTTAACTATGATGGGTCTACTGCATTTGGTAAAAACAACGTGTATTCTCCTTTCTATTCCATAGGGGCGAGCTGGAACCTGGGTAACGAGAAAATAGTGCAGCAGCTGGGTTGGATTAACCTGTTGCGCTTGCGTGCCAACTATGGTGTTACAGGGAACCAGGGCTTTTCTTCCTATACCTCCATTACTACTTATTCTTATATGGATAGCTATAATTATAGCGGCGGAGGGGTAGCAGTAAGTTCGTTAGGTAACCCCGACCTGAAATGGCAAACTACTTACCAAACCAGCATAGGTATTGATGCCGGGTTTATGAAGGGCAGGATGAGTATTAACCTGAACGGCTACCGAAAATTAACCGATCCGCTGGTGGTATCGATAAACGTACCCACTTCCAACGGGGTGGCTATCAGGCCGCAAAATGCTGGCCGGTTGAATGTGAAAGGGATTGATGGTACTGTTTCTTATGCGCCTGTTTATCAACCGCAACAGGGTATATCGTGGTTTATTCGTTTAACCGGTTCGTACTACACGCAGCAGTATAGCCATTTTGGAAACCTGTTAAAAAGTTTAAATGATACCCTATACAGCACGGGGTCGCTGCAGCGGTATAAGGATGGCTATGCGCCGGATGATATATGGGCTGTTCAGTCGCTGGGCATTGATCCTGCTACCGGCAGTGAGGTGTTTCTGAAAAAAGATGGCAAAACCCGCACCTTCGATTACCGTTCGGCCGATATCGTGAAAGTGGGCAACAGCCGCCCGCTGTTACAGGGTACCATTACTAATAGTGTGTTGTGGAAAGGATTTTCCGTAAGCCTGGTGTTCCGTTATCTCTACCACCAGGACCAGATGAATACTGCCTTATATGATAAAGTAGAAAATCTTTCCTTATCAGACGTGATCAATAATAACGTAGATAAAAGGGCGCTGTACAGTCGTTGGAAAAAACCGGGCGATCAGTCGCAGTTTAAAGCTATTTCGCTTACATCTACAACGCCCATTTCCTCCCGGTTTATCCAGCGGGAAAATACCTTGTCGCTGGAGTCGTGTTCTATGGGATATGATTTTAGCAGAACACGTTGGGTAACCGGTTCTGCTTTGTTTTCCAGCATCCGGGTAACGGGTTATATGAACGATATTTTTCGCCTGAGCACCATCCGGCGCGAAAGAGGTATTGATTACCCCTATGCCCGATCTGTTTCGCTGAGTGTTAGCGCCACCTTTAAATAAAACTGTGTACAATGAGATTAGTAAAACTGCTTGTGTTCCTGTTCATATTGTTTTCTTTGGGTTCCTGTAAAAAATGGCTGCAGGTGCAACCGGAAGATTCCTCTACCGACGAACAAATGTATTCCTCGGCCGCTGCCATAGGAGATGTAATGAACGGCATATACCTGCAAATGGCAGATGACCGTATTTATGGAAGAAACCTTACTCTGGATAAACTGGACCTGTTTGCACAACGGTATTATGAACTAACGGCTGTTGATGCTTATTATTATTATTATAGCAGCCGGTCGTATACCACTTCCAGTGTAAAAAGTAATATTGCCGGCATATGGTCTAAAATGTATACTACCATTGGTAATGTCAATCTTTTTATTACCAATTTGGATAAATATGGCGCCCGGCATGTGGACGCAACCACCTTACGCCAATATTATGGTGCTGCTTACGGACTGCGTGCGTTTATGCATTTTGACCTGCTAAGGTTGTTCGGGCCTGTGTACAGCAGTGTTACCACCAGTAAGTTGGCCATTCCTTATTACACCAGCTATGATGGCCAAACGCAGAACATACTCACTGCAGAGGAAGTGATCGGTAAAATTCAGGCCGACCTGGATAGTGCTGAAAGTTATCTGGCTAACGACCCTATTCTCACCAGCAACAGCATTGCCAACCTGAATAATTACCGGTTCAATTACTATGCGGTAAAGGCGCTGGAAGCCCGGGTATATCAATGGATAGGTGATAAAGAAAAGGCATTGGCGGCAGCCAGAACGGTGATTGAGGCACAGGATAAATTTGCCTGGATCACTTTGTCTAAACTTACCAATAGCGACAACCCCGACAGGAAGTTTTTTTCTGAAACCATCTTCAACGTATTTAACAGCAGCCTGTATGATACTCATGATAAGATCTTTTCATCCGACCTGTCGTCCTCTCTTATACTGGCCACCGGTGAAGAAAACCAGGTAGACAAAATATTTGAAGGGAACATGGCCGATTACCGGTATGTATATAGCTGGCCTTATCCTACATCGGGCAGCGTATCGTTCAGAACCTTTGTTAAATACAAGGATATTTCGGATGCGGATAGCGATTCTTCTTATCACGCCCGTTTTGCTATTCCGTTGATGCGCACTTCCGAAATGTATTATATCGCAGCGGAGTGCGAAACAGATATGAATAGTGCGCTGGACTACCTGAATAAGGTACGCCACAACAGGGGGCTGGCTTCAGATGTGAGTGATTATTCCCTGCTGGGCAGCGAATTAGCAAAAGAGTATCAGAAAGAGTTTTACGGCGAAGGTCAGCTATGGTATTATTATAAGCGAACCGGCGCCACCTCTATAGCATCGCCCAATGTAACCAGCGGCAAAGCTGCCGTTGCATTAACCGAATATGTATTGCCCATTCCTGATGCGGAAAGTACAGGCCGGTAATCAGGGTTATTTATTCAGTTTTTATAAATGAAAAGCTATGCGTAAAAAAATATACTATACACTGTTTATAATGGTAGTGTTGCCATTGGTAATGGCAGGATGTACCAAAAAAGAGCTGCTGAAATTTGACGAAGCGAAGTTAGGCAGCAGTATTTATTTTTCTGATAACTATGCTAAAGCGGCTGTTACGGTAAATGTTATTTCTTTTGGTTACCTGGCTGCTAATGTAACAGATTCCATAATCAGTTTTCCCATTTATGTAACGGGTTCGCCCAGTGATAGTGACAGAACGTATGCGGTGCAGTTTGCTGATACCAGTACGATGACGGAGGGAATTGATTTTGATTTTTACCGGGCGCCTGTGGTAAGGGCGGGTAGGGTACAGGATACATTGATGCTGATTTTACACAGAACGGCACAGTTAAAAGATACCACGCTTCATGTAGATATAAAACTGGTTTCCAATGCCAGTTTTAATACAGCCATCCCTTATTATTATAGCGGTTCTGACTCTGTTTCGCTGCTACAGTGCAGGATAACCTGCAATGATATTGCGGGCGTTTCTTACCTCTGGACCGGTTCGTATAAGTCAACGGTGGTGGGATATATGGGGGCTTATTCATTAACTAAGGTACAGTTGATGATGGCCGTGCTGGGCTTGTCTTCTGCTGTTTTTTATGATAGTGGCAGCACCCCGTCTATCGGGTTGTTTTCTGGCTGGGCCGCTTATATGAAAAACTGGCTGGCCAATGAAAAGTTAGCCGGACGTATCTATTATGATGAAAATGGTAATGAAATAACTATGGGTGTTTATGCATAGACAGCACCTTAAACTTAATAAAATGATGTACAGAAAGCTATTTTTAGGAAGTGGCTTAACAGCGCTTCTTTATATACTGGTAACAGCCACATCGTGCAGGAAAGACCTGGGTAATTATTCTTATTCGGAGGTGGATACCCTGCACATCGGGGGCCTTGCCTCAGCTATCACTATTTCTATTGGTGGTAACCCGGCACAGTTTCCTACGTTTTCCAGCTCATTGGGTTTGCTGGATACTGCTGCCAGCCAGTTCTCTTATCAATGGATTGCTTATAATGGCTTTGCAACAACTGCAGAGGAAAGGCGGATTATATTGGATACCACCCGCAACCTGGATAGAAACATCACTTTAAAAGTGGGCAGTTATGACTTGTATTATAAGGTAACCCAAAAAAGTACGGGTGTGGCGTGGATTAAAAATATAAAGCTCACCGTAGAGGGTAGCTTAGTCAAATACGGGTGGTTTGTATTAAGCCAGGTGGGCGACAGCACACAACTGGATTACTTCCAGGATTCTTCCGGCGCCTGGAACACTTACCCCAAACATTATTCCAGGGTAAACCAATTAATTGGTGATGTGGCCGGTCAATACAGTTATTTGCGACTGCCGGGCAAACCTCTGTCGCTTACCAGTTATAATAACAGGGATTATGTAAACACTACCGCAAAAGTGTATGAGTATATCAATACCAGCGAGGGAACGCAAAAGCTGAACATTACCGATGGTTTTACCTGGAATAGTCAAAAATATGTTTTCCGGAACGAATGTGTGCTGCCTACGCCGCCGAGGGCTGAGTATATCTACCCTTCCAGTGCCTCCCAATCTATGGCCATATATAACCACGATGTGTATACCTATTCCTATACAGGCGGTGTTTATTATAACACCCCTGTTAACAAGCTAAGCACGGGCAGTACGTTTCCTGTTTCCAATTACATGGCCGTAACGTATAACAGCAGTGCATTTTACAGTATCTTTTTTGATACGTTGAACAGACGGTTTGTGCGGTTTGGCGGAAGTTATTCCAGCAAGAACTGTACAAAGATCAGTTATCCCAGCGGTGCTTTTGATCCGGACCAGGTACAAAAAGACCTGGTATGGATGGGATGGACAACGGCTTATAGTGGTCAGGCGGTGGCCATTTTAAAGGATACCGCTGCCAGCAATTATTACCTGGCCCGGTTAACATTTACTAATACAGGTACGGTAACCCCATTATCCCTTACTGATGTCACCACTATATTAACCGGTATAGATAAGGCCGATCATTTTGCTATTGATCAGCAGTATGGTTACCTGTTTTATACCAGCGGTGGTAACCTGTATGAATACGATATGGATAACAATGTAGTGAAGGTGGCCATGAA
Organism: Filimonas lacunae; assembly: GCF_002355595.1. Classification (NCBI taxonomy): domain Bacteria; kingdom Pseudomonadati; phylum Bacteroidota; class Chitinophagia; order Chitinophagales; family Chitinophagaceae; genus Filimonas; species Filimonas lacunae. Next base: position 1,194,123 of record NZ_AP017422.1, read on the forward strand.
CCTGGGCGGTAAATTGGTATCCATGTTAAAAACAGAACGTTTGTACCTGTACCCGCCCACTACTGCTACCTTCCTGAATAACGGTACCCGGTGGTTTCCGGTGGGTTATAGCATGATACTGGGTATGTATGATAAGGCCAACCCCGATAACTCCGGTGAGGTACATTTCTTAAAACCCGGTGCGCTGGCAACGGGTGTAACAGAATACTTTACGCCATTTACAGGTATGGGTAAAGTGGTAGATGTGAATTATTTACAGATTTTATAAACCGGATATAAAAAATGAAGAAACATGTAATAAGTGCCGCTGCGGCATTGTGGATAAGTGCTGCAGCTATGGCGCAGGGGAATGCTAAAATAGCAGTGATTTCGGGCCGTATGACTTCACTTTCGCCTGCTATTAAAAACCTTTATTTGTACAGTACTTTAGAAGGTGTCCGCGAATCGTTTGCATCAGTAGCTATTAACACAGAAGGGGAGTATGCCTTTGCTCTGAATAATCCGAAAGAGGGGTTGTATTATTTATCGGCTTCTGCCGAGCCGGAACGTGGGAGGTCTTATACCCGCCTGTACATAAAACCAGGAGATCATATAGAAGTGGATCTGTCTGCAAAAGCCGACAGCGCTTTTGTAACTGGCGGCAGCCGGGAAGAAAGGATGCTGGACAAATGGCAACGTGCATCTGATAAAGTGTATCGCCTGGCGCTGTATCCTTTGGGTGATACTGCTACGTATGCCACTTTTTTTCCGGCCTTTGAAAAACTGTTGCCGGTGGCGGAGCAAATGAAGAAAGAGTTAGTGGACACGGATAAAGCTTTTGGCAGCTACCTGGCAAGGCTTATTGATGCCGACCTGCAAATAGCTTCGCTGTCGCTTATCTACAGTCTCAGAACAAAGCATCCGGTTAAAAGTCAATACCCGGCTTACTATGCTCAAACCTTTCATCCCGGTATGTATTGCGATGCTGCTTTACTGGAAAACGGGGATGGTGCCAAGCTGATTTCTTTATATGTTATGCATATGTTTATAGGGAAAGACAGCGTCGCGAAAATAGCAGATAAAGACAAATTGTATGAAGTAGTTTGTAACGATACACTGAAAGCTTTATATGTAGCTTCTACCCTGGGCAGCTATAAAACGCCGGAGGGTATAGAACAGGCCATAGCGCCGTTAAAGTCATTCTTTGCTACGGGCCGGCTGAACGAGAAGTATACGAAAGCGTTGAAAGGCGTAAGTACTTTTAAAGCCGGTACTGCAGGGCATGAGTTTAATTACCCGGATACTGCCGGCCGTTTCTATTCGCTGAGAAAAGACCTTGCCGGAAAAGTGGTGTATCTGGACCTGTGGGCAACCTGGTGCGGCCCCTGTAAGGCAGAATTACCTCACCTGGCCAAAGTAGAAGAGGAGTTTGCCAATGAGAACGTGGCATTCGTAAGCATCTCTGTAGATGAAGTGAAAGACAAGCGTAAGTGGCTTGATTTTGTAAAAACCAATCACCTGGGTGGCATTCAGTTGTTTGCTGGCGGATTTCAAAGTGATATAGCCAGCTTCTATGGTATAAAAGCGATTCCGCGTTTTATGTTATTCGATACCAAAGGCAATATTGTATCTATTGATGCGCCACGGCCTTCCAATGCCGAATTAAAACTCCTGCTGCGTAAAACACTGGCAACAAAATAATATCTTCTTATGAATATCTTTCTGCATGTAGCTTCCATAGGTACATCGCTGGTGTTGATGCCTGGTATGTTTGCATGGGAAACAGTGACACAGCTGGTAGGGGTATTATATGAAACCTGCCAGCCCTATATTCAGGAACCGGATAGCAGCCACAAAGGCTTGCTCCAGGTAATGAGTTCTGTTTCCGGATGGGGGCATTAGCTTTATGGCAGGGTTGCCGGATAAGCAACCGTATTTTGAATACCCCCAATATGCCTGGCATATTGGGGGATTTTTTATTAAGGTCCGTTGCAAAAGAGCATCCCGGTATAAAAGCAACCATGTAAAAGCGTTTGTGATTGTAATCACATCTTCCCAATAGCTACCCGGATACTTTTGTTTCAAATTGATAGTATGAAACAATCCATGATTTTACTGCATGGGCTTTTTGGGCGGCTAAGTAACTGGGAAACGGTCATTGACCATTTTAAGACCTCTTATGACATTCATGTACCAGCATTGCCGATATTTGATTCGCCCCCAAAGGCAGATCAATTGCTGTATCTGACCTCCTTTCTGGATAATTATATACAGCAGCATTGTTTAAAAGATGTAATTCTCATTGGTAATTCTTTAGGGGGGCATGTAGCTATACTATATGCTTCATTGCATGGCGATAAGGTAAAAGAGCTGGTATTAACCGGTAGTTCGGGTTTGTATGAAAATACTAATATAGGAGCCTTTCCACGGCGTAGTTCGTATGATTACATCCGGGAGCGGGTGGCCTATACCTTTTATAACCCTGCTATGGCTACGGAAGAGCTGGTGTTGGAAGTGATGGAAGTAACTACCGATAGTGCCAAATGTTTGTGTACTATTCGTATGGCCAAATCGGCACAACGTAATTATGTAGCAGATCTACTACCTGGTATCGAAGTTCCGGTATGGCTGATATGGGGAAAAGAGGACAAGGTAACGCCGGTGCATGTAGCCTATGAATTCGCAGACCTATTGCCCCATGCGCATTTGACGGTGTTTGACGAATGTGGCCATGTTCCCATGATGGAAAAGCCTGACCACTTTAATGCTGTGCTTTCTTCTTATTTACGCGTACAAAAAACTAATTAATCAGATATTTGCGACTATGACGCTACCACCTTACTATCAACGATTAATTGAAAGGTATCCGCAGGTTTCTTTGGAAGAATGGCAGCTGCTGGATCAGCTGGCTACTGTGCGGTATATACGGAAAGGCGAACATTTTTTGCGGGTAGGTACCGTGGCCCGGAATGCAGCTTTTGTGTTATCGGGCCAGTTCAAATACAGCTTTCATGCAGAGGATGGTGCTGAGAAAATTATGAAGTTTAGCTTTGCGGATGATTTTTTGACCAATTGTGTAAGTTTTAATAATAATAAACCTTCTTATCAGAATATTACTGCCCTGGAAGATTCAGTGATACTACGCTTTAATATCAAGAAGCTGCAACCCTTGTACGACCTGCATTTGAGCATATTGCATGTGAATATTCAGCTATACCAGGATATTATGCAACAGCAGGCAGAGCATCAGTATATCTTATCCTTAAAAAGTCCTTTAGAACGATATAAGTTTTTGTTAAAGCATCGTCCAATGCTGATTCAAAAGATATCTTTAACCAATATTTCCCGGTACCTGTTTACCAGCCGGGAAGCTTTAAGCCGTGCACGGCTGTTAGTAGCAGAAGATCTGGATAATCAGAATGCCTGGGGTTGCCCTTAGCGATCAAAAGCTTCTTCGCTATGGAGAGGCTTTTTTTGTGATAATTTCTGGCTTGTTTCTTGCATCATCGAGACTTCTGTACTTTGAAAAGTATGGTAATAAATGAAAACTTGTTAATGCTGTTTTAACGTATCCGTCTCATGATGTCATTGAAAAAATACATCACTGCCCATCCTCAATTGCGGTGATCACCTGCGGCGTAACTATTGGCTGTCATAGCGTAATAGCTGCCGGGGCAGTAGTAACTAAAGATATTCCGCCTTATTCCATAGCGGTAGGTAATCCTGCGAAGGTGATTAAGCAATATGATTTTGAGTTGCAGGACTGGGTGAAGGTGTGAGACAAATAATCGTGTAGCTACTAAAAGAAAAGATAAACCCCTTCTTTGCAGAGGGGGCTTTTTTATTGGGGGTATTATAGTAGCGTGCGGGGTGCTTTTGCTTCTCCGGTTTGGTTAATCACTTCGCCGCAGGTAAGCATGTTGCGTGGATAGTAGGGATTTTTGATGGTTTCTTCGCTGCTAAGCCATACTTCACCTGTCATAGGACAACGTTGCTCGAATATGGTAAATGCAGGCTGTGGCTGGTGCTGCAACCAATACCAGCATTTAACGGACAAAGCAGCCAGGCTTTTCCTTTGCACTTTGATACTTTGTGTTTCACTGATGTTCTTCGCTATTTCCATCGCTTCGTTGCGTACATTACTTAAAGTGTCCAGCATAAGGGCGTTTGCTTTTTTTATGCGCAATTTGCCTATGGCCTCGCTCAGCAATTTTGCATTGGATGCTGCGTTTACAGAATCAGAAGCCACCAGGTTTTCTTTTAACGACAAATATGTTTTCATCGCTTCTTCCACAGGCGTGTGCGTGGTTTGGGCAGATAGCCTTGCTGACAGAATTAACAGAAAGGCGAGGAGTACTCTATTGCTCATATTATTGCTTTGTGTGCTTTACATGTCTGTAAACGCCTGTGAAACCCTGATGAAATGTATGGTAAGGAAATGTTAAAGTGGAGCAATGTCTTTTGCCGCATTAACCGTACGGTAAAACTTCACAAAAGCCTGTTGGCAGTAAGCTGTAAAAGGCTGTATTCATTGTTAAAGGCAGAGCGTAAAAGGCTGTTCATCCAGGTACAATACATCACTTAACTGGCGGTCGCTTTTTTCACCTTTTCTTCACGCATGAATGGCTTGCTGTTAAAATAAAACTTACGGTTGTTAATTTTTAACCCCCGCATTCAAGTGGTATTTGGTGCTGCATGGAATCTTCTTTAGATCGCTGTGTAATATTATCGACATTAATTACCTTTGCGCCCTAGATCCCAAAAGATTATTGTATGAGCCGTTATAACGAATACCTTAAAGAAATTGAAGAAAGAAGAGGTCAGGAATTACATCCCAAACCGATTGATGGTGCCGAATTACTCAGTGAAATCATCGAACAAATCAGAGATACCGGTAATGTATACAGGAAAGATTCTCTCAATTTCTTTATTTATAACGTACTGCCGGGTACTACCAGTGCTGCTGGCGTAAAGGCTCAGTTTTTAAAGGAAATTATTCTGGGTACCGCTAAGGTGGAAGAAATTACACCTGCTTTTGCATTTGAGTTACTATCACACATGAAGGGCGGACCTTCTATTGAAGTATTGCTGGACCTGGCTTTGGGTAATGATATTGCTATTGCCCAGGAAGCTGCCAAAGTGTTGAAAACGCAGGTTTTCCTGTATGATGCCGACACAGACCGCTTGAAAGAAGCGTTCAAAAGCGAAAATCCCATCGCAAGAGATATCCTGGAAAGCTATGCGAAGGCGGAGTTTTTTACCACATTACCCGAGGTGCCGGAAGAAATTAAGGTAGTAACGTTTATTGCAGGTGAGGGCGATATTTCTACCGACTTACTTTCTCCGGGTAACCAGGCACACTCCAGGAGTGACCGTGAACTGCATGGTCAATGTATGATCACTCCGCAGGCACAAGCCGAAATTAAGGCATTACAGGCGCAGCATCCCGACAAAAGCGTGATGCTGATTGCGGAAAAAGGCACCATGGGTGTAGGTTCATCCAGAATGTCAGGCGTAAATAACGTAGCGCTTTGGACCGGCAAACAGGCAAGTCCTTATGTGCCATTTGTGAATATTGCGCCTATTGTAGGTGGCACAAACGGTATTTCTCCCATTTTCCTTACCACTGTTGATGTTACCGGCGGTATAGGTGTTGACCTGAAGAACTGGGTGAAAAAAGTAGACGAAAATGGCAAGGTAGTTCGCAATGAAAATGGCGAACCTATCCTGGAGCAGGTATATTCAGTGGCTACCGGCACTGTATTTACCATCAATACCAAAACCAAGAAACTTTATAACGATAATGGTGAGCAGGAACTGATTGACCTTGCAAAGGCACTCACTCCACAGAAAAAAGAATTTATCAGGGCGGGTGGATCGTATGCTATTGTATTTGGTAAGAAAATACAGACAGTGGCAGCGAAAATTTTAGGTATTGAGCCTACGCCGGTATTTGCTCCGTCAAAAGAAATTTCCAACGAAGGACAAGGTTTAACAGCAGTAGAAAAGATATTTAACAAAAATGCTGTTGGAACTACTCCAGGTAAAATATTACATGCCGGTTCGGATGTACGTGTAGAAGTGAACATTGTAGGTTCTCAGGATACCACCGGTTTGATGACTGCCCAGGAGCTGGAATCTATGGCGGCTACTGTCATTTCTCCTATTGTGGACGGTGCTTACCAGTCTGGTTGTCACACCGCTTCTGTATGGGATAAGAAAGCACAGGCTAATATTCCTAAACTGATGAAGTTTATGAATGATTTCGGATTGATCACTGCCCGTGATCCTAAAGGCGAATATCATTCTATGACGGATGTAATTCACAAAGTACTGAACGATATCACGATTGATGAGTGGGCTATCATTATTGGTGGTGACTCACACACCAGGATGTCGAAAGGTGTTGCTTTTGGCGCTGACTCTGGTACCGTTGCGCTGGCGCTGGCTACCGGTGAAGCATCTATGCCTATTCCGGAATCAGTGAAAGTAACCTTCAAAGGCCAAATGAAGGAGCATATGGACTTCCGTGACGTGGTGCATGCTACGCAAGCGCAGATGCTGCAGAAATTTGGTGGTGAAAACGTTTTCCAGGGCAGAATTATTGAAGTGCACATTGGTACACTGCCTTCTGACCAGGCTTTCACATTTACTGACTGGACTGCAGAGATGAAAGCAAAAGCTTCTATCTGTATTTCAGAAGATGATACCCTGATTCAATCACTGGAAATTGCGAAAGGCAGAATCCAGATTATGATTGACAAGGGCATGGATAACAGCAGACAAGTGCTTCAGGGCTTGATTAATAAAGCGGATAAGAGAATAGCTGAGATTAAATCTGGCGAAAAACCAGCTTTAACACCAGATGAAAATGCGAAGTATTACGCAGAAGTGGTAATTGATCTGGATGTGATTGATGAGCCCATGATCGCTGACCCTGACGTTAATAATGGCGACGTTTCTAAAAGATATACGCACGATACCATCCGTGAACTTTCTTACTATGGTGGCGATAAAAAAGTAGATCTTGGTTTTGTGGGCTCCTGTATGGTGCACAAGGGTGATTTGAAAATTGTTTCTCAAATGCTCAAAAACCTGGAAAAGCAACAAGGTAAAGTGGCATTCCATGCACCACTGGTAGTAGCAGCTCCTACTTACAACATTATTGATGAACTGCAGGCTGAGGGTGATTGGGAAATATTACAGAAGTACTCTGGTTTTGAATTCAACGATGCAGCTCCGAAAGGCGCAGCACGTACTGAATATGAAAACATGATGTACCTGGAGCGTCCGGGTTGTAACCTTTGTATGGGCAACCAGGAAAAAGCAGCTAAAGGCGATACGGTAATGGCTACCTCTACCCGTTTGTTCCAGGGTAGGGTGGTGGAAGATTCTGACCGTAAAAAAGGCGAATCACTGCTGGCATCTACACCAGTAGTAGTTCTTTCTGCTATTCTGGGAAGAATTCCGAATGTGGAAGAATATAAAGCGGCAGTAGTAGGTATCGATCTGACTAAGTTTGCTCCTCCGCTGAAGAACTTAACTTCGGGTGCAGTGCGCAAAGACAGTCTGTCTTACTAGCACTTTACTTTATTATAAAGCTTTTTATAAAAGGCTATACATCCGATTCCTGGATTGTATAGCCTTTTTTGTTTTGCCCGGTGAAGCCTGGGGTGCATTCAAAAGCCTGGAAGCAATAGTTTTTAAACTGAAGCTTTCAATTGCCTGATTATCTAACTAAACATTTTTGTTATCATCGAGTTGATTACATTCCACTCTGTATGTTTAGTGGGCTGGCCGTTTAAGATGGATAATTTCTGTTGAAATCCAGCCCTTCTTTCCTGCTGTTCCTGTATTAATCGTTCTTTATTGACTTGGGTAGTGCCCCAGTTTTTTTCTACTGCTATCTGAACCTGTGCATCCATTGCCGTAAAGAAGCGGTGGCCAAAATCTTCTATTTCATGGATGAATGTTGCATATTCCATTGCCACTTCCCCGTCCTGAGCTGTCCATACGGGAATGTTGTTCTCTGTGAGGTGGTCTGCTTTCCAGACAATAGAAATGTTATTCCTGTTTCTGAAAAAACTGATGCCCGGTCCGCTTGTTAAGTGCATAGCGGTAAGTGTTCTGCTATATATCCATTCAATGGCTTTGTCGTAACTATCGTAATGGGCATTGGCATCAATGGAAGGATCTTGCGACAGGTTATCGAACCAATTCTGAGCTGCTTCATAAAACCTGTATAGATAGTTATTGCTCTGTGCAATGGTGTAAAAGGCATCCGGAACAGGTTCGGCAATGGATTCAAATATGCTTGTCCAGTCTTCCAGTAAGCGGGCTATTGGGTAATCGACATAACAAGAGTCGTTGACGTGGTTACCGGATAATACTTCCCGGGTATATTCATAAAGAGTGGCTTTGTTTACATCCAGCCAATATTCACCATCCGTGAGTCCAAACCAATCCATGCTGGTATCAGGAGCATCGCCCCAGGGAATGATGTTGGCCGGATGTTTGAGTTTGAAATTAATAAGTGCCATATGTAATTAAAAGTCAGAGTATTGGCAAGTTAGTGTAAAAAAATGATAGTGGTGGTGGAGCTGTATGACCCTCCATGCGTTGGTTTGGACGCAAAAAAGTCCCCTATTTGTATAATGGAGCAGGGGGACAATTGTTGGCTATACTGCCTGGTGCAGTGGTCGATAGCAGTCCAATACAGGCATTAAGAGTGTTACTCATCTTTGAATTTTATAATTTTCTCTTTGTTTTCCGTAATGTTTTTCTGTTGTACATGGTGAACTTTGTAAACCCGGAAGGGTTGTTAGTAGGGAATAGTGGTTGCATCAATAACGACTCATTGAATACAGTTACTAAAAATGAATACAATATGAAATACATTACAATTGGGGGGCTTGAGGTTTCGCGTATTGGTCTTGGGGCAATGTCTATGTCGGCTTATTATAGTCCTACGGAGCGTAATGATGAGGAGTCTATCCGTACTATTCATCGTGCCATTGAAATGGGCGTCACTCATATTGATACTGCTGAAATATACGGCCCGTATATGAATGAAGAATTGGTAGGGCAAGCCATAAAAGGCCGTAGAAGCCAGGTGGTCATTGCAACAAAATTTGGGCTTGTTTCTCATGCCGGAGGAGGTGCGGGTGTAATAGATAGCAAGCCTGAGAACATACGTAAAGCGGTAGAGGGTTCTTTGAAAAGGCTTGGTACAGATTATATTGATCTGTATTATCAACATCGTGTAGATCCGAAAACACCTATAGAGGATACCATAGGAGCTTTAGCCCAACTGATAGCAGAAGGAAAGATAAAACATATCGGATTATCGGAAGCGGGCGTTGAAACTATCCGTCGCGCACATGCTGTTCACCCCATTACTGCTTTGCAAAGCGAGTACTCGCTTTGGGCGCGTGATCTGGAGTTGGCCATACTTCCTTTGTTAAGAGAGCTTGGCATTGGGTTAGTTCCTTATTCGCCGCTGGGGCGTGGTTTTCTTACAGGCACCATCACTTCTCGTGAACAAATTTCAGATGACGATTGGAGAAAGAGCAACCCGCGGTTTTCGGCAGAAAACTTTACACATAATCTACAAACGGTGGAGGAGGTAAAAGCTGTTGCAACCGAAGTGAATGCTACTCCGGGACAGGTAGCCCTGGCATGGTTACTGGCGCAAGGTGAAGATATTGCACCTATTCCGGGTACAAAACGTGTTAACCGGGTGGAAGAAAATAGTGCAGCTGATAGTGTTGTGCTGAGTAGTGAGCAGGTGGAGAGATTAAAAAATATATCTGCTGTGGGTGAAAGGTATTCAGCAGGGGATATGTCCACAATAGAAAAATAGAGGAACGTGCATTCCGGTATAGCAGAAGCGTTTGTTGAAATAAAAAAGAGGAGAGGAATTGGGTAAGCATTACACGGATCAGTTCAGGGGTTAAAGGCGGCTCTAAACTCCAAAGGGCTTTGGTTGGTTTTTATTTTAAACAGCTTGCTGAATGATTGCGGATGCTCAAAGCCCAATGTATAAGCAATTTCACTAACGGATAGGGAAGTGGCAGATAGTTGTTCCTTAGCTTTTTCTATCACTGTGTTCTGGATATATTGTTGTGTGTTCAGGCCTGTTAAAGAACGCAGCATATCACTCAGGTAACGCTGGGATACATGCAGGGATGCACTAATGTAGGTTACCGTAGGCAGCCCTTTCTTTAAGCCGCTGTTTTGATCAAAATACGTGTTGAGCAGCTGATCTAAAGAAGCGATAATTTCATGATTGACCGCTTTTCTTGTAAGAAATTGACGGTTGTAAAAGCGATTACTGTAATTCAGTAATAATTCAATCTGCGAAACCAGTACGTCCTGGCTGAACTGGTCTATATTGGTTTTTAATTCATTGGCTATCGCCTGAAATAAATGCTCAATGATCTCTTTCTCCTTTGCAGACAAAAACAACGCTTCGGCAACATCATAGGAGAAGAATCCATATTGATGCAGGGATTTACCCAATGGATAGTTTCGAACAAAATCGGGATGAAAGTATAATGCGTAGCCGGTATAGCTATCGGTATCTTCCGGTGTAAAAACAACTTGTTTAGGTTTTAGAAAGGCCAGTCCACCTTCTTCAAAATCGTAATAACCCTGCCCGTATCTTGTATGTCCCTTAAAGGAAGGCTTAAAGGATATTTTATAAAAATCAATGCTTATCTTTTTGCCCTTTTCCAGCGTTTCCAGCGGTACCTCTTTATAGTTCACAAATGCAACAAGTGGGTGTAACGGGGCGGGAAGCCCCAGTTCACGCATAAGCTGGGATATATTATTGATACAATGAGTGTCTGGCTTCTGTTGCATTTTTCTCAAATTACATTCATTATTGTTGTTTCGCAGGACGAATGATAATATCGCCTATTTCTACATCTGCTGGCTGGCTCACTGCATATATTACTGCATTTGCTACCGCATCGGGGCTTATAGCCATTTGTTCTACTGCATGATGTGCTGTTGCCCGCATATCGTCTGTGTTTACACTTTTAGTGGCAAAATCGGTTTTAATATACCCTGGTGAAATGCCGGTGATGCGTATAGAGCCATCCGACTCCTGGCGGAATGCTTCTGAAATGGTACGGACAGCGTTTTTAGTACCTGCATAAACTCCCTGGGTTGGTACAATTTTTATACCTGCTGTAGAAATGATATTTACGATATGCCCGGTTTGCTGTTTCCTGAAAACGGGAATTGCTGCTGCCATTCCATACAAAACACCTTTTACATTCACATCGATCATAGCATCCCAGCCGTCTGTATCTAAGTCGTCGATACGGCTGATGCTGGCAACACCTGCATTGTTTACGATGACATCCAGCCTGCCATACTGATCAACAGCTGCATTTACGAATTGAACCAGATCGCTTTTATTACTTACATCTATTTTTACAAAAATAGCTTCGCCACCGTTATTCCTGATGTCTTCCGCTATGCGTTTCAGCTGCCCGGCATTTCTTGCGCCTAAAACAATTTTTGCCCCATTTTTCGCTAATTGTATAGCTATGGATTTACCGATACCTTCACTTGCCCCGGTTATGGCAACTACTTTCCCTTGAATATGCTGCATATGTAATCTGGTTTGTTCAGCAGCAAAGCTCCTTCCTGTACGCTTGTAAAAAGTAGCCCTATTGGTACTTGTTGTAGTCAGGTTGGCGAAGGAGGTTCTTTAGTATAATAAGGGGGCAGCTTTCATCTGTTTATCGGCCGGCATTATTCAAAGTCGCAATCCAGCTCCAGCGCGGAAAATAAATTACAGTTTACCTTAAACTCGTTATTGGCTAAGTCTTCTTTGATAATGCCATAAGAGACACCGCTTGCCTTATTCATGAGCAGACTATAAGTGGTTCCGTTTTTATCAGTAGCCATTAAGCTAATAGTGAAACTCCAGCTGGTAATCAGTTTTTTATCAATAACCACCCTGTTTGCAACAGGAATTTCTATTGTTTGATTGGTGTTGCAGGAAACGTTGTTCACAACCGGGCTTTTATATAGTATAGGGGAATTGTATAAAATGCCACTATAGGGAACAATAGAATCACCATTGTTGTATTGCTGTATTTGTACAAATATATCTGCGGTTGGGGTGGTGGGCCATACGGCGTTAAAATTAGGAATATGATTAGGTATGGTATCCCAATACACTTTGTTGATCACAATTTTTTTCAGAACGCGGTCCAGCACTTTTACGGTCTTGATTTGCGATGCTGTGTGTCCGTCACTGCTCTTTACAGTCAACTTCACCTGGTAAGTACCGGAGGTATCGTAGGTTAATATTGCTTTTGGCTCTTTTGTAACAACGCCATTGCCCAGGTCCCAGTACGAGGAGTCTGCATTAATAGAGCTGTTAAACAATGTACAGGTGTCATACGTGGCAATTCGTAATATAGAAGCGGTGTCGCCCCTGAACGAAAAGGCTGCTGTTGGAATTACTATTTTGTCTTTATGGCAGGAAGATAGTATAACTATCAATAAAACAGGTAGCGTGTGTGAAAGGCGCATAAAAGTGAATTTCAGATGGTATTTAAAAATACGTAATTAATATAAATGATGTGTTAAATTGTTAGCCTCGCTATCATGTTTCATCAGGTCATTTCGCAGCTGTGCAGCCATATGGATACCGGTGAAAGGTTTACCCCCGGATTTTACAGCTTCACCTGCGTTTAGAAGCTGGTGTGAAAGTTTGAATGGTAATTTTAAACACAGAATAGAAATTTCATCGTAGCTATACAGAAGGTCAGTTAAAAATATCCAATGAACTCAATTAGTAAAATTACACTGGTACTGTTTCTTTTATTTCCAGGTGTGGTAAACGCGCAGGAAACAGGCGTTACAGCAGTTAAACAATGGGAGGTGAATGGGGTTGCCCGGGAAGCGCTGGTGTACATTCCGGTTTCCGCAAAAAGCCGTCCAACGCCAGTTATCTTCCTGTTTCATGGCCATGGTGGAAATATGCAGGAAATACTTCGCAATCACGATTTTGAAAAGCTCTGGCCGGAGTCTATTGTGATAGCGCCCCAGGGCTTGAAAACGCCCGGACAACTGGTGGATCGGGCCGGTAACTATTCTGGTTGGCAGCAGGCGCCTGGTGACAGCAACGACCGTGATATTCATTTCTTTGATGAAATGTACCGTTCCCTGACAGAGGAGTATAAGGTAGACAAAAAGCAGGTATACGTTACCGGGCATTCCAACGGAGGTAGTTTTACTTATCTGCTATGGGCCATGCGGGGCGATTCCCTGGCAGCGGTAGCCCCCTCGGCAGGTGTTGCCTTCAAATTTAACAAGATGCTGAAACCCAAGCCTGTTATGCACATCATGGGAGAAAATGATCTGTTGGTAAAGCCTGCCTGGCAAAAAATGATGTTCAGTAGTTTATTAAAACTGAACGAGTGCAATATGCAGGGGCAACCTTTTGCAGAATCTGCCACCATGTATCCTTCGGCCATCCACATGCTCACTGTTTTATATCTTCACGCAGGAGGGCATGTTTATCCACGGGAGACGGATGCTGTAGTGGTTAAATTCTTCAAAAGTGCTTCTTCTCATTAGTGGAGGGAGGGTGTGCTAAACTTCTACAAACTGTACTCCTTTTTCTCATTTTTTAGGGCAGGTGCCGCTTTCTTAGCATGCTTAAAAAAACAGGAGTCATACCCAGTAACGAGGCTATATGCTTTTGTGGAATACGTTGCTCCAGGTGCGGGTAAAGTTTCCGGAATATACGGAACCGCTCTTCGGCAGATTGGGTTAATATAGTCAGCAGCCTGTTTTGATAAAAGACCAGTGCATTCTGGTATAGTATACGGAAAAAGCTTTCCAGTTTAGGGATCTCTGTAAACAATTGTTCCAGTTGTTCATGGCTGAAGAAGATGACTTCTGTTTTTTCCAGGGCCCCTATGTTGTATTTAGATTTTCTTTTACCGGAAAAGCTGGCAAGATCTGATACCCACCAGTTTTCCGGATGTAGTAACACGTTTTGTTCCACACCTGATTCGTTTAAATAGAAGGTGCGCAGGCAACCATAATTGACGAAATAAATGTACCGGCATATCTGACCGGCTTGTAACAAACAGGTGCCTTTAGGTATTGTCTTTTGCTGAAGAACGGCTACTATCCTCCTCTTTTCGTTTCCCGCTGGAGAAATTAAGCTAATGTAGTATGGGCTGCAATTGAGCAGCATCGGCCTGCTATTAAAGAGAGTGGCATATTGGATATTAGTGAAAGCAAAGAAGGTGTCTCCTGTTTTTGAGATATGTAAATAACTATTGGTAAACAGAGGTGCTTGCATAAGCTGGCACCTTCGTTGTTTTTGCCTTTCGCACAACTGTGATATAGAGATTATGCCGGCTTCCTGTTCATAACCTTTTAATTTAGCAGGATGAAACCCACACGAGTAATTTTTCTGCTGTTTGACGGGGTGCATCTGCTAGATCTGGCAGGTCCTGTAACGGTGTTTTATGAATCTGGTTGCTGTGGCAAGCCTTATGAACTTCATTATGTGTCGCCTTATTCCCATCCGGGCGCCTCTGCCGGTATTGGCTTTGCCGCTATAGCTCCGCTCCACTCGGTAACGATTACCGGTGATGATATTGTAGTAGTGGCCGGGATGGATCTTTCCCGCTTTCAGCGTGCTGATGATGCATTATGGATACCCTGGCTACAGGCCGCGGCTGATGCGGGTGCTGTTATCTGTTCTGTTTGTACGGCGGCCTTTGCCCTGGCGGCGGCAGGCTTGTTACAAGGGCGCAGTTGTACAACGCATTGGGCTTATACCCACACTTTACAACAGCAGTTTCCGGAGCTTACCGTGCTGGAAAATAAATTGTTTGTAAAAAGCGATAGAATATATACCAGTGCAGGTATTGCCACGGGTATTGATCTGGCGCTTTTTCTGGTAGAAGAGCAGCATGGAGCTGAATTTGCGTACACGGTGGCTAAAGATATGGTAGTGTACATTCGCAGAAACGGCACAGAATCGCAACATAGCGTATATCTGCAAAACAGGCAGCATGTAAGTCATACGATACATCAGGTGCAGGATTATATAGCCTGCCACCTGCATCAGAAAATAACCATAGAAGCACTGGCTGCACTGGTATATGTAAGCCCGCGAAACATTACCCGCCTGTTTAAAAAAGCTACTGGCAGTTCTATAGGTCAATATATACAACAACTACGCCTGGAAAAGGCACAGCAATTATTGAGAGCGGGTCATAAAATGGAATCAGTTGCCAGAGAGTGTGGCTTTAAAGGGTCTAATCAGCTGTTGCATTTGCTTAAAAAAGAAAGTATCTCCCCTTCCGGAGGGCAATAGATTGTCCGGATTTATAGGGTAGTTGTCCCGGAGGCATGAGTGGCTGTAGCTAGCTTTGCAGAAAAGCAATACACCATGAAACAACTGATTCTCTTTTTGCTGTTCGTTCCCTTGCTTGCATGCGCGCAGCCCCAGCCGCCTGTTTATATCTGCCCTCCCTGTGGCGCCTGTGATAGCCTGGTATTTCATCTCCCGGGCAATTGTCCTGATTGTGGTATGAAACTTATCAATAAGGACTCTCTAAAGAGCCAGCAAATGAGTATTTGCTTCTTCCTGTATGACGGGGTAGAAGTGCTTGACTTTGCCGGACCGATGGAAGTATTTTCTTACGCCGGTTTTCACATATTTACGGTTGCTAAAAAGAAAGAGCCTTTACTTTCTCAGCGTATACTGAAAATAATACCTGACTACAGCATAGCCGACGCTCCTCCGGCAGATATATTCGCTGTTTTTGGCGGCAATGATGATGTGGCAGCCAATGATCCGGAAGTGATCAGGTGGATACAATCGCGTGATAAAACTACCCAAAGCTATTTTTCTGTTTGCACAGGTGCGTTTATCCTGGGCAAAGCAGGTATATTGGACAATCTCACCGTAACTACTTTTCATCGTAGCATCGGGAGCTTGCAGCAGCAGGTGCGCAATGCCAAAGTGCTGGAAAATGTAAGGTATGTGGATAATGGAAGGGTAATCACTACTGCAGGCATTTCTGCAGGTATAGACGGTGCTTTGCACCTGGTGGCAAAACTAAAAGGACAAAAAGCAGCAATGGAAGTAGCCAAACATATGGAATATGATAAGTATGTACCTAACCAGGGACTGGTGGTAGGGCAGCCATGATATAAAGCTGAAATCTAATTAGTGTCACGCTATGATCAGTAGTAAGGTCATCGGTTGGTAAATAATTATCTTTATTGCAAGCGCATGGCTAAAAAGCGTATATAAGAAGCCCTGAGACCGGTTTTACGGTCTCAGGGACTATTCCTTAGCTGGTAACGCTGATAACAATACTGCTGTTATTGTCTGCCACGTTAATGATCACTTTCTCTGATGTACTATCGTAGTAATAACTGTTAAGCTGTTCGCCGTTTACTGCCGGTACGGGTAATCCGTTGATAGTAATAGCCGAAGGTGCGGTGGTGTAGCCGTACAGTTCCACAAAGAAGTTTGATTCTGCCGGTGAGTAATTATCGTATGTTCGCTGAAAGGTGATGTCTCTTTTATTGGTCAAATTACTGGTAGTAACAACTGTGGTTCTGTATACCGGCTTTGGTGCCAGATTTCCGGTGGTGGTTTTGTCATCCAGATATAGTGTATACGTACTGTTGGCGCCGGGATATATGAAAAAGTGTATCGGGTTTACCTCCAGCTGGCTGGTGTATTGCTGTAGCCCTCTTACAGGTATAATAGCGCCTTCGCGTACATAGATAGGTACAAGGCCCAATGGAACGTACCAGTTAATGTTTTGCCCTCCTGTGTTTGGCGCGCTGAGTTGTCCACCTGCAATATCAAACACATACCAGTTGCTGCCTGCGGGCAGGTATACGTTACGGCTGGTAGCGCCCTGTGTAATAACGGGGGCAATGAGTAGGTCTTTTCCTACATAGAATTCATCGCTTATACCGAATACGTTCGGGTCTGTAATATCGTTCAGAAACAGTGCCCGTGAAATGGGTTTGCCGTTTTGCGTGCATTCATACATGGTGTCGTAAAACAGCTGAATCAGCTGGTAGCGCATGTTAATGTAGGTTCGGCAGTAGCTCATGTAAGGATCGCCATAGGCATAGGGTTCCTGAAACGATTTGGTATAACCATCGTAGTGATTGCGGTACCATGGCAGGAAGGCAGCGCAGTTCATCCAGCGTACATACAGTTCCGGATCGGTAATGCTTACCGCATTCTGGTTGTTAATGCCTATATTAACACTGCCGGGGCCGTTGGCAAAGCCGCCTACATCACAGCCGGATATGGGCAGGCCTGATATGCCTATGTTGAGCACTTCAGGTATGTTGATGGAAAGAAAATCCCAGCTGGAAGCGGAATCGCCCGTCCATATACCGGCATAACGTTGAACGCCGGCATAGCCGCCGCGGGAAATGATAAAATTCCTTTTCTGGTAATTGTACATGCCTTTAAAACCTTCGCTGCTTTTGAGGGTAGTTAAACCGTTGTAAGTGGCTTTTACCAGATTGATAGCAAAAGTATTATGAATCACAGCTTCGGGCTGGTATTGCTGCGTTACGTAATCATACCGCATCAGATCCAGCGGCAGTGTTTTATCATCGCAGTCATTGTCTTCATTAGGCACAACAGCAGGATCTGTCATATCCTGCCAAATCATATCTATGCCGGTTTCCAGCAGGTATTGATATTGTAATCCCCACCAGACCTGTACTTCGGGGTCGCACATATTGCTGTAAAAACCATAGGTACCCAGCTGTTCACTTCCCTGCGGTGAGGCGGGGGTAGGATAGTATTGCTGGTAGGGGTTGATGTTAGGGTTTGTGGGCGAGTTGGTACCGTAATTTTCATTTGCAAGAAATATTAAAGGTGACGGTGCTTCTCCGGCACGTGTGTTAAAGATAAATGGTTGTACGGGGGCATCCGGTTTGTAGGTCGATTCGGGTGCGTTCTGCTGGTTAAGATTGAGCAGGGTGTCGCGCGTAGGGTAGGGGGTGGCAGTACTTCCGTTTTCGTCCAGCGGGTTAGCAGATACAATGCCGGTTATGTTGGTGCTGCAAACAAAGCCCATACTGTGCAGATTGTCGAACATTGCTTTTGCATCAGGAAATTTTACATTACTGATAGTGAAAGTGCGGTAATTGTCCTGAAAATCCACATCTATATGAAGCCCGTCAATCGGTATCTGGTTATTGCGGTATTGCTGCGCGGCATACGTGAGCTTTGTGCTATCCCAGTAGCCATAGCATCCCTGATGGTAACCCAGTGCATACTGCGGCGGCATGGCAGCACGGCCGGTCAGCTGCGTGTACTGGTCAATTACACTGGTAGCAACATTGTGCGTATCATCTGCTACGCCTGTTATTACGTAAAAATCCAGCTCACCGTACAGCGCTCCGAAGTAATATTTACCATCCATATCCGAATAATCGCTACAGCCCATATTGAAATAAGACTGTGCTGTATTATCGAAAAAAATGCCGTAGCTGTAAAGGCTTTGCGTGCCTACCGCCAGCAGAAACGGAATGGAGTTGTATAATGGGCCGGAGGGGTTTAGCGGACCTCCCTGATTGCCCGGAGGCACAACATTCTGGCCGGGTACAGTCGTTTGGTCGTTATAGGTGAAGTTGTCATAGTTGAAAAAGGTATACGTGTACTCATTCTTCTGAATATTGCTGCCCGCTTTTTCTCCCAATCCGTAATAAACTTCTTCCTCCGGCGAATTCATAATACAGGCAATAGCCTGATTGCTGTAGATGGCGTTGGTGCCCAGCTGTGTTTCTGTAATCAGCTGTGTTCCATTATATACAGCAAATCCAAAAGGTGCGAGCCCGACTTTCACCTGGATATTTCCGGTATCGAGCAGTAAAGTGCCGCCATTGTCGGGAAGTTCAGTGGCAGACACTGTAACTGTGCCCAGCTGATAATTCACTACGGCATAAGAGCGGTTAACAGAATAGTCAGGTGAGCTAACAGGATTAAAGCGTATTCGGAAAGTGGTGTTAGAGAGAAAGGATAGCTGTACCTGAAAATCACTGCTGTTGGTAAGCAGGAAGGTGTTGGTGTCTGGCTGTTGCCAGTTTACGTTGCCAATGGTGTTCCAGCCAGGCGCGTTGGCCTGGAACTGGTTTACCTGAACAAAACTGTAATTGCTCATAGATAAGGTTTATGTGATTTATAATGTGTTATGGACGCTTTCTGTGAGCTTTCAATTGCAGCAGCCATTCAAAATCGCCCGCAGCAGTAGCGGTGTTATATACTACTGAATCGGTATTGCCGGAGGTTTTTATAATGTCGCTGGCTATGCCTGCGGAAGAGTGGCAGCCTACACAGCTTTCTGTACCGAAAATTACAGTGTGTGTATTACTGATATCCTTATTCTTCGGGAAGTTGGGCATCTGGTAAAATGCAGGTTCATTACCTATCATGTAATTGTAGGTGGTACCGGTGGTGGGCGCTTTGTTAACCGGGTTTGTCATCAATGCCTTTTGAATGGCCACTACTTCTTCTGCGCTCAGCGGATTACTGCCGGAAGTGGTTGCCCCCTGGAAGTAGGTTTCCATTATCATATTTGTAAGGTAGGTAGGGGTAGGGTAGCCACCAGCCTTGTTCACTACTGCATCAGGTAGTTTATAAACGGTAGTATCGCTGTAGGGAGCGGCAGAGGGGCGTGTAGGCCATTGAGTGCCTATGAGCTGATAGTATTGTAAGAATGATTTATTGGTTTTAAGCAGTGCGCGCACCTGTTTGTTTAATGCAGCGGTTGCACCAGGTATTGGTAACACGCGTTGTATCTGGTTTTTAATCACTTTAGCAGTAGTGTCCGGTATCAGGTTTACCGGAGAGAGGCTCGATGGATCGTAGAAAGAAGGTTGTAAGGGTTTGCCTTTTACTTTTTCCAGTGGGTTGGTTTCCAGGTTATCTATCTGTTCAAAAGTGGCCCACATCCATTGTGGAGAAGATACGGTTTTAGCGCTGATGTGCATTCCTATCAGGCCTACATACGCCAGGTGAAAGGAACCATCACGTTCGTATACATAAGCTGGTTTAGATAAATATCTGTTGGGATCGTCTACATCTTTCACCAGTATTTTCCAGGCCAGTTTCAGTTCAATGCTTCCTTCTTTGGTAACATCCCCCGACGGAAAGGTTACCTTATTGCCGGCTTTGCTGAACTTCACCTGTCCGTCAATATTATACAGTTCATTCTGCACAATGTATTCAACTTCCTGGCGGCCCATTCTTATTTCGTAACGAACTTCGTTACCATGCTGATCCCATATGGGAGAAGTAAATGCCTGGTTTACCTCATCGGCAGAATCTCTTACAAATACATGGTGTCCTTTTTTGGTGGTTTTTGCTACCAGGCCGGATAAAGCGCTTGTGCGGAATAAAATGAGTGTGTCTTCCATTGCAGGTCTTTTTACCAGTGCACTCAATTTTCCCGACAGTTCTTTTTTACCATTCCATACGGTAGGTTTGCTGCCATCATCTTTAAATACTTCAAACGATTCTTTCCAGAATTCCCATTTTCTTTTACCCTCATCACTGATGCTTGATTTGGGTTTGCCGTCTGCTTCCAGGGGCCAGTTTAAAGCAATGAACGTTTCCCATGCCCATACATCAAACAGGCGATTAGTTTCGTCAAATTGTCCGGCATCAATAAGTTTATGCTCCAGCGCAGTGTCAACGTCATACGGTGCATCCGGAGAAAGTTTGGTAATATGTAAATAGCTTTCTCCTGCTTCCGGATCGGCATCTGGTTCGGAAGAGGCGGTGTTCTGCGAACGACAGGCCCAGAGAGAGGCGGTGAGGCCGGCAATAATTAACAGGCTTGCTAGCGCTGTTTTCTTACGTTGGTAAAAAAAAGTTAACATATATGATGGTTTTTGTTCTACCAAAATATGACAGCACTATAGAAAGTGGTGTTGATAGGCTGCCTGTAATAGGGAAGGGGTTGGGATAGTATATACATGTACCTTTTTTTGTAAATAATTATCCCTGACGATGGACAAGGTACAATGTATGAATAAGAAGTGCAATACCGGTTTTCAGTTATTTTTCGATGTTGATGCGTTGATGTTGTGTGGTGAACTTGTTCGAAATATGGTGCTGTATTGGGTTTAAGGGAATGCTTGGGTGGTTAAGTTATAAATATTAAATCTGCTCAGTTGCATTTTAATCTGAGACAGAAAGTTTAAAATCAGTTGTAAAATAGGACGTAAAAAATATTTTTATTTATTATATAAATAGCATGATTAATGCCACCCGTTGTGATACAGAATTCTTGAAGGCTGTTAAAGAGGTTGGCGTACCTCCTAATGTTTTTAGAGACCAGCAGCTGAATTAGCATGCTTTCTATCTGAACTTTTATTCAAAAGAAGATGTTGTCACTTGCTTTATTTGCGACTAACAGAAGCTTCCACGTCTTGTCAAATGTTGAAGTTGCTGGTGTGTGGCTGCACCCTGCGTTCCGTTTGTCTGATAAAAGAAGAGATTTCCATTGCCGCTTCCGATGCCTGATTGCGAACCGTCCTTTTATTGATAGAAAATTGTGCTGCCACAGCTTCACAACTCAACCCCTCCATTTTTACCAGTTGATAAACGATACGTTTACGTGGTGATAATTTTAGTAGTTGTTTTTTAACTTCCTCCAGATGCATGCGCGCATTCAGTCGTTCTTCCACATGTGTATAAGACAGTGCCGGCTGCTCCAACTGTTCATTATAGTAGCGTTGCGTGCTGCCACTGCGCTTATGGATGTCATATAGTAGGTTTTGCCGCATTCTGCACAAGTACCCTTTCAGGTTGTTGCTGATGCGAATGGCTGACCGGTTGGTCCACAGCTTTACAAAAAGCTGTTGTACGAGCTCTGCAGCTGCATCCGGGTCTTTTACTACACCTTCAGTAGTCTGCAATAGAAAATGATGATATCTGTAATAGAGGGTTTCAAAAGCCTTCTCATTGCCGTTGCGTACCTGTTCCCACAACAGGCTATCGTTGGACACTGACTTGTTCACGTAGTTCTGGTTTTAGGTTACTGCAATCTAGTTAAGCGCAAGGACTAGAAAAGTGACATGAGTTACAAAGCCGGAAAAATTAAACAGGTATATGGGATATTTCTGGAGAGAAAGCGATTGAAAGAAATTCTTAAATGCAGCCAGCTGCCTGGGTATTGTAAGGTTGCCCGTTGGCTCCGGCTTTGAAATTTAATGCATGAATATGTACCTTTATTCAGTTTTAATAGTAAAATTAACTGTGAATACGTTTGCCAATGGCTGGCAGACTGTAATATATTACAAACCAGATCATAGCCTTTATGGGCTACACTATGTTCTTGAAAACCAGGAAAGGAGCAGAGTTATCATGAAATACAAGGAATCGGAACTGGCAAAAGAAATTGCAGTAGGAAATCATGCTGCATTCGACCAGTTGTACAGACTGCTTTACCCGGCTTTATACCTGGTAGCTTTCCGGTTATCAAAATCGGAAACAGTTGCTGCAGACATCGTTTCCGATGTTTTTCTCCGCGTATGGGACGGGCGTGACCGTTTACCGGAAATTAAAGATCTCAATGCTTACTTATATATTAGTACAAAGAATACCACTTTCAATTATCTCAAGCGGCAAAATGGAATAGATGCTGTAACCAGCGGCATGTATACAGATAACAGAGAACTGTCAGATGACAGCTTTTTTGAGAATCTATTTTATGCCGAAACAATCAGGCAGTTAAAGGAAGCTGTTCAAGCCTTGCCTCCTGAATGTCGCAAAGTGACAGAACTGGTGCTGGAAGGCCAATCCACAAATGATATAGCAAAAAAGCTCAATATCTCGCCTTCAGCTGTCAGTCACCAGAAGGGGAGGGCTGCAAAGTTATTGAAAGGGAAAATCCTGCTGTTGCTGCTGATATTTTATGCTTCTCAATAGTAATCATAAAAATAAAGTGATTTTTTTTAGTCCCGAGATCAAATTTACATCATCCTAATTGTCTTATTAATATGTTACAAATTTCCGATGACCAGAATCAGGAAGATCAGTTTGCTGCATTGGCACGTATTGCTGCGCTGGTGGCCAAAGAGAAGTTGGGTGCATTGGATGTGCAGGAGAGGCAAGAGCTGGAGAGCTGGTTGTTAGAAAGAAATGAACATACGGATTGGAAGGATAAAATAAATGATAAGGATTTTTACCAGGAAATAAGCAGGCTGTATGCTGTAGCGGAATCCGGAATGGAAGCAGCACGAAGCGCTTTTAATAAAAAATATTTTAATAAATTACCTGATATAAATGATGCAACGGCAGATATAGTGCCGCCAGGGAGGCGGATACCCTACCGATGGATAGCTGCAGCTACCATAATACCGCTGATGCTGGTGGCGCTCTGGCTTCTGAACCGGAAGGAAACAACAAAAGAAATTACAGGTCAGGCATTGATACTTCCCGCAGGCAACAAGGCTATGCTTACGCTTGCAAATGGGCAACGTATTACGCTGGATAGTGGTACTTCGGGTAATGTGATACAGGGAGCAGATATTCAGGTGAATTATAAAGATGGCCAGGTAGCCTATCAGGATGGAACGGGTACAGAGAAAGAGTTGAGTTGGAATACGCTTTCCACCGGCAAAGGCGGCATGTTTCACCTGTTGCTGCCCGATGGAACCAGTGTATGGCTTAATGCGGTATCATCAATACGTTATCCTGCAGCCTTTGTTGGAAAGGAGCGGCATGTGGAATTACAAGGACAGGCTTACTTTGAAGTGGCAGCAGGTAAAGAGAAGCCTTTTACTGTAGCTGTGAATGGTATGACTGTAACAGCATTGGGGACTGCCTTTGATATTATGGCTTACAGTGATGAAAGCAGCAGCAGGGCCACACTTGTAGAAGGTGCGGTGATGGTGGAAAAAGGGAAGGCTGTTGAGCAATTGCAGCCCGGAGAGCAGGCAGTTCTTACGGCAGCCGGAGATCTTGCTGTTAACAGATTGGCAAATGTAGAAAGTGTGGTTGCCTGGAAGTTGGGTTTTTTTCAGTTCAGCCATACAGATATACAAACTCTCATGCGGGAGGTTGCCAGATGGTATGACGTGGATATAGTGTTTCAGCGCAAAGATATTTACAGTAAGTATGGTGGAAGGATAAGCCGCAAACTTGATCTTGCAGCATTGCTTAGTCTTCTGGAAGGCAATGGGGTTGGGCATTTTAAGATGGAAGGACGTCGTGTGATTGTGTTGCCATAATTCAGCTATGGCCTGCTGAAAATAAACAGGCCGTCAAAACTTCAACACCTGATACTCATAAAAGGTTTTAAAGACCAGGTAATCGCAATGGTGCCAATGGTATTACCATGGATATAGGTGAGTGTGGGCTATGTATTGGAAGGATATATTAATGACTGACTGTTATACAATTTACCGGGTATTTTTAAAACATACCTCTTCAACCAAAATCGCTTTGTATTATGAGAATTGCAAAATTTCTTTTATTGCTGTTGTTTTTACAACTGACAACAAAAGTTCATTCACAAAAGATCAGTCTTAATTTAAAGCAGGCTTCTTTATCCAGGGTGTTGGATGAGATATCCAAGCAGGCAGGCGTTTCTGTTATATACAACGAAAATCTGATTGTGGGCTTACCGGCGGTTACGATCAGTGTTAAAGATGCCTCTGTACAGGAAGTGTTGGATAAATGCTTAAAGGATTTACCTCTGGCTTATGACATCAATGGATTAGTGATCAGATTGAAATCCAAAAAGAGCAGTGCCGCCAAGGGGGAAGTGCCTGCCACAGGAAATCCAGATGGGCTGGCAGATATAAAAGGTAAAGTGATTTGTGGAGACAAGCCTTTGGCAGGCGCCTCCATTACACTGGCTCCTGGTGGACGTGGAGTATCTGCAGATGAGAACGGAAACTTTACGCTCCCTGAAGTTGCACCCGGCAATTACAAGCTATCCATAAGCAGCTTGGGCTGCCAGGGTACTTCCAGGGATTTACTCGTGTCTGGAAGCGATGTTTTTTTGAATATCAGTCTTAAACCGGCGGCAGAGGAAGTGGCAGAAGTGGTGGTGACTGTAGGGTATACCCAGAAGAAACCTGGTGAGATTACCGGTGCAATACAGACTATATCTGGTGAGCAGTTCAGGAAAGGCATTATGACATCCGATCCGGTTTCTATGCTCAAGGGGCTGGCAACAGGATTATATATATCGGAGCAGAATGCGGGAGACCCTACCAGTAGCGGCGGACAGATTTTTGTAAGAGGTCAGAGTAGTATTGCAGGAGTGGGGGTTGACCAGGTGAATGAATATGTGATGCCCAAACTCAATTACGGGCCCCTGATTGTGCTTGATGGCGTAATTCTTCCTAACCAGAACCTGAAAGATGTGGTGTCTCCACAGGAGATAGATAATATCAGCGTATTAAAGGATGCAGCGGCTACTGCTATTTATGGCTCACGCGCTGCAGCTGGCGTACTGGTGGTAACTACCAAAAAAGGGGCAGGCGTTAAATCACGGATAACAGCAGAAATTAAATATGGCCTGAACCATCCGAACCGTGGTCCTGTCAGGTACCTGAACGGCCGGGAATTATATAATCTTCAGAAAGAATATTATACACAGGATTATCAGATAAACGAAGCGGCATTATCAGCACAGTATCCTACCGCAGAAGCTTACCTGAATTACCGGCTGCCTTCTCAGGCAGATTTGGCAAACGAATTCAACTGGCAGGATTATGCCTTTGTTAACAGCAGCAACCGTCAGGTAGACCTGTCTGCCAGCGGTGGTAATGATCGCACAAAATATTACGTTGGCGGAACTTATTACGATGAGCAGTCCACAGGAGTAAACAACCGGCTGAAACGAGGTTCATTGCGCCTGAATCTGACCAGTAATGTTACCGACCGCCTACAGTTAAACGTATCTATTAATGGGATCATGAATGATGGTAACCGGGATGTAGGATTGAACGCTGCCCCACTGCTTTATTTATTTCCCTGGGCCAATCCATATAATGCAGATGGATCTTTGAAACCTTATCTTTTATACAAGGTGAATGGTGCCACACAACAGCGCGCAAACCCCTTGTTTGAAAATCAGTATAACTTCAACCGCCTGCGTTCGCAATTGTTATTCGGGAGTATCCGGTTACAATATAAGATCACAGATTGGCTCACCTTTTCCACCACCAATAGTGGTAACCTGAATTATTCTAAAAATGAAACTTACTACGATGTAAGATCGTTTACAGGATCGGGGCAATTTTGGTCATCACAGGGCTTCCTGGGTACCAATACCAGTTATCTGTATTCTTTTCTTACTTCCAATCAGCTGAACATGCGGAAGAGTTTCGGAGAACATAGTATTACAGCCCTTGCGGCAATGGAATATGGCAAAACTACAGCAGAGGATATGCTGGTGAATGTAAATCATGTTCCTGCCGGTTATCCGGTAATTACCCTTGCCGGACAGCTGGGTGGATCGTTTGATCTTTCTTCCTACGGTATTCCATCTACAAAAGCAGGAAATCTGGATGGTGGTAAGGAGCAGCAGGCGGTTTATTCAGTATTTGGTGAAGCAGCTTATACTTTTAAAAGAAGATATAGCGTTAGCGCATCTGTTCGTACGGATGCATCCAGCAACTTCGGAAGGGATCAGCGTTATGGCACTTTCTTTTCTACCGGAGGTGCCTGGGTTTTAAGTGAAGAGCAATTTCTGAAAAGTTGCAAAGCTATAAACAACCTGAAATTACGGGCTAACTATGGCACCAGTGGCTCCCAGTTAGGGGATAACTTTCTTACACAAACCCTGTATCAGCCCGGAAGCATTTATGGCGGGCAGGCAGCCTCTACAATTGCGATTTTAGGCAACCCCAGCCTGCGTTGGGAGGTAACCCGCACAGTAAGTACGGGATTAGATGTAGGATTGTGGAATCGTTTCAATGCATCAGTTGATTTTTATAACCGCGATTCCAGAGATCTTTTGCAAAAGGTAACACTGCCGGCAGTAGCAGGTTTCCGAACCCAATGGCGTAATGTAGCTGCCGTACGTAATCGCGGTATAGAACTGCTTATCAATTCAACCAATGTGCGCAATAAAAATTTTCAATGGACATCGTCTTTCAATATCAGTTATAATACTAATAGTATTATAAAAGTAGCAGATGATTCTCTTAAGCAGGGGTATTCTACAGGTACCTATTATTTGTACAAAGGAGAAGATATTAATGCGATGAAAGCCATCAGATATTCGGGGGTTGATGCGCAGACTGGCAAGCCATTGTTTGAAAAACTGCTATTTGATGAAAAAGGTAATATAGCCGGAAAGCAATATGTGAACACAGTAGCAGAAGTGGGTGGCCAAAGTGATCCAAGACAATTTCAGACACTGGGTAGTTTTCGTCCGCGCTATTTTGGAGGATTGACCAATACTTTTACCTATAAGCAGTTTTCTCTGAATGTACTGATAACGTATGCATTCAAATATATTGTGAATGATTACAATTCTAGTTTTCAGCAAGGTAGCTATATTCCCTCAGTGACTCAGCTGGCTTTCAGAAGCAATCAGAAAGTATGGACACAACCTGGGCAGGCAGATGCCACCGAACCTATGTTGTATTACCATTCCAACACTTCTTATTATGCTTCGTCCAAATCCATGCACGATGGAAGTCACGCACGTCTTAGGAGTATACGTCTGGGATATGAGCTGTCTTCTTTCATGACAAATAAATTAAGGATTAGCGGAATGACGCTGTATGTAAGTGCGGATAATCTCTGGACAGTGTATTCGAAAAATTTGCTGGCTGCTGACCCTGAAGGCCCTTCTGTAGGAGAAGCCCAAAGTTTCGGCAATTCTGTTGGCGCTGGCCTTGGCGCTCCACGCCGATATGTATTCGGAGTTCAGGTTATTTTTTAGCATTCAAGCAAAAGCTTATAAAATGAAACATTGCATAATACTTATACTGATTATATTTCTTTTAACCGGATGCAACAAGCAAATCGATGAAATACGTCCGCTGACTAAAATTGATCAGAAGGGAGAACTTTCGTCTGTGGCGGGCATTGTAGAAACAACCGTTGGTAACTATACTTACCTCAATGGCAGTGATAGAATCTATTACAGCATGGTTTTACAGGATCTTTGCGAAAACAGGGGAGATAATGTAACACTGCAGGATTGGGCGCCGGTAGGTCAGTATACAGACGCTTTCTACTTCAGAAATAGTACAGGGCTTGCAGCTGGTTCCAGCGCTGATTTTTACCGTGGATCGTACCAGTTGATTATAAGTGCTAATTTAACCCTGGAAGGTATTCAGGAATTTAAGACATCCACATTTGCTTCACTGACAGAAGCGGACAGGAATAAGGTGACTTATGCGGAAGGGGAGAACAGATTTCTGCGTGCCTTTACATATTTCAATCTGGTTCGTATTTACGGAAAGCCCTACTACCAGGCCAACGCACAGGATCTGGCTGTTCCGCTGAAAACAAGTACGGACATAACTGATATACCTGCCCGTTCTTCTGTAAAGAATTTGTATGCATTTATTGTCAGTGAACTCAAATCAGCAGCAGAGCTTATGAAAGCCCCTGTAACTAAAACCAATTCGTTTGCAAGCACCGCGTCA
Organism: Filimonas lacunae; assembly: GCF_002355595.1. NCBI lineage: Bacteria > Pseudomonadati > Bacteroidota > Chitinophagia > Chitinophagales > Chitinophagaceae > Filimonas > Filimonas lacunae. The sequence continues at coordinate 1,222,773 of NZ_AP017422.1, forward strand.
GCCTGGGCGTTGTTGTCAAGGGTATACCTGTATATGGGAGGTTCAATAGACAGTCCTGACGCCGCTTCCAATCAACTGGCGATTACCTATGCAGATAGTGTTATAGCGCAAACCAGTGGCAAATATGACCTTTTACAGGGAACAGATTATATCAATATGTTGGGGGATGATGAAACGGGAGCACTTGGCCGTTCTGTATTCGCTTCCAATAAGGAGATCATCTTTGCTTATGATAATACAACTACCGGTGGTAGTCCAATCGGTTTATTATATCATTATTACCCTTCAGATGGGTTGGGAGCAATATTTGTTCCATCGGCAGAGTTGAAATCTTTATATACATCCATTGACCTCCGCAGCACGTTTTTTAAAGTTAATACAGCTTCCGGAAAAGTGGAAACTACCAAATGGCTTTGCCTGAATCAGGGCGGTACTACGCTGGCGCCTTGTATTTACTTTCGGCTGGCGGAAGTGTATCTGAACCGATCAGAGGCTTATGCCAAACTGAATAACGTAAGTAATGCAAAGGCTGATTTGAAACTGATTCATCAGCGTGCCGGTCTTTCTGGAACAGAAGTGGATAATCTGGCAGATGCGGCTGTGCTGGATGCTATCCTGAAAGAGAGACGCATGGAACTTGCATTTGAGGGACATTGCAGCTTTGATTATTTCCGTAACGGACTTCCTATGACCAGAGATGCAGCAGATTACAACGGTGTTGCTCTTACTATTCAGCCTACAGATAATAATGTTGTATTTGCAATACCTAATCAGTAAGTATTTAGTCAACAGAACCATATCGTAACAAGGTAAGTGTAATTCAACACATGAATGTATGACAGATTCATGTGGGTATATCCTATTGCCTTTTAACTCTATTCAGGAATTTTAAAAAATATAAGAATGTCTCAAAATTTAATGAAGCCAGGGAAGTGTATACTGGCATGTGTAATGTTGCTTGTGTTGAACGCAAAATTGTCTGCACAGGAAAATAAAGCCAATTTAGGTATAGGTGATAGAGTGCCTGCATTTAAATACGGGTTGTGTTTAAAAGGGGCGCCAGTTAAAAAATTTGAAAAAGGCCATCTGTACTTGTTTGAATTTTGGGCTACCTGGTGTGGGCCATGTATCGCATCCATGCCGCACCTGTCGGAGTTTGCAAAAAAACATAAGCAGGATGCAACTGTTATTGCGGTTAATATCTGGGAAAGTAGCCATGGAAAAAATTCCTACGAATCTACCTGGCCTAAGATTACAAAGTTTGTAAAAGGAATGGGAGAAAATATGGGATTCAATGTGGTTACGGATAGTAAAGATCAGTTCATGGGTAATAAATGGATGAAGGCGGCAGGTCAGGATGGAATACCTTGTACTTTCATTGTGAAAGACAGTGTAATTCTTTGGATAGGGCACCCCATTGAACTAGACTCTATAGTAGAGCTGGTAAACAGCGGTCACTATGATCCGGTGGCTACTAAAAAGGAAACTGAAGCAAGGCAGGCTAAGTCTGATTCTATTGCTGGTATTTATAAGAAATATTACGATTCTTATGAAAAGGCGATAGCAGATAAAAAGTATGATCTGGCCATGCAAATATTAGATTCCGGAAGTATTGCGGCTCCTGACTTTAAGGGAACTTTTGGCTTTTTCAAATTTATGGCCCTGCTCGAAGTTCGTCCGGATACTGCCTTGGCCTTTGTGAAAGAATGGCAAAAATCCGGCCCGGGGTATGTGGGTTCTGTTGCAGCAGTTATTGCTAAGAAAAAGGGGCTGCCATACGATTTATATGAGTATGCCCTGGAGTCGTGGGAATCACTGCTGAGCAACCCACAGATGCCGACGTCGATGGTATATGAGAACAAGGCCATGTTGTATGCGAATATGGAGGATTACAAAAAAGCAGTTGAAAACCAGGAGAAGGCCATTGCCGAAGGTAAACAGGCTATAAAGGATAAAAAGTTTATTGGGTTCATCATGGATGATACTATCAAAGGATATGAAAAGGTTTTAAGTGAGTATAAGTCTAAATTGAAATAGTATTTTTTAATTAGGGGGTGAGATATTCTTCTCCAACATGGAACAGGAATAGCCGGGCAAACACAATTTGCCTGGCTTTCTTTATCCTCCGAACGAAGTGTGTTCACATAGGATTCGGGAAAATTTAAATATTTAGTCGAGCTTTTTGGAGGGTGCACCTAGGTTTTGGTGCAACCGATAACGTACCAGATTTACCGGCATACCTTTAATTATAAAAAGCAACAGATCAGCAGGGGAAATGAGGTTTTTGAATTGTAGCGACCTGTTGCAGTTGTCAGCTCCTGCCATTTTCTATCAGGAAATAAAGCGGTTTATCAATCCGGCAACATAAGCGTGATGCTCTTCCAGTAAAAAGTGGCCCCCATCAATTTGAATGATCTCTGCATTGGGCAGGTCTTTTCTATAAGCTTCTCCGCCTGGAGCTATAAACAGCGCATCGTTTTTCCCCCATACTACCATTGTTTTAGGCTGGTGCTTTTTGAAATACGCATGCCATTCATCGTACAGCGCCAGGTTGTTGCCATAATCGAGGAAAAGCGCCAGTTGTATTTCATCGTTGCCTGCGCGGTCGAGATAGTATTGATCGGTTATATAACTATCCGGGCTTATCCGGGCCTGATCATGAGCGCCATTCAGGTATAACCATCGGGTAGCTTCCAACGTGAGAAAAAAGCGGGCTGCTTGCTCATGCGCTGCATCAGGTTGTTGAATGTAGGTAATCAATGGCTCCAGTGCGTCTCCTAGCCCTTCATTATAGGCATTGGCATTTTGTATGATCAATGACTGAATCAGTTGCGGACGGCGGGTGGCAATCCGTAACCCTATAGGACCACCGTAATCCTGGATATATAGGTTGATATCCCTGAGTTGCAGGTGATCAATAAAGCGTTCCATGATAACTGATAAATTGTCGAATGTATACGAGAACTGCTTTATGCCAGGCATGCTGCTTTGACCAAACCCCGGGTAGTCAGGAGCTATAATATGGTATGCTTCGGATAGATCAGCAATAAGATCTCTGTACATATGCGACGAAGAAGGGAAGCCATGTAGTAACAATAATAGCGGGCGTTCTGCAGTTCCGGCTTCACGATAAAAAATTTCTAGCCCATCTATTGCTGCTGTTTTGTAAAGTATTTGCTCTTTCATAATAATAATTGTTATGACCTGATTGATCCATCAAAAGTGAGCAAAAGGGTGTGATCAGGTAAATAACTTATGTTATAGAACCTATCAGTTTTTTAATTGATCCTGCCCTTTCCATCATCGTCATTGTGTTAAAAGATTGCAGAGTTTTGTTGTGAAATAAAACACACAACATGATGTATTTAAAAAAAAAGACGGCAGTGATAGCGTCTATGTTATGGCTGGTGCTATTGGCTAGCTGTTCGGCTCCGGGTAAAGAGAGCAATGGTACGGCTGACTATTTTGTTACAGATACAACTACTGTACAAACAGGCGGCGCTAAGATGGTACCCATCACTACTCGTAAAGGCGTATTCCATGTATGGACAAAACGCATTGGTAATAATCCCAACATAAAAGTGATGCTATTGTCTGGCGGACCTGGTTTTCCTCACGATTACCTGGAAGTGTTTGAAAGCTATTTCCCTGGTCAGGGAATTGAGTTTTATTATTATGATGAAATGGGTAATGGCAACAGTGACAAACCGGGTGATAGCAGCCGCTACAATGTAGCCAGTGCTGTGGAGGAGTTGGAGCTGGTAAGGCAGGCACTACACCTGGATAAAGAAAACTTTTATCTGTTTGGTCATTCGTGGGGTGGTTTATTAGCTATGGAGTACGCTGCGAAATACCAACGGCACCTGAAGGCGATCATTGTATCGAACATGGTAGCAAGCGGCCAGGAGTTTAACCGCTATATTCAACAAGTGCTGGTGAAAGAAATACCGAAGGTTGAGATGGATACCATCAATGCTATCTCTGCCAGAAACGATTATGGCAATCCGAAATATATGGAGCTTGTGATGAAGAATTTTTATGCGCAGCATATTTGCCGCATGCCATTGGAACAATGGCCTGAGCCTCTTAACAGGGCGCTTGGTAAATTGAATGCACCTTATTATATGGCTTTACAAGGCCCCAGTGAATTAGGTATTATTGGCAGTTTACGCAACTGGGATATAAGCACCCGATTAAAAGATATTACAATACCTGCACTGTTTATAGGTGCAAAATATGACGAAATGGATCCTGAACATATCAAGTGGATGAGCCAGCAAGTACAGCATGGACAGTTTTTATACTGTGCCAATGGTAGCCACCTCAGCATGTACGATCAGCAGTCATTTTACATGAACGGCGTTATCCATTTTATAAAGGAGGTGAATAATACCCCTTAATATATAGTTAAAAGCCTTCGGATATATCCGAAGGCTTTTAACTAAAACGCTGCCTGAAGGGTTACACCGGTAAAAACATAATAAAAATTAGTGTTTTAGCATCTCATGTGCATATTGAATGCCGATGCCATAGGCGCCACCATATTTTTTAATAAGATCGGTTACGCCTTTATAGGTTTCACTTCTGGCCCAGTCGCGTTGCAGTTCCAGTATGTATTGCATGGCTGTCATTGGTTTTACACCGGCCTGTATCATCCTGCTAATCGCCATGTCGTGCGCCTCTTTGCTAACGTCGCCGCAGGCATCGGTAATTACGTATACATCATAACCATCTGCCTTAGCTGATAAAGCCGGCCCTACTATACACACACTTGTCCATAACCCGGCAAAAATGAGTTTCTTTTGATTTTTGGCGGTGATGGCTTTGTGCGCATTTACATCTTCCCAGCAATTCATCGTGGTTCTGTTGATATAACCAGTAGCGGGATAGAATTCTGTTATTTCACTAAAAACAGGACCGCTAAAGGATTTGGCTGCAACAGTAGTTACCACGGTGGGTATGTTGAATATTTTGGATGAACCAGCTACAATTGCTGCATTACTACGCAATTCGGTAATGCTGATATTCTTTGTAGCAAAACCCATCTGACTTTGGTGATCTACCAGCACCAATGCATGATTGGTGGGTGTTAATAGTTCTGAAGAAGGTTTTTGGGAATAGCCCTGTACGGAAATGGCTGCCATCATAAATAGGGTGGCCATCGATTGAATTGTCTTTCTCATTATTGGAACTTTTAATGGAGCGTGTATAAATTGTTTGTTTGGTTTCTTAAAACTTTTCTACAATAGCAACTCCTGCAATGATCAATAGCACACCCAGGCCACGCCATACATTGATAGGGTGTGGTACTGCCACCAGGATGTTATAATGATCTAGTAATACGGAGATGATCACCTGGCCGGCTACTACCAATCCAAACGTAAGCGCCATGCCTAATTTAGGAAGTGCCATCATGCTTGCGGTAATAAACAAAGCGCCAATGATACCGCCGCCTGTTATGGAAGTAATAGAACTGCCCTTCAACAGTTGCCAGGAAAGCGTTTCTTTGGTGAAGGGGATATAAATTGCCATAGCGATTGCGCCTACCATAAAACAGATCATAGAGGCGTATAGAGGGCTCGCCAATGACTTGGCGAGCTTTGCATTAAGGCCACCCTGTACAGGTAACAGGGTGCCGCATAAGAAGATCAGCAGTAGCCAGACTATTCTCATGGTTTTGTTTTTTGTTTTATTTTTTCTATTTCTGCTTCCAATTGTGCAATGTATTCATGCTGTGATGCAAAGGCTTTATTGATCTCCTCCATGGTGTACCGGGGTGTTATGTGTTGCGGACAGTTCCAATCGTAGGCGGCTATCTCAAATACCATCATTCTTTCCGGGCGAAACTGATACTCCTCCAGGTCAAGTTGTGCATACAGCGCAGGATCGTCTTCGAGTTCAACGATCCTGGCTTTGGCGTATAATTTCAATCTTGCTCTTGTCGGATAATCGACCATGATCAACGACACGTTGTTATTGGTAGCCAGGTTGCCCACAGTAATGTATTGGCCATTCCCTTTAAAATCAATAATGCCCAATCGTTTTGTGTCCAGCACTTTAATAAATCCCCTGGGGCCTCCTCTATGTTGTATATAGGGATAGCCATTTTCACCAATGGTGGCTATGTAAAAACTATCTTGCCCTGAGATAAAAACAATCTCCTGCTCCGTCATGCCATCCACCTCACTTCTCTTTTCATGACGGGCATAGCTTTTACGGCTGCCTAGTTTTTCCTGCATGTCTTTCACCGCATCTGTAAATGCCAGGGATGCATAATTCATTGCCATTTAACATTGCTTTTATTATAATCAGGCATGCGCAGTATCCTTACCGGGGTCTTGCGCCAAAACCTTATCCCAGAGCGAATCGCCGCACTCGTCAGGTATAACTACGTCTTTACCTACTTTCCTGTCTAAGAAGTTCCGGATGGTGGTTGTGATTTCATCGCCAAAACTTTCGAGCGCGAAATGCCCTGTTGGATATAAATGGAATTCAAGATTCTTTACATCTTTTTTAAATGCTTCTGCGCCAACGCCGGGAAAAATGTAATCGTCTTTACCATATACAATTAACATTTCAGGATTTTTTGTGCGCAGGTATTCCTGCCATTTGGGGTACTGTTTTACGTTATTCTGGTAATCGTAAAAGAGTTGAATTTGTATGTCATCATTTTCGGGGCGTTGTAGATGCCGTAAGTCAACCTCCCAGTTGTCGGGTGATATAACACTGGCATCCGGCACATGATGGGTGTATTGCCATTTCAAACCATCGGGGCTATGAAATGCCTGGCAAGCCTTGATGGCATCCTGATCATTACGATTTTTCCAAAGGGCTTTAATAGGGTCCCAAAAGGTTTCTAATCCTTCTTCATAGCAACAGCCATTTTGTACAATAATTGTTTCTATCCTGTCGGGATGTTTAGAGGCAATAGTCCAGCCAACGGGAGCGCCATAGTCCATCAGGTATACACTAAACTTTTCAATGTTGAGGTGCTCCAGCAATGCTTCCATGATTTTGGCATAGTTGGCAAAACTGTATTCAAAATCGGCCATAAGAGGTTGCTCGCTTCTGCCGTAACCGGGATAGTCCGGGGCAATCAGGTGATACTTATCTGACAGATCATTGATCAGGTTGCGGTACATATGCGATGATGTTGGATAGCCATGCAACAAGAATAATACGGGTGCATCTGCTGGCCCTGCTTCTCTGTAGAAAATATCTACTCCATTAATCTTTACTACATGGTAGTGTGTTTTGTTCTTCATTGTGTTTGTTTTCAACAAAACTCTCATCATTCACTTGATTTATAAAATCACTGTAGTAATCAGTAGTATCAAAAATGTAATAGCTGTGCAGGTGTCTATTAAAATTTTAAGAGGATCATTCAACCAGGTTATTTGTTTGATGATGGTTAGTTGCTCAATTTTATACTGTAATATTTTTATAACTATTATTAATGTAAACATTATGAATGCAAAGTATTTAGTAGCAGGAATAACCGGAACGGCGCTGGCGGCTATGAGCTTGTCCGTTATGTCCTTCGTAAACGCCCCTAAAAAAGTGATGTCTTCTAATGAAAGCGACAAGCCAACGATCGTACTGGTTCATGGCGCTTTTGCTGATGGTTCATCCTGGAATAAAGTGATACCCATTTTGCAGAAAAAAGGATACCGGGTAATGGCTGTTCAAAACCCACTAACCTCCTTAAACGATGATGTGGCCTTTGTGGAACGCGCGATAGCAGAGGCTCCGGGAAAGGTGATATTGGTAGGGCATTCATGGGGAGGTGTAGTTATTACCCAGGCTGGTAATAACGAAAAAGTAAAATCATTGGTGTATGTAGCGGCTTATGCGCCGGGAGAGGGGCAGAGTGTGGAAAGCATTAGCAGGGATGCGCACGAAGCAAGAAAAATTCCTAATGTGCCGGGGTTAGCAGACCCGATCGTAACGGATGGTTATATCCGGCTTAAAGAAGAAACGGTTATCAACCATTTTGCACAGGATCTTCCACAGCAGGAGGCAAAGATTATTGCAGCAGGACAAGGGCGTTTTCATGTTAGTACTATAGGCGCCAAAGTGTCAAATCCTGCATGGAAAAACAAGCCAAGTTATTTCATCGTGTCGGATAATGATCATATGATATCGCCACAGTTGGAAACCGAAATGGCAGAGAACATTCATGCCACCACCTATCACCTTGCTGCAAGTCACGTAGCCATGCTTTCAAAACCTGAAAAAGTTGCTGAAGTGATTCTTACTGCGGCGCAAAAGGAATAAGGTGATGATACCCTTTTTCAAAGGGCGGTTCTTTTATAGACGTTTGCAGGAATATTAATACAGGTTGAAGCGCCGGCTCCTGCAGGTGATACCGGAATGTATCCCAGTCGCGGAATTGCTTACACACTACAAACCTGGTTTTGTTGTTAATTACCTGGCTAAGCTGATAAAATAGTACACCGGGAGCTTCCTGTAACACTGGTGCCAGGTTACGGTTGATGGATATGAATTGTTTTTCAGTGCCGGCCTTTACGTCTATAAACAGCATAATGGTTAACGCATCCTGGTTTACTTCTTTGGAAAACGACTCCAGTTCTTTTACAAAAGTAGTTTCAGGTGGCGATGATAAGCCCATCTTTGTGAAAGCACCGACGGCCTTTGCGTCGGTGCTCTTTTTATTTTGCTTATAGAAGGTATGACTGCTCCATCTTTCTACAATCCACATGATACACGCATCACCTCTTTCATAATAGGCGGCTGACATTATGTTTCCCTCCTTCGTGGCAGCAATACGCACATACTCGTCCAATACTTCCAGAAACCTGTTCTGCCAGGCAGTTTTTACATGATATTGGGTTAACACCATTATGGATGTTTTCCATGTTTGTTGCATTTTCATTGCAGTAGAGATTAAGAAGGCCCATTGTGCCTGACGGGTAAAGTTGCTGATTAATTGTGCGGCAGAGAAATTAGCACAGTAATAGTGACAAGTATTATTTTAATAAGGAAAGGGCGCAAAGAGGGTGTTTTTTTTATTTTAAAAACTTAGTGAAGCGTAGTTTTGTTATGTGCGATTATTTTAATATAATAGCTACTGTCATGAAGAAAAAGGTACTTATTGTAGAAGATGAATTTATTGTAGCAAGTAATTTAAGGCTGGTATTACTGCGATCCGATTATGAAATAATTGGTATAGCTACCTCTGCCGACGAGGCGGAAGCGTATTTACAAAAAAAACTGCCTGATATTGTTTTGCTTGATATCAGCTTACAGGGGGAACGCTCCGGTATTGATATTGCCCGGAAGCTACAATCGAAACGTATCGTATTTATATACCTGTCGGCCAATTCAAGTCAAAGGGTATTGGAAGAGGCAAAGGCAACAGAGCCATATGGATTCCTGGTGAAGCCATTCAGGAAAAAAGACTTATTGATCATGTTAGATATTGCCTGGTATCGTTATGTTAATAGTATTGAAACAAAAACAAACCAGGAAACACTTTTACAGAAGCAACTAACAGCCATCAGTGAAGAAAATATAGATGGTCAGCAACAATTGCTGAAGATGGCCAGAATTATGCAGTCTTATATACCCTTCGATCTTATGATGTCTGGTAGCAGACCTCTTAATACAGCACAATTTAACGATAAGGGATATTTGCGTATCGGGTTTGATGAATACCAGTTTATTGAGGAAACAGCATTGCTTGCCATTACCAATTTGAAGAAAACAGCGTTGTCTGTTATTCTCGCAAACACTCATACGGATATCAATACAATCATTTATAACAGTGAATCAGCCAGAGAGAAGGCGAATATTCCTTCTCTTCAAAAAACATTGACCGAAACGTTCAGTTTACAATCCTATCTGGTGTTTCCTGTTGTTTTAAGCAATGGGCAATTCTTTCACTATTTTTTTTATAGTCGTCAGCAGCATATCCATACCAATGAGCATATTGCTTTACTCAACGATTTGAGAACCTGTTTAGTGGCATTGGCTGAAAAAATAATTTACGGAGCAGCTACGCCAGGTTTGATACAAAAGGTGGGTGTTATAAGAAACCAGCAGGGAGCATCGGTGAATTATCCGGAGTTCCGGGGTGTTATTGGTAATCATCATTTACTGCTGAGCGCGTTGGATCTTGCTGCCCAGGTTGCTCCTTACAATACATCCGTATTAATTCTTGGAGAAAGTGGTACCGGAAAAGAAAAACTAGCCCAGGCCATTCATTTATTATCGCCAAGAAAAAATGCCCCCTACATAAAAGTAAATTGTGCTGCTATTCCGGCTACGTTAATAGAGTCGGAATTGTTTGGTCACGAAAAAGGCGCATTCACTGGCGCCATAGAAAAAAGAAAAGGAAAATTTGAACAGGCTGAGGGAGGAACGATTTTTCTGGATGAGATTGGAGAGCTTTCCCTGGAAATGCAGGTAAAGATTCTGCGTTTTTTACAGGAAAAGGAAATTCAATGCGTAGGCGGTAATTCGCTTATAAAAGTAAATGTTCGGGTGGTAGCTGCTACAAACCGTAATCTTGAGAAGGCGATTGCTGAAGGGAATTTTCGGCTTGATCTGTATTACCGCCTCAATGTTTTTCCTATTACATTGCCTTCATTGAAAGAGCGTAAAAGTGATATAAAAGAGCTGGCTGTTTATTTTGCGGAGAAGTATTGCAGGGAGTTTAATAAACCGTTTTACGGTATTGCTGCCTCTATGATGGAAGAGATGACGGCTTATCACTGGCCGGGAAATATCAGGGAACTGGAGAACGTTATCGAACAGTCGGCCGTTCTCAACGATGGTCAATCGAAATTAGAACTGAAACGAAAGCTTACAGACAGGAATGCTTTACCTGTTTCAAAGGTGATTAAAACATTGGAAGATGTGAAGACCGCTAAGGATGAAACCGAGCGGGAATACATTATTTCGATACTCAGAAAAGCAGATGGCCGTGTCCGTGGTGTAAATGGGGCGGCACAATTAATGGATATCAAGCCTACGACACTGGAATCTAAAATGATCAGGCTGAATATCAGACGGGAAGATCTGTAACCCCGAAAATATAGTGGGGTTGCAATTGCGAACTCCGATATTTTCGGAGTGTACTTTAATTTCTGTATCATACTGTTTTATCCTTTTTTGTCTACAGGTAGTTTGTTTTCATTGTTTTGTATATTTTGGTTTTTATTATTATGTTGTTTGTTGATAAATGGCATTCAAATGGTTTGATGTGGGCTGTTCAGCAACAGTCACCTTAAAAATCTTACACCATGTTGAATTTGGAATGGTTCAGAACATTTAAAGCCGTTTACGAAACAGGAAACCTGTCTACAGCAGCGCAACTGCTCTTTATTTCTCAACCCGGTGTAAGTGTGCACTTAAATTCGCTGGAAGCGTATACAGGCTACCGCCTGTTTGAACGTGTAGCCAGGAAGATGCTGCCTACAGAACGGGGCACCATCCTGTATAATTGTATAATAGAGCCTATTCATCAACTGGAAGCAGCGGAAGAGTCTTTTCACCGAAATTCCAAGGTGGACAAGCCTACGATTAGTGTAGGTATGGGGCTTGAAATATTTAAATATTCGCTGGAAGAGCACCTTGCAGAATTGCCTTTCAACCTGGTACTGCGGTTTGGAGAATACCGGCAGATAGTACAGGAATTGGATACGGGAAAGCTTGACCTGATATTGACCCCTCAAAAAGGAAATCAGAGCAACCTGGAATATATACCTTTTACAAAAGAGCGGATTATCCTGATCTGTGGCAATGAAACAGATACCATAACATTGGATGCGCTGCTATTAGCCGATGAAAGAATGGCCATCAGGGAATGGTTGAAAGCGCAGATCTGGTACACTACAGCGGCTGATATGGAGCATCTTCAGCATTTCTGGATGGCGAATTTTGGTTGCCTGCCAGATCTGAAGCCCAATTATATAGTGCCTAATTTCTCTTCTATACTACGTTGCCTGAGTAATGGCAAAGGTTTCGCTGTAATACCGGATTTCCTTGCCAAAAAGGAGTTGGCGCTTCAATTGGTAAAGCTGGCATGGGAGGGAAGTCCGTACGTGGAAAACATCCTGCATTTCGGCAAACGAAAAAAGACGATATACTCCAATGAGATCCGGCAACTGGAACAAATTTTGGCCAGTAACTGGTATTAAAGCTACTACCAAAGGTTTTGCGTCCGTATACTCCCTGCTTTATCAAAAGCTGTACAGGACTGAGAACGTAGCTATTATAGGACGAGTCAGTTGATCTATTCATTGACCTGAATGAACCAAATTGGAAACTTAGTACAGACGCCCTAAATTGGCATTATGAAAAAAGCAACCTTGTTGTTGGCCCTGGCCTGTTTTTTCGTAGCTGGCTATGGCCAATACCTGCCTGGAGAAAACCGGGTGCTCGGCAGCCTCTCCGGTCTGCTGGAACAGTTGAAGAAAAGCTCATCCAATACACAGAGGGCCACCATACTTTTAAATATTGGCTATAAGCACCTCTACAAACCCAATGGGGAAAAAGAGGATCTTGATACCGCTCTTCAGTATGCCCGTCAGGTGACTGACCTGGGCAGGCAAATGAAAAGTGCCTTTTTTCAACAGGAAGCGCTGTTGCTCACCTCCATGATACACACCGAGGGCAGGGATTATACGGCAGCACAGAAATTGTTTCCTGCCATGCAGGACAGCATACGGCTTAAGGCGTTGATGGTGCTGACCATGTTCAATTTAAACCTCGGATTGTCAGAGTCGCCTCCGCGTCTCTGGATTGATTCCGGAGCCTATTATATGCAACAGGCGCTGAAGCTGTCGTACAGGACCAGGTTGCTGCCCGGCATGATGTCGCAGATAGTAGAACAAGTTGCTTTATTTTATAGGAACCTGCGCCTGCCAGACCTTTCAGAAAAATATTTTTTTATCGCGCTGAAGTTTAGCGATAGTCTCGGCGGCCTTTCCAAGGTTCGTTTGTACAGCCGCATGTGTGGCATGTATAGTTTAGAAAACAATTTTTATAAAGCCACGCAATACGGAATATTGGCAGAAAAAGCGGTGAATGCCAGTACCACCAATCAGGATATGAGCAATTTATACCTGAACCTGGCAAATCTGTATGCCTCACAGAATAAGCCTGAAGGGGTTATACGGTATCGCGGATACCTGCTGGCAGCGCCACATAAGTATAAGGGGTTTGTAGACCTTTACGTTACACTTGACCGGTATTGCGACGGTCTGAGAAAGATGGGCCGCCAGGATGAGATTCTGCCCTATGTGCAAAAGTTTCAGCAACAGTGCCCGCCGGAAACAGATAATGATAAAATTTTTTATCATTCCGTTCTGGCAAAAAGCTACCAGGAAAGGAAAGAATATGGGCTTGCCGAGACGAATTACCTGGAAGCCATCCGGTATGCAGAGTTGGTGCATACAAGCATCGGTGCTATGTATTACAACCTGGGGGTGTGCTATTATCAAAGCAAGAGGTTTGAGCAGGCGCTGGTTGCATTCAAGGTCGCTGAAAAAAATGGACAGCTTGAAACCTATGTGTATATGGCCAATACCCTTTCTTACATAGCTAGTTGCGAGGCTGCCCTGGACAACCACAAAAGCGCTTACGATTACCTGCTCAGAAGCAAGACCACATCCGATTCTATCTTTACAATAGCCAAAGTAAAGCTCGCTGATGAACTGGAAGTCCAATACAAAACACGGCGTAAGGAAGATACCCTTCGCACCAAAGAAGAAAATATCCGGACCCTGAACTACACAGCTGAAAAAATGAGGCAGGCTGCATTGCTGAAAGACGCAGAGCTGGAACAGGCAGCCCTGTTGAGCCAGAAAGACAAGATTACCCTCACTGCCCTGGAACTGAAAGCAAAGAACGCGGAAGTGATCGAAAAAAACTATACGCTGCAACAGGCGGCTATTAAACAGGCAGAGGTAAAGAAAAAGATCACTTATGTGGTGATAGCGCTGCTGTTCGTTATCGTAAGTTTGTTATGCTGGCTGTTTCTGACAAAGCTAAAGTCCAACAAGGTGATCACTGAAAAGAACGATCAGTTGCAGGAGCTGGTGAAAGATAAAATATGGTTGCTCAAGGAAATGCACCATCGCGTGAAGAACAATCTGCACATCATCGATAACCTGTTGGAGTTTCAGGCTGCTTACCTGCAGGACGATGCACGTGATGCCATAAGGCACTCCCAGTCCCGTATTTTTTCCATGTCACTGATTCATCAAAAGCTTTACCAGACGGAAGATTCCAAAACCATTGATATGACCAGCTATATCCCGGAACTGGTAGATTACCTACAGGATAGCTTTAATATACACCAGAGCGTTCATGTGAACATGGATATCGATCCTACTGTTTTCAACGTGGGAGAAGCGGTACCGTTGGGCCTCATCATCAACGAAGCCGTTACCAATTCCATGAAGCATGCCTTCTCCGAAGGACAACCGGGTAAGATCGATATTAGTTTGAAGGCTAAAGGCGCCCATAAATACGACCTGGTAGTGGCCGATAACGGCCGGGGATTAAGCCATGACTTCGACTTTGATCAGGCCAGTTCCATGGGCTTTCAACTGATCAAAGGGTTAGCGCAACAACTGCAGGCTGAGTTACATATTGCTAATACAAACGGGCTGAAGATAACTGTTGCACATATTGTTGCCAACCTTACCGTTGGTAAAGCCGAAGTGAAACCGTTGTAAGCGGGAAATTTGCGAAGGTCGGCCTGCTGTGCCGTCAATTATTACCAATGCGAACTTGCAAGGCACACTAAAAAAGCATTTCTTTGATGGCTTAAGCCGGCCGGGTAGGTCAATAGAGTGGAGAATGCAACGTTACATAACGAAAAAGAGCTGCTGCAACAGGCGGCGGCAGGAAGCGAAGCAGCTTTTAAAGCGCTGTTTATGCACTATTGGCCGCAGGTGTATGGTACCAGCCTGCACCTGACCAAATCTCCGGAGCAGGCAAAAGACCTGGCACAGGATCTTTTTCTGAAGCTGTGGGAAAACAGGACAAAGCTGGCAGAGGTGAGCAATGTGGCTGCCTACCTGTACACCTCATCCCGCAACCTGGTAATTGATTATCAGCGCAAGAAAGTGTTCAACGCTGATAATGTAGACTACCTGATACAATTCTTTACCTCATCTGATACCACGGCTCAGCAAAAGCTGGAATACAGGGAATTGGAAGAAGCCCTGGCGGCGGCAGTAAACACACTGCCAGACAAAACCAAAGAAGTGTTTCGCCTGAGCCGGTATGAAGGCTTGTCGCACGATGAAATAGCACAGCAACTGGGCATATCTGTTCATTCCTCCCGTACCTACATAACCCGTGCGCTGGCAGAGATTAGAGAGCAGCTATCCAATCATTCCGACAGCCTCACATTGTTGTTCATTCTTTTTATATCGCGGAAATAATTTTCCTTTTTTTTACGGATTTTGTATTGACAGCTGCTTTTCTTCCGTCATTATACTGAATAAACGAATAATATGCCTGCACCCAACTTCCGGCAACTGTTTCAGCAATACCTACAGGGCAGGCTGCAGCCTTCGCAACTGAAGGCTTTAAGAACACATGTACAGGCGGCAGAAGAAACCGAGGAGCTGGATCAGTTGTTGCTGGAAGCCTATACCAACCCTGCCTTGCAGGCAGGCGGGGAAGCTGCCGCGGAGTGGGTTCGTTTACAGAATAGCATAGCTGCCGGTTCTGCAACAGTCATGCCCATGCCTAAACCTGCTGCGCGTAGGCTATGGGTGATAGGCATAGCAGCAGCGCTATGTGCACTGTCTGTGGCATTATGGCTGGTGATACCAACCCGCACAGCCACAAACAACGGGCGTAGCGCCGCCAGCGCCGGTGCTATAGTGCCAGGCAAACCGGGTGCTATACTCACGCTATCAGATGGCCGCAGGCTGGTATTGGATAGTATGGGTAACGGGCAGATTGCCACCGACAACGGCAGTACCCTGGTGTTAAATAATAACCAGCTGATATACAATGCTGCTACGGCAGGAACGGCTAGTGCTATTCATACGCTTACCACGCCTGCCGGTAAACAATTCCGGCTGGCATTGCCGGATGGTACGCAGGTATGGCTGAATGCAGCATCGTCCATCGAATTTCCCTCTGCCTTTAACGGCAGGGAGCGTACCATACGGGTAACGGGTGAAGCTTACCTGGAAGTTGTACCTGCTAAAAACCAACCTTTCTATATAGTTACGCAGCAGGCAAAAGTAGCAGTATTAGGTACCGGCCTTAACGTATCTGCCTATAATGATGATGCGGTCAGCAGCATTACATTGGCTACAGGCAGCATACAGGTGTCGGACCTGCACGCATCTGCGGCCACACTGGTACAGCTGGTGCCGGGGCAGCAGGCATTGTTAAAAACAGATGCAGCAATGGTGGTGCAGCAGGTGAATTTGAATGAGGTAACAGCCTGGAAAAACAACAGGTTTTTCTACCGGTCTGTGCCTGCAAAGGACTTTTTGAAAGCAATAGCCAGATGGTATAATATAACAGTGGAGTATGAAGGCAAAGTGCCGGATCAGGAACTATGGATAAACTATTCGCGCGATCAGCCACTGGAAACCACATTGGAAGTACTGCGCAACAGCAATATCCGTTTTGAGTTAGTGCAGCGCCGCCTGATAGTGAAAGAGTAAATTATTTAATTACCAAAAAACAAAACATGAAGCGAGTGTAAACGACCCGGGTAGCATATAAAAAAGCCGTTTCGGATTCCGCCCCGAAACGGTAGATGTTACGGGTTCCTTTGATGAATCTCTTACAATCATTTTCAGTAAACCCAAAACTAAACGAATTTATGATCTTATTCGTTCATGGCAATGTACTGCCTAAAAAGATGCTTATGCGATTAAAATTACTCTGTGTCCTGCTTTTTATGGCATTATCGGCAACACAGGCTAATGTACTGAGCCAGACAGTAACCCTGCAGGCAAAAAACATATCATTGGAGCGTGTACTGCAATCTATAGAAGACCAGACTGGCTACGGCTTCAATTTTGACAGAAACCTGTTGAAAGGGCTGAAGCTCTTATCTGTTGATGTAAAAAACAAAACAGTAAAGGAAGTATTAGACCTGTGCCTGAAAGAGCTGCCTATAACATATACAATAACAGACGACAAAAAAATATTTCTGAAAAGAAAGGTGCCCGAAGCGCATACCCTGGAAGAAACATCAGTGCCTGATACGCTTATTACTGTTACCGGCCTTGTTACAGACAGCAGTGGCGCGCCGGTAGAAGGCGCTAGTGTAACCGTAAAGGGCAGCACTAAGCTAAGCGCCAGTACAGCCGCCAATGGCAGGTTTCAGCTAAGCCAGGTAAGAGCAGGAGACAGGTTGCTGATAGCCCTGGTAGGTTATGTACCTGACGAGGTAACGGTAACAGGTGCACAGTTGCTTATTGCACGTTTGCAGCCTTCCTTAAGCAAGCTGGATGAAGTAAAAATTGTAGCCTATGGCACTACCACCGAGCGGCGCAATGTAGGTTCTGTAACTACTGTAAAAGCTGAAACCATAGAGCGGCAGCCTGTAGCTGATGTGCTACAGGCATTACAATCAAATGTACCCGGGCTGGTGATAACCCAGGCCAACGGGCTGGCAGGTTCTGGCTACGCAAAGGTAGAGATACGTGGCACCAACAGCCTGGCCAGTGGCAGCACCCCTTTGTTTCTGGTAGATGGGGTGCAGGTAGCAGGTGCGGATGATTATACTGCTGGCATCAACCCTTTTATTGCCATAGGCCCTGACAATATTGAAAGCATTAGCGTGTTAAAAGATGCAGATGCCACTGCTATCTACGGTTCGCGTGGTGCCAATGGTGTCATACTCATCACTACCAAAAAAGGCAAAGCGGGGCAAACGCGTGTGAATGCCAATGTATCAGCAGGTTATAGCCGGTACACACAGGCGGGCAAATTTCTGAATACAGAACAATACCTGGAAATGCGGCGTGAGGCATTTAAAAATGACGGAGAAACGCCCACTACACTTACAGCGCCTGACCTGAACGGCTATGGTGTAGGGGCAGACGTAAACCGTTATACCAACTGGCAGGATGTAATGCTGAAACAAGGCGCTTCCATTACCGATGCACAACTGTCTATGGCTGGTGGCAACAATCAAACTACTTTTCATATAGGTGCCGGCTTTCACCGCGAAACGCCGCCACTGCCCGCAGATAATTTTTACTTTCAGCGGCCTTCGCTGCATGCCAACTTTAGCCAAACCAGTGTAGACCGTAAGTTCAGAGTAACGCTTAGCGCCAATTACAGCGATATCAAAAGCAACTACGCCAGTGGGGGAGATATCTCTTATTTTGCCTTTTCCCTGCCACCCAATTTGCCTGAATTGAAAAATGCAGATGGCTCTTTCAACTTCATTGAAAACATGTCCAACCCTTATGCTAAATTTGCCCAACCCAACCGCACGGGCGATAAAAACCTCCTCGCCAGCCTGGCCATTAGCTATCAACTGGCGCGTGGCCTTACCCTCAAAACCAACTTTGGCTATACCGATCAAAACAAACAATCAGTATCTATCAGTCCGCTGGCCACCCTGTCTCCACAGTTAGGGCTTAGTTCGGGTATCGGCAATTTTATTTCTATACTTACCAACAACTGGCAGGTAGAGCCACAGCTGGAATATGTGCGCACCATTGGCCGGGGGCGTCTTGCGGTGCTGGTGGGTGCCACCTGGCAGCAACTGCAACAGAACAGCTCGGCCATACGCGCCAACAACTACAGCTCTGAGGCTATGCTGGAAAACTATGCTACTGCTGCCAGCGTAACAGTAACGCCGGGCTATTCCAACTATAAATACGCAGCGTTGTTTGCCCGTCTCAACTATAGCTACCAGGATAAATACCTGCTTAACCTTACTGCCAGAAGGGATGGATCCAGCCGATTTGGCCCGGGCCGCCAGTTTGGCAACTTTGGTGCAATAGGTGCGGGATGGATATTCAGCGAAGAAAACTTTATTAAAATGCCTTGGCTCAGCTTTGGCAAACTGCGCGCTTCTATGGGCGTAACCGGCAATGATCAGATTGGCGATTATAAATATCTGAGTACCTATGGTGGTACTACCATTGCCGCACCCGGCGGGCTTGCTGTTTTCTCAGGCTTTACCTACAATGGCATAGCAGCTATATCGCCTGTGGCCTTATATAATCCCGATTATAGCTGGGAAACCACACGCAAGTATGAAATAGGCCTGGATATGGGCTTCTGGAAAGACCGTGTGTTGCTGAACGTAAGCTGGTTTAACAACCGCAGCTCTTCACAGCTGGTGAACTATTCACTGCCGCCTACCACAGGTTTTAACAGCATTCTGCGCAATTTTCCGGCACTGATAGGTAACAACGGATGGGAGTTTACCCTAAACACTGTGAATGTAAGCAACAGTAAATTCAGCTGGAATAGTGCGCTTACGCTTACTATACCGCGCAATAAGCTGCTGGCGTTTCCCAACCTGGCTAGCTCTAGCTATGCCAGCCAGTATGTAATAGGGCAGCCGCTAAGTGTGCAAAAAGTATTTAAATACCTGGGCGTAGATGCTGCTACCGGCACTTATGTATTTGCTGATAAAGACGGCAAGCCCACCAGTGCGCCAACACCCAATACCGACCAGCAATCGCTTGTAAATATCGACCGTAAACTATTTGCCGGCTTTACCAACACCTGGCGGTATGGCGCCTGGCAGCTGACGATAGATATGCAGTATGTACGAAAAACAACTTTTGATAACCTTACTGTAACGCCTAGCCCCGCCGGTGGCATAGGTAACTATAATGTAGCTGTAATGGATCGCTGGCAAAAGCCGGGCGACCATACCAATGTACAACGCTTTACACAGAACACGGCTACAGATGCTTACCTGGCAGGCTATTATGTACAAATGAGTGAGAGGGCTTATACAGGCGGCTCCTTTATGCGGGTAAAGAATGCATCGCTGGCCTGGCAGCTGCCTGCCAATGCGCTGCACAGCCTGCACAGTAAGGGCGCGCGCATCTACCTCAATGCACAAAACCTCTTCACCTTTACCAGCTTTAAAGACAACGATCCGGAAACGGGATCGGGCAGTGTGCCGCCTATGCGCTCTATTGTAGCAGGTATTCAATGTTCATTTTAAAAACCAGGTATTATGAAACGCATTCTATATTCTTCTTTTCTTTTGCTACTGTGTGCTGCTTCTGCCTGCAAAAAACTGATAGATGCAGGCGAACCCAGAACACAAACAGTGGCCTCTATTGTATTCAGCGATAGTAAAACGGCCACCGCAGTACTGATGGGTATTTACGCGAGCCTCGAAGGCTACCGAACAGTTAATACCACCACCATGCCCGGTTTATCGGCAGATGAGCTGATCAGTTATTCATCACCTATATCCAGGTACTACACCAACTCATTAAATGCCTCTATTAATAATGATTTTTGGAGCGTATACTATGGGCATATCTATCAGGCCAATAACCTGATAGACCAGTTGCAGCAGTCACCTGCTGTAAAGGAGGCTGATAAGCGCCAGCTGATAGGAGAAGCATTGTTTCTGCGCGTGTTCTGCCATTTTTACCTGACGAATTATTTTGGCAACATTCCCTACATTACCACACCAGACTATAAGGTAAACTCAGTTATAACACGGGTATCTGCCAAAGACTCTGTATATCCTGCCATGATACGCGACCTGAAGCTGGCGCAGAGCTACCTTTCTGTAGCATACCCTACAGCAGAGCGTGTGCGTGTAAACAAAGCCGTAGCTACCGCTTTGCTGGCCAGGCTGTACCTGTATCACGAAGAATGGAAGAACGCAGAAGATGCTGCCACGGCAGTTATCAGCAATACCAGCGACTATGGTATAGAATCTATTGACAATGCCTTTCTGCGTGCCAGCAAAGAAGCCATCTGGCAGTTTAGTCCCAATAGCTCTTTTCTTACTTACTCGGCAGAAGCACTCAACTATATACTCAGAGGTGTGCCAGCTGGCAGCACCGGCAGGGTAAGCATCAGCTCTTTTCTATACAATGCGTTTGAGACAGACGATCTGAGAAAAACAAAATGGATAGGCACCATTACACCTGCAGGTAGTGCAGTAAGCTATCAATACGCATGGAAGTATAAAACCAACACATCCACCGGTACACCGGAATACTCCATAGTAATGCGACTGGCCGAGCAGTACCTGATAAGAGCAGAAGCCAGGGCCAGGCAGCAGCAGGTAGAAACAGCAGCCGATGATGTTGATGTGCTCAGGCAACGGGCAGGGTTGGGGCAACTGCCGGAGAACCTGACCCAACCGGAATGCCTGGACCGTATTATGCAGGAGCGCCGTGTGGAGTTGTTTGTAGAATGGGGCCACCGCTGGCTGGATTTGAAGCGCACCGGCCTGGTAAACACGGTAATGCCTGCTGTATGCCAGGCAAAGGGCGGTAGCTGGAAACCCGAATGGGCCTTATATCCCATACCGCAGGTACAATTAAATAACAACCCCGCTATGGCGGACGACCAAAATGAAGGTTACAAATGATAAAGCCAATTACTATATTATCCTGCCTGCTGCTAACAGCAGCGGCAGGTTTTGCCCAGCAAACTGTGACCATTAAAGGTTATGTAACAGGGCCAGACACCCAACTGGATAAAGTATATCTATCCGGTGAAGGCATTGGTGAAGACACGGCTATCATCAAAAACGGGGTGTTTACTTTCCAGGTGCCTTTTAAGCAGCCCATTATAGCCATACTGCATAGTGCGTATGATGAAGAAGTAAGAAAGATGTACCGCTCTGCTGTACTGGTGATAGACCGTGCAGGCATCATAGTGATGGATAGTGTTGCATTGGACAAGGGTATGAGCAGGTGTATTATTAAAGAAATGCCCTCTGCTATAGAATTTGTGCAATTTGAAAAGCTGGGGGTAGCAGCCGGTAAGGCAGCCGCAGCTGTACAGCCCTGGGTGCAGGAAAATGAACCAGGCTACGAAGCCAAAAGAAAAGTATTTGATTCTGTATACCAGGAAAAACTTTCCGGATTGTTGTTGGAAGCGGCGCACGGGAATGGTGGAAAATTCAGTTTTGTAGTAACGCTGGGTAATAGCAGGAGCCGGCTTTCGGCTAAGGTGCTACAGCGTATATACCAGCTGCTAAGCCCAGCTATGCAGGCATCTGAGCCAGGCAAACAGATAAACGCCTACCTGAATGGGTTGAAGAATGGCGTAACAGGCGCTACGGTAGCAGATTTCAGCTTACCTGGGCCTGATGGTAAAGAAATAGCCCTTAGCCAGCTGAAAGGCAAATATGTGCTAATAGATTTCTGGGCCAGCTGGTGTGGGCCATGCAGGCAGTCTTTTCCGTTTATGCGTTCGCTATACGACACCTACCGCCAGTATCCTTTCGAAATACTCAGCATATCTATTGACAAAAGCAAGGTAAAATGGCAGCAGGCGGTGCAGGAAGAAAAACTACCCTGGCCGCAGGCATTGGATACCCGCAATGTATCTCTGCAAGGGTTTGCTGTAGTAGCGGTGCCAACCACTTATCTCCTCAGCCCAGAAGGAAAGATTATTGGAAAAGATATAGGTTTTGAAGAAAACAGTGCCATACCTAAGCTATTGCAACAGTTGTTTTTGCATACAGCTGCCCAACCTTAAGGCTAGTTTTTCCGGAGAGAGAATTGGTTGAAAAATTTGGTTACCCAACGGATGATTTATTTCCCATTGATTGGGGAGATTTCTGAAGTTATTGAACCTGTTTTTTCGATGCTTTTAATAAGCGAAATGTTTAAATTATTAGATATGACCGATATTATGTTGTCTAAAATAAAAGACCTGTTTAAACCTTTAACAGTTCTTGTTACGTTTGTGCTGAATATTATGTTGATCTGTGCGCTTCTCTATAATCCGTTCAGTCTTTTTTTTGTAGAAGGTAATGAAACTTACGGCATTGTTTCAGCAATACTTACTATTGTTACTTGTGTGTTGATCGTTTCTCTTAGCGTGAGTTCTGGACTATTACTTTATAATATTGCTAAAAAAGACAGGGTATCTATCTATTCACCGGTGCTTGCATTGATAGTGTTAATAGCTGTGCTTGCGGCAATTTTATATGGTGGATGAGGGGCTGCTAATGAAGAAAGCCCCAACTTTCGTTGAGGCTTCTCCTCCATGCTATCTATCCTCCATACACCGCCGATACAATATCACTCGGCTGCCCTATATCTTCTCTTCCGTTAAAATAAAACGCCATATACTCGCGTATCTCTGCCTGCTGGGGCACAGCAAGTGGGCGGGTATCCTGGTAAGGCGATTCATAATCGTTACCCAGTTTTTCCCAACCGTAGGTACCCTTAATACGGCTGTAAATGGTAATACATTTCATCACCTGCAGGTTAAAGGTAATATCCACCCTGCCGGAATAAGCTGTGGCCTTAATGATTGGTTTTATCTCCTTTAGGTCGAAGATTCGGGTGCTGCCTACAATTCCGAGCGCACTGCCCAGCGAATCCTGGTAGTTTTCATTGGATTTCATTTGTGCTGCCAGCCTGATGATTACCTGTATGGAATCCTGCACTGTTTTGTTCCTGGCCTTTACGGACTCTTCAAAGTCTTTACGCTTTACCTCGGTACCGGTTATGGCTGTTACCAGGGTATCTGAGGCCGTTTCCAGCTCTGTTACCTGCTGAGTGCTCAGGCCCAGTTGGGGGCCTATCACGCTGGCCTTTTCTTTTAAATTACTGCCCCATACTATTTTTTTTGCATCGGCTTTAGGAACAAAATGGATATACTGTTTTTTCATAAAATGTGTTTTTGTTTATTAACTAATAATTGTTGTTGCCGCTCTTTTTTATTGATCCCCTCTACTGTTCTGGCTCCTGCGCAGTTACCGGTGAACGAAACGTAGTGGAGGGTGAGCTGCGATGTAAAATTGCAAAAGGGGGTGAAGAGCATAAAACCTGTGTCACAGGTGTGTTGGGCTCAAACGCAGTGGGGACGCGGAAAAAAAACTTTTTATTTTGTGGAAACGAAAACGGTAAAAAACTTTAGAAACTGCGCAATTGGCTCATATACAGCTGGTTGTGATGTTGTGTCTGGCTAACGAAACACAGGTGTAACACAGGTTTTGCCCCGCAAATGCAGTGGTAGTAAGGGTTTTTGTTTCAAAAACCGTTTTTTAGTGTGCCTGCTTGCTTATAAAAAAAGGAGCTTTCCCATGCCTCGTCCTATAGGATGGGCGTCTTGCTCTATAGGACGAGCTGCTCGTCTGTTGTGCCGGGCAACTCGCCCTATAGCGCAAGCAGCTCGTCCTAACGGATAAGTTGCTCGTCCGTTAGGATATGTGTTTGGCTTGCAGGAATCAGTGGCCTGGCAGATGGTAGGGGCACAAAAAAAGCACGCCCCGGATGCCCGGAAGTGCTTTCCCATGCCTCGTCCTAACGAGCGAGCAGCTCGTACGTTAGGACGAAGCGCTCATCCGTTAGTATATGGGGGCGTAAAGTGTTATTCTTCCGTATGCAGGTCGTCCGGAAACCTGCCGCCGTTGCGTTTTATTTTTCGTAGTATCAGCCCACATTCGTCTAATAACGCCTCCAGCTTACGGATGGTAGTTGCAGAAACCCGTTTGCTGGCCATCGTTACCAGGTTTTCTGCACTGGGCATTTCGGCACGCGGAAAAGAAACCACCTTGCTTAAAATGCGTAATACAGGGGCAAATTTTCTCAGTTTGGTAAAGCCCGCCACTACCAGCATGCGTACAAAAACGCTGAAAAATATACCGTTCTCCCGCATCTCGGCTCGGTCCAGCTCTTCCCGGTCGGCTTTTATTTCTTCACTGGCCAGATTGGCCTGGCGATTCAACCATTCTTCTATATGTATAGCCACAGCATCGGTTTCCTGGCTATAGCCGCCGCAGGTAGCTGGTTGCCACCTGGTAGTGGTTAAGGCCTGCAGGTATTGTTTACGCAACCGGCCTATACAGGCAAGTTTGTCTGCCCCGCTTTGCGCTGCATGAATTTGCATGCCGGCTTCAGTGGCCATGTAATGCAGTAAACGTCTGCAATTGAGGTTCATGGCAATGGCAATTTCAAACAGCTGTTCCTGCGCGCCCTTTGCACGGTTCCATAATTTAAGATTATGAAGCAATGTATTAATATAGTCAACCCGCTCCTTGCTACGTTGTTCGGGTACACTGTGATGCACGAATGTATGTACCGCCCGTAATATGGCACGCAACAGCTTATTGCCACGGCTTGTTTACTAATATCTATTGGTCCATCTTCCTAATCGCCAGCTGGTTTGGTCCTCTAATTGCTGTTCTCCTGATTCTTTTTGTACCTGGCATTTCTGTCGCATCATTTATTTGGTTCCGGGAACGTTACCTAGAGCTAATTTCATTTTTTGTCCAGATTTGCTTTTTGCCTGCCAGGGAGGTGCTTGCATTTCTGGATTTGAAAAGTTATCTTTCTTAAAAATTAATCGCCTCCCAATATGGCCCGAAAAATGATCCCATTGCCACATATCTTGTCAATATATTCCTTTGAGAGGAAGTTCCGGCTACCTATGATATCGGTAAGGCCCGTATATGCGGTCATCATAAAACTATTTTTTTTACTGCTTCTATTCATGCTCTGCAGAACAGGCCATGCACAGAAAATTACCCCCGAACAGCAGGCCATTAAAGTAGTCCAAAAATACTTCCGGACCGACTGCAAGACAGGCGTGGCCTATTCGTGGACCAGGGATGGAAATATTGCAGATAGGTCGGTCGGCAGCTATCAGATCTATGAGATCAAGGGGCTGACTTGGAAGCTCAAGGCTGCTGAGCTCAGTACAGTTGAGAAAAATAACGGCTACACGTTTCGCGGTACGATCACACTGAATGCCGCTTCTTTCAGATCTTTTACAGTTTATGGACAAAACGTGCCTTTGGACCGTCGACATAGCAAAGGCTGGGGCGAATGGAAAGAGTTTCCCCAAAACGATTACACGATTATCATCGAGAAAAAGAATGGGGTTTGGAAAGATCTTGATGTCGCCCATCAATATGCCGTCCAGATATCGGCGCACGATGTGCCAAAGTGCACCAATATCACCAATCCTCCGCAATGACAATGCGGTCATTGCCTAGATTTTAACTTCTCCCCTAATTGGAGGGTTTCCCCAATCTGGCTTTTAGACTATCCAGACTTTATGCATAGTAATCAATATCCCCCAACAAATCGTCTTGATCCGAAGTAGTGAAAGCGTAGCAGGCAGCGCCTGGCTGAAAATAAGAAAGCCTCAACATTTGTTGAGGCTTTATCTGTGGAGGGGAGCGGGGAAATATCGAACTTTTTGGAGGATTTTGAGGAGATCTGCAAGATGCTGAATCTATAGAATGATATGTTAATAAGCTTTTTGAGGGGTTTATCGAAGTTGTTTAGGTTTACGGCGTTAATATTACCTAACCAGGGATGTGCAAATTCGCTGTTATTAAGGTAATGTCCCAATAAAGGGAGGAAGCGTTTTTACATGTACCTGTTCGTTAATTATATTTGGACTTATTCATAAATGCATATTATCATGAAATTTAAAATCCTTGCATTTAGCCTTTTTTTTACTTCTACTCTATTGGCGCAGAATATTGAGTTGACTAAAGAAAATACAGAAAGCTGTCAGGTTGGCTTTTCTTTTGAAAAATCAATGGGAAAAGGAGTGGTAAGGGTTGTAAAAGATTCTTTAGTAAAGGGGGCGGATGAACCTACTTATGTGAAAATAAAAGGGGTAGAATTGAAAAACGGTGTAATTGAATTTGAGTTACTAAGCAGATTGCTGCCAGGAGCTTCAGATTCTGCACGAGGTTTTATAGGTATTGCTTTTAGGATAGCGCAGGATAACAAGCAATTTGAAAGCTTTTATCTCAGGCCGGCAAATGCCCGGGTATTAAATCAGATCAGGCGTAATCATTCTACACAATATTTCTCCTATCCGGATTATAAGTTTGACAGGTTGCGCAGAGAAGCACCTGAAAAATATGAATCTTATGCTGATATGGAGTTGGATAAATGGATTCGGGTAAAAGTGTTTATTCAGAATGCGCAGGCAATGCTTTACTTAAATGGCCAACTGCAGCCTGCACTTGTGGTGAACGATCTGAAACTAGGAGGAGATGTTGCAGGGGGCATTGGATTTTGGGTAGAAAACGGAACTGAAGGTTTTTTCAGAAATTTATCAGTTTCTAAATTATAAATGAACAGTTTTAAAGGTCCCCATTGTTTAATGGGCACTGATACGGAATATTATAACTAGGCAGGAGGCTCTCAATGGCCTCCTGCCTTTTTATGGTTTAATGTAGTCTAAAATGCTGTTATTGATTGTTTCTGTCTCTGTCTCTGTAGTTTGAAGTTATAGGATCGGCCACTCGTAACGGTGTTTCCCCTTATCGGGATTATCGAACAAATGCCTTTAATACAGAGGCTATTTGCTGAATGGCAACAATAGTGGATGGTACAGGTTGAAGTGAGTTAATAATCACAAAATCATGGATCATACCATTGTATCGCGTAGAGATCGTATAAACACCCGCTTCATCAAGCTTTCTGGCGTAGGCTTCTCCTTCATCCCGCAGTACGTCATTCTCCTCCGTAATAACTAATGCAGGCGGCAACCCTTTTAACTGATCAGCAGAGGCCTGTAATGGTGAAGCATAAACTTCTTTTCTCTGAGCCGGATCTTTGATGTATAAATCCCAACCTTTCATCATGAGGCCCCTGGTTAAAAAACGGCCATTGGCAAATTGTTTGTATGATGCCGTGTTGAAATTGGCATCAGTGACAGGGGATATTAACACCTGAAGTTTTAACTGAGGCCCTTTTTTTTCTTTGGCCATTAGGGCTACTACAGTAGCCATATTACCTCCTACGCTGTTGCCTGCAACTGCAAGTTTGCTGCCGTCAATCATGACTTCCTTTCCGTGTGCTGCAATCCATTTGGTGGCGGCATAGGCTTCGTTATTTTGCTGCGGATAATGTGCGTCGGGTGTTCTTGTAAAGTCAACAAATACTGCAGCTATTCCGGATTGTACAACCAAGTCGCGTAACAAAGTTTTATGGGAGTCAAAGTCGCCCATGAACCAGATACCCCCATGAAAGTACATGAATGCAGGAATATCATTTTTAACATTGGCCGGACGTACAATATGCAGTTTTACACTGAGGCCATCTTCCTGTATCATCTTTTCTGTTATTTCAACCCCCGAAATATCTGGCTTGTCACCAACGGAAGTGGCATACGCATAGGTTGCCCTGGCTTTGTCAATTGGCATTTGCTCAACCGGCATAGGGGTGGCGGCATTTACTGCTTTCAGAAATCCTTTAACATGGCTTTCGACGTTTGGATCTTTTGCAGGGTCAATTACCTGTGCCATAGTATTCGTGTTGAAAGCTGTAGCCGACATTACAGTAGCTACAGAAAGTAATTTTTTGAGTGAACGTTTCATAATTTTTTAAGTTTGACAACAGCCTTATTTTTTACTGAAGGCAGTTAATTTGAAAGAAGTATGTTGCTATTCTTTTTCTTACACAAAAGTAGATGGGGTGTATGGCAGTCTTTTAACACGAATTTCCGTTTTACTAACACTTATTTCCCTGATAGTCCTTCACAGTTTGAGTGGAGATAAGCAGGCTTGTTTTCCTTCATCGAGCCAATTGAACAATATCTTTTACTTCAATATTGAATGATGCATGCCCCACACTACATACTACAATCATAGCTCGTCCCAGCTCTTGCAGGGTGCAAAATCCTTTTGGGTACAGCCATCTTCCCAGCGGGAAAAACCATTTGATAAAACGATAAAAACCGTGCGTATGTGTAAGGCCTTTTGTTGGCGTCAATAAGAAGGGACGGAATGCATAAAAAGATGAGAAGCGGAGCTTTTGTAAATCATTTTCAGTCTCACCCTTTACCCTGGCCATATTGTTTTTCCTGCTTAATAAAACAATTTATTCTAACACTTATTTACGAAACATGAGCTTATTATCATCCATTTAGAAAAGATATGGCTTCATTTTATTGGATTACGAAAGATGTGTAGTAAGATCTTGCTTGTTACTATTTTTTTTTTTTTTTGAACGGTGTTTAAATAATGTTTGTTTATTAAACGCTGTTCAATATCTTTGTGTGGAAATTAAAGTAATTCCCATGGGTATATCGGAAAGGAAGCAGAAAGAGAAACTGGAGATGGCCAAGCTTATACTGGATGCTGCCCGAAAGGTGTTCCTGGAAAAAGGGTATGAGCAAACCAGTATACGGAACATTGCAAATGAGATCAATTATAGCCCTGGCTCCCTTTACTTTTATTTTAAAGACAAATCTGAAATTTTCCACGAATTACATAAAGAGGGCTTTCGCCTGTTAATGAGCCGCATGGCGGTATTGGCAAAAGTAGCAGACCCTTTTGAGCGTTTAAAAGCGATTGGGCTAAATTTTATAGAATTTGCCCAGCAACACCGGGATTATTATAACCTGATGTTTATTGTAGAAGAGCCGGTTAATCCTGCAGTGGAGGGATTTAAGATAGCACAGGAGGCTATTAGTTTCCTGGCAGGAGTATTAACGGAGTGCCAGGCCAAGGGGCGTTTTACAGGCATGGATATTGAATACCTCACGTTTATGGTATTGTCGGCTATACATGGCATCTGCGCGCTTTTTTGTAAAGACCGTACCAGCAGTTTCGTAAGTAAAACCAACGAAGAACTGATGCAGCACGGCTACGAATGCTTTGTAGCGCTGCTGGAAAAGGGGTAACCCTTTTTTTTATCCTGTTATTGAACACTGATCAAAAATAAAACAGCGATTGAAATGAGACTGAATAAGTTTATCATTAGGGCAGCGTATGCTGGTACCTGTGGCTTGTTGTTAACAACAACTTCGAAAGCCCAAAGTTCCCTGGACAATTATATAGAGCAGGGCATTGCCTCTAACAAAAGCATACAGCAACAGGGGTTTATCCTGGAAAAAAATATCTATGCTTTAAAAGAGGCGAAGAGCCTGTTTCTTCCCAGTGTAACTTTTAATACTTCCTATACAAAAGCGCAGGGAGGGCGTACAATAGGCTTGCCTTTGGGAGATTTATTAAACAATGTGTATTCCTCTTTAAACCAGTTAACAGGTAGTCATGCTTTTCCGCAAGTGGCCAATCAGAAGGTGCTGTTAAACCCTGATAACTTTTACGATGCACATTTCCGTACTTCTTTACCGTTGTTGAATGCTGAATTGAACTACAACAAGCGAATCAAAAGCCAGCAGCTGGATTTACAGAAAGAAGAAATACTGCTGTATAAACGGGAATTGGTAAAAGAGATTAAAACAGCTTATTACCAGTACCTGAAGGCGATGAATGCGGTGGCTATCTACCAATCTTCGCTGGAGCTGGTGAATGAAGGGTTACGTGTGAATAATGCGTTGCTAAAAAACGAGAAGGCCAACAGAACAGCTGTACTGCGTAGTGAAAACGAGGTGTCGCGTATCAATGCTTCACTTACTTCTGCTATTGCCAGCAAAGAATCTGCAAAAAATTACTTCAACTTTTTATTAAACAAAACGCTGACAGATAGCATTATCATTGATGTCTCTTTTTCGCTGCCGCCCACGCAAAACCTGTCAGACCAGGGAGTGGACAAAAGGGAAGAACTGGCTAAGTTAACAACAGCTGCTGCTATTAATAATAATGTAACCGGGTTAGCCAAATCTTACCTCACGCCTAAAATAAGCACTTTTTTAGACCTGGGTTCGCAGGAGTTCGACTGGAAGTTTAACAGCGATAGCCGGTATTACCTGTTTGGCGTTAGCCTGGAATGGAACCTGTTTTCTTTTGGCAGAAATACCTATAAAATAAAGCAGGCCGTAGCCGATCAAAAAAGCATAGCTGCGCAAACGGATTATGTAAAAATACAATTGCAAACAGAACTGAGTGTACGCCAGCACGAATGGGAAAGCTCGTTAGCTCAGTACCAGGCAGCAGTTACACAGCAGCGTACTGCGCAAACATATTATGGCGATGAGATGAAACTGTATAAAGAGGGCCTTGCCATTTATATAGAGTTACTGGATGCACAGAATCAGTTAATCAATGCCCGTTTACAAACCAATATCTCTTTATACGATATGTGGATAGCGCATGCAGCTATTGAGCGCGCCACTGCCGGGTTCATCATACAATAAATATTTATCATTAATTGAATTACCATGAAAAGGATTTATTTATTCTATCCATTCCTAACCATGTCTTCCATAGTATTTTTTTCCTGCGGCGAAAAAAAGGAAGGGACAAAACAAACGGGCGAATCGGATATTATTCCTGTTAAAATTGCCGCTATATCCTCCCTGTCGCTTCCCGATACTATCAATGCCACGGGGTTGGTTACTACGGAGAATACGGCCCAGTATTCTTTTAAAATAGGCGGGGTTATCACTAAGATATATGTAGAAGAAGGCCGTTTTTTTCATAAGGGAGATTTGCTGGCAACGTTGAACGCAACGGAAATAGGCGCAGGGTTATCTCAATCCAACCTGAATGCAGAAAAGGCGCAAAGAGATTACAACCGGGCGGTTAGTTTGTATAAAGACAGTGTATATACATTGGAACAATTGCAAAATACCAAAACCGCTTTGGATATAGCAGAGCGGGGCAAAGAAGCAGTAGCGTTTAACGAGCGTTATTCGCGCATTTATGCAGCGGCTGATGGCTTTGTTACACAGAAGGTTGCCAACGAAGGTGAAGTGGTGGGCGCTGGAAGCCCGGTACTATTGATTAACGAAGCTGCCGGAAACAGTAACTACTTACTGAAGGTGGGGGTAACTGACAGGGAATGGGCGGCCATTAACCTGGGACAAAAAGGTACGGTTATTCTCGATGGTTATCCCGGTCAGGCTTTTGATGCGTTTGTGTTTCGTAAGTCGCAGGCATCAGACCGGGCGGCGGGGGCCTTCCAGGTGGAGTTAAAAATCACCCTTCATAACACACAGCCTGCCGTAGGTATGTTTGGTAAAGCAGTGATTCATACCAAAAAAGCCGACAATGTAGTGGTAATACCATACGATGCCCTGGTAGAAGTGGATGGCGATAATGCCTTTGTATTTACTCCCGCCGGCAGTAACAGCGTTAAACGCAGACCTGTAGTGCTTTCCGGCTTCGATAATCACCAGGCATATGTGCTTTCCGGTATTAGCAATACAGATACCATTGTGGTGTCTAACAGTGCGTTCCTGAATGAGCAATCCATTATTAAAATCACCCGTTAATGCTATAGCGTAATGAAACTGACAAATTTTTCGGTAAAGAACTATCAATTTACGTTGGTGATTTTTCTTCTGGTAGCGGTAGTAGGGTTTCTTACCCTGTTCACCATGCCACGGTCTGAAGATCCCACTACTCATCCGCCTGAATACCTGATAACGGTTATCTATCCCGGCACCAGTCCGCAGGATATACAAGACCAGGTGGTAAAACCCATTGAGAACAAAGTGTTCCAGATGGATGATATAGAAAAGCTGTTAACCACTATAGAAGATGGGGTAGCGGTAATACAGCCTAAGTTTAAGTATGGGGTAGATGTAGATAATAAATACCAGGAGCTGTCTACCGAAGTAAATGCCCTGCGCAATAGCGGACTGCCTAAAGATATTCATCTGATTAAAGTAGAGAAGATATCAGCTTCTGATGTGAATATACTACAGGTGGCCCTGGTATCAGATAATGCTTCTGTAAAGGCATTACGGGATGAAGCGGATATACTAAAAACCCGCCTGGAAAAACTGACCAAGTTAAAAAAGGTGGAGTATGCCGGTATGCCGGAACAGCAGATACGGGTGGATATACAGGTAGATAAACTGGCCCAGTTACATATACCCATGGAGTTGGTACTGGGTAGTTTGCAAAGTGAGGCGGCAGACATTCCTGGTGGTAGCATACATCTCGATACCAAGGTATTTAACGTGAAAACCAGCGGTAAATTCAAAAATGCGGAAGATGTAGCCAATACCGTTATCTATAATGGCAATAACAAAATCATCTACCTGAAAGATGTGGCGCATGTAACATACAAGGCGGAAACGGTAGCGCATATTACGCGTATTAACGGCCATCGCTGCGTGTTGGTAAATGCGGCGCTGAAAGATGGGGTAAATATCGCTGCCGTGAAGGAAGAGTATCAGCCCATCCTGGACGATTTTGCCGGCAGTTTGCCTGCTAATATCAGTATGATTAAAAACTTTGACCAGGCCAATATGGTATCGCAACGGCTGGGGCATTTAGGATTTGATTTTACACTGGCTATTGTACTGGTGCTGATTACTTTATTGCCACTGGGCATCAGGGCATCCCTGATTGTGATGATTGCTATTCCTTTATCGCTGGCGCTTGGTTTAATTACCATGAACCTGTTTGGTTTTTCCTTAAACCAGTTAAGCATTGTAGGGCTGGTGGTAGCGCTCGGTTTGTTGGTGGATGATAGTATTGTAGTGGTAGAGAATATAGAGCGATGGCTGCGGGAGGGGCATTCTAAAAAAGAGGCGATATTGAAAGGAACGCAACAGATTGGCGCGGCAGTAATTGGTTGTACGGCCACCCTGATTATCGCCTTTTTACCCCTGGCCTTTTTACCGGACACAGCGGGTGAGTTTGTGCGTAGCTTGCCCATGGCTATTATCACCAGTGTACTGGCCTCTATGGTGGTGGCATTAACATTGGTACCTTTTTTAGGCAGCCGTATGTTAAAAACACATGCGCACGGCGAGGGTAATATTTTTTTACGCTACCTGCAAAAATTGCTCACCTGGTCTTACAAGCGTATTATGCCTGCGGCATTGAAGTGGCCTAAATTAACCATCCTGGTTTCTATAGCTATCAGTATGGCCGGGTTCATGCTTTTTTCAAAAACAGGTTTCAAATTGTTTCCTACTTCTGAAAAGCCTATGTTTTTGGTGAATCTGAAAATGCCGCTACAGGCCAATATAGAAGAAAGCAACCGTGCGGCAAAACTGGTAGAAGCTGAATTAAGCAAGCACAAGGAAATTACTTATTATACTACCAACGTGGGTAAGGGAAACCCGCAGATTTATTACAACGTTCACCAACAGGATATTAAACCAGACTTTGCGCAGGTATTGGTGCAATTGGCCGATCATGCCACGCCTGTTGAAAAAACAGAACTGATAAAAGAGCTGCGTGGCAGGTTTGTGAACTTCCCTTATGCGAAAGTGGAAGTGAAAGATTTTGAACAGGGACCACCCATTGAAGCAAATATCGTTATCAGGTTGTTTGGCGAAGACCTGACAGTATTGAGAGGACTTTCTTTCCAGGTAGACAGTTTGTTACGTAAACATCCCGGTACGGTGTATGTGAATAATGAATTGAATACGTATAAAACAGATATCAGAATTGTTATCAATAAAGAAAAGGCCCGCACGCTGGGCTTGTTTACCGGGGATATTGATAAGATGGTACGGCTGGCAGTTTCCGGTTTACCGGTGGGTGATTATATTGATGACCGTGGCGACTCCCGTAATGTCATTGTAACGGTAAGCAGGGATAAGTATGCCAACCTGGATGCCTTTAAAAACCTGTATGTAAATAATGTGAATGGAGTGCCCATTGCCTTAAACCAGGTAGCTACCATTTCATTTGAAACCTCACCAACAGCCATCAATCACTTTAACAAATCCAGGTTTGTGAAAGTGACCTCATTAACTAAAGAGCATGTGTTGGCCAATGATGTGTTAAAAGATATTATACCCCAACTGGATAAATTGAAAATGCCGCGCGGGTATTATTATAAGTTGTCAGGCGAAAAAGAAACCGAAGGCGATACCCTGGGCGGCAATTTCCTGTCAGTGATTCTGTTGAGTAATTTCTTGTTTGTAGGTATCCTGCTGTTACAATTTAAAACCTTTAAAGGAATTATTATTGTGCTGTCTATTATTCCATTAGGCATATTCGGTGGTGTAGCGGCGCTGTTAATGACGGGCTATCCCGTATCGTTGGTGTCTATCATAGGCTTTATCGGGCTTTCCGGCATCCAGGTGAAAAACTCGTTGTTACTGGTTGATTTTACCAACCAGCTGCGGTTACAGGGGTATAGTATCGAT
The DNA here is from genome assembly GCF_002355595.1 of Filimonas lacunae. Taxonomy (NCBI): domain Bacteria; kingdom Pseudomonadati; phylum Bacteroidota; class Chitinophagia; order Chitinophagales; family Chitinophagaceae; genus Filimonas; species Filimonas lacunae. Next base: position 1,257,912 of record NZ_AP017422.1, read on the forward strand.
AAAGCGATTGGCATTGCAGGCGAAACACGGTTTTTACCGGTGGTACTTACTTCCATTACCGCTATCTGTGGTTTAATACCGCTGGCCTTTAACCCCAATCCGCAAATTGCACCATTGGCTATAGTATTAATTGGTGGCTTAATCAGCTCCACCATTTTATCCCGGATTGTTACACCGGTGATGTATAAACTAATTCCACCGAACCTGGAAAATAACGATGGCTATGTGGAGGGTGGTGAAATAAAGCCAGATGTAGATATACAGCATGCATAGGGAATGCATAAGAATAGCTGGGCTAAGTAATGCTTTTCAATATACATTGGACGGCTAACTGAAACAAAAAGGCTAATAGAGGGGCGCTGCGGACGTGTGGAAGGTGAGCGTTGTTGAAATGCCGTCAGTGGCCTCTCTATCTTTCATAAAGTCATATCTCTTTTAATAAGTAGCATATGAATAACATAGAAAAAAGAAAGCAACAAAGAGAAACAGCCAGGCTTCAGATTATTGATGCGGCGCTGAGTATAGTGCGCACCAGTGGCTGGCAGGCGGTTAGTATGCGTAAGATTGCAGAGATGATTGATTATACACCACCTGTTATTTATGCTTATTTCAGTTGTAAAGAAGACTTGTTGCATGCGCTTAGCCAACTGGGGTTTCTGAAGTTGTCGCGTTCTATGCAGATAGAAGCCAGGAGCGTGGTTACGCCGGTAGCACAACTGGAAAAAATGTGGTTGGCTTACTGGCAGTTTGCGTTGGAGGAAACGGCTTTTTACCAGCTTATGTTTGGTGTTGGAGCTTCATGCAGAAATAATCCTTTTGAGGCAGATGAGGCCGCGCGTATAGCTGAGGTGGTTACTCCCGTCATCAGCAAGGCAATGCTTGCTTCTCACGGAGGTGATGAAAATGCGGCCTGTAAATTTCATGCCTGCTGGTCGGTTACACATGGCCTCATTGCTTTACATTTTTTGAATAGGGGTACTGCCGATGCGTTTAGCAGGCAGGTGTTGGTGAGTACCATCAGGAATATTGTAGTGGCGGAAGTAGTGAAAGCGTAGCAGGCAGCGCCTGGCTGAAAATAAGAAAGCCTCAACATTTGTTGAGGCTTTATCTGTGGGAGCACACGGGCTCGAACCGCGGACCCTCTGCTTGTAAGGCAGATGCTCTAAACCAACTGAGCTATGCTCCCTTTTTTTGCTTGAAACCGTAAGGCTTCGTGCGTTTCGGGTTGCAAATATAGGAATTGATTTATTTCTTCCAAATTTCTTTTTTCAAATAATACCTACCCGTTGATATGCGTTTAAGAGGTTATCGCTTAGGTTTGTATGATGAAAATAGCTATTATCAACGGTCCTAATTTGAATTTACTGGGCACCAGGGAGCCAGGTATTTACGGAGATAAAAGTTTTGAAGCTTTTTACGAGCAGTTGAAACCGCTTTTTCCAGGCGTGGAATTCAGCTATTTTCAAAGTAATGTAGAAGGGGAGCTGGTGAACGAATTACAGCGCGTAGGCTTTGAATATGCGGGTGTTGTAATAAATCCGGCCGCTTATACCCATACTTCGGTGGCGATAGGGGATGCTATAGCAGCTATTACTGCCCCGGTTATTGAGGTGCACATCAGCAATGTTCATGCGCGTGAGGAGTTCCGCAAAATATCACATGTGTCGGCCAAGGCAAAGGGCACTATTTGCGGGTTGGGCATGAAAGGTTATGAGCTGGCGGTGCATTGGCTGGTGGCGAATGCCGGTGGCGTATTTAGCTATGCATAACAATATTCAATCTCTTAAAAGACGATAAACTATGAAATGGCTGTTGTTTTTATTGGTTTTTGCGCCCACCTGGGCTATAGGACAATGCAAGGTATACCGCATTGGCGCTAAAGGTGATACCTTAAACTGTGTAGATAAACAGGATCATAAGCAGGGCAAGTGGGTAGTGCATGTGGATGCGCTACGTGGAGAACCGGGTTATGAAGAAGAGGGCGTGTATAGAAATGACAAGAAAGAAGGGGTTTGGCGTTGCTATAACCTGAACGGAGATATTATTGCCCTGGAAAGTTATCGCTGGGGTAACAAAGACGGTGTATCGCGTTATTTTACTATACAGGGGCTGTTGCGGGAAGAAAGCTGGAAAGCTACCAACCCCGAAAATCCATACGATACCATTGAAGTACCTGATCCTATTGATCCTTATAAAGTGCAGATGAAGGTGATTAAGGTAGAAGGCAGCACCGTAAAACATGGCAGATGGCAGTTTTATGATCCTTCTTCCGGTATGGTAGCTAAAACAGAAAATTATTTTCTGGGTACACTGGAAGATCCGAATAAGAAATATTTATCCGCTAACACGGCTTCCGATTCTGCTATGCAAATCCGTAAAAAGCTGAGCGACGAGAATAAGCCTAAAGAGGTGGCTGACTTCGATAAAAAGAATTCAGGCAAAAAGAAATATAAGGTCAGGGAAGGCAGAGTGGGGTATTAACCTTGCTCACCGGCACGATAATAGGATGATCGTGCGCTTCGCTTTGTAAAATACTTACTTCTATACCGTATGCCTTTTGAATGGTGTGCGGTTGTAACACTTCGCTGGCAGACCCATCTGCCAGCAGTTTTCCATTCTGTAATAACAAAATATGGTGGGCAAACTGAGCGGCCAGGTTAAGGTCGTGCAGCACCAGTAGCACCGCATATTGCTGTTGGGCCAGTTGTCTGGCTTTGGTTAGCAGCATTTGCTGGTGTAGTATGTCCATGCTGCTGGTAGGTTCATCCAGCAGTAATAGCTTATACTTATTGTCATTGGTGGGGTTCCATAGCTGTGCCAGCACACGGGCTACCTGTACACGCTGTTGCTCGCCTCCAGACAGGGTTTGGAATGGGCGGCTTCTTAAGTGGGTAACTTCCATATCGTCCATGGCAGCGGTTACAATATCTGCATCCTGTGCTGTTGGGATGTTGCTGAAATGCGGATAACGGCCCATCATCACCACTTCTTCGCAGATAAAGGGCAGGCTGATGGCGTATTGTTGTGTAAGCACGGCACGTTGCCGGGCCAGTGCGGCAGGAGATATCTTATGCATGGGCTGGTTATCGAAATAAATGTCGCCGCTATGAGGTTTCATTTCTCCGGCCAGTAAACGCAGCAGGGTAGATTTCCCGGCTCCGTTAGGGCCTAATACCACGGTTATTTCACCTGTACGCAACTCAAATGATAGGTTACTGAGGATAGACCGGTTGCCGGCTTTAAAAGATATATTGTTAACACGCATCATGATGCCCAGTTTTTAATCACTTTTTTCTGTTTCAATAATAATGCTATAAACAGTGGGGTACCCAGCAGGGCCGTAATAATGCCAATAGGCATCTCTGCCGGTGCTATTACGGTACGGCTAAGGGTGTCGGCCAGCGTAAGCAGGGTGGCTCCTAAAAGGGCGCTATTGGGTAGTAAAGAGCGATGGTCGCTGCCGGAAATGCCACGCAGTATATGCGGCACTATCAGACCTACAAAACCAATGATGCCTGCTACCGATACGCAAGCGCCTACAGAAAGTGTGGAAAGAATGAGGACTGTGTTTTTTAAGCGCCTTACATTAATGCCCATGTGCATGGCCTCTGCTTCGCCAAGAGAGTAGGCGTTGAGCGATTTGGATGTACGGGGCAGCAGTATCAGCGGCAGCAGGATAAAAGGGGTAAGAGAGAGTACTACATTCCAGTTGGCACCGCCCAGGCTGCCTAATGTCCAGAAGGTGATGTTACGCAACTCTTCATTGTTGGCGGTGGAGATAATTAAACCAATAAACGCTTCGCATAATGTGCTGATGCCCATGCCAGCCAGTAGCATGGTAGTGGTAAGGGTTTTACTGCCCGACCGGGAAATGCGGAACACCAGTATGGACGCTGAACAGGCTCCGGTGAAGGTGGCCGCGTTTAACAAATAGTGTTTACTGATAGTATGATTGGCCAATGCAGGTATAGCAGGCAATACGGCTATCACCAACACTGCAAACAGGGAGGCGCCGGACGATACACCTATTAAACGGGCATCGGCCAGTGGATTGCGGAACAGGCCTTGCAGGGAAGCTCCTGCGGTGGCTAGTCCTGCGCCAATTAATACGCCCAGGCAAACACGGGGCAGTCGTATTTGTAATAACACGTTAGCCATGCCTTCGTTAAAAGGGATGGGTAGGTGAATGCCAAGTGCATCTGCTATGATAGCTATTACCTGCATAGGGGGGATATGCATAGCGCCCATCCCGGAGGAAAAGACGATGCTGGCTAATAATAGCAGTATTAATACCGGACGTACTATTGATTGACGCATGTTTTATTTCAGTTTGTTATAGAGTTCCTGTATAGCCTGTGGTAAACGGATGCTGAAGCCGCTGAGCAGTTCTCCATCCATACTTATTACTTTTTTGTTTTTACCGGCGTTGGTTTGTGCTACGCCCGGCATTTTTATTAAGCCATCCGCGCCGCCAATGCTGCCCAGGCCGCTGTCGAACATCAGTATTACATCAGGGTTAGCAGCTACTAATGCTTCAGATGACAGTGGTTTGAAATCGCTAAAGCTGGTCATCGCATTTTCGCCACCTGCCAGGGTAATCATTTTGTCTATAGAAGTGCCGGTGCCACTTACCTGCATGGCGCCTGCGCCTCGGGCGTAAATGAATAATACTTTTTTATGCAGGGCGGTTGTTTTAACAGCTGCCATTTGTTTGTCAAAGGTTTTTTGCAAGGCAACGGCTTTGGCGGGCTGGCCAATAGCGGCGGCTACCTCTGCTATCAGTTTGCGGGTGCCTGCAACGCTCAGGTCTTGCTTGAGGATAACGGTGTTTACTTTGGCTGCTTTTAGCTGCTCCAGTAACTGAGAATTTAACTGGTTGTCGAAGGTGATGACCATGGTGGGCTGTAATGACAATACGCCCTCGGCAGAGATGTTGCGGTTGTGGCCTACTTTGGTTTTGCTTTTTAATACTTCCGGGTAATTGCTGGTAACATCTACGCCCACGATTTGTGGTGCGGCATCCAGGGCGCAAAGTATTTCACTGATAGCGCCATTTAAGGATACAATACGTTGCTGTGCCTGCGTGGCCAGCGTGCTGAGTGTAATAACTGCGGTTAATAGTAATTTTTTCATATGTAATGAATGATGTATGATTAAAAAGCCGGCCCCGTGAAAACGAGGCCGGGGTGTACTGAAACTGTAACATTTACTCGCTTGTTAGCTTCAGTGAAAACTTTTTATTAAGAACCTTTTTTAACCAGTTTGAATTCAACTTTAGGTTTACCGCGGGTGCCACCATCTTGTGTAATAAAGCTGATAAACTTCAGTTTGTATACGTTGCCGGCTGCGTCTTTAATTACATAGAAGCGATCTGTTCTAACGCCTACTACCAAACCAGATCCGGGAGGAGCACTGGCAACGCGCCATTTGTCGGCTATTGCGGTTTTGCTATTGCTGAAAGTGGTAGAAGCAATACTACTATCAGTATAGTTGGTGTAAGCGGTATTACGTGCATCTGCATTGGCATACACCAGTTCTGCTGCGGTTACACCAGCCTGGTTATTGATATATACAAAGTCGGCAAATGGATAAGGGATAGTGCCGGATTTGTAGGTGGTATATGTCCACTCTAAATCCCATGCTGCTTTGGCTGGTTCCACGCTTGCAATAGCATTATTATCGAAAGATACATACTTGAAATTGTAGTTAGCATCTTTGCTGATGGTAATGGTTTTGATAGTAGTTTCAGACAGTTTTGCATATTGTAACTGGTAATCGCTGCCGCTACGGGTAATTTTTACTTTATACCAGTCTTTTTCGGCTGATGCAGAACCGTTAGTAGGCCTTATAATATATACATAGTTGTTGGCTTCAGTAGCAGAAATCTGTGCAATAACAGTGCTGTCCAGGTTTCCTTCTACGTTGTCTACAATGCTGAAGGTGCCTAAGCCCATGCCTAATTGCAAAGTAGTTTTAAATCCGGTAGTGTCAGCAGTGGTTACTGCGGTAATATCCGTTTTAGTTAATGCTTTAGCGGTAGCGCCAGTGGTATTGTTGATAATAACACGGAAATCATTGCCGGTATAAAAGCCGAGGTCCCAGCTTGTTCTGGCTATTGGCGTTTGGGTGGCGGTGCTAAAATCAAGGAATACAGAGTTGCCTGCTACAGATCCGGCTTCCGTGCTGATAATACCGTTTAATACATAAGCGGTATCGCCATCTGAAGGAGGAATAACCGGGGCTGATGTGGTATCGTCTTTACTGCAAGAAAATACGGATGCCGAAAGGCCGGCTAATAATGCAAAGGATAGGAGATTTCTTTTCATGAGATCTTATTTGGAATATTAATTTTTTGAAAAACGAAAATTGAGTCCTGCGAAATAGCTGCGTCCGAAGCCTGTTAATACGGGGCCGCCTGTACTATGCGCCTGCCCAACATCCAGGGATGAATTGGCTACACGTTTAACGCCGAACAGGTTTTTAATGCCAGCCTGCAAAGACAGGTATTTGAATATTTGTTTGGTAGCTGTAACGTCTGCCCAATGGTAAGCATATATTTTAGAAAGGTATATTTCACCGTTGTTGCTGTTAATAGCGTAGGTGGGTAATGCTCCGGTATATTTATAGAAAATGCCTAACTGTGCTTTTAATTTAGTGAATGAATAGCTGATGTTGCTATTTACTTCAGGCGTCCATGTAAATTCTGGCAGTGATTGGTCATTTTCTTTATACTGATTGTAACGGCCTATATAAGAAAAGCCTGCAGTAGCAGTAAGTTGCTTCCAGGTGATTGTATTCTCTAAAGTGCCGCCAGTGGTTTTGTATTTACTTACGTTAATGTAGGTGGTAGAAACAGGGGAGGTGGAGTAGTCATATGCATAATCTATAAAATCCTTGTAGGTGTTATAGAAAACGGATAATGCGCTATTAAACTGTATAGGTGCGCTTGTTTTGTTATGCCAATTGACTGACCCCATGAAGCTATTGGAGTATTCTGCTTTCAGATCAGGATTGCCTATGATATTGTGACTGGCATCGTTGAACAGAAAATAGAGTTCTCTTAATGCAGGTGCACGAAAACCTTTAGCATAGGAAAGGCGTACATCCAGTTGTTCGCTCAGTGCCAGGCGTGTGTTGATAGATGGAATAACCGGCGGGGCATCGTAAACAGAGTTTTTGCTTAAACGTACACCCGGACGTATGGTAAGTGCTGCAGCAGGTTTAATTTCTGCAGATGCAAACACGGAATAGTCTGTAATAGAAGGGTGGCCGTTGATACGTTGGCCATCACCTTTGTCGTTTTTAAATTCGATGCCCGGTTGAACAGATACTTTGTCTGAAATAAACCATTGCGCAGTGCTACGGAAAAACCAGGCTTTGAAACGTGAGATATCCCAGTATCCATCCCCTTCTGCAACAGTTTTTGTTTGGGCACGATAGTCTATAGAATAAGATGCTGTATTTCTTTGATAATTCTGGTAAGACAGGGAGGTATTCAGCTTTAATTGAGGGTTCAGCTGCCAATCGGTTTGCAGCTGGTGTGTGTAGCGATGAGTAATATAGTATTGATCAAAGCCTATATAACTGCTTTCGGACATGGCGCCTGCTGAAAACAATTCTTCGTGCAGGTAATCTAATCTATACCAGGCAGAGAATCCTTTATGCTGATATCCGAAGCTTCCGCCTCCCATCCATTGTTTTTTGGGTTTGGAGACTTTGGATGGATAAGGTAAACTATCGTTCCATCCACCAATATCATTTCGGGTAACATATCCGGAAACATTCCATTTACCACGTTGCCAGTTAACACTTACGTTTTCGTTGTGAATGCCTTTATCGGTGAAAGGAGCGTAGGTGTTGCCCATGGTTTCTTCCTGCACGCGCGCAGTAACCAGCAAGGATTGTTTGAGTGCTTTGTTTTTGCGTGTGATGATATTGATAACACCTGCCATAGCATCGGTACCATACACCACACTCATAGGGCCTTCTACAATTTCAATACGTTCTACACTGTTAATGTCAATCTGGCTAAGGCTTTGACGTGCCGCGTCGCGATCGACCAGGGGAATGCCATCCAGTAAAATTTTTACACGCTGACCACCCAATCCCATTAAGCTAATGTCTGTTTCACCTAATGTATAGTCAGTAGAAAAGCGAACGCCCAGTTCATTATTTAATACGCCGGCTATATCTGTGGCACCGCGCATTTGTATGCGTTGCTGGTTAATCACTCTTACTTTATATACAGAGTTGCGAAGTGATTGGGGTATATACTGTCCTGTAACCACTACCTCCTGTAAATGGGAAGCAGAGTCTTTATGATTCTGTGCCGATGCGTTTACAATTCCTGTCGTTAAAGCGGCTACGCTTACAGTAAGCGCACGCCATACCCCACCATATATGTGCATATATACTTAGTTTGTCTAAAGCTGAAATATTGTCGTGCAGAAACAGTGCACCAGAAGAGTGCGTAGCGAGTAAATGTGAATGCAAAAGTAGGAGCTGGTTGGTAGGGGAATTTATTAAATGCGTAAATCTGGTTACGAAATCGGAAAAACACCCTTTTCCTCATTCCGTAAACGCATTTCCCGATTCTGTAACAGTAGCTTGTGCTTGTTGCCGCACCTTTGCATTATAACTATCTTTTGTAGTATAATCTATCACTATCATCAATTTAAAGCGGGGTGTTCTCATCCTGCTTTTTTTGTTTTTGCGGCAGTTTTCCTCATTGCGTAAGTGCTTTTCCTGATAGTATAAATTAATACAGGTGTGTTATAGGAACTTTGTAATCACAAATGATGATGGTTGGTATTGCAACGCATGGTTTGTTGGCCGATAAAAGTGGAGTATTCGCCGTTGGCTTTACTTTGGGATTTTAGTTTTTTATTTGCGAATGCAAAAGAAGAAAAGAAATATTAAATACTGGATTCATCAGGCGCACCTGTGGTTAGGGTTTATTTCCGGACTGGTGGTGTTTGTGGTGGCGATTACCGGTTGCATTTTTGCTTTTCAGAAAGAGATAACGGAGGTAGTACATAAGGACAGGCTTTTTGTAGCAGTGCCGAAGAGTGCACATGCGTTGCCTGTAAGTGTGTTACTGTCTAATGCTAAAAAGGCGATGGGCGATTCGGCGGCAATTAATTTTGTTACTGCTTACAAGCAGCCTGATCGTACCTGGGAGTTTATGGCTTATGAAGCCGGCGATTCCAAAGCATTCTGGGCGATGAATACAATAAAAAATTACCGCAGTGTACACCTGAATCCATATACGGGCAAGGTAGCCGGGGTAACGGATTATAAATACGATTTTTTTGTTATCATCAAAAGCCTTCATTGGGGCCTGTTGCTGAATGATGTTTACGGACAGCAAATAGTAGGATGGAGTACAATGATTTTTGTGGTGCTGCTGATAACAGGTTTGGTGCTTTGGTGGCCTAAAAAATGGAATAAAGCAAATGCTAAGCAACGCTTTTCGGTTAAATGGGATGCCAGATGGCGAAGGGTTAATTATGATTTGCATAGTGTGTTTGGGTTTTATGCATTATTGATAGGTTTAGTACTGGCGCTTACGGGTTTAACATGGGCTTTTCAATGGTTTAATAAAGCAGTGTATACCGTGGCCGCAGGAACCAGTGCTTATCCGGAGCAAAAAACAATTACTTCTGTTGATTCAACAGTAGTCGCCACTAGCAATCCTATGGATATAGCCATGGCCAAAGCCTGGCAGGAAAGACCAGAAGTGGAGAGGATAGGACTAAATCCTGTTGTAGCCCATGGTGCAACTATCGATTTGTATTGTTATCGTGGTAAAGAAATATTTTACGATTATGATGCCATGCAGTTTGATCAGTATTCCGGCAAGCTGCTGCACATAGCAAATGCAAAAGACAAAAACAGGGGTGAAAAATTAACCGGCATGAACTACGATATACATGTAGGTGCTATTGCCGGGCTGCCGGGCAAGATACTGGCTTTTATTGCCAGTTTAATTGCGGCGAGCCTTCCTGTAACAGGGGTAATGTTGTGGTGGGGTAGACGTAATAAGTCATCTCACAGGCAAAACAAGACTACTCCGGTGTCGTCACGGTTAAACACCGGGATGGCATAATAACTATTGGACTATTAAGGTGGATTATAAAAAAGTAACAGGGCTGATATTCTTATCGGCCCTTTTTTATGCTTATTGATGTTGGGCGGTGTCCCATTGCGCACTGATACTGTCTGGAACAGCGGGTTCACCCATAATGATTTCAGGTGGCAAGGGAGCATTGATAGATGGGGTAGGGGTGCATCCTGTATATCCGCTATGGGTTGGCAAATATGGGCCGCGGTATCGCTGGGCGGGATGGGTCTTATATCCCCCATTATTGGATCCTGTATAACAGCTATCGTGTCTTTCGTGTTTGCATGCAGGGAGTCTGGTACTATCTGACCTGTTGTAGGAGTGGTATTGCAAGAGGTGGCAGTTAGCGCAAATACTGTAATGATAACAGCTGCAATTTTTTTCAGAAATGACAGGTTGGATTCCTCAATATGTTTTACCAGTGTGTGGGTGGAAGGACTTTCTGCTGCTGGTGCCAGTTGCTGAGCGGTAAACCGGCCGCATACTTTATGGCCTGCATTTGCCTGTAAATAGGTTGAAATGGCTTCTGTTTCCCATCCTGTAAAGTCTACTACTGTTTTACAGCAGGAAAGGCAGTGACGGCCCTGTTCGCGTTGTTGCATTTTATTCCAGTCTTCATGGCACGGATGGGGGATATGGATGGGAGAGGTTGACATAATGGTATTTTTATAGTAGGATGCAATGAAAGATGAAATTCCATAAACATGGATTCGTTAGTTATAAATAGAATTCTTCTCATCATCTTATTAATTATTCGTTTAATGTATTTAGAATAGGTGGTGGAAAGGGGAGAGCTCAGCGCAACCTGACTAATTAGCAGGCGGGGTAACTACTTCTTTTGATGCAGAACGAGTACCACTGTACAACTCATATTCCAGCAGGCGACAGTCAATAGTACTGTTATAAAACTCTATACGCCGTGTTGCTTTCAGGCCTATCTTCTTCGCAAGTTCGAGGTTGCCGGTAAATACATAGCCAAAATAGCCACGACATTTTTGTTTCATAAAGTCACCGATCCGGCTATATGTTTTTTCCAGCTCTGCAATTTCTCCCAACCGCGCTCCGTATTCAGGATTCACAAAAAAGACGCCGGGTACATTTTGTGGTACAGTTGTATCAGCAAAATCACAAATGGCAAATTCAATCAGGTTACCCACGCCGGCCGCCACTGCATTCTTACGGGCGTTCTCAATAGCTTTGGCGCTATAGTCGGTAGCGATAATACGAAGGCCTGGTATTTCTTTGATCTGCTCTTCCAGCCGGGCGTCTTCCTGCAGGTATACCTGCTCGTCATAACCCAGCAGGTGCATAAAAGCATAGTTGGTTCTGAACAAACCCGGCCTGCGGTTTGTGGCAATCATGGCAGCTTCAATAGCAATAGTACCGGAACCGCACATGGGGTTTACAAAAGGACTCACTCTGTCCCAGCGGGAAGCAAAAATAGTGGCAGCTGCCAGTGATTCCAGCATCGGCGCCTGACCAGGTATTTTACGGTATCCATGACGGGCCAGTGAATCGCCGGAGGTATCAACAAAGACTTCAGCGTTCTCATTTTTCCAAAACAAATGAATCACAGCACCTGTTAAAGCAGCACCTGTAGAAGGACGTGTTCCTTTTTTGTCGCGCAGCCTGTCTATGATGGCATCCTTCAGGCGTAGGTTGGCGTACATATTGTTGTTGATGCTGTCGTTGCTAACATTGCTGGTAATGGAAAAGTAACCACCATCGGGTAGGATATTTTCCCAAGGATAGTGGATCATGTTATTATATACATCATCAGCATTATATGCTTCAAAGGATTGAAGACTATACAGCACCTGGCTGGCACAACGGAGGTTTAGGTTAAGCCTGATACATTCGTTCACCGTTGCTTTTAATTTTACACCGGTAACAAAAGTATCTATCAGGTCAAAGCCAAGCTCCTTTACTTCTTGTTCCAAATAAGGCATAGTCCACTTATGGCAACTGATGGTAACATTTCCTGGTGTGGTGTATATGTTCATGCTGCAAAATGCAGAATTTCAGACTGGTAATAGCAAAATGGGAGGAAAATAAAAACAACCGTATCGAAATTCCGCTAATATGCGTGACTTGCAAGCGTAAAAACAAAGAAAGCGATGCGCAAAAAGTTGCGGAGTAATCATTTCAGGACATGACGATTCCTTTTTCAGCAATGTTGGAGGCGGACTGGCCTTCTCCACTTGTTACTTTTCTCCATCAAAATAAGCAACGGTTTAACCTATTCGCTTTTGTATAATTCCACTTTCCTGCCATCCGGGTCAGTTATAATGGTCATATATCCAAAATCGGTAGCTGCTGGCTCTGTAAACGAAACACTATGCAACAAAAGCTCCTGAACTACTTCATTAAAATTATCCACTTCTAATCCCAATCGCAGCTGCTTATCCGCTTCTGTCTGCCCTTTCTTCAATGGATATATTTCCAGTACTGCCGGCCCTATATAAGCAGAATAATGATAAGGAGCGTTTCCATGCTGGTGGTACTGAAATTCCAGCCCCAGCAGACTATAAAAATCAACCAGCCGTTTCATATCGGCCGTTCTTATTACCAGTAGCTTTATATTTTTTACCATTTCACAGAATAAAAGGTTTTCTTCATTTTGTGGAAGTACTTTTCTTTATCGGCGTCATTGGATAAAAACACCAGCGCTTTGCCATCTTTATAGATAAAAGCACAAAAAAGATGCTGGCTTATGCCGGCAACAGAATATACGATAGCTGCTAAAGCTAAAAACAGTGGTTTAGGATTCATTCTACAAATGACTGCCAAAGCCTTGAAAAGCCCAAATGAAAATTGTAAGTGAGTGGCACTCAACATTTTTTTGAAAAAAATGAGTAAAATTTTTGCAGTATTAAAAATCGCCCTATATTTGCACTCCAATCAACGCAAAACGCCGGTTGGAAACGGCTCCTTAGCTCAACTGAATAGAGCATCTCACTACGGATGAGAAGGTTTCAGGTTTGAATCCTGAAGGGGTCACCCAGTCGGACTGGCTTCCATAATCGGAAGCCAGTCTTTTTTTTGCCCCGCCAGAACCCGCGCCCAGCTTGCGTATCACATCTACCACCTCATTTAATTCTGTGGTTCGATATTCATTTTTTTCAAAAATTAATTTACCGGTATATATCGAACCAATGATCTTCTGTTTTACCGGCAAAGAAGAACTTTGATAATACCTGGGCAGATTCCGAAGCAGGTCTGCCGCTCCCTTTACATAGTCCATCAGGTTGCTGCCTATCTGCGATAATTCCCGTTTTTTACGCTCTAATTGCTCTATCGCTGGCTCATACCTTCCTTTCATTTCCCGGTAATCCGTTGCGCTTAATTCGCCATCCAACATAAGCTGTTGGGCATTCTTAATCCGAAGCCGGTTTTTATCTATTTCAGCTTGTATTTCAACGGCCATGTTGCCTTCATTCTTACAGGCTTTCTGATAATGATCTTCCATTACTGCTTCAAACAGCGTGATATACTTATCCCGGATAGTTACTTTGGCTAATTCTTTAATAAAGGCGCTATTAGCATCTTCTGCCTTTAAACGTTCCTTGCATCCAAACCCACAATGATAATAGTAATAAATGCCGCCATTACCTTTAGAAGCACTACCGGTTAGATTACGGCCACAGCGCGGACATTCTAAAAAGCCGCGTAAAGGGTATTCTTCTCTTGCCGAGTGCCTGGATACTGATTTTCTTTTTTTGCCATCTAAAATATCCTGCACTTCATAAAATAGCGCTTCACTGATAATAGGCTCATGCAGACCGGGAACCAATACCGCTTCTTCATCTTTGTATGCCGGTATAAATATCTTACCGTAGTAAATAGGATTGCGTAGCAGATACCAGATGTTGCTTCTCCCTATATCTAATCCCTGCTTTCTCGCGGCCCTCCAAACATCTTTCACAGTAAGTACACCTCTGGCCACTTCCTCAAACACCCATTTTACCACCGGGGCAGTTTTGCTGTTGTGAATAATCACCGGCTTATTTAATTCATTACGGGCGTTTTTATAGCCTTTAGGAGCGCCTGTTACATGCCGCCCGTCTTTCATAGCCCTACGCATACCGGCAATAGTATTGAGCGAACGGCGATCATTTTCTACTTCTGGTGCTGCCAGATAGAAAGCCAGCATAATCTTATTTTCCGGTATGCACAGATCAAGCGGCTGTTCAATCGCCTGTGGTTCTACACCCAATTTATTTAACCGGCTAATCATCATATAAGCATCACCAGCATTACGGCTAAACCTATCCCATTTCAGAAAAAGCAATAAGTTGGCTACACCTTTGCCCTTTTTTAAAAATGCCAACAGTTCGTTGAATGCTGGCCTTTCAAATGATTTAGCGGAATAGTCTTCCTTGTAAAAGCCTACCACCTCAATATTATTATGCTGGCAGTATTGCTTTATGCGCTCCTCCTGGTGTTGTAAACTATAGCCCTTTTCACTTTGTTCATCCGTACTAACCCGCACGTAAATAATCGCCTTTTTCATTTTCGGTTATTTTATGTTGTTCCAGGTAAATTAATCTGGCGTGCTGTTTACTATATTGATACTCTTCCAATCCTATAGCAGCTAGCCGGTAAAAGAAATCTCTGATTTTCAGAATATCTTCATCACTCAATTCTTCGCCTTCTTCCTCTAATATTTGGCGGCATTTAGCAATGGAGATCCTTGATTCATCATTTGTCAGGTGTGGTTCATTTTCACTCCATCTGGGCAGCTTTATCACTTTTGATTTCATAGGAGCTTCATTTAAAATGTACACCTTTTATACTTGTTACAGATTTGTCTAATAATTCATTGGCTAACAGTTCAAAAGGTTGAATAATTTGAGCCAGTTCTGCATTAGCATAATGCCCCAAGCCAGGAAAAACCACTAATCTGCAAATAGTTAAAGGCTCTTTTTTAGGGTTGATTACATCTGTGTATTTCACATAGGCTTCCGCAGTTTGAATAGACGCTGTGATTACTTTCATAGAACATTGTTTAGGGTGAGTTTTGAAGGAAAGCTACCATCACTGTTTATAGTGGTTGTGATGGTAGCTGTAAAAGGGGTTAATCTTCGTCCTCATCATCGTCATCCTCCTCTTCCTCATCATTTTCATGGTAGTCTGAAATAATATCCTCTACCTCATGAATGGCATCCCTTTGCCCCTTTTCATATTCCACTTCAAAAACAATAGCGTGATCCGCTTCTTCTGTTCCGATTATCGTATTGGTAATATCCTCTCTTAAAAACACATCAGATACCTGTATCAATACATCTACAGGAACATGGATTTCTTTTTTAGTGATAATGGTGTTCATAACATTGTTGTTTTAAATGTTTAAGATTGAAAATGCTTATTCTTTAAAGTTAAGATCACTAAATTTTGCCAGCGGCACCATACCAGCCAGCGTAAACCGGCACGCTATCAGTGACGCTTTGCGGGCACGTGTTAAGCGTAAGCGAGTGTTTTGGTGGGGAGTTACCGCCTTAGCTGTTATTGTTATCTTTTGAGCCAGTTCCTTAATAGTGTTGGAATAAGGATAACTGGCTGGTAACTTTCTAAACTCAGCAGAAGCCAGGATATTATTGAATGCTTCTTTGAGCGCATCTAACGTTGCATAGTTGACGGCGGGTAGATTGCTTAATCTAATCAGATTCTCCAACAGGCAGCGTAACCGGATGCTGACCCACTTTACGGTAGGAAGCGTATAACTGCTCCAGTATTGTTGTGGATGTTGAAACATAACCAGATGCCCACTGTTTAGGCAATCATCTATCTCATTAATAAGAGAAGAGTAGATGTGCTCATATTCTTCTTTGTCTTTCAGTGATTCTTTAACAGGTTGGGCAACAATTGCTGCCTCTTCTTGCTCCTGTAGTGGAGCCAATAAATCCGTTTCTTCTGCACTTTCTATTCCTGCCAGCAGCAAGCCATTGCGTTTATAAAACGACAGTTGTTTACAATTGTCACTACAATATTTCCGAGTACTTCTTTGAGCTTGCATGGCTTTTCCGCAGTATTGACAAGTGGTTGACATGAACGTATGAGTTGATGATAAAGGTGCCGATTTACATTTCGTAGGTGGCATCTAGCGGTGTCCCTTTGACGTAATAGCCATAGTCGCTCAGTATGCCTTTGATGTTTTCCATAGCCTTTTGATGTTTAGACAATCCAGTCTGCTGGCTTATCTGTATTAACAAGCTACCTTCCCGGTCATTAATGCCTTCTACTTGCCAGCTAAGGTTATTGTCCAGCAGAATATGTACCACCTCCAGAAATACATCTATAGGGATAGTATGGGAACTGCTTTGTTGTTGAGTTGTTTTTTGCATGTGATAGGTGTTAACGTATAGGATTAATCTATGACTGATATTCCTGTCGTGGCGTTATTGGTTGTGGTACTCAATTGCTGCTGCTTATACCGCTTCTTTATTTTTTTAACCTGTTTCCTCAAACGTTCTGATTTCGGGTTACTGGACTGCTGTTGTTTCTGTGTAAACAACCAGTAAGCCAATAAACACAAGCCGGCAATTACTATAAGGGGATTCGATAGCAATTGATAAATCTGTTTCATTCCCTCTTTGCCTTCTGGCATCACACCTGATAACTGATTTAACCAATCTTTCGGTGCAGTTTCAGTTGATTTCGTTTCCTTGCCCTGCGCAGATTCGTGTACGGGTGTTGTACCGGAAATAGAAGCTTCCTTTGTTGTTCCTGTTTGCATAAGCCTGCATGTTATGTTTAGCGGTAAACGATAATGCGGCATTGCGCTTACCGTTATATATGCAAAGCTATGGCCGCAAGAAGGGCTGGTATCCCCCTATAGGGGTACCTATGTTTCAAAAAAAGTTTCCTTAAATAGAGTTTATCGTTAAACGGGCAGGCGTAAAACGGTAAGGCAGCAATGAAATGCTTTATTAATGGGCTGTTTACTTCTTGAATCGCTTGGTTTCGGCCTGAATATCGTTATCAATAATGGCAAGCGCATTTTGCAATTGCAAAGCGGCAAAAAATGGTCGTATATATTTCAGATCAGCCACCAGTTGTTCCCCTGTTTTATGATCGGGCATTTTTGAATACTTCTTGTAGATGTCTGAATTTTGCAGATTGGTCAATTTTACGCCAGTCAACAGGTGCGCCAACCTTACCACATCACTAATATTTCCGTTATTCCGATGCCCTATACCAAACCCAGCTTTTAGCAGATAGTATATTGTTAAAAGCTGGCGGTAGCGGGTAGCTTCTTTATCTAGTTCTTCGGCAGATAGGGATAAGACAATTGCAGACACACCCTGGCTCTCTGGTTCGGCCTTTAAGTACAAATGATACCTCGCTCTATCCAGAACATTATGGCAGACTTGCAGGAACTGACCTATTTCGTTTACCGTTAAGCCCTGTTCTGCCGGGGGCAGGCTATTATATACTCCTGTTGAATAAACGGCTTTCTCAACCAGCACCTCCGTATAATAGAAATAAACCTGAAACCGCTTTTCGATATAAGGCTTTAGCTTTTTACCATAACGACTTAACAGAACCTCTTCCCGTTCTCTGTATTGATGCCAGAACATATCCGTAGTAATCTCCTCCTGCCGGGCAAGATTCAGTAACTGTAATAAATGTTCTGTAATAGCAAGCTGTTCGGCAGGCTGATATTCTTCCATTATAGCATCATAATCTTTCACAAACTGCTGTGCCAGCAAAGGGACAACTTGCATACGTGACGGGTGTAAAGCGGGTTCTTTCGTGGGCATACTCTAATTTAATCTATTTGTTAGGTATTACTTGTTCTGTTTTTTGCCATCAGGAAAGCCCTTAAATAAAATATCGTCCACTTCCACACCGTAATACTTAGATAGCTGCCACAATTTTTCGAGTTTAAAATTGTACAATCCCTTTTCCATACGGCTAAGTGTTGTAGAAGCCATATGTATCTGGCTGCCCACAGTTTTTAGACTTTCTTTACGTGCCTTACGTAGTGTGTGCAGGTTCCGGCCTACAATAGCAAGATGTTGCTTTAGCTTGCGTTGTATCTTCGGACTAAGGGGCTTTCTCATAGTTTACTTGTATGGGGAAGGTTAACGCCAGTTGCTTGTCCAGTTCCTGTACCTTTTGGAGGTAAAGCTGTTCGGCGGTATTCAATAATTCCTTTACCCTGCCCATTAAAATAGCTACTTTTTCAGCCGGTATTGTATAGTCTTCCTTATAACGAGCTTCTGAATAAGCACGGTTTAGCAGGTTAAATAGCTCTTTTTCTTCTTTGGTAAAGCAGGGAAAAATGGTAGAAGGCTGATAACTGCAATTTTCGATTAATGCCAGTAACCGGGAAAGATTATGTGAGGTGGATCTATAACCGGTCAATACCCGCAACATAGCCATACAGGAATGTTGGGCAGATTGATGTAAGTTAAAAACCGCCTGCTCCGGCCAGTTATCCCGTTGGCAGTCGGTAGCTGCTTTGAGAAAACGTTTTGCTGTAGTAGAGCACTGTCCCCAATGAGCTTCTATCTTGTTTTTGATTTCCTGAATAGTTAATTCTAGTGGAAGTACAGGTGAAAGCAACCTGCCACTGCTATATACAGATGCCGCTTTACGGTAAACGGCAGTGTCAAAACGGTAACCTTTTTCCACCCCTTCCTGGAAAGTTGTGAATTGTTGCACCATACAGGTGATGTCGCAAGCCAAAGCAGTCGCCTGTTGTTCTATTAACTGGACAAGCTCATATTCCGGCCTTTTTTCGCTCTCGCTGATAAGTATCAACAGGTCGTATGTGGTTGGAAATTCCGTATCCAGATAGCCGACTTCTTCCCAGAAACAACTCCAGTCCTGCATAATAGTAGTCCGGTAGCCTAAACAGAGTATTAATTCCGGCTGTATCAGTTTCACTATTTTCTGGATCAAAGTGGACAATTGGAGGATTTGTTCTTTAGAAAGATGTAGCAGGTCATTGCACATGGGTAACGTTTTCATTGTAGTTAGAGGATATAATTTAACGGTAAACGGGTACAAATAGGGTAAAAACGGTATTGCCCTGGTGGCTAATTACGGTTAGGCTACCTCTTAAAGCCTGGGCATATAGATTACTGAGGTATAATCCCAGACCGGCACCAGCAAATCCCTTGTCTAGCTGTTCATAGGGCATAAACAGCCGTTCTGCCTTTTCCGGCGGGATGCCAATACCATCATTTATGACCTGAATAGTTATACCTGTGGTCATTTTGTAGCATTTAACCTGGATAGTCGTTTCGCGGTGGCTGAATTTAAGGGCATTGGAGAGCAGGTTTTGAACGATTTGCCCCAGCTTTACCTCGTCAGAAGTGATAGTTGCATTTTCCAATGATGGGTCAAATGTCAGGCTGATGCTTTTTTTCTGTTGGGTGGCACTCGCTTTAAAGGTGCTTATCAGAGTAACAATCCATGTTTTGAAACAAAATGGGGCATATATAACAGTAATATTCAGCTTACCGTTATGAATTTTTACGGTATCAAGCATATTATCTAAGACATGCAGAGTTTCCAGGGTGGTTGTTTCTATTGCCTGGAGAAAATCGTCCCTTTTCTCGCCGTCCCTTATAAACAGGCAAGCCTGAACAGTGCCGGCTATCTGGGCACGTAGTTCATGGGCAAACATGCCGAGAAACAGTTCTATGGTGTGGTTAGAGGTATTTCCTCCGGTGGGTACGGCAACAAGTGAATGTGGCGATAAGGAGTTGTTTTTTGATGTTTCTGGCATACATGGTAGGTTTTATGGTGTGAAGCGTAGCTGTAGCCCAACAAAAGGATCTAGTTGTATTCTACTATTAGGCTATTGTCAAGCACTTGATTCGGGTAGTAAATTACCATAGCCGCTTCCCGTAGCTTACCAAGGTTACCTGTGCGTTAACAAAAATTAGTTGTATTTTACCGATAGGTTTGTTGGAATAAGCACTTGTACCATACCAATCGAAACTTAGTATATTACCAAATTATTCGTTTTCAATATATTTGTTGATATGATTACTACCAGTATGCCTGAAAAAGTACACCAAGGACGCGCAGTAAAACGCCTTAGAGAAATCCTGCATATTAAACAGGAAGTATTAGCTGACGCTCTTAATATTAGCCAGCAAAGTGTTTCTTTATTAGAAACTAAAGAAACAATTGAACCGGAACAGCTCGAACAGATTGCTAAAACGCTAAAAGTACCGGTTGATGCTATTAAGAATTTTAATGAAGAAGCTCAGATTTATAATATACAAAACAATTATGAAGGAGCATCCTACAATAAGGTCAATGAAGTTGGCATTGCTTACAACTGCACCTTTAATGCTCTCGATAAATGGGTAGAAGCTGTTGACGAAATAAAGAAGCTAAATGCTGCGCTGCTGAAAGAAAAAGATGAAAAGATTGCTTTGTTAGAAAAGATATTAGCAGATAAAAGAAAATAGAAAATTAATCAATGTATTAAGGCCATCTAATATTAGATGGCTTTTTAATTTCCCTGAACGGTGACCCACTTTTGAAATTAACACTCAGTTACATAATTAAAAAGTCTTTTTGCAGATGGAGAGAATTGCTTACGTATTTGAAAATACCGATACCATTATCGGAAATGATGTAATTTTTCCTGGTACCCCTTACATACTTAACAACTTTAACTATACCGTTAATATTTCGCCCTTTAGTAGTTTTTGGCGATTTGGCATAAGACTATCGACAAAAGGAGAAATAAAATTCAATCAGCCAGCTGACAGATACCAATCTCCCGACTTTTTAAACGAAAATATTGATATCCATCTAGGCGTAGGAGAATGGCACGAAGGTGTTTGGGATTTTCCGTATCGACTTCATCTCGCGCAATATAATATTAAAGGCTATGACCATCTATTATATAGATCGGAAGATTACGAAAGTGAATCAAAGATCTCTTGGGTATTCAGCTATGATTCTCACGCAGAGCTACTACACCTTTCAGTAAGTAGTGAAAATATGAACTATTTTGAAACATCAGTTCCTATTAAAAGAGAAATGAGATTTTTTCAGTTTTTCGCTTGGGCAGATGAGTCTTCATTTAAGTTAAATTGTGAAATAGAAATAAATAGGTATAGGGATGAAGATATCAATCAGATACAGGTTTTACAAGCTGGCAATATAGAGTTTAGGCATGGCGACATGATGGATTCTGAAGCGTTAAGAAAAGCCAATGTAATCATATTGCCTGCTGAAACTAATGGGGAATTTTCGGCTAACGTCAGATCTAGAGCATCGGAAATGGGAATCCCAGCCCCTACAACAGCAAGCCTAGGAGAGGTGGTTTTATATAAAATAGATAATTCACCTGAACCTGTATTTGCCGGATATGCTTATTCGGTCAATAGAAACGTATCTAATGCGAATGTTATTGTAAAAATATGCGACACTCTATCTAATATTATTTTAACAACTCCTCTATTAAGTGAAAATGTTTTTGGATTAAATCTTCCTTTATTGGGTACCGGGGCTGGCGGTCTTTCCGTAACAGAGGTCGCAGAAGTATATAACCGATGCTTCAATAACAAAAAGCACATACCTGTAATAGTCAGTGTACTGAAAGTATCCGACTTCGAACAGATTAAGAAATTGTTTTCAGGAAGGTACTTAACAATCGATCAACTAACTAACTTAGAAAAACCCCAAACCATT
The DNA here is from genome assembly GCF_002355595.1 of Filimonas lacunae. Classification (NCBI taxonomy): domain Bacteria; kingdom Pseudomonadati; phylum Bacteroidota; class Chitinophagia; order Chitinophagales; family Chitinophagaceae; genus Filimonas; species Filimonas lacunae. The sequence continues at coordinate 1,279,705 of NZ_AP017422.1, forward strand.
CATTTTTTAGAAGAAAGGCTCAGAATAAAGCTAGAGAAGGGAGCCTATTTATTAAATGTTCATGATGAAATAATTAGTTTAACTCTTAGCAACGTTAATATTAGAGAGGGTGAAGATTTAGTAGCCCTAAAAACCATAAAAAATTTTAGATTCCACAAATGTAATATCTACAATACTAGCTTTTTTTTAAAGTTCCCCAAATTAACTTCCTTGTCAATTAACTTTGGCAATGTTGTCGATTTTTCCTTTTTAGAAAAAATGAAGCAGTTAGAAGTTTTGGATGTTAGTAATAACACAATCCAATCATTAGATTTCTTAAAATCATTAACAATCCTAAAGAAGCTAGTCGCTAGAAGTTGCAATATTAAAGACATTCATTTTTTACAGAACCTCTTAAAGTTACAGGCTCTTGATCTTGCCAATAATAAGATTGAAGAAATTAAAACCTTGGAAGCCCTAGTTAATCTAGTGAATTTAAACTTGTCATTTAATAGAATAAGTTCAATTAGTCCATTAAGAAAGTTAAAGAACATCACTTTTCTCGATATTAGTAATAATAACATTATCCGATTTGAACAAATATTACAACTTACAAAATTAAATTATCTTAAAGCTGACAATAATCCGTATGTAAAACGAAGCGAGCTTATCTTAAAGGAAACAGAAAATCATCTCTCTGCTTTACGTAATATTTTACTAAGAGAACTTGAAGCAGAACAAATTCCCGTAGAACTACCTGCAAAACTACTACTACTAGGTAACCATGCAAGCGGGAAGACCTCTTTAATGAAATTTATTCTAAATGGTCACTTTAACGAAACTGTAGCATCAACGCACATTCTTCAAATTGAAAAATTTGGAAAAAACACAACAACTTCTTTACCTGAAGCCATCTTTTTTGACTTTGGCGGACAGGATTATTATCATGGCATTTATCGTGCATTTCTTAGTGGAGGAGCTGCATATTTAATTTTATGGAATGCGACATTTAATTTCAACACCCAAAGATTAGATACACAAAATTTCCTAACACAAGACTTTTCTATTGAATATTGGATGAGTCAAAAAAAGTATTTGGAAGACGAAAAGTTTTTTATCGGCTCAGATCCCGTATTGCTTATTCAGACACATGCAGACGAATCTCCAAGAAAAAGCTACTCTAACCCCAATCATTTTATAGACAATCAATTCTATGTGTCACTAAAAACTACACAACAAAGAGATGATTCATTTTCACTTCAAGATCAAAAAAACAAGCATGCACTAGAGTATTTAAGGCACTCTATTCAAGACTTAATAGAAGAGAGGAAATTGAAAACAAAAAGACCTAGTTGGTTCATCGACTTTCTAATTTTCATTTTAAATCAGAGCCGTGCAGAAGGATTTGAAAGTAGATCTTTAGATTATTTTACCCCTTATTACAAACGACCAGAACAAGATAACCACGATTTTTTACAAGAAGACTTGGATCAACTTCACAAGCAAGGTCTCATTCTTTATTATAAAGATATGCTACCTAATTGCGTATGGCTAAACCCAGCTGCATTGGTGAACTACGTCCATGAGACTATTTTGTCAAAAGCGAAAAAAAAGGATGGAGGAAGACTATCACCCGAAGATTTAGCTGAATATTCTCCAGCAGTTATCCAGCTATTAAAATATCAAAAAGTAATATTTGAACATCAATTTGGAATAAATGGTATAGAATTTATTATTCCTAACTTTTTACCCTTATCATCTGAGTCCAATGCGGAATTTAATCTATTGACATTCAGCATTGGAGAACCGAAATTTATCTTAAAATTTCTACATTTTATTCCATTTGGATTAATTAATCAGGCCATTTGCTTTTTTGGAAAACTACCAGAAAAAAAGATTTTTTGGCGAGATCAGTTACTGTTTATTTTGGAGGATAGTACCGTAGTATTAATCAGCATTGACTTCCAGAATTTGGAAATCCGAACTCACTTCTCATCGAAAAAAGGGCTGTCTGAAAGAGAAAATTCAGATATTATGAAATATCTCTTTTTTAGTTTACTAGGTTTATATTGGGATCTTGATATGCCAGACATTAGCAATTTCACAGCCTTTACAAGAGGACTACTTCAAAAAGATTATTTCTCACCCAACAGTGAAATTTACAAACAGTTGAACAATTGCGAACTTTTATTTGAGCGAGAAGCTTGTCGCCCGTTGGATCTTTATATTACTTTAAACAACAAGAATTTTATCAAATATCAAGACTTATGTAATGAAGACAATGTACTATTGATAAACTCCTGGGAATTAACTAATGAACGTACTTTTACAGAAAACTCAAAGTTTACTTCGGCGTTTCCTTTTCAGCCATTTACAAACAAAGAATTAAAAAGAAGGAAAAAAGTAGTTATCTCTTATTCAAAGAAAGACCTTAAACTTATCAACAAATTCAAAGATTATCTGATCCCACTTTATGACGACGAGTTGATTGATACTCCTTGGTATTGCTCTGAATTGATGCCAGGTAGCGATTGGGATGAGGAAATAGGCAAAAGGTTTTCCGAGGCTGATATTATTTTTTTCATGGTTAGTGAAAATTTAATGTCTACAAAATATGTAAAACAAAAAGAAATAAAATATGCTATTGACAGATGGGAGAAGGATCAATCAGTTAAGATAATTCCCATTTTGCTAGTGCCGTATCATTTCCAAAGAAATGGAAAGTATAATTTATCAAGGTTTACAACTCTTCCGTACACACTGAAGCCTGTAGTAGATTTTCCTAACCAATTAACTGCATGGCATTTAATATCTCACATTGTTAGAAAAGTAATTGAGAGTGACTTAAATCCTGAGAATGATCATGAAATTGTAACATCTGAAATAAGAATGTATTTCGAGAGAATAGCTTCGGATGATCAAAGCATGAGATTTCAAAACACAGGGTTTTAATTTATCTTCATTCGTTCAATGTCGTCATTAGAGAGCTGGTATTTAAAATTCTAATCGATATTAACACATTGAATACTATAGAGGGAATGATACAAGCGTGTTGCTTTCGAATATATACTTATTCTACTATTGATAAAACTGCCTTCTAACAAATGATAGTTACAGAAAGTCAATTTAAAAGCGAGACTAAATCCAATGAAAGAACTGCGGTATTGTTGGAGAAAATACATCACCTACTTGAAGGAAACAATAAAATGATTTTCATTTCACATAAGCATGAAGAGGAAGATTATGTTTTCAGGCTTAAAAACTTGTTAGAGAGAAATGGATTTATTGGATACGTTGACTGGGAGGATGATCAAATGCCAGCCACAACTTGTGGCGAAACAGCCACTAAGTTAAAAAGTAAAATTATCAAATCATATAAATTTATCCTGATAGCTACCGAAGCTGCAATTCAATCAAAGTGGTGCAATTGGGAATTAGGGTTTGGAGATGCTCATAAGTACATAGATCACATAGCCGTTTTTCCTATAAAAAAAGACTACACGGGGTATAAAGGCGAGGAGTATATTCAAATATACCCAACTTTGCAAAGAATGGAAAATGCAAATAACATTAACAACAAATACTATATTCATTATCCAGATGGAAAAGAAATTTCTTTAGAAAAATGGTTAACCCTGTAAATTTGCTTAACATGGAAAATAAAATTAAACATCTTGAATTTATTCAATTGACAATAACGAGAATGAATGTTAACTCGTTTATGATCAAAGGTTGGCTTGTCACCCTTGTAGGAGCAATTTTCGTCCTTTCAGAAAAGGATGCGAATACAAAATTCCTTTGGTTCCCACCCTTTGTTACAGTACTATTTTGGGTAATGGATGCTTTTTTTGTAAGCACTGAGCGTAGATATAGAAGCCTATACAACTATGTTAGGACTTTAAATGAACCGCAAATTGATTTTTCTATGGATACTAGTAACTACGAAGGAGGCAGGAACGGATTTCTTTTGTCCGGGCTTTCTACAACTTTAATATTATTTTATCCAGTTGTATTAACAGCATCAATAATTGCAGCTTCATACATTAAATAATATTAAAGTTATTTTACCTAAAAAACGCGCAATTACACTGCCTATAGTTTTCTCTATGTTCTAAAGATGGAATCATGAAAAAAACGTTCAATGAGACATCTCAAGAATAGCAAGATGTTTAAATAAGTCATATGACAAAAGTTTACTTACAAGACGTTTTCAAGAAGTCAGGTATACCAACATATACTTTTGTAAAGCCAAGTGAATACAATGATATAATTGTTGCTTTAAGGACTAAAGGTCGCGGTATAATTGTTGAAGGACCTTCTGGTATAGGTAAGACAACGTGCATTCAAAAAGCAATCGAAGAAACAGGTCAGTATAAACAAGTGGTTTCATTATCTGCCAGAAAACGAGAGGATTTAGAGATGATTGCAATAATCCCGGAATTTAGGGATATGGGAACTGTAATAGTTGATGACTTTCACGTATTGGATGAAACGTTAAAACTACGCTTAGCAGATTTTTTGAAAATATTAGCCGATGAGGAAAGGGAAAATGATAAGCTAATTCTCATTGGAATTAACAAGGCTGGCAATTCGTTAGTTAACATGGCGAACGATCTAAACAACAGAATTGATACTATTAGGTTCGAGCGTAACTCTGATTCTAAAATTGAGGAACTAATTCAATTGGGCGAAGAAGCGCTTAACATTAGGATTAATACCAAAAAAGAGCTAATAGATCTTTCAAAAGGCGGATTTCATATTGTTCAAAATCTATGTAGTGTTCTCTGTACAATGGCTGGAGCACTGGAACGAGATAATGAAAATGTTGTTGAGATCAAAACTAGTATTGAATTAATGAAAGATAAAGTACTTAATGAGTACGACCGAGCCTTTTATTCTCCTGCTAAAGACTTTGCAACAGGAACGCGATTGATTCGTGAAGGAAGAGCACCATACCTCCATTTACTATTTTGGTTATCAAAGTCTGAAGACTGGACAATTCAAATGGATGATATTATGAGAGCATATCCTGAACATAAGCTAAGTGTCTCCCAAGTTGTTACTAAAGGCCACCTAGAGACATTAATAAACCAAAGTGAACATATTCAAAAGGTTATACACTACGATGCCAATTCAAGAACATTAACAGTGGAAGATCCGAAATTCATGTTCTACATTAGAAATTTATTGTGGGATAAATTTTCGAGCCGGATTGGTTACATTGGATTCAGATTTGAAACACCATATGACTTTGCCTTATCCTTTGCAGGTGAAGATCGCGAATTAGCAGAGAAAATATTTAATTTATTAAGTGAAAAGCAAATAGCCGTTTTTTATGATAAAAATGAACAAACAAGAATTCTAGCAGAGAACGTTGAAGATTACTTAGGACCTATTTATTCATCACAGGCTGTATATGTAGTTACACTATTGAGTTGCAGTTATCCTAGAAAAGTTTGGACTAAGTTTGAATCAGATAATTTCAAGCACCGTTTTGGAAATAATTCAATTATTCCAATATGGTATTCTGATTGCCCTCCAGGCATGTTTGATGAATCGAGGAAATATGGGGGAATTACATATGAAAAAAACGTAGATATAGATAAACAAGCTGGGCTAATCTGTGATAGCCTTGTTGAAAAAATATCAGAAAGGCGCTATGAAAATAAAGACTTAAAAAGTGATGACGGAGAGTAAGACTCTAAATGAGGATAGTTAAGTATATGTTGACTTTTCTATGGTTAGAGCGACTAGGTTTTAAGGAAAGCGGGCACATAAAGTATAAAAGCTAACATTGTAATTAATAATAGTAAAGTCTAAGTATTTAAGAGTGTTTATCATGAGACAAATTCACAAACTGCTTAAAAAGGTTCCCACGGGCAATATTTTTTAACTAACAACTTAACGAAAGGGCAATGATTAATAAGACTACCAGCGACTTTACATTTTGTGTAAGAAATTCTCTGAAAAATAGTATCAATAGCCATTTTATTAACATTTACCTCCCTTTATTCTCAAAGGACTCATTGGTTAATCCACAAACTTTATAAGCTTACTGTGTAAATTGTTGTTTTCGAGCCACTCCCTTCTCATTTCTTACAAGTGTTTTCAGGATTTGTAAATAGCAAAAAAGTAAAACTTCTCCAGATGATAGGGGGAATAATCAAATGATTTGTTTGTTTATTTAATTGTTATAAAAATATAATTTACTATATATTTATTTATATGTATGAAAACTAGCAAGCTTGTTACAAAAGGTTTTTTTCCAGAGGAACTACCTCCCCCATTTAACACAAAGGATTTGGGGAAAGTCATAAAAGATGTGCTGGATAACCCGGATGAATATCCTATTGAAACTGGGAGTAGCAAGAAGAAAAAGGCGATCATTTTTAAAGTAGTCCCTTTCTCAACTCCTAAGATACGAGCTTATCGTCGTACCTTGGCACTTCCCAATCCACTGCATTATATATGGTTCTCAGATTTCATTTCTGAGAAATGGAGTGATATTATATCCTTTACAGAAGGTTCTAGCATTTCCCTTTCTCCTTTGCGATATAGCGTTGATACAGAGAGGGCAATTGCCCAGCCGTCATACGACAGAATTACTAATGAAAGGATATTACGATCAACTGGTCACAAATATTTATTAAAGGTTGATATACTAAAATTCTATGGCAATATTTATACACATAGTATTCCTTGGGTATTACACACTAAAGCTCTAGCAAAGAGCAACCGCGATCCTCATGGTTTGTTGGGTAATAAACTTGACTGGTTTGTGAGAAATATGCAAGATGGACAAACGATGGGAATACCCGTCGGACCTGACATTAGCCGAATTATTTCGGAGATTATTGTAGCCTATATAGATCGCGAGCTATCCAGAGAGCTGGGAGTATTGGAAGGCATAAGGGTTGTAGACGATTATTCTCTATATTTTAAAGATTTAGCTGGCTTAGAAAAAGCTCGTTCACTTATACAAAAACTGCTGCGTGATATAGAATTGGATTTAAATCAAGCCAAAGAGAAGGTTATATTGTTACCTGAAATTATCGAAAGTGAGTGGTATAATCGGTTGCGTCAATTTAAATTTAGCAATAAAAAGATACTACAGACGAAAGACATCATAGCCTACTTTGATTTATGTTTTCATTACAGTGAAAAATATCCTGATGAGTCTATATTAGCTTATAGTATTTCTAAGATGGCAGCTACTGTTTTTAGAGAGGAGAATTGGCCAATTTTAGAATCTTTCCTTTTAAAGTCACTACAAGTAGAACCCAAAGTATTACCTTATGTTGTTAAAATCTTTTTGAGTCATAAAAAGGAAGGATATGAATTGAATATGGATGTCATTGAAGATATCCTAAATGACTATCTGCTGTATCATCTAAGATTAGAAAATCATTTTGAGATAGTTTGGACACTGTGGTTTATTAAAGAATTGGAGATTGTAGTTTCAGAAAGTGCAGCTAGAGAGTTAAGTAATTCTAGTAATGACGTGGTTATATTAACGGCACTAGACCTACAAAATCATCTTTTGATTCCTCATGGACTTGATACATCTGAGTGGAAAATGCTATTGACTGCTGAAAACTTATATTCTGAGCACTGGTTACTAGCTTACGAAGCTTGTGTTAGTGGTTTACTAAAACCAGAGACAGAATATATCCAAGAAAACCCTTTCTTTAAATTACTAAAGAAACATAAAGTTAGGTTTTACAATGCAGATCAAAATTTAGACCTGTCTAGTATTAGGGTTGCATCCAAATCGACATCATTAGAAAAATATCGCTCGACCCACGAAGAAGACGATGAAGGAGATCATGATTTTCGCTCAATGGCTGATCGTCTTCGTAAAAAAATTAAAAGGCCCAAGGACGAAGATCTTGATTGGGAAGATTAAGACTAAGTATGTAAGGCTACAATTAAATTTCAATAGATAAAAAGGTGTCGGCCGGGCCAATAACAACTCAACCACTCTTGATCCCTTCTAAAAGAGTTAAGATAACTAACTGACGATCAATCGATTTAAGTTATACAATGCCTTCAAATCCTCATAAAACCGGTTGGAAAATATCCCCTCCGGGGTCACACAGAAAGAGGTTATCGAAAGATAGCCTCTTTTTTTATGTCTCCAAACTGGCAAAAGAGACCTTGCCAGCCTCACCTCCCCCATAAACGGGATCCAATGAAATAGTTGGGGATTCTTCGGCTGCGTGGCCCCTATTGGAAGTCTGGTTGCAGCCGATCAGGATTTTTTAGTTACCCCTTTACAAATGCTTCAATAATTTTATCTGCTTGTTGTAGATAAGCAACTTCTTTTCATTCTCCAGCTTCTTCAACAGCCGCGAAATCACCACGCGGTTGGTACCCAGTTCATCAGCTATTTGCTGGTGCGTAAGATTGATTACAGAAGAACCGCTGATACTTGATTTTTCTTTCAGGTAGTTGGCAAGCCGCTCGTCCATTTTTTTGAACGCCACTTCATCAATGGATTTGATCATTTCAGTAAAGCGGTTTAATATGGTAGTCATTACATACTTCTTCCACGAGGGAAATTTAACCATCCACTGTTCCATCAATGCCACCGGCACACACACCAATACACTGTCTTCTTCCGCGGTGCCTTTAATTACGCTTGTTTGCGCTAACATACTGCAATTAAAGGTCATGGCGCAGCTTTCTCCTTCCTTTACATAATACAGCAAAAGTTCCTGTCCTTCGTCGCTGATGCGGCTAACTTTTATGGCACCGCTGGCCAGCAGCGGAATAGCCCTGATCGCCTGTCCTATGTTCAGCATCACATCGCCGCTGTTCACTTCCACAATCATTGCTTTTTCTTCCAGTTCGGCCAGGAGTGCCGGTTCAAAAAACTTCGCAAATTTTGTTTTGTAATCCAATGACTGGTCTACCATTGCAGATAAATATTTATAATGAAGTGATTGTTAACTTGTACTATCATAACAGCACATACCGTTTTTTGCAATGCTCGCACTCGTAGTTGGCAGGTTTGAGCCTGCCCAGAAACAAAAGCTTCACCATCCTTGCAGTAAAAGACATTTTTACCCGAACCAGGTTACCCTCGCAGCTATTGCAGCGAATGCCCGTTATAGTTCGGTGCACAATGATCTTATCGAGGTCAAGCAGTGCCATAAGTCGGGCAAAAATGGGAAGGATTAAAAAGGGCAAAAAATAAATGGGACGAAACGCATTGGGATGGGATTAAAGATGGGAAATAGACTATTCCCTGATCCCAAGCGCTTTAAAAAGTTCTTCCCGGTACAATTTACCAATGGGAACGGTAGCGCCCTGCAGCACAATTTCTGATGGATGAACATGAACGATCTTTTCGATATTAACCGAGTAGCTTCGGTGTACACGTAGGAAGTTTTTGCTGTTGATCTGTTCTATCAGGGCGTTGATGGTGGTGCGGATCATTACCTTTTTTTGCAACTGCAGGTGAACGGATACGTAATTGGCATCGCTTTCCAGGTACAGGATCTCATGCAGGTAAATCTTTTTATAGGTATGACCATCTTTTACAAACAAATGGTCTTTATCATGTAATGCAGTGGGGGCAGCCGTTTTACCAGCAGGGAAGCTGTTGGCAAAATTGCTAAAGGCAATCTCAATGGCAGCGAACAATTCTTCTTTGGTAAAGGGTTTTACAATGTAGGCATGTGGTTTTACCTTTTTTGCCTGGTCTATTGTTTCTGCATCGCTGTTGGCTGTGAGAAAAATAAAGGGCATTGGGTAGCGCTCATTCAGTTGTTGGGCTACATCAAAGCCGTCTTTTTTACCAGCCAGTTGAATATCCAGCAATAACAGGTCGGGCTTTTGATGCTCAAGCAGGTCGATAGCCTCGGTATAATTAATAGCCGGTCCGCAATGGGTATAGCCCAATTCGTGCAGGGTGCCAATGATCGTTCTTGCTATTACCAATTCATCTTCAACAACGCCTATTTTTAAAGCCGACATGATGGTTTAATCTGCTGTTTTGCGCAGGTTCCGGTTGGTAAAGTTAATAGTAAACTGCGCCATTTTATTGTCATATTGCACATTGCCACCAATTTGCCGGCTCAGATCGTTGATCAACTGAATACCCAGTGTAGATGCTTTATACAAGTCAAAATCAACCGGCAAACCAGGGCCATTATCAAAGTAGATTAACTGGTATTTACCTTCTGTTATTATCCTGATAGTGATAGTTATTTCTCCTTGTTCCAGCCCGTTAAAAGCATACTTGAATGAGTTCGACAATAGCTCATTCAGAATCAGTCCCAGCGGCACGGCAGAGTCTATATCCAGATATAGCAACGGTACGTTTACATGTACCGGTATTTCCTTTTGCTTTTTGTACAAGGTGGCAACCTGGCGGTAAAGATCATTCACAAAACGGCCCAGTTCAATGGCGCTCAGGCTTTCGAACTGGTATAGGTTCTGGTGTATGAGGGCAATGCTTTGCACCCGGTTCCTGCCTTCCATCAAAGCAGCTTTGGCGGTTTCATTGTCAAGGTTCCTGCTTTGTAGTTCCAGCAGGCCCGAGATAACCTGTAAATTGTTTTTTACACGATGATGAATCTCTTTCATCAATACATCTTTTTCCAGCAACAGGGTTTCCTGTCTGGTAATCGCTTTTTTCAACAGGTCAGTACGCTCGCTCACCATTAGTTCCAGCGTTCGCTTGTCTAAGGCTAATTTTTTTGTTCGCCATCTGATCACCCATACAATGCTCCAGATCAATAGCACCAGCATTAAACCCATAAACCATCCCTGCAAATAGAATGGCTTTTTTACTTCCAATACAATATGCAACTCGCTCTGGCTCCAGGCCCCCTCATTGTTTTGCGCTTTTACCTGTAGCACAAATGTTCCGTAAGGCACGCCACTGATACGGATAGAATTTTCGCTGATGTAATTCCAGTCTTTGTCGAAACCCTCAATTTTATAAGCATAGCGGTGCGTAGCATTTTTTTCAAAATCCAGCAATTGAAATTCCAGTGTAAAAAATTTATCCCCCGGCTCCAGGGTAATGCGGTTGGTAGTAAGCAGCTCCGTTGTTTTATTGACCAGTTCGTTTTTTGAAGCAATAAACTGGTGCAGGGCAATTACCCGTAGAGGCACCTTAAAAGTAGTACTGTCTTTTATAAAATTGATGGGATTCAATTCATTAATGCCATCTATACCACCAAAGAAAAGCCGGCCATCACTGGCCTTAAAGGAAGATGTCCGGTTAAATTCATTGTGCGCAATGCCATCGGCGATAGTATAGGTAGCGGTGGCAAATGTTTTTTTATTAAAACGGATCAGTCCGTTATCAGAGCTCATCCACAGGTTGCCATAGGCATCAGACTCTATGCGATAAATCACATCGGATGGCAAACCACTGGCAATATTGAATTGCTGCACTTTGCTGGCGGTAAGATCCGATACATACAAGCCTTCTCCATTGGTAGCCAGCCAATACTGGTTGTTATTATCGGCATAAGCATCCAGCAGGCTTAATCCGTTTATAAAGTCTGACTGATATTTAGCGATATCAAATTGTTCTTTGTTACGGGTGAGGGTATACACCCCGTTTTCAGCCACTGCCCAAACGGTATCGGCATGGCGTTTAAAGAAGCGGTAAACAAACCTGGCCTCCTGGCCGGGTGCCAGATAATGCGTGAGCGAATCAAACTGACCGCTGCGCGAATTGTACAGGTAAAAACCATTGCTTCTGCCCAATAGCAATAGGCTATCGTTGTAAGAATACATCGACCATATTTCCGTACCTATGCCACCAGGCAAGGGCTTCAGGGTATTGTTGCTTTCATGGTAACGGAACAGGTCAAAACCACCGCTATACAAAGCATTGTTATGCCAGGCAAGGGCATACATGATATGGTCGTTTTTAATGGCAGAGATGCTCTTCTCCTGTTGCCGGAAATGATGCTGCCATATATTGGCCATTACTGTACCTGTGGTATCGGAATAGATACCACGCGCCTGGCTATTGGGTTCCTTACTTTGCTGGGCAATGGTGAAGTATTGTTTAAAGCGTTTTTTTTCTGTTTTTAACTGAATAACACCATGCGAAGTACACAACCACAGGTTGCCCTGATTGTCGGGCAATAGCTGGTACAGGAACAGGTTTTCAAATGCTTTTAGTTCCGATCTGTCTACGATCCGTAAATAAGCTTCTTCATGCCACAGGTATAACGCATCGGTAGGGATATAGAAAACGCAGGCATTGCCATTTACAGCACTGGCTGCCTGAAACCAGTATCTTCCCTTCACGCTCTGCAAACTATACTTTGCCCAATCTTCCCCCGTTTCCAGCCTTTTTTCAGATGTTAGTTTTCCTACAGCAAAGTGATCTACATCGGTAGCCGTATTGTAGGTAATTAAAAGGTTACCCTCACTGTTAAAACCAATGGGTAGCGATCGTAACACCTCTTTTTGCAGGAAGGGAGTTACTGTATTATGGGATACCAGGTATTGGGTTAACTGGTTATTTAATTTAAGCAATGCGTTGCCATTAGCAAACAGACAAAGCGGCCCGCTACTACGCCAGGCGCTGTAGGACAAGGAATCTTTGGTTACCCAGTCTTTGACCTCATAGCGCAACGTAAAACCTTTTTCAGTGGAGTATTTCCATAGTCTGAAGGGCCAGGCGGTAAGAAAATTTACTTCACCGGTGCCATCGTTAGCTATCCAGTAGATATCCTGTTCTTTAAACGGCAGGTTGGGGAAGGCGGCTGTTAAGGATTGTATTTTATGTGTAATCGTATTTATTACATCTACCATGCCATTGGTGGTGAGTTGAAACCCATTGCTACCATATTCAATGAACAGGTTGTTGTTGTCGTCCCTGGCAAGTTGCACTACTTTATTGTGTTGCAGGTTGTTGCGCTGGCGGGTAAATAACAGGCAGTTTTTACCATCGTAGCGGTTGAGTCCGTTGCGGGTGCCAAACCATAGAAAGCCGCGGTTGTCCTGCACGCCACAGAATACTTCATGTGAAGCCAGTCCATCTTCAATGGAAAGGAATCTTTTGCTAATGATATAATCGGCATTATGGGTGCCGGGGCCGCCTTGCGCATTTGCCCGGATATAATGGAGGAGTGACGCTGCAAGAATGATGGTGGCCAGAAAGGAACGCATGAGAACAATGTACTAATGAGCAAATAGGAGAATGTGCAAATGAAAACATCAAAATTCAAATTCACAAAAAAAACTGCCCCGGTTTCCGGGGCAGTCCTCTTACATACGCCTGATGTATCTATAGTTTGATAAACCGATAAGTGCCTTTAGTCGTTCTAACAAAATACACACCCGATGGCCAGCCGGTGATACCGATGCGGGTACTGCTACTGAGCACCACATTAGCTACAGCTACACCTGCTGTATTGTATACCAGTGCACGCTGCCCCATCAGCGAGGCATCGTTAATGGTTAACATCACATAGTTATCGGCCGGTACCGGTGCAATCTGTACATCGCCGTTGGTGTTAAACTTTACTGTTACCAGGCGGCTATAGGTGAAGCGGCCATTCAAATCTATCATTTTAAGGCGATAATAGTTATTGCCGTTGAGTGGGGTATTATCTGTAAAGGAATAGCTGTGTGCACCGCTGCCCATAGCAGCCACCGTACCAATAGTAGTAAAGCTGGTGCTATCTGCACTGCGCTCTATGGTAAAGGAGGCTGTATTTTTTTCATTGGCCGATTGCCATTTCAGTAACACTTTGTTATTCACTGCCTGACCGGTAAACTCAACCAGGGTAAACGGCAGTGGCGACAAAACATGTAACGTAGCTGTAGTAGCAGAATAGGTTACTGTTCCTGTAACGCCGGCAGGCCAGGTTACAGTAGCAAAGGTGTCGGCTATGGAAGCAGCGGTAACAATTACAAACGATTGCCCGGCTACCAGTGTAAAGCCATCGAGCGTGTCAATAGTAAGGTTGCCGCCTAAGGTAGCAGTACCATTTACCGTTACCTGGTCAAAGTCAATACCGGGTGTGCCTTCGCCTTTTATTTCAATGGCCAGGGTATTGTTGGTAAAGGCTTCAGCAGCATCAAACGCAAAGGTGCCTACAGGTGCGCCCGGCGCCAGGGTGCCGCCGTTATTTACATACCGGGCAGCAGCTACACTGCCTGCGCTTTTTAACAGGCCGCCCGTGTTATTACTGAGTGTGCCGGTACCGGTGCCCACCAGCAGGGCGGCTACACTTGTTGTAGCGCCGATAGTAATATTCCCCGCATTGCTGAAGGTTTCGGTATTGGTTATGAATGCACTATTTACCCGTTCAATAGTAATTTGCCCGCCTGCATTGTTGTTAAAGACCTTCTCAATATTAATACCATAGTTAATGGTATTGCCGGTGCTCAATAAACCAATTGCAATGGTACCCTGGTTGTTGAAACTGGTGGAGAAATGTGTTGCATTGTAGATGCCGTTAGCGGTAACCTGGTCAATATTGATTTGCCCGCCAGCATTATTGATAAAAATTCCCTGGTTATAAATACCGTTTGCGCCGGCGGGGGCATTGGCGCCGATGGAAATTACCCCCGTATTGGTGACGTTGCTGACAGGGTAATTGTTCAATGCGTCGCCAGTAACCCGGTCTATACTGATCTGCCCCCCTGTATTGGTAAGCGTTCCGTAGTTTCTGATGCCATAGATGCCTACGGAGGCTATGCCGCCAATGGTAAGGCGGCCGGTATTAATGAGCTTGCCGGCGCCGGTATTGTTATAAAACCCTCCAAAGGCAGTGCGGTCAATTATAATCACGCCTGTTGTGGTATTTGTAGTTGCTCCGGTATTGGAAAAACCGCTCCCGCCTATAGAATCTTTCGCCCCAATAGTAACCGTTCCGGCATTGGTAAAGGCGCTACCGTAGGCATTCGAGATGGCGTCTGCAGTTGTTCTATCGACATAGATGGCGCTGCCTGCATTGTTGTTGACAGTGCCACTGTTGTTAATTCCATATTGTCCGGCAGCGGCTGTGCCTCCGATGGTAATAACACCTGCATTGGAAAGGGTATTACCGGCCGGATTGGAGATGGCCGCTGTGGTTACCTGGTCAATCAGGAGCTGCGCCCCCGAATTGTTATTGAAAGTGCCTGAGTTTACAATGCCATACAGCCCCGCAATGGCATTGGCGCCAATGGTGATTGTACCCTCGTTCGTTAAAGTACCGCCGCTATTGAACAACCCGCAGTTGGAAAAGCGATCGATATTGATATGGGCGCCTGTATTGTTATTAAAAGAGGCTTCATTTACAATGGCATTGGCACCCGTGGCGGTGGCATTGCCCAGGTTAATGGTACCGTTATTCTGCACCGTACCCTGGTTGTACAAGCTCTGATCCTGCAGGCCGTTAATAGTAAGTACGCCGGCAGGGGCAATCGTTAATAAACCGCCGCTTTGTATAGTAATATTTTTTACCACTGCATTAGTAGTGCTGATCACCGGATCGTTGGTTACATCGGGAATGCTGGCAAGGGCATCAGCAGTAGGTACACCTTTTGTCCAGTTACCGGCAGTATTCCATGCTGTACTCACAGCGCCTGTCCAGTTTGTATGAAGGGTATAATTTAGTACAACTGCATTTGATTGATAAGCTATCTGCCAGCCATCAGGTAGTCCTGTTACGGTAGCAAAGGTGCCGGTAACGGTGGTTGCGCTCAGAATCTTTATCTGATCTCCGGACGTAGGGGTATAGTTAATAGTTACCTGAAGTGTGCCACCCAGTGTTGCTGTGCCATTCACCACTAACTGGTCAAAGTTGGTGCCGGCTGTACCGGAGCCATTTACTTCCACTGCAATAGTTCCTTTGGTTAAGGTTTCGCTGGCATTCAAGGTTATAGTGCCGATAGCGCTACCTGGCATCAGGGTGCCTCCGTTATCTGCAAACCGCGCTGCCGCTATGCTGCCTGCGCCTTTTAATAAACCGCCTGTAGCGTTACTGAATGTACCGGTGCCGGTAGTATTTAATAAGGTAGCTACGTTGGTAATGGAGCCGATGGTAATAGTTCCGGCATTGCTGCATGTGCCGGCGCCGGCCGTGATGGCCGTAGTTACACGGTTAATATGGATCTGTGCGCCTGTATTGTTGTTAAAAGTGCTGTAGTTGCCGATGCCTTCTGTGCCGGAAGCGGCAGTAGCGCCAATGGTAATCGTTGCGGCGTTGGTAAAGGTACCCGTGGTATGATAGATGGCAGTGGTGGTAACCTGATCAATGTTAAGCTGGCTACCGGTGTTATTGTTAAAGCTGGCGTAGTTCTGAATGCCATACAATCCCGATGCGGCATTGGCCCCAATGGTGATATTGGCAGTATTGGTAAAAGTGCTGCCGGTATTATTGTACAACGCAGCCGTAGTAGCCCGGTCTATAGCCACCTGTCCGGCTGTGTGGGTAAAAGTACCATTGTTACTGATACCATATGTGCCCACGGCGGCAGTGGCGCCAATGATAATAGTGCCTGCATTGCTACACACGCTGGTGCTGGCAGCATTCAGCAAAGCAGTTACGGATACCCGGTCAATGACAAGTGCCCCTCCGGTATTGTTATTAAAAGTACCTGTGTTGCTGATGCCATACTGGCCTGTAGCAGCAGTGCCGCCGATAGTAATGGCACCTGCATTGGTAAAAGTATTACCGGCCGGATTGGAGATAGCAGCGGTAGTGGCCTGGTCAATTACGAGCTGCGCGCCTGAGTTATTATTGAATGCGCCTGCGTTTACGATGCCATACAGCCCCACGGTGGCATTGGAGCCAATAGTAATGGCACCTGTATTGATAAAGGTGCCGCCTTTATTGAATATTCCGCTGTTAGACACCCGGTCAATGTGGATGTGCGCTCCTGTATTGTTGTTAAAGGTTGCTTCGTTGATAAGGCCATTGGCGCCGGTAGCGGTGGTATTGCCTATGTTAATAGTTCCGTTGTTTTGCACAGTACCCTTATTGTACAGACCCTGGCCCGAAGCGCCATTGATGGTTAATGCACCTGTATTGGTGAGCGTGAGTGAGGCGCCGGGCTGTATGAGGAGGGATGCAACAGCAGCGTTGCTGGTACTAATCACCGGATCGTTAGTTACATCGGGAATAGTTACGGTGGCCACTCCTACAGGTACACCCACGGTCCAGTTGCCCGGGTTTTCCCAGGCGGTGCTTATAGCGCCGGTCCAGGTATTAGTGGTGGCATACGATAATACCACGGCGTTCGATTTATACAATAAATCCCATCCTGTAGAAAGTCCTTTTACTGTGGCAAAGGTGCCTGAAACAGCATTGGCACTGATAATCGTTATCTGATCACCCGGTGCAGGAGTGTAGTTAACAGAGAGCGCCAATGTACCGCCCATTGTGGCTGTACCATTTACCACTAACTGATCGTAATGGATGCCAGCCACTCCGGAACTGTTGATGTCAATGGCCAATGTGTCGGGGTTCAGGCTTTCATTGGCATCAAAAGTAATGATACCGATGGGGGTTCCAGGCGCCAGCGTGCCGCCGTTGCACATATACCCGCTTGCAGTAATACTACCCGAACCTTTTACTACACCGCCTAAATTATTACTGAAATAACCATTAGTAGTACAGTTTAGCAAGGCCGCTGCCTTACTGGATGCGCCAACGGTGATAGTGCCGGAATTAGTTAATGTGGATGCATTTATATAGATAGCCTGATTGACGCGGTCAATGTTGATTTGTCCGCCATCATTGTTGAAATTGCTATTAAGGGACATGCCTGTGTTGAAGGTATTGCCGGCACTTACAGCGCCTATGGTAATGGTGCCCCGATTGGTAACGGTGTTAACGCTATTGGTATAGAAACCTATGTTTGTTACCCTGTCAATACTGATTTGTCCGCCTGCATTGTTGTTAAAGACACCGATAGTATGAATTCCATTTTGTCCGGAAGCGGCATTGGCTCCAATGGTAATGCCCCCGCCATTAGTAAAGGAGGAGCTACTATAAATGGCGTAGTTGGTTACACTGTCGATACGGATCTGGCCTCCCGCATAATTGTAAAAGGTCGAGATACTTGAGATCCCATATAGTCCACAAGAAGTATGGTTTCCAATGGTAATTCCTCCTTCATTACTAAAAGTACCGGTAATATTGCTCAACGCAGCCTCCGTAGTACGCTCTATATTAATCTGTCCACCAGCCTGGTTGCTAACGTTACCAAAGTTAGAAAAACCAAACTGTCCGGTAGTAACAGTGGCGCCGATGGTAATAGTACCTGCGTTGGTAAATCCTCCCTTGGTAAAATTCGTAATCCCCGAATTATTGCCTGACTGGTCAACGAAGATCTTCCCGCCCGCCTTGTTAGTAAAAGAAGCTTCATTATATACACCTTCATAGCCGGTGGCGGCGATAATGAGTGTACCGAAGTTTTGTGTAACGCCCCGGTTGCGTAAACCAAATCCTACAGAGCCGTTGATAGTAAGGCTACCGTTGGCTGTAATAACGAATAGGGCATTCTCCCATACCGTTATTGATTTGGCAACAGCGTTGGCCGTAGACACTGAAGGGTAATTGGGACCGGGATCTATATATACAGTATCATTGGCATCCGGTACACCGCCTGTCCAGTTGCCGGCTGTATTCCAGTCGCCGTTGATGCTACCCGTCCAGGTGTTAATCTGGGCATTGAGGGTAGTGGTTACACCAATCAATAAAAAAGCTAATAATAGTAGTAGTCTGGGCATGGGCATAGGGGATATATTATCGGGCGCGAAATTGCCGCGATAACAAAGCCCGTCCAAATAAATGGGACGAAACGCCTTACCGTGGGATGAATAAAAAAAGTGAAAGACAGACATCAGCGTATATATTTAAACCGCAAATGTGCTGTACGCCATGAAAGCTTCTTGTAACATTTGTTACAAGTAACAGAAAATATGAGCGAAGGCCCCCCCTTTTAGCGCTAAAGGCTTTTGCATATATACAGAAAAAGCAAATGTTGAGGGTTAGGTTAGTTGTGCTATCCTTTGCTGTATATGTCGTTTTTCGGTAACTGTTTTGGCCAGCATGCGGGCTTCTTCAAAATACTGTATGGCTTTAGGCAGGTTGCTATGGGTGTATAATTCGCCCAGTAGCATAGAGTAAAAATGATTATTTATCAATTGCAGTTTTTCCGCTTCCTTCAATGCCACCTCCCAGCCATCGGCTTTATAAAGTGCATAGGTTCTGTTCAATGCTGCGCTGGGAGAGTAGTTCATAAATAACAATTCGTTGTATAAGGACAGTATTTGTTGCCATTTGCCGGGTGTGTTGTCGGGGTGGCAATGCCAATAGGCAATGCGGGCTTCGAGGTGGTAGGGGCTGATGGTATTGCCGCTGGCGCTGTTATGCAAAAACAGCATGCCCTGGTGTATTAAGCGGGTATCCCAAAGGCTAATGTCCTGTTGTTCGTATAAAACCGGCAAATCATTACCGGCCTGCCGGGCCGTAAAACGGGATGCGTGAAAGCACATGAGGGCGATGAGGGCATTGGTTTCGGGTTGATTGGTGGCGGCATAGTCAGTCAATAGCAGGCCTAAGCGCAGTGCTTCAAAGCACAGGTCTTTGCGCAGCACTTCGTTTTGTGTTTGCGAAAAATAGCCTTCATTAAATAACAGGTAAATGATGTGCAGTACATTCTGCAGGCGTTCGGGTAACTCTTTTTCGGGCGGCATTTCCATACTTACCTGTTCGGTACGTAGTTTTTCTTTGGCGCGAAACAATCTTTTGTTAATGGCTTCCTTATTGGATAAAAAGGCTTCTGCTATTTCATCGATACCAAAACCACAAAGAATGCGCAGGGCAAGGCCAATTTGCGCTTCACTGGCGATGGCGGGTGTGCAAATGGCAAACAGCATTTGCAACTGGCTGTCTTTAATATGCTGGGGTGAAAAATTTATATCCTCTTTAGGAACAATACTTTCTTCTTTGTTTGTAATAGCCGGCAGCACTTTGCGGGTATATATGTTATTGCGGCGAAAATGATACAGCGTTTTGCGTTTGGCTACCGTATATAACCAGGCGGCAGGATTCTCGGGCATGCCTTTGTTGGTCCAGGTTTCCGTAGCCTGTAAAAAAGTATCACTAACAATGTCTTCCGCTGTTTCAATATACTGTAAGCCGAATTGTTTACTGATAACGGCTACCATTTTCACAAACTCCTGTTGAAACAACTCCTTTAAATACAATGTATTTTCCTGCATAATATAGGTAAACACCCGCTTCTGTTAAAAGCAGCGGGTGTTATAGTGTGCTATCAATGTTCATCCATTACCGGGCGTATTTCTACACTGCCATTGAGGTCCAGTGCAGGGCAGCCATGTGCCAGGGTGGTGGCTTCTTCCAGGCTTTCGGCCTTGACAATGATAAGGCCACCCAGTCTTTCTTTTATTTCTACAAATGGTCCATCGGTGATAACGCCGCCGGCTTTTAATACTTTGCCTTCCTGGGTAAGTCTTTTCCGGCTACCGTTCAACCGGCCTTGTGCAGCAATACCGCCAATCCAGTCGTCCCACCTTTTTATATATGTTTCCATTTCCTGTGGAGTAAAACGGCTGGCGTCAATACCCGGCTGGCGAAATAGTAATACAAAGTCTTTCATGGTATCATTGTTAAATAGTGAAGAAAGTTACGCCGTTTTTGCTGCAAATTGCCCGGGTACATAACTGCCGCCTGGCACCTGGAAGGCGATATTTAAGCGGTTATAACCATTGATGGCAATAGTAGCCGCGGTAAGATCCAGTAATTCTTCTTCGGAAAACTGTTCGCGCGCCTGTTGATATACCTGGTCGGGTACTTGTTTGTTGGGAAGCGTGGTTACGGCTTCTACCCAGGCAAAGGCGGCACGTTCGCGGTCGGTATAAAAAGGCACTTCGCGCCAGGCGTCCAGCAATAACAGCCGTTGCGCTGTTTCACCCATAGTCAGTAAATCTTTTGAGTGCATATCCAGGCAAAAAGCGCAGCCATTTATCTGCGATACCCGGTAATAGATCAGGTGTAAAATACGCTGCTCCACAGATGATTTGGATAGGTAAATGCCCAGTTGATACATAGCTTTCATCAGGTTGCCGCCTATAGCGTGCACATTCATTCTTGGTTCCATTTTGTTGTATTTAGTAGTGAAATATGATTGATTACACTATAACAAGTACTGAGTAGGGATGAATTGGACAGCTGGGACAGGAAATTTTTAAAAAAAGTTTTAGCATTGCGGCCATGTTTTAGGCACAAAGCAATTGGAGTTTGAGTAAATGATGGTTACTGGTATGGCCGGGATGGAATTGGGAGTAATAATAAATTTATTTTGAAATGAATTGTGCACAATCTAATTTTGTGCTATCGAACCTGATCAATATGGATTTGCTGAAACTGGAAAATCAGATATGTTTCCCCTTATATGCCGCCTCCCGGCAGATGACAGCCTTGTACAGACCTTTGCTGGAAGAGTTGGATTTAACGTATCCGCAATACCTGGTAATGATGGTGTTGTGGGAGCATCAGGAGATAACAGTAAGGCAATTGGGGGATATTCTGTTACTGGATAGTGGTACTTTAACACCACTGTTAAAAAGAATGGAGGAGAAGGGATGGGTAGCGAGGGTAAGAAGCAGTGAGGATGAGCGGGTGGTAAATATATCATTGACGGCAGCGGGAAAAAAACTGAAACAGAAAGCGAAAACGGTACCTGAAAGGCTGGTTTGTAACACCGGTATGGAAGAGGGGGAGTTGAAGCAGCTGAGGGAGCTGTTATATAAAATGCTTACACAAATTACACAGGATTAAATACCATTTTATGTTAGAAGTAATATACACTGCGCATGCTAAAGCAACAGGTGGCAGAAACGGACATGTAGAAAGCTCAGACGGTTTGCTGAACCTGGATGTAAAGATGCCTAAAGAATTGGGTGGCCCTGGTGGTGCTACCAACCCGGAACAATTGTTTGCGGCGGGTTATGCTGCTTGTTTTGACAGCGCTTTGAGCCTGGTGATACGTACACAAAAAGTAGAAGCAGGCGTTACCACGGTAAATGCTGCCGTGAGTATAGGTAAAAACGAAGCGGGCGGTTTTGGACTGGCGGTTACCTTACAGGTAAATGTGCCAGGGGTGAGCGAGCAACTGGCTAAAGAACTGGTAGAGAAGGCGCATGGGGTTTGTCCTTATTCCAATGCTACCCGTGGTAATGTAGAAGTAACCCTGCAGGTAACTAACCAGGCATAATAATAGGTGGAAAGGATAGCAGATAGCCACTGTAAAGCAGTGGCTATTTTTTTGATTACTATCTTTGCGTGTCAACACACACATATATCCTATTGAAATGAGTACAAGCGCTAACGTTCCTCTATTAGATAATCCCATCTGGAATGCCCTGAATACAGGCAATGCTTTGTTGTCTTTCGGTAATGACAGGGTGAAATATTTTGATCTTTCTGTTTCGCCTTTTGTGGGCATGCGTGAAAATACCGCAGCTGGTTTTGCATTGCTGAATGAAATGGCGCCGGAAGACAGGGCGTTTATTTTGTTTGCATCGGAAAAGGTGGATTTTCCCGCTCCATGGAAAGTTACGCTGGAGATGCCTTTATTCCAGATGGTGTGTAACAATCCCGAAGCATATATACAGGCCGGAGAAGGATTTATAGAACTGGAAACAGAACATGTGTCCGATATGTTGGAACTTACCAAATTAACCAACCCTGGGCCATTTAACAGCAATACCATTGATTTTGGCAGTTATACAGGCATTTACCGGGAGAAGCAGCTGGTGGCAATGGCGGGCTGGCGGATGCAGCCACGTCCTTATATAGAAGTAAGTGCGGTGTGTACACATCCGGATCATTTAGGGAAAGGTTATGCCGGTATGCTGATACGGGAACAGATGAAAAGAATTGTGGCACAGGGGTGTCTCCCGTTTTTGCATGTAAAAAAGGAAAATTCGGGTGCCATCCGTTTATACGAGAAACTGGGCTTTGGCATACGAAGTGAAATAACGGCCTGGGTGTTCAGACGTATGCAATAAATTGTCGAAGCGGTGTATATTTAATTTATGAAAATAGTTACGCTTGTTATTATTATCAGCCTGGCATGTGGCAACCTGCATGCCCAGCTACCGGTTCCTTTAAACATTCAGAAAACCTACACGCAGGGAACGCGCTCTGCTTCGGGGCAACCGGGTACGAAATACTGGCAAAACAGGGCGGATTATCGTATTGATGTTCAATTCAATCCTGCCACCCGTATCATCACCGGCAAAGAAGAAATTGCTTATGTCAATAACAGTCCTGATACATTACAGCGATTATTATTTAAGCTGTATCCCAACTATTACCAGCAGGGTAGTGCGCGTGATTCCCGCATTTTACCGGCAGATGCCACAGAAGGCGTGGAAATTAAACAATTGAAGGTAAATGGAGAAGATAAGAAATTTAGAATAGATGGTACCAATATGTCGCTGGGTATTAACCGGTGTAAGCCTAAAGATACCTTGCATGTAGCCGTGCAGTTTTCTTATACATTAAACAAGCATTCGCATATGCGCACGGGCGAAGTGGATAGTGGTTCGTGCTTTGTGGCTTATTTTTTTCCACGTATTGCGGTGTATGACGATATAGACGGCTGGAACAAAATTGCTTATACCGGTACAGAAGAGTTTTATAACGATTTTTGTCATTTCAATGCTTCTGTTACCGTGCCTGCACAGTACGTGGTGTGGGCTACAGGCAACTTGCAGAACAGTGCAGAGGTATTATCGCCTGTTATTAAACAGCGGCTGGATAAAGCAGAGATAAGCAACGATATTATTACCGTAATAGATAGTGCAGATATTAAAGCAGGTAGTATTACTCCTGCACATGAAAACACCTGGAAGTTTGAAGCGGATGATGTAACTGATTTTGTATTTGCTACCAGCAATCATTATATGTGGCATAGCACCAGCCTGGTAGTGGATGCAGCTACACAAAGACGCACCCGGGTAGATGTAGCGTTTAATCCCATACATGCCGATTTTTTTGAGGTGATTGATTATGCGCGACAAACAGTGGATGCCATGAGCTACCGTTTTCCTAAATGGCCTTTTCCTTATCCGCACGAAACTATTTTTGACGGGCTGGATCAGATGGAATATCCCATGATGGTGAATGATAACCCGGTAAAGGATAAAGCCAGTTGTATAGAGCTGACAGATCATGAAATATTTCATACCATGTTCCCTTTTTACATGGGTATTAATGAAACCAAATATGGCTGGATGGATGAAGGCTGGGCTACCATTGGAGAATGGCTGATATCGCCCATGATAGACACTGCCAATAAAGATGATTATGGTATTGGCGCTTATAGCTCGTTGGGAGGAACTGAATCGGATGTACCAATTGCGCAGCTATCTACGCAGAATGACGAAACTTCTTATTTCCTGAATGCATATGCCAAGCCCGCCATGGCGTATTTATATGTAAAGGAAATGCTGGGCGACAGTTTGTTTTTGAAAGGGCTGCACTACTATATTCAGCAATGGCATGGTAAGCACCCTATGCCTTTTGATTTTTTCAATTGCATGAACACAGGCTCGGGCAAAGACCTGAACTGGTTTTGGAAGCGCTGGTTCTTTGATAATGGTTATGCGGATATTACCCTGCAAAAACTGACACAGAAGAACAAACAGGCTACGATTACTGTGAAAAACACAGGGGGGAAACCGGTGCCGGTGGTGGCTACTGTTACTTATGCAGATGGCAGCACATGGGTAGTGAGAAAAACGATAGCCTGCTGGGAAAAGGACAGTGTTACTACGCTTAGTTTTCCTGCGGTGAAAAAGGTGGCCAAAGTTGTATTAGGCGATTTACATGTGTCGGATTATAACAAAGCAGATAATGAGTGGGTGCAACCTTAGCGCCCACCAGGAAAGGATTGAAACACAGTCGGATTTATGGAAATGCTAACAATTGTACTGTTATGTAATCGGTCTTTTTTGCCTTTTTAAGTGTAAAAACAACAAGCGCAAAAAGGCTGCATATAATTTAGTATTTTAGTGTAACAGGCAATATTTAACCGATAAATGAATAAATATTGTCTTTAAACGATTTGCCACCATAAAGCCATGATGAATCATACCCTCTTCAGCAGTGCAGACAGGATACCGCTGCCCAAACAAATAGCCAGGCATATTGCGATGCAAATTGATAATGATGAACTGCAGCAGGGGCAGATATTATTATCCATCAACGAGTTTAGTGCCCGCTATAAAGTAGCCCGGGATACGGTAGAAAAAGCCTATAAAGAGCTAAAAGCAGCCGGTTATATTATCAGTGTGCGCAATAAAGGATATTTTGTATCGGGGAAGGCCAATGTTCGCAAAAAGATTCTGCTGATATTTAACAAGTTAAGCAGCTATAAAAAGGAAGTATATTATGGATTCCTGGAAACAGTGGGAGATAAGGCAGCTGTAGACCTGCAGGTTCATCATTATAATGCAGGCCTGTTAAAGGAAATTATCTCCAGCACGGCAGGCAATTATCATCATTATGTGCTGATGCCGCATTTTGATAAAAAAGAGCCTAAGAAGAAAATATTGGATATTATTCGGGAGATACCTGCCGATAAACTGTTGTTACTGGATAAAAAAGTGCCTGAGTTGAAGGGAGTTAAAACAGTGTATCAGGATTTTAAAAAGGATATTTATGAAGCCCTGTTATCGGCTAATGATCTATTAAAAAAATACAAGGCCATTACTATTGTGTTTCCTTCAGATAGCAACCACCCTGTGGAAATTATCAGTGGTATAGAAGAGTATTGTCATACGTCGAAAAAGAAATTCCAGGTAGTACATGAGGTAAATGGCATGCAGCTGGTGCGCGGCACCGTATATATCTTCATTACAGAAAAGGATATGGCCGAGATTATTAAACAGGTGAAACATACTGCGCTAAAACCAGGTGCGGATATGGGGATCATTTCCTTTAATGAAACTGTATTAAAAGAATTGCTGGATATTACAGTGATTACCACCGATTTTGAGCAGATGGGTAAAACGGCAGCAGAATTATTACTGAATAATACTATTGCACAGGTGCGTAACCCCTTTAGAATGATCCGCCGGGCGTCTCTCTGAAAGATAGCAGCATTTCAACAGCGGTTTCAGTTTTTTACGAAATATCGTAGTTGCAAAAAGTTTGCTATTTTATAACTGGCTGTAAATCAAATGTTATGGAGATGGCATCGGAATTGTTTTTTACCAGGTGAAATCCGATGTTATTATGTACAGCCACACCGCCAATGCTTCTTTACCAAATATATCATCCACGGCCACTATTGTTGATACCGCCCCGCCCGGGCATTTACACCAGCATTTTGAAATCAGAAAACTGGAAACTGCAGCTGATGCAGCCTATAAATTAGTAGAAAAGCAGCTTTTACAACATTTTGAATTGGTATGGTGCCTGGAAGGCGAGGGCATGGTGTATGCAGATGGTAAAACGGGGCATTTGAATGCGCAGCAATTGTATGTGCTGGTGCCGGGGCAACAACGGCATTACCAGCTACAGTTGGTGGAAAAAGGCTATTATATCCGTTTTTCGCCCGATTTTCTATACCTGGCTAATAGTGGTGCCGATATGGAAAGCATTTGGCGTAAGGCGCAGTTTAGCAGGTGTTTGGTGAATATGCAGGTTAAGGGAGAAATGCTCAGACTGCTGGAAATGGTGATTGCCAGCATTAGAAAAGAGTTACAGCATGATTTACAGTTACGTACAGAAATTACCAGTGGGCTGGTAAACCTGATGCTGATATATATTACCCGGCAATTGCATGAAGCAGTGGCAGAAGTAGTGGTAACCAGGGAAGCGGCATTGGTTCAGCAATTTCTGGCAATGGCACGGGAGCATTTTTTAACACGGAAAAAAGTGGCAGATTATGCGGCTGAACTAAATGTTACCCCCAACTATCTGAATACAGCTGTGAAAAACATTACCGGCTTAACGGCGAGTTATCAGATACAACTGTTAATTATTAACGAGGCCAAACGGCAATTGATTTACGCTAATCGTAGTATGAAGGAAATATCCTACTACCTGGGATTTGATAATGTGGCGCATTTTAGCAAATACTTCAAATCAAAAACAGGGGTAAACTTCACCTGTTTTAAAAAAGAACTGGCATAATTACAGGCATAATAATAGATAAATAGGTTTTATTCATACGTATTATCTATTGTAAGTTATTAGTATGTAACAGGTTGGTGGAGGAGTGTTTAAGGGAAAGTGCCCCACCTTAAAGGCTTTTTGGTTAAATTTGTCCTTTAATCATTGATAACCCGAATGCTTTAGTGTTTACAAAGCAAACAAATAACGAGCAGGAACTATTGCATCAACTGGCCCTGGACAACGAAGCGGCCTTTACTGAGATTTACCATCAATACTGGCGGTTATTGTTTTCTGTGGCAGCTAATAAGCTGGGCAGTGCAGTGGATGCAGAGGAAATGGTACAGGAAGTATTTGCCGATTTGTGGCGTCGCAGAAGAGAGTTGCGTATAGATATTTCCCTGAAATCGTACCTGGCCGCTGCCGTTAAGTTCCAGGTGTATACTTTCATGAGTAAAAAACACCGGCAGGAGCAACACCACGCCGCTTATGCGCAGCCTGATATTCAAACCATTACTCCCGAAGAAGAGCTGCACAGCAAACAATTACTACAACAATTATATGATATTACGTTGCAGCTTCCCGATAAATGCCGGCTGGTTTACCAGTTAAGCAGGGAGGAAGGCTATTCTAATAAAGAAATTGCCGAAAAACTATCTATTTCAGAAAAAACGGTGGAATCGCAAATGACCAAGGCCCTGAAGCGGCTGCGGGGTGGTTTTAAACTGTTATTCACCTACTTACTGTCGTTGTAAAATATTTTTTTCAATGGCGTAAGGGTTAGCATCTTCCATTCATACTTGTAATATAAAACCGACTATCTGTGTCTGAGCAAACCCATTATACTAACAGCTATTACAACGAACTGGCCCATAAATGGTCTACCGGCACTATTACAGCTGAGGAAAGACAAATACTGGAGCAGTGGTACAGCCAGGAGCAGGATGCTGCCGTAACTGTACCAGCTGAGCTGGCTGTTAGTGAAGCGGTTCACGAAGCACAACTACTGCAAAAAATACAACAACGTATTGCTGCAGAACATTCCGCAACGCCTGTTCGAACACTCCGGTCCCGTAATTACTGGTGGGCTGCTGCCGCTGTTATATTGCTGCTGTGCGCAGGTGGCTATATATGGCAAACGCAAACCAGGCAACAACAGGTACCCACTGCAAAGGTGAAAGTGCAGGATATTGCACCAGGCAAAGCAGGTGCTATACTCACACTGGCGGATGGTAGCACAATGGTACTGGACAGTATGCCTAACGGAGTAATTACTACACAGCAGGGCACGCAGGTGGTGTTGAAAAATGGCCAGCTGGCTTATCAGCAGGCTGCCGGAAGCGCTACAGCAACAGGCAGCAACACGATTACCACGCCTAGGGGCAGACAGTTTGTAATTGCCTTACAGGATGGTACGAATGTTTGGTTGAACGCTGCCAGCTCGTTAACTTTTCCCACCGCATTTACCGGGAAAGACAGGGTGGTTTCTGTAACAGGGGAAGCTTATTTTGAAGTAGCGAAAACCGGTACAGGAGCTGTTAACCGGCCTTTTAAGGTAAAGGTGAACAACCAGGCTGAGGTGGAAGTGCTGGGTACGCAGTTTAACGTAAATGCTTATGCGGACGAAGCAGGTATGCAAACTACACTGTTACAAGGTGCGGTGCGTATATCGGCTAATAACGACAGCAAGGTGTTGAAACCCGGACAAGCTGCTAAAATACCTGCCGGCAATACAGCAGGCATTACAGTAGTGAAGCATGCAGACACAGAACAGGCCATTGCCTGGAAAAACGGTAGTTTTTATTTTAAAGAGAGAACTGGCATAGAAGAAGTGATGCGTCAATTATCACGCTGGTACGATGTAGAAGTGGTGTATGTTGATGGCATACCCAACGCTGTATTCACCGGTGAAATGGAACGCACACTTAGTTTAATGCAAATGATTAAAGGTCTGGACAACATGGGGGTAAGGTTTACCATCGAGGGCAGGAAGCTGCTGGTGAGTTCAGATTCTAAGTAACACCATCCTTAAATAGCTTAAAAACAAGGATCGGCACTATGTGATGTAGCGCCGGGTGTGATACCTATGTCAATCCCGCAATTAATTTATTTAACCAAAACTGTTGCAAGTATGGCACATTGTTTTTTGTTGAAGCGAACGTTTACTACCAAAATGCTGGGGCTGTTTATAGCAGCGATGCTGGCAGGTGTAGTGGGCATGGCGCAAACCATTAACTACACGGGTGATAAAGTATCCGTTGAAAAATTATTAGGTGTTATCAAGCAGCAGACCGGTTATTCAGTAATGTTTAACCCCGACCTGTTAAGCAAGGCCAACCCGGTAACCATTGAGGCGCACGCGATGCCCTTAAAAGAATTCCTGGATAAAATTCTGGCAGGTAACACCCTTTCCTACACGATTGAAAACAAGACCATATTTATTAAAAAAGGGGTTGACCATTCCAAGATGGACCATTCTAAAATGGACCACAGCGGCATGGCCATGATGCGTATTTTTAAAGTGCGTGGTAAGGTAGTAGATGAGAATGGCAAACCTTTATCCGGTGTTTCTGTTTCACTGGACAATTCTTCTTTTGGCATTGCTACAGATGTAAAAGGAAATTTTGAACTGGAAGATGTAAAGAAAATTTCTACTATAACGTTTAATCATTTAGGTTATTTAAAAAGTACTGTGTCTATAGCGGCCTGCTGCACTGATGGAAGTACTTTGCCTGCTGGTGTAAATGCCTCTGTTGCAAACGATAATGTAACAATGACTATCAATGTTGCGATGACGGCTGATGTGAAATCACTGGATGATATTTCAGTGGTAAACAACGGTTTCCAGGTGGTAACCAGGGAGCGCAGTACCGCAGCGGCTGCGAAAGTGACTAATGCAGAACTGAATACACAGCTGAATACAAACCTTTCCAGCGCATTGGAAGGCAAAGCAGCAGGGTTGAGCATGTATCGCGGACAGCCTTTGTTAAGAGGGGTAGGCACCTTTTCTCAGGAAGTAGGTACGCAGCCCTTACTGGTAATTGATGGATTGCCTACGGGCGGTGATTTAAACAGCATCAATATTTATGATGTAGAATCTGTTACTTTATTGAAAGATGCCGCTGCTACCTCTATTTATGGTGCTGTTGCGGCAAACGGTGTGTTGGTTATTACTACCAAGCGGGCAAACAAGGGTAGCACCCAGGTAAGTATTAATGCTGATTATTTTATCAGCACTAAGCCTGATATGGATAAAATGCATTATGCTACTACCGGACAAATGCTGGATTATGAAACTGATGTATATAATTTCAAGAGAAAAGCATATTCCGGTACTACTTCTGAATTTTTTAATTCATTTGGCTATATTGATAATGCTGGAAAGCTAAATAACAGCATTAGTTACTACTCCCCTCTATATGATTTGTATCGTAAGCAGAATGATGGTAAAGTAACCAGTGCGCAGGTTGATAGCACATTGAGTCAATGGAGAAATAATGATTTTATAAATGAGTATACACAGAAAGTGTGGCGTAACGAAGTGAAACGACGTTATAATCTTGCTGTAAGCTCAGCTACTGATAAAAATAACTCCTATTTTTCTATCAACTACGAAGGCAATCAGTTACGTACTATTTATAATAAAAATGATAATGTTAACCTGTATCTGAAAAATACTTTTACCCCGGTAAAATGGTTAAGTGCCACTGTAGGTATAAATGGATACTATACGGATGCTGTTGAAACCAATACCAGTTACAATGATTACATGATACAGCCACGTTACGCGGCAATGGAAGATGCCAGTGGTAAAAAGGTATACGCTGATTACATTAAAACCAGTGATGCGCTCAATTCTAATATTGCAGCTTACCTTGCTACCAGCAGTAATTTTAAAAATACAAGGTTCAACTTGCTGGATGAAATAGGTAAAGGACTTACTAAAACCAAAGCCTTACGTTTAAGAGCGTTTACAGACATTAACGTTAAACTACCAGCTGGTTTTTCGTATAATATGAAGCTTCAGTACGAAACGAATAAAACGGAAGAAACCACTTATGATGAAGCTGATTCTTATGTAATGCGGATGCTGTATAACAGGTATACTTATTATAACAGCACGGCTCTTACCTGGAACCATGCCATACCGGATGGAGCCAGATTAACACGCTTGAACCCTACGTCAAGGAATTATACTTTCAGAAATCAGTTGAATTATTTCAAGCAGTTTAATACGGCTGGAAAAAACAGCGACATTACTGCACTGGTAGGTACTGAAATAAGAGAGTCAGCCAGTAATACAGGCAATACTTCTGTTCTGTACGGCTTTAATCCTGTAACACTCGCTTCCACAACAGTAGACTGGAATACTATTAGTGTAACTGGTATTAACACTTTTTTATATGGTACAAGTCGCGCCTCTTATATTCCTGCCAACTACGATCAAACTATTCATCGCTTCTTCTCTATGTATGGTAATGCTGGTTATACTTTTGACGGGAAATATAACCTTACCGGTAGTGTAAGAGTAGACCAGGCTGACTTGTTTGGCACCGATCCCAAGTATCGCTATCGCCCGATGTGGTCGGCAGGTGGTGGCTGGAACGTTACCCAGGAAGAGTTTATGAGACGTATTCACTGGGTTGATTATTTAAAAGTAAGAGTTACGTATGGTATAGCAGGTAGTGTAGACAGATCCTCTTCACCTTTCATTGTAGGTGCTGCAAAAAGCGATAAGTTGTATACTGGGCTGCAATACACAGATATATCTGATTTGCCTAACCCTAAATTACGTTGGGAAAAAACTACTACTACCAACCTGGGGTTGGATTATACCCTTTTTCATAATAAATTAACTGGTAGTATTGATTATTATGTTAAAAGAGGAAGTGATTTATTTGCTACGGTAGCATTGGACCCCACTGTAGGCGCTTCTTCCATGAGAATCAATAATGGTATTATATCTAACAAAGGAATTGAAGTGAAAATTGGTTCAGACTGGTTAAAAAAGAAAGACCTGGTTTTAACCTCTACTTTCATTATTGCATTTAACAAAAGTAATGTAGTAACTACCGGGGCCATTACTACCAGCGCTTATGACAGAATTGGTTCTCCTACCGTATACTACGAGGCTAATACCCCTTATAACTCAGTATATGCTTATAAGTTTGCAAATATTACGAATGGCTATCCCACATTTTACGATGAGAAAGGAACCAATAATGTAACCTTTGCCACAGATGGTACCCCTACTGTAAAGCAAATTTCCAGTGTTAGCGCTATCAGCCGTGTAGGTACATTTATTCCTGTGTTTAATGGTTCTTTTCAACAAGGAGTTTTTTACAAAGGTTTCCAGTTAAATGCTTTGTTCGCTTTTTATGGTGGGCATAAATTGAGAAAGGATGTAGTTTCCTTAGATGGATATGATCAAACAGACAGGGCTATAGCGAACAGATGGAGTGAATCTAATCCTGATGGCCTTCGTTTACAGATTGATTATCCTACTACTGCCAGCACATCTGCCGCAGGTAATTTATCCCAATATTACAGGTATTCTGATGTGAATATAGCCAGCGCAAGCTTCGTGCGTTTACGCAATATTTCCTTGTCATATACATTGCCTGTGCAGGTTTGCAGACAATTACATATGAAAGGCGTGAAGTTTACAGCACAGGCAAACAACCTTTGGTTGTGGTCAGCTGTAGGAAATGACATTGATCCTGAAACTTATAGTCTGAGTTCAGGAACAAGAAGTGTTCCTACTTCCAAAACCTTTTTGTTTGGAGCATCCCTTACACTCTAATGCTTAAAATGAGACTAATGAAAAAGAATTTAGCTTATTATATTGTTCTTGCATTGCTTACTATACCTGCAATGTCTTGTAAAAAATATCTTGATCTTACTCCTACCGGTAAGTCAATAATAACATCAGCTTCTGATTATTATAACCTGTTAAGTTTGCCTAACAGAGGGTATCCTATCAGTGGCAATATTCAATATCTGAATGATGAAAACTATCTTAAGGAAAGCAGTATATTAAGTCTTACTAAAGGCATAATGACTATAAGTTTTTATTTTGATAGCTCTGAAAGCAGGGTGAATTATTTAACTGCGTCTTCTTTGTATAACCAGGCCTATAAGTATATTAACCGGTGGAATATGGTTTATTCGCTGGTAGATGAAAGTGAGGGCGAAGAGTCTGTGAAAAAACTGGCAAAGGCGGAGGCACAGGTATTGCGTGCGTTTGATCATTTTATCCTGGTAAACGTTTTTGCACGACCTTATTCTGCTACGGCGGCTACGGATGGTGGTATTTGTATTATGGACAAATATGATATAGAAGCCAAGCCTGTAAAATCTACTGTTGCAGAGGTGTATGCCTTTATTGAGAAAGATCTCGATGAAGCGTTACCTTATCTGCAGGTTACACCCAAAGATGTATACCATCCTTCCCTTGCGTTTGCATGGGCTTTTAAAGCGAAGGTACATTTGTTTAAAAGGGAATGGCAAAAAGCCAAAGACGCTGCTTTAAAAGCTTTGTCATATAATAGTAGTCTTTTGGATTTAGTGGCTTATACCAAGGCGGGCGGTCCCACCACTGTGTTGATGCCTGCGGGTAGCAACCCGGAAACACTTAGTTACATGTATGTGAATGGTTATACGGAAATGTCCAGTGCTTATACTTTTATGATTAGCCCGGAGTTAAGAGCATTGTTTAGTGGAAATGATACACGTTTTAAATATTTTTTCGATACTACAAGCACTACATTTCTGGATGTAGCAGCTAAAGCAGCTTACTGGAAAGTAAAGTATACTTCTTTTTTCCGTCCAACAGTAGGTATACAGGTGCCGGAGGTATATCTGACACTTGCTGAAGCTTATGCACGATTGGGAGAGTTGGAGGATGCTATGAAATATTTGAATGCTTTGCGCGTGAAGCGTATAAGCGATGTAGCGGAAGCAACATTGGCTACTCCTGCTACTATAAAGGAAACAATGGACTTTATCATTACGGAGCGCAGGAAAGAACTGATGTTCGGTTATAACCGTTTCTTTGATCTGAAACGTTATAACCTGGATGCAGAATATGCCAAAACAGTAGAACGTAAATTTCCATTGGTAAGTACTTCTGTGCCGCAGGTTACCTACAAATTACCTCCTAACTCTAAGTTATATGTAATTCCTTTTTCTCAGGATGTGTTGAAAAAGAATACTTCATTAACGATTAATACAGACGAAACACTGCCCTGGTAAGGGTGGTGTTTCCTAAACAGGATTCGCTTTCATGAAAAAAGTAATGGCACTGGCTGCATTAACGGCAGCTATACAGGCAGGCGCGCAGGACAAAACTAAAGTAGTAACCAAAGATTCGGCAGTGGTGAGCAAGCCTGCTGCATCGGGTATACAGGCGTATGACAAGGTAATTACCAAAGGAGCAATAAGTCGTCCGGGCATGTTTACAGTGCACCTGGTTGATAACAAATATTTCTTTGAAATTCCCGATTCCCTGTTCAACAGGGATATACTTACTGTTACCCGTTATGTAGCAACCCCGGAGCATTTGAAGTTATATGGTGGTGAAAAAGTGAATGAGCAAACCCTGTATTTTGAAAAGGGAGCCCAGAATAAGGTGTTCTTGCGTGTAGATCTTTTTTACGTAGCTACTAAAGATTCCACAGAGGCTTTATATAAAGCAGTACAAACTGCAAACGTAAAACCTATTGCGGCTGCTTTTGATATTAAAGCGATTAATCCAGCCAATGGCAATGTTGTAATAGAAATAACCGACTTTTTTAGAAAAGACAACAGTGTGGTGTCTTTTCAGGCAGAAGAAAAATCGGAAATCAAACTGGGCGGACTGGCAGATGACCGTACTTTCATCCATTCTATCCGCAGTTATCCTATTAACATTGAGGTGCGCACTACTAAAACGTACACTACATCCTCTTCTGCCACTCCTGCAGGTAGCGCAGCCGGTGCACTTACTTTTGAATTGAATACCTCTATGGTGCTGTTGCCCAAAGAACCTATGCGTAAACGTTTGTTTGATGAAAGGGTAGGATACTTTGCCAACAAGTATATATTGTTTGACGACAATGCACAAAGCACGAAAGACTTTTCTACCATACAGCGTTATCGCCTGGAACCGCGCGAAGAAGACCTGGAAAAGTACAAACGAGGCGAACTGGTAGAACCGAAGAAGCAAATTGTTTATTATATAGACCCTGCAACGCCTAAAAAATGGCGTCCTTACCTGATAGCTGGTGTAAACGACTGGCAAAAGGCATTTGAACAGGCAGGTTTTAAAAATGCGATTGTGGCTAAAGAATGGCCGGAGCAGGATTCTACCATGAGTATGGAAGATGCCCGCTTTTCGGTGATCCGTTATTTCGCCTCTGAAACGGCTAATGCTTATGGCCCCCGCATCAGTGATCCGCGCAGCGGCGAAATAATAGAGAGTCATGTAGGCTGGTATCATAATGTGATGAAGCTGGTACACGACTGGTACATGATTCAGGCAGGGGCAATAGACCCCAGGGCGCGCAAGATGGAGTTTGATGATGAGCTGATGGGAGATTTGATTCGTTTTGTGAGTTCGCACGAAGTAGGACATTCACTGGGCCTGCGTCATAACATGGGCGCCAGCAGCCAGACACCCGTAGAAAAACTACGTGATAAAGCGTGGGTAGAAGCCAATGGCCATACCGTTTCTATTATGGACTATGCTCGTTTTAACTATGTGGCGCAACCACAGGATAATATTGGCAAAGCAGGCATCTATCCACGCATTGGCATGTACGACAAGTGGGCTATTCAATGGGGCTATAAAAACATATTTAATACCCCGGATGAGTATGCCGACAGAATGGTACTGAACAAATGGATTATTGACAGTTTGAAAACAAATCCGCGTTTATGGTTTGGGGGGGAAGGCAAGGGGGAAGATCCGCGTTCACAAACAGAAGATTTGAGTGACAATGCGGTCAAAGCCAGTGACTATGGTATTGAAAACTTAAAGCGTATTATGCCTTTGCTTCCGGAATGGACTGCTGAGGAGGGGGATATGTATAACAATCTGCAAAGGATTTACAAACGTGCCAGCGCGCAGTACCTGCTATACGTTACTCATGTAATGAAAAATCTCGGAGGGGGTATGTATGTGACACAGAAAAGTACGGAAGAGGCAGGCAATGTGTATGAATACATACCGAAGGAGCGTATAAAAGCAGCTATCGATTTTATGGGGCGTCAAGTGATGCAGCCACCTTTATGGTTGTATCCTGCTGCTATTAGCAATAAGATCAAACTGAATGCCATGGAAGAAATTGGCAACCTGCAGAATAATTTCCTGAATACATTACTAAACCCGGGTTTATTGTATAATGTTTTACAAGCTTCCTTTGCTAACAAAGACGCATTCACTGTTACAGAATACCTGAACGAAATAAAGAAGATGGCCTGGAAACCTTTGTCAGGTAATGCTGAATTGGATGCTTATCAGCGGAATATTCAGCGGATATATATAGAAAGGCTGGCAATGATTCTGAAGCCTAAAAGCATTGAGGAAGGCAAAATGCTTACCAATGCCGAAAGAAGCGATGCCCGTATTTACGCCAAAATGCACCTGGTACAGCTAAAAAATGAACTTACAACAATGCCGGCAGCCAGTGCTATACAGGCAGAACATAAGAAAGAACTGATTACCCAGATCAATAAAATACTGACTAACGCAGCTAAGTAGTGTGCTGTATGTAAGTCGGGTTAAAATCCAATTTCCGGGGCCATCCATTTTTTATGGATGGCCTTTTTTGTTTTCCATAGTGCCGGAAATGCTTTTTTGTTTCAGGTTTTTATGTGTAAGTGTTTCTAAAACAACGGTATATAATGGCGGGTTGTCTATTTTTTTTGTAAAAAGGCGTTTCATATTCTTCACACGCTCTATATTTGTGTAGTTATTACACATTGCTATTGAGTTGCCATAATGAATAATTCTTACCCCATAATATCGTTATCCCACATTGCTATATTTAAACCTTATAAAATGCGCAAAACGATTCTTTTAGTTTGTATTTGTTTTCTATGCACGTTGGTGAAGGCACAGGATGTAACGTCGCCCGACAAAAACTTTGTGTTGAAGTTTACGTTGCAATCGCAGGGAGTGCCTGCCTATTCTTTAACCTATAAAGGCAAAGAGGTGATTAAGCCCAGTCATTTAGGTCTGGAGTTGAAAAACAGCACCTCGTTGCTGGACAGTTTTGAAGTAGCAGAAGCTAAAACGGCTACGTTTGATGAAACCTGGAGCCCGGTTTGGGGTGAGGTGAAGCAAATTCGTAATAATTACAACGAGCTTGCTGTTCGTTTGCACCAGACTTCTACTGACCGTTTTATTGTAATCCGTTTTCGTTTGTTTAACGATGGTTTGGGTTTCCGTTACGAATTTCCGCAACAGAAAAAGCTGGATTACTTTGTAATTAAAGAAGAAAAAACACAGTTTGCCCTGGCAGGTGATCATAAAACCTTTTGGATTCCAGGCGATTTTGATACCGAAGAATATAGCTATGTAACCTCTAACTTATCTGAGGTAAGAGGTAAAATGAAAGAGGCGGTTACACCCAACTGTTCTCAAACTACTTTTTCACCTACCGGTGTGCAAACGCCGCTGATGATGAAAAGCAAAGATGGTTTGTATATCAATATTCATGAGGCAGCCCTGATAAACTATGCTGCTTTAAACCTGAACCTGGATGATAAGAACATGGTGCTGGAATCAGTGCTTACTCCGGATGCTGTAGGGGACAAAGGCTATTTACAGGCTCCTTGCTTATCTCCCTGGAGAACAGTGGTGGTGAGCGATAAAGCCGGAGACATTCTGGAAAGTAAGCTGATACTGAACCTGAATGATCCTGCTACAGTAAAAGATGCTGATAGCTGGGTAAAGCCTATTAAATACATTGGTGTATGGTGGGAAATGATCACCGGTAAAAGCACCTGGAGTTATACCAATATTGAAAACGTACAATTAGGTATTACAGACTATTCTAAATTGCCTCCGAATGGAACGCATGGTGCTACCACTGCACACGTAAAAGAGTATATTGATTTTGCGGCAAAACATGGTTTTGGCGGTGTGCTGGTAGAAGGCTGGAACGAAGGCTGGGAAGACTGGTTTGGTAAAACCAAAGACTATGTGTTTGATTTTGTAACGCCTTATCCTGATTTTGATGTGCAGGAGCTGCACCGTTATGCTGCCAGCAAGGGTGTAAAAATTATCATGCACCACGAAACTTCCGGCTCTATCCGCAATTACGAGCGTCATATGGATACTGCTTACAAGTTTATGGTGGCCAATGGTTATAACGCTGTAAAAAGCGGGTACGTGGGCAACATGATACCTCGCGGTGAACACCATTATGGTCAATGGCTGGTAAACCACTACCTGTATGCCATTGATAAAGCTGCCAAGTATAAAATTATGGTGGATGCACACGAAAGCGTTCACATGACAGGTTTATCACGTACTTATCCTAACCTTCTGGCACAGGAAAGTGCACGTGGTACAGAGTATGAATCATTTGGTGGTAACAACCCCGATCATACTACCATCCTGCCTTTCACGCGTTTAATGGGCGGCCCCATGGATTATACACCTGGTATTTTCCAAACCAGGATCAATGCTATTAATCCTAATAATAATTCATGGGTACGCAGTACATTAACCCGTCAACTGGCGTTGTATGTAACTATGTACAGCCCTTTCCAGATGGCGGCTGATTTGCCCGAGAACTATAATAAGTTTTTAGATGCTTTCCAGTTTATTAAAGATGTGGCGGTAGATTGGGACGATTCTAAAGTACTGGAAGCAGAACCGGGTGATTACATTACCTATGCCCGTAAAGCAAAAGGTACCAACAACTGGTTTATCGGCAGCACTTGTGATGAAAACGGACGTACTTCTAAAATTGATTTTAAATACCTGGATGAAGGTAAAAAGTATATAGCTACTGTTTACAGCGATGCAAAAGATGCGCACTACGAGAAAAATCCGCAGGCGTATACTATCCGCAAAGGAATAGTAACCAACAAATCTGACTTGTCACTGTTGTGCGCACCAGGTGGTGGTTATGCTATCAGTGTAATAGAAGTTACGGATGCAAATGCTTTAAAAGGTTTGAAGCCGTTAAAATAGGTCTGGTTGATTGTGATGTTAAAGGGAGTGAGGTTTGTACCTCACTCCCTTTCGTTTTATAATAATACAAGCCTTGCGAACATTTGGTCAATGACATAAAAAAGCCCTATAAAGGGCTTAAGCTGGTGGCTATATCAATAGGATTGGTGAGCGTTTTATGGATAAAACAGTTATTGGCTATAGTCAGTAGCCGTTGCCGCTGTTCTTCGTCCAGGTTGCCCGTAAGCGTAATAGTACGGGTGAAATGTGACTGGTTATTGGCAAAATCGCGCTCAAAAGTTACATCAGCCTGCACATCTGTTAAATCCCAGCCTTTTTTATCGGCATACATGCGCAGGGTAGCGCAGGTACAGGCTCCCAAAGAAGCAGCCAGCAGGTCGGCAGGAGAAAATCCCAGGTCTTGCCCGCCCAGTTCCTCAGGTTCATCTGCTATCAGGGCGTTAGTGGCGGTTTGTATCTGCATTCTATACAATTCGGTGCCAATAGTGGCGCTTATCTGTGTCATCTTGTATAATTTATCCGGTTTTATATGAGTAGTTCTACTCTGTTGATAGTAAAACTAAAAAAAGTTATAACAGGTGTTGCAACATGTTTGTGTAAGTGTGTCTGAACTTCCTATTTTCGTGCAAATTCAACCCACACCTAACAACTGTATATGAAACTACGTGTTTTTCTGCCCTTATTATGTATTGGTGTATCTGCCAAAGCCCAAACCCGATTCTATCCTTATTTTGACAAAACTGCCTGGGGGGTAGCTAATGAACGAAAAGAAGTAGTGATTGCTCCTCAATTTGATACCATTATCTGCGAAAGAGGTGGTGTGTTAAAGCTGGGACACAGTAAAAATGTGTCAACTACTTCCGGCGCTGTTATTTTCCCTGATACCTATACTCAATTGGAAATGATAAAAGGGGCGGCTGAAATAAAAGCCACCACTGCTGGCGGAGAAGAGGTGTTATTGAGCATTAAAACCGGTAAGCTGGCAGGTAGCAAGGCTTTTACCCGCATATTATCCTATTGCGGTTGTCAGCAGGCCTTTTATGCAGTGAAGATAGGTGATAAGGTAGGCGTATATAATGTAGCCACAGATGCTATGGCAGTGCAGCCCGAATATGACAATGTTGAGTTTATGGGCGGCGGCTGGACGGGTATGGTGGATGTGGTAACAGGTAATAAACACGGTGTATTAGAAGTGGCATCGGGCAAACTTGTGTTACCTGTGGAATATGAGCAACTGGAATGGGATGTGTTCAGCAGTAAGAAAGAAGTGAAAGCGACTGCGGCATCCGGCATTATTTATACAATGGACGAAACCGGTGCTGTGTTGCTGGCAGACAGTTCAATAGTAAAGGCGAGGATAGCTGCTGCCAAACCTAAAAAGCCTGCGACACAAGCACGTACAACACTGGTAAAGCATATGGAAACACCCGAACCGGGAGGTTCTATTATGGTGAATACCTCTTTAAAAGCGGAAGACAGAGCTAACGGATTATCGGTAGAGAAGGTAAGTGATGACAGTTGGAAAGTGACCACCCGTTATATGGACTATAATGATAAAAGCGCGGCGGAAACACTGGAACTGACAGGCTATTCGCAATTGAAACCTATTGAGTACAGGAAAACCAACAAAGGGTCGGCTAAATTAATGGCGGTGAAAGAGGGTAAAGCCGGTATTATTGATGCTACAGGTAAAGTGCTGCTGGCTTTTAATTATGATAGCATTGATTGTGAACGCAGCCGTTACTGGGTATACACTTCTTTAAACGGCAAAACCGGCCTTGTAAGAACTTCTACCTTAATAGAAGTGAAAAAGCCGGTTTTAAAGCAGGTAATTAAAAACGTTATCAGCCTGAGTGCTTTCCTGGTGGAAATGCCTGATGGTAAAAAAGGATATATGGATGAAGAAAACGGAACCTTATATATCCCAGGCGTAGTTGAATAAGAATTATGCCTGCATATGCAGATGATAGAAAATGGTATCAGGCTGCATGAATGGAAAATAATCCGGTAAATCTTCTTTACTAATTTTCTGAAAGCCGTTGCGCTCGTAAAACCGGTGTGCGGCTTTTAGTATTTCTACGGTGCCCAGGTACAGGTCGGTGATATTGTTTTGCTGGCAATAACGCAGCAACTCATCTAATAGCTGCTGCGCTATACCTAACTCTTTTCCCCGGAATTCTTTTTTCACAAACATTTTTCTGATGGCGCCTGCGTTGTGCCCGGTGGCAATGAGTGCAATGGTGCCTACCACTTCATTATCATGGATAACACCCCAGAAATTGCCTCCGGGGCCTATATAATGCTTTTCTATATCCAGAAGATCCTGTTGTTTTTCCAATGTAATAGGCACATTGAATTCAATTTGCTGAATGGGCAATATCAAATTTACTATCTGCTGGCTATGGGAGTTGTTAAGTTGTTGTATCGTCATCACTTTTTCTGCTTTACTAACGGATTTGCTTCGGGCAGGGGAATATATCCTGTTTCGCCGGGTATAGTGGGGAAGCGTTGTGTCTTCCAGTCTTCCTTGGCTTTTTCAATAATGTCAAGGCTGCTGGATACAAAGTTCCAGTAGATATACCTTTCTTCCGGGAATGGTTCGCCGCCAAAAAGATAGATGGTGGTGCCGGCTTCCATGGTAAACTGGCACAGGCTGCTGTCTTTTGCTACCAGTATGCGTTTAGGCTCGTACACATTACCCTCACTTTCTACACTTCCTTCTAAAATGTACATGCCTGCTTCGCCAAATAATTCATGGCCAACCTGTATGGTTTGGCGGGTGGTGCTTTTTATTTCCAACAGAAACAATTTACTATATACCGGAACGGGGGAGTTGTGGCCTAAAGCGCTGCCTGCTATCAGTTTATAAGATACGCTATCCTTTTCCCAGGTTGGTATATCTTCTTTGCTTACATGATAAAATTCAGGGTGCATCTGCTCCAGTTCTTTTGGCATTGCTACCCATATCTGCAACCCATGTAAAGGTTTATCTGAATGTCGCAGATAATCAGGGGTTCTTTCACTGTGAACGATGCCTTTACCGGCAGTCATCCAGTTTACTTCGCCGGCTTTTACTTCTACTTCGGTTCCTAAGGTATCCTTATGCATAATGTTGCCTTCGAACAGGTAGGTGAGAGTAGAAAGGCCGATATGTGGATGAGGTCCAATATCCATGTTATGATGGTCGTCGAGCCTGACCGGTCCCATATGATCTATAAAAATAAAAGGGCCTACCATTCTTTTACCGCGGAAAGGTAAAAGCCTGCCTACGAGGAAGTTGCCTATATCGGCAGGGCGTTCTTCAATAATCAAATCTATATGTGACATTATAAAGGCTTTATGGCAATAAAGGTAAGAGAAATGACTGCATTCTCTATTTTTGGTATCTATTATACAACTAATAGCCCAACCTTTACAAGAATGCAACCTCACCCTGGCATTTTGGTTATGGGTTGTTGTATGCAATACCCGCAACCATTTACATATACATCCATGCTTCATAGTTTTGTCCCTGTTTTCCGGTAGAAGTATGCCGGTATAGCGTATGAAGAAAGGCTGAGAGGCCATAAATATAATAGGATTGCTATTGATTATATTTGGCACACAACTACTATTATTTACTATAAGCTGGTTAATATGACTGAATTTGAACTTTTACAACAGACTTTACACGACTTTGCAGGAATTGATGCACCTGCTTTTGAAGTCAGTGTTCCTTTCTGGCAGGTAAAGCAGTACAAAAGGGAGAGTTTTATAATGAATATAAGAATGTGTGCAAGCATTTAGGATTTATTATAGACGGTGTATTCCGGAGTTATCACGTAAATGAAGAGAATGGAGAAGAGAAAAATATACTCTTTTTTACACCACGTCAAATTATTGCTGCTTATAAAAGCTTTTTAACGCAAACGCCCTGTAATTATTATATAGAGTGCATGACAGATGCTACTATTATATACATATTAATCATCTGAACGAATTATATCGAAATTCTCACCAATGGGAGCATTTTGGACGCCTTGTTGCAGAATTGGCCTTTAATATAGTAATGAATCATACGGAAAATTATTTATTTAAGAGTCCGGAAGAACGTTATTTACAGTTAATGGAACATCATCCTGATATATTTAATACAATTCCGTTGTACCATATTGCTTCTTTTCTGGGGATTCAAGGGCCTTCGTTAAGCCGGATAAGGAAGCGGATGCAGGGAACACCGGGGACAAATGAGGGTTTTTTGAAAAATAAATAAATAATTTTATTTGTTATTGGATATTCTTCGTAAATTTTATTATTGAATATCCTTGCTATGATTAATGAAAAACCTACGACTGCTGTTCCTGCTTACAAAGACGATTGTCTTGAAGACAGACCGGGTGAGGTCTGGAAAGAAATTCCTGGCTTGAGTGGCGATTTCCTGGTATCCAATTGTGGCCGCATTAAACGCGTTGCCCGCCAGGTTGTTGATGCTCAGGGGGGAATGTATACATTGCCTGCCAAAATAAGAAAAGCCCAGGTAAACAAAGACCGCAACATGCGCTGCCATGACTGGACTTACCGCCTGCAGGTGGTATTGCAATTGCGTAATGTAAAGTACTCTTTCCAGGTTGCCCGGTTGGTTTACCACTGTTTTGTACAGACGTTTAACCTGAAAGACGCCACCGTTAATGTAACCACTAAAAACGGCAACGGGCTTGATCTAAGGCCCGAAAATTTGTTGCTGGTAAGCCTGAGTGAAAAGGCACAACGTCCTTACGATACCGGACGCCAGCTAAGTCATCTGCAAACCGACAAGTACAAGCTGCTGGAAATTGTAAATGCTTCCAGGGAAAAAACATCTCTGATGATTTCGCAGTACGACGGCTCGGGTTTGTGGATGAAAACTTATCCCAGTATTATGGATGCCTACCGTACTACGGGTATTTCTTACGGCAACATTTCCAAAGCGGTAAAACGCCCCGCCAGTAAGGCTGGCGGATTTTACTGGCGTTATGGAGATGGCAATAAAATTAACCTGA
This sequence comes from Filimonas lacunae, assembly GCF_002355595.1. Taxonomy (NCBI): domain Bacteria; kingdom Pseudomonadati; phylum Bacteroidota; class Chitinophagia; order Chitinophagales; family Chitinophagaceae; genus Filimonas; species Filimonas lacunae. The sequence goes on from NZ_AP017422.1 coordinate 1,324,023, forward strand.
AAGAGGTGCACGAACATGAAAAACGCAGGCAGCGTTCTTACAAAGAAAAACAGGGACGTAAAGTAACCCAGTTTGATTTGGAGGGCAATCCCTTAGCCTGGTACAGTGCTTTATCGGAGGCGGCTAAAAAGGCCAAAATCTCGCATAAAAGCATTACTACCCATTTAAAAGGGATTACCCGGCATGCAGGTGGTTTTTTATGGAAACTAGGCCACCACAGGGAAAAAGTATTGTTTTCAATAGCCAATTAAGAGGCTGAAAAAAGCGCCTAACCGATTTACTGCCAATAAGTAACGTAGGGCGTTTTTTTTCTTAAAAACATTTGCCGCAATATTGATGGTATTGGCGGGAGTTCTTGTAATTTTACTATATTAAATATTTTAGCATGAAGCTTTTTGTAGCAGGTCTTACCTATGATTTTGATGATGTGGATTTAAAAGAAATGTTCGAATTATACGGCGATGTTACCTCTGCCAAAGTGGTATTGGATAGAGAAACGGGAAAGAGCAGAGGATTTGGTTTTGTTGACATGCCAGATAGCAACGACGCCCGTCAAGCCATTGAAACCCTGGATGGCGCCGGATTAAAAGGCAAAAAAATGTCTGTTAAAGAAGCGGAAGCACAACAAGGTGGCGGCGGTGGCCGTGACCGTGGAGAAGGCGGCGGCGGTTACCGTGGTGGTAGCGGCGGCGGCGGTGGATACCGTGGTGGTAATGGCGGCGGCGGTGGTTACCGTGGCGGCAATGGCGGCGGCGGTGGATATCGCGGTGGCGATGGTGGTGGTGGCGGTGGATACCGTGACCGTGGTGGTGAAGGCGGTGGTTACCGTGGTGGAAGTGGAGAAGGCGGCGGCGGTGGATACCGTGGCGGCAATGGTGGCGGTGGAGACCGTGACCGTGGTGGCGATAATGATCGTTACGGCGGCGGCGGTGGTGGACGCAGATACTAATTTTCACAACATTTTATACCGAAGGACAAAAGCGTATTTGCGTACTCTTTTGTCCTTTTTTATTGTGCGCCGATGTTCCCTTGAACTAGGGTGTTTGTTGATTATTTAGCTTATTTTTAGATCTTCATAGTTCATCACCCTATACAACCTGATCCTTGCAGATAACTACAACACTTACCAACCTGTGGCACTGGCTCATCGGAACCAGACCCTCTTTCTCAAAAGCAAACATTGCTTTTAATACCATTGGCATTATCACCCTTATGATATTGCTGGTGTTTTTACCATTTAACCTGGCCATGGGGCTTGGCAATATTGCTGTTTCTTTGATATTGCTAATCACCTTGCAGCTGGTGTTTTATTACTTTTCCCGGTTTAGAAAACAGTATTCTGTCAGCATTATATGTTACGCTATAGTAAGCTATATAGCAATGGCTGCATTGTTCTTCTTTAACTCGGGCAGTAAAGGGCCTACCATCTTTTTGTTTTTCCTCACCTTCCAGTTGCTGATTGCCTTTTCGGCTAATCGTTGGCATTTTGTATGGTTTATTGCGCATTTTCTGGTAATACCCATGTTAATGCTTATCGAGTACTTTAAGCCGGAATGGGTACCAGACACCTATGGTACACGTAAAGATTACTTTATAGACCTGGTAGTGAGCTACCTGGTAATTCTGGTAGGTATTTACTGGATTACCAATTACCTGCGTAAAAACTACCTGCGTAAGAAGAATATAGTAGACGAGTATGCCGCTAAAATTGAACAACAGCATCGGGAGATATTGGTAAAGAATGCCCAGCTGGAAAAACTGAACCAGGAGAAAACCAAATTGTTTTCTGTGGTTTCGCACGATTTGCGTACTCCCCTGGCAGTAGCAGTAAGTTTAAACGAGCTGATTAACGATTTTCCGCTGGAAGAGACAGAACGGATGCAATTGCAACGTGAGCTGTATGAATTGGCTAAAAACACGCTGGATATGTTTAACAACCTGCAGGCATGGTCGAGCGGGCAGTTAAAAGGCGGTGTACGGGTAAATCTGGGTAAGGTGCAGGTAAAACCTGTAGTAGATAAAGTTGTGTTAGCCCAGCAGCTGTTTGCAGCTAAAAAGCAGGTAAAGATGAACGTGAAGGTGCATGAAGACTTTGCAGTTACTGCCGACATGGATATGCTGGAACTGATTGTGCGTAACCTGGTACAGAACGCTATTAAGTTTACACCCGTTTCTGGTGAAATTCATATTGAACATGTTACGGAAGACGGCAGAGGTATTATTACCATCAGGGATACGGGTGTGGGTATGACCGATCAGCAGATTCAAAACCTGTTTACACTGCAATTATCACCCAGCTATGGCACCGGTAATGAAAAAGGCAGCGGTATTGGCTTACATCTTTGTAAAGAGTTTGTGCTGTTGCAGGAAGGCGAGATATGGGTAGATTCGGTAATTAACAAAGGGAGTGCCTTTTATGTGGCATTGCCTGTATAAATAAAAAACAGGAACAACTGCTGAGGTTGTTCCTGTTATAAAAAATGGGTGTTTAACAGGTTGGCAACGTTTGTCGTTTTTATTCCTGTGGCCAAATGGTGGCCAGTTTATTATTGAGTGTTTCGCCCCGCAGATTAATCCCGATAATTTTTCCTTCCGGGTTTAGCAGAAAGCTGGCAGGTACAGCCCTTATTCCGTATAGTCTTCCTACTTCATTATTCCATCCTTTCAAATCTGATACATGTGTCCAGGGGAGTTGATCAGCTTCAATGGCCTGTGCCCATTTCTGCTTATCATCATCCAGCGACACGCCCAGCACTTCAAAGCCTTTGTCTTTATACTGTGCGTATTGTTTGCGCAGGTTAGGATTTTCGGCGCGGCAGGGCGAGCACCAGCTGGCCCAGAATTCCAGTAACACATATTTGCCACGATAGCTGTTTAATGTTACCGGTTGGCCGTTGATATTGTTTTGAGTAAATGCAGGCGCAGTGGCGCCTTCTACAATGGTGTGTGCTGCATTAATACGTTGCGCCAGTTCCTTACCTGGATCGGTGTTACGTAATTCTTCACTCAGGTTGTTGTATAATGTTTCTACACTGCTTACTCCTTTCATGCCGCCTGCTTCGGAAAGGGCAATAACGCTGAAATAACTATTGGGATACTGCTGCGCAAATTCAATTTGCTTAGTGGCACGGTTGGCTATGTTCTGGCGATATTGCTTGTCAATAGTCTGGAAATAGGCGGTATCTTTTTGCTGCGCTGCTGTGCCGCTGGAAAAGGCAATGTTTACGGCTTTGGTAAGCTCCATAATAGTGCCGCCGATGAACCGGTTATAAGCATTGTATTCTTCATTCACCTTAGAGCCGCTGATAGTAGCATGTATCAGCGAGTCGGCCGATTGAATTTTTACCTTCTCTTTTCCCATGTAGAAATAAATAACATCACCACCATATACCGCCCGTTGTTTGCCGCTGCCATCATGAGACAGACCCATACGTACATACGAGTAGGGAGAGGTATGCCCGGTAAAGCGGAATGCGCCATCTTTTACAAAGGCAGAATCACTTTTGCTTTTACCGTCGTCCATATAATCGAAATATACCTTTGCAGGCGCATTTAAGTGGCCTATTTTTCCCGTTACGGTGAAATTGGGAGCCTGGGCTGCTACCAATAAGGGAAGCAGCGCCAGGGGTGTTAAAAGCTGTTTTTTCATTTAATTGTTAATTGGTTTTCCAGATGCCTGTTTCTGATAATTGAATATTGCTGCTGCCACGGGTGCTGTTCACCACCAGGCGGTAATATTGGTATGTGTTGGTATTGCTGAACCGGAAACGGCGAAACTGCTTGCGGCCGGGGAACCATTGTGTGGTTTGTTCATCCAGCTTTGTCCAGCTGTTGCCATTGTTAGAAGCTTCAAAAGTCCATGTTTTAGGATCGTTGCTGCTATCGCCATCGCCAGAGGTAAGTGTATAGGAGTTAACCGCTGCTGCACTCTTTAATTGGAAGTTAAAGGTGAAGCCTGAGGTAAAGCCGGCTGAAAATTTAGTATCAGCGTTGTTATCCAGCAATTGGTTACTTCCTTCCGAAGCAGTGGCGCCGCCCGCATTTTCCTGGCTGACAGTGAAGGTGCTGCTGGTAGTGATATTGACATCTGCACCTGGTATTACCAATGCATCGCCGCTACCGGAATAGGTGATGGAAGCGTAAGCGGATCGGGCATTATTTAATTGCGTGGTCCAGTCACTGTTCCAGCCAAAGGCTTTGGCTGCCAGTGGTTGCAGGTTGGTGCCAGCTGCGCCGCTGTAGAAGTGAATAAACTCGCCCATATTCATACGCCTGTCGTAGAGGTAAACAGCGTCGAATTTTGATTTAGGGAAGTATTGAGATAACAGCTGGAAGAACTTTGCCAGTGCTTTTGATTCACCATACTTGCTATAGATGGGATAAAACCAATCGCGAAACCATTGTGATCCGGCAGTAGGGTAAGTATCAGAAATGTTCATGCACTCATCATACGTGCTGGCTGCTTCTGTAGTAAGACCTACACCTTTAAACACATCGTATACAAATATCTCCGCCCATTTGCTATCGCCCCATATATCAAAAGCGGGCGACTCTTTTACGCCGTAGCTGCAACCTTCTACAATGTGGCCTATTTCATGAACAGATGCCCCAATGTTCCAGCCTGCCTTATCCACCCAGGCATTTTTACCGCCACTGGCTCCAAGGTCAATGACGTTGCGGTAATCGTGGCTATCATCTACATAACCAGCGGGGTGGCCGCCATAGTATTTATCGGTGTGCAGGATCACGTATAAACGATCGTCCTTGCTGATGTTTTTACCAAAATCACCATATACTCTTTTGGTATAGGACCATACATTGTCAAAAAAATCAAAAGGCCAGGTAACTACACGGTTCACATCGTCATCATAATACACCGCCACGTTGTTGCTTACATACATCCTTTTTACCAGCTGTGCATGTTCGCCCCAGTGTTCCTGCCAGGCTACCGGCGATTCTTCACCGCCGGCAATGCCCAGTTCTTTCATCATGCTGTCTTTGCCAAAGTTGTTGTAAGCAATCAGCTTTACTTTTAAACTACCGCCTGCTTTATAGGTGTGTTGTACATCGGCCGTGGTGGCAGTGGTGCCGTCGCCAAAGTCCCAGCTGTACGAAGTGGCATTTTTAGAGGTGTTGGTAAACTGTACCGAAACGGGAAGGGCTGTGTTGGCGCCTATGGTAAAGTTAAAATCAGCTGTTGGCGCCTTTTGACTGCCACTATCTACCGCTTCTTTTTTGTTACAGCCGGTGGCTGTAGCGGTGATAATGGAAAGGGTGGCCAATGCTGTATACCATACTTGTTTTTTCATATTATTATATTAGGTGGGTTTAATCTCTCTGGTAAATGTCAATGGGAGTGCCGGGAATGCCTTCTATGGTTTTTATAATGTTGCCGCTGCTGCCGGTTTGTATATCCAGGTACAGCAGTTTGTTATCAATACCTGCCACCAGTGTATTCTGGTTTAACAGCTTTAACATAGACACCTCTTTGCTACCAAAATCAGCAGCGAGGGGTTGTATAGTCTGACTTTCGGGATTGTAGCGGTACACTTTAGTGCCGCTGCTGAAATAAAAGATGCGGTCGTCGGTGCTTTGCCATTTGGTGTTGGCGGTAATCAATTCAGGTTGTTTAAAGGCTCTTTTATAATTGGTGGTAAAAGTGAACGGACCATTAAAATTGACTACAAAACGCAGTTCATATAAAGTGCCGGATGCATCCTTACCAAAAGCGTAGCAGTAATTGTTGTTGATCTGCTTCATATGAATCAGATCCAGTCCTACGTTTTTAGGGTCGAAGGCTCCTGCGGTGTCAATGCTCTCGTAGTTGGTGCCAAAAAATACAGGTGTGCCATACAGGTTAATTCGTAAAAAGCTTTTGGTATTAACATCATACCCTATATAAAATGGTGTAGCGGCATTATTATAAATGAACCACGGAGATAGCTGGTAATCACCTTCCAGCGGTACGCCAAACATGCCATAGATAGGCGCCTGGTTCCAGGTGAGATCGTACCCCCAAACAAATTTGCCATCAATCACACCTTGTAATGTGCCGGAAGTATTGTCTTCCAGGTTGTTTACGGTAAGGCTGGATGGTGGATCGAAATAATTGTTGGCCAGTGTTTTAATTTTCTTGAGGTTGTTGGCGTCAACTTGAACACCACCATTTACACCATCATTGGTAATGATCCAATAGCTGGTAACAGCACGGGGTACAATGTTCTCCTTTATTAAGCCCAGCAGGCGCGTGGGGTTATTGGGCAATGCTGCTCCGTTTAATGCTTCATAAATTCTGGGCCTGATACTGCCATCGTTTTTAATAAAAGAAAGCTGGGTAATACCATTTTCCTTACTTAATACGGTGGTGCCGGTGCTAAAATCGGTTCTGCCCTGTATAGAAAAGTCTTTGAAGTACTTCATGCCATTATCGTTGTTGGTAATGGTAAGATGTCCATCATAATGCGTAGCCCCCAGGCTGAATATGATACGCAGTTGATCGCCTGTATATACAAGGTCACTTTCCAGATCTGGGCCGCCTATTTTCCACTCCAGGGAAAGATGGGCAGCATTACCTATAGTTACTTTAGGATCGATAACTAAACTGTCGCCTACCACTGCATAATACAAAGTATCCAGGTTGTTAATAGCCGGAGCTTCGGGTTTGCTGTAGGTATAGTTTCCTTTGTCTTTATAGCATGAGCTGGTAATAAAAGCAGCCAGCAGCAAAAAGGTGAGTATGTGAATTCTTTTCATGGTTTCTTAGTTTATCAGTAAACCTTTTTCATCAATAAAGTGGTAGCCTGCGCCTGCATCATCTTTCCGGTACAGGAACTTTTTAGCAGGGTTAGAGGTGCTATAGAAGTAGTAGTCGTTGCTGCCTGCAAGGGCTTCAATAACATAGCCTTTATCGCTGTTGCGTTTTACCCAGGTAAATGGATCATTTAATAAAGAGGTAAGCAGACTTACCAGGTACAGGTTTTTAGGCGCATCCAGGCCACTGGTAGTAAGTGTAGTTACGCCGGTAGCTATAATAAACAACTGGTGCTTGGTGCGGGAATAGGTACCTAAGGGCCAGGAGCCCCACCAGTCCGGACGTTCCAGGGTGGCAGAGAATACCACCTTGCCTTTTATGGCTGTTAGAATATTTGCTCCAAAGTCACCGCTGCTTTGCAATAGCAGGCGAATGCTTACAGAGTTTTCTATTAAGGCAGCGTCTTTGTTGTAAATGATCAGCGGAACCTTTGTTTTGCCGGTATCGGCCGGCATGATATAATAATCTTTCAATGCTTCGTAGTGCAGGCCCTCCTGTGCAGTAGAGGAGTCCTGCATTACTGTTAACACAAATTTGCGGTCAAACGGGCGCTGTAGTCCGGAAATGCGAACAGGCAGAAATATGGTATCAAACGCCTTCTCCGGTGTATAGGCGAAGGTGTAAATGATACTGTCTTTTTGCTTTTCCAGAAAGTTGAAGCAGATATTGTCTGCGCTGTCATATAGCAGCTCATCTGCTTTTTTACAGGAAAAAAACAGAGGCTGTATAAAAAGTAGTACAAAGAATATTTTTTTCATGATTGTGCTTTTATAGTTATCTGCCACCATATTCAATTTCATCGTTAGGCAGGGGCAGTACAAAAATGTTATAGCCGGCAGGGTATATTCTCCCGGCAGGACCTATGATAGATTTGTTCAGGCGTTTGTACATATAGAAGATCTGCCCCTCTGCATACAACTCTTTCCGGGCTTCGCGCACCAGGCCATCTAAAAACTCGGCTTTGCTGCTGGCAGTGAAAGGGATGCCTATACCTCTGTGATAACGTACAGAATCCACCAAGGCATTGGCTTTAGTGGGATCGGTATCATAAGTGCATTCAGCAAGGATATAATACATTTCACTTAACCGTATTGCCGGTGCAGTAAGTGGGTGCCGGTTGGTGGTGGCATCATCTGTTTTGGCGTTCTGGTTGCGCACATATTTCTGCAGCTCGTAAGTACTGTTGGTGCTATTGAGCAGCAGCCATTCTTTATAACGGTTATCTTCTGCGGCAATGCCCGGGTATTCGTATAAAATATCGCCGTCTGTTTTGCTGAAAGTAAAAACCTTGAAGCGTTTAACAAGGTTTTCTTCCTGTTTGGGAATAGGCCAGCCAAACATTACTTCTTTATAGTTGATACGGTCTTTTAAAGCTGCATTAGAGTTGATAAAGTCTGCTTTGGTTGTCCAGGGGAATTTTTTAGCATCAATTATTTCCTGGGCATTCAGTGCGGCATTGATTTTATCATCTTTATACAGGTATACTCTTGCCAGGCTGCCACACACGGCATAGTAGTTCATGCGGTTTCTTCTGTTTTGAAGAAACAGGAAGGGGGCGCTGTTTTCAGTAACTGTAGGGTCTGATTCGTAACCTACCACGTAAGAAGCTTTAGCAATAGAATCTACTGGTGCCAGTAAAGCCTTGGCTTCTTTTAAATCGGTTACTATTTTATCCAACGTTTCCGAAACGGTAGAAAGTGGGGTAGGGGCATCGGTAAAAGTTACCACATAAGGGATAGCCTTGGCAACAGGGTTACTGGTATAGGAGGGTGCAAATAAACGCAAAGCATCAAAGTGTAGATAACCTCTTAAACCCAGGGCTTCGCCTTTTAATAAGGCATACCGGCTGGGGGTAAAAAGAGTTTTCTTTAGTTCCAGGTTTTTCAGCAATAGGTTACAGTTGCCAATAGCATTGTAAAGCCCTTGCCATATTTTGTCTTTCCGGGCAATAAAGCGGGAATTGGTAAAGTTGTAAATCACATCTTCCGAGTAGTCCAGCTCGGGAGCCAGGCCATTAAAACTATACAGCGTATAGTTTTGCGCCAGTACTTCGGGTAAGCCAAATGTTAGCTCTTCGCCGTAAATATCTGTTTGTATACACCTGGTGTAAATGCCATTCAGGCTTTCTTCAAAGCCTTCTTCTGTAGAAAACAGCTGATCTTCCGAAACCTGGGCTTCGGGTTGTATATCCAGCCATTTATTGCACGAGCCTAACAGTATGCTGGTAGCTACCAGCGCTATCCAATATTTTTTCATACACTACTTCTTTAAATGTTAAAACCTGGTTTGAAGAGAAAAGGTGAGGTTTCTGGCAAATGGATATTCCAATCCTCTTTCCAGCTTTACAGAGCCCCAACGCCAGATATCATTCATAGTAACTGCCAGGCGAAGGGTTTTCATACCCAGTCTGGAAATCACCACTTTGTTGAAATCGTAGGAAGCATACAGGCTGCTTAACTCTATTACATTGTCTTTTTGAATAAAGCGGGAGCTGGTTTGTGTTTGCCCCAGATCGGAAATGTTTTTATAGAAAGTATGGTCACCTGGTTTTTTCCATTTTTCATCAAATACACGTTGGTCTACATTGTAGCGTGGATCGGCATTCTCAATGCGGTCAACAAGTGTCTGGTTGTAATCGTAACCGCCAAAACGGGTATAGAAAGTGGCAGTTACCAGGAAGTTTTTATAAGCAGCGCTGGCTCCAAAATAGCCATAAGCTTTAGGCGTGGCATCTATAATAGGAAGAATGTCTTTTACATCCCATTCATAGGTAGTTTGGCCATTGCGCTTTAAAAACAATTCTTTGCCATTCTCCGGGTCTATGCCTAACGATCTTACTGCGTAAATAGCATCGGTGCTTTGCCCTTCATTATAACGCAGTAAGGGAACACCTTTGTAGTCGTCAGACTCTTGTGCTGCATCCGCTTTGTCGTTGTACTTTTTCAGCGAGTTGGAAATTTTTACAATCTTGTTTTTGTTGCCGGTGAGGTTGGTGAATATCCCTACGTTCCATTTGTTGTTCTTAAATACGGTGGCTTTAATGTTCACTTCCCATCCGGTATTTTGCATATCTCCTAAGTTGGCCATTTTGCCGGTGCTGCCTGTAGAAGGCGCCAGTATAATATTAGATAATAAGCCTTTCGTGTATTTGTAGTAATAGCGGGGGGATATAAAGATTTTGTCATTGAATAATCCAAGATCAAAACCTGCATCGTAGTTGGTCGTTTTTTGCCATTTCAGCTCGTCGTTACCTAATGAAGATACGGATGCACCAATGCCGGTAGCATACCATTGGTTGGTATAATAGTTATAGCTGGTAATGCCCATGAAAGGAGGGAAAGAAACAGAACCGGTGATGCCGGTGCTGGCCCTGATTTTTAACTGGCTAACAGATGTGTTGTGGAAGAATTTTTCTTTGTGGAGGTTCCAGCCCAGGCCTATGGAGCCAAAAGGAGCCATTCGTTGATCTTTACCAAAGGTGGATGAGCCATCCAGCCTGTAGCTAAGGTCCATCAGGTATTTGTTGGCAAAGGTGTAGTTAACCGATGCCAGCACGCTGGCCAGGCGGGTTTGCGGGTGACTGCTTTGGGGCGTACTGCCATCCGGGTAGCTGCCTGCATAGCCTATGTTAGAAAAACGGTCATTGGTAAAGCCTACAGCAGTAAAACCTTTATTGTCTGTATTGGAGGTTCTGAAATTACTGCCTGCAGTAAAGTTGATAAAATGATTGCCGGCTTGTTTGTTATAGCTCACCAGCAGGTTGCCATCTACACTTGTCATATCCGAAGTGTTATAGATGTAACGTCCTTTCAGTTTGTAATCATTGGTGCTATAATAGTAAAATTCATTGGCCAGTGGAGATGCAAAATCGTCGGCTGTATACTTGGTTTTGTTTACACTTAACTGGCCACGGAGTCTTAATGATTTGTTGATGTTCCACTCAGCGGAGAATGCGTCGATCAATTCCAGGTATGCCGATTTGATAAAGCTTTTCAGGGTAGCATTGTACATGGGATTTAACATGGTGAAGTTTTCAATAGCCATGTTAGCGCCTTCACGTCTTTGCCAGGTTTCCAGCTCACGTACAGTATTGCCGACAGAATCGGTTTTGGCGTAGTAAGGGTTTGTTTTTACATAATCCGCAAAGTTGCCATAGGGCGATTCTTTTGTATCTACCTGTGTTACGGTGAGTGTGTTTTTAAAAATAAAACGGTTGTCGGGGCTATAGGAAAGATTCATTCCGGCACTATACCGGTTTCTTTCCGATCCTTTCATAACGCCCGGCATAGTATGGTAGCGTAACTCAAGACCGTAGCGGATAGATTTATTACCTCCTTCTAAATAGGCAGAATGTTTCTGGCCAAACCCTGTTTGCAATGGTTGTGATAACCAGTAAGTATTCACGCCGCCTACTACGTTTTCTTTTTTAGAGTAGTACAGGCGGTCTAGCTGTGATTGTGTCAGTGCCTGATTTTTATTGGCATCGTACAGGCCCGCCAGGCGTTCGTATTCCAGCTTGTCTGCTGCATTCAGTACGTGGTAATCGCTCAGGTCCGGTGTGGTAGGGTTTAACTCGTAGTTATAGGATAACTGCAGTTTGCCTTCCTGGGGTGGAATGGTGGTAATCACCAGTACGCCATTAGCAGCACGGGAGCCATAAATGGCTGTAGCGGCCGCGTCTTTTAACAAAGTGATGGACTGTACCCGGTTAATATCCAGATCGTATACTTTTTCCAGGCTTACTTCGTAACCATCCAATATAAAAGTGGGCAGGTTAGTGTTGCCGGTGAGATTGCTTCTGCTTAACACCTCATTGCTACCAGTAGGAATAGCGGTGTTACCTCTTACGTTGATTACAGGTAAGCGATTGGGGTTAGAGCCCAGTACATTGTTCTGCACTATTTTAAAAGAGGGATCAAAAACCTGTATGCTTTGCAGGATATTTTGCGGATTCATTTTTTTCAGATCCTCGCCTGATACACTAATAGCCGTTCCTGTAAAGCTTTCTTTCCTGATGCGTTGAAAACCTGTGATCACTACATCGTCCAGCGGCGCTTCTTTTGCTTTAGGGGTAAGCGCAATGGAGAGGAAGCGGGCATCGGTAATAGCTATTTCGCGGTTTTCAAAACCTACAAAACTTATTACAAGTATGCTGCCCGGTTCGGCATCAATAGTGAAATTCCCTTCTTTGTTAGTAACCGTACGTTTTTTAGTGCCCTTTACTGTGATGGTAGCACTTTCAACAGGAGCGTTGTTTACACCATCCGTTACTTTGCCGGAAACAACCACGGGGGGAGTGGCTGCTTGTAACAGAAAGGTGGCATTCCGTTCTGTTTTGGCACTGACTACGATGGTTTTGTTTACAATATGATAAGTGAGGGGCTGGTTTTGAAAACACTGATTCAACACCTGTTCCAACGGCATGTTTTGCACGTCGATGGTAACAGGTTGCCCCTTTTCCACAATTTGCTCATTTAAAAAGAAAGCATAACCTGTTTGCTTTTTAATGGCATTTAATACCTTTTTGAGTGATGCGTTGTTTTCAGATAGTGTTACTTTCTGTGCTACGGCAGCGCCTGCCACCTGCAGGCAACAGGTCAATAGCAATACAGCTGTTAATTGCATAACCAGCATAGTTTTGGACTTCACACACCGGGGCCTGGCCACAGCTTTGTAAAGAGTGGTAAAATTCATACTTTTAACAAGTTGGGTTTAATAAAGCAGTTTCAAAGCGCTTAAAAAGGTTAAGCCCATTTCGCCGGTAGCATGGCAGTGCTGCCGGTTTTTTTGTGCATTACCTATGGAGTAATTGTTATGTTACCATAGTTTGTATGTTAGTTTGGTTATTAAATGAAAAGGGTCAGGGTTTTACAATTAAGGTTCTGTCACTTAGCGAACAGCGGATATTGCTGAGTTTTAATATGGTAATCACTTCTTCTATGCTGCTGTTACGTGGTATTTCGCCTGTGAATTTTTCGTTGGGTACATCACCGGCGTAGGCTACTTCTATATCGTACCAACGTCCAATCTGGCGAAGCACTGCTTTGGCGTCTGCTTCCTGAAATCGGAACCGACCGTTCTTCCAGGCCAACACCTCTTCTACATCAACGTCACTGATAATTTTCATATCCACGCCGGGCGGCAACAAAGCCTGCTGACCAGGTTTGAGTATTTTATCTGCTACCCCATTGCCGGTATTGATACCCACTTTACCAGAGATTAAAGTGGTTTTGATGGCGGGTTCATCTGCATAGGCCATTACATTAAATAAAGTGCCTAAAACATTCACCTGCAGGTTATGTGTTTTCACTATAAAAGGCATAGTGGCATTAGGGGCTATTTCAAAACATGCTTCCCCTGTTAAGTTTACTTCACGAACCTTTCCATTGAAAGTAGCCGGGAAGCGGAGCGAGGAGGAGGCGTTAAGCCATACTATGCTACCATCTGGTAAGGTTACCTGGTACTGCCCTCCTTTAGGTGTAGTAATAGTATTGTATGCAGGCAGTAGAGGTATGCCTGCAGGTATATCGTGTGGTTGATAAGCCAGCCGGCCGTTATTGAGTTTAATAATAAGCGAGCCATTCTGATTACCGATAGTATCCTTTTGTTTGTTGTCCAGTACTATTATTCTACCATCTGCCAGTGTAAGCGTTGCTTTATTCCCACCTGGTTGAACAGTTGATGTGGGCTTACCGGCCAGCTCTTTTTTCTGTAAGCTGGGTGGGGCAACGTGTTTATTGATATAAAATACAATGCAGCCAATAGCGGTGAGTAGCGCAGCAGCAGCTGCATAACTGATCCATTTATAACGGCGGGTGGCAGGGATGGCAGGTGTATGTATGATGTCCTGTAACCTTTGGCGCATCCGGGCTTCGGTAATAGCTTCTTCCTCCTCCGATTCGGCAGGCACAATTACGGTAAGGTCGTTTTCGTCAAAAGCATGATACCATTGTTGCAGCTCTTTAATCTCTGCTTCGGTGGCGGTACCCTGTATATATTTATTGGCCAGCCTGCTAAGGGCGGCTTTATTCCATTGCTGCATGTTAGTGATGGTCTATACTAATACTTGTACAGCAATGAAAAGGTTACCCTACCTCAGAAAGAAAATATTTTTATTACGTAGAAAGAAAAAAGTTTCAGATGATCGCGTAAGGCGCGAATAGCTTTGGTAATGTGCTTTTCCACAGCTTTTTGTGAAATGTCCAGTGAGTCGGCGATTTCCTTATTGGTTAAGCCAAGCTCGCGGCTGTATTGAAAAACCAGCCTGCATTTTTCGGGAAGTTTATGAATTTCTTTTTGCAGCGTATGCCACAATAAGCGGGTGTCGTGCATTTCGTCAGTGGTAAGGTCTGATGCCTGCTCTGTTTCGGTGGTAACGGCGTGTTCTTTTCCTAACTGCCGTATAACAGCATAGCGGGTTGCAGTAGCCAGGTAGGCTTCCAGGTTATTAATAAGGGATGTGGTACGGCGCTGCCATACACCGGCCAGCACTTCCTGTACCACATCTTCTGCTGCTTGTTTGTTGCGCAGGCGCTGATAAGCCAGCGCATAAAGCTTACGCCAGTAAAGGGTATAGATTTGATTGAACGCATGTTCATTGCCGCTGCGCAGCAGTAAAACCAGTTCTTCTTTAGAATATTGTGGATGCGTTGTCATGATGTGATTCCGCATCAATTTACGATAAAAAGTAATTTACAAAAGTTCATTTCATTCAGTGGATACCTTTCCGTGCACGGCAGTTGTAAAATGCGCCGGTGCTTTAACTACGGATGTTTTAGGTTCATATATGTTTCCCGCAATTTTTTCTACGAGTGTTTTAGGAAAAAATTTAGGAAGGAATGCATTCAGCTTGTTAAGAAAACCGGGCAGGATCTCTGCTTTGCCTTTGAATAGACCTTTTATGGCTATTTCAGCGACTTTTTCTGCAGTCATATTAAACCGCTCTGCTGTTTTCTTAATGGAGTCACCCATACGCGCCCGGTTTACGAAATCGGTATCAGTGCTGCCAGGGCTAAGGCAGCTTACGCTTACGTTGGAATTGCGTAATTCGTAGCGGAGCCCGCGTGTAAAAGATACCGCAAATGCTTTGCTGGCTGCGTATATGTTCAGATAGGGAACAGTTTGGTAAGCGGTGGTACTTCCCAGGTTTAACAGGTAGCCTACTGTTTGCGCGCGCAATACCGGCAGGTAAGCATGCGATATAGATACCTGTGCTTTAATATTCACATCAATAATGTTTAACTGCTCTGCCAGTGTTAGTTGTTCAAACGCCCCATTTAAACCATAGCCGGCATTACTTACCACAACAGACAGGTGCTGGTGATAAGGACTGGTAAAGATGGTTAATCGTTCCATAGCATCAGGAGCAGAAAGGTCGAGGTGAAGATGATATACCTGTATGGCATATTGCTGTGTTAAGGCCGCTGCCGTTTGGGCAAGGTTTTCATTATCTATATCCACCAGCAATAAATGGTACTGTTTTTTAGCCAGTTGAGCGGCAATGGCCCTGCCTATTCCTTTGGCTGCTCCGGTAACTAATGCAAAAGACATGATGATAGCTTTTTTATATGTTTAAACAGATAGCTTTTTAGGTTTAAATCCTGCAAATGTCAGGCGTGCAGCAAGACTACCAGGTTTAAACTGTGCCAATTTATGATAAAATGGCGTAGGACTGTTAGCATGTTTTACCTGGTAGGCTCCGGTGACGAAGGGGATATACATTACCCTGCGGCGGCTTGCTTCTCCAAATAGCACCGATTGTTGTACGCGATGCCATAAACGGCCGTCGTGGATGGTGAGGTCACCTGCTTCTATATCAAAGCTTGTTTCGTTTTTATCCGCTTTATTATCAATGAAATATTTTTTGCGGAAGAGTAGTTTAAACAGGCTTTGCTCATGTGTGCCTGCTAATACACGCAGCCCGCCGTTGGCGGCAGCGCAATCATCCAGGTGTAAACCCACATTCAGCATAGGCAGTATGCGTGAACCTAAAAATAAATCCCTCGGACTATCTGTATGCCAGCCCATTTGACTAAACTGGCTGTTCTCTGTATTGATATAATGATTTACTACCAGGCCGTCTTTTTCATTTTCGCCAATGCGGCCTTCATAAGGCGACAGTAGTTGTAACAGGGATTTCAGCCGTTGATCTTTTAAAAAATGGCTAAGCCTGCTGCTGTATTGGGAGGTAAAGGCCAGGCGCTGTATAATGGTGCTGCCATCTGTATCTTTGCCAAACTTCAGCGGAATGCCATTGATCTTTTGTGTGTTGCTTGCCAGTAGTTGCGATTGAACGTTGTTTACTTCTGTAAGAAAATCGGTAACGGTTTGTTTATCTACAAAGTTTTTAACATGTAGAAAGCCATATTGCCGGAAGAAACTGATTTGTTCGTTGCTGAGTTGGTTCTCTAACTGAAACACAGGCTGTATAATCTTTTTCATACTTGTAATATTTTCATAGCCATGCCACAACAGTTTGCACAAAGCAACTGTTATACAGCAAAGGCTGTAGTTAAGAAATGGTCATAAATAATGTAGTGAATGGCCTGTAAGGCCAGGAGAAGGCTTACATACAACAACAGCAACGGGCTTGCTGAAAGGCGGGCATATAATTTGAAGGAATACATTCCGGCGTATCTGACGCAATAAAGTCTCCTTTGCCAATTGGAGCAGTTCTATACAATCTCATAGCGGCATTTTAAGTGATCTAATCAGTTTCTGAAACAAATGTAGAAGTGTTTACCGGGAATAAAAAATAAATCTACTAAAATAGTGGACTATTATTTTTCCCTGTATTTTTGTTATGCTGTTAATCCGGGTAGTGATGAGTTGAAATGATGGTGGGGTGCGAGGTGTAAGAATGGATGGAACAGTGAAGTATTTAAAGGTAGCATTTTATTCATTCATCTGTAATAATATTTATTATGCTTTTAACATCTACGAAAAACCAAAATGGTAAGATTGATTTTGTACTGAATGCCGCACAACGACTGGCTGATTCTTATGGTTTGCAGCCTTTGAAAATATTGGTAGTAAAAGATAACGCTGTTAAAAAAACGCTGCTGCCTTTCATTAAAAGAGAGAAGGTGAGTGTGGAAGAATCTTACTATATAGTATTTGCCATATGGTCTATTATCAGCGAAGAAAAAATTGATGCGTATATTTCAGATATAGCTACAGCCAGGCATGCTTCTCCTGCTTTATTAAGAGAGGATAAGAAAAATGTGATACGCGCTGTTTCTAAATTGAATGAAGAAGGGAAGAAGTGGGCGGCCAAACAGGCAGATATTGCTGTACAAAATTTGTTGAAAGCAGCTGCACAGGTAAATGTTACCGCCTTTGTAGAAGAAATAGATATAGCCGGTTTTAACCAGGTGCTTCATTTACCCGTGCAGGGTTTGCAGGCAGTAGGTGCCGTTTCTTTACAGGTAACGCCTGCCCGTTCTTTATCAGAAACCTTTGTTAACACAGTAACCCGTAAAGAAGTGCTGGAGCTGATATAAGTTATACAGGCATGATCTATATATAGTAAAGCCGGTTACCTCGTAAACCGGCTTTTGTTATATTTGTTGCTTCAGTATAAACGTATTATGGAAGATTATATTATTAATGTAAGCCAGATAGAAGAGCTGCAAATGATTAAAGATGTGGCTGGGCTGGAAGAAATTTTACAGCGCGCTAAAGTGAATATTGTACGGGGAGGGCAGGTGGTGCTGGTGCGGGTAGATGCCGCCGGTAACCAAAACAGGTTTGACACCTTTACAAATCTGGAAGAAATGACTGCTTACCGTAAAAATGTGTTGAAGTACCTGTTATAGGCCTCTTCGGCTGCCGGTTAAAACGTTAATGAATTCTTAATTCCCGCTTTGTTGTAGGACTGTCCGCCTGTTTAATCGTCTTTATAACCGAAGAGGAATGGGTTCGATAATGCCCAAACCCTATTTTTGAACAAGAAACAGAGAATTTTTGCAACCAGACTACCCCGGTAAACCATTTACCAACAAACGAGTGCAATGCGCATTGCCTGTTAAGGCTACATTCAACCCTTTATTGAGTTGCAGAGGTTTCCTTCCCCAATTTTTAAACCATTATTGTTTATAGATACAGATTAAATCTCAAGTTTCCATTATGCGTAAGTCTTATTTGATCTTTTCTGTTTGCCTGGGTATTAGCGTAGCTGCTACCGCTCAGCGCAAAAAGTCTGTTCCGGTGCAGGACACCACTAAAAAACAGGCGAACCCGGCTATGATGGGGGCACCCGGTGGCGGCATGCGTCCTCCAGGAGCTTCTCAGGGCCCTAAACCGTACAAAGAAGTAATTACTTCCAAGGCTATTACTCAAAGCGGTATGTTTAAGGTGCACAAGGTAGAAGACCGCTACTTTTTTGAACTGGCCGATTCTATCCTGGATCGCGACATTTTGCTGGTTAGCCGTATTACCAGGGCGGCAGCGGGTGGTCGTGCTTCTATGATGGGGTATGGTGGTGATCAGATTAACGATAATGTGATCCGTTTTGAGAAAGGACCCAACAACAGGATTTTCCTGAAGTTGATTTCTTTTATGGAATACAGTAGCGATTCTTCTAAAAATGGCATGTACCGTTCTGTATTAAACAGTAACCTTCAGCCATTAGCGGCTGCTTTTGATATTAAAGCAGTGAATACAGACTCCACTTCCCGTAAAGGAGCTTCTGTTATTGATGTTACAGAATACATCGGTGGCGATAATGAGATTTTCTTCTTTGATGCAGGTGTTAAAAAAGCGCTTTCACTGGGTATGATGGCTCCTGAACGTTCTTATGTGCAGGATATCAAGGCATTTCCTATGAACGTGGAAATAAAAACAGTAAAAACTTACGGCAAAATGGCGGCTAACCCTATGATGGGTGGCGGTTCTGGTCCGGCTACTTACGAGCTGAATACCTCTATGGTATTATTGCCTAAAGTGCCTGCCAAGGCTCGTTATTTCGATAGTCGCGTAGGTTATTTTGCTACCGGTTATACCGATTTCGATGCTAATCCACAAGGGGTGAAGAAGATAAGCATGATTACCCGTTGGAAACTGGAGCCTAAAGCAGAAGATGTAGAAAAATATAAGCGTGGTGAACTGGTAGAGCCTAAAGAGCCTATCGTGTATTACATTGATCCCGCTACGCCTAAAAAATGGGTACCATACCTGATTGCTGGTGTAAACGACTGGCAGGCAGCTTTTGAAAAAGCAGGTTTCAAAAATGCAATCATTGCAAAAGAAGCGCCTACCAATGACTCTACTTTCAGCCTGGAAGATGCACGTCATAACGTAATCATTTACAAACCATCTGATATTCCAAACGCCAGCGGTCCGCACGTACACGACCCTCGCAGTGGTGAAATCATTGAAACACACGTTAACTGGTATCATAACGTAATGAGCCTGGTACACAACTGGTACATGGTTCAGGCAGCGGCTATTGATCCTAAAGCACGTAAAATGCAGTTTGATGATGAGCTGATGGGCCAGCTGATCCGTTTTGTGTCTTCTCACGAAATTGGTCACACCCTGGGCTTACGTCACAACTTTGGTTCTTCTTCTACCGTTCCTGTTGAAAAACTGAGAGATAAAGCATTTGTAGAAGCCAATGGTCATACGCCTTCTATTATGGATTATGCCCGTTTCAACTATGTGGCACAGCCGGAAGATGGTATTAGCCAAAAAGGCATTTTCCCTCGTATTGGTGATTATGATATGTGGGCTATTGAGTGGGGTTACAAATGGAAGCCTGAATTTGCTACCGGTGCTGATGAAGCAGCATGGAGCAACAAATGGATCATTGAGCGCCTGAATGCTAATAAGCGTTTATGGTTTGGTACTGAATCTGATCCTAACGATCCACGTTGCCAGAGCGAAGATTTAGGTGACAATGCTATGAAAGCCAGCACTTATGGCATTAAAAACTTACAGCGTATTTTGGTGCAGCTGCCTGAGTGGACCAAAGAAGCCAACGAAGGTTATGACGATCTGAAAACGATGTATAACGAGGTGGCCGGTGAGTTTAACCGCTTTATTGGACACGTTACCAGAAATATTGGTGGTATCATGACCACTCCTAAGTCAGTTGAACAAGGTGGTGATGTGTATGAGTATGTATCTAAAGCAACACAGAAAGAAGCGATGCAGTTTTTACAGCAGCAGGTTTTCGCTACTCCTGAGTGGTTGTTGAACAAGAACATTTTTGCACAAACCGGCCTGAGTGGTATTTCTGTAGTGGCTGGTTTACAACAAGGCGCCCTTGGAAAACTGATGAGCGCTAATACTTTATACAAATTAATCCAGTTTGAAGCCAATAGTGGTGCACAAGCGTATACTGCTACTGAAATGCTGACTGATTTAAGAAAAGGTATCTGGAGCGAACTGGCTTCTCATAAAACGATCACTGTTTATCGCAGAGATTTACAGAGAATGTTTGTAGGTGAACTGGAAAGTGCTTTATCTCCTGTTCCAGCAGCTGCTCCACAGGGCATGCCTATGCAAAGACCACAGATGAATGTGGCTGCTATTACAGACGTTAACGCGATTCTGAAAGGCCAGGCCAGACTGTTGTTATCAGAAGTAAAAGCAGCTATCCCTGCTACTACTGATGCCGCTTCACGCCTGCACCTGCAGGATGTGGCCGACCGCTTAACAGCAGCGCTGGATACTAAAAAATAGTGTTTTAATGCTGAATTAATAAGAAAAGGGAAGGCAAATGCCTTCCCTTTTTTATATTTAAGGATGCAAGAGCAACCAAAACAACGGATACAATCCATCGATATCTTACGGGGTATTGTAATGGTTATTATGGCGCTGGACCATGTGCGGGATTTCTTTACCAATGTGCATTACGATCCTACCGATCTTTCTCAAACAAACATTCCTTTATTTTTTACCCGTTTTATTACGCATTATTGTGCTCCTGTATTTGTGTTCCTTTCCGGGGTGAGCATTTACCTGGGATTGTCGAAAGGCAAATCAAAGGCGGCGCAGAGCCGCTTTTTGCTTACCCGTGGTTTGTGGCTGGTATTTGCAGAAATAACGCTGGTGAACATAGGCTGGAGTTTTGATATCAGCATGCATTTTTTAGTGCTGGGAGTCATATGGGTAATAGGCTGGAGTATGATCATACTGGCAGCCTTGATCTATGTTAAGCCTTTGTATGTAGGTTGTTTTGGATTACTGCTGATAGCGGGACATAATTTACTGGACCCTATACGGGCAGCAAGCATGGGCAGTGGCAGCTGGTTTTGGAAAGCATTGCATGAAAGCGCTATTATTAACTTATCCTATGATAGGAAATTGTATTTGCTATATCCTTTAATACCATGGGTAGGAGTGATGGCGCTGGGGTATTGGGGCGGTGGTTTGTATAAACAGGAAGCAGTGGTAAGAAAGCGTATTTTATTACGTGCGGGATGTGGTGCTTTGTTACTTTTTGTGGTGATAAGGTGGGTGAATATATATGGCGATCTGGTGCCAAGAGTTGTATATAATGAAGGATGGAAAACGGTGTTATCATTTATAAATGTTTCCAAGTACCCACCTTCACTGGATTATCTGTTAATAACATTAGGCCCAGCATTGATAGTGCTTTCCGCGATTGATAGTGTACAGGTAAAAGCCAGTAATCCGGCGTTGGTTTTTGGTCGCGTGCCCTTCTTTTATTACCTGTTGCATTTATACCTGGCGCGAAGTCTGGGTTACCTGGCAGCGGTGTTAACAGGTGTGCATAGTGCTGAACAATGGACGGGTTTTGGTTTGCCGGTAGTGTACGGGGTGTGGTTATTTGTGGTAATCATATTATATTTTCCATGCAAGTGGTACATGAAATTTAAGGCAAAACGTAACGATTGGTGGTTAAGTTATTTGTAGTTTTAACAAGCTAAGGGTGCTATACTACAGGTTACCTGCTATAAAAGTTACCTGATATAAAATACCTTTGCTATCCGGAATAATTTCCGGCATTTAAGCAATCCATAAAAGAACAAAACAAGAAGTATGAAAAAAATTGCAGTTGCACTTTCTACCCTGCTTATTTCAGCAGCGTCTTTTGCACAAACATGGAGCGTTGATAAAGCGCATTCAAGATTAGGTTTTGGTATTACCCACATGACTATTTCTCAGTTTGAAGGTAACTTCAAAAGCTTTGAAGCTTCTATCACTTCTTCTAAAGAAGATTTCTCTGATGCCGTGTTTGAAATTTCTGCAGATGTTAACACCATCAACACCGACATTGAAAAAAGAGACGAGCATGTGAAAAGTGCGGATGTTCTGGATGCAGCTAAATATCCTAAGCTGACTTTCAAAAGCACTTCTTTCAAGAAAGTATCTGGCAAGCAGTACAAACTGGTTGGTGACCTTACTTTCCATGGTGTAACCAAGCCTGTTACTTTAGACGTTGTTTACAATGGTAATGTAACTAACCCAATGAGCAAAAAAACTGTAGCTGGTTTCCGTTTCACCGGCTCTTTCAAACGTTCTGATTTTGGTATTGCCCCAGGTTTTCCTGAAGCTATGTTGAGCGATGAAGTTCAACTGCTGGCTAACGGCGAGTTTACTAAAAACTAATTTATTTTTATAATGAAGCCTTCTTTTATGGTACCCGTTGCCAGAAAAGAAGGCTTTGTTTTTCACCATTAATTTTACGCACTCATGAAAAAGATGCTTTTAACTGCTGGTGCAGTTGTTACACTTGTTGCGATGTTTTCTTTTACTGCTATTCAAAACTGGAACATTGCGGATAAGTATTCTGTAGTTTTTTCTAACTCCAATGTAAACGGCATATTTAAAAAATTAACCGGCACTATTGCGTTTGACGCAGCAAATCCCGCTCAGTCTAAATTTGATATTGCTATTGATGTAGCTTCTATCAACACCGGTAATGCTTTACAAAACAAGCACGCCAAAGAAGCGGAATGGTTTGATGCAACTAAGTATCCCCAAATTAAATTTACCTCTTCTAAAATTGTGAAAAGTGGCGCTGGTTTTACCGCTACCGGTACACTGGAAATAAAAGGAGTGAAGAAAGAAGTTTCCCTGCCATTTACTTTTAAAGCAGCTGGTAATGCAGGCACCTTTGCAGGTTCTTTCAGCATTAACAGAAGTGATTTTAATGTAGGTAAAAAAGGTGGTGAAGTAGATGAGGCGGTTAAAATTGAAGTAACCATCCCGGTTGTTAAGTAATTATCTCCATTCCACGTTAACACTTCAATATGTTTATAAGATCACTATTATTAGGTATTATAGCGGGGTTGCTGGCAGGGGTGGCATCGTGGTTATATCAGAAACAGGTGTACCTCGAAGCTACTGCTACCGATTTTGCTACGGTGGTTAAAACCTCCAATATTTTTATTGGCTCACTGATAGGTGGTTTGCTGGCAGCTGTTGGCTACTGGCTTACTATTAAAATTTTAAAGAGCAAAGGGGAGATTGTATTCAACCTCATTTTTGTGGTACTGTCTTTTGCCAGCATTCTTAAAATTTTATCTTTTTCACTGCCGCCAACATCAGAAGATGATCCGGCGCTGCTGATTGGCCTTACTGTGCCTATGCACTTTTTCCCGGCTTTGGCCTGGTTTACTTTAAAACCTCTTTTTTTCCCGGCTAAAGCTGCTGAATAGCACTATTGCCGGGAAATGGTTGTGAGTTGGTTACCTGTAGCAATTACCGGTTACCAACTTCCAACTTACTACCTGCTTACCTGTTACCTTCCTCCATTTTCATTGTTGCCTGTTTTCAATATTTTCCTATAACTTGCAAGTGCTTTAGGGGTGTCCTGGCAGAGGACTGAGATCATACCCTTGTTACCTGATACGGTTAGTACCGTCGTAGGGAAAAGCTATGATTCTTCCTGTATTCTGCTGCCGTTTGCCCACTCCTTTTATCTCTAAATCTGTGTAAAAAATGATACAACCGCTGCAACTATGGCACAAGGTGTTGGCTGTGCGCAATAATGCCCCGCTGGTGCATAACATTACCAACTATGTAGTAATGAATAATACTGCCAATGCGCTGCTGGCAGTGGGTGCTTCGCCGGTAATGGCCCATGCGCATGAAGAAATGGAAGATATGGTAAACATAGCCGGAGCGTTGGTGGTGAATATCGGCACCCTGGATAGTTATTGGGTAACCAGCATGTTAAAAGCCATCGGGCAGGCGCAACAATTGCAAAAGCCCTGGGTGCTGGACCCCGTAGGTGCGGGCGCTTCCCAATACCGTAACCAGGTGTTACACCAGTTGTTGCAGGCAGGTTCGCCCGCTGTTATCCGGGGTAACGCTTCCGAAATTTTATCACTGGCCAATACCGTTTCTGCTACCAAGGGTGTAGATAGCACCCACAGCAGCGAGCAGGCTTTACAAGCTGCGCAAGCGGTGAGCGCATCTTTTAATACGGTGGTATGTGTATCTGGCGAAACGGATTTCATTGTTTACAACAACACTATTACAGGAGTAAGTAATGGTCATGCTTTAATGACGCGTGTAACCGGCCTGGGCTGTACTGCTTCGGCTATTACCGGCGCTTTTTGTGCAGTGGCCGATGGGCATTATAAAGATGCGGCTATTGCAGCTATGGCAGTAATGGGCGTAGCGGGTGAAATTGCTGCTGCTAAATCAGATGGCCCCGGATCGTTACAAATGCACTTTATTGATGCTTTATATAATTTATCAGAAGAAGCTTTTGTAAACCATGTAAAGCTGAGCACGCATGAATCCTTTTGATTATCATCTGTACCTGGTTACCGACGAAAACGCCTGCCTGGGACGCGATCTGTTATGGGTGGTGGAGGAAGCGGTGAAAGGCGGAGTGGACATTGTACAGTTAAGGGAAAAGCAGATGGACTCAGCGGCTTTTATCACCCGTGCGTGCAGGTTAAAAGCTTTGCTGGATAAATACAATGTTCCCTTAATTATTAATGATAACCTGCCGGTAGCTATTGCGGCTGATGCGCATGGAATACATGTGGGTAACAGTGATATGCCGCCGGTAACAGTACGCAGCAAATGGAATGATACCGCCATTCTTGGCTACTCCATTGAGTATGAAGCACAGTTGGGTACTGCTCATGCAGCCGTTGCAGATTACCTGGCGCTGAGTCCCGTATTTTCTACCACCACTAAAACGGATACAGTTACTGAATGGGGGCTGGAAGGGGTAGCACGCATCCGGCAATTAACAGGTAAACCGCTGGTGGCTATTGGCAATATCTCTGCAGACAATGCAGGCGCCATTATACAAGCGGGGGCAGATTGCCTGGCGGTAGTGTCTGCTATTTGTTCGGCTGCTTCACCTGCCAAAGCTGCGGAAGCATTACGGGAAAAGATCATTCAACATAAATCATAGGCTGTATTCACCCATCAAAGTCAATTGTTTACCAAAGCATTTGACATCCTCAAATGCGTTTATTTCAAACAGATCATATGAATGTATACAAATATGCGCCTGTACTTACCATTGCCGGATCGGATAGTGGTGGTGGTGCCGGCATACAGGCTGATATTAAAACCATCAGTTCGCTGGGGTGCTATGCAGCATCTGCCATTACTGCTGTAACCGTGCAAAATACCCTGGGGGTAAGCGGCATACATGCTATACCGGTTGATATAGTATGTGCACAGGTGAAAGCGGTAATGGATGATATACAACCAGTTGCTATTAAAATAGGGATGGTGCATAGCAAAGAACTGGCACTGGCGTTGGCAGCAACCTTACAGGCTTATCCGCAGGTGCCCATAGTGCTGGACCCTGTAATGATTTCAACCAGCGGGCATAAGCTCATAGAAGACGAAACCATTGCTATACTCAAAGAGCGGTTGTTTCCACTGGCCGCCATCATTACCCCTAACCTGGATGAAGCGGCGGTATTATGCGGGCGAAAACTGGAATCGGTGCGGGATATGGAAGAGGCAGCAGACGAACTTTTACAACATGGCAGCAAAGCTGTATTGTTAAAAGGCGGGCATTTGCCTGGTGAAAAGGTATATGATGTGTATTGCGAAGCAAACGGAATGTTATTGGCGTTGGAAGCGCCCCGTATAGCAAGCAATAATGTGCACGGCACAGGTTGTACTTTGTCGTCGGCAATAGCATCTTACCTGGCTTTGGGTAATACCCTGCTGGAGTCGGTAATGCAGGCGAAGGCTTATATAGCTAAAGCCATTGAAGAAGGGAAGGATGTAGTGGTGGGTAATGGCAGTGGCCCGGTAAATCATTTTTTTGATCCTATCAAATTACAAAAGTATGCAGTGGAGTAAACAGGCCTGGCAGCAAATAACGCCTTTGTTTGAAAAGATTGTTCAGTTACCCTTTAACCAGGAGCTGATGAATGGCAGTTTAACAAAAGACCGTTTTGCCTTTTATATCGGGCAGGATGCGGTGTACCTGGATGCTTTTAGCAAGGTGCTGGCCTTAATAGCAGCACGTGCGCCACGTACACAGCAATCGCTGGACTTTATACGTTTTGCAGAAGGGGCCATAGTGGTAGAACAGGCTTTGCATGCCGGCTTTTTCAGCCAGCTGCAGATACCGGAAAAGCCAGTGGCATCGCCCGGCTGTTTGTTATATACACAATACCTGTATGCCACCGCTGCTTTACAGCAGGTAGAGGTGGCTATGGCGGCTGTATTGCCTTGTTTCTGGATATACAAGGCAGTGGGTGATTACATCTATGCACACCAGGTAAGGGAGAACAATCCTTACCAGGACTGGATTGATACCTACGCCGGAGAAGATTTTGGCATTACCGTGCAAAAAGCTATTGATATATGTGATGCAGCCGCAGCAGCCTGCACACCTGCACAGCAACAACAAATGACAGAAGCATTTATAATGGCTTCCCGCATGGAGTGGATGTTCTGGCACAGTGCCTGGAACAGGGAGCAATGGCCTGTATAAGCCATTGTATAAGTGCGTTGTAAGATAATCCATCTAATGCGTGTTATCTCCGCCAGGTTATTTCTATACAATGTGACTTTTTTTAATGTCACATTGTATTTTTGGCTATGCCATTGATGAAAAAGATATTGCTTCCATTGCTGTTGTGTACCGCTTCGGTACAGGGCCAGCAGGTAAATTCTCCTTCTTTATACCAGCATTTTCAACAACCTCCACCGGCAGCCATACCCTGGGTATTCTGGTATTGGATGCAGGCCGGTGTTTCCCGTGCGGGCATTACGGCCGATCTGGAAGCGATGAAAGCAGCCGGCATAGGCGGTGCTTATCTCATGAGTATTAAGGGGGCCACTAATCCTCCTTTGTTTACGCCTGCGGCGGAGCAGCTTACACCAGAGTGGTGGGGCATGGTACAATTTGCTATGAAAGAAGCCGACCGGCTGGGGCTAAAACTAGGCATGCACGTAAGTGATGGCTTTGCTTTGGCAGGAGGGCCCTGGATTACCCCGGAATTGTCTATGCAAAAAGTGGTGGTGAGTGAGAAGATTGTCCATGGCGGCACCTTATTTCAGGATACTTTACCCGTTCCCGAATCGTACAAAGGGTATTATAAAGATATAGCGGTGGTGGCCTTTCCTGCACCCGCAGGCGAGGGCATAAATACCCAAACAACAGTACCAGAAGTTACCACCAGTTTGCCTAATACAGATGCTGCTGTGCTGGTAAAGCCCGGCAATACCAAAACCATAGGCAGTAATGATAGCTGCTGGATTCAGTATGCTTTTAAACAGCCCTTTACCTGCCGCTCTATCACCATCACTTCCAATGGCACCAATTACCAGGCGCACCGGCTGATAGTGGAAGTGAGTGATGATGGTATTCATTTTAAACGGGCTACGCGCCTGGAATCTCCCCGTCATGGCTGGCAGGATGGGGATGCGCCTGTAACGCATGCCATTCCTGCTGTTACTGCTAAATACTTCCGTTTTATCTACAGCAAAAAAGGTTCTGAACCGGGATCGGAAGATCTGGATGCTGCCAAGTGGAAACCCTCTTTAAAGCTGAAAGAAATACAGTTATCCTCCGCACCGCGTTTGCACCAATATGAGGGCAAAAGCGGTGCAGCATGGCGCATCAGTGCACGCACCACCACTGCACAATTAACAGATGCGGCAGCGGTGCCATTGAATAAAATGGTAGCGCTGACCTCCTTTATGAAAAACGGCAAGCTGACCTGGAAAGTGCTTGCCGGCAACTGGTGCATACTGCGTATAGGACATACTTCTACGGGGCATACCAATGCTACAGGCGGTGCAGGCAGCGGGCTGGAATGCGATAAGTTTAACCGGGAAACAGTGGCCTTGCAGTTTGATAAATGGTTTGGAGAAGCATTGCGCAAGGCAGGGCCTTTAGCCCCCCGTGTGTTAAATATGTTTCATGTAGATAGCTGGGAATGCGGCAGTCAAAACTGGTCGCCCGTGTTCCGTGATGAATTTCGTCGTCGCAGGGGATACGATTTGCTGCCTTACCTGCCGGTAATGGTGGGCATACCCGTTGAAAGCATTGCTAAAAGCGAACAGGTT
Organism: Filimonas lacunae; assembly: GCF_002355595.1. Taxonomy (NCBI): domain Bacteria; kingdom Pseudomonadati; phylum Bacteroidota; class Chitinophagia; order Chitinophagales; family Chitinophagaceae; genus Filimonas; species Filimonas lacunae. Next base: position 1,352,317 of record NZ_AP017422.1, read on the forward strand.
TTATACGATATACGGCTTACTATCAGCGAGCTGGTAAAAGATATATTCTACAGCACACTGGCCACCCTGGCGCATGCAAACGGCTGTTCTTTTACAGCAGAAAGTGTAGCGCCTACTATGATGAGTGACGGCATGCTGCACTATAGCCAGGTAGATGTGCCTATGGGCGAGTTTTGGTTAAACAGCCCTACACACGACAAGCCTAATGATATGCTGGATGCTATTTCAGGGGCGCATATCTATGGTAAGAACATTATACAGGCCGAAGGATTTACCACCCTGCGTATGACCTGGAACGAACATCCGGGTATGCTGAAAACATTGCAGGACAGAAATTATGCCCTGGGCGTAAACCGCCTGGTGTATCATGTGTTTATGCATAACCCGTGGACAGACCGGAAACCCGGAATGACGCTGGATGGCGTAGGACTTTATTTCCAGCGCGATCAAACCTGGTGGAAGCCAGGCCGCGAATGGGTGGCTTATGCCAGCCGTTGCCAGGCGTTATTGCAAATGGGAAAACCAGTGGTGGATGTGGCGGTGTTTACTGGTAGCGAACTGCCCCGGAGAGCCGTGTTGCCCGACAGACTGGTAAGTACTTTACCGGGCATTATGGGAGCTGGCAGGGTACAGCAGGAAAAGGAACGACTGGCCAATGTGGGTGAGCCTTTACGTATAAAGCCCGATGGCGTAAGTCATAGCGCTAATATGGCCGATCCCGAAAACTGGATAGATCCCTTACATGGCTATGCCTATGATTCTTTTAACGAAGATGCTTTGCTTAACTATTCCACTGTACGCAATAAACACATGGTGCTGAAAGGTGGTGCTGAATATGGCTTACTGGTGTTACCGGTGGCGGATAGCAGAACACCAGGCATACACCTGTTATCGCCTGCCGCCTTGCGCAAGGTAGAAGAGATGGAAAGGCAGGGATTGCGGGTAATACGTACACCGTACTACGGCAGCACTTTTGATTCGGTGGGTGTAATAAGGGATGTAGTGATACAGGATGCACATGGTGCTGCAGCAAACAATATTGCCTGGACGCATAGAAAAGGGAAAGATTTTGATATCTATTTTATAGCCAATCAGGATAGCGCTACCCGTACTGTTGAAGTGTCTGCACGCATCATAGGTAAAGTGCCTGAACTGTGGAACCCGGTAACGGGGGATACGATGGTGGCCCGTGAATGGTACTCTGCCGGAGCCTACACAACTGTTCCGGTGCAGTTGCCACCGAATGGATCGTTGTTTATTGTGTACCAGCAACCCACCAGCCAGCAGCAATCCAACGCAGGGCTTAACTGGCCTTTAACAGATACCGTGCAACATATACAGGGTATGTGGCGTGTTAATTTTGATACCGCTTCCGGTGGTCCGTTAGGGCCGGTAGCTATGCCACAACTGGAAAGCTGGACAGAGAACAAAGTAGATGCTATCCGTTATTATTCAGGTACAGCTAATTACGAAATGCAGTTTAACTGGCAACCTTCTGAGGGGAAGAGTAAAGTCATGCTGTCTTTGGGTAACGTGGCTAACCTGGCAGAGGTAGCAGTAAACGGAGTACCTTGCGGTATTACCTGGACGGCGCCTTATAGTGTAAACATTACCCGGGCAATCAGGCCGGGAGAAAATAAAGTGACAATAAAAGTAACCAACACCTGGGCTAACCGGTTAATAGGCGATCATGCTTTACCACAACAACAGCAAAGAACATGGACTACGGCCCCTTACCGGCTCGAAGGCAAGCCTTTGCAACAAGCTGGTTTGCTGGGTCCGGTAACTATTGTACAAGAACGATAAGATGACTTCCATTATGAAAAAAATTATTTACCTATTCGCTATTCTCACTGCTTCGGTTGCACAGGCACAAAACAACGCATTGTTTGATGAAGGGTGGTTGTTTTACCGGGGGGATACAGCTAATGCACAGGAACCTAAGCTAAACGATAAAAGCTGGCGAACGCTGAACCTGCCACACGACTGGAGTATGGAAGACTTGCCGGGTACGGGCTCGCCTTTTTCGCCGGATGCAATCAGTGGCGTAAGCGGCGGTTTTACTACAGGCGGAACAGGCTGGTACCGGAAAAGATTTACTGTCAATGCTACGGATATACATAAACAGTTATACCTGCAATTTGATGGTGTATATATGAATGCCGATGTATGGCTGAACGGGGTGCATTTAGGTTGCCATCCTTATGGATATACTTCCTTCTGGTTTAACCTGGCGGGTAAAGTAAAAGCAGGTGAAAACGTGCTGGCTGTGCGGGTGAACAATGAAGGTAAAAACAGTCGCTGGTATAGTGGTTCAGGCATCTATCGCCATGTGTGGTTGCGTGCGGCCGCTCCCGTGCATATTGCACAGTGGGGCACGGTGATTACTACGCCGCAGGTTTCCGCGGAAAATGCTACCGTAGCTGTAAAAGTGGATGTTATCAATAAAACGGCTAAAGCCAGCCAGGTGCAGGTGGTTGCCACCTTATATGCTCCCGATCGCAAGGTGGCAGGTAAAGCCACCATAACACAACGAATTGCGAATGAAGGCAAACAGGTGTTCTCTTTGCAGGTGCCGGTGCAACACCCGCAGTTGTGGAATACAGATAACCCTGTATTGTATACCGCAGTAACAGAAGTGCTGCTGAATGGCCAGCGAACAGATGCTTCTACTATCCCGGTGGGCATACGTTCTATTACTTACGATGCAGTAAAAGGTTTTTGCGTAAATGGCAAAATGATAAAGTTGCAAGGTGGTTGTGTACATCATGATAATGGCGCATTGGGGGCTAAAGCATTGGACAGGGCAGAAGAACGCCGGGTTCAGTTGTTAAAAGCCAGTGGTTTTAATGCCATCCGCTGCTCGCATAACCCACCTTCACCTGCATTTTTAGACGCCTGCGACAGGGAGGGCATGCTGGTGATAGATGAAGCCTTTGATATGTGGGGAGATAAAAAGAACAAACAGGATTATCATTTATACTTTAAAGACTGGTGGCAGCGGGATGTAGAAAGCATGCTGTACCGCGATCGTAATCATCCTTCTATTGTGATGTGGAGCACAGGTAACGAAATTCCGAACCGGGACAAACCAGAGGTGGTGATGGTGGCTAAAATGCTGGCCGATCATATCAGAAGCATCGATAACACAAGGCCTGTAACCTGTGGGGTGAATGGCATTGAAGAGAATGAAGATCCTTTTATTGCTTCGCTGGATATTGCAGGCTATAACTATGCACGTGATAAATATGAATACGATCACCAGCGTTTACCGCAACGGGTAATGTTTGCTACCGAATCGTTTGCAAAAGAAGCATTTGAATACTGGCGCGAAGTGCAGAAGCATAGCTGGGTGATAGGCGATTTTGTGTGGACGGCTTTTGATCATATTGGCGAAGCCAGCATTGGCTGGCTGGGTTATCCGCAGAATAAAAACTTCTATCCCTGGAATCTGGCTTATTGTGGCGATATAGATATCTGTGGCTGGAAACGTCCGCAATCGTATTACCGCGATGCCGTATGGAAACCCAACCAGTTGTCGCTGTTTGTGGAATGCCCGGTACGTAGCTTTCCGCAGGTGAACCCCAAGCCGGAAGTGTGGAGCAAATGGGATTGGAAAGATGTGCAGGATAGCTGGCAATGGGATCGTTTTAAAGATAGCCTGCTTACTGTTGCTGCTTATTCTTCCTGCGAGGAAGTAGAATTGTTTTTAAATGATCAGTCACTTGGTAAAAAGGCCACTGATACCAGTCATCATCTTGAAGCCAGCTGGCAGGTAGCTTACCGGCCGGGTGTGTTAAAAGCAGTAGGATATACCGCCGGGGTAAAAGTGGCAGAAAGCCTGTTGCAAACGGCGGGTGAGGTAACATCCCTGCGTTTAACTGCTGATAGGGACACCATCATGGCCAACAACCAGGATTTGAGCTATATCACTGTGGAGCTTACCGATGCTAAGGGTGTCCGGCACACACAGGCAGATAATGCGCTCCATTTTAGTATAGAAGGCCCTGCCACCATTGTGGCTGTGTCTAATGCCAATCCCGCCAGCTTGGAAAGCTTTCAACAACCACAGCGCAAAGCATGGCGGGGTAGGTGCCAGGTGGTGATCCAGGCTGGAAGACAGAAAGGATTGGTTACTATCCGGGCCAAAGGCGCTGGTGTACAGGAGGGAGTAGCAACAATAGTTGTACGCTAAAATGAGCCGGTAATTTTTTAACTGATAAGTATAAGCAAAATCACCGCTGATTGTCAGCGGTGATTTTTTATGCGCGCCAGGTATGGGTGCAGACTCTATGCGAACTGTTATTCCGACCGTAAGCTTTTAACCGGGTTGGCAATAGCTGCCTTTCCTGCCCGCACACTCAATATCAGCAATGCCACAGACAGCATTAATATGCCACTTATAGCAAAAAGCCACCAGCCGGGTTGTGTATGGCTAGCATAGTTCTCCAACCATTTATAAGTGCTTATCCAAGCAATAGGTACTGCTATTACAAAGGCAATAGCCACCAGTTTTACAAAGTCGCGCGATAACAGGGATATGATCTGTAATACAGATGCTCCCAATACTTTGCGAATGCCTATTTCGCGTGTGCGTTGGTTGGCGGTGAACATTACCAGCCCCAGTAAACCCAGGCAACTGATAAGCACAGAAACAGCGGTTGACCAGGTGAGTATCTGGGATATCCTGCGTTCTGCTTTATAAAAGTTCGCAATCCTGGCATCCATAAAACGATATTCGAAATCGGCATCAGGATATAGTTCTTTAAAGGCCTGCTGAATAGTAGCCATCGTTTTTTGCTGAGTGGCAGCTGTGCCTTGCAAGGCAATATTAATAGTACTGGCATGGCCAGGCTCGGAAAAGAACAGCACTGGCTTCTTACCCACCCGTACCGAGCTTACATCAAAATCGCGCATAACACCTACTATAGGATAAGTGTTGTTCAAATACTTGCCTATAGCATCCTGCGGATGGGCAAAGCCCATGATGCGGGTCATGGTTTCATTTACTACATATTCTGTAGCGGTATCCGTAGGTAATACATTGCGGCCTGCTATCAATGGAATATGGTACAGGTTTAAATAGCCGGTATCTCCGCAGCGAATATCAATCAGCAGATCTTTTATTTCCGCTCCCCGGGCAAAGGTGAAACGGTTGCTCATGTTTCCTATAAAAGCGGGTGATTGATTGCTAACACTGACCGCTTCCACACCTGGTATTTTGCGCAGCCTGTCGCGAAACAACAGGTGTCTGCTGTCGGGGTTGTTGTGCTGAAACGGAAGGTTGCCGTATACAACAGCCTCTTTTCTAAAGCCTACATCTTTTTGAATAGAATATTTTACCTGTTGCTGCACTACCAGTGTACCAATCATAAATATCTGTGCTATCACAAACTGGAATACGGTCAACGTTTTTCGTTGCCACGAGCCCCGGCTGTGGCCAATAGCATTGATATGATTTTTCAGTACGTTCACCGGTTTAAAATGGGTGAGCACTAATGCAGGGTATAAGCCGGCCGCTATTGTTTCTACCACTGTCAATGCCAGCAAAAACAATAATATGTGTGGCTGGTTAAGACTGCCAAAGGATAACTCTTCTTCCAGCAACAGGGATAAGGCTTTTAACAGGAAGGGAGATAGTATATAGGAAATGATAACAGCCAGTAAGGTAAGCGCCAGTGTTTCGGTTAAAAACTGAAAGATCAGTTGCTTTTTAGAACTGCCTAATGTTTTGCGAACACCAATTTCTTTGGCACGAAAGATAGACTGAGCCGTTGATAGATTAATAAAATTAATAGCACCCAACAGTAATAGAAAAATGCCCAGCAACACCAGGTTGCGGAGTGTTTGCTTGCTGGTGTGTCCATCGTAATCAGGATTAAAATGAATATCTGATAAAGGTTGCAGCAGGTAGCGCGACTCATCCGCATACTTATCGCCTGTTTTGTGTGCTTGCGCAATGGCAGCCAGTTGCTCATTTACTTTTTCTGGCGTAGTGCCAGGCAGCAGGCGTATCATTACCTGCGATATATAGTTGATGGTTGTCCAGTCGTTCCAGTTAAAAAAAGTCTGCAGGTTGCTGTGAGGGATAGTGGACAGGGAAAGAAAGGCTTTATGATTAAAATCGCTGTTGGCTGTCAGGTCTTTTACTATACCCGAAACAACAGCAGTAACCGTGTCGTTAAATACAATCGTTCTGCCTATCACATCCTGCAAAGCCACACCGGGAAAGTATAGTTGCGCTTTGCTTTCGGTAAGCACAGCCTGGCCGGGAGAGTGAAGGCTCGCTGTGGCATTGCCAAAAAGCCATTGACGGGGAAAGATGCTGAAATAGTTCCCATCTGCAAAAACAGGCGCATCTTCCATTGTAAATACGGTTGGTGGAAGCTGGTTAGCAGAGGGGATAGCTACTTTATTCTGCCATCCATCGTAGAGAAAAAAGCCGGAAACCGTTTCTACTCCTGTGAGTGAAGTAGTTACCTGGTGCATAGGAGAGGGCGTGCCTTGTGAGTGCCAGCCCGGGCCTGTGGATACTATGCGGTAAATATGGTTACGAGAGGGCTCATACGTGTCAAAAGTGAGTTCTTTTTGAACATATAAGTATATGATAAGGGCAGCGCTGATGCCAATGGCCAGCCCGGAAACATTGATCAGGGTGGTAAGCTTATGCTTCCACAAATTGCGCACGGCTGTTTTGAGGTGGTTCTGTAACATCATCTGCCTATTTACAATACAGCTTTTACTACCAGTAATATGCCCTTTTGCAAAGTATTGATATAGAGGTTGTTGGGTGGATAGTGTGCAGTGGCGGTGTACGCTTTTAATACAAAAAGCGTTCGGTTATAAAAGGGGCAGAATAGCAGCTGGCTTATTCGTAAGTGCAGGTAACTTTTGGGTGATGCAATAAAGGAAACACAGGTATCAGCCGTTCCAGGTACCAGGTATAATCCGGCAAATCAGCTATGGGTATTTTAGGCACTTCATCCGTAAGGTCCAGCCGCAGTTCGTTGGGGTTTACATAGCAAAGGCTCAGGCCTGCCTGGGTGCCGGTGTAAACGAGGTCGATAGCGGTAGGATGATTTTGTTCAATGCCACGTTGTAACCGGGTAAACAGGGATTCTACGTTTTCATGGCTTTCGCCCTCCCAGTCCAGTGCGCCTTCCGCAATAACGGCAAAAACTTCATGCCGGTTAATGTTCCATCCGTTCTGTATCAACAACTGCAAAGCTTTATTGTAAACTGTATAATCTATGGCAGCGGTGTGCAAGTGAATCGAAGCATGCTTAGACATATTGGAATTTTAGGTGTTTACTTTAAAGTTATAACAAAATAATCCATTATCATAGTAAAACCTCCCATTGTACGCCGGGCTTATTATGCTATTTTTACGAGGTATGAACAGGTTACACACGATGCTTGCAGTGGCCTTACTGGGTGCACTGGTAATAACAGAATCTACGGCGCAGAATAATACAAAAGCTACTACGGTACCCCAGGCGGTAATGCAACAGGTGTACCAGGAGGTGAAAACACCTTATAAGTACGGACTGGTACTGGTTCCCGATAACAATAACAAAAAGATGGATTGTCCCAGCGTGTTCAGGCAGGGTAATCTCTGGTATATGACCTATGTTATTTTTGATGGCACAGGGTATGAAACCTGGCAATCTACCAGCAAAGACCTGCTGCACTGGAGTGCGGGAACGCGTATCTTATCTTTCTCCGACAGCACACAATGGGATGGGGTGCATAAGGCTGGCTATCCTTCTTTGCAGGAGTATGAATGGAATGGCAGTTATGCTTTACAAACCTATCAGCAAAAATACTGGATGTCGTACTTTGCCGGTAATGTAAAAGGCTATGAAGCCGGGCCGCTGGCTTTGGGCATTGCTTATACACCCCAAAAGAACTTGTTACGTGGTAAGGAGTGGCAGCGTTTGCCTTCCCCCATTTTAACCGCTACCGATTCTACCGTAAGATGGTGGGAAAACCGCAAGCTGTTTAAAAGCACGGTTATATGGGATAAGGCCAAAACCACCGGCCATCCGTTTGTAATGTATTATAATGCCAACGGCGATTCTGCTGCCAATAATATCAAAACAAGATGGTACGAACGTATAGGTATGGCCGTATCGGACGATATGGAACACTGGCAGCGTTTTGAAACAGAGCCGGTAGTACATCATTCGCAGGGAATTACCGGCGACCCCGTTATTCGTAAGATCAACGATGTATGGGTGATGTTTTATTTTGGTGCTTTCTGGAAAGGCCGGAAGGATGCTTTTAACCGTTTTGCCTGCTCGTACAACCTGGTAAACTGGACAGATTGGGAGGGGGATGACCTGGTGCATTCTTCGGAAGATTACGATCGTAAATTTGCCCATAAATCATTTGTAGTAAAGTATAACGGCGTAGTATATCATTTCTACTGCGCGGTAAACAATAAAGATCAGCGCGGTATTGCAGTGGCTACTTCTGCCGATCTGGGAAAAAGTACTTTACAGTTTGTTCAATAACCGGGCATGAAACAGGCATGGCTTTTTTGCATACTTACTTTTACGGCTGTAACCGCATGGTGTCAGCAGGCTAATGATATATCCCGGTACAATGTTACCTGGCAACATAAACCGGGTGGCAACTCCTCTGAGTCCATGCCCTGTGGTGGTGGCGATATTGGTTTAAACGTATGGATAGAAGAGGATGCTTTGTGTTTTTACATTGCCCGCAGCGGTGCCTTTGATGAAAATAACACCATGCTTAAATTAGGGCGGGTGCGGGTGTCGCTATCTTCTATGCCTTTTCGTGCAAAAGACCTTACACAACAATTACGTTTACAGGATGGCAGCATACAAATTACAGGAAGCAACACTACTATTCATATATGGGTGGATGTATACAGGCCGGTAGTGCATGTTGCCATTAACAGTAAAGAAGCAGCAGAGGTGAACGCGGTGTATGAAAACTGGCGTTACCAGGATCGTGCAATGGCTGATAAAGAGCTCCGCGCCAGTTCTTACAAATTCCCACAGAAATTTTCGGTGATCACCTATAAGGATGCAATAGCCTTTGAAGGCGATGAAGTGTTGTTTTATCATCGCAACAGGAATGATGTGGAAAACATCTTTGATTATACGGTGAAGATGGAGCAGCTGAACGCCGTAAAGGATAGCCTTTGGAACCCGGTAAGGAACCGCACATTTGGCGGTTATATGAAGGGGCGTAATATGCAGGCAGCGGGCAACTTGCTGGTAACAAATGATAGCGCCACCTATAGCGCCTGGATATTAAAAAGCAACAGGAAATTACGAAACACCGAAATAGAGCTGGGCCTGCATGTGGGGCAAACATCTACATTGGATGCGTGGAAAACCGGCTTGCAGCAGATTGCTGCGGATGCAGAAAGGCAACGAAAAACAGCGCAGGCCCAAACCGCAGCCTGGTGGAAACAGTTCTGGAACAGAAGTTATATCTATATAGATAGTGATAATGACAGTGTGCAGGCAATGGGGCGCAATTACCAGCTGTTTCGTTATATGCTGGGGTGCAATGCTTACGGTGCTTATCCTACCAAGTCTAATGGTGGCTTGTTTACGTTTGATGCAAAGTATGCCAATGAGCAGTACCGTTACAATGCTGATTTTCGTTTGTGGGGTGGTGGCACCATGACTGCTCAAAATCAGCGACTGGTGTATTTCCCCATGCTAAAAAGTGGCGATATAGATATGATGCCGTCGCAGTTTGATTTTTACAGGAATGCATTGCACAATGCCGAACTGCGCACGCACGTGTACTGGGGCCACAACGGGGCCAGCTTTACCGAGCAGATGGAAAACTTTGGTTTGCCCAATATTGCAGAGTACGGTATCAAACGCCCGGCAGGTTATGATGCAGGTATGGAATACAATGCCTGGCTGGAATATCTGTGGGAAACTTCTTTCGAGTTCTGTTTGATGATACTGGAAGCCGAGCGATATGCCGGAAAAGATATTACTGCTTATATTCCGCTCATAGAAAGCTGTTTAACTTTTTATGACGAGCACTACCAATACCTGGCTAAGAAGCTGGGCGCGAAAGCGTTTGATGAAGAAGGGCACTATGTGTTTTATCCAGGCTCGGCTGCAGAAACCTATAAAATGACGTATAACTCCACTACGGTTATTTCGGCATTAACAGTGGTGCTTTCCCGCATGCAGGAGTTGCCACAACATTACCTTTCTCCACCACAGCGCGATAAGTGGGCAGCTATGTTAAAACGGATACCGCCTATCCCGTTCAGGGAGTGTGAGGGACATACCACATTATCCCCCGCCCAATTGTGGCAACGGGTGCAAAATTCCGAAGCGCCGCAGCTATACCCGGTATATCCCTGGGGTTTGTTTGGAATAGGCAAGCCTGGCTTAGATACAGCTATCAACACCTGGAAATACGATCCGCAGGTAATTAAATACCGCAGTCATGTAGGCTGGCGGCAGTATAATATTTTCGCTGCCCGACTGGGATTAACAGCAGAAGCAGCACAGTATAACCTGTTGAAACTGGCTAACGGGCCACACCGCTTCCCGGCTTTCTGGGGGCCGGGTTTTGACTGGACGCCGGATCAAAACTGGGGCGGATCGGGTATGATTGGTTTGCAGGAAATGCTGATGCAAACCGATGGTAAAAAAATATACTTATTACCTGCATGGCCCGCCAGCTGGAATGCCAGTTTTAAATTGCATGCGCCTTATAACACCACCGTAGAAGCCACCGTGGTCAATGGCACAGTGCAGCAACTGAAAGTAACGCCGGAAAGCAGGAGGGCAGATGTAATCGTATGGCAACAGCATTAAGCTGCTACTCCGTTTTTAAACTCTTAGCCGGGTTGGCCATAGCTGCTTTTATCGATTGCAGGCTGATGGTAAGCAGGGCTAATGCTATGGTAAGTATGCCTGTGAAAGCAAATACCCACCAGCTGATATGTATTTTATAAGTAAAGTTTTGCAGCCACTTGTTCATGGCCAGCCAGCTGGCCGGAATGGCTATAACAATGGCTATTAATATCAACTGCAGGAAGTCTTTCGACAACAGGGTAACAATGCTTTGTGCAGAGGCGCCCAATACTTTACGAACGCCTATTTCGCGGGTACGCCTGGCGGTGTTAAAGGTGGTAAGCCCTAGCAGGCCTAAGCAGGTAATGAGTAAAGTGAGTGCCGCAAAAAGGTTGATCATTTTGCCAAACTGCACATCTTCTTTGTATTGCTGGTTAAAAGTATCATCCAAAAAAGCATAATCAAACACATGATCGGCAAAGCTGCTGGCCCAGGCCTGTTGCACATGGGCCAGTATCTTAGGCATATCGGCACTCTGTAACTTCAAGGCAAAGAAGCCGGGATTGCCATTGGAAAACCAGTGTATCATAGGCAGGTGCGCTTCTTTCAACGATTGCTGGTGATAATCTTTTACCACCCCTGCTACCGTTTTTTCCTGGCCATTGGCCCTTATTTTTCTGCCAATAGCGCTTGCGGCAGAAGCAAAGCCCAGCCTGCTACAGGCCGTTTCATTAATAATGACTTTTCCTTTATTATCCAATCCTTTTACAAAGTTTTCGCCCGCGGCCATTTGCATATCCAGCAAGGGAATAAAATCTGCGTCAAATGAATACAGGTAATAGTTGTAGCCAGGCGATCTTGTTTCTTCCCAACGTCTTACCCCCGTTTGGGTGCTTAAAGAAGAAAGAGGAAGGCCAGGTAAAGAATTGGTCATCGATACCGCTGCAACCCCGGGAATTTTTGCCAGTTCATTTTTAAATACCTGTGTGCGTAAATCGTTTAACGAGTCGTTCCCTGTTAAGTCTGGCCCTTTTATGGTAAGCACCTGGTTTATATTCATACCTAGTTGCTGGTGCTTTACAAAATATAACTGCTGGTAAATAATAACAGATGAGGTAAATACAATAATGGCAATGGCAAACTGGGCAACTACCAGTGTCTTGCGAAGCAGGTTGCCTTGTAAGGCACTGGTAAAGCTGCGTTGTGTTACCACTACAGCTTTTACTTTAGATAAAACAAAGGCAGGGTACAAACCAGAAAGCACATTGTTTAATACAAACAATAAAATGAGTGCTATCCAAAAAGCATGAGAGCGGAATAACGTATGTGCTGTATCGTAACCGGCAATAGAAGCGTATAACGGAGTAGCCAGTTTTACCAGTATCAGCGCACCTGCTATGGCCAGCAGGTTAATAATAAAAGACTCGGTAAAAAACAAACCTGCCAGCCCAGTGCGGGTTGAACCAAGTATGCGCCTGATGCCTGATTCTTTTTGCTTTTCGCCGGAGCGGGCAGTGGTTAAATTGATATAGTTGGCCGAACCGATAACTAAAATAAGAATGGCGATGAGGAATAAATAATTGACAGTTTTAGCATTGCCATTTACATCCGGCTCAAAGGTTTTATGCGAATACAGGTGAATGTCGGTAATAGGTTCTGCCGTAAAAATTCTGTCGTGTATTTGTTTCTGGTTCAGTGAAAATGCTTTCAGCTTGCTGTTAAACTGCGCCAGGTTGGTATTAGGTTGCATTAACAGGTAGGTATAGTTATTATTGCCATCCCAGCTGTTCAGGTCAAATCCTTTTTCTACAAGTGTAGGAAACGATAACAGAAGGTCAAACCTGAGGTGGGTGTTGGCCGGAACGTTTTCCAACACGCCGGTAATGGCAGTGGGTGTGCCATTCAGCAACAATGACTTACCTATTACATTCGCATTGCCATACAGCTTTTTAGCCATGCTTTCTGTTATCACCACCTGGTTGGGGGCAGCAAGTGCAGTCAGGGGATTACCTTTTAACAGGTGATAACTGAAAATAGAAAATACCGATGGGTCTGCTGCAAAAGCTTTACTGCTTAACAAGGGTTTATCGGTGCCTTTTAATTCGCTGGTGCCCAGGTTTTGTATACGTACAACATCGCGCACTTCGGGCATCTGGTTTTTTAAAGCAGCAGCCAGGGGAGGGTGGGTTTCACAATCTGTAACCACAAATTCCGATCCCTTATATAAGTTAAGTGTTACCCTGTATATATTGTTAGCCTGCTGATGAAAGTTTTCATAGCTGCGTTCAAAGGTTACATAGCAGATCAACAACAAAAACGCGGCAGAAGCAATAGACAGGCCCAGCAGGTTAATACCGGTATAAAATTTCTTTTTCCAAAGGTTGCGCCAGGCGGTTTTAAAATAGATAGATTGCATAATGCCTTTTTTGGTGGATAACAGTCTGAAATACACCGCAAAACGTGCCAGATGTACAATTGTTTCACAATCAGGCTATTGCTGCTCTGTACCCACTGCCTGTTGTTCGCTTTTATTACACCCGTTGCACGGAATTAACCACTTGTTTAAGTGGTTTGATAAAATAATCCATTAAAATGAATGAATTGTGTATTGTACACGCCTGCATTCTGTAAGACATTAGTAGCAGGAAACTATACAATTGATTGCTGTATGATGGTAAGGAAATACTTCGACGATTTCGTGTTGGAAGAAACACGGGAAACCTATGGGCGCACTATAACCGAAACTGATATTGTGATTCATGCCGGACAAACCGGCGATTTTTTTCCGCACCATATGGATGCGGAATGGTGTAAAGCCCAACCCTTTGGACAGCGGATGGCGCATGGTACCCTTATATTCAGTGTGGCAGTAGGCTTAACGGCAGGTGCTATTAATGAAGTGGCTATGACCTATGGTTATGAGCGGCTGCGTTTTATAAAACCGGTGTTTATAGGGGATACGATTACGGTAAAAGTAACTATTAAAGACCTGAAGGATCATAAGAAGCCCGGGTTTGGACTGGTTACCGAACTGGTAGAAGCGTTTAATCAGCGAAAAGAAACAGTAATGGTTTGTGAACACATTTTACTGGCTCAAAAAAAATAACCAAAATAAGTGCAATGCCCAAAATAGTATTAAAAGGAATTACATGGGGGCATAGCAGGGGGATAACACCATTGCTAGCCGCCTCACAACGTTTTAATGAATTGCATCCCGATGTGGAAGTGATCTGGAAGAAAAGAACATTGCAGGAATTTGCCGATCAGCCTATTGAAAACCTGATCAGGCAATACGATCTGCTTATCATAGATCATCCCTGGGTGGGGTTTGCTGCCGATGCCAGGTGTGTGCTTCCTTTAGACAGGTACCTGAGCAAAGAATACCTGGCCAACCAGGCAGAGTATTCTGTAGGGCAATCGCATGAAAGCTATAACGTTAACGGGCATCAGTGGGCGTTGGCTATTGATGCCGCTACTCCGGCTGCCAGTTACCGGGCCGACCTGTTGCAAAAGAACGAAGTGCCTGTTCCCACTACCTGGGAAGAGGTGTTGCGTCTGGCACGCATGGGGCGTGTAGCCGCTCCGGCCATTCCTATTGATCTGTTGATGAATTTTTATATGTTTTGCCTGGCGCATGGCCGCGAACCGTTCCAGGATACGCAGGAAGTAATTGATACCCCTACCGGTGTAAGGGTGCTGGAAACCATGCGTGAGTTTTATTCACTGCTACCTAAGGAAATGTTCCGTTACAATCCTATTGCCGTAGCAGAAGCCATGAGCACCGGCGACAAATACTGGTACTGCCCGTTTGCATACGGTTACTCTAACTATGCGCGGGAAGGATATGCCAGTAAATTACTCACCTATACCGACCTGGTATCGTTTGGTAAAACGGGGCTGCTGCGTAGCACTATTGGTGGTACGGGTATCGCTGTTTCTGTGTATTCGCAGCACGCTAAACTGGCAGTACAATATGCCGAAAAAGTGGTGTCGCCTTCTTTTCAATCTACCTTCTATGTGCAGCATGGCGGACAGCCGGGGCATTTACAGGCATGGCAGAATGAAGCGGCTAACCAGTTAACAAATAATTTTTTTCATGCAGTATTGCCCACTATGCAAAGAGGGTATATGCGACCCCGCTATAATGGGTATCTTCATTTTCAGGATCATGCAGGCGATCCTTTACAGGCTTACCTGCAATATGGCGGAAACCCCGAAGTGGTGCTGGAGCAAATCAACGATATGTATGTAAATAGCTTCAGCCATAATAAATTATTTAAGTTGTCATTATGAGTGCATTGCCGCTGAAAGGATTAATTGTTTTAGAGTTCAGTCAGTACTTGTCCGGCCCTTCAGCCGGCTTGCGTCTGGCCGATCTGGGAGCAAGGGTAATTAAGATAGAGCGTCCGGGAACAGGAGAAGCGGGGCGTAAGTTGTCTATAAAAAACTTATGGGCTGCCGATGGCAGCAGCTTGTTGTTTCATACTATCAACCGCAATAAAGAAAGCTTTGCCGCCGATTTAAAAAATGCCGATGACCTGGAAAAGGTAAAGCAGCTGATAGCACAGGCAGATGTGATTACGCATAATTTCCGGCCGGGTGTAATGGAAAAAGCGGGTCTTAGCTTTGCCGAAGTACAGGCTATTAATCCACGTGTCATCTATGCCGAAATAAGCGGCTATGGCAAGCGTGGTCCCTGGAAAAACAGACCGGGGCAGGATTTGCTGCTGCAATCCATGAGCGGGCTTACTTATACCACCGGCGATGCGGTAAACGGCCCGGTGCCTTTTGGCTTATCTATTGGCGACACCCTATGCGGTGCGCAACTGGTACAGGGTATACTGGCAGCATTAATCCGCCGCAGCAAAACAGGGCAGGGAGCTTTTGTAGAGATCAGCTTGCTGGAATCGTTGCTCGATTTTCAATTTGAACTGTTAACAACCTACTATGCCAGTGGCAAACAGCCGCAGCGTAGCAACATCAATAACGGACATCCGCTGTTAAGCGCTCCTTATGGTATTTATGCTACAGATGCCGGTTATATAGCCATTGCTATGAACGATCTGCAACAAGTGGCGAAAGCAGTGCAGTGTAACGATCTGCTGCAATACGGTCCGCAGGATGCTTTTAGCAAAAGAGATGAAATAAAAGAATGTATAGCCAAACATTTGCTTACTAATACAGCTTCCTATTGGCAACAGCAGCTACATGCAGCAGGCCTGTGGGCTATGGAAGTATTGAACTGGCAACAACTGTCGCAGCAGGATGGCTATCGCCGCCTGCAGATGGAACAGGCATTGCGTATGAAAGATGGCACCCAGGTAATTACTACCCGTTGCCCTATTCGCATCAATGGCCAGAAGCTGTATTCCACTACACCGGGGCCGGTAGTAGGAGAGCATAACAAACAAATAACCCGGGAATTTTTAACCACAACCACCGCCTGATGAAACCATTGCAGGATATTGTTATTGTAGATTTCAGCCAGTTTTTATCAGGGCCTTCTGCCAGCTTACGCCTGGCCGATATGGGCGCACAGGTGATAAAGATAGAAAAGCCAGGAATGGGCGATATAGGGCGCTACCTGTATGTATCGGATGTGGTAATAGAAGGAGAATCAACTATATTTCATACCATTAACCGCAACAAGCAAAGCTATGCGGTGGACTTAAAAGAAGAAGCGGGCTTACAACGGATAAAGCAGCTGCTGGCAAAGGCTGATGTGATGCTGCATAATTTTCGCCCCGGTGTAATGAGTCGCCTGGGTTTAGATTATGAAACCGTAAAAGCCATTAACCCGCAGATTGTATATGCCGAAATAAGCGGTTATGGCGAAGAAGGGCCGTGGAAAGGATTGCCGGGACAGGATTTGCTGGTGCAATCACTGTCCGGTTTAGCCTGGTTAAGTAATAACAGCACCCAGGGGCCAACACCTATGGGCGTGTCGGTAGTAGATATTCTGGCCGGTACACAAATAGCGCAGGGTATACTGGCGGCATTATATCAACGCACGGTAACAGGCGAAGGTGCATTGGTGCAGGTAAGTATGATGGAAAGCGCACTGGACTACCAGTTTGAAGTGCTTACCTGTTATTATAACGATGGTGGGCAGTTGCCGGTACGCAGCGAGGTCAATGGCGGACATGCCTACCTGGGCGCGCCATATGGTATTTATCAAACAGGAGAGGGATTCCTGGCGTTGGCTATGGGTAATATCCTGCAACTGGGGCAGCTGCTGGAGTGCCAGCCGTTGGCTGATTTTGCGAATCCGGCAGAATGGTTCACCCGCCGCGATGAAATTAAAAAACTACTGGCCAGTCATCTGCTTACACAAACAGCTGATTACTGGATGAGTATATTGGAGCCTGCTGATATCTGGTGCGCCAGGGTAATGGATTACGATGCGTTATTGCAGCAGGAGGGCTATCAGACGCTGGACATGGAATTGCAGGTGAAAACCAGCAATGGGCTTACGGTAAAAACTACGCGTTGCCCTATACATATGGATGGCGGCTTGCTTACTTCCGATAAAGGAGCGCCTTTGCTGGGCGAACACAATCTCCAGATAGAAAAACAATTCGGGCTTGTATGATAAATTAAAATATTGGTATATATTAGCTTTTCATAACGATTGTCACGCCCTTGAAATGTATTGATACACATATCCATGTATGGAATTTGCAACAGGCTTCTTACGACTGGTTGAAAAATGATACTTCCCTACTTCATCGCAACTATAATATAGAAGAACTTACTCCACAGATACAGGAAGCAGGTGTTACAGAAGGCATATTGGTGCAGGCGGCCTGCGATATACGTGATACAGACTGGATGTTGCAGGTGGCGGCAGCTACACCCTGGATAACAGGTGTGGTAGGTTGGTTGCCCCTTACCAATACAGCACTTACCGAAAAGTTACTGGAAGCGTATTATAGCCATCAAACTTATTTCAAGGGTATACGTCATTTAATACATGACGAAGCAGATGCACAATGGTTGTTGCAAAGCAGTGTGATAAACAGCCTGAAAGTGCTGGTGAAATATGGCCTGCCTTATGATGTGGTGGGAGTATTGCCACAACATATAGAAACGGCACTGGAAGTAGCGGCACGGGTGCCGGGCCTGCGTATGGTGTTTGATCATATGAATCAGCCACCTGTAGCCAGCAAAGAAAAGTTTGGACGCTGGGGGCAACTGATGCAGCAGGCGGCAGCAAATGAACAGTTCTATATAAAAATATCAGGGCTGGGAACTACTGCTCAAAACCCGCACTGGCAGGCAGAAGATATTCAACCCTATATCGCTTTTGTACTGGAGCATTTTGGGGAAGACCGGTGTTTTTTAGGAGGAGATTGGCCGGTGTCGTTACTGGCGGGCAGCTATGCCGATACCTGGCATAAATACCGCAAAGCTTTACAACAAACTGCGGGAGAAGCAGCACAACAAAAACTGGCTTACACAAACGCACAACGATTTTATAACTTGTAATATGAGCGTAATAACAGGAGTGATTTTGCATGCTATAGGCGCGTCGTCGGCGGCCCTCTGTTATACGCCGCAAAAAAGAGCCACGCAATGGTCGTGGCAAACGTTCTGGCTGGCCCAGGCGTTTGTATGCTGGCTATTGTTGCCTATAGTGGGCGCATTGCTTACCATTCCTTCTTTAACAGAGGTACTGCGCGAAATACCCACGGAATTAATGCTGAAAACATTTGCCTTTGGTATGGCTTATGGCATTGGCGGAACCGCCTTTGGCATTGCTATACGTTATGTAGGCTTTTCACTCACATATGCTATTTCTGTAGGATTATCCTGTATCCTCGGTACCATCATACCTCCGCTGTTAACGGGGCAGCTGGCTGGTGTATGGAAACAACAGGGAGCTGCTTACATTATGCTGGGCATGGCTATTGGTGTAGCCGGTATTGCACTGTGCGGATTGGCTGGTCGCTATAAAGAAAAGTTTATAGCGGCCGGTGAGCAGCCTGCAAAAAGTACCTTTTCACTGTCAAAAGGATTGCCTATCTGTTTGCTGGCGGGCTTGCTATCAGCGGTGTACGGTTTTGCGCTGGCCAATGCGCAACCTATGGCAGATATTGCAGCGCGTTATGGAGCGGGTGATTTTCAGATAAACATTGTATACCTGTTTGCTAACTCCGGCGCTTTTGTTACCTCCGCTTTATATTGTTTGTTCTTACATAATAAACAACATACCTGGAAGCAGTACCGCGCTATACCCGACCGTTTGTGGGTGTATTATGCCATGGCCATGCTTACCGGGTTGTTATGGTACGGGCAGTTCTTTTTTTACGGCCTGGGACATGTGAACATGGGAGAATATAAATTCAGCAGCTGGGCTATACATATGATTATGCTGGTGCTGTTTAGCACAGTAGCCGGTTTACTATTAAAAGAATGGGCAGGCGCTAACAACCGCATGCGGCAGGTTTTGGCATTGGCTTTGGTTATATTGGTGGTTTCCGTGCTGGTTATCAGCTATGGAAACTCATTATCATAGTTTTTTAGAAGAAGATCAGAATAAACGATTAGCTGTATGGTTCCCATTTATGTGATAGGTGCAGGAGGTATTGTGAATGATGCGCATTTGCCGGCTTACCGGCTGGCAGGATATGAGGTGGCAGGCATCTATGACAAAGACTTATCCAAAGCTACAGCCACCGCTGCCCGCTTTGCTATTCCCCATGTATTTGATTCGCTGCAACAATTGATACAGCATGCCCCTGGTAATGCTATTTATGATGTGGCCCTTCCGGCCACAGCCATGCTGCAGGTGCTGCAACAGCTTCCGGAAAAAGCCAATGTACTGCTGCAAAAACCCATGGGCAATAACCTGGAAGAAGCACAGGAAATACTGACCATTACCCGGCAAAAGCAACAAAGGGCCGGGGTGAATTTTCAGCTGCGGTACGCTCCCTTTATCAAAGCTGCCCGCGAGTTAATTAACGCCGGCACTATAGGCGAACTGTGTGATATTGAAGTGAATGTAAACGTATACACGCCCTGGCATTTGTGGGATTTCCTGTATCAAAGCCCGCGCGTAGAAATATTATACCATAGCATTCATTATATCGACCTGGTGCGTTCTTTCTTTGGCAATCCCACCGGTATATTGGCCAAAACCACCAAACATCCTTCCATGCCACAGCTGGCATCGGTGCGTAGTAATATTATTATGGATTATGGCGATTGGTTGCGGGCCAACATCCTCACCAACCATGGCCATAATTTTGGCCTGCATAATCAACATGCTTACGTAAAATTCGAGGGCACAAAAGGGGCCATCAAAGCCACGCTAGGCTCATTGATCAATTATCCGCATGGTATACCTGACCGTTTTGAATACATTCAGTTAACCGAAGGGCAGCCTGCTGAATGGCAAACAGTAGCTATAGAGGGCAGCTGGTTTCCACATGCATTTGTTGGTTCCATGGAACAAATGATGCTTGCTGTGGAGGGCAAAATAGCAAAGCCGGATAATTCAGTGGAAGATGCTATTTATACGATGGAGTGCGTGGAGCAGGCGTATAAAAGTAATGTGTAGCTATGTATTGATTATCAGTTAATTGGATTCTTGCTGTTTATTTCGTAACTTAAATTTGAAAATATTGCGATTCATGGCTGTAGATCCACTTACATACAACATCTCAGATAAGGTAATTTCCATACAGGACGTTGCCTTATTGGAAAAGATCAATGATCTGATTGGTATGGTTGATCTGGAAAAAACTACTTTCAATATTAGTCCTCGCCAAAAGGAAATGCTGCATGGTAGCATGGAGGACATAAAGAATGGTAGGTTGATTTCTGATGAAGAGTTAAACCGGGAAGAGCAAGAATGGTTAAACGGATAGTTTGGACTGAAACTGCTAAGAAAGCAAGACGGGAAATACTCGAGTATTGGATCAAACATAACGGAAGTAAAACTTATTGGGATAACAGAAGAAATCCGGATGATTTGCATAAAAATATTGAAGCGTAGTTCGCACTTAATAACAAAAGAAAAGCCATCTCGCAGGAGATGGCTTTTCTTTAAATAATATCATTAGTGACTATCCTAAACGGTAGCCATTAGGAACGCCTTTGAAAGAGCCGGTGATTTTTTTACCATCATCCATTACGAGTTCATAAGTAATAGAATAAGTAGTGTCATCCGTTTTGGTAATGGTAACTGTACCGCTGGTAGCTTCTAAAGAAGTTCCAGTGTCTGTTTTAACATCATAGTCTAAATCAACGTAGGCTGCGAAAAAGTTTTTAGCCGCGTTAAATGTAGCACTGTCGTTATTGAAGGTAAAAGTACCTGCAACCAGGCCAGATGATGCAAAGTAAATGTTTACATCATGGTATTTTTGGCTTGGATCTTCATTATAAATCTTCAAAAATCCTACATTGGATAAAAAAAGCACTGTATAACCCTGACTTGGAAATAATACAGCAGAAGCTGAATCTAATTGATAAGTTTTGCTATTATAGGTCAGTGATCCAAGTACCGGAGCGGTTGGAGCCGGCGTTTCATCATTTTTCTTACAGGCTACAAAAGAAGTAGCCACTAAAGCCACAAAAGCTAAGGTCTTCACGAACTTCATAAGTATTAGTTATATGGTTTGGGTATGAAGATATATTTAATATGTGTGGTGTAGGAATAATAAGCAGTATTTTTTCAGTTAATCGGCAAAAATGAGTATTTCCAACGATAAAATATAGTGGTTTACCTCTAAAAAGGTGCTAGTGTGTGGTTGCGGTTATATGCAATGGAGTAAAGTGGAGTTGATTGGTTACAAGTGGTATATTGAAGAATGAGTAATATATCATGTTATCTATTATGTATCTGTAAGTAGTGGTTTTGCACTAGGAAACTAACGCTGAATTGAGTTCTGGTTGTTAAAATGGAGCAAAATGGGGTATTTCGGCTAAAAAAAACGTTGGGTACCGTGATTTTTCACGCCAATGCTATTCAGGGAAATTCCTTTCTTTGCTCTATCAACAACCCTGAACCTTTAAGGAACAATCCTGATAAAGCCTAGATGTTTTACATTTGGGCTTTATCGTTTACAGCTGTTTATGAAAAAGAGACTCTTAAAAAACACATTATTACATCTTCTATTATTGCTGGTTTGTACAGCAGCCTTGTCACAGGATTATAAAAAGTATAAAGACGATAGTCTTAAACTTTCCAGGATAAAAGTGATGGATGGTAAATTAAAAACCACCAGGCAGTCTGAATACTCGTCGTTATTGCCCATAAAGTCTATGCATGCTTATGATGTAAGGCTGGATACTTCCTATGTTTGTTTTGCTTTCAAAGCAAGGCCATTTCATTGGAATGGTGCTGATGTTAAATCAAATAAACTAAAGCCTGCTCACGGGCTTGCTATGGAATATACCACGTTTTTGTCGGAGTATTTTCATCCGCAGATCTCCGATAGTGCAGAAGGTAGTTTTCATTGTTTTATTAAGAAATGTATGATTTCCGAAATAGATACGCTTTGGGAAGGGAAAATGGGCAAGAAGCATGCTTTAATGCGTTTGAAAGTGGAGCTGGAGTGTTATTACAAGCAGGCAGAAGACTATTGTCCTGCTTTACGTATCGACTCTTCTTATTTAATAGAATTAGAAGAGATAGAGGTAGAAAAAGCAATGAGCTATGCGTTGGAAGAAATGACGGAACTTATATCCCTGAAACTAAACAGTGCTGATTTTAACCGGATTATACAAAGAAAGAAGTATACATTTTCCCAATTACAGGAGCGATATGCAAACCCTGCCAATGTACATAGGTTATTGTCATTTACCGGGTTTACAAAAGGAATTTATACTTCGTTTGAAGAGTGGAAAAACAATGCCCCTGCTTTACCCGGAAATTTTACTGTACGGGAAGAAAAGGACAATGTAAAAACGTTATGGGATTCTCATCAAAACCAGGTTTTTAGTAAAGATGTTTTTGGATTTTCTGATGGAAGTCGTTTCTGGATACAATCTGCCGGGTTTTATTTTCCACTTATACGTATTCAAAACGGGTTCGAGTTCTATGGGATCTCCAAATCGTTGTTGCGCTTTACCACAAAGCCTTATAATAGTGATGGAGCGCCCCTGGGTTTTCAGCCCATGCTGGTAGAGTTATTTGCCGGACACAAAAATCCCAAGTATACGCTGGATGCCTTACACCGGGTAGATATTGAAACGGGTGAAATTTACTGATGGCCGGCTTTGCGAGCTATCAAATTCATTGTCAGTGCTTTGGAGGTTGGTTTAGCGACTTTTGGTCATTTGAAATTTACTGTGGGGATCATCCAAGCTACTGTGGGGATGATCCCCACAGTAGCCAGACTCATCGCCATAGTAGTGGGGATGATCCCCATAGTTGCTAAACTCATCGCCACAGTAGCTTGGATGAGTCCCATAGCTGCTAAACTCATCGCCACAGTAGCTTGGATGAGTCCCATAGCTGCTAAACTCATCGCCACAGTAGCTTGGATGATCCCCATAGCTGCTAAATTCATCGCTACAGTAGTGGGGATGAGTCCCATAGCTGCTAAACTCATCGC
The DNA here is from genome assembly GCF_002355595.1 of Filimonas lacunae. NCBI lineage: Bacteria > Pseudomonadati > Bacteroidota > Chitinophagia > Chitinophagales > Chitinophagaceae > Filimonas > Filimonas lacunae. The sequence goes on from NZ_AP017422.1 coordinate 1,375,688, forward strand.
TACAGTAATGGGGATAAGCCCCATAGCTGCCAGACTCATCGCCATAGCAGTGGGGATGAGCCCCACTGACCCGTCCTAAAAAAACTTGACAGTAGAGAGCAGTTAATAATAAGTAGTTGTTGCAAGATAAAATTTAATTCTAACATCAGTTTACAGGGGTCTCAGTGATCCTATCCTGATCTGTCAGGATGAGCGCATAAACCTGCTGTCAAAAACAGGATTCTCAAAATCCTGTTTTTTGTTACGTTCCAGCCAGCTCATCCGGGCTTCCTTAACAGGCTTGCGCTTAGTCCTGTTTATGATAAACTTAATCCTGTTTGGCGTTACAGAGCTTCCCTAATCCTACGTTGCTTACTTCTAAGTCCTGATTCTTAATAATATGCTTACTGTAAGTCCGCCAGTTCCTTTTGATTATTCCGGTTAGTTCATGTGCCTGGTCCGGCGTCAGATAACTTAAACTATCATGGGGTCTGCGGCTGTTGTATAAGTTTACGGCAGCCTGTACAGCTTTGGTGGCCTGAACTAGATCTTCAAACTCTTTATTAAGACTATATTCATGCTTTAGAATACCGTTAACCCGCTCTGCTATTGCATTCTGATAGGGATCTCCTTTATGACTCATACTAATATTGATCTGATAGTTTTGCAACTGTCCAACATAATCAGAACAGCAGTATTGTACACCGCGATCAGAATGGTGTATGAGCATGTTCCGCCCAGGCTGCTGTTCATTTAAAGCCATGTTTAGCGCTTCTATGCTTCCACGCGCTGCCAGATTAGGCCACAGGCGGTAGCCAACTATTTTACGACTAAAAGCATCAGTTACAAGACTCAGGTAGCAAAAGCCTTCTGATACTCGCAGATAGGTAATATCACTAACCCAAAGTTGATTTTTACCTGTTAATATCAAGTGCTGTATTAAGTTATCATATTTACGGTAAGGATGGTTGCTATCGGTGGTAATAGCACGCCGTCTGCGATGACGGATAAGCAGGTCATAGCGTTCCAGCATATCAAATAGAGCATCACGGCCCATTTTAATTCCATGCGCCTGTAGCTGAGGTTCCAACAGATAGTAGAGCTTACGGGTACCCAAGCGAGGTTGTTCCTCCCGTATTTCTTTCACCATTTTTACTACAATAGAATCTGTCATTTCCTGCTCAGCCTGGGTGCGTGTAGCATAATACCAGGCTTGACGGGTCTTGCCAAACACTGTACAAAACTGACCTACCCCAATATGAGGGTGCAGTTCTGTAAGCAGGTTCACTGTTTGGCACCAGGCTTTTTTCGGATGGGAATTTTGAGATCATTTTCCGCTACATCAATGAGCGTTTCGAGGGCAATATTCTTGATCTCAGCGTGTTCAAGCTGCTTTTGAAGCAGTTTTACCTGCTTCTCTAATTCTTCCAGCTTCTTTTTTTCCGCTTCAGTCATTGCAGGTAAAGTTACTACCTCAGGAGGATATTGCTTACAAATCAAACGAATCTGTGTGTCGCTTATACTCAATTCAACCGTTGCCTGAGCTACGCTAACGCGTCCATAATGAATCTCACGCGCCAGCCAGCGCCGAAAACTTACTTCGTAATGATTGATACGGGGATCATCACTCAGCTTCACCCCAATTACGTTTTTAAAACTCTTGATCTGACTGTTTTTAGCCATCTTCTTTTCAGATTTAGGCTCTTAACTGTCAAGCTATTTCAGGACGAGACACAGTGCCAAACTTGCCGCTACAGGAGTGGGGAGGATCGCTACAGCTGTATTATTCCTGCCGCATGCTCCTGTACGTAGTAGGGGGCACGCCAATAATCTTCCGGAAGCGTCTGCTGAAATAATAGGGATCATCAAAGCCCATGCTTAGTGCAATATCCTTGATAGAGCGATTGCTGAGCGCTAATTGCTGACTCGCTTTCTGCATTTTCATTTGTATAAAATAATCGATAGGGGCGTAGCCGGTTTTCTGTTTAAACAGGCCGGAGAAGCGGGAGGGAGAATAATTATAATGCTGGCATAGTTCGTTCAATGTAATATTATCACTGATATGTTCCTGCATAAACACGATAGCGCTGTCAATACAGTCTGTGCTGTCGTGCGGTATTTGTGTAGTGTGTTTGGCATTATATATAAATAATGTAATAAAGTGCGACAAACACATATTGGCAAACATCAGGTTATCGGTACTGTAACCAAGTTCCAGTGTCTTATATATACGGGTGAATAAAGTAAATATATCTTCGTTGCTTTTAATATACGTAGGCTTCATACATTCCCGTGTAGCATGCATGTTGTTGAACTCTGGCAGGTAATTGCCGCCAAAGTGTACCCAGTAAATGGTCCAGGGGTTGTCTTCATCGCTGCCGTAGGAATGCTCTACGTTTTGTGGCAGTATAAAAAATTCGTTAGCGCTTACTTTAAATTGTTTATCGCCCAGTTTATACCAGCCTTTACCATCGATGCAATAGAACAGGAAGTTTTCGGGCAAGCCCTTTTTACGATAAGTATAATGCCCGTTGGCTTTGGGATAATAACCTAAGCCGCAAATATGTAATTGTTGTAACCAGGGGTTGGAGTGTACTCTTGATTTCAATACGGGTTTAGGAATTTCAATACGCTGGCGTCCCTGACCATACCATACGTTTTTATGCGAGCGTCCTTTTTTGTTCTCTTCCATAAAGCACTTTGAAGCAGGGAAATAATACTATTTCCGCAATCGTTATCACTATTTTTTTGCAGGCGGCATGACAGTTAGATTCTGATTAAACTGTATTTTGAGCGGCCCAATCAAGGTTTAAAACTAACGAAAAACCAGATGAAGTATAGAATTGTTTCTGCCATTGTGAATGTTTTTTTTGTATCCGTCCTTTCTGCACAGCCCGTACAGGTACAACAATTAACGTGCGAATATTTTACCAATCCCGTAGGCATAGGCGCTGAAAGCCCCGTTTTTGGCTGGCAACTGCTTTCGCAGCGTAGTAATATAGTCCAGCAGGCCTGCCAGGTGCTGGTGGCCGAAAACCCAGGTTTGTTATCAGAAGGCAAAGCCGATGTATGGAATAGTGGTAAGGTTGCCACACGTGCATCGGTAAACTTTATATATAAAGGAAAAAAACTATTACCCGGCCATACGTATTACTGGCAGGTGCGTGTGTGGGATAAAAACGGCGGCGTGTCGGCCTGGAGCCAGGTCGCAAAATTCACTACTGCATTGTTTGATATGCAGGATTGGAGTAATGCCCGATGGATTGGTTTTGAAGATCTGGAAGATAGTATGCGGGTTGTGCCTGGTGTGCATTCCCCCGATAAAAAGAAAATACCCGCAGGCCGTGTGGTAAAGCGGGCTACCATTCCTTTGTTTCGCAAGGAATTCGCGGCCACCAAACGGGTAGCACAGGCGCTGGCTTTTGTAAGCGGACTAGGCCAGTATGAAATGAATGTAAATGGTGCTAAAGTGGGAACCGGCTTTTTAACACCAGGCTGGACATTTTACGATAAACGTTGCCTGTACAATACTTACGATATTACCAATAGGATCACGCAAGGCAAAAATGCCGTTGGCGTTATTGTAGGCACAGGCTTTTACTATATTAACCGGGAAAAGTATTTTAAACTGTTAACGGCTTATGGCATGCCTAAGTTGCTGTGTAAAATACAGATAACCTATACAGATGGTACACAGGATGTGATAGTGTCTGGTCCGGACTGGAAAACAGCGCCTTCAGCTATAACCTACAGCAGCATGTACAGCGGTGAAGAGTACGACGCCCGTTTAGAACAGCAGGGATGGGATAAGCCTGGTTTTACAGAAGCCAAATGGAAACCTGCTTTACAGGTAACTGCACCCAGGGGTATACTCCAGGCCGAGAATGATTACCCGGTAACTGTAAAGCAGGAATTAGCGGTGCGCACCATACAGCAACCTGCACCAGGCATAGCGGTATACGATTTCGGGCAAAATGCTTCCGGTATTGTAGAGCTGAAAGTAAAGGGCAAAAAAGGCCAGGCTGTAAAGTTAACCCCTGCCGAACTACTGCTGGAAGATGGATTGGCGAATCAAAAAGCCACCGGCAAGCCGTATTATTTCTTATATACTTTAAAAGGCGATGGAGAAGAAACCTGGCGTCCGCGGTTTAGTTACTATGGTTTCCGCTATGTGCAGGTAGAAGTGTTGCCCGACAGCGCTACCAGTGTAACCGAACTGCCCACGGTAACAGGCTTAACCATGCTGCACACCAGCAATGGCGCGCCGGCTTCGGGAAGTTTCAGCTGTAGCAACCCCTTGTTCAATCGCATTGATACATTGATACAATGGGCCATTAAAAGCAATGTGCAAAGTGTGGCCACGGATTGCCCGCACCGGGAAAAGCTAAGCTGGCTGGAACAGGATTACCTCATGGGAGGTTCTATACAACACAATATCAATGTATATCACTTATATAAGAAACTGGTGTGGGATATGATGGATGCACAAACCCCGGAAGGTATTGTGCCGGATATCACCCCGGAATACGTGTTTTTTGATGATCATGGTTTCGGTTTCAGAGACTCGCCGGAATGGGGCAGCGCCAGCGTGATTGTGCCGTGGCTGGTATATAAATGGTATGGTGACACAGCTTTGTTGCGACAGGCGTATCCTATGATGAAAAAATATGTGGCTTACCTGCAAAGCAGGGCGGATAAACAAATACTGGATTATGGATTGGGCGACTGGTACGACCTGGGACCGCAAAGGCCGGGCGTAGCCCAACTCACCCCTAAAGCACTTACTGCCACCGCCATTTATTATTACGATGTGGCTTTATTAAGCAAAGTGGCTGCTTTATTAAAAAACACCGGCGAGGCCACTGGCTATGTACAGCAGGCGGCTGCTATTAAAACTGCCTTTAACACCCGCTTTTATAATGCCGCTACGCATGTGTATTCCACCGGCAGCCAAACGGCAATGGCTATGCCTTTGTGCGTGGGACTGGTAGATGAAGCGCATAAAACCTTTGTTTTCAATAATTTGGTAGACTCTATCCAGGCCGGTGGCGGCAAGCTCACTGCCGGGGATATCGGCTTTCATTTCCTGGTGCAGGCATTGCAGGAGGGTGGGGCTTCCCAACTGCTGTATGAAATGAACAACCGCGATGATGTGCCCGGCTATGGCTACCAGTTGAAAAAGGGCGCTACAGCGCTTACCGAATCGTGGCAGGCGTTAAAAGAAGTATCCAATAACCACCTGATGCTGGGGCATATTATGGAATGGTTTTATGCAGGCCTGGCCGGCATTAACCAGGAAGAAAGCGCTACAGGTTATCAGCAGCTGGTAATACGTCCGCAGCTGGTAAATGGCATCGATCATGCAAAAGCTACCTACCAGAGTGTATATGGTCCTGTAACCAGTGGCTGGCAGCAAAATAGTGCAGGTGTGGTATTTGATTTTGACATTCCGGGTAATGCTTCCGCAACGGTATATGTGCCCGTTCCGGCTGGTGGTAAGATATTACAAAACGGAAAAGCGCTACAACAAGTGGTGCGCAGTGGAAAAGGTGTGGTGAAGATAGCGCTGGGATCGGGCCTGCATAAGCTGGAAATCAGCAAATTATAAGCAATAAGCGGTATCTTGCAACGGCATATCAGCAAAAGGCAGATCTGTCGCTGTGATGGAATATTGTGTTTGTACGGCTAGTGACTGGAAATAATCGGTGAAATATTATGCGGAAAATGTGCGGCCGGAAAACTTTGTGAAATAGTAAAATGTTCCATCATAATAATAGAATCTGACATTGTTGCCCGTTTCGGGTAACGATAATTTTATCATTGTAAAGCCAGAAACTAATAATAATTTATGCAACGATTGCTGAAGACCTCTATAACGATGTTATGCTGCCTTTTTACCGTAACGATGCCTTTGTTTGCCCGCAACGATGAAGATACAGCCTACTTAAGAGTGATAAACGAACGCGCTGCCAAAATTGTAACCTCCTTACATGTTACCGATGCTGCCAAAGCAAACGACGTGCAACAGGTTATTGCGCAGCAATACTTCTCCTTAAACAATATCCAAACGCAGCGTGATTCGGGCATCAGCACTGCCAAGCGTACCATTGAAGATAAGGGCATGCTCGACCTGCGTGTAAAAACCATCCAGTCAGAAGCGGCAGAGCAAACAGAAGAACTGCACAAGCAATACGTGTCAAAATTAGCCGCACTGTTAACTGCCGACCAGGTAGATAAAGTAAAGAACGGGATGACCTATAACGTATTGCCCAATACCTACAATGCTTATATGGATATGCTGCCTAATCTTACCGAAGCGCAAAAGAAACAAATACTCATCTGGTTAACAGAAGCACGTGAGCATGCAATGGATGCCGAAACATCTAAGAAAAAGCATGAATGGTTTGGCAAGTACAAGGGCCGTATCAACAACTACTTATCCGCTGCGGGAATAGATATAAAAAAAGAAGGAGAGGAGTGGCAAAAGAGAATAAAAGCACGTGGCGCATCATTGTAATATAATCCAGTAAGTTAACGAAATTTCCCATTTTATACGGTTGGCAATTGCTCTAGTTTCGGCCCTCCGTAAAACAATATCCTTAAAAAGTGAATGAGTGGCTATAGGGCCGCTTGTTACATAATGATTCAATTTGCATTTATGAAAAAGTTATTGCTTGTCTTTGCAGTACAGCTGCTCTTGTTCAGCTGTCTCCCCGGTTATGCAAGGCATTTTAACGCACCTGATCACATTATCACAGGTAAAATCACTAATGAAAAAGGCGATCCTTTAGATAATGCTACGGTGCAGGTAAAGGGATCACGGACTTCTACCAAAACAAAATCAGATGGTAGCTACAGCATTTCCGTTCCCAACGATAGTGCTGTATTGGTGTTTTCATTCGTGGGCATGGCCAAGCAGGAAATTAATGTAGGCGGCAAAAGCACACTGGATGTAAAGCTATCGACTACCGATACCAGTTTGGACGAAGTAATTGTGGTGGGCTATGGTACACAAAAACGCTCGCACTTAACAGGTGCAGTGGCTACCGTAGAAATGAAAAGCATACAGGACATACCAGCGGGTAACCTGGCCGAAGCTATTAAAGGCCAGATGCCGGGGGTGCAGGTTTCAGGAGGTTACAGCCGTCCCGGCCAACCTGCCACCATATCGGTACGTAACCCTATCTTCTTTTCTAAAGATGGTGGATCTACCAACCCATTGTATATTATAGATGACATCATGCGCGAGCCTAACGACTTTGCGTTACTGGATGCCACCGAAGTAGAAAGCATTACTGTATTGAAAGATGCAGCCGCTGCTATTTATGGTATACGTGGCGCTAACGGCGTTATCATTGTTAAAACCAAGCGCGGTAAATCAGGTCAGGCTGCTATTTCCTATAGTGGTTCGTATGGTATAACAGATGCGGTGGCTAAACCTAAAATGATGAGCGGCTACCAGCAGGCTATTTACCTGAACGATTTAAACTATGCAGCCGGTAAAAATGCAGATGATCCTTCTATCTACACTGCCGATGAACTGGCCTATTTTCAGGCGCATGATTATAACTGGTTAGATATGGCCTGGAAAAAAGCCAGCCAGATGAGACAGACCATTAACGTAAGCGGTGGTTCGGACAAGGCTACTTATTTTGCCGGTTTAACATACAATACCCAGGATGGTAATTTCTCCGGTACACGTTATAACAGGTATACTTTCAGGGCCAGCTCTGACATCAGGGTGGCTAATGGTTTAAAACTGGGCTTATCATTAAGTGGTAGTCTGGATGAGAACAAACAGGTATTTTCCAAACAAGGTGGTGAAGCACTGGATAACGACTGGAAAACCTTAACTACTACTTCCCGCTTTAATCCTCCTTATGTAGATGGCAAGCCGGTGTTGTTAACTACCGCTACTAACTCTACCATTGATAACTATCACTTCTTTGCTATTCAAAACTCCGGCAACTTTACCCAAACTAAAAACACGGGTCTAAACTTCCAGGGGCAGTTAAGCTATGAAGTGCCTTTTATAAAAGGATTGAAAGCTGCATTAAACTTCAATAAAAACCTGGCCAATACTTTTGGTAAACAATATGGTACCAAGTACAATGTGTATGAGTTTTCTATGTTAGGAGATCACAAACACATTTATGGCGGTACTGTTAACCGTACTATACAATTGAACAACGGCGACAGAGTAAGGATAAGCCCCGGTTACACAGATGTATATCAACTGAACGGTGTACTTACTTACGATCGCAGGTTTGGTAAACACCAGATTACTGTGTTGGCTGCTTACGAACAAAGCGAAACCAGCACCGACCAGGTAAATGCCATGCGCGAGGGCGTTATTGTAGGTGGCTTACCTAACATGAACTATGCTACCGGTACCAACACTACAGATGAAACACAAAGTGAAAGCGGTCGTTTAGCATATATAGGCCGCGTGAACTATAACTATGCCGGTAAATACCTGGCAGAACTTACTTACAGGGGAGATGCCAGTGCCAACTTTGCACCGCAAAACCGCTGGGGTTATTTTCCTTCTTTAAGTTTAGGCTGGGTTATCTCCGAAGAAGGCTTCTTTCGCAGGAATGTAAAATCAGTGGATTATTTAAAACTGCGTGGATCGGTTGGTTTACTGGGTAGCGATAACACCAGAGCGTATCAATACTTAGTGAACTATGTCATTCAAACCGGTAAAGCACCTGTGTTTGGTGGTAACCAGGACAGAGGTTTAGCGGTATTGGCCAACACGGCTATTGCCAACGGCGGTATTAAATGGGATTCTGATACCAAAATCAACGGTGGTATTGATACCCGTTTTCTGGATAACAGGCTGAGTGTTTCTGTAGATGGATTCTTCGATCACAGGTATAATCAGCTGGCAAGCCTTACTTCTTCTGTATCCTTGCTGATTGGTGCAGCGGTTCCTCCTGAGAACTATGCAAAAACCAACAGCTTTGGTTATGAAATTTCTGCCACCTGGAAAGATAAGATCAACAAAGACTGGTCGTATAACGTGAATGCCTTCCTGTCATGGAGTGATAACAAAGTGTTGATTGCAGATGTGCCTGTGGGTAACCTGGGTACTTACCTGGATCAAACCGGAAGATCAAGCGACATGGGCGTGCTGGGCTACCGTTATGCAGGCATGTTCAGAACACAGGCCCAGGTAGATGAATACCTGGTTGCACATCCCGGCTACACTATTTTTGGTGCTGCGCCAAAACCTGGTATGCTCAATTATCAGGATGTAAGAGGTCCGAAAGTAGATGGTGTATACACCAAACCTGATGGAAAAATCACTGCGGATGATCTGGATTATATTGCTCCTAAATCAAGCAACCACTATGCGGGTGGTATTAACTGGGGTGTTACTTATAAAACAGTTAGCCTGAATGTGTTGATGAACTATAGCTTTGGTGGTAAAGCCGCTGTAGAAAGCGGTGCACGCACACAAGGTACAGCTACCTCCAACCGTCCTGAGTTTTGGGCCGACCACTGGACGCCAGACAATCCGAATGCTTCTATGCCAAGTCCTTACTATAAAGACAACTACAATGTGGCGAGTGATTTCTGGTTGAAAAACGGCTTTACATTCGGTGTAACCAACCTGAACCTGTCTTACGCGGTGCCATCGCAATGGACTAAAAAAGCGGGCTTAAATGGTGGTGCAAGAGTATTCTTTATTGCTACCAATCCGTTTAACTTCTATAATCCGTTCAGCTACCGTTCTAACCTCAGCAACTACGATGCGTATCCAGTGCTGAAAGGTTATTCATTAGGCTTAAACTTAGGTTTCTAACCGGTAAAAACGATTGAAATGAAAAAGAGTAACATTATAATAGGTTCTTTGGTAGGTATACTGGCCCTGGCTGGTTGTAATAAAGTAATGGATAAAACGGATTTGAAAACCGTACCCGGTGATCTGATCTTTAACGACAGCGCTATAGCCAAACTGAACCTGGACAACATATACGAAAACAACCTTCCTACCTGGGGCGGTGGTACCGGTATTGGTGATTTGAATGGTTTGAATGGTAATTTAAGTGATGAGTCATACGGCGAATCGAAATACTTTGAAGGTACTATTACCAATACAGATGTAAAGGATTATGGTACTGCATTGGATAAGGGAAACAACTATGGTAAAATCAGAACCATCAACATGTTTCTCCGCGATATGAACGCTTCTCCATTAGAGCAATACACTATTAATACCTATAATGCACAGGCGCTGTTTTTCAGGGCATGGCGTTATTTCGACCTGGTGCGCATTTACGGTGGCGTTCCATTGGTGCTTACGCCATTAGAAGCAGTAGGTAATGAAGCTAAAATGGATGCATTACTGCCACGTAACACCACCGCAGAATGTATCAAACAAATTGTATCCGACCTGGATACAGCTATCAAATACCTGCCGGGTAAATATACTGCCACCAGCGATTGGGGCCGTATTACCAGTGGTGCAGCAGCTGCATTCAAAGGCCGTGTATTATTAACCTATGCCAGCCCGCAGTTTAATCCTAACGATTTACAGGAAAGATGGCAGGCAGCTTATGATGCTAACCTGCAGGCAAAAACTTTACTGGATGCCAATGGTTTTGGCCTGTTCGCTTCTTACAACGACATGTGGTTTACAGAGGTGAATAACCCAGAAGCAGTAATGGTAACCGGTTATAATACTGCTACCGGCGATCAGACTAAAAAGAATAATTCTTATGATAACTCTACCCGTCCTTCTTACTTAGGCACTGGTGGAGGTTCTAATCAGCCTTCGTGGGAGTTGGTAAAAGCGTATCCTATGAAAGATGGTAAAGCGCCTGGTGCATCTGCTACTTATACCTACTCCGATCAGTTATTTTATAAAAACCGTGATCCACGCTTTAACAGCACCATTGGTTACAATGGCAGCACCTGGAGCATTAACGGTATTACCACTTACCGTTTGTGGACATACTTCTATAAAAACAGTAACAACGCCACCGTTACCTCTGAAAACAAAGCCAGCAACACCGGTTTTTATTTAAAGAAAGCGATTACTACAAGCGGTACTGCCAGCACTGCACAATATGCAGGTACAGACTGGATGGAAATTCGTTATGCAGAAGTGTTGTTGAACCTGGCAGAAAGTGCAGTGGGTATTAATAAGCTGGGTACCAGTGATGAAGGTTACGCTGGTTTAGTGGCCATCAGAAAAAGAGCGGGTATTGAAGCGGGTGATGGGTTCTATGGCCTTACATCAGGCTTAGACCGTGCCGGCTTATTTAGTGCTATCTTATACGAACGCCAGATAGAGCAGGCTTTTGAAGGCAAGCGTTTCTGGGATTTAAGAAGATGGAAACTGATAGAAAGCACCTTGAATGGTAAGCGCAGGAATAAAATGGTGATCACTTTAAAAACAGGTGCAGGCATACCCACCTTCACAGAGCTGGCCGATCCAAACAGTGCCAACTATCGCGATAAACTGAACCTGGATGATATGTATACTAACTATTTCACATTGGCTCCTGCTTCACTCGATACCAAGTATGCTATCAACTGGCAAAGTACTTATTACTTTTTCCCAATACCACAGGATGCTATTAACAACAATCCTAACCTGGTGCAAAACAACAATTGGGGTGGAAATTTTAACCCACTGCAATAAACTATAGAATAAATTATTAGTCTAAGAATTAAAGAAGAATAATATGAGAGGTAAATCAGTGTTGTTTGCTGTTGGCTTGCTGGGCCTTACTTCTGTAACCCGGGCGCAGTATCCTTCCATACCACCGGATATACAGAAATGGTCAGATTCTTTAATGAACGCTGCTACTAAGCATTCCGATTCGGCATGGCAAATAGCGTATCCTATTATACAGGAAGAAGCCAGGCACGGAAGGCCTTATATTCCCTGGGCTTCCCGTCCGGTTGATTTACCACAGGCAGAGATACCAGCATTCCCAGGTGCGGAAGGTGGTGGCAAATACAGTTTCGGTGGCCGTGGCGGTAAAGTGATTGTAGTTACCAACTTAAACGATGATGGCCCCGGTAGCTTACGCTGGGCTTGTGAACAAGGCGGTGCCAGAACTATTGTATTCAATGTATCAGGTATTATTCGTATCAACAGTCCATTAATTATCCGCGCTCCTTATATCACTATTGAAGGACAAACGGCACCAGGTGATGGTGTTTGTATTGCAGGTGAAACGGTGTGGATTAACACCCACGATGTAATTGTGCGTTACATGCGCTTCCGCAGAGGGGAAACCAATGTAGGCCGCAGGGATGATGCTATTGGTGGCAACCCGGTAGGTAATATCATGATTGATCACGTAAGCGCCAGCTGGGGTTTAGATGAAGACATGAGTATGTACCGTCACATGTATAACGATAGCACGGGTAAAACAGAAGAGAAATTACCTACAGTAAATATTACTATACAAAACTCTATCTTCTCAGAAGCACTGGATACCTGGAACCATGCTTTCGGTAGCACACTGGGTGGCGAAAACTGTGCCTTTATCCGCAGCCTGTGGGCAGATAATGCAGGCCGTAACCCCTCTATCGGATGGAACGGTATTTTCAACTTTGCCAACAACGTAGTGTTTAACTGGGTACACCGTTCTACCGATGGTGGTGATTACACAGCTATGTATAATATCATTAACAACTACTACAAACCAGGTCCGGCTACGCCTACCAATAGCAACATTGGTCACCGTATATTAAAACCAGAAAGCGGTCGTAGCAAATTGAAGTACCGGGTATATGGCCGTGTTTATGTGCATGGTAATATTGTAGAAGGCAATGATGCTGTAACCAAAGACAACTGGAATGGTGGTGTGCAGGTAGAGGAATTGCCAAATGCAGGAGAATACACCGCGGCTATGAAATGGAACAAACCATTGCCGATGCCTGAAATGACCATTCTGCCTACATTGGAGGCCAGGGCCTATGTTTTACAGAATGCAGGCGCTACATTGCCTAAAAGAGATGCCGTTGACCTTCGTATTGTAAAACAGGTTACTACCGGTAAAATTGAGCCTACTGAAAATGTGAAACTGCCTGAAACACAATTCAAGCATCGCAGAATGCCTATCGATTCTTATAAAATAGGCATTATTACAGACGTAGCGCAGGTTGGTGGTTATCCTGAATACAAAGGCACTCCTTATAAAGACAGTGATAACGACGGTATTCCTGATAGCTGGGAAACAAAGAACGGCTTAAACCCTAACAATGCAGCAGATGCTTCGCAGCTGAGCAAAAAAGGGAATGGATATACGAACATAGAAGAGTTTTTAAACAGTGTAGTAGATGTAGCAACTGTTACACCTGCTGCTAAAGCTAAGAAGTAAAAATCCGGATGTGTTGAATAGAATAAAATATCTATATACGATTTGTTTTGTTGCGTGTTGTACATCAGCCATGATGCCCGTTGCAGGGAACGCGCAACAAAAGAAGCCGGTTAAACCCCTGCCACCAGTATCCTTAGGAGCCGGTGGCAGGCTTGTTTATACTGCCGATGAGCAGGGTAATCGTATACCTGATTTCTCGTACAGTGGCTATATGGGCGGCAGTGTATCTGTGCCCGTTGCACCCGTGAGGGTAGTGGTGCCTGTTGCCAAAGGGGATAACACCCGTCGCATACAGGCAGCATTGGATTATGTAGCTGCTTTACCAGCAGATAAACAGGGAATACGTGGCGCTGTGCTGTTACAGGCAGGTGAATACCGTATAGAAGGCGGCCTGGCTATCAAAGCTTCCGGCGTGGTATTACGTGGCAGCGGTTCCGGTGCCAATGGCACGGTGCTGCTGGGAGCCGGTTATACCCGGCAAACGTTGATTACCGTGGGAGGAGTGAATAACCGCCGTTTACAAAGCAGTCATGCCGTTACCAGTGTGTATGTGCCGGTAAATGCCATGAGCCTGCAGGTGGCCGATGCAGGTAGTTTTAAAGCAGGGGATAAGGTGGTGATACAACGCCCTTGTACCGCTGCCTGGATAGAGCAACTGGGTACTGATCATTTTGGCGGGGGCATTACCTCGCTGGGATGGAAACCCGGCCAGCGTAACCTGCAGTGGGACAGAACCGTTACCGGTGTAAAAGGAAATGAACTGCAACTGGATGCACCTATCACTACTGCATTGGATACTACTTATGGTGGTGGCACCGTTGCGGCTTATAGCTGGCAGGGGCGCATCAGCCAGTCAGGTGTAGAAAACCTGCGCCTGCGTTCGGAGTATGATGCTGCTAATAGTAAAGACGAAGACCATCGCTGGATGGCTATTGTGATAGAAAATGCTACGGATATCTGGGTAAGGCAAATGGTGTTTGAGCACTTTGCCGGATCGGCAGTGGCTATACAGGAAACAGGCAGCCATGTTACGGTAGAAGATGCGCAGTCATTACAGCCGGTTTCTGAAATAGGCGGACAACGCCGTTATACCTTCTTTACTTCCGGACAGCAGTGTTTGTTTCAGCGTTTATATGCAGAATACGGTTATCACGATTTTGCTACCGGGTATTGTGCGGCAGGCCCTAATGCCTTTGTGCAGTGCGAGTCGCATTTGCCCTTTAGTTTTAGTGGAGGCATAGACAGCTGGGCTTCGGGTGTATTGTTTGATATTGTAAATGTAGACGGTGAAGCGTTAAGCTATAAAAACCGCGGACAGGACGGGCAAGGTGCAGGATGGGCAGCTGCCAACAGTGTGTTCTGGCAATGCAGTGCTGCACGGGTAGATTGTTACCGTCCGCCAGGTGCCCAAAACTGGGCGTTTGGAACCTGGGCGCAGTTTTCGGGCGATGGTTACTGGGATAATTCTAACGAAAGCATTCATCCACGTAGCTTATACTACGCACAGCTGGCCGACAGGCTGGGCAGTGAGGTGGCAGCACGCACATGGTTGCTGCCGGTGGAAACAGAAGCTTCCAGCAGTCCTTCTGTAGAAGTGGCGGCAGAGCTGACAGCGCAGGCGGTACAACCCCGTAAAACGCTCCGTGAATTTATAGAACAAGCAGCTACCAGAGTACCCTTACCTACAAGCAACAATGGCGTTAAAACCATTGAACAGGTAGGGGTGCCGGCAGCTAATATCATAACAGCAGCAGGTATCATGCAGGTGAGCAATGGCTGGCTGGTACGTGGCAGTAATGTGTTAACGGGTATCCGGCGCGAAGTGCCCTGGTGGAATGGCAGTGTGCGCCCACATGGGTTGCCGGAAGCCAAACCGCATATTACCCGTTTTGTACCTGGCCGCACCGGCACCGGCTTAACCGATAACCTGGATGATATGACCGACAGCATGAAGGCCACCGGCATGATTGCACTGGATCATAATTATGGTTTGTGGTACGAGCGCAGGAGGGATGATCATGAACGTATACGCCGTATTGATGGCGAAGTATGGCCCCCGTTTTATGAACTGCCTTTTGCACGCAGCGGACAGGGAAGCGCCTGGGATGGTTTAAGCAAATACGATCTAACAAAGTATAATAAATTTTACTGGGGCCGTTTACAACAGTATGCAAACCTGGCAGATGAAAAAGGCCTGGTGCTGATACATGAAAACTATTTCCAGCACAACATTATAGAAGCGGGTGCCCACTATGCCGATTTTCCATGGCGCACAGCGAATAACGTTAACAACACAGGCTTTCCGGAGCCGGTGCCTTATGCAGGTGATAAGCGCATTTTTATGGCCGAGCAGTTTTACGACATCAGCAACCCCGAACGTCGCAAACTACATCGTGCTTATATACGCCAGTGCCTGAACAACTTTGCCGCTAATAATGGAGTAGTGCAACTGATAGGGGCAGAATTTACAGGCCCGCTTCACTTTGTGCAATTCTGGATAGATATAATACAGGAATGGGAAACAGAAACGGGTAAAACAGTAGTGGTAGGTTTAAGCACCACCAAAGATGTGCAGGATGCTATTTTACAGGATGCTGCACGTGCGAAAACGGTGAACCTTATTGATATCCGTTACTGGCACTACCAGTTTGATGGCAAGTCGTATGCACCCGAAGGCGGGCGCAACCTGGCTCCACGCCAGTGGGCGCGTTTGTTAAAGCCCAAAAGAAGTTCGTTTGAGCAGGTGTACCGTGCAGTAAGCGAATACCGTAAACAATATCCGGGTAAAGCCGTGATGTATTCCGGTGATGGCTACGATGCTTTTGGCTGGGCCGCTTTTATGGCCGGTGGCTCGCTGTGTAATATACCGGCGGTGAACAGCGCTTTCCTGGCAGCTGCTTCCGCTACTTTGCCGGCAGATACTACCACAGGAGAAAGTGGTTGTTACTGGTTAACACAACCTGGTAAAACCTATATCCTGTATACTACAGGAGCTACAGCTGCACCTTCCTTAAACCTTACAGGTGTACAGGGCAATTTTGTAATACGCTGGATAAACGCACGCACCGGTGCTGTGGAAGGGAAAGAAGAAAAAGTGAAAGGTGGATCGGTGATACAATTACAGGCGCCTAAGGCCAATGCTATTGCCTGGGTGAATAAAGTATAATCAGATGAATAAAGTATATACCTTTTTTTGTTGCTGTTTACTGCTGGCTATGGGTGGCGTAAAAGCCCAGGCATTACCCGGTTTAAAAGTATCGGCCAATCACCGCTACCTGTTAACCGCAGATGGTGATCCTTTCTTCTGGCTGGGCGATACCGGTTGGCTGTTGTTTTCCAAACTAACAAGGGAGGAAGCGGTGCAATACCTGGAAGACAGAAAGGCCAAAGGCTTTAACGTAATACAAGCCATGGTGCTGCATACCGTGAAAGCAAAGAATGTGTATGGCGATTCGGCATTGGTGGGCAAAAACGTAGCCCGCCCGCTGATAAAAAAAGAACATGATTACTGGCAGCATGTCGATTACATTGTAAAGGCAGCAGAAAGCCGGGGCATATACGTAGCTATGGTGCCTGTTTGGGGCAGCGATGTAAAGGGCGGGCTGGTAAACAGTAAACAGGCTAAAACCTATGCTACCTTCCTGGCCAACCGTTATAAAGGCTTCAGCAATATTATCTGGATGAATGGCGGCGATATCAAAGGCAGCGATTCTATACAGGTATGGAACACGATTGGCAGCACCTTATACCAGCTGGATAAAAACCACCTGGTTACTTTTCACCCGCGTGGCCGTTATTCTTCCTCTGCCTGGTTTCATAACCAAAGCTGGTTAAGCTTTAACGTGTTTCAATCGGGCCACCGCGATTATAGTCAGGATACTTCCAGAGGGGAATGGCATTATGGGGAAGACAACTGGAAGTATGTACAGCGCGATTTTAAACTGCAACCAGCGAAACCTTCTTTTGACGCAGAACCCATTTACGAAAATATACCACATGGTTTACACGATACACTGGCCGCTAAATGGAATGCCGGTGATGTGCGCCGTTATGGTTACTGGAGCGTGTTTGCCGGTGGGTGCGGTTATACCTATGGCAACAACGCGGTAATGCAGATGCGCAAGGCCGATGAAACCGAAACCGGTGCTTATGGTGCCAGGGATTACTGGTTTGATGCCATTAACAATCCCGGCGCATCGCAAATGATACATATTAAACAGTTACTGTTATCGCGTCCTTACCTGGAGCGCGTGCCCGATGCTACTTTAATTGCAGAAGGCACGCAGGGCGAGCGTTATAATTACCTGGCCGCTACGCGTGGTAAAAAATATGCTTTTGTTTATACCTATACCGGTCGCAACATTACTATTGCGCCGGGTAAAATACAAGGCAACACTATTAAAGCACAGTGGTATAACCCACGCAATGGGGAGTACATCGCTATTGAAACGTATGCCAATACTGCCACTAAAACCTTTGACCCTCCGGGTGAGCCCGCAGCAGGAAACGATTGGGTATTGGTTTTAGACAGTACAGATTAACGGTACCATTTTCGAAGCAACACATTCATGAAGAAAACAACGCTATACCTGTTTATTGTTTTATTACTTACCTCGTGCAGTGCACAGAAAAGAGCCTATGTATTTACCTCTTTTCATGAGCCTGCCACAGAAGGTTTGCGCATGTTGTATAGCTATGATGGCAGGCATTGGACCGATTTTGATACTACCTTATTGCATCCCAATGTAGGTGCACAGAAAGTAATGCGCGACCCCTCTATGGTACAAGGGCCGGATGGTGTGTTTCACCTGGTGTGGACCAGCAGCTGGCGCGGTGATAAGGGTTTTGGCTATGCCAGCTCTACCGACCTGGTACACTGGAGCGAACAGCGTTTTATACCCGTAATGGAACATGAACCGGAAACGGTGAACGTATGGGCGCCGGAATTGTTTTATGATGCAGACAGTGCGCGTTATGTAATTATATGGGCTTCTACTATTCCCAATCGTTTTCCCAAAGGCGAGGAAGAAGAAAAGAACAACCACCGCATGTATTGCACCACCACTAAAGACTTTGTAACGTTTACACCCACCCGGTTGTTTTTAGATCCGGGCTTTAGTGTCATCGATGCGGTAATTGTAAAGCAGGCTACCGGTAAATATGTGCTGGTGCTGAAAGACAATACACGCCCGGAAAGAGATATAAAAGTAGCATTCAGCAACCAGGTGTTAGGCCCGTATACGAATGTATCACAGCCATTTACCGCTAAATTAACAGAAGGACCTGCTGTGGTGAACACCGGTAAAGAGTGGCTGATTTATTACGATGCTTACGGGCAAAAGAACTTTGGAGCCGTAGCTACTACCGATTTTGTGCATTTTACCAATGCTGCCGACCGCATACACGTGCCGGAAGGGCACAAGCACGGAACTATTTGTGAAATTAACCGTAAAACGCTGAAACAAATACAGCAGGGGTTACACAAATAGCCTAATTTAAAGAATACTAAAACGAATGATATGTTAGAGAACAGCAGAAGAAAATTTATCAGGCAGCTTTCTTTAGGATCGGTAGCGGCAGTAAGTATGCCCGCTATTGTTTCCAATGCATATGCAGGCGGAAAAAAGGCCAGGAAGATCAGTATTCAAAAAAATGATGTGATCCTGTTTCAGGGTGATTCTATCACCGATGCAGGTCGCAAAAAAGACGACAAAGAAGCCAATAGCTCCGTGGCGCTGGGCAGGGGATACGCTGTTGCGGCAACTGCACAGCTATTATTACAACATGCAGGCGATAACCTGAGCATTTATAACAGGGGCATCAGCGGTAATAAAGTATACCAGCTGGCCGAACGCTGGGATGCCGATTGCCTGGATATTAAACCCCGCGTTGTAAGCATACTGGTGGGAGTGAACGATTACTGGCACACGCTGGTAAATGGCTATAAAGGCACTGTTGATACCTATCGTAACGATTACGATGCATTGCTGAAACGCACCCGCGAAAAGCTGCCCAACGTAGAACTGATTATTGGTGAACCCTTTGCCGTAAACAATGTAAAAGCGGTTACCGATGCCTGGTTTCCTGCATTTAACGACTACAGGCAGGTAGCGGCCGATCTGGCCAAAGCGTATGATGCCGTGTTTATTCCTTATCAAACCGTATTTAATAAAGCATTGGAAAAAGCACCGGGTTCGTACTGGACAGCAGATGGGGTGCATCCTTCCCTGGCGGGCGCTCAACTGATGTCGCAGGCCTGGCTGGAAGCGGTGAAGTAGGTGTTTATTTAAAAAGTCCATATGAAGCGTTTGTTTACCATAGCATTGATTACCGTATCTTCTTTAAGTGCCACCGCACAGGATACCGTGCGTTATACAGGATCGGTATTAAGTAATGTAGATTATCATCACGGGCAACTGAGCCCCGCCATAGGTGTGCACAACATACAGGTGATGCGCGCCAGCCGGGAACATCCCGAACTTACTGACGGACAGGGCTGGACTTATAACCATGCCCCTATGCTTGCTTACTGGAACAATACATTTTACCTGGAATATCTGAGCGACCCCGTTGGTGAGCATGTGCCGCCCGGACAGACATTACTGGTTACTTCTAAAGATGGTTACCACTGGAACAAACCAGTGGTCATTTTTCCACCTTATAAAGTGCCCGATGGCACTACCAAAGAAGGTGTTGCCGGCGTGGCTAAAGATCTGTATGCCACCATGCACCAGCGCATTGGTTTTTACACCGCTAAAAACAAGCGTTTACTGGCGTTGGCTTTTTATGGTATTACACTGGACGCTAAAGACGACCCCAACGATGGCAATGGCATAGGCAGGGTAGTGCGGGAAATAAAAGCAGATGGTACTTACGGTCCTATCTACTTTATCCGCTACAACCATGCGTTCAATCAACAAAATACTTCTTATCCTTTTTATACTTCCAGCAAAGACAAAGGTTTTGTAGAAGCCTGTAACGAGCTGCTGGCTACCCCGCTGATGATGCAGCAATGGGTGGAAGAGGGAGACAGGAATGATCCGCTGATTCCTTTAAAAAAGCAATACAAAGCATTTTGCTATTATCATTTACCCGATGGCAAAGTGGTGGGCCTGTGGAAATATGCGTTGACCAGCATCAGCACCAACGAAGGTAAAAGCTGGGTATATAACCCGTTGCGCGCACCGGGCTTTGTAAATGCCAATGCTAAAATATGGGGACAGCGTACACCAGATGGTAAATACGCTACTGTATATAATCCTTCTGAGTTTCGCTGGCCGCTGGCTATATCTGTAAGTGACAATGGGTTGAATTATAAAAACCTGTTGCTGGTAAATGGCGAAATCACTTCCATGCGTTATGGCGGTAACTATAAATCGTATGGCCCGCAATATGTGCGTGGTATACAGGAAGGGGATGGCGTACCGCCAGGCAAGCGTTTTTGGGTTACCTACAGTATGAATAAAGAAGATATCTGGGCAGCTTCTATACCTGCGCCGGTGAGGGAGAAAGCAACGCAGTTTCCGGCAGATGATTTCAGTACAATGAATGCAGCCACTGCACTGGATGAGTGGAATATATACAGCCCTTTATGGGCGCCCGTGGCCATAGAGCAGCAGAAAGGTGCCAACGTGCTGGCGTTGCGCGACAAAGATCCTTTTGACTTTGGTAAGGCGGAGCGTGTAATACCTGCTTCCACAGCATTAACGGCCAGCTTTAGCATCACCGCGCAACAGGATAATTATGGTGCGCTGGAAATAGAGTTTGTAGATGGAAAAGGCAATGCTGGTATTCGTATGATACTGGATTCGGCCGGAGAACTGGTAACCAAAGCAGGCTATCGCTTTAAACGCATTACTAAATATAAAGCAGGCGAGAAGCTGGATATACAGGTAGTGATTAATACGGCTACCCGTTTTTATACCGTGAACATTAACGGTAAAACAGAAGGTGGGGCCAACCTGTTTTTTGCACCGCTGGAAAACATTCAGCGTATTGTGTTCAGAACCGGCAGTATCAGGCGTTTTCCGGATTCGGACACACCAACTGATCAAAATTATGATTTACCCAATGCAGGGGCCATTGATAAAGAAGCGGCTTATTTTATTCACTCGTTGAAAGTTCAATAACGAAAGCATTGTTTACATGAAGGGTTTGTTTGTTACGATATGTGTAAGTGCTATTACGTTACTGCAGGCGCAGGAAACGCAACGGCAGTATTTATCAGGCACCGGTAGCGATAACACGGTGAACTGGCAGTTTTACTGCACCGGTGGACGCAATGCGGGTAAGTGGGGTAGCATTGCCGTGCCTTCGTGCTGGGAGTTACAAGGCTATGGCAAATACGATTATGGCTTTTCCAAAGACAGTGCACGCGGCAAGGAAAAAGGAATGTATAAATATGCATTTACCGTACCTGCCGGCTGGAAGCATAAAAAGATAAACCTGGTTTTTGAAGGGGTGATGACTGACGCCGAAGTGAAGGTAAACGGCCGCCTGGCAGGTAAAGTGCATGAAGGTGCATTTTATGCTTTCTCTTACGATATCACTACTTTATTACAATATAACCGTAGCAACCAGCTGGAAGTAACGGTAGCCAAACATTCAGCCAATGCATCAGTAAATGCAGCCGAGCGTAAGGCAGATTTCTGGTTGTTTGGCGGCATCTTTCGCCCGGTATACCTCGAAGCATTGCCACAGCAACATATAGCCGGCGTGGCTATTGATGCCAAAGCAGATGGCAGCTTTGTGGCTAAAGTGCAAACAGCAGGTGCGGCAGATAAAGTAACCGTGCAGCTGTATACGCTGGCAGGCAAAGCTTATGGCGATGTGGTTACGGTGCCGGTAAACGGGAAAGATGCAACGGTGGCAATGAATAGCCATTTTCAGCAGCCTTTATTATGGAACTGCGAAACCCCTCATTTATATAACGCTGTGTTTACCTTATATCAGGGCGACAAAGTTGTGCATACTATACAGCAACGCTTTGGCTTTAGAACAGTAGAAGTAAAACTGCGGGATGGTATATATGTGAATGGTGTGAAGGTGAAAATGAAAGGCGTGAACCGTCATTCCTTCTGGCCTACTACCGGCAGAACCACCAGTAAGCAACTGAGCATTGATGATGTGCTGATGATGAAGGATATGAACATGAATGCGGTAAGGATGAGTCATTATCCGCCGGATGGTCATTTCCTGGATATGTGCGATTCACTCGGTTTGTTTGTAATGGACGAACTGGCGGGCTGGCATGGACATTATGATACCCCTACAGGCAGATCTTTACTGAAAGAAATGATAGCCCACGATCGTAACCATCCAAGTATCATCTTCTGGGCCAACGGCAACGAAGGGGGGCACAACTTCGATCTGGATGCCGTGTTCACACAACTGGATATGCAGCAACGCCCGGTGATACATCCCTGGGAATCGTTCAGCGGTTTTGAAACACAACACTACCGCGATTATAGTTATGGTATAGGCCATTACGATCATGGCCACCAGATAGTAATGCCTACCGAGTTTTTACACGGCATGTATGATGGTGGGCATGGGGCAGGACTGGATGACTACTGGGAAGCCATGTGGCATAACCCGTTAAGCGCCGGTGGATTTTTATGGGACTTTGCAGATGAAGGTGTAGTGCGTACAGATAAGAACGGAGTGATAGATACCGACGACAACCACGGGCCTGATGGTTTAGTAGGCCCATACCATGAAAAAGAAGGCAGCTATTTTACCGTAAAAGAGATATGGTGTCCCGTACATATAGAACCTAAAGACATTACGGCTGCATTTGATGGTAAGCTCACTATTGAAAACAGGTATTTCTATACTAATATGAACCAGTGCCGTTTTACCTGGAAATTAAAGCAAACCAATGGTGGTAAGGAATTAACAGGTACGGCTGTTGCACCGGATATATCACCATCAGCGCATGGACAATTACAGTTAGCATTACCTGCCGGCTGGACAGCATATGATGTGTTGTATGTAACTGCTTTTGATGCTACCAACCATGAGTTATTTACGTGGAGCTTCCCGGTAGCATTGCCCAATGTAATTGCGCAGCGCAAAATAACCACCAGCGGTGCAGGAGCTGTGCAGCTCACCGAAACAGACAGCGCATTCCAGGTTGCTGCTAATGGGGTGCAGGCCTTGTTTCATAAACGCACCGGTTTATTACAGCAGGTAAGCAATGCCGCAGGAAAGATATTATTAAGCAATGGCCCTATTGTGCAACAGGGGGTAACCAATTTTGCAGGTTTTACGGCTACTCAAAAAGGAGATACTGTAGTCATACGTTCTGTATTTGATCGTGCTAATAGTTATAACACATTGGAATGGACAATATACCCATCGGGCTGGATAAAGATGAACATCCATTATTTCCCCGGGGCTTATTTTACCGATTTCATTGGGGTAAACTTCTCCTTTCCGGAAAAGGAGATGGTTTCGGTTGACTACCTGGGTAAAGGTCCTTACCGTGTTTGGAAAAACCGTTTAAAAGGTGGTATGCTGGATGTATGGCATAAAGACTACAACAGTGCTGAAACCGGTGAAGCGCCTTTTCAATACCCGGAGTTTAAAGGGTATCACGCCAATATGTACTGGTGTCGTTTTCATACAAAAGGCCGCGCCTTTACCGTAGTAACCGAAACGGAAGATGTGTTTTTGCGTTTGTTTACCCCTGTGGTAAAAGATGATCCTAAAGACACGTGGAAGAACCTGCAATATGTATTTCCCGATGGCGATATTTCATTTATGCAGGGCATATCCGGTGTAGGCACCAAAACGCAGAAACGCGAAACTACCGGCCCTATGGGCATGAAGAATATCATGTACGACTATGAAAAAGAACCAGCGCGTGCGCTGAATATGGTATTGTATTTTGATTTTACCGAAAAACCGTAAACCAGGAAGTACATTAACGATGAAAGCCTTATTAATTGCCATAACATGTTTAGTATGCCTTACTGCTACCGCACAGGTGCAGGTGCATCATTTGCGTTGCGAAATGCTGGAAAATCCGGTAGGAGTAGATGCACAACAGCCGCGCATCAGCTGGCAACTGAGCAGCACACAGCGTGATGTGCAGCAAACTGCCTATGAAATTATTGCCGCTTCTTCCCGCGAAAAGCTGGCTGCCAATGCAGGCGATCTGTGGCAATCGGGCAAAGTAAGCAGTACGCAAAATGCCTGGGTAAGCTATGCAGGAAAAGCTTTGGCTGCCAACAGCTATTGCTACTGGAAAGTAAAAGTATATACCAATAAAGGCGTTACGGGATGGAGTGAACCTGCTTACTGGTTAAACAGCCTGCAACCGGCACAATGGAAAGCGAAATGGATAGGCATGGATTCGGCCTTTGCCTGGGATAGTGTAAGCCAGTGGTCGCGTTTAAGTGCGCGTTATGCAGGTAAAGTATTTACACATACCAAAAAAGTAAAACAGGCCGTAGCCTATATAGCAGGTGTTGGCTTATACGAATTATACATGAATGGCAACAAAGTTGGCAGCCAGGTATTATCACCTGCGCCTACCGATTACCGGAAGGCTGTTTTATATAACAGTTATGATGTAACAGCCCTGATGCAGCAGCCTAAGCAGGATATTATGGTAGCATTAGGTAATGGCCGCTTTTTTACCATGCGCCAGAACTATAAGCCTGCTAAAATTAATACGTTCGGTTATCCTAAGCTGTTGTTTCAGCTGGAGTTGACTTATACAGATGGCACCAGGGAAACGGTGATAAGTGATGGTAGCTGGAAGCTGAACGCAGATGGCCCCATACGTAGCAATAACGAATATGATGGCGAAACATACGACGCCAATAAAGCGCTTACCGGTAAAAGGTCACTGGCATTGGCCAGTGTTGCCGAAGGATGGATGCCGGTTCAACTGGTAGCTGCGCCCGGTGGTGTGTTAAAAGCACAGGTGAGCGAGCCTATGCGGGTGATGAAAACGTTGAAACCCGTATCTATACGCCCCAGCGCCAATGGTTATATACTGGACATGGGACAAAACTTTGCAGGATGGTTACAAATGAAAGTGCAGGGTAAGCAAGGCGATAAGGTTACCATGCGTTTTGCGGAAAGCCTGCAGCCGAATGGTAATTTATATACCGCCAACCTGCGTGATGCCAGAGCTACCAACACCTACACCCTGAAAGGGGGTGGAGTAGAAACCTGGCATCCGGCATTTGTGTACCAGGGATTTCGTTATGTAGAGGTAACCGGTTTCCCCGGCAAACCTGCTGCTGATAATTTTGAAGGACAGTTAGTGTATGATGCGCTGGAAACTACAGGTCAGCTGCAAACCTCAGATACCATTATCAATAAAATTATCCGTAACGCCTGGTGGGGCATTGCTTCCAACTATAAAGGCATGCCGGTAGATTGTCCGCAACGGAACGAGCGCCAGCCCTGGCTGGGCGACCGTGCTACCGGTGCATT
The DNA here is from genome assembly GCF_002355595.1 of Filimonas lacunae. Taxonomy (NCBI): domain Bacteria; kingdom Pseudomonadati; phylum Bacteroidota; class Chitinophagia; order Chitinophagales; family Chitinophagaceae; genus Filimonas; species Filimonas lacunae. The sequence goes on from NZ_AP017422.1 coordinate 1,401,469, forward strand.
AGGCGAAAGCTTTTTGTTTGGTAACGGAAACCTGTATGCCAAATGGCTGGATGATATTGAAGACGCGCAAACCGCAGAAGGTGCTATACCCGATGTGGCTCCGGCTTACTGGAACTATTACTCAGACAACGTTACCTGGCCGGGCACATACCTGATGGTAGCGGATATGTTATACAAGCAGTATGGCAATGCACAGCCGATAGTAAAGCATTACGCTTCTATGAAAAAGTGGATGCGCTATATGCAAGGCAAGTACCTGAAAAACTACCTGCTTACAAAAGATAAGTATGGCGATTGGTGCGTGCCGCCGGAAGATTTACACATGATCCGCTCGCGCGATTCCCTGCGCAACACCAATGGAACCCTTATAGCTACTGCTACTTACTACCAGATGTTGCAATATATGCAGCAGTTTGCAAAGCTGGCAGGACAGCAGGAAGATGTAGTGGGTTTTGCCACACTGGCCGATTCTGTAAAAAAAGCTTTTCATACCACCTTTTACCGTGCACAGCAGAAATGCTATGATAATAACACGGCTACTGCCAACCTGCTGCCTTTGTATTATGGCATGGTGCCGGCCGAGCTGGAAGAGGGTGTGTTTAACAGCCTGTACAATACTGTAAAAATTACCAATCACATGCATGTGAGCACAGGGGTAATAGGCATTCAATACCTGATGCGTGGTTTAACCCGCTTTCAGCGTTCAGATATTGCTTATACACTGGCTTCCAATAAAACTTATCCCAGCTGGGGTTACATGACAGAGAATGGCGCTTCTACCATATGGGAGTTGTGGAATGGCAACACTGCCGACCCACAGATGAACTCACAAAACCATGTGATGTTGCTGGGCGATTTACTGGTGTGGTTGTTTGAAAATGCCGGCGGCATTCAATCTGCCGGCGCCGGCTTTCGTTCTATTGTTATGAAGCCGGAGAATATGGATGGACTTACTTATGTAAACGCCAGCTACCAAAGCGTAAACGGTGCCATCGTAAGCAACTGGCAAAAGAAAGAAGACCTGTTTAACTGGCAGGTGACTATTCCTGCTAACACACAAGCGACATTGTATATACCTGCTAACGACAGTGCAGGTGTAACAGAAGGCGGGAAACCTGCTGCCAAAGCTGCTGGTGTTCGCTTTTTACGCATGGAAGGGCGCACGGCTGTGTATAGCGTGGCTTCGGGTAGCTATCATTTCTCTTCTGCCTTGTTATGGAAAAAAGGTATTGTAACAGATGAATTCATCTTTAGTCAATCTCCTTTTCCCGAAAGTCATTCTTCTACGATAGCGGAAACGCCTAAAGGTTTGATTGCAGCATGGTTTGGCGGAACGAAGGAAGGCAATAAAGACGTAGAGATATATACCAGCCGCCTGGTGAATGGCCAATGGACCACTCCTGTATCGGTAGCCAATGGTGTGGTAAATGACAGCGTGCGTATTGCCTGTTACAACCCGGTGTTATACCAGGTGCCGCACGGCGATTTGCTGTTGTTTTATAAAATAGGCAACAAAGTGGCTAACTGGAAAGGATGGATGATTCGCTCAAAGGATAATGGTATCAGCTGGAGCAGCCCGGAAGCTTTGCCAGAAGGATTCCTGGGCCCTATTAAAAATAAACCGGTGCAGGTGGGTAATGTGCTCATTTGCCCATCCAGCACGGAAGGAAACGGCTGGCGTGTACATTTTGAAACTACTACCGATGAAGGTAAAACCTGGAATAAGATAGGGCCATTGAATGATGGCAAAACCATTAACGCTATACAGCCCAGCATACTGCATTATGCAGATGGCCGCTTACAGATATTGTGCAGAACCCGCAACAGAAGCATTGCCGAAGCGTGGAGCAGTGATGGGGGCAAAACCTGGGGCGAAATGAAACTGATCCATTTGCCTAACAACAATTCCGGCACAGATGCCATTACCTTAAAAGATGGCAGGCAACTGCTGGTATACAACCACGTAAAACCTGATGCGTCTTTATCGAATGGGAAAGGGCCCAGAACGCCGTTAAACGTAGCGTTGTCAAAAGATGGCAAAACCTGGTATGCATCGCTGGTGCTGGAAGATTCACCGGTGAGCCAGTATTCTTATCCCAGTGTAATGCAATCGGCCGATGGTATGGTGCATATCGTGTACACCTGGCGCAGGGAGCGGATTAAATATGTAAAAATTGATCCGGCTAAACTGGAAATGAAAGAGATTATTAACGAGCAATGGCCGGGTGCTGCAATTTCACCTGCCACAAATGCATCACATGAAGAACCTTAGAACGATATGGGTGGCCGCTGGAATGTTGTTGCTGGGTAATGCCTATGCGCAACAGAATACAGATGCAGGTTATAAAAGAACCTTGCGCGAGGTGCTGGCTACTATTGAAACCCAATACGGGGTAAGGATTAAATATGCAGATAGCCTGGTAGCGGGCAAATGGGTTACTTATGCCGACTGGCGTTTTCGCAATGATGTAGAAGCCACGTTGGACAATGTGCTTGCGCCGCTGGATTTAAAAGTGAAAAAAGAAAAGGACAAACTATATAAGCTCAGCGTATACGAGTATTACCGCTGGACGGTGGCTGATGGATGGGCGGAACTAGACAGGCTGGCCGCGCAATACCACAACCGCGAAGAGTGGGAGCAGCGTAAAAGTGTTTTGCAACCTTGCTTGCTGGAAGCTTTACAACTACAGCCATTACCGGCAGCGCCAAAATCGCAGCCGATCGTCACTGCTGAGCGTAAGTTTAATGGCTACACTGTACGCAACATTGCTATTGAAATATTACCGGGTGTATACATCAACGGATCGTTATACAAACCGGCTAAGTATAAAGGAAAGATACCGGTGATACTGAATCCCGATGGGCATTGGGAAAAACAACGTTATCGGCCCGATTGCCAGTATCGCTGTGCAGCGCTGGCCAGGATGGGCGCTATGGCTTTCAGCTATGATCTGTTTGCCTGGGGCGAATCGTTATTACAATTTGCCCAGGAAGATCACCGCAGAAGCCTGGCCATGAGTGTGCAGGTGTTAGGCTCTATACGCATACTCGATTACCTGTTACAATTAAAAGATGCTGATACGGCACGGGTGGCTATTACAGGTGGCTCAGGCGCTGGCAGTCACACCGTGTTGATGGCGGCTATAGACAACCGTATTAAAGTAAGTGCGCCGGTGGTTTCGTTAAGTTCTTATTTCTATGGTGGCTGCCCTTGTGAAAGTGGTATGCCTATACATAGCTGTGGTAACCGTACCGATAACGTGGAAATTGCTGCTATGACCGCTCCACGTCCGCAACTGGTGGTAAGTGATGGTAAAGACTGGACAGATAAAATGCCGGAGCATGATTTTCCCTACCTGCAAAAAATATATGGTTATTACCAGCAAAGCGGCCAGGTGGAGAACGTTCACCTGCCTGCTGAGGGACACGATTTTGGCATTAACAAGCGCACCGCTGTATACCGCTTTATGGCAAAGCATCTGGGCCTGCAACTGAATGCTATACAGGATGCTGCCGGTAACATAGATGAAAGCACACTGACCATTGAGAAAGAGCAGGCATTGTATGTGTTTGGCGATAAAGGCGAGCAACTTCCGGCCAATGCTATTCATGGTTTTGCGCAGCTGGAAAAAATATGGAATACTAAATAAACGATGATGCTATATAAGAAGAATGTATTGCTGTTAGGCCTGTTACTGGTAATGGCTGCGGCCGATGCCGGTGCACAGCGCTATAAGGTAGGATTAATTGATTTAATGCTGTTGAAGCGCCAGAAGGTAGGTGCTATCACCTTAACCCGCCAGCTGGGTGCAGATGGTGTGGAAATTGATTTAGGCGGCCTGGGCAACCGGCCTACGTTTGATAACAAGCTGTTGGTAGACTCGCTGCGCCAGGAGTTTATCAATAAAGCCAAAGAAGAAAAGGTAGAGATATTTTCACTGGCTATGACCGGGTATTATGCCCAGTCGTTCTGCAACCGTACAGAGTATATACAATCTATACAGGACTGTATCACCTCTATGCAACTGATGAATGTAAAAGTAGCTTTCCTGCCATTGGGGGTACAATGCGATTTGCGTAAGAACCCGGAAGTGCGCGATTCGGTAGTGGCCCGTTTAAAAGTGGCCGGCGCTATGGCGGAAAAAGCGGGTGTGGTAATTGGCATTGAAACCGCACTGACTGCATCGGAAGAAGTGCGGCTGTTAAAAGAAATCAACTCACCCGGTATTAAAATCTATTTCAATTTCTCTAATCCTTTAAAGGAAGGACGCGATCTGTATAAAGAGCTGACCATATTGGGCAAAGACCGCATTTGCATGATACACTGTACCAACAAGGATAGTGTTTGGTTACAGAACGATGCGCAAATTGATATGGTGAAAGTGAAGAAGGTACTGGATAAGATGAAGTGGAGCGGCTGGCTGGTGATTGAACGTTCCCGCGATGCTTCTAAACCGAAAGATGTAAAAGGTAACTACGGTGCTAATACCGCCTACCTGAAAAAGATATTTCAATCAGGCAAAAAATAAAGTATTGCCATATGAATAAACGATGTTTTCTGTTGCTGGCTATTTATGTTTTGCTGGCATCTGCCCTACACGCAGATGCCGCAGACATTTTTGTGAGCATACAGGGAAATGATACTTACGATGGCACTGCCGGGCATCCCAAAGCCACTTTGCAGGCTGCTTTGCGGCTGGCAAGAGAATGGCGGCGATTGCATAACAGTGGTGTGCAGGGCGGCATTCATATTATTGTACAGGGCGGCACTTACCGCTTATACGATCCGGTGCTGATTCGGCCGGAAGATTCGGGTACACCCGAAAGTCCTACCATTATAGAAGCGGCAGCTGGTGAGCAGCCCATCATCAGTGGCGGTATCACTATCAACGGCTGGAAACGTGCACAGCAAACACCTGCGGGCCTTCCTGCTGTTGCTAAAGGTAAAGTGTGGGTGGCGCCTGTGCCAGCTACCGGGGGAGTTTCATTGCTGTTCAGGCAGCTGTGGGTGAACAACCGTAAAGCTACCCGCGCACGGTATAGTAATGGAGATAGTATGTGTCGTATTATATCGTGGAACCATGCTACCGGAGAATGCTGGATACCTACACCGGCTACGCCCTCCCTGCAACAGGCAGCAGGTGTGGAAATGCTGATACATCAGTGGTGGGCTATAGCCAATCTGCGTGTAAAAGCGATGCTGGTACAAGGGGATAGTACTAAACTGTCTTTTGAACAACCGGAAAGCATTGTACAAAACGAACATCCCTGGCCGGCTCCGTGGCAATCGACCCACACGGGTAATTCTGCTTTTTATCTCACCAATGCGATACAGTTTTTAGATGAGCCGGGAGAATGGTACCTGGATGTGGCTGCCGGGCAATTGTATTACTGGCCCAGGGCAGATGAAAACCTGCTGACACAGGAAGTGGTAGCACCCGTACAGGAAACACTGGTAAAAGTGAGTGGCACTATCGATAATCCGGTTGGTTATGTACAGTTTAAGGGTATTGCATTTGAACATACCAGCTGGTTACGTCCTTCTTTACAAGGGCATGTGCCTTTGCAGGCAGGCATGTATATGCTGGATGCCTATAAGCTGAAAGTGCCTGGTACGCCGGATAAAAAAGGATTGGAAAATCAGGCATGGATAGGAAGGCCTCCGGCGGCTGCCGAAGTCATGTTTGCGCATGATACCCGCTTTGAAGGTTGCCGTTTCAGGCACCTGGCTTCTACAGGGCTGGACTATAAAAGAGGTACCCGGCAGGATGACATTACCGGTAACGTATTCAGTGATATTGGTGGCACAGGCATACAGGTGGGCGTATACTCAGATGAACCCTTTGAAACGCATTTGCCATACCTGCCGGTAGATAACCGCGAAGTGTGCAGCTATACCAACATCAACAATAACCTGGTAACAGATGTAACCAATGAAGACTGGGGTACACTGGGCATTAGCGCCGGGTATGTGAAGAATATAACCATTGAGCATAACGAAGTAAGTGAGGTAAGCTACTCCGGCATTAGTGTAGGCTGGGGCTGGACACGCACGGTAAACGTGATGCAGAACAACCGGGTGCTGCGTAATAAAATACATCATTACGGCAGGCATATGTATGATGTGGCTGCTATCTATACTTTATCGGCGCAGCCCGGATCGGTGATCAGTGAAAACTATATCGACAGTATTTATAAAGCGCCGTACGCGCATTTGCCTGCACACTGGTTTTACTTGTATTCAGATGAAGGCACGGCATATTATACGGTGAATAATAACTGGTGCCCGGCAAAGAAGTTTTTGCAGAATGCCAACGGTCCTAACAATAATTGGTTTAACAATGGCCCGCAGGTGACAGATAGTGTAAAGCAACTGGCTGGCCTGCAACCTGCTTACCGGTCATTGCTGTGTAATCAAGCCCTGGTGGATAACCGTGTATTGATTAATAGCTATTCGCCTACTGTAACGCAAAGGGCTATAGCAGAAAAGCCGGTAATTATAGAAATGGTAACACCCAAAGCCACGAAGCAATATGCCCACCGCATACAGGAAGTACTGAACAGGCATGCAGCACATTACGATGGATTGCAGCAATGGAAAAACCATTATGTGGTGTTTGCGGTAATGCCCAATGCCCATGAGGTAGTGGCATTGTTGAAAAAGGCTGTGCCAGATGCAACAGTGACATTATACGATAGTTGCTTTTATGTGTTTGACCGTAGTAAATGCGATAGCACAACAGTAGCGGAAGAATGGGAACATACCCTCTTAACAGCTAACCTGGTGGCAGATACAGCCTTGCAACAGCAATACCTGCAATACCATGCCACGCAATACAGTCAGTGGCCGGAGCTGGCCAAAGGGTTTTGCCATGCCCGCTTTCAGCAGTTGTTATTGTACAGGAATGGCCGCCAGCTGATGTTGGTGATAAGCATACCCAAAGGGGAGAAGCTGGATAATTTAAATCCTAAAACAACAGAGAATAACCCGCGCGTGGTGGAGTGGAATACGCTGATGAAAAAATACCAGGAAGGTATTGCCGGAACAGCGCCCGGTGAAGTGTGGGTGGAGTTGAAATAAGACACCATATTTTGATAGCATATAAATAAGCGATTATGTTAAACATAGGTATACTGGGATTAGGGGAGGGCAGAAGCACGATGTCTGCCGCGTTGAACAGCAAAAAGTTTCGTTTAAAAACGGTATGCGACCGTAACGAAGAGCTGTGTAAGCAGCGTGCCAAAGAATTTGATTTTCATAGCTACACCACCAGTTACCAGGATATGCTGGATGATAAAGAAATAGATGTAATTGCTATTTATACGCCCGATCACCTGCATGCACAGCATGTGACAATGGCATTGCAGCATGGCAAGCATGTAGTATGCACCAAACCGTTTATTGACGATTTATCCAAAGCACAGGAATTGCTGGCTTTGAGCGAAGCAACCGGCAAAAAAGTATTCATAGGGCAAAGCTCCCGCTTTTTTGAACCCATGAAACGGCAGCGTGCAGATTACGAAGCGGGTATTATTGGTGAGCTGATTACGGTAGAAGCCTATTATCATGCCGATCATCGCTGGTTTTTAGAAAAGCCCTGGTCGCTGGAAAGCAGTTTTAAATGGTTATATGGTGGGTTAAGTCACCCGGTTGATTTTATACGCTGGTACCTGCCTGATATAGAAGAAGTAATGGGTTATGGCATGTTAAGCAGCAATGGCAGAAAAGGTGGTTTGAAGCATGAAGATACCATGCACTTTATCTTTAAATCGAAAGATGGCCGTGTGGCGCGCGTAAGCGGCGCTTATACCGGACCGGTGCAGCCTGTTACCCGTGACAGTGAAATGAGCTGTATATTAAGAGGGACGGAAGGATGCAGCCAGGGCGACTACATGGATTTGCGTTATGCCGTAACTACCAACACCGGTGAAGAGCAGATCGTTACCTGGGAGCATAAGCTGAAACATTATTTCCGCTTTGAAGGCAAAAGCCATCATGCCGGAGAATACCAGAACTACCTGGAATATTTTGCAGACAGTATTGAAAATAATACTACCGCCTACCCGGATATTAAAGAAGGGATAGGCACGATTGCTTTGTTACAGGCGATGGATAAAAGCCTGAAAACAGGCACACCTGTGAAAATTGCCGACATACTGAAAGCGCACGATCTAACACCGGAGTTGTTACAGGGTGCCGCTGTTTTGCCATAACGCACTGTTTATTCACTAACGATTGCTTTAAGAACACATGCAACTCAATAACATTATACAACGCCTTACTGCACTGGACTATACAATAGTTGTGGTATACCTGTTGGTGCTGCTACTGATAGGATACCGCGCCAGTGAGGCTGCCCGTAAAAAGGAAGGTACTTTATTCCTGGCCAGTAAATCGCTGGGGTGGTCCAGCATTGGTTTTAATATGTGGGGTACCAACGTAGGGCCTTCCATGTTGCTGGCCTTTGCCAGTATTGGCTATAGCACGGGTATTGTGGCTATTAATTTTGACTGGTATGCATTTGTGTTTCTGTTTTTACTGGCGGTGGTGTTTGCGCCCCGGTACCTGGCCAGCCGTGTAAGCACCATGCCGGAGTTTATGGGTAAGCGTTATGGCAGTTCTACACAGAACATACTGGCCTGGTATGCGCTGATTAAAATACTGATATCGTGGCTATCGCTGGGTTTATTTGCCGGTGGTTTTTTGGTAAGGCAGATACTGGATATACCCATGTGGCAATCGGTGATAGTGCTGGTGGCGTTTGCGGGTTTGTTTGCTTTTGCAGGCGGGCTAAGGGCTATTGCCAAAGTGAATGTGTTTCAGATGATATTGCTGATAGGCGTATCGCTTACTTTAACGATCATAGGTTTGAACAAAGTAGGTGGTTTCAGCGCCTTATATCATAAAGTGCCTTCCGGTTACTGGAATCTTATACATCCTGCCAGCGATGAAAAATATCCCTGGTATGCGATACTGCTGGGGTACCCGGTAGCCGCAGTGGCTTTTTTCTGTACCGATCAGGCAATGGTGCAATCGGTGCTGGGGGCGCGTAACCTGCAACAGGGGCAGCTGGGGGTGAACTTTATAGGCTGGCTGAAAATATTATCACTGCCTTTGTTTATCCTGCCGGGCATTTTGTGTTTTGCGCTGTTTCCCAACCTGGCCAATGCAGATGAAGCGTATATGACTATGGTAACCAGTTTATTTCCTCCGGGTATGAACGGGCTGGTAATTGTAGTGCTGATTGCCGTACTGGTAGGCACTATAGGTTCTTCCTTAAACTCGTTGAGTACGGTGTTTACGATGGATGTGTATGTGAAAAAATACCGTCCGCAAGCTACCGATAAAGAAATGATACGCATGGGGCGTATCAGCATAGCCGTGGGGTGTATCATAGCAGTGCTGATAGCGCTGGCTATTGACAGCATTAAAGGCATAAAACTATTTGATGTGTTCCAGTCGGTACTGGGCTTTATTGCGCCGCCTTTATCGGTGGTGTTCTTACTGTCGGTATTCTGGAAACGCACCACCCGTTTGGCGGTGAACATGGTGTTATCGGCGGGATCGGCTTTTAGCCTGGGAACCGGCGTGTTATACCTGTGGGTGTTTCCGCCGGACAGGTATCATTCCTGGCCACATTACCTGGTATTGTCTTTTTTGTTGTTTGTGGTGTTGCTGCTGGCGGCAGTAGTGGTTTCGCTGCTGGATAAAAACGGGCAGGTATACCAGGAGCAGCAGGGAGCTGCTGAAGTGCAGCCGGAAAAAACAACGCCGCGTGTGAAATGGGCTTGGACCTTACTGATTATAGTGATGATTTTATTATATATAGTTTTTAGTGGACATTAAAAGAACGATAGCATGCTGATAGTGAAACGATTTGCAATGATTCTGTTGTTAGCCGGCGGCGTAAGTGCCGTGGCGGCGCAGGAAGCCACATGGATATGGTATCCGGGCGATTTTGATATCTGGTTGAGCAATAAAATGCAGAACAGGCGCACAGAACGCGGTTCTTTTTTTCCGCCTTTCTGGAAACTGGATAACCATTATATCCTGATCAATTTTCATAAAACATTTAACCTGACTGCACCGGAAGACGTATCGGTGTATGTAGAAGGGGAGTATAACGTAAAACTGGATACTAAACTGTTACCAGGCAAACCTTCGCAGGTTACCTTACCTGCGGGTAAACATGTGCTGGATATGAAAGTGTTTTGCCAGGACCGTGTACCCGCTATTTACCTGAAAGGGAAAACACTGGTAACAGATACCAGCTGGAAGGTGACGTTTGAAGATAAAGAATGGATTGATGCTACTGGTAAGGTATCGGACCAGTCCGGTACGGTTTGGTTACCTGCTGCTTCGGGTGGTTTTAACAATCCGCTGCAACCGCCTTCTGCTTTCCGTTTACAGGTAACACCTGCTTCTGCCGTGCGTAAAGAGAAACTATCACAAGGGGAGGTACTGGATTTTGGAAAAGAAACTTTTGGTTTTATTAAGATACATGGCCTGAAAGGAACTGGTGGGTTGTCGTTGTATTATGGAGAATCGCGTGAAGAAGCCATGGCTACAGAAAGTTGCGAAACGCTGGACAGGCTGGAACTGCAAAATGCACCTGCCCGTGATTCTGTACTGCCTTTAAGCAAGGCTTTCCGGTATGTGCAGGTAAATGCTGCTGCGGGAGTAAGTTACGATTCGGTTTCTATGTTGTATGAGTATTCTACTGTACAGGAGAAGGGTAACTTTCGTTGTTCGGATGAGGAGATCAACCGCATTTACGATGTAGCGAAGTATACCTTGCACCTGAACACCCGCGAGTTTTTTATAGATGGTATTAAACGCGACCGTTGGGTATGGAGCGGGGATGCTTATCAAAGCTACCTGATGAACTACTACCTGTATTTTGATGAGCCTACCGTAAAACGTACATTACTGGCACAGCGTGGCAAAGACCCGGTAAGCAGTCATATCAATACCATTATGGATTATACGTTTTACTGGTTCATGGGCATTTATGATTACTACCGCTATACAGGCGACAGCAGCTTTATTAAACAGTGTTACCCACGTATGCAATCGCTGATGGAGTATTGCCTGGGCCGCAGGAATAAAGATGGTTTGATGGAAGGTTTGTCGGGCGACTGGATATTTATTGACTGGGCCGATGGTTTAAGCAAGCAGGGAGAAGTAAGTTTTGAACAATTACTGTTTTGCCGCAGCCTGGAAACCATGGCGCTGTGTGCAGAGATAGCTAATGACGCAAAACACAAGGATACTTATAACCAGCTGGCGGCAGATGTAAAAACCAAACTGTTTAACTGGTATTGGAATACAGAGAAGCAGGCGTTGGTACATAGCCGCATTAACGGCCAGCCTACCGATCATGTTACACGCTACGCCAATATGTTTGCGATCTTTTTCAACTATCTCAACAATGATCAGAAGCAGGGGGTGAAAAAACAGGTGTTGCTGAACAACAACGTGCCTGCTATTACTACGCCATATATGCGCTTTTATGAACTGGAAGCATTATGTGCGTTAGGGGAGCAGAACTACGTGTTGCAGGAAATGAAAAACTATTGGGGCGGGATGTTGAAATTGGGCGCTACTTCGTTTTGGGAAGAATACAACCCGGCTAAGAAAGGAGCAGAGCATTATGCGATGTATGGCCGTCCTTTTGGCAAAAGCTTATGTCATGCCTGGGGAGCCAGCCCGATATACCTGTTGGGTAAATACTATTTAGGCGTTACGCCGGTAACGGCGGGTTACGATACCTACACCATTACGCCGGTATTGGGCGGTTTACAGTGGATGGAAGGTGATGTGCCTGTGCCTGGCGGTAATATACATGTGTATTGCAGCGCTAAGGAAATAAAGGTGCAATCAGCTACAGGTACGGGTAAATTACTGTTGAACAGTAAAACCAAACCGGTGGTGAGCAATGGTACAGCCGTGTTAAAGAGCGGCCAGCAGTATGAAGTAACGATTGAAAAAAACAAAGCATACCGTATTACTTATACGGCATTGTAATAGTGCAGGAACGAACTTATGAATGGTATGAAAAAGTTATTGTTGATAGGCGTGTTAGTTGGTGCCACTGTGAGCACACAGGCACAACAGCATTCGCTGGTAAACACCAGTGCCAGCCCTTATGCCAGCAGAACAAGTGTTGATATGGGCAGTGTGCAATGGACCAGTGGTTTTTGGGCAGAGCGTTTTGCGGTGTGCAGAGATTCAATGGTGCCACATTTGTGGCATACCTATAATGATGCAGAATTATGTCATTCCTTTAAAAACTTTGAAATAGCTGCCGGGTTGGATACGGGTTCGTTTAAGGGGCCTTCCTTCCATGATGGTGATTTTTATAAAACCCTGGAAGCGGTAGCAGCTATGTACGCAGCCACTAAAGACCGCAAGCTGGACAGTATGATGGATAAGGCAATTGCGGTAATAGGAAAGGCGCAGCGTAAAGATGGGTATGTATATACAAAGTCTATCATAGAACAACAGCAAACCGGTAAACGGGAGATGTTTGATGATAAGCTGAGTTTTGAAGCATACAACTTCGGCCACCTGATGACGGCAGCCTGTGTACACTACCGTGCTACCGGCAAAACAAGCTTACTGAACATTGCTAAAAAGGCAACTGATTTCCTGATCGCTTTTTATACAAAGGCTACTCCGCAGCAGGCGCGTAATGCTATTTGTCCATCGCACTATATGGGGGTGATAGAGATGTACCGTACTACAGGAGAAGTAAAGTATTTGCAGTTGGCTAAAAAGCTGATTGATATACGCGGTATGACGGAGGGAACAGATGATAATTCTGACCGCGTGCCTTTTCGTGATATGAAACGGGTGGTAGGGCATGCTGTACGTGCCAACTACCTGCTGGCGGGTGTGGCTGATGTATATGCCGAAACAGGTGATACTGCTTTGCTGCATACGTTGCAGTTGTTGTGGGAGGATATTGTAAACCGGAAATTATATGTAACAGGTGGTTGCGGAGCTTTATACGATGGGGTATCGGTGGATGGTATTTCGTACAATCCGGATACGGTGCAGCGTATACACCAGGCTTATGGTAAAAACTACCAGCTGCCTAACCTGAGCGCCTACAATGAAACCTGCGCCAATATTGGCAGTGTGTTATGGAACCGCCGCATGTTACAGCTAACCGGCGATGCCCGGTATGCAGATGTGGTGGAGCTTACTTTATATAACAGTGTGTTAAGCGGGGTAAGCGTAAACGGTAATGATTATTGTTATACCAATCCGCTGGCAGTGAGTAAGGATTATCCTTATCATTTAAGATGGGAGGGTAGCCGTAAGCCTTATATCGCTTTATCTAACTGTTGCCCGCCTAATACGGTACGTACTATTGCAGAAGTAAGCAGCTATATGTATAGTGTGGCCAAAGATGGCTTGTATGTAGATATGTATGGTAGCAACCAATTGCAAACTAAACTGGCAGATGGATCTGCTCTACAACTGGAACAGGTAACAGGCTATCCCTGGGATGGCAATATCCATATTACTATTCAGCAGGCGCCTGCCAAAAGCACTGCTATACATCTGCGTATACCGGGATGGTGTGGTAAGGCGCAATTACAGGTAAATGGCCAGCCGGTAAATACGGCGTTGGAAAGCGGTAGCTATGCTACTGTTACGCGTCAATGGAAAAAAGGGGATGTAATAGCCCTGGTGCTGGATATGCCTGCTACTTTGCTGGAAGCCAACCCCATGGTAGAAGAAGCCCGTAACCAGGTGGTGGTAAAGCGTGGTCCGTTGGTGTATTGCCTGGAAGCGGCAGACTTACCAGGACAGGATATCTTTCAGGTATCGCTACCTTCGGATATTGTGCTGAAACCGGTGCCGGTGAAAATTGATAACAGCGAGGTGATGGCACTGGAGGGGCAGGCCCGGTTAACTACTCATAACAACTGGAATAATATCCTGTACCGTCCTTTACAGGCGGCGGATAAAACTGTTACTATAAAACTGATACCTTATTACGCCTGGAATAACAGGGGGTATGATGATATGACGGTGTGGATGCCGGTTGTAAAATAATGGAATGTATGCGCTATTTATCTGTATGTCTGTTGAGTGTTTTTGCGTCGTTGGCTGGTATGGCACAAACCGTGGATGGCTTGCCTGCTGCGGTGCCGCCGGTGCCGGGTGTATATGCGGCCGAGCCCTGGGAAAACCCGCTGGTAACCAGTATTAACCGCGACAGAAGTCGTGCTACGGCTTATTCGTATGCCGATGTGGCTTCGGCGTTGAAAGGGGATCGTGCTGCCAGTGGCAGGATGTTGTTGTTGAATGGCGACTGGGATTTTTCCTTTGCTATCAAACCGGCAGATGCGCCCGTTGATTTTTATAAAAGCAAGGTGAAAGGCTGGAAGAAGATTCCGGTGCCTGCCAACTGGGAAATGCAGGGATATGATAAGCCTATTTATAAAAGCGCGGTATATCCTTTTCGCCCCGTAGATCCGCCCAATATTCCCAAAGATTACAATGCAGTGGGCAGTTATCAGCGCAGCTTTACGTTGCCTGCCAGCTGGAAGGGCATGAATATCACCCTGCATTTTGGTGGCGTAAGCTCTGCCTTTAAAGTATGGGTGAACGGTAAGTTTGCCGGATACGGTGAGGATAGTTTCTTACCTTCTGAGTTTAACGTTACCCCTTACTTACGTGCAGGGGAAAATAGTATATCGGTACAGGTAATTCGCTGGAGCGATGGCTCGTACCTGGAAGACCAGGATCACTGGCGTTTAAGCGGTATACAGCGCGAAGTAATGCTGTTGGCCGAACCGCCTTTGCGTATTGCTGATTTGCATTGGCAGGCGAAACTGGATAAGCAGTATAATGATGCGGTGCTGAGCATTCGTCCACGCTTAGATAACTATACCGGTAAGCCGGTAAGAGGCTATACGGTAAAAGCGCAGTTGTTTGATAAGCAGGGAAAGGCAGTGCTGGCTGCTCCTTTAACAAAGGATGCCAATGCTATTGTAAATGAAATATATCCCCGTTTGGATAACGTGAAATTCGGTTTGCTGGAAACTACTATTCCGCATCCCGATAAATGGAGTGATGAAACGCCTAACTTGTATACATTGACGGTATCATTGGAGGACAGTACTGGTCATATACTGGAAGTGAAGAGTTGCAAGGTGGGTTTCAGAAGCATTGAGTTTTCGCCGGTGAACAGCAAGCTGCTGATTAACGGCAAAGAAACGTACCTGTATGGGGTAAACAGGCCTGACCATCATCCCACGAGAGGTAAAGCCTTAACACGGGATGATATATTGCAGGATGTGCAAACGATCAAACGTTTTAATTTCAACTGCATACGTACCAGTCATTACCCTTTAGATCCGTATTTCTACGATCTGTGTGATGAATATGGTATACTGGTAATTGATGAAGCCAACCATGAAACGCATGGCCTGGGTGGCAAGCTTAGCAATGACCCGGAATGGACACATGCTTATATGGAACGTGTAACGCGTATGGTAATGCGGGATAAGAACCACCCAAGTGTAATTATCTGGAGCCTGGGTAATGAAGCCGGGCGTGGACCTAACCATGCGGCTATGGCTGCGTGGGTGCACGATTTTGATATTACCCGTCCGGTGCATTACGAGCCGGGAATGGGCAGTCATCAGTTGGAAGGGTATATTCCGTTGGGCGATCCGCGTTATCCTAAAACCAATGACCATTCGCATCGTTTACAAAATCCACGAGATCAGTATTATGTAGATATCGTAAGCCGTATGTATCCCGGTATTTATACGCCTACTTTACTGGCCAATCAGAACAACGGAGATACGCGTCCTATTTTCTTTGTGGAGTATGCGCATGCAATGGGCAACTCGGTAGGTAACCTGAAAGAGTTCTGGGATGTGTTTCGCAATACGCCGCGTGTAATAGGCGGTTGTATCTGGGAATATAAAGACCAGGGTTTGGAAAAGATAGATTCAGCGGGCAGGCCCTATTATGCGTATGGTGGTGATTTTGGTGAAAAGTATTTTGACAACTTTACCATCAAGGGAATTGTAGATGCTTTGGGCAGACCTAAAGCGCCGATGTATGAATGTAAGCGGGTATTTCAGCCGGTGGAATGTACGATGACTGACAGCGTGCAGGGATTAATAAAGATTCATAACCGCCATAGCAGTGTATCGCTGAGCAGGTATACCGTGTATGTGCGTATACTGAAAGAAGGAAAGGCCGTAAAGGTGGATACCTTGCCCGTAATGATGGTAGCCGCAGGGCGGGATACGGTTATTCATGTCTCTTCTCTATATCCCGCCGGATTGTATAATGATGGGGAGTTTTTATGTGATATTCATTTCTTACAAAAGGAAAATAAACCCTGGGCTGCGGCTGGTTATGAAGTGGCTGCCAATCAATTTTCGCTGACGCGGCCTGCTGCACGTTGGCTGACTTTCTCTGATGCTACTTCGCTGGACTATACAGAAACTGCCGATGATATATTGATTAAAGGCAAGAAGGTGCAGTTAGGCTTTTCCAAAAAGAATGGCGGCTTATTCTCTATGGTGTATGAAGGTGCAGAGCGTTTAAAAGCGCCTTTATTGCCGCATTTCACCCGTCCGCAAACGGATAATGACAAGCGTGGCTGGAAAACGCATAAAAAATTATATTCCTGGTTTCATACGGATATGAAGCTGTCTGGTATCAGTCATAGTAAGAATAAACAAGGTAACCACGTTATAGAAAGTAAATATACTTTACTGCACGACAGCGCGCAGGTTACAGTGGTATATACTATTGATGGAAGCGGGTTGGTAAAAGTAGATTACACCCTGCATGCCGATACAGCATTGCCACATATACCCAAAGTGGGTATGCAATGTGGCATACCGCGCAGTTTTGATAGTATCTCGTGGTATGGCAGGGGATTGTATGAGAATTACATTGACAGGCGTTATGGTTTTGACGCCGGTATCTATCACAGTAACCTGTCTGATTTTATGGAGCCTTATGTAGTGCCACAGGAAAACGGTAACAGAACAGATGTGCGCTGGATGATGCTGTTGAACGAAAAGAAGCAGAGTGGTGTAATGGTGATAGCGGATAGCCTGTTAAGTATGAGCGCATGGCCCTATACCGAGGAGAATATAGCTGCTTCAAAACATACTACAGATTTGCGTGATGCGGGGTATATTACATTAAACATAGACCTGGTACAAATGGGCGTGGGCGGTAATGATAGTTGGAGCGATGTGGCCCAGCCGCTGGAGCAATACCAGGTGCCAGCCAGGGATTACCGGTATCGTTTTTACTTGTCGCCCCTGGTAGAGAAACCATAATTGAATAAGATGATTCGTGTTTGTATACAACGTTGGTATTGTAGTGTGTTGCTGGTGGCGGCATTGTACTGTTCTACTGCCGCAGCACAAGGCCTGCGCAGGGATGTGCTGCTGGAAGACGGCTGGCGCACTACAGCGCATAACAGTGATGCCGATGCCTGGAAGGGGTTTGAAGCCACTGGTTTTAAAGATGCACAATGGGCAGTGGTAAGTGTGCCACATACCTGGGACAAATACGAAGGCTACCGGCAGTTAAAGCATGGTAACCGGCATGGATATGCCTGGTATCGTAAAACTTTGGTGATAGACCCTTCTTATGCCGGTAAGCAATTGTTTCTTTGGTTTGAAGGGGTGAACTCATTTGCTACCGTATGGGTGAATGGTAAACAAGTGGGCAGTCATGCAGGCGGCCGTACTTCCTTTACAATAGACATAACGGAGGCGGCTCAATTGGGTAAACTAAATACCATTGCAGTAAAAGCAGACCATCCGGGCTTTATCAGAACCTTACCCTGGGTGTGCGGTGGTTGCTCGGAAGAGCAGGGTTTTTCGGAAGGATCGCAACCGATGGGTATTTTCAGGCCGGTGCATCTGGTAGCTACAGATGCAGTGCGTGTAGAACCTTTTGGTATACATGTATGGAGTGATAGCGCTATTAAAGCCAATGGTGTATCGAAAGGGAACCTTACTGCGGAAATAAAGAATTACAGTAAACAATCACATGCCGTAACGGTGGAAGCGGTGATTACAGATAGCGTAAACCGTAAAGTGTTCACGTGGCAGCAACAGGTTCAGTTAGCGGCCGGTGAAACCAAAACCGTGCAAACGGCTACGCAGGTAGATAAAACAGTGTTGTGGTGTCCGGAAAGACCTTATTTGTATAAGGCTACGGTTCGGGTGATAGAAAAGGGTGTGGTAAAAGACGCACTGGATGCAAAGTTTGGATACCGGTATGTGCAATGGCTTACAGATGCGGCAGGGAATAAACAGTTACTACTGAATGGGAAGCCTGTGTTTTTGAATGGTACTGCTGAGTATGAACATCTATTAGGCAATAGTCATGCTTTTACGGCTACGGAAGTTTATGCACGTGCCATGCAGGTAAAAGCTGCGGGTTTCAATGCTTTTCGTGATGCGCATCAGCCGCATAACCTGCGTTATCAGCAATACTGGGATAGCCTGGGTATATTATGGTGGCCCCAGTTTTCGGCGCATATCTGGTTTGATTTACCGGAGTTTGCTCACAACTTTAAAACGCTGATGCGCGATTGGATCAGGGAGCGGTGGAATAGTCCTTCTATTATATTATGGGGGCTGGAAAATGAAAGTACCCTGCCGGAAAGCTTTGCCCGTGAGTGTTCGGATATCATTCGCGATATGGATAAAACCGCCAGTACACAACGCCTGATCACCACCTGCAACGGCGGAACAGGTACAGATTGGAATGTGCTGCAGAACTGGACAGGTACCTATGGTGGTGATCCTGCCGATTATGGTAGTGATTTGATGAAGCAGGGATTAGTGGGTGAATACGGCGCGTGGCGTAGTATTGATATGCATACGGAGGGGTGTTTTGATCAGAAAGGGCCATTGAGTGAAGACCGCATGACGCAGTTAATGGAAATGAAAGTGCGGTTGGCAGATTCGGTGAAAGCCTTTACTACCGGTCATTTTCATTGGTTATTGTATTCGCATGATAACCCCGGCCGTGTACAGCCGGATGAAGGATACAGGTATATAGATAAAGTGGGGCCTGTGAACAACAAGGGCCTGTTTACTATATGGGGCGAGCCTACGGATGCTTTTTATATGTACCGGGCCAATTTTACATCACCAGCCACGCAGCCTATGGTATATATCGTATCCCATACCTGGCCGGAGCGATGGTTAACGCCGGGTGTGAAAAGTGGTATTACCGTGTATTCTAATTGTGATGAAGTAGAGTTATTCAATGATATGGAGCACCAGGTATCACTGGGTAAAAGAAAGCGTGGTGGTATAGGCAGTCACTTTCAGTGGGATGATGTGCCGGTGCAATATAATGTGCTGTATGCGCAGGGATATGTGAATGGCAAGCCAGTGGCGCAGGATCATATCGTATTGCTGCATTTGCCTAAGGCGCCTCATTTTGAGGCACTGTATAAGAAGTCGGTGAACATTACGCAGCCGGCTAAGGGATATTATTACAGGTATCGTGTGAATTGTGGTGGAGCTGACTATACAGATGTAAATGGGAATGAATGGATAGGGGATCAGTCATTTCTGGATGGTGGAAGGGGGCTGTTTGTAAGTCAATCGTGGGGAAATGGTTTTGATGGAATGACAGGAATGCAAGCCAGCCAGCGACATAGTTTTGATGCTGTTGTAAATAGTAAAGATTGGCCTTTGTTTCAAACCTGCCGTTATGGGCGGGATAGTTTGTATTATAACTTCTGGGCTGCACCTGGCAGGTATCGTATAGAGCTTTATTTTACAGAACCCTGGTATGGTACAGGAGGAGGAATGGATTGTAGTAAATGGCGTGTGTTTGATGTAGCTGTAAATGGAAAAACTGTGATTAAAAACCTGGATATATGGAAGGAGGCAGGGATAAATACGGTTGTGAAAAAGGTAGTAGAAGTGAATGTAAAAGATAAGGAAGGAATCTCTATCAGTTTTCCGGGAGTACAATCTTCACAAGCTGTGATAGCGGCTATCGCTATAGCAGCTACAAATGAGCAATATCTGGTGCCTACCATGATTCCTGATGATACGTGGAGCAGGCCTGATGAGTGGCGAAGGAGGAACTGGCTGGATAAAGGTGATTTACAGTATGCTGATGATTCGGTTCGCTTTCATTACATTCCATCTTACCTGTTTGGTGATGAATGGGTGCAAACTGTTTCCCGGGATAAGCAGCGTGTTGATGCAGCAGCGGTATTAAGATTGCAAAAGCCAGCTGACATTTATCTTGCTGTGGATAAACGTATAGACTCTTTGCCTTCATGGATGAAACAATACCAGCCTGTAGCTGATTCGCTGGTGAGTGATGCACACGGTGGAACAGTGTTCCGTTTATTGAAAAAGTCTACACGTTTGAGTACTGGTGGCAAATACGACCTGGTAAATATGCCTGATTCGCTGTGGGAGAACGGAAAAGCGTTTCGTGACGAAGCAGAGATGTACACGGTAATTGTGCATTACCCCTCGGCTTATGAGAAAGCAGAAAAGATTAAAAGACCGGTAACTACTTACCTGGCCACTGATGCAGTGCGGCAAGGCAAGCGGCTGGATAGTACTATCAAGGGTTTTACTGGCAAAGGGTACATTCCCTTACGGGAAACCACAGATACAGCTGCCTGGAAAATTACGGTAGGCGTGGGGGATACTTACGAATTACGTCTACGGTATCGTACAGGAAGCAATGCCCAGGAGCCTGTGTGGTTGACCATCCGCCAGGCAGATGGTACGTTGATGCGGCATGATAAGGTGTTTTTTGCTCCGGCAGATACTAAATGGAAGACTTTTTATACGACCACGGGCACAAATATTAATGCTGGTGTATATATGATACAGCTTGTTCCGGTGAAAGAAGGGGCCTTGTTTCTGGACAAGTTGGAGGTTCAATAACCGAACCGGACCTTTAATTTCAAATTAAGGGGCAAAACGGCATATGTTTTGGTAAAAGGCGTATGTTAGTAACACAATATGCCCATAAAGACAGCTTTACTTTGCTTTGCTTTATTTTTTCCGTTTGCAGTGATACAGGCTCGTGACGTGCAGGTAATACAGCTTACGCAACAGCAGAATAATGTGCTGGGCATGCCTTTTACCGAAAGCTTTATTGATTACAGTGGTCAGTTGAAACTGGAATCAGTACGTGAGCCCTTTTACGCGGATAAGTTTGTTCGCACAGGCGAAAAAATACTTTCTTATGGCTTTTTGAATGGTGTTGTATGGATACACGGTGCTGTAGCCAACACCTCTGGCAGCAATGCTTACCTGCTGCTGGAATATTCCAATATTGATACGGTTGATTTATTTTATTATCACAAGGGGCGGCTGCATACCGTGGAAGCGGGTAGTCACCGGCCTTTGGAGCGCAATGCCTTTCCGGCGGCGGGATATAGTTTTTTACTGCCTGCGCCGGATAGTTCGGGCAAGCCGTTGGAATTCTGGCTGCGGGTACGGTCAGGCAATTCGGTGATTATACCGCTTACGGCTGTAACGGCAGAGGGACTTTGGGGTAGTTATGTGAGAATGTATGGCGCAGAATTGATATATGGCGGCATTATACTGGCTTTATTTTTTTATAACCTGTCGCTATATCGTTGGGTAAAGGAAAGAAGCTATTTGTATTACATAGGTTATTTGTCGGCGCTGGGTGCATATGTGTTGTTGTACCTGCGCGGGTTACGGGTGTTTATGGGGCAGGGTGTGGCTGATTTTATCTGTCAATATGGGGTTAGCCTGGTGGCTATTGCTTATATGTTCGGGATCAGCTTTGCCATTTCATTTTTAAAGGGTAAGATATATGCGCCTAAGCTTACAAAGGTTTTACAGGTGATCAATTGGTTTATGTGTATTACGCTTATTACCTGTTTTACGGGGCACCGGGCGGCGGCTATTCACCAGGAAGAAATACTCAGTCTGGTTACACCCATACTAATTATTATACTGTCAATTAGTGTTTACCAGAAAAAATATAAGCCTGCTTTTTACTTTTTATTGGCCTGGAGCATTTTGCTGTTGGTAATCGTGTTTTTTGCGGCATCGGTGCTGGGGCTGTTTAAAGTGCAGACCTGGACATTGCAGGCTATTTCTATAGGGTCGGGTGTGGAAGTGATACTGTTGTCGTTTACGCTGGGTTTCCGCTATCTTCTGCTAAAACGGGAAACCATTCACCTGATTACCCAGCACAATGTATTGCTGGAGCAGCAGGTGAAGGAGCGTACCAGCGAATTGCAGGATGCTATGGAAAGGCTTTCGGCAGGTAATGCGGTGAAGAACCAGTTACTGGGCATAGTGTCACACGATTTTAAAACACCTGTCAGTAACCTGCGCTGGTTGATGGAGCAGGCTCAATCGGGCAATAACAGTACGGAGCGGTTGGGCAAACTGCAAAAAGAGATTGATACGGAACTGAACCGCATAGCGTTTACGATGGATAATATTCTTCACTGGTCGCTTACCCAGATGGATAAAATTGAGCCAAAGGCAGAATCGATAGACCTGAAACAGCTGGTACAGGAGGTATTGAATGATAACCGGGTGGCTGCGAAGAAAAAGAATATTGTACTCACTGCTACTGTAGTGGAAGGTGTGTGTGTGCATGCAGATATTGGCCAGTTGCGGCTGGTGTTATTAAACCTGTTGCATAATGCCATTAAGTTTACGCATGCAGGCGGTGAAGTAACGGCGGGAGCCGCATGGAGCCTGGATAGTGGCCGGGTAGAGTTGTATGTGGCAGATACGGGAGTGGGAATGACGCAGGAAGATGTGAACCGTTTGATGGATGCCGGAAGTTTTTATTCCCGGCAGGGTACCAGTCATGAAAAAGGTACGGGCATGGGGATTAAGTTGTGTAAAGAGTTTATTGAGGCGAACGGAGGGATTTTAAAGGTGAAATCTGAGCTGAATGAGGGTGCGTATTTTTACTTTAGCCTGCCTGTTTGCAAATAGTAAGATGATCCATTATTACAGAAAGATGTGACATTGTTCGCCGGTGGGTGTGCCTATACCTTCACTATTTAAATTGCACTAACGAGGGCGGCCATGAGCAGATTCTACAATTCACTGATCGTATTTTTTCTCTATTGTTTAGTAAGTGGTTTTAAGCCTTTTCCGGAAAGGGTTACCGTGGTAATTCCGCAGCAAAGTCATGTAAGAATACGGTTTGGGGCCGAAAAACTGGTGGCGGCATTGCAAAAAGCCGGGTACCAGGCAGAGATTACTTCTTCTGCTGCTTTTAAAAAGGGACAGCGATACATTATTGCCGGTTTACAGGGTGATAATATTTTACAAAAAACTACCAAAGGATGGCCGGCTGCCGGAGATACAGCATATGGCAAAGAAGGGTTTGCTATACGTAGCTCCGGTAATACTATTGCTATTAGTGGCAGTGCTGCTTCGGGTGTTTTATATGGCTGTATGGAACTTGCCGATAGAATACAGGCGGTTGGTGTGTTACCTGCTGCTATCCATGTAACAGATAAACCCCAGATGGTATTGCGTGGTGCCTGTGTAGGCCTGCAAAAGCCTTATTACCTGCCGGGCCGCACGGTGTATGAATATCCTTATACGCCTGAAACATTTCCCTGGTTATATGATAAGCAGTTATGGATCAGCTACCTGGATTCTATGGTGGCTAACCGCATGAACTCATTATATCTGTGGAACGGGCATCCGTTTGCTTCGCTGGTGAAGCTGAAAGATTATCCTTATGCAGTAGAGGTAGATGAAGCTACTTTTAAAAAGAATGAAGAGATATACCGTTTTCTCACCACCGAAGCTGATAAGCGCGGCATATGGGTGATACAGATGTTTTATAACATTATCGTATCGAAGCCATTTGCAGAATATCATCATATGAAAACGCAGGACAGGGAAAGGCCTATTATTCCTGTGATTGCTGATTATACACGTAAGTCTATTGCTGCTTTTGTAGAGAAGTATCCGAACGTTGGTTTGATGGTGGCGTTGGGGGAAGCTATGGAAGGCGTGGGCAATGATGATATAGAATGGTTTACCAAAACGATTATACCCGGTGTAAAGGACGGGTTGAAGTTGCTGGGGAAAACAGAGGAACCTCCTATTGTATTGCGCGCACATGATACCGATGCGCCGGAAGTGATGAAGGCAGCTACGCCTTTATACAAGAACTTATATACCGAAGCCAAATATAATGGGGAAGCATTAACTACTTACCAGCCGCGTGGCCCGTGGGCGGAGTTGCATCGTACTTTAAGTAAGGCAGCGCCTGTGCAAATAGAGAATGTTCATATACTCGCAAACCTGGAGCCTTTTCGTTATGGTAGCGCTGATTTTATACAAAAGAGCGTACAGGCCATGCACAGCGTACACAATGGTAATGCGTTGCATTTGTATCCGGAGTCTTCTTACTGGGATTGGCCTTACGCTGCAGATAGTGCCACTCCTCGTTTATTACAAATTGAGCGTGATTGGTTATGGTATAAAGAATGGGCGCGTTATGCCTGGAACTGCAACCGTAGCAGGGAAGCGGAGGTTGCGTATTGGAGTGGCTTGCTGGGTGGTCAGTTTGGTGCCAATGCAGCCGCCGGAAAATCGATACTCACCGCGTATGAAGAAGCGGGTGAGATTGCTCCCAAGTTGTTAAGACGCTTTGGTATTACAGATGGCAACAGGCAAACCTTAACGCTGGGTATGTTTATGAACCAGCTGATTAATCCGTTCCGCTTTGGGTTGTTTACTTTATTGTATAACTCAGAAGGACCGGAAGGCGAGATGCTGATTGAGTATGCAGAGAAAGAATGGAAGCAGGAAAAGCATATGGGTGAAACTCCGGTGGATATTATACAACAGGTGATAGCGCACGGAGAAAAAGCGGTGCAGGCTATTGATGCTGCTGCATTGGCAGTGAGCAGTAATAAGGCGGAGTTTGCACGCATTAAAAACGATATGTATTGTTATCGTGCACTTGCCAATTGTTTTGCAGAGAAAGCACAGGCGGCCCTTTGGGTGTTACGCTATAAATATTCCAAACAGTTAAGTGACCTGGATAGTGCATTGCCGCACCTGGAAAAGAGTGTTGTTTATTATAGCACTTTGGCAGATATAACAAAGGGGGCTTATCGTTATGCCAATAGCATGCAAACGGCGCAGCGTAAAATTCCTATTGGTGGTGATAATGGTAAGAATAAAACATGGGTAGAGCTATTGCCTTTTTATCAGAAAGAGCTGGCTGTTTTCAAACATAATATAGATTCCTTGCGTCATCCGGTAGCGGTGGCAGCAGGCGCCGGTAAGAAGCCATTGCTGGAAGCCGCGAATGTTACAGTGCTCAGCAAAACAGAAGGTACTTATGCGTTTGCCGTAGGGCAGCAGATGTTTAGTGATACTATGTCGGTGATTAAAAACTATGCGCCTGAGCTGGTATCGTTAACGGGGTTGCGTTTTAATAAAGCGCAACAGATGAAGGAAGGCACTACCATTACCTTTACAACAGAGCAGCCGGTGCAATTGCTGGTAGGTTTTTTTAATAAAAAAGGCCCGGGCATGCTGGGCGAGCCGGAGCTGGAAACCAATGCCAGTGCCAACGATTATGGTCAGGCCGAAACGAAGATTGCCAATGGTATAGTGATAACAGGCTTTCCGGCTGTGAATGTACATAGCTATTCCTTTAAACCTGGTACGCATACGCTGGTCTTAGGTAAAGGCGCAGTGATGGTGCTGGGGTTTGTGAAGGAAGGGCAACTGGTGAAAGCATATGATGCAGGACTGGTGCCGGGTGTAACTAAGTTAGAACTGGATTGGTTATTTGAATAAGAGAATATTATAAAAACGATTGTATGAAACCTGTAAACAGGACACGTGCTATATTGATAATTGCTTTGCTGGTAGGATTGTCAGGGGGAAGCTTATCCGGCTTAGCCCAGCAAAGGAAAGGGGCGTTGCTCACCACCATTGCTTTGGAGCAGTATGTAAACCGGTTTAATGCAATTGATACGCAGGATGTGCAGAACTATATTCCGGATGCAAAGGCGTTGGAGTTTTTATCGGCCAACGTGCCTTTGTTTGTTTGCCCGGATAGTGTGATAGAAAAAATATATTACTACCGCTGGTGGACGTTTCGCAAGCATTTGAAGCAAACGCCGGACGGCTTTATATTCACGGAGTTTATTACACCGGTGAAACATGCCGGTAAACACAATTCTGTAAGCAGCGCGTTGGGGCATCATATTTATGAAGGACGCTGGCTGCTGGATACGCAGTATATCAATCAGTATGTACGTTTCTGGTTGCAATTGGATAAAACCTTTAAAGCGCCCCGTTTGCATGGGTTTAGCGGATGGGTGGAAGATGCAGTGTACCAGTTGTACAAAGTGCAGCAGGATATTCGCCTGGTTCGTTCGCTTTACCATGATATGGATACCGAATATGTAAACTGGGAGAAAGAACGTTTATTGTCCAGCGGCTTGTTCTGGCAGTATGATGTAAAGGATGCGATGGAAGAAAGTATCAGCGGTGGCAGAAAGGTAAAGAATATGCGCCCAAGCATTAACAGTTATATGTATGGTAATGCAGTGGCTATGGCGCAGATGGGTAAGTTGTTGAAGGAAGATCAGTTACACAAGCAGTACGAAGCAAAAGCTATCGACTTACGTAAGTTGATACAGGATAGCTTGTGGGATGATAAAGCGGAGTTTTTTAAAACCCGTTTAGAGAAAGGTGGTTTGTCGGATGCACGGGAAGCGATCGGTTTTATTCCCTGGTATTTTAACCTGCCTGCCAACAACGGGAAATATACTGCTGCCTGGAAGCAATTAACAGATACCGCCGGCTTTTGGGCTCCGTGGGGATTAACCACGGCCGAAAGAAGGCATCCGGGTTTCAGAACACATGGTACCGGACATTCCTGTGAATGGGATGGTGCTGTCTGGCCTTTTGCTTCTACGCAAACATTAAAAGCATTTTCTAACCTGCTGAATAATTATAAAAAGGATGCAACCGTGCCGGGTGCAGCTGCCTTTTTGCAGGCGATGCATACCTATGCTTTATCACATCAGAAGAACGGGGATGCTTATATTGGCGAATACCAGGATGAAAAAACAGGGTATTGGTTAAAGGGAGATAATGAGCGCAGCAGCTTTTATAATCACTCGGGCTTTGCTGACCTGGTTATCAGTGATTTAGTAGGCCTGAAACCAGCGGAGGGAAACACGGTGGTAGTAGCTCCATTATTGCCGGAAGGTGCGTGGGATTGGTTTTGTTTGGATAAGGTGGCTTATCATGGTAAAATACTCACCATCATCTGGGATAAAACAGGAACGCATTTTAACAAAGGAAAAGGATTTCAATTGTGGGTGAATGGTAAAAAAGTGGCGCAAAGTGTTAAATTGAATGCATTGAAAGCTACTATTTAATGAAACTACTGTCTTTTGTTCTTGCGTTATTAAGTTTTAGTGTTGCCTGCGCCCAGGATAAACCCGTAGAAGCCTATGGCTGCCGCCTGGTGCAAACAGTGTATAAAGGCGATACAGTGCATATTCTCGTAAAAAGCAAAAAAGGAGAAGAGCAGGTGAAGAAGCCCTTATTTTTCTTTTGCCAGGGGAGTATGGCGCAGCCTTTATTGAAATATGATGATGATGGAATGTATGGTGTATTTCCGTTTAATACAGACAGTCTTTCACAGTATTATCACCTGGTAATTGCAGGAAAGCCAGGTGTGCCTTTGCAGGCAGGGAAAAAGCAACTGGGAGATAATTTTGTATACCTGGATTCTACAGGGAGATTACCGGATACTTACCGGAGAAATAATCACCTGGATTATTATGTGCAACGCGATGAATATGTGCTTCGTTTTTTAGAGAAGCAACCCTGGGTGGCAACGGGTAAGCTGGTGATTGCCGGACATTCGGAAGGGGCTTGTATAGCAGCTAACCTGGCGGCTAAAGATAAAAAAGTAACCCAGCTGATTTATTCAGGCGGTAATCCATTGGGAAGGATCATGAGTATGGTTCGTATGGGCAGGGATACAGAAACGGATACGGCGGGTGAAGGAGAAAAAACGTTTGCGCTTTGGGAGAAGATTGCAGATAATCCTACAGATACGGGGTATACCGGTATGGATAGTTATCAAACCACTTATAGTTTTTCGCATCCATTGATGCACTTGTTGGATGGATTGAAAATGCCGGTGCTGGTGAGTTATGGTTCTAAAGATCATTCAGCCTATGGAAATGATTACTGGCGGCTGGAAAGCATTCGCCGGCATAAGAAAAACTTTACTTACAAAGTATATATAGGCACAGAGCATAACTATTTTCCTGTGCGTAAGGATGGTAGTATCAACTATGAAGTGTTTAACTGGGATAAGGTGGCGAATGAGTGGTGTGCATGGTTGTTGCAGCAGTAGAAATTATTGATAATAAAACTAAACGATTATATGCTTGCTTGTTTCCGTTTTCATAAAGTGTTTGTTGCAGGTGCATTACTGGGGAGTATGCCGGTTGTTGCACAACAGGATAGCAGCCTGCTGTTATGGTATAAACAGCCTGCAACAAAGTGGACGGAAGCGCTTCCTATTGGCAATGGCTCCATAGGCGGAATGGTATATGGAGGTGTGCAGGAAGAGCATATTCAGTTTAATGAAGCTACTCTATGGACGGGCAGGCCACGTGCTTATGCACGTGAAGGTGCTGTGGAGTATTTGCAACCTATTCGTTCCTTGCTGGCCGCAGGTAAACAACAGCAAGCCGAAGCATTGGCAGGCGAACATTTTATGGGCTTGAAGGATATAGATGATCATGTATATGCGGTGCAGAAAAAGAGCTGGTTGCAAAAAGTAAGGCAGGACACAAGTTTGGCTATGCCAGGTGTAGATGTGCATACATGGAAGAAGATGCGTTTGCCGGTGTTGAATGGTTGGGAAGCGGCTGGGCTGGAGGGGCTGGATGGTGCTGTTTGGTTTAGAACAGGGTTTGAATTGCCGGCAGCCTGGAAGGGCAGGAACCTGGTGCTGGCTTTGGGTAAGATAAGAGATATTGATTTTACTTATGTCAATGGTGGGTTGGTAGGTAGTGGAGAAGGGGGGACTAATAAAAGAGTATATACTATAGCCGCTGGTGCGGTAAAAGAGGGAGTGAATGATATAGCCATACAGGTAATTAACTTCTATGATAAAGGTGGTTTTGCGGGAGTGAAGAACGATGAGCGGATATTTACTGTATATCCGGAGGGGATGAAGGCTTCGGAGGGTATTGCTTTGTCGCTGGAGTGGCGATATTTTGTGCAGGATGATAGCCCACCTGCTTATCCACAGTATCAAGGTAGTTATCAGCCTTTTGGTGACTTGTTCCTGCGTTTTCCGGGTATGGGGAATGTGACGGGCTATACAAGAACTTTAGACATTGCCAATGCGCTTGCAGAAGTAAAGTATTCGGCTAATGGTGTTGGTTATACGCGCACTTATTTTGCGAGTGCTGCTGATAAAATAATGGTGTTGCGTGTGGCAGCAGATAAGCATGCGGCTGTTTCTGTTGCTGGTGTATTAGGGGCTGCGCATAAAGATTGCCAGGTGCAACGCTTGAATGATAGCACATTGCGCTTACAGGTGCAGGTGAAGAATGGAGCCTTGCATGGTGTGGCTTATTTAAAGGTGCGGGCGAAGGGAGGTAAGGTACATGTGCAACAAAATGAGCTGGTGGTAACAGGCGCGGATGAAGTGTTTTTTTACCTGGCAGCCGCAACAAACTATAAGAATTACCAGGATGTGTCGGGTAACCCGGATGCTATATGTGCGCAACGGATGCGGGCGTTGGTGAATTTGAGCTATACTGCTATGAAAGTAAAGCATGTGCGGGATTACAAAGATTACTTTTCGCCTTTTGCCATATCATTGGGAGCACATAACAGAACTGAGTTACCTACGGATGAACGTATACGGCAATTTACGCCTGCTACTGATGCGGGATTATTGAGTTTGTATATGCAGTATGGCCGTTACCTGCTTATTTCTTCTTCACGTGCAGGTGGACAGGCAGCTAACCTGCAGGGGATATGGAATGATTTGCTAACGCCACCCTGGGGCAGTAAGTATACTACCAATATTAATTTACAAATGAATTACTGGCCGGTAGATCTGTTGCATTTATCGGATTGTAGCAGGCCTTTGTTTGAGATGATAAAGGAATTGAGTGTGGCGGGTAAGGCTACTGCTGCTGCGCATTATGGCGCACCAGGCTGGGTGTTGCATCATAATACGGATTTGTGGCGTGGAACAGCTCCTATTAATGCTTCTAATCATGGTATATGGGTTACTGGTGCAGCATGGCTATGTCATCATATCTGGGATCATTACCAGTTTACGCTGGATAAGGCTTTTTTAAAGGTGTATTACCCGGTAATGAAATCTGCTGCTTTGTTTTTTGATCATTTTTTAGTGAAGGATAGTGCAACAGGATGGTTAATAAGCACGCCCTCTAATTCTCCAGAGCAAGGTGGGTTGGTAGCTGGCCCTGCTATGGATCACCAGATCATCAGGGATTTATACCGTAATTGTATTGCTGCGGCGGCTGTATTGCAGGTAGATAAGGAGCAGGTGTTGCAATGGGCGACTACCTGCGGGAAGATAGCGCCTAATCAGGTGGGGAAATACGGACAATTGCAGGAATGGATGCAGGATAAGGATGATACCTCTAATACGCACAGACATGTATCTCATTTATGGGCATTGTATCCCGGAAAGGAGATAACTCCACAAACACCTGATTTGTACCGGGCTGCAAGACGATCCTTATTGTATCGCGGGGATGGAGGTACAGGCTGGAGTCTGGCGTGGAAGGTGAATTTATGGGCGCGATTGCATGAGGGAGATCATGCTATGCTGATGTTATCACATTTGTTAACCCCGGCCGAACATAATGGAGTAGAGCAGGGCGGAGTGTATCAGAATTTGTTTGACGCGCATCCGCCATTCCAGATTGACGGCAACTTTGGTGGTGCGGCGGGTTTGGCAGAGATGCTGGTGCAAAGTGAAGGAGAAGAGATTGAATTATTGCCTGCTTTACCAACGGCTTTATCTGAAGGAAGTGTGAAAGGAATTCGTGCAAGAGGAGGTTTTGAATTGAATTTCAATTGGATAGATGGTCATTTGCAGCAGGTACAGGTGCGTTCGTTGGTAACAGGTATTTGCAGGCTGGTGTATAAGGGTCAGCACCGGAGCTTGCCGGTTACGAGCGGAGGTACTTATATAGTTCGTTGGGATTAGATAGGTGGAATGATAATAATAGAGTCTGGTTTTGCCTGTACTGGTAAAAATAAGGTGCAGCCAGAAGGAATTGTAAGTTGCAGTTTGTGCAGGAGATATTAGGAGATTTTGTATTAAAATGATTGATTTACAAAGGAATAGTTATAACAAAGGCGCAGATATTCTGCGCCTTGTTTGTTCTAATCCGAAAAGAACCATTGCTGAAAAACGGGTTTACTTTTTATAGTAATTCTTTTTTGCTTCAAAGATGGTATTGTCACGTTCTCTTTTTAACGCTTTTACCTGGTATCTTTTTTCTTTACGCGTTAACCCCTGGTCCATACGTGCAGATGCGATTTTATCAGAGTAATCGTGCTTAATATCTTCGATTTGCATATCAAGTCTGGAAGGTCTGTAAGCGGTGCCATATCCGTTTCCATACGGGTAACCCCATCCATAGCCCCACGGCATTCCAAAACCATAATATGCCCCGAAAGGGTAATAACCACCGGCTGATACTATTACTCTTGTACCGCCACCATATCCTCCCCTAATACCGCCCCCGCCATGACGTTGAGCGGATGCTCCGGACACTATCCCTAGTGTGAGCATTATAATCAGTATCTTCTTCATAACTGGTTGTTTTAAATCACCACTTATAAGACGTTTAAAGAACAGAAAAATTACATCCCAAAGGTAGTTATAACATTTGTGTAACATTCCATTTTTAATCTCTTGTTTTTGCATATAAAGTGCGCATAAAATGCTTGTTTTTGCTGGTTGTTAAAACTGTTAACTCTATCGGTTTTTTATAGCTAAACGTCGGGGAATGGGCGGGTGAACTGTTAGTTGTAAGCTGGTTTGGTGTTGCGGTTGGGTGTGTTTAAAGTATTGTGGCGGCTGTGTTCTAATGAATTTCTAATAGTGCTGAGGGAATAGGCAGGTGTGTTGCAGGAACGTTTTGTTTTAGTTGAGTGAGTGTTTGTTTTTTGATGTAACGTATTAGTGGTTGTAAGGTGAATAGGTGCGCTTTGTGAATGGAGGTGGTTGTGCTTTTTGGATGGTGTATTGTTTATTCAAATAATTATTGTTAAGGTTGTTTTTGTGGAAGGTGATGAAGTTTGTGGTGGATAGTTTTTGTATCGCGGGATTGTTTGTTGGCTTTATTGGGAAGGAATGGCATAGGTGCGAAGTGTTATTTCTGTTGCTGTGGAGTGGGGTGTGATATTTGTATATTGTATAATATTTTACATAATAATCATTGCGTGCGTGTATATGATATAGAAAAATTAGAATAGATAAAAATTTAAATTGTCGTTATGTTGTTTGTTAAGTCTTTTATATTCGCACCGATTTTTAAAATTAGTTAATCCGTAATCCAAACGACTACTTATGAAAACACTATACGGTGTTTGCCTGAGAAGGCATGGTTGTATGCTATATGAAAAGTTTTTATTGATTGTTCTTTTTTTGCTTGCGTCTTCTGTGCTTCGTGCACAAACTCCTTTATCAGCCGGAGATATTGCATTTACCGGTTATGTATCCAGGCAGGCACCTGCTGCTGATACCTTTTCCTTTATGGTTTTGAAGTCGTCGGGTTTTGATACCGGGACGGAAGTGTACTTTACGGATAATGGCTGGCTGCCTACGGGAATTGGCAGGGCTGGCGGGGAAGGTGTGTTGAAATGGACTGCTACGCAGCATTTGCGATATGGTGAGCAGGTAAGAGTTGTGGCAGGTACTAGTATCACGGTGGATAAAGGTTCGATTACAAGGTTATCAGGATCTTTTGATCTGGCTACTACAGGTGATCAGTTGTTTGCTTATACGGGCACCTGGCCTTCGCCGGATATTTTGGTGGCTGGGTTACACTTCTTCAAAACGGCTAATACCACTGCACAGGGCTGGGATGTGGGTAGTGTGGCTACCGGTTCCAGTGAGTTTTCAGTGTATCCCGCTGCTTTATGCAGCACCTGCGGGGTGTGGGTTACTGATCCGGCTGTTACCATACAAAAAATTACCACAGCCGGGTATTACAAAGGAGGGTATAATGCTAGCGCCGCTGCTTTACGTGCTATGATTAACAATAATGCCAACTGGAATAATACTTTTTCACTGACTTCCACAGCGCCTACGTGGCGACTACCTCCATTGATTGAATTGCCGGCTGAAAATACAGATACTTCTGTGACGGAGCAGCCGGATACCAGTGCGCCACGGGTAATAGCGGTGGCGTCTACTATGCCTGATGGCGTGTATAAGGCAGGGGATGAGATTAATATTGTGGTATATTTTAATAAGAATGTAATTGTGAACCCTACTGCGGGCGTTCCTTATTTGCAGTTAAATGTGGGTAAGGATAGTAGCAGGGCTGTGTATGTGACCGGTTCCTGCGGAAGTGCGCTTACTTTTCTGTATACAGTGAAGCCGGGCGATACTGCTGTGCGGCTGGATTATTTATCGCCCGCTGCTTTGAAGCTGAACAATGGTACTATTCAGAATGCAATGGCTACGGCTGCCAATGTAACGCTTCCGTCCAGTGGCGCTACACTGGCTGCCATACGCAGCCTGACTATTAATGCAGTGGCTCCTGTAGTAACTCCTATGCAAAGCTTTACTGCTGACAGGTTTAGTAATGCTGGAACAATAGTAGGTACGCTGAAAGGTACTGCGCGCGGGCCTGTGGGCACTACTTTGCAAAACTGGACTATTGTGCAGGGGAATGTAAGCGGTGCTTTTGCCGTAAACGGTGCTACCGGTGAGCTGGCGGTAGCGAATGAATCGGTATTGCACGATCAGGCGTATGCCGGTTTTCAATTAATGGTGACTGTAGGGGATGGTAGTAATACTTCGGCTCCGGAAGAGGTGATGGTGTTATTACGGGAAGTGGCATTGGATGATACAGTGCGTTTTGCGCATGATAGTTTATTTGAGAACAAGCCGGTGGGAACGCTTGCCGGAAAATTATCACTGGCATCGGGTAATGCAGGTGCAGTATATACCCTTGTGGCGGGCGCTGGTGATGCAGATAACAGTTTGTTTAGTATAGGGAAGGATAGTCTGCAAACCGCTGCTTTGTTGGATTATGAACAGCAAAAGGAATATCATGTGCGGGTACGGGCTACTATGCAAAACCGATATATCGATACTTCATTGGTGGTGAAGGTGTATAATCTGAATGAACCGCCTACCATTGATGCGGTAGCAAATCAGACAGTGTGTGAAAATGCGGGTTACCAGACCTTGCCGCTTACCGGTATTACCTGCGGGCCGGAAGGGGAAGATGAATGTGTAACCGTAGCGGTGAGCACCAATAATCCATCCCTGTTTGCACAATTGCTGGTGATAAGGGAATCTGACGGTACTACGGTGTTGCGTTACAAGGTGAAGGACAGTACAGCCGGACAGGCATTGGTTACTGTTACTGTAAAAGATAATGGCGGAACAGCACATGGTGGAGCGGATAGTGTGACTACCAGCTTTACCATTATTGCTAAAGCGGCTGGTAAGGTAACCATTGTTGCGGGAGGTAGTACTGCTCTTAGTGAAAATGGTGCTGTAACGCTTACTGCTACTGTAACAGATGCTACAGGCGCTATGCAGTGGCTGAGGAACGGTGAAATAGTGGCCGATGCGCATACGGCTTCCTATAAGGTGGATGCGGCCCATACAGGTGCTTATAATTGCACTATTACCAGCACAGAAGGTTGTTTGATCACGTCTAACACCATTGCGGTAACGCAGGCGAATGTGCCGGTTACACTGATGACTTATCCTAATCCTACAGCCGGGAAGTTGTTTATTGTGTTTACGGGCTATGTTGATCAGTATGTATATGCCATCGTGCGCAATAATGCCGGTGCGGAGCTACAGAAGAAACGGATATGGCATAGCAGTGAAACGCAGAAAGATGAATTGGATTTAAGTGGTTATGCTGCTGGTATGTATATCATTGAATTAATATCTGATAAAGGAGATAAGATGGCGTCTGCTAACGTATTGAAGAATTAACCTGGGTTTTAAGTTTGTTTACTAAGCAGCCAGTTTTTCATGTTAAATGGCCTGCCCGGTCCCGGGCGGGCTTTTTAAAAAGAGGAAAAATAATTTGTAACTTGTAACATAACGTGTTACATTTGTAAAGCTAAATGTATGATAACAGGCATTCAGCACAAAGGGTTAAAGTTGCTCTGGACCAAAAATGACGGGTCAAAGCTGCCGCCGGCGCAAATAGGTAAAATAAGAAACATACTTGTGCTATTAGATTGTGCGGTGGTTGTAGAAGATGTAAATTTTCCCGGGTCGGGGCTGCACCAGCTAAAAGGTGATTTGAAAGGATACTGGTCAATTACAGTAACCGGTAACTATCGTATCTTTTTCAAGTTTGAAGATGGTGATGTGTACCTGATCAATTACGATGATTATCATTAGTGAAAACCGTAGGTGACGGAATACAAGTGAACCAGGTTACTTATGTTAAAAAGAGGAATGGCACCGGTGCATCCGGGTGCAATGTTAAGAGAAATGTATTTAGAGCCACTGGGGTTAAGTGTTACCGAGCTGGCCGGCAATATCGGGGTTGCCCGTAGAACGGTTTCTTTGCTTATTAACGAGCATTCGGGTGTAAGCGCAGAAATGGCGTTGCGTTTGGCAAAGGCTTTTGGAACTACCCCCGAATTGTGGTTGAATATGCAGCAGGGGTTTGATCTGTGGCATGCAGGGAAGAAGGTGGTGTTGAAGGATATTCATCATTATTCCGGAGCAAAGGCGCAAACGGCAGCTTTGGAAGCACGTGTGATGGCGAGGGTTTAGGTTTTAGGAGAAGTTGTAAGTTGTGGGAAGAGGTGATGGTGAAAAGGAGCGGGGGAGGAGATCAGGTGGTGTGTGATCAGGCTGAAATAAGACAAACAGGACTAAAAAGCTTTGCTTTTATTGGATGAGGTAAAGAGTGATTTAATAGAAAAAGGGTGGCTCAATATTATTTGAGTCACCCTTTTTTATTATGGTAGTGTATAGTTACTTAGTGGTGGTAACAGTGGCAGATGCGCCTTTAATGCCTGCTGCTTTTACTTCCATGGTAAGGTTGCCGGCTTCTTCGGTAGATTGGGCAATTACGGTTAACATGCCTTTGAAAACATGCATTTGAGGAAGGTGGAACAGTTCGGTGTTAGCGGCGTCGCCGTTGGCTACTGCGCGGTAGGTGCCAGCGCCTTTTACGGTGAACTGTAACAGGTTATCAGCATCAGGGCAAAGATTGCCTTTGGCATCTACTACTTTAGCAGTGAAGAAGGCCAGTTCTTTGCCATCTGCTTTGATTGTTTTTTTCTCAGGTACCAGTTCTACGTGGTGTGGTTTGCCTGCGGTGGTAACAGTTTCTTCTGCTATTGCTTTGCCATTAGCGTCGTAAGCTACCACGCGTAAGGAACCGGGTTGATATACCACATCGTTCCACATTAAGCGGTAACGGCTTTGGTTGGTGGTAGTGTCTTTGGTGCGTTTGCCGGCGCTTTTGCCGTTTACAAATAACTCGGCAGAAGGATAGTTGGTGTAAACGAACACAGGGGTTATCTGTCCTTCACGACCAGGCCATGTCCAGTGTGGCAGGATGTGTAAAGTTTGTTGTGTTGGGTTCCATCTGCTGCGGTAGAGGTAGAACCTGTCTTTAGGAATACCGGCCAGATCTACAATGCCGAAGTAAGAACTGTGAGAAGGCCATTTTTCGTCGTAAGGGGTAGGTTCGCCTAAGTAGTCGAAGCCTGTCCATACAAACTCACCTATTACATATTGTAAATCGTCCTGTTTTACAAATTCATCATCCGGAACCTGGCTCCAGTAACAATAGTTTAAATCGTAAGAAGAGCATTGGTTATCGGCATCGGCAGTCACCTGCTTCTTTTCTACCGGGAATTTATATACCCCTCTTGAGCTGATGGTTGAAGCGGTTTCGGTGCCCATGATAAAACCTTGTGGTAATTTGCTGTTGGCTTCGGCGTAGCGGTGTGGCTTGTAGTTGAAGCCTGCAATGTCTAATACGGCAGCGAAGTTTTTAGTGATGGCGTCGTCAATACGGTCCATACCTACTGTTACGGGGCGGGTAGGGTCTTCACGGTGGCAGATGTCCTGCAGCCATTTAGCCAGTTTGTTGCCGCCGGGTGCGCCCTGGTCGGGAACTTCGTTGCCGATGCTCCACATGATTACGCTGGGGTGGTTGCGGTTGGAATGTACCAGGTTTACAATATCTTTTTCGGCCCACTCGGAGAAGTATTGGCTGTAGCCGTGTTTTACTTTAGGGGTTTTCCATTCGTCGAATGATTCTGCCATTACCATAAAGCCTAATTCATCACACAGTTGCATCAGTTCCGGTGCGGGCATGTTGTGCGAGGTACGTATGGCATCGCAACCCATATCTTTTAATATTTCCAGCTGGCGGCGCAGGGCACTCACGTTGATAGCTGCACCCAGTGGGCCCAGATCGTGGTGGTTACAAACGCCTTTGAACTTGCGTACCTGTCCGTTTAGGGAGAAGCCTTTTACCGCTTCATATTTGATAGTGCGGATACCGAAAGTGGTAGTGTATTCGTCTTTCAGCTCCTGGCCATCGTACAGTTTGGAAACTGCTGTGTACAGGGTAGGAGTTTCGGGCGACCATAATTCGGGTTTATCAACGCCGAAGTCCTGGCTGAACTGGAATTGGTCTAAAGTGGTGAGGTTGTTGCTGGCTTTAGATACTACCTGGCCTTTGTTGTCCCTGATTTCGGTAACCAGTACTAATGGTTTAAAAGTGTTGCCGGGGATTTCTACCTGTGTTTTCAGGTTTACTTTGGCAAAACCGTTTTCTATTACAGGCGTGGTAACGTAAGTGCCCCATACCGGGATATGAATATCGTCTGTTACAACTACGTGTACATTTCTGTATAAACCTGCGCCGGGATACCAGCGGGAAGATTCTGACTGGTTTTCCAAACGTACTGCCAGGGTATTCTCTTTACCGGGAAGAAGGAGTTTGGTTACATCCAGGTGGAAAGAGTTGTAGCCGTAAGCCCAGTTACCGGCTTTCTGGCCATTTACATATACTACGGCATTGCTCATAGCGCCGTCGAAAATGATACTTACTTTTTTACCGGCACCGAACTGCGGAACAGTAAAGTGAGTGCGGTACCAGCCGGTGCCAATGAAAGGCAGGCCTCCGGTACGGCCGGATTTTACACTCGCTGCTTTTTCTCCGTTTTGGGTAATGGCTACGTTTTGTTTGTCGTTGTCCTGTCCAAACGGACCGTAAATGGCCCAGTCGTGGGGAACGGTAACGGTTTGCCACGCTGCATCGTTGAACTGTTGCTCTGCTGCATTACTTACATCGCCTTTGGTAAATTTCCAGTTCTTTTCCAGTAACATTTCGTAGCGTACCTGTGCAAATGAGGTGTGCATGGCACAGCAACATAGCGCAAGTCCTAATAAGCGTCCTTTTTGCATCATAGTAAATTGTACGTTAGATGTCAAAATAAAAGCATCTTTCCGAATAGGAAGATGCTTTTATTAGGGGGATGTAGAAATATTTTAACCTTTATGCGCCGGTTTTGCCGGTTAATTTGTCTATGGCTTCGCGGTAAACGGCTCCTACGGGAATTTCCATTTCGTTGATAAACACGCTGTTTTTACGAATGGAGGTAATGCTGTCAATAGAAACAATGAATGATTTATGCACCCGCAGGAAGTTGCTGGCAGGCAGTTCCTGTTCAATAGCACGGATGCCGGAGCGTACAATCAGTGGCTTGGCGGTGCTTTTGAGATGAATTTTAACATAGTCGCGCAGGCCTTCTATCCAGGTGATATCGTTAAACTGCACTTTTACCAGGCTGTAATCGGCGTTTACGAAAAAGTAGGTAGGGGCTGGTTGGGCGCTGCTGGCTGTGGCGGCGGCAGGCTTGGAAGCATGCTTTAGCTGGTACAGTTCGTTGGCTTTGTTACATGCTTTTACAAAGCGGTCCATTTCTACCGGCTTTAGCAGGTAGTCTACCACATCCAGGCTATAGCCATCCAGTGCAAACTTTTCGTAAGCGGTGATGAATATGACCATGGGTTTGGTAGGCAGGCTTTGTATAAACTGAATACCGGTAAGGCCGGGCATTTGTATGTCGGCAAAAATGAGATCTATTTCATGCTCCTGCATTACTTTGGTGGCTTCAAAGGCATCGGAGCATTTGGCTACCAGGTGTAAATAGGGCACTTTGCTAATGTAATCTTCTAACAGGGCAAGTGCCAGTGGCTCATCGTCAATTGCTATACATTGTAACATCGTGCAATTTTAATTGTAGTGAAACAGAAAACCAACCATCTTTTTCCAGTATGTGCAGCTCGTGGTCTGCACCGTATAAAAGTTTTAACCGCCGTTGTACATTGGTAAGGCCTATGCCTGATGTATCGTCTTTGGTTTCGTCTTTATTACTGCTGAATTTGTTGCTGACCATAAAATACAGCATCCTGTTCTTTACCAGCATTTCTATTTCAATTTGCGGGCTGGTGATATAGGTGGTGCCATGTTTGAATGCGTTTTCTACAAATGGGATCAGAAGCATGGGCTCTATCTCCAATTGTCCATCGGGTACATTGATGGCAACGTTTACACCTACTTTATCGCCATAGCGCAGTTGCTGCAGGTCGATATAGCTTTGAAGGTATTCAATTTCCTTTTTCAGCGGCACTTTTTTTTCGTCTGACTGGTACAGCATATACCGCATTAAGGAAGAGAGTTTAAATATAGTCGGTTCCAGTTTTTCTGACTTCAAACGTACCAGGGCAACAATGTTGTTGAGCACGTTAAACATGAAGTGTGGGCTGATTTGTGAGCGCAGGAAGGATAGCTCGGTTTTGAGATTCTCTTTCTGTTTTTCTTTTTCCAGGTCTTCAGCACGGAATTTATCGGCTATCATGCGGTAGGCTATGCTGGCTGCCACATCAAGGATAAACAATACAATATTGAAATCGATAAAGATGAGAATGTTGAACGGACGCTTTTCATGGTCTTTGAATTCAAAACAACAAGTGAACATGAAATAATGCAGTAGCAATATGGCAGCGAAAGCGACAAGCTGGGAAACAATAAATAAAGTTACTTTTCTTTTATTGGTAAGCAGGGGTACAAGCACTTCTGTGTTCAGGTAAAACAAGCCTATCCAGGTAAGGTCTATAAAGGCAGTGAATAAAGTAAAGGGAGGCGGCTGGTGGCCGTTGGGGCGCGCATTGTCGTAGGAATGCCTGAGCAGGTAAGGTAACGAAAATACCAAAATCCATGCGGCTACATGGACTGCTATTTTCAACCATTTATTTTCTAAAGACGGTTTCATGTAGTGTCTTTTTATAAGCACAGGATAAGCTATTGCTGTTTCTTATCCTGTGCTTTTTTTATTATTGCATACCCTGTGTTTGCATGCTCTCGCTATTCATGTTCTTGCGTTTGAATAACGAAACGTCCATTTTGCCAAAGCGATATGTAAAGTTCAATCTCACCAGCTGCGGGTTACGCAGGCGGCTATAGTATTGTGTAAAATAATCACTTTCTGAATACTGATCGGTACGACGTGATCTGAAAATATCACTGATGCTTAACGATACAGAAGCGGCGTTGTTTTTCAGGAATGTTTTCTTCACTGCTGCATCTATGCTATAGAATGATTTGATATAACCCTGTGAAGCGGTTTGTGCACCTTGTCCCGG
This sequence comes from Filimonas lacunae, assembly GCF_002355595.1. Taxonomy (NCBI): domain Bacteria; kingdom Pseudomonadati; phylum Bacteroidota; class Chitinophagia; order Chitinophagales; family Chitinophagaceae; genus Filimonas; species Filimonas lacunae. Next base: position 1,442,441 of record NZ_AP017422.1, read on the forward strand.
AGGACCTCCCATGTTGTTTTTGTTGTCGTTGGTAGGCAGGTTGGTTTTAGACTGGTACATGCCTGTTAACTGGAAGGTGAAGTTGGCGGGTAGCTTGAAGTTATGGTTCATTTTACCAAACCAGCTCCACAAGGCGTCCTGAGCGGTAACGTTCGCTGCCGGGTTTATTTTAGAATTATAAATATTGATGTTAGTGCTTGCATCCCACCATTTGGTAAAGTTGTTGGTTAAGGTAAGCTCTGCACCAGCGGTATGGCTGGAGGTGGCATTGATGTAGGTATTAATTAAATCCTGGTTACCCGATACCGCGTTGATAGCTGTGTCTATATAACGGGTGATAAGGTTGGTGGTATGCTTGTAATAAGCCGACGCCAGGAAAGTAGTGGTACGGTTAAAGTTTTTGATATACGATAATTCAAAAGAGGTGGTGAACTCAGGCACCAGGTTGGGATTACCTCTTGTAATGTTTAAGCTATCGGAATAATCGGTAAACGGAATCAGCTGGAAGAAGTTAGGCCTGTTGATGCGGCGCGTAACACTTAACTGAATCTGCTGGTCGTTCTTTAACTTCTGGCTTAAGAAGATAGAAGGGAACAGGCTTACCGGGTATTTGTTAGAGAAATGTTCGCCGGTGGTAAGCAGGTCGCCATCGTAGTTAGAACGTTCTGCACGCAGGCCTACCTGGTAACCAAAGTTTTTGATGCTGCTTTTTACAGATACGTAAGCGGCATATACATTCTGGTTGTTTTTGTAGTTGGTGCTGGCATTGCTGATAACATTGTATTTGCCATCTGCATCGCTGTACCTGTAGTTATAGGTGGAGTTTTCGATGTGTTGCAATTGTGCACGTAAACCGGCTTCCAGTTTGGTGTTGCTGCTTAATGGTTTTACGTAATCGGTCTGGAAGGTATAAAACCTGTCTTTACCGGAGCCAATGGTTTGCTGGCGGGCGGTGTTCAGTATATCACTTCCCAGGCCTTTGCTGTAATAGTCTGTTACGTATAACGAGTTGTTGGTGTTTTTACCACCAAACAGGTTGGCATCGGCTGTCCATTCTTCCCCTTCTTTGCTAAACAGGTGCTTCATGCTCAGTTTTAACCCGCCACCATTGAATACACGGTTGGTGTTGGAGTTACGCTGGCTGAATGAGTTGGTGGTACCACCACTGTACAGGCTGTCGGTGCTGATGTCCAGCACGCCCTGTGGTTTAAACTCACCATGCACACGCACGCCTTCAAAAGAGAATGTGGTTTTGTTGTTCATGAAGTAATCCAGCCCTACTTTACCAAACATCATGGTACCGATGTTTTTGTCTACGTTAGACTGGTACACGGAAGTTTGTGGTGTGGTGCTGAGGTTTAAACGGTCGGTGGTACCGGTTGTACGGTCACGCATCCTGTTCATCATACCACTGGCATTGAAGTTAAACTTGCCTTGCCTTACGTTAAAGTCCAGGCCGGTGTTAGTTCCGCCACGGCTGTCCACGCCAGCGCGTACATTGCCATTATAGCCTACTTTACGGTCTTTTTTCAGCACGATGTTTAAAATACCTGCACCGCCGCCGCCTGCGTCATATTTGGCAGAAGGGTTGGTAATGACCTCCACACTTTCGATGGTGGCAGCTGGTATCTGATCCAGGGTAAGTGTGGTTGGTCTACCATCAATATACAATTGGGGGGAGCTATTGCGAAGGCTTACGTTACCATCGATATCCACGTTCACAGAAGGAACGTTTTTCATTACGTCTAAAGCGGTACCGCCGTTGCTGACGATGTTCTTTTCCACGTTGAATACTTTTTTATCGAGGTCTAATTGCATTAGTGGCTTGGCGGAGCTGGTCACTACCACACCTTCCAGCGTGTTGTTGCTGCTGATAAGGCTGATTTTACCCATATCTTTTTCGATAGTGGGCATTGACATGCCGGCCATGCCGCCGGGCATACCACCTGTGGGAGCACCCTGCATGCCAGCAGGAGGCGTGTTACCGCCCTGACCTCCGGGAAGGCCTGCCGGCATTAAGGCTACTCTTTCCTGCCATACTACAAAACCGGTAGCTTCTACTTTGAGGGTAAGTGGTCCTTTTACAGACAGGTCTTCAAAGTTGAATTCGCCGGAAGATTTGGTGATGGCGCCTTTCAGTAAAATATCTTTGTTTTTGCCTGTGGCAGAATCTTTTTGTTGTTGCAACAGCACTACAGAAGCGCCGTTTACCGCTTTGCCTAAGCTATCAGTAATTTTTCCGTAGAGGTGCACGGTCAAAGCAGGCATCTTGGGCATCTGGGCGGAAAGGGCGCCTGCTACTAAAAGAATGTGCAATAAGAGTATAAGTTTTTTCATAACAGCACAAAGCTACCTGTGCTGTTATGTTATGACGAAACACCTGCTGCGAACTGATAAAAGAATGCTGCGAAAGGATGAACGGTAGTATTTTACCTGATTAATACCGTTGTTCCCTTGCGCAGAATGGCTTTTCCGGTGTAATCAATTCCCTCAGTTACAAACACATAGGTGCCGGAAGGCTGCTGGTTGCCCGAAGCAGTGCCATCCCATCCACTGCCAATAGCGCTGGTTTGGTATAACAGCTGGCCCCAACGATTGTATACCCGGAAATAGCTGAAAGTTTTAATGCCCACCAGTATGGGTTTCAGTACATCGTTACGGCCATCCGCGTTAGGGGTAAAGCCGGTAGGTACAAAAATATCGGGCGGGGTGCGATAGATCTTCACTTTTACATAATCATCTGCATAACAGCCTTCTATGCTGGATACGCGAACGGTATAGGTGACCGAATCTTCGCTTCCGCTGAGTATGGCAATGGGGTTGGCGATGCTGGTACTGGATAAGCCGGTAGACGGCGACCATTGGTAGTAAACACCACCGGAAGCCAGTAATTGCAGTGGTTGGCCGGCTACTACACTGGTATCATTGCCTGCGTTAGCTGGTATTTTGGGTATAACGGTTACGATAGCGGTGTCGCGCGATGGTTTAGGGCAACCCAGTGTGTCGTAAGCGGTAAGGATATAGTAGGTAGTGGCGGACGGCCCTACGATAGGGTTTAACGTGGTCGGGTACAGCATGCTGTTGGTGGGCGACCAGCTGAATGAGGAAGCGGTGATGGTGCCGTGCAAAGTGGTGGTTTTGCCAAAACAGATAGTGGTATCGCCGGTAACGCTTACCTGTGGATAGGGTACCAGGTGAATGTTTATAGAGGTGGCATCCTGGCATTTGCCCAGGTTGGCGGTTACATGGTAAGTTATATCGCTGGCGGGGGATGCTACAGGATATTTTACGGTGCTGCTGCTGAGCCCGGTAGACGGCGACCACAGGTATTGCAGGGCATAGCTTACCGGGCTAAGGGTAAAGCTGTCTGTGGCGCAAACGGTGGTGTCGGATGGCAGTTTTACAGTAATAAAATCCAATACGTTCACGGTAATGGAATCGGCATTCACGCAGCCGTTCTGTGACAGGGTTACTACATACACGGCCGTGTCTTTTGGATATACCAGCGGATTGCTGGTGTTAGGATTGATGATGTTGTAATTGGGCGACCATGACCAGGTGCCGGTACCATATGCCAGCAAGGGAAGGGTGTCTATACTGCATATAAGTGTATCGTGGAAAGGAAGGGTTAATGTGGGCTTTTCATCTGCCACCACTGTTTTACTTGCCGTGCCACTACAGCCTTTGCTGGTGCCTACCAGCAGGGTAACGGTGCGTGTAGCTGCTGAGGAATACGTGTGTGATGGGTTTTGTGTGGTAGCTGAGTTGCCATCGCCAAACGACCATGACCAACTGTTTACGCTGCCGTATTTAGCATAGGTGGCGTCGGTAAACTGGAAGGGTAGCAAGTAACATCTGCCGGTATAGGTAAAGTCGGGTGTGAAGCCGGGGTATACTTTAATGGTAGAGGTGGTAGAGTCGGTACAGCCGCTGGAGGTGCTTACCCGCAGTTTGAGCGTATAGGTGCCGGTATCGGGATAAGTATAAGATGGTGTGGGTTGGCTGGATGTATCGGTGGTAATGGTGGTTACGCCAAAGTCCCAGGCATATTGATTGATGTTGGAAGCGGTGGATTGGTTTTGAAAAGTAAAATCAAAATTATCACAATTGATATAGGAAACGTCCAGTGTAGCAGCGGTTAGGCTACAGTTGGCTACGGTTACCAGTACTTCTTTTTTAGTGCTGTTGATGAGCACGCCGCTTCTGTATTCGTAAATACATACGGTTACGGCGTAATCGCCTGTGGTAGCGGGAGCTGTTCCGGAGATGATGCCGGTTTTGCTGTCGATGGTTACATTGCTGCCTAATGGGGCAGCGCCGGAATAGCCGGAGGTGTAAGTAATATCTGTATAGGGCGGATTGGCAGGAGGATTGGGTTGGCGGTCGCTGCCACTGGTGGCTTTGCCTGAGCAGAAGGCATACGACAGGGAATCGCCATCTACATCTGTAGCGCCAAAGTCGATGGTGAAATGAGAACTATAGCAGATAACGGCTGTGTCTTTAAACACCAGTGTGGGGCTGCTGTTCTGGCTATAGGAGATATTGTTGATTTTACCGGGGATAGTATTAAAATTGGTGAACCCTGTATTGGATGGGTTACTGATATTGAGCAAGCTGCTGGCGCGGCAGCATTCCTGCTCTGCCAGGATGTATCCGCCATCATTATCAGTGAGTTCAACGGTGGTTACATAGGTAACCAGGTAAAAACACACGGTAGGAACGGGATTGATGCAGGAGTTAAAGCTGGTTTTGGTAATGTTGGTAGCGCTGGTGCGGCTGATGGTTACTGTTTTTACATAAGCATTGGTGCTTGCTATAAAAAAGCCCAGGTACACACTGCTGGGCTCGTCTGATATGCGATCGCAGTTTACATAGTGTTGTACGGTGATCTTGTATTTGGACGTGCCGGTTGATGAGCCAACACCGAGGTATTCATACAATAAAGCCCCGCCTTTTCCGTGTCGCGCCAGCAGCAGGCCGCCGGGCATACAAAGGAGAAACAATACAAGAATGGTCAATTTGCAGTTGCAGGATTTTCTTACAGTATTCACTATATATAATTATATATGTGTACTAAAAGTAGGGTTACTTTAAGGATTAGAAAGTGAAAGCAATTAACTGTATCTAATATACCGATAAAATAGGGTATTGTAACGATTATCTTGTGCTGCTGTGGGGAAGGGTGTTTACGGAATAGCCCGGAGTGAATACCCCGGGCTGTACCAAAACTAACTGCTTATATGAGAAAACTAACGATGTGTTGCGAGGTAAAGGTGGTTGGTTTCCGACTTTTTACTTTACCAATATTGGAAATGCGTTTACGCAATACGAAAAGTAAAGATTACTGAAAAGTATAACGTATGCCTGCAAATGCTTTCATGCCCTGCATGGGCGCATAGTTATAGCTGGTTTCAAAGGTGTAGCCGTATGGGTTGTTAACGGGGTCGTTTACATATTTATCAAAAGGATCGAACGGGCGCATCAATGCATAAGAGGGAATAAAGTTGAACAGGTTTTTTATCCCTCCGTATACTTCCAATGTATTGCTGAACTTCTTTGTGAGCTGAATATTAGCCAGGCAATACCAGGGTGAGTATTCCGGCCGGTAGTCGTTGGGGAATACCGGTAAACGCATAGGGCCGTTGCATTTGGCTGTGATATCTACAATAAAGGCATGCGGGAAGGTATAAGTGGCTACCAGGTTGCCCGACCATTTGGGGGCGTGCAGTTGTTGTATCTTATCCTGCTTGCCGTTGTTATCCTGTATCTGGTAAACATTCATGAAGGTAACACCTGCTATTATTTTTAACGGAACCGGCAAGGTGATATCTGTATTTAAAGAGATACCGCGTGAAATGGCGTATCCGTGCAGGTTCTGGTAAATAATTTTGGAGGGATCGGTATCGAAGTCGCCTATGATCTTATTGGTGAAATAAGAGTAAAAGCCCGTGATATCGAGGTTAATAGTAGTGCGTTGCAGGCGTATTTTGTGTACGTAGTTAAGATTGCTGTTGTAAGAGCGTTCGGGGCGCAGGGCTTCTGCTATTACTACTTCCCGGGCTCCTGTAAGGGCCGAGTGGTCTTCGGTAAAAAGGTTCACTACGCGAAAGCCTGTGCCAAAGCTGGCGCGTACAGTATGGTTGCTGTTGGGCGACCATTTGTAGGCAACGCGTGGGGAGTGTATATGGCCGTGTACATTGTCGTAATCATAACGGTAGCCAGCCAGCAGGGTGTGGTGCGGGCGAAAGCTCCATTCATCCTGTATAAACACACCCGGTAAAGGTGTTTTCATGGGGTTGTTGCTGCCATTGGCATTGCTGGTGCCGGGTGTGTTATCATCGTAGTAGGTGTAGCGGTAAGTGGCTCCCAAAAGGAAGTTATGAAACAGGCCAAACTGTTTATCCCAATAGGCCTGTGCAAAGGCTACCCTTTGTATGGCATTGTAGGGATGAATACCGTACCAGCTGTTTTGCCTGTGCCAGTTCCAGGATAATTGCAGCATGATCTTTTCTTTTACGGGAAGCTGGTACATGCTGATGAATTCCCAGCGGTTGGTGTTAATGCTTTCACCGTAAACGCTGTCGCTGCCACTCCATTTTTTGCTCCAGTTCATTTGACCACCCCATCTGTCTTCGGTTACGTAGCGTGCTGCTATGCTGGCTTCGCGGTTTTCTTTTCGTTGGAACTTCCATTTATTGAATACTGACAATCGGTTTTGCAGGGTTACATCTGTAAAACCGTCCCCGTTTTTATCCTGCGGGTGCTGGTAGTTGAAGTAGTTAACGCCGGCCAATATGCTGGCTTTAGCAAGCCGGAATTTACTGCCCAGGTCTATATTATGCTCCAGCCAGCTGGTGGTGAAAACATCGGCGCTGATGCGGGGCGCTTTTTCAGGGTTTTTAGTAATGATGTTGATAATGCCGCCCATGGCTTCTGAGCCGTAGAGTGAAGAAGCAGGGCCTTTTACTATCTCTACCCTGTCTACAATACTATTAGGAATGCCACTAAGGCCGTATACGGTAGACAGGCTGCTTACAATGGGCATGCCATCTATCAGTACCATGGTATAGGGGCCTTCCATGCCGTTGATATGTATGTCGCCGGTATTGCACACGTTGCAGTTAAGTTGTGGCTGTACACCATTGATCATGCCTACCGATTCAAACAGGCAGGGAGCTGGGTTTTTGCGAAAGAACTGGTGTGTTACTACTTCTACCGGAATAGGGCTATCGGTGCGGCGGGTAAGCTTCATCGTGCCGGTTACCACCATTTCGTCCAGGTCGGTTTTAGCGGCCAGTGTGTCTGCCTGAGATGGGGCCTGCGATCGGACAAAAGAGGTGATGCACAGCAGTGTAAGGGTGATATATGTATGTTTTGTCATTTTATCTATGTAGTTTATATGGTGAAAATATAAAGTTAGTTGTGTCTAACAAAATTAATTTGTTGATTCTATCTTTTGCGCTGCGTCCTGTTGCCGGGAAGTCGCATTTCGGAAGTAGCAATTGTTTACCTTATTTTTGTGTAATGAACTCACTAACAGAAGAAAATTACCTGAAAGCCTTGTTTTCACTAGCCGATGACAAGGGGGAAGTTGGTGTAAATGAATTATCTAAACGGTTGGAAATTAAGATGCCTACCGTTAACAGCATGATGAAGAAGCTGGCTGAGAAAAAGCTGGTGCATTATGAAAGTTATAAGCCGTTACGGCTAACGGAGAAGGGGCGGAAAGAAGCAGGACTGATCATTCGCAAACACCGCCTTACCGAAATGTTCCTGGTAGAGAAAATGGGTTTTGGCTGGGAAGAGGTGCATGAGATCGCTGAACAGATTGAGCATATCCAAAGCGCCGCTTTCTTTGATAAAATGGATGTGTTGCTGGGTTATCCTAAGGTAGACCCGCATGGTTCGCCTATACCGGATAAAAGTGGCAAGTTAGTGTGGCGTAACTATCAGAAGCTAAGCAACTGTAAGGTGGGAGATACTATAACGCTGGCAGCAGTGATTGAATCTTCTACCGAATTCCTTACTTACCTGAATGGCAGGGAATTACGTTTGGGAATCAAGATTAAGATAAAGGCCATTGAGCCTTTTGACGGCAGCATGACGGTGAGTTATGGTAAAAATACGTCTGTGGTGCTGAGTAGTACCGTTACGGAACGCTTGCTGGGTGAGATGCTATAGCTGATTAAGGGCTTTACAGGGGTAGTTTCCTGCAAATTGCCTGTTTTCATATATCTGCCATGTATTATCCATACATCATCCATACGGCAGGCATGCTTAAAGCATATAGCTGGCAGGGAGTAAATAAGCACAATTTGCTACCTATTGCTACAAAACGAACAAATTGCTACCTGTAATAAAAAAGGGGAATCGCGATAAAAAGCGATTCCCCTTTTGGGTATCTGTAACCGTAGCCTGTGTTATTTCACCACCGGCAAAACGATTTTGCTGGGGTGGGCGGCGTCGTGATAAATTTTAATAGCAGACTTTTTAAAGTCTTCGTCTTTACAATGGTAGATATCTATAAACTGCTGTGGGTTTCTATCCATAATAGGGAACCAGGAGCTTTGCACCTGTACCATAATGCGGTGGCCTTTTTTAAAGGTATGGGCTACATCGGGTAAGGTATATTTCACCGAGGTGATTTTGCCGGGTACAAATGGCTCTGGTTTAGACAGGCTGTTGCGGAAGCGGCCGCGCATTATTTCGCCACGTACCAGCATCTGGTAACCATTCATGATATAGTTTTCTGGTAAGTATCCTTCTGTGTCTTTATAAGTGAATTTATCGGGGAATACATCTATCAGTTTTACCACAAAATCGGCATCGGTAGTGCTGATGCTTACCTGTAAATCGGCGGTAAGCGGGCCGGCCAGCGTTACATCTTCGGTAAGGGCTTCGGTGGTAAATACTAATACGTCGGGCCTGCGGGAAGCAAAGCGCTGATCGTCAGTCATATATTCGCGGGTTCTTCTGAAAAGAACATCTTCTGTATAGGGAACCGGTTTAGACGGGTCGCTTACATAATCGGTAAAGGAGCTGGCAGCTGTAGGTTTGGTCCATTGTAAACCACCTTTAGGCTGCAGGTACAAGCTTGCTTCCTGTACGCCGGCTGGTGGCCACTGGGGCAGTTGCTTCCAGGTATTTTCGCCGGTGAAAAAGATATTGGCTTCTTTAATACCGTCTATACGGCCCTGGCCTTTCAGGTAATAGTTGAAAAAAGGATGCTCCAGGTTGGCGGCGTACCATTCGCTGGTTTTGCTGCCAAACTGCACATTACCCAGATTGGCTCCATCGCCGCGTGCCCATTGGCCGTGAAACCAGGGGCCCATTACCAGTTTATTGTTGTTTTTGGCTTTGTTTTCTATGGCTTTGTAGGTGCTCCATGCGCCAAAGCAATCTTCTGCGTCAAATAAGCCACCTACTAACAGGGTAGCGGTGCTGTCGTTGATTACGCCTGTATGGGTGCGTGGGTTGCGTGCCTGCCACCAGCTGTCGTAGGTGGGATGGCTGTATAAATCTTTCCAGAACGCGATGCTATCACCCATTAAGCCGGCAAAATGCGATAACGCACCGGTGCGCAGGTAAAAGTCGTAACTGTCTTCTGTTGGGAAGGGGAAACCTTCTGGTCCTTTAGTGGTAGGCACGGGACGTGGTTTGCCAAAAGAGGAATAGAAGTTAAAAGCATCCATGAGACAAAATGCACCGTTGTGGTGGAAGTCGTCCCCCACAAACCAGTCGGTTACCGGTGCCTGCGGGCTTACTGCTTTTAATGCCGGGTGCTTGCTTAAAGCGCCCATGGTAGAGTAGAAGCCGGGATAAGAAATGCCGAATATGCCTACTTTACCATTGTTGCCGCTGATGTTTTTTACCAGCCAGTCGATAGTGTCGTAGGTATCGGAGGCCTCGTCTATGTCAGTGGGGGCTTTTTTATCGGGATTGAAAGGACGAACGTCTACAAAGGTGCCCTGGCTCATCCATCTGCCGCGGACGTCCTGTGTAACAAGGATATAGCCTTCTTTCAAATAATCTTTGTAATGGTTAGACCAGTAGTTTTTGTATTGTTTTGAGCCGTAGGGGGCGCAGGAATACGGTGTACGGGTCATTAATATGGGATGCTGTTCTGCATTGTCTTTGGGAATGTAGATGGAGGTGAACAGTTGTATGCCATCCCGCATGGGAATGTATTGCTCCAGTTTAATGTAGTTGTTTCTGAACCATGCAGAGTCTTCATTCTGGGCAAATGTTTTTAGCTGTGTGAATAACAGCAATAGCAGTAATAGTTTCCGGTTGTTCATGAATATATCTGGTTTATTACGGTAAGATAATAAAGATCATAAAAGGGATAAAGTATTAATGGCGGGAATAGGGGAGGTAAAGCAAAAAATCCGGCAGGAGGCCGGATTTTTTGTATATCGGTAAAGTATTGACTACTCAGGTACCTTAGTGATCTTTAATACGTTGGTAGGCAGGTGTAAATGAACTGGTGTAGAACCAGTGTTGATTACAGTGTCTCCAGCTTTAATAAAGCCGCCTTCGCGTAAAATTTTGATCTGATCGTCTACAATAGTATCCAGATCCTGCTCTCTATCATAATAGAAAGCGCGAACACCCCAGCTTAAGCTTAACTGGTTTACCAGGCTTTTTGATTTGGTAAAGATGAATAAAGGAGAACGTGGACGGTAGCTACTTAATACGAAGCCTGTGTAACCGCTTTGTGTCATACCTACTAACGCGTCTGCTTTTACGTCTTTAGACATGTTACATGCGTTGTAGCAAATAGCATCACTTAAGAAGTTAGGGGAGTGTGGTTGTGGTTTCAGATCTTCTTCCCTGTCGTAACGGTACTCGGTTCTTTCCACTTCCATAATGATCTTGCGCATGGTTTCTACTACCAGTGCAGGGTGTTTGCCCGCAGCGGTTTCAGCGCTTAACATTACCGCATCGGCACCTTCCAGTACAGCGTTAGCCACGTCGGTGATTTCGCTACGGTTTGGTTTGATACCGGTGATCATGCTTTCCATCATTTGGGTAGCTACGATTACAGGCTTCGCTCTGTGGATAGATTTGCGGATGATATCACGCTGCGCCATAGGTACTTTTTCTACAGGCAGTTCCACACCCAAATCGCCACGGGCAACCATCACGGCGTCTGATTCGCGGATGATAGCGCGGATATCAGCCATTGCGGATGGCATTTCTATTTTAGCGATTACTTTTAAAGTACTGTTTCTGTCAGCCAGTCTTTTTTTCAGGTCAATGATGTCCTGTGATTTTCTTACGAAAGACAGTGCCAGCCAATCTACCTGCTGACCCAGGATAAATTCCAGATCAACGATATCTTTTTCGGTCAATGCCGGTAAAGAGATAGCGGTATCAGGCAGGTTAACGCCTTTTTTAGGTAACAGGTTACCACCATAGGTAACTGCTACTTTTACGTCACCTTCTTTAGTGATTTCAATTACCACTACTTCCAGCTTACCGTCGTCGATTAATATTTTGTCGCCCACCTTCACATCTTCGTGCAGGTTAGGGTAAGAAACGTAAATCTTTTCTTTGGTGCCTACTACTTTTTCTTTAGAAGTAAAAGTGAGGATGTCACCGGTTTTAATTTCCAGCGAGCCGTTCTGGATTTCACCTACGCGAAGCTTGGGGCCTTGTAAGTCGGCCAGGATGGAGATGTTCTGCTTTTCTGTTTCATTGATTTTGAGGATGTGCTGAATAATACTGGCTTTATCCTCGTGGGTTCCATGCGAAAAGTTCAGGCGAAAAACGTTTACACCGGCCTTTACCAGTTCCAGTAGTTTATCATAAGTATCACAGGCGGGGCCTACGGTAGCAACTATCTTGGTGCGATGAAATGCCGATTCTGTTACGGCCTGCTTCTCTAATTGCTTCTGCAGGTAACTGTCTACGTTGTTTGACATTGTTCTACTATTTAACTTGCTAATATTTTAATGATTTTCAGCCAATCCGATGTAAAGCTCTGTTTTTCCTTAACAGCAGTATCCAAAGGCACATAATGCATTTTATCATCGATGATGCCCACCATTACGTTATGGCGGCCCGTCATCAGGCTTTCAACGGCATGGTAACCCATACGGCTTGACAGGATTCTGTCTAAGCAGGTAGGAGAACCACCACGTTGTATGTGACCTAATATAGATACACGTATATCCATGTTAGGCAGTCTTTCTTTTAATATTCTACCTACTTCGTTACCACCACCTAATTCATCGCCTTCGGCCACAACAACCAGGTTTACCAGCTTTTTACGCTTTTCCTTTTCTGTTAATTGCTGAATGAGGTCTTCGATATTGGTACGTGTTTCTGGTATTAACACACATTCTGCACCTGTAGCCAAACCGCTGTGCAGGGCAATGTAACCGGCATCGCGACCCATTACTTCCACAACAAACAAACGGTCGTGTGCATCGGCGGTATCACGTATTTTGTCAATGGCTTCTACGGCAGTATTCACTGCGGTATCGAAACCGATGGTGAAATCGGTGCCGGCAATGTCTTTGTCAATAGTACCGGGTAATCCAATACAAGGGATGTCGAACTCGGTGCTGAACTTCTGAGCGCCACGGAAGCTACCGTCACCGCCAATTACCACCAGACCATCAATACCTCTTTTTTTCAGATTCTCGTAGGCTTTCTGACGGCCTTCGTACTCGCGGAATTCTTTACTTCGTGCGGTTTTTAAGATGGTGCCACCTCTTTGTATAATGTTGGCAACCGATCGGGTGCTCATGTGAAAGATGTCGTCATCGATCATCCCACTATACCCTCTCATAATTCCATACACTTCCAGACCGTAGTAAATTCCTGTTCTGGCTACCGCTCTGATAGCAGCGTTCATTCCGGGGGCGTCACCACCTGATGTTAACACCCCAATTTTTGTAACTTTATTCGACATTGTGCAACAATCAATTGTCTCTTTAAATAATTTTTCAATAAAGCAGGCAAAATTTTGGTAAAATTTCTACGGTAACGTTTCCGAAGTCTCAAAAGTAACGATTTGCTAAATGCGACCCAAAGTGCAAAGATAAGAATCTTTGCAGGTGGCATAGTTTCCGTAAACTTGTGGCTGCAAAAACAACTTAAATGCAAAAAAAGTATTGGTTCATTGCTACTCTTTTTTCATGTATGATTCAACAAACTAACGCTCAGTTACAATACCCCGCCACCAAAAAATCAGAACAATCAGATGACTATTTTGGTACAAAGGTAAACGACCCGTATCGCTGGCTGGAAGACGATAACAGCGATTTAACGAAGCAGTGGGTAAAGGAGCAAAACACAGTAACAAACGATTATTTATCGAAGATCCCGTTTCGCAACCAGGTAAAACAACGTTTGGAAGCACTATGGAATTACCCTAAATATTCTTCTCCCTTCAAAAAGGGGAAATATTATTATTTCTATAAGAATAACGGATTACAGAATCAGAGTGTTTTATACAGGCAGGAAGGGCTGAATGGCGTGCAGGAACTATTTCTGGATCCTAATAGCTTATCGGCTGATGGTACAGCTGCTTTAGGGGCGCTTTCTTTTTCAAAGAATGGTAAGTATATGGCTTATACGGTGGCTCAGTCGGGTAGCGACTGGCAAACGGGCTATATCATGAATACAGAAACGCGCCAGCTGCTTACAGAAAAGATTGAATATATCAAGTTCAGCAGTTTTGCGTGGAAAGGAGATGGTGGCTTTTTCTATAGCCGTTATCCGAAGCCGGATGAAAAAAGTATGTTAAGCAAACAGAACCAGTTTCAGAAGGTATATTATCATAAGATAGGTACGCCGCAAAGCAAGGATATACTGGTATTTGAAGATAATGAGCATCCACTACGCTATTTTGGTGCGGGTGTTACAGAAGATGACCGTTACCTGTTTATACAAGTGAGTGAAGGTACCAGTGGGGGAGAAGTATTGTTTACCGATCTGTGGCAGGCCAAGGCATTAGAAGCTTCGCGTGATAATGCTCCGGCAGCGGATGCTACTTCCAGCTATGGTGGTGCTAAAAAGGCGCCTGCTTCAAAAGGTGCTTTGAAATTTACCGTATTAATTGAGGGTTTTGATACCGAACCGGATGTAATTGATAATTCGGTGAATAAGATATTGGTGAAAACAAATGATGGTGCGCCTAACTTTAAGGTGGTGCTGATTGATCCGGCAGATAACCGTAAGGAAAACTGGAAAACCGTTATACCAGAAAAGCCGGAAGCTTTACAAAGTGTAAGCACCGGTGGTGGTTACCTGTTTGCGAGCTACTTAAAAGATGCTGCTACCAAAGTGTATCAATATAGCTATGGCGGCAAGCTGGTGCGTGAAATTACATTGCCTGGTATTGGTACTGCTTCTGGCTTTGGTGGTGAATTAAGTGATAAGGATTTCTTTTATACGTTTACTTCTTTTAACTATCCGCCTACTATTTTCCGTTATGAAATTTCTACCGGTACTTCTGAGGTATTCCGTAAAACGGAAGCGAAGTTTGTGCCTGAGAATTTTGAAACAAAGCAGGTGTTTGTAACTTCTAAGGATGGTGCTAAAGTGCCTGTGTTTTTAACCTATAAGAAAGGCTTGCAGCTGGATGGTAATAACCCGGTGCTGCTATATGGCTATGGCGGTTTTAATATAGCTATGACACCTGCGTTCAGTATTTCCAATGTGTTCTTTATGGAACAAGGTGGTGTGTATGCACAAGTGTGTTTACGTGGTGGCAGTGAGTATGGTGAAAGCTGGCATAAAGCGGGTATGTTGCAAAACAAGCAGAATGTATTTAACGACCTGATTGCTTCTGCTGAATGGTTAATTGAGAACAAGTATACCAATAAAGAGAAGATTGCGGTGCGTGGTGGTAGTAACGGTGGCTTACTGGTAGGCGCGGTGATGACGCAACGGCCCGACCTGTTTAAGGTAGCTATTCCGCAGGTGGGAGTAATGGATATGCTGCGTTTTCATAAGTTCACTGTAGGCTGGGGCTGGGCAGTAGAATATGGCAATGCAGAAAAGAACGCAGATGATTTTAAGAACCTGTACGGTTATTCGCCTTTACATAACCTGAAAAAGGGAATCTGTTATCCTGCTACGCTGGTAACTACCGCAGATCATGACGACAGGGTAGTGCCTGCACACTCTTTTAAGTTTGCGGCTACTTTACAGGAAAGTCAGGGTTGTGCTAATCCTACGCTGATACGTATTGACAGCAAAGCGGGGCATGGCGCGGGTAAGCCTACCAGCAAACAGATTGATGAGGCTACAGATATCTGGAGCTTTGTGATGTATAATCTGGGAATGACGTTTAAACAGCAGTAAATTATTGCTATTCATCGATAAAAAGGTTGTCCTGTTTTATAAAACAGGACAACCTTCTTTTTTTTGTGAATAACCCGAATATTTACTTTGTGCGCTATAAAATAATCCTTTATGAACATCCTTAAACCCATGGCGGCAATGGCATTTGCTGCCCTTTCTTTTGTTGCGTGTAAAAAAAGCGATGACGCTCCTGCGGCAGCTACCCAGAGCGGAAGCTTTACTATGAATGGCATTACTTATGCTACTGATACGGCTGTATTTACGGTTAGTGGTAAAAAGGTAATGCTGACAATTGGTAATCATGACTATGTCAGACTTGTAAATCAAAAGGATTCTGCTGCTATTAACATGCTTGTCGTAAACTTTGAAGACACAACGCTTACTGCAGGTACTTTCACTTATGACAATAGTGAGGATGGGGCAAATTATGACCCTAAGAAAAATTATTTCACTGCCGGAGTACAAACCAATTTTTCTATAGATCGTCATACCAAGACTAATTGGTATCCTAGCGCAGATGGTAGTTCTATAGTTGTTGCTGTTAATAACGGCATCTATACTATCACGTACAACTTTGTTACTGCAGATAAAATTGCTATAAAAGGAACTTATACAGGTCCTGTTGCCTTTTCGGTTATTAAAAAGAATACGGACTAATTCACTGTATTTCCTGAATATGAAAAAAGGTTGTTCCTCAGCAGGAACAACCTTTTTTCATATGATACAAACGGACTTGTAGTTATTACCTACAAATACCGTTGCTCCAATATTTCTTTGTGATGTAATAAGTGGCCGTATATGATAAAGGCCAATGCATTCGCAGATGTTTTTGTGTTGTTGGAAGTGCCTGTGTTGTTAAACTGCTCTTCGGTAATGGACAATAACAACAGGTCGGTTGATTTGCGCAAGGCTGTGAACTCTTCTTTTAAAGCATCCAGGCTTCTGCTGCCGGCGTTGGCTGTTATAGCATAGTCGTTTTCTTCAAAACCCGGTATCGGTGTTTGGTCGTTGCGGGCTATGCGTAATACCCGGTAGCTTAATATCCTTTCGGTATCAATCACGTGTTGTAACACGTCTTTTACTGTCCACTTGTCTTGTGCATAGGCGTAATCCTGTTTGGCTTCGGGCAACGCATTGTAAAAGGTGGTAATAGTGCCGGTGTAATCGCTTACCATGGCGGGCACAGTATCACTGTTTACTTTGCTGATATATGCTTCCTGGAAGGGTGCATAATAAATACCGTTAGCGGGTTTGGCCATGTATGGTTTTATTTAGTGGGCTTGCTGTTTTTGAAGGTGGCTTTTGGTAAAACGATCTTCTTTTTTTCTTTTATTTCCGGTTGCAGGGTGGCTGCAATCTGTAATGCGGCAAACGCATTTATCATACCGCCTGTTTCGCATAGGGTGGCCATGGGTACGGCTTCTTTGGTGCCGGGCTTTATAATACGAATGGTGGAATCGACGCAAGGTGCAGCTGATTTTTCTATAGCGTATTTTACCTGGCGGGCAGATAAATCAGGGTAATAAGAACGTATTAATGCGGCTACACCGGTAACAACAGGTGAAGCCATGCTGGTACCTTTTAAAAAGCCATATTCACTTTTCCCGGGTAGCGTAGAGTATATTTTTACGCCAGGGGCGAATATGTCTACATTGGTTTTACCATAGTTGCTAAAGTCTGCTATCAGTTTGCCATCGCCAATATGCGGGTCGCTACTGGCCCCCACCGTAATGAAGTTATCGGCACGCTTTCCAAATTCCTGTAAATCGGCATTGGGGAAGTTGTCGTTTTCATCCAGGTTGGTAGATTCGTTGCCGGCTGCGTGTACAATTAATACGTCTTTGGTTTCGGCATATTGTACCGCTTCGTCCACCCATTTTTTCTCGGGCGAGAAGGCTTTACCAAAGCTCATATTAATAACCCGGGCACCGTTGTCTACAGCGTATTTGATAGCCAGTGCCACGTCTTTATCGTATTCATCGCCATCAGGGATAGCGCGTACCATCATTATCCTTACATTATCCGCTACTCCTTCTGTGCCAACGTTGTTGGTGCGGTCGGCGGCTATAATACCGCTCACGTGTGTGCCATGTAAGGGGTTAGGACCCATTACATCTGCATTGCCGTAAAAGCGGTCATTGATATTATAATAATCGTCTTTAATTACTTTTTCGCGGTAGTCGGGTGGGGGAACGTCTCTTGCTTCCAGTGATTCTTTTTTGCCTTCGGCGTATTCGGACAGCTGAGAAAGAATGAGGGTGTTGCTGTCGTCGCCTTCAAAGCCAAACAGTTTTAAGCTGGTGAGGTAGCCTAATTTGGCTGCTTTTACAGGGGAGGTAGCGGGTTGGAATTTCTCCAGCTGTTCGCAGGTAAATTCTGTTTTACCCATGGCATCCTGTAAGGTTTTCTCGTGCTTTTTCAGTGCTTTCAGCGCCATTTCCACAAACATCAGCTCGGCTTGTTCTTCGCTGTTGGCCGACATTTCCTTAGCGGCTTTGGCCCACAGTTCGTAAGTGGCTTTTTCGGTACCTGGAAGGCTGTCTTCGTTAATGCTGGTGCCTGAGAACTTGTTTTTATAACGGTGGTACAGTCTTGTTTTTTCGTCGGAAGCCTTTTTCAGGTTATTCCCGTCTTTATTACCCAGGAAGTTCCATCCGTATACATCATCCACATACCCGTTGCCATCGTCATCTATGCCATTGCCCGGTATTTCTTTGGGGTTATGCCATAAAATAGCTTTTAAATCTTCCTGCGTAGTATCTACGCCTGAGTCGATCACCGCCACAATAACGGGCGTACTTTTTTTATCTTTCAGGAAAGTGTATGCGTTGGTAATGCTGATGCCATAAAAACCATCCTGCTGCAAATCTTTCAGGTGCCAACCTTTCAGGTTGTTTTGCCCCTGTACGGTGCCAGCCCATATAAAACAGGTGAATGCTGCAAAACCGTATTTTCTCACTATACATCTCATGTGTGCACTGCCGGGAATAAATTATAAAAACTCAATATAATTACAAATATCGATCACTTAATATAAGGGGGGCGCTAATTTCCCGATTTTATGAAATTATTAATTATTGGTGGAGTTATAAGTCAAATTTAATTCCCTGTGCCAGAGGTAGTTGTGTGCTATAGTTGATGGTATTGGTCTGGCGCCGCATATAGGCTTTCCAGGCTTCGGAGCCACTTTCGCGGCCACCACCGGTTTCTTTTTCCCCGCCAAAGGCGCCACCTATTTCGGCTCCGCTGGTGCCTATGTTCACGTTGGCAATACCACAATCGCTTCCGGCGTAAGACAGGAATTGCTCTGCTTCGCGCAGGTTCAGTGTCATAATAGAAGACGAAAGGCCCTGTGGTACACTGTTTTGCAAGTTAATGGCTTCGTCAATGGTTTTGTATTTCAGTAAATACAGGATGGGAGCAAAGGTTTCGTGCTGTACAACGGGCAGCTGGCTGTCTACCTCGGCAATGCAGGGTTTTACATAGCAGCCGCTTTCGTAGCCTGCACCTTCCAATACGCCACCTTCTACTGCAAAGCGACCACCCTGTTGTTTACATTGATCAATGGCAGTGAGATAGTTTTGCACGGCATCTTTATCTATCAAGGGGCCTACGTGGTTGTGTTCGTTGAGCGGGTCGCCAATACGCAGCTGACCGTAGGCTTTTACCAGTTTTGCTTTAAAAGCTTCGTATACGCTTTCGTGTATAATCAGGCGGCGTGTGGTGGTGCAGCGTTGTCCGGCGGTGCCTACTGCGCCAAATACACAACCAGGTAGTGCAATGCCTAAATCGGCATGTTCGGATATAATAATGGCGTTGTTGCCGCCTAATTCCAGTAACGAACGGCCTAAGCGGGCTGCTACTGATTGTGCTACGGCTTTGCCCATACGGGTAGAGCCGGTGGCGGAAACCAGTGCTACGCGTTCGTCAGCAGCCAGTTGTTCGCCCAGTTCGCGGCCGCCCTGCACCAGGCAGCATACGCCTTCGGGAACATGGTTATTTTTAAATACTTCTGATATAATGTTTTGTACGGCGATGGCACACAGCGGCGTTTTTTCGCTGGGCTTCCAGATACATACGTTACCGCAAACCCAGGCCAGTGCACTGTTCCAGCTCCATACGGCTACCGGAAAGTTGAAGGCAGAGATGATACCAACCACACCCAGGGGGTGCCATTGTTCGTACATTCTATGTAAGGGGCGTTCGCTGTGCATGGTAAGGCCATATAACTGGCGCGACAATCCCACCGCAAAATCGCAGATGTCTATCATTTCCTGTACCTCGCCATAGCCTTCCTGCAGGCTTTTACCCATTTCGTAGCTTACCAGTTTGCCTAATGCGGTTTTATGGGTTCGCAGAGCGTCGCCCATCTGGCGTACAATTTCGCCACGTTTAGGGGCAGGTATGGTGCGCCATTGCAAAAATGCCTGTTGGGCTGTTGCCACTACCTGTGCGTAGGCAGCTGCATCGGTAGTCTGTACGGTGGCAATGGGTTGGCCATTTACAGGTGAAAAAGATTCCAGCACGCCACCGTTTGAAGGAAGCCATTCGTTTCCGGTTGATGTTCCATTATTATGGTCTTTGATCCCTAATTGTGCTAAAATCTCTTTCATTATTTGCTTGTTTTCTGGTGTTGTGATGATGTATTTATCTATGTAAGAGTTTAAAAATGCATTTGCATTCCTGTGGGTTGAAGCGAATTTCTGTAAAATATACCGTATTAGCAAAGGGTTATTAAACTGTAAAAAGTATAATAAGTATTATTTCCCTGTAACATTCTGAGGTGTATTTCGTTTCATTGCCAGATTCAATTCTATACTGTTATGAGAAAACTACTATTTATGGTACCCGCCTGGTTAGCCGGCCTGGTGGTTTGCGGGCAGCCGGCACATTCTGCAAAGAAGTATTCTCCCGAAGCTTTGCGAATAGATTTACTATATATTCAATACCAGTTGTTGAATGTGCAGGCTAATCCTTTTGCCTTGCATAATAAGGCTTCCTGGGAACAATTGTTTTCAAAGCTGGAAAAAGAATGTAAAGACTCTTTAACGGCTGAGGAATTTGTAAAACGGATGAGCGCAGTTATAGCGTTATTGGGAGATGAGCATGCCCACCTGGATGTAGCGGCTGCAACAAAGGTTTCCGGTTCGGCAACGTCTGGTAATGCCAGGCAGTCTGCTGCAGAACAGCTTCGCTATGCTGTTTATGGTAAAACAGGTTATTTGTATGCCGGATCTTTTGATAGCTGGAGCCAGCAGGAGACTGCGCGGTATGGTGCGGTGCTGGATTCCATTTTTTACCAGATACATCTGGATAAGCTGAATAAACTGGTGATAGATGTTAGTGAGAATAGCGGGGGAAATTCTGCACTGGGCGAAATGATCATTGAACATTTTTATACAAAGCCCTACCTGGATTATTCCTGTAACTGGCGAAGGAGTGACGAATATGCACGGCTACTGGATAGCTGGGGTTTTAAGCCGGAAGAACGTTATATGCAGTTGTCGCCCGGCAAGATATTGCATCTGCCATCGGATACTATACGGCCTGCACCGGGCGCTTATACATTTAATGGAAAAGTGTATGTAATGGTGGGGGATGGTACGTTTTCGAGCGCTATTATTTTTGCTACCCTGGTGAAAGACAATCACCTGGCTACATTGATTGGAACCACGCCTGCATCGGGACATCCTACACATTTTGGGGAATTGTATAATACTACTACCCCGGTGTTAAAATTGCAGTTGCGTTTTGGTGTGAAAGAATGGATCAGGCCGGCAGGAACAGGAGGGGAGAATGTATTAAAGCCGGATATTGAAATGCCTGTAAAGGGAATGAATATAGCTTCTTTAATGGACCGGGTAAGCCGGTTGTAGTGTGTATATAACAACAAGGCCAGGTGCTGTTTTGCGCCTGGCCTTGTTGTTATACTTAGTGTTCAATTATCCTTCCATGCGTTTTTGCAGTAATTCCTGCACCTGTTTCTGGTAGGTATAACTTACCGGTATGGTTTTGTCGCCTATGCGTATGGAGTTTTTGTTCCAGCCATCTACTTTTTCTACAGGCACAATGTACGAGCGGTGCACGCGTACAAACTTGGTAGGCGGCAGCTTTTCGGCCACTGCTTTCATGCTCATGTGCACCAGTATGGGCTTGGGTGAAAGGTATAGTTTGATATAATCGTCTAATGCTTCAATAAGGTCTATATCTTTAAAATATATTTTATTCCACTGATAGTTGTGTTTCACAAACAGGTAGCCTTCATTTATCTCCCTGTTCTGACGGTATTCTATCAGCTCTTTGGCTTTGGTAACGGCTTTGAGAAAGCGCTCGTAATCGAACGGTTTTACCAGGTAGTCCACTGCATCGAGGTTAAAGCCTTCGGCTGCATATTGTCCAAACGCGGTGGTGAATATTACCAGGGGTTTGTTTTCCAGGCTGGTGAATAGTTCCAGCCCGTTAATATCGGGCATTTGTATATCCAGGAACAGCAGATCCACTTCGTTCTGCTGCAGGTATTCTTTTGCTTTTACGGCATCGGTAAAGGTGGCCACTACCTCTAATTCCCCGGTTTTACGGGCATATCCCTGTACTAACTGCAATGCCAGTGGCTCATCATCTATTGCTACACATCTCATATTACTTCACTTTTATAACCAGCAGTACTTTGTATTGCTGCGGGTTAGATTCAATGGTTAAAGTATGTTTACCAGGGTATAACATATCCAGCCTGCGCTGGGTGTTAACAATACCTGTTCCGGTGCCTTCGTGTTTGTGCGACACGGGCACTATATCATTAACACACGTAAAGGTTACCTGGTTGTTATCTACCTGTAAGTTTATGTCAATTGCTGAAGGATGGTGGGTGCTGATGCCGTATTTGAAGGCATTTTCTATGAAAGGGATGAACAATAAAGGGGCTACAATTACATTTTCCACTTCGCCGGCTGTGGCGAAATTGATATGTACTTTATCGGTTAACCGTAATTTCTGTAAATCAATATAGCTTCTGGCAAAATCTATTTCGTCCTGCAACGGCACTTCATCGTTTTGCGACTCTTCGAGGGTGTAGCGCATAATGCGCGATAGTTTCATTACCGCATCCGGCGTTTTATCGCTGTTGGTAACGGACAGGGAATAGATACTGTTTAATGTATTAAACAGGAAGTGGGGGTTCACCTGCGATTTTAGCAGCGACAGCTCTGTTTGCAGTTGCTGGCGGGTAACTTCCAGGCGATTTTCTTCGGCCTGAAACCATTGTTCTATTACTTTGGAGCTACTGCTTACTACAAAGGTGAGCATAAATAAGGTAACCGGGCCAGGCCATATAAAACGGTAGTTGAGCTTGAATTTTGGGTTTTTTGCCAGCTGGTCGTGTATATATTTTTGTGTTTCAGGGGCTTTAATGAATATAAGGTACAGTATTGCCAGGTACACAATGAGGTAAAGAGCCACTGATACAATATATATCAATGTTTTTTTCTTAGCCAGCAGGTTGGGGATGAGCCACCACCTGTTTAGATAATAAAAAATTATTAATATAATGTTGGAGGTGATCAGTGAGTTTACAAACCGGGGGCTGGAGAGGGGAGAGGGTGTTGATTTGGGATTATAGTATAAAAAAACGAAGGGCAACATGAAGAATATAGCCCATGCTGCAATATTGAGTGCGAGTTGTGCCGCTAAGTTTTTACGTGCTAATACCAATGTGTTAATATTAAAAGCCACCCCTGTTTCCCGGTGAATGCACCTGAATAATAGGGGTGGTAAACAAACTTAATTACAATAATTTCCAGTATTCCCTGAATTTAGATAATACCGGTGATTTTATCGGTGGTAATTTTTAGTAAGATTCCTTTTCATTAGGGAAATCGTTTGATTTAACATCAGCGATATACTGTTGTACAGCTCCTTTAATATTCTCGGCCAGGTTCAGGTATTGCCTGAGAAAGCGGGGCTTAAACTCGCTGTTAATACCCAGCATGTCGTGCATTACCAGCACCTGCCCGTCACAATATCCGCCAGCTCCAATACCAATGGTGGGTATAGTCAGGCTTTCGGTTACTTCTTTAGCTAAGGAGGCAGGTATTTTTTCCAGCACCACGCCAAAACAACCTGCGTTTTGTAGTATTAATGCGTCTTTTTTCAGTTTATTGGCTTCTGCTTCTTCTTTAGCACGCACGTTGTAGGTGCCAAACTGGTAAATACTCTGTGGAGTAAGGCCCAGGTGCCCCATTACAGGAATGCCGGCAGATACGATTTTTTTTACACTGTCTTCAATTTCTTCACCGCCTTCAATTTTCAATCCGTGCGCCCCGGTTTCTTTCATAATGCGTATGGCGGATGCCAGCGCTACTTCACTGTTTCCCTGGTACGAACCGAACGGAAGGTCTACAATTACCAGTGCCCTGTGGGTGCCGCGGATAACGGATTGGGCATGGTAAATCATCTGATCGAGTGTAATAGGCAGGGTGGTTTCGTGCCCGGCCATTACATTGCTTGCGCTGTCGCCTACCAGTATTACCTCTAAGCCTGCTTCATCAAACAGTTTAGCAAAAGAGAAGTCGTAAGCCGTTAACATGGAAATTTTTTCTCCATTGGCTTTCATCTTCTGCAATGTGTTTGTGGTAACTTTTTTAATCTCTTTGTTTACTGACATTGCTGCGTATTAAGTGATTTATACACGTTTCAACGCCGCAAAGTAAGAGAAATTATCATTGTGTTAACCAGGTGGCTTTGCTTATTTCGTTGTAGAGTATTTGTATAAGACCATCGGCCAGGCCAATTTTAGGCACATATATTTCGTCAATATCTGCCCATCGCATGATGTTGATATAAATCTGGAGGGCGGGAATAATAACGTCGGCCCGGTCTTCACGCAACTTGTACAGGCGCATTCTTTCGTCGAGGGAAACGCTGGACAGCTCTTTGTAATAGTCGCGCAGCAGGTCGGAAGTAAGGGGTTTGCCTTCTTTTTTCTTGCTGAGGGAGAATACTTTGTTGATGTTACCACCTGAACCAATGGCGGTGATAGGCCAGGGGCTTTTGGTATTGAGCTTCAGATGCTCTTTCATTTCCTGCCACTGGCTTTCTTCTACCTGGTTTTTGAGCAGGCGAATGGTGCCAATGTTAAAAGATTCTTTGTATTTGAGCCTGTTATCGGAAAAGAAGGTAAGCTCAGTGCTGCCACCACCTACATCTATATACAGGTAGGAATGCTCGCGATCGAGGTTTTCGGCAATATGGTTTTCATAGATAAAAGAAGCTTCTTCATTACCTGAAATCACCTTTATTTCGATACCTGTTTCCAGTTTTACCTGGTGAATGATATCTACTGCATTGGTAGCGTCGCGCATGGCGCTGGTGGCACAGGCTTTTACATGGTCTACCTCATACACTTTCAGTAAATGGCTATAGGCTTTCATGGTTTGCAGTATCATATTGGTTTTATGACTGCTTATTTCGCCTTTTTCAAACACATCAAAACCCAGCCGCAGGGGAACCCGCACCAGGTTTAATTTATTAAACTGAGTATCGCCTTTTTCTTTTTCTACCACTTCTACAATCAGCAGACGGGCAGCATTACTTCCTATGTCAATGGCTGCTAGCTTCACTATGCTTTCCGGTTTTTTGATAAAGGTATTGATAGGTTTCTATCTGTGACCTGATCTTTTTTTCGTCGCCCGAAATTACATAGTTATTAGATAGCTCGTCATCCAGCCAGCGTGCTTTAACATTATCAGCCAGTTGTATGTTAATGATATCTTTTAATTCTTTCTGTATAGCGGGTTGCAGAATAGGTACTGCGGCTTCTATACGGTGGTCGAGGTTGCGCACCATCCAGTCGGCAGAAGAGATATACATCTTTTCTTTACCGCCGTTGTGAAAGATGAGTACGCGGGCATGTTCGAGATATTCATCGATAATGCTTACAGCATGTATGGGTTGCTTAAACCGGCGCTGGTCGGTTTTGGGACAGAAGATGCTGCGAACAATGATGTTGAGTTCAACACCTGCTGTTGCAGCCTCGTATAGTTTATTAATCAATAACTCATCGCTGAGAGAGTTGAGTTTGATATAGATCTTTGCTGTTTTTTTGGTTTTGGCCGTTTTAATTTCCCTGTCAATCATCGCTATCAGTCTTTTACGCATGGCGTTGGGGCACACGAGTAGCGTGTTGCAGTTGCGCAGGTGCTGTATAGTGGTTTTGGGATTTTCGAGGTATTTGAAAATGCGGTTGATATCGGCCATTACGCTACGGTTGCTGGTAAGCAGGCAGTGATCGGCATATACACGGGCTGTTTTTTCGTTAAGGTTTCCGGTGCTTACGAAGCCATACTGGATAATGCGGGTGCCTTGTTTTTTCTTAATCACACACAACTTAGCGTGTACTTTGAGGTTGGCAACGCCTATTAATACTTTTACGCCTTCTTCTTCCAGCACTTCTTTCCATTCCAGGTTGTTTTCTTCATCGAAGCGTGCGCGCAGTTCCAGCATTACTACTACTTCTTTACCGTTACGTGCTGCGTTAATCAGCGCGTTGATCACACGGGAAGCAGGAGCCAGGCGGTAGGCAGTTATTTTAATGGTAGTTACATCGGGGTCCATCGCTGCCTCGCGCAGCAGGTCTATTACCGAGCCAAAGCTATGGTAGGGTAAATGCAGCATTACATCTTTCTGCAGTATTACTTCTGTTACCCGTTGTGCTTTTTGTAAATCGGGATGTGTAAAGGGAACTCTTTCTTTTTTCTGTGCCTTGAATACATCGGGGAAATCCATAAAGTGCCGGAAGTTGTGGATACGGCCACCAGGTATAATGTTGTCTCTTCGGCTGAGGTTTAAACGGCGTATAAGGTATTCGAGCAGGCCGGCATCCATTTCCTTATCATACAGGAAGCGAACAGGTTTGCCCTTACGCCTGTTTTTGAGGCCCTTTTCTATCTTTTGTACAAAGGACGTAGATACATCGTTGTCGATGTCTATTTCTGCGTCTTTGGTTACTTTAAAAATATGAGCATCGAAATGATCGTATCCGAAATAGGAGAAGATATAAGGCAGGTTAAACCTGATCACATCTTCCAGCAATATAATATGGTGTTCGCCGGGAGGGGAGGGCAGCTGTACAAAGCGGCCCACTACCTTGCTGGGGATTTCAATCAATGAATATTTCTGGTCGTAAGCCGATGCTGTTTTACGCATTACCACACCCAGGTAAATACTCTTATCACGCAGATAAGGCAGCTGGGGCAGGCTTTCAATCAACAGGGGAATAATGTTGGCCCTTACCGATTCATCGAAAAAGTTTTTCACAAACTCCTGCTGTTCTTTATTCAGGTTTTGTTCGTTGGTCAGGTATACTTTTTCCTTATTCAGTTGTTTGAGTATATCTTCCCAAATGCGGTTAAACTCGTTTTGCTGTTGCAGTACGGTCATTTGAATCTGGTCCAGGATAGCCTGTGGGTTGTCTTCGAGGTGCATGTTTCCTTTCTTGCCGCCCAGTTCTATCATTCTTCTGAGGGTGGCCACACGTACCCGGAAAAATTCATCCAGGTTGTTGGAATGGATGCCTAAAAAACGGATCCTTTGTTTTAAAGGAACAGTAGGGTCATTTGCTTCCTGTAAAACGCGGGCATTAAAACTAAGCCAACTGATATCTCTGGCCTGCAGATTCTTTTTGCTCATACGGTTATGATGGGGTGCTAAAATAAACAAGGCTGGGGTGTTGCCATGTTAAGTTTTTAACAATCCTTTTTTTAGGTGTTATGCTTTTTGCTTCTGTATCAACTCAATTAACCCGGTAGTGGAAAATCCTTCTACAATAGGGTTAATCACTACCCTGCCGCCATTAGCAAGGACTTCTTTAGCGCCTACAATCTGCTCAATGGTGTAGTCGCCACCTTTTACCAGCACATCGGGCATAATAGCGGTGATGAGGTTAAAAGGAGTATCTTCTTCAAACACTACCACGGCATCGGTCATTACCAGGGAGGCAAGTAATAACGCACGGCTTTGCTCATTGTTCACCGGGCGGGTAGGTCCTTTTAACCGTTTGGTGCTGGCATCACTGTTTACACCTACTATTAAAATATCTGCTTCGGAGGCTGCCTGCGACAGGGAAAATATGTGGCCTTCGTGCAGTATGTCAAAGCAACCATTGGTAAATGCGATTGTTTTACCCAGTACACGCCAACCAGCTATCAGGTGTTGCAGCTTGCTTAATGTGGTAATTTTATGCGGGATGTGTGCTGCGTTTCTCATTCATTCTTTGTTTTAAGTGATGTATCATAATCCAGGCTATTGTTCCTGTTACCATTGTAAAGATAAATTGTGCAGTCCATAATATCCACCCGCTGGCGCGTCCAATGTTTTCACTTAATCCATAAAAGCTGAGGGTTTTTTGAATAATGATAGGGTAGGCGCCCAGCCCACCGGGCGTAACCATTATGCCCAGTGAACCGAAGATAAGCATGGCCAGGGCAGTAGTTACGGGCAGGTGCGCCGTTTCCTGCAAGGCCCAGCAGCCAATCCAGGTAGAAAAAATATAGCAGGTCCATATCAACAGGGTGTTGAGCAGGAACAGGGGTTTATTTTCCAGCCGCTGAATACTTCTAAGCCCTTCTGCTAATCCTTTCATCACACTTTTTACCAGGTGCGCTGTTTTATGGTGGTGCTTTACCCGGCGCCAGACCCATACCAGCGATAAAATGACTATGGCTATTCCCAACAGCCACCACCAGCGACCGTTTCCTCCGTTTACTATGCTGTGGCCGGCCCTGTTGTATAATTCGATGAAATAAGTTTCCATGTGCTGATATTCCAACAGCACGGTAGCGGTGGTTATAATGGCCAGGCACAGGATGTCGAAGGCGCGTTCGGCTACCAGGGTGCCAATGAGTTTTTCTGTGGGTATTTGTGCGGCTTTTGCCACGGAGGTGCAGCGAATAATTTCACCTGCCCGCGGAATTAACTGGTTGGCAATATAGCCGATAAGCAGGCCGCAAAGCAATTGTGCGGTAGTGGGTGTGTAGCCTAATGGTTGTATAAGTTGTTTCCAGCGTCGGGCGCGAAACCAGTGGCTGGCGATAAGAACGGCAAAAACAGGTAAAAGCAGCCAGAAACGGGCTTTTAATAAAGCGGCTTTGATATCGGCTGTGTCGGCAGCGGTGAGTGAATGTACCGACCACCAGACAAAAAACAGGGCAATACCAAAGCCTACTAAGTATTTAATTATATAAAGGGTTATCCGTTTCATTACTGTAAGCGTGGTGTTTACAGCAATTTACCTAAGATAGTTTATATAAAATCTGAATATTTTACTATAGTTTGTTTCCGTCTTTTGGAAACACAATTGCGGGTTTCCAGGTTTTGGCGGCTTCAAAGTCCATAGTGGCGTAAGAGATGATGATGATGATATCACCGACTGCGCCTTTACGTGCTGCCGGGCCGTTTAAACAACAGGTTCCACTGCCTCTTTTACCTTTGATAAGATAGGTTTCAATGCGTTCGCCATTGTTGACGTTCACCACCTGAATCTTTTCATTCTCAATCATATTGGCGGCTTCCATCAGTTCTTCATCTAATGTTAAACTACCTACATAATTCAAATTGGCCTCTGTAAGAACAGCCCTGTGCACTTTGGATTTTAATACTTCTATTTGCATCGCGGGCGCAAAGTTATGACGAAAAACTAAATAACAAATTATCAATCAGGCGCACGTTGTCAATAAATGCTGCCACCAGCACCACCAGTTGCTGATCTTTTACTGGTTTTGTAACAGGTTCCAGGGTAACAGCATCTGCAATACTGATATAATCTACCTTGTCAAAGCCATTTTTCAGCAAAAAGCTGGTGGCTTCTTCTTCTAAAGTGATAATATCTTTTTTTGTTATGTGTTGGCTGATTTCTGTTAAACTTTTGTAGATGGCGGTGGCTTTTTGCCTGGCTTCGGGCGAAAGGCGCACATTACGGCTGCTCATGGCCAATCCATCGGTTTCGCGCAGGGTAGCACCAAGTTTTAGTTGGGTAGGCAGGCCGGTTATTTCCAGCAGCTTACTAATTACCATGCACTGCTGGTAATCTTTCTGACCCATAACAATGGCATCAGGCTGTACAATGTTCAACAAATGGTGCACTACCTGACAAACTCCCTGAAAATGTCCGGGACGAAAAGCGCCTTCCAGCAGGGTTTCTATCCGGCCCAGGGGGTAAGGGGTGGCTAACTGCTGCCCGTTGGGATACATTTCATCCACGGTGGGCATGAATAGTATATCCAGCCCTGCCTGTTCGGACAGTTGAATGTCCTGTGCAGTGGTAATGGGGTACTTTTCAAAATCTTTTGGATCGTTGAACTGGGTGGGATTCACAAATATGCTACAAACTGTAATATCGTTTTCCCGTTTGCTTTGTGCTATTAATGAGAGGTGTCCCTGGTGTAAAGCGCCCATAGTAGGCACAAAACCAATGCTTTTGTTCTCGTTTCTGGCCGCTGCAAGTGCTTGCTGCAACTGGCTAATTTGTTTAAAAAGGATCATTTGACTGCTATTTCCACTGTTTTTAGTACCTTTGCCCCCTAATTTTTAAAGGGTTTAAGCCTAAATTCTGCCTAAGAATGTCAACAAAGAAAAGAATTTTATTCATAGCCACGGAAATGTCTCCTTACCTGGAGCTGACTGAATTTGCTGAAATAGTGAACAAACTGGCTATAAAAAGCAACGACAGCGGGTTAGAAGTAAGATGTATTATGCCTCGTTTTGGAGTAATTAACGAGAGAAGGCATCGTTTACATGAAGTAGTTCGTCTTTCGGGTATCAACGTGTCGGTAGACAATGATGATTATCCCTTACAGATCAAAGTTGCCTCATTACCCAATGCCCGTTTACAGGTTTATTTCCTGGACAATGAGGATTTTTTCAAGCGCAAGCAAATTTTTACAGAAGACAACGAAGAGTGGTTTGAAGACAATGGTTTACGTACCATTTTCTTTTGCAAGGGTGCGTTAGAAACAGTGAAAAAATTTGGCTGGCCTCCGGACGTGATCCATTGCAGTGGCTGGATGACAGGTCTGATTCCTATGTATTTGAAAACTGCTTATAAAAAAGAACCTGTTTTTTCGCAAAGCAAGGTGATTTATACTATCGGGTCTAACACGTTCACCGATTCGCTGGGTGAAGATTTTGCTGAAAAAGCAAACATCCATGCCAACATAAAGGACAAAGACCTGGAAGCTTATAAGGAAGCTAACAATACCGCATTATTCAGAGGTGGTGCTTTACATGCTGATGCTGTTACTTTTGGTTCGGACAATGTAGAGCAATCTCTGCTGGACGAATTCAGCAAAGTAAAGGGCAAGAAAATCATACCTTTTAAAGGCTGGGACAGCGATTTTGCTGAGTACCAGGAATTATACAATGATCTTGCGGGTAAGTAATTTACCTACTATATTTGCCGACCATTAAATTCAAAGAAGATGCCTTATCTTTTTACATCCGAAAGTGTGTCTGAAGGACATCCGGATAAAATTGCCGATCAGATATCAGACGCCCTGATTGATAACTTCATGGCTTTTGATCCTACCAGTAAAGTAGCGTGTGAAACATTAGTAACTACCGGACAGGTTGTACTGGCAGGTGAAGTGAAGTCTAAAGCTTACCTGGATGTACAGGATATTGCCCGTGGTGTAATTCGCAAAATAGGTTATACCAAAAGCGAATATATGTTTGAGGCTAACAGCTGTGGTATTCTTTCTGCTATTCACGAACAGTCTGGCGATATTAACCAGGGTGTAGATAAGAAGAAGAAAGAAGAGCAGGGTGCTGGCGACCAGGGTATGATGTTTGGTTATGCTACCAACGAAACAGCTGACTACATGCCACTGGCATTAGACCTGGCTCACAAATTATTATTAGAACTGGCTGCATTACGCAGAGAGAATAAAGAAATCAAATACCTGCGTCCTGATGCTAAAAGCCAGGTAACGCTGGAGTATGATGATAATAACAAGCCTATCCGCATTGATGCTATTGTAATTTCTACCCAACACGATGATTTTGCAGAAGATGCAAAAATGCTGGCTAAAATTAAAAAAGACATCATCGGTATTCTTATTCCACGTGTGAAAGCGCGTTATAAGAAATACGCTCACCTGTTTAACGACAAAATCAAATTCCATATTAACCCTACCGGCAAGTTTGTAATTGGTGGCCCACACGGCGACACTGGTTTAACTGGTCGTAAAATTATTGTGGATACTTACGGTGGTAAAGGTGCACACGGTGGTGGTGCTTTCAGCGGTAAAGACCCGAGCAAGGTTGACCGTTCTGCCGCATACGCTACCCGCCACATTGCTAAAAACCTGGTAGCTGCCGGTGTTTGTGATGAGGTGCTGGTACAGGTTTCTTACGCTATTGGTGTAGCTAAACCCACCAGTATTTATGTAAATACTTACGGTACTGCCAAAGTGAAGAAAACCGATGGTCAGATTGCGAAATTAGTAGAAGGCATTTTTGATATGCGTCCTTACTTTATCGAGCAACGCCTGAAACTGCGTAACCCTATTTACAGCGAAACTGCTGCTTACGGTCACATGGGTCGTAAGAATGAAGTAGTGGAGAAAGAGTTTAAAGGACCAGATGGCAAGGTTATCAAGAAGAAAGTAGAACTGTTTACCTGGGAAAAACTGGACTTTGTTCCGCAGGTGAAAAAGGCTTTCGGTATTAAATAATACTTGAAGTATTGCTGGTAACCCTACCAGTGATTAAAATATAAAGGGCATCAGGAATGTAAATTTTCCTGATGCCCTTTTTTTATCTTTATATCATGACAAGAGAAGAACAGTTTATGCTGGAAGCCATTGCGCTGAGCAGACAGGGAATGTTGAATGGGGAGGGTGGTCCGTTTGGTTGTGTGATTGTAAAAGGCGATACGATTGTTGGGCGGGGATGGAACCAGGTAACCTCTACTAATGATCCTACGGCACATGCCGAAGTGGTGGCTATACGGGATGCGTGTAAAAATCTGGGGGTGTTTCAGCTGGATGGTTGTGAGATATATACTTCGTGCGAGCCTTGTCCTATGTGTTTGGGGGCTATTTACTGGGCCCGTCCGGCTAAGTTGTATTTTGCCAATACGCGTTATGATGCTGCTACGGCAGGCTTTGATGATGCCTTTATATATGAAGAGCTGCCTTTACCTGTAGAGTCGCGAAAAATTGCTACCAGTTGCCTTTGCCGCGATCATGCTTTTTCTGTGTTTGAGGAATGGATGATCAAAGCCGATAAAAAGGAATACTAATCCATTACCGGCCTTTTAGCGTAAAATGGTGGTGATACAGGTGTAAAACGGTATAGCCTAATACACATAACAGCAGGATGATGACTGCCGCCACCAGAATCCAGGGAAGGTCTTTTATTTTCCTTTTCTCTTTTCTTTGCTTGCGTGTATCCAGCTGATTTTGCAGGCCTTTATTTAAGTGCTTTACCTGTGCTTTCAGTTGTTTTTTTGAGGGGAAGCTGGCAAGGCCTTCCATAGCGTCATTGAGGAATGCAGAATCCGCCATCTTCTTTTCAACGTTGTGCTGTTGGGCAGCATCTAACTGTCCTTCCAGGTACTTCAATAGTTCCTCGTCGTTCAGGTCGTCCTGCTCATCTGCTAATATATCTTCAAAGTTCCTCATGATTTCTTTTTCAATTTCTGTTCTACCAATAACCTGAGATTGCGTTTGCCATTCTGTATAAAGCTTTTTACCTGCAACAGGCTAAACCCTGTTTTTTCGCTTACCTCGTTATAGGAGTTCTTTTGCAGATAAAATAAAGTTACACAGGTTTTTTGTTCTTCGTTGAGTTCGTTCATGGATGCTTCTACCAGGTTCAGTACTTCCTCTTTTTCGGCCAGCTCGGTAAGCGCATTTTCAGGAGCGCTCAGGGGCATGGTTTCCGTTATCTCTTTGGTTGCCTTGCCTGTTTTATCCCGCAGCTTCATTAAGCAGTGGTTTTTGGCAATCATATACAACCAGCTTTTAATATAGGTTACCTGGTATTTCTGCAGTTCGGTAATAGCTTTTAAAAATATCTGCTGTACACTGTCGCGGGCTTCTTCTTCGTTTTTCAGATACTTCATGCACACACCCAGCAGCAGCATGGTATACCGTTGTAACAAAATACCCAGCCATTGGTTATTTCTGGTGGAGTAGAAACGCTCTAGTAGTTCCTGATCACTGATATGGTCTGTGTTCTCTCTGTTCATCTGGTGGTTGGGTTCGTCTGTACTGAACCGGGTAGGGTAAGTGATCGAAAGCGGGCCCCTGCCTGGCTCAACGGCAAATATAGCTGCCATATGGCAAACATTTTACTTATATAAGATGCGGCTGCTTTATTATTCCATAACTTCCCGGTAAAATTTTGGCAAATGAGCTTTGTAGCCTGTATTGTTGCGGCCGCCCCCTTACGCGCAGAGGCAAGTCATAGAAGTGAAATGGTGAGCCAGTTGTTGTTTGGCGAGTTTGCCCGTGTGGTAGAAACTACCAAAGATTTTGTGAAGCTGGTTACCTTATATGACAACTATGAAGGCTGGTGCCAGGCCAGTCAGCTTACCGGGGTAACCGAAGCGGCTACTTTGTTGCCGGTGGCTGGTTATAGCAGCAGGGAGTATGCAGCTGTTATCAATAATACCGCAGTGCCTTTTTCCATCGCTACTCCTGTGTATGCTACAGAAACGGTTTATCAATGGGATCATTATACGATTACTTATGTGCCCGGCTTTTTGCCGGTGCAGGCTTTTTCAGAACAGGCGGTAAAGCAACTGGCTTTGCCTTACCTGAACGTGCCTTATTTATGGGGCGGCAGAAGTTCGTTTGGTATTGATTGCAGTGGTTTTACCCAGCAGGTGATGAAGATGATGGGCGTGCGGTTGCTGCGTGATGCTTCGCAACAGGCTACACAGGGCGAAGTAGTGGACTTTTTACAGGAAGCACAGTGTGGCAATCTGGCTTATTTTGATAATGAAGAGGGGCGCATTACGCATGTGGGTATTATGCTGAACAATGCAGAGATCATCCATGCTTCGGGCCGTGTGCGTATTGATAAGATCGATAACCAGGGGATTGTGAATTCGGATACGGGAGTGAGAACGCATAAGTTAAGAGTGATTAAAAGAATGAAATAATATAAAAAAGCCTTACTGATGTAGTAAGGCTTTTTTGCATTATAGAAATGTGCGGCTATTGCACCAATACCAGTTTTTGACTTACTGCTTTGCTGCGGCCTATTGCTTTTACTATATACATGCTGCTATTGCCAGCCAGCCGGTTGGCAACCAGGGTATACTGGCGCCTGGCGCCTAATATGTTCCTGAATACTTCCTTGCCCTGCATATCATATATGGCCAGGGTTACGTTTTCTTTTTCGGTAAAGCCATTGAGCTGAATGGTGCAGGTAGCACGTGCCGGGTTGGGATAGATGGCTATGGCCTGTGTGGCTTTGACAGTGTTGTTATCTGTAACTACTGGTGTTGCCATTGTAGTGGCTGCGGATAGTGATGTTACAGGGATGCCTAATACACGCCATTCGAGTATGCCGGTAGATTGTGTGGTGTTGAGCATACTTACCCGCAGGCGGCTGGTTTGCACCGGTGTGATGGTAAGTACGTTGTTGGCATCTTTTACGCGTGGCACACTGCCTAGTGTAACCCAGGCAGCGGTGGTACTGTTCCAGTACTGAATGCTGGCAGTAGTGGGTGTTAATACGCCGCCGGCATCATCAAACCAATATACTTCTGTAGAAGAGATCTGGTAAGGTTGTGTCCAGTCGTATTGTACCCATTGTGTAGAATTGGGATTGTTCCAGTTACCGTATGCGCCATGCGTTTTATCATTAGAATTGGCAGGTGTATAGCCATCGTTTACAGCGCTTAAGGTTTCCCACGACGACACATAAGAGGTGGTTGCATTGGCTAGTGGCGCTATGTTGCTGGTGGTAGTGCCGCCTGTGCTACAGCCTATAGCTGTCCAGCTCATCTGGGCATCGGTAAAATTGCTGTAAGTGGTATTGATATCTGTGTTGGAGGCATCGGATGCGCCTTTGCCATCACATTCTGCACGACCGTTATTGGTGTGCGGTGTTTGCAGGTAATAGCCTGCTGTTGAGCAATTGCCTATTTCCACATCACCACCCAGTACCACGCCGGTGCCACCATATGTAGTGCCCCATGCCCAGGCGTTATCGCGGCAGATGGTATTGCCCGATATGGTGCAGTTGGTAAGTACGGCGCCATCTGTTATCTGGGCCGAACCGGAGTAGGTGCCGCCATACACATTACAATCGCCACTGAACACTACGGTGCTGGATGCGGTTACGCTTTCCAGGCGCGCAGTGCCTTCTACACGAACAGTGCCGGAGAGGTTGGAAGAACCTACTACTATGGCTTTGGGGCCTACATATACCGTAGATGCTACAGTTGCGCTATTGGCTACCCAGCCGCCGCCATTGGTATGTGTATGACCTGCGTACAAGGCTTTTACGTCGGCGCGGAAGGTGCTTTGGTATCCTTCGGGTAATGCATTTTCAATGCGCAGTTCGTAAGGATATCTGTATTGCCTGGGCCAGCCTGGTTCCCATACATAATCATGTTTAGCGGTGGGGGCGCCCATTACCACCAGGTATAATTTAGAGGTGGATGCGGTGAGTGTATAGGTGGCTTCACTATCGCTGGAGCTTTGGGTGGCGCCATATACACTGGTAGTGCCATTGGCTAATACTTCTACAAAACCCCATCGCCAGCCAGCCTGCCCATTTACTTCGGTATGGCCTTTGAATTTAACGTGCACGGTATTGGATGCACAGTTGGGGTAGAGTGGAATGATATTGATACCCTGATCTTGCGGAGCCATGTTTTTAGGAACGATATAGCGGTTGGTGGTGGCGCTTATCTGGGTAAGGATAGTGTATTGCCGCCATAGCCAATGGTTTTCGGCGGCGCTGGTTTTATAAATGTTCAGCTGGTCGCGCATATCCGCTCCGAAACTTTGAGCGGGATAATCGCAGTTTACTTCCCGTTTTGCATAGTCGTACATGGCGTCGTTTAACTGGGCTTGTGTCCAGCCGCTTATTCTGCGCCAGGTTTCGGTAGGCACTTCGTTGGCTACAGACTCTCTCCATAAACGGTTAACGGTGTTGATACCGCCATAGTTTTGCTGTATGTTCATGAGCCATTTAAAGGTGCTGTAGTGATGGCGGGTAGAACCGATATAATACTGGCGTGTCATTAACCAGCGTGGCAGATCATCGCTGGCAACAGTGGGATATTGCAGGCAGCGCATGTAGTTGGCATGTGTTTCCCAGAAATAGCCTGCAGGCTCGTAGTTGTTGAAACCGCCCTGGTTACCGCCGGGTTTAAAGTCTATCCGGTTTTGATTTTGCAGGGAGTGTGCCAGTTCATGTGCAATCACATATGGATCGCGGGTGGCATTGGGATGAATCCATAAAGCGCCGATCATTTCATCATAAGCGCCACCGAATGCCCAACCTGTAGGGCCGCCGGCACCGTTGTAGGTTTCGTTCATCACCACTATTATTTTATAAAGTCCCAGCTTGCCACTGTTATCGTGGAAACCTACTGTGTTGATGTAATAGCTGAAACTGGCTTCGAGATAGCTGGCTATAGCAGCGGGATCGAAGCGCAGGTTGGCATCGGAATAAGTGGTGGGATTTGCGCCCACTTTTGCACCCCAGAAGATGACAAAGTTGGTGGATTCGTATTTGTAATTGGGCGCCCATTCGTTCCAGGGCGCTGTGCTAAACTGTGTGGGTATATACACGGTTTTGGCGAAGAGGGATGTGCATGACAATAGTAGTAGTACCAGTAATTGTACAATTTTGTGTTTCATAAAGCTGACTTGAAGGGTGTTTAAGCCTGGTTAATAAATGTTTGATAACGCACGTTGGTGCGCGTTTGCCTGACCTGTTACGGACAGGCATGACAAGATGGTTCTATGTTGTTTTGTTATTACGTTTTGGGTGTTTTGGTGTGGAATAGTGTGTTAGTGTATTGGCAGCAATTGCTATCTGTAAAGTATTCTGTTTAGTTTATAACCTATTCTTAGAAATTACTCTGTATTTGCAGTAAATTATCCTTACTGTTTGTTTTTTGATGACGAAGCAGGTAAGGGATGTCTGTAAAACAATCCGGGCTTGCGCCCCATCCCCGATGGATAAGGATGGTGACGGGCGTTGAACGGATCGTTTTTTTTGCAGCAAGGAGGGGTAACGCAGTAGGTTTTACGAAAAAGAATGCTGCGTTGATGAAGGAAAATATATTGCTGCTATAGTGCAGAGCGGTGCTAACCAGTGATAGAACAGAGAGGATAGAAGCGTAAAAAGCGCTTATGGAAAAAATATTCGTGCTGACGGAATTTCCGTTGGTGCTGACGGAAAAACCGGAGGGGCAAACGGAACAGCTGTATGGCCAAACGGAAAAAGTATTTGAGCAAACAGGAGGGTGGTACGGTAGAGTAGCACTTTGGTTTGACCCTACAGGTATTCCGTCCGGGCAAACAGCAGACTGGTTTGTTTCTACGGAAAAAATATTCTTGCAAACGGGGTGATTGTTTGATCAAACCAAAGTACTGTATGGGCATACCAGGCCACCGTCTGACCATACAGTACTTTGGTTGGGCCATGCAATGGTTCCGTCTGATCAGACAGGACCTCCGTTGGTACGAATATTTTTTCCGTAAGTGACACCGGCAAAATAAAAAAGGGTGCACTGTTTCCAGTACACCCTTTTCTTTGGAAGAAAAATATATTATTTGAAATCAATCAGATTCATTGCTCTGCTGAAATAAGTCACTGCTCCAGGTAATGCTAACCAGAAAAACTCACGGTAAACAAAAAGCAACACAATTAAGATTGCTAACCAGAAAAAAAACAGGAACCAATATTTGCCGGTTGATTGTTGAGCTTCCATTCTTTCAAAATTTTAGCAAAAGTAAGTAAGAAAGTTTTAATATGCTTATTTGGCAATGAGCTTTTTATAAGCTTCGATAGCATCTTTTACAATGCCGTGTGCCATAGCCATATCACCAAAGTCTTCTACTTTTACGGTTTTGTTTTCTAACCTTTTGTATTCTTCGAAGAAGTGACGCAGTTCGCTGAAGAAATGCGGAGGTAACTCATCGAAAGAATTGTAGTGGTTAACGCTTGGGTCTTTAGCAGCTACCGCAATGATTTTATCATCCGCATCACCACCATCTACCATTTGCATTACACCTAATACTTTGGCTTCGATAAGGGTTAAAGGCTGTACAGGCAAAGAAGTGATTACCAGGATATCCAACGGATCTTTGTCATCACCATACGTTTGCGGGATAAAGCCATAGTTAACAGGGTAGTGGAAAGATGAATAGATAACCCTGTCGAGTTTTAACAGACCGCTAGCCTTGTCAATCTCGTATTTAGCCCTGGAACCTTCCGGGATTTCAATAATAGCATTAACAATTTCAGGAGCTGATTCTCCGTATGGTACGCCATGCCAGGGATGTAGAACATTCATCATAAGAATCTTAATGTTATTTGAGGTGGCAAAGGTAATGGCTAAACGGTCTGATCCGCCATTTTTTTGCCGATACCCCCTTGTTTTTGTTAAATATTTCCGCTAATAGTATACTTAAAGTCTACTAACCAGCCCCCGGGGGCCTTAATTACTTTCACTTTTCGTGCTATGCGGTCGAATGAGTTTTTATAATTTATGATGTCAGTAGAGTCGTCCAGCGCTTCTACCTGGTTAATGATAATGGAAGCCTGTTTGTATTGCTTTTTATCGTTGGCGCTTTTGCTGGTATACGCAATTTGCATTTTCTGCAGGTTTTGCAGGTTGGCGCTGTCTTTTGCCATATAAAACAGGGCTTTATCAAAATCGCCTTTGAGATAGCCATCTATAAACTCCCTGGCCGCATCGAGTGAGTTTTCTGCTTGGGGGTAATTATGCTGTTTGCCGCCGCATGCTGCCAGTAATAACACGGGTAGCAGCCATACTGTCATCCGTTTCAACACGTTTGTTTTCATTTAATCCAGGCTTTTATCAAAAGCAACTTTCCACTTGCCGTTTTCTTTTTCCAGCTGCATAATGGTTGCTTTTCTATTATCGGGCAAAACTACCTGAACTGTGGCAGTTGACTCTGATTCTTTTAGTGTTTTTGTGGTAAAATTGGCTGCTTCCTTGCTGGAAGTGGTCAACTTTTCGCCCAAATTGCCTAAAAGGGTGAGCATTTCGGCGCTTTGACGGGTGGCATATTTTTTTGCCTTAGCATAATTCTTTTCCTGGAAGGCGGTAAAAAATAACCTGGCAGCCTCGGAAGGGCTATCCGCAGAAGGACTACAACGAATAAGAAGTAGCAGCATCATGAAGATAGCTGCCGGGAACAGAAGGGCGGTTTTAAACCTTAGAGTTGATTGCATAAGAAAGGTGGCAAGATAGTAAGAATACTTATTAAGTCAAAAAGCCGGTAATTACACTTACCGGCTTTTTCGTTTTACTTTTCCTCTATCACTAGAAATTAGGTCCTTCTTTTTCCTTTTCTTTCTCGTAGGCTCTGATGATGGCTTTTACCAGGCGGTGACGTACCACATCTTCTTCGTCCAGCTCAATATGGGCAATGCCCTCGATGTTACGAAGGATACGACTTGCTTTTTCCAGGCCACTGCGCTGGTTTTTAGGTAAGTCAATTTGTGTGGGGTCGCCGGTGATCAATGCTTTTGCATTAGCACCAATACGGGTGAGGAACATTTTTATCTGCAGATCGTTGGCGTTCTGCGCTTCATCCAAAATGATAAAAGCATTGTCTAATGTACGACCGCGCATGTAGGCCAGGGGAGCTATTTCAATAGTACGGGTACTCATGTAATAGCCCAGTTTATCGGCCGGGATCATATCATCCAGCGCATCGTATAAAGGACGCAGATACGGATCGATCTTTTCTTTTAAATCGCCGGGCAGAAAACCAAGGCTTTCACCTGCTTCTACCGCCGGACGGGTTAAAATGATCTTTTTCACCACTTTGTTCTTCAATGCGCGAACTGCGAGTGCAACGGCGGTATAGGTTTTACCTGTACCGGCAGGGCCTATGGCAAACACAATGTCGTTACGGTCGGCTGCCAGCACCATTCTTTTCTGGTTGGCAGTGCGTGCACGAACGGTTTTGCCGTTAGGGCCAAATACAAGGATGTCGTTGGGATTTTTATCAACAAAGTTGTCGATGGTTTCGGCGTCGTCGCCTCCTAAAATCTGTTCAAAATAGTTTTCTGTAAGCCCTCCGTTTCGTTCCATGTATTGAACGATCAGGTCAATTTTTTCCTTTGCCGTTTCAATGTGTTCAGGTGCACCACTTAGTTTTATTTGTGTACCTCGTGATAAAATTTTTAACAAAGGGAATTTCTTTTTTAGCAGGTCAAGCTTACGATTGTTAACACCGAAAAATTCAATCGGATTTACGGAGTCGAGGTTAATGATTGCTTCTGTCAAGGTGCAAAGCTTTAAGTGATAAATTCGGCCTCTGGGTACTTTCAAGGGAACTGCCGGTGATTGCCACGTTTTAGACATGTACTCATTCATGTCTACTCAAACTTACCCTAAAAACGTACCAAATGCTAATTAAATTATTAACAACTGTGCTGAATATGTGTATGGCTTTCTGCGCTTTTTTCGCTATATTCTAGCAAGGTCGTGTATGGCTTTTTTAGGGTCAGACGATTTGAATACATTACTTCCTGCCACTAACACATCGGCCCCTGCTTTAATGATCTCTGCTGCATTCTGCGCTGTTACACCGCCATCTATTTCAATAAGTACATCGTGGTTTCCTTCGGTGATCATTTGTTTTAACTGCCTGATACGTGTAAGCGTATGGGGAATAAATTTTTGTCCGCCAAAGCCCGGGTTTACACTCATAATCAGCACCGTGTCAATGTCGCCGATAATATCGTGTAACATAGCAATGGGAGTATGAGGATTTATTGCCACACCTGCCTTCATTCCCAGTTGTTTAATCTGCTGAATGTTACGGTGCAGGTGGGGGCAGGCTTCTATATGCACGCTCAGCCTGTCGGCTCCGGCTGCCTTGAATGCTTCGGTGTATTTTTCTGGTTCCACTATCATCAGGTGCACATCCAGCACTTTGCTGGTGGCGGTGCGTATTTGTTCTACCACGGGTAAACCAAAGCTGATATTGGGCACAAACCTTCCATCCATGATATCGAGGTGTAACCATTCAGCTTCGCTTTCATTTACCATTTTGCATTCTTCTCCTAAACGGAGAAAGTCGGATGCCAGGAAGGAAGGTGCGATAATAGCCATATAACAAGTTTTAAAGTGTG
The DNA here is from genome assembly GCF_002355595.1 of Filimonas lacunae. Lineage (NCBI taxonomy): Bacteria > Pseudomonadati > Bacteroidota > Chitinophagia > Chitinophagales > Chitinophagaceae > Filimonas > Filimonas lacunae. The sequence continues at coordinate 1,484,123 of NZ_AP017422.1, forward strand.
TGCACTTATTTTTCGAGCTGCTGAATTTTTTCACGTGCTTCTTTCATGCCTTTATCCAGGCTTAATGCCTGTTTAAAGCGCAGTACGGCGCTGTCTTTTTTATTCATCATTTCGTAGGCGCGTGCCTGATAGTAGTAGGCATCGGCATAAAGCGTGTTGATAGAAGAGGCAAATTTAAAAACGTCCAGCGCTTTATCGTATTGCTGGTGATCGAAATATACCAGGCCTTTTTCTATATAAGCCTCCATATAGGTGTAATTGGCAGCCAGGCAGTTATTCAACTGTTTAATAGCATTGGTGGTGTCGCCGGTGCGGGCATAATATACTCCCGATATAAAAGCACAGTGCGCATCGTATTCGCGGCCTAAGCGCATGTGGTTTACATTGTCTATTACAGCCAATGTTTGTGGGTTTTTATTTTCGGCCATCAGGCTTGCCAGCGATAACATGGCTTCGGGGGCGGGGTAAATGTGCAGGGCGCGCTCATAGTCTTTGATAGCACGGGCGGTATCACCGGAGTGCTCCCATACCTGTGCTTTGGAATACCACAGGCCATAGTTGAGACTATCTTTTTTAATAAGGCTATCCATCTGGGCCAGCGCTTCGGGGTACCAGGCGGCACTATCGTACATCACGGCCAGCTTTAAACGCAATCCGGCGCTATCGGGGCGTAGTTTTAATAAACTTACCAGGCTTTGTGCTTCGGGCGACAGTTCTTTTCTGCTGCTGGTTGCTGTATCTTTATCGTTGTTGTTGCTTTTGTCTTTACAACTGGCAAATAGCGTTATTCCGGCTACTGCTATACTTAATCCGTAATTCATTATCCTGATCATAGAAGCTCAAAAGTAAAAAATCAAAATGCAAAAACGGGCAGGAAAGAGAAAAAGGGCGTGTTTTGGTACTTTGTTGTTTCTGCGGTTACTTTGCCCCCACAAACCAAAGATGATATGAATACCGGATTACTACACTTACATAGTTTTTTACGCTGGGTTATTTTAGTGTTACTGATTGTGAACATTGTAAGGCATTTTGCCAATGCACAGAAGCCTTATACCGCCGGAGATAAAAAACTGGGACTGTTTCTGATGATAGCTGCGCATATTACCTTGTTAATAGGTTTGATTCAGGTAATCTGGGGCAGATACGGCTGGGTGAATGTACCGGCAGGGGAGAATGTTATGAAGAACAGCTTCTGGCGCTTTTTCCTGATAGAACACCCGGTAGGAATGATCATTGCCATCGTGCTGATTACTATTGGTAAAGGTGTGGCTAAAAAGAATATTACCGATGCTGCCAAACATAAGAAAGCGGCGTGGATGTTTACCATTGCATTGATTATTATATTGGCTACTATTCCATGGCCTTTCCGTGAAATCGTGGGTGCTGGCCGTGGCTGGTTTCCGGGCATGCACTAATCACTGAAATTTAAAATACGTTCATCAAAAGGAGGCAATGTTTTACATTTGCCTCCTTTTGATTTTTTCTAATAGCGTACTTACTATCTGATATATGGCTGTAAAACAAAATGATCATAAAACAGTGTTGTTGTTATCGCCTCATCGTTTGCTGGGCGATTATCAGCAGGTGCTGGAATCGTTACATATTATCAAATACGAAGGCAGCAAGGTGGAATATATACCCTGTAAAACAGATGCTGCTGAGGTGAAGGAATATTACCCGCATTTATCCAAACCTGCGAAGGAAGCCTTGCCGGGCTTTACGCGGGAAGGTATTAAGGAGTTGAAAGAGCAGTTGAAAGAGCGTTATAACAAACTAAAGCCGGAAAGTGATTTTGATACTTTTTACCAGCATGCGGCTGTGCGCCGTTTGCAGGAGTTGTTTGAGCCGTTGAAGGCGCAGGCGGCCCAGGTAAAATGGTATCATAAGGTAGAGATGGAGAACGGCAATTTCAAAACTTCGCCTTGTAATTTCAGTGGGTTAAGGCCCATGCTGCAGTTTGAAGTGAGCAGGAGTGAGGAAGGGGAATTACAACTGAATTGTTCTGTATTTGTAAGCGGTGGCGCACACCCTTTGTCGGAATATAAACGCAGCCGTTTTTTACTGGAAAGGGAAGGGGAATACTACCTGCTTACCCATACGGATTACACCACTTTGCAATGGCTGGAACAAAAGCCGGAGCGTTTGTATAATAAAACGCCACAGGCTTTTGCGCAACATATTTTAGCCAAGCTGGAAGGGGAGTATACCGTAAGGCGTAACAACCTGTTTGCAGGGGATGAGGTGAAGGTGGTGCCGCAAAACAGGATTGTGCTGAGTGAAATACATCCTTCTTACCTGGTGATAACGCCGCAATGGTTGTATGACGAGTTTAGTGTGGAAGGAGCGTTTAAAGAAACGATGGAAGTGAGCCGTGATGGCAAGGTTTTCCAGGTAGTGCGGGATAGGGCACAGGAAGAGGCCTTTTTGCAATTACTGGAAAGTTTGCATGAAAGTTTTCCTAATCAGAAGAATGGTTACTACCACATCACATTTGATGAAGCGCGTAAAAAACAATGGTTTTTAAAAGTATACCATCGCCTGCTGGAACTGGATGTGCAGGTGGTGGGCATGGATATGTTGCAGCATTTCCGGTATTCCACTTTTAAAGTGGCTACTACGGCTACTATTGTAAAAGAAGAAGCCAATGCGGTTACGCTGCAAATGTCAGTAAGCTTTGGCAAAGAAGAGATTTCGTTGGTAGAGTTGCAGAAGCAGCTGTTTATACGCCAGCATATGGTGTTGTTAAAAGATACTTCGCTGGGGGTGCTCGATGATGAATGGTTGCAGCGTTACAGTACGCTGCTGCGCCATGGTAAGGTGGCGAAGAATATGGTTACGGTATCGCGCTGGCTGGCTTTTTGCGAGCAGCAGGCTACGGAAGATACCCAGGTGTTGAAGCAGGTGATTCCCAAACCATGGTGGGAGAAATGGGAACTGTGGCAGAAAGACGACGGTTTAATTTATGATGTGCCTGCGGGTTTGAAGGCTACTTTACGCCCGTATCAGCAAAAAGGATATGAATGGCTGAGCCTGCTGGCAGAAGCCGGTGCAGGCGCTTGCCTGGCAGATGATATGGGGTTGGGTAAAACCTTGCAAACCATCACTTTTCTGGCTCAGCAATCGCATTTGCAGGAGAAGGCGGTGCATTTGATCGTATGCCCTTCTTCGTTGTTGTTTAACTGGCAACAGGAATTGAATAAGTTTGCGCCCCATTTGAAAACGCTGGTGCATTATGGCAATAGCCGTAACACACCGCTGGTGATGAAAAAACAACACCAGGTGGTAATTACCAGCTACGGCACTTTGCGGGCAGATATTGAAGAACTGAGCACGATGTCTTTTGCGGTGGTAGCATTGGATGAGAGTCATCATATTAAAAATCCTTCCGCACAGATAACGCGTGCGGTAAGCAGGTTACAGGCTTCGTTTGGCATTGCACTAAGCGGTACGCCGGTAATGAACAATACGTTTGACCTGTATGCACAGATGAACTTTTTGTTGCCGGGCATGTTTGGTAACCGCGAATTTTTTAAGCGGGAATATGCCGATGCTATTGACCGCAACCAGGATGAGGTAAAGATCAAGGCTTTGCATAAGCTTACCTCGCCCTTTATCTTACGCCGTACCAAGCAGCAGGTGGCCAGCGATCTGCCACCGAAAACAGAGATGGTGATGTGGTGTAATATGGAGCCGGCACAAAAGGCTTTGTACGACGAGATTAAAGAGAGCATTAAAAGCAGTGTGTTTATGGACATTGCCAAGGATGGCCTGGGCAAAAGCACGCTGGCTTTATTGCAGGGAATGTTGCGTTTGCGCCAACTGTGTAACAGTCCTTTGTTGCTTCCGGAGAATGACCGTAAAAATTGTACGGAGAGTGTGAAAACCGACCTGTTGATGGAGGAGTTGAGCAATAACCTGAAAGATCATAAGGTGCTGGTGTTTTCGCAGTTTGCTTCCATGTTACGGTTACTGGCGGATGGCTGTAAGGAGCGTGGGCTGGCGTATTATCATTTTGATGGTTCTACACCACCGGCACAGCGGGCCGAAATGGCGAATGCTTTCCAGGAACCTGGTAATAAAGTGAACATCTTTTTAATCAGCTTAAAGGCGGGTAATGCCGGTTTAAACCTTACCGCAGCGGATTACGTATTTTTATTCGACCCGTGGTGGAATACAGCGGTGCAGCAGCAGGCTATTGACCGGGCGCACCGGATTGGACAAACGAAGAATGTATTTGCCTATAAAATGATATGTAAAGACACCATTGAGGAGCGTATTATACAATTACAGCAGCAAAAACATGCCTTGGCAGGGGCGCTGGTAACGGAGGAAGAGGGAGATAGTTTTGTGAAATCGCTTACCGAGGAAGACGTGGCCTACCTGTTCAGCTAGTATAAAGATTGTGTTAAAAAAGGCGGATACTGACCTGTTTAGTGAACGAAATTTACCTTTGCTTGTAATTGAAGCATTGTAGAACGTAAAACTGAATCACATGGAAAAGCAATTTGACGGAAAGGTAGCATTGGTTACCGGGGCAGGATCTGGAATAGGCAAATCAACAGCTTTATTATATGCCGCACAGGGCGCAAAAGTAGTAGTGTCGGACATTAACGAAGCACATGGACAGGCGGTAGTAGAAGAGATTAAAGGAAAAGGAGGAGACGCCTTTTTTATAAAGGCAGATGTAGGTAACGCTACGGATTGTGAGCGTTTGGTAAAAGAAACGGTGAAGCAATACGGTAAGCTGGATGTGGCTTGTAATAATGCTGGTATTGCAGGGGAGAGTAACCTGGTGGGTGATGTGGATATTAACAACTGGAATAAGGTGATTAACATTAACCTGAACAGTGTGTTTTATTGTATGAAGTACGAAATTGAAGCGATGCTGGCCAATGGTGGCGGAAGTATTGTAAACATGGCTTCTATATTAGGCCAGGCTGGTTTTGCCAATTCATCGGCCTATGTAGCAGCCAAGCATGGGGTGGTAGGGCTTACTAAAACTGCCGGTATTGAATATGGTACCAAAGGCATTCGTATCAACGCGGTAGGCCCGGGTTTTATTAAAACGCCTTTGTTAAAGGAAAGTCCTGACAGCAGTCTGGAAGATGCATTGGTACCTTTGCACCCGATAGGCCGGTTAGGCGAGCCGGAAGAGGTAGCGGAGCTGGTTATATGGTTAACCAGTGATAAGGCTTCTTTTGTAACGGCTACTTATTATGCAGTGGATGGCGGTTATCTGGCCAGATAGAATCTGACTTTATATAAATAAAAGGCCCCGGTTTACAGTAAACCGGGGCCTTTTATTTATCAGTTTGTAGGTAAAGCTTATTCTTTTACCAGTTTCATTTCAGCATATACTGTACCTAAAGCTTTATAGGTTATACCGCTGGAGGTTGAATTCTGGTTAACATTTGAACGGCTAATGATGCTTAATGTATCGTTTTTTATAGTGTATTTGCAGCCACTGGCTCCTCCTCCAACAGTTGTAGTTCCATCGGTAACATTTACTAGCGCGCCTGAAGAAAGATAAAGGGAGTCGCTACCTACTGCCTGATAAGCATAACTGACAGTGGTGGGATCTACCGCTTGTGAAAACTCCATGTTGTCGATTGATTGATCCGGATCGTATGCTCCGTTATAGTAACCTGTTACATTTATGGTGCCATAGGCTGTATAGCCAATTCCTTTACTGTCTATTTTGTCGGCGCTAAATACCATAGTACCCACGTTATCGCTGGTGGTGTACTGTGAGGTAGTAATAGTTTGTAATTTTTCGTTGGTAGCAGGAGAAGTTACGGTTAGATCGGCAGTGGTTTTGGCGTTCATTCCAATAAATTTCCAGCTACCAAATAAAGCTGCAGCAGAAGAATTATCTGTTGAATCTGATTCTTTTTTACAAGAAGCGAAAGCGGCTACAACGAAAATTGCGCCTAGGAGAGCATTTTTTTTCATTTTTTACGAGTTTGGTTGAGGGCGTAAAGGTATATGATTTAAAAATATGATTTAGGGTTTCTACTGTTATAAAGACTGCGAGTATTGCCTTTAAGCAGACGAACAGTGATGAAGGGCGGGTGTGTTGAATACGTGCTGGGGGAAGTGTTATAGCGGATAGTTTGGCCAGGTAAGTAAAATGCCCGAACTTTTACTTTTCAATTTTTGCATGAGAATCTAAATACCACACTCCTTTATGAATGAACGTAAATGGGCTGCCTGGAGTGCAGCATTGTTTTTATTAGGCGCCTGTAATTCCGACCTGGATGAAGCGGTTAAGGGACTGGATACCACGGCAGCGCTGGCTATTAATGACACCAGTTTTGCCAGGCATATTCAAGTGCTGGCCTCTGACTCTTTTGAAGGAAGAAAGCCTTTTACGGCAGGAGAAGAGAAAACGATCGACTACTTGTCGGCCCAGTTTAAAGCATTAGGGCTGCAGCCGGGCAACGGCAGCAGTTATGTGCAGGATGTGCCGATGGTGGAAATTCATTCCAAGCCTGCTGGTCCGTTGGTGTTTACGGGCAAAACCGGTTCCCTTTCACTAAATTATCTCGATGATTATGTAGCGGCTACCCGCAGGGTAAAAGAGCAGGTGTCTATTGCTAATTCACCGGTAGTGTTTGCTGGATATGGTATAGTAGCACCTGAGTACAACTGGAATGATTATGCCGGGTTGGATGTAAAAGGTAAAACAGTGCTGGTGATGGTGAATGATCCGGGTTTTGTAGACAGTAGCCTGTTTAAAGGCAGGCGTATGACCTATTACGGACGCTGGACCTACAAGTTTGAAGAAGCGGCGCGCCAGGGGGCTTCGGGTATTATCATTATACACGACACCAAGCCTGCGAGCTATGGCTGGACGGTAGTGCGTAGCAGCTGGAGCAAATCGAAGCTGTACCTGCAAACGGCAGATGATAATATGTCCAGGGCTGTGGTAGAAGGCTGGATCACTACAGAGTCGGCTGCCAAACTGTTTCAGCTGGCAGGTGTTTCGCCTGATTTGTTGAAGCAGGCCGGGCAAAAAGGGTTTAAACCGGTAGACCTGGGTGTAACCACGTCGCTGGTGGTGAACAATGAATTAAAGAAATCTACGTCACATAACGTTTTGGCTTTATTACCGGGTACTGACCGCAAGGATGAGGTGGTTATCTATTCTGCCCACTGGGATCATTTTGGCAAGGGAGAAGCGATTAACGGCGATTCTATTTACAATGGGGCAGTTGATAATGCTTCGGGCACGGCTGCGTTGCTGGAAATAGCTACTGCCTTTTCCAAAGCGGCTAAAAAGCCCTCCCGTTCGGTATTGTTTTTATCGGTAACCAGTGAAGAGCAGGGCCTGCTGGGCAGTGAGTATTATACTATGCATCCCGTTTTTCCCGTAACCAAAACGGTAGCAGATATCAACATGGATGTATTACAGCCTTTTGGCCGTATGCAGGATATTGGGGTGGTTGGTTATGGACAAAGTGAGCTGGATAAGTATGCAGTGGATATGGCAGGCATACAGGGCCGTATGGTGCATGGCGAGCCTGACCCTTCGGGCGGCTGGTATTTCAGAAGTGATCATTTCAATTTTGCCAAAGTGGGAATACCTGCGTTGTATATCGAGAATGGTATTATTTCCACTACGCACGAAGGTGGCTGGGGCAGGGCCCAGGGAGAAAATTACAATAAGCACATTTATCACTCGCCTAAGGATGAATACAACCCTTCGTGGGATTTTTCGGGTATGGTAGAAGACGCACGTTTATTGTTTAATGTAGGGTATAAACTCAGTAATGAAAGCAGTTTTCCCAAGTGGAAAGAAGGATCTGAATTTAAAGCTATCCGCGATAAGCAGCAGGTAGGGGGAAATTAGTGGTAATTTAGGGGGGTAACCCCCTTAAAATACCGTGTTTTAACGGGTTGTCTTACTTGTACAAATGACGTTTATTTGTGACTGTGTAAAGCCCCCTTCCCCTAAACGCTTAGAAGGCCAACTGTGAGGGCTGTTAACATTCCCCTGAAAACTGAACCAGCTATTGGATGGATTGTTTACAGCCCGGGTTGGTTATTTAATCTTCCAGTTCAATTACTTCACAATTTTTGATTTCTTTTCCGTCGATGGCAAAACGGATAAGGGTGCGCACTTTTTGCCAGCCTTGTTTACCAGCTGCCCCGGGATTCATGTGCAGGCATTGCAGCTTAGGATCGAACATGATTTTTAAAATGTGCGAATGGCCGCTGATGAATAAGTTGGGTTGTTGTTGCAGAATAGTGTCTTTTACACCGGGTGCATATTTGCCAGGGTAGCCGCCAATGTGCTGCATATATACCTTCACCTGTTCGCAGGTAAAAATGAGTTTTTCGGGAAATGCTTTTTTGTCAATATCCGCTCCGTCAATATTACCGTAAACACCTTTCAGCGGTTTAAATGCTTTTAATGCTTCGGGTATGGCAGCTGTACCAAAATCCCCTGCATGCCATATTTCATCGCAGTGGGCAAAGTGCCTGAATACCGCCTGATCCAGGAAATCATGTGTGTCTGAAATTAATCCTATACGTGTCATAGCTGATTTAATCTACCAGTTTATCCTGTTGTAATTTTTCAAATGCCATCAATACACCTACCACCTGATGCTGTTGTTGTTGATAATCGTTTAAGGTAAAATAACGTAAGTCGCCAATTTCGGCAGCAGGTTTTGGTGTTTGGCTCAGGTGGTGCAGAAAGCATTGTTGCTGCATGGTAACATCCTGTTCGCCAAAAGCCGGAGCAGTAATATGGTAGTAGGAGATAAGCTCATTTTCGGGAATATGGATATTCAGTTCTTCCTGTATTTCGCGTTGCATACCTGCCACTGCCGTTTCTCCTGCATCTATTTTTCCTCCGGGCAGGTACCATGCCTGTTTGTTGTTACTGAAAGCGAGCAGCAGCTTTCTTTCCTTTACTACAATTAGCCCTGCACATTGAATCATTTTGCTCATAATAGTGCAAATATTGTATCTTTAGCGGAACGATTGCAAGTTTATGCCATTCTTCCGGAATTTTACCTACTGGATTGATAAGCGCAGATGGAAATATTTTTTTCTGCTTGTGACGCTTGCGCTTTCCCATTTCTCTGCTTCTGTTTAGTGTTGGTTATTTTTTATTATTTCAAACCTGTTTTGCTATGCCTTATTATCACAAGCTGGGAGCTATTCCCCATAAACGTCATACCCAGTTCCGTCGTCCGGACGGTTCTTTATATGCTGAACAATTATTTAGTACCGAAGGGTTCAGCAGCGATTATTCTTTATTATACCATTGTCATCCACCTACTGCCATTATAGAAACAGAAGAGCCTTATGATGTAATGCCGCAGATTGCTGAGGAAAAGATGTTGAAGCACCGGAGTTTTGAGGGGTTTAAAATAGCTCCTCAAACCGATTATTTAAAAAGCAGGGTGCCAGTGCTGGTAAACAACGACTGTCATATTTCACTGGCAGCGCCTACGCAAAGTTTATCGAAGTATTTTTATAAGAATGCCGATGCCGATGAAATGCTATTTGTGCATGAAGGCAGCGGGCAGTTGTTAACGCAGTATGGAGTGATTCCTTTTGAATATGGCGATTATCTGGTTATTCCACGCGGCACTATTTATCAACTGGAGTTTAATAACATCAATAACCGGTTGCTGATTGTAGAAAGTTTTAGTCCCATCCGTTTTCCTGACAGATATAAGAGCAAAAATGGTCAGTTGCTGGAGCATTCGCCTTATTGCGAGCGCGATATACGTGCGCCGCAACATTTGCTTACCAACGACTTAAAAGGCGATTATGTGATTAAGACAAAGAAAAAAGGAAGGATGTATCATATCCATTATGCTTATCATCCTTTTGATGTAATAGGCTGGGATGGATGCTGTTATCCTTTTGCCTTCAGTATTCATGATTTTGAACCTATTACAGGCCGTGTACATCAGCCACCACCGGTGCATCAGACTTTTGAAGCGCATAATTTTGTAGTGTGCAGTTTTGTACCACGGTTATATGATTATCATCCGCAGAGTATTCCTGCGCCTTATAACCATAGTAATATAGATAGTGATGAGGTGTTGTATTATGTGGATGGCGATTTTATGAGCCGGAAGCATGTTACCAAAGGTATGATAACGTTACATCCTGGGGGCATACCGCATGGTCCGCACCCAGGTACGGTGGAAAAGAGCATCGGCGCTAAAGAAACCCGCGAACTGGCGGTAATGATCGATACTTTTCATCCGCTGCAACTGACCGTTCAGGCACTGGCAATAGAAAATGAAGGCTATACGATGAGTTGGATGGATTAACGACAGTTGGAAGCTATTAGTTGAAAGTTTTTAATCAGAAACCAGCATATTATTAGTGAATGATAGAATGTCCTGCACATGGTTATGTGCAGGATATTTTGTTTATTGCACTGGCTGAATTAGTTATGTAATAAAATCAATAGTTATGGAATACAGGATACTGGGAACAAGTGATGTGAAAGTAAGTGCTATTACGTTTGGTGCATGGGCTATTGGTGGCTGGATGTGGGGAGGAGCGGAGAGAAAGGATGCTTTGGAAGCTATTCTGGCTTCATATGATAATGGTGTTACTTCTTTTGACACGGCACCTGCTTACGGGCAGGGGTTAAGTGAAGAAATTATAGGGGAAGCTTTGCAGCAAATACCCCGTGATAAGGTACAGATATTAACCAAATACGGGTTACGCTGGGATGTGAAGAAAGGGGAATTCTTTTTTAACAGCACAGATAATGCGGGTAATCCTATTGATATGTACCGCTATGCCGGTAAAGAAAGTGTAATAGAGGAATGTGAAAACTGTTTGCGCCGTTTAGGTACTGATTATATTGATCTGTTCCAGATTCACTGGTCGGACAAAACCACGCCGATAGAAGAAACCATGGAAGCTATTGCACTGTTGCAGCAGCAGGGTAAAATAAAAGCGGGCGGCGTGTGTAACTATACAGCCGATGAAATGAAGGCAGCAGAAAAAGTAGTATCGCTGGCTGCTAACCAGGTGCCTTATAGTATGGTGCTGCGGGATATTGAAAAAGAACTGGTGCCGTATACCCGGCAACATAATAAAGCGATTATTGCTTACAGTCCTTTACAACGTGGTTTGCTCACCGGTAAAATAAAACCGGGGCATGTGTTTAACGATGGCGACACCCGTGCGGGCAATCGTTTTTATACTGATGAAAATATTTCCCGTATCAATGCTTTTTTATCTGGTATAAAACCGCTGGCCGAAAGCAAGGGCGCTACCCTGGCACAGCTGGTAATAGCCTGGACCATTCAACAACCTGGTATTACCGTGGCGTTAGTGGGGGCCAGGAATGCCGAACAAGCCATTCAAAACGCCAAAGCTGCGGAAGTGGTGTTAAAACCGGAAGAAATTATGTTTATCAACGACCGTTTGGCCCAACTGGAGCTTGTTAAACCTTCCTAGGCCTGCGGGCGTATGGCAGGAATATTGTACAGAATTCAGTAAATTACTGTACAATAAAAACAATGCTATATGATCAAGTTTAACGAAATGCAACCAGGCGATTTTGTAATTGCCGAATATGAAGGACAAAGACGTATGGGAGAAGTTACCGGACTGGACCATTCGGCCCGGTTGGTGGGGGTAGAAACAGATGTGCAGGAATTCTGGTATGCTCCTGAACACGTTCATCCTATTTCCATTACTGATGAAAGTTTATCGTGGCTTAACTTTACCAAAGAAGTACAGTCTAACGGCTCTGTAAAATATAAAAAGGGATCGTTTCGGTTGTGGATACCGGCTCCCGACCAGTTTTCTGCGTTGGAAATCTGGTATCGCGAAGATCAGCGCACACACCCTGATGTGCATTATGTTCACCAGCTTCAAAATCATTATTTACAGATGACTAAGATCCCTTTAACAAGGGAAGTGATGGTTTAATAATGTAGTCTATCTTGCATGCAGGATACAAGCTACATGGCTTAGGCTATGTCGTTTGTATCCTGTTTTTATTTAAGGTATATAAAGTTTTTAATATAAATATATTTCACATTTTATTTGCTTTTTCATCTTTCGCCCTCTATCTTCGACCCGATATATAAATCCCCTTACCACAATCCTTGAGAAAAACCTATGCGCACAAGAGTAGTTTTATTATTGCTGTTTGTGTTATCGAATTTTTTACCAGCGGAGGCGCAAACTGACACAGCATTCTGGTTTGCAGCTCCACACGTTATAGGAGGCGATCGACGCGATACGCCGATATATATACGTGTAATGCCGGTAGGAATTGCTGCGACAATAAAAGTATATTGTCCTGCTAACCCTGCGTTTACACCGATAACCGCTACGATAGCCGCTGGTAGTGTAAGCAGTATACGCCTTACCGACTTTAAGTCGATGTTGGTGGATAGTGCTTCGAACACTATTTTAAACCGGGGTATTAAAATTGAAGCCTCCCAGATGATCACCGCTTATTACGATGAGTCTTCGGAACGAAATCCGGAGATTTACGCGTTAAAGGGGGTGAACTCATTGGGTACCGCTTTTTATATACCTGGTCAGCGATGGCGTTTTAACAACACGGCCGACAATGGTACGCGTAAAGCCTATAATGCTTTTGATATCGTAGCAACGGAAGACAATACCGTAGTAACCATTACGCCATCACGTGCTATTGACGGGCATGCGGCTAACGTTGCTTTCAATGTTACTTTGAATAAAGGACAAACTTATTGTTGCCGGGCATCGGGCCAAACGGTAGATGACCACCTTGGCAGCAGTACAGTTGTTTCTAACAAACCCATTGCGGTAACAGTGGTGGATGACTTTGTGAACCTGGGAGGTTGTAGTGATGCGGGAGGGGACCAGCTGGTGCCTGTAACCATTTTTGGAACAGAGTATGCAGCTGTGCATGGTTATATTGACGAATCGCCTTACGATCGTATATGCGTAATGGCTACAGAAGATAATACAAAGGTGTATTTAAATGGTAGCACTACTGTTTGGAAAACTCTGAATAAAGGACAATCTGAAGAGTACGCCTTTAGTGGTGCGCCTGTATATATTAAGTCCGACAAAGCGGTATCTGTTATGCACGTATCAGGTATTGGTTGTGAATTGAGTTATGCCGTGTTGCCGCCTTTGGGTGCGTGTATAGGTTCAAAAGTGGTGGGTATTGTAAGGCCAGGTACCTATGATTGTTACCTGATGTTGTTAGTGCCGGTGAGTCCGGGCATTGAATCCAGTTTTTCTATTACCACTACAGCAGGTACTACTGCTATTGCTGCTTCTAATTTTGCCAGCATTACCGGAACCACTGCCTGGAAGTATGCGCGTGTGCCTTTAAGTACTGCCATTTATCCTAACGGATCATTTGGTAAAATCACCAGTAGTCTGAATGTAAAATTCCACGCTGGTATTATATATGGTAAAAGCGGGGTGGGAGGTAGCTATGGTTATTTCTCAAACTACGCTATTTCGCCAACGGTTACGCCGCCTAACGATACGGTGTTTTGTAACGGAACCTATACCGGTGATCTGAAATTTACCAGTACGGTAAATAATAGTGTGTTTGAATGGGCCAATGATAATACCAGTATTGGGTTAGCAGCTGGCGGAACAGGTAATATACCTTCGTTTTACGCGGTAAACCCAACAGATACTATTCAGTATGCACACGTGTCGGTGGTTCCCCGGGCCAATGATTGTGATGGTATACCACGCCAGTTTACTATTGTGGTGCATCCTACTCCTAAACTAAAAGTGGCGGCTACACCTAAACCTGTGTGTGTGCCCAGCACGGTGAATATCACAGCCGACAGCATTACCGCAGGTAGCACTGCTGGTATGACGCTTTATTATTATACCAACCGCACTGCCACTACCACTGTAGCCAATCCTAAAAAAATTGCCGTAAGCGGCTGGTATTATATCCAGGGCAAAAGCGCTGCGGGATGTTTATCTAATATAGACTCTGTAAGGGTTACTATTAATGATACGCCTACAGTAGTAATTACTAATCCGGCTGCTGTGTGTGTGGGTGAAAAAGTAGATATCACCAAACCTGCTATTGTAGCAGGAAGCACGGCGGGTATCACTTTCGGTTATTACACTGATCCTACATCGGGTGTACAATATGCCACTCCTACAGCTGCACCAGTTGGCACTTATTATATTATAGGTACCAATGCCAATGGATGTACTTCTACTCCTATGCCGGTGAAAGTGGTGGAAAAAACAAATGCCACTGCTGCGGATGTGTCTGCAACAGCGGCTGATGTGTGTATTGGAAGTAGTGCCACTTTAAAGGCAACCAGTTCGCTGGCCAATCCTACTTTTCAATGGTATAGTGACGCGGCTTTAACCAACTTACTGGCAACGGGCGCTTCTTATAACACCCCGGCCTTAAATGCGAATACTACCTATTATATAAGTGTAAGTAATGCAGATAAGTGTGCCAACAAAGCTAATGCCGGCGGCAGTGTAGTTGCAAAAGTGAAACAGTTTGCTACTGAGGCGGATATCACTACCACCAACACCAGCATTTGTTCCGGAGCTTCGGCCACTTTATCGGTGAGCAGCGCTTTAACCTCTCCTGTGTTTAAATGGTACAGGGATAAAGGACTGACTGATTCTATTGGAACAGGCACTTCTTATACAGCTACTGCTTTAACGGCTACTACTACTTATTATGTAACCGTAAGTAATAGCTTGAAGTGTAGTAATCAGGCCGGTGCCGGAGATTCTGTAGTAGTGACTGTGAAACCTTACGCAACCGCTGCAGATATTAATGCCGGAGATGCTAAAGTGTGTGTGAATTCTACAGCTACCTTAACAGCCAGCAGTTCGTTGGCTTCTCCTGTTTTTAACTGGTATAGCGATGCCAGTCTTGCTACGTTTTTAGCAACTGGTGCTTCTTATACAACAGCTGCTTTGTCGGCTGATAAAACTTATTATGTAACCGTAAGCAATACAGCTACCTGTGCCAACGCGGCCAATACGGGTAAAGCGGTAGCGGTTACTGTAAAACGTTATGCCACTGCAGCCGATATCACCGCTACTGCGGAAGATATTTGTAAGGGCACTGCACCTGTGCTTACTGCAACCAGTTCTGTTACCGGAGCGGTGTTTAACTGGTATAGCAATGCAGCGTTGACTACTTTCCTGGGTACCGGATCGCCTTTTTCTCCTGCTGCCATCAGTGCCAATACCACTTATTATGTAAGTGTTAGTGGAACAGATGTGTGCGCCAATAAAACCAATACCGGTGCTTCTGTTACGGTGAAAGTGAAGGATTATGCCACCACTGCCGATGTAAGTGCTTCGGCACCAGCTGTTTGTTCGGGCGATGCGTCTACCATAACTGCCACCAGCAGCCTGTCGGGCGCTGTGATTAAATGGTATAGCAACGCTGCCTTAACCGATTCTATTGCAACCGGCACCACTTATACCACTCCTGCTTTAACAGCCAACACTACTTATTATGTAAGTGTAAGCAATTCGGCTAAGTGCGCCAATCAGGCCAATGCCGGTGCATCTGCAACGGTAACTGTAAAGCCTTATGCAACTGCCGCTGATATTAATACCACCAATGCCAGCATCTGTCCTGGTGCAACTGCTGCTGCTTTAACTGTAAGCAGCTCAACGCTTACAGGCGCCACGTTTAAGTGGTACACCGATGCTGCTTTAACCAACCAGGTGGCAACGGGCACCAGTTATACTACTCCTGCTTTAACAGCCAATACCACTTATTATGTAACGGTGAGCAGCAGTGCTAAATGTAGTAACCAGCCCGGCGCTGCCGATTCTGTGGTGGTTACCATCAAGCCAGTGGCTACCGATGGGGATATAACGGCTTCCGGCGCCAGCATTTGTTCTGGCAGTACGGCCGCTTTAACCGCCAGCAGCACAATGGCTTCACCGGTTTTCAGGTGGTACAGTGATGCTTCTTTATCTACAGCCAGTTTACTATATACCGGCGCAACTTATGGCACGGCTGCTTTAACGGCAGATAAAACTTATTATGTAACGGTAAGTAATACGGCTACCTGTGCCAACGCGGCAAATACAGGTAAGCCTGTTACGGTTACTGTAAAGCGTTATGCTACAGCAGCTGATATTACGGCTGCTGCTGCTGATATTTGTAAGAGCACTGCTCCTACACTTACCGCAACCAGTTCTGTAACCGGTGCTGTGTTTAACTGGTATAGCAATGCAGCGTTGACTACTTTCCTGGGTACAGGATCTCCTTTTACACCTGCAGCCATCAGCGCCAATACTACTTATTATGTAAGTGTTAGCGGAACAGATGTATGTGCGAATAAAACCAATACTGGTGCTTCTGTTACGGTGAAGGTAAAAGACTATGCAACTACTGCCGATGTAAGTGCTTCGGCACCAGCTGTTTGTACAGGTGATGCTTCTACTGTAACTGCCACCAGCAGCCTGTCGGGTGCTGTGTTTAAATGGTACAGTAATGCAGCTTTAACCGATTCTATCGGAACCGGCGCCACTTATACTACTCCTGGTTTAACAGCCAATACTACTTATTACGTAAGTGTAAGTAATTCGGCCAAATGTGCCAACCAGGCCAATGCCGGTGCATCTGCTACGGTAACTGTAAAACCTTATGCAACTACGGCAGACATTAATACCACCAATGCCAGCATTTGTTCCGGTACTACTGCGGCCTTAACTGTAAGTAGTTCAACACTTACCGGTGCCACCTTTAAATGGTACACCGATGCTGCTTTAACCAACCAGGTGGCAACCGGAACCAGTTATACTACTCCTGCTTTAACTGCTAATACTACTTATTATGTAACAGTAAGCAGCAGCGCTAAATGTAGTAACCAGCCAGGTGCTGCCGATTCTGTTGTTGTTACTATAAAACCATTTGCTACTGCTGCGGATATTACCGCTTCGGGAGCCAGCATCTGTTCGGGCAGCACGGCAACTTTAACTGCCGCCAGCACACTTACGTCACCTGTTTACAAGTGGTATAGTGATGCTTCTTTATCTACTGCCAGTTTATTGTACACCGGAGCAAGCTATACTACTGCTGCTTTAACCGCTAACCGTACTTATTATGTAACCGTAAGTGGTACGGAAATGTGTGCGAACGTAACCAGCACAGGCAAAGCGGTAGATGTTATTGTAAAACGCTATGCTACTGCGGCGGATATTACTGCCACAGCTGCTGATATTTGTAAGGGAACCAGTGCTACGCTGAATGCCAGCAGCACGCTTGATAATCCTATATTTAACTGGTATACCAATGCAACGCTTACCAGCCTGTTAGGTACCGGTGCTACTGTTACTACTCCGGCTTTATCGGCCAATACCACCTATTATGTTACCGTAAGCAATGCGGATGTATGTAGTAACAAAAGTGGTGCAGCAGCTACGGTAACGGTGATTACCAAAGATTATGCAGTAGCGGCAGATATTACTGCTACCGCTACTGATGTGTGTTCCGGAAATGCTTCGGTATTAAGTGCGAAAAGTTCACTGGCTTCACCAGTGTTTACCTGGTATTCCAATGCAGCTTTAACCGATTCTATTGGAACCGGTGCTACTTATACTACTGCCGCTTTAACTGCTGCACAGACCTATTATGTAAAAGTGAGCAGTACTGCCAAGTGTGATAATAAAGCCAATGCCGGTGCTTTAGTAACCGTAAAAGTAAAACCATATGCTACCGCTGCTAACATTACAGCTACCGGTGCAACGGTTTGTATGGACACAAAAGCTACTTTATCTGCCAGCAGTAACCTGAGCAGTGCTACTATCAAGTGGTACCGTGATGCTGCTTTAACGGATTCAGTAGGAACAGGTGCCAGCTTTGTTACTCCTGTGCTGAAGGGTGACAGTACCTATTATATAAGTGTAAGCAATGCCAATACCTGTGGCAACCTTGCCAATACAGGTGCGGTGGCAGTGGCTAAGGTGTTACCTTATGCAACTGCTGCTGATATTACAGCCAACCCGGCAGAAATTTGTAAGAATACTACTGCTGTGTTATCTGCCAGCAGCACACTTACCAATGCAGTTTACAAATGGTACAGCAATGCAGCCTTAACCACCCTGGTGGCTACAAATGCTACTTATACTACTCCTGTATTATCTGGCAACACTACTTATTATGTAAGTGTAAGCGGTGCCGAGAAGTGTGCCAACCTGGCCAATAATGGTACTGCTGTAACTGTGAAAGTGAAAGATTATGCGGTGGCAGGTGATATTACTGCTATACCTGATACTATTTGTTCCGGTGGTACTGCGGTGCTTTCTGCCAGCAGTTCACTGAATTCTCCGCTTATTAAATGGTATAAGAGCGCAACCTTGACCGATTCTGTTGGTGTTGGTGAAACCTTTACGGTTTCGGGTCTTACTGCTACTACTACCTATTATGTAGGTGTAAGCAACGCAGATAAGTGTGCTAATTTATCCGGCAATGGTAAGGCGGTACAGGTAAAAGTAAACAGTTTTGCTATTGCTGCGGATGTAACTGCTACAGTGGCGGATATTTGTACAGGAAGCAATGCACTGATTACTGCAAAAAGCACCCTGGCCAATCCAACCTTTACCTGGTATCGTAATGCTGCATTAACGGATTCTATCGGAACCGGTGCTACTTATACTACTTCCGCGTTAACTGCCAATACCACTTATTATGTAAGTGTGACCAACGTTGATAAATGTAACAACCTGGCTAATACCGGCAGAGCGGTAACGGTAACCGTAAAAGAATATGCTACTCCAGCCAATATCTCTATTGCACCTGTTGAAGTTTGTGAAGGCACAAAAGCTGCTATCACTGCTACCAGCAATTTAACGGGTGTAACATTTAAGTGGTATCGCGATGCTGCTTTAACCGATTCGGTAGGAGTAGGGGCGAAGTATATCACCAACGTGCTGAATGCAGACAGTACTTATTATGTAAGTGTAAGCAATACCAGCGTATGTAGCAACCAGGCCGGTAACGGAGCTGCTGTAACTGTTAAAGTGAAAAAGTATGCTACTGCTGCCGATATTACTGCTACGGCTGAGGATATTTGTAAAGGCACCATTGCTAAACTTACTGCTACCAGCAGTTTAGCGGGCGCCAGCTTTAAATGGTTCAGTAATGCCACCATGACAGTTCAGGTAGGAATTGGTGATACGTATGTTACTTCTGCGCTGAACGTGAATACTACTTATTATGTAAGTGTAAGCAATGCTGATAAGTGTAGTAATCTGGCCAATACAGGTGCAGTAGTAACTGTGAAGGTAAAACCTTACGCTACTGCGGCCGATGCTATTACTACACCTGATACCGTTTGTACAGGTAGTACAGCGGTGGTAAGTGCTGCCAGCAGCCTGTCTTCGGCAATGTTTACCTGGTACAGCAATGCTGCGTTAACGGATTCTATCGGAACCGGTGCTACCTATAGTACTCCTGCACTTACCGGCAACACTACTTATTATGTAAGTGTAAGCAATGCTGATAAATGTTATAACCTGGCTAATACAGGCACGCCGGTAGTTGTAAAAGTAAACCCATATGCTACTGCTACAGATGTTGTGGCTACCGCCAGTGATATTTGTACTGGCAGCACAGCTGTGTTAAAGGCTACCAGTGCTTTAGCCGGTGCTGCATTTACGTGGTACACCGATGCAGCTTTAACCGATTCTGTGGGAACGGGTGCCTCTTATACTACGTCTGTGTTAACCGCAGGTACTGCTTACTATGTGAGTGTGCGCAATGTGAACAAGTGTAGCAACCTGGCTAATACGGGAGGTGTAGTAACTGTAAAAGTAAAAGAGTATGCTACTGCGGCAGATGTAACGGTAACCAGTGCAGCTATTTGTACGGGTTCTGCTACTGTGCTGAGAGCTACCAGCAGTTTATCTGCTCCTACTTTTAAATGGTATACCAACGCAGCTTTAACCGATTCGGTGGGTATTGGTGCTACTTATACAACACCTGTGCTTACTACCAGCAAAAACTACTATGTAAGTGTAAGCAACGCAGATAAGTGTAAGAATGAGGCGAATGCGGGTGCTGTTGCGGAAGTGAAGGTGAAACCTTATGCTACTTCGGCAGATGTAACGGCTGTTACTGACACGGTTTGTACGGGTAGCGCTGCTACGCTTACTGCCAGCAGCAGTTTAGATGCTCCAACGTTTAAGTGGTATAAGAGTGCCGGCTTAGCCGATTCTGTGGAAACCGGTGCTGTTTTTGTAACACCTGCACTTACCAGTGATGCTATTTATTATGTAAGTGTAAGCAATGCGGATAAATGTAATAACCAGGCCACTAAAGCTACTCCGGTAATAGTAAAGGTGAATGCCTATGCTACTGCGGCTAACATCACCGTAACAACAGATACTGTTTGTACAGGCTCATCTGCTGTTTTATCTGCTAACAGTACGCTGGTTAACCCAACCTTTACCTGGTACAGTAATGCTGCTTTAACCGATTCGGTTGCCAGCGGTGCTACTTACAATTCTCCTGTGCTTACCGCAGGTACTACTTATTATGTAAGTGTAAGTAATATTGACAGATGTAATAACCTGGCCAACACCGGTAAGCCGGTAGTGGTAAAGGTGAATGAATATGCTACTTCGGCTGATGTAAATGCTACCGCTGCAGATATTTGTACAGGAAGCCAGGCGGTAGTGAAAGCTACCAGCAGCCTTGCCAATCCTGCTTTTACCTGGTACAGCGATGCTGCTTTATCTGATTCTATTGGTACGGGTGCTACTTATACCAGCCCTGTACTTTCTGCCGGCATCACTTATTATGTAAGTGTGCGCAACGTGGATAAATGTAATAATCAGGCCAATGCAGGCACTCCGGTAACGGTAAAAGTGAAGGAGTATGCCACGGCGACTGATGTAACTGCCCTGCCAGATACTATCTGTACCGGCAGCAAGGCTACGCTTACGGCTACCAGCAGCCTGGCTAATGCCAGTTTTAACTGGTATACCGATGCAGCTTTAAGCAACAGAGTGTTTACCGGTGCTACTTATATTACTCCGGTACTTACTGCAGGAACTACTTATTATGTAAGTGTGAATAATGCGGATAAATGTAATAACCTGCCTAATACAGCACTGGCTGTTGCGGTGAAGGTGAATACTTATGCGGTGGCAGTGGATGTAGTAGCGGCCAATGATACGATCTGTAAAGGTACTACTGCTACGCTTACGGCCAGCAGTGCACTGGATGCGGCTGTGTTTACCTGGTATACTAATGCAGGATTAACCGATTCTGTAGGTACCGGTGCTACTTACACCACACCGGTATTAACGGCTGGCACTGTTTATTATATAGGTGTAAGTAATTACGATAAGTGCCGCAACCTGGCTAATACAGGAAAAGTGGTACTGGTAAAGGTGAACGAATATGCTACCAGCGCAAATGTAAGCGCGAGTGCAGCGGATATTTGTACCGGTAGCCAGGCTATTGTAAAAGCTACCAGTAACCTTGCCAACCCAACCTTTACCTGGTACAGGGATGCTGCTTTAACCGATTCTATTACCACCGGCGCTACCTATACTACGCCTGTATTAACAGCAGGTACTACTTACTATGTAAGTGTAAGTAATATTGACAGGTGTAACAACCTGGCCAATGCCGGAACTGCTGTTGCAGTAAAAGTGAAAGAATTTGCTACTACTGCTGATGTAAGTGTGGTTACAGATACGGTTTGTAAGAATACGCAGGCTACACTTACTGCTTCAAGCAGTTTGACAAGTCCCATCTTTAAATGGTACAGCAATGCTGCACTAACTGATTCGGTGGGTACTGGTGCTACTTATGTAACTCCTGTACTGAGTAATGAAACCACTTACTATGTAAGTGTAGGCAATGCTGATAAGTGTAATAACCTGGCTAATGCCGGTGCTGTTGCTGTGGTAAAAGTGAATGAATATGCGGTTGCTGCCGATATTACGGTGGCTGCTGATACGGTTTGTAAAGGCGCTGCTGCTGTGTTAACAGCTACCAGCAACCTGGCCAACCCTGCCTTTACCTGGTACAGTAACGCTGCCTTAACCAATGTAGTGGGTACCGGTGCCACTTATACCACGCCTGTACTTGCCAGCAACACTACTTATTATGTAAGTGTAAGCAATGTTGATAAATGTAAAAACCTGGCCAATAGTGGAGCATCGGTTGTTGTAAAAGTGAATGAATTTGCTACTGCTGCTGATATTGCAGTAGTTGCAGATACGGTTTGTACAGGAAGTGCGGCTACTTTAATTGCCAGCAGCACACTGGCTGCACCGGTGTTTACCTGGTATGGCAATGCTGCCCTGACAGACTCTGTAGGTGCGGGACCAGTTTATAACACTCCTGTGTTAGCTGCCGGTACCACCTACTATGTAAGTGTTAAAAACCTGGATAAGTGTAACAACCTGGCCAATACAGGTAAACCAGTTGTGGTGAAGGTGAATGAATATGCTACCGGCGCTGATGTAAGTGCCCTGGCTGATACCATTTGTACAGGAAGTACTGCTACGGTGAAAGCCAGCAGCAGCCTGGGCAACCCCACCTTTACCTGGTACAGCAATGCTGCACTGACTGATTCTGTAGCTACGGGTGTTACCTATACCACACCTGTGCTTACTGCGGGCACTACTTATTATGTAAGTGTGCGCAACGTGGATAAATGTAATAACCTGCCTAATACCGGAACAGCAGTTACGGTGAAAGTGAAAGAATATGCTACCACAGCTGATGTAAATGCTTTACCGGATACTATTTGTACAGGTAATACGGCTACTTTAACGGCTGCTACCAGCCTGCCTGCTGCTACTATTAAATGGTACAGCAACGCAGCACTGACTAACCAGGTGGGAGTGGGGGTTACCTATGTAACTCCGGCCTTAACGGCTAACACTACTTACTATGTTAGCGTAAGTAACGTTGATAAGTGTAATAACCAGGCCAATGCTGCTACAGTAGTGGATGTAAGGGTGAACAGCTACGCTACCGGTGCAGACCTGAAGGTAGTAACGGATACTACCTGTAAGGGTGCTACTGCTACGTTAACGGCATCGAGCAGCCTGGCTAATCCAACGTTTACCTGGTATACAGATGCAGCACTGACCAATGCGGTTGGTACAGGGGCAAGCTTTACAACCCCTGCACTGGCTACGCACGCTATCTATTATGTAAGTGTAAGCAATATTGACAAGTGTAATAACAAAGCGAATACGGGAGTTACAGCTATTGTGAAAGTGAACGATTATGCTACTGCTGCCAACGTAAGTGTTGCGCCAGACAGCATCTGTACCGGAAGCAGCGCTACCCTTACCGCTAAGAGCAACTTACCAGGGGCTGCCTTTAAGTGGTACAGCAATGCAGCCTTAACCAACCTGTTGGCTGAGGGCGCTACTTATACTACTCCTGTGCTTACGGCCAATGCTACTTACTATGTAAGTGTAAGTAACGATCAGCTTTGTTTCAATGAAGCGAATAGAGGCGGTGTTGCCCAGGTGGTGGTAAAAGAATATGCGACCAGCGCAAACATAGCTGTAAAAGATACTACGGTATGTAGCGGCACCAGCGCGGCATTAACGGCTACCAGCACAGGTGTACAAAACCCTGTTTATACCTGGTATTTGCAACCAGGCGGCCAGCCGCTGCAAAGTAGCACCAGCGAGGTATATAATACCGGTGCTATTACTGCTGCTACTACTTACTATGTAACGGTGAAAGGAACGAATTTGTGTGAAATTGCGGCAGTAGCTGCGAAACCGGCTAATGTGGGTATAAAAACCTTGCCTGTAATTACTACTCAGCCTAAAGGGGTAAGCAGCATTTGTGAGGGACGTGCTACCGGCTTTAGTTTAGTAGCTACGGGTGATAATATTAAATATCAGTGGCAGGTGAATGATAACAAGGGCGGTGGCTTTGTGAATATAGCAGGTGCTACTTCTTCTTCTATCACACTGCCTGTTGTAACGCTGGACATGAGCGGTTATCAATACAGGTGTGTGGTAAGCAATGATTGTGCGGAGGTATTCTCTAACGCTATCGTACTTACTGTAAATGCCGCACCGAAAATCATCAGCGATCCTAAAGATGCCATTGTGTGTGAAAATGGTACTGCTTCCTTCAGCGTTACTGCTTCCGGATCAGGAAACATCACTTACCTGTGGCAGCTGGATAGAAAAGATGGCCTTGGCTTTATTGCCATCTCTGGCGCCAATGCGGCTACTTATAGCATTGCAGGCGCAACAGAAGCGATGACGGGTTATGCTTACAGATGTATAGTAAGCGGTACCTGTGCGCCAACAGATACTTCCAACGCGGGTGTGCTGACGGTGCCGGTTGCCAGAATTGGCGACATTGGAACGCAGGTATTGTGTAATAACACCGTAACAACTGAAGTGCCTTTACAAAGTTCAGTGCCGGGCACCAGCTATACCTGGGTGAACACGAACACCAGAATTGGCCTTGCTGCCAGCGGAACAGGTACTATTTCTTCGTTCACGGCTATTAACCGTGGCGAACATCCTGATTCGTCTGTGGTGACTGTTACACCGGTAGCTTATGGTTGTAAGGGTGTTGCCAAATCGTTCAAGATTCTGGTGAATCCTTCTCCATTGTTGTCCAGTGCGGGTACAGAGCGCATTTGTAGCGGAGGTACGTTTAACTATACTGCTACCAGCGAAACCCAGGGAACCAGCTTTAACTGGAGCCGTGCGGTAGTAGCCGGTGTGCCTAATGTGGCTGCCAGCGGAAACGGTAATATCTCTGAAACATTAACCAATACCACTACCGCCCCAATAGAGGTAGTATATAATTATACGCTGGTAAGTAACAGCTGTAGCTTTACCCAACCGGTAACGCTGACGGTGAAACCTTTACCTGTAGCTGCTATCAGCGGCGACACTGCCTGTGCAGAATCGAAAGTGGTGCTGAGTGGTAGTTCTACCCTTACCGGATCTACGTTTGTATGGACTACTCCGGCAGGTAAAACAGCTACCGGCAGTGAGTTTATTATTGCGGGTGCAAAAGTGAGCGAAGGCGGCGTGTATACACTGGTAGCTACCAAAGATTACTGTTCATCAGTGCCGGTAACCTATAACCAGGTAGTGAAGCCATTACCAGGCTTAACGGTAGCAGGTGATACGAGTGTGTGTATTGGACAGAGCATTGTGTTGACTGCCAGTTCTGATATAGGTGCCGACAGGTATGCATGGACTGGTCCGGCAGGATTCAGCAGCAACCAGCCAGGCTTTACTATTACCAATGTAACCACTTCCAATACAGGTAAATATAGCCTGGTAGCAGAGAAAGATGGTTGTTTGTCTAACACCAAAGTGGTAGCGGTTCAGGTAAATACTTATCCATCGGTATCTATCCAGCGCAGCAGCATTGCCTGTGAAAATGGTTCTGTATGGGTGAAAGCGATCTCCAGCCTGCCGTTATCTACTTATATATGGCAGGGACCTGGTGTAACCGGAACGGGTCAGGAAATGGTAATTAAACCAATAACAGGCACTACCCTGAAAGTATATGTGGTGGTAAGTAAGAGTGGATGTGCTATTAAAGACAGCGTAGAATTTGCAGTGAAGAAGAGTCCGGCTGTAGCCGTTCCGCCAGTGGAAGATGTGTGTCAGAGCGTATCACCATTCAAAATTCCTGCTAATGAAGTAACAGGTATTGCGGGTTCTGGTGTGTTCAGCGGTGCGAGTGTAACAGCAGATGGTTTATTTACACCTACTATTGCAGCAGGTACTTACGTGATCACTTATACGTATACATCGAGCGAAGGTTGTGCCGACGCCAAGTCTATATCCTTCAAAGTGTACCCGATGCCGGGTGTAAATGCAGGTCCGGATAAAACCATGTATGCAGGTGCCAACACACGTTTAGACGGTAGCATTGCCGGAAACTATACCAGCTATACCTGGAGTTTACCGGGCGATACACTGTTAAACTACAATACATTGATGCCTACTGTAAGTCCTGAAATCAACACCTCTTATATCCTTTCTGCTGTAAACAGCTACGGATGTAAGGCGGTGGATACGGTGGATGTAACGGTGCTGCGCTTCCGTATTCCGAACTCCTTCTCGCCAAACGGTGACGGCTTTAATGATAACTGGAATATCCCGGGATTAAGCAAGTATCCGAACAGCAGGGTAGAGGTGTATAACCGTTGGGGTACCAAGTTATTCGTGAGCAAAGGGTATAATGAACCATGGGATGGTAAGTACAACGGCTCTTATGTTCCGGCTGCTACTTATTATTACCTGATTTACCTGAACGATGGAGAAAGCCTGAAGGAAAAACCAATAGCCGGTTGGATTGAAGTGATGAGATAATCATTATTTTCATCCAACAAAGGCCAAGTATGAATATTTTCAACCGGTTGTTGGTAGTAATAGTATTAGTTCTTTTTTTGAATGAGGATGTGCGGGCGCAGGTATTTGGTGGCAATGCTGCTTCGTTACGCTGGAAACAGATTAATACGGATACGGTTCGTATTGTGTTTCCAGAAGGACTGGACAGTGTTGCACAACGGGTAGCTGCGCTTACGCACCATATGCAGCTTACTAACTCGGCCACTTTGGGCGGGTTGAAGCGTAAGGTGAGCATTGTGCTGCAAAGCGGAACAACTTATTCTAACGGGTATGTAGGGTTAAGTCCTTATCGTAGTGAGTTTTTCCTGATGCCGCCACAAAGTGCACTGGAGCTGGGGGCGCAAAGCTGGGCAGATAACCTGGCTATTCACGAATACAGACATATTGAACAATACAGTAATTTCAGACATGGGCTTTCACGGCTCATGTCTTTTTTATTTGGTCAGGACGGTCAGGATTTAGCCAATTCAGCGGCAGTGCCCAACTGGTTTTTTGAAGGGGATGCTGTTTACAACGAAACCTTGCTGAGCAAACAGGGCAGGGGACGGTTACCTTACTTTTTTAATGGCTATAAGTCGCTGTTTTACGAAGGACGTGATTACAGCTACATGAAACTGCGCAATGGATCGTACAGGGACTTTGTGCCCGATCATTACCGTTTAGGGTATTTGCTGGTAGCATATGGCCGGGAGAAATACGGCGACAGTTTATGGCTGCGTGTGACCCAGGACGCGGTGCGGTTTAAGCCGCTTTTGTACCCATTTCAGGGAGCGCTGAAAAAGCATACCGGTGTTTCTTACCGGCAGTTTGTGCAACAGGCTATGGAGTATTACCAGCAACAGTGGAAGGTAGAGCCAGACAGTTCGGTAAAATGGGTAACGAATACAGAACCGCGTAATGTGGTCAATTACCAGTTTCCTTACCTGGCTGGTGATGGTAGTGTTATTGCTTTAAAAAACTCCAACACACATATTCCTGGTTTTTACCGCCTGCAGCCCGATGGCCGGGAAGAGAAAATAGCCGTGCGGGACATTGCATATGATGACTACTTCTCTTATAATAATGACCGGATTGCCTATGCCGGGTATGAAGCGGATTTACGGTGGGGTAATAAGGAGTATAGCGATATTCATGTGCTGGATGTGAAAAACGGGGAAACGCGCCGCCTTACCCATAAGGGAAGGTATTTTTCGCCTGATATTTCGCATGATGGCGGGCAGGTGGTGGCTACGGCTTATTCGGAAATGCAGCAATCGAGCCTGGTATGGCTGGATGCAGACGGGAAGGTGCTGCGTAGTGTGGAGGGAGAAAACGGGAAGGTGTATTCTTTTCCCAAGTTTTCGGGCGACGACCGTTTTGTATACTGGATAGAGCGGGATAAGGCAGGCAGGATGGCCATTCAGCGCCAGGCTGTTGCCGGTGGTGACATTACGCCGGTGCTTCCTTATGCTAACCGTATTTTGAGCTACCCGGTGGTGCAGGGCGATACGTTGTTATACACTTGCAGCAATGATGGGAAGGATGAAATATGGGCTTATGTAGAAAGCGCCGGAAAACATTACCGGGTGGCCAGCCATCGTACCGGTTTGTACCAGGCGGCTATGGGGGCTAACGGGCAGGTAGTAAGTTCGGTATTTACCAGTTCTGGTTTTCGGCTGGGGGCGGTTGCCGCCCAATGGCAACCTGTTGCCGCTGCCGACACCCTGGAAGAGTTGTATGTGAACAGGGTGAATAATTCTTTGTTTAACAATACTTTATCCGGAGTTACTTCCAGCAAATATCCCGTTACACGCTATCATAAATCTTTCCGTTTGCTGAACCTGCACAGTTGGCAGCCGGATTATGACGACCCGGATTTTAAGTTCACCATTTATGGGGAAAATGTGCTGAATACGCTGCAAAGCCAGCTGTATTACCAGTATAATCGCACAGAAGGGTTTCATAAGGCAGGATACACAGGCGTATATGGTGGCTGGTATGTACAGCCTTTTATCGGGGCCAGCCATACCTGGAACCGGAATACCTATTATAATAGAGATACCTCTTTTTACTGGCAGGAAAGCAATGTGAATGCGGGCCTGCAATTGCCGCTGAACCTGTCGGGCGGAAAGCAGTACCGGTATGTAACCTTATCCTCTTCGTTTAATTTGCTGGACAGGCAGTGGACGGGCATAGGGGAGAAGCTACTGATTCCGTGGCCCACTGCCACCTACCTGGAAAGCCGCATTCGTTATTCTTCCCAGATACAAACAGCGGCCCGGCAAATTTATCCGCATTGGGCGCATTCGTTATTGTTGCAATACAGAAATGTGCTGAACCCCTCGTTAAAAGGGCAGCAATGGCTGGCCAACGGCTACCTGTATCTGCCTGGTATTGGAGCTTCGCACAGCATTGTTTTAAACGGAGCCTACCAGGGAAGGGATACGATGGTTACCAATTATACCAATGGGATTGTTTTTGAAAGTAACTTTCCTTTTTCACGTGGTTATCAGGGAGTTAGTTATCCCAGAATGTGGAAGCTGGGCGTGAATTATCATTTGCCGTTGTGCTTACCCGACTGGGGGCTGGCGCAGGTGGTATATTTTAAACGTGTACGTGCCAACCTGTTTTATGACATTACCGGTGGCAGAAGTTTACGTTATGGTACTACTACTCATTTTGCCAGTACCGGGGCCGAAATTTACTTTGACACCAAGTGGTGGAACCAGGAGGATGTGACCTTTGGATTCCGGTATAGCCACCTGTTGAATGCGGAATACACTGGGGTTAAAAATTCGGGCAGGTGGGAAATTATCTGGCCGGTGAACCTGTTTGGAAGGTGATAAGGCCTATATTTGCGACCGTTAAAGGGGAATTTTTCGAGGGAAACGAAAAATGTCTCTAATTATTTCTTTATTTCATTGCAAAATTCTATCTTTGCGCTCCCAAAAATCATATGTCTAAACAATCATTGATCAAACAAGATGGTGTTATTTTAGAAGCTCTGAGCAACGCAATGTTCAGGGTGAAACTAGAAAATGGCCACGAAATACTGGCAACCATTTCCGGAAAGATGAGGATGCATTACATCAGAATTCTACCGGGCGATAAGGTAGGGGTTGAAATGAGTCCATATGATTTATCAAGAGGTAGAATTATATTCAGGTATAAATAATTGATCATGAAAGTTAGAGCATCAGTTAAAAAACGTAGCGCCGACTGCAAAATTGTACGCAGAAAGGGCAAATTGTACATCATTAACAAGAAGAACCCCCGCTACAAGCAACGTCAGGGATAATTCAATCGTACATCTAAAATAGTATATAAACATGGCTCGTATTGCCGGTATAGACTTACCAAAGAATAAAAGAGGCGAAATAGGCT
Organism: Filimonas lacunae; assembly: GCF_002355595.1. Classification (NCBI taxonomy): domain Bacteria; kingdom Pseudomonadati; phylum Bacteroidota; class Chitinophagia; order Chitinophagales; family Chitinophagaceae; genus Filimonas; species Filimonas lacunae. The sequence goes on from NZ_AP017422.1 coordinate 1,513,838, forward strand.
TGACCTATATTTTCGGTATTGGTCGTACCACAGCCCAGTACATCTTAACCAAGGCAGCAATTGACTGGAATAAGAAGGTACATGAGTGGAACGATGACGAACAGACAGCTATTCGTAACATTATCAATAGCGAATTTAAGGTAGAAGGCGCTCTGCGTAGCGAGGTGCAAATGAGCATCAAGCGTTTGCTGGATATCGCTTGTTACCGTGGTCTCCGTCACCGTAAAGGTTTACCTCTTCGTGGTCAGCGTACACGTACCAATAGCCGTACTAGAAAAGGTAAGCGTAAAACAGTTGCCGGTAAGAAAAAGGCACCTAAGAAATAGTAAGCAATTACTGATTCTTTGTCCGGAATTCATCTGTAAAGGGAAAACCGGAATTGTTTCTTTGAAAGTTTTATACCAAGCCGCCGGATAGTTCCTTCGGGAAAAGCAGGGGCTACAATTTCAGAAGATTACCTCAAAAACAAGTTATGGCTAAAGCTCAGAACAGCGCGAAAGCAGCTGCGAAAAAAAGAGTAGTAAAAGTAGACGCCTATGGCGATGCGCATATCAGTGCTACCTTTAACAATGTAATCATTGCATTGACCAATAAAACCGGACAGGTTATCAGCTGGTCATCAGCAGGTAAAATGGGTTTCAGAGGTTCTAAAAAGAACACTCCGTATGCAGCCCAGACTGCTGCTCAGGATGCTGCTAAAGTAGCCCTGGAAGCTGGCTTAAGAAAAGTAGATGTGTATGTGAAAGGACCTGGTTCGGGCCGTGAAGGTGCGATCCGCGCATTATCTCAATCAGGAATTGAGGTTGCCATGATCAAAGATTGTACACCTTTACCACACAATGGTTGTCGCCCTCCGAAGAAAAGAAGGGTTTAACATATATCTTTTGTATGTGCTACGCAGAATGAACAGTTTTGCGTAGCACATCTTTATATTTTCTATCCAAGGGTGTTTCATTTATTTTAGATTTTTACAGATGAAACGCCGACACTAAAAAATCGCAAATAACACAACAATGGCACGTTACAACGGACCTAAAACAAAGATCAGCCGTATTTTCGGTGAGCCTATCCTGGGCAATGGTAAATGGTTAACTAAAAACAGTAACCCTCCCGGTCAGCATGGTGCTGCCCGCAAGCGTAAAAGCTTAGGCGAATACGCTTTACAGTTAAGAGAAAAACAAAAAGCGAAATATACTTACGGTGTGTTAGAACGTCAGTTCCGTAACACATTTGAAGAAGCCGCCCGCCTGAAAGGTGTAACCGGTGAAAATCTGATTAAGCTGTTAGAAGCAAGATTAGACAACACTGTATTCCGTTTAGGTATTGCACCTTCACGTCCTGCTGCCCGCCAGCTGGTAAGCCATAAGCATATCACTGTAAATGGTGAAGTAGTAAACATTCCTTCTTTCCAACTGAAAGCCGGCGACAAAGTTGGTTTCAAAGAGAAGAGCGAAAACAACACTTCATTAACTAGCCAGATCCGCGGTAAAAACCCTAAATTCAGTTGGTTGGATTGGAATGATACCGAAAAAACCGGTACTTTCATTACATATCCTGACAGAGAAAGTGTTCCTGAGAACATCAAAGAACAACTGATTGTCGAATTGTATTCTAAGTAATCGTGATTGATTTCACCTATTCGCAAAAAATTAAAACCCGGAGTATAAAATGGCCATTTTAAACTTCCAAAAGCCAGACAAAATCGTTCTGCAGAAAGCTAATGATTTTGAAGGACAATTTGAATTCCGTCCTCTTGAGCCAGGTTATGGCTTAACGATAGGAAACGCTTTGCGCAGGGTGTTGCTGAGCAGTCTTGAAGGTTACGCTATTGTGGGTATCAAAATTGATGGTGTAGACCATGAATTTGCTACTATCAAAGGTGTTACCGAAGACGTTACAGAAATTATCCTGAACCTGAAACAGGTTCGTTTTAAGAAGAATGTTGAGCACGACATTGCACAGGAAAAAATTACCCTGAGCATTAAAGGCAAAACTGAATTCACAGCGGCGAACATTGGAGAAGGTACTCAAAGCTTCCAGGTGATGAACCCCGAGCTGGTTATCTGTACTATGGACAGCACTTCCAAGCTGGATGTAGAGTTAACAGTAGCTAAAGGCCGTGGTTACGTTCCTGCAGAGGAAAACAAAGTAAAAGACGCTCCATTCGGGTATATTCCTATCGATTCAATCCATACTCCCATCAAAAATGTGAAGTATGCTATTGAAAACTATCGTGTAGAGCAAAGAACGGATTATGAGAAACTGATCCTGGACGTGGCTACTGATGGTACTATCCACCCTGAGGAAGCTGTTAAACAAGCTTCACGTATTCTGATTCAGCACCTGATGATCATCACTGATGAAAACATCACTTTCGACAACAAGGAAGACAAAAAAGAAGATGTTGTTGACGAGCAAGTGCTGCAGTTAAGAAAAGTGCTGAAAACTCCTTTAGAAGATTTAGATCTGTCTGTTCGTGCTTTCAACTGTTTGAAAGCTGCTAAAATCAACTCGTTAAGTGAGCTGGTACAGTATGAGCAGGAAGACCTGATGAAGTTCAGAAACTTCGGTCAGAAGTCTTTAAGTGAGATTGAGCAGGTTCTTACTGAAAGAGGTTTACACTTCGGTATGGATTTGAGCAAACTGGGTTTAGATAACCTGGACTAGTATTTTAAAACGTTTCACGTTTATAACTGGGTCTGTAATTCCTGGCACGGTACAGACCATAAAACAAATAAGCCATGCGTCACGGAGACAAAATCAACAACCTGGGTCGTAAGAAAGCGCACAGGGAAGCATTACTGGCAAATTTAGCCAGCCAGCTGATTGAGCACAAACGTATTGTTACCACTTTAGCTAAGGCTAAAGCTTTGAGAACTTACGTTGAACCTTTGATCACTAAGACAAAGAAAAACGCAACAGCTCTGGAAATCAGCCACAATCACCGTATTGTGTTCAGCTATCTGCAGGACAAATCTGCTGTAAAAGAATTGTTTACAGTAGTTGCCCCTAAAGTAGCCGGCCGGCCGGGTGGTTACACACGTATCATCAAATTAGGTATTCGTGTGGGTGATAATGCGGAAACAGCTATGATTGAACTGGTTGACTTTAACGAAGTGTACGGTAAAACCGTATCTAAAGCTGCTGAACCAGCTAAGAAAACACGTCGTTCAAGCGGTGGTGGCAAGAAAAAAGCTGCTGACGAAGCAACTGAAGTTTCATCTACTGAAGAAACAACTGAAACAAAAGACGCAGAATAATAATGAAGCTCTTTTAACATTGAAAAAGGCAAAATCGTTTATCGGTTTTGCCTTTTTTGCAAACGGGTGAGTTGTAGCCTGTTTTGCCTTGAATGAGGTTTTACAACAATTAAATGTTTTCTTTGCAAAAAATTACTGGTATAAAAATGACACAGACACAAAAAGTAGCTGTTTTATTATTAGAAGATGGTCATGTATTCTTTGGTAAATCTTTTGGTGCAGTAGGTTCTGCTACCGGAGAGATTTGTTTTAATACCGGAATGACTGGTTATCAGGAAGTGTTCACTGACCCTAGTTACTCAGGGCAGGTGTTGATTATGAACAATGTACACACTGGTAACTATGGCGTGAATATTACAGATGTGGAAAGTGACAGTGTGAAGATCAGAGGCCTGATTGGCCGTAACCTGGAAGAGCGTTATTCACGCTACCAGGCTACCGATTCGCTGGATGCTTATTTAAAGAAACACAATATAGTAGCGATTGAAGATGTGGATACGAGGGCGCTGGTAGCGCATATCCGTACTAAAGGAGCTATGAACTGTATCATCTCTTCAGAAATTACCGATGTAGAGCAACTGAAAGCCAAATTGGCGGAAGTGCCTAATATGGATGGCCTGGAGCTGGCGAGTGAAGTGAGCACAAAAGAAGAGTACGAGCTGGGTGATGTAAATGCATCCTTAAAAGTAGCCGTACTGGATTTTGGTGTAAAGAGGAACATTTTACAGTGCCTGGTAGACAGGGGAGCGCATGTGCGTGTACACCCTGCTAAAACGCCTTTAAGCCGTTTGAAAGAGTTTAACCCGAATGGTTACTTTATTTCTAATGGCCCTGGCGATCCGGCAGCTATGCCTTATGCGGTAGAAACCCTGAAAGGAATTCTGAATGAAAATAAACCTGTGTTTGGTATTTGCCTGGGACACCAGCTGCTGGCACTGGCTAATGATATTCCTACTTTTAAAATGCACCATGGTCACAGAGGTTTAAACCACCCTGTAAAGAACCTGGTAACAGGCAAATCTGAAATTACTACTCAAAACCATGGTTTTGGTGTTGATCCGGAAGCGGTTAGGAAACATCCTAACGTGGAAGTAACACACGTAAACCTGAACGATGAGTCAATTGAGGGTATCAGAATCAAGAACAAGCCTGCTTTTAGTGTACAATACCACCCTGAAAGCACTCCTGGTCCATTTGACAGCCGTTACCTGTTTGATGACTTTATTGCACTGATGAAGTAAAAAATAAAACCAACAGTCCGGTATTAATTATACTGGACTGTTGGTAATCTGAATAACTGGCCATCGTATACCACCAGTTCTTCAATATGATAGCTCCAATACCTGTATAATGGAGATTTTGCCAGGTATTTATCTGCTTCGGTTTTAGATTCTGCATTGATAGTGATCCATACCGTACGGGACTCCATACTCACCGCATAGCTGTCTACTATCTTTTTGTTGATTAAATAATTAATGTAGGTACGATGTGATGGAATAAGATTCATAAATGAGTCGTCCATCGTAAAGTGAATTACAGCCTGGAATTTTTTCATATCTTCTTTCTCCTTTCTTTATCGATTATCAGTGCCGGTCAAAGGTTAATCTTCTCCTTCTTCATAATCATAAGTACCTTCTGTACTATTATATACTTCCTGCCAGTCTTTCACTACATGGTCGCTTAACAGTTCTATGATGTCGAAAATAGGATCGGATTTTTTCTTCCATACCATTTCTTCAGTTTCGCCATACCTGTGCACATACATACAGTAGTCAGATACTACATGAATATGTACCATAGTAACGGGCGCATTTTCCTGTTCCTGGATCAAATAATAACATCCTGGCTCTAACAAAGCATACGAAAACATAATCTACTCCTTTTCTTTAAAAAATCAAAAACAAAATGCTTGGTCAGAACTTAACGGGTAGTTGAGAACTAATGGGATAGTAAATATAGAGTTAGTAGTAACGGGTAAAACAAAAGTAGGGAAAAATAGGATGCGGTTCCTTTGTTTCATGTTAGGGAACCGCAAAATTTATAAGCTGCCTTGTAAGGCGTTTATTTATAACGGGTTATATGTTATAAGCTGCTATATTTTCCAGTCAATTACCTGATTGGCCCATTCCTGGCGGAAGGGGGTGGTAATGCGGATGTAGTTATCGGTATAACCTTCCATCATGCCCTCTTTTTCGTGCCCTTCAAACAGCACTTTCCTGTTTTCTCCCGCATGTTGTGCAGTGAAATACTGCATTTTCATGTAAGACAGGTTGCGGAGGGATTTATTGCGGTCATTACGCACGTTTACAGGCACTACAGGGGTTATTTGCAAGGCTTGTGTGTTGGCGCGTTCGGAATAGGTAAATACGTGCAGGTAGCTTACATCCAGGGAATGCAGGAAATCGAATGTTTCTTTGAATTCTTCCTCCGTTTCTCCGGGGAAGCCTACAATGACGTCTACACCTATAGCGCAATGGGGCATCAATTGCTTGATTAAACCCACACGATCGGCATACAGCTCTCTTTTATACCGGCGGCGCATCAGGCCCAGTATTTTGTTGCTGCCGCTTTGTAACGGGATGTGGAAGTGAGGCATGAATTTGTCGCTGTTGGCCACAAATTCAATGATATCATTAGTAAGCAGGTTGGGCTCGATAGAAGAGATGCGATAGCGGTCTATACCTTCTACTTTATCCAGGGCTTTTACCAGGTCGAAAAAGTCTTCTTCGTTCTTTTTATTACCATCAGGGCCTTTGCCAAAATCGCCCAGGTTTACGCCGGTAAGCACAATCTCTTTTACACCACTGGTAGCCAGGTCGTGAGCGTGACGCAGCACGTTTTCAATACTGTCGCTACGGCTTTTACCACGTGCCATGGGAATGGTGCAGAACGAGCAGGTGTAGTCGCAGCCATCCTGTACTTTCAGGAAAGTGCGGGTGCGGTCGTTTAAAGAGTAGGAGGCGTTAAAACCGCTTACTTCTTCAATATCGCAGCTGCTGATTTTGGCAGAATCGCCTTTTACCAGCTCACGGATATGGGAGCCTATATTGAATTTTTCGGCAGCGCCCAGCACCAGGTCTACCCCAGGAATTTCGGATATTTCTTTGGGTTTCAGCTGTGCGTAACAGCCGGTGATCACCACCATGCTTTCGGGAGCACGGCGCTGAATACGGCGCACCAGCTGGCGGCATTCTTTATCGGCGTTGTCGGTAACAGAACAGGTGTTGATCACGTACACGTCGGCCGTGTCGTCAAATTCCTTTTTCTCAAAGCCATCCTTTTCCAGCATACGGGAAAGGGTGGAGGTTTCGGAGAAATTGAGTTTACAACCTAATGTGTGAAATGCTACTGAACGCCTCTTTTCCATAGCCGGCAAAGATACGTGTAAAGGGCCAATGGTGGCTACTGGTTGTATAGCTGTTCTATTGAATCACTAACCCGTTGAACTGTGCCTTGTTTAGGGAGAATATTGTGGTTTTGTCAAAATTTGATTCCTATTTTCAAATTTGATGGTTTTACGTTAGGTTTGCCAGTCTTTAAAAAAACCAAAACCGGTATGAATTTTAAAAGGGTTAATAATGTAACAGGCTGGGTGGTTTGCGCTATAGCCTGTATCGTTTACATTTTGACAGCAGAAGCTGCCGGCAGTTTATGGGACTGCGGCGAGTTTGTAAGTAGCTGTTTTAAAGTACAGATTCCGCACCCGCCAGGGGCGCCTTTATTTGTTTTGCTGGGCAGAATATTTATAGTGTTGTTTGGCGATAAGCCTGATATGGCTGCCAAAGGCGTTAACATGATGAGTGCGCTGGCCAGTGGTTTTACTATTTTATTCCTGTTTTGGTCTATTACACACTTTGCCCGCAAAATTGTTGTTGGTAAAGTAGTAGATGCTGCCAAAGAATTAACTACTGCACAACTGATCGGTATTATGGGCGCAGGCGCTGTAGGTGCACTGGCTTATACCTTTTCCGATTCATTCTGGTACAGTGCTGTAGAAGGTGAGGTGTACGCTATGTCCTCTTTCTTTACTGCGCTGGTATTCTGGGCTATATTGAAGTGGGATGCACAGGCCGATGAGCCGGGTGCTGACCGCTGGATTGTGTTTATCTTTTTTGCCATTGGCTTATCTATAGGTGTTCACTTGTTGAGCTTGCTGAACATCCCTGCGATTGTAATGGTGTACTATTTCCGCAGAAGAAGTTCGTTCAACTATACTCAGCTGCGTAAGTATTTTATGTGGTTTACTATTATAGGCGGCGTTGCTGCCTTTGTGCTGGCTTTTGCGGCTGGCCAATCGGAAGCGAATAGTGAACGCGGTGTAGCTGCCGATAGCACAATGGCTGGCCTGGTAATTCTGGGCGCTGCTGTTGCCATTGGTTTGTTATACCTGGTAGAGAAACTGAATCCCAAGACTAAAGAATACGCTGGTGGTACTTATATCTTCTTTATCATTGCCTGTGTGCTTACCGGCGTGGTACAGGTGGCAGTGATCCAGTATTCTGTGAAGGCGGCGGGTTACTTTGATATCTTCTTTGTAAACTCTTTAGGTCTTCCTTTTTCTTCCGGTTTTATTTTCTTCTTTATACTGGTAGGCGTGTTTGCGTGGTTTATGCTGCGTTATGCCAACAAAAAGGGCTGGGCTTACCTGCGTTTAGGTATCTGGTGTATGATCTTTACCCTGCTGGGGTATAGCACTTATGTAACTACCATGATCAGAAGTAGTGCCGATCCTTCTATTGACATGTATAACGTGGATAACCCGATGAGCCTTGTGGGTTACCTGGGGCGTGAGCAGTATGGTGATTTCCCGCTGTTATATGGTCAGAAATTCACAGCTCAGCCTGTTGATTATAAAGAAGGTGCTACCAAATACCAGAGAGCAGATGGTAAGTATGTTACCATTGGCAAGGATATGAAGTATGTGTATGCTCCGGAAGATAAAATGGTGTTTCCGCGTATGTGGGATGCCAGCAATGACCAGGGACATGCTGATTACTACGCCTATTTTATGGGTATTGGTAAAAACAAAGATGGTACTTATGAGCGTGCTCCGGATTTCCTGGATAACATCCGTTATTTCGCAGGATACCAGAATTACTTCATGTATCTGCGTTACTTCCTGTGGAACTTTAGTGGTAAGCAAAACGATGTGCAGGGTGTGTTTGCAGGTAACGTGCGCGATGGTAACTGGATCACCGGTATTGGTTTCATTGATAATATTATGTATGGCGATCAGAGCCTGATGCCAGACAGCATGAAGAATAACAAGGCGCACAATCGCTTGTTTGCGTTGCCTTTGATTTTAGGTTTACTGGGCTTATTCTTCCACTTCAGAAAACGTGGTGATGATGCACTGGTTACTATGCTGTTGTTCTTCTTTACCGGTTTTGCGATAGTAGTGTACCTGAACCAGGCTGGTTACCAGCCACGTGAGCGTGACTACGCCTATGTGGGTTCGTTCTACGCCTTTGCTATCTGGATTGGTTTGGGAGTGCTGAAGGTGCAGGAGTGGTTGACTAAAGCGGTGAACCAGAGCATGGCTGCAAGCCTGGCTACTGTGGTTTGTTTGCTGGCAGTACCTGCTGTGATGGCGCAGCAAGAGTGGGATGACCATGACAGAAGCAAGAAATTACTGGCTCCTGATCTGGCAAAAGACTACCTGAACAGCTGTGATACCAACGCCATTGTATTCACTTTTGGTGATAATGATACTTACCCGCTGTGGTATGCCCAGGAAGTAGAAGGTGTGCGCCCGGATATCCGTGTGATTAACACCAGCTTATTGGGTATTGACTGGTATATTAACCAGTTGCGTAACAAGGTGAATAGCAGCGACCCGATCGATGTTATTTTCACTGCTGATCAGATCGAGGGCAGAAAACGTGACTACGTGATGTTCCAGCCTAAGAGCAGCATTCCGGAAAACCGTTATTACGACCTGTACGACATGATGAAGAATTATGTAGGTAGTGATGATCCTAATAAAATGGTGAACCGCGGTGGTGGTGATATGTATAATTCATTCCCTGTTCATAAAGTATCTGTTCCGGTAGATCAGAATGTGGTAAGAACCAATGGTACTGTAAACGCCAATGACAGTGTGGTTTCTGAACTGCGTTTTGATATTCCTAAGAATGGTTTAATGAAGAACGACCTGGCATTACTGAACGTAATTGCTGCGAACAAGTGGAAGCGTCCTATTTACTTTACTAACCAGTATGGTGAGTTAGGATTTGGTCAGTACCTGCGTAAGGATGGTTTAACGTACCGTTTAATTCCTGTTCAGAACAGCTATATCAACACTGAATCGATGAAGGATAAGCTGATGAACAAGTTCAGATATGGCAGCGCGAATATTCCTGGTGTTTATTTCGACGAAGAAAACCGCAGACACCTGAACACAATCCGTCGTGCTTATGCTGAGCTGGCTTTAGATCTTTCTTTCAAAAACAGGAAGCCGGAAGCACGTGAAGTGTTGAAGAAAATAGACGATATGATGCTGAGTGGCAACTTTCCTTACGGTATGGTGTCAAGAGGTAACGAACATAACCGCTTGTCTATGATATTTCTGGAAAGCGCTTATCGTGCAGAAGATACCGAACTGGCAGCGAAAGTGTTAAAGAGCGTGCGTACCGATTTACAGCAGCAACTGAAATTTTACAACGGCCTTAGCGGTGTGAAAGCAGAAAATATGGATTACGACAGACGTAATACAGAAAGCATGCTGAACGACCTGAAACAGATGGAGCAAATGTATACCGGTAAAAAAGAAGGCGCTGGTATAGGAGGCCCTGAGGGTCCGAAAACATTGGCTAATCCTGATTCTGTTCCCCAATAATCATAAGTATTTAGCTTATAAAGAGAAGGCCTGCGTTTTGCAGGCCTTTTTTTATGTTATGGTTTCTTAACGAAGCGTTGTTGCAACTATTACTTTATTTTTTTGTAGATTACAGTCATGTTAGGGCACAGATTTGAACATTTTGATCCCCGTGCGAATGGTAAGACCCGTTTTGAACAGCTGCTGGATGTTTTTATGCAGCTGTTAACGTACACCAGCGGAGATGTAGCAGAAGCACTGCAGTGGATGAATGAGCTGGACAAGCAGTATCAATTAACAGATCAGGAGTATGGTATGGGGGACTTCATTGATGACCTCCGAAATAATGGTTACATCAAGGATGATACTAATGATGGCCGCATGGTGATTACTCCCAAATCGGAACAAAGTATACGGAAGCAAAGCCTGGAAGAGATTTTCGGGAAACTGAAAAAAAGCAAACAGGGCGACCATACTACTTTTAAACCGGGTGGGGGCGATGAAGCGAGTCCGGATTTACGTCCTTTTCGCTTTGGCGATATGCTGGAGCAGATTGATTTTACGGAAAGCATCCGTAATGCGCAGATTAACCACGGTGTTGAAGCTTTCCATATGCACGAAGACGACCTGCAGATCCGGGAAACCGATTTGAAGGTGCAGACTTCTACTGTGCTGATGATTGATATTTCGCATTCCATGATCCTGTATGGCGAAGACCGTATTACCCCTGCGAAGAAGGTGGCTATGGCTTTGAGCGAACTGATCACTACCCGGTATCCTAAAGACACACTGGATATTGTGGTGTTTGGTAATGATGCGTGGCCGGTGGCCATTAAAGACCTTCCCTATTTACAGGTAGGACCTTATCATACCAACACGGTGGCAGGGCTGGAGCTGGCCATGGATATTTTGCGCAGGAGAAAAAATGCGAACAAGCAGATATTTATGATCACCGATGGTAAGCCTACCTGTTTAAAGGTGGGTGGCCGTTATTATAAAAACAGTTTTGGACTGGACCGGAAAATAACCAACCGTTGTATTAACCTGGCCGCCCAGTGCAAAAAACTGAAAATACCTATTACCACGTTTATGATCGCTTCAGACCCTTACCTGCAAAGCTTTGTAAATGAGTTTACAGAGATGAACCACGGGAAGGCCTTTTTTGCTTCACTGGATAAACTGGGGTCTTTTATTTTCAAAGATTTTGAAAGTGGTAAGCGTAAGACCCTGTATTAACGTTTGCACGCCTGATATTTTAGCATTGCTGAAAAAGATAATTGAATGAACATAGCGAAGATTACAACTTTAGGAGAGCTGAAGAAGAGTGGGTATAAGCCTTTAAGTGTAAAGGAAGAGATCAGGAAAAACCTGATCACCCGCATAAAGAACAAGGAAAATCCTTTTACAGGGATTATGGGGTATGAGGATACCGTTATTCCTGATACAGAGCGTGCTTTGTTAAGCCGTCATAATATTCTGTACCTGGGCCTTCGCGGACAGGCTAAAACACGTATGGCGCGCCAGATGGTGGAGTTGCTGGACGAGTATGTGCCTGTGGTGGCAGGTAGCGAGGTAAATGACGATCCCTTACGTCCGTTAAGTAAGTACTCCAGGGATCTGATAGCGGAGTATGGCGATGCAACACCGGTTACCTGGTGGCACCGGAGCGAGCGTTATGGCGAGAAGCTGGCTACGCCGGATGTGAGTGTAGCGGATTTGATAGGGGATGTGGATCCTATTAAGGCGGCTAACCTGCGTTTGAGTTTTGCAGATGAGCAGGTAATTCACTACGGCATTATCCCGCGTAGCAACCGTGGCATATTTGTGATTAACGAGCTGCCCGATTTGCAGGCGCGCATACAGGTGTCGCTGTTTAATATTTTACAGGAGGGCGATATACAGATACGGGGCTTTAAGCTGCGTATGCCGCTGGATATACAGTTTGTGTTTACGGCCAACCCGGAAGATTATACCAACCGTGGCAGCATTGTAACACCTTTAAAAGACCGTATTGAAAGCCAGATTTTAACGCACTATCCCAAAACGATAGAAACGGCGCTGTCTATTACAGAGCAGGAAGCGGATATTTTACCAGAGCAGCAGGATGTTATTGATATAAGTGACCTGGTGAAGCGTTTGATTGAGCAGGTGGCTTTTGAAGCAAGGAGTAATGAATACGTAGATAAGAAGAGTGGGGTAAGCGCCCGCCTTACTATTGCGGCTTACGAGAACGCCGTGAGCAGTGCCGAGCGCAGGGCTATTATTCACAACGAACCGAAAACACAGATATGGATCAGTGACCTGGTGGGCATTATCCCTGCCATTACTGGTAAAATTGAGCTGGTGTATGAAGGGGAGCAGGAAGGTCCGTACCAGGTGGCTGTGAACCTGCTGGACAGGGCTATCCGCTCGCAGTTTGTGACCTACTTCCCCGATCCGGAAAAGGTGAAGAAGAAAAAGCCTACCGGCAAAAAATCGCAGGAAGCCAAAGTAGAGGAAAACCCTTACAGAAGCATTATCAACTGGTTTGACAGTGGTAATTCTATTGATGTGCTGGTGGATATGAAAGATGCGGAGAAGATTGCAGCCTTATACCAGGTAGATGGTTTGTATGCTTTTGTGAAGCGCTTTTTCCCGCAGGCCAATGAGAAAGAAGGGGCTTTGCTGATGGAGTTTGTGCTGCATGGCCTTTCTGCTTATTCACTAATAAGCAAGAAGGTGATTGATGGCCGTATCCAGTTTAAAGACCTGATTGGCAGTATGATGAACTTCGGCCAAATGAACTTTGAAGAGGACGATTTGACCGAAGACGATCTGAACTAGATAATATTTACTTCTCTTTCCAGCGTAATACCAAACTGTTGGTTTACGCTGGAAATAATTTCTTCTGACAGCTGGAATATTTCATTGCCTGTAGCGTTGGCATAGTTTACCAGCACCAATGGTTGTTTACTGTGGCAGCCTGCATCTCCTTTACGATATCCTTTCCATCCGCATTGTTCTATTAACCAGGCGGCCGGTATCTTTTCCCATGCCTGCCCATTGCTATCGGGCGCTACTGCATAGTGCGGTATAGTGGCGTGTTGCTGTTGCAATGCCCGGAATTGTGTTTGCGGTATAGTTGGGTTTTTGAAAAAGCTACCAGCATTACCCACTTCCGCGGGGTTGGGCAGTTTGCTGCTGCGGATGTTGATAACGGCCTGTGCAATGGCTGCAATGTTTAACTGTTGTGAACCCATAGCTGCCAGCTCCTGTTCAATAGCACCATAGGAGGTATGATACACAGGTTGCTTGTTCAGGCGATAGGTAACATTGAGTATAATAAACTGGCCTTTGTATTTGTTTTTGAAAACACTTTCGCGGTAGCCGAAGTTGCACTCGGTATGGTGAAAGGTAACTACCGATTGACTTTCGATATGCAGTGCTTCCAGCGATTCGCACACGTCTTTTATCTCTACGCCATACGCGCCAATGTTTTGCATGGGCGAAGCGCCTACACAACCGGGAATAAGGCTGAGGTTTTCCAGGCCTGCGTAATTGTGTTGTATACAGTATTGTACAAACCGGTGCCAGTTTTCGCCGCCCCAGGCTTTGATGTAGTAATGGTTTGCATCCTCTTTTACCAGCTCAATGCCTTTGAGTTCGTTTTTAATTACCAGCCCGTTATAGTTTTGGGTGAACAGCATGTTGCTGCCACCGCCCAGCACCAGCAGGTTTTGCTGGCCTGCCTGGTGGCTATAAATCAGTAATTCTTTCAGTTGTTCAACAGTGCTGAATGCTGCAAAATAGCGTGCGGTGGCAGCAATGCCAAAGGTGTTGAAAGGCTTTAATTCTTTGTTTTCCTGTATAGATGATGTAAGCATGATCATGAATGTGTTTATAGTTTACACAGGGTCAATATCGGGTATGATGTGCACGCTGCTGTATCTTTTGGTAGCGTTGATGATAGTGATCTGTTGCGCTATCTGTAGCTTGCATTGCTGTATTAACGGCGCTTTCCGGGGCAGCTTTATCAGCAGCTCGGAAAGGTATTGGTTACGGATGCGGTTGACTACGGGGTTGGCGGGGCCGAATACGTAAGGGCCAAAATCTTTTTTCAGGCCATTGACCATATGCTGTGCGGCTTCTTCGGCAATCAGCTGGTCCTTGTGTTTAAAAATCACCTGTATAATACGGGCAAACGGTGGATAGAAGAAGCGTTGCCTGTTTTCCATTTCGTATTGAAACAGTTGCTGGTAGTTGTGTTGCTGCACAAAGCCGAGTACCGGATGTTCGGTATTGCTTACCTGTATCATTACTTTACCCAGCCCGTCTTTACGGCCTGCGCGGCCGCTTACTTGTTCCATCAGCTGGTAAGCGCGTTCGTTCACGCGAAAATCGGCAAAGTTTAAAATGCCATCTGCATCTAAAATGCCTACGAGGTTTACGTGTTCAAAGTCCAGGCCTTTAACCACCATCTGGGTGCCTACCAGGATGTCTATTTTCTGTTGTTCAAACAGTTTAATCAGGTTGTCGTGATCGTGCTTGCCTTTTACGCTATCATAATCCATACGGGCTGTTCTGGCATCGGGAAAAGCTTCTGTAATCATTTCCTCGATCTTTTCGGTGCCAAAGTTCTTCTGAATAAAGCGGTTGCTGCCACAGGCAGAACAGGTGTATATTACCGGGTAGGTAGTGCCACAGTAGTGACAGGCCAGTTTGTTTTTAGACTTATGATAGGTGAGGGTTACATCACAGTTTTTACACTGGGGTATCCAACCGCATACGCCGCATATCTGGTAAGGTGAATAGCCGCGCCGGTTCTGGAACAGAATGATCTGTTTTTTATCGTGCAGCGACTGTGTGATAGCCTGGTGCAGTTCGGGCGTGAGCATTACTTTGGAATGATCTTTTTTGATCACTCTTTTTACATCTACTATTTCAATTTGCGGCATGGCTACATTGCCATAGCGTTCCATCAGCTGTACCAGGCCGTATTTGCCTTGCTGTGCATTGGTATAGCTTTCTATGGAAGGGGTGGCAGAGCCGAGTAATACCTTTGCCTGAAACAGGGATGCGTAATAGATAGCGGCATCCCGTGCGTGGTAGCGTGGTGCTGGCTCCTGCTGCTTATAGGAGGAGTCATGCTCTTCATCGGCAATGATCAAACCCAGATCGCGAAAGGGCAGGAACACGGCAGAGCGTGCGCCCAGTACAATACGGGCTTCCCCGCTTTTTACCTTATTCCATATTTCTACCCGTTCGTTGGGGTTGAATTTGGAATGATAGATAGAGATGTTACCGCCAAAATGCTTTTGCAGGCGGCGTATGATTTGTGTGGTTAAAGCTATTTCGGGCAGCATGTATAGTACCTGCTTGCCCTTGCGTATAAAGGCTTCGATGAGTTTTACGTATACCTGTGTTTTGCCACTGGCGGTTACGCCATGCAGCAGGCATACCTGTTTTTCATCGAACAATGTTTCAATCTTCTCTGCCGCCTGTTGCTGCAGGGGCGACAGTTCAAAATCAATGATAACATCTTTGGGCAAAGAGCCGATGCGATCCACTGCGCGCTTTTCGGTACGAAGTATATTTTTTTCTACCAGCCCTTTTAACTGTGCAGCGGTGGCGCCTGATTTCTTTAACAGCTCTGGTTGGGATACTTCGCCTTGTGTACGTTGCAGGTGTATATAAGCCATCAGCAACTCCATTTGCTTAGGTGCCTTGTACTGTTGCCAGTTATTCAGCAAATCGGCCAGCGCTTCTTCTTTATGATAGGCGGGTTGCAGAATAACATAGGTCTCTTTTTTCTCCTTGTACTTCTCTTTCAGTTCTTCCCATACCAGGCATACCTGTTTTTCTATCAGGCGTTTGATAACAGGGTATACATGGGAAGCGTCCAGTATTTGTTGTACCTCATTCAGGCGCAGTTCCTTTTTCAGGTTGAGGGCTTCGGCTACCATAAACTCCTCATCGTCCAGCTCTATCATTTCATCCTCATAGCTGTCGTTCCACATCAGTACGGTTTCGCTGCTGAGTTTGAGGTTGGAAGGGATGGCGGCCTGCATTACTTCGCCTTCGGTACACATGTAATAGTCGGCAATCCATTCCCAGAAAGCTAATTGCTCGGGGTGCAGTAACGGCACATCGTCCAGCACATTGAGAATGGGTTTGGGATTAAATGCTTCGGGCTTTTCGGTAAACGTTTTTTTTACCAGGCCGGCGTATTTTTTATTCTTTCCCAATACTACCTCTACACGTATACCAGGTTGTACTGCTTCCTTCAAATGATCGGGCACTGCCCAGGTAAAGTTTTTAGGCAGGGCAAGAGGAATAAGTACCTCTGCAAACAGGGTATAGGTGTGATTGGTGAATAACTGATTGGGAGAATGAGTATTCATGATTAATGGGCTAAGATACGGCTGTTAACGCAGCAATTGCTTTAATGTGCTGATGTATTTGGCCGTAAACTGCCTGCGTCGCTGGAAGCCGGCTGCCATTGAGGTTTCGTGTCCGTGCCTGCGCCTGTTAAACAGTTTGGGATGTTGTATCTGTTGGCTGGAATAGATGCTGATATGGCCACTGCTGAGGTAGGCTGCACCACAGGCAATGGCAAAGTAAAAGGTATAATACGGGCCAAAGAGTTCTATGCCCATGATGGTGCAGGCGATGGGGGTGTTGGTAGCACCGGCAAATACAGCAATAAAACCGAGTGCGGCCATGAGATCTACCGGCACGCCGAGAAGACTGCCCAGTACGCTGCCCAGGGTAGCCCCGATAAAGAACAAGGGAGTTACTTCGCCACCTTTCATGCCACAGGATAAAGTGATAGCGGTAAACAACAGCTTCCACCACCAGCTGAGCCAGGGGGCGTGGGCGGGGCCAAATGCTCCGACAATAGAGATTCCGGTTACTTTGGGTGGTTTTTGCACCCCCAGCCCCAGGTAATCGTCGGTTTGCAACAGCCAGGTAAGCGCAATAATCATAACACCACCCACGGCTGGTATCAGCCATTTTACCGGTATGCGTTGAAACAGGTATTTGAATCCGTGGGTAAGCTCAGCAAACAGGAAAGCGGTGAAACCGAACAGGATGCCTGCGCCCGCTACTTTGAATATGAGCCAGCCGTTGATACGTGTGACTATGGAAGATATATGGTAATGGGTGTGGTGGATATGGTATAGCGAGCATACAAAATCTGCCAGGAATGCTGCTACCAGGCAAGGTATCAATGGACTAAAGGTAAAGCTGCCCAGCGCCAGCACTTCCACAGCGAAGATGGTGCCGGCGAAGGGAGTGCCAAACACAGCACCGAAACCCGCTGCAATACCGGCCATTAGTAACACCTGTTTATTAATGACATGGTTGCTAAACCATTGGCTTACCAGGGATGCGGTGCTGCCACCTATTTGTACGGCAGTGCCTTCACGGCCGGCTGAGCCACCGAATAAGTGGGTAATGATAGTGCCTGCCAGCACCAGCGGAGCCATGCGACGGGGAACGCCTCCACCCGGAGCATGTATTTCTTCTATAATAAGGTTATTGCCTTTTTCACTGTTTTTGCCCCATAGCTGGTAGAGGTAATATACCAGTATGCCACCCAGGGGCAGCAGATATAACAGCCAGGGATGTTGAAAGCGGAAGTGGGTTACCGTATCCAGTAACCATAAAAACAAGGCGATAACAGAGCCGGTGATTGCGGATAAAAGGAGTAATGCCAGGGAATGTAAGAGTAGCTTTTTTAACACGTCTGCAAATGTTTACTGTTCAATAAATAGTTTATTGTTATTGCAGGCGCCATCGTCCCTCTGGTTAGGGCGGTTGATAAGGCGGAGCACCATCGCCTTACTGCGAAGGTAGGCTCCATTGCGCAATGAGCCACAATAAATACTATAAAGGACAGTTTTCGTGGTAGTTAATGAGTTCGATAGGAGCGTATTCCATTTCAAAGCCCTGGCAGGTAACCAGTATTTCGTCTAACACCGCTTCTATCTCTTCCGGTTCGGTTAATACCACCAGCCTGTTGCGGTATTCTTTCATGTTAGGAATGCCTTTGAGGTATTTGGAATATTGCTGTCGCATTTCAAAAATACCTGTTACAGGGCCTTTCCATTCCAGCGACTTGCGCAGGTGTTTACGGCATACTGCCACGCGTTCTTCTACGGTAGGGGCAGGTGGCATTTCGCCGGTTTGCAGGTAGTGTTTTATCTCGCGGAATATCCACGGATAACCTATCGTGGCACGGCCTATCATAATGCCATCTACACCATAGCGGTTTTTATATTCCAGCGCTTTTTGCGGGCTGTCGATATCACCGTTGCCAAAGATGGGGATATGAATGCGGGGATTGTTTTTGATTTTACCAATTAAGGTCCAGTCTGCTTCGCCTTTATACATCTGGCTGCGGGTGCGGCCGTGAATGGTGAGGGCTTTAATGCCCACGTCCTGCAGCCTTTCTGCCACCTCTTCAATGTTTTTGCTGTCTTCATCCCAACCCAACCGTGTTTTTACGGTTACGGGCAGGCGGGTGGCTTTTACACAGGAATCGGTAAGACGCACCATCAGGTCCAGGTCTTTTAACACACCTGCTCCTGCTCCTTTACCTGCTACCTTTTTTACCGGGCAGCCGTAGTTGATATCCAGCAGATCGGGGTTGGTGGTTTCTACAATACGGGAAGCTATAGCAATGCTTTCTTCATCGCCGCCAAACAATTGTATGCCTATAGGTTGTTCATAATCAAAGATATCCAGCTTCCTGCGCATCTTGATAGCATCGCGTATAAGGCCGGCGCAGGAAATGAATTCGGTATACAGCAGATCTGCACCATTGTCTTTACAAACGGCCCGGAATGGCGGATCGGTTACATCTTCCATGGGGGCGAGTAAAAGGGGGAAATCCGGCAGTTCTATGTTATCAATCTTTACCACTATGACTATGAATAAGTGTGCAAAGGTAAAATTGTATTCTGGTTTTATTGCTATTGTGTACCGGAAGGAGTACCTGCCCGTTTAATTTTAACAAACAACGGAGTTAACAGGCTGTATAACAGCCAGGTAAGTGGTATGGCTACCAGCAACCAGGCGATTAATGCGTATAGGGTTGACCACCAAAGTGTGCTAATGGCCCGGAGCAGGTTGGATTTAAACAACTGAAACACCTGCGACACGGAAAGTAACAGGGCTTTTTTATGAAACAACCACTCCCCGGCGCGGATAAGGGGAATGTATAGTATAAATTGAAGCGGATAGGCAAACTGGTTTACCAATAAAATGGCGCCCGGGTTAAGCCGGAACAGCGGAATAACTGCCAGGCAAACCAGCGTAGTGGCTCCAAAAACGGGGATGGTGGCAATGGTAATGCCGAGGCTTACTGCCAGGGCTAGTTTGCCTGGTGTTACTCCCTGTTTTAACAGGGCAAGTAAGGGAGTAACCAGTTTTGTTTGCAGGAAAGTTTTCATTAAGGGCCTTTATCTGGGTATACTAATGTTACCACGGAATTGCTGCCCTCATCATCTGTGATATTCGATTTGCCTTCGTAGTTGGTAATACGCCTGGTAAGGATGTTATAGTTAACAATAATAGGGGGTGCTATCCAGCGCAATAAGGCGCTGTTAGGTTCTATTCTTATTTTTACTTCGGTGGATGTGGCGGCTATTTTACAGGCGCGCAGGTTATAGTAGTTTAATCGTGCGGGTACTACAAAATTGAACACTACGGCCTGGTTTTGCATCAGCTGGCTCCAATGATCTTTAATAAACTGGTTAAAGCCACCATCTATTACCATAGGAGCATTCAGCGTGATTACCTTTTCTTTGATGGAAGCTGTTTTGTCTTTACGAACAAACATACGTGCCTGGTAGCCGGTAACCGCTACGCCTTCCATATAGCCTGTGCGAAGGTCTTCTGTTTTAAAAGAAGGCGTGTAAAGTGAATTGCTGAAATCCAGTGTACGTGTAGCTATCAGCTGATTAGACTGGCTGTAATAGCTGGTTTGTGTTTCTGTATGTTTATTGTTAATGTATTTTTCTGTGTTTTGCTCTTTATACACCAGGCTTTGTGTTCCTGGCTTATAAGCATAGCCAGTGTAGGCATCTGTTTTTGTATTGACTTGTGCTGAAACGAAGGCCGGTATTGCATTTGCCAGTATACTTATCCATAACATGCGAAGTTGTGTCATCGGGTTGATTTTGTATACCAGCACATACGGGTAATTGATTGTTTGAGGTTTGAATCAGGCCGGAAATTTTTTAAGTTGCTGTATATCAAATATCCACTCTGGTGTGTATAGTTTGCTATTAGTGGTTTCAACAAGGTACCAGGGTGAGTTGTGTATGCCCGGGTTTTGCAAAATATGAATCTCCTGTGCGGGCATATAGCTTTGTGCCAGCAGAAATATTTTTTGGCCGGTAGCGGGATTCCAGGCTACATCAGTTACCAGAACTGCATGACCGGGCGAGCCGCCTTTAATAAATACATAACCGGGTTGAATACTATTCCATCCTTCGGTAACCGGAACCAGGTCGCTATTAAGCGAAAGAGTGCTGGCATAGGCAAATACGGTTTGCAGGTAATTGTTCAGGCAGGTGTGTGTGCTGCAGGGAGTGGCGTTGAGTTGTTTCTGTAGCTTATTATGCTTTTCATAAAAGCGGTAGCCTTTCATCCAGCTGGTAAAGTCCATGCTGGTGCCATCGAGCGAACTAAAGGCAATGCGGTGATATTGTTTACGGGAATACTGGTATTCGGCATAGATGCGCATAACCGCATCGGCACATTGTTGTAAGTCTTTATTGCCAACAGGAATATCCAGTACGGCAAACTGTGCGGTTTGATTGGCTTTTTTGGTTCCATTATATAGGTACACTGTTTTATCTGCTTTCAAGGGTAACCGGCGCAGGTAAGCACCAAACGAGCCTTCGGGTTGAGATATGCGTACAAAGCCTTCGGGTAGTGGAATATCGTGAATGGTTGAAAGGGGCTTGGTTTGTTGTATTATTTTGGGAGGAGGGGCTATTTGTTTGGTGTGGTGATGAATAAGCATAAAAGCACTACTGCCTATGAGCAGCATAGGAATAAACAGGTATCTCATATTATTGGCTTTTCCTGTTAGATGCAGTAGCCTGAATATTCCATACACATTCTTTTAAAAAATACCTTCTATCTGTACATGGGCATTATTGAAGAGGAAAGTATCGCCTGCTTTCTTTTGTAATAGCTGGCGGGTAATGGGTGCATCGGCAGAAAGGAAGAAGATGGTTTGACCGTTGATGGCTCTTTTACCCAACCCAATGGCTATGAAAAAAGAGAAGTCTTTACATTGGATATACGCGCCGCTTGCAGGGGCAGCGTATATGTTGCTGGTGTTGACGGCATGCAGTGCTGCCATTTCCTGCGTATTTTGTGCCAGCTGGCGGCTATGCATATCTTTTTCCAGGTGGTTCATGGCACGGGATGTTTCGTACTTATCGCCGGCAGAACTTTTTTCTTCGCTGTTGGCGCTTTGCTGGGCCTGTTCAATTTTCTCCTGTATGGCTTGAATGCGTTGTGTCAGCTGCTCTTCGCAGTATTGTTTCAGGCTGTGTTTAAACGCAATTTGTTCCTCCCGTGTCATAGTAAATACTAATGTAGGTGTTTTGCAGGCTTTTATGTTATTATTCTTCAACAGGCCGGAAGGTTTGCTGAAGAATAATAACAGCCCGCATTATTTCCGGAAGCGACTGTATTTTTTGCGTGCAGTGGGTGGATGTTTCGGTAAGACGTTTTCTATAGTATGGGAGATATTAAAAATATGGCCACCCCTAATGGATAGTTAGGTGGCCATTTTACAGGTTTATGATACGTTGGCAATAAACGGTGCTTTACCAATATATTGTTTGTTGTATAACTGTTCTATGAGAAAAAAAGCCAGATCGGTAGCGCTGATCTTTTCTCCGGGGCAATCATATAAGCTCACTGCCATATTATAGCGAGCCTCTGTTTGTTCTATTACAGGCAGGCGCACTAAGGTCCAGTCAATAGCACTGTTGGCCAGTGTTTGATATTCCTTTTGTTTATCAGCTATAATGGCAGGATAGGTTTGCTGCATCCATTGCGAAAGCTGCGTAATGTGCGTGCTTTTTTTGTCGCCGGGAATATCAATACTTAATCCTGTTACGGCAATATATCGCTGAATATGGTGCGTATGCATGGCTTTGATGATATTGCTGGCTGCTGTGCTAAAAACAGGTGGCTGATTTTGGGGCTGGCCTAATGTGCTGATGATGGCACTACATCCTTTTACCAATGCCAATACATCTTTAGCATCTGTTACATCTCCTTTATATATGGATACCAATGGATGATGCTGTGTAAACTTTTCGGGTGTGCGCAGTAACAGGCGAAGTGTATACCCTTGTTGTAAAAGTGTTTTAACCAGGTATTGTCCTGATTTTCCGGTAGCGCCTATAACGGCTATTGTTGATGACATAAACTGCTATTAATGAGTAAAATAATATACTATCCTTTCCACGAACGGGAAAGGAGGTACGCCCTGTAAGAAAGGTGCGCAGAAGAACCGGGATATTTTACTAATAGCGTTTAATGAGATGAAATTACGTTTTAAAAGGATAGCATTCTTTTTTGTTATGATATTAAAATTGACAGTAGCTATATCCTGAATGTGCAGGTAAGGGTGCGGGAGTTATTGATCACTTATTTTGTTATTTAGAATAAGATCACGTAACCTGTTCTCATTTTCATCGCCCCATTTACCTAAAGCCCCGATGATAGGAATTATTGTTTTTCCAAAAGGGGTCAAAGAATATTCCACTTTTGGAGGAACCACTGCGAAAATTTTCTTTTCAATTAAGTCGTGAGCTTCAAGTTCGTTTAACTGTACATTCAACACTCTTCGTGAGGCATCCGGGATCTTTCTTTGTAATTCACTCGGACGTTTGTGCCCTTCGTTAATAAACCAAAGTAACCGGATCTTCCATTTACCATACAAAACCTCGCCTATCAGGTCAAGGCCGCAATTCAAATTTAAAGGAACCTTTCTTTCGCGCATCGTATAAAATTAGCCTAATGTTCTTACTCATACAGTATGGGACAAATTTATCCCTATGCGATTCGATTATCCGTAATTGTTTTAGCAGCTCATACGTCTGAATTTTGCAGTATCAATTTTAAAAAGAAAAGAATATGAATTACAGCAATGAGTTAAATGGAAAAATTGCCCTGGTAACAGGAGGTACAAAGGGAGCTGGAAGGGCAATTGCAGAAAGGCTGCTACAAGCTGGTGCAACTGTTATCATTACCGCAAGAAATGCAGCTGAAAATTTAGCCGGAAACCTGCATTTTATTTCAGCAGATTTGAGTACGGAATCAGGCACAAAAAAAGTGGTGGACGAAGTTTTATCAAAACACAAAAAACTCGACATCCTTGTAAACAACCTGGGAGCGTCGGAAACTCCGGGCGGTGGTTTTGCGGTTTTAACCGATAAAGACTGGGAGAAAACCTTGCAAACAAACCTGTTGGCACCGGTGAGATTAGACCGTGGATTTTTACCGCAAATGCTGGAACAAAAAAGCGGGGTGATCATTCACATTGCTTCTATCCAGGGGCGGCTTCCCTTATATGATGCAACGCTTCCCTATGCGGCAGCCAAGGCTGGCCTGATCAATTACAGCAAAGGATTATCGAAAGAGGTGACTTCTAAAGGGGTGCGGGTACTGACAGTTTCTCCGGGATGGATCAGGACGGAAAATGTCAAATACTTTTTGGAACGGATTGCCCAGAGTTCAAATTGTTCTATTGAGGAGGCTCAACAAAGCGTTATGGATGCCTTGGGTGGAATACCCTTCGGAAGACCAGCAGAGCCTGAAGAAGTAGCTGAACTGGTTGGTTTTCTGGTTTCTCCGAGAGCCAACTATTTAACAGGGACAGAATTCGTCATCGATGGCGGCACACTACCCACCATTTAATAGCCAATAACAAATTATGAATTTACCAAAAGTAATAGCTGACTTAGTAACAGCTCAAAACCAATTCGACAGTCTGGCTTATGCTAACTGTTTTTCTGAAACAGCTGTTGTGTTTGACGAAGGAAAAACGCATACTGGAAGGAGGGTTATCCAGGAGTGGATCGACGAATCAAATAAAAAGTACAAATCGGTAATGAAGCCACTGTCAATAACACAGGAAGGTAAAACCAGCGTTTTATCTGCAGAGTGTTCAGGAACATTTGATGGAAGTCCAATTATCTTAAAATTTCATTTTGATATAAAAGATGGACTTATTCAAACTTTGAAAGTAACGAGCTAGTTGTATAATAAAATGCATAGCGCTTCTTGAAGTGCAAAAAGCAAAAGGGGGGCTCAAGATAAGAGACCCTCTTTTTACTTTTGAGATACCCCTTTTTTGTTGAATGTCCTGGACTACTGGAAACTATTGTTTTTTGTAACTGATTGGTTTTCAGTTTTATTTTTTGAGGTATGTACAAAATCGAACCCTTTCTGTACGAATTGGAACCCTTAAGGGTGCCCTCTGCTTGTAGTTTTACACCTACAATCGTCTGAAGAAAAGTGATGACAATGATTGAATGATTGCTATTAAAACCTTCCCCTTAAACCAACGTAAACACGAGGCTATATGAAACGAAGAGTAATACCCCCAATTTTTGCCGTTCCGGTAATTCCGCATGTTCAATGCCTGCCTGCCGGCAGTAGCAGGAGTTTGCAACCATAACGCACACAATCCTCCATCCATATTAAATAAGGTCAAAACCAAGCTGGTAACAGCCCAGGACAACTGCATGCTTTGCCAGCCAGCTAATTAAAAATTAAATTATGAGAAGAATTTATCTCCTGCTCATTTTGCTGTTTTTTGGGGTCGGTGCCGCCGTGGCACAAACCCGGACGGTGACTGGTGTAGTCACCGATAAGGGGAGTGGTGCGCCGCTACCTGGTGTAACAGTGAAAGTGAAAAACGGTACAAAAGGAGCGGAAACCAACGCGGTAGGTAAATACCAGGTAACTATTCCTGCCAGTGGAGCTGTTACATTAACGTTCTCTTACATCGGCTATAAAGCTGTAGATGCAGCGGTTGCCGGTGAGGTACTGGACATGCAAATGGAATCCAGCGCCAATGTAATGGATACAATTGTGGTATCTATTGGTTATACCGCGGTAAAGCGTAAGGAAGTAACCGGTTCTTCGGTATCGGTTACCGGTGATGATTTGAAAATGGCTCCCGTAACAACCGCAGCACAGGCATTGACCGGTAAGGCGGCTGGTGTAAACGTGGTTACGCAAAGTGGCGCTCCGGGAGCGCCCGTTAACATTGTAATTCGTGGTGGTGCTTCTATTACACAATCAACAACTCCATTGTACATTGTGGATGGGTTTCAGATGGATGACGCTTTGCGCCAGATTGATATCAACGACATTCAAACGATTGATGTGCTGAAAGATGCTTCTGCTACTTCTATTTATGGTGCGCGCGGTTCTAACGGTGTAATTCTGATCACCACCAGATCGGGTAAAAAAGGCAAAACGCAGGTAAACTACAATGGTTATTATGGCCAGGAGCGCCTGGGTAAAAAACTGCCTATGCTGGGGGTGAAGGATTATGTGAGATACCAATATGAGTTGCAACAGCTGGGAGGTTCTATTGCCAACTGGGCAAACTATTTTGGTGGTAGTATCACTGATCCAAACTTTTACACCAACGCCTATAATTACATTGATACTGCTTACGGCAACAAACGTGGTGTAGATTGGCAAGATCAGGTTTTTGGTGGTAGCACTACCAGCCAGAACCACAACCTGAGTGTAGGTGGTGGTAATGAAAAAACGAACTTTTTATTCAGCTATAACAATACCGGCCAGAAGGGCATTTTTGCTAAGCACGATTATAATCGTAATGGTTTGCGATTGAAACTGGAGCACGAGGTAGCAAAGAATGCGAAAGTGAACTTCAACACCGACTATATGGAAACCCGTGTGAATGGCGGTGGTTCTATGGGCGGTGCGTTAAAGCTGACGCTGTTGCAGGCACCTACAGGTGGTATACGTTATACCAACGATCAACTGGTGAATTCTGATATAGGCAACGATATGTTGAAATACGATTCGCAGTATGATATCAATAACCCTATCATTACCAATGATGCGGTAACACAAACTAATTATACCCGCCAGTTCTATCTGAATACCGGGTTGGATTTAGGTATTACTAAAGATATCAAGTTCCGCACCCTGGGCAGCTATCTATGGCAACAGGAGCGTGAGGATTATTTTGACGATGGCCGTACACGTACAGCATTAGCAAACCTGGGTCCTTGGGGTACGCGCGAGAACAGTGAAAAATATACCTGGCAGATAACGAATACCGTTAACTGGGGACATACTTATGATAAGCATAAAGTAAACTTGTTGTTAGGTCAGGAAGCTTATTATTCTCAAACACAAAACCAGTTTAACTCGTACTACGGTTTCCCGGTAAATAACTTTGGTTTGAATGATGTGTCGCTGACTAAAGGCAACGTTAAAAATGAGGGTACTAATGGCATTGATCGTACTACGCTGGCTTCTTTCTTTACCAGGGCTTCGTACAATTTTGACGACCGTTTGATTGTGAATGCTTCTTTACGTGCGGATGGTTCCAGTAAGTTCGGCGTTAATAATAAATGGGGATATTTTCCATCTTTATCTGCCGCGTGGCGTATTTCGGAAGAGGCATTTATGAGAAGCCAAAACCTGGTGACAGATTTAAAACTGCGCGTAGGTTACGGTACTGCTGGTAACAATGCTATTGATGGTGGTTATTATACCACGGGCTATAGTGGTGGTAGCTATGCTATTAACAAAGCTAATTTCCCTACCCTTACGCCAGGTACACGCCTGGGTAATCCCAATATAAAATGGGAAACCATTAAATCAACCAACATTGGTGTGGATGTAGAGTTTCTGAAAAGAAGATTTACATTCTCTATGGACTTATATAATAATGAATCAAGCGATCTGCTGGTTGAGGTAGGTATTCCACCTTCTGCAGGCTACAAATCACAGTATCAGAATATTGGTGCTATCCGCAACCGTGGTATAGAGCTGGTGTTAGGAAGCAATAACATCAGTACTCCTAAATTCAAGTGGAAAACCAATGTGAATGTTTCTTTTAACAGGTCTAAAGTGATGAAACTGTATGGTATTGGTGGTCAGGATCAATGGATTACTTCTGCCGGTGGCGCCAGCTTCCTGATAAAAGTAGGACAGCCAATAGGTCAGTTTTATGGCTACAACTATGGTGGTATATACACTACTGCTGATTTTACGCAGAATGCAGATGGTACTTATCTGCTGAAAGATGGGGTAGCACGGGCTGCTTCTGTAAAGCCGGCTAATGTGAAACCTGGTGATGTGAAATATATACCTACTGCTGGTGCTAAAGATGCAGCGGGTAACCCTACATGGAATACGGATGATCGTACTGTAATTGGTAATGCACAACCTAAATTCCAGGGTGGTATGACCAACACTTTCAACTATTCCGGTTTTGATTTTACGGTGTTTATGAACTTTGCTGTAGGTGGTAAAGTGTTTAACGCCAATACTCAGCGTTTTATCGGCCCCTACCTGCCTAACCAGAACACCCTTACAGCTATGAACAGCCGCTTTACGCTGATTGATCCTGCTACTGGTAAGGAAACAACCGATCTGCAACGTCTGGCTGCGCTGAACCCACAGCAGAATGATCCTAAAGCGGTGTGGAGCCTGCATGGTGATAACAAAATTGCGATCAGCGATCCTATTGATTATTACCTGGAAGATGCTTCTTTTCTGCGTTTAAGCACTATTACACTGGGGTATAACTTACCTAAAAGTGTAATGTCTACTATTCACCTAAGCAAGGCAAGGGTATATTGTACGCTTAATAACATTCACACATTCACTAAATACAAAGGTTACGATCCGGCGGTATCTGCCAATGGTAACGCTACAACGCAGGGTGTTGATAATTCGGCTTACCCGGTATCTAAAAGCGTGGTTTTTGGTGTAAACATTTCACTTTAATTCTGATTAATCATGAAGAAGATATATATCCTGACAACAGTCGCTTTTGCAGCGCTATCGCTGGCTTCGTGCAAAAAGTTCCTGGATCAGCCATCCATCAACAAATACGACAGTGAAACGATTTTTGAATCAGTTGGCCGTGCAGAAATGGTGGTGGTAGGCGCCTACTCACAAACCTTTAACCGCGAAATGTATTACCAGCTGGGCATGGGAACAGATGAGTGTATGAGCACAGAAGGAACCACCAACAGTAAAAATCAGGTGGCTAACTATGTGTATACTCCTTCTATTTCACCCACCTCTACTTACACGGCTATGTATGCAAGCATAGAATATGTAAACGTGGCTATCAAGGGATTGCAGGGCATGACTGTTGCTGATGCGGATAAAACAAAATGGAATATGTTGCTGGGTGAAGCATATGCTA
Organism: Filimonas lacunae; assembly: GCF_002355595.1. Lineage (NCBI taxonomy): Bacteria > Pseudomonadati > Bacteroidota > Chitinophagia > Chitinophagales > Chitinophagaceae > Filimonas > Filimonas lacunae. The sequence goes on from NZ_AP017422.1 coordinate 1,542,369, forward strand.
TCAGAGCTATGAACTATCTGAACCTGGTACGTTATTTTGGTGATGTGCCCTACAGCACACTGCCGGTGGGAGAAACCAACCAGTTTACTTCATCACGTGTAAGCCGTGATACCATTTACGATGGATGTGTGAGTGATTTACAGAAGGCGGTGGAATTGCTGCCCTGGAAAAGTGCCGGTTTGGTGCCTACCACAGAACGTTTTACTAAAAATGCAGCTTTGGGCATGCTGGCGCGTGTAGCGCTGTATGCAGCTGGCTATTCACTGCGTTGGGATTTGAACACCTATGCAGCGTCTTCGTGCAAAATTGCACAGCGTAGTGATGTGGGACGTATCAAAGAATTGTATGGTATTGCTGCTGATGCCTGTCAAAAGGCAATGGGCAGCGGTGAAAACGCCTTACTGCCTAAGTTTGAAACGGTATTCCGCAACCTGGTTACCGGTAAGTATGATAATGAATGTATGTTACTGTTTGGCCAGTGGGGCACCAGCAGCAATGGTTCTGTAACCGGTTATACCAACGGTATATACTCGCACGTAAACAGCATGTATGCAAAAGCACAACCTGCCATGGCGGTTACACCTACCTATTGGTTTGATTTTGGAGAAGGCGATCAGCGCCGTGACGTTACCATCTGTAACTACTTAATTAACTCCGATAACGGCAGGGACATGAATGCTTATTCCAGCAACACCATTGGCAAGTACAGGGTGAACTGGATGGCCACTACCGGTACTGGTACAGACAAACGCGATATTGACTGGCCTGTACTGCGCTACTCAGATGTGTTGCTTATGTATGCCGAAGCGTTGAATGAATATAACAACGGACCTACTGCCGAAGCCAAAGCGGCTTTTGAGGAGGTGCGTAAACGCGGATATGGCGGTGATGCTTCTAAAATAGGCACTACTCCTTCTGATTACGCCGGGTTCCGCAATGCGATTATCCTGGAGCGTAAACTGGAATTTGGTTTTGAATCGCTCCGTCGTACCGATCTGGCACGTTGGGGCATTCTGTATGAAACCCTTACGCAAACCAAACAGAACCTGAACGATATGGCCAATGTAACCGGTGCTTATGCTAATATTGACCGTTACAGGGTATACAAACGCGATAAAGCTACCAGCTTCCAGGATCCTGTTGTTTCTGTGCCTTACACTGGCTACAATGTGCTTAGTCCGGAAGATTCTACTACACTGGCTCAGGCTGGTAACGTAGTGCTTCGCATGCATAGCGGTGGTAACGTAACCTTGTTCTCACAAGGCGCACTGGAAGCTAACAATGCACTGATTCAAAATTTATTCCGTGGATTGGAGCGTGAAAAGGTAGAGATACTGCCATTGGCTACTTCTCTTATCGATATCAACCCTGGTTTAGCAGGCCAGCAGCATCCGAAATATTAATTGATTATATTGTACAACAGAAGGCCATAACAATGGCCTTCTGTTGTTATTTATCACATGAGACCCGTGAAATTATTACAAATGAGAAAGAACCGATTGCTTGTATTATGTGCATTAGGTGTGATAACAGGAACAGACGCGGTGGCGAAAATGCAAAAAGATATGGTTACTACAGTGGCATGCTATACAGCAACAAGCCGCTATGTAATTACGGATTATGGTGCTATAGGTGACAGTAAAACACTGAATACCACCTTTATACAGGCTGCTATTGATGCCTGTGCCAACAATGGCGGCGGAACGCTGGTATTGCCCAAAGGCATATTTATGAGCGGTTCGTTATTTCTGAAACCCGGGGTGAATATAGAATTTCTGGAAGGGGCGGTATTAAAGGGCTCTACAGATATTAACGATTATCCCAAAATCAACACCCGTATTGAGGGCCATTTTGAACCCTGGAGGGCTGCCTTGATCAATGGCGACAGCGTGCATCATTTACGCATTACCGGACCCGGAACACTGGACGGTAGCGGTGCACCTTTCTGGAAAGAGTTTTATGACAGACGCAATGCAGATAAAGGAACTACCAATTTAAATGTAGAACGTCCCCGGCTTACTTTTCTCCAAAACTCGACAGACATCCACATCAGTGGAGTTACCTATCTGAATTCGGGTTTCTGGAATTTACATATGTACCGTTGCCAGCATGTAGTGGTGGAATACTGCCGTTTTCAGGCACCCTCTGGTCCTAAGCCTTATCATCATGCACCCAGTTCGGATGGCATGGATGTAGACTGCTCGCAGGATATTGCTATTCGCCATTGTTTCTTTTCAGTAGGGGATGATTGTATTGCCCTGAAAGGATCGAAAGGGCCTTTAGCGATGGAAGATAAAGGCGGTTCGCCTGTGGAAAGAATAGAGATCAGTGACTGTATATTTGAAGCAGGTGGCGGGATTGTTACGTTTGGAAGCGAAGCCACTATTGTGCGTAATGTAGTTGTGCAACGCTGTACCACACTGGGCCCTACGGTTTTGCGTTTAAAGCTTCGTCCCGATACGCCGCAGCAGTACGAGAATATTACGATGAATGATATTACCATGATAGATGCCCATGATATTTTCAAGGTATCGCCCTGGACACAATATTTTGATTTGAAGGGACAACCGGCGCCCAGGGCTTTGGTACGAAATATAAAAATTTCCAATGTACATGGTTCCGGTGCTTCGCTGGGGCAGATTACCGGTCATGAGCAGGCAGCAATTAAAGATATACTGGTGCAGGATGTGGATGTGCAATTTAAAACCACAGATATGCAGGTAGGAGATGTACAGAACCTGCGGTTTAAAAACGTGAAAGTAAATGGTAAAGCGCTTACTGCACCAGCGCCTAAGACATCCGTAGCAAAAACGAATCAATAACACTGAAAGAGATCACAGGCATGAAAATAGTACCGTCGTTGAAAACGTATCATTGGAAAATGGCCATGATGGCAGGGATTACTTCTTTGGTGGTAACCAGCCAGGTATTCGCTCAATCTGCTATTAACCGTAAAGAACTGGTAGAGCGGCATAAGGTAATTAACACCTCGGTAGATACATTGGCATCCCTTACAGTGGGTAATGGCAAGTTTGCTTTTACAGCGGATGTTACCGGGTTACAGACTTTTCCGCGTGTGTACCAGAAAGGTGTGCCGTTGGGTACGCAATCGGAGTGGGGCTGGAATAGCTTTACGGATACTGCGGGGTACAAACGCGAAGAAGCCTTGAAAGCCTATCATCTGAATGGTCGGGATATCACTTACCTGGTACAATGGAGTTCGGTGGGTGGCCGTAATAAACAGGCTGCTGACTGGTTTCGTGCCAACCCGCACCGCCTGCAACTGGGTAACCTCGGGTTTGAAATAGTAAAGAAAGATGGTACACTTGTATCTATAGAGGACTTGCAAAATATTCACCAGGAGCTGAATCCCTGGACCGGTGAAATACAAAGCCAATTCAGTGTGGAAGGCGTGCCGGTAACGGTAAGTACCTACTGTCATGGTAAAGAAGATGTGATCGCTGCCCGTGTGCAGTCTGCTTTGTTACAGGAGGGCAGGTTAAAGGTACGTTTGCAATTGCCTTATCCTACAGGAGAATGGGCCGATTATGGCACCAACTATACGCATGTGGCTAACCATACTTCTACTATTCAAAGCAGTAATGCCAATGGTGCATGGATCAGGCACCGGTTGCAAACAGCAGATTACTTTGCGGGGTTTACCTGGAAAACCAAAGCCGTTATAGCAGAAAGAGCGCCACATGATTTTTTGATCACGCCTGATAAGAACAGTGCGGTATTTGAATTCACCTGTTTGTTTACACCTCGTAAAACAAACACCGCTTTCTCTTTTGCGCTTACCAAAGCTTCCAGTGAGAAAGAACTACTTACATTCTGGACAAAAGGGGGGGTAGTGGATTTTACCGGAAGCACCAATGCCCGTGCCCCAGAGCTGGAAAGAAGAATTGTATTATCGCAATACCTGATGAAGGTGCAGGAAGCAGGCACCTGCCCGCCGCAGGAAACCGGGTTAACATATAACAGCTGGTATGGTAAAGCGCACCTGGAAATGCCTTACTGGCACCTGACGCATTACCCATTATGGGGAAGAACAGAATACCTGGAAAAAGTAATGACCTGGTATGCAAAAGTGGCCCCCTTTGCAAAGGGAATTGCTAAACGCCAGGGTTATGAAGGTATTCGCTGGCAGAAGGTGGTGGAAAACACCGGTGAGGAAGTGCCTTCTTCTGTAGGCGCCTTCCTGATATGGCAACAGCCGCATTATATCTATTTTGCCGAACTGATTTATCGCAACAGGAAAGACAGCGCTACATTACGTAAATACAAAGACCTGTTGTTTGCTACTGCCGACTTCATGGCTTCTTTTGCCTACTACGATAAAGAAACAAAGCGCTACATATTGGGTAAGGGATTGATTCCTGCACAGGAGCGTTTTAAAGCAGAAAGCACCTTTAACCCTACTTATGAGCTGGTATACTGGCGCTGGGGCTTAGAAACAGCGCAGCAGTGGCGTGAGCGGCTGGGCTTACCCCGCAATAAAAAGTGGGATGAAGTGCTGGCAGGCTTGTCGCCTTTGCCCGTGCAGGACAGTGTATACTTGGCTGCAGAAAGTGCCACCGATTCTTACACCAATCCGGAATATAAAACAGATCATCCCAGTGTGTTAGCTGCCTATGGGGTGTTACCCAAAAGCCGTTCGCTGGACACTGCTACCATGCGCCGGACGTTTGACCTGGTATGGAATACCTGGACCTGGGCGGATACCTGGGGCTGGGACTTCCCGATGACTGCTATGACGGCCACCAGGCTGGGCTTGCCTGATAAGGCAATGGACGCCTTGTTTATGCCGGTTAAAACCAATACCTACCTGAAAAACGGACATAACTACCAGGAGAACCGGTTAACCCTGTATATGCCGGGTAATGGTGGTTTACTTTCGGCGGTATCTATGATGGTGGCGGGTTATGAAGGTTCTGCCGCATTACCGGGTATACCTAAAGATGGCACCTGGAAAGTGAAGTGGGAGGGACTGAAAAAAATGCCCTAGTAATTGGTAAGAATCTGGCTACATTTGACGCACTTGTCTAATATGAATATGGCTACTAAGCGTGTTGTTTGCTGTCTCTGTTTTCTGTTTTTTCTTGTAATAAAGGATTATGGGCAACCTACCTATAAAATAGAAAATTACTCCACGGAGCAGGGGCTTTCCCACCGCCGCGTAAACTGCATGGTTAAAGACCGTGAAGGGTTTATGTGGCTGGGAACCTGGGATGGCATTAACCGTTTTGATGGTCACTCCTTTGTAACCTTTAAGCCTGGTGCTGCTGATCAATATCAATTAAGAAACAGCAGGATAGGGCGTATTGTAGAAGATCAGTGCGATCATTTATGGATACAGGCATATGATTACCAGATTTACCGGTTTGATAAGAAGACAGAACAATTTTTACCACTGTCTACTATCATCCGGCACGATACTAAACGTTCCATTGAATTTAATAACATTCTTTATGCCGGCGGTGGGTGGGTTTGGTTGCTCACTAAAAACGCCGGCATCTTTTGTATTTCCCAGGCTTCCTTTTCCAAAGAGCAGGTGTTTCAATATCATCAGGAAGGAGCAGCGGAATACCACTTACCTTCCGATAGCATTCACTTCTTTAATATAGATAAGGACAACCGTGTGTGGATTGGCACACAAGGTGGGCTTGTTTGTCTGGAACCATCCACTGCAGGTAACTATACCATTAGCAAAACAGTTGCTACAGGCATTACTGCCGGTAGCAACCTTACCGCTTACCAGGAAGAGAAAGAGTATATCTACTTTGGTACGGCAGAAGGCAACCTGCTGGTGTTTGATAAAAAGCAACGTTCGTTCAGCAGTCATCACGCTACCACAGGCCGCATTAATGCATTGCTTTGTTCCAAAAAGCAAAATGTGTTGTATGCCAGTTCTTCGCTGGGTGAAATCATCACCTTTCATCTCAGCGATCAGCAGGTGAGCAAAGACACCTATCATCCTGTAGAAAATCTTTCCTCCCTGTACGAAGATCAGGCAGGCGGTGTGTGGGTGGAGCCGGAAAAGTCAGGTGCTATCCGCTTTGATCCGCTGAGTCATTCCTTTCAATTGTTTTCACAGCATTCCGACAAGGTGCCTGATACCGATATGAACAGCCGGTATTTCTGGTTGCTGGAAGATCCGGCAGGCGCTGTATGGGTGAATATGAAAGGGGGCGGTCTGGCGCATATCAATCCTGCCAGCAAAACACCGGAGTATACGGTCACCACATCCGATGGTACCAGTTACCCGCTGCCAGACAATGTAACAGATCATTACTATGATAAGGCCGGCATCTTGTGGCTGACCACTAACCAGGGTGGTGTGGTGAAGATTGTTACACAGAATAATCATTTTCAGCAGCTGCTTTTTACCAACCCCGAACATCCGAATATTGCCCATGAGGTAAGGGGCATGTTTTGCGATACCCATAACCGTTTGTGGCTGGGAATGAAACGGGGCAACCTGGTAGTAACACAGAATGGCATACCTGTAAAAGGATTGTTTGTAAACGAACCTGCCGGCGGGTTAGAAGGCATTTATGCTATTGTGCAGGATAGCAGGGGCAACATCTGGATGGGCGCTAAAGGAAATGGACTGTTTAAAGCCACTCCCCTAAACCAGGAGCAAACGAAGTTTCAGCTCACTCATTTTGCCGCACATAAAGAATTACCAGACAGCCTGCCTTGTAATCAGATTCATACTTTGCTGGAAGACAATAACGGGCGTATATGGATTGGTTCGCTGGACAATGGTTTGGCATGGGCAGAGGAGCGGGACGGGAAAACAAAATTTACCCATCTTACCACCGCTGTTACCAATCATTCCCGGGGCAATTTTCAGAACATCCGGAATATGTGCGCGGATAAAGACGGGAATATCTGGATAGCTACTACCAGTGGTTTGCTGGTGGTGGATGCGCATGTGCAGGATGCACTTATTCATCAATACAAAGTGTATAACGTAATACCAGGCGATATGGGAAGTCTGGGTAATAATGATATTATTTTTATTTACCGTGACCGGCAAAACAGGATGTGGCTGGCAACATCCGGCGGTGGTTTTTGTCAGGCTATGGGCAACAAGCCTTTACAGGACCTGCGTTTTCGTAACTACACCACCCGGGATGGCATGCCTAACAATTATGTGCTGAGTTGTACGGAAGATGCGGATGGTAATTTCTGGCTGGCTACCGAAAATGGTCTTTCCAGGTTTAACCCACAAACCCAGGTTTTTAGAAATTACGATTCTCATGATGGCCTGCCCACACGGGCGGCGTTTTCAGAAGCATCTGTTGCCAGGCAGCAAACAGGCAGGCGTTTGTTTTTCGGTACTACTATGGGCTACCTGTCTTTCGATCCCAGCCTGATCAATGGAGGACGTGTGGCAGCCAACATCGCATTTACTGCCTTGCAGATCAATAACGATGAGGTAGGGCCTAAAGCGAATGACCGGTTGCTGAAAGAAGATGTGAATTATGTTTCGGAGCTGACGTTGCCTTATAATCAAAACAGCATCAGCATTTATTATGCACTGCTGGATCATCGTGGCAGTGGCGATCAGCAAGGCTTTGCGTATCGTTTAAATGGCTTTGATACTACCTGGCATAACGATTGGCAGGTGCGCAAGGCTACGTATACCAATCTTCCTCCGGGGCATTATGTATTTGAGGTGAAAGCGTTGAGCGCCGATCTGTATTCCAATACGCCTTTTAAACAGCTGGCCATTACTATTCACCGCCCCTGGTGGAAAACGTGGTGGGCTTATTTGTTATACGCTATTGTGGCCGGTGCGTTAACCTATGTTGTGTGGCGCTATGCGCTGGCAATGATGCACCTGCGTAACAAGGTGGAAGTAGAGCAAAAGCTGGCGGCATTGAAGATGAACTTTTTTACCAATGTATCGCACGAGTTAAGAACGCCGCTTACCTTGATTGTGAGTCCGCTGGAACAGCTGTCGAAACAGGCACAGCTTTCGCCGGAGTTGCATGCTTATCTGGAGGTGTCGCGAAAGAATGCAGACAGGATGGTACGTTTTGTGAACCAGTTGCTGGATCTGCGAAAAGTGCAAAGTGAAAAGGCGGTTATTCATTTGTCGAGAGTGGAGATTGTTGATTTTGTAAAAAAAGTAAGCGCGTATTTTACAGAAGCGGCGAAGGTTAAACATATTCAACTGGAAGTAGTTGCTGATGTGAACGAGCTTTTTGTTACGGTAGATGCAGAGAAGCTGGATGTGGTTATTTATAACCTCATTGGCAACGCTATCAAGTTTACTCCCGAACAAAAGTTTATCAAAATATATATTCAATCTATTGCCGAAGAGCAAAGCTTTTCTATTGCCGTTTACGACCAGGGATGTGGTGTGCCGGCAGAAAAGCTGGAGGCCATTTTTGAGCTTTTCCAGGAAGGCGACAATGTGAAAAACAGGGCATTGAAAGGCACAGGCATCGGGCTGGCGCTTTCCCGCGAATTCATACTGCTGCATGGTGGAAAGATATGGGCAGAGAATAATGCGGATGGGGGATTGACCGTGAGTGTAACATTGAAAACCAATGCTGATAAACAGGAAACTGCCAATGCGGGTAAGGTGGATACTTCTATGACAGCAGTTGGGGTACCTGGTCAACAGCAACTACTGCCGGCAGCTGTAGATAACGATGCATTACCCGGTGAGGAAGCTGCTTTGGTGTTGCTGGTAGAAGATAATGACGAGTTGCGTGCTTTTATCAAAGCACAACTGAGTGCGCATTACCGGGTAGAAACAGCGCATGATGGGGAAGAAGGCTTGCGGAAAGCGCTTCACCTGCTACCTGACTTAATTGTAAGTGATATTATGATGCCTAACATGGATGGCATTCAAATGCTGGATAAAATAAAGCATGATGTCAACACCAGTCATATTCCCGTAGTATTGTTATCTGCCAGGTATTCTGTAGAAAGCCAGATTGAAGGGCTGCGGTATGGCGCTGATTACTATATCACTAAACCTTTCCACAACGATTTCTTAATTGCTTCCATCAACAACCTGCTGCAACAACGCAGGCAATTATTTGAAGCATTGATGGAGAAAAAGAAAAAGGTGGAGTTTAACCCGGAGCCGCCTGTAATTACCAATAAGGATGAACTCTTTTTGAAAAACCTGATACAGGTGGTAGAAGCGAACATGGATCACCCGGATTTCAATATTGATACCGTAGCAGAAACCATGGCGCTTAGCCGTACCAACTTCTACAAGAAATTTAAAAGCCTGACCACTTTAACACCCATGGAGTTTGTACGGGACATGCGGTTACAACGTGCTAAGCAATACCTCGATACCGGTGAACATAATATTTCAGAGGTGGCTTATTTAACCGGGTTTAGTAATCCGAAGTATTTCAGTACTTGTTTCAAAGAGAAGTACCAAGTATCGCCTTCTGATTATATGAAAACGAAAAAGGCATAAAAATGCCCCCGGCAGTGTAAACTCCGGGGGCATTTTTATGTGTGTCAGACTTTCAGGGATGCACTGTTGCCATCGCCTGTTGTTGACAAAGAGCTTAAGATACACTCACTTTCATCACAATCTTTTTCACCGGAATAGCTTCTGCCACTCTCAGGTTAGGCATATGCAAATCGGTAGGGAAGAACACGGCAAAATGGTTTTGAGCCAGGCGGGTGAAGAAAGAGGGCTTTTCTCCAAACAGCATAAAGTCTTTTTCTTCATCGTAGGCTTTGGAAGGCGTTTGCTGTTGCAGAAAATCGTGGCCTATTAATTCTTCCCCAGTTACCATATACTGGATGTCGATGTACTTTTTGTGTGCTTCCATCTGTTCGCCGGTTACGTCAATGGTATCATATTCATTCACGATAGCAAAAATGTCAGTACCGTCAATTTCGTATTTGCCTTTGGCCAGGGTCGAAAAATCGGTTTGTTCCAGGTATTGGAAGGCTTTTACAAATTTGGGGCCCAGGCAATAATAACGTTGTGCGTTTGATAAAGAGTCGAGTATCATGTCGATTTAATAAATGGTAAGGGGTACAAGATATTCAATTTTAGCATCCTATTATGTCTGCCGTGGGAATTACAGGTGATGTTTTATTTACATTCGGGATTATGAGTAACAACCTTAGAAATACCCTGGTAACTGTACTGTTTTATGTAGTAATTGGGCTGGTGATTTTTCTGTCTGAAAAATTGGCACCCCATAACCCACATACACCTAGCTTAGGAGTGTTATTGCTGCTGTTTCTGTCTTTTTGTAGCCCTTTATTGTTTGTAGCCCAGGTGGTGAGAGCGTGTAAAAGAGGTAAACCACATGTTGGGCCGGCCATTGTGCACCTGTTGGCCTGCATTTGTATCTATGTTTGTTGGTCGTACTATTTTTAAAATACCCAATTCCCCATTTTGATTTTGGGTGGGATATTCCCCATATATTGTTTTATTGTAATAATCCAGTCAGAGTCGCTATTTGCGCAAACGTTCCCGGCATGTTGAAAAAAAGGAGATGTTTCGTTTGGAAAATTCCTTCAAAAGATGGGTGAACTTTTTCAAAATCTTCATGCAGCGTTTCTGAAAAAGTCAATTCGTCGCTAAGGTTTGTCTACACTGCATCTTCACATTATTCACCTTTTCTTTCCACAAGGTGTGAATTTGTTTATTGCACACAAATGATACTTCTGCTTCATTTTTGTATTCTGTTTCGGACGAAAATGATAGGCAATTTCACGGCCGGGTGTAGGAATTCCGGATTAATTTTTAAATAACAAATTATGGGCATTTTTGATAAAAGGTTGCAGTATAAGCCATTTGAATACCCTGAGGTGTTGCAGTTTACAGAAGCGATCAATAAGTCGTTTTGGGTGCATGCGGAGGTGGATTTTACGGCTGATACACAGGATTTTCATTCTCACCTGGACGATCAGGAGAGAAATGCTGTCAAGAACAGTCTGCTGGCTATTGCACAGATTGAGGTGGCGGTGAAATCGTTCTGGGGTAACCTGTATCAACATTTGCCAAAGCCGGAAATGAACGGCCTGGGTTCTACTTTTGCAGAGTGTGAATTCCGCCATTCCGAGGCTTATTCCCGCCTGTTAGAGGTGTTAGGATATAACAATGAGTTTGAAAAATTGCTGGACATTCCCGTGATCAGGGAGCGTATTGATTACCTGTCCAATGCATTAAGCAACGCTAAATCAACCGATAAGCAGGAATATACCATTTCCCTCATTTTATTCTCTATCCTGATTGAGAACGTGAGTTTGTTTAGTCAGTTTGCCATTATATTGTCGTTTACCCGTTTCAAGGGTTTAATGAAGAATGTAAGTAATATCATTGCCTGGACTTCGGTAGATGAGCAAATTCATGCGAATGCGGGTATTTACCTGATCAACAAAATAAGGGAAGAGTATCCTGACATTTTTAACGAAGAAACCAATAAGAAGATCACTGAACTGGTAAAAACTTCTATTGAAATAGAAAGTAAAATCATTGACTGGATATTTGGCAAGGGGGATATTGATATTATCAATAGACAAGACCTGCTGAATTTTATGAAATACCGGGCTGATGACAGCCTGCGTAAGATTAATATGCCTGCTATTTTCAACATCACAGCTGAAGAATACAAGCCTATGGTGTGGTTTGAAGAAGAGGTTTTTGCCAATAGCCTGGACGATTTCTTTGCAAAGCGTCCGGTAGATTATACCAAGCACGATAAGAGTATCTCAGCCCTGGACTTATTTTAGAAGTAGAAGAAATTGATTGTTAAAAGGATTAAAGTAAAGCTATTGTTATGGAAATACCCGTATTAGATCAGCTTCCCGGAGTAAAAGAAAAGTACGAACACGAAAAGCTCTGGTGGAAGAATTCGGAGAGTGAGCAAATATTGAACAGAGGTTATTTGCTGAAAGGTGAAACGGTAGAGGGAGCCATTGACAGAATTTGTACGGCTGCTGCACAGCGCCTGTACAAGCCTGAACTGAAAGAGGCTTTTGTGGAGATGGTGGAAAGAGGATGGATGAGCTTAAGCTCACCTATCTGGGCTAACATGGGTACCGAACGTGGTTTACCTATTTCTTGTTTTAACGTACACGTTCCTGATAATATTGAGGGAATTACGCATAAGTTGGGTGAAGTGATCATGCAAACTAAAATAGGTGGTGGTACCTCTGCTTATTTTGGATCATTGCGTGAGCGGGGCAGTGCGGTAAGCGACAACGGTAAAAGCAGTGGCGCTGTAAGCTTTATGAAGCTGTTTGATACGGCTATGGACACTATTTCGCAAGGAGGTGTTCGCCGTGGCGCTTTTGCGGGTTACATGGATATTGATCATGCAGATATAGAAGAATTCCTGGCTATTAAAGATATTGGCCATCCTATTCAAAACCTGTTCTTTGGCGTTTGTGTGCCGGATTACTGGATGCAGGATATGATTGATGGGGATATGAAGAAAAGGCAGATCTGGGCTAAAGTGCTGGAAAGCCGTCAGCAAAAAGGATTGCCGTATATCTTCTTTACCGACAATATCAACCGTAATAAGCCACAGGTTTATAAAGACAATAACCTTACTATTCATGCGAGCAACCTGTGTTCAGAGATTGCCTTGCCTTCTTCTGAAGACGAATCATTTATCTGTTGCCTGAGTTCTATGAACCTGGAGCTGTATGATGAATGGAAAGATACTGATGCCGTAAAACTGGCGGTGTTTTTCCTGGATGCGGTGCTGCAGGAGTTTATTGTAAAAACAGAAGACAACTATTACCTGGCCAATGCCAACCGTTTTGCTAAAAGACACCGTGCTTTAGGTTTAGGTGTGTTAGGCTGGCATTCTTACCTGCAAAAGAACATGGTGCCTTTTGAAGGTTTACAGGCTAAGCAACTGACTTCCAGAATATTTAAAGACATCTCTGATAAAGCAGAAAAAGCTACCAAAGAACTGGCCTGGATTTATGGCGAGCCGGAACTGTTAAAAGGCTATGGTCGTAGAAATACTACTTTGATGGCTATTGCACCTACCACTTCGTCTTCTGCTATCCTGGGACAAACCTCTCCTGGTATTGAGCCGTTTAGCAGCAACTACTACAAAGCCGGTTTAAGCAAGGGTAACTTTATGCGTAAGAATAAATACCTGAAAGCATTGCTGGAAGAGCGTGGTATTGACAATGAAGATACCTGGAGGGATATCATGTTAAACCATGGTAGTGTACAGCATATTGCAGAGCTGTCAGAGAACGAAAAAGAAGTGTTTAAAACCTTTAAGGAAATAAGCCAGCTGGAAATTATTCAGCAAGCTTCTATCCGCCAACAATATATTGATCAGGCACAAAGTTTAAACCTGAATATCCCCAGCAATTTACCGGTGAAGGATGTGAACAGGTTATTGATCGAAGCCTGGAAATTAGGTGTTAAAACGCTGTATTACCAACGTAGCCAGAGCGTGAGCAAGGAAATGGTTACCAACCTGGTAAACTGTAAAAGCTGCGAAGCGTAATAGCTTTGTTACTATATACTTTACAAGGCCGCTCTACCAGGAGCGGCCTTTTTTATTACGTTATGCTGTTCATTTTATTCAGAGGGGGAACTGTACATTAGTTTACTGCTAATTTTAAGAAAACCCCATGCAATGACTAAAAAACTGCTCACCATTGAAGTGATTTGTTCACTTCTCATTTTCCTGTTTATGTATGCCAGTATTTCCAAGTTTTTAAATGTACATGCGTTACGGCATGATATGATGAACCAGCCCATTCCCAAATGGCTGGCGAGAATTCTGATGTGGCTGATTCCTATATTAGAAGTAGTGTTTGCCCTATGCTTACTGTTTAGCAAAACCCGCAAGCTGGGTTTGTGGGGGGCCTTTGGTTTAATGCTTGTTTTTACCTTATATGCTGCTTTTATATTAGCTCATTTTTTTGCGTACGTTCCGTGCGGATGCGGCGGTGTTATTAACACCCTCACGTGGCCGCAACACCTGGTATTTAATATATTCTTTATGTTAATAGCCGGATTGGGTTTATTATTAACGCGAAACGTAAAAATTCCCGCTCCAGTGTTATGAAAGCCTGATATCTCACTTTTATTTATGTATAGGGATGTAGCAACAATTGAAATATAATAGTTTGAGCATTATATTTTAATTGTGCGATAAATTTTATTATCTTGGTTATGCCCCATTCAGCTGATATGCAGAATACGCTCTATCCTCTGTGTATAGCTATCCAATTCCTATTAAAGAACCAAGACCATAAATGCCTTATGAAATAATGAATAAATACATAGATAATGATAAGGAACTGGCCAGGTTGCTGGCTTTGTTCCTTCAAAATAAAGCACATCCTGAGGAGATAAAGGAGATGCTTGCATTAATAAGGGAGGCAGGTGGCGAGGATGCCTGGAATCATTTTCTTGCTGGAAACGCACATTTGCCACATCCGGAAGAAACGCCCTTGTTGCCTGTTAAAACCAAACTGATTCATTCTGCATTCTTCCAGATAGGAATGATATTGATACTGCATGTGTGCTTCTGCTTTTACTTGTATAGGAATGTATCTATTTCTTCTTCGGACAAACCGGCAATGACAGTTGTGAAAAAGAGTAAAACGGATACGTATATTTCTTTGCCGGATTCCAGCAGCATTATATTGGAAGCGGGTAGCACATTAGCTTATCCGGAAGAATTTTCCGGGCGATTGCGGGAAGTGGAATTGAAGGGCCGGGCTTACTTTACTATCAGCCCCAACGCTGCCAGTCCTTTTTTAATACACGCTGCCGATGGCCTTACCATTACCGTGTTAGGTACCAGGTTGGATGTAAAGGCCTATAAGGGAGAAAAAGAGATAACCGTTACCGTGCAATCGGGTAAGGTAAGGGTAGAAGGAGGGCAGCGGGTATTAGGTGTGCTTACTGCTAATAATCAAATTAAAGTAAATACCAACACATATGCTTTCACCACCAAAGTAATATCTGCAAATGAAACTATTGAATGGTTGGGTAAGGACTTGTTATTTCGGGATAAGCCCTTACAAAGCATTACGGACCTGTTTGCCAAACGATTTAATGTTCATTTTGTGTTTCAACCAACGGAGCTTGCCCATATAAATGTCACCAGCAGTTTTGACGGAACGGAATCATTAAAAGAGATTGTTGACACGCTTTCGGAGATCATCAGTGTAAGCTATAGTATAAACGGAAACGAAGTAGTATTTACCCAGCTTTAAAGCCCAAGGTATATGCATTTCAAGCAAAGTTCACTTTTAATAATCAGCAAAACTATCCAAGTGAAATCCCACAATATAATACTCAGGTTATTGTTGGCTGATCCCCGGCTAACAAACTGTAAAATGTATAGGCGGATTCTAATTCTTGTATTTATGAATGTGTTAGGCCTGAGTGCTCACGCACAAACTCAGAAAATAGATACTACTACATACGCTATTCGATTTTCCAGTGGCCCATTAAGTAAAGCATTGGAGCTTTTAAAAGATAAAGCAACACTGTACAAGTTTCAATATGAACAGTCTGCGGTAAAAGGTTACCGTATTGGAAGAATTCCATACAAGGCCAATACAGTAGGTGGATGGCTAGGTATCTTATTAACAGATACTGACTTGGAATTTGTAATGAATGATAAGCATCAGGTTTTTATCAAAGACAAATACGACGGAACAGAAACGGTTAATAAAGGTAAAGGCGCCGTGCCACAGGTGATTCCCGTTTTCTCCCGTAGAGTGTTGAATGAAGACGGAGATATTTTAGAAGGAGCCACCATTGCTATTGAAGAATCGGATATTAGGAAAACGGCCGATGCGAAGGGGCTTTTTCAATTAAAAAATCTCCCTGCTGAAACCATTATAAAAATTACCTGCGTAGGCTATTTGCCTTATCGGAGAAAACTGGAGGAAATAGATGCAGGCCCTATTATTTTACGATATGATAAACGGATTGCTCTTGATACCGTTACTGTGAACACCGGTTACGAATCAGTGAAAAGAGAACGGATATCCGGATCTGTGTCAATTGTGGATAAGGAGTTGTTTCAAAGGAAGATAGCTACCGGCGTAATTGATCATATGGATTGGCTGGTGCCTGGTTTTATTGTGAACAGAAATATACTGAATGTGAGCTCGGCTAACGAAGCTGTTTATTCTATTCGCGGAAGAAGCACTATTAATTCCAATCCATTGCCACTGGTGGTGGTAGATAATTTTCCCTATGATGGCGATCTGGCCAATATAAACCCAGCTGATATAGAAGCAGTAGATGTGCTCAAGGATGCAGCTGCTGCCAGCATATGGGGTTCTTTAAGCGGTAATGGAGTAATTGTGTATACCACTAAGAAAGGGAGATATAAACAGCCGATAAGGGCGTCGTTGATGTCTAATATTACGGTAAATGGCAATCCGGATCTATATTATGCACCTATTCTTAGTTCAAAGGATTACATAAATATGGAGGCGAACCTATTTAATATGGGCGCTTATGATTATACCTCCAATAATTACAGTTATCTGTCTCCGGCAGTAGCTATACTGGCGCAAAGAGCTCGCAACAAAATAACTTCTACTGATTCTGCTTTGTTGTTGGATGAACTGGCGGGTAACGATTTTAGAAAAGGTTTGGAGAGATACTTTTATCACCGTGGCGTAAATCAACAATATAACCTGAGTATTGTCGGAGGAAGTGAGGATATGAAACATTATTTCTCTATAGGATTTGATAGGAATGTATCACCACTGGTGAGAAATAGTATGAACCGGTTCACTATCACTGAAAATAACACGAACTGCCTTTTTCGACGAAAGTTAGAAATAAACACCAGTTTGTTCTTTGCCCGGAATTTTATGTTGAATAATAATGATGGTGGCCCTTTTCAGTATCCTTATTTGAAGATGGCGGATGACAAGGAAAATCCTTTGGCTTTGCCTGTTGCTTACAGGCAATCTTATATTGATTCGCTTGATACAAGTAAGGGACCGTTATTAAATTGGCAATACAGGCCGTTAGATGACTTACGTAATAGTGATAACTCTACGGTTGCGAACGAATATAGGGCTAACCTGCAGTTAAAATATAAAATAGGGAAGGGGTTTACAGCAAATGTAGGTTATCAATATAGTTATGGGCAATCTGTTGCTAATAACTATATGAGTGATAAAATGTTCTATACCAGGAATTTAATTAATTCATTTACCCAGATAGATAAAAATACAGGAGCAGTTACCCGGCCTGTGCCTTTAGGCGGGATTGCTGATTTGGTGAATTTCTCGTATAACTCACATAACATCCGGACAATGCTATCCTATGCGCTGAAAAAGCCTTCTGGCAGTGAATTTAGCGCGATTGGTGGGTACGATGTTAGAATTTTGGATGTGACTAAACGGGCAAACAGGTTATATGGATATAATCCGGAAACACAAGCCAGCAGACAGGTAGATTACAATTCGCAATACCCCGATTTTGCAACCCAGACGCCGCGATTTATTCCAGCAAATTCCGATAATGCACGTATAGACAACAACTTTTTTTCTTACTATGGAAATGCATCTTATACATATTTAGGAAAGTACACGGTAAATGGAAGTGTCCGGTTTGATGAATCTAATTTGTTTGGTGTTGCTTTTAACAGAAAGGGAGTGCCTTTGTGGTCTGCCGGAGTAGCATGGATAGTGAGTAGGGAAGACTTTTTTGATACAAGTTACATAGACTTCTTAAAGCTGAGAGTCTCTAATGGGTATTGCGGTAATATCAACACCACCATTTCTGCCTATACCACTTCTACGCAATCTATCACTCCTAACAGGTTTGGTGAAATTATTGGCTCAATAGCTAACCCTGCTAATCCTGATTTAGGATGGGAAAAGATACATATTGTAAATGCAGGCGTTGATTTCAGTGTTTTAAAGGGGCGTGTGTATGGTAGCATTGAATACTATTGGAAAACCGGCAACCGCCTGTTGGCTCCTGATATCACCGATCCAACAATAGGAGTTGCAAAGTATATGGGCAACTTCGGTAGTATGAAAACCAAGGGGTGCGACATTGTTATTAACAGCGACAATGTGAAAGGGAGTGTGCAATGGTCAACCAGTTTGCTGCTCTCGTTTGTAAAAGATCGGGTAGTGAAATATAATAGGGATAAAGTGCAGGTAAAAGATGCCTTGGCTAATGGTGTGCTGAATCCGGTAGAAGGGTACCCTTTGTATTCCGTATTTAGTTTCAAATACAAGGGACTGAATGAGCAGGGCGATCCCATAGGAGATATTGAGGGCAGTAAAAGTACGGACTATAACATGATTCTTCAGTCTACGGATTTTAAAGGATTGCGTTATCATGGTTCTGGAATACCTACTGTATTTGGAAGTATCAGAAACGCTATAACATGGAAGAACATTTCCATTTCTGCATTAATCACTTATAAAGGAGGTTATTTCTTTAGAAGAAATAGTATGAGTTACTCCAAAGTATTTGCAGGGTTGTCTTTAGGCCATCCAGATTATGCTAAACGTTGGCAAAAGCCAGGTGATGAAATGATTACAAGGGTGCCTTCGTTAATCTATCCTTCTAACAATGAGCGCGATCTGGTATATCTCTACTCTGAAGATCTTGTTGAAAGTGGCGCACATGTTCGTTGGCAAGATGTGGCTCTATCATACAAGTGGGATAAATTCAATCGTCAGATGCCATTTACTTCACTGAAGGTGTCCTGCATGATAAGTAATATTGGGATACTTTGGCGGGCTAATCATAGTAATATAGATCCTGATTATATTCCTGTTGATGGCTTTAAAATTATTCCACCTGCAAAAGCGATTTCTTTAGGTGTAACTGTAAATTTTTAGTTGTATGAAGAGGACTTCCATTTTGTTTATAGGCGCTGTTCTGTTATGGGTGGGGTGCAGAAAAGATTTGCTGAACGAGAAACCTATTAGTACTATCGTTACTCCCACCACTTACGAAGCATTCTGGTCTTTGTTGGATAACGAAAATGTAATGGATCAATCTCCTATGTTGTCTGAATTGTCGGCAGATGACTACTATTTTGTGTCTGATTACTGGAACAAGCGGTCTGTTTTAGAAAGGAATGCGTATATCTGGGCTAAAGATATTTACGAAGGCAATGGCGAAGTGTATGATTGGAATGCGCCTTATGCACAAGTGTTGAATTGCAATGTGGTGTTGAAAGGGCTGGAGCAATTGAGCGCTGATGCAGGTATTACATTATGGAAAAATACCCGCGGCACTGCTTTATTTAAAAGATGTTTTGCCTTTTTTAATCTGGCCCAGATTTTTGCCCCGGTATATGATAGTATAACTGCGAATGTGGCTTTGGGAATTCCTTTACGTTTTGAACCAGATGTAACCAGCACCACAGTCAGATCTACTGTTGAGCAAACCTATCAACAGATTATTACAGATTTGAAAAGTGCCAGTAAATTACTTTCACAGACCATTCCGGATAAATACACCAACAGGCCTTCCAGGGCTGCGGCCTTTGCTTTGCTATCCCGTGTATACTTATCTATGCGGAGGTATGAAGATGCTGGTAAGTATGCGGATAGTAGTTTGCAGTTGTTTGGTTCTCTTATTGATTATAACTCTGTAAATGCCGGAGCATTTCTGCCTTTTGCAGTAGACAGTCCTGAGAATATATACAATGCTTACTTTGCTGCACCTACCATGTCGTCTATACTTCCGGTATTGGGCGAAGCTATTATTGATTCCAGCTTGTATGCATCGTATGAAGTGTCTGATTTACGAAAAGCTATTTTCTTTTCCACTGGTTCTGGTAAAATAAGACGTAAGAATTTTTATGATGGTGGAGTTGCTCGTTTGTATACTGGTCTGGCTGTTGATGAAATGGTGCTCAATCGGGCAGAATGTAATGCCCGTTTGCATTATACAGAAAAAGCTATGGATGACATGAACTGGTTAATGCGTAACAGGTATGTGAATAATTTATGGCCGCCGCCTGCGCTATCTACCGTTGAAGAAGTATTGAAATTTATTTTAACAGAGCGAAGAAAAGAGTTAGTGATGCGTGGATTAAGATGGATAGACTTACGAAGACTGAATATGGAAGGTGCTAAAATAGAACCCATACGAATCATTAATGGGAATATACACAAATTACCGCCTAACAGTAACTTATATACATTGCCCATACCACCTGATGTGATAAGCAAAACAGGAATTCCCCAAAACATAAGAGATTAAAATGAGAAGAGGGTTTGCTTATATAAGCAAACCCTCTTTGTAATTAGAGCTATTGTGTTGTATAGATTCCGTACACACAAATAGTGTATGTTACAGGAGCGATATTAGATTTGTAATAGGTGCAGATTGCTGAGCTATTGCTGGCGCATATATAAGTTGCAGGATATACTTCCATATAACCGACCCCTGAAACGTAGATGTACTGCTGGTTATCAATACATGCAGCGTTAAATTTCTTACTGGCAAAGGCTCCGCCAATACCAAGACATACGGCTACCAACATGAAAGTTACTTTCATCTTCTTCATAATGTTACAAGTTTAAAATGAGCAAAAGGTAAAAATGTGTTGCAGCTGTATGTTGCTGCAGGGTTAATATTGTAATAAGGGCATAGCATTACTATCTATACCCTTAGGATATAGTGCACATAGACTTTTAGAGCCTGATATGCTTCAGACCTTATAAAGCTTGAAGAAAATACGGATAGGAGAACCCTAGGTTCGCCAGCGTATTTTTGAGTGTTCGGGAACTACATAGAATAGCAATGACATAATAAGGTTTGTAGAAACCTCAGCAGGGACCAGATTCTTTCTCATTATCACCAATTTTAAACACTTAGCATTGGTCTTTCTTTGGAAAAAGGATTTTAGATATAAGTCAGTTGGTAAGTAATCCGGAGAGAGAAATTGTTACTGTATAGACTAGACGAAAGATACTACAACTACGGCACATTATCAATAAAGGATTGCATAAATCATAAAATGTTATTCACATTTTATGATTTATGATCAGTCCGCTAACGATTGTGAGTATTGGCTTGTTGGTGTATTGTAAATACTTATGTAGCGCCGTATATGTATACTTCATCGGGGATATAATGAGTCAATGTTGGCAGGCTGTTTCGGTTACTATAGCTGTCTATGATACCATTAGAAACTATTGGTAATTTGCAGAAAGAACTATAAGCATAACGGAATACAATTGCAGTATTACATTGAACTTGTACCACATCATTCGTACAATTTTTCACGCGACGTAAAACTTTTTACGCAAGACAAAAACTCCTTCACGCATGCTCCTGCATCACTCAATGCTATTTTGGATTATTAGTGGGAAGGTGTGGTAATAGTTTGTGTATAATCAATAGCCAGGTTCACCATGGCTTTAATCCCTGTTTTAAAACTGTTTTCATCGATAAAGAAATCAGCGGTATGGTGTGGAGCTGCTTTTTTAGGATCAGTACCTGGTGGTAAAGCGCCTAAAAATATAAACAAGGCAGGGGCTTTTTGAGCGTACCACGAAAAATCTTCGGCAATGGTTTGTGCGGGTACCATCACCACATTGGTATCTCCTGCCGATTTGCGTAAAGAAGATAGCATGGTGTTGGTGAGGGTGATATCATTCCAGGTAACCGGGTTATATATTTTATAAGGCACCTCCGCTACAGCAGTAGCTCCGTTCAGTTCAGCGGTTTTGGCCGTGATAAGACGTATTTTTTCATACATCATTTTTTCATCCTCCGGACTTAAAGCTCTTACAGTGCCCATCATCTCTACTTTTTCGGGAATGATGTTAAAACGATTACCGCCGTTGATGCTGCCAATGGTTACTACGCCTGCATTTTCTGTTACATTTAAATTGCGGCTTACAATGGTTTGCAGGTTGCCCACTATTTGTGAAGCCACTACAATGGGGTCAACAGAAGCCCAAGGATAAGCGCCGTGGCTGGACTTACCTGTAACCGTAATTTTCATATCGCAGGCGCTGGCCATGGTGCCACCCGGGCGGTAGGTGATCTTCCCCACTTCGGTAAGTGCAGCCATATGCAACCCGAATACCACATCTACCTTAGGATGGTCCATTACTCCTTCTTTTACCATCAGTTTGGCGCCCGCTTCTTCACCGGCAGGGCCGCCTTCTTCCGCTGGCTGGAAAATAAAGGTAACCGTACCATGGAGTTGCTTTTTTACGGCGGACAGTACTTCGGCTACACCCATTAAAATAGCTACATGGGCATCATGTCCGCAGGCATGCATAACACCTGTTTGCTGGTTATTGTACAGGGTGGTTACGGTAGATGCAAAAGGCACATGCGGCTTTTCAGTTACAGGCAGGGCATCCATATCGGCACGTAAGGCCACAACGGGGCCGGGTAATCCGCCCTTTAAAATGCCTACCACACCTGTTTTAGCTACCCCGGCTTTTACTTCCAGTCCCAGTTGTTGCAAGTGCCGGGCTATTAATGCTGCTGTACGCACTTCCTGGTTACCTAATTCAGGATGTTCGTGTATATCCCTACGCCAGGCAATTACTTTCTTTTCTACGTTGGCAATCAGTTGGTTAATGGTTACGGAATCTATTTGACTATAGGCTGTTATGTGGCATAACAGTAAAACAAGAAGCAGCGTTTTTTTCATAAAATGTAAAAAGGGCCATGTGTTACCCGGGTGCAAACATACAATGTTTTGTAAGTCTATTTATATGGTAGGTTTTGTGCCGGCCTGCTGAAATAAGCAGGGAGGGGTGTGCAGGGAGAAGGCAGTAATTCGCATTATTTTAGTTATATTAGGTACCTCAACAAAATCTACAACCATATGGATGCACGAGAACAACAGGTACACAGATGGTCTATGTTGTGTCACCTGGCTGCACTTGCCGGCTTTTTTTTCTGGCCGGGTAATGTATTAGGCCCTTTGATTGTATGGCAGTTGAAGAAGAATGAACTGCCTGAGATTGATGAACACGGAAAAGCAGCTTTTAACTTTCAGCTGACTTTATTTATTGTGAATGTGATTGTAAAATTTGTGCTGGCCAGCACGGTAGGATATCATGTTTTCTGGGGCGCGCCTTTTCTTGCTTTCGGTAGTGGGTTTGGGTTATTAACAGTATTGTCCATTATCAATGTAATAGGCTGGGTATTGGCTATTGTGGCGGGCATTCGGGCTAATAATGGCGAGTTGTACAAATATCCTTTTAGCTATCGTTTTGTAAGGTAATGGTAGTGGTCAGATAGAAGTGAACCGGGTATTAAAAATGCCCGGTTTTTTTGTCCTGTTCTCCCTCGAAAACGTCTTTTTTGCACGCTGTTGTTGTTGCAGGCAAGGAATAGCTTTGTATAAAAGCTATCATATGAGCAAAGAACAATTTACCGTCAACATTCATGCAAAGCGGGAGAAAGTATGGGATATACTGTGGAATCCTGCTACCTACCCATTATGGACAGCGCCCTTTGCCGCCGGTTCGCGTGCCGAAACGGATTGGAAAAAGGGAAGTAAGGTGTTATTCCTGGATGCGAAAGGCGATGGAATGATTGCTCAAATTGTAGAAAGCATTGCGTCGGAGTATATGTCCATAGAACATAAGGGAGAGATTATTAACGGAGTAGAAGACACAGAAAGTGAAAGAGTAAAACAATGGGCAGGAGCCCAGGAAAACTATACGTTACAAAGTGAGGGCAGCGATACCAGGTTACTGATTGAAATGGATATTGCTCCGGAATTTGCAGCTATGTTTAATGAAAAATGGCCCCAGGCGCTTGCTAAACTGAAAGAACTGGCTGAGGCCTGATACATTTGCCTGGTTATGGATTGGCAGCTACAATTACTGCATCTACTAATCCTGGTACCAGGTTCATTTTATTGCCGATTTTGTTGCGCCATTCTCCGTTCACTTTCACCAGAATATAGGAGGTGCCATACATCATAATAGCTACTTCGTCTGCTTTCTTGCTAACGATGGTAAAAAAATAAACCCTGTTTTCATAATGCGCTTCCAGCTTGCCTTCCATACTACAAAATTCTTTAGGGGAGCAAAGTAATGAAAATTAGTTCATTCAAATTTCTGGTCAGTAGGTTGTAGCATACTTCCAGTCAGTACGTGCAACTGCCGCGGAAGTTCTGGCATTTACCAGAAGAACTTTTTGAAGACTTCCAAAAGTACTGGCATCATTCCGGAAAGTACTTGAATAAGATGCCAGTACTCACCAGACTTTCCAGAATGTTCCGGCATTTGCCGGACCCGTTTTCTGGACTTATCACAGAGCTTGCCAAACACGTTCACCAACTTATTGGGCAAATCCATGAACTCTTGCGGCAAATTCTCCAACCTTCTGGCCATTTCAGGGAACTCTCTGGGCAAATGCCACAACTCTCCGGGCATTTCCACCAACTCTCTGGCGAAAAAATAAAGTCCATTTTACCCGATAACTCAGCTGTTTGGATGAATTATTCTTGCTAATGATTGTTAATATACGCATAATTATATTGCCTGTGCGAGCTATTCAGCATAAAAAAGAGCCCCTTTGTGAAAACAGAGGGGCTTAGCTAACCTATGAAAAACACGTAGTCACAAAATTTCTATAATAACCATAGTATAAAGAAGGGGCGGAAAAGGGTAACGTAACAACAGGGGGGCGGCCAGGGGAGGTATTTTACCAGGGTGGTGCGGGTGCAAACACATTAAACCAATGGTATATGTAAAAGTCCTACATTCAATTTGTCAAAAATGAAGAAAGCGGATAACGCTTTTAGAAAACGAAAGGGACCCATTGTAATGAAAAGGATATTGTTTGTTGTACTGAATCTGACAGGTTTGTATGGAACTGCTCAAAAACTGGAATTGCCACCGCCTTCCCCCCTTCCTTCTTTTAATGTTGTGGCACCGGAAAGGTCGGTAGCTATGGGCAACCCGGATTCTTTCCCCGAAGTAAAAATGGATTTTCCGATAGCTACTGGTCCTTTTGAACCTACCTGGCAATCTATCAACGATCATTACCCGCAATACCCCGATTGGTTGCGGGAAGCGAAGTTTGGTATCTGGGTGCATTTTGGCCCGCAGGCTTCCGGCTTAAGCGGCGATTGGTATGCCCGCAGGATGTATGTAGAAGGGGAAGCGTCTTATGCCAATCATGTGCGTGATGATGGGCACCCTGCTACGCCGGAGCATGGTTATAAAGACCTGCTGAAAACCTGGAACCCCGTGCACTATAATCCCGCAAAACTGGTGAAAACATATCACGATGCCGGCGCTCGTTTTTTGTTTATACAAGGGGTGCATCATGATAACTATGATTTATGGAACTCTGCCTATCAGCCCTGGAACTCTGTGAATATAGGGCCTAAGCGCGATTTGCTGAATGAATGGGCTACCGCAGTGCGGGCAGCTGATATGCACTATGGCATCACTTTTCACCACGAGTATACCTGGTGGTGGTGGGAATCGGCTTACCGCAGCGATTCGGCAGGGAAGTATGCCGGAATACCATACGATGGTGCACTCACAGCACGAAGAGATACCAGTGCCTGGTGGGCGCCGTATGATCTGCGCATGCTTTATGGGCCTAATATGCGTGAATACAAAGGCATAGGCGAATCGCGCTATGCACCGTTAAAAGGCATTTTTACGCAGCATCTTACCTATGCCCATTGGTACGCCAATAACTGGGCGCTGCGTATGCTGGATGCTATTAACAAATACGATCCTGATTTTATTTATACCGATGGAAACAGCACACAACCTTTCAGTGGTTTTAAAAGTGGTACAGGGTATAAGTGTGATGCCGCCCAGCGGGTAGTAGCTTCTTACTACAATCAGGCTTTGCGTTTGCGTGGTAAGACTGATGTGTTTAGTGTGGTGAAGTTTCACCCGGCTGGTAGAAAAGGGGTGGTCACCACCTTTGAAGGTAAGTTTCCAAAAACGATTAAAACCGATCAGCCCTGGATAGGCGAGAATGCGTTGGGCGATTGGTATTATGGTCCTGGCTTTGTGTATAGTGCCGATGCGGTGATCCGTTTCTTACTGGAATGTGTATCGCGCGATGGTTGTTATGCAGTAAGCATTCCTATTCGTCCGGATGGTTCGCTGGCTCCGGAATGTGAACGTATGCTGACGGATATTGGCAAATGGATGACTATTAACGGGGATGGTATTTATGGCAGCAAGGCCTGGAAAAAAATAGGAGAAGGTAAGGATAGCCTGCGTGTGCTGCCATCGGGCAACCTGGGAAAGAAGCAGGCTGAGTTTGTGTTTGCACCCACGGATATACGGTTTACAGAAGGCAAAGATGGGAATGTATATGTGTATTGCATGACGGTGCCCAAAGCAGGTACTAAGCTGGCCATTACTTCGCTGGGTTGGGATGCCCACCTGTTACCGGAAAATATACAAGCCGTAGAGTTATTAGGTTATCCGCACCCTGTGCAATGGAAACAGGCAGGGGATGCGTTGCATATTACCTTTCCGGCTGCTACACATGCTAAAACAGCAGTTTGCTTCCGTATAAAAACTAAAACTATCTGATCATGAACAAAAACGTATTGCTTGCTTGTGTGTTTGTTGTTTGTAAATCGTTATGCGCCCAGCAACAAGGCATTCACCCCGGCGAAGTGTGGCCCGATACAAAGGGTAACCATATACAGGCGCATGGTGGCGGCATTATTAAAGTGGCCGATACTTATTACTGGTATGGAGAAGAGCGTGCACAGGGGCTGGATACCGGCTTCCGGTATGTAAGCGGGTATTCGTCAAAAGATCTTACGCATTGGACATTCATGGGGGATGTGCTAAAGCTTACCGATCCCGAAAACCTGGGGGCGCATTGGATACTGGAAAGGCCTAAAGTGTTTTATCATAAGGCTGCTAAAAAGTATGTCATGTATTTTCACCTGGATAATCACAACTATAAGTTTGCCCGGGTAGGTGTGGCGGTGAGTGATAAGCCTGGCGGCCCGTTTAGTTATGTGAAAAGCTTTCGCCCCCTGGGTTTGGAAAGCAGGGATATTGGTCAGTTTATCGATGATGATGGCACGCCTTACCTCATATTTGAAAGCCGCCCCTCTAAAGGTTTTTATATAGCCAGTCTTTCGGCAGATTATAGGGAGGTGGATAAGCAGATCAGTTTTATACACGCGCCACTGGAAGGAGGGGCTATTGTGCATTATAAGGGGTTGTATTATGCTATCGGTTCTGCCTTAACAGGTTGGAAACCTAACCCTAATAAATATGCTACCGCCGCATCGTTGGCAGGTCCCTGGTCAGATTTTAAAGATATTGCCCCACCTGCTACCAATACCTATCAATCGCAGTCTACCTTATTGCTAAAAGTAGAAGGCAAAGATTCCACTACGGTTATTTTCATGGCCGATCAGTGGCGTCCTGCCACACAATGGGATTCGCGTTATTTATGGATGCCGGTGGAAATGAGCGGCGAAAAACTGTGGTTGCCCGAGCCTAAACCCTGGAAACTGAATGTAAAAAAAGGCACCTGGGAATACCTGGAGCAAAAGTAAAAACAACGATTTTACCCCATTCTACTATGATAAGTGTATTTATGACACTGAAAATAATTAGATTCGCTCCATTATAAAGCGTCCAATCGATATGAAAAAAATTCCCCTGTTCCTTTTGGGGCTTTTCTTAGTAAAAGCCGGGCAGGCGGCCCCTAAGAAAAACGAGCCGGATTCGGTATATCTTTTTTCTTATGCCACTGCCAAAAACAACAATCACAACGGTTTGCATTTTGCCTGGAGCCGCGATAATGTGCACTGGCTTGCTATTGGAAATGAGTTTGGATATGTACAAAGCGATTATGGTCGCTGGGGATCGGAAAAAAGGATGATCACGCCTTACCTGTTACAGGGGCCGGATGGCACCTGGCAATGTGTGTGGAGTTTGAATGACAAAGAGCCCCGTTTTGCCGGTGTATCTACCAAAGACTTGGTATACTGGGGCAGACAAAGCTATCCGGAAGTAAGCAAGGGTAATACTGTATTAAAGCCGGTGATTGCCTACGATGCACAGCAGGCCACTTATGTTATTACCTATACCAGCGGTGGTAAATATTACCAGGTAACTTCTAAAAATCTCGCCACCTATAGTGCTGCCAAAGAAGTAAGTGCAGCAGCCTATGCAGATAAAAGCGTTAGCCTTGCTTTACCGGCAGGTAATGTAACAGGGCAGGTACACCGCGTAGCCTGGCCGGTGGTAGAAAAACTAATACAGAACTATCAGTTAAAAGAATATCAACGTTTGCAAAACGCAGAAACCACTTTGCAGGATTCGGTACGTTTTGCAGGTTTAAAGCCTGTGGATGCAGGTATTCAGGTGCATGCAGAGCTGGCTAAGCCTATCAGCAACACTTTACTGGGTGTTTTCTTTGAAGATATTAATTACGCTGCGGATGGTGGTTTGTATGCAGAGCTGGTGCAGAACCGCGACTTTGAATATGCCCCTGGCGATAAGCAAGGCCGTGATTCTACCTGGAACAGCACACACTCCTGGAAAGTAAAAGGCAATGGTGTTCAGTTTGCTATTGACACAGTTCGTCCTATTCATCCTAATAACCCGCACTATGCGGTAGTTACGGGTGGTAGCAATGGCGGTGGTGTAGTGAATGCCGGGTTTGATGGTATGGCGGTTACCCAGGGAGCGCAATACCATGTATCCTTTTTTGCCAGGCAGGAAGCGGGTAAAAGCGCGAAAGTGCTGGTACAGCTGATAGATGGCGATAAGGTTATAGCGCAGGCGGTAGCAGAAGTGCGCAGCGGGGCGTGGAAGCAGGTGAGCGCTACGCTTACGGCTTCGGGCAGTGCTGCCAATGCACAACTGTATATTCAGCCCATGGTCAACAGCATACACCTGGATATGGTGTCGCTGTTTCCGGCACGTACTTTCAAAGGCCGGAAGAATGGCTTACGTGCCGATCTGGCGCAGGCTGTTGCAGATATACATCCGCGCTTTGTGCGCTTTCCCGGTGGTTGTGTAGCGCATGGTGATGGCATAGATAATATCTATCGCTGGAAAAATTCTATCGGACCTTTAGAAGCCCGTAAGCCACAACGTAATCTCTGGAACTACCACCAGAGTATGGGCCTGGGGTATTTTGAATATTTCCGTTTTTGTGAAGATATGGGTGCAGAGCCGGTGCCTGTGTTAGCAGCAGGCGTGCCCTGTCAAAACTCTGGTTCCAGCGCACACGGCGGCGGCCAGCAAGAGGGCATTCCTTTAAACGAAATGGATGCGTATATACAGGATGTGATTGATCTGATAGAGTATGCCAATGGTGCGCCTACTACCTTCTGGGGTAAAAAGCGGGCCGAAGCCGGACATCCCGAACCATTTCATTTAAAATATATCGGCATTGGTAATGAAGATTTGATCTCAGATGTGTTTGAAGAGCGTTTCACCCTTATTTACAAGGCGGTGAGGGCAAAGCATCCTGAAATTACCGTAATAGGTACCGTAGGACCTTTCTTTGAAGGAACCGATTATAAAGAAGGATGGGATATTGCTTCTAAGCTGCGGGTGCCAATGGTAGATGAACATTATTATCAAACGCCCGGATGGTTTATTAATAACCAAAACTTTTATGATGCGTACGACCGCAATAAATCGAAGGTGTACCTGGGCGAATATGCGGCGCATTTACCGGGCCGGCCTAATAACCTGGAAACAGCCCTTGCCGAAGCTATCTACTTGACTGCTGTAGAAAGAAACGGCGATGTGGTAAGCATGGCTTCCTATGCGCCTTTACTGGCTAAGGAAGGGCATACGCAATGGAGCCCCGATCTTATCTATTTTAATAACACTACGGTTAAAACCACCGTGGGATATGAAGTGCAAAAGCTGTATGGTATAAATAGTGGCACCAGTTATTTACCGGCAGAGGTGGCGGTAAACAATGGTCAGGATAATGTGAAAAAGCGTGTGGCCATATCTGTGGTAAAGGATGCTGCCAGCGGTGATGTGATTGTGAAAATGGTGAACCTGCTGCCTGTTACAGTGAACGCTGCTACTAACCTGAAAGGTGTGTCGATAGCCAATACACAGGCGGTAAAAACCGTATTAACAGGTAAACCAGCCGATAAGGTATGTAAGCCGGTGGAAAGCACCTGCACGGTAGGCGAACAGTTTGTAACCAGCTTACCTGCATATTCATTTACTGTTATCCGTATTAAAACCAAATAGAACCATACCAGGGTAAATAAGCCTGATGTAAAAGGTGTTTCAGTTTACTGAAACACCTTTTTTAATGCGCCTGCCTGTAAGAATTTAAAAGCGGCTGTAATGTTTTGAAGTATCTGCATACCAATATAACATTCACCACAACAGCTTTTACCGGTAAGCCTGTTACTAAAACCTGTTTTATATATGCTTCACCTGAAGGATGTTAAAAAGATGTATCCGCAGCAGCTGGTAATAGATATTCCTGCTTTAGAACTACACAGCGGATTATACTGGATAAAAGGAGCCAACGGGGCAGGGAAAACCACGTTGCTGAAAATGGTAGCCGGACTGATCCCTTTTGAGGGTGATATCGCCTGCCAGGGAATAAGTTTGAAGCATAACCCGGTAGCTTATCGAAACCTGATCAGCTGGGCCGAAGCCGAACCCTTATATCCTCCTTTTTTAAAAGGCACAGAACTGGTGAGATTATACCTGGATATTTATAAAACAGCTACCCCACAGTTGTTAACTACCTTAACCGACGCGCTGGATATGGGCGCTTACATTCACCATACCATAGGAAGCTATTCGGCAGGGATGACCAAGAAATTGTCGTTGCTACTGGCCTTTTTGTGTAATACACCGCTGGTAATATTGGACGAGCCGTTGATTACACTGGATGCCGCTACTGTAACGGTAGTAAGCAATTATATACTGGAAGCGCAAAAGCGGTCGGGCACCTTGTTTTTAATGAGTTCGCACCAGCAACTACCTGCGCATGTAACCCTGCCGGTAAAGGAAATGATTGTTCATCACTATAACCTGATGGAAGTATGAGTTACCCATTTCGCCTGTTAAGAAAGTCGCTGGTGGCGCCTTTTTATAAAGAGAATATGTCGTTGTTCTTCTTTTTGATTACTGTGATGTTTTGCGTGGTTAATGTGGTAGATGGGGCAGGGCTGTTTGAATATCATTATTCCCTTACGCTGGGCATGCTTACCGGTATCAGCTTTATGTTGCTGGTGTTTGTTGCCTGGTTGCTATATGCACGTAAATGTGCAGGCTTTGTAGCTGCATTGCTGCAAAGGCAGGACTATGCCTTTGTGCATATATACCGCTGTAAACCTCTTGCAAGGCAAATGCTGCTGTTTATGGGCGTTTCGCTGTTATTGTTATTGCCTTTGTTCCTGTATGGCTTATTTGTAGTGTATGTGGGCTGGCATAGTCATCATCTGCCAGCCACCGGTGTTGTATGGGGGTATTTGCTGTTATTAGCCGGGGGCAATGCAGTGGTATGGGTTTACCGGTTGCATCATCCCGCCACCCATAAAGCTGCTGCGGGTTTGCGATTAGGGCGCAGCCTGCTTTCCCGTTATCCCTTTATGCTATTGCAGCAGGTGCTGGAAAAGCAAAAGGTGTTGTGGCTGAGCATTAAAGTATACAGTTGTGGAGTGTTGTTTTTAATAGCCCGCAATAACACGGAGGCCAGCTACGATTTCAGCTTTCCCTTTTTGTTCTTCCTGTTTGGCGTTTTTGCCAATGGCATTATTATTCACCGGTTGCGTGAGTTTGAAGAAACCCACCTGTTTTTTTACCGCTCTATGCCGGTATCGTTAGGGAAAAAATGGGCACAGTATTGTAGTGTTTATGCGGTGCTGCTGTTGCCGGAAATGATAACAGTGCTGCAATTAACGCCTGTGCATTTGCATGTGGCAGATGCCATATGGAGTAATCTGGCTGTTTATAGTTTACTGCTGCTGATGAATAGTATTGCATTTGTGCGCTCGTTCAGCGCCCGGCAATACCTGAAAGTGTTGCTGTATCTTTTCTTTGTGTATGCCGGTTTCTTAATCTGCTCTGGCCTGCCTTATTTGTGTGTGCTGGGTTTTGTAGCAGCGTGGGGTATTTTCAACCGGTTTTATTACCGCTTTCAGCCGGCAGGCGCACATGTACATAGAATGTAAAAATGGCTACTGTTATGTGATTCAAATGCACTAATTTGAACATATAATAAACGAATGCCATAATTCTATGAAAGTAAAAACGTTACTGCTTGTTGTAGTTGTGTTATTGTATTACCCGGTAACTGTGGTGCAGGCGCAGAAGAAAAAACAGCCTGTTGCCGAACAGCAAACCGATCGCCAGTACTGGCTGGGCCAGCTGGATAAAATGGTAAGCCCCGTGTTGCGTAGCCTGGCGCATGATAGTTTACGAATAGCGATGCCGCAGGTAACCTCCATCCGTATCGATAATAAGGAAAGCCGTGTAAAAGTGATGTATGTAGAAGTGCTGGGCCGCGCTTTAAGTGGTATTGCGCCCTGGTTACAATTAGACGGCGGAGATGCGGCTGAGGTGGCTTTACGTAACCAATATCGCCAATGGGCTATTGAAGGGATTACCAATGCGTTGGATAGTTCTAAGCGCGATTTTATGCGGTTTGATATTGCCGGTCAGCAACTGGTAGATGCTTCCTATGTAGCCTACGCTTTTGTGCGCGCGCCCTGGCTTTGGGAGCATTTGCCACAAAAGCAGCGCGATTTGCTGGTAGCTTCTATTAAAACCACCCGTCGTTTCCGGCCGGTGTTTTCCAACTGGTTACTGTTCTCGGCTATGAATGAAGCCTTTCTTTGCCAGTATGGCTATGAATGGGATGTGATGCGTGTAGATTATGCGTTGCGTCAGCTGGAGCAATGGTATGTAGGCGATGGCATGTATAGCGATGGAGAACATTATGCTTATGACTATTACAACAGCTATGTGATACATCCTTACCTGGCTGCGATTACAGAGATTGTAGGCAAGAAAGGGAATACCTATGCCGAGATGACCGAGAAAATTAAAAAGCGTAATGAGCGTTATGCGATTATACAGGAACGCCTGATCAATACCGATGGCAGTTACCCGGCTACCGGCCGCTCTATTGTTTACCGTGGCGCCGCTTTTCAACATCTGGCAGATATGGCCTGGCGTAAGAAATTACCCGCACAGTTAAGCCCCGCACAGGTGCGTTGTGCGTTAACGGCAGTGATTAAAAAAACGCTCGAAAGCCCTGCTACTTATAAAGATGGCTGGTTAACAATTGGTTTACATGGCTCACAGCCCGATCTGGCCGATTTTTATAACAACCAGGGCAGCCTGTATATCTGTAGTAATATATTCCTGCCATTAGGCTTACCGGCAACGGATGCTTTCTGGGCCGATCCGCCAGCTTTATGGAGTGCGCAAAAAATATGGGGCGGGGAGGATTTTCATAATGATCACAGCGTGGATTTACGTTAAGGTAAATCCGGTATGTAAAAGCAAAGGGCGGTGCTGTTGAGCATCGCCCTTTGTTTTTGGGAATATTGGCTGGGAATGTTCCATTATCTCGGGTTTGCCATTTTTTGTAGTAAATATTTTTATATTTAGCGCATGAAGAAACTTTCCTCTAACCTTACTTTCCAGGTATTAGTGGCCATTACAGCAGGTATTATTGCAGGCGCGTATTTTCCCGCGTTTGCCGATTATGCAAAACTGATCAGCAGTACGTTTATCAGTATGATAAGCATGTTGATTGTGCCGGTGATCTTTTTTACTATTGTACTGGGTATTGCGCGTATGAGCGATATAAAGAAAGTGGGCCGGGTAGGAGGAAAGGCATTATTGTATTTTGAAGTGATTACTACGCTGGCTATTTTGATAGGGCTGGTGGTGGCCAATGTACTGAAGCCTGGAAATGGCGTAAAGCCTTTGGCGCAGGCAGCGAAATCCACTGCCACTGCGGCGGCTAAAGAAATGAACTGGGTGGAGTTTTTTACGCATATAGTGCCTTCTAATATATTCGAGTCTTTCACCCGGGGAGATATTTTACAGATTCTCTTTTTTGCCATTCTTTTTGGATATGGCGTAAGTAAGCTGGGCGGGAAGGGAGAATCGTTAATAAGCACGTTTGAGAAGATATCACAGGTGCTGTTCAATATGATGAAGGTGGTCATGAAGTTTGCGCCTATCGGGGCTTTCGGTGGAATGGCCTTCACCATAGGAAAGCATGGCTTAGGCACTTTACTGCCTATGGGTAAAGTGATGCTTACGGTATACATTACCTGTGGCGTGTTCATTTTTGGGGTACTGAACCTGGTATGCCGCATTTATAAGTTCAGCCTGTGGCAATACCTGAAATATATCCGCCAGGAGATATTGATTGTATTGGGTACTTCTTCGTCTGAATCAGTATTGCCCAATATGATTAACAAAATGGAGAAGTTCGGCTGCTCCCGGTCGGTAGTAGGGTTGGTGATTCCAACAGGCTATTCTTTTAACCTGGATGGTACTTCTATCTATCTGGCTATTGCCCTGGTGTTTTTAACACAGGTATACAATGTGCCACTGAGCTTTGGGCAACAGCTTACGGCTATGGCTATACTGATGGTTACTTCCAAAGGGGCTGCGGGTGTTACCGGTAGCGGCTTTATTGTGTTAACCTCTACGCTGGCTGCCATGCACATTCTTTCTGCTGATAATGCGGCTATTTTGATAGGGGTAGACCGGTTTATGTCGGAAGCAAGGGCCATTACCAATATGATTGGCAATGGCATTGCTACGGTGGTGATTGCTAAAAGTGAGAATGAGTTTGACGAGCAGCAATACCAGGCGGCTATTGCGCCGGCTGCTGCTGTTTAGCATGGCGGCGGCTATTCCATACTGTTATACATTTTCATGCTATTGGCTATTCTTATAAACATGCTAATGCAGCCCCGTTAAAACACCGGAAAGGCATCTTTAAAGGCATGGCCTGTTTGCATATCTTCTACTTCTGCGGCATTGCACAGGCAGGCTTCCAACTCTGTTACAATAGCACCTTTGTTCATTTCCTGGCCAATAATCACCAGCTCGTTCATCCGGTCGCCAAAGGTTTTGCTCCATTGGGCTTCAATGGCTTCCTGGTTTTCGAGGAAGGCGGCGTATTGAATGCGTTGCTGGTAGGGCATGCTACACCACCATACACCGGCATTTTCGGCGCGCAGGCTACCACCTGCCTGGCTAAAGTTGATGGCGTCATCGGGGCGGGATGCCAGCCAGAACAGACCTTTGCTTCTGATAATATTGGCGTGCCAGCCGGTGTTGATATAGTGCCAGAAACGTTCGGGGTGAAAGGGGCGGCGGCTGCGGAATACAAAACTGCTGATACCGTATTCTTCTGTTTCGGGTGTGTGGTGTTCCTTGTTCATTTCTGCTATCCAACCGGCGCTCTGGCTGGTTTTGTCAAAGTCGAACAAGCCGGTGTTGATAATAGTATCCAGCGGTACTTTGCCAAAGGAAGTGGATACTATGCGGGCTTCTGCATTCAACTTGCGAATCATGGCGGTTAGCATGTTCACTTCCTGCGGCGTTACCAGGTCGGTTTTGTTTAGCAATATCACGTTGGCAAACTCTACCTGGTCGGTAAGCAGGTTTACCAATGTACGGTAATCGTCAGTCATGTCAGTAGCCTGCCGGTCTTGCAGAGAATCTATGCTGCTGTAGTCTTTGATAAAGTTGAAACAGTCTACCACGGTAACCAGTGTGTCCAGCCTGCTCATGCGGCCAAGATCAATGCCTTTGCTTACATCGTGAAAGGTAAAGGTTTGCGCTACAGGCAAAGGTTCGCTAATGCCGGAGCTTTCTATCAACAGGTAATCGAACCGGTTTTCGGTAGCCAGTTTAGCAACTTCCTGTAACAGGTCTTCCCGCAAAGTGCAGCAAATGCAGCCATTGCTTAGTTCCACCAGCTTTTCTTCTGTGCGGCTCAGGGTGTTTTCGTTTTTTACCAGCTGGGCATCTATGTTCACTTCACTCATGTCATTTACAATCACGGCTACACGCAACCCTTCTTTATTGTGCAGTACGTGATTGAGTAAGGTGGTTTTACCGGCTCCTAAAAAGCCACTTAACACGGTAACGGGCAACTGTTTGATCATATAAACCAGTTTTGGAAATTGTTTACGATAATTTTTATTTGCAATTGAGTTGCGAAAATATGGATATTTGCAAAAGAGTTGCAAAACGGAGTGCGCGTTTTTATTGCTTGTGGATAATAAATAAGCAAGAGGATGCGCCAGGTAAAGTGTGTTATAACCCTTACGTAGTAAGGGTTATAGGCGTTGGTGTTAATGGATGTTTATGGCAGATGTTGTGGGTGAGGTGCCTGAAAACCGTTAGTGGTAATGCGTTAGAGCGCTTGCCAATAGCCGATGCAGGTAGCAATTACGAAATCGGTTTCGTAATTAAATACGGCCAAAATGGGTCAGCTGTCTACAGGTGTTTATAATTTGCATCATTATCTGGCAGGGTGCGCATGAAGAAGGTTGAACTTCTATTGTTATTTGCCAGTCTAGCAGTGAAAGAGTAATGTTCTTAAACATATAAGATACTTAATAAGTATCGTTACCTTTTTTGATTTATAGAATAACTACGAACACCTGTGTCTACGGGAGTTCCTTTTTTAAGCCTATTTTACTCATCATTTAAGCTCAATTTTTCCCTACTTTGCGGGATAAGGTTTATTATTGTAATAACTTTAAATCCCATTCCCTTATGAGCATCCGCACGGAAAGAATCGTTGTGCCCAGTACTGTAGTGAATGTGTACGAGCTTCTGAAAAAACAGGTTGCCAGCCATCCCACAGCTGTTGCCATTTCCTCCCAGGGAAAACACCTGACCTATGCTCAGTTAGATACAGCGGTAGCAAAAACAGCGCACTTCCTCACTTCTTTATCTGATCCTATTATTGGTGTAAGCACTACCCGAAGCATAGATATGATTATTCGGGTGTTAGCAGTGTTGCAGTCTGGTAAGGCTTATATGCCGCTCGATCCTGCTTATCCTGCCAGCAGACTTGCGCAGCAGATTGCCGATTCGGGAACAAAGTATTGCTTATGCGATGAGGAAGAAGAAGAACTGTTTGCTTCACTGGGTTTGCAAAGGCCTGAGAACAGCCGGGAAACAGGCGAGCAGGTAACTACAGATATTGCTTACATACTGTATACTTCCGGTTCAACAGGAAAGCCCAAGGGTGTTTGTATGGGGCATAGTGCTTTATATAATTTACTGTTATGGCAGCAACAACATTCTGTGGCGGGCGTGGGAAACAAAACCCTGCAATTTGCTCCGCTGAGCTTTGATGTATCATTCCAGGAAATATTTGCCACCTTAATTTCAGGGGGGGAGCTGGTGCTTATCCATGACGATTTGCGTTTAGACCCGGATAGCCTGTTACAGTTGATAGATGAAAAACAGGTGAACAGGATATTCCTGCCCTTTGTAGCCTTGCAGTTGCTGGCCGAAACCGCTGTCAGCAGCCATTTATATCCCGCTTCTTTACGCGAGGTGATGACGGCAGGTGAACAGTTAAAGATCACAGAGCAGGTACGCAGCTTCTTTCAACACCTGCCTGGTTGCGTATTATACAATCAGTATGGTCCTACAGAATGTCATGTAGTAACAGAGCTACGTCTGGAAGGCGATACTGCGCAATGGCCGGCTTTACCTACCATTGGTAAACCTATTGACAATACAGAGATATACATACTGGATGAAAAAGATGGCCTGCTGCCCGATGGTGAGGTGGGCGAATTGTGCATAGCAGGCGCCTGTTTGGGTAAAGGATATCTGAACAAGCCGGAGTTAACCCAACAAAAATTTACCCGCTGGAAACACCCTGTAAAGGG
Organism: Filimonas lacunae; assembly: GCF_002355595.1. NCBI lineage: Bacteria > Pseudomonadati > Bacteroidota > Chitinophagia > Chitinophagales > Chitinophagaceae > Filimonas > Filimonas lacunae. The sequence continues at coordinate 1,580,204 of NZ_AP017422.1, forward strand.
CGAAATAGCTATTTATCGTTCAGGGGATCATGCGCGTTACCTGCCGGATGGCAATATTGAGTTTTTAGGAAGGGCAGATGACCAGGTGAAAATAAGAGGTTACCGGATAGAACTGGCAGAGGTAGAGGTGGCGTTGAATGTGCTGGGTGTGGCGCAAAGCGCTGTGGTAATAGCCAGGGAAGATGTGCCGGGGAATAAGCAGCTGGTGGCTTACCTGTTGTCGAACGGTACCCCTACCACTACCGCACAAGTAAGAACCGCATTGGCCGATAAATTGCCGGAGTATATGATTCCTGCTGCGTTTGTGTGGCTGGATACTTTTCCCAGAACTTCCAGCGGTAAAGTAGATAAGAAAGCATTGCCAAAGCCCGAGCTGAAAAGACCCGAGCTGGATGTGGCTTTTCGCCAACCTGTTTCTGAGCTGGAACAAACCATTGCCGGTGTTTGGGAAGAAGTGTTGCAGTTGAATGCCATTGGTGCAGAAGACAGTTTTTTTGAATTGGGGGGTAATTCCCTGCTGGCGCAAAAAACAATCATTGCTTTAAAGCAGCATAATATACAGCTGCCTATTACAAAGCTTTATCAATATCCTACTATCAGCGGCATCGCAGCTTATCTCACTGGTGCTATAAAAACCACGCAGCTGCCCGCCTATTCCCCTAACAAGCCTGCCTCAAACGGAGATATCGCCATCATTGGCATGAGCTGCCGTGTGCCTGGCGCTGATTCAGCACAAGCTTTCTGGAATATGTTATTGGCAGGCAAGGAAGGTATCCGTTTTTTTACAGAAGAAGAGCTGGATGCTTCTATTGACAGCGAGCTAAAACAAATGCCGGGTTATGTAAAAGCCAGAGGGGTTGTGAATGAGGTGGATGCATTCGATCCGGCTTTCTGGGGCTTATCGCCCAAGCTGGCAGAGCTGATGGATCCACAGCAGCGCATCTTCCTGGAAATAGCGCGGGAAGCATTGGAAAGCACAGGCTACCTGCCGGGCATATATAACGGGCTTATTGGGGTGTATGCCGGTAGTGGAAGTAATACCTACTTTATCAACAATGTGCTTACCAATCCGCAAAAGATTAACCAGGTAGGAAGCCTGCAGGTAAGCACGCTGAATGAAAAAGAATATTTATCCAGCCGCACGGCTTATCACCTGAATTTAAAAGGGCCTGCGGTAAGTGTATTCTCGGCCTGTTCCACTTCGTTGCTGGCTATTGCCCAGGCGGTGGAGGCTTTGCGTAACGGGCAGTGCAGCCTGGCGCTGGCAGGAGGTGTGAGCATTACAGTGCCTGTAAACAGCGGGCAATTGCACCAGGAAGGGGCTATGTTCAGCAGCGACGGGCACACCCGCACGTTTGATGCGCAGGCCAGTGGTACTGTATTCAGCGATGGCGCCGGTGTGGTGCTGTTACGGCCGCTGGAGCAGGCTATACAGGCAGGAGATACCATCTATGCGGTTATTAAAGGAGTGGGCATTAACAACGATGGCGGCGAAAAAACAAGCTTTACCGCACCGGATGCGGCCGGGCAGGCAGGCGCTATTGCCGCCGCATTGGGCGATGCCGGTGTAACACCTGATAAAATCAGTTATGTAGAAGCGCATGGTACGGCTACGCCTATTGGCGACCCGATAGAAATAGAGGGATTGAAGCTGGCTTATGGTAACACTGATAAAAAGCAATACTGTGCTATTGGGTCTGTAAAAAGTAATATCGGGCATTTGACGCATGCGGCAGGTGTGGCGGGTATTATTAAAACGGCCTTTGCGTTATACCATCAGCAATTGCCGCCTTCTATCCACTATAACACCCCCAATCCGGAAATTGATTTCGGGAATAGTCCTTTTTATGTGAATGCTGCTTTAACGCACTGGAAAAGCGAAGGAGAGCGTTTGGCAGGAGTGAGTTCATTCGGGGTGGGTGGTACCAATGTGCATGTGATATTACAGGAATACCCACATAATAGCATTCCATTGTTAAAGCAGCCGGATGCTGCTTTGTTCAGCTGGTCGGCTAAATCGGCCAACAGTGCACATTTATATGCCGGCAAGCTGAAAGATTTTATTGCGCATAATCCGCAGGCAGGTATAGGAGATATCGCCTATACCTTGCAAACCACGCGGGAAACACTGCCTTTCAGGCAAACCCTGGTGGCTACCAGCACTGCGGATGCTATGAGACAGTTAAGCGAGGAGTTGCCAGCGGTGGAAGTGCCTGCGAAGGCGATGGAGGTCGCTTTTTTATTTCCCGGACAAGGAGCGCAGTTTAATAATATGGGCAAAGCCATTTACGACCGCGAACCCGTGTTTCAACAGGCGGTGGATGAGTGTGCTGTTTTGCTGCAGGATATTATGGGGGAAGACATCCGAAGTATCATTTACCAGCTGAAAGATATTTACGCCCTTACGAATACTTACTATACACAACCGGCGCTGTTTGTTACAGAATATGCACTGGCAAAGTTGTGGATGAGCTGGGGCATTGTGCCGGCAGTGTATGTGGGCCATAGTGTAGGTGAATTTGTGGCGGCCCACCTGGCAGGTGTGTTTAGCCTGGCAGATGCTTTACAGCTGATTGCAGCCAGGGGCCGATTGATCAGCTGTTTACCACAAGGGGCTATGCTGAGTGTAAGAGCAGCTGTTGACACGCTTACCTTGCCGGATAACATTAGCGTGGCGGCACTTAATGCGCCTGGCTTATGTGTGCTGGCAGGTACTTTCGATGCAGTGGGCGCTTATGCCAAACAACTGGAAAAACAAGGTATATTATATAAACAGTTACATACCAGCCACGCGTTTCATTCTTATATGATGGATGAAGCGGTGCCTGCTTTTAAAGAGATTATAGCCAGGGTATCGCTGCAGGTACCACGCAAGCCGGTGGTAAGCACGGTAACGGGCAGCTGGTTAACAGATGAGCAGGCCACCAGTGTTGATTACTGGGCCAGTCATATGCGGGCTACGGTGCAATTTGCTGCTGCCATTGATTTTGCAGCTGCACAGCAACCACTGGTGATGCTGGAAGTGGGGCCGGGTAAAACGTTATCTACCTTAACCTTCCAGATTATGGCGGGTAAGCCTGTAAAAGCGATAGCGGGCTTAGAGCAGTCAGAAGAACCGGTAAATGCTTACGGCGGTTTGCTACAAGCGCTGGCCCAGTTATGGAAACTAGGTGTTACGCCTGATTGGAAAGCGGTATATGGTCATCAGCTGCGGGCCAGGATATCGCTACCCACTTATGCTTTTGATAAAAAGAGGTACTGGGTAAATGCTGCACCCACACAGGTATCTCTTACCACTACTATACCAGAGGAAACCGCCATTGTTAACCCTGTATTGCAACAACCCATGAACAGAAAAGAGATCCTGGTTAAAAAAATTAAGGAGATCCTGGAGAATGCTTCGGGAGTCACCATTGGAGAAACGGAGCATAACAGTTCGTTTATTGAGCTGGGGATGGATTCTTTGCTTTTAACACAGGTGGCTATCAGCCTGCAAAAAGAATTTAAGCTACCCATTTCGTTTAAACAGCTGAATGATGCTTTCCCGAATGTAGAACAGCTGGCTAAGTACCTGGACAAGCAATTGCCTGCCAGTGCTTATGCGGTAACAGAAACGCCTGTTGCTACCACTGCCGCCACCGGTTCGCCGCTGGATATGATTATGAAACAGCTGGGCGATTTAACCCGGCAGGTAGCTGCCCTGCAAAGTCCGGGAGCTGCTGCGGTAGTGCCGGTGAAGGTGCCTGATATTGCCGACATTACAGCTGCGGAAGCAGTAGAGTTGAAAAAGCCTTTTGGTGCAGCTGCACGAATTGAGAAGCAGTCCACTGCTTTAAACGCCCAGCAACAGGCGTTTTTGCAGGCGCTTATTAAAAGCTATAACACTAAAACAAAATCGAGCAAAGAATATACACAGCAAAACCGGGCGCATATGGCCGACCCGCGTGTGGTAACTGGTTTTAAACCGCTTACCAAAGAGCTGGTGTATTCCATCGTGATCCATAAAAGCAAGGGGTGTCATTTGTGGGATCTGGATGGCAACGAATATATAGATGCGCTGAATGGATTTGGCTCCAGCATGTTTGGTTTTCAGCCCGACTTTTTAAAGAAAGCGGTACTGGACCAGGTAGAGCGTGGCTATGAGTTAGGACCGCAGCATGCGCATGCCGGTACGCTGGCTAAGCTTATTTGCGAGTTTACGGGCTTTGACCGTGCGGCTTTATGTAATACCGGTTCGGAAGCGGTGCTGGGCGCTATGCGTATTGCCAGAACGGTAACGGGCCGTTCGCTGATAGTAGCCTTCACAGGTAGCTATCATGGTATTAATGACGAAGTGATCATACGCGGTACACAAAAATTAAAAAGCTTTCCGGCTGCACCGGGCATTACACCGGAAGCCGTGCAGAATATGCTGATACTGGACTATGGTACAGATAAAAGCTTACAAATTATCAAAGAGCGTGCGCATGAACTGGCTGCCGTGCTGGTAGAGCCGGTACAAAGCCGGCGGCCGGAGTTTCAGCCCGTAGCGTTTTTAAAGGAGATAAGAAAGATAACTGCCGAAGCAGGTACCGTGCTTATATGGGATGAAGTGATCACCGGCTTTCGTGCCCACCCTGGTGGCGCACAGGCCATCTTTGGTATACAGGCTGATGTAGCCACCTATGGTAAGGTGGTGGGTGGTGGCATGCCTATTGGTGCTATTGCCGGTAAAAAGCAATATATGGATGCGCTGGATGGTGGTTTCTGGCAGTATGGCGATGATTCGGTGCCTGAAGCAGGCGTTACTTATTTTGCCGGTACTTTTGTGCGTCATCCACTGGCATTGGCGGCGGGTATTGCTTCCCTGGAGCACATGAAGCAGGCGGGGCCATCTTTGCAAGAGAACCTGAATAAGTTAACGGCCTATCTGGCCAATGCCTTGAATAAAATAGGCAAACAATACCAGTTGCCCATATACGCAGTAAACTTTGGTTCTTTGTGGAAGTTGAAGTTTCATGAAGAATATCCCTATAGTGAATTGGTGTTTACGCTGATGCGGGAAAGAGGTATTCATATATGGGATGGTTTTCCTTGTTTTATTACTACTGCTCATACGTTGGGCGATGTAGATACGATTATTCAGCAATTTGAAGAGAGCGTGAAGGTGTTAAAAGCGGTGAAACTGATTCCTGCATATGCCACTGAGGATACACAGGCAAAAGAAAGCGTCGCCGATTTTGAGGTGGCCCCGCATCCGCAGGCCCGTTTGGGTAAGGATGCAGAGGGCAATCCGGCCTGGTTTATGGCCGATCCTAAAGCGCCCGGTAAGTATTTACAAATTGTTGAAGCATAAGCACTTTTACACATGACTGGAAACGTACAATTTAACCCTGTTGCCTACGACCCGCTAAGAGGGCCGGAAATTGAGAAGGTTGGCTTTACCAATGAATCTCAAAAAGAAATTTATTTATCTACGCTGATAGGTGGTGCTGATGCCAACCGTGCCTATAACGAATGCTTTGCCCTGTTACTTACCGGTACTTTACAGGTGGCGCTGCTGGAAGAAGCTATTCAGCAATTATTTAAAAGGCATGAAGCCTTACGGTCTTCTATCAGTGCCAATGGTGAATATGTATTTGTATATGCATTTAGCAAGGTGCCGATAGTGCATGTAGATTTATCGGACATGCCTGCTGGTAAACAGCAGGAGGTGGTTAAAGACATAGCCTTACAAAATGCAGCTACCACTTTTGATTTACTAAATGGCCCCTTATTGTTGTTTCACCTGGTAAAGCTGGGTGAAGCAAAGCATCAGCTTATTATCAACATACATCATATCATTGGCGATGGCTGGAGTGTAGGTGTTATCCTGCAGGATTTGGGTAAGCTGTATTCCGCAGCCGTAAAAGGCACTGCCACCAACCTGTTGCCTGCGCCGCAAATGCTGCCCTATGCCAAAACCGAAATGGAAGCAGCGAATGGTCCGCAGCAGCAACAGATTCGCAACTTCTGGCTGCAGCAGTTTAAGGCTCCTTTGCCCGAACTGGATATGCCTACCGATTTTCCGCGGCCTGCAAAGCGCAGTTATAAAAGTCGTAGGGATGACCATGGCCTGCCTGCGGCCTTAACTCATGCATTGAAAGAAACCGGTAAAAAACATGGTACCAGCTTTATTACCACCTTGCTGGTATCGTTTGAGTTATTCCTGTATAAGGTAACCGGACAAACAGATATTGTGCTGGGATTACCGGCTGCCGGGCAATCCAGCACCGGCAATACCGGGCTGGTGGGCCATTGTGTAAACCTGCTTCCTTTGCGCAGTTCATTGAATGGCGACCTCACGTTTGCTGCATATCTGCAAAAGAGGAGGTCCGAAATTCTGGAAGCTTACGAGCATCAGCATATTACATTTGGCAGCCTGCTCAAGGCGTTGAATATCCCGCGCGATTCATCGCGGGTAACCCTGGTTCCGGTAGTGTTTAACGTAGATCTGGGGTTGGATAATGATGTGCAGTTGGAAGGGTTGCAGCACCGGCTTACCAGCTTTCCCCGGGAGTACGAAACCTTTGAGGTGTTTGTAAACATCAGCGGTAACAACGATAAGATTACCGTGGAGTGGAGCTATAACACACAGTTGTTTAAGCCCCGCACCATACAACAGTTTCACGAAACCTTTGAAAGGATATTACAACAGATTGTAGAAAACCCTGCCATACCGTTAAAGGCGCTTTCTGCTACAGATAAGGCGGTGGGCAACGAAGTGTCGGGCAGGATGAATGAAACCGGGAAGTCTTATCCTAAAGAGAAAGCGTTGCATGAATTGATCAGTGCAGCTGCCGAACAGCATTTACCTAAAACGGCTATTCGTTATGCCGGGAAGAATATTACTTACCAGGAGGTGCTCACTGCGAGTAATCAGCTGGCGCATGCGTTGATAGCCAACGGGGTGAAGCCCGGGGATAGAATAGGGATTTCGCTGGACAGAACGCCGGAACTGGTGATTACGCTGCTGGCGATTATGAAGGCCGGAGCTGTTTTTTTACCGTTAGATCCTTCTTATCCGGTATCCAGAACGCGCTATGTGTTGGGTGATGTGGCGGCACAGCTGATGATCACATCACAGAAATATGCAGCGCAATACGATGCTTTGAAGTTATTGCTGACGGAAGAGCTGTTTGCGGATAAGGAATTGTATGCTGCTACTGCACCGGTAGTGCCTTACGCGGGTAATGAACTCATTTATATTTTACATACCTCCGGCAGCACCGGGCAACCCAAGGGCGTAGAAGTTACGCATCGCAATGTGGTAAACCTGTTCACGGGCATGTTAAAAAGCCCCGGTATCACAGCAGCCGATAAACTGCTGGCCATTACCAGTATCTCTTTTGATATTGCTTATGTAGAGCTGTTTCTAACCTTGCTGGCAGGGGCCGAGATAGTGCTGGCCAATGCAGATATGGCCAAAGATGGCCGTGCATTGCTGCAGGTAATGGAACAGGAAAACATCAGTATGATGCAGGCCACACCCGCTACCTGGAAAATGTTGATAGAAGCAGGATGGGAAAAGTCTTTGCCTATCAAAATCATTACCGGGGGTGAAGCCTTATCACTGCACCTGGCGCGTGAGCTGCTGGTGCGTTGTGAGGAGGTGTGGAATATGTATGGCCCTACCGAAACAGCTATCTATGCTACTGCCAAGCGCGTACACCAGGAAGATGAAATTATTACCATAGGCAAGCCCGTGCAAAACACGCAGGTGTTTATACTGGATGCCAATATGCAGCCGGTACCTCCCGGCAGTATAGGGGAGATTTATATAGGAGGGGAAGGAGTAGCCAGGGGATATATCAATAAATCGAAGCTTACCGCAGAAAGGTTTATTACTAACACACTTACCAGCACCAATGGCAAGCTGTATAAAACCGGCGATCTGGGCAAGCTGTTGCCACATGCCGAAATTCAATGCCTGGGACGCAGTGATCAGCAAATAAAAATAAGAGGGTATAGAATTGAGCCGGAAGAGGTAGAATATCATTTGCTGGGTATGCCGGGGGTAAGAGAAGCGGTAGTGCATGCCGTGCAGGCAGGAGCGGAAGAAGTGAAGCTGGTGGCCTTTGTAGTAGTACAAGGCTTAACTGATGCCGATTTTGACATAAAGGCGGCGCAATGGAAAGAGCAATTACAGGCTTTATTGCCTGCTTACATGGTGCCACAGCAAGTGATACGTGTGACAGAAATACCGTTAAGCCCCAATGGCAAAACCGATAAAAAGCAATTGGGTGCTATAGCGCTGCAACAGCTACATCAACACCACCAGCGGGTGATGGTGTTGCCGGAAACAAAAGAACAGAAGCTGTTGGCGGAGATCTGGAAAGACTTGTTGCAGCTGGATAAGGTAAGTATACACGACGACTTTTTTGAACTGGGTGGCCATTCTTTAACAGCTGTGTCGGTAATGGTACGTATTGAAAAAGAAACAGGTGTGCGCCTGCCTATTGCCACTTTGTTTGAACATGAAACTATTGCTAAGCTGGCCAGCCTGATAGAAGAAAAGGATGTAGCGGTGCAGTGGACTTCGCTGGTGCCTATTAAATCTACCGGTAGCAAAACGCCGGTGTATATCATACATGGCTCGGGCTTAAACGTGCTGATGTTTCATTCCATTATTAAAAACTTTGCGCCCGACAGGCCTTTGTATGGCATACAGGCGCTGGGGTTGGATGGCACCGATCCGGAAATCACTTCTATTGAAGATGTGGCAGCACGTTATATAGCAGATATGCGCCAGCAAAACCCCGATGGGCCTTATATCTTTTTAGGCTATTCGCTGGGTGGGATGATTGCACTGGAAATGAGCCGGCAGCTGGAAGCGATTGGTAAGAAGGTAACGATGCTGGGTATGATAGATACTTATGTAGATAATGTGGCTTTGTTCGACAGCCGCAAGATGCAACTGGTGAAAAAAGTGTTGCGCCAGTTTCCGAAAATATTATTCTTTGCGGGGTCGTTTTTCCGCTACCCCCAGGATACCATCCTTTACCAGTTGAAGAGTATTAAAGGACGCTTTCAGAAGCTGCTGATGGGGGGTACAGAGGAGAAGATGATTACGGCCGATCAATCGTTCCAGGAAAAAATATATGAAGAGTATGATCGTGCTTACCTGGAATATCGCTTAGCGCCTTATCATAAAGCCATTCACCTGTTTAAGGTGAAAAAGAAACTGTACTACCTGGATGATCCGATGTATATGGGCTGGAAGCCTTTTGCCAAAGGAGGTTTGTTTATTCACGATTTGCCCGGCGATCATAAAACATTTATTGAGCATCCGAATGAAGTAAAGTTTGTGGCGGTGCTGGAAAAAGCCATTGAAACCGCAGAAAGCAATGGGTAAAAGCGGTGCTGATATTAGCATATTGCATTGGCAGGGCTTTCGGTTACACATGCCTGTGCGGTCGCTTACCGGGCAGGCATATGTGTTTCGGGTAAATGTGTCGGATAGTTTTGTAGCCTGCGATAAGTTTGAATACCTGCTTACAGATAAGGAGCAGGCGCGCGCTGCGCGGTATAGAAAGCTGGACGATTATCAGCGGTTTACCGTGGGGCGGGTGGCTTTAAAACTACTGCTGGCGAAGTTTGCGAATGTACCTGCTAATAAGGTGGTAGTGCAACAGCAGGGAGCGGAAAAGCCTTTTACCGAGCTGCCTGTAAGTTTTAATGTATCCCATTCCGGTAATTGGGTGGTGCTGGCTTTCTCTGCCTTGCCGGTAGGGGTGGATGTGGAGTTTATCAATAACCATTTCTCTTACAGAAATATGCTGCCAGCTACTTTTCATCCCCAGGAGATTGCTTATATAGAGCAAAGCAGTAATAGCCTGGAACAGTTTTACCGGTTATGGACGGCAAAGGAAGCCTGGTTTAAAAAGGAGGGAGCAGGCGTAGCCGGTGAACTCTGGCGTGAAAATATGCTACAGAATGATAGTGTTACCTGCTTTGCTGTAGATGGCCGGCATACGGCTGCTATTGCCTGCACTGGCAAAGCCGGAGTAGCTGCTGCGCTGGACTTTACGATTTCGTAAATCTTTTTTTAATCACCTCCAGGTTTTTCCAAGTTTCCTGGTATCCGAAACGGTAAATATCCCAGAAGCGGAAAGGTGTATACTTTTGAATATGGTAATAGCTGATGAGAATGGCGATGATAATAGGAAAAGGCGATGCATAGGCAATGCCATAGATATTGCCGGTAAGTTGAATGCCAATAATATCTGCTATTACTATCACAGCCAGCATTACCAGCGCCTTGTAAAAGTTAACCCTTGGTTTATGAATGGCATCCAGCGTTAAAGCCATATACCTGTCGGCAGGAAACAGCAGGCACAACACCAGGAATATCCGGAAAAGGTTCACTGCTTCGGTATGTACATATTTTCCACCACCTAACAGTGAAATAGGAATTTCAGCAAATACAATGGTTACCAATATTACAGGCACCATAATAACGGTGAGCATGCCTATCATCTTTTTCATGGTGGTAAGCACCTGCTGCGGGTCGTTGTTGTTATAAGCGGCAGATAAAAGCGGCATGCCGGAAGCTGCAAAACTGCGTAGGGGTATCTCTATAATTTCCAGCAGCTTTACGCCAATATCCAGCACCGCCAGTGCAGCAGGTCCAAGAAAGTAGCGGACAATGTAGGTTTCTATGGTCCAGAACATATTGGCGCTAACAATAGTGCCTACAGAGAACTTACCAAAATGATACAGCTCCAGTATATGCTCCCTGCTTTTTTTAGAAAAGGTTTGTACCTGGCTCCAGCCTGTAAGCAACGCTACCATGCTGCTGATAGCAAATGAAAGCATATAGGCATAGATGGTATACTGAGTGGTGCTGAGATTGGCAAAATATAATATCAGTATAAATGCAATAAAGCAGATGATGTTAAATAGCCGTAATCGTAACAGTTTATCAAACCGGGCCTGTGCCTGCAACAGGCAAATGGCCATAAAGTAGGGAAGACTAACCAGCATATTAATGCCCACCCATTTAAAAAACAAGGATAGGCCTGTGTCTTTTATATGGCCGGCAATAAACCAGGTAGGGATGTTGATGATGCAAATACCTAAGGTAATTACCAGCGCAATAAACCAGCTGGAACCGGCAACGCGGTCTGCCTTTTCTTTTTCGGCCCCGGCATAAAACTTAATAAAGGCGGTAGTAAGAAAGCCGGATCGCAGGCTGTCTACTGTAAGAAAAGTAGTTAAAAAAACAAGCCATTCACCCCGGTCGTTTAAAGATAAAGCCCTGCATAAAAGAGCATTGCTTATTACGCCAAGTGCAGCAACAGAACCATTGGTTAGCAGGGATAAAAAATGTATGTTATTAAATTTTTTCCCTAGTTGCTTCAGTTTCATGTCAGCGCTTGCGATGGGTTGTTTTCGAGTTTGGAATAAAGTAAAGATAAGTTTATTTCGGGTGGATTGTCATAAATGTTGACGTAGTAAGTTCAGTTTCCGGTACCTTCATAGTGTACTTTTTTAAAATTTGATCATGAGAATCCATATCGTTATTGCTTGCCTGTTACTGCATGGCGCAATGCCTGTTGTTGCTCAGCATGTCGCACAAAGTGCTCCGCAGGTAAAAACAGCCAATGGTATAATAGAAGGTGTGTTGGAAAAAAGCGGGATACACGCGTTTAAAGGTGTTCCTTTTGCTGCTCCCCCGGTAGGCGCTTTGCGCTGGAAAGCCCCGGCTGCGGCAGCAAACTGGGAAGGAGTGCGTATGGCAAAGAAGTTTGCACCCAAGCCCATGCAAACCAATGTGTTTGGCGATATGAATTCACGTGCAGACAGTGCCAGTGAAGACTGTTTATATCTAAATGTATGGGCACCTGCACCTGCTAAGGGAAAGGCGTTATTGCCCGTGTTGGTATACTTCTATGGTGGCGGTTTTGTAGCGGGAGATGCCAGTGAGCCGCGGTATGATGGCGAGAGCATGGCCCGGCAGGGGATAGTGGCTTTAACGGTCAACTATCGCCTGGGGGTGTTTGGCTTTCTGGCACATAGCGAGTTATCTACAGAAGCGCCTTACCATGCTTCGGGCAACTATGGTTTGCTGGATCAGGCCGCTGCTTTGCAGTGGGTACATGATAATATCGCTGCTTTTGGGGGCGATCCTAAACGGGTAACCATAGCGGGCGAATCCGCAGGTTCTGTATCGGTCAGCGCCCAGATGATTTCTCCTTTGTCGCGCGATTTCATTGCAGGAGCCATAGGCGAAAGTGGCTCTTTACTGGGTACCCTGCGTGCCGTATCGCTACAGGAAGGAGAGCATACCGGCGCTGAGTTTGCCACTGCTGCGGGTAAAAATTCGCTGGAAGATTTACGGGCGATGCCGGCAGATGCTTTGTTGCAGGCTGCTGCGCAGTTTGGAGTGTTCCGTTTTTCCAGTGTGGTAGATCGCTACTTTTTCCCCACTAGTCCCTATGCTATGTATGATGAAGGGCAGCAGGCCCAGGTGCCTTTGCTGGTGGGCTGGAATAACCTGGAGATGGGGCATCAGATGATATTGGGGCAGGAAAAGCCTACCAAAGAAAACTACGAAAAAGCAGTGCAGCGTTTGTATGGCAACAAGGCCACGGATGTGCTGAAATTGTATAAAGCTACTACAGACGATGAAGTGATAGCTGCAGCCGATGATCTGGCCGGCGATCGTTTCATCGGGTTTAGTACCTGGAAATGGAGTAATGTACATATCAATACCAGCAATAAACCTGTTTACAGATACATCTATGAGCGGGCAAGGCCCGAAATGGTGTCTGCTATGGGTAATGTGGTGCCGGGCCTGGCGGGTGGTGTTCAAAAGAGCACTACTGCTGTAAAGCCGCCACCTGCCCGTGGTGCGGTGCATAGCGCTGAAATTGAATATGCGATGGGCAACCTGGCTACCAATAAGGTGTATGCGTGGACGAAAGAAGATTATGCCATCTCCCAGGTGATGCAGGCTTATTTTGCCAATTTTATTAAAACAGGAAACCCCAACGGCAAAGGATTGCCTGCGTGGCCTATAGCTACCAGCCAAACACCGGTGCAGGTAATGCATATCAATGTGCAGTCTGCTGCAGCGGCGGAACAGCACCGCGATCGTTACCTGTTTATGGATGAACAGGCGGCAGGCAAATAGGGAAGCAGTTATTCTAACGGCTTCCAGCTGTTGGTGTTCAATAAATTGTTTTCCTGCAGCACCGTTCGCAAAGTAGGTTCTACGCCGGCGTTGGCGGCGCTGGCTTTAATGCGGGCGGTAAGCAGGTCGTACGTTTTCTGGTCGGGTATGGCATTTACCTGTGCTGCCAGCAGGGTAGTGAGTTTCAGGTACTTTTGCCGGTTCTGCCATACCAATGTAATGATAAAAGCGGCCACCAGGGCCAGGCCCGCTAAAAACCAATCGGCATATTTCTGCACTACCGATAAGTTGGTGTCAATGCTGCGTTGTACATCCTGGTTCAAAAAGCGCGATAGCTTGTGCAAGGTAGAGTCGGTGATCTCATTGTTCAGGCGTGGTATAATATGCGCCATCAGCGTATCGGTAAGCATACCCATTTGCCGGGCGGTGGTTTCGCCCAGCAGTTCGTTTTTTAACCGTATAATTTTATTAGTATTAGTGTCGCTTAGCAGGGTGTTGAGAATAGCCTGCACATCTTCCCTGGTTTTTGCGCCTATCAGGGCTTCGCGTATGTTCTCCAGGTTTTGACGCAGCTGTTTGCCAGACACATCTTCTACCAGTTGCTGCACCAGCGCCGACCAGTTTTTGCTCAGTACCGAATCTAACAGCCGGCTTATATTCTTATTGGTGCTAATACCAGCCACGGTAATTACAGAATCGATGGTGGCGCAAAGCTGCGCACGCAGTGTGGATGCTGCCAACCCGGAGTCAAGGCCCAGTACCAGGTTTTTACTAATCAGGCTTGCCTTACTGCCAAAACCTTCACTTAGGCCGCTGCCTGCTTTTTGGGTAGAAATACAGCCACTGCCTAACAGGCATATCATAGTTAACAAATACACTTGCTTCATCTGGTGATATTAAAGTATGTATACAATTGAATATTACTTGCGCAGCTCCCGGGAAAGGCGTGTAGCAGTAGTGTTGGTAATGTGTAGTTGCTTAAAAATAGGGATAAATATCCAGCAAGGCGGGCAAAGTAAGCTAGTGATTTATAGCTATGTATAAACAGTTGCTACTCACTTCTCTTTTTAGCCTGGCTGGGCGATATGCCATATTTCTTTTTAAAAGCAAAAGAAAAGTGGGAAAGGTCTTCAAAGCCCACATACCAGCATACATCTGTTGGTTTCAGGTGTTGAACAGTAATAAGATCATAGGCTTCTGTTAAGCGTTTTTCCAATAACCAGCGTCCGGGTGGTTGTCCAAAGGCGGCTACAAAGTCCCGTTTAAAGGCGGTAAGGCTTCGGCCGGTAAGATAGCTGAATTGTTGTATGCTGGCATTAAACCTAAAGTGGCGTTGCATAAAAAGGTGGAGGTTGGCTTTGGCGGGTTTGCTAAAATTAAACAGGATGTTTTGTAAGGCGGCATCTGTTCTCAGCAATAAAAACAGCAGTTCCTGAATGGTGGCTTCGGGATAGTGGGCATATTCCGGGTGTTGAATGGGAAGACCGGGCGATAGCTTTTGAATAAAATATTGCAGTAACACATTGGGGGTAATGGGTATAATAGCATTGGCTTGCTCATTATGGATTACGGTAATGTTATTTTCCCGTGCATATTGTTGCAGTATGTTTTGTTTTAATACAAGAGTGATAGCCTGTATTTCGTCGGATGCGTTTATCGGGGGCAGATATTTTGCCAGTTGATTCCTGGTATATAATATATATTCGCCCGCGTGAATGTGCCAGGTTTGTGTTCCGGTAAGCACCGTAAGGCGGCCCTGTGTCAGATAACTGAAAACAGGGTCGGGGTTGAATGGCTGTTGCAGTAGCGAGGTATGCATGATAAATAATATACAATATCATTTATCCTATTGTTTGCCCGTGGAAAGGGATGGAGTGATAAATACTTATTTATAGGTAGCAGCAGCAGGCAGGTGGCGATGTGGTACTTTGTTGAGAAGCCCGTTGAAGCAGCTGATATTATGTTTGTTTGAATGTGTTAGGGCAGCAAAAGATGATTTAATAAAAAAAGTATATAAATAGATTGCTTTTATTCAGGGTGTTAATTATTTATTCCTTTTTTTATGATTTTGGTCTGCAATTTGTTCCTTGTACCGCAACTTATAAAGTTGTATATTATTAAAAGGAGAGGAGTAACTAAGGCAATTTGCGGTGGATGTTGGGAGTGGGTTGCTTTATTTACGGATAATTCGGACAAATGGATTTTCAGCCAAAACGCTATTTCCCGGAAGGACGTTACAGTTATAAGTTTTGAGATTGCTGCCACGTGTTAGTTCTAACCAACCTTTACTTTAAAAAACGAACTATTGATTTCATGGTAACTCAACGCTTATTCCTGGAAAATTATGAAAAAAATTATACTACTTGTAGTGTACTCCTTATTGGTAGGCACCTGTTTAACTGCGCAGACTACCGGTTTTAAAAGTGGCAAAATTCCTATGGACTCCTCCCGATGGTACCAGCTGGTAAATACCACCAGTGGTTTGGGCGGCCTGTCTAACGGCATCACCAATGAAGTGATACAAACGGGTTGGGGCAAGGTATTAAACCAATGGGATTCGTATTATCCTATTGCCGATGATGAGATAATCAATATAGATAGTATTAAAATGTTCGACGGAGTGGGCATAAACACCGACCAGCCTACTACTTTGAGTGTGATTACTGCCGACTGGAAACGCATTCCTATGGCCACTTTCACCGGCAGCGGTTACATGCAGTGGGTGGGTCCTTATCCTAACCGTACTTACCAGGCAGGTGATAACATTTTTAAACTGGACAGCACCATACATAACCCACGCTACCTGGTGTTAACTACTTACTGGGCTTATCCTTCCGAATTGGAATTATATGGTACTTATAAATCTTCTACCAAAGCTGTTTCGGCCTATAAGCCTAAGCAAATTCGCATGAAGCAGGGTTTTGGGGTGAATGCGTTTGAGTGGAACTTTGAAAATGCTGCCGACCCTTCTGTGATCAGTGAAAAGGATATGAACATGGTAAAAAGCTTTACCGGTGTTCGTCATTATATGGACTGGGAAAAACTGGAATCCAAGCAAGGAGGTTACACATTCAATCCCTGCCATAGCGGTGGCTGGAACTATGATACTATTTACTGGCGTTGTAAAAAAGATGGCATTGAAGTGCTGGCCGATCTTAAACAGTTACCTACCTGGCTGGTAGCTACCTACCCTTCGGCCGATCAGAATTCAGAGAACGTGCCGGTGCCTTATGGTGCTGATTTTTCAAACCCGGCTTCTTATATCTTACAGGCGAAGGTGGCTTTTCAATATGCAGCGCGTTACGGGCGCAATACCAAAGTGCCGGATGCTTTAATGAAAATTGATGCTACTACCCGCTGGAACTTTGATCCTCCCAATAAAATTAGAAAGGGGCTCAACTATATTACCTATATCGAGTGCGATAACGAACGCAATAAGCCCTGGGTAGGCCGCAAGGGGTACCAGACCGGGCGTGAGTATGCCGCTAACTTATCGGCTTTTTATGATGGACATAAGCATACCCTGGGGGCAGATGTAGGGGTGAAAACTGCCGACTCTACCATGCAGGTGGTAATGGCCGGTTTGGCCGGGCCGGACGCTGATTTTGTAAAGGGTATGGTAGATTGGTGTAAAGAGTTTCGCGGTTATAAGAAAGATGGTAAGGTAGATTTATGCTGGGATATCATCAACTATCACTTTTATTCCAATAATGCTGCAGGCACAGTGGGCATAGCCCCGGAAGGTTCGGGTGCGGTAGCAGCAGCCAAAAGGTTTTTGCAGCTGGCGCATGACTATGCTTACGATATGCCGGTATGGGTTACAGAAGCGGGATATGATTTAAACAGCGGCAGCCCTTTTCATACCGTAGCTATTGGCAATAAGAATACACAAGAAACGCAGGCCGACTGGATTTTAAGAACGGCGTTACTCTATAACCGTTTGGGGATAGACCGGGTGTTCTTTTATATGATGTATGATGATAATGCCAACAGCGGTATTCAGTTTGCATCGTCCGGTTTAATTAATGACAACCGTACACGCCGCCCATCCGCCGATTTCCTGTATCAGACGAATAAATTGCTGGGACAATATATTTACCAGGAAACGATGAACAACAGCCCGATTGTAGATCGCTATGCGTTGAACGGACAAAATGCATATGCGTTAATGATGCCTACACAAAATAATACCGTTGCTACCTATTCTTTAAATGTAGGTGAGGCAGGTTATGTAAATGTGTACACTCCTACAGTTGGCAAAGACAGCATGACAGTAAAGCGTGTTACGGTGCCTTCCTCCGGTCGTGTTTCGTTACAGATTTCTGAAACACCCATTTTTGCCATTCCTGGTGGCAAAAGAGCATTGCCCGGAGATACCGTGGTTACCGCACCGATAGACACGCTGCTGGCATCGCTGCAACTGTACCCTAACCCTACCACTAACCTGCTGAATGTAGTATTGAACAACGACAAGAAAAGTGCGGTAGACATTAGTGTGTATGATTTTACAGGAAGGTTGATTAAGAGAAGCACTTATGCCAAGCCCGACCAGGTATTACGTACCAACCTGAACTTTACAGATGTTGCTGCGGGCATGTACTTAGTAGAAATACGACAAAGCAATGAGCGGGTAAGCCGGGGCGTGTTGAAGTACTGAGGGAACTTATAAACCTTATACAGGAACACTTGTGCGCCTATCGTTTGCATAAATATTTACATATGTTTATTCGTTTTGCGAAAACGTGTGGAATATTTTGTAGCAAATAACCTAAAATGAAACTACGATTGCTTGTTGTCTGCTGCCTGGTTAGCAGCAGTCTAACGTATGCACAAACCACCCTGTATGTATCTCCTTCGGGAAGTGCTTCCAATTCCGGAACTTCTATTTCAGCCCCAACAACACTAGCGGTGGCCATTACTACGGTAACGGCCGGGGGAACTATTTACATGCGTGGCGGAACCTATTCTTATTCCGCTTCCGCTATTATTGACGACACCAATAATGGCACCGCATCTGCCAACAAAAACATTACGGCCTATAATGGCGAAGTGCCGGTGCTGGATTTTTCGGGCCAGGCGGTGGCCGATGCCAACAGGGGCTTTGTATTGGATGGCGATTACTGGCATGTCACCGGCCTTACTATTACGGGTGCAGGTGATAATGGTATGTTGTTATCTGGTAATGGCAACACTATTGAAAAATGCATTTTCAGTAAAAACCATGATAGTGGTTTGCAGTTAAGCCGTTACAAAACCACTAATGCCACTTTAAGCACCTGGCCTTCCAACAACCTGGTATTGAATTGTGAGGCTTTTGACAACCAGGATGCAGGCAATGAAAATGCAGATGGCTTTGCTGCCAAGTTAACCTGCGGCACAGGCAATGTGTTTCGCGGATGTATTTCACATAACAACATTGATGATGGATGGGACTTTTACGCTAAATCTGAAACCGGCCCTATTGGCCCTGTAACATTAGAAAACTGTGTTTCTTACGGTAACGGTACTTTAAGCACGGGCTCAACTTCCGGCTCCGGCGATAAAAATGGTTTTAAGCTGGGTGGCTCGGGCATTGCCGTAAACCATATTGTACGTCGTTGTATCGCTTTTAACAACGGACATCATGGCTTTACCGATAATGATAACCCGGGTAATATTGAAGTAAGCAATAACACCAGCTACAATAATGCAGAATCTAACTTTAATTTCAGAACAGGCAGCACGGCTACTTTCCGTAATAATCTTTCGTATAATGCAGGTTCCAGCGATAAAAGCAATGGCACAGATGTAGGCACCAGCAATGTATGGTGGAAAAACAATGTAAGCACCAATAGTGGCAGCCTGGTAGTAAGCAGCGCCGATTTTGTTACGCTTACCCCTTCTGTTACCAAAAACACGGATGGCAGTCCTAATACCGGTAACTTTTTATCGCTGGTAAGCACCAGTGACTTAATTAATGCAGGTGTTACTGCTTCGGGTATTACCTACAGTGGTTCAGCACCTGATATCGGCGCCAAAGAATATGGTGGTTCTACTGGCGGCGGTGGCACCACACCGGTTACCTATACGCTTACAACTACAGCATCACCTTCCAATGGTGGTACTATCACCAGGAGCCCGGATTCTGCTTCTTATACTTCCGGCAGAACGGTTACTTTAACTGCAACACCCGCCAGTGGTTACACGTTCAGCAGCTGGAGTGGGGGAGCCAGCGGCACTTCTGCTACAGTAAGTGTAGTAGTTACTGCCAACACTTCTGTAACCGCCAACTTCACAGCTACTTCTACCGGTGGTGGTAACACGTTACGTATTGATGATGCAGCCAGTTCTGTATCAGGTTATTGCGGGGCAGATGGCAGCAGGCAAAATACCTACAGCGGCGCTGATGGTGGTTATTATATCAATTTAAGTAACTCGGCTTCCAAGGGCATTAACTATTATGTAAGTGTGCCTGCGGCGGGTACTTATTCTTTTGTATGGCGCTATGCGCATGGTACCACTAATGGTTCTTACACTGCCCGCCTGCTGGTAAATGGCAGTACGGCTGTATCTTCTATCAGCTTCCCGGCTACAGGTGCATGGACTACCTGGACCACCACCGGAGCGGTAACAGCCGCTTTATCAGCCGGTGTAAATGTGATACGCCTGGAAACAACAGCCTCGGCAGAGTTTGCTATTATAGACTGGTTAGAAGTTACCGGGACCAGTCCTACTGCTGCCTCGTGCAGTGCTTCTATTGGTAGTTTGTCTGCTGTGGTATCTGCTGCGCCTTCTTTAAAAGAAGAAAGTGGTAGCAATGCTTCGCTGGGTGTGTATCCTAACCCGGCCAATAATTACGCTACGGTGCAGTTTACCACCCGCAAAGCGGGTGTGATAGCAGTGCAGTTGTATAATGCTAATGGACAGCTGGTACAGGTGATAGCGAATAAATCGTTCCCTGCCGGCCTGAACAAAGTGGGCTTTGGTTGTGGTGCGTTAAGTGCAGGCGCTTACTTTATCCGCATAGATGGAGGAGGGTTGAAAGCTACTACGCAGTTATTGAAACAATAATAATATTGCTTGTTGTATAGTTAAGAGGTTGTTCTATCTATTATTGCTGTAGATAGTAACAACCTCTTTCTGTTTCGTCAATGCTTATACTACAGGAAGCGTACCGCCATCAATAGCATAGCTGGTACCGGTAAGATAAGCTGCTGCCGGTGAAACCAGGAAGTGTACCAGTGATGCTACTTCTTCCGGTGCTGCCATTCTGCCCATAGGTATGCCACCCACCTGGTTAAGCAGTTGCTGATAACCTTCTTCCAGGGATATGCCCGAAGCGGTAGCAAAGTCCTGGATAAACTTTTCCATAGGTGGAGTTTTGGTTGCTCCCGGCGCTACCGTTAATACCCGCACGCCTTTGCTGGCAGTTTCTGTTGCTAATGCTTTACTGTAGCTGTTTAACGCTGCTTTGGATACCGCATAGGCCATGTTCAGATTCCATAAAGGTAGCTTTCCTGCTACGGAAGAGATATGGATGATAACGCCGCTTTTTTGTTCCAGCATTTTAGGTAACAGTGTCCTGTCTAAACGGGTGGCTGCTATTAAATTCAGCTGCAACTCATTCTCCCAATGTTCGTCGGTTAAAGTGCTGAAACCGCCGCCCGGCGCGGTAAGGCCACCTACATTGTTGATGAGAATATCAATGCCGTCAAACTTTGTATTGATTTCATTGACAAGTTGAGCTACATCAGCGGCTTGTGTTAAGTCAGCCGCAATGAAATGATGGGCTGTATTGCCTTCTCCCGGATGATTTCTTGCTGTAACAATCACTTGTGCGCCTGCCTGTGCCAACTCGTCGGCAATTGCTTTTCCAATGCCTTTAGTACCGCCTGTTACCAATGCTCTTTTGCCCTGAAGGCTTGTGTTAAAAGTTTGCATGTTGTGTGTTTTATTTTGAATTGTTTGTTTCAGAATTGTAGCTGGTTGTATGTAATGGTATTTTGAAATGTATGTTTCAGAATGAGTGAAATTTTTTTACTTAGTGAGTTGCTTAATGAAGTACTGCGCCATCTTCTTTATTTTGGCGGGATCTCTATGCAGGATAAACGATTCGTTCCATCCTATCCAGGTGCTGTTGAAGTAATCAGCCAGCAGTTTAGGATCTTCGTCTGATGCTATTTCGCCCTGGTCCATCGCTGCTTTAATCAGCTTGTATAAAAACTGGTAGGAGTAGTCGTTGTCTGCTTTGAGTATGTCTTTTATCCGCTCGTCGTTGGGGCCAACTTCAAAAGCGGCTTTAATAGCCATGCAGCTTTCTTCTCCGTTAATGATCACTTTAACGGCATCGTTGATGTAATTGATTAATATACTTAATGGAGAAGAGGTGGCTGTTAGCCGTTGCTGAAAGTCTTTTTTACGGATATCGGTGTAATACTGTACGCACCTTACAAATAGTTCCTGTTTATCTCCAATAGTATTATAAAGGCTACTGCTATTGATTTTCATGGCATCGGTAAGGTCGCGTAGCGAAGAGCCATTATAGCCCTTCTTCCAAAAAACTTCCATTGCTTTCTGGATGGCTCCTTCTTCATCAAACTCAACATTCCTTGCCATGATTTCTTATTCTGATGCAAACATAGTTTAATTCTGAAACAAATGATTCAGATAGTGGTGCCTTTTTTATTTGGCCTCTAAAAACCAGCAGGCGCTTCACGAATGAAACGCCTGCTAAATGGGTGATTTACAACCGTGGATCAACTGGTTCGCTTTCCAGTGCCAGCACGCCTGTTACGCATTGGTGTATTTTTCGCAACGGATGCCGGGCCACAAAGCTTTCTATGGCTTCCACACCTAAAGCAAATTCGCGCAGGGCCATGGAACGTTTAGCTTGCAGGCCACGTTTTTTCAGCCTTTTCAGGTTATCGGCACGGGTGTATTCGGCGCCATAAATAATGCGCAGGTATTCTGTACCTCTTATTTTAACGGCAGGCTGTATCAATCCCCTTTTACCTTGTACTATGTAGTCCATCGGTTTAACCACCATGCCTTCACCGCCTGCTGCGGTAAGTTGCAGCCACCATGCAGTAGCTGCTTCCCGCTCAGCAGCGTTTTCCAGTGTTATTACGGTATAGTTGGTAGCTATCATGGGGTTGCCTTCTCCTCCGCAGAATTTTGCTATCTCCTGCATATGCCACTCATGCGTTTTGTCAAAATAAGTGCGGCCTTCTGTTGCCAGTATATGAAACGGTGCCAGTTTGTAATCGTTCAGCGATTTCACTTCCCAGCAATAGCGGCCATAAGCAGCGGTAAACTGCTTGCTCAGGGTGGCCCGTTCAGTGTACTGGTTCAGTAATGATAGTATATCAGGGTTGTTGCCTGCCTGTTGTAAGGCGGATACCGCCTGCTGTAATCCATTACGCGCTGCTGCTCCCGTAGCAGCATACTGTTGTTGTAGCAATGCCTGGGCCTTGGCGCTCCAGGGCATTAGCTCCGTATCCAGGCATACCCAGTCTGTATCAAACTTGGTCCAGAAATCCCTTTCTGTCAGCACTGTCTGCACCATTTGCAGAAAAGCCTGTTCTGTGGCTTTGTCTGTAAAAAATGCCCGGCCGGTACGTGTGTAGCAAATGCCTATGCTGTTATCAGTGATGCCAAACCGTTCTTTTACTACATCCTTGTTTTTGCATATTATCACTACTGCTCTTGAACCCATATGTTTTTCTTCACAAATCACCTGGGTTACTCCGTTGTTCTGGTAATACTGCCAGGCTTCTTCGGGGTGTTCCAGATAATCCGGCAGGTTGCTGGTTTCGGAAGGTGACATAGTGGGTGGCAGGTAGATAAGCCATTGCGGGTTCACCGCATACCGACTCATTACTTCCAGTGCTGCCGCAGAATGTCCTTCGCGAATAGTAACGCCTTGTAACAACCGGGTATGTATCTGTTGTTTACCTATGATGTCTGCTATATCCGGCAAGGCATCATGCAACTGTTGCAGGCTTATGGCTTCCGGTGTTAATTGCAGTGGGCGTGTGGGTGTAACATAAGTTTGTAAGGCATTCACACTTACCAGTTCCCGCTCAGGATAACGCAGAGCTGTAAGCTTGCCGCCGAATACACAGCCAGTATCTATATCTATAGTATTGTTCAGCCATTCCGCTTTTACCACAGGAGTGTGCCCATATACTACGGTAGCTTGGCCACGGTATTCAAGGGCCCAGTTAAAGCGCACGGGTAAACCAAACTCGTCGGTTTCGCCTGTGGTTTCTCCATACAGGCAAAAGTCTCTTACCGGGGCTGCGCCACGGCCCTGCATATTTTCTTTTAACCCGGCATGCGCTACCACCAGTTTGCCGCCATCTAACACATAGTGGCTTATCAAACCATCCAGAAACGCAGCCAGTTTTTGTTTAAATTCCTCTGTTTCTGTAGCCAGTTGGGAAGTTGTGGCTTCGAGTCCGTGAGTTAACTGCACGTTCTTGCCCTGTAACCATTTCAACAGTTTTATATCATGGTTGCCCGGCACGCACAAAGCAGCTCCGTCCTGCACCGCCTGCATTACCAGCTTCAGCACAGCAGGAGAGTTGGGCCCCCTGTCAACCAGGTCACCTATAAACACCAGCTTTCTATTGTTGTGTACGCTTACTTTGTATGCATCTTTATCTACGGAATACCCAAGGGTAACCAGCAAGCTGCATAATTCATCGTAACAGCCATGTACATCACCTATAATATCAAATGGACCTGTTTCGCTGGTTTTATTCGTCCATAACGCCACACGTTCTAGGGCAGTAATGGCGGCTACCTGTTCCGGCGTATTCCATTCATAAACTTTTTTAAATCCTTCCAGTCGCAGTTTACCTAGTCCTCTTCTTAACTGGTTCACATGCCCGATAATGGCGTGTGGGGGTATCTGTCTGTCGGTGCGCAGCTTGTTTCTTTCCAGGCAAACCCTGTCACGCATGTTCAATACCAGCGCAACGGGCATTACATAATATTCCCGGGCCAGTTGCACCAGTCGTTTACGGTCTTCCGGCCTTACATTGGTGGCATCTACTACGGTAAGCAATCCCCGCTTTAAGCGTTTACCCACTATGTAATACAGGAGGTCGAAGGCATCGGCCGAGGCTTCCATGCTGTTTTCATCATTACTTACCATAGCACGGCAGGCATCACTGCTTACCACCTCGGAAGGCTGAAACCATTGGCGGGCAAAGCTGCTTTTGCCGGAGCTGGAAGCGCCTGCCAGTATTACTAAGGCTAATTCAGGTATTTGTATAGTCATGATCAGGCTTCTAAGGGTTGTTTGGTAAATACTGCCATCTGCGAAGGCGCACCGGCCTGTTCTGTTTCTTCTCCCAGCGCATGCAGGGTGTAGTGATAAGCATAAGCGTCACACACCTGTGTACACCAATGGGTAAACTCTGCTCTTGTCCACTCAAAACGGTGGTCGCTGTGCCGCATTTTAGTAGTGTCTTCTGTAAACGTACTGTTCCAGTCTTTATTGGGAGTGGTAATCAGTACAGTAGCAGGAGCCATTACGCCAAACAGGTTTTGCATCAACGCCGGTAAACGGTCTGGTTCCAGGTGTTCAATCACTTCTACCAGTGCGGCAGCGTCGTAACCATCTAATCGCCTGTCGCGATAAATCACCGACCCTTGCAGTAGCTGCATACGGTTCCTTTGCTTTTCCGGCAGCTTATCCAGTTTCAGTTTATCCGCTGCAATTTCCAGGCTGCGCACCGATACATCCACACCCGCAATGCGGGTAAACTGCTGCTGTTTCAGTAATAGCTTTAACAGCTTGCCTTCGCCACAGCCCATATCTGCCACACTGGTAGCGCCTGATTGCAGTAAGGTGTCGCACACGGTTTGTAAACGCACATCGTGCAAGCGTATTTTGGGTGTTTCCCGGGGCTCTGTTTCTGTTCCTGGCGCGGGTTGCTCTTCGTTCATCAACTGATCCAGCGCGCCCTGCATCAGGGATGTCTGGTGTTTCAGGTAACGGCGCACAATCAGGTCTTTTTCCGGGTGTGTTTCCAGCCAGCCTTTTCCTTTGTCCAGCAACTTCTGCACTTCTTCCTCACTCACCCAGTAATGTTTGTCATTATCCAGCACAGGAATGAGTACATACAAATGAGTAAGCAAAGCCTGTAAGGTGATGGTATTGGACAGTGTAATGGTAAAATAGCGGCTATCGCCCCATTCCGGAAACTGTGCATCCAGTATATGCTGTTCTGCGTGTAAGGTATAGCCCAGGGGTAAAAACAGTTTTTCCAGCAATTGCCTGCCACCTCTTACCGGCACCACTGCCACGGTAGCAGTGAAAGGCATAGGCACGGGTACCAGTTCGGGCTTGTCTTTACATTTACCATTCAGGGCCGTGCTAAAGGCGCGTGCAATAGCAGTGCTCATAAGGGAAGAAGAGGTGTAGGGGCGGTCATTTACATATTGTTCCAGGGCAAACGCATCGCCCCGGTTACCCGGGTTATCACCACGCACCAACGCCACGGGATCAATATCCAGCAGCAGCGCGCAAGTGCAGCACTCATCAGTAGCGGCAGGGTAAAAAATATGTGCCACCCCGTTTTTAATCTCTGTTTGCTGCACTTTAGCCGGATGCTTGTGCAGCATATAGCTTAAATCGGTAGCAGGGTAACGGGTGGTTGATACGGTTAATAACATACTGGCCTTGTCAATTTTTACAAAGATGCGGGCAGATGTGTGCAGTGTATTTGCGTAGTAAACAAAGCAGGCGTTTCACTGAAACGCCTGCTGCTGTAGTTATCTTAAAAACCTCTTCCTCCGCCGCCACCGCCGCGGAATCCGCCACCACCTCTTCTGCCACCGCCACCATCGCCATCAGGGCCGGGGCCAAACATTCCAGGCATGCGTTTTTGTTTGGCGCCTGCAAAATTGTTGAGGTTGTAGGTGAAGGTAAGCATCACGTAACGCGTTAATAAGTTGGTTTGACTGTTGGTGATTTGGGTAATAGAAGCGTTGGTTTGTACCGTTTGGTTTTGATCGAACAGGTCAAACACACTCAGGCGTATTTCGCCGTCTTTCTTCTTGAATATCTGTTTGGCTATGGAAGGGCTGAAAATAGGAACACTGGTATTGTAGCCGCCCCTGTTACCGCCGTAATAAGTATAGTCGAAATTGAAGGCTACCAGCCAGCCGCTTTTGGTGTAGGCGGTAAGCTCGGTTGAAAATGCCTGTGTAAAGTAACGTACGCTGTTACCGGCACTGCTGCTGATATAATACGTGAAAGGTGCGTTGAAGTTAATGTCCAGGTTTTCTTTCAGGTTCGTGGTCCACGAAGGTGTTTCGCCTATAGAAGTGGTGCGGGTATAACGGGAAGCATTGTTCAGCAACGACTGGCTTTGCGAGTAGTTGAAGTTGGTAACAAAGTTCAGGTTAGATTTAGGTTTCTTTAACGTGAACCCATAGTTTAAATAACCGCTGATGCTATAGGTGCCGCCCAGGTTTACATAAGTGCTGGTGCGTCCACCGGTAGCATTGTTCACTACCACTGAGTTTTGAATGTCGTTAACGGTGGTGCTGGCATTAATAGTAGCAAAAATCACCCTTTGTGTAACCGGGTCAAAGTTGTTATACATAAACCGCACGTTATGGGTAAACTGTGGTTTTAACGCCGGGTTACCTATCTGGAAGTTTAAACTGTCGCTGGTGGTGGTAAGGGGTTGCAATTGTGTAGCAGAGGGGTTACCGGTTCGGCCATTATAGAAAATCTTGAGCGAGTTGCTTCTGGTAAAATTATACTGGAAATTGGCCTGCGGGGTAAAGTTTACAAACTTTTGCGATACTTCAATATGCTTGGTGGTATTGGTATTGTCAAAGCTCATGAATTGTAAGCCCGAACCAAAGCTGGCATTCCATTTCGTGTTTTGAATGCGATAGTTTAAGGTAAACCTGTTAGAGTGGGATGCAAACTCGTAAGAGTTACTGAACAAGCTATCATAACGGGTAAAGCCCTTACTGGTATTGTCGTACTCGTAAGTGTTGTTTATGTTCTTATTATAATTATAAGCAAAGTTATAGTTCAACTCCAGTATCATGTTTTTAGCAATAGGCTCGGTATACGATATCGTTGGGCTAAAGCTGTAAGAATGGAATGAATCGGTATAATACTGGTTCAGAGTATCAATAAGGCCTTGTCTGTATTTGCTGTTGATGGCATAGTAATTACCATAGCCGTTGTTAGCGGCAGCGCTGCCATTCAAGTCCAGGGAAAGGGTTCTGGCCTTTTTCTTAAACTTGTGTCTGAGCTGTAACGATATATTGTTGAAGCTGTAGCCAGTGTTATAACCATTGCTTCTGGAAACAGACTGGTTTACGGTATCTCCTTTGTAATCGGTAGTTACACTATGTGAAGTGCTGTTAGGCGTAGTGGTTTGAAAAGAGCCATTGGGACGAAACACCAGCGAGTTGCTGCTGTCGAACTGTGTTTCCAGGTTAAAAGCAATCCGGTGGTTACGGTTGTTTTGTATGCTGGACGAACCCCTGTCGCCATTAAACAGCGTGGTATCTGCGTTAGAAATGTTTTTGGTAACGCTTTGCTGTTGTGTGCTAACATGCTGGCTATTATAGAAGTACGATCCGGATGCTTCCGTTTTACCCCAGGTATCGCGGTAATTACCGCCGCCGGCCCATACCGTGGTAATGCCGGGACTGCTGGTAGTGCTACCACCGCCGTTGCCACCGCCACGTCTGCTGCCACCTTGTGAACCCAGCACGTCCTGGATGGTAAAGTTTTGTTTGTTGATGTCGTTGCCCTGACCCAGTATGGATATCTGGCGGTCGCCATCAAAACGGTGCAGGTTTACACTCAGATCGTAATTTTCGTTGGTGCCTGCACCAGCTACCATCTTGCCAAAATAACCTTTGCGTTTATCTTTTTTGGTAGTGATGTTGATGGTTTTTACACGGTTACCATCGTCAAAGCCGGTGAACTTGCTTTGATCGCTCTGATCGTCAAATACCTGTATTTTATCAATTACATCTGGTGGCAGGTTGCGGGTAGCCATTTTAGGGTCATCACCAAAAAAGCGCTTGCCATCTACCAATATTCTTTTTACGGTTTCGCCCTGTGCGGTTACGTTACCAGCCTGATCTACCTGTACGCCAGGAAGTTTTTTCAGCAGGTCTTCGGCCACCGCGTTGGGCTTGGTTTTAAACATAGATGCGTTGTACTCTACCGTATCTTTTTTTACAATGATAGGGGAGGCCTGCACTACCACGTTACCCAGGTTATTGAAATCGGGCTTGAGGTAAAGAGTGCCTGCATCAAATGTGGTTTTTGTGTCGTTGATGGTAAAGGAAGTAAAGCTGCTGACATAGCTCTGGAAGCTTACACGTAGCAGATAGGTGCCCCAGGGTAAATTCTGTATGCGAAAGGTGCCATCGGCTGCACTCAATTCCTCTACCACTACAGTAGAGTCGGTTTTGTGTAAAACACTCACAGTGGCTTCTTTGAGTGTTTGCATCAGCACTGTGTCTTTCAGGCTGCCCTTCACACTGCCGTTTCCGGGTGTTTGGGCAAAGGGGTATGAAAAGCAAACTGTCGTTAATAGTAACGCGGCAATGCGTTTGATCATAATAGTTAATTAAGTTGTACCGGGTATAAGTTCTGCGTTTGACTGACAAAGTTATGACCGGTTTAAAGAAAGGTACGAGGGCTGTCGTACTGATGCTGCAAATCAGGCGGATTATACTGCGAAATGCGAATAAAAAACGGTGAAACAGGGAAAAATGTTTCGGCCTTACGCAGAAATATCAGCTGATTTGAATGGTTTTGCCGTCAACGGGGATAGATACTTTTTGCAGCAACCCCTCCGTGGTAAGAAAGGATGCCAGTTCTTTACGGGTAAGCCAGCAGTGGTTTAAGGCTTCCATGTGTACGGCAATAACACGGGTGTGCGGGGAGTGTTCCAGTACCTTTTGCACATCTTCGGCTGTCATAATAATAGGGCCGCCGGTAGTAAAGGCGGCACCGCCGCTATTCAATATCGTGGTTTGTGGCTTATAGGTTTGCAGGGCGTCTGCTACTTCATCACACCAGATAGTGTCGCCTGCAATATATAGTGTGCAGTGTTGGTGTTGAATAACAAAGCCCGATACCGGCCCCATTACTTTACCTATTTCGCTGGTGCCATGTTGGCCGCCGGTTCTGTAAAGGGTAAACTGGTTCCATTCCAGGGATGTTTCAATAGCGGTGACTTGTGAAAAGCCCTGGTCTTTTATTTTTTGCACATCAGCTGGCTGGCAAAAGATCTGTTTTTGTTTATCCAAACGTTTCTGGGCTGCCACATCCCAATGGTCGCGGTGAGTGTGGGTGATCAGCACGGCATCCACTTCCTGTAACAGGTGGTCCAGTTCTGTATCGCTCAGAGGGAGGTTGGTGGTGGGAATACGAATATCGTTGCCGGCATTGGGCACGGGGTCCATCGCGCCTTTGGCAGACAACATGGGATCTACCAGTAAGGTAGTGTTACCTATCCGTATCACAATCGTTGCATTGCGCAGCAGTTGTATGCTGCAGGCTACCTTACCTGTGCTGATCACATTCACTGTTTCCTGTAAGTTACAGAATCCGCGAGGGATTTAATAGCCCTGGCCGGGATTTTTGCAGGCAGTAACTGTTATTTCATGGTGGTAAGGTTGCCCAGCTGATTTTTGAAATACTGCGAATAGTCTGCCGCTTCCTGTGCCCCCAGGTGCAGCCCGTCTGTTCGTGCGTTTGACAATCACATGTAATCCATCATACACCGACATGTCGGGAAGTGCAACCGGGCTGACAGAAAAGAGGGGAGGGCTGACGAATAAAAATGTATTTCTGCAATAGCTGCTGTCCGTGTTTACGGGTTTGTTAACAGATTAGACAGACGGCAAAAAAGCACTTACGGAAAAAATATTCGTGCTGACGGAGGTTCCGTTCGAACGAACGGAACCTCCGTATGGCCATACAGAAAAAGTATTCGTAAGAACCGGGTGTATGTACGACCAAACGGGACTTCAGTACGTGCAAACCCTTTTGTTGTACGCTCCAACGGAATTTCGGTATGTGCGTACAGGGAAGATGTTTGCGCAAACGGAGTGTATGCGCGGCCAGACCAAAGACGTGTACGGCCAAGCAGAATGTCTGTCCGTACGAACGGAAATTCTGTTTGCTCATACATATGCTTCGTCCGTTCGAACGGAATCTCCGTCAGCACGAATATTTTTCCCGTAAGTGGCTCCGGTTTTCTGAATAGACTCAATAGAACCCAAAAAGGCAGAATAGTTGTCGGTACGCTCTTTTTTAAAGAGCGTTGGAAGGGGAGTGAACGGCTGTATATCAATGTGGCGTGCCTGATTATAGCAATTGATGCTGTACGGCTTCTGTAATTAAAGCAGCGGCGTTTTTTACCGCAAATTTTTGCATCAGGTTTCTGCGGTGGGTTTCTATGGTAAGTATGCTCAGAGATAGCTGGTTGGCTATTTCGGGGTTGGTTTTGCCTTCCGCTATCAATTGCAGTATCTGCTTTTCTCTTTTGGTTAAAGGAGGAATGGTTTTGAGTGCACTGGTGTTGGGCCGGGCCATGATTTTTTTTACTTCGGTGCTAAAAGTTACCTGTCCGTCTAATGCTTCTTCTATGCATTTCAAAAACTCTTCGGAGGCCACATTTTTCAACAAATAACCACTGGCTCCGTTTTGCAGCATTTGCATAATCAACGGGCGCTCGCTGTGGTTGCTGAATGCCAGCACGCAGGTGGCAGGTGATAGCTGTTTAATTTTTTTGCAGAGTTCAGCGCCGTGAATATCGGGCAGGGTAATGTCCAGCAGCACTACCTGCACCGCATGGCCGGACAGGAATTGCAAAAAATCGTTGCCGGTGGTAAAAGTGCCGGCAATGCTAATATGCTTTTCTTTCCGGAAAAAGCTTTCCAATCCCTGCAATACTACGGGATGATCATCTACAATAGCCAGTGAAATAAGGGTGCTATCCTGCAACATTCAGTTCTATGTTTATAGTGGTGCCTTCATTAATGGCGGCTATAATTTCCATTTTACCCTGCAGGTATTCTACCCGCTTTTTAATATTGGTAAGTCCTATGCCTTTGGTGCGACCAATCAGGCTCATGTCAAAACCCTTGCCATTGTCTTCCGCGGTGATTAATAAGATGTTTTGGTTTTGTGAGCATTGTATTACAATATGGGTAGCGTGGGCGTGCTTCATTGCATTCGACAGCATTTCCTGCACAATACGGTATATGGTTACCTGTATGCCTTTGGGCAGTTGCGTACTCAGGCCAAAGGGCTGGAAAGAGATGCTGAGTTGATCGCTGGAAAGGGAATCGCATAAGTCGTATAAAGCAGCTGCCAGTCCATAGGAAAGCAAGGCTTCCGGCATCATATTATGTGCAATGCGGCGCAGTTCGGTAGAGGAATGGTCTATCTGTGAAATAATCTTATGCAGCTCGTTGTGGCTGGTGGCTGGCGATCCGGGTAAGGTGCTCAGGTTCAGTTTAATGCCTGCCAGCATGCCTCCTAATCCATCGTGTAAATCACGTGCTATCCGTTCCCGCTCATTCTCTTCGCCCTGTAATAAAGCCTGGCCTATCTGTATCTGTTTTTGTTGTTCGGCATCCCTGAGCTGTTGCAGGTAATTCAGCTCTTTTTGTTTTGCCAGTTTTTTATTGTTGCGATACAGGAGCATCGCAAAGCTGGCAATAGCCAGTAACAGTAAAGAAGCTATACCCAGTAACCAGTTCATTAAACGTTGGTTATGGGCAGATAGGGTGGCTTTGGTTTTGGCGGCATCCAGGGCAGCAATCTTCTTTTCGTCTTCGGCCTTATTGTATTTTATTTCCAGCTCCTGTATGTTCTTTTGCAGTTTGCTTTCGCTAAGGCTGTCGCTTAGTTTGCTGTATTGCTGGCTCCAGTTATAGGCTTCCCGCATATCGCCCAGGCTGGCGTTTACAGCAGCCAGGTGCTGGTATATCATTTTACGGTTATTTACCTCTTTGGTGAGCGTGCCTTCCTGCATCAGTTCCATCAGCAGCGCGCGCGCTGGTCCGTATTGCTTGGATTCCAGCAGTATGTTATACTTTCTAAACACCAGCATCTGTAACAGCTGTTGCTGGTTGAGTTGTTTGGCCATGGCAATGCCTTTGTTTAAGCTGGTCATAGCACTGTCAAACTCATTTACAGTGGTGTAGTATAATGCTTCGTTATAATAGTAGTTGGGAAGGTTTACAGATTGCGGATAGGGGGCCAGCAGCTTCCATGCCTTATCCAGACATACCCGGGCTTCCGAAGGCTTTTTGTTATAGATGTTATTGCTGGCAGCGGATAAGTAAGCAAACAATAAGCTGGATGAGCTAGGATGTTTGGTTTCCAGCAGCGTAATGGCTTTGTTGTTGTAGGTTTCTGCTTTATCAAAACGTGCATTGTTCATCAGCAGGGTGGCCAGTTGCGTATAAAAGTGGGCTATCTTTTCATCGTTGCCTGCTTTTTCTGCCAGCGGAATAGCTTTATTTAACCAGGTGTTTACCACAAAATCATCGCCTTTTTCGTTGCGCAGCATAATGCCATAGTTAAACCACGACATGGACTGATACAAGTATGCTTCCCGTGTGGTAAAGGCAGCCAGTGCCTGTTGCGCCTGTAAAAAAGCATCGGCAGCCTTAGCGGTGTTAGAAGCAAAGTACAACTGCCCCAGGTAAAAAGGATACAATGCTTTTACATAAGGGGACGAGCTGCTTAGCGCACGACCTGTTTCCAGAAAAGCAGCGCTTTTAGCTGTGTCTTTACCCCGCCAGTATTCACTGAGTTGAAAGTTAACCCTGGCCCTGGTGCTGTCGTTTACGGCGTGTTGCAGCACGTGGCCCAGGCTGTCGGAGTATGCGTTTTCATTTAGTGGCACGGATTGCTGTGCCTTGCCTGTGGTAGCTGTTGTTGCCAGCAACAGCAGTGATCCAAACAATAGCCTCATATGCACTAAAATAAGCATAAAAAAATAAAGTGGAGGATGGGCTGACTACATCATGTGTGCAGGCATGTTAAAATTTAGTAAGTTTGAAATATGCAGCAAGAAGAAGCAGACAAGAGTAAACAGGATACAAAACAGTTGACAGAACTGGAAGAATTTCTATTGTCAGCACCTACCTTTTCGGAAAAGCAACTTGCTGAAATAGAGAAAACCAGAGTGTACATTAATCAATGGCAAACAAAATAATACTGGTTGATGCTTCCATTATATTGATCAATCCTTCCCTTTGCCACTCTTAATAAAAAGCACTTCGAGCGTATTGAAAGCTTGGTTGTCATTGAGTAGCATTCATTTTATGCTGCCCTTGGTGACATGACTTCCATAATGTGGGAGTGAATCACATTATTACATATGTTAAAAAAATGGCAGGCTTTTTGTCTTCACTGGTAGGCTAAAATGAAATTTCTACCATCAATATGGTAGAAAAAAACGGTAGAATAATGGTATTGTGTAACGGCAGCCATGCCGGTACTTTTGCTAACATATAAGCAACCTGACACCCTGCCGCACGTTTTTGATTTTTAGTAAACCAATAAATATGATGACTATGAAGACTATCAGGGCTTGGGCCGTATTACCTATGCTTGCTATTGCCGTATTATCAGGCTGTTCCAAAAGTAATGATGACGTTGCTACTACAGATGGGGCATGTTTTGCGGATAAACTGGAACTGAGTAACCCCGTGGTAGAAGACTTACCAAGTTCGCATTCTGTAATTATCACTTATGATGTGAAGAATACTTCCAGTGAAGATTTTGATATTCAAAAAGGCCATAGGCCTGTTTATGTAAAGGTTTCTGCTACTACAACCAGTGATAAAGTGTATACAGAAGAAAATTTGCTTACTGTATCAAGTTTAAGCGCGGGTAGCACTACTTCTACTAAACTGCTGGTTGACTATGGAGCTGGCAACGCTTATAAAAGCTATAGCATAGA
Organism: Filimonas lacunae; assembly: GCF_002355595.1. NCBI lineage: Bacteria > Pseudomonadati > Bacteroidota > Chitinophagia > Chitinophagales > Chitinophagaceae > Filimonas > Filimonas lacunae. The sequence goes on from NZ_AP017422.1 coordinate 1,614,332, forward strand.
TCAAAAAATTTGTAAATAATAAGGAAAGCAGGAGGCATTATTAGCGTACCAGGAACTGTAACAGTAGTTACAGTTCCTTTGTAGGTTTAATAACCACCGCTATATAATCATGAAACAATGAAACAATAGCAATATGAAACCCGGAATGAAACGTATAAAAAGAGTGATGCTGCCGTTGATGGTAGCATGTTGTATGCTGATGACAGCAGCACAGTTGAAAGCGCAATATGTGCAAAAAGAGAGGGATGATACTATTCGTTTATGGCCTAAAGGTACTTTTGATACCGTTGCTGCCAGGTACGCGCTGCAGGAGGGTAATGGTACTATTAAAGGAGTGGCGTTTACGCGCCCGAACAAAACTATTTATGGCAGAACCGGCAAGCGTATTTATGCCAATAAAATAAAAGTAGTGTTGTTTCCTGTAACGCCTTATTTACTGGAATACCTGGATTTAAGAAAAAAGCAGAATCCGAAGAAATTAAAGTTTGTGTACTTGTCGCCCGATGCCTATCGTTTCAGGCTGGAAGCTGTTACCAATAGCACCGGTGAGTTTACTTTTCCTAAAATGAAGCCGGGTAAATATTATATTCAGGGTGTGCTGGGCTGGTATTCCAGCGGATATTACGACCGGTATACAGGTAGCGGTTATAATGGTTATGGAACTACCAATTATTATTCCCGTGAATTATATACCACCGATCATTCCGATTTACTGGAGAAGTTTGTAGATGTAGATAATGATGGGCAGGTAGTGGAAGTGAAGCTGAAATAAAATAGTTGCTGTATAAACAAAGCCGCTTCAGTGTGAAGCGGCTTTGTTGTGTGCTGATGTAAGCAAGTGTGGCTGGTGCTTATTGGTTTTTAGGATCGCTTACAAAATCAATAAGCCGTTGTGGTATTTTTTGCTGCAAACCTCTTTCATTCATCAGCTTCATATAAATAGCGTATTGGTTGGCTGCTTCTTTCTTCATCCCCTTTTTTACATACACATCGCCCAGGTTAAAATAGGCTACTTCTCTTTTAGGAAATGTCTTTATCACCTTTGTTAAAAACACTTCGGCCGCAGGCAGGTTGTTGGCCTGCTCGAAAAAATAGCCGATCTCATTAGCATCTTTAACGGTTTTAGTGGTAATATCTTCTGTGATAAACTCGTCTGCATCTTCCGCAGAAAACAGGCGGTATAAATAGGGAAAGCTACTTTGAGGAAGTTTGTACAGGCTATCCAGCAGTGCCTTGTATTTATTCGATTTAAAGAAAAGGGATTGTTGAAAAGCCAGGTGAGCCGTATCAGTGTCGCCTATTGTCTCTGCATCATAATTGCTCATGTTTACACCGGAAGAGGGTTTGTATAAAGTATATGTGTTGGCGTCAGGCTCTGTGTCATGTGCGTAGCTGCTGGATAGGGTAACATCTAAAAGTGGCCAGCGGATACTGTTTTTAGTGTATAAAAAACGGTAATACTCTATGCGGTTAAAGGCGTGCGGTCCCCAGGATTGCTGCACTGTAATGGTGTCTTTATGTTCTTTTACTTCACAATAATGCAGGTTGTTACAACCTTCGCAAAACAAGGCGCGTGCATTAGCAAATTGCAGCCTGTATGTACCGGCTGTTTTTGCATAATAGGCAATGCCTTGTCTGATATGTCCATCGTCATAAGCGTCTCCATTAACAAAGTAAGAATGCTTGAAAGAAAGCGTATCGCTTTTTTTGTAAATGATGAAAATTCCGGTTTTATTCTGGGTTTCGGCGGCGCTTACAAAACGGGTAGTGTCTGTGTCAAATACTTTTGCCATTCTGACCTCATCAGTAAGATTGATAGAGAGTGGCAGTGATTGCTGTTGGGCAAGCACCGGTTGTATGCAAAAGGTCAATGCTAACAGGAAAAAGGGTTTCATGTTTTATAAGTTATCTGACACCTAAATTAAACAAAAGTGCTATATATACATACAAAAGCCAGCCGTTGCTATACGGCTGGCTTTTGTTGCTATGCTATTGGCGGATATTTATTTACCTGCTGCCAGGGCTGCCAGTATTTTTTCAGCTACCAGCTCAGCAGAAGCGGGGTTTTGACCGGTGATCAATAAACCGTCCTGTACCGCAAAAGGCTGCCAGTCGTTGCCTTTTTCATATTGTGCGCCATGCTCTTTCAGCATGTCTTCCAGTGAAAAGGGAGTCATGGCAATAGCGCCACCAGCTTTTTCTTCACTGTTGGTAAAACCGGCCACTTTTTTACCTTTTACCAGGTAGTCGCCATTGGCAGCTTTTACATTTTTCAATGCTGCGGGGGCATGACACACCAGGGCTACCGGTTTGTGTTGTGCTGCAAAGGTTTGTATCAGCGCAATGGAAGTCGCATTTTGTGGTAAATCCCACATAGGGCCGTGGCCACCGGGGTAGAAAATAGCATCATAATCTGCTGCTTTTACGCTTTTCAGTGCAATGGTATGTTTCAGTTGCTCCTGTGCGGCAGAATCGCCTAAGAATTTTTTAGCCGATGGCGTCAGAAAACTTTCCGAAGTGCTTCTGGGATCGATGGGGGCCTGGCCGCCTTTAGGAGAAGCGATAGTTACCTGTATGCCTTGTGCGGTTAATAAGTAATAAGGGGTGGTAAGCTCTTCCAGCCAGATGCCGGTTTTGCCTACGTTTTTTACCTCGCTGAAAGAGGTGACTACAAACAGTACTTTTTTAGGGGTGGTTTGACCAAATGCCTGTTGGGTAAGTAATGCCAGTAATACAACTAAATATTTCATAACCTGATTTTTCACAAAGCTAGATACTGCGTGCCAGCAGGGGAAGGAGGTGTGTCACAGATTTGGTGTGATGTACATCACAGATATGGGCTATTTTAGCAGCTAAATAAAGCAGTATGAGTAGCGGCCTCAGAAAGCAATTTGAGGAATTTATTGAGTTAACAAATGCGGAGTTTGATTATATCTTATCGCATTTTCAGGTGAAAAAGTTCAAAAAGCACGCTATCATCATTCAGCCGGGCGATGCGGTATACCTGGAATATTTTGTGGAAAAGGGATTACTCAAAACATTCACTATAGATAATGATGGCAAAGAATACATTTTGCAGTTTGCCATGGAAAACTGGTGGGTTTCTGATTACCAGGCTTATCAAACTGGTGAAAGGGCTATTTATACCATTCAATGTTTAGAGGATGTAGAGTTGTTGTGCCTGAGCCAGCAGGACAGGAATAAACTATATGAAGAGATGCCGAAGTTTGAACGTTTTGCCCGTTTAAAGGTTACTTCGGGCTTTTTGCATACACAAAAGCGGGTGATGGCCTTGCTGCAAAATGATACCTTATCACGTTATAAACAATTGCTGGAGCAATATCCTTCGTTGTTTCAACGGGTGCCTAAATCAATGATTGCAGCTTACCTGGGTGTGTCCAGGGAAACCTTAAGCAGGTTGCAGATATAATATCAACAATAACACATAAAAAGAGGGCGTCTTCTACAAAAATAGAAAACGCCCTCTTTTTATGTATTCAATTTGTTACTAAAACTTATACGCAATAGTAGCCAGGAAATTGGTAGTAGCCATTGGGTGTGAATAAAAGCCATCACTTACCCAGTATTTTTTATTGGCAATGTTGTTGGCTTTGAAACCTAAATGAAACTGTTGCACATTGTAAAATACAGTGGCGTCAATAACGGTGTAAGCGGGCATGGTAACGGTGTTAGCTGCATCTACATAAGCTTCTGCCGAATACATGGCACCGGCACCAAAGCCCAGACCTTTTAATCCACCATTCAATAAGGCATAGCTGGCCCAGAAGTTACCAACGTGCTTAGGAGTGCCAATGTTGCTTTTGCCTACATTAGAGGCTGCTTTTGTAATAGAATTCTCGTTAAAGCCATAGCCTGCTACAAAGTTAAAACCGGCAAAGGGGTTGCCTATTACTTCTGCTTCTACACCTTTGCTTTTGGCTTCGCCATCGTAAGCGTAAAAGCTTTTGCTATCCTGGGTAAATAAACGCATTGCGTTTTTAACACCAATATTGTAATAGCTGATAGTGGCGCTTAACTTGTTTTGTAACAGGTCCAGCTTTACACCGCCTTCCCACTGATTGCCATATTTAGGCTTGGCCGACACCACAGTGCCATCTGAATTAAGAGCAGGAGTTTGGGTATTAAAGCCGCTCATGTAGTTGGCAAATAAGGCCACCTTATCTTTTACCGGCTGGTACACAATACCTAATTTAGGAGAAAGTGCCGCCTGGTTATAGTTGGTATTAGGAGTAATCACCTGGGTTAACCAGTTGTAGGTGCCCTGGCTGTTAATTCTATCAGCGCGCAGGCTGGCCATTACCATTAATTGCTCGCTGATATTAAATACGTCTGAAATATAAGCAGCATAATATTTATAACGGGAAGTGGCATTGCTGGCCAAAGCGCTGTTTTGTGATAACCTGTCGTCCAGTTGTTCTTTTCTTATGCTGGGAATAGGCTGGTTGATATTTACCACATCCATTAACTCGCGGCGGTATTTATAGCTACGATATTGAGAGAGGTAATCTAATCCAATTACTACACGGTTACGGAATCGGCCAATATGGAAATCGCCGATAAAGTTTTGCTGAATTTCTGTTCTGTTTGTTTTATCAGGCGCAAACACGTCTACGTTTCTGGCAACGGTGCTGTCAGAAGTCCAGAACTGATAAAAATAATTCAGATCGTTATAACCACCAGAGCTGCTGCTAAAATTGGTTTGTGAAGTCCAGTGTTCAGACATTTTATATTCGGCCTGTACAATATAGCTTTTGGAGTATTGATTGCTTACAAAAGAGTTGTCTATTAAAGAGCGTTTGAAATCCAGTTTCAGTTGGTCCAGGGAAGTGGCTTTTACGCCGCTGGTGGTGGTCCAGGCAGTGTTGTTGGTGCCTTTAAACGTTTGAATGTCTGCATCAAAGTGAAAAGTCAGCTTATCGTTTACCAGGTAGGTAATAGAGGGAGATACCACCAGCGTAGAACCATAACCCTGATCCTGGAAATCGTTTTTGTTCTGCGCTGCCAGGTTAATACGGAATAACACTGTTTTATCGTCATTCAGTGGGGTATTAATATCCGCTGCCAGACGATTTAATTCAAAGCTGCCGGCAGTGTAGGATACTTCGCCGCCAAATTTCTGGTAAGGCTTTTTGGTTATATAGTTTACCAGGCCGCCAAATGCTACCATAGGGCCGCCGAATAAAGTAGAAGAAGGGCCTTTTACTGCTTCTACACGTTCTACCGAAGCCAGGTCAATACCAGTTTTCAGGTTGGTAGCCATGCCGTTTCTCAGGTTCTCGGTATTATAAAAGCCACGGGAAGCAAAAGCGGGCATTCCGCCACCTGTTTTTGCAGGAACGGCGCCAGGCACATTACGGAAAGATTCTTCCAGGGTGATAGCCATTTGTTCGCCAATAAGCTCTTTATCAATTACGCTGTACGATTGTGGATTTTCCAGGTAATTTAAAGGCAGACGCGAAGCGGTGCTGCTTTTTTTGCGGGCGGCTACGGAGTATTTGCTACCTATAATTACTACTTCATTTAAGTTTTGAGCGCTGATGGTCAGGGCGAAATCGGCTGTTGCCGTTTCGCCGGTTTTTACCTCCACGGTTTTGGTTTGTGGTTCCTGACCGGCAAAGCTTACGGCAATGTTATAGGTGCCCGCTTCCAGGTTTTCAATGCGGTAAACCCCATCTTTATTAACATGTATTGTTTTTTTATCATCCAGTATAATGGTGGCGAACTGTGCCGGCTGCCCATCATTGGTAACAACTTTACCGGTAATAACACCTCTTGTAGGAGGAGCAGCGTTTAATAACATGGGAACAAAGAAGAGTGCGAGTAAAATAAAGCTTTGCAACGCTCTTGTATAAAAGCGTTGGCGCTTAGAGGTAAACAGTTTCATAATGTTAATCTTGTATTCGGCGCGAAAGTATTAGAGGGATATTTTATCCATTTACGTAATCGGGAAAAAAGTTTGGGAAAAGTGGAATAAATAATATTTTCATTTTTGTTTAAACATTGGTTTTTAACTGGTTATAAACCCCTCATACCAATTACGGTAAAATGTATACCATATCAGGTGAATTCGGGAATACTATTAGAACCTTTTACTAATATCGAATGGCCATTTACTCGTTCTCAGTTGCCTTTATTATAAATAACCTGATAAAAAGGTTATATGTGTTTGTATAGCTAACTAACACTATCCCGTAATAAGAATTATAAACACCGTTTAGGGGCTTGAGGACATTCAAAAAACTTATGATAAAATAGATGTTATGTTTGGTGATTCGGATGTACGTGAATGCGGAAGAAGGGCTGCAGCAACAACAACAACAACGCGCAGGCCGGCAGGTAAAAGCAATGACTCTAATACGTTTTATGAACTGGCAACGCCCGATGGCATACATATCCGGTATTATAAAATTGTTGCTGCCGAACCAGGCAAGGTGATTATTGAAAACGCATTGCCAGGAATACAACTGAGTTATACCATACACGGTACAAAATGCTACCGTATACGGAATGGTATGCAGGAGCTGATCTGTTTAAAAAAGCAGGAATATAATTACCTGTTCCTGGCGCCTGAGCCCATTCATCTTACCTGGCAGGCAGGCGAACAAATAGAAATGTTTGAACTTACCATTAATCCTGATCTGATGTTGTATTATTTATCGGAAGATCATCCGTTATATGGCAGATTACAGCAAAGCCTGCAACAGAAAAAGTCAATGGTGATGAACGATACCAGTCAGCTTATTAAGGCTAAAAGCAATAGTATATTATACGACATATTGTATTGCCCGTTAGAGGGCAGGTACAAGCAGTTGTATATTAAAAGCAAGGTAGGGGAGTTGCTGGCCCTGGAACTGGGTGCCTATGAAAAGCAAATGAGCATAACAGGTAGCCATACCACCCGGCCATTGCGTTTGAAACAGCGGGATATTGAAAAAATGCACCTGGTAAAGGATATTATTTTATCCGATTTTACTAAAACCTATTCTTTGCTGGACCTGGCGCAACAGGTAGGTACCAACGATTCTTATTTAAAACGCCACTTTAAAGAAGTATTTGGCACTACGGTGTATGGGTTTATACAGGATGCTAAAATGGAAAACGCCCGTAAGCTGTTGCTGGAAGGACATAATGTGTCGGGTACTGCTTTTATGATGGGGTACAAACATGCAGTGCATTTTACCCGTGCCTTTAAAAAGTATTTCAGTATCAGCCCTAACCAGATTGCTAAATAGGGCAGGGGTAAAAATACCGGGAGTGGTAGGCTTTTCACCGTCAGGGGAGTTGAATAGTAATCAGCTTTGCAGTCGATAATAGCTGGATATATTTCAAACACCTCATCAATTGATCCCATGGAAAGTCTTCTTCTAACCTCGGTAAACGAACCGCAGTCAGTAAGCGATCTTATTACACAACCACCTTTAGCACCTGCCATCATCCAGATAACTGCTGATGAAAGGGAGGAAATTACCAGTATTGGTAAATATTTAAAAAGAAAGTATGGCAGTTATGAACGTGCAGACTATATAGCAGCCCTGCACATGAATGCCTTCCGGTTGTTGCCGGAACGCATTGTACGGTTGCTGAACAGGCTGGGTACCGATTTTTCGGCCCGTCAGTATGGGGCGGTGGTGTTAAAGGGGTTGATAGAAGTAGACCACGAAGCATTGGGTGCTACTCCCGCCAGCTGGCGCGAGATGGACAAGGAGCGTATAGTGGAATACGGTTTTATTTCATCATTACTGCATGGGGCAGTGCCTTCCAAGCCGGTGCAGTATTATGCACAACGCAAAGGCGGTGGTTTATTACATGCCATTATACCGGATGCCGGTATGGCCTGGTCGCAAACAGGATCGGGTTCTAAAACCGAACTGTTTGTACATACCGAAGACGCTTTTTTGTTTAACGCGGCCGACTTTTTAAGCTTTCTGTACCTGCGTAATGAAGAGCAGGTACCTTCTATGTTATATTCTATTCGCAGTCATCAGCAGGATGCTGCCGTATTACAGCCTTTGTTTGCGCCTATTTATACCTGTCCCAAAGATGCCAATTATGCCGGGCAGGAAGCCATAGGGGAAGGAATCACTACTTCTGTGTTGTATGGCAACAGTAAAGCGCCTTTTATACGTTTTGATGCGGCGGAGCAGATTTATAATACCGAAGCAGGGCAAAGTGCCGGTGCTATGGAACATTTAAAAGCTTTCTGGAAGGAAGCTCGCGAATTGATTTACTGTGATTTTATCCCGGAATCGGGCGACCTGATTTTTGTAAACAATCATCTGTGTGCACATGGCAGGAGTGCTTTTACTGCCGGTTTCAGAAATGAAGGCGGTAACATGGTACCCTGCGAAAGAAGAATGATGCTGCGTATGATGAGTAAAACCAGCCTGTTGCATATTCAGCAGGTGGCCCATCCCTATAATCCTTACCTGGTGATGGAAGAACATTACGGCAAGGTGTATACTTCTGTTCAAAATTAATCCTGTTTATCGTATGCAAAAAGTATTGTCTCCTTTAACAGGCTATGATAAAGACGGGATTGTATTTAAAAAACAACCACCCGGTTATGGCGCTTTTCATTTGCGACCCCTGCGTATAGCAGAAGATATTGCTGTTATCCATAACTGGGTAAACAGAAGTTATGCACAATACTGGCAAATGCAGAACACTACCCCGGAAGAAGTGAAAGCCGCCTATGTGGCTATTACAGAAACCCGGCACACGCAGGTTTTTATGGGCTTTTATGAAAACAAACCGGCGTTTTTGCTGGAGTGCTACTGGGTAATGAACGACCCCTTGGGCAAGTACTATGATGTTCGGCCTGGTGATTATGGTTTTCATATACTGGTAGCCCCGGCCGATGCACCTATACGCCATTTTACCTGGCAGGTGTTTACGGTAATCATCGATTTTATGCTATCCAATGCTGCTATCGAGCGTTTGGTGGTAGAGCCGGATATCAGGAATGAAAAAATTCATGTATTGAATAAACGGGCAGGATTTGCGTATCAGCAGATGATTGATCTGCCGCATAAACAGGCTTACCTGGCCTTTTGTACCCGCGAGCAATATGCAATTGCCAGAAACAAGCCGGAAGTGCACGATCTGCTGTATAGTCAACAGTGGCAGGGATGGGGCACCTTCTCTTTCAGGCCCCTACAGATAGAACAGGATATTCCCTTGATTCACGATTGGGTAAACCGCGATTATGCGAAGTACTGGCAAATGCAGCAAACCACGCCGGAGCAGGTAAAAGCCAGTTACATGGCTATTACACAGGCGCCACATTCTAACGCCTATATGGGATTTTATAATAACCAGCCGGCTTTTTTATGGGAAAGTTATCATGTGATGAAAGATCCTATTGCCGGGTATTATGATGCACAGGAAGGCGATTATGGATTGCATTTGCTGGTGGCTCCCGTAGAAACGCCTATTCACGGGTTTACTTATCATATACTATGTACCATCATGGATTATATGCTGCAGAACAGCCAAGTGAAGCGGCTGATTGTAGAACCGGATGTGTGCAACGATAAAATGCATGTGCTTACCCGCCGTGTGGGTTTTGAATATCACCAGGCGGTGCAGCTGCCACAAAAACAGGCCTACCTGGCTTTTTGTACACGCGAGCAATACAGGCAACACCGGCAGGCTGCGGCATCCACTATTCTTCATTAAATAATAAAAAAGATATGAATTTTAATACTATTGATACCACTACTGCTTTGCCGGTATATACTACACAGCAGGCAAAGGATTATAAAGATATTTTTTACGAAGGCGCCAGTAACGAATATTACCAGGCTATGGAAAGCGCCAGGGGAGTGGTAACTGCTTTCCTGGAAAACAATACCCAGCCTTTTAGTGGCGTTACTCCTGCCCAGCTACGGGCTTTGTTTGCAGAGGTAGCGTTTGATACACCGTTAGAAAGTTATGCCCAACTGTTTGCAGAGGTAAAGCGTTTGTATGTGGATCATGCCACTGCTTTTCACCTGCCGCATTACATTGCGCATTTAAACTGCCCGGTAGTAATACCTGCCTTAGCAGCAGAAGTGCTGATTGCCGCTATCAACTCCTCGCAGGATACCTGGGATCAAAGTGCGGGCGGTACGTTGATGGAGCAAAAGCTGGTACAATGGACGTGTAACGAAATAGGTTTTGGTACAGATGCAGATGGAGTGTTTACCGCAGGCGGCTCGCAGAGTAACCTGATGGGCATGTTGCTGGCAAGGGATTATTATGCTACTACTTACCTGCAACATAACATCCGTAAAGAGGGGCTGCCGGCAGAAGCCAGCCGTTTCCGGTTCTTTGTTTCGGAAATGTCGCACTTTAGCTTGCAGAACACCATTTCGTTGATGGGGCTGGGTGAAAAGGCGTTGATCCGCGTGGGTACGGATGCGGCATTCCGGATGGATGCCACCTTGCTGGAAAAGGCTATTCAGCAGGAGTTGAAAAATGGTAATATTCCTGTGGGGGTGGTGGCTACTGCCGGCACTACCGATTTTGGTAATATAGATCCGCTGGATGCTATAGGCAAACTGGCAGGTAAATACAATATGTGGTTTCATGTAGATGCTGCGTATGGTTGCGGGTTGTTACTTACCCATAAATATCGCCACCTGTTACAAGGTATCGAGCAGGCGAATTCTGTTACTACCGATTATCATAAAGCATTCTTTCAGCCTATCAGCAGCAGTGCTTTGCTGGTAAAGCATCATCATTACCTGAACCTGATCACCCATCATGCCGATTACCTGAACCCGGAAGAGAATGAGTTTGCGGGGCTGAACCAGATTGATAAAACTATTACACAAAGTACCCGCCGTTTTGATGCACTGAAGCTATGGTGTACACTGCGTATGATGGGCAAGCAAAAGCTGGGTGCTTATATTGATACCATTATTGAAACAACGGCTGCTACGGCGGATGTGATTGCTGCCGATAATGATTTTGAATTGCTTTGTTATTCGGATATCAGCGCACTGGTGTTTCGTTATCATCCGGCAGCTATCCGGGCTTACCAGGTGGGCGATGCATTAAACCAGCATATTAAGAAAGAGATGTTCCAGGAAGGCAAGGCCATTGTGGCCGGTACGCGTGTAAATGGCGAGTTTTATCTCAAGTTTACCTTGTTAAACCCGCTTACTACCCTGGAGCATATACACGATATTTTATCTATTGTAAAAAGGCATGGCGCGGCTTATTGCCAATCTTATCTCGCTACCCTTAACAGTTAATCCTTACATAATAGAACAAACATGAAACCGAACATACAAGTATCTGCCCTGCAGTCTGTGGCACATTTACAGCCGGCTGTATGGAGTAAGGTGAACCGCCTGCATTTACGCAAAGTAATCAGTGAGTTTGCACACGAGCTGCTGGTAACACCCCGGCTGGAACATAGCAAGGATGGGTGGGGGTATTATGTATTACCCGCCGATAATGCTGCTATTGAATATCATTTCAGGGCAAAGAAGCTGGCTTTGGATCAGTGGTATATTGATACGGCTTCTATACAGAAAATGGTGAACGGCCATAGTGAACCATTAGATTCACTCAGCTTTATCATTGAGTTTAAAACAACACTGGGCATTACAGAAACGGTGTTGCCTGTTTACCTGGAAGAGGTGAACAGTACGCTTTGTGGCAGTGCCTATATGCACACCTATAACACCCTTACTGCGGAGGAGCTTACCCGGGCCGACTACCAGCAAACGGAACAGGCTATGATGGCAGGTCATCCCTGCTTTGTTGCCAATAACGGCCGTATGGGGTTTGATGCGAGTGATTACCGGGTTTATGCGCCGGAAGCCGCTGACCCGTTACGGTTGTTGTGGCTGGCAGCACATAACAGCCGCGCACAGTATGCAGGGGTAACAGATCTGCCTTACGAAGCGCTGGTACAGAACGAGCTGGATGGGGCTACACTTACAGCTTTTAAACAGGTATTACTGGATAAAGGGCTGGATGTACATGCCTATTATTTTATACCGGTACATCCCTGGCAGTGGTTTAATAAACTGGCGCTGTTGTTTGCCGGTGATATTGCCGCAGATAAACTGGTATACCTGGGATATGCGCCCGATCAATACCTGCCGCAGCAATCTATCCGCACTTTTTACAATGTCAGCTCGCCAGGTAAGCGGTATGTAAAAACAGCTTTATCTATTTTAAACATGGGCTTTATGCGGGGCCTGCATGCCAGCTTTGCCTGCACTTCTCCCGCTATCAGTGAGTGGGTGGGCAATGTAGTAAAGCAGGACGCCTACCTGCGTGAAAAAGGATTTGTAGTGCTGCAAGAAGTGGCGGCAGCAGGATATACCAATCCCGATTATGCCAGTGTGGTAAGGGATGACAATACCTCTTTTAATGGAATGCTATCTGCTTTGTGGCGCGAAAGTCCGCAATCGGTGCTACAGCCAGGACAACGTATCATTACAATGGCAGCCTTGCTGCATGTGGATAGCTATGGTGATGCCTTGCTGCCTGCACTTATCCGTTCATCGGGTTTATCTGTTGCCAGCTGGATACGTAAATACCTGCAATGTTATGTAAGTCCCTTATTGCATTGTTATTACTACCACGATATGCGTTTTATGCCGCATGGCGAAAACCTGATACTGATATTGGAAAACAATGTCCCCGTTGGGGCTATTATGAAAGATATAGGAGAAGAGATTGCGGTGCTGAGTAAAGCCGTGGCATTACCGGATAACGTGAAGCAGATTTATATGGAGGTGCCGGACGAGTTGCGCATCCTGTCTATCTTCACGCAAATATTCGATTGTTTCTTCCGCTTTTTAAACAATATACTGGTAGAGCATGCTGATTTTCCGGAAGAGGAGTTCTGGCAGCTGGCCGCGGAATGTATATTGGACTATCAGCGGCAGTACCCACAATTACAGGATAAGTTTGAACGCTTTAACCTGTTTGCTCCTGAAATTATTAAAACCTGTTTAAACAGGCTGCAATTGCGCAATAACCGCAAGATGGTAGATCATATGTATAATCCTTTTAAAAGTCAGCAGTTTGCAGGCATGCTCACCAATCCAATGGCCGCCTTTGTACAGCAGTCAGAGCCTGCTGTTGTATAGTTGTATGCTTTCACCGAATAAACAAAAATGTAATGGAAATACTTACCAGTGCTCTTGCGCAGCAAAACGGGCTGGCACATATACAACCGGCTGTGTGGCAGAAAGCCACCCGGTTACTGATTAAAAAAATGATAGCAGAATTTGCGCATGAACAAATTCTGCAGCCACAGCTTACCGGTGAAAAAGATGGGTGGAATACCTATGTGCTCAAGGCCAATGGAAAAGCGGTGGAGTATCATTTTCATGCACGGGTGTTGAGCTTGCATCACTGGCACATTGATATCGATTCTATTGTTAAAATAGCCAACGGCGATACCGCTTTGCCGGATGCTTTGCAGTTTATGATTGAGTTCAATGATATGATAGGTATTAGTGATGCTATGTTACCCGTATACCTGGAAGAAGTGGCCGGTACTTTATATGGCAGTGCTTATATTCTTACCCATAATACGCAATCATCGGCCATGCTGGTGCATGCCGGTTACCAGGAAATAGAACGTACTATGACAGGGCACCCGCGTTTTATTCCCAACAACGGGCGGGTAGGGTTTGATGCACAGGATTATAGCCGGTATGCACCGGAAGCGGCGGGGCCATTGCCATTATTATGGATAGCAGCACATCATAGCCGTGCTGAGTTTACAGCTATTGCCGGGCTTACCTATCAGCAGGTGATAGCCCAGGAACTGGGTAGTGATACCATACAGACTTTTGAAGCTATCCTGAAAGAGAAGGGCCTGTCTGCAGAAGAATACTTTTTTATGCCGGTGCATCCCTGGCAGTGGTATAATAAGCTCATCACTTTATTTACACAGGATATAGCCAATGGTTATATGGTTTGCCTGGGAGCAGGTAACGATCTGTACCAGCCGCAACAGTCTATCCGCACCTTCTTTAACCTTAGTGATGCGAACAAATATTATGTAAAAACGGCGCTGGGTATATTGAATATGGGGTATGTGCGCATTTTATCACCCTACTTTATGCGCACTACGCCGGCAATTAATGAGTGGGTATATGCCGTGACAGAAAGCGATGGCTATTTGAAGCAATGTGGTTTTTGCGTTTTACGGGAAGTGGCTACTATGGGGTATACCAACAAGCATTACGAAGCGGCTTTGCAGGAAGATAGTCCCTATAAAAAAATGCTGGCTGCCCTGTGGCGCGAAAGTCCTATGAGTAAGCTACAGCCGGGGCAACAGTTAATGACTATGGCAGCATTACTGCATATAGATACAGAGGGCGATGCTTTATTACCTGAGTTGATAAAGGCATCGGGATGGGAAGCGGATGCGTGGGTAAAACAATACCTGCATTGCTATCTCAAACCCTTGTTACATTGGTTTTATGCCCACGATACGGTGTTTATGCCGCATGGCGAAAACCTGGTGCTGGTGATGGATAAGCATGTGCCGGTACGGGCCATTATGAAAGACATTGGAGAAGAGGTGTCTGTGATGAATGAGTCTGTTGTGTTACCGGAGAAAGCGCAACGGATAAGGGTAACAGTGCCGGAAGAATTAAAAACACGTCCTGTGCTTACGCAGGTGTTCGATTCTATCTTCCGCTTTATTGCAGCCATCCTGCACGAACAGGGCGACTATGCAGAAGACCGGTTTTGGAAAGCGGTGGCAGACTGTATACACGAATACCAGCAACAACATCCGCATTTACACGAAAAGTTTACGCAGTACCATTTGTTTGAGCCGCTGATTACACCGGATGGTTTAAACAGGATGCAAATACTGGATAACCGTAAACTGCGTAACAGGGATAATCCTTTTGATGTGCCCACCACGGGGGCGATGACAAACCCGGTAGCTGTTTTTAACCAGGAGGCTTTAAACGGATTCCGGAAATGAAAAAGTGCATAGTCTTAGTATGGATAGCTGTTTGCGGGTATGTGCACACGGCAGCACAGCCGCTGTGGAAATACCCGGTTGCGGTAAAGGATACCGTGGCCGACCGGTATTTTGATACTACCATTTACGATCCTTACCGTTGGCTGGAAAATGATACCATAGCCCTTACCCGGCAATGGATAGCGCAACAGAATGCTGCTACGCAGGATTATCTGGCCACTATTCCTTTCCGGGAAAAGATACGGGCTTATTTAACCCGTAAATGGAATTATACCCGTGAGACGCCACCTGTAAAAATGGGGGAGTATTATTTGTTCAGTCGCAACAACGGTTTACAGAACCAGAATGTATGGTATCTTAAAAAAGGCCTGGTTGGCAAAGAGGAAGTACTGCTGGACCCCAACACTTTTTCGGCAGATGGCACGGTGGCTGTAACCATGCTGGGGGCTTCGGCTGATAAAAGGTACATTGCCTATGCAGTAGCAGAAGGCGGATCGGATTGGAACAGGATGTATGTGCTGGATGTCACCAACCGAACACGGCTGCCTGATATGCTGCAATGGGTAAAGTTTCCGAGGGCGGCATGGAAAGGCAACGGCTTTTATTATAGCCGTTATCCTGCACCGGAAAAAGGGCACGAACTGTTTGCACGTAATACCGGCAATGCCATTTATTATCACCATTTGGGCAGCAGCCAGGAAACAGACTCGCTGGTGTTTACAGATGGCTCCGACAGCAAGGTGAGTGTGGGCGCTTCTGTTACAGAAGATGAACGTTTTCTGATCATATGCGCAGTAAAAGGTTCTTTCCTGGGGTATAAATTGAACAGCTCAACAGGTAACGCGTTGTTTTGCCAGGATTTATCGGTGCCCCATTCGCCTATAGATACGCTGGTGAGCGATTACAATCATCATAATATTATTATTGATAACGCAGGAGGTGACCTGTTGCTGCAAACCGACAGGGATGCACCTGCTAATAAAGTGGTATTGATGCATCCACACCAGCCGCAACCTTCTTTGTGGAAGCTGGTGGTGCCGGAGCAAAAAGAATCGCTGGTGAATATTGAAACCGGTGGTGGCTTTATGTGGTTGCAGTACTTGCAGGATGCCAGTTCGGTTATTCACCAGTATACCTATAGCGGCAGCAAGGTGGGTGCAGTAGCTTTGCCTGCTATTGGCACTGCCAGTGGTTTTGCTGCGGGAAAAAGGGATACTGCCTTGTTTTATACGTTTACCAATTGTGTAACGCCGCCTGCTATATACCTGTATGTGATGACCAACGGGCAGTCGGCTGTATACAGCCAGCCCCGGCTGGATATAGATGCCAATGACTATGTAATAAAGCGGGTGTTCTGTACCTCTAAAGATAGCACCCGTGTGCCCATGTTCATTGTGCATAAAAAAGGGATGCTGCTGGATGCATCTCACCCTGCTTTTGTGTTAGGGCATGGTGGGTTTAAGCGCAATCTTACCCCCTTCTTTCATGTGGCTATTATGATGTTCCTGGAACAGGGAGGTGTATATGCACAGCCGGCCCTGCGTGGTGGTAATGAGTATGGTGAAGCCTGGCATCAGGGAGGTATGCGGCAGAACAAGCAACATGTGTTTGACGATTGTATAGCAGCTACGGAATACTTGGTAAAAGAAGGGTATACCCAGCCTGGGCGTATTGCTATTTCGGGGCAAAGCACGGGGGCGGTAATGGTGGCTGCCTGTAGTAATCAACGGCCCGATTTGTTTAAGGTGGCGCTGCCGGCTGTAGGTATGCAGGATATGCTGCGTTACCATAAGTTTACTATCGGAGCCAGTTGGGCCGAGGAATATGGTACCAGTGATAAGGAAGCTCAGTTTCGTTACCTGGTCCGCTATTCACCCCTGCATAATATCCGGCCAGGTATTCACCCGGCTACTTTTATCACTACGGCCGACCATGACGATACGGTGGTGCCGGGTCACTCTTACAAGTTTGCTGCTGCGTTGCAGGCTAACCAACAAGGGGATAATCCTGTATTTATACGCATTGACAGCCGTTCGGGACATGGACCCGGTAAGCCCACGCATAAGCAGATAGAAGAAGCGACGGATGTGTGGAGTTTTGTTTTCAGGAATTTAGGTATGGACTTTCATTAATCATTAATTATCGTGTATATGCAAAAGATCTATTCTATTATAGGTATTGGTATAGGACCTTTTAACCTGGGGCTGGCCGCTTTGCTGGAACCGGTTACAGATGTGAGTGCTTTGTTCTTTGACCAGACAGATGAGTTTGACTGGCATGCGGGCTTAATGCTGCAAAATACCACTTTGCAGGATCCGTTTATGGGTACCGACCTGGTAACTATGGCCGATCCTACCAGCCGTTATAGTTTTCTGAATTTTTTAAAACAAACGGGCAGGCTGTACCGGTTTTTAATCCGTCACGATTTTTACATGTTGCGTCGTGAATACAATGTGTATTGCAAATGGGTGGCCAGCCAGTTAAACAGCTGCCGTTTCAGTCATCGTGTAACGGGTATCAGTTATGAAGAAGGGCTGTATGTAGTTACCGTAAAGCATACACATACTGGTTTGGTACAAACCTATTATGCACAAAAACTAGTGCTGGGTACGGGAACGCAACCGGTATTACCTGCTTTTGTTAACAGGGAGGTGCTGCCGGGTGTTATTCATTCCTCGGAGTATTTGCCTAACAAACCCGCGCTTTTGCAAAAAGGGGCATTAACCATTATTGGTTCGGGACAAAGTGCCGCTGAAATATTCTACGATTTGCTACCCGAAACGAAAAATGGTTTTCGCCTGCATTGGTTTACCCGGTCAGACCGCTTTTTCCCGATGGAGCATTCCAAGCTTACCCTTGAAATCAGTTCGCCGGATTATATCAGTTATTTCCATCGTTTATCAGCAGCAAAAAAGGCAGAAATACTCACTACGCAAAGCTCCTTATCCAAAGGCATTAATGGCAGCCTGATAGACCAGATTTATGATGCCTTGTACGAGATGACGGTAGGAGGTGTGTTGTTGCCGGTGGAGTTGAGAAGCAACTGTGAATTACAGGCTATAGCACAGCAACAGGACGGGCTATACACGCTTTTACTGAAACAGGTGCAGCAGCAGAAAGAATTCTCACATACGGCCCCTGCGGTGCTGATGGCTACAGGATATAAATATCACACACCAGGTTGCATTGCGGGTATTGAACACCGTATACGCCGCACATCGGATGGGCTGCTGAACGTGCATCGTAACTACACGGTGGATGTAGATAACAACAGCATATTTGTACAGAACGCTGAAACCCATACACATGGTTTTACTACGCCGGATCTGAGCCTGGGCGCGCATCGCAACTCCTGGATCATTAATGCGGTTGCAGGAAGGGAGGTATATGTGATAGATGAACGCATTGCTTACCAGGATTTTGGTGTGGCAGGTGTTACGGCATCGTTAGAGCAGCTGGTATTAAGTTAGTTCTCTTTTAAAATGATATATGAACCCGGTGATTGTTAGAACACGCTCGGTAATGCAGTTGTGTAAGGTAGCTGTATTGGGCAAGGAAAGAAATTTTACCACCAGCAGTGTGTCCAGGGCCGCTTTTTTGCTGGCATTGCCTGCCATGCTGGAGCTGGTAGTGGAATCGTTGTTTGTGATTGTAGACCTGTTATATGTAAGCAGGCTGGGCACTAATGCTATCGCTATATCCGGCATGATCAGTTCGGTTATTCTTATTATATATTCTGTTCCTGTGGGGTTAAATATAGCGGCCACTTCGCTGGTGGCCCGGCGTACCGGAGAGAAACAGCCTTTACAGGCAGGGGCAACGGCCATACAGGCTATTTACGTGGGCATGGCTGTAGCTGTTGTATTAAGCACGCTGGCTTTATATGGTAATAAAACCCTGCTGCACTGGATAGGTGCATCTGATACGCTTATACAGGAAGGCGGTACCTATGCCCGCATCCGTTTTGGCTGCCTGTTGTTTATGATACTGCGGGTGTTAATGAACGGAGTGTTCAGAGGATTGGGGGATGCAGCTATGGCCATGCGGGTGTTGCTGCTTACTTTTTCGATAAATGCGGTGTTAGGAGGGATATTGATTTTTGGGTTAGGGCCTGTGCCTGCGCTGGGCTTAACGGGGGCGGCTATAGGTAATGTGGTGGGTAATGGCATTGCTGTGGCGTACCAGGGTTGGTATTTGAGCAGGCAACGCCTGTTGTGGCATACCAATGCTTCCTGGTTCCGTCCCGATTGGGGCATTATGCGCAAAATGGGAAAGCTGGGTATAGCCGGAACATTACAGTACCTGATTCCTTCCAGTAGCTGGTTACTGATGATGGGGATAGTGGCGCATCTGGGTAATGCTGCGTTAACCGGTTATATTATCGCTGACCGCATTATCATCTGTGCCACTTTACCCGCCTGGGGCATCGCTAATGCGGCAGGTGTGCTAACCGGGCAAAACATTGGCGCAGGTTTGCTGCAAAGGGCCGAGCAAAGTGTATGGAAAACGGG
The DNA here is from genome assembly GCF_002355595.1 of Filimonas lacunae. Taxonomy (NCBI): domain Bacteria; kingdom Pseudomonadati; phylum Bacteroidota; class Chitinophagia; order Chitinophagales; family Chitinophagaceae; genus Filimonas; species Filimonas lacunae. Next base: position 1,633,823 of record NZ_AP017422.1, read on the forward strand.
ACTGTTTAATGTATGCTTTTTGGGAGTAGTGGCTATAGGGTTGCTGCTGTTTACCTACCCGATTGCAGGCTTTTTTACCAGTGATGCAGATGTGCTGCAAAACACGGTACTCTATCTGCGATGTATGGCTATTGCCTTTTTCTTTTTTGGTTATACAATGGTCATTTCCCGTTCGCTGAATGCAGCCGGGCATGTGCATATGGTGTCGTTATTATACGTGGGCATGTTTTACGTGATACAATTGCCACTGGCTTACTTATGGGGTATTACGTGGGGAGCGGGTTCGCGGGGTATATTCGGGGCTATCCTGGTTTCTGAAATTGCGCTGGCCATTACCTGTATTTTTTTGTTTAAAAAAGGCAGGTGGAAGACGGGGAAGCTGTAAACCTGTTTTTTGAGAGATGTTGTGGGCTTCGTTCTATATTTGTAGCCTATGAAAAAGAATAATTTCCCTAAACATTGCTTCGTTTTGCTGCTCAGCTTCTTTACTACCACTGCTTTATGTGCACAGGAGTTGGAAGAGGTGGTGTGGCCGGCCACTATGTACCAGTTTCCGGAAGGTGATAGTGTAACCGTTTTTGCAGATACGGCATATGTTCGGTCTTTCCCTTCTACCACAGCTTCTAAAATGGGAGTAGTGCCGGGTGGTACTAAAGTGGTTTTTGTAAAAGAAGAGTCTGTACAAAAGATCAGCGGATTTGCGGCTCCCTGGGTTAAAGTACGTTATTTGAATAATAGCGTAAGCCAGGAAGGATATATCTGGAAAGGATTGCTGGCGCTGGGAAGTGCTAAGCGTAGCGGCAAACAGTTTCTCTACGGTGTAGATCATGTGATACCCAATGCAGATAAGGATATGGGGCCTGCCTGTTATATGAAGGTAAAGGTGCTGGATTCTGTAAATAAGCTATTAGGCGCCACCTCGTGGGAGCTGAAAAGTTCATCAGAAGCCTCTTATACTGAATTCAAGTCTTTAGGCGGTATGGGGCTGGAAGGCGTTACCGATATAGTAAGAATGATGTTTAGCGGAGAAGCCTGTGGCATTCCTACCGACTATGTTTATTTTGGCTGGACGGGAACTGGCTTTTTGCCTTTGCCTGGCAAAATGGTGGAAAGTGATGCCGGCGCTTTTTATCATGGAGAAGAATTGTTTTTTCCTTCTGAAAAAGGCGGGCAACCTGGTAAAATTATTAAGGTGATAGAAGATGAAGAGGTGCTGGAGGAAATAGATAAAAAAACAGGAGAACCTAAAACTAAAAAAACAAAATCGAAAGAAGTATATAGCTGGGACGGAAAAACAGCGGTGAAACTATAAAAAAAGACATTTTAGTAAAAAGCCCTTGCAGCACATGTTGCAGGGGCTTTTTATTGGCTGGTGGTTACCAGTTTACCCCTCTTATTTTACGGGCTACACCCCGGTAGCTGTTGAAATGGCATGTTAATTTACTGCTGCCATAATTCTATTCATTGCATATAACCATTCGTATGAAAAAACATGTACCGATTGTAATTGCTTTCTGTTTTCTTTTGTGTACCAGTCTGTTAGCGCAGCCGAATTTGGCGGTAAAGGCTTCGTTAAGTCAAACCTTATCCGGCTCCCGCTCTTTCACCAACGGCACACAAGCCGATACCTTGCTAAAGTTGTTTGCTATTCCCCGCAACTACACGCTGGAGCTGGTAGCTAAAGTAAATGCCGCTGTTGGGCGGGGGCTGGATATAGAAGCGCGTAACGCTGGTATCCAGGGTTTCCGGCTTTCGCTGGATGCGGCTCATCTGAAAGAAGCCTCTTCTTTAAATGCGGTTACACCTGTTACGGTGTCAAAAGCAGCACAGCAACATACCATCCGTATTGCTGTGCAGAGCGATACGGCACATATTTACCAGAACGGCGCTTATATTCAATCTCAGCCGCTTACCACTATTAAAGATATTGTAGGGGGCGTAGAAGCAGACGTAAGCAATTTGTATTTGCCGGGGTCTAACCTCGCGCCGGGATGGGCAGGTGTTACCGGTAATTTTACCGGTGCGCCCGATAGTTATGGATGGGCTTATAACGGCATTGCTAATACGGGTTTGTTTACAACCGCTAACAGTACCAGTGGTGTGCGTTACATGGATGTAAGCGCCAGTGTAAACACGCACACGTATAATGGCACCACCTATAACGGAAGATTATTGTTTCTAAGATGGGATGGCAGCGATATACAAAGCACCTGCTATACCCTGCCGGTAATGCTGGAAGCGAATACTACCTACGATTTTTCTATGTTGTTTGCCTATTTTTCCAATGCTACCGGTGGCACAGCTATTACAGCAGGCATAGGCAAAACAACAGCGGCGGCCGACAGGCTGGCCACGCATGTGTTTACTGCCAGCGCCACCAAAGATCTGGTAAGGGAAAGTTTTGTATTTACCTCACAGGAAGCAGGCCAGTATTACCTGAGCTTCACCGGTAACTGGGGATTGTTTACCATAGGTGAATTATCGTTAAACAAAAATGCACCCGGTAACCTGGTGCCCAACTGGGCAGGCATTGCGCCTAACAATGCAGGTACACCGGGCAATTACAGCTGGGCTTATAATGGTACTACCACTTCTTTGTTTAATACTGCCAATGGCACCAGTGGTGTACGTTATACGGATGTAAGTTCCAGTGTAAACACACATAACTATAATGGTGCTACGTACAATGGCCGGCTATTGTTTTTGCGCTGGGATAACAGCGCCTATCAAAGCGCCTGTTATACGTATCCGGTAGTGCTGGAAGCCAATACCACTTACGAATTCTCTATGTTGCATGCTTATTACTCCAATGCTACGGGCAGCAGAACCATCACCGCAGGAATTGGTAAAACCACGGCTGCCGCAAACAGGCTGGCATTGCACGTGTTTGCTACCAACGGAACGAAGGAGCTTACCAAAGAGAAATTTTTATTTACCTCGCAGGAAACGGGGGTATACTATCTCACTTTTACCGGCGACTGGGGTTTGTTTACAGTAGGTGAATTGTCGCTCACCAAATATGCAGCCACGCCACGCTTTGTGTTAGGGAAGAATTACATTACCGGCGCTGTGAACATGGAAATTACTTCGGCTACCTACGAAGATGGCGCGTATGCCCCGGCCGCACTGGTTACGCAAACGCCGGAGAATATAACGGTTACGGGCAGTATGGTATCGGTATTGCCTTCTTTCAACACCAACTTTATTGTGCCGGGAAAAACAGATCTGCATGTAACCGGTGCGTATTCTCCATTGGTCAATTCCACTGTTCAGCTGAATGCAGATAATGCCTGGCTGTTCTTCGATAATATAAAACCTTCTGTTGTTGTAAGCAACTGGCTCAGTAAAGTAAGTATCAATGGTGTATCTGCTGTGGGTAATGCGAACGTACGCATTGCGCCTTATAAAAATGGTACCGCTATTATTCCCAATGGGAATGTTGCTTCACAGGCTGCTTTACAAGTATATACGCAACCGGGTTTATCAGGCAGCACTGCTAGTTATGCTATTAATACGTATTACAATAGTCTGGCTGCATGGGATAATAGTATACGCTCTTTTAAATTACAGAGAGGTTATATGGCCACGCTGGCCAATAACCCGGATGGCACGGGATATAGCAGGGTGTTTGTAGCCAATGACAGTGACCTGGTGGTCAATGCTATGCCTGCGGGGTTAGATACTTCTGTGTCTTTTATCAGGGTGTTTGCCTGGGACTGGGTGAGCAAAAAAGGAAAAGCGGGGGGTGGTACGCCGTTGGTGTTATTGAACGGCACCTGGTATTACGACTGGAATATTGGCGGCGCTACTACCAGCGATTATAACTATGTGGCTATACGGCAAAACGGGGGATGGCCTGCCTGGTCGGCTATTAACAGTAAGCCGGGTGTGAATCATTTGCTGGGCTTTAATGAGCCTGACCGTCCCGACCAGGCGAATATGTCGGTAGATGAAGCGGTAAGACAGTGGCCCGATCTGATGAAATCGGGATATCGTGTGGGATCGCCTGCGCCATCAGATCCGTTCAATGGCTGGGTTACTTCTTTCCTGGCTAAAACAGATGCGCTGAACTACCGGGTTGATTATGTAGCTATACATTGTTACTGGGGTGGCCTTACACCGCAAACCTGGTACAGCCGTTTAAAAAGCGTATACGACCAGGTGAAACGGCCGTTATGGATTACAGAGTGGAATAACGGAGCTAACTGGACAACGGAATCCTGGCCTACCGATACGGCTGCACAGTTTTTAAAACAATACAATGATATGAAGGGCATATTGCAGGTGTTGGATACCACCTCGTTTATTGAGCGGTATGCTATATACGACTGGGTGACCGATAAGCGTGCCATGGTGCTGGCTGATACATTAACGCTGGCTGGCAGGTATTATGCCGCTAATCCATCCAATTTTGCCTATTCGCCGCAGACGGCTTTTGTACATAACTGGAAGCTGGTGGCTCCCAATATAGATACCATCAGCAATACCACTACTTATACTACCATTACACTTCGCTTTCATGATATCAATGGCGAGCTGGGCGGCCAATACATACTGGAACGGAAGATTGACGGGGTGGACACAGGTTTTGTAGGAGTAAGCACCTATACAGGTTATGTATATGCCAGTGATCTTACGTTTGCCGATACCACTTATACCAAGGCCACCTACCGGGTAAAAGCCTATAACCGTTCGCTGGATCAGTATATATATTCTGCAACTATAGATGTGACCAGAAGTATAGCTGCGGCTTCACTTTCGGGTGAGGTAAGTATGGCGCGGGTAGTAACAGATGGCGGATTGCCTTTGCAGATATATCCTAATCCGGCCACGGACAGAATAACCGTTCAGTTGCCGGTGGTGCAAAATAATGCCCTGGTGCGTGTATACAATGCGTCGGGCCAGCTGGTAAAAAGTGCACGTATTCAAAGCAGCACTACTATAATAGGGTTGGAGCAGTTGCCTGCCGGTATTTATTATGTGCAGGTGAGTAATGGTAAACAGGTGAAAACAGAAAAAATTGTTAAACAGAGGGGCTTATAGCCCCCCTTGTTTCCTAATTTATCCGTCTTCATGGGGTAAAAAGTGCGCCTTTCTGTGTCTAAGAATAGGTGACATGGCGCACTTTTTATTTACAAAGTAAAACCCCTGTAGATGTTTATGAGAAAGTTTTTGGTGATGTGTCTGGCGGTGGTAAGCGGTGGCAGTTTATATGCCCAGCAACCCCGGGAAAGCCGGATGGCAGACAGCCTGTTTAAGGCATTGCAAACACATGAATCAGCGTTATTGCTTCCTTTGCTGGAAGATAGTTGTAATATCAGTGGCTTGCCCAAAGGGATGAACGACCGGTTGATTCCCGCTATATTGGAGAAGTTTCCTGCCATCAGTTCCTATAAAATAAAGAGCATAGAGCCGGAAGGTGATTTTACCCGCGTGCGGATAGAAATGATGTACCAGACCGGTAAGCCGGGCGCGCCTGACTTTGTTATTGGTAAAACAGGCCGTATACATGAGTTGAATATCATTAAAAATGCCACTATTGGTGGGCCTGCTAAGCCCAAAGCGCCTGTAAGGGTATTGGAAGCGCCAGATACGCTTACTATTCCTTTTGTATACCTCAATGGTCTTATTTATGTAGAGGGGCAACTGGATGGCCGCAATGGCTTTTTTCTGCTGGATACCGGATCGCCGGAAATGATATTGAACCAGCAGTATTTTCAGGATTCACTGATGCCAATGCCTGAGAATTCCGGTGGCGTTACGGGCATCAATGGCGCTATGCAAGATGTGTTGATGCGCAAGGTGAATGTATTTAGTTTAGGGGCCATGCAGCTGCGCAGTTTTGGTGTGATGGTAATGCCTGATAACATTGTGGATTTAGGAGATGCATCTATGCCTTACCTGGGTTCCATTGGTTATAGTATTATCAAAGATTTTGAAGTGCAGTTTGATATGAAGGCCGAAAAGCTGTTCCTGGTAAAAACAGACAGTGCAGGCAATTATGTAAGCACTTCTTATAAGGCGCCCGCTGCAAAGGCTACTGCTGCATTTACTATGCGACGCCATATCCCCATTGTGCAAATGAATGTAGGTGACCGTACTTACAATATGGGTATTGATTGCGGTGCTGCCAATAACGTGTTCTTTGATAAGAACCAGGCGGCGCTTACGCCTTACATGGATCAGTTTAATCAAACCTCTATGGTAGGGCAGGAAGGTGTGTCTACACCGGTTACACAGGCGCATCTGAAAAAGGCTACTATTGGTAAGCTACCTTTTACCGATATGCTTTCGCTGATCACTCCTAATAATATGAGCTATAGCAACGATGCAGAACGCCTGCCGCTGGATGGGTTATTGGGGACAGAGTTTTTGAAGTGTTATACTACGGCTGTTAATTTTAAGAAAGGGCAGGTGTATTTCAGATAATATGATTGGATTAAAAAAGGGTTCGCGTTGGCGAACCCTTTTTTAATAGAAGCGCTGACCTTTTGGTTGGCTTCTATTATTAAAATATAGTAGTGAATTACTGTAGTGACTTCTTTACTTCTTCCACGTATTCTTGTGTGGTGTAGGCTAGATCAGCTATTTGTGCATTGGTGAACTGGCCTACCGCTAATAAATTAGCTACAAAGGCATGCTTCAATTCCTGACGCTCTTGTACACGTCCTTTTTCAAAGCCAACTTTTTCGGCTCTATCGAGTACAAATTCTCTGATTCCCATTGTCTTTGCGTTGTTGGTTAATACCTCAATTGCCTCATCAAATTTAATATTATAGTCCGGATTGGCAAAATGGACATAAAACTGCAGGAAAATCAATAGTTTATCAATTTTTTTCCTGGGTATTTGTTTTTGCAACAGGCTTTTGGCCAGGGCGTATTTCAGGCGGAATAAATTCTCGTCATTGCCTTTTTGTTTTTTTAATGCCAGTAGAACGGTTAAAACTATAGTGGCAAACGGGTTCTCGTCTTCTGATAACTGTTGCTCATCCTGCTCTATGATCTTATAGGTATTAAACTCAAAAGTGTTTTTAGTTCCTAGAAATTCATAGCAATAGGCGGATGGTATAAACCTTTTATTGCCATCCGTAAAAATAGCAACTGCGGTTACGGGCTTGTCGTATTTGTCCAGTATACGGTAGAAGTAAGTGAACATACGTTTAGCGAAATGCTTGTCATCGTATCCCTGCACTTCTACATGCACGAGAATCCATTTGTCTTTACCTTCTTTGGTATATACTTTTACCAGTTTGTCAACAAACCGGGGTGTATTGCTGGTATCGGCCGGAAACAGTTGTTCCAGCTCTTTATCCAGGTATTGAAATTCTCTTTGCATATCAAACAAGGTGTCTGCTTCTTTAAAAAAGAAACGCAGGAAATCGTCAAACACATGTTCCAATATGCTTTTCCATAGGGCGTCATCCTTATTCATAGCTACTGAAAATAGAAATAGCCGGTAAAGGAAAAAAACGATACAATCTGTTATGCGCAATCGTTTCCGCTAATTGCTGTTTATATAATAAACGGATGCTATATTTTTAAAGCATCATAGATTAATGCATTGTTATATGAAGAAATATTTGTTGATGGTAGCAGCGGTTTGCTTTGCATGTGCTTTAAAAGCGCAAACGGCCGCGCCTTTAAAAATGGTAGACTTTGTGTTCACGCCCGATCATGCCAACTGGAATTATACGGTGAATGAAAATGCTTTTATCAATGTAAGTGTGCTACAGTATGGCGTTCCGGTAAGTGGTGTGAAGGTGGACTATCAAACAGGTATGGAAATGCTGCCGGCTGAAAAGAAGGAAACAGCTACCTGGGCAAACGGTACGGGAAGGATTGCTTTAGGCACTACAAAGGAGCCGGGCTTCCGGCAGCTGGTAGTAAAGGCTACTGTGAACGGAAAACAATATTCCGGAGAAATTAAGGTGGCTTATTCGCCGGAAAAGATAGCGCCTACGGTTAATATGCCAGACGACTTTGTGCAGTTTTGGGATGCGGCAAAGGCGGCAGCGGCTAAAGTGCCAATGGACGCCCTATTGACCTATCTGCCTGAAAAAAGTACCGGAACGGTAGATGTTTACCTGGTGAATATACAGAACTACAAAAAGGGACAGCGCTTATATGGCTTTTTGTGTAAACCCAAAGCAGCTGGTAAATACCCGGTAATACTGGAACCGCCAGGGGCAGGTGTAAAGCCTGTGAGTCCGGGTATGGCTTATGCCAACCAGGGCTTTATCTCGCTGAGTATAGAAATACATGGTATTTCACCTTTGCTGGATAATGAAACCTATGCTAATATCAGCAATGCTTTTGGTAATTATTGGTGGAACCAGCTGGATGACAGGGATAATTACTATTATAAAAGCGTATACCTCGGTTGTGTGCGGGCAATAGACTTTTTGTGCAGCCTGCCTGAGTTTGATGGTAAAAACGTAGCAGTAGCAGGTGGCAGCCAGGGTGGCGCTTTGGCTATTGTTACGGCAGCACTGGATAAGCGGGTGAAATGCCTGGTAAGCTTTTATCCTGCTTTGTGTGATATTACGGGATACTTACATAATCGTGCAGGTGGATGGCCGCATTTACTGTCGCAGGCTAACCAGCAGCAAAACAACAAGCCGGAAAAACTGCGCACCCTGAGTTATTACGATGTGGTGAATTTTGCCAAACAGATAACGGTACCAGGTTTTTATTCCTGGGGATATAATGATAATACCGTGCCACCTACCTCCGTGTTTGCGGCGGTGAATTCGGTAAAAGCGCCTAAGAATATAGTGCTAACGCCTATTTCGGGGCATTGGCGGTTTCCGGAAACCAACGAGACTTCTATGGCCTGGGTAAAGCAACAACTGGGCTTAGATAGCGCCCCAAAACAACCTTAACCAGGTTCTTGAACTGTTTTTAGTTCATTGCCATTGCAGCAGGATCATTGATATAGGGAGAAACCGTTTGCTTTTTCTGCAACAGCTTTACCACTTTAGGATATAAAAAGTAAGAAGCCTGTGTAGATAAGATGCCGATTCCTGCACCCGTTACTACATCGCTTAACCAGTGTTTATTGTTATACATTCTTAAATAGCCGGTGGTGGCAGCTACTGCATAGCCGGCTATGCCATACCAGGGCGATACATCTTTATATTCCATGCGCATAAATTCGGCACTGGCAAAAGCCGTGGCTGTATGGCCGGAAGGGAAGGAGAGCTTGTTGGAATAATCGGGCCTTGTTTCCTGGGTCATTCTTTTTAAGGAATGGATGGTAGCGCCCTGTATCAGGGTGGCAATACCAAACAGGAAAGTTCTGTTGGTAAAGTTGTTGCGTCCTTTAATACCGGCCAGGTTTAATGCATAAACGGCAGCAGCGGGCGTCCATTGTAAATAATTATCTACGTGTATATGTTGTTCTATGTTCATGTTGGCTAAGCGGCCATGTACATCGGTATTCCAATTTTTAAATACAGGAGTGTGTAAAGCAGCAAAGCCATAGCCTACCATTGCCATGGGTACCAATAGGGTAGGTTTAATGGCAAAATGGGTTTTGCCTGAATCCGGAACTATCGCTGATTGAGCGTTCAAGGTAGCCGGGAGGGTAGCTGTTAAAAAAGCCAGGCCAGTAATGAATGATCTTATCATAACGTAAACATAACCTGTAATTCGGAAGAAAAACACGATCAATGGGCGGTTAAGGGGCTTTTAAGCCGATTCTAAGGGTATTTACAGCCGGTAGGTGCGCGGCTCCGGCACGCTGATAGTGGTGGCTTTTACGGAGGAATGAGGTGTAAATACCGGGCAGATGCACTCCGCTTGGTTAACCACGAAAGGTGCTACAGGTTGTTTTTTGCTCCAGAAAGTCTTGATAATTAAGCCTTAAGGCGGTTTGGGATTTCTTCCCTTTTTCCTCATTTAGTAAATGCTTCTCCGCATATCGCAAAGAGCGGCGTTAAGGTTTGCGTTGCTTTGCGTGCCTGTTTTACAACAGGTATTTAAAATAATCCACATGTTACGTTTATTAACCGGCTGCTGTTTGGCAGCCTTACTCAGTACCCCCGTACTATTATCGGCCCAGACCAGAGAAAAATTACAAACCGTAGAAAATACAGGAAGCATTACAGGTCGCATTTTATCCGTAGACAGTTTGCCCATGGAACTGATTTCTGTTTCGTTGGTAGAGCTGAAAAGAGGCACCCTTACCAGTATGACCGGTGAATACAGACTAGATCATGTTTTGCCTGGAAAATATACCCTGCGCATTCAGCTGCTGGGAGCTAAAGAAATTGATATTCCGGTAGAGATAACAGTGGGCGAAGTAGTTACCAACAGTTACCAGCTTACCAAAGAAAATATCCAGGCGCTGCAGGAAGTAAGGGTGGTGAACAGCGTAAACAGATTTGCGAAAAAGGAAAGTGTATACGTGGCGCGTATGCCATTGAAAAACCTGGAAAACCCACAGGTATATAACTCGGTTTCTAAAGAACTGATACAGGAGCAAATGGCGGTGGACTTAGGTAGCGTGGCTAAAAGCGTACCGGGTGCCGGCATTCCTATGATTGCTAACCAGGGACGTGTTACTTTCCGCTCCCGTGGTTTTGAAACTGAACCTAACGCCCGTAATGGTGTGGCGGGTGCTGCTTTTTCTAATATAGATGTGGCCAACCTGGAAAAATTTGAAGCCATTAAAGGCCCTTCTTCTGCTTTATTCGGAACTAACATTTCCAGCAGTTATGGTGGTTTGTTTAACCGTGTAACCAAAAAGCCTTATAACGGTACCGGTGTGGAAGTAGGCTATACAGGTGGCAGCTGGAACTACAACAGGCTTGCATTTGATGTAAACACTCCGGTGAATGCAGATAAAACGGCATTGTTGCGCTTTAATGGCGCTACCACTTTCGACAGAAGCTTTCAGGATCAGGGTTTTACCAATAACCTGAGCCTGGCACCCAGCTTTTCGTACCAGATCTCTGACCGTTTGTCTATGTTACTGGATATAGAATATGGACAGGCAAAAGGTACTTCTGTAGTGCGTTTTAATCCGGCTGCAACTGGTAAGGTGCAATCTATTGTTGACATGAAATTCCCTTACAACAAAACGTTTATGGGCAATGATATCACTTATAGCACACAGATGCTGAACATATTTGCGCAGTTCAATTATAAGATATCTGAAAGCTGGACTTCACAAACTGTTGTTTCCCGTGCACGTTCTTCTATTAATGGTTATATCACTGCATTGAACGGTGTTACTGATTCTACATTGCGTGGTAACGTTATTACAGGATATACCAACTTTATTGCTACCGATATTCAGCAAAACTTTATCGGCGATTTTAAGCTGGGTAAATTTCGTAACCGTATTGTGGCAGGGTTGGATTACTATAACAACTTTAATGATTTTGACCGTACTACGGTAAGTACCCCTACTATTAATTTTGTGAATCCTCCGTTAGATTACAGGATATCGCGCTATAAGATAGATTCTATCGCCAGCAGAGTTACTTCATCTACTGCATTGCGTAAAGAGAATGCTGGTGATAATACCTATGCTGCTTATGTGTCTGATGTGTTTAATATCACAGACCGTTGGTTGGTAATGGCTAGTTTACGGGTAGATCGTTATCAGTATAAAGGTGTGTATAATGTTACTTCCGGACTTACCAGCGGTGGTTTAGGTACCAGTGGCACACAGGCAGGTCCTTATGGACAAACCTCTTTATCTCATAAGTTAGGTATGGTGTATGAGATCTACAAAAATCATGTGTCTTTATTCGGTAACTACCTGAATGGGTTTTATAACAGGAGTGGCGCTTCTTTTGAAGGCGTTGCCTTTAAACCGGAGCATGGTAACCAGCTTGAGTTTGGTGTAAAGGCAGATGTGTTGGATCATAAATTGGTGGCTACTGTAAGTTATTACAATATTCGTGTGAAGGATATCCTGCGTACTGATACGGTAGCTGCCAATGCTAACAACGGTTATCAGATACAGGATGGTACCCAGGTAAGCAAAGGTGTAGAAGTGGATATCACTGCTAACCCTGTGAATGGATTGAACATTGTGGCAGGTTATGCTTATAACAACAGTAAGTTAACGAAGGCTGATTCTACTGTAAATGGATTACGCCCTGCTTTATCAGGTCCTGAGCATACCTACAATTTGTGGATCAGCTATCGCATACCTGGTGGTAATCTGAAAGGCTTTGGTGCCGGCTTTGGTGGCAACGCTGGTAGCATGAGCTATCAAACCAATACCTATAAAAGCAAATTAATTATCCCGTCTTATACTTTACTGGATGCTACTATCTTCTACGATCAGCCTAAATTCCGTATTGGCTTTAAAGTAGATAATATCACCAGCGAAAAAGCATGGAGCATTCGTTTAACTCCTCAAAACCCGGCTAAGTTTTTGGGTAGCTTAACATTGAAGTTTTAATATCATTTTACAGGCTATTAGAAAAGGTCGCTTCTGCATAGGAAGCGACCTTTTTTGTTGTCCGAATTTATTGTGCTGTGCATTCCGGAGTAGCTGCGTGCAGCAAATCAATTGTTATGGGTTTTGTAAATAAGATGTAGGTATTTGTAACACAGCTGCATTCATAAGAAGCAGCTGACTTAGTTGTACTAATTTTTAAATGTGTAAAGAAAAGTTTATTTTTTGTGCTAATTTAATACGATGGATTTCCCGAAATTGCCCGTTAACGCTGAAATCGCCGTTCAGTCAGCCTGAAAAAAGAATAGAAAATAGTACAGAAGATATCAGTAAATAATAGAACTATTCATAAACCAGTAAATAAGTGATTGTTTACCAGATGCGATACTGTAAAAAACCGGTCCTTTATACACTTCCCGCTATTTTTATGTGGTTGGTTGTTCCGCTATTGTCATTTTCCCAGGTAAACAGTAATGAGGATGCACAAATGTTATGGCAGCTTCGAAAGGCGAGTGCCGACAATGATCGTGTGCATCTATTGCTAAGGGCGGGTAAATATTACCTGTTGAGGGAATATTACCTGTTTAAAACGGGTAACCCACGAACGCAGTTGGACAGTGCTTCTTATTTCGCAGAAACAGCGCTTCAATTAAGCCGGTCTTTACAATATGAAAACGGAGTGAATGAAGCACTTTTATTAAAAGGCGACGCCTTTATCAGGAAAAGTGAAATGAAAAATGCACTTAACCTGTTAGAGGCGTTGCACGATTCCACTCGTTTCCGGTTACTGATTATATTAGCCCGGCATTACCTGTTTCATACAGACAGAACTAAAAAAGACCTGGATAGCTCGGTGCTTTTTTTAGAGCAGGCCAATAAAATAGCCCTGATTCACTTATCAGAAAAGTGGCAGGGTGAACGTATACATATCAGGGCCATGCATGCCTATATTACCGATGGTTGGCAGCAAAGCAAAAAGTTATACCTGGAAGCCATCAGCAAAATCAGTACTGCCGGTAATGAAGAAACAGAAGCACTATTGTGGCACGAACTGGCAACGTTGATTCCGTTGCATGAGAAAACAGGCGTTACCAGGCTTTATTGTTTTGAAAAAATGTATGCGCTGTATAAAACAAGCGGAAACCTTGAAAGGACGGCATGGGTGTTAAAAACGATAGCCGATATACACCTGGTGAATGGTAAGCTGGATGCAGCTGAAACAGAATTGCTGGAGGTGCTGGAGCGTTATAAAGCAATCGGATACCGGGATCTGCATTATATATACGATCTGCTGGCGGTAACCTGCCGCTATAAGGGTGATTTTAATAAGTGCATATTTTATGGATTAAAGGCGGTGGAATACATGGAGGCAACACATGATTCTACTTCGGCGCTTACTTTTTACAGCCGCCTTGCCAATATGTACAGGGAATCGGGCCAGCCAGACAAAAGTGTAGAGTGGTATGCAAAAACGCTTAGAGAGCGGAGTTTTAAAGATGATAACAACGTGCACATATTCAGGGATGCCGGCTTTTTTGCAAGGGAGCTTATAAAAGTAAAAAGGGAAAAAGATGCTTTGGTGTATATTCTCGATATCAGGGCAAAAAGCAAGCCCATTGGTGTGTATGCAGTGGCTTGCCTTACAGGTTCTTTAGCGTATTGCTATCATGCAGTAAAAGAAGAACGGCAGGCCGACAGATATTATCTTGAATTGATAAAATTGTCTGGCCAGCTACAGGGCAACAATGAAATCACTACCGATGTGTATTACGAAATAGGCAGGTACTTTATAGGTAAGTTGCAATACGGAAAAGCGGCCGTTTATTTACAAAGGGCGCTGGATACGGATGCGGCTCATGCGCTGGCAGTGGCCAAAGATATTCACCTGATGTTGTACAGAGCCGATTCCGGTATGGGTAATTATGCTTCGGCCATGCAACATTTGCTCAGGCACAAACAGCTGAGTGATTCCATTTTCAATGAAACCAAAAGTTGGCAAATGGAAGAGTTAAGGGTGCAGTACGAAGCCGCTAAAAGAGAAAAAAATATTGAAACGCTTAACACGCAAAACCAATTACAGCGTATTGGAGTGCAGCAAGCCAACAGGACAAGGAATATTACGCTTGCCTGTGTGGCTCTATTACTGATCATTGTAGGGTTATTATACAACCGTTACCTGATAAAGCATAAAACTAACCGTAAGCTGGAAGCACAGCGAAAAGAATTAGATCGTAAGAATAGTTACCTGGAAGCATTGAATATCCAACAGGATATATTATTGAAAGAAAAAGAATGGCTTATTAAAGAGGTGCATCACCGGGTAAAAAATAATCTTCAAATGGTGACAAGCCTGCTGAACTCGCAAACTGCCTATCTTAATAATGATGCTGCTGTGTTGGCGATAAAAGATAGTTTGCGGCGCATGCAGGCGATGTCGTTGATTCATCAAAAGCTTTACCAGGCTGAAAATGTATCGTCCATTGCTATGCAGGGATATATTGATGACCTGGTAACTTACTTACAAGACAGTTTTATTAACAGCGGCCACATAGTGTTTGAACAGCAGGTGGAAGAGCTGGAGCTGGATGTATCACAAGCTGTTCCGCTGGGGCTTATCATCAATGAATGTTTTGTAAATGCCATCAAATACGCATTTCCTGGTGAGCGGAAGGGCATTATTGGTATTCATTTACAACATGACGATGATGAGTACATACAGCTTCATATTTCAGATAATGGCGTAGGCTTGCCGGGTGGATTTGATCTGATGGCGCATCCATCTCTTGGAATTAACCTGGTGCGTGGACTGGTAAAGCAGTTAAAAGGTAATATTACTATTGTAAGTGATAATGGTTTAAGTGTAACAATCAGATTTGCCGTAGTGAGTAAGCAGAGTGTAGATGTTACATTCGTTCATTCTTAAGCAGCAAATTACCATGAATAAAAAATTGCTTATTGTTGAAGATGAATTTGTAGTAGCCAATGACCTGCAATTAATATTAACGCAGGCGGGCTATGCTATAACAGGTATTGCTGCCTCAGCCGAAGAGGCGGAGGAGTATTTGCAAAAGCAAACTCCCGACCTGGTTATCCTGGATATCCGGTTAAATGGAAAGCGCTCGGGAATTGCCCTTGCCAGGAAGTTAAAGCACGAAAATATTGCATTCATTTATTTGTCTGCCAACTCCAATCAAAAAGTGCTGGAAGAAGCAAAGGCTACGGAGCCTTATGGTTTTTTAGTGAAACCATTCCGGGAAAAAGACCTGTTGATTGCATTGGATATTGCCTGGTATCGTCATACGCACAGCCTTGAATCGAAATTGCGTAATGAAGAGCGTTTGCAAATAAAGCTCACAGAAATCAATAAGGAAGAGGGGGATGTACAACAAAAAATACGGAAGCTGGCCGGGGTTATTCAATCTTTTATCCCGTTTGATTTTATCGCAGCAGGAGTAAGGCCACTGAATACAGAAAAGTTTAGTGATATAGGCTATTTACGTGTTGGGTTTGATGAATACCAGTTGATTGGTGAAAAAGAATTAATCACCATCACTGGTTTGCATAAAGACGCCTTGTATAGTGTTATCGAAAATAGTCATGCGGATAGAGATGCTGGTATTTATAACAGCGAAAAATCAGTAGATAATTCCGGCAACCATTCGTTGCAAAGAATGTTGTTAGACGGTTTGCGATTGGATACATACCTGGTATTCCCGGTTGCTGCGGGTTATGGCTTGTCCATTCATTATTTTTTCTATAGCAGGCAGCCCGGTATATATAACCAAAGCCATATCGCCTTTCTAAACCGGATAAAAACATGGCTGGCAAACCTGTCGGAAAAAATAATCTATTACGAAACATCGGTGCCTGAATATAATAAGCTGTCCGTTCCGCCAGGTGAGGAGCAGGCGGATGCTGCATTTTGTCCCGGTTTCAAAAGCATTATTGGTAATCATCATCTTTTATTAGCTGCATTAGATCTGGCAACGCAGGTGGCTCCTTATAGTACCTCTGTGCTGATACTGGGAGAGAGCGGTACGGGTAAAGAAAAGGTGGCCGAATCTATCCATGCGCTTTCCAACAGGAACAAAGGCCCGTTCATTAAAGTGAACTGTGCGGCTATTCCGGTAACATTGGTAGAGTCGGAGTTGTTTGGCCATGAAAAAGGTGCTTTTACAGGGGCTATTGAAAAGCGCAAAGGAAAGTTTGAGCTGGCAGATAACGGAACTATTTTTTTAGATGAGATTGGTGAGCTGCCATTGGCCATACAAGTGAAATTATTACGGGTTTTACAGGAAAGGGAGATTGAGCATGTTGGTGGCAGTGTGCCTGTGAAAGTCAATGTTCGTATTGTAACGGCCACTAACCGTGACCTGGAAAAGGAAGTAGCCGAAGGCAGGTTCCGGCTTGATTTGTATTATCGGCTGAATGTGTTTCCCATAACGTTGCCGCCACTGCGTGAGCGTAAAACAGATATAGAAGCACTATCTGTATTTTTTGGTAATAAATTTTGTAAGGCATTCAATAAGCCTTTTCATGGCATTGCAGACGCTATGCTTCAAAAGATACACGCATATAGTTGGCCTGGCAATATTCGCGAACTGGAGAATGTGATAGAGCAGTCTGTTGTTTTGAATGATGGCAGAACAAAATTGCAGTTAATGCGGGAGTTTTCGCCGGCTATTGTTGATAGCAACGAAAAACCGGGCATCCACACCTTTGATGAGGTAAGGCATGTGCAGCAGGAAACAGAAAGAGCCTATATCGCTTCCGTTCTTCAAAAAACAAAAGGGCGTATACGTGGAGTGAATGGTGCCGCAGAGTTATTAAACATCAAACCTACCACTCTTGAATCTAAAATGGCCAAACTGAATATAAAGAAGCAGGATTTTAATTAACCCACTCCGAGATTATCGGATATAAATAAAGAAACTCCGATACTTTCGGAGGGCACGCTTAGGCTACTATTCTTCGGTATAGCAAGCTGCGGTTTATATTGCCTTTAATTCCAGCAGGTTACATAATAGCCTACCCCTGAATGCGCCTGTTGTTGCCGGATGGCATACAAATAGTAAACGTATATCTAAACTAATTGTATGACCTATCAAACGCAATGGAACGAAGCTACCGTCGATTCTAAAAAAGGTTTCAGAATCCATTTCCTTGTTTTCGTGCTTGCTATACCTGTTATGTGGATAGTATGGTACTTTACCAGCAGAAGCTATCCCTGGCCGTTATGGTCTACCATAGCCTGGGGCATCGGTGTGCTTTTTCATTACCTGGGTGTGTTTGTTTTTAAAAAACCAAAGAATAATTAAAAACACACCTATGAATCAGCAACAAAAAACATTCAGACGTATTGTAACCGGGCATGATGCAGCAGGTAACGCCATTCTTATTTCTGATGCGCCACCTACACATACGCAACTGGTGGGCGGGCCAGGCGGACCTACCTTTTTTGAAGTATGGCATACATTGGAAACGCCGGCATTGATTTATGCGCAGCCGGTAGAGCCTGGTGAAAATGGGCTGGTATTGCCCCCTCCTAAAAACGGCACCCGTATACGGGTGATTGAATTTCCACCGGAAGGAGAAGAGATTCAAAAACTTACCGGCGCAGATGCGGCAGCTAAATTCAAATCAATGGGGGATGAAAAAGCTTCCACCTCTAACGAGGCGGCGCCACACCCATTGATGCACCGTACTAAAACAGTGGATTATGGCATTGTACTGGAAGGCGAAATAACATTGGTGCTGGATAAGGAAGAAGCGATTATCCGGGCGGGGGATATTATTGTGCAAAATGGTACCAATCATGCCTGGGCCAACCGCTCCGGCAACATTTGCCGTATGGTGTTTATCCTGATCGACGGAGCGTTTACCGATGAAGTAGTACATCCTAAAAACTAAAACATGCGTATTCAACCATTACCTCCGGATACGCTGGATAAAGAAATTCGTCCGGTGCATGATGAAATTGCCAACCTTATAGGACGAAGCCAAAGCCAGGTTACCATGATAGATGCAACTGGTGCATTGCTGGGGCCTTTCCCGGCCATGTTGCATTATCCGCAGTTTGGTATACCGGCGTTAAGTTTTCTCCGGGCGCTTGATATGCATGCCACATTAGATAAACGTGTACGGGAAGTGGCCATACTCACTGTAGGGGCCGCTTTTAGTGCCCGTTTCGAGCTGTATGCCCACGAAATAATGGCCGAAGCTTTTGGTATAGCTCCCGATATTATAGCATCGCTTGTAGCAGGCAACCATCCTGATGGTTTAAGCGAACAGGAAGCTATTGCGCATACTATTGCGCGTGTGCTGGTGGCCGGGCGTGTGGTGCCGGATGCTACTTATAAGCGGGCTGTTCTGTTGCTGGGGCAGGATGCTGTGGCAGAGCTCTTCTTTCTTATTGCAGGGTATTGTCTGATAGCCACCATCCTAAACGGATTTGATATGCCAGTGCCTGAACATGGCAGCGATATGAGGGCTTTCTCTTAAGGGATATCCACTTTAAAAATCAGCTAAAAAAAACAATAATGAAAACGTCAATTGTGCGGATGTTGTGTATAGCAGCAATTATTGCAATGCTGGCCGCATGTGCCGGTAATGAAAAGCCACCCGCAGGCACGCCTAAAACTTATGTGCTGGTACATGGCGCCTGGCAGGCTTCGTATGTATGGGATTCTGTACAGGCCGATCTTGTTAAAAGCGGGAACAAGGTAATAGTAGTAAAGCTGCCGGGGCATGGCACTGATTCTACAGCAGTGTATCAGCTGAGCCTTGATGTATACAGGGATAAAGTGATAGATGCCATTGCACAGGCCGACAGTAATGTTATCCTGGTAGGGCATAGTATGGGCGGAATGGTAATTTCCGGTGTGGCAGAAAAAATACCCCATAAAATAGGCAAACTGGTTTACATAGGGGCTTTCCTGCCTGCAACCGGGCAGGCGCTTACCGATCTTGCTTATTCAGATTCCGCTTCTCGACTGGGGCCGTTGCTGATACCTTCTGCCAACCAGTTAACGCTGGATGTAAAACACGACAGCCTTACGTATCTCTTTATCAATGATGGCACACCTGCCATCAAAAGCCTGTTGCTGGCTAATTACCGCGCAGAGCCGGCAATTCCGTTTACCAGCAAGGTTACGCTTACTAAAGCGAATTTTGGTTCAGTGAATAAAGTATATATCAAAACATTACAGGATATAGTGATTTCTCCGGCTATGCAGAACCGGATGATAGCAGCTGCCGGCATTGATAAGGTATATACTATTAACACCAGTCATTCGCCTTTTCTGGCACAACCACATGCTGTTGCTGACTTGTTAATAAAGGCTGCACAATAGCAATAGCCTGTATCGTAAACAAGCTTATCCCATTAAATGCTATTCACAATGACAGCGCATATAATATTCGCATGGTGCATGCTGCTGGGCAGCATATCTGTAAAAGTGCAAAAAACAAACAGAATGGAGCAGGTAGTTGTATTAACTCGATTGGAAGTGAAAAAAGATCACGGTGATCAATTTCGTAAATTACTCAGTGCGTATGTGAACAGCGCTGTTGACAATGCCCATAACATTATGGCAGAAGCTTATTATGAAGAAGGAAGCCCGGAGGTGTTATGGGTGATAGAAAGATGGAGCAGTGAAACAGAACTGGAGAAAATGAAAAACAGCGCAAAGTTTACTCCTGTAAAAAAACTGTTTGAAAAGGAATTGGCGCAACCTGTTAAAACCATGTATGTAAAAGACCTGGAACCGCTTTCCAAAGAAGCATGGAGAAGGGAGCCAGGAGAGAAGGATACACCTGTAACTATCATGTTATTTGTGGATAGCCAGGAGGGAACCGAGGGCCGGTTTAAGGAAGTATACCATACTGCTATGCCGCAATTCAGAAGTGAGCCTGGCGTTATCAATTACCAGCTTTCGCAACTGCAGGACGACAGTACGCAGTTCGTTACCTACGAAAAGTTCAGGAACGAAGATGCTTTCCAGTATCATCTCCGTTTTCCGCCCATACAACCTGTAATAGACTATCTCAACAGCAGTATTAAAAAACAACCTTTCCAGGCCGGGCTTCACAGGTTGATACGATTTGCGCCATTCAGTAAATAACAATAGTGCATCACCATAAAAAAATCAATGAAATGAAATGTATTCATCAGACCGTGCTGGCTGGTATTGTAAGTGCTTTTACACTATTGAATGCAACAGCACAGGTTACTATAAAAACAAAGACAATGACTAGTCATGAACTTTCGGTATTGAATCAATTGGCATCGCCCGCAGTGGTGGTGAATATGCCTGTATCTCAACTGTTAAATGCTCCCGGCAATGAAGCCTTGCGTGCATTCTTTTTTACCCCGGTAGCGGATACCACGGTGTTAAAAGGAAAAAAGATAGCGGTTATTGCCGCAGATGGTTTCGAAGAAATAGAATTACTGGGGCCTGTATGGTATTTTAAACAGCTGGGGGCGCAGGTAGATATTGTTGCACCTAAGTATAATCCTGCACCGGAAAGGTATGGTCTGATGTATCCGGAAATGTCAAAAACACATATCATGGCTATACAGTATCTGCAGCCGGTAGGCTGGATAAAATTTGACCGTACTGCCGATCAGATAAAAGTAAGCGATTATGATGCGGCTTTTATACCCGGCGGCGCCTGGAACCCGGATAATCTCCGGAACGATAAGGATGTGATTCAATTTATCCGTGACTTCAATCAATCAGGAAAGCTGATCGCTGCTATTTGTCATGCACCTGTTGTTTTAGCGTCTGCTGATATTCTGAAAGGTAAGAAGCTGACGGGGTACTGGAACATACAGGTTGATTTGAAAAACGCGGGTGGTATTGTATCAGATCAACCTGTAGTAACAGATGGCAACCTTATTACCAGCAGGCATCCTATTGATGTTGCCGACTTTTCCAGGGCGGTAGAAAGCTGGTTAATTAAAAAGTAAACAACTACCACATCCACAAACAGTAATTACAACGGTAACGGGTGGTGGTATACGATACACCCTGGTAGGTGCCTGCTTTGTTATCGTTCCAATCCTGGCGTATAATGTACAGGCCTTTATCAGTAGCGGCAAAAACAGCTTCACCCTGTTTGTTCAGGGTAAGCTGTTTTTCCCAGTTACCGGGGTTAAATACTCTTAGCTTAGTGCCTGCTGCTGCGGGCTGGTTGTTTTGAAAGGCTTTTACCACGGTTAAACCGTTGCGTTGGCTGGTTACAATATCCAGAAACTGGGCAGGAGTAGTAACAGCTTCTGTGCTGCCTACCTGGAAAGCACTGCACAGGTATTCCATAGGGCGTACATTAATGCCGCCGGTGGCCGACCGGTCTACTACGGGCAATGTGCTGTTGGTGCCTATTACCTGGTAAGTGCCCGTTTCTTTAGGTACATAATAAGCTTCCCAGCAGTCTTTACGTGGCTGCAAGGTAAGCGGTGTGCGTTGTCCCTTGCTGTTGATAATGGTTAGCTGAAAATTGCCGGTATAGGCCAGTTCAGGCCCGGTTTCTCTATGCCGTACATTATAATCATCAATTTCGCCAAAACATATTTGTATGTGCAGGGTATCGTTGATTTTGCCGGTGCCGTGCAGGTCCAGCCAATAACCGTGGGCTTTGCTTACTACGGGCAGAATGCTGAACAATAACAGGGCTATCAGAGAAGATCGGATTTGCATGGGATGTATTTAAAAATGTAAAGCTAGTTATTTGTGGTTGACGGCAGCAGGGGAAACAGTATGCGAAACTCATGCTGGCCTTGCAGGTAGTTATAATGAATGCTCCAATGATTCAGCAGGCATATCTGTTGCACAATAGACAATCCCAGCCCATTGGTAAGCATATGTTGTTCGCCTTTCTTAAACCGGTCGAACAGTTGAACGGCAGGGAAGGAGAGGGGAGCGCCGGTGTTGCATAGCAACAGCGCATGAGGTTGCAGAATAATGGTTAAGGAACCGCCTTCCGGTGTATAGTGCAGGGCATTGGCCAGCAGGTTGGATAAACATACCTCTGCCAGGTAACGGTGCGAGCGTATGCTGCATGGAGTAGCCTGTACGGTAATGGTGATGTTTTTACCTGCAAACAGATCTTCCATTTGTTCCAGGTGGTCGTTGATAATGTCATGCAGGGGCAGCAGTTCTTTGCCGGTATAAGCGTTGTTATCCAGCTTGGCTAACAGCAGCAGGCTTTTATTCATTTTTCTAAGCCTTTCTACACCCGCTTTTGCCTGCACAATGTACCGGGCCATTTCTTCGCTTACAGGCAGCTGGCTCATGCGGTCCAGCTTGGATTGTATAATGCCTAAAGGTGTTTGAATTTCGTGCGAAGCGTTTTCGGTGAACTCCCGTAGCGACAGGTATTCACGCTTACTTCTTTCGGTGAGGTCTTCCAGTGTTTGCTGCATTTCGGTAAATTCGGTAATGCCCGAAGGGTGCAGCTGTAGTTTGTCGGGATTGCTGAGCGAGTAGTTACGTAGCGCCTGTAGATTTAAGAAGAAAGGTTTCCATATTTTACGGCTGATGACCAGGTTCATAATAATACCGGCTATGGTAAATAAGAACACTGACGCCAGCAACAGGTAAAAAATAGTGCTGTAATACTGATTCCATCCAATAAAAGTGGTCATTACCGTTATCCGGTAGGTATGATTGTTGATGATTTTAACGGTAGACAGGTATTCGTAATCTTCTTTTTCATGCGTTACAATATCGTATATGACAGAATCGCCCTGTATACGCTGCTGCGAAGCATTGTTGGTGAGTTTTTCTACGCCTACCAGCGGATAAGCAATCGCCTTGCCCTGGCTAATTTCCCGGGCAATCATCTCTGTTTGCAGGTTCAGCTGTTCGTAGATTTCATTTTTAATCTGTGTGCGCAGCACCAGATAAAGGGCAATGCCCGTAACGGTAAGTATGGCGAGTGTTACCAGCAAAAAGCTGCGTATAGTGGTGTGCAGCAGTTTCATCTGTCAATCCATTTATAGCCCATACCATATACTGTTTCTATATAATCTTCCCCCGTAAACTTGCTTATTTTTTTACGTAGGTTCATGGTATGGGTGTATATGATATCATAGCTACCAGTCATGTCGTAGTTGTCGCCCCATAAATGCGCGGCAATAGATTCCTTGCTTACTACACGTTTTCTGTTTACCAGGAAGTATAGTAATAGTTCGTATTCTTTTTTGGTAAGGTTTATTTTACGGCCGTTACAGGTAACTTCTTTAGCTTGTGTATCTATTTGCAACGCATCGGCTGTGATAATGTTGCTGCCCGAAAAGGAAGTGCGGCGCTGAAACGCATTGATGCGGGCATTCAGCTCTTCCATATAAAATGGCTTGGTTAGATAGTCATCGGCCCCTAATTCCAGCCCGGCCAGTTTATCGGTTAAAGAATCTTTGGCAGACAGGATAAGCACGCCGGCCTGCAGGTCTTTATCTTTCAATAGCTTTAATATTGACAAACCGCTGCCGCCGGGCAGGGTAATGTCCAGTATCACCATATCGTAATGGTATAGCAATATCTTGTCTTCCGCCTCGTGAAATGTTGCCGCCCGCTCGCATAAATGCCCCTGTTCACCCAGATATGTTTCCAGTTCATCCAGCAACGCCGGCTCATCTTCTACCAGTAATAGCTTCATACCTGTTATTAAATTACAGAATAAGTACCAATGTGCCCGCAATAATCAGCAAAGCGCCTGCTGCCATCTTCCAGGTAAGTACTTCGCCTAAAAACAACACAGATAGTAATATGGCAATAGCCACGCTCATTTTATCTACCGGCGCCACCTGCGATACCTTGCCCACTTGCAGCGCTCTGAAATAAAATATCCACGATAACCCGGTGCCGCCTCCTGATAAAATCAGAAACAGCCAGTTTTGCCGGGTAAGGGTTCCAAGGTGCTGGGTTGCCCCTTTGGCCATTACAATGCCCCAGGCTATGATCACTATTATAACAGTTCGGATGGCGGTGGCCAGGTCGCTATCAATATGCTGAACACCTTTTTTCGCAAAAACAGCGGTAAGAGCTGCAAACAGTGCCGACAACAGTGCATATATCCACCACATATTCTAATATTTGCAATGTAAAAAGGTCAATATTGACGTGTGAATCTGAAGAAATTCTGAAGATATATTTTTGCTTTATATTGCATAAATGAATGATAAGAAGATATTCATGCCGGCAGTGTTGCTGCTGCTGTCAACCCTTGCTTTTACGCCCTGCCTGTTTGCTTTTCAGGCTATAGATTCCACCGATACCCTGCATGCGCCACCACCGGTATTACCCGGTGCTTATGCCGACCCGCATATTGCCGCATTTGGTAACAGATTTTACCTGTATCCTACCACGGATGGTACGGAAGGATGGATGGGTACCAATTTTACCTGCTGGAGCAGTTCTGACTTAGTGAGCTGGCAAAATGAAGGAGTGATACTGGACTTACCTAAAGATGTATCGTATGCCAAAGCCAGGGCCTGGGCACCGGCTATTGCCCGTAAAAATGGCAAGTATTACTACTATTTTTCGGCGGACGTAAACATAGGTGTTGCGGTGGCTGATAAGCCTGCCGGGCCGTTTAAAGAAGTGCTGAACAAGCCTTTAGTGGCCAAAGGTTCCCGTCGTGGCCAGATGATAGACCCCATGGTGTTTGTAGATGATGATGGCGCTGCCTATCTGTATTGGGGGCAGGGCATGTGTAATGTAGTAAAGCTGAATGAGGATATGATTAGCTACGACACCAGTGCTATAGTGTCTTTTAAGCCACAGGGCTATAATGAAGGTTCATTTGTGATCAAAAGAAAGGGCGTGTATTACCTGATGTGGTCGGAGTACGATACCCGAGACCCACGTTATTCTATTGCCTATGCTACTTCTTCTTCCCCTATGGGGCCGTTTGTAAAGGCGGAGAATCCTACTATATTAAAGGGCAAAGGTGTGGTAAAAGGAGCAGGACATCATTCGGTGTTGAGGGTACCAGGCAGGGATGAATGGTATATTGCTTATCACCGGTTTATTATTCCAGGTGGTAACGGCTATAACCGTGAAACCTGTATTTCTCCTATGCGTTTTGATAGTACGGGACATATATTACCGGTAAATGTGTTTGAGAAAGTGAAACCGGTAAAATTCAAGCGGATAATAAAAGAACCATTTTTTTAGCAAGCCGGCTTCCTGACACTAAAACAGCGTTTCAAGTATAAATGGCGGTATATACCTGCAATAAAAATCCTCCTGATTTATCTTCAGGGGGATTTTTATATGCTGTAAAAATGCTGCTTATTTATACATTTCCGTAGCTGTTGCTCTGGCCGCCATCAATGGCAATGACCTGACCACTTACATAGCTGCAATCTTCCGATAACAGAAAGCAAACCACTTTAGCCACCTCTTCCGGCTTACCCAGCCTTTTGGTAGGGTTGGCCTTCGCATATTCTGCTTCGGCTGCCTTCGGGTCTTGCGGATTCACCTGCTTAAAAGCGCCGGCTACCATCGGGGTAAGAATGGCACCCGGAGCGATGGCGTTGGCGGTAATGCCAAACTGCCCGTATTCCAGTGCCACATTCTTGGTAATACCCGTAACAGCGTGTTTAGTGGCCACATAAGGCGTTTGATTCATTACACCCCGGATACCACCTACAGAAGCTACGTTCACCACGCGGCCATAGCCTTTTTCTTTCATGTGCGGTAGAATATATCGCAAGCCGTAATAAACGCCCATAAGGTTAATATCCACCACTTTCCTGAAAATATCGAGGTCGTATTCTATTAAGGGAGCCTGTTTGCCTTCAATACCGGCGTTATTATAAAAACCGTCTATCTGCCCAAATTCCTTGATGGCTACGTTTACGTAGTTCTTTACCTCTTCTTCCTTTGACGTGTCTGCTTTTACAATAACTACGGCTGCGCCTGCCTGTTCTTTGGTAATCTCCGCTTTCGCCTGTTGCAGGGCTTCCTCATTGTAATCTACCAGCACCAGTTTAGCGCCCCTGGCGGCGGCTTCTTTTGCTGTGGCTAATCCTAAACCCATACCGGCACCGGTAATGAGTATCACTTTTTGATCTAAGCTTTTCATAACTATTCGTTTTAGAAAAAATATCCTGTCGCAAATAGTAACAGCTTAGGGCAAAAGATTGTTGTGCAAAAGGGGATAACGTTATGTTAAGAAACGGTAACGTAAGGGGCTCTATACCAGCGAATTGCTTACGCTTCTTCGCTGGCTTTGCTTACTTTACGGTAAATGTACTCGTGGTAAATATGCCTGCGGCAGAACCTGTCGGGAATATCGGTCTGACATAATTTAACATATGTGTTCTTTTGAACGCCAAAATATTCGTAGCTGCTGCCATCTACAAACTGAATGGTTAATATCTGCTTCTCGTATTTAAAGTCCATTACCTGTGAAGAAGATATGGTAGCGGTATACTCCGGTAAAGCCTGTTCTATGGTTTCCGGCGCTATGCTTACCAGAAAATGGTAGGCTTTGATCAATTCCTTACTTTTTTCTTCTGCTTCCAGTTTTGCTTCTTCATTATCGTTGAATTTATCCGGGTGCCACTCTTTCATCAGGTTCCGGTATACGGATTTGAGCTCTTTCAAATCGGTATCCTGTGTTACGTTTAACAGCTTTCTGTAATTACTAATTCTTTTCATGGAGGGTGCAAGGTACAACGGTTACGGGCAACAAGAAAGTTGCTAAGGATAATTTAACCCGGTAAGGAAGGATTTATTGACTGCATGTAACGGAAAACGACCTGTGGGGAGGGAGATATTTCGTTGTGGAAGAAGAGTTTGTAAAATACGGCCGGGCTTTTTGAGGCATTTTCCGGCCGTATTAAAAGTAATGTGGTAACAGGTTACGCTTTATTTTTCCCGCATTTGCTTGCCTTCTTCTACTCCCGCTATCCATTGGTCCCGTCTTTTTTTATCTTCTTTGCTCATTGGTTCTAAGGTGTTTACATCCGGAAACACCTCTACCGGCTCTTCTGTAAAGCGTACATGCTTATCGCGGTTGGCTTCGGCCGGCACATCCAGGTGCCTGTCTTTTACCTGCGGCGATTTTGTTTTCTGGTTTTTCATAACACATTATTTAGTTACCAATAATTGTTCTTTTGAATAACGCTTAAATTTTGTTCCAGCTTAGTATGGTGTGTTAATCAGATGTTAAAGGAGTAGAAATTACTACAGTAGCGCGCAGATTGTTCCACAGTATAGCCATATAACCTGCTGTATCATTGCTGAAAATTCGTGTAAACACCTACTTTAGAGCAAACATCTTGAGACAATGAAATGGACTACTGCACTGTTATTCACTTGCTTATCACTACCTTCTTTTGCACAACCCCAAAATCCGAAGCCCGCTGCAGGTAGCAAACCTTTTGTACTGGGTGTAGTGGATGAAATAGATTCCCGGGTGCTGAACGAAAAAAGGATATTGAATATTTACCTCCCCGAAGGCTATAACCCCAGGGACTCTGTTAGTTACCCGGTTACGTATTTGCTGGACGGATCGGCCGATGAAGACTTTATTCATGTAGTGGGCCTTTACCAGTTCAATAGTTTTGAATGGGTGAACCGGGCACCTAAATCTATTGTCGTAGGCATTGCAACGGTAGACAGACGAAGGGATTTTACTTTCCCTACCACCATTGAAGCCGATAAAAAGCGTTTTCCTACCACGGGGCATTCTGATAAGTTTATTGACTTTATAGCCAAAGAGCTGCAGCCTTTTATAGAGAAGAAGTATAAAACCAACGCTAACCGCACCATCATAGGGCAATCGCTGGGCGGATTACTGGCTACAGAGGTATTATTAAAACAGCCTGGGCTTTTTAATAAATACATTATTGTTAGCCCCAGTATCTGGTGGGACAACGGATCGTTATTGTCGCAACCTTCTGCCATGCTACAGGATAGCTTTACGCAAAAAACGGCTGTGTATATCGGAGTAGGTAAAGAGGGTTTAGCGCCTACCGCTACACCACATGTGATGGAGGTAGATGCAAATTTGCTGGCAGAAAAGATAAAGAACTCCCGTAGCAAAGCGGTTTCGGTGTACTTCGATTATCTGCCGGAAGAAGATCATGCTACCAGCGCCCACCAGGCTATTAACAATGCGCTGAAATGGATGTACGCTGCGCCATTACCGCAACACTAGAAAATAGAGTGGCATCTGGTAAACCAACAGTAGGTTTTGTACAACTTACATGCAAAAGCCGCCTCCATGCTGATAGGAGACGGCTTTTATTATAGCTATAGATGAACTGTGATTACTCTTGCTCGTAGTCGGCATTCCAGGCGTTGCCATCATCACCTTTATGGCCGTCCATCTTAATTACAAAGCTTTTGGCAGGGAAATAAGGCGTTAAACGAATATCCAGCCATACCTGGTCTTTCTTCACCCTGTCCTGCTCAAAACGGGTAATTTTGAACTTCTCAATCAGTTTGTCTGGTCCTTTAATGCTGTCGAGGAACTGTACAATCTGCATACGCAGGTTGTCTTCGTTTTTAGAGTTCCAGTTTTCAAACGCACGTCTGTTCAGGAAGTCGAGCAATACTTTGGTTACATAGTCAAACACACGTACTACAGAATAGGTTTGTAAGCCAATGTTATCACCGTTAAACAGTGTTTTGGCAGAGAAGGCCATGATTTTGCCATACTCATTTACCATGGGTACCAGGCCTACTTTTTCCAGGTGCGAAATCTCGCTTTTCTTCAGGTCAAAGCGTACAGCGTCTACTTCGTTCATGCCGCCGAACTTTTTACCGGCAGCAACCTGCGACATTAATGTTTTGTAGATTTTACCAGCCAGTGAAGTAGAAGGAGGAACACATACATCTTCTTCCTCGCCCAGTTCTTCTGCTTTGCCGCGGCCAATTAACCAGTTACAGGTCATAATAACATTACTGCGGTGTAATTCGCCACCAGCCAGGTTTGCAGCAGCAAACATGTCAATAACGTCATCTGGTTTATCCAGGTTAGCAAAATCGGTAACCAGCATTACTTTGTTCTCGTTACAGATTTTAGCCCATTTTTCTACCACTTTGTTAGAGCCTAAATAGCCGGGCAGTGCAAAAATGGCGTAGTTGTCTCTCAGATCAAGACGGTCGTAGTTTTGTTTAAACTCCGCCCAGATAGCATCAATGAAGATAGGGTTATCCAGGTCGGTCATTTGCTCCAGCGATGCGTTTACAATGTTTACGTTAGGCACTTTGTCCAGTTCGGTATTCTTGTAAAACTGTGCAACGGTTCTGTAAGAAGTTTCCAGTTCGCGGGTGGCGTCCAGTGTGTTTTTCAGGTTCTTTTGTAAAGATGTTTTTGCCTGATCTGCCTGCTTTTTGCAGTGGTCAATCATCTGGTCGGTGCTTTCCGCGCTTTCCAGCAGTTCCAGCCACAGGTTTATTTTTTGGGCCAGTGCCTTTCTTTCGCCCTGCTTTTCTTTATCCGTCAGGAAAATCTGTTTCCTGGCTTTACGCTCGGGGTTAAGGTTAGCCAAACCTTCTACTACCGATTCCAGAAAGTCGAAACCTCCCAGTTTAGCCAGTGGGTGAAGTTCGGCCGTGCCGGCTGCCTGTCCTTTATGTTCTGCAACGGATGTTGCACCTTGTGCTTTTGCCATAGAATGCGTTTTTTAATGGTTATGTATTGGTGTAAGGATTAAGCGGATTGTAATTCGGTTGCTACTGCTTTTAATGCTTTAATAAATGCTTCTTTGCTTTCTGCATTTTCTAATAAAGCACGCAGTACTTTGTTGGTTTTAATCTGGCGGATAATGGTGTTGTACTGCTCTTGCTGTAAACTCATTTCTTTCAGATAAGTACTTTGCTGCGTGATGCCCTGTGGAGTAAAGTCACCCAGGTTTTTGAAGTTGAATTCTTCTTTCCTGGACTGTCCGTCGGCAGTTTCATGCTCTACTTCAATAGAAGGACGGAAATAGCGGAACACATCTTCCACGGTGCGTAAACCGGTGATGATTTCAGGCGTAACAGGATCGTCGCCTGTTAATTTGGCCGCTAATAGGGTTTTGTTTTCCTGGATGTCCTGGATGGCTTCGTTGGCATCTACTTTTACTTCGTTGCCACCTACTCCGTAATTAAACATTGACATGGTATCTGTATTTTGATTATTAATTGAAATGGATATGTTTTGTTTTTCTTCTTCTTTTTCAACTACCTTTTCATCCGGCGCTCTTGGCACAAAGCCCAGCATTCTTCTTACTTTTCTGAATGCAGCATAAAAGGGGTAACTCATTGTGTTTTTTTAGGTGAATGTGTGTAATTACCACTGCCGGCCGCTTTTAATCAAAAGGGCTCCAGCCTTTATTGGTTTTAACGGTTTGTGTAATGGCTTCTTCCTGAACAATGATGTTTTCGCGCTGCTGGCCTATGTATTCCAGGTTGCTGAGCTTTTCCCAAATGGTGTGCAGGTTCAGCAGCATGTCCTGTATGGTTTTCATGTAATCGCCAATGCGGTAATGGTTGTAGTTGATTTCCACGGTAGATGATAACGATTTCATCAGCACGTGTGGGGCAATGTTGCTCCACTCAAAACAATAGTTCAGTGTTATTTCCTTTTCCGCATCCTGCATGGTATCGATACAGATATACAGGCTGTGGGCCAGGTTGGCAAAGCTGCTGATGAAATGCACGGGTGGTAGTTGCGAAGCCATGTTACGCAGCTGAAAATAGTTGCTGCTTATCTGGCTTAACATTACACGGCATATATCGGCCACACAACGGGTAATAACCGGGTGCTGGCTTTTATGGTTGCTTTTGCGCAGGATAGCGGTAGCATACTGTTGCAGCAGCGCCATGTATTTAATGCAGTCGTGATAATGCTTTAACAGGGCGGGGTGGCTGTCTATGCTGGTGCAGGGTGGTACAAAAGAGGCGTCGGCACTGATAATACCGTTGCTGAACACCACCTTGCCCGCAACCAGGTAGTTACCGGCAGTGTGGTCGCTGTTAACGGCGGTAACAGGCACCAGTTGTATATGATAATGCGGTTTTACAAAAAGGTGGCGGGGAGGTATCTCTTCCGGATCAAAGTCGCCCGTAGGGATACGCTCAAAGGGGTTAACGGTAATAATTACGTAATAGCTTTGCTGCATTTCGCCCAGCACCATACCCGACAGGGAATTGATGTTCACCGGCAGGTTTTCTATATCAATTCTATAGCCGGCAGCAGTAACAGCGTGGCATTTTTTAATGTTCAGCTGTACGTCGTTAGTGGCAGTGGCGTAAATATCAAAGATGCTGTTTTCCGAATCTATACCTTCTGCGGGTAACAGGCCGTAATTATACCTGTTGATTTTAAAAGAGGTGACATCCCGCAGCGAGTCAGAAATGTATCTTTCCTGCGCTGTGTAGTGCGTTTCCGAAATTTGCATGCCATCTACCCAGTTAACGGACGGATGTTGTAAGGATCTTATCATACAGAATGTTTACCGTTTTAAATATTTTTTGATAGGTGTTTATACTACTGATATCACTTTTTCTTCTTCGTGCCTGATCACTCTTTTACAGATCACGATGTTCTTCTCGGATAGCTTGTTGTCGGCTACAGATTTTTCGTAATCCAGGTAGCGGCGCATATGAAAGAAGGAGGGCTTTACATAAAAGATCCATCCATGCTCTTCACCGGTGTCGCTGGTGGTTTGAATAGGTTCTGTAGGATTTTTGAGGTTGAAATCTTCAATCACCCGGTTCATCCATTCGCCTAATGGCAGATTCTGTGGCGATTTGGCTTTGATGGCAAAACGGTGGCCGTCTACCGGGGTTTTAGTCAGTTCCAGGTTTACCAGCATCAGCGTACCCAGGTCCCTGTTTTCAAAGCCTGCTGTCACACCGGGCGTATACTGCCATACTTTGTAAATGGCAAAAGGAATAGCCAGAAAGCGGGTATAGGTATAGTTGAATATCAATGGCATGATAAAGATGCACAGAGAAGTGGATGCAGTTAGTCCATAGCCTTTGTAAGGGCTTAGCCAGTTAAACAGGAGGGTGAACAGGTAACTGCCCAGTAGCAGGCACATGATGGTAAGCAGAAGCTCGAATAAGATAGCATACACATTGCTTTTTTTATCGGTGCCCGTGCGTTTGAAATAATGCGCCATCAGGCGTATGTGGTAAATGCCCAGGCATAGATATAACAGTTGTGCAAACAGGTACCAATAAGGGCTGAAGGTATTCCCTGCCAAACCGCCAATACCGGGTAATGCCAGCACCAGGCTGGCCAGCAGCAGGTACAGTATCAGCGTTTTGTTTTTTAATATCTTGTTTTTCTTCTTTACATAAGCCATCAGGGCAGCCAATAGCACTGCTACCAATGGAACCAGTAAGTAGTTAAGAAATATGGCTTTTAATGTTATCATACTTTATAAGAATGTGGTATATCCTAAATAACCGGGTTGAGTATTGTTTTTGCCTGTGAAAAATGCAGTAGGGCTGATAATCATTTTTTGCACCACCTGTACGCCTTCCGGCACAAAGCTTTCGTAGATGGCCTGCAGTAGTTTGTTTAATCGGCTGTTGGGTAAAAAATCGTGCGCAGCGCCGGAATCTACCGGGCCAATGGTTATTTCCCAGTTCCGGTTGCCATCATAATGGCTGCCACATAACACGGTGCTGATGCCCAGTTGCTTTTTTTGCAGGGATAGCTGGTTTTTGATATGATCTACATTTTCCATGTTGGGCACATCCTGTATGGTAACGGGATAGCCCAGCAAGGACTGTAATGTTTTTACAAACCATTTTTTATTGCCGGTGGTCATGTAAAAAAAGGGTAGCAGGTAAATGAACACCTTGGCGTTTTCTTTATCCAGCTGTTGCAGCAGGGGCCACAGATCGGACAGCACGTTTAACAGATCGTCGTACATGCCTTTGTTATCCATGCGCTGTTCCAGGTGTGCTGCCATCATTTCGGTAAAAGCGGCTTCCTGTTCAAAAGGGCCAAAGAACATACGGCTTTCTGCTTCCTGCTTGCGCTGTTTGCGAATGGCCGATACAATTTCTTCGGTGGATTTATGTATGCCACCTAAAGTAGGTTTATGGAATATGCCTTCGGGCATATAATCATATATACTATCGCGGTGGGTTTCAATCACCAGTTCGCCGGGTGTGGAATCGAAATAGCCATCGCGTACACGGGCAATATCCTTCTTGGCTGCACGCTCGCTGCCACCCAACCGTTTTATATAGATAGCTTCGGCCGAATCAAAATATTGCATCAGCGAAGCAGCCACCACCTCTGCTTTAAAATCGGTGTGCAGGTGGTTGATAAACCTCGGTATGTCTAATTCTTCCTGCATAGGTTATAAAGAGGTGGGTTGATCGGTAATAAAAAATACCCGGCGTAAAATGCCATCTACCGCGCGTGCATCAATCTTTTGAATCAGCTCCCGTTCTTTTGCTTTCCAGTAATGTTCAGGATAAGCTTCATAGTTTTGCAGGGTGATAAAAATGTCCGTGGTTCTCACAAAGCCTTCTTTGGGCTTGGCGCTGTGGGCAATGCCTTTTTTAATAGTGATATCCTTAATATCATCCCTGAGTTCATACAGGCAAAAGTTTTTAATGTCCTGTATGGTCACCAGCCTGTCGCGTGAGGTTAATGCATAACGATAAGCATTAATGGTATCGGTTCCCTGCTGGGGCGTTTCGCCGCCACGGGTGTTGGTAAGCAGCAGCACTTTGCCATTTTGCAAAGGCGTAGCGCTATCGGCCTTTAATTCTTCCGATGCACGCAAATCGTTGCCCAGGCGGCAATGCGTTACCCAGTAGCTTACGTTTACCTGCGTTACGCCATTGCGTGGCTCGGTGATCACATAACTGGATAACTCACGTGTGGTGTTGGATACAGAAGCTACCACCTGTTCCAGTTTTTTCATCTGCGCCACCATCTCATTTACCGGCTTTACCACGTTACCGGTTTTCATGCTGCCAAAAGCAGATACCTCGTCCCGTATCAGTTCCAGCAGGTAGTTGACCATATCCAGTGCATTTCTTTCATCAAACCTTTCCATGCCCCCTTTGCGCACAGAGTATAAACCTTTTTGCAGGTTGTTGCTGGCAGAGTAAGGTATTTCGGTATAGCTGGTACCGTTGTTGTCCTGTACGTTATGTACCGACAGGAAATGTTCGCCAGGCTCCAGCGATAAGGGTATGTTATTGCCGGTAAGATTTAACGAATAGTCCAGCTGCTTCCATTTACGGTTAAATACCGGGAAGGCATTGGTGCACACCGTAAACTGCTCCAGCACTTCAAAAGTGTACTGTGGCGGAAACTTGAGCTTTAACCAGAAGTACTGACCGGGGAAGAATTTCTTTGTATCGCCCTGGTCAAAATGCTCCTGTAAAAAGGCTGGCAGTGTTTGGAGGTATTCTTCGGTTTGTTCGGGAAACCCTTTTATGGTAATGAACTGCTGCCGGTAAATGTTTTTGATATTATCGGTTACCCTTTTCTGGATATTGTATTCATTAAAAATACCTTCGTAGCCTTGTTGCTCGGTTTGCGAATGATACCTGATATCAGGCTCCACTGTCAGTGGGTGATTGCCCAGGTCAATGGTTATATAAGGCAATAAGGTATATAGCCAGTCCAGGTGTTCAAAAGCGGGGTTGGAGAAATACAGGGCTATTTCATGCGGCATATCCTGCTTCAGCTGGCTCATATCCAGCGCCAGCCACATCTCCCCATTTTTAGCAGGCGCCTGCTTCCATTTTTTCAGCGCCGTTTTATTCATCTTTTTATCAAACAGGTAACAGCTGTTGCCGGCCAGCATGGCGGTAATATTGGTGTTTAGCAGTTTTACAGCATCCACCGGGGTATATTTTAAATCTATCTGTATAGCGCTTTGGCCTTTGGCTTTGGCCGCCAGCTGAATAGAGTAGGAGAACTCGTGTTCGTTATTGAGTATGTTGGCGGCTTCCAGTGGTTGCGCATGCACAATGGCATGTGCGGGTTGTGGAATGGTATAGATAGAAGGGGTGAGCAGGCGGGCTACTTTTTCCAGCAAACGGGCCTGCATATTGCTTACCTCGTTGCTTACCTTAAACATTTCGGTGCTAAACGCTTCAATCAGCATTTTCACAAAAGGGTCCAGTGCGCGCTCGTTTTTTACGCCCCATAAAGTGGCGGCGTTCTGCAACATACGTGCCTTGATCGTTTCTTTAGAGTATCTGTTCACTACCTGGCTCATGCGTGTGTTTTTTAAAAGGGGGTTGCTGTTAGTCTACGGATAAAGGGCTTAAAAATATTTCTGTGGCAAACTGGTATATCTCGCGGCTATCACTTAATATGGCTTGTATGTGAATGCTGGCTTTCTTCTTTATCACGGTGGCTTTTTTAGCATTCGACTGCTCCAGGTAAGAGATGCGCACTTTTACTTCGGCATTGCTTAAACGGGGTTCGTATTTCAGAATGCACTCTTCCATGCTCTGGCGGAATATCCTTTCCCATTCCCCTTCCGATTTGGCGTTTTCAAAGTCGATATCCCATACGGCATTGCCATAGAAGCGATCGAACCGGTTTTCGCCCTGTTTGGTGGTGATCAGCAACATCAGGTTTTGTGCAATGCTTTCTTCCTGACTGCATGATTCTATAAACCCCGTAGCCGAAAACAGCGTGCTGGGGTTAAAGGGTAGTTTATAGTTGCCAGAGGTTGCCATAGTGTTTTTTTATTCGGTTTCGAGTGATGTTTTTAATACCTGGTTTTGGGTAATTAAAAAATCAGGCATTTTATCAATAGGTAATTGTAATTGGGTTTCGCCACGTTGTAACAGCTCTTTCTCAAATGACGGGTTCAATAACTGCAACACTTCCAGCGGCAATTGCAGGCCGTTGGCTATTACTTTTAATTTGTAACCGGCGCTAACCGTTACCACCGCTATATCCGGGTTTCTGTCCTGCACATGCGTGGGTGCTGTAGTACCTGCGGATGCTGCTATTCTTTCCTGTTCACAAAAAAGCCATTCATTGGTAGCGTAGCAGGCCATCATAAACTTATATACATGCAGTATGGTTTCATCCGGCAGATACCTGTAAAAATCACTATACTTTCTGCTGCCTGCCCTTGCCATGGCTTTGTTCACCCGGCCCTGCCCACAGTTGTAAGCGGCTATTACAATCAGCCAGTTTTTATATAGCTGGTACAGATCGTTCAGGTTACGGCAAGCCATATAGGTGCTTTTGTATACATCGTACCGCTCGTCGTTCACCTTGCTGGTTTTTAAACCATAGTCTTTGGCTACATCTGGCGTTATTTGCCAGATGCCTGCTGCGTTGGCGCTGGAAAGGGTACTAACAATAAAATCAGACTCGATCAACGCCAGGTTACGCAGGGCTTTGGGTATGCCATGCAGTTGCAGGGCATACTCCACAAAGCGAATAGTACCTGCATTGCCTGCTACGGTTGCTTTGTACCAGGCAATTCTACGGTCGGTGGTGTCTATAGTAGCGGCGCACACTTTTTCCGCAGCTACCAGGAAAAAGGTGGCTGCCAGTAATTGTTTACTATAGGAAAAAAGTGTAGTCATGTTATGGTGCTTATTGTACGTTCCATTGTAATTGTCCTTCCGCATCCAGCGATACCACTATGGTATGGCCTTTCTGTACTTCTTCATTCACTATCATCCTGGATATAGGCCGGCTAAGTTGCGAACGGATAACGCCGCTGATTTGTCTGGCACCGTACTGTGGAGAGAATCCGCTTAATGCCAGTTGTTTGCGGGCATCATCGGTAATGTTTAACGCAATGCCCAGGCGGTGCAGCGGGTTTAGCAGGGAAGTCAGCTGTATGTTGAATATGTTTACGGCCATGGCTTCATTGACAGGTGCAAATGGAAGTATTTCTGTAATACGGGCCAGGAACTCCGGGCGGAAGTTGCGGGCCATTATATCCATCAGCTCGCGTGAAGTAGGGATAACCTGCTGTTCAAACTTCTCTACTATAAACTGGCTGCCTATATTGGAAGTAAACAGTATAAGGGCATTGCTGAAATCACCTTCTTTGCCCAGCTTATCTGTTACCTTGCCTTCATCCATAATTTGTAAAAACACATCAAATACAGAAGGATGTGCTTTTTCAATTTCGTCGAACAGCACCACAGAATAAGGCTGACGGCGAATTTTGTTCACCAGCATACCACCTTCTTCATAGCCTACATAGCCGGGAGGAGCACCGTATAACAACGCTGCGGAATGCTCTTCTTTAAACTCAGACATATCAAAGCGGATCATGGCTTTTTCATCATTGAACAGCAACTCGGCAATAGACTTGGCCAGTTCTGTTTTACCGGTACCGGTTGGGCCCAGTAAGAAGAAGGAACCGATAGGCTGGCCGGGTTTATGAATACCGCTTCTGCTTTGTACAATGGCATCGCTCAGCACTTTTAAAGCATGATCCTGACCCACTACACGGCGTTGCAGCGCGGTTTCCATGTTCAGTAGTTTTTCCTTTTCTTTCGCCTGTATTTTGCCAATAGGGATATTGGTTTTGGCCGCCATTACTGCTGCCAGCTCCTGCTTGCCCACCGTATCTCTTTTGATCTCTTTTAAGGTATCCAGTTCGGCAAAGGTTTTTTCGGTAAGTTGTTGCAGCTCGGCAACACTTTCTATGGCGCTGATATCAGGCTGCTCCTGCAGGCTGCCCCACAAAATAGGACTTACCATATTCTGCAACAGCTGGTAGTGCCATTTGTAATCTCTTAAAGAAGCCTGTTCCCCTTCGTTACTTTCAGCTTTGAGGGCTTCGTATTTGTCTTTCCATTGCTGCAATTCTTTGGCAGAGGTTTCGTCGAGCATGCGAATGGCCGACATGGTTCTGTCCAGCAGATCCAATGCTGCATCGGGCAAGCACTTTTCTTTCAGGTATCTTTTAGAAAGGCGTACACATTCTGCAATAGCGTCTGGTGCAATTTTAATATGATGATGTGCTTCGTAACGGGGAATCAGGAATTCTATCATTTTATAGCAGGTGTCAGCATCCGGCTCGTAAATGGCCAGTACTTCAAACCTTCTGCTGAATGCCTGGTCAGGCTCTATAATTTTTCTATGCTCTTCGCTGGTGGTGGCGCCAATCACCGTAATAGCACCTCTTGCCAGCTCGGGCTTCAACAGGTTGGCGGTGCCGCTGCCTAAGGCCCCTTTGCTGTCCAGAAGCTGGTGTATTTCGTCAATGAACAGGATGGCTTTGTCCAGCTTTTTCAGTTCGGTGATAATCTTTTTCAGGCGGTCTTCTACTTCGCCTTTATAAGAAGCGCCGGCCATCAGCGTACCCATGTCCAGTTCCAGCAGCACGGCGTGTTGTATATGCAATGGCACATTGCCGGCAATGATTTCATACGCCAAACCATCTACCAGGGCAGTTTTACCTACACCCGGTTCGCCGGTGATAATAACGTTGGGTTTGTTACGACGGCCCAATACTTCTATCAGCATGCGGGTTTCTTTCTCGCGGCCAATGATAGGGTCAATTGTTTTGCTTTGAGCCAGTGCGGTTTTGTTTACACAATATTTATGCAGCGCGCTATCGGATCCATAATGTTGTTCCGATTTACCGTTAACACCATTCAGTGGAGTGGCGTTGTTTTCGCTGGTGCCTTTCAGGCTGGCTATAATTTCGCCTTCGCGTAAGGGCAGCGATTTTAACTGTGCAGGTGTAAACACTACGTGGGGTTTAACCAGGGCAGTGAGCACGCACAGGGCGGTAACTTCATCCAGTCCCAGCTTTACACGTATATCATCTGCTTCTTCCAGTATATCTTCTATTTCAGGAGCTTGCTCTATGGTTTCGGGCAACGACATGGTAGAAGGGAAGTCTTCCATTCTTACTTCCGCCCATTCGATAAAGTAGGCAGGATCTTTTTCCAGGGAATGTAAAAAATCGTGCAGCCCGGTTTCTTTGTGCATTAAGGCGCGCAGCAGGTGCGGAGCCCCATAGGTAGCATGGTAGTTTTCACGGGCAATAGCCTGTGCTATGTGGAGTACTTCTTTTACGGTGTCGTTGGCAAATAGGATATTCATGAAAGTGTTTTTATAAATTACTCGCTTTTATTCAGTTTCTTCTTTTTGGTAAACACCTTGCGGCATTTGCTGCTGGTTCAGGTAATAGTAAAAGATATTGTTGTTATTGAATTTTACGTTACTGCTGTTTTTGTTGTCCTGCATGGCATCGGCTGCATATTTAAAACTGTTGAACACGCGCAGTACTGTTTCCGGATTTCGTTTTTTCAATTTGCGCAACGGCGTGGTATTAAATAACGAATCGGCAGAAATAAAACCGGTATACAGGTACAGATTTTGCGCCAGCGTCATTCGCTTAATATTAAAAGGTGGTGTTATCTTATTTACTTTCACATACTCCTGCACGTATGTCTTGTATCTGCGGCAGGCCTTTTTGGCATTGAAGTTTTCGCTGGCTGCCGTAATGCTATAGATCGTATAAAACTGATCCATCAGCTTATCGTATTCCGTTTCTGATAACAACACGCCGTAGTTAAGCAGGAAAGGTGTGTTGCGGTCATTGTTCACAGGCAGGGTATACGCTGGTATAAAATAATTGTTTTTGGCTCCGGCAAAGGCACGGGTAAACCCGGTGCTTAGTTGCAGGTTGCTGGCGTAGCTGGCAAAGGCAGGTTTTAAACTGGTGCTTTTAACGCCGATGGTATAAAAATATTCTTTCAGCTTAGTGCCCGTGATGTTGTTGTCACTGGCTACCTGCATCAGCAAGGTGTCAAAGTAATTTTTCAATACACCGGCAGGCATTATTTCGCCTTTTTTCGGAAACAATACCATCCCCTGTGTCATGCTTTTGCGGGGGTAGTCCATGGTGTAAATGCCGGAATCGCCCGTGCGCATACTATAGGAAGGGTTGTAGATCACATCATTGATATCTACCAGCATTTCTTTCTTTAATTCAGCAATATTGGCGGCAGAGCTGGTTACCAGTTTTTCGGCATCCAGTACAAAGTCGTTATAGGCATCGTTGCGTTTGCTCAGGCTTTGAAACATCAACAAACGGGCGCGTACCTGTGTGAGCTTGTTAATGGTGTTGCCCATGGTAAAGCGATCTTCAATATTGCCGTTGCCGGTAGTGCCTATTACAATGATCATGTTGGTTTCGTTCTTGTACGGCATCAACAGGTTACAGGCGTCGGACAAGCCGCGGTACAAAGGCTGGTAAATATTTTCATCCGAACAGGTGGCCAGGTTCAGCTTCTGATCGAGATAGTATTCTACATCGGTAAAATTGTGGGTAAGGCCAAACACATTTTGAAAGGTGTCCAGGCGGCATTTGTTGTATTTATAAGTAACAGCGCCAAAGCGGTAGTTCTTTACCTGTGTGGCGGTGTCGAAATACATTTGCAGGTCTTGTATAATCGATTTGGCTAACGGAAAATACATGCGGTTGTTTACAGAAGCATCCAGCACAAACACCACATTTATTTGCCGGAAGTTTTTCATAATCTGCAAATACTGGTGGTAGGTGATAGGGTTACCCAATACATTGTATACACTGTTTTTGGAATAATCCATGATGTTTTCGAGGTAACCCGTTTGTATGGTGGAGTCGCCCAGCAGCGGCCTGTTTTGTACCGGGTGAATGTTTTCGAAAAAGGTTCTGCCGGGTATTTCCGAACTGGTAAACAAGGGCTTGCCTTTTTGTGACAGGGCTACATCCTGGTTGGCATACAGTAGTCCTGTGCTATCGGCTGTAAGCGCTTCGGGGTTAAAGCTGAAAGCGCTGTTGGTGCCCCAGATGCTGATGGCGTCTTTATTAATCCAGCCCAGCATATTCTGTTTGGCGGTTTCTACAGTAATAGAAGGCTCTTTACCTATCAGGAAGCTTTTTTTATCTTC
Source organism: Filimonas lacunae (assembly GCF_002355595.1). Taxonomy (NCBI): domain Bacteria; kingdom Pseudomonadati; phylum Bacteroidota; class Chitinophagia; order Chitinophagales; family Chitinophagaceae; genus Filimonas; species Filimonas lacunae. The sequence continues at coordinate 1,675,116 of NZ_AP017422.1, forward strand.
TGATTGTTTGTACAGGTATACCAGTGAGCCCGGGGCAATGTGAATGCCGTTGGGAGTTTGTAAAGAGGGCGAGCTGAATAATATCATAGAATCGCCCAGTACATACCGGTTGGCATTGGCCAGTATATCACGGCCACTTAAATGTATAATAGCTTTAGCGGTAAAGCGGCTGCTGTTATCCGGCAGGGCTACCTGCCACAGTAATAATTTATCTTTTTTAATCCACCCGGTTGTTTTAGCGGTTTTACGGGGCAAACGGCCTTTGTTATTGGCAAGGTCTATATCTGCACTGTATTGCAGCAGCTTTACATATTGTGCGTTCTCTTCTACAATGTAAGCCGCATCCATAAAGCCCATCTTTTTCAGGGGCATGTTATTGGTAGGGCTTATGCAGGTGGTATTCAGTTCACGGTCCGAAAAGGCAATCCACCAGTCGCGCTGGTAAGGATAGCCGTTCAATAACGTGTAATTGTTTAAGGTGGTATAATGGCTATCTGCAGGCGTTTTCTTTACCTTGATCTGTTTGCTTTGCAGCAAGGCACAGCCAGACAACATCCAGGTTGCCAGTAAACTCAGGCAGATAAAAGGGCGGGCAATGTTCATGTCTATCGCTTTATCAATACGGCTATTACTTGCCTTGTTGTATCTCTACTTTTTTTACGCATTTCTGGTTATCGTCAAAACCACATTTCACATTAAAAATGGTAATGCCTTTGTCAAACTGCAATCCCAGGCAGTAGCTATTAAAATCGTTGACCTTACTTCCGTTGACTTTAATAATGGCCTTTTCGTTCTGACACAGATAGGTAGCGAGCAGGTAGTTGTAATTAGCATTAAAACTGCTGCCGTTGGCTATTAACTGCAAATGCGTTTTAAAATCGTTGTCTATTTTTTCGTAGGTGTTGTCTAAGGAAATAGAATCGTTTACGGTTTTAAATGCAGGTAGTATTGTAATCTTATGCAGTACGGGGTATTCGGTAGTGTTGGTATACAACAGTACGGTGTAGTCGCCGGGTTGCTGGTAGGCGTAAATGGCTAAGGGATCTTTGGAATCAATATTGCCCGACTCTCCAAACTTCCACCGGTAGGCGGTTGCATTCAACGCTTTGCTGCGGAAAACAATGTTTTCAAACTGCATACCTACATGCGGCGCGTTAACGCTGACCAGCGAATCGGATAAATCGGTTTCTTCCGGTTTTTCCAGCACCTGCACGTTCATGATTCGGGAATACTGGCCGTTAATCAGCAACGATACCTGGTAATAGCCGGGTTTGCTGTAGCGGTAGGTGCCGCTATCGGAAACGGCCATAGAGCCATCACCAAAGCTCCATCTTTTATGGGTGGCAAACGGGGTGTTATCGGCAAAGTATAAAGTGTCGCCTACGGATAATTTTAAAGGATATACGGTTGCTGCTATATCGTTATCGCTGTGAATAACCTTCTTTTGAAGCCACGCGAAAAGACCTGCTGTCAATAATAATAAAATGACAGTGAGGGCAACAATGTTTTTCTTGTTTTTTTGGATAAAATCCATGAAAGGGGTGGGTGGTTAGAGTGAGTTGAAAAAGGGGAATACAAACGGATAGCAAGGTTAGTTGCTACGCGCTGCTATGGCTGCGTTTTTTTGTGACAGCTGTTGCTCTTTCTCCTTAAAGCCAATGCTGCACTCGGTGTATTGTTTTTCATATTGTGTAATGTTTTGCAATTTGGCAAATGCAATCTTCTTATCGGCAAAGTACATCTTATAAAAAAGAGCTATCTGGCCGTAGTTCTCTTTGCGTATGTCGGTGATTTGTTTGTTTTCGGTAATGCTTGCTATATCGGCTATGCTATTGGTAATGTCGGTTTCAGAAAAGCCCTGTAGCTGGCTTATAGGCAGCACTTCTATTTTGTCGAAGGTTTTAGACATAAAAGGGGCAATATCCTGCTGGCGGGCATTGAAATGCTGGTGTTCTTCCAGTAAATACATTTCAAAAGCCATATCATTTTTAAAGGGCGAATCCATTTTTCTCAGGAATATTACCGAAAGAAGTACCACGCCGCAAAGCGTTAACAACAACAGGTATATAAAGTGCTGCTGTCTTTCTTTCTGTTCCATTGAAATGTGTGCTTCCATGTTGGTGTAGGTTTAGGGGGTGATGGCTATCGGGCTGATGAAAAATTCCGTTGTGGGTCGTAGGTTAAGTCGTTTTGTATTTTCCGGGTAAACTTAATGCAATCTGATAAATCTTTTAAGGCCAGCTGCTCTCTGTCTACAATATTGCGTATACTATCTTTTAGCATCAACATTTTGTCTACTTCTGTAAGCAGTAAAGAGTAGTGTTGGAAAGCTGCGCTATCTGCATCTATAATTCTAGTAATATCTTTTTTATTATCTGCTATATATTTTTCTAGGAATAAATCGCTTCTTACCTGGTTGGCATTCAGCATCTGCATTAAGGAGTATAGTGAATCTACTTTATTATGTAATACTATCTGCTTGTTCAATACTTTTTTGCAAGCGAGTATATCATCGGCTATATATTGTTTTTGAACGTTGTAGCTTTTAAAGAATAGTAATACAGGAACAAATGCACATATAATCAATAATATAAAGTACCCCCAGAAAATAAGGGTTTTATTCTTGATGTTTTCATAATTAACTGGCCTCATGTGGTGTGGTTATGTTGTATTGCGGACAAACTTAGGCAGAACATGTATATTAAACAATCGTATAAATACGACTATTTATACAAAGTTTGTGCAAATAAAAAAATTGCTTGTTAATGAAAAACTCTTTACGTTTATCCCGGAATTAACCTAACCCCGCTGTAATTGTTCAACAATCCCTTGGAAAAACCAGAAAACGATGAAAAACAGAGAGCTACCCTTAACCATCGGCATTGCCGATGATGATGCTAATTTTGTAAACGCCTTAAAAGATGAGATAATTAAAGATCCCCAGCATCAGATTTCCTTTTGTGCGCCCGACGGCGGTAAGTTATTAGAACTGTATAACGTAAATGATACCAGCTGCCTGGTTATTGATTTGTATACCCCTTTTATTAGTGGTATGGAAGCCGTAAGGCTTATTAAAAATGTAAGTGAAGAAGTGAATATCATTGCTTACAGCAGCACGTATCAGCCAGATATGGCCGATATGTTGTTTCAATGGAATAATGTGATGTATTGCGAACGTAGTATTGATTTTATTACGCGTTACATTGATGATCCCATGCAAAAAGAAGATGCAGAGTATAAGGCTTACCTGCAGCACTGGCAAAACAGAACCCTGTCTATTATCTCGGGCCGCAAGAAAGAATCACCCACTGAAGCATTGAAGCCGGTAGAATTAAAAATACTGGCATTGATCGCAGAAGGGGCTACCAATCATGAGGTAGCATCGTCGCTTGCTTTAAGTAAACGAACCATTGACACTTATATAGAAAGGCTGATTAAAAAGCTGGAAGTGAGTAATCGTATCGGGCTTGCTGCTTATGCCTTTAATAAGGGGGTATGTAAGCTGTATTGCGAGGTGGGTAAAAACGGAAGATGTGATACCAGTAGCATCTTTACACCTATTGCGGAGGGGATGCATAGTATTGTGTAGTGGGTCGTATATATACGACAATTTGTAAATTGTTTGGTTATTAAATATAATATATCTAATCTTGTTTACTTTTTAATTTTTAATCTATTTATTATGGCGTACAACGCAAGTCTGAAATTCAATGGCGGTAGTGACTACAAAGTTCTGGACGTTAATTACAATGTAGCACGTACCAGCGATGCCTCTGGTCGTGTAGCTTCTGATCCATCTAACGCTACCATTAAAGTAGTAGTAGAAGCTACTGAAAAGAGCGATATTCTCGAAAGCATGCTCAATGCTAAGTTCAAGCCCACCAAAGGTGCTATCACTTTTAACAAATCTAATGAAGAAGGTAAACTCATTGAGTTAGGCTGGGAGAATGGCTATGTTATCTGGCATGAAGTTAAATTTGATGCCGTGAATTCACACAGCATGCACATCAGCTTTGTAGTGAGTGCTGAAAGCATTTCTTACGGAGGTGCTCAGTATAATGGTTGTTGGCCATCCTAAGCGCATTCCTTACACAAAATTATAGTGTACCTGCTTCTTCCTGCAATAAGTGTTCCTGTTGCGGGAAGAAGTTTGTGGTGCGTTGGCTATTCCCGCACATTCTTTCAAAACAAATACCATGAGCTCATATAAAGCAGCATTAACGATAGAAGGAACCGTGTATAATGTAAGACACTGCTCTTTCAACTATAAACAAAATATTAAGCCCGATGGCTCGCCGCATGCGCAGGTGCTGGGTGGTATTATCACCATTATACTGGAAGAACCTGCCCCTAAAGATATTATCCAGTGGATGATCACGCCCGATGAAAAGAAGAGCGGATCGGTTCGTTTTTTTGAAGTGAACAGCAGCACGGGTACGCACCAGTTGCTGGAGTTTAAAGATGCCTACTGTGTGCAGTTTGATAATGTGTTTGACGGCGATAAGCATAATGCCGGTAGCCTGGTAAGTTCGCTGGTCATCAGCGCCAATGCTATCAGCTTTGATGGTATCGAGTTTAAGAAATAAACCACCTGCTTACACTAAGCAGTGTTAGTATTTATAGAGTTACACATCAGAAAAATGGTGGAACGTTAAAATGCCTGTAAAAGGGCGTTTTTTCTTTCCGGCTATCTGTGTTTTCATACGCAAATCAACTTTTTCGGCTAGTTTGCAGGTTGGAGAAGCGTTGATGGTGTCTACCAATAATATCACATACGAACAAAAAGAGCAGCTGTTACAGGTAGCGGCAGGGAACGAGCGCGCTTTTGCTGATTTCATGCTGGCCCATAGTGACAGGCTGTACTCTTATATATTACGCATTACCAAAAATGACCACTGGGCGCAGGAACTGGTGCAGGATGTATGGCTGCAGGTTTGGCTGGCCCGCGCAGTATTTGCGCAACTGGACAACCCGGTAGCTTACCTCAACCGGATGGCGCAAAACAGATCCATTGACTGGATACGCCGCAATAAGCGGGAGCTAAAAGCACAATATATTATACAGCAGCAACAACAATCGCCTGTATTGAATACCGCAGCGGAAAACGTTGATCTGGAAACTACCCGTAAATTATTACAACAGGCTATTGAAAGCCTGCCTGCCCAACGCCGGCGCATTTTTGAAATGAAGCAGGAGGGGCTGAGTTACGACGAAATTGCTGCTGCTTTACACATCTCCAAAAATACCGTACGTAACCAGATGGTGAGCGCCCTGCACACCTTACGCACCTTTTTACAGGAGCATGGCGACGTGCTGCTGATTTTTTTCTACTTTTTTTTATAACCTGATAGTCCTGGCTTCTTTTTTTGTCGTTTTATATAGATATAGGATCATGCAAATACCAAAAGAACAAATAGAACAGCTTTGGCATAAATACCTGCACAACGAGGCAACTCCTGCGGAAGTAAGCACTTTACTGGCATATATAGATGCCGCAGAGGGTGAGCAGCTGGATTTTGTGGCGGAAGGACTGGCAGGTGAAACCCCGGCAAGCAAAGGCTTTGTAGGGATGGATGCCACGCAGAAGGCAGAGCTGGTGCAGCAATGGCAGGCTATGCGTATGCAGCAGCCGGCTGTGGTGCGCCAGGGGAATTTTGCCGGCTGGAGAAAATGGGCAGCTGCGGCGGCCTTGCTGGTAATGGCTTCGGGTGCTTACTTATGGATGAAACGGCAGCACGCGGGGTCGCAACAGGTGGTAACAGCGGCAGTTAAAGAAAATATACAGCCAGGGCAACAGGGCGCTATTCTTATACTGGCTGATGGCCGTAAAGTAGTGCTGGACAGCCTGGGTAATGCGGGTGTGATAGCCACGGAAAATGGAACAAAAGTGCTGTTGGAGAACGGTAAGTTATCTTATAATGGCGCAAATACCACTACCGGTGCTATGTTGTTTAATACCATGCAAACGCCCCGGGGGCGCCAGTTTCAATTAACCTTGCCGGACGGTACAAGGGTTTGGATGAACTCTGGCAGCCAGTTGCGCTATCCTACGGCTTTTGCGGGAAGGGAAAGGCTGGTGGAGTTAACGGGCGAAGCGTATTTTGAAGTAGCCCAGGATGCACATATACCTTTTAAGGTAAGTATTGCCGGTAAGGCTGCGGTGGAAGTGCTGGGTACTGCGTTTAATGTCAGTGCTTATGCCAACGAGCTGTGGCGTACTACCTTGTTGCAGGGCAGCGTGCGGGTGCTGGACAACTATCATGCACAAACCGCAACAGTGCAAAACAGTGTAGTATTGAAGCCTATGCAACAGGCAGTAGTTACTGCGGAGTACATGCCGGCCAACCTGAATAAGTCTATAACGGTATATTCTAACGTAAATACAGATAAGATACTGGCGTGGAAAAACGGCCTGTTCAATTTTGACGGGTTAAGCCTGCAGGAAGCGATGCAGCAGCTGGAACGCTGGTATGATATAGAAGTGGTATATGAGAATGGTATACCTGAAATACCTTTTGGCGGCGAAATCAGCAGGAATGTGAGCTTTGACGGATTATTGAAAATGTTGACCGAGGCTGATTTGAAATTCAGGGTGGAACAGGGAAGGAAACTTGTAATTATCAAGTAGAAAAACTAAAACTAGCTATACAGCAACATCACCTTAATAAAAAACCGGAAGCGATTAGGCCCGCTTCCGGCGAATAGTTAAGGATGATAAAAGAGGTGTTGTGAACCATTTCTAAACAACCAAAACAGAATGCAAATTATGCAAAAAACTGCAATTGGAAGCAGTAGGGGAAGGCGTGTGCTTATGCCGCTGCCAACCTGGCTATCACTTCCTGCCAAAACTCTGTTAGTCATGAAACTAACTGTACTATTACTTACAGTAGCATTTATCCAGGTACAGGCTGCGGGCCTGGCCCAGACAGTAACCCTTTCGAAGAAAGAGGTATCGCTGAAGGAATTGTTTGCGGAAATAAAACAGCAAACGGGTTATGTGGTTTTTTATAACAAAAATCTGCTGGCCGAAGGCAAACCTGTTTCAGTTTCAGCCACCAACATGCCGCTGGAGCAGTTTTTGGGTGTGGCACTGAAAGGGCAGTCTTTTACCTTTCGTATTGAAGACAAAACCATATTGCTGGTGCGCAAGCAGGAGCAGCATACCAACAACTATGCAGGTGTGCTGGAAGAGCTGCCATTGGCTGCTGCCCCCGAAGATCATGAAATAAAGGGGTATATCACCGATACGGCAGGCTATGCCCTGTCCGGTGTTTCGGTAAGTGTACGCGGCAAAAATAAAATCACTTCTACAGATGTAAAGGGCAGGTTTGTAATAGAAGCGTTGCCAGGCGATGTGCTGGTGATTACGTTAATAGGCCATGAAACCGTCAATTACCAGGTGGTGAACGGTGTGCATTCAGTAACGCTGAAACTGGTACCTAAAGTAGATAATTTGTCAGATGTAGTGCTGGAAGTGAATACAGGTTATCAGATTTTGTCCAAAAGCAGTTTTATTGGTTCTGCTGCCACGGTGAGTGGAAAGAGTTTATACCTGAATGGAGTGAACACACTGGAGCAGGCATTGCAGGGCAAGCTGGCTGGTGTGGTTATTCAAAACACTTCCGGTTTAACAGGTGTTCGCCAGCGTACGGTGGTGCGTGGTGTAAGTACACTGAGTGGCTCGCAGGACCCGGTGTGGGTGGTAGATGGAATTATTCAGCAAGACCCTTTACCGTTTAAGGCACAGGAGCTGAATACTTCAGGAGGCATTACTAAAGATAATTTTGATTATATCCGCAATTTCGTAGGTAACTCTATCAACTGGTTGAATCCTAATGATATTGAAGATATTACCGTGTTGAAGGATGCAGCAGCTACCGCTATTTACGGTGTGAAAGCTGCGAATGGTGTTATTGTTATTACCACCAAACGTGGACGCAGCGGCCCGGCAAATATTAATTACAGCACATCTTTCAGTGTAACGGATAAGGTGAACTACAATAAGCTGAACATGATGAGCTCGAAAGAGCGTGTGGCAGTTTCGCGTGAAATATACAGCCGCGGGCTGATCGCTTCTTCGGCTGGTAATGATATTGGTTATGCAGGCGCATTGAATGATTATTTGTATAAGAAAACAATTAGCGCAGAAGAGTTTGATGCAAAGGTGGCTGCAATGGAGGCGCAGAATACAGATTGGTTTGATATCCTGTTCAGAAAGCCTTTCAGTACTAACCATACTATCAGTATTTCGGGCGGTAGCAATAATACTTCCTATTATACTTCCTTAGGCTACAATACTTCGGCGGGTACGGCTATTGGCAACGATACAAAGGGGTATAGCGCCAACGTATCTGTGATGAGCCGTATATCGAATAAACTAACTATTTCGTCGCGTTTGTCGGCTTCTTCTAAAAGAACGAACGGGTTTTACCAGTTTGATGCTTATGGTTATGCTTCTACTATTAACCGTATTCTTCCTGCTTATAATGCAGATGGTAGCCTGGCTTACTATAAAAGCACAAAGGGGTATTTGTATAATGCAGTGAATGAGCGTGACAATACAGGCAATACCAATAAAGTACTTTCGGCTAACGCGGTGCTGGAAGCCAATTATGAAATTATTCCAGGGCTTAAGTTTCAAACGTTGTTCAGTTATAACTCTATTTCTACCAATGGGGAAACGTATGCTACAGAGCGTTCTAACTATGTAGCATCTACTTTACGTTACTCTGACTACGGAACTGTAAAAGCAACGGATGCCGCCTATGCCGGCAGCAGGTTGCCAAGCGGTGGTGAGTTAAATGAAATGACCTCTACCAGCAACGCCTGGAACTGGCGTAACAGTATTTCTTATAGTAAAGTGTTTCGTCAGAAGCATGTGATAGGCTTTATGTTTGGACACGAACTGCAGAGCTCACGCTATAATGGTTTCCAGGTTACTCAATATGGCTATTTGCCTGACAGGGGTAAAAGCTTTGCATATGTTCCGGTAACGGTTACCAATTCCGGTATTTCTTCTGCCAACAGCCTGCTTACACCTGCAAATATCAATCCTAAGGTTACCGACAATCTTTCTAATAATATGGGTATGTACCTTACGGGTAGTTATAGTTATGATAACCGTTATGTAGCAAACTTTAGTGTAAGAACAGATCGTAGCAACCGTTTTGGTCAGTTTACCAATGAAAAGTTTAACCCGGTATATGCAGGTGGTGTGCGCTGGAACATTGCCAACGAAAAATGGTTTCAATCCAGCTACTGGCTTACTACTTTAAGTGCCAGGGCTTCGGTGGGTTACCAGCGTAACATTGCTGCAGGTGCAAGCCCCGATCTGATCGTGAAATTGTCTTCTAATGCAGATAATACACCGGCTGTAGATCCTTACACAGGTGATTACCTGTTAACCATTTCGAAATTACCTTATGGCGATCTTCGTTGGGAGCAGAACCTGAGTGTGAACCTGGGATTGGATCTGAGCCTGTTTAATAACAAGGTGCAGGTGAGTGCAGAGTATTATACCAAGCGTGGTAAGGATATGATTACTTCGCTGAATGTGCCTGTGGAATATGGTGTGGCCTCTATGCTGGTGAATGGTGGTTCTATGAATAACACCGGGTATGAGTTAACCGCTGCTTTTGTGCCGGTACGTACCAAAAACTTTACCTGGTCCATGAGTGTGAATACTTCTAAAAACACCAACAAGGTAACAAAGGTGGGAGTGAGCCAACTGAATACTTATCAAACGGCTGTTTCAGGTAATTTATTGAAAGACGGGGCGGCAGTAACCGGTTTTTATGCTTTCCGTTATAAAGGGATAGACCAGACAAACGGACAGCCCATGATTGACCTGAGTTATAAACAGGGGGCAGATGTGGTGAATGATCCTACCACTTACATGCAGTATATGGGTAAAGCCGATCCTGATTTTACATCCGGTATAGGGATGAACTTCCGTTATAAAATGTTTACATTAGGTACCAGCTTTTACCTGCAGTTAGGTGGGAAGAAGTTTCTGGCTCCTCTGTATACGACTGTTAACGATCTGCCTTCTGAATATCAGAATTTGTCACGCAACATATTGGATAGATGGGTGCCTGGAAGTTCAAACGCTACAGTGCCGGGCTTGCCTGATAAATCGGTGGCCAACGTACTGCTGCCCAATGGCAAAACCTATGTGAACCCCTATGAAATGTATAATAACAGCACTGATAGAGTGGTGAATGCATCCAACCTGCGTTGTAATAACATTAACCTTACTTATATGCTGAATAGTAAAGTAGCCCGTAAGATTTTTTGTAAAACGGTGAATATAGGTGCGGGTGTTTCCAATGTGTTTTCTATTAACAGCAAAGGATTCAGGGGTATTGATCCCGAAGTGGCTACCGGTGGTCAACCGCGTACCAGAACCTATAGCTGCAATATTAATGTTAGCTTCTAAAGACAAAAAGTATGAGAAAAATCACTTTATATAGTATCCTTTTTTTTAGCCTGGCTTTAGGGTCTTGTAAGAAATTCCTGGAGGAATACAGTCAGGATGAAATCAGGCCCGGCACTACGGATGAACTGTCTTCACTGATGTACTCAGATGCTTATCCCCGGCAGACCGTTATGGATAACTTTGATCTTTTGACAGATGATGTGATGTGTAACGGTCCTGCAAAAGACGGCACCGGTAATTTCGTGTCGGGATATTTAACTGCATTGGAAGCCGGCAGGCCTATGTTTAAATACGATGTTACTATGTTTGATGCTACCAGTAGTATAGCCTCGGGTACAGATGTGTATAGTATTTGTTATGGCAAGATAAAAGGCTGTAATGTAGTAATGGATTACCTGGATGGCGTGAAAGGAACTGATAAAGAAAGAAATGCCATTAAAGGACAGTGCCTGTTTTTAAGAGCATACTATTATCTGCGGCTGGTAACGGCTTACGCACAGCCTTATACACGCACGGATATTGACCCTGCAAAGGCGTTAGGTGTGCCATTGGTGTTGACTTCTAAAGTAAAAGATGGTGGCGTGGGGCGTAATACGCTGGAGGAAGTGTACGGGCAAATTGAGAGTGACCTGTTAACGGCGGCCACTTTGCTGAACGATAATTATACACCTGCTACTATATTCCGGGTAGGGAATGTGGCTGCATGGACTTTATTATCACGTTTATACCTGTATAAAGGAAATTGGGATAAAGTGGTAGAATACAGCTCAAAGGCGCTGGAACAAAACCCCAATCTCACTCCATTTACCAGTTTTATTAATACCAGCGGTGTGGTGGCGAATACGGGTTTGTATAATATTGTTAACGCAGAAATTATCTGGGCTTTTGGTAACTCTACCGTTGCCACTACTTATTTCCCGAGTCTGTATTCCCAAACTCCTCCTTATTCCGTTTCTTCTTCATTGGCGCAGTTATATGATCAGCAAACCAGCACTGCCAATTTTGGAGATCTGCGTTATAAGATCTTTTTTTCCCTGAGCAATGGCGGCCCTTATTATGCGGCTAAATATACAGCGAATGCTGTGTATGGTGCCTCGGGCTTGCGTGTGGCAGAACTGTATCTGAACCGTGCCGAAGCTTTGAGTAAGCGTTTCCTGAGTAAAGGAGATGCGGCAGACCGTACACAGGCTTTGGCTGATTTAAACACTCTACGTGCCAGTCGTTATGATAACAGAAATACGGCTTATGCGAATGTGGATATCAGCGATGGTAACGCCCTGTTTAGTTTTTGCCAGAACGAGCGCAGGAGAGAATTGTGCCTGGAAGAAGGATTTCGCTGGGTAGATATTAAGCGCTGGGGACTGTCTGTGACCCATGTTTTTACGGGTACGGATGGACTGGCTGTTACTTCTACACTGGCGGCTAACAGTAACCTGTATGCGTTACCTATTCCTTACACCGCTATGAATAATAACGACCAGCTGGTACAAAACCCACGTTAAGATTAGTTTTTTACTTTAAAACGAAAAAAATGAAATTATATATAGCTATTGCCGGAATGCTGTTGCTTGGCGGCTTGCTGCCAGGCTGTAGTAAAGAAACGGCTGACACAACTCCTTCCGGTATTTCCAACGCCTTTACTTTACCACAGGGAAATCATGATTTTGATACCCGTATTGTAAATTATTTTCAAAAGTATGGCAGTTACTTCCTGTACCAGTTTATTGACAGGGATATGTACTGGACCCCCACGGCTAATACCAAACCGGTAGCCAGTAGCGCAGGTTTTTGGAGCACCGGTGCTGAGTATACGCTGGCTAATACTGATTATATTAATGCACAACTGGACCTGGTTCAGCAACAGTGGTTTAATTATTATACCGATACTTTCCTACACAAGTTTTTGCCGTCGAAAATTTTCCTATGTGGTAAGCTGGATTCTATCTATGCTACTTATGTGTTTACGCCCACTTTTGCGTATGCAAAAGGAGTGAAGCCTATCGGTGCTTATTACAGCTACGATAACATTGCCATAGGGTATGGCAGGGATACTATCAGCACGTTTACTGCTACGGATAAAAGGAATTTTCTGGCACGTGTGAACAGTGAGTTTATTAAAAGCATTGCCGGACGTTCTGCTTCTGCGCCTATTGCTGCCTTTACCGGATCGGCTTCTTACACCGGAACAATTAATTCGCAGGCGTTGGCTTATAGCAGAGGGATTATTCTTACCTATTACAATACCCTGTCGGTGCAGGCTGATTGGAATGCGTATATGCTGGCAATGGTTACGTATTCGGAAACTGAACTAAAAACTTCTACCGCTAATACGGATATGACCCCTAAGGGGATGTTAAACACAACAAAGGATTCCAATGGTAAAATAAAGCTGCGGTATAACCTGGTGCGTAATTATTTCATCAACGAATATGGAGTAGACCTTCAGAAGATAGGGAATGCGGCTAAGGGGCAATAAGAGATTTTAATTAAGAAAAAGATTTATGATAAGAAAAAAATGGCTGTTGATAACGGCCCTCCTCAGTGTGCCTGTATTTGTGCAGGCACAGGGGGAAAAAGCGATGCCTGCCGTGAAGGATTTTGTGAAAGCCGGCAGCAAAGCTTATAAGGGCATGTTTAACGTGTATGTGCAGGACGGAAAATATTTTGTGGAGGTACCTGACCGGTTAATGGAAAGGGATATTTTAACCAGTATTACCATTATCCGCGGATCGGCCCAGCGTAAGCGTAACCCCAATATGCGTTTTGGCTTTGCAGGTGATGCGGTGAACGATCGGGTGATCCGGTTTAGAAAAGCAGCGGGCCACCGGCTGGAGATTACCACACCTGTATTTACACAGGCAACGGATTCCAGCAATATTTATTACAAGATATTGAAGGCAGGACTGTTGCCGGCCTACTTATCTTTCCCGGTAAAAGCAGCTACGGATACCAGTTCGCTGATTGATCTGACAGAATTATTGGAGGCAGACAGTGATTTGCTTTCTTTAAAGGGAGCAAAGGACGAGCTGAAGCTGGGTTCTTATGAGCCAGAGAAATCGAAGGTGTTGGGAGTAAGTTGTTTTGAGGGCAACATTGTATTCCGTACTCTGAAAAGCTATGCGGAAGCGCCTGCTACCAGTGGTGATGCACCTCCGGGACAACCGCCGGCAGAGAAGCCCGTGAATAATCCTACTATGTGGGAGGTGGGCGCTTCGTGGTTTTTGCTTCCGGAAAAGCCTATGAGGGCCCGGTTGTCCGATGCACGTGTGGGCTATTTTGCCACTGTTCTGTATAACTATGATAAGAACCCGCAACAGGTAGAGCTGGCAGCTATTGCTAACCGGTGGAGGCTGGAGCCTAAGCCGGAGGATGTGCAGAAGTATTTGCGTGGTGAGCTTGTAGAGCCGGTGAAACCTATTGTGTTTTATGTAGACAGGAATATGCCTGCTTACCTCATTCCTTATGTGATCAGCGGGGTAAATGCCTGGCAGCGCAGCTTTGAGAAGGTAGGTTTTAAGAATGCTATTATAGGTAAGCTGGCACCTACGCGGGCAGAGGATTCACTGTTTAGTATGGAAGATGCGCGATATTCCTTCATTTCTTATAAGCCTTCTGAAATGGCCAATGCTTATGGCCCTGAGGTGGTAGATCCGCGTTCGGGAGAGATACTGAGTTCGCATATTGCGGTGTTTCATAACGTACTCAATTTGCTGCAACGCTGGTATTTCAGTATGTGTGCGGCTGTGGATACTGGTGCGCACAATGTGCCGATGCAACAGGATGTGATAGGGAAGATGATGAAAAACGTAATTACGCATGAGGTAGGACACACCATTGGTTTACGTCACGATTTTGCAGGTAGTTCTACCTATAGTATTGACAGTATCCGTAAGCCGGAGTATGTGCGTGCGCATGGCTTTGGGCCTTCGGTAATGGACTATATGCGTTTTAATTATGTGGCACAACCTGAAGATGGCATGCAGCAGGATGATCTGTTTCCGGGTGTGGGTGTGTATGACGATTTTGCTATTGAATGGGGATACCGTTATCTGCCGGAATATGCCAGCACAAATGCAGAAGCTGCTTATCTGAAGCAATGGGTTTCGGGAAAACGTAAAGATCCGCGGATGTTTTATATGGATGAGGGGAATTTGTACGACCCGCGTGTGCAATCGGAAGATGTGGGTGATAACAGCATGAAGGCCAGCCGGCTGGGCATACAGAACCTGAAGCGCACCATGGCAAACCTGGAAAGCTGGGTGAATGATAAAGAGCAGGATTATACACAGTTACGTTCTATGCACCGTGCAGTGGAAGGACGGTATTACAACTATATGCAGCATGTGATGCGCAATATTGGTGGTGCTTTTAATGACCAGGCTTTGCGCAGTGAAAACCGCCTGAACTTTGTGGCGGTAGGCAGGGCGCAGCAAAAAGAGGCGGTGGCTTATTTGAAAGAGTTTTTGCTGAAAGAGCAGCCGTGGTTATATCCTGTGGGATTGAAAGCCAAAACAGGATTTGATTTTTATACAGATATAGCTGGTCCTTATGAAGATTTGATAGGCAGGTTGTTTTCCCGCTATTATTTTATCGACTTTAATAAGAAGGAGACAGGCGATTCTTCTTATACCACTCATGAGTTTTTTAACGAGTTGTATGCTGCCATTTATGGTAAAGTAAAGGATGGTAAACCGGTATCAGAATTTGACCGTTTTGTACAGGGAGCTTTTGTGAACAGCGTATTACGCCATGCGAATAATATAGCGGTGCCTTTTGATGTAAGTGTGCAGATAAACCAGTTGCTGGATGCTATTGCAGCTACTACCAGGGCTGCCGCTGCCACCAATAAACACATGCTTACTGCCGCACACTACCGGGCTATAGCTGATTTGATAACCATATTTAAGCAAGGTTCCAGGGAAGGAATGTTGAAATAACCGAAATTATTATATACCGTGAATAAGAAGAGATTTGTTATGGGTGCGTTTATGGGCCTGTTGCTGTCCGGCGGCAAGCTGTATGCTTTTGATGGGCCAATGCCTTTCAGTAAGTTTTATAAAGCCAGTATGAAGGTGACACCAGGTGTGTTTACTGTTTACCAGGACAGCAACCGCTACTTCATGGAAATTAAGGCCGATGCATTGGAGAAGGATATCCTGGTGCTGGGTGATATAGCCCGTGGACAATCAGAAATGATTGCACCTTCATCGGGTGTAGTACGTTTTAGCACGGGAGATGGCGGGCATTTGAATGTAACACGCCAGGAGTATAACGATGCGGTGTCGCCGGAATATAACCAGGATCTGGAGCCACTGCTACAATTGAGTAACCTGGTGCCGGTGAGCTTTGTGGTGAAGATTGAGGCCATGGGTAAAGATTCGGCCAGTTATATTATTGAGCTTACCCAAAACCTGCAGCAAGGGGGAAGTTTTTTTTCGTTCCGTGATTTTAGTCCTTTAAGTCATCCGGACCCTATGCGTTCGGGTATACAGGCGGTAAGGGCTTCTAAAGATGCGGTAACTTTTACGGTGCTGAGAACACAAACAGATGAGCTGAACCAGACGGGTGGAAAGCAGGAGGTGGCAAGCGCTTTCCTGGTAAACCTTACGTTTCAGCGTTTACACCGTTCTATGAAAACGCGTATGGCCGATCCGCGTATTGGATTTGCCACAGTAGCTTATAAGGATTTTGGTAAAACGCCCTATAATGTAAGGAATGTAAAGCTGATTAAGAAATGGAACATAGCTGTGAAGCCGGAAGATAGCGCCGCTTATGCACAAGGGAAACCGGTAGATGCGGCTGTGCCTGTGAAGGTGTATATAGATCCACAAACGCCCGTGTTGTTTATGCCTTATATACGCAAGGCAGTAGAGCAGTGGAACCAGGCGTTTGCAGCAGCAGGTTTCAAAAATGTGTTAACCATCAGTGCAGATGAGTCAGATAATCGTTTATTGTATGGCAATATTTTGATTAAATGGGTGAACACTTCTTCAAAGGTGGATGCGGAGGTGATCAATGATCCGCGTAATGGAGAGATATTAACTGGCAGGATCAATATCAATGAGGGGGCAATAGAAACATTAATGCAGCGGTATTTTACAGCCTGTGGTTTATTGGATAAACGGGTGGTAAGCAACCTGGATGATGTATCGCTGAAAGGAGAGCTGATGCAGTGGGTAGTGTTGCATCAGTTTGCTAAAGTGCTGGGTATGGAAAATAACCTGGCGGGAAGTACAGCGTACAGTGTAAGTGAGCTGAGGAATGCTGACTTTGTGAAGCGATTTGGTATCACCGCTTCTGTTTCGGATGATATTGCTTTTAACTATGTAGCACAGCCAGGCGATCAGTTGCCGGTATCCTCTTTAATAGCCGGTATCTCTTCTTACGATTCGCTGGCCATAGGTTGGGCTTACCATGTGTTTGCCAATGATGCGCAGGCGCGCCAGGCTTTGCAGCAGGTTGCTTTTGCCAATAAGGCTTTACGTTATGTACCTGCTTCTAAGAACGATCCGTTGACATTGTCTGATGATTTGAGCAACGACCAGGTGGCAGCAGGCGAACTGGGGATGAAGAATCTGTCTGTTTTATATCCGCAGCTGGAGAGCATTACAGGTAAGATGCAGGTGCCTGATGAAGATTGGATGGTGTTTAAGAAATTAAGTTATGCTATGTTCAATACGTATGATACGTATGTGAAAAATGCAGCGGCTTATATCGGCGGCATTTCTGATATGCCGGTGTTAAAGGGATATAATGAAGTGCCTGTGCTTTATGTTAGTAAGCAACAACAGCAGCAGGCATTTGCGTTTATAAGTAACTATGCGTTGAATGGGGTGCCTGAATGGATGAGCAGCAAACGGCTGCAAAGTCTGGGTAAAGAGGCCATCCGCGATACCTTTTTGCGTATGGCGGGCAGTGTGCTGAACAAACTGATCAGCCCGGAAGTGCTGGACAGGCTGGTGGCAGCTGAAAACGCGATGGGCAGCGCTGCTTATACAGCTTCGGATTTGTTTGCACAGCTGGATCATGTGGTATTTAAAGATTTTAATGCGGCTTTTACACCTGATGATTATAACCTGGAAATGCAACGCACATTTGTGTCTAACCTGGTGCAGATTGCAGGTAAGGCTTCTATTACCACGGGTTTGAATGATGTAACGGATGTATTGCATTTTTATACCAGTCGTACCATTAAAAATATCCAAAGACTTGCTAAAACGCATCAGAACGCCCAGGTGAGAATGCGTTATCAGCTGATGATGAATAGCATTGAAAAAGATTACCTGAAAAAGCCTATTTAAACAGCAACGTTTATGAAAAAAATACTAAAAGCCACACTGGTACTGCTGCTGGCAGCCAGTCAGCTGAAAGCGCAGAACCGGAAAATTGTTTTTGATACCCTCACCCTGGAAGCGGCTTGTAAAAAAGCCGCTTTAACCAACCAGCTGGTGTTTGTAGACTGCTACACTACCTGGTGTATTCCCTGTAAGCATATGGAGGCAAATGTGTTTACAGTGGATAGCGTAGCAGACTATTTCAACAAAACCTTTATCAATCTGAAAATGGATATGGAAAAGGGCGAAGCGGTGGCGCTGGGTAAGAAATATAGAATAGGCGCTTATCCTTCTTATTTGCTGATTGATAAGGATGGCAACCTGGTATATAAGTTTGTAGGTGGTATGCTGGCCGGGGAATTTATGGCTAAAGTTAAAGGGGGGCAAAACCCTTTTAATGAAGTGGCGATATTGAACGGATTGTATGATGAGGGAGATCGTTCCCCTGCATTGATGCGCCGGTACATTCAGCAGAAGATACGGCTGATGGAAATAGCACCTGCTAAAGCGCTGAATGCAGATTATATGAAGCAACTGAGCGCTGCCGATAAAACCCTGCCCGAAAACTGGTTCCTGTTTGGCGAGAACAGGTATGCGTTGTACCTGAGCGAAGCAGGTAGTGGTAATTTTGATTATCTGGCTAACCACTGGAAAGAATTTACTGTCCATATCAGCAAGGATACGATCGATAAAAAGCTGGGAGCAGTGTATCGTAAAACGATGGGTGTGTATTTGAGCGGTGCCTATAAAAGCCATTTAAACGATAATTATAAAGTGGCTGATATGGCAAAATACCGGAAGCAGATAGCCGCTACACAAATGCCTGATAAAGACCAGTTGCTTACGTGGATGGATATTTCAGAAGCGGTGGTGAACAAGCAATACAACCAGGCCACTCAATTGCTGGCCGATCATGTAGACAAGTTCTCTGAGGCAAATCAGCATGTCGTGTTCGACTTTATTTTTGGTCTTTTATCTGTGAAGGGGTATAAATATGAGGGCTTCGGTGTTATTGCAGATAAGATTGAGAAAACATCTACTAATCCTTATTTAATTCATAGTTGTGAACAGTATAAGCAAAAAGAGCTGGAAGCACGTGCAAAGTAAAGCTGTATGCCTGTTGTTGTTACTGACAGCGGGCAGGGCAGTAGCCCAACAGCCTGATTACGCTGCGGCAGAAAAATACGAAGCATCGCATTTGCAGGAGCTGGCGGGTAGCCTGCAACAGGTTCCTTTTTTTGTGAAAGGTGATAGTAGCTTCTGGTACCGGCAAGCATTGCCAGGTGAGAAGAAGGATGTGTATTACATGGTAGACCCACGGGCTAAAACGAAGACGTTGCTGAGTAAAGTTCCGGAAGGTGGACCTTTTAAAAAGGTATTCCATTCGGATGTGTCGCCCGATACCTTGTGGGAGTTGTATGCCGAACAACACAATCTTTACCTGATGAAAAGAAATGATTCTTCCTTTCGCCAGCTTACGCATACCGGGGAAGTGTATCATTCTTTTGCTTCTGTGGCCGACCGGGATGATATGAAGGGGCATATGATCACAGATGCAGTATGGTCGAGAGATTCCCGGCACTTTTGCATGCTACGAAAAGATTCCAGGAAGGTGGGTACTATGACGGTGTTAAACTCGCTGTTCTATGGCAGGCCATACATCAATACTTACAAGTATGAATGGCCTATGGATACCGCTGTTACACAATACGAAATGTATATAGGCAGTACCACAGCCGATTCATTGTATAAAGTGAACCTTACCCGCTGGCCCGATCAGGAAGTGCAATTGATTACTACTAAACAGCCGGGGGAAGAAATGTTTCTGATACGCCGGAAAAGAACGCGCGACGAAATGGAGCTGTGTGCCGTGAATATGACAACGGGAGTACTACGTGTAGTGATTCATGAAGAAAGCAAACCGGTGATTAATGAAGATATGTTCCAGGTAGTGATTGTAAATGAAGGCCGTGATATTTTCTGGTGGAGCGACAGAACAGGCTGGGGACAATATTATCATTACAACCGCGAAGGCCGTTTGTTGAATGCATTGACGCAGGGTAACTGGACGGCAGGTAAGCTTTGTGCTACCGATACGGTAAAGCGTTGTGTGTATTTGTATGGTTATGGCAGGGAAAAAGAAAGGAACCCTTATTATTCCTTCTTATACAAAGTGAATTTTGATGGCACCGGTTTTACGTTGTTAACGCCTGAAAACGCTACGCACCACGTGTTTTTATCTCCTAAGCTGGATTACCTCATAGATAACTATTCCCGCATAGATATGCCCCCAGGCAGCGTGGTAAGAAATATGAAGGGCGAGCTGATGATGGAATTTTTTAAAGCAGACGTTTCTAAACTGTATGCCTATGGCTGGAAAGCGCCGGAGCCTTTTATAGTGAAAGCAAAAGATGGTGTTACAGATTTATATGGCCTGATGTGGAAGCCTTTTAATTTTGATTCTACCAAAAAGTATCCCGTGATATCGCAGGTGTATCCTGGTCCGCAGATAGAAACGGTATGGAGCGAATTTACGGTAACAGACCGTTATAACAACACGGCGCTGGCGCAAATGGGCTTTATTGTAGTATGTATGGGGCACAGAGGTAACTCACCTATACGCAATGCAGCTTATTATAAATATGGACATGGTAATTTGCGTGACTATGCACTGGAAGACGATAAGTATGGCCTGGAGCAACTGGGCAGCCGGTTTGCTTATATAGACCTGAACCGGGTAGGGATTTTCGGCCACTCCGGTGGTGGTATGATGACAGTGGCGGCTATGGGAACGTATCCTGATTTTTACAAAGCCGGCGTAGCTTCTTCCGGTAACCACGATAATAAAATTTATAACCGCACCTGGGGTGAGGTTTACCAGGGCTTTGATAAGCCTTATACCAACAATCAAAGCCTGGCTGCGAATATTAAAGGCAGCCTGATGCTGGTAGCGGGTGAATCGGATGCCAATGTAAACCCTGCCCATACTATGCGTATGGCTGATGCTTTAATACATGCCGGGAAAGATTTTGACCTGCTGTTGTTACCCGGCCAGTCGCATACGTACGAAGGGGTATATAAAACCTATTATGAAAAGAGATTGAGATCGTTTTTTGCAAAGCATCTGTTACAGTAATAGATAATGCTGTAACGTGGTCCTTTATTGTAAAAGAATGCAAACGGTATTATTGTCAGGTAGCTGCATCTGTATCAGGTGCAGCTATTTTTTTACAGCTGTTTTGCCGGGGCGGTAGCGTTAACAATACTGCCCGGTGCCTTTGCCGGATGGATAGTGGAAATTGTTTTATCTTGAACGGGTAAATGGTGCAGGTGTTACACGATATTAACTATAGTGTGGTTTATCCGGAGGCAGGCCTGTTGCCTTGGGTGGATAGCTTCTGGATGCTGTACAACACCACCGCTGAGTCTAAAGAAATTGTGGTGTTACCCGATGGGCGGGTAGATCTGTTTCTTTCCCGTGGCACTAATGAGCCTTTTGATATCATGCTGATGGGCCTGGGTAGCCAGCCGGATATTACGGCTATTATGCCGGGCAGGCTTATGTTTGCCATCAGCTTTAACCTGCCTGCTATTGAATATGTATTGCATACCAGCATTGCAGATATTGTAGATGCTGCCCGTGAACTGCCGGCGGGTTTCTGGGATTTTACAGAAGCCGACCTGGGAAATTTTGATGCTTTTTGCCGCAAAGCCACACAGCAGATACGAAAGCAGGTAACACTGCAAACGGATAGCCGGAAAGACCAACTGTTTCAATTATTATATGCTTCAAAAGGAGATATAGGCGTGCAGGAGCTGGCCGACCAGGTATTCTGGAGCAGCCGGCAGATTAACCGTTATTTTACTGACAGGTTTGGCATATCGTTAAAAACCTATTGCAATATCCTTCGCTTCCGGGCTTCCTTTCAACAGATAGCCGAGGGCAGACTGTACCCGGAACAAAACTTTACCGACCAGGCCCACTTCATCAAAGAAATTAAACGTTTATCAGGTGTTACTCCCGGTGAGTTATACAAGAACCCAAACGACCGATTTATACAATTTTCCCCTCTTACCCGCCAGTAGTTTTGTGTTATCAAACCAAATATGTTTTGTGTGGGTCATCTGCACAGGCATATATATAAACGGCAATCATGATAATAGAAAACAAAAAAATAGCCATTATAGGTGGTGGACCAGGTGGCTTAACACTGGCCAGGCTTTTACAGTTAAAGGGTGCTAACGTGCAGGTGTATGAAAGGGATGTGAACGCCGGGGTAAGGCAGCAAGGTGCTACGTTAGACCTGCACGAAGAATCGGGCCTGAAAGCATTGGAACAGGCGGGTTTAATGGATGCGTTTAAACAGTACTTCAGGCCGGGAGCAGATAAAACAAGGGTTACAGATGCAAAAGGAAACATTGCCTGGGAGGATCATGCGCATAAGCCAGAGGAAAATTTTGGTAGTGAATATTTCAGGCCGGAAATAGATCGTGGCCCTTTGCGGGATTTGCTGATTCAATCTTTAACACCGGGCACCATTGTGTGGGATAGCCGTTTGTTATCGCAGCAAAGAACACCACAAGGCTGGTTGCTGCAATTTGAAAATGGCACTACGGCAACCGCAGATATTATTATAGCAGCCGATGGCGCAAATTCTAAACTGCGTGCACTGGTTACGCCTATACCACCATTTTACTCCGGCGTTACAGCAGTAGAAGGCAGTGTATATGATGCCGCAACAGCAGCACCACAGGCAAGTACTTTATTACAAGGCGGAAAGGTGTTTGCTTTTGAGGGTGATAAGTGTATTATACTAAGCTCCAAAGGCGATGGTAGCGTTACGTTTTATGTGAGCCTGCCTATGGAAGAAGGGGAGATAGGAAACAGTGGGATTGATTTTTCTAATAAAGCATCGGTACATGCCTGGTTTACGAAAAACTTTACCGGGTGGGAAGGAGTATGGCAGGAGTTGTTTGAAAATGCTGCCGTGCCTTTTGTACCCCGGCCTATCAACTGCATGCCGGTAGATCAATATTGGGAAGCTCAACCCGATATTACTTTGTTAGGCGATGCGGCGCACCTGATGCCGCCCTTTGCCGGTGAAGGGGTGAATATGGCTATGCAGGACGCATTAGAATTAAGTGAATGTTTAACCAGTAATGTGTATGGGGATGTAGTAACAGCTATTGGGGCGTATGAAAAAGCCATGCGTGCAAGGGCGGGTGAAAAGGCGCGGGAATCGTTGGAAAATACCCGCTGGATGCATGCGGAGGGAGCGCTGAAAAAAATTATAAAAATATTTGGCAATTGACGGGTCCTTTTTTCTGTTTCGTACGTCTTTATAATATGCCAGTCGTGGCAGCATAGATATTGAGTCCCCGTTTTTTTGTCCATTATCCTTATTAATTACAGGGCTGCATCTGCTGAGGTGCAGCCATTTTTTTACCCGGGGGATGTGATTATTGTATTAATATTGGGGTAACATTCTTGTTGTAACCCCTTTCTGCAATGAAATCTGATACAGAGGAAATTTTACTGTGGAATGCTTACAGGGAAGGTGATGCGGACGCGTTCCGGCAACTATATGATATTTATTATCCTGGTTTGATCAATTATGGACACCGGTTTACGGGAGATGCCCAATATGTGGAGCATGCCGTGCAGGATTTGTTTGTAAAACTATGGCAAAACAGGGATCGTATAGATGCGGCAATTTCCGTTAAAAACTATCTGTATGTAAGTTTTCGCCGGGTATTGCTGCGGCAGCTGCAAAGCGCCAAAGTATTTGTGCCCTTAAAGGATGGGGAAGACGACTATCATTTCTCTTTTACTTTAAGTCCGGAATCGGACCTTATCAGTAAAGAAAGAATGCTGCAACTACAGCAGCAACTACACAAGGCCCTGCAAAATATGAATGCCAGGCAACGGGAGGTCATCTATCTTAAATATTATGAGAATTTAAGTTATGACGAGATCGCCGATATTATGGGCATCACCGTAAAAGGCACCTACAAGCTCATGTACCGCGCTATTGATACCCTGAAAGAGCAGATGGGCAATTTTATGTTGCTGGTATTGTATCTGCTGGTTTCCCAACCGTTACGTTACAGGGGATAAAATTTTTTCAAAAAATAATTCATTTCGTGGGGTAAACATTTTCTACCCTGTGTCCTTGTTATTAGTAGCATGGACGAAAATCTTCAAAAATACAGCCAGTACCGGGTTGCCGACTTTTTAGGCGACGACGCTTTTATCCGTTGGGCGCAATATCCGAACGAGTGGAATGGGCAGGAGTGGGCTGCTGTACTAGCTGCTTTTCCTGAAAAACAAGCCGATATACAGCGCGCCCGGGAATTGGCCATAGCACTGGGTGCACAGGAAACTGCACCTGCCCTGGCAGATAGAAAGGAATGGTTGTGGCAGCAGATTACCGCCAATAGCATTGATAAAAAGCATCGCGTACCTGTGTTGTTATTACGCAGGTGGAAACCGCTGCTGGCCGCCGCCGCTGTTTTACTGGTATTGTGCTATGCAGGGTATGAAGCGTTTTTACATACTACGCGTGAAGTAAAAACCGGTTTTGGCAGCCAGGCCATGGTGAATATGCCCGACGAATCGGAGATTATGTTAAACCGCCATTCCAGCATTGCTTACTCCCGGCTGTGGAATGCTGCCCGCTCCCGCGAAGTGGAGCTTACCGGGGAAGCCGATTTTAAAGTGAAGCATGTGGCGGTGCCGGGTAAAACTACCATGGCCGACTCGTTCCGGGTGCATGTGAACAAGCTTACTATTACTGTGCTGGGTACTGAATTCAATGTACGCAGCCGCAGGGGACAAACAGCGGTAACACTGCGCCAGGGCCGGCTGCGTATTGATTTTGCCAATGCCACGCAAGCACCTGTGTACCTGTTGCCGGGCGAGCAATATGTCTATAACGAAGCAGCACCTGCACAGGCCGTTAAACAGGCTGCCAGTGTAAACAAGGCCAGCGCCTGGAAGCAACAGACTTTAATACTGGAAGGTACCGGTGTAAAAGACATTGTGGAAATGCTGGAAGATGAATATGGTTATAAAGTAGTGGTGAAGAACCCCGCTATACTTACGCGTAAAATACGTGGCAGTGTGCCCGTTAAAGATATCAGCAATCTCTTTTTCGTATTACAAAACATACTGGATGTGAACATAGAACAGCAGGGGAATACGCTGCTTATTACCGATAAATAATCATTGTTAGAATTTTTTATTTACACGCTTATGAAGAGAATGTTACAGGGTATATTAATACCCGCACTACTGCTGTTGGGCAATAGCCTGTTTTTACAGGCGTATGGCCAGAATAAGGAGATGCCGTTTAAGATGGCCCTGGATAAAATAGGGGCGTTATATGGCACCAGTTTTATTTACGAAGATAACCTGTTTGACAAAGAGCCTGCGGTGCGCTTTGAAGTGCCTGCCAACACACAACGTGAGATAGGCGAAGTGTTGAAAGAACTATTGTATCCACGCAACTACCTGTTTTTGTTTGTGGATAAAACACATTACACCATTATAAAAAGCAAGAAAAGCACTACCGAAAAGCTGGAAGCGCCTGCCGGTGCCACCCCGCAAACCAGGTTGGTGTATGGCAAGATAACAGACGAAAGCGGTAAGCCTGTAGAGGGCGCTACTGTAGTGGCCGATGGCGCACGCGTAGCTACCGTGAGTGCGGGTGATGGCGCTTACCGTATGTATATTCCGGAGGGTATTAACACACTGGGCATTTCTTATATAGGCAAGCTTACACAGCATGTGCCGGTGGGCGCTTCGGGTGAAGCGAATGTGATTTTATTTTCTGAATCTGCTTCTTTAAGTGAAGTGGTGGTGGTGTCTACGGGGTTGCAGCAATTACCCAAAGAACGGGCTACAGGTTCGTTTAGTGTGGTAAGCAGCAAGCAGCTGGAGCAAACGCCTACGCCAAACATATTACAGCGTTTAGAAACGCAGGTGCCGGGGCTGATGCTCACTATGCTGAACGGGGATAATACTATGGCTTATGGTGGTAATCTGATCAGTCCTGATCCTGCGGCTAAAGCAGGCATTTATACCATGAAGGTGAGAGGTACCAGCACGCTGAATGCAGATCAATACCCGTTGGTGGTGATTGACGGGTTTCCGGCCGAGGTGGATTTGCGTACTTTAAACCCCAATGATGTGGAGCAGGTAACTGTGTTGAAAGATGCGGCTGCAGCTTCTATATGGGGCATCAGGGCTACCAATGGCGTGATTGTGATACAGACGAAGAAGGGCCGGCTGAACCAGAAAACAGGCATCAGTTTTAACTCTAACGTAGGATGGGCGCCCAAATCAGTATTGAATAATCAGCACCTGCTTACTTCGGCGCAAATGCTGGATTTTGAAAAGGAACTGGTAGATAAGAACCTGGTGATAGACTATTCTGCCAACGATTTTGCGCCGGGTATTAGCCAGGGAATGAGTTTGTTGCAGCGGGCAAAGCGTGGAGAAATAACGCAGGATCAATTAAACCAGCAACTGGCTGCTTTAGGTGCTTCTACTAATTATAATGAATTCGGGAAGTATTTTATGAGTGCGCCTAATACGCAAAGCTATAATTTGTCGGTAAACGGTGGCGGTAATGCTTATTCGTTCTTTACCTCCGCTTCTTATGCCAGGGAGCAAACAAATTTAAAAGGTTCTGCTACCAGCCGTATCACACTTACGTCTAATCAAACCTTTAAAATAGCGAAGGTCATTGACTTTAGCTCTAATGTTCGTTTGTCGTTCGTGAACGCCGCTTATAACAGCATTGGATTGAGTGCGCTGGTAAACCGTTCGTTACCTTTTATGCCTTACGATCATGTGGTAGATGCGGATGGTAATGGTATAGGTTATTACCAGAAGTTTAACCAGGCGTTTAGTGATAAGCTTATAAGCAGGGGGTATCTGGATTACCGGTACAACTACCTGCAGGAGCAACAGAATATGGACAACACGATCAAGGAAACCAACCTGACAGGTAATTTTAGTGTAACGGCTCCGGTGCCTTTGGTAAAGGGGTTAACGGCTAATGTGTTGTATTCTATAGAAAAATCGTTTAGTAATTCGCGCAATTTTCAAAACGAGTACACGTTTGCTGCCCGTGATTTTATGAACCAGGGTACTTCTTATGATGCCGGCACGGATGTGGCTACCATGAATGTGCCCAAGGGTGGTATTTTAAGTCTGCAGCAAAACACACGTAATAACTATAGTTTAAGAGGGCAGCTTACCTATTCGGGAAAGCTGGGCTATGATCATGAACTGAACATGATTGCCGGTTCGGAGATAAGACAAACGTATGATGTTATTTCCCCCGACCTGGCTTATGGCTGGAATGATTATGCGCAAAGGAGGGTGGCGGTGCCTACCACCTACGCTTCTATGTACGGCTATGATCTTAATGCGCCGTTGGCAAGCGGTTATTCCGATCAGCAAAGAAGGTTCCTGTCATATTTTTCCAATGCAGCTTATACCTTCAAAGGGAAGTATACGGTATCTGGTAGCGTGCGGTTTGATGATTACAACAACTTTGGTTTAGATGTAAAATACCGCTCAAAGCCTTTCTGGAGTTCTGGCGCCAGCTGGAACGTGCTGCGTGAAAGCTTTATGCAGCAGGCGAAGTGGGTATCCGGATTAACATTGAGGGCTACCTATGGCATTAGCGGTAATATAGATCGTACAGCGCATCCCGAAGCTACTATAGCTTTTGGAAGTAATGATTATGTAACGAATTACCCCACTGCTTTTATTGTTTCGCCCGCTAACCCGGAGTTGAGATGGGAAACAACCAGCACATTCAATATTGGAACTGATTTCGCCTTTTTAAATCAACGCATCACGGGGTCGTTTGAATATTATGCTAAACATGGTAAAGACCTGTTTGCCAATTTTAATACCGATCCTACGCTGGGTTTCAGTCAGCTGAACAGGAACACTGCCACGCTGGATGCCAAAGGTTTTGAAGGCTCTTTAACCGGTAATATTATCAGTAAGAAAAACCTGTCGTGGAGTGTTACTGTAACCTATGCCTATAACAAAAATACTATCACTGATAACCGTTATGGAATTCCGGTGGGTATTGCCAATAGTCCTATCGGGGCGGGTTATATTAAAGGATATCCTACCACTTACCTGTTTGTGTATCGTTTTGCAGGGTTGGATAATAAAGGGCAGAGCGTGGTATATGATCAAAAGAACAATAAAGTAACTTCTGCACAAAGTCTTACCGATATCAACGATCTCAAATATGCAGGAACTACTACACCTAAGTATTTTGGTAGTATTAATCAAAACTTACGTGTAGGCAATTTTACGCTGGGGGCGCAGTTAACTTACCGCCTGGGATATGTGTTTTTGAAAAACTCGGTTCCATTATATGTAAGCCGCTCTACGGTGGCGTATAGCCTGAATGGCGATATTGCCAAAAGATGGAAACAGGCGGGAGATGAAGCTTTTACCAATGTACCGGGCTTAGGTGGCATCACTTATACCAGCTATCTGCGTTATACTTATTCTGATCTGAACGTGCTTCCCGGCGGTTATATACGCCTGCAACAGGTGTCGCTGGGGTATAACCTGCCTGATAACCTGTTTAAAAAACTGGGTATGAAAAACGTGAATGTACAAGGTGTGGTGCGCAACCTGGGCCTTATATGGCGTAAGAACAAGGAAGGTATAGATCCTGACTTCCAGGTTGGTTCAACAGGTACTGGTTTACGCCTGGCGCCTACACCATTGTATTCTTTTTCTATTAATGCAAACTTTTAAACAGTACGTATGAAAAAAGTATCTCTTTCCATATATATCATCACGGCTTTACTGGCTGCCGGTTGTCAGAAGTATGTAGACATTCGCACGAAAGGGCAGCTGATTCCCAGTGAAACGGAGAATTACCGGTATATCATGAACCAGGCTTCTACGCTGAATTTTGGAGATGGTTACAATGATCTGGCATCAGATGATGTAGATTTTGTGGACCTTGCGCAACAGCAAAGCCTTGCTAATTATACGCCTTATAATAATTACTATACCTGGGCAGAAAAAATGTATGACGCCAGCTCGCAGGATTATAACTGGAATGGCATGTATACTATTGTGTATAACTGCAATACAGTGCTGGAAGGGGTGATGGGTAGTAATAACGGAACGAGTACAGAGAAAAATCAGATTTACGGCGAGGCCCTGGTTCACAGGGCTGACGCCTATCTGACGCTGGTAAAAGCATACGGTAAGGCTTATGATTCCGCTACTGCTGCTACTGATTTAGGAGTGCCTTTGCTATTGAAGGCAGCTACCGAATCGGGCGAACCGCGCGCTTCTGTTCAGGCGGTGTACAGTCGCATTGTGGAAGATTTAAAACAGGCGGCGCCCTTGCTGAGCAGAACCACACAGCTCAATACCTTTCCTACCCGTGCCGCGGCTTTTGCTTTGCTGGCCCGCGTTAGCCTGGATATGGGCAACTATACCGATGCCATTACTTATGCAGATAGCACGCTGGCCATTAAAAACGCGGTGCTGGATATGAATACGCTCAACGGAAACATACCGAGGGCTACAGATAATCCGGAAGTTATATTAACCAAGTTTGCGAACGCAAGCATGGCATATGCTCCGGCTATTTTACGGTTAAGTGATGAAATGGCCAACCTTTTGGGTACTGCCGATTTGCGCTACCAGGTATATACAGGTGATGCCAATGCTTACGCAGATCCTTCTTATACAGGCAGGATGTACCTGGTAGATTATTTCAGCAGCTATCCACAGGCGCGTAACTGTGGCGTTACGGTGCCGGAGGTGATGCTGATAAAAGCGGAATGTGTAGCGAGAAAAGGGCAGGCTTCACCTGCGATGGACCTGGTGAATGCGCTGCGTGTAAAACGTTTTGCTGCCGCGGATTATGTGGCTGAAACGGCTGCCAATGCCGATGAGGCTTTGCGTAAGGTGCTGGATGAGCGTAGAAGGGAACTGTTTTGCCGTGGTTTCAGATGGAATGATCTGAAACGTTTGAACAAAGAGGCGCGTTTTGCCAAAACCATTACCCGCAATTTTAATGGGGTTACATATACATTGGCTCCGGGTAGCAACCGCTATGTGTTTCCTATAGCAGATTACTACTTTAGTTTTAATACCAACCTGGTACAAAATCCAAGATAAAGAGAATAAAAATGAATTATTGTAAAGTGAAGCTGTTATTGTGCTGTTTGTTATTGGCGATGATGCCGGTATCCTATGCCCAATATAAAAACCTGACATTTACGCCGGACGTAATCCCTGCCGGTACCTCATTTGCTTTTACATACGATGCGGCCGGTACGCCGCTGGAGGGTAAGCGGGATATTGCCTGTATAGTATATTATTTTTCCAATGCCACTTACCAATGGAAAGGAATTGATCTGACAATAGATTCAGCAGGGGATAATAAATGGAAAGGCGTTTGTGCCACAAAAGATGATTGGGCTTTTGTTACTTTCAAATTTCAGGCAGGCGATTCGGTGGATAATAACAACAATCTCACTTATGGTTACCTGTTGAGCGATGCCACACACCCGGGACTGAATGCGCGCTGTGCCTATGCTGCCTGGGGCCTGCTACGCTCGCCGGGATATGGCTATGCAATTGATGGTTATGTTGACGGTAGCCATGCTATTGGAGATACCGTTACGGCTTACTGGTTAACGATGGAATTGAAAAAGCCTACTACAACGGCAGCAGACAGATCGGTTTTTGTAATTCCTTATACCAGGTCTTTGTATGCTGCTTATGGAATGGAAAAATTGCCTGAAATAAACGCGGCACTACGTTTTCTCACCCGTGCCGATGCTTCGCAGGAAGATCTTGCCAAGGCATGGTATATTACTGCACAGCTATTGAAAGACGCTGTAAGGAAAGATTCGGTGGAGATGTTGCTGAATACCCGTTTCCCCAACAATGTATTACAAAAACTGGCTTACTATCGTCGCTTTTTTAACGAGAAGGATTTTCCGAAAAGAGCAGCCATGGCCGATACTTTCCTGGCTAAATATCCTTACAGCGAAAGAATGGAGTGGTTGGATGAGGCTAACAGGATTGACTATAATACCGCTTACCTGGCTACCATTTTGTTTGGTGCCATGAATAAGAATTATACTGCTGCCGACAAGTACATAGATCAATTACCTTATGTTACTACTATTAACGTGTATTACCGTTTAATAGATGTGGCGCATGCCCGAAAGGATTTGAGTGATAGTTTCCTGTATCCTTATTCTAAAAAGCTGGTAACACATATGGAGCAGTTTGCCGGTGAACAGACTGCAATATTTAGCTGGATGACAGCCCGGGAATGGAAAAGTCGTTTTGAAAATGATTTTTTTGCCGGTGTGGCTAAGCCAATGTTGTTTGCGCATGTAGAAATATGCAACAGCACAGGACGCTATGCAGAGGCATTGCTTTATGCGCGTATGGCACAGGAGGCACAGCATTTTAAAAAAGCTGATTTAAATGATGCTTATGTGTTGGCCCTGCAAAAGAACGGGCAGGATAAAGAAGTGAATGATGCGCTGATCAAAAGCATGTACGAAAACCAGGCTTCACCTGCAATGATAGATCTGTTAAAGCAAAGCTATCTAAAGGTGCATGGTTCGGAGGAAGGATTTGATCAGTATCTGCAGTCACTGAAAAATGCAGCTGCTTCTAAAAGCAATGATGCCGACAATGAAATGATAGATGTGCCTATGCTTGCATGGACCATGCGTGATGGAAATAACAAGGTGGTAACCCAGCAGTCTTTAAAAGGCAAAGTGGTAGTGCTTGATTTCTGGGCTACCTGGTGTGTGCCTTGTAAGGCTTCTTTTCCGGGAATGAACCTGGCTGTGGAAAAGTATAAGAATGATAAAGATGTGGTGTTTTATTTTGTAGACACGGAAGAACCAGGTAAAAATTATAAGCAGCAGATTGCGCAATATCTTACTAAAAATAATTTCCCTTTCCAGGTATTGTTTGATAACCCTATGACGGATGGCAAGCATACCGGAGAAGTGTTTGAAAGGGTGTGTAAGCTGTTTCATATATCAGGGATACCACAAAAGCTGATCATAGATAAGAAAGGGCATGTGCGTTTTATTACGGTAGGATATAAAGGCAGTGCCAGTGCATTAGCCGATGAAATGGTGGAACTGATTGAACTGACTAAAAAAGCGAAGTAAATGCGAAGGATATATATAGCGCTGGCTATGGTGCTGTTCGGTGGTATAGGTGTAAGCCAGGCACAGCTTACGAAATATAAAGAAGATAGCGTGCGCTTTGCGAATGGGGACAAGTCTGTTTCTTTTGGTGGCACGCTTAGCCTGCCTGTAACAGGCAAACCTTGTGCAGCAGTGGTGATATTGTCGGGCACTGGCCCGCAAAACCAGGATGGTGATATGGGCGGTCATAAAATGTTCAGCACTATTGCCCATTATTTAGGAGAGAGAGGCATTGCTGTGCTGCGTGTAGATGACAGGGGCGTGGGCAGCACTACGGGCGAGTACGCAACAGCTACCACGGGTGATTTTGCAGCCGATGCACTGGCTGCGGTGGCTTACCTGAAAACACGGAAAGAGATCGATGCCGTTAAAATAGGGTTGATGGGCCATAGCGAAGGTGGAGCAGCTATGTGTATTGCGGCAGCACAAAGCAGTGATGTACATTTCCTGGTAGGTTTGGCAGGCCTGGCTATGGGTGGTTACGATTCGCAGATAAAGCAGAACGAGGATATTGTCAATGGATCGGCCTTGCCGGATTATGATAAGAAACGTTCTAATGAAATTGATTCGCTTATGTTTAGAACCGCATTGCAGTATGCCGATTCTGCCAACATGGAAGCGAAGCTTTTGGAAACCTACTTTACATGGAAACATAAAGACAGTATCTATTTCGAATCGCTACACATAGAGTTTGATCATTTCCGGTTTCCTTATTATAGCTATATAGCCAAAGCTATCGGACCATGGTATCGTTATTTTATCAGCTACAATGCTGCTAAAGTAATGGCGCAGGTAAAAGTACCTGTGCTGGCATTGAATGGAGATAAGGATATCCTGGTGGCTTGCAAGGAAAACCTGGAAAACTGGAAACAGTATATTGCCGCAGGCGGTAATCATGATGTAACCACGGTGGTAATACCGGGTGTAAACCATTTGTTCCTTGCTTGTCAAAAATGCGATTTATACGAATACCCACAACTGAAAACAGAATTTTCGCCGATGGCGCTGGATACCATTGTATCCTGGATACAGCAAAAGTTTTAACCGCTTCCGGCTGCGGAACGGGTACAATACAAGCCCTGTTGCCTGGTGGCGGCAGGGCTTTTTCATGGGCAGGCAGGGAGGGGGAATGTATAACAGGTTGCCGCATAGATACAACGCCGGTAACAGGGGCTTGTGGCTGACAAAATGTATTATTGTACATTTGCCATTGAGAAAATCATTTTCCCTGTTGTCAATACCTCCTGCATATAACGAGTCGGCGCTGTTGCATTTAATTGCGGCGGGGGATGAAGCGGCTTTCCGGGAGTTTTTCGAAAGCAACCGGAACAAACTCTACACTTTTATATTCCGTTTTACCAAAACAGCACATGTTACAGAAGAGCTGGTGCAGGATGTTTTTATGCGTTTCTGGACTTACCGTACCAACCTCACTACGGTAGAAAACCCGGCCGGTTACCTTTTTTTTATGGCGCGCAACCGGTGTATCGATTACCTGCGCAAGGTGGCTAACGAAAATGCCATGCTGGAAAAGGTATGGAAACAGATTTCGGAAGCCCAGAACAGCACGGAAGAGCAATTGCAGATGAATGAAGTGCGCCGGCTGATAGATACGGCCCTCAGCCGCCTTTCGGCCCAGAAAAGATCGGTATTTCACCTGAGTCGTTATGAAGGATTATCCACCCGCGAAATTGCGCAACGCTTGCAATTGAGTGAGGGTACGGTGCGGAATATTATGTCAGATGTATTATTGCAGGTGCGAACCTACCTGCAACAGCATAACGTAACCCTGGCCATTGCTTTTGCAATCGTTTTCAACCAGTTATAACTTTTTTAAAACTTTTTTGGATTTCGTCATGACATTTTTTTGCGCCGCCCGTCATTATATATAGAAGGGCGGTGTGCAGCCTTTCAATACATGCTTATGAACCAAACAGGACCGGAACGGGTAACATTTTTAATGCAACAATTTGCCGGCAACAGCTGCAGCCGCCAGGAAATGGACGAGCTGATGCAGTATGTGCGCGAGGCAGAAAACGACCAGCTGCTGCACAGTGCGTTGCAGCAGCAGTGGAGCAGTCTGCAGCCGGAAGAACCGTTGTACCCGGTAAACTGGGAGGGTATGTACGATACTATTGTTGCTTCTCCTGCAACTGAAAATAAAGTTGGATTGTCACCTTCCCCTATACCCTTGATCAGACGCCGCTGGTGGGCAGTAGCAGCTATTTTGCTGGTAGCCGCCGGCGGTATATGGGTTTGGACAAAGACACCACAACAGAAAACCCCGCCCGTTATTGCGGCGGCAAAAGATATTCAGCCCGGCAGTAGTGGGGCAGTGCTAACACTGGCAGATGGTAGCAAGGTGGTGCTGGATAGCGCTGCCAACGGCAACATTGCCACCCAGGCCAACGCCAGCATAACCAAACGGGATGGCGTGATCAGTTATGGTGGAAAAGCCCCGGGTGTAGCTGCCAATGCGCCGGTGGGGCAGCCACTGATGAACACGCTTACCACACCACGTGGCAGGCAGTATAAACTGGTATTGCCGGATGGCACTACGGCCTGGTTAAACGCAGCATCCAGTATAGAGTACCCGGTAAGTTTTACGGGTAAGGAGCGTAATGTGTCTGTTACCGGTGAAGTATATTTTGAAGTAGCAGCTAAATCCAATGCGCCTTTTGTGGTAACCACGCCGCAGCAACAGGTTACGGTGCTGGGTACCAGCTTTAATATGAATGCCTATACCAACGAAAGCATAGCACGCACTACGTTGCTGCAAGGCAGTGTGCTGGTGAAAATACGCAACTCGCAGTTAAAGCAGTCCAGTTATATACTGGAGCCTGGTCAGCAGGCTACCGGCAATGCAGGTGGCATGTTGCAGGTTAGGGATGTACATGCAGAACAATTCATAGCCTGGACGAAAGGATATTTTTTGTTCGATCATGCCAGTGTGCCGGATGTAATGAGGCAGCTGGAGCGCTGGTACGATATAGAAGTGAGTTATGCAGGAGCGGTGCCACAGCGTGAGTTTGGTGGCAAGCTGGAACGCAACCTGCCTTTATCGGCAGTGTTGAAAATGCTGGAAACAAGTAAAGTGCATTGTAAAGTAGAGGGCCGTCATCTTACGGTACTTCCTTAAGGATAGATTATTCAAACCACAAGCATAAAAAACATGAACAGAACGTAAAACCAGACTACTGCTGGATGGCAATAAAAAACCGGCAACCGACGGCAATCGGAAACCGGTACATGTTATGGCCGTCTTAGAATGTTACCGACTCGAAATCAGTACAATTTTTATTGACTCCCAAAACTAGTACGAAAGTATGCGATTTTACTTTTACGGGGCATCGCTTTGTCGTTTCGCTCCCAAATCATTGTCAGGTGTTCAGGCCGTTGGTATACCATCTGCGTCCTGGCAAAAACTGCTGAGAATTATGAGGATAACAGCTATTTTATTACTCGTGGCCTCTTTACATGTGTGCGCTAAAGGCATTACCCAAAAGGTAAGCTTTACCGGCAAAGATGTATCGGTAGAACAGGTGTTTGCTGCTATTGAGAAGCAAACCGGCTATGTAGTGTTTTTTGATTATGCCAGCCTGGGGCAGGTGAAGAAAGTGAGTGTGGCGGTAAAGGATGTGAGCATAACAGAACTGCTGCGTGCCTGTTTTAAAGATGACCGTTTAGAGTATACCATCCAGGGTAAAACGATATTAATAAGCCGGAAAGAGAAGTCTGCTGCGGTGATAGAGGAATATACCCCGCCTCCGCCTACGGATATTAAAGGGGTGGTGTACGACTCTGCCGGCAACCCGCTGGTAGGTGCCACCGTGATGATTAAAGGAGCTAAAGCGGCTGTGCAGTCGGATGCCCGGGGTGCGTTTATATTGAGGAATGCGAGTGAAGATGTGTTACTGGTGGTATCTTTTACGGGGTATGAAACAAAAGTGGTTTCGCCCTGGAAAGACCGTGGCAGGGAAATGATCGTGATTTTAAAAAGCAGTACTAACCCGCTGGATGAAACGATAGTGCAGGCGTACGGTACTACTACCAAGCGTTTTAATGTGGGTTCTATTTCTAAAGTAAGTAAAGAAGATATTCAATCGCAACCTGTGTTTAACCCGCTTTCTGCACTGGAAGGCCGTGTGCCTGGTTTGTTGGTTACCACGCAAAGCGGGTTGTCGGGATCGGCTGTTAAACTACAGATAAGAGGCCAGAATACCGTTGGTTCTACACCTGGTAGCAAGCCGCTGGATAATCCTTTTATCATTATTGATGGAGTGCCTTTTGCACCGCAGAATAATTCATTTAACTTTTTACAAAATGCTGCTGATGCTAACAGTGTGCCAGGCTTAAGTCCGCTGGCGAATATTAACCCGGCGGATATTGAAAGTATAGAGGTGCTGAAAGATGCAGATGCTACGGCTATATATGGTGCCAGGGGCGCTAACGGTGTGATTTTGATCACTACCCGCAAAGCGGCCGCGGGTAAACCTTCTTTAACGGGCAATATTGCAACGGGGTTTAGCCGGTTAAGCCGCACCATGCCTTTGATGAATACTGCACAATATTTACAAATGCGTAAGCAGGCTTTTATCAATGATAACCAAACGCCGGGCCTGAATGTTGGCAGTAACTATGCACCGGACCTGCTGGTGTTTGACTCTGCAAAGAACACTGATTTTTTACATGATTTATATGGGGAAACTGCCGGTTCGCTGAATGCCAGCCTGTTTTTATCTGGAGGCTCTTCCTCCAACACTTTTTCAATGGGGGTTGGTTATGGCAGGGAAGGTACTAATTTTCCCGGCAGTTTTATTAACGACCGTATGTCGTTTAACGCCACTATTCATCATCAGTCTACAGACAGGCGTTTTACGGTAGATCTTACTTCGGGCTACTCTTATAACCGTAATAATTTACCTGGCGGACCCGGTATTTCCTCTGCGTTTACCTTGCCGCCTAACTTTCCTGATCTGCTGAATGCAGACGGGTCGCTGGCATGGGTGTTTAAGGGTATTACTTCTAATAACATTTCCACCAGTTTTCAAAACCCTTATGCCTATCTGTATCAAACGGCTAATGTGGGTTCGCAAAACCTGTTGCTGAACCTGACTTTGAATTACCGTATTCTGTCAGGGCTTACTTTTAAAACAGCCTTAGGGTATAGTTTGTTTACGGGAACTGAGTACCGGAAATTTCCTTTGATGTCGCAAAGTCCTTACGCTTTTGGCCGTGACGCTGTTGCTTCCAAAAACAACAGCAGCAGTTATACCTGGAATATAGAGCCGCAACTGAATTATAACCGTAAAATAGGGAATGGTAAGCTGGATGTGCTGGCAGGTATGACTTTCCAGAAAATGACCAGTAACAGAACCACGCTGGTAGGTACTGGTTTTATTAACGACCTGTTGTTAAATTCTATTAAGTCGGCCGGTGTTATTACATTGGATGAAGCATATAATCCTTATAAGTATAGTGCTGCTTTCGGCCGCATTAACTATGTATATAATACCCGTTATATTGTAAACCTTACGGGCAGGATGGATGGCAGCAGCAGGTTTATTAAAAACAGACGTAACGCGAAGTTTGGCGCTGTAGGGGCGGGATGGATATTCTCGGAGGAAGCTTTTGTGAAAAAGGCATTGCCTGTGCTGAGCTTTGGTAAACTGCGTGGCAGTTTTGGTATTACGGGTGATGATAACGTAAATAATTACCAATATTATTCTAACTGGAAAATCATCAGTGCCAACAACATATATAACGGCAGCCTGGGCTATGCGCCGCAAAACCCAGATAATCCTGACTACAGCTGGAGCACAACAAAGAAGCTGGAAGCAGGACTGGATGCTGGTTTGTGGGGTGATAAAATTTTATTGGGTATTACCTGGTATCGTAACCGCACCAGTGATCAGCTGGTACAATATAAGTTGCCATCACAAACGGGTTTTACTACGGTAACTACTAATTTTCAGGCCGTGATACAGAACAGCGGATGGGAGTTTACGGTGGGTGCTTCGCCGGTTAAGAATAAAAATTTCAACTGGAAAACCGCTTTGAATGTAACTGTTCCGAGCAATAAGCTGGTAGCATTTCCGGGACTGGCTGCTTCTAATTATGCGAACATGTACGTGTTGGGCAAATCTACCAGCACTATACAGGGGTACAGCTATGCGGGTATCAATGATACTACCGGTTTGTATCAATTCAATACCAAAGGCGGTAGCAAAACATCTTCGCCCAGCGCGTTGAATGGTGATAACCGGTTTATATTGGGCAACCTGGATACCCGTTATTTTGGTGGTTTCCGCAACACGTTTACCTATAAGAAATTTCAGGTGGATATGTTCCTGGAGTTCAGAAAGCAGATGGGACCCAACTTTATTTATTCGTTAGGTTATACACCGGGTACTATGGTGAATATGCCTGTAGAAGTGATGAATAACTGGACAAAGCAAGGGGATAAAGCCACTTACCAGAAATTCAGCCAGTTGGCATTTGGGGCTTCGGTTACTGCCAATACTACGCAAACGTATGCAAAGCTGTCTGATTTTGCCTACAGTGATGCTTCTTATATCCGTTTTAAAACTTTAGGTATCAGCTATAGTTTAGATGGGGGCTTTTTGAAGAAGGTAAAAATGAGCAGTTGCCGTGTATATGTAAATGCGCAAAACCTGTTTGTAATAACAGGGTATAAGGGGCATGATCCTGAAACGCAGAACTACTATGGTATTCCTCCGTTAAAATCAATTTCTACCGGGTTACAATTCAACTTTTAATTATGCAGTATTTACATCAAAATATAAGCCGTAAAGCCATTGCTGTTTGTGCAGCAATTGCGCTGCTGGCTGCTTCATGTAAGAAGTTTTCTGATATTCCTTCCTCACCGGATACTATCAGCCCTGCGCAGGTTTTTGCAGATAGTGCAGATGCTACTGCAGCCATTACAGGTATTTATATCGGTATGATAGGGCAGTCCAGCAGCTCGCTAAGCATAGGTAATGAGGCTTCAGGCACTTTTGCGGGTATGGTGGCCGATGAGTATGATGCGGTATCTTATATCACTGCCTACAAGGAGTTTGCAGCTAATAGCATTACTGTTACGAATGTGTACAATCAAAATTATTTGTGGACGCCGGCCTATAAGTTTATTTACCAGGCCAATGCGGTGATAGAAGGGGTGAATGCCAGCACAGGTATCAATGATGCGCTGAAGAACAGGCTTATTGGAGAAGCGAAGTTTTTACGTGCCTGGTTTCATTTTACGATGATGAACCTATATGGCGGTGTGCCGCTTTGCCTGGTTACCGATTACCGGGTTACTGCATTACTGCCCAGGGCCGATACCGCTGCTATCAATCAGCAGGTGGTAGCCGACCTGGAAGATGCTTACCAGCGTTTGCAAACAGATCCGCTACCGCTTACTAAATACAGGGTGAATAAATATGCTGTAAAGGCTTTCCTGGCAAGGGTGTATTTATACCGTAAGCAATGGGCGCAGGCGGAAGCTGCGGCTACAGAGGTGATAGGTGGTAATTATGGACTGGTTACTAACCTGGACAGTACTTTTCTGATAAACAGCCGCGAAGCCATCTGGCAGGTGCCTTCTACCATTAAAGGGGATGAAACTGCGCAGGGCAATGCATATGTGCCACTTTCTGCTTTATCAGCGCCTACATTTTTTGTAACTACCTGGATGAACAATGCTTTTGAAACAGGTGATAAGCGTAAGAGTCAGTGGCTGAAATCTAACACGGTAGGTGGTGTTACCTACACTTATCCTTATAAATTTAAACTGGTGCGTAACTCAGCAGTTACAGTGGCTAACCCACATGAAGCGCATACGCCGCTGCGTTTGGCAGAGCTGTACCTGGTAAGGGCAGAGGCCAGGGCGCATGAGGGTAACTATACGGATGCAGAAAAGGATGTTAACAGCATTCGCAGTCGTGCAGGCCTGGGCAATGTTTCTATCTCTTCGCTGGAAACAGCTGCAACTGTAATTATGCAGGAGCGTAGGGTTGAGTTGTTTGGCGAGTGGGGCCATCGTTATTTTGACTTGAAGCGTACCGGTACAATAGATGCCGTGCTGGGGGCAGAAAAAACAGGCTGGAAATCCTCCTATGCTTTGTTTCCAATACCCTATAATGAATTACAGGGTAATCCTAATTTAACTCCTAATCCCTAACAGGTAGCATTATCCATATTTAAATAGCATTTCGTGAACATGATCACATCTGTACGTACCATCCGCCTGCTGGCGGGTGGTATATTAACACTCGCATGCCTTAATGCAGCGGCACAGCAGCCGCAGCAACAGCAACCGCAGGAGCCGCCTGTGTTTTCGTGGACTGTTCCTGTAGTGAACCAGGGCGATACCTTTCGTGCTGTGTACAGGCCCCGCGTTCCTGCCTCTAACGTGAAAGGGTATATTTATTTCTTTAAAAATTTTACCTGGCAGGGAGTTGACCTGCCCATGACTAAAACTGATACGGCGTGGGTGGGTGCTAAGCTGGTACCCGAAGGGGCTTCTTTGTTGTGCTGTCGCTTTTATACGGGGGATAGTATTGACAGAGGGAATAAATGGCCTTATGTTGTTTTAATTCACGACAACAGCGGGCAGTTAGCCCCGGGTGCTTATTCGGAGTATGCGCTGATGCGCCGCCCGCAGGCTGATGCCATGATGTTAGATATTGTTAGCCCGGAGTCGTTATTTGAGGCCCGGTTTGCTGTGGGTTTATACCTTGGTAAAGAGTGGGCAAACGTACAGGTAAGAAGGCATTTGTTTTATGAAATAGCTACCACGTTTGCTGCTTTTTTTACACCGGAGAAAACGGATTCTATCTTGCGTGCAGGGGCGTCTGAAATTATGGAGCTGCCGGATGTAAGTGAAAAGGAAATGTTAACTGTAAAGAGGGTGTATCAGAGTGTATTGCATAACAGACCTTCGTCTGATTCTGTATTGAAAATAATACTGTCTAAGTATCCCACTGGTTTGGCGGCCAGGGAGGAAGAGATTAATAAGATAGCCCTGAACATGA
Source organism: Filimonas lacunae (assembly GCF_002355595.1). NCBI lineage: Bacteria > Pseudomonadati > Bacteroidota > Chitinophagia > Chitinophagales > Chitinophagaceae > Filimonas > Filimonas lacunae. Next base: position 1,716,185 of record NZ_AP017422.1, read on the forward strand.
ACGCGGAAGAGCATTTGCAAAAATGGTACAGCTTTTTGCAAACGTATCCTGATAATACCTATCCTTTTGCTGATTATAGTAATCCTGTTTGGGGTAACAGTTATTTTGCCAACAACTTTAATTTTGAAGGCATTACTTTATTCCGGAAGAAAGATCTGGAAGGTTTGAAAAAAATGGCCGACCAGGCCCCGATGAATTTATTGGCCTACCTGTACCTGCATTATGTAGAATTTCCATTTCATCAGACAGAGCCACCTATTACTGAGGCACAGGCGTATGACATAGGTAAAGCATATATGAAAAATATGCTCTCTAGATTATATAACACGGATGCGGCTGTTTCGGGCCGTGGCATTTATGCTGCTTCTGAATGGCCTGCTGTTTATATGAACCAGCAACGGCTGGTATTTACTAACTATGCCAAACTGTTATACGAAGCGGGTGATTATGCCGAAGCGGGTACGTTTTATCCTATGCTGCACGAGAGTATTGGTTATAGCAGCACTCCGTTTAACGATTTGTATGTGAAACTGTTAATGCACGATAAAAAAGAGCAGGAAGCGGTGGCCTATGTAAAGGCGGCAGTGTATGCCAACGAGTTTACAGGTGATATGATGAAAGTGCTGAAAGCTGATTACGGGAAAAACAAGGGTGATGAAAAAGCATTTCCTGCTTATGTGGTGGCTATGAAGTCGAAAGAAGGTACGGAAAGGGAACATGCTAATATACGCAAAGCCATGATGAAGGCGGCAGCGCCTGCGCTGAGCCTGAAAGATACCAAAGGGGCCACTGTAACGCTGGAAGCACAGAAGGGTAAGATAGTGGTGCTGGATTTCTGGGCTACCTGGTGCTATCCTTGTAAAGCAGCGATGCCGGGCATGCAGCTGGCGGTTGAGCGATATAAGAACGATAAGGATGTAGCGTTTTACTTTATTGCCACCCTGGAGCAAAGCCCGCGTTATAAGCGTATGATCGATTCTTTTATCACCGCTAAGAAGTACGATTTCAGAGTGTTGTATGATAACAAAAACGACAGCACACAACAGCTGGATCAGGCTTACCAGGACTTTAAAAAGGTACTGCATTTTAATGGCATTCCTGAAAAAGTGATTATAGATCAGAACGGTGTTATCCGTTGGTGGAGCAGTGCTGGTAACGATAACCATATTGCACTGGCGGAAGAGATCAGTTATGTGGTGGAACTATTGAAGAAAGAAGGAGAGACAAAACAGTCGGCTTCATTGAGTGCAAATAAACAATAAGGAATGAACGTAATACATTGGTTAAGCCGGCCGGCGCTGCTATTTACTGCCGGTTACACATTAGCTGCCCTGGGCGCGCAGGCGCAAAAGGGCCATAAGGCCTTACCCCTGGACACTGCGGTGCGCACGGGTAAGCTGCCTAACGGATTTACCTATTATATCAGGCATAACGAAGAGCCTAAAAAGCGCGTAACGTTATACCTGGTAAATAAAGCAGGTGCTATACTGGAAACAGAAGAGCAGCGCGGTCTGGCGCATTTTATAGAGCATATGAGCTTTAACGGCACCACGCATTTCCCTAAGAATGAACTGGTGAACTACCTGCAAAAATCGGGTGTACGTTTTGGGGCCGATTTAAATGCCTATACATCGTACGACGAAACCGTATACCAGCTGCCTTTGCCAACAGATAATAAAGAACTGCTGGACAATGGTCTTACTATTATGCGTGAATGGGCACAGGAAGCCACCCTGGATGCTGCTGAAATTGATAAGGAAAGAGGGGTGATACTGGAAGAGAAGCGTTTGAAAAAAGGCGCGCAGGACAGGATGATGCAGCAGTTTTTTCCGGTGATCATGAACCATTCCCGTTATGCGGATAGAATGCCTATTGGTATTGATACGGTGCTGAAATTCAGCAAGCCGGAAACATTGCGGGAGTTTTATCACGATTGGTATCGCCCCGATTTACAGGCTTTGATTGTGGTGGGGGATATTGATGTGAATGAAATGGAGCAGGTGATTAAGGCCCGTTTTAGCACGCTGGTGAATCCTAAGAAAGAAAAGAAGCGCGTGAAGTATACCATACCGCTTACGGGTAAAAACCAGTTCCTGGTGGTGACTGATCCGGAAATGCCCAGTACTTCTATTGAAATAGTTTCCAAGTTTGAGCAAAAGCCTGTTGTTACCGAAGCGGATTATCGCAACAGCATTGTAGAGATGTTGTTTAACATGATGCTGAGTCAACGCTACAGTGAGTTAGGCAAACAGGCCAATCCTCCTTTCTTAAAAGGGGGCGCGGGCTTACAGGGCTTTTTGGGTGGCCTGCAGATATTCGGCGCCAGTGCGGGTGTAGCCAGTGGTGGATTGGAAACCGGCGTAAAAGCGGTGTGGCGGGAGCTGGAACGTGCAAAACGTTTGGGCTTTACGCAGGCAGAGCTGGACAGGGCTAAGCAGGATTACCTGAGCAAAATGGCTGCCGCGTGGAAAGAGAAAAATAAAACAGGGTCGGATGTATATGTGAAACAATACATGCAATACTTTTTAGCAGGTACGGCAGTGCCGGGGCTGGATAAAGAGTATCAGCTGGTGAATGCGATAGTGCCCGGTATTGCTGTGGCAGATATTAATGCAGTATTGAAAACCTACAGTAAAAACACAGACCGTGATATCATTATCATGGCACCACAAAAAGATAAGGCGAAGCTGCCGGATGAAGCTACTGTAAATGGCTGGTTGCATACAGTAGAGCAGGAGCCGATGGATGCCTATAAAGATGTAGTAGCAGATAAGCCTTTGCTGGCTGCCAAACCTGCTGCCGGTAAAATTACCCGTACGGAGCAGATAACAGAAGTAGGAGTTACCAAATATACCCTTAGCAATGGGGTAACGGTGCTGGTAAAACCTACCACATTTAAGAACAATGAAATTGGGTTTACGGCCTTTGCGCCGGGCGGCACTTCTTTATATAGTGATGCCGATTACCAGTCGGCGGTATATGCACCAGGTATTATTGATGCAGGTGGCGTAGGAGACTATAATAGCCAACAGTTAGATAAATATCTGAGTGGTAAGCAACTGAATGTAGCGCCTTTTATCTCTGACCGCACACAGGGCTTTAATGGCAGTGCTGCGCCTGCTGAGCTGGAAACCATGTTGCAACTGGTGTACCTGTTTTATACAGCTCCCCGTAAAGATGCAGATCTGTTCCAGAATATCATTACCCGTTTAAAAGGTAGCCTGGCTAACCGTGCCAGCGATCCATCCAGCATTTATAACGATACCGTGAATGCAGTATTGGGTAATTACAACGTACGCCGTACCGGGCCTACATTGGAAAAGATTGACCAGATTAACCTGGACAGGGCATATGCTATTTATAAAGAGCGTTTTGCCGATGCCAGCAACTTCACATTCCTGTTTGTAGGCAGTGTGGATACAGCGGTGTTAAAGCCTTTGCTGGAAACCTACCTGGGTTCATTGCCTGCTACACACAAGCACGAAGAAGCGCGTGACCTGGGCATTCATATCCCTGCGGGCGTGATTGAAAGGAATGTATACAGTGGTAAGGAAGATAAGGCTACTGTGCGTTTGGTGTTTAGCGGCGATTACCAGTTCAGTGAAGAAAATAACAGTACGTTACAGGCATTGGCCAAGGTGATAAACCTGCGTTTGCTGGAGCGTTTGCGCGAAGAAGAAGGAGGGGTGTATACACCTAACGCAGATGTTAATTTTAACAAGTATCCTGCCGGGCGTTATGCGTTTACCATTGGCTTTGGCTGTGCGCCGGCGAATGTAGATAAGCTGATAGCTTCTGCACTGGATGAAATTAATAAACTGAAGCTGAATGGCCCTGAAGAGGTGAACCTGGATAAGTACAAAGCGGAAAGCCGCGCTTCGTTGAAAACGGCTTTAGAATCAAATGGCTTCTGGATTAATTATATCAATAGTCAATACCAGAACAATGAGCCATTGGGTGCTATTTATAATAAGGGTAAGCTGCTGGATGCTGTTACCGTGCAAAAGGTACAGCAGGCGGCTAAAGATTACCTGGGAGGGAATAACTATATACGCCTGGTGTCGTTGCCCGAAAAGCAATAGTTTGTTGTAGTGGTGAAAGTGAAAACCCTCGGCGGCGGCTTCATAAAGCTGCTGTTGAGGGTTTATTTTTTTATAGTTATCACCAGGATAAGTGATGCTGTTACTGCGCAATGGTGCAGCAGGCGCTACCATAATCCATATTGTTACAGGCACTGTTTGGGCATTATGCCCGTATAATGTTAATGAGCGCCTGGCAAAGGGCGGCTATTTCTTCTTCGGTGTTATAGTAGTGTACAGAAGCCCTCACTACGCTGATGAGCTGGTGTTTGTTCATATACAGCAGGGTAGATTTGGACAGCCCTACCGATACGTTGATGTGTTGCTGCGCCAGTTGTGTTTTAATGTTTTGGCTATCTATACCTGCTACTGAAAAAGTAATAATGCCGCATTGCACAGGGCCTATGTCATGAACGGTAACACCGGGTATGTTTTTTAACTGAGCGCGCATGATGCCAGCCAGTAATTGAATGCGTTGCCAGATGCGGTCTACACCTATTTCCAATGCATACGCTACGGCTTTACCCAGGCCCAATGCCAGTGCGCGGCTTTTCTCGTATAGTTCAAAACGTCTGCCGTCCTGCCTTAGTTCATACGCATGTTCGCTGATAAGGGTGGCGGTATGTCCATCAATCAGCATTACATCCAGCTGGTCCTGTACTTCTTCTCTAACATATAAAAAGCCGGTGCCACGGGGAGCGCGCAGGTATTTTCTACCCGTAACAGATAGTATATCACATTGAATTTTTGTTACGTCAATAGGTATATGTCCTGCGGTTTGGCAGGCATCTACCAGGTATAAAATGCCGTGTTTGCGGGCAATGCTACCTATCTCTTCTATGGGCAACACAGTACCTGCGGTAGAGGGGATATGCGTAATGGCAATTAACCGGGTGGCAGGTGTAATGGCAGCTTCCAGCTGGTGCAGTGGAAAGTGGCCCTGCTCATCGTTAGGTATTACCTGTATTTCAATGCCGTGGGTTTGTTTCAGGTGCAGAAAGCCCAGCAGGTTGGTGATATATTCCATTTCTGAGGTAATGACCACATCGCCTTTTTTAAAACGTATGCCGTTGAAAGCATAGCCCCAGGCGGTGCTGGCATTTTCTACAATGGCTATTTCATTGGCCTGCGCGTTGATTAGCCGGGCAATGAGCGTGTAGGTTTCTTCCAGCTGGTGCTGGTATTTGTATTCTGTTTCGTAACCACCTGCCAGCGCTTCTTCTCTCAGGTAGTCTGTTACGGTATTTACCACTATATCGGGTGGCAGTGAGGCGCCTGCGTTATTGAAGTGTATGATTTGCCGGGTGCCGCTGGTAGCTTCCCTGTATTGTGTGAGTTCGTTTGCTGTAATCATACATCAAAGAAACTATAACAGATGGTATGGGAACAGATACAGAAACAGGATATTATACTGTAACAGATGACTGGTTCAGGAGTCCGCCCAGTGTAATCAATGCTTTTTCTATCCTGGGCTCCCAAAAATTGCCCAGACTAATGCGCAGGTATTGGGTATAGTCGCCTTTGGAAGAAAACAGTTCGCCGGGCGTATAGGTGATATGGTGCTGAAAAGCAATATCCTGGCATTGGGAAGTGTGGATGGTGTCTGGTAGTTCCAGCCATAGCACCAGGCCGCCTGTGGGGCTGGTGATGCGTGTGCCGGGTGGAAAATGCTGTTCAATGATGCGGGTGGTTTTTACCAGGTTGTGGTGCAGGGCGCGGCGGTATTGATGCAGGTGCCTGTCGTAACTGCCGGAAGACAACAAAAGCTGTATTACGCGCTGACTGAAATTAGAAGTAGCACCGTTGTGCATGGATTTAATACGTGTTATTTCATAGGTAAACCTGCCACCTGCGCACCAGCCGATGCGAAACCCGGGAACCAGTGTTTTGGTAAAGGAACTGCAATATAGAACCCAGCCATCGGTATCGTAGGCTTTAATGGTATCGGGGCGGCTACCGGTAAAAAATAGTTCGCCATACAGGTCGTCTTCAATAATAGGCAGCTGTTGCGTATTGGCATAGGCCGCCAGTTGTTTTTTGATATCGGTACTGATAACGGCGCCATCTGGGTTGTTGTAATTGCTTACCAGAATACAGGCCTTTACCGCCAGCTGTTGGCAGGCATTGGTAAAGTCTTCTATAGTTATACCTGTTTCGGGATGGGAGGGGATGGTGGCTATTTTCAGATGCAGGCATTCCAGTATCTGCATAATGCCATAATAACAAGGGTCTTGTACCAGCACGGTGTCGCCGGGTTTAGTAACCGCCTGTAGCGCACATAATATGGCTTCGGTGGCCCCATTAGTGATAATGAGTTCGTCGGCATGTATAGCCCCCTTCCATAAGAAAGAACGTTTGGCTATTTCAGCACGTAGCAGTGCATTGCCCTGCCGTGTTTCCATTCTCAGGTAATCGCCGCTGATGTCACGCGAGGTTTGTTGTATGGCGCGCTTTATGCCATTGAAAGGGAGTAGCCTGTCATCAGGTAATGCCCCGGCAAAGGAAACAAAGTTTCTGCTGGTGCTTTCCCGCGCCAGCTTTTGCAACAGCTGGTCTATATGAACACTTCTGGTAGACAAAGAGGGGGCAACAGGTTGTGGCACCGGCAGTTTAGGTGCTTTGTGCGGGTTTACAAAGTAGCCTGATTTTTCGTATGCGGTAATCAGTCCCTGATCCGCCAGGTGGTTGAATGCCTGCAATACGGTACCTATGCTTAATCCGTTCTCTTTATGCAGGCTGCGTAAAGAAGGCAGTTTGTCTTCGGCTTTGTAAATGCCTTTATCAATCATGCCGGCAATTTTATTGGCCAGGCCTATGTAAGCAGGTTCTCTCATATAACCGGGTTCTGTTGGGTAAAGTACGCAAAAAATGGGTGTTGTTGTATCTGTTACAGTGATATATGCAGCATCTGTACCAGGGGCAGTGCTATGAAAATAAGGAGGTTTGTTAGCCAAAACAATGACAGTATGATAGAAAAAGGAAAGCCGGTTGCCGCCGGAGCTGCTTTACCATTCAGGGATGCCGTGTTTGCAAATAATGCCTGGTATATATCGGGGCTGGTAGGGGTGCATCCTGTTACGGGTGAATTAGTAACTGACAGCTTTGAAGCAGAGGTAAAACAGGTAATGGATAATCTGGGGGCTGTGCTGGCGAAGTACCAGTTGCATTACCAGCGCCTGACCAGTGTTACTATTTATCTTACCTCGATGGATGATTATGCAGTGGTGAATGATATTTATGCCGGTTATTTCACAGATGCTTTTCCGGCGCGGGTTTGCATTGGGGTGAAGGAGTTGCCCAGGAAGGCGCATATAGAAATTGCAGCCATTGCGGCCAACTGATGTACCTTAGCTATGCTAAATAACAGGTATGAAGTGGAAGGAGTATGGCACTATTCAAACGGATAAAGAGATACAGGATTCATTTGCTGTTTGTTATCATGAGCAGGCTACCGTGGGCATGGAAGACGCCTGTAGGATTGTGTACAACCGTATCTTTTTATTAAGCGAAGCACAGGGTACATTGGTGGTAGATGACACTACCTGGCCATTGAAAGGTAACGAGTTGTTTTTGCTGGCTAAAGGGCAGGTGTTTGCCTTTGCACCCGGCAGCGTTATTACGGGCTATGAATTGTCGTTTGGCGATTGCTTTTGGGAAAAAGCGCCTGCCAGTGCCAGTAACTGCAAAGCGGTATTGTTTAATAACGCCGCTGCTAATCAGCAATTGTCGGTGCACCCTGCAGATGAACGTGAATTGATCTTATTGTTCCAGGCGTTATTGCGTGAGTATCACCTGGGCGACTACATTAATAAGCCGGATGCTTTGGCGGCTTATCTGAAAATTATCATGATTAAAATTGCCAATATTCAGGCAGCTTTGGTAAGTGGTACCGACAGTTATGAAAGCCAGTTGTTCCGGCAGTTTACCGGGCTGGTGAGTAAGCATTATTCTTCTACCCACGAAGTGGCTGCTTATGCAGATATGCTGGGTGTTACGGCACGAAGGTTAACAGATTTGTGTAAACAATGTGGTGGAAGGGGCGCAAAGGATATTATTAACGGGCAGCTGATAGCCGAAGCAAAAAGAGCTTTGCAGTTTTCGGCTAAAGCGGTAAAGGAAATTGCTTTTCAGTTGAACTTTTCCACGCCCGACCAGTTCAGTCATTTCTTCAAAAAGAATACGGGTGTTTCGGCCAACGAGTTCCGCGAGCGTTTTGTAAAAATTGGCAGGTGATTCGCCGTTTTTCACATTGACCCGCCTATGGGGCCCGGCTAATTTTACAGGCAAATAATTATTGAAGATGTCTGTAAACAAAGTAAAATCAGTAGCAGGTATTTCTATTCCTGATAGCAGCATTGCCACACAGGCAACAGAGTTGTTGCTGGAGCATGGCACCCCGTTTATCTATAATCATTCCCTGCGTGTGTTTGTGTTTGCATCGTTAAATGCCCGGCGTAACCAGGTGGCGCACGATGCTGAATTATTATACATCAGTGCCGTGTTTCACGATCTGGGCCTGGTGCCGCATTATAGCAGTCCCGACAAGCGTTTTGAAGTAGACGGCGCGAATGCGGCACGCGACTTTATGAAAGGACATGGATTGCCGAAGGAATCGTTACAGCTGGTATGGGATGCTATTGCCCTGCATACAACTATTGGCGTGGCGGAACATAAAGAAGCAGAGGTGGCTTTGTTGTATTCGGGTGTTGGTTTGGATGTGATGGGAGAGGGCTATGAGCATTTGAGTGCAGCTAACCGAAACGAGATTGTAGCTGCTTTTCCCAGGGATGATTTTAAAAACAGGATTATCCCTGCATTCTTCCGTGGCTTTGAACATAAAACGGACACCACTTTCGGGAATATTAAGGCCGATGTGTGTGCGTATATGATTCCGAATTTTCAGCGGAAGAACTTTTGTGATTGTATCCTGCACTCGCCCTGGAATGAATAAAGAATAAAGTTGTTGCAGGCAAACCGGAGCGATCCGGTTTTTTGCATTGGGGATAGGTGCATTCCAGTGTTGAGAGGCGGGTATATTCCTGCCTTAGGTACATGCGATATTCGTCAACGCAGGCCTGGGGGATTCGTCAGAGATGCTGACGGATGATTTGAATACAGGTATTCATCTCTTCTGGTGTTAAATGTCCAAACCCTACACGCATGGCTGCCATCGATTGCGTTTGATACAGTAAAGTTTTAGGAATAAACAGGTTGTTTTGAGCACAACGTTTGCTCAGTTGCAGCAGGTTAGGCCGTTTTTTCCAGCGTAACCAAAAGGCCAGGCCACCGGAAGGAATAGTGAAATCCACATCTTCAGGCAGATGCTGTTGCAGCAGGGCCGCAAAGTTGTCGCGCCGTTCCTGGTATACTTTCATCGATTTACGCAGGTAGCGGTGTATCTCGCCTTCCTGTATCATCTGGCCCAGTGCCTGTTCCATCAATATATCGCCCTGCCGGTCTATAATACCCAGGTATTTACGCATTTCGGTCATCAGGTTTTCCGGGGCAACTATAAAGCCGGTGCGAAAGCCGGGAGCCAGCGATTTGCCAAAAGAGCCGGTATATACGACCATACCGGCGGTATCTGCGCTCAGCAGGGGCAGCATGGGGGCTTTATTGTAGTGGAAATCGTAGTCATAATCATCTTCCAGTATCACAAACCCATATTGTGCAGCCAGTTGCAGCAGGCGCATCCGGCGTTGGGCGCTGAGTGTTACCGTGGTGGGGTAATGGTGGTGCGGGGTAATGTAAATCATCCTTACCTGCTGATGCTCACATATTTGTTGTACACTGTCTACATCAATGCCTTCATTATCAACAGGAATGGTTTGAATATGAGCACCATTTTTCTGAAAGATCATATTCATAGAGAAATAGCTGAGTTCGCCTACCAGCACCAGGTCGCCTTCGGATAACAGGATGCGTGAGGTGATGTACACGCTCATTTCAGTGCTGCGGGTGATCAACAGATTTTTGCCGGAGATGTGCAGGCCACGGGAGAGATTGAGGTAATTGCACAGATTGGCTTTGAAGTATTCGCTGCCATCCTGGTTGTAGCCGGCCAGCTTTTTCTGGTTGGATTTACGTTTCAGGTTGGCGCTGTACCATTGTGAGAGGTTGTCAATTTGCAGCAGCCGGGTGTCGGGCATGCCGTCATTGAAAACATATTCACAATCAGAGTATTCGAATGGATTGTCTAAAATATTGGTTTGCCGGAAAGTATAACCGGTAGCACCGGGGTAGCGGGCGGCGGCAATAGGGGAGATGGCTGCCGGATGGGCGGTTACGGCTGCCTGCTGATGCGGCAAAATTTTTACCGGACGCTGCTGCATACCGGGCAGTACTACAGTGCCTTTGTTGGGCAGGGTTTTTACCCAGCCCTGCACTTCCAGCTCTTCATACACGGCTACGATAGTATTGCGGTGTACTGTCAGCAGCTGGCTAAAAGCCCGGGTGCCGGGTAGTTTTAACCCGGCTACCAGGTGCCCGCGTTGTATGGCGGCTATCAGCTGGTCGGCAATCTGCCGGTACACCGGCATGTTGGCATCCCGGTTTATCTGCACCAGGCTTTTGTAAGGTATTTCAGCCGGACTAGTCATAATATCAAAACTGGTACCCTTTGGTGGTCCGGCAAGGTACTACATTTGGTAAAAACAGCTATGGAGCTTGGAGATTTGCTTCAAAATATCGTAGAAATACCCCGTATGCATGCCAGGTGGCTGAATACGCTTTCTTTTATGGAGAATGCCGGTGCCCGTAAAATATCGGCTTGTGAGCATGCGGAAGAGGTGTCCATTATCCAGTTAAAACATGCTGCCGAAGAACACCGGCATGCTTACTACCTGAAAAAACAGATCACCAAACTGGAGGTACCTTTTTGCGAAGGGTATGCGGCAGCTGATCTGCTGGCTCCGGTATATACCCGTCATTTTTTGCATCAGCTGGATATACAAACCTGTAAATACCTGAAAAAGCATTTTCAGTTATCACCAACAGGTTTAAAGTATGCGGCCTACCTGTTTGTTACCTATGCTATTGAAGTGCGTGCAGATATGTTGTACCCGGTTTACCAGGAGGTGTTAACCCGTAACAACCAGAAGGTGATGGTGAAGTCTATTATACTGGAAGAAGAAGGGCACCTGGAAGAGATGATTAAACAGCTGGAAGGCTTTGCTCCGGATTGGGAAAAGTATGCAAAGGATGTGCTGGCGATAGAAGAACAATTATATACTGCCTGGGTGGCTGTATTGCACCAGGAGATAAACAGGTATGCGATAGTGTAGATTATAACTAACAAATCATGAAAACCAAAAGGCACGATTGGACAAAAGAAGAAATTCAGGCTATTTACAACCAGCCTCTGCTGGAGCTGGTACACCAGGCTGCCACTATACACCGCGAATGGCAGCGGCCTAATGAAGTAGAAGTAGCTACGTTGTTATCTATTAAAACAGGTGGCTGCACGGAAGATTGCTCTTACTGTTCGCAGGCAGCCCGTTATCATACCGATATTAAAGTGCAGGCTTTGCTGCCAACAGATGTGGTAATGAAGCATGCGGAGAAAGCCAAAAACAATGGTGCTACCCGCTTTTGTATGGCTGCAGCGTGGCGCGAAGTGCGTGATAACCGCGACTTTGACCGCGTCATTGATATGGTAAAGGGCGTGAATGATATGGGGCTGGAAGTATGCTGTACCCTGGGTATGCTTACAGAAAGCCAGGCGGTGCGACTGAAAGAAGCTGGTTTGCACGCCTATAACCACAACCTGGATACTTCGGAAGAGTATTACAACGAAGTGATCAGCACCCGCAATTTTGACGACCGCATTAACACCATTGGGCATGTGCGTAAAGCAGGCATCACTGTTTGTTCCGGCGGCATCATTGGTTTAGGGGAAACGCACGCCGACCGTATTGCCATGCTTACTACATTGGCTACCATGGAAAAGCATCCGGAATCAGTGCCTATTAATGCACTGGCAAGGGTAAAAGGCACACCCTTAGAGAACAACCCGAAAGTGGATGTATGGGATATGGTGCGCATGATTGCCACTGCCCGTATAGTAATGCCGGGAGCCATGGTGCGTTTGAGCGCCGGAAGAATTGAAATGACCGAAACAGAACAGGCCTGGTGTTTTATGGCCGGTGCCAACTCCATCTTTACCGGTGAGCGGGAAACCTTATTAACCACACCTAACCCGGGTGTGTCGGAAGATATGCAGATGTTCCAGAACCTGGGATTGAAGCCGCTGGTAAAGCAGCAACCAGTAGTATCATAAACAAAAGAAGTCTCCTGTTTTTTACAAACACAGGAGACTTTTCTTTTGTGTCAACTCCTATTTCCGCATTGCTTCGCTATCATTTATGTTACCCTCCCACCTGTGTTTATTGTGAGCTTTTCACCAAACTAAGTTTGAGCTGTATAACAAAGTGCTCCTTTGATACGCTTTCTAACTTTGACTTATCAAAAAACAAATAAAATGATAAGGATAGAGAAGCAATATATCAATGGACAGTTTGTGGCTTCCGTTGGTACAGAAACAACAGCGATCATCAACCCGGCTAATGGTGGACACATAGGAGAAGCTGTTTTAGGCAACGAAGAAGATGTGCGCAAAGCCATTGAAGCGGCCCGCCAATCGTTCCCTGCTTTTTCTGTAAGTAGCATAGAAGATCGCAAAAGGTATTTACAGCAGCTGTATGATGCAGTAATGCAACGAATGGATGATTTAAAAAGGGTAACGATGGATGAGTATGGCGCTACTCCACAACGGGCAGAATGGTCTAACCGCTACGCCGCAGATATATTCCTGCAATTCAAAAATATATTATCTGATTATGCTTTTGAGCGCCCGATAGGAAAGTCAACATTAGTAATGACACCCATTGGAGTAACCGCTATTATGACGGCATGGAATGCCAATACCGCTTCTATCTGTGTGAAGCTGGCGGCCGCAGTGGCTACTGGTTGTACTACGGTGATTAAACCCAGTGAAATGAGTTGCCTGCAAACGCAGATACTGACCGAAGCCTTTGATGCAGCTGGTTTGCCGGCAGGTGTGATAAACGTGGTGAATGGCAGGGGAGATGTAATGGGGCCTGTGCTGGCTACCCATGCTGCTGTTGCCAGAATCAGCTTCACGGGGTCTAGTGTGGTGGGTAAGATCATCGCCACCAAAGCAGTGGATACCATGAAGCGTTTAACCCTGGAGCTGAGTGGTAAATCGCCGCATATTATCCTGGATGATGCCGATCTGGAAAAGGCTATCCCGTATGCTATCAATGCCTGTTTTCAAAACAGCGGCCAGGCCTGTGTGGCAGGTTCACGTTTGCTGGTGCCTGCTCATTTATTGGAAACAATAAAACCTATGCTGAAAGCCACCGTGAATGCGCTGAAAGTAGGATTGCCTGTTAACCCGGACACACAAATTGGCCCGATGGCCAGCCAGAAACAGTACGACCGTATTCAACATTACATACGTTCCGGAATACAGAGTGGCGCGGAATTGCTGGTAGGTGGCGAAGGCAAACCGGAAGGACTGGAAAAAGGCTTTTTTGTAAAGCCCACTGTGTTTGTAAATGCAACAGCAGATATGCTCATTGTGAAGGAAGAAATTTTTGGCCCGGTACTGAGTGTGCTTACCTACGAAACAGAAGAAGAAGCAATAGCCATGGCTAACGATACGGAATATGGTTTACAGGCTTATATCAGTTCTACCAACTCCGAAAGGGCCAACCGCATTGCTGCGCAAATCAATGCCGGCAGGGTATTGATCAATACACTATGGCATGATATGGATGCGCCCTTTGGAGGTTTTAAGCAGTCTGGTATTGGTCGTGAAGGGGGGATATTCGGGTTAGAAGCACAGTTGGAACCCAAAGTGATATTGACTGCTACACATTAGTTGCCGTGTGTTGTGAATGCTTAATATGATGTATATAATCATGAGCATTATACATTATAAGAGGGCGAAGCTGATATATAGTTTCGCCCTCTTTGTGTTTTAGCCTCTTAGCAACGGTGCCGGTTTGCGGCTGTTATCCGGTAGGTTAATAGAAGAACTGTTCTGAAACAATTTTGCCATTCTTCACATGATACACACCAATCTCTTCCAATTGTGTACGGGGCTTCTCTTTAAAGGTGAGATCTCTTTTCAGCACTACGGTGAAAAAATCGCCTGCTACCAATGGTTCGCTGCACGATTGGCTGTGTATGGCTTCAATTCTTGTTCTGTTGGCCGCACCTTTGGCTTTAATGGCTTCCTTGCCGCTGGTGATTACGGGCACGCCCATAGCGGCTACCTTTTCCGGCTCCTGGCAGGTGGCGTTGTCGTCGTGCAACTCGTCCAGAATTTCTACCCACTGGCTTTTGTTGGCCAGCTCATAATAACGATCGGCAATTTGTTGTGTTGTCATACTATCTTTTTGGCTTCAATAATTGTTGTAGTGCGAAGTTGGGCAGGAGAAGTGACAACCCTATGGCAGTGTGTTTTGGGGGAATTGAAGTTTTTTTATTCAAAAAAGGGGCATATAGGACAGAAAACTACTTTCCCATGACTCATCCGTACGGACGAGTTGCCGGTCCCATAGGATGGATGGCCGGGAAGTACGGATGGCTCATTCATCCTACCTGCTGAGTCATTGGTGCGTACTGCCGGGCGTTTGCTCCCATGGTAGGAATCACTCGGCAGTACGGATGACTCATCCATCCCACCTGCTGAGTCATTCGTGTGTACTGCCGGGCGTCTGCTCCCATGGGAGAAGTCTCCCGGCAGTACGGAGCAGTCATTCATCCCACCTGCCGGCTCCTTCGTGCGTAACGCCGGGCGTTTGCTCCCATAGGATGGGAGTCTCGTGTGTTCTGCCCGATGACTCATCCGTTTTGCTGAGTGATTCGTGCGTACGGATGAAGGCCCGGAAGGTAAAAAGTGGAGACAAAACCGCTCAATAGAAGCATGGCGTAGTACTGACCAACAAGCAAAATGTACGAAGCAGGGAGTCATTTTTACTTCCTGAACGCTCATCCGTACGGATGGATGGCCCATCCCATGGGATGAATGACTCATCCGTACGGACGAATGACTCAGCAGTACGCACGAAGGAGCCGGCAGGTGGGAGAAATGGAGGTGTTTTTTAGGCTTGATCCGGCGTATAGGAGATGCAATAGAATTTTATTATATTGTTTTTATTGCCATAACCAAAACCTGAACAATGATGAAATACCTACACGCTATCCTGTTTGCTCTTATTTTCATTGCTTTATTACCCTCCTGTAAAAAAGAAGGAGATCAGCCGGGAGCGGCTACAACAGTTAAAGCCCCGCAAGGAAACACACATTCAGCTTTGCGCGAAATGAAATATACGCCGCAAATTCTGCAAATATCGCAGGGAGTTAACAGTTTGAGTGTTGCGCTGTTAAAACCAAAACATTCCAATATTCTTTCCCTGCGATACAGAGGTTGGGATGGTAGTTGGCTGGGTGGTGGAGCATGGTTTTATGATAATTTATTAAGTAGCGCTTCCTATCCTTCTGCCACAGGTTTGCTATCCTATACAGATGGGGCTACTGATGAATTTGAAAGGGTTTGCTATACCTATGATATTCCTTTTAATAATCCTACGGGCGGATATGATTTTAAGATGGATGTGGAGATCAGCAATCACGATACCAATACAACAGATTACGATTCTGCTACTTACATTAATTACCCGTTTGTGTATACCAGTAATGGTGGTGCAGGTAACCCCAGCCAGACTACGCTGCAATTGACAATTTCATTTCATAAGGGGCAGCTATATGTCATTGATCAAAACTATTCTGTGTTAATTAACGGAAGTGTTGTGGGCGGCGGGACGATACAGGCTGATGATTTTGCAGTGGCTACAGTTGTTACTCAAACGCAGCTTATTGTATCGTCTATTCCGGAGAGAACAATAGAGGTGGCTATAAATAACGGGCAGGGTGGTTACTGGCAAGGCTTTTTCAGTGGGGGCGGACCCATATCTGCATCAGTTCAATTACCGTAACAGTAACGATACCTTATAGCACAAAAGGCGCTGTTGAAGCGCCTTTTGTTGTGATGGGTTATTTTCTTTTATAGAAAGATATATTGGATACCGCACCGGAATAATCTCTTATTTCAGTGTTGGTATAATAACCTGTGTTGTCGGCTGCAAAGCAAATGCCTTCGCCCTGGTGTTCGTTACCGGCGTAAGGGGCCATTTCCGGAGCAGTTAATAAAGTTTCAGCGATGCTTTTAGTAGTGTCGCGCTTCCAGTACCATATCTGGCTTTTGTTGCGCAACAGTATTTCTGAGCCGTTGGCCGAAATGTCGCCGGATGTAAGCAGGTCGAAAGGCGTTTTTACTACAGATACCAGCGTAGTAGTGCTGGTGGTAGACTGCGGATACGCTGCTTTGTATATAGTGCTTTTGTATATTTCTTTAGTGGCGATGAAAAGATCTTTAGTAATAGGATCAACCAGCAGGGCTTCGGCGTTGTAAGCATACGATGGATATTTCAACGCGATAGCTGCTGTGGCGGTGATATGTATTTCTGTTTGGGCATTGGGGCCGGTGATTACCGGTTCTTCAAAACGGTATACAGTGATAGAGGTGCGCGTGCTTTTGTTGTCGCCTATGTCTGCCAGGTATATATAAGTTTTACCACTTACAGGGCCGGGGCCTACACAAATATCTTCGGGATTAGTGGTAGATACATTATCCAGCACAATCCTTCCCAGGTCTTCCCCTTTGGCATTGGTAATAATAACAGGCGAGTTTTTAGCATCGTTGTGCATGTATAAAATACCTGCATTCAACTGGCTGGCCGCTGCGCCCGAAAGTTCGTTATAATCCTGCCTGGCCATAACGGTTATAACAGGGGTGGTTTCAAAAAGAAGGGTGTTGTTTAGCTGGGTAATATCATACTTAGTGCTTGGTGTGGTATCGGTAGGGGTAACAACGGGCGGGGTAGTGTCTATGGGAGGGGTAGTGATTTCGTCTGGTTTGCTGTTCGATTTGGAACAGGCCATGCAAAGTATCCAGCATGCGCCGGCTAGTAGTGTTAATTTCTTCATTTCAAACATGCTTGTAAGAAAAAGGAGAACGAAGTCGTTCTCCCTTTTCTATCTTCTAAATAAGATAATTAATAAGTGTGCTGGTTACCGGTTCCGTCTGAAGGGAACGCACCCAGGTCTTTGTTAGGAATAGTGATATTCGCTGCATCTACACCGCCGGTGTTAGCTAACAAAGTCATAGGGAAGCCATATTGAACTAATAATTTAGCTGCAGGCTTAGAAGGATAGGCGTTAACACCTGTACCGCTTCTGTAAACACCTGCATTAGCTGCCTGTGAAGAAGAGGACAGGTGAAAATCTGCACCAGTAGGAATTACTGAGTTAAGGTAAGAAGTTCCTTTACTGTTAGTTACTACATCGTAGTTTCTGAATTGTGGATTGTATTTAGTAGTATCTACTACGTTGCTACCCAGGTTTACTCCGTTAGAAGAATCCGCTCCGTTTACATAACCGTTGATGTCGTTAGACTGCTTTTTAGTGAACTGCTTAGGCTCAATATACAACATCAGGTAGTCGTTACCGCTTTTTACGCTGTTACCAACGTAAGTAAGGTTGTTGTTGTAAGAAGTGTTAAGGGTATCGCTTTTCAGACCTTTTTCAGAGCTAAAAGTAATACGTAAACCTTGCTTACAGTTAACGATGATGTTATTGTAGATAAAACCACCAGCATTGGTTTCTGTGTTGATAGAACCGTTACGTGTTGCTTTTTTCTGACGGAAACCACAATTAACCAGTGTATTGTTGTAAATGTTCACCACGGTAGAAGAACCGTCAATACCTGCAGTTTTTAAACCGTTGGTAGCAACACCATAACAGAAGTTGTAAGCCATATCACCATATACATCATTTTTCAGGTTGATACCTTCGCCACCTTGACCACCCAATTTGTTCAGGGTGTTTCTCATCAGGCTCACGTATACGTGCTGACATTTACCGATACAGTCGTCCAGACTTCCGAATAACCAGGAGTCTTCTACAATCAGTTTGCCATAAGCAGCACCTGTAGGAGCCATATAGATAGTAGGAGTTGGATCGCCTGGTTCTGCTTTGCCGAATAAAGTGTTGTTAGCGCCATAAGGGCCGCCGGTATATTCAATATGTGTCCAGCGGAATGCCATTAAATTACAGGTGGTAGTGCCCTGAAAGCCACTCCAGTAACCTTTATAGGCAGGATCGGTAGATGCATCTGTTGTATAGCTGCTGTTTGATTTAGGGGTAGTAGCAGTTTCATAAACGGTAAAAGTGTTAGGTTGGTCTTTAGTACCATCACTGATGATAGTGCCATTTACCAGGAACATAGGGCTGGTGCCCTGAGCGCCATTACCATGTACTAACACAGTTACACCTGGCTGCACATAAAGGGTGTCGCCTGCGTTGATAGACACGTTTGACATTATGTGATATGTCTTGCCAGACAGCATGGTTCCTTTCAAAGGAATAGCATTGCCGCTTCCGTCTTTTAAAGGCAGGGTGTCGCTGGAAATAGCCTGGCCAATTACAGTTAAGGGCTTGGATACGTTAGCTCCATCGCCTGATTTGCCGCATGCGAACAGGCCAGCTGAAGCAAATGCCAGAAAGCTGATTCTTACGAAACTTCTTTTCATTGTATGTGTTTGTTTTTAAAAAGAATAACTTGTTAAGTGGTAATTATTTATTGAGATCGAAACGAATGCCCAATTGGTAAGTTCTGCCTGTTTGTGTAGACTGGCTGAGTGTTTTACCGCTTGCTATATTCTGAAAAGGTATTACTGCTATGTTGGTGGGCTGTTTGTTAATGTATACTTCGTATTTATTGTTAAACAGGTTTTGTACTTTGGCAAACAGGTATATGTGCTTGCTCATCTTTTGCTCGGCAGAAGCATCGAATACATGCATGGCTTTCATCCAATAGTCCATGCCATAATAAGGTGAAACCAGTGCTATTCGTTTACCGGTTAATTGCCAGTTAAACTGGAACTCGGTTCCTGATTTTGTGTTTTTATATAAGATTGCTGCATTAGCCAGGTGTGCCGATTGGCCTTGTAACGGGCGTTTTTCATTGACTATACGTGATTTTGCAGCTGTGTTTTCATCTAAATAGGGCTGTCTTTTGGGGGAAGAGATGGAAGAGTTGGTGTAGGTATAGTTGGCTCTGATACCAAAGTTGCCTACGTATTTTTCTACTACCACTTCTGCACCCAGGTTACGGGCATTGCCATAGTTGCCTGGACGGTAAGCTGTTTGTGTTTGTGTGCCGTTAAAATCAAATCCGTATTCAATAGCGTTATTGATGTGTTTATAAAAACCACCAATCATAAACTGACCGTTAGACTGGGTGAATACTTCGTAGCGCACATCTACGTTCTGTGCGGTTGCATGTTGTAAATTATAATTGCCATGTTCGTCAAAATCATCCCCTGCAATAGAGTAAGGAACGGGTTCAAAGAAGCCCGGGCGGTTAACGGCAGAATAATATACAAGGCGCAGGTTGGCATTGCTGTTGAGCAGATATTTGAAGTTAACGCTAGGTAATATGTCGGTGTAGTTATAAGTCGCTGATTTACCCTCAACAGTAACCGGTAAATTAGTATTGTAGCCTTGGTTCGTATTTTCCATGCGCACACCTGCCACGGTTTCCAGTTTGTTCACCTTAAACTTCACCATGCCGTATGCTGCTTTTATTTTCTCAAACGAGGTGTAGTTGTTGGCGCTTTCAAAAGAACCTTTTGGGTTTTGAACGTTCCAGTTGAAATTGTAAATGCCATTCCATAATTGGGCCTGGCTGTTTACAATAACAGGAGTAAGCGTATAGCTGTCGTAAAGTGTTTCACGTTTTTTATCCCTGTATAGTCCACCAATGCTGGCAGTATAAGGGATATTATTTAGAGAAGAAGAATAGTGCAGGTTCAGATAACCAGCTAAATCGCGGTCGCTGTTATGCCACCAGTCGCGTTTAAAGTTCATAATAACGTTATCACGTAAACTGTGGTCTTCATATACACCACCATCATATTCATACTCGCCATAGTCAGGCAGGTTGTTAGTGGCTTTGGAGTATACCGCAGACCAATCCAGTGACAGACCGTTGTTAAACTTGTGGTTACCTTGTAAAGTAGAGTTGTAAATAGTTTGATCCTGGTATTTAGATCTTCCATAATACCAAACCTGCCCGGTTCCAATGGTTCTTGGGGTGGTAGCCAGGGTATCGTTGGTTTGACGGGCCTGTGCCTCTTTCAGGTTTACATACAGGTTATACAGGCTGATAGTGTGGTTAGGGTTGATAGAATAATCCAGTTTCAGACTTCCTCCTGTTCTGGTTAAATGGCTGGAATACTTCCTTACGTTTACATGTTTCATTATAAAAGTGCCATCCGTGCCTAAAGATTCGGCAGGAATGTATAGGCTGTTATATCCTTTATAAACGTTCTGGTAAGAAGCGCCCAGCATTACCCCCAATTTCTTGTTCAGAAAGCGGTTGCCTATGGCCAATGTAGCAAAGCTGTTCACAGGTGCAGAGGTGTGTGTGTAGTTATAGTTGTCGCGGCTAAAATCGCCTGGTGTAGCATTATAATCAGGGCCATACTGCTGATACAACGATTTTTTTCTTACCGCGCTTACATCAAATTTATCGTAACCGTTATCCAGCAGGTTTTGGCTAAGGCCGGCAGAAGCGCTGGCTTTCAGGTACAAACCGTTAGCAGGTGCGTTCTTCATCACCATGTTCACTGCACCACCAATAGCATCCCCTTCCATATCGGGTGTAAGGGTTTTGTGTAGTTCCACTCTTTCTACCAGGTCGGAAGGGAAAATATCCATAGGTACATAACGGAATTTATTATCCGGGCTGGGTATTTTAATGCCGTTCACCAGTGTATAGTTATAGCGCTGGTCCATACCGCGGATAATAGCATAACGGCCTTCGCCGTTAGTGCCGCGTTCCAGTGATACACCGGAAACCCTTTGCAGTACGTTGGCAATGGTTACATCAGGCGATTGCTGAATGGCATTGGCCGATACTACGTTCATTACACCTACTGCATTTTTTTCTGTTTTGCGGGCGAAAGCATCTGTTTCCACATTTCTTCTGCCGTTTACAGTAACATGCGATAAGGTTGCTGAAACGTTATCTGCCTGCAGTCTCAGGTTCATATCGCTGTTTACGGTAATAGTAGTGTCTTTATCAGCATATCCCACATAGTGACAGGTAAGGCGGTAAGTGCCTGGTAATACGTTCTTAAATGTAAACGCGCCGTCGAGCTGTGTATTGGTTTTACTATTGCCTAATTGAAGGGTAGCACCGGTTAATATTTCGCCGGTAACAGCATCCTTAATAATTCCTTTAATGCTATAGCTGCGTACCTGCGCTAAGCCAGAAAGGGAAAGGGTGAGTAAGAATAAGCAGATAATAGAGCGAAAACGCTGCATAGAAAAATTTTGTGCAAAGGAATCCTAAGAAGCCCATCGGTGTAACATCATTGGGTGCATTTAATAATAGGATGATAATTCCGTTACAATTATTTAACGGTGTTTACAATAAGTTAATATGAAGGACAATGCAGGATGTAGTAAGGGGCATATATTCGCACCGTCTTCCATAAAAACCCGTCATTCACAGTTTTTTACCCCACTGTATCCCGGATAGTTGCTTGTTGTATTCCGTAAGAAAGAAAAATCATTTTATACCCTAAAACTGTGTAATGAGAACGGTATCCGATATCTATTCAAAAACCCAGAAGCCGCCGTGCGCAGCTGTAAACCATAGCATACCGCGCGTTTGCCGTATACAGGTGGTGCATATACTACAGGCATTTTGCAGGAAAAACGGCATGGAAGAGTGGAGTGATACGCATGTATGGCCGGAAGTGGAAGAAGCGTTGTTGTACGAGCATGGCCTGCTGAAATTAAACCAGCCCGATCCTTACCAGCCTATGTATGAAGGTGCCGGGCCTACACTCCATAATATCACCACCTATATGTTAAACCAGATGTTTGACGATAGGGTGGTAGACATCATAGAACTGTGTTTCAGAAGCATTGGCAGGGAGCAGCTTTTGAATAAACGAAAAGAACTTGTATATACCTATTCTCCCGAACAGGCAGTAGTAGATTTAAACGACCGGTTTCAGGAGCATTGCATCGGGTATCGTTTTATGGAAGGATACATTATCCGCATAGATAATAACTGGCTGTATGAAGAAGTGGCTAAACCGGTATTCCTGCTTTTAGACAAGCCGAAGTTTGCTGCCGTAAACGCGTTGTTTATAAATGCACATCATTACCTGAAAAAAGGTAATTACCCGGAATGTATTGCAGCTGCTGCAAAAGCATATAAAAAGACTTTACAGAAAGTGTGTGAAATAAGGGATGTTGTGTATGCGCAGGAGGAAGGCATGGAAGAACTGATAGATAAGTTGTATCAACGCTATCTGCTTCCTGATGCTATGCGGGGCAGTTTATTGGCGCTTTCGTTATTGTTAGAGAATCGTTTTGTAAAACCTTCGCAGGCTACTTTTTCGGTAGATATGACGGCTACAGTGATAAAATTGCTGGTGGGTATGTTGGAAGAGGAACAATTGTAGAACAATTAACGTGATGTATACCTATAGCAAAAAGGCATCACGGTAAACCGGTATTCTTTTGAGTTTTTGATGATGAGGGCCTTTAGATAGTTATAACCATTATATATTTAGCGTCTAAAACATACTAGTTTGAAAGCAAAACCTGATGACGCTACACAGATACAGGGCAACTTACCTTATGCCCATATTAATAACTATAATGGTAATATTCTTCAACAACGATGGCTGGTGGCACATAATGGCTGGAATATCAAACAAAATCCGCCTAACCAGGTACGATCGGTAACTCAACTGTTAGATCATGGAGTGCGGGGCCTGGCATTGGATATACATCCGGGTAGTAATCACTCCTTGTATCTGAAGCATAATGTCAATGGCGACAGCTATAATGATTGGGAACCGCTGAAGGAAGAGATCAAAAGCTGGCTGGAAGCGAATCCGACCGAAGTGGTTGCGTTGTTTTTTGAAAGCTATTTACCAGGTCCTGAATCAAAGAAGCAGGATTGTGCTCTGGCCGACCTGGATAAATCGTTACAGGAAATTGATTGTTATATAAGTGGGAAGGCAAAACAGATAGCAGCGATGAACTATACCCTGGATAGGCTTGCTATAAATGGGGAGCGTTTGTTTGCTTTTATTGAAAAAACGCCAGATGAGGGTGAGCAGGATCTGTTTCCGGAAATGTACCGTGTGTTTGCGGAGAATAAATACGGAACTCCTTCGGTTGAAATGACTACCTGGGTGGATCTTAGAGATGATCCTGTTGATTCTGACTATCAAAACCCTTATACTTTTATGAATCATTTCAGCAACGATCCGGTAAGTAGGGGAGAGGAGGACAAAAACAATGATCCGTTTTTGATTATAGAACATGCACAGTCATTTGCATTCAGGTTTGGTGGCCGTTATCCCAACTTTATTTCATTAAACACCATCGATTGGAAAGATGCTAATGTTTTAAATCCCAATGCTCCGGGGCCTAATAATTCCAAAGATCCTATCATTGCCAGCAAGGCACTTACCCTCTGCAAAAATTTTGCGGCCACATCCTATCAATGGGAAGGGCAGAATGATTGGGATGGTTATATTATAGATATGGTTCCCGATCCTGAAACTGCCTTGTTTTTTGTAGAGTTAACTGTAGAGTCGGATGAAAAGAAAGGGATTTCTAAAATTAATGGCAGACGTGGTAAAGGGGATGGTGTTAGCAGGATAGAGGTGTATAATGTACCTGGTAAGGGGATTGCTAATTTGCGCTATGAGGTATCAGGTAAATGGAGCGGTTGGCTTAGTAAATATAATGTGCCGGAGATGCATCATAGTGAGAACCGGCATGTGCATTCTAAAATGGGTTTTGCATTTGGATATAGCTGCCGTACACAAAAAGGATATGGTGTAACAGACGTGGCTTTTGCTTTTTCGCGTCATTGATTTGTTATATGGTCAGGTTTTATTCTTCCGTAACATTCCCCCGCACATTCTGCTGATAAGCCGATGGCGACATACCAAACTGTTTCAGAAAGCTTCTTCCAAAGGTGGTTTGCGATCCAAAGCCCACCATAGTAGCTACTTCATAAATTTTATAATCATCAGCGGCCAGTAACTCGGCCGCTTTTTTTAAGCGTGTTACGTTGATTAACTCGTTAGCGGTAAGGTTAGAGATGGATTTGATTTTGCGGTACAGTGTAGGGCGGCTCATAGCCATAATGCGCGCCAGTTTTTCTACGTCCAGCTCTTCGTCTTCTATATTGTTACAGATTACCTCATTCAGTTTTTCCAGAAACAGTTCGTCTGACCGGGAGTGGGCAATACTTTTAATATGAATCAAGGGAGACTGTGCAAAGTATTCTTTCAGCTTATCCCTGTTTTTAAGCAGGTTGGCTATTTGCACATGCAGGTATTCGGGTGAAAAAGGTTTTTCTATGTACGCATCGGCCCCCAGTTCCAGACCTTCTATTTTCGATTGCAGGGCGGTGCGTGCGGTAAGTAGTATCACCGGGATATGGCTGTATTCAAAACTGCTTTTAACGGTGCGGCAGAATTCAAAGCCATCCATTACGGGCATCATTACATCGGAGATGATGATCTGCACGGATTCATCCTTCAATATTTCCAGGGCTTGTTTACCATGAATAGCTTTGAGTACATGGTATTTTTCCGACAGGTCATCGGCCACAAAATCCAGCATTTCCTTATTGTCTTCTACCAGTAATATCGTTGCGCGCATGTGTGTGGAGTTAGTGGTTTTATAGCGGTGTTGTTTCGTTTTGCTGATGTAAAGGTAATTGCAACGAGAATACATTGCCACCCGATGCCGTGGTATTTACCACTATAGAGCCGCCATGCAACTGTGCCAGTGAGCGTGATAGGGGAAGGCCAATGCCGGAACCCTGCTGCCCGGCTGTTTCTTTGATACGAAAGAAGGGTTCAAATATCTTTTCACGCATTTCTTCCGGTATGGTAAAACCGTCGTTTTGAAAATGGATGGTAAAGAATACATCATTTTCCTGCACAGGTTGCAGCGTTACAATTACTTGTTTGCCGGCATATTTAATGGCATTGCTAAACAGGTTGTATATGATTTTTTTGAAAACATCGGTATCAATGTATGCCTGTATAGAATTAGGCGGGCTTTGCAAATGGTAGCGTAGCCCTCTTTCTTCGGCTATAGGGCGAAAGCTGGTGAAGGTTTCTGCTAATAAAGTGCTGATGTTAATTTGAATAAAATTAAGCTTGAAGCCGTTGATTTCGGTTTGGCGAAAATCAAGCAGCTGGTTGGTGAGGTCTATGAGCCGGTTAGTGTTACGGTCCATAATGCCGAGGTAATTGGCGATGTCTGCATTATCGCCGGTTTTCTTCATTACCTTTTCCAGCGGGCCTTTTATTAACGACAAGGGTGTTTTTATTTCATGGGCTACATTGGTATAAAACTCCATCTGGGAAGCAAACCTTTCTTTTTCTTTAGCGGCTTCCAGCTGCTCATATTTTCGTTTGTTTTTGTCTTCGGTATAGTTATGATAGAGTTGCAGTATGTATACCAGCGCGGCGGCAGACAGTACAATGTAAAAGAAGTAAGCCCAATTGGTAGCCCACCAAGGCGGCAGTATGTTTATTTCCAGGCTGGTGGGTGTGTGGCTCCACCGGCCATTGCTGGTGGCTGCTTTTACTTCAAATACATAGTGTCCGGGCTTTAAGCGGGTAAAAAAGGCTTTCCGGTTTTTGGTAAGGTATACCCAATCTTCTTCCAGGCCCTTCATGCGATAGGCGTAGGCAATCATTTCCGGGGCAGAGAAGCCCAATGCGGCAAAATCAATGCTGATGGTAGATTGATCGTAGGGCAGACGGATGCTGCTGGTATAGCTGATCGATTTTTGGAGAGGGGAATTTTTTTCTCCAATCTGTAGTTCCTGGTTAAACACCTGTATACCTGTTATAAACACAGGAGGCACATAAGGGTTATCGGTAAAAGCATCTGGCTGAAATAGCATTAATCCCTTCACGCTGCCCATATACATAGTGCCGTTATTGTCTTTATAGGCAGAGTTAAAGTTAAACTGATCGCTGAGCAGGCCATTGGCGGTGGTGTAAACGGTAAACTGGCCGGTGGTGGCTGATAACATAGCTAAACCTTTGGAAGTGCTTACCCATATGTTTTGTTTGCCGTCTTCCAATATGCTCAGTGTGTAATCGGCAGGTAATCCTTCGGCTACAGTATATATGCGAAAGCTGCTGTCTTTGCTATTCCACAGGCACAGGCCGCTTTCGGTGGCAAACCACAGGCGATGGCGGGAATCTTCGAATAGACTGTTCACCCGGTTATCAGGCAGGCTGCCTGCAACACCGGGCCGCCAGGTGATATTGCCGCCTTGTTTGCTGCCGGGGTTGTAGTAACGTATGCCATTGCCATAGGTGGCAGCCCATATAGTGCCATCGGTAGTTTCTTTGATAAAAGAGTACCAGTTATTCACCGGCATAAAGGGAAGCGGGATAAACTGCTGTGCGGCCCTGTTAAAGCGATAAGCTCCTATTGTGGTGCCCACCAGCACATCGCCCTGCCGGGTTTTGGTAAGGCAATGAATAAAGTTGCTTTGCAGGCTACCGGTTTCTGTGTCTTTAGAATAGTGGGCAACAATACGTTCGCTGGGTATATCCATCACATCCAGTCCATGTTCAAAAGTGCCGATCCATAGCCGGTTGCTATCGGCCAGCAGACCGTGAATATTGGTATAGGCAATACTGCCTTTGCGGCCATCGGGCTGGTAGCTGGTAAGTTTGCCCGTGGTGCGGTCCAGCCGGTTTAAACCGGCATCTTCTGTGCCTATCCATATATGATGGTAAGCATCGGCAGTTATTTCACGCACCACATTGCCGCTGAGCGAGTTTTGGTTGGGCATGGGAAACAGCTTTTGAAACGGCGCATCCAGCATGGCGCAGTAATTAGCCCCGCCAAAATAGGTACCGGCCCATATGCCGCCTTCTTTGTCTTTGCAAAAAGAATACACCGCGTTATCTGACAAAGAGAAGGGATTGTTATAAGCTTTTTGCAAGGGGGTGAAATGTTGACTACGCAGGTTGTATACCAGTATGCCTGATTCCGAAGCTATCCATACGGTGCTGTCTGATACCTGCAAAAAGTTTCTGACAAACAGATCGGTATTATTGCCACGGGTAAGTATATCCGTATAGGTGCGGGTATCCAGTGATAACAGCTTGGCTCCCTGGTTAGAAGTGCCTATGAAAATAGTGTTGTTGTTGATGTGGTAAATACGTTCTATCCAGTGCGAGTTCACCGGTTGTGAATGAGCAAACATGTCTATGCTGCTGATAGTACGTTGTGTGGGATGATACAATTTTGCCATGCCTTCGGGTGTGCCCAGGCATAAATAGCCATTGGGTAGTATAGTAAAGGAGGTAAAGAAGCCAAAGCGTTCCGGATCAAACCACACCAGTTTGTATTGTGCCGGCTGAAACTGGTACAGGGTTTTGTTCATTAAAAACCACAGGTTGTTAGCAGTGTCTGATTTTATTTCGGAGATAACACCTGTAATCTGTGTGGACAGTAATTCAAAACTTTCCAGGATGGCGTTGTAACGGTAAATGCCTTTATCGGTGCCTATCCATAAAATGCCGCGTTTATCTTCCTGTAAGCAATGTATAAAATTGCTGCCTATGCTGGTATTGCTTTTTACATTGTGGCGAAATACCTTAAACCGGTAGCCGTCGAAACGGTTCAATCCATCTTTGGTGCCCATCCACATATAATGACTGCTATCCTGCAACATACAGATCACAGCATTGTTGCTAAGCCCGTTTTCTACCTGGTAGTGTTTAAAATTATACTGCTGTGCAGTGCAAAAAACTGCGGATAAAAGCATGGCCACCAGGCAGATATATTGTTGCTGTTTCAAGGGCTTCACCTGTTATTGTAAATGACAATCGTTTGTACGAATATACTGTTTTCTGTTGCGGGAAAGAGGGGGGCTGGGTAGGGTATGAGAAGATTGGCAGAAAGAATGATACGGAACGATGTGCCGGAATGAACAGAACCTTGCAGTTTTACAGAGAATTTTGCCATTGTATATTCAGTAGGTTTGCCAGAGCGATTGCTTTATACTCTATTTTATGCTTGCTGCTTTGCCTTACGCTACATAAACGTTTAAAGAACTGCCATATGAATGAATCCATTGTACAACGAAGAATGAAACAACTGGTATGCTGGCTGTGCGCCTGCCTGCTATTGCTGCCTGCTGTAACGCTGGCACAGGGTGCCGGTAAAATAGCCGGTACGGTTACCAATGATAAGGGAGATGCTGTAGCGTCGGCCACTGTAACCGTAAAAGGTACTAAAAGAAGTGTGGTAACGGATGAGCTGGGCCATTTTAGCATTGCTGCTGCTAAGGGGCAAACGCTGTTGATTAGTAGTGTAGGTTATGCGGATAAGGAAATTGCGGTGGAAGATGCTACTGCTATTACGGTTTCGCTGGCACAAAAGGCGGAAGCGCTGGAAGATGTGGTAGTAGTAGGTTATGGTGCCCAACGCAAAAAAGACCTTACGGGGTCTGTTTCCGTGGTAAGCCCTAAAGAAATGAAAAAAGTGGCTACCAGTGATGTGGGCCAGATGTTGCAGGGCAGAACCTCCGGTATTAATGTTACCAGTGACGGACAACCCGGCGCTATGCCGGTGATTAAGATACGGGGTACTACTTCCTTTGGCGATCAAACGCCACTGTATGTGGTAGATGGTGTAATGTTACTGAACCCGCCCAGGGATTTTAGCCCTAACGATATAGAATCGATACAGATATTAAAAGATGGTACGGCAGCGGCTATTTACGGCGCTACCGGAGCTAATGGTGTTGTGATCATCACTACCCGCCAGGGTAAAAAGAATGCGCCGTTAAAAGTGGAGTATGCCGGTTACTATGGTTTTGACCGTGTGCCCAGGAAAATACCGGTGGCCAACAGGGTAGGCTACCAGATGCTGAACAACGAATCGCAGATTAATGGTGGCCAGACGGTGGCGCCTGCCAACGACCCGCAGAACCCTAAATACATTAATGATGTAGATGTGGATTGGCAAAAAGAAGCCATGAAAACAGGGCATCGTATGAACCACAACCTGAACCTGAGTGGCGGTGGCGCCAATGTTACTTATAACGCTTCGCTGGATTACTATAAACAGGAAGGTAACTTTGTGGGGAATGGTCCTGACTATACCCGTTATACTGCGCGTTTCAATTCCACCCAGGAGAAAGGTATTTTTAAATTCGGGCAATCGCTGTCTTATACGCACTCTAAAGAGAATACGCTGACGTATCGTACAGATGTGCTTACGGGTGGCAGACCTCCATTGATCAATGACCTGGTGATCAATATTCCTACTATGAAGATTTACGACCCTACCATGCCTAATGGCTATGGTGGTACGCAAAGCGATTTGCAAAGGGCGATTTCTTTAAACGTGGTAGCGGTGAATAGTATGTTTACCAACTTTACCGAGGTAGATCGTACGTTTGGGGTAGCATGGGCAGAAGCGCAATTGCTGAAACTGAAGCATCACAGCCTGAAATACAAGATAAATGTGAGTTATGATAAAACCATTGCCCGCGACTTTCTGTATCAGCCAACGTTTGACCTGGGCTTCTTCTTTAAACAGGGTATTAGCCGCCTGGACGATAATTCCAGAACCTATACCAATGGCTTATTTGAAAACTTCCTTACTTACGATTTGACTGCAGGCAAACATACTGTGAATGTTGTAGCGGGTACCAGCTATACGAAGAACAGTACGCTGAACCGTTATTCACATGCCGAAAACGTAGATCCCAATTATACTGTTCTGGATAATGGTGATAACAAAACCACCAGCGGTTATAAAGATGAGTATAGTTTCTTTGGTGAGTTTGGCAGGTTGAATTATAGTTATGCTAATAAATATTTGCTTACTGCCAATATTCGTCGCGATGGTTCTTCCCGCTTTGCTCCCGGAAACAAATATGGTGTATTCCCGGGCATTTCGGCAGGATGGCGCATTAGCAACGAGGAGTTTATTAAAATGCCTTCTTTTATCAGCGATTTAAAAATAAGAGGTGGCTGGGGACAGCTGGGTAATGCCAATATCCGCAACTATGGTTACCTGGCTTATCTGAACCCTAACATTGTATATAGCTTTGGTGGCACGCGTGTAGTGGGTGGTTTACAGACATCCGTGGTTGATCCGAATATCCGCTGGGAAACAAAAACCACTACCAACTTTGGTGTGGATGCTACCTTGATGGGCGGTGCCCTGGATTTTTCTGCAGAATACTATAACAATAAATCAACCGACCTGCTGGTAGATGTGCCTATTCCTGCTTCGGTAGGGGCTACCAACACTACGGTATTAACCAACGCAGCTTCTTTACGTAACTATGGTATGGAGGTTACTGCTACTTACCATAAACGCAATGGCAATTTTACTTTTGATATCGGGGCCAACTTTACTACCTTATCCAACAAGGTGTTACAACTGGGTGGCAACGAATCGCAACGTATAGTGGGTGGTTTTATTACCAAAGTGGGAGAAACGATGGGGCAGCACTATGGCTGGGTAACAGATGGTATATTCCAAAGCCAGGATCAGATTGCCAATAGCCCTTTTCAGAATGCTGCCACAGCGCCCGGAGATTTCAAATTTAAAGATCTGAGTGGGCCTAACGGCAAACCGGATGGTGTTATTGATGCGTATGACCGCACTACACTAGGCCGTGCATTACCTAAGTATTACTATGGTGTAAACTTTACTGCTGCTTACAAGGGTTTTGACTTTACCCTGTTTGCTTCGGGTAGTGGTGGTTTTCTTATCAACAGCGGCCTTTACCGCTCTCTGATGCACACTACTGACTACATTAACTACCACGAAGATGCACTGAAGCGCTGGACCCCGGAAAATCCTAATAACGAATACAGCAGGCTGGTGGCGAATGATCCTAACCAAAACGGACGCGACAGTGACCGTAAGGGCTGGTTACAGAAAGGAGATTACCTGCGCATTAATACGCTTTCATTGGGGTATACACTGCCTAAAAAACTCACAGGTAATGCTGTTGGCAGCCTGCGTGTGTATGTAACTGCGCAAAACGTGTACACCTTCCAGGCGTATAAGAGCTTTAACCCTGATTACGCACAATCACGTGTATGGGAACCGGGTTACGATGCAGGTTCTTATCCTACGCCGCGTGTAATTATGTTTGGCGTGCAGGCTTCGTTCTAGTTTCATTCACCATTGCAAAAAAAGCATATGAAAAAAATATTCTGTTATATATCTCTCGCTTTACTGGCCAGCAGTTGCAGCAAGCAGCTGGAACTGGATAACCCCAATGTACCTACTATTGCTGTGTACTGGCGTAATGCCAATGATGCAGTTGCCGGCACCAATGCTATTTACAACAGCCTGATACAGGATGGTACCTACATGCGTATGTATCCGGCGTTAAATGATGGCAGGGGAGATGATTTTTACGGTGATAGTCCCTGGGGCGACCTGGTGCAGGTGGGGGCTTTTATTATCCCTTCTACATCTGGTCCGGTAGCCTGGGTATGGGGTGGGCATTTTCAGATTATCTGGCGTGCCAACCAGGTGCTGGCGAATGTACCTGGTATTACCATGGATGAAGAGTTGAAAAAGCGTTTGCTGGGACAGGCTTATTTTTTAAGAGGGCTGGCCTATTTTAACCTGGCCTGTATGTTTAAAAAAGTGCCTGTGATCACAACTCCGCCGGCTTCTTCTGAAGAGTTTTTTGCGCCAACGGCCAAAGAGGAGGTATTGTGGGATCAGATTGTAAATGACTTTAAAGCGGCTAAGGAAAGGTTGCCCAACACCTATGCAGGTATTAGTGGCGTGGATGCAGGTCAGCTGGGCCGCGCTACCCGTGGTGGCGCAGCAGGCATGCTTGGTAAAGCTTATCTGTACCGCAAAAACTGGCAGGCGGCCGCAGATGAATTCCAGGCTATTATTGGTGGCACTTACGGCGCTTATTCGCTGATGGCCAATTACAGGGATAACTTTAAAGAGATCAATGAAAACAACGCAGAATCGTTGTTTGAAGTGCAGTTTGGACAACCCGACCAGGTAGGAGGAACTGTAATGAATTATGGCGGCGAACCCAATGCCAACTGGAAACAGGTAAGCAGCACCGGTCGCACGTATGCCATGGATGGCTATGGTTACTCTGACTTTTTACCCAGCCGCTGGATTTATAACGAGTTTAAGAAAGAAGCTACTACCGATGGAAAAAGCGATCCACGTTTGCTGGCCACCATCGCTTCGTATGAGCCTGGTGATAACGCTACTACTGTGTATGGCAATGCCTGGCCTTTTGCGCAAACAGCTATATATCCGCGTAAGTATACACATGATGGATTAAGCTGGCCAGGTAATGATGACCAGGAAAACTCTGGCATCAACTACCGTGTACTGCGTTATGCAGATGTGTTGTTAATGCACGCAGAAGCTTTGAATGAGTTAACACGCACTTCGGAAGCCTATCCTTTTATTCAGCAGGTACGTAACAGGGCTAAGTTGCCAGACCTGGCCACTACAAAGCCCGGTTTAAGCCAGGGACAGATGCGCGACCAGATTGCACATGAAAGGGCATTGGAATTTGCTATTGAATCTATCCGTATTAATGATATTATCCGCTGGGGATGGCTGTATGATGCTACTAAGCTGGCTGAGCTGAAAACGCATGATAATGACTTTACTACCTGGAAGTCGGGCAAAGAATACCTGCCTATACCACAGGCAGAATTGGATACGAATAAATACCTGGAACCTAATCCGGCCAATTAACAAGGCTTGTAGTACCCTGCAAATAACGAAGTATGAATATTGCTGTTAAAAAATATATCTCTATAGCAAGCACGGTGTTGCTTTTGACAAGCTGTAGGAAGAATGCGTTTGACGATTTGAATATGCAGGACCCTCCTGTAGTGCATATACCGTTTAATATTAATAATATTAACGACACTTATGAAGATGTTGCTTCTCTGGCGATGAGCTATCAGTGGGGGCCTTATAACGTACACGACCCTTCGGTGATAAAAGCGGGCGACTGGTATTACGCTTATAGTACAGATGTGGCTTTTGGCGCTTCTCCGCAGGCCGGTATACAGGTGCGAAAATCAAAAGACCTGGTAGATTGGGAGTTTGTGGGATGGGCTTTTAAAGGGCTGCCTGCTATGGGCTCACAGTTTATTACTTCCAATGGTGGCACGCCTAACAGTGGTTTATGGGCACCTTACATTATGAAGGTGGGTAGCGAATACCGCCTGTATTATTCACTGGCGTCCACTGCCTTTCGTGTAAGTGCCATAGGGTTGGCTACTGCTACATCGCCCGAAGGCCCGTGGACGGAAAAAGGTCTGGCAGTAACTTCTACGGATGGTTATCCCGGTACCAATGCCATAGATCCTACCGTGGTGGTAACACCGGCGGGTGAGCATTGGATGGTATATGGTTCGGCCTGGGATGGCTTATTTGAAGTAAAGCTGAATCCCGCTACAGGGCTGGCCGCCAGCACTGGAGATAAAGGTAAGCGTATTGTGCGTCGCGGCATTACCAACGGTAAGTACAATGGTAACCTGGAAGGGGCTGAAATCATTTACAACCCTGCTACACAAAAATATTACCTGTTTGTATCCTACGACTGGTTAAGCACTAAATACAACGTAAGGGTATTCCGCTCTGATAAGCCCGATGGGCCTTTCCTGGATTGGAATGGGGTAGACGTGGATAACCAGGCCGATAATGGTCCTATGATTGTGGCTCCCTACAAATTCACTGATCATGGTGGATGGGCTGGTACGGCACACTGCGCTGTATTTGCGGATGGTACTGGAAATTTCTTTATGGCACACCAGGGCCGGCCTGCGGTGAACAGAGCCTATATGGTCATGCACGTGCGAAAAATTTTCTGGACGCCCGACGGATGGCCGCTGGTATCGCCGGAGCGTTATGCTAATGTACCGGACAACGAAGTAACTGCTGCTGAAGTAGCAGGAGATTATGATCAGATTGTATTAGGTTATACGGTGGTGCCCGGTTATGAGCAGGAGCAACAAGACCCACAGTATTCTGTAGCCTTTAACAGTACGCTGAATGCGGATGGTAAAATTAATGGCGATGCGAATAATACCTGGACCTATAAGGCTCCCTGGCTGGAGTTGCACTGGAATAAGGGCCAGTTTGTTGACAAACTGCATGTATCGCGTGAGCGGGACTGGGAAAGCAAGAAAACATCCACCATCGTATTAACAGGATATAATGGCGGTGGAACGGTTATCTGGGCTAAGAAAAAATAATTGTGTGAAGGAAAACACGGAACAACATGGAAAAAATGAAAAGGACGAAGTTGTATAAAAAAGCATTGCTGGCTGCCTGCCTTACAGCAACAGGCTATGTACAGGCCCAGCAATCTGCACCTATTGTTGTAAAAGCAAGCCAGATAGTATCGGATGTGCAGCCTACCATGTGGGGTGTGTTTTTTGAAGATATTAACCTGGGGGCAGATGGTGGTTTGTATGCGGAGTTAGTGAAGAACCGCTCCTTTGAATTTTCAAGGCCGCTGATGGGCTGGAAAGCAGAGCAGGATTTTTTTGACGAAAGCGCTTTACAGGTACTAAACCGTTTGGAGCAGAACACGGCTAACCCTCGCTATCTGCGTGTGACTAAAAATAGCAACGACACACATTTGTCCGTAACCAATGAAGGGTTCAGGGGCATGGGGATTAAAAAGAACCTGCGGTACGATTTCTCTGTACTATATCGTAAGCCGGCAGCGGGTATCAGCATTACATTGGAACTGTTGAACACAACGGGTAAAGTAATTGGTACGGCGGTAGTGCCTGTAGATGTTGCCGGCAACAACTGGCAAAAAGCAGCTGTAAGTTTTACGGCTACCGATAGCGCATCTAAAGGAAGCCTGCGTGTGGCTTTTAAGGGTAACGGCAGCATAGATATAGACATGGTTTCCCTGTTTCCTTCCGATACCTGGAAGGGACGCCCCGGTGGATTGCGTGCCGATATGGTGCAGAAGCTGGCGGATATGAAACCTGGTTTTATTCGTTTTCCCGGTGGTTGTATTGTGGAAGGCTTTGATTTAAGCCAACGTTATCAATGGAAGAAAACCATTGGGCCGGTAGAAGAAAGGCAATTGATCATTAACCGCTGGAACTTTGAATTTCCACATCGTGCAGCACCGGATTACTTCCAGTCGTTTGGAGTAGGGTTCTTTGAATATTTTCAATTGGCGGATGATATTGGCGCTTCGCCTTTGCCCATCCTCAACTGTGGCATGGCCTGTCAGTTTAATTCAGCCGAGCTGGTACCTATGGATCAGCTGGACCCTTATATCCAGGACGCGCTGGACCTGATAGAATTTGCCAATGGCGATGTAAATTCCACCTGGGGTAAAAAGCGTGCTGAAATGGGGCACCCTGCACCTTTTCATTTAAAGATGATGGGTGTAGGCAATGAAAACTGGGGGCCGCAATACCTGGAAAGGCTGGCTTTGTTTACGAAAGCTATTAAGGCTAAGTATCCTGATTTTATTATTGTGAACAGCAGCGGTACTGATCCTGACGGACAACGTTTTGATTACCTCAATACGAACCTGAGAGCAGCGAATGCAGATGTGATAGATGAGCACTACTATCGCAGTCCTTCGTGGTTTCTTTCCAATGCAGGCCGTTATGATAACTATCCGCGCAAGGGGACAAAGATTTTTGGTGGTGAATATGCCGGACATAGCGACAGGGTAGTAGATGGCAAAAGGCAGAACAACTGGCAGGCTGCCCTGGCGGAAGCTGCGTTTATGACGGGCCTGGAGCGTAATGCTGCGGTAGTGCATATGGCTTCTTACGCACCATTATTTGCCCATAGCGAGGGATGGCAATGGACGCCGGATCTTATCTGGGTAAACAACCTGCAAAGCTATGGCACCCCAAGCTATTATGTGCAGCAGTTGTATAGCCTGAACAAGGGCACTTCTGTAGTGCCTGCCCTGGTAAATGGAGAAGCACTGAAAGGGCAGGATAGCCTGTATGCTTCTGCTGTAGTAGATAAAAACACGAAAGAGATAATTCTTAAAATAGTAAATGCTTCAGCCACCCCGCAAACAAAAGATATAGTGGTGGAAGGGGCTGCCGGATTAAGTAAAAATGCAGTGCTTACGGTACTGGGTAGCCAGGATTTGTATACGATCAATTCGTTTGATAATCCTGCAGCTGTTAGCCCTGTTACCAGCCAGGTAACACTATCCGGTAAAAACAAGTTGCACTATACTGCAGCGCCATACACGTTTTCTGTTATTAAACTGTCAATGGGGGCGCGTTAGCTGTATCTGTTTTTTTCTCTGTCTTTACGCTGGTTAAAAAAGAAGGCTGTCTTCATCGGAAGACAGCCTTTTCGCTATATATACCCATGCAATTTTGTACTGTTAAAACGATGAGCAGGTATTGCCTGATAAGGTAGCGCCTGCACCGGTAGAAGCAGTAACCGTTGATTTTACAGAGGAGTTACCTAAAGTGGTAATGCTGTAAGGAGGCGTAAAGGCAGTAACTCCATTACCGGCACTGGTACCTGTAACGCTGGTGAACAGGTTGTTTTTAGATTGAACAGCGGTAGAATTGTTATCCATCAGGTCGATAGGATTTTTTACGCTTTCAAAAACATTGGCCTCAATTAACAGGTTGGCTTCAAAGCCGGCCTGCACGCAGCTTTTGCTGGCTGTGCTGTTGAATAAACTGTTTACTATATGCACTTTGCCAAAACGTACACGTGGCATACGTGCTACGCAACCGGATGCCCACCAGCAACGTGCAAAGGTGATGCTTAAAGTTCCTCTGTCGGCAGTAGCGCCATCGCTGGATCCAATGAGATCAGAAAAGCGGTGATCGTCCGAACCGCCTGATCCGCCTGCTTTAGGGGCTTTTAAATAAGTGAATTTGGTATAAGAAACGGTAATGTAATTGGAGGTGTTTTTGATGTCGAAGTTGCCATCAACACCATCTCTGAATTCGCAATGGTCTACCCACACATTTTTGCAGGCATCCAGCGTGGCATTGTCCCAGCCATCTGTATCATAAGCGCCGGGGCCTTCAAATATCAGGTTGCGGATAATGATATTGGTGCAACGCTTGATATAAATGATACCGGAATTGTCTTTGGTTTGATCGGCAGATACCAGTTTCGCGCCGGCGCTGCCAAAGATGGTTTTATCAGACTGATCCTGGAAAGAGATCCTTCCACCGGAAGGGATGGTAATGGTGCCATTTACCTGTATTACTTTCACACTGGAGCTGGTAATAGCTGACTTTAATGCGGCATAAGTGGTTACCACAGTGGCGGTAGCACTGCCACCTCCTGTAGTACCTCCGTTTTGCGAAGCCCAGCCTGGTGCAGTGCAGGTAGCTGCTGCGGCACTGGTGGCTTGCAGGTCTTGTCTCTCTAATGGGGTAGTTTCGGTAGTGGCACTTTTTTTACAGGCCAGGGCCAGCACGGCCATTACAGCAGCTATTGCTGCCGTGTACATGATACGATTTTTCATGGAATGGTTAACTTGTTTTTCTAAATGTAAATGGATGAAAGGTTAACATGGGCATGATATAGGCGCTTTACGTTTATAAAGGTGAGCGAAAGTAGCAGATAGCACTGTAACATGCGGGGTGTTGGATAGGAAACTATAAGAATAGCTAACAGATTAGGTAAGAAAGTGCACATATCCTGAAAATGTACACTTTCTCTATGCATTAGAATACTTCGCCTATAGAGGATTCCAGCCAGCTGCCTTCTTTCACTTCTTCATCCAGCTCCATATAGTCCCAGCCACAGTAGCCTATAAACAGTTTAATGTCTTTTTCACTGATCAGGTGATGGTTGATCAATCGTACGGCTTCTTTAAAATCACCGCCCAGGTAAATATTGTTTACCACATGCGTGCCTCCGGTAATAAGATCAGGGCGCTGGTGCAGAAAAAAAAGATGTTCCCTATCTACCGGGCCACCATCATACAATGGAAAGGGAAGGCTCTTTTTAAACTCCTGTAGTTCGTTGAACTTGCGGGGGAAGGGCTTGTTGATTACAAAGCCCATGGCTCCTTTGGTATCATACTCTGTAAGGCAGATAATGGCCTTTTCAAAAAAACTGTCGTTCAGTAATTCAGTACTGTTTAAAAATGTACCTGCATTCATAATAGTAAGATTAGTACGGAGCAATGTATTGCCAGGTCAAATATAAAAGCAATGTTTTACATATAGTGCAACAGGTAGCGTGCTGTTATCATGAGAAGGGATCGATTTATCCATTTGTGTGAATTGTTTTATATTAGATGTAAACTCCATTCCTTGAAGAATACTAACCGTTTCATTACCATACTCTTTTTTACAGTATTGTCGGCTTTATCCACTGTTGCTGCGCAGGAAAAAGCAAAAGACAGCGCTATGCATATCCGCAATATAGCCTGGACTACACCGGTATCTAAGAATACTACGGTGAATGGTATTGCATTAGGGGCGATGGCTATGCCCATTGGTATGGCAGACTCGCTAAGAATACATGGTTGTTCGGTTGATTTATCTCCTTTAGGACTGTTTCTTTCCTTTTACGCAGTGCCTGGCACTTTTATGCGATCTGTTCCGGATAGTAGTAAGGGCGGAAAAGATCCTTTCAGGGGGCCAAAGTACTATGTAGACAGCACGATAGAGGGAGTAGTGATAAATGGTTTGGCTATTAGCGGTGGAGGTATGTTTTTGCAGGCAAAGATGCGTGGTATACAGCTGAATGGTTGTATATCTATGGCTGGCAGCGTTCAGGGGCTGGAGATTTCGGGATTTGTGAACCTGCATCATAGCTTTTCCGGTGTGATGATTGCCGGTATCCGTAACAAGGTTGCCCGGGGCCGTGGATTGCAGATAGCCCTGTTTAATAATTGCAAAGAAGGGCAACTGGTACAGATAGGTTTGATTAACCGGATAGGCAAACGTGTATTGCCTTTTTTCAATTGTAGCTTTAAACGAACACGTGCCTGAGTGGGCACTATTATAAACTGCCATTAGTTCTTGGGTTGCACTTCTTTATCCTCCGGCTTTTGCTGTTCGTTTATTTCTTTGAACAGAAAATAGTTTAACCCTGTTCTTATAATGGCAATAGCCCCCAGTTTTCCAATCTCTTCCCAGTTGGGCGCAATGGCTGTAGACAGTATGTCTGCTCCCAGCTGAAACTCCAAAGCCAATGCCAGGTAACGTGCAAACAAAAGACGCACCTGGTTAAAGTCTGTATGCTTGCGATTAAACCAGGCTTGTATAAATTGATATAGCGACATGCCGGTGCCAACAGCAATAGCCAAAGCGCCCATTATTTCCAATGCAAATCGAAGCCAGTGTACCAGGTTATGAATAAACAGATCCATATAATTGAATGATTGAGTGAATAAGGTGTTGGGTATTACAAAGGATGAGCCGGATAGTAAGTGGTTGATAATGAGCTGTTTGATCGCTTGGGTGGTAGATGCGTATTGCCGTTATTTCGTAAATTTTGAAAAGTGCTTATATAGTATTGATACTTGCTGAGGGGGGCGCATAAAAGAAGTGGTGGTGGTTACTGCTTTTGTTTTGATGGAATGTTTTGTTTTACGGTATACTGTTGTTTTTTAATGTGCTGCGTTGTGTAAATGCTATAGCGCTGAACTTTTATTTCTTCGTAATTAGTGTGTGATTTTTATTACACTACAAAAATAGTAGGAAATAAAGCGCCGATTATTTGGTGCGAATAATATGTGATTCTATATTTGCCCACGTAATTAGTAGACTAACTAAGCGAGGAGCAGAAAAATAATATCTTCTGAAACCTTTACTAACTGCTGTTTTTGTCATTCTGACGTTTGTAGGCCATCTGATAAATGTATTAAACCGTTAATTGTTACTGTAGTTTTTGGACTATGGTGTTGTTAATCCGTTTTCGTTTGCTGATAAAGCCTAAATCGCCTATTATGTTAAAAAACAAGCTGCTTAAAAGAAGCCATGTTTTCATGGTGGTGTTTTTTGCACTGGCTATTGCCGGCTGTAAAAAAACAGATTTTACCATTGCCACAACTTCCGACGCTAATATTGCGGACTACCTCAGGAATGATCCCGCCGATTTCTCTGATTTCTATACTATCATAAGCAGGGCCGGGGCAGCCGGTTATTTAAATGCCTACGGGGCTTATACGGTGTTTGCCCCCACCAATACTGCTGTAAAAGCCTGGCTGTTAAAAAAGGGGAAATCCAGTGTAAACGATATTGATTCCAGCGTGTTGCGCGATGTAGTGCGTTTTCACCTGATTAAGGATACGCTCACTACCAGTGTGTTTACAGACGGCAAGTTGCCTAATATTAATGTGTACGGCCAGTTTTTAACTACCAGTGTAGGGGTAAGTGACGGAGTGGCCGGCTACATTATTAACCGCCAGGCGAAGTTATTACAGGGTAATATTGTTACTGGTAATGGCATTATACATGTAATAGACCAGGTGCTGGAACCTGCAACGTTAACATTGGCGCAGCAACTGGAGCAAAACAGCGATTACAGCATATTTACACAAGCATTGAAAGAAACCGGCTATTACGATACACTCAACACCAGCAATATTATAGATACCACCCGGCAGTGGCTTACCGTAATTGCACAAACAGATGCGGTGTTTAAAGCGATTGGTATTGCGGATTATGCGGCGTTAAAAGCGCAGTATTCCAATACGGGTAACCCACGCGATCATGCAGACAGCCTTCATTTATATATTGCTTATCATATATTAACTGGTATTAAATTTCTGGCAGATATTATCAGCGCACCTTCACATACCACATTGGCACCGCTGGAAGTGGTGACTGCCAAGCTGGATAACCAGACTGTGCTATTGAATGAAGATGTGTTTAACGGAGTAACAGAGCCAGGGATTGCACTTGACAGAACCAATAGCGACTATATAGCTACGAATGGTGCCCTGCATGCCGCTACAGGCAACCTGCAGATAAAGGTGCGTAAGCCTGCAGCGGTGTATTGGGATGTTGCTGACCAGCCGGAGATAAGACAGCTGGTATCGGTGTTTCGTAAACCAGGGCAGGTAGCTGAGTTTTCTGACCCTGCCCAGTTTAGTGGTATCAAGTGGCAGGGAGGTACTATCAAGTATAACGTAACTGCTACTACCAGCACAGATTATTATTGTTATTACGATTTTCTTACCTGGTACATGCGTACTGCTGTTACGCAATGGGTGGAATTTACCACACCTTTCCTGGTGAAAGGAAAATATAAAGTCTGGATCTGCTTCAGGAGAGCCCGGGCGCAAACGATACAGGTGTTGGTGGATGACCAGCCGCTTTCCAAACTGGTGGATGTAAGTGTGTATTACCCTACTACATTGGATGATGACAATGCGGAGGCCACCGGGGTAAAACGTTTTGTGGTAACGCCTTCTACCAATGCCAATCATATAGGTAAGCTGGTAGGTGTGGTGGATATTGCTACCAGCGACAGGCATAAGCTGAAGTTTGTGGCGCTTACGAATGAAAGCGGATCGGCCAATACATTTAACCTGGACATGGTGCATTTTATTCCTGCAGACCAGGAACAGAAATGGCCCCGTTTTCAACGGGACGGCACCGCCACCTATCAATAATATTTTACTACACAGGAATTAATTTATCTGGACATGAAACTATTTGCACCAGCTGCTGCGCGCATACTGGCAGTGATACTGTTGTTTGCTGCCTGCCGCAAAAAGGCCTTCGATGAGTATTATGGAAGGCCCGATAATCTGGCCAATCCTATTTACCAGCAATTACAAAGTCGCGGCAATTTTACCTTGTTTTTACAAATGATAGACCGGGCAGGGTATAAAAGTGTACTAAGCCAGGCCGGTTACTGGACTTTGTTTGCCCCTAATGACGATGCGGTGAATGCGTTTTTAAAAGAGCAGCATGTATCTGAAGTAAGCAAGCTGGATTCTGCTACTGTTTCCAGCATAGTAGAATATGCATTGGTGTATAACGCTTTTAAGAAAGACAAGCTGGATGACTATCAATCCAATGCTGGTTTGCTGGCGGATGTAGCTTTTAAGCGCCGCACAGCCTACTACGATTTTGTGTATACGGATACGGTAAATGGGGTGGCTGCTAAAGTAGTGGCCAATAACCGTAACAGCACTGCTTCTTCTGTTAACTATGTAAGCGGGGATTATAATAACAAATACCTGCCTTATTTTCTGCCCGGTTATATGAACAGCAAAAAGCTGGATGCGTATGATTATAACTATTTCTATCCGAATACTACTTACACCGGCTTTAATGTGGCAGGTGCGGCAGTGGTAAACAGTGATATAGTGGCGGAGAATGGTATGGTGCATGAAGTAAACAAAGTGATACAGCCGCTTTTATCGCTGGACAGGTACCTGGCTTCAAAGCCCCAATACAGTGAAT
Organism: Filimonas lacunae; assembly: GCF_002355595.1. Taxonomy (NCBI): domain Bacteria; kingdom Pseudomonadati; phylum Bacteroidota; class Chitinophagia; order Chitinophagales; family Chitinophagaceae; genus Filimonas; species Filimonas lacunae. The sequence goes on from NZ_AP017422.1 coordinate 1,758,894, forward strand.
TTAAGAAAATTCTCGACCGTTTTATGGTGGCTTACTCGCCTAATACGGATGTGACCCATTTATACCAGGTATTAAGCGGTTCTGCTGACCAGGTGTATACCAAATATTATAATGCTTCACTTGCTTTTGCACCTAATAACGAGAATTTTTTAAAGTTACAGGATAACGATGGGCAAAGTGATGGTTGGACTTTGTTTGTGCCAACAAATGAGGTAGTGAAGAATTATGTACAAAATGTGTTACTGGAATATTACCCGGTAAAATCCATAGATCAACTGCCGCTGGGTGTGATCACTGATTTTTTGAATGCGCATATGTGGAATACAACAGTATGGCCTTCTAAATTTAAAGCAACCGTAAACACGCTGAACGAAGAGGCCCGTTTTGATGCGGCTGTTGATATCAGCGATAAGCAGGTATTAAGTAATGGATTGTTTTATGGTACTACCAAAGTGCAGGAAGCCAATGTGTTTCATTCTGTATATGGGAAAGCTTATCTCCATCCTTCCTATTCCTTATTGACGAAGGCGCTGAACCTGGAGCTGAAGCTATCAGTAACCAATCCTAACCTGCGTTACCTGTTGTTCCTGGTTTCAGACCAGGCGTTAAAACAGGCAGGATACGATTGGAATGATGCCAATAGTACATTTCAGTATACACCTGCCGGTGGAACGGTCACTATCGGGGGAGATGCGGTAACACGCTTAAAGCGCATATTAAGTACGCACATTGTGCCATTGGCCTACAATGAAACGGTGGACTTGTCGGGCGAAGGGATACTGGAAACCTATGATGGAGAATATATACGTTATCAAAATAACAGGATTTTTTCGGCAGGCACGCAGGATAATTCCAATGTGCAGGCGCAAACGCTGGCGTTAGACTCAGTTAAAACAGCAAGCAATGGTGTTGCCTATTATAGCAACGGAGTGTTAACCTTTACCGAGCTGAATATGGGAAAGCATATTGAAAAATATGCTGCCACCAGTGCCGATCCTTATTATGCCTTTTTCCAGTTTTTAAAGAACAGCAAAATATATAATGCTACTACCGGTGCTATTGAAGGTATTCAGGCCGGTGTGTTTTACACGTTGTTAATTCCTACTAATGCGGCTATTCAAAATGCAGTGAACAACGGATGGTTGCCGGGAACAGGTAGTGGCGCTGTGTTAACGCCCACGTATGCACCTGCTGCGGCAGAGGATATAGAAAAGGTAACGCGCTTTTTACAATACCATATTCTGGCAAAAGCGTCGATAGTGGCCGATGGAAAGAAAGAGGGTGCGTTTGAAACGTTGCTGAAGAATGCTGCTGCCGAAACGGTGTCGTTGAAAATAACCAATACGCCGGGTAGCCTGGGTGTTACCGATGCGGTAAGCGCCGGTGTGAGTGCTTACATCGTTCCGGCTGCCAGTAATGTATTATCCAGCAGAACGGTGATACATCAGATTGATAATTACTTAAAATACATTTATTAACCACCGGTATTCCTATAATTATGAAACAGATTTTTACAATAACCGGTTTATGGCTGCTGTTGTTAACAGCGGTAGCTTCTGTTGTCCATGCACAGGCAAAGCAAGACCCTGTGGTAATCCGTGGCACGGTAACGGATCGTAACCAACGCGCTGTGAGTGGCGTTTCGGTGGTGGAGCTGGATGGAGCCAACAGGGCGATAGCCGGAACGGAAACAGATGCAGATGGTAACTACGCATTGAAAACCTCCGGCGCTTCCAATCATAAGATCTCTTTTTCAGGTATTGGTTTTAAAACCTTTATTCAAAGCATTAGTGGCAAAACGAAGATAAGTGTAACGCTGGAGCCGGGAGATAACCACCTGGATGAGGTGATTATCAGCAGTCAGAAAACCATTAATAATGGTACAGGGTTAAACATCAGCGACCGTAATAAAACAACGGCAGTAACTTCTATCAGTGCTAAAGAGCTGGAAGAAATGCAGGCCGCTTCGATAGATCAGGCATTGCAGGGGCGGTTGAGTGGGGTGGATATTGCTGCTACTTCCGGTGATCCGGGTAAAGGGATGCAGATTCGCATCAGGGGTACTTCTTCTATCAGTGCCGGTAGTGATCCGCTGGTGGTGGTAGATGGTATGCCTTATGAGGTGACCATTCCTGATGGGTTTAATTTTGCCACTTCGGATGATCAGGGTTTTGCGCAATTACTGAACATTGCACCTTCCGACATTAAGGACATTACCATATTAAAGGATGCGGCCTCTACGGCTGTGTGGGGCTCTCGGGCTGCTAATGGTGTACTTATCATTACTACCAAACGGGGGGCTGTGGGAAAGCCTGTGATTACGTATACTTTTAAAGGATCGTTAGCGGTGCAGCCTGGTTCGGTGCCGTTACTTAACGGCGATCAGTATTCCACGTTAATTCCGGAAGAGTACAATAATGGCACGGGCAAGCCTATGCCGCAAACCATTAAAGAGTTTAATTATAATAAGCGTGACCCATACTGGTATTATAACTATAGTAATAATACCAACTGGGTAGATGCTATTACGCAAAAGGGGTTGTTGCACGATCATAATATCTCTGTATCGGGTGGTGGTGCCAGGGCTAAGTATTTTGCTTCGCTGGGGTATTTTAACCAAACCGGTACCACCATCGGCACCAGCCTGCAACGGATTACTACACGTATTAACCTGGATTATACGGTAAGCGACCGTTTACGTTTTCGTACGGATATTGCCTATACGCATGTGGATAATAACCAATTGTTCACCGGTTCTAACGATGTGGGCGTGAGGGCCGTGGCCTATACTAAAATGCCCAATATGAGCATTTATGAATATGACGAGTACGGTAATAAAACACCTAATTACTTTTCGCCGGCGAGTAACGTGCAGGGCTACTTTTACTACGATGCCAATGGTCGTATAAAAGGAACGTATAATCCTGTGGCGATGGCCCGCAGTGCTAAAAATGTACAACTGGGCGAAAGGGTAACGCCACATTTTTCGGTGCAGTACAGCATTGTGCCTGGTGTGTTATTGTTAAACTCGGATGTACAGTTTGATATTAATACCAGTAAGGTAAATACCTTTTTGCCGCAGATTGCTACCGGAAGGCCCGTAACGGAAACATCGGTGAACAGAGCTTCTGATGCTGATTTTGATGCGTATAATGTGCAAACCAAAAACAGTCTTATCTATTCTCCGCATTTACCGGAGTCGCACACTTTACAGGCCCAGCTGATGTTGCAAACGAATGATTACCGTTATATAGACCAGCAGGTGATGACTTCTAACACGGCCTCTTCCAATCTGCAAGACCCCGCTGTACCCTCCCGTACACAGAATGATGAATTGATTGCCAGTTCTGCCAATACCAGTACCCGCTCGGTAGGTGCTTTACTGAATGCGCAGTATAGTTTTTTAGACCGGTATATTATCAATGCAGGCATTCGCGGGGATGGTAATTCCCGTTTTGGCCCTGCCAACCGTTATGGATTGTTTCCTTCTTTATCTGCCAGGTGGCGTATATCAGGTGAGCCTTTTATGAAGCACTTTACTTTTATCAACGACCTGAGCGTGCGCGCCAGTTACGGACAGAGCGGGAATGCGCCGCGGAAAGATTATACCTTCTATAATACCTACGGCAATTTTGACTGGACTTATATGGGATTGTCGGGTGTGTATTCTCAGAATATTGAGCTCACCAACCTGAAATGGGAAACGGTAATAGGGCAGAACCTGGGTTTGGATATCAGCCTGTTGAAAAGCCGTATTGTGCTTACCGCTGAGGTATATCGCAACCGTACGAAGAATATGATCTATTCCGGCTTGCAGGTGGCTACTACTACAGGATATGATGCTATTGATATGAATGCTGGCACTATGGATAACCAGGGCTGGGAAATAAGTTTGAACACTACTGTGGTGAAGAACAAAGTGTGGCAGGTAGATTTCAACTTCAATCTCGCCCATAACGAAAACGTGATACGGTATATCTCGCCTATGTATCCACGCGAAAGCGCTAAGTCGGCCGCATCAAATGGCGTATATAAAAGCTACCTGCAGGAGAATAATCCTTTCGGATCGTTTTATGGATACCGTTACAAAGGTGTGTACAAGGATAAAGAAGCTACTGTGGCAAGTGATGCTTCCAATAAGCCCATTACGGGTTTGAATGGAGAAACGGTGTATACACGTTTTAATTATCCTTCTGTGGATTATGTCTTTCAACCGGGTGATGCTGCTTATGAAGATGTTAACCACGATGGCAATATCGATTACAGGGATATAGTGTACCTGGGTAATGGTAATCCGCGCTTTACCGGTGGATTTGGTCCTTCTGTATCGTATAAAAGCAACTGGCGTGTTTCAGCTTTCTTCAGTTTTCGTACCGGTTACGATCTGATCAATGGCACGCGTATGTCTACTACCAATATGTATGGTTATGATAACCAGAGTACAGCAGTGCTGCGCCGCTGGCGTAATGAAGGGGATGTTACGGATGTGCCCCGTGCTTTGTATAACGCCGGTTATAACTGGTTGGGCAGCAGCCGGTATGTGGAAGATGGATCGTTTTTAAGATGGCGTACACTTACAGTACGGTATAACTGTACTAAAGACCAACTGAAAAAGCTGGGTCTGAAAAGCTTTAGTGTATATGTGACAGGAGAAAACCTGTTTACGCTTACCCGCTACACCGGGCAGGATCCGGAGGTGACTACCAAAATATCAGGGCCATTTTCTACCGTAGTGGACAATTCTATGACGCCGCCTGTAAAGACTTATACTATAGGCATTGCGGCTGGTTTTTAAGGAGGATAAATAAAACAGTATGAAAAAAGCGATCTATAGCGTTACAATATTGCTGGCGGCACTGATTTCTACATCGTGCAATAAATGGCTTGACCAGAAGCCGCAGGATGGCGTGGTGCGCCAGGAGTTCTGGAAAACGAAGGAACAGGTAGAAGCAGCTGTGATAGGTTGTTATTCTTCCCTGCTGGGCAGCCCCTCAGGCGTTACCGATAAGGCGCTGGCGGAATACCTTTTTTTGTGGGGCGAGCTGCGTGCCGACCTGGTTGCCGCAGGTGCGGGCATTACGAATGAAGAAACGGAAGTGATCAATGTGAATTTGCTGTCTACTAATTCCTTGGTAAGCTGGCGCGCTTTATACCGCACCATTAACTATTGCAACACTGTGCTGGATGATGCGCCGGATGTACTGGAAACGGATAATACGTTTACGCAGGAGCAGCTGAACGGGTATATAGGGGAGGCGCTTGCCTTACGCAGCCTGCTATATTTTTACCTGGCCCGCAGCTTTGGCGATGTGCCATTGAAATTGACTTCTACTTCTACGGATGAGGATATAAGACCTATTGCTAAAAGCACGCAAAAACAGGTGTTGCAACAGGTGTTGACAGACCTGCAGACTGCTGAAACCAAAATAAAGGAAACCTATGGCACCAAACAGTATAATACCGGGCGCATTACTAAAAATACAGTACAAACCATTATGGCCGATGTGTACCTGTGGCTGGAAGATTATACTAATGCTATCGCTTATTGTGATAAAGTGATTGACAGTAAAAATTATTCACTGGTAAGCGGTAACAGCGGTTTCTTTTCTACGCTGTATTATACGGGCAATTCCAGTGAAGGCATTTTTGAATTTCAGTTTGATGCGCAGAAGTTAAATCCTTTTTACAGCATGTTCACCACCACTAAAAGGCGTTATGTGGCATCGGAACGTGTGATGGAGGATGTGTATACCATTGATTATGATGATGAAACCAAGGTGGATATCCGTGGCGCGGCTACCGCTGTGCGCACCAGCGATAACACTATCTGGAAATATGTAGGGTTTAACTATGCCACGGCGCGGGCGCAGGGCGATTCGTATGCGCATTGGATCATTTACAGATATGCCGATGTGTTGCTGATGAAAGCCGAAGCACTGGCCCAGGTAAACCGCGGCCAGGAAGCGTTGGACCTGGTACAGGTGATCCGTGACAGGGCAGGGGCTCTGGACGCTACAGCCCGCAACCCGGACGCTGCCGATACAGATGAAATAACCACTTATATACTGGAAGAAAGGGCGCGTGAGTTTGCTTTTGAGGGTAAGCGTTGGTATGATGTACTGCGTAATGCCAAACGTAATAACTATGCCCGGCTGGAGATTTTGTTGAATATGGTAGCTGCTGCCGTCCCGGCAGACAGGCAGCAGTCGGCCCTGAATAAATACAGGGATTATAACAGCCATTATTTCCCTATTGCCGAAACAGAACTACAGCGCAACAGTAGTTTGAAACAAAATACTTTTTACCAATAGCCAGTAACAATGAATAAGAGAATCTTGAATAAACTGCATTATGTGTTACTGGCATTAGTAGCCGGTTTTACTGCCTGTAGCAAAAATTGGGATGACCATAATGCGGTAAGTCTTCCTGGGCTTACCAGTAACCTTGCTGTGCACGTTAGCACTAATGCCGGTATTAGCCGGTTTTATGAGTTGCTGGTGAAGTCAGGTTACGACAAAGTAATTGCCGGTTCAAAAAGCTACACGGTGTGGGCGCCTGATAATACAGCGTTGCAAAACCTCGACGCTTCGCTGATAAACGATTCTGCTGCTTTACGCCGTTTTGTGGCAGGGCATATCAGTAACCAATCGTATACAACAGGGGCAGCAACCGTAGCCTTATCCATCGCTACTTTAAACGGAAAATACCAGGTGTTTACGGCTACAGGTTTTGAAGAGGCCAACATTGAACAGGCAGATGAGTATGCCTCTAATGGGGTGTTGCATGTAATAGATAGATATGTTACTCCCCGGTTGAGCATATGGGAGTATCTGGCCACTACATCCTCTGCCCAGAAGGATTACCTGCATTCATTGGATTACAGTGCTACAGATTCAACCGGTGTTGCTTATGTGGCTAATACATACACTGATAAAACGGCTGTGAATGAGGAAGCCGGCAAGTTTACCTTTTTTATACTGGCTGATGAAGGCTGGAACCTGCAATTGCAGCGCCTGCAACCTTTTTTTGCCACAGACAGCGCAGCTTATACATTGGCCCTGACGCAATGGGCATTGGCAAAGAACCTGGTAGTGAAAGGTGCTTATGCTGCTACAGATTTGCCTGATACGCTGGTGTCTGTTTCAGGTGTGAAGGTGCCTGTTAATAAGGCTGCTATCACTGCTTCCTATAAAGCCAGTAACGGATATGTACATGTGATAGGTAATATCCCGTTCCGTTTGCAGGATCAGTTTCCGGCTATTGTAGTACAAGGGGAAAGCCCATCGGGCTTTAGCCGTACGGATAAGTATGCGAACATATTTTATCGCTCTAAAGCGGATGCAGCGGGTAATACCTATAATGATATCATGGCCTACGGGTACCAGGTGGCGCAATTTTATATCTATTACTCTGTTAAGCAGGTGCCTGCTGCTAAGTATAAGGTGTACTGGCGCGCTGTAGCGGGCAATTACGATAGCCAGACCATTACTTTTCAGCAACGGATAGCGTTTAATAACTGGGAAACAGTGAGCCTGCCTTATACTACAGTTACCCTGAATAATTATGATGAGGTATATCTGGGTGAATATACTACTACCCGGTATGGCAATAATACCATTTACCTGGTAGCAGCCAACACGGCTACCACAGGACAAAACACTTTAACGCTGGACTACCTGAAGCTGGTGCCTGTTACTGAATAAACTTACTTCTTATAAAAGAAAAGACATGTACGCTCGAATACAAAAAATAGTATGGTTACTGCTGTTGCTGATAATGGGTAGCCGGGCAGTGGCGCAAAAAGCGGATTCCCTGGTTACTGTTACAGGAACGCTTACCGATGCTTTAACCCGGAAGCCGCTGGCCGGTGTAAATGTGGCCTGGCAAGACCAGGTGGTAACGCTTACGGATGATAAGGGCGGGTTTACGCTGAGGGTGCCGGATTATAATGTTACATTGATTGTTAGCGGGGCCGGATACCAGTACAAAGAATTGCCCTTAAAGGGTCATAGCCAGGTAAACGCAGTATTGTATGAGGAAGGTTTTGCTTCCTTATATGATGAAGCTTCTTTTCCTGCCGGCAATAAACCATTGAACAGGAGCACGCAGGCAGTAGCGCTGGCTAACGTGCAGGGTGGCTGGCAGCTGAATAATGAAACAGCAGATAGCTATCTGCAGGGACGTATTGCCGGACTACAGGCAACCCGCCGCTCGGGTACACCGGGTATAGGCGCCGATTTGCTGGTGCGTGGTTTTACTTCTTTATATGCCACCAATCAGCCCTTGATAGTAGTGGATGGTGTTATTTATGACAATGCCAGTTATGGCAATTCATTCATTGGAGGTCATAGCCACAACCCTTTGCAGAATATTAATGTAAAGGATATTGATAACATTACGCTGGTAAAAGATGCGGTAACTACTTATGGTAGTAAGGCGGCTAATGGTGTATTGTTCATTACAACCGCACATGCTAAAAGCCTGGCAACACATATGGACTTTGCTGCTTATAGTGGTATTAATTTTCAGCCTGCTGCTTTACCGGTGATGCAGGCCGGTGATTACCGGGTTTATTTGTCTGATCTGTTGAAAACAGCTGGCTACAGTGATGCGCAGATACAGGCATTACCTTATATGAAGGATGATGCGTCTTCAGCTGATTATTTCCGGTATCATAATAATACAGACTGGCAAAAAAAAGTGTTGCAGAAAGGTGTGCAGCAAAACTATTATCTGAAAGTAACCGGTGGGGATGATATAGCCCGGTATGCTTTGTCACTGGGGTATGCTAAAACACAGCCTGTTACCCGTAACACCAGTCTTACTGCTTACCAGGCCCGGTTTAATGCCGATTTAAATCTTACCCGCAAGCTTATGGCTACTACCAGCCTTGCTTTTTCGTATAACGAGCAGCGCTTGCAGGCGCAGGGGTTGAGTGCTAAAACGAATCCTTTGTACCTGGCGTTGGTGAAAGCTCCTTTCTTATCAGTACAGGAGATAAATGATAAAGGACAGCAATCACCCAACCTGGCCGAAACGGATGTATTTAATGTAAGTAATCCTGTAGCATTGATTGATAATGCTAAGCAAACCGATAAAAATTATCGTTTCCTGGGGCTGATTAATGCCGAATATACTTTTGATAGTCATTTTAAGCTGGCTTCTACCACCAGCATCACCTATGATAAAGTAAGGGAAAACCTGTTTATTCCGCGTAAAGGTGTGGCTAATGATACGTTGTCTAATGCTGTTGCGGATAGTCGTTTGGGTAGCAGGGTAGTACGTTTGTTTTCGTTGTATAATGATACCCGTGTGCAATACACTACCCGTATTGCTAACAGGCATAAAATAACTGCTGCTGTGGGGTTCCGTTATCAGCAAAGTACTGTAGAGGAAGATTACATACAGGGCTATAACTCCGCCACTGATGATATGGTAAGTATTGGCACGGGTGTAAATGCTTTGCGCAGTACCGGTGGAGATATTGGTAAGTGGCGTTGGTTAAACAACTATGCAACGGTTGATTATGGTTTTAACGATAAGTATTTTGTAACGGCTTCCCTGGCCGGGGACATTTCATCCCGTTTTGGCAGGGATATTCCGGGAGCATTGTCTGTAGGTGGCAATAAGGTGGCGTTATTTCCTGCTGCCGGCGTTTCATGGCTGCTATCCTCTGAAAACTGGCTGGCTCCTTTGCATTGGATAGAGTTGCTGAAACTGCGTGTAAGTGCCGGAGCAGTTGGGAATGATGATATTGGCAATTATACAAGCCGTAAATACTATGTATCGCAAAACCTCCTGGGAATGCAGGGGCTGGTAAGGGGTAACATTCCTAACCCGGCGTTGCAGTGGGAGAAGGTAACGAAGTTGAATGCCGGTATAGATGCGGCATTGTTGCAGGAACGTGTGCAACTGAGTGTGGATGTGTATCGTAATACAACCAGTCATTTACTTACCTATGAGCCGGCTGCGGCAGTTTCAGGTGTAGATTTTACAGTGAGCAACCATGCGCAGATGCAAACCACAGGCTTTGAAGCTGCGGTGAATGTTCGTGCGTTAAATGGGCCATTGGTATGGGATATTGGTGCTACGGTAGGTAAGTATAACAACCGCGTTACCAGGCTGGCGGGTGCGGCTATTATCAATAATTATGCGGGTGCCGGTTATATCACGCGTGAGGGGAGCGCTGCCAACCTGTTTTACGGATATAAAACCAGGGGCGTGTATACTACAAATGCGGCAGCGGCGCAGGATGGATATGCAGTAACCAATGCGAAGGGAGTAGTAACGCCTTTTACTGGTGGAGATGTGCGCTTTACAGATAATGATAATAATAAACAGATTAATGATAACGACAGGGAGGTGATTGGCAATCCTAACCCTGATTGGTTTGGTAGCTTTTTTACCTCTTTGAAATGGAAAAGGTTTACACTGGATGCCCAGTTTACGTATAGCATCGGTAACGATGTATACAATTATAATCGTTCGGTGCTGGAAGCGGGTTCAGGTACCAATAACCAAACCCTGCGCGTAGCAGGTCGCTGGCGCGGGAACGGGCATATAACGGATGTACCTAAAGCCACCTGGGGAGATCCGGTGGGTAACAGCCGCTTTAGCGACCGGTGGATAGAGGACGGAAGTTATATAAGGCTGCGTACGGTGTCACTTACTTATGATATACCGGTGGGTGTAAAATGGTTGCAGTATGCCAGGGTGTATGTAACCGGTAATAACCTGTTCACCTTTACCCATTATCTGGGCTATGATCCGGAGTTTAGTGCCAATAACAGCGTGTTTTCAAAAGGAGTGGATACAGGCCTGGAACCTATTTATAAATCGTTGCAGCTGGGTGTGCGTGTAGGGCTGTAATATCAAATGTAATCAATATCATGATGAACTATTTAACGATCAGGAATTTTACCAGGGGGATATTACCGGCCGCTGCACTGCTCTTGTTTTCGTGCAAAAAAACGTTTGAGGTTTTGCCCGAAACAACACTGGACGAATCGCAGATGTACCGGAATATTTATGACGCTGATGCGGCTATTATTGGTATCTATGGTAAGCTGGAAACGTTGGCTGAGCAATATGTGGTGCTGAACGAGTTAAGGGGTGACCTGATCACGGTAACAGAGAATGCCGATACCAGCCTGCAACAGCTGAACGAGCATGCAGTGGTAGCGGGTAATAAATATGCTGATCCGCGTTCTTTTTACCAGGTGATTTTTAATTGTAACGATGTATTGAAGAACCTGGGTGTGATGCTGGAGGATAAAAAGATTACACAGGCGGATTATAATGCCCGCTATTCTGATATCGGCGCATTACGTTCCTGGTTGTATCTGCAGCTGGGTATTCATTTTGGCGAAGTACCTTATATCACTACTGCCCCGGAAAATGTCAATGATATTAAAAATAGTGCTGCTTATCCCAGGGTGCCTTTTGCTACTTTACTACAACAGTTAATTGCTTTTACGGAGCAGCTTCCTGTGCTGGATATATACCCCAGCGGCAGTAGCCTGGTAACTACAGTGGATGGGTATGCTACGCAAAAGTTTTTTATTAACCGTTTATGTGTACTGGGTGATCTGTATTTATGGAACGGCGACTATCGCAAGGCGGCTACCACGTATCGTGCAGTAATGGAAACAGGGGCAAACAGTACCAATACGGATGAACAGTTTAATACTTATAAAATCCGGTATGCAGATGTTGCGAATAATAATGATCTGGCGGTAGGGTATATCCGTTATCGCGAGCAGGACTTGCAATCGTTGATTAATAATGCTGCACAAGGCTGGAAGTCGATGTTCATTCGTTCGCAGGATGCCTTGTGGAATGAGGAGTGGATTTGGGTATTGCCTTTTAGCAAGAGCTTTGCACCAGAGAATCCGTTTATTAACCTGTTTGCGGCAGATGGCGGCAGTTATTTGCTGAAGCCTTCCCGTGCTGTTATTCGTAACTGGAACAGTCAGGTGCAGAACAATGGATTTCCTTTTGACGCCCGTAAACTGTTTAGTATAGATACTTCTTCAGGCCGGCCAGTGGTAATGAAATATAGTTATAACTATAGCTTACTTACGCCACTGGAGAAAACCGGTAACTGGTTTCTGTACCGTGCAGCGCAGGTGCATTTGCATTATGCCGAAGCGGCTAACAGGGATGGGGAAGGAAAAGTTGCCTGGGCTTTATTAAACCAGGGCATAGCTACTGCTTACGATAATGCCAGTGTTACCGATAAAACCAACTTGCAGCAAACCTTTGAGCCAGCGCCTTACAATTTTGATGGACGTTATGGTACGGCTCCCTATTTCCGCGGCCCCTGGCACCGGAATGGTGGTATTCGTGGCCGTGCTTACCTCACTCCGTTAAGCACCGGTTTGCAACAGCAGGCGGAAGCGCTGGAAGAGGCTATTGTAAACGAAAGTGCACTGGAATTGGCTTTTGAGGGCAATCGCTGGCCCGATCTGTTGCGTATTGCCCTGCGTAAAAATGATGCTTCTTTCCTGGCAGAGAAGGTGGGGACTAAGTTGCAACTGGAGGGGAATGCACACGCCAGTGAAGTAAAAGCAAGATTGCTGAATAAGGCTAACTGGTATTTGCCCTTCAACTGGTAAAAAGAAATAACAGGCTTTTAGTAAGGCTTAGATAATAGAAAAGGGTGTATCGGTAAACGGTACACCCTTTTGCTTATTGTTCTATTAAACCTGTTAGTACTAGTTATGGGCGGGAGGTGTTTCTTTATCTAGCACTGCTGTTAGTTGTTGTCCTGCTACTACTCTTTTTACAGCAAGGTAGTAAGCTGCGGTTCTTAATGTTTCGTTTAATTCGCCTGCTGCCTGGTATACTTCACTAAAGCTTTTTTCGAGGATAGCAGCCAGCCGCTCGTTGACGCGGTTTATATCCCACGATTCGTGCAAGGTGTTTTGCAGCCATTCAAAATAAGAAACGGTTACACCTCCTGCATTAGCCAGTATATCTGGCACAACCAACGTGTTCTTTTCCTGTAAAATTCTGTCGGCATCGGCAGACACAGGGCCATTGGCGGCTTCTATAATAATCGGGGCTTTAATGAGTGCGGCATTGCCGGCAGTGATCACATCTTCTTTTGCGGCAGGTATCAGCACATCCACCGGCAGTGTAAGCAGCTCTTCATGTAGTATCTGGTAGGCATCGTAATAGCCATAAATAGACTTGTCGTTGCGTTGTGCATAAGCAATAAGGTCAGGCACATTAAATCCCTCGGGATTGAACAGGGCAGTGTCTACATCGCTTACGGCAACCACTTTCACGCCTTTTTCCCATAGGAACAGTGCCGTGTGCATGCCTACATTACCAAAGCCCTGGATGGCCACGTTTGTTTTAGAGGGCCTTTTATTGCGCTTTTCCAGGGCCAGCAGGGTAATAATACTTACTCCCTTGCCTGTTGCTTCTACGCGCCCCAGCGAGCCGCCGGAATGCAGGTGTTTGCCGGTAACTACCGCATGGATGGTTTTACCATGTTGCAGGGAGAATTCATCCATCAGCCAGCCCATTTCGTCGGGACCGGTGCCCATATCGGGGGCGGGTACATCTTTATGCGGACCAAAGGTATCGGCCAGTGCCTGTGTATAGGCACGGGTTAATTTTTCAAGTTCTGATTTAGATAGTTTCTGGGGATCGCATACAATGCCTCCTTTGGCTCCTCCAAAGGGAATGCCTGCCAGGGCCGATTTCCATGTCATCCAGGCGGCCAGCGCTTTTACTTCGTGGATATTCACTCCTGTATCGTAGCGGATGCCACCTTTAGAGGGACCTAGTATAGTGGAGTGAATAACACGGTATCCTTCAAAGTTCTTTTCCTGGCCATTATCCATAGTAATAGAGAAGTTGAGTAAAATTTGCTTGGCGGGTCTACGCAGCTTTTCTCTTGTTTCTTCACTAAGCTGTAGCAGCCCGGCGGCCTTGTTAAAGCGGGCCAGCATAGAATCGTATGGGGTAGTAGGGGTGTACATTGCTGTATGCTGAGTATTAGTCATATATTGATTTTTCCTGAATAAATGATAAGTAGTACGGTATATAAAAACAAGTCAAACGTAAGTGTAGTTATTAGCAACAACAACAGCAGCGGTAGTAAACAGCTGTAAATGCGGATGTCATATAAAAGGACTTGTTGTTCATTGGTAGTGCGAAAATAGAATAAAAATTATTACACTACCAAATTAGTAGGGTTAATTGTCCGGATAAGTTTTGTTAAAGGGAAAAGAGGGGTTGAAAATTGCTACTGGTATGACCGGAATGTACTATTGGGCAATGACGTGTCGTATGAGCTGAAAGTGCTATTGATTGGCTGCTTATATTTTGTTTTATCTGTATTGATTGGTAAATTGAGTAGTATGAAATACCTATCAACCTTAACGCTCTTATTTTACCTGTTATTCAGTTGTAACCCAGCTAAAAAAGCTAAAGTTAGTAATGCGTTTTTTGAAGCAATGGACCGTAATTATTTGCGTGTTGATAGCCTGCTTAAAGAATATCCTGACTCTGCAGTGACAGAGAATGAAAAAGTATATGACATTATCCGGCAGCATAGTAAACAGTTATTTTTATTGCCTGATACCATTTATAATGGGGATATATCGATAGTTGTATCTGCTGACAAAAAGCTTTGTCTGGTTTCCTGGAACACTCATCTGGGAGGAACTTTGAAATGGTTTGAATCAATGGCCCTTTTTTACACAGCTGATGGAAGTTTGCAGACTCAAATGGTACAAGACAACGAGCATTTGTTTGGGGAAGAGAACAGCAGTAGTTTAATCTTTTACGATACTTTATACAGTTTTCCGGCAGGGAAAGAAACCTTATATATAGCATACGGTACGGGACAAGGCAGCGCGCTTTTGTCCTGGCAACAACTATCGGCCTTGGCTATTGATGGGCAGAAATTGCTGCGTAAAAAGGTGTTTCCTGGTAATAAAAGCAATTGGTTGGTAGAATTTGATATATCTAAACTGAAGCGTGAAGAAATTCCCATGATAGAGGTAATGGATAGCGGAAGGTTAGTTCGAATGCCAATAGCTACAGATGAAGGAGGCTTTTCCTTCCGTTATGATCTGTTAGAGTTTAGAGATAGTATGTTTTGGGTGAAGAAATAGGCAGCTATAAGAGGTCACCTCCTGTAACGGGTATATTAGCCGCCTGTCAGCGGTGTCAATTTTTGCCACTAGTTTTTATCACCGGCGGTTTTGTGGGCGATGCGTAGGGGGCATCAGGTGAAAGACCATCAGCAGACTACTCAATTATAGGTACTGAATCCGTTTTTTGCTCCGCTAAATCTTCATTAATGGCTTTACTGCCGGATTGAGCAAATGAGGTATCTGGCGCATCTGGCTGAGTATAAATGCTCTTTTGCGGAGACTTCCACCAAAACATAGCAAGGCACAATGCCAAGGCCCCCATATAAATCAGAATCTGTTTCATATGCATTGTTGAATAGTTGGTTATAATATCTACAGAGTGGGGTACAGGGTTGTTGTGCAACAAGATACTACCATACTGTGTAAAATTCATCTTATGTAGTATCGTTAGACAAAAGTGGTGCCAGCAGGAGGAACAATAAAATAAGGCAATTGTATAGATGGATGTGGTTGAAGGCTAGATAAACAGTGTGTTTTACGGGTTAGGTTGTGCTGGAAAGAATTGGGGGGCGATTAGAAAATATTAACAGTTACTTCATATAGTAACGGAAGCCAAAAGGCACCTGTGCAATGTTTTTATTGCACAGGTGCCTGTAATATTTAAATGATGATAGAGCGTTTACTGGTCGCTTTGTCATTGGGGATATTACTCCACGTTAAGCCAGATGCGGGGACTGCTCTTTCGCGGCCCCAGGCTCTGATGGCTTCAATTCTTTCCGGACTGGTTTTGCTTAAAGGCACTATGTTCTGAAAGCATTTTTCGAATAGGCTATCGTCAATAGCAGCGTCTCCGCGAATGACTGCTTGTATAGCCACATCGCGCACCGCGCCTTCGAGGTCTGAACCTGCAAAGCCTTCTGATATGTCAACGAGCTTGTCCAGTGTAAAGGTGGAAGGTGGTGGCAGCAGGTTTCTCTTGATATACAGGTTAATGATGTCCTTTCGTTCCTGTGGAGCTGGTAAGTCCACAAAAAACAACTCATCAAACCTGCCTTTTCGCAGCAGTTCAGGTGGTAGTTTGGTTACGTCGTTGGCGGTAGCTACTACAAATACCTTGGCATTGCTTTCCTGTAGCCAGAAAAGGAATTGGCCTACCATCCGGGTGGTAACACCCGAAGAATCGCTGGCATTGGCCGCTAAGCCCTTTTCTATTTCATCAATCCACAGTACACAGGGGGCAGCGTTGTCGGCCGATGCAAAGGCTTCTTTCAGCCTGTTTTCGCTCTGGCCTACATACATGCCCTGGATGGAAGCAAAGTCTAAGCGATATAGCGGTAAATTCCAGGAAGCGGCAACGAATTTGGCGGATAGCGATTTGCCGCAGCCGGGAACGCCTACCAGTAACATGCCTCTGGGTGGGCGCAGCTTGCGGGCTTTTAAATCGGCGGTTAGCAGTTGCTGTTGGGTGCTTAGCCATTGCTGCAAACCATCTAGTCCGGCAACAGAAAGCGTGCTGGCGTCTATTTTTACTTTTTCCAGGCCGGATATATCGTTGAACAATTTGTCTTTAGCCTGGCTGAGTTCTTTGATGTCGTCTTTGGTCAATGAGCCTTTAGCCATCTGGGTGGCCAGCACGTTTTCCGCTTCAATTTTGGTCATGTTGGATAAAACGGTGGCAGCCATTTTAAAATCGCTTTCTTCCCAGTCAATAGGAATAGATCCTTTGTAGGGGGTAACACATTCTTTCACCACTTCCAGCATTTCTTCTTCATTGGGTGCATCCAGCGTTAATGTCATGCCCAGGCGCTGCAGTTGCGACCATACGCTTTTGGTGGTGATGACGCAAATGCTACCGCCCCGCTCTATGGACTGCACTACACAGTCGTAAATATGACGGGATACTACATTGTCGTCTTCTATGTCGCTTACCTCATTGAAAACAAATGTCAGGTTTTGTCTTTGCGACATATTCTGCACAGCAAAGTCAATCCCGCCTGCAACAGAGCGATCGTCGTTTACAGGCTTCCGTGTTTTGATATCAATGGTGCCGTGGGATAAGCTGTGTGCGTATATGGGGATGTTTATTTCTTCTGCGAGTTGTTGCACTACCTCTAATACCCTGGTGCGTTCTATGCTGCGGATGCTGATGAAAGGTATTCTGGCGCGAAACATCCTTAGCAGCGACGTTTTAAATTCTGCTTTGTTGGCCATAGTTAAAATATAATTTTTCTCCCGGTGGCAGGTGGTACGTTATTCTGTTGTAAAGGAGTGGGGTCGCTGCTGGTTTCTGCCGTTATGATGCTCATAAAGTCAAATCCATGCAATACCATCAACAACCTGTCACTGCTTTTATTATTCTTTACAATGTTATCTGTTAGTGTTTTTTTTACTTCTGCTACAAATTCGCACAGGTCTTTATATAACGTATTCTTTAAATCCTCCGGAAGTCCTTTGGCAGTTACAAATGAAACCAGTGGTATCATGTTTTTCCTGCTGTTGTTTAAGGTTATTCCCAATTCATTTTCACTGGCAATGGTTTGCGTATGAAAAGCGCGTTGGAAAGAATTTACCCATACTTTCTTCCTGTTTCTGTAGGCTTCCTCCACTCTTATATAAAAGCGTTGTGCTGTGCCTGCATCCAGCGAAAAACTCCCGCTGTTGAACTCAGCAAGCACCGCATTGTCGCCATTAGAAAAGCGTTCCAGCGCATCTGTCCACTGTGCATAGGTTGTGATAGCCATGCTTATTGCGGTTTAATCCTGGGATTGATGAACTGGTTAGGCGGCACTATGTCCCAGTTGGGAAAGCTGGCTGCCTGTGTTTCGGTTTCTGTGCGACCCTGAAACAGGTTAGGCTTTGCCTGCTTGTTTTTATCAGGGGTATTACTATTGTCGCGTTGCTGCTCGTTATTGTTAAAAAGAATTGTATTCATAGTAGGATGATTAGTTAGTGGTTAAAATGTTACGGGTATCTTTAGAAACACTGGAAAAATCTTCCGGCGTAATAGAAGTGAGCAATGCTCTTACTACTTCTGCCTTGGCATCTTCCCGGGCGCATTCTTTTCTGTAGTCCACTGTTTCAGCGATACAACCTCTCAACACTTCTTTTGATTTTTGCTCCCTGTTGGCAGTACTGTCTTTGATTTGCTGGATGGTTTTTTTGTGCTTATTAAGTGTATTTAACACCAGCCAGATACCTACACCTGCTGCTAATACACCTACTATTGGGTTTACGATCAGCAGGCCTGCACCCAATGCAATTATCAATCCGCCGAGGATAACATTACTGGTTGGGTATGGTGCTTTAGCCAATTCTGCTTTGAGTACATTGGTCCAATAGCCTTCGTGCTGCCCTAACAGCGACTCTTCATCACTGCCATCCTGTGTGCCGGCGGTAAAGCCGTCAATATTGTATACAATCAGGTTAGGAATGCTGTTTCTGCTGTTGGCGGTAAAGGTGTCATGCGCTTCTACAATCCAGGGCTGGCTGATAGATACAGCCAATGCCTGTGTTACTTTAGAAGCACCTGCTTTAGCCGGGTTAAAGGCGGCATTGGTAAGCAGCTGTAAAAAATCTACCTTTTCCTGGAAGATATGTTTTTCTGCGTCCATCACGGATTGTGCAGCCGCTTTATCACCATCCATGTCAATAATCAGTTCGTTCAGCCGCACTTGTTGCTGAAGTGGCAATTCTTCATCATCAAAATTGGTTACCAGCATCGACAAAATTTCATCCAGTTGCACTTTTATGGCTTTGGATAAATCAGTGGATGCGCCTATTACATTTTTGAAATGTGCCTGTATAGGTTCGTGTGCGCTTACTGTTTGTAAGTAAGTTTCCAGTGCTGTCCAGTTGTTGCAGAATTGCTCCAGTAGTGGGTATTTACCGCTTACAACCGGGGCTTTGGCGTGGAAGAACTGCAGCCATTGCGCTTTTTGATCGTTGATATAATCGCCGGACTGTGTAAGTTGGGCAAGCCAGCTTTTGGCATTCTTCATCATCAGTTGGCGGGCAGCAGGAGGGAAAACGCCTGTAGTTACCGCTTCCAGTATAATAACGAATTCCCTGTCGAGGTTGTACGGGTTTTGATGCATAAAATATCTGTTCAACCATTGCAGGCTGGCCTCGTACCTGTTAAGCCGGCGCATTACCAGCATAAAGAACAGGGTGGTTTTATAATCATCCCTTCGTAAGCTTTCGTTGAGTGCTTTATCGGCAGTGGCTTTGTCGTTCCTGATCCAGGATGCGACTGTTATTAAAGCGGGAGCCAGCCAGTAGCCAGGTGCTTTCAGCATCACTTCTTCCGTGGTTGCACGTAGTGTGCCATCGCTTACAATACCGGTGTCTACGCCTTGTAATATACCTGTGGCCATTCTGCGCACTTCGCCATAATAGCCGAATTTTATTTCCAGATCCTGCTTGAGGTTGCCTTGCCTTGTTTCTGCCAGCTGTAACGATTTTTGTTTACCATCATTTTTAACAAAGTCGGAAAAAGCGGCAGCCAGTTGATTCAGGTCTGCTGCCAGTTGTGCCTGTCTTTGGTTCAGGGTACCCACCTCGTTTAACACGCCACCTACTTCTGTACGAACATGACTAATGTTGTTGGTTACCCGGTCCAGGTTAGAATCAAGTTGGCGAAGTTTGTATTCGATACCGCTAATGTCGGCGCTTGATATGAGTCGATCTGACATAGAAAATAGTATTGTTTTAGTTTAGAGTGCTGCGGAAGTGGTGCTGGCAGAGCCATCTTCTCTTATCAGTATTACGTAATCTTTGTATACCTCTACAAGTGCATAGGCATTGTGCTTAGCCAATGTTCTTGCTTTTTCAAACTGATCGGGTAGTGGTTCGCCCACCTTGTAGTGATGTAAAATCTGGCTGGCGCTGAGGTCGTAGGTGTGTACCTCGTAAGGATGGCCTAAAAAGCACTTAGCTACAATGCCCAGTGGCCAGTTGCCTAATTCAGCGGTACCAAATTCTTCCTGTATGGCGTTCATCAGTAGGGCCATTCCTTTGGTATCTGTTAAATTATGCGTATCTAAACCCGCGATAAGATCCATGTATTTTTTCGAGCGGTTTCTGAGCAACGCGCGTGGGTTGGAAGCGCTGCCGGCAGTAGTTTGCTGTTTGTTGAGATCAAACTGCTGATTTTCGGTATTTAGTATAAGTCGTGCCATTCTTTTTTAATAAGACTTTTCTACACAAATGGAGACGAAATATACAATTTTCCCGGAAATTGGCAAGCTGTGGTATTTAGCAAAAGCATAAGCCCGGCATGCGGTAAGTGCATGCCGGGCTTATGCTGTATCAGCAGATGTTGATTAAAACAGGTCCACCGCCAGTTGTATATTGCCTGCTTTACGAACAGGGTTCCAGCTGGGTTGGGCAGATACGGGTATTTTATATTTACCCAGTTCCAGCACACGGGTAAGTTTGAAGCCTATGTTGGTAAAACCGTCATTAGGACCGTAAAAATTGTTCTTATAGCCTTCATCATGACGGAAGGCAAATGCGCCGCCCACAATCAGGTCAAAGTTTACATTCTTATTTTGCACTACCGGGTAAGATGCCTGTACATACGTAGAGTACAGGTTTTTCTGGTTCAGAACGCCCCGATCACGACCGTGCACTACAGTGGCCCAATATAAGGTCAATGGCAGTTTTTCAGAGACTTTCCAGTTGGCCGATACATCTATAAAATGTCCGCTGGTGCTGTCTTTGTAATCAAAGAAGTTATGGTTGTTCCAGGTGGCATCGGTGGAGTAGTTATAAATATCCCACACGGCAAAGGTTAAGTTCTTCAACGGTGAGTATGCTACATAATAATCAAACTCTTTGTACACGCCTGTTAAACCATAGCCACCCCATATACCTGCTTTCAGCTTTTGATCGCGGGTGCTGATGCCACCGTCAATTGCCAGAGTGGCTGTGTTGGTAACAGCCAGGCCACGCCACAGGTGCATGCTTTTTAACTGGCTGTGAAAGTATAAGGGAGAAATAACGGTACTGTCTGTATGTTTAGTCGTTGTGTCGGTTTGTGCGTTTGCTACAGTGTAGGCAAAGAGCGCACTGGCCACCCCTAACAGGGTACGCATATAGATACTGGTTTTCATATGAAACTGTGTTAGATGACTATAATGCTTAGGTAAGAATAAATGAATATTGGATTGTTTGTATGTTAGCCTATCTGCAGGTAAATTATCGCAGCAACGATAGCGCCTAATACCGGACCAACTACGGGGATCCAGGCATAACTCCAGTTACTGCTGCCTTTACCCTGCATAGGCACGAGGTAGTGTACCAGTCTTGGCGCCAGGTCACGTGCGGGGTTAATGGCATAGCCGGTGGTACCACCTAATGATAAACCAATAGCTAATACAATAAATGTTACGGGTAGTGCGCCTATGGAACCCATGCCTATTTCGGCACCCTCTGCTATTTGCGGGCTAGAGAAATGTAGCACACAGTATACCAGCACAAAAGTGCCTATCACTTCGCTCAGTATATTCAACGGCGTGTTTTTAATAGCGGGGCCGGTGCAAAAAACGCCCAGTTGCGCATCGGGTCTGTCGCTGGTGGCATCAAAGTGTTTTTTGTACATCAGGTAGTTGAGCATGGCGCCTATAAAAGCGCCTGCCAGCTGGGCTGCTATAAACGCCGGTACCTGCGCCCAGGCAAATTTACCGGTTATGGCTAACCCTACCGTTACAGCGGGGTTCAGGTGTGCGCCGCTTACAGGCCCGGCTATTACCACGCCTGCAAAAACGGCCAGCGCCCAACCAAAAGTGATTACTATCCAGCCAGAATTCTGGCCGAATGATTTATTTAATGAAACGTTAGAGCATACGCCTCCGCCTAGCAGAATAAGTATGGCTGTGCCGATAACTTCGGCAGCGATGGGGGACATCATATAACAAGATTTTAGTGGTTAAAAATGTGCAATCGTTACTACTCCTCAACCCATGATTGCGCTCTGCCAACAGCTTTTTTCCAGTATTTTAATAAATCGTTTGCTTTCGCTTCTTCCATTTCCGGATTAAACACTTTCTCTTTACTCCACTGGCTTTTGGTTTCTTCTATGTTGTTCCAGAAGCCCACTGCCAAACCTGCCAGGTAAGCTGCTCCCAGTGAAGTGGTTTCGAGTATTTTCGGACGCACTACTTCGCTGCGCAGTATATCGGCCTGAAACTGCATCAGTGCATTGTTGGCTACTGCGCCGCCATCTACACGTAACTCCAGGTTCTTCATGCCGGTGTCTGATTCCATGCTGTTGATAAGGTCATATACCTGGAAGGCGATGCCCTGTAAAGCCGCTTTGGCAATATGTGCTTTAGTAGTGCCGCGGGTAATGCCGAGGATAGCGCCACGTGCATATTGATCCCAGTAAGGAGCGCCCAGGCCGGTCAGTGCAGGCACAAAGTAAACGCCGCCATTGTCTTCTACAGAAGCGGATAGTGCTTCGCTTTCTGCGGAGGTATGTATAATTTCCAAACCGTCACGTAACCATTGGATGGCTGCACCGCCTACAAACACACTGCCTTCTAAAGCATAGGTGGTTTTGCCATTGATTTTCCAGGCAACGGTAGTTACCAGGTTATTCTTGCTAAGGATAGGTTTGTCGCCAATGTTCAGTAGCAGAAAGCATCCGGTGCCGTAAGTGTTTTTAGCCATGCCTTCTTCTACACACATTTGTCCAAACAGGGCTGCCTGCTGGTCGCCTGCAATACCAGCGATAGGTATTTTGGTAGAGAACAGGGTAGTGGCTGTTTCGCCATATACTTCACTGCTTTCTTTTACTTCGGGTAGCATTTCTTTAGGAACACCAAACAGATTCAGCAGCTCTTCATCCCAACTCATGGTGTTGATGTTAAACAACAGGGTACGTGAGGCGTTGCTTACATCGGTAATGTGCATTTTACCACGGGTAAACTTCCACACCAGCCAGCTATCTACGGTTCCAAAACACAGTTCGCCTTTTTCTGCGCGCTCGCGTGCGCCGCTTACCTTGTCCAGGATCCATTTTATTTTGGTGGCGCAGAAATACGAGTCTATCACCAGGCCGGTTTTAGAACGTATCATGTCTTCGTAACCTTTTGCTTTCAGCTCATCGCAATACTGGGCAGTGCGCCTGTCCTGCCATACAATGGCATTGTAAATAGGCGTACCGGTGGCGCGGTCCCATACAATAGTGGTTTCGCGCTGGTTGGTAATACCAATGGCGGCGATGTCTAGCCCGGTAATATTAGCCTTGGCAATGGCTTCGGCGGCTACCGACGATTGAGTAGACCATATTTCATTAGGGTCATGTTCTACCCATCCTGGTTGAGGAAAGTGCTGTTCAAAATCTTTCTGAGATGCTGCTACAATTTCACCTGCGTGGTTGTAGATGATGGCACGTGAACTGGTAGTGCCCTGATCCAGCGCAAGGATGAATTTTTGACTGTTGCTCATGTTACAATCGTTATTAATGGTTAAAAAATTGTGCTATTAGAAAAATTCCATTTCGTACTTAGTGGCCAGTTCTGTAAAGTCTTTTATTTCCTTTTCTATCCATTGTTCATCTTTTCCCAGCTCAGCGGCCATAGCGGCTGCTACACGGGGGGCTATTGCTACGGCTGCTTTCGAGTCTAACAGCAACAGTCTTATACGGCGCGACAACACATCTTCTACGTGCAAGGCCATTTCATCACGCACGGCAAACACCACATTGGCTAATGTAAAAGGATAGTTGTCCAGCAAAGGAGCTTGTAAAGCTGGTTCGGCAGCTTCCAGGGCTTTTAATGATCTGATATCAGAGCCATATACATGCATTTCGTTATGATGATCTACGGTTGTATCATAACCATGTATAGGCATGTCGGCAGTAACGCAGGCATTAGCAGGCAGGCTGGCTACCTGTATGGCTTTGTCAATAGTATCCTGCGCCATGCGGCGGAAGGTGGTCCATTTACCACCAATGATGGTAATTAAGCCGCTGTCAGATACCATGATCTTATGGCTGCGGGATATTTCCTTGGTGCTTTTGCCTTCGCCTTGTGGGGCGGCCAGCGGACGAAGGCCGGCAAACACCGCCAGTACATCCGTACGGGTAGGTTTTTTAACCAGGTAACGTGTGGCGGTATTCAATATAAAATTGATCTCTTCTTCCAGTGCGCGGGGTTCCAGTTCCGGAACTTCACGCAGGGTATCGGTAGTACCTACAATCAGTTTATTATGCCACGGAACGGCAAACAGTACGCGGCCATCATCCGTTTTAGGGATCATAAGGGCAGCTTCACCTGGTAAAAACGATCTGTCCAGGGTAAGGTGCACGCCCTGGCTGGGACGCACAAAGTGTGGAGCATTAGGTTTGTCCATTTGCAGCACATTATCTACGTACACACCGGTGGCATTAATCACCACTTTTCCTTTCGCTTCGTATTCTTTTCCGGTTTCGATATCTTTCGCTTTAATACCGGTGATCTTTCCATTGCCACCCTTCAGCAGGCCCGTTACCTTGAAATAATTCAAAACACAGGCTCCTTTTTCTGCTGCGGTCTGGGCTACGTTCAGCGCCAGTCGGGCATCGTCAAACTGGCCGTCGTGGTATTCTACACCTCCTTTCAAGCCTTCCTTTTTAATGTTGGGCAGCTTTTCCAGGGTATGACGTACAGAGATATAGCGCGATTTACCCAGGCTAAGCTTACCTGCCAGGAAATCGTAAAATTTTAAACCAACGGTATATTTGATATTGTCGAACCAGGAGTAGTTAGGAATTACGAAACTAGTATTGCGCGTGAGGTGTGGGGCGTTTTGCAGCAGTTTGCCTCTTTCAAAACAAGCTTCTCTTACCAGTCCTAAATCGCCTTGCGCCATGTAACGCACCCCGCCATGCACCAGTTTGGTAGCTTTGCTGGAAGTGCCTTTGGCAAAATCGGCCTGCTCGGTAAGCAGGGTTTTAAATCCACGGGAAGCGGCATCCATTGCTGCGCCTAACCCGGTAGCCCCGCCCCCAATAATGATGACATCCCATTCGGTAGTAGTTTCCAGTTGCAAGAGGGAGGATTTCCTATTCATATGAAACAATTTAAAACCAAAAGTAATTATTCGAAACAATACGAAACAAATAAAACTGATGAAATTGGCATTCCTTTAAGACAAAACCGGCTTTTCTTTCTTTTAGTTATCTTTACCTAAGCACTAAAAGGAAAAGGTTGTCATATGCAAATCGAATCAATGGCGCAGCGCCATAGCTATATTTTAAACAAGCTGAATAAGGAGGAAGTGGTAAAAGTGTCCGATTTGTCGGACGAGCTGAATGTTTCGCCTGTAACTATTCGAAAGGATTTGAAAGTGCTGGAGAGCAAAAAACTATTATATCGCTCCCACGGTATCATCACCAAAAGCAACCCCTATATTATGGACGTGAACGTGAATATCAAAAGTGGTATTCGCACCGACCAGAAAAAACGTATAGGAGAAGCGGCTGCGGCATTGGTGGCTCCGGAAGATGCTATATTAATAGCCTCTGGTACTACGGTATTGCAACTGGCCGAGGCATTAGCGCATAACACTACTGAGCATTTAACCGTGGTTACTTCGGCTATGAACGTAGCTATGGTATTGCGCGAGCGGCCTAATACAGAAATTATACAACTAGGTGGTATCATACGCCAGTCGTCCACTTCGGTGGTGGGGCCTTATGCAGAAGATATGCTGCGCCGGCTCTCTTTTAAAACGCTGTTCCTGGGGGTGGATGGTATAGATGCTGAGTATGGTTGTTCTACTTCCAATATGATGGAAGCCCAGTTGAACGAAGTGATGATTAATGCAGCGCAGAAAACGGTGATTCTTACCGATTCATCTAAGTTTGGTAAAAAGGGCTTTGGTAAAATCTGCGATCTGTCGGAGATAGACCAGATTATTACCGATGATGAAATAACCCATGCTTCGCGTGAAAAAATTGAACAGGCGGGTGTGGAATTAACTATTGTGTAAATGGCATTTTAAAAATGAACCAATATGCAACGGCCTGATAACAGTGAGTTCCCGGAAGTGTATAGTAAATACATTCAGTTGGTAACCACCACCGATCTGTTGCCCATATGGGATAGTTATACCCATGTGATGGCTGAATTCTTTGCTTCCATTGATGAAGCAAAACATGATTACCGGTATGCGCCGGGGAAATGGACTATTAAAGATGTGTTGTTGCATTTGATAGATACAGAAAGGGGATACTCTTACCGGGCTATAGTATGTGTAAGGGGTGATAGTTTTACACCATTATACCCGATGGATGAAGATTTGTTTGCCAGCAATACCAGTACGGCAGGCAGAACAATGGCCGACTTATTGGAGGAGTTTAAAATTGTACGTGCCGGTATGAAAAAGATATTTGAATATGCTACCGAGCAGCAGCAAATGTTTAAAGGCAATGGTGTGAATGGTGCTATCACAGGCCGGGCCTTGGGGTATATTGCTATAGGACATGCCCTGCATCATAAAAATGTAATAGAGGAAAGATATTTATAAAATAAGTAATTTACTGCTTCCCGTAAAGGAAAATCACCCTAAACAACTGCTTATCATGAAGAATGTTGCCAGGGTAGCCGTTATAGCGGTCTGCCTATTTATTGTATGCCGGTTGCCCTATGCAGCTGCTCAGTATTCCCGTTATAAAAGCACAGATATATATGCATCGTTGCAGGATATAAAAACAGCAGGCAGTGTGTTACTGGTAGGTGCAACGCCTGCCGACAGGAATGCCGCTTTACTGGCTTACCTGCGCCAACACAAACATTTGCGCACCGGTTTTTTAAGTGTTACCCGGGGGGAGGGTATTAAAAACCGGGTGAGTACAGAACAGGGGCAGGAGCTGGGACTGGTGCATGCGCTGGAAGCCATCGCAGCCGCCAGTATGGATAAAACGGAAATCTTTTTTACCAGTGCTGTTGATTTTGGCTGGGTGGAAAGCGAGGGGGAGGTGATAAAAGGCTGGGATATGCCTAAGCTTACCAAAGAAGTGGTTGGAATGATTCGCCAGTTTAAACCCGATATTATTATTACTTCCTTCTCAGTAAATGATGTTGATAAACCTGATGCCCGTAGCCGTGTGTTGGGAAAGCTAATGCAGGATGCATTTGCACAGGCCGCTGATACCAGTAAGTATGCTGAGCAGTTTGATTTAGGAGTAAAGCCCTGGCAGGTAAAGCGTATGTTGTGTACAACGGCGGATAGCACACACGCTATTGCCTTTAATCCGGAACAATATAGTGCCATATCAGGCCTGAGTATTACAGATGTTGCCCGGTATAGCAATGGTCAGCAACGCAGCATAGGAGGAAACGATTCATTGCTGAATGTGCCCGTACAATATTTACGCGTGATTGCCGGTGATAACAACTGTGCAGATATGATGGATGGGATAGATGTGTCGCTGGCGAGAATAAGCAGTTATGCAACGGGAAATGTAATTCCGTTGCTGGATAGCATGGTACAACATTTCAACTTTATCAGTCCCGAAGTGGCTGTGGAACCTTTATTGCGATTATATAGCCGGTTCAAAGTGATGCGGGCAGATACGGCCGGGTGGAAAGGGAGAAAATTGCAGGAGGTTCAGCAGGCGTTGTTTACCATGCTGGGTATTAAAGCTGTGATCACTTCTTCTGAAAGATATGCGGTAACAGGCAGGCAGCTACCGTTGCGTTTTGCTATTCGAAAAAACAGTCCGTATCCTGTATCCCTGTCTCGCATCCGCTGCCAGGCAATAGATTCTGCTATTGACATAGAATTGCCACAGTATACTACCCGTAGTTTTACAGCCGAAATAAAAGTGCCTGTGTATACCGAGGCGTATCAGCCTTACTGGTTAAAGAAGCCGATGTCTTCGGAGTATTATATGTACACGAATGATGACTGGCTCATGAAAGGGCGGCCTGATAATATGCCGGCGTTTCCCGGGCAGTTTGTATTGAGAATTGGAGAGGAGGAATTTTCGATAAACCTGCAGGTGGAATACAGCAGGGATTCCGGGCAACTATCCATGCAATATCAGGAAAGATTACCCGAACTGGTACGCACGATTTTACCTCTTACAGTTTCATTGAAGCCGGATAATATTTTAATTCATGTAAAGCCGGGTAATGAGTATACTAAAAATCCATCTGCCATTGTATACTTCAAAAGCTACTTTACACAAAAGCAGGTGAAAACAACTATTAAGCTGGGCAGGCTGGGGTATGGTGTTTCGGTGGATGGGGCTAAGGCGACCGGACAAAAAGGCAATCTGTTATTTGAGAAAGATACGTTGATGGATTTTGTGGCAGGTGAAGTGCGGCAGGTGAATATCCCTG
Organism: Filimonas lacunae; assembly: GCF_002355595.1. NCBI lineage: Bacteria > Pseudomonadati > Bacteroidota > Chitinophagia > Chitinophagales > Chitinophagaceae > Filimonas > Filimonas lacunae. The sequence continues at coordinate 1,787,344 of NZ_AP017422.1, forward strand.
TGCAGGGTGAGGTGTTTACAAAAGGGGAGAAAGTGAATCGAATGCTGGGTGCTTCTATTGTGCTGGAACTGGACAGTGTTAAAAACAATTACAACTCTTTATTGCGTACCATCCGCTATGGGTATATTCCTGAAACGGGTTATTATCTCCGGGAGATGTGCCGCCTGATACCAGATGAGATTAACACCAGGGGTAATCGCATAGGTTTTGTTTCTTCTAAAGAAGACAGGATAGTGTATGCCTTACAGCAAATGGGGTTTACTGTGAAAGTGCTGGAAGATACTGATTTTACTATGGATACTTTACGGCAGTTGGATGCTATTGTAATAGGCTCGCAATTAGATGCTCCCGAAGCGTACCTGGGGCGTTCCTATGATAGTTTGCTTTTGTATGTGCAGGAAGGTGGCAATTGTATTGTGCAGGGGCAGGATGTGGCTGTGCAGCTCACCAGGCCTTTTTTATTAACTTCTGCGCCGTTCAGAATCAATAACAAGGATGGTAAGGTATCTGTACAGCCCGAAGTATTGCCTACTATGCAGGCTCCCAACAGTATTACGGCGGAAGAGTGGAGTAGTTTTGGGCAGGATGTGTGCCGTTTTGCAGCTGTGTCTTACGATCCTGCTTTTGTATCGTGTATAACGCTTTCACGCAATCCGGAAAACAAATCTACCAGGGGAAGTTTGTTGCGGGCAGTGTATGGGCGCGGTAATTTTATTTACTCCTCCCTGAATTTGAGTAGCCAGTTAGCCGAGGGGCGTGCTATGGCTTATAAACTGCTTGCTAATTTAATTGCGTGGCCGGGCAATTAAGCTGTTGAAGGATTTGTAACATTTATTACAGCCCGTTGTAACAAATGTTACAGGATTGCAGTTGGACGTTTTGCATTTTTGTGATGTTCAAATAATCTATCATCATAAAAATACAAACGCCATGAGCTTACGTTTAAACAGCATTGCCCCTGATTTCACTGCCGACACTACCAAAGGAACTATCCGGTTTCATGAATGGATAGGAGAAGGATGGGCCATGTTGTTTTCGCATCCTAAAGATTTTACTCCTGTATGTACTACCGAGTTGGGATATATGGCCCGTATTGAGCAGGAATTTATCAAACGCAACTGCAAAATCATTGGGTTAAGTGTTGATCCGGTAGAAAGTCATCTGATCTGGGAAAAAGATATTGAAGAAACCCAGGGGGCTGCTGTCAACTATCCTATGATAGGAGATCCTACACTGGCTATTGCCAAACTGTACGAGATGTTGCCGGAAGAAGAAGCAGGTACGTCAGAAGGCAGAACTGCCGCTACCAACCAAACTGTGCGTTCTGTGTTTGTGGTAGGTCCGGATAAAAGAATAAAACTACAGTTGACTTATCCAATGACCACAGGGCGCAATTTCAATGAAATACTGCGTGTGCTGGATTCTATGCAATTAACGGCTGCACATAAAGTGGCTACGCCTGTGAACTGGCAAAACGGGGAAGATGTAATTATTGTTCCTGCTGTTTCTGATGCTGAAGCCAAAGAAAAGTATCCTGATGGCTGGAAAACCGTTAAGCCTTACCTGCGTATTGTTGCGCAACCCGCTACATCTAATAACTAATATGAAATTTCAGCAGTCTGCTTAACTGTTTTATAAAATTTTATTACCTATAACAAACGGGTTTGCGTAAGCAGGCCCGTTTGTCTTTCCAGGTGTTGCCAATAGAACGTTCTCCACTATTTTCTTTATCATCAGAGAGGGGAGTAAAGCTTCTGATTGTCTGGAATAAAGCCCTGTTGGCAGGTGATTTTAACGGATTTTATAATATAGTTAATGATATATCTGATATATGTAGTTCAAATATATCCTGTGAATTAGTTGACTAACAGTTGTTTGAGGTTGTTGTTGTATTTTTTATTACCCTATAAACTAGGTGGAATAAAATGTGCCGGATTTTTGGCGGCTGTTAAATATGTCCTATATTTGTCCACGTAATAAGTAGGTTATTAAAATCCATACTATCCCTATGCAGATGAGTTGTTGTAAGTACCAAGACGTAATTCCGTTACCTGCCCTGTAATTCCAAACAAAGATTGAGGTGGTTGTAATGTAAGCCGAAGCTGTAACAACAGCTTCCTGGCCATGTATTGTATTTTCTGAAGTGTTCAAAAAAGCGGTGCAACACTTCCATGGAAGAGGTATGCCTTGTTGTGAAGCCGCCGCACTGTTTAACAAATCCAAACCAATAGATATGCAGAGAAAACTAACTACATGCTTTTTGTTTTTATTCCTGGGAGCCTTTTCGCTTTCGTTACAGGCACAGGATAAAAAGAATGAGCAGGTGCTGGAGGGTATTATTACCGATAGCGCAACGGGTAAGCCGTTAGAAGGGGTTACTATATTAGTAAATGGCGTTGCCGGAAGAGTGCTTACAGATAGCAAAGGGCATTTCAGCAAAAGAATACCGGCCTTCCCGGTTATTGTTAACGCCAGCATTGTAGGCTACAAAGCCGCGGGGGTTAGTGTTAGTGCTTCTCCGGCGTCTATTGTGTTAAGTGGGGATATTGCCGGTTTGTCAGATGTAGTAGTGGTAGGATATGGTAAGCAGGCTAAGAGTGATGTAACCGGCTCTATTGCACATATTAATGGAGATGTAATCAAAGATGTACCAGTGCAGAGCTTTGATCAGGCTTTATCCGGTAAGGCAGCGGGTGTAAGCATTTCATTACCTAATGGTGTATTAAATAATCCACCCGTTATCCGTATCAGGGGCATTAACTCCATCTCATTAAGCTCTTATCCTTTAATAGTAGTAGATGGTATTCCTTTAAACACGGGCAACGTATCTACCAATACCAACGTGGTAAATAACCCGTTGGGAGATATTAATCCACAGGATATTCAGTCTATCGACATTCTGAAAGATGCAGCTTCTACGGCTATTTATGGTTCACGTGCCGCTGCTGGTGTAATGGTGATTACCACTAAGCGTGGCAAGAAAGGTCAGGCTGTTACCAATTTTAATGGCTGGGTGGGTGTTACCAATGCAACACGTCAGCCTAAGGTGCTGAATGCGCAGCAGTATATGACTATTAAAAATGAAGCAGTGTATAACGCTAAAGATCTGGCAGGGAATGCAGCTTCTTATACTCCTTTATTCTTGCCTTCTTACAATGCGGATAGTTCTGTTGTAGATACCAAATGGGACGATTACGTATACAAAACTGCATTGTCTAAAAACTTCAATATAGATGTTTCTGGTGCTACGGAGAAGACCAACTATTTTCTGTCGGCCAACGTTTCCGATCAGGATGGCTTCCTGGTAGGTAATAACTTCAAACGCGAAGCCATCCGCTTTAATATCGATCATGCAGTAACGCCGTGGTTAAAATTAAAAGCAGGTGGTAACTACAACCATACGTTCAATAAATCATACAATACCGGTTCTTTGCCTAACACAGCGCAGTTGCTGATAGGCGCGGCCAGGCTGGCTACGGCCTTGCCACCGAATGTAGCGGCTTATAATCCCGACGGCTCGTTTAATTTAAGTAGCAGTGGTGCTATCGGAATGGGGAATAACAACGCTACACTTACCTTGTATAACCCGCTGGCCTTATTTCAGTACAGCCGTTACACCAGCGAAACGGACCATTTCATCGGGAATGTAGGTGCTACCGTTCGTTTTCTCAAGCACTTTGAGTTTAACTCGCTGTATTCTGTAGACCGCTCTAAAATCGAAAACCAAACCTGGTTAAGTTCTGATATCGGTTCTTCGGCCTATTCTACCGGTGGTGGCGCTACCAATGTGTCTACTTCTATTAATAACTGGGACTGGACCAATAACGTCAACTTCACTTATAACTGGCACGATCATAATATATCTGTGCTGGCAGGTGTAGATGAGCAGCAGATTAAAAATAATGCCTGGGGTGCAGCGGCTTCTGTAGCATCTGACAACTATTTTCAATATTACCAGGGTGGCTGGACCAATGTGGCGGCTTCAGGCAACTCTATGGGTACCAGTGCTTTTATCTCTTCTTTCGGACGTGTGAATTACGATTTTGCCAGAAAATACTTTGTATCGGCCAATTTCAGGCGTGATGGCAACTCTGCTTTAGCGGCCGGCAATAAATATGGCAACTTTGGTGGTTTTTCATTAGGCTGGCAACTGTCTAAAGAAGACTTTTATCAGAAGCTGAAACTGAGCCGTATTCTTACCGGTGTAAAGTTGAAAGGAAGCTGGGGTAGGGTAGGTAATGGTAATTTGTCCAGCAACTACGCTGCTATGAGTTTATATAGTGCCAGCTTATATGGTACTGCTTCTACCTGGAATTTAAGCCAGGTAGGCAACGCCAACCTGAAATGGGAAACCAGTTTGCAAACAAACGTAGGTGCTGAGTTGTCTGTATTAAACAACCTGGCCCAGGTAGAGGTTACCTATTTCAATAACAATGTAAACGGGTTAATCTTAAATTCTCCGCAGGCGCCTTCCCGTGGCATTCCTAACAGTTCCATTCTGCAAAACGTAGGCTCTATGTATAACCGTGGTATAGAAGTAGGTATCAATGCCCAGGTAATACAAAAGAAGAAGTTTGGCTGGAACGTAGCGGTAAACTATACACATATCGTAAACAAGGTAACAGAACTGGCTAATGGCAATGCCGATGTAGTGGGATATACCCACACTACTGCTAACTCTAACAACGTAACACGTGTAGGGTATTCTATCAGTAGCTTGTACGGTGCTAAAACTGCGGGCGTAAATCCTGATAACGGCAGAAGAATCTTTATCAATGCTAAAGGCGAAAAAGTGCAATATAGTTCGGTAGTGGCCAGTGGACAAAGCAACTGGACCTACCTGGATGGTACAACAGCAGCAGCTATCAGCTCGTCTGATTATTACCTGCTGGCTAACGCGTTGCCTAAGTGGTATGGTGGTATCAGCAACAGCTTTACTTATGGCAGCTTAGACCTGAACCTGAATTTCACTTACTCTGGCGGCAACTATGTAATGAACGGCTCCAAGGGTACCTTGCGCGAACAATCTGCTTACAACAATGCTACAGAAGTATTAAACCGCTGGACTACCAAAGGCCAGGTAACAGATGTGCCGCGTGTGGTGTATGGGGATCTTATTTCTAATGGTTCTTCCTTCCCGGTTTCGGCCAACGTAGAAAAAGCTGATTTCCTGCGTTTGCAAAACGTAGCCCTGGGTTATCGTTTTAACGGTCAGTTTTTAAAAGGTGCTAAAATAACCTCCCTGCGTTTGTATGCACAGGTTACCAATGCCTTCATTATTACCAAGTATACAGGAACCGATCCGGAGTCATCTTCTAACGGTAACAGCAATACCAGCATTGGTGTGGAAAGAAACTCTGTTGGTTTAGGCAGAACGTTCACCTTCGGATTTAACGCCAGTTTTTAATCTTTTAAAGAGACTATCATGAAGTACCGTAAACATATATATACTTTTTTATTACCCTTAGTGGCGGTGGTTAGCAGCTGTAACAAATCATTACTGGACACTACGCCGGAAGCCAGTTTAAGTTCTTCTTCCATTTTTAGTACCGCAAAGCGTATTGAGGGACTGGTAAATGGCATGTATGGCGATTTAAAAGCAGCTAATCTGTATGGTGGCCGTTACCTGTTGTTCCAGGATGTGCGGGGCGAGGAATTTCTTAATATCACTGCTAGTTTATATACCGGTTATGAAACCTGGGGCAACTCTAACACCTCTGGTTCCAACGATGTTAACTATGTGTGGACTGCAGCTTATGCAGTAGTGAATGATGCCAACATCTTAATCAGCGGTTTAAATGGGGTATCGGGTGTTATTACGGATTCGTTGAAAAAGCAATATGTGGCAGAGGCCCGTTTTGCCAGGGCACTGAGTTACTTTAGCCTGATTACGCTGTATTCCAAACCTTATAATGCCGATGCCGGTGCTTCCAGGGGATTGCCTCTGCGTTTGCAGGCTGAACTCAGTTCGGGTAATAACGACCTGGCTGCCAGCTCTGTGGCAGCTATTTATCAGCAAATAATTACCGATCTCGACAGTGCCGAAGCCGGCCTGCCACAGGTATATTCTTCTGATCTGCTTAATACCACGCGCGCCCACAAAAGCACGGCCATTGCACTTAAAACAAGAGTGTATCTGAATAAGGGCGATTATGATAAAACAATTGCCGAAGCAGTGAAGCTGGTGCCGCAAACCAGTGCGCCGTTTAAAACTACTACAGGTGTGCAGCATGCTTTACAAAGTAGCATTGCTACCCTGTTTTCCAGCAACTATGTTACTACAGAATCAATCTTTTCTATGCCTATGACTTCTTCCAGTTCTTTAAGCGGTCAGTCGGCTATTGGGTATATCTATTATATCAACAAAGAGTATTACCTGAATGCTGCGGGCATATTTGGTGATAGCCAGTGGGGAAGCACCGATGCGCGTCGCGACTTTCTTAGTCTTAGCGGCAGCAAGTATTACCTGAAGAAGTATGCAAAATCAAGCCCTTATGTGGATTATATCCCTGTTATCCGCTATGCAGAAGTGTTGTTGAATTATGCAGAAGCAGCGGCTAAAAAAGGCAGTCTTACCCTGGCACAAAACCTGTTAAAAGCGGTGCATAGCCGTTCTGATGCTTCCTATACTTTTACGGATGCGCAAATTGGTACTGCTGATGCACTGGTGAGCACTATCTTAAAAGAACGCCGTATTGAACTGCTGGGCGAAGGTTTCCGTTCTAACGACCTATTGCGTAACTTACAAACTATTCCTGCTAAAGGAGATGCCAGTCTGCAGTCCGCTGCGGTAAGCTCTTCTGCATCTAACTATATATTCCCGTTACCAAGTGGCGAATTAACAACCAACACATTATTACATGATTAAGCATCTATTACAAAAAACAAAGTATACCCTGGCACTGCTGGCTTTGCTGGTAAGCATAAAGGGCTTTTCGCAAAATGTTGCTGATACACAGTATGTAAATGGCCTTGACAGATGGCATCACGAAAGGGAAGAAGAATTGAAGCGTGAAGATGGCTGGTTAAGCCTGGTGGGGTTACACTGGTTGAAAGAAGGAACCAACACTTTCGGGGCAGATAGTAAAAGTGATATCGTATTGCCTAAAAACTTTCCCCTGGCACAGGGCGGTAGCTATACGCTGACTAAAGGAAAGGTAGTTTTTCACCAAACTTCCGGCAGTATTAAAGTAGCTAACCTTGCCAGTGCTGATAGTAGTTTTATCGTAGGCGAAAGCGACCGTAAGCCGGTTACCTTTACTATTGATGGTTTTAAGTGGATCATTATCAAACGCCAGGATAAATATGGCCTTCGCATATGGGATAATCACAGCCCTGCTTTACAGGCGTTTAAGGGCGTGCCCCGTTTTCCGGTAAGCACCAGCTGGAAACTAAAAGCTACTTTTCAGCCTGCCGCAGATGACGATGGCTTTGTTTCTTTTAAAAATAAGATAGGTCAGTCGTTTGATAATAAGCCGGTAGGTAAGCTTTCGTTTACCATTGGAGGTAAACAATATACACTGGACATTGTAAGTGAATCAAGAGCTGGTTATTTTATTGTGTTCGGCGATAAAACCAGCGGCGAGCAAACCTACGCTTCCGGTCGTTTTCTTACTGTAGAGAAGGCCGATGACAAAGGGGTTACTTATATAGACTTTAACAAGGCCATCAATCCGCCTTGTGTGTTTACTGATTATGCTACTTGTCCGTTGCCGCCCGAGTCGAACGTGTTGCCAGTGGAAATACTGGCAGGAGAGAAAGACTTTCATGCACATCATTAATGCAGCAGCCCCGTTAGAAATGACGGGGCTTTTTTTTCGCTTGTGAGCGTGCTGTTATCTTATTATTAACTTAATGTTACCATTAAACGATTCCGCAATTGCTTGTTAGGGTGCTTCACCCGTTTTGAAACAGAGGTCTGTCTTTAGGTAGTAATCATCAATTACCTAAAACAAACCGACTATGATTTCTTGTAGCAGGAAGATAGCAGTCTGTCTTACTTATTGTTTGCTGACTGTAGCGCTTCTCACTTCTGTTGCATCTTACGCCCAGCAGCCCGATAAAACGGCCTGGGTAACTGTACCCAAAAACGAAATAACGCTGGAAGAGCTTTTTAAGCTGATAAAAGCTTCTGCCGGCACCAATATCTTTTACAGTAAAGATGTGTTGAACGACAAAGAGAAAATAACCCTGAAAGGTGGCCGCATGTCGTTGAACGAAATACTGGAAACGATTGTGAAAGAAAAAAAAGTAGCCTATGCCTATAAAAATGGTTTTATCATTTTTCAAAGAAAGGAAGGCGGCAAAGCCCCTGATACTAAAAACACGCCGGCAGCCAAAGGCAGCATTACGGTAACGGGGCTGGTGCGTGATGCTAAAGGGGAATTACTGCCGGGAGTTGCTGTTCATGCGGGCAATAGTGGTAAACAGGCTATTACCAATGCAGCAGGGGAATTCACCATCAGCAATATCAATGAAAATAATATTTTGAAGGTGAGCGCCCTGGGGTACGAAACGGCTTTTATAATGCCTAACGCCAACGGTAAAATGAACATTACCCTTAAGCATACAGCCAGGGTGCTGGATGAAGTGGTAGTAACGGCTTTAGGTATTAAAAGAGAAGAAAAGAGTTTAGGCTATAGTACGCAAAAACTGGATGGTTCGGCCGGATCTGATGCGCCTACCAATGGTGTTATCAACGCTTTATCAGGCAAGGTAGCAGGTTTAAACCTAACCAAGTCGGGCGGTCCTATGGGATCGAGCCGTGTTATCCTGCGGGGCGAAAGCATCCTGGATGTGCAGTCTGATGGGGCTTTAATAGTAGTGGATGGAGTGCCTATCAGCACCCGTTTCAGTGGCACAGGTAGCAGCAGCTACCAGGATACCGACAGTCCTATCGATTTTGGAAGTGCTTTAACGGATATCAACCCCGATGATATAGAATCGTTCAACGTGCTGAAAGGACCGGCGGCAGCGGCTTTATATGGTTCGCGTGCCTCGCAGGGTGCTATTATCATTACCACCAAATCGGGCAGTAAAAACAAAAAAGGACTGGGTGTTAGCTTCAGTTCTAATATTGCTGTTGATCAGATTAACCGCTGGCCCGATTTTCAGTATGAATATGGTCAGGGCTTGTCTAACGCTTCTTACTATTCTTATGGCACTTCTACTGATGGTGCCAGTACTTCCAATACCAGCAGCGCATGGGGACCAAAATTTCAGGGGCAGAGCTATTACCAGTATAACTCACCTATCGATCCTGTAACAGGTGCCAGGGCTGAGCGCGTGCCCTGGAAGCCTTATTTAAATAACCGGAAAGATTTCTTTCAAAATGGGGTAACGTTTACCAACTCTGCTTCTGTCAGTGGTGGTAATGATAATGGAAACATGCGTCTGAGTTTAACCAGTATGCGCAACGACTGGATTTTACCCGGTACAGGCTATAACCGTTATACAGTAGCTTTTTCGGGTAGCACTAAGCTGAGCAATACCTTTAACCTCAGCGCAAAAATGAACTACACGAATAAGCGTGCTGATAACCTGCCTAACGTAGGTTATAACAACCAGTCAATCTCTTACTTTACGTTATTCCAGTCGCCTAATATTGATCTTGGCTGGTATTACCCCTACTGGCAGCCGGGACAGGAACAGGTGGCACAAGTACATCCTTTCAGTACACTCATTGATAACCCTTATGTAATTGCCCGTGAAATGATCAATGCTTCTACCAGGCACAATGTAACCGGTAACGTAACGCTGGATGCAAAGATCACCAGCAAATTAAGCCTGATGATGCGCTCTTCACTGGATATGGGGTATGAGTTCCGTAACCAGCGCCGTCCTAAAAACACACAGAAGTTTCAGAATGGTATGTACCGTCAGCAAACCGTGTTTAATGCCGAGAACAACAACGATTTCCTGTTGAAATATGTAACCAAAGCAGCGCACGACCTGAATGTCACTGCCAGTGTGGGTGGTAACCTGCGTAATGAAAGAAGGTACTTTACCAACCAGATGGCCGATAACCTGGCAGCGCCGGGTGTCTATAACCTGGCCAACTCCAGTGGTGCTTATAAAGTGCAGTCGGAAAGAAATACCAAATTCGTAAATAGTACTTACGGCTTTGTAAACCTGGCCTGGCGCAATGCTTTGTTTATGGATATCACTGCGCGTAACGACTGGAGCAGCAGCTTGCCGGTTAAAAACCGCAGCTATTTTTACCCGTCGGTGTCTACTGCAGCCAGTTTAAACGAGTTGTTTAACATGCCTAAGTTTATAAACCTGGTTAAAGTAAGAGCATCGTTTGCCAGCACGGGTTATGATGCGCCACTGGGCACTTATGCCCTGGAAAGCACTTTTGAGTCGGGCGCTATATCTGGTACGGCTACCAACCCGGTGCTGATACCTAACCCCGATTTAAAACCGCAACGTAACATCGCTTACGAAATTGGCACACAGTGGGCTTTGTTCAATAACCGTATCAACATTGATGTTACTTATTACCATCAGGTTACTAAAGACCAGATCATCAAAGCGCCTACCGATGCATCTGTGGGGTATGCCAAGGTGTTAATGAACATTGGACAGGTGAATAACCAGGGTGTGGAAGTGATGCTGAAAGGTTCTCCGGTAGTAGTTAAAAACTTTAACTGGCAGGTTACCGCCAACTGGGCATTGAACCGCAATAAAGTGTTGAAATTAACAGATGCCGTAGGTGGTAGTATGGTGTTGAATGAAGGTGCACGTGGTACGCTGGAAGCGCATGAGGGTCGTCCTTTAGGCGATTTGTATGGTATTGGTGTACAGCGTAGTCCTGATGGCCAGGTGATTTTTGAAGATGGTTTAGCGAAGCAAACTACCGATACCAAATTGCTGGGTAATACAGCGCCTGACTGGCGTGGTGGTTTAGCCAACATGTTCACCTATAAAAATATTTCATTAAACGTACTGTTCGATTGCCGTGTAGGAGGTGTGATGTATTCACTGAGCCATGCAGTAGCTATGGAGCAGGGTAAGTTGAAAGAATCATTGCCGGGCCGCGATGCACCTATTGTGGGCAAAGGCGTGATGCTGGTAGATGGTAAATATGTAACCAACACAGTGGCAGCAGCCGATGTGTCTAAATACTACGATGCCTTGTATAACAGGGATGTGGTAGAAAACAATCTCTACAGCGCCGGGTTTGTAAAACTACGCGAAGCTACCCTGCAGTATACCTTACCTAAAAAATGGTTTGCAGGTAAAGGCCTGAAGTTTATACAGGGCGGTTCTATTGGAGTATATGGCAGAGATCTGTTTGTATGGACCAAATTCCCTTTATATGATCCTGAAACAGCTACGTTGGATAACAACACTATTATACCAGGTTTTGAAACAGGGCAGTTCCCTTCTACCAGAACTATGGGCATGAATGTGAAACTTAACTTCTAAAAAGCATTTACGGCAATGAAAAAATATATCCTTTTATTACTGGTTCCCGTAGCGCTTTCTTTGGGCGCGTGCACCAAAAACTTTGACACCGTTTATTCCGATCCGGAAGCACTGAAAAATACAGCGGCGGGTTATTTCTTAAACGAAATATTGTATGATGGCGCTAATGCGGGTATGCGCCAGGCATTGTTTACCAACAATGAGCTTACGCAGGTTACGGTATACTCCTCCGATACCCGCGAAACACAGCGTTATTTAATCCGTACTACGGAGTACGATTATAGCTGGGAAAATTACTACGCTATTTTAAAAAACGTAAAAGACATGCGCCTGGCTGCCCAGCGCGATAAATATGTAAACTGCGAAGCCATCTCTTTAGTGTTGTGGGCGTGGCTGTTTGAAAACCTGGTGGATACTTATGGGGATATTCCTTATTACCAGGCTTTGAAAGGTTATCCGGAATACCAGCTGCGTAATAAATTTGACAGGCAGGATGAAATTTACCAGGACCTGGTAAACAAGCTGGATACGGCGAATAACATGTTTAATACCGCCGCTAAAATGGAGATAGGAAGTGATTTTATGTACAATGCGCAGGACAGCACCACAGGAACTACCACCTGGAAAAAGCTGGGCAATTCACTGCGTTTGCGTTTGCTGATGCGTATTTCGGCTAAGTCGGCCGAAGCGCGTGCTCAAATTAATCTGATCCTTTCCAATCCTGGTAAATATCCTGTGTTTACTGCTGCTACTGAAAGCGCGGCAGTTCGTTACACCAACACGGGCACCTTCCTTAACCCATACTTTAACGCCCGTAATGTAGACTGGAATGGCAACAGGGCTATGGGTAAGTTTTTTATAGATACACTAAATGCCTGGAACGATACACGTTTAGCTAAATGGTGTGCGCCTACCAGCGGGCAGTATGTTGGCATGCCCAGTGGCTTTACCCGTGCCGAAACAGATTCCATTACAGACATACCTACCTCTGTGTTATTGCTGGATTTAAAGAGTTCTTCTTTAACCGGACAAATTATGCAATATGCCGAAGTGGAGTTTATACGCGCCGAAGCAATATTAAGAGGGTACACCAGCGGTGATGCTAAAACCGCTTACGAAAACGGTATTAAGGGGTCATTCTCTTACTGGGGTCTTTCTACGCCTTCCGATTATTTAAGCAGGGCAGGGGTAGCTTATAATGGCACTATTCCGCAAGTAATGCTGCAAAAATATTATGCACTGTTCTTTAACGATATGCAGCAATGGGCCGAAATAAGAAGAACCGGTTATCCTGTTTTACCACGGGGTAATGCAACTAAAGATAAAGAGTATCCACGCCGTATTCCTTATCCGCTGCTGGTGCAAAGCACTAATGCCGAAAACTACCAGCAGGCAGTTATCAATATGGGCGGCGATGCACTCACTACTAAACTCTGGTGGCAGCCATAATATCAATTCAACTTAACAAGCAAATCCTTTATGAAAAAGTATTTTCTGCTATATACCTTCCTGCTGGCATTGTTTTCTATACAGGCATGTAAAAAAGATTCGGATACACCGGTGAAAGTGGTGGCCGATCCCTCTAACCTGGGGGTGCCCGGCAGCACTATTTCCATTGATACCCTGCGTAAGGCGTATGGAGATACTGCAGTGGTGATGAAGCATTATAAAATTACGGGTACGGTTATTTCCAATCCCACCTCGGGTAACTTTGTACCAGGCTATGTGGTAATACAGGACGGGAAAAAAGGCATCACCCTGTCGTTAACGCAGAGCCAGGCTTTGCAATACGCTACCGGCGATTCTCTGTTGATCAGTATTACGGGGGATACGCTTACCAACCAGTTAGGAACCCTGGTATTAACCGGCATTCATCCGGATAGCATTCAAACCGTAGGCACCGGCAAAACGGTAAAGCCGGTGATTGTAACACTGGTACAGCTGTCGGCTGCTTTTGAAAGTTATGAAGCTACCCTGGTAAGGGTGGTGAACGCTTCTTTAAACCCGGTTCCCGGGCCTACTGATAAGTATGTGGGTGATAAGTTTCTTTCCGATGTTTCGGCTGTTTCTACCGTGATGTTGCATACAGAACCTGCTACCTCCTGGGCCAACGACAGTGTACCAGCTATGGGTACGTTTATTGCTATCCCTTCCTTTTATAACAGCGATGGAGAGAATACCAATGTATGGGCCAGCAAACGTTTGCTGATAAGAACCCTGGAAGATGTAAAAGCAGTGAGTGTTATTGCCGGATGGCAGCTGACCACTCCTGCGGCTTTAGGCAACGAGTTATCTTTTACAGCTACTACGGTAAGTCCGTCACTGGTAGCGCCTGCCTTAACAAGGGGCAGTGGTTTAAATAGTTCTGCATTGGCCAGGGGTTTTTCGTCCAACGCCGCTTATATCATTAAAACCCGCGACGATGCCAATACCTATAATTCTTACCTGCAGTTTAGGGTAAAGGCCAGCACGGATGAAAATATTTCCCTGAATTCTATCACAGCCCGCATGCGTCGTAGTGCAGCTGGTGCCAATGTGTACCGCTGGACGTATAGCCTGGACAGCACTAATTTTACTGATATAGGCAGCAGTGATATTATGTTTACCAGCACGGTAGATGGGGTAGACCAGGCGCCGGTTGATTTGTCAGAAACGCCAGGTTTGCAAAATGTTCCTCCGGGCACTACTATTACGTTGCGCCTGTATATATGGGGCTTTAGTAATGTAGGTTCCGGCACTTTTGCTATAGGCAGGTATGCTTCGGGTGTTAACACCAACAGCTTATCGCTTACCGGCATTATTCAATAAATAGCTTTCCATCCCCCAATTAAAAAGCAGGTGTTTATAGCACCTGCTTTTTTAGTTAATAGTTGGTAGTTTATGGTAAGATAGTCGGTTTGGGGTAGAAGTCCTTTGTTGCGAATAGTGAGGTGAAAATGCTGAATGTACTTAATAAGCTTTTTCCAGTGCGTTGCGTAAAAAGCGCAGGCCCATTTTAAGGTGGGTTTTTAATGAGTTTACGGAGATGCCCATTTCGCCGGCAGCATCTTTATAGCTTCTTTCTTCCATGTACACCAGTTTAAAGGCTGCCTGGCGTTGTGGTGGCAGTTCTTTTAACGCGTTGTGCATATGATCGGGTAAGCCGGCATCGCCGGTGCTGTCAACAACGCCCTCTACAGGCAGGTTTTCTGCGTAGTTGTTCTTTTGCCTTTCATATACCTTCCTTTTTTCCAGGAAGTTAAGGCACTTATTGCGCACAGCAGTGTGCAGGTAGGCTTTTACCGAAATGTCAATGTTCTTATACAGCTCTTTAGTCCAGATATCCTCAAAAAGCTGTTGTACAATATCCTCAGCGTCCTGTTCATCATCCAGTAATAAAAAAGCCGCTGTTTTCAATGTGCTATAATAACAGGTGAACACCTGCTCAAACGCCTGAACATTTCCCCTCTTAAAGTCCTCCAGCAAGTGCGTGTCATTTATAGCCTGCATCATGCAACCAATATTGGATTGTGTTTACGAAAAGCAAATTTTCAAAATAATATCAAAGAACTAATGTTATGTAATAGTTATCAGTTTGCGCCGCAAACATAACTGACACATATTTTGAAAAATATTTATCATCCGTTCACCTGTTTTTAGATGTATACTTGTCTTATTAAAAAACGGAAGTGGATGGAAGACAGTAAGGCGTATATCAGCAGGTTGCTAACTGAAAAATTAACCGGGATTATTGATGCTGATGACGCAGCCATTATAGACAAGCTTATTGAAACGGAACCAGATGTTCGTGCGCAGTGGGAGCAGATGCAGGCAAAAATTTCAGCTGCCGTGGAAGCCAAACATTTTAACCTGGATAATGCTGCCGAAGCCTGGCTGCGATTACAGCCGGTAACCGTTCGCAAAAAGCGGTATTACCGCATTATAGCTATGGCAGCAGCTGCCTGCCTGGCTGGATTGGCGGTGCTGGGATATGTATTTTCTCATCCTGCCGAAAAAACTTCCCGGAACGACTTTTTTGCCCGTGCCAAACAATGGCCCGACGATAGCATTGTAATGCAAACTGAACAGGGAGATATTGTTAACCTTACTACCGCTCAAAACCAGGAAGTGATGGTGGGAGAAGCCAGGTTATCGCTTACCGACAGCAGCATGCTGGTGCATAGCACCAAGGCTGACGTATCAGGATGGCAAACATTGCTGGTGCCGGATATGCTTACCTATAAAGTAACGCTGGTAGACGGTTCGGTGATAAAACTGAATTCGGGCACCCGCATTCAATTTCCGTTGGAATTTGCCGTTGGCAAGCGCGAAGTATATATCGAAGGAGAAGCTTTTTTTGATATAGCCCATGATGCGCAATCTCCTTTTATTGTGCACACTGCAAAATCAGATATACAGGTGCTGGGTACCAGCTTTAACATAAACACGTATGAGCCGGGGCAAGCCAGAACATCATTGGTAAGTGGTTCGGTACGTGCCACCAGCGCTAAAGGAAACACGGTGTTGCAACCAGGTCAGGAAGTGGTGTTTACTGATAGCAGCTTCACCACATATAGTTTTGATGTAGCAGCAACTTTGTCATGGTTGGAGGGCGCTTATTATTTTCATGAGGTGCCTTTGCAAAACTTATCGGGTATACTGTCGAGGTGGTTTAAAACACGCGTGCAGTTTGATAAGCCAGAATTGGAAAATAAAATGTTCAGCGGCGCGCTGTTAAAAAATCAGCCTTTACAGGTGTTCCTCGAAAACCTGGAGCTTAGTGATAATATTCATTCTACTTTAAAAGACGGCGTAGTTCACTTTCAATAATCCACCCGCTATTTAATTCACTCAAATATGAAAAAGTTATTGGTAGCAGCAGCCTTATGGCTGGCTGTAGCAAATGGTTTTGCCCAAAACCTGCATATTGCTTCTTATAATCTCCGTTATGATAATGCAGGCGATGCCAAAGAAAATCCCTGGACCAAACGTTACCCGCATATTGCTGCGCTGGTAACACAAGCCAACCTGGATGTGTTTGGTACGCAGGAAGGATTGTTTCACCAGTTGTCCGATCTGTTGCGCGTGCTGCCCGATTATGAGTACAGTGGTCTGGGGCGTAATGGCGGCAGGGAGGGAGAACATTCTGCCATCTGGTATAAGCGGGATAAATTCACCTTACTGCAATCGGGCAATTTCTGGTTATCAGCCACGCCCGAAGTGGTAAGCAAGGGCTGGGATGCCAAGCTGGAGCGTGTTTGCAGCTGGGCCGAGCTGGCTGATAAACAAACGGGTTTTACCTTTTACTTCTTTAACACACATTTTGACCATAAAGGGGCAGAGGCGCGTAAAAAAAGCATCGACCTGGTTTTTCTGCAAATAGCCAGGATAGCAGGGAATTCACCGGTGATTCTTTCCGGCGATTTAAACATGCATCCGAAAGATGTAGCTTATACCGGTTTTGCCCAGTATACCGGTTTTAAAAATGCGCATGACATTGCTGCCGACCTACAGGATGGGAACACAGGTACTTTTAATGGTTTTGATACTGCACGCCATAGAACAGACCGCATTGATCACATTTTTGTTTCCGATGCCTTTGCTGTAGAAAGCTATCGTTTAGGAAAAGACAGGTACGACGGCAGTAAGTTTCCGTCTGATCATTTTCCGGTGCTGGTAAATCTGCAACTGAAAAAGGTAGATGAGAATGCGAAGCTGTATCCTTCTTTCCCGGAAGATTTTGACAGTGCACCTGAAAAACTAAAATACGACCGTGCCGGCATTACCATGAAAACAGGCGATTGGATATTGGACAACTGTGTAATACAAAACACGGCTAATGATGTACCCAGCAGTGGTGCTTGTGCCGCCCGTTTTTTAGGTAATAACACCTCCTCAGCCTACCTGCAAATGGATTTTGATTTAGCAGAGGGAGCCTCCAAAGTTACTATCGCGTATAGCTCTTATGCGGCCAAGGCCGATCCTGCCTGTGTTTGGGCGCTGGAATATTCCACCGACAAAGGCAAAAGCTGGCAGCAAACCGGTAATGCTATTGTAGCAGAAAACAAGCGCAGCAAGGAAGTGGCCATGTTTCCCGTAAGCATACAGGGGCCGGTAAGATTTCGCATTAACAAACTGGGCCTGGGATCGGACAAGGTGGATGCCAACATTAAGAACGGCCGTTTAAGTGTAGATGATTTTGCCGTGTTTAAATATTAATAGTAAACAGCATCGATGATAATTCAATAAACCATAGAGTATGAAAATTATAAACAGTATCATTATTCTGCTGTTGGCCATTGCGAATGGTCATGCACAAAATATCAACTGGGACAGTACTTACAGGCCACCCAGTTACGATCTTCGCCTGGCACAGTTCAGAATGTTTCCCAACTCTAAAAATGATATTATCTTTTTAGGCAACAGTATCACCGCGGGTGTAGAGTGGCAGGAACTGCTGGGAAACCCTAATGTACGCAACAGGGGCATTTCGGGAGATATTACGTTTGGAGTATTAAACAGGCTGGATGAGGTAACAGAAGGGCAGCCTGCTAAAGTGTTTATATTGATTGGGATTAACGATGTGGCCAGGGGCATACCTGATTCTGTAACCTCAGCCAATCATAAAAGAATGGTGCAGTATATTAAGGCACATTCTCCCGCTACTAAAATATACCTGCAAACATTACTGCCCGTGAACAAAGATTTTGCAAAACACGCGGCGCATTACAATAAGGATGAAAAGATATTGCGCATCAACGAAAACCTGCGCAAACTGGCTAAAGAAGAGCAAGTAGAGTTGATTGATCTGTATCCGAAATTTTTAAACAACAGCGATAAGCTGGTAGATAAATATACTTATGACGGACTGCATTTAACTGCCGAAGGCTACAAGCGTTGGGCAGCGGTGTTGAAGGAGTATAACGCTTTATAAATACCGGGGATTTTATTGCACAAAGGCGCTGGAAACAGCGCCTTTGTGCTTTTTTATTTTGCGGAGTGCAGGCAGTCATGCATTTGTTGCCAGAAGAGAATATATAGAGGGCTGCATTTTAAAAAGTATCTTTCCCTGTACCAGGTGAAATTGTTTGAAAATGAATGATTTACAGACGAGCATGGGCTTTATGGAAACGGCTTGTTTTTTGCAGACTTAGCTAAACCTGTCAGCGCTATTATGGGAAGAACACTTCACTTTTTTGAGTATACAGAAATGCTGGCAAAAGATTATGCCGGCTTACAGCCCCAGCGATTAATGGCGTTGTCTTACGCTATTATAGAAAACTTGTATACTCCAATGGCCGAAGTGGTGCACACGCATAAAATATATAAGATTTTTGGGGAGGAGGTAGATGGCATAATGGTTTTACTGAATGCAGCTGCGGCAGATCTTTATAATAGACCCTATGGCCAGGTAGATCATTATCAGCTTACCATAGACCAGATGCACACCAGGGTTTCCCGGAAAATTAAAAACACCGATGATTACAGGCAACGGCTTGCACAGCTGGCGGGCGCCCTGCTTACCGGTATTTATTATTTGAAAACAGAAGATCCGATATACGTACTCAGTCTGCTAAAAAGCGGTGCTGCTTTAAGTGAAACCATGCAGCAGGAATATGCTTATGAGTTACAGTTACTGGCCAAACTTCAACAGGTACTGAAATATTAACGCTTTATCTATTACTATGAAAAAACAAATTACCGAAGAACAGCTGGATGCTATGATCAGTGAAAGAGTAGTGGCTTTTGCTGAAAAGGGTAACCCTCGCCTGTGGCACCAGATGGCTATGGAATGGAACTGGGATAGTGATAGTCCTTTCCTGCACTGGCTTATTGATAACCCTGCTACAGACAAAGGAACCGTGTTAATGATATACTGGCGGTTTGGGCCACGTTACTGGTGTCAGTATACAAACAAAGAAGATGCTTTGGGCCACACTTCGCTGGTAAAGGGATATGAAACGGTAAACTATATAGAAGCGAAGTATCTGAGCGGTTTTTATCCCAATGCCTGCTTTGCTTTCGATCCGAATGTAGAAGATGAAAGCGGGACCATATGGGCGAAGGAATACCTGGATATACCGGCCGTGCGCGAACTGCCTGCCGAAATGTACCGAAAAATAGAAGGGGAGCAGGTAGAAGAACCGATGGGTTTTGAAGAAGGTATGCCCCCCGAATTAACTGCCCAGTTGGACGAATTGTTGGAGTTGTATGATACTGACGGAGATGACGAAGAAGCGGATGATTAAAAAATATTCGTTAGTTTACGGTTACGTTAAATGAATGGCAATGAAAAAACAACCCGGTATAGATAATTTTGCGGCTATTGTTTACGAAAAGCTGCTGGCCTGGACGCAGGCAAAGGGAATTACCATGGACAGCATATTTACAGGCAACCTTAGCAAATATCAGCAACTAAAAAACAGGGTAGCCATTGTAAGGCAGGTGCTGGAAGAGGGTATGACCAACCGTTTAACAAAAGAAATTCAGAAGCTGCATTACTACGATGAAGTAAATGAGATTATATTAAAACTGGCGGATGCAGAATCAAAATTTCGCCCCTTGTTTGTGGGCAAAGAGCAGGGAAGCGAGCGTATATCCCAGTTGTATAAGCAATATGCGGGATAATATTTGCCATAACACCGGTTCATGTGCTGCCTGATGGTAGCTATAGTGCAAACGATAAAGTAATAACATACCCAGGCTGAGAGGTCTGGGTATGTTTGTTTATGGGCAGGCCGGGGAAAGCGGATGTCAGAATTTGCCTGCTATAACCGAATGGCAACCAGCAGATGCTGGTCAGTGATTCGCTTGTGCCACAAACTGGCGGTTCTACTCTATTTTTGCAAAAATCATTAGCTCATAATCAGGTAAGATATGATCAGTTTTAAAAACGACTATAGCGAAGGGGCGCATCCGGCTATTTTGCAGGCGCTGGTTGATACGAATAACAAGCAACAGGCTGGTTATGGAGAAGATGAATATTCTTTGCAGGCAGCACAACTTATTCAGCAGAAAATGAATAACCCCAGGGCTGCGGTTCACCTGGTATCGGGTGGTACACAAGCTAACCTGGTGTTCATTTCGTCCGTTTTACGGCCTTATGAATCTGTTATAGCGGCAACCTCAGGGCACATTAATGTGCATGAAACAGGAGCTATTGAAGCCACAGGGCATAAAGTGGAAACAGTGGAGTGTATGGATGGGAAGGTGACACCTGCGGATGTGGCTTCTATTGTTGATGTGAATGACCCTATACACATGACTCTGCCGCGCATGGTATATATTTCTAACTCTACTGAGCTGGGTACACATTATCTTAAACAAGAGTTAGTGGCGCTTTGGAATTACTGTAAAAGCAAGAATCTGTATTTGTATATGGATGGCGCGCGTTTGGCTTCCGGATTACAGGCGGGTGATATCACTTTTGAAGATCTTGCCTTATATACAGACGCTTTTTATATTGGTGGTACCAAGAACGGAGCTTTGATTGGAGAAGCGATTGTGATTAATAATCCAGCCTTACAGGAGAATTTTGCTTTTCATTTAAAAATGCGAGGTGCGTTATTGGCAAAGGGCCGCTTGTTAGGAATACAGTTTATTGAACTTTTTAAAGAGGATAGGTACATGGCCATTGGGGCGCACATGAATAACATGGCTGCAATATTAACAGCAGGTATTCAACAGGCAGGCTTTTCTTTTTTCACTACCTCCACAACCAACCAGATTTTTCCCATACTACCTGATACAGTCATTGATACGTTGCGGGAAAAGTATGCATTCTATACCTGGAAGAAGCTGGGTAATGGCAGCTCTGCTGTTCGTTTGGTAACCAGCTGGGCCACTACAGAAGAAATGGTACAACTGTTTCTGAACGACTTGCCAGTAATGACACGTTCCTGATAAATGCCAACGCTGCGCTGTTGTATAATAGCGCAGCGTTAACGATTTTGGATGTTTTTCATGCAAATGGCAATTTGCTGCTTCATGGCTTTCAGCTCCTGTATTTTCTCATCAATCTGTAGCAGCTTTTTTTCTAACACATCTATCTGGGCTTTCTTGCTTATCTTTTTCAAGTACCATACATCAATCACCTCTTTAATTTCGTTCAACGTAAACCCTACAGCTTTAGCCATTTGTATAAACCGTAGTTTGTCTGTTACATCCTCGCCATAATACAAGTAATTATTGGTGGTGATCTCTGCCTTTTTCTCCCCGTTGATAAGACCGGATTTTTCATAAAAGCGTATAGTGCCTATCGGAATGCCTGTTTCTTTGGAAAGTTGATGAATAAGTTTCATTATAAAAATAAATATGTAAACTATGTAGTATACTGTATGGTTTTCGGAGCCAAAAGTATTATTTAAGTTTGGCCCCTCAAGCGAATATTTTATGAAAGCCAGTGACATATATTCAGATCAGGAATTGATAAAACAGCTTCCCGGGTTTAGTAACAATTATATAGAAACGAATGGAACCAGGTTGCATTACGTAGAAGGTGGGGAGGGCGCCCCTTTGGTATTAATTCCCGGATGGCCGGAAACCTGGTGGGCGTATCATAAAGTAATGCCTGTTCTGTCAGCAAAATATAGAGTAATAGTGGTGGATGTGAGGGGCATGGGAAGTTCTGAAAAGCCTTTGGATGGTTACGATAAGAAGAATATGGCAAAGGATATTTATGGATTGGTGCAACAATTGAACCTTGGTAAAATAGGCATTTGCGGGCATGATATCGGCGCTCATGTATCGTTTAGCTTTGCTGCTACTTATCCCCAGGCAACAGAGAAATTAATCATGCTGGATACACCGCATCCCGATGAAAGTATGTACCAGTTGCCCATGTTACCTATACCGGGTTTGGATTATACCTATCCCTGGTGGCTTGCTTTTAACCAGGTAAAAGCACTGCCGGAATCTCTTTTAGCCGGAAGGATGCACCTGGTGATGGATTGGATATTTAAAGCATTGCTAAAGAACCCGGATAGCATGAATGAGTTTGATAAAGCTGTTTATTGTCAGGCTTATGACAGCCCCGATGGGATAAGAGCTTCTAATGCCTGGTACCAGGCGTTTACACAGGATATACAGGATAGTAAAAGCTATGCAGCTATGAATATCCCCGTACTGGGAATAGCATGTAGTGGTAGCTATGGTATGTTACAAAGCGGGCTGGCTAAATGGGCCAAAGAGGTAAATATGAATAAAATAGAGGATAGCGGGCATTTTATGCTTGCCGAACAACCAGGGAAGGTGGCAGAATGGATGATGCAGTTTTTAGGATAAGATGATGGCAGCTGTGTGTAAGGGCAAATGATGGTGTTTGCTTTGATGGAAGGGTAATGTTTTCATAATAAACCGGCATCGACGGATCGCTCGATTCCTGATAGCTTTGCTTTCCATGAGTGAGAACCAATTTGACAGAAGGAGTTTTCTCAGAAAATCCCTGATTCCCGCAGGAACGCTTTGTCTTTCTTCCGTACTGCCTGCTCAGGTATTGGCACAATCCAAAGCAGCAGCTCCGCAAGCAACATCCTCACCACTGAGCCAACGGTTGCAATCCATCACCCGCGCCACCGCATGGCAGCCTGCTGGTCAGGTAAAAGTTCAGTTTAAAACCTTTCATCCGCAGGGCATGGTAAAGATTGGGGATGATTTCTGGGTGTCATCAGTGGAGGTGCAACGGCCTGCCGCCGGTGAAACTTTCGACTGGCGAAAGGGGAAAGGCCATCTCTTTCGTATGGATGCCAGTGGGCATCTGCTGGCTGATATTCCCATTGGAGAAGGTACTATGTATCATCCCAGCGGCATCGATTTTGACGGCAGCCATATCTGGATTGCCGCGGCAGAATATCGCCCCGACAGTCAGTCTATCATCTATCGCTTTGATGTGGCATCTATGCAATTGCAGGAGGTGTTCCGTTGGCAGGATCATATTGGTGGTATTCTGCGTAATCCGCATACGAATGCGCTGCACGCTATCAGTTGGGGATCGCGCCGCTTTTACCAATGGCAGCTGGATGCGAAGGGTATTCCGGAGCTTCCTGCCCCGCCGCATCGCAATGCAGCAATTGTCAACCCTTCTCATTATATCGATTACCAGGACAATCAATACCTGGGTGGGAATGAAATATTATTTACAGGATTAGCTGCATTTAAAAAACAGGATAGTACACCGGTTATCATTGGTGGATTTGACATTGTAAATGCTACTACACATCTACCTGTTCACCAGGTGCCGTTGAATATATGGTCACCTGCTACTGGTGCTGTCATCAGTCAAAATCCCAGTTTCTTTGAACTGGCGGAAGAGAAGGTGCGCGCTTATTTCATGCCCGATGATAACGATTCCACCATTTATATTTTTGAAGCGTGATGGGATAGTGGAAGTGATCAGTTACGTGGCGTTTTATAGATTGCGTAGTCCACTTCTTCTTTTTGAAACAGGGGGCTTTTATTCAATATGGCATCAATGGCTATAATGCAAGGCTGGTTTTGTTCTGCCATAATGAATGCGAAGCCCCAAATGTCTTTTGAATATAAAAAGGTACCCTTATCACAGGATATAGTGAGCAATATCTCATCATTCATCCACATATCGTCTACGTGTTCAATGTTAGGACGAATTTCCTGTAATGTGTCTAGCAGGTCTTTTTCAAACCCGGAGTCCGGGTTATTAATAAAAAACTCCAGCAGTAGTTTGTCCGAACCGTAGCCAGGTCTTAAATGGTATGTATAGAATGTGTTCAATATGAGCTTTTTAGCAGTGTTTGATAAAAATACAACTAATAGGGATATGTGGTTTGGGATTGCCGCATCAGCATGGTATGTAAAGTGCTGAGTTTTCTTTATATTAGTAGTCTATTAAACAAATGCAAATGCGTCATCTATTTTCTGCCAACACACCTCCTCCGGTAGCTTAAGGGCTAAATAACCGGATTGTATCAGTCACTTTTATTTCCTGCATGCCTGCGGGAGAAGGTTCCTTTTGTTTTTTTCAGTCTGTTCAAGGTTGTTTAGTCTCGTGTAATACGGTGGTTATCATTTTACTATTTTACAATCTTGAATAATGAACAAGTTTAGATATGCTTTTATGGTTTTGCTGGGCGGAGCCATGTATGGAACAATGTCCTCGTTTGTAAAACAATCCTATGCTAAAGGATACCATGCAGCTGAAATCGCGTTTTATCAGGCTTTTATAGCGGCACTGCTATTAGGAGGATATTCCCTCTTCACACTTTCCGGAACTGATTACAGGAAAATGACATCAAAGAGTGGCGGCTTTCTGCTATTAGCCGGCGGTTGTATTGGATTAACCAATTTCCTTTATTATCAGTCGGTCAGTTATATTTCAGCATCTTTAGCTATTGTAATCCTGATGCAGTTTACCTGGATAAGCATGCTGCTGGAGTGGTTGTTCTTTCGTAAAAAGCCGGGCGCTGTTGAATGTATTACAGTAGCGTTTATACTGGCTGGTACTGTGTTGGCAGGGGAGTTGACTCATGCAAATGTGTTTTCTGTTTCGTGGAAAGGGATTGTGCTGGCATTGGCAACCTCCTTTACGTATGCCTTGTATATCGTTGCCAATAGCAGGATGGGAAAAGAAGTGAAATGGCAAATGAAAAGCACGGTTATTATGCTAGGTTCATCGTCGCTGATTTTCCTTGTCAATCTCAGAACTATTGTTGCCGGTAATTACTTGAATCAGGAGTTTCTATTATGGGCTATCTTTCTGGCAGTCGCCGGCACTACTATTCCTACAGCGCTTTTCTCTGTGGGAATTCCTAAAATAGGTGCAGGTACAAGCGCTATACTGATGACGGTAGAGTTTCCTGTGGCGGTTTTATGCGCTTATGTTGTACTGGGCGAGGCTTTAAATATCGTGCAGATAATAGGAATTGCGATAATGCTTGTGGCAATAACAGCAATGAACTATGTTAAACTAAGGGTGACGAATAGGGTAATTCCTTTTAGTTGAAAACTTTTAGATATAGTAACCAAAAGTAAGTGGAGTAAATGCTCCACTTACTTTTTACAAACTATTCTGTAATAAGCGCGCCCACAAAGGTGCCTGTAACCTTTTTATTCTCCCTTACAGTAAGGTCATACACTATTTTATAATTCTCTCCCTCTTTGCTAATGGTTACGGTGCTGGGGGCAAGGGCATTTAAACCTATGGTATTTTCGGTAAACAGGTTGAATATGGCCGAGCTGCCAAAGAAATTACTGCTTTTATTAAAGCTGGCATCAGCGGTATCTTTAAACGTAAAGGTACCCGTTACAATGGTAGTGGGTGTATATTGAATATCCAGCATATGCGTGATGGCAGTAGAACCACCGGCCAGCTCACTCAAATTGCGGGAAGACAGACGGATAACACCATAGTCAATGTCTTTTGTTTCATCGTGTTGTATTACAAAATAGCCTTTGTCTATTGTGTAACTGGTAGAGTCGTAAGTGAATACGTTAGGCGTTACCGCTGGTGTAACGGCATCTTTCTTTTTGTTGGAACAGGAGGATAATGATAAAAGTGTTGCCACTGAAAGTAAAGCAGTTAGTGAAAGTGTCTTCATCCTTTATTAGTTTGGTTGATTGATAATGTGGCTAAGGTATAGGGATGTTTTTATGATTAATAAATAAATGGATGCTTTGTGTGGAAATTAGTAGTTTTTAGCTACGCCTTTGCCCCGGAATGGAAACAGAAAGGCTACTAACAACTGTTATTAGTGTAGGTGATAAATAAGTAGCAATGATGACTAATGTCATTTTTTACCTGTGCGGTACTGCTCATCTTTGTTGTGCCTGCTGTTGAAAGCATTTAAACACATGCTAAAACACAATTGAACAACATATGAATTTCCTTAAAAAACTTCTGGGCAAAGCTCCGGAAACAAACATCGTTCCTCTGATACAAGAGGGGGCTTTATTGGTAGATGTAAGAACTGCCGGAGAGTATAATGCCGGGCATGTAAAGGATTCTGTAAATATCCCTCTGGATCACCTGGAAACTGAGCTGTCTGCACTAACCCATCAAAAAAACATTATTGTTTTTTGCCAGAGTGGAGGCCGAAGCCGGATGGCCAAAAAGCTATTGGAACAGTATGGTTTTTCCAACGTAGTGGATGGCAAAACCTGGAAGCAGGTAGAAGCGGGTTTGGCACAGGGGTAAATAACGGGCGTCAGGAAAGGTTTTGTGCAACCTGTTGTAATCAGTTATAAGTATGATATGGGATAACCGGTTGTGAACCTGAACAAAATGAACAGGCGTGCATAGTATCCTGTATTAAGTTCATTAGAGTTGTTACGCCAGGAATAGATAAATAATAAGTATACCCCCAATGAAGCCCATGTATGCTATTTAATTTATATTAGATGTTGTAATGACATGTATACGATTGCCAAAACCTTGAATCATGTTTTCCAAATCCATATTGGTTTGCTTTTGCCTGTTCACTTCTATCGCTGCTATTGTAGCTCAGCCGGTTGTTGCCAGCAATGAACGTTCTGTTTTATGGGATAATAGCTGGAAATTTGCGCTGGCAGACGACCCGGAAGCCGCATTACCGGGGTATAACGATAAAGAGTGGTTACACCTGAATATACCGCACGACTGGAGTATTGCAGGGCAAACCTCCCCGGATAACCCGATGAAAGGCGCCGGCGGGTATTTTCCGGCAGGTATAGGCTGGTATCGTAAAGCATTTACTGTACCTGCTTCCTGGAAAGGGAAAAAAGTTGCTATTTACTTTGAGGGGGTATATATGAATGCCGAAGTGTTTATCAATGGTAAATCGTTGGGTAAACATCCTTATGGCTATACTGCTTTCTATTACGATCTTACTCCTTATCTCCAAAGCAATGCAGTCAATTTGTTGGCAGTACGGGTAAATAATGCAGACCAGATTAACAGCCGCTGGTACAGTGGCTCTGGCATTTACAGGCATGTGTGGCTTACCATTACCAACCCGGTGCATATTGCACAGTGGGGGATAGGGGTAACAACTCCGGAAGTAACTGACGTCCACGCAAAGGTGGTGGTGAAAACGTTGGTGAAGAACGAAAGCGATGTTGCCGAAAAGCTGGAAGTAGTAACACAGGTGCTGGGTAAACAGCAACAACAATCGGTAAAAACAAAAACACTGCTGGAGTTGCCACCACATGCGCAACAAACGATAACGCAAGAGGTGCAGGTAATAAAGCCGCGTTTGTGGCAGCCGGAAACGCCGGTATTATACCAGGCCCGTGTGCAGGTGAATAAAGGCGGAAAAGCTATAGATGCACAAACAATTGTTTTTGGTATACGCTCCTTACAGTTTACCACGCAAAATGGCTTTCAGCTGAATGGTAAAACGATTAAACTCAATGGTGGCTGTGTGCATCACGATAATGGATGCCTTGGAGCTGCTGCTTACGACCGGGCAGAAGAACGCAAAGCGGAATTGTTGAAAGCCGCGGGCTTTAATGCCGTAAGAACAGCGCATAACCCACCTTCGGAAGCCTTTTTGAATGCTTGCGACAAACTGGGCCTGCTGGTGATAGACGAAGCTTTTGATGGCTGGCGTGAAAGCAAGAATAAATACGATTATTCCCTGTACTTTGATGAGTGGAGCGAACAGGATGTGCAGTCGATGGTACTGCGCGACCGCAATCATCCTTCTATTATTTGCTGGAGCATTGGCAACGAAATTATAGAGCGTAAAAAGCCGGAAGCCGTAACCACTGCCCGCCGGCTTTCGCAGGCTGTAAAAGCCATTGATACTACCCGGCCTGTTACCTCGGCCATGACCACCTGGGATAAAAACTGGGAGATGTTTGATACCCTGTTTGCCGCACATGATGTAGGGGGATATAACTACCAGTTGCATCGTGCACTGGCTGATCATGCCCGTGTGCCTTCCCGTATTATCATGCAAACAGAATCTTATCCAAAGGATGCATTCTTTTGCTGGAACATGGTGCAGCAATATCCTTATATCATTGGTGATTTTGTATGGACCGCGATGGACTACCTGGGCGAATCGGGTATAGGCCGTTATTATTACCCGGGCGAGCCGGCAGGGGAGCATTGGGAAAAAGAATTCTACCCCTGGCACGGTGCCTATTGTGGCGATATTGATGTAACCGGCTGGCGAAAGCCCATATCGCATTATCGCGATATGCTGTATAACAATAAGGAAAAGCTATACATGGCAGTAAAAGAGCCTAATCCACACAAAGGAGTTATTAAAACCACTTTATGGGCGGTATGGCCTACCTGGGAAAGCTGGACATGGCCTGGTTATGAAAACAAGCCTGTAGAGGTAGAGATCTATTCCCGGTACCCGGCTGTTCGCCTGTATCTGAATAACCAGTTGGTGGCAGAAAAGCCTACCGGTAAAGAGCAGGAATATAAGGCGGTGATACCAGTACCTTATACGTCCGGAGTGTTAAAGGCAGTAGGGATAGAGAACGGTAAGGAAGTAAACCCGGTGCTACTGCGCACGGCAGATAAGGCAGCAATGATTACAGCAGTGGCCGATCGCAAGGTGATTCATGCCAACGGACATGATCTGTCTTATGTAACAGTAGAGATAAAAGATAAACAGGGTGTGCTACAACCTAACGCTTCGCATCAATTGAATTTTACCATTACAGGGCCGGGCGAAATTGCCGGTGTAGATAACGGCGATTTGAAGGATATATGTTTATACGTGGCTAACACACGAAAAGCATGGCATGGCCGTGCCATGGTGGTGATAAAAAGTAAAACTACTGCGGGTGCTATCCGGCTAAAAGTAGAAGGAGAGGGATTGAAAACAACAGAGCTAACGGTGAAAAGCAGCTATTGATCAGGGTTTTCGGTGATGAAAGTACTTGAAAATGCACGTATAAGAATGCGCTAATATTACCGGTTTTCCGGTATGGGGGCTATTGTTATAGTTAGATATATTTGTTATACCTGTTATGTCAACTTTAAACAAGAAGAAACTTTGCATAAAAATTAAACTATTTAACACCGTGAAACAGATTATTGATGCCCCCTCCATCTATCACTTGTTAAGCAGACGGCAACTTCAGATTTTGCGAATGATTGTAGAAGGAAAAACTGATAAGGAAATAGCCAATAGCCTTAATATCAGCTTTAACACTGTGAGAACACACCACCAGAATATACTCAACCGCACCGGGCAACACAGTACCGGTGGCTTAATACTATTTGCATTAAGGAATGATGTAAGCCAACTGGTATAAACTGCAAGGCAGTTGTACTACTGCATATATACTGCATAAATACTGCAATTGAAGTATTGCACAGGCTGCCGGTCAGTTCTACTTTTAATGCGTCATCTCTGCTACAGATTATTCTATTCTTTAGAATACATCTCTTCCATGTTTTTGATATACTGTTTTCAAAGATCCTGGAATGGGAGGGCATTCTCGTGGATATACCTGAACAGTAGCGTAAACAAAATTTATTTATTGATATAAAATTGTAAAAAAATGAGCGACGTAACAACCGTTTTGGAAGAAAGGAAATTGGGTTATTTACCACCTTCTACCCAGGCAACCACCAGCATTACCATTAACTCTGTAACAGGCAACCAGGTTGGTATCAGTTACAATGGTTTAATTAATAACAACCCTGGCGCCAATAAAAACTTTATTGCTATTTACCAATCACCAACGCCTGATTTTCCTTTTGGTGCAACTACTCCTGTCGTGGCTTCTGCCAATGTAAATGGCAATTCTTCCGGTAGCTTGATCATTCCTGCTCAAATACTGGTAAATACTTCTTATGTAGTAGGATATGGTGTAGGTGCAGTGGCAACAGCGCCGGCGCAAACCTATGCCAACATTTGTGCCACTGCTTTTATTCCTACTGCTGGTTCCGGATATACCAACGCATCGCCCAGCCTTATTTTAAATGATGTAGAATCTAACTATATCTCTATCGACTATAACGTGCCTAATGGATTAACTCCCGGCAACAATGGTGCATGGGCTGGTTTGTGGGTAGGCAATAACCCCAGCTATTCATTGGCTCCTACTGCTTATTCTCAAATCACTTCTAACACGGCAGTAGGTGGCCCGTTGTTATTTAACAATATTCAAATTCAAAGAGGTACCCTGTATTCTGTAGCATTGTTTATGACAGGATGGGTAAAGGGCGGCATTGGTAGCTTACAAACGGCTATGGCCTGTACTCTTCAATTTACTTCTTAATAATACGGGAACACTGTTCTCTGTTTATCCACTTCCTTACCTATACTTATTGTAAGCATAGGTAAGGAAGCTATTTTATCGCATAAAGGCTCTCAATATTCCTATGGACTACTTTCAGAAAGCGTTTACCGACTTTAATCTCTATACAGGACAACAGCAGCCCGGCGACAGGGGATTTGCAGGGTTGGTAATTCCGGGTGATAATGTGGATGTGTCGTCTATTGGCCTGAATGATGCCTTGATTAACACCGGCAGCTACAATAGTATTTTTGTTTTTTCTACCATTACACCCAAACTCACGGCTGCTAATGCGGCAACATTTATTGCAGCTGTTATAAATGTGGTAGGCAGCTCCCGTGCGTTTATCTGGCTCAACGACCCGGAAAATATTACTGCTGATACCTGTAGTTATTTTTCCCTCTCTAATGATGGATCTTCCACTAATTCTGCTGCTAATTTTGTACTGGGTACCAACCTTACTTTGGTAATACAAAGCGGCATGGGATTGTCGGTAAATGGCACAGTGCTTGAATTTGATGGAGGAACATCAGGTGCACTAATACAACTGAGTGGCAACCAGGCTTCGTTAGAAGCCACGTCTGCTACCTATGGCACGCTGGCATTTTCCGGGCCTGATAAAGGAACGGTGAATTTTACCAGTTATATCGGGTTGTCTTCCCTGGATGGATACCTGCAATGGGGATTCCAGTTTTTATATACCAACGCGAACGGAGAGCTGGTAGGTCAATGGCTACCTTTTGTTGAGGAAGATGCTGACGATATTTCTATAGGTTTTACTGTATGTATAGATCCCTCGGATGTATACAATATAGTGTTTGATCCTTGTGCGTCGGGTAGCTGCACAAATACAGATGCTTATGCTTCGCGCAGAACTTATTTTGCCTTTACGGGCGCCAACCTGGGTGGTGGCAGTACCATTATTGCGTCTAATTATATGAATAGTTTTGGCATATCGGCCAACCTGCAGCCGGTGGTGAATGCCGGAACTGCATTGCCAGCCCGGCTTGTTATTACCCCCTCGGCTGTAAACGCCACGCTGACTACCAATTTTATATTTTCACCGGAAGGTGATTTTACAGTGCAACTACCCGGTGTAACCAATGCACTGAACTATAACTTATTATGTGGTGTAAACGGTACCGAGTATTTTACGGTTACACCGCAGGTGGCTGCTGGTACAGGAGATACTATACGCTTTATCTCTAAAAAGCCCGCCTATGCCCCTTTATATCCTTTTTCCGGAACAAGCAGTGTTTCCGGAAATCCCTCCACCTTACTTACTAATCAGTATACCACTTCCTGGGCAATGCTCCTCAACAATGCATCGCCCAATATTCAATATATTTCACAGCCACATGGTGCTTCTTTATATGCCTTGAATCAGGATGTGTTTAAAACCTCTACAGAACCGGTATTAGGCTTTTATCCTTCTTCTTTTACGCTATCCTCTGCTAATACTTCCATCACGGTTCCTTTTGTACCTTATGGTGGTGTGCAGAATGATGTAGCCAACTGTCAGTTGCTGGAACAGCAGATTGTTGGCCCGGTGCGCAAATGGTATTTGCAGCAGGATATGTTAAGTGCGGGGCCACCTGCCCCTGTTAATGGCCCTGGGCCATCAACAGGTTCGATATTGCAAACAACAAGCCCGCAGGGGTTGTATATCAACGTAGATACCAGTAACAACCAGTGGACTTTGCTGCAACTGGCGGCCAACCTGGTGGAGGAAATGGTGAACGGCAAGCTTACAAAAGTGCCTTACTCCCTGCAGTTTTCTAACCTGCAGCCTTTATTGCAATCCGCATTTCAAACCAATCAGCTGTTCCTGGTAATGTCGTGCATTAACCAGGAAACGTCAGATTCGTTTACGAAGAATAACGGGAATGAAATGTCGATAGAAGGATGGCCGTTTCTATTTAATATACCCACGGCTAATCCTAATGGCATTTTTAATAACGTACTGATCTTTAAATTCATGAAAGGCGTAAGCCTGTCTGAGTTGGTGCAAACCCCGCAGCAATGGACTATGCGGGATGATTTTAATTACACAGCAGACAGCGGCAGTTTGAATAACCTGGTTTCGTGGCTGCAAGGCTATATCAGCAGCGGCGTAAACCGGTTCCAGGTAAATAATGATAATGATTATGCCAAATTTGCCAACATCGCAACCAACCCGGAATGGCAGGGGATTATAGGGTTGAATGTGAATATTGATCTGGGCGATTTTCCGGAGCAATTACAGGGATTGCTTGCCGGTATTGATCTTACCCGCTTTAACGCCCATCACTTTGGTATTGATCTGAATAATGTATTGCTCTCCGGTGGTAGCCTGAACATGCAGCAGAATAGTTCCCTGTTTGGGTTGATTGATTACGAAGATGTCATTTTTCAATCGTTCAACTATTCTATATCCGACTACCAGCAACAAGCGCCCATCGACACTTCGGCAGATTATGTGTTTAAGGTGCTTTCTTTAAAAGTGTTGTTTGAAAACTCGAAGATCACTAACTATGGCAGTTACCTGGCCATGACCATTAATAAGCTGTTTGGAGAAAGCATTCAACAGGATAACCGGCAAAACCTGGTGATTTTCCAGGGCAGTTATGAAGATCATAACGGTGCGCCGGTGTACACGTTTAATAGTATTCCACCATCGTCCGGGCAAACGGGAAGTTCCAGCAATTATATACTGAATGCCAATAGCGCTATTATCAATAACATCCAGATTGCGGGGGCCAGTTTCAATACACTGGTAGCCGCGGAAGCATCGCAAAATCAAACCGTGAACTCGGTTTTTTCGCTGAATGGTTTTATTGATTTTAACAGCCTTACGGGGTTCGACCTGCTTTCATTTGGTAGTGAAGTGGATGCTGTTGTAGCAGGGCAGGGGCTGGCTTTTACCAACATGTACATTGATTTGTCTTTTCCACTGGCAGCGCCGCAGGCTACCACTTTTACATTTGACATTTCACAAATGGCTTTTG
This sequence comes from Filimonas lacunae, assembly GCF_002355595.1. Lineage (NCBI taxonomy): Bacteria > Pseudomonadati > Bacteroidota > Chitinophagia > Chitinophagales > Chitinophagaceae > Filimonas > Filimonas lacunae. The sequence goes on from NZ_AP017422.1 coordinate 1,820,958, forward strand.
ATCCTGCGCAAAGCTATGCGCGCAGCAATAGCCTGGTAAGTAAGTTTCCCATACAGTTAACCGGCATACTCAGCAGCGATTATTCGCCCACACCTGCTTCGCTGGGCTATTTGAATGTGCAGCTACCTTCTTTACAACAAAAGCAGGCGGTAGGCACTAGATGGTATGCACTACAGTATAACCTGAATATGGGTACCCTGGGCGATTTAACCGGCGCGCTGGGCTTTAATACTACTTTCCTGGCGGTATGGAATGTGGGCGGCACAGGTGCAACAGCAGCGTTAAAATTACCAGGTGTAAATCCGCAAGCACCATTCTTTAGCCTACAGGGAGTGATAAAAGTAAATATAGGCAGCATTCAGCTGGTGGTGGCAGATAGCGATGGTGGTAATGATGCTAATGGCACTGCTTATCTCATGAAGATTAACAATATTGCTTTAAAACTACTCAGCCTTTCTTTTCCGCCGGGTGGTAATGTCAACTTTTTCCTTTTCGGTAATCCCAATGGTCCGGCACAGCCGCAAAGCGTGGGATGGTATACCGGTTATTTACAGAAACCTAAATCCTGATAACACCCATCTATTTGTATGAGAAAAATATTTTTTATCCTGGTACTGCTTTTAGCAGGCATTGGTACACGTGCCCAAAGTGTAATGATTCATCATATAGGTGTAGGGCAGGGAGATGCTACCCTTATTATTTTCAGCAGCAGGGCAAAAGCGAAAGCTATCTCCATATTAATTGATGCAGGCAATAGCAAATCCAAGGGGGATGCTGTTTTTAAGGTTTGCAGCACTTATCTGATAAAGCACATTGACTTTGTAATTGTGTCGCATTTGCATAGCGATCATATAGGTGGTATGGAGCGGGTGTTGGAGAAGATGGAGGATAATGGATGGACGGTGGATTATATCATTGACCGGGCTGCGGGTGAAATAGGTAATATTGAAGATTGTTATTCGGCTGCCGATTCGGCTGCTATTATACAAAATGATCCTTCGCCTGTTATTCCTTCCAGCAAGGTGGTGAGTAGTTATGCGTCATTTGTGGAAGGGGCGGTAGGAACGCTTCAAGTGAAACAGTGGATTAACCTCGATACCAGCCAAAACCTGGTGTTTGATACTACTGGATTTGGAGATATCAGTTTTGTATCACTTACAGGCAATAGAAATGTGAGCGGATCGCCCAATAGAATAGCGCCTGGGAGTGGCTATAATGAGAATGATAATTCTTATTCTTTTTTATTAAAAATGGGGCAGTTTAAATATTTTACAGGCGGTGATATTGGTGGTGGGGCGCCTTATGCCGATTTGGAAACGCCACTGGTTAATTACTTCCGGGGCCAGAATGATGCTAATTTTCACTTTTGCGGATATAAAGCCACGCATCATGGCAGTGCGCATAGCACCAATCCCACCTTTGTTTTTTACACCAAACCCACATTGACGGTTACTCCTTCTGCCTTGCGCTCTTTTAGCGGAACTAGATTGCCAGGTAAAGAAACACTGGAAAGAATTAAAGCCAGAAATGATATTTTAGGTAATAATAGTTACTTCTTCTATACCTATCTGAAATCGGAACTCCCCAAAATAAACGGATCTAACATTGCAGTTTATTCTACCGGAACAGTTACTGCCTATAATGATGTGGTTTTAAAGGTGGATAGAAACACTTTTAATAACAACCATACTTTCACTGCCACCCAGGCCCGCCGTGATAAAACTAATTTAACACTTGGTCTGTGGAGCAGCCCGGTAACAATCACCTGTGATAAGGCGCATTAATGAAACCATCTGCGCGTTCTGAAAGCATTCATTCTACTTTACTTCTAAATAAAGATTCGTGGCCAATACACTTGAACAAATTAAGCAAAACCTGATAGCAAAAGCTTCTTCCGCAGGGGGACAGCTTCAGCTGGATAACAGTATTATACAAAGTGATTGTTATGCACAGGTGCTACAGGCTGCTAAAGTAACGCAGATTCCTGTTCAGGTAGATAAAACAACGCCTGCCAATGATATTTATATTACCGGAACCACCTTGTTTATAAAAGGTACGGCCACACTCTATAATGGTACAGTGCCCGATTTTATGTTGCAACTAACAGGGGAAGAGGCAACTACCCGAACTGCACAATTTTCAGGCACATTGTCTTCTCTGAATATTACCCAGTTAAATACATTGGGGCTCATTGCTACCAACCCCTCGCTACCTTCCATTGCTTTACCCAATGTAACACTTTTAGGAGCTTCTAATCCGCCCAAAGGTGGCTATGCTACTTTAAGTGTTAGTTTACAAACCAGTACAGAAAGTTGGCCTGCCTTGTTACCTGATATTGGTATTAGCCTTACAGGCATTGGTATAGCGTTAACTACCAGCGCCGGTGGAAGTAGCTCGCTGGGTATTACAGGTAACTTTCTGTTACCCAATACCAGCTCAGGCAAACAGGTGAACATCACAGTTACCATACCCACCAGCACCTTAGCTACACCAGTGTGGAGTATTGGTTTAAGTGCTGCCCAGGGCGCTACGTTAATAAACCTGGGCGACATCAGCACCTTGCTGGCAGGCACCAATGTGTTTAGTCAGCTTCCTCCGGGATTGTCCGGAGTAGGGGGCTTTGGCCTGGTAGCGTTACAAATTAATTTTACACAATCAGCAGGCTCGTTCTCTATTCAAAAAATTGCGGCACAGATAGGCTGTAATAACTGGCCAGTAGGACCAGCTGATAAGCCTATATTCACCATAACCAGTGCCGGTGTCAATATTACTGTGCAAGACCCTTTCATTTCGGCCAGCAGAAGCATCAGCACTTTTATTTATGGTAATTTTCAAATAGACCCTACAGACAGCACCACCAATCTGAGCATTAACATGAGCATCCCCCCGGGTAATGCAGATTGGGTGTTGAATGCCTACGGAGAAGTGGATTTGAAAAACGTGTCTGTATTTAATAAGCTACCCGGTGGGATAGATGCAGGTTCTTTAAATTTGCCGGCAGCGGTAGCGGGCAATACGCTTGCACTCAACTACTTTACTATTTCCTTTAACCCCAGCTCTTTACAATTATCTTATATCACCTTTTCGGTAGCGGTGAATGCTACCTGGTGGATTATAGACCAAAGCTTTGGTATAGCCAACCCCATGCTGCAGGTGTATATTCCGGGTGCATCCTTGCCATCCCCTCCACCGTTAAGTGTGTCGGCTGCCGGCCAGATATTGCTACCGGATGATGTGGTGTTGAATCTGGCTGCGGCTTATGCCAAAGGAGGACCGTGGAGTTTTAATGCAGCGCTGGCGCCGGGTTCGGTTATTAATGTGATAAAGCTGGCGCAAAAGCTGATTGGCAGCGAGGTGAATCCCGATTCGGCTTTAGGTTTGGATACGTTAAATATTACTGCTTTGAGCATGGGCGTGGTGTCAAACCCAGCTACTCAGCAAACTACGTATACTGTAAGCGGCACTACCGTGGGCAACTGGAACACTACTTTTGGTGTGTTACCTGCCATTAACGCAGTGGCCGATTTTTCTGTTACCTATAATGGCGGCACCAGTGGTAGTATAGGGCTAACGATGGATGTGTTTGGCATATCCTTTAAAGTTACTTATGCCTTTACCACTACCAACACCTATTCATTAGGATTGGAGTGGCAAGGCTTTAGTTTTGTATACGATAGTAAGTCGGATACCATCACTGCCAAAGGTGGTGACTGGACGTTGGGAGGAATATTAACGGCGCTGATCAATGAAATAGATCCTTCGCAGGATTTTTCTTTACCCGATCCCTGGAGCCTGCTCAACTCCATCTCTTTAAAAGGGCTGGAATTAAGTATTAACCTTACCAGCAAAACGGTTTCTCTCAAATATAACTTATCATCACCTATCAAGCTGTTCTTTATCAATATTACGGGACTGTCTGTATCGGTAGAAAACAACTCGCAGGTGAATGTGCAGCTGGAAGGAAGTTACCTGGATGGTAAGCCAATACCTAAATGGGATGCGGCCAGCCAGTCGCCACCAGCCGTTCCGGGCTCGGGTAGCGACCTGTTTGATCTGAAGTTTCTGGCGTTGGGGCAGCATGTATCGCTTACAGGGTTGGATAAGGTAAATAAAGTACAGGCGGCATTGGCCAACTACGAAAAATACTTAGCGCCACCCGATCAGGGAGGTAATACGGTGCCGGTAAAACAAACACCTGCTACCCCCACAACAGGTACACTGGTGTTTAATGCCAATAACAGCTGGATGATAGCCGCTGATTTTACAGTGGCGAAGTTTTACCAGCTACAGTTTGTGTTTGACGATCCTGATCTGTATGGTTTGCGCATTGGCATAGCCAACGGAGCTACTTATTTTGCCGGGCTAGATTTTGAAATACTCTATAAAAAAATCACCGACACCATTGGCATGTACCAGGTGATTCTGCAATTGCCCGATGAATTCAGGCATATTGAATTAGGAGAGGTGTCTATTACCCTGCCCAATGTATTGGTGCAGGTGTATACCAATGGCAACTTCTACGTTGACTTTGGTTTTCCTGCCAGCATCACCGATTTTTCCCGCTCTTTCAGCATACAGGTATTCCCGTTTGTGGGATACGGAGGATTCTATTTTGGCATGCTTAGCGGTGCCACTTCTACCAGCGTGCCGGTAACCCAATATGGGCAGTTCAATCCCGTAATAGTAGCCGGTTTGGGCTTGTCGCTGGGCGTGGGCAAAACCATTGAAGCCGGTATTTTATCAGCTGGTTTGTCTCTTACCGTGGTGGGTATATTTGAAGGGGTATTAGGCTTTTATACCTGCTATGCAGATAGCAGTAAAACAGCCACTTATTACCGCTTTTCTGCCACTGTGGGCATTGTAGGGCATATTTACGGGCAGGTGAACTTTGCTATCATCTCGGCCCAGTTTGATATATTGGCTTATATCTATGCCACACTGGTAATAGAAAGCCATCGTGCTATTCCTATCAATTTCCAGGCGGGTGTAACCATCAGGCTTACGGTGCGTATTAACCTCGGCTTATTTAAAATATCCATTTCGCTCAGTTTCAGTGCTACCATCAGCGCTTCGTTCAGCATAGGAACCGATACCTGGAACCAGGCTTTATGGAACAACCCATGTGTGGGTAGTGGTGCGGCGGCACTGGTGTTAGCGGATAATGAAACGTACAAACTGGTATGGCAACCTTTGCAATACGACAGTGGTTTGGCTGCGGCACCCGCCATGCAGTTGTATTTTATACCCCATCTTACTATTGGCGAAGGAGCTGCGAATGCCACAGCAGCACAATATGTAGCCATGCTGTACATTGATGCGCCGGCGGCAACGGCTACCGTGGATAACAGTTCGTTAGGCAGCCTGGCAAGAGGGGTGCTGGCCTGGTGTGTGAACGCTATTGTAAACAGCGGAACCGCTCATACTACGTACAGCCAGCTGATTGCACAGGAGGTGACTGTGCAGCAGTTAACCGCCTTAATGTGCGTGTTTAACAACCAGCAAGATAACCAGGCACCTTTCAATTATAATAATCCCATCACGAATGGCTACGATGTAAAAGGATTTTTACAGGCTTACTTTACAGATGGCGCCGGCACTACCATTAATATCTCGGCAGTAGCGCAGGATACCGATACTACTTTGAATGCAGCTGTATTTCCACCTATGCCTGATTTACAATTGCAGGCAACGTTGAATGGTAATACAGTAGCCAATGCAGATTTTGCTACCACCAACATGACGGGTACACAGAACTATATTGGGGATGTTACCGCCATTCTGAACATGCTGAACGCGAATTACAGCAGCAACACTGCCACTGTGAATGATGCGGCCTGTTTATCATCGGTAGACAACAGCGGGGTGGCTATAGAAACCAACCTGTCAATGGCTACCTTCTTCTTTACTGATTTTATCAACCTGGTAGGCAAGCAAATGATCCGGCAGGCACTGGATTATGTCAATGGCCAACAGGTGACTTCTGTTAATATTGGCGATTTGTTGAACAACGTTTGCACACCGGGCAATATTATCAGTCTTTCCGGTATGGCTTCCCGGTTCCTGCTGCATGGTTTGCGTTTACCAACACCACCGGTGGCGGCCAGTGGAGCTATTGAGCCATTGTATGTGCTTACCGGCCAACAGTTTACTATCCCGGCCCTACAGGCCGGTAAGGATGCATTTAGTGTAACGTTACAAAAAGCAGAAAGTACTAACTGGATCAGCTTTAATAAAGACGCGAAAGCCACTGCATTACCCGTGGTGATCAGCAGCACCGAAATGACGCGCATAACAGATACTGCAGCTGCAACTCTGGCTGCGGCTATTCAGCCTGGTTATCCGGCACCTGCACCGGTATATTACGATGGACAACAATCCTTTACCCTGGGCAGCCCTGCCCTGTGGCAATATCCCGGTGATTATTTTGCGGGTGAAGCCAACCAGCCTTATATACTGAAACTGCCTTCTCATTTACAGAATGAACTGGCTGCTTACCAGGGTGCTGCTCCTGTATTTACTGTGCAGTATTTAGATACTACGGTAGCAGATCCTAAACCAGTGGCGGTGAACAATTATGTATGGGCTACTACGGTTGCAGTAACGGTGCAGAAGGTTACGGCTGGCAATGTCATCACCTCGCCATTGCAGGGCAACATGTACAACCTTACAGGAGCCGATGATACCGGCGTACATTTTCTCGAAAGCCTGGTGGCTTACCTGAACAGTGCAGCAGGCAAGGGCTTTAGCGGTCAGGTACAGTTGTTATATCAGCCAGACCCTACTACTAACAGCAAGGGTGGCTATGTATCGGCTGCCAGCAATACTACAATGCCGCCTGATAAGGTAGCTATTGCCATAGTGCAGGCCAACCTTTCTACCGAAACCAATCCGGAGCAAGGGTTTATGCTGAATAAAGTGGCTTTGGGCGACGTTGTCGCGCCTTCTAATACCCTCAACACTTTTGCTGACTTTGTTACCTTGTTATGGGAGTGCAGTATTGTGCGTTCAGGTGGTTTTTATTTATACTACAATGATGTGGCGGCAGGCAATGCCGGATTGCCGGATGCGCTGTTCGATGGCAATAATTCAGCTAAACTGGAGCTGTTAATTACCTATAACAGTTTTGTGGCACAGCCGTTTTTAAACAGCATGGTTATTGGTGATGCTATTAACTATAATAACACATCGGTATATGCGCAGTCGGCTTCGTTTATGTTACGATCGTCGATGATGTTGCAGGGGAATATTGGTTATGTGTTGAAGCGGGCCAACCCCGGTGAATATACGCCACCAGCCGATCCTGATACCCCACCTTCTATAACAGAAGATGGCATTTACCTGGGCAACCAGTTTAACCTGCTGGGTGTAAGCTTACCTGCCAATCCATTATACCAGAACCTGCTTCCGTCGGGCCCTGTAGATGGCGATAATACGCAGGACAGGCAAACGGTAACAGAGGATGGTTTGTGGCATTATACGGGTATTATGCCCTATAATAGCTTTGTAGCGGGTATTGCCAATAAATGGAACATCACAGACCCTTACGCGGGCATTGGCACAACAGCTACGTTGTTGCTGAACTGGCAGGATATGTTTGGTAATACCCTGCCGCTGCCTGCAGATAAAGAAAAGCTGAATATTCCTGTGTTGTATACGGATAATATTGTGGCGGTATCTCAATGGCCTTCTGCATCTGTTTCTTATCAGTTTGCAGGCGATGGAACTGTTAACCCTGTTTGTAACGTATCCTTTGTGTTTAATACCGGCAGGTATGCACAGGGCGATCAAAGCTCGAAAGAGAATGCGGCAGCAGATGTCATTACCTGGGCCAGGTTATGGTTTCAGTTAAGCCATAGTGCAGATATACAAATGACCTGGACTGTTTCAGTAAATGCTACCGCAGCGCTTCCGGCGGGTGTGGTGCAGCCGGTAAACATTACACAGTTATTGCAACAGTTTGTAACACCGGTGGTGGACTACCTGTATGCAGTGGCCCAGGGTGCAACGCCACCTGCGGCTCCCGGCAGTTATGTATTAGCTCAAACGATAGACCCTGCAAATGTTACCAGCTATCAATATATTTTCGCATTGGCGGCCGCTATCACTATCAGCCGCACTCAAAATGTAGATCCTGATTTTGCCAGCGTGGCTGGGGTGGCTTCTGCTGTAACGCCTGTGCAGCCTTATATGCAAAGTGCTGCCAGTGGCGATGCTTCCCTGCTGTATTTTGCGCAAACATTTGAAGCGGCGTTTAACAACCCGGCTTCTTCTGTTGTATATAAGGTGGCTACAGCTACCAATGTTACTACGGCATCGAGCGATCCGGTTGCCGCTGCGCCTGTATGGATTGTTCGTTTTGATACTGCAGGCAAGCAAGGTATCAGCATCAGCTATCAGCAGGATACAGCGCATTACCTGGCGCCTATACCATTGGCTACTTCTTTACAAAATATCAGTGCGCCGGTAATAGGCTATCAAACAGGTGTGCCTTTTAACCCGCAAGCGCAGGGCGTAACTACTAATTTCACGTCTATCGACCTGGATAACTGGTGCCTGCAATTGCTGGAAGCCATTGATAAGTTTTTAAGTCCTGCTTATGCCGTACCTGCCTTTTTACTGGATAATGGTACCAGCCTGCAAAAGGTGCTGGATGCCAAACAGCTGATAGCAGAAGCGATTGCGGGCATGGTAGATTATATTATTGAGCCTTCGGATACACCAGATGCCAATGGCTTTAATAATGCACAGCAAAAATGGTATCAGCAATTGCTTATCCAGTTGTCTGCCGCCTATGAATATTCTGCGGCGGTGCAACGGCCTGTGTCGGTACAATCGTGCTGGGGTGGGTTAAATACCGATCCGCCATTCGAAGGCGCGGCTCCAAGGCTGTATGGTAAAGTGTCGGGTGTGTTTGAGCCGGGGGAGCAAAGCAGTACCGAGCAGAACGCTGTGTTCTCGGCTGCCAAATTACCGGTGGCTGCGGGCGACTCCTGGTTAACCTTTATGTTCCGGATCGACAACAGCCAATCGCAAAGCGCCGATTTCTCTGCGGTGAATTTTGAGGTGTCGCATATAGAGTGGCAGTATGAGCAGGTAGAAGGTATTGATGGTTACCTGGCTTCTTCGTGGTTGTTGTTGCTGATACCGCAAACATTACCGGTTACCTATACCAGTGCGGGAGAAATGAGCATACCGGTTCCTTTAAAGGCGTATCCATTCTCACCCTATGTTACCGGTCAGTCAGGCAATTATCCATCACTGGTTGCGGCCAATACACCAGACCCCGTATCGGTGGCCAGAAGCTGGGATTATGTTTATACCTACCAGGCACCGGCTGCCGCACAGGACACTACGGTGATGCAAGTGCAGTTTAATGTAACACCACCTGACAGATCAGCGCTGCATAATAATAACGCAGCGTTAAACCTGAACCAGGCACTGGTGCAGTTTACAGCCATGTATCCGCAGTTAAGCAGCGATTTTGACGCTTACCTGGTGAATGTAAAAGCAGCAGGGGATGGTAACTCGGCTTACGCAGCCAATGCAGTAAATGCATTTGTATCCATTCTGAATATTATTGGCAATGCCTGGAAGCTGAGTGCCAACCAGGTGAACCCTTTTAAACCTTCTGTAACGAAAGAGTGGGTAAAGGTAAAAGCGGGAACGGATGTGCTGGCAAAAGTGGTATTGAAGTATACGGTAGAAGAAACGGAGAATGTGCAGTTGCCACAACCACCGTTGATCATTAATGTTACACCGGATAAGTCTAACACGCGTGAACTGGTGCCCCTGGTAGATATTGCAGGATATGACAGGATTGCCAGCACTGTGGGCAATACCACCAGTTATACTTATATCAGTCAGGCAGATCAAACTCCTTTATTGTATAGTAACCGGAATGTAGTGCCTGGCCGTAGCGCCACTTTGCAATCGCTGGATGTATTCGAAACCCAGAATGCAGTAGCGGGGTTGCAGTTAAAGAGAAACCTGGATCTGCTGTTGGTAAAAGGTTCTACTACAGAATGGCAAACCACCAATCCACTGTTTGTGTACCAGACGCCATTGGTTATGTTCTATTCCATTTATCAGCCGTTGTTCTCGCTGGATGCTGTTATTAATATCGCGTCTATACCTTCATCGGATGGTACGCTGCCGCAACAACGTTCATTGCCGGATCAGTTATTGGCTTGGGCCAATGCGCTTACGGTACACATCACCGATCTTACTTCACTGACCGTAAAGGTGGAGTGTATGTATGAATACCAGATGGGAACGAGTGGGCTGATGGTAAGTATTCCTGTGTTACTGTTGCCGCCTTATACGGTAACAATAGCAGACAAGGGTGCAGCATTTGCCAATATGCTGGCAGCCAGTATGCAACTTTGGCTGAACGCGCATGCGCCGGTTTCTGTAACGGCACAATGGACATTCAGTTTACAGGTGTATTCTGCCTTTGGCAGCAACCTGCCTTTGTTAAGCAGGGAGTTTAATTTGCCATTAACAGCGATACTGTAAGTATATAGGTGAAAAAGCCGGGCAGTGATAATTGAGGGGGGGGCTATAGTTTAACAACTTAATCATTCAGTTGGAAAAAGCCTCCCCCGTTAGCCTTGTTAATTACACAGAGGCGTTATTAAGCGTTAGAAAGGAGTTTAAAGAGCAAAATTAGAATGAGACTCTGAACAAAATGAACAGGGGAGCCAGGTGCTATAGAAATATCTTAGTTGTGAAAGCTCATTCATTCACGTAATAGTAAAAAGCACATGCAATATGAGAAATACAATGATGTAATTGTTTCCCCTGATTTTCTGGAATTTGAATTTGTAAGTGTTGGGCCTAAAGGAGAAATTAAAAAGGCGATTCAGTTTGTACATACTTCTCAGCCTGATACGTACAATTTATCCTTTGGTAATTTAAGGCTGATAGGAGTATTGATGATATGGCTGTTGATGATAATAAAGACAGGGATAAGATTTTAGCAACGGTGGTGTATGCTACTACGCTTTTTTTCAAGGAACATCCTGGCAAACAGGTGGTTTTTACCGGTAGTACTGCACAGAGAACCCGGTTGTACAGGATGGCAATTTCAGTGAATTTAGTGGAGTTATCAACTGAATTTCATATATATGGGTTGCTGAAAGACATGGAATCCTATGTTATTCTACCCTTTCAAAAGGGATTAGACTATTTCGGCTTTCTTGTGAAAAGGAAAAAAGTTTAAATTTGCTTGTATGAAGGACAAAAAACAAGAAATCATTGATTATGCTAAATCGCTGGGAATAAATCTCACGATTGATCCTGCTTTGAAAGAAAAGCATGGAAGCAAGGTTTTGGCTTCTGAAAAATTGGCGAAAGTCAATGAGATGCTTTCCAATATGAAGTCACTTCCTAAGTAAGTTATATTACAGAAATATAAAAACACCATTATGCAATCAACATTAAATAGCGAACAGCTTTTTTCATACCAGACGGCAGCCAAAGCATTAATATAATACAAGCGATTCAGTAACATATTTAACAGCATTTGTACGTAAAAGTATAAATGCTGTTTTTGTTTGTACACGTAGGTAAGCCCGGCTTTTGTGTTTGTATAACCGCGTGTTTATATTTCCTGCTCGTCTGGTATAATACAGGTGTTAATGTATTTTTCCAATGTAGCCCGCTGCAGGTTTTTACCAATGAACACCAGCCGCGTTTGGCGGGGTTCCTCTTCCTTCCAGGGCGCGCCAGCTATCCAGCAATGTGTGCCGGCAACGGATTGTATAATCATCCGGTTGGGTATGTTATCGCCATATACAAACCCTTTAATCCGGTACAGGTTGTTGCCAAATACATCTTCCAGGGAGTGTAGCAGAAAATTGAGTGCCGAAAATACCACCGGCTCATCCAGGGTGAAAGTGAGTGCCTTTATTTTTTCGTGTGGTTGACGGGCTTGTTGAAACACCTGCTCGGTAGTCTGCACCATCTTATCCGTTCTGTAAGCAAACAGCTGCCATATATCACAATCCTTCACCACCCCAAAATCACAGTCATGTATAGCGGCCAGCGGGTTAATGGAAGTGAGCAAAGCGGTTACTTCGCTTTTGCGCGCCGCTGCTTCGGGAATATCTGTTCTGCTAAGTAGTAATACATCTGAAAAAGCTATCTGGCGTCCGGCTTCTTCTGTTTCTTCCAGCAAACGTTCAATGTGTTGCACATCAACCATACAAATCACCGCATCCATATAACAGTGTTGCTGTACCATTTCATCCAGTAAGCTGCCTGCCACACCCGCAGGATCGGCTACACCGGTTGCTTCAATGATAATGTGATCGTAGCCTTCCGGGCTTTCTGCCATTTGTAACACCGCTTCGGTTAAAGCGCCGCTTTGCGTGCAGCAAATACAGCCTGAGCTGATGGTGCGGATAGCTTCTGCTTTATTCTCGAGCAAATCGGCATCAAACGCATAAGATGCAAATTCGTTTTCAATCACCGCTATCTTCTTATCCTTTTTGTCTTCTAACAGCTGGTTGAGTAAAGTGGTTTTACCACTGCCCAGGAAGCCGGTTAATATAGTAATGGGAATTCTTGTTTCTGTTATCATACACAGGTATTGTGTTCGTATGCTGCGAAGGTAATATATCTTATGCAATGATGTTGCAATAGTGGGAGGGGGATTGTTTGCCAGGTTGTTGCAGTAAACTTTTTACTTTTACAGGATATGACGAAGGATGTACGAAAAATAGCGGCGCAGGCTGCCTGCGAATGGATACAGAAGGGGATGACGGTAGGATTGGGGGCGGGTACAACCATTGCCTACCTGGTAGAATTTCTTGCGGTGGACAGGGAGTTGGCGGAATCGCTTGTTTTTTTATCTGCATCGGCCGGAACCACCCGGTTGTTAATAGATAACGCACTTCGTGTAGACGACACCGCCCATCACGATCAGGTGGATGTATACTTTGATGGGTGCGACCAGCTGGATCAAAGATTGTATGCCTGGAAAAGCGGTGGTGGCATTCATACCGATGAAAAGATACTGGCATCTATGGCTACCGATTTTATATTGCTGGCAGATGATTCCAAACTGGTAGATGTGCTGACCTTACATTTTCCACTAGTACTGGAAGTGCTTCCGGCAGCGCAGCAAAAAGTGAAGTCCACTATTGGCAAAATGTTTCCTGGCGTGGAGCTTACTTTTCGCCTAACAGCAGAAGGGGCGCCTGTGCTTACTGCAAGAAACAATGTGTTGTTAGAAGCCCGTTTTCCGGTACTGCCCGGGTTGGATGAACTAGATCGCTTAAAAATGCTGCCGGGTGTGGTGGATCATTCTTTGTTTTACAAAATGGCATCCAAAGCCATTGTAGCAAGCTATGGTGATGTAAAGGTATTGCAGGCTTCGCGGTTTTGATAAGGCTTTACTAGCCTGGAAAGCTTTGCTTACATATACAAACAGCGCCGGCAGTTTTCCTGCCGGCGCTGTTTGCGTTAAAAAATGAGATACTGATTATTTAGTTGATTTTTTAAATACACTTACGTCTCCGCTTGTAGTCACTTTTACCACTACTTTCTGGTTGTTGGTTTCCAGTGATACATAATAGGAAGAACCTTCTGTGTTGTGATCCAGTTCAATCACTTCTGTAGTGGTATATCCGTTGTACTTGCTTTGTAAAGTAGTAATAGCGCGTAAGGGCAGCTGTTGGTAACTGATAGTACGGCTGGTAGCTACCAGTTCCCCTTCATTATAGAAAGCCTGCATGTTAGTGCTATCCATAACAAAGCTGATGCTTACCAGTTCACCTATAGTTTTATAGTGAACGTTGGTGGCACCCGGATAGGCAGTTTTAAACTGGTTGATAACACGGCTGTCGTTATTGTCGGCAGCAAAGGCAGAAGTAGCTAAAGTGATAACGGTGATGGCGGCGATGATGAACTTTTTCATAATAGTAATTTTTATAATGATGTTGTTTTTTCGTTTTCAGTAGTAATAAGGCCAACGCAATGCCAAACCGCTATGCCAGTTGTAAGTGTTTGATAATCAATTGTGAATGAGATTGGGTATGGAGATGCTGTTGTAACGGAAGCGAACAGTCTCTGTGCGGTAATGTATCAGACAGACAAACTTGCGTCATTGGGCTCAATAGTATGGGCTTATTTTAGGGTACAGCATCAGTTTGCTTGCTTTCCAATAGCTATTGGAAACTGAGCAGCGTCTGTTGGATGTGGTCCAATAGCTATTGGAAACTGAGCAGCGTCTGTTGGACGCGGTCCAATAGCTATTGGAAGCCGTGCAGTGTCTGCTGGACGTGGTCCAATAGCTATTGGAAGCCGTGCGGTGCATGCTGGATGCGGTCCAATAGCTATTGAAAGCCATGCAGTGTCTGCTGGGTGCGGTCCAATAGCTGTTGGAAGCTGTGCAGTGTCTGCTGGACGGGGTCCAATAGCTATTGGAAATTACGCGGTGAGTGGGCCAGGGGGTAAATAGTGTTGGGCGTATTGTATTTATAATGATTTATTTAATGTATTTCCCTGGAGGTATCTTTGTGCAGTTATTATCCCGGAATATGTATATTTATCTGCACTCTTATAAAAAGTGTTCTCCCTTTCCCTTGCCATTTATCCTATAACTGCTTATTACTGTGAAGTGCCGCTATTAATAACCGAATAGATCGCTATGCCTTTGACATTACTTTGCGCGCCTTTTGACGCTGCTGGGTGCGCGCTGGCTCAATTAAAACTGGCTACCCTGTGTAAGTCGCACCCTAATAGTCTTCAACACACACGTACCGAACTGCATGCCTATATGAAGCTGGCTGTTCTTTATTTGCAGATGCAATTAGCTACCCGGCTGATGGATAGCAGAGACCATTCCGAAAAACAGATAAAGCTATCCGAAGTCTGTACAGTTCTGGTTGAATGTTTAGACCATTTGTACAGCTACAGAAAACATTATCCTTCCTGCTATGCTACCTCTCAGCTGTATTCGTCGCTGATGCTGCTTTTGCAGGATTGCTTTGATGATGTCAGGAAAAAACTGGATGCTGCGGGTTGTCGCAGCCTAAAGGTGCCGGATATACAATTGGCAAAGGAAAAGATGGGCTTGTGTCGCAGGTTGCATTCATTGGCGCAATACTGGAAAGGAAGAGATAAAACTACTGCCGATGCGGTACTGATGCCCATGAAAAAAATACTATATGGCAGGGATACACGCGATTTTACCTATGAAGTATTAGAGTATATCCAGCATATATTTCCCGTGCTGGAGCAGGCTATACGCCAGGCAAAGTCCGACGATGAAATTGTGCAGTTGTTACTGGATCATAATTTTAATCATCCGGAGATTCTGTTCCTGCACGAGCAGCAGTTGGATGCGGAACTGGCTGATATGTCCAACAATAAAAAAATAGCACATCTGGAACGGCAGTTGAAAATGGTGAAATCAGGTTTGTTCACTTATAAGGGAGCCTTGTTGCCGGGCGGGAAGTCGGCACGGAAGATGAAGAAAAAGCGTTATAAAAAGCTGAAAGATTACTACAGTCACCTGGAGCAGGTTGCCTGGGATGCAGCTTCTGCCACTGCCGGCATGCCCAGCTTTGAACCACTGGTATGGAATATGTCTACCCGGGAGTTTGCCGCTTTTTGCAAGATGTGGAAGGAGTGTGAGGTGTTTAAGAACAAAGATTTTATAGCCATATTGCGCACCCTGTTGCTGGTAAGCAGGTTTTCTGATACGAAAGAGCCACCCAAAGCCGATCATGTAAATAACCTGGCTAAACAACTTTCCTTTCCTACTCATACAAAACTTTCACGGCTGGTGCAAGACAGCAAAAGCTATCTCAATAGCCGCAGTATGCGTGCTAAAAAAGAGTAGTGTATGTATAAGTGTTTGGTTAATAGTTGAATTTTGGCCTTCCTGTTTCTTTATGGAAGGTGCAGTCAGGGTATTTATAGCCAGGAAAATGCCTGCAAGCCTTGCGGAACGCCTATGCACGTATGCTTGTCGTCTTTGTTGCGCTCCCGCATAAAATAATATAAAAATTTATTTCCTTGTCTGCACTGCATTACAGCTATGCTGCCGGCAGTATGCCGTTTGCAGAGCTGTAGCATTCTATGTCTTTTTACATCGTCAACAGGCGCTGCATGTTACACAAAGAACGGCCGTTCGCCTTTTCCTGCTTCGCTTCCGGTTATTGCGCATAAAGCGGCAGGGGAGGGTTACAAACAGCAGATGCCAACACTTACATTTTTTATTACATAAAACAAAAGACATGATAAAGAAGCATGTGCATTTTATACCGCAACAAGAAGGTTTATTATTACTATGGTTAACCAACCTGAAAGAGAAAATAGGAACAGCGGGTGCAGCCGCTGGTATGCCAGCAACAGAAATTACCGAACTGGAAACATTTCTTACGGCGCTGATAGGTGCCATTAACCTGGCGGAAATAAAGCGGAATGAGTTAAAGAATGCTTTGACAGAAAGGGATGAACTGAAAAAGATAAACCTGAAGGGTATTATGGTGCTGGTAAATCGCCTGAAGAACCTGCCTGGCTATAAAGCCAGCATAGGTAGCGAACTGGGATTGAACAGCACCTCTCAGGTGGTAGATCCTTTGTTGCTGAAACCTGATATTAAAGCAGCGGTATACCCCGGCAAAGTGCTGATTACATTTAACCTGCAGCTGATGAATTGTATTACCATTTACAGCCGAATTAAAGGTTCTAACGGATGGGACAGGCTGGGCAACGATTATGAATCGCCGTTTGAAGATGTGCGCCCTTTAATGGTGGCCAACCAACCGGAAACCCGCGAATACCAGGCACTTTACTTTAATGGCCGGCAGGATGTGGGGTATGCCAGTGATATAATAGAAGTTACTTACGGAGGTTAAAAAACTGTACAGATGCAACTAATATTACAACGTACCTACTATGCCAATGGCACCAATGGTAACCTGTATGTGGATGGCCGGTTGTTTTGTTATACTATTGAATTGCCGTGGCTGCAAAACAAAACCTGTGTCTCCTGCATACCCGAAGGCACTTACCGGTTGGTGAAACGTTTCAGCGATAAATTTAAGAGCCACCTGCATGTGCAGGGAGTAAAAGGCAGAAGCCTTATCCTGATTCATCCCGCTAACAATGCCCTGCTGCAATTGCAGGGATGTATTGCGCCGGTTACCACCATCACCGGACCGGGCTGCGGTAATTTGTCCAGGGCTGCGTTTCAGCCGTTAGTGCTAATGGTGTACCATGCATTGGATAATAACAAAAGTGTTTTATTAACTATTACCACAATCTAAAAAAATGAAGTTCTATAATCAGTTATTAACGCTTTTACAGCGTATCAAAGCGCCAACGCCTTCCTTTTTTAAAAAGCTGCGTGCAATAGGGTTGACGTTGATGGCCGTTAGCGCGGTTATCATAGCCGCTACAGATGTGTTGCCTCATATTGTAATACAGATAGCAAAATACCTGGCAGTGGCAGGTGGTGTGCTATCGGCAGTAAGTCAAACCACCGTGGATAATGCAGTGTTACAGGCTGCTAAACAGCTGGATGAATAGCAAAATGGTTGAACATAATAATAACAGCCACCTTTCGGGGTGGCTTTTTGCTGCGCAATGGGCAGAGCTGGATGCGCGTTTTCCGGAACAGGTGCAGCAAAAGTTTTTGAAGATAGGAGATACTACAAAGCTATTTGGCTAGAAAAAAATAAGCCCAGGCCTTAGACAAGGCGGGCCGTTTGCTAACCTATGAAAAACACCTAGTTTATAATAAGGTAATTGATATCTTTTCTTTGTTTGCGAAGCCGCTTACCGTGCTTTGCGATATAAAAGTAGAACGTTTTTTATTACGATGAAATCATTGCTGTAGTTATAATTTCTTTTTAATCTATGTTAGGCCGGCTTCATCAGTAAGCTTAAGAATTACTGAAAGAAAATGCCGGCAGTCATTCTGCCGGCATAGTTATTATACAGATAAATCACTTGTTTATTTAGCTGATTTTTTAAAGAGGCTTACTTCTCCGTTTACACTCACTTGCGCTACTACTTTCTGGCTGCTGGTTTCCAGTGATACATAGTAAGAAGTACCTTCTATGTTATGATCCAGTTCAATCACTTCTGTTGTTGCATATCCGTTAAATCTGTTTTGTAAAGCGGTGATGGCGCGGGAGGGCAATTGCTGCAGGCTGATGGTGCGGCTAATGGCTATCTGCTCGCCCTCGTTATAAAAAGCCTGCATGTTGTTACCGTTGTCAACAAAGCTGATGCTTACCACTTCCCCTATGGATTTATAATGCACGTTGGTTGCGTTGGGATAAGCTGCTTTAAACAGGCTGGCTACGTGGCTGTTGTTGTCTGCTGCAAAGGCAGTAGTAGCTAAAGTGATAAAGGTGATGGCGGCGATGATAAACTTTTTCATAATTGTAATTTTTATAATGATGTTGTGTTTTGCGATTACATAACAGATAAGTCCAACGGAGTGCCAAACCGCTGTACCAATTGTAAGTGATTGATAATCATTTTTGATGAGGTGGTGTCGGTAAAGAGCAGTTGTAACGGAAGCGAACAGTTTCTGTGCGGTAATGTATCAAACGAACAGGCTGAAAGGGTAGTATAGGGGCAGGTTAAAAATGTTTACATTTATAGCACTCTTTTCATAAAAAACACAGATGAAGCAAAGTGAATCTACTACAATTGCCAGGGCGGCTGATAATCAGCCGGGCGTATATTCATCGAACCCTATGCAGTTGCTGGAACAAAAGAAGCCAGGAGTAAATCCTATTCAGTTATTTCCTCAATATTTAAAGACGTCGCACCAGTCCGGAAATAAAACAGGCATATCTGCGGCCAATGGACCGGTGCAGTTAGAGCGTTCTGCCGCGATCAAGTGTATTATGGGAGTAATACCGGTGAGTGTGTATGAGGCGATGATTTACTACGAATTTTTATCCTCTTCTTACCGGTGGCCAATAATGATAGGTTCCTTTTTATTGCCATGGGTGGCACCTTATTTACGCAGGATGTATCAAAGTACACTGGATTACATGGCTGTTGAACCAGAGAGGGTAACACAGGGGGACAACAAGGAGAATATGACCCCGAAAGTAACCACAGGGCTGGAATTGAGTCATATTGCAGATTTAAGAAAGGATGCTTATTTGCAGGAAGGAGAGGGTAACCTGTTAGCTAACAGGTGGGGAGTGAGTGCCACTGTGTATGTAGATAGTGGTGTGATACGAGCGGATAAATTGCGGTTGATCAATGCTAATGGTTTAAATTATGGCAATGGCGGAAGGCAGGGATATGCATTGTTTACAGGGGGGAATCATTACATCAATCTGGTAAGTGATGTGGCCGGGAAATATATAGATGGAGATGGTAACCGGTTTAGGGAAGGAAAAAAAGCTATTGCAGATGGTAATTGCCTGATAGATGTATTACATATTATTGCCCGGAATGAAAAAGGGACCCCCGAAATTTTTAAGGAAGCCAGAAAGTATATCGCTGATAATATTTCACGTGATACGGTAAGAGGTACGTTGAATGGAATGATTACGGGAATGCTGGCAGGCGAACATCAGCCGGGTATTGGTACCAATGTGCTTAGAATTATGAATAAGGATACGGCGTTTATGAAGGTGTACGGGCAGGAACTTGCTCTAAAACAGGAAGCAGAAGCGCTAAAGCGACAGCAGAAGCAAGAGGAGAAACTAAAGAAAAAGCAGGAAGAAAAAGACCGGCTAAAGAAATTAAAAGAAAACGGCCTTAAAGGCAAAGAGGGGGCTGGAGATGCGAGTAGTTTGGTGGATGATATTTCAGATGAGGGAGATGATAGTGAGCCGGATTCGGATGATGATAAGGAAGAAGGGGGTGAAGCGCTTCGCGCAGATGGAGTTGAGAAGGCCCATGAAGATGGAGGAGACTCAGGCCAAAAGAATATTTATACTGCGGATATAGGTACTCAGCTGGGATTGATGAAACGTTCACTAGGCATTGCTGCGCCATTTACTGCCCGGCATAAGGGATTAATCCGAAGAATAGATGTTGTGCTGGATAGCTTATATATAGAAAGGAAGCAGTATAAGAGATTGTTGCATGAATTAAAGCAACCCGATTTTGTACCTGGTAAAAAAGCAGCGGCTGCTGGTCCGGCAGTAGTAATTACATACGAAACTACTACGCTGGAAGAATTTATTAATAGTGATTCGGATATCTTAGGTACTGTTGATAACGTACTTACACACGGGTTTGGTAGTAGTTACGGTACCAATCAAACAGAACAGATTAATAACCGTAAAGTGAAACATCAGCATGTGGAAGGCGGCACCGCGATAGCTTTTGCCTGGGTGGATAAAGACACTTTGCATATAGCGGGATTTGGTACGAAGTCAGACTCTGCCGTAAAAGGATCGGGTGGCTATAAATGGGATACCAAGCCTAAATAAAGAAAATATTATCCAAACTATTTGGGTTGGCTGAAAAAAAATAAGCCCAGGCCTTAGACAAGGCGGGCCGTTTGCTAACCTATGAAAAACACCTAGTTTATAATAAGGTAATTAAAATCTTTTTCTTTGTTTGCGAAGCTGCTTATCGTGCTTTGCAATATAAAAGTAGAACGTTTTTTATTACCACGAAATCTTTGCTGTAGTTATAATTTCTTTTTAACCTATGTTGTGCCTGCTGTATCAGTAAGCTTAATAATACCTGAAAGAAATATCATAAAAAATCCCAGGGAGACACCCTGGGACGCACCAACGGCCGATACCGGTATGGCGCCCAAATTCATATGTTACAGGCTTTGCAATGATTACAGGAAAGGCAGTACCGATACGGTGAGGTTGGCGTAGGGAACTGCGCCAAACCTGCTTTCCATAAAATAATCAGTCGCCTTTTTATCTTTATCAAAAGCCCTGCTTTTCAGGTTGCTGAAAATGCCGCCATTGATGCCTATCATTATTTTCTTACTTATCAGGTATTCCAGCCCTAACCCGGTTTTCAGTTCCATGCTGGAGTAGTTCACGTTGTTGGGAATGCCCACATACGTCTGATCATTGAAGAAGGAGATATTACCGGTAATGTTAGTGCCAGCGCTTAGCCATAATCTGCGGGCCAGGGGTTGCTTCAATGCTAAACGCGAAGGCAGGTTAATATCTATTTCCAGTCCGTTGTTAAACTGGTGCCAGTAGCCTATTACAGGCAGAAAGGGGATGTTGAGAGAAGGATCTATGTTTAACATGCCGCCCAGGGATACACGGGTATTACGCGTTTGTTTCAACGTAAAAACCGCGCCGGCCAGATAACTCATTTTCTTTACCGATTGCACATCGCTGGAAGTACCTGTTACGGCCGCCGTATAATATACAGGCACGCCAAATAAAGAGTCTATCCGGGAAAAAGAAGCAGTAACCCCTACGGTTAATTTATTATAGTTCAGTTGTTCTTTATTCAAAGAGGTGGTTGCATTGTTTACCTCGCTAAAATGGGCTATCTGCTGTAAGGTAAGTACCGAAAGGCCTACCGTGTTTTTGTTCCATCTTACCACGGGGATATTAAAAAGTGATGCGGTGCGGTATTGTTCCATTTTACCTTCCAGTACCTGTTTGCCATTCACATCTGTATGGAATTTGCTTTTGCTGATGTAATCGCCCGACATGGTTATCTGCCGCAGCAAGGGATTCATAATAGCGGCCTTGGTCATGCCTTCGTTTCTTAATGAATCCGCTACAGAGGTTTGGTCGATAGTGGTGCCGGTTTGAGCCTGCACACGGGTGATTGCCAGGGCGGCGAAAAAGATAGAGAATACGGAAGTTTTAGCTATAGTAGTCATCATTGATACATTTGATGCTGCAAAGTTGCTGTGCAGGGCAATGGCTGTCAAGCTAAAACAAACCGAAAGGGACAAAATCCAACCTCAGTGTTCCTAATGCCAACTGAAAGTACAGGGCAAAGCGCTACAAACGTCTATGATTTACTTAACCATTCCAGGAAGGCAGGAATGCGGTTTTTGCTTACGGTAATGCGTTCCGGAAATTCAATGGTAAGGTTTAGTGACAGCTTACGGGAGAAAAAGCTGCTGGCGTCAATAATGGCTTTACGGCTGATCAATACCTGCCGGTTGGCCCGGAAAAATTGGAATCCGGTGGCCTTTTCCAGCTCTTCCAGGTTTTTATTGGGGAAGTAGATTTTGCCGTTGAAAGTGCGCAGGTGTATCACTTCTTTCTCCAGGTAAAAAAGGGCAATGTCTTCTGTTTTAACAGGAATGATCTTGTCCTGGAAATGCACCAGCACCGAGGTGTTGGCAGTGCTTGCCTGCTGTGTATGTAACAGGTGTATCAGCTCTTTGTAACTGGCGGCCTGTGGAGGGGTGAACACCTCTTTAAACTGCTGGTATTTAAGAAGGGCAGCTTCTATAGCTGCAACTGAATAAGGCTTGAGTATATAGTCGATGCTATTGGTGCGAAAAGCCGTAATGGCATATTCGTCAAATGCGGTGCAGAATATAACCGGTGCGGTAACAGGCACCTGTTCAAATATGTCAAAGCTCAACCCATCGCCCAGCTGTATATCGCTGAAAATAAGGTCGGGGGCAGGATGACTTTTAAAATACTTTACGGCTTCTTTTACACTATGTAACTGTGTAATAACAGTGGGTTCCTGTACAATAGAAGTAATGCTTTCTTCCAGGTCTTCTGCTACCAATCTTTCATCTTCTATAATTACTATGTTCATATGGTAATAGTTTAATGCTTACGGAAAACACTTCCGCATCTTCCCGGATAAGGATATCCTCACCGGAAAGCAACTTGTAACGTTCTGATAAATTAGCCAATCCGTTACCGGTAGATATTTCCCGAACGCTTTTGCGTTGCAGGTTGTTAGATACGATAATGTAATCTTCTTTTTGTACAATGGAAACGGCTAAAGGCTGCTCGTTGGTAACCTCGTTATGTTTAATGGCATTTTCTACCAATGGTTGCAGCGAAAAGGTAGGCAGTGCACAGCTGTGATAAGTGTGCGCTGGTATGTTAATAGTGCATTCAAAAGCACCTTTAAAACGGATCAGCTGCATTTCTACATAATCTTTTAAAATGGCTATTTCTTCGTCTACACTGGAAAGTCGCTCAGTGTGGGTAGATACAGAAGCCCGTAAAAAATTAGCGAGGTGCAGCAGGTAGGTTTCCCCGTTTTTCTGGTCTTTCTTATACAAGGTTTTTAAGGTGTTTAACGCGTTAAACAGAAAGTGGGGATGTATCTGCTGCTTTAACAACAGGTTGGCTGCTTCTGCCTGCGCTGTTTTTAAATGGGCAATCTCCAGGTCGGAGCGTATTTTCTGGCTGGTTACTATTACATAGTCCTGCATCAACAGCACAAAGGTGTTGATCATTACATTGGAAATAAGAAAGGTAAGCAGTTGATGCAAAGGAATGCTGGTCCACGATAAATGCGCTCTCCAGGCAAATAGCGGCCACATGGCTAGGTATACCAACGTGCTGGCGGCATAACTGGCAATATAGCGGATAGTATTTGCCTGGGTTTTAGACTGCTCAAAGCGACGCTGAAAAAAAACAAGCAGGTACAGGTTTACAAAACCTACCAGGGAAATGATAATTAAAGCGGTGAACAGGTAAAATACAGACAGGTAGAACGGCTGACTTAACAACAGGAATAAAAACACCGTTATGCTTACAATGATCGTAAGCAGAACGTTCATACGGATTAAATTTCTAACCGGAAGCCTTTTTTCCATCGTGTAAAGGTAGTTACGTTACCTGGCTTTGTGCCTGGTGAAAGCCGAAGTGGACAATATAGCCCCTGAATGGACATCGGGCGGCGGGAGAGGACAGCAAAGCCTTTTGTAACGAAAGGCTTTGCCGGTATTCTATGTAAGAAACAGGTAGCGCTGTTATTTGCTTACCATAGGCAGGTATTTTTTCCAGTTATCTGCGATTGCCCAAATAAGGATGGCTATAAGGATGCATACAATAGGCAAGCCGGATGGAGCCATACTGATGTTGGCAAACAGGATACCTGTTAGCAATGGAACCAGCACTACTGCACCTAATGCCCGGGTTCTTTTAAATATCAGCAATAACCCGCCGAGTATTTCGGCAAAGCCCACCAAAGGAATCAGCCAGCCAATTTCGTTAAAGGCGGCCATTGCTTTCATCATTTTTTCCGGCATTTCTTTAGGCATGGGCATATAGTGTAAAAATTTATCCAGCCCCGCATTCATAAACATAAGGCCCATTAACAGGCATAGTACAAACAGAATTTTAGCTTTCATAGTGAGAGTTTTATATGTTAAAGCAATCAGTTGTTAATTTACGTGCAATCGGTTGGTTTCTCAAAAATTTTTTCCAGGCCGGGTGCTTTAGAATGTTTTTAGAATCGAAATAGAATTTTACCAGCTCACAGAGTGGTATGATAGAACTGTATTCGAAAGATCAATTACTTATTCAATACCTGAAAGAAACGGTAAACGAGGAGTGGAGCTATGCGGCAGATGTGCATAGGCCACTGCTGTTGCTGGTGTGTGTGACAGGGCCCGGGCTAATGCTGGAAAACAATGAACAAACTATCGTAATAGATAAACCTAACCGTTTTACCGTGCTATATCTGCCCTGCATGCAAGGGCGCTTACGGGCTATCCGGCCAGGTAAGGTGGAATTATTTGTGATACAGTTTTCTGTGGAATGGTTACTGAAATTAACGAGACAGGATGCTTCACTCACCGCCCGCCTGCAGCAACTGGTGCTGGCAGATGTACCGGCCGCATTGTTGCAGGAGCCACTGGTGGCCGATCAGCTGATAAAAGAGCCCTTTTATGAAATGCTGCTGGCAGGTGCTTATGCAAAGCAGGTGTATAACCTGCTGGTAAAGGCCAATGTAATGCGCATTTGGGCTTATGTTATGCACCTGCAGTCGCTTCCGCTGCCCGAGGTGCAGCTGAAACACAGAAACCTGACGCTGGCCGAAAAAGCGCGGAAATACCTGGACAGGTTGCCGGACAAGGTGGATTACACCATTGTTTCTTTAGCGGAAGAATTAGGTACCAACGAAACCACGTTGAAGGTGGCGTTTAAAAAACTAACGGGCACCACCATTCATAAGTATTATCATAAAAAGAGAATGGAAAAAGCCGAAGCTTTATTAAAGGCGGGTAAAACGATTGGGGAAACTTCCAAGCTCATTGGGTACAGCCAGCTTTCGCATTTCTCCTATATCTATAAAAAACAATACGGCATTTCGCCCAGTAAAATTTATAAGTAAGCCACTGTACTGCCTTTGAAAAGCAAGCCCGGTGCGCTTATACAGTTTGTCTTCAGAATCGGCGGCTACTTTGCGTTGCTATGCTGATATCCATACTTATCTTCCTTGTATCGTTCCTTGCTTTTATACTAAGCGCCATTTGTGGTGGCGGAGCCAGTTTTTTACTGATACCTACGTTGGGCGTTATTTTGCCCACAGCCGAAGTGCCGGCTGCCTTAACCCTGGGCACAGCCACCAATTCCGTTTCGCGCATTATTGTATTCTGGAAAAATATCCGCTGGAAAATGGTGGCCTGGTTTATTCCGCCTGCTATCCCTGCCGTATGGTTGGGGGCAAAGCTGCTGGTGTATTTAAACCCGGTGTATGTAGAAATGCTGATAGGCATATACCTGCTTACCAACCTGCCTATGATTTTCAGGAAGAAAGCAAAGCCTGTAGCGGTGCGGGAAAAGCATATGGCCGGGGTGGCTGTGATAGGTGCGTTAACCGGGTTTATTTCCGGATTAACCGGGGCGGTGGGTTTATTGTTTAACCGGTTTTATTTAACCCGTAATCTGCATAAAGATGAAATCATTGCTACCCGGGCAGCCAATGAATTGCTGCTGCATTTGATAAAGCTTTTTTTATACGCATCTTTCGGGTTGTTGACTTCCCGTGTGTTGTTATATGGAGTGTTGCTTTCTGTGGCGGCCATACTGGCATCGCTGGCTACGAAAAAAGTACTGACTTTTTTAAGCGAAACGTTATTTCAGAAGATAGGATATGTGGCGATGGTGTTGAGTGGTGTGCTGATGTTTGGCTCGGCCGTAAGACATATCAGCGACAGCAATCACCTGGTGCTAAGCTTTTCGCCTGTTACCGGCGGGCATGAGGCTACCGTGCAATGGAACCAGAGTAGTTTTGTATTGGAGCTGGAATACGACGAAGGGTTTGAACTGGAGCGGAAGGTGTCGTTTAACGAAGTACCTGTAGCGGTGCAGGAGCTGGTAACACTGTTAACACAGGGAAGTAAACGGTATATGATAGAAGAAGTGTTTGGCTTTAGAAAGCATTACTACGAGTTATATGTAATAGAGGATAAGAAAGTAGTGAAATATGATATTAACCAATAGCAGGCGCTGCCCATTGAAGGGTAAAGGTGTGTTGGTTGTTTTGATAACTATAGCTTATACCGATATGGCTTAGGTCGCATATTTCTTTTACAATGGAAAGCCCCAGCCCGTGGTGCGTGCTGCTGGTTTGTGCTTTATAAAAGCGTTTGAACAATTGTTGTTGATTGGCTTCAGGGGCATGGCTGGTATTGGTGATAGACAGCAGGCCAGACGTTAGTGTTATTTTAATGCTGCCATTGGAATAGTTGTGGTTAATGGCATTGGATAGCAGGTTGTTGAGCAGTATATCGCAAAGGCTGTTATCCATTTGCACTACGGCTGGTGACAGTGAAGCCGAAACCGTAATGTTGTTACTGTTCCATATCTCTTTAAACAGGTTTATCTTATCCTGCACCTTTTCATCCAGCTGAATAGATACTACCTGGTCAAACTGCTGGTTCTCTATCTTCGCCAGCAGCAGTAATGATTTATTGAGTTTAGACAGGCGGCTGATGCTGCTTTGTGTGCTTTGCAGCAGTTCGCTTTGTTTTTCTGAAAAATCAGATTCCTGCGCCAGCAGGTCCAGCTTCGAGCGTATAATGGCCAGCGGCGTTTGCATTTCGTGCGAAGCGTTTTCGGTAAACTCCTTCAGTGTTAAATAATCGTTGCCGGCTTTGTTCATGGCATGCTCCATAGCCGCATTCATAATGGTAAATTCATCGGTGTTGCTGGGGGGCAGGCTGAAGGGGGTAGCAGAACCAATTTTGTAGCTCTTGAGCCCTTCCAGCGCTTCGTAAAAAGGCTTCCATAACTTTTGAAAGATAATGCGGTTGGCCAGTGTAGTAGCCAGCGCTATCAGGAATAAGGTGAGTATGGTAATGGCGGCAATATTGCGTAACAGGTTTTTAGTTCCTTCCAAAGGCCGGGCTATCGATACTTCGTAATACGTATCGCCTGCTTTTACACAAAACCTTGCCTGGCGGTATAATTCATCTTTATGTTCGTATTGGTTAAACAGGTTAATGGTTCGTTCCTTCTTTTTAAATACTTTCTTTTCACTGATGGGAGTATAAGAAACCATTAAATCATCGCTACGCTCGGCCATGTTTTCCGGAAGTGCGTTGTGTTCCTTTACATACCCGGTAATTTTATCACGGGTCACATCCAGGCTTTCATTTACTTCATTGAGTAGTATCGTGTATAAGGCAAAATAGAAAGCAACACTGGCCAGCAGAAAGATGCACCCCATAAGGGTAATATTAATACGGCTATATCTGGTTAACAGCTTCATATGGTACGATACTGCTAATTAAGCATATTTTTCAGGATCTCTATGTTATTTTCTATTCCTTTTTCCAGTAGCTGCCTGCAATAGCCTGTAAAATAACGTTGTGCGCGTAAAAACTGTATGCTGTGCTGTGTCCAGTCTGTAAACTTTTTACAGGTGCGCAGCTCCATTTCTTTTTTCACCTTTTTGTCGGATATAAAAAACTGGTCGGTGCCCAGGTGGTAAATGTCTGCATCGCAAAGGATAGATTCCTGGAAATTCTGCGGATTAGTAGGCATGCGGGTGGCCATAATGCAGCCAGCAATAGCCTGTATGGTTTCAACCCTTTCTTCGGTTTCAGCAAAGTACTGGCGCATCACTTCCACGCTTTTCTGTTCATGCCCTTCCAGTATAAATAAATGCCCTATATCATGAAACCAGGCTGCGGCCAGTACTATAAAACGGTCTTCTGTGTTCAGCTGATAATGGTCTGCAATTTCAGTAACATACTTTACCACCTCTTCGGTATGCTGTATATTATGGTATACCAGGAAAGGAGGTGTGTTCATCATAAACAATGAACCAATATAGATACTGATATCGTTAAGGTCTTTTCTGGTCATAGAAGCAAAGTAACATTCAATTCTAAAAAAATACTAAACAGCAAAGCGCTAAGCCCGGCCATTAAGTGCCGGGCATGTTTTGTATAAAGTTGTTATTGTCGTCTTTGCTTTTCTTAAATTCCAGCTTGCCAAACTTATACAGGAAGCTGATGCCGAAAGAACGGTAAGGAATCCAGGTAGTGTTATAAGCCAGGTAATTAAGGCTGTTAATGGTAATTACCTGCGACACGTACCTGCTGAATGGATTAGTAGCCGTAAGGCCGATGCTGGCGTTTTTGTTCCAGAACTGTTTACGCAGTGCCAGTGTATACGTTAATGATTGCGGACGTTTACCCTGGATGGTATTAATGCTGGAATTATAATTACCAAACGCTTCTACTATCAGGTCTTTAGGCAATGTGTAGCTGCCATTCAGGTTAAAGCGGTAGTTGGTGCCATTGGCTATATTGCCGTTAGGCAGGTTGTTTACTACCCTTCTCTGGAACACCATTACGTTACCGCGAAGGTTAAACTGCCTGGTAACAGGTACTGAGCCGGATAACATAAGGCCGGTATTATATTCCTTACCAATGTTCTGACGGTTGGTAACCGATACATTGGTGTATACAGAATCTCCCACAGTATAAGTGGGATAAAACAGGGTGTATGGCTTTAAGTCGTTGGTGTTGATGCGTTCCACCACTGCTAAGTAAATATTGCCGCCTTTGGGAAAGGTAAGACCATAGCCCAGTTCAAAATTATTGCCTATTTCAGGTTTCAGCAACGGGTTGCCGGTGGTGAAGTTATACGGATCGCTGCGGTTGATAAAGGGGTTTAACTCCTTATATTCCGGACGTTCCAGCCTGCGGCTATAGGTAAGTTTTACAAACTTTTTATCGCTGATGTGGCGTATAAAAGCAATGCTGGGCACCAGGGTGTTGTAGGAGGGGATAGTGGTGTTAGGAAAGTCAATCTGCAATGCTGTATGTTCAAAACGGGCTCCTGCTTTTACATCGAGGTAGTTAAACAGGGGAAAGGAAGCTGAAACATAACCTGCATATACTTTCATGTCGTAACCTAACTGGTACGACTGGCTGGGGTCGTAGGCATAATCATGCCCGTTAGCCGCCAGGTTGTTGATGGCAGAAGAGCTGTTAATATGCTGCCATACGGTTTTAACACCTGTTTCCAGAGATACTTTATCGCTAAGGGGATGTGTGTAATCTATGCTCAGGTTATGCTCATGGTCGGTACCCGGGTTATTGCTGAATGAGCCGGTATAAGGGGTGGGTTGCCCGGTATAGTTCTGGCTGAGTAGGTAACTGTTTTGCGGTGTGCCAAAACTGGCGCTGTATAACACGTTCAGTTCCTGGCCCTCTTTACGCAGCTTTTTCTGGTAACCTGCACTCCAGTCGAAGGAGTTGTTATGCGAGCGGCTGTTGGAATAACGGGTGGTATTTACGGTAGACAGTAGATTAGCGCTGGCATCCGTAGTCATTTGTTGTTGTGCAGTAATCCCCCCCAATGCGTTGCCAAAATAGCTGTAGCCGAAGGAAGCAGTGATATTGTCTTTTTTGCCGGGACTCCAGTCAAAACTTAACCCGGTTTGATAACTGTGCCTGGTAAAGTCGCTGCTGCCATCCTGAACAAGGCGGGTATAGTTTTTAGAAATAGTATCGTACGAGGTGCGATCCTGGTAAGAAGGCGTGCGGGAACTGAGTTGCGCATTGGCGTTAAAGAAACCGCTCAACCCCCAGTTGCCCTGGCGATAGTTGAGGTTTACCGAACCGGATTCGAAACGGGTGCCGGCCGAACCATTTACAGTGCCGTTAATGCCACGCAACCTGTTGTCTTTTAAAATAATGTTGATAATGCCGCCGGTGCCCTGTGCATCGTATTTAGCGCCGGGGCTGGTAATGGCTTCAATGCTTTTAATCTGGCTGGCAGGTATAGAAGCCAGGGCATCGGCCAGGCTGTTGCCAAAAGAACTGGAAGGCTTGCCGTTGATTAAAAAACGGATATTGGCATTGCCCTGTAATTCCACATTACCGTTAATATCCACATTTACCTGTGGCACCTTTCTTAATATATCAATAGCGCTGCCGCCTTGTGAAGTAACATCCTTTTCGGCATTAAACACCACTTTGTCTATTTTGTTCTCTACCAGTGGTCTGCTGGCTACAATGGTTACGCCTTGTAAATCGCTGATCTGTTTAACCAGTAATATATTACCCAGTGCCACTTGCTGACCTGCTTTAACCACTATGCTGTCCATTATTAAAGATGCATAGCCTATGTAGGTAACAGACACCTTATACAGGCCACTGCCCGCTACCGGTAGCGTAAAAGCGCCATTGGCTTTAGTGGTAATGCTGGCAATACTGGTTTTATTGTTGTTTTTATAAAGTGTTACTGTTGCGGCTGCTATGGCTTGCTGTTGGTCTTTATCCATCACGTTACCAGTGATGGCGGTACCCGCCGGGTTGGTTTGTGCATTAGCATAGCTTGCTGCCAGCATGATGCAACAAAGGGTCAGGCGTAGGAAAAGATTCATGAGTATTATTTTAGTCGGGTAAAACTAGCAGGGCAATCTGTAGACATTTTGAATTGCTCTGCCTGTTTTAGTAAGAAGCAGCCGGGCTGTGCTTGTGCCGGCTAAGCATTTTTTGAATACGGGGATACAGGAAGTAAGCTGCCTGTGTAGAAAGGATGCCAATGCCCGCACCGGCTATTACATCATGTAACCAATGTTTATCGTTATACAGGCGCAGGTAGCCGGTAGTGGCCGCCGCGGCGTAACCCGCAATACCATACCAGGGCGATACATCTTTGTATTCCATGCGTAAAAACTCTGCGTTGGCAAAAGCGGTGGAAGTATGGCCGGATGGAAACGACATCAGGTTGCTGTTGTCGGGCCTGTTTTCGTGCGTAGCATCTTTTATAGCAAAGGATGCGCCCCCCTGTAACAAAGTAGCCATGCCAAACAGCAGGGTTCTGTCTTTAAAATTATGTGCGCCCTTTACACCAGCCAGGTTAAGGCTATATACGGCCACGGCAGGCGCCCATTGCAAATAATTATCTACGCTTACATGGTTGGCCGGATTGATTTGCGAAACGCCCTGGTGTACATTATAGCTCCATTGCTGCAGGCGCGACACGTGCATGGCGGTGAAGCCGTAAACTGCCATAGCCGCGGGTATAATTACCGTGGTGGCTTTGGGGGTATACAATCGGGTGGAATCGTTATTTTGTGCAATAAGTGCAGGGGCATTGGATACAGTTACCAATAGCCACAGGAGGTAGTGTTTACGTGACATAGGATAAACCTAGCCGGAGATTCTGAAGAGAATCTGAAATTCCGTGGTTTGCAAGGATTTTCCGTTCTTTTTTTAGCTTTTATACAACAGTTTGCAGCACTTATCAGGTAGGAATGGCAAACTTATAGCCCATGCCGTAAACGGCTTTAATATAATCGGGGCAACCTGCCTGCTGCAGTTTTTTACGCAGGTTTTTGATGTGGGCGTATAAAAAGTCGAAGTTATCCGGCAGGCTCATATCATCGCCATACAAATGTTCAATAATAGAGTCTTTGGAAATAACCTTGTTTTTATTGCTGATGAAATACAATAGCAGGTCGTATTCTTTGCGGGTTAGATCGATAGGTACCTCATCCTTCATCAGTGTTTTACTGTGCAGGTCAATAGTGAGGTGATCGAGTTGCAGGATGCTGTTGCCGTTAAATACTTTGCGGCGTATAATGGCATCTACCCGTGCGCCCAGCTCGGAAAGGTGAAAAGGCTTGGCCAGGTAATCATCGGCACCCGATTTCAGGCCCAGTACTTTATCGTCGGTAGAATCTTTGGCAGAAATAATAAGCACACCGTCGGATTTGCCGTCGGCTTTCAGGGTTTTCAGCAGTTGCAGGCCGCTGCCACCAGGCAAACCAATGTCTAATATAATGCAGGCATAATCGAATACTTCCAGCTTTTCCAGGGCTGAATGGTAATCGTGAACGGCTTCGCAAAGAAAATGCTCGCTGCTCAGATAAGCTTTAATGCTATCTGCCAGTTCTTTTTCGTCTTCTACAATCAGCAATTTCATAAGGTAAATGTTATGGCAAATTCTGAATTTTTCCTGTACCCGGCCATTAAATGTTAGTCTTTTTTTTCTGATACGGCTTTGATAAACTTGCCGTTGGCGTCAAATAACAGGTCTTTTTTATTCACTTCTGGCAGAAAATTCTTTACCACCTTTTTCGAAACCTGCTTTTATGGCGGCAGGTGGTGTTTGAGCAGATGCTTCGAAAGTGATGCCTGCGGCTGTCACAATCAGAAATAGTAACTTCTTTTTCATGCATCAGTATTGAAAATGAAGCAAACCTAACTGTCGATTCTGTGGGAAAATTGAATTACAGGGTATGTTGCTGTTGTATTATTTATAGGTTATAAGAATATTAACAAACAGTTTTATGATTCAAAATTCAAAATGTCTTCAATATTGACCCGTTAGCTTGCAACAAATGAATACTAAATTTTAATACTAATAATTATATGAAGCGAGTAAAAGCGAAAGTGCTATTAGTGATAGCATTACTGATAGCAGGTACTACAGAGGCACAAATAGATACACCTGCTTATCAACTGGTGAAGAAAATAAGTTTATCGGGGGATGGTAAGTGGGATTACCTGAAAATAGATGATGAACAAAAGCGTTTGTTTGTATCGCATTTTGATAGAGTACATGTAGTGGACCTGAATACGGGTAAACAAATAGGAGAGATTGACAGCCTAAACGGCGTGCATGGTGTTGCCCTGGTAAAAGCTTTGGAGAAAGGGTATATTACCAACGGTACTGTCAATACTGTAACTGTATTTGATTACAATACTTTCCAAGTGATTAAAACTATTAAGGTGAGTGGTGTAAAGCCAGATTGCGTGATTTTTGATAAAGTATCTGATAAGATCTATGCTTTCTGCGGCGATTCGCACAGCGTTTCTATTATCGATCCTCATACCAACACAGAAACAGGTACTATCGAACTGGGGGGGAAACCTGAGTTTGCAGTACCAGATGACAAGGGGCTTATATTCAACAACCTGGAAGATAAAAATGAAGTAGTGGTGATTGATGTAAAACTGGCTAAAATTGTGCGCCGTTACGCGCTGAAAACGGGAGTGGCACCTACCGGTATTACTATTGATAACTCTACGGGCAGACTATTTGTAGCCTGTAAAGAAAGCCGCAACCTGCTTGTGCTGGATGCGGCTACCGGTAATCAGGTTGATGAGTTGCCTATTGGCGGGAAGGTAGATGGGGTAGTGTATGAAAAAGAGCTGAAACTGATCATTACTTCTAATGGGGAAGGTAATGCCAGCATTATTCAACAGGATGGTGCTGACAGCTACAAAGTAATACAGACTTTACAAACACGGCCAGGTATGAAAACTTTGGCATACAGTGGAAATACTCACCAGATTTTTCTGAGTGGTGCTGAAATAAAAGATGGGACTATACAGCAAGGCACGTTTGGTGTGGCTGTCTATGGTTCTGCCAGATAGAATTGATATAACTAATGTTTCCATATCTATCGTTTATCTGTCTCCTTTTGGAGACAGATTTTGTTGCAGCCTGCCAGAAAATGCTGGCAGGTTATGGATAGCTACAGGGTTTTGAGGAAGTTTAACAGCTGGTTACGGTCGGCTTTGGAAAGCTGCATGTATTGCTGTTTGGCTTTAGTGGCTTCGCCGCCATGCCATAGAATGGCTTCTTCTATAGTACGTGCGCGACCATCGTGGAGGTAGTAAGGTATGCCATTGGTTTTTTCAAATAGCCCGATGCCCCATAAAGGCATGGTACGCCATTCGTTGCCGGTGGCCAGGAAGTCGGGCCGTCCGTCAGATAAGGCACTGCCCATGTCATGCAGCAGCAGGTCGGTGTAGGGATGAATACGTTGTGTGCCCATTTGTATCGCTACATTGGCATCGGTTTGTATGGTTTGTCTGTGGCAACTGGCGCAATTCACCTGTATAAATAATTGTTCGCCACCCCTGTTTTCGTTTACACTACGGCGGGCAGGCACAGCCAGTGTTTGTACGTAATAAGTAACATAACGCAATACCGTATCGGGTAACTCAGGATCATCGGTAAGCTGATCGGCCTGCGATTGACCATATACGCTTTCTTTAGGAAACAGGTAGCTGGTAATTCCCATATCCTGCTGGTAAGCGGCGGCTACCTGGGTAAGCAGGGTAGAGGTATTGGCTTTTAAACCAAAGCGACCCAGCTCTTTTTTGCCGGTAGCGGGG
Source organism: Filimonas lacunae (assembly GCF_002355595.1). Lineage (NCBI taxonomy): Bacteria > Pseudomonadati > Bacteroidota > Chitinophagia > Chitinophagales > Chitinophagaceae > Filimonas > Filimonas lacunae. Next base: position 1,855,477 of record NZ_AP017422.1, read on the forward strand.
TTGTACACATAGTTAGGTTTGCCGCTGATGCCATCGCCATTGGCGTCGTTTTCATCCGCATAATCAGTGATGGTCTGGTCTGGAATACTTTCCAGCAAACCCGCGCCAAATACCGGTGGCGCCAGGCGTGGGGATAGCATGTAGCCGGCAGGCAAGGGTATGTACGAGCTGGCTACGGTATAGGAAGGTTTACGAAGGGTTGCCACGCTACCATCAGGGTAGGTGACTAATGAATCGGCATAACTGATATTTATTTTTACTTCTGGTTGTACATTAATCAATGCCCTGTCCTGCAATTGCAAACCAAAGCCGGGTACTGCTACGGGGCCACCGTTTTCATCCATGCCGGGTAAGCTGGTTCTGAATAGCAGCGATGAACGTATGTCGCCGGCAGTAGGGGTGCCTTTACCATCATTGTGGTGGCAGGATATACAGGATACATTGTTAAACACCGGACCCAGCCCGCCAAACAATGGTGCCGGGCTGGATACGAATGTTTGAGAAAAATCACCATCTCCTATACCATGCACCCTTGCATTGCGTTCGCTTAAACCATCGAACGAATGCGTGAAGGCTTTGGACGTTTCATCAAAAACTGTTGCTGCACCACCACTCAGCCGGTCGTCGTACCCGCTGTCGGGGAACAAACCTGCTTTGTTACACATGGTGAATAAGGTTACCAGTATAATAAGGGCGCTGAGTACAAACAACTTTTTCATGAGACGAGTAAGAAAGGGTAATTAATCTTTAATGTATTGCAGGATAAAGGCGTCCAGTTCTGATAACGTTGATTTCAGCGACTTATCAGCTGCGTTTTCGCTCACCAGCAGGGTCATCGTTTGATTGATGGCGGCAGACTGGTTCAGGATCGCATCTTCATAATATCCTTTAATGTTGTCGAATGAGTTGATAGCAGCTGTAAGACTGGCTTGTATACGGTTATCCAGGTCTTTGTTTTTAGCAGCGATCAGTACATTTAAACCAGTGCTGCCATTAATGCCAATATATACATTCTGGATGCCAATAATGTTGTTTTTGAAGTCGATGGTAGAGTTACCGGAGTAAGGTGATTCTACTTTTTCCGGGGCTTTTTGTTCAAAAGGTTCCAGCATTTTACCGCCGCCTACTTCATCACAAATACCGATAAGGCCATTGTCTACCAGGGCAGAAAATACTTCTTTACGGGTTTTGTATTTGCCGTTGGCAGAAGGTGTAGCTACCTGTGCAGCAAAGTTGTCTGCGCCGGTGGTCCAGCTGTCGTACAAATTGTTACAGATGTTTACTACATCGGCGCTCAGGCTTAACATGTATTGCTTTTGGCGGGCAGTGATATCGGTTGCCTTACGGTCGCCGTGGTTGCCAAAGATGATATACTCAATCGGGTGAAAACCTTTTAAAGCATCGTCGTAACCCTGTATTTCTGCCAGGCTTAAAGTTTTGCTGTTGTCGGCCAGTACAGCATCCATCTGTGTGTAATCTGTAGGCCAGGTATCCATGCTGGGATCGTAGTCGTTGTCTTCTACAGGGCCTATCAAAAAGCCTTCGCACTGTTCCCATACCAGGCGCAATGCTTTCCAGTTGGTGCGGGCTGTGGTAAGGTTGGCTTCTGTGGCTGAACTATTTAATGCCACCAGGGAAGTGTTCAGATTGGCTGCAGCTGTTTTTAAATCCAGGTAGCTTTTTACAGCCACCTTGGCGGTGAAATCGCTCAACACCTGTTGTTCCAGGGTGGTGAAGTCGGTAGTGGTGCTGGTGTCATCTGATTTCTTGCAGGACGATGCCAGCACTAATGTAGCCAGGCATATTCCCATGCTCAATTGTTTCATAAAAGTGTTATTTCTTTAAATAGATAATGATAGCATCCTGGTTAACGGATGTCGGGTATTGTGTTAAAGCTTCTTCGGCAGGGCCTTTGGTTACTTTGCCTTCTTTGGTAAAAGTGCTGCCATGCTCACTGCACACATAGCCATTGCCGGTTACCTGCAATCCGTTTTCCTGGTGGGTGCATTGCAGCAATAAAGCGCTATAGGTGCCATCTTCTTTTTTGCGTACAGCGATATCAAAATAAGTACCTGCGGGCCTTACAATTTGTAAGGATGACTGCGCAAACAATGCCACGGGTAAACTCACGGTATTGTTCACTACCGGTGTTTTGGTTACCTGGTAAGTGGCAGGGCTGCAACCGGCTAACGTATGTGTGAGGTAACCAGCGGCTCCCAGCAAACAAACCCGGCAGGATGATTTTAAAAAGTCTCTGCGCTGCATAACGGTATATTTAAATAGTATATCAGAAAGAATAACCGATGCCCAGGTTAATGAGCTGGTTGTTTTGCTGATAAGGTAAAGCGTTAGGTGGTGGGTTCACAATCAAGGCTTCGTTTTGCTTACCGGTATGTACAAACCGCACATCTGCTTTCACTACCACGTTAGGAACAGGCAGGTAGCTAAAGCCGGCTATTACATGCGTTTGCTGTAATGTGCCATCGTAGCGGTCTTTCTGGCCGTTGGGGAGGGTGGAATTAAGGTCCAGCCGCTCGGTACGTACAAAGGTGATAAACTGATCCTGCTTGTGACGGCGATACAGCCAGTCGTAACCCACTTCGGCATAAGCGCCATACATGGCCGATGCAATGTCTTTACCGTATGCCTGGTAAATTTTATGTGCATCGGGGTAGGATACATATACGGCCAGTGCTTTGAAAGAAAGGCCGTGGTTAGACCATTGCATATTGCCTTCGGTAAGATATACCGGTGTACCAAAAGTGCCCCCTTTCAGGCCTACGTTCAGACTGTCGGCAGCGCGTTGCGATAAGCCTACCGTACCGCCCATATAGCCGGATACCTGGAATTTAAAATTACCGGGATTGTATTGTAAAGAAGCGGTTAGTGCCAGGTTATTGGCCAGGGCATAGCTGCCTTCGGCACGTGCGCCCATTAAACCGGTGGAGTGTTCCAGCCCGGCGCTGTTTAAACCATTGACCAACGCCACGCTATAGTTAATGGGCATGCGGTTGGCTGAACCATAAAAGCCTACACCTACCTCGCGCCAGGTGGCGGGTATCACATAGGTTTCTACCTGGGTTCTTTCCACGCCGTTAAAGTTTACGGGCAGGTGGTTTTCGTTTAATATACCTATGCGGGGTACAAAAAGGCCCGCCACTATATATTGTTTGGGATTGAGGTTGAATTTTAAAAATGCCTGCTCCATCGCAATTTCTCCCGCGCCGCTTTCGCCCGCAGTTACTTTGGCATTTTCAAATTCCAGCTCGGAGAAGAACGAGATTTTACGGTTAAACTGGTGGCCTACAAACAAAACCGCCCGTTCCAGGCTGGCTCTGGCCACAGAAAGGTTGTTGTTGCGTTGGTAATAGGCGCTTCCGTAACCGGAAACCACTGTTTTGTTTTTATTAAGGCCGGCGTTGAGCGAGTCTTCATTGGTCATCACCAATTGCTGGGCTTGTGTTCGATACTGGGCCTGGGTAGATACAGAAAAAGCCAGGCAGGCAGTAATGAAACAACCTGTTATCTTTTGCATGTCTTGTCTTATAGTAGTAGGGCGCAAAATTAGCGGTAGGGAGAAGGCCCGGTTTTACCATATCGGGAATAAATTATTCTTTTAATTTTCCGGATCTCGATATGGATAAATGGCGAATCTTCAGAAAGTCTTTAGAATTGATTGTTATGGATTTATTGTAAGAATGAGGGGATGGATGAGCCGTATAAAGGGGCTGCTAAACCGGAAAAGAGAGATGCTGATAAATATCATTTTTTTTATGGGTATTCTTTCTCTGAATCTATATTTATATAGGTAAGGGATCTCTGTTCTGTTGAATTCAATATAAACACTTTATTGAATTCTATTTTTTACTGTTTTCACAATAGGTGGAAAGAAGCCATGTTAAAGCAGATGTAGCGGGCAGTGTGAGGAGGGATGAAGTTATCCGCTGAATGCAGGGGTAGTTGGAGGGAGCAATGCTGCCAGATAGTGATCCCTGCAAAGTACAATTACAACTATACTTTGCAGGGATTGTTATTAAAAATCAGTGCCACTGTTCCAATACAATACGGTATTGAATTTCATGTGTACAAAACCGCTTTCGTTGCAGGCTATGAACAATTGAATCAGGGAATTGATCATTTGCTGATAGGATGGGTGACCAGGCAGGGGAATATACGAAGAGGACAATAGCTGTCCTTTCAGACCTTCAAAATCCAACGTTTGTGTGTTGGGGAAGATAGCTGTTTCAAAACCACCGGGCAGGAAGAAATCGGAAATAGCGTATTCGTTAATTTTTTCCGGCATCTTCTCTTCGCCTTTATATTCGTCTTTTAATTGCAGGTAGCGGGTCATAAAAGGCGTATCTACCTGCGGTATATTCCAGGCCAGCACCACGTGGCCACCTGGTTTCAGTATACGGCGAAACTCTTCTTTGGTAGCAATGGGGTCCAGCCAATGGAAAGCCTGGGCCACGGTGATAAGGTCCTGCGATTGTGCAGGCAGGGCAGTTTCTTCGGCCCGGTTGCGCAGGCTGGTGAATGCGGAATATTTACTCAGCTTGGCTTCTGCTGCTTCTGCCATTTCCACGTTGGGTTCCACACCGGTAACTGCATATCCTTTTTTCAACAGCAACTCACCAAACAAGCCGGTGCCTGATCCTATATCTGCTACGGATGCAGATTCCGGAAGGGCAAATCTTGTTTCCAGGAATGGTACCAGGGCTTCGGGATAACCCGGCCTGTACTTCATATAGTTTTCCGCGCGGTTAGAAAAGCGGGATATGGAATTGTATGTGATCTCCTCTACCATAATAATCTCTTTTTCGATGTAAATGATTCCTTTGCGCTTAATAAGTTGTTGCCAGCTTTATTACGCGTTGTGTTTAAATAGCGTTTTGCTCCTTGGTCACTTTGGCGGTCCAATGTCCGGGCCGCGAAGTTATTGTTTATTATAGCAAGAATTGCCTGTTTTAATATGACCATTCCATGGATGTAAAAGGTAATAGCCACCTGCTGCATTGCAGGCGCTGAAAAGGTGTATAAAGCTTGCATGGGTTGTTGTACGTTCAACATCGGTGCTGCGCGGGCAGGCAACCTGTAATGGGATATAGAATAAAGCGGAACATATATATCATATACAACCTTGTTATACCGTGCCCTTATATAAAAGTACAGGTGACTTACGGTAATGTGCGGGGCAAAAATACAATAGTGGAGACGATAAAACAATAAAAGTCCATTGAAAAGGTGGGTTTTTTGTTTTCTTTAGGAAATAGTACTGATAAGCTTTTAGGAAGCTTGTTTGCTTTCAGAGAAATTGTTGAACCAGCTATCCTGTTGCGCGCCGGCTTGTTTTATATAAAGTTATCGTGTTAACGTGGTGAATAATTATTATATTTATTATCATTCATTTTAATTGCTTATTGCTAATGAAACTTGCTTCCACCCTCCGTACACAAATCCTTTACCTGTTTGGCCTGTTATGTATAGGCTGTAGCCTTTATGCACAGCCGGTAGTTACCTGGAAAGCCCGGTGGATAGAAGCAGGGTACCCGGAGGATAGTGTTCACCGGCCAGCTATCTATTTTCATAAAGCCTTCATCCTGAATAAGAAGGTGAAGAGTGCCCGTGTATATATTACCAGCCGGGGGTTATATGAAGGGCAGGTGAACAGGCAGCGTATAGGCCAGGCTTATCTAACACCGGGCTGGACCAGCTACAACAAACGGCTGCAATACCAGGAGTATGATGTAACGTCGTTAGTAAAAACGGGCGCAAACGCATGGAATGTGTGCCTGGGCGATGGCTGGTATAGGGGAGCTATGGGTTTTAACGCACATAGGGATCGTTATGGGAAAAGCCTTGCTTTGCTTTGTCAGCTGGAAATTACTTATCAAAACGGCAAAAAGGATATCATCTGTTCTGACAGTAGCTGGGCATGTTCAGAAGGGCCTATCCGTTCTGCTGAAATTTATGCCGGGGAAACAGTAGATGCAAGAGTGCAGGCTGTATATGATAAGCCCGTTCGGATAACTAACTATCCTTATGATAATATTATCGCTACAGAAAATGAATTGATTACCAGACACGAGACTTTTAAGCCCCTTCCCATCATCACCACGCCCAAAGGAGAGAAGGTGATTGATTTTGGACAAAACCTTACTGGTTGGGTTATGGTAAAAGCAAGAGGTAAAGCGGGTAGTGTTATTACTATTCGTCACGCAGAGGTATTGGACAAGGCAGGTAACTTCTATACCGAAAACCTGCGCTCAGCACAGGCCACTGCCACCTATACACTTGCTGGCACAGGGGAAGAGTTGTTAGAACCGCATTTTACTTATTTCGGCTTTCGCTATATCGCAGTAGAAGGCTATCCTGGTGAATTAAACCCGGACGACTTTACAGCGGTAGCCTTATATTCTGATATGAAGCCCACCGGCTTTTTTGAATGCTCCAACCCGTTGCTGAACCAGTTACAGCATAATATACAATGGGGCCAGCGGGGCAACTTCCTGGATGTTCCTACGGATTGTCCACAACGCGATGAACGATTGGGGTGGACAGGAGATGCGCAGGTATTTTTCCGAACAGCTGCTTTTAACTTTGATGTAAAGAAGTTCTTTAGTAAATGGCTGAAAGATGTAGCAGCCGATCAGCGTGCTGATGGTGGTGTGCCCTGGGTGGTGCCTAACTGTATTGGCTACTATGGAAGTTCGGCTGGCTGGGGCGATGTAGCTACCATTATACCCTGGAACATGTACCTGGTGTATGGAGATAAACAGGTGTTGGAAAACCAGTATACCAGTATGAAAGGCTGGGTAGATTATATGACCCTTAACAGTAATGATGATCTATGGAACAAAGGCGGTCATTTTGGAGATTGGCTAAGTTATCGCTCGCCTGATGATGATGGTTCGGATGCCATCACGGATAAATACCAGATTGCCCAGTGTTTTTACGCTTATTCTACGCAGTTGCTTTCCAATGCTGCCTCGGTGCTGGGTAAAACGGAAGATGTGAAAAAGTATGAAGCGTTACTCAGCCGTATTAAAGCGGCCTTTAACCGCGAGTATGTAACTGCCAGCGGAAGGCTGGTAAGCAATACACAAACCGCTTATGTGCTGGCGCTGGAGTTTGATCTGTTGCCGGAGCAGTTGCGGCCAACGGCTGCCAGATACCTGGTGGATAATATACGGGCTTATAGCAACCATCTTACTACAGGTTTCCTGGGAACGCCTTACCTGTGTCATGTATTAAGCCGTTTTGGTTATACAGATGTGGCTTACCAGTTATTGTTACAGGAAACGTTTCCTTCCTGGTTATACCCGGTGAAAAAAGGAGCTACTACTATCTGGGAGCGTTGGGATGGTATTAAAACCGATGGCTCGTTTCAAACCGAAAGAATGAACTCTTTCAATCACTATGCGTATGGTGCTATTGGCGACTGGATGTACCGTGTGATGGCGGGTATTAACACAGACAGCAGCGCACCGGGTTATAAAAAAATCATCATCAAGCCGCAGCCGGGTGGTGGCCTAACCTATTGTAAGGCCGGCCTGCAAACGCAATATGGTAGCGTAAGTGTGCATTGGCGTATAGAAAGCAATCATGTAGTATTGGACGTGGAAGTGCCGGAAAATACCACCGCTACAGTGTATGTGCCAGATGTAAAGGGCTCCGTGATAAAAATGGCGGAGGTAAAATCGGGCAAACATCATTTTGAATAAGTTGGTATGAGAATGCATGGTCTTATTGCTATTGCATGGGCTATGCATTCCGGTATTCCTGTTGTTGCATGCCCGTTATCAGGGATGTGACTTATATCCCTTTAATATAATCTACCATCTTCTTACGAAAAGCTTCATTTGGTATAAAATCGCTGCCTGCCAATGCGTTGGAAGCTGCATGCTGGCTTTTATTGGTAGCCGGTATTACGCAGGTTACAGCGGGGTGGGATATAATGTATTTGAGTATAAAGCCGGGCCAGGTAGTAATATCCTGTTCTATGGCCCAGGGCGGCAGGGTTTTGTTTTGGACGGTTTGTAACATACTGCCTTCGCCAAAGGGGCGGTTGATGAGCGTGGCTACCTGGTTGTGCATCGCTGTTTGTAACAGGTATTCTTCGGCATGCCGGTTAAACAGGGAGTAGTTGAATTGCACAAAGTCAATGTCATGTTCTGAGTTCAGTATGTTGGCCAGCTCTTTATGGCTGCTATCGCGGTAATGGGTAATGCCTATGTAACGAATGGTACCTTCTTCTTTCATTTTACGCAGCTGGGGCAGGTGCGCTTTCCAGTCTACCAGGTTGTGAATCTGCATCAGGTCAACTGTTTTACGACCCATCCTGTCAAAAGATTGTTGCATTTGTTGGATGCCTTGTTGCAGGCCTGTTGTCCAAACCTTGGTGGCATAAAAATAGTTGTCGCGTAAGGGGGCATTACTGGTTACTGTTCCTATGGCTGCTTCTGCTTTACCATACATTGGTGAACTGTCTATCAGCCTTCCACCATGTACATCCCACGCATGCAGTACTTTTGTGCAGTTTTCCAGTTCTGCCTGGCCGGATACATCAAAGGTTTGCCAGGTGCCTAAGCCAATTACAGGAATTTTTTCGCCACTGGAAGGAATTGTGCGTTCAAGCATGATAAGATCAATTGAAGTGATGAAGGTTGCTGCCCGGCACCTGATACAGGTGTAGTGTGCCAGGATGGAATGTAAATTAACAAACATTCCGGTTTTTACAAGAAGCAGGAGAGGAGATGTGTGCGGCAAATAAAAACAGCCGGCATATACAATGCCGGCTGCTGCTATCTAACTATCACTACTATGTGTTATTATAACTCCCTTACCCAGATATTCCGGAAACTGATGGGCTCACTTTTATCGCCATGTGCCTGTAGTTTAATTGGGGCCGCGCCATGCGCCTGGGTATAAGCGGGCTTGCCAATATACTGTGTGGGGCCTTCCAGTGTTTGATGGTTTTGCACCAGTATGCCGTTAAAGAATACGGTGATGTTTGCCGGTGATTGTAAGGTGGCATCCTGTTTAAATACGGGGGCAGTCCAGATAACATCATAGGTTTGCCATTCGCCGGGTTTACGGGAAGGGTTGGCCAGTGGTGGATGTTGTTTATAAATGCTGCCTGCCATACCGTTTACATAGGTGCTGTTGGCATAAGAGTCGAGTATCTGTAACTCATAACCGGGATCGCCTTGCCCCAGGGAAGCCAGGAACAAACCGCTGTTGCCGCGTGCCTGCCCTTCGCCGGTAATGTTGGCGGGTACACGCCATTCTATATGCAACTGGTAGTTGCGGAACAGGCGTTTGGTTTCAATATTGCCAGCGGCTTTGTTAACGGTGATGATGCTGTCTTTTACTACCCATCCGGCGGGTTGGGTGCGGTCTTTATTGGATACCCATTCCGAAAGGTCTTTGCCATTGAACAGGATAATCGCATCCGATGGGGCAGTGGTTACCGTTGCTGCACCGGGGGCTACTTTGGGGGGAACAGGTTGCCACACTTCTGTGTCTTCCGGTTTGGCTGGCTGCTGTGCCTGTGAGCAACAGATATTGCCTGCCAGTATAACTGTTATCAACAATGGAATTTTCATACGGGGCTGCTGTTGGTTTATGCTAATAATACGTTTTTTAAATAGCGGCAGCTTTCTGTAATGCTGGCATAAGGATCTATTTTAAAATTCTCCTGCTCAATGATATAGTGTTGAATGCCTGCCAGCTTCGCTTCTTTGAAAATGCTTTTAAAATCCACCTGTCCTTTGCCTACTTCCGTGTTCAGCTTGTTGTCGGCTTTATCCATGTCTTTTACATGCACCATGGTAAAGCGGCCGGGATGTTTTTTAAACCAGCTGATGGGGTCTTGTCCGGCGCGTACCACCCAATATAAATCCATTTCAAAATCTACTAAGGAGGCGTCTGTTTCTTTTAACAACACCTGATACAGGGAAGTGCCACCAATTTGTTCAAATTCAAAATCGTGGTTATGATAAGCCATCTTTAAACCGGCCTTTTTAATCCTTTCGGCGGCGGTGTTTACTTTGGCGGCAATAGATTGTAAATCAGCTGCTGTCTGGCGGAATTTAGCATTCACATAAGGCAGGGTAACATATTGATGGCCCAGTGTTTTAGAGGCTTCTATAGCGGCATCTACTTCTTCCAGTGAGCCGGTGCTTAACAGTTGGTCCATGTTGTAGTGTCCGCTCGGTGCTTTTAAACCATGTGCTTTTAACAGTTGTTTCAGCTCAGTGGCGCTCAGGCCCCAGAAGCCATTGGCTTTGCTAAAGCCGTATAATTCTACCTCGTTGTAACCGGCGGCAGCCACTTTGGCTATTACACCTTTTACATCTTTGGGTAGTTGTTCGCGTAAGGTATATAGTTGTAAGCCTGCCACAGATTTTGTTTTTGCATGTGCTAATTGAGGGGCTAAAATAACGCCGGCACCCAATAAACCGGCTTTTGTTAAAAAGTTTCTCCTGGTTATCATAATAAACAATCGTTAATGGATAATACAATGTTATTAAATGTCGCATAGCTGCACACACTTGCGCAGAGATGCCATTTTATCTGTAGCCTGTGGTATAAACTCCTGTGCCACATAGCCTTTAAAGCCTGTTGCTACTATAGCCCGCATAATGGCAGGGTAGTAAAGTTCCTGCGATTCGTCAATTTCATGCCTGCCGGGTACACCGCCGGTATGATAATGGGCAATGTGCTGGTGAAATTGGCGGATGTTGGTGATCACATCACCTTCATCTATCTGCATATGGTAAATATCGTATAGCAGTTTAAAGTTTTCCGATCCCACCTTCTGGCAAAGTTCAGCGCCCCACCAGGTGCGGTCGCACTGGTAGTCTTTATGGTTGAGTTTGCTGTTGAGCAGCTCCATTACCAGCACCACGTTGTGCTTTTCGGCCAGGTGTATTATTTTTTGCAAACCGGTAACGCAGTTTTGCCAGCCTTCTTCATCACTGAGGTGGCGCTTGTTGCCGCTGAAACAAATAAGGTTGGTGTAGCCTGCTTTGGCTACCAGCGGTATCATTTCGGAATATTGCTTTACTAAAGTGTCGTGATTGCTTTTTTCGTTGAAGCCATCTACCAGGTTTATTTCAGCACCGTTGCACATGGTGGAATGCAGGCCGTACTTTTTCAGGGTGTCCCATTCTTTGGGGCCTACCAGGTCAATGCCTTTTAAGCCTATGTCTTTAGCGCCGGCACAAAAGGCATCCAGGGGTATGTCGCTGTAGCACCAGCGGCAGGCGGAGTGGTTGATGTTTCCTTTTAAGGTCATGGTGGTATTAGCTGATGGGTTATCCTGCGTGTAGGCACTTAATAAATTGCCTGTAGATAAGGCAGCTGTGCCACCCAGCAGGTTTTTAATAGCGGTTCTCCGGTTCCATTTCATACAAAAACAATTATCTGTTGTTACGAGATTTCGGGATGCAGGTTTTGCGATGTGCCTTTGCTGGCCTGATTGTGTTCAGTAGCAGCCGGCTGATCGCGGAAGCCTAACAGAAATAACACCAATACTACTGCAGCAATGGCAGCAGGTATCAGCCATATAGGTGTCCACTGGTGAACATCGCCAATTTTATGTTTATCTACTATAGGGCCTGATATGGAAAAGCCTATAAACATGCCTACCCCATAGGTGGCTAATGTAATAAAGCCCTGTGCGGCGCTTTTAAACTGGCTGCCGGCAAGGTTGTCGGTATATATCTGCCCGGTTACAAAGAAGAAATCATAACAGATGCCGTGCAGTACAATGCCTGCTATCAGCATCCAGTAATTGGCATCGGCATTACCGTAGGCAAAGCATACATAGCGCAACACCCAGGCCAGCATACCTATGGCCAGCATTTTCTTTACACCCAGCCGGGAAAAGAACAAGGGCATCAGGGCCATAAACAGTAATTCAGAAACCTGTCCGAATGCCTGTTTACCAGCGGCACCTTTCATGCCTACCTCGTTTAAAAAAGGATTGGTGAAATTATAATAGAAAGCCAAGGGGATGCAGATGGCTACAGAAGCCACGAAGAAGGTGCGGTACGATTTATTTTTCAGTAAGCGAATGGCGTCCAGGCCCAGTATTTCACTTACAGATGTTTTTGTGTTTTTCTTTAAAGGGGGGGTGTCGGGTAGCGTAAAGCTGAACACACCCAGCATCAGCGAAGCAACAGCGGCGGTTTTAAAAGTAAGATCCAGCGTGCCGCTTTTTTCCCAGCCCATGTATCCGATGGCAAAACCTGCTATAATCCAGCCAAGGGTGCCCAGTACGCGAATAGGAGGAAACTCTTTCCCGGGGTCGGCCATTTGCCGGAAAGAAATAGAGTTTACCAACGCCAGCGTGGGCATGTATACGATCATATACAGTAGCACATAAGGGTAAAAACCGGCAAAGTTGCCGGCGGTGGGCATCAGCCATAACAGGGCTGCACCTGCCAGGTGCAGCACACCCAGTATTTTTTGGGCGCTAAAAAAACGGTCTGCTATTAACCCGATGATAAACGGGGCAACAATAGCGCCGATGGCTTGTGTCAGGTAAGCTACTCCTACGTCAGTAGCATTGGTTTTCAGGTTGTTAAAAAGGTAAGTGCCTAGTGTAACAAACCAAGCGCCCCAGATAAAAAACTCCAGGAACATCATGGTAGAAAGTTTGGTTTTAATGGCAATTGTCATGGCAACGTTATTTTATAGAGAGTATGTACTTCACCATTGCTTTGGCATCATCCGTTGAAAGGGCGGGGTGTGGTGTCATAGGCACTTGCCCGAAACTTCCCTGCCCGCCTTTGATAATTTTAGAAGCCAGTGTGTCTATATCCGCAGTGGTATATTTTTTCGATATTTCCTCATAGGAGGGGCCTACCAGTTTCTCACGTACCTTATGACAAGATAAGCAATCCGATTGAGCCATCAGTTCTACTGCCCTGGGAGCGTTCCCGCCCTGGTTTTCTGTGCCCAGTTTGCCGGCAGTGTCCTGCGCGGCATTGGTATTTTGTGCCACGGCTGCTTTATCGTTAGCAGAAGCGCTATCGGCGCCAGGCAAATTGGAAGAAGAACCTCCGCAAGCCACCAGGGCTGCGCAGGTAAATGCGATCAATGCTATTGTTCCTGTTTGTTTCATCTTGCGCAATTACGGTTATTGAATACCTAATATCTTTCGTTGTAATGTTTGATCAACGCCAGCGGCGGCAAAGTCGTCAAAGGGGTGATCGGTTACGCGAATAATATGATTTTTAATAAAAGGTGCGCCTTCCCGTACACTGTCTTCCGGGTGTTTTAAAGCGCATTCCCATTCCAGCACGGCCCAGCCGGGAAAATCATATTGGGCCAGTTTGCTGAATACCGATTTAAAATCCACCTGCCCATCGCCCAGTGAGCGGAAGCGGCCTGCGCGGTTGAGCCAGCTTTGGTAACCGCCATATACGCCCTGCCTACCCGTGGGGTTAAACTCTGCATCTTTTACATGCATCATTTTAATGCGGCTGTGGTAGATGTCTATATACTCCAGGTAATCCAGGCACTGCAACACAAAATGCGAAGGATCGTACAGCAGGTTAGCGCGTGTGTGCTGGTTCACCTTATCCAGGAATAGTTCGTAGCTGCTGCCATCGTGCAGGTCTTCACCGGCGTGTATTTCATAACACAGGTCAATACCGCATTCATCATAATAGTTCAAAATGGGCAGCCATCTTTTGGCCAGTTCGTTAAAGGTGGTTTCTACCAGCCCTGCGGGCCGTTGTGGCCAGGGATACATAAAGGGCCATGCCAGCGCACCGCTGAAAGTTGCGCTGGCGCTAAGGCCCAGATTTTGGGAAGCTTTGGCGGCGTAACGCAGCTGCTGCACGGCCCATTGCTGGCGTGCGGCCGGGTTGCGTTGATAAGCGGCTGGTGCAAAGGCATCGAACAAATCGTCGTATGCGGGATGCACGGCTACCAGTTGGCCCTGTAAATGGGTGGATAGCTCGGTTATTTCCAGGCCGTATTCCTGTACAATGCCTTTTATTTCCTCTGCATAGGTTTTGCTTTCGGCAGCCTTTTGCAAATCAATGAAGCGAGCATCGTTGGTAGGTATCTGCAATCCTTTATAACCCAGGCTGGCAGCCCAGCCTGCTATGGATGATAAACTGTTAAATGGCGCTTCATCTCCTATAAACTGGGCTATGAATAGCGCAGGGCCTTTAATTGTTACCATAGATTAATCAATTATGAATGGGGTCCATTTAATATCACTTTTACCGGAAGTGATGACATGCTCAATAAATGCCATGCCCCGTATGCCTTCTTCTATGCCGGGATAGTCCAGTGCTTCGGCAGATGCTGTTTGGTTGGCCAATGCTGCGCGAATGGTTAACGCAAAATTGTGGTAGAGGTTAGCAAATGCTTCCAGGTATCCTTCAGGGTGTCCGGCAGGTGTGCGTGTGTTGTGCGTGGCTACACTGCTGGTGTAGCTGCCGCCGGTACGCCATGTTTCAGCCGGTTTATCGGGCCAGCGTACAGTGAGTGAGTTGGCGTTATTCTGCTGCCATTCCAGGCCGCCTTTCTCGCCGTATATACTTACCTGTATATTGTTCTCTGCGCCGGTGGCTATTTGGGTGGCCACCAGCACGCCGCTGGCACCGCCTTCAAACTTCAGCAGCACAGCGCCATCATCATCCAGCTGGCGGCCTGCTACTACGGTATTGATATCGGCGCAAAGGTGCGACAGGCTGCAACCGCTCACATATTCGGCCAGGTTAAAAGCATGTGTGCCTATATCGCCCATAGCGCCGGCGATGCCACTTTTAGAAGGGTCGGTGCGCCACGCGGCCTGTTTGTTGCCGGTGCCTTCTTCCAGCTGGCTTAACCAGCCTTGTGCATACTGTACATATATTTTACGCACCTTGCCTATAGCACCTGTGGCTACCAGCCTGCGTGCTTCTTTCACCATCGGGTAGCCCGTGTAGGTATGCGTAAGGCAAAGCTGTTTGCCGCTGGCTTGCATCACTGCTTTCAGCGCAAGCGCTTCTTCGAGTGAAAAGGTGGCGGGTTTGTCCAGTATTACATGAAACCCGTTTTTCAATGCCAGTTTAGCTGGCTGAAAATGCAGGTGATTAGGGGTTACTATACTGATTACCTGTGCGCGTTGCTGTTCGGGTAACTGTAGCTCGTGTGCTATCAATTCCTCGTAACTGCCGTAGGTGCGTGTTTCTTCCAGGCCAAGGGTAGCACCCATGGCTTTTGATTTGGCGGCATCACTGCTAAAAGCGCCGCACACCAGCTGGTAATCATCATCTATACGTGCAGCAATACGATGTACTGCACCTATAAATGCACCGGGGCCACCGCCTATCATTCCTAATCGTAGTTTCATAGTCATCTCTTTTATGCTAAAGCCCAGGCCTTATCGCCTTTTTTATACGGATAGTTGCCATCGTACTTGCCGGGTACCGGCACGTAACGCAGGGCTTGCTTACAACCTACTTCTGATGTAAAGAAACCCAGCAGTGTAAGTTGCTTTATCATAGTGAAGTAGTGGTTGGGCTCGTCTTTTTTCTTGTTCTTATTGTATTCTTTCGCTTCTTTATCCAGTTGGGTCAACAACTCCAGGCGTTGCTCCTTACTGGCATCCATAAAGTCTTTTTTGTATTTTTCTTTACAGCTGTTGTTGAGTTGGGTCAAGCCTTTTTTAAATGTTTCCTGGTCTTTATCGCTGTAACAATCGCGCACCATCACAGCCATAAAGCTGCCTACATCGGCCGCTTTAGCGCCTGGCGTGGTTGTTTGCGGTAAGATGGTTTCGCCTGCTTCGTTTAAAAAAGCAATGGTGTCTTTTTCAAACAAATTCTCTGTGTTAACGGTGCCGTGGTTTTTACAGCCCGATAAAAAGAATTCTGCGCCTATGATGGAGCCGCCTACCAACACGGCTACCCGGCTCAATGCTTCTCTTCTGTTCATAGTTGTATGGTTAAAGAAGAATGATCAGATATTTAATTTTTTCAGCTCTGATACCGCATGGTCTGCTGCGCGGGCAGTCATGGCCATATAGGTAAGAGAAGGATTCTGGCAGGCTGCGGATGTCATGGCCGATCCATCGGTGATATATACGTTTTGCGCATCCCATACCTGGTTCCATTTATTCAGTACCGAGGTTTTAGGGTCTTTACCCATGCGGGCAGTGCCCATTTCGTGAATGCCGCGACCCAGTATGGCTTCGTTGTTATACGTATGCACATCTTTTACACCGGCAGCAGTGAGTATTTCTGCGGCATCGTTCATCATATCTATCCGCATCTTCAACTCATTCTCTTTTGCTTCGGCATCAATGACAGGAACAGGCAAACCCCATTTATCTTTCTTCGCCTTATCCAGGTATATGCGGTTGTCGTGATAGGGTAGTACTTCACCAAAGCCCCCCATGCCCATGCTCCAGCGTCCGGGTTCGCTCAGGGCATCTTTGAAATCACCACCAATGTTCAGTTCGGCAATATCCCGGCTCCACCTGTCGCGGCTGGCACCACCCTGGTAGCCAAAGCCACGCAGGTAATCGCGTTTATCTCCGTTCAGGTTGCGGAAGCGGGGTATGTAAATACCATTGGCCCGGCGGCCGTAGTAGTATTTATCTTCATAACCTTCTACCCAGCCGGAAGCGCCTACGCCCAGGTGATGGTCCATCAGGTTATGTCCCAGTTCGCCACTGCTGCTGCCTAAGCCTTCGGGCCATATGTCGGTGGCGCTGCGCATGAGTATGGCAGCCGTGTTGATGGTAGAAGCGTTGAGAAAAATAACCTTAGCGTAGTATTCGTATGTTTTATTGGTTTCTGCATCCAGTACTTCTACGCCGGTAGCCTTCTTTGTGTTTTTATCATACAATACCCGTGTTACAATGCTCCAGGGGCGAACGGTAAGGTTGCCTGTTTTGGTAGCAGCGGGCAGGGTAGAGGACTGTGTGCTGAAGTACGCGCCAAACGGGCATCCCAGCCAGCATTTGTTCCGGTATTGACAATTCACCCGGCCTTCGTGTTGTACGGTAATATTGGCGGTGCGGCCAATGATCATGTGGCGGGTGCCTTTGTAATATTCTTTAATACGGGCGGCTACATCTTTTTCCACTATGTTCATTTCCATAGGGGGGAGAAACTCGCCATCGGGTAGAATGTCCACACCATCCCGGTTGCCCGAAATGCCTGCAAACTTTTCTACATAGCTATACCAGGGGGCCAGATCGGCATAGCGGATAGGCCAGTCAATACCGTGACCATCTTTGGCGTTGGCTTCAAAGTCGATATTGTGCCAGCGATAGCTTTGCCGGCCCCACATCAGTGAGCGGCCGCCTACGTGATAACCCCTGAACCAGTCAAAGCGTTTGGCTTCAATGTACGGGCTTTCTTTTTCGTCTACCCAGTAGTCGAGGTTGGTTTCGTTTAACGGATAATCGCGTTTGAGTACGGGATAGGCTTCTTCCATTTTTTTGGTATGCCCGCCGCGGTGTTCGTAGTCCCAGGGTTCTTTATTCGCGTTTACGTAATCCTTGATGTGTTCAATGTTACGTCCACGTTCCAGTAATAAAGTCTTTAACCCTTTTTCAGTTAGTTCTTTAGCGGCCCAGCCACCGGAAATGCCAGAGCCTACAACAATAGCGTCGTACGTGTTATTTGCCATGTTGGATGATTTATTTAATGACAGCAACTTGTTTACAGCCGGCAAAAGCTGCGTTAGTTATTCTCAGGAAATAAATGGGGTAGTGGCAAATGAAGTCAGGCTATGGTCAATGCAATCGTATAGTTTTCGTCATAGGATGAGAGTCAGTGCCACTGTCTCATTTTGAGACAAATCTCATGGAATGATATTTTATATCCAAATTTTTTTTCAGATTTAACATTAGAAATTTTGTTGCAGGCCGTAGCGAAGGGCTTCGTTGTATTTGGCCATGTCAAAGCTGTATACAATAGGAGAGCGGCTGTTGCTGGTATTGCTATCGCTTTGTTTTACCAGTATATCGTAGCTGTGCATTTTGCGCTGGAAGTTGCCACGGTGCAGTGATTTGCCCAGTATCACTTCGTACAGGCGTTGCAATTGCGGCATGGTAAATTCTTTGGGCAGCAGGTTAAAACCTATCGGGCTGTTATTGAGGTTTTTACGCAGGGTTTCCAGGGCGCTGGTGAATATGGTGTGGTGGTCCATCATCAGCTCGGGCAGTTCATCCACGTTGCACCATTCACATTGTTCGGATATTTTATCTACGCGTGGTTTAATCTCTTCATAGTTTACCAGGGCGTAAAAACCAATGGAAATAAAGCGCTGGCGTTGCCAGAAGTGTTTGGGTAAATGGCTGAAATCGCCTTCGGAGCGGCCTATTTCGCTAAACACTTTAAACTGTTCCAGGAATATTTGTGGTGCCCCTGTTCTTGCTTTTAAGATGCGGCTGGCGGCTTCGTGTATGTCCTCGTTCTTTTTCATATAGCCGCCGGGCAGGCCCCATTTATCCACACCCTTCATTTTCAGTAATAACACTTTCAGGGATGACTCGTGAAATCCGAACACCACACAGTCTATGGAAATGTGAGGAACACAAATTTCATATGCACGGTTACTGCCTTGCTCGAATAAGTCTGCAATTGTCATGGTACAAAATAAATGAAAAAAGAATGGAAGCAACAACAGCAGGGCAATTGCATGGCGGGTGAATGCAGGAATATGACAGTAAGCTTACTTTTTTTTGCGATTATTAGCTATGGCCAGTGTGCTGCTATAGCTGAAACAGGCCGGTGACTGAGCGGGGCAGATGCATCAGTTAAATAAATAATACGGCTTCCCATTTAATTACGCTATCTTTAATGGGATATCATTTGAGTATATCAGCATCTTGTAGTGAACGATTCGCGCTAATCTGTTTATCCTTCCTTACCTCCTGCTTTTCGTCTCAGATCCTTTTTTCTCCCATTAAAACTTACGGGATGAATATTTACGTTTCCAATTTGAGCTTCGGTGTAGATACCGATGAATTAGTAAAACAGTTTTCCCAGTATGGAAAAGTGGCTTCAGTAAACATTGTTACGGATAAATTTACCAATCAAAGCCGTGGCTTTGCATTTGTTGAAATGCCGGAGCAGCAGGAAGCTGAAACTGCTATTAAAGAATTAAATGGCTTTACACTGGCAGGCCGTACCATTCAGGTAAATGAAGCCAGGCCAAGGGAAGAGCGTCCACGACGCGATAAAACTTTCTATTAACAGTAATAAAAGGAAGTGAATCATGGGCTTCCTTTTATTTTACAATTCTGATGGATGACTGTAGCTGATACTTATGCGCTTCTTAGCAGCAGAAGCTTTTATGAAAAAAACGGAACAAAAAAATTCCGGTTCGATGCCAGGGGATTAATTATTGACAGGTGTGCTTCGGTGCCTTTTTTTATTTATGAAGAAAGCGGTAGTTGCTACATCAGTATTTCGCCCGGTGTGTTTTTAGAAAGCGACCTGCGTATAGATTGTGCGCATGCCGATGGTTGTACTTTTCACTTTTACGGAAAAGAAACGGGTCTTGAAGCACTTGTGCTTGAATAGTTTAACGGTGCAATTCAGCTGTATATGAAAAAAGATATTGAACAAATTAATATTGAGTTTAACGTAGCAGCGCAGAAAAGTTTTTTTAATGTATGTGAAAGGTTTGAAATGGATTTAGGAAGGTGCAGGCATGAAAATGAATATATACAACTGCATGCTATGTATGTGGAATTGTTAAAAAGCAGCCTGGAAACAGCTGCCTTTTCAATGATAGAACAATATAATAACATGTACGACGTGTTTCTGCTTCGGAAGGCCGTAACCGTGCACATAGATCGTTACCTGGGCGAATTTAGATTTAAATATCGCCTGGACGTTTAAAAATGTTAAGATGAATACAGTAATTACAGGAACCGGTAGCTATATTCCTGAGCGGGTAGTGACCAATAATGATTTTATAGAACAGGATTTTTTTGCAGAGGACAAATTGCAGATTAAGCAGGATAAGAAGGTGGTAATAGATAAGTTTGAAGCTATTACAGGCATTAAAGAGAGAAGGTATGCCGATAATGGCATGAACGCTTCTGATCTGGCTACCATTGCAGCTGAGCGAGCCATTGTAAATAGCCAGATAGACAGGGAAGCGCTTGATTTGATTATTGTGGCGCATAATTTCGGCGATGTTTCGCATGGCAACCGGCAAGCAGACACTGTGCCTGCACTGGCCAGCCGCGTAAAATATGCGTTAGGTATTAAAAATGCTTCCTGCATTGCCTTTGATGTTTTGTTTGGTTGTCCCGGATGGCTGATGGCGTTAATGCAGGCCGACGCTTTTTTTAAAGCAGGAATGTCCCGTAGTGCGCTTATTATTGGCGCCGAAACTTTATCGCGGGTATATGATCCTTTCGACAGGGATAGTATGATTTTTAGTGATGGGGCCGGAGCAGCCGTATTGGAATATATACAAACCGAAGGCGGGGTACTGGCCAGTAATGCGTTAAGTCATTGCCAGGAAGAGCTGGGGTATTTGCAAATGGCGCCTGGTAATCATCCCGAAGCCTGTTCTCAAACCCTGCAACTGAAAATGAAAGGAAGAAAAGTGTATGAATATGCACTAAAGCATGTGCCGCTGGCTATGAAGGCTTGTGTAGATAAAAGCGGTGTAGCTATCACAGATATTAAAAAGGTATTTATTCACCAGGCAAATGAAAAAATGGATGAAGCCATCCTGGATGCTTTTTTCCGCCTGTACAATATGGAGGCGCCTGAAAATAGCATGCCTATGAATATTCACGACCTGGGAAATAGCTCTGTGGCTACCATACCTACATTATATGATATGGTAGTCCATGATTACTATCAGCAACACAAACTGGAAAATGGCGATGTGGTGCTGTTTGCTTCAGTAGGCGCGGGTATGAATATTAACGCCGTTTGTTACAGGTATGTAAAATAATTAAGGTTTAAATGCTTCCACATTTGTAGCAACAGGTCCTTTGGGGCCTTTTCCTATATTAAACTGAACCTTATCGTTTTCGCGTGCATTGAATGTAAGTTCTGATGTATGCACAAAAATGCTTTCCTGCGAAACGTGATCGGTAATAAAGCCAAAACCTTTATCGTAGTTGAAGAAGGTGATAGTGCCTGTTCTCAATAAGTCAACCGGTATATCTTCCATTTTAGGAATGGCAATCATCATGTCTTCTTTTCTGAATACCTGCTTTTTGCGTGGATCGGCTGGTTTGTCGGCCAGGTTGCCATTTTCATCTACATAAGCCAACATGTCTTCCAGGCTTTTTCCTTTCTCCTTATTGGTTTTTCGTTCCAGCATCTTGTCTTTCTTGTCCATTTGTTTTTTAAGACGCTGTCTTTCTCTTTCTCTTTTAGTAAATGTGTCTTGCGATTTTGCCATATTGAATTGTTAAGTGAATAATACAAAACCCCGTACTATTCTGTAAAGAACAATACGGGGCTTGTTTGCATTATATATGGATTACCATTTATTGTTGCGAGAATAGCCACCGCCACCGCCGTTGCCACCTCTGAATCCACCACCACCATTAGATGATTTTGGTTTATCCTGTGCTTCGGCTGCTCTGATGTTTCTACCGTTCAGGGAAGTTTCATTCAGATTGCTGATAGCTGCTTCTGCTTCTGCCTTGTTTTCCATTTCCACAAAACCAAAACCTCTGCTGCGGCCGGTTTCTCTGTCGTTAATAATATTTGCGGAAGTAACATTGCCATAGGCGGAAAAAGCTTCATGCAAATCTTCATTCTGAACACTAAAGTCCAGGTTTGAAACGTAAATTTTCATACAAAAAAAATTAAAATAATACTGAGTAAAGCAATGATTGACCAGCTGTGTGCGACTATTAGAGAAGACTTAAGATGATGTCGATGCGAGGCTCAAAAAATAAATACTTAGCAAATGTAATGAATATTTATTAGAAGTAGGCTTTTTATTTTGAAAAAACAGGCAGGGGTGCAGGAATCTGTATTGCCCCGCTTATTTTTTATCTGCGATATTCCGTTTAATTCTGCTGATGGTTTCAGGAGCCAGCCCAAGGTAGGAAGCTATCAGGTTTTGTGGTATCCGTTGCAACATTTCGGGATGCTGTTGCTGCAGCTGCAGGTATTTTTCTTCGGCGGTGTGCGTGATAGTGCTCATGAGCCTGCGTTCTTTAGTAAGTATGCTGTTCTGGTATAAGATACGGAAATAACGCTCCATAATAGGCACTTTAGCCAGCATGGCTTCATAGTTGTCTAAGGTAATGGCCAGTATCTCAGTAGGTTCTATTGCTTCTATATTTAACAGGGCGGGGGTGCCACGCAGGAAACTATAAAAGTCAGAGATCCACCATCCTTCCCAGCCAAACATATTGATGTGGTCTTCCCCTTTTTCATCTACGTTGTAGGTTTTGATTAATCCTTTTACAATAAAGCTTAGCTGTTTGCACACTTCGCCTTCCTGTAGCAAAAACTGTTTCCGTCTAAATTTCTTTACAGTGAAAAAGGATGGTACAGCTTCTTTATCCTGTTCTGTTAAAGTGGTTTTAGTTTCAATATGAGTAAAAAGAAAGTCGAACATATGTTGTTACGCTGGCATGCACGAATGCTGTTAAACGATGGTTCTTTGGTGCAATTTAATAAAAATTACTTCCGGGTTCATTGGTAAAGCATGCTGGTAACTGCGTATAGTAAAATGCCTGCAAACAGGATAAGTGTTTGCAGGCATTAGAGGGTGCATTGTTTTACAAGTATGATTTATCTGCTCTACAATGCTGTAAGCCCCGATATTTATGGTATCAGCCTTTCGCTGCGCATTTGTTCAAACAGTTCAAAGAAGGTATCCCGCGTGCTTTTATAGCCGGTAAAGCCCAGCTTCCTGCTTTTACTCATATCTGTCATTACTTCCAGCGGACGCCCTAAATCCAGATCGGTGTGCCATGCAGAAGTCAGCCGGTTGATATCTGTTTCCTGTAATCCATTCGCTGTTGCTATGTTTTGCCATAGGTCTTTATAGTCTTTCATCGTTTCCTCCAGTGGGTGAATGGTTCCCTGATAGCCTGCTGCTTCTATGCCAAACCATTGCGCTATCTGGTACCATAACCAGTTCCACCGGAATACATCGCCATTGGCAATGTTAAAGGCTTCATTCTGTGCGGCTGGGGTGGTGGCTGCCCATAGTAACTGTTCTGCTAATATCCGGGCGTCTGTTACGTCCGAAATACCATTCCATTGCGCTTCCGAACCGGGCCATACAAAAGGCAGGTTTTGCTGTTTGCAAATGCTGGCATATACAGCCAGGGTGCTACCCATATTCATGGCATTGCCTATGGCTTTCCCTATTACGGTATGCGGGCGGTGAATGCTCCACGTAAAGCCATCGCGTTTGGCGGCGGCGTATACTTCATCTTCCTGCGCGTAATAAAAGTTATCCAGCGGCAGGCGGGGATGCTCTTCCCGCACGGGCGTTTGTGGCAGGGTGCCTGCTTGGGCATATGCTTCAAAGGGGCCGAGATAATGTTTTAAACCGGTTACCAGAGCCACATGCTTTACGGATTTGTTAGGAGATAATACATCCAGCAGGTTGCGCACCAGCGCACTGTTTATACGAATGTTCTCTGCTTCGGTATCGTTACGCATCCAGGTGGTAAAGAACACATGGGTGGGATGTATGTTGTCCAATCCTTTTTGCAGGGATGCTACATCCAGCAGGTTGGCGGCTACGGGTATTACGCCGTTACTGTTAAGGCCGGCATTTCTGGACAAGCCATAGGTTTGCCAGCCATTGCTTACCAGCAGATCGGCAAGATTGCTTCCTGTAATGCCACTGGCGCCTACTACCAGGGCTATGTTGTTGTTGCTCATGACGGTGTATGTTTTAATGAAACACTGAAAAACGGGTTCAAAATTATCTCCGCTTTTACTGGCCGGGGTTGATCTGTGGCAATAAATAGGCTTGATCTGGATCAAGCGTAATGGCTGTTTACCAGGGAAACACTTATTGGTATAGTGACTCGTTTTAAAGTAGTTGGATAGCTTAATGTGACAGTAAAAAGCCGGAAAAATATTCCGGCTTTTTACTGTAAGCAGCTTGCGAAGAAAGCATGCTGTTAAAACTTATAATTAATACCTGCCTGTCCCACAATGCCGCCTTTTTCGTACGATACTGTAGGAATGCGGTCATTCATTTTAGAGAATTGATTCAAGCCTAATTGCTGGTCGTTGGTAAATGTTTGCAGCTTTTGACTAACGGCCATGCCTGCAATCAGGTAGATGTTCCAGCGCCTGTTAAAGGTGTGGTCATACATAAGACCGGTGGTAACCCCCTGCAACTGTAAGTACTTGCCAGTGCCGGTATAGTCATGCACGCGAAAGTTGCCTGTTTGAAAGCCTTGTGTAAAGGCTAGTGTCTGGTGTTCGTTGAACTTATATTTAAGAGAGGTGCGGAAAGGGATAAAGGCTTCTAAGCGCCAGTGTTTGCTAATAGTCCAGTCAATATCCGGTAAGGGAAGTAGGTTGGTGCCTGCATAGCTTTTGGAATAAATGAGGGTTACACCTATCCGGAAGTTTTTCGACTGGCGAAAACCAAAGCGCATGCCGGCTGTGTAGTAAATGTCTTCTGCATTCAGGTCGCCACGAAAATCAGAGCCTACCCCTGCATTGGCCAGCACGGTGAGGTTGGTGTTTCGGTTGAACACATAGGTCATGAACACAGGAATAGTAAACGAATGGAAATTATCAATGCCAATCTGCTTTTCGCCATTGAGGTATAAACCCTGGTAGCGCAACCCTGTTTTAATAAACAGGGGGTGTTTGGTTTTCATGGCGCGATAAATAGGGGTGCTTACATCCACAACGGCCTGGTTCATGGTAAAGGTGTTGTTATCTGTTCCGGGTGCCGAAACCAGGTAAGATACATTCACGCCGCCCAATAGGGGCGCGGCAGTGGTAAGGGGCTGGCTCAGGCGTTTGCTGAGCGAGTCGCTGGTGGTGGTTTGAGAATAACTACGAACCGAGATTACGGTAAGAATAAACAGAAATGTCTGTTTCATATCAGGTGGTTTGTGTGGTGAGGGACTGCTGTGTTTTTTTCTTACGGTGAATGAGCCTGTCAATGATGAGGTACATGGCCGGCACTACAAACAGGGTAAGGATCATAGAGCTGGTAAGGCCCCCAATGATCACCCATGCCATCCCGTTTTTAATTTCCGATCCTGCACCATTGGCCAGTGCTATGGGAAGCATACCTAATATCATAGCCAGCGTTGTCATCAGGATGGGGCGCATACGCTCTTTGCCGGCTTCTACCAGGGCTTCGTGAACAGGCTTCCCTTCTGCTTTTAACTGGTTGGTAAAGTCTACAATCAGGATTGCATTTTTAGATACCAGACCCAGCAGCATAATGATGCCGATGATGGAAAAGATGTTCAGCGTTTCCATAGTCAGGGCCAGTGCCAGCAGGGAGCCGATCAATGCCACAGGGATGGAAAACAACACCACAAAGGGATAGACCGCATTTTCATACAAAGCCACCATAATCAGGTAAACCAGCAGAATGGCGGTAAGCAGCGCCATGCCCAGGCTGCCAAAGGCGTCTTGCTGGTTTTTGGTATCGCCCAGGAATTCGTAGTGTATACCCTCGGGTATGGTTACGGTGGCCAGTTGTTTTTTAATATCATCTGCCACGCTGCCGGTAGGGCGACCTACCACGTTACTGTTAACGGTGATATTGCTTAACCGGTTTCTGCGTTGCAGCACGGTTTCGCCAGTACTGAGGTATACATCCGCAAACTGATCTAAGGTTACATTGCCACCTTGCGGGGGACTGAAAGATAAGCGGCGTATATCTTCCAGTGTGGCGCGGTTGCTGGCTTCAAAGCGTATCATCAGCGGGTATTCATTGCCTTGCTCGCGAAACTTACCATTGTCGTCACCATTGAAAGCATTCTGTAAAGCCGATCCTACTTTACGGGCGTCAATGCCCAGCAGCATCATTTTATCGCGATGCAGGTGCAGGGATATTTCTGGTTTAGGATCTTTTACCGATAGCTCTACCGATTGGGTGCCGGGAATAGAGCTTATGATGTTTTTATACGTATTGGCTACCTGGCGCACCTTTTCCATATCGGTGCCTTCAATAGCTATTTGTATAGGAGCGGCAGAACTGTTGCCACTGATAGAGGTGGATGCAGCGCTTACTTTTACACCAGCCAGTGTTTGACTCAGTTGTTTTTGCAGTTGAATACCAAATTCATCAGAAGATACACTGCGTTGTTCCCTGTTTACGATGGTAACCGATATTTCGGCCTGGTTGCTGTTACCGGAAGAGCCTGCCACCGTACCGGCTACAAAACCCACGCTGGCAAAGGTGTTGATTACTTCGGGGTGTTTGCGAATCATTTGTTCAGCTTCACGCGTAACCATATTGGTCTGGTACAAAGCAGTGCCGGGGGCTGTTTCCAGTTTAATCAACAACTGGCCCTGATCGGATACGGGAATAAAGGCAGCGCCTATAAACCCTTTTGCCAGTAACATAAAAGAGCCTATCAACAGTATAATAACGCCGGATAATAACCAACGTTTTTTGCCTAGCAGGAAGGCCAGCATTTTACCGTAGTCGTTTTTTAGCCCGGTGATAAAGGCTTCAAAGCCCAGGTTCATTCTGCCCCATAAGTTGCCTTTGTTCAGGTGTTCTAAGCGGCCAAAACGACTGGCCAATAAAGGTGTAATGGTAAAGGATACAAAAAGGCTCATGAGGGTAGAGAATACCACCACCAGCGAAAACTCTTTCAGTATAGCGCCGATAATACCACCGGATAGGGCCAGTGGCAAAAACACTACCACGTCTACCAGTGTAATGGCCAGTGCCGTAAAACCTATTTCGTTCCGTCCTTCCAGTGCGGCTATCCTTCTGTCTTTACCCATTTCCAGGTGGCGGTAAATATTTTCCAGTACTACTATGGAATCATCTACCAGAATGCCTACTACCAGCGACATGGCCATCAGCGACATCAGGTTTAAAGAAAAGCCGCAGAAGTACATGGCAATAAAAGTGGGAATGATAGACGAAGGCAGGGCTATCAGCACAAACATAGAGCTGCGTACGCTGTGCAGGAAAGCCAGCATTACCACGCCTACAATCAGTATGGCCAACCCCAGGTCTTCCATTACTGCATTGGCTGCTGAAAGGGTATAGGTGCTTTGATCGGCTGAGATGGTAAAATGTATGCCTTTGGTAGCGTATTGTGTTTCCAGCTCGCTAAACTTTGCTTTTACTGCTTTGCTGAGGTTAACGGCATTGGCATCGCTCTGTTTAATTACCTGTATACCTATAGAAGGGGTGCCGTTAATAGCATTGACGGCAGTGGCATCGACGCTGGCATCGCTGATGCTGGCTATATCTTTCAGGTATACCGTTCCGCCTTTATCATCTGTGTAAATGATAAGGTTGCGCAATTCTTCTACGGACACAATATTGGCATCGTAATGAATAGATAGCAGTGATTTATCTGTTTCCAGGCTACCCGCCGGGAACGACTGGTTGGCATTGGTAATAGCTTGTGTCAATTGTTCAATGCCTATGTGGTAGGCATTGAGTTTATCCTGCCGGATGTTTACCTGTATCTGTCTTTCATCGCCACCTATAATGTTCAGCTGGCCCACGCCCGGCACATTTTGCAGGGCAGGTTTCATTTGCTTATCTACCAGGTTATACAAGTCACGGGCATCCATGTTGGCTGTGATGCCGGCCTGTATCACCGGTGTTTCTTCCAGGTTTACTTTTTTCACCAGGGGCTTGTCGGCGGTAGTGGGCAGGTCGTTGATGCTTTGGTCAATTTTACGCTGGATGTCGCGTTCTGCATCATCTACGTTCATCTCGGGCTTTAACGTTACGGTTACTACGCTCACGCCTTGCTGCGAGGTGGCATTGATCTGGTCCAGCCCTTCTACAGAAGCCAGTATGTCTTCCAGTTTTTTAGTAACGGAGGTTTCTACTTCTGTTACTGCTGCACCGGGATACACAGTACTTATGGTAACGGTGTTCACCTGTATTTTGGGTAACAGGTTGTAGTTGAGTTTGAAATAACATTGTATTCCAAACAATATCAACACGCTGAATATAACAGTGATTAAAAGCGGCCGTTTAACGGCTATTTCGGTAATGGACATGCTGTATTTTATTGGGATACACGAATAAGGGCGCCTTCCTTCAAATTAATCTGGCCGGATATAATCACCTGGTCGCCTGCTGCCAGTCCGCCTGTTACTTCTATCTTTTCATCCAGTTGTTCGCCTGTTTGAATTTTACGAAGGGTTACGCGGTTGTTGCGGATAAGAAAAACGCTGGCATCACTGAAACTGCCGGTGATGGCTTCGCGCGGTATAGTAAGTGCCGCACGGCTGCTATTACCGGCAAACACCACTTTTACAAAAGTGCCGGGTAACAGCGCAAAGCTGCCGGTGTTGTTGGGCAGGGTTATTTCGGTAAGATAGTTGTGTGCCGCATCGGCCGTGGGGCTGATAAAGGTGATGATGCCGGTAAACGTATGCTGCGGATACACGGCTGCTGTCAGCTGCACTTGCTGTCCTTGCTTTACTTTGTACACTTCCATTTCAGAAAGGTTTACCTGCACTTTTACTTTTTCGGTATTGACAATAGTGGCTATTTGTGCACCTGCATTTACATAAGCGCCTGTTTCCACATCTTTTGTTTGTATAATGCCGCCGATAGGAGCTTTGATGTTGGCATCGTCAAACTGTTTGCGGTAGGTGGCTTCCTGGCTGGCGGCATCACTGTATTGCTGTTCCAGGTCTTTTACTTTTTGTGCGGTAGTGGCTTTACCTTCCAGCAGCTCTTTATAGGTTTGCACATCGCCAGCCAGTTTGGTTTTGTTGGCGGCTGCTTTTTCAATGTCTATCAGTGTGGCGCTGTTATCTGTAACGGCCAGTAGTTTGCCCTGTGCTATATGATTGCCCAGTTCAAAATACATGTGGGTAATGTTGCCGCTTTTGCCTGCCAGTACCTTGGCTTCTTTAAAAGCGGAGATGTTGCCGGTTTTTTCTATGTTAACAGTAAGGGTATCAGTAATGGCAGCTGCTATTTTTACGGGGATAGCTACTGCAGTAGTATCTTTTTGTGCTTTGCGGCTATCCAGTTCTTTTTTGTTGCCGGCCAGCCGGAAGATGATAAACAGGATGGCAAGCAACAACAGGCTAACCGTGATCAATGTTTTTTTCATATCAGATTCTATAAGGCGTTATAATAGTTTTTAAGTGTGCCGTTGGCTTTTTCCAGGTCCAGTTGCGCAGTGTAAAAGCTGTAAAGCGAGTTGAGAAAATTGTTCTGCGCTTCGCGTAACGAGTTTTGCGAGTTCAGCCAGTCGGTAAGGTCTGTAACGCCTTTCTGGTATTGCAGATCGGTGCTTTTAAACACCGACTTTGCCAGCTCAATATTGCGATAGTCGTTTTGAACGTTCACAGCTGCCTTTAACAGGGTGGTTTTGGCATTCTCATATTCCACCCGGTATTTATCGGCATCTATTTTCATATTCTCCTGCGCATTCTGGTATTCGATGCGCGCCTGTGCATACTGGGCGTTCTTTTTAAAGCCATTGAACAGGGGAATTTTCAGATTAAGGCCGATAACAGATAGGGCATTAAAACTGCTGAACGATTGGCCCAGTTTGTCGCCAAAGCCATTGGCGCCATAACGTGCGTAAAAAGACAGGGTAGGTAGCTTGCTGCCGTTTTTTTGCCGGGCGCTGATATCCAGTAGTGCAGCTTCTATTTCAGATGCCTGGTAGTCGGTACGGTTTTGTACACGAAAGGTGTCGGCCGTTTGCGCATTCAGCACGGGTATTACTTCGGCAGATGCGAGTGTGTCAATGGTGAGTACATCGTTTAATGCGTAACCCATTTCGTTTTTCAGCTGGGTGCTGGCCAGGGATAAATTCTTCTCCGCTACGTTTATTTGCGACAGGGTGTTGTTGTAATTTACCTGTATCTTATTGCGATCCACTTCCGCAGTAACACCTTTATCAACCCCCAGGTTAGCAATCTTTAACTGCTCGCTATAGGTGTATTCGTTGGCGTGCAACAACTGTAGCTGCAACTGGTAAATATGCACCTGCTGGTAGGCATTGCTGATATTGTATATGATGCTTTCTTCGTTGTGCTGTATGTTAACGTCTGCATTCTTTTTATTGTACTTACTGGCTTGAAGGCCCGTGATGGCAGCCTGGTCGTAAATGGTTTGGTTCAGCTCTACCTGGGCAGTGGTGTTGTAGCGTTTGGTAAATGCTACCTTCGTGTCAGTGGGGCCGAACAGGCCGGCGGGAATAATGCTCACCTGTGGCTTAATGTTATCTGCCAGTCCGCCGGTGGCCTCTATTTTAGGCAGGTAATCTGCCAGTGCTTCCCGGGCTTTTTGTTCCGATGCGCGTTTCTCATTTTCATATACCCTTATGCTGCGGTGGTTGGAAAGACCAAAGGCGATACAGTCTTTCATATTCCATGTTTTCTGCGCTTTGCCTGAAAAGGGGATGTATAGAAACAGTGATAAATAAAGAAGAGGTCGTTTCATGCAGCAAAGCTGCGTGTTAGCCTTGCTGGCGGCTAACGCTTTTACTACGAAACGGACAAAATAGTGAAAGAAGCGTACGGAAAGAAGCGGTACGCTTTCACATTAGTAGTCGGTGGTTAGCCATTCGAGAAAACCCGACATCTTTTCTTTGCTCACGGTGATGGTTTCCGGAGTGTCTACGGTGAGTGTAACAGATAGCTTGCGCGACAGGTAGTTGCTGGCATTTTGTATGGCTTTACGGTTGACCAGGAACTGGCGGTTGGCGCGAAAGAATAAAGGCTCGGCTAACCGGCTGAGTTCGTCCATACTTTTAGTGGTGGTCATTTGCCGGCCGTCGAATGTGTTTACATATACGGTGCTGCTTTTGAGATAGAAATAGGCTATGTCGCGCAGGTTTACAGGAAATATCTGGTCTTTATGATAAATGAGAATAGCGGTAGTATCCAGGTCTTTTTTACTGCCCAGCAATTGCTTTAAATCGGCATAGTTTACGGCAGGCGCAGAAAGCTTTTCTTTTAATGCATGATATTTTTGTAAGGCTTCGGCAACGCTTTCTGTAGTAAAGGGCTTGAGTATATAATCAATGCCATTGGCTTTAAAAGCTTCCAGGGCATAGGCATCAAAGGCGGTACAGAATACCACCGGTATGTTCAGCGACACCTGTGCAAATATTTCAAAGCTAAGGCCATCACCCAACTGTATGTCCGAGAAAATAAGGTCGGCGTTTATATCTTTGTTTAAATACGCTATAGCTTCCCTGACGGAGGGAAGTATGGTTAGTATGCTGGCATTGGGCTGGCATTGCAGAATAGTATCTGCCAGGTCTTTGGCTGTTAATTTCTCATCTTCTAT
The DNA here is from genome assembly GCF_002355595.1 of Filimonas lacunae. Classification (NCBI taxonomy): domain Bacteria; kingdom Pseudomonadati; phylum Bacteroidota; class Chitinophagia; order Chitinophagales; family Chitinophagaceae; genus Filimonas; species Filimonas lacunae. The sequence continues at coordinate 1,886,911 of NZ_AP017422.1, forward strand.
GATGATAATCTTCATAAGGAAGTACTTTTATTTGTACGGTGAACAGGCCGTTTTCCTGGTGCATAGGCACCGGATCGCCGGATAATAACTGATAGCGCTCTATCAGGTTTTTCAATCCTTTCCTGCTAGGGGTATCCAGTTGTGGTTTTAATTGCAGGTTGTTTTCTATCGTAAGCCAGCCATCATGATACTCCACGGTAATGCGTAGCGGTGCATATTCGGTGGCTTCATTATGTTTTATGGCATTTTCAATCAACGATTGCAGTGAAAACCCTGGTACTGCACCGGATTGCTGAACAGCTTCCGGTATGCTCACCTGGCAGTGCAGTGCATTATCAAAGCGTATCTTCTGCATAATAATATAATCTTCACAAAGCTTTACCTCATCTTTCAGGCGCGCTACCTGGTGCTGGCTGTCGGTGAGAGAGGCGCGCATAAAGCTTACCAGGTGCGTAAGATAAGCTTCACCAGCATGCACATCTTTTTTATACAGGCTTTTCATCATACTCAGTGCATTGAATAAAAAATGCGGATGTATCTGCTGTCTGAGTAGCTGATTGGCCGATTCCAGTTGCGATTGTTTTAACAGGGAGTTTTCTATACGTGCCTTTGTTTTTTCATGTTCCAGTATCACTATCTCATGTATAGAGGATATGATAGGAAATTGCATGAGGGACTGTAGTAATATGCTGGGAATAGCGCTGCTTAGTTGCCAGGGGATTTTTTCATGGCTATAAAAACGGTGGGCCAGGGGTTCGGTAAGCATAAACAAGCCTATGCAAAGCAGAAAACCTACCACCAGGCGCAATACCTGGTTCTTCTTTTCGCTATGGCCGGTGAAGCGCAGGAACGTCCATATATTAATACCTGATATCAGCAGAGTTCTGATGAATACCGTAATTACCGATTCGTAATTGGCCGAGGTGCCTAACTTAAACACATTAATAAATGAAAACGCATAACCCGATAGTATGAAAGAGGTGATAACGGATGCAAGTATTAATTTCCGGATAAGTATATTCCTGCCCATGCTGTAAAATTACGCGAATTACGTCCGTCTTTTTCGGGGTATGCCCTAAACGGACACATTGTTGCCTAAAACGGACAAATACTGGCCGAAGCCTGTTTACATATGCCTTTCATCCAATAATTAGGGCCATTTATGTATTTTGTTTTTTATTTGTTTACCAACCCTGTTTCAACATCGGAATGGTTCCTTAACTTACAGCAATCATTCTACAGATTGCTATGAAAAACTATTACTAACTGTGAATAAAGGCGCGTTGGATATTACTAAACATTGGCTACAGCAAATGGCGGAAGGCGACGAAGAAGCTTTTGCGCAGTTGTTTGATGCCTACAGGCGCCGCATATATACCTATATTATTAAAGTAACAGGATCGGCTGAGCTGGCCGAGGATGCTATACAGGATATCTTTTTAAAAATATGGAAAGACCGCACCAGGCTGGGCCACGTAGAAAATTTTAACGCCTACCTGCACCGGATGGCACATAACTACGCCTATTCGGGTTTTCGCAGCATGGCCCGGGAAGAGCTGATTATGGCCGAGCTGAAAAAAGAAACCTCCCCCGAAACTGCCCATCCGGAACAAATATTTTTATCTAAAGAGGTGAGGGCGCAAATTCTCGAACTGGTAAACCAACTGAGCCCACAGCAGCGGGCTGTGTTCCTGTTAAGCAAGGAAGCAGGCCTGAAACAGGAAGAAATTGCGCGTAAGCTGGATATTTCGGTGCTTACCGTTAAAAAGCATATGGGCATTGCCGTGCGCATATTGCGGGAAGAAATTCGCGGCCGTTATGGCATTTTGATAGCGCTGCTGATAAATTTTTAAAAAAATCGGCTTTTTCACTACTACCTTTTTTTTCCACCGGCGTCATATGTTACCGAAACATGTAACACATGGTATCTGCTACGGCAAAACTAACTGCTTTATTTCAACAACATCTGCAAGGAAAATTGTCTCCGTTAGAGAAACAGGAGCTGGCCGCATTATCGATGCAGGAAGAGCTGCAACCCTTATTGCAGCAACTGACAGAGGATGCGTGGCATACGGCCGGCGAAGAGTTGGATCTGCTGCCGGAAAAGGTGGAAGCCACCCGGAAATTCCTGGCGCAACAACGGCGTGATGAAAAGCGCACAGTCTCCTTCCCCCTGGTGGGCCGCAAATGGTGGTGGGCTGCGGCCAGTTTGCTGTTTTTACTGGCATTGGGATTATTACTTGCCATCAATCGTGATCACGTAATTGACCGCACGGCTTTATCGGAAGATATTCGCCCGGGCGGCAATGGCGCTATTCTTACATTACCGGATGGCAAACAGGTGCCGCTGGACAGCAATCATAACACAATACCCTCAACCACCCGCGGTAAAGCTTTACCTGCCGCGTCATACACCATCAGCACTACCCGTGGCAAGCAATTCCAGGTGGTATTGCCCGATGGCTCACGTGCCTGGCTAAACACAGCTTCTTCCATTACTTATCCGGCTGTGTTTAACGGGCATGCCCGTAAAGTGAGTATCACCGGCGAGGTGTATTTTGAAGTAACCACTTTATCGGCCAGCAAGCCTTTTGAAGTAAGCTGTAACGGGCAAACCGTAACTGTGTTGGGTACGCAGTTTAATGTAAACAGTTATAATGATGACAGCCTGGTAAAAACCACTTTGCGTGAAGGCAGGGTGCGGGTAACCAGCCGCGCAGGCAATGTGTCGCAGGTGCTGGAGCCGGCACAACAGGCCCAGGTGGCAGCCAATGGAACAATGGAGGTAAAAGAGGTGAATGCCGATGAGGTGATGGCCTGGCAGGCAGGTTATTTTAATTTAACCAATGTGCCTTTTCGCGAAATGATGCAACGATTGTCGCGCTGGTACGATATAGAAATAAAGTACGAAACCCACATACCGCAGATAGAGTTTGAAGGCCGCCTGAACCAATCGGTAAACCTGTCGCGCGTGCTGCAATTTTTAAAAGAATCGGGCGTGCAATACCGCCTGGATAATCATACACTTATTATTCTGTAATTTATTAAACCAATTTTTTATGAGATAAGGAGAACCTGAAAAATACTAAGAAGCTATACAAACAAACATTGCCCGGGAACACAGCCGGAGAACAAGAGAAATAATAACTGCAATTTTTAACCATAACTAACACAAATGACGCTCATTGCTCTACTACGGCGCAACATTAATAGTTGCGCCCTGCAAAAAATGCTGATCACTATGAAGCTAACTGCCTTTTTTCTACTGATGGTTTGTTTACAGGTAAATGCCCGCACGTTTTCGCAAAACGTAACGTTCAGCGGCAAAGGACAGGTATTGCGTCAACTGTTTAACGCCATTGAAACACAAACAGGTTATGTGGTGGTATACAGGAAAGAGCTGATTGATAAGGCTGGCCCTATTGCTATTGAAGTGAAGGAAAAGCCACTGATAGAAGTGTTGAATATGGCATTGGCCAATCAGCCTTTAAAATTCAATATTGAAGAGAAGACCATTTTTATAACGGAAAAGCAACTAAAGGAAGCGGCAGAAGCCCAGCAAGCGCAAAGCTTGCAAAGCCGCTATACTGCCGATATAGATGTGAAGGGGCTTGTGGTAGATGATAACGGAGTGCCTGTACATGGCGCCAGTGTAATGCTGAAAACTACCCGCCGCGGAACCGTAACGGATGAAAAAGGGGAGTTTACCCTGAAAAGTGTTGCCGAGGGATCGGTGCTGCTGATTGCGGTAACGGGTTTTAAACCCAGGGAATATGTGGTGAAATCTGCAGGCCCTGTTACTATTACTGTTGAAAAAGAAGTAAAAGCGCTGGACGAAGCAGTGGTAACGGGTTATAAAACTATCAAGCGTGGTAATGTAACCGGGGCTATCACTACCGTGAAAGTAGATAACATTAAACAGGCCAGCTTAGGCACTTTAGATAAAATGTTACAAGGCCAGGTGGCGGGTGTAGCTATTGAAAACACTTCTTCCACCTTTGGTACGGCTCCTAAAATACGTGTGCGTGGCAGTTCGTCTATCTCCGGTATTAACGAACCGCTTTGGGTATTGGATGGTGTGCCTTTAGAAGCGCCGCTGAACATTGTACCTTCTGAGTTATATGGTGGTAACGCCCGTAACCTGCTGGCCAGTGCTTTAAGTAGCGTAAACCCGGATGATATTGAAGATATTACCGTGTTAAAAGATGCTACTGCTACAGCTATGTACGGTACCCGCTCAGTGAACGGGGTAATTGTGGTAAACACCAAACGCCCTAAAAGCAACCAGCCTACCCGTGTAAACTATACCTTAAACACTACGTATAGCCTGAAACCCAGCATCCGCGATTTTGATGTATTGAACTCCAAGGATCAGATTGAACTGAACGAGGAGTTGTTCCAGGTTTATCAGAACAGCCTGATGAACTTTACGGCCAGCACTACTGGTGCTTACTCTAAAACATTAGACTTGTATAACAGGCGTGAACTGACTAACCAGCAATTCAGGGAAGCGGTAAGGGATTTGAAAGTAGAGAATACTGATTGGTTTGATGTGGTGTATAAGAACTCGTTGATGCAGCAGCATTCGGTAAGTGTGAGCAACGGCGGCGAAAAAAACGCCACCCGTTTATCTTTCAGTTATTATGGCGATCCGGGCAGAATGCGTGGCGAGAATACCAAACGCTTAACAGCCAACCTGGTAAACACTATGAAGGTGACAAAAGACTTTTCGGCGGAGATTATGATCAAGTACGCCAGACGCGGCCAGAATAACGCTGGTACACAGGTAAACCCGTTTACATATGCCAGGGATGCCAGCCGTGCTATGAAGCCTTATGCTGCCGATGGTAAATATGAGTATTACAAAAAAGGATATGCCGATTTTAATATCCTGGAAGAAATAGATAATAACTATATCCATTTAAATAACAATGATTTTACGGCACAGTTAAACCTGAACTACCAGGTGTTGCCTAAACTGAAACTGACCACTTTATTCAATACCCGTTATTCAGAATCTACTATCGACGAAATTCAAACGGAGTATTCCAACTATGCAGGCCAGTTTAGAGTAAGTGATTTCAGGTTGCGTGAAAATAGCGAGCGTTTGTATAAGAGTCCTGATGCACCTTCTTACGAACTGCCCGGGGTAGTGCTGCCGGAAGGGGGTATCCTGGACAGGGAAACTGCTTCTTCCCGTTTTTACACACTGCGTGGGCAGTTAGAATGGATTGCGCTGGACAAACACGATCATCGTGTGGAGTTATTTGGTGGTATGGAAATTACCCAGAATAAACAGAACACGAATTTTGCCCGTAACTATGGTTACAGAAGCGAAAGCAAAACATTTGCTTCTGCACCGCTGGCTTATGAGCGCCTGCTGGTAAGTACTTCACTGCCATCCGATGAATTGCGCATGTACAATGGCCGTAACCTGTTGCAGGGTACTTCTGCCTATGTTACCGAGTTTCAGCGTAATGCTGTATCGTTTTTCTCTACTATGGCTTACACCTATAAAGGTAAATACGTGTTAGATGGTTTTTTACGTAACGATGCCACTAACGTATCGGGTGCCGCTTCGCGCAAGCGCTTTTTACCCACCTGGTCCGTAGGGCTTGCCTGGAACATCAGCCGTGAAGACTTTATGAAAGGGGAGCACAATCCTATCAACGACATGCGCATCCGTGCCAACTATGGTTTACGGGGTAACGCGGGTTTAAGAGGCCCTGACCTGTTGGCTTATTACGAAAATCTGATTCGCCAGTATCCGGGTTATAATTCTACCGGTGTAACAGTGGTGGAAGCAGAAAACTCTGCACTGGAATTTGAGAAAGAGTATTCTATCAGCGGTGGTGTTGATTTCAACCTGTATAAGCATTTTGATATTAGCTTAAGCTATTACCGCCGCTCTAACTTCGACCTGGTGGGCTTACGTCCGGTACAGCCTTCTTCCGGCTTTGTTAACAAATTGTTTAACTGGGCCGATATGAGGAATGAAGGATATGAGGTATCTGTTACCGTGCGTCCGGTTACACTGGTGGGCAATGTAAAATGGTCAGGTCAGTTTAACGTAGGTTATTCTAAAAATACGGTAGTGAGCGATTACCAGGGCAACAACCCTTCGGTGTTTAATGCTGCGGTTTCTTCTGGCTTTGCTTTGCAAAACCGTCCGTTAACAGGTTTGTATTCTTTCCGTTTTGCGGGACTGGACACAAGAGGTTTACCTACTTATTATAATTCTAAAAACACAGTAGTGCGTTCTTTTGTGGATAGCGACAGGGATTTAACCAATGTAGAATACCAGGGTAGTCGTGATCCTTTATACTCCGGTGGTTTCTCTAACAATTTCATGTATAAGAATCTTACCATTGGTGTTTCGTTTGTGTTCAATGCAGGGCATGTGGTACGTAAGGCTGACTTTTACCGTGGTGGTACTATCACCAGCCTGTACCGGGATGATTTGAATTCACCAGGTGATTATGCGTATCGCTGGAAGGCTACCGGCAACGAAAAGTTTACCAATATTCCAAGACTGATTTTACAGGAAGACATTAACGACTACAACAACCAGGGCTATTTTAATGCTTCTATTTTCTCAGCTTATAACATGAGTGATATACGTACTATTAACGCTTCTTACCTGCGTTTAAGAAACGTTACTGCACAATATAACCTGGGCAAAATTGCTAAAAGGCTGCATATGCAAAACCTGGCATTGGGTGTAGAAGTGAGTAACCTGGCTGTATTTGCTTCCGGCAAATTAAATGGTATGGATCCTGAAACATTGTTAACGGGTTTAAACACGCCGCCTGTAAAGTCTATCACCTTTAACCTGGCAGCCACTTTTTAATAGCAGTTTCTAAATTGTTCAAGAATGAAAAGTAAATACATACAATATATCGCGCTTGTGCTACTGCTGGCAACAGGTGCTACTTCCTGTAACAAATTCCTGGAAGAACCGGTAGATAACCGTACACTGATACAAACATTGCCGGATATGGAAAAGGTGTTGAACTCCAACCTGCCTTATTCCGATCATCATTTTACCGATCTGATGACAGATGATTATGTCTTCCGCGACTTGTCGGGCCATATAGTAGCATCGGCTACCGATGCCTTACTGCCTATTTTTGAGTTTGCCTGTAACCGGGAGAATATTTCGTCTAACCAGTATCTGTCATCCGGTTTTAACCCGGTAACGGCATTCAGAAGGTATTACTATTGCATGGTTAATTCATTGCTGGTAATAGACAGGGCCAAAGCCTACCCTAGCAGGAATGCACAGGATGAAGCGCGTGTTAAAGTGATACTGGGCAGGGCAAAAGCGATACGTGCTTATTGTAATTATATGCTGGTGAGCTTATTTGCTAAACAGTATAATGCTTCTACTGCTGCAACAGATGTGGCGGTGCCTTTTATAGAAAAGTACAACGGGGAAGCTATAGTGCCCTATGCCACTACCACTGTTGCTAAACTATATGATGTAATAGAAGACGACCTGTTGCAGGCTTACAGTCTGTTACAGGAGGAGGATGTAGATGGTGATCCTTTCTCATTTGGTGTAGATGCGGTGCTGGCTTTGTTAAGCAGGGTATACCTGAACAAGAAAGATTGGGACAACTGTATTAAATACTCTAATATGCTTATTGACCGCAGACCATCTGTGCTGAACGTAAGAAAATTACGTACAGAAAATACAGACTATGCGGCTTATTCCGGCTTATATTTTGATCCGGCTAACAAATCGGATATTTTAATGGGTAGCAACACTTACCAGTTAATTGCCTATTTCTTTCATGGCTTTTATCCTTACCCTGCGTTGCAGTTAATGCAGGCTAACAGTGCCGATCCCACTAATAACTATATCATTCAAACCAGTCCTTTGTTCCGGGATTATGTACCTCAGAAGTTTGGTAAGTTCTTCAACAGTTCTACCCGCAACTTCAACCTGCCTTTGTTAACAGCGGATGAAGTGTACTTTAACAGGGCAGAGGCTTCTATTGAAAAGAACAATGGTATGAACAGCGTTGCTATTGCCGACCTGAGCTTGCTGATAGATAATCAAACATTTACCACTGCCGAGGGGAATAATAAGAAAAGCCAGCTGGCAGGCCTTACTACCCGCAAACCAGCTATTGATATGTTGTTGCTGATTAAGCGCATTCGCTTTAGCAGTGAGGGCATGCGTTGGTTTGATATACGCAGGCATAACATTGCCGTATCGCACCTGGGTCGCTCAGGCACTTATACCGTAAGTAAGGCAGAGGACTATGTGATTAAGCTGCCGCTGGAAGAAATAACCCGTAACATGGGATTAAATTAACCATTACCAACACTATAAATAATAACGTATGAACTATAAATACTGCCTGTTATCCCTGCTGCTGCTTACAGCCAGCGTAGGATGCCGGAAAACAGAAGCAAAACTATCAGCAGAGGTAGAGCCTGCACCCACTTTTGACGAAAGCACAGAACTTGGCCGCAAGCGTAAAGAAATGTTTGATAAATACGGTGTATTGTTTGAATATGAATGGAACCGTTATGCATTTGCCCCTAACGTAGTGGCCGACCCTGCTAAAGAGGAAGATGTATTGCCTTATATAGAGCTGGTAGATGAATTGTTTTTTAAAGCGATGGATACCGTTTCCGGTCCTGGCATTACCAGTGTAAAAGAAACGCCGGTAACCATCATGTTAATAGGTAGTGGTATTAACTACGGAGGTAGTGAAAGTTTTGGCGAAAGCACGGCAGGCCAGGCAGGTAACATTCAGCCTAACCGTTTAACCCTGGGAGGACTTAGTTCTTTTGGCCAGGTATTGCGTGCCAAAGGAGCAGATGCGGATGCGGATTACTTCACTGCTATTTACGATCAGGCACCCAGCAGTTTTCCTGCCGATGCAGGTTTGGTAGGGTTTGTGTATCACGAATACACCCATTACCTGGATAGCAAACACCAGATACCGGATGGTTTTGAAGTGCCTGCCCGCAAAGAATATCTGAGAGGTAGTGATCAGTATAAGTCAGTATCACTGACACAAGCTATAGCCAAAGGCTTCTTTATCCCTTATGGTATGCAAAATGAGCATGAAGACTTTGCCACCTACGTGCAAACGATCATATGGAAATCGCAGAGTGTGTTAAACAGTGTGTACCTGACCAACCCGGCTACCATTGAAAAGTACAGGCTGGTAACAAAGTATTTTGACAAGCTGAAAATACCTATCGATAAGTTAAAGGCCTACCTGAACCAGCAATCGGTAAAAGACAGGTTGCTATTGCTGAAAAGAAAATACGAATAACACTAAATGCAATTACCATGACAATCAAGATATATAAATGGAGCAAAGCGTTGCTGGTAGCAAGCCTGGTGTTGGCTACATTCAGTGCCTGCGAGAAGAAAGTAGATAATACGGTGCCACCAGAGGAGCACACCATACAGAAGGATATTAAGGCCACTTTTGATATTATCAGTGCAGAAAACAAAGAATGGGTATGGCCTATGACCCTCGGTTCAGAACAGTTTAATGATGAGTCGATGGGCTTTGTGACTAAATTTAGAAAAGACTCTACTGCAGATGCGCTAGCCATCTTCAAAAAATCAACCTACGATCAGTTGGTGGCAGCCATAGCCACGGGTAAACTGGATGTAGATACGGAGGATCTGGCTTCTCAGTTAGCGGATATTTTTAACGGCTACCCAGACTGGTACCTGCGCGACCTGCTTTTCAATAACACAGCGAATGCCTCGCTGGTTACTTATACAAAGTATGTGTTACCTAACTTTCAGTATTTTAATCCCATTTATATTGCGGATGCTGAAAAGGGATTTCGCTATAATGTCAACGGACCGGTACAGTTGAGCCTTACGTTTACCAATACCGAACTGTTTCCCTTGTTGAAGCAGGAAGGGGTATTGGACTTTGATTTCCGCATTTTCTCTTTTGCACCGGAAAAGATTGATTTAAATGGTTATTATACCAGCAATACCAATAAGGAGACTTCTTTATACTCAGCAGCTACCAATTCCACTGCTTTGTTTGCAGCGGGTTCTAACCTGTTTGTTCCGGAAGCCAGTTTGCGTATAGGCAATTGCTCTATCAAAGCCAATGGCGCTACGGTAGCTGTGCCTGCCGGATATACCGGTTTAAGCCTGTTTTACAGCTTCTACGGTCAACAGTTTATTCCTGGCGCTGCACAGTTTGGTTTTAGCCTGGTAAGTAGTACTGCCAACGTTCCGGCAGCTTTAAAAGCTTCTAACTTCTACGTGGTAAAATCTGCTTATTCAGGCGATGTAAACACCGTTCCTGTTGGAACGGTACTGGTGTCGCTGGCGGGTGTTAACAGCACTGGCGAGTTGGATGGTAAAGTGGTGGAGTTTATTAAAAGCTAGAAATGTAGGTTGTGGTTATATTGCAAAGCCGGGCATTTGTCCGGCTTTTTTATTTAGTGTAGTTGATGTTTATGCCTCTTGTGCCGCAAAATAGTCCGATACATTCCTTACAATATCATGTATGCGGGCATGGTAAAATCCAGCGCCGTTCATGCTGCCGCATTCTACAATATAATAGCCATCACCGCACTGGCATATGTCCATTACAAATATATCGTGCGGGGTGTATTCCAGGGCTCTGGCTTCGGCAAATGCCTGCACTTCGGGTGGGCAGCCTTCCTGCTTACTGAGTTTAAAATACCGGCGGTATTGCGATGCGGCTACCATCTTTTTATTAACCATCCATAACCGCCATTCACAGGCGATATTCCAGGGTTGGGCTACTACAATCTTAGTATCGGGTGTTAGCCCGGTATCTTCGGTCTGTGTTAACTGCTGGTACCAGGTGGTGAGTTCATCAAAACGTTTTACACCACCAGAAAATGATTTACTGTCATCATCCGGACGTATAAACAATTGCTTGTCGCCAGGCCAGTTAGCATTGAGGAATAGTTCACGAAACGTGGTAACGGTGGCGCTGTGATTAAGCATATGGCTTCCCCAGTGATACAGGTAGTTTTGAATGGAAAAGGATGCTTCATCAAAAAATAATCCGGGTTTCAACTGTTGGTCTTCATAAGCCAGCCTGTTGAAGGTGGTTGAGCCATATATAACAGACCTTTTTTGCTTATCAAAATCGGGTAGGGCGTGGGTGAAAGGAATAATGTCCAGCCCGATAAAAGGAATACCCAGGGCAACACAACTATTGTGCAGGTGTGAATAGTCTTCGTGGCTGGTGAGATTGCGCTGTACCACCCATTGAATGTGGTTATATGTTGTCATGAATAATCAGGCCCATTTGTGCGCAAAATAAGAAATCCCCTCGCTTGTTGCAAGGGGATTTACCTGTGCGTGTATCGGGGGGCTTTATTCTACTATTATCTTTTCTACACTGATGTTATAGCCTTTGCTGCCCGTTCGGCCATTACGTTTATCTGTCCAATACCAGTTTTCTCCTAACACCGTTACCTGTAAAGTATAGGTGCCGCGCGGTAGCGATGGGCTGGCAAAAGAAAGGGTAGAGGTGGGGTATTGAGAATACATGTCAACCGTTGCATGCAGTATTTGCTTGTCTTTACTGTTGCGTAGGGTTATGCCGGCATAGCCACCATCGGGCCGTGCCAGGCTATATAATAATATACGTGTGCCTGTAAAGGTTGTGGTAAAGGTGTTGCCTTTTATGGCAGCGCTGCGCACAGCTAAGGTGTCTTGCTTCCATTCTCCTGTATAGGCGATTTTTTGGTCGGCGGCCTGGATGGTTTCACCGGTGATGGGCAGGGCTGTTACGGCGCTGTTGCTGGCTCCGGGCTTCCAGGCGGGCAGGTATTGCGGAAGGAATAAAGAATCGCCCTGTACGGTAAAGGGCTGCCATACATAAGTGGCGGCAGAAGCTTGTTTGGGATACGACCAGCGATCGCCCATAAACATATACAGGGTATCTTGCTCACTTTCAATGGGTAGCACAAAAGTGGTTTGCGAATTCCAGGTAAGGGTGCCGGCAGGTGCAAAAGTTCCTCGCTGTGTCCAGGGACCGCTGAGTGAACGGGAGGTGAAATAGTAATTATCGTTACGTTCCCAGCCGGTGAGGTGCGAGCCCAGGAAATAGTACAGGCTGTCTTTGCGGAATATAGCGGGCGATTCAAAGCCGCGTTCCATGGCTTTATTTACCTGTTCGGTAACCGAGGTGAAATCGTTACTCAGTTTATAAATGTCGCCGCCATGCAGCAACACATATCCAGTGCCATCTTTATCCTGAAAGGTGCCCATATCCCATTTTTTGATGGGCTTGCCGTTGAACAGCAGGGGGCCTTTAAATAGATAGGGGCCGGTAATGCGTTTGGCCGTGGCATAGCCTACAAACTGATCTTTATAGCCGATGGTATCTACGTGCATATACATGATAAATTCGCCAGTAGCGGGGCACTTCATTACTTTAGCACGTTCGCCCACCCTGTTAGGGCCTAATTTGCCGGATGGTTGCTGTGGCAGGGCTATGGATTCAAAGGTCCAGTTAATAAGGTCGGGGGAAGAATAGCAGTTAAAACCCACAAAGGCATTACTGGTATCACTGTGCCGTTCGCCAAACAGGTAATACCTGTTCTTTTCTTTAATAATATTAGCACCGTGGGCGCTTACGGCATTGCCCTTGTCATCCAGCCATGGCGTGCCTGAATAGATAGCATTGTATTTTCCGGGAGCTTGTGCAAAGGCAGGTTGCATAAACAATAATAAGACAAGCGTAAGCGGCGCAATTCGTTTTGCCAATGTAGGAATGTTTTTAAAATTGTATTGGTAATCAGGCTATTCACGCTCAAACCTGCAAGTGTTGCCAGGCAGGTTTGGAAGTGAAACCGGTTCTTTGGGGAATAGATCGGAGAATTGGCACAAAGTTTAAACTATAATTGCCGGAGATATTTTTTAGTTAATTTATAATTAGCATCTGTTAAATAATAGTGCAGTTGGTTTTTTTTTAATAAATAGTTTTACTAAAATGCGGTTTACATATTAAACGGCTTAATCGATTGCTTGAAACTATTATTTATTAAAAACTGACTGTTTATGCGACGGGTACAACCTATTACAGGCATGGCGAAAACATGCTTTATCTCGCTATGTCTATGCTTTCTCATGCTGGCATCCCAGGCACAGGAAAAAAGAAAACTGACAGGGCACGTTCAGGAAGCCAATGGCGCACCGGTTATCGGGGCCACCATACAGGACGGGAACGGTAAGCACCTGGCCCAGACCGACAAAAATGGCGACTTTACTATTGATGTGCTTAGTACCCTAAAAAGTATTAAGGTAAACTACGTAGGGTATAAACCATTATCTGTTGCGGTAGATAAGCTGGGTAAAATTGTGTTAACACAGGCATCCGCTGCTTTGGATGATGTGGTGATTGTGGGCTATGGCACCCAATCGCGCAAGAAGGTAACAGGCGCTATTTCTTCTTTAAGCGGTGATGTTATTAAAAACACGCCTGCCGTAAGTTTTGATGCCATGTTGGAAGGCCGCATACCTAACGTAAGTGTGCAGTCCAGTTCGGGCGAACCGGGGGCTAAAACCAATATTATTATACGGGGTTCTACCAACGTAGACTATGGCAACGCCAATGGGGGTAATACCCAGCCTTTGTATGTGATAGATGGAGTAATATTTGATTTGAATAACATGGTGGGCTCGTACTCGCTGGCTAACCCGTTAAGCCTGATTAACCCCAACGATATTGAAACGATTGATGTATTAAAAGATGCTTCGGCAGCTGCCATTTATGGTGCCCGGGGTGGTAACGGGGTAATTATTGTAAAAACCCGCCGTGCACCTTCCAACCGTCCGCAGGTGAGTTTCAATGCGTATGGGGGGCTGGTTACCTCACCCAGGCTTATGTCGGTAATTACGGGTAATGCCGAGCGTGGGGCCAAGCTACAGTTATTAAACAGCCAGTTGGGCTATGGAGATATTTACAATGGTAATATTCCCATTCAACTAACCGATAGTTTAAACCCGGCATTTAATAATAGTGTAGACTGGCAGGGTATGTTGTTACGGGAAGCTACTTACCTGAACAATGAAGAGTTAACTGTGGCGGGTGGCTTTGATAATAAAAATAACTATCGCTTTGGCATTAACCACTACAACGAGCAGGGGGCTGTGCGTGGGTATGGTATTGACCGTATAGCGCCCAACCTGGATTTGCAGTTGAACCCTGCCCCTAAAATGTCGGTAGGCTTAACGCTGCAAATGTCAAAGGAGCGACGTAATCACGGTGCTGGCATTGCGGGTAACCCGTATTTGTTCACCTCCTGGGTGTTTCCTACTTCTTTGGCCCAGCTGTCGCAAAAGCTGGTGGAATTATATTCCGGGAAGGGCAACCGGTTTGATGATAACAACCTGTTCTTATACAATACCAGTGTGCGCCTGACGGATACCATCACCCGCGATCTGTCACTGACAACGGTGTATGGTATGAATAACACGATAGACAAATACGCGTATTTTTCGCCCAAAGAGTTGAATGGTATTCAGAATGTGGCTTATGATATTTCTGCGTCCAACCCTAACTGGACCTGGGAAACCTACGCGCAATATTTTAAGCACATAGGCAATCATAACCTTGCGCTGGTGGGTGGTTTTTCGGCTTACCAGGCAAAGCAGTACTACACCAGCAGTTCTGCGGCGGGTATCAATGTATCGGGCGTGTATACGCTGCAAACGGTTCCTGCAGGCGCTAATCTGAATACGTATTCTTCTATTCAAACCAAAACCACGCAATCGTATTATGGCCGTTTCGATTACGATTACAAAGGCAAATACATGCTGGCGGGTTCGTTAAGAAGGGATGCCAGCTCTATCTACAGCCGCGATCATCGCTGGGGTACTTTCTATGCCGTATCGGCAGGATGGAATGTGGCAGATGAAGCATTTTTCGAGCCTTTGAAAAAGGTGGTGAATACATTTAAAATACGCGCCAGCTATGGCGTTACCGGGCAAGATCCTGGTTCGTGGTATGCCAAGTACCAGCAGTTATATGCTGATGCGGGCTTTTACGGAGCCACCACAGGTTCGCTGGGTGGCACGGCCACAAGTCCTTATTTAACCGGAACGCCCTCTACCTATAATGGCACTACGGTGGTGTCGCCCTATCCGTTTGGTAACTGGTATAGCAGCAGCGCTACCAAATCGAGCAATGATGTGCGCTGGGAGCGTTACCCGCAGCTGGATATAGGTGTGGACTGGTCTATGTTTAACAACAGGGTGAACTTTGTAGTGGACTGGTATCAAAAAGATTCAAAAGATAAATATTTATGGATGATTCCGGCAGGAGCTACCACGGGGTATGCTTACTATTCCGGTAACTATGCCGATTTAACTAACCGTGGCTTAGAAATTTCGGTAAACACCAACAACATGGGGCCTAAATCGGATTTCCAGTGGAATACCAACTTTAATATCTCTTTCAACGATGGGTTTATTACGCGTTTGCCCAATGGGGGACAGGATTTGTTATATGGTGAATCGTGGTGGCAAAAAACGCTTTCTATGGGCGAGCCGTTGTTTACCTACCGCGATTATATTACCAGTGGTGTGTATGCTACGGAAGCCGATGTGCCTACTGACCCTATCACCGGTAAAAAGATGACTTATATGGGCTCGACCATGCACGCCGGGGATAGTAAAATAATAGATCAGAATGGTGATTATAATATCAACCTGGATGATAAAGTAAATACGGGTAAAAGTGCTATGCCGCGTGTTACCGGTGGTTTTACCAACACGTTTTCCTATAAAGGTTTCAGCCTTTCGATATTCGCCAATTATTCGCTGGGTAATTATTTAATCAATGGTACTTTTTCTGATGCTTTAAATGGTAGTGGTGCTTACTCAGCCTGGGGCAGCGTGGCTGGCCCGGCAGGTGTATACAGTAATATGCTCAACCAGTTCTGGCAAACCAGCGGCGATCAAACCACGTATCCACGCCTGGTGTATGGCACTGGCAGCACTGCGCAGGACCCCTGGAATGTGGCCCGGGACTATTTCTTAAACAAAGGCGGGTATTTGAAAATTCAGCAGATAACGGCGGGTTATATATTGCCTAACCAGTTGGCGAATCGTTTACATGTAAGGCGTATTCGTGTGTATGCTTCTGTCAACAACGTGCATACGTTCAGACAGTCTAAAGCGCTGGTTGATCCTACGGTGTTTGATTATACCACAGGATCGAGCAACGTTACGTATCCTACCAGTGTAAAAACAATTGTAGGGTTAAATGTCGATTTGTAAAAACACTTACCTGCACTCATTTAAAAATTGCTACAATGAAACGGAGAAATATATATTACTACCTGTTGCTGGCTGTGGTGATGCACTGCACCGCCTGTAATAAGTTTTTGGACCAGGAGCCTGTAAGTGCCGTTACAGACCCTACTTCCTGGAAATCGGACGATGATGCTAATTCGCAGGTAGCGGGTTGCTATTCGTTGATACGGTCGGCTTTTAATGCAGCCTGTTCTTTTTATACCTATGGCGATTTGCCTACTGACTATTGGGGGGATGTGGCTAATGGTGATTATAAAAACATGTACTCGGTTAACTGGGCCATTTCGGTGTCTTATGCTGCTACGGGAGATCCCAAGTTGAAATTGAGGGTGTGGACTCCTTTTTATACTTCTGTTCAGCAAAGCAACCGTTGTATCCATTATCTGCAACAGATGCCGGATGAAGCTTTTGCCGGGGATACCCGCAAAGAGCAGCAAGCCCGTAGAAACAAGTACCTGGCCGAAGCTAAGTTTTGCCGTGCCTTTAATTATTTCTATATGAGCCGTGTATGGGGCGATGTGCCACTGGATACTACTTACCAGGATGATATTTCGGCTATTACCAGCGATCCGCGTGTGGCACAGGAAAAGGTGTTGCAGGCTGCTATCAGTGATTTAAACGATGCCCGTAAATGGCTGGATTATAAAGACGGAATTGCTGCCGATCGCGCGGTGCGTGCCGATAAAGGTGCCGTGTTTACTTTGCTGGCGCATATCTATGCCTGGAAAGGCGCTTACGACAGTTGCCGCATGGCTTGCGATTCGGTGATCCTGCATGGAGGATATGCATTGGTAAACGGAGCCAGCTATCCATCCATATACAGCGGCCAATCTGCCGAGAGTATTTTTGAAATAGCGCAAAGTGCTCCCACCGAAGCTATGAGCACGGATGCAGATGGTAGTATTGCCAAGTTTACATTGGCTACTCCTTATTTGCCTAACATAGCTACTCCTAACTGGCAAATCAGCGCCAATATGCTGGGACAGTTGTTTTCCGATACCACGGATAAAAGGTATGTAAGTGAGTTCACGTATGTAAACTCCGGTTCTAACAAGTTTTACTATTGCACCAAGTATTCTAATATTTCTACTGTGTTGGCGAATAATGTTACCTATTATTTGTCGAAGAATAATATTGTGGTGTTCAGGCTGGCAGATATATACCTGTTGCGTGCAGAAGCCAATGCTGCGGCAGCGGCGCCGGACTACGGTGCGGCAGTTGCCGATATTAACAAGGTAAGAAGCCGTGCCGGTGTGAAGGAGTTTCAGGTAGCAGATATAGCCGGAAGAACTGCCCTGATTGATTCTGTAACGGCTGAAAGAGGCCGGGAGTTGTTTCTGGAAGGAAGCAGGTATTACGACCTGGTGCGTAATGAACGCTTAACCGGTGTGAGTAAATTTTTATTTATCACTCATGCTGAGTTTCTGAAAGGGAAATATTATTGGCCGGTAGATCCTTCTTTAATGATTACCAACACCGGGTTAAAGCAAACGCCTTACTGGCAGCAACTGTTAACCAACTAGCATTTTTGTTCACCACAACTTGATACAATGAAAATGAGAATATATACAGCAGGCAGCTTTCGTTTCTGGATGGGAGTATTGGTAGTAATGCTAAGCCTGGCTTCATGCAAAAAGGACAGTTACCGCACAGATGGCGGACTGGCTTCGGCCAATACTTCGCTAAGCACCTACGATTACCTGGCAGCGAATGCGTATCACTATTTTGACACCCTGCTGCTAATTGTAGATCATTTTGGGCTGAAGGATTCTGTGAATAAGGCAGGTTCTTTTTTCGCACCTACTGATTATGCCATACAACGGGTTATGAGCGCGAATAACATTGTTACGTTAGAAGATTTATATGCAAAGATCAATTCCAAATTTTTAACGCAGTACATGTTTGCGGATGCTTCGCTTACATTGGATAATGCTACTACCACGGTACAAACGCACGAAAACTGGGCAGGTACTGAAGTGGGCATTTCCAAGCTGGCATCTTCGTACTATGTGGCTACCACCACCTTTACTTATTACACCTTGCAGTATGTTAAAATAAACGGTGTATTAGATGGTAGTCCCGATGCTCCTGCCAATGACGAAACCGATGCTATACTCAAATGCCAGACCACGGGCATTAAAACAGCCACGGGTACCAATTTGAATGTGCTGGTGAATAACGCAGCGTTAAACCTGATAGGTGACAAATTGCCTACCGAACTGGATTTGTTGTACAATGTAAACGTGACGCAGAGCAGTACTGATTATACCTTATCGCCGGTGCAACTGGAATCGGATAAAATAGCCGGTTTCTTTGGCGTAGATGCCGCTACTATTGGAGATATGATCAATGCCGGAAATGCCGACTGGAAATATTATGCGTTAGAGCCTAATGGTAATTTAAACAGCGGTTATACTGCCAATGCTCCTGGCTTTTGGTTTGATAAAAATGGCTATGTGGCTAACTGGGGCGATGACGCTTATCTTTTTGCAGAATTTACACCGGGTACTTTTATCGTGAATGTGGGGCAATATCCCGATCACGCTAAAGTGGGCGACACCTATACGTTGAAGCAGGTGATTGCCTATACCAAGTCTAACGGAACTGTATTATCGGTGATTATCACCATTCATGTAACACTTGTATAGTGCTACTATCAGTTAACATTTAAAACGGCTACTATATGCGTAAGCTTACTATAAAAAAAGTGATGGGAATATCCGTTATGCTGTTGGCAGGCATAGCGTGTCAAAAAAAAGTGCGCGGTTATCTGAGCGATGATATTTTTTACACGGTAAATCCGTTTGAAGTACAACAGGGGGTTACCGCTGTTTCGGGCTCGTTGGTACTGAACGGTTCTTCTGCGCCTTTGCATGTGGAACTGGCTGCTTTGCGCGATGCAGATGGTAACGATGCGGATAGCATATTGCGCACACCGCGTTCTATTAAAACGTTTAAAGGCACACTCGATTATACCGATTCTACACTGGCGTTGTTCAACGCCAAGCTGAACGACAGCCTGGTGCGTCCTTTCAATATTGCAGATATTGGCGGGCGTTTGCAGTTTACGGCTGCAACCACTTACGTACCTGCGGGAACGTATAATATGGACCTGGTGGTATCTAATATCAACGGTGAGAAATACCTGAAAGATGCCTGCCAGATAACTATTAAACCTGTTGCTGAGCCTTATAAAATCAACTGGCGTCGTGTGCAAATATGGGATGTTACCAAAACTACTGTGTTGCAGGGGTGGGATAATGATGCCAATTGCCCGGTGGATGTGCAATATGTAAGTGGTACCGAGCAGGCTGCTATTGTATACAAGTTTGTTGATAAGAACGGAA
The DNA here is from genome assembly GCF_002355595.1 of Filimonas lacunae. Lineage (NCBI taxonomy): Bacteria > Pseudomonadati > Bacteroidota > Chitinophagia > Chitinophagales > Chitinophagaceae > Filimonas > Filimonas lacunae. The sequence continues at coordinate 1,906,564 of NZ_AP017422.1, forward strand.
AAGCTTTTAACCCTAAAAACGGGGAAGTAAAAGCCTGGTCAACCAGTTTACCAACCTTACATAACTGGGCACCGTACTATCCTTTGGTGCTTACCGATTCAACATTAGTGCAACAACTGCCTTATTCGGGTTTAGCCTTTCCTTATTACACCAATGTGTTACTGGATAACGGGCAAACTTTACCTGATGTTAGCTGCCGCTTAGACTACCAGATATTTAACACCACTGAAACAAATGTGGTAAAAAGTATGACTTCACTTACTTATGGTATTACCAGTGGTACTTATTATGTAACAGCTCACCTGAATACTATTACACACCGATAAATCCCTAAACTATTTCTATATGATTAAAATCGGGTTTTTATGGGCACTGTTAATGGCGGGTTTTGTAAGCACACAGGCACAGCAGCTGTTAACAGGCACGGGGTATGGCAGCATGGCGGGTAAAGGCGATGGCTGGGGCGATAGCCAGCCGGTACTGGCTTTTAACGGCATCGCCACTATGGGTAACCAGGTGGATTTTAACACAGGCGATGCCAGTAACATGCCCTGGATAGGGTTGGCGTTAGCGGCACCTGCACAGATAACAAAGATCCGGGTTTTGCCCCGGCAGGAGTATGCTGTATCGGGTAGTGGCGACACTACCTGGAGTAGCTGGATGTATCAATACCTGGAAGGAGCTAAGTTTCAGGCTTCGCAGGATTCTTTATTTACCAACCCGGTAGATCTGGCTACGGTAGGTACTGTTACCAACAGTTACTGGCAGGAGTTTGCCATCAGCAATCTCAACAGTTATAAGTATGTGCGCCTGCTCAATACAAAAACATTCATCACTTTCACGCAGCTACAGTTTTATGGTATTTCATCGGCTGCGCCTGCCACAGGCAAAACCATTTACATCCCCAATGAGTGGAAAATAGCGGCTAATAACATTCAATGGGATTCTACCAACAGAATGAAGCAATCTCCCAACTGTGTGGTATTCTGGGGGCCACTGGCAGGTAATGATCCTACGCAGGCCACGAATACCGCCTTACGTTTTGAGCCGCAAAAGATTCTGGACTCCATGGAAGCCGTGTATGATTTTCTGATGGACTCCATGAAGATAATACCAGATGCCGGCCAGTGGGCTAAATACAAACTGATAATAGTAATGAATAACACCTGGCGCGATGGATTGTATACCGGCTGGGCCTATGGTGGTAATTACGAAAACCAGGCCCCCGCTATGTGGGTTGATCCCGGTGTATTCAAAGACAATGCCTGGACAGCTACGCATGAGTTTACGCACACCATTCAATCGATGATTACGGTAATGTATCCGGGGCATGGATACACCAATACTAACTCCGGCTTCTTTTGGGAAACGCATGCCAATTTCATGGCCTTTCAGCGTTACCCCACGTTTGCTACCGCAGCCGATATGCCCAGGGCTATTAACTTATCCAGCTACTTTTTAGGATCGGGCCGTAAGCATTACGCACAGTTTTACTTTCTGCAACAGTTTAAGGATGATTATGGTATCGACTTCGTTTCGCGCCTGTGGCGGGAAGCCAATGCCACGGCAGCAGAAACACCACTGGAAGTGGCTAAGCGCCTGCTGGGCATGGATCAGACTGCGTTTAGCGATTACATGATGCGGTATGCGGCAAAAAGCGTGAAATGGGATTTCTCTAATAAAAACTACCTGGTGGCTTCTGAAAAATCATTAGACAGGGTGTGGAAATTTAGAAAAACTGTTCTACTAGATTCACTGGGCGAGGGGCATTTTGCTATCCCCGATAACCAGGCGCCACAACAGTTTGGCTTTAATATCGTACGGCTGTATCCGCAGGCGGAAGATGGCTGCCAGCAGCCTTATGTGTATATGAAGTTTAAAGGGCATGTGGATGCCAATGCTTCCTCCGGCTGGCGTTATGCTTTTGTAACAGTAGATTCCACCACCGGCAATTCTGTATTTAGTGACTTCTATAAAGAGGACGCCGCTGAGATCATATACAAGCTACCCGCCAACACCTCCGAAACCTACCTGGTAGTAATGGGGGCACCTACGCAAATGCACTTTCAAAAGAGTACTTTGTTTGAACCCGGCTTTCCAAAAATTTACCGGTATGCCTGGGACATACAACTGCAAGGGGCGGTGCCGCAGGGTTATGAAAAAGGGTTTAGAAGTGCCGATACCACCGGCCTTACAGGTGCCAGACATGCCAACGGCGGCGGCTGGGTAGCCAGCACGGCTAAGGTAGATGCTACTTCTTATGTGGCACCCGGTGCTTTTGTACTGGACCGTGCCAGGGTTACCGGCAACGCACGTGTTGAAGGCCGTGCAGAGGTGAGAGATGATGTAACCTTATCAGGTAATGCGGTAGTGAAAGATTTTGCTATAGTGGGTGGTAACAGCGCCATTTCGGGCAAGGCTGTTATTGGCGGCGCTGCTACTGTTTATTATTCTAAAGTATCAGATAGTGCTTCGGTAAGTGAAGGCGCTTTTCTGCAATACAATAATTTGTCAGGCGGAGCCAAAGTGTATGGTAATGCTTTCTCTACCGGTTCTACCAGTTTATCTGGTAACATTAAAATAGGCGGTGATGCAGAAATAGGAGGTACCTGTGCTAAGGGAACCTACCTGCAGTGTTTAGGCATTACAGATGGCACCAACACCCGCACGGAGTGTGATGGCTTGGATAACTCACCGGTGAACACGGATGTGAACCAGGCATACACGGCGTTTGATGATGCTACTATGTCGTTTGCTAAAGTGGTGGCGTGTGGCGATAGCGTAGGGAAGGCTTCTTTACCACCTGTGATTATTTTGGACACCAATTCCATTACCGTACAGCTGCCTGTTAACAGCGTTTCGCTGCATGCCGTAGCGAGTGATCCGGATGGTACAGTAGTGGCTTATAGCTGGAAAAAGGTATCTGGCCCGGATAGTTATGCCTTTGCGGCGGCTACAGAAGCCGGCACAACGGTTACCGGTTTGGTATATGGCACCTATGTGTTTGCATTAACAGCCACAGATAACACCGGCACTAAAAGCACGGCAAGGATAACGGTATATGTGTTGCAACCCAACGATGCGCCGGTGGTTGCAGTAGATTCCGGCATAACAGTTACGTTACCGGTAAATTATCTAACCCTGTGGGCAACGGCCAGTGATGCAGATGGATATATTGATTCTGTACGGTGGTACCGGGTGGCTGGTGATGCCCGATGCTATATTGTTACCCCTGGTAGCTTATCTACCACGGTTCGCAATTTGCAGGAGGGTGTGTACCGGTTTGCTTTGCGTGCTACGGATAATAAACAAAAAGCGGCTGAGGATTCTATAAAGGTTACCGTATTACCTGCAGTTGCTACCAGCACAGAAGAGGGCAACTATACCACCTTACATGTATCGCCCAACCCTGCCAGTGGAATCGTGCATCTTACCTTTCCTGTTGTAACAGGAGGGAACATACTGATATATGATAGTAAAGGAAGCACTGTTTTTACCAAAGCATTGGCTGCCGGTGCAGTATCGGAAGAGGTGAATGTGAGTGCTTTGCATGCGGGTATGTATTATGTGCAGGTAGTTACCCGCAACAGTAACAAGTATACCGCTTCTATGGTAGTAGTGCGTTAAGCCTTCCCCTGGGTTTATGATATAAAAAATCCCCTTGCTTTGCCGCAAGGGGATTTTATTTTGTCTGCCAGGGGCTATGGGTTTATTACCTGAGCCCTTTGTTCAGTAATGTGCATGTGTGATTTTTAACCGCCAAATACTACGGTTTCAATAGCACTCATTTCTCCCACATCTTCCTTGCCGTCGAAATAGCGGGCAGAATATTCCCTTATTTCTGCCTGATGAGCTACTGAAAGCGGACGTGCATCGATATAGGGAGAAGTTTTATCATTACCCAGCTTTTCCCAGCCGTTGGTGCCTTTAAGGCGGCTGTAAATGCTAATGCTTACCATTTGCTGGAGGTTAAAGCTAATTTCCACTTGTCCGGGGAATACCCGGGGAGTAATGGTAGGGCGAAGGTCTTTTGGATCTACGGAGGTTACAGTTCCTACAATGCCTAAAGCGCCACCTAATGCATCTGTGTAATCCTTGTGGGTTTTCATACGTGCAGCGTATCGCGCAATTACCTGTACATCTGTTTTGCGACTCTGGTTTTTAGCTGCTACTGCATTTTCCAGCTCGCGTTTTTTGGCTTCCACTAATTCCACAGATGTTTTATAACTCATGGCTGCTGCTTGCACTTCGGATACTTCCGTTGCAGTCAGGCCTAACTGAGGGCCTACAGTGGTTACGGTTTCATTTACGTTGCCTGCCCAAACACTGGCTTGTGCATCAATAGTAGGAACGAAATAGGTATATGATTTCATAATTATTTTACTTTTTCAATATTTTAATAAATGGCGCGGCGGACTTTGATCCCTTCCTAAGCTTTCCCTGTTTTGCTGCGCAGTAACCGGTTAAACAGGTAAGCTTATTAAGGGCGAACGGCCGTTCTGTTTGTTTGCCGCTGTTGACGATGTAAAATTGCGGAGAGATGAAAAATGTACAAAACCTGTGTCACAGGTGTGTTGGCCTCAAACGCAGTGCTGGCGCGGAAAAATCATTTTAAAATAGTAAAAAAGAAAGTTAGAAGATATAGCGAATGTGTTTTATGTGGAGTGATAATCAATTGTGTACGGTTTTTTAAAAATATAATTTGTACAGGTTAGACCCATGTTTTTTTCTGAAACTCATACTGTACAAGAGATACAGCGAACATATTATGTATTTGTAAATGCTTTTGGGGCACTTTTTTTACTGTGGGGATCATCCCCACAGTAGCCAGACTCATCCCCATAGTAGTGGGGATGATCGCCACAGTAGCTAAATTCATCCCCATAGTAGTGGGGATGATCGCCACAGTAGCTAAATTCATCCCCATAGTAGTGGGGATGATCGCCACAGTAGCTAAATTCATCCCCATAGTAGTGGGGATGATCGCCACAGTAGCTAAATTCATCACTATAGTAGTGGGGATGATCGCCACAGTAGCTAAATTCATCGCCATAGTAGTGGGGATGAGCCCCACAGTAGCTAAATTCATCGCCATAGTAGTGGGGATGAGCCCCACAGTAACTAAATTCATCACCACAGTAATGGGGCTGATCCCCACTGACCCGTCCTAAAAAAACTTGACAGTAGAGAGCAGTTAATAATAAGTAGTTGTTGCAAGATAAAATTTAATTCTAACATCAGTTTACAGGGGTCTCAGTGATCCTATCCTGATCTGTCAGGATGAGCGCATAAACCTGCTGTCAAAAACAGGATTCTCAAAATCCTGTTTTTTGTTACGTTCCAGCCAGCTCATCCGGGCTTCCTTAACAGGCTTGCGCTTAGTCCTGTTTATGATAAACTTAATCCTGTTTGGCGTTACAGAGCTTCCCTAATCCTACGTTGCTTACTTCTAAGTCCTGATTCTTAATAATATGCTTACTGTAAGTCCGCCAGTTCCTTTTGATTATTCCGGTTAGTTCATGTGCCTGGTCCGGCGTCAGATAACTTAAACTATCATGGGGTCTGCGGCTGTTGTATAAGTTTACGGCAGCCTGTACAGCTTTGGTGGCCTGAACTAGATCTTCAAACTCTTTATTAAGACTATATTCATGCTTTAGAATACCGTTAACCCGCTCTGCTATTGCATTCTGATAGGGATCTCCTTTATGACTCATACTAATATTGATCTGATAGTTTTGCAACTGTCCAACATAATCAGAACAGCAGTATTGTACACCGCGATCAGAATGGTGTATGAGCATGTTCCGCCCAGGCTGCTGTTCATTTAAAGCCATGTTTAGCGCTTCTATGCTTCCACGCGCTGCCAGATTAGGCCACAGGCGGTAGCCAACTATTTTACGACTAAAAGCATCAGTTACAAGACTCAGGTAGCAAAAGCCTTCTGATACTCGCAGATAGGTAATATCACTAACCCAAAGTTGATTTTTACCTGTTAATATCAAGTGCTGTATTAAGTTATCATATTTACGGTAAGGATGGTTGCTATCGGTGGTAATAGCACGCCGTCTGCGATGACGGATAAGCAGGTCATAGCGTTCCAGCATATCAAATAGAGCATCACGGCCCATTTTAATTCCATGCGCCTGTAGCTGAGGTTCCAACAGATAGTAGAGCTTACGGGTACCCAAGCGAGGTTGTTCCTCCCGTATTTCTTTCACCATTTTTACTACAATAGAATCTGTCATTTCCTGCTCAGCCTGGGTGCGTGTAGCATAATACCAGGCTTGACGGGTCTTGCCAAACACTGTACAAAACTGACCTACCCCAATATGAGGGTGCAGTTCTGTAAGCAGGTTCACTGTTTGGCACCAGGCTTTTTTCGGATGGGAATTTTGAGATCATTTTCCGCTACATCAATGAGCGTTTCGAGGGCAATATTCTTGATCTCAGCGTGTTCAAGCTGCTTTTGAAGCAGTTTTACCTGCTTCTCTAATTCTTCCAGCTTCTTTTTTTCCGCTTCAGTCATTGCAGGTAAAGTTACTACCTCAGGAGGATATTGCTTACAAATCAAACGAATCTGTGTGTCGCTTATACTCAATTCAACCGTTGCCTGAGCTACGCTAACGCGTCCATAATGAATCTCACGCGCCAGCCAGCGCCGAAAACTTACTTCGTAATGATTGATACGGGGATCATCACTCAGCTTCACCCCAATTACGTTTTTAAAACTCTTGATCTGACTGTTTTTAGCCATCTTCTTTTCAGATTTAGGCTCTTAACTGTCAAGCTATTTCAGGACGAGACACACTGTAGCAAAATCCACCTTTATATATTGATGGGTGGGGTTATTTTGTAAAGCGTGTCGGTAAACGTGGAGTAAAGAAAATGCAGGGTTAGAAAAGATGATGGATAAAGCTGTTGCCAGCAATCTGGTTACTGGTAACGGCTGGTTTGATGATAATTGGAGTTGGTTACGTTAGGGTTTAAGCTTGCCAGCGTATGTTGTATTTGCTTTTTGTTTAGGCAGCCGTGTATCTTTTTCTTCTAGCTTAAATAATCCTTCCAGGCACTGGTTATAATAGTTACTCAGTATGTCTTTTATATGCTTGTAGTTGCTATTGAATCAATAATATTATTGCCATCCGGTTACCAGCAAAGCCCTGGCTGCTTTTTCACTGCATTTCTGGAATGTGGCATAGGCCTTCGCTGCACTGCTTCTGATGGCTTCGGCAGTTTCGTTACGTATATAGCTACTTAGTGCATCATGCAGTGTATACGCTTCCGGGCACATGAGCCCGGTGGTCCACACAAGTGGACGCACCTGCGTAGGGCGGAGATGAGGAGTGAAATAATTTCTACTGATACAGGCTAGTATGATGGCGTCGCGCTTAACGCTATCTGTGTTTTGAAAATGCTGGTTCAATCTAAAGTCCATTAATCCGTCATGACCTATATAGGCAAGTAGCCGGGCATTTCCATTGATGCCCAATACCCTTTCTTTTGTCTGAATAGTATCTTTTTGCAGGCCGGCACAGCTTTTTAAGAAATCAACTGTGCATTGCTTAATGTGTTTTCCGTCATAGGCATCTGCCACCAGGTAATACTTTTCTTTCGCATGCCTAAAAATCGCCCGTTCCAGCCGCAGGCTGTCTACTCTATATTTTCTCACCATTGTCCACTCTTTGCTTTTTCTGAAATAGGTGAGGATGCCATAGTCGCATCCCCAATATAGATTAGAACTGGGGCTTTGCCCGTTTCCGATAGCTGGCGGAACAGGTACAATGCCCTGGTATTTATTATCGCACAGGGCAACAAATACATGGATATACTGATAAGACGAATCAAAGGCGATATTAGGGTTTGATGAAACCAGAACGGAGGGTTGGGGTTCAGGAGGTTGAGAGGTGCCTGAGCAACAGTTCATAAGCAGGAAAGCGCACCATAACATTCTATACATAAAATGGTATTTTTATCACAGATGCAGGACGTGGGATTTTCCATAAAGCATATGAAAAAGAAAACGCCCCAGGTAAGGAGCGTTTTCTTTTATATCTCTTATTTATAATAGTAATACCACTTCCCCTCGTAATTATCCATAAAGTTCTCCTTACTATCCAGCACCAGATAAAGCTTATCCCGCTTAATATACCCAAATTCATCCTGCTGTTGTAACAATGCAAACCAGGTGTCGCCCCAACGTTTCCAGGTTCCGTTGTCGGTAAAATCTTTTACCTGTTGTTGCGTGTGTGCAAAAAACGTAGTGGAACCATACAACCGGGAAATCTGCCACAAGCCTTCTGCACTCAATTGTTGCTCCAGCTGTTTTACCTGTGCTGTGGTAATGGCTTCATTCGCTTCTGTTATAGCCAGCTTATCAAAATAGTTATAAGTGATCAATACTTCTTCTGTAAGGTATTCGCGGATGCTTTCCCATGTATCTGGCTGGTCTTTTTTCTTTTCCAGACCTTGTTCGCGCAGGAGTTGCTGAAACTTTTGGGTGATGGCTTTGATTTTGTTTTTATCGAACGAATAGCCGTCTTTGTTCAAAAAATGTGCTTCTGTTTTTTTATGTTCAAACCAAATTGCTAATTGTTGTACCAGGCCGTCTTCTATATTTTCATAGAGTATATTGATGGGCTGTACGCCATAGGTTTCTTTTATCCATTCAGCTAATGGTTGAAAGTGCGGGTTCATCACTTCTTTGCCCTGCATAATCTTTTTGGTTGCCTGATAACCTGGGTCGGATATGGATGTCATACGTGTAAATGTGGGCCAAATTTCGGTGAAATAATGTAAATGTGCTATCTGTATGTTAAAATAGGTTAGAGGTATGTATGGGATATTATTGCTATGTAATAGATAGGTATATTAGATTCTATAAATCAAAATGACATATGAAAATACAGATTGACGTGAGGTCGGCTATTGCCGGCGCTGTGGTAGCTATTATTATTGTTGCCGCTTTTAGCTTTAGTGCTCAGCAAACTACTATTGACACGGGACGTTACGAAACTAAAATGGGGGAGAAAGGCATTATTATACTGGATGTGCACACTGGCCAATACGTTATTGCACCGGAGGTGATGACGGCAGGGCAGGTGCAGTGGATTAAAGGCAAGTTTGATGATATCTATAAAACAGGACTGGATAATAAACGGTTGCCTAAAAACTGATAGTACAGCACTGTATCCGTTTATGGCTACAACAATACCAGATTTCGAATTCTTTGATTACTCGGTGAATGAAGCTTTGTTTCTTTCTGATAAAGAAGAACTGGTACTTACTCAGATTATCAACAACATCCGGCAGGAATGTAGTGATAATATGGATAGGTTCAGCCATGATATTATCATCACACAACTGGAATCGCTGCTTAGTTATTCTGAGCGGTTTTATCAGCGTCAGTTTATGACGCGACGGATAACCAGTCACCAGGTATTAGACAGGCTCAATGGCCTGCTGAATGCTTATTTTGATGGTGAGGAACTGGGGCAACAAGGCTTACTTACCGTAGGGTATCTGGCACAACAACTGCATATGTCGCCTGATTATTTAAGTGGATTGCTTAAAGCGCTTACAGGCTTAACCACACAGCAACACATACATGAAAAGCTGATTGAAAAAGCCAAAGAACAGCTTTCTGCTACCAGCTTATCGATAAGTGAAATAGCCTACCGGCTGGGATTTGAACATTCCCAGTCGTTTAGCAAGTTGTTTAAATCCAAAACTAATTTATCGCCATTGGAGTTCAGGCAATCGTTTAATTAACGGAAACCTCCATATAGCGCTGCTCTAAAATAACCAGTACATCATCTACTGATTCCAGGAAGGTGTGCACTATTTTCTGCCTTTCAGCCGGGTTCACGGCGCTATCCAGTTGTTGATAGGTGTTCTGCAACTTTGCAAATTCTGTTTTTAGTAAAATCTGTAGACTCATGGGCTGATCGGCATGCAAACATGTGGCAAAAGTGCTACAAATGCGTGTTAGTAAAAGCCGCAATGCTATCATATCCTGTGGCTGACAGCGCAAATCGTCGCGCAATAAAAGCAGGGTATGGTAGTAATCATTGTTGATGCTGGAACAGGTGTTGCTTTCCGCTACGTATAAGTGGTTCATTTTCAAACGGGTGCTAAGATGTTGATTTGCGTGTTGAAATGGATTCAGGTATTTCATGCCTAATGTGTGTTATTATGATCACTTACTATAGTACAAAAGACAGACCTGAATTTATACGCCATCTTACATTCGTCCATTGAATACACCTTACATGCTGGCGGGGACGAGGGGGACAACCTGTTCAGACATTGGTGTTAAAGCAGGCTTCGGCCACCTCTGCTTTGTGTAGTTTAAATATCCTTTCCCTATGCTGCAAGCCCCAGGCTGCCATGGCATCTGTTAACTCCTTTAATGTTTTTCCGTATTCTGATATGGCATAAGTGACCGATACGGGGCTGCCTGCCGTAACTTCCCGTATAATAAGGCCGTTCATTTCCAGGTCTTTCAGTTCCCTGCTCAGTACCTTGCCGGCTATGCCGTTAATATCTTTCAGCAGCTCGGAATACCGCATTTGTTTAAAGCAGAGATGGGATATAATAGCTACTTTCCATTTGCCACTGAGTATGTGTATGGTATCATCAATGGCCCTTACTTTTCTTACACAATCACTGTCACCGGGATATATGGAATTAGATTTCTGCATACGTTATCAGGTTACTTTTTTGTCACTTGGATACCTCAGATGTCACTACTGGTTTTGGTTACGAAGTTACTGGATTGCGGCAACCGTGATTAGCTTTGTAAAAAATTAGAACAATATGAGCTTATTGGATGATTTGCAATGGCGTTATGCTACGAAGAAAATGAACGGAGCTAAAGTGCCGCAGGAAAAGCTGGATTATATTTTGGAAGCAGCCCGTTTGGCACCTTCTTCTTCGGGTTTGCAGCAGTATAAGATTATCGTGATCACTGATAAGGCTTTGCTGGAGAAAATAAAAGGCATTGCCTATAATCAAAGCCAGATTACAGATTGCTCGCATCTGCTGGTGTTTGTGGCCTGGGATGGCTATAGTGAGGAACGGGTGAGCCAGGTGTTTAATCATATGATGGACGAACGGAGTTTGCCACATAATACGATGGACGGTTATAAAGAGATTATCTTAAACCTGTATGGTCCGTTAGGTCGGGAGTGGCAGGCTCACCATGCCTCCAAGCAGAGTTATATTTCGTTTGCGATGGCTATTGCGGCCGCCGCAGAACAGAAGGTGGACGCAACGCCTATTGAAGGCTTTTTGCCGGATAAGATGGATGAGCTGTTACAGTTAAAAGGTACAGGGTATAAAAGTACAGTGCTACTGCCTTTAGGCTACCGGGAAGCAGAGAACGACTGGCTGGTGAATATGAAAAAAGTGCGAACACCCAAAGAAGCTTTTGTTACAGAGATGACAATAACAGATGCAGCAGATATGGTCGATTTACCGGTGACACAATCATTGGATAGTTTTACACAGAAGTAAATAATGCAAAAGGCGCTGACTCTAGCGCCTTTTGTGTGTTTGGTATAGTGAACAGCCCTTAAACACCGGCATGTGTTACTTTTTGCGCAGGCTGATGATATAGTAATCGCCTATTAGCCGCCAGGGCCATGTGTGCTTATAGCGTTTTTCCCATTTTATCAATTGTTGATATAACCTGGGATATTTTACCGGAAAGGTGTTGAGGTAAGAAGGCGGTACAATGGTGCACAAGCCTTCTGTTTGCAGCAGTTCGAATTCTTCCTGTAAACAGCCTTGTATAAACCGGGGCGGGTAATACCAACAGGTAAAGTCAATACCTTCTACACGTGCTGGCACGCCATTTTTGCCTTTGAAGCGGCGGAAGGCTGTACGCCACTTTCCTTTTAATAACAGCAGTACCTCCCACAGACAAAAACGTGGCATAATTACCAGGGTAACCAGTCCACCCGGTTTTAATAAAGGGGAGAAGGATGACAATACCTGATGCAGCTGGCCGGTGCAGTTCAGTCCCGCGAAATTGGAGAAGATAGCATCATAAGGGCCTTGCTGTTGCAGGTTGTTCAGGCTGGTATAAGAACATATTTCCTGGCTTACCTGGTGGGTAAGCCCCCGTGCCTGCACCTTTTCGCGCAGCACTTGTTGCATGTCTTCTGCAATGTCTGTGGCATGTACGCTATGCCCCTGCTGCGCAAAATAGGTGGCATCTTCCCCCGTGCCGGCATTCAATTCCAGTATATGACTGTGTGGGGCCAGGTAAGCTGCCATATGATCGCGTACGGCCTGTCGCTTGTATTGAATAATAAGGTTGGGTGTATAAATATGATCGAATATTGCAGACTGCTTATTAAATGCATGCTGTGCCGGGGTTTTGTGTATTGTTTGCTGCATACAATGAGTTAAGCGTTAGGCAGTTTTTGTAGCCGGTTCAGTTTTATTTTGGCAAAAAAGGTGGCAGGCAGCAAGTATAGCAGCTGCATAACTTTTTTTACATGCCTGGGGCGTAGCTGCGCGGGGCGTTGAAGGGTAGAAGCCAGCGTATGAGCCACCAGGTGTTGCTGGTAGGTATGGTGTACATACTTATGCAAGTGTTTGTAAAATGCAGGTGCATAGGTATTGCGAAACATTAGCGCCATTTCATCAGAATGGGTCCAGTTGCTTTTTAAGGTAAGCTGGGTTTTTACCTTCTCGTGAAAGCGGGTGCCGGGCAAGGGGTAGGATACGGATATGCCAATGCTGGATGGCAACAGCTCATTGATCATGTGAATGGTTTGCTGAATATCCTGCCTGGTTTCACCCAGGTAACCGAATTGTATAAAGAAGGATGGATGCATGCCGTATTGGCGTATCAGCTTTGTGGCGCTGCGTATTTGTGCTATAGTAGTGCCTTTATCCATAGCATCCAGTATTTGCTGAGAACCACTTTCGGCGCCTATCCATATGTTGTCGCAGCCGCTTCGTGCGAGGTCTTGTATATAGTTTTCTTCCAGCAAATCGGCACGGGACTGTATCTTATAACGAAAAGTAAGCCCGGCAGTGGCTGTCAGCTGTGCAAAGGTGTTTACCCATCCGGGTTTCAGGCCAAAAATGTCGTCACAAAACCAGATATGATCAAACTGAAAACGTTCTTTCAATAGCTGTATCTCCTGTATCACATTCTCAGGACTGCGGCTGTTGTAACGGTTACCGTAAATAGGCTTTGCGCACCAGTTACATTTAAAGGGGCAGCCCCTTGTGGTGGCCATGTTGATAGAAAAGTACCCAGCATGTTGTAGCCACATGTTGCGGTAGGGTGCGATGTTTACGAGGTCCCAGGCCGGGAAAGGCAGGCCATCTAAAAACTTTAATACATTCCGGGGTGGAGTTTTCAGCACCTGTTGCTGTTGTTGATACGCCAACCCGTGTATAGTATGATAATCGGTTTGCTGTTGCTCAATAGCCTGTACCAGTTCCAGCAGAGTGTGTTCTGCTTCGCCCGGCAGCACGAAGTCGGCGCCTGCCTGCAGGTAAGCTTCGTAGTGGTCGGTGGCATCTGAGCTGGCAACTATTACCGTGCAACCCTTCTCCTTTCCTAACTGCATCATGCGAAAAGCTGCTTCCCGCATATTGGTCAGGCACATTTTAGTAAGGTAATTAAAGCCATCGTCGTAAATAACCAGAAAGCGGGGGCGGTGCTGTGTAATAGCTGGTGTTATTTCTTCGGCGCTGGTGGCAAACATGGTATCGAACAGGGCTACCGGGTAGCCCGCTTCACGCAATAGCGCGGCGGCATATAAGGTGCCCAGTGGCGCATAAGGCTGCCCTGTTTTCCACTGTTTGGGATCGAACCGGAGAAAATAAGAATGAGTAAATAATATGGTAGAGGATAGGCTCATATTGTTTGTGTTCATGGGGTAATGATGATCCAGGGAAAAGCGGTGGTTTGTTTTTTCAACCTGCGCAGCCAGGTGGGTGCATGTTGCTTTACCTGGTAATGATAAGGTTGCAGATCGGCCAGTGTATGGTGATGATAATAGTTGCTCATGTGTGGGTGTCCCAGTTGATGATAATAGTCTTTTGTGTTGTGAATAGCCTGTTGCTGTGCGGCGGCAGAAGCATAAAAATAAGTGTCGGTAATGTGCAGGGAGCCGCCTGGCGCCAGCTTTTGCAGGGCAACAGGTAATATGCCGTGCAGCGAAGGAAAGTATTGTATAGAAGCGGCAAACACAATAACATCAAATTGCCGGTAGGGTAGGAAATTGGCGGTAAATACATCGTATACAAAAGAGAGATTGGGTTTGGCAAATACCCTTGCAGCCTGTTGTAGTTCTGTGAAATTAATATCCATACCAATTACCTCGGCCTGTGGAAGGGTGCTGAACTGGTGACTGAGCCAGCCGTTGCCACAGCCTATTTCCAATATTTGCCGGGCCTGTTGCCGGTAGCAATACCGCAGCAGGTTACGGGATGATTGTTTTCTTATCTGCCACTCTTTACCGGCTGCATGTGTGTGGGGCAGTTGTGGCAGTTGCCGCAATACTGCATCGGGGTATAGTCTTTGTTCCTGTGCGCGTACAGAAACATAGGACTGCTCAAAATCGCCGGCCAGTGTAAGCGCCTTCCGGCAAAACACGCCATTCTGCTTATGGTAGTTGGTTGAATTCATGCGTATATAACACTTCCAACTTATTAGATACGGTTAAAAATGCGGATGGTTGCCTTGGTAATACGTGAAAAAAAATATAGTTACAAAACACTTGTATAGTAGGATGTACATGCCGTAAATGCCCTAATATCGTAGTTAAGATGGTGTTACAGCAAGTGTATACAATAGATGGCAGGCGGGTGAATATCACGCTGGCGCAGGGCCTTGTTGCGGGTATCACATCTGCCGGTATGCCAGCTGCGGCGGGTGTGCCGCAGCTGCATTTTCATCACCATCTTGTTTTTCCGGGTTTGATCAACTCACACGATCATTTACATTTCAATCTCTTTCCACGGCTGGGCAATCGTTTGTATCCGAACTATGTGGCCTGGGGCGAAGACATTCATATTCATAACAAAGCAACCATAGCGGCTGTACTGGCGGTGCCCAAGGCTATGCGCACGCAATGGGGTGTTTATAAAAACCTTTTGAATGGTGTAACCACTGTGGTGCATCATGGAGAAAGCCTGCAAGTGCCTTCACCGGTGATGGATGTGTTTACACATTGCCACTCCCTGCATTCTGTACAGCTGGAAAAGCGCTGGCGTTACAAGCTGAACAATCCTTTTTTACCGGCGCATCCTTTTGTGATACATGTAGGGGAAGGAACGGATGCAGGCAGCAGGCAGGAGATAGACCGGCTGATGCAATGGAATATCCTGCACAGGAAGTTGATAGGCGTGCATGGCGTGGCTATGCAGCCACAGCAGGCGCGCGCATTTGCTGCCTTGGTGTGGTGTCCGGATTCTAACGAGTTTTTACTGGGTGCCACTGCTGCTATAGATAGTTTAAAAAGAGAAACGGCTGTATTGTTTGGAACAGATTCTACCGTGAGTGCCCATTGGAGTATATGGGAGCATTTGCGTATGGCCCGGCGCACAGGGATGCTTACCGATGCTGAATTGATGCGGAGTGTATGGCGTGCGCCTGCGGAGGTGTGGGGACTGCCTGGTAAGGGGATGCTAACACCCGGCGCGGTGGCCGACCTGGTAGTGGTGAAGATGAAAGAGGGGCAGGAGCCGGGGCCTGATGCGTTTTTTGCCATTGAGCCGCAGGATATAGCATTGGTGGTGAAAGACGGGAGGATAGTGTTGTTTGATGAAGCATTGTTGCCGCAGCTAACATGGCAACAGGCGCATTTGCAAGAGTACAGCAAAGTGTTTACTGCCAATACGGGTAAGTATGTATGGGGAGATGTGCCTGCTTTGCTTACCGGCATCCGGCAATATTACGCGGATATTTCTTTTCCAATAGACCTGGTATCATGAACCATAAAGCCCGCATATGGAAACGATCTGTGCCGCCTAAGCGTGTGCTGGCTATTCGCCTGCAGGCAATGGGCGACCTGGTAATTACCCTGCCTTATTTACAGGCATTGCGCGATAGTTTGCCGCCAGGTACACAGCTGGATTTGCTTACCCGGCAGGAAGTAGCTGCTATACCACAGCACCTGCATTTATTTAACAGGGTGTTTGCTATTGGGGGTGGCAGGGTGTTTAAGCGACAGTTTTTATATGCCATTTTTTTACTGCCCCGCCTGATGCTGCGCCGTTATGATGTGGTGTTGGATTTACAAAACAACAAGCTAAGCCGTATGGTAAGGCTCGTATTGCGGCCCCGGGCCTGGACAGAGTTTGACAGGCTATCGCCTATATCGGCAGGGCTGCGAAATCAGAACACCATTGCAGCGGTAGGGTTAGGTAACCATGCTGCTGCGTTTCATTTGTGTTTACGTGAGCCCGTGGATACCGCAGGTTTATTACGCCGTAACGGATGGGATGGCGTTTCGGGGCTGGTAGTGTTGAACCCCGCAGGTGCTTTTGCTACGCGCCATTGGCCGGTGGAGAATTATGTTTCTTTTGCCCGGCAATGGTTACAACATTTTCCACAAACTCAATTCCTGGTAATAGGGGTGCCATTGGTGGCTGAGAAGGCTACTTTTTTTCAACGGCAACTGGGTGGGCGGTTGATTAACCTGGTATCGAAAACTACGCCGGTTGAAGCATTTGCTTTGTTGCAGCAGGTGAGGCTGACGTTAACAGAAGATTCGGGACTGATGCATATGTCGTGGGTACAAGGAATTGCTACGCTGGCTTTGTTTGGCTCCACCCGAAGTGATTGGTCGGCCCCATTAGGCAGGCATAGCCTGTTGTTGCATTCCGGCGATTTGCCTTGTGGCAGTTGCATGCGGGAGCAATGCCTGCATGGCAATACGCCCTGCCTTACCCGTTATACTCCTGAACAGGTGCTGGCGGCGGCACTGGCGCTGGTGGCTGCTGCAACAGCAGGCGCATAAAAGCTTTTACATTGTCTTCCATACGGTATACCAATACTCTTTCGTATATGGCGGGAGTTTGTTGCAGCAGCTGGTGCAGGATATCCTGCATGTGCGTTTCGTCGGTGGCAATATGCCAGTTGGTAACTTTTTGATACACGGGCTGTACAAAACTGGCTACGCGGCAACCTGCATACAGCGATTCCAGCAACACGTTTCCAAAGCCTTCATAAGAGGAGGTGTGCAATAGTATTTTGCTGCGGTGCATGAGTTGCAGCACTGTAGCGTGCGATTGCTCGCCCAGCAGGGTGATATGCTGTTGCAGTTGTAGGGATTGAATCAACTGCTGCAAGGCATCGTATTCAGCCCCGCCACCACAGATCACTGCTTTAATATGCGGAAAGGTGCAGGACAGGTTTTTGATCAGATGTATAAACAGATCGTAACGTTTCAGGGGAATGAGCGAGCCTGCACCCAGTATGTCAATATCCCGTTTGGCAGGCATGGAAGGAAATGCTTCCGGATCAATGCCAATAGGCACCATATAACGTGGCCGTATGGCATGGTGCTTTTCAAATTCATCTACCAGGAAGTCGGATATGGGTACCAGTTCCTCTGGTTGTGGCCTGATCCATTTTACCAGGTAATTGCCTGCGCGGGCATCCTGCCCCGATACCCAGCAGCGGTGTGGTATATGTTTCCATTTGCCAAAGTAGCTGCCTATCAGCGCACACTCGCCACACCAAAAACTGATAATACCTGCTATGGTGTGCTGCCGGTGCAGTTGTTGTAGAGTAAACCACACTTTTGCCCAGCGACGCCATCGTTGCAGTTTGCTATGCGGCATCATAGCAAAGGGAATAACGGTTGCCCCATGCCATTGATAGGTGTGTGTATGATGCGGGTAATTAAATGCCAGTACTATAATGCGGCTTTGCGGATTTTGGCGTTGCAGCATTTTAACGAACAACTGCTTCGAAGGTACCCAAACGCTATCTGCTTCGTTGGCAGGAAAGGCAGGGGATAGTATTACTATGGTTTTGCCGTTATACATGCTACAGGGTTATGACGTTATCGCAATAGGAAAGGCTTTGACTGTTGTGTGTGATAAGCACTACCATTTTTCCCTGCCGTGCCAGTTGTTGTAAGTGTTGAAGCAGCAGTGTTTCCGAAGCCTCGTCCAGTTCGTTAAAGGGCTCGTCCAGCAACAGTATGCCTGCTTCTTTATACAGGGCGCGGGCAATGGCTATGCGTTGCCGTTGTCCGCCGCTGATGTTGCGGCCATGCTCGGCAATCACCTGGTGTATGCCTTCCGGGTGCTGTTGAAGCATGGGCAGCAAACCGGTTACCTGTAACACCTGTTGCAGCTTTTCTTCTTTATATGCTTGTTCAAACAATACAATATTATTGAGCAGGGAAGTGTGCAGTAGCAAGGGTTCCTGCTTTACATAGGCCACCTGCTGCCAGCAGGCTTTGCGTTCTGCTGCTGTAGTGGGTTGTCCGTTCAGTAACACATGGCCCGATTGCGGGGTAAGAAAGCCGAGGAGTACATGCAATAAAGTGGTTTTGCCTTTACCTGATGGTGCGCTGATGCCTCTTAACTGTCCTGTACGCAGGGTAAAGTTGAGGGCGTGAAATGCGGTATGTGTGGTATAGGCAAAGGAAAGTTGCCGGGCTTCGATAGAGATAACAGGCGTTAAGAAAGGTGTGGTAGTAGTAGCCTGTTTTTGTGTTGTTTGCCCGGCAAGTTCATTTAACACATATTGATAGGTATTCATTTGCGCGGTAAGGTTCATGACCCGCGAAATGCCCGGGATAATTTTATAGGTGGCCGCCACAAAAGCGCCCAGTGTTAGGACGTCGCCGGCATGCCCGGGGCTGGTGGTCTTACCGGCTAGTATTAACAGGCACATGCCCAGTACAGCAAATACTTCGAAGAAGCGGGTGGGCAGGCCCTGTGTTATTTGCAGGTTGGCGATATAGGTATTTACTGTTTGTTGCTTGCCGGCATAGCGTTGTGTGAAAAAGGTATTGCGGCCATAGATATTGCTTTCTACATAGCCGTGCAGGGCTTCGTGCAAATATTGCAGGGCGTTTTCGTTCACGGTTTTAATATGGCGGCGTATACCTGACAGTTTTTTTTTAGTGATGTAATACAAGGCGATAACGGCAGGGGAAAGGGTGAAAAACACGATGGCCAGTAGTTTGCCATTGTACCATAACAAAGCAGCCACAGACAGGGCAATGAGCAGCCATTCGGTGATCAGCTGTTGAGCACCGGATAAAATAAACTGTGCAAACTCTACCGGTGCGTATACAATGCGGCGTACAAACTCAGCAGTGTCGTGCTGTGTGTAGTTGTCATATTCCCCTTCCATAAAGTTTTCGAGCAGGGTGGCAGATAAACGGGCTGATACGGAAAAGGCAAAACGGTATTGCGCCTGGTAAAATAAATAGCCGCTGATGCTTTTGGCCAGGAAGCAGGCCAGCAACACTAGTGCAGGCCATACGGCAGGTAGTATCCAGTGGGTGGTATACCACCGGATGATGATAAATAGCAGGGCTATAGCGGCAATATCCAACACACTGATGAACAGGTTGAATGCTGTTAGCAGGCGAAAGCGTTTTTGCTCGCCTGGTAGCAGAATGTGATAAATGCCCTTGAAGAGCTTGCGGTAAAAAGCCGGTTGCAAGGCTGTCATACTATTACAGGTGGTTGGCTGCCGTTGTACAGCAGTTGATGATAAAAGCATTTTAGCCACGAATAGTAGCTGGTGTATAAGGCTATGATAAAACCTTCCCGGCCATCGAGAAAGCCAAGCCGGAAAATGTAACAGGCTATAAAATTAAACAGGGGGGACAGTGTTTTTTTGAGGTAGCTGGGCTTCAGGTGCCGGCTGTTATATTTTTGAGCGCTGAGCAGGGCATAACGCATGGCTTTGGCCGCGCATTCTTCCGTATCGCTTACGGTATAGTGCAACAAGGTGCCGGGCAGCAACCGTTTTACCATGCGGGTGGCTGCTAATGTTTCATGTACCGGCACATCAGGCCAACGCGTGTTTTGCCGGTTATACAGGCGGTATACGGTATCGTGACCCCAGTTGCCAAAACGTATCTTTTTATCTCCAAAAAAATTTACTCTTTTCCAGCCATAGACCATATACGCCGGCTGCTGCAGGGATAGCTGCCGCAGGCCCGCTATTATGTCGCTGGTAATGCGCTCATCTGCATCCATTGCCAGAATCCAGTTATTATGCGCATGGGCTGCTCCTTTGTTACGGGCGGCGGCATAGCTTTCCCACCCGGTAGTGATGACCGTTGCACCGGCTGCTGTTGCCAGGGCGGGGGTGTTATCGGTGCTGCCCGAATCAACCACTACTATATCGCTGGTAATAGCTTGTGCCGAGCGTATGCACTCCTGTATATGAGCGCTCTCGTTTTTGGTAATGATAACAACGGATAAGGGTAGCATAGTATCAGGAGTTATAAGGTTCTGTAGCATCGGGATGTATAGCTGCCATCCAGTGCGGCTGTGCTTTACGTATAATTTCCCGGGCACGCTGGCGATAGTTGTTCATGAGTTTTTCCTGGAAAAAAGTGGGGTCGGGCTTGGAGTAATGTTTGCCCGAGTGCATGCTCATTACCCTACCATGATCGTCGCGCTTGCCGGCTTGCTTTTTGGCTGTCCAACGTTTTTCAGTGAGTAGCATAAGCCGGTTATCGAGCCAGTCGGCAATAGTGCTGTTGAGTAATTTTTCAATACCCCGTGCCAGCAGATTGTGGCGGAGCATTTTAGTAGGCACCGCAGGTAAAGGATGGTTGGGCAAAAAACGGCGTGCCCAGCCATTGGCCTGGTTAAATACTATAAATGCAGCCATGCCTTTTACAGGCATCAGTGTTACTACTTCTGTAGCCGTAAAAATGTTCTGTTCTACTATTTCGGGGTAATACTCATCTATATAATAGTTCATACAAAACAGGTGCTGCTTATGAAGCAGGAAACTGATTTTTTTAGCAATATGTGTAAACGTGCGTGCCAGCCACAAACGGTTGCCGGCAGTGATGATAAAGAAATCTATATCGGAATGCTCATCTGCATAGCCTTTGGATAGGGAGCCCGATATGGCCACGCCTCTTACATAGGGAAAGGCGGATAACAGGCCGGCTATCTTCTCTGCTGTGCGTATCAGGGGCATGGCTTTCTGGTAGCCGGTGATTCTGCGTTGCACCATACCTGCATCGTTGCACAGGCTATAGTAGCCCTGTACCTGGAAAACAGTACCTGTTTGCAGCAATGCTGCCAGGTGTATTTCTAAGGTGGCCCTGCTACAGATGTTGGGCAAAAAGGACAGAATTTCGGCAGCTGTGAGCGGATAACGGAAGTTATCGAAATACGTAAGCGTGGTTAATATGTCTTCTTTTACCTCAGGCATGCTTTTGTGTGTTGGCAGGTATTAGAAATAGGGGATAGAAGAAACTAAAGAAAAAGATCCCTTTGTTTACAGACAGTATGTTTTCTGAAAAAGACGTGATGGTGATGATGATCAGGAAACCCAGGAATACTAACTCTTTCCGGCGGATAGCGGTAAGAAAACTAGCGCTCAATATGCATACAAACAACAGCAGGCCCAGGCAGCCAAAATGAATGGCAAGACTCAGGTATTGGTTGTGTGTATTCAGCTCATCGTAATAAGCAATGTATAGCTTGTCTTTATAATACTGTTGTTTCAATATGGCGGTTTCTGAACCCGTTCCATAGCCCAGCAAGGGAGCTTGTTGAATAGCTGTAAGGGCCGATTGCCAACGGGCCGCGCGTGGCTCAGGTATTACCGGTTCGTAATTTTTTGTAGCGAACTCCTGCTTAAAATGGAGGAAAAAGCGGTTGCGGATGCCAGGTGTTGCATACATAGCTGCCAGTATTACCGCTGTTACTGATAAACTGGTAAGCAGGCGTACAAAGGTTTTTTGTTTGGTGGGCCATGCCAGTAGTAGCAGGCTGTTGATAATGATAAAGGCAGCTATTAGCACTGCGTTGGATGCCAGTTGTATCATGCCCGCCATTAACAGACAACAGGCTGCCAGGTACAGCAACTGATGTAAGCGTTGCCTGGTATGCAGCAACTGCTGCAACAGGTAGGTAAAAGAAAGGCAGGCGTACATGGACAGGTAGGTGGCATGCAAATCGATAGGTTGTGAAAAATTATGATTGATAAATGCTTTACTGAAAAGAGAAGACAGGGGCAGGCCCGTAACCACGATAGTTTTAACAGCATCGATATATAAGTACAGAATAGTGAACACACAAGTGAGCGAAAAGCCTTTTAATAGTTTTTCTTTATACTGGCTGATGTCGATAGTGGTAATGGCAAATAAAATAGGGAATAGCAATATGGCCATTTGTTTGCCTAGTTGGTTAATGCCGTCTGACCGGTAATGTGAATAGAGCAGACATAGCACGCCCAGCAGAAACACCAGTTGCAACTGCAACAGAACGCCTATGGGCAATTGACGCCAGCGTAAGTCACGCACCTGTATAAGCGTGTGTATGCCAAAGCTGATGAGCATGAGTTCGGCGTAAAACCTGTCGAAGGGCAGGTACGCCAGGAACAGCAGCAGCAGGAAGTAGCTGATTTTATTTGGTAGCGTATCGTTTATGCGCAACAGGCTGTTCATGAATAGTGGTATTACAACATGATAGAATGAAATGCTCGTACCGGTTAACAATATGCTCCCAGTTATACTTGCTCATAATTTTCCGGAAATTGTTTTGCACGGCCTGTCTTCTGCTGTGCTGCTCATTGTTGTACATGATAATTTCCCGGATATCTTCGCTCGTGTCAAAATAGGTGGCATCTGCTTCCAGTATGCTTTTGTTGAAAGCGTTATTGTGTGCTGCTATAAAAGTATGGCTGGCCATTGCTTCCAGCAGGGAAGGGTTGGTGCCACCTACGCTGTGCCCGTGAAAGTATACGCAGGCAGCAGAACGCAACGCATGCAGTTTGGCCAGGTTAAACACGGGACCTGCAAAGCGGATACGTTTATCGCTGCGGAATTGGTGTACCAGGTATTTACCATAATTATTATCGGTATTGCCAACCACCACCATTTGTTTGTGGGTGGTGCTGCTTTGAAAACCGGATAAAATCATTTCTATATTGTTTTCCGGTTCCATGCGGGCAATGAGTAAAAAATAGTCTTCTTTCACCAGGTGTAACTCGTCGTACACGCTTTCATCTATTTGTGTGAGTATTTCGGCTCCATAGGGAATATAAGTTGGAGTGATCTGGTATTTATGGTTCAGGTAGGTTTTGATAGCCAGTGAATCGGCTATATGGGCGTGGCTGTAACGAACAGCCAGCTTTTCGGCATAACGCAGGAAATGCTGTACCGGCCGGGAATATTTAGAACGCTTCCATTC
Organism: Filimonas lacunae; assembly: GCF_002355595.1. Lineage (NCBI taxonomy): Bacteria > Pseudomonadati > Bacteroidota > Chitinophagia > Chitinophagales > Chitinophagaceae > Filimonas > Filimonas lacunae. Next base: position 1,929,952 of record NZ_AP017422.1, read on the forward strand.
CAGGCCATCCATGTTGGAAATGATAATGCTGTTGCGTGGGTTCATCCAGCCCCATACCGAGCTACTGGTATAACCCATGAATAATACAATATCAAAATTGCGTTTGCGCGCATCCCGGATGCAGTTGAAGTCGTAAATGAACTGGCCTGCAGTGCCAATGAGGTATTCGGGATCGTAGCAATGTATTATTTGCACACCGTTCCATTCTGAACAGGAGTAGGGGTGTTTGTGTGAGTTGTATACGGTTACGTGGTGTCCAAGCTGTACCAGCCCTTTAGCAAGGTAGGCCGATATTTGTTCGAACCCGCCATAGTTATTGGGTATACCTCTTGTGCCAAGAATGCCGATGCGTAGCTTCATAAGACTGTATTACTTCTTTATACGCATCAACAGTGGCATCGGTTGCCTCTTGCCAGATATAATTAGATAATATTTTATTTCTTAATGTATTGTCGTAAGGTTGCGCCGCTGCTGCTTCAATAGCTGCATACATGCTTTCGGGCGATTGGGGGTTACAATAGCCGGCCAGTGAGCGAAAGTATTCTTTAGCATCGCCTTTATCAGTGATGATGACTTTGCAACCCATGGCGGCCGCTTCGAGCGAACTAAGCCCCGTGGTTTCGAACCAGCTGGGTAATATGTGGATAGATGCCTGCTGATAAAACTGCAGTAACTCCTGTTGGGAAAGGTTGTTGATGAAACGAATATTGCTGGCCGCTGCTTTGCGGCAGCGCATATAATATTCCTGCTGGTTGGGCGAAGGCGAACCAATGAGCAGCAGCTTATATTTTGTATTGTTTAAAGCCTGTATAAGGGTAAGTTGGTTTTTAATACCTTCTATTCTTGCTACACAAATAACCAGGTTTGGGTCTTTGGCAATTTGGGGGTTGTATTGAAATAGCTGTGGGTCGATACCGTTGGGTATTACTTTGTATGCCGGCTGCAAGTGGTAGGTTTTAGCAAGTCGTGTGTATTCGGAATAGGAATTGGGCAGCACAATGGCAGCGCGGCGCAGTATTTCCTGAATAGTTTTGTATTGCCCCTTCCACACAAATTGCCAGCCTTTCCATTGATCTTGTCCTTTTAAACGGCGTAACAGTGTTTTGATATATTCCGAACCATGTGCAGGCAGCATGCGCAGGATAAAGCCAGATAAGCCTTTGCGGTAAATACTGTCATACTCCCGGTAATCGATATGGATGGTAGATACTATAAAGCGTTGCGGGGTTTTGTTAATGTGATAGAGAATATCTGCCGGCCGGGTGATATTGAAAAAATGTAACAGATCGTACCGGTTATACGTAATCTTTTCATGGGTTAAGCAGATATCTGCTTTAATCCCGGACGCGTTGAGCAAACGGGCAGTTTGTTGTATTTGTATAGTGTCGCCACCAGGTACCCGGTATAAAGTGGATCGGGCTATCAGCGCTATACGCAAAGGCATAGGGGGATACAGGTAACGTATCATACTAATTCATTTTTTTATTCAACCATTGAATGTATTTCTCTGGAAAATAGCTGATAACAAACAGTGCATAGTTATCGAGCCGGAAGGGGGCAGATTGAATGGCTTTGCGGATATAGCTTCTGGCTTTTACAGGCATGTGATTGTTGAGCAGCAGCTTTTTGCCGCATAAGGCAAAATAAGCCCCGTGCCGTATGCTGGCAGTGGCGTTTTGCTTTTGTACTATGCCGGTGAGTTCTGCACCTTCAGCAGCGGTGATAACGCCCCGTTGTAATATGCCATACTTTAACACGCGAAACCGCCGTCCCCGCCACTTTTCATCGATAGTAACAGATGCGGGGTTAAACCGCACCTGGATAAGTGGGGCAGGGAAATTATAAAACTTGCCTGCTGAGCTTAGTTTTACCCACAACAGGTGGTCTTCCATATTCATGGCTAAAACCGGGTAACCGCCACATTGTAACACTGCCTGCCTGCGGTACATGACACTGGAATGTGTAAAGGGGCAGCTGGTATGCAGGTGTTGCTTAATAGCATCATTGGAATGTGCATGGCAGGAGTAGTAGCACAGGTACTCGCCCTGTTCGGAAATGTACTCTGCATCGCTGCCGGTGATCACATAATCAGGATGTGCATCCAGGTAAGTCATTTGTTGCTGTAGCCGGTTGGGCTGGCAAATATCATCTGCATCAAAACGGGCGATATATTCTCCCCGGGCTAATGACAGGCCTTTGTTTAAGGCAGCGGCTACGCCACTGTTCGGTTGGTAAATAAGCCGGATGCGGGTGTCGTTAAAAGATTGAATAACTGCTGTGGTGTTATCGGTAGACCCGTCGTTCACTATCAATAGTTCAAAATGCGGCATGGTTTGGGACAGCACCGAAGCAATGGCTGCCCCTATATAAGGTGCTGCATTATAGGCAGGCATTAATACAGTTACTTTTACCGGGTGCATACGTTTTCTTTTATATCCACGAAAAGCAATAGCTCTATCACGAACAGAACGGATAATTGTTCAAACCAGTAATCCATTAACAACACTCCTGCTGTTAATAACAGTATGGGAATGCCAAAGCTGAGAATGCGATAGCGTCTGGCCCAGAACCATACATAGCCGGTGATAAACACCAACAAGCCAGCTATGCCATATTCGCCTATTACCTGGTTGTAAACGGCATTGGGTGTATTGGCTATGGAGTGCAACTCGGCATCTTTGCTAAAGAAACCCAGGTGTATGGCCAGGTGATGACTTCTGAAATCGGGATGGCTGTAAGACAGGCTGGCGGGATAGCTGCCTGCAATGTTTAGCGCGGTAGCGCGAAAAGCCAGTTTAGACGAGAAGTTGGCAGGGCCGCAACCAGTGAGTAATCTGCCGGGGTGTGCCTGAAAGTATTGCCAGGTTTGTTGGAAGGCAAGCAGCTTGCCCGGTAAATGGTACGTGCTATCATTGTTAAGTGCATTGTCATTGGGATGTTGCTTTATATAAGTAAGCAATGTTTTTTGAAGGATAGTGGCTGTATCTCTTATGCGTTGAAACGGTTGCGAGTGAATACTGGGTTGTGGTATTTCGGGCCGGGCCACAAACAAGGGTGTTATGGCTGCCTGTGTGGTGACGGTGGATGTGCTTTTTGGCAGCTGTTGCCGTGCTATCAGCTGGCTGATGCTATCGAGGTAATGTTTGGCAAAGGACATCCTTTGTTGCTCTTCAGTAGGAGGTATCGTGTCTGTTACAGTATCGGAAGTTATAGCGGGTGCCTTGCTGCTACCAGTGGTTATTTTACGTATCAATTTGAGTGCGTAATCATCGTTTTGCGGAGATACCTTCACCATAAAAATGATCACGAGTGTACAGCAACAAATAATGATGCTTTTTTGAGCGCGGTCGCTGGCCGCAATAAAGCAGTACAATAACACCACTATCAGCATCAGGCAGGTGAAGTTGCTGCAGGCAAGCAGTACACTTACCATACATAGTAACGTTAGCAGGGCCTTACGCCGGTATAGGCTGTATATAACGCCTGCAGCGCTGATAACGGCATTAGTGGTAGAAGTATCGAACGAGATGCCTTTGATACGGTCGCCTGTGCTGATAAAATACTTCTGGTACATTCCCTGGAAGCGGTAAGGATTGATTACGCCTGCGTCCAGCATAATGATGGCGATTTGTGCAAAGGAAACCAGTGCGTTAATGGTAAAGAAGGCTATCAGGGTGTTGTGTAATACCGTAGTGGTGTTCATTTTTACTGCCAGCTGTAACTGATGCACTGCCAGTATACACGCAGCCCAAAAGCCGATGGCAATGGCAAATGCCACCAGATAATGTGTGTTGGCGAAGCCTTTATACAGCAGTAAGTCTATGCAGGCAATGCCTATTATATACAGGTAGAAAGGGGGCATGCCTTCTTTGATATAACCAAACCGGAAACGGAAATCGGGCCGTACACAATAGATAAATGCCAGTGCTGCCAGCTTTATCACCAGCTTTACATTCATCAATAGCAATAAAAACAGGAGCAATTTACCATCTACCTGCTGAAGCCATTGCCGGATATAAGTTTGTATACGATGCATGTATAGTTAATATAGGTAATGGCCGGAGCCTGCTGGTTTAGTTCAGGTATCGGCCGTCAAAAAATGTGACACTAGTGAAAACTCTTTCTTCGTTCGCAATCCACACAGGCTTGCCAGCAGTATGTATAGTATTATAGCTGCGGCTAAAGCCGGTATAAAAGCAAGCGGGGTTAGCCGCACCAGTATAATGGAGGTGAGCGCACACAATGGGTGGCACACGATGGCATAGCTTACCCGCGCAAACCGTATTTGCCTATCCTGGCGGAAATACAGTACTGTTTGCACCAGTAGTGACAACAGGCAGGCGAGTGCTGCACCTTCTTTTTGCAATAGTGGTATCAGCAGGCAGTTGCCTGCTATATTTACTGCACAGGTAATGGCTATTACCGCCAGCAGGCCTTGCAGGCGATGTTGCGCAAAACCACTTGTCCACAAAACGTTGGATACATATAGTAAAGGTGTACAGAAGGTGAGAATGAGTATAGTATTGCTGTTGACGGCGCCGTACTTGCCGGCGGTTACCAGGTCTACCAATGGCGTCCACAGCATATTGGTGATAACGATAAGGAAAGAAGCGATCAGCATTTCCAGGCGCAGTATGGCATAAATACCAGAAAGATCTTTGCGCTGCTGCTGATAGTGTTGTACAAAGCGTGGAATTAACAAAGGGGCAATAGCCAACAGTGGAAGCGTGATAATCTCGTATACTTTATAGGCAAAGCTGTATTCAGCCAATTGTGTATCTGATACGGCTATCCCCAGCAATAACCAGTCGAACCGTGATAAGATAGCGGTACAGATGACAATGCCTAATTGTGGCAGGGCTTCGCGTAGCAGAAGGCTATAGGCTTTTTTATCAGGAACAAACCGGATGGATTGTATGCTATGGCGATGATATAGATATAGGGTGCATAATAGTTCTGCCGTATCGCCCAGGATAAACAATACTATTACGGTGTGCAGCTGAATGCTGTGCAAGGCTTGTGCTATTACCAGTGCAATGCCTTTTACCACGTTGGATACAATAGACATGCCTGCCAGTGTTGAAAACTGCTCGCGTCCTGCAGTTACTTGTTTATAAGGAGTAGCTATAAATGATTGAAACTTACCCAGGCTAAGGAGGAAAATAACCGGCAGCAAAGGCTGTGCGGGAAACAGCAGCCATATCATCGCCAGCAGGCTATAGAAAAGTGCGCCCATACCCAGTATATGTATCATATAAAGAGATACTATAGTAGAGGGTGATTCGCCAGCAGCTATTTTTTTCACTGTAAGCTGGTCTAGCCCGAAAGAGAGAATGCTGAAACATATCAACAGCAATGCCAGGCAGCCATTGAGCTGCCCAAAACCGGGTTTGCTTAACTGCCTGGACAAAACATAGAATATCACCAGGCTAAACAGCTGATTAGCTATTTGTTGCAGGATATTGGCTGAAATGTTTTTGAACAGTTTTTTTTGCATGATAGTATATAGCGGCCAGGTTGTGTATAGTGTATACGTATATAGTGCAGCGTGGTTGCCTGGGAGGGGAGAAAAATATTCCTTGGCTTGCGGTTGAGATGACTGGTGGAGGAATAATAGGTGTTTATGCTTTGGGGTGAATAGAAGGGCTTTTTAATGTGTATCAGTGAAACAGGTGATGGCAGTCATTACATATGGAGATGAGTGTATTTATCTTTACTGCTGTACTAACCGGTTCATTCGCTAATATGTTTACAATGAATACTTATGAATAAAGAATGGCATTTAAAACATCCGATGCCGCAGCCCGCTACTAAAGAAGAGAGGATGAAGTGGCATTTGGCGCATAGAAAATACTGTGCATGTCGCCCCATACCAGATAAACTATTGGAAGAGATGAAGAAGCTGGGATTGTTGAAATAAAATGTCTTATTGTTTATGAATGTTTTCAGGTGATAATTCTTCGGGCGCTTCTGCTGTAATAAAAGGGCAAACCGGAAAGGATGATGCTTTCTGGTGGGATGAGCTGGAAGATTAGCCGGTTAGCATTCCTTTTTCTTATTTCCTTTGCCCTTTTTGATTTTATGAATAGGAAGCAGGCATAAGAGTTGTTTTTATGCTTGCTTCCTGGTATAGTTAGGAAGGCGTTTTTATGCTGATAATTCTTTGTATATCTCCATATAGTCTGCCACCACCCTTTCCCGGGAGTATCTTCTGACATTTAAGTAGGCCAGTGAAGTATTTTTTTCACGGAGTGCATTGTCTTTTATAACCGTAACTATGCCGGATCTTATAGAGTCAACATTATACGGATCAACAAATACTGCGCCCTGACCTGCTACATCGGGCATCGCTGAACAATTGCTGGTTACCAGGGGGAGGCCTGTGCTTTGGGCCTCCAGGATAGGCATTCCAAAACCTTCTTTAAGGGAAACATAGGTGAGGATGTCTGCTTTCAGATATTCGGCGTGTACTTCCTGAAGGGTAAGTCCGGAAAGCCAGATGTAGTCTATTTTACACTGCAATAACAGCTCTTTTATTTCACTATTATGTTTTCCTATAATTACAAGTGTTACGGGCAGGTTTTCCAGCGCGCGAATAAGGCGGTTTACGTTTTTATTATAAGCGGTTCCTATTTGCAGTATGCGGGGCTTTTCTGCATTAAACTTTCGTTCAACAGGTTGATAAATGTCATCTATGAAGTTGGTGACTACCGCAAGTTTGCCGGGTTTAATGGTAACATGTTCCAGTAAATCTGTTTTTACTTCTTCAGAAATAACTACCACTTTATGGGCCAGAGCCACAGGGATTTTTACCCATAGCCATTTGTATATAAGCCGGGCAATGCCTTTGGTGCGACCTATAAAAGCAACATCGTGCATGGTTAACATTCTTTTGCTTCGTAGTGCACCCAGTAAGGCATAATGTACATCACCGGTTACATGCACAATTTCGTTTTTGTGTTTAAATAGTGACAGAAGATTTTTTAGTCTGGGTAACAGGCCTTTGCTATAATGAGGTAAGGTTTCCCCTTTAACGGGTATACCTGTTTGTATAAACTCTTTATGTAGCTGATTGAATAAATATTCAATACTATAGGCGGTTGGAAACGGTTTTCGGAAAATGAGTCTGACTGCTTTCATAGTGTGGCTTTTAGTTAGTTATGTAAATGGAAAAATTAATTATCTACCCATGTTTCTTCGTCTAAAACATATGTGACGTTTGAACAGCCTTGTAATATAGATGCCGGAATAGCTTCATTCATAGAGTCCTGAACAGCACTTTTTACAGCTTGTTTTTTGCCTTTTCCTGATGCAATCAGAATGGTTTTTTTGGCCTGGGAAATGATATCCAGTCCAAGCGTAATGCCTTTTACAGGAACCTGTGAGCGACAGTCAAAAAAGCGACTATTGGCTTCGATGGTACTATCGCTTAATGCGACTACTCTTGTTTTTGAATCAAAAGCGGAGCCGGGTTCATTAAAGCCGATGTGGCCGTTGTGGCCTATGCCATGCAATATAACATCTATACCATTTGCCTTTCTGATGGCCTGCTCATAATTTTCGAGATAGCTGGTGTTATCGTTGTTCAGTAAATAATATTCCCGGATACCTAATGGTTCTATGATTTTCTTTTTCAGGAAGAAGGCATAGCTTAGTGGATGGTTATCTGATAAGCCTAAGTATTCATCCATTTGAAAAAGAACCACTTTACTCCAATCTAACCGGTGTTTGTAATTATTGATGAGTAACTGATATACTCCTTCCGGTGTGCCCCCGGCAGACAGTACTATTACAGCTTTCTGATATTTAGCAATAGCCTGGGTAATTTCATTGACGAGTGCATCTACGGCGAGGTTGCTTAATAAGATATAGTCTTTTACTATTCTTATGTTGATATTATTGATTACATAGTGCCTGCTTTTTTGAAGAATAGCGGGTATGTCTGGTTGCTTAAAAGAGTGTACATAAATTTTGTGATTGCTTTCTCTTATCCAAAGATCTTTTACATCTGTCATTAAAACAGTTTTGTTTTCATTGATCTGAACAATGATGTTTTCGCAATCAAAAAGAACAGGTTGTTTTTGGGATGCAGGATTGGCGGCAAATCTTGTTTCTTTTGCCTGGATGATTTCTTTTATTTTCTTTTTCGAATTTGCAGGCATAACAAGAATGTCGCCGTTGCTGTTTACTACTACCGTCAGGTCTGTTATTCCTTCTGTTATCAGCTCGTAAGGGGCTTCTGTCATTAGCAGGCAGCGCGTGGTTTCAGATGTGGTAATGGCGCCTTTGATTCTGTTTTGAGCATCATCCTGCTGAAGCATTTTTGACAGTTCTTCGTAGCTGCCCACATCGCTCCATTCCATCTGAGCTCTGAGAAAAATGTGCTGTAAAGAATCTTCAGGTTGTATCTTCTCTAAAACGGAATAATCAATTGAAATTTTAGTGAGCTGATTGTATAGCGTTTCCAGCTCGTTTATAGAAAGGGTATCCATTCTCCTTTCTATTTCCTGCAAAACCTGATATTCCTGTGGCTGATAGGTGTTAAAAGCGTCCAGGATATTGTCAACTGTCCAGCTGAAAATATTAGTATTCCACAGGTATTGTCTGGCTGCTACAAATTCATCTGCGGTTTTCTGATCGGGCTTTTCAATATATGCCAGACCATAAAAAGCTTTTTCTGAAAAGGGGGCAGTTGCACCGCATTGCATATAACCATAGCCGGTATGGCCGTAGGTAGGGGCTATGCCCACACTAACAAGGTATTTTCCTTGCCTGGCTATAAAGGCGGCTTCCTGAATGCTTTCCTGGAATTGTGTAACGGGGCTGATATGCTGGTCTGATGCCAGCAATACTACAGTAGCGCCTGGTACTTTTTTCCTGATAAAGACAGAGGCGTATCCGATAGCAGGAGCAGTGTCTCTTGCATCGGGCTCTACTATAATATTTTCAAAAGGAAGTTCAGGCAGCTGTTGCTTTACCAGGTGAACATATTCCGCAGCTGTAGATACAAATATCCTGTGAAAGGGGACAATGTCTGTTACCCGTTGTACGGTCAGCTGTAACATTGTTTTTTCTGCAATGAGGCGCGTGAATTGCTTGGGACTTTTAGCAGTGCTTATAGGCCAAAGTCTTGTTCCAGTGCCTCCTGCTACAATAAGTATCACGAGTTCGGATGAAATAGTAAATGACATAGATCAGTTGAGTGGGTGCAAGGGTAAATTGCGAATATATATGAAAATAATCTATTTTGTTTTGGCTTTTTTCATTTAAATAAGGGGGGTGTGAGTAAAATGCACAGGTGTGTAAAATGCAATGCGGGTGGCTGTGCCAGCAGTTACCATTGCCTTATGTTTGTTCAGATGACAAAGTATGAGCAGCGGCAAAAGTAATAAGCGATAAAAGAAGCAGTTACAACAAAACTGATAAAGATGCCAATTTCGTGCGTAGGAAAAAGATCATATGAAGAACGGTCAACTACTTAACAACAGATGCAGGTTAGGTAGTGAGTAAAACTATCAGTGGTTAGAAAACAGACGAATCGCAGGCTACGTAAAGTATAATAACTTTGATCATAATCAGAACGCAACGGTTTCTTTGTTTTTGAATGGGGTAATGTTTTTGGGACGAATCGTATTGGTAGTGATGTTAGAAAGTATTGGAAATCTCATGGTTATTTTTTAAATATAAGCAATGGCAGATAGAGAAAGTACCAATGTGCAAAGGGAAAAGCCAGCAATTGTGCTAATATTGTGCTTGTAATGGAATCCACTCAGAACGAAAATATTATAGAAAGCTACTGGGAGCTTTTAAAACACCTGGATGTAAGCACCCGACTGGCATTGATAGCTCGCCTGGTACAAAGTCTGCAGGCCGAAGTATCTTCTGCTACAGGTTCTTTTTCCGGTGGATCTGCGGCTTCTACTGTTGCAACCGGACAGGCTAACAGCGATGATACTTTCTGGTGGGATGAGCTGGAGAGTTAGCCACCGCAGTAGTCGCCTGTTTGGCAAATGAGATGGACCGGGTATTTTTGTTCTTCCAAAAGCTTCATGTAGCTATCCGTATCTGTAAACACTTCTTCGAAATCTTTAAAAGAGTATTCCCTGCTATAGCTGACTTGCTTTTTAAAGCTGTCTTTAACGGGCAGTTTACCTGTCACTTCAAATTTATCTTTGAAAGTAGCCAGTTCGTTATGTGCTACAGCATGATAACGTAAAGTGAATAGCAGGTTGCGTTTTCCGGCGTATTTCCATATCTCGCCAATAGTGGGCTGCATGGCAAGCAGGCTATCTGTATTATGTTCTGATGGAACCAGTTTACCTGCAACAAAACTGTGTAACATGTTAGGATAGGTTGCTTTGGTGGCGCCTGTGTAAGTGGTCATTACCAGGTCGTACATCCATTCTGCTCCCACAAGCCTTACCTGTGTGCAAATGGCTGCGCGGTAACTGCCATCTTTCAGCTGAAAGGTTAGAAGTTCGTCCGGCTTAAAAAAGGGGGAGGCTTCCGCTGTTTTTTCCGGTTTGGGGTTATCCTGCGTGGGGGCTGGCTTATTACATTGAGTTTTGTAACAGAGTAAGCAAACGACTACTATCAGGGCAATTTGTGTGATGCGGCCTATCAGGGCTAATTTTTTCATGTAAGAATGGTTAGGGATGTTGTTACACAAATCTAGGAAAATCTGCTGCATAGTTTTAGTTTTCCTTTTGCTTATTGCAATCAAACCCCTACATTTGCACCCCGACGATTTGGTAGCTCAGTTGGTAGAGCAATACACTTTTAATGTATGGGTCCTGGGTTCGAGTCCCAGCCGAATCACAAAAGGCGCTGTTATCAGTGCCTTTTTTATTGCCCGGTGGGGAAGAGTTACCAGGAAATATTTGCGCAAATAAACCTTACTATCCTGATCTTTGAGCATGGCCAGTACTTTTCCCGTATTATACACCCAGCGGTTAATGTTAAGGCAATTGCACACAGACGATTTGCCTGCCTTGTTGAAGTATGTCAACAACCCCCACATAACCGACAATATTGTCAACTTTCCTTATCCTTACCTGGAGTATCATGCAGTGCATAGGTTAAGCTATGTGTACCAGGGTTTTGTAAAAAAGAGTCACTATGTTTTTGCCATGATATTCCGGGACGCAGAACCGGAAGAACTGGTAGGGGAAGTGAGTCTTCACCTGAACGGTACTGGCAGTGTTGCGGAAATAGGTTACTGGATAGGAGAGCCTTTTTGGGGGCAGGGTATCACCACTGAAGCGGTGGAAGCAGTGATACGTTTTGGGTTTGAAAAGTTGGCACTTGCTTCCATTTTTGCAGAGTGTCATGTGGATAATAAAGGTTCTGAACGGGTATTGGTACGTAATCACATGGTGAAGCAGGAAGATAAAAACAGCGTGGCTAAATATATTATCCATAACCCGGCAAAGGCGTAAGGTTGCTATTCGCTTTTTAACATGAGGGTGCCAGTGAAACCGAGTGTGGGCAATAACTGACTGATATGCTGCGAAAGGTCGCCGGCACTTATAATACGTAATACTTTGTCGCAATCTTCCAGGTCAACATGCCAATCTTCTATACCATCTATAGGGTCGAGTATTGCTTTCAGTTTGGAGTGATCTTGCCTGGTGTTGATATTCGTATAATATATCAGTATCATGTTGGCAATGGTTATAAGGTAATGATATGGAGTACAATATTCGGTGATTTTATGCCGGCAGGAAGCAGGTTGGTTGTGAACTGGACAAAATGGGCTTTCATGCATCCAATTCAGGGGCTGAACAGTGGAGCGTTGCCGGAACAGAAGCTTGCTGTCAAAACAATTTTTACCATTTGCTGTTTATCATCTGTCATCAATAGTGCTATCGGATAGCCGCAGAATGTAACCTATAAAACAGGAACCAACAATGGAAGACTTATTTATCTGGTTTAACAGAACACAATTGCCATCGGGTTATCCATTGAAAGAAGATACGGTGTTGAAGTCTTCATATGATGCAAAGAGTGCTACAAAAATGCCGGATCAGGCCTGGAAAACATTCAATCATCATACTATGTCTTTTCCGCCAACAGGCACACATCAGTTTCCGGAAGAGATGTACCTGGTGGTTACTAAAAAATATCCTGCTATACACTTTGATTATTTTGATTACGGTTATTATGTGAAGCTGGTATCCGGCCGGTTTTTGAGCTTTATGGAGGAACAGGGAGTAACTGCTGATTATTACGAAAAGGCGTTACTGCATATAGTGGATATACAAGGCCATTCTCTGGCAAACCAGGGTTACCATGCTTTGCGGTTTGGAAAATTTGATGATCAGTTGTTGAATTGGCCGGTAGAAACGCGAAAGCGTGCTGCAGGCTTTAAAGACTTTTTTCTTTACCCGAACATGCAGTTAAAAGCGCCTGTGGAAGGTAAGGGGCTTTTTGTGTTGTTTGAATTTTGTTACAACAATACACTGGTGTTTACACAACAGGTAAAGGATGTTATATTGACGCAGTTTATCAGCCCGGAAATATACAAAGTAGCAGACTTCCCTTTTGTATTCAACAACCAGTATAAGTGGGATGTATTGCCGGCAATGAATGATTATAAGCAGCGTTGAGGAATGCTTTGTGCAGTTCTCTATGTTTTCATTGTGTTGTTGTACGGCAGGGATGTTGTACCGCTTGCAATAAAGCTTGCTGTATAGGGTAGGTTTCAGCAGGTGGTATAATCTTCAGAAGTTAATCATTATCAAAGTATTTTGAAAAAACTTTGGGTGGAATGTTATAAACTTATACATTTGCACTCCGTTTCAGAAAAATATTCTTCGGAATTAAGATGAACGGAATGATTTGGTAGCTCAGTTGGTAGAGCAATACACTTTTAATGTATGGGTCCTGGGTTCGAGTCCCAGCCGAATCACAAAACAAGAATAGCGTAAGCGGTTTTTGTTCTACAGTTCACAAAAATATATAGGTTCGATTTGGTAGCTCAGTTGGTAGAGCAATACACTTTTAATGTATGGGTCCTGGGTTCGAGTCCCAGCCGAATCACAAAGGCGCTAGTAGTAGCGCCTTTTTTATTTTATCTATCTGCTGGTTATGTTCTCTTCTCTGACTCCATAACTTTTGTACATGATCCCGTCTCTGCCCTTGTTGCTATATCAAGTGGTAGTGTGTCTGGCTGGTTGGTAAGAGTGATGTTTTTGTTTGGTGAAGGTGGTGTTTGCCTGTCAGGTGAACACAAAAGGCGCTATTACTGGCGCCTTTTGTGTTTCAGGTAGGTTTAAGGATCAAGGGTGTTTGGTTTTTGAGTCTGAGAATGAAGGTGGTACAAGTTTTTTTAGAAAAAATGAACCTTGTATTTTTAACGTACGTTTTTTTACGTACCTTTAGTTTATGAGTTTGTTTAAGAAAGATACATCTGTTGAAGTGGTGCCTACAAAAGGGGAGTTGGATGTGTTGCAGGTGTTGTGGCAGTATGGTCCTTCAACGGTTCGTTTTGTACATGATAAACTGAACGAGCAGAAAGAAGCGGTAATATATACCAGCACCTTAAAGCTGATGCAGGTGATGAAGGAAAAGGGAATGTTGGATCGTGATGAGAGTAGTATGAAGCATGTGTATAGTGCTGTGCTGGAAGAAAAGAGGATCAAAAGCACTATGTTGAACCGCTTTGTGGACTCTATGTATAACGGGTCGCCGGCTGATCTGATAGTGGCTTTGCTGGGCAATGACAAAACTTCGCCGGAAGAAATTGACAAGGTAAAGGAGTTATTGAAAAAGATGGACAGTAAATAATCAAACGTATAATTATGCGATTGTGTGTAAACCTCTCTATTATAGGTGACCGGCTTTTGCAGGCTTTTAGCTGGATGCTGATACATTCGCTGTGGCAGGGATTGTTGCTGGCTATTGTGGCGGCTGTTTGGATGCAGCTGAGTAAAAGAGGGGTGGCTCGTGTAAGGTATGCGGTTGTGCTTGCATTGCTGGGGCTTTTTATAATAGCGTGTGGCTGCACTTTTATTCATGAGTTAAGCGGTGCGGCTCATGCCATAGTGCCGCTGGCAGAAACTATAGGGCACAATGCCTCGGGGTGGGTGTACTTATCATCTGTTCAGGGGTGGGTGGTAGTGAGTGTGGATTTTATCTCTGCTCATGCTTTCTGGCTGGTGTTGATATGGGCGGTATTCTTTGTTTGGCGTAGTGTAAAGATGGTGCAGGGGGTGAGGTATTTGCAGAGGACAAAGTATCGGTATACACAAATTGCGATTGACTGGCAGGAGCGCTTTACGGTGCTTTGCGGTCAGCTGCATATTAAAGGGCGTATCCGGTTGCTGGAATCGGCATGGGTTAAGGTTCCTATGGTAATAGGGCATTTGAAACCGGTGGTGCTGATGCCGGTGGGATTGTTGGCCGGGTTGCCTGTTGAGCAAGTAGAAGCGGTGTTGTTGCATGAACTGGCACATATACGCAGGTGTGATTACCTGGTGAACCTGTTGCAGGTAGTAAGTGAAACGGTGTTCTTTTTTAATCCGGGTTTCTTGTGGGTGTCTGCTTTGTTGCGGGATGAGCGGGAGCATTGTTGTGATGATGTAGCGTTGGAGCAAACAGGTAACAAAAGAGGGTTTATAGAAGCGTTGATTCGTTTTAAAGAACATGCTATGAGTGGGCCTGGTGCAGCCGTGGCTTTTCCTGGTAAAAAGAACCAGTTGTTGCATAGGGTAAGTCGCATTATTGATAATAAAAATCAATCGCTGGCAGCGGGAGAAAAGATGTTTTGCGTGGCTGGTGTGCTGTTGTTATCGTTTGCTTTGTTAGTGGCGGCTATTGCGCAGCTGCGGAGTGTGGAAAGTGAGGTGTTGAGCAGGCGAGGTGTTGTATCTGATGATGTGAATAGTGTTGCTATGCAGCCGGAGTTGATGTCAGTGGTTTCAGATGATAATACAACGTTGTTTACAAAGGAGGAAAAGCGAGGGTTTGTGGCAACGAAACAGCCGGTTGGTAATGTGGTGGTTACCGGGCCTGTGGCTACGCGAAGCGGGGCGACTGTTGTTGAAGCGGTGGTGTTGAGTGTTGTCCGGGAGAAATTGGAGTATAAGAGGGCTGCTATTAAAGAAGAGGTATTATGTCAGCAAGAGTTACGGAAGTTGGATCAAACTCAGGCGGGAAAAGACAGGCAGCAGGTAATGTTGAATGCTGTGCAAGCGGAAAGGAACAGGCTGCTGGCGGAAATGGATAAAGTGCAGGCGGAACGGGATAGGGTGCAAGCTGCTAAAGATCGCCAACAGGCTGCAAGAGACTGTGAGCAGGCAAAGCTGGACAGGTTACAGGCGGAAAAAGATCGCATACAGGCGGATAAAGACCGTGCGCAAGCAGATAGAGATCGTGTGCAGGCGGACAGGGATCGCGCAAATGCTGAAAAAGACAGGCTGCAGGCTATGAAAGATCGCGAGATTACTTCGCATTTGTAATACAATTTCTTTTATTTATCAGAAGCGTTGAATGCTGTGCTATGGCGCGGCTGGCGGGTTATTGCCATTACTATTCTAAAACCAATAATTATGTGTTGATTTTTTTACAGTAATCATCTGTAACAGGGTGTGTTTTGCCTGTTCTGTTCATTTTTTTTTTACAACCCCGGTGGTAGCAGAAGGTTTATTGTCTGTGCGGCCTGGTATTATTTATAAAATTTAAAATTATTATTAAGATGAAACGATTCCATTTAAAACATGGCTTTATGCTGGCTGCGTGCCTGGTGTTTTCAATGACATTGCAGGCGCAGCGAACAAAAGTTCGTACAGTAACTCAATACGGCAGGGATGCCAATGCCGGTAAAGAGCAAATCTCTATCGATAAGGACGGGAAGGTGTGGCAGCTTGAGTTTGTGAATGATAAGCTCACCTCGTTGAAGGTGGATGGTGTGGTGGTTCCGGAAGAGAAATGGAGTGAATATGATTCGTTTGTTAAAGAGGTGCGTGAGCAGTTGAAGCGTGATCGTATACAGGCGGAGGAGGATAGGAAGCAAGCTGATAAGGATCGGGTGCAGGCGGAGAAAGATAGACAGCAGGCTGCAAAAGACAGGGTGCAGGCTGACAAGGACAGGCAGCAGGCGGAATTGGATAAGCTACAGGCAGAGAAAGACAGGGAGCAGGCGGAGCTTGATCGTATACAGGCAGAAAAAGATCAGGAACAGGCCGTGAAAAACATAGAGCAGGCAAAGTTGAATCGCGAACAGGCAGAAAAAGATCGTCAGCAGGTTGATAGAGATAGGGCGCAGGTGGAAAAAGACCGGCAGCGGGCCGCTCTTGATCGTGTTCAGGCAGATAAGGACAGGGTACAGGCGTCAAAGGATAGGGAACAGGCGAAGCTGGATCGTGTGCAGGCAGATAAAGATCGTGCACAGGCGGAAGCAGACAGGCAGTTGTTGGAGGATCTTAGAAGCGATCTTGTAAGTGATAGGTTGATAGCCGATAAAAAAGAACTGCATGAACTTACGCTGAACAACAATGAAATGACGTTGAATGGTGTGAAGCAGCCCGATAGTGTGGCTAAAAAGTATCAGGCAAAATATAGTCGTTTAGTGAAAGGTGGGTTGAGTTATAGCGTGAATGGTATGAGTACGCAAGTGAAAATAGGAGGTGATCGTTAAAGGAGTTGTCTCTGATTTTTATTCAGTCCCGCAGCTTTTGTACATGATCCCGGGCGTGCCTTATGGGCGACCTGGTTTTGCGGATAGGTATAAAAACGAGAAAGGCGCTGTTTCAGCGCCTTTTGTGATTCGGCTGGGACTCGAACCCAGGACCCATACATTAAAAGTGTATTGCTCTACCAACTGAGCTACCAAATCTTCCTGATTACTTTATCACTTTGCAGTGATGTGTTCCGTAATTGGGAGTGCAAAGATAGGAGTATTTGTATTCCTTCCAAATTTATCTCAAAATATTTTTTCTCTTCTCTTCTTGTCTTTCATACAGTTAGATGCGTGAAGTGTTTATTTTTGTGCGTATAACCATAAGCACATATCATGAGTTCATTACAAAATAAAGTAGTGGTGGTAACAGGAGGTTCGGAAGGAATAGGCAGGGCCTTAGTGGAGTCTTTGTTACAGCAGGGTGCTAAAGTAGCTACCTGCAGCAGAAACTATGATAAGCTGTATCAGTTGCAAACCTTGAATCCCAACAAACCATTATTCATTTACCAGGCCGATGTTAGCAGCGAGCAGGATTGTCACACTTTTATTGATAAAGTAGTGAAGCTGTACGGCACTATTGATATATTAGTGAACAACGCCGGCATTAGCATGCGCGGTTTATTTGCAGAAACAGATCTGGAAACCCTGCGCAAGGTGATGGACGTTAACTTCTGGGGCACCGTATACTGCACCAAGTTTGCACTGCCTTACATATTACAGCAGAAAGGCTCTATAGTGGGTATTTCTTCTGTAGCGGGTTACCGTGGCCTGCCGGGTCGTAGCGGTTACTCGGCTTCTAAGTTTGCCGTGAATGGCTGGATGGAAGCATTGCGTACCGAACTGATGGAGTCGGGAGTGAATGTAATATGGGTGTGTCCGGGCTTTACTGCTTCCAACATACGCAATGCAGCATTGAACGAAGATGCCAAACCCATGGGTGAGGGCCTGATGGATGAAGGCAAGATGATGACAGCGGAAGAGTGTGCTGGTTACATTTTACAGGCCATTGAAAAGCGCAAAAGAACATTGGTGCTTACAGGCACCGGCAAACAGGCGGTATTTATGAATCGCTTTTTTCCGGCGTTGGCTGATAAGCTGGTAAGAAAATTCTATTACAAGGAAGGCAAACTGGTAAAGTAATTGTACCATAGCTAACGCATGCCCATTATCACGCTTACAACAGACATAGGCCAGAATGATTACATTGTTGGTGCTATTAAAGGACAGTTATTAACTGCTGATCCTTCCTGCAATATTGTGGACATAACACACTGTTTATCGCCCTTCAATTATCTGCAGGCTGCGTATATATGTGGCAATGCCTATAAATATTATCCTGCCGGCACTATACATATATTGCTGGTAAACCTTTTTGATACCCATCCGGATCATATGCTGGTGGCATCGCATAACAACCAATATATTGCCTGCCCTGATAACGGTATACTTACACTGATAACAGGGGCCAAACCTGCAGACATAGTGGCCGTTCCGATAGAGCAGCAAAGCAGTATGGGCGTGTTGCAAATAACCCAGTCGCTGGCGGCTGCATTGGGGCTGCTGATGAAAGGGGCTGCATTGCCGCAAATTGGCGATCCGCGTGTGAAGATGGAAGAAAAGTATCCGTTACGTGCTACCGTTGGGCCTGACTGGATGGAAGGACAGATTATTTTTATTGACAACTTTGAGAACGTAGTGGTGAACATTACGCAGCAGGAATTTGAAGAACAGCGGAAAGGACGTAAGTTTAAGATAGTGTTTACCCGTAATGAGATGATTGATACGCTAAGCCGCAACTATGCTTCGGTGGCCGCAGGCGAAAAGCTGGCCTGGTTTAACTCGGCCGGTTACCTGGAAATAGCTATCAACAAAGGTAACGTGGCGGGCCTGTTTGGTTTGCAGGGCTTTTCAGAAACGGCTAAACATGCTACACTTCACAATAAATGGTTTTACCAGACGGTACGTATCTTTTTTGAATAACAACAACCCTACTGTATATGCGGCGTTTTTTACAATATATCTATTCTGTTTGGGCGCTGCTCTGGTTTGTACTATTGATGATAGTGGTGTTGCCACTGGTGTTACTCACTGCTTTACTAGGTAAACAACGTGGCGGGCCGGTAGTGTATTTTTTATGCCGGTGGTGGGGAAGGCTTTGGTATATAATAACCGGTATTCGCCATAAAGAAGTGTATGAGGCGCCGCACGACAAAAAGCGTCAGCACATATTTGTAGCCAATCACAGTAGTTATATGGATATCCCCTGTGCGGTACGGTGTATTCACCAACCTATGCGGGTGCTGGGAAAAGCTGAAATGGTAAAATATCCCGTGTTTGGCATTATTTACCGCATGGCGGTGATACTGGTAGATAGAAGTAGTGCCAAACGCCGGGCAGAAAGTATGCTGCATTTAAAGGCAGCTGTGCATAGTGGAATTTCAGTGTTTATTTTCCCGGAGGGTACTTTTAATGAAACCCCGCATCCATTAAAGAATTTTTTCGATGGCGCTTTTCGTATTGCCATAGAAACGCAAACTCCTATTAAGCCCATATTGTTTGTTGATGCAATTGACCGTTTGCATTATCGCGGTTTACTGGAGCTAACACCAGGTAAAAACAGAACCGTTTTCCTGGAAGAAGTGGATGTTACCGGTTTAACGATGGCAGATGTGTCTATGTTACGCAATAAAGTGCATGGTATTATGGACGCAGGCATGCGCAGATACCGCCATTATAAAGATGTTTCTACCCAACAGGCTACCTGAATTTCAGGGGTGGAACCCCTGAAATGTTAAAAAAAACAAAAAGGTAGATTTTCGATAGCCCTTTTTGGGGGTTCGAACGTCTTTATAACACTAGGAAGTTGGATTCCTATCAAAAGTGTTTAGTTTTCTCATGTATATACCCCGGAATTGTTTCTACTCTTCCGGCTTTTTTTTATCCATAAGTGACGTTCTTCTGTCTATCAATGTGTTACCGCACTTTTAATCCGCATACACAGCCGCCTGGGTGGTGAGTGCATACTTTTCGCGGTATGCTTTGGGCGAAAGGCCGGTGATGCGTGTAAAAAGGATGCGGAAAGATTTCATATCGCCATAGCCCACACTATACATAATGTCTGTAATGCTATCATTGGTATGTTCCAGCAAATTACGGGCAGCTTCAATACGTGTGTTTTGCAGGTAATTGATGGGGGTAATGCCGGTAGCTTGCTTAAAACGGCGCATGAAGTTGCGCGGACTAACAGGCATATTCTTCACCATGCCATCGATGGTGGCTATTTCCATGTACTTACTTTCAATTTCCTGCTGGGCTTCTTTTACCAGGCTATCTGAATGGCTTTTACTGGGCTGGAAGCCGGAGAAATATGCCTGTTGGTTGCGGTCCATATCAATAGAAAATAGTTTGGCTATCTGCACAGCAATGGGCCTGCCGCAATATTTCTCTAACAGGTGCAACATCAGATGAAAGCTACAGGTAGCGCCGCCACTGGTATACACATTGCTATCGTGTGTAACCACTGCTTCGGGACATAGCTTTATTTCGGGAAAGCTGTTTTGTAAGGCATCGGCATACATCACATGGGTAGTGGCCTTTTTGCCATTAAGCAGGCCGGATGCAGCCAGCAGAAAGGCCCCGCTACAAAAGCTACCAATAGCTGCACCCTGCGCATATTGTTGTTGTAGCCAGGGTATAAACTGCTGGTTGGCCTGCAGCGCATCAGCTATTGGTATCATGCCAAAAGCAGGCAGCAGAATAAGCTGGTATTGTATACCCGAAGCAAGCTGGCTTTCATCTACCATCTCTATATGAAAAAACGGGGGATGCCCTTGTTGTTGGTATAACCAGTTCACCGATTCAAAAACGTCAATAATAGACGCGGTGCTTAATAAACGGTTTTCGCATGGCTGGGCTACGGCTAGATGTATCATATGAAGCGAATGTTTTAGACAATGACAAATTAGCTATTTTTAGATAAATAACATCTTTTACATGCCGTTTCAATAATTTATATCTATCAAATATGGATTAATGATTTAATAACATAGCTTTGAATAGAATATACCCCAAATCCATGTCCTTCGCCAAAATTCTCCCCCAATGTTGAAACGGATATGGCCGCTGTTAAGTGGCATTATGGCGATTACAGGAGCTGCACATGGACAGAGAAAAGCTTCGGTGCCCAATGGATTGGTGCGTGGGCCTTATTTACAGGTAGCTACAGAAACAAGTATAATGGTGCGTTGGCGAACCGATGTATCGTGCAGAAGCAGGGTGCGTTTTGGGGCAGCAGCCGGCAAGCTGGATAAACTTACAGATGATTCTACCTTAACAACAGAACATATTGTTACCCTGCGCAACTTAACGCCGCATACCAGGTACTACTACAGCATAGGCAGTTTTAACGACACGTTGCAAGGTGGAGCAGATACCTATTTTTATACATTGCCGGAAGCAGGCAAGGAAAGCTTTTACCGCATTGGTGTGTTTGGCGATTGTGGCAACAACTCGGTAAACCAACGGAATGTAAAAAATCAGTTTTTGCAATACTTAGGCGAGCAGTATATGGATGCCTGGATTTTGCTGGGTGATAATGCTTATTACAATGGAACGGATGCCGAGTTTCAGGCGAAGTTCTTTAATATATATAAGGATGACCTGTTAAAGCGTTATCCTGTGTATCCTTCACCGGGCAACCACGATTATCATGATGTGGATTTTCCGGCAGCGACAGAATCGGCACAGAGAACACACGCGATAGATTATTACAAGAATTTTTCCATGCCTACGGAAGCAGAAGCGGGTGGTGTGCCTTCACATACACAGGCTTTCTACTCTTTTGATGTAGGTAACGTGCACTTTTTATCGCTGGACTCCTATGGTAAAGAGGCCAACGAATACCGTTTGTATGATACATTGGGGCCGCAGGTGCAGTGGGTGAAGAAAGATCTGGAAGCCAATGCCAACAAGGGTTGGGTAGTAGCTTACTGGCATCATCCGCCTTACACCATGGGCTCGCACAACTCGGACACAGAAGATGAACTGGTGAAGATAAGAGAGAATTTTATCCGCATATTAGAGCGTTATAATGTGGACCTTATTTTATGTGGCCATAGCCATGTGTATGAAAGGTCGCGTTTAATGGAAGGCAACTACGGTATGGAAACTACGTTTAATGCGGCTAAGCACAATGTAAGCAGTTCTTCCGCTTTGTTTGATGGTAGTGCTAATTCCTGTCCTTATATCAAAGACTCCTTACATGGCAATGGTACCGTTTACGTGGTGAGCGGATCGGCCGGGCAACTGGGCGGTATGGAAAAAAGCTTTCCGCATGATGCCATGTTTTATTCCAATGCTACCGATGGTGGTGCTGCCGTACTGGAAGTACAAGGCAACCGTTTGGATATGAAATGGATTTGTGCAGATGGGGTGCAGCGTGATCATTTTACTATGATGAAGAACGTAAATAAACGTTCTGTAGTAAAAGCAAAGCGTGGCGAAAGTGTTACATTAACCGCTTCTTATGTTACCGGTAATTACCACTGGAGCAAAAGCAGTGAAACTACTAAAAGCATAACGGTGAAGCCTACCGCGTCTAAAACTGTATACACAGTTACAGATGATAACGGCTGTTTGAAAGATACTATTGAGGTGATCCTGGAAAAGTGATGAGTGATGCGCAATCTTGTGAAGTTTTTTATAGTTATAGGATTTCTGGTTGCTAGTCTAGCACTAACCACGGCCCCTTCAACGCCTTCCATGGCTGTTGATAGGGCCGTTTTTCATTTCCGGCTGCAGGCTGACAGTTTTGCCACCGCTGCCGGCGACCTCTACCAGAAAGTAT
This sequence comes from Filimonas lacunae, assembly GCF_002355595.1. Classification (NCBI taxonomy): domain Bacteria; kingdom Pseudomonadati; phylum Bacteroidota; class Chitinophagia; order Chitinophagales; family Chitinophagaceae; genus Filimonas; species Filimonas lacunae. Next base: position 1,952,478 of record NZ_AP017422.1, read on the forward strand.
TACTGGTAAATGAAGATTCGAACAGTGTGATTGCCGCACGTAAAGCATTGGTGCAATGCCGGCTGTATTATAAAAGGATAGAGTATTTTCTTGCGTACTTCTTTTTTAGTGAAAGCACGGTGTACAATGCCCCTCCCAAGTATGAGATTGAAGAGCCTTATATGGAATACCAGCATCCCGCAGGTTTGCAGGTAATAGAAGCGTTATTATACGAGGATAGCGTGTGGCTGCACCGGAAAGAACTGAATGAGCAGGCTGAGCTGGTGAGTAGTTCGGCCAGTGCTTTATCCTCTTTATTATATGGCTTTAAAGCAAGTGATGCACAGTTACTGGAAAGTATGCGGCTGGAACTGGTGCGGGTAATTGCCCTGCATATTTCGGGGTATGATGCCCCCTTACTGAAGTCGGGTGTGGCAGAAGCAGCCGAGGCTTTAACTGCTTTTGAACATAACCTGCTACCGTTTACAGAAAATAAAGTGCCGTATAGCGATAGTGTGGCTTACTATGTAAAAGGGGCTATCCGCTATTTACATACACCGGTTGACTTTGATAGTTTTAACCGGCTGTATTTACTGCGTTGTTACCTGCTGCCTTTACAGCGTTGTTTAGGTGTGATGATTGCTGCCAGTGGTAACAATATGCACAGTATTTCAGCGTTGAGTTATAAAGCTTCTCATTTGTTTAGTGCAGATGCATTGGATATCACTGCGTTTGATAGCAACAAAGTAGTAATGGACAGCGCGTTGGTGAGTTTAGGCCGGCAGCTGTTTGCAGAGAATGCTTTATCTGGTAATCAGCAACGAAGCTGTATAAGCTGCCATAAGCCTGATGCCTATTTTGCCGATGGTCTGGCGCGCAGCCAAACTGTTGATGGCCGTGGCGAATTGCCGCGCAATACTCCTACATTATTGTATTCCGGCTATCAGCATGCACAGTTTTGGGATGGCAGGGCAAGTAGCCTGGAAAAGCAGGTGCGGGCAGTGATGTTGAGCAAGGCAGAAATGAATGCCGATACATTGGTGGCTATGCAACGTTTGCAAAAGAAAGGGGTATGGCAAAAGTCGTTTAAAAAGGCTTTTCCGGCAGAAAGCGGTGATATTACTATGGATAAAGCTGCGAGGGCTATCGCGGCCTATGTACGTACATTAGCGCCTTTTAATTCGCCATTTGACAGATATATCCAGGGAGACACCACCGCATTAACCGCTAACCAGCAATGGGGCTTTAATTTGTTTATGGGCAAGGCGCAGTGTGGCTCCTGTCATTTCGCTCCCTTGTTTAATGGGCTTACCCCGCCATTATACCAGCTCACTGAATTTGAAGTGCTGGGCACCACAGCTACCGATGCTGCCACTGCGGCTATAGCAGATACAGATAATGGCAGATACGATGTATTTCCTATTTCGTTTTATAAACAGGCCTTTAAAACACCTACGGTGCGCAATGCGGCGGTTACGGGGCCTTATATGCATAACGGCCGTTTTCCTACGCTGGAATCGGTGATAGAATTTTATGATAAAGGAGGTGGAGAAGGCCTTGGTGTGCCCACTGAAACCCAAACGCTGGCTACAACGCCTTTGCATTTAACAGATGCGGAGAAGAAAGCGCTGGTGGCGTTTATGGAAGCGTTGACGGATAGCAACAAAACAATACCCGCATATAAGACACCCCGGTAAGGGCAAAGTTTACTGGAAACAAGCTGCGGGAGGGCTTTAGGTAAAGTTCAATAGTAATGTTTAGTTAATAGTGAATTATCTCATTACGGGTTATGTGTTTTGAGCCTGCATTTGAGGGTTATTGGCAGTGTTAGCGTTTGGGTGGCCGGCATACTGGCCGCTATTGGCTACAGCCTTGTATTCGTCTTCCATCTGGCGCATGTATTGTTGCAGTTCAATATGGTCGTTTTTCCGGAAAGGAGCAGTGGTGGTGCGCAGTCGTAATATACGACTGGCCCTGAAATCACGATACTCGTTGCGCATCCAGCACCAGGCTATGAGATGCCAGTTGAGGGAGTAAAATATCAGACCTATCACTTCTACGTTGCGTTTGCTAACGGTGCCGGCGAGGTTCTGGTATTCCATTTCCAGTACGGTTTTGCTGGTAATGGCGCTTTGTATTTCTGTAAGCCACGAAAAGTCGTTGCTACTACCACAGGGTGACCAGGTGGCAATATTGTCCTCCAGTTGTTCCAGCTTGTCTTTTTGCGTTCCTCTTAATACGGCTTTTACCTTATTCAGGGCGCTGGCATAATGCTTTTGAACCGATTTATCACCAAAGCGATTGGTGATGGCTTCCATCAACAGCAGGGCATTGGCTTCTTCATTGGTAAAGGATACCGGGGGCAAAAAATAGCCCTGTACAATAAAGTATCCTTTACCTTGTTCAAAACTAATAGGGATGCCGGTTTCGCCCAGGGCTTTAATATCCCTGTACACGGTTCTTACACTCATAGAAAACTTTTCGGCAATGAAGTCGGCCGTTACAAATTTCTTTGATTGCAAAGTTGTTAAAATGGCAAATAGTCGGTCAATCCGGTTCATACCTCAAATGTACTGTTTTACCTCAAAAAGGCGCAGTAAATGGGTTGAATGGTAGCCTTATGGAGAAGGTGGTTCCCCTGTTTTCTTCGCTTATAAAACTGATTTCTCCTTTGTGCATTTTAATGATTTCCTTAGTAATGTACATGCCCAGCCCGGTAGATCCTTCGCCGGCTGTGCCTGCCCGGCGGGCGCGGGAAAACTTATCAAATACATATTGCTTCAAATCAGCAGGTATGCCAATGCCGTTATCGGAAATAGTAACGGTAAAGCTATTCTCCGACTCATGACAGGAGAGTTGAATAAAGCTATTGCTGCTACTGTATTTAACAGCGTTGGACAGCAGGTTGTGTATTACCCGGTGCAGCTTTACCCTATCGCCCATAAAGTAGCGGGGAGCGGGGAGAGATAAAGTATGCAGGGTTATGTTTTTGCGGGTGAGCAGCCCCTTGAGCGGCGGTAAACAGGATTGTATAAATTCATTTACCTCCAGCGGAATCAGCACCAGGTCGTCTGTTTCCAGTTTTTCGCTTAATAGTAAGTCGTTGATAATTTCGCGGGCCAGATCCACCGAAAGGCTTACAAAGTTGAGTAGCTCTTTATTCTCTTCTATAGGGCTGTCGTTTTGCTGCAACAGCTCGTTAATGCTGCTGATATTGGCCAGCGGACTTTTTAAATCGTGCGCCATGGTTTGCACTACGGCCTGCTGCTGTTCGGTTCTCTGATACAGGAATTGTACAATGTCTTCAATAAAAACGGCACCGGTGATCTCGCTGTTTTCGTTATGAACAGGCAGGGCCGGAAACCCGGATAGTTTCATGATCTGTAATACATCCTGCACCGTGTGTTGCGGTTGCACAAAGGGTTTGGGCACCAGACAATCTATTAGCCGCAGGCATTGCTTTTTGGCAATGTCTACCGTGGTAATTAACCCTATCGGTTTCTGTTGTTCTGTTACAATAGCTGCTTTAATGCTGATGACCCATTCTCTTACATTGTCGGTAGGGGTGTAAGCATCAATTTGCGGGATGTTTTTGCGGATTAATTGGTGTATTGTAGTCTTCATACGATTATCTCCTGTTCCGTGTTACGGAACACTTTGTGGTACGGGTAAGAATGATGGTTAGTATGAAGCAGGGTGCGTTGAGTGTGTGGATTAATAAGGCACACGTCGCCTTGGGAGGAGTGAAGTCTTTTTCATCGGATACGGATTTTCATGTTAAGAATCAGCCGAATGTAACCAAAAATAAAGCCAGTTGACAGCAAGGAACAGAATGTTTTTTTAGTAGTGTTCATGGCAAACCATATATGGTTTTTTATCGTATGTACGCGTTTTCTCCGCCTTTATTCTTCGCGTACGCTTGCATCCATACAATTATCAGTTGCAGATGTTATTTTTGTTGCATGCAAAAGCCTGTATTAGTTATTAAATTAGGAACAGCAGTGATAACCGGAAGCGATGGAACCATCAGCCGACCGGTGGTGCAAAAAGTAGCTGCCGGCATTGCAGCATTGAGCGAACAATATAGAATTGTGCTGGTTTCCAGCGGGGCGGTAGGCAGCGGCAAGGCTTATATTCAGCATTACAAGGGCAGCATTACCGAGCGTAAAGCGGCTGCGGCTGTGGGCAATCCTATTCTTATTCTCCTGTATCAGAAATTCTTTTCCAAATATAATATCCCTGTGGCGCAGGCCTTGTGCGAGCGTCATCATTTTAGCAACAGGCAACAGTTTTTACAGTTGAAAGATACGTTTGCGGCCTTCTGGCAAAACGGCATTCTGCCTATTGTAAACGAAAATGACCTGGTAAGCACGGTGGAGTTGAAGTTTTCGGATAACGATGAGCTGGCTACTTTAATAGCCATAGGCTTTGATGCAGAAACGCTGGTGATAGGTACCTCGGCCGGTGGCTTTATGGATGGAGAAAAGAACATCATCCCTTACGTTGAAAAAATAGACAATACCATACTGGGCTATGTAAGCACGGATAAAAGCAGCCTGGGATTAGGCGGCATGACTTCCAAACTTACGTTTACACGCCTGGCAAGCTCGCTGGGTATAAAGGTGGTTATCTGTGGCCTGAGTGGTAAAGCGCCGTTAACAGCTGCCCTGGAAGGCCGCAGCGGTACTACCTTTAAAGCGCAGAACAGCAACCTGAAAGCTCGTCAGAAATGGTTAGCCAGCGGATCTATTACGTTGGGTAGCATATTCGTTGATAAAGGTGCTGCCAAAGCATTGCATCAGCGCCGCAGCCTGCTTACCGTGGGCATTACTTCTTTACAGGGTAAGTTTACCGCAGGGGAAGTAGTGCAGCTGATGGATGAAGAAAGTACTATTATAGGGGTGGCCAAGGTGAAGCTGGGCACTGCTGCTATTATGGAAAGTGTAGCTAAGAAAAATGTGATAGCCGCCCATGCGGATGATATTGTTGTGTTTTAAACTAAACTGCTTGTAATGAAAAAGGTAGAACCTCTTATTATAAAAACGTACAAAGCGGCTGTGCATATACGCAGAGCCAGCGAAAAACAGATAAAAGACGCTTTACGCCTACTGTCCGGTTTATTGGTGCAAAACAGCAAAGTGCTGATAAAAGCCAATGAGAAAGACCTGGCTAAACAAGACCCCAATAACCCGCGTAACGACCGGTTGTTGCTGAACGAACAACGCATTAAGGCTATTGCCAATGCAGTGCGTAACATCAGCCGTTTGCCAGACCCAGCCGGAAAAGTGCTGGAGAAAAAAGTGTTGCCTAATAAGCTGTTACTGGAAAAAGTAGCAGTGCCTTTGGGCGTGGTAGGCGCTATTTATGAATCGCGCCCCAATGTTACGTTTGATATTGCTGCTTTATGCATCCGCAGCCGTAATGGCTGTTTGCTGAAAGGCAGCAGCGAAGCCGACAACACCAACAAAGCAGCTATTAAACTGATCAAGCAGGCATTGCAGGAAAATGGTATTGATCCGGATTGTGTAAGCCTGTTGCCTTCGGAAAGGGAAGTGGTGCAGGAGCTGTTTACAGCTACCCGTTATATTGATGTGCTCATTCCGCGTGGTTCGGCTTCGTTAATTGAGTTTGTGCGTAAAAACAGCCAGGTGCCTGTTATTGAAACTGGTGCAGGCGTTTGTCATGTATACGTTGAAAAAGAGGCAGATATTACCAAGGCGATAAACATTGCGGTGAATGCCAAAGTATCGCGCCCATCCGTTTGTAATGCAGCAGACACGTTGCTGGTAGATGCAGCGGTGGCTCCCGCCTTTTTAACAGCCGTGCAGCCACAGCTGGAAAAGTATGGTGTGGAAGTGTTTGCAGATGCAGCTGCCTATAAACTACTGAAAGGCTACAAACATTTACAAAAAGCCACTCCTGAACATTTCGATACCGAGTTTCAAAGCCTGCGTTGCGCTGTGAAAGTGGTAAAGGATTTAGACGAAGCTTTATTACACATCCAGGAACACTCTACCCGCCATTCCGAAGCCATTGTTTCTGAAAACAAAAAGCAGTGCCGCCGCTTTATGCAGGAGGTAGATGCTGCGGCCGTGTATTCCAATGCTTCTACCCGCTTTACAGATGGAGAAGAGTTTGGGCTGGGGGCAGAAATTGGTATCTCTACCCAAAAGCTGCACGCCCGTGGTCCGTTTGCCCTGGAAAAGCTGGTTACCGAAAAATGGATGATAACCGGCAACGGTCAAACCCGTTAATTATACTAGAATCGAGGGCAGGTGATAGCCTGTAAGGTGCTGTTGCTGGCATTGGTGAAGCCGGTAAGCGTAAGCGATATTTCAAACGCATTGGGCTTACCTGCTCCTGTAGCCAGTGTAGATGTGTTGGCATCGTAGCTAAAGGTTACAGAATACGGTTTGTGATCCAGCTTTACCATAGGGATAATAGCATCCTTTAAGCGCATCATTGCGCCAAACTGCACCGTGTAGTCGGGCTTTTCTATATCATCTCCCAGATTATAACCATACAATGCGCCCACTAATGTTTCGGAATAGGTGCCTTGTCTGCTGTAGTTACCATACATGGTAAAAAACTGCTTTTCATCCATAGAGAATCTTACACCAGAAGTGAATTCCCATTTGGCATTCAGCTCAATCAGCGGGTTTTTATAGAACGAATTCTTAGGACGGTTAATATGCTGGTAAGCAATACCGATATAATAGTTATCGGCAGGATTGCCGTTGATAGAAGAGTTGAACGACATACCTATACCACCATCCCAATGGTGATAGCTGTTGGCTGCCAGCGTTTCGCCGTCGGATACGGCAGGGTTCCAGCCGAAACCATCATATTGGTTGTTGGTGGTCATTTTGCTGCGGTCGATGCTTTGTTGTATAAAGCCGCCGGTAACACCCAGTGAGAGGTATTTGGTTTTATCGTCGCTGAGTGATTTATGGTAATTGATGGCCGGTAATATATGGGTGGTAGTGAAGTTTACCGTACCTGCTTTATCGTATAACAGTTGCAGCCCGTAGGTAATAAAATCGTTATTGTTGCCAATGGGGGCTTTGTATTCTGCGCTTAACGAGCCGGTTTTATAGGGCACGGTAACATTGCCCCACTGTGTGCGGTACAAAGCTTGTATACGGTAGTCGCCATCGAACAAACCAGCCAGGGCGGGGTTACGTAATATAGGCGCTTCGAAAAACTGGCTAAAATGCACATCCTGCGCCTTTGCCGATAATATCGAGCTTATTAGCAGTACTACTAAAGTTATATTCTTCTTCATTGTCACTTTCACGGTTTACTAGTGTTTAGTTGGTTATTATTATCGAAGCAATGCCACATTGCCTTTATAAGTCATTACGGTGCCATTGTCGCACTCTATTTCCATTACATATACATACACGCCCGACTGTGCCGGTTGACCGCCATAGGTGCCATCCCAGCCGTAAGATGCTGTGTTGGCAAGGAAGTTCAGCTTTTCAAACATGGGCTGCCCCCAGCGGTTGAAAATGCGCAGGGCGCGTATGTTGTACAAACCTCTGCCGCGTGGATAAAACTGATCGTTCATGCCATCGCTGTTGGGGGAAAAGGTGTTAGGCATAAACACGTTTATCCCGTTGCATAGTACGTGTACGGTTACTTCGTCCTGCGAGGTGCAACCGCCATCATTATAAGCGTGGGCTACATAGGTGATATCCTGTTTGCTTAACACTACCGGGTTAGGGCAGGTGGCACAACTTAAACCTGTAGCCGGAACCCATCGCCAACGGGTAATGTCAGCTGAGTTGATGGTTTGCAGGGTATCGGGATAGCCTACGTTTACATTGTGTACGCTGTCTACTATTGTAAACTGTGGTATGGGATATACTTTTATTACCACTGATTGTGAATCGGAGAAACAATTTTTAGTATCGCGACCAATGACCGTATAGGTAGTGGTTTCGGCAGGTGAAGCTACCGGGTTGGGGATATGGGCATTGTTTAAACCTTTGGCCGGAAACCACTGGTAAGTTTCCGCACCGGAGGTTTGCAGCTGGGCGCTTTCGCCGGTACATAAAGTATCGGCAGCCATGCGCATCAGTTGGGCAGGCTGTTTCACATCTACAAATAGCGAGTCGTACGATACACAGCCAAAAGCACTGCTGCCTTTGAGGTAGTAACGTGTGCCGCTGGTGGGTTGTGTAACAGCAGTGGCACAGGTGTTACAGCTGATAGTGGCTTTGCTGGTCCATACATACTTATCAGCGCCTGACGGTTGCAGGGTTAACGGCTGGCCCAGGCAGATAGAAGTGTCACTTCCTGCATCCAATGCGGGCAGGGATAACACGGTAACGGTATGTTGCGCCGTACCTATACAACCATGTTCGTTGATGGCTTGTAAGGTTACATTATACTTACCGGGGTAAGGATAGGTATATGGATTACTTTGACCGGGAGCAGATTGCCCGTTGCCTAATTGCCACAACCAGCTGGTGATGGCTGAATTGGAACGGCTGTCCTTACCGCTGAACTGCATAGTGCTGTTATAACATACGGAGTCTACCGCTTTAATAACCGGTTGCGGGCTTTGATAAACGGGTATGTTTAAGTTGGTGGTGATAGAATCGCTACAGCCTTTGGCAGTGGTTACTACCAGTTTGACATGGTAGTTGCCATCATTGTAATAGTAATGTTGTGTATTGGTTCCGGTGGCTTTAGCGGTGTTATCGCCAAAGCTCCAGGAATAGCTGCTTATTTCATCGTACCATACCTGCGAAGAGTCTTTAAAGGCTACCAGTGCTGAGTCGCAACCTGTTTGCAGGGTGGTGCTCAGTTGTGCTTTAATGTCTCTTACATATAAGGTGTCTTTGTTGGTGATGGCTACTTTACAGTTATTAGAATCGATGAGCACCAGTTTAGGCACATAAGCGCCCTGGTTAGGATAAGTGTGCGATACTATCAGGTCTTCCCCTGCTGTAACAGTACCGTCGCTAAAATCCCATGCCAGTGATGCGGTGTTTTTTACCGTGGCTTTAAAGGCTACTGCGGCGGGGGCACAGGCTATAGAGGGAGTAAAGGTGTATTTACCGCTTGGGCCTTTTATGCTTATGGTATGTACTGCTGTATCATAGCAATTACCATGTCCTTTGGCTATCAGGGTAAGGTTAAACACGCCGCCTTGTGTATAGGCATGATCTGGCTTATCCAGGTTGCTGGTGGTGCCATCATCAAAATCCCAGTACAAAGTGCTTACGTTTTGCGAAGTGCTTGCCGGGCTGGCTATCAGCGGGGGGCAGTTGGCAAACGTGTCTACTACATGAAACGAAGCAATTGGGTTGGCTATAAATACCAGTTGCTCTTTCAGCAGGCTATCGGTACAACCAAACTTGTCGGTTACTTTCAACGCTACATCGTAGTCGCCTTCCTTCGCATAGGGATGTGTGGGAGCGGCAGTAGTGGTAGCGCTGCCATCGCCAAAGTTCCAGCGGTATGCTAACGACAGGCCCTGCGAGGTATTGGTGAAGCTAACAGTAGAGCCAGCGCAACCCAGGCTGTCTTTTACAGCAAAGGCTGCTTTAGGGCTGGCAATAATAACTGCGTTGGATTTGGTTACAGTATCAGCACAGCCATAGCTGTCTGTAATAATCATTTTTACGGTATAGGTTCCTGCTTTTTTATAAGTATGACTGAAAGGGGCAGTGCTGTAGGTGGCACTGTCACCATCGCCATAGCTCCATTTCCATTGGGTGATGGGGTGCGAGCCATCGGTGGTAGATTTATCGGTAAAGTTTACAGTACCATCCTGCAAACAAACACCGGCGGGGTTGGTAAAGCCGGCTTTATTGCCAAACACTTCTATATACACCTGCTTTTCGCTTTTATCGTAACAGCCGTTGAGGTCAACCGTGGTAAGGGATACGGTGTAGGTGCCGGTTTTGTTATACAGGTGGGTCACCTTATTCAACTGAACAGAAGTGTTGCTGCTGTCGCCAAAGTCCCATATAAAGGCGGTAACCTTAGTAGTAGTGTAGTTGGTAGCATTTACTATCAAGGCCTCCTTACGGCAGAACTCTTCGCCGGGGGTATGGGTAAAGTTGGGATGCTCATCTATAATGCGTACAATCATGCGCATAGTGTCTGAGCAGGCATCGTTCCATACTATCAATTCTACATTGTATAACCCGGTATCGGCAAACTTATGGGTGGCGTTTTGAGTGGTGGCGGTAGTGCCATCTCCAAAGTCCCAGTGCCATGAAGTGGCGGCAACGCTATTATCGGTAAAGGTGCGCGTGTAGGGAGTTTCACATTTAAATTCTGATGAAAAGCGTGCTATTGGCACTTTTACATGGATATAGTTTTTTATTTCCAACGTGTCGTAACACTGCTTGTTACCGGTTATTAATGTAATAGTGAAATTGCCGGTGTCTTTATACGGATGTTGCGGATTGGCTTGAGTACTGCCATTGCCATCGCCAAAGTTCCACAACCAGCTATCCGCCTTACCGGTAGAAGCATCGGTGAAATAAATAGGTTTAGAACCGCATACGGCTACCGGGTTGGCGCTAAAGGCCGTTTTAGGGGCGGTTGCCAGGGTTACCGCATTCTGTAAGGTAAATGTATCAACACATCCTCCATTGGTTCGGATAATAACTGACACGTTGTATACGCCTTCCTGTGTGTAAGTATGCGTAGGAGCAACCTGATCAGAAGTGGTGCCATCGCCAAAGTTCCATAACCAGGTAGTTACCGATTGTGGCTCGTTCATAATGGCCTGCATGGCTATTGTTGCCGGAGTACAGCCTTTATAGGGCAGATTTTTAATGCTGCTGATGCGTGGTGAGCCTATGCGTACCAGCTTTTCTTTCACTACGGTATCGCTACAGCCGCCTGCATTGAAGCTGATTAAAGAAACGGTATAATATCCCTTTTTCGTATAAGTGTGTACGGGATTGGGATCGAAAGAGGTGGTAGCATCGCCAAAGTACCAGATATAACTGGCGGCCCCGCTGGCATTGTTGGTGAACGACACGGTAGCCGGTGCGGTACAGGCGGTTGTGGTGCCGGATGCGCTAAAGGCCGAAATGGGTTTGTTGGAAACGTTGATGACCTTTTTTACGCTATCGGTACACGTGCCAAAGCTGGTATATAATGTTACGGTGTAATTGCCTGGATTGGCAAAAGTGTGAACGGCATTGTTTCCTGTATAACTGCTGTTATCGCCAAACGACCAGGTAGAGCTTACCGGCGCAGGGGCAGAAGTATTGGTAAAAAACAGCTCTTTACCTGTGCAGGCATTGGCATTGGCGGTAAAGGCTGGGGTGACGCCGCCTATGGCTATTTTCTGTATAATAGTATCGGTACAGCCGGTTGTGGAAATGGCTACCAGGCGGGCCATATAATCGCCGGCAGCGTCATAAATGTGTTCGGGTGATGCATCGGTTGAGGTGGCGCCATCACCAAACGACCACTGGTATTGTAAGGCGCCGGTGTCGGTGGATGTATTGGTAAACTGCACCCGGGTAGGGGGCTGACAGGCATTTACATACGTATAGTTATAAGCAGCCTTTACTTTGCCGGCAACCTGTACCATGCCTTTTTTCTGTAGCGACTGCTTACAGCCGTAACTGTTTTGTACGGTAAGGGATATATCAAAACTACCCGATTCGGTATAGGTATGGGTAGGGGTGGCCTGCGCCGAAATTTGCCCGTCGCCAAAGTCCCATATATAAGAGGTGATGGCACCTGATACGGAGTTACTGCTATCGGTAAACAATACCGTCATGGGAATACAGCCATTGGTGGTTTCGGTGGAAAATGCTACCTCGGGTTTGCCGTACACTTTTATTTGTTCTGTTTGTATAACAGAATCACTGCCACTGGCATTACCGGCTACCAGTTTAATGGTGTAAGTACCGGGATCGGTGTAAATAGCGCCAGGATTTTGCTGGGTAGATATGGTGCCGTTGCCAAAATCCCACTTCCACCAGGTAGGTGAGCCGGTAGATGCATCCTTTAGTTGTACAATTAAAGGTGCACAGCCGGTGCTGTTGGTGGAAACAGTAAATGCTGCTTTTGGCGGTTGGCTAAATCCGGTATTCCATAGTGCCATGCAGAAGGAAGCTAATAAAAGTGTTTTTAGGTACATTTTCAGATCTCCTTGGGGGGATTGGTGTAATTATGCTGCAAAGGTACCCTAACATTAGGGGGGTGGGGGTTTAAGAACAATTAAGAAAGAGTGGCAGAAGATTAAAATGTATTTAAAAATGTTATTTGAAAATTAAACTCTAACCCAGCAACAATAATGGGTTTATTGTGTTGGATTGCAGGATTAAATAATAATTACCAATTGAATACTAACGGTTGTTGGCTGATGTAAATGGCTATTATTGCTCCGTCGTTTATTATTTGTGTTGTTAATAATAAGGTTGTTATGTACGCATTATCAAACCAGCATGGCCAGGTGGAGGCCTTTATGGAGAAAAACAGGATAGTAGCGGCTGATTCGCTGCAAATGATTGGTATTTTATTAGGAAACTGCGTTTTTGACTGCTCCGGTAAAATGGTGGGTAAGTTTCTGGATAACGTGCTGTATCATTTATCCGGTAAAATTTTGTCGAAAGGCGCATTGGTGCCGGTTACTACGGAAGTAGAAGCTTTATTAGGGCAATACCAGGAGGAGGGAGCTGTGGTGCTGCGTTCTATTACCAACCACACCGACCGGTGGATTGAAATTACCACAGAATGGAGTAAAGTAGAATTACACAATGTGCTACAGCGGGAGCAGGAATTACAGGGAGCATAAAATGCTGATAACCATATAAATGAAAAAGGCGATACTATACAGCATCGCCTTTTTCATTAAAGTATTTTTTACCGGGTTGTAGCCTGGAAGTTTTCCGTGATTTTTTCGCAAAGCTGCGTTTCAATCATTTTCTCTGCCAGGTGAACCATGTTTTTGAAGGCTTTGGCGCTGCTGATGCCATGACCGATAATTACCGGTTTGTTTACACCCAATACAGGCGTTCCACCGTAATTTTCGTAGTGAAGGCGACTCAGATATCCGTCGTTTTCCAGTTTCCTGGATGCAGCGATATCATATACTGATTCCACCATTTTCAAAACGATATTACCTGTAAATCCATCACATACTACTACATCTGCCTTGTCGTAGAAAACATCCCGTCCTTCTACATTACCTGTAAAATGGATGTGTGTATTTTCTTTGAGCAGGGGATAAGTAGCTTGCGCCAGCAAATTTCCTTTTCCTTCCTCTTCACCAACGTTCAGCAAGGCCACTTTGGGTTGTTGAATTCCCAGAATATTACTTGCGTACAAGCTGCCTAGAGTGGCAAACTGGTTCAGGTGTTCCGGTTTACAATCTGCGTTCAGGCCTACGTCCAGCAATATACCCGTGCTTCCATTTAATTTGGGCAGCAGAGTTGCAATTGTGGGGCGTTGTACACCTTCGATAGCTTTAATGCTATACATAGCTCCTACCAGCATAGCACCCGTGTTTCCGGCACTCATGAAAGCTTCAATTTTTCCGGTAGCCAGCAGGTAAAACCCAATAGCAATAGAAGATTGTTGCTTTTCTTTTAATGCCTTTGTCGGATGCTCGTTGTACCCGATCACTTCAGGCGCAGGAATCACCTTAATACTAGGGTGATTAAGCAGGTTGTGCTCTGTTAAAAGCGGCACCAGCTTGTCTTCCTGGCCAATACAAAATAAAGTGGCCGGGCCATTAACATTGGTATCGTCTAAATACAGGCGAATTCCTTTCACCGCTTCAAGCGGCGCAAAATCGCCTCCCATCATGTCTATTCCAATATTCATGTCCGGCGCAAGGAGTTAAATGAACTAAAAAGGTTATGCTTTCAGGGGAGCTTTTTCGGCTACCAGTTTTCCTTTATAGAACAATTTACCTTCACTTACGTGTGCACGGTGACGAACGTGGATTTCGCCAGTCGTTGTGTCCTTGCTTAACGTTACTTCCTCAGCTTTGTAATGTGTCCTTCTCTTCGCACTGCGCTGCTGGGAGTGTCTGCGTTTTGGGTTTGGCATAACTCAAATGTTTATTAATGCAAAAAAATTTATTCCAGGTTCTCTTTAAACTTATCTAATCCCTTCCAGATCGGGTTCTCTGCCTTGTTTACGTCTTCTTCCATTTTCCGCAGCTTTTCCAGTACTTCCGGATTGCATTGGCTGTTGCCTTCTTCATCTTCGCCGCACGCTTTTTGTACGGGGATGCTAAGGTTTACGAATTCGTAAATCCAGTCTTCCAGGTGCAGGTGACTTTCGCCTTTACTGATGTAATAAACGTCGGGATCTTCTTCCGTTTCGTTCATCTTTTCAGGCTCGTCTACCAGCTTCACTATTATCTTAAACTCATCCCACAAGTGAAGATGAATAGGATTGCCGCAGCGGTCGCAGTTTACATCAGCTGTTCCGCCAATGTCAAACTTTAACATCATAAAACCGTTATTCTTTTCCAATAACAGTTTTACTTCTGCATGGCAATTAGTGAAATCCTGTTCGCCATAATGAGCAAAGAACTTATCCTCAATCTGGTAGGTAAAATTATGATCTCCCGGTTTTAAACCTACAAATGCTATTTCGTATTCTCTCCGGTAGTTCATACAGCCAGATTTTTAAGGTTGGCAAAGGTATCACTAAAAATGATAGCAGCCAAAGAAAATTGGATTTATGGCAAATCTTAACGTAATTGTGAGGAAGTTATGATGCGCCAACCACTTAAATTCTATGCTATCAAAGCTGCTTTAGCAGTGATTTGTGCCTGCATAGTTACGTTAATTTCCCATAGTTCGTATTTTATTGAAGAATTATACGTGAAGCGCGTGTATCCTGCTGTTTCGCTGGTTTTGCGAAGTGTAACAGGCTGGGTATCATTCAGTGTGGGCGACTGCCTGTATGTGCTGACGGCAATATGGGTATTGAAGCAAATTGTGCAAACTGTTATTTTTTTCATAAAAACCGGTATTACCTGGCAAAAACTGGCTTTTGTGGTGTTTTCGGTGGTGCGTTCGCTGGCTAAGCTGTACATCTTTTTTATGGTGTTGTGGGGTTTTAATTACAGCCGGGAGGGTATTGCGGCAGAGCTTAAACTGAGCGATAAAGAATATTCCAAAGAAGAACTGAGCAGCCTAACTGCCGAATTACTGCAAAAGGTAAATACAACGCGGTTGGCCTTGGGTAATGGACCGGTGCAGTATCCTTCGGCCGATACTATGTATAAAGAAGCGGTGAAGGCTTACGGGGCAGTGGCGGAACAATACCCGTTTCTGGCCTATCAACACGCCAGCATTAAATCGTCGTTGTTTAGTACGGTAATTACCTGCCTGGGCTATACAGGGTATTATAATCCTTTTTCGGGCGAAGCGCAGGTGAGCGCTAAGGTGCCGCCTTACTACACGCCTTTTATCACCTGCCACGAAATGGCTCATCAGCTGGGATATGGCGATGAAAGCGAAGCTAATTTTATCGGGTATTTAAGCGCAAGGGCTTCGGGTAATCCTGTTTTCCTGTATTCTACCTACTACGACCTGTTTAACTACGCCAATAGCGAGCTGTTTATGCGTGATTCTATGCTGGCACGTAGTAATTTCCGGGCATTAGATACCCTGGTGAAACAGGATATCCGCTACGCACGCAAGTATTTCAACCAATATAAAAGCCGTATGGAACCCGTGGTAAAGTTCCTATACGGCGAATATTTAAAGGCCAATAATATGCCCCAGGGTATTGATACCTATGAAGCAGTTACGGCCTGGTTAATTGCTTACCGGAAAAAGTATGGGGCTTTGTAAACTGTAACAGCCTGTATTTTTAAAACTTATTCTTCCACATCATGCTTTCTACCGGCCTGTCGGGCTGACCGCTGTATTTGGCATTTTGTTTCTGATTGTATTTTACTGCTATTTCGCCTTCTACGGGAAAGTAAATGAGCTGTCCAATGGGCATACCAGCGTAAACACGTACGGCTTGTTTTACGGATATTTCCAGTGTCCAGTTACCACAGAAGCCTACATCGCCTTTACCAGCTGTGGCGTGAATGTCGATACCTAAGCGTCCGGTAGAAGATTTACCTTCTAAAAACGGAACGTGGGCATGTGTTTCGGTATATTCTTCGGTTACACCCAGGTATAAAACGTCGGGTAATAACAGGAAGCCTTCTTCGGGTATTTCAAAATGACGAATCTGGTTGTGTTTGCGGGCATCCAGCTCGGCATCAATGTAAGTAGCCAGGTGTTTGCCCAAATGCACATCGTAACTGTTACTTCCCAGGCACTCTCTGTTGTAAGGACTGATAATAATCGTCTTTTTCTCTATTTCCTCTAAAATACGTGTGTCTGATAAGATCATACAAATGGCTGTTTACAATAAATTGCAAATAAATCGTAATTCTGCAATCTAAAAAACCGTAATCTAATAATGCCCTTGTTTTTTACACAAAATATCAACGAAAACACCCGGTTAGGTATCTGGCATATCACTGAAAACGAAGAATTCTTCCTGGAGAAAGTACCCCTGCAAAGAGATATTAACCACCCTAATAAACGTTTACAGCACCTGGCAGGGCGGTTTTTACTGCAACACCTGTTTCCCGATTTTCCTTACCACGAGCTGGTGATTGCCGACAGCCGTAAGCCCTACCTGCCTTACGAGCAATATCATTTTTCTATTTCCCACTGCGGCGATTTTGCAGCGGCAATTGTAAGTAAATCGCAACGGGTGGGTATTGATATAGAGGTGCCTACTGCCAAAGTGCAGAAGATTGTGCCTAAGTTTTTACACGAAGAGGAGCGCAACTGGCTGGTGGCACAGGTAAACGCACTGGCACCAGCCCAGGATGATTACAGGCTGCCTACGCTGCTGTGGAGCGCCAAAGAAGCGGCTTTTAAGTGGTGGAGCTTTGGTAGCGTTGATTTTAGCGAGGATATCAGATTAGATCCGTTTGAGTTTTCAGAGAAAGGGTTGATGAACGGTGTTTTTAAAAGGGGGGAAGAGGTGCATCCGCTGGCGTTTTATTTCCAGCTGTTTCCGGGCGTTTGTATGGTGTATACACTATAATACCCGGAGGGTAAACTATTTGTGTATAAACTTAAGATTGGATATGATTTCATTCGCTTTCTCTAATTTGTTAGAGGTAGTTCCTTTTCCAATATACTTTTTATTTAAGCTAGGATCAATGGTGAGATTAACTCCCTGAGATTTAGAATATGCTATTAATTCTTGTTGTTTCTTTTTCATGTAGGTAAAATTAAGCGATTTTTTTCTTTATGAGAAAACCAAAATAGTTGAGCCCTCTTTGAAATGGAATGCTTACGTAAGATTCTGTGTCTTTTAATATTCCTAATATTTCATAGTTCTCTGATAGTTCTTCCAAATTTACGGAAATGGCCATTCTGTATAGGCGTGTTCGTTCTACTGTGCTGCCTGAAAAATGAATCCATTTGTTAGGATGTTCACCACAAAACAAGGTTACTGAATGGGCAACAGTTGCCAATATCTTATTTCTGTCTTTATTGTCATTCACAGTTTCGTCATCTATTGAGCCTTCGGGTGTAGGAGTGCCAAATGCCAGGTTATAGATGTTATCGTTTGGTGTTGATTCATACTTTATCGCTTTGGGTATAATTCCTTTAGGTCCGGTGCTATTAAACTCATACTCGAGAAAATCGGATGAAACTAAAAGCCCTTCATACTTTTCATATTTCATTATAAAAAATCACAATTGATATCTCAAGATATCTTCGTTTGCCTGATCTTTTCTGTTCATTTTGTTCAGAGCACCTGACCCTTAATCAGCAAACCGGCTTTTGGTTTTAGGAATCAACAACAGGCTTTTGCGGAGGGTTTGTTTGAGGTGGGTTTTTACCATTTGACCCATAGTGTTGCTGCGGAGGTAGGCGGGTTGATTAAAGTGAGCAGAGAGTTCTTCGCTGAGTTGTTTTATTTTTTCGGGTTTGGAAATGGTGTCGTCGTGCATGATGTCCAGCAGCTCTTTTACGCGATAGCGGGAAGATACCAGGCGAAAAGCCATCATGGTGCGTTCTTCGGTTTGGTATTGTGCTATGGATTCTTTGTCGAGGAAATGCTGGGCCAGTTGAACAAAAGAATAGTTCTCTTTAAAGAACTGGGGAAGATATAGATTCTTGCGGCCTTCATAGCTTTGCTGATCGAAATCGATGGCGCGTATGCGGTATTGAATGTCTTCAATATCGGGCGTGATGTTTACAATGAAGTTATACGAACGCATATCGCCCAGCAGACGTACAAAACATCTTTCATTAAACTTCACAAACTCTTTGGCCAGACGAATAGGATTGAAGTCGGGGCTTAACAGGTGTTGCTGTAAAAAGATATCGCCGGGAATGCCGGCAATGTGCTCTTCTACCAGGGTATCGTGATGGGTAAGGTAGGTGATGCGGTCTGGTGATAGCAGGTGTTCCAGTTCCAGGCCATATACACGGCTGGCATCTGCAGGTTTTATGTAGTAGTGATCGTAGTTATCGTTGAACTTGTTTACAATGCGTATGCGAAAAGGCTGACTGTTGCCAAATGAACAAAAGTCAATACGGGCAACATCCAGGTGGTTTACGAAGCTAAGGTCGCCTTCCGTTTTAAGAATGGCGTATAGCTTTACCAGGCTTTCGCGCAGGTAGTTCCATTCGTGGCCGTCGTAGCTTACGGTTTCCCAAAGCGTGTCTTTGCCCGATCTGTCTTTCAACGGAATACTATAGGTGAACCGGAACAGATCTTTATAGCTGGCAGGTAGCTTGCCTTCGCGGCCATGTTTTACCAGGTACTGCCTTAGTCTGTCGTTTAACGGAAAGAAAGGCTTCTTGCGGCTGGGGCGCAGGTTTTCTATTTCATCCTGGGTTATTTCAATCATGGCGGCAGTGGTTTAATCTAACAAAGCGGTATCATTATCATCCAGCAGGTTCAGGTTTACGGCGTCGGTACCGGCAATACCTTCTATTGAGCCGCGGATATGGGCTGCGTTCAGCATCACTTTTTCCAGTTGCTTTTCGCGGGCCTTCCATAATTTCTCCATAGCATCCCTTTCGCGCTGAATGCTCAGGCGCATGCTCATAAAACCTTCGCGAATGGCTTTCCATTGTTCGCTGAACTCGTTACCGGTAAGGTAATCATATAACAACACCATTTTGTCGCCTTTGTTTTCCTGGCTTTTGCGGGCGTCGGCTATTTTTAATATAGCATTGCGCAATACCAGGGCCATGCTTTTGGCTTCGGCAAAGGTGCATATATATACGCCGTCTTTTTCGCCAAAGCGGTCCATATCTTTAGGCAGGGCCTGTGTAACAATAACGGCTACATCAGCCCCCAGGCTGCGCATATCGGCTTTCAGCTTTTCAATCCAGTCTGCGGCAAAGTCTTTGGTGCGTTTGCTTTCATAAATGATTTTACCGGCTTCCTGCCCAAACTGGTTGCGTACCATTTGTATACAGTCGGCACCGCGAACCCCTTTGCCCACTTCTTTTACTTCATCGAAGGGGAAAGTTGCTTTTAAAATTTCTTCCAGCATTAGTTCCTGCACCTCGCCTTGCAGCTGCATGCTGCCTTGCTCGGCTTTGCGCTTCATTTCTTCGGCCAGCTTTTTCTGGTCTTCCAGTTGCTTTTCCAGTTCACGCATACGCAGTTGCAGTTCTGTTTCTTTGAGGGCGCCGCGTTCGGTTTCTTCCTTGCGTATTTGTTCGGTAAGGCTGGTTCTTTCTTCCAGCATCCGTTTTTGTAATTGAATTTCCAGCTCGGCTTCGCGGTTTTTCAGTTCCTGCTCTTTTTGTAAAAACTCCAGCTCTTTCGTACGGGCTTCTTTGAGTTTTTCGGCATTTTCCTGTGCATTCTGCTGCAGCATTTTCAGCTGATTCTCGTAATCGGCAGCCATGCTTTTGCGAATGCTTTCCTGTAGTTCCTGTTGCAGCTTCGTTTTCTCGGCCTGCAATAGCTTGCCGGACTCTTCCTGCTGCTGTTGCAAGGTTTTTTGAAAATCAATCTCCTTTTTCCTGAACTCGTCGTCTTTCATCTTCTGCCAGTCTACCATCTTCAAACGCAGGTCTTTTTGCACCTGGTCTTTGATAGATTCTCCCGGATCAAAGCTATTGCCACAGCTGGGGCAGGTTACCACATATGCCATATCGCTATTTTAAAATAATGCCTGATTTATATAATAGTACGCAAACATCGCAAATTAGCGCGAAGACTTTGCCCGCTGTTTAAAAATCGCACGGTGTGGCTGTTATATTCTGGCGTAGGAAGGCCTTTATTGTTAGTAACAGCCTGACAATGCGTCAAAAACGCACAAAAAATGTTCGTTTGCGAACAGTGTAACTTTTTGTTTGCTGGTACGTTTCATGAATACCAATGACTTAGCAGGCCTTTTTTATTTGGCATTGCTTTAGGCATATATAACCTGTAAACGCAAAACAAAACCAATTATAAAATAACAGTTATGAAAAAGTTACTCATCGCCACCTTGTTGCTTATGGTAGTTACTGCCACTGCTTTTGCTGCCGGAAATGCCAAAGTAGAAGCTATATTTAAAATTGCTTATCCGGGCGCTACCCATGTGCATTTTAAAACAGTGGGTGAATTGGTGAGTGTAAGCTTTGACTATGAAGCCCATCATATGCAGGCTTTTTACGATGCAGAGGGGGAACAGGTGGCCGTGAGCAAGCATATTGATTTTAATAGTTTACCTATGCGTGGTCAGGCTACTATTAAAGCAAAGTATCCTACACATACTACCGTGGAAATTATTGAAATGGAAAGCCAGGAAGAAGGCGTATGCTTTTATGTTGCCCTGCTGGATGGTGTTGAAAAAACAATACTGCGCGTATCTTCATCAGGGAGAGAGGTTACTTTTTTTAAGAAAGAGACCATGAAAAAGTAGTGTACTTATAGTAAAGTATTGCTTTATACTGTACAGGTATAATGCACATGAGCCGGGCGTGTATATGTCCGGCTTTTTTGCGTTTACATGATACGTATGCAGGTAAATTTTTATAAAAATTAGCCGGGTAATGAAAAAAGTATTTTCTTTGTGTCAGATTAACGCAAACTTTGTAACTGCTGTAACATAAAGAACCTATGGAGAAGAACATTTTATACGTAAAAGGTGATGCTACTGCGCCAGTAGCTGATGGAAACAAACTGATAGTGCATATCTGCAATGATATGGGTAGATGGGGTAAAGGGTTTGTTTTAGCCATTTCTAAAAAGTGGAAATCTCCTGAAAAAGAATTTAAAGCCTGGTATAAAAGCGGCAACGGTTATGAGTTGGGGGCCGTGCAATTTGTGCAGGTGGAAGCGGATATATGGATAGCCAATGTTATAGGCCAGCATAGCATTTATAAAGATGAAGAGGGGATGCCACCTATTCGTTATAATGCTATTGCAACAGGACTTGAGCAGGTGGGTGCATTTGCTGTGGAAATAAATGCATCAGTACACATGCCAAGAATCGGGTGCGGGTTGGCTGGTGGCACATGGGATAAAATAGAGCCGTTGATTGAATCAGGTATCTGTAATAAGACTGTACCTGTTACGGTGTATGATTATGAATGTTAGAATGAAGGAAGATGAAATTGAATACAGAGCTGTACGTAACAGCTAAAGAAAGATGGCCAGATAGTGGCCAGCAGGTGATAGGATACCAGGAAGGGGAAAATATTGTGGTGTACCAGGCGTATAATTCCAGTATTGCCAACTATGCGGTAGCGCATCAACAATTAGGAGGGAATAGTTTTAGTTATAACAGGATGTCGTGGATTAAACCTAATTTTTTGTGGATGATGTACCGTTGCGGATGGGCCGAAAAAGAAAACCAGGAAAGGGTGCTGGCTTTATGGTTAAGTAAGAAGCACCTGGAACTAATTTTAGAGCAGGCAGTGTTTTCCACCTTTGGCAATGGCCGGTATGAAAGCCATGAAGCGTGGAAGCAGGCGTTAGCCACAAAAGAGGTGCGATTACAATGGGACCCTGATCATGACCCCTACGGGCAAAAGTTGAACAGGCGTGCTATTCAATTAGGACTAAAAGGGGATATACTGGAATCATTTGGTAAAGAGATGGTTTCAAAAATTGAAGACATTACAGATTTTGTAAAAGCCCAGAAACAATATGTAAACAACCGCCGGCTGGATATGCTACAAGTGCCGGTAGAGCAGGTTTTTGAAATACAAAACCAGGAGTTGTGTAAACGTATTGGGATAGTGGGCGCAGTGTAAAAAGGATTTTTTATGAACGAGAAGAATGTAAAAGCCAGCAGCAAATTTCTAAGCCTGGTTTTAAGACACAGACCTGAAATAATCGGGTTGGAGTTGGATAGTAATGGGTGGGCTGATGTGCAGGAGTTGATTGCTAAATGCCAATCAGAAGGCCGTAGTTTAAGCAGGGAAGAGCTGGATGAAATAGTGGCTTTGAATGATAAAAAAAGGTTTGCATATAATGAGAGTGGCACGCATATAAGGGCTAGTCAGGGGCATTCTATTGAGGTAGAATTAAACCTTGCAGCCAGCGAGCCCCCGGAATATTTATATCATGGAACTGTAGGGGCATTTGTTCCGGCTATTCAGCAACAAGGACTGCTGAAAATGCAACGCCAGCACGTGCATTTAAGCAAAGACAAAGAAACGGCTATTAAAGTAGGTGGCAGGCGGGGAGTGCCTGTTGTGCTGGTAGTAAGAAGCGGGCATATGCACAAAGATGGGTTTACATTTTGCCTTTCAGATAATGGGGTATGGCTAACCGATCATGTGCCTGCAAAGTATATTCAACATGGTGTATAGTATTTAATTTTTTGGTAATGAAAACGGTACAATTATACAGGCCTGTAGGTATTAGGGAATATGAATTAATTCTTGAGTCAGACTCTACATGTTTTCCGCCAAGGTTAAGCTGGCAGCCTATTTTTTATCCTGTATTAAACCAGCCCTATGCTGAACAGATAGCTTGCGAGTGGAACACACTGGATGAGTTTTCGGGCTATTGTGGCATAGTTACACAGTTTGCTTTAAGTGAATCACATTATAATACATATGTAGTACAGGAAGTAGGCGGCAGCATACATAACGAATTATGGGTGCCTGCTGAGGAACTGACTTTGTTTAATGAACATATTGTAGGAAAGATAGAAGTAGTAAAAGTGTTTTTGGGAGAGAAGTTTATAATGCCGGATAGTGAATTATTAACCCCTACACTCTTAAAATTCAGATAGTATGAAATACGGTAATGATTGGTTGAAAGAGAAATATAATAAGGAAGAAGCATTGAAGTATTTATTCTTTTGGGGGCATGCGCCTTCTAAAGATGGCAGCGTTACTAAAAGTTGTTTTAGCCAGTGGTGGAATGCGCCGTTTGAAGTAGAGGGCGTTACTTATAAAACGGCTGAACATTGGATGATGGCTGAAAAGGCAAGAGTGTTTGGCGATACAGAAATGCGTGAAAAGGCTATACAGGCTGCCACACCGCACCAGGCAAAGAAAGTAGGCCGGATGGTGCGGGATTTTAACCCGGTTACCTGGAATGAAGAGAAGTTTGGTATTGTAGTAGCAGGTAATATGTATAAGTATTCGCAACATCCGGCGTTGAAAACGTTTTTATTGAATACAGAGGATAGGATATTAGTAGAAGCCAGCCCGATGGACAAGATATGGGGCATTGGTTTGGCTGCGGGTAAAGAAGGCATTGAAAACCCTTATACCTGGAAAGGAGAAAACCTGTTAGGATATGCATTAATGGAGGTTAGGGACAGGTTAAAATAGATAGTTATGACAACAAGGAGTTGGGGCAGGGATATATTATTGGGAGTTGCTACCGGCGATGCTTTGGGTGTGCCGGTAGAATTTCTGTCGCGCAATGTAATAGCCAGAAGCCCGGTTACAGATATGCGTGGTTACGGTACGCATAACCAGCCTGCAGGTACTTGGTCTGACGATAGTTCTCTTACTTTTTGTCTGGCGGAAATGCTTTGTAATGGATATGATTTACAGGAGCTGGCTAACCGTTTTGTAAACTGGAAGGAGTATGCTTACTGGACGCCGCACGGATTTGTGTTTGATATAGGTATAGCTACTGCCGAAGCTATTACTATGCTGGGTAAAGGCGGCGATCCTTTATTGGCAGGTGGTATAGATGAAGGCAGCAATGGCAATGGCTCTTTGATGCGGATATTGCCCTTGTTGTTATATGTAAAAGACAAACCAATGGCGGAGCGATTTGCCTGTGTGCAACAGGTATCGTCACTTACGCATGCGCACATACGGTCTGTGCTGGCTTGTTTTGTGTATATAGAGTTTGCCCGTCAACTCATGCAAGGGATGAATAAAAGTGCTGCTTTACTGGCTGTGAGAGAAGAGGTGATGGAGTTTGTGGTTGCGTCAAATATTGGTAATCCGCACGAAATGCAGTGGTTGAATAGTTACTGGCTTTGTATCGGGTGGCCTGAAAAAGATATCAGTGCTTCGGGATATGTGGTGAAAACCTTACAGGCGGCTTTGTGGTGTTTGTTTAACACCAATAACTACAAAGACGCTGTATTAAAAGCAGTGAATCTGGGAGACGACACGGACACTGTAGGGGCTATTCTAGGGGGATTGGCTGGCTTGTTGTATGGATGGGAAAGCATTCCCGAACGCTGGATTGCAGTGCTGGCGAGGAAAGAAGAGGTTTTGCAGCTGGCAGACAGGCTGCAAAATATTTGTAGTACGCAAGTCTGATAGTTACTATCTGTTGTAGTTGTGCTACTACATTATCTTGTTTTGAGGTATTACAAAGAGTTGATTGGTTAGGTTACACTGTTAATGAAAATAGGTATTTAATTTGCGCTCTCGTTTAATGGCCGTTGCTACCTAAAAAGCAAATGAATAAATGTTGTTATTTTATTTATTTGACAGTTAATGTTTTAGAAACCTTATACCTACTGATAAACAACCATTCCTTTAAAAGGGAATGGTTTTTGAAAGTAGAAGGCGCACTAAACCAAACTAAACCCCATAACTCTAATGAAATACCTATTAGCTGCCGGACTGTTTTTTACCTGTCAGGCTTCTTTGAGCCAGAATTTGCTGCCACTTGTTTGGCAGATCAGTACTTCTGATACCATTGTTCATTCTGTAGATTCCGATAAACTTAAAGATGCCGGTAAGGTAAACCTGATGCTGTCGTGGGAACGCCAGGGCTACTTCTATCGCACAGGCACCTGCCGTTTAGCGGCAGATTTTTATATGCCTGCTTCCTATGCCGACACTGCATTGGCATTGAACCTGCGCCTGCCTTGTCATGTAAAAGGCTTGTATGTAAACGGCTCTTTTATTGGTGGCGATATTGCCAACCAGTTTTGGACAAAACGGGATGAGGTAAGACATTTTACATTAGATAAACAACTACTGCTACCGGGAAGCTGGAACCGTATTTCTATTGTTGCAGATGAGTTTTCTTATACGGGTGGTAAAACCAACAGCTTGTGTTCATTAACACCTGTACGGGCTGGTAATGATAAAGAAAAAGTGTCCTTATCCTTTTCGGGTGGGGCTTTTGTGTTTCATAAAGATGCTCCTTTTATTAATATTGCTAGTATAGGTGCTAAAGGTTCGGATGCAGAGGTGTTTATTGTAAACGATTTGCACGATACTTTGTATCATACCAATGTAGCGGTTACTGATAACAAACAGGAGTTGTCGTTATATGTAAGCCATGTGATTACAGAGCCTGGGTTTTATGAGTGTGTGGTAGTGCAGAAAGGGAAGGGTTTTACCGGCGATGTAAAATGGTTTGCTTTAGATCCTGAAAAGATTAAGGGCAACACACAGGAGCCGGGCAAGTTTACTGCTTATTGGAAAGAAACCATGCAGGAGCTGTCTGGTGTAAAGCCTGATTTTCGTGTTAAAAAGTGCGACAGCCTTAGTAAGGGTAAACGCAATGCTTATATTATCGAATTTACTTCACTGGATAGCATCACTATACGTGGGTATTATTTTGTGCCGCGCACTAAACAAAAGTATGCGGCATTATTGCATTTGCCGGGTTATGGCTATGGCTTTAATAAACTGGAATCATTTGTAAAAAGCAAAGAGAATGTGGCTGAACTGGCGCTTTGCGTAAGAGGGCATGGCATTAGCGCTGATGTTTTCAATCCCGGCTTTGATATACCGGGTGTATGGGGTTGGAACCTGCACAACGAAAAGCAACTGGCTTACCGCGCTATTTATATGGACTGTATCAGGGCTATTGAATTTTTACGCAGCCGGCCGGAGGTAGATGCTAAACGCATAGGTGTGCTAGGGAGCAGCCAGGGCGGTGGCCTTACTTTGGCTACTGCCGGTTTAATGCAGGAGAAGGTAAAGGCCTGTGCTTATTTTGATCCGTTCCCGTGCAGCATCAGAGACCTGGTAAAAGTGAGAAAGCTGTGTGTGGATGAGTGGAGCAGCTACCTGAAATATTACAACAACCCCATCTCTTTTGATGAGGCTATGGACATACAAGACCTGGTAGATACCCGGCTAATGGCTTCCCGCATCACTTGCAAGGCTTTTTACGCCACCGGACTGTTTGATGACGATTGCCCTTCAAGAGTCGGGTTTGCGGCCTATAATGCCATTAAAACTCCCAAAAAATACAGAGTGTACCCAGCTGACGGGCATTTGGGGGAATCTTCGCCTTATGCGGATATGATGCAATTTTTAAAACGGGAGTTACACTATTAATTCATCGGTTTTGTTTAGCAGCTATGGTTTGTTAACTTATTTAGCAAGCTTGCCTGTGCTTTACAGTCTATTCTCCTAGGCTGTATATAGCTTATTGTATGCCTTTAGCATAGCTGAACTACGGTGGATGCCTATACACGTATCGCTATAAGGTCGCTAAAAGCACGCTGTAAGGCCGCTATAATCTCGCTATAAAAATGATGTGAAATTGATGGGGAAAAGCAGGAAATCTGCCGTAGAAGGCGTATCTTTTACAGAGTAAAATCGTACACTATAAAGATAAACATTTTAGCAGATGGCAAAAAATAATACCCTGCTTAAATTCAAAGGCAACCTTGGAGACGTAACTTTTGTAGAAAGCAAAGCCTATGATCCGCATGTTCGCAGTAAAAGGGGCACTTTTAAGCCTGCTTTGCTTAACGATGCTATGAAGGCCAGCGGCGAGACGCTGGCGGCTGGTAATAAGCCTGCGAAGATGATTTTTGATGTGCTTGCGCCCTATCGTATCGACTTTGCCGGTGGCCCTCTCTGGCAAAAACTGGTTTCCCTGTTTAAAAAACAATTGTCTTCTCAAGGTAGTATAAACCTTACTTCACTTACCGGCTTTGAAATTCATCCCGATTATCCTCTGCGACGTTTTATGTTGCCTGTTGTGGAACTGAACAGAGAAGCTGATCAGGTGCATGTAACAGTACGCTATAGCGTATGGCCTAACTTTAAAAAGCAGCCCTATATAGACGGCTTTCGGTTGCAAGTAATTATTGTTTTTCCTGATATGGAGCAATACACAGCTACCAGTGTAAGCGAATGGACGGATATTATTTCATTGCCTGATAAAAGATTGATAACCGAAACGCCTATTGAAGCGGGTGTGGTGCATTTCAAGTATCAGCCCGGGTTTGATAAAGATGCATTGGTTTGCATTAAGCTGGAAGGATGTGAAAAAGGAATGGGGCTAAAGCCAGCCGTTAATAAAGGGATGGCCATTGTTAGGGTAGGGAGCTTTTTGTTGTGAACAAAATGAACAGGCTTATTGGTTTATGAGTGGATATCTTTAATTGACAATTGATTGAAATTGGTAATTATGAAGAAGAAAGATAAAGAGATGATTGAGTATGCAAAAACGCTGGGAATCAATTTGACAATTGATCCTTCCCTGGATAAATATTCAGGAAAGCCCCTGTTCCCTAAAAGCTTGCAGAAGCCAAAAGAATTTTATCTAAGTTAAAACCTCTGCCAAGGTAATTTTATCTTATACTAAACACAGAAGCCGCCTGTTTTCAGGCGGCTTCTGTGTTTATATAGTAAGGCTATTGCTGATAGTTGTAAAAGTTAGATTCTAAATCGGCAATGGATTTTTTGAGGTTTATGGAAATTGTTTCCATGAAATAACGGCAATATTTGCAACAGCAAAACTTCATGCTATAGCTGTAGCGGAGAGTTTGGCAACTGTAGCGACAAGTTTTTCAGCAATTACTGACCTCATATTGCTGTAGCGGTAAGTTTTGCAGCTGTAAAATGTTTAGTGATAGAAGCCAGTTGGGAATTGGCAGCTGTAAAACTTAATGCTGCTACTGCAGGGATGAGTTTTATAGTAAGAGCAGGGCTGTTATGCCTGCAAAACTCTTTTTTATAGTAGCCAGTTTAAATAAAGCAGTTGCTAAAAGTTTCGCTACTATCGAGGGAATTGCGCTGGCAGTAGCCAACTTTTTCGCTACTACTATAGAGAGGTTTTTAGCGGCTGCGATATCCATTTTTTCAGCTGTAGGGGAGAATGCTACAGTTGTAGGATTTGTTGCCATAGTAATAAAAACTGAATTGTCTAGTGGAAATTTTAGTTTGATATGTGCTAAAAAGGGTACTGCTTATAGTGGAATTCATATTTGTATTCACTCAGGGAATAATGTAGATGGTAAAATTAGTATACTGTATGTTTTGTATTTAAAATATTACACCCCTTCTGAATAAAATGAACAGAAGATGTGTTTTATAGATAAGTATCTTTCGTGTATCAAATGTGAAATTCTTTTTTATGAATAAGGCCGGTAAGAAAGAACTGATTGAATATGCGAAAACTTTGGGTATTAATTTAACAGTTGACCCTGCATTAGATAAGTCATTGAGGAAGACGTTATTTCCTGAAAAAATTGCGGAAGCCAAAAGGGTTTTGTCTAAAATGAAATCACTTCCTAAATGATTTTATTTTATCAGATATTATTAGCCACCTACTAGGTGGCTTTTGTGTTTATTTCATCTTTATCTATAAAGGCACTTTATAAAGGAAATAAATCTAATAAAGAAGCTTGAAGGCCATCATAAAGTGTAATAGGCACTATTTGATCGGACAACTATTGCGTTAAGGGAAGATTTAACCTTACAGAAAGGAGCGCAATAGTATACTATCCTGGTCTTAAACGAAACTCATTGGGACCTCAGGCTTCTGACCGGATTGGCAATGCCCGCTTTGATAGCATGAAAACTGACAGTGAGCATGGCAATAAACAGAACAATGAAGCCTGCTAGCGCAAACATCCACCAGCTCATTGTAATTCGGTATGGATAATTCTCCAGCCATCTGTTGGCTGCCAACCAGGAGAGTGGTGTGGAGATCAGCAGGGCAATGAAAATCAGTTTTAAAAAGTCTCCGGAGAGAATCGTTGCCACGCCACGGACGGAGGCGCCCAATACTTTGCGGATACCAATCTCCTTTGCCCTTTTTTCCATAGACAACACCGACAAACCGAACAGACCAATACAGGAGATGAAGATAATGAGCAGGGCGCCAAACTGTAGCATTTCCTTCCATTTCTTCTCTGCGTCATAACTTTCCGCATTCACCTGGTCTTTAAAATGATAGGAATAGGGTGCCAGGGGAAAAACCTTTTTGAATGCCGCTTCAATATAGGCCAGGCTTTTTGCGTTATCATGAGCCGCTATTTTTATATAAAACATGCCCAGGAACCCGTCTGCCGAACTCATTCTAAATAATTGAGGCTCTATTTTTTCTGTTAATGCCTTGTAGTGATGATCCTTAACAACACCAACCACGATAAAATCGCCAGCAGGTTCGTATATATGAATAGTCTGGCCAATCGGAGTTTTCCAGCCGGCCTCTTTTACAAAGGTCTCGTTCACCAGAACCGAATGCGAAGAATCTGCCGGGAAGTCGGGTAAAAAATTGCGGCCCTCTACAATGGGAATCTTTAATAAAGGCAAATACGAGGAGTTGACCGTTTCGTAAGCGATATTAATTTTGGTTCCCCCATTAACCTTAACCGTTGTACCGGAGGTGCCCGAATTTTTTGGTGCCACTCCCTGGATAACCGGATTTTTCAATAACTCCCTTTCGAACAATTCTATTTCCCGGGTGCTCATATTCAAATTGCTCACCATCACCAGGTTGCTGTCATCATAGCCCAATTGCTGGGAAGACAGGTAGTTTAATTGGAAGAAAAGGGTAAATGTAGCAACGATGAAAAAAGAGGCCAGCACAAACTGAAATACGACCAGAGATTTCTGCAGCCAATTCTTACCAGCCGGCATAAAGCGGCCATAAAGTATTTTAACCGGCTGATAGTTCGAGAGAACCAGGGCCGGGTAAAAGCCTGCCAATAAACCTGTGACCAGGAAAAGGGCGATATAGCCCAAAAACAGTTTTGTATCCAGTAAATAGGAAAAAGAAAGGGCTTTATTCGATAAACGGTTAAAAACAGGCAATAAGGCCTGCGCAATAACAATGGCCAATACAAAGGAAGCCAGGCATAGCATAAACGACTCGCCCAGAAATTGCAGCACTAATTGATTTCTTTGTCCGCCAATCACTTTCCGGATGCCAATTTCCTTTGCTCGTTTTAATGAGCGGGCCAGCGTCAAGTTCACGAAGTTGATACAGGCGATTAATAAAATAAAAAAAGCTATGCCGGACAGCGCATAAGAATAGATGGGTTCGCTGCCGTCTGACAGCCCCTCGTTGGCGCCAGCCTCTTTACTCAGGTGAATGTCGGTAAGGGATTGTAAAAAATAGGAAAGGCCAAGGTTTTTCAGGTTATATTTCTGCGTTATCGAAATGATGGTCTGCCTGGCGTCTGTTTCAAAAACCTGCTGCATTTTTGCATCAACCGCTTTTACATCCGCATGAGGATAAAGAACAACAAACGTATTCAGAAAGAAACTGAACCAGTTTTCATTTTTATTTTCTTCTTCCGGCGCCATATTAAGCGGTAACAGAACCTGGAATTTGATTGATGAGTTTTGCGGACAGTTGGCAGCCACCGCCGTAACAACATACGGAACGAATCCATCTACGTTCAGCAGCATTGTTTTGCCAACTGCATCCGTGGTTCCGAACTGTGCTTTGGCCATGTCTTCGGTAATCACTACCGAACGAGGCTCTTTTAACCCGCCAGGGGTTCCGCTTAAAAGAGGGAAATTAAACACGGAAAAGAAATTCGTATCAACCCTGCTCACCTTCTGCGTTTGGATATTCGATCCGCGCTTAATATCCACCTGTGTCTCCTGCACCCGAACAAAGGCGGCAATCTCGGATATGCTAGCCTTGAAACGTGGCCCCTGTAAATAGCCTGAATATCCTCCTTTAACCTTGTTGCCGTTCTCCCTGGTAATTTCCCGGTCAACCCGGTAAATCTGGCCGGCCTGGCGGTGAAACCGGTCATAGCTTACCTCATCTTTCACATACAAAATGATCAGGATTGCGCAGGCAAGCCCCAGGCTGAGACCGCCGATATTGATAAAAGCGTAGGCTTTATTGCGGAACAGGTTCCGGACGGAAGTAGTGATATAATTTCTTAGCATGGTGATTATTTACCTTGCCAAATAAATGCCTGATTTTAAATTACTACTAATCAATTAATTATATAATATTAAAACTATTGGATTGTGCGGTTTCGATACTGATTGTGTCCGATTCTGCCAGACAGAGGAAAGTAAGTTGTAAGATGATTTTTCACTTCAATAATAATCTTGTCCGATCAAATTCTGTCTATTACGATAGATTCTTCCTTAAATAAATTATCAGGGAAATCTTTATTTCCTGAAAAAGTAGCAGAGGCTAGAAGGGTATTGTCTAAGTTGAAGTCCCTTCCTAAGTAATTTGCCAAAAATGAAATCCCTTCTAAGCTAATTTTTTAGTGTGTAGATATTGAGTGAGCGTTTTTGTAATTCATTTGGCTTGTTGCCTAAGGATTGCTGCTAACGCTCATTTTCTATAAGATAATGAAGTGTGTTTTTAAGATTGTATGAAACGCTTTCTGCGGCAATGATAATATTGTTTTTAAAGTCTTCAGTAACAAATGAAAATAATTGATAGCCTTGTATTATCTCATGTTTTAGGTTTAGCTCTGGTTCGTTAGAAGGGATAATGAACGCAGGGTGCTGGGTGTTGGACTTCCATTCGGCGAAAACTCCACTATAATAGAAGACGTTCTCAAAGATTATTTCAAGCTGGTGGCTATACATTAAGTCCTTTCCTCCTGCTATTATAAGCTTGTTTCTATCATAACTCCAGACCTCAAAATCAAACCAAAGTTCTTTTCTGATAATGGTGTCTATTTCTTCGACTGTTTGGCGTAAAGAGTCAGTAAGCATACTATTATTAAAATCTATTTGAGTATGTTTAATTATTTGTAGGGTGATTTTTATTGTAAAGAAAATAGCTCGTATGCTTCCACCTTTAAACCATATGCAAGAATAGTGATAGTATCTAATTTTGAAAATCTGTTACCTAATTCATAGTTACTGATGTTGGAGTTGAATATGCCTGATTCTATCTCAGTATCAAGCTGCGTCATGTTTTGAGCTTTTCTGATCAAACGAATATTCTGGCCTAGTATATCTGCTTCATTTTTCATACGCTCTTCTAAGTCGTAATTATAGGTTGGATTTATAATAATGGGGGAGGTCCCATTGTAGTCAAATAGGTTAAAGAGGGGCATTTCTAATGCATTAGCTAATTTTATAATTGTTTGGAAATTGATATTTGCTCCTCTTTCGATTTTACTAATAAAAGACGGGACATTGGTCGCTCCCAGGACCTTTTGTCCAAAAACATATTGAATCTTAAACCCTGCCTCTTTTCTTAATGTTGCTATCCGTTTACCAAATAGTAATTGTTGCTGCTTTAAGTATTCATTACTTACCATCAATTTTTTAGCGGTAAGGTTTCTCTATGTTTTAAAAATAAAATCTATCACAAGTGAGCAAAGTGTGCCCTGATTAGGTATATTTGAACTGAAATATGATAATCTAGCGCCCTTAACAGGGAAAGCGCTTTAAAAATCTCGCACTAGTAACGTGACGGTTGAGAACTGCGAGGAAGGTTTAAAGCGCCCAATCAGTATATTGCGTAGCAATAGGGTTGGGCACTACTCTTTCGTCGGTTCACTCACCGAAAGGTGATAGGTCTCGTCACGACCTCTGGAGGCGGAATATGTGGGTGCCCAGCTCTATTGCTTTTTATATAAGGCTGTGGCATCGGGTTGTACCTTTTTGAAACTAAAAAACGCCTGAGCATGCCGTATCGTTTGAAAACACAACGCTTTCTTGTGTTCCCATATCCTGTCAATTTAGTAATGAATGATTTTGATGATGGCTGGTGTTT
This sequence comes from Filimonas lacunae, assembly GCF_002355595.1. Taxonomy (NCBI): domain Bacteria; kingdom Pseudomonadati; phylum Bacteroidota; class Chitinophagia; order Chitinophagales; family Chitinophagaceae; genus Filimonas; species Filimonas lacunae. The sequence continues at coordinate 1,985,799 of NZ_AP017422.1, forward strand.
ATCTGGCTAGTGTAATCTTATATAAGTCCTGTATTTTCTCACATTCACAGGCAGGCAGTAGCAGGCTGTTGGATGAGCTGCTGCAAGCTGAAGTAGTAAGCGAACATAACAACAGTCTGCGTTGATGGCCTTTTGCAAAAGGCATTGTGCAACAATTTCAACTTAAATAGAATGGCATACCGTAATGCTTTTGAAGCAATTGAACAGCTATGCTCTGTATATACCGAAGAAGATGCGATAGCTATATTGGAAAGCCAATATGCGCAAAGTCTTTTTGGGAGGGAAATCGGTGGGGAGTATGATCTAAAACCAGGTACCAGTTATGCGTTCAATTGTCATTTGAAGGAGGTGCTAAGGCATTTGTATCAATGGAATAATGCGGACCAGGAGAAAATACGAAATGGCCTGCAAAGTGGCGATGGTGAGTGCTTCGAGCCAATAATAGATTGAAGAGTTACCCCTGACACAGGGGGAGTATGGAAGGCCCCTGGTATTTCTATATCAGGGTATTTTATCACCTTATAATATGCATGTATGAGTATTGTAATGGATATGGAACTGGCTAGTATGCCTATTCGCTTGTTGTTTCAATTAAGCCGAACAAGGAGTAATAAAACAGAACAGGAAATAGCCGATTTGCTGAATATTGACCTGGAGGAATATCGTGCTATGGAGCATAGCCTGAACGAGGGGTTTACCGGTGAGCAGCAGAACGTATTATATCAGTATTATAAAAGCTGCCCGAATGCTTTTGAGAATATGCTTTTTATCTGGAAAACTTTGTATGTTGAATTAAGGCAGCTGGGGATGGGGGATATGGTGCATGAACTGTTGTGGGATACAGCGTTTACGTTACACGAGAAGATAGCGGATAATATGCTGATACCGCAATAGATATGTTTTGTAATAAAATGCTGCATTACTACCTTAGGATATTATAAACAGGCAGTGAGATAATGAGCTGCTTTTAATAAAACGGACAATGGTAGCTGTTGATAGGCATTTGACATTACAGCAATTTGTAGATGCCAGGTATGTTGGCAAGGTAAACAACTTTGACTATGCCGGTATTCCAGGTGTGGCAGAAGTGATCGGGTATCACATTATATTTTTTACCGTAAAGGGTAAGGACGGCTTGAGTGCTATTTCTATGGAAGAGTTGGAGGGCAATGCATTGTTTACTGAAATTGCCAATAAGATATTAGCGGCCATACATTGTGATGTTGCTATAGGGGAGAAGCGAGAGCATGTAAAAAAGCTATGGGGAGAGCCTGATTTTAAAGATGATGTTTTTACCGGTATAGAAAGATGTTATTATTTAAAGAAGGGGGTACTGCTGGTTGCCGGTTTTAACAGGTATCAGAAAGGAGTTTCCCTGGAATGTGTAATGGATGAGGAGCTTATTAAGAATAGAATTTCTATTTTCTCCTGATATATAGCAAAGGCTTATAATTACCTGTTGCCGGGTATAAATACCTGTTTTGAAAAACGCATATTTCTGCACTAGATAAGGCTGGTGGTATGTTGTTGCTTTGTGAACATAAAAATTTATATTATGTCAGCACCAACCAATGCATTAGCAGATCTGTATCGCGCCTGTGGTATCATGGGTAATCAGGGAACCCCCGGCGCCCCTCTTGTACATTATTCTTTACTGGTAGATCCTACCAATGGAAAGGTTACAGGTATTGTACATATTACGCAGGCTATTGCCGGTCCTAATTCCGACATTCGTGTAAATGTAACCGGCACCATACAGGAGTTTGTATTTGGCGCTAAGGTTACCAAATCCATTGCTATCAGCGGCGATTATCTGCAGTACTGCACACCGCCGGCATTGTGTGTGTACCAGTTGAAGTTTTCGGCTAATATGTTAGTGGAAAACAGCTGGGATGGCACGGGTAATTTTGAGTATGGCTGCCACGTTATTAAAAACGTACCGGTGAAAAGCGGCAATTGTTAGGCTTTTCCTGATCATTTATTTTTTTATTCTGTTATCCTCCGGATGCGCTTGCTGTCCGGGGGATTTTATATTTTTTTGAGCAGTTGGGTTTCAGGGTTTTTAATATCTCTTTTATTTGCATGCGGGTAAGGTTGTTTTTTATGGGATAGGTACTAAGTTATATTTGGTTACAAATTTTTGTATAGATGAAGTGAAATGAGTATTTTAGTTTTTCTGATAGTGATTTTCTACTAACAGACTACTTGCTATTTCCAATATTTATGAAAGACTGTTTCCTGTCTATTGCAGGAGATCATATTTAAATATTAGGAAATGTTACCAGTTTTCGACGAATGGAGAAAAGAATTTGTCGCATCTGCGAGTTCGCAAAAAGTGCCGTGGTCTGGCACAGCAGAAGATTTTTACATTTTTGTTCGCTTTATGTATGCCAGCCATAGGGATGGTAGTATAGCGTTTGATATGTGTGATCCCTTTTATGCCAAAGAGCGAAAGGAGCTGGAGCAATTTGGGGTTGCCTTTGCACAGGTTTTCGATGTTGATTTATCTCCTTACGAAAGCTTTTCTGAAATGATTGACGAGGTGGATTATGCTGAACGTATGCAGGATATTTGCGTGAAAGGTCTTAATTTTTTACAGGGGGAGATAGCTTTGGCCGAAGCGGTTGAAGGTGAGGAAGGGATTGAGTATAATAACGAAATGGATGTAGATGATATTGCAGAAGACATCTCACATGAAATTTTGATGACGCGGATGCAGCGTTTTTTTAAGTTTAAGGATGAGGAGTCCAACTAAATATATGTAAAAGGTTCCGGCAATTGCCGGAACCTTTTTATTCAGAGGGGTTGTTGTTTACACTAACTCACGCAGGAATACTGCTGGTTCATCTACACTTATACACGTTAAACCGCCCAGGGTTACCAGGCTGCCATCTTTGTTTTTGCCTGTGATAATGACGTTTTTAGAACCTACAATAAGATGGCTTACACGAGTGCCAGTGGTTATTTCAACGCCTGTTTCGTGTGGGGTGCCTACCTGGGTGGCAATGATGTTGCCCGTGCCGTTGGTAATAAGCAATGTTTGGCCTATTGCCGGCGGAGGAAACACCTGGCTTACTGTTATATCGGTTAAGGCCGACAGCACTATATAAGGTGGTGTGGCAATAGGGGCAGGTGTAGGGAAGGTGTTACCGGGACGCATGTTTACTGTAAGGCCAAATGTTGGGCTATCGCTGTTGTTAAGGCAATACATCCAATGGGTAGTGAATGGTGAGCCATCTTCTGTTTCTCCGGTAGCAAAATAGCGGCCATGCACAGCCAGTGTGCCGGTACGCTGACCACCGGTAAGGTTGAGGTTGTAAAAGATGTTGGTGGTGAGAGTGCCTACTGAATAGCTACCTGTGGCATTGTCAACAACGGGTAAAATAACCGGGCCTACGCCGCCGCCATGCCATTCAAAATAAGGATACACTTTTACGTTTGTTACTTTAACAGGAATCGGAAACATAATTGATAGATTTAGTTGATAAAAAAAATAACTATGCAAAGTTGCATCGGCTAACTGTGGCGGGTAAGCGTAGAAATGTGTGATTATAAGAAACCATATTTATGCTTGTTTTTTGCAGTAGTGCGGGTATAAATACCTGTTTGCTGTGTAGCTATGTAAAAGCTGTTATTTAGCAACAGGTAATAATAACTGTTTGTGAAAAATGAACAGGTATAAATATCTGTTTTTGCTTGTGCAAGCCGGCAATGCAATTGCAGCGCTGATTTTGTTATTTAACATTGCGTAAAGACGATTAAATACTAAGCAATGAAAAGTAACTTCTTTGTGTTAGGCTTTGCTATTTGTGTGTTAGCAGCCTGTAATAACAGTAATGGCAGCGGTGGAAACGGCGCTATCTCTACCGGTGGTGATTCTGTACCCGGCATATCTAATGTGCTGATGACCTGGGATGATGCCCGTACAGATATAAACCGGTACGACTCGATATGCAGGTATTATTTTAAAGATTCTATACCCATCCGGTATTTTACTATCCGGTCGCAGGATCTGCTGGCTTCTATGGGGATGGATGTTACTATTATCGATAGCCTGGTGTTGAGGATGCACCCATTTGTGCGTTTGAATATAGGCATGGATACCTTGCCTGGTAACAAGTTTACTTTTAAAGCCTTTTTGCAGCCGGTAGATAGTGTTTGTGCGCAGTATCCGGCTGGCATTGGAAGGTTTTTTAATAAAGAGGGTTTTATTGTAAACAGGCATGGTGGGCGTGCCGGTGTGCCTGTAAGCCAGGATGGCTCTATTACCTTGTATGTAGCTGATTTGAATACGCCTTGCCCTAATACTTGTGAAAAACCTACTGAATAAATGAGTTTAACCAGAACCCTTTTAGTGTGTTCGGATTTTCCGGTGTTGACAGCTTTGTTGCTGGTGATTTGTTATTACCGGAAGTTTGATTACAGGGTGCGTGTGTTTGCAGTATATATTGCTTTTTCAGCTATTATACAGCTAACAGCGTTGGTATTGTGGTTTTGGAAAATGAATAACATGCTTTTGTTGCATATTCATGTGCCAGTGGGCTTTTGCCTGCTAGCGTGGTTTTATCAAAGTGTATTGGAAAGTTTGATTAACAAAAGAATAATAGCTACCATGGTGCTATTATTCTTTTTGTTTTCACTAGTGAATTCTGTTTTCTTTCAGCCTGTGCATGTGTTTAATTCTGCTGCATTAACAGTGGAATCCATTTTACTCATCATTATTTCTATATTCTCTTTTATCGTATTTTTAAATCAGAAGCCAGAAGGGATGTCGCAACCTGTGAGAAAAAGTATTGGCTGGATTAATTCTGGAATTTTTATTTATTATTCTTCTACATTGCTATTGTTCTATTTCTCAAATTTTGTGATGGAATATTATAGTGTAAAAATTAGCGCTTATGCCTGGGTGTTTCATGCGTTTTCGTCAATAGTAATGTATTGTTGTTTCATCATTGGTTTATGCAAACAAATACGGGTATATCGATAGTAGACATTATTATTCCTTTTACTATAGTGCTTTTTATTATAGCAGTAGGTGTTGTGTTGTTGTATGAGCATTTTCAGAAAAATATTTACCAGCAGGAGCGGGATAAGGCTGCTTTAAAGTTTGCTCATCAGACAGATTTGCTGCGTAATAACATACTTATACAGGAAGAGGAACGGAAGCGGATTGCGTCGGACCTGCACGACGAGCTGGGTGCAGCGCTTTCTATTATACGCATGAACCTGGTGTTGTTAAAGCAAAAGGAACATCAGCGTAGTACGGGTGCTTCGGAAAATATTCCCAAGCTGGAAAACCTGATCTCTCTTTCGGAGAATGCCATAACCAGTGTTAGAACGATAAGTCACCAACTGATGCCGCCACAGCTGGAATCGTTTGGTTTAATGAAAACGCTGGAGTCTTTCATAGAAAATATTAATGCTTCGGGTAAAATAAATATCTGTTTAACTGTAAAGTGTAATATGCCAGATTTACAATGGCCTTTAACACTGGGGTTGTACAGGATTATTATGGAGTTAACGAATAATACTATTAAACATGCGGGCGCAAGTACAATAGATTTAAATTTTAATTGTAATAATGACAAGCTTGTGTTTAGCTTTACAGATAATGGTAAGGGTTTGAAGGCTACTGATGAGGTAAGCAAAGGCATGGGTATTCAAAATATAGAAGCCCGCATAGATGCATTGAAAGGTAGCTTTGTGTATGGGAATGATAGTGTTACCAATGGTTTTATGATGTATATAGAACTACCCATTGAAAACTAATTTAAGCTGCCATGGATGCACAAGACACAATAAGAGTAGGTATTGTGGAAGACCAGTTTCTGTTTAGAGAAGGCATTAAAGCCATACTGAATAACTGGGAAGATATTGCTGTAGTGTTTGAAAGCCCTGACGGGTATTCGTTACCTGATCGTTTAGCTGTTGCGGAAGTTGTTCCTGATGTAATGCTGGTGGATTTGTCGTTACCTCCTAAAGATAAGAAGGAGTATAATGGATTGCATGTGACTATTGCTTTACGCGAAATGTACCCGGATATTAAGGTGCTTATTTTATCGGTGCATGATGATGAGAATTTTATTATTGAGCTGGTGAAGAACGGCGCACACGGTTACCTGGTAAAAGATTGCGACCCACAGGAGGTATATGAAGCTATTCAGAGTGTGTATTATAAGGGCTCTTATATCAACAGCCGCACCCTGGTGGCCATACAAAGTAATATGGCTAAGAAAACCAAGCCCAAGAAGTTAACGGTGAATATATCGGCCCGGGAAGAGGAGGTGTTGCAGCTGGTGTGCCAGCAGTATACAGCGGAAGAAATTGCGGAGAAGCTGTTTATTAGTGTAAAAACGGTAAACGGGCACCGGAATAACCTTTTGCTGAAAACAGGATCGCGCAATGTTACCGGGTTGGTTATTTATGCTATTAAAAACGAGATCGTGCGCCTGATTTAGTAAAAGCCCGGGAAATGACCTTCATTTCCCGGGTGTGTCTATTTACGAGTATACGATATTTTCCAGTTCAAACTTTAGCGGAGCAGCATCGGAGCTTGCGCCGCCGCCAGTCATTACAATACTGGCGCTTTTAATACCTTCCAAAGATATCTCTGTGCTTACTTTAGATGCCAGGCTGGTGTTAATTAACGAGCCTTCTTCTATTTGTGAGCCTACGCCCACCCATATAGTAGGTTTAAAGTTGAAGGATGCTTTTACGCCGGGCTCAATGTTAGTGGTGGTAGCCAATAAACGCCCATCTTTATAAATGCTGGCGTTTATAGCGCCTTCTTCCAGTTTGTTGCTAAGGGTTATATCTTGTGTATAGGATGCATTGTTGCTGGAGCTGATGGCGTGGCCTGAATCGTCCAGCACAAACTGAAACTCACTGCCACTAGCAGCGGCTAACCGGGGGCTGATGTTGCCATAGCTGTCAGTTGCTGCAATTTGCGAAGCAGCAGGATACACGAAAGGATGTGAAAAGCCCTGGCCGCAATTTTTAATCACTTTCCAGGCTACAGAAGGTGCATCTGTATTGGCTGACTGGTTTTGCTGAAAGATAACAATCTGAGAATTGTTCTTGTCGTTTGAGTCGTTAACGAAGGTTAATTGGATGTTGGACATAACTGTTTATGTAAGGAGTAATGAATAAATTATATGCTGGTTGAATTGGTTTTTCGAATGGCTGTTAGGAAAGCAGGGAGAGTTCCGTTGTCGCAATTGCGATGGAAGTTGTAACATGAAAATGATAAAACAGAAAAGGCGATATAAAGGCCCTTGCTTTTTCTCATGAGTGGTTAAATGGGTTTAGGCAATTCGTTAGGGGAACTGTTTTGCTTTTTTCGTGGTAAAGATAGAGGGTTTTAGTATATAATCTTTTTTAATGTTTGTAATGCAACAAGGGCAGTCTGTATCAAGCTGATATCTTTCATATGTTAAGTCGTTAGGATTTAAATTACATATTAGTGGGTAAAGTAAATGTGAAAGGAATATTTATTTTTTGTTCAATAGGATGAAGGGCGATTATTTATTGAGCATCAGTGAATTGTGTAATAGCGCTGGTATATACATGCAAACGGGCCTGATGTAGTATCAGACCCGTTTTTTATTGCGAACCAGTAAAGAGAAAAACTATTTCTTTTGCCTGTTTTGTTTGGCTGCTTTACGCAGGTGTGCCCAGTAATATAATGGTGGCACAATTACCGGTGTAAACAACAGGGTAGAGGTTAAGCCGCCGATAATTACAGTGGCTAACGGGCGTTGCACATCGGAACCTATGCCGGAGCTGATGGCAGCCGGGATAAGGCCGATAATGGCCACAATCAGCATCATTAAGATAGCACGGAACTGATCGGCTGCTACTTTGTGTACGGCTGCCCTTGGATCGGCAGGGTTCTGGTAAAACTCCCGGTTCAGACCGGATACCAGCATTACGCCTGCCATTACGGATATACCAAAGATGGATACGAAGCCTACGCCTGCACTTACGTTAAAGTGGTAACCTCTTATAAACAGGGCAATAATACCGCCTGCCAGTGCAAACAGGATACAGCTCATGGTTACAAAGGTGTCGTTCATGCTTTTAAACAGCATAAACAGGAACACGAATACGATAACAATAGTAAGTGGGATGGTAAACAGCAGTTGTTTGCCGGCGCGTTCCAGGTTTTCGTATTGTCCACCGTAGATGATAGAGTAGCCTTTGGGCACTTTAATGGCTTTACCTATTTTGTCCTGTAGCTCAGCAACAAAAGAGCCCTGGTCGCGACCGCGTACATTGGTACGTACGGTAATCATTCGTTTGCCATCAATGCGGTAAATGTTGGTTTGACCATCTACAAACGACACATCGGCCAGTTGCTCCATAGGTATCAATGCGCCTGTGGCGGATGGTACCTGCATGGCTTTAATGGCTTCGATATTGTTGCGGTTGTCGGGCAGGTAACGTACTACTATATCGTAGCGTTTGGTGCCGTCGTACAAGGTGCCTACGGCTTTACCCCCGATGGCGGTTTCTATCATGGCTTGTATATCGCTTACATTAATGCCAAAACGGGCTGCGTTTTCGCGGTTAATGTTGATGGCGAGTTGTGCCTGGCGGCCTTCCTGCTCAATGTTTACAGAAGAGGCGCCCTGGGTGCCTTTTACAATAGCGGCTATGCTGTCGGCTTTTACGCGCATCATTTCCAGGTCTTCCCCTACAACAGAGATAGCGAGGTCGGCGGCACTACCGGTTACAATTTCCATTACCTGGTCAATGATAGGCTGGCCGCTGTTGAAAGAAGCGCCAGGGATGTTGCGTTCCAGGTCGGACTGTATGCGGCGCACCAGTTCTTTTTTGGTAATGGTATCGCTCCATAGTTTGTATTCTTTCAGGCCTACCAGTATTTCGGTACGGTTGGCCGGGAATGGATCGGTGCCATCGTCGTTGCGTCCGCTTTGTGTAATTACGTAGCGGATGGGCGGGTATTTGGCGATGATCTCGCGAATTTTAGGTGCTATTTTGGCGTTTTCCTGTATGGTTACACCAGAGGGCAGGAAGGCGCGCATGAAAATAGAGCCTTCGTCTAATTCTGGTAAGAACTCGGTTCCCAGTTTTCCGCCAAAGCCTATTAATATTATTACTATAATACCGCCTATAAGGGCTGTTTGCTTGTAGTATTTGAGGAAGAAGTGTAATGATTTTTCGTACGGCTTCTCCATCATATCCATTACCGGGTTCTTATGCTCTTTCATAGGCTTATCGGATGATAAGGCTTTTTTATAAGCGAAAGAAATTAACACCGGTATCAGGGTTAAGGCGCATATCATAGCGCCAATTACGGCAAAGCCTAATGTCAGCGCCATAGGGGAGAACAGCTTGCCTTCTACACGGGTCATCATTAAAATAGGCGTATAGGCTAATATGATGATGGTTACGGAGAAGAAAATCTCGCGGCCTACTTCCTGTGCGGCCAGCAGGGTTATGCCGCCAATGCCGCTTTTCTTTTCTTCGGCAGTGGCATTACGGTAGCGCCTTATCAGGTGTTCGGCCATAATACAGGCGCCGTCTACAATAATACCAAAGTCGATAGCGCCTAACGAAAGCAGGTTGGCGGGGATGCCGGACATGCGCATTAATATAAATGCGAACAGCAGTGCAAAGGGAATGGTAGCGGTTACTACCAGTGCAGAGCGCACGCTGCCCAGGAAGAATATTAATACAATAATTACGATGCTTACACCGGTAAACAGGGTGTGGGCAACGGTTTCGAGGGAGTGATCAATTAAAAAGCTTCTATCGTACAGCACGCGCAGTTTCACACCTTCGGGTAGTTCGGTAGCGGTAAGATCGGCTATTTTTTCTTTTAACAATTTTAAGGCATCGCTGGGGTTTTCGCCACGGCGTAACAGGATGATGCCTTCGGGCGAACCTACTTTGTCAATGCCTTCGCCCGGTATGGCATAGCCTAACACACCGGATGGTGGTGGCGGCAATATTTCTACCGACGCAACATCTTTTACATACACGGGCACACCGTTTACAGCGGTAAGCACTATGTTTTGAATATCCTTTTCCGATTTCACAGCACCCAGGCCGCGCACGGCAAAACCCTGGCCACCTCTTTCTATTACGTTACCGCCGGTGTTGAGGTTGTTTTTTTGAACAGCGTCTACCACGTTTTGCAGGGTAAGGCTGTATTTACGCAGTTTGGCGGGTGAAGTCAATATGTGATACTGCTTCATGGGGCCGCCAAAGTTGGTAACGTCTGCAATGCCGGGAACCTGCAATATGGCCGGGCGTATCACCCAGTCCTGCAGGTCCCTTAATTGCATCGGGGTAAATGTGGCAGGGGCTTCTACCACGTATCTGTAAATTTCACCAACGGCAGTGGTTAAGGGAGCCAGTTCGGGTGTAACGCCATCGGGCAGTTGCAATGAACTCAGGCGCTCTATTACCTGTTGCCGTGCAAAGTAGTCGTCGGTTCCATCTTTAAAAGTAAGCTGCACTACGCTCAGGCCAAATATGGTACGGCTTCTTCTGTCCTGCACACCGGGCACGTTATTCAATGCCCTTTCAATAGGTATGGTTACCTGCTGCTCTACTTCTTCAGCGGCGCGCCCGTCGTAGGGCGCCACTACTATTACGTTGGTATCTGCGATATCGGGATAGGCTTCTATTTTCAGCTGTGTAAAGCAGAAATAGCCTATAGCTGATATTACCACGGCGGCTATGATAACAGCCCAGCGGTTGCGCAGCGAGAATATAAGTATGTTACGGATCATGCTTAGAATAGATCTACTGGATGAGTAATAATTAAGCCGCCTTTGTATTCGTGTCTTAAACGCGTTAATACATCTTTTACTTTGTCGGCTTCATCAACAAATGTGATTACCACGGGCGGTTCATCAAACGAGAACAGCTCGTTGGGGCGTTTCATTTGCTGGTGATGGCCAAAGCCCATAATGCCGGTGAGGGCAGTGGCTCCGTTCACATGATTAATTAGTAAAAACTGCATTACAAACTCGTACAACGGCTGTGAGCCATGGAAATCGCTTTTGTCGATATATATCTGTGCCTGTAACATGGTTAGTGTGGTTTAATAGCCAAATGAAATGCCTTTTAACTGCATGGTGCCATCGGTTACTACTTCATCGCCCGCCTGCACACCGCCGTAGATGATTACCCGGTCGTTGATTTGTGTGCCGGATAATACTTCTTTACGGGTGAAGGTGGTAGCGTTTGTTTTTACAAACACATAGTTTTTACCCTGCACGGTAATTAGTGCGCTTTTAGGTACTGACAGGTTGTTGCCTTCACTTACACCAAAGGATACAGAAGCAAACATGCCTGCACGCAGCTGGTTGTTGAGGTTAGGTAAACCTATACGCAGTTTTACCATGCGGGTGATATTGTCTACCACTTCGCCTACACTTTCAATTGTGCCGGTAAAAGTTTGATTGGGGTAGGAGGTAAAGTGCAGCTGACAGGTGCTGCTGGTTTTAATATTGTTTACCTGGCTTTCGGGAATGTCGCATATCACCCATACCTTATCGGCACTGGCGTGTATTAGCGATTCGGGATTAAAGCCTGCCAGTTTTAAACGGGTTTCGTGTTCTATCACCGCTGTTTTTTCGTTAGCCAGATCGTTTTGTGCAATGGCTATATCTGTTTGCGCACCTATTAAATCGGTTTTGGCATCTGATACATCTTTACCGGTTCCTGCACCATGATTGGCCAGATCGGTAAAGCGGTCTACTTCAATCTGCTTTTGTGTAGCGATGGATTTTTTCTGTTGTATGATGCTGCCTTTTTCGCGAATGCTGATAATGTGCTGTAACAGGGAAGTATAGTTGGCTGTTAATTCGGGATTTTCGAACAGTACTAAATTTTGCGATGGGTTTTCGCTGGAGTGCACTACGGTGGCGGCCACGCGGGCAGGCGCATTCAGTTGGGCGCTCATGCTGGTAGAGCCTATTTTTTCGGTGCCGAAAAAATGCAGGGTGGTGCTGTCGGGCGGAAACTGTACGGTGCGCCCGCTGTCTGTTACCTGTACTTTAGCAGCAGCCGGTTGTTTGGCCGTTTCGTGTGAGCCGCAGGAGAACAGTGTTGCAGAAGCGCCGGTTAGTAATACATATGTAACTATTCTTTTCATGAAAGGCTTTTTATAATTGAGTAATCAATCCGGTTGCGTGTAATAATTGCAGGTAATTCTGGCGGTATTCGTATACAGCATCGTAATACATTTTCTGCGTATCGAACCAGGTGCGTTGTGCATCGAGGAAATCGATAATGGTGGTGCCACCTCTTGTATAAGCATATTTAACAGAGGTTAATACCTGTGTGGCTTTTTGTAAAATGTTTTCGTAGTGCTGCACGTTTTCTTTGCTTACCTGCCAGGATGCGTATACGGTTTGCACTTCGGTGCTTACCTGTTGCTGCAGGGCGGTGAAGCTTTGCTGCGATTGTTGCAGGGTGATTTTAGATTTTTTAATCTCACCCTGGTTTCTGCTAAAGAAAGGCAGGTCTATAGTGCCGTAAAAACCTACGTATTGCACGGTGTTTTGCGGGTTATAAATAACACCCATTTCCGGAACGGGTTTGGATAAGGCATGTTGCAGTTTGATGTTGCTTTGTGCAGCATCAATGCTTAATTGGGCGCTTTGTAAATCGGGGCGCTGGTGAAAGGATAAGTGTATTAAACTATCTACCTGCTGGTTGATGGCAAAATAGGCCAGTGCATCGGTGGTGTCAATGCCTGCGTTGGCATCGCCTGTGGCCAGTTTCAGGTTTTGCAGTTCGTTTTTAAAATTCTGCTGCGATGTTTTCAGTTGCAACTGGTATTGCTCGCTTAACAACTGTGTACGCGTTAACTCGTTGCTGCTGATGACCTGGTTTTTCAGGCGCAGTTCCTGTGTTTGCACCAGGCTGTCGATATTGCTTTTTGCTTCCTGCAGCAGTTGCAGGTTTTTGCTGTGGTACCATACATCTAACCATTTGTTACCGGCATCCAGCAATACATCCCTTTCGGTGTTGGCGTAGTCTTTCCCGGCAATAGCGGCGTTTTTAGTGGCCACTTCCTGCCGGTATTTGCGCTGGCCCGACATATTGAATTGCTTGGTTACCTGCCACCATACCTGCCTGTTTTCCGGTTCGTAAAACTTAGTGTTGGGGGCGAAGTGTTTGGAGCTGGCGTTTTGCAATGTCTGGTTATTTAAGGTGGGATTGGGCCTTAAACCAGCGGTAATTACATCCGACTGTGCAATGGAGGTGTCCAGTGCCGCAGGCTTCAGAAAAGGGTTATTGCTTCTTGCCGCGTGTAGCGCCTGTTGCAGGGTGAGGTTATTTTGCGCCTGCAAAGCAGGGAGCATACCCAAACCACACACAAGGGTTACCAGGAGTTTTTTCTGCATACTGTTATTTCAAAAACTGCTTTAATGATGTTACGTTAACCATTGAAACCTTAACTGGTTCATTTACAGCGCTTAAATGCGCATTAAAAATGTATGGACAGGCTAATCATGCGGGTATAACTGCAAAAACTAACAAATGCCGGGGTACACGCCTGTTTTATGTCCAATGCGGGCGATACGGAAGTTGGGATTTAGTTATTGAATTACCACCAGCAAATGTAAGCGGGCGGGTTGCGGAAGGCTGTTAGAGGATTTATAGAATGTTATTAGAAAATTATTAGAGCAGCTGTTTTTTGCCCGTAAGCAGGGCGCTTACGGGGGCGAATGCACATTTTTATGTGATCAATGCTTTTTTACAGGTGGGGTAGCTGCACGGCAAACACGGTACCTTTTTGTAGTTGCGATTGCACCGCAATGTGTCCGTTGTGCAGTTTAATAATGCGTTCGGTAAGCGACAGGCCAATGCCGTTGCCCTGTGCATGGGTTTTATTGCTGCCCCGGTAAAAGGCTTTGAATATGTGCGGCAGCTCGTTAAGGTCAATACCTATGCCGGTATCGGAAAAATGGGCCGTAATGTTTTTGCCGGTGGAGTGTATGGTTACTTTACACTGGTGGTTGCTACTGAATTTGCAGCCGTTTTCCATCAGGTTGGCAAAGGCCACTTTTAGCAGGTATTCGTTACCGTTAAGGGTAATGAGCTCATCGTTTTCTATCTCTTCTTTAAATTCTATACTCACCTGGTAATTGCTGTTGGCTTTAATTACCTGCATGCGCGCATCCAGCAACAGCTCATCTACCCGCAGGGGTTTAAAGGTAATTTCGGCCTGGTCGTAGCTGGCTTTGGCAAAGTCGAGTAAATCGTTGCTTAACCTTGCCAGTTTGCGTGCATCGGCCAGTGCCAGTGCAATAGTGGCTTTATAATCTTCGGCTGTGCGGGGTTTAATGGTAGATAGTTCCAGCTCGGTTATAATAGTGGCTAAGGGGGTGCGCAGTTCGTGTGATATATTAGATACAAATTGTTTCTGGGCTTCGAACGAGTTTTCCAGGCGGTTAAGCATGTGGTTGAAAGTGATGGCCAGCTCGGCAATTTCATCTTTACCATTGCCTTCCGGCACGCGCAGATGCAGGTTGGTGGCGGTAATGTCTTCTACTTTTTCAATCATATCTGATACCGGGCTTAATGCTTTTTTGGAAAAGAACCTGCCAGCTACCAGTGTAAGGATAATAGAAGCTATAAAGCCCACTATCAGTGTGTTTTGCAGGTTTTGCAGTTTGCGCAGGCCCCATTCGTCGGCTGCGGCGGCGGTAATAATATATGTTTTGCCTTTGTGGTGGTATAAGAAGCCTACGGCCTGCTCGCGGTTGATATGAAAACGTATTTCGCCCTTGTGCAGGATGTTGTTCATCATTTGCGGGGTTTCCTTTACCTTATCAATATCCGGCCCATCGTGATAAATAAGGTTGAAAGCAGTATCGAAAACGGCTACTTCTTCTTCGTTAAGGGCGTTGCGGTAAATTAACTGCAACACGCTGGGATGCACACCGGCATCCAGCAACAGGTTGGCCTGGGTAATAGCGCGTTGCTGCAGGCGTTTGTAAAACTTTTCTTCCCGGTTTTCGGAATAGGAGAAGTTGATAATTAATGCAAAGGCCAGCAGTATGGCCGCAAACAAAAATGTAAACAGCAGGGTAAGCCTTAGCCTTATTTTCATTATCCTTCTTTTAATATAAAGCCAACACCGGGCTTGGTGTGAATAAGACGGGTGTCGTAATCTCTATCTATTTTCTTGCGGAGGTAATTAATATATACATCAATGAAATTGGTGCCGGTGTCGAAAATAGTGTCCCATACTTTTTCGGCTATTTCAGTACGGCTTAACACGCGTCCGCTGTTTTTCATCATATATTCCAGCAGCTTAAACTCTTTAGGGGTGAGGTTTATTTCGTTGCCTGCCCGGTTGGCCGTCATGGTTAAGGGATTCAGCACCAGGTCGGCAATGGTTAATTTTGTGCCATTGTTGCTGCCCGGTTGCTGGTGGCGTTTGGTAACGGTGCGCAGGCGGGCCATCAGCTCGCGAAAATCGAATGGTTTTACCAGGTAATCGTCGGCCCCGGCATCCAGGCCTTCTACCTTATCGTCGGTAGTGCCCAGGGCGGTGAGCATAATAATGGGCAGATGGGGTTTGGCTGCCCGCACTACCTTACACAGGTCAATACCATTGAGCTGCGGCAGAATTACATCCATAATTACGGCATCATAATCGAATTGGAGGGCCATTTTCTTACCCAGGTTACCGTCGTAGGCGAGTTCTACCGTAAAAAGATGCTCTTCCAAACCTCTTTTGATCAATTCGGCAACGCGTTGCTCATCTTCCACTACCAGGATTTTCACAGCGGATATTATTTGTGTACAAAGTAACTAAATACCCTCTTTCACGATAAGTTAATTATGCGTTTACAAAAAATTAACATACCGGGTGCAAATTGCGCTGGTGTTTGGTTTAATCCCCGTTGATGTTTAATAAGCTTTGAGGTATGTATTCTCCCGAAGGTTTTCCGGACGAACAATCATTACTGCTGCGATTGAAAAAGAGCGATAAGGCCGCTTTTGATTTGCTTTTTCATCAATTTGCAGACCCCGTGATCACTTATATCCGCTTCAGGCTCCAGGATGAGCATGATGCGGAAGATGTGTTGCAGGAAGTGTTTATTAAACTGTGGGATAAGCGTAGTAGCATTGATGTGCATACTTCTTTTAAAAACTACTTATATACGATAGTGCAAAACAGCATTATTGACCATCAGCGTAAATTAAAACGCAAAAAATACCATCCCGCCGAAACGCCACCCGACACACAGGAAGATACTTGCCAGCCTAACGATCATTACCAGTATAAGCAACTGAACCAGCTATGGCAGCAGGCTATTAAGCGATTGCCTGTTCAAATGGGGAGGATATATGTAATGCGTAATGAAGAAGCTTTAAGTGTAAAGGAAATTGCTTCTGAACTGGATTTATCTGAACAAACGGTAAAAAATCAATTGCATACCGCCGGCCAGCGTATTGTAAAAATTATGCAGCAGGTAAACACATTCTTCCTGTAAGCCGCTCTTTTTTCGAAGCAATATGAACTAATTGTTAACTCGCATTTTTCTCTGGTACTTATTTTCTCTGCCAGCGTCACTTCATTAAAGATATTTCTTTCATGATGTGGAAAGGACGTAAGCGTGGCACTGGTATAGATAAGCTTTGGCAAAAGGCATGGGATAACCCTGATACATTACCGGTTGAAAAAAAGGAGGAGCTGCTGAGTGCTATTCATCAACGCATGAATGCTTCGGCCAGTTTGGGCAGGCGTGTGGTATATATTGTATCCGGTGCTGCCGCCGCTATACTGGTAACCATTGTGGCCAGGCAGGTGTGGGTGAATACCAAACTGGCGCCTGTAGCGGAATGGAACACTATAGCCAGTAATAATGAAAATAAGAAGGTGATACTGTCCGATAGCTCGGTAATATGGCTGGCGCCACATTCAGTGGTGCGCTTATATCCGCAGTTTACCCGTCACCGGTCGGTGTTGTTGGATAAGGGTACTGCTTTTTTTGAAGTAACAAAAGATAAAGACCATCCTTTCCAGGTGAATGTGAATAGTCAGGAAGTGCAGGTGCTGGGTACTGCGTTTACATTGGAAAGAAAAGACACAGTAGATATTGATCTGGCTGTAAAAGAGGGTAGCGTGGCTTTACGTAGTAACGAGCAACGCGTGGTGGTGCATGGTGGTGAACAGGTAAGCACTACCCATAAACAGGTGAATGCAGTGGCCAGAATGATGGCTATGCCTGCTGACTGGTGGTTGCAGGAGGAAGTGCGGTTACTGGATGTATCGTTAAGCGAGCTGGTTACGCGAATAGAAAGATATTATCATGTACAATTAAATACGGAAGGTGTAAAATGGAATACACGGGTTTCGTTAACCTGGTACTTTACACAGCCACTGGAAAAGAACCTGGAGGTGCTTAACCAGTTAACGGGCAATACCATTCATTAAACATTTAATCACAGGTGTTCTGTAATCTGCTGCCAACAGGCGGTAAGGCAAACTATTGTTATAACTCAACAACTATGCAACAAGGGAATTTTACACGAAGGGGCGGGTTAATGGTGGTGCTGCTAATGGTATGTACCTATTGGCTGCCGGCGCAAACTACCCTGCTTCATTTTCAGCATGCTGCTGGTAAACTGTCGGCCGTAATGGAGCAGTTTGGAAAACGTTTTCATGTGCAACTGGCTTATGTTAGTGACGAGCTGTCTGCTGTGCAGGTGCAGGCTGGTACGGTAGAAGCAGGCTCGGTAGAAGAGCTGCTGAACAAGGTGCTGGCGCCTGCGCATTTTGTAGCTACCGGCGCGGGCAACAATTATGTAATTAAGAAAGCTCCTGCTGTGAAGAAGGCGGTAGTGGGTACTATGACGTTGCATGGTAAGGTAATGGATAATAACGAACCCGTGCAGGGCGCGTCTGTTACCATTAAGCAGGACGGTTATAAAACCGTAACGGTGGTAGTGGATGAAAAAGGTTTTTTTAATAAAACCGTGTACCAGACAGATGGGACTATGGAAGTGGCGGCTGTTGGTTACTACCCGGTGAAAAGAACTTTTGGGGGGAACAATGACGATGTGTTTGTGATTGAGTTATCGAAAGATGTAAAGGAAATAGATGGTGTGGTGGTAACGGCGCTGGGTATTAAACGTGCCGAAAGGGCGCTGGGATATGCTGCTACTGTTATTTCTAACGATCAGTTAACGAATTCTATTTCTACCAACTGGACGGATGCTTTATCGGGTAAGGTGGCTGGCCTTAACCTGGTAAGAAGTAACAGTGGTCCTTCGGGTTCCAATAAAATTATCCTGCGTGGGGAGAATAACCTTACCGGTGATAATGAAGCGCTGATAGTAGTAGATGGTGTTATTATCAACCAGGGTAGTGGCCGCCGTAGTGCTATTACCGGCGAAACTGCTTATGGCACGGGTAGTGATAACATGCCTGCCGACTATGGTAGCAGTTTAAACGATCTGAACCCGGAAGATATTGAAACGGTAACAGTATTGAAAGGGCCAGGTGCTGCTGCCTTATATGGTCAGCGTGGTGCGAATGGTGCTTTGATCATTACCACTAAGGCGGGTGCTAATAAAAAGAGAAAGCTGAATGTAAATATTAATTCCAATGCTTCGGTTGAAACGCCTAACCGCTGGCCGGCATTGCAGTATGAATATGGTATGGGCCTGGATGGTCAGGCAGATTATGAATATGGCAAAAGCGCCAACAGCACTACCAGTAGTGCTTACGGGCCTAAGTTTGACGGACAGCTGTTTTACCAGTACGATCCGTTAACACAAACGAAAGGAACAACACCTACCCCTTGGGTTCCTTATAAAAATGCTACCCGTAACTTTTTTGCAACGGGTAGTGATATTGCCAATACGATCAGTATTGATGGTGGTTCGGACAAAACCAGTTCGCGCTTATCCATTACGCATGTAGATAATAAATGGATACTGCCTAACACGGGTTTTAAGCGTAACACGGTATCGTTTTCGGTGAACTCTAAAGTGAGCGATCAGTTTACGGTTTCTTCCAAATTAAACTATACCAATAAGTGGAGCGATAACCTGCCGGGCGCGGGTTATGGCAACCAGAGCATTATGTACTGGTACATTTTCTGGCAGCCGAATGCCAACCCGGAATGGTTAAAGAATTACTGGGCCAAAGGGCAGGAGGGGTTGAATATCGTATATCCTTATAGCTCTTATCCTTCCAACCCCTATGCGGTAACCTACGAGTTTTTAAATAAGAGTAACCGCCATTCTTTAACAGGTAACGTACAGGCTGCTTATGCTTTTACGAAAGAGTTTAGCCTGCAGGTAAGATCTTCTATTGACTTTGCTTATGAAGCACGTGCGCAGCAGCGGCCATATGATGCGGGTACTAAATATCCTAAAGGCAGCTACCGCACACAGAATATCTTTTCTATGGAGGAAAGCACTGACTTTTTGTTAAAGTATAATAAGAAGGTGAACCGCGACTGGGATGTTACTGCCACTGTGGGTGGTAGCACCCTGCGCAACAACTATAACAGGGATGAAGTACGCGCCGATTCGCTTACTTACCCTGGTGTGTACTCGCTGGCTAACAGCAAGGGGCCATTGGTTACTATGCCTTATAAGAGCAAGTATGCTATTAACAGCTTTTACGGATTGGTGTCGGTGGGCTATAAAAACCTGGTGTTTGGTGATATTACGGCGCGCCAGGACTGGAACAGTGTGCTGGCCACGCCGGAGCGCACGGCGAATGCAGGATTCTTTTATCCCTCTGTTAACTTAAGCTTTATTGCTTCGGATGTGTGGCATATGCCTAAGTGGGTGAACTATGCCAAGCTGCGTTTTTCGGCTTCCAGTGTGGGCAGTGGCAGCACCACGCCTTATCTTACTGCTTATAACTATGCCAGTGCGGGCAGCTTATATAGTGGTGGTTTAGAAAACCCTTCTGTATTGGCTAACCCCGATTTAAAGCCTTTAAAAACCATTACCTACGAAGCGGGTACAGAGGTGCGTATGCTGAACAACCGCCTGAGTGTAGATGTGGCAGTGTATACCGGTTTAACCAAAGACCAGATCTTATACCGCATTATTGACCGCGCTTCGGGTTATACCAAAAAGGTGATCAACGCGGGTAAGGTAAATAACCAGGGTATTGAAGTAACGTTGAATGCTTCGCCTGTGGTAACCAAGAATTTTAAATGGACTACCAGTATGGTATTCTCTGCCAACCGCAACCGTATTAAGGAGTTGCCGGATAGCTCGGTGGTGCTGCAAACGGGTTATGTAGGTGGTGGTCAGATTGTGGCAAAAGTAGGTGGCAGTATGGGCGACCTGTATGGTAAAGGTTACCAGCGTGCCCCGGATGGACAGGTGGTATATGATGCCACTACCGGATTTGCTGCGTTAACAGAAGATGTGAAGTACCTGGGTAACACTATTCCTAAATGGAAGATGGGCTTTACCAACGATTTTACTTACAAACAATTTCGCCTGCACCTGTTGTTTGATGCGCAGGTGGGCGCTGTAGCACATTCGCTGATGCACTATAAACTGGCTGAGCAGGGTAAAACGCCTAACACTTTACCAGGCCGTTACAGTGGCATTATTGGCAATGGTGTAATACTGGGTACTGACGGTAAATACCGCAAGAATGATGTGCTTACGATGGATATTGATGAGTATTATCGCTCGCACTACGGGGCGGATAATGCCGAGGGTAGCACGTTCAGCACCGACTTTATCAAGTTCAGGGAAGCCAGCATTTACTATACATTAAACAGCAAGATGTTGAAGAAGGCGGGCTTACAACGTGTAACAGTAGGGGTGTATGGCCGTAACCTGTTTATCTGGTCGCCATGGCCGATGTTCGATCCTGAGTTTGGTACATTGAATGGTACCGACATTGTACAAGGGTTTGAAGTAGGTCAGTTTCCTTCAACCCGTTCTTATGGCTTTAACCTGTCTATCGGACTTTAAAATTTCCCGGAATGAAAAAGATGATTTATACAGTAGCTGTTGCGGTGGTGGTAATGAGCATTGCGTTTACCTCCTGCACCAAAAACTTTACAGATATTAATACCGATCCTAACAATCAAACGAACGCACAGCCGGGCCAGCTAATGGCCCCGGCCCTAGTGAATACGTTGAACTATAACATGCAGCGTAACCGCAATTTTAACAATGAGCTGATGCAGGTTACGGTGGATATGAGTGATGCGGAGGGCAAGGTGTTTCGCTACGATTACCGTGCTACCTGGGCAGATTATTTATACAATGGCTGGTACTCGGAGCTAACCAATTTTCGCGATATGTATAAGCTGGCCAGCAACCCGCTTACCGCAAACAAATCGTATATGGGCATTTCGCTTATTTGCCAGTCGTGGATTTATTCCATGCTTACCGATACGTATGGCGATGTGCCTTATACCGAAGCGGGAGAAGCGAAAGACAGTGCTAACTACGAGCCTGCTTTTGATTCGCAAAAAAATATATACCTGGGCATTTTTTCCAAACTGGAAGAAGCGAATAAGCTGTTAGCATCTAAAGTGGCTATTGATGCCTCTAACGACCCGGTGTATTATGGGGATGTATCGAAATGGCAAAAATTTGGCAACTCGCTGTACCTGCGTTTGCTGATGCGCGTTTCGGGTAAGGCAGAAGTGGCCGATACGGTGATTAAGAAGTTTAAAGAGATAGTAGAAGTAAAGCATAGCGATTATCCTACTATTGACAGTAATGCGGAAAGTGCTATCCTGCGCTGGACGGGTGCAGGGCCTATTGTATCGCCTTATATGAGCGTGCGCGAGCAGGATTTCAGAACGCCGGGGCTGGGTAGCTTTTTTATCGATAACCTCAGCCGCTGGAGCGATCCGCGTATTGATATTCCTACCTACGGCAGCGGCGGGTATAACCGTTGGGCTATTGCGCCTTATTCGGGCTCGTACCAGGGCATTCCTTCGGGGTATTCGCCTGGCGAAAACCCGGTGAAAAAATCGTATTTCTATTCTACATCCACCAAGGGGGCCACGTTAATGTCGGAGCCGTTAACGGGTATGATGATGAACTATGCCGAACTGCAGTTGATATTGGCTGAAGCAGCTGCCAAAGGCTGGATCAGCGGCCCGGCTTCCAATTATTATAATAATGGCGTTAAAAGCAGTATCACTTTATGGGTGCCTAAGTTTACTACCTCCATTACTACTTACCTGGCAGGTATTGATATGGACTGGGATGATAATTACACCCAGGATCAGAAGATGGAACTGATTCACCTGCAAAAGTATTACGCTTTGTTTTTAACCGATATGCAGCAGTGGTTTGAATATCGCCGTACCGGGCATCCTAATTTGCCCAAGGGAGCGGGTTTACGTAATAATGGTGTAATGCCTGCGCGTATGACCTACCCGATATACATTTTATCTACTAACCCTACCAATTACAAAAAAGCCATTGCCAACCAGGGGCCGGATGAAATATCAACCCAGGTGTGGTGGCAAAAGCCCTAACGGCGTTTATTGCTTATAATTTGAAATAGTTGGTCATAAAAAACAAATAATGAAAAAGCTATTGATATATTCTTTCTTATTATCTGCTCTTGTTTTTATGGGAGCCTGCAAAAAGGGTAATTACCCGGGTGGTGAGGTAAGCCCCTATATTGGGTTATATGATGTTCGCAACCTGTTTAAAGGAAATGATCTTGTTCTTTCCCGCGAGGTAATGGGGGGCAGTAATGCTATTACCGGTGTGGTAGTAAGCGATCATACAGAAAAGAATTTGCCGGAGGGTTTATTGATAGTGCAGGATAGCCGCCGTTTATCCAAACTGCGGGGTATTGCTATTCCACTGGGAGCTGCTGCCAATGATTTTACGCATGGCGATTCGGTGGTGATTCGTGTAGAAGGAGCGGTGCTGAAAAGAGTGGATGGCATGTTGCAGTTAACGGGTATTACAACGGCTATGATTGATAAGGTGGCTACTAATGTAACTATTCCCATCGGCATGGTTACATCTGATAAAATACTGGCTGCGCCGGGCGATTATGAAAGTACTTTACTGGCTGTTGTAAAAGAAAGCTTTAATCCTTTGCCGCAACCGGGTGATGTGCTGGAAGGGGATAAGGTAATGAATGATAGTTATGGTGAATTAATCTTGCGCACATCGGCTAATGCAACCTTTGCAAAGGAGGAAGCGCCGATAATGGCTAAGTATTATGGGATTGTGTTAAATACAATAGCTGCTGATACGGTATCGCCCCGTTTTTATTTACGTAAGCGTACCGATAAGATGGTATTAAGCTCGGTTATTGAAATTCCTGATATTGTTATTACCGGGTTTATGAGCGATCCTATTGGTACGGATAGCACTTATGAATATATTCAGCTGAAAGCTACGCGCGATGTAAATTTTGCCGAAACGCCTTTTGCGGTGGTAACCTGTAACAATGCCAATGCTTCTACACCTACCGGGTATCCTGCCAATGGATGGGCTACAGGTGGTTTACGCAGCTATAAAATCAACCTTACTTCGGGCTCGGTAAAAAAGAATGAGTTCTTTTATGTAGGATGTCCGTATAAGCGTATTAACGGAGAAAACTCTACCGATATCAGCACCACTGCCAAATGGATCAATGCGTGGAATTATAACTCTAATAACGGCAATAGTTTTGGCACTAAAACCAGTAACCTGCTGGCCAACAGTGGTAATGCTTTTGGTATGGCTGTATTTGCCGGAACTACTGTTACAGAAGCTTCGAAGCCCATAGATGTGATTTTTATTTCCACTGGTGGCAGCATCTATTCTGCGGGTCCTCCTGCAAAAGGATACCGTATCTGTAATAATGACTGGTATGATGTAATCAATCCGCTTTCAGATAGCGGACAGGAACAGCCGTTTTATTTGAATGGCAGCAATACAAAGAACCTGAGCTATAATACCGGTAACCTGGGCATATTTAATATACTGGGTGGGGTGTACAGCACTTCGCTGGGCAGATGGAAAAAAGCAAGATCGCAAGGCAGTATCACACTTACTATTAACGCGCAGTTGAGTGAAATTGAAGCGGGTAACACTACTACTATAGAATAAACAGCAACAGACATGATGGATAACAGAAGAAGCTTTTTAAAGAAATTAGGTTTAGCAGGTTCCCTGCTTTCTGCGCCTTCTTTATTGAAGGCTTCTCCTTTTGCAAAAAAGGGGAATATAGATGTAAGCAGTATTACGCTGCGTGGCCGTGTACACAGCAAGGGTAAAGGTATTGCAGGTGTGGCGGTTACAGATGGGATTAATATTGCGCAAACCGATAAGAATGGCGAATATGAATTGCTGAGTAATGCTACGGCGCAGTTTGTATACATCAGTGTGCCTTCGGGCTACGCTTTCCCGGAAGAAAAGGGGATAGCGGCGTTTTATAAACCCATTAGCAAAGCGGCTGTGGTAAAGAACGATTTTGCTTTGGATAAGCTGGAGGTGGATGACCGCAAGCATCATTTTGTAGTATGGGCCGATCCGCAGGTGAAAAACAAAAGCGATGTGGAGCAATTGGTAAAGCAGAGTGTACCGGATTTAAAAGAACTGGTAAAATCGTTACCTGCCGGAACGCTGATACATGGCATTGGCTGCGGCGACTTGGTATGGGATGAGCTGGAATTGTTTGAAGATTATAAAAAGGCAGTGGCTTTAACAGGGGTGCCTTTTTACAACCTGATAGGTAATCACGATATGGACCTGGAAGCACGTACTGACGATTTAAGTGCGCATACTTTTAAACAACAATTTGGCCCTACTTACTATTCCTTTAACAGGGGAGATATTCACTATGTAGTACTGGATGATGTGTTTTTTCTGGGGGCCAGTAAAAACTACATCGGCTATATCACCGAAAACCAGCTGCAATGGCTGGAGCAGGATCTGGCGCTGGTAAAACCAGGCAGTATGATAGTGGTAAACCTGCACATTCCTACCTATACCGGCCAGGGCCGTCGTATGAAAAAGAAAGAAGACGAGCCGGGTGGCACTGTAGCCAACAGGAAACAGCTGTATAAAATGCTGGCTCCTTTTAAGGCTCATATTATGAGCGGCCACACGCACTTCAATGATAACTGGGAAGAAGGCGATATTATGGAACATAACCACGGTACGGTATGTGGCGCCTGGTGGACAGGCCCTATTTGCGGCGATGGCACGCCTGCTGGTTATGGAGTGTACGAAGTAGACGGATCGGATATTAAGTGGTACTATAAAGGCACCGGCATGACGAAGGATAAGCAACTGCGTATTTATGAAAAAGGCCGCGTGAAAGAATACCCTGATGAAATATCTGCCAACGTGTGGAACTGGGATAACAAGTGGAAGGTAGAATGGTATGAAGATGGTGTGTTGAAAGGGGAGATGCAGCGCCGTGTATCCTTTGATCCCTGGGCAGCTGAGCTGTATTTAGGTCCGCAACTGCCCGTTAAACGCAAGTTTGTTGAACCCAATCTAACCGATCATATGTTTTTTGCCAAGCCTACCGGCCAAGCCACTAAAATAACCGTCAAAGCGACAGACAGGTTTGGGAATATTTATGAGGAAACGATATAGGGTTTGTGTCAATGTCAAAGCCGCCTTGTGTCAGAAGGCGGCTTTTGATTTTGTCGCTGCTATTAAATGATAATGGCTGCATTTGGGGCAGCCATTATTTATTTCGTTAATCTATTTGTTTTTTATTCTTTAGTTCCTGCAAGGTTTCAGGTTGAATACCGGTTAGTTTCGTTATCATTGAAGCGGGGAAGTGCTCTTTTAACATATTACGTGCAATTTCCAGTTGCTTTTCATATCCTCCTTCCTGAATCCCCTCTGTTACTCCTTGCTGGTAGCGGAAGTCTTTTTTTATATCTAGAATAATAGGCATATGCTCCTCCTCTTCTTTTAATAACGTTTGTAAATCATTGTCCCGTAACTGGGATAAAATTTCAAGATGTCTGACTTTTTCTTGGAAAAAGGCTTCATCTCCTTCCGTTAATATACGCAATTTACGCAAAATTTCCTGTATTACTCCCTGCCTGGTAGCCTTGTCTGTGAGAATTGCCAGAACCACTTCACCCGGATCGGTAGAAGAAAGGAATACTTCGGGAGGGATATTACGAATATCAATAATGGGACAGGTGTAATGAAAGCCGTAAAAACCACATTGGTTATTCATAGCCAGTCGATTTTTGCCCACATAAATGACTGCTCCCATTACTTCTTTTTCATAACTGTATGACAACAGCAGGTCGTACCGGGCCATTCGCATGGCCATTTTTTTATCGTTGGAAGATTGCCACTCCAGGTGGAGTATAAAGGGGGAACCTGTTACCGGTTGCACCTCCAGCACCGTATCGGCTTCCTGTTCAATAATGGTTTGTTGTACTTTGGGAGGGAAGGCTTGTATACTTTGTACATCCACTTCCAGTAGCAATTTTAATAAGTTGGGTTTGGGGCGTTTAAAGGTTTCTCGCAGTATCTTATCGTATTCGTTTGGCATTAGTCGTTAAACGGTTTAAACGATAAATATAGCAGCAGGGGTATGAACGGCTTTGTTCATTTTGTTCAGTGTAGGCGCTTACCGCGAGCTTTGCATACTTGCATAATCTGTTTTTGTAATACCATACATGATGATGTTATGAAACACGCCGTTTTTGCAAACATGCTCTTTCAGTTCTCCTTCTTTTTGCATGCCGCATTTTTCCATCACTTTGCCGGAAGCCATGTTTTTATCAATGTAGTGGGCGGTAATTTTGTTTAGAGCGAGTATCTTAAGGCCGAACTCAATGGCTGCCTGTGCTGCTTCTGTAATATAGCCCTGGCCCCAAAAAGGCTCAGCAACCCAGTAGCTTAATTCTGCCTGGGAAAACCGGGCTTCTACGCGCAAGCCTACGCCACCAATAAACTCCAGGGTTTCTTTTAAGCGAACAGCGAACAGGTAATTGTTTTTTTGTTGAAAGCCCTGGTTAGATGAATTGATCCAGTAAATGGCATCTTTCTCTGCATAGGGGTAGGGCATGTTGAGCGTATAGGCCGAAACATTGGGGTTGTTGGCGTATTGGACGATAACAGGAATATCGCTTGCTGTAAAGGGGGTTAATTGCAAGCGTTCTGTGGTTAAAGTAGGTAGTTGTTCCATGAGTTATATGTTAAGCGTTGTTTTTAATCAGTGGTATGCAAGCCGGTTATAAAGTGGTGTCACTTGTATGGAGGCCTTTTGTTGAATATTGATAGCAGGGTTAATTTCAAATATAATATTTTCGAAAGCATATCCATAAAATATGCTACAATAAAAAAGCTGCATCTGTTGCCAGATGCAGCCTGCTACTCTTCGATTCGGGGAATCGCTCGGTTTTCAATGGGGAACGGGGGAGGGATTAAAATGTATACTTTGCTTTTAATATAGCCAATTCTTTTGGACCAACGCCTAATTCTTTATCCATAAAGTTTTCAACAGAGCCGTAGCTGTCTTTTAAAGCACCGAAAAAGCTTTGCAGCAGTTCGGGGCGCAGCTCCATTTCTTTTTTCACCTGCTCGGGAGTTAAGCCCATTGCTTTAGACATACCTGCAAACATTTGGTCGTGCATGGGTTTCAGGTAAACATTCGATGCGGTGAAATCGGCTTCAATAGTTTGCATGGGCACATCCAGTGCATACAGGAATAAGGCGGTAGCCATACCGGTTCTGTCGCGTCCGCCGGTGCAATGGTATAACAGAGCAGCCGTGTCGGGCATGGTTAATAATTGCTGAAATAACGGCTTATAACGTTCGCCATAGTATTTAACACTTGGTGCGCCATACATGCCTGTGAGGAAGCCGCTTTGTGATTTTATTAAAGCCGCTATCTGCTGCATGGAAGGAATGCTGTCGCTACCGGCAGGGCATAACAAATAAGGAGTGCCGGTTGGTAACCTGTCTGGTGCTGCGGCTGCTTCTTTGGTGCCGCGGAAATCGATAACAGAATGTATTTTTTTGCTGTTAAAGGTTTGCAGATCGGCATCGGTTAATTTGCTGATTTCGGCGCTGCGGAATACTTTACCCCATGCAACGTGTTTGCCGTTGCTGGTGGTGTAACCGCCGGCATCGCGGAAGTTAATAGCGCCCTGCATGTGTACCAGGCGTTGTGCACTGTCCTGTAATTGGGCAAAAGAAAGTGCGGGGGCCAGAATGGCGGATAAAAGGATCAGTTTTTTCATTGTAGTATTTTTTAAGATTATAGATGAATTAGTGAATAATGTCCCAACGTATACCAGCCTGTCCGCGTATGCCATACCATTCCGCCGTAGCTATACGGCGCTGGTCGCCCATATAGGTTTTTAAAGGTTGATTGGTCAGGTTGTTCAGTTCTGCAAATACTTTCAGCGATTTGGTTAAGGTTACCGTGGCTGATGCATCTACCGTGAAGTTCTTATCTGTCCATATGTAAAAGTCTTTGCCCAGTTTCTGGTTAATGGTTTCTACCGACTTGCCTCTATAGTTACCTGCCAGGCGAACCATTACACCTTTGCGCTCGTAAAAAAGGATGGTGTTGAATAATACTTTAGATTGGTTAGGCAAGCTGGATTTGTCAGTGATAGTGCTTGTAGTGCGTGGGATGTTTACTTCAGACTGGATGTAAGATCCGTTCACTTCTACACCAAACCCGCTCCAGAAACCTTTTAAGAAATCGAACCTTTTGTTAATGCCTGCTTCCACGCCATAGAGGTGCGCATTATCCAGGTTATTGGCCTGTGTTACTGTATAGTTAGTGCCGTCCTGTATATAAGCAGTGGTGTTGCTGAATATCAGGTTGCTGAGTTGCTTATAAAACACGCCGCCAGACAACATGCCTATGTTGTTGAAATAGTATTCGGCCATCAGGTCGAAGTTGTTGCTGAAAGTGGGTTTCAAATCAGGATTGCCTTTGGTGATGGCGATAACGCTGGAGGTGCTGTTTACAGACTGGCCCGGTGTTAAATCGCTGAAATTGGCACGGATAAAGGTTCTGGTATATGCGGCACGGATATTTGCCTTATCGTTCAACGCATATTTAAAGTGCAGCATAGGCAGTAAAGCATTGTAATTGCTTTTTACCGTAGCGGCTTCAATAGTAGTGCCTGAAGAAGTTGTATTGGCTTTGTTGCCGTTCAGTGTCATGTTTGTGTATTCGTTACGTACACCACCAATGATTTTTAATTGGCTGGTGGCGTCGTATTCAGCCATCACATAACCTGCTGTAACGTCTTCTGTTCCTGTGTATGGGTTGGTAGCATTGGTAGCGCTGGTATAGTTGGCAAAGCCGTTTTGGCTAAGTGAACCGGCGCTGAACTGATCAAACAACTGCTGTTTGGTTAATGGGTTCATTACGTATTGATTGTAATGGCCACCCATGTTTTTGAAAAAGGTTTCACCGCCTGGCTTATCGGTTGTTTGTAAAGAGGATAAGGTCTGCAATGGAGCTGAGCCGGTAGCTATGTATACGAAGTTAGAACCGTACAGGCTGCTTCTGTATTTGTGCCGGAACTTGCCACCTGCTTTTATGCTAAGACGTGAGTTGATATTGAATTTTACATTTACCTGTGCAGTTTTATCACGCTCTTTGGTATCCAGTTGGGATACAACCAGCTGCTGTAAGGTTAATTTGCTGGCGTCCATTACTTCCGATTTATCAGCAATACCCGGCTCAAAGCTTAATGCTTCGCCACCTACACCGTTAGGGGAGTCAAAGCCCCAGTATCTTTTGCCGTCAGAAGAGAGGTTATTGAAACCTCCGGTAATTTTCTGGCGGAAGGTAGCAATAGGTAAACCGTTATTTTCGGAGGTTCCCGGGGTTTTGAGATAGTATTTAGATAAATAATCGCTTACACTCCAATCTAATTTTATTTTAGAAGACAGCTGGTGTTCGCCACCCAGTTCTGCTCCATTCAGTTTGGTTTGGTAATAAGAGTAGCGGTAGTTGTACTGGTAACGGCTGTTGTTATAATCCACATACGATTCGTATACGGGACGTATGTCATTAAACTTATCCATTAAGCCACGAAAGGTGATTTTGTGGGCTGCGTTGAATTTGTATTCCAGGCCCAGGTTACCACCATAGGTTTGCCTTTTGCCCATGTATCTTTTCAGTAACGCTGTGCTGATAGATTTTTGCTGTGTAGCGTCGCTTAAACCGGTATTGTAGGCAATTTCATAGCTATCAGTACCCCATTGTCTGTCCCAGATAGCACCCGCCAGCATTACACCCAGCTTGTTGTTAAAGAAACGGTCGCCATATACTAATGAGGCATTGTACGTACCATTTTGCGAGAAGGAATTGTAACCACCTGCCAGGCTTGCGTTCAGCTGTCTTTTGGCAGGAGCAGTGCGGGTGATAAAGTTGATAGAACCACCAATGGCATCGCCTTCCCAGTCGGGCGTAAGGGCTTTGGCCACTTGTACATACTGTATCATTTCTGAAGGCACAGCATCCAGTACGGATGAGCGGTTGCCCAGCACGTTAGAGCTGGGTAAACGGCTGCCGTTGAACATGGTAGAGGTCCATGCAAACGGGGTTCCGCGCACGGTGGCCTGATCGGCTTCGCCGTGGTAACGGGCAACAGCCACACCCTGCATACGTTGTACTGCTTCGGCAGCGTTACGATCGGGTAGTTTGCCAATAGCATCCGCAGCTATTACATCCATAATGGCCACAGAGTTTCTTTTAATACTATATGCTTTTATTTGTGAAGGCGCCATTGTTCCTCTTACCAGTATTGAGGACGGGCCGGTGTTGTCGGGAGATAATTCAATAGTGCCGGCATCGTTCACGCCTTTGCTTACTACTATTTCCATTTGTTTTTTCAGATAACCCACATAAGAAACGGTAATGGTTTGTTTGCCTAATGAGGGAAGCAGGAAGGTAAAAGTACCATCCAGATTGGTAGTAGTAGATTTGCTACCATTAGAACTGCTGATGGTGGCGCCGGGAAGTAAACCATCCCTGCCGGTAATAGTACCTTTTACCACCTGGGCCATTAATTGCCCCCATCCTGTAATGCTAAACAGTAGCAGGCCACTTTTTAAACCTGTTACTAAAAGCCGTTTGTTACGCATGAGATGTAAATTTTCAGCAAAACTGCTTTGCCGGTTTTACAGGTTCGTCCGGCTCGGCCAACCGGTACCTGAGGTGTTTATTTTTGCAGCATTAGCACTTGTTGGCGTTGATTGTCAGTTGTTTGTGTTGTGTTATGAAAAGGTTACCAAAAGGCATCGGTTATTTATTCCAGGGCCAGTATAGTGCTGGAGGTGTAATGTTTTCCGGGTGCATTGGCTTTTTTCAGGTATTCGGATGGGGTGTAACCGGTAGCTTTTTTAAAGTACTGGTTGAAAGTAGATTTAGAGTTGAAGCCTGCTTCAAATGCCAGGGAAAGTATGCCGGGTGTTATTTGTTGTTTCTTGCATTTATCCAGTAGATGTAACACCTCTTTCATACGAAAGTCGTTGATGAACTGGTAAAAGGTTTTGCCTAAGTGATGGTTTAAGGCTTCTGATATATGATGCCGGGGTATCTGGCTTTCGGCTGCCAGTTTTTCAAGGGTAAGATCGGGATCGGTATAGGTTTTCTTTTTCTCCATTAAAGCCACCAGTTTTTCTGTTACTTCTGTTTGCTGCTGGCTGGTGAGTACGGTGCGTTTGGCTGCCAGGGGAAGTGTTGCTGTGTTTTCTTCTTCGTTGATGATTGCCGGCTCTGCTGCCATTTCTTCTACAAAAGCAGGTGCTGCAGCTACAGTTGCCGCGGCGGCTGTTTCGCCTGCCAGCCTCGCCAGGCGATATCGGATAATGAACAGGGATATTACCACCATCAGACTATAAGCGATAATGCGGATAGTGATATTGAGTGTATCGGCGTTAAACAGTTCCAGCGGAGTAATAATGTAGGTAAGCAGGAAGGATAGTATACCCAGGCCCAGCCAGATGACGGCTATCTTTTGTATCAGCCTGCGTTCCGACCTCCAGAATTGGGGCAGGCGGGCTGCCTTTTTTAAACACAGCACCGGGAACAGGATGTTGAACAGGTTAATGGCATGTGCGGTAACCTGGTTGTAGCCGTTGAGTAACTGTGCGGGGTGTGTGCCATCGGCAACCAGGTATAATAATATAGAGAAATAGAAAATGCAGGCCAGCAGGGTAGGCACCAGCAGGTACCAGTGCTGCATGGGCTGGTATCTGGAGTTGGAAATTTTGGAAGTGTACATCCATAACAACGGGCCATAGGCCAGATCGATAAATGTATTGAAGGCTGTTTTAATGTCGTGATGGCCATCGGCCGCAAAAATGGTAAACTTGATACATAGGTGCGTAAAAATGCACAGCAAAATCCAGTTAAGCAGGGTATCTGCAGGTCGTTTTTGTCTATGGGCTACAAACAACCATAACGCCACCAGGCTTTGAAATGCGCCTATAATAATTATGTAGTTCATGTAGCACAAAGCTAGCAGCTGAATGTTACCTTACGGTTAACACCGCCGGGGCTGCGGGAGGGAATCTGCCATTGAAATACCTTCCCATACGGGCACTAAAAAAGCCACCTCAAATGAGATGGCTCTTTCATTATTTGGATTGTGTGTGTGCTACTATAATTTAGTAACTACTACGTCTTCTGAAGAAGAGCTGGTAGAGTTTACTTTGAAGCTACGCTCAATTCTTTGGTTGCCTACGCGGATAACGAAAGTAGGGTTCATTTCGTCAGCTTCTTTCAGCAGGTGAACTGCTTTGGTGAAGTTTGCTTCGTTGTATTGACCTTGGTACAGAATGTCGCCAGCTTCGTTTTTAATAATCAGGCTGAACTTCTGAGCGGTTGGGTTATCGAAAGATACGCGGAATACCACGCTGTTTTCGTTATATCCTGTGTACTGAATAGTTACTTGCTTTTCAGATACGGTTGTTGTTTCTTTTTCTTTGTTGGTGTTTGCTTTGCTGCTGTTTGGAACCGCAACTAAGGAAACTAAAAGGGCGATGACTGCACAATAAACTGTTTTCATAAATCTTGATTTTTGAAGCTCTGCAGGGTTAGTGCTTTGTGCTTCTTTTGATGATACAAATGTATATCGACAGTAAGGGCCATGCAAACCACATTTTGCTTGTTTTTATTATAGGCAAACTGGTTTGTGAGTAATGTAAGTAGCTGATTTTTAATATGTTGTGCGTGAATTGGATATGATGACCAACACAAAAAATACTTTGAAAAAAGTTGTAAAAAGGCTGTTTAATAGTCAAATCTTGCCCAAATACCTGTCCAGGGAAACTGTTCGGGATCAAAAGCGCCTCTATAAGTAGTAATACCAGGTTTGCCACCTGTGGCAGCGGGAGAAAAAGTAGCCGGGCGAAAGTCGGCATAGTCCCAGGGGGATATTAGTTGCACCTGGTCGTTCACATCGGTTTTGGTGGAAGGGGGTACTGATATAATATTATAGTCCGAATCGGATGTAGTGATGCTGGTAAAGTATCCCAGGAAAAGGGAGTTAGACAAACGGTAGCCCAATGTGCGGGTAAAGATGCCTGCATACAGCCAGTTGCCGGTGAGCGTGGTTTTGTTTTGCAAGCCTACTACGGTAAGGTTGCTGAACAGGGGCCTGGCATGGGGTACTGATGTTATGGAACGAAAACTGCTTTTTACACTACTATCTATAGTGGCCAGAAAAGCCGGGCGATTGTTGGCGGCTACTAATGAATAGGAAATGCTACCGTTATAGTCTTCACTGGTGGCAAAGGCTTCCCGCAAAGGGGCAAGTGCCACCAGATGATGGGCAGAGGTATTGCCGCCTTTAAAATCAAATGCGTTGTTTTTGCTACAGGCTACTTCTATGTATTCCAGCGTAGTACCGCTTCCGGTGCCGCAAAGGGTGAGCGGGCTTATTTTATAGGGAACGCCTGCATATTCAATGCGGGTATAGCTGATAGAGCCGGAATTATCGGCAGGCAGGTTGCCGCCGTATTTTAACAGGGCAGGGGCAATGTGGTGGCTGGTGTCTGTAATAATATTTTTGAGAGAAGTGTTTTTAGTAACAGGGGAAGCTTTACCTAATAATACAATGCCACCCCAGTCGCCCATGGCGGGAACAGATTCGTGTGAGGTGAATACCACCGGCTCGGCGGGTGTGCCATTGCAATCAATCTGAGCGCCTTTTAATACTATAAGTGTGGCTACCTGGCTGCTATCGGTTGATTTAATGCCTTCTATACGGGCGCCTGCTTCAATGGTAAGCAGGCTGCCGGCGGTTACAAACACTTTTCCGCTAAGCAGGTACAGGGTATCGTTACTGAGTGTGCGGTTACCCGTAATAATGCCTGAGAGGGTAGCGGTGCCTGCAAAGGCGCCGCCCGGCCGTAATAAACGATCGGCATTTACATTTTTTTCGCAGGACAGAATGCTTGCCGCCATTGCAATGGTAAGCAGGCAACGGGTAAAGGTATTCATAAGCTTGTTAATCCATCAAAAGCGGCAAGGTATAGGGCAGCTGGTATAAAAACAGGATTGCTACCACATCCATACCTGCCAGATTGTTTCTCAGATAGTCCACCGCTTCCGACAAATGTTTGCGAACGGCTCTGGGCGTAATGTTCAGTTTCGTTGCAATTTCTGTTACAGTTAAGCCTTCTTCTTTACGCATCAGGAATATTTTCCTGCGGCGCGAAGGCATTTGCACTATTGCTTTATTAATCTGCTGCACACTTTCTGCGGTCCATATCTGCGGCTCGGTAGAAGTTACCGTTTCCTGCGTCAATTTCAGGTTCAGGAAATGTTTCTTTTCCGTAGCCGTTTTCCGGATGTTATCGATCATCAGGTTTTTGGCATAGCTGAATAAAAGGGGCAACATTTGTTCGTCGGTGTCAATGGTATCTATGTTAATCCATAGTTTGATATAACACTGCTGCATAATGTCCTTGATGCCACTTTCATCAGGAACAAATTTTTTTACATAAGCGAAAAGTCTTTCACGGGTGCTGGTGTAAATGCGATCGAATAATTTTTCCCTTGAGGTCATATGCAAGGTGTCTTGTGTTGGTAAATTTCCTAAACAAATCGTTAAAACATTCGCTTATCATTAAACATAACAATTAGTTCATGGAATAAAAATAAATATAAAATTCCTAATAAAGAATTTTAAACCTTTCAAACCTTATGTTTTATGCCAACTCGTTCAGCCGTTGTTACATTATTGCTGTTACTGCTTACAGGAATACTTTCCTGCCATAATAAAGATGTGGCTTCAGGGCCTGTTATCACGGATTCTATTGGAAAAATCAATAAATGGATATATGATAGTATGCAGCGTTATTACTACTGGAGTGGTGATATTACCGCTACGCCGGACTATACATTGCCATCGGGCAATTTTTTTCATTCCCTGGTGAGTAACCAGGATCGGTTTTCTTATATCAGCAACCAGGTAGATGTTGGCCCTCAAAGAACTACGTTTCAATTATATAATTTTCATTACAGCATAGTAGCGCAGGCAGCTACGGATACGATGGTAGGGGTAATTACATATGTAGTAAAAGGTAGTGTTGCTTATAATTCCGGTTTTAGAAGGGGGACCTGCTTTTCCAGGGTGAATGGGGTGGGTATTAGTGGCAGTACTTTAGCTACAGTTCAGGCAGCTTTGTTGTCGGGTGAGGTGATAGCGCTTACCTTATGTTCCTATACCGATGGGCAATGGGTAGAGGGTAAAACGGTGAAAGTAGGTAAAACCAATGCTGTGGAAAACGTGGTAGTGCAAACCCGTTATTTTTCCTATAACGGCAAAAAAACAGGGTATCTCTTATATAATGGATTTTCAGCCGATTATGATGAAGTATTGCTAGCTGCTTTTGCTAAACTGAAAAACGCCGACGTTACAGAGTGCATTATCGACCTGCGGTATAACCCTGGCGGCAGTGTGGCTACCTGCGCCAAATTAACGGGCATGCTGGCGCCTGTAGCAGATAATAGTGTGTTTGGGGTTTTTCAGGGCAATGCCAGCGAAGGCACCCAGGTGTATACGATGAACCGGGTATTAAAAACTTCTACCAATGCCAATGGCAATACTATTGCTGCGCTGGAAGCTAACCGGCTTTCACTTTCACGGGTGTATGTACTTACCACGCGCGCTACCATTTCGGCCGCCGAATTATTAATCAACAACCTGAAACCATACCTGCCGGTGGTACAAATTGGCGATACTACCCTGGGAAAGGATGAAGCCAGTATCCAGATTGTGGATGGCAGGGTGCCCCGGCAGGTGCAATGGGTAATACAACCTATTATATATAAACTGCAAAATGCAAACTATAAAGGGGGGTACCATACCGGTATTGCGCCTGACTATGCAGAAGATGAATTATCGGCACTGCCGCTGGCAGATTTTGGGGCGGCAAGTGATGTGTTAATAAATCGGGCCTTGCAACTGATTTATGGCACTAATGTGGTGGAAAGCGTCGGGTTGCGCAAAAACACACTTTTTGTGCAAAAGCGTTTTCAATCGGCAGAGGCAGCTGCGAAAGTGTTGCCGGTAGTGGTACTATCCCATCTACATTAACTTAATGTTAACTCGCAAAAAGCAGGTTCCCTTTTTTTAACTGTCCACGTGATAGTAGTGTCATGATAAATAAATATATTTTACAAAAATACTTTTCCGGTTTATGTGATGCAGAAGAGCATAGCAGGGTGGTAAATTTTCTGGCAAACGAGCAATCAGATTTAGCTGCTTTGCACGAGTTGCTGGAAGAGGAAGCGGCACACGCACAAGAAGAAGTGTTGCCTGTTACCCTTGAAAAAGAGCTGCATAAGGGAGTATACAGATATATATTTATCAATGGCGTGCTGGTGCGCAGATTGTGGCAAACGGTAGCTGCGGCGGCTGTTTTATTGCCCGTATTATTTGCATGGCACCTGTTTTCTAAAAAGGCCGATTTTAAAAACCTGGCGAAAGTAAAAGCAAACACACATCTGGATGAAGGCTGGAAGGTGCTGTTGAACAAAGGCAACGAAAACCAGAAAGCCACCATGCCGGATGGTACGCAAATATGGCTGATGGCGCATAGCAGCATACAATATCAGCCGCATTTGTATGGCAAGCATTTGCGTGAAATAAAGCTGGAAGGGGAAGCATTTTTTGATGTAGCTACCGATGCACAGCACCCGTTTATTGTACGGCATGGTGTAATATCCACCCAGGTGTTAGGTACCTCCTTTAACATTGAAGCTTACGATAATGAAGGCGCTATTCGCATTGCGCTGGTGAGTGGTAAAGTGATGGTGAAGCGAACGGGGGATTCGTTAGAAGCTGCCGGTTTAAAAACGCTGAGTGCCGGACAGTTACTGAGTTACCGGAAAAAAGACAATAGCTACCGTGTGAAGCCATTGGTGATAAAAGACGAAGCAGTGTGGAAGCAGGGAAACATTGTATTTAATGATATTCCACTGAAAGATGCTTTAACGCGATTGCGAAAAAAATATGATATAACCATTGAGGCACCAGACCATATAGATATGAGTAATATGCGCGTTACCGCTGTGTTTAAAAGCGGGAATGCCGAGCAGGTACTGCAGAACCTGTTGTTTATTCATAACCTTCATTTCAGGAAACATAAAAATGTTTTTACCATTTTCTAATTAAAAAGAACAGAAACTAAAGCTTAAGGTATGGCTGCTTTTCAAAGAGGGTTTTCCAGTGCAAGAGCATTTGTGTTGTTGTGCTTAGGGGTTTGTATGCTTACGGGTGTAAAAAAAGGATGGGCTCAGGAAACTTTGTCATCATTAAAAGACAAGGTCTCTATCAGTATTAAAAATGCGAATGCTGCTATTGTGTTGCAATCATTGCAGCAGCAAACCAGTTATACATTTTCTTTTGATAATACCGCTATGCAAAGTGTGCATATTGATTCGGTGCATGTGAAAACAGGCACGCTGGGTAGTGTGTTAAAGCAGTTGCATGATAAGGCGGGGTTGCAGTTTTCGGTAATGCCTAATAAAAACATAGGTGTTCAGAAAGGAAAGGCGCCGCTGAAAGAAATCAGAATTACCGGGCAGATTATAGATCAGAAATCTGGTTTGCCTGTTGTAGGGGCCACTGTGGTGATAGGTAAGGTACATCAGACCAGCGATGTGGAAGGTAAGTATTCTATATTGCTTACACCAGGTACTTACACTGCTGAGGTTTCTTTTGTTGGATACCAGGGCAAAAAGATCACTGATATAGTGGTGGGACAGGAAGAAATTGCCAGTATGGATGTGATACTGGTACCTGAAACCGGTACTTTATCCGGGGTAATGGTATCAGCGGGCATGCGCAGGGAAACCGTAGCGGCCCTGTATGTAAAACAGAAAAATAACGTAGCCATCAGCGATGGTATCAGTGCCGAGCAGATAAGGGCTACGTCCGATAATAATGCGGGACAGGTGTTGAAGCGTGTGAGTGGTGTGGTGGTACAGAATGATAAGTTTGTAACTATACGCGGCGTAAGTGAGCGTTATAATAACGTACTGATCAATGGTGCTATGTTACCCAGTACAGAGCCTAACCGACGCAACTTCAGCTTTGATATTGTACCCAGTTCCATGATTGACAATATTGTGATTAACAAAACTGCTACTCCGGATATGCCGAGTGAGTTTTCGGGTGGTTTTGTGCAGATTAATACGAAGGATGTTCCGGCTAAAAACTTTTTAAGCATTACCGTGGGATCGGGGTTTAATGGAGCCAGCGTTGGCCGCCAGATGAAAGATCATAAGCGCTATGGGGGAGACTATCTTACTTTAAAAGGAAGTGAACGCAACTGGTTTGGTACCGTGTTGGATAGAAACAAGTATGCAGAAGCAGTGGTTGCCGGTGATAAAAGTTATATGGCGGAGGTGGGGAGTAAAATTGCTAACAGATGGGGTTATTATCAATATCCTTACACCCCGGTTCAAAACTATCAGATTGGCGGTGGCATGCTGTTTAAGTTTAAAAACAGTAATTCGCTGGGGTTTACAGGGGGAGCTACCTACCGTAACGAACAGTCTGTTGAAACAGGAGAAAAGGCTAATGTGGCAAACTATGCCTTCCAGACAGAGCGTTATCGTTTTACTACTACTGTGGGGGCATTATTTAATACAGCTTTTAAAACCCAGCATCATAAAATAGCTTTTAAAAATTTATACAACCGGAAGTTTAATAGCCAGTTTGATTATGATGAGGGGCACAATTATGATGGTGGGCAAGAGCTTCGTAATACCGTTTCTAACATTCTTATTACAGATATAGTGCAGAACAGGGTAGAAGGAGAACATGTGATCGGGAAAAATGCAATAAGGATAGATTGGTTTGCTGATAGAAATGTTTTGCACCGCGATCAGCCAGATACCAGGTATATACGTGGGGTATTGTCGAAAGATGGTTTTGGTACACCTTATTATCTATATAATTTCAGCGAGATAACGATTCCATGGGGAGCATTGTATGCCTCCGCTTTGAAGGAAACGCGCAAGAATACGGGAGTGAATGTTGCGGTGCCTTTTACCATTGCACATAATGCTCAGCAAATAAAAGCAGGTTTTGCTTACTCTGCGAGGGATGCAGTATATAACGGCTCTGCTTTTCGCGTATTAGATGCGGTAGATGGTGGAGTTGAACGGTATAGGGGATTGGCGTATAATAAGATAGCTACGCAGGAAGGTTTTGCTAATGGTTTTTTATATTATAAATCCACTTATGTTACTTCCGGTTCCAGTACGGGTGATGGTTATACCGGTAAGCAAAACTTAAATGCTTATTACCTGATGGGAGATTTCAGGTTAATGCAGCAGTTGCGTGTAACAGGTGGTATGCGCTATGAAAAAAATGATGTAACAGTAAATACCCTGTATCAATTAGTCTCTGCCAAAGATTCAGCCAGTGGTGGCGCTTTGCCTTCTGAGAAAAAATGGCTGCCTTCTGTAAATCTTATTTACAACGTTTCGCCCAAAATGAATATACGGGCTTCTTATGGTGAAACGTTGGCCAGACCTGATTTTGTAGAACGTTCACCATTTGTGTACTATGATTTTACGGAGCAGTTGTATGTAAATGGAAGCCAGGGGTTGAAAACCACTTCGGTGAAAAACTATGATGTGCGTTTTGAATATTACGCCACAGGAAATGAAGTGGCCTCTGTTTCTTTTTTCTATAAAAAGTTTTTGAACCCGGTAGAGCGTTTTTTTTATATAGGTGTTCCTTCCAGTGCAGTAGCTTATAATAACCTGGATGCTGCCACAGTAAAGGGTATAGAACTTGATTTTAGAAAGGGGCTATATTTTATCGGGGACAATGCTTTCTGGAAAAATTTATATATAACAGGCAATTACAGCTATCTGAGCGGAAAGATAGAAGCTTCTTCTGATGTAAAAGATTCAGTTACCGGCGAGATAAAAAAAGTGAAAGTGGTGAGTAACAGACCTGTACAGGGATTGTCGCCTTATGTAGTTAACCTGGGCCTGAACTATGTTTCCAAAAATGTAGGCTTCAATATCTCTTATAATCGTTTTGGAAGAAGGATTGTATATGGCGGAACGGATGAAGCGTTGGTGCAGTATGAAGTGCCCCGGGATGTACTTGATTTACAGTTGAGCTTTCAGTTGATAAGGCAGAAGCTGGAATTACGTTTAAATGCTTCTGATATTTTAAACCAGTCTTATATTATTTATTGTAATGCTCAAAGAAATGTGGAATCTGGTGGGCTTAATTCTCTGAACGCCGATCCTAAGGGGCTTGCTTATAACCCGGAATACGATTTTATTAATTACAAAGTGAAAAAAGGAGCTAACTACAGCTTTGTAATTACCTACAAGTTTTAAAAGGATGATAAGACATATATAAGTTTCAAAAATTAAACACGTTAGACACTATGAACAAAATCACTATGGGCTTAGTAGGTATCATTGCCTTAAGTGCCGTTTCATGTAAGAAAAATTTGGAAAGCGCTGACAACAAGTCATTACAAGCTACTCCTTATGGCGGTTTGGGCCCTGTTACACTTTCAGGTGCTATTACTGCAAACCGTACATTATCACAAGACACTACTTACCTGATTGATGGTAAAGTATTTGTTGCCGGTGGTGCTACTTTAACCATTCAGCCAGGTACACTGCTGAAAGGTGTTAGTAAAGCCAGTGCTCTTGATGCTTCTGCTTTGGTTGTTACAAGAGGTGCTAAAATTGATGCTCAGGGTACTGCTGATGCGCCAATCATCTTCACATCTAACGAAGCTGCTCCTGCTCCTGGTGACTGGGGTGGTGTTGTACTGTTAGGTAAAGCACCTATCAACAAGCCTGATACTTTAATTGAAGGCATTGACAATAATATTCACCTGCCAGGTAACCTTACTCTGGATTCAGTAAGATATGGTGGTAATGTAGCAAACGACAATTCTGGTATCCTGAAGTATGTAAGAATTGAGTATGCCGGTGCTTCTATCGCAGCCAACAACGAGTTAAACAGCCTTACTTGTGGTGGTGTTGGTAACGGAACTACTTTAAGCTACATTGAAGCTTATTATGGAAGAGATGACTCATTTGAGTGGTTTGGCGGTACTGTAAACGCAGATCACCTGGTTGCAGTTGCTTCTGATGACGACGCATTTGATACCGACTTCGGTTTCAGTGGTTCTATCTCTTATGCAGTATCTGTATTAGATCCTAACAAACCTAGCTATTCTTCTAACCCTAACGGTCTGGAAGCTGATAACGATGGTACTGGTTCTACAGCTACTCCATATTCTTTCCCTAAATATGATCACCTGACTATCGTTGGTGTTGAAAACAGCACTATCGCTACTGCTAAAGCTTTATTCAATGGTGCTCATTTCCGCAGAAGAACTAAGTTACAGGTAACTAACTCTATTTTCATCGGTTTCCCTACAGGTATCAGATTTGAGTCTGACACCACCGGTGCAAATGCAGTTAACTTCAAAAACAACCTGGTACAAGGCTTTACTGCTGATTACATTCTGCCTACAGGTTATTCAGTGGGTACTGGTAACACTTCATTTGTTGGTAACACCTCAAATGCAAACACCAATATCGAACTGATTTCTCCTTTCGATGCAGCTAGCTTTGTTCCTGTTATTGGTTCTAATGCTGACAGCAATCCTTATAAAGGTGCTTTCGATCCTTATGCTGATCAGGACTGGACTTTCGGCTGGACTAATTTCGCATTCATTTACTAATCTATTGTAAGAACAACATGTTCTTATCATCCTTTTGTTTTTCAAGGCACACTATGTAATTAGTGTGCCTTTCTATAAGCTCAAAACATGAATATGAATCACAGGTTTTTTAGTTGTATAATGTTAGTGGTGATTACTGTGTGGCTGCATGGTTGCAGCAAAGGTGTAGAAATGGAGGGGGAGTCGTTGGTTTTTGTGAGTTTAAAAAGCAAAACAATTGACCCTGTTAATTGCCAGTTTTTATTGAACGGAGAGGTGCAGGATCCTTATGTAACAAACGGAAGTCCTATTGGTAAAACGCTTACATTAAGTGCAGATGCTAAGAGCATACAGGTGAAAATAGTGGATCTGCCTGCTAAAAATGTATTGGCGGATGTGAATTATAGCCCCCGCCTGGGAAAAAATGATTCTTTGTATTTTTCACTTTTCCAGCTGGCAAGTGGTACTACTCCCTATCTGGTATTGCCGGCAGATACGGCCGCACTTCCTGAAGTGGGATATGGTAAGCTACAGTTTATTTATGGTACAGCTTCCATGCCAGATAGCATTCATCTGAAATTTTATTACTCTAATAATACATCACCCGTTGATAGCTGTATCGTTCGAAGGAATGTATACTCCAATTGGGTAAACATTTCATTAATAACCAAAGGGGTGCTTCAGTACGAAGTGTATAATGCGGTTACCAATGTGCTGGTAGCTTCTAAACGAACCTACCCGATAGCGAGAGTG
Source organism: Filimonas lacunae (assembly GCF_002355595.1). NCBI lineage: Bacteria > Pseudomonadati > Bacteroidota > Chitinophagia > Chitinophagales > Chitinophagaceae > Filimonas > Filimonas lacunae. The sequence continues at coordinate 2,028,708 of NZ_AP017422.1, forward strand.
CATACTTCTATGGGATTGAATATTCATACGATAGAAAAGGATGCCAATAACAATTATTTATTTACCCAGTTGTATTAACTATTTATATTAATAATCAGGTGTGCTGATAAACTAATAGCTGATGAAAAAGTTGATTTTACAGTTTTGTTTTTTAGGGTTATTTTTTATTGCGGGTAAATCGCAAACGCTTACTGAAGTTATTTTGCCTCAGTATATGTATGGCAATGGCACAACGGGCGGAAGTATTATTACTTTTGCTTTCAGGGCTAAAATAAGCGGCCTTACGGCTAGTTCTACCTACCGCTATAACAATCTGGCCGTGTTGGTGGCGGATGACCAGACTAAAACGGGCACCGGCTATTCGCAGGTAGCAAAGGAAACGGCCAATTTTAACCGTAATGTAACCACAGCGGCATTAACCGGAAGCAATACCGGAACTTTTGTAAGTGACGCTAATGGGGAGTATACCGGATGGTTTATACTGGAACCTTATGGTGTTAAGTTTACCGCCGGCAATGAGGTGTTAATGCAGGTGAACCTGGGGGCAGCTGGTGGGGGGCAGTCTATCACCAAACGATTGTATAGCTCTAATACAGTTAAAGTGATTAACTGGGGAAGCTCTGCTGCCAACAATGGTACTGCCATCAGAAGTGTAGCCAAGGCAGGTGTTGCTAAGAACTTTGTAATGTTATATGATACGGACACGGCTACAGTCAATGTGCGTCCTATCAGTAGTGCTGTAATAGAAAGTGATGGCCTTGATATCTCCACACAAACATTAGCCAGTGCATTTGCTTCTTTTTATAAAACAGATGTTGATGCAAAAGATAAAGCGTGGGGCACTCTAATTCCTAACAACCTGGCCAACGGCATCAGAAAAATTATCCGTTATAATTTTGATGGCTCACAGGCAGGCTTTAATACTTCTGCTACCGGTAGCTGGCCAGCTTCTGCTACCACTACTGTTTCTACTGTAAATGCAACGGGTGGTATCACTGATGTGATAGTGCTGGATGGCGACCAGGTTACACTGGATGCGCCTGTTAAAACCAAAGCCGAACTGGCATTCCCTGCAACCTTCCCTGCTGAGGTGTATACTACTGCGACAGATTTTAGTGCGGGTGTTACCAGTAAGTCTCTTGTTACTATTGCTTACAGCAGCAGTAACGAAACGGTGGCTACCATTGATGCTGCCGGTTTAATACATATTGTGGGTGCAGGTTCGGTAACAATTAAGGCGGTACAGGCAGAAGATGCGACCTATGCGGCAGATTCTGCTGAGGTGTCTTTGCTGGTAACTGTGCCTAAAACAGTGCCAACGCTGGTGTTTCCGGATGCTTTTCCTGCAACGGTAATTGTAAGTGCGGCAGATTTTAATGCGGGTGTTACCAGTAATTCTCCTGTAGCCATTACTTATACCAGCAGCAATGCAGCTGCGGCTACCATTGACGCCAATGGCCTGATACATATTGTAGGGCTGGGCACTACGGTAATCACTGCTTCGCAGGAAAGCGATGCGACTTATACAGAAGCCACGGCTACTAAAACACTTACTGTGGTAGATAAGCCGGTGCCTACTACCAGTTTTCTGCCATTTTCTACTAAAATATACGGGGATGTGCCTTTTGATGTAACGGCTACAGCCAGTTCGGGCGCTACTGTTATTTATACTACAGACAATCCTTCTGTTGCACAAATTGTAAACAACCAGGTTACTGTTACCGGTGCTGGTACGGCTACTATTACGGCTACTTTTCCTGCTACCAGCAGTTATTCGCAGGCTAGCACCAGTCAGGTGTTAACCGTGCAGAAGAAAGCGCTTTCTATTGTAGCTGATAATATTACCAAAAAGCAAGGGGATGCCAACCCGGCTTTAACGGTTACCTATATTGGTTTGGTGAATGGCGATACGTATGCTACTGCTTTGCAAACTCCGGTGCAGGTGAGTACTTCTGTTACAACCACATCACCTGCGGGCATATATCCTATTTCTGTAAATGGTGGCATTGCTGCTAATTATACCTTAACGTTAGTGCCAGGCACTTTAACGGTAGAAGCGGTATTTAAAGAGAATGTGATTTCCTTTCCTGCACTGAGCATGAAGGTGTATGGTAGTGCCGATGTGGAAGCGGGTGCTACTGCCAGCTCAGGCCTTGCGGTTACTTACACCAGCAGCAATACCAATGTTGTGGTAATCTCCGGTACTAAAATTCATATAGTGGGGGCAGGGGCTGCTACTATCACTGCCAGTCAGGCAGGCAATAGCACTTATGCAGCTGCCAGCCCTGTAACACAAACAGTAACTGTAAATAAAGCGCTGTTAACTGTAAGCACTATAGATACCTCCAAAACACAGGGTGTTGTAAATCCTGATTTTATCCTTACGTTCTCTGGTTTCGTATACAGCGATAATGCTTCTTCACTGACAACTTTGCCTGTGGCAGTTACTTCTGCTACTACCTCTTCTCCGGCAGGTGTGTATCCGGTAGTTGTTTCGGGTGGTATTGCTGATAATTACGATTTCCTGTATATAAATGGCAAGTTTACTATTTATCCAGCTTCTGGTAAAACCAACGATGAAGTAGTGGGCTATTGCGATGCTCCCGGTCAATTAAAGATTAGTGTACTGTCTAAAAGCGCTACCAGAGCAGCCATACAACTGTACGATGCATCAGGTAAAAAAGTGGTAGACCTTACTGTGCAGTTAAGCGCAGGGTTTAATGTGTATCACGTTGATGTAAGCAGGCTGGCTGCTGGCGTGTATCCTTTACGTGTAGTAGGTAATGATCTGTTATTAAAATATAAAGCGGTGATCCGTTAAGATTTTTTTTGGGTGTAAAAAATTGAAATGAACATGAAACCTTTATTTATAAAATATGCCGGTGCTGCTTTGTTGTTAGCAGCAACCGGTGCGGTTAAAGCGCAGAATACCACTTTATCTGTAACCAATGCAGCCGTGCCTTCGCTGCAAATTTCTCCGGATGCCAAGGCAGGTGGCATGGGCGATGTGGCTATTGCCACAGATGCGGATGCGAGCAGTGTATATTATAACCTGGCTAAAATTGTGTTTGCCAAAAAGAAGTCGGGAGCCAGTGCCAACTACACACCCTGGATGAAAGATGTAGCAGATGATATGTCGTTGTCTGCTGTATCGGGTTATCACCAGTTAAGCGATGAGCAGGCTATTGGTGCTTCGCTTCGTTATTTTAATATGGGTAATGTAGATCTGATTGATTACAATGGCAACAAGCTGCAAACCAATCATCCTAACGAATTCACTCTGGACCTGGGATATGCCCGCAAGCTTAGCCCTTTGTTTAGTGCGGGTGTGGCATTACGCTATATCAGCTCGGGTCTGGTTGCCGGTACGGTAAACGGTACCGATTATAAAAGAGGTAACACAGTAGCGGCCGATGTATCGTTGTTTTATAACGGGTTAAAAGAAAATGCCAAGGGTTGGACTGCGGGTTTAACGCTGGCTAACCTGGGGGGGAAAATTGGCTATAGCAACAATGCCGGCAACAAAGGCTTTTTACCGGCAAGCCTGAACCTGGGTTTTGCTTATCGTGAAGCGCTGGATGATAAGAATGGTATTTTACTGGGAGGGGATGTAAACAAATTGTTGGTGCCTGAGATGCCAGACAGTGATAAAGAAGTGGCAGACTATTATAATAAAGGGGTGGTAAGCAGTTGGTTTAGTGGTTTAGGCAATAAGGCCTGGCAGTTTGGGTTAGGTACAGAATATAACTATATGGAAAAGCTGTACCTGCGTTTGGGCTATCGCAGTCAATCGTATACGGGTGGTAGCTGGCAATTTATTACGGCAGGCCTGGGCTTGCAGTTTGATATTGCTTCTATCAATTTTAGTTACCTGGTACCAACCGGTGATAAAGTAAACAGAAACCCTTATGTAAACACGGTGCGCTTAGGTGTGCAGTTTGGATGGGGTAAATAATAATCATAAAAAAGGCGGCTGTTGAAAAACAGCCGCCGTATATAAGTTTCAAAAATTAAAGCATAAAGATAAAATCTGATTATTAATAAAAAAATAATAAAAGCATAAAATTGAATTAAAATATCCTACGCAATATTGCTATCTGTGTAGGGATAATGATAAATCGCTGCTTCACAAAGCATTGTTCATAATTTATTAACCTGCTTTTATGTTATAAGAAGCAGGTTTTTTATATCTATATATTGTAATTGAGTATTTAATAGGAAGAACCTATGACATCTATCAGTAGATCGGCTCATGAAAAAATGCAGGAGCTTTTAAAAAGGATGGAAACGGAACCGGCAGAAAAAATGCGCAGGGAGCTGGAAGAGTCGCACGATCGTTTCATGCTTCAGCTAGCGGCTGCCCGTGAATCTGTAAGTATATATGAGAAGCAATACAAAATAGCCCGGTCTATGCTGGCTAAAGCCCATAAGGAGCAACGGAAAGCGGAGATTTCGGAAAATATGGATAATGGCGGCTAAATCCTTTACTTTGCAGGTAAGATGTCATTATTTATTGCCTCATTGAATTCGGGAAGTAATGGAAATTGCTACTACGTTGGTAATGAGCAGGAGGCTGTTTTAATAGACGCAGGTATTTCGTGCAGGGAGACTGAAAGACGTATGTTACGCCTGGGGTTATCTCTCAACAAGGTAAAGGCTGTTTTTATTTCGCACGAACATTCCGATCATATCCGCGGCCTGCCTGTACTTTCCCGTAAATATAATCTGCCGGTTTACATTACAGACGGCACTTTACATCATGGCGGCTTAAAAGACCAGGTGCGTACGGTGTTATCTTTCACTGCTGATGAAAGCGTATTGATAGGCGACCTGGAGGTGATGCCTTTTTCCAAGCAGCATGATGCTGCCGATCCACACAGTTTTACTATTTCGTGTAACGATACCCGCATTGGGGTTTTTACCGATATTGGCATTTCCTGTCCCAACCTGGTAAAGCATTTTCAGCAATGCCATGCAGCTTTCCTGGAGGCCAACTACGATGAAACCATGCTGGCCGAAAGCCGGTATCCTTACTTTTTAAAAAAGCGTATTAGTGGTGGCAGGGGCCATCTGAGTAATAAACAGGCATTAGAACTGTTTACCACACACCGTCCTGCTTATATGAGCCATTTATTGCTGGCCCACCTTTCGCAGGAAAACAACAAGCCCGAGCTGGTGCAGGACTTGTTTAACAGCTGTGCAGGGCAAACTACCATTACAGTAGCCTCCCGCCACCAGGAATCGGCCGTGTATCGCATTACCGGCACTCAATAATTATTTCACCACATCCTCCAGCTCTACATCCGAATCGTCTGCATCATTTTCGGCTTCCATAATGGCGTCCTGTACCTTTATGGCATCGGCATGCTGGCGTTGGGTTTGTTTGTCTTTGGTTTTGTTTAGCTGTAGCTTTAAAACGTCAATGCATTCACTTACCGCGTTTTCAAAGTAAATACCTGTCTTTTTTACAAAGGGATCGTAACCGGGCACTTCCAGCCTTATTTCGCAATAGTTATTTTCGGGAGTGGAGTCTGGTCCTTTGAACAGAGTAACATCGGCCCGTATAATCTGATCGCTTTTAAGAGTGTGTAATTTTTCCCTGATAAAGCTTTCCAATGTTTCACCAGCGTTAAAGCCAAGTGATTGAATGATAATATCCATAGGTACTAGTTTTATCTGCATTGCGACAGGAATTATGCCAATATAGCCCGCTCGGAAAATTACCGCCTTTTGCGTACCTTGAATAGAATTAACGGCAGGCAATAAATGTGTTTTTATGGCAACCTTTGCACGAAACGAACTGGCTATATTGGGTACAAATTGCAGCAATATCAACAAGTTGGCCCAGTGGATAATGGGGGCATTGCCTGCTTATCGTATTGGTTATGCCGATGCCGATCACTCAGCCGAAGCGGGCAATGACGGAATGCCGCACAGGGCAGAAGTGTTGTTCTCCGATAAAATAGCTTACACACGCGTGGAATATGCCCGCCCTTTTAATGCCATACAACAGCGGCACTGTTTTAACGATACAGACCTGGTGCTGGTAAATGGCAACCATTTTATTGCTTCCCGCCAAATAATAGTGATAGACGATGCTAAGCCGCTACATAAGAAGTTAAGTAAGCTTACTCATGTAGTGCTGGTGTTATTGGCGGGTAATGCCACAGGGGTGCCGGAAGATATAAGCAGTCAGCTGCCGGAGCTGTTAACAGTGCCTGTGTTATCGGTAGAAGATAAAGAAGGCCTGGTACATTTTGTAGAGAACTGGATGCAGCAACGTAAACCGGTGTTAAATGGGTTGGTGTTGTCGGGTGGACAAAGCACGCGTATGGGGATGGATAAGGGGGAGATACGGTATCATGCTCATAAAACGCAAAGGCAGTATGTATACGAATTGTTGAAGCCATTGTGCAACGAGGTGTTTGTATCGTGCAATGCAGCGCAGGCAACGGCGGTGGCAGAACAGGGATTGCCTGTTATTACAGATAGCTTTATGGATATGGGGCCTTTGGGGGGCATTTTATCCGCTTTCCGGCATACCCCGGATGCTGCGTGGTTAGTGGTGGCTTGCGATCTGCCTTATTTATCGGCCATCACCCTGGGAATACTTGTTGCGGAGCGGGATGCGTTTCGCATGGCCACTGCTTTCTGGGATCCGGAAGGTGGTAACTGGCCTGAGCCGTTGACCACTATCTGGGAGCCTGCCAGTTATTCCTGGCTGTTGCAGTTGCTGGCACAGGGCTATACCAGCCCGCGGGAGGCGCTTATCAATGCCAATATAGCTTTGCTGCCCACGCCAGATAAAAAAGAGCTGTTAAATGTAAATGAGTATAACGACTACGTTACTACTTCTCATGAATTGAATGAGCCTGATAACAGATAAAGTCATGAATGTATTGTTGTTTGGAATCGCTGGCCGTTGTGGTGAACAGTGAATATGCAGCTGGTAACCAGTTTTGTTTCAGGTATGGTAGGCATTGCCATCTGATAGCATAAAAAGCAAGGCAGCGCCCATGGTGTGGGTGCTGCCTTGCGGGTACAATGTGAGGGGCCTTTTCTACATTGTTGTTTATTCAATAATTACTTTACTACTTTCTTTCCATCCTTTGCCGGAAGCCTGTAGTATATACAAACCAGGAGCAGGTTTGGCAGGTAGTTCTACCCGGTAGTTTTTTTCACCGGCTACAAATGTTTTCTGATATATCGTGTTGCCCCCGGTAGTAGATAGGGTGATGTTAACGGTGCTGGTGGCAATAGTGCGCAACCTCACCTGTAGCAGGGTGGTGCCCGGGTTAGGATATACTTCTATATGTTGTGCAGTGTTGGCTTCAGTAGCTGCTTCGGCAGGTGAGGGACTGGCCAGTACCAGGCTGGCAGGTAAAGTAGATACTACCACATTCACCGTATCGCTGTACGTGCTGCCATCCGAACCGGTTACAGTGTATTTAAAACTGCCCAGCCCGTTAAAACTGCTGGTAGGTGTAAAGCGAACTGTATGTCCGTTAGATTGAAGGGTAGCTGTGCCATTGGCAACATTGCTGATAGCGTAGGTGGGGCTAACAGAAGTAAAGCCACTGGTGTACTTGTATAAATCCAGGTCGGCATACGTGTTGGTCACCGTATTCATATGTGGGTCGGCCAGCCAGTTGATATATTTTTCAATCAGGGTATAACCGTCTGCCCCTACAGTCATGGCATCATTACTGTTGATGTTAGAGCCGGTAGCGGTTTCCCAGAAGTCGGGTATGCCATCTCCATCGGTGTCAGTTAAAGTAGTGCCGGTGGCAATGGTGCCATAGCCATTATTGCCCAATCCTGTTTGTGTCTGGCTGGTGTATAATGCTCCATCGGGCCCGCGGGTGCCAGCACCTGTGCCTGTAGTACCGCTACCCAGCGTGTTTATCTGGCTTACTACCAGGTTATCTACTTCATCACGCGGAAAAGCGCCGGACCAGGAAGTGGTAAGGCGAAAAGCGGTTTGCGTATTAAACGGGGTAACCGAAGTGGTCAGTGGCGACCAGGGAGAGGTGAGTATGGTACCGGGGCCCTGATACCAGTAAGGCGTGGTGGCGGCCCCGTTCAAAGCGCCATTTAAATCACTGTCTTTCAGGTTGCCGCTGTAATAAATACTCTGGTTCTTATCTACCTGGTACCAGGTGTTATCGGTGCCGGTGCTGGCAGGGCCATGAATGAAATAGTTGTTTACTATGTCGTGCTTAAACTTGGTGCTGGTGTGCGTGGTGTAACCGGCAGAACAGTTATACAATACATTGTTTACGAATATGGTATTGATTTTAGCCAGCGGGTTGCGGTTGTGCGAGTTGGCAAAGATGTTATAAAACCATGCCCAGGTACCGTTCACGCCTTCTGTATGCGCACCAAACTGCTGGTAAGTAGGATTGGCAATAAGACAGTGCTGGAGAGTGATGTTGGTAACGGGGTAATTTTGCCAGTCGTCACTTACCCCATCAATATTATTCCAGGGAGCAAACTCAAACGAACAATGGTCCAGTATTACATTGGTAGAGCGATACAGGCTAAGTGCCACATCTGTGTTGGCAGCAGTTTCACTGCCAGGGCGAAAGCGTACATACCGGCAGATGATATTGGTGGAGCTGCCAAAAGATATTTTACCTCCTTTAAAGCCAATGCCACCGCCGGGAGCCGTTTGTCCGGCAATGGTGATATTGCTTTTTACAGAAACAGCCGAAGCCAATGTTACATATCCACTTACATCAAACACTACAATACGGTTAGACTGGCTAACTGCATCTCGGAAAGAGCCGGTGCCTGCATCGGCCAGTGTGGTAACATGGTAAACACTGCCTGCACGGCCGCCTGTAGCGTTGGCGCCAAAGCCCAATGCGCCGGGAAAAGCCAGTTGTGCCTGTAATTGTGTACTGTTGAAAAGAGAAAATAGCATAGCTAATACACCAATGCCGTGTAATCGTTTTTTCATAATAGCAAAAAATTATTAATGATGAATGGTGTTGCTTATAGCAGGAAACATCTATCAGCTTTATTTACAAAGCGATATATGTTATATGACAGGTTAGGTAAGAGAGAAAAGGCCCAAAGACTGGCAGACTATTTCATATACAAGCAACGAACAGGTATAAATATACTCAGGAAACCGGATAATGCAATCGGTTGTTGCATTGTTTTTATGCCAGTGTGTTAACAGTAGTTTCTGCTCTACAAAATGGATGGGTTGGCGGCATATTTCTACAGCTATAACACCATGGATAGGATAGAAAATATGCGGCACGATTCTTTTTAGTATTCAGGTATAAAGCTTTTCGTAGAAGGGGTGGTTTGTGAGAGTGCCTGAGAGTATACCCTTATAACTTGATCCGGGTAATTCCGGCGAAAGGAGAGAAGCAACAAAGGCTCCGGTAACACCGGAGCCTTTTGTATTAACTTAACAATGTCAGTTGGCTTTTCACAATATCATCCAGGCTTTTTTTGTCCATGCCCGATCTGGCAGCTACGCGCATACCCGACAGGGTATTGAACAGCAGGCGTGCCACTGCTCTGGGATTACTTTTGGTAGAAAACTGTCCCGATTCCTGTCCTTTTTTTACAGCCTGGTAAAATGCGTCTTCCATGTCCTGTGCATTGCCATTTACAATGGCCGCTACTTCCGGGTCGGAAGGGGCTAGTTCTACCATGCTATTGATGATAAAACAGCCTTTAGGAATTTCGGGATTACAACTATCGTTGATCACCATTTTAAAAAGCTCCTTAATGGTTTGCGCCGGATTATCCGATTGTTTAATCATTTGCAATGCGGCGCCGCCCATTTTAGTGCGATAGTGCTGTAAGGCTTTTATAAACAGTGTTCTTTTATCGCTGAACGTATCGTATAAGCTGGACCGGCTTAAACCCAGGCTATCTACCAGGTCCTGGGCAGAAGTTCCGTTGTATCCTTTGGACCAGAAGAGGTTTACTGCTTTATCCAGCACTTCATTTTCGTCAAACGCCTTTGATCTTGCCATAACCTTTTATTTCAGTTGCTGCCACAAAGATATTTAATTTGGAATGAATGTTCCGTATTGTGGCAAAAAAAATCAATGTAATACAGTTAAGCCACCATCTGCTATCAACTCTGTACCGGTGATAAAAGCAGCGTCATCAGAAGCCAGGAATCGTACAGTTTTGGCTATTTCTTCGGCCTGTCCAAAACGTTGTAATAATAATTTCTGACCAAGTGCTTCACTAAAGCCGCTCACTTGTTCCTGCGTTAAACCCAGCTTGTTGTATAAAGGAGTAGCAACGGGACCGGGTGATACAGCGTTCACACGTATTTTGCGTGGAGCCAATTCTGTTGCCAGCACCCTGTTAAATGATAAAATAGCGCCTTTGCTTAAAGAGTATACACTGGAATCGGGCATACCTATAGAAGCATTTACAGAAGTGTTGAAGATGACAGAACCGCCATCGCTAAGCAGTGGCAACAATTTTTGTACGGTAAAGTATACGCCTTTTACATTGGCATTTACCACTTTGTCAAAATGCTCTTCTGTGGCAGTGGCAACAGAACTGAATTCGGCCACGCCTGCATTCAAGAACAGGATATCTACTTTACCAAAGCTTTTTTGTAGTTGGGTTGCCAGATTGTCTATATCGCCCGGGTTACTTTGATCGGTGGCGATGCCGGTGGCACCAATTTCTGCAGCTATTGCTTCTACTGACTGTTTGCTACGGCCGGTAATTACTACCTGTGCACCTTGCACTAAAAACTCTTTTGCAGTGGCTAAACCAATACCGCTGGTACCTCCTGTAACTACGGCAACTTTGTTGTTAAGTGTGTTCATTTTGTTTTGTTGTATTGTTATTTGGAATGTTTGTTCCGTAAAGGTAAGTGTAGTGGAATGAATGTTCCAAGTTTATTTTGGAACATTCATTCCTGTTTTATGGAAGATGTTTATTTTTAGTATGTTCTATCACCTGGAACATCACTTGTTTCCGGCGGTACCTACTATTAAGTTGCCGGAACTGGCTAAACGGATAGATGAGGCTTTGCCCGAATTAGAAAAGAAGCAGACCTTTTAGCATATTGGGTTGATTATACTATACTGCGGTGCCGCTGGTTATATACGAATATAGCCAGCAGCAATCCTGTAAATACTACTCCCATACTAAAGGGAAAAATGTATTGCATACCCCAGTGGCTGGCCACAGCGCCAATCATAGGGCCGGTAATACCCAGCGATATATCAATAAACAAACCATAGCCGCCCAATGCTGCGCCTTTGTTAGCAGGCGGAACTCTTTTTACTGCTTCTACGCCCAGGGCTGGAAACACCAGCGAAAAGCCCAAACCGGTAATGCCTGCACCCGCCAATGCGGCAAAAGGGGTACTGGCAAGCCATATCAGTAATAGCCCCACGGTTTCCAGCGAAAGGCAGGCAAGGGCTATGCGCATACCGCCGTATTTGTCTATGGTACTTCCAAACACCACACGGGCCAGGATAAACAACGTGCTGAATACAGAAAGGCAAAGCACAGCATTGGTCCAATTAAGATAAGCGTAATAGAGTGTGATAAAAGTAGAAATAGTACCAAAGCCCACACCACCCAACGCCAGGCAAATGCCATAGACCGACACTTTTTTCAGCACCTGCAAAAATGCTTCGCGTGGAGCATCGGTGTTGCCCTGTAATGGCTTTTTACTTTTGCTGTAAAAGTAGCCCCCCAGGCCGGTTACAAAAATGAAGATACCTATGTTGGTCATGCCAAGGCTGTTGCTGATAGCAACACCCAGTGAAGCACCGATAGCCAGGGCACCGTAGCTGGCTATACCATTAAAAGAAATAGCCCGGCTGGTGTGTTTATCACCTACCGTTAAAATGGCCCAGTTAATAGGGCTGGCGCCAATAAGGCCTTCGCCAAAACCTGTTACTAACCGGGTAATTACCAGTAAAGACAAACTTAACGTGGGAATGTGTTTTACCATAATGGCTGCTATTAACACAAGGCCGCTTACGGTAAAGCCTGCCATGCCCAGCATTACAGCAGGTTTAGGCCCTTTTTTATCTACCAGGTTACCGGCATATCCGCGCATGAGAAAGGTGGTTACATATTGTATGCTTATTACTGCGCCCGCTATCATGGCATTAAAGCCTAATTGCTGGTGAATGAACACGGGTAACACCGCTAGCGCCAGACCGATAGTGAAATAGCCGATAAAAGTGAGGGCTGCAAAGGATGCTAATGTAAAACGTAACTGGATTGGATTTTCTTCTGCACTGATTCCTGCCTCCATAAAACTTCAATTAATCTCTTAACATAATCAAGGGTAGTACAAAGGTACTTAGTAAGTGGAATTGTATGTATATTTAATGTGTTTGCCACCAATTGAAAATGTTAATGCCATGACGAATGCTGTAACTGCTAAGAAGAAATTTGCACAATTAGCCACCAACCGGTTCAAATTTTCACTATACCTGTTAAGTAAGCTGCCTGCAGCCTTTTTTTCAGGGGTAAGCGTTATTTCGTTGCATGATAACACCTGTAGTGTAAAAGTGCCTTATAAGTGGTTTTCGCAAAACCCTTTTCGCAGCACTTATTTTGCCTGCCTGGCCATGGCTGCAGAGTTAAGCACTGGTATGCTGGCTATGTTGCAGGTAAAAGGAGTGGAGCAACCTGTTTCTATGCTGGTGCTGGAAATGAAAGCGGCCTTTCATAAAAAAGCGACGGGAAATACAGTGTTTACCTGCCTGGATGGTGAATTACTTGCAGAGATGGTGAATAAAGCGGTAACAACACAGCAACCACAAACCTGTATAGTAACCTCGGTAGGGTTAAACGATAAAGGAGAGGAGGTTGCTGTATTTACTATTACCTGGACATTTAAAGCCAAAGCTTAATTACTACTATTGCTGAAGCAATATGCTATGAAAATGATAATGCCTATAGCAGCTAACACTGCCAGCGCTATTTTGGCAGCACTGTAAGGGCGCTCGCCCACTACTTCGCCTGTGCTGGCATTTACAGTAAAATGATACAGTTTATTGTTGTATTTATAAGCGCTGATCCATACCGGTAATAACAGGTATTTGAGTGCCAGATTTTCGTACAATGCCTGGTAACTGCCTATGCGTTGCTCATCACCGCCAATATCATGTTCTATGGTGTTTCTGATAACACCATCCATTCTTCTTTTGGCTTCTGTTAAACCATTTTCGGCGGTAACCTGGTATAGCTCAGAGCGAAAACCACTCACATATTGTTCGTTGTAACGAACGAGCTGGTTCATGTGCCAGGGCTCCAGCCTGTTAGATACTTTGGGCGGTAGTGACTGGCTTGCTGCTACAATAATATCAGTAAACTGGTTATATACTGTGCCGCTTACATAATGCCAACGGGTGTGTCGTACCTGGCGGGTGCGTGTTTCCGTTTTTCCGTTCACAGTTTCGGTATACGTTTCTGTGGTATAGTAATAATCGCCCCGCTCGCCATCGTAGTCGGTAGTTGTGTCCGCATCGTAGCTCCAGTGTGGCAGGTACATTCCTTTAAACTTACTACTCTCATTGGTGGCCATTTTGGCCAGATCGTTCGGGGCAAACCATAGTTTGGTTAACCAAGTTCGAAAAGCCTTGACAGCATCGGTTTGTGTTACCTGGAAGGGGAGCACGTAGTGTGGGCTAACAATTTGCTGGTTAGCTGCTTCATTGAGCACCAGGGGACTTGCGCAGAAGGTACAATTCTCAGAGTTTACCTCTGGTGGCAAAGTGGTAGCGGCGCCGCAGTTTTTACAGCTGACCACTCGTTCTACGTGCGCATTGTTGTTGTTGCGTACGCTTTCAATAAACGCTTCATAATCGTACGATACTATAGTCAAAGCGCCTGTGTCGTACGGAATATCGTTGGTGGCGCCGCAATAGGTACATTTCAGCTGGTGGGTGCCAGGTGCAAAATGTAATGTGGCGCCACAGCTCTCGCATTGCAGCGAGGTATTGAGGGTAGCAGGTTGTTCGGCCTGTGGCATGTGTACTATTAAATTTTAAACAGCTGGTAAAGGTGGTGGAACGTTGTTGAATAAGGCTGCCAGTTCGGGAATAGTATTGGCAGGTGCCCAGCTGGCCATGCCTTTTTTCCAGAACTGTGTTTGCTGGTTAACAGTACCTGCTGCTATCAGTTGGTTTAATTGTTCCATGGTATATGGGCCTGCCTGCTGGCCATTGATGGCGGCAAAAAATGGTACAGCCTGTGGAATAGGAGGCGGACCATCATTACCCTGAAACTGGTTTTGCTGGAATACATTGCCTAACTGCCCACCTATAGCCATACCTACACCTGCGCCCAGTCCCGCACCGGCTAAACCACCACCGTTAGGGTTGGTAGCTGCCTGCTCCATGGCATTGGCTGCCTGAAACTGTGCATAAGCACCCAGGTTACCTACAATGCCCATGCTGCTGCGTTTATCCAATGCAGCTTCTACCTCAGGAGGTAAAGAAATGTTTTCAATTAAAAACTTGGTTAACTCAAGCCCCAGCTCGGTAAACTCAGGTTTTATTTTATCGGTAATCAGTGCAGATACTTCATCGTAATTCGCGGCCAGGTCCAGCACCGGAATTTTAGCTTGTGCAATAGCATCTATGCCACGGGTAATGGCCAGGTTGCGTAATTGCTCGTTAATGCCATCTACCGAAAATTCAGGGTTGGTGGCTGCAATCTCTTTTAAAAAGATTTCGGCGCTTTGCACACGAAAAGCAAAAGAGCCAAATGCACGCAAACGTACCGGGCCAAACTCTGCATCGCGCAGCATTACCGGATTGCGGGTGCCCCATTTCTGGTTGGTAAACTGCCGGGTGCTTACAAAAAACACATCCGCTTTGTAGGGACTATCAAAACCATATTTCCATCCTTTCAGCGTAGAAAGAATAGGCAGGTTTTGGGTGGTAAGCGTGTACATGCCGGGTTTAAAAACATCTGCAATCACCCCTTCGTTCATAAATACAGCCAGCTGCGATTCGCGCACAGTAAGCTTTGCATTCATTTTAATTTCATTCTGGTAGCGCGGAAACTTCCATACGATAGTGTCGTTGGTGTTATCCACCCACTCAATAATGTCAATAAACTCGTTCCTGATTTTGTCAAAAAGTCCCATATATCAGTTTTTATAAGAAGATGAAATTAGAATAAAGAGCAGAATTAATGATTACCGGCTATATAAAAAGTGTGTTTGTCTATTGTTAATAATGGAAGTAAAAGTGGGGCTTATCAGGAGGAAAACAAGACTTACGGAAAAAATATTCGTGCTGACGGAGTTTCCGTTGGGGCTGACGGAAAAAGCGGAGGGGCAAACGGAACCCTTGCATGGCCATACGGAAAAAGTATTTGAACAAACAGGATGTAAGTACGGCAGAGCAGCACTTCTGTTTGACCATACAGGTATCCCGTTTGGGCAAACAGAAGACTGGTTTTTGTATACGGAAAAAATGTTCTTGCAAACGGAGTCTTTGTTTGATCAAACCGAAGTGCTGTATATACATACCGGGCCACCGTTTGATCTGACGGAAATTCCGTAAGGCCATGCAAGGGTTCCGTCTGATCAGACAGGCATTCCGTCAGCACGAATATTTTTTCCGTAAGTGCAAGTGGCGTGTAAAAAAGTAACAACCGATGGATGGTATGAAGTGCTTTTGTTTCCGTTAGAGTGGTAAATATTATGGGCAGATATGAAACAATTGCGGTAGATACAAAAGCTAAGATGGTAATATCTGCAGTAAAAAAGGGAATGCACCAGGAACAGGCGGAAAAGAAAAACGGACAAAAGAGTAATACTACTTTTTGTCCGTTTAGTGCGGTGGAACAGATTCGAACTGTCACGCCCGGTAAAAGGCGCTACCACCTCAAGGTAGTGCGTCTACCAATTTCGCCACCACCGCATTCCCGTGGTTAACAGGGCGACAAAAGTAGGGGAAAATGCTTTTGTTTACTATTATTCTATAAATTTTTCTTTAACCCAGTACAATACGGAAGGTGGTGCCTTTGCCTGGCTCACTCCATTTTACGTAGATAATACCTTTGTGGTATTGTTCTATAATACGACGGGTTAAAGTAAGACCTAATCCCCAGCCGCGTTTACGGGTGGTAAAGCCGGGTTGGAATATCTTATTGATGTTTTTGGCAGGAATGCCTTTGCCGGTATCTGTAACATCTATCATTATTTTTTTATCCTGCTGTTGAAGGGTTACTTCTATGCTACCCTTGCCTTCCATAGCATCCAGGGAATTTTTTAGCAGGTTTTCTATTACCCAGTCAAACAATGGTGGAGAAATAGTAGTAACTACATCATGGGAAGGGTGGTGAAAGTGAAAGGAAACATGATTGCCCGCACGCTTTTTCATGTAATCGACCATATGTGCAATTTGCTCCGTGATGTTTTTTTGTTCCAGTTGTGGGGTGCTGCCTATTTTACCAAAGCGGTCGGTAACCAGTTGTAACCTGTTTACGTCTTTTTCTATTTCAGTAGCAAAAGGCAAATAGGCTTCTGTTTCTTTCAACACAGCTACCCAACCCTGCAGGCTGCTTACTGGAGTGCCTAACTGGTGGGCGGTTTCTTTGGCCATACCAGCCCACAGCTGGTTTTGCCGGCTATGGTAACTGGTTTGGATAAATAAAAGTCCTAACGCTATAAATAATGCCACAATCAATAAGAATACAATAGGGTAATACCGGATCTGTTGTTGCAGAAAGCTACGGCCATAGTAGTATTTATTGGCCTGGTAGGGATGTTCTTTCAATACTACTACAATAGGCTGATGTTGTTTCCGGAACTTTTGCAGAGTTTGCTGCAGGTAATTGTGGTTAGCTGCAATAGCAGCACTGTCTATATTTAAATAATTACCGGTAACGCTGTCCTTTTCGTTGGTTTCGATAATAGGTATGTCTGTGTTTTCCTGGGATATTTTTGAAGCAAGCGCCAGGTTATTACCATCGTTGCTGTTGAGAATGGTTTGCTGCGCTTCTACCCAGGAGTCCACCTTCTTTCTTTCTTCTGTTTCCAGCTTTTGCGAGAGGTATTGCGAGTAAAAGAACACGGCTATTACAATGCCTGTAGCCATTAGCACCAGCCCTGTTTTCCAGTTAAGCCACGATTGAATCATGTGTGTAATATAAAAAGAAATCCCGCAACACTGTGCGGGACTTCCATGGTATTATATATATTGAAAAGGGGAATGCTGACTAGCTGAATAATCCGCCTTTTTTCAGCGTTTTAATGCCTTCACCAATCTTATAACCGTTCTGGTAAATTTCAATTTTATAGTTACCAGTTTCGTATTTGCCATCCTGCTTCCAATCAAAGCTTACAGGAGTGCGTTTGCCTTGCTGATATTGAACGTTTACTTTGTTGGTATACACTCTGTCGCCATCTTCACGGGTAGTGAAGGTGCCACTGCCATAAGCAGGAATAGATACTGGCTTGCCTTCAGGATTAGTCATACATACATACAGTTCTTTGTTACCGCTGGTAGCTACCCTGTTTTCATCCAGGTCGAAAGAGATACGTAACAGATCAGCTCTTTTTGCTGTGGTAGTAGCTTTTTCTTTGCCGCTGCCTTTTACGTCAATAGCTGTGATGTTGATATTAGACACGTGCAGGGTAGAACCTACATCTGCCAGGTGATCTTTCTCAGCCTGAGTAGCGGTAAGATTTTGCTGGATCTGCTGCTTTTGCGAGCTTAAAGTGTCTCTTTCTGTAGTTAACTGCTGGTTAGAAGCGGTAAGTTGATCGTTCTCGCCTTTCAGTCTTTCTACTTCTGATAACAGATCGTTGATTTTGCCGTTCAGCTCATTGATTTTAGTTCTGGCTTTAGACAAATCGCCATTCTTTTCTTTCAGAATGCTTCTGATTTCACCTTTCAGCTTGTCAATTTCTTGTTTGCGTTCACCCAGTGCGCCTTGCAGTTGTGCATTGTCGCCTGTCAGTGAATCCATACGGGCTAATGCGTCGTTATATTCCAACTGAATAGAATTACGGGCAGAGTCCACATTGGTAAACTGTGTTTGTAATTGTGTTAACTCGCTTTTTGATTCGCTTTTATCCCAGATAATGTAGCCCCATGTGCCTAATAATAATACTACAAGAGCACCATATATCAACTTTCTGCTGTCGTTTGACTTTGGAGTTGGGCGTGGCGTGGGAGTTGGGGTAGGTTCGTTTGTGTAACTCATATACGATGAAATTTTGGGTCCAATAATAAATTAAAATTGTTAAGTTCTGAGCGCAAAAATTCCAAAACCATGCCAAAAAGGTGAAAGGAAAATCTGCCATGTGCTATCTTTGTTTTCTATGTCTGCAGAAAAGATCATTTCAGAATGGAAAAAGGGGCAATTTAAACCGGTTTATTGGTTGGAAGGCGATGAACCTTATTTTATTGACCAGGTAGTGAACTATGCAGAGCATCATATATTGAATGAGAGTGAAGCGGGGTTTAATTTAACAGTATTTTACGGTCGTGATGCCGATTGGGCTTCCATTGTAAATGCCTGCAGGCGGTATCCTATGTTTGCCGAACGTCAGGTGGTGCTGTTAAAAGAAGCCCAGCAAATGCGGGATGTGGAAAAGCTGGAAGCTTATATTGATAACCCGCAGCCCACTACCATATTTGTAGTAAGTTATAAAGAGAAGAAGGTGGATGCGCGTACCAAATTTGCTAAAGCGCTGAAGCAGAAGGGGGAGATGCTTACTACCAAAAAGATGTATGATAACCAGTTGCCCGATTGGGTAAACCAGATGGTGCAACGGCATCAGCTGGGCATTACACAAAAGGCCTTATTATTACTGGTAGATCATATTGGTAACGATTTAAGCCGTTTGCAGAATGAGGTGGAAAAAATAGCTGTAAACCTCAATGGCCGTAAAGAAATAACCGAAGAAGATATTGAAACTTTTGTAGGTATCAGCAAAGAGTTTAACGTGTTTGAGTTACAGGATGCAGTGGTGAAAAAAGATTTACCCAAGGCCATCCGTATCATTAAATACTTTGAAGCCAACCCCAAGGCGGCACCTATTCAAATGATACTACCAGCCTTATATAATTTTTTCAGTAAGGTATTTATGGTGTTTGCATTGCCTTCTAAAGATGAAAGATCGGTGGCGGCAGGCTTAGGTGTGAACCCTTTCTTTGCTAAAGACTATCTTACGGCTTCACGTAACTACGATTTCAGGGGCACCGAAAAGGTATTGTTGTTATTGCATGCGTATAATCTGCGTAGCATTGGTATTGACGATGCAGGCACCAGTGATGCTGATTTGCTGAAAGAATTGTTGGTAAAAATGATGATGAATTAAGTCAGGAGAGCAGTTGGGCAGATTGTTCCCTGTCTTTGGCCAGTTGCTCTTTTAACGCATCCAATCCATTGAACTTTTGCTCTCCGCGCAGGTAGTGATGAACCGATACCTGTAATACATGGCCGTATATATCTTCATTGAAATCGAAAATATTCACTTCAATGGTTTTGTGGCTGCCATTTACAGTAGGGCGAACTCCAATGTTCATCATTCCTTTATACTCTTCCGATTTACGGTGGGTAATCTGATGTATAATCGTTACTGTTACCGCGTATACGCCATTACCAGGAATGAGTTTGCTTTCGTTCTCTATTTTCAAATTGGCAGTGGGGTAGCCGATAGTGCGGCCTAAACGATTGCCTTCTATTACCCGGCCTTCGAAAAAATAGGGGTAGCCCAGGCAATCATTGGCGGTAATAATGTCTTTTCCGGCTATTGCTTCCCGTATGCGGGTAGAGCTGATGGCCACTTCATTGAGCACCTGTTCGGGAATTTCTTTTACTGTAAAGCCCAGCTCTTTGCCTATGCTTTCCATTAAATGATAATCTCCCTGGCGGTTTTTACCAAAATGATGGTCGTAACCTATAATAACGGTATGCGGGTGAAAGCGGGCAAACAGAAAATCGTGCACATAATCATTTGCCGAAAGGTTGGAAAACGCTTCATTAAACGGCACCACTACCAGGTGGTTAACCCCCTGAGCTTCCAGTAATGCTATTTTTTCGTCGAGGGAATTTAATAATTGCACAGCCGATGCATTATGTTTAACCACAATGCGTGGGTGCGGATGAAAGGTAATTATTACAGTTTCGCCGTTTACCTTAGCCGCTTCTTCTTTCAGCTGAGCAATAATTTGCTGGTGCCCTGTATGAACGCCGTCGAATGTGCCTATTGTAATTACCGCATTTTTAAAAGCCGGTAAATTTGTAATATCCTTATGTACCTGCATAAAATAGTTTACAAAACTAATTGTTTCATCTGAAACCCGGCTTCGCAGTTTTCTGAGTTTCTGACTACCTTTGCAACAATTTTAAGAATTAAACCTGTTTCAAATCAATGTCGTTATACGCGCAACGTGGAGTTTCCGCACAGAAAGAAGAGGTACATGCAGCCATCCAAAAACTGGATAAAGGACTTTATGAAAACGCCTTTTGTAAAATTTACCCCGATTACTTATGCGGAGATGACAGCTGGGTAAACGTAATGCATGCCGATGGGGCAGGTACTAAAAGTATTCTGGCCTACCTGTATTGGAAAGAAACCGGGGACGTATCGGTATGGAAGGGCATTGCACAGGATGCGGTGGCTATGAACCTGGACGACCTGTTATGTGTAGGCATTGCCGATAATATCCTGTTTTCCAGCACCATTGACAGAAACAAAACCCTCATTCCGGGCGCTATACTGGAAGCCGTAATTAATGGTACCCAGGAGTTTTTTGATGAATTAAAGAAATATGGGGTTAACATTCACTACCTGGGCGGTGAAACTGCTGATGTGGGGGATGTGGTAAGAACAATAGCTGTAAACGGCACTATGACCAGCCGCTGGCCTAAAAACAAGCTGATTACCAACGATAATATCAAACCTGGTAATGTAATTGTAGGTTTTGCCAGCTTTGGACAGGCGGTGTACGAACAGGAATATAACAGTGGCCTGGGCAGCAATGGCTTAACCAGCGCCCGACACGATGTGCTGGATAAAATATATGCACAGCAATATCCGGAAACATTTGAACCTACGCTGAAAAACGAGGTGGTATATATTGGTAAGAACAAAATGACAGATACTTTATCTATCAATGGCACAAGCCTGTCTGTGGGTAAACTGTTGTTGAGTCCTACCCGCACTTATGCTCCTTTAATGAAAGTACTGCTGGACGAATTCTTTGATGTAATTGACGGAGCTATTCATTGCAGCGGTGGTGGACAAACCAAGTGCATGAAATACCTGCCACAGCCGGTGAAAATTGTAAAAGACAACTTATTTACGCCGCCACCTATATTTCAACTGATCCAGGAAAATTCCGGTGCAGATGATAAAGAGATGTACCAGGTGTTTAACATGGGGCACAGACTGGAAATATTTACGGATGCGGCTTCTGCTGATAAAATGATTGCTGCCGGCGCTAAACTGGGCATTGAAGGCCAGGTAGTGGGCAGGGTAGAAGCGGCGGAGAAAAAATCGCTTGAGTTATACGCAAATAAAAAGTGGATTAGTTACTAATCCACTTTTTTCTTTCTGCTGTAATATATTATTGCTTTTGGGCCGCTTTGGTATGTATTTCTACTACACCGTTAGCGCCTTTGCTGCCGTATTTAGCGGTAGCCGCAGTGCCTTTAAACACATCTACAGATTGTATGGCCTCAGGAGCTAAAGCATTAACAGCTTCCCAGGCAACTTCTTCTCCGTCTATCATATAAAGTGGTGGTGTGCTTACAGCTTTTGTTTTAACGTGAACTTTGTTGGCTGATACGCTTGCGGAATCATGAGAAGCATAGCCTGTTACTTTGCCTTCCGCATCGCTGATAATATGGTTTATATAGCTTTTATCGGAAGTATCAATAGGCTCTTTGGATCTTTTTACAACATATACTTCTCCATAAAATTTAAAGGCGGTAGAGTCTGCATCACTCCCCCAGCCTTCTTTAGGCTTTTGCTTTATACGTATCCTGTCAGCCAAAAAGGCGGTCGTTGCATTTGTTTCGTCTATAGTAATAGTTTTAGACTCCAATACCATAGAAACGTTTTTCTCCTTTTTTACAGCAGAGTTTTGTTCCTGTGCTTTTACCCGGAAAGCAAACAGCAGTAATACAATTCCAGTAACGGGCAAAACCATTAAGCGACGCATGTAGCTGTAGCGTGGTTGTTTGGATGTGGTGAACATAGTTAATCTTCTTTTTATAGGTGAGTAAAAAAACGGTTGTGCCGGAGCAAAAGGGAATTTGGCATAGGTAGCTTGTAGCAGCATGGCTGCAAAAGCACTGGCATCTTTATCCTGTATGGCTTTGGCATCGGCTATAAATTCATGCACCATGTGTAGCTCTTTCTGTAAAATCCAGAAAAACGGGTTCATCCAGTAAAAGCATAACACCAGTTGCATCAGCAGTTTATCCCAGGTGTGCTTTTCCTGTATATGGGTGAGTTCATGTCGCCATATTTTCCGCCCGGTATTGTTATCCATATCCAGATCGTTGCGCCAGAACAGCCAGTTGAAAAAGGAAAACGGGGCTTGAGGCAGGTCGGTGTGAATGAGCACAAACTTTTGTTGTATCAGTGTATGCCGGAACCTGTTTTTCAGGCGAAAAAGCTGGCGGATACGCATGGCTTGTATCAGTAGCAATAACAGGCTGATTGTGGCAAGCGTTACCTGGATAACTAACCACCAGTTAATAGTACGCGCCGGGGGAGCAGGAATGTTGCCGATGTAAATTATCTGCATCCATTTTACTGCGGTAGCATTGCTACTTTGTACGAACCATTCCATTTGTATGAGTGGTAAACTTATACTGGCTATTACTGAAAACAGTAAATAAAACCGGTTGTACTGATGAAATTGCTTATTACGTAAAGCCAGCCAGTAGTAGCCCAACAACAGTCCCGAGCAGGCTATTACTTTTAACAGGTAAGTAAACAGTGCTTGCATATAAATGGCATTAATCGTTATCGTTATTCTTATGCTTGAGTTGAGTAAGCAGTAGCTCCAGGTCTTCCACCGTAAGTTTGTTGTCTTCTATCAGGAAGGAAACGGCTTTGCTGTAGCTACCTTCAAAATAACCTTTCACTAATCCTGACAAACTGCTTTGCGAATAAGCTTCTTTGGTTACCAGGGGGGTATAAAGGTGCATACGGCCTATGGTTTCAGTGCTTACAAACTGTTTTTCCACCAATATTTTCAACAGGGTGGCTACTGTGTTAGAATGAGGTTTAGGTTCGGGCATAGCATCTACCAGATCTTTCAAAAACCCTTTTTCCTGTTTCCACAAAACCTGCATTACCTGCTCTTCTGCTTTGGTAAGCGTTTTCATAACTAAAAGTTTAGTCGAATGTATGACTAGTTTTTTAGTTTGTAAACTAAAAATTTAGTTAAAATGGTTCAGGCAACCTTTTTGATACATATAAAATAGTGAGGAATGGGCCAGAGCATTAACTTTGAAGCCTATTTACTATACCCATTAATTCTTGATACCAATATTTTATGTCTGAAACAGTCGTATCCGTTCGTGATGTGAATATATACCAGGGCAGTAACCTGGTATTGCAGGATGTGAATTTCAACATCAACCGGGGAGAGTTTGTGTACCTGGTAGGCAAAACCGGCACCGGCAAAAGCAGCTTGTTGAAAACATTGTATGGCGAATTGCCTTTGAGAGAAGGCACAGCTAATGTGGCTGGCTTTGATTTAAAAGGGATGAACTGGAAAAAAGTACCTTTTTTACGCAGAAACCTGGGGGTGGTATTCCAGGATTTTCAGTTGCTGACCGATCGTAATGTGCATCAAAACCTGCGCTTTGTGTTAAAAGCTACCGGCTGGACCGATGAAAAACTGATTGAAGAAAAGATCAATGATGTGCTGGATAAGGTAGGTTTAAAAAGCAAAGGGTTTAAAATGCCTTTTGAAATGAGTGGGGGAGAGCAGCAACGTGTAGATATTGCGCGGGCTTTGCTTAATTCGCCGAAACTGATACTGGCGGATGAACCTACGGGTAACCTTGACCCCGAAACCAGCGATGAAATTATGCAATTGCTGTTTCAGATATGTAAAGATTATGGAACTGCTATTGTAATGGCCACCCATGATTTTATTGTAATAAACCGATATCCTTCCCGCATGTTGAAAACAGAGAGGAACAGGGTGTTGGACAGTGCTGTACCTGCCTAGGGAAAAAGTTTTCCCGAAACACACCTTGTGGTATAAAAAATTTTACTACCTTCGCGTTCCAAATAGAAGAAGTAAAACCTTGGATGTTTTTTAAAAAAAAGTGAGATGCCTTATTTAACAAAAGAAAAAAAAGCAACAATTTTTGCAACTTACGGTGGTAATGCCGCTAATACAGGTTCAATCGAAGGTCAGGTAGCCCTTTTAACTGAGCGTATTTCTAGCATATCCAAACACTTACAGGCAAATAAACATGACCATTCTACCCAGCGCGGCCTGATGAAAATGGTTGGTCAGCGTAAACGTTTGTTGGTTTATATGCAAAAGCATAACCTGCAAGGTTACCGCGCGTTGATCGAGAAACTGGGTCTTAGAAAATAAACTTTTCAAGCTATGTTATAAGCTATTCCCAACTGACTTAAGACGGTTGGGAATACTTTTTTGTATAGCTATGCCAGTTTGTGTGAAATAAGATTGCAAAAACCAGATGTGGATGCATGATTTGTACCTATACACTACACCGTACACATAGCACACATCGTAAATCTGATTGATTTATGTTATCACAACCATTTAGTGTGTCTTTTGACCTGGGTGGTGGTCGCGAAGTGACCATCGGAACCGGTAAGCTTGCACGTCAGGCTAATGGTGCTGTTACCGTACAGCAGGGCAATAATATTTTATTAGCTACCGTAGTGGCCAATAAAGAGCCCAAAGAAGGTCAGGAATTTTTCCCGCTATCTGTTGACTACCAGGAGAAATTTGCATCAGCAGGTCGTATCCCGGGGTCTTTCTTCAAAAGAGAAGGCAGACTGAGCGATTCTGAAATACTGATCAGCCGCCTGGTTGACCGTGCGCTGCGTCCGTTGTTTCCTGAAGATTATTTCTGTGATGTTCAGGTGTTAATTACCCTGGTATCCAGTGATGCTGAAATTTTACCTGATGCGCTGGCCTGTTTAGCAGCTTCAGCGGCATTAGCTGTTTCCGATATTCCTATTAAAGAGATCATTTCTGAAGTAAGGATTGGCCGTATTGATGGACAGTTTGTTGTAAACCCATCCCGTGCTGAGCTGGCTAAAGCAGATATGGACTTTATAATTGCGGCTACTGAAAAGAACCTGATGATGGTGGAAGGCGAAAGCCAGGAGTGTAGCGAAGAAGACCTGGTAAAAGCTTTACAGGTAGCGCATGATGCTATCCGTATTCAAATTAAAGCACAACAGGAATTACGCAACAAAGTAGGTGTTACTACCAAAAGAGATTATACCAAGCCTGAGCAGAACGAAGCTATTAAAGCGGCAGTAACTGCTTTTACAGCTGAAAGAATTAAGGCTATTGCCCGTGCGGGAAGCTCCAAGCACGACCGCAGTGATGCCTTTAAAGTGCTGAAAGATGAGTTAATTGCCAGCCTGGGTGAAGAAGCGGATGATAAAACCAAAAAACACGCTAAAAAATATTACGAAGATTTACAGTGGGAACTGGTTCGTGATATGATTCTGGACGACCGTATCCGTTTGGATGGCCGCCAGTTAGATCAGGTGCGTCCGTTGACAATGGAAGTAGACCCATTACCAACGCCACACGGTTCGGCTTTATTTACCAGGGGCGAAACCCAATCACTGACTACAGTTACCCTGGGTACTCCACTGGACGAGTTGCTGGTAGAAAGCGCTGCTAAATCTGACTACTCCAAGTTTATCCTGCACTATAATTTCCCTCCGTTCTCTACCGGTGAAATTAAGCCTATGCGTGGTCCTGGCCGTCGTGAGGTAGGGCATGGTAATCTGGCTATGCGTAGCCTGAAACAAATGATGCCTGGTAACGATTATGCCTACACCGTTCGCGTGGTAAGTGACGTTCTGGAAAGTAATGGTTCCAGCTCCATGGCTACTGTTTGTGCCGGTTCTCTGGCGCTGATGGATGCGGGTGTGCCTATTCCAAAACACGTGAGTGGTGTGGCAATGGGATTGATTACCCGTGGCGATGGTAAATATGCTATTTTAACTGACATTCTGGGCGATGAAGATCACCTGGGTGATATGGACTTTAAGGTAACCGGTACACGCGAAGGTATTTGCGGTGTGCAGATGGATATTAAAGTGGATGGCTTAAGCATGGATGTAATGCGTGAAGCATTAAACCAGGCGTTAAAAGGCCGTTTACATATCCTGGACGGTTTGTATGAATGTATTCCTGCAGCACGTGCTGAGGTGAAACCACATGCACCACGCATGGAGAAACTGATTATTGACAAAGAATTTATCGGCGCAGTAATCGGACCCGGCGGTAAGGTGATTCAGGAAATACAAAAAGAAACCGGCACTACTATCAATATTGAAGAGGTAGGCAACTTCGGTGAAGTAAGCATCTTCTCCAGCAATAAAGAAAGTGTAGTAAAAGCCGTGAATTGGGTGAAGGGTATTGTAGCCGTGCCACAGGTAGGTGAAGTATACGAAGCCAAAGTAAAAACCATACAGCCTTATGGCGCGTTTGTTGAGTTTTTACCTAAAAAAGAAGGCCTGTTACACATTAGCGAAATTTCCTGGAAACGTTTAGATAGTCTGGAAGGCGTTCTGAAAGAAGGAGATGTAGTGAAAGTGAAGTTGATTGGTCTGGATCAAAAAACCGGCAAATTTAAATTAAGCCGCAAAGTTTTGATGCCTAAGCCTGAACAAAAGCCAAGAGCTGAACAGGAAAATGAAGCTTCGGAAGAGACTTCTAACTAGGTGATAAATTAGTGGTAAATACCTATTTTTAGCAGAAAAAGCTGTCTGAGTTACATTCTCAGGCAGCTTTTTTTTATTATTACATTGCTTTATATAAGTGTGGTAATAAATAAAGGTCATTTAACCTGCTATAAAGTATAATTAAGAAAATAATTAATCTATACTTTTCAACAGGTGCCAAACTTTCTGCTATGATGATTCATAAAGTGAATGATAATGTGCTGCTTGACCGTTTAGCCAACGGTGATGAACATGCGTTGAACGAAATTTATCTGCTTTACTGGCAGGATTTGTTTATGTGCGCCTACAACGTTTTAAAAGACAAAGCTGCCTGCGAAGACATTGTGCAGGATTTGTTTTTACAGCTTTGGCAGAAAAGATCTACCATACAGATTAATATTTCCCTTCGTGCTTATTTATACACAGCTGTTCGCTATAATGTATTCAGACAAATACGTACCGGCAAGGTAAGAAGTGTATTGTTTGAAGAAGCGGCAGAACGCATGGCTGCCAACACCACTGAATTTATAATGGCAGAAAAGGAGATGAGCAAGCAGGTAGCACGTGTAGTAGCTGCTTTGCCCGATAAATGCCGCGAAGTATATAAATTGAGCAGGGAAGAACAACTTACACATAAAGAGATAGCTTCCCGTTTAAATATTTCTACCAAAACAGTCGAAAATCAATTAACCATCGCTTTAAAAAGAGTGCGCGCTTCATTGAACACAATAGCCCTGATAGTTGTTACCCTATTAGCGAATTGAGGATCAATGACTTTATTATCAAATTTGTATGTTTTTTTTGTTAATCTTTAGGGGTTAGGGTGTTTTTTCTACACTTACTAGAAAACAGGTAAGTGGATAAACAAATATTCATATTTCTAATAGATAAATTTCTTTCGGGGCGTGCGCTTCCGGAAGAAGTAGAAGCGCTTGCCAATTATTATCAGAGTTTTCAGGGAAAGGAAGAATGGAACGAAGAAGAGTTGGGTGATGTGAAAGAAATGGAATTACGCTTGCTGGATAGATTGAACGCCGCCATAAAGAAAGAAGACACTACCGAAGAAGATACTACAACTGAAATAACAGACGAATTGCCTGCAATTGCGGGCAGCAACCGTAGAAGAAGATATACGGTAGCTGCCAGTATTGTAGGTGTGCTTGTTTTAGGCGGGCTGGTATTTAAAAACACCATACACAATTTCCTGAGTCCTGTGAAAACGATATCTGTTGCTACGGTGAAAGGCAGCAGGAAATATATAGTGTTACCAGATAGTTCACACGTATGGCTGGAAGGCGGTAGTTTTTTTAGCTACCCCGAGCAGTTCAGAGGCGATGAGCGTATGGTTTCGTTAAAAGGAGAGGCTTTTTTTGATGTATCAAAAGATATGGAGCACCCTTTTATTATTCAAACCCCATTGCTTACTACCAAGGTGCTGGCTACCTCTTTTAATATAGAAGCGTATGACAGCAAGAGTGCTGAAGTAGTAGTAGTAACGGGTAAGGTGATGGTAAAAGAAGGTGGCCTGGATGTACAGAATGATAATGCGCAGCAGGTGGTGGTACGTCCTAATCATAAAGTGAGCTATGACAGCACTTTGAAAACACTGGAAACCAAAGAAGCACCGGAAGCAGCTGACTACCTGCAAAGACGCGATGGCAGGTTTATTTATAAAGGCGCAAAAGTTTCTGATATCATAAGGGATTTACAGCGGGCATATAATACGCCTATTGCCATTTCCAAAGAAATGCTTAATTGTACTTTCTATGGAGATTTTAATGCAAAAGACGACGTTGAAAAAGCTTTACATCTGATAGCATTGAGTTTAAATGGAACGGTGGAGAACAAAGGTGTAAAAGGCTACTTTATTTCAGGAGAAGGTTGTAATTAAAAGCATATAACTAACGCAATATTATTAAGATGAGAGAGTTGGCTCACAATCCCCCGTAGTGCAGGTAAAGATAAAAAAAGTGTCCTCAGCATTGTGAGGACACATTGTTAGATAAGTTTTTACTATTAAAGGCAGACAGCAGTACAGGCCTGGAAAACCATAGCGGTTTGCCTATCACTTAAATAAACAACCTTATAAAGGTATGCAAAAAAAGGTACCACTATTTTTCAATGGCGCAATTGTAAGGGTCATGAAACTATCTGCAATTATTTTCACAATTATCTGTAGCACAGTAGCTACGCTGCATGCATCTTATTCCAATGCACAGGCAGCACTGGACAAAAAAATTAGCATTCAGCTAAAAAATACATCTCTCCAGGACGCATTAGCCCAGATTGGGAATGCCGCTAATGTTTCGTTTACCTATGCAGGTAATCAAACACTGGCATCTAATAAAGTAAGTGTCAATGCTAAAAACCAAAAGGTGGGCGATTTATTGAACACCCTGCTGGAACCCTTTCCTTTATCTTATGTAGTGGTAGAAGAGCGCATTGTGGTGCGTTATGATGCCAACAAAAAGGGGAAGAAAGAAGAAGCAACAGAAAATAAGCAGGTGTATCAGGCTGCCGTTGCAGCAGCTGCTCCGCCTTTTGTGTTGAAAGGTACTGTGTTAAACGAGAAAAAACAACCATTGGCAGGCGCAACGGTTACTATCAAGGGTACCAATAAAAAGGTAGCCACCAATGCAGATGGTGAGTTTGAAATAAAAGACGTGAACGCTGGCGATGTAGTGGTGGTTACCATGACAGGCCACAAATCGTATGAGGTAAAAGTGTCTGATAACAAAACCAGCATTGCTGTTGTACTGACAGAAGATTCTGCCGACTTAACAGATGTGGTGGTTACTGGTTACAATACGGTTTCCAAGAAAAAATTCACCGGTTCTACTGTGAAACTGAAAGCAGAAGACGTGAAAATGGATGGTATTATTGATGTAAGCCGTATGCTGGAAGGTAGAGCAGCTGGTGTATCGGTACAAAACGTATCCGGTACATTTGGTAGTGCACCTAAACTGCGTATTCGTGGTGCAACTTCTATCAATGGTGAAAACAAACCTTTGTGGGTGGTAGATGGTGTGGTGTTGGAAGACCTGGTAAACATTTCTAACGACCAGTTATCCAGTGGTGATCCTACCACTTTGTTAGGTAGCTCGGTTGCAGGTATTAACGTAAACGATATTGAAACCTTCGACATCTTAAAAGATGCGGCGGCTACAGCGTTATACGGTGCAAGAGCCATGAACGGGGTAGTGGTAATTACTACTAAAAAAGGTAAAGCGGGTAAAACCAATGTTAACTACACCGGCAATTTTACCTCTCAGTTCAAGCCTGATTACAGCAACTTCAACATCATGAACTCTGCCCAGCAAATGAGCGTTTGGGGTGAGTTAGAGCGTAAAGGAAAATTAGGACCCAGCATTCTTAGCCAATCTAACTATGGTGTGTACGGTAAAATGTACGATTTGATGTATGAATTGGATGATAATGGCCAGTTTGCTTTAAAGAATACTGCAGCAGAAAGAAAGGCTTTCCTGTTAAAATACGCGAATGCTAACACCGATTGGTTTGATATTTTGTTCAAACAGTCGTTCCAGATGGAGCATTCTTTAAGTCTGTCTACCGGTACAGAGAAATCACAATCGTTTTTCTCTACCAGTTTCTATGATGATAATGGCTGGACTAGAGCAGATAAAGTAAAACGGTATACTTTAAACTTCCGTAATAACTATAACCTGTCTGATAAATTAACTGCTGGTTTCCTTACCACAGGTTCTTACAGACAACAAAGAGCGCCGGGTACTGTAAGCAGAACTTCTAACCCGGTATCTGGTTCTTTTGACCGTGATTTTGATATTAACCCATTCAGCTATTCTTTAAATACTGCACGTGCATTAACTGCGTACGATGAGAATGGTAACAGGGAATATTTCAGAAGAAACTATGCTCCTTTTAATATCCTTACTGAATTAGAAGAGAACAGGCTAAAGCTTAACGTTATTGACCTGAAATTACAAGGTGAACTAGGGTACAAGTTTACTAAGTCGCTGAAGTATGATTTCATTGGTTCTATGCGTTATGTAAGATCAACCCGTGAACATGAGATTACCGAAAACGCCAACATGGCTAACGCTTACAGGGCTAATGGTAACTCTACTATTGCAGCTGGTAACAAATTCCTGTATACCGATCCGGATGATCCGGAATCTTTACCACAGGTGGTATTGCCTTATGGTGGTTTTTATAACCGTACCGAAAACCAGTTGTTAAGCTTTGATATCAGGAACACGATTTCATTTAGCAAAAACTACAATAACAAACATAGTGTTAGTGCATTGGCTGGTCAGCAGGTAAGAGGTGCCGAAAGACAAAACTATTCTAACACGGGTTATGGTTATCAGTATGATAATGGTGGTGTACCATTTACCGATCCCAGAATTCTGAAACAAACTATTGAAATTAACTTTCCTTACTATGAAATGGCTAAAACATACGATCGTTTCGTAGGTTTTTATGCTAACGCAGATTACATGTACGACAGGCGTTACAGCATTTCAGTAGTAGGACGTTATGATGGTTCTAATCAGCTTGGTAAATCAAAAACTGCACGTTGGTTGCCAACCGGAACGGTGAGTGCTGCCTGGAACGTAGATGAAGAAGCGTTTATGGCACACACCAAGGGTGTAATTGATTACCTGAAAGTAAGAGCCAGCTATGGCTTAACGGCGTCGTTAGGTCCTGCTACAAACTCTAACGTAGTATTAAAGAGTGGTTTGACCAACAGGCCTTATACTACAGAAAGAGAATCTGTAATAAGGCTAACTTACCTGGAAAACTCAAATCTTACCTGGGAAAAGAACCACCAGCTGAACTTTGGTGTGGATGTAAGTATGTTTAAAGGCAGATTTACTGCTACGGTAGAGCCTTGGTTTAGAAAGAGCTTTGACCTGATTGGTAGCTTTAAAACTTCGGGCATAGGTGGTGAGTCAGTAAAACTGGCCAACTATGCTGATATGAAGTCGAATGGTGTGGATGTTACTTTAGGTGGTACCATTTACAAAAGCAAAGACTGGAAGTGGAATTCAACAGTAACTTTTGGTTACAACACCACCAAGATTACCAAAATCAAGAACGATCCTTTAATCTTTGACCTGGTGAAACCAGAAGGTGGTAACCTGGAAGGTTACCCGGTGAACGGTTTGTTTTCTATTGATTATGTGAAAATGATCAGAACCAACGGTACACCTGTTTTTAAAGATGAAAATAATAAAGAGAACCAGGCCGTATACCTGCAAGCTGTAGGTGCTGATTCCTTCCTGGTGTATAGTGGCCAGGTAGATCCTAAATTTACCGGTGGTTTCAACAATACATTCTCGTATAAGCAATTCTCATTAAACATCTTTATTACTTACCAGGCGGGTAACAAAATCAGGTTATATCCTGCATTTAAAGATAGTTATACTGATTATGACGCATTGCCTAAAGAGTTTTACGACAGGTATGTGGTAATAGGAGATAACACGGTGCCTGGTGCTGTTCCGGCTATTATTGATCGTGTAACGGCAGCACAAATGGCGGGTACTTATGCTTACAATAACTATAACTATTCTACAGCAAGGGTGGCTAAAGGAGACTTTGTAAGGTTAAAGAGTGTTTCATTGGCTTATAATATGACTCCTAAATCATTAGAGAAATCACCTTTTAAAATGTTATCATTCACAGTAGCCACCATGAATCCATGGTTACTTTATGCAGATAAGAAGCTGGAAGGTCAGGACCCCGAGTTTTTCAATTCCGGTGGTGTGGCACAGCCTATTCAAAAGCAAGTAACCTTATCTGTTAAAGCTGGATTTTAATTTATTATGATGAGCATACATTTTACTGATATGAAAAAAATTGGTTTATATATAACAATGGGACTGGCGATGGGAGCCGCAGGTTGTAATAAATACCTGGATAAAGACCCGGATAACAGGGCTCAGTTAAACTCTCCTGAAAAAGTAGCACAGCTGGTAGCTACTGCTTACCCTAACACCAACTACTGGGCATTTGCAGAATGTAGTTCGGATAACGTTGGTGACAGAGGAAGTGGAACCACGGAATATGAAATTCAGGATCCATATATGTTTCGCGATGTAAGAAGCAATCAGCCCGATTCTCCGGAAGGCTATTGGGGGGCATGCTATAAGGCTGTTGCGGCTGCCAACGAAGCATTACAAGCTATCAGCCAGACACCGGATTCTGTAAAGTACAACGCACAAAAAGGAGAGGCGCTGGTAGCAAGAGCTTATGCGCACTTTATGCTGGTAAACTTCTTTTCTAAGTTCTATAACAAAACCACGGCAGCCAGCGATGCTGGTATCCCTTATGTTACCGAACCTGAGAATGTGGTGGTGAAGCAATATGAGCGTAAAACAGTGCAGTATGTATATGACATGGTGGAAAAAGACCTGCAGGCTGGTTTACCTTTAATTCGCGATGAAAAATACAGTGTACCTGCTTATCATTTTACCAGGGTGGCGGCACATGCTTTTGCAGTACGTTACTACCTGTTTAAACAGCAATATGATTCTGTATTAGTGCATTCAGCCGAAATTTTTACTTCCAGTGATATCTCGCCTAAGTTACGTCAGTGGAATACCACTTATAAAAATATGACAAGGCTGGAACTGATGGCTACCTATCAGAAGGCTACTGAGCCTGCAAACCTGTTGTTGTGTGAAACCTATTCTTCGTATGCCAGGTCTTATTTATATGGACGTTATGCATTCGATCCAGGCCATTCCCAGACCCTGATATTTGGAGGTGTTCCTGCTTTAAGTCAGGGAGACTGGTCATTTGGGTACCAGGCATATGGTGGTGATAACGTAGTGTACATGCCTAAGGTGAATGAGTATTTTGTAAGGCTTTCGGTAAATGCAGATATTGGTGATCCTTATGTAATGGTTCCTTTATTTACAGCAGAAGAAGTATTGTTTAGCCGTGCAGAAGCCATGGTGTCTAAGAGTAATTATACAGGTGCGCTGGAATTGCTGAATGCATATTTAAGCACCCGGATTTATAACTATGATGCCTCTATACATACATTAACTACAGATGATGTAACTTCTTATTATGGCTTAGCTGTACAAGCTGCTTTTAACCAGTTGATCCTGGATTACAAGCGGGCTGAATTTATACATGAGGGACAAAGGTGGTTTGACATTCTGAGAAAGAATTTGCCGGTAACGCATACCATTTACGGTACAGGGGCTACTCTTACATTGGCAGCTGATTCTAAGCAAAAAGTATTTCAAATTCCACAATCGGCAGTATTGTCCGGTTTAGCACTTAACCCCAGATAATATTCAACTCTCAATTATAAATTTTCGTTATGAGAATACCTAAAATATTTATACTACTCTTAGCTGCCGGTTCACTGGCTTCCTGTAAAAAGGAAAAGATGGACCCGGTAGAAGATATTCCAGGTTTAGGCGGCGATACCTGGTATCCTACTCCTATTGATACCTGGTTAAACGATAGCATGACTACTCCTTTTAATATTTCTGTAAAATATAAATGGGATCCGCATGAGGTATCTGATCAGTATATTCTGAGAGACTTTGTGCCTCCGAAGGAAGAAGTGGTTTTATCATTAATGAAATCAATTAAAAGAGTTTGGGCCGATAACTATATCGCTGAAACAGATTCTACTTTCTTTAAAAAGTATTCTCCTAAATTCTTTGCCCTTTATGGCAGTGCTATTTACAATGTAGCTAATGGTACTAAAGTGCTTGGTATTGCAGAAGGTGGTAAAAAAATTAACCTGCTGGAAATTAATACATTCAAAACCAGCAAAGATGCAGGGTATGTACCAGCTGATTCTGTACAAACCAAAACGGCATTCCATACTACCCACCACGAAGCAGCGCATATTTTACACCAGACAGTATTATATCCTGCCGAATTCAAAAGAATTAATGTGGGTATGTATACTACCAACTGGGTAAACTACACAGATAAAGAAGCTAATACAGATGGTTTTATTACAGCATATTGTATGCAGGACCCTAATGAAGATTTCGTAGAAATGACTTCCGTAATGCTTACTGAAGGTAAGGATGGCTTTGAGAGGATATTAAATGGCATTACAGAAACAAGCTCCCGTGGCACTACTCCTGATGTGGCTAAAAGCAGGTTAAAGCAGAAAGAAGCTATTGTTGTGAGCTATTTCAAAAGTGTTTGGGGTATTGATTTTTACAGTCTGCAAAGAAGAGTGCGTGCTTCTGTAGAATCTTACATCTATTAAAACTGGAAGTGTCTATTTAAATTGATTAAGCTTTATGAGGAAATTATTATATATACTGCTGGTAGGTTCTTTGGTGGCCAGCTGTAGCAAGAAAAATGACCGCGCTTTTGATGAGTCGCCAGATCAGCGTGTAAATGAGGTACTGAATAAATATCAAAAGCAGCTGGAAACAGCCACTTACGGTTGGAAGGCTGCTGTAATTACCGATAGTGGCAGGGGAACAGCTTATAGCTTCTATTTTAACTTTGACAGTTTCAACCGTGTGAAAATGTATTCCGATTTCACGGACGAGTTTGCTACTGTTTCTAAAGAAAGCAGCTATCGCTTAAAGGCCTTACAACAGGTGAGCCTGTTGTTTGATACCTATAACTACATACATGTGCTGGCCGATCCTGATCCTTCCGTTGCAGGTGGAGCAACAGGTTCTGGTTATAACGTAGATTTTGAATTTTACTTCGATGATAACTCTACAGCAGATACCATTCACCTGGTGGGTAGAAAGCATGGCAACACTGCGGTGCTGGTACGTGCCAATAAAGCAGAAGCAGATGCCTATGCTGCCGGTGGACTGAAATCATCTTTTGCGTTTGATGAGCAATATGGTGATATTCTGCAATACTGGAAGATTGTAAAAATAGATGGTGTTACTTATCAGTTAACAGCAAGCCCCGACAGCAAAGGTTTTATAGTGGCGTGGAAAGATGCTGATGGTACTGCACATGTTGTTACAACCAATTATTACTTTACATCGAATGGCATTGAACTGGTAACGCCAATTGTCAATGGCGCTACAGTTATTAACAGCTTTACCAATCTTACCTGGAATAGCGCTACATCCAGCATTAATGCCAAATTAAACGGAACCACTTCTGTTACCATTTCAGGCGCAGCGGCTCCGGCATATGTAGATCTGAATGCTCCTGCCAACTGGTACCAGGCAGGGGTTACCGCCGCTACTTTCTGGTATTCTGACAAAGGCTTTCATATGAATGGGGTGGATGATGCGTTAGGACTGGTAAATTCTACCGGAACTACTGCTTACCCAATTTTCTGGTATTTAGCTTACTATCCTGGTTACAATACTACCAATAGGCCTAACTATGATTTATGCGGGCCTTTTTACAGGACTGCGGATTATTCGGATAGAAGCCTTGCGTTGGGTGGAACTGCTCCACAGAAGCCTACGTTTAACGCTACATCTGGCCGTGTAACCTTTTCTGAGCTGGGCACATTTGGCACTTTACCTGCCTCTGGCCCATGGATAGATACCAGGGCGCTACTTTATGGTACCAGCTGGTATGCTGTAAAAACAAGTTCCGGTACTTACGACCTGGTAAGCTATGCTGATTCCAAAACCTGGATCTCCTGGCAGCTTGCTCAATAATTATTCAACTCGTTCGCATTATTTATAACTATAAAAACAAAAATCATGAAACAAATTTTGATGAAAGCCTTTGGTCTGGTAATGATTGCCGGTGCATTAACCGCTACTTCTTGTAAAAAAGGTGATGCTGGTCCACAAGGTGAAAAAGGAGATTCTGCTATCGCTAATGTTTATTATTCTGATTGGACTGATGTTACATTTGGCGCTACGGATGCCTATGGAGAAATTGACGCTCCTAAATTAACTCAGGATGTTTTAGATAAAGGTGATATCAGGGTTTATTGGAACTTTGGTTCTAAATCAAGCCCATATATCCAGGCGTGTCCGTCTAACTTATATTATAACGATTCAACTACCTTCATTATCACTCCTGAGTTTTATGTAGGTACTATTGGCTTACAGGCTAACTACTTAGGCTTGTCCAGCACTACCAACTCTGCTGGTGAAGCGGTAAGACAATTCCGTTATATCCTGATTCCAGGTGGTACTAAAGCACGTACTTCTATCAACTGGAATAACTATGCTGAAGTGAAAGCTGCTCTGAATATTAAAGACTAGTTACAATAGCAACATTGTTTTTCTTGTACATTAGGTATAGGGCTGGCAAAAGCGTAATGCTTTTCGCCAGCTTTTTTTATAATATAGCGGATACCAACCTGCAGCATGATTCGCCCATTTTTTTCACTTTGCTGCGCTGTGCCCATTCGGTCAGTATTATTTCCCGGCTATCTCCAATATCCTTTATAAAAGCTTCTTTTAGCTGGTCGTGTATCTTTTCATCATACACAGTTGCATTTAGTTCAAAATTGAGGTCAAAACTGCGGATATCCATATTGGCCGAACCTACTATAGAAAGGCAGTGATCAGCCACCATTGTTTTGGCGTGTATAAATCCTTTTTCATACAGGTATATTTTTACCCCAGCCTCCAATAACTCTTCATAATAGCTTTGTGCGGCCGCATTTACAATCCTGGAATCGGAAACTCCAGGCACCAGCAGGCGAACATCTACTTTGCCCAAAGCAGCTGTTTTCAGGGCCGTTAACAGGCTTTCGTTGGGTATAAAATAAGGGGTGGTAATATATACATAGTCACGAGCCAGGGTAATAGCGGCGAAATAACTCATCATAATACTGGCTCGGTTACTATCCGGACCACTATGTATTAGTTGCACCATTTGGTTAGTTCCCAGCTCGGGAATATCAGGAAAGTAGTCCTGTGTAACCGGAAGATCTTCATCAGCGCAGAAACCCCAGTTAATAAAAAACAGATACTGCAATTGCTTTACTGCATCACCTGTAATTTTTAAATGGGTATCCCTCCAGTATAAATCATTGATTGTGATAGTATTGTCATATCTGTCTGAAATATTAATTCCTCCTGTAAAAGCTACTCTTCCATCTATGATGATCATTTTTCTATGGTCGCGGTAGTTGTGCCGGTTAGATACAATGGGAAAGAGTATTCTGTAAAAAGGAAGCATAACAATACCGTGCTTCTTTAAATTGCGGAAATGCCTCATTTTCAGGTCCGTACCAAAGTCATCGTAAATTATTTTAACGCTAACGCCTTCCTGTGATTTTTTTACCAGTAGGTCAATTAATTTATTAATAATCAATCCATTAGCAAAAATGTAATATTCTATATGAATATGATGTTTCGCTTTTTCCAGTTCCTGAAACATTTCCTGGAATTTTTCTTCTCCATTAATCAGCAGCTGCACCTCATTATTAAGGGAAAGCGGGAGTCCGGTGTCACTTAACACCAACCTGATGAGTTGTTCGCTTCCTTTCAGTTGTTCGGCGTGGGTACGGATAATATGTTCCGACAGACGGGCCAGGTAACTGGTATATCTTTCAAAAGATGCTTTATCGCGGATAAACTTCTTTTTATACAACTTCTTTTTTCGGAAATTCTCCCCAAAAACAAAGTAAATGATGATGCCTGCTATTGGTAGCGCAAAAAACAGCAGCAGATAGGCAAGGGTTTTAGAGGGCGACCGGTTTTGTGAAATAATCACCAGCCCAAAAAGAATGCTGATAGCGTAGGCTACTTCCAGTCCTATGCTAACCACATCTGTTATATTAAGTAACATGTATTTTTTTATTGTATTAACCTTAAAAGTAGGCCAATTGTTTGAGGAGCAAGCGGGAGAATGCATAAAGAAGCCGGGAGGGTGGGGGATGATTTTTTGTTATAAATAAAATTTACAACAGAATTAAGGTTGTTTGTATACGAATGTTGTGTGTATGGTAGTTTATATTGCGGGCAAATTGCACAACAGATGGCTGATTATATACAAATTGAAGTAAATGGAACGGATGATGTGATAAAGCGTGAGCTGGCCATTGCTGCACTATTTGAAGCGGGATGTTATGGTTTTGAAGAGGAGGGAGATGTGTTGAAGGCTTTTATGGAAGAAGCAGATTACGAAGCAGCGGCAATTGAAACTTTAGCAAAGGAGAACAATTTTACCTATTCAGTATCAACTATTAAGGAGCAAAACTGGAATAGTGTATGGGAATCGCAATTTGAGCCGGTGGTAGTGAATGATTTTGCCGCTATCCGGGCGTCTTTTCATGAACCCATTACCCAGGTGCAGCACGAAATAGTGATTACCCCTAAAATGAGTTTTGGAACAGGGCATCATGCCACTACCTATATGATGATAGAGCAGATGGCCCAACTGGATTTTACTGGTAAAAAGGTGTTTGATTTTGGAACGGGTACAGGTATACTGGCCATACTAGCCGAAAAAATGGGAGCTGCTGCGGTGCTGGGTATAGATAATGATAGCTGGAGCATTGAAAATGCTCTGGAAAATGTACAGGCCAACCATTGCAGTAATATTACCATAGCGCAAAACGATCATCCGCGTACGGAACAGTTATTTGATATAATACTAGCTAACATCAACAAACACATACTGTTAGCATATATGAGCGATTTGGCGGTGCAATTGCAACCGGGAGGTCATTTATTGTTGAGTGGCCTGCTGGAAGAGGATGAAACAGATATTATAGACAGTGTAAAGGGGGCAGGCATGTTACCGCTGCGAACGGTGAAAAGATCGAAGTGGATATGCATTGCGGTGTCTAAATAAATAGGATTCCCTTATATTTGTTGTTCGACCCTATAAGTTTATTTGTGAAATCAACCGTAAAAAACCAATGAAAGAATTGTTATTAATTGTGTTGGCTTACCTGATTGGCTCTATACCAACCTCT
The DNA here is from genome assembly GCF_002355595.1 of Filimonas lacunae. Taxonomy (NCBI): domain Bacteria; kingdom Pseudomonadati; phylum Bacteroidota; class Chitinophagia; order Chitinophagales; family Chitinophagaceae; genus Filimonas; species Filimonas lacunae. Next base: position 2,068,469 of record NZ_AP017422.1, read on the forward strand.
GTGTGGGTTAGCAGGCGCTTTTTTGGTATTGATATTCGTGACTATGGTAGTGGCAACGCCGGTGCAACGAATACCTACAGGGTTCTTGGCTCTAAGTGGGGAACCTTTGTTATGATTGTAGACATGTTAAAAGGGGTAGTAGCTACCTCACTATATATATTTTTACCCCGGTACGCAGGAATGGAACATGAATTATGGCGTACCAACTTTATGCTGGGTCTGGGCCTGGCATCTGTGTTAGGACATATTTTTCCTATATGGGCTAATTTTAAAGGAGGTAAAGGTGTGGCTACTTTATTTGGAATGGCAGTAGCTATCCAACCTGTAGTAGCGCTTTGCTGTACAGGCGTATTTTTGCTGGTTTTATTTCTTACACGCTTTGTTTCATTAAGCTCTATCCTGGCAAGTGTTTCTTTTGCTGTATTTATACTATTTATCTTTAATGAGAAAGAACCACTGTATCGTGTGTTTGCAGTAGCGGTAGCATTAATGGTGGTGTTAACCCATCAAAAGAACATTAATCGCCTGTTAAAAGGTACTGAAAGTAAAGTGCCTATTTTAAAATACAGAGATCGCCGTAAACAGCGCAGAAAGGGCGATGATATGGAATAAGTAAGCTTGTAATAACATTATTATAAAGAGCTATCAGTTTATCTGGTAGCTTTTTTGTTTTAAAGACGCTGGTAGTTTGTGGTAAGTATTGTTAGATTTGCCGGATAGTAACTACCGGTTGTATTATTTATACGACGAAATGGCAATTTTACGCTATCAGTTAAATTGGTATAAATATTGAAACTTTTGCACTTTGAATAAACAATCTATTATGACCCGCTTTCTTTTGACCGCCTCTGCCATAGTGGCTATTGTAACTGTTGCCTGTACCCGCAATGCTATTACGGGCAGAAGCCAGTTATCATTAGTATCTGAATCTGACCTGCAGGCTACTGCGCTTACCGAGTACAAGCAGTTTTTATCAGAAAACAAAGTAGTTGCCGGCACCACCAGCAAAGATGCTGAAATGGTAAAGCGTGTAGGTAACCGTATTGCAGCTGCTATCAATAAATATTATGCCGATAAAGGCCAGGCCGATGCTTTAAAAAGCTATCAGTGGGAGTTTAACCTGGTAGACAGCAAGGAAGTGAACGCGTGGTGCATGCCTGGTGGTAAGGTAGTAGTGTATACCGGTTTATTGCCGGTTACCCGCGATGAAGCTTCCCTGGCTGTTGTATTGGGCCATGAAATTACACACGCTGTAGCGGGCCATAGCCGTGAAAGAATGAGCCAGCAAATGGTGGCCCAGGGATTACAAGGCGTAGGTGGGGTTGCCTTAGGTAGCAACCAGAAGGCATTAAGCGTATTTAATGCCGTGTATGCGCCTACTGCCCAGGTGGGTGTTTTATTACCTAACAGCCGCAAGCAGGAATCGGAAGCAGACCACTATGGTTTAATTTTTGCCGCTATGGCAGGATATAACCCGGAAGTTGCTGTAGGTTTCTGGGAAAGGATGGCAGCACAGGGCGGACAAAAAACATCCGTGTTATTAAGCACGCACCCGAGCGATGAACAGCGTATTGCAGACATCAAAAAGCTGATGCCAGAAGCATTGAAATACTATACTCCTGTTAAAAACTAACAAACATTTTTATAAAAACGACAAAACCTGCATTTTATGCAGGTTTTTTTAATACTTTTGCATTCTCTTTTTTGTTTACCTTAAAAACTTTTTTGAGGATGTCACAGCAAAGTTTGTTTGAAAAGTTACAATTAAAAGACGAAAAAAACCTGTTAATACAGGGAATTCCTTCCGCCATCGAAAAACAATTCAGCAAGCTCTCTTTCTCTAAAAACGTTACTCCGTTGTTGAAAGCGAAAAGAATAGACTTCGCACTGGTATTTGTGGTGAATCAAAACCAGATGTGTTCTATTTTGAAGGATGTTTTTCCAGCGATGCAGGAAGAGGGTAAATTATGGATAGCGTATCCAAAGCAAGCCAGTAAAATTGCAAGTGACCTTAACAGGGATTGCAGCTGGCAGATTTTAGCTGAAAATGAGTACGAGTCGGTTCGTCAGGTAGCTCTTGATCATGTGTGGACAGCCACACGGTTTAAAAAGCTGGAAACTATTCCTAATCGTACGCGAGCCTTTTCTGAAATCAAAAATCCGGATATTGACGGAATTGATTTTGACAAAAGACTGGTGGTACCACCTTTGGAACTGGAAACTTTGTTTATGAAACATGATGAGGCGAAAGACTTTTTCACCTCTTTATCATTTACCAATCAGAAAGAGTATGTATCCTGGATAGCGGGAGCTAAGCGTGCTGATACAAAAGCGCGTAGAGTGGAAGCTACTTTGGAAAAATTACTGGCTGGTAAAAAGAACCCTACTGATAAGTAAAAGGTTTGGTTCTTTGTTGTTGGTTTTACATTGGATAGTGGTAGATTCTTAATATTATAAGCTGCTGATACTGCAACAGTAAAAGCAGCTTATTTTATTTGAAGATAACCGTGCCAACAGGGCCGGTAAGCTCCATTTCCAGCTTTTTCAGGTGCGAGTGAATTTTTATTAAGCGTAATTGCTCGTCCAGATCTTTTGCAAACTCCATATCACGCTGGTTTTGCTCCAGCATCTTTTTAATCTTATGTACTTTAAAGTAGTGTAAGCTGGTAGCTACTTCTTCCTGGCTTTTATCAACGTTGATAATTTTAATATTCACCAGCTTCTCTTCCCATCTCAGGCTTAACTCATGTGGCATCATAGAAGCATTGATCACAATGTTTCGAACGCTTTCATCTTCATGATACAGCATGGTTTTAGTGGTGGGTTCCAATCCCTGGGTATATTGTGTACGATAGATATCAAACAATTGCTCATACTGGGGATTATCAAATTCAAACTCTTCCAGCTCTTCAAAAATATGTTGTGCAATGGTTTTAGCACCATCTTCGCCCCATTCGCGCAGGCCATATTCCAGCAATATCTTCACCAGATTTTTCTCTTGAAGCTCGTGCTGGCTAACCAGTAGCTTGGTATCGTTAAAGCCGCCGCCACTGTTGTCAGTTGGGTTGCCAAAATCGTCCAGTGGCATGCCCATATTGCCATCTTCAAAATCCATGGGGGGCATCTGATCGTCCCAGGGCTGTCCACTGCCGCTAAAAGCCTGGTCGTTGAACGAACTGGTGTTAAAGCCGTGATCGTTTTGGTGGTTTTTATTATTGCTGTTGTGAGAGTTGTTTTTCTTCTCCTCTTTAGCTACCCGGTCACGTTTGTATTTATTTACCAGGGTTGTCAAGCCCGTTTCATCAATGCGCAGAATACCCGAACACTGGCGAATATATTCCTGTTGCTTGGTAAAGTCTTCTGCCTTGCTGATTTTGCTCAGCGTTTCGGCAACATGGTTTACCACATTGCTTCGCTTACTCACATCCGTGCCGGCTTCCTTCAGCATCACCTCCAGCTGAAACAGGATAAAGTCTTTTTTATGTGCAGCTATAAATTCTCTGAATTCGGCAGCACCTACTTTACGCACATAGCTATCGGGGTCTTCCTTGTCAGGAATCAATACCAGCTTTACATCCAGGCCTTCTTCCAGCGCCATATCCAAACCGCGTAAGGCGGCCTTTACACCTGCGGCATCACCATCATAGATAATGGTAAGGTTGTTGGTGTATTTTTTTATCAGGCGCAGCTGGTCCACCGTAAGGGAAGTACCCCCACTGGCTACTACGTTTTCAATCCCTGCCTGGTGCAGGCTGATTACGTCGGTATAACCTTCTACCAGTAAACATTCGTCGTTTTTATCAATACTCTGGCGGGCAAAATACGAACCGTATAAAATCTTACTTTTTATATACAGCTCGTTCTCAGGCGTATTGATGTATTTGGGAGCTTTCTCCGCTTTTCCTATCACCCGGGCGCCAAAACCAATAATTTTGCCGGTGTTATTATGGATAGGAAAAATGATACGGCCACGATAGTTGTCCAGCAATTCTTCATTGCGGTTTACCACCAGGCCTGTTTTCAGTAACAGCTCGGGAGTAAACTGCTGTGTTTTGGCCTGCTGGGTAAATGCAGTGCGAGACTGGGGGCTATAGCCCAGCTGGAACTTTTCCATGACTTCTTTTACAAAACCGCGTTCTTCCAGGTAGGATAAGGCAATGTTTTGCCCTTCATCGGAATGCCAAAGCTGTTCAGTAAAAAAGTTGCGGGCAAAATTGTTAATCACAAACAGGCTGTCGGCCACCAGCAGGTGTTGTTTTACCTCGGGACTAACCTGTGTTTCTTCAATTTCAATGTTATACCTGTTAGCCAGCCAACGCATAGCTTCTATATAGCTATACTTTTCATGCTCCATCAAAAAGGTGATGGAATTGCCGCTTTTACCACAGCCAAAACATTTATAGATCTCTTTAGCGGCAGAAACAGTGAAAGAAGGCGTTTTTTCGCCATGGAAAGGACAAAGGCCCAGGTAACTTGTTCCCCGTTTTTTTAGTTTTACAAATTCGCCTACTACATCTAAAATATCAATGCGACTTGTAATTTGTTGTATCGTTTGCGGAGAAATCATAGCAACGGCAAAGATACTACTAACCCTGCTGCAAACGCTGCAATAAACCGATAAAATAAGCAGGGGCCTGCAACATACGGCTGCCATACCAGCTAAACATTTCGCCATTGGCCAGTATTATTTTTTTACCGGGCAATTGTTGTTGTAAATCAGCCAGATGTTTCTCGCGGAAAGGGTAGGGCTCGGAAGATAAAATAACTACCTGGCAACTACTTTGCTGCAGTTCTTCTACAGTAGTGGTGGGGTAGCGGGTGCAATGGGAAAATATATTTTGCAGCCCGCATCTTTGCATCATATCATGTATAAAAGTATCGCCACCTACCGTCATATATGGATCTTTCCATATGAGATAGGCTGCTGACATAGGTTGTTCTACGGTAGATATTTCCGCAAATTGTTGTTGAATATGTGTAACTAGTTGTAATGCGGCCTGTTGTTTGTTACACATTTCTCCAATGCTTAGTATGGCATCGAGTGCCTGGTGGTAGTTGTTGATGTCGCTAACCCATACAGCAGCAAAAGACGAAATGTCTTCCACCTGTTCTTTTATGTTTTCTTCTTTGGAAGCAATTACCAGATGCGGCTGCAGTGCCTGCACCTGTTGAACATGCACCTGTTTGGTTCCACCAATGTTTGCCTTTTGCTGTCGCCAGTGCGAGGGGTGTATGCAAAAACGGGTAATACCCACTACTTCCTGTTCCAGTTGTAGTGTATATAAAAGTTCGGTAAGAGAAGGCACCAGCGAAACAATGCGCTGCGGGGCATGTAGCTGCATGACAGTTCGCCCAAGCTGATCGGTATATTGCGACATATTATAAAGATAGCATTTGTCATGTGTTCTATGTACACTAAGTACTGTACGCATACAGGCAGCTGCTACATTTGCTTGTGCTTATATAATAAAAAAACTAAACGGTGTACCATATGGTTATTAACAGGAATGTGTTAACGTTGGATGAGTTTACAATCCAGGAATTAAGAAACTTCCCTAAAGCTACCGGTGAATTAAGCACCCTGCTGCGTGATATTGGACTGGCTGCAAAACGTGTAAATGTTGAAGTAAATAAAGCGGGCCTGGTAGATATATTGGGCGATTACGGCTCGGTAAATGTACAAGGCGAAGATGTAAAAAAACTGGATGTATATGCCAATGATCAGTTTATGGCCGTGTTACGCCACGGTATCAGTTGTGCAGGCATTGCCAGCGAAGAGCAGGACGACTTTGTTATTTTCAATGATGAAAAAAGCAACAACAGTAAGTATGTGGTAATGTTTGATCCGCTGGATGGCAGCAGCAACATTGACATCAACGTATCTATCGGAACCATTTTTAGTGTATACAGGCGTATTAGTGAGGTAGGCCAGCCTTGTGAAGAGAAAGACTTTTTACAGGCAGGTAACCGCCAGGTGGCTGCCGGTTATATCATATACGGTTCTTCTACCATGCTGGTATATGCTACCAGGAGAGGAGTGAATGGCTTTACGCTCGATCCTTCTATTGGAGAGTTTTGTTTAAGCCATCCCAATATCAAATGTCCGGCAGATGGTAAAATATACTCTGTAAACCATGGCAACTTTTATGAATACAGCCAGGGTGTACAAAACTATATCACCAATTGCCAGAAAAAGAACAAAGAAAATGGAGGTCCTTATACCGAACGCTATATAGGCAGCATGGTGGCCGATTTACACCGCAGTTTAATTAAAGGCGGCATATTTATGTACCCGGCCACTACCAGCAATCCTAAAGGCAAGCTGCGTTTATTATATGAGTGTAACCCATTTGCTTTTATAGTAGAAGTGGCAGGTGGCAAGGTTACAGATGGCGAGAAGCGTGTATTGGAAATAGTGCCCACCAAACTGCACGAGCGTACCCCGTATTTTGCCGGAAGCAAGCATATGGTGGAAGAACTGGAAACGTTTATTAAATAGGATGGTTTTGAAGCCGTGGTAATGATTTTTCATACCTCTAACATAGGATGGTATATAAATTGCCTATTATTGCTTAATCCGCTATAATGCAACTTATTATGAAAAAGTATCTTGGATTTATGCAATTACTGGTGCTGGCACTGGTAATTACTACATCTGCTGCCTGTCAGCAAAAAAAAATAACCACCACTTCTTCTGTTGCCAATTACAACAGGGATGGGGTGAGTCTGGATGGAATGACAAGCGACATTCTGGTGCTGGTAAACAAACATCGTAAAAGCATAGGCAAACCCGCTTTGCAAATGCTGGATGCAGCTTCTACCCAGGCGGCTATTCACAGCCGTAACATGGCGCAGAAAAAGGTGGCTTTTAGCCACGATGGTTTCGAAACCCGCTTTAAAAACATTAAAAATCAGGTACCCGGCAATTTCAGCGGTGCAGCAGAAAACGTTGCCTATGGCGAAATGACGGCCGATGAGGTGGTTGATGGCTGGTTGCACAGTCCCGGGCACAAGAAAAATATCGAAGGAGATTACAATCTCACCGGTATTGGTGTTTCCAAAGCAAAAGACGGAACTGTGTTTTATACGCAGATATTCCTTCGCAAATAACGACTGATACAGTAACTTGCTGCTGTTATGCAGCAAGTTATTATTTCGGTAAAAGAACTGACCAAAAAATACGGTAGTTTTGAGGCAGTAAAGGGAATTAGTTTTGACGTATATGAAGGTGAAATCTTTGGTTTGCTGGGCCCCAACGGAGCCGGCAAAAGCACCACGCTGGAAATAATAGAAACGCTACGCACTAAAACCGGAGGCCAGGTAACTGTAGATGGTTTTAACCTGGACCATTCTCCCAACGACATTAAGAAAATTATAGGTGTTCAGCTGCAAACCTCTGGTTATTATCCGGGTTTGAACCTCACTGAACTGATTACACTATTTGCAGGATTATACAATCGTACCATTAATCCATTGGAATTACTGGACAGGGTAAATCTGCGCGACAAAGCAAAAAACAAGTTTAAAGAGCTGAGTGGTGGTCAAAAACAACGTTTTTCCATTGCCACCACGTTGATTAACGAGCCTAAGATCATTTTCCTGGATGAGCCTACCACCGGATTGGATCCCCAGGCCAGGCGTAATTTATGGGAGCTGATCAGGGAAATTCGCCAAAAAGGTACTACCGTAATTATCACCACCCACTACATGGATGAAGCAGAAATTTTGTGCGACAGGGTAGCAATTGTAGATAGTGGCAAAATCATTGCTTTAAACACACCGGATCAATTGATAGATGAACTGGTGGCCACGGGTTTTGAGCGTCCGAAAGAAGTGAAGAAGGCCAACCTGGAAGATGTGTTTATTCACATGACCGGTAAAGAGCTGAGAGGTGAGTAACCGGTAACACGCTCCTTACAAACCATAAACCTATACTTGTATGGAAGATCTTCGTTATCCCATCGGAAAGTTTGCACCTCAACCATTTTCGCAGGCACAAAAAGAAAGCTGGTTGCTGGATCTGAAGTTTTTACCGAACGAATTGGAAGCCGCCATTCTTAATCTGGATGAAGGCCAGTTGAATACCCCCTATCGCGAAGGGGGATGGACGGTAGTACAGGTAGTACACCACGTGGCCGACAGTCATATCAATGCATATACCCGTTTTAAACTGGCGCTTACAGAAGATAACCCGGTGATAAAACCATATAAGGAGGGAGAATGGGCTAAACTGGATGATGTGCAGGCTGTGCCAATTAATGTGTCCATTACATTACTTTATGCCCTGCATCAGCGTTGGGTAGCTACGTTGAAAAACCTGGACGACCATGCATGGGAGCGTACTGTTTTTCATCCGGAGCAAAAGGCCGCTATCAGCCTGTGGCAGCTACTGGGCTCTTACGCGTGGCATGGTAAACACCATGTGGCCCATATCACCGCATTACGTAGCCGTATGAACTGGTAAATAAAAAGTAAAACATTTAAAAGGATATTACTATGAGCGACACGGCATTAAACTGGAAAACGCTTTCATCAGAGTACGTATATAAAGACAACTGGCTTACTGCCCGTAAGGATAAATGCGAAACCCCGGATGGTAAAATTATAGAAGATTATTACGTACTGGAGTATACCGATTGGGCCACTGCTTTACCGATTACCGAAGACGGTAAAATAATACTGGTAAAACAATACAGGCATGCCCTGGGTGAAACCAGTATTGAGTTGCCCGGTGGCTGTATTGACGACACGGATGCTACTATTGAAGATGGTATCCGCCGTGAGTTACTGGAAGAAACCGGTTATGCTTTTGAAAAAGTGCATTACCTGGGCCGCACTTCTGCTAACCCTTCTACCAATGCAAACCTGATGCACACATTTGTGGCAACAGGCGGTAAAAAGGTGCAGGATCAGCATCTGGATGCGAATGAGCAAATTGAAATAATGGAAGTAAGCTGGGAAGAGTTTTTGCAGTTAGTAGATGAAAAGCGTATTGTGCAAAGCATGCACATGACCGCTATTTTCTACGCTTTACGCTACCTGGACAAAATAAAGTTTGTATAGTCAAACAAAAACAGCGCAGTAGTTACTACTGCGCTGTTTTTTTATATGTTGGTATTGACGCTTATTTAAAGCTGATCAATTCCACATCAAAAATCAAAGTGCTGTTAGCGCCAATTACCGCGCTTACCTGCCTGTCGCCATAAGCCAGGTGAGGAGGAATAAAGAAGCGGAATTTGCTACCGGTAGGCATTAACTGCAAACCTTCGGTCCAGCCTTTGATCACCTGGTTTAAACCAAAGCTAATAGACTGACCTCTTTGTACAGAGCTATCAAACACGGTACCGTCGATCATAGTGCCATGATAGTGACAATGAACATTGCTGGTAGCAGATGGCTTAGGACCAGTGCCTTCCGTTAATATTTCGTATTGTAAACCACTGGGTAAAGCTACCACACCTGGTCTTTGTTTGTTTTGCTCTAAAAACGCCTCACCTGCTTTCAGGTTTTCTGCTGCTTTTTCTGCTTTCATTTGTGCTAATTTTTCGGCTACGCCCATAATATTGTAAAATGCGAAGTTAAACAGGTTTCTGTGTTTTTCTGAAACTTCTTATTGCCAGGAAAGTGCTGATCAATGTTAAAACCGCGCCTGCTAAAAACGGCGCTCCGGGAAACTGCACTGGTGCATTCTTAGAAGTAAACCAGGCAAACAGGCTCGACATCATAGGCGGGCCTACAATAGCAGTAGCACTTATAAGGCTGGTTAAAGCGCCTTGCAGCTCGCCCTGTTCGTTGGGCGGTACCTCGCCGGAAATCAATCCCTGTATAGAAGGGCCGAATATGCCGCCCAGTGCATAAGGCACCATAAAGGCAAACATCATCCAGCCCTTAGTGGCAAATGCAAATAAGGTAAAACCCAGGGCGTATAGCAGTAAGCCGGTGTACACGCTTTTATGTTGCCCTATTTTAGGTATCACCAGACGTATTAAACCGCCCTGCACCAATGCCACCATTAGGCCTACAAAGCCTAGTGAATAACCTATCCAGGCTTCGTTCCAGCCAAATTTAAGCATGTTGTAATAGGTCCAGGTGCTTTGCACAGCATGCGAAGCCACATATATCAGCACCAGGGAAGAAGTTAAACCGGCAATAGTAGGATATTTTTTCAGCAGCAGCAACGAGCCAATAGGGTTAGCTCTTTTCCAGCTGAACGGTCGACGGTTTTCGGAAGCCAGTGATTCGGGTAATATAAAATAGCCATATAACCAGTTAAGCAAACTAAGGGCGGCTGCTGCATAAAATGGTACTTTAATACCTATATGCCCTAATACACCACCCAAAGTAGGGCCGATAATAAAGCCCAGTCCAAACGCTGCGCCTACCATTCCAAAATTCTGCGCTCGTTTTTCCGGTGCGCTGATATCTGCAATATAGGCGGTTGCGGTGGTAAAACTGGCGCCGGTAATGCCGGCAATCACCCTGCCCACAAACAACCAGGCAATAGAAGGGGCAAAGGCCAGAAACAGGTAATCTATCCCAAATCCAAACAGCGAAAACAGTAAAACAGGTCTTCTTCCATAACGGTCACTCAAATTGCCCAGTAATGGTGCACATAAAAACTGCATAGCGGCATAGGCAAATGTGAGCCAGCCATTATATTCACTGGCAACACTTAAATCGCCGTTGATCATGTTTTTTATAAGGGCAGGTAACACCGGAATAATAATGCCCAAACCAATCACATCAATCAGTAACGTAATAAAAATAAACCCCAGAGCTGCTTCTTTTTTTGTGCGCATGGCAAGTAAAATTGCTGCAAAGTAACGCCAAAGATGATAAAATATGTAGATTGCCGAAGGTATGTATGCAATAGTGGATATAGAAACAACCGGCAGTCACGCAGCAGATAATGGCATTACAGAAATTGCCATTGTACTGCACGACGGCGAGAAAATAGAAGGCCGGTTTAGCACGTTGGTGAACCCACTGGTTGCCATACCCCCGTATGTGGTTAGCCTTACTGGCATTACCAATAACATGGTAGCCACGGCGCCTTTATTCAAAGACATTGCACCCAACGTACATCGCTTATTGCAGGGACGCATATTTGTAGCGCACAACGTAAACTTCGATTATTCTTTTATCCGGCATCATTTACAGGCAGTAGGTTTGCACTGGCAGGCACGTAAACTGTGTACGCTACGCCTGGCAAGGGCGGCCTTTCCCGGTTTGCCTAAATACGGACTGGGGCATATTTGCCGCTCGCTGGACATACCGGTTACCGACAGGCACCGCGCTACTGGTGATGCCGATGCTACTACTATTTTGCTGGAAAAAATAATGGTAAAAGGGGGGGAGAAGCTGATAAAAGAGTTTTTGAAAAAGGAAGCCAAAGAGCAGATTTTACCTCCCAACCTGCCACAGGATCATGTAAAAAGTCTTCCCAACACACCAGGGGTATATTACTTCCACGACAGCAAAGGCACTGTTATCTATGTGGGGAAAGCCAAAATGTTGCGCAAAAGGGTAGTAAGTCATTTTACCGGATTGGATACCGGTAAAAAGCGCCAGAGCTTTTTGCGTGATATCTACAGCATTACGTTTAAAGAAACGCCCACCGAGCTCACCGCTTCTATATTGGAAAGTGTGGAAATAAAAAGGTTGTGGCCTGTTCACAACGTAAGTCAGAAGAATGCAGAAAAGCTGTTTGGCATCTACCTGTTTGAAGATGGCAGGGGCTACCTGCGCCTGGCTATAGATAAAAAGCGCAAGCTGCTGGAACCACTGGTGTCGTTTAACATACTCAGCGATGCCCACCGATATTTATGGAAGCTGGTAAAAGATTTTCAGCTGGATGCCGCCTGCTGTTTCCTCGATAAATCGGTAAAAGAAATCTCTCTTACCGAAACGCCGGCTGAATACAATGCCAAAGTGCAAAAAGCAGTGCTGCAAATGCAGGAAGAAAAAGGAACCTATGCTATTATCGAAACCTGCGACACGGGTAATGATGTATCCTGTATTTTGGTAGAAAAAGGCCGTTTCTTTGGTATGGGCCTGCTACCCGAAAAGGCAAACCCTTTTGAAATAGAACATATCCGCGGGCATATGACACCTTACCCAGAGAATGAGGTGTTGAAAAATATGTTGCGTAGTTATTCCGAAAAATACCCTTCGCGGGTGTTGCAACTGGGGGCGTAACATTAATCCCCCTTTACCGTAGCCACCACTCCTGTCATAATAGTCTTCCATAACAGGTTAAAGAATGATTTTTCCGGTGCACGCTCAAAATAAGCATGCTTAGCTACCAGTGCATCGCCTTTTTTAGGGTTTTCTTTCTGGAAAATGAAAGTTTTAGCTATAAAATTCATTAATCCTTTCTTTTTTAACTCCCCATCCTCATCACCCTTTTTCAAAATAGACACTTCCAGGTTATCATAAGCTACCTTAATGTCACCGTTGGCATGAGCGTTATTGCCCTTAATGAATGCGCTGAACTGCTTTATATTGGCTTTTTTTACCTCAAACAACCCTAGCGGAACAGTAGCTTTATTCAGGCTGGTTCCATCCATTTTACCCATATCCACGGTTACGGTAAACAGGCCATCTTTCAAATGGGCCATATCAAATTTCCAGGTGGTTTTTAACTCTCCATCATCCATAAAACGGGCTTCAGCATTTACCTCAAAAGTGGGGTTAGCTGCTATTTTTTCCGGCCGGTTGGTAATATTGGTTAAAGTGCCATTCACATGTGTAAACTGAATGGTGCCCATCTGGCCAGACTTGGGATTAAACTCTTTATACAATACCTCAAAATTGTGCAGGGCTACCTTTTCTATAAACAAGGGAATAGGAATATTGCCTATGTTCTGATGCGGGTAATGGCCAGTTTTATTTTGTCCGCTGCCCGGCAGGGCCTTATCACTGTAAAGCTCTACTTCTCCTTTATAAATGTCTACATGGCCGGTTGTGATCGCTTGTCCGGACAATAATCCCCACCAGTCTGCGTCTTTTATAGTTGCAGTGGCTGCCTGCAAGTCGTACCGGTCTTTACGGAATTGAAGTTTTTTGCTGAAAGCGGCTTTATTGCCGATAGGCTTCATCGAAATACCCCATAGCTTAACGCTTTTGGTAACAGTTTCAATGTTTAAAGAATCTATATTAAACCGGTACAGGTTGTCGGCCGTGCTCAGGTTATAATCCTTTAAAAATATACTCGCATCACTGGCATATAAAAAACGGGAGGCATCGTTTTGCGTAGTATCATTAAACAGGATATCCTTAAAGCGAAAAGTGAGGTCTTTTAAATGCACCTCTTTGTTTTTATTATCCATGTCGTAATAATCTACAGCAACGTGCTGCGCTTCTGCATTACTTAGTTTAAATGATTCCAGTTGTTTACTCAGGCGTTGATAAAGTGTAGTAGTATCCTTTACCTGGTTATAACCTCTTTTTTTATGGTACATCTGTATTTGCGGATCGCGCAGATATAAAGCCTGCAAATCAATATGTTTTTTGTCCAGCAAGTCAAGCGGACTAATCCCCTTTATTTCCAGGGCTTTTAATGAGATGGAAAATATATCGTCCGGGGCTTTCTGTTGCTGTTCCAGTAGTTGTAAACGGCTACTGTCGGGTATCAGGTGTGCATTAATGACGGTAAGGGTAGAATTGATCACATCTACCTCTATTTTATCCATAGTTAACCGGTACAAGCTGTCAGATCCGGTTTTTACCAGTTCCTGTAGCTTGTCTTTGATCATGGGTTCAAAATCTTTGCTTTTACGGGTGGTCAGGTAAATAACAATTCCGGTAGCAATTACTAATATAATAATGCTGATGGTCCAGATGATTTTTCTCATGGGTTCGGTTTTTATGCTTTTTGCAGGCTATATGATGATATTCGGTTCTTTACTATCTTATAACAATTACCAGGCCCACAAAGGCCATTTCACTAATAAGCCAACTAACTTACAAATCATATACCGTTAAAACCTGCAAAGCCATCCCAATCTTCTAATTTTTACTAAATACTTTAGAATTCTCGCTATATTCGCACCCCTTTTAAAGAAGTTATATGTTAGAATTTGCCCAAAGTATAGCCGCGAAATTGAATCTGCGTATTCAGCAGGTAGAAGCTGTACTTGCCCTTTTTGCCGAAGGTGCTACTGTTCCCTTTATTGCCCGTTACCGGAAAGATAAAACCGGTGCTTTGGATGAAGTACAGATAGTGCAGATACAGGATGAAGCGAAGTTTTTGAAGGAATTTACCGAGCGTAAAACCACCATTGAAAAAACAATTACCGAGCAGGGTAAAATGACCGAAGCCCTGCAGGAGAAAATAAACAAGGCTATCACGCTGGCCGAACTGGAAGATATTTACCTGCCCTACAAACCCAAACGCAAAACCAAAGCACAAACCGCCCGCGAAAACGGACTGGAGCCGCTGGCTTTATTGCTGTTAGAGCAAAAAGAAGGCGACCCTGCCGATGTGCTGGAAAGCTATCTGAACGATAAGGTAACTTCTGGTGATGATGCTTTACAGGGAGCCAGGGACATTATTGCAGAAATGGTGAATGAAGATGCGGTGGTTCGTGCCAAAACGCGTAAACTGTTTGAAGATACTGCCACTATTCAAAGCAAAGTGTTACCCGAAAAAGAAACCGAAGGCGTTAAATACAAAGACTACTTTGACTTTTCCGAGCCTATCCATAAAGTGCCTTCTCACCGTATCCTGGCTATCCTGCGCGGGTTCCTGGAAGGGTTTTTACGGGTATCTATTTCCCCGGTAGAAGAAGATGCAATAGAACCTATTGAAGAGATCTATGTAAAAGGGTTAACGCCTTCTTCCACACATATCCGCAAAGCGATTAAAGACTCTTACCGCCGCCTGTTACAGCCCAGCCTGGAAAGCGAATTCCGTAACATATTAAAGCACAAAGGCGACGAAGAAGCGATTAACGTGTTTGCCGAAAACCTGCGCCAGCTGTTGTTAAGTGCCCCACTGGGCAGCAAGCGCATACTGGCCCTTGACCCCGGGTACCGTACCGGTTGTAAAGTAGTGTGCCTGGACGAAAAAGGCGAACTGCAATACAACGATGTTATCTATATACACGAAGCCAACCGTTTATACGACGCAGAGCATAAGATAAGAGAGTTGGTGGCCCGTTACAACATACAGGTATTTGCTATTGGCGATGGCACTGCCGGAAGGGAAACTGAACAGTTTATTAAAAAGCTGGGCTTAAACCTGCCGGTGTTCCTGGTAAATGAAGATGGCGCTTCTGTATACTCTGCTTCAGAAACAGCGAGGGAAGAATTTCCCGATCAGGATGTAACTGTTCGTGGCTCGGTAAGCATTGGCCGTCGTTTGATGGACCCGCTGGCCGAACTGGTAAAAATTGATCCTAAAAGCATTGGAGTAGGGCAGTATCAGCACGATGTAAACCAGTTTCGCTTAAAAGAAAAGCTGGATCAAACCGTGGTAAGCTGCGTAAACGCCGTGGGTGTTAACCTTAACACCGCCAGCAAGCATCTGTTAAGCTATGTGAGTGGTATTGGCCCCACGCTGGCAGATAACATTGTAAAGCACCGCAGCGAAATAGGACGTTTCAGCTCCCGCCAGGAGTTATTAAAAGTGCCGCGTTTGGGTGGTAAAGCCTTTGAACAATGTGCCGGTTTCTTACGCATACAGGAAGGCAAGCATGTGCTGGACGCCAGTGCAGTACACCCCGAAGCCTACCCGCTGGTAGAAAAAATGGCGGCAGATTTACAAACTGATGTAAGCGCACTGATTGGCAACGAAAAACTGATTAACAGCATTGATATTAAAAAGTATGTAACCGAGCAGTTTGGTGAACATACCGTTCGAGATATTCTGAACGAATTAAAGAAACCAGGATTAGATCCACGTAGCGAACTGGAGCAATTTGAATATGCCAGCATTTACAAAATTGAAGATGTAAACGTAGGGATGGTGGTGCCTGGTGTGGTAACCAACATCACCCGCTTTGGTGCTTTTGTTGACATTGGCGTAAAGCAGGATGGCCTGGTGCATGTAAGCGAAATCTCGCACAAGTACATCACCGACCCTGGCGAAGCGTTGAAGCTGAACCAGAAAGTGCAGGTGAAAGTGCTGGAAGTAGATGTGGCCCGCAAACGTATTGCGCTGTCTATCAAACAAACAGAAGAAGCGCCTGCACGTGGCGGTGGCAACAACAGTGGTGGTAATCGCAAACCAGGTAATAATACCAACGATAAACCACGTGCCAATAACACTAAAAAAGAAGAAGATTTAAGCGGCCTGAGTGTAAATGACGCACTGGCTATGCTAAAGAAGAAGTTTGGTAAATAATAGTTACCTCATTTAAGGTAAAAAGCGTTATTTGTTGTGATATTAATGACAGGTAACGCTTTTTTATATATTAAATATCTACATTGCGAAAAAGTCCGGTGACCCTACACTCTAAATACAATGTAATGCGGACTTTGTTCTATATCATCACTATTCTGCTTATCAACCTGTTGACTGCTTTTAACAGTGAAGCGCAAACGGTTACCTGTAAAGATTCGGCGTTCAGGAAAGCGTATTCGGTAACCAATGAAGCCATACGAGGTATACACCACGCCACCCTTCCCAATGATGTAACATTAATTACAGGCTCTTATACGGCGGCAGGTGCTGCTGTTAGCCAGGGAATGGCTATGTTGTTGAATGCAGGGGGAAACATACAAACAGCTTTAACACAGGCGCTTAATGGTACTACAACCAGTTTAGCCTGGGAAATGGGCGTACCACTGAAAGACGGAGGTATCCTTTTGGAAGGCAGTCCTTTTATTGCTGTACCGGTAGCAGGAGGAAGTGATAATATGGTGCTTGCCAAAACAGATGCCTCTTTAAACCTGCAATGGGCAAAAAGTTATACCATAAATCCGGCTCTATATGGCACAATTAACAACCAGATACCTGGTATCGTTACTCACTTTGTTACTCAGATAGATAATGGCGATTTTATTTTAGCCTACAGCTTTTTAAGCAATTTTAGCCCGGCATATACGGGTGTTTTCAATAGTATAGCACGCATTAATGGCACAACTGGTGATATTATATGGAGTAAAGATTTCATGTCATCCACTCAGGCATGGGGATACACGTGTGGTGTGTTTCAACAAGGTAACTCACTGGAAGTGCTGGGGTTCATGGAAGTAGAGCCCGATATTGTGAATAGCGATATTCGTGCTGTGTATGCAATGAAGCTTGCTTTATCAGATGGTACAATAGAGATAATGAAACGTCATCGTTTCAGCAATATTCATTACTCTGGTTATCATTATAATTTCAACCAGTTCAGGGCGCGAAAAACCACTAATGGATATGAATTATATGGTGAACTATTTGAAGATGCCGCTTCCGGTTTAAGTAATCGTGGTTTTATGAATGTACAATTAGATGACAATTGTAACGTTGTTGTGGCCAGGGCATGGGATAACGACTATACAGCCTTAACAGAACTTCATGAAACATTGATAGATACAGTGGGGAATATTATTTTCCTGTCGCCCGGCAATACAGGTACTCTGTATAGTATATATGCTACCACCGGATCTGCCAAAAGAACCAGGATGCTAAACATTCAGGGCGCCGCCAACGATCTCACTGGAATGGGATGGGGCAGTCGCATTGCTTTTAAAAGTAACGCGATTACAACAGTTATGTGTAATAACACGAGTAGTGGATTATCAGTAATAGAATTGGCGCAGCTAACACCAGCAGATACCGTTACAGGTTGTACGGGCAAGGAAATGCCGTCCTATAATATGGAATTGCCTTTTGGTTTTATTGATGATAGCCATGGCTGGGATATGGTAAATGATAATGGTTTGGTGGCTTCTCCGGTTACGCTAACGGTGGCATCTTTACCTGTACAGGAAACGGATGTATGTAAAACAATTACAACCTGCACAGGCATTCATATCAGTGGGGAAGATTCTATCTGCGCCCCCGCTGCATTAACAGCACAATATACAGGGCGTACTACCGGCGTATGTGCCAAAGTCATCTGGCAAACCAATACCAGCCCATATGCTACGCTACAAACCTTAACCGATTCAACAGTAAGTATACAATATACAGCCCCTGATACGGGAAGTGTTTCGCTGAAGTTATATGCAGTAGCAGGTGGATGCGGCGTAGTGCAGGATTCATTGGAAATACGGCTTTTTGCTAAAGCAAAGCCTGTATCTGATAAAACCTTCCTCTGTGTAAACGACAGCGCCCTGTTAACTCCGGGGCATTGGTTTCAAACCTACTTGTGGCAGGATGGCTTTGCCGATTCGGTATACAAAGCCAGGCTAGCCGGTGCGTACCAGGTAAAAGTCACTTCCTGGTGTAATACAGATGAAACGGTGGCCTTCACTATCAACGGCAATACCAGCAAAGTAAGCCTGGGCAACGACACCCAAAAATGCAACAACGATAGCCTTGCTCTTACCGCCACACCAGGCTATAGCAGTTATAACTGGTTAAACACTTACCACCTGTTATCAACCGGTGGTAACACTGTAAAAGTATTTCCCGATAAAGACACTGCCTATATTGTAGAAGCCCGAACCACCGATGGCTGCATCACATTAGATACTGTGCAGGTTGCGGTATTGCTATCACCTGCCATTACTTTAGGCAACGATACCAGTTTTTGCACCGGCCAGAAAGTGGTGTTAAATGCAGGCAACGTTTTTAATAGTTTTCAATGGAGCACAGGCGCCACCACCCCAATAATAGAAGCAACCGCAGCTGGCAGTTACCAGGTAAAAGCGCAATATAGTAATGGCTGTTTTTCGGCCGATACATTGGTAGTAAATACAGTATATGCCCTGCCTGTGTTGCATATGCCGGATAAATTGATAGTATGCCGCCAGCAGAATGATGTGTTGCAGCCAGGCGCTGGTTTTGTTACCTACGAATGGCAGGATGGTAGTAGCGCCGCTACCTACCTGGTTACACAGCCCGGCAATTACTGGGTGAAGGTTACTGATGCACATGCATGTGAAACCACAGGAACTACTGCCGTTACCCGGGTAGCAGATAAGCCGGGTAACTTTATTGATACCGATACGGCAATGTGCACTTATGCATCTGTGGTATTACAACCCTATACCACCTTTAGTAGTTATGTATGGAGTACAGGAGCAACACAGCCATCCATCACCGTAAACCAGCCGGGTAGTTATACTTTACAGGTTACGGACACCAATGGATGCATAGGAGAAGAAGTGGTAGTTGTTTCTGCCAAAGCATGCGCTAACAGCATTTATTTCCCCTCTGCATTCACTCCCGATGGCAATGGCAAAAACGATCAGTTTAAACCGCTGGTAACCGGGGCTATACTCAAATATCATTTCTCTATCTACAACAGGTGGGGCCAGTGCATTTTCAATACCGATAATCCCGCTAATAGCTGGAATGGTTTCTACAAAAGTAAATCGCAGGAAGTGGGTAACTATGTATGGATGTGTAGCTACCAGTTTGCCGGAGAAAAAGAAAAAGTGGAAAAAGGTTCCGTGGTATTGATTCGATAATGGTTACTTTTTCAGCACCCGCATATGCGTGGTCTTCTCCTGGTACTTACCCTTATTGGCATCGCTGATGATGATAAACTTATTTTTATACAATACAATACCTTCCCAGTTGTAACCGTCGTAGCCAATCTCTTTTACCGGGGTCCAGCTTAGCGTATGATTGCTTAGTTGCATTTGCAGAATGCGGCCATAGCAGTTGCCTTTGTTTTTTACATTGGTAAAGGCGCTGCTATCTGCTACGGGTAAAGGTGTGTTTTTATTGCAGGCAAAGTAATCGTTGTATTCACCTGCCCACCAGAAATTGATGGCGTACATATTGCCATCGGCAGCAGTGTATACATCGGTGATTCTGAAAGGCACCGGCTCCTGAATATATACCGGTTGTATAGTGTTGTTTTGCAAAGATGTGTCAACCAAAAACGCAACGGGCGTTTTTTGCACATTAGCCACATTGGTAAATTCAAACACGGCCAACAGCTTACCGCTGGCAGGGTGGTAAGTAAGGCTTTCAAAACCTGCGTTGTCAACAATATTGCCATCGCATTTTACTTTGGCAATGCCCTGAATAAAACGCGCATCTAAAGCAATAGTATCCTTATGCAGGTAGCCTTTAATAAGATAACAGCTATCAGCACTTTCGTCCGTTTCAATACTGAAAAAAATGGTATTACCCACAGCGTTAGCTGCTTCAAAGCCTTGGTATATTTTCCCCTTGCTGTTAATAGCAGATAAAACAGGGGAGAGGTGAGTAATAGTAACAGTGGTAAAATTGCGTTGTTTCAGCGTCTTTTTACCTGCAGCCTTTTTAGCGTCAAGGCAGGCTTTAACAGTGTAAGTGTTGTTGTCAAGCGGGTATTGTGGCACCAGTAACAGTTTTTTGCCCACCATAGCCAGCGCAGAATATTCCTGTACGGGGTTGGCTATGGCATTATCCAGTATTACATCGTTTTGTGCCATTGCGGCAACAGATAATGCCATGGAAATACACAGGGTAAACGCTTTTAATACAGTACGCATGCTTCAAAAGTAGGCAGAAATTATAACGGCCCGCCAAAAAAGAGAGCGGGTCGTTGTTTTATAATACTGTTTTAATACCATTAACCCCGCATTACCCCAATCCTGCTTTCTTTCCAGTCAGGGAACAATATTGCGTTATTATGAATATTCAAATGTGAACCGGCCACCTCGCTAAACACGCTACGGAAATCGGTAGTTACAGCAAGATCACGCCCATCTTCCAGGTTTTCTACTGTCAGTGGTTGCACGTTGCCATGTACCTTGCCACCGTTTACATCATTACCCAGTATAAACAGGCAGGATGCACGTCCATGATCGGTGCCGCCGGTACCGTTCTGCTTAACGGTGCGTCCAAACTCTGTCATAGTCATAACGGTAACCTCGTCCTGCAAGGTATCAAGGTCGGTCCAGAAAGCGTTGATGCTGCTACTGAGGTCGTTCACATTGCGGGCAAATACACCTGTGCCTGTACCTTGGTTAAAATGGGTGTCCCATCCACTAGATTCTGCAAACGCCACCTGTAAACCCACATCCATTTTTATCAGCTGCGCAATCTGTTTTAAAGAAGTGCCCAACGCACTAGTAGGATACACTGCGTTATTGGCAGGCGTATACTTGCTTACATCAGTTTTTTGCAATATTTTAATAGCGTCAAAGCTTTCTTTACCGGTTTCTTTCAACAGAGTGGAAGAAGTTTGATCATATAGTTCTTCAAAGCTTTTGGCCGCCATGTTAGTGCCCATAGGGTTGCCCTGCATCTGTATAGAAAAGTCTTTCAGGTTACTGATGGCAATAGCTTCATTGTCCCCATAAAAAGAACGTGGCAGCGAAGAGGTAAGGCTTACCGCGCGAAAAGGAGAAGCGTCGTGCCCCAATAAACCACTGGCACGGTTTAGCCAGCCGCTGGTAGTGGTTTTGCTGAAGGGGGTGCCCGACTCCATATAATCCTGAGCGTCAAAATGCGACCGGGTATTGTTAGGTGATCCCACACCATGCACAATAGCCAGTCTGTTTTCTTTAAACAAGGGTATAAAACTGCTCATAGAAGGATGTAGTCCAAAGCGGCCATCCAGGTCGAATAGCGGGGTGTTATTGCCCAGTGTGGCGGCACTCATAAACAAACTCGGACGTGCTGCTTTCAAATAGGCGTCTGTAAAAGGTGTAACTGCCATTAAGCCATCCATAGCACCCCGCTGAAATATACATACCAGCACCTTATTCTTTTTATAAGCTGGCTTTTGTTTAAAACTATCTGCTGCACGTGCTAAAAATGTGGGCACGCCGCCAATGCCTACGCCAAACAAGGCCAGGCCACCTGCTTTTAAAAATGCTCTGCGTGATGTCATGACAAAGGTTTTATCTTCTTTGAAATTCAGGACTGCCAATAATAATACCCACTACCTGCGCCAGCATGTATTTGTTCATGGCCGGTGTATTGTTATGAGCGTTATTGCCTTGCATGGCGTACAATATCGAGGTTTTATCTGCTGTGCTGGTAGTGGGCGTGCTATCAGAGGCAGCGGTTTTACCGGCCGCCTTCTCTACCTTTTTCTGTAGTTCCGGATCGTTCAATAACGGTGTCAAACGCTTGATGGTGGCTTCACTGCTACGTTCCGGCATTAGGATATGGCAAAAAGTATTTAAGGCGCTTTCAGTGCTTTCCGGCTCATGATTATTATTCAGCGCCAGCAGGTTAAAAGTAACACCCGGAATGCGACCCGAAGCCAGTGCAAGGCCAAAATTCATACGGTTTAATAACGATCCTGTATTAATCCAGTATTGTCCTCTGTCAGGAAAGCCAGTAGGTGCAACATAATAATAAGTTTTCTCTCCCATACGATTCATCCAGTTAAATAACTGGTAGGGCTTTTTAATATCGGCGTGTATGCTTCTTACTGCACTTATTACAAGCTCAAAGGGCGATTTTGTTTTTTCCCTTATTGCATCCTTGCTCCAGAATTCAGGTGAACATACCATGGTGGTAAGTACTGCTTTAATATCCCCATCCTTATCTGTAAAAGTTTTAGCCATTTTATCAATCAGGCTTTGCGGCGGGTTATCACTTACAAACCTGATAGCCAGCTTGCGGGAAATAAATTTGGCGGTTGAAGGGTTTGTAGCCAGCATATGCAGTAATGCTACTCCCTCTTCATAACCACCTCCTGCTTTAAAAGTATGCCCCAGTACCGTTTTACTGCTATCATCATGTCTGTTAGAAGCAAATAAAAAATCGCCGGTATGTACAAAACCTCGCTGAGTAAATGTTTCAGGTGACATTTTATCTAATCGTTCACGTGCCTCTTTATTATTTTGTCCTAAAGGGAATAAAGTCCAGCCTGTTAACACACGTGCAGCTTCTGTAACATCCTGTTGCGTATAACCTCCGTCTACTCCCAGCGTATGTAATTCCATCACTTCCCTGGCATAATTTTCATTCAGGCCACCATTTATTCTCTTGACACCCTTGCCATTTGAAGACATTTTAACACCACTACTGGAAGAATTATCCAGGTAAGTAAGCATTGCAGGAGACTGGGCTGTTGCCAACAGCAGGTTTTCAAATTTGCCTAGTGCGTTAGGCCTTATTACATCACGCTCATAAGAAGGCATGTATTGCGAGCAATCTCCTTTATTCATTGTTACGTTAAAGTGATTAAACCAGAAGCTGGAAAGAACTTCCTGCAATTGGTTTTGCGAATAGGCGGCCCGGAGAATTTTCTGATTAATCAACTGCTGCTCCAGATCGTTCTCAGACCTAAGCCCTTTTTGTTGCATATAGTTCTTAATCAGTTCGCGATATTTTGGGCCATTGCTTTGTATAGAATCTTTATTTACTACACTATCCTGAATTGCCATGCGAACAACCTGGAAGTTACGGGGGTAAACAGCGAGAATTTGTTCTGTACTTAACTGGATGCCATCATATTCCTTTAGCCGGTTTTGCAGTGAATCATCCGTCAATTGAGCTTCCAATTGTTGTTTAAACCATTTTTCCAGTCCCTGCTTTTCTACTATTGCTACATCTTCGGTGCTGGCACCAAAGGTGAAGCGACTTAATAAGTGAGCCGCTGCCTGCGCTTTGGTAAGGCCCGCCTGTTTGTAGGGAAACGACATGCCACGCCAAAGCACACCAGACGGCGCAGGTAAAAAAGACGACAGAATAAACAATAACAAAGGAACGGCACAACCAATGCTGGCTATCCGCAATGCTTTTTTCATGTGATACTATTTATGATGTAAAGATTATCTCCAATGTCCTCTTTGCCAGACATGTCCGCGTGGTGTGCTTCTCCAGTACCCCTGCTGCCAGGTACGGCTGGGGCGCGGACGCACATAATGCGGTTGCACATAATAATACTGTCTGCCACGGGGGTGCCATTCACCGCCAATCCATACAGCGCCGGGGTATGGGGGAGCAGTTTGCACCACCACCGGAGCCATGGGTTGTTCCGTTACTGCTACTTCTGATGCGCAACTGCTCAACAGTAGGGCACCAATTGACATCATCGTCAGAGATTTCCATAAAGTTTTCATAGTTATTCGCTTTGTACTACTTTATGGACTCACAATAATGCCAAAAGTTTACTTACATCCAGCGGCTCATGAATTTTTTAAAATCTTCTTTGTATTGATCACCAATCTGTATACTGGTTTCCCCAATTTGTAAGGAGGTTTTAGTAACGGAGGTGATTTTGTCTAGTGACACAATAAACGAGCGGTGTACACGCATAAAAAGGCGGGGCGGAAGCTTTTCTTCCAATGCTTTTAAGGTGCTTAACGATAAAACAGGCCGGCTTTCACCGGCCAGGTGCACTTTTACGTAATCTTTTAACGATTCTATGTAAACAATATCTGCAAAAGCAATTTTAACCCAGTGCTGCTCTACTTTTAAAAAAAGATAATCTTCCTCAGCAACGGCAGTAGATGTTGGTGTAGAATGATCACTTAATAACGATACATAATTACGCGCCTTGCCCGCAGCACGTAAAAACTCTTCATAATTAAAGGGCTTTAGCAGGTAGTCAATAGCATCTACCTTGTAACCTTCCAGCGCAAAATGGTTGTAAGCGGTGGTAAAGATTACTTTAGGGGCATGCGCCTGCTTATTCAGCAGCTTAGCCAGTTCCATGCCATTGAGTTCGGGCATTTGTATATCCAGAAACAATAAATCCGGTTTATGTGTGTCAATACCCTTTAACGCTTCCACGGCGCTGGAATAACTGGCCGCCAGGTGCAAAAAAGGCGTTTGCTCAATAAAACGGCATATCAGGCTTAATGCCAGTGGTTCATCGTCTATGGCAATGCAGGTAAGTGTCATGCTAAATCCAGTTCAAGGTGTACGAAATATTGATGGTCGGCAACAGGCCCGGCATTCAGCTGGTAACGGTTGTTATACAACAGGTTTAAACGGCGGCGCGTATTGGTTAGCCCAATACCACCATCATCAATTTTTTCATGGCTTATTTCAAACACGTTATTGCTCACCTCTAATACCAGTTTAGAACCCTGTTGCTGAATGTGAATATCAATAGCCCCTTTATCCGTTGCACTGATACCATGCTTAAACGCATTTTCAATAAAAGGCAGTAGCAGCATAGGCGCTATGGTGCCATCTGCTAACGTTTCAGGCGTGTTCAGCTCAACTGTAATGTTCTTATTTACCCGTAGCTTCATCAGCTCTACATAATCTTTAATAAACCGTATTTCATTACTGAGTAAAGTAGTGTCGTTCTGCGTTTCATATAACAGGTAACGCATCATCCACGATAACTTATGCAATGCCTGACGCGAAGTGTCTATATCAATAAATGTGAGCGAGTAAATATTGTTGAGTGTATTAAAAAAGAAATGCGGGTGAATCTGTGCTTTTAAAAACGACAGCTCCGAGCTTACCTGTTGTTGTTGCAACTGCTGATGTTTATGCAAATCGTTTTGCCAGCTTTGAATGGCAGTAAGGCTGGTGCTGATGCCCAATACCAGCAACACCGTCAGCAACATAAAAATATCAAAATCACCGTTGTGCCGTTTTTTAACACCCAGCAATTGATCTATAATATGCGGTATGTTGGTCCATTTGTTCACCTGGTAGTTTAGCAGCATAGTAGCCAGTACCACCGCCAGTATCACCATAATAAACCGCGCCGTTTTATGTTGCAGCAACAGCTTAGGGGTAAGCACACGGGCATTCACATAAAACAGGGTAATCAACACGGCATAATGAAACACCTGCTTCAGCCAGAATTCCTGCGGCAGGGTAACGCCCCAGGTAAGCGGGGTATAGGTAAGCAGCACAAAGCCTAACAAGGCCCATAGCAGCACGTGCACCAGGATGGAAATATATGTTCGATTGGGATTCATGCTATCATCATCTAAGTTCAAATATCTGATACAATATTACGCACATACTCCAGGGTATCCACACCATAATCAGTAAACCGCTCCCGGCACCCGATAAAGGTAGTTTTTTAACCGTTAAACCCCTTTTCAGGGCGTTTACAGGCTACAAAAGACTGTTCAGCGGTTGCTGCCATCTTTTGGTCGGTTGCTGCCGCCCCCAGGTCTGTTTTGACAATTTCAATGCAGCAACCCGCTTTTCCTTTGTGCTTGCAAACCCGGTAACCCCGGCTTACTAACAAATCTTTTACATGATATGAAGAAGTATAATGATGGCGCTGGTTCCCTGTTACTGGTAGTGGCTGTGCTCGTTTTCAGCTCGTGCGGCAACGCCGGTAACAACCAGTCAAAACAGGCACAAATGGCTACCGGACCTAAAAGCTATTCGGTAAAAACCATTGCTCCTGAAAAAGTAACCTTGTATACCGATTATCCCGCTACCATACAGGGCGAACAGGAAGTAGAGATACGCCCCAAAATAGATGGCTATGTAGAAAAGATATTTGTAGATGAAGGAGCCACAGTAACCAAAGGGCAGGTGCTGTTCCAGATTTTTAGTCCGCAATACCAGCAGGAATTACGGACCGCCGAAGCCGGCATTAAAACCGCCGAAGCCGATGTGAACACCGCACAAATGGAAGTGAATAAAGTGCGCCCGCTGGTAGAAAAAGACATCATCAGCAAGTTTCAGCTGGAATCGGCTGAATACACATTGCAAAGCAAAAAGGCTGCACTGGCACAGGCGCAGGCTACTTTAGCCAATGCCCGTGCTAACGTTGGCTACACTACTATCACCAGCCCGGTAAATGGTGTTATAGGCACCCTGCCCAATAAAGTAGGCAGCCTGGTAAGCAGCACCAGCACCAACCCGCTCACTACCGTTACTTCTTCCGGTAACATGTATGCCTATTTCGGGTTGAACGAAAAGCAATTACTGGAATTATCCCGCAGGTATAAAGGCAACACTTTACAGCAAAAACTAAAACAAATGCCTGTTGTATCCCTGCTGTTATCTGACGGATCGGAGTATACCGAAAAAGGCAGGGTAGAAACTGCCAGCGGCTTCATCACCACCGAAACCGGTTCCAGCAATCTGCGCGCTACTTTCCCTAACCCGGTAGGTATTTTAAAAAGTGGTAACAGCGGCAATGTACGTGTACCTCGCGCAGTAGACAGCGCCCTGGTAATACCACAAAGTGCCACCTACGATTTACAGGGCAAACGTTTTGTGTATGTACTGGCCAAGGACAGCACTGTTAAAAACACGGCTATCACGGTATCTGCTACCCCCGACGGGCAATCTTTTGTAGTAGAAAGCGGCCTTCAAAATGGCGACGTAGTGGTAACACAAGGCACTAACGAATTAAAAGACGGAGTGAAAATAGTTCCGCAACCACAGCACTAATTATCCTCCATCCATTATTTACCAACAACACCGTGTATGTTAAAAAAGTTTATTGAGAGGCCGGTGCTTTCCACCGTTATCTCTGTGTTGATAGTGATATTGGGTATACTGGGTTTGGTTTCCCTGCCCATATCTCAATATCCGGATATTGCACCACCTACCGTTAGCGTGTCGGCCACCTATACCGGTGCCAACGCTGATGTGGTACTGAACTCGGTAATTGTGCCGTTAGAAGAGCAGATCAATGGGGTAGAGAACATGACCTACATGACCTCTACTGCCACCAATGAAGGCACCGCTACTATTACTGTTAACTTTAAAGTGGGCACCGACCCCGATCTGGCAGCTGTAAACGTGCAAAACCGCGTATCACGCGCTACCAGCTTATTACCTGCAGAGGTTACACAGTCAGGCGTTACCGTAACCAAAAAGCAAAGCAGTAACCTGCTCATCTTTGCTTTATACAGCGATGACAACACCTACGATCAAACCTTTTTGCAAAACTATGCCGCCATTAACCTGGTGCCACAGATAAAAAGGGTTACAGGTGTAGGTGATGCCAGCGTGTTTGGCTCGCGTGATTACTCTATGCGTATATGGATGAAGCCCGATGTAATGGCCGTATATGGGCTGGAGCCTGCTGATGTTACTACCGCATTAAGCGAGCAGAACATTGAAGCTGCACCCGGTAAAGTAGGGGAGAACAGCAACCAGAGCTTTCAATATGTAATGAAGTATACAGGCCGTTTAAAAACAGTGGCCGATTTTGAAAACATTGTTATTAAATCTTTAGGCAAGGGCCAGCAACTGTTGTTGAAAGATGTGGCCCGTATTGAGCTGGGTGCACAAAACTATTCGCAATACAACCTGGCTAACGGCAAACCGGCATCGGGTGTGGCTGTATCACAAACAGCCGGCTCTAATGCGCAGGAAGTGATAGAAGGTACCAAAGCCGTGCTGGAAGAAGCAGCCAAAGCTTTTCCTAAAGGCATTCATTATGTAAACCTGGTAGATGTAAACAACTTCCTCGATGCTTCTATCGAAAAAGTATTGCATACCCTGCTCGAAGCCTTTATTCTGGTATTTATTGTGGTGTTCATCTTCCTGCAGGAT
The DNA here is from genome assembly GCF_002355595.1 of Filimonas lacunae. Classification (NCBI taxonomy): domain Bacteria; kingdom Pseudomonadati; phylum Bacteroidota; class Chitinophagia; order Chitinophagales; family Chitinophagaceae; genus Filimonas; species Filimonas lacunae. Next base: position 2,096,970 of record NZ_AP017422.1, read on the forward strand.
TTCCGTTCAACGCTTATCCCCGCTATTGCAGTGCCGGTGGCTATTGTGGGCACCTTCTTCTTCTTAAACCTGTTTGGCTTTACCATTAACCTGTTAACCCTGTTTGCATTGGTACTGGCTATTGGTATAGTGGTGGATGATGCCATTGTGGTGGTAGAAGCCGTACACGCCAAGCTGGATGAAGGCTATACCTCAGCAAGGCAGGCCAGCATTGATGCTATGGGCGAAATAAGCGGGGCTATCATTTCAATTACCCTGGTAATGTCGGCTGTGTTTGTACCGGTTACTTTTATTACAGGCTCGGCAGGTGTGTTTTATAAACAGTTTGGTATAACCCTGGCTATATCCATCCTGCTGTCGGCCATTAACGCCCTAACGTTGAGCCCGGCGTTAAGCGCCCTGTTCTTAAAGCCACACGCAGCAGCACATAAGAAAAGCTATTTACAACGTTTTTACACCGCTTTCAATACCTCGTTTGAAGCGTTAACCAATAAGTATAAAAAAGCCGTTCAGTTTTTGGCTATACGCAAATGGATAGCACTGGCAGTGATAGCCTTATTTGGCACCGGCCTGTACTGGCTGATGAAAACAACGCCATCATCCTTTGTGCCCAATGAAGATACCGGCACCATCTTCGCCAGCATTAGTCTGCCGCCTGCTGCTTCTTTAGAACGCAGCGATAGCATGTCTAAAAAAGTGGCCGAAATAGCCAAAACTATCCCGGCCGTACGCAACACTATGCAGATTGTAGGACAAAATTTTATCGCCGGTAGCGGTAGCGCCTATAGTATGGTTATTATGGAACTGAAGCCCTGGAAAGAGCGTACTAAAAAAGAAGAAAGTGTTAATGAAATTATCAAGCAGCTGTTTGGTAAAACAGCCGGTATTAAAGATGCCAGTATCATCTTCTTTGCACCGCCCACCATTTCAGGCTTTGGTATGAGTGGCGGCTTTGAATTTCAGTTACAGGATAAAGGCGGACACACTACCGATGAATTTTATAAAGTAGGTACCAACTTCTTAACTGCCCTGGGCAAGCGTCCCGAAATACAATATGCTACCACCTCGTTTAACCCCAACTTTCCACAGTTGCAGCTAAACGTAAACGTAGCCAAGTGTAAAGAAGCAGGCATTACCCCCAGCTCGGTATTAAGCACCATGCAAGGCTATTATGGTGGATCGTATGTATCTAACTTTAACCAGTTTGGTAAACAATACCGTGTTATTATACAGGCCGATTATAACTATCGCGCCAATGAAGCCAGCCTGAACAATGTAAAGGTGAAAACCGCTTCCGGCACTATGGCACCCATTACAGAGTTTATCAGCTTAAAACGTGTTTACGGTCCCGAGAGCATTTCACGCTTTAACCTGTTCACCTCAATTTCCGTACAGGGCGCGCCCAACAGCGGGTACAGCTCGGGCGATGCTATCAAGGCCATACAGGAAGTAGCAGCCGAAACCTTACCGGCAGGTTATGGTTATGAATTCTCCGGCATTACCCGGGAAGAGTTAACCACCGGAAGTCAGTCGGCCTATGTGTTCCTGCTGTGTCTGATATTTGTATACTTCCTGTTAAGTGCGCAATATGAAAGCTACCTCTTGCCATTGGCGGTGTTGCTATCCTTACCGGTGGGGTTGTGCGGCACTTTTCTGTTCGATAAAATATTCGGCATTGACAACAACATCTATACACAGGTATCGCTGATTATGCTTATAGGCTTGTTGGCTAAAAACGCCATCCTGATTGTAGAGTTTGCATTGCAACGTCGCCGGAAAGGTTTGCCCATATTACAGGCTGCGATAGAAGGCGCAGAAGCCAGGTTGCGGCCTATCTTAATGACCTCACTGGCCTTCATATTCGGCCTGTTGCCATTAATGTTTGCCACAGGTGCAGGCGCCGTAGGTAACAAAAGCATTGGCACTGGTGCCGTAGGGGGCATGCTGGTGGGTACCTTGTTTGGCCTGCTGGTAATACCTGCCTTGTTTGTGCTGTTCCAGCGCCTGCAGGAAAAAATTGGTTCAAAAAAATACGATATACATGACTAACAGATATAAACAATATTCGCTGGCAGTGTTATTGGCCGTGGCAGGGTTTTCCTGTAAGGTAACTCAGCGTTACCAGCGGCCTAACGATCTGCCTGTAACTGCCACCTACAGGGGCAGCAACAGTACTGATTCGGCCACTATAGCCAACATGCCGTGGAAGCAGCTGTTTATCGATCCGGCATTGCAAAGCCTGATACAGCAGGGGCTGGACAATAACCTCGATTTAAAAGTAGCCGTAGCCCGCATAAAGGCAGCCGATGCCAACCTGCGCCAAAGCAAAGCCGCTTTTTTACCCAGCCTTGCGGTGGATGCAGATTACACCCGTTCCAAATCGTCATCGGCTCAGTTAAAAGCATTTGGTAGCGGCTTAGGCACAACCACTATTCCAACGGTGAATACCTACGCATTAACCGGCACCACCAGCTGGGAAGCCGATGTATGGGGCAAGCTTAAAAGCAATAAAAAAGCCTATGTAGCCGCGTTGCTACAAAGCGAAGCGTATAAAAGGGCTGTGCAAACCCAGCTGATAGCCGACATTGCTACCAACTATTATGCATTGCTGGCTTACGACAAGCAGCTGGAAATAACGCAACAAACTATCGACATCCGTAAAAAGGATATCATCACTGTAAAAGAGCTGAAAACAGCTGCTACACTTACCGGTGCTGATGTGGTAACCAGCGAAGCCAACCTGTATTCAGCCGAAGTATCTGTGCCCGATATCGTTCAGAATATTCGTGTAACAGAAAACGCTATCAGCTTGCTGTTAGGCGCAGCGCCCGACAGCATCGTACGCAGCAAAATGGACGATCAAACTGCATTGGCGCAACTGCAAACCGGCGTTCCCGTGCAGTTGATCAGCAACCGCCCCGATGTGCAGCAGGCGGAGTATGGCCTTATTAATAAGTTTGAATTAACCAACAGTGCCCGCACGTATTTCTATCCATCTTTAACCATTACGGCTACAGGTGGATGGGCTACGGCTAATACCTTAAAAGGCTTTTTTGATGGCACCTTTTACGGTAACCTGGTAGGTGGCTTAACACAGCCCATCTTTAACCAGGGCCTGAACAAACAACGTTTAAAAGTGGCCGAAGCCAACCAGGAAGAAGCAGTATATACGTTTAAAACAACCGTACTTACTGCTTACCAGGAGGTAGCAAATGCCTTATCCAGCTACCAGACGGCTGCCAGCAAAACAGAAGCCCGTACACTACAACTACAATCGTTAAACAAAGCAGTGGATTATTCCAAAGAGTTATTAAAGTTTACATCTACCACCAACTATACCGATGTACTTACGGCCGAAACCAATTTGTTAGCTGCCCAAATCAGCGGCATCAGCGACAAATTGCAACAGCTGCAGGCGGTAGTAACGCTTTACCGCGCCTTAGGTGGCGGTTGGAAATAGGTTTTGGGGTTATATACATGCACATGAGCGGGCCGTTCCTTTAAGGGGCGGCCTTTTTTACACAGTAAATTGAGTAACTTATTGTGTGTTTATTTTTAATCCAGGTACCTTAGAGTATGCAGTTCAATAATATGTTTATTCGATAGTATTTTTTACAATGCACATTTCCCTTGCTGTATCATAGGTATATTCTCCTTTTTCATACGCTGCTCTCCCCACATACGAAGGTGCTCAATAAATGGAACCAGTTCTTTACCCACTTCCGTTAAAGAATACTCTACACGTGGTGGTACTTCATGATACACCTTGCGTTCAATCAACAAATCGTCTTCCAGTTCCCGCAATGTTTGAGTAAGCATTTTAGGAGTGATATCAGTAATGCTCCGGCGCAGCTCTCCATAGCGCAATACTTTATGCAGGTGCAGATACCATAGCAGCCTGCCTTTGTATTTTCCTCCTATACGCCTGAAAGCAAAATCTACCGCACATATAGGTACCTGTTCCTCTGTATTTTTTATAGCCACATAACTTTTTTAACACTGATTATCAATAATAGTATACAATTGGTGTGTAGGGCACTAAAAAGTACCTACTTGCTGTAAAGTTATCATGCCGCTACTTTTACAGCAAATTATGTATATGGAACGCAGAATGTTGTTAAAGCGTATGGCATTACTGGGCTTAGCTGCGGCTATTCCTTTTAAACAAACCCTGTCTGCCGCTTTTTTCAAAAGCAGCAAGCGTCCTTTTCACCGGTTTAACCTGGGCGAGCTGGAGTTAACGGTTATTACAGACGGGCATATTTCATTAAGCCCTGTACAGCCACATTTTCCCAACGGAAACGAAGCACAGGAAAAAGAATTGTTACGTAAAAGCTTCCGACCTACCGAAGCGGTAGATCTGGGTATGAATATCCTGCTCATTAAAAAAGGCACGGAATTAATACTACTGGATACCGGCACAGGCGGCAGTTTTGGCCCGGATTCCGGCTGGTTATTAGCTTCTTTATCCGACGCAGGCATGGAGCCGGCGCAAATCACGGCTATTGTTATTTCCCATGCCCACCCCGATCATATAGGTGGTTTATTATCTGCCACCGGCGCTTTTGTGTTTCCCAATGCTACTATTCATATGTCTGCTGTAGAGCACGCTTTCTGGATGGCACCGCAGCAGGATTTTTCAAAGTCTAAATTCCAGGATAAAAAGCTGTTGGAAACATTTGCCACCGCCATTCGTAAAGTATTAACCACCATCCAGCCCAAACTGCACCTGTTTCAAAACAACAGCATACTGTTTAATTGCCTGCGCATGCAACTCGCGCCCGGCCACACACCAGGGCATACCATCACCTATGTGTTTTCCGGAAAAGAGGAAATGGTACATATTGCCGACCTGATGCATTCGGATGTGCTGCTGTTTCCACACCCCGAATGGGGCTTTGATGGCGATACAGATATACAACTGGCAGCCACCACCCGCAAACAGGTACTAGCCATCCTGGCCCAGACGCAAACAAAAGTATTTGGTTATCATTTACCATGGCCGGGCATTGGACATGTGCGCACACAAGGTGAGGGGTATGAATGGATTGCAGAAACCTATGCTTTCCCCGGTTAAAGGGGGCCAGGAGCAATCAGACGATATATTTTTAGTAATTAGTAGCTTTCAATGATAATTTATGCAAAAACACCTAGTTTTAACCCAGCTTTTATTGTATGAAATTGAACACCCTTTTAACACCCTTACTGGCTGTTGCCATAACAGCCACCTCTTGTATCAACGACCGGCCTGAAAGGCCCATGGAAGCTTTAACAGATACACTTCCTGCCAACAAACCTGTTATTCTGGCCAAAGATTCCGCTGCAGAATACAAAACTGATACAGCGATTATTAAAGGCACCAGGTATGCACTAACGGTATACAAAATGCAGGTGGGAAATGATGCCTGTTTTATGTTAGAAAAAGAAGTGGAAGGGGAAGGTTTTCGCCCTGTTTTTAAAGAGCCTAACTACACCACCACTAATTCCAACCTGTTCTTCGCCGACTATAATCACGATGGCTTTGCAGACATCATCTGGACTAAAAGATGGCAGGACCATGCCTACCTGTTCAACCCCCAAACAGAAACCTTTGTGGAAGTAGGGGAGTTTCATCATGTAAACACACTACAGGTGAATGGACGCAAGGTATTATACCAGGGCTATCCATTACAGTATTTGGTAAATGAAGAGAAAGACTATGAGTGGGTAAAAGACAAGCACTCCGAGCTGTTTATCATCGATAGCAGCTATCATAAAATATCCTTTGCTACAGTCGATAACATGTCAACCCTGGACGAAAAATCAGAAAGAAAACTACGCAAACAGGAAAACGTATTAGTTACCTGTAGCGTTCCCCCATACTACGGGCGGTTCGATGATTATAGCATGTGGAATATGGGACAGGTAATAGATCAATCAATACTAAAGGCCACCCAGTTCGATGATAAGTTTATTGAACGCTACTGGCAGCAACATTACCAGCAGCTTTTGGCTTACGGCGAAGTGTTTGCCGTGCGTGCCAAACATCCTTTGGAATATTCCCGGTAAAAAGAAACTCCTATTTTTATAGGATATTAAAAATTAAATGAAACAAGAATTTCGTTTTTATAAAACCCCGGAAAATCGCTGGTATATCGATTTGCCGGAATGGACAGAGAGCATTTCTGCATTGGAAATGGTAGAAGGTGCAGATACTATGCTGGATAAAGCCAGCAATAACACGAATGAATGCTTTCTGGAGTTAGGTCTGGAGCCATTCGAAAACGCTGATGTGGTTGTGCTTGCTGAAAGTTTACAGGATTCCGTTGGTGGGGGCTATTATTTTATGGAAACCTATAAAGGCGAAAAAATTGACCACACTATGTGGTTGTGTGAAGTAACCGAATTTGTTTTCGGTCATTTGCCGGAGAAAATTTATATCGGCTATAAATAGTCATTCTTTTAAACGGCAATATCGTAACCTGGCCAATTGGGTGTTATATTAGATTGACAAAACCTACTGCGCTATGCAAAAAAGAGTAGTATTTGATTTTGAAGTTGAATTTACCAATGGTGGTGGCATTCAGGGCCAGGATTTCAGGCTGGATATGGAAGGCGAAGAAATTGCCGATAAAGCTCTTGCCGATTATATTGTGCAAGACATGCGCTTGCTGATGGTGGGCAAGGTTTCCATTCTCAATAAATACTATATCACTGAAAAACATAAGCGTACGCCAATAGATGCTTATACTGGCGAAAACCTGATTGATCTGAGTCATACCGTTTTCAATGGACTTATCACCTACAAAGGCTTACCCGCGCCTGTTATTTGTGATTACCTGAGCCGGGAAAAATCGAAAAGCCTTTATGCAGAAGGAACCGAGTTTCAGATAGGGAAAATAGAAATGGTGTCCAATACCGGTACTTATATCGATTGTCCCTTTCACCGGTTTGAACATGGTAAAGACCTGTCTGAAATAGAGCTGGAAGCATTTGCCAACCTCGAAGCCATTACCATCCAGGCAAAAGGGGTAACAGAAGTGGGCATTGAATATTTTACTGCAAAAGAAATTCGCAACAAGGCCGTGTTGGTACACACCGGCTGGGCCCAACACTGGAATACCGAAAAGTATTTTGAAAACCATCCTTATGTAACTGCCGAAGCCGCTGAATGGCTAAGAGATTGTGGAGTAAAATTAGTAGGTATTGACAGTCATAATATTGACAACACCGCTGGCAAAAGCCGCCCGGTACACACCACTTTGCTAGGTGCCGAAATATTGATAGCAGAGCATTTATGCAACCTGGATAAACTACCCGAAACTGGTTATCTTTTTAACGCTGTACCGCCTAAAGTAAAAGGAATGGGTACTTTCCCGGTGCGGGCTTATGCAAAGCTGTGCAGGTAATAGGGGTATTTATGCAGGAAAGAGTGCAATCTGCTCTAAGATGAATGGATTAGAGCGAACATATTATTGCACCAGGAGAAAGAATCCTCCATTTCTCCCACCTGCTGAGTGATTCGTGCGTACTGCTGAGTGATTCGTCCGTACGGATGGATGAGTCATCCATCCCATGGGATGAGCCATCCATCCGTACGGATGAGCCTTCAGGAAGTACATTTTGCTTCTTTTTTCTTCCTTCCTGCCTGATGGTCAATAACACTATATGCTTCTATAGCGCGCGTTTATTACTGCTTTTTGCTTTCCGGGCGTTCATCCGTACTGCCCGACCATTCATCCTATGGGAGCAACCGCCCGGCAGTACGCATGAATGAGTCAGCAGGTGGGATGAATGACTCATCCGTACTGCCGGGCCATCCATCCCATGGGACGAGTCATCCATCCGTACGGATGAGTCGTGGGAAAGTAGTTTTTCGGGCATGTCTGATTGTTAAATGGAACGAAATATACCAGGCATTGGCAAATGAACAACCTCAGGCAGCTGCCGCCTGAGGTATAAGTTAATACACCCATAACAGTAAAATGCAGTAACTTTTGTTACGTTTTACCCAATCTAACCTTCTTAAAACCGAAGCAATAAAATTGGTATGTTCACCTTCCTGAAGCACTTATTCCTTTTTCTATTTACCAGCATCTCCCTGGTAAAGGCGCAACAGCTATCATGGAGCGAAAAAGCACAATGGATAAGCACCTCTTTTAGGGAAGACAGCACAAGGCCCAGCCCGGTTTTTACCAAACAGTTCACCATTACCGGCAAAGTACAAAATGCTGATGTGTACATTACGGCACATGGTGTATACATGGTTACGATAAATGGCAAGCGGGTTGGTGACGCTTATTTTGCCCCTGGATGGACCAATTACGATAAAAGATTGCAATACCAGCAATACAATCTGAAGCCTTATTTAAAGCCTGGAAACAACCAGGTAGAGGTAACCATAGGCGAAGGGTGGTACAGGGGCCAGTTTGGTGGTTTAATGTTGTCAGACAACTATGGAAAAGAGGCTTCACTATTATTTCAGATAAACCTGCAATATGCTAATGGCGCTAAAAGCGTGATGGTATCAGACAGCACCTGGCTATGCCGCACCGGCAAAATACGCCATTCAGATATTTATGGAGGAGAATGTTACGATGCAGGCTATCAGCCTGGCAATTGGCAACCGGTGCAGGTAAAAGCTTTTACCAAACAAAACCTGGTGCCAACAATAAATGAACCGGTAACCAAACAGGAAACTTTTGCTCCGGTACGTGTATGGCTTACCCCTAAGAAAGAGCAGGTAATTGACTTTGGCCAAAACCTGGCAGGCTGGGTGCAGTTTACAGTTACCGGTAAAAAAGGCGATACCATACAAGTGGAGCATGCCGAAGTGCTGGATAAAGAAGGGAATTTTTATACGGGCAACCTACGTGAAGCAAAGGCCACCGATACATACATCCTCAAAGGCGGCAAGCCCGAAACTTTTGAGCCGCATTTTACGTGGCATGGCTTCCGCTATGTAAAAGTTACAGGCGCTACCGTAAAACCCCATCAATGGAAAGCCATCGCCTTATATTCCAACATGCAACCGGCGGGAGAGTTCAGTTGTTCCGATACCTTCATCAACCGCTTACAACATAACATACTATGGAGTCTGAAAGGTAATTTCCTGGACATACCTACCGATTGCCCGCAACGTAGCGAGCGGTTTGGCTGGACGGGGGATGCGCATGCTTTTTTTCGCTCGGCTACGTTTAACTATAACGTAAAAGATTTCTTTGCCAAATGGCTGGCCGATCTGGCTTCGGAGCAGCGCCCGGATGGATCAGTGCCTAACATCATCCCTAATATTTATAAAAATATAGCCCAGGCCAGTAAAACCGGTCGTGCAGGCTGGGGCGATGCAGCAGTGATTATACCCTGGACGCATTACTGGATATATGGTGATACCAGCATTTTACAGGCCCAATACCCCAGTATGAAAGCATGGGTGGAATACATCAACAGTGTAAGCAAAGATTACCTGTGGACGGGTAACGGTTATGGCGATTGGCTGGCGCCAGGCGATTCCACCTCATTGCCGTATATAGATCAATGTTTTTGGGCCTATTCCACCCAGTTGTTAATACATACCGCAAACGTGCTGGGTAAGGTAGAAGACAGCCTGCATTACACCAGCCTGTTAAATAACATTAAAACTACTTTCCGGAAATATATACAGCCCGATGGTAAAGCCATTACCCACACCCAAACTGCATATGTGTTGGCGCTACAGTTTAACATGTTGCCCGATAGTATGCAGCCCAAAGCCATTAATCACCTGGTAACGTTAATAAAAGAAAATAACTATCATCTTAGCACGGGGTTTTTAGGTACGCCTTACCTGTTATTTGCGCTAAGTAACAATGGCCACACCGATATAGCCTATAAACTGTTAATGCAGGATACCTACCCATCCTGGTTATACCCGGTAAAAATGGGAGCTACCACCATATGGGAAAAATGGGATGCCATTAAACCAGATAGTTCTGTACAGGCAACTTCTTACAACCACTATGCTTATGGTGCAGTGGCCGAATGGTTGTATCGCATAGTAGCAGGCATTGATCTGTCCGCTGAAGGGTATAGGCATATTATCATACGCCCGCAACCCGGCGGGGGCTTAACATGGGCAAAAGCGGTGTACCAAAGTCCCTATGGCAAAATAGTATCGCAATGGCAGCGTGTTGGAAAGAAGATTAAAATGCAGGTAGAAATTCCGGCCAATACACAGGCTACAATATATATACCGGGCAAAGGGAGCCAGGTAATACAGCAAAGATATTTCTCCGGGGAGGGGGAGGTAGAATAACTGCCAGCGCAACAATGGCAAAATGCTACACGGCTCCTCTGTTTCGCCTGAATTCAGAGGGGCTAACTCCCTTATACTTTTTAAAAATCCGGTTCATGTGGCTGATGTCTGTAAAGCCAAATTCTTCCGCCATAGACACCAGTTGCATATTAGTATGCAACAATCGGGTTTCCAGTATTTTTACTTTATAAGTAGTAATATACTGTTGTAAACTTTCACCCACCTGCTTTTTAAAATATTCACTGATATAGTTGGCTGCCACATTAAAATGTGTGGCAATTACATCTGCCTTTAAATAATCCGGCTGATAAATGTTCTTATGAATGTAGTTGATCAGTGCGGCAGCCGTGCCATCAGTAGCATGTTGCACCAGCAAAGGAGCTTGCAGGGTAATATTACGTGCGGCTACCGTAATAACCGTGTTCATCAGCTGCTTTACTACTTCGTTTTTGTTGGGATACTCATTACGCGCTTCCCGCTGTAAGGCTTCTATCAGCGATCGCACCAAAGGTTTATCTGCTACGTTCTTTAACAGGCAACCAGGCAGGTGATTGTGGGTGTTAAAGATCAGTTCCATTTTACGCACCCATTCTTCAGGTTGATAGGTAATATAGCTGCTGTTAAAACGGATAAAGAAAAAGCGCGTAGGTTCATGTATTTCAAAGCCATGCGTGTCTTGCGGAAATACTAAAAACAGCTTGTCAGGGGCATATGGCAATTGGTGTTTGTTAATAGTTTGAATGCCTTTGCCCGCCAGCACAAAAATCAGTTCAAAAAACGTGTTTTTATATTCCCGGGCAACATATTCGGTTACCTCTCTGTATTCCAGTTCAAAGGGCTGATATAAATGAAGTGTTTGCATGTAACTCATAAAAATACTAATTAAACCCCTAATTGTACAAGTAAAGCGAGTGGCATTGTCTCAATTTTGAAATACGAAATCATAGCTTTATGAATACAATTACTTATGTACTGTTACGCCTGGCCATTGGTGCCAGCATGTTAGGGCACGGGTTGGTACGCCTGCCTAAATTAAACGGATTCAGCGCCTGGATGGTAGGCTCGTTTCAAAAATCAATGCTGCCTTCCGCCGTGGTAGTGCCTTTTAGTTATGTGCTGCCCATTGCCGAATTTATAATAGGCCTGTTGCTGGTAACGGGGTTGTTAACCCGCCCTGCTTTAATAGCGGGCAGCATAGTAATGATTTGCTTAATATTCGGCACCTGTATGATTGAAAACTGGGAGGCCTTGCCTTCACAACTCATACATGTAGCCTTTTTTGCCACGCTGCTTTCGTTTATACAATACAACGGCGTAGCTATTGATAAAATAATCCATAAATAAATTGACTTATGACTAGCAGAAAGGAATTTTTAAAAACAGCAGGCCTGCTGGGAATGGCAGGCGTTGTAACCAGCTCAGGAGCCTGGGCGCAACAACAACCGCAAAGCGCTAAAAAGCCGGCCGTAAAAAGCAAATGGGCCGATGGTTCGCGCCTGGTAGTTTCAGTGTCGATGCAGTTTGAAGCCGGTGGACAACCTGATAATGCCGAAAGCCCATTTCCGCAAAACATGGAAAAAGGGTATAAGGATCTGCCCGGCGAAACCTGGTTTCAATACGGTTATAAAGAAGGCATACCCCGCATGCTGGATAACTGGGATAAATACGGTATTAAGGTAACCTCGCACATGGTAGGGGCGGCAGTGTTGAAGAATCCCGCTTTAGCGAAAGAAGTTACCGACCGCGGACACGAAGCCGCTGCACATGGCATGAACTGGAGCCGTGAGTATGATATGAGCTACGAGGTGGAGAAAAAGTTTATTAAAGACGGCGTAGATGCTGTTAAAAAGGTTACCGGTTTTACACCTGTAGGCTATAATGCCAATTGGTTGCGCAGGGGCGAAAACACCCTGAAAATATTGCAGGAACTGGGATTTACTTATCATATTGATGATCTTAGTCGCGATGAGCCTTTTATTATACAGGTAAACAATAAAGACTTTGCAGTGGTACCTTACACCCTGCGTAATAACGATATCATGTTGATATCAGGCGATAAGTTTAGCATAGATCAGTTTTTTAACCAGGTAAAAGCCGAGTTTGATCAATTATATGAAGAAAGCGCCTATCGTCGCAGGCAAATGAGCATCAGCTTTCACGATCGCATAGGCGGTTCGCCACAAATGGTTAAAGTAACCGGAGAGCTACTGGCCTATATGCAAAAACATACCGGCGTAGTGTTTAAACGGAAAGACGAAATAGCCCAGCTGACATTGGCTGATAAATCGGCCATCCGCGAATAAAAACAGGTGAAACCTTTTATACGGGCCGTGTGTATGCTTTTGTTAAGTCAGAAAGTGTATACACGGCCTTTTCATGTACACCCGATAAGGAATGCTAAGTGATTGTTTATCAGTATAAAGTAAGTTACAACGGCGCTGAAACATAAAACACACAGCTTTATACAGTCCTGTTTAGGAAAAAGGACAATGTTACTTTGCAATTTTTTTAAATGTAATATATCTTTACTGATTTTTGGTACGCGCACCAAGTGCCGGAACCCGATTCAACTGTTAGTAAAAAACTACTCAACTCTACATGAAACCTTCGAAGTTATTGCTTCCCGAAGCCTGTTCTTCTTTGTTTTGCGAAAACATGTATTCGTTTGCCACACCTTTTTACACAGTATTCGGAAACAAAACAACAAGTTCTTATAACGCTAACAGCTGTTTTTCCACCATTATTATAATGTAAGTACGGTCACGGGTTTAGCTCCCATAAAGCAATACGTTGAAGTTTATATAATACCCAATATCTCGCTGTAATGAAAAAAAAACTACTCTTTTGCCTTGCCTGTTTACTGTTTGTAATTATTGGAATGGCCCAAAGCCCTGACGGCAATGGTGTTTTCTTTGTAAAAAAAGGCGGCACCGGAAATCAAAGAGGGGATAGCTGGAGTAATGCAATAGCCGAACTGTCTACTGCTTTAAAGGCTGCAAAAACTATTAATGCATCAGCCGCAGGTGCTATTAAAGAAATATGGGTTAGCGGGGGCACTTATAACCCCCAATATGTTATTAATTTCTCTGCAAACACCCTCATTAGTATAGATAACCGGGACAATTCTTTTTTAATGGTAAAGGATGTAAAGGTGTACGGAGGTTTTGCCGGTACCGAAACCTCGGTTGCAGCAAGAGATTTGTCGGTTACTGCTAACGCTAGTATATTAAGTGGTGATTTAAAAACGCAAGGCGATTACTCCGATAATGCATATCATGTAGTATCGGCATCAGGAGCTGTAGGTACAGCGTTACTCGATGGGTTTACCATTACTGGTGGTAATGCAAATGGCAGCACAGCTGCTGTTATTGTTAATTCAAACAGCTTTACCAGGAATAATGGTGCCGGAATATTCCTGGTAAAGGCCGCCCCCTCTTTTACTAACATACAAGTTATCGGAAACATTGGTGCTAATTATGGATTGGGGGTTTGTATTGTGGAAAATGCCACTGCCGTTGTCTCTTTTACTAACGCAGTTATAAGCGGAAATGGCGGAGGTGAATTAGGCGGTGGAGTTGGGGCAAGCCATTCCGATGTTAATTTCACTAATGTAACTATTTGCGGCAATAGTAGTACAAAGGGAGCTGGAACATATGCTTATAATGGCTGCAAGCTTACTTACAATAACAGTATTATGTATGGTAATAGTGGCGGTTTGGTTGGCGATGCAGGCCAGTATGGAACATACACGCTTAGTGCACAATATTCCCTGCTGCAAGGCATAGCTGCCAATGTGGCCAATCATATATTAGATCCTGCTACCGATCCTTTGTTTTTTAATGCTCCTTCTTTTACTACTGTACCATTTAGTAATGGTAATTATGCAATTCGCTCAAACAGTCCACTGATAAATGCAGGCAGCAATAGCTTGTTTGCGGGGCTGGGTGCCAATACCAAAGATTTGGCAGGCAATTCACGTGTAAAAGATTATTCCAGCGGAGGGATTATTGATATAGGTGCAAATGAATATCAGGTGGCACCTGGTTCAAATGGTGTTATATATGTAAAAAAAGGTAGCAATGGTAATGGCAGTAGCTGGAATTTTGCAGCAGCAGAAGTGGCCGATGCTTTGAAAGCAGCAGCTGTTTTGAATGCGCAAACCGCTGGCAAGGTAAAGCAGATATGGGTAGCGGCAGGTACTTATTTGCCATTATATGCATTCAACGATTTAAATAGCGCGGTGGCTACCGATCGCAATAACGGCTTTGTGGTGGTGAAAGATGTAAAAATGTATGGCGGCTTTGCAGGTACAGAAACGGATATTACTGCGCGTAATATAGCTGCCAATAGAAGCATTTTAAGTGGCGATATTGGTGTAGCGGGCACTGCAACTGATAACGCTTACCATGTATTGATGACAATAGGCGATGCAGGCTCTGCATCTGTCAATGGTTTTACAGTTTCAGGTGGCAGGGCAGATGGTAGTTTATACCCGGTTGCCAACAGCTTGCCTGTTTATCAGGGGTATGGTGGCGGTGCTTTTGTTACTAACACTAATTGCGAATTCACCAATGTGATATTTAACGATAATTATTCAAGAGGAACTGCAGGTGGGGCTTATGTATATAATGGTACAGATGCTCAGTCTGTAACATTCAGTCAATGCACCTTCAGTAACAATAAATCTAATAACAGTAGCGCGGGAGCTATATATTTTTATGGGTCACAGGCTACCTGGCTTTTAGACTCAGTTACTGTGGTGGGTAACTCTTGTTCCAGTAGCGGAGGCGGAATAAATTCATCTAATGGTACACTTACCATTAACCGTTCGGTAATTAAAGACAATGTAGCTGGTGTTGGAGGTGGGGGGCTTTATGCAGGTATTTCCACTGTGATAATAACCAACAGCATTGTTAGCGGCAACAATGCTGCTTTCAGCGGTGGGGGAATCAATTTTTCATCAGTGAGTTCGGGCTCCGGTGTCAAAAACGTTGTCATTACTGGCAATAAAGCGGGAAACATGGGTGGTGGTGTGTATAATAGCGGCTCTGCAACATTATTTACCAATGTTACCTTTGCGGGTAATTCAGGCGCAGGTTTATATAATTATGCCACTAACACTATATTGCTTCCCACAGTACAAAACAGTATTGTATATGGTAACAGTGCAGGTATTGAAAATAATAACGCCAGTTATAAAACAGTTATCAGTTACAGCCTGGTGCAGGGAGAAGCTGTTAACAGTAGTTTGCACATCATCAATGAAACCACTGATCCTGAATTTGTAAATGCACCTGATTTTAGTACAGCCCCGTTCTCTACTGGCAATTATAGCTTGTCTAATGCCAGTGCAGTAATTGATTCCGGTAGTAATAATTTGTTTGTTGGTTTGGATGCCAGTTCATTTGATGCGGCAGGCAATGCCCGCGTAACCAATTATAGCAATAATGGTATCATTGATATGGGGGCTTATGAAGCAGCAGCAGGAACACAAAAAATAACTTCACCCGGGTATATAGTGAGAACATATGGAGAGGGAAGTTTTGAACCAGGGGCAACCAATAATTCCGGATTATCACTATCTTATTCTTCTGCAGATAATTCCATTGCTCAGGCATACCAGGATGCCGCTGATGGTAATAAATGGAAAATTGCTATTAAAAAGGCAGGCAAAGTGCTTATTACCATAAGCCAGGCAGGGGGAGGCACTTATTTACCCGCCAGCGATACTTTTAATGTTATTATAAACAAAGCTATTTTAACCATTACAGCAAAAGATACAGTAAAAACCTACACCGGCACAGCTTTTACGGGCGGCAATGATGTTACTTACGCTGGTTTTGTTTACAGCGATGACCAGGCTGTGGCTTTAACAGGAACGTTAACTTATACAGGAACTTCGCAGGGGGCTACCAATGTAAATAGTTACACCATCATACCCGGTGGGCTGACTGCGGAAAGCTATACTATTACCTATACAGCAGGTGCCTTAACAATAAACAAAGCCAATTTGACTGTTACTGCAAAAGATAGTACCAAAGTGTACAACGGTTTAGCATTTACCGGTGGTAATGGTGTTACGTATACTGGTTTGGTAAACAATGAAACGGGAGCGGTATTAGGTGGTTCTGTAACCTACTCCGGAACTTCACAGGGAGCCGTAAATGTAAACACATATGTAATAACTCCCGCCGGTTTAACTTCCGGTAACTATGATATTCATTATGCAAATGGTTCTTTATATATCAGCCAGGCTGTTTTAACTGTTACTGCAAAAGACAGTGCTAAAATATACGATGGCTTGTCTTTTACTGGCGGCAATGGTGTCACCTATACGGGTTTGGTAAACAATGAAACAGCATTTGTATTGGGGGGACATTAACTTATAGCGGCACTTCACAGGGGGCTACAAATGTAAACAACTACGTCATTACTCCAGGAGGTTTAACCTCTGGAAACTATAATATTCAGTATGCCGATGGTAGCCTTACTATCAATAAAGCAACGTTAACCATTACTGCCATCGATTCAGCTAAAGTGTATGATGGTATGTCCTTTACAGGCGGTAACGGCGTTAGTTATTCCGGTTTTGTAAATAATGAAAATGCAACGGTGCTGACTGGTTCAATAACCTATAGTGGTACCGCGCAGGGCGCCGTAAATGTAAATGCTTATGTAATAACTCCGGGTGGTTTAACCGCTGGCAACTATGCTGTTAGTTATGTGAACGGTGCATTGATTATTAATAAAGCGGAGGTGATTATTACAGCGGATAACAAAGCACGTTGTTTTGCAGAAATTAACCCTGGTTTTACGGTGAGTTATGCTGGTTTTGTACACGGTGAAGATAGCCTCGTATTAAGCGCATTACCTGTTGCCCAAACCATTGCTACCACACAAACCGTAGCCGGCAATTACGATATTATACCAACAGGAGCAGTGGCTGATAATTACAATTTCTCCTATGTCAATGGAACATTAACCATTCACGCACTGCCGGTAAGCAATTTAACAGCAATACAGGGTACTATTCTTTGTGGTACCAGTGCAACACTTCCCATAAGCGCATCGGGTGCTTACAGTTTTGCATGGCTGCACGATAATACAGCTATAGCAGAAACCACCGCAACTTTGACCGTTGCAGAAACCGGAATGTATGCTGCCGTGGCTACGGATGGTTTTGGGTGTAAAGCCACTGTAGCCAACAATATTGCAATTACCCGTTTATTGGCTCCACAGGTAGCATTTAATTATAATAGTTATTGTGTAGATAAAGCAGTCAACTTTACTAATACGTCCGATATCACGTTCAGCGGCGTTGTAAACTATACCTGGAGCAGCGGTAATGGTGAAAGTAGCAGTAATATTTCACCTCAGTTCACATATAGTGCAGCGGGTAATTATACAGTTTCTTTAATCGTAACACCGCAAAACTGTCCTACCCTGGCAGTAACTGCTTCGCAGGTAATACCGGTAGAAGCAGAAACACCAGGTATACGGTTAACGCAGTTGAATGCGCAACCCGAAACAACGATAACTTTACAGGCGCGAAATTTGCTCAACGCAAGCTATAGCTGGTTGCCTGCTACAGGCCTCTCTAATGCTTCTATTGCTGCCCCCAATGCAGTTTTACAAAAAGACCAGGATTACCTGGTAGAAATGTCGTTTCCTTCAGGTTGTGTTGCCACAGATAGCCTGCATGTTAGTGTATACCTGGCAAGTGATATACTGGTACCTAATGTGTTTTCTGCAAACGGAGATGGGCAGAATGATATACTATACGCCAATTTACGGGGCATGAAAAAATTGAACTATTTCAGAGTATTTAATCGATGGGGTAAAAAGATATTCGAATCGTTTGATATGGCAAGAGGATGGGATGGCACCTGCAACGGTGAATTACAGCCGCTGGCTACCTATGTATGGGTGGCGGAAGGGGTTGACAATAATGGTAACACTATACGAAGGCAAGGCTCAGTAACCTTATTAAGATAGTAAAAGAAGGCTTCTCTCCAATAAATGAGAAGCCTTCTTTCCTATAAGTGCAATTATTTATGAACAGCGTCGGTTAATTTTACCTCTACCACATAGGTGCCTTCCAGGTTAATTTTAAAAGCAAACACCGGGTTTGCTGAATAGCCTGTGGTAGAAGGCATACCGTCAATAGCTACATAACTGCTGGGTATACGGTAATACTGTAAGTATCCCCAGCTATACCCTGTATTGTCTACATAAGTAGACAAAGGAAAAGGTGCCAATTCAAAGTTGCACACCATAGCAGTATCGGTAAATACTATCGGGTGAAATTTAGCATAGGTGGGGAAATAAGGCCTGTCGCCACGTTTAATCACCTCACCCTTTAAAGGATTAAAAGGAACTCCATTTTTGTCGGTAATCTTTAATATCACCGAAGAGCCATCATCACTTTGTTTGGTAAAGCTTATTTTAGGGGTTTTCATAGCAGTGGTAGCAGCAGTAATATCATCAAATGCATTAGCAAAGGTAGATGACAAGGTAAACATGTCATCATCCGTAGGGTCCATTACATGTATAAAACCAGCTGATGGATAAAACTTGGTGCCATTGGCATTGGTAGCCTCTATGTCAAAATTATACATGCCTACAGGAAGGTTTTTAGTACCTCTGTTAAATACAATCTGACCGCTGGTGGTGTTGAAATTGTATGGAGGAATTTTATTCAGCTGCCTTTTAGCATTTAAAATGTCAACAGTTGTATCAGTAGCAATGTTAAAGCTTAAACCAGGTTTAAACTGCATCACTTCATACAAGGTAGTAAACTCCACTGGTGCAGCCTTTCCCGTGGCACTATCGCGCAGGTTTAACAGTGCAAAAGTAACAGGAGGGGTACTGCCATCATAATTGATTTTATCAGAAGCCTGGTATACCAGCCCTCTTTTGCAAATGATTTCCTTACCTGTATAGCCCAATGTATTACTTAAAAAGCCCGGCACTATTTTGCTGCAGGCAACTAAACTGCCTGTGATAATGAATAACGCCAATATATATCGTTTCATTTTGTATGTTTTACGGATGAATTAATTACCGGATAAAGGCTCCCCATTAAAGAAAAGCCGGTGGTAGCCATCCAGCACATGCAGTATTCCCGTGGTGGTAATAATACCGGAGGTTTGGCAGTCAGAACTGATGTCTTTCTGCGATTCCGGGATAGCGTCAGGATCGGCTGCCAGGTCGTCACGACTACCTATTACCAATGTGAAATTTACATATTCTATATAGTCGAGGTAGTTACTATAAACATCAGTAAACCGGTGTAGTTTTATTAAGTAGGTAGTATCAGCAGATACTGGTCCTAACAGGTTATTGTAAATTTTACCCCTGGTAGTTAAACTGTCGCGGGTTATTTTACCGGCAAACATATAGGTAAGCAGCGAATCCTTGTAGTAGGATACCGGGATGCTATCGATAGTAAACGTAATATTTTCATCGTTTAATTGTATGATACGTTGCTGCTTCTTAGCCGAAACCCAGTCATCCACTCCGTAGTTGGTAACAGCAAAAAAGGTGATATTGCTATTGAGCTTTTCCTGTAAACCGGCTTTGTCTATCAGGTGTATAAGCGAACTAAACTGTGGTTTCGATTTCAGGTAGTCGTAAGTGGTCATGTTTACCTCGGCCACAGCTTTGCCACCATCGTCTTTATAGGCATCTTTTTTACAACCGGTGCCGCAGCAAATAACCATGCAGGCAAACAGCAGGCTATATAATCTGGTAATACGCATATGTAATAAGTTTAAATTTTACCCTTCCAATAAGATGTCTGGCTTAATTTGAGATTATCTCTGAATAATGTGGGATCTACCGGCCAGTAATAGCCGCTTTGTTTAAACCGGCTTTCTGTTAGCCACCCAATAAAAGGTTCGTATTGCCGCGTGCGTAGCAGGTCCCAATAAACATGTCCTTCCAGGTACAATTCTTTGCCACGTTCCAGCACATATTCATACATCACGTCTTCTACAGTACCGGAAGGGTCAGCAATGTGCTCTTCATTAGCGCCGCGCCTTTTTCTTAAATCATTGATGATACCTGCAGCTGTGGCAGCGTCGCCTTTGTAAAGGGCTATTTCTGCCTTTAACAGTACCATGTCGCTCAGGCGAAAAAGAATCATGTTATTGCTTAAATAAGGATCTGTTTTGGTTTGAGCCGAGCGGTACACCACATTACTGTATTTTAAGCAAACCGGGTGTGGTTGTCTTATGTTGGTAAAGTTGTGACGGAAGCGTACATCCGTTGAATCGTAAAATGTATTCCATATCCAGGCATAGGCATCCTCGTCCCAAACCCATTCTCCGCCAAAGCCATAATGATCGTCGAGGTATCTTTTGGGTACATAATACCGTGGGTTAGTAGTGGCGGTGGCCAGGTATTGAGTAGGTAAAAAAAACAGCCCGATGCCTTCAAACGAGCCTTCTTTATTGTCTTCGCTCATATTGATTTCAAAAATAGATTCAGAGGAGCGACCTATAAACATGCGTGAGTAATTGGCAGTGTCGGTAAAATTATAACCACCATAAGTAAGTACTGCATCAATGGTAGTATCTGCATGCTGCACATCCTGCATAATAGGTGCATTGCTGGTGGCATCAGTCATAGTAGCCCGCCATAAATACAAATGTGCCAGTAGGGCATAGGCCGATCCTTTGTTGGCCATCACGGCTTGTTCAGCGGTATTTTCATAGCCCCAGGAAAGCATAGCAATAGCTTTGTGACAATCATCCTCCACCTGTTTCATCACTGCCACACGCGACGAACGCTCCAGCTGTGGGGCAGTAAGTGGATTATCATATGCTTCCAGCTCAATGGGAGCTTCGCCCCACACACGGGTAAGCATAAAGTAACAGTAAGCTCTTATAAAAAATGCCTGACCCACTATTTTGTCTTTAAAAGCCGCTACATCACTTATGTCTTTATACAACAACTTATCGTCAATGGCAGGCACCTTCTTAATAATTGTATTACACATGGCTATTACCTTATAAAACCGGCTCCAGTTGCCCAGGCTGTTGAGGTTGTAATTCTGGGTAAAGTCGCCACCCTGTATATACTCCAGCGCATCACCGGTATATTGTATGGTAAAATAGTTTTGTGCTACCGCATCGCCATACATGTAGTAGCTGTTGCTTTTGTAGGTAAGTGCATCGCGCAATAAACTGTAATTGCCTGCGAGGGCAGCATTACAATCGCCCACACTTTTCCAGAACACACCATCGTAGGTAGAGTTTACAGGCTCCTGGTTCAGTACCTTATTGCACGAGGTAAAACAGAATATCAGTAAAGCAGCCAGCACAGCTGAAACTGCAGGAAGTATCTTCACTTGCATAGTTATTGGTTTATCCGTTAAAAAATAACCTCCAGGCCAAACGTGTATTTTTTAGGAATAGGGTAGCCGTTGCCATTATATTCCCCATACGCATTAATAGCTTCCGCATCAGGCAGGTCTTTACTGCGTTGCCATCTAAGCAGGTTATCGGCCACAGCAAATACTTTAATGCCCCTGAGATTAATTTTTTGTAACAAGCGGGCAGGCAGGTTATAAGTAACGCTAACACTTTTCAGTTTTACATAATCACCCTTGGTGAGAAAAAAGGTTTGGTCCGAGCGGTAATAATAACGGTAAGTGCCTAAATCCAACTTGGCGTATTCTGCTTTATCCCCCGTTTTTTTCCAGATATTAATACCATCCATATCAGGCAGTGCATATTGTGCCAAACCAGCTACAGCATTGCCTCCCCAGCCCGAAAAGGTGTTGAATAGATCTGATTTATACAGGTCCAGCACATCCCGCCCGAAAGTATAAGTGAAAAACAAACCCAGGGTAAAACCTTTATAAGTAAAGGTATTAGTCCAGCCGCCGGTGAATTTGGGATTGGGATCACCAATAGGCATCTTATCGCCATTTACACCATCATTAAAAGGATCTATTTTATAATCGCCATCCAGGTCGGCCAGGTGAAACTCTCCTTCCTGGAAAGGGCTGGTGCCTACACTCAGCTTATCTCCAGTAAGCGGGTTGATAGGGATATCATTACTGGTAGAAAACACGCCCAGTGTTTTTACTAAGTAAAATGTATTTACCGGGCTGCCAACACTTAACAGGTGCGATTTATTAAAACGGTCGTTGCTCATAATTAAATCACGACCGCCATTAGGCAGATACATCACCTTGCTTTTATTGAAGGAAACGTTCAGGCGTGAAAACCATTTCACAGGGCTTTTTTCTGAAAGTGGAGAAGCCGTGAACGTAAGGTCTACGCCGGAGTTTCTTACACCAATGGCATTGGTGAGGGCATAGCTGTAACCGGTGGTAACAGGCAGGTTAACACTAAACAACTGGTCTTTATTGTCTTTATTATATACATCCGCCGATAAGGTGTACTTGCCGTTACGAAATTCTATATCCACGCCTGCGTTCAGCTGTGTGCTTTTTTCCCAGCTAAGGTTAGGCTGTGCAGCGCCATCTCTGAAATTGGGGGTAATAGCCGTAGTACCATTATAACCCGAGGAAGTGTAATTACCTGAATAGCCTCCTGCATTTACGGTATACAGGTTGTACTGCAGGTAATTGGAATTAGGCAGGCTGCCCGAGTTGCCAATACTGCCCCGTAGCTTTAATAAACTGATAGCCGAAACATGCCTGTTGAAAAAGGATTCTTCTGATACTATCCAGCCTACCGAAACTGCCGGAAAGGTGCCCCATTTACTATTGGCTCCAAACCGGGAAGAGCCGTCTGTACGTAGGCTGGCCGAGAATATATACCGTCCTTTAAAATCATATGCCAGGCGACCGTAGTAGGAGAGGATGCCATATGTTTGGTTGTCGGTGATGGTGGTGATTTTATCCTGGCTATATCCATTTACCACTTGTATAGGATCGCTGGAGCCGCCATAGCCAGAGTCTTTGCTGTACTGGTAATTATCGTACAAAACATCCTGCCCGGCTATCAGGTTTATATTATGCTCTTTAAACACTTTGGTATAAGTGAAATAGTTAGAGGTAGATATATTGGCCTCGTTATCACTAAAGGAATAAGAAGAATTGCCTTTGCCGCTGTTTAATTCACTGGTGCGGCTGTAATCGCGGCGCGAGTTATTATACAAAAGCGCGGTTTGTGAAGTAAATTTGAAATCATTGGTGAACTTAACGCCCAGGTTTAGGTTGAAGGTAAACTGGTTGTTTACATTCTTGTCCAGGTTTTTGCTGTAAGTGCCCAGCAGAAAGCTTCTTTTGGTATCGCTTAAGTTAAACAAGGAGGTGGGCATAGTACCCGCATCTACAGCAGTTGATTTGGTGATATCACCAGAGCCACGGCCCCTGTCCATACGGCTAAATGCAATCAACGGGTTAAAAGTAATTTTGCCATTCCAGGCTTTGGATTGCAGGTTTAGCCGCATTGAGTACCTTTTAAAGCCGGTAGCCTTAATAATTCCCTGTTCGTTATAATAGTTGGTATTAAACCGGTAATTACTGTTATTACCGCCACCCGACATGCCCAGGTCGGCATTAGTAATTAAGCCCGTTTGGTAAAACATATCCTGGTAGTCTGTATTGCCGTTAAACGCGGGGTTTAAGCTGTCGGTAAGTATATAAGGCAACTGGCGTTGGTTAACATAGGTAAGTGCGTCTTTTAACAGCAATAGCTTTTCCAGCCGTTCTTTGCCGCCCAGGTCGGTTTTACGCAGCTGTGGACGTTCTGTAATACCATTATATCCCGAAAGGGTTACTTTGGGGTCGCCGGATATGCCTTTTTTCGTTTTAATTAATATCACCCCATTGGCTGCACGCGAACCGTAAATAGCAGCAGCCGACGCATCCTTCAACACATCAATGCTTTCAATATCATTAGGGTTTACGCCACCCAGGTAGTTGGTGCCTGTGCCTACACTGCTGCTGATGTAGCTTTCGGTAGGTTGAGGTACACCATCTACTACATACAAAGGAGCGCTTACAGCATTCAGCTGATCGTAACTGGTGCTGATGCGCGAATTACCCCTTACAGAAACAGTGGGCGAAGCACCGGGCTCGCCGGTATAGTTTTGAACGTTTACACCTGATAAGCGCCCCTGCATTAACTGGTCAAAGCTGGCTATAGGAAGATTTTCAATCTCCCGGCCCGAAATGCTGGCAATAGAGGAGGTGTTCTTTTTACGTGATATTGACTGGTAACCAATCAGCACCACATCTTCCAGTTTGCCGTCTGCATCTACCATAGTAATAGTAAGTGGTAGATGCAGGCTGGTAAGCGTTAGTGTTTGAATTTTAAAGGTAGTGTGTGATACGGTTAACACCAGGTGCGTGGTATCTTTTACCAGGATACTGAAATGCCCGAGAGAATCGGTTACTACGGTTTTATTGCCTTTGAGCATAACCGAAGCTTTTTCAACCGGCAGTCCTTTGGCCGAAACAACAGTGCCGGTAAGCAGTGGTGGTTTGGTTTGTGCGTAAGTTACAGCACAACTGTACAGTAATAACAAAAGCGTTGCTAACGACAACAAATGTTGCCGTGGAGGGTGACACAAGCTCATATAATGTAGGTTTGGTTCTCTAGGTGGTTATGATGATATCTGTAGTTTTGGTATTGGTTTTCATGTACAGGGGTAATCTCATGTGCAGGCTGGAAAATGTGAGGATTGACCAGCTTCTATCAAAGTAATACAATTAAGTTTTATGTTTATTATCCGTAATTAACATTTTGTTTACATATATTAATCTATACATGCAAAAAAGGAATAGCAATGGATGTGGGGAATACTCGTTTATTTTGCTTTACCTTTCACATTATCAGAGGTTTATTCATTTTTGATTATGAAATTGTACATACTGTCCGCCGCCTGTTTAACAGCGGCCCTGACTGCTAAGGCACAGGCAGTCAACCCCGTTACAGCAGAAAACTACCGTTTTGCTGAAAGCCGTTTAAGTTATAACACAGACGCATTAGTGGATCATTTCAATGTGTCGCCGCAATGGCTTCCGGATGGCAATTGCTGGTATCGGGTGTTAACCGCCAAGGGTAGCGAGTTTATATTGGTAAACACCACAAAAGGAACACGTGCCGCTGCCTTTAACCAGCAGCAGCTGGCCACTGCTTTGTCATCAGCAACTGGCAAACAGTACGATGCCTGGCACCTGCCTTTTCAAACCTTCCGCTATTTACCTGATCATAAAACTATCTGGTTTACGGTAGAAGGAAGGTTGTGGCAATATGATATGCAACAGCAACAGTGCGTAATAGTAAACCAGTTTATTTCCGATGCTAAGGCCAACCC
This sequence comes from Filimonas lacunae, assembly GCF_002355595.1. NCBI lineage: Bacteria > Pseudomonadati > Bacteroidota > Chitinophagia > Chitinophagales > Chitinophagaceae > Filimonas > Filimonas lacunae. The sequence continues at coordinate 2,122,546 of NZ_AP017422.1, forward strand.
GGGTAAACGTGAAAACGAAGTGTTATCGCCTGATGGAAAACGCGCTGCTTTTATAAAGGAGCATAACCTGTGGGTGAGAGAGGTAGCTACCAACCAGTTGACACAGTTAACTACAGATGGCATACAGGATTTTGGCTATGCCACCGATAATGCAGGATGGACTACCAGTGACGCTCCCGTGTTACGCTGGTCGCACAACTCCCGCAAAATAGCCACCTTTAAACAAGACCAGCGGCATGTGCATAATATGTACCTGGTAACCACCAATGTTGGCGCACCTGATCTGCATTCCTGGAAATACCCTTTACCAGGCGATTCGGCGGTTATCATGATTCACCGGGTAATTATTGATGTAGATAATGCCAGGGTGATACCCATACAGGTAGGCCCCGATCCGCACCGTGGTACTTTAAGCGATGATATATCCAGCAGCGGTACTTTTGATGATGTGGATTGGAGCGGGGATGATGCTGAGCTGGCCTTCGTATCCACTTCACGCAACCACCAGCATGAAAAGCTACGTATAGCCAATGCCACTACAGGCCAGATTAGGGAAGTGATGGAAGAAAAGGTGGCTACACAATATGAATCAGGCCAGGGAACCATTAACTGGCAGTATCTGCAAAAAAGTAAAGAGTTTATCTGGTATTCTGAAAGGGACAACTGGGGACACCTATACCTCTATGATGCCACTACCGGCAAAGTGAAAAATCAGGTAACTAAAGGTGAGTGGGTAGTAACCCGCTTACTGGAAGTAGATGAACAAAAGCGTGTGGTGTATTTTGAAGCCTGCGGACGTGAAGCAGGTAACCCTTATTTCTGTTACCTGTATAAGATCAACTTTGATGGTAAAGGGTTAACCCTGTTAACACCAGAACCTGGTAACCACAAGTTTACTTTCTCACCTGATAAAAAATTCCTGGTAGATACCTGGTCGCAGCCTGACGTGCCGGGAGTTACTGTGTTACGTAATAAAGAAGGGAAATTGTTAACTACACTGGAAAAAGCGGATATCAGCCGCTTAACCGCTACGGGCTGGAAAGCGCCTGCACCTTTTTCTGTAAAAGCAGCGGATGGCAAAACGGATGTATATGGCCTGCTGTTTACACCTACGAATCTTAATCCCAATCGCAAATATCCGGTGGTAGATTATATCTATCCGGGCCCACAGGGAGGCAGCGTACGCAACTGGTCGTTTACTTCGGCCAGGGGCGATCATCAGGCGCTGGCCGAACTGGGCTTTATTGTGGTAGTGCTGGAAGGAACCAGCAACCCTATGCGTAGTAAAAGCTTCCATGACATGAGTTATGGCAACATGGCCATTAACACCCTGCCTGATCAGATAACCTGCATTCGTCAGCTAAGCACACGTTACGGTTACATTGATACCACGAGAGTGGGCATCTGGGGACATTCGGGTGGCGGTTTTGCTACAGCCGCCGCCATGTTCCGATACCCCGACTTTTTTAAAGTGGGTATTTCCGAATCGGGCAATCATGACAATCGTAACTATGAAGATGACTGGGGCGAGCGTTATAACGGCCTTACCAATGCCAGTGACTATGTAACACAGGCCAACCAGTTATACGCTGCCAACCTGAAAGGGAACCTTTTATTAGCACATGGCTTAATGGATAATAACGTGCCACCTTACAACACCATGTTGGTAGTAGAAGCGCTGGAAAAGGCCAATAAAGACTATGATTTAATCGTATTCCCATCCAGTCAGCATGGCTTTGGTACATTTTCTCCCTACATGATGCGCCGCCGCTGGGATTATTTTGTGCGTCATTTGTTAAATACAGCGCCTCCTAAAGAATATTTACTGGTAAACAAACCTGACCCACGAAACAAACCATAAGCTGGTACTATTTGCAAGTGGTAGTTTTGCCACAATACATTCCCTGTAAGAAGTCGCTCTGGTTATAAGCGTGTTCTTACAGGGATTTTTATATACACCTATACAAGCGGTAATGGTATGGAACGATGTTTTTGTATATAGTAATAGTTATGAAAAAACATTTATACCACCCATCAAAAACAATTTTATGCAAAACCTGGAGGAACAGAACTTGACATCTTCTTTTGGGATATACGATTTTCAGGAATATTATATGCCAGGAGGAAGTTCCCCTGTAGAGGAGGACGATGAGCTGGAAGACGAAGATGAAAATGAGGAAGACTGGGAAGAGTTGGAGGATGAAGAAATAGAAGAGGCGGAACCTGATTTACCGCTTGATAAAGAAGATCTTGATGAAAATGATTTAACGGATGAAGAGGTAGAAGACCTGGAATGGGAAGACACAGAAGAGGATGAGGACGATGATGTGTGACATCCGCTACTGATAAAAAAATTAAACTATAACCGTTCAAATAAAACAAAAAGCGGTAAGGTAGCAAAGTAAAAGCCCGCATTACGCGGGCTTTTAGTCTATTTAGCTTTTTTCTTCCTGGCCACCTTTTTAGGCGGGTTGGCTTTCAGCTCTTCAATAATAGCTTTTACTTCTTCAATGGTAAGTTCTGCGGCTCTTTCCTGCTGTTCTTTACTCAGCTTATAGTTGCGCAGGCCTTGTTTGATATAAGGGCCATAGGGGCCTTTCAATACCTGTATTTTTTCTTTCTCGAATACTTTAATAGTGCGTTCGTCTTTTGCCTGGCGTTTTTCGGCAATCATCGGCGCTATCTCTTCCAGTGTAACACTGTAAGGATCCATTTCTTTATTCAGTGAATAAAACTTTTTGTCGTGGGCGGCATAAGGGCCAAAGCGGCCAATATTTACGCTTACATCCGAACCTTCAAACTCTCCCAGCATACGAGGCAGTTTAAACAGCTCCATAGCTTCATCGTAAGAAATGGTTTCTATACTCTGGCTGGCTTTTAACTTGGCAAAGCGTGGCTTTTCCTCATCATCCTGGTGGCCAATCTGTACCATTGGGCCGTAACGTCCCATACGGGCAATTACTTTTTTACCACTGGCTGCGTCTACGCCCAGTTCTCTTTCTCCTTTGGCGCGCTCTGCAGTTTCCAGGGTAACTTCAATATTGCTGTGGAAGGGTTTATAAAACCCATCAATCATATTGTTCCATTTCAGTTTACCGCCAGCTATTTCGTCAAACTCTTCTTCAATTTTAGCGGTGAAGTTGTAGTCCATTACCTTTTGAAAGTGTTGTTTCAAAAAGTCGGTAACCACCAGGCCCAGATCGGTAGGGAACAGCTTTGATTTTTCTGCACCGGTATTTTCCTGGATCACTTCTTTCTTCACTTCATCTTTCTTCGTCAGCTCCAGTATGTTCACGTCTCTTTTCACTCCTTCCTTATCGCGCTTTTCTACATAGTTACGTTTCATAATGGTAGAAATGGTAGGCGCATAGGTAGATGGACGGCCAATACCCAGTTCTTCCATTTTCTTTACCAGCGATGCTTCTGTATAGCGTGGTGCAGGACGGGTGAACTTTTCGGTAGCTGTCATTTTAGTAAAGTCCAGCGTTTGGCTCACTGTTAATGGTGGCAGCATACCGTCAGTATCTTCTTCGTCCTCTTCGTCTTTACCTTCCAGGTATACCTTTAAAAAGCCGTCGAACTTCATCACCTCACCGGTAGCAGATAACTGGTCTTTATTGGTAGAGATGCTGATTTTGGCAATGGTTTTTTCAAACTCTGCATCACTCATTTGTGAAGCGATAGTTCTTTTCCATATCAGCTCGTACAGGCGGCGTGTATCCTGATCATCTACCGTATGCGCATTCATATAGGTAGGACGGATGGCTTCGTGCGCTTCCTGTGCGCTCTCGTTTTTGTTTTTATATTGACGTGACTGATAGTAATTGTTACCGTAACTCTGTGTAATCTCGTTTCTGATATCCCCCATAGCGGTATCACTCAGGTTTACACTATCCGTACGCATGTAGGTGATTTGACCGCTTTCGTACAGCTTTTGAGCAAGCAGCATGGTTTTACTCACACTGTAGCCCAGTTTGCGGGATGCTTCCTGTTGCAGGGTAGAGGTAGTGAACGGAGCTGCAGGTGTGCGTTTGGCAGGTTTCACCTGTATATCGGCCACTTTATAGGCAGCACCCTTACAGCTCTCTAAAAACTGCAGTGCGGTTTGCTGGCTGCTTATTTTAGCAGGACCATCCGCTTTAAAGGTTACCGATTTGCTATTAATATCTTTAGCACTGAAAAAAGCTTCTACTTTATAGCTGCTTTCTGATTTAAAAGCGTTGATTTCGCGTTCGCGTTCGGCAATCAGCCTTACCGCCACACTTTGTACACGACCAGCACTCAGGCTGCGTTGCATACCTATTTTACGCCATAAAACCGGGCTTAATTCAAAACCTACCAGCCTGTCCAGCACACGGCGGGCCTGCTGTGCGTTTACCAGGTCCATATTAATACGGCGTGGACTGGCTACTGCCTTTTTAATGGCAGGTGCAGTAATTTCATGGAAAACGATACGTTTGGTATTTACGGGATCCAAACCCAAGACTTCAGCCAGATGCCAGCTGATGCTTTCCCCTTCACGGTCCTCATCCGATGCTAACCAAACCTCATCGGCTTTCTTGGCAAGTGACTTCAACTCTTTTACCACCTTTTCTTTATCCTCGGGCACCATATAACGTGGGGTATAATTGTTGTTCAGGTCTATCCCCATATCATCCTTTTCCAGATCGCGGATATGCCCGTAACAGCTTTTTACCTCAAAATCACCCCCTAGAATTTTTTCTATGGTCTTGGCTTTCGCCGGTGATTCGACTATCAGAAGGTTCTTTGCCATGCTGCAATATTAATTCAATCAATTAAAAGACAAACAATGTTACATTTATTTTCAATAGATAGTGAAATCTATAATTTGTTTCTGAATCGACTCCTCCCGGTATATCTGGCTGTGTCCCAGGCCCGTTGTTTCAATAAAACGCACGTGGGAGAGTTTTTTTAACCGGGTATCATCTGTATCTGCAAACGGACAAATTCTATCCTCCGTATCATGCAACCACAAAACGGGATTAGTAAGGCTTTGTACCACCCGGTTCACTGAAAACCAATGAATTGGGTGACTACCTGCCGTTTCCAGCCGGTTTACAAAAGCCTGGTAGCTGGCCGGAGCCAGCGGAAAAATATGTGTAAATTGTTTTACCGCCCGTGACAATTCTGAAGCGGGGGCAATTAAAGTCAGTTTTACGTTAGGCTGTTGCAGTTCTTCCGCCGCCAATGCCACGGCCAATGCACCTATGGAGTGGGACAAAATACTGTAAACAGGTCCGTATTGGGCAATTATATATAGTATAATCTGCTTGTACTCTACAATATTCAGCGTTTTTCCACCGCTGATGCCGTGCCCGGGTGCATCAAATGCCAGTACGCGAAAGCCTTGCTGTAATAAAAGTGTTACATATGCATCAAACCGGTAACTAAAACTATCAAAGCCATGACAGATTAAAACAGTACCACGAGTTTCCAATTGAGCAGGAAGCCATTCAAACCCGTTGATTTCTAAATTGTTAAAGGTAAATGAGCGGGAGGTTCCCTGCTGAAAAACGGGTGGCATTTCACGCTTAGGCTTGCCACTATAAGGCGTACAAAATAGCTGGAAAGCGGCATCTGCTGCTATCCGGGGCGACACACTGCCAAGTGCTCTGAACTTGGCCCTGTAATAGCCTTTCGCTATTTGAACAAGTAATTTCATCCTGGTTTAAGGTTTAGCCAACGAAATTGTAAGCCCTTCAAAAATAAGGTATTCAGTTTTAACGCTTTATAATTACTCCATTTTTTCCCTTTTGGGGCATATTAGACTCTGCGATTATTAATAGCTGGGAAGTCGAAGTATAATTTCGTTACTTGCTTACATCAAACCGATGAATAGTAACACTTAAAGCGGCATAGTATGAAGGTAGTTTTAATAGGATCCGGTAATGTTAATACCGTATTGGGCAAGAAAATAGTAAAAGCGGGGCACCAGGTGCTACAGGTCATCAGCCGTAACCTGGACAATGCTGGGCAGCTGGCAGGCGAATTAGGAGCAACGGCAGCAGATAGTATACAGCAACTGAATAAAGAAGCGGATATATATATATTGTCGGTTTCTGATTCTGCATTGCCTGAAATAGCAAGCGGGCTTCAATTAGACAAGCAATTGGTAGTACATACTACCGGGGCAGGTTCTATTGAGTTACTGAAAACCTGCTCTACCCGTTATGGCGTGCTGTATCCCTTACAAAGTTTGCGTAAGAATATGAATAGCAACCCGGTAATACCCCTGTTTACTGACGGTAATACGCCGGAGGTAGAACAGGAGATACTGCGTTTTGCGGAAACCCTTTCTTCCATAACAGGCCATGCAGACGATGCGCAACGTATTAAATTACATGTGGCGGCTGTGCTGGTCAATAATTTCACCAACTACCTGTATGCACAGGCAGAAGTGTTTTGTAAACAGGAGCGTATTGACTTTAAAGTGCTGTTACCTTTAATAGAAGAAACTTCAGGACGCTTACATCACTATTCGGCTGCCGATGTGCAAACAGGCCCTGCTGCCAGAAGGGATATGGTAACAATAGAAAAGCATCTACAGATTTTACAGCCCTACCCGGAGCTGATAGAGTTGTACGTGAATATTTCAGATTGCATTATTAATAACCCGGTTAAAAAGTAACGCTGCCGGGATATAAACATAAAAAAAGTCTCCCGTCAAAAAGAGGGGAGACTATCTATAGCAAGCAATCGTTTCCGTTTGTTAATGGATTGCAAATGTAAGGGCTTGTTTGAATAAAACAAACAATTGTTCGTAGAAAATGTGGGCCTGTTTCCCAGGTGAGCGTCTTCCTCATTTTTAGCACATTATCCCTACTTTTGCTGCCCAAATTAGAATGATTCATGTATCAGATTAAGGTGAATTTTGAGCAGAAAGGATTAGCACCGGTAGTATTGGAAAATATTGCGTCTAACCAAAGCTTGCTGGAAATATGCCTTGATAATGGTATTGAATTACATCATAATTGCGGTGCAGTTTGTGCTTGTAGCACCTGTCATGTGTACATTGACAAAGGCGAGGAGTTTATCCCGGAGATTACAGACAGGGAAGAAGATTTCATTGACAGGGCGGTAAACCCGCGCATTCATTCCCGCTTAGGCTGTCAGTGCGTGTTGAAGCCTGGTAGCGGTTCATTGGAAATAACCTTGCCCGATCAAACACAGTTTTTAGGTGAATAAACACTACTACCACATTAAAATAAGAGAATATGGCCACTTTTGAACCTCCTATTCACTGGAGCGATCATGAAGATATTGCTATGAAATTATACGAGCGCTTTGGTGCGGAGTTTAATGAGGGTAAAATTTATCGTATTCGTTTTACCGATTTGCTGGAATGGATATTGGAGGTGCCTAACTTTGAAGGCACGCGTGAACAAAGTACAGAAGGACACCTGGAGATGATTCAGAGTGCGTGGGTATATGAATGGCGTGATAATCAGAAATAACAGGTAGGATGAATGTATTAGAACTATTTAAACCCATCACCACTTTTGTTTTTGATGTGGATGGCGTACTTACCGATGGCATGCTGCTGGTAATGCCCGGCGGATTAATGGCCAGGCGTATGAACATTAAAGATGGGTATGCTTTGCAGCTGGCTATTAAAAGGGGATACAAGGTGGTGATTATTTCGGGTGGCAACTCCCCTGAAGTAAAAGAACGACTGAATAACCTGGGTATCACCGACGTTTTTATGAAAGTGGAGAATAAGCTGGAATGTTTGCAACAATATATGCAACAGCATCAGCTGAAAGCAGAAGAGCTGTTGTTTATGGGGGATGATATTCCGGATTATGAAGTAATGCAGCTTACAGCTTTGCCTTGTTGTCCATCAGATGCAGTGGCAGAAATAAGGAGTATTGCCCGTTATATTTCCCCGTTAAAAGGAGGAGAAGGCTGTGGCAGAGATGTGATAGAGAAGGTGTTGAAGCTGCGTGGCGACTGGATGACTGACACACAAATTAAATCGCAATAAAACCTATTGTACTTGAAATTATTGAGCGCTTTTTTGAAGCTGGTAAGGTGGCCTAACCTTGTGTTTATAGCACTTACGCAGGTAATGTTCAAGTATTGCGTATTGCAACCCATATTTCAGCGGGCCGCATTAACGCCTAACATTCAGGGCGTCAGTTTTGTGCTGATTATTTTATCGTATGTGTTTATTGCAGCAGCAGGATATATTATCAACGATTATTTCGATTTGAATATAGACCAGGTAAACAAACCGGATAAAGTGATTATTGCCCGTGTTATCAGAAGGCGTTGGGCGCTGGCCTGGCATATTATTCTAAGTGTGCTGGGTATCCTGTTCAGTTTGTATGTGGATTTACGCTCGGGCAGTAAAATAGCAGGCTTCAGCGCTTTTTGCTGTGTTATCCTCCTCTTTTTTTATTCCACTACTTTAAAGAAGAAGTTTTTAATAGGCAACATCATGGTTTCGGCCATTACTGCATGGCCTATTATTGCGCTTACCTGGTTTGAGGGTAACCAGTTTTTTATTTACCAGAGCCGTGCAGGCAATCTGCAAATTGATAAAATTTTCCGCCTAACGGTTTTATACACCAGCTTTGCCTTTATTATATCGTTGATTCGTGAAGTAGTGAAGGATATGGAAGATGTAGAAGGCGACAGAAGATATGGTTGCAAAACCATGCCTATTGTATGGGGCTATAATGCCGCTAAAGTGTTTGTGGCTGTTTGGCTGGTAGTGTTAATTGCTTTGATTGTTACCACCCAGGCATATGTAATGCGCTTTGGCTGGTGGTTTAGTGTTATATATGCGGTAGTGCTTATTATTGGCCCTTTACTTACCGTAGGCAAAAAGTTAACTACGGCTCAAAGTCCGTCAGAATATCATAAGCTAAGCAGTTTAATCAAGCTGGTGATGCTAACCGGTATATTGTCCATGAGCTTCTTTCTTATTTATTCCTGATACTTATTTTTGTTTGTATGCAACAACAGGTTATACTGGCTTCCCAATCTCCTAGAAGGAAACAATTACTGGAATGGGCTGAAGTGCCTTTTACTATTGTGGTAAAAGAAACTGCGGAAACCTATCCGGAAAGCATGGCTATTGCAGAAGTGCCTGTTCATATAGCGCGGCAAAAAGCATTGGCAGTGCGGGAGCAATTACAAAGTGAAAAACCGGCTGTTGATTCGCCTGTGATACTAGCGGCAGATACTGTAGTGGTATTAGGCAAAAGAATAATAGGAAAGCCCAAAAGCAGGCAGGATGCTATAGATACGCTTACTGATTTAGCAGGGCAACGACACGACGTTATTACCGGTGTAGTGATACTGCATCAGGAAAAGGAAATTTCTTTTTATGATGTAACACATGTGGAGTTTCATTATTTGAGCGCAGATGAGATTGCTTTTTATGTAGATAAATATAAGCCATATGATAAGGCAGGCGCATATGCCATACAGGAATGGATTGGCGTAGTAGGTATTAAAAGTATAGAGGGCGATTTTTATAATGTGATGGGATTGCCTGTAAGCAGGGTGGTGCGGGCCTTAAAAGATTTGAGTGTGTTGTAAAATAATAAACATGTTGATTTATATTGAGTTAAAATCAACGATTGCTTATGCTAACTCATGCACCGCATACAGCTAACATTATTACCGAAAAACTATTACAGTTTATATGGTTGCACCGCTACTTCAATTACAAAAGCGCCTATACTACAGAAGGTGAGCCCATAGAAGTGATTCAAACGGGTATACTTAATGTAAACCAGGGGCCAGACTTCTTACAGGCACGTATCCGTATTCGCGATAAAACATGGGCAGGGAATGTAGAACTGCATATTCAAACTACAGATTGGGACAGGCATAGGCACTCGCCAGATAGCCACTACGATAATGTGGTGTTGCATGTAGTATGGCAACATCCAAAACCAGCCGCTTCACTTGGTAACCGGCAAATTCCTGTGCTGGAACTACAACCTTTGGTTTCTACATTAATGTTGCAGCAATACCAGAAACTGATGGAGGCACCGGATTTGCCGGGTTGCAGCAGTTTATTACCTGTATTGTCCGATATAAGCTGGACCGCCTGGAAAGAAAGGTTGGCTGTAGAACGATTAACACGTAAATCGGCAGAGATACTGGAGTTTTTAACTGCTTCCAATAATCACTGGGAAGAAGTGTTCTGGTGGTTGCTGGCCCGCAACTTTGGATTGAAAGTGAATGCAACTTTCTTTGAAACGGTCGCAAGGTCTATACCAGTGAATGTGCTGGCCAGGCATAAAGGACAAATAAACCAGCTGGAGTGTTTATTGCTGGGGCAGGCTAATTTGTTGTCAGAAACATTTACAGGTACTTACGAGCAAATGCTGCAAAAAGAGTATCGTTATTTAAAGCACAAGTATTCATTGCCCACTATTAAAGGTCAAGTTTCTTACTTACGCATGCGTCCTGCGGCTTTTCCTACCGTACGCCTAGCGCAGCTGGCTATGCTTATTCATAAATCACATCACCTGTTCTCCTTTGTTCGTGATGCTGATTCACTACAGCAGGTAACCTGTTTTTTTGATGTTACCGCCAACGATTACTGGCATTATCATTATACCATGCGGGAAACTGCTGAATATTTGCCTAAGAAGATGGGAAAGGCGCTGGTAAACAATATTGTGATTAATACAGTGGTGCCAATATTGTTTGCCTATGGTTTGCATATGAATGATGAGCTCATTAAGGAGAGGGCAGTGGCATGGCTGTTACAAACCCCTAAAGAAGAGAATAGTATTATTACTTACTGGCAGCAACAAAATATAGAAGCGGTGAATGCTATGGACTCACAGGCTTTGATTGAACTGAAAAACCTGTATTGCAGCAAAAAACAATGTCTTGATTGCGCAGTAGGAAACACATTGCTTAAAAACAGTAGCAGCTGACAACACAACAGTCGGCTTCTAAAGCCGGCTGTTGTGATATAAATAGACTGGCTGCCGTTAGGCGCAGCCAGATGCTTACCAGTTAAATACCACATCCTGAACAATATCAGGGTGCAGGCTTTTGGCCACAGGGCAGGTATGAGCCGCACGTTCCAGTATGGTTTTGTTTTTATCATCTATTACCAGGGTAGCAGGGAAGCTGAACACCACTTTCACCTGGCTAATACGGCGCGGGTCGGCTGCCATTACTTTGGTGATAGATACAGTAGTGCCTTCCAGGTCAACTTCCATATCGCGGGCCTTGATTCCCATAATTGTTAACATACAGCTTCCCAAGGCGGTAGCTACCAGGTCTGTAGGGGAAAAACGTTCGCCTTTGCCCTGGTTATCTACCGGAGCATCTGTTTCAATGACGGTTTGACTCTGCAGGTGTCGGGCTTCAGTTCTTAGCTGTCCTTTATAAATTATTTCTGAAGTCATTGGATAAATTTTTGCCTAAATTTACGGCTATCAAATAATTCGTTGTGAAGAAAACCATTCTAGTTGCCCTGATGGGGCTTATTACGGTTGTTGTTTTTGGGCAGGATAAGAAGACTAAAGATCAGAAGAAAGAGGAACGGAAACAACGTATTAACCAGTTGATAAAACAAGAAGAGGAGGGGGCCCTTATCTTCTCTAAACAAGGAGCTTTTGGTATTAAGCTAAACACTGACGGCTACGGTATTTTTTATGAACATGGTAAATACAAAACCATTACCCGCACGGATATATGGTGGATGGAGCTGGGCGAACACCAAAGCAATAAGCAGGAAAAAAGAACCAATTCGCTGGGAGGCTATTACATTGGCAACCCATATGTCTTCGGCAAACAAAATAATCTTTACCAGTTTAAATTAGGATTGGGCCAGCAACGTTTAATTGGCGGCAAAGGCAATAAAAACGGAGTGGCGGTGTCGGCTGTGTATGGCGGCGGTTTAATTGCCGGTATGTTAAAACCCTATTACCTGAGTGTGTACTACCCTAACGAAGGTGTTTCTAAAGATATCCGCTATACAGATGATCCTGTCAGTTTCCTGGATCCTACGCTAATTGATGGCGCCAGCGGACTTTTTAAAGGCTTTGGAAAAATTAAATTTGTACCTGGTATTCATGCCCGTGCAGCCTTACGTTTCGATTATGGACGGTTTAATGAGCTGTTATCCGCCATTGAAATTGGGGTAAACGCCGAGTATTATACGCAGAATATGCCAATTATGGTGGGAGATACCGATAAGAAGTTTTTCTTCAACGGTTACGTTGCCCTGGTGTTTGGTAAGAGAAAGTGATTTAATTTTGTTGATTATGCAGGAATTACCGATAGTTACGAAGACGACGGAGGAAACGATAGTTACGGCGGATGGAAGGCCTAAAAAACCAAACTGGCTGCGTGTAAAACTGCCTATTGGCGAGAGCTATAAGCATGTTCGCGGCCTTGTTGATACCCATAAACTACATACCATTTGCGAAAGCGGCAACTGTCCTAACATGGGAGAGTGCTGGGGAGCCGGCACCGCTACATTTATGATATTAGGCAATACCTGTACACGTAGCTGCGGTTTTTGTGCCGTAGCCACCGGCAAACCGGATGCGGTGGACTGGGATGAGCCACAAAGGGTAGCGGAAGCGATTCACTTAATGAAAGTGAAGCACGCCGTTTTAACCAGTGTAGATAGAGACGAATTGAAAGATGGCGGCTCTATTATCTGGTACAACACCATTAAAGCAGTAAAATCGCTGAATCCCGATACCACCCTGGAAACCCTGGTGCCTGATTTTAAAGGCCAGGTAGAGAATATCCAGCGCATTATAGATGCAGCGCCCGAAGTAGTGAGCCACAATATGGAAACTGTGGAAAGACTTACCCGCCAGGTGCGTATTCAGGCCAAATACAGACGTAGCCTGGAAGTGTTGAAAGTGTTAAAAGAAGGTGGTATGCGCACCAAAACCGGCCTTATGCTTGGCTTGGGCGAAACCAAAGACGAAATAGTACAAACTCTGGAAGATCTGGCAGCTGTAAATGTAGATGTAATCACTTTAGGTCAATATTTACAACCTACTCAAAAGCACTTACCTGTTCATCGTTTTGTGCATCCCGATGAGTTTGCCGAACTGCGTGAAATAGGCTATCAACTGGGTTTTGATTATGTTGAAAGCGGTCCGTTGGTACGTTCTTCCTATCATAGCGAACGCCATGTTTTTGAAGGTTATGGTCGTAAGAAGTGGATGGAAGAGAAGGAGGCTGGCATTGTTCTTGGGTAATGAATAGCAAACACTATTATTCATTATAAAAGACTTTTCCTATGAGCGTACAAAAAATTTTGGTTGGAGCATTATCTGGTGTTGTAGCTGGTGTTGCTATTGGTTTACTGGTAGCGCCTGCATCTGGCAAAGAAACACGCGGTAAAATTGCAGAAGGTGCAGATAACCTGAAAAGAAGAATTCGTCGTTTCAGAGGTTCGGCTGATGCAGAACTGGATGAACTGAAAGAGATATTTGAAAATGAGATAGATGGTTTAAAAGGCGATGTGCGTGAAAGAGTACTGAAATTAATTGAAGCCAGCAAAAACAGCTATCAGAATATTAAAAATGGCCAGGAAAAAGAACCTGTAGTTCTGTCTTAGTTATTTTACTACCGTATCAAAAGCCTGTTTACCGACGTAAACAGGCTTTTTGTTTATTATAACGGCTATTATTACAGCCGTTTATTATTTTCAAACAAAATTGATGATATGTTTAGTCTCCACCGTAAAAAAACGGCGGTTGTGGTGAGCTTATGTGCCCTTGCCCTGTTAAGCATGGCTGCTTACAAACCCTCAGAACAACCCCGCAAAAGGAATTTAAAAATTCTACCCCAAAACATTAGTAAAGACAGTCTTGATCGCATTATGCGCGGCTTTAATGAAGCCCTGGGTGTAAAATGTGGCTTTTGTCATGCACCCAGCAAAGAAGGTGGCAGAATGGATTTTAGCAGCGATGAAAAGCATGAAAAAGAAACTACCCGTATGATGATGACTATGACTAACGAGATTAATAAAAAGTACTTTATGGATGATGTGGCTCCGGAAGACAGTGCCCGTTTTGCCAATAAAGTTACCTGTAATACCTGCCATAGGGGCAATACGATTCCTTAGTGGGGGAAGTATAGGAGAGAGGTGCGAGTGTTTAACAGAGAATGGAAAAGTGGTTGTGGAGATAAGAAACATGGGCAAATGGCATCTAAAAAAAGAGGGCAGGATTACTCAAATCCTGCCCTCTTTTTATTCTCAATTGATAACTCTTTTAACTTTTCTACTTCTTCACCGGCGGTGCCGCTTTTTTTAGTCGTACGGCTTCGCTTTCCCGGAAGTTACTGGTAAGATTAATTTCGTAACGATGGGTTTTATCACTGATGACCATTAAGGCTGCATTCGGTGGAATTTCACCCAGATTTTCAGCGAACATAATGATTTCATTATTGGCCGGGTTATCATCTACAAACACTTTAAATGTGATGGCTTTGCGGGTTTCCAACTGTTGCTTCAACTGAACCAGTTTGCCATTGTAGAACACCGAAACAGTATCGTGGTCAAACTCGCCATTATCGTATAAGTCAACCTTAACTGAGTCTTCTGTTACTTCCAGCTCTTTCACTACCTTTTTGGTACGCATGTTCAACTGTATCAATGCATCACGTTCCAATTTCAGGGTAGGAGACTCCAGTGGTTTAATCAACGTATCTTTTTCCTGTTGTTCAATGTCGTTTTCTACCAGGGTTTTAAACGGCACTTCTTTTAATAATTTGGTCAGGCGTATGCTGATAGGTGTACAGGTGTATTTGTGGTCTTCATCGCTCTGGAATGTGCCGGTAAGCGTGCTTTCAACACGGGATACCTTTAATGTAAATTCTCCCTCCATAGTACACTCCACGCCCATAGCCGCATCTACTGTCTGGTGGAATATGATAGGAATGAATTTTATTTTCAGCAGCCTTTTATCAGCATTGTAGGTGCCTTTGATTTTGTTGCTGAAATAACCGTTACGAAAGAAATAGTTAAACTCACCTGTGATGATATTGCCTTTTTGTTCTAAAATGAACTCGCACAGGTAGTTACTGGTGTTAGAGCTGGTGCTTACATTGCCAACGCCATACCATTTACCTTTAATGCTTTGTGCCTGAACTGAAACGGGAGTAAAAAGGTGAATAAACACCAATGCCACCATGTAGAAACAAGTATACAAACATTTCATGCCTGAAAAGTGGTTTTGCGGAATTATTCAAGAATCATGCTAACAATCGTAACCCGTAACAGTAACTATTGGTAACGTTTCATTTCCCTGTCGTTATCTCTCTGTTTGATGGTATCGCGTTTGTCGTAAAGCTTTTTGCCTTTACCCAAACCTATTTCCACTTTAACCAGGTTTTTCTCGTTTAAAAATACACGAAGAGGAACAATAGTATATCCCTTTTCTTTCATTTTTAACGTAAGTTTCTTGAGTTCTCTTTTGGTAAGCAACAGTTTACGGTCGTGAACCGCAATGTGGTTATTGGTAGTGCCCAGTTTGTATTCGGCAATGTATAAACCTCGTACCCATAATTCGCCATCGTCAAATAGACAAAAGGCGTCGTTAAAGCTAACTTTTCCGTCTCTTATACTTTTTACTTCGGTGCCCAGCAGTACTATTCCTGCTACATATTTATCTTCTATGTAGTAGTGAAAATACGCCTGCCTGTTATTCATTTCTTTAGCCATGCTATATAAAAAACCATCCCGCCTTCAGGGGCGGGAAGGTGCAAAATTTATACCGGCCGGTTTAACCCTGGAATAAGGTTATTACCTGGGCCAGTTTATCTTTCAGAACTTTTCTGTCTACAATAAAGTCTAAGAAACCATGTTCCAGTAAAAACTCACTGCGCTGGAATCCAGGAGGGAGGTCTTTTTTAATGGTCTCTTTAATTACACGCGGTCCGGCAAAACCAATTAAGGCGCCTGGTTCGGCAATGTTTAAGTCGCCCAGCATACCAAAGCTGGCTGAGATACCACCAAAGGTAGGATCGGTCATCAGCGAAATAAAGGGCAAGCCTGCATCACTTAACTGCGATAATTTACCGGATGTTTTTGCCAGCTGCATTAAGCTGAAGGCGCTTTCCATCATACGGGCACCGCCACTTTTGGATATTACCAGGTAAGGGAGTTTGTGCTCGATGCAATAATCTACTGCACGGGCAAATTTCTCACCCATTACACTACCCAACGATCCGCCAATGAATTCGAAATCCATAGCCGCTACCACCAGCCCTTTGCCATGCACATTACCGGAAGCAACACGCATACTGTCTTTCAGGTCGGTTTTGGAATGAATTTCGTCCAGGCGTTTCTGGTAAGGTTTCAGATCGGTAAAACCTAAAAAGTCCTTGCTATATATATCTTCAAACAGCGTGGTAAATTCCTGCTCGTCAAAAAGGAGGTCGAAGTATTCTTCGCTGCCAATGCGGTGGTGGTAGTTACATTTGGGACATACGTACAAACTTTCTTCCAGTTCGGTAGTAGTACAGATGTAATTACACTCCGGGCATTTGCTCCATAATCCCTCGGGAGTTTCCTTCTTTTCCGATGTGGAAGTGTGGATACCCTTGCTAAATCTTCTGAACCATCTTTCCTTGGCCTCACCAGAGTCAGAATGCGGGTTCGCGTTATTGTCAGCTTCACCAGCCAGGTTCGATTCAAAATCTTCTTCTTTTTTCATCCGAAATTTTAATTTAAAAAGAGGGTCGGGGAGCAAAAATAAGCAGTTTGCGCTATTATGGTAAAACCTGTGTCATTTATTTGGTTTGAATGTTCGTGTTTAATGCGTTTATTTTGCACCGCTTAGTGTATGGTAAGCTTTTTATTCTAAAACTAAAAAATTTTTAAAATGGCCAAGTACAGTGCCGGCGTGTTGCACGGCGAAGAATTAGCAGCTTTATATGACGATGCAAAGAAGAATAAATTTGCACTACCTGCTGTAAACGTAATTGGTACCAACTCTATTAACGCCGTTCTGGAAACCGCTGCCAAGGTGCAGTCTCCCGTAATTATCCAGTTTAGCAATGGTGGCGCCCAGTTTTTTGCTGGTAAGGGTATGCCTAACGACAAATTACAGGCAAATATTGCCGGTGCCGTAAGCGGTGCTTTACACGTACACAACGTAGCTAAATACTATGGTGTACCTGTAGTTTTACATACCGACCACGCTGCTAAAAAGTGGTTACCCTGGATCGACGGCTTAATTGCTGCCGGTGAAGATTTTAAAGCTAAAAACGGTCAGCCCCTGTTCAGCTCACACATGTTAGACCTGAGCGAAGAGCCACTGCACGAAAACATTGAAATTTCAGTTGAATACTTCAAGAAAATAGCCAAACTGGGTATGAGCATTGAAGTAGAACTGGGTGTTACCGGTGGTGAAGAAGATGGTGTGGACAACTCTGGTGTTGAAAACTCTAAATTATATACACAGCCTTCAGAAGTTGCTGAAACTTATGAAGCTTTAGGTAAAATAAGCCCGCTGTTTACCATTGCGGCTTCTTTTGGTAACGTACATGGTGTTTACAGCCCGGGTAACGTAGAATTACGTCCTGACATCCTGAAAAACAGCCAGACTTACATCCAGGAGCATTTCAAAACTGGCGACAAGCCAGTGAGCTTTGTGTTCCATGGCGGTAGCGGTTCTCCTAAAAACCAGATTGCTGAAACACTGGACTACGGTGTTATCAAAATGAACATTGATACCGATATGCAGTGGGCATTCTGGGAAGGCGTTTTAGGCTTCTACAAAAAGAACGAAGGTTATTTGCAAGGCCAGCTGGGTAACCCGGAAGGTGCTGATAAGCCTAACAAGAAGTTCTACGATCCACGTGTTTGGTTAAGAAAAGGCGAAGACACTTTTGTTTCCCGTTTAGAAGAAGCATTTACCGACTTAAACTGTATCGGTAAAAACAAATAGTTTTTGTGGAATCCATCGTTTGTAGCCGCAAGGCTGCGGACCATTGGATTTACCAATAGTAAGAACAGCGTCTGTACATCCCCGTATGTCAGGCGCTGTTTCTTTTATAACATTTCGCCTTCTTTTTTGGTAACTAACAAATGTTATCTTTACTAAAATTGATTGACATATGGATAAAAGAACGGTATATATAGTTTCAGCAGTGCGTACACCTATGGGAAGCTTTGGAGGAACGCTGAAAGATTTTTCTGCCACCCGCCTGGGAGCTATTGCTATTAAAGCAGCAGTGGAAAAAGCAGGTATTCAACCCAACCAGGTGCAAGAAGTATTAATGGGCTGTGTACTACAGGCCAACCTGGGGCAAGCCCCGGCACGTCAGGCAGCCAAATTTGCGGGTTTGCCTGATTCGGTTATCTGCACCACAGTAAATAAAGTATGCGCCAGTGGTATGAAGGCCATTGCCCAAGGCGCTCAAAGCATATTGTTGGGTGATGCGGATGTTATAGTGGCCGGCGGTATGGAAAGCATGAGCAATGTGCCTTATTATTCTACCCAAACCCGCTGGGGCAACAAATACGGAGATATTTCACTCACCGATGGCTTGTCTAAAGATGGCCTTACGGATGTGTACCATCAATATGCTATGGGCAATGCGGCGGAATTATGCGCCAGTGAATGCCATTTTAGCCGGGAAGACCAGGATGCTTTTGCTATAGAAAGTTATAAGCGTAGCCAAAACGCCTGGGAAAACGGAAAATTTACCGAAGAAGTAGTACCAGTTCCTATTCCACAGCGGAAAGGCGATCCGGTACTGTTTAGTCGTGATGAAGAACCATTTAATGTGAAATTTGACAAGATACCAGAGCTAAAACCTGCTTTTCAAAAGGATGGTACAGTAACTGCCGCTAATGCCAGCACCATGAATGATGGCGCAGCAGCGGTAGTGCTCATGAGCAAAGAAAAGGCAGATGAACTGGGAATAAAACCCCTTGCCATCATCCGCAGCTATGCTGATGCTGAGCAAGCCCCTGAGTGGTTTACCACCACACCGGCACTGGCGGTGCCTAAGGCAGTAGCCAAAGCAGGGCTTCAAATGAATGATGTGGATTATTTTGAGTTAAACGAAGCCTTTTCTGTGGTAGGGCTGGCTAATATTCAAAAGATGGGCTTAAACGCTGCCAAAGTAAATACGAATGGTGGCGCTGTGGCGTTAGGGCATCCACTGGGTGCCAGCGGAGCACGCATTATTGTTACCCTTATCAACGTATTACGCCAGAATGGTGCTAAAACCGGGGCGGCTGGTATTTGTAATGGCGGCGGTGGTGCCAGTGCCATGGTAGTAGAGCTTGCATAGGCATATATGAAATAACAAAGTGTAAGTGAATGGCTTGCTTTTAGAAGAAGGCTATTTACTTACACTTTTCATTTTTATTATTTCTGTAAAGCAGGTTGCATATGTGTGCTAATGCCTATCCTGTTCCAGGCATTGATAATAATGGTTGCCATAATTACATCAGCAGTTACTGCTTCCCCCAATACTTCCACCGCTTTATCGTAAGTGGCATCAGATACATGATTGCTGATGAGGGTTACTTCTTCTGTAAGGGCTAATATGGACTGTTCCTGTTCTGTAAAAAAAGGAGTGTCGCGCCAGGCAGTAAGTGCATATAATCTTTGTTCTGTTTCGCCATACTTGCGGGCGTCTCTTGTATGCATATCAATACAATAAGCACAACCATTTATTTGAGAAGCCCTTGTTTTTATCAGTTCTTTCTGAATGGGAGTAAGGCTGGTTTTTTCCATGTAAGAGTCAAAAGCAATCATGGCTTTATAGGCTTCTGGTGCAACTTTTCCAATTAACATTCTCTGTTTCATAAATTAAGTTTTTGTGTTACTGATTTTGTAACCCAAAGTTGCAGCCAGATGGCGCTTCAAAAACTTGAACTTGTTCAAGAAAAGAGATAGGTTCGCTGCCAGGTTACTCTTTCTGCGCTCTTATTTTGCTGAGGAACTCGGGACTGAAGCCAAGGTAGGATGCCAGCATGTATTGTGGAATACGCTGCATAAAATCAGGAAACAGTTTGGCAAAATGATGATAACGTTCTTTCCCTGTGGAGCCAAAAATGTATTTTATCCTTAACTGTGAAGCCCCGTGCGCCCGCTGCAACATAAGTCTGAAATAACGTTCCAGCTGTGGCAATTGGCTAAACAATTCGTCTTCCATTTTTTTGTCTATCGCTATTATTTCGGAAGCTTCTATTGCCTGAATATAGAATTGAGAAGGCGTTTGCAGCAACAGGCTCATGTTATCTGTGAGCCACCAGTTTTCCAGTGCAAACTGGGTAATTTGCTCTGCTTCGGTTTCCTCTTGTAAAAAGTACATGCGCAGGCATCCCTTGCTAACAAAGTAGTTCGATTGGCAAACATGCCCGGCTTTTAACAACAGGTGCTTTTTAGGAATACAATCTGTACGCAGGAAGGGAAGCAGTGTATTCACTTCTTCATTGGTAAGCGTAACATAATTGCGGATATGCCGTATAAGCGTTTCGTGCATGCTTTGTTAACAGGATGGTTTAGTAAAAATAATATCTTCTCCCAGCTCGGCTTCCAGCTTTGCTATCGTTTTTAAAGTAAGATTATGATTACCCTTTAGCCACTTATTAATTTCAGATGGCTGCTTGTTAAGTTTATGAGCAAGATCGGCTTGAGTAAGCCCCTTTTTTGCCAAAATTTCATTGATACGTACTACTATATCGGTGTATAGGCGCATAAAGGTGCGTACCTCAAGTGGTGTTTCTTCCTGTATTTTGATTGCTACTTTACTTCTCATAACAAGTATTATGTGACTTGCACAAAGTTATTCACTTATAAGTGTATTTGCAAGTTGGTTTGATCTGTCTACTTCCAGACAACACAGATGTAACATTAACAAACAGAAAGTTGTATCGTAAGCGAACAGCTAGCAGGAATAAAAGTGCGTATGTTGCTGATAATCATTAAAATATAAGCTGGCATATTATGCGCTACAGAAAAGGGGATTCTAACTTACTGTAATACTGAAGAAACCTAAAACCAACGGAATGTTTAAAAACTATCTTAAAGTAGCCTGGCGTAATCTTACTAAGCATAAGGTCTTCTCTTTTATCAACATTATGGGGTTGGCGGTAGGATTAACTGCTTGCTTTCTTATTTTCCTGTATGTGAAGTTTGAGGTGAGTTATGATAGTTTTCATAGCAAGAAGGACAGGATTTTCAGGCTATCAACGGATGTTAAAACGCCTTCAGATGTAATGAATGTAGCTATATCCTCCTGGGCTATCGGGCCTGCTATAAAAGCTGAATTCCCGGAGATAGAAAGCTGTACCAGGGTAAGTGGCGATAACCTGTTGGTGAAACGTGGCGATGTAAAGTTTCAGGAAACGGAAGCCCTTGCTGTGGATTCTAATTTTTTGCAGGTATTTGATTATAAACTGGCAAAGGGGAATCCAGCCGAGGCTTTTAAAGAACCGTGGAGTGTAGTGTTCACTGAAAGCAGTGCCAAAAAGTATTTTGGTAATGAAAACCCTATAGGCCAGACTGTATTGATAACCGGCGAGCAGAAGCCAGCCAAAGTAACCGGGATATTGGCAGATATGCCTGAAAACACACAGCTAAAGGCCGATATGTTCCTTTCTATGTCTACTTATCATCAGGAGCGGGATGAAATGTGGGGCAACTATGGAGCTGTTACTTACATGTTGCTGAAACCAGGTGTAAGCGCAGCTGCTTTAAATAAGAAGTTTCCCGGGTTTGTAAAAAGGCGCATAGGAAAAATGGAAGATGAAATGCAGATGCATGCTACCTATATACTGGAGCCATTAAAGAACCTGTACTTGCATTCTAAGCGGGAAGGTATGGAAACTGGTAGCATTACCAATGTATACATATTTTCAGTGGTAGCTGTTTTTATATTACTAATAGCCTGTATCAATTTCGTAAATCTTACAACTGCACGCGCTACGGAGAGGGCAAAAGAAGTAGGTATCAGAAAAGTGGCGGGGGCGCAAAAAACACAGCTGGCAGGCCAGTTCCTGGGAGAGACTTTATTAATCTGTATTGCAGCGTTTTTATTTGCCTTGTTGTTGTCAGGATGCCTGTTACCCCTGTTTAACCAATTGGCAGGCAAAAAGGTGAGTGTAAATATATTTCATAATGGCCCGGAGGTGTTGCTGTTGCTGGTGGCTTCTTTAGGCATAGGATTGCTGGCGGGGCTGTACCCGGCGCTGGTGCTGTCTAACTTTCAACCTATAGCCGTGTTGAAAGGCAGGTTTAGTTCGGGTGCTAAAGGACTTATTTTAAGAAGAGGATTGGTAGTTACTCAGTTTACTATCTCTATTTGTTTAATGGTAGCTACCATTATTGTGTATAAGCAAATGAATTATATGAACAGCCGCGACCTGGGCTTTGTGAAAGACCAGATACTGGTATTGGAAACGCGGGGCGATGAGGGGCAGGAAGCGCTTAAAAATGCTGTAGCGAGTATTCCTGGAGTGCAGTCTGTGTCTTTATCAGCTTCTGTGCCGGGTGGAGGCAATTCCAGTGCCTATTCTGAAATACAAAATCAGCAGGGTGCCTTCCAGGTAACTAACCTGAATGCTTACTTCGTCGATTTTGATTTCATGAATCAATATGGAATGAAGATCATTGCAGGCCGTGGATTTTCCAGGGACTTTGGGGCAGACACTACGCAGGCAATGATATTAAATGAAAAAGCAGTAAAGCGCCTGGGCTTTGCCAGTGCAAAGGATGCTGTTGGTAAACATTTTAAACAATGGGGCAGGGAAGGAACTATTGTGGGAGTGGTAAAAGATTTTCACTTTCGCTCCTTGCTGCGGGAAATTGAACCTTTGAGCATACGGATAGAGCCGCAGAACTGCGAATTGCTTTCTGTGAAAGTAAGTGCAAAAAGTGCTTCAAAAGTGATTGCTGAACTGGAAAGTAAATGGAAAGTGTTAATACCTAAACGTCCATTCAACTATTTCTTCCTGGATGAATATTTTGATAAACAGTATCGTGGGCAAAAGCAGTTTGGTAAACTGTTCTTCAACTTCTCCATTCTGGCTATATTTATTTCTTGCCTGGGCCTGTTAGGGCTGGCTTCCTACAGCACTTTACAACGTACCCGCGAAATAGGCGTACGCAAAGTATTAGGAGCGTCTGTTAGCAACATTGTAAATCTGTTATCTACAGAGTTTTTAAAGCTGGTATTGGTGTCGTTTGTGGTAGCTGTTCCGTTATCCTGGTTCTTTATGCACCGCTGGTTAAAAGAGTTTGCGTACCGGTCAGATATTCCGTGGTGGGTATTTGCAGCAGCAGGTGTTATTGCCATTCTGGTAACCTTGTTTACTATCAGCTTTCAGGCTATTAAGGCGGCTGTGGCTAACCCGGTAAGGAGTTTAAGGACGGAGTAGCTCCAGGGAGCAGATTTTAGGGATATTGATATGTTTTTTATATTTTATATTTGATATTCCTTAAACCTTTATAAACATGGATGATCTACTGCTGATGGCTGTGAATGCATTACAGCCACCGTCACGACGTGGTTACCTATATGCGGGTAAAATAAAAAAAGTAGGTAATCAGTGGATAGAAACCCGCTTTGCTACCGGCTTACTGATTCCCACGCACTCTATAATAGTAATGGCCAAAACCGGATGGCGAAAGCGTGAGGGATTTTTTATAAGGCTTAGCTGGCAAAGCATACTTGCCTATTATATGCGTATGATCACAGCTGCATTTGCGTTGGTATCCCTGGGGTTTTTATTGGACGATATTAAATACGCTTCTCGAAGTGAGATGGCGACCGGCATTAGCTATTGCCTGGTATTTGGTGGTCTTTATATGTATTTTCGATTGTTTTTTGCTAAACCTAAAGAAAAGGAGATAGTGCAAAGAACCAAACTGGGGAAAGCCATTGGTTTATATGCCAAGCCTGAGTGGTTGGATGATATGGATGCTATTGAACTGCTGAAAGCATTGCGTGACAACTATACTCTTTCTTATGGCAGCGACTGGGCGAAAGACCTGGATTCGGAAAGTATCGAACCTGCAAAAATACCCTTCCTGTATGGCCTGGCAGTAATTGACAACCGGATTTGCGCTACCGAAATTGGTAAACAACGTCTGGATAGAATAGATGCCTTGTTTGTGATATAATAACAAGCCCCAGGCAAATAAAAAAAGGCTGGTGTTACTAAGTGTAGCACCAACCTTTTGTATATAAGATAAACAGAACTAGTATCTGTAGTGGTCTGCCTTAAACGGACCATATTGCGGAACACCTAAGTATTCTGCTTGGGTAGTAGTTAATTCATCTAACACTACACCAATTTTTGCCAGGTGTAAACGGGCAACTTTTTCATCCAGGTGTTTAGGTAACACATATACTTTATTCTCGTAGTTTTTGCTGTTAGTCCACAGTTCTAACTGAGCTAAAGTCTGGTTAGTGAAAGAGTTACTCATTACAAATGATGGGTGACCGGTAGCACAGCCCAGGTTAACCAGACGGCCTTCTGCCAGGATGATTACATCTTTACCATCGATAGTATAGATATCCACCTGTGGCTTAACGGTATCTTTGGTTTTACCGTAGTTTTCGTTTAACCATGCCATGTCAATTTCGATATCGAAGTGGCCGATGTTACAAACGATGGCTTTATCTTTCATCAGTTTGAAGTGTACACCAGTGATGATGTCGCGACAACCAGTAGTAGTTACTACAATGTCAGCTTCTTTCACAGCATCTACCATTTTCTTCACTTCAAAACCGTCCATAGCAGCCTGTAATGCGCAGATAGGATCGATTTCTGTAACAATTACACGGCAACCAGCACCTTGTAAAGAAGCAGCAGAACCTTTACCCACATCACCGTAACCAGCAACAACAGCTACTTTACCAGCCATCATTACATCGGTAGCGCGACGGATAGAATCTACCAGAGACTCTTTACAACCGTATTTGTTATCGAATTTGCTCTTAGTTACAGAGTCGTTTACGTTGATGGCAGGGATTGGTAAAGTACCTTTTGCCATTCTTTCGTATAAACGGTGCACACCGGTAGTGGTTTCTTCACTTAAACCTTTGATGTTCTGGATTAATTCAGGGTATTTGTCGAATACGATGTTGGTTAAGTCACCACCATCATCCAGGATCATGTTCAAAGGACGGTCGGTATTACCGAAGAACAGGGTTTGTTCAATACACCAATCCGCTTCTTCCTGTGTTTGACCTTTCCAGGCAAAAACACCGATACCTGCAGCAGCAATAGCAGCAGCAGCGTGATCTTGTGTAGAGAATATATTACAAGAGCTCCAACGTACCTCAGCACCCAGGGCAACCAGGGTTTCGATTAATACGGCAGTCTGGATAGTCATGTGTAAACAGCCAGCAATACGTGCACCTTTCAGAGGTTGAGAAGCGCCATATTCAGCACGCAGGGACATAAGACCCGGCATTTCCGCTTCAGCCAGTCTAATCTCTTTACGGCCCCATTCAGCCAGGCTGAAATCTGCCACCTTGTACGGAAGGCTCAGATCAATCTTTTGTACGCTTGTAGACATAATTATGTATTTATTCCGCAAATGTACAATTGCAGGATAAAATAAGGAGCAAAAGCATAAAAACAGGAAAAAAATACAGAATTAGGCTAATTTGCAGAATAAAAATTAAGCGAATGGCGGCAAAAGATTCTGAAAAAGAAGAAATAGCTGTGCAGTTGCCTGCATTGGATACCAAAGACCTGGCAATACTAAAGCTTTTACAGCAAAATGCGCGTATTACCGTGCGCGAAATTTCTGAACAGGTACACCTAAGCACTACTCCGGTACACGAGCGCATTCGTCGTATGGAAGAAACGGGGGTGATTAAGCAATATGCCACGCTGGTAGATCATGCAAAGGTGAAAAAAGGGCTGATGGTAATTTGTTATGTATCGCTCAAGCAGCATAACCGCAGTGCCGGTAGTAAGTTTATTAAGGCCATACAGGAAATGCAGGAGGTAATTGAATGCTATAATATCTCCGGCGAATTTGATTTTATGTTGAAAGTAGTGGCTGAAAATATGGATGCCTATTATAATTTTCATGTAAACAAGCTAAGCCAGGTAGAGAATATGGGGCATTTGCAAAGTGTGTTTGTAATGGGTATTATTAAGCAAACGCATCAGTTGGTGTATTAGTTTTTACAAGAACACAAGGCAGCAAACATGCGTAAATCGGAAATTATCCAGCAGGCCAAACGCTATTTTGGTAAGAATACTGCTCATAAAAAGAAGACAGTACTGGGGTATACGTTTAATGGAAAAAAAGGACGGGAATGGGGTGCTGCTTTTAAAAGTGCAACAACTCAGCCATTTTATGTAAAGTTTAATCTTTTTGATGATATATCGGAGCTGATAGAAAGCGGAGAAGCAAAACAGATCGACTGGCATTGGACGGGAGATTTAAGCTGGACAATGGAAGTTGTGCTGAATGAAGGTATTACCAACGGGTATGACTGGGATAAGAAGCTTTCTGCTAAATGCAATGGCAAGTCAAGAATGCTGAAAATATTCATTTCAGATGTAATCCCCTGTTATACCTATAACTGTTATTATATAGGCTTTAACAAAAAGGAAAAACTATATGAAGAAGGTCCTCTTACAACATTAACAGGGAGAGAGCAAAAAATAGTGCAGAACATAGCAGACATGCTGAATAGTAAAGGGCTGGTATAT
Source organism: Filimonas lacunae (assembly GCF_002355595.1). Lineage (NCBI taxonomy): Bacteria > Pseudomonadati > Bacteroidota > Chitinophagia > Chitinophagales > Chitinophagaceae > Filimonas > Filimonas lacunae. Next base: position 2,149,226 of record NZ_AP017422.1, read on the forward strand.
GTGGATGAACGTTTTTGCGAAAAGAGATATGAAGAGCTGTATTCAGATTGCAACAAAAAGGGAAATGCCAGCTTTTTTGAAGCGGTGTTTACAGATGTGCATCCATTAGTCAAAGAAGTAAAGCGGTTTAGCGATTACCCTAATGTTGATAAAAAGGGTACAACGCTTAGTTGGATCGAGACGTATCATAAGAATGGAAAACTGAAACAGCGAACGGAACACAGGCATACAACTGATAATATCAGTTGTACCGATGAGACACGTTTTAATGAAAGAGGTGTATTGCAGGAAAGAGTGGAGATAAAAAGGCTGCCTAATGGTGACAGCTATGAAATATATTTTAACAGCAAAGGACAGATCGCCAAAGTGGAAGTGATCCGGGGGCAACTGGGAAGAAAAAAGCGCGGCCAGTTTACTTTTGATGTTGACGAAGCCTATCAAAAATGGGAAAATGGATGGAAAGAGCAGGAAGGGTAATTCACTGTTCTTTCCATCCAGCGTTGGTTATCGGTGGCTTGCGGATAGCAAGTTCAATAGTGTGTTATTGTTTCGATTCTTCTTCTTCCAGCGCCTTAGCTGTAATGTATTGCAACAGCTGAGTAGCGCTATTTAATACAGGGCCTGCCAGTTGATCGTTAAAGAAAACACTGGCAGGGGCTTCTCCAAAGTACAGCCCATCAGATACCAGGAAAGTAAGCCTGGCATGACCGACAGCAGGTTGTGGTTTTCTGGGCTGATCCCAGGGGCCTATTTTATTTACTACCTCAGCACTATGCTCAAACAATGCAGAAGTGATATCATTTGCAGTTTCATCTTCAAAATTTTCCCAAACCAGTATTTTCCCGGTTTGGTTAATATAACGGGCAGTGCCATCATAAAAAGAAGCCAATGTGTCCAGGCCGTTTTCCAATCCTATTTCAATAATTACGGCAAAAAGCTGCTTTTGCTCGTAAGGCTGGCCGGCAGCTAATAACCTGTTACAGGCTAATACCTGCACGCGTGGGTCGGCTTCCGGTAAAGCTACCAGTTGTTGCAGGGCATCAATATCAGGAGTCTCTGCAAACAGTACATCCATCGGGTAGGTATAAGGAGGTTCCGTACAGTCTTTATACAATTGAAAGTCATCACAAAACAACAGGTTATAAATGATGTTAGCTGTTTCGTCGTTATAGGGAGTTACCTGCATAGGGCTTCTGTTTTTACAAATATATAAGATAAGCGGGTGGCTGGTTTATGAGAACGCTTGTTTAGTATAACGGATTGCTAAAATAATGCCATTAATATTCACCATAGGTTAGTAGTTTGGCGCATTGATTTTAGAAACAATATCTGCGTATGAAAAAAGTATTGCTTGTTGTGTTGGCTATCACTATAGCCAGGCCTTTAATGGCCGAAGTAAGGCTTCCTTCTCTTATTTCCAGTAATATGGTATTGCAGCAACAATCGGCTGCTCATTTATGGGGGTGGGCGGGGCCGGCTGATAAAGTGTTTGTAACCACTTCCTGGAATCATAAAATCGATTCGGTAGTAGCCAGCCGTGATGCCAAATGGTCTATTGCTATTCCCACACCTGTTGCGGGTGGCCCTTATACCATTACCATACAAAGTGGCAACACCATAGAACTGCAAAATGTAATGATTGGAGAAGTGTGGGTTTGTTCCGGACAGTCCAATATGGAAATGAATGCAGGCTGGGGGCCAAATGCGCTACCGGAAATGACTGCTGAGTTGCCTGGTTCGGCCAATAGTAAAATAAGACTATTTCAATCGCCACGTACGGCAGCTGCTTATCCGCAGGATAATATTACCGGTAGCTGGAAAGAGTGCAACGAAGCTTCGTTAAAAAGCTTTAGCGCCGTGGGATACTTCTTTGGCAAGTCATTACAAAATAAACTGGATGTGCCGGTAGGGTTGATCAATGTAAGCTGGGGCGGTACTTCTGCGGATGTGTGGACGCCCGCCGAGGTTATTCAAAACGATCTGGAGCTGAGTGCCGCATCACGCAAACTAACTCCCTATGCCTGGTGGCCTAATACTCCGGGAGCCTGTTATAATGCCATGATCGCTCCTTTGCTGCAAATGGATATTGCAGGTGTTATCTGGTACCAGGGAGAAGGAAATACAGAAATCAGCAGTACTTATAACCGGGTGTTCTCTGCTATGATCAACAGCTGGCGCAGGGGCTGGAACAAACAATTCCCTTTTTACTATGTACAGATAGCTCCCTTTACCTATGGTGGTAAAGATGCCGGAGCTATTTTACGTGAACAACAGCAGGCCACTTTAAACCTGCCTGATGTGGGGATGGTGGTAACTACCGACCTGGTAGATACCATTACTGATATTCACCCCAAGCAAAAGCGTGCAGTAGGCAACAGGCTTGCGGCTATGGCCATGTCACAAACCTATCATGTAGATATGGGCAATTGCCAAAGCCCGGTGTTTTCCAGAATGGAAACAGGAAAAGGCAGGGTGGTTTGTTATTTTACTCATGCAGATAATGGCCTGGTAATAAAGGGGGCAACAGTGAAAGAATGTTATATAGCAGGAGAAGACAGGCGTTTTGTGCCCGCTACTGTAAAAACAGAAGGCGATCATATTATAGTTTCCAGCACTGCTGTGGCAAAGCCGGTTGCCGTGCGTTTTGGCTATAGCAATGCCGGTATAGGTAACATCTTCAGCACCGAAGGTTTACCGGTAGCGCCCTTTAGAACAGATAACTGGAGTAACGCTATTACAGACAAATAGGCCTGTAAAATGGCTTATATTAGCAGCATGACTAAACAGGTGGTAACTATTGAATATTGCCCTAAATGCGGCTGGCTTTTGCGCGCAGCCTATATAGCACAGGAACTGCTCACCACTTTCCAGGAAGAACTGGGCGGTGTGCTGTTAAAGCCGGCGGAAATCAGTGGACGCTTTACCGTATCGGTAGGAGGGCAGGAAGTGTTTGACCGTAAAAGAGAAGGCCGTTTTCCGGAAACCAAAGAAATAAAGCAATTGGTGCGTGATATTGCCTGTCCGGATAAAAGTCTGGGGCATTCGGATAAACCTTAATTACATTGAATTTCGATAGAGAAAAGCTCCTTTAAGGGGCTTTTTTTATATATTAAAATATTTGCCTAGATGGCTACGTTACTACATTTGTGTCTTCATATTTAAACAGCCTGTTTTGTTATCATCTGTTCGCTCATTTGTTTATCGGTTATTTCATATCGGGGTTCGGGAGCATATGTCTTTTGCCGAACGACAGAAGATTCATTTGCTCAACATTATGATTCTTCCTTCCATTTTGCCTATGATATGCTTTGCCTTGATGAATATGTATGCAAGGCCGGGACTGGCTCTACTGAATACTGCCAATGTGTTGTGCTATCTGTCTGTTATTACTTTACAGGTATGGAACAGATATTTGTCACTACGTCTTTATTGTATAGCGGCAACAGGTATTATATTTTTTGCGGAAGCTTTATTCTATAGCAACGGGATGGAGTTTGCGTTGCTGCTTACAGTGATATGTGGTTTAGTGCTTACTGAAAAAACATGGCATTACCTGTTACTCATGTTGTTGGTGGTGGCTGCATTCTGTTATCTGCAATATTATCAAAGGCTGGCACTGCAATTAGACAAGCCGATGGTAATAAGAGTAGTGGGTACGGTAGCTAGTTGCTTATTATTATTAACTGCGGGATTGTTTTATTTCAGAGGTATTTATGTGTCTTATCATCAGCTGGTAGAAGGGCAGAAGCAACTGTTGGAGCAACAGCAGGTGCAATTGTTACAGCAGCAGGCTGAGTTAGTGCAGAAGAACGCCGATTTAAAGGCTTTAAGCGAATCGCGCCAGAAAATATTGTTAACGCTGGCGCACGACCTGCATAATCCTTTAAGTGGTATAGAAGCGCTCACTAATTTGATGGTACAGGGTGTAATTGGTGAACATGAACGAAACAGCTTGTTACAGGTTATCTCAAATACAGCCAACCGGTCGTTACAGCAGATGCAGGATGTATTGGATGCGCAACGTTTTTCCGATGCCAGTTATCCGCTTGTAAAAGAGGAAGTGTTTGTTAGCGGCATGGTGCAGGAAGTAGTGGGGCTGCTGCAGTTTAAAGCGGCCGAAAAGCAAATTCATCTTCAATGTACATTACCCGATACTACTGTTACTATCATGGCAAACAGGTTGCAGTTAATGCGGGTGCTTGAAAACCTGGTAATGAATGCTATTAAATTCAGTTATCTCAATTCGGTTGTGAAAATACAGGCAACCATAGCCGATGATTGGCTGTTGCTTTCTGTTTGTGATGAGGGGATGGGCATTGCTTTGGATAAACAGGAGTTTGTTTTTAACGATGTAAGCAGAGTGCAGCAACTGGGAACAAAAGGCGAGAAATCGTTTGGTCTGGGACTGTCTATTTGCAGGCAGATAGTAGAGCGGCATGGTGGCTATATTACCCTTACGCCAGGAAAAGCAAAAGGATGTGAATTTGTAGCAAGTTTTCCGGTAAAAGCTTAGTGTAGTGTTTGCAGATAAGTAAACACAAAAGGCCCGCATTTGCAGGCCTTTTGTGTTAGTTCAGTGGCTAACCTTCCTATTTGATAGAACTAGTAGGGTATTACTGCAAAGAAAATTCCATTACGTAATCGTTCATAAAATAGCCGTTACCAATGTCAATGTCTTCTTCGCCAATAACCTGGAAGCCATTCTTTTCGTAGAAGTTTTTGGCATTGTTAGATCTGTTTACATTTAACTGTAGCTTTTCTGCACCAGCATTTTTGGCAAAATCGATGGCATAGTGCAATAATGCTTTACCGGCCCCTTCTTTTTGAATGTTAGGTAACACGTACAACTTGTGCAGCTTGTATACTTTACTGTCTTCTGTAGGAGCGTAGCCTGCAAAACCTATGGCTTTGCCTTCACTTTCTGCTAAAGCAAAGTGATGCCCTTCCTGTAACTGCTTAGTTAAAATACCTGTGCTGTACATGGTTGCCAGCATGTAGTGAATTTGTGTTTCGGATATAATTTCTCCATAAGCCGATGGCCATGTAGCATACGCAATCCGTTGAATCTGGGGGATGTTCTCTAATGAAGCGTCTATAATAGTCATAAAAAATTGAGAAAGCCCCTGCTGCATGCAGGGGCTCATTTGGGGTGTTATAAATTATTCAGACTTTCTTGAATAGTTTTAATACGCGCTTCTGCGTCCGCCTGTTTCTTCTTCTCAATAGCTACTACTTCCGGTTTGGCATTCTGTATAAAGCGCTCGTTAGATAATTTTTTCATTACACTTTCCAGGAATCCTTGCTGGTACTCCAGGTCTTTTTCCAATTCAGCTTTCAGTGCGGTTTTGTCTACCTCCTGGTTACTGGTGAAGAAGAACTTATCTTTTTCTACAGCAACAACTACTGCATTAGACACGGTTTCTGTTGTAAAGCTTACCTGTTCAGCATTTACTTGTTTGGCAAGGATGCTTTCGATAATCTGATAGCTTGCCGGATCGCTGGCTTGAATTTGTAACTGAATAGTGTCTTTGGGTTTCAGCTGGTTTTTGTTGCGCGCATCACGTATAGCAGTGATTACCTGTTTCAACAACTCGCCTGTTTTTAGTATGGCAGCGGGCTGGAAATTATTTTCAGGATATTGCTTAACGCATAAATCATCTGTCTGCTCTTTTAACAGGTGGTATATTTCTTCTGTGATAAAAGGCATAAATGGATGCAGTATCTGTAACAGCTGTTCAAAGTAGTTAACTGTTTTTTGATATACTTCTGCTGAAATAGGCTGTTTAAAGCCAGGTTTTATCCATTCCAAGTACCAGCTACAGAAATCATCCCATATGAGTGAGTAAACTGTTTTCAACGCTTCACTTAAACGGAATTGTCCAATCAGTTTTTCAATTTCTGAACGAACCTGTTGTAAACGTTGATCAAACCATTCCAGAGCAAACGTGTTACTTGTACTGGAAATTGTATTATCTATACGGGTTTCCCAGCCTTTTATCAATCTAAGGGCATTCCAAATTTTAATGTTGAAGCTACCGCCTTGGTTAAGAGCATCTTCATCAAACAATAAGTCTGTTCCTGCAGGCGCAGATATCATTATACCAAAACGTACAGCATCAGCCCCATATTTATCAATCAGGTTTAATAAATCAGGTGAGTTGCCAAGGCTCTTACTCATCTTACGGCCTTGCTTATCGCGCACCATACCCGTGAAATACACATCTTTAAATGGTATTTCTTTCTGGTATTCCATACCGGCCATAACCATACGTGCTACCCAGAAGAAAATGATATCCTGTCCGGTTACCAGTACGGAAGTAGGGTAGTAGTAGTTTATTTCTTCATTACCGGGTTGGGTAATGCCGTTGAATACTTCTACCGGCCATAACCAGCTGGAGAACCAGGTATCCAGTACGTCTTCGTCCTGTTTCAGGTCTTCTGCGGTTACAGTAATGTTTTGCTTTTTAAAAGCTTCTACCGCTTCTTCGCTGGTAGCAGCTACTACAAAGTTGCCATCTTTGGTATACCAGGCAGGAATTTGCTGGCCCCACCAAAGCTGACGGCTGATACACCAGTCTTTTACGTTTTCCAGCCAGTGTTTGTACGTGGCCAGGAATTTATCGCCAGGGTGTATTTTAATATCACCATCTACTACTGCTTTCAGGGCAGGTTCGGTAATTTCTTTCATTTTCACCCACCACTGTGTAGAAATACGTGGTTCTACCACCGTATCGGGGTTACGCTCGCTATAAGCTACCCTGGTTGGGTTTTCTTCTACTTTTACCAGCAAACCTTCTTCAGTTAATTGCTGAACAACCAGTTTACGGGCTTCAAAGCGGTCTTTACCCACATACACCTGTGCAGCAGTGCTAAGCGTGCCATCAGGGTTTAAGGTATCAATCACTTCCAGGTTGTGTTTTAAACCCAGGTTATAGTCATTGATGTCGTGGGCAGGAGTCACTTTCAAGGCACCGGTACCAAAAGCAGGGTCTACATACTCGTCAAAAATTACGGGTATTTCCCTGTTCACCATTGGCACTATTACCTTTTTACCTTTCAGATGGGCATAGCGCTCGTCGGTAGGGTTCACGCATAATGCGGTATCGCCCATAATGGTTTCCGGACGTTGGGTGGCTACGGTAATATATTCGTCGCTATCTTTTACCTTGTATTTAACATGGTACAGTTTACCTACAGCATCTTTGTATATTACCTCTTCATCACTCAAGGCTGTTTTAGCACGGGGGTCCCAGTTAATCATACGGGCACCGCGATAAATAAGGCCTTTATTATATAAGTCGATGAATGTTTTAATTACCGCTTTGTAGTAGTGGTCGTCCATGGTAAAATTAACACGGTCCCAATCTACACTACATCCCAAACGCTCAATCTGGTTGTAGATGATGCCACCGTATTTTTCTTTCCATTCAAAAGCGTATTTCAGGAATTCTTCACGGGAGAGGTCGGCTTTTTTAATGCCTTTTTCCTTTTCCAGCATCTGCACCACTTTGGCTTCTGTAGCAATAGAGGCATGGTCGCTGCCGGGTACCCAGCAGGCATTGTAACCACTCATACGGGCGTTACGCACCAGGATGTCCTGTACGGTTTCGTTGAGGGTGTGGCCCATGTGCAGCACGCCGGTGACGTTGGGCGGTGGAATGACCACAGTAAATGCCTTCCGTCCATCGGGTTTGCTGTTAAAATAGCCTTTATTTTGCCAGTGTTTGTACCATTTCTGTTCTGCCTGAGCAGGTTCGAAGTTTTTGCTAAGTTCCATTGTGTATCCTTATTCGGGCAGCAAAAGTAAGGAATTCAACATTTGCCCGAATGTTTAACATATGGGGCTTTGTTGTTATTAAAAAAATACTATCTTTCGGGCATGCATACCAAATCCCAGGACTTTGTTTGGTCTACAGAACCGAACCCCCATCATGTGAGAGTGCGTCAGATATCGAAGCAGCACCCGGAAGTAAAGGAGTTGATAGGGAAAAACCCTTCTACCATTTTCTTCATTATTGGCCTGGTAACCGCACAGGTTGCCGGAGCTTATTTATTAAAAGATTCCCCCTGGTGGCTGGTATTCCTGGTTGCCTATGTGGTAGGAGCGTTTGTGAGCCATGCTTTGTGGGTAATGATCCACGAGTGCAGCCACGGTTTGCTGTTTAAAGGCAAGGTACCTAACCTGTTAGCAGGTATCCTGGCCAATTTTCCGCATATTTTTGCCAGTTCGGTGTCATTTCAGCGTTATCACCTGAAGCACCACGCGCATCAGGGCGAGCACGATCTGGATGCCGATTTACCCGATTTCTGGGAAGCCAGGCTGGTAAGCAACAATCCTTTCAGTAAAATGCTGTGGTTTTTGCTGTTCCCTGTATTCCAGGTGTGCCGTACTGCCCGTTTGAATATTGAATTGTTCGACAGGTGGGTGGTAATCAACTGGATATTCCAGATTGCTTTTGATGTAGCTATTATCTACTTCTTTGGTCCTAAAGCGTTTGTGTACATGCTGGCCAGCTTTTTCTTCTCTGTAGGCCTGCACCCGTTAGGCGCCCGCTGGATTCAGGAGCATTATCTTACTTTACACCCTACACAGGAAACCTACAGCTACTATGGTCCGCTGAACAAAGTGGCCTTTAACGTAGGTTATCATAACGAACACCACGATTTTCCTTCTATTCCATGGAATAAACTGCCACAGTTAAAAACCAAGGCTCCTTCTTACTACGATTCTCTGATTTCGCATCAGTCGTGGACGAAGCTGATCCTGCTGTTTATATTTAATCCCAAGTTGAGCTTATACAGCCGTATGCTGCGTAAGGAAAAGATTAAAATAGAAAAAGAAACAGAATCCAAACAGCCAACTGCCGAAGCGGTTGCATAGTTGTTTTTTTGAATAATTTATAAGGTAACGCATTATTTTCCCAATGACTGGCGGCGGTTTTTCCCGGTCACTGTGTAAATAATGCGTTCTTTTTTTTGACTTCTATCTACTAATGGATCAGTGGTAGATAAAATAATAACCTGACGTTGTAATTTGCGGGTCAACCTTAACTCTGACAAATGAAAAAAATCGTTACGTTGTTGTTTGCTGTAACTACCTGTTTTATGCAACAACGTTTATCTGCTCAAACTGATTCTGCCTATCTTGATTTACCTCGTTTTCGTGTTTCCCGTTCCAGCGTTCAATCTTTTACTATAAAAGGAGAAGAGTTGGCTAAAATGCCCTTTACTGATTTTAGCCAGGCAATTGGTGTATGGGTGGGGCCGGCATTGGCTACCGGAAGCACCATTGTATACGTGGTAGATGGCCAAATGGTAAATGATGTAAATATTTACAGCATACACGATATCGAATCCATCACATTTTTGCAATCTGGCCTGATACAGCTTACAGGTGGCACGGTAGCCCATCAAAACATAGTGCTGTTAACTACCAAAAAAAATGTTAGCAATAAATGGCAGTTACAGGGTGCCGCGAGTACTGCTTTTGTTAACCGGGGTGATTCTTCTGCAAAGGCAGGCTTGTTTCACCAATACAATGTATCGGCATCTAATGGCTCCGAAAAATTGAATTATGGTGTTTCTGCTGGTTTTCTGCATGATATGATGCCGCAGCCCGAAACCGCTCGTTTTGAGAAAAATAGCTCGTTGCATCAAAATCGCTATAGAGCCAATGCCTGGCTGGGAGGGGTGTTTTTGCATCACCATCAGTTTAGGCTTGATGCGGCTTATGTAACCCAAAAACAATCTAATGCTTATACATTGCTACAGCCAACCTCTCATTCTAATACGGGTACCTGGAAGAAGGATCATGTGCTGAATATAAAAGCCAGTATTGCTTCTTCATTTGAAGGCGGGTTTGGCAACAGAGTGTATGCCGATTTTTATGACTATCACTTACAAGGCAATATAACTTCAATAGATAATGCGGATGGCTTTAGCGGATATACTTTAACAACGGAGGAGCCGAAGCTTAGGAACTGGATGGTAGGAAACCGGTTTAGTTATGATAAGCAATTTCATCGTTTTTACCTGGCGGCTTCGCTGGATGTGCAATACAGGCATGTCGATTATAATTATAACAATTTAGCATTCAGAACTTTTTCCACTTCCTCTAATCCGGCAACTGTTACGGTTTCAACCTATTGGGAAGGTACCTATGCAAAAAACTGGTTTATTGCTCCTACAGTGAATTTTGGTGTGGATAGTTTGTTGAATATGCAGGCGGGCGCTGTAGCTATATATCATCCGCTAAGAACTGCTATTCATGAGAACCGCGTGTTGCCTTTTGGAGCAGCATCGTTTGATGTGCTGAAAAGTATTAACAGAAATAGCCCCGTTAGTTTACGGTTATATACTTCAGTGGCTGCCATTTCCAGTATGCCTGAATTGGGCTGGGCCAATCTCAGTAATCTCACTACACAACAGAATTTATTAATGGACTATAATAGCCTGAAGGCAAGGCCATGGGCTTCTTTCGATCCTTACCAGGTGTATGCTGATGTTCGTTATGTTCACTTTCAGGGTGGCGTGAGGTTAGGTTTATGGCAAAACAAACTTATAGCAGATTATACATACGATAAAAACCAGTCCGTTTCGCCGCAGCAGCCCATTTATACTGTGCCTGGTGGTTACGGTTTTGGCGGATCTGTTTCACAGCCGCCCAGGTATCTTACTACAAATTATACACGCCACCGGTTGGCCATTTCTGCCCAAACTGATATAGGGAAGCTACATTGGTTATCAGTAGCTACCATGTACTATATACGTAGCAAAACTGAGCAGGCTTATTACTCAGTGGTGACAAAGGATAACTTTTATACTACAGGCTGGGCTAACAGGTTTACTTTGGGTACCTGGCAGCTGGGGGTAGATGCTGTGGGAGTTTTTAACAAAGCTTATGTTGGTGGTAAACACAAAAGCATTGCTTTGCAGCAGGTGAATGTAGGTCGTAAGTTTACGCATGGTTACGTTTCGTATGATGTATTTGCTTTCACCAGAACCCCGTTTGATAATAAACAGTATCCTTTATTCGACCAGCGCCGTTATTATGGCATAGGATGTAATATTGGTTTGTAGTATTACCTATAAAGTAATAAAACAGAAAACCCCGGTACTGAATAAGCACCGGGGTTTTCTATATCCTTTTTGTAATGATTACTGCTTTTGCATGGGGTTCATTCCCTGCGACTGGCCGCGTGTGGCTTGCTTTGATTTAAATACTTCAAAACGGCCCATCACCTTTGCTTGTGGCCATTGGTTGTTGGTTACGTCTATATCAGCGGTTTCACGTAATGGGTCCAGTTGAATAGAAGAAACAGCTTTGTTTTTCAGAAACACTTTATCAAAATGCTTTTCATCCTTACGCCATATCTGTGCGGGTATTTTCTCTGTTTCTTTAGTGCCATCTGTATAAGTCCATTCAATAATAACAGGCATTACCAGGCCGCCTTTATTAGTGAAAGATAATTCGTACAAATATCTGCCAGCATACTTCTTACTGGTGCTGTCGTCCAGTGGTTCGGCAGCAGGGTCTGTTTTCTGATAAGTGAAAGTAGAGTCGTAAGGGATTACACCTCTGTCGTACTTGTAATAAAAATCCTGCAGGGTGGTATCAGCGTCTACTAAAAAATGAATGCTGGAATCCTGCCTGTTCCTGATTTTAGAAATATCATCAAACTCCGGTACCAGTGGCTTTTCCAGCTTCACTGTTTTTGATTTAGGTTCGGGTAAGGTTACTTTTTTGCCATCACCAATCTGGAAGCCTTTCACGCTGTCGAGCGAAATATCGCAGGGATCAGTGCCATAAAACCATCCACGCCAGAACCAATCCAGGTCTTCACCACTGGCATCTTCCAGGGTGCGGAACAAATCGGCAGGAGTGGGGTGTTTAAATGCCCAACGGCGTGCATATTCTTTATAGGCGTAGTCAAACAACTTGCGGCCCATAATGGTTTCGCGCAGGATGTTTAAGCCGGTAGCTGGTTTGGAGTAAGCGTTAGGACCAAACTGTATAATGTTTTCACTGTTGGTCATAATAGGTTCCAGCTCATTTTTAGGCAACTTCATGTAATCGGTAATAGCCCAGGCTGGCCCGCGACGGCTGGGGAATTTGTTGTCCCACAGCTCTTCCGCCAGGTATTGTGTAAACGTGTTTAATCCTTCGTCCATCCATGTCCACTGTCTTTCATCACTGTTCACAATCATGGGAAAGAAGTTATGACCTACTTCGTGTATAATAACGCCGATCATCCCGTTTTTAGTGGCTTCTGTGTAGGTTCCATCTTTTTCGGTACGACCGTAGTTAAAGCAAATCATCGGATACTCCATACCGTTGGCTGCTTCAATGCTTTGTGCAACAGGGTAAGGGTAGGGAATAGTGAATTTAGAATAGCTTTGAATGGTGTGTGCTACTGCTTTGGTACTAAACTTACGGTACAGGTTATACGCCTCTTTACCGTAAAAGCTCATACACATCACTTTCTTCTTTTCTACAGTAGTGGCCAGTGCATCCCATACAAATTTGCGTGAGCTGGTCCAGGCAAAGTCACGTACGTTATCCGCTTTAAAAATCCAGGTTTTAGTGGTAGTGGCTTTCTGCTTTTCCGCTTGTGTTGCTTCTGCCAGGGTAACTATTTCTACCGGTTCTTTACTGGTTTGTGCTTTTTGCCAGCGGGCCAAACGGGTGCTATTCAGCACTTGCGCATAGTTCTGACATTCGCCGGTACTACCTACAATATGATCGGCCGGAACCGTAATTTCTACATTGAAATTGCCAAACGTAAGTGCAAACTCGCCGCTGCCGGCAAACTGATGGTTTTGCCAGCCCTGGAAATCGCTGTACACACACAGGCGTGGATACCACTGTGTCATGGTAAACAGGATGTTACCATCGCCGGGAAAGTATTCGTAACCGCCACGGCCACCATAACGCATACGGTCGCTGATTTTATAATTCCAGTTTACATTGAACACATATTGCTGGTGAGGAGCTAAGGTGGCTGGTAAGTCAATACGCATCATGGTTTTGTTGATGGTATAGGACAGTTTTTTACCGGTAGCATCTGTAATGCTGAGGATATTTACCCCGTAGCTGTCGTCGCTCTGGCTTCTGTCCAGTTCGTCCAGATCTTTCAGATTGGTCGTTTTCAGGTTGGAAGCCTTTTGGTACCCGGCGTTGTTGCTGGCACTGTGCTGGTTTTCGTCCAACTGCAACCATAAATAGGTTAATGGATCAGGCGAATTGTTGAAATAGGTAATGGTTTCGCTACCAGTAAGCCTGGTAGCGGTTTCATCCAGCTTGCATTTGATTTTGTAATCGGCCCGCTGTTGCCAGTAATCCGGCCCTGCTGCACCGCTGGCTGTGCGGTAGCTGTTGGGAGTGGGAAGAATGGTACCTAATTGCTCAAAGTCGTTGCCGTGGTTAGAACCAGGGTTGTTTTGGATGTTCTGGGCCTGTACAGCAAAGCCCAGTGAGGCCATGCCCGCCAGTAAAAACAGTTTTCTCATTACTATGTTGGTCTTTTGAAACAGGAATACGTGCTATCATCATTTGCAAAGCCAGGGCTGTAATACCACCGCTTACAAAAATTAAAAATGCTCTTTTCTCTATGTGCAAAACGCGTATAAATATAAAGGAAAGTAATAGTATAATTACCACTATACATAGCTGGCCGGCTTCCAGCCCCAGGTTAAAGGCCAGCAGTTCCGTTACAATGCTTTCATCGCGTCCCAGCATACTTTTGAGCAGGCTGCTAAAACCCAGGCCGTGAATAAGACCAAACACCAGTGCCAGCATATATAAAAAAGACACGCGGCTCGGTGGTGCTTTTTCTTTGGCAAACAGGTTGCTAAGGGCGGTGATTACAATAGTGGTGGCAATGAGAAACTCTGTCCAATCTCTTGAAAACCAAATGATATTCAATGTGCTAAGGGCTAATGTGATAGAATGCCCAATGGTAAATGCCGTAATGAGGATGAGCAGTTTTTTCCAGTCGCTGGAAACGTAGCGCAGGCATAAGGCAGTTACGAAAAGAATGTGATCTATTCCGTTTAAATCAGTGATATGTTCAACGCCTGTTTGAAAGAAAAGCCCAAAATCGCTCATATTTTCAAACTTATGGTACACCTTTACTGTATCAAAAAAATATCGGTGAATGGCTGGCATCCTGCATTCTTACGTTTTAAGCGCTTTGTTAACGCTGCATCCTTTTTTCGTTTCGGTTACAGAGGTAAAACAGAATACGAAGGATAAATCGCTGGAAATAAGCTGCAAACTGTTTATCGACGACCTGGAAAAGGCGCTTGCTGCCCACTATAAAACACCGGTAGATTTAAGCGCCGCTCAAAAGAAAGACCAAAACGATAAATGGATAGCCGGCTATTTTAAACAGCACTTCCAGGTTACTATTAACGGACAGGCATATACTGCTGAATACGTAGGGTATGAAAAGGAATCGGAAGCTGCCTGGTGTTATTTGCAGGTGAACAATGCCCCTGCTTCCATTAAAAAGCTGGAAATAAGCGATAATTTATTGTACGAGCAGTTCGAGAGCCAGATTAACATTATACACGCTACCGTGAATGGTGAAAGAAAGAGTACCAAAATAGCTAACCCCGTAGCTAAGGCTGTATTTGAATATCAATAGTTCGCGTAATTTGAGATAAAAGAGCATAAAAAAAGCCCGCAAAGAAACCATTCGTTGCGGGCTTTTTTCTATTTACAGAGAAGTAGGTAACGGTTAATCGGCTGCTACTTCTGTTGTTGCTGCTTTATCCAGCGTAACCAGTATTTTATCAATACGCAGGGCATCCATGTCTACAATCTCAAAAGTAAACTCCTTCCATTTCATTATTTCACCGGTTTGCGGTATACGTTCTAACTCGTGTAATATAAAACCGGCAAGCGTGTCAAACTCATGTTCGCCTTCGTGCATCCATTCTGTTTTGTCAAACTTGGCCAGGAAGTCGTAAAAAGGTATCTGGGCATCTATTAGAAAGCTGCCGTCCATTCTTTCCACTACTTCATACTCATTGTCTTCCTGCACGGCTATATCGCCTATAATGGCCTGTAAAATGTCATTCAGGGTAATAATGCCCTGTAAGGTGCCGTATTCGTCAACAATAAAGGCGTAATGGTTTTTGCTTTCCTTAAACTTTTCCAGTAGCTGGTAGGCTGTGTTATTTTCCGGAACATACACCGCCTTACGCACTAACGATTGAAGCGTTGCATTTTCCGAAGCCATAAACATGTCTTTCAGAAAAACCACGCCCTGGATGTTGTCAATATTTTTATCACAAACAGGGTATACAGAGTGAGCCATTTCGCCTGTTTGCGCTCTTACTTCTTTTACAGTAGTACTAACATCAAACCATATAATATCGGCACGTGGGGCCATCAGGGAGGTGATGTTACGGTCGCCCAAATGAAATACCCTTTCAATAATTTCTTGTTCGGCTTCATCAATAGTACCCTGCTCGGTGCCTTCGTTAATGATGGCTTTAATTTCATCTTCCGTAACCTGGGTATCGTCTTTTTTAATACCAAACAGGTTAGCCAGCAGGCTGGCCGAACCAGAAACGAGGGTAATAAAAGGATAGGCTATTTTACTTACCAGGCGCATAGGGCCTGCCACGTTTTTGGCAATGCCTTCGGGATTGCTCATACCTATACGTTTAGGCAGTAACTCGCCCAATACCAGCGAGAGGTAGGTGAAAATGATCACCACCAGGGTAAGCGCAATAGGTGCGTTGTACGCCTGTAAAGATGGAAAAGCATTATTGAGGTGAACAGTAAGTTCATTTTTAATGGTTTGTCCGGAATAAACCCCTATTAAAATGCTGGTAAGTGTAATGCCAATTTGAACGGTAGAGAAAAAAGAATCCGGGTTGTTGGCGAGCTTCAGGGCTTCTTTTGCCCTTAAATCTCCTTTGTTTGCCTGGCTTTCCAATCGTGCTTTTCGGGAGGATACCAGGGAAATTTCGGCCATCGAAAAAATACCATTTAAAAGAATCAGGCCTAGAATAATAAATATTTCTATCATACAGATTGATCAGTGATCAGTTGTAAAACTAAGGAATCAGAAGCTTATTCCATAGCTTATCCCTTAAATTTATGGGATATAATACGCGTTAAATCAGTAAAATGAGTGCCTGATGGTCTGTTTTTGCTAAAATTGATAACCTAAGTAGCAGTGCCCAAAATAAAAATTGCCCCATAGTACATAAAAAAACTCCTAACAGGGCCGCTTCCTAAAATAGGTACTTACGGGGGTAAACGGTAGTTTGTTTAGTTTTACGGCCCAATCACATTTTTTGTATTTAAACTAAAAACCCTAATATGAGATAATTTCTTCTGTGCCCGCTTTTAATAACGGCCCTTCTCTTTTCTAATTGCAAAAAAGTTACGGAGGTTACACAAGTGGTACAGCCCAATCGCACCATTGTAAAAACGCTGGAACCAGGTAATTGGAAGTATGACGCCTCCTCTAACACCTACTACAACGAAATTTCGGTTCCTGAAATAGATGACAGCGTTGTGCAAACCAAAGGTGTGCTGGCATATATCACTTTTGATAACAAGAGATACGAAATTTTGCCCGATGTGCTGGATGGCAGCACTTTTGTTTGTATTTACCAGAAAGGACTGTTTGACGTTGAAATTCAGAATGCCGATGGCAGCCTTGCCAGCCCGCCTACTACCGCCATTGGACTTAAAATTGTACTGGTTGATTCGCAATAGAGAAAAAAGCAGCGTGAAAAGATTAGACTGCTTGAAAGGATACTGAACGATAAAAAGTAGTAGAGTATAACCCAATAAAAAAAGGCCTGTACAGGCCTTTTTTTATTTCCCAATTTCGTGCATAACCTGAGAGGTTTTAAGAAAAGCCACCACTGCAACAAACAAGGTTTTGACGAAAATGGCAAGCTAGTATATAGCTTACATTTTTTTATAATGATCTATAGGCGGGCCTACCCGTTTAAATCCATGTTCTTCTCTAAACTTATCTTGTTGATCTTCGGTCATATTTTTAGCAACTCCCTGGCTTACTTTGTTAAAGAACTCTTCCATCTTACCGGCTGGTTGAAATATCATTAATAGTTTACCTTCTGTTTCACCAATTTTGGCAAAGCTATGCGGTATCATTCTGGGGCCAAATACGCTATCTCCCGCCTTTGCATGATAGGTGGTTTCTCCTACTTTAATCAGAAATTCACCTTGTAACACATACCACCACTCGTCCTGCGAAAAATGAAGGTGATGTGCGGGGCCGCCCTCTTTTACCCGTGAACTTTCAAAAACGTAGATATCGCCATCGGTGTCTTTACTGGATATTTTTGAAAAAAAAGTATCTCCTTCTAAAAGCGTAATAGCTTTTTCTGACCGGGTTTTGCCCGCTGCCACCATAAACCCATTATTTACTCTTAACCTAGAAAAACCTTTAGCAATAAGCTGGAAGGGGGTGGCTGCTATGGCCCCAATGGTGAAACATGATTTTAGAAATGATTTTCTTTCCATAAAATGATTTAAAACCAGAATGAGCTATAGTAGTGTTTTTGAGAACTGTTTTAAAGTTAGGTTAATAAATGATTTATTATTTTAAAAAAAATGATCGTTTTTGAATTATATAGTGGTGGGGGTAATGATTGCTGAGCAGGTATTATTTTCACAGTTATAAAAGCTGCTGTTTTACGTATACAAAACATACACTGTTACGCTCATTAGCAGCAATGGCCCATTACAAAATGGCCCGCATTAAAAGGCAGGCCGTGATCTATGAAAATATGGAAAATACACTTATGTATAAAGGGTAAGGATCAAAACGGTATATACAATGTACCCTTTATATTTAGTGTTTTAAGTATTTTACTTATATATATTATTTCAATACTTGTATAGTGAAATGTTTTTGAAGTAACTCTATGGCCAGTGTGTACTTACCAAAGCACCATTACCATCAATAAGTGGGGGAATTTCTTATACATTCTTTTGGCATATTTTCTGATTTTACACTGGCTAAACTTTATGACAAAAACATCAAAACCGAAAGATGATTCTCCTGCGGTTGAACCTACAGAAAATTTTACTGAATTGCCTGCTGATGCTGGCCTGCGCGATTTACTGATTGACGGGCTGAAAGATATCTACTGGGCTGAAAACCAATTGGTAAAAGCATTACCTGTGATGGAAGCGGCGTGCTCAAATGCAGCACTATCCAGCGCAATTGCTTCTCATTTGGAAGAAACGACCGGGCATGCAGCAAGACTGGAGCAAATTTTTGCCTTGCTGGATGAAAAAACGCAGGCGAAGAAATGCGATGCCATGGAAGGGTTGACCAAAGAGGGGGAAGCTGTGATAGAAGACACTGAGCCTGACTCCGTAGCACGTGATATGGGCATTATAGCGGCTTCCAGGAAAGTAGAGCACTATGAAATTGCTGCGTATCTGGGCTTGAAAAGCCTTGCTGAAAAGCTCGGTTTTACAAAGGTGGCTGCTTTACTGGCACAAACGCTTGCCGAAGAAGAAGCAGCCGATCAAAACCTGTCCAATATTGCCGATTCACTTTAAATAATAACCTATTATGTCAACGAAAAAGCCTGCAAAGGATAGTGTTTATCCGCAGCCGGGGAGTTCCTCCGCTGCCCATCCGGAAAACGCCAAAACAACGGATTTAGCGCCTGATACCGTAGATGCTTCCGGTGCTTATATGAACACCAACCAGGGTGTAAAAATCAGTGACGACGAAAATTCCCTGAAGGCTGGCAACCGTGGTCCTTCTTTACTGGAAGATTTTATTCTTCGGGAAAAAATAACGCATTTTGACCATGAGCGCATACCAGAACGGGTAGTACATGCCCGTGGTTCTGCCGCTCACGGGGTATTTAAAGTATACGAATCGCAGGCAGCTGTTACCAGCGCTGCTTTTTTACAAGACCCTGAAGCTGAAACACCTGTTTTTGTGCGCTTTTCAACAGTGGCAGGTTCGCGCGGGTCAACAGACCTGGCAAGGGACGTAAGAGGTTTTGCGGTAAAGTTTTATACACAAGAGGGAAATTTTGACCTGGTAGGGAATAATATGCCCGTTTTTTTTATCCAGGATGCTATTAAGTTTCCTGATCTGATACATGCGGTAAAACCTGAACCGGATAACGAAATACCACAGGCAGCTTCGGCGCATGATACTTTCTGGGATTTTATTTCCTTGATGCCAGAGAGTGCACATATGGTAATGTGGGTAATGAGCGATCGTGCTATACCACGCAGCTACCGTATGATGGAAGGCTTTGGTGTACATACCTTTAGGCTGGTAAATGCAGAAGGGGTTTCCTCTTTTGTTAAATTCCATTGGAAGCCATTATTGGGTGTGCATTCCGTTGCCTGGGATGAAGCACAGAACATATCAGGTAAAGACCCTGATTTTCATCGCCGTGATCTTTGGAACGCTATTGAAAGTGGTAATTTTCCTGAATGGGAGCTGGGCATACAGGTGGTGCCGGAAGAAGATGAACATAAGTTTGAATTCGATTTGCTCGATCCCACTAAGCTCATTCCCGAAGAGCTGGTACCGGTGCAGCGTATAGGTAAGCTCACGTTAAACCGTAACCCCGATAATTTTTTTGCAGAAACAGAACAGGTTGCTTTTCATGTAGGCCATATTGTGCCTGGAATTGATTTCACTAACGATCCGTTGTTGCAAGGCCGTTTGTTTTCTTATACCGATACACAACTGATCAGGCTGGGTGGTCCTAATTTTCATGAAATACCTATCAACCGTCCGGTGGTTCCTGTTTATAACAATCAGCGTGATGGCCATATGCGACAAACTATTAATAAAGGCAAAACAAGTTACCATCCCAATAGTCTCGGTGGCGGCTGTCCTTTCCTGGCTGGTAAAATGGAAGGTGGGTTCTCCTCTTATCCGGAGAGAATAGAAGCGCATAAAATAAGAGAACGTAGCCGCAGTTTTTTTGATCATTTCAGTCAGGCCCGGTTATTCTTCAACAGCCAGTCAGAGCCTGAAAAGAATCATATCATAGACGCGTTTAGTTTTGAGTTGGGCAAAGTGCAAACAGTAGCGGTGCGTGAACGTATGTTACGTATTCTGGCGCAGATTGATAGCGGACTGGCCGCCCAGGTGGCGTATGCGCTGCGGTTGCATATACCTAAAGATACAGACGAGCCTTTAAATAAAAGTATTCCGGCAGATGCAGACCCGGCAGCGTATCAGCCAGAAATGAAAGAAAGTACATTAGCTGTCTCTGGTGCTTTAAGCATGGCAAATACGCCTAAGGACACTATTCAAACACGGCAGGTAGCTATACTGGCGGCAGATGGGGTAGACGCAAAGGCCTTAAATACAGTTAAAAAAGCTTTGCTGGCGCAGGGAGCTGTTGTTGAAGTAGTGGCTCCACGCCAGGGTTATGTAATAGCGGAAAACGATGAGCAGATTCCGGTGGACAAAAGTTTCTTAACCGGGGCTTCTGTGTTATATGATGCCGTATATGTGCCTGGTGGCGTGAATAGTGTGGCTACGCTGGCTGCGCATCCTGATGCTGTTCATTTTTTAAATGAAGCGTTTAAACATTGTAAAGCCATTGCTGCTGACGAAGCCGCGCAGCAGGTATTGGAAGCAACTTATTTTCATAAAAAACTTCCTGCAGATAATGAAGAAGCAACAGTGTTGGCTTCGGGCATAGCGATACATGATAAGCCGGGCAAACTGGCCGATTTATTTATACTAGCCATTGCACAGCACCGGTTTTGGGAGCGGGAAGTACCCCGGAAAATACCCGCGTAGTTTTTACCCGTAAACAAATTATAAAAGCCTCACTATATCTGTGGGGCTTTTTAATATCTCTACAGCACAATAGCAATGGCTATCCGGGACTATCACTTTACATCAACCAAAAGCCGTCTCCTACAATCAGGAGACGGCTTTCTTATTTCAAACAGGGCCAGGTTATTTATAAATGGTGGTGCCAATAGGCGTTGCTGGTTCAGCTGTTAATCCTTTCTTTTTAATGTTAAGTGTGTACCGGCAGGTGGCACATAATTTATCACCGCAGTAAGCTGCATAGGTAATGTAATAAGTGCCTGCCTGTGTAAACGTATAAGGTATGCCGCTACCGGTGAGTGTTTGTATAAAATTACCGCCAGGGCCGGTGATGCGTAGCACTATCTTTTTAGTGCAATCGGGCGAAGCGCACTGGAAGGTGGAATTGAACACATAGCTGGTATTTACATACAGGGTATAGGTTTCGTTACAGGTAATCTGCATACTGTTAGCCAGTGATGGAACGATGATAGCTTTGCTGGCTTGTGATAACGATATATCCGGGTTGGGGATAGGGGTGGCAATTGTTTTCCACGATATACTGTTGCCGGTAAAATGGCTTTCTTTACAGCAATCAACCGAATCGGTGCCGCCGGTACCGGGTGTGGTATTGGTGCTTACACAAATAACGGTATCGCAGGTATTACAATCTTTATCCTTAAACGTAACACGGAAACAGATAGCATTGATGCGTAAGCGGCAGCATTCCGGAACAGTAGGCACAGGCAGTGTTAAAAGTACAGGTATCTGATAGCTGCCGGCAGGCGCCTGGGTGCCCAGTTTCCAAACAAGTTCTTCCAGGCATTGATTGCCAGATGCGTTAGGAGGAAGTGTGGCATTGGCATAGTTGTCCCAAACCAAACCGCCTATCGTTTGCGTGCTGCTTTGCGGAAACAGGCAACCGCGGCCTATTACAGGCGTGTTGCAGTTGCTGCATCCTTTACTTTCCCAGGTGTAATTGATGTCCGCTACGCTAATCCGTAATTCCTGCAGGGCTTTGCTGGTAGTAACCTGTATGGTAGCTTGCTGTACCTGGTGGGTGGTGTCTGCCTGCAACTGACCCAGCGAAGCAGAAACACTTTTCAATACTTCTTTACAAGGTGTACAAGGTGGTGGAGGTACTTCCTGCTGCTGTACGGTTAAACATACATTGTTGCTTTCCACCGGGTTCATGACAGAGGTGCTGTTGTTGTTGGCAACAAGATCGCATATCATACCAATAGTGTTACAGGCTTGCTGTCCGGGTGTGGCATTGGTTGGCACTGTTACAGGAAAAGTAAAGGTGTAACTGCCGCCTGCCGGAATAGGATTGGTAAGGCTTATTTTAATACTATTCGGCTGAAAGCTTCCGGAGAAACTACCGGTATTGGCACAGGAAGTAGCTACAGTGGGCCATCCGGTAGCTATATTGGATACAGAGGAATAAGTGACGGTAGCACCCGGTATGGTCAATGCTGCTGTTGGAAACAGGGAAAACTGGCTATTGCGCGGCGTGCAGGTCATAATAGTGGCATCCCCCACAAACGGCATCCTGTCAATCAATACAATATTCCCGATAGGGGTATTACCGGTGTTCTTTACGGTAATCTGGTAAATGGCAGTGCTGCCTGGGTAGCCATTACCTGTGGAACTGAAAGTGGCGTCCAGGTTGCCTTTTACCGCTTTTTCCACCTCTGCACGGGGCAGGGCGCAAATGTTAATGACATAGGGGCAGCCAAGATTGCCGCTACTATAATTAGTGCCTGTAACATTATAGTTCATATTGTAACTGCCATATGGTGCATTGCTGTTTACGGTTGCCTTAAAGCAAATGTCGTAAGTGGCATTACCTGTTGGAATAGTAGGCAGGTTCCATTTGGCATTGGTGCTGCTTTGATAAACAGGGTTGCTGCTAAAGCCCGTAAAGGTTTCAGAGCCGGGCAGGAAGGTGAGGAAGGCAGGCAGGTTATATTGCAGCGCCCCGCTGTTCAGCGCAGTTTCCCCGGTATTCATAAAACGCAGGCAGATGTTAACGGTATCGCCGGGATTAAAACATCCGGTAAGGGCAGATTGTGAGATACAGTTAATGTTAGGCTTTAACACATACACAGCTGTATCGTGTATGGTGCCTGTTCCGGGTGTGCAATTGTAACATACCTGGCTAAGATTGCTGGTGTTACAGTCAAAGGTTAAATTAGAAATAAAGGTATAGGTGCTTTGATTAGGAACACCGGAGCAGGAGTTGCTAAGGTCGTAAAAGGTATAGAAGTAAGCGGTATGCCCTGGCAACAGGTTGTTGATAGCTATGGTTGCTTTAGTTACATATAGTGGTGGCGTGTTGTTAGAGCTGCCAGGTAACAGCGGGTAAGTAGTGGATGGCGAATTACTACAATCGTAATAGGTTACATTGGCGGTAACACCAGCCGATTGCGTAGTGCTGGAAAAATATACGGAATTGACTTTAACAGCTGGATAGGTATTAGTGAGTTGAAGGTTAAGCGGCGTGTTGCCGTTATTAGTTATGGTGTTGTAAAGATACCCTGAATTGCTAACGGCAGATAATTGCGCGCTGGGGTTAGAAGCTACTACTACAGGCAATGTGTAACTGGCCGATGGCAGGGTGTATATAGTGGAATTGGTTACGCCGCAATTGGTGCCTTTTAATACGGCAGAGCTGGTAATTACGGTGCCTGCCGGGGTGCTACAGGGTATTTTAACTGTATAGTAATACACATAACTGCCGGTATAAAAGCTGGAAATAACAGGTGTTATAGTATTGCCGCTGATAGTAGCGTTGCTGGCGCTTACCAGTGTGCCTATAGAGGGGTTTACTACAAAAGAAGGGTTGTTAATTTGAAAGCAGCTGCTGCCATATACAATAATGCGGAAAGTAACTTCATAACTGCTTTGTATGAAACTGAAAAAAGTGTGTTGTCCGGTCCAGGTGTTATTTACAATAGAAGATATGCCTGCCGGAGGGGCATTGGCCAAAACGGTGCTGGAAGGTGCATTTATACTGCCATTGATAGCGCTGTTGATAGCTGTGCCGGTGCAGGTTTGCGGACACAGGAAGCTAAAGCACATCATAATAACACCTGTTTGGTTATTGCCGGATGCGGCCGGAAAGGTATAGGTAATGGTTTGTGTAGTGGCATTAACACTGTTGCTTACGTAAGGGTAAGGAAAAGACGCACTGCCACAAAAGGATACTATAGTGGGGTTATAGGTGATAACCACTTCAATATTACCCGTGATATTACTATAGTTGTAGTTGGCAAATACCTGGAAGCTACTGCCGGTAGCATAAGGCTGCGTGCCTTGCGGGGTAAGGGTTAACCCTACCTGTTGTGCATGTACTGCACCTGCACTGCAAAGAACAAAGCAGGTGAGTAGTATGGTGATAAACTTTTTCATCTGATCTGTTTTTATTGGTGAGTTCCGCGCTGCGCAGTTTGGAGAATAGAATAGCAAACCAGCCTTTCGCAGGTTTTACAATCCCTGTTGGTGAAAGTGTACCTGATACAGCATCTTATTTTCCGGGTACAGCATTCTAAAGAAGCCAGTCCGGGCAGGCCTAATTGCATTTGCAGTTGAAGATTGCCCTGGTTGTTGCTGGTCCAGCGTATTAATTTGGCAGGGAAGGTATGTGTGCTGTTGCCCGCCGTAGCAGTAATAGCGCTACCACCGTTCCATTGTGCCTGCTGGTTGCCGGTAAAATGATACACCACCGCTTCATTTGCTGCGCAATTGCGGCAGGCAGGGTCTATATCAGATTCTTCTATGTACACCAGTTGAGCGGTTACGGCAGTGATATTATGGGGCGTTATAGAAAACTGTTGCTGCACCTGTATGTTGCCACTGTTTTGCGTCACGTTTTTAGTGCCTTCGGTAATATTCATGTTTTGCGGATCATCGCAATAGGTGCATATACAACAGGGAAGTGAAATGGTGTCGGCACAAGGTATATGAGCCGGAACGTTGAGGGTAGGGCATTGATACGAAAAATCATAAAACACCCGCAGTTGTTTGTTACACATGTCGCCCGTTACATCAAAGCTGAATGAAGTGGGCGAGGTGGTGGTTACATTCACCGCACTGCCGGGTTGCAGGTTAATAGGGGTAACGCTGGTGCTGGTAGTGGTTTCTATAAAAGTAGGGTCAAAGGTGAGCACACCGCTGGTAACACCGGCGGCATTGGGTAATATTTGTGCATGGCCAAATACACGAATAGTATCACCACCCAAACAGCGTGTGCTATCCAGTTGAAACAGGTGATCTACCGTGCAATTATTCTGTATGTTAAACTGGGCCATATTGCTTTGGCCATTGTTTTCATATACAGGAACGGTGGAGGCTGTAAACTGTAACAGGTTAGAGCCGGCTTTGGCGCCTGCTACGCCTGGTTTGTAGTAAGCGGTCAGTTGTGCTTCGTAAAGGCTAAGGCCGGTAGAATCTACCTGTAATAGCTTCCCGGCCACAATGCCATTCCAGTGCGGGCCGTATTCCTGCTGCACTACAGCTGTTCTTCTTCCATCACGTATACGCCATATAACCAGGCGGTAACTACTTTGTGGAAAGCTGGAAGGAATATAATGGATATATAAATTCTGTTGATGCAGGCTGGCGGTAATGTTGCCGTTAGGAGTTACTATTACCGGTGCAGTTGCTTTTATAGAGGATTGACTGCTGTCTGTACGGGAGGAAGGGGTAGAAGCGGATGGTGTTGTAAGCCGGGCAGGCGCAAATCCATTTTCAGGAATGGGTTTGAGGGCATTGGCTTTATTGCCCGGTAAACTAAAAGCGATTCCTGTTTGCAGGTTCCAGGCAGTAAAGGCGGTAGATATGTTGCGTGAAACGGCTTTGCCTTCGAGGTATTGACCTGCCGTGTATTGATTGTTTCTTGCTTCGCCATAAGGTTGCAACACTTCGCTGTTACTGTTGATGGTTGGTCCTGCCATATAGCTGATGCCCGCCTGTATTGAGAGTAGTTGTGTAAGTGCCACGCCCAGCTGTAAACGGGGCACTACTACCAGGCCGTTGGCCTGGAGCGCATCCGTTGTAAGAAAGGTAACTTGTTGTTTACGGTCACTGCCGTTCAGCGACAGGGAATCGCTAAGGCTGTTGCCTTTACGCGTTAGTTGCATGTACCCTGCACTAATGCCGGGTGCAATACTCAACCTGCCAATGTTCCAGCGTAGCTGTGGCCCGGCGGTAAAAGAATACAGGTGTCCGCCATCCAAACCGCCAGGGGCAGTAGCCTGGATAGTTCCGTTTTGTAATTGGTATTGCGAACGTACAAAGTCGGTTGCTGTACCGGAGGATAAACCGGAGTAGCTGCCCTGCAGGGCAATGTCGAGATGTTTAAAAAGTGGAACGGTCAATTCTCCGCCCAGCTGCCAGCCTTTATCCAGGAAGGCGCTGTTATTCAGTTGTTTGTTGGCCGTTTGCCAGGCACCCGCAAGGCCGGTGAATGTAATGCCTTTATTGGGCATCCAGGCCGGTAAAGAAGGCTGCTGGCCGTAAACACACCGGCAAAGCAGTAGTAATAATAGCGCAATGTTGTGTTTCATATAGCTTGTTTTATGAGACTATATCAACACGTGCTTGCTTTTGTTACCCCCCTCTTTTATGCTTTTTCTTTGTTCTGCCCGATTTTTAATGGGCTGGTTTTAGGGATACATACGGTTTATCTGGGTGTATCCACCTGTGAAATTGGGTCTGGCAATATTGGTAACCAGGAATTTGTATTCACGTCCATCGTCAGTGGTGAAAACAAAATAACTCTTAAATACGCCGTTATCGTTTCGCTTAAAATCTATGCTAAACCGTTGATTTTTTCCATATGGCGTTAACCTGTCCTCAGAAAAGGCTTTGCTATCGTCCGCTACCTGTCCTTCCAACAGAAACATCCTTATTTTTTCATGTTGCCAATGCTCCAATACCAGGCTTATTGTTAACCAGTCTGGTTTATACCGGCTTGTCATCACTCTAAGAGGGGATAACAACGGCCCATTGGTATTGTGAACTGATTCTATGATATGCTTCTTGGCCGGATCGGAAAGAGGAATACCCTTTTTCCACTCTTCAAAACTGGACAAGCAGTTTTCAAAAGCCTGCTTATTTACTATAATGTTTTTATACTCACCTGCGCTGTCAAACTCATTTGGTTTGTAAGCATGAAACAGTATGCTATCAGGCCCTATTGTTATTACTTTATAAAAAGAATAAGCATCATAATCCTGTTCCTGTAAAGGTTGCACATACAGGTAACAACTGGTATCAAACAGCTTTAACTCTTGTTGAATACCAGCATATTTCAGTTTTTTTATTTGTTCTGCATTAATAGCAATTTCCTGTTTATACAATATCGCCACCAGTTTTTTGCCTGCAGCAATCCCAACTACCATTATTGCCACTACCATCAGTAGCCATATATAGGAACGTTTATCTTTTTTATGTTTTACAACCTTGCTTTTACTCCAATGATCATGCAGGCCATTATCTAAAACAGTAATGAAATTACCAGGCATAAACCGGGCAATGGTTCGTATACAAGCTTGCAAAAACGAAATGTTTCCCCCTTTTTGTTGTAGAACATAAGCATCGGTGATGATTTTTCCGGGTGTGATAGCAAAAGCATATTCAAAAAACAGGTAATAGAGTATTCTCAAACCAGTGAAAAACACAAATGGGATGACTTGCTTATAGTTATAAAACATGGAAAGCGCCTGATAAGCAGATGGCTCCTTGTAATAGAAGTAGTAAAGGGGTACCATAAAGGCATCTCTGAAAAATACCAGGTTGAAAGATGTTAGCATAAAACAGATAACAAATACATCTATCACCATGTGTATTATTCTATCTATAGTTGTAGCTGCCATCACTGTATCAGCCGGTTGTTGTATGGTATGGGAGGTATTCCATGAACGTATAGCTTGTAAAGCTTTATAGCTGAACCATACCCACATACACCTTCCTACAAGTACCCCTACAGCAATGGGCCATGTAACTAGCATCGCTTTGCCAAACGCCAGTGTTATTACAAGGATGTTGAGTATTGCATTTATCAATACAACTGCAAAAGCCATCTGTAGCAGCCTGGTTTCTTTTGTTGACGTAAACCAATAAGTCAGCCAGCCCATCAGCAACAATAACAGGTAAATAACGCTGGTAACGTAGTGGTCGTACTTGTGTTCGCTTTTAAAGTTTTCTGTGAACCATTGGATAGAATAGCCTGGACTAATAGGGCTGATCATGGCTGTAATCACTTTAAGGTTATGATATCCTTCCAGCATATCTGTAGCGTATGCCATTACAAAGCCAATGATTACGGCAGCAGTTAGTAACAATACTTTTCCAGGTTTCAAGGAGTTGGTTTTAGGTTGGCATGCAAGGTAGGGGTAAGTGATAAAAAGAGTAGAGCAGGAAGTATTAATTGGTTGTTATAAAAAATAAAACCCCGGACTTTGTAGTAGTCCGGGGCTGTATCAACATATTTTATTGTTCTTTAAAAACAAGAGGTGCCAAACGCCGGTTAAACACTTTTGCCAGCTGGTAGCCAATAAAGCTACCTAGTATAGCACCACCAATAATATCCAGTGGATAGTGAACGCCTATATATACCTGCCCGTAGCTAACTGTTGCCGCCCAAAAAAACAGGAGGTATCCCCATTTGCCAAACCAGGGGCGCATGGTAAAGTAGATAAAACAGGCTACGCCAAAATGGTTGGTGGCATGTGAAGAGGTAAAACTGCCACTTCCGGGGCAGCGGCCCAGCAGCAAACGCACATAATCGCGCAAAAATACATCGTTGCAGGGGCGGGGGCGGTTAATCCAGTTTTTAAGCAGGGTGCTGCTTACCTGGTCGGTCACCGCTACGGTTACAATCACCCCAACAATCCACGGCCAGCTTTTCCAGCCAAAATTGTACAATACCAGCAAAAGAAGAAACAGGTACAAAGGAAACCAGGTGTTGGAATCGCGCCACCAGGGAAAAATATTGTCAAGGAAAGCACTCGTCCACTCATTGTTGATTTTGAGAAACAACCAGGTATCTCCCAGGTTTAAATAGGCCAATAATTTTATCCAAAAACTGATGCCGGCTTCTAACAATATCATGAGCTAAAGGTAAGAGGTTGTCATTTATCTTGTTATTTTTCAAGGCTGTCGTTAACAAACTTATTGCATTTTTGGGCAATTTGCCTGAAACAAGGGAGACGTTAACAGGTTGGAAGACTGGCAATTCCGTACATTTGCGCGGCATGGAAAATCTTAAAATACCCCGGTATATCCGTTGGATCGGAAATACGGGCATATTCTTTTTGTTACTAATGACATTGGCGCGTATTGTTTTGGTGTATGTATTCAGAACACCTTCTCAAAAAGATACGGAGCTGATTGATGCTTATCTCATGGGCATGCGTTACGATTTGCGCATTGTGTCCATAGGCTGCCTGGTATTGTTTTTAATCGGGTCAATTCCCCCGTTACACCCCCTGCGCAAAAAATGGGGCAAGCGCATCGCCTTCTGGCTATGGGGCGTTTTTGCTACCATTTTAGCCGTTTTCTATATTGTAGATTTTGGCAACTATGCCTACCTGTCGCAACGTTTAAGTGCTACCTTGCTTAACTATGCAGAGGATACCAATATTTCCCTGAAAATGGCCTGGCAAACCTACCATCTTGGTTGGACCATCCTGGGCCTTGTTCTTATTATAATAGTATTGCTGGCTTTTGTAAGGGTGTTGTATAACCGTGCATTACAACAGCCAGGTCCATATAAAGCCAAACGTAGCGTAGCCTGGGGCATTTTGTTTTTCCTGTTACTGGGTTTAGGCATCTTTGGCCGTATAGGACAGTATCCATTGCGCTGGAGCGATGCCTTTGCTTTACGCGGGGGCGATTTTGCCGCTAACGTGGCATTAAACCCATTCCAAAGCTTTTTTAGCACGCTTAACTTCCGTCATGCCACCTTCGATGCCAAAAAAGTAAAGGCAGGGTATAGCTGGATGAGCAGCTATTTAGGGGTAGATAAACCAGATAGCAACACGCTCAATTATCAACGTACCGAGCATGCCGATAGCCTGTTAACAGGTAAACCTAACGTGGTGCTGGTGATATGCGAATCGTTTAGCCTGTATAAAAGTTCTATGTCGGGCAATCCGTTAAATACCACACCTTTCTTCAACGGCCTTTGCCAGCAGGGTGTGTTTTTTAACCATTGTTTTACGCCTACTTATGGTACTGCTAAAGGAGTGTGGGCTACCATTACCGGTGTGCCCGATGTGCAGCTGTTTAAAACTGCCAGCCGTAACCCGGCAGCAGTAGATCAGCACAGCATCATGAACGACTTTAATGGTTACGAGAAGTTTTACTTTTTAGGCGGTAGCGCCAGCTGGGCCAACCTGCGTGGGTTGCTTACCAACAACCTGCCCGAGCTGCATTTGTACGAGCAGGATGACTATGAAGCTAAGAAAGTGGATGTATGGGGTATCAGCGATAAAAACCTGTTCCTCGAAGCCAATAAAGTGCTGAAACAACAGCAGAAGCCATTCTTTGCTATTGTACAAACAGCCGATAATCACCGTCCTTATACTATTCCGGCAGAAGACATGCAGGAGTTTAAAAAGGAATCGGTGCCTTTAGATTCCCTGAAAAAATATGGATTTGGCAGTGTGGATGAATACAATGCCTTCCGTTATACCGATTTCAGCTACCGTAAGTTTATAGAAGCTGCACAGAAAGAGCCTTATTTCAGAAACACCATTTTCGTGTTTATTGGCGATCATGGTATTCCCGGCGATGCTTCGGCTATATTACCCAAAGCGTTTACCGACCAGGGGCTTACATTTGAAAATGTGCCTTTGTTGTTTTATGCTCCGGCCTTGATAAAACCCGAAACACATAGTTCTATTGCTTCACAGATTGATGTAATGCCTACTATTGCGGGACTGTGTAATATCAGTTATACCAACACGGCACAAGGACGTAACCTGCTGGACAGGCAACGACTGGCTACAGATTCAGGCCGCAGTAACTGTGCCTTTATCATTGATACCGAGAAGAAGCGCCTGGGCATTGTGAAGGGGGATTACTTTTACAGCTATGGTATGGATAACAGCAGCCCTGAACAGATCAGCAATATCCGTAACAACGATAATGCCCCTATAGCCGATTCCATTCGCAAACAATACCGCATGATGACGGATGCGTTTTACGAAACCTCCCGTTATTTGTTACTGAACAATAAAAAGCTGGAAAACAGGAAGTAGTCTATTCACTTCTGCTTTCAGCCCGCAACAAAAAAGCCTTACTTTATCGGTAAGGCTTTTTTGTTGCGGGTATATAACACCAGGGGTTATTTCTTCGCTTTGGTAGCAGTAATAATCATCCGCGGCGATTTACGCACATCGTAATGTCCCAGCTGGTAGTCGCCAAACACTTCCTGTACCTGCATGCCCTGGTAGGCCAGCATATCGGTAAAGTCGCCCAGCGAAAACTTGGCTACTTTTTCTGTATACAGGTGCTTGAGCAAATGACCATTCTGTTCTATCTGTATCTGTTTAAAGAAGTGGTCAGTATCCTGCCAGCGGGATATATGAAATATCGTGTCTTCAATTTTCTTGTTCTCTATTTTCACCAGGTGGTCTTCTGTGTAATGCACGTTCAGGTAGTCAATTACAAAAGTGCCATTGGCGTTCAGGCTTTGTGCAATAGTGCGAAAAGCGGCATCATGCTCGCGCCTGGTTCTGAAATAGCCAAAACTGGTGAAGAAGTTAAAGGCAAAATCAAAATAGTTGATCCACGAAGGCTGGCGCATATCGTGCTGATAAAAGTGCAGATGTTCGTCTTCACTTTCTTTGGCCACTTCTATGCTATCGCCCGAAATGTCAATTCCGGTAACATCAAAGCCCATTTCTGCCAATATTTTGCTGTGTCTGCCCCTGCCACAGGCCACATCCAGCATTTTACTGCCGGGGGCTGGTTGCACATGGGCTATCAGCTTTTTTATAAAATCCAGGGCTTCATTATCATTCCTGTTATTATATAACAGGTGATAATAAGGCGAACTAAACCATTCTTTGTACCATCCTTTCATCGGCATAAACAGAGCTTATTATTGTGCAAATGTATTAACCCTGCCACAAAATACGCTAAGTTTGCCGGCACGAAACTTTAAAATATGTCGCTTATTAAAAGCATTTCAGGTATCAGGGGTACTATTGGCGGAAGACCAGGGGAAACGTTGAGTCCGCTGGATGTGGTAAAGTTTACAGCAGCTTATGGCACCTGGTTGTTACAGCAGCAACCCGATAACAAAAAAGTGGTGATAGGACGTGATGGAAGAATAAGCGGTGCATTAATTCAACGCCTGGTGATTAGTACGTTAAATGCCCTGGGTATTGACGTGGTAGATCTGGATTTAAGCACTACACCTACCGTAGAAATGGCGGTGAAGTTTGAAAAGGCGGCAGGCGGCATTATTTTAACAGCCAGCCATAACCCGCAGGACTGGAACGCGCTGAAACTGCTGAACAGTGAAGGTGAATTTATCAGCGCTGCTGATGGCGCTACACTGCTGGAAATTGCAGCCAGCGACAACTATACATTTGCACCGGTAGATAAACTGGGTAGCTATACCGTTAATACTACAGCGTTAGACAAGCATATTGAAGCAGTGATCAATTACCCGCTGGTAGATGTGGCAGCTATTAAAAAAGGCAAGTTTAAAATAGTAGTAGATGCTATTAACAGCACCGGGGCTATTGCAGTACCTGCTTTATTAAAGGCATTGGGCGTGAAAGATGTGGTGGTACTGAATGAAGAAATCAACGGCAAATTTGCCCACAACCCCGAGCCGTTGCCACAACACCTTACACAATTATGTAACGAGGTGGATAAACAACAGGCGCACCTGGGCATTGCGGTAGACCCTGATGTAGACCGTTTGTGTTTTGTTTGTGAAGATGGCAGCCTGTTTGGCGAAGAATATACACTGGTAGCGGTGGCCGATTATGTGCTGCAGCATAAAAAAGGCGCATCGGTAAGTAATATGTCCAGCACCCGTGCGTTGCAGGATGTAGCAAAAATCCATGGCACCGAATATTTTCCCAGTGCAGTAGGAGAGGTGAACGTGGTAACCAAAATGAAACAGGTACATGCAGTGATTGGCGGCGAGGGTAATGGCGGCATTATTGTACCTGATTTGCATTATGGCAGAGACGCGTTAATAGGTATTGCCCTGTTTTTAACACAACTGGCGCACAGCAAAAAAAGCGTTCGTCAGCTGCGTAACAGCTATCCCGATTACTTTATGAGTAAGAATAAGATAGAGCTGGAAAATGGAGTAGACGTTAACAATGTGTTCACAAAAATACAAGACAAGTACAAAAACAACCCTATAAACAAGGAAGACGGCCTGAAGATTGAATTTGACAATGATTGGGTACATTTGCGTACAAGTAATACAGAGCCCATTATCCGGATTTATGCGGAAAGTAGCTTTGAAACTACCGCTGACAACATTGCCCGACGCCTGATGCAGGATATCAGGGAAAGCATGTAATTACCTAGTCTTTTGTTAAAGAACAGAAATACAAACGAGTACATGAACAGAATTTATTTGGACAATGCAGCTACTACAACGCTCGACCCCGTTGTGCTGGATGCAATGATGCCGTATCTTACCACCAATTTCGGCAACCCATCCTCTATTTACAGCTATGGCCGCGAAAGCCGTCTGGCTATTGAGAATGCCCGTAAAACAGTTGCAAAAATCCTGAACGCCCACCCTGCAGAAATCTTTTTTACCAGCGGAGGCACAGAAAGCAGCAACACGGCTATTACCGCTTCCGTGCGCGATCTGGGATGCAAACACATCATCAGCTCGCCCATTGAGCACCACGCCACTTTACACACGGTGGAGCATTTAAAGCATGCCGGTGAAGCCACTTTAAGCTATGTAAACATTTTGCCCGATGGCCATATTGATATGGAACATCTGGAGCAGTTACTGGCCGACAGTTCGGTGAAAACCCTGGTTACGCTGATGCATGCCAACAACGAAATTGGTAACATGATTGACATTCATGCAGTAGGGGAGCTTTGCAAAAAGTACGATGCTATTTTTCATAGCGATACCGTACAAACAGTAGGGCACTTCCCGTTCGATCTGCGTAACACTTATGTGCATTTCATCAACGGTGCCGGCCATAAATTTCATGGTCCTAAAGGCGTAGGCATGTTGTACATCAACGAGAATGTAAAGATCAATCCATTTATACAAGGCGGTTCGCAAGAGCGCAACATGCGTGCAGGTACCGAAAACCTGTATGGTATTGTTGGTTTTGCCAAAGCATTGCAACTGGCTACCGATAACCACGAAGCAGACAGCAATTACATCAGAGGCTTGAAATATTACATGTTTGAAGAGCTGAAAAAAGTAATTCCTGATGTTTCCTGTAATGGTGATGCTATGGGACGCAGCAACTACACTGTATTAAACGTAAGCTTCCCTAAAACAGAGAAAAGCGAGATGATCCTGTTTAACCTGGACATCAACAATATCTGTGCTTCAGGCGGTAGCGCCTGTACCAGTGGTGCAGATGCAGGAAGCCACGTAATCAGGGCTTTTGCAGGTAATCCCAACCGTATGGCAGTGCGTTTCTCTTTCAGTAAGAACAATACCAAAGAAGAAATAGATCTGGCAGTAGCCAAGATCAAAGAACTGATTTAATACTCACCAGCGCCTATGAAAAAAATAGCCGTCATAGTAGCAGGAGGTAACGGCACCCGTATGGGCAGTGTTACTCCCAAGCAGTTCCTCCTGTTGCATGACAAACCTGTGTTATGGCATACGCTTGCAGCTTTTTTGCAGTCATACCCCGATATGGAAGTGGTGCTGGTACTTCCGGAAGCGCATATACCTATAGGACAGGAAATTACCACTCAGTTACTTTCTGTTATTCCTGATGCTGCACAACGTGTGCGCATTACTGCCGGTGGCGAAACCCGCTACCAATCCGTTCAAAAAGGCTTACAGCAGGTACAGCAACCGGCTGTAATATTTGTGCATGATGGCGTGCGGTGCATGGTGTCAAAAGCCCTGATACAACGCTGTTACGAGCAGGCAATTGAAAAAGGCAGCGCCATACCTGTGGTAACGGCAACCGACAGCATTCGCCTGCTGGATACACTACCGGCAAACGGCCAGATGGGAGCCAGTGCAGTTGCCGATCGCGCCCGTGTTTGCATTGTGCAAACCCCACAAACATTTATAAGTTCCATTCTTTTACCCGCATTTGAGCAGCCCTATAACGATGCTTTTACCGATGAAGCTACTGTGGCCGAAGCTGCCGGGCATACAGTGCACCTGGTAGAAGGCGATTATGCCAATATTAAAATTACCCGCCCGGTAGATCTGCTGATGGCAGAGAAGCTGCTGGCAGGGGAGTAGAATTTCTATCTGCCAACGAACAAAGCATTTATGTGTAAAGCATAAAAAAAGCTTCACCGGAAAGTGAAGCTTTTTTATAAAGTAGATAGATACTAGCTCTGATTGCCACTACCTATTCTGTCCAGTATTTTATGCGCTACTTCCATAGCCAGGTATCCATCCAGTTCTGTTACCAGGGTTGGCTTATTGTGCAAAATGGAGTTTGCAAAAGCTTCCAGCTCGTCTTTAATAGCATTGCCAGGTGTAACAGCCGGGTTGGAAATAGCAATGGTTTTGGTGCCATTGTTGGTTTCCAGGTCAAAGGTAAATACGCTTTCATCATCCCCTTCCTGTTTCAGGCGTATGATTTCCGTGTTCTTTTCCAAAAAGTCGATGCCAATGTAGGCGTCTTTCTGAAAAAGGCGCATTTTACGCATCTTTTTCATACTAATGCGGCTGCTGGTTAAGTTAGCCACACATCCGTTATTGAATTCAATGCGCACGTTGGCAATATCCGGTGTATCTGTCATTACAGATACACCGCTTGCCGAGATATTTTTTACATCGCTTTTTACCAGGCTAAGGATAATGTCGATGTCATGAATCATTAAATCCAGTATCACGCTTACCTCTGTGCCGCGCGGGTTAAACTGTGCCAGCCTGTGCACCTCTATAAACATAGGGTTTAGCGGCATGTTCTGTATAGCACGGTACGCCGGGTTAAAGCGCTCCACATGTCCTACCTGCATTTTAATATTGGCTTCCTTGGTCATCTCCAGCAACTGGCGCGCTTCGTCCATGGTATAGGCAAGCGGCTTTTCCACAAACACGTGTTTGCCTTTGCGTATAGCCATTTCGCACAGTT
Source organism: Filimonas lacunae (assembly GCF_002355595.1). NCBI lineage: Bacteria > Pseudomonadati > Bacteroidota > Chitinophagia > Chitinophagales > Chitinophagaceae > Filimonas > Filimonas lacunae. The sequence continues at coordinate 2,185,338 of NZ_AP017422.1, forward strand.
TAAAATGGTGGTTGGTAGGGGCTACAATATCAGCAGCATCTACCTGTGCCATCAATTCTTCTGCACTGGCAAAACGTTTCAAACCATATTTTTCCACCACCTCAGCCGCTGTAACATCGTTGGGATCGAAAAAGCCTACCAACTCTATGTTCGACAGCTCTTTCCAGCTGTTCAGGTGAAACTTTCCTAAGTGACCTACTCCAAAAACGCCAACTTTTAGCATGACAGGTTTGCGATTGTTTTAAAAACTACGACATGTATGATTCAATAGGCTCACAGGTACAAATCAGGTTCCTGTCGCCATGAGTATTGTTAATTCTTGACACGCTAGGCCAGAACTTGTTCTGCGTTACATAATATAACGGGAACGCAGCCTGCTGGCGGGTGTAAGCATTGGTCCACTCATCTGCACAAATAATAGCCTGTGTATGCGGTGCATTTTTCAAGGCATTGTTCACTTTGTCTGATGAGCCGTTTTCAATGGCTTTGATCTCTTCGTAAATGCTGATCATAGCATCACAGAAGCGGTCCAGTTCACCTTTGTCTTCGCTTTCTGTAGGCTCAATCATAATAGTGCCTGGTACAGGGAAACTAAGGGTAGGCGCGTGGAAACCAAAGTCCATTAAACGTTTGGCTACGTCTTCTGCTTCAACACCGGAAGTGGTTTTGAACGGACGCAGATCTACAATAAACTCGTGGGCACAAGTGCCGTTAGAGCCACTGTATAATATTTTATAGAAGCTTTCCAGGCGTGCCTTCATGTAGTTGGCATTAAGGATAGCATATTCCGTTGCTCTTTTCACACCGGTTTTACCCAGCATTTTAATATAAGCATAGCTGATTAACAGGATAGAAGCGCTACCAAATGCTGCTGCACTTACAGCGTTGCCTTTGTTGCTGCTGCTCCACTCGCCGGTTAATAAAGTAGTGTGTGAAGGCAGGTAAGGAGCTAAGTGTGCTTTTACACAAATAGGGCCCATGCCAGGACCGCCACCACCGTGCGGTATAGCGAAGGTTTTGTGAAGGTTCAGGTGGCAAACGTCAGCGCCAATGTTACCAGGTGAGGTTAAACCAACCTGTGCGTTCATATTAGCACCGTCCATGTAAACCTGACCACCATATTGGTGAATGGTAGCACAAATTTCTATGATGGTTTCTTCAAACACACCGTGTGTAGAAGGGTAAGTAACCATTAAACCACCCAGGGTATCTTTATATTGTTCTGCTTTCGCTTTCAGATCGGCTACATCAATGTGTCCATCTTCGTCGCTTTTCACCACTACTACTTTCATACCGGCCATTACAGCGCTGGCAGGGTTAGTGCCGTGTGCCGAAATAGGAATCAGTACTACGTTGCGGTGTGCATTACCATTGGCTTTATGGAAGTCCATAATGGTTAACAAACCAGCGTATTCTCCTTGCGCACCACTGTTTGGTTGCAGGCTGCACGCGTCAAAACCGGTGATCTCGCTCAGGTATTTACCCAGCTCTTCAATAATCTGGCCGTAACCCTTTGCCTGATCGGCAGGAACAAACGGGTGCATTTGACCAAACTCAGGCCAGCTAACAGGAATCATTTCTGTAGCAGCGTTCAGCTTCATGGTACAGCTACCCAGGCTAATCATGCTGGTATTTAAGCTCAGATCTTTATTTTCCAGTTGTTTCAGGTAACGCATCATCTGGCTTTCGCTGTGGTGCGTGTTGAATACCGGGTGGGTAAGATAAGCCGAGCTGCGTTTAGCAAAGGCAGGTATGTTGAATAATTCGTATTCATCTTCAAAACCGATGGTGGCTTCGTCCAGGCCTTTTGCTTCCGCAAAAATGTAAACGATGTCCAGTACATTGGTTTGGGTAGTGGTTTCGTCCAGTGCAATACCAATGGTTCCATCCGCAAAGTAGTGGAAGTTGGTCTGATGTTTTTCGGCAATTGGGCGAATTACCGCTGCGTCTGCTTCAATTTTCAGGGTATCGAAATATTGGGTGTTTACGTTGGTAAAACCTAATTCGGCTAAAGCAACGCTTAACGTTTGCGCCAGTAGAGAAACACGGCTGGCGATGGTTTTTAAACCTTGCGCACCGTGGTATACAGCATACATAGCAGCCATGTTGGCCAGCAATGCCTGTGCAGTACAAATATTAGAAGTAGCTTTTTCGCGTTTAATGTGTTGCTCGCGTGTTTGCAGCGCCATACGTAAAGCACGGTTGCCTTTGGCATCGATGCTCACACCAATGATACGGCCGGGGATGTTACGCTTAAATTCATCTTTTGTAGAGAAGAAAGCAGCGTGTGGTCCACCGTAACCCATTGGAACACCAAAGCGTTGTGCATTACCTACCGCCACATCAGCACCCAGTTCGCCAGGGCTGGTTAACAGGGTTAATGCCAGCAGGTCGGTAGCCATGGCTACATAACCACCTACGTTGTGTACGTTGGCAATAAAACCACGGTAATCTTCTACGCTACCGTTAGCGTTAGGATATTGTAACATGGCACCGAAATAGGTGTCGTCCAGCAATATCTCTTTATAATTACCAAATACCAGCTCTATGTTAATAGGAGTAGCGCGGGTAACCAATACGTCTTTTGTTTGTGTGAAGATGGCGTTGTCAACAAAGAATTTAGGTTTGCTGATAACATCGCCTTTGTTTACGTGGTGAAACAGCATGGCCATTGCTTCGGCAGCGGCAGTAGCTTCATCCAGCAGGGAAGCATTGGCTATTTCCAAACCGGTAAGGTCGCTTACCATAGTCTGGTAGTTCAACAGGCTTTCCAAACGGCCTTGTGAAATTTCGGCCTGGTAGGGAGTATACTGGGTATACCATCCTGGGTTTTCAAACACATTACGCAGAATTACGCTGGGCGTAATGGTGTTGTAATAACCCTGGCCTATGTATGTTTTAAATAATTTATTCTTAGCTGCCGTCTGCTTTAACTCTTGTAAGTATTCAAACTCACCTATGCCTTCCGGCAAATCCAGTGGTTGCTTCAGGCGAATAGCTGCCGGAACTGTTTTTTCTATTAATTCCTCCACAGAGCTTACACCAATGGTTTTAAGCATGGCTTGCGTATCCGCTTCATTTACACCAATATGTCTGTTCTGGAATTCTGACGATTGTGCAGTAAATAAGTTCATAAATTAAATGAGGTTGACCATTTTTAAAAAGGATGCGCAAAGGTACGAGCAATACGGGACTTTTTAGCAGTCGAAAAAAAACTAAATAATTGTAGTTAAAATCACGTGTTCTTTTATTTTTCTACAAGTAATATGCTGTTATTCAGCATTTTGTCTTGCAAAAAACGGCATCTGTTGTGTTTTTTGTAAAACCTGACCTTATTCTATCATTCCTATAGGCTTACAGGGCTGTGCATAATCATTGGGGTGGCTGACAGCTGTCAGTGTTTGCATTTTTGGGGTGTTCTAGTTTTGTTTTTGCACGTATTATTTACTCACCCTGAATTTTAAAAAATGATGAATACCATACTGGTAGCCACTGATTTTTCCGCTGCCTCTGTCAATGCCGCTGAATATGCTGCCGAAATGGCCTTAGTAGTAAAGAAAGACCTGCTGCTGTTGCATATATACAGCCTGAATGTATCGTGGAACCAGATTCCGCTTACCACCGACAATACCAATATGAGCGAAGATGCCGATACGGCCCTTAACCGGTTAAGAAACAGCCTGCACGAAAGAACCGGCCATAAGCTTACCATTGGCACCGAAGTGCGCACCGGGGTGTTTTTTACCGAGCTGGAAGCTTCCTGCGACCGTGTAAAACCCTATACCGTGGTAATGGGCAGCCAGGGCACCACCGCTGCCGAACGCTTTTTATTTGGCGGGCATACGGTGCATGCCATGCAAAACCTGCAATGGCCGCTGGTAACCGTGCCGCCCGATGCCCGCTTTTTATATGTAAGAAGAATAGGGCTGGCCTGCGATTTTAACAATGTGGCAGATATTACCCCGGCACCTGCTATAACGGCGCTGGTAAAAGATTTTAACGCCGCCCTGCATATACTTAATGTGGGTAAAGAAACGGAGCTGGCTTCTGATATAGTTCGGGAATCGGAGGTGCTGGAATCGTTGTTAGGAGAAGTAAAGCCACAGTATCATTTTATTGCGCATAACGATACCAACCAGGCGTTGATGGACTTTGTAGAAAACTACCATATTCATTTGCTGCTGGTGCTGCCCCGCGAGCGAGATTTTGCCGATAAGCTGTTACACAAAAGCCATACACGCGAACTGGTGTTAAAAAGTAATGTGCCTGTTATGGCTCTGCATAAGTGATTGTGCAACATAACGAAGCTCATCTTATGAGCAGAATCAAAAACGGGGATGACGATGGTCAGTGTTCAGGTGATGGCAGCAGAATACTTTTGAACTTTAAAATAGCTTTATGATGCCTGATATGATCTATGAAGAAAAAGACGGGTTGGAAGGAGTAAGTGAGGTACCGGGAGTAAGTATAATAATGCCCTTTGAGCCTAAAATGGCCATCAGGGAAGAATTGGAGCAAAAAATTCAGGCAGTATTCACTAAAGTTGAACACGAATTGCTTGCCGAGTATCCCGAAAAGTATAGCACTGCCTTAACCAACCGGTTACGGGAAGTGTTAAAGCAACTGGATTACTCCACTTTTAAGCAAAGCATTGCCGTTTTTGTATCGCCGGTTTTTGACAAAGTATATTACCTCGATATTCCTGTACAGGAAAAGGTGGTAATTGACGAGAACTTTGAAATCCGCGACCTGGTAGCCAGTAAAAAGGAAACCACCAAATTCCTGGTGTTGTTGTTGAACAGCGAGAGCAGCCGCATTTTCTTAGGCAGCGCTTCGCAGTTTGTGCGCATTGCGCACCATACGCCTGCACACATGATGGCGCATGAAAACAACCGCCCCGAACTAGTAACGCACCTGGAAGACAACGAAAGCGGCAGGGAAAAAATGCTGGAGAAGTTTTTACAGTATGTGGATAAGCGATTGGGTGTGATATTAAAGGTATATAATCTGCCTTTGTTTGTGGTGGGCACAGACCGCACCATCGGGCATTTTACCAAAAAAACGCATTACAAAGAGCGTATTATCAGCTATGTGCATCATAACTATGAAAACGCAACCGATGTGGCTATACAGGAAGCAATTGCACCTAATGTAGCCAATTGGAAAAAAGTAAAAGAACGTGATTTGTTAAACCGGATAGATGCTGCCATGGGCGCTAAAAAGCTGGCTGTGGGCATTGAAGAGGTTTGGAAAGAAGCTACCCACAAAAGAGGACAATTGCTGGTAGTAGAAAAGAAATACAGACATACAGAGGCGGCATCAGAAACAGGCACTACCTTTTTTCGCAGACCGGAAAACACCACAGCCGCGCCATTTTATATTAAAGATGCGGTAGATGATGTGATAGAACAGGTGCTGGAAAGCGGCGGTGATGTTGAATTTGTGGAGGATGGCGTATTAACAGGCTACAAACAGATAGCGTTAATACAATACTATTAAACCAAACAGGTATGGGGTCTTTGTTATCTATTGATGTTGACCAGCTGCAACAGGAGAGTGACAGGTGGAAGAAAAAGCTGGAGCTTTTATTACTGGAAAATGCTGTATTGAAAAACAGGCTTGCCGAGGTGGTTAATGCCAGTCATGCTACTGTGCCCTTTTTAGAAACAGCGGAGGAATACCAGAACCGTTTTATGCAAAAGGATGATATTATTAACCTGATGCGTCAGGATATTACTGAATTTGATAAACTGCTTGCACAAAGCCTGCATCACAATAAAGATATGATGCGGGCTATTGTTCAGCGGCAAAGAAGATTGCGTAAAGAACTATCGTTACTGGAAAGCACCTTCAAAAACCTGAAAGGGCAGTTTAACCAGCTGCTTTAATTCAGCAGGCTTTCCAGTTTCTTTTCATTCAGTATAATAATATTACCGTCTTTAATATCTATCAGCTTTTCATTTTTAAAATCGCCCAGGGTTCTTATCATCGACTCCGTGGCGGTTCCGGCAATACTGGCCAGGTTTTCACGGCCTATATCTATAGTGGTATTGTATTTTTTATGCAGGGTAATTAAAGCGTCTGCCACTTTTTTGCGTAACGAATTATAGGCCAGCTTTAACAAGCGTTCTTCCTGCTCGGTAATGTTTTTAGCCAGCATGGTAATAAACTTACGGGCTATGTTCTGGTTATTATTCATCAGGTCTTCAAAATCTTCCTTCGGTATAATAGCCAGTTCGGTATCTTCAATCGCTTTGGCCATCTCTTTATACACAGTGCCTTCCAGCAGGGCTATATGGCCCAGAAACTCACCCTCGTTGTATAAGCCCACCACCAGTTCTTTACCATCTTCATTACACTTATAGGTAATAACCTTACCCTTTTTAATATAAAACAGGCGGGCAGGGCGGTTGCCTTCTGAATAAATAATTTGTTTTTTCTTATAGGTGTTTACGTTTCTATCGGCGGTAAAGGATTCCAGCGAATCGTTGCCGGTAGAAATGCGCATTAGCTTATCCAGCCCCGGAAGGTCGGGCGTAAACTCCTGCTTCATAGCTTCTACTTTCTTCAGCCTGCTTTCAATGGCAGTAAGCAGCTCTGTTTCCATAAAAGGCTTGGTTAAATAATCATCGGCGCCCAGCTCCATACCCCGGCGTATATCGGCCCGCTCTGCCTTGGCAGATAGAAAGATAAACGGGGTGTTTTGAATGGCGGGGTTTTTATGTAAAAGATGCAACACGCCATAGCCATCCAGCACCGGCATCATAATATCGCAGATAATTAAATCAGGCTTTTCTTCTAAAGCAACTTCCACACCTATTTTACCATTCTCGGCAGTAAACACCTTGTAGTTGGCCAGTTCCAGAATTTCAGCTGTATTCTCGCGTATGTTCTGGTTGTCTTCTATCAATAAAATCTTCTTCATATGAAACACTGTAAACTTTAGAATGTAAAAACAAGGGTAAAGGTAGTACCGTGGTCAACAATACTGTTGCAACTGATAACACCATTCATCAATTCGGCATACTTGGCCACAATATGTAGCCCCAGGCCGGTACCATCTATATTGCTGGCGTTGGATGCGCGAAAAAAGCGTTCGAACAAATGGGCCTGGTCTTCTTTGGAAATACCAATGCCCTGATCCTGCACCGATAATATAAACTGCTTGTCGGTTAACGTGCTGTTGATGGCAATAGTAGCATTTTCCGGCGAAAACTTAATAGCGTTACTCAGCAGGTTTACCACTATATGTTTCAAAAGTGTAGGGTCCATTACCAGCGTTTCAGCACCTTCGTGTGCATAGGTAATTTGCTGCCCGGGCTTTTGTATGGTTTTTAACTCTTCTATAATGCCATTGATCAGGCGGGTGATGGTAAAGGTGGTAGGCTTTACCGCTATTTTACCTTCTTCAATTTTGCCTACCGATAAAAAGTCGTTCAATATCTCTGTAAGGCCATTCACCGAGCTTACAATACGCTCGGTATGTTTCTGGCGTTTCGACTGCTCTTCGGTGGTAGTATACTTTTGCAGCAGGATAGTAGAAGAAAGGATGGTGCTGAGTGGGGTACGAAACTCGTGCGAAGCCAGCGATACAAAACGCGACTTTAATTCGTTCAGTTCTTTTTCTTTGTTCAGCGACTTGGCCAGTTCTTCTGTTGATTCTTCCAGCTTGGTCATGGTCTCTTTCAACTCAAACGTGCGCTGTTCCACTTTATCTTCCAGCTCATCATTCAGCCTGCGTATCTCTTCCTCTGCTTTTTTACGAATGGTAATGTTGTTGATAAAGGCTATGACCAGGTTATTGTCGTCGTTCCGGTAATGGCAAAGACTCACTTCTACCGGAAACTCCGAGCCATCTTTACGCACACCGTACAGGTCCATACCCAGCCCCATAGGGCGGTTTTGCATATGGTTGCTGAAAGCTTCACGGTGGTGTACGTGTTTATGATGATAGCGGGAGGGAATCAGTATTTCAATCTTCCGGCCATTCAGCTCACCATCATCATAGCCAAACAGGGCTTGCGTAAACGGGTTGGCCAGCACAATTTCTCCACGGTCGTTGGTAATAAGTATACCCACCGAAGCGTGTAAGAAAATGGCATCCACCAATTGCTTTTCGTTGCTGAACATCCCTAAGTTTAGTGGCTGTGTTGGCTGCATATGTGTGATTAAACGATGGTAACTACTGATTTGGGAGCAAAGTTAGCATTATAATAAAAAAATATGCGTACAGTTGTGGTAAATGGTGCCTTGTTTTGTTGTGCGGCGTTCATATATCGGGTCGAAAACGATATTTTTGCCGCAATCAGGTGTAATCTGCATAGTGTATGAGTGATGTAAACATGGATAACTGGCAAAAAAAATCGGCCGATCATGCCAAGCTGTATAAGCAGTGGTTGCAGCGTGCCGATAAAAACAAAGTGTTAAAACAATTGCCCGCTTTACATGAAGAAGCTTTTGAACATGTAGATTGCCTAACCTGCGCAGCTTGTTGTAAAAACTACTCGCCCCGGTTTAAAACGCCTGATATCAAAAGAATAAGCAAGCATTTACGCATGCGCGAAAGCGACTTTATTGATAAATACCTGAACCTGGATAGTGATGGAGATTATGTGGTGAAAAAATCGCCCTGTGCCTTTTTAGGGGACGATAACTTTTGCAGTATTTATGAAGTGCGTCCTTCCGACTGCGCCCGCTTTCCTTATACCGATGAAGATGTGTTGCTGAAAAGGCAGCAGATCACGCTGAAAAATGCAACGTTTTGCCCGGCAGTACATTACGTGCTGGAGAAACTTGTTCAGCCAAAATAACTATATTTGTTTGAATAGTCTAACTATACCCCGGTTGTTATTATAAAGCATGGTGTATGTTTAAAAGAAGAGTAGCTTATGACGCATTTGCCAAAATTGATAGAAGATCTGGCTTTGATACTGATGGCAGGCGCCGTAACAACGTTGTTGTTCCGGAGACTAAAACAGCCGTTGGTGTTGGGGTATATTATCGCGGGCCTGCTGGTGGGGCCACACATTGCCATTGTTCCTACGGTAATTGATACAGAGAACATCAATGTTCTTGCCGAAATAGGGGTTATTTTCCTGTTGTTTAGTTTGGGTTTGGAGTTTAGTTTTAAAAAGCTGGTGCGCGTAGGAGGGGCCAGTTCTATTACTGCTGTAGTAGAAGTGTTGGGTATGCTGGGCATTGGCTATGCTGCCGGCCGCATACTGGGCTGGTCGCAAATGGACAGTATTTTTCTCGGGGGCATTTTATCTATTTCCTCTACCACTATTATCATACGGGCATTTGAAGAGCTGGGTGTAAAAAGCCAGAATTTTGCCGGGCTGGTTTTTGGTGTGCTGATAGTAGAAGACCTGGTGGCTATTTTACTGCTGGTGTTATTAAGTACTATGGCCGTTAGTCGTCAGTTTGCCGGTAACGAAATGTTATTTTCGGTGCTGAAACTGGTGTTCTTCCTGTCGCTATGGTTTATTGCAGGTATATTCCTTATTCCCACCTTCCTGAAAAGAGCCCGCAAGTTATTGAGCGAAGAAACCCTGCTGATATTATCACTGGGCCTTTGCCTGGGTATGGTGGTGCTGGCAACCAAGGTGGGCTTTTCGCCTGCGCTGGGTGCGTTTGTAATGGGCTCTATACTGGCCGAAACTACCAAGGCCGAAAAGATTACACACCTGGTTAAGCCGGTGAAAGATCTGTTTGCAGCGGTGTTCTTTGTTTCCGTGGGTATATTAATTGATCCCAAAGCTATTATACAACATGGTGGCCCGGTTATTTTAATTACCCTGTTAACCATATTTGGTAAGTTCTTTTCAAGCACGGTAGGTGCGGTGTTATCTGGTCAGCCTTTAAAGCAGAGTATACAAGCGGGTATGAGCCTTGCGCAAATAGGCGAATTCTCCTTTATCATTGCTACACTGGGTTTAACACTAAAGGTAACCAGCGATTTCCTGTATCCTATAGCGGTGGCTGTTTCTGCCATTACTACTTTTACCACGCCCTACCTCATACGTGCTTCCGAACCGTTTTATCATTTCCTCGATCGCAAGCTGCCCAGGAAGTTTATTGATGCGTTGAATAAATATTCTTCCGGTACACAGGACATCCAGGCCGAAAGCGATTGGAAAATTGTGATACGTTCTTATGTGGGTATCATTCTTACCAACATGGTAATATCAGTAGCTATCATACTATTGTTTTCTACCTTCCTTACACCGTGGGTACGCGAAAAATTCAATTACAGCCTTACAGCTGATATTATTATACTGCTGATTACGTTTGCTGCCAGTGCGCCCTTTACCTGGGCAATGATGGCCAAAAAGCCGGAAACCATGGCGTATACCAACCTGTGGCTGGATAAAAAGTATAACCGTGGCCCGCTGGTGATTATTGAAATTATCCGTAACCTGCTGGCGGTATTTATGGTAGGCTTTCTGGTAGATACTATCTTCTCTGGTATCATCGCCATATTGGTTGCTATCCCGGTAATGATCATTGTATTGTACATCTTCTCCAAAAAAATGCAGCTATACTATGGCCGTATTGAAAAGCGCTTCCTGCGCAACCTCAATGCCCGTGAATCGCGCGAAATTGAAGAAGACAACAGCAGAACCTCCCTGTCGCCATGGGATGCGCATTTGGCCAGCTTTGAAATCAGTCCGTATGCAGGTTACGTGGGTGTAAGCCTGTTAAACCTGGCCTGGCGCGAACGCTTTGGGGTAAACCTGGCTTATATTGAACGTGGCGGTAAAATGATATATGCACCCAGCAGGGACGAAAAGCTTTTCCCTTACGATAGAATAGGGGTGATTGGTACGGATGAGCAGTTGATTCAATTACGTCCGTTACTGGAAGATCATGCCAATGAAATTACCTATGCCGAAGGCGATAACAGGGAAAACATTGTGTTGCAGAAACTGCTGGTAGATGAGCATACCAAGCTGAAAGGACAAAGCATCCGCGGGTCGGGCATCCGCGAAAAAACCAATGGTCTTGTGGTGGGTATCGAACGCAATGGCAAACGTTTACTCAACCCTACTTCAGATTCTGTGTTTGAATGGGATGATGTTATCTGGATTGTGGGTGACAGAAGAAAAATTCAGAAGTTATATGTAAAAGGAGGAGAATAACCTTCTTACTGATAAATAAATGGTCTCCTGGCTATGGAAGCGCCCCGTAAAGTTATTTGCTTTTCCGGGGCGCTTTTTTTAGCACCATGGGGCAAATAGGTCAACGCTACCTTCCTGCGGTTTATGTGGTCCGTATTCACCCTTTTGATAAGGGTGAACTGTCTCATTAAGGTAACAATGGGCTTAGACTATAAGCCTTACTTTCGTTATCAAAAGCAAATTCCCCTTATCTCTTATACCACCATTCTATGAAAAAGTATTGGTATTTACTGGCGCTGTTACCATCTGGCCTGCTGGCGCAAAGCAAAACAGCAAAGCCGGTGAGCGCAGCCCCTGCCAGCCTGGTAAACGTTTTTTTAGGCTCTTCGGGCGATCACGGACAACTATCTCCTGCTGCATCTTATCCCTTTAGCATGATGAGCATAGGCCCGCAAACCTATCCCAACACCCACACCGGATACGAGCATAACGCGGTGCAGTTCCTTGGTTTTACCCACAACCGCATGGAAGGGGTAGGCTGCATGGGCAGTGGTGGCAACCTGCTGGTAAAACCCTTTTTGGGCAAGCAACCGGCAGATGATAAACTAGTAAAAGCAAAAGAGCAGGCCAGCCCCGGCTATTACAGCGTGGCCTTTGCCAACAAGGTACAAGCCGAGTTTACGGTTCAGCAAAAGCAAGGCAGGCACCATTACCGTTTTCCGGCGGGAGATAAGGGCTTGGTTTTTAACCTGGCGCACCACCTGGCCAACCGTTTTGTGGCCGAAACACATACTATAGAAGGCAATGCCTTACAGGGGTGGATAGAAACAGGCACCACCTGCAATGCAGGCATATATCGTGTATATTACTACCTGGTAGCCGATAAGTCATTAACCTGGAAAGAAGGGGATAATCACACATTAACCGCTATGGTTTCCCCCGAAGTAACAGAGCTGAATATATCGGTTGGTTTTTCATCGGTCAATACGGACTATGCCAAAGCGGCTATTACCAGCGAAAGCTTTGCACAATGCCAACAAGCCAGTGTTAAAGAATGGAACAAAGTATTAGGCCGCATACAGGTTACAGGTGATAATGAGAAGGAAGCACTGTTTTACTCTTTGCTATACCGCACGGTGCAATCGCCTTACAATATATCCGAACCAGATGGCACCTACCGCGGCAACGATGGCAGTCTGCAACGTTCTACCGATACCATGTACAACGGCTGGGCTATCTGGGATAACTACCGCACGCAGCTGCCTTTGCTGTCGCTCACTTATCCTGAAAAATACCGCGGTATGATCAATTCTATTGCCGGATTATACCAATACGGTAAGCAAGACTATGCCACCGATCACGAGCCTTCCAACACCGTACGTACCGAGCATGCCGTGGTGGTATTGCTGGATGCCTGCCGCAAAGGCTACCCGGTGGCATGGGAGGGTATTATCGATTCCCTGATAAGGGAAGTGGATTCGCTGGATTATTCCCATCCCGATAAAGCTTTGGAATCGAGCTACGATACCTGGGCCTTATCACAAATACTGGCCTTACAACATAAAACGGAACTGAGCGAAAAGTATAAACAAAAGGCTTTACAATACCGTGATTACTGGACCCGCGAGTTTAAGGATCTTACGCGTAATGATGTAGACCGCATGCAGGCACGTGGCATGTACCAGGGCACTATATGGCAATACCGTTGGTTTGTACCTTTTGACGTAAAAGGCCTGCAAAGCCTGATGGGTGGCGAAGATGCCTATATAGCCCAGCTGGATCGTTTTTTTGAAAACGATTATTACAACCACGCCAACGAACCGGATATACAGGCCCCCTATATGTACAACGCTTCTGCACAGCCGTGGAAATCGCAGTACTATATTCATAAGTATGCCGCAGATACCGTGGTACAGTATTACTTTAATGATAACAGCCGTGGCATAGATCCTTTTGTAGATAGGATTTATAAAAACGTCCCCAACACCTATATCAGAACCATGGATGATGATGCGGGTGCTATGTCGGCCTGGTATGTACTGGCTGCCAGTGGTCTTTCTCCTGCCTGTGTAGGCTGGCCGGTGTATTACCTGAGTGTACCATTGTTTCCCACTGTAACACTAGGTTTGCCCGGTAATAAGGCTTTTGCTGTGCAGGTAAAAAACTTTGCCGCTGGTAACAAATACATCCAGGCTATAGAATGGAACGGAAAAGCTATTCATCGTAACTGGTTAACACAGGATGAGATAATGGCAGGAGGGAAGCTGGTGATCACGGCTTCGGATAAGCCGGATACGGGTGTTATTACGGATAAATGGATTTCAACGATAGACGCTGCGGGTAAGTGATAGTGCGGTGTTTGGCGGATGTATAAGTAATGTTAAATACAAAGGTGTCTCGTGGGTGAGACACCTTTGTTGTATAAGGGGTACTTCAACAAGAAGTTATCTGCCATTGAATGTAATGAGGGTAGGTTAATAAGCAGGTTTACTGCCTGAATTATATGAAGAAATAATTTATCTATTCCTGAATAAGGAGTAATTCAGGAGAACTTTTATATTTGTGTAATAGCCGGGAGATCTTCCCTTTTTAGATCATTAGAACGTGGTTTTTACTTGGCTGTCTTTTTTATATTTCTGTAGCTTCAATATACATTTCCTTTATGCAGATAAAAAAAATACCATAAGCTCGATGATGTAGGTGTTGTTATTGGCAGAGTAAAGTAAAGAACAGTACAGGAAATTCAACGTGATATTCAGGAAACCCTTGATTTTATAAAACCCCGTTTTAAACCTTCAGTTAAGTATAGGAGGGTAAAAGAGTTAAATAGCCGAAATCGTTCTTAGAAAGCTCTTTTTCCTATAGATTCCCACCTTTTTACTGCTATTTAGTTTGAATAATTATAGCGATGTTACAGCGACCTTATAGCGTGCTTATAGTGACCTTATAGCGACACGTGTATAGGATTCCACCGTAGTTCATATATGCTAAAGGCATGCAATAGGCTATGTAAAGCCTATCCAGACTCATTGGAAGGAGAGGTGGCTAAATCGGGTAAAAAAGGCCACCTCATTAATGAATGAGATGGCTCTTTTTATAAAGTATGGGTTATGTAATGTATTGCTAAATGGAGTCAATAGAAGCTATCATTTCTATACATAAAGGCCCGGCAATGTCCTGCAATTTCTGAATACGTTCAATAAGCAAGCTCAGCTGCTCTGCTGTTATTACATAATCTTTTTTATATCTCGCATCTATATAAGCGCGTTTTAATAAATCAAACAGGCGTTCTTCTTCTGCCGTATTTTCTGGAAAAACACCAGCCAACTCTTCTGAAAAACGTTTAGTATAGCGTTTAAGTTTATCAAGGTTATGCGTTTTAGGCTTATAACCAGTAAACACCAATACCACAGCATTATAGGTGCGTTCAGCAGCTTGATGTAAGTTAAACACGCCTTCTTTCAAATCTCCATCCTGCCAATAAAAACGTGCACCCTTCAAAAACCTCTGACCACTCAAATACCATTGATCATAATAATCCTGCGCAATCACCTTCGCTTCTGCCGGGCTTAGCGGCTTTCGTTCTGCAAGGGAAGTACGGCCGCTATTATACAGCATAATACCTTCCTGTTCTATATCCGTAAAAAAGTATTGCCCTTCCCGTAGCATCTTATTTACAAAATCTATATCATGTACAATGGTGGTTACAGGTGTTTGGTAGCGGCAGCTGTTTTCTATTACGTCTTGTATTTCGTAGTCTTTACGGTTTTCGCCGCTTTTGGTTATTACCAGTATGTCGTAATCGCTGATATATTCGTATACAATACCGTCTTCTACATATTTATGTTCTACCCAGCGGCCTGTGGCGTGGCTGCCAAATAGTATTATCATTTCTGGTTGTACAGCTTCTACAATAATACTTGCAATCTTTTGTAACTGTTCCTGTTTATAGGCCGGTAAGTGGGCTAAAGAGGTGTTCATCAATGCCTGTTTAGTAGGTAAATCTATCATTTGTTTGTTAGATTAAATGGTTCAAAAAGGAAAATTGGTGGCAATAGCAGTAAAAGGCCGTTTTGTGGGGGCTAAAACGGTAGACACTAATGCCCGCACGGCAGCAATCTTTTACCGGGGGATTATTTGCTTTTGGTTGTGTTTGCTTCATGGATGAATATTTTTTTCGATATAAGACCTACACTCGTCACCATCGAAATTGTATTCTTCTGCAAACAGGAATCAATGCTTACGAAAATAACACACCATTGAAAAGTGTGCAATTAAAATTTACTTGTTTCTGGTACTAACGGACTGGGTTGAATGTTTGGGCGAAACTATGCTACAGTTGCTGTAAGCCTGTTTACTGATGAGGTATTATATCTGTATAATGATTAGTAGTATTATTAAATATATAGAAGCATGAGTAGGAATAAGCACCCCCATTGGTAACCTGGCTGAGTGATACGTTGGTTTTGATGAGTGAGCGTGTTTACAAACCTATTGGTAAGACCTTTTTATTTGCCGGAAGGGTCATCTGGGTAAGTAAAACTACTACAGAGAAGAATTTTACGGCTTCCTCATGAAAGAAGGAAGTAGCATGGAGGAGTTTTACGACTTCCTCATCGGGTGGGGAAGTAGTTAGGAGCAGTTTTTCCACTTCCTCATTAAATGGGGAAGTAGTAGGGAAGAGAATTACAGTTTCCCCACCGCGTGAGGAAGTGGTAGGGAGCAGTTTTTCTACTTCCTCATTAGACGGGGAAGTAGCTTGGATGAGTTTTACAGCTTCCCCGTTAGGCGGGGAAGTTAGATGGGACATTTTTACTACTTCCTCATTAAGTGAGGAAGTAACAGGAAGGAATTTTACTATTTCCTCGTTGGTTGGGGAAGTAGTATGGATTCTTTTTTTACCCAATAATTGTTCTTTAGTTAAGCTATATTACATAATTCATATTGCAGAATACTTTATCTATTAGGATTTGTATTGGGAAATGACAAAACAAGTATCTTGATTATCGAAGATGAGACAACCTTTCGATAAAAAATCAGTTGCCTGTAAAACAGGTAATGCCTCTCCAAAAATAAAGGGGGCAGCTGCTAGTGTTATGCGTAGCAAAGTTGTTTCTAAGCCGAAAAACTCGGCTAACAATATTCATTATGTGCTTCCTTTGGGTAATGGCTGGGTGATAAAATCAGCTCAATCAGCTAAGTTTACCGCAATAACGGATTCCAGGGCTGAGGCTATCTCTATTGGTCGAATGATGGCCCAAACAGACCATTCGCAATTGGTGGTTCATGGTAAAAATGGAGTAGTTCAAATTAGAGAGAGCTATATATAAGATTTATTAAAATAACATATTTTCTACAAAAAAGGCACCTCGTGTATAGCGAAGTGCCTTTTTTGTAGTATCTCTGGTGAAAATCTAATATTCCATCTTCTTCAAAGCCGGTGCTTTAAACCAGGTCACCGCCACTACCAGCAAGGTCATACAACCTCCAAACACCACAGAAGCAGGCGCACCCATTAAACGGGCGGTTAAGCCACTTTCAAACTGCCCTAATTCGTTACTGGAGTTAATGAACATAGAGTTTACGCTCATGACCCTGCCGCGCATGTTGTCCGGTGTTTTTAACTGGGTGATAGTGCCGCGTATTACTACACTGATGCCGTCCAGCATACCGCTTAACATCAATACTGCAAATGAAATCCAGTATAAGCGGGAAATGCCAAATATGATAATACATATACCAAAGCCGGCTACGGCGAATAACAGTTTATAGCCTTGTTTCTTACGCATAGGGAAGAGAGTAAGTAATAACACGCAGCAGATAGCGCCTATATCCGATGCAGCATTCAACATGCCAAAACCTTCGGGTCCTACTTTTAATATATCGCGTGCATACACCGGCACCATGGCTACTGCGCCACCAAATAACACGGCAAACATATCCAGCGATACAGCGCCTAACAGCTCTTTGGTTTTAAACACAAAGCTTAAACCTTCTTTCACGCTGTCCCAGGTTCTTTTTTCTCCTTTATTGGCAATAGGTGGTTTTACATGTAAGCGAAAGGCGCAGCTGATAGATACTACCAGCATACAGGCTATGGTGGCAAGCGTGCCGGTGTTGCCCAGCAGCGCTATTAAAAAGCCGCCGGCTGCGTGACCGCTGATGCTGCCGCTCATATAAGTTGCCTGGTTCCAGGTGGTGGCATTGGGCAGGTCTTCCCGCGGTACTATACTGGCCAGCATTACGTTGTACACCGGGCCGGTAAAGGCACGTACTATGCCGGTGCCGAATATGGTAATGTAAATGCAAATAGCTATCCAGTGATTGCTGAGGTTGCTGGCGGTAAAGCGGCTGGATAGGGTTAACAATATCAGCACAGCTACAATGTATAAGCCAATGCCGCGTAACAATAGTTTCCGTTTTTCGCTGATGTCAATAACGTGTCCGGCGTATAGTGCCAGGGAAATAGCGGGGATAATTTCTGATAAGCCTATCATCCCGATTGCGAGGGGATCGTTGGTAAGGTTGTACACCCACCAGCCCAGCATGGTGGCCAGCATTCTCATGCTCATGGTAAACAGAAAGCGGCTGGCCAGCAGGTTTCTGAATTCGGTAATCTTAATTGCTGCGAATCTGTCGATTGTCTTTGCTGTCGGGTCTTGTTTTGTCGAGTCACTTGCCATATCACATCTGCTTTAATTCTAGGGCAGCGAAATAAAGTGCTGTCCTTCATCATAGTCTCTTTCCAGCGCGTCCAATATCACCTGTACATGTTGTTCGTTGTCCAGGAAGTCGGCATTAGAAGCGTCTACAATGATGGTTTTGATCTTATGTTGTTTAATGTAGTTTGTATAAGTTTCCTGGATGTTAAACAGGTATTCATCGGGAATATGCTGCTCGTATCCGCGGTTGCGCTTTTTAATATTGGCTTGCAGTCGGGTAACGGGAGAGTGCAGGTAAATGAGTATATCCGGAAAAATCAATTGCTGGTGAATAATATCAAACAGTTTCTGATACAGCCTGAATTCTTCTTCGGGCAGGTTTACCTTGGCAAATAACAGGCATTTGGTAAACAGGTAATCCGAAATGGTTACTGTTTGAAACAGGTCGTTAGTATGCAGCATGTCTTTCAGCTGCTTAAAACGTTCTGCCATAAAAAACAGCTCCAGCGGAAAAGCGTATTGTTTGGGATTTTCGTAAAAGCGGGGCAAAAAGGGGTTATCCGCAAATTCTTCCAGTATAAGTCTGGCGTTGAGCTTTTTGGATAAGAGGTGCGCTAATGTGGTTTTTCCGGCGCCGATATTCCCTTCAATCGTAATAAAGTGATACTTCATTATGTGGTAATGTCCGCTCAAAATTAAGGCAGCGGAGGTTTTGCTCCGGAAATTTTATGCACATCCAGCGTATCAGGGCAATTTTTCAACAGAGTGGTGATGGTTTCGTGTAGCTGTGGATGCACATATTGCGGTGCTATTTCGGCCAGGGGCAACAATGCAAAACGGCGTTGTGGTAAATGAGGGTGTGGTACTGTTATTAATTCGCTTTGTATCACTTCTTCATTATAAAGCAATACATCTATGTCAATAGTACGTGGTCCCATTTTAATGGTTCTTTCCCTGCCCAGGCTCGTTTCAATGTCCAGCAGCTGTTGCATCAGTACAGGAGCGGCGAAAGAAGTGTGTAGTAACAAGGCCTGGTTATAGAAGGAAGGTTGATCTTCCACACCCCAGGCAGCGGTTTCATAAATGGAGGATTGCTGCACTACAACACCGCATTTTTCCTGTATCTGAGAAACTGCCCTGGAAAGGTATGCCGTACGATCGCCTAAATTACCGCCTATCAGCAGGTATGCTCTATTCATAAATAACAGGATGATGGGGGCCAAATATCTTTATTTTTACACTATTGCACAGGAGATTTTAACTATGAAAGGATTTTTTAAAACATTTTTAGCAGTGTTTGTAGCACTGGTAGTATTTGCGTTGGTATTTCTTTTTGTGGGCATCGTGCTTATTGGCCGTGCATCCAGTGAAGAGAAACCGGTGGTAGGCAAAAACGCCGTTCTATATCTCGATTTGTCGGTAGATTATGCCGATCAGTCGAAGGATAATACCGTTAACTCTATTGTGAGTGATGAGCCTAGTGTATTACCCGGACTGAGTGATGTGGTGCAGATGATTGACTATGCAAAGGGCGATTCTTCTATAAAAGGCATATTTATACGTGCGGTACACAACAGCAACAGCTTTGCTGCCAGTGAAGAGTTGCGCAGGGCGCTGAAAGAGTTTAAATCCAGCAGAAAGTTCATTATCGCCTATGGCGATGCCATTAGCCAGGGGGCTTACGGCGTTGCTTCGATAGCTGATAAAATATATTGTAACCCTAAGGGTGGGGTAGAATGGAGAGGATATGCCAACAGCCTGGCCTTTTTTAAAGGCGCATTGGATAAGCTGGAATTGCAGCCGGAAGTATTTTATGCCGGCAAGTTTAAAAGTGCTACAGAGCCTTTTCGTTATACACAAATGAGCGATGCCAACCGTTTGCAAACCACTGTTTGGGTAAACGATTTATACAGCCGCCTGTTACTGAATGTTGCAGAATCCCGTGGCATAGACACTGCCACTTTACATAAACTGGCTGCTGATAATGCGGTACAATCGGCCAACGATGCACTGGCGCATCATTTGGTAGATGGATTAAAGTATGATGATGAGGTGAAGGCAGAGCTGTTTGAAAGAATGGGTGCTAAAGAAGTAGAGAAAGTAAACTTTGTTAGCATTGGCAAATATTATAAAGCTGTGGATTTTTCCAATACCGATGGGGAGAAAATAGCGGTTATTTACGCTTCGGGCGATATTGTAAGCGGTAAAGGCAGTGACGAACAGATTGGTAGTGATAAGTTCAAAAACCTGATTCGCAAGGCACGTTTAGATAAAAACGTCAAGGCTATTGTACTGCGTGTAAATTCTCCGGGAGGGGATGCACTGGCCAGTGAGGTTATCTGGCGTGAGGTGTCGCTGGCACGTAAAGTAAAGCCTACTGTAGTTAGTATGGGCGATCTGGCGGCTTCCGGTGGTTATTATATCTCCTGCAACGGCGATTCTATTTTTGCCGATGCCTCTACCATCACCGGTTCTATCGGTGTGTTCAGCCTTACCTTCAACGTATCTTCTTTCTTTAAAAATAAACTGGGCACCACCTTCGATGGCGTAAAAACCACTCCTTCTGCCGATATGCAATTTGGCATGCGCCCGCTTACAGAACAGGAGCGTTCCCTGTTACAAAGCGATGTGGATACCGTTTATCAAACCTTTATTTCCCGCGTAGCTGAAGGCCGTAAAAAGCCCGTGGCATATATTGATAGCATTGCACAGGGTAGGGTATGGACCGGCCAGCGTGCAGTATCTATAGGCCTGGTAGATAAAATAGGCAACCTGCAGGATGCAATTGCCTGTGCGGCCAGAATGGCAAAAGTAAAAGAGTACTACATTAAAGAATATCCCGAGCGTAAATCGTTTTGGGAGCAGTTGACGAGTGGCTCAGCCGAAAAGACCATCAAAACCAAAATGATTTCGGAAGAGATTGGCGAAGATGGTTATAAACTGATGCAGCACATCAAAGCCATTAAATCGTGGGATAATATACCACAGGCCCGTTTGCCTTTTGACTATACATCAAATTAATCCCTAGCTTTGCGCTCTCATTTTTAGAATAAAAGCTAGTATGTCGGGCAATAAATACAATCAGTTGAAGGCAATGTTTGCCATTACCAGGGCCGGTTTGCAGTCTATTATGCGCAGTCCTTCCACGGTAATGTTCAGTATAGGTTTCCCGATGGTGTTTATACTGGTGTTTGGTTTTATGGGTGGCGGAAGCGGTGTTTCGTTTAAAATAGCGTTCGACCCGGCCTGCGATACTAACAACGCGGTATATCATATTATACAAAACACGCCGGGCATTAAAACCGTTACCAAAAGCGGTAAAGAGTTGCAGGAAGACCTGGAAAAAGGCCGTATTGTGGCGGTGCTGAATATTCAGAAGAATGGGAAGCTGGCTTCCGCTGCAGATAGCATGGCTTTTTTGAATGGGAACAAAGGCGCTGACTACAACATACAACTGAAAAGTTCCGAGGCGGTAAACCCGCAAACCCTGGCTACTTTTCAAAACATTTTTCTGGCAGGTATCATCAACAAGCTTAATAAAGGTACTTATCCTAACGTGCCTACTGTGGCAGATATAAGCCCTGATGTACAAAAGGTACCGGGCCGCATTTACCGCACTATCGACTTTATATTGCCTGGTCAGCTGGGCTTTTCGTTAATGAGTGCATCGGTGTTTGGGGTGGCATTCCTGTTTTTTAGCTTACGCCAGCAACTGGTGTTAAAGCGCTTTTTCGCTACACCTATCACCCGTCCGTATATTATCCTGGGCGAAGCATTGAGCCGTGTGATATTCCAGATGATCACTGCCGTGGTAATTGTGGTAATAGGTACGTTTGCCTTTCACTTTACCTTGGTAAAAGGTTTTGAAACCTTTCTGGAAATTATGTTCCTGAGCTTTCTGGCGCTGATTGTGTTTATGGGTTACGGTTTTATAGTAAGTGGCCTGGCCAAAACAGAAAGCACCATTCCTATGATGGCGAATATATTTACCCTGCCCCAGTTTTTACTGGCAGGCACCTTCTTTTCAATTGATGCTTTTCCGGCGTGGCTACAGCCACTTTGCCGCATATTACCGCTTACACATTTTAATGAAGCCATGCGCAATATTGCCTTTGAAGGGGCCAACCTTATCAGCTGCTGGCAAAACATTGGCGTAATGTTGATATGGGGTGTAATTGCCTATGCCGCTGCGGTAAAAGTTTTTAAATGGGAATAATCGAATAGTATGAAAATTATTAAGCTGGGGTTAATTAGTGTAGTAGTGTTATTTATCATAGCTACCTTAATTGGCCTGTTACTGCCTTCTACTGTAACCGTTTCTAAAGCTATTGACATTCAGCAATCGCCTGATAGTGTAATGGGCTACCTGAGTGATTTGAAGCGTTGGCCTGAATGGATTGAAGGCGTAAAAAGCAATGGATTTGCTGTTACCACTACGGCTACTACCGGGGTAGGCGCTAAAGCCACTGTAAATAAGAATATCATTACCATTACCAGCGTGCAAAAAGACAAAGTGCTTACCTTATGGGAAGGCAGCAATGGCTTTAACCAGGATGCGGTAATGGAAGTGTATACCAATGAAACCCGCTCTATGACTACCATGCACTGGTCGTTCACCCAAAAAATAGGCTGGTATCCCTGGCAAAGGCTGGGTTCTTTTATGAACGAAAAGATATTAGGCCCGGTAATGGAAATGAGCCTTTCCAACTTAAAAAAGGTAGTAGAGCAGCAGTAACCTTATTCGGTTACTGCATTAATCACCTCTAATAAAGTGGTATATACCTTGTCCAGCTGTGCTGATGTAATGCAGTAGGGCGGCATAATATATACCGTATTGCCCAATGGACGCAGATACACACCGGCCTGCATACATTGCTGTGTAATGGTATGGCTGATGTTGTTGAGGTATTCATCTTTGCCCTTATCTACTTCAAAGGCCAGTATAGTGCCCAGTGTGCGTATATTTTTTACCTGAGCAAAAGCCAGCAGGGTAGAAGCAAATAGTTTGTTGCGGTTACTGATCCATTCCACTTTGGCCATACTGTTTTCTTTCTCCAGCAATTCCAGGCTGGCTACAGCAGTAGTGCAGGCAAGCGGATTGGCGGTAAAGGAGTGGCCGTGGAAAAAGGTTTTGAGTTTATCGTCCTGTACAAAAGCATCGTAAATGCGTTGTACGCAGGCGGTAACGCCTAACGCCATGGTGCCGCCTGTTAAGCCTTTGCTCAGGCAAATAATATCGGGCTGGTAAGTAAGATATTCGCTGGCAAACAGTTTCCCGGTGCGTCCAAACCCCGTCATCACCTCATCGGCAATGCAGATAATGCCATATTGCTGCACGGCTTGCAGCAGTTGATTCATGGCGCTGGCTTCGTAAAACTGCATGCCACCTGCGCCTTGCACCAATGGCTCGTAAATAAAGGCGGCTATGTGTGGGTGCTGCTGTTGCAGGATGGCTAATGTTGCCGGCAGGTTGTTGGAAGTAGGGGTATCTATAAAAATAACTTCAAACAGCAAATCGTGAAAGGCCATGGTAAACACGCCCCGGTCGCTCACACTCATAGCGCCAAACGTATCTCCATGATAGGAATTCCTGAACGCCAGTATTTTTTTACGTTGGGGCTGTTGCTGGTTCCACCAGTATTGCAGACTCATTTTCAGGGCTACTTCGGTAGAGGTAGAGCCATTATCGCTGTAAAAAATACGCGCAAAGCTGCCGGGCAGCAGGGGCAGTAGTTTTTCAGCCAGGGTAACGGCGGGCTCGTGCGTAAAACCGGCAAAAATCACCTGTTCCAGCGTAAGCGCCTGCTGGTAAAGCTTTTCGGCAATATAGGGATGGGCATGTCCGTGAAGGGTTACCCACCAGCTGCTGATGGCGTCAATGTAAGCGTGGCCGTTCTCGTCATACAAAAGCGTTTCTTTGCCTTTTACAATGGCCACAGGGGCAGCCATATTCTTTTGAGGGGTAAAAGGATGCCAGATGTACTTTTTGTCTTTTTCTACCAGGTTCATGCGGCAAATGTAAGCGGCTGGCTCTTGTAAAAAAATTATGTGCGAAGTGCAACGGTTTGAAAAAAGCCGTTGTCAGGAGGTATAAGTGATATGACAGACGACCGGCAGTTAATAAAATCCTGTTTGGCAGGAAATGCTAACGCGCAGCATCAGCTTTACCAGCAGTATGCTTCGGTAATGCTGGGTGTGTGTTACCGGTATACCAAATCGATGGAGGATGCGCAGGATGTGTTGCAGGAAGGGTTTATTAACGTGTTTAAAAACCTGGCGCAGTTTAAAATGGAAGGCGAGCTGGGGGCCTGGATACGGAGGATTATGGTAAATGCCGCGCTCAACTACCTGAAACGTAAAAAGCGGTACCAGTATGATATGTTGTTGCCCGAAGAGCATTTGCACCCGGTTTCGGACGATGATCCGATTATTCAGCTGAACGCCAAAGATGTAGCTATGTTAATCCGGCAATTACCGGCCGGTTATCAAACAATATTCAACCTGCACGCTGTAGAAGGATACCCACATGTGGAAATAGCACAAATGATGGGTATTACGGAAAGCACTTCCCGTACACAATACATGCGTGCCCGTAAATTACTGATTGACTGGTTAACCAAACCAGGGGTTAAAAAACTGAACCATGCAGGATGATAGTTCATTAGAGAAGAATATGCAGCAACTAATGAGCGGGCTTGAATTTGAGCCGGATGCTGCAGTATGGGAAAATATTCAACGGGAATTGCACCCGGAGAAAAAACGCAGGGTAGCAGTATGGTGGTGGCTGGCCGGGGTAGTACTATTGTTGCTTTTCTGGGGAGGAAGGTTTTGGCAACAAACAGGAACTAAGCGGCCGGCCCAGCCTGCTGTTGCAGTAACGCAGCAGCCAGCGCCGGAAAATGTTGCAGGCACACAGCTGCCACAACAGGCGGGTGGTAGCGAAACCACTACCGAAGCAAACAAGGCTTCTGCAACCATTATTTCCAACACAAAAGAACCTGCATCAGCCCAACCAGGCAACACGGTGTTAGCTGGAGGCGCAGCGGGTGTCATTTCTGGTAAAACAGCAAAAACAGGCAGTAGTGAGAAAGTAATATCCGATAAAGTACACCAACAGCCAAGGCATTGGGCCGGAAAGAAGGACGCTAAAGCATTGAGAATCATCTGTGAAGATTTTGTACAGCCATCTGATGCTAACTCCTTTACACCGGTTTTAGCAGGTAGCGGGCAGCAAAGCCCGGCTGTAACAGGTAAAAGTGAAACGGTGTTGTATACAGTGGGAGATAGCGTGGAAATAACAGCAAATAACCGTGCAGGAGAAGAAAAAAACACCCCTGCAAACTACCCCGATCCGTTTACACCGGTAACAGGTATTGTGGCTCCACCGCAAGTGGCTTCACCTAAAAAACAGTGGAATGTGTATCCATTAATAGCTATAGGCGGAGGTACACTAACCGGCGGTGTGAAACAAAGTTCTTATTATTCTTATCTGGTTCCTTCCCCTGACGAAACTAATAGAAATACTTTTAATTCCAGCGTAGGCACGGGTGGTGGTGGCGCTAGTGGTTTAACAAGTGCTGAACTGTATACCAGTTCCACTAAAGTTGGCCCATCTTTTAAAGTAGGGTTTGCTGTGGAAAGAGAACTATGGCGCAAATGGAAGCTGCAAACCGGTTTACAATTGCAATACCTGTCGTACCAGGTGAATTTGTTGTACGACTACCAGCGTCCTGTGGGGATGTCGGTAGGCAAACAGGATTACCATCTCCGTTATACCATGTATTATGCTGGTGTTCCTACCTTATTGCAATACCAGGCAACGAACGGGTGGGGTATTTCCGGTGGTGTGATTCATAATCTGGCTATATCTGCAAAAGAAGGAGATAACAGTTATTCTAATACTATACGGAGGTATGTGCCTGCGGGATATTTATCACTGGATATATCTGCCGGTAAAATAGCGCAGCAACAACTCATCGTCAGCCCGTTTGTGCAATACGGCTTACAGGGTGCATTTAAAGGTAATGTAACCGATAAAAAAGTATTACAGGCAGGTGTACAGGTGGTGTGGCATGTAAAGCAATAAGCCTATAAAGCAGGCGGGTTCATTACTGTTCTTCCTTAGTGGGGAGTGGTGTACCATTGTATTGCAAAAACTGCAGGTTGCGCTGTATGCCTTTAAACTTACTGCGCTTTAAAGGGGAGTTTTTAAAGATGGTGCGAAAGCTTTCTTCCGTAAGGGCTTCCCAGTCCTGTGTTTTCAGGTTCAACACCTCCGGTATAGGTGCAAATGCGGGCTCTGAGCCTGCTTTACTAAAGCGGTTCCAGGGGCACACATCCTGGCAGGTGTCACAACCAAACATCCAGTCGTCAAACCGTCCCTGCATTTCATCGGGTATCAGCATGTCTTTCAGCTCAATGGTAAAATAGCTGATGCACTTACTGCCATCAACCTGCTTATTGGGTAAAATAGCATCAGTAGGGCAGGCGTCGATACATTTGGTGCAGGTGCCGCAAAAGTCTTTGGCAAAAGGATCGTCATATTCCAATTCCAGGTCGATAATAAGCGTGGCTATAAAAAAGAACGAACCGTTTTGTTTGGAAATGAGGTTGCCGTTCTTGCCAATCCACCCTGCCCCGGTCAGTTGTGCCCAGCTGCGTTCCAGCACAGGAGCGCTATCCACAAAACCACGGCCTTCCACGGCGCCAATATTCAGTCGTATGCGTGCCAGCAGGTCGTTTAGTTTGGGGCGTATTACTTCGTGATAATCTTCGCCGTAGGCATATTTGGCAATACGTGGCGCATCTGTAACCTGCTGTTCGGGCGGGTAATAGTTCATGAGCAGGGTAATAACCGATTTGGCACCGGGTACCAGCCGGGTTGGATCTACCCGCAGCTCAAAATTCTTTTCCATGTAATGCATACTGCCGTGCATGCCCTTGTTTAGCCAGCTTTCCAGCCGGCGGGCATCTTCGTCCAGCATACGTGCACGGGCAATGCCACAGTAACTAAACCCCAGCTGCTGTGCCCATTCCTTAATAAGGTGTGTATGGTGTGTTACCTGTAACATGTAATATCTGGCAAAAATAACCCGTAAACCAGAAAAAGAATAATTGCACCTTTGCAGGCGCAAAAACAGATAGATAAACAAGTTCAGACGCATTTTAGTAAAGAAAGAACAGGCAATGGAATACCAATTGAAAGTGAACCAGGGAATAGCGCCGTTTTATTTAGGCGAAAGCATTGACAGTTACCTGGAAACGTATGATTGTGAATGTGTTGAGGAAGACGATGATGAAGATTGTGAAATTTATGTTTTCTTCCACTCAGAGATAAAGGTGAACGTTAACACCACCACGCGCCTGATTGAAGGTGTGCAGTGTGGCAGGTATTGTTACATGGAAAAGGAAGATGTGATAGGCATGAACATTCATCGTTTTTTAGAAAGGAAATGGTTGGAAGGAGAGTATATAGTAGAAACCATGTACATGGATGAAGATGACAAAATTGACAACCTGTACGATTTTGATTGTGGGGTAATGATTTGGGTAAACCAGTTAGATACTATTGAAACCGTGTTTGTATGTTAATCACAGGTGGCGTATCAGCACCACCTGTGGTTGCAGGTATTAGCGACCTTCTATGTGTTGAATGGCACGTTCCGGCAATTCATCCCTGCCAGCCGTTCATACAATAAAAAAGCCCGGATGCAGTAGCTATCCGGGCTTATACAATATGCTTGTATAGCATTATACGTTAAAGCGGAAGTGCATTACATCACCATCCTGTACAATGTACTCTTTACCTTCAATTCTTAATTTACCATTATCGCGACAAGCTGATTCACTGCCATACTTAACAAAGTCGTTATAGGCAATTACTTCCGCCTTGATAAAGCCTTTTTCAAAATCGGTGTGAATTACACTTGCGGCCTGTGGTGCTTTCCATCCTTTGTGAATGGTCCAGGCACGCACTTCCTGAACGCCGGCAGTGAAGTAAGTATCCAGGTTTAACAGTTTGTAAGCGCTGCGTATTAAGCGGTGCAGGGCAGGCTCTGTCATTTTATACTCATCCATAAACATCGCCTTGTCATCTTCTGTTTCCAGTTCTGCAATCTGCGCCTCTATAGAGTTGTTCATAATAATTACTTCTGCGCCCTCGTCTTTTACATTGGCAATAAGCGCTTCGGAGTATTTGTTGCCGGTGTGCATAGAAGCTTCGTCAACGTTAGCTACATATAAAACCGGTTTTTCTGTTAATAAACACAGGTCTTCAATAGCCAGTTTTTCTTCTTTGCTTAAGCCCAGGCCGCGAATACTTTTACCTTTTTCCAGATGTTCTTTACAGCGGGTTAATACCTCAAACTCCGCTTTTGCTTTGGCATCAGAGCCTACACGGGCTTGCTTCTCTACCTTCTGCATTTTCTTTTCCACGCTTTCCAGGTCTTTCAGCTGCAGCTCGGTGTCAATGATCTCTTTATCGCTAACGGGGTTAATGGCACCTTCTTCACGCAGTACGTTCTCATCTTCAAAACAACGTATTACATGTATAATGGCATCCACCTCGCGTATGTTACCTAAGAATTTGTTGCCTAAGCCTTCCCCTTTACTGGCGCCTTTTACCAGGCCGGCAATATCTACTATTTCCAGCTGTGTGGGCACAATACGGTTGGGATTTACCAGCTCGGCCAGTTTTTTCATGCGCTCGTCAGGCACATCTACCAATCCCACGTTAGGATCGATAGTACAGAAACGGTAATTACTTGCCTGTGCTTTGGCGCTGATACTTACAGCGTTGAACAGGGTTGATTTTCCTACGTTGGGCAAACCTACAATACCTACTTGTAAAGCCATGATAGTTCAAAATTTCGGCTGCAAAAGTACGGTTTGATTGTTAAAAGGCTATAATCAATTATTTTTAGTCGTTTTAAAACCAACAATTAGCGCATGGGCTTACTTGATTTTAGCAAAATTCTTTATTCTGTAGTGGCTGTTTTGGGCGGAATTGCACTGATAAGAGGGGCGGTACGTCATAAAAACGGGGCGCTGGGTATAGTTTGGATGCTGTTTTTTTATGTAGCCCTGGTGATCGGCCTTTTTAAATTCACCTTTTTACAGGACGTAGATATTTTCCGCAAACTGGTAGACGGGGTGTTCGATAGCGCTAAAATCTCTATTATGGACGTGGCGCTGCCGCTGGCAGGTACCATGGTGTTTTTTCTGGGGTTGATGAGCATTGCCGAAAAAGCGGGGGCCGTAAACTGGCTGGCCCGCATGCTAAACCCGTTTATGACCCGTTTGTTTCCGGAAGTGCCTGATAACCATCCGGCTATGGGGCAAATGGTGATGAATTTCAGTGCTAACATGCTGGGGCTGGACAATGCCGCTACTCCCTTTGGTCTGAAAGCCATGGAAAGTCTTCAAAGCCTGAATAAAGACAAGGAAACCGCCAGCAATGCACAAATTATGTTTGTGATTTTGCACACCAGCGGGCTGGTATTGATTCCTTTATCTATTATATCTTACCGCTTAGCTTCCCATTCTGCCAACCCAGCCAGCGTATTTATACCCTGTGTGCTGGGTACGGTTATTACTACTTTGGCTGCCATTGTAATTATTGGCATACGCCAGCGCATTAAGTGGGATTGGGTGTTGGTTTGCTGGATGCTGGGTATTGCTGCTGCCGTGGCCCTGCTGTCTATTACGGTGGGCATGATGAGCGCAGAAAACAAAGGTGTATTTAGTAAGGTAGCCGGCAATTTAATTTTGCTGCTGCTGATTGTAATTATTATATCGGGCGGGGTTTGGAAGAAAGTGAATGTGTTCGACGCCTTTATAGAGGGCGCGAAAGGCGGGTTTGACGTGGTGCTGAAAATTATTCCTTACCTGGTGGCCTTGCTGGTGGGTATTCGTGTGTTTAGGGAAAGCGGCGCTTTAGCCTATATTACCGACGGCCTGAGTTTTATCATAGGATACACCGGCGTAAACACCGATTTTGTGCCGGCATTACCTACGGCCATTATGAAACCGTTTAGCGGGGGAGGAGCCCGTGGGCTGATGATTGATACCATGACGGTTTACGGCCCCGATTCGTTTGTGGGGCAGCTGGCTTGTGTGTTTCATGGCTCGGCCGACAGCACTTTTTACATCGTGGCGGTGTATTTTGGTAGCGTAGGTATTAAAAAAGTACGATATGCCATTTCAATGGGTTTATTGGCGGAATTAATAGGAGTTATAGCGGCAATATTCATCGCTTACATATTTTTCCATTAAAAAAAATGGTAAAATCCGTACTATTGTAGTATAGTCCCCTTAAAAAATCATAATCTATGGGCTTTAATTTGTCAGGCCTGTTAATAAAAGGCAACCCCGATAAGATCATGGAAGACTTTGCACGTCTTTCCGGTTACCAGTTTGTTAACAGACAGGAAACCTACCTGGAAAAGGCCATGTATAACCACCATGACCATGAAAGCATTCATTTATTCGGCACCGGACAGGGTGTAGTGCTGTTTTGCAGCGATCGTTTTAAAGACGACCATATCATGGTTCCGTTGAGTAACGGCAGAGAGCTGGTGTTATTTGCGCTGAATGAAATTTCCGAAACTTATTATTTTGAAAAGTATACCAATGCCCAGTTGCAGTGGCAGGATGGTTGTGTGTCGGAAAACGGTTTTCGCCGTTTAGGATCGCAACTGCCTATTCAGCAGGGTACGGATATGATATTCCAGGTATTTGGTCCTTTAAGTAAAGAATATGTGGGTATAGATGTTATCCGTGCCGATCCGTCTTATAAAGCATGGCGTTTTATGGCTAAAAAGATAGGTGGCCCGGCAACACCGGAACCCGTTGCCGCAGAACCGGCAGTGGTTTCTGCGCCTGCCCCGGTGGCAGCGCCTGCGCCAGTTGTTTCACAGCCGGAGCCGGTAATTGCAGCAGCACCTGCACCGGTAACACCTGTGCCGGCAGGCCCGGTGGAAGCACCGGCTTATTCAGCTTCATCTTACACAGCTCCGGCCAGTGATAATACTTATTCAGGTTCGGCTTATGCACCAGCTGCATCAGCTCCCATAACGCCGCCACCTGCGCCGGTAGAAACGCCTGCATATCATACTGCTGCTTCGTCAGCGCCTTCTTATGCATCGCCAGCTGTTGACAATACTTATGCAGGTTCAGCTTACGCACCAGCAGCTTCGTCTGCTCCTGTAGCACCTGCTGCTGTAACGCCTGCACCGGCAGCCCCGGTGGAAACGCCATCTTATACAGCTCCTGCTACAGATCATGCTTATTCAGGTTCGGCTTATGCGCCAGCTGCATCAGCTCCCGTAATGCCGCCTGCACCGGTAGCTCCTGTAGAAACTCCGTCTTATACAACGCCGGCTTACACAGCTCCGGCTACTGAAAATACTTATTCGGGTTCGGCTTATGCACCGTCTTATTCCGCGCCGGCAGCTGATAATGCATATGCTCCTTCTGGTTATGCGTCTGCAACGCCAGCTTCGGAAGCGGTTTCCACGTATAACGATACTTATAAACCGGCGGCGGTATCCACCCCGGTTGCAGAACCAGCATCATCATCTGCATTTGACTCGCCCTATGCACCTGCTTCTTCGCAGTCGCCTGTGAGTGCTTATGCATCTGCAAATAAAGAAGCGGAATCGTCTTACGCGCCTTCTTATGCTGCTTCATCAGTGGCAGATAGCGCATATACGCCTTCCGGCTATACTCCGTCTACACCGGCTCCAGAGCCAGCACCATCGTATAGTGATTCTTCTTCTTATAGTTCTTCTTATGCGCCTTCTCCGGCGTCTGCATTTGATTCTCCGTACGCGCCTGCTTCATCACAGCCGTCTGCGGGTTCTTCCTATGCACCAGCAAGCAAAGAAGCAGAATCTTCCTATGCATCCTCTTATGCTTCACCAGCAGCAGATAATGCATATGCTCCCTCTTCTTATGCTCCATCCGCGCCGGCATCAGAATCTGCTTCGTCGTCTTATAGCTCATCAGGTTCCTCTTCTTATAGTTCTTCTTATGCGCCATCTGCTCCGGTAGCAGAGGATGCGCCTGCACCGCCACCCCCCAAACCAAGCAAAGCCGATCTGGCTAAGTTTCCAGGGCTGGCCAAGCAGTTTGTGGAAGGAATGTTTGCACATAAAGAGGAAGGGCAAATACTGCACAAAAACGGTGTTTGGTTGTATTCTTTTGAAACCTGGTTACGTGAACAGGAAGTAAGCAGCCAGCATATAGCCTTATACTGTAAGGTGATGCAGAAAGCTACCGGTGGCAAACCATATGCCTGGATTAAAACCCAAACCAAAACACAACGCCAGTTAAAACTGATTCTTTCCCTGGTTTTATGTGTGGCGGCAGGTGTTGGATTGGCTTTGGGTATGATTAACCTGTTGCAGGGCATGAAAATGTCTGTATTAAAGCCTATATGGCCTGCTGTTGCTATTGGCGTGTTTTCGTTAGGCCTGGTATTTCTGGTGCGTTGGTTAATTGTAATGCAACTGCCTATTACCACCTTTAAAGTAAACGATAAAGACGAGGTAAAGGAAGAAGTGGTATTGAAAAAGCTGAACAAAGCCACTAAAGAAGAAGCCCAGGAAGAAACCGAAGCTTATGTAGAAGAAAGTGAAGATTAATCAGATAAGATCTGAATAGAAATAAACGCAACGCCGCCCGAGCAATCGGGCGGCGTTGTTGTTTTGTTGATGAAATAATTTATATATGTTCATGTCAGAACCGGGCTTGTCTGAATAAAATGAACAGCTTATGCGTTGTTTTATCGAATACCTTTGCTAATCTTATTGGGATTAATAATTGAAACTTTAGTAAATTTCAAATAATGACAGACAAGCTTAAAGATTTGATTGAGTATGCAAAAACTCTAGGAATCAACTTGAAGTATGATCCTTCTTTGGATAAGTATTCAGGTAAACCAATGTTTCCGGAGCAGGTTAAGGCTGCAAACGAAATGGTATCAAGGCTGAAAATTACGCATAAGTAACCATCTTGTTGTTAAGATATTCAAAGCCGCCCGAGCAATCGGGCGGCTTTGTTGTTGATAGTTGGTGCCATTTGAAATGTGTTAACAGGTACCAGGTTACTAAACGGGTATTTTCGGGGCTGTAAACGACAATGCTTATGTGTAAAAATTATGTGGTTGCCCTCGGTTTGCTGCTTTGCGTTGCCAAAAGCAATGCACAAAACAATGCAGGCGGCAATTATGCACAATATGTAAATCCTTTTATAGGCACAGGCGCTATTGACAAAAACAGCCTGTCGGGCAGCAATTTTCCTGGGGCATGCACGCCTTTTGGGTTAGTGCAGCTAAGTCCGGATACCCGCGAAAATCCCGATGATCCTGCCAGCGGATACGATTACAACGACGATAGCATTGTAGGCTTTAGCCATACCCATTTAAGCGGTACGGGTGTTGCCGATTTGTTCGATTTTCTATTTATGCCCTATACAGGTAATGTAGTATGGAATGCGGCACCCACTAAAAGCGACAGTGGTTACCGTTCTTCCTTTTCGCATAGCCAGGAACAGGCAAAGCCGGGTTATTACAGCGTGCAGCTGTTAAGCCACCAGGTAAAGGCCGAACTCACTGCCACGGCGCATTGTGGCTTGCATCGTTATTCCTTTCCGGCAGGCAAGCCGGCGCATGTTATCATTGATCTTGACCATTCCCTCAATAAAAAGCGGCCTTACTGGGTGTGTAAGGTTATTACAGCACATATAGCGGTGGTGAACGATCATACTATTGAAGGATACCGCATTATCACGGGTTGGAGCCGTTTACGTAAAGTGTATTTCCGGGCAGAGTTTTCACAGCCCTTTGCATCGCGCCTGCTGAAAGAGGGAGGACATGTTATAGAAAACGGTGAGGTGGCTAATGGAGGTACTGTAAAAGCAGTGCTCAATTTTACAGCTGGCAGCACACCGGTGTTGGTAAAGGTGGGCGTTTCGGCTGTAAGTGCCGAAGGTGCGCGCAATAACCTGGCAGCAGAAGTAACCGGCTTCGATTTTGATGGCATAGCCGCACAGGCATGGAGCAACTGGAACAAAGAACTGTCGGTAATAGCAACAGAAGGATCAGAAGAACAGAAAACGATTTTTTATACAGGTTTATACCATGCCTTTACACAACCCAACAACATAGCCGATGCCGATAGCAGCTATACCGGCACTGATTATACGGTGCGTAAAGCCGCTGATGGCACGCACTACAGCACGTTTAGTTTGTGGGATACCTATCGTGCTGCCCATCCTTTATATACACTGGTGCAGCAGCAACGCACAGCAGGTTTTATCAATGCGATGTTACGGCAATACGAAACCTATGGCTATTTACCTATATGGCAGTTATGGGGTGATGAAAACTATTGCATGATAGGCAACCATGCCATTCCTGTTATTGTGGATGCTTACCGGAAAGGTATTGCAGGAGTAGACTATCAGAAGGCATATGAAGCCATAAAAGCTTCTTCTTTACGCAGTCATCCCGGCTCGCCTTTTAACCTGTTAGAGCAGTACCATTATTTCCCGGAAGATAAGCAGTCACAATCCGTGTCTATTACATTGGAAATAGCGTATGACGATTGGTGTGTAGCACAAATGGCGCAGCAGATGGGCCACACTGCAGACTATACCTACTTTACGAAAAGAAGCATGTATTACCGCAACCTGTACGATCAGCAAACGGGCTTTTTCCGTGGTAAAAACAGTAATGGGGAATGGTTACCTTTTAACCCGCTGGCTTATGGCGGCAATGGCGGTTCGCCTTTTACAGAGGGCAATGGCTGGCAATATTTCTGGTATGTGCCACAGGATGTGCCGGGACTGATAAACCTGGTAGGTGGGGAGAAGGCTTTCCAAAACAAGCTGGATACCTTTTTTACCCTCACTGCCAAGCCGGAAGATGTAAATGGTAATGCTTCTGGCTTTATAGGCCAGTATGCACATGGCAATGAACCCAGCCATCATGTAATATACCTGTATAACTATGCCGGCCAGCCGTGGAAAGCGCAGCAATATGCGGCAGAGGTAATGCAGCAGCAATACAACAACAAGGCTAACGGGTATTCGGGCAATGAAGACTGCGGACAAATGAGTGCCTGGTATATATTCAGTGCTATGGGCTTTTACCCGGTAAACCCGGCCAGTAGTGTTTACGCCATAGGCTCGCCCCAATTAAAAAAAGCGGTGATACATAATGCCAATGGTAAACCATTTACTATGCTAGCACCTGCCGCCGGGGGCAACAATATCTATATTCAGCAGGTGCTGCTCAATGGCAAGCCCTATGCTAAAACCTATATTACTCATGCAGATATTACCAGTGGGGCCACAATAGAGTTTGTAATGGGCATCAAACCCAATAAAAAATGGGGCACTGGGGCAGATAGCCGTCCGCCTGCCAGTACGCAATAAAACAGCTCCCACAAGCGGCAGGTGGGCACATAATTTGTATTTCTATGGGAAAATGTAACCATGGAAAAACGCATATTGGGTATTATTCTTTCCCTGTTAGGAGTATTAGGGCTTATCCTGGCAGCTGTTCAGTTTATGAATACTACAGGAGGTACCAGAAGCATTAAGTCCATTTTTATCTATGGCATACTGGGAGCCATATTCTTTTTTTCAGGTATCAGCCTTATTAAAAATACGAGGGATAATCCCTCCTGATAAAACAGCAAAGGCCGTTTCTAAAAAGAAGCGGCCTTTGTGTTTCTCATCTGTTTATTTCTGTATTTTGGTGTGTAAACTCTAAACGGTGTGCTTTAGCACATGCATAAAAATAACTATGGAAACTTACGATCAGCATTATGAAGATTCTTGCCTGTTACGTACCTCTTTCTGGCAGGCAGTGGGTAAACTGGAAGAAGATGTCATCGCCCACATCATTAACCCGGCCTTTATGGGTGGTCCTATGTGGCCATCGGTACGTCAGGCGTTTATTACCGTACACAGACCCGACAGTACTATCCTGGCCAGTGATGGCCTGAGCGATCCATACGATGATATGGACACCAATCCCGACAATGCTCCTTATAATGGTTTTGGGTTGGAAACCTATATTGTAACGGAGCCGCTTACCGGGCCTGTACAAAGCACCTGGCAGTTTCAGCTGGTGTACCAGGCAGCGCAGCTCATGGCGGATAATGGCAGTGTAGCTTCTATGCTGGACAAGCAGCCTTATATCTCTACCGAGTTTTATAATGTAGATGTGCCGGCTGAATTTTTAAATGCAGACGGCAGGGTGGGAGCCATGTTAGGCATTTCTGATGAAGGTTTGCCTGCGGGAATAGAACTTTCGCTGGAAACTATCAAACTGGTGAATGTAAAACTGTTAACCCAGGCCGAGCTGAAGTATGTAATAGATAATGGTCAGGAGGGTAGGATGAAGCTGGCTGCTTTGTTGAAAGAACAGGGCAATGGTGGATTTTCTTCTTTGCAAAGACCTTCTGTAGTATAATTTGCCAACAGGTTACTATGCCTGTTTGCACTAAAAAAACTTCCTTGTTCTTTCGGGCAACTGCCTGGTGGAATGAGGAAGTTTTTTAGTTATGCCCAATGTTGTTGTAATATTATACAGCACTTATAATTTTAGACAGGATATGATTTATGCGTTTGATAGTTATTACTACGATGATAAAGCCAAAACGGTGGGTATTGTACTGGACAGCTTTACGGCAGCTTCACCAGCACAGGTGTATACCGAAATAAAAGAAGGGATAGAAGCTTATGAACCAGGTGCGTTTTATAAAAGAGAACTTCCCTGTATAGCTAGCCTGTTGCAGCAAATGCCCGCAACATTACCACAGGCTATTATTATTGATGGTTTTGTGGTGCTGGATGATGAAGGCAATAAAGGACTGGGAGGATATGTATTTGAATTGCTGGAAGGTAAGGTGCCGGTTATTGGTGTGGCTAAAACTGACTATGCAGGATTTGAACAACTGAAGCGAGCCGTGTTGAGAGGTGAAAGTCAGCGTCCTTTGTTTGTATCAGCATTAGGGATGGACATAGATACAGCAGCTGCGCATATTAAAAGTATGTATGGAGAATTTCGTATACCACAGGTATTAAAGGAGCTGGATACATTAACAAAGCAAGTGTAATGATGAAAAGAAGAGAAGAACTGAGGGAGGGGAAATTACCTCCTTTATTCAGCGATAGTGACATCCTGTAAATAAGGGGGGTAATCTCTCCGTCAGAAAACTAAAATCGTTTTTTTAAGGGGTTGGTCAAAGTCCGATACCCTAAAGAGTAAGAAGGGAAGAAAACTACGTATCCGTTTCAAAGATTTTTTTTCAAAAAGTAAATAACTTGTTTCCTTAACATGCTAACAACTGTTGCTTGCACCTTTTTATCTAATTTTAGTGCAGCAAACAACAACCCTTTTATAACCTGATGAAGTATTTCAAAACACCATGAAAGAAGTACATAAACCCTGTATAGTATAAACCCTGCGTATATGAATCAACCCTTAACCAAAGCAACATGGCTTGCGGTTGCATGGCTATCACTGGCTGCATGCAATGCCCCTGACAGCAGGAATTCTGATAATCAAAAAAGTCTGGCAGCTACCACAGGTATAGATGTGGTAGTGATCAGCGAAGCTGAAAAAATAACTCATGCCACCGCTACATTGCTGCATACTAAAAAGCCTTTGGCCGATACCATACATCATAATGCCCCTATCTATTTACCAGGTATCTCTTTATTGGTAGACGGGGAGAAAAGTGCCGAGCTGATAGATACATTAAACAGCTGGTTGCAACAGCAACACTGTATGGCTTTTATATCGGAAGACCATTACAGAGGGGATCATAAAAAAAAGATTACCATAGTACGTACTGCTGATAAATATGATATTGTACGTATGCAGGAAACTTGTAGTGAGGTGGATAGCTGCTGCACAGATAGCCTTATTGTAAGACTAAAACAACTGGAACTGAAATACACGGTAGATTTTATTGCCGTAGCCCGCGACTGGATGATAGTACGTCCGCATGGTAATATTACAGACTGGCATGACTATGCACGGGAAACATTAAAAGTATGTCCGTTGTCGGAAGAAGAGCCGGAAGATATAGAAGCCCTGGCTGTTTCCTTACAAGAGGAGAAAGGCAAGATCACTTTATGGTGGGAGTAAAAGAATTTGCCTGCTGTGTTATGGAAAATGATTGTTACTGCATCCTTTCTTACAAAACTATCTCATGCCTAAATTCCTAAGCGGTATACTTGCCATTGTTATGTTGTGCGGTATCTGGTGTGCCTGTACTTCTCATGCGTCTGAAAATAACAAAAAGCTTAAAAAGGAAGCGGCGGGTGTGGGTGTAGAAATTACCCAGCTAAAGCAGCATGCAAAATCGGTTTCGGACTACATCCGTAAAAACGGATTCAACACCCGTTTTTGTTTCCTGGTGAATATGAGCAAACCTTCGGGCAGTAATCGCTTTTATGTGTATAACCTGGAAAAAGAT
Organism: Filimonas lacunae; assembly: GCF_002355595.1. Lineage (NCBI taxonomy): Bacteria > Pseudomonadati > Bacteroidota > Chitinophagia > Chitinophagales > Chitinophagaceae > Filimonas > Filimonas lacunae. The sequence continues at coordinate 2,223,618 of NZ_AP017422.1, forward strand.
TCTGTGGAAGTGAGTGGCTTGGTAGCGCATGGGCGTTGTAATGAAAACTGGCTCGAAGGAAGAAAGTATTCCAATGTGAATGGCAGTGGCTGCACCTCGCTGGGTAGGTATAAAATAGGAAAGCCTTATCATGGTCAATGGGGACTGGCTTATAAATTATATGGCCTGGACGCTACAAATAGTAATGCGTTTAACCGTTATGTAGTACTACACTCTCATACCTGTGTGCCTGCCAATGAAGTGGCCCCGGATGACATTTGCCAAAGCGATGGATGCCCCACAGTAGCTCCTGCTTTCCTCGCTAAACTGGCTAAAAAGCTGGATGCTTCTTCAAAACCGGTGTTACTGTATATTTATCAGTAAGGCTGAGGGAATTACCGTTGCTATTTTATTTACAATTTCCGACTTTTGCCGCCCTATATTTGAAAACGTATGAAGGTGTGCATTGCGGAAAAGCCAAGTGTGGCCAAAGATATAGCTGAAGTTCTCGGCGCTAAACAGCGAAGGGATGGCTATTACGAAGGCAACGACTACCAGGTTACCTGGACGTTCGGGCATTTCTGCACCCTGAAAGAACCGCACGATTACTACGATCAATGGAAATTCTGGCGGTTGGAAGACCTGCCGATGATTCCGAATACGTTTGGGATAAAGCTGATTGAAAACGACGGGGTAAAAAAGCAGTTTAAAGTAATTGAAAACCTGATACAGCAATGCGACGAGGTGATCAACTGCGGGGATGCCGGGCAGGAAGGAGAGTTGATTCAGCGTTGGGTGCTGCAAAAAGCACGTTGCCAGGTACCGGTAAAAAGGCTCTGGATTTCTTCGCTGACAGAACAGGCTATAAAAGATGGCTTCCAGAAGCTAAAAGACAGTGCTCAATATAATAACCTTTACGCAGCTGCCAGCGGCCGTGCCATTGGCGACTGGCTGCTGGGTATGAACGCCACCCGTTTGTTTACCCGCAAGTTTGCCGCCGGAACTAAAACGGTATTGTCTATAGGCCGGGTGCAAACACCCACGCTGGCCATGATTGTGCAGCGCCAGAAAGAAATTAACGCCTTCGTTTCGGAAGAATACTGGGAATTAAAAACCATTTACCGCGAAACGGAGTTTACCGCTACCATAGACAGGCTTAAGAATATTGAAAAAGCCGAGAAGGGATTGGCTTATCTGAAAGAGCATCCTTTTGTAATTACCTCTTTTGAGCGAAAAGAAGGAAAAGAAGGCAACCCGCGCTTGTTCGACTTAACTGGTTTGCAGGTAGAAGCCAACAAAAAATACGCCTATACGGCAGACGAAACGCTCAAGTATATTCAAAACCTGTACGAGAAAAAGCTGGTTACTTATCCCAGGGTGGATACTACCTACCTGCCGGATGATATGTACCCGAAAATAGCGGGCATTTTACAGGATATGACCCCATATGCGGCTTTAACGGCGCCTTTGCTGGCAAAGCCCATCCCCAAACTCAAAACAGTTTTCGACGATAATAAGGTAACGGATCACCATGCTATTATTCCAACGGGAGTATATCCTTCCGGCATTGGCACCGAAGAGAAGCGGGTGTACGATTTAATAGCCAAGCGTTTTATTGCTGCGTTTTACCCGGAATGTAAAATAAGCAACACAACCGTACTGGGTAAGGTGGGCCAGGTGGAGTTTAAAGCCACTGGTAAGCAAATACTGGAACCAGGCTGGAAAGAAGTGTATGCCAACGATGCAGCACCTAAAAAAGAAGGGGAAGAAGAAGAAAAGCTGATTCCGGTGTTTGAAGTAGGCGAAAGTGGTCCGCATACGCCCCGGGTGCATCACGGCAAAACCAGTCCACCAAAACCTTTCACCGAAGCATCCTTGCTGCGGGCTATGGAAACAGCTGGCAAGCAGGTGGAAGATGAAGAAATGCGTGAATTATTGAAAGATAACGGTATTGGCCGCCCAAGTACCCGTGCCAATATCATAGAAACCTTATTCCGGCGCAAGTACATTGAAAAACGTAAGAAAAACCTGTTTGCTACACAAACAGGGATGGACTTAATAGACACTATACAAACCGAGCTGCTCAAGAGTGCCGAGTTAACGGGACAGTGGGAGCGCAAACTGCGCATGATAGAAAAAGGCGAATATGCCATGGAAACCTTTAAACAGGAGTTGATTGATATGGTGGTGAACCTTACACGTGAAGTGAAATACAGCGTGCATAAGGTGATATCAGTGGTAGAAGCTGCGCCTGTAAAGGACGAGAAAGAGAAGAAAGAAGCCAAACCTAAAGAAGCTAGGCCCAAAGAGGTCAAACCTAAAGAGCCGAAAGAACCTAAAAAGCCTGTGGTGCTGGAAGAAATGAACTGCCCTAAGTGTAAAACGCATGCATTGAAGAAAGGGAATACAGCTTATGGCTGCGCTAACTTTAGAGAGTGTGGCTTTAAAGTACCTTTTGAGGTGATGGGTAAAAAGCTTTCTGATAAACAGGTGGCTGACCTGGTGATAAAAGGTAAAACCGGTAAAATTAAAGGGTTACAGGTACCGGGTAAAGAGGGTGAAACCGAAGCTAAGCTGGTGCTGAACAGTGAGTTTGTAATTGTGGCGGAATAGAATAACAGTCCGTATTAGTAAGGAGGAGGGTATCAGGAAATATGTAATAAGCGGAAACATTTGCTTAAAAACCAGGAAGGGAAACTGTATAAATGCGGGAAACCAGTTGAATCGGCAGCTTTTTTATTGTAAACACTTTGTTGAGCAGGACGTATCTTTTTAGTGATCATCACTCTTTTACTCATTGCACTGCCCATAGTGGCCGCGGAAAATAATAGTATTAAACAGGTAATGCATAACAGGGTTCTCTTTTGAGAGAAAAGCACCAAACGATGTGCCTGCAAAGCAGCTAGTTGAGTAAAATGGTAGAATCTGTTAAGCATATATTGGATATTAACTGGTGAATCAACATATTCCCGCAGCACAAAACCTACACTTCGCATTTATATTGCCAACCAGGTGCCAGTTTGCAACGCTATTATGAGTCAATCAATTAAGTTTTTGTTTGCTAAAACATACTGTACGGTTTTGGTACACTGCTGTACGTTTTTAATAAAGTAAGATGCCTGCTGACAAGTCAATGTCAGCAGGCATCTTACTTTATATACATTTATTTACTACAGGTACATGCCACCCGAAGCTTCCAGGCGCTGAGCAGTAACCCATTTGGCATCGTCAGAGCAAAGGAAGGCCACCACGCTGCCAATATCGTCCGGTAAACCCACACGGCCTAAAGCGGTTTGAGAAGCTATGAAGGCATTTACATCTGAATTATCCCTTACCATGCCACCGCCAAAATCGGTTTCAATAGCACCGGGAGCAACTACGTTTACACGTATACCTCTGGCGCCCAGCTCTTTGGCCTGGTAGCGGCTGAGTGTTTCAATACCGCCTTTCATGGTGGCATAAGCTGCGTAACCAGGAGTGCTGAAACGGGCTAAACCGGTGCTGATGTTTACAATGCCGCCACCATCTGCCAGCAGGGGAAGGGCTTTCTGAGAAACGAAAAAGGCAGCTTTCAGGTGAATATTCACCAGTGAGTCAAACTGTTCTTCTGTGGTAGTGGCAAAAGATGCGTGAACACCTACGCCCGCATTGTTTACCAGGTAGTGGAAGTTTGCAGAACCAAAAGTGCCGGTTAAGGCATTGCCCACTTCAGCAAAAAAAGCATCGTAACTTTTGCTGTTGGCCACATCCAGCTGCAGTGCTACTGCTTTTTGCCCCAGTTGTTCAATTTCTTTTACTACGGCTGCTGCCTCGTCTTTTTTACTGTGATAAGTAAGAATGATGTCCAGTCCTTTGGATGCCAGCGCTAATGCCATGTTTTTACCCAAGCCGCGGCTACCACCTGTTACCAGTGCAATTTTAGATTGTGCCATGCTATTTTGATTTATTGTTTGCGTTATTGCTATACAAAATTAGCAGGGGGGATACCAGAAAAAGTATCGCAGACTTCAGAATTTACCTAAGCAGCCTGGCGGGTTTTACGGTATTGCAGGGGAGTGATGCCGGTAAGGCCTTTGAAAAATTTAATAAAACTGGCCGGGCTGTTATAGCCAAACCGGCTGCTGATATCCGCCACCGCAAGGGTAGTGTTGTTCAGCATTTTTTGCGCTTCTTCTATAATACGCTCTTCCATAATCTCACAGGGCGATTTTCCGGTGGTTAATTTAATAGTGTTGGTAAGGTGGCGGGAATCTATAAAAAGCTGCCTGGCAAAATCGGCCGTAGACAACCTGCGTTCTAACCGGTTATTTACCAGGTCGTTGATATGTGCTTCGGCCAGTCTTAAAAAATCGGCCGTGATCTCGTCTTTCCGGCTTAGATATTTCTGGGGAACGGACATGCTTGTATTGGTTTGTAAACACAAAAGTAGGAATTCTATGGTATGTTGTAGTAGAGTTGCTACAGAGGGGGTGAGGTTTTGTATTATTTGTTATATATAACCACGGCAATACGAATGCCTGAGTGTAAATGTGAGTAAATGTTCCCGCAAAAGATAAAGGCTCCAACAATTAATAACTATTTTATTTTATTAAATTTATGAGGAATTAAGACCCCAACTACGACATGAAAATATATACATACCCTTCCATATGGAAAACGTTGTTGCGCCTTTGTGTTACAGCGTGGATTACTATTTTTTTAGTTTGGATAGCGGCTCCGCTGAGTATCATTCCTATTAGCACAGAGTACTTTGTAACATTTGTTGTTGCCGGTATAGCTCTAACGTTTTGTGTACGGGAGTTGTTTTTAATTAACAAAAAATGGATGGTGGATCATCATTCTGTTCGTCAGGTTTGCCGCTTTCAGCACAAGGAACTCCGGTTAAAAGACATCAAGGGCTACCGGGTAAGGCAGGATTACATTTACCTGGTTTCTCACAAAGGAAAACATATGCGTATTTCCCGTTACGTGGGTGGTTTTAAAACATTAATGCTGTGGGTGGCTTCTAATTACAAGGATCTTGATTTTCAATATTGAAGTATTGTTATGTTTTTAATTTTTAATCTGTTTATAAGGTGGAATTCTACCGCCTTTGTTACATTTAACCGCCCGATAAAGCTTTTTTTATGCAATCCGATACAATGAAACTGCCTGCTCATTTTGATGCCACTATTATGTCTGGCCTGATGGTGAACAATAAAGAACAATTGAACGAGATGTTTGCCATGATAATAAAAGAACTGAACAAGTCGGTGGCCATATTGGAGACGAATGTGTGCAATAACGAGTTGCAAAATTTGAAAGCGGAAGGACATAAACTATATGGCACTACATTGATTGCCGGTTTGCCTTGCCTGGGAAGCCTGGCGCAGCAGTTTGAACATTTGCAATATATTTCGGAAAAAGAAGCTGGCCTTTTAGTGCTGCAAACAAAAGAAGAAGTACAGCTGGTAAATCAATTAATTGGAAACTATATTCAACAAGCCTGAAATACATCTTTTTATATAATATGACTTTTGTCATATTGCTATCTGTCCAAAGTCATATTTGCTAATGCTTTATGTCATAGAAATGTCATGGTGCGGCTTTTAGTTTTGGTGTAGAAACCAATTCGAAAAAAACTAAAAGTTTACATTATGAAAACCAGGCACAAACCTATCCGGGTTCTTATAGCTGCTTCTTTATTGTGTAGTGGAATTATCTTTTATACATCTTCCTGTACCCACGACGATGCCGTGTTGCCAGCCAGCAGCACCGGCTCTGAAAGCACAGATCCTACCTATTATGTAACACGCGGTTCTGATGTGGTAAAGTTTGCTGCTACTGCTGCTAATGGGGTGTATACATTTGATAAAGTACACTCCAATGTAGGGTGGGAAACACGTTATGCCGCTATAGGAGCCAAGCTAACCGGTAAATTTAACTGGTTTGGATTCAGTGAATTTAACTTTGATGAAGCTACCCCTTCCAATACTAAGTTCAGGGCATGGGTGCAGTTAAACCAGGTAAACACCGGCGAAAGTGGCAGGGATGGTGGATGTTTATTAACTGCCTTTAATACCGATGCTGCATCAGACGCAGCCAAAAGTGGTGAACCTGCCAACGATTATAACAAAGCGGTGATTCAATCTAAAACTGTTACCTATAATTCAGCAGAGAATGTATACAACGTAGTGTGCGACTTCACTTTCATGGGAATAACCAAGGAAGTGACTGCCAAACTGGGCTATGCAGGCAAAGGCACTTATACCAATGGTACCAACCTGCTCAGAAGCTTTGATCTGCGCTTTTCTATTTCTCTTACCGACCATCCTTTAAAGGCCGATCAGGATCAGGTGAATGACAAAGTGGACATTACCTGTAACGCCAACTTCAAACAATAATTTCTACAGTTATGAAACGTACGATACTCACAGTCATGATAATGGCTATGGCTGGCTGCGCCTTGCTAACAGGTTGTTACAAGGATGTAAGAATGGCCGACAGTTCAAGTAGCGACGGCAGTTCGGGTGGTAGTGATGGAGGTGCAGTGCCTGCCGATTCGGTAACATTTGCGAAATATGTAGTGCCGCTTTTTACCAGCAATTGTGTTACCTGCCACGGCGGCAATGAAGCGCCCGACCTGCGTGCAGACAATGCTTATAAATCGTTGATCAATGGCAAGTATGTGGTAGCGGGTGATGCCGCCAGCAGCATTCTTTACCAGAAAGTAAGTTCCGGTTCTATGCCACCCGATGGTCCTATGAAGACCACTGATATTGACAAAATTAAAAACTGGATCAACAACGGGGCATTGAATAATTAATCATTTCTACAATTATCAATCATGAAACAATTGAATATATCCGGTGTGCGTATGGTATGTTGCGCATTACTGCTGGTAGGCTACAGTGCTGCTTTGCAGGCGCAGGACAGCACTGCTGTGGAAGCCGAAGCAGTAAGCCAGCCTGTACTGCCTAAAAAAGGGAAGCCGGTTAAAAATACATTTGAAAGCATCTGGCTTATTGATGAGCAAACAGTGGAGGTGCCAGTGGTACGAACATTTGAAATGGATTTTCGTCACCGCTTTGGAACGGTGAACAATGGTTATAAAGATTTTTATGGGCTGTTTGCTTCTGCCAACATTTCGCTGGGCGCTAACTATGTTCCTATCAAAAATTTACTGGTAGGGGTGGCGTTAACCAAAAGCAATATGACCTGGGAAGGCTACGCCAAATATGCTTTGCTAAAACAGGTGCGTAATGGCAAAGGGTCACCGGTAAGTGCTACCTGGTATGCTCATATGGCCATAGAAAGCAAGGAGAGTGCTACCTATGCGCGCTTTTCCGATCGCATGTCGTACTTCAATCAGTTAATCATTGCTCGTAAAATAAGCGAGAAGCTATCTGTACAAGTGGCGCCGGGCTGGGTACATCATAATGTGGTAGATGGTTATTCCCCTTATGCAGGCAAGTACCTGAAAGAAAAGCCTAATGATCACTTTATGGTAGCGGTGGGTGGCAGGTTTAAACTGACTGAATCTATGTCGGTGATTGCCAACTACGACCAGCCGCTTACTACAGACAATGTAGGCAATGCACATCCCAATATTTCAGCAGGTCTGGAGTTGTCTACCAGCGGACACGTATTCCAGTTTTTTGCAGGTAACTACTATTATATCACCCCACAGCGCAACATCGTGTTTAACCAGAACGATTACACCGAAAGGCAGTTTCTGATTGGTTTCAACATCACCCGTTTGTGGAATTACTAGCGACAGGTTTTTATCATCTAAAAATAAGTTACAATGAAACTCAGCATTTTAAAAAGCAGCGTCTTATTACTGGCTGTTAGTTGTATAGCTTTTGCTTTTACCGTTGCCGATAACTGGCCGGTACCCGATAAAGCAGCTAAAACACCTAACCCTGTAAAAGCTACCCCCGAATCTATTGCAGAAGGTAAAGTGTTATGGAGCAAGCATTGCCAGTCATGCCACGGTAAAGCGGGCGAGGGCGATGGTTCTAAAGCCGCTCAGCTGAAAACATTGCCCCCTTCTTTTGCCAAAGCCGCTTTTCAGCAGCAAAGCGATGGGGCCATCTTCTACAAAACATCTGAAGGGCGAGATGATATGCCCTCTTTTAAAAAGAAACTTCCTGAGCAGGAAGATGTTTGGAATCTGGTCAACTACATGCGCACATTTAAAAAATAGTTCTTCTTCTGTTCTGTTTCTGTTTACTAATGTAAACCGGCCTGCCAGTAATGGCGGCCGGTTTATTACTTCAACTTTTGTTTTATGGACGTAGAAAAAGATATACAGGAGCGCCGGTTTTTTGCTGGCTGGATTATTCTGGCTATTGCAGGATTGTCAGGCATTACCTGGTTTAGAAAAAAACAGGAGCCACCCCTGTCTGAAAAGGTGACCATGCTTACAGAGGATGGCCGTTTGGTGCAGATTGATTCTACCTTATTGCAAAAAGGTGCAACCAAAAAGGTTACAAACGCCGAACTGCAAACATGGGTAAAGCATAAACCCTGATTACTGATGCTACAATTTTTTGATCATGAGCAACTCAACTAATGAACTTACCAGCAGGCGCGCGTTTTTATCCGGCGCTGCTATGGCTGCCGTGGGCAGCGTGGCGGCTATAGCTTGCAACAGTAATAAACATCCTTTTACGCCGGAAGATGAAAGCGTTGTGCCATCCGGCGAAAAAGTAAAGCTGTTATCGGTAAATGGTGATGTGATAGAAGTGGATAAGGCTTTTTTAAAACCAGTGCCTGATATGCCGCCCATCAGCAACGACGAAGCACGGGTGGGCATTGCGGGCAAAAAGTTTGTAATGGTAATTGATTTAAGCCGTTGTAAAAACCTGAAAAAATGCCAGTCTGCCTGTAATCACATGCACCATATCCAGGACGGACAAAACTGGATTAAAGTATATGCTATGGGAGAAGAAGCGGAGCATACAGCGCCCTACTGGCAACCCACCACCTGTATGCATTGTGATGTGCCACCTTGTGTAAAAGTATGCCCTGTAGATGCCACGTTTAAGCGTCAGGACGGGGTGGTGCTGATAGACAGTGACCGCTGTATAGGTTGCCGCTTTTGCATGGCTGCCTGCCCTTACAGCACCCGTGTGTTTAACTGGAGCGAACCTGTGTTAACGGAGGATGTAGCCAGCACGCATTATAACTGCGAAACCAGTGTGCCACAGAAAAAAGGCACAGTAGGTAAATGTGATTTTTGTGCAGACATGACGCGCAAAGGAGAATTACCACACTGTGTAAGCGCTTGTCCCAACGGCGTGTTCTTCTTTGGTGACATTAATGAAGACAGTGTTTCCAATGGTGCCGAAACTTTCCGCTTTAGCGAGCTGATCAGGGATAAAGCCGGTTATCGCCTGCTGGAAGACCTGGGCACGCATCCTAACGTGTATTACCTGCCACCGGTAAACAGAAACTTTCCATTTGAGGTGGGTAAGGAAAACGATAAAGGATAAGCAGTTTGTGATTGTTCACCTGTAAAATATACTACTGTGGAAAATGAATTAACAGTAACGGAAGAGCAAAAAATTATAGCCGATCTATTGCCCAGGCCATTTGGCAGGGCCGGCAAAATATGGGTGGCTGCATTAAGTGTAGTTTGCCTGCTGGGGGTGTTTGCCTATTACCGGCAGCTGCGTTATGGGCTGCAGGTAACCGCTATGCGCGATTATGTATCGTGGGGCTTATACATTTCCAACTTTGTGTTTTTTGTGGCTATAAGCCTGGTGGGATCGTTGATTACAGCCATATTGCGCATAGCCAATGTAACCTGGAGCACCCCCTTAACCCGTATTGCTGAAATGATAGCTATTGCGGCTATTATGTTCGCGGCCATGATTATTGTAATTGATATGGGCCGGCCCGAAAGGCTGCTGAACGTATTTGCCCACGGGCGCATTCAATCGCCCATTATATGGGATGTGGTGGTGATCACTACTTATTTCTTTGTGAGTCTTTTATTGCTATACCTGCCTTTGCTGCCAGATATACAGATATTGCGCGCGCACCAGGTAGCTGCCGTAAAACCTTTTCAGAAGCTGTATAAGTTCATGGGGGCTTTCTGGAAAAAAACACCCGAACAACACCGCATCAGCAGCAAAGCCATCAGCATACTTTGTATCACTATTATACCGGTGGCCTTTTGTATTCACACGGTAACCTCGTGGTTGTTTGCTACTACTTTCCGGCCCGGATGGGACAGCACCAACTTTGGCGCTTACTTTATTTCCGGTGCTTTTCTGGCGGGCAGCGGCGCCGTGGTAGTTGCCATGTTTGTGGTACGTAAAGCATATCAGCTGGACAAGTATATTACAGATGTACACTTTGACAAAATGGGCCGTATTCTGGTGCTGCTGGCTTTGTTGTATCTATATTTCAATGTGAATGAATACCTGGTACCTGCCTTTAAAATGAAAGAAGGAGAAGGCGCGCATCTGAACCAGCTTTTCCGTGGTGACTGGGCTTTGAAGTTTTGGACCACCATTCTGGTATCTATGGTAATACCTATTGTGATGCTGGTGTTTAAGAAAGGCCGTAAGCCGTTGCCTATGTTCATTGCAGGATTGATGGTAGTGGCCGGTGCCTGGTTTAAAAGATACATTATTGTGGTGCCTTCTATGCTGCATCCCTTTTTGCCTATGCACGATGTGCCCGCCAGCTATAAATACTATTTCCCCAGCTGGGAAGAGTGGGCTATTGCCGGTGGTTCACTGGCAGGCGCGTTGCTGGTAATTACGCTGCTGGTGAGAATCTTTCCTGTTATCCCTATCAGGGAAACTATTGACGAAATGAAAACTGATTAATATGAAATGGCTATTAAAACAACGGCTGCTGATTGCGGGCCTGCTACTAGGGATATTGTTCCAGGGCCGGGCAATGGCACAGGAAAATGAGCCACCTGAACTGATGTTAAAGCTGGCGTATTATAACAACGATAATATTGCTTACGTAAAAGTATCGGCCCTGGAAAAAAAGGATGGCAAATTAAATCCCGTAGAAGCCCTGCCTGTGGCACTTTACCTACAGGATACCCTAGCTGCCAACAGCATTGGTAAAGTAGTTACAGACCGCACCGGCAAAGCTACTGCTACCATTCCTGCCCGATTGCAGGCTGTCTGGAAAGCGGCTACCACATTAAGCTTTGTAGCAGTAAGTCAGCCCCAGGGTAAGCTGGCTGCAAAAACACAAAGTGTTGACATTACACGGGCACGCTTGCTACTGGATACGCTGCCCGGTGAAGATGGGAGCAGAAGCATTGTGGCACGGGTGGAAGAATGGCAGCAGGATTCTTTTGTAGCGGTGAAGGATGTGGAGTTGAAAATAGGAGTGCAGCGGCTGGCTTCTTTTTTGCCTGTAGGGGAAGATGAAACCTACACTACCGATTCACTAGGTGTGGCCAATGCATCTTTTTCTTTACAAAAACTGCCGGGCGATGCCAAAGGCAACCTGGTGATGGTGGCAAGGGTAGAGGACAACGATACTTATGGCAATATCAGCGTAAGCAAAACGGTGCCCTGGGGCATGGTTAAAAAAGACGATGAATTTGGATATGGCAAACGAGCCATGTGGGCGGTAAATGCCAAAGCGCCACTGCCGTTGCAAATGGTAGCCTATACGCTTATTTGTGCTGTTTGGGGCATATTGCTATACCTGGTAATGCAGATAGTAAAAATAAAGCGTATAGGCAAAGAAGCTTAATCCAGTTCTGTTTCACTCTTTTTCCAGAGTATATAAGGTAAACACATAAACAACAACATAATAATAGGGGGTAGCAAGGGGCCATACCAACCACCTACCAGCAGCCACGAAAGAAAGGCAATAACAAAATTAATGGCAAACCCCGCATAGCCCCATTCCCGCAGGATGGGGTATTGTGGTTGCACAATAGCAGCCACACCTATTAGTTTGGCAACGCCTATAATGGTAAGCACATACTCGGGATAACCGAGTTTTTTAATGGAATCCACCCCTGCCTGGGCATGTGTAAGGCCACCAATGGCATCCATTAACATCAACAAGGCAAATAAAGACACGGCAATCCAATGGCCAACAACTAACTGTTTTGATTTCATAGTGTTTAATGATCTTCTGTTACATAGCAAACTTACAAGCGGAATTTACGTGGGAAAATGTGCATTCAGGACATTTTAGGGGGGATTTCCGCCGCTTTTTCCTGATATAGTGGTGAAACTTTAATGCAGATGGCTGGTTACCATTTATCCTATAACTTCGGCCGCCGGGCATAAATGGTGGTGAGCGGCATTGAATTTGCTCTGAAATATGCCCGCCAGGCCGGTAAAGAACGCTGTGCCCGGAAACAGCTGCCTGTAATGAAAGAACACCCGCAACCTGTATGATTAGAACATTGATTATAGATGATGAGCCTGCTATCCGGAGAGATACCAGCCGCCTGATGGAAAACCGGGAGGGCTTTTTTGTTACCGGCACCTGTGGCACCCTGTCGGAGGCGCGGGTATTGATAGCCAACACCGAACCGGATTTGCTGTTGCTGGATATTGAATTGAGTGATGGTAATGGTTTTGACCTGCTGGAAGCCTTTCCCGCCCGCACCTTCCGGGTTATTTTTATCACTGCTTACAACCACTATGCTATTAAGGCTATAAAATACGGTGCATTCGATTACCTGTTAAAACCATTGGAGGAAGAAGAACTGGCAGCAGCACTACAACGGGTGCAGGAATATCCGTTGATACAAATGCAGCAACAGGTAGTGGCCCGCGAACATTTAAAACCTGCTTTGCATAACCGCATAGTGCTGCGTTCGCAACAATATTTGCAGGTGGTGAGCTTTGAGGAAATATGGTATTGCCAGGGAGAAGGTAGTTATACTACTTTCTATTTATCGGACAACAGGAAGGTTACCGTGTCGCGCCCCATGAAAGAATATGAAGATCTGTTGCCTGAAAGCTGGTTTATACGCACACACCAGTCATACATGGTAAATCATTATTGCATAGAACGGTTGCATAAAGATGGATATATCATTTTACGCAATGGCACAGAAATACCTGTGTCTACCCGTAAAAAAGAATATGTAATGCAATTTCTTACCGGTCAGTTACGCCGGTCGTCCTGATTACTTCCTGTTAAATAACAACTATGAAAAGAACGTTACTATTGCTGTGCCTGCTGGTGTTGTATCTTACTGCATGTAAGCAAAAGCCGGCAGGGCGGGAAGCTTCTGCGCCTGTTGTAGCAGGAATTAACGAAACCACTGCTATACTAAACCGTTTGATAGACCAGGAATCCCGCATAGGAGCCGACTCTATGAGCAGGCAGCTGATCGCCCTGGAACCACATGTAAAAGACACTGTAAGCAAGGCTTACTATCTGTATTTAAAGGGTAACCGTTACCTGCGTAACAAAGATGCCGATTCGGCCGATCTCTGCTACAGGGCCATGCTGGATAGTACGGGTATTGATACCGTTCGCAACCTGGATGTGTTTCTGCTGCAACATAGCGGTTTGTTACGCGCCAGTATGGACACGGTGATAGATGATCATACTTTTGAACGGTTACGCCCATTAATAAAGCTGGCCGAAAAATATAAGTATCCCAACCTGTGGCGATTGTATAACCTGGGGGCCGAAACCTATTTCCGGTATGGGGATAGTGTAATGCCGGAAATATATACCCGCATGGCTATTGCGCAGTATCCGCGGAAGAACGACCTGTTTCAGCAGTCAGTATTTATGGAGCAACTGTCGCGCTCGTATGAAAAAAAGAAAGATCATACAACTGCCTTTTTATATGAAGACAGCGCCATGTATTATGCCCGCCAGCTGAACGATAAAAGAAGGTTGGCCAGCGTGTATTCTGCCTTAGGCGTTTTACATATCAACACCGGTGATACGGCCGTTGGACATGTGTATCTGGATTCTTCTTTTGCCTTGAAAAGAGAGCTGAATGAAATCACCTACAACGACTGGCTGAACATGGGGATGGAAGCTATAGAGAAGCATACCCCAGCCAAAGCCATTCCTTTATTAAAAGAAGCACTGGCCATAGCTAAAAAGCAAAAGAACCAGGATATGTTAAACCGCGCTTATGGTACTATTTACGAAGCGCTGTGGCAGATGGGCGATTATAAAAATGCCATCCGTTATATGGATTCTTCTTCTATTGCCGCCATGCGTGCCATGTATCAGCAGCAATACAAGCAGGTGGCAAAAATGGAAGCTATTAACAACCTGAAAGAGGAGCAGCTGAAAACCATAGCGCTGAATAAAGAAAATGAAAACAAGGCTATTCAATTGCGTCAGCAACGCTGGTTAATTATTATACTGGCAGCCCTGCTGTTACTGGCTGTGGGAGTAGGGTATTTGTTGGTAGAGCGTCGCCGCCTGCGCAATAAAAAAAGAAACATAGAGTTGGAGCAGCAACTATTGCGTAGCCAGATGGAGCCGCATTTTATTTTCAATACTTTATCTGTACTGCAAAGCTTTATCCGCAACAACGAACCTGAAAAGGCTACCAAATACCTGAACCAGTTTGCCAGACTACTGCGTATTAACCTGGAAAATTCGCGTGAAAACCTGGTGGCATTGAAAGAAGAAGTAGAAGCGCTGGAAAACTACCTAAGCCTGCAGGCTATGCGCTTTGAAGGTGTTTTTGAATACCGGGTGCATGCTTTTGAAGGATATGAAGAAGAAGAGATTTATATACCTCCCATGCTATTGCAACCATTTGTAGAAAACGCTATCCAGCATGGCATGCGCAACCTTGCCTATAAAGGACATATAGAAGTGAATATCCGCTTAAAAGGGCAGGCCCTGTATTGCACCATAGAAGACAATGGCGCGGGCCTGCAACAGCATGAAAAACAGGTAGCCAAAAAGTCGCTGTCGGGCATTATTACACAGGAAAGGCTGGCTATTTTAAGCAGGCAAACACACCAGCCTGCTACGCTGGTGATCACCGACCGGCAGCAGCAGGGACAAAAAGGCCTGAAAGTGGAAATGGTAATCCCTGTTCGCCGCCGCTCTGTTTAAACGGATTTACAGGAAAAGCAAACGGATTTAAGAAAACTTCCGGCAGAAATATACCTGCTTTATTCTGTGTAAATACCTGTTCTACATTGCAGTAGTAAATGCAGTATATGAATCAGGAGAATGCAACAGAACAATACTTGCAGCAACTGCGCAACATGGGCTTTAATGAGGATATGATAGAAGTATACCGTAAGCAGATGACGCAGTATGTGAACATGGCCAATGATTGGGCCACTCAGGCACAGCAGCAGAATAGCGACGCTTTACATAACTTTTTAAATACGGATGTCGACGGCCAGCCGGAAGCGTTTACCATACATCTGAACGCCGTATCCGACCTCACCTATGAAGAGAAATGGGCTATTGCCTGCGGGGCCGATCTGGCCTTTGCCAACGGGCAATATCTGAATGATATCGCTACCGGTTTGGGCAAGCAGGCATGCAGGCAACTGCTGTCCGACTGGTGGGATATCGACAGTGCAGAAGAGTTGGTGGAAACCATTGAATGGCTACAGGAAGAAGGGCATCGCTTGCAATACGATACCATTTGCCAGGCCCTGAATACGATTTCTGTAAAAGAAAGCAAAACCTTTTTGCGTTCTTACGCCGTTAACAACGAGGAGGAGGAAGAAGCCGTAATGGAAAAGCTGCGTAACACGCGCGATGCACTTGAGCTTTTTCGCGAAAAGCAGATTATTGGCAGCACAGAGCAACCCGATGCTTTAATATGGGATTTTGCCCGCATTATCAACCTTTGTCGTGGTGGCTTTGATGCAGGTTATCTGCCTAAACAACAGGCTTTGCAATACATTGTTCACTGCATCCCGGCTATTAAAAGCACCTATTCTTCCTGGAAAGAATTATCAGTAGCTTATCAGTTTGCCCGTTGCGTATGGAATGGGGTAGATGTAGATAGCGTTGCCTTATTCCAGGAAGGAATGAAAACATTGCTGTCCAGTCCGGAAAGCCCCTGGGTAGCCTTATCCTGGGATGCTATATAACAGCTAACCTATGAAACAGCACTATCCTCTTGCACAGGTAGGCAGAATTATCATATACCCTGATAAACAATTGCGGCATGCTGGACTTATATCGCTGGCACTGGCAGGGGCGTGCAGTATAATGGCTTTTCATTTTACCCCGGTTTGGCTGTATGCGGCATTGCTGTTGATGATTGCTGCGGTGGTGTTGATAGCTACATCGGGCTGGTGCGTTGTGTTTGATACCAACACAGCTGCTATACATTACAGCTGGTTGCGGGTGTTTAACTGGTTGCTGGTAAAGTTTGAAAACATCGACAACATTGGACCTGCACCCGGGAAAATATATGGTGTGTGTTATAAAGTAACCTGCAAAAGCGGCAAGCGCATCCGCATCAGTACATTATACAGTACACAAGGCCGTGGACAACTGAAATATGAAGCGAGTGTATTACCTGTGTTGGAAAACATGATACAATCCACTTTCGTAGAAAAAGAACACTATTCCTGTTTATCACTCTAAATAGAAAAACTATGATACACAAATTAAAGGCTATGGTCCTATGCATTGCCCTGCTGGCCATCACGCTTACCGCCTGTGAGTACTTTGGAGGGGGAGGATGCACCTATGAAACCGCTGATGGTATTAAAGACGCGCAAAAAGAACTGGACAGTAAGTTTGGTAAAGGTGCCGGTTACACAGATGTGATGTTTTCTTTTCATAAAGATGTGGGCACGGTAATAACAGCTACCGGCACGCCCGATCTTAACTCAGCCAAACTGATTGAAAGGCATAGAATGAAAGGCATTTGGAAAGACCTGTCTGAAATAACCATGGAAATATCGGGAGAAGGCAAGCCGCGGGATTTTATGTTTACGCTGGACCAGGTAGATCTTTCGAAGATTCCTGCAATGGTAAAACAGGCTAAAGAAAAGATACAGAAAGAAAAAGGCATCGATAAGGTAATAGCAAGCAGTGTAAGCCTAAGCATGCCCGATAAGCTGGACAACAAGGAGGACGGCAATCCAACTTATCATATCAATGTTGAGCCAGAAAGCGGTGGCACTACTTTCTCTTTTGTCTATGACGTAAAAGGAAATTTTAAAAACCTGATCTATTAACCTGTTTTTATTTCATTCTGTTAAAACAAAAGTTATGTCAGCTTCAAGCGAAAATATCAAAGCACAAATGCAAAGCCTGTTTAGCAGCGCCGTGCCGGATGCCAATACGTATCAAACAGTGTATGCCAGTTATCTGCAAACGAAAAACTATGTGATTTTTCAGAAGCAGATAGTGCATAATTATATAGTAGGATTTCGCCCTGCCCAGAAAGACATGGTGATACTGGAAATTAACAGTGACCTGGAGCAAATTGATGCGCCTACTTTTATTACACAAAGCAATAAGCCAACTGTGAAGAAAGATTTTCAGCAACGTTATGTGATACAAGCCGAAAACCTGCCTAAGTATAAACTGTCGGTGATGCCGGTAGTGTCTAAATTATTGGCTTCGGCTTATATGCTGCCTGTTGAACAGAAGCAGGAAGCAGCTGCTTTTACTGAATTTATGAAAGCTATGTAATTGCCCATATTCCCCGAAAGAACGCAAAAGAAAAGGCTGTATCAATGTATTTTGATACTGCCTTGTGTATAGTAGGGGATAGCCTTGTTACAACTGGAATTGCGCAGAGGGATTACAACACCAGCTGCTGGTGAAGCTTGTGCAGGGTTTCCTGCGGGTTGGCGCAATATCCCGGATGTACCCTGGAGGTTTGTAAAATGGTGCTGCGTGTAGCTGTAAGCCAGCGAAAGCGTTCAGCCACCCCTAACTTGCCAATAGGCCCGCTGCCAGGTGCGGCATTGCATATCCGCTCAAAAGCTTCCAGATAGGCCTTTACTTCGGCTATATCCATTGTATTGCATAGCGTAGCCAGCCTTTGTTCATCCAGGTAATACACCGCCTGTAAAAAGCGTGGCCTGGAATAAAGTACTACGCCTACGTTGATAAACTCTTCACGTTCCACCCGGGGCACTACGCGAAGAATGGCATACTCAAATAAGTGCTTCTCTTGCATGTTGTGCTGCTTTAACAAAAACTTCGGAATGGTTTAAACGGGTTAATAGAAATTGAGTATAGGCTTCCCGGTGTTCCTCTACAGTGGCAAAAGGCGATTCGGCAGTAGTTAACCATTCATCAGGAACCAGGTTTACTATGTTTCGTATCCTTTCTTCTGTAAGGAGGACTTTGCTGCTGGTATTGATTGCTTCCAGATCTCCCGCCTGTGGCAGCAGCACATGGTCTTTAATCAATGCAAACGGGCGTGTAGCCATTTCCTGCTGGTTCTGCCACGAATGGTGAAAATACAGGCAGGCGCCGTGATCAATCAGCCATAGTTCTTTATGCCATAACAGCATATTGGTGTTGCGGGCTGTACGGTCTACATTCACCAGCAGGCAGTCCAGCCATACAATCAGCGAAGCCAGCTGCGAGGGGATGGTGGTAACAGTTGGGTCGAATGTAATAGAGCCTGATAAAAAATGCAGGGCCAGGTTCAGGCCTGTGCTGGCCTTTAACAGGTCTTGTATCTCCTCATCACCCTCTGTGCGGCCAAAGCCCTCATCCAGGTTGGCAAACACCAGTTCGGGCACTTTCAAGCCCAGCAGACGGGCTATTTCGCCGCCAATAAGTTCCGCTATCAACGCCTTTACACCTTGTCCCGCACCTCGGAATTTAAGCACATACATAAACTCATCATCAGCCTCAGCCAACGCTGGCATAGAGCCGCCCTCGCGCAGGGGAGTTATATAGCGCATGACCGTAACCGTTCTTAGTTGTGGTACACTATAGTTCATAACAACAAAAATACAGGATACCACCCACAGCGTAACAGGTTTACCTGGTGAGCCTGCTATAGTTGTTGAAATGCCTGTGTAATAAATTGTAATGCCTGCGGTAGCGACTGTTTCCAATAATCCCAGGTGTGCGCCCCGTTGCGCACCCGGTATTCATGTAAAATGCCTTTTTCCTGCATAAGAATGTGCAGCAGGGCGTTGCCTTTGGAAAGTGGATCATCATCTCCACAATCGATAAAAAAACGAACCAGTTGCTTTTGACTGTCTGGTATATGTTCCGCCAGGTATAAAATGCTGTTTTGATGCAAGAAGGGTGTAATGCGGTTATCGGTATCAGCAATGCTATCCAGTGCGGTGGTGTATCTGCGGCGAAAGTCGGCCAATGGCATTTTTATGATGTCTTCATCTGTTCTTACCGCAGCGCTCATAGCATAACAGGACGAAAAAATAGCTGGCCTGTGCATGGCATACAACAGGCTACCAAAGCCACCCATAGACAAGCCGGCAATTGCTCTGAATCTTCTGTCTGGTTTACAGCGGTAGTGAGCTTCTATATAAGGAATCAATTCGTTAAAGAAGTAGGTTTCATAGGAGTAGTGCCCGTGAATATTATCCAGGTAAAAGGTCATGGCGGCATCTGGCATTACTATGATACATTGTGTTTTACTGGCCTGCAAAAAGCTGTCTGCAATGTGTTGAAGGTTACCGTCTTGTAGCCAGCTGCGATAATTGCCGCCAGCCCCATGTAACAGATATAGTACAGGATATTGCGTGTTGCTTTTAGCGTAACCAGCGGGAAGGTATATAGCTATGTGCTGGGTGTTTTGTAGAATATTACTTTTTACAGGTAAGCTATTTATTACCTGGCTTTTTTGAGCGTGGAGCCAGGTGGGTAAGCAAAGCAGTAGTATTAGCAAAAATCTCATGGATATTGTTTATTTAAAGTTATCTCATTTCCTGTTTGTATTATTGCGTTTCACTTTAACACAAGCAAATGAAAGACGGTCAATACAGGAAAGATATTTACCCGGGACTGGAGGTGGCGATTATCCTGAAAAAAGACCAGCGTAGCGGCCGGAAAACCTATGGAGTGGTAAAAGACCTGCTTACCTCGGCAGCATACCACACGAGGGGTATTAAAGTGCGACTGGAAGATGGTCAGATTGGCCGGGTGGTAGAAATTGAACCTATTATGGATGAGGAGTATTAGTGATCTGCCTGATTATGGCTTAGCCCATTCCTTTTGAATAATCCGGGTATACTTATCGATGAGGTCGGTAAATAGTTTAGCGCGGCAGGTAAGTAAAAAGCAAAGGGGCCCCTAACTAAGAAGCCCCTTTGAAAAACTATATGTAGTAAGATACTAGCCTTTTAACTGGTAGTAAGCTTCGCTCCAACGCAGTTCATTTTTGAACTGATATATGTTCGTGTCTTTGCCAATCAATGTAAATTCTACATTGGCGATATCTGCAAAGTCTTCCAGGTTTTCTGCTGTCAGGTTCTGGCTATAGCCTGTATGGTGTGCGCCACCTGCCAGAATCCATGCCTGTAAACCTGTTTTCATGTCCGGAAGTGGTTTCCAGAAGGCACGTGCTACCGGCAGTTTAGGTAAGTCCTGATCTGGTTTTACAGCTTCCACTTCATTCACCAGTAAGCGGAAACGGTTGCCCATATCAATTAAAGAGGCATTTAAAGCGGGGCCTGCAGCGGAGTTGAACACCAGTCTTACAGGATCTGCTTTACCGCCAATACCTAACGGATGAATTTCGCAGGAAGGTTGTGCATCAG
This sequence comes from Filimonas lacunae, assembly GCF_002355595.1. Taxonomy (NCBI): domain Bacteria; kingdom Pseudomonadati; phylum Bacteroidota; class Chitinophagia; order Chitinophagales; family Chitinophagaceae; genus Filimonas; species Filimonas lacunae. The sequence continues at coordinate 2,244,254 of NZ_AP017422.1, forward strand.
CAATAGATTCACAAATTTCCAGCATGTGCGAGCCTAATACCATTGGGTTAGAAGGATCGAAGTGGTAGGTGTAATCTTCCATGAATGAGTTTCCTCCTTTCAGGCCGTGACCCATCACTTTCATCGCACGCACCAGGGCTACTGTTTTCCAGTCGCCTTCACCGGCAAAACCATAACCGGCAGCCATTAAACGCTGTGCTGCAATACCTGGCAGTTGAATCATGCCATGCAGGTCTTCAAAAGTATCAGTGAAGCCTTTAAAATTTCCGTCTTCCAGGAATGCTTTAATACCCAGCTCAATACGTGCTGCGTCTTTCAGCGACTGACGTTGTGCGCCATCTTTAGTTAAACCGGAAGCTATCTTGTATTTGCCTTCGTATTCTTTAATCAGTGTATCTACTTCTGCATCGCCAATAGCATTGATCACCTTTACCAGATCGCCAATACCATAGGTATTTACAGAGAAACCGAATTTGTATTCAGCTTCTACTTTATCGCCATCCGTTACGGCTACAAAGCGCATGTTGTCGCCAAAACGTACAAAGCGTGCGCCCTGCCAGTCGTGCCAGGCAGCTGCAACGCGGGCCCAACCACCAATAGAAGTCAGCACCGCTGTGTCTTCCCAATGGCCTACCACTACTTTGCGGTTGCGGCGTAAACGGCTTACCATAAATCCAAACTCACGGTCGCCATGGGCGCTTTGGTTCAGGTTCATGAAATCCATATCAATATCTTTCCACGGAATATCGCGGTTAAACTGTGTGTGCAGGTGCAGTAATGGCTTTTGCAGAATTTTTAAGCCATTGATCCACATTTTAGCAGGAGAAAATGTGTGCATCCAGGTGATAATACCAATTACATTGCGCTGGGCATTGGCTTCAGCTACGATGTTGTAAATTTCTTCTGTTGATTTAACAGTTGGCTTAAAAACAACCGTTACGGGAATCTGGCTGGCTTTGTTTAAAGAAGCAGCAATGATTTGAGAATGTTCTGCTACTTGTTTCAGCGTTTCTTCGCCGTATAAATGCTGGCTGCCGGTTACAAACCAAACTTCCAGTTTTTTTAAATCGATCATGTTATTCGTATTTATTGAATTGTGTTGTATGGTTTTTCTATTATTGACCGTAGTAGGAGTGTGGGCCATGTTTACGCTCAAAATGCTTTTTAATCAGCGCATCTTTCAGGCGGGGCGCTTTGGGATTAATCTGTTCTGTTAACAAAGCCATCTGGGCTACGTTTTCCAGCACTGCACTGTTATACACCGCTTTGTCGGGAGTTTTACCCCAGGTAAAAGGAGCGTGATTGCCTACCAGTATCATTTCTATTTCTTCATAACTCAGGTTACGGTCTTTCAGTGCATTCATAATCTGAAAGCCAGTCTGATATTCGTAATCACCCTGTATCATTTCATCGCTCATAGGCGGTGCGCAGGGAATGTCTACCGTGTTATGATCGGCGTGAGTAGTGCCAAAAATAGGAATGTCGCGCAGGCTTTGCGCCCAGGCAGTAGCATAGGTAGAGTGTGTGTGTACAATGCCACCTATTTTTTCCCAATGCTTGTATAAAACCGCATGGGTAAGCGTGTCGGAAGAGGGGCGTAGTTTACCTTCTACGGTTTTGCCGTCAAAGTCAACTATTACCATTTTTTCCGGTGATAATTGGTCGTAAGGTACGCCGCTGGGTTTAATGGCAAACACGCCTTTAGCCCTGTCGGCCGCGCTTACATTACCAAAGGTAAACAGCACCAGTCCTAATTTAGGCAGTTGCATATTGGCTTCGTAAGCGGCTTCCTGTATGTCCTGATAGCTCATGCTTGTGTGAATTTTGGAGGGATTTTTATGAAGGATTACTCTGCTGAAGTCAATTTGGTTTCTACAAAATAACCCAGCGCCTTATATTTCTCGTAACGCTTAGCGTACAGGGCTGCTTTTTCGGCATCGGGATGATATTCAGCGTCGAAACCTTGTCCCATAACACTCATTGCTTCCTCCACAGTAGCGTAGATGCCGGCAGCAGTAGCTGCAAACATAGCAGCGCCCAATGCACAGGTTTGCTCTGACTTGTGAATGCGGATAGGCATGTTCATCACATCAGCCATCATCTGCATAATGAAAGGAGATTTTTTAGCAACGCCGCCCATACCAATCAGGCCCTTTACAGGCACGCCTTGTTCTACAAAGCGATCGGCAATGGCTTTAGCACCAAAGCAGGTAGCTTCTACTATAGCACGGAAAATACGCGGTGCACTGGTGCCCAGGTTTAAGCCGCTTAAAGCACCTTTCAGTAACTGGTTGGCATCAGGGGTTCTGCGGCCGTTTAACCAGTCTATAGCCAGTTCGCTGTTTTCGTTCCAGTCCAGTGCAGAAGCCTGCTGGCTTAGCACAGGGATGATCTGGTTCAGCGATTCCTGTATTAGTTGTTCTTTAGTAGCGGCGTCCAGTAAAGCTGACTGTGCAATTACCTGTTGTACAGGCCATGCCAGCACATTTTTAAACCAGGCGTATGCATCGCCAAAAGCGCTTTGTCCTGCTTCCAGGCCCATCATGCCCGGGATAATAGAACCCGGAACCTGGCCGCAGATGCCTTTTACTAAAGTATCTTTTAACTCGGCAACAGGTGCTACCAGCATATCGCAGGTAGAGGTACCCATTACTTTACTTAAATGGTATGGTTCAATTTGACCGCCTACAGCACCCATATGACAGTCGAACGCACCTACGCCTATTACCACATCAGCAGGCAGCCCCAGTTTGGCGCTCCATTCAGCACTGATAGTACCGGCAGCTTTGTCCGAGGTATAGGTGTCGGTAAATAAACGGCTGGTTACGCCGTCCAGCAACGGGTCCAGTGCTTTAAAGAAATCGTTCGGCGGTAAACCGTCGTATTCCTTAGCCCATAACGCTTTGTGACCAGCAGCACAAACACCGCGACGCAGTGCATGCACATCATTACCACCTGTAAGCAGGAAAGGGATCCAGTCGCAATGTTCTACCCATGAGTAGGCAGCTTTACGCACTTTTTCGTCTATCCTGGAAATATGCAGCAGCTTGGCCCAAAACCATTCTGAAGAATAAATCCCCCCTACAAACTGCAGGTAGTTAGGGTTAAACTTCTCCGCATGTGCATTAATCTCAGCCGCTTCTTTTACAGAAGTGTGGTCTTTCCACAGCACAAACATGGCATTCGGATTTTCGGCAAACTCGGGCAACAGCGCCAGCGGGGTACCTGCTTTGTCTACTGCTACGGGGGTTGAACCGGTAGTATCTACCGAAATGGCCTTAACGTTGGCTGCTACAGAAGCGCCTGCTTGCGTTAAACAGCTTTTAATGGTTTGTTCCAGCCCTTCTACATAATCGAGAGGGTGTTGTCTGAACTGGTTGGTTTGGGGGGCACAATATTGACCTTCTTTCCAACGGGGATAGTAAAAAACAGCAGAGGTTATTTCCTCACCGCTAACTGCGTTTACTATAATTGACCTTACGGAATCTGTTCCGTAGTCAACGCCTATTACATATTTTTCCTGACTCATACAGCAAATAATAGTGTCAAAATAACACTTACAATTTTATATAAAAAAATTAATTCCGCAAGCGGAGATCTAATATAGGGTAACCCACCTTATTTCAGGTTGTGCGGATTGGGGATAAAATTGAGGAACGCATTGAATTTCTTCTGGTATTTCTTTTTATCCAGCTTGAAATAAAAAGCGCCTTTTTTAGAGCTTTCTTTCTCTTTTTCCTTTTGTTTTACCAATAAACCGGTAGATAAAACCTTTCTGCTGAAGTTTCTTTTGTCTAAAATGGCATCGTAAATCCCTTCGTACAGGCTTTGCAGCTGTGGCAAAGTGAATTTTTCGGGTAGTAATTCAAATAAAATAGGGTGGATGGCTGCTTTGTATTGCAGTTTTTCCTTGGCCATGTCTATCATATCGCGGTGGTCGAAAATAAGAGAAGGCATTCTTTTCAGCGAAAACCATTCTGCCTGGTACTCGTCACTGATTTGCTGTTGGTATTTATTGATGTCAATTAAGCTGAAGTATGCTACAGAAGCAATACGTTCTGTAGGGTCGCGATCGGGGCTGCCAAAAGCGTGTAATTGTTCCATATACACGTTTTCCAGACCAGTGAGTTGTTTCAGTACACGGGTAGCAGCATCTTCCAGGCTTTCTTTGGGCTGTACAAAACCGCCCATCAGGCTCCAGCGTCCTTTTTCCGGGTCAAATCCTCTTTTTATCAATAGTAGTTTCAGCTCCTGTCCATCAAATCCGAAAATAATGCAGTCAACTGCTATCAGCATTTTATTTTGCCTGGAATGATTTGTCATATCGGAAAGTAATAAATTCTTTTTGATAAGCCAGCGGACTTTTGCCGGTTATCAGTTTAAAGTACTTATGAAAGCTGGTAAAGTTATTAAAACCGCTTTCAAAACAAAGTTGTTTAATACTCTTGTTATTTTCAATTAAAAGCTTGCAGGCATGACCAACCCTTATTTCGATGAGAAACTGCGAGTACGTTTTTCTCGTACGCGATTTAAAATACCGGCAAAACGAGTGAGGACTGATGTTTGCCACTGCCGAAATTTCTTCCAGCTGTATTTTCCGTTTAAAGTTTTTGAGTGAGTAGTCGTATATATTATTGATACGGTCGTTTTCGGCAGCTTCCAGATGTGGTTTAAAACCAATAGAGGATAAAGGCTGGATATGGATGCTTTCAGCAATTACCTCTAATATCTGTAACAGCAGCACTATACGGCCTGTTCCCTCTGCCACCTGCAACTGTTCCAGCAGCAACATAATGTCTTGCCGGGTTTTCCCGGAAATCTGAATACCCCTGGCTGCTTTCTCCAGCATGGTTTTGATTTTCACATTTTCCGGCAAATCCAGGAATCCAGGGCCCCAAAAGTCCTCTCTAAAATGAGCTACCCTAGAATCAGGGTGTATTTTCGGGGTTTCCTCAAAATACTCATCATCAAATCGCCAGTAATGGGGCAGGTGGGCGCCAATAAGCACCACATCTCCAGCCTTGAATCGGGTAATGCTATCGCCTATAAACTGAGTACCAGAGCCTTTTTTAAAGTGTACCAGTTCCAGTTCAGGGTGGTAGTGCCATCGGTTGTTCATGTCGGGCACAATATCGCGGCGAACGCTAAAAGAATGTTGTGGCAAGCCTTTCGGCACTTTTAATAACTGGGGTCTCATGCAGCTATTTCGTCTTTATGTTGGTTAAAAGTAAGCATTACATAGCAAAATAGGTAATGTATAAGAGGTAAAATAGCTGAATAAAACGGCAGGTGATGTGAACCTGTATATACGCTTGTTACGCCTTAAACTAGGGGATTAGGGGATTGGGGAGGTTTTGAAAAAGGGAGAAGTGGTGAGAGGTGGTGTAATTAATTGATTATTAGTTGATATTGTATATTGTTAAAGCTTTATTAATGGAAAAAAAAATAGGAAAGTGGCATTAGAATAAACATAATAATATTCTTTAACTAACTCGTTTTTAGGCTTGTATAGGGTGCACGGCTATATTTGCCACATATGGAAGAGTTGTGTAATATAGCGAAAAGGTTACACAGCGGTTCCATGTGATAGAATCCCTGTTGACTATGTATAAGACCCTGAACCAGTATTTATACAGGCTGATATTGCCTGTACTATTGTCGTCCGTGTGCCTTATTAACATTGCGAGTGCGCAAGGTTATATTTACGTGCATTTGCGTGCTTTAAATGAAGAGAGCTCTGTTGACTTCCCGTTTACAGTGACTGGTGGCCTTACCAGTGTGGCCGGGTTTTCACTGAACGATCAGCCTTCCATAGTAGGTCCTATTACGGATCTGGGTGTGGGACATGGTTCTTCTACGCTTGTTGCGGGGGGCGATGGTGAGCTTTGGGCTATTGTGGGTGGGGCGCTTTATAAGCGTATGCCTGGCCAAAGCTCCTGGGCTTTAGTAAGTGTAACTGGAAGTGGTACTGTGTTAGCTGTGGATGGTGCTGGTCCAGGATCTTGTGTGTATACCACTACTACTGGTAACGCTTATTATTATAGTGGCGGCACTTCCAAAGTTATTTTCACTTATAATGCATCGAGCTCTAACAGAAACTCCAAGGCAGTAGATATTACTTATGGGGATGGTAGAATTGCTGTTTTACTCGCCAACGGAAATATCTGGGCCAACTCAACTACAGTGGTGGGTGCATATACCGATTCGTGGACTTCTATTCAAAGTGGGACCGGACCTGCTGCTATCGATATGTTGCCTTCTTCCGGGAAAATCGCTTATTACAATTCCAGCAACTCCCGCATTTATATAATCAGTTATACAGGTACAAACTCTACCAACCTGGGAACACCAGGAGGAACAGATGTTTGTTTTGATGATGAAGGCAATATTTATTCAACCGGTTATAAGTGGGTGAGTGGAACTACGTGGACAACAGATGCAACCAGGGGCAGTTCATTTAAAAGGGTTACCGGAGGTGCAGGTAACCAGATATGGTGTAATGAAACTATTGATTATACGGCTAAATCCATCTTTACCCGTGAGCCATATACCGGTACATGGATAGATGATGAAAGAGTAAGAACGGATTATAAGGATAACTCTATCTTAATTCCTGTAACAGCAGGCACATATACGCTTAATATACCCGATATCAGTGGATGGAGTTTAAGTGAGGTAGAACTATATGATCCATCCAACAATTCCTCTTCCAGTATCCCTAATAAAAAAGTAACTTTTAATGTTGCCTCAGGTGAGGTTGTACATGCTGTATTGCATGTAAACAAATTGATTTCACTTTCAGTAGCCAAAACCTGTCAGTTATCGGCGGTAGATGATTTCGGTTCTGCTGCTTCTGCACCTGTCAACATTACTTCTTACCACTATTTAAACCGCGCAAGGCTGGAGGATGGTTATTATTCTATTCAGAATAACACATCAGGATGGGATAATGATACCTTGAAAGATCATACAGACCGTACAGGTAATTTCATGATCATCAACTCTTCTTATCAAAAAGATGAATTTTATAGAAAAAGGCTGATTAACCTGGAAGTAGGGCAGGTGTATGTGATGAGCTTCTGGGTTGCCAACCTAAGTCCGGGTGCAACTATTCTGCCTAATATCACAGCAGCAGTTGCTGACATTGATGGTAATATTTTATCCTCAGTTACAACAGGGGATGTTAGCAATCGTAGCTGGACGCAGTATACTTTTGAATTTACGGCTACTGCTACTACGCAGGATGTTTATTTAAAAAACAATGCTTTTGGCGGCGGCGGTAATGACCTGGCGCTGGATGATATTTCCATTGCTCCTAAAGTAGGTACTATTGAAAGTAGTATAATAGCCGGTAACCCGGTATATCTTTGTTCGGGCAACGATTATAATATGTCCAACAGCGCTGCTGGTGGTGTATGGTCGTCAAGCAATTCATCAGTAGCATCTATCAATAGCTCAACAGGAGTACTTTCTGCTATAGCCGGAGGAACCGCTACTATTACTTATAAAATTACCAGTAACCTGGGATGTACAGCTACTACCACTTCCAATGTAGAAGTAAAAGCTTCTCCCGTGGTGACTGCCACTGTTTCTAGCAATAATATTTGTATTGGTAATACAGTAACATTAGGAGGGTCTGCTACTTCAGGCAGAACGCCTTATACTATTTTGTGGTCAGCAACGCCGTCAACCGGTGCAGGATTGGGAGCAACGGCTACCTATGCATCGTCTGCCAAACCTACTGCTACGGGTAGTTATGCATATGCGCTGAAAGTAACAGATGCTAATAGTTGTGCTACTACAGCACAGCAAACTGTTGTTGTAGATGCCATTCCAACTGCTACTATCTCTTATGGTCAAAGTTCCTATTGTGCTATTGGTTCCGTTTCTGTAACAAAAACAGGAAACGGATTAGGCACAGGTACTTATTCTGCTGCTCCGGCTGGTTTGTCTATTGATGCCACCACTGGCGCCATCAATTTAGGAACCAGTACAGCAGGAAATTATACCATTACTTATAATATGGTAAACGGGGCCTGTACGGCTTCAGCAACCACCACATTAACAGTCTTGCCTGCTAAAGAGGTGAGTGATATTGGTGGCGATGTGGGTTTATGTACTAACACAACCGGTCAGTTAACCAACAGTGTATCTGGCGGTGTGTGGAGCAACGTAAATAACGCCAACATTGCTACAGTAAATGCTTCTACAGGTGTAATTTCTGCAGGCGGTGGAACTGGCAGCACTACTGTCAGATATACTTATACTGTTGGAACCTGTACCAGTTATAAAGAAGTTCAGGTAAATGTCGGTTCTCCTAATACCGGAACTATTTCTCCAACTACTGCTGTAGGTGTTTGTGCTGGTAGTTCTGTTACATTATATCCTAATAGTTCTAATGGCGGTGGCACCTGGACCAGCAGCAATACAAATATTGCTACTGTAAACAATGGTACCGTAATAGGTGTCAGCGGGGGCGTAGCCACCATGTCTTTCACTACTAATAATAATGGTTGCGTTACTGTTAAAACCAAAGACGTTACAGTTACGCCAAAACCTGTAGTAAGCATTGATGGCCCGGATGTTTTATGTACCAGCTCTACTGCCATGTTAACGGGAACTCCATTTGGAGGTACCTGGACCAGTACCAATAGTAATATTATATCAGTTAACGCGACAACAGGCGAAATAACCGGGGCAAATAGTAATAATTCCAGCTCTACTTTAACTTATACTTATACAGAAAACGGTTGTACAAATTCTGCATCGCAGGTTATTACTTTAAGAACTGGTAACAGCAACCTAAGCAATAACAGTCCAACTTCGGCCAGTATTTGTGTGGGTGCTACCCGTACAGTTACCAACAGTTCTAACGTTGTAGATTATTTCTGGAGCAGTACCAATCCTAATGTGGCTACTGTAAGCGCAAGTGGTGTAGTAACCGGTGTCGCACAGGGTAGTGCTACTATTTATTACTCTGCACAGCGTAATAATTTGAATTGCTTTAAAAGTGCAAATACTGCTATCACTGTACTTGCTACACCAACGGTGTCAGCTATTTCCGGTGATACTGATTTGTGTTTAAATAAAACAGCTACTTTAACCGCTACGCCTTCTGGTGGAACCTGGAGTTCTTCCAGCACTTCTGTTGCCACAATAAGCAGCGCTGGTTTATTAACAGCCAAAGCAGTAGGTTCTTCTACTATTACATATACAGTTTCCAACGGAACCTGTAGTGCATCCTCTACTACCACAGCTATAGTAGGGGCTTTGCCAACTGTAAATGCTATTACGCCTTCAGGTACTTCTACCATTTGTCAGGGTGCTACAGTACAGCTGGCCAACACCACCAGCGGTGGTGCCTGGACGAGTAGCGATGAAAGTATAGCTACTGTAACTGCCGGTGGATTAGTAAATGGGGTGAGAGTTGGTGCTGCAACGATTACTTATACACTATCTTCTTCTAATGGAGGTTGTAGCAATAGTGTTACTAAAGCTATTACAGTAAATGCACTGCCGACTGCTGTCACTATTTCTTATGGCAATACTGCATTCTGTAAAACTGGTAGTGCTTTAGTTAAACGTACTGGCGATACTACCAATATTAATAGCCTGTATAGTTCTACTGCTGGTTTAGCGGGTGATGCTTCTATTGGCAGGATTGATCTTGCTGGAAGCACTCCAGGTTCTTACTGGATTAAATATCAATACACAGATAAGACAACTGGTTGCAGTGATACTACTGGTGTAGGCATTACAATCAACCCATTACCTACTGCAATTACAATTTCTTACGGCAATACTTCATTTTGTAAAATTGGTAGTGCTGTAGTTAAGCGTACAGGTGATACGTCTAATATTACTAGCCTGTACAGCTCAACTGCTGGCTTAGTTGGAGATATTTCTACTGGTACGGTTGACCTTGCTGGTAGCTCCGCTGGTTCTTACTGGATAAAATATCAGTATACTAATAAAACAACCGGCTGTAGTGATACCACTGGTGTGGGCATAAAAATCAACGCATTACCAGCTGCTGTAACCATCTCTTATGGTAATACCGTGTTCTGTAAAACCGGTGTCGCTTTAGTGAAGCGTACTGGCGATACAACCAATATTAATAGCCTGTATAGTTCTGCAACTGGGCTGTCTCTGGATGGTGCTACAGGTAAAATTGATGTGGCAGCGAGCACTGCTGGTTCTTACTGGATAAAATATCAATACACAGATAAAACAACCGGCTGTAGTGATACCACTGGTGTGGGCATAAAAATCAACGCATTACCGGCTGCTGTAACCATCTCTTATGGTAATACCGTGTTCTGTAAAACCAGTGTCGCTTTAGTGAAGCGCACTGGTGATACTACCAATATTAATAGCCTGTATAGTTCTGCAACTGGGCTGTCTCTGGATGGTGCTACAGGTAAAATTGATGTGGCAGCGAGCACTGCTGGTTCTTACTGGATAAAATATCAGTATACTAATAAAACAACCGGCTGTAGTGATACCACTGGTGTGGGCATAAAAATCAACGCATTACCGGCTGCTGTAACCATCTCTTATGGTAATACTGTGTTCTGTAAAACCGGTGTCGCTTTAGTGAAGCGTACTGGTGATACAACCAATATTAATAGCCTGTATAGTTCTGCAACTGGGCTGTCTCTGGATGCATCGACTGGTAAAATTGATGTGGCAGCGAGCACTGCTGGTTCTTATTGGATAAAATATCAATACACAGATAAAACAACAAGCTGTAGTGATACCACTGGTGTGGGCATAAAAATCAACGCCTTACCAGCAGCTGTAACCATCTCTTATGGTAATACTGTGTTTTGTAAAACCGGTGTCGCTTTAGTGAAGCGTACTGGTGATACAACCAATATTAATAGCCTGTATAGTTCTGCAACTGGGCTGTCCCTGGATGCATCGACTGGTAAAATTGATGTGGCAGCGAGCACTGCTGGTTCTTACTGGATAAAATATCAGTATACTAATAAAACAACCGGCTGTAGTGATACCACTGGTGTGGGCATAAAAATCAACGCATTACCGGCTGCTGTAACCATCTCTTATGGTAATACTGTGTTCTGTAAAACCGGTGTCGCTTTAGTGAAGCGTACTGGTGATACAACCAATATTAATAGCCTGTATAGTTCTGCAACTGGGCTGTCTCTGGATGGTGCTACAGGTAAAATTGATGTGGCAGCGAGCACTGCTGGTTCTTACTGGATAAAATATCAATACACAGATAAAACAACAAGCTGTAGTGATACCACTGGCGTAGGCATTAAGATTAATGCTCTGCCGACAGCTGTAACCATCTCTTATGGTAATACCGTATTCTGTAAGACTGGTGTCGCTTTAGTGAAGCGCACTGGTGATACTACAAATATTAATAGCCTGTATAGTTCTGCAACTGGGCTGTCTCTGGATGCATCGACTGGTAAAATTGATGTGGCAGCGAGCACTGCTGGTTCTTACTGGATAAAATATCAATACACAGATAAAACAACAAGCTGTAGTGATACCACTGGTGTGGGCATAAAAATCAACGCATTACCAGCTGCTGTAACCATCTCTTATGGTAATACTGTGTTTTGTAAAACCGGTGTCGCTTTAGTGAAGCGCACTGGTGATACAACCAATATTAATAGCCTGTATAGTTCTGCAACTGGGCTGTCTCTGGATGGTGCTACAGGTAAAATTGATGTGGCAGCGAGCACTGCTGGTTCTTATTGGATAAAATATCAGTATACTAATAAAACAACCGGCTGTAGTGATACCACTGGTGTGGGCATAAAAATCAACGCATTACCAGCTGCTGTAACCATCTCTTATGGTAATACTGTGTTTTGTAAAACCGGTGTCGCTTTAGTGAAGCGTACTGGTGATACAACCAATATTAATAGCCTGTATAGTTCTGCAACTGGGCTGTCTCTGGATGGTGCTACAGGTAAAATTGATGTGGCAGCGAGCACTGCTGGTTCTTACTGGATAAAATATCAATACACAGATAAAACAACAAGCTGTAGTGATACCACTGGCGTAGGCATTAAGATTAATGCTCTGCCGACAGCTGTAACCATCTCTTATGGTAATACCGTATTCTGTAAGACTGGTGTCGCTTTAGTGAAGCGCACTGGTGATACTACCAATATTAATAGCCTGTATAGTTCTGCAACTGGGCTGTCTCTGGATGGTGCTACAGGTAAAATTGATGTGGCAGCGAGCACTGCTGGTTCTTACTGGATAAAATATCAATACACAGATAAAACAACAAGCTGTAGTGATACCACTGGCGTAGGCATTAAGATTAATGCTCTGCCGACAGCTGTAACCATCTCTTATGGTAATACCGTGTTCTGTAAAACCGGTGTCGCTTTAGTGAAGCGTACTGGCGATACTACCAATATTAATAGCCTGTATAGTTCTGCAACTGGGCTGTCCCTGGATGGTGCTACAGGTAAAATTGATGTGGCAGCGAGCACTGCTGGTTCTTACTGGATAAAATATCAATACACAGATAAAACAACAAGCTGTAGTGATACCACTGGCGTAGGCATTAAGATTAATGCTCTGCCGACAGCTGTAACCATCTCTTATGGTAATACTGTGTTTTGTAAAACCGGTGTCGCTTTAGTTAAGCGTACTGGTGATACTACCAATATTAATAGCCTGTATAGTTCTACAACTGGGCTGTCTCTGGATGGTGCTACAGGTAAAATTGATGTGGCAGCGAGCACTGCTGGTTCTTACTGGATAAAATATCAGTATACTAATAAAACAACAAGCTGTAGTGATACCACTGGTGTGGGCATAAAAATCAACGCATTACCGGCTGCTGTAACCATCTCTTATGGTAATACCGTATTCTGTAAAACCGGTGTCGCTTTAGTGAAGCGTACTGGTGATACAACCAATATTAATAGCCTGTATAGTTCTGCAACTGGGCTGTCCCTGGATGGTGCTACAGGTAAAATTGATGTGGCAGCGAGCACTGCTGGTTCTTACTGGATAAAATATCAATACACAGATAAAACAACAAGCTGTAGTGATACCACTGGCGTAGGCATTAAGATTAATGCTCTGCCGACAGCTGTAACCATCTCTTATGGTAATACCGTATTCTGTAAGACTGGTGTCGCTTTAGTGAAGCGCACTGGTGATACTACCAATATTAATAGCCTGTATAGTTCTGCAACTGGGCTGTCCCTGGATGGTGCTACAGGTAAAATTGATGTGGCAGCGAGCACTGCTGGTTCTTACTGGATAAAATATCAATACACAGATAAAACAACAAGCTGTAGTGATACCACTGGCGTAGGCATTAAGATTAATGCTCTGCCGACAGCTGTAACCATCTCTTATGGTAATACCGTGTTCTGTAAAACCGGTGTCGCTTTAGTGAAGCGTACTGGCGATACTACCAATATTAATAGCCTGTATAGTTCTGCAACTGGGCTGTCCCTGGATGGTGCTACAGGTAAAATTGATGTGGCAGCGAGCACTGCTGGTTCTTACTGGATAAAATATCAATACACAGATAAAACAACAAGCTGTAGTGATACCACTGGCGTAGGCATTAAGATTAATGCTCTGCCGACAGCTGTAACCATCTCTTATGGTAATACTGTGTTTTGTAAAACCGGTGTCGCTTTAGTGAAGCGTACTGGTGATACTACCAATATTAATAGCCTGTATAGTTCTACAACTGGGCTGTCTCTGGATGGTGCTACAGGTAAAATTGATGTGGCAGCGAGCACTGCTGGTTCTTATTGGATAAAATATCAGTATACTAATAAAACAACCGGCTGTAGTGATACCACTGGTGTGGGCATAAAAATCAACGCATTACCAGCTGCTGTAACCATCTCTTATGGTAATACTGTGTTTTGTAAAACCGGTGTCGCTTTAGTGAAGCGTACTGGTGATACAACCAATATTAATAGCCTGTATAGTTCTGCAACTGGGCTGTCTCTGGATGGTGCTACAGGTAAAATTGATGTGGCAGCGAGCACTGCTGGTTCTTACTGGATAAAATATCAATACACAGATAAAACAACAAGCTGTAGTGATACCACTGGCGTAGGCATTAAGATTAATGCTCTGCCAACAGCTGTAACCATCTCTTATGGTAATACCGTGTTCTGTAAAACCGGTGTCGCTTTAGTGAAGCGTACTGGTGATACTACCAATATTAATAGCCTGTATAGTTCTGCAACTGGGCTGTCCCTGGATGCATCGACTGGTAAAATCGACGTAGCAGCTAGCACTGCTGGTTCTTATTGGATAAAATATCAATACACAGATAAAACAACCGGCTGTAGTGATACCACTGGTGTGGGCATAAAAATCAACGCATTACCAGCTGCTGTAACCATCTCTTATGGTAATACTGTGTTTTGTAAAACCGGTGTCGCTTTAGTGAAGCGTACTGGTGATACAACCAATATTAATAGCCTGTATAGTTCTGCAACTGGGCTGTCTCTGGATGGTGCTACAGGTAAAATTGATGTGGCAGCGAGCACTGCTGGTTCTTACTGGATAAAATATCAATACACAGATAAAACAACAAGCTGTAGTGATACCACTGGCGTAGGCATTAAGATTAATGCTCTGCCGACAGCTGTAACCATCTCTTATGGTAATACCGTATTCTGTAAGACTGGTGTCGCTTTAGTGAAGCGCACTGGTGATACTACCAATATTAATAGCCTGTATAGTTCTGCAACTGGGCTGTCCCTGGATGCATCGACTGGTAAAATTGATGTGGCAGCGAGCACTGCTGGTTCTTACTGGATAAAATATCAATACACAGATAAAACAACAAGCTGTAGTGATACCACTGGTGTGGGCATAAAAATCAACGCATTACCAGCTGCTGTAACCATCTCTTATGGTAATACTGTGTTTTGTAAAACCGGTGTCGCTTTAGTGAAGCGTACTGGCGATACAACCAATATTAATAGCCTGTATAGTTCTGCAACTGGGCTGTCTCTGGATGGTGCTACAGGTAAAATTGATGTGGCAGCGAGCACTGCTGGTTCTTATTGGATAAAATATCAATACACAGATAAAACAACCGGCTGTAGTGATACCACTGGTGTGGGCATAAAAATCAACGCATTACCAGCAGCTGTAACCATCTCTTATGGTAATACTGTGTTCTGTAAAACCGGTGTCGCTTTAGTGAAGCGTACTGGTGATACTACCAATATTAATAGCCTGTATAGTTCTGCAACTGGGCTGTCTCTGGATGGTGCTACAGGTAAAATCGACGTAGCAGCTAGCACTGCTGGTTCTTATTGGATAAAATATCAATACACAGATAAAACAACCGGCTGTAGTGATACCACTGGTGTGGGCATAAAAATCAACGCATTACCAGCTGCTGTAACCATCTCTTATGGTAATACTGTGTTTTGTAAAACCGGTGTCGCTTTATTGAAGCGTACTGGTGATACTACCAATATTAATAGCCTGTATAGTTCTGCAACTGGGCTGTCTCTGGATGCATCGACTGGTAAAATTGATGTGGCAGCGAGCACTGCTGGTTCTTACTGGATAAAATATCAATACACAGATAAAACAACAAGCTGTAGTGATACCACTGGCGTAGGCATTAAGATTAATGCTCTGCCAACAGCTGTAACCATCTCTTATGGTAATACCGTGTTCTGTAAAACCGGTGTCGCTTTAGTGAAGCGTACTGGTGATACTACCAATATTAATAGCCTGTATAGTTCTGCAACTGGGCTGTCCCTGGATGCATCGACTGGTAAAATCGACGTAGCAGCTAGCACTGCTGGTTCTTACTGGATAAAATATCAATACACAGATAAAACAACAAGCTGTAGTGATACCACTGGCGTAGGCATTAAGATTAATGCTCTGCCGACAGCTGTAACCATCTCTTATGGTAATACCGTGTTCTGTAAAACCGGTGTCGCTTTAGTGAAGCGTACTGGCGATACTACCAATATTAATAGCCTGTATAGTTCTGCAACTGGGCTGTCCCTGGATGGTGCTACAGGTAAAATTGATGTGGCAGCGAGCACTGCTGGTTCTTACTGGATAAAATATCAATACACAGATAAAACAACAAGCTGTAGTGATACCACTGGTGTGGGCATAAAAATCAACGCATTACCAGCTGCTGTAACCATCTCTTATGGTAATACTGTGTTTTGTAAAACCGGTGTCGCTTTAGTGAAGCGTACTGGTGATACTACCAATATTAATAGCCTGTATAGTTCTACAACTGGGCTGTCTCTGGATGGTGCTACAGGTAAAATTGATGTGGCAGCGAGCACTGCTGGTTCTTACTGGATAAAATATCAGTATACTAATAAAACAACAAGCTGTAGTGATACCACTGGTGTGGGCATAAAAATCAACGCATTACCGGCTGCTGTAACCATCTCTTATGGTAATACCGTATTCTGTAAAACCGGTGTCGCTTTAGTGAAGCGTACTGGTGATACAACCAATATTAATAGCCTGTATAGTTCTGCAACTGGGCTGTCTCTGGATGGTGCTACAGGTAAAATTGATGTGGCAGCGAGCACTGCTGGTTCTTACTGGATAAAATATCAATACACAGATAAAACAACAAGCTGTAGTGATACCACTGGCGTAGGCATTAAGATTAATGCTCTGCCAACAGCTGTAACCATCTCTTATGGTAATACCGTGTTCTGTAAAACCGGTGTCGCTTTAGTGAAGCGTACTGGTGATACTACCAATATTAATAGCCTGTATAGTTCTGCAACTGGGCTGTCTCTGGATGGTGCTACAGGTAAAATCGACGTAGCAGCTAGCACTGCTGGTTCTTATTGGATAAAATATCAATACACAGATAAAACAACCGGCTGTAGTGATACCACTGGTGTGGGCATAAAAATCAACGCATTACCAGCTGCTGTAACCATCTCTTATGGTAATACTGTGTTTTGTAAAACCGGTGTCGCTTTAGTGAAGCGTACTGGTGATACAACCAATATTAATAGCCTGTATAGTTCTGCAACTGGGCTGTCTCTGGATGGTGCTACAGGTAAAATTGATGTGGCAGCGAGCACTGCTGGTTCTTACTGGATAAAATATCAATACACAGATAAAACAACAAGCTGTAGTGATACCACTGGCGTAGGCATTAAGATTAATGCTCTGCCGACAGCTGTAACCATCTCTTATGGTAATACCGTATTCTGTAAGACTGGTGTCGCTTTAGTGAAGCGCACTGGTGATACTACCAATATTAATAGCCTGTATAGTTCTGCAACTGGGCTGTCCCTGGATGCATCGACTGGTAAAATTGATGTGGCAGCGAGCACTGCTGGTTCTTACTGGATAAAATATCAATACACAGATAAAACAACAAGCTGTAGTGATACCACTGGTGTGGGCATAAAAATCAACGCATTACCAGCTGCTGTAACCATCTCTTATGGTAATACTGTGTTTTGTAAAACCGGTGTCGCTTTAGTGAAGCGTACTGGCGATACAACCAATATTAATAGCCTGTATAGTTCTGCAACTGGGCTGTCTCTGGATGGTGCTACAGGTAAAATTGATGTGGCAGCGAGCACTGCTGGTTCTTATTGGATAAAATATCAATACACAGATAAAACAACCGGCTGTAGTGATACCACTGGTGTGGGCATAAAAATCAACGCATTACCAGCAGCTGTAACCATCTCTTATGGTAATACTGTGTTCTGTAAAACCGGTGTCGCTTTAGTGAAGCGTACTGGTGATACTACCAATATTAATAGCCTGTATAGTTCTGCAACTGGGCTGTCTCTGGATGGTGCTACAGGTAAAATCGACGTAGCAGCTAGCACTGCTGGTTCTTATTGGATAAAATATCAATACACAGATAAAACAACCGGCTGTTTCGATACGACTGGTTCTGCAATTATCATCCATGCATTACCAACTGCAAGCATAGCTTATGGTACTTATTGTGCAAGAGACAGCGCGGAAGTAACCTTAACGGGTGCAACTGGCGGTCAATATACCTCAACGAGTGGCCTGGTGATTAATAAAACAAGCGGTACCGTAGACTTAGCGAAGAGCGGAGTAGGCAGCTACTGGATTACTTACAGCTTCAGCAACAGCGATGGCTGTACGGATACTACCGGTGCTGCTATCACGATCCATGCGTTACCAACTGCAAGCATGGCTTATGGTACTTATTGTGCAAGAGACAGCGCGGAAGTAACCTTGACAGGTGCAACTGGCGGTAGCTTCACCTCAACGAGTGGCCTGGTGATTAATAAAACAAGCGGTACTGTAGATTTAGCGAAGAGCACTGTTGGAGCATACTGGATTACCTACAGCTTCAGCAACAGCGATGGCTGTACAGATACTACCGGTGCTGCTATCACGATCCATGCTTTACCAACGGCGACTATCGCTTACGGCACTTATTGTGCAAGAGACAGCGCGGAAGTAACCTTGACAGGTGCAACTGGTGGTCAATATACCTCAACGAGTGGCCTGGTGATCAATAAAACAAGCGGTACTGTAGACTTAGCGAAGAGCACTGTTGGAGCATACTGGATTACTTACAGCTTCAGCAACAGCGATGGCTGTACGGATACTACCGGTGCTGCTATCACGATCCATGCGTTACCAACCGCGACTATCGCTTACGGCACTTATTGTGCAAGAGACAGCGCGGAAGTAACCTTAACGGGTGCAACTGGTGGTCAATATACCTCAACGAGTGGCCTGGTGATCAATAAAACAAGCGGTACTGTAGACTTAGCGAAGAGCGGAGTAGGCAGCTACTGGATTACTTACAGCTTCAGCAACAGCGATGGCTGTACGGATACTACCGGTGCTGCTATCACGATCCATGCGTTACCAACCGCGACTATCGCTTACGGCACTTATTGTGCAAGAGACAGCGCAGAAGTAACCTTAACGGGTGCAACTGGCGGTCAATATACCTCAACGAGTGGCCTGGTGATTAATAAAACAAGCGGTACTGTAGACTTAGCGAAGAGCGGAGTAGGCAGCTACTGGATTACTTACAGCTTCAGCAACAGCGATGGCTGTACAGATACTACCGGTGCTGCTATCACGATCCATGCTTTACCAACCGCGACTATCGCTTATGGTACTTATTGTGCAAGGGATAGTGCAGAAGTAACCTTGACAGGTGCAACTGGTGGTCAATATACCTCAACGAGTGGCCTGGTGATCAATAAAACAAGCGGTACTGTAGACTTAGCGAAGAGCGGAGTAGGCAGCTACTGGATTACTTACAGCTTCAGCAACAGCGATGGCTGTACAGATACCACGGGTGCTGCTATCACGATCCATGCGTTACCAACTGCGACTATCGCTTATGGTACTTATTGTGCAAGAGACAGCGCGGAAGTAACCTTGACAGGTGCAACTGGTGGTCAATATACCTCAACGAGTGGCCTGGTGATCAATAAAACAAGCGGTACTGTAGACTTAGCGAAGAGCGGAGTAGGCAGCTACTGGATTACTTACAGCTTCAGCAATAGCGATGGCTGTACAGATACCACGGGTGCTGCTATCACGATCCATGCTTTACCAACCGCGACTATCGCTTATGGTACTTATTGTGCAAGGGATAGTGCAGAAGTAACCTTAACGGGTGCAACTGGCGGTCAATATACCTCAACGAGTGGCCTGGTGATTAATAAAACAAGCGGTACTGTAGACTTAGCGAAGAGCGGAGTAGGCAGCTACTGGATTACTTACAGCTTCAGCAACAGCGATGGCTGTACAGATACTACCGGTGCTGCTATCACGATCCATGCTTTACCAACCGCGACTATCGCTTATGGTACTTATTGTGCAAGGGATAGTGCAGAAGTAACCTTGACAGGTGCAACTGGTGGTCAATATACCTCAACGAGTGGCCTGGTGATCAATAAAACAAGCGGTACTGTAGACTTAGCGAAGAGCGGAGTCGGCAGCTACTGGATTACTTACAGCTTCAGCAACAGCGATGGCTGTACAGATACCACGGGTGCTGCTATCACGATCCATGCGTTACCAACTGCGACTATCGCTTACGGCACTTATTGTGCAAGAGACAGCGCGGAAGTAACCTTGACAGGTGCAACTGGCGGTCAATATACCTCAACGAGTGGCCTGGTGATTAATAAAACAAGCGGTACTGTAGACTTAGCGAAGAGCACTGTTGGAGCATACTGGATTACTTACAGCTTCAGCAACAGCGATGGCTGTACAGATACCACGGGTGCTGCTATCACGATCCATGCGTTACCAACTGCGACTATCGCTTACGGCACTTATTGTGCAAGAGACAGCGCGGAAGTAACCTTGACAGGTGCAACTGGTGGTAGCTACACTTCTACCAGTGGCCTGGTGATTAATAAAACAAGCGGTACTGTAGACTTAGTGAAGAGCGGAGTAGGCAGCTACTGGATTACTTACAGCTTCAGCAACAGCGATGGCTGTACGGATACTACCGGTGCTTCGATCACGATCCATGCGTTACCAACGGCGACTATCGCTTACGGCACTTATTGTGCAAGGGATAGTGCGGAAGTAACCTTGACAGGTGCAACTGGCGGTCAATATACCTCAACGAGTGGCCTGGTGATTAATAAAACAAGCGGTACTGTAGACTTAGCGAAGAGCGGAGTAGGCAGCTACTGGATTACTTACAGCTTCAGCAACAGCGATGGCTGTACAGATACTACCGGTGCTGCTATCACGATCCATGCGTTACCAACTGCAAGCATAGCTTATGGCACTTATTGTGCAAGAGACAGCGCGGAAGTAACCTTGACAGGTGCAACTGGCGGTCAATATACCTCAACGAGTGGCCTGGTGATTAATAAAACAAGCGGTACTGTAGACTTAGCGAAGAGCGGAGTCGGCAGCTACTGGATTACTTACAGCTTCAGCAACAGCGATGGCTGTACAGATACCACGGGTGCTGCTATCACGATCCATGCGTTACCAACTGCGACTATCGCTTACGGCACTTATTGTGCAAGAGACAGCGCGGAAGTAACCTTGACAGGTGCAACTGGTGGTAGCTACACTTCTACCAGTGGCCTGGTGATTAATAAAACAAGCGGTACTGTAGACTTAGCGAAGAGCGGAGTCGGCAGCTACTGGATTACTTACAGCTTCAGCAACAGCGATGGCTGTACGGATACTACCGGTGCTTCGATCACGATCCATGCGTTACCAACGGCGACTATCGCTTACGGCACTTATTGTGCAAGGGATAGTGCAGAAGTAACCTTGACAGGTGCAACTGGTGGTCAATATACCTCAACGAGTGGCCTGGTGATCAATAAAACAAGCGGTACTGTAGACTTAGCGAAGAGCGGAGTAGGCAGCTACTGGATTACTTACAGCTTCAGCAATAGCGATGGCTGTACAGATACCACGGGTGCTGCTATCACGATCCATGCGTTACCAACCGCAAGCATAGCTTATGGTACTTATTGTGCAAGGGATAGTGCAGAAGTAACCTTAACGGGTGCAACTGGCGGTCAATATACCTCAACGAGTGGCCTGGTGATCAATAAAACAAGCGGTACTGTAGACTTAGCGAAGAGCGGAGTAGGCAGCTACTGGATTACTTACAGCTTCAGCAACAGCGATGGCTGTACGGATACTACCGGTGCTTCGATCACGATCCATGCGTTACCAACGGCGACTATCGCTTACGGCACTTATTGTGCAAGGGATAGTGCGGAAGTAACCTTGACAGGTGCAACTGGTGGTCAATATACCTCAACGAGTGGCCTGGTGATTAATAAAACAAGCGGTACTGTAGACTTAGCGAAGAGCGGAGTAGGCAGCTACTGGATTACTTACAGCTTCAGCAACAGCGATGGCTGTACAGATACTACCGGTGCTTCGATCACGATCCATGCGTTACCAACGGCGACTATCGCTTACGGCACTTATTGTGCAAGGGATAGTGCGGAAGTAACCTTGACAGGTGCAACTGGCGGTCAATATACCTCAACGAGTGGCCTGGTGATTAATAAAACAAGCGGTACTGTAGACTTAGCGAAGAGCGGAGTAGGCAGCTACTGGATTACTTACAGCTTCAGCAACAGCGATGGCTGTACAGATACTACCGGTGCTGCTATCACGATCCATGCTTTACCAACCGCGACTATCGCTTACGGCACTTATTGTGCAAGAGATAGCGCGGAAGTAACCTTGACAGGTGCAACTGGCGGTAGCTTCACCTCAACGAGTGGCCTGGTGATTAATAAAACAAGCGGTACTGTAGACTTAGCGAAGAGCACTGTTGGAGCATACTGGATTACTTACAGCTTCAGCAACAGCGATGGCTGTACAGATACTACCGGTGCTGCTATCACGATCCATGCTTTACCAACCGCGACTATCGCTTACGGCACTTATTGTGCAAGAGATAGCGCGGAAGTAACCTTGACAGGTGCAACTGGCGGTAGCTTCACCTCAACGAGTGGCCTGGTGATTAATAAAACAAGCGGTACTGTAGACTTAGCGAAGAGCACTGTTGGAGCATACTGGATTACTTACAGCTTCAGCAACAGCGATGGCTGTACAGATACTACCGGTGCTGCTATCACGATCCATGCTTTACCAACCGCGACTATCGCTTATGGTACTTATTGTGCAAGGGATAGTGCAGAAGTAACCTTGACAGGTGCAACTGGTGGTCAATATACCTCAACGAGTGGCCTGGTGATCAATAAAACAAGCGGTACTGTAGACTTAGCGAAGAGCGGAGTAGGCAGCTACTGGATTACTTACAGCTTCAGCAACAGCGATGGCTGTACAGATACCACGGGTGCTGCTATCACGATCCATGCGTTACCAACTGCGACTATCGCTTACGGCACTTATTGTGCAAGAGACAGCGCGGAAGTAACCTTGACAGGTGCAACTGGTGGTCAATATACCTCAACGAGTGGCCTGGTGATCAATAAAACAAGCGGTACTGTAGACTTAGCGAAGAGCGGAGTAGGCAGCTACTGGATTACTTACAGCTTCAGCAATAGCGATGGCTGTACAGATACCACGGGTGCTGCTATCACGATCCATGCTTTACCAACCGCGACTATCGCTTATGGTACTTATTGTGCAAGGGATAGTGCAGAAGTAACCTTAACGGGTGCAACTGGCGGTAGCTTCACCTCAACGAGTGGCCTGGTGATTAATAAAACAAGCGGTACTGTAGACTTAGCGAAGAGCACTGTTGGAGCATACTGGATTACTTACAGCTTCAGCAACAGCGATGGCTGTACAGATACTACCGGTGCTGCTATCACGATCCATGCTTTACCAACCGCGACTATCGCTTATGGTACTTATTGTGCAAGGGATAGTGCAGAAGTAACCTTGACAGGTGCAACTGGTGGTCAATATACCTCAACGAGTGGCCTGGTGATCAATAAAACAAGCGGTACTGTAGACTTAGCGAAGAGCGGAGTCGGCAGCTACTGGATTACTTACAGCTTCAGCAACAGCGATGGCTGTACAGATACCACGGGTGCTGCTATCACGATCCATGCGTTACCAACTGCGACTATCGCTTACGGCACTTATTGTGCAAGAGACAGCGCGGAAGTAACCTTGACAGGTGCAACTGGCGGTCAATATACCTCAACGAGTGGCCTGGTGATTAATAAAACAAGCGGTACTGTAGACTTAGCGAAGAGCACTGTTGGAGCATACTGGATTACTTACAGCTTCAGCAACAGCGATGGCTGTACAGATACCACGGGTGCTGCTATCACGATCCATGCTTTACCAACCGCGACTATCGCTTATGGTACTTATTGTGCAAGGGATAGTGCAGAAGTAACCTTAACGGGTGCAACTGGCGGTAGCTTCACCTCAACGAGTGGCCTGGTGATTAATAAAACAAGCGGTACTGTAGATTTAGCGAAGAGCGGAGTAGGCAGCTACTGGATTACTTACAGCTTCAGCAATAGCGATGGCTGTACAGATACCACGGGTGCTGCTATCACGATCCATGCGTTACCAACCGCAAGCATAGCTTATGGTACTTATTGTGCAAGGGATAGTGCAGAAGTAACCTTAACGGGTGCAACTGGCGGTCAATATACCTCAACGAGTGGCCTGGTGATCAATAAAACAAGCGGTACTGTAGACTTAGCGAAGAGCGGAGTAGGCAGCTACTGGATTACTTACAGCTTCAGCAACAGCGATGGCTGTACGGATACTACCGGTGCTTCGATCACGATCCATGCTTTACCAACGGCGACTATCGCTTACGGCACTTATTGTGCAAGGGATAGTGCGGAAGTAACCTTGACAGGTGCAACTGGCGGTCAATATACCTCAACGAGTGGCCTGGTGATTAATAAAACAAGCGGTACTGTAGACTTAGCGAAGAGCGGAGTAGGCAGCTACTGGATTACTTACAGCTTCAGCAACAGCGATGGCTGTACAGATACTACCGGTGCTGCTATCACGATCCATGCGTTACCAACCGCGACTATCGCTTACGGCACTTATTGTGCAAGGGATAGCGCGGAAGTAACCTTGACAGGTGCAACTGGCGGTAGCTTCACCTCAACGAGTGGCCTGGTGATTAATAAAACAAGCGGTACTGTAGACTTAGCGAAGAGCACTGTTGGAGCATACTGGATTACTTACAGCTTCAGCAACAGCGATGGCTGTACAGATACTACCGGTGCTGCTATCACGATCCATGCTTTACCAACCGCGACTATCGCTTATGGTACTTATTGTGCAAGGGATAGTGCAGAAGTAACCTTGACAGGTGCAACTGGTGGTCAATATACCTCAACGAGTGGCCTGGTGATCAATAAAACAAGCGGTACTGTAGACTTAGCGAAGAGCGGAGTAGGCAGCTACTGGATTACTTACAGCTTCAGCAACAGCGATGGCTGTACAGATACCACGGGTGCTGCTATCACGATCCATGCGTTACCAACTGCGACTATCGCTTACGGCACTTATTGTGCAAGGGATAGTGCAGAAGTAACCTTGACAGGTGCAACTGGCGGTCAATATACCTCAACGAGTGGCCTGGTGATTAATAAAACAAGCGGTACTGTAGACTTAGCGAAGAGCACTGTTGGAGCATACTGGATTACTTACAGCTTCAGCAACAGCGATGGCTGTACAGATACTACCGGTGCTGCTATCACGATCCATGCTTTACCAACCGCGACTATCGCTTACGGCACTTATTGTGCAAGAGATAGCGCGGAAGTAACCTTGACAGGTGCAACTGGCGGTAGCTTCACCTCAACGAGTGGCCTGGTGATTAATAAAACAAGCGGTACTGTAGACTTAGCGAAGAGCACTGTTGGAGCATACTGGATTACTTACAGCTTCAGCAACAGCGATGGCTGTACAGATACTACCGGTGCTGCTATCACGATCCATGCTTTACCAACCGCGACTATCGCTTATGGTACTTATTGTGCAAGGGATAGTGCAGAAGTAACCTTGACAGGTGCAACTGGTGGTCAATATACCTCAACGAGTGGCCTGGTGATCAATAAAACAAGCGGTACTGTAGACTTAGCGAAGAGCGGAGTAGGCAGCTACTGGATTACCTACAGCTTCAGCAACAGCGATGGCTGTACAGATACCACGGGTGCTGCTATCACGATCCATGCGTTACCAACTGCGACTATCGCTTACGGCACTTATTGTGCAAGAGACAGCGCGGAAGTAACCTTGACAGGTGCAACTGGCGGTCAATATACCTCAACGAGTGGCCTGGTGATTAATAAAACAAGCGGTACTGTAGACTTAGCGAAGAGCACTGTTGGAGCATACTGGATTACTTACAGCTTCAGCAACAGCGATGGCTGTACAGATACCACGGGTGCTGCTATCACGATCCATGCGTTACCAACCGCGACTATCGCTTATGGTACTTATTGTGCAAGGGATAGTGCAGAAGTAACCTTAACGGGTGCAACTGGCGGTAGCTTCACCTCAACGAGTGGCCTGGTGATTAATAAAACAAGCGGTACTGTAGATTTAGCGAAGAGCACTGTTGGAGCATACTGGATTACCTACAGCTTCAGCAACAGCGATGGCTGTACAGATACTACCGGTGCTTCGATCACGATCCATGCTTTACCAACCGCGACTATCGCTTATGGTACTTATTGTGCAAGGGATAGTGCAGAAGTAACCTTGACAGGTGCAACTGGCGGTCAATATACCTCAACGAGTGGCCTGGTGATTAATAAAACAAGCGGTACTGTAGACTTAGCGAAGAGCGGAGTCGGCAGCTACTGGATTACTTACAGCTTCAGCAACAGCGATGGCTGTACAGATACCACGGGTGCTGCTATCACGATCCATGCGTTACCAACTGCGACTATCGCTTACGGCACTTATTGTGCAAGAGACAGCGCGGAAGTAACCTTGACAGGTGCAACTGGTGGTAGCTACACTTCTACCAGTGGCCTGGTGATTAATAAAACAAGCGGTACCGTAGACTTAGCGAAGAGCGGAGTAGGCAGCTACTGGATTACTTACAGCTTCAGCAACAGCGATGGCTGTACGGATACTACCGGTGCTGCTATCACGATCCATGCGTTACCAACTGCAAGCATAGCTTATGGTACTTATTGTGCAAGAGACAGCGCGGAAGTAACCTTGACAGGTGCAACTGGCGGTAGCTTCACCTCAACGAGTGGCCTGGTGATTAATAAAACAAGCGGTACTGTAGATTTAGCGAAGAGCACTGTTGGAGCATACTGGATTACCTACAGCTTCAGCAACAGCGATGGCTGTACAGATACTACCGGTGCTGCTATCACGATCCATGCTTTACCAACGGCGACTATCGCTTACGGCACTTATTGTGCAAGGGATAGTGCGGAAGTAACCTTGACAGGTGCAACTGGTGGTCAATATACCTCAACGAGTGGCCTGGTGATCAATAAAACAAGCGGTACTGTAGACTTAGCGAAGAGCGGAGTAGGCAGCTACTGGATTACTTACAGCTTCAGCAACAGCGATGGCTGTACAGATACCACGGGTGCTGCTATCACGATCCATGCTTACCAACGCGACTATCGCTTACGGCACTTATTGGCAAGGAAGGCGAAGTAACTTGACAGTGCAACTGGCGGTATACCTCAACGAGTGGCCTGGTGATTAATAAACAAGCGGTACTAGACTTAGCGAAGAGCACTGTGAGCATACTGGATTACTTACAGCTTCAGCAACAGCGATGGCTGTACAGATACTACCGGTGCTGCTATCACGATCCATGCTTACCAACCGCGACTATCGCTTACGGCACTTATTGTGCAAGGATAGCGCGGAAGTAACCTTGACAGGTGCAACTGGCGGTAGCTTCACCTCAACGAGTGGCCTGGTGATTAATAAAACAAGCGGTACTGTAGACTTAGCGAAGAGCACTGTTGGAGCATACTGGATTACTTACAGCTTCAGCAACAGCGATGGCTGTACAGATACTACCGGTGCTGCTATCACGATCCATGCTTTACCAACCGCGACTATCGCTTATGGTACTTATTGTGCAAGGGATAGTGCAGAAGTAACCTTGACAGGTGCAACTGGTGGTCAATATACCTCAACGAGTGGCCTGGTGATCAATAAAACAAGCGGTACTGTAGACTTAGCGAAGAGCGGAGTAGGCAGCTACTGGATTACTACAGCTTCAGCAACAGCGATGGCTGTACAGATACACCGGGTGCTGCTATCACGATCCATGCGTTACCAACTGCGACTATCGCTTACGGCACTTATTGTGCAAGAGACAGCGCGGAAGTAACCTTGACAGGTGCAACTGGCGGTCAATATACCTCAACGAGTGGCCTGGTGATTAATAAAACAAGCGGTACTGTAGACTTAGCGAAGAGCAGTGGAGCTACTGGATTACTTACAGCTTCAGCAACAGCGATGGCTGTACAGATACACGGGTGCTGCTATCACGATCCATGCGTTACCAACGCGACTATCGCTTATGGTACTTATTGTGCAAGGATAGTGCAGAAGTAACCTTAACGGTGCAACTGGCGGTAGCTTCACCTCAACGAGTGGCCTGGTGATTAATAAAACAAGCGGTACTGTAGATTTAGCGAAGAGCACGTGGAGCATACTGGATTACCTACAGCTTCAGCAACAGCGATGGCTGTACAGATACTACCGGTGCTTCGATCACGATCCATGCTTTACCAACGCGACTATCGCTTATGGTACTTATTGTGCAAGGATAGTGCAGAAGTAACCTTGACAGGTGCAACTGGCGGTCAATATACCTCAACGAGTGGCCTGGTGATTAATAAAACAAGCGGTACTGTAGACTTAGCGAAGAGCGGAGTCGGCAGCTACTGGATTACTTACAGCTTCAGCAACAGCGATGGCTGTACAGATACCACGGGTGCTGCTATCACGATCCATGCGTTACCAACTGCGACTATCGCTTACGGCACTTATTGTGCAAGAGACAGCGCGGAAGTAACCTTGACAGGTGCAACTGGTGGTAGCTACACTTCTACCAGTGGCCTGGTGATTAATAAAACAAGCGGTACCGTAGACTTAGCGAAGAGCGGAGTAGGCAGCTACTGGATTACTTACAGCTTCAGCAACAGCGATGGCTGTACGGATACTACCGGTGCTGCTATCACGATCCATGCGTTACCAACTGCAAGCATAGCTTATGGTACTTATTGTGCAAGAGACAGCGCGGAAGTAACCTTGACAGGTGCAACTGGCGGTAGCTTCACCTCAACGAGTGGCCTGGTGATTAATAAAACAAGCGGTACTGTAGATTAGCGAAGAGCACTGTTGGAGCATACTGGATTACTACAGCTTCAGCAACAGCGATGGCTGTACAGATACTACCGGTGCTGCTATCACGATCCATGCTTTACCAACGGCGACTATCGCTTACGGCACTTATTGTGCAAGGGATAGTGCGGAAGTAACCTTGACAGGTGCAACTGGTGGTCAATATACCTCAACGAGTGGCCTGGTGATCAATAAAACAAGCGGTACTGTAGACTTAGCGAAGAGCGGAGTAGGCAGCTACTGGATTACTTACAGCTTCAGCAACAGCGATGGCTGTACAGATACCACGGGTGCTGCTATCACGATCCATGCTTTACCAACCGCGACTATCGCTTACGGCACTTATTGTGCAAGGGATAGCGCGGAAGTAACCTTGACAGGTGCAACTGGCGGTAGCTTCACCTCAACGAGTGGCCTGGTGATTAATAAAACAAGCGGTACTGTAGACTTAGCGAAGAGCACTGTTGGAGCATACTGGATTACTTACAGCTTCAGCAACAGCGATGGCTGTACGATACTACCGGTGCTGCTATCACGATCCATGCTTTACCAACCGCGACTATCGCTTATGGTACTTATTGTGCAAGGGATAGTGCAGAAGTAACCTTAACGGGTGCAACTGGTGGTAGCTTCACCTCAACGAGTGGCCTGGTGATCAATAAAACAAGCGGTACTGTAGACTTAGCGAAGAGCGGAGTAGGCAGCTACTGGATTACTTACAGCTTCAGCAACAGCGATGGCTGTACGGATACTACCGGTGCTTCGATCACGATCCATGCGTTACCAACTGCGACTATCGCTTACGGCACTTATTGTGCAAGGGATAGTGCAGAAGTAACCTTGACAGGTGCAACTGGTGGTCAATATACCTCAACGAGTGGCCTGGTGATTAATAAAACAAGCGGTACTGTAGACTTAGTGAAGAGCGGAGTCGGCAGCTACTGGATTACCTACAGCTTCAGCAACAGCGATGGCTGTACGGATACTACCGGTGCTTCGATTACGATCCATGCTTTACCAACTGCGACTATCGCTTACGGCACTTATTGTGCAAGAGACAGCGCGGAAGTAACCTTGACAGGTGCAACTGGTGGTAGCTACACTTCTACCAGTGGCCTGGTGATTAATAAAACAAGCGGTACCGTAGACTTAGCGAAGAGCGGAGTAGGCAGCTACTGGATTACTTACAGCTTCAGCAACAGCGATGGCTGTACGGATACTACCGGTGCTGCTATCACGATCCATGCGTTACCAACTGCAAGCATGGCTTATGGTACTTATTGTGCAAGAGACAGCGCGGAAGTAACCTTGACAGGTGCAACTGGTGG
Source organism: Filimonas lacunae (assembly GCF_002355595.1). Classification (NCBI taxonomy): domain Bacteria; kingdom Pseudomonadati; phylum Bacteroidota; class Chitinophagia; order Chitinophagales; family Chitinophagaceae; genus Filimonas; species Filimonas lacunae. The sequence continues at coordinate 2,274,394 of NZ_AP017422.1, forward strand.
TCAATATACCTCAACGAGTGGCCTGGTGATTAATAAAACAAGCGGTACTGTAGACTTAGCGAAGAGCGGAGTCGGCAGCTACTGGATTACTTACAGCTTCAGCAACAGCGATGGCTGTACGGATACTACCGGTGCTTCGATTACGATCCATGCGTTACCAACTGCAAGCATAGCTTATGGTACTTATTGTGCAAGGGATAGTGCAGAAGTAACCTTAACGGGTGCAACTGGCGGTAGCTTCACCTCAACGAGTGGCCTGGTGATTAATAAAACAAGCGGTACTGTAGACTTAGTGAAGAGCGGAGTAGGCAGCTACTGGATTACTTACAGCTTCAGCAACAGCGATGGCTGTACGGATACTACCGGTGCTTCGATTACGATCCATGCGTTACCAACTGCAAGCATAGCTTATGGTACTTATTGTGCAAGGGATAGTGCAGAAGTAACCTTAACGGGTGCAACTGGCGGTAGCTTCACCTCAACGAGTGGCCTGGTGATTAATAAAACAAGCGGTACTGTAGACTTAGTGAAGAGCGGAGTAGGCAGCTACTGGATTACTTACAGCTTCAGCAACAGCGATGGCTGTACAGATACTACCGGTGCTGCTATCACGATCCATGCGTTACCAACTGCGACTATCGCTTACGGCACTTATTGTGCAAGGGATAGTGCAGAAGTAACCTTGACAGGTGCAACTGGCGGTCAATATACCTCAACGAGTGGCCTGGTGATTAATAAAACAAGCGGTACTGTAGACTTAGCGAAGAGCACTGTTGGAGCATACTGGATTACTTACAGCTTCAGCAACAGCGATGGCTGTACAGATACTACCGGTGCTGCTATCACGATCCATGCTTTACCAACCGCGACTATCGCTTACGGCACTTATTGTGCAAGAGATAGCGCGGAAGTAACCTTGACAGGTGCAACTGGCGGTAGCTTCACCTCAACGAGTGGCCTGGTGATTAATAAAACAAGCGGTACTGTAGACTTAGCGAAGAGCACTGTTGGAGCATACTGGATTACTTACAGCTTCAGCAACAGCGATGGCTGTACAGATACTACCGGTGCTGCTATCACGATCCATGCTTTACCAACCGCGACTATCGCTTATGGTACTTATTGTGCAAGGGATAGTGCAGAAGTAACCTTGACAGGTGCAACTGGTGGTCAATATACCTCAACGAGTGGCCTGGTGATCAATAAAACAAGCGGTACTGTAGACTTAGCGAAGAGCGGAGTAGGCAGCTACTGGATTACTTACAGCTTCAGCAACAGCGATGGCTGTACAGATACCACGGGTGCTGCTATCACGATCCATGCGTTACCAACTGCGACTATCGCTTACGGCACTTATTGTGCAAGAGACAGCGCGGAAGTAACCTTGACAGGTGCAACTGGCGGTCAATATACCTCAACGAGTGGCCTGGTGATTAATAAAACAAGCGGTACTGTAGACTTAGCGAAGAGCACTGTTGGAGCATACTGGATTACTTACAGCTTCAGCAACAGCGATGGCTGTACAGATACCACGGGTGCTGCTATCACGATCCATGCTTTACCAACCGCGACTATCGCTTATGGTACTTATTGTGCAAGGGATAGTGCAGAAGTAACCTTAACGGGTGCAACTGGCGGTAGCTTCACCTCAACGAGTGGCCTGGTGATTAATAAAACAAGCGGTACTGTAGATTTAGCGAAGAGCACTGTTGGAGCATACTGGATTACCTACAGCTTCAGCAACAGCGATGGCTGTACAGATACTACCGGTGCTTCGATCACGATCCATGCTTTACCAACCGCGACTATCGCTTATGGTACTTATTGTGCAAGGGATAGTGCAGAAGTAACCTTGACAGGTGCAACTGGTGGTCAATATACCTCAACGAGTGGCCTGGTGATTAATAAAACAAGCGGTACTGTAGACTTAGCGAAGAGCGGAGTAGGCAGCTACTGGATTACTTACAGCTTCAGCAACAGCGATGGCTGTACAGATACCACGGGTGCTGCTATCACGATCCATGCGTTACCAACTGCGACTATCGCTTACGGCACTTATTGTGCAAGAGACAGCGCGGAAGTAACCTTGACAGGTGCAACTGGTGGTAGCTACACTTCTACCAGTGGCCTGGTGATTAATAAAACAAGCGGTACCGTAGACTTAGCGAAGAGCGGAGTAGGCAGCTACTGGATTACTTACAGCTTCAGCAACAGCGATGGCTGTACGGATACTACCGGTGCTGCTATCACGATCCATGCGTTACCAACTGCAAGCATAGCTTATGGTACTTATTGTGCAAGAGACAGCGCGGAAGTAACCTTGACAGGTGCAACTGGCGGTAGCTTCACCTCAACGAGTGGCCTGGTGATTAATAAAACAAGCGGTACTGTAGATTTAGCGAAGAGCACTGTTGGAGCATACTGGATTACCTACAGCTTCAGCAACAGCGATGGCTGTACAGATACTACCGGTGCTGCTATCACGATCCATGCTTTACCAACGGCGACTATCGCTTACGGCACTTATTGTGCAAGGGATAGTGCGGAAGTAACCTTGACAGGTGCAACTGGTGGTCAATATACCTCAACGAGTGGCCTGGTGATCAATAAAACAAGCGGTACTGTAGACTTAGCGAAGAGCGGAGTAGGCAGCTACTGGATTACTTACAGCTTCAGCAACAGCGATGGCTGTACAGATACTACCGGTGCTGCTATCACGATCCATGCTTTACCAACCGCGACTATCGCTTACGGCACTTATTGTGCAAGGGATAGCGCGGAAGTAACCTTGACAGGTGCAACTGGCGGTAGCTTCACCTCAACGAGTGGCCTGGTGATTAATAAAACAAGCGGTACTGTAGACTTAGCGAAGAGCGGAGTAGGCAGCTACTGGATTACTTACAGCTTCAGCAACAGCGATGGCTGTACGGATACTACAGGATCAAGCATTGTTATCAATGCATTACCAGTGGTACCAGTCATCACAGGCGCATCCAGCGTATGTATCAACAGTACTACTCAGTTGACCAATGCAGTAAGCGGTGGTGTATGGAGCAGCAGCGATACCACTGTAGCAACTATCAGCAACACAGGCTTAGTGAAAGCGGTAGGCAAAGGCGATATCGTAATCACCTACACCGTAACAAACACAAGTGGTTGCTCAAGCGACACAACATTCCAGTTAAGCACACTGCCAATACCTGCATTCTCAGCCAGCGGAAACAGCATCTTATGCTATGGAAGCACAACAGGTGAAATCACAATCAATGCGGTAGAAACAGGCTTGGTATACGCACTCAATGGTGGAACATATCAGTCAGAAAATGTGTTCAAATCGCTGACAGCAGGTACTTATACGGTAGCGGCTAAAAATGCAGCAGGTTGTGTGGTAACACAAACGGTGTCTATTACTCAGCCGGATTCGCTGAAACTGACAGATAACATTGTAAGAGTGGGTTGTCATTCTTCAGCTACAGGTGCGGTGAACGTGGCCATCGAAGGTGGTGTGGCACCATACAGCTACGCATGGAGCAACGGAGCTACTACTCAAAACATTAGTGAGTTAATAGCTGGTACTTATACTATCACAGTAAAAGACGCCAACGGATGTATCGATTCACTGAAAGCGGTAGTAACAGAAGTGATCAGCGTGTTTGATGTACAAGCGCCTGTTACATTGGCAAATGGCCAGGTGCGCGTAACGGGTACAACAATACCAGGTGCGAACGTAGCTGTGATTTACCCGAATGTATCAATCAACAAAGCCACTGCAGGTGCTGACGGAAGTTTTGCGGTAACTGCTACACCAGGTGTAAGTTCGGGAAGTGTAATTGTAACGGTAACAGACCCGGTAACAGGAATCACTTGTTCTAAAACCATGCAGTATGTAGATGCTTCACAGTCAGATGTGGCAATTACTAAAACACTGGTGTCTAAAGGAAAAGTAACAGTAGGCTCTTACGTAACGTTTGTAATCACTGCTACAGGTAAAGGCCCGGATGATGCTACCAATGTAGTAGTAACAGATCCGCTGGTGTCCTTGCTGGATGGTGTAGATTCTGTTTCAACAACAAGAGGAACTGTGTCTTACAACTCAGTAACCAAGAAACTGGAATGGGTTATCGATACGTTACATGCAGATTCTTCTATCACACTTTCGTTCCGTGTAAGAGTAGTGGCTGCGGGTACACTGGAAAACACAGCAACTATCAAAGCGAACGAAAAAGATCCGGATACAGAAAACAACACAGCATCAAGTGAGCCGGTGATTGTGCTGAAAGATTTCTACATCCCTAACGTTATTACGCCAAACGGCAACGGTAAAAACGACATGTTTGTAATACCAGGTGTGCCTTCTAATGTGAGAATGGACCTGATCATCTTTAACAGATGGGGTAACGAAGTGTATCATAACAGAAACTATGATAACACATGGGATGGTAAAGGATTGGCAGCAGGTGTTTACTACTATGTATTAAAGATCATTGCACCAGATGGCGAAACACCATATAAAGGATACATACAATTGCTGAAATAAAGAACATAAAAGTCATTTTATGAAACGAAGTGTGTTGGGTTTAGTTTGTGTGCTGGTTATGAGTTTACATGCGTCGGCACAACAGGATGTTCAGTTTAGTCAGTACGTTTTTAACGGACTGACTATTAACCCGGCTTATGCGGGGTATAAGGAAGACCTGTACTTTAACGCTACCTACAGGCAGCAATGGGCAACTTTTCCGGGTGCGCCTAAAACAGGTACTATCTCGCTGGATGGCATCACTAATGCCCCGGAAGAAAGGGTAGGTGTTGGTGGACAAATTACCTGGGACAAACTAGGCCCGCAATCTTCGTTGTCATTAACAGGTTCTTACGCTTATCGTATTCCATTGGATTACGATAACGAAGAGCGTCTGGCCCTGGGTATTGGTTTTGCTTTAACGCAATACTCCCTGGATGGAACAGATTATAAATACCTGGATGATAATGATCCGGATATTCCATTGGGTAAAGTCACTAAATGGAAACCAGATGCCAGCTTTGGTGCTTATTATAGCAACCCCAACACTTATGTAGGGCTTTCGGTAATGAACTTGTTTGCACTGCCTGGGTCGCAAAAGCTGATTTTTGGCAATGGAACAACTTACACCACGCTGAGCAAAAAGCGCCATATTTATTTAACCGCCGGTACTATTTGGGAAGTGTCTGAAAGCATTGCCCTTAAACCTTCTATATTAATTAAGGAAGACTTTTTAGGACCTACCAGTGTAGACTTTAACACCTTTGTATTCCTGTCCGAAACTGTGTGGGCAGGCTTGAGTTATAGAACTGGTATGAAACTGTGGAATAAAGAAGCGCTGCAAACCAGTTTAAACTATAGCAACGCGTTAAGCCTGATGCTGGAAGTGTGGGCTACCGATCAATTAAGAATTGGTTACTCTTACGACTTCAATACCAATGGTGTTGGTAAATACCAGGCTGGATCGCATGAGTTGTCTATTGGTATGCTATTCCGTACCAAAGACCGGGAAATGCCTAAGATGTTTTAATAGCAAAGCTGCTAATAAAGAAACGGGGCTGTATTGTAAGCGCAATACAGCCCCGTTTATATTTAAATGTCACTTAATTTTTAATATCCCACCATACGGGTTGGGCGGTATAGCTGGCATCATATCCTCCTATAGCGGTTACATTGGCCGTGTTATAATCCCTTTCAATATAAGCTGTTTGAAAACGGCGAATCCAGTCTTTGGCACCTGAAAAGTTTACATGTACAAATTTGGGCTTTTTAAAGTCTTTGTACACACCGGCAACCTGGTCATAATCGCCGCTGCTGTTCAGACAGTAGTCGCATTTACGCATATCTGTCCATGCCTCAGGGTTCTGATACATTACAATATATTTCTGCATCATAATGTTGCTGAGTGTAATGGCGTCGCTTGTTTGTGCAACTGCTGCACTGTTTAAAAAAGCGTCACTGGTAGTAGTTGCTATCCCCATTTTATCCATATGAGCTTTTATCCCTGCTTTGTAAGCCGTTAAAGCATGGCCTTTATCTCCGCTTCTAAAAGCAGCCTCCGCTTCAATAAACTTAAGTTCGGCATAACTAATATATGCAAAGCGGGAATTCTTCTTATTAAAATAACTGCCTACCGGGTTACGGTAATTGATATCAGCAGTTGTAGGGGTTGTGGTAACGCTATCCAGGTCAACCGCTTTGCTATATTGTCCCGCCAGTGAACCGCTGGGGATTTTGTTTACCATCAGGCTCATACGCGGGTCTTCAATACCAGAGCCCCCTGTATAGGTGTTGCTAAGATAAGAAAGCAACAACTTGCCGTAGCGTATACTACTGTTACCATTGCTGGCTGTGGCGCTATAACTGTTCTCATATAATACATTCCATTCACCAGATACAGTGCTTTCCGTAAAAGTTTTAATTTCTGTGTCTTCGTTATTCGACTGGTACGACTGTGTTATCAGGGAGAGAATGGTGCTGGCGTCGTAATTGGATTTTTTAACCAGGTGATTTAATAAGCGGGCTTTTAAAGCGTAACCAAATTTAATCCACAGGTTCACATCCCCATTGTAAATATAATCGCCTTTAGATAAAGGGTAAGTAGTAGAAGGGGCTGCCGTTTGCAGTATTTTAATACCCTCGTCAATTTTAGTGAATAATTCAGGATACACGGTTTCTATGTTGTCAAAAGCTGGCGTAAGCGTGGTGGCACTTAATGCGTCTTTGTAAATCACCTCGCCGTACAAATCACTTATCCAGCTCCATCCAAAGGCCTCCAGCAACTTGCCTACACCTGCATACTGCATAGCACCAGCAGCCTCCGCCTCGCCATATAATTTATTAATGTTTACATATATGTAGCTATACCAGCCCTGCCAGCTGTTAATGTCAACGTTATTGGCCCATTCCCAGTTTTGTAGCTTGTAATAGTTGGTGGTACTTACTGCCGGACTGCCATATTGTTGTGTAATCATAGCAGTACGTGTTCCTGCACCCCCATAACGGTTGTGCATGTTAAACAAAATAGGAGGCAACCGTAAGTCCGGTGTGGTTGATGTAGGATTGTTAGGGTCTGTGTTTACATCAAAAAAGCTTTTCTTGCATGATGTAGTGGCTATGCTTAATGCTATTACAAACGAAAGGATAATCTTTTTCATAATTGCCTAGAATTTAATGTTAAAGCCAAGAGTGAAAGTTCTGGTAGGAGGGGTGCCAAGATAGTCCATACCCGATGAGCCGGAGCCGCCTGCCCCTGCCCCTGCTGCACTCACTTCCGGATCCATGCCTTTATAATTGGTAATTAAGAATACATTCTGAACTGCCAATAATAAATCCAGACTTTTTACAAAGGATAGTTTATTGGCCAGCAGTCTTTGTGGAAAGTGATAGCCCAATGCTACGCTACGCATTCTTAACCAGTTTACCTTAGTTATAAAATTGGGTGAGTGAAAAGCATAATAATTCACGTAATAGTTTTGATCCATTACCACCTCTTTTGAAAAATCCTGATACACCGGATCGGCAGTGGTACCCGTGTTAATGACTCCTTTCATCAAAACTGTTTGTCCGCGGTTTTCGGTCAGTTTGCTCATACCGGTATTCATCATTTCATATTCTGTTCCGTTAAACACATCGCCGCCAATACGGGCATCCAGCAAAAAGTTGAGGTTAAAGTTTTTGTAGGTGAAGTTATTATTCCAGCCCAGCAGCATATCCGGCTCGCGATCACCTATCATGGTAGCAGTGGCGGTAGAGGTAGTAGGCAAACCCGTAGTAGCATTTAATATCAGCTTTCCGGCATGCTCACCATTGGCCACCGTTTGCCATACATTACCACTCATGCCGAGGAACACTCCATTGTTAAACGAAGCAGCTTTGACATAGCCATACTGCGCTTCGGTTACATACAAAATAGGGATGGAGCCTGGCAGTTCCAGCACACGTCCATTGTTGTGAGAGATATTTACATTCGTGCTCCATTCAAAGCCTGCTTTTTTTACAGGTGTGGCACTGATAGCTATTTCAATGCCCTTATTCTCAATTTTACCTGCGTTTACATAACGGTAAATATAGCCCAACCCCTGGCTAACACGTGGTGATACAATCTGATCTTTACTCAGGTTACGATACCAGGTAAAGTCCAGGCCCACTTTATTATTAAACAACCGCAATTCGGTACCAAATTCTGTAGAAGTGGTAGTTTCAGGTTTTAAATTAGGATTGCCGGCAGTATAACTATCAATATAACCGCCTCCTAAGGTAGTCTGAGGTACATCCAGGGCCGTAGTGGTTTTATAAGGCGGCGCATCTTTACCTACCTGCGACCATGATGCACGTAACTTGCCAAATGAAAGTATGTTGCTTTTAGGTAGCAGTTCCGTAAAAATAAAACTGCCACTTACAGAGGGATAAAAGAACGAACGGTTTTGCTCAGGCAGGGTAGAAGACCAGTCATTACGCCCTGTAACATCTGCATAAGCAATGTTCCGGAATGCCAGTCGCAAGTCCCCATACACACCCACCAGTCTTCTCCGGCCAATACTTTGCTGAAACAGCTTATTGGCTACAGCCGAGTTGTTAATACTGATAAAATTAGGAACCAGGAAACCGGTAGCTACCCTGTAGTCAGTAGTACTATTATTCATTTCTGTGGTTTGTCCTAGCAACACATTCACATCAAAGTCTTTATTGATCTTTTTCTGTGCGGTAATTAAAAAGGTAGAAGACAACAGGCTTACTTCCCTATCGTTTTGCGAAATACCTCCTTTCTGTAAATCGCCCGATACAGCGGAACCGGGCATAGTAACACTGTTTATTTTAGTTACATAATAATCCAATCCCAGTTTATAAGAAAATTCTAACCAGCTCAATGGCTTTACCCTTGTAAAAGCAGCCCCGGTAAAACGGTTGGTTTTATCTGTAATAGGATTATTGTGTACCAGCCAGTAGGGGTTTTCAATATCATCAGCCAGATCTGATGAAGCCAGCAGCCTTTTCTTTGAACCATCTGCATGAAGGTAATCTGCCATATTATTATTACGCGGCCAGTCAACAGCTGCCATCATGTATCCCATGCCACTGCTGTTATACAAGCCACCACCGGTTAATGCCCGGGTAGTGGTAGTGTAGGTGTAACTGGCATTAGCTCCAAACGTAAACCAGCCCAGCTTTTGCTCACCGTTATAACGAAGTGCGGTTTTGCGGTAGTCTGTAGTAGGTACAGTTCCGGTTTGATCAAATCGTTGCGCCGATAAAAAATAGTTGCCGTTTTTAGAACCACCTGAAATGCTGATATTATTATCTATACCGTAACCGGTTTGGAAGAAATCCTGCAGGTTATTATAAACGGTGTCAGCACCAGTAAAGGCGCTGCCCCACGATAAATAGGAAGGTACAGTAGGAGTAATGGCATTTCCTTGCTTGAACTTATTTTGTTGCTGCGGCAGGCGTGCTACTCTGTTGGCGGAGAAGCGCGAACTAAGCGCAACCTGAGTAGTGCCTTCTTTTCCTTTTTTAGTGGTAATAACAATTGCTCCGGCGGCAGCACGTAAACCATATAGTGCAGCAGCCGACGGACCTTTTAATACAGAAATAGATTCTATATCGTCCGGGTTAATGTCCATAGCCCTGTTACCAAAACTGGCCGCCGCTGCCCCCATTTTATCATAAGCAGTATTACCTACCGGTGTAGAATTGTCAATAGGTATCCCATCTATTACAAACAATGGCTGGTTGTCAGAGCTTTCCAGAACAGAGGTTCCCCCACGTATCACTATTTGTGCACTGGAACCGGGTGCACCATTGCTATTGGTAATATTCAGGCCGGCAATTTTGCCATTAAGTGCATTAATAACATTGGGTGTTTTATTTTTCAGTAGCTCTTCGCCTTTAATGTCCTGTACTGCATAACCCAATGCTTTTTTCTCCTTTTTAATGCCAAATGCTGTTACCACCACATCTCCCAAAGCTTCCTGGCTGCGTACCAGGCGAATGGTTTGTTGTGCCAATGCAGAAACTACGCTGGTGGTATAACCAATGTAGCTAAAGCTTAAAGTGTCACCAATGTCACCGGCAATAGTGTACGTCCCGTTTTTACCGGTAATAGTTTTTTTACCCGTTCGCTGGTTGGTTACCGTTACCTCGGTAAGGGGTAATCCGTCATCGTCAGAGAGTATAGTTCCGAAAAGTGTTCCGTTTTGAGCAAAGGATGCTGTGGTGGAACATAGCATGACCATAAATGTCATGAGTGGTAGCAGGAGTTGCCTCATATCAGTTTATTTGTGTGATGAAAGACCTAATGAATAAAGCGTCATTAATCAGCATGCATAGAAAGCCATACCTTCATAAGTAGCGTAAAAACGCAAAAAGCAGCAGTTGGTTTAACGTAATGTAAAACAAATTATCAAAATATTGCATAAAAAATCAGAAAGGCAGTGAAACAGTGCAGGTGAGTGCGGAAGTGTGCGGTGTTAGGCTACAATAAGAGGTAAACAAGATAGCGGTAAAACAAAAAAGCCATAACAACTTGTTACAGCAGTTACGGCTTTAAATACTATTAGCGGCCGATTATAAAATATGTAAGCCTGCGTTTTTATAAGGAGCAAGCAATTCACTATCTGCACTCAGTTCGGTAATAAGCGTATCTATAGCCGATAACTGGCAAACCTGTAAACGTTGTACCGTGTTTAGTTTTTCCGAAATAGCTAACGACACTGTTTTATTGGCTGCCTGCAACATGGCCTTTTTCACTTCGATTACCTCCCATTCCAGATCGGTAATGCCATTATGGATGTCAATACTGTTGGTGCCTAAAAAACATAAGTCGGCATTAATACCTTCTAAGCGTTTAATAGCATCTGCGCCCACGGCAATCTGTGCACTTTTCAGCAATTTGTTACCTAAAAAAATCACTTCACTGTTAGGGTGGTTTAATAACTCCATGGCAGTAGGAATGCTTACGGTGATGAAAGTAGCATTCAGTTCACGGGGAAGTGCTTTTACCAGTTCCCGAATGGTAGAGCCGCCAGACAACAGCACAAACATGCCGTCTTTAATTAACGGAATGGCTTTTTGGGCAATGGTTCTTTTTTCCACTACACGATATACGTCATTAAATTGCAGTGTAAAGTGAAAGGAATTGCTCAAAGCGCCACCGTGCACTTTTATTAATTTATCTTCTTCCGACAACTCCTGTAAATCTCTTCTGATAGTATCTTCTGAAACATTCAACTGTGCACACAAATCTGACGACAAAATCTTATTATGAATGTTCAATTGTTGCATGATGTGTGCGTGACGTTCCTTTTTCAGCATACGTTTTGGTTGTTTCTTTTATAAAGTTTTTCGTAGTGTACTTTGGCGGCAGGCAGCTTTTAGCCACAGGAAGCCGCAAAGCATGGATATTGAAGACACCAATAATACGGATATTTTGGCAATGTCCTGAGTGGACTGTTCACCAAAAGCCAGTGTGGAAATGAATATAGACATGGTAAAGCCTATTCCGGCCAACAAGCCTGCACCAATCATATGCTTCCATTTTACCAGCGAGGGGAGTTGAGCATAACCTAACCTTACTACCAGAAAGCAGGCCAGGCTAATTCCCAGTGGTTTACCTATAAACAAGCCCAGCATAATGCCCCAGGAAAGGCTACTGGTAATAACTATACTCATTTGCTCCGGAAACGTAATTGCCGTATTGGCAAGTGCAAAAGCAGGAAGTATAACAAAATATACACTTTTATGTAGCCGTTGCTGCAGAGAATGGAGATGAGATGCCGGAATAAAAAAAGCAAATACTACACCTGCAACAGTAGCATGAATACCTGTGTTCAGCAGGCAATACCAAAGCAATATACCTAACAAGTAATGTATCCAGCCCGGATGTTGGTATCTTTTAAACAGAAAATATAAGGCAACTATCAACACCAACACAGCCAGTAGCCAGGCCAGTTGTAACTTCCCGCCGTAAAACAGGGCAATTACTACAATTGCTCCCAGATCGTCTATAATAGCAAGTGCAGTAAGGAATATTTTTAAAGAGGAGGGGAGTTTACGGCCCAGCAAAGAAGCAATGCCCAATGAAAAAGCAATGTCTGTGGCAGTTGGTATGCCCCAGCCCTGAGCATAAACGGTTCCAAAATTACAAATGGTATAAATGAGAGCAGGCATCAACATCCCACCAATAGCCGCCACAATAGGAAGAAGGGCTTTTTTGAAAGTACTAAGCTCGCCACCCACCAGCTCACTCTTGATTTCCATCCCTGCCAGCAGAAAGAATAAAGTCATACCGCCATCATTCAACCAATGCAACAAGGTATGTGGTAAATATAGCTTTTCCAATTGGTGAAAAGGTGTTTGCCAGAATTGAAGCCACGAAGCTCCGTCGGCTGTGTTTGCAACCAATAACGAAAGAATAGTACATAGTAATAAAATGATACCAATAGAACGACTATCGTTAAGCAAAGCTTTCAGCGGGTCAATCCATCGGCTGTTGATAACAGACGGCAACCACTTCATAAATGCATATTACGGATAAACTAGTGACCAAATAATTCATATTTGGTTTTGGGGCGACGATCTTCCTGCCATCTAAAACCTCTCAGTTTCATATTGTCATGGTCAACTTGTCCCATGGGCGACATATTTCCTTTCACAGCATTGAAGAGTTTTAATATAGTAGGCTCTTTGTTCTCAAAATACATGTCAATTACGTCCGAAGAACTCTTGTTTACCCCAATATACCTGTTCTGCTCATCCAATGCGTAATAAATATACTCAGCCTGGCTTCCCTTGGTGTGCGTCCATTCAATGCTACCATCTTTAAAGTAAGCGTTCATGGTTCTACCTTTCACCTGGTTAAAAAAATTGTCTTTAACAGCCACTTTATTAACAGCCAGTGAATTGTCAAAGGCAAACATACGGTGAGGTTTTTTATTGGCTGTAAATATATAAATGGTGTCCCCCGTAATCTGGCTTCGCTGTGCCCAAACTATCGGGTTGCGAAACAGTCGGAAGGTGGTGTCAGAAAGAGAGTAGAATAAACTGTCACATACAGCCTGTAGTGAATCTGAATAGATTCTTACATTAAAATAAGCTTCTATAAACCGGTCGTTACTGCTGTCTTTGCCATTTTTTCCGGTAATAATATAAGGCTGTCTGATAGAATCGTTTAACAATGCGCTATCCCGTACATTCGCCACATAACGTGATTGAATTAAAGAAGAGAGCTTGGCCGAATAAAAAGTGTCTGCTGCTATATAAATAGAGTCATTATCCTGTTTTAAAATTATAACAGGATTTTCGGTAGCCAATAGTGCACTTTCTTTCTTATTGGTTTTTACGTTATTGGCAATCAGTGTGGTGCCTTGTGCCGTATCGCGGAATATTACATTGCCACGTGCTTCACCAAAACCGGTGGAGTCATCGTTGGCTATATCATCAGCTATCAGGATAGAGCTCCCGTCCTTGATAACCGGCCTTTTGCCAAAATAGTTACGCTTGGTGTTAAAATCGTAATACCCATCTTTGGTGTCTATCACAGTACCGGCTTTATTTACAATGTGAGTAGGTACTGTAAAAGTAGCTTTGCGGGTGTAGGTATTAAACCAGAGAGTGTCTGTAGTTACATTATTTTCAGGATCAACCAGCTTTACGTTCTTTTTAAAAAGTGCATCCCGGGTTTCACCATAATAATAGCCTTCCTGGCTGGTTAAAACGCTTTTTTCGCTTACCAGTTTTCCTCCTTGCGTATACATGCCGGTTTTAGTAGGCACATCATAATCCAGGGTAGGAGTGGTAAGCGTCCCTTTTCCATCAGTCAGGCGCACATTGTCTTTTAAAAACGCTTTCCTGTCTTTCATCAGGTAACGTAAATAGTCAGAATAGGTGTGTACACTATCATTATCGTTAATATGTACATGACCAAAAGCTTCCAGTATTTTAGTGGTTTCGTTAATGGCTACGCTATCACAATTGAAAAGTGTTTTTCCCTGCCGTAATTGTACGTTGCCGGACAATATCTTATACACACACGTATCAATGGTTCGCTGACCTACACGGTCACCATGAATGATATCTACGTCAGACTTTTTACTGGTGCTATCTTGTTGGGGCTGGTTTTGCGCTGTTGCTGTAACAGCCAAAACCAGCAGGCTGAAAAAAAAAGAAATACGTAAACGCGACATTCTTATTTTTTAATGCTTGTTGTTGTATCCTGCGGCAATGGCGCCATTAAAGGAGTGCCCTTATCTTTTTTACCAAATACAGAGAAACTTACATAACGTTTAGGATGAACACGCAGGTCATCCATCAGTGTATTCAGGCTACGTACAGTACTGTTCAGGTTATTGTACAGTTGTTTGTCGTTAATCATGGCACCCAGTGAACCATCTGTGCTGTTCAATTTGGTCATAGCCGAATTCAGCTGGTCAACCGATGAACGTAATTTATTTACCACCCCATCAATATCCGCTTTGGCCAGATGGTTGGTAGTTTGCTCCATGTTATCCATAATACCTGTCAGTTTACTGTTATTGTCTGCCAGATTTTTGGTAAAACTGTTTACATTATTCATGGTTTGTGCCACTGCGCCACTTTCGTTGTTCAGCATTTTGTCCAGCGAAGCAGAAGAGGTAACAAAGCTACCGGTAGCTCTGCTCAGGTTGGCAATTACACTTTGTAAGTTGCCCTTGGTATTAGGATCTAATATTGTATTTACATTATTTAAAACAGTATCAAGGCTGGCCAGGGTAGATTTCAGCTGATCAGCAACAGGGCCAATTTTGCTGGTCAGTTCACTCAGCATACCAGCAGCATTCGTACTTTTGATGGTAGCCTTGTTAGGCAGAAAATTGCTGGAATTACCTAAACTGATCTCAATGTTGGCGGAACCCAGTGGGTTACCGTTAATGCTGGCCACAGAGTTATCAGGAATATTGTATTTGTCGTTTAGTTTCAGTTCTACAATAATTTCGCGCAGGCTGTTATCAGCTGCTTTAATATCCGAAACAGCACCTACCTGGTAACCATTAATCAAAACCGGATTAGAGCTAACTACACCTTTAGTGTTATCAAAACGGGCATAGAGGTAGTTACCCGATTTAAACAGGCTTTTACCTTTCAAAAAATTAAATCCTAATACCAGTAATGCCAGTGCTATTACAGTTAGTGCTCCGATCTTAGTTTCATTTGCGACTTTCATCCGGGTTATTGTTGTTTTATAATCCTCAATTAATCAATCATTGTGCCGCACCTGTGGTACATGCCATTTCCATTCTGCACTCAGGCAAAAGTAAGGGTTATTTGTAACTGCCTTTAATGGAGCTTGTTAAATTAGTTTTGTGTTGGCACCGGTTCTGTAACAGTGGTATCTGCAACAACCGGTGCGGTTATGGAGGGGGCCTGACGGTTTTCTAACGAAAAACGGTACCTTTTCAGGGCTTTTACCAGTGCTTCCACTATTTCATCCTGTCCTTTTTCACTATTCAGGTAGTCTTCCTCTTCCGGATTAGAAATATAACCGGTTTCCACCAGTATGCTGGGCATAGCTGTAGCCTGTAATACCCAAATTCCTACCTGACGTTGACGTGCTTCGCGACTAATACGGCCTACTTTGCTAAATTCATCTTCCACGGTAATGGCCAGATTAGCACTACGCTCGAAATATTGCTGCGTTTTCAGGGAGTAAATGATGCGTTTCTGGGGCGATTCCGGATCAAAATCCTTCATCTGTGGGTTAGTGGCGCTGTCCAGGTAAAGCGATTCATTCTCGCGCATGGCCACTTCTTTCGCTTCGTTCTTATGTGCCGCCCATATATAGGTTTCAGTACCTTTAGCCGGGTTAGGAGTGCTATAATATTTATATTCAGGCACTTTGCGGGTATACTTTTTACGTTTAGCCCCCTTGCCTTTATAATAGGTATCCATTTTGTAGCCCAGGAATTCTTTATGCCTGATAGGATCGGCGCTGTTGCAGTGAATGGAAATAAATAAATCGCCTTTCGATTTATTGGCCAGATCGGCGCGATTGTATAAAGAAGGGTAGGAGTCATCTGTGCGGGTCATTACCACCTCCACATCGGGTAGTTCCTCATTCACTTTCTTCTGTAATTTCAGCGCAATGGCCAGGGAAATGTTTTTCTCAAAAGAATAGCCGCCGGGAGCTCCTTCGTCCCTGCCGCCGTGACCCGCGTCTATAATAATGGTGTGTAAGGGTTTACGCTGGGGTTGAACTCCATCATTATCTCTGTTTCTATCGTTAATAAAGGAGGTGCAAAACAGCCACGCCGCCCCAAATACTATGATCTTTTTCATGTTCTATGCTGATGCGGGATAAAGATAATACGCACACAGCATTGTTTTCCTGAGTGTTAATTATTTTAACCAAGGTTTCGGTGAATGTTTACCTTTCCAGATAAGCTTTATACCGGAGTACCGCGTTTTTGATACAAATACTGGTTTCTTTCTGGCCATCAGCGCTATTTAAGTAATTTTCATCGGAGGGGGTGGAGATAAAACCCGTTTCAATTAGGATACTAGGCATAGCTGTAGCCTGTAACACCCATATTTGCTCCCAATCGCGTTGTTTAACGCCACGGCTGTACCTGCCTGCCTTCACAAATTCATCTTCTACAAAATTGGCAATGGTAAGGCTGTTATTAAAATACTTACGGGTGCGTAAAGAAGCCATAATTTTAGCTTCGGCCGAAGAAAAGTAGTGGTAACTGCTGTCTTCTTTTTCGCCAAACTCATCGTTGTCGTCGTTCTCCGTGTTCACAAACTGCTTTTTAGCATCGTTTCTGTTGGCCGCCCAAATATAAGTTTCTGTGCCATGGGTAGTGCTGGCCACTTTATAACGTTTAATTACAGGCACTTTACGTGTTTTCTTTACCTTCTTTTTGCCTTTTTTAACGTAATAGGTTTGTGTGGTATAGCCTGTTACCTTGCTACGGTAGCTTGGCCCTGTGCTGTTACAATGGATAGAAATGAACAAATCGCCATGCGCTTCATTCGCCATCCGGGCGCGTAAACGGTTGGCTTCCCGTAAATCCTGCAAGCCGCCGGGGAGCCCCGAACCGGTGCGGGTATATATTATTTTACAATCAGGCAAAGCGTCTTCCAGCAATTTGCCCGCTTTCAATGCTATGGCCAGGGTAATCGCGGCTTCATTGGTTTCATCACCTTCTGCGCCGGGGTCGGGAAGACCGTGACCCGCATCTATTATAATAGTTTTTAATTGAGGTTTTGCAAAGGGCGCAGGAGCTTTTGCACCCAAGGGGGTGAAAGAAAGCAGAAATAAAACCGGAAAAATCAATAAAAATAACCTTTCAGCCTTTTTCAACATATTACTTCTTTGTGTTTAGGGTATTCTTCACAACTCATTTATAATTAACCCCTATTTTTGTCACCATCTAAGTTATGAGCAAACGTTGTAAAGTTAGGGTAAAATATATTACAGCCTTGTCTGTGCTACTGCTATTGTTTTTTATGACGTTTGATGCAAGCGCACAAAACAAACGCAAGCTACCATCAGGTCGTGTGAAGAATACTACCGGAATTGTGTCAGATACTGTGCCAAAACCGGGCGCAGACACAACTCACGCCCTTATCGATTCGGCCGGCTACAGAAGAGATAGCACAGGAAGAATGGTGAAAATAGACACCATTGGCATGTCTAAAGATTCACTGGATGTGCCTATCGACTACACTGCAGAAGATTCTGCCATCGTAATCATCCCCACCCGGCAGTTCTACCTGTATGGCAAAGCATCTGTAAACTATAACAAGGATAAACTGGAGGCTAACACTATTCATTATAATCAGGCAGACCAAACCCTGAGCGCATATGGTGGAAAAGATACCTCAAAAAATCCTTTAAATCTGCCCACTTTTACCCAGGGCGATACTAAAGCTATAATGGACAGTATCCATTATAATATTAAAACAGGGAAGGGGCTTACTAAAAACTCATACTACCAGGAAGGCGAGATGTTTGTGAACGCCCAGATACTAAAAAAGATGGATAAAGATGTGTCGTATGCTTATAAGGCACGTTTTACTACCTGTAATCTGGATACCCCGCACTTTGCCTTCCGCACTAAACGCGTAAAAATTATCAATGATAAATTTGCAGTAACGGGCCCGGCTTATCCCGAATTTGAGGGGGTGCCTATGCCAGTGGCTATACCTTTTGGTATTTTTCCATTAGCCCGTGGCCGTCATTCCGGTTTACTACCCCCCCAGTTCACCTCCAATGAAAGTTATGGTTTAGGTTTGGAAGGACTGGGATACTATAAAGTATTAAGTGATAACTGGGACTTGCTTACCCGTGCTAATATATATACGTATGGTGGGTGGGCCTTATACCTTACGTCCAAATACAACAAACGGTATAAATACACAGGTAACCTGAATCTGAGTATTTTGAAAACAAAAATTCTCAACACCTCTACTAATACGCAGCAGGAGTTTACCCAGAATACCAGCTTTTTAATTAACTGGAGTCATTCGTCCGATACCCGGGCACGGCCAGGTACTACTTTTTCGGCCAGTGTAAATGCGGGTAGCACTAAGTATAATAGTTATGTACCCAATAACACTATTACAAACTTCACCAACCAGTTAAGTTCGTCTATAACGTACAGCAAAACCTGGAGCGAAGGCAAATACAACTTAACGGCAAGTGCCAACCACAGCCAGAACAACAACCTGGGCCTGGTAAGTGTAACTTTGCCCACCCTTGCCTTCACTGCTACCACTTTTTATCCTTTCCAGAAAAAAGAATCTGTGGGTTCTGCCAAGTGGTATGAGAAGCTGGGTATTTCCTATAGCGGTAGCTTCTTAAACCAGGTAGCCTTTTACGATTCGGCATTTAGTTTTCGCAAGCTGATTGATACAGCACAGTGGGGTGCCAACCATAGCATTCCTATTTCTATTACGCTGCCGGCTGTAGGCCCGTTACTGTTTACGCCCTCTATTTCATATAATGAAAAATGGTATGGCAACTACCTGCAACGTAGATATGATGACGTAAAAGATACCGTGTATGCAGATATAGTACGTGGCTTCTACACTGCCCGTGAAGTATCGTTTGGTCTTTCTACCAACACGCGTATTTTTGGTACGTTTAGTCTGGGAAAGGATACAAAGCTGCGACACGAGATAAAACCTACATTCAGCATCAACTACAAGCCAGATCTGGTAAGTAAGTATTATGATACATTGAGAGTTCCTGCAACTAACAAACATGCTGCTTACAATACCACCTATAGCAAGTTCGATGGTAGCGTGGTAGGTGGTTTTAGTCAGGGGCGGTTTGGTGGTTTTAACTTTGGTTTTGATAACTTGTTTGAAATGAAAAAAAGAAACAAACAGGATAGCACCGGCGATAATCCCTACAAAAAAATCAAGTTGATAGATGGTTTGAGCTTTAACACAGGGTATAACTTTTTCGCAGATACTTTAAAATGGAGTGCTGTATCTATGGCTTTCCGTAGTACCCTGTTTGAAAAAATCAATATCACAGGTAGTGCTTCACTCGACCCGTATGCTGTGGATTCTTTCGGAAACCGTGTCAACAAACTTTTATGGAAACAAGGCAGCCTGGGGCGTTTTACGGGCGGTTCCTTGTCAGTGTCATCCTCTTTCCAAAGCAAGAAAACCGATAACAGATCGGATGCACAGCGTACGCCTACAGATAATACGATGACCCCCGACGAGCAACAGCGTCAGCTGGAATATGTACGGGCAAACCCGGCAGAGTTTACCGACTTTAATATTCCCTGGACATTACAAACATCCTTGTCGCTTAACTTCAGCCGTATACGTAGAGCTGATTATTCCGGTTACTATACGCAAATCAATAGTTCTCTAAACCTGAATGGCGATTTCAGTTTAACTCCTAAATGGAAACTGGGCGGTACTATTTATTATGATATTAAAAACACGCAGATACAAACCATGACCATGTTTGTATCGCGCGAAATGCACTGCTGGCAAATGTCTATTAACATCACCCCAGTAGGTATCTATAAATCGTTCAACATTACGCTTAATCCCAAGTCAGGCATCCTGCGCGATTTAAAAGTAAACCGCACGAGGTCTTATTATACGCCATAAGCTATACTATTATTCTTAACCTGTTTATTTTATTATGCAAGGGGCCAGCTTTACAGCTGGCCCCTTGCTGTTGGCATAGTACTTCATACAGATCGCATGTTCGTGCATTGTGTCTGGTAATAAAAAACGAAGCCGCAGTGTGTTACTGCGGCTTTTCTTTTTAGGAGTTTAGAGTTTGGGTAGCTACACAACAGCTACCCTGGTTTTTCTCAGGTGTAATTTTGTCTTATATATCCATCACTAATTAACTGTTTTGCTATGCTAAAGTAATCTGCTATCTACTAACCGCATATGACATTAATCATATCCCATGATGACTTTTGTTCTGTTTTAAGCCGTTGCCGTGCTGCAATTTTGACTTCATAACAAACAAAGTTTCTTCCATGCAATATACCTATTCAATACCTGGTTTTAAGGGCGCCTTACCGGCCAGCAAGGTGTACCAGGATTGTGTATTTGAAATACTCAGCAACAAATGGCTCGATCTGCAACATGATGGTGTAGTGCTGTCGCTGAATGGAAAAATGGCTTTCAGCACAGGTAGCTATATGGCCAATCCACTGTTTTTTCCTGGTGGTAGCATTGGTAATCTGGCTGTGAACGGGGCAGTAAACAACCTGGCTATGTGTGGGGCAGTAGCAAAATACATCTCCTTATGCTTTATCATTGAAGAGGGGCTGTCGCCTTATGTTTTTAAACAGGTTTTACTCAGTATTAAAGATGCTGCTTTTTCAGCAGGTGTAACCATTGTAACCGGCGATACCAAAGTGGTAGAAAAGGGCAGCTGTAACGGACTATATATAAATACTACCGGTATAGGTTATGTACATACCCGTGCTGCCATCGATTATAAAAGAATACAAACCGGCGATGTGCTGGTGGTAAGTGGTACACCAGGCATGCATGGCGTAGCTATGCTGTGTGCTAATGGTGAGGATGGGGGAAAAGGTGTTATGCAAAGCGATACCGCGCCGCTGCACGAAATGGTGTTTAGATTGCTGGATGTATTTGGCAATGATGTAAAGTATTTACGAGATCCTACGGGTGGTGGCATTGCATCTGTGCTAAACGAAACAGCAGAGCTAACTAACCTGTGCTTTGCAGTAGATGAAGAGCACATTCCTATAGCCGAAGAGATAAGAAATGCCTGCGATAGTTTGGGCATAGATCCCTTATATACCGAAAATGCCGGTATTTTGATGGCGGTCGTAAAGAAAGAATCGGCTGCAGCCTGCGTTGCATTGATGCGCAATTGTGCAGGGGGCGAAAAAGCCGCAATCATAGGAGAGGTGCTGACAGCTTCTTCAGGAGAAGTGATCATGCGCTCGCTACAGGAAGAATTGGTTTAATTCGGACAAACGGTAGATTATAAAAACATACAAAGTGGTTGTATCATTCAATTGATACAACCACTTTGTATGTTACTAATAGCTATCGCGCGTAAATTTTTTGATAAGATCTGCCTGGTTTGGATACTCTTTAATAAGTTCTTCTCTTTTCCCTATGGTATAATCAGCCGGGTTAAAGCCGGGCATCAGGCTTACTCCCATGAAAGCATAGTCCTCAACATGGGAAGTCAGCAATCTCGATCCCATCCAGGTGCCGCCGGGAATCATTTTCATGGGATGAGATCCTCGTTCCAGTATATTACCAAATACGCAAAGTTCATATTCCTTTTTGCTGCCAGGTGGATATAATAACAGCATTTCAACGGGAAGGCCGCTGTAAAAATGGTACAGCATATCCCCGGTTACCCGGTGCAGCACAGATGTTTCGCCAGAGGGTAGCATATAATAAATAGCACTGTAAAGCGACCTCCCTCCTTTTAAAGGAGGGAAGCCAGGCAATACATTATCTGGTAAACTGATGTCTGAAGTATGCACTTCTGCATAATAACCACCTTCTGCATCGTTAGGCTGCATATTATACCATTCGATAATCTCTTTTACTGTTGCCATAGAACTATGCATTTTGGGTAACCGATTCGTCAAAAACAAAGCTTTTCAGTTTGGGCGATTCAAGCTCGGTTCTATTCAGCGGACTTAAATCGGTTAATGGCCCTGCAGGTGGATTGAAGGGAGAGCCTACACTTTGCTGGAAACGGAACACATTGTGCGGGTCTATTTTGTTTTTAATTTTTACCAGCCTTTCGTAATTGCTGCCATAGTATTTATCTGCCCAGTTATGCAATAACGGATCTATATAGTTTACATAAGCACCGGTTGCATTACCAGCTTCTCCCATTTTTTCAAAAAATTCATAAGCCCATTGAATATTGCTATGCGCATCACCCGGCTTATCGGCATCCCAGATGGATTTTACTTCCGGGATAAAGCGTGCCTTGCGATGAAAGTAAGCGGTATCGGCTGGTGCTTTATTTTCCATGGCACCACCGCCTAAAGTCCACACAGCAAAGCTGGATTCGGAGGGAGCCATGTTCATATAGTCTTTAATAACATGGGCTACCTTATTATTCATTCCTTTTTCAGGCAATATCAGCGAACGAATATAGGCGCTGCGGTTTTTTACCATAGTGGTGTGTCCATTGAAGAACTCAAAGTCGGGTAATGTCATATTGCGCAGGTCAATATGCAGCGGCTTCATCTTCAGCAGATCTTTCAGAAATTCTATCCCTTCATCGCCTTCCCCATTATATACAGGAGTAAGTCCGAGAACCTTTACATTTTTAGAAGGATCAACCGGATCAGGCTGGTGACCTATATAACCATAGGCAGCCATCTCATTCGGAATCAGCTCTACCCACTCGTTGTAATATCCCAGCACTTCATCTGCCTGCTCTAATGGGTAGTATATCTGCCCGGCCAGCATCAGTTTGCTTTTAGGCTGCTGCATCTGCATTTCCATTTCCACAATAATGCCGAAGTTGCCACCGCCGCCACCTCTGATGGCCCAGAAGATGTCTTTTTCATCCTGGTCTTTGCTGTCCTCACTAATCCTGCGTAAATGGCCATCTGGTGTAACCATCTGTACCGATATCAGGCTGTCTATACTCATTCCGTAAGTACGAGATACAAAGCTATAGCCGCCACCCTGCATAAAACCCGGAGGAGCCACAGTGGGGCAACCGCCACCTATGGGAATTAAGCCTGTGCCGGTGTTTTGCATATATTTATACAGGTCGTTCCAGATCACGCCCATTTGTGCGGTGAGCCTTTGGGTTTTGGGATCGAATGAAATACTGTTCAGGTGCTTCAGATCAATTACTACACCGTCATTATTTAAACAATACCCGGCAGCACTGTGGCCACCGCCTTTGATGGTAAAATGAAGATGGTGTTTTACTACAAACTTCAGACTTATTGCCACATCATCAACCATCGTGGGGCGGATAATAAGCATAGGACGGAGGTGAATACGCCCATTGTCAATTTTAATGGCATCTTCATATCCAGGTTCGCCTGGTTGTAGCACATAACCACTTAACTCTTTAATGAGTTCATTGATGGCCTTGGTAAGCATAGTTAGAAATTTAAATAGTGATTGGTTTATTTTCCTTTGATGGAAGGTTCCATAACATAAGAATCAAAAACATAGGTATCAGCAATCATACCCTTGGTGGCCGGAAAAAACTGATTATGTTGTTCACTGGCCAGGTAGTTACTGTAATCATTCTTCGATTTCCAGAGAATGTTCATGGCTACATCGTAATTAGCAATAGAAACATCTCTTTTCATATTAGCCAGCACACCTATAGCAAATACACATAACCCGGGATGGTTGGATAAGTATTGAATGCAGATGTTGATGAATTTTGTAACAGCTTCATCCGACTTGTCTGTTAACGAAAAATAGATACTGTGCATTAATCGTGGTGGCGCTCCGGGGGCAGGTGGGGTATTTTCCTTACCATATATTAATTCTTTTAAAAAAGAATCATATACTCTTCTTCCGGTGCCAGGCGTCCAACGGTCAATCTCTGTCACAAACTGGCTGTGATCAGTGTCGTTGGCATTGTATTTTTTGAAGGCATTTTCATCTTCAAAAATCTGGTTCATGGCTATATGAAAGTTCCGGTCGTTCTCCAGCCGAAACATGTCTTCGGCCAGATTGGCAATCCAAAACTGTAACATACCATCCGATTTAGATAAATAGGCCTGGCAGGCCTGCATATAGCTGGTACGCATTCCCGGTGTGCTGCCCATGGGCAGTGTGAAATACGTGCTGTGCATCATTTTAGGCAAGCTGCTTTTGTTCATTGGTTACATTTTTTTCGGGAATAAAAGTTTTAAGAATAGCATCAGCAGCTTTAAAAGCAAGTGCCATCATGGTAAGCGATGGGTTTGGTGTGGCTGTAGTAGGGAACGAGCCACATCCCACCAGGTACAGGTTGTCATGATCATGGCATTTCATATCGCCATCGGTAACAGATGTTTCCGGGTTATTGCCCATTCTGTGTGTGCCCATTACATGCCCTGCTCCTTGTGCGTAATAGGTAGCACCACTATTATCTGTAAATATTCCGCCATCTCCCAAAGGTGGGGCTTTAACAGGTGTAACCCCCAATGCACCAAATATGATATTGGTAGCATCCGCTGCTGCCTTAAAGCCTTTCTTAGTATAATCGTCCAGATCATAACAAATTTCAGGTCGTGGTATACCCAGGTTGTCTTTGCAGGTGTCAGAAGGTTTAATGTAGTTATTGAAATCAGGCAATTGTTCTATCAGGAAGCCAATACGGAATTGTCTTGTGAAATCGGCCTGTATTTTTTTGCGAAGGGCATTACCAAAGATACCAGGAGTAATAACGTTAGGATGATCCTTATCAGATACAGGACTTATCATCGCATTCATCTGGTTATAGGGAGCGCCGGCAGGCCAGTTCCAGCCTTCGTTACCTATTTCAATGCGGTATGCAGCCCTTTCTTTTCTGAATATACCATCACGAACGGTTTCAATACCAGAGGTGGATAAAGGGCCTCTGAATGGATATACGGGCTCAGGCATCAGACCCCAGGCCAGGTGCATAGGGTGATCCATCAGGTTTCTGCCAACATGGCCATGGGTGTTGGCAACACCCTCTTTCTTTTGTGTGTTAGACATCAGCAGCAATTTGGCCGCTTCAATAGCATGAGCGGCTATTATATACTTCGTTCCTTTGGCAATTTTTGGTGCGTCTCCTTTGCCACCAATCTCCTGATAGGTAATATATTCTATACCTGTTACCAGCTGATGAGCGTCGTCCAGGATAACCTTACTGGCCACCGCCTGGTAAATAATGTCAACATTACCTGTCATCAATGCTTTAGCCATAGTAATAGTGGCATCATACTTTGCCTGAATAGGGCAGATGGGCGTGCAGTTAGTATTACCCTGGCATTGGCGGCGGCCATTATCATAGTAGCTGCCGTCTTTTAACTGGTTAGGAACGCCGTTTCTTCCGGCTGGTGTTCCCGTAACTTCCAGTTGCATTCCTTCAATGGTCACCTTATTGTCTTTGAGCGCTTTGCTGATACAATCATCCAGTATGGTAGGAGGTATTTTGGCCATAGGATACACATAGCCGTCCGTAAAAGTAATGCCGTGTATATTTTGTTCGTTTACATCTGCTGATACCCCTATTTCAAACTCCGCTTCTTCATAATAGTCTTTCAGTGCATCATAGTCAAAAGGCCAATCAACAGCTTTTTGGTATTGAGTAAACATTTTAAAATCATTAGGCATCATGCGAAGGCTTGTGCCTAACCAGTGCCAGGAGGTGCCACCACCTCTGCGTTCATAGGTGCTACCAAATGGCATCTTACCTGTTTGAATAAAATATCCTTTATCAATAGATTGTTTAGGATTATCGTTGCAGTTTGCCTGGGGAGGTCTTTTTTCTGCAGTTGTAATGTCCAGTACGGAAGGTCGCGGAGCATTATAGTTTTGCTCGTAAGGCGATTCAGGAGTTTTAGCCATCGACATATAGAAGGTTTGCATAAACTCTTCCCGGTTGCCAGGCTCAGGGCCGTCATCATCAGTGGTTAACCCATTAATAGCAATGCCTGCTTCCAGCACCAGCACTTTTTTGCCTTTAGCACTCAACTTGTAAGCCAGGGCGCTACCACACCAGCCGCCACCTACAATTACTACATCATATTGTTTTGTTTCACTCATTGTTAAGCATTTTGTTAGTGATTGATCTGGTTTAACCTATTTTGGGAAGTGTTGGTTTTTGCGACCAATAGCCATAAGTGCCATTGCTGAATCCCATAGGATGCGCACCCATTTCACCCCATACCAGTCCATTGGTATAAGCCAGGGCAGATATTACATGGTCTTTACTTACAGTCCCGTCTGTAAAGTAGACAGCCGGATTTTTTCTCAGGTCGTACCATATACCCAGGAACCACATGTAAATGATGTTTTGCGCCAGCCTGGTAATAGTAAGGTTGTTAATAATGTCTTTTTGTACCGCTGCTTCCATATCAGAAGCGGGTGTATCGGCTATCTTATTCCAGGCAGCAGTTAGCGCATCCAGCTGGGCAACAGGTATCTCATTAGATGCAAGACTTAGCTCTGCATACAAAGCATCACCTACCTTTTGGGTATCCCGCGATGGATGTAAATCACTGGCAGAGTAGCCGGTTAGGGCAGCAGAAAGCCCGATGAACTGATCAAATGTCATATTCATACACAAATACGTTTAATAGGTAAGAGGAATTATTTCTTTTCGGCTTTGGCCGTTTTTAGAATAAAGGTGAAGTCAGAAGGAGCACCGCCCCAGGTAGTAGCGCCGTTATGGCAATTGATGCAACTGGAAGTAACATTAGGGGTGTATACAATTTTACCGCCTTGAATGCTGCCCTGGTCATAGGTTTCCAGTGTACAGTTAGCCATGTATAAAGGGAAAGGATCACCGGTGTCACTGGCAGAAGGATGAACGGGCCATTGTGTACCTACCAGCGTATAGTATTGCCAAACACTTTTAGGATTAATGGCTACCAGCAAGGCACGTATAGAATCATTCAAAGCCTGAGTGCCGGAGTCTATAGGAGTTAATCGTGCTATTTGGCTGGGTGTTTGTCCTGGCTTTCCTGGGTTCCATGGCTGCGAAGGTACTTGGTTCAGGCGCTTCTCGCCAGCTGCTATATTATAAAAATTATACTGTTTACCAGCTACTGCTTTGCCATAATCCGGCACATTATCTACATGCTCAAAGGTGGACCATATCCATTGTGGAGATACTTCTGTTTTGGTGCCAATGTGCAACCCTACAAGTCCTACCAGCGCTTCATAAGTGCTATCTCTGGTGCCTTGGGCGGTGGTAACAGGTGTGTGAATAGTGGCCATCCTCCGGTGAAATTTGGTGCTATCATCCCCTTTACCCAATATTTTCCAGGCCGCTTTTACCATAATGGCGCCATAAGTCTTTTTAGCACTATCGCCTGAAGGAAAACGCAGGGTGTCTTTAAATTTTCTCTGCCCTTCAATGTTATACAGTGTATTGTTGTCAATATACTCAAACATCTCCTTATTTATGGCAATTTCAAATCGGGCGTACTGCCCGTTCTGGTCAATCAATGGACCTGTAAGAAAAGGCTGGAAAATAGCTCTCATGTCAGGCGGTGTTTTACCGGTTTGAAACAAGGATTTGTCTTTCTTTACCAGAAGCTGGTTCCAGGGCGAAGGCTTTTGTCCACTGTCCAGGAACACCTCGTAGTTGTATTTCCAGGTTTCCCATACAGTAGCATTGTCGCCATGTTCACCAATCAATCCTCCTTCGGGGTTCCAGCAAAGTGCAATAAAAGAATGCCACGAAAAGTTGTCAAACCCACGTCTGACAGTAGTTTCCAGCACTCGCTCATTCTGCGGCGGCAGTGAAACGTCATAAGGCAATACAGAACTTAATGTCGTTTGCACTTTTCCTGAATCATCAGGAGGTTTGGGATGCGTACTGTCGCTTCCATCAGTGGGTTGGCCAGTGCCACTACAGGATACAAAAAGGATGGCCGTTGCCGATGCCAGCAACAAAATTGTCATTACATTGATTTTTCTCATAGCGCGTTGTGAATTGGGATTTTAGTGAAAGATAGACATAGCAAGCTTTTGGAGATGCGTGGATGCTCCCGGATGTTTACTTGATTCATGGTTAATTCGATTGGTATTAAAGTGGATTAAAACGGGGGCAATATAGCAGCAGACTTCGATAAGTCATAATGTTTAATGAATATTTATTAACAGTAGATGTACTAATTCAGAATTCCAATGCTGTATCTATAATAGAATTGATTAATAAATAGTAAAATGTAATATCAGAATGCCTTATGATTAAGGTATATTATTATGTTTTTTGGTGGATTGTAAGTCAAATCAACAACAACGGTGTCGCTGAAGTAGCTTGCTTTTCCCAAAACAGGAAATGTAGTCTCATATAAAGAGATGTGTTATTTGTTTGCATTATTGCTATATATTAAAAAAGGGTATCCCGGTTTTCCGGGACACCCTTCTACATAAAATCAGTAAGATATTAAAATGAATACTTCACACCAAACTGCACAGAGTAGTAGCTGGCTGTTTTAGATCTGGCGCCAGCACTGGAGTTTACATTATAAGTAAACGACTTCGTGGCCTGATCAAAACCAGTTACGTTATACAGGTTGGTATTGGTAATGGTTGAGTAGCCACCCCACTTGTAATTAAGCAGGTTCAGCACGTTGAAAATATCGCAACGGAAAGCAATTTTCTGCGTTTTGTATATTTTAAACTCTTTGGCAATGCTCATATTCCACTGAGTACGCCATGGCATTAAACCTCCATTATAAGAAGCAAACTTACCCATGTTATCCTGCAGGTATTTACGGTATTCCGGGCTGGTGGTTTCCAGCAGCTTTAACATACCTGTACGGATGTTATCAGGAGTTTTTGCGTCATTAGGGTCAAATACATAGGCCAGGTTGGTGCCATCGTTGCTTTCACCAATCACATCTTTGTTTACATAAGCCGTAAAGCGCGCATTCTGATAAGCCTGGAAAGAAGAGCTGATAGTAAAGCCGTAGAAAGAAGGACTTAAAAACAAGGCTACCAGTTTGTGCTTCTGATCGCCATCGCTATACCAGCCACTTCCATAATTGGCGTAACCAGAATAAGAAGAAGCTACGCTGAAGTTGGCATTACGTGGGTCACCGTTATCGTAAGGAAGCGCACCAGTGGCTTTACCTCTCGCATACGACAAACTAAAATAACCATCCTTCTGAATTTGTGCCTGTGTTTCAATCATAGCACCCAGGTATTTAGAATTCCACTTCGCATTCGTAAACATTCGCACCTGGTTAAAGTTGGAAGAGATACGCGAGTTAGCCAACACAGGCAGGTAAGTAGTAGAAGAAGTACCAGTAAGCGTGCTGGCTGGCACATATACTTCACGGCCTTCATTGGTAACAAATTCCGGGGTACGTTTCAAATTCATATCATACATGTAGAAGTTATCCCAGGTAGTGTTATAATAAACGTTAGCGCCTACACGTAGCCAGTCATTTATATAATGGTAAAAGCTTACGTTGGTTTTAAAAGTCAGCGGGTTTTTCAGGTTCTTATCCAGTACCAGCACCGTAGCAGGTTGCTTGGTGGTCAGTGAATTATAATAATCTACACCAGGTACCAGGCTCGCGTCATTTTGATAAGCCTTCCAGTCTGGAGTAGGCACATTAGAACGGATATCAATCTGGCGGAAGTCTACACCGTTATCAATGTGCGCAAAAGTAATTGGTTGGGTGGTTAACTCAGATGCAAACAAGCCAGCGCCAAATTTAAACACATCCTTACCATTATTATGTAAGTCCCATATCAGGTTCACACGGGGCTGAATGTTTTTAGCATCAAACGGAACCACATCCGTTCTTACACCCAAATCCTGCTCCAGTTGTGCATTGTAGGTAGGCTTACCCGCTACTATGTTGGCATCCCAGCGTAAACCCACGGTCAGGTTCAGGTTAGGCTTCAGGTTAGTTTCCATTTGCGCATAAACGCCTACTTCAATTAAAGGAACGTTCACCATGTTATTACCGCCCTTCAAAGGAATTTTACGGTTAAAGCGGTAAGGATTGTTGTTGGCCATGTCCACTATAGAGTTATAATAGAAGGCACCCGGCTGATCGTGGTATAAGCGGTCACTGATACGGTTAATGTTATTGTCTGTACCAAATACCCAGTTAAGGTTACCGGTTTTATAACGCAGGTTATCCGAAATCTGTATCACATCCGAAGCATCCCTTTCCGGTACCCAGTTCTGGTTACCAAAAGCAACGGTAGTGCTTGTTTTAGTACCATCGCTTAATGTGTCATTCACGTTCACAAATCCTTCTGGAACCTTATTGTATTTATAGTTCAGGAATTTTCGGTAGGTACTGAAGTTAATTTTAAGATCGTTGGTTAAGCGGTTGTTGAATTCCGTTCTTAAACCCAGCATCACGCCGTTGTCAATTTCTACACCGGTATATTGAGTAGATAGCAGACCGCCCGATTTCAGCTTATTGGGATCCACAAAATGCAGGTAGTTATACTTTAAAGTCAGCAGGTTTTTCTTGTTCAGGTTCCAGTCAAACTTGGCAAATGCGTTAATGGTTTCCTGCTTAATGCTAATAGTGCCATATTCCTGGCCAACCGGAAAGCCCATTTGTTTTTGCATAATGGATACGACCTGATCCAGTTTGGCCTGAGAAATATTCAGGTTTTTCTCACCTTGTAACTGGTTACCGCCTGAATAAATAAAATCATAGGCACGGAAGGGGATTGTATTACTGTAACGGTCAAACGACACCAAAAAATGCAATTTATCTTTTATAATAGGACCGCTTAACAAAGCGCCTGTTTGTAAAATCTCATATTTATTGGTAAGCTTGTTACCATTCACATCTTTTTTAGCCGCCAATGAGTTGGCGCCATAATAACTCCATGCCGAACCCTGGAAGGTGTTGGTGCCCGATTTAGTAATGGCTTTCACCACCCCACCCGAACCACGTCCGTTGGTTACATCATACGAGTTGGTAGAAATTTCAAACTCGCGAATGGTTTCAGATGAAATAGAAAAGGCTGCATCTGTAACTCCGCCAAAAGTAGCGCGACGGTTACTTACACCATCCAACATATAACCTGTGCCACCTGCTTTTGCCCCTGCCAGCGAAGCGCCATTGGCCAAAGGCGATAAATACATCAGGTCGGTGTAGTTACGCGTAGCCACCGGAATTTTCTGCAAAGCTTTGCCACTCACAGCAGTAGAAGCACCCAGGCGGTCTACCGAGTTACGGAAGCTGCTGCTTTGTACTTTTACCTCGGCTATTTCATTGGCTGTTTTGTTCAAAACAATCTTATGTAGCACCAGCCTGTCGCCCAGGTTTAACGCATTGTTCTTTAACAAGATAGTCTGGTAGCCCACAGCACTTACTTCAATATCATAAGTACCTACGGGTACATCTGCCAATGTAAAATAGCCTTTTTTGTTAGTGGAAGTGGCCGTAGTAAAGCCGGTGGTCGTGTTCTTAATAGTAATGGTGGCACCTTCGGCAGCTTTGTTGTCTTCTTCAAACACAAAGCCACTGAGTCCCGAACCGCTGGATTGCGCCAGCGCAGGTAGGGTGCTTAGCAAAAGCAATAGCCCTGCAATGCACCGGTTGATCATGGATAATGGGGTCATAGTAGTGATTTGCCCGCAAAACTATCCAGGCTCATTATAGCTTGTGTCGGTGGGTAAGTGACTTAATGGTTTAATAAGGTTGCCGTAATAGAAAATTAACAGAATAAAAAAGCATTCTGATAGTATAGAAGCATTTTTTTAGTTATTAATCGCGTTTATATGCGAATTACAGGTATAATAATATAGTCTCAACTGTAGCATAAAACCGGAAGGGTGGGGTAGAATAAATACGACTGCTTCTCCCGGAAACAGGGGATATCCATTGGAAGGTAATTACTTATATATATTTAGAAAATAAAAATGTGCAGAAATCTTAACACCAGTGTCCCAACTATGAGAGAGAATTGTTGTAATTTAATAGGATAATCACTGATTGATTTTGCTATGATGGATATACTTGAATACCTGCGCAAGTTTAGACTTGAAATAGAAATTATTTCTGTTAACAGGGAAGATACTTTACAAAAAGAGCATATTTCTGTAAGATGGCTGGACATTTTATCAGAAGAAGACAGCGACAAAAGAAAAGAGAAACTACTGGCTTTATGGGATGCCGCCTGCGGGAAGGAATTTGTACGGGTAATTACCTATCTCAAACGGCATTTAATAGAAGTGTACCTGCTGTTAAATAAAGGAGAGTTGTCATTATTATATGCCATTCGCAATAAAACAGGCTCTATGTATTATTACGAGGGCCGTTTTCCCGATTTAACCGTCCGCGATCAGTATTTGCAGGATAACTGGCACAAAGTTCCACCTGGCCTGCAACGGTTTTACGAAATGATGCACAACGGCTTTTATTACTCCTCCAGCGGCAATATGGGCCTGGTACCCTTGCAATTCCTGGTAAAATTGGGCGATCAGGAGTGGGAAATCCTGGAAGAAATGGAACCTCCACTGGAAATGAACCTGAATACTTCCTATGGTTTTTTCAAAAACGGCATGGGCGATTACCTGGTGCTGGACCTGGAAAAAGAAGATACTGCCCGGGAAGCAATGCTTTGGTATTCACAGGAAGAGCCTGAATGTCATTTGCCATTCTGGGATGTGGTGGATGAATGGACGGTGCTGGGTATTGCGGAATAATTACTTACCTTGGCCTTCCTTTTCAACCAATTGTGTTTTAGTATGGATAATTTTAAGCCCGTATCTGACTCCGCTACTGTTATTGCAGAATTGATGATTCCCTCTTATTCAAATTTTGGTGGTAAAATTCATGGTGGCCATATTTTGTCTCTAATGGATAAAACTGCTTATGTGTGCGCCGTAAAACATGCCGGGGCATATTGTGTCACTGCTTCTATCGAAACGGTCGATTTTCTCGCACCTGCCGAAGTGGGCGAGCTGGTTACCCTGTACGCATCTGTAAACTATGTAGGCAAATCAAGTATCGTAGTGGGTATTCGGGTAATGGCCGAAAATTTTAAAACGCAGGTAGTGAAACATACCAACACCAGCTATTTTACCATGGTGGCTATGGACGAAGATCACAAGCCTACCCCGGTACCCGGCCTGTTATTAACCAACCACAACGAAGTGCGTCGTTTTTATGAGGCATTGCATAAAAAAGAACTGAAAAAATACTACCGAAACGAAGAAGTGCGCATCAAATCGGAAGTGGAGCAAAAAGAAATGATGGAAGTCATTAAAAATGAACGTTGCCTGGTACAGTTAGCTGAGTAAAAAGTTTATTAAATACGTTTTATATATAAATTTTTCAAAAATGGCCCATGCGGGCCATTTTTTTGCAATAAACCGGCTAAACAGGGGGCCGTTTTTTGTAAAAAACGCCAAATGGCGGTTCATCGTTGCCAAAAAAAAACGGGAATTTGTAAAAAATAAAGCACCTGTTCCACAACAGGTTAGCAATTGCGTTTTGTGGTTGACAGGGCTATTATTAACCTGTTTAGGGTAATTCTAACACTTTTGCATTGTGCAAATGCCATTTCACATAACAGTTTTTTATCCTCTTTCCACTTTTTGGATATTCGTTTTACAAATCTGGAACACATAATCTCTCCAGTAAAATACCTGAAATTCCTTACTGGCCATAAGAATTTAGGAAAAGGGAAAATGCTGAAAACCTTCAAAAGAGTAAGCGGATAATATTCAAAAAATCCAAGTCATGGAAAATATTACTACTACCAACAACATAGCTTCAGCAAAAGTTGAAGTGGCCAGCCAGTCAGAAATCAGCATATTCGATATGCCTATTCAGATTGAATTACTGGAACCAAGACTGGAATTAACTACTAATAAAGTTTACACCGGAGATACCACTGTTATCAGAGGAGTTTAGTTTGATCGATTATACCAGCACGCCGTTGATTACCTATGTATTTAGCACCATTTGGGTTTAGCCGTTGCTTTTTCAATGAAAAACACCTAAGAAGTTATATAGTGGCGGTTCTTTGCTGATAAAAAGAACTGCCTTATATAAACCTTTTACACCCCCAACGAAGGAAGCATGGAGTATGAATTGAAAATAATTGCGGAGAATAATGCGGAGAGGTACTTGTTGCTTAATAATTCAGGTGGCATGTACCAGATAAATGCCTTTTTGTACCAGGTATTACTGCATTATAAGAAAGGGTATTCCAGCGAAGCTATTGCTTCAGAAATGAGTATCCTGTATAAAAACGCCTCTTTTAATGCAGCAACCATCGAAACGCATATTACAACGGCGCTGGCCACTGTTAGTGCTACTAACAAAGCCGGCGATCCGGCCGATGAGTATGTGTCGGGCAAAATTACCATTGTTCCGGAAGGTGCATTCACAGGGCTGTATCGCATATTGTCTGCTTTACTTTTTCATCGTATTGTGTTTCCGGTTTTATTTGTTGTAGCCGTAGTTGTGAGCCTTTTTTTCTTTTACAATCAACATTTGTATTCCTTTGCTAACCTATGGAACCAGTCTGTAAGCCAGCTAGCTGTTGGTAACATAATATTGGTTTATGGGATCTTTTTGTTTATATGCCTGTGGCATGAGCTGGGGCATGCTACCGCCTCGTGGAAGTATGGCGTGCAGCCCCGCGAAATAGGTTTTGGTTTTTATTTTGTATTTCCTGTGTTTTATGCAAATGTGTCGGGTATCTGGCAACTGCCGGCTGCCAGGCGTAATGTGGTAAATATGGGCGGCATATATTTCCAATTGCTTGTTAACCTTATTTGTATCGTCGCTTATAGTAATCATATTTACCAGCCGCTTCTGCGTATACTTATAATCACCAACACTGTAAGTATTGTTTGTTCTTTAGTTCCTTTTTTCCGTTACGATGGATATTGGGTGTTCAGCGACTATTTCAATATCCCCAACCTTAAAAGCAGGTCAACGGCTTTGGCAACAGACCTGTTATTTTCAGGTATTGGTAAGTGGCGGCAACTAAAAGGATCCCTTCCCCTTGTTTTAATCTTTTATACAGTAACCAATGTGTTTTTCTGGTTATTTGTGTATGCAGAAGTGGTTGTTTTAATTATTCGAAATACCCGTGCTTTGGTAAGCACATTGCAGCAGGGGAGCTGGTTGTACATCCCCATTACACTGCCTGGTATTATTACTGCTGTTTCTACAGTAGTGACTTTGTGGATGCTGGTGTTTCATTTTATTCATTTGTCTAAACTATTAGGTAATGAGCGAAGAAAAATACCTGGCACAGTGCAGCCAGCTGCTGGATGGCATATTGCCTGAAGGTGGTATAGGCGCAGATGATACGCTCAACAGAACTTTTAACTTTGTAAGTGCCAACCTGCTCAATTTTCTACCTGAAATAGAAGCCGATGCACACGAACAGTTTTTTAAAGATCTGTTGTATCATCAAAAACTAAGCGCGTTGGACAGCAATCACCCGGCACTGGTGCAAGCCCTGCAACTGGAAGGAGAATTTCAGCAGGCTATGCAACTGATGCAGCAGGGACCTTGTATTATTTGCACCTTTCATATGGGCAGTAACCGGTTGCTGAATCATTTTTTAGCTTATCACCAGGTTCCCTTTGCCATAGTAATGGCCAATCACATAGCCAGTGGTGAGGGCGATGGGTTTCAGGAAATGTTTGCCGGTGTATACCAGCAGCAGGGGGGCGAAAGTCTTACCCTTATTGAAGCGCAGAAACCAGATGCCGCTTTGAAAATGTTACGGGAGTTAAAAAAAGGCAAAAGCCTTTTAGTGTATATAGACGGAAATACCGGCGCTGGAGATGATAGTTTCCGGAACGAGAACAGATGTAAGATTGATTTTTTAGGAGGTAGCATCTATGCACGAAGCGGCGTTTGTTATCTGGCCCACCTGGCCAATGTGCCGGTGGTAACAGCAGTCTGCTACCGGCAGGCTACTAACGATATCAGGTTGCGCTTTGGCTCACCTGTTTATCCCGATATTCAACAAAACAGAAGAGCATATGCAACAGCTGCCACACAAGCTATTTATAATTTTTTTACGCCGCTGTTAAAGCGGTATCCGGAACAATGGGAATGTTGGATGTACTTACACAGGAATGTTGATTGCAACAGTATGGTGGCAGTAGATTCAGCCCCCCAGCCAGGCCAACCTGCTACGGGTTCTTTTCAGCTGAACAAGAGCAGGTTTGGCTTTTTTAATATTGGCGAAGAATTGTATTTGTTTAATAAGAAGACATATACATCCTACCGGGTTAATCATGATATCTACCAGTTATTGTATACTTCTTTTTCAAAGCCTGTACACAGCGAAACAGTAAACACCCGTGTTTTTGAACAACTGTATGCTAACCGAGTTTTTGTGCAGGCATCCTGATTGAATAATTAAGCAGGATAAAACTGTTTATCTTTATTTTACATTATATTTATCCAGATGTTACAGTTTATCCTTCTTGATTAAAAATTATGGTCGTTTCCGGAGCAACAAAAAAAAGTCTTGTTAAAAGGGTTTTACCGCACGTAGGGGTTTGGACGTTGTATGTATTATACATTTATATAGTAAACACCTATACCAATCCTAATATCCGAGTCAGCGTAGTTCTTGCCCACCTTTTACCATTTTGCCTGTCCTTTTATGTAAGCCTTGGCTGCTTTAACCTGTTTAAAAAAACAGGCATACTCGCCGGCATCGTTATCCTGTTTTTCTCTATGTTGGGCATGGTGAGCCTGGGATATCTGTACAGCTATAAACTGCTTACACTGGCTGGTATAGTACTGTTCGATTCGCAAAACTGGAAAATGTATGTGCAAACCGCTTTTACCGGCTACATGCAGTATTTTATCTACGCACTGCTGTACTTTATGGTAGGAGCCGCTTCCCGCCGCGAACGCAGCCTGCGTTACCTGCAGGAAGAGAAGTTTGAACTGGAGCGCGAAAAAAAGCAACAGGAGCTGGAAAACGCTTTACTGAAACAACAGGAACTAAAAATTCAGCAGGAAAAGCTGGAACTGGAATATGCCTTCCTGCGCTCACAAATCAATCCCCACTTTTTACATAACACACTCAACGTATTGTTTTCACAGGCCCTGATGCATTCTCAGGAGCTGGCCGATAACATCATGAAGCTATCTCAGCTAATGCGTTATGCCATGGAAAGTTTTGAAGCCACCGATGGCAAAGTGAGTATTAAAAACGAACTGCAGCATCTGCAAACCTTAATAGATATTCACCAGGTTCGTTTTTCCGGGGCGCTGCAAATTCAGCTTACCGTAGAAGGAGAGATGAATGGTCATGCACTGCCGCCTTTATCCATCATCACCATTGTAGAAAACGCCTTTAAATACGGCGATTTAAAAGATGCCAGCCGTCCTTTGCTTATAAGGGTTTGTTTGCTGGAAGACCGCATCTATTTCTATTGTCATAATAAGAAAAAGGCCATTCCATCCCTGGAGCTGCCTTCTCATAATATTGGTTTAAGCAACCTGAGCAAACGGCTGGACCTGAGTTTTAAAAACAGGTACGAGATACAGGCCCAAAATGCCACCGATTCCTATACTTTTGAACTGACTATAAAAAAGTAACGCGATGATTAAGTGCGTAATTATTGATGATGAGCAGTTGGCTATCAATGTAATTGAAATGTACGTTAAAAAAATGCCCAACCTTCAGCTGGTAGGCACGGCCACTAACCCTTTAACCGGTATAGAACTGGTGCAGCAGCACAAAGCCGATGTGGTGTTCCTGGATATACAGATGGATGAAATGGGAGGTATAGACGTAATGAAAATATTAGGGCCTTCTGTAAAAGTGGTGTTCTGTACCGCTTTCTCCGAATTTGCCGTAACCAGCTACGAACTGGATGCCGTAGACTATCTGATGAAGCCGGTAGCCTTTAGTCGTTTTGTAAAAGCCGTACAGCGCGTAAGCAACGCTATATTATCGCAATCAGTAGTAGCATCCGATGCCATACCCGACGACTATATTTTTGTAAAGGCCGAGCAAAAAGGCAAAATGATAAAAATAAACCTCGATGATATTGACTTTGTAGAAGGCATGAGTAACTACGTTGCCTTTCATCGCGGCAAAGAAAGAATTCTGGCTTATCTCACCCTCAAAGAAGTGGAAGAACGCTTACCAGCCAGTCATTTCATGCGGGTACACAAATCTTATATTGTAGCATTAAGACAAATCACCACTATTGAAAACGGCGACCTGGTGTTAAAAGACACCAACGATCGTGTACCGTTAAGCAACACTTACAAGCAGGCTTTTATGGATAAAATGAAGAGCAAATTGATGGGCGATTAGGTAAGAGTACTCATTTGGCATGCAGTAAAGGTAGTTTCACATAATGCTCTGAAAACGTATAGCAACCCTTTTTAGATTTGTACTATATAAATCTATAACATGAAGGGAATCGCTAATTTATATGTTTCGCAGGATATTGATGCACACACGAATTACACTGACATGCTAAAATCAAGGGCTTTACACTTGTTTGAAAAAACAGATGAGGCCATACTCTTTAACGGGCTAACGCACACCAGAACATTACCTGATACAGATATCATCCTTTACTACAGTGCTTTGTACGAAGCTACTGTAAGTGAAGAGTATGGCAGCAAGGTTGATGCACTACTGGCCGATGCGTTTGCAACAGTGAACGAGCAAACTATACGCCGCATGAATCCGGGACTGGCAAAAGGCTTAAGCACTTTGCTGTACCTGGCCGATATGCACGAAAAACGCGGTCGTTACGTAGAGTACGGCGGAAAAAGAGATTTAATTGAAGACTACTGTTTTCAATACGCGCGTCATCTGGTGGCCAGCGACACCAACGGATTTCTCAACGGTTCGTTTGGTATCCTGTTCTGCTTTTTAAACACCTCGTTTTACACACGTAAGCAAAAGCACATAGAGTTGCTGCTGGAAGATATTGACGCCGCAGCTGTGCAAAACCTACACCGTTTCTGGATCAGGAATGCCAATGGCGATAACAGGCACGAAATTGACTTTAGCCTTGCTAACGGTCAACACGCCTACCTGCTTATCCTGTTGCAGGCATTAGAGCGCGGCATCAGCATCGATCGCAATTACATGTCCATTACCAAAGGCATTAATTATTTACTGCAGGTAAAACAGGATGTAGATAACGAAAGCAAAAAATACTCATTCTTCCCCGAATCGGTAAACAGCGTAACACATCAGCGTACCTATAGTAACCGTCTGGCCTGGAATGGCGGTGATTTAAACGGGGCCCTGCTGTTGTATAATGCTGCCGACACCTTAAGCAATAATATTTATTTGCAGGTGGCCGACATTGTAGGTACCTCTTCCTTAATGCGTGTAAAAGAAGAAGAAACCTTGTGTACCGATGGCAGTTTTTATTATGGAGCAGCAGGTGTTGCCCAGTTATATAAAACCTTACACAAATTAAGACCATTGCCGGCCTACGAAAACGGTTACCGTTTGTGGATGGAAAAAACAATGGACTTCCTGGAAGAAGAACTACAGCACGGAACCTACCAATCCAAAGAAAACGACCTGTTAAACGGACTGGTAGGAGTGAACTTAACTTTATTGTCTTTCATTAATGAAAAAGAATTAAGCTGGAGCCGTATCTGCTTATTGTAAACTATTGAATATCCAGCTCCATCTGGATATTACAGCGTTCATAGGGCGATGCATGACCTATTACTTTAGAAAACCCCATTTTGTAGTAAAGGTTTACCGCCGGTTTTAATATGGTATTACTTTCCAGGTAAATTTTCCGGGCACCCGCTTCTTTCGCTTTGGCTACAATAGCCTGTCCCAACAGCCAGCCTATATGTTTACCCTGCATGCGTGGCGATACGGCCATCTTGGCCATTTCAAAGTCGTATTCAGGGTCATCCATTTTTATTAATGCACAAACACCAGCGGGTTCCCCTTTATATAAGGCTACTAATATATAACCACCCTTATCCAGGATATAGGCCTTAGGGTTGTCCAGTGCTTTATAATCAGCCGCTTCCATAGTAAAATAAGTGCTTATCCATTCTTCATTCAGGTTTTTAAAAGCCTGCTGATATTGGAGCTGGAAAGGCACTATTTCCACATCCTGGCTTTCGCGTTGTTTTTTCTGCTGTTGTACCCGTTGCAATAGTGATTGCTGTTGCAGCAAAAACTCCCATTCTTCAATAGCCTTCCACAGGTTATTGCGTGTGTTAGCCTGTAATTCCTCAATGGCATTGTTCACATCAGTATACTGGTGCTGAATTTTTGTGACAATTTCCTTCCCTTTGGCAGAAAGACTTACCATATTCCTTCGGCCATCACTTTTATCCTTTTTTTCTTTTACCAACCCATGTGCTGCCATTTCACTGATAATCTTGCTGACAGAAGGGTGGGAGTGGCCTATGTCTTTGGCAATAGCCGTAATGGTTTGCCCTTCCTGCTGCGATAGCTGGTAAAACACTGGAAACCACTTAGGTTGCATGTCTACATTGTACAGCTTATAAATCTGCGCTGCATCTTCTGTTATCTTATCTGTTAATAAACGAAGCCGGCTGCCTATAGCCATTTTGCCCACGGTATCAAAAAAACTCATCTATTCTATTTTTGTGTTCTTGATTATGTAACTGATTACGCAAATATAGTGAAGTGTATTTGAATATTGGATTGTAGCTGAATTTTTACAATAAAAGTTCTCGTGCGAAAACTGCCCAATCACCAGGAAATAGTAATGGTCTCTTGAAAAGAACAGTTCTGATAAATTACTTGTTACAGCTTGCTAAAACGGCTAACCTACACATGTAGTGGTAGCAGTTGAACGTGCCAAAGCTATTCTAAAGCCTGGCAAAAGGCATAGATACAGCCTGGATGAAGCATGCCATAAGCATAGATGATACATGCATAAAGCGTTCAAAAAGGTTTAAAAGGCTTGTTTCTATTACAGCAAGATATAGGGCCAATTTGTTCTGCTTTATCATATTATTGAAAAGAGCGCGCGCAGATGATAAAGTAATTTTTGTATTGATTGCATTACTCAACCTTAAAAAAATCCGTTCATTTTTCAGATTTTGTTCATTTTGTTCAGGCTTCCAAAAAGCATGATTTTAATGTGGATTATTCAAGTGACTTGTTAATTTTATCCCCTATTGAGAAAAAAGTGTAACTGAATTGTGAGAAAATGTTATATGTGGCAAAGGGCTCCGTTACTTCTCAGTAGCTCCAATTTCCTATCTGAGTTATTCTAATTAAGAACTTATTTATTGATGGTTTCCGGTTATTTGTTCCTGTAAAGGGACCAGATAGAGGTATGCTTTGCAGGTAACAGGGGCCAGGCCGATTATGCTAGTTTTTATGAAAAATTTTTACATGCGTACCCTTCTTACCGTCCTTTTCAGTGTTGCTGCCCTTATTACACGGGCACAGTTCCCCTACACGGAAACGTTTAAAACCTCCAGTGCACCAGGTATTGTGTTTGGCGGAACGCCCTCGGCGTTTCTGACCGCTCCCAGTATAGATGCCAATGGTAAAGGGTATTTGCGGTTTACATCGGCCAGCCAGAACCAGAAATCTTTTATCTACAGTACCACTACCTTTCCCTCAGGGTATGGTATTAATATATCGTTTGAATATTATACCTATGGTGGTAACGGAGCAGACGGTATCACCTTCTTCCTGTTCGACGCTACTGCCATCAGCAGTTTCAACGTAGGTGGTTTTGGTGGCTCACTAGGTTATGCGCAGCGTATCACGGATGATAAATCCGATACGTTACCAGGCTTAAGCAAAGGCTATATAGGTATAGGAATAGATGAGTTTGGTAATTTTAGTAATGCTACAGAAGGCCGGCAGGGTGGGATCGGGCAAAAATCCAATTCCGTAACACTAAGGGGCGCGGGTAACGGTAAAACATTGGTAAGTACCAACTATCCCTATTTAACCAGTGCACAGCTTACCGGTTTAACAGGCGGTTCGCGTACCGACACCACTTCCAGTGCTTCCGGTTACCGCAAAGCTATTATCTCTTTAACCCCTCGCACAGGCGGGGGATTTGTTGTAACTGTCAAAATTCAGAAAGGCTCTACAACCACTACTGTAATTAATAGTTACGCTTATACAACCACCCCACCTGCTAAATTTGGATTTGGACTTGGTTCTTCTACAGGTGGTAATACCAATTATCATGAAATAAGAAACCTGACTGTAGATGTTCCTGATTATACGGTGCTACTGGCGCCTACAGCCGTGGCAGATGCAGCAACTACCTGCCAGAATACTTCAGTAGGTATTGATGTTACCAATAATGATATTATTACCAACTCCGGTGGTGAATTTAACAATGCCAGCATTGACTTGGATCCTTCTTCCACGGGTGTACAAACTACCAAATCAGTAAGTGGCGGTACTTTCACTGTTAACACTACCACAGGTATTGTAACCTTTACACCTACCAGTGGCTTTACAGGAACAGCCACCGCTTCGTACACTGTAAAAGACAACTATGGTGCTGCGGCATCTAATTCAGCGAATATAACAGTAACGGTACAACCCGCTATCAGCGGTAACACACTTACTGCACCCGCTACCACTACCTTCTGCGGTAGTGGTGATGCAGCTGTTATAACAGGAGCTACTCCAACAGGAGGCTCAGGCACCTATACGTATCAATGGCAAAGCTCCACAGATGGTAACACGTTTACCAACATCAGCGGGGCCGCTTCTGCTAGTTACGATCCGCCTTCTGCCGGGCAAACATTCTATTACCAGCGAGTCGTCACGTCGGGGTCGTGTTCCTCCACATCGGCCTACGTGGCTATAGTCATACAGCCCACGGTGTCTAATAACACCATAACAGCGCCCGGTACCACCACGTTTTGTGGTAGCGGGTCGCCGGGGTCTATAACAGGGGCTACACCCTCAGGGGGTAGTGGCACTTACACGTATCAATGGCAAAGCTCTACCGATGGTACCACTTATAGTAATATAAGTGGAGCTACTGCTATTAGTTATACGCCACCTACCTTATCAACGGCGGGTACCTATTATTACCGGCGACAGGTAACGTCCGGTTCCTGTACCACTGCGTCTAATAGCAATGTGGTTACTATCACCGTACAGGGTACTATAGGTAATAATACCGTTACTGCACCTGCTGTCAGCGCTTTTTGTAGCAGTGGTGATGCAGCTGTGATTACAGCTACCACACCTACGGGGGGAAGTGGTACGTTTACCTATCAGTGGCAAAGTTCAACTGATAGCGTCAACTTTACGAATATAAGCGGGGCAACATCGGCTACATACGATCCGCCCTCCGCTACGGCAACCATGTATTACAGGCGTAACGTTATTTCCGGAAGTTGTACCGGCGGCGCTTACAGTAATATAGTGGGCATTTATATACAAAGCGCTATCAGTGGCAACTCCATTACTGCTCCTGCTGCCAGCATCTTGTGCGGCAGTGGCGATCCGGATGTCATCAATGGAAGCACACCTTCCGGTGGCAGTGGCGTGTATACTTATCAATGGCAAAGTTCAACTGATAACACCACCTTTACCAATGTCAGCGGCGCTACTTCGGCCAGCTACGATCCAGGTGTACTCAGCGCAACTACCTATTTCCGCAGGCAGGTTACATCCGGAAGCTGTGCTACCGCCAATATCAGCAATGTCATTACTATTGCCATACAGGCTGCATTAGCTAATAACACAGTTACCGCACCTGCTACCACTACCTTCTGTAGTAGCGGCGACCCTGCCAATATAGTAGGTGCTACACCTACCGGTGGCAGTGGCACGTATACGTATCAATGGCAAACCTCTTCTGATGGTACTACATTCTCCAACATCAGCGGCGCTACTGCCATCAGTTACGATCCGCCGGCTATCAGTACCACTACTTACTACAGAAGACAGGTTACATCTGGTAGCTGTACTACGCCATCTAACAGTAATGTAATTACTATTACAGTGCAAACGGCGGTAGCCAATAATAGTGTTACTGCGCCGGCTACCAC
This sequence comes from Filimonas lacunae, assembly GCF_002355595.1. Taxonomy (NCBI): domain Bacteria; kingdom Pseudomonadati; phylum Bacteroidota; class Chitinophagia; order Chitinophagales; family Chitinophagaceae; genus Filimonas; species Filimonas lacunae. The sequence continues at coordinate 2,318,551 of NZ_AP017422.1, forward strand.
TACTTTCTGTGGTAGTGGCGATGCGGCTGTGGTTACTGGCAGCACTCCAACCGGGGGCAGCGGTACCTACACGTATCAATGGCAAAGCTCTACCGATAACGTTACTTATACCAATATCAGCGGTGCTACATCTGTCAGCTACGATCCGCCTGTTGCTTCTGTAACTACTTATTACAGAAGACAGGTTGCATCTGGAAGCTGTACCACCGCCAACAATAGTAACGCTATCGTTATTACTATACAGTCAGCCATAGGAAGCAATACCATTAACACACCTTCCACGTCTACCTTCTGTGGCAGCGGCGATGCGGCTGTTATTTCAGGTAGTGCGCCAACGGGTGGTAGTGGAACCTATACTTATCAGTGGCAAAGTTCTACCGATAATAGCACCTTTTCCAACATCAGTGGTGCTACTGCGGCTACTTACGATCCACCGGTGTCTTCTGTAACTACTTATTACAGAAGACTGGTAACTTCCGGTAGCTGTACTACTGCTTCTGCCAGTAATGTGGTAACTATCACTATTGAAAGTGCCATCACCGGTAACACCTTAACAGCACCTGCTACCACTACCTTCTGTGGCAGCGGTACTCCAGGTTCTATTACCGGCAGCACACCTGCAGGTGGTAACGGAGCATTCACTTACCAATGGCAGGGTTCAACCGATGGTACCAATTATACCAATATTACTACCGGTGGTACCTCTAAAGATTATACACCAGGCGCCTTCACCAATGCCGGAACTTATTATTACCGTCGTTTGGTTACATCAGGAAGTTGTACAACTGCTGATGTATCTGCGTCTGTAGTGTTTACTGTTCAGTCTGCTATCGCGGCCAATACAGTAACTGCACCAGCTACTACCACTTTCTGTGGCAGTGGCGATGCTGCTGTAATTACCGGCAGTACACCAACCGGTGGCAGTGGCACGTATACTTATCAATGGCAAAGCTCTACTGATAACAACACCTTTACTAATATCAGTGGTGCTACAACTATTAGTTACGATCCGCCAGTAGCTTCTGTAACTACTTATTACAGACGCCTGGTAACTTCCGGTAGCTGTACAGCGGCTTCTACCAGCAATGTGGTGACTATTACCATAGAAACTGCTGTATCCGGCAATACTGTTACAGCGCCAGCCACCACTACCTTCTGCGGTAGCGGCACGCCAGGTGCTATTACCGGCGCCACCCCAACCGGTGGCAGCGGCACCTATTCTTACCAGTGGCAGCTTTCTACCGATGGCACCACTTATAATAATATTACTACCGGTGGTAACGGTAAAGATTATACGCCTGCTACGCTTACCACTGCGGGAACTTATTACTATCGTCGCCTGGTAACCTCCGGTAGTTGTACCACTGCTTCTACCAGCAATGTGGTTACTATTACTATACAGGCTTCTTTAGCTAATAATACGGCAACTGCACCTGCTACCACTACTTTCTGTGGCAGTGGCGATGCGGCTGTAATCACTGGCAGCACCCCAACCGGTGGTAGCGGCACCTATACCTATCAGTGGCAAAGTTCTGCTGATGGTTCCACATATACTAACATCAGTGGTGCTACAGCCATTAGTTACGATCCGCCGGTTGCTACAGCTACTACTTATTACCGCCGCCTGGTAACCTCCGGTACCTGTACGTCTGCTTCTATCAGTAACGAAGTGCTCATCACTATACAGGCTGCTATAGCAGGCAATACTGTTACTGCACCTGCTACCACTACCTTCTGTGGCAGTGGCGATGCTGCGGTAATTGCCGGCAGCACCCCAACCGGTGGCAGTGGTACCTTTAGTTATCAGTGGCAAAGTTCTACGGATAACGTAAGCTTTACCGATATCAGTGGCGCTACATCTTCCAGCTACGATCCGCCAACAGTGTCAGTTACTACTTATTATCGCCGCCAGGTAACCTCTGGTAGCTGTACTGTTGCTTCCGGCAGCAACGTAGTAACTATTACTATACAAAGCGCGATAGCCAATAATACCTTAACGGCGCCTGCTACCACCACCTTCTGTGGCAGCGGCGATGCAGCGGTAATTACCGGCAGCACACCAACCGGTGGTAGCGGAACCTTTACTTATCAATGGCAAAGTTCTACCGATGGTGCCACTTATACCAACATCAGTGGAGCTACTTCGGCCAGCTACGATCCGCCATCTGTATCTGCTACTACTTATTTCCGTCGCCTGGTAACCTCCGGTAGCTGTACCACTGCCAATAGCAGTGCTGCAGTGATCATTACCATCCAGTCAGCGCTGGGTAATAACACAGCTACTGCGCCTGCTACTACCACCTTCTGTGGCAGTGGCGATGCAGCGGTTATTACTGGCAGCGCACCAACTGGTGGCAATGGCACCTATACCTATCAGTGGCAAAGCTCTACTGATGGAACTAACTTTACCGATATCAGCGGTGCTACTTCAATCAGTTATGATCCTCCATCAGTTTCTGTAACAACTTATTACAGAAGAGCTGTAACTTCCGGCAGTTGTACCGTTCCTTCCACCAGCAATGTCATCACTATTACTATACAGGCTGCCATTGCCGGTAATACTGTTACCGCACCTGCTACTACTACCTTCTGCGGTAGTGGCGATGCGGCTGTAATTACAGGAGCCACCCCAACAGGTGGTGATGGAACTACTTATACCTACCAATGGCAAAGCTCTGCTGATGGTACCACATTCTCTAATATCAGCGGCGCAACCTCGGCCAGTTATGATCCACCGGCTGCCAGTGTCACTACTTATTACAGAAGGCTGGTAACCTCCGGCAGCTGTACCTCCGCTTCTTTCAGCAATGTGGTAACTATTGCTATCCAGGCTACAGTAGGAAATAACGTGCTTACTGCACCTGCTACCACTACCTTCTGCGCCAGTGGCGATCCTGCCGTTATTAACGGCAGCACCCCAACCGGTGGCGATGGTACCAACTATACCTATCAGTGGCAAAGCTCTACAGATGGCAGCACTTACACTGTTATCAGTGGTGCTACTTCTGCCAGCTATGATCCTCCGGCAATAAGCCAGACAACTTATTATAGAAGAGCGGTAACTTCCGGCAGCTGTACGGGTGCGGTATTTAGTAATGTGGTGATAATGACCGTACAGTCTGCTATTGCAGGCAATACGGTTACTGCGCCTGCTACTACCACTTTCTGTGCCAACGGGGATGCGGCTGTTATCACCGGTGCTACGCCAACAGGTGGTGATGGCACCAATTACAGTTATCAGTGGCAACGGTCTACGGATAACGTAACGTTCACGAATATCAGTGGCGCTACTGCTATCAGTTACGATCCGCCTTCACTTACGCAAACTGCTTATTACAGAAGACAGGTTACTTCAGCAAGCTGTGTAACTCCTTCTAACAGCAATGCTATTACTATTACTATACAACCGGCTATTGCGGGTAATACGGTTACCGCGCCTGCCACCACCACCTTCTGTGGCAGTGGTGATGCAGCGGTAATTACCGGTGCTACCCCAACCGGTGGCAGTGGTACGTATACTTATCAGTGGCAAAGTTCTACTGATGGCACCACCTTCAGTAATATAACCGGCGCTACTTCGGCTAGTTACGATCCGCCAAGCGCCACCGTAACTACTTACTATCAGCGCCTGGTTACTTCCGGCAGCTGTACAGTAGCCAGCATTAGCAACGTAGTAACTATTACCGTACAGGCTACCCTGGCAGGTAATACTATTACGGCTCCTGCTACCACTACTTTCTGTGCCAGTGGCGATCCTGCTGCTATTGCAGGCAGCACGCCAACCGGTGGCAGTGGCACGTACACTTATCAGTGGCAAAGCTCCACCGATGGCACCACCTTTGCTGATATCAGCGGTGCTACCAGTGCCAGCTACGATCCTCCGGTAATCAGTCAAACTACTTATTTCAGAAGGCAGGTAACCTCTGGTAGCTGTACCACGGCTATTACCAGCAATGTGGTTACGTTTACCGTACAGGCTGCTATAGCTAATAATACCGCTACCGCGCCAGCTACCACCACCTTCTGTGGCAGTGGCACGCCGGGTGCTATCACCGGCAGCACGCCAACCGGTGGCAGCGGCACTTATACTTACCAATGGCAACTGTCAACGGATGGTACTACTTATAGTAACATCAGCGGCGCAACCGCCATTAACTATACACCGGCAGCATTTACTACTGCCGGAAACTACTATTTCCGTCGTCAGGTAACCTCTGGTAGCTGTACGGTAGCCAGCATCAGCAATGCAGTGCAGTTTACCGTAGTGGCAACAGTGGCTAATAACACCATTACCGCACCAGCTACCTCTACATTCTGTGCTACCGGCGATGCCAGTATTATCACCGGCGCTACGCCAACCGGTGGGGGAGGTATCTATGTGTACCAATGGCAAAGCTCGGTCAACAACAGCACGTTCACCAATATCAGTGGGGCTACTTCTGCCAGCTACGATCCGCCGGCTGCAACAGCAACTACTTACTATCGCAGATTAGTGGCTACCAGCACCTGTACTTCTGCTTCTATCAGCAACGTGGTAACGGTTACCATACAGCCTGCTATTGGCAATAACACCATTGCTCCCACAAATGGCATTACCAATTACTGTGGAAATGTAACAGGTAACAGCAATACCGGTTCTCTGCCAACCGGTGGCGATGGCACTAATTATATTTATGAATGGCAGTATTCTCTGGATGGTGGTACCACCTATAATACGGCTATGGGCGCAGCCAATAGTCAGAATTATACCTATAATGATGTACTTACTCCGGGTACCTATGTTATCCGCAGGGTGGTGTCATCAGGTGCGTGTGCTACCCCATCCGCCAGCAATACCATCACTTATACAGTTCAGGCAAGCCTGGATAACAATAAAATCACCGCGCCAACACCATCAGCGTTCTGCGGTAATGTGTCAAGCGGCACAACTATCAATGGCAGCACGCCAACCGGTGGTAGCGGCACCTATACTTACCAGTGGCAAAGCTCTGCCAACAACACTACGTATACCAATGTGGCCTCAGGTGGCACCGGCATTAACTTTACAGTGCCTACCACCCAAACCACCAGTGTTTACTATAGAAGAGCGGTTACATCCGGCAACTGTACCACGCCTATATTCAGTGATACCGTGCTGATTACCGTTTCTCCAACACCAACTACGGCCAATGCAGGTCCGGTACAGCGTTTTGCATGTACCAGCACTACACTGGCTGGTAATAATCCAACCAGTGGTACCGGTACATGGAGCCAGGTATCTGGTCCTAACACGGCTACTTTTGCCAGTGCAGGTCAGTACAATACAGGTGTAAGCAACCTGATACCGGGTACTTATGTGTTCCGCTGGTCTATTGCTACCGCTGCTCCATGTACGCCAAGTACGGATACCATGTCTATACTGGTACTGAAAGCACCAACGGCTGTAAACGATCAGTCAGCGGCCACTACCGGTATAACTGAAAATATCAATATCCTGGCTAATGATATAGCAGGTAGTGCTCCATTCTCTGCAGGAGTGGTAATTACGATAGTTTCCGGTTCTACTAATGGAAGCACCATTGTAGTCAACGGTACTACTATTGATTATACCAGTGCAGCATCTGGTGGCGACAATTTCAGTTATACCATAACAGATGCCAACGGGGTGGTTTCTAACGTGGCTACTGTAACTATTAACAGCAACAGTGCCCCAACTGCGTTAGATGATTCTGCTACTACTGTGCAGAATACCCCTGTGGTAATTAATGTGCCAGGCAATGATTCCGATCCGGATGGCACATTAAACCTGGCCACCGTTACTGTTATTACACCGGAAGCACATGGTTCGTTAAGTGTGAATACTTCAAACGGACAGGTTACTTATACACCCACTACCAATTATTTTGGTAACGATGAGTTTACCTATACCATCAATGATAATTCGGGAGCAACTTCCAATACTGCGGTGGTGAGAATTACGGTATATGGCATACCTGTGGCTAATAACGATGACACGGTTACGAATATCAATATTCCTGTTACTATCCCTGTGCTGAATAATGATACAGATCCGGAAAACTCATTGGACGAGAGTACGGTTACCATTGTAAGTACCAGTGGAGGCAGTGCTGTGCCTAGTGCGGACGGCACTGTAACCTATACTCCGCCTGCAAATGTGAGCGGAACTTACACCTTCACCTATCATGTTACGGATAACCAGGGTGTGGTAAGTAACAATGCTACTGTTACCATACGCGTAAACGCGCCACCGGTAGCGGTGAACGACAGTGCACAAACAAATGCACAGTCACCGGTTACCTTTAGTCTCACCAATAACGATACAGATGCGGATGGTACCGTGATACCTTCTACTACCATTATAACACAGCAACCTGCGCATGGAAATGCCTCGGTGGATGCGTCTGGTAATGCTACTTATTCACCTAATGCAGGATTCTATGGCAGAGATACCCTCCGGTATACTGTGAAGGATAATAACGGTGGGGTGTCTAATGTGGGTCTAGCTATTATTAAAGTAAATGCCCTGCCAACTGCTAATAACGACAGGGATACTACTAATATCAATACCGCCAAAACCATTAATGTTATTGCCAACGATACCGATCCGGATGGCACTATTAATGGTTCAAGCATTATTATTACTACGGCACCTGCACATGGCACTGCCGTAGCGGGTGCAACGCCTGGAACGGTGGTGTATACTCCTGCTACAGGTTATACGGGCATCGACAACTTCGCTTATACAGTAAATGATAACCTGGGTGGAACGTCTAACCCGGCAACGGTTATCGTGCTGGTGAATGCGGCGCCGGTTGCTACAAACGATACCGTATCTATTGGCAGAAATGCACCTGTTGCTATAGATGTTACGGCAAACGACTACGATGCAGATGTGGCGGTGGATAAAACCAGCGTTTCTGTTGTGGCTTCACCTGCACATGGCACTTATAGCCTTAACAGTACAACTGGTGTAATCACCTATACGTCTACCGGCACTTATTTTGGCCTGGATAGCCTGAAATATACCGTGAAAGACAACCTGGGTGTTACATCCAATGTGGCTACTGTTTACATCAATGTAAATTCAGCACCTGTGGCTGTAAACGATGCTGCTGCTACCAACCAGGATAATGCAGTGGTTATCAATATTCTGGCCAACGATACAGATGCCAGTGGCACTCTTGTGCCATCTACAGTAAGTGTGGTTACGCAACCAAATTATGGTACATTAACACTGAACAATACCACCGGTGCAGTTACCTACACGCCAAATACAGGTTATTATGGCAGAGACACATTCTATTACAGAGTATCTGATAATAATAATCAGACTTCCAATACTGCCCAGGTAATAGTAACCGTAAATGCAAAACCGGTGGCTAATCCTGATAATGCGGTAGTTACCTTAAACAGCAGTGCCATCATCAACCTTATCCAGAACGATACTGATGCGGATGGTACTATCGATCCAACCAGTATTGTCATCGTTTCTGCTGCGGGTAATGGTAATGTGGTGGTAAATAACAACGGTACCGTAACCTATACGCCGAATAATAACTTTGCGGGTTCTGACCAGTTCAGCTATACCGTAAAAGACAATAACGGCCTGGTATCTAATACCGCTATAGTGAATGTTACTGTAAACAAACCTCCTGTGGCCGTAGCGGATAGTGCAGTAACCAATGTGAATACCGCTGCTACTATTAATGTGGCTGCTAATGATTCAGATCCTGACGGAACCCTGGATCTCACCAGCCTGTTGGTCATCAGCAACGTAACACATGGTACCTTAACCAATAATAACAATGGTACGTTTACATATACTCCGGCAGCTAACTATACCGGTCCGGATCAGTTTACTTACACTATTAAAGACAATAATGGTGCTGTGAGTGATACCGCGCTGGTAACCATTCGTGTGAACCGTCCGCCGGTAGCAGTGAATGATACGGCAGTGTCTATCAATGGCGCTAATGTGGCTATTTCTGTACTCACCAACGATTCAGATGCAGATGGTACGTTAGTGGTTGGTAGTGTAACTATTACTACGCAACCGTTACATGGCACCGCTACGGTAAGTGTGAACGGCAGGGTTATTTACACGCCAACATCAGGTTATACGGGCCTGGATAGTCTGAAATACACCGTGCAGGATAATGACGGTGCAACGTCTAACATAGCCAATGTGCGCATTAAAATAGATGCTGCGCCAGTAGCTGCCAACGACAGCGCAAATACCAACAGAAACACCCCTGTTACCATCAATGTGGTGGCTAACGATACCGATGCAGATGGTACCATTGTGCCAGGAAGTGTGCTTATTGTAACACAGCCTGCTAACGGTACGCTTGCCGCCGGTTCTACTGCGGGTAGCTATGTATATACGCCTAATACCGGCTTTACCGGAACCGATCAGTTCACTTACACTGTGCAAGACAACGATGGTGCTGTATCTAATACTGCTACCGTAAAAGTGAAAGTGCTGGCAGGTGCGGTAACAGCCAATGATAATGCTGCTACCAATGCCAACCAGCCGGTAACAGTAGATGTGCTGGCTAACGATACCGATGCAGATGGCACTATACAGCCTGCTACCGTAACGGTAACCACTGCACCAGCTAATGGTACAGTAAGCGTGAATACTACTACAGGAGCTATTGCCTATACGCCAAATCCTGGCTTTACCGGTAACGACAACTTTGCTTACACCGTTCAGGATAACAACGGTGTGGTGTCTCCGGCAGCTACGGTTTCTGTGCGTGTAAATGCACTGCCAGTGGCGATAGCAGATACAGCCAATGTAGTATCGGGCGGCTTTGTCAGCATTCCTGTGGTGGCTAACGACACCGATGCAGATGGTACTATCGATCCTACATCTGTAACTATTGTACAGCCTGTAGCTAATGGAACCACCTCTGTAAACCCAACTACCGGAGCGGTAACTTACGTGCCGGCAACAGGTTTCTATGGTGTGGACAGCTTTAGTTATACTATTAAAGACAACAGCGGTGCCTTCTCTTTACCTGTAACGGTTATTGTGAATGTGAACGCACGTCCGGTGGCTGTAAATGATAGTATTGCTGTAGTGCAGAATACACCTGCACAGATAAATGTACTTACCAATGATGCTGATGTGGATGGTACTTTAAATACAGCTTCTGTAGCTATTGTTACTCAACCGGCTCATGGTACTACCAGTGTGTCTAATACAGGTGTAATCACATATACACCTGCTGCGGGTTACCTGGGTGTGGATAGTTTAACTTATACTGTTCAAGACAACCTGGGTGCTGTGTCTAATATTGCCAAAGTATACTTTGGAGTGAGCGGCCAGCCTGTGGCGGTAAATGATACGGCGGTTACCAGCCTGAACACACCGGTTATTATCGATGTGCTGGATAACGATACAGATGCAGCAAATGATATAGATCCAACAACTGTGGTGGTTACCACTACGCCAACCAATGGTACGGTAAGTGTGAACCCAACTACAGGTGCTATCACCTATACTCCAAATACCGGCTTTACCGGAACGGATAATTTCTCTTATACTGTGAAGGATACATTTGGCCTGGTATCCAGCCCGGCTACTGTATCTGTGAAAATAAACGCGGTACCTGTGGCGGTACGTGATACGGCTACTACTAATCCGAACAGGGCAGTAGATATCCAGGTATCAGCCAACGATACCGACTCAGATGGTACAGTGGATAATACTACTGTAACTATTACGGCAGGTCCGTTACATGGAACGGCTACTGTAAACGCCGGAGGTGTAATTACCTACGTGCCTGCATCCGGATACAGCGGCTTAGACAGCCTGTCCTATACCATTAAGGATAATGATGGTGCAGTGTCTAACGTAGCTTACGCGGTAATAACCGTATTGGCTGCGCCAGTGGCCACTGCCGATAATATTACCATAAATGCAGGTGCAGCTACCACCTTGAATGTGGCAGCTAATGATGTAAGCACTGCGGGAACTATAGACCAATCTACTGTGGCAATAGTTACACAGCCGCTGCATGGCACTATAACAGTGGATGCGAACGGTGTGGTTACTTATGTGCCGCAAAGTGGTTACTACGGCCTGGATAGCTTCACATATACTATTGAAGACAGCAGAGGGTCTGTTTCACAACCTGGTAAAGTGGTACTGGATGTAAATGCAGTTCCGGTTGTCAGGGATGATAATGCTATCACCTCTTCCGGACGCAGTGTGGTAATTCCTGTACTGGATAATGACAGTGATATTGACGGTACCCTCATTCCATCTACAGTAACTATAGTACAGGCTCCGTTAAACGGAACGTTGAGCGTGAACCCAACTACAGGAGCTATTACCTACACGGCAAATCCTGGTTTCTCGGGTAGTGATAACTTCAGTTACACTGTTCAGGATAGCGATGGCGGTACTTCACAGCCTGCCAGTGTGCAGGTAATAGTGAATCCATTACCGGGTGTGGTGAATGATATGGCAGGTGTAACCAGGGATTCTACTGTGGTAGTGAATGTATTAGGCAACGACACAGCTCCGTCAGGAACGCTGGTACCTGGTACAGTAACTATTACTACGCCGCCAGCCCACGGTACTGTTACAGTTAACCCAACCACCGGTGCGGTAACCTATGTGCCTGCAACAGGTTTTATAGGGGTAGACAGCTTTGCTTACACCGTGAAATCTTCCGATAGCACGGTAAGTAATCCTGCTACGGTTACCTTAAGGGTATACAATCCGCCAGTGGCTGTAAATGATATTACAAACGGTACACAGGGGACCGCTATTAACTTCCCGGATGTGTTCCTGAACGATATCCCTGCCAATGGAGCACTGAATAATTCAATGTTCGTACTGGTAGGTGAATTTAAGCATGGTTCTGTAATAGTATTGCCAGGTCAGAACGGCGCTATTTATACGCCGGATTCCACATTCTATGGAGCAGACACGGCCATCTATCGAATTGTAGATAGTGTAGGAGCTATATCCAACAATGCGTACATTATTATCAATGTAAATGCAAAACCAATTGCCAATGGCGACACGGCTAACGGCAAACAAGATGCACCGGTTGCTGTGGATGTAACCGCTAACGATATAGATCCGGATGGAACTATTGATAAAACAACGGTTACTATCATCCAGGCACCACAACATGGCACCGTAACGGTAGATCCTGTAACAGGTGTAATCACCTATACACCTAACCCGGGTTATATAGGTGCAGATAACTTTAACTACACCGTGAAGGATAACCTGGGTGTAGCAAGTTCACCTGCTAATGGAGGTGTGACAATTATAGTGGCAGGCCTTCCTGTAGCAGGCCGCGATGTAGTACTGGTGAACCAGAAAGACACCGCGCAAATAGATGTTACGGCTAACGATACTGATCCGGATGGTCATCCGCTGGATAAAACCACGGTAACCATTGTTACGCCACCTGCACATGGCAGCGTAACCGTAGATCCGGTAACAGGCGTGGTAACATATATACCAGCTACGGGTTACTATGGTGTAGATTCATTTACTTACACCATTTCAGATAGCGAAGGCATAGCGTCTAATCCGGGTACTGTTAACATTACGGTAAACAGCCTGCCAATAGCCAGCGATTATGCGGCTACTACTCAACAGGATACCCCTGTGAGTGCAGACGTTTCCGGTAATGATACCGACCTGGATGGTACTATCGATCGCACTAGTGTACAGATAGTAAGACAGCCTGCTCATGGCACAGTTACCGTAAGCGCTAACGGTATTATTACCTACACGCCAAATCCAGGCTACTACGGTATGGATACCTTAAGCTACAACGAGCGTGATAACAACGGTGGCTTAAGTAATGAGGCATTACTGGTAATTACAGTTGATGCAAAACCGGTAGCGGCCAATGATAATGCTACTACTACGCAGAATACGCCGGTAGCAGTAGATGTAACTGCCAATGATAGCGATCCGGATGGCAGTGTAGATAAATCTTCTGTAACTATTGTTACTCCGCCTGCTCATGGTGCTGTAACGGTAGATCCGGTAACGGGTGTGGTAACTTATACGCCTGATCCGGGATATATAGGAGTAGATTCCTTCACTTACACCGTAAGGGATAGTAAGGGCATTACAAGCGCAGCTGCTGCAACAGTGAATGTGGGTATTAACCCTGTGCCTGTAGCAGGTAATGACAATGCTGTAATTGTACAGGATGCTCCAATAATAATAGATGTAACCGCTAACGATTCGTCACCGGCGGGTATTAATAAAGGCACGGTTACTATTGTTACACCGCCACAACATGGCACCGTAACAGTAGATCCTGTAACAGGAGTGATAACCTATACGCCGCAGGCAGGCTTTACCGGTATGGATAACTTCACTTATACGGTAAGGGATAGCCTGGGCACTGTTTCGCCGGCAGCATCAGTAGACCTGACCATTTACAACAGACCTGTTGCAACAGGCGACAGTGCTACCACCGTAGCAGGTGCACCAATTACCATTGATGTAACCGGTAACGATGTGGATGTGAACGGCCAGGTGGATGTAAGTACCATCACTATCACCACACCACCACAAAATGGTACCGTGAGCGTAGATGCTACTACAGGCCTGGTAACTTATACACCTGCAACAGCCTTCAGTGGTTTGGATAGCTTCCGCTATACTATCACCGATAGCAGAGGTGCGGTATCACTGCCAGGTGTGGTAATTATAACTGTGAATGGTAAACCAATAGTAATGCCTGATACTGCTGTTGTAATAGTAGATTCTTCGGTAGTAATACCTGTATTGGCTAACGACATGGTACCGGGGGGCAGCTTCAATAATGGCTCATTAACAGTTGTTACACAGCCTGCTCATGGAACCGTATACGTAGATACAGCTACCGGTACTATCAGGTACACGCCTGTAGATGGGTATGTAGGCAATGATACCTTTACGTACACTATCCAGGATAGCAGAGGTGTTTCTTCTGATCCTGTAACGGTAACCGTAACGGTAGACGAAAGACCAATTGCGAATAACGATGGCGGGGTGGTTACTTATACCAATGTACCTGCAACGATAGATGTGTTAAGCAACGACACGGATGGAGGCAATGCGTTGGTGCCATCCTCTGTAACTATTGTGCAGCAACCTGCACATGGTACCATCACTATAGACGGCACTACCGGTAAGGTAACCTATACGCCGGCCACTGGTTTTGCAGGTGTGGATACCTTTACTTATACCGTAACTAATAGCCTGGGTATTGTTTCTCTGCCAGGTATGGTTTCCATTAAAATAAATGGCTATCCTATTGCTGTGGCAGATAGCGTAAGCACCAACCCGGGCCGTGCGGTTGCTATTGATGTAACCTTTAATGATGCACAATACGACGGCATACCGCTGGTGAAAGAAACGGTAGCTATTAATTCACAGCCTGCACATGGTACAGTGAGCGTGAATGCCGCCACGGGTGTGGTAACCTATACGCCAAATAATGGATTTAGTGGTATCGACCTGTTTACCTACACTATTAAGGATTCTGCTGGTGCAATATCCAATGCTGCACCGGTAACGATAGTGGTAAATGCTACCAATGTTGCTCCTATAGGTGTGGCGGATTCTCTAACTACTAATATCAGTACGGTGGTGGTGATAGATGTGACCAATAACGATATAATTGCAGGTGGCGCCTTTGACACTACTTCTCTTACTATCGTGAAACGCCCTGCACATGGAACTATTAGTACAGATGTAATAGCAGGCAGCATTGTTTATACTCCTGCTCCTGGATATCTAGGATTAGATACATTTACGTATACTTTCCGGGATAAGCAAGGGTTATTAAGTAATGAAACCGGTGTTTATATTACTGTAGTGCAGAGCGAAGGTGGGCCATTGGCTGTGACAGATGGTTTTTATACTGCACAAGGGCAGCCGGTTATAATGGATATTATAGCTAATGATATCCCTTCAGCAGGCACTACACTGGTGAAATCCAGTGTGGCTATAAAAACTGTACCTGCACATGGTTCAATATCTGTCGATTCACTTGGTAGGGTCACTTACACACCTGTTGCCGGATTTGCGGGTCTTGATTACTTCGCTTACACTATAACAGATAATAATGGTATAGAAAGTAATGCAGCCCTGGCATTTATCCAGGTGAACAGACCTCCTGTAGCTGTAGCTGATACCGCATATACTACAGTAAACGTAGCAAGGGCTGTGAATGTAACGGCTAACGATACCGATTCGGATGGTACCATCAATAAATTAACCGTAGCTGTAACTGTACCGCCATTACATGGTACGGCTGTAACTGACGCTGCTACCGGAAATGTGATCTATACGCCGGCTAATAGTTTTGTTGGAGTAGATAGTCTGAAGTATATAGTAAGAGATAATAGTGGATCGCCTTCCAACGTAGCAACAGTGGTGGTGTACGTAAGTGCAACTAACATACCGCCTGTAGCAGTAAATGACAACCTGGCAACGAGCAGGAATACGTCAAGAGCTGTGAATATTACGGCGAATGATACGGATAAGGATGGTACGGTAGATCCGAAAACGGTAACAATTGTATCTCAGCCAACGCATGGTATTGTAACAGTTAATGCAACTACGGGTGTAGTTACTTTTGCGCCAGCAGCAGATTACGCAGGTACAGATGCGTTTACTTACACTGTAAAAGATAATCTGGGTACTGTTTCTAATGTGGCTACAGTTTATATGACTGTATCAGCTGTGAACGTCCCGCCTGTGGCTAATAATGATGTGGCAATTATTCAATTCAATAAACCAGGTACTATAACAGTTACTGATAACGATACAGATGCAGATGGTACTTTAGATGTAACCAGCATTGTTGTTACCCGTTTACCGGTAAATGGTACTATAACAATAGATTCTGCAACCGGAATTATTACATATACACCTGGCTTTAATTATTCGGGAACAGATAACTTCACTTATACCGTGAAGGATAACAGCAGCTCTGTAAGTAATGAAGCTACAGTAAGCATTATAGTGATACCATTAAATGTGGCACCTGTAACAGTAATAGACAGCGCTTCTACTGCGGCTAATACAGCAGTTGCTATTAATGTAACGGCGAATGATTACGATACAGACGGTAACCTGTTGTACAACACGGTAACGCTTACCCAACAGCCAATACATGGCTCGGTAACGGTAAATAACACCACGGGTATTGTAACCTATACGCCACAAACCGGATTTGTGGGTATAGATAGCATGAAGTATACTATACAGGATAATACGGGTAGCGTAAGCACGCCAACATCGATTATCGTAAGAGTAGGCCAGGTGCCGCCGGTGGCTGTAAACGATCAGGCAATTGGTGTAGTCAATATACCGGTAACCATCAATGTAACCGCTAATGATACGGATGCGGATGGTTCGATACTGCCATCTACAGTGTCCATCAGCAGTGGCGCTGCCAACGGTACGGTAACAGTGGGTGCTAATGGTGTGGTTACTTATACACCAGCAACGGGTTACACAGGTGTAGACAGCTTTAAGTATACCGTGAAGGATAATAGCCTGAACCTGAGCAACGTGGCTACTGTATATATCACTGTGGGTAACGCAGTAATACCACCGGTGGCTAACAGAGACAGTGCGACTACTATCTTTAACACAGCAGTTACTATAGATGTAACAGCCAATGATACCGACCTGGATGGTACTGTGAATAAAACCACCGTAACCATCACTACTCAGGCGGTGCATGGTGTAACAGCTGTAAACAGTACAACGGGTGTTATCACTTACACTCCAATATTCGGATACAGTGGCCTGGATAGTCTGAAATACACTGTGAAGGATGACAAAGGAAATATTTCTAATGTGGCTACGGTGATCATAACCATTACAGTGCCGAATGCGGCTCCTGTAGCGGTGAACGATGTGGCTACTACTACTGCCAATACTGCGGTGAATATAGATGTAACTGCCAATGATACAGATAGCGATGGAACGTTGAATAAAGCAACCGTAACGATTATTACGCAACCTGTACATGGTATTCTCTCTGTAAACAGCGCAACAGGTGTGGTTACTTATACACCGGCAGCCGGATACACGGGTGTAGATAGCTTCAAATACACCGTAAAAGATAACCTGGGTGTAGTATCTAATATTGCAACAGCGAACATTACGGTAGGTGTGGCTAATACGGCGCCGGTAGCGAAAGCAGATACGGTAACTACCACCACTGTAACAGCAGTTGCCATCAATGTAACGGCGAATGATACGGATGCCGACGGTACGATCAATAAAGCGAGCGTTACCATTGTTGCTCAGCCGCTGCATGGTGTAGTAAGTATCAATACTACCACAGGTGTGGTAACCTATACACCGGTAGCTGCTTACAATGGTGTGGATAGCTTTAAGTACACAGTGGCCGATAACAACGGCAATGTGAGCAACGCTGCCACAGTAATCATTACGGTAGGTGCACCAAATGCCAAACCGGTAGCGGTAGCAGATAATGCCACCACCACCACTGGCTCTGCGGTGATCATAGATGTTACTGCCAACGATACCGATAGTGATGGCACAGTTAATAAGGGAAGTGTGAACGTGGTTTCACTGCCTGCCAACGGAAGTGTAAGCGTAAATGCTGCTACGGGTGTGGTAACCTACACGCCAAACAGCGGATTTACCGGCACAGACTCCTTCACTTATACGGTGGAAGATAACAGTGGTAATGTGTCGAATGCGGTTACCGTAACAATAACAGTGCTGCAGCCGTCCGGTATAGCCCTTGCCAAAGCGATGACTTCTGTTACCAGAACTGTAGACGGATCGTACAACATCAGTTATGTGTTTATGATCACGAATACAGGTACTGATACGCTGCGAAACATTCAGGTAACTGATAACTTAACAGCAGTATTCGGTAGCGGAGCCACCATACTGATGAAAACCATCAATGCTTCTGGCTCACTGGTGGCTAACAGCCTGTTCAACGGCTCTGGTAATATTAACCTGTTAAGCGGTAGCGGTACACTGTTACCAGGCAAAACAGATAGTATCAACCTGTTGATCAATGTGGCTTCCAGTGGTGATGGCACGTTCAACAACACGGCTACGGCTACTGCCACCGGCAGAAATAACGCCGCAGTAACCGATGTGAGTGTGAACGGACGCGATCCGCAGGCAGCAGGCAACAGCACAACACCGGTAACATTAACTAAACCATCGGTGTACATACCAAACGGCTTCTCGCCAAACAATGACGGTGTGAACGACAACTTCGTTGTACGCAATACCAACGGCAAAGCCATTCATCTGGAAGTGTACAACCGTTGGGGTAACCTGGTATTCAAAGATGAAAACTATGCGAATACATGGAGTGGTCAATGTAACCAGGGATTACGCTTAGGCAGCAAATTACCGGATGGAACCTACTTCTATGTTGTAGTGCTGGAAGGTGGTGAGAAATATGTAGGCTACGTTACCTTAAAACGCTAAGTATGAAAAAATTACTAGTACTGATTCTGATGATTTTTGAACTGGGCCTGGATGCGAATGCGCAACAGGACGCTATGTACTCCCAATATATGTTTAACACGCTGGCTATTAACCCCGCTTACGCGGGGAGCCGGAACGTGTTATCGGCCACTGCCTTATATCGCAGGCAGTGGGTAGGGATAGACGGGGCTCCTAAAACGGGAACGATAAGTGTTGATGCACCTGTAAGTAGTAAAAACCTGGGTTTAGGCTTACAGATCATCAGCGATAAAATAGGGGTTACCAGCACCACAGGTATTAACACCAGTTATGCATATAAGATCCATACCGGTAAAGGAACTTTATCTGTGGGGTTACAGGCAGGCTGGAGCCAGTATAAAGGTGATTATATGTCGTCTAACCTGGAGCAGGGAACGGATGTGCCTTTTAAACAAAACGTAAATAAGTCGTACTTCAACTTTGGAACGGGTTTGTACTATAGCACCAGTAAATGGTACATAGGTTTGTCGGCTCCTCAGTTGTTGAATAACGTGGCGCTGGTGAATAACCAACTGCATATGTTCCTTGCTGCGGGTTATGTGTTTCCGATTGGTGACGACTTTAAGCTGAAGCCATCTATCCTTTTAAAAGGAGTAGAGGGGGCACCATTGGAGGCAGATTTGAATGCTACTTTATGGATATTAGACCTGGTGGCTGTAGGTGCGCAATACCGCACCAAAGCCGATGTGGCTGGTATGGTAGAAGTGCAGGTATTGCCTCAGTTGCGCCTGGGTTATTCTTACGACAGAAGTACTACCACGCTGTCTAATTACAATTCGGGCAGCCATGAGTTAATGGTACGTTTTGAGTTTGGATTTGAAAAGGACAGAGTTTTATCACCCAGATATTTTTAGTATGAAACAATTTTATATCATAATTGCCAAAATAGGGGTGTTATGTTTACTGCTTTTGCAGTGCCTGCCAGCTACTGCAGATGATGTACACAACCGTATTTTAACCAGGGCTATAAAGGCGTATAAAAACCTGCAATACCAGGAAGCTGCCAAATTGCTGAAAGATGTGATCAGCTATAAAAAAATGTCCGAAGATTTGCAGGTAGAAGAGATGCTGGCTATTAGCCTGCGTAAACTGGACCGTGTGCCGGATGCCACCTTCTGGTACCGGAAACTAGTACATAGCAGTGACCCCAAACCATCCTGGTTTTTGCATTACGCGCAATTGCTGGCCAGTATGGAGTTGTACGATTCTGCTGCTCTGTACTACGGTAAGTATGCTACCTTAATGCCTGCTGATAAAAGAGGAGATGCTTTTGCAAAAGCATATGCCAATATTGCTGATTTAAAAAAGGGCAATAAGCAGTTCCAGGTATTTTTCACAAACATCAATACAGATGCTTCTGAATACTCCCCGATGTTTTACAAAGGCGGATTATTGTTTACCAGTAACCGGAGGATAAACGGCAGTGTGAAAAATGTATATGGATGGAATAAGTCTCCTTATTCTGACATTTACGAGGTAGATACCTTGTCCATTATACTGCCGGAAGAGCCTGACAGTTTACTGGCTGATGTAAGAAGAAATCCTAATAAATACCGTAGCCAGTTGCATGCCTTAAAAACTGCTATTGCAGAAGAAAGTCCAGGCGATAACAGGCGTATGGGGTTCTATGATGAATCAATGGCAGGCGATACGCTGGGAGCTATCAGCAAAATAGAGGGAGTACATCAGTTTAAAGGCTCTGTGAATAGCCGTTTTCATGAAGGCTCCACTTCCATAGGGCCTGATGGTACTATTTACTTTACCCGTAGTAGTCACAAAAGAAACAATTTTGGTCGCAGTACGGATGGCGTTTTCAGGTTGCAGATTTTTAATACTGCCAAAAACGACAGGGGTGTAGAACCTTTTAAATACAATGATGAAGACTGGAGCAATGCGCATCCTGCTGTAAGCAAAGATGGCTTATTCATGATATTTACTTCTGATAAACCTGGTAGCGTGGGCGGCACTGATTTGTACCTGTGTACCAGGGATAAAATTACTTCGCAATGGAACGCACCGGTAAATTTGGGGCCACTGATAAACACAGAGGGAAATGAAGCTTTTTCTTATATAGATAACAACGGTACCTTGTTTTTTGCATCTGACGGTCATCCAGGTTTAGGTGGTCTGGATATTTTTAGTATAGCGCTGAACCCCAACACGCATAGGCCGGAAGGAACCGTTACACATTTAGGTGCGCCGGTAAATTCACCGAAAGATGATTTTGGTTTTATATGGAGCGATGAATGGAATAAAGGATATTTTTCTTCTAATCGCAGAGGTAATGATGATATTTATATAGTGAAGTAACACTATTATTTTATGGCTTTTGTTTATAGGTGAGGCGGGAGAACAAGGGCTCCTGCCTTTTTTTTAAGAAGGCCGCTACTGTGGTAAACACCACAGAGCGGCCTTTGTGTTAAAGGACACCAGAACGAAAATGAATATTAGAAAGTAAGCTTCAAACTGGCTGAAAAGGTGGTGCCCAGTATGCTGAAATGGGAGCCATTATAAGGTACTATCTGGTAACGGCCATCGAAGGTGATGCCATTGTAGTTGGCTGCAACAGCTGCCGGACTTTTTAACAGGGCTTCTCCTTCTGCATTCTTGGCTATAAAATCCCATTTGGGCAATACATTGAAAATATTCTGTACACCGCCAAAGAAGGTGAGGTTACGGGTAAGCTGCACACTAAAGCTGAGGTCGGTAGTAACACGGGTTTTAAATTTAGTGTCCAGGTTAGCATCCAGTCCATTGTCCGAATCATGAAAAGTAACCGGGCCAAACACGGTATTGTCCAGGTTAAATGTCCAGTGTTTTATTTTGTAATCCAGTCCGGCAATGTATTTGAACTTAGGACGCGAAGTTAATATGAGGGCCAGGTTTTGATCGGTTACAATATTTTTGCCGGCAGCAGCTATTAACGGTGGATTGTGCAGCGCCAGGTTTTTGTTTTCCAGGGTGTAGTTGCCTGCCAGGTTTAATCCCAGTTTGCCATTGCCTAAAGCAATGTTGCGGTAGTTAGCCACAAAGTCAAGCCCCTGTGTGCGTGTATGCATTCCGTTTACAAAAAATCCTACACTTACAATGCCGTTTTGTTGCAGTACGGTATTTAAGCCCTCAGAACCAGGGCCATCGCCGGGGCCAATGTTGTCGCTTAACAATATCCTGTTTTTCAGTTTAATATTATAGTAATCTACCGTAATGTTCAGGTTAGAGGTGGGTTTTAAACCTAAGCCGGCTGTAAAGTTGGTAGACTTTTCGGGTTCCAGTTTAGGCACACCCAGTAAACGCGCCTGCGGGCTGTTGTTGCTTACAATACCGGATGTTTGAATAGTGCCGCCGCTGAAAGATGCCTGTGACAATTGAAGGTTAATTTGTGACAGGGAAGGGGCGCGGAAACCGGTGGATACCGAACCGCGGATAGTGATTTTATCATCCAGCAGTTTATAACGTGAGCTGATTTTCCATACAAAAGCATCTCCAAAATCGCTATAGTTTTCAGCGCGGATGGTACCATTCACCAGGAAGTCGTCAGTAACATCATAGCTAAGATCTAAGTAGCCGCCAAAGTTGTAGCGGGTTGATTTGATGGCATTGGCAGAACCATATCCCGGAAAGGAGATAGCGCCTGAGCCACGCACGGAAGCGGTGTCGCCGGCTACCAGCGAGTAGTTCTCTACCCTGAACTCGGTACCAAAAGCAACGTTCAGCTGGCTGCTGAGTTTACGCGAAATATCAATGTTGCCAATGTTGTTACTGAACGTAAACCCACCCGGCTTAAAGCTAATAGGGCTGCTGGAGCCAAGGCTTTCATTGATGGTGTTGTTTACGGTATATAGTTGTTTATTACCACCGGTAGTAAAGCTCATGTCTGTTTTCCAGCCATTCTTTTCTGAGCGAAAGCCGATAGTGCCGTTGTAATCATTTAAATCACCTTCAAACGTTGGTCCAAAACCAATGTACTCTGTACCTGCTGCATGCAGTAAGCCGTAATCGCTTTTCCAGTAAGGCGTACGGTAGTTGGCATTACTGATCACTTTTTTATATACATAAGCGGCATTGAAATAAATTTCGGTATTGTCGCTTAACGCACTACCGCCATTTACCAGAAATTTAGCAGAGGAGTTGGCAGGGGTGCCGTTAGGGTTATTGGCATCAGGAAACTTGTCCAGGTAGGCTTGTGCTTCTTCTACCGAAACGCCAAAAGTGGCAGCTTCTCCTTCAGCGCTTACTTTGCCGGCCCGGTTGGTGCGGTTGGTATGTTGCAGGTCGATGGTATAGTTGATATATCCTTTGTTGCCAAAGTTTGCTCCGTTATTCAGCGCCATGCCAATCATGGCTCCATCGCCTTTGTGCGTAATAGCCGATTTGGCAATAACAGAGCCATATTCGTATTTGTCTTTTAAAATAATATTCATGACCCCGGCAATAGCATCCGAACCGTATTGTGCCGAAGCGCCGTCGCGCAATATTTCTACGCGTTTAATTGCATCAGAAGGGATAGCGGAAAGGTCTGCGCCTGTTTCACCACGGCCGGGTGATGACTGCACATAGGTTAAAGAGCTGGCGTTTTTTCTTTTGCCATTGATGAGTATTAAGGTCCGGCTGGGGCCCATGTTCCTTATTTCGTAAGGATCTAATAATGAGGTGGCGTCGTTTACCGGTGTGTTTACCGTGCTAAAGCTGGGAACCCGGTATTGCAACGATTTATCGAACGAAGGCTGGCCGGTAGAGCTTAAATCAGCCGCTGTTATAATGTCTACAGGCACAGTGCTGGTGGTCATGGTCCGTTGCGATGCGCGTGTACCGGTGCTTACAATCAGCTCTTCCAGGTTGGCAGCAGTAGCTGCCAGGTCTGTGTTAAGTGTAACCGGGCTACCAGCCACTTTCACTTCTTTGGTAACAGCTATAAATCCTACATAAGAATAACTGATCAGGTAGTTGCCATCGGGCAGGCTTAATGTGTAATCGCCCTGGTTGTTGGTAACACTTTTTACTTTTCCTGGTAATGCCGAAACGGTAACACCGGCTATAGGTTTTTTTTGTTCATCTGTTACCTTACCGGTAACGGTGGTTTGCGCTAATGCAGCAGATAAGCTGTATACCCAAAGTGTAAGGGTAGCAATGCTCATGCGTAGTGTGCAGTTTTTGCTCATGTTTTGGATTTTTATAAAAGTAGCCTGTTGATATGGTGCTGATTAATCGGTAATTGTCTGGTGTTATTCAAATATTGCATGCACTTGTGGTTGCTGAAATGCAGGCATAGCATGGGTTACATGCTGTACAGGTAAGGCAGTAGTAAGCATGCAAGGTTGCTGTCTGCCTTGTATATGCAAAGCAGTGAATGGCATGGAGCAATCTGGATGAAATTTTTATATAGGGTAGGATACCGGCGTTAGCTCCCGGTTGCATTTGTACAGGCGTGTGTATTCGCTGGGCGACATTCCTGTTGTTTTTTTAAACACACGGTTGAAGGTGATAATGCTGTTAAAGCCAGTAGTATAAGCTACGTGGGCGATATTGTCGCAATCGCCCCGTATCATTTTTTTACAGGCTTCTGTAACACGTATTTCATTTAAGAAATTAAAATAGGTTTTGCGGGTATGCTTTTTAAAGTACTTACAAAAAGCATAAGGAGTAATGTTGGCTATGCGGGCAATTTTACTGAGAGAAATATCTTCTGCATAGTTTTCAATGGTGTATTCATACACATCATTCATACGTATGCCTTCCGTATCCATCAGTACTTCAAACTTACCCAACCCGGTAGCCAGGCATCGCCACGATTCTACCTGAACAGCCAGAAAGCGCAGCAGCTTCATAAAACAAAACAGACGGTCAAAGCCCGATAGTTTACTGATCCGTTTCATTTCCCGCGACACGATGTGTGTATACCTGGCTGGCAACTGCAACCCGTTTTCGGTAAGCGCTATAAACTTTTTAACGCTTTCCAGTTCGGGTAAACTAAACAGGGGTGAAAGGCATCCCTCAGGATTGAAAAAGATATGAATAGCCTGGCTATTATCAGTGGCCGGCTCTTTAAAATACCGGGCATCGCCTTTAAAAATGTGTGGCTGGTTAGCCCCGATAATGTATACGTCGCCCGGTTCAAAAGGCTGGGTATAATTACCGGCTATTAGTGTTCCTTCCCCCTTGATAATCAAGGTTAACTGTATTTCGTTATGTCGGTGCAGGTAGTTATAAAAATAAGGCAGTATATCTTCCTGCACTACCACTGAATTATCCTTTGATACGGGGGCAGTAAATTGGATAATTTTCATATTTGAATTTAATAAATATTATCCGTAATTGTTTTGTGTAGGCAATTTTTGATTAAGAAAGGACAATTAACGCAATTGATGATCGGTTTTGTGTAAATAAAGTAGTGCGGGCGTGCTGAAAGTGGAGTGGTAGAAGTGTTCCCTGCAACAAGCTGTAACACCTTTTGCAGAGAAATTGTATGATTTATTGTAAAAATTGTTGATTTTTTATGTCAGGTGATGGTATGGCAAATGGGATATGGGCCAGTTGCTGATCACATGTTTTTTGCTGTGCCAGTCGTGCCGCAGAAACCGGCACTTTTATGGTGCGCTTGTTACTGCCCGAATGGGTGATGGTAGAAATGCTAAGCACCTCATCCTGCTGCTCTATGTACAAGCTGGCATCACGATCGGCAGGAATAGCTATCGTTGTTTTTTCATAAGGAAAAATGTCCACTACTACTTTCATGGCATGGTTGGGAAGGGAATAGGTATAACTTTTACGTTCGTCGTTGGCATTGTACATAGCCTCAATCATGTCTTTGCCTACCCTAATAAAATATTGCAGGTGGGTTATTTCATTGGGCAGGGATGGAGCCAATGTTAGTGTGTTGTTGGGCATGTCGGGGTGTATGCCTAAAAAATACTGGTACCAGATGCGCAGCTGCTCAGCATTTGACCAGGCCTGCAAATAGGCTCCGGTGAGTTTAGGCCATGTTTGTCCTGGATGAGGATAGGCGTCGAGGTTTTCGCTAAGGCCACCTACTACGCCCAGGTGCAATGCCTGCCAGTTCATATGTTGAAACAGTTTCCATGCCGTCTCTGTCTGGTGTGCTTCCATCATTCGTTGCATAGCAATGCCGTTGAGCCAGGGCCATACAGTGCCGTTATGATAAGCAGCGTCTTTATGATAAAGCGGGCTAAGATGGTAAGGATGAAATGAACTGTCGTTTTGCGCCAATGTGCTTACGCCCCAGGGGTATACCAGTTGTTGCCATACCTGGCTGAGTATATTGTTTTTCAGTATGGTATCGTTCAGCATGTCCATAGCAAACAACTGGTTAGGGCGCATCACAAAATCAGGTTTGTTCTCCTTTGTTAAACGGTCGGCCAGGTAGCTGTGTTCCTTATCTGTAAAATCAGTGGCAAAGTCGTGTTTTACTTTATCAGCTGCCTGTTGCCATCGGCTACTGTTACTTTTATCTTTCATGTAGCGGGCAAAGTATACACCCGCGCAAAGCTGGTGATACCACAGTGCCTGTATATCGTTAGCGCGTGTGCCACGGGGTGAATAGGAAACCAGGTTGGCGTCACGTGCATCCATCCAGGTTTCATTATCCTCATGCAGCAGGTAGCCTTTTTCATCCACCCAATATTTCAAGGCACCTGCTATGCTGTTCTTTATCTGGGGGTATAGTTGACGGATAAGGGCTGTGTCGCCGGAATACTTTACATAGTCCAGCAATTGTATAATAAAGCGGGGCGTGCCATCGGTAGTATGATAATCGATGTTTTGCGGGTTTACAATATTAGGCACCCGTCCAAAGAACCGGGAATGTGGATCTGTTTGCTGATATTTTGCAAAAGAAACAAGGATGTTACGGGCTACTGCAAACTGTCCGTTCACCAGGGTAGCGCCGGGAAGGGAAATAAATTCATCACGACCCCAGTATTCGTTAAACCACGGAAGGCCTGCATAAATACCATAACCCTGCTGGTGCGTAACCAGCTGCCGGGTGGTTATTTGCAGCCAGTCTAATGCCTTATCCACCGAGTCGATGCCTGTGTAGGTATAGCCATTGTAAAACAAAAAGGTTTGCATGGCAGTTCTGCGCTGCTGCTTCCAATCTATAATGTGCTTACGGGTGGCCTGTAATAATTGGGTGGCTTCTGCCTGTGTTTTGCCTACAGCTATATAAAAGCCACCTGCACTGGCAGTAGTAGACAGCAGGTTGTTTTTGTATTGAACAGGAGTATTTTTTTGCGCACTCACGGCTATTACATACTGGCCTTCCATAGGGCTGAAGAATGCGATATTGTTTTGTAATGCCTGCTGTGTTACCCCTTTGCCCTTTAAGCGGATGCCTATGGTGCCTGTGGCATTGGCTATATCTATTGCCAGGCTGTTTTTTCCATCCAGCATCCATAGCTCTTCCTGAATACTATCGGTATAGGTGCGTAACAACTTGTGCGGATATACCCATACGTCGGCCGTTTCGTGAGATAGCAACTGTTGGTTGTGATATAGCTCATAGCCGCCGAATATCCTGTTTTTCGCAATGTTCATCCCCTCAAACCAGGCATATTCTACATGATCAGTAACATGCGATTGTGTGTAGTAATAAGCAGCTTCCTGGTTGGTATAGGAAACGCTGCGGTTTTGTTCACGCAACACATGCATGCCCATTTTATCCAGTTGAGTGCATGTTTGAAATAAGGTGGTTTCCTGGCTATTACCCATAAAAGTGGTTAACGACAACAATAATGCGATACCTGTTTTTTGTAACATGACAGGGGAATAAATTTTGTTCAGTAACAAAAGTACTGTTTCTGGTATTTGCTGGTTATTAATACCTTGTTAGTTACATTTACGGAATATTCTATGACTATGAAACTACTAATGGCCCTTTTTGCGGCTTTGCTGCCTTTTTTATCTATGTCACAAGACAACAACGCCAGTGCGGAAAGTGAAGCATATCACGAAACCCGACAAAAAACAAGTGTACCTCCTTATGGCCTGGATAAAGTCAAAAAACTACTCGGCAAAACCACCAGTGACGAAAGTGACAATACCATACTTGCCGCTAAGGACTATTTATCATTAACCCTGCGGGAGAAGTTTACTTATCATATGATCCATGCCGAAACCTATCTTCAGAACTGTGATATTATACTGACTGAAAAGGACGAAGAGAAGAAAATTTTCGGGCATTTGCCGGAGCCTTTTAATGAAAGTGTGTGGAGTGCCCGCCAGACCGATTTTTTAGAAGCCAACCGCGATTCGGTAATGGCTTTGATAAAGGAGTCTGTCAATAGAAGTGGCAGAATGGGAGTGAACTATAAACATGCGTTGGTGGAGATCAGGGCCCTGGAAATGATTCCTTTCCTGGTGGAGTTTTACAAACGCGACCGCAAAGACCATGATGTATTAACGGTGCTGATGTTGCTGATGAAGGGCGCGAAATACGAGCCATTTACTTCTTCGGCGTCGTATGGTAAATTATATGGTAAAGAAAGCAGTTACCACGCTGCCTTCCTGGTGCTGAATACGGCCAATGAAGATTTGATTATGAAGCGTGCTATGGACCTGTTTAATGCCATGAGTTAATGCTGGCAGGTATACTCTTACATATAGCCACCTTGTTTGGAACCGTTTCTGATACAGACTTTGTGCGTATTCCAGCCGGGCCATATACCCTGGGGCGAAAAGGTCATGCCTTTAATCCCCTGCATACCGTGCAGGTAAACAGCTTTTATATAGGGGCTACGGAGGTAACCAATCGCCAGTTTGTTGCTTTTGTTGCGGCCACCCAATACATTACCGATGCCGAAAAGCGACATAATGCCCTGGTATTTGAACCAGGCCTGGACGAGTTCAGGTGGAAGGAAGACAGTACCGCCTGTTGGCGCTTTCCGAATGGTATTGCGCACGGTGGTATTGATGGCAAAATAAACCACCCGGTAACCACTATCAGTTACCATGATATACAAGCTTACTGCCAATGGGCAGGCGTGCGTTTGCCCACGTTGGATGAATGGGAGGTTGCAGCACGCGCCGGGGCCAGTACTGCTTATTTCTGGGGTGATGATATACAGCAGGCCGGCCAGTATGCCAACATCTGGCATGGGCACGATCATTTAACTGCTGATTCTACAGATGGATATATGTATACTTCGCCGGTGGGTAGCTTTCAGCCGAATGCGTATGGCTTATATGATGTATATGGCAACGTGTTTGAATTTTGCGAAGGTCATGTGAAAAAAGGAGAGCAATCGGTACATGCCCGTGGCGGATCGTGGTGGTGCAGTCGCTACGCCTGTGGTTTTTTCAACAATGTAGATATAGGCCGGGTAAATCCACATGCTTCTTTCAGTAACCAGGGATTTAGAGTGGTATGTATTGACCGCTGATAGGTTTGCGTAACTTGTTTTTATAAGCAGGTGATACTTCTATCCCGTTGCTATTGATAATACGGTTTAAATGTAAGAAGCCTGGCCATGCCGCCAGGCTTCTTACGTTTTGAAGATTTGTAAGTTTACAGTAAGGGCTGTTTAAACGTGCGCACGGGGTTGCCGCGTTCCAGCACATTGTGTTCCTGCCATTGGCTTTGCTGGTTTTGCAGTAATTGCGCAGCCTGCCATTGTAATACTTTGGCTTTGAGCCTTTCCAGGCACAGCTTTTTGTTTTGCAGCTGTGAGCGGCTGTCCATAGCCAGCACCTGAATGCCCGAAGGTTTGTGGGTTCCTCTTACGGCTGTTTCTACCTTGTTCACATTCTGTCCGCCTGGCCCTGAAGCCCGGCAGGTGTCCAGCGCCACATCTGCTTCGTTCCATTGCACCTGTTGTTGCATATTAAAAGCCTGCACGCCTATAAACCAGTTTTTACGTTTGTGCATGGTACGGTAAGGACTTGGTGCAATCCAGGCAATGGTACCTTGCCAGTTTTGCATAAATGCAGGCAGGGCTTCACCCCGGGCCAGCATGGTGATGGAATAGAAGGTGCCTTTGACAGCCGCCTTTTGTTGTTCGGTTGTTTCTATACTAATGCCAGCTGTTCTGGCTTCTTTCAATAATAATTCATGTACCCGGGCTACGGCACGGCAACACTCTGCCGGCCCGCGTCCTGCGGTAATTTGTATCAATAAACTGTGCATGACTTGTCAGTTATACGTGATAATAATAAGGGAAACCCTATGTAATAAAGAGATGCTTTTGCCTGCGTGGGCAAACTTTCCGGAATGGATTATATGTACAATTGTTCAGTCATGGTATTGTGTATTTAAGGTTACACAATCAGGTGAATAGACTGCAAAGGTATATTTTTTTTGTTTATTGTGAAATACTATTTCTTTTTCACTGCTTTTAAACGCAGCAGGTGCGGCTTTTTGCTGCAATGGAACACGTATACGGGTGGGGGGGATTGCAGCGCATGTATAACTATAAATGATATATGGATAATAATAGTGAAGAGGTGGTTGTTATGACTGCTATTAACACACAAATAATGCAACAGGTACTTGCAGATGCTTATAAAATGTATTATATTTAGTTAATTATTATCTCAACTGCCTGATCCATAAAAAACAATGCAAACCGACACTCTTAATGTAGAAGCACTTCACCGCAGGCTTGCTGCCGATCATTCCATCGCGGGCTATATCCAGTTATTACTGCATTATTTGCAATACAGCGAATACGAGTTAATTCTGTATATGCAGCGCGAAGGACAGTGGACTATTCAAAAACCGGCGCCTGTAGCTCCACCTGGTTACCAGAAAGGGGAAGGCAGTGTAGATGCCGGGTTGTTCCTGTTCTGGATTAACCATGCTTCTTCTTATATTAAAGACAAGGATATTATGCATGGGCTATGGATACTGAAAATAGCCCTGGTA
Source organism: Filimonas lacunae (assembly GCF_002355595.1). Lineage (NCBI taxonomy): Bacteria > Pseudomonadati > Bacteroidota > Chitinophagia > Chitinophagales > Chitinophagaceae > Filimonas > Filimonas lacunae. The sequence goes on from NZ_AP017422.1 coordinate 2,347,944, forward strand.
TATTATGGCTTGCCTATGCCCACTTCGCAATTAAAAGAATCGAACTATAAAAGACTGGACGAGAACAACCTGGTGTATGACGATGGCAGCATACTGGGCACTAATCTGTATGAAACCTACGATCAGGGCTGGTTTGTGGCCTTTTTTAACCTGGTAGTGACTATTATTTATTATGATAATGGCGTGCTGCCTGCACCCCCGCCTGTAATAACATTGAATAAAGCTACCGATGTGGAAGTGAAAATTGGCATGCTGGGCGATTGGGGTAGTGGCACAGAAGTAGCCCAAACAGTGATGAACCAGTTGGTGGGCTTGCAGCCGGATTACCTGGTGCATTTAGGTGATGTATATTACTCTGGCACACCGGGGGATGATTATACGCATTACTATGCCACTGGCGAAGAACAGGATCATTTATTAAGTATATGGCCGGATGCTTATGCAGGCGCTTCTTTTACCTTAAACTCTAACCACGAAATGTATTGCGGCGCACATGGGCTGCTGGATGTGGCACTGGCTTCGCGGGTATTTGCCAAACAAGGAGGAGCTACCTACTATGCGCTGCAATGTGGCGACTGGACCTTGCTTTGCCTGGATTCTGCTTTTTATGCAGATGTAACGCATGCTTATATGTATGGTAATATAGGCAATGAGCAGGCCAGCTGGATTAAAAGCCTGCAATTACAGCCTGCTAAAGTAATTGTGTTGACACATCATAATGGGTTTGAGTATAATTGTTCTAATGATACACAGGCATATTATACTCCTTTCTGGAACCAGGTTAGCAATGCATTAGGGGGCGATCCGTATGCCTGGTACTGGGGGCATATACATAATGGCATAGTGTATAATTCGCCTGTAACAATCGGAGACTTTGCCACGAACACTTATTGCCGCTGCCTGGGGCATGGTGCCATTCCTTTTGGCAACGCCAGCTCGCTGCAAAATCTGGCAGGAGTGGAATGGTATGCAAATAATCCGCCGGTTGATGCAGCAGGTAAGGAGGTGAGCAATGGCTCTGTGCTGCTTTCTTTTGCCTTACAGGATAACCAGGTTACGGCTATTACGGAAAACTTTTATGATGTAAGTGGTTTGCCACAACCTGTATGGAGTAAAATAATCTTCCAACTGTAATTTTTTACTATGCACGGGTCAGGCCTTCTTTTCTCGCGGTAATTATTGGGTGTTGCTGCCTGGTACTGCACATCTGGCGCATGCTCTGTAACAATTGCCGTGGTATAGAGCTAAGCTGCAATATTCTGCAGTACAACTGCTCTGTTGCCTGAATTGTAGTACACCTCCCTGGTAATGTGTGTTGCATCTTCCTGTACATCTGAAACATTACACAATACATCTGCACTTTACCACGGGAGATGTGTCTGGTGCCGGATAACATCTTATGTATTTTCGGTAACATGTTCTGCGTAATGCGTCACATCTGCATTATTGGTAAAAATATCTCACGCACGGCAGGGCAGATGTGATGTGTGTAAATTCACATTTGTCCGGTCATAGGTAATCCTGCAAATGGGGGCTGTTATGTCTGCAGGGGTGTAATGCACATGTATTTTGTTACAATGCACATCTGCAACATTATAGGGAATATTGTAAGCGTCTTGCGTAACATATGCATTGCCGTCGGGTAGATGTGCAGGATGCTACGACGAACTGTATTGTTGCAGGTGACATCTTCCGTATGTTGCGCAACATGTGCAGTATAACCCGGAACATGTTTTTTATCACAATGGCAGATGTGTACTATGCCCGGGAACATTGAACATGGGCTGCGGCAGATGTGCAGTGGTACGCTGCACATGTACATTTTTATGTTGTATAAAGTAAAACGTGCTTTTTCTGCAAAAAAAAGCACGTTTTGAAAGGTAAAACGCTAAAATTATGCCTGTAACAGGTAGTAGAAGAAGTTTATCCCTTTTTATGGGCGGCATAATAAGCCGACATCTCATTAAACAACCTTGTTTTTAGTTCGTTTACATTATCACCTGCATTTACCTGTACTGGTGGCAGAAAGTGCATTTCCAGTTTGTGTGGCATCATGTAAAAAAACTTATTGGTAGGAAGTACTTTATCTGTGTTGAATATTAAAACCGGGATAATGGGTTTTTCGGCAACAACTGCCAGCCGGAACGCTCCATCATAAAAGTTTTTCAATGGGGCGGAAGTCCTGTTGCGGGTTCCTTCCGGGTAGATGACCATATCCAGGCCAATAGCCAGCACTTTGCGCATTTGCTCAAAGCTTTTACGGCGGCTTACCGCACTTTTACGATCCAGCAGCACACTGCCTAAAGAATAGATCCAACCGAAAATGGGAACCAGGGCAAAGCTTTTTTTAGCAATGGTTTTGTTGGCATTGGGCATGAAAGGAGTTGTAACAGGCACATCCATCAGGCTGCGGTGGTTACAAACTACCACGTAATTGCGCCCTTTGATATAGTTTTCGCGTCCTTTTGTGCGCAGGGGGCAAACCACCAGGGTCAAAAAAATGCTCATCCACACACGTGACACACTACGGTGCCAGCGGGCGGCATATGGTTCACGCATGAGAAAACAGGGTAGATAAAATAAAATAGCTACCATCATGGTGGCAAAAAAGGTGCTTAACCCCCATAATGCCCAAATCCTGCCAAATACATTCTTCAAAAAGTTCATTTCAATCTAGTTTCTTCTTAAGGTACTCTTTCTATCTATCGTTAATTATACTGTCCAGTCAATTGGGTCTAATCCCTGCTTCGCTAATAGTTCGTTGGTTTTGCTAAAGTGCTTACATCCAAAAAAGCCTTTATCGGCACTGAAAGGCGAGGGGTGCGCCGCTTTTAGTACATGGTGTTTGGTTTCATCAATGAGTATTTGCTTTTCCTGTGCAAATTTGCCCCACAACAGGAATACCACACCTTTCTTCTCGTCCGAAATTTTGCGGATAACAGCATCGGTAAAGCTCATCCAGCCTACTTTACTATGACTGGCGGGTTCGTTGGCTCGTACCGTAAGCACGGCGTTTAACAGCAACACGCCTTGTTTGCTCCAGGGAGTTAAATCGCCTGTTTTAGGTATGATCATACCAATATCCTTATGCAACTCTTTATAAATGTTCACCAGTGAAGGGGGCGGGGTAACGCCTTCAGGTACCGAAAAGCTTAAACCCATTGCCTGGCCTGGGCCATGGTAAGGGTCCTGGCCCAAAATCACCACTTTCACTTCGTCAAAAGGTGTTTTATCAAATGCGTTAAAAATTAGCGCCCCCGGAGGGTAAATAACCTTATTCTGCATTTTTTCTGTCTTCAAAAAGGCCGATATTTCTCCGAAATAAGGCCGGGAAAATTCCTGGTGTAATGCCTCTTTCCAGCTGGCTTCTATTTTAACGTCCATAGTTTTTGTAAAACAGTTTGGTTGCAAACTAACAAAAAAATACGCTTTTGGGGCCGGAAGTTACAGGAAACTGGCTAAAGGGAAATTGGAGGTAGGTTTATAAGTATAAAAGGCGCTTCTTTACTGCCTGATAAAGAAGCGTCTTTTGGATAACGGGAGATGCAAAAGCTTATTCAGCAGCAAACCGGGCTGCAAACTCCTGTGCAAACATTTCCAGTGAATGAGCCGCATGTTGGGCAGGCTTGTTTTTATCGTAGTCTTCCCATAAAATACCTTTTCTCAGTGCTGCGCCCATTTCGGTAAAAATAGTAGCCATTACGGGCGGTAATCCGGCTTGTAACATGCCGTTTTCAGATTGTTCATCGGTAAACTCCACCCAGGGTAAGCTGGGTTTACTAATAGCGTTGGCCAATACGGCAACAGATTCTCCTACTGTGCGGTCGTCGCTTACCAGGTAGCGTATGCTTTTGCCAGTAAAGTTTTGCTGTAATTCTTCTGCTACAGCAGCGGCAATGTCTGCCGGATGCACCATCACCAGGCGGGTGCTGGCAGGGTAGTTGGCACCCATAATGCCCTGGTGTTTTATCAGCGGAATATCATTATAAAAGTTGATGTAAAAGAACGGGGCGCGAACGTGTTTAATGGCAACGTTTTCCAGCTGGTTCAGTGCTATTTCGGCATCGTGCAGCCCGGCAATAGGGCCGGTACCGCTTTCGAGGTGTGCACCTATGCTGCTGAGGTTCACTACTTTTTTAATGCCTGCGCTGGCAATGGCCTGTGCGTAAATGCGGCCGGCATTGGCTACATACTCACGGTAGTTGCTGGCGCCAAAAAAGGGTGGTATCATGGTATAAACGGCGTCTGCGCCGGTAAAGGCGCTGGTAACAAAAGCCACATCGCCAAGTGCTCCAATGGAGGCTATAGCGCCCAGGGCCTCAATAGCTGCTTTTTTGTTGGGGTCGCTGCTGATGATGGTTACGGTATGTCCTGCCTGTAATAGTTGTTTGGCCAGTGGCTGGCTGATATTGCCCAATGATCCGGTAATGGTAACTTTCATATTCTTCTTTTTGTATATAATAACACAAAGCTATTTTTGTACTTACTTTTTTACAAGTACTTACCCCAGAGTATGTATCTATGGCACAGGTAAAAGAAAGTTCTACCATACAGGAGAACAAGCAGATTGCATTCAACGAATGCCCGGTTACGTATGTGATGGAGAAAATTGGCGGTTACTGGAAACCCATCATCCTGTTTCACCTGCTTTCGGGCAGTAAACGTTACAGCGAGCTGAAAAAGGCAATACCCGCTGTAACGGAAAAAGTGCTGATACAGCACCTGAAGCAGCTGGAAAACGATAACCTGGTGGTGCGGGAAGCAAAGCCGGTAGTGCCACCTTATGTAACCTATAGTCTTACCGATTCGGGCAGGGGATTGCAACCGGTGTTATATGCTATGGCTGTGTGGGCTACGGAAGATAGCAAAGCGCATGGAATGGTGCCTAAAGACCTGGCCGGCTTTCCGGGGCAATAATTTTACTATCACCTGCTATCGTTTTATTGCCGTATAAACCAGTTGATCATTTCGGCATTTACCTGCTCAATAGGGTGTGGCGTATCTGGCAGCACTGCCAGATGGGCATTGGGCAGATTTTTATAGGTGTTTACCGTTTCTTCCAGGGTAACCATTTTATCCCTGTCGCCCAGCATAATCAGCACAGGCGTTTGAATGGTTTTATAATCCTCTGGCTGTAGTGGATTGGATTGTCCCATGGCCAACAGCATATCAGTGGTGCGCTGCAGCACTTCCCGCCAGTTATTAGGGGCATGAATGGCTTCCAGACCTGCAGCAAACACCGGCACTTTAGCGGCAATAGTTTCCGGATTCAGCATTTTTGTTTCGCGGTTAGCTATGGTTTCATCCCAGTGAAACTTAGTGCCGAGGGTAATGATTTTACGTATCAGTTGCGGATGTTGTTTTGCCAGGTGCATGGCTACATAGCCGCCCATACTATAGCCGAATATAACCGGGTGTTTTAGCTGGTGTTTTTGTATGTAGTGGTGCACCGATGTAGAAAACAACGGGATGGAAAATGCTTCTTCAGGAAACGCTTCGCCACCATGACCCGGAAAGTTTAATAAATGCACATCGTAATCAGAAGCTAATAAGCCGGCAATCGTTTTCAGCTGACACGATGCTCCAATGGCGCCGTGCAGCAATAGAAGGGGAGTTTTCATCTATTAAAGTTACCGCTTTTTCCTGCGGCTTACCGCAACTTTCCCGTAACACCGCTCATCACAGGAAGGGATTTATATGTAATAATTAGATATATTTGAAAGGCTCTGTTATGAAAAGCAGTATGGTAATATGAAAAAAATAACTGCATACCCGTTAGCATTGCTAACGATTTTTTGCCACACAGCAAATACACAACGCGGCCATAGCACTGCTAATGCTGCCAAAGAATATATTATTTCTTTTGATTGCTATTAACCTGACGATATATGAATACGATTAGACTTGCCTTTGTATGCTTACTCTGTTTTGCCGTAATTACTGCCACTGCCCAGGAGACAGATAAAAAAGGTATCCGCTTTTTTGAGGGTAGCTGGAAGGCGTTGCTGGATACCGCGCAGCAATTACAAAAACCTGTTTTTATAGATGTGTATACCAGCTGGTGTGGTCCTTGTAAGTTGATGGACCGGAATATATTTACCGCTGATAAAGTGGGCGAGGTGTATAATGCGGAGTTTGTGAATTACCGTTTAGATGCGGAGAAGGGGGAAGGGGTGGATATTGCCCGTAAGTTTAATGTAAAAGCATATCCTACTTTCCTGTATCTGAACAGCGGTGGCTACCTGCTGCACAAGCGTGTGGGCGAACAGGAAGAGAAGCCGTTTGTGCAAACGGGGAAAGAAGCTTTACAGATAGCTGTTCAAAAAGATAACCTGGCCAGCCTGGAAGAGCGTTTTGATAATGGGGCGCGTGATACGGGCTTTTTGCATGCTTACCTGGATAAGCTAAAGCGGGCCGACATGGATAATAGCAAAGTGCTGGATGCTTACTTTAACGGTCTTTCTTATACGCAGATGGCACAGGAGCAAACGATGGTATTTTTAGGCAAATACCTGATGAACACCCAAACGGCCGCCCTGGGATATTTTCTCGCACATTACGATGGGTTAAGCGATACAGCTCAACAACAAGTGGCTGGTAATATGTACCGTTTGTGTAGCCGTGGCATAGCTAAAGAGCTGGATAATAAAAATGTGATGGTGATAAAACAGCTATTGCAGTTAATGGATAAGCTGCCGGGGCTGGATGCGGGTTCGCGTTATAATACGCTACGCATGAAGCTGGTATATTATGATATGGTGAGGGATTACAAGCAGCTGATTACTACAGGGTATGCGCTTACAGCAGGCTTGATGGATATTCCGGTGGATAGCATGCGTACGGTAGATGCGGCTATGTTTGCCGATATTATGCAACCATTTTTAACGGGAGCAAAGGATAGCGCTTCTATACCGGGTTTTAGTGAAGAAAGAAAACTGGCAGAACATATTTATACCAAAGAAGTTTGTGGTAAACTGTATACCGTGATAAAGGCTTTTACCAGGTTACCCGATACTGAAAAGTCGGCACTGCACGATGCGTTATTATGGGTCAACAGGATATGTTTGCTGGACCCGGAAGTAACTGCTTTTTCCAGCCTGCGCTCGCAGCTGGAAAAACGGCTGTAGTAAAAAATAAAAAATTACGTGCAACGAAATACAAGGTTTATTCATCAGTGTTGATGATGTATAAAACCTGTATTATGAAAAAATGGTATAGCCTTTTGGCATTGTTGATAGTGTTAACGCTGGTTTCCTGTAAGAAGGAGAGCCTGGCTTATAGAAGTGAGTTTGATCAAAGCTATCAAACCTGGTTGCGGTTTAAAGATTCTTCTCATAATTCCTATCAATATTTGACGGTTACTTCTTCTGTATTTGGCTTTGGTTCCGAAACCTTAGTTACGGTGCAAGCGGGTAAAGTAACAGGGCGTTCCTATACCAGCAAACAATATGCAAATGATGGTACAGGTAATTCTACTGTTTTAATTCAATGGACGGAAGATGAAAGCAGTTTACTGACTCATGGTATAGACAGTGTTATTTTAACCCTGGATGATATTTATGAGAAGGCCAGGGTAGACTGGCTGGTAAAAAGAGGGGATGCTACTACTTACTTTGAAACCAAAAACAGGGGAATGATCTCTTCTTGTGGATATATTCCGAATGGATGTCAGGATGATTGCTTTCATGGTATTAATATCGCATATATCAAGCCTTATTAAAAAATATACTGGTTTATTTTAGTGAAAGGGGCCCAAAAACAGGCCCCTTTGTTATATCATTTCCGCTATTGTTTAACTGAGCTTTTTGGTAAAGAAATCAATAGTACGTTGCCACGCCAGTTCGGCAGCGGCTTTGTCATAACGGGGAGTGGTATCGTTGTGAAAACCGTGATTTACGTTGGGGTAAATATACCCGGTGTATTCTTTATGGTTTTCTTTTAATGCTTCTTCGTAAGCCGGCCATCCTTCTGTAATGCGGGTGTCCAGTGAAGCGTAGTGCAATAGTAAGGGCGCTTTTATCTGTGGCACCAGTTCTTTTGCAGGCTGGCTGCCGTAAAAAGGAACAGCAGCTGCCAGGCCGGGTACACGCACAGCCATCATGTTCGATATCCAGCCGCCAAAACAAAAGCCTACCACTCCAACATAACCATTGCAGTTTTTGTGATTTTTCAGGTATTCATAGGCGGCTATAAAATCTTCCAGCATTTCATTCTTATCTCTTTTGCTTTGCAGCTCACGGCCCTTTTCGTCATCACCCGGGTATCCCCCTAAAGGGGTTAAGGCATCAGGAGCAATGCTGATAAAGCCTGCCAGCGCCGCACGACGGCCTACATCGGCTATATAAGGGTTTAAGCCACGATTTTCATGCACCACAATAATGCCACCCAGTTTTTTAGTGTTGTTAACGGGCTGCGATAGTTGTGCTTTTATAGTGCCGCCCCCTTTTTCAGAGGAGTATTGTATGGTTTCGGTAGTTAGGCGGGAGTCGTTGGCAGGCACCTGCCATGTGTTTTTATAATCAGGCATCAAAAAGCCCATCAGGGAAGTAAGGGTAAGGCTACCCACTGCATAAATAGATAACTTCTCCATAAAATCGCGCCGGTTAAGGCGGTTATGGGCATAGTCATCATACAGGTCAAACACCTCCTGTTTGATATCTTCCTTTTTGATTTCGTTGTTGCTCATATGTATAGTGGTTTGTATTAAAATTAGCAAATACCTTTTTTTGCCAGTTAATATTCGGCAAAAGCCAGATAATAACGGTATAGCGTTAGTCGTTGGTGATAAGTATGTTTGATTTTTGAATGATTATGTATAGTATACGTTTATTTATCAGTGCCTGCATAAGCCTGCTGGCGGGTGTTTTATTAACCGGTAGTGCGCTGGCGCAGAAGCCTGCCTATACGCATGCCGACACGTTGCGGGGCAGCATTACACCGGAGAGAAGCTGGTGGAATGTGCTATATTATGCCATTACGGTAAAGCCAGATGAGGGTAGTAAAACCATTACCGGTAAAAACAGTCTTCGCTACCAGGTAACCCAGGCTAATAAGGGGCGCAAAATGCAGCTGGATTTGCAGAAACCTTTGGTTATTGACAGTGTGCTGTGGGATGGAATACAACGGGTGCCGTTTGAAAAAGAAGGCAATGCCTGGCATGTGTGGATGCCGGAGCAACAGAAGGGTAGCATACACCGGGTGGATATTTATTATGGCGGCAAGGTGCATGAAGCCATCAGGCCGCCGTGGGATGGTGGCTGGGTATGGGGTAAAGACTCGCTGGGTCGCCCTTACATGACGGTGGCCTGCCAGGGACTGGGTGCTTCTATCTGGTATCCCTGTAAAGATCATCAGAGCGATGAGCCGGACAGCGGCGCTTCGTTAACGATGATCGTGCCCGATTCGCTGGTAGCGGTAGGTAACGGAAGGTTGCAGCACAAGCAAAGCAATGGCGATGGTACCACTACCTACACCTGGGCGGTGGTAAACCCTATCAGCAACTACTGCATTATTCCTTACATCGGAAAATATGTAAACTTTTCAGAAGTATATAATGGCGAGAAGGGGCCATTAAGTGTTAATTACTGGGTGCTGGATTATAACCAGGCCCGTGCTAAGGAATATATGCCCACACAGGTGCATAATATGCTGAAAAGCTTTGAATACTGGATGGGACCCTATCCGTTTTATGAAGATGGTTACCAGCTGATAGACGCTTCCCATACCGGTATGGAGCACCAGAGCGCCGTTTCGTATGGCAACCGCTATGCTTTCGGGTACCGCGGACGCGATCAGAGTAATTCGGGGCTGGGGTTGAAATTTGATTTCATTATTATTCATGAAAGTGGTCATGAATGGTTTGGTAATAACATCACCACCAACGATCTGGCAGATATGTGGGTGCATGAAAGCTTTACCAATTACAGCGAAACCCTTTTTGCAGATTATATATTCGGTGAGGAAGCGGGTAATGCTTACAACTATGGTATTCGCGCCGGTATACGTAACGATGCGCCTATTATTCCTGTTTATGGTGTAAACGCGCAGGGTAGTGGGGATATGTATCCTAAAGGAGGTAATATGTTGCATACCATACGGCACGGTATGGGTAACGACAGTTTGTTCAGAAGTATTATCCGTGGTTTAAACAGTACTTTTTATCATACTACCGTGAATGCGGCTGATATAGAAAACTATATCTCCAAAAGGGCGGGCTTTGATTACAGCAAGGTGTTTTCGCAGTATTTACTTACCACGCAAATACCCCGGTTTGAGTATTATTTCAGCGCCGATAAAAAACAGGTAAGTTACCGTTACGCCAATTGTATAAAAGGGTTTACCATGCCTTTGTTGTTGCAGCAGGCGGGTGTGAAAATAAAGCTGATACCTGCGGATAGCTGGAAAAGCCAGCCGGTAAATAGCGAACAGGCGGCCTTGTTTACGCCGGATGCTATACAGAAAATGTATTATTTGAAGGTAGTAGAGGGCGCTCAATAGCCTGATTATGAATAAACAGTAACATAGTATTGTTAAATTGTAGCAGAATGGTTATATTGGATAACAAAATTCTAACGATGAAACAGCGTGAGCAAATGATTTGCCATTATATCAAGGCATACAATCATTTTGACATCTCAGCTATGCTTGCCGATCTTGATCCATCTATTTCTTTTCAAAACATATCAGACGGCAAAGTTGACATGTCTTTGGAAGGTGTAACGGCCTTTAAGGAACAGGCCGAGAAAGCTGCCACTTTTTTTAAAAGCAGGCAGCAGAAAATCACCTCCTTTATGCATTTTGAATCGTACACCGATGTAGAAGTTGCCTACAGTGCGGTATTAGCGGTTGATTTGCCTAATGGATTACGAAAAGGGGATGCCCTGCACTGTGCCGGTAAATCGGTATTCCATTTCGGAAAAGATAAAATTGTTGCTATTGAAGATATCAGCTATTGTTGATGGAAAGATGGGAGGGCTATGATGGTGAATGTATCATCATAGCCTGTCTTTCAGCATTTCGCGGTTGGTAGGTGTGCGGGAAGATGTTTTGCGGTAAAAGCCAAACAGCGGCAATGCCTGTCCAAAAGCACAATCCAGGTTTTTATTTTCCGTTTCTTCCTTTACATAAACACCCTGGCGGCTAAAAGAGAATCCTATTTTACAAACGCCTCCATTTACGTAATACTGGTAAGTGGCTTTGTTGTTTCTGATAGTAAGCGTATCTATCAGCATGCCATCATATTCTTCCGAAACATTCATACGGGCAAACAGGCGAAACCAGCCTTTTTCAGCATCCGCCATCTTTACCTTCATATCTGCCTTCAACAAATAAACCTGGTCGTCATCGGTTACCTGGTCATCAAAACTGTATGCGCCGTTAAAAGATACCTGGTAACGTTCGGGCGAATAGTCTGTGCTTTGTGCCGTTGCCAGTTTTCGTATGCGCTGGTTTACAAAGTCAATGTTATCTGCAAAGATCCTGGCTGCTTCATCTGGCCGGTTCTTATTATAACTACTATACGATTTTTTGAAAAAACTATTGCGTTGCACCAGCCAGTCTTGCCTTTCATCTTCCAGGTTTACTTTTTGTGTGCTGTCACTGGTGGTAAGCAGGCTTTTGTAATAAGTTTCTAACAGGCTGTCTGTTTGCTGGTACCATTGTTTGTAGCAAGCCGTTTTGTTGGCAGCCTTGGCTATGCAGGCCTTGCATTGCGCGCGAAAGACATCGGTTAGAGATGCCTGCTTCTGGTTGTTTGGGGATGTTTGAGATTTTACACTGATGCAGACCGTAGTAAAGAAAAGTAATAGAAATGTACGAAGCCGGGTAAGCACAGTTGTATTCATGTTTATTATTTAGAGTAAAGCTTATGCGTTAATAGGTGACTGACGTATTAACATGTGTCTTCTGACTTACATGTAACCTTTCGCCAAACTGCCCCAAAGTACGCCATATTTTTTCAAAATCTTTCAACACCTGCTCATTATAACCAGATACACTCTGGACTTCTGTGTTGGTAATAAACAGCATACCAAAGCCTTTATTAGGATTGAAGAAGAAAAAAGATGTTACGCCGCCATCGCTACCGGTATGCCCAAGGATACCGTTTTTCTTAAAGATATAAAATACGCCAATATTGGGTTCGTCCGGTGCTATGTATTTAGGTGTGTTCTTTTCTGTAAATGCCGGTTGCATTAATGTAGTAAAAGAGGTGGGTGTTAAAATGTTTGAGTTGCCATAATAGCCGGCAATATTTTCTTTCATAAACAAAGACAGCTCATGGCCGGATGTAATAAGACCTCCTGCGGGGTAACATATGGAGCCGTATTTTGGATAATTCATTTTGTCGATCGTGTATAAAGTGGCTAACTGGTTAGAGTCGGCTTCTGCTGCTGACCAGCATGACTGTGTCATGTTCAGTGGTGTAAGAATATATTTTTTTGTATATGCTGCAAAACTATTCCCCGACTTATATTCCACGATATAGGCAGCCAGGTCGGAGGCTATATTGGAATAGTCAAACACTTTTCCGGGAGTAGCTTTCAGAAAATTGTCCTTTTGGTAATAAGTACCGTTGTTATTAAGGTAATTTTTAAGAAATATGCCCAGCGCAGAGTCTCCTGAAGGAGGCGTGCTGCCATAGCCATTGGCCTTCATAAATGCATACAGTGGATTGTTTACAGGTTCTGGAGGAAAAACATAATAGGTTTTCTTAAATATTTCTTTATTGTCTGCAATACCGGATGTATGCGTTAGCAGATGGTGTAAGCGGATAGGATATTTGGGTGAATAGGGATTGGTTATTCTAAAAGGAAGCAGGCTATTGATGTCGCTGTCTAAAGAAAGCAGGTGTTGGTCTACTGCTTTCATAACAGACATACCTATAAATAGTTTGCTTACCGAGGCTATAGGCTGTAAGGTGTGCGTGGTGTAAGGCTTTTGGCTTGCTATATCTGCATAACCAAATGCATGCTCATATAATATAGAGTCTTTGTTTACGATCGCCACTGTAAAGCCTGCGAATACCGATTGCTTGTATTCTTGTTCCAGCTGAGTGGTAAGAGAGTCCTGTGGTGATTGGCCGTAGTTGAGGTTATGAATAAGAAGAAGCACAATGGTGGTAAAAAGGTATATATGTTTTCTCATGCCTGAATCTGTTCTAATCATAGATTGCGTTATATTGCCATATAAAGTAATGGTATTTTATCTGGAAAAAAACTTTTTTAAAATAAAGAAAATAGTTTGTAGTTAATTAATAATTTATATCTTTAGAACCGTAATTGAAAAACCTAGACTGAATTAATAAGAAACGCCAGAAAGGAAAAACATCTTTTTAGCTATACCTGATTCCTATTATTAGCCATGATCTCTACTGCTGATTAATTTACACGATTAATAACCTATAACTCTAAACCATGTTCTATGTGTAACATTGATAGATATTGTTGTTAAAGACAAAGCTCCTCGCCATTCCAGGTTAGTTGTACCTGTTTTTTAAAGAAAAACTTTCTTTTAGTTCGTTGTTAGCGCTTAGCATAAGCACTACCGCACAATTATGTATATATGATATTGCACACGTCCGGTTTACACGGGGCTAAGGATATGCTTTGCCTGCCCGATATACTCCTGTACCCTAAACAAAAAGATAACGGAATATATTTTATAGTTAATGGAAACGAATATTCTTTCGTGTCCTATGCTCATCTGCTTCATAAAGCATTGGTGTTGTTGAACGGTTTTTACCATGCCGGTGTTGTGGCCGGTGATGAAATGATATTAGTGGAAGAGGATAGCGAAGGATTGCTTGTTGCTTTCTGGGCCTGTATCCTGGGAAAAATAGTGCCTGTGCCGGTGTCTGCCGGTGTTAAAGATGGACATAAGCTGAAACTGTATAGTATATGGAATGAATTGCGCAGGCCTTATATATATACCCGGCAGGCATACCTGGATAAATGGGTGCTGTATGCTGCGGAAAATGGTTTGGAATTCAGGCATTATAAACCAGAACACCGTTTTTATCATTCACAGGATGAGTGTGTGTTAGCACCTGTTAACATAGCAGATCTGCCAGAGGTATCGCCTTCCGACCTGGCGTTTATACAATATTCATCGGGTTCTACAGGTACGCCTAAAGGAGTAATGTTATCCCATGCTAACCTCATCTGTAACCTCAGCGATATTACAGAACGTACACAGATTAAGCAACAGGATGAAGTGCTTAGCTGGATTCCTTTAACGCACGATCTGGGCATGATCGCTTTTCATCTCAGTTCTTCTTATGCAGGTTGTAATCAATATATTATGCCTACAGCCTTGTTTATCAGAAGGCCTTTGCTTTGGATGGAACTGGCTGATAAGTTTAAAGCCACTATTTCTTACTCTCCTAATTTCGGATACCAGTACTTCCTGGATGCATTGAGCCGGAGTGATCAGTTTAACTGGAACCTGGCTTCGCTTCGCACTATTGTAAACGGGGCCGAGCCTATTCTGGCCGACGTGTGCCGGAGGTTTACGTACACGCTGGCTGTATATGGTTTGCCTGAACATGTAATAAGTCCTTCGTATGGCCTGGCAGAGGCATCTGTAGGCGTTTCAGGATACCTGCCTGGTGTGCCGCTAAAAGAATACTTTATACCGCGTCCTGCTTTGCAACGGTACCGTTCGCTGGGTGAGTTAAGAACCACTGCGCAGCCGGGCGATGTAAGCTTTATATGTGTGGGCACAGGCTCGGAACAATGTCATTTCCGTATTTGCGGCGAGCAGGATGAAGTGTTGCCACCGGCTACTATAGGGCATGTTCAGATAAAAGGAGGGAATGTAACCTCGGGCTATTACAATAGCAGTTTGAATGCAGACCTTTTTACGGAGGATGGCTGGTTAAGAACGGGGGATCTGGGTTTTGTAAATGAGTGGTATGAGCTGGTAATTACCGGCAGGGAAAAGAATATGATCATTTTACAGGGACAGAATTATTATAGCCATGATATTGAAAAGCTGTTGTTTGGTATTGATGATATTTCTCTGGGTAAAGTGGTAGCCTGTGCTGATGCGGGAAAGGGAAATGAAAAAGAACTTTTTATTGTATTTGTATTGTATAAAAAACCTCTCAGCAAATTTGTAGAGGTGATAAAGGCTATCAATGCCCGCCTGACCGAACAGCTGGGGCTGGCACCGGACATGATTATCCCGGTAAAGGAAATTCCTAAAACTACCAGTGGGAAGGTGCAGCATCATGAGCTGATAGATGGGTACAGGCGAGGTTACTTTGCGGACGAGCTGGCCGAATTGGGCACGCTGTACGATACGCGCAGCCGTTTAACAGAATTGTGGAAATCCGTTTTCAGGAATGAAGAGGTAGCGCCGTCTGTTGATTTTTTTGCGGCTGGCGGTAATAGTATGCTGGCTATACAACTGCTTTCGCAGATAGCGATACATTTTAACAGGCATATTACTGTGAAGCAGTTATTCGAAAATGCGTCTGTAGACAAACTGGAAAAATTACTGCTGCAGCCTGATGAGGGTGGATGGATGTCTAAAATTCCGGCAGCAACAGTGCGGCCATATTATCCTTTGTCGCATCAGCAGCTGAGGGTATGGACAATGGAGCAGGTAGCGGGCACAGGAACCATGCATCATATTTATAAAGCGTTCCGTTTTAATACTGTTTTGTTGAATACGCACTGGCTACAGGAGGCTGTACACAGGCTTGTTAAGCGGCATGAAGTGTTGCGAACCCTTATCGGGGAATGGGATGGCGAACCCGGGCAAACAGTATTGCCGGCAGAGAAGCTGCGTTTCTTTTTCCGGCATGCTGTGGAGGAGGGTAGAATGGAAGCGGAGGTATTATCCACTATTCGGGCTCCTTTTAACCTGGAAGAGGAGTCTGCATTTGCTGTTCATCTGTTTGTGGATAACAACGGAAATGGGGTATTGCTGTTTCTGATGCATCACATTATTGGTGATGGATGGTCGGCACAGGTGATACTAAGTGATTTGCAGCATATTTATAACGCCCTGGCCTCTGATAGTGAAGATCAGTTGCCTTTATTGAAGCTTCACTATAAAGATTATGCCAGCTGGCAACGTAATGCGGTACAGGAACAAATGTATGCGCAGCAACAGCAGTTATTCTGGCAGCAACAGTTACAGCAGCTGCCCCCACGGCTTCAGCTGCCTTCTTTACCTGTGGGGAAAGAGCAGGTGGGGTATGCTGGCAGGTCGGTGAAGCATGTTTTACCGGCATCACTGGCGCATCAAATTATACAAGTGGCGGGGCAGCAGCAGGTAAGCGTGTTTACAGTATTGCTGGCTATTACAAAAGTGCTTTTTTATAAATATTCCGGGCTGGATGATATTCTTGTAGGAACAACTGTGTCCGGGCGCAATAATGCCGAACTGCAGCACCAGGTAGGTTTGTATATTAATACTGTGCCTTTGCGCACCAGGCTGCAGGTGATGGAGGGCTTTCTGCCATTGCTTCACAGCTTGAGAGACACATTAACCGGTATTCTTGACCACCAGGAATATCCGTTTGATATGATTCTGGAAGCATTACAGGAACAAGCGGGCGCGAATGTGCAACAACCCTTGTTTGACGTATTGGTAGAGTTTCAGGCTTTTGATCACGAAGCAGCCGAAGTAGTGTTGCACAACGCTACGTTAAGTCCCTGGGAAATTCATAACGGCACGGCTTTAGCACATCTGGATATGGAGTTTGTACAGTCTGGTGATGTTTTGTTCATACGCTGCGGGTATAATACTGCCGTTTATAGCGAGGAGCATATTGCCAGGATGCTGGCTGCATTTGAGCAGTTAGCCGGTGGTTTACTAAATGCTCCTGCTAATTCCTTGTCCTCTTTCTCTGTTATGACTAAAGCTGACCATTTGTGGCTGGAAGAGATGAACAACAGTGCTAAGTCTTTTCCATTGCACCAACCGGCAGATTTGCTGCTGGAAGCGGTGGTTCGGCAATATGCAGATAAAACGGCTCTTGTATCAGGCGGCCGTACTGTATCTTACCGTCAGCTGGACAATACAGCTACCATACTTTGTGATCTTTTAACCACTATAGGGCAGGTGGCAGGCTACCAGGTAACGGGTATATTGATGGACAGATCTGTGGAGTTGGTAGCGGCTATTTATGGCGGCTGGAAGGCAGGATGGGCCTATGTGCCCCTGCATCCGGATTTACCTGGAGAAAGGATGGATTTTATGGTGCAGGATGCTGCTGTTAGCGTGCTGGTTACAGAAGGAAAGTATCTGTACCTGGCAGAGGAAATGGTGAAGCGTGGAGTGGTAAAGCATGTGATTGTTTCCTATACGCCCGGTGTTTTTAGCTGGCATACAACAGTGCCTGCTACTGTAATGGTAACCCGTGCTGCATTACCGGCAAACAGGAGAGAAGAGCTTGCTTACATTATTTATACTTCCGGCTCTACAGGAAAGCCTAAGGGCGCTATGGTAGAGCAGCAGGGAATGGTGAATCACCTGTTTGCCAAAATAGATTTACTGGGGCTGAATGACAACAGTGTTGTTGCGCAGAATGCTTCGCAAAGCTTTGATATTTCGGTATGGCAGTTTTTTGCTGCCCTGCTGGTGGGCGGTACGGTGGTTGTTTACGATCAGGAAGTAATACTGGATGTGCCTGCTTTCATTAGCCGGCTTGAGCAAGACAAGGTGACGGTGCTGGAAGTGGTGCCGAGTTATTTGTCTGTGATGCTGGATGAAATGGAGTTACAGCCTGGTCAGTCTTACTTGTGCCGGTTATTATGGTTGGTGGTAACGGGTGAAACCGTTAAACAGCGATTGCTTGCCAGATGGTTTTTGCTATTCCGGGTGCCTGTGGTAAATGCATACGGGCCAACGGAGGTTTCTGATGATATTACGCATTTTGTGATGCACCAGGCCCCTGAACAATTAATTGTACCTATAGGTCGTGTGGTGCCTAACCTGAAAATATATATAGTAGATGCCGGAGGTGGGTTATGTCCCCGGGGCGTTAGTGGTGAAATATGGGTTTCCGGCGTAGGTGTGGGGAAAGGGTATATAAACAATCCAGTCAAAACACAGGATGTATTTATTGTTGATCCTTTTTGCGGTCAGCCGGATGTTCGGCTGTATAAAACAGGAGATATCGGAAGGTACTTACCGGATGGAAATATTGAGTTTTTAGGCAGAATAGATCAGCAGGTAAAAATACGGGGTAATAGAATTGAACTGGAAGAAATTGAAGCTCACCTGGTGCAGTTTCCGGATGTAAAAGAAGCGGCAGTACTGGTGAAGGAGAATGGAGGAGAGCAGGCGCTTGCTGCATTTATTACATGGGCTGGCGCAACTGCAGCCGATATTCCTGCTATCAGGGGATGGCTTAGCCGTATACTTCCGGAGTATATGATTCCGGAACAATGGCTGGTGCTGGAACATCTTCCGCTGAATGCGAATGGTAAAACCGACAGGCAGCAACTGGCTGCGCTTACTCCTGCCGGCATTACTAACGGGCAGGTAATTGCTCCGCAAACTGCTACTGAAAAAGTTTTGGCAGATATATGGAAGCAGTTACTGCAAAAAGAGACGGTTGGGGTAAATAGTCATTTCTTTTTAACAGGCGGTCAGTCGCTGAAAGCCACGCAGCTGGTTTCACAGGTTTACAGATTGCTAAAAACGAAAATATCCGTAAAAAATGTATTTGAATATCCTGAACTGGGTAGTCTTGCTGCTTATATTGATAGAACAGAGCATCAGCAATTTGTTCCCATTCATCCGGTAGTTAAAAATGAAGCGGGTTATTATCCGGCTTCCAATGCACAAAGAAGATTGTGGCTGATAGACCAGATGGAAGACGAACTGGTAGCTTATAATTCTTATGCTGCTTTTGAATTAAACGGCAACCTGAATATACCCGCATTGCGTAATGCGATAGAACAGGTGGTGGATAAATATGAAATACTACGAACCACTTTTGAAGTGGCAGATGGTGTGCTGATGCAGCGGGTGCATGGTTCCGGTGATTTGCCTGTACAACTGGAAGTAGTGGATGGCACAAATGGAACTTATAACCGGGAAACCATCACGGCATTGTTGCAAAAGCGTGCATATGCTGCTATGGATTTGCAGAATGGCCCGCTATTTCAGGCAACGGTGTATTTGCTGCCTGACGATACCAGCTATTTCTTTTGTGTGATGCATCATATCATTTGCGATGGCTGGTCTAATAACCTGCTTATCCGGGAAGTGTTCCGGAATTACCACGCCTTTGGCCAGCAGCCGGAGAAGCAGCATAACAGCACCGTATTACCTGTTCAATACAAAGATTTCGCTTTCTGGCAGCAACAGCAGTTGGTTTCAGATGAGTATGCGGCACATAAACAATACTGGCAGCAGGTATTTGAAGAAGAAGTTCCTGTGCTGGCAATGCCTTACAGCAAAGAGAGGCCTGCTGTTAAAACGTATAAGGGGCAAACGATACGACATTGCTTTTCTGCGCAAAAACTGGCCTTGTTAAACAGGCTGGCTCAAAAAGCAGACGCCAGCTTGTTTATGGTGTTGAATGCATTGGTAAATGTGTTGCTGTATAAGTATACAGGGCAGCGGGATATTGTGATAGGCACTGTTACTTCCGGTAGAAATCATCCGGACCTGGATGAGCAGATTGGCTATTTTCTGGACACGGTTTGTTTGAGAAATACCATTGAGCCTGAAAAGAACCTGGTGCAATGGCTGCAGGTAGTGAAGCAACGTACGCTGGAGGCATTTGACCACCAGGCATACCCATTTGATTTGCTGGTGAACGATTTGCATGTACAACGTGAAATGAGCCGGAACCCGCTGTTTGATATCGCTATTGTACTGCAGAATTTTGATGAAGATGAAAGTTCGCTTTTTAAAGGGCAGCTGAGCGAGTTACAGGTAAATACACTGCCGCTGGTAGTAGAGCATAGCCTTTTTGATATAGAACTGGAATTTGCCGAACAGGAGGGGGCTTTATGGCTTTATCTGAACTATAACACAAACCTGTTTGAAGAACGCCGGATGCAAAACCTGGCCGGGCATATAGACCTGTTGCTGGAGCAACTGGAGCGCGATCCGGAAATGCCTGTAGGGAAGTTATCGTTGCTGACCGAGGCAGAACAGCAGGCTTATCATCAGCGGTTTACAGTAGAAGCGTATCCGCTGGAGCAAACTTATTTCCATTGTATGGAAAGGTTTGCGGTAGAAACGCCGGATAAAACCGCTGTTGTATACAACGACCGGAAGCTTAGTTACGGCTCGCTGAATGCTTTGGTGAACCAGCTGGCCAGGGTACTGAACAGGCGTGCTGCCTTACGTTCTGAAGAGCTGGTAGGTGTTTTTATGCGTCGCAGTGAAATAATGGCCGCTGCTATTCTGGCCATATGGAAGTCGGGTGCAGCATATGTACCGCTGGAAAGAAAACTTCCCGATAACCGCATCATCAGCATATTAGAAGAGGCGGGTGTAAAGCATGTGGTAGCGGAAAGGGAATGTGTTACGGAGACTATTGCAGAAGCCATGAAAGATATATGTGTGTTTCACTACATAGATGAATTGTTAGAAGAAGCCAAGGTTGAACCAACGGATAATTACGTCGTGCCTATGGAGGTGGATGCGCTGGCCTTTGTACTGTTTACTTCGGGTTCTACCGGTAAGCCTAAGGGGGCCATGCTGGAGCACGCCGGTAAAATGAACCATGCTTACAATAGTGTGGAGGTTTTTAATATGAATGCGGATATGAAATTGATACAGAGTGCTTCGCATGGATTTGACATATCTGTATGGCAGTTTTTTAATGCATTCACTGCCGGAGGAACTACCGTCATTTATGAAGATGCACTGGTGAATGATCCAGAAGCCTTCCTTACAAGGTTGTTGCACGATAAGGCCACTCATTTGCTGCTGGTGCCTTCTTACCTGGCTTTATTGCTGGATATAATAGAAGCCGATCCTGCCCGGTATCCGCTTTCCTTGCAGTTTTTGGATAGTTGTGGAGAGATACTAAAGCCTTCGCTGGTGAAAAGATGGTTTGCATTATTTCCTCATATTCCTATTGTAAATGATTACGGGCCTACGGAGGTATCGGATACTGTTACTTTTTACACTTTATATTCTGCTGAAGGTTTGAAGGAGAAAGTTCCTGTGGGTTACACGTTGCACAACATGTGCAGCTATGTTACCGATGAAAACATGAACCTGGTTCCGGATGGTATTGCAGGTGAGTTGTGCCTGGCAGGAGTAGGTGTGGGGCGTGGGTATTTGAAAGATACTGAAAAAACTGCCGTGTCTTTTATGACAGATCCTTTTACAAACAGGCCGCAACGTTTATATAAATCGGGCGACCGTGCCATTTTTAACGAAAAAGGAATATTGGAATTAGGTGGCAGGAAAGATCACCAGGTAAAAGTAAATGGGCACCGCATTGAATTGGGCGAGATAGAAGCACGTATTACCCAGCTATCTTCTGTGAAAGGAGCTGTGGTGCTGGATAAAGAAGACGAAGCTGGTAAAAAATACCTGGCTGCTTATGTGGTGCCGCAGGAAATGTCTGAAGTTTCTTACAGTGAAATTAAAGAAGCTATTGCACGTGAGCTGCCTGGCTATATGGTGCCACACCGGTATCATTTTATGGAAGCGATCCCTGTTACGGTGAACGGGAAAGCCGATAGGCGTGCGTTGGGGGCTATTGCGCTGCAGCAGCAAGAAGCAGGAGAGGCAGAAGCGCCTGCTACACGCGAGCAGGAAGTGCTGGCTACTGCCTGGCAACAGGTTTTTCAAAAGCCGGTAGTGCATTTGAATGAAAATTTTTACCAGGCTGGTGGTGATTCTATTACTGCCATACAACTGGCTTCTCATATTTCCCGACAAGGATACAAGGCAGAAATAAGAGATATTATGCGCTATCCTTCTATTAAAGAACTGGCTCCTTACCTGCGGCCTGTAACACAGTTGGCCTGGCAGGAACCGGTTATTGGGCAGGTTCCGCTAACCTCTGTTCAGAAAGATTTTTTTGCTTCGGATAAGGCTAATAAAAATCATTATCATCAGTCTGCATTGTTATACGCTGCTGCCGGGCTAAAACCCGCTGCTATTGCTGCGGTGTGGCATAAGTTGCAGGAGTGGCATGATGCGCTTCGTATCACCTTTACTTTGAAAGACGGGGAGGTAACTCAATATAACCGCCCTGAAACGGAGTGGGCATCTGTAGAATGGTTTGAGGTGTCTGCAGAAACAGAAGTAATGGCTTTTATGGAAGAGAAAGCGTTGGAACTGGCTGCTGCTATCCGGTTAACAGAAGGCTCTTTGGCCAGGGTGGCTGTTTTTAATACTGCCCAAGGTGCCTATTTGCTGTTGATTATCCATCACCTGGTAATTGATGGTGTTTCGTGGAGGATACTGCTGGAAGATGTAACTGTTTTATACGAACAGGCGTTGAAAGAAGAGCCTCTGGTGCTTCCTGCTAAAACAGATGGGTTTAAACGATGGAGCGAGCAGCTACAGGTATACGCTTCGGGAGAAGTGCTGGCTGCGGAAACGGAGTACTGGAAAAAGGTGTATGCAGGTATCTGCGAACTTACTTTGGATTATGAGAACGCGCAGCCTGGCAGCATTAACAGCCTGCGGCATTACAGGGTGGCGTTAACGGAAGAAGATACACGCTTGTTGTTAACAGTGGCTCCCCAGGCTTTTAATACAGATATGAACGATTTGTTGTTAGCTGCATTAACGCTTGCTACGCAACAACAGTTTGCTGTTGGCGCCGTAAGTGTAATGCTGGAGAGCCATGGCAGGGCAGAGTTAGAGCCAGGTTTGTCTGTAGACAGAACCCTGGGATGGTTTACCAGTGTTTACCCCGTAGTGTTATCGGTAGATGTGAATCAGGATACGGGCAGACAGATACGTATTGTGAAAGAACTGTTGCACCAGGTGCCCCATAAAGGAATTGGATATGGGCTGTTAAAGCATTTGCCTGATGGTGAACTGAAAGAGCGGGTACGTCCTTCTATTCTGTTCAACTACCTGGGACAAACAGACGAAGCTACTGCCGGCAATGCTTTTGAGTGGCTGGGGCATATGCCGGGCTGCGAAGAGGATGTCGATAATCAGGGCGAATACCCTGTAGAAATAACCGGTATCGTAAACAAGGGACGATTATCGCTAACTGCATTTTACTACCCGTCTATGTTTACCGATGCTACTCTCCAACAATGGATGAATGCTTATGTGTTGTATCTGCAACAACTCATCCATTACTGTGCTGCACAATCGGGCACCCGGCTTACGCCCAGTGATTTTGCCTACACCAGCCTTTCGCTGGAAGAATTAGAAGATTTGAATAACCTCTTAAGCTGATACTGAAAAAAATACCAAAGCTCAAAACATATGCATAAATTTTCGCATTTTCACTTATGTGAACACCCTCTGATTGTCAGTGATGAAATCCCGGGTGTCCAATCCCGCCGTTTGCTGGACCTGCAAACGAAGCTGGAAGGCAGTATCGTTTCTTATCCACGAAATATTCCTATAGCTATTAAAAGGGCTAAAGGTGCCATTATAGAAGATGTAGATGGCAACTATTATCTTGATTTTTTTGCTGGTGCCGGTGTAGTTAACCTCGGACATTGTAATGAAGAAGTATTGGCCTATGCTGAAAAGCAACAGAAAGAGCTGATTCATGCACTGGATTTTCCTACTGAAAATAAACTGAATGCTATTCAGAAGATACTGGCGCATTTGCCGGTGACGTTGCGCGATGAGTATAAAGTTAGTTTTGTAGGGCCCACCGGATCGGATGCTATTGAAGCGGCTATTAAGCTGGCTAAAATTAAAACACGCCGCGATACAGTTATTGCTTTTTCAGGCGGCTATCATGGCATGAGCGCTACTGCACTGGCATTAACCTCCGATACGGGATTCAGGCAGGGAATATCTTCCCTGGTGCCCAATATTCATTTTGTTCCTTATCCCTACTGTTACCGCTGTGTGTTTAAGAAAAATCCGGATAACTGTGCTTTGGATTGCCTGGGCTATTTGAAAATGGTGCTGGAAGACGGGCATTCAGGTATTCCTAAACCAGCTGCTATTATCCTGGAGCCTGTACAGGGCGAAGGGGGTAACATAAAACCGAAAGCGGGTTACCTGGAAGCTTTAGTGGAACTGGCGCATAAGCATGATGTGCTGGTGATTTTTGACGAAGTACAGTCGGGCTTTTTCCGTTCCGGAGAGTTTTTATCTTTTATGCATGGTAAGGCCATCCCGGATATCATTACCGTATCCAAAGGCCTGGGGGGCGTGGGGTTTCCGGTAGCCGGCATTATTTATAAACGTGACATCGAAGCCTGGGGGCCTGCTGCGCATATTGGCACTTTCCGGGGCAACCAGGTAAGCCTGGCAGCAGCGAACGGCGCTTTTGACTTTGTAGATAAATACGATTTGAACGAGCATACACAGGCGATGAGCAAACTGTTATTTGCAGGGCTTGATAAACTCAAAGCTGTTTCCCCGCTTATTGGGGAGGTGCGTGGAGAGGGACTTATGATAGGAATTGAATTTGTGAAGAGCAGGGAGAGCCGTGAGCCGGATGCCAGATCGGTAAAAGAGTTTAGAAAGAACTGTTTACATAGAGGGTTAATATTTGAAGTGGGAGGCCATTTCAATAATGTGGTAAGATTGGTGCCTCCTTTAATTATCACGCCTGCTATCATTGCTGCTGCTTTAGAAATTATGGAAGATTCGCTGGCGGCTATGAAAAACAACTTAACCGAAATTTTACTTCATCATCAATAATATAGATTCCTATGTTAGACGCGTTATTACACCTGGAGCCTTTGATTGGGAATACTCCCGTTAAATCTCTCCGCTTCGATTGCCGCCTTTCTATTAAACTGGAGCATGTTAACTATAGCGGAAGTATTAAAGACAGGGCTGCTTACAGCATTCTGCTGAATGCTATCAAAAGAAATGAAATTAATAAAGATACCTTGATTGTAGAGTCCAGTTCCGGCAATTTTGCCATTGCGCTGGCCATGATTTGCAAGCAGATAGGGCTGAAATTTATCCCGGTTATTGATCCGAATATTAATCAGGAAAATGAAACAGTGCTTCGCATGCTGGTAGAGGAAGTGATAAAGGTGGATAAGCCGGATCATACCAATGGTTACCTGCTTACCCGTATTGAAGCGGTGCAGGAATTGCGCAGGAAGCATCCTAACAGTTTCTGGACTAATCAGTATGAAAATCCCGATAACTACCTGGGTTATTATAATACCATGGGCCTTGAAATATGTAATCAATTTTCGCAGCTGGATTATGTGTTTATAGCAGTAAGCTCCTGTGGCACCATCACGGGTATTTCTAAAAGACTGAAAGAGCATTTCCCCCATATTAAAGTGGTAGCGGTAGATGTGGAAGGGTCGTTACTGTTTTCTGAAAAACCACGTAAACGATTTGTATCGGGCATTGGAGCCAGTAAAAAATCGGCATTGGTATCTATTGCCAGTATTGATGATGTGGTGCATGTAACGCATGGGGAAATTATTATAGGATGCCGGGCTTTGTTGTCTGAACAAGGCATATTAAGTGGTGCGTCTACCGGCGCAGTATACCAGGCTATAAAAAAATATGCTTTACTGCATGGGATAGAGCCGGAAGCGCAGGTATTATTTTTCTCTACCGATAAAGGTAATTCGTATCTGAGCAATGTATATAACGAAGCCTGGGTGCAAAATGTACTTTATCATACCACAGAACAAGTGCCGGTAGTGCTTTCCGAAACACCACTGGTACTAAACGGAACCTCTTTATCCTAATTATGTATTTATATGCTTTATCTGAACACAAGTGATATTCAACAATTGCCGTTGCAGTGGTCTGAAGTGGTAAGCTGTATTGAAAGTGCGGTGCAAACGATGCCTGCTACTGATTACGCCCAGCCTGTGAAGCCTTATCTGCGGTATAATAATTTAACCAACCGCATTATTGCCATGCCTGCTTATGTAGGTGGAAATATCGGCTTTTCTGGAATTAAATGGATAGCCAGTTTTCCGGATAATACCAGGCAGGGTATTCCCAGGGCGCATTCGGTAACTGTATTGAATGAAGCGGATACAGGTATTCCCTGTTGCATTATCAATAGTGCGGTTACCAGTGGCATACGCACTGCAGGTGTATCTGCTTTTGTATTGTCTAAATTTCTGACATACAGACAGCGCAGCGGTTTAATTGCAGGTATTACGGGTTTTGGACCTATTGGGCAATTGCATTTGAAAATGCTGCTTTCGTTATTTGGTAACAACATCAGTGCGGTGCGCATTTTTGATCTGAAGCCTATAGAGGAAGCATTGCTGAAAGAGTGGCCTGATGGCAAGGTTACCCAGGTATCTTCCTGGGAAGAAGCATATATGGATGCCGATGTTTTTATTACCTGTACGGTTTCCAGCAACCGGTATATTAATAAGCCGCCTAAAAAAGGATCGGTTCATCTGAACGTGTCATTGCGCGATTATGAGCCGGATTTTGTGCACCACGCAGATATGATTATTGTAGATGACTGGGAGGAAGTGTGCCGGGAAAACACGGATATAGAAAAAATGCACCAGGATAAACAATTGCAGAAACAGGATACGGTAAACCTGGGTGCATTGCTCAATAATTCAGTATGGAGTAGGCTTTCCGATGATGCAGTGGTGATGTTTAACCCTATGGGTATGGCCATATTTGATGTGGCTGTGGCTTCTTATTATTATCGCCGGTCTATAGCAGAAAGTGCGGGAACTCTGCTTAATTATTAGTTATTGTTAAATCAGCGGCCTGAGTCATGAATACGAAAGAAAACATCCAACAGATCTATCCTCTTACTCCTATGCAGGAGGCTATGTTGTTTCATACTATATTCGAATTATCCAGCGATTACTTCTGCCAGACAGCTTATAGAAGTAGAGCGCCATTGAATGTGAAAGTGCTGGAAAGAAGCCTTGATTTTCTTGCCGGAAGGCATGAAATACTGCGTACTGCTTTTGTATATCAGCAGGCAGACAGGCCTTTGCAGATAGTATTAAAGCAGCGTAAGCTGGGTTTTGATATTATTGATTACACACATTTGCCGGCCGATGCAAGGGAGCAGGCGGTTGCCGATTTTAAGCTGGCGGATGTGGAAAAAGGTTTTGACCTGGTAAAACAACCGTTGTTTCGCCTATCGCTGATTCAGCTGGCCGATGATGAGTATGAATTTGTATGGAGCTTTCATCATATTATTATGGATGGCTGGTGTTTGTCTATGCTTATCCAGGAATGGAAGCAGGCATATTATGGATATCTGCGCCATGAAGAAGTGGCGCTGCCAGCGCCGGTGCCCTATAGCCGTTACCTTCAGTGGCTGGGTAGCCAGGATCAGCGTGCTTCGCTGGATTACTGGCAGCAATACCTGGAAGGGTATGACACAGTAGCCCTTGTGCCCCCTGTACCGGTGAGTGATAAGCAACAGTTGCGAACCGTTACCAGGAGTGTGCGTGCCACTTTTGATGAAGAAACAGTACAGCGGATAAACCAGCTGGTGCAACGGGAGCATATTACTATGAACGCTTTTTTTCAAAGCGTATGGGGTATTTTGCTGGCACGCTATAACCAGGTTAGGGATGTGGTGTTTGGGAATGTGGTGGCCGGAAGGCCTGTAGAAGTGCCTGGTGTTGAAACCATATTGGGGCTGTTTATTAATACCATACCTCAGCGTATCCGCTTTGATGATACTACTACTTTCCGGGAACTGGTAAAACAGCTGCATGAGCATTTTACCCATCATCTTTCGCATCAATATTGCTCGTTGCCCGAAATACAATCGAGATCGGCATTGGGAAAAGAGTTGCTGCATCATGTTTTTGTATTTGAAAATTATCCGCAACGAAACTCTATACACGATACTTCAGAGCAAGACTACCTGCATGCAGATAATGCTACTACTATAGATATTACCAGCTATGAACTGGATGTAGAGGTGGAAGTGGGAGAGCAGGTGGTCATGCAGATTAACTATCGCACGCGCTCTTATACAGATGCGTATATGCAAAGTCTTTTAAACCGGTTCTGTTACCTGGTAAAGCAGGTGTTGCAGAATGCTGATGTATTGGTAGAAGCACTGGATATTATGGATGGTAAGGAATTGGAGATGCTTACCACTGTGTTTAACCAGGGGCGTGTGCCTATGGAGAATCACTGGCCTGTGGCTGCTTACTTTGAAAAGCAGGTGCCTTTATATGAAGCTGCTACAGCGATTATGTATCAGGACAAGAACATCTCTTACGGCTACCTCAACAAGGCTGCTAATTATATCGCCTCTGTATTGCAATCTTTACCAGTTATAAAAGGAGAACTGGTAGGCGTATATATGCCTCGTACGCCTGAACTGGTATATTGCCTGATGGCGATATTGAAAGCAGGTGGTGTGTATGTACCGCTTGATAACCAGCATCTGCCTGTTCGTGTAGCCAGGTTGATCCATAATAATAAAATAAGAGTATTGATCACCACAGAGGCATTGCTGGAAACCCTTTCGGCCAATGCTGGTGAATACACATTGCCAGAGGCAGTGGTTTGTACTGAAAAATGGCAGCTGGCAGAAGATGCTGTAGAGGCAGCTATCTATGAGCCGCCGGTAATAGGCATGGATGATCCTGCCTATGTGCTGTTTACTTCCGGCTCTACCGGTGAGCCTAAAGGTGCTATTACCTTGCATAAAGGTGCCATGAACCATATACTGGCCGAACTGGACGCTATGGATCTGCCGGCAGGGTTCCGGTTTTTGCAGAGTGCAGGAGTGGCATCAGACATTTCTGTGTGGCAAATGCTGGCCCCTTTAATGAAAGGCGGTGTGGTGGTAATGATAGATAAAGAAGATTTACTTGATTATGAAACTACCTTGTTGCTGCTGGAAAAACAGCAGGTGCACCTGGTTGAATGGGTTCCTTCTTACACAGCCGGCCTGCTGGAATATATAGAGTTGCATCCACATTGGAAAAACCGTTTAGCCCATTTAAAATGGGTAATGATGACAGGAGAAGAATTACCTGTAGTACTGGTAAACCGTTGGATGGCTGCATTTCCTGCCTGTAAAATGCTCAATGCTTACGGGCCGTGTGAAGCTTCTGACGATATAGCGCAATATGTGATCAGTGAGCCTTTACATCACACCACCCGCGTGCCTGTGGGCAAGCCGGTGGCCAATATGAATATTTTCATCCTTGATAAAAAAGAAAGGCTGCTGCCTATGGGAGTACCGGGCGAGTTATGTGTGAGTGGTGATGGCGTAGGTGGTGGTTACTGGAATGATGTTGTAAAAACGGCTGCCAGTTTTAAGCCGAATCGTTTTCCTGGTTTATTAGGAGATGTGTATTATAAAACCGGTGACCTTGCCCGTTTCCTGCCGGATGGAAACCTGGAATTTTTAGGACGTATTGACCTGCAGGTGAAAATAAGAGGGCAACGTGTAGAACTGGAAGAAATAGAAAACTGTTTTCGCAATCATTCCGATATCGCGGATGCTGTGGTAGTGCTGCAGCCGGTGCAGCAGGAAAAACTACCTGTGGTTTACCTGATTGCAAGGCAAGGGGTAGCAACCGATACCGCACTGCTCGAAGAGAGCCTGCGTACATATGCCAGAGCCCACCTCGAAGCTTTTATGCGCCCGGTGGCGTATGTGTTCATGAAGGCTTACCCGGTTAACCTGAGTGATAAAGTGGATAGAAAGGCATTGCCTGTGCCGGATTTGGATAAAAGCAGCAAAGGGTTGATAGCCCCTGCTAATGAAACGGAATGTCAACTGCTGGAGATATGGCAAAAAGTATTGGGTAAAACAACTATCAGCACTAAGGATAGTTTCTTTGATATAGGAGGGCACTCGCTGAGTGCTACCCGGCTGGTGATACAGGTGAACAAACGGTTGCAGGCTGGTATTACGCTGAAAGCTGTGTTTACTTATCCTACTATACAGGAACAGGCTGTTCTGATTCAGAAAGGTACTGTAAAGGAAGAGGAGATTCCTGTGCTGGCTGTGGCGCCGCATTATCCATTGTCTCATGCGCAACGCAGCATGTGGCTGGCTTGTCAGTTGGCAGAGGAAGGTACTCATTATAACATGCCTGCTGCCTTCCGTTTCAAAGGGGTGATACAGGCGGCTCTATTCATAAAGGCAATGGAAGCGCTGCTGCAAAGGCATGAAGTATTACGAACTGCTTTTGGAGTAGTGGATGGCGAAATAGTACAATATATTCAGGAGGTAGCTGCAGCGCAGGTGATTAGCTATGTGGATTTACAACAGCAGGCAAGCGCAGAAGAACGTGCAGACGAATTGATACAGAAACTGGTTCTGACTGTTTTTGACCTGGAAAAGCCGCCTTTATTAAAAGCGTTGCTGATACAAACTGCTCCACAACGCTGGGTGTTTGGTTTTGTTATTCATCATATTATTTCAGATGGATGGTCGTGCGACATCCTGATGGGCGATCTGCTGATGTTGTACCGGCATCTTTCGGGCAAACCCATATCTGTACTTCCGGAGCTGGCCATCCAGTATAAAGATTATGCTTCCTGGCATCGTATAAAAATGCAGGAAAAGGCAATGGATGCACACCGCGCCTATTGGATGCGAACGTTTGAAAAAGGCGTTCCCGTGCTGGAGTTGCCGCTTGACTTTCCCAGGAAAGCAGATAGGACACAAGAAGGAGCTTCGTTTTCCTTTGTGATAGAAGATGGGTTATTGCAAAAGGCTAAAGTCCTATGCAGGCAGGAGGGAACAAGTATGTTCATGCTGGTTATAGCAGTGATCAAAACCCTGCTTCATAAATATACCCACCAGGAACAAGTGGTAGTAGGTACACCGGCTTCGGGCAGAGAGCATGCAGCATTGGAAAACCAGGTGGGGTTTTATGTAAACATGCTGGCCTTGTCTTCTGTAGTAAAAGCAGAGGGTAGTTTTCGG
Organism: Filimonas lacunae; assembly: GCF_002355595.1. NCBI lineage: Bacteria > Pseudomonadati > Bacteroidota > Chitinophagia > Chitinophagales > Chitinophagaceae > Filimonas > Filimonas lacunae. The sequence goes on from NZ_AP017422.1 coordinate 2,378,917, forward strand.
GAGTTTTTACAACAGGTGAAATCTACCGCGCTTCAGGCATATGAACATCAGTCGTATCCTTTTGACCTGCTGGTGGATGATCTGGCCGTTAAAAGGGAAGCAGGCCGTATGCCGCTGTTTGATGTGGCAGTGGTGATGCAGGATACAGAGCAGAATGCACCGCAGGCGTTGGATGAGTGGCAGGCTGAGGCTATTACATTCGCCAGCCTGGGCAGTAAGTTTGACTTATTATTTGATTTTGAAGAAAAGGGGGGGGCACTGCACCTGAATATAGAATACTGTACAGGCTTGTTTGCAGCCAGCCGTATTCAGCGGATGGGAGCGCATTTGATTTACCTGTTGGAAGAGGTAGTTACCACACCCGGTAAGCTGGTTAAACAGCTGAATTATTTTTCAGAAGCAGAACGTGCTGCGTTATTGCAATATGCAGGTGATGATAGCCGGGTAGCTGAGAAGACTTCTATTCCCTTTTTATTAAAGGAAATGGTAACGGCCCATTACGATGCAACGGCGCTGAGCGATGGGGATAACTGGTATACCTATGGCGAGCTGTGGAAGTACACAGGCATTATTTCGGGTTATCTCAAAAATGTGTGCCATGTGGGTAGTGAGCAGCTGGTAGGCATAGTGATGAAGCGGGGAACCGGTTTTGTATTGTCTATGGTGGCTGCATTACGTGCAGGAGCGGCATACTTGCCGGTGGAAACGGACATGCCTGCCGAACGTATGCGCAACTTGTTGAAGGCAGGAAATGTGTCGGTGGTAATAATAGATGATAAAGCTACGGCAGAGACATTGGGCCATTCGTTTTATTGTGTGGATATCAAAGATGCGCTGGCAGGAGGATGGACGGCTGAAGTGATGGAGCTGAACAGCGCTGCATTAGCTTATGTGATGTTTACATCAGGCTCTACCGGCGAACCTAAGGGAGTAATGGTAGAACAGCGTAGCATTATTCGCCTGGTAAAAGAAACCAATTATATTTCGCTGGATCACCGTGACCGCATTTTACAAACGGGGGCGCTGTCTTTTGACGCGGCCACTTTTGAAATATGGGGCGCTTTGTTAAACGGGGGAAGCGTTTATATCACTGCGCTGGAAAACCTGCTGGATGCAGAAGCGCTGCAGGAAAGGATTGTACGCTATGGTATTACCTGTATGTGGTTTACCAGTAGCTGGTTTAATCAACTGGCCGACGAGCAGCCTGCTTTATTTGGCAGCTTACAACAAATTCTGGTAGGTGGTGAGCAGTTATCGATAGCGCACCTTAATAAGGTAAAAGTTCATTGCCCTGCATTACGTATCATTAATGGGTATGGTCCTACAGAGAATACTACTTTCTCTGTTTGCGGAGAGGTGTTGGCTACAGATATTGCATCGGCAACCATTCGCCTTGGCTATCCTGTAAGCAGAAGTCGTGTATATATAACAGATGCCTATGGGCAGCTGGTGGGTAAAGGTATTTATGGTGAATTGTGGCTGGGGGGTGAGGGCGTTAGCCGTGGTTATCTGAATGATGAGGCACGTAATGCTATTGCCTTTATTGCCGATCCGTTTGTGGCAGGTGGGCGTATATACCGTTCGGGTGATATTGGTTGCTGGGATGAAGATGGCCGTATCCTTTTCCGTGGCCGTAATGATAACCAGGTAAAGATTCGTGGTTACCGGGTGGAGCCTTCAGAAATTGCACGGGTGCTGGAACAGCAGGAGGGCGTGGCTGAGGCGGCTGTAGCGGTGCGTGTGAATGCGAAAGGGGATAAACAGCTGATTGCCTGGTATACCGGAAAGGAAAAAGATGCCACAGCGGTAAAAGCGCAGTTGCGTAACCTCCTGCCTGGTTATATGGTACCTTCTTTTGTTGGACATATAGCGCAGATGCCGCTTAACAGGAATGGGAAGCTGGATTTGGCTGCTTTAGCATCTATCCGGATAGAACCGGGCGAACAGGAGGTAACTGTTGCGCGTAGTGCGGAAGAAAGCCTGTTGAGTCATATCTGGAAAGAAGTGCTGGATAGGCAAGACGTGAGTGTAAGCGATCATTTTTTTGAGATAGGAGGTAATTCATTAACGGCGGTGAAGGTGGGCTATAAAATAAAAGAGCTTACCGGACGCAAAATAGAATTGAGCACCCTGTTCAGGTATCCTGAATTGCAGGCGCTGGCTGCTGTGCTGGCTGAAAGTATTGCCGGTAATGAATTGGATACGATTCCTGTGCGTAAAGAAGGGGTGGTGATTCCTTTGTCTTTTGCCCAGGAGCGTTTGTGGTTTATTGACAAGCTTCAGGGAAGCGTACAGTATCATATCCCTGCGGTATTTCGTTTGAAGGGTAACCTGGATATGGCGGCACTGGAACATGCTTTCCGGGAAATTACCCGCCGCCATGAAGTATTGAGAACAGTGATAACAGAAGAAGGAGGTGGAGGTGCACAGACTATACGTTCTGCTGATGACTGGCAAATAGAATCATTATTGACCCTGAAAGATGGGGAAGACCTGAATGCTGCTATTGAAGAGGTGATCAGCCGGCCATTTGTGCTGGCAGCGCACAGCCCTTTACGGGTGCAGCTTATCCGGTTGTCTGCTACGGAATACCTGCTGATAGTGGTAATGCACCACATTGCTGCCGATGGTTCTTCTGTGCCATTGCTGATTCGTGAATTGTATGAATTGTATATGGCGCGGTTGGAAGAGCGTGCGCCTGTATTGCCTGCACTACAAATTCAATATGCTGATTATGCCTGCTGGCAAAGAGCGGCTGAAAATACAAAGCAGCAAGCTGAAATAGCTTACTGGAGAAAACAACTGAAAGGCGTAGCTAACCTTGAAATGCCTACTGACTTTTTACGGCCAGCCCTGATGGGGGTGAATGGAGGGCGTGTGATCCTGGCGTTGCCGGCACAGGTAAATGAAAGGTTGCAACAGCTGGCTTTGCAACAAGGTGTTACTGTATATATGGTGCTGTTATCGGCATTTAACGTACTGCTGCACCGTTATAGTGGTCAGGAAGATATTTGCATAGGCACGCCCGTGGCGGGTCGCCATCATTCCGTGTTGGAACCGCTTGTAGGCTTCTTTGTGAATATGCTTGCTATACGAACTCCTGTTACCGGCAATGACTCCTTTGTGCAGCTATTGCAGCAGGTAAAGAGCACTACGCTGGAGGCTTTTGCACATCAATCGGTACCTTTTGAGCAGATTGTAGATGTACTGGACTTACCACGCGATATCAGCCGTCACACGGTATTCCAGGTCATGTTTGCTTTTATTGCTTCCGGTTCTGATCATTTGCAACAGTTGGGTGAAGTGACTATTACGGAAGAGACGATACCGCATAACACGGCTAAATTCGATATTAACTTTGAAATAGAACAAACCGATGGATTACAGGTAAGTGTTGAATATAATACAGATTTATATACAGCTGCCACTATGCAAAGAATGGCAGGTCATTACTGTAGTTTGCTGGAGGCTATCATTGCTACTCCGGAAAAAGCTGTGGCAGCCTTACCTTTTATGAGTGAGCAGGAAGTGAAAGAGGTAGTAGTGGAGTTTAACAACACGGATAAGAGGTATCCTGCGTATACTACCATTGTGGACCTGTTGAAAGAGCAGGTAATGAAAACACCGGAAGCTATTGCGGTAGAAGCAGATGCCGATACGTTAACCTATGCTGCACTGGATGCGCAATCGAACCAACTGGCTGCTTATATAGCGGGAAGGTTTTCTGGTAAGGCGCCTGTTATTGCCGTGTGCCTTGACCGGTCTGTTACATTAAGTATTGCCTTATGGGGCATATTGAAAGCAGGAGGGGCTTATGTGCCTATTGATCCGGAGTATCCTGCTGAAAGAATTTCCTATATACTGGAAGATACAGGAGCAGTGCTGCTGGTTACCACTACTGAATTGTGGAATACGGCAGGAGTGCCTGCTGTTTGCGATGTGCTGGATATGAGCAGTTTTGCGGGAGAGGCTGCGGGTGCTGTTGCTGTAAACGTTGCAGCTGATGCGCTGGCCTATATTATTTATACTTCCGGTTCTACCGGGAAGCCCAAAGGGGTGATGATTGAACATGGAAGCCTGTTGAACCGCCTGCTTTGGGCACAGGATTACTTTCAGTTATCCGTGCAGGACAGTGTGCTGCAAAAAACGACCTATTGCTTTGATGTATCAGTATGGGAATTATTCTGGCCTATGTTAACCGGCGCAAAGCTGGTGATGGCAAAGCCACAAGGACATAAAGATCCTTTTTATATCAGAGACCTGGTTACCACAGCTGGAATTACTACGTTACATTTTGTGCCGTCTATGCTTGAATTGTTCCTTGCTGTAGTAACAGCAGGCGATTGCCTGCCGCTGAAGCAGGTGTTATGCAGTGGCGAAGCCTTAAATGCTGAGCTGGTGGCATTGTGTAAAGAAAAACTGCCACATGTGGTGATACATAACTTATATGGGCCTACAGAAGCCGCTATTGACGTTAGTTGCTGGACGGTGCCTGCAGAAGGAGTGTCCGGTGCTGCTGTACCTATTGGTAAACCAGTAAGTAATACGCAGTTGTATATACTGGATAAGCAACTGCAGCCGGTGCCACCGGGGGTGCCGGGCGATTTGTGGATAGGAGGTGTGCAGCTGGCCAGGGGGTATTTAAACCTGCCGGAGTTAACGAAGGAAAGGTTTATTAACTGGTTATATGATGGCACTGCTATACGGTTATATCGCACCGGTGATATTGCCAAATGGTTGCCTGATGGTAATATCCTGTACCTGGGACGTTCAGACGACCAGATAAAAATAAGAGGCTTCCGGATAGAGCCAGGCGAGATAGAGAATGTGCTGCTGCAATTACCTGGTATTACACAGGCGAAAGTAACTGTGCTTTCTGCAAATGAAGGCGGGAAGCGACTGGCGGCATATGTTGCCGGAAGTGAGCCGGTACAGGCGAAGGAAATGAAGGCATTTCTGCAGTCCAGGCTACCTTATTATATGATTCCGGATTACTATGTTCAGTTAGATTCTATTCCGCTTACTGCCAGTGGAAAGGCGGATAAAAAAGCCTTGCCATTACCGGATGGAATGGAAATAACCAGGCAGCCTTATGTGGCTCCAGGAAATGAAACAGAAACAAAGCTGGCTGAAATATGGAGCGTGCTTTTAGGGAATGATAAGCCCGGGGTTCATGATAACTTTTTTGAGTTGGGCGGGCATTCGCTGCTGGTGATGCGGTTGGTAGCGCTGATACGGGAACAACTGGGATTGGAAGTTGCCATCAGGGCTGTATTTGAATATCCGGATATAGAAAGCCTGGCAAAGCTGATTGACTGGGAGAAAGAGCAACGGAACCTGGATACAGAAAGTACATTGTACGAAGAGATTGAAATACTTTAATTATTTGTTTGTAAGCGTAACCTAATTGCGGTATGAAAAATACGTTAGACTTCTTGATTAAGCTGAAGACGGAAGGTATTATGGTTTCCCTGTCGGATGGCAATATAAAAGTGATGGCGAAAAAGGGAGCCAGCCTTAGTGAAGCTATTAAAGCTGAATTGAGCGAAAGAAAAACTGAACTGATTGCTTATTTAAAAAATAAACCTGTTGCAGATGTTTCACTCATACCTGCACGAGAAGCGGGTTCTGTGGTGCCTTTGTCTTTTTCGCAGGAGCGTTTGTGGGTGATAGATCAGCTACAAGGGAGTGCACAATATCATATACCGGCAGTGTTGCGTTTAAAAGGCAGGCTGGATATTGCCCTGCTGGAAATGGCTTTGGGGGAAATGGTGAACCGTCATCATATATTACGCACGCTGATACATGAAAAGGACGGGGTGGGGTACCAGGAAATTGGCCGTGAACATTCCTGGAGCATGGAGCCTTTGTTGCTGATGAATCAACAGGATGTAGCTTTGCTGACGTCTGTAATTGCCGGGTTTATAGAGCGCCCTTTTCTGTTGTCTTTGAATTATCCGTTCCGTGTGCAGTTAATACAGATTTCTGATGTGGAGCATATACTGGTGTTAGTGATGCATCATATTGCTTCGGACGGGGCATCTGTTGCCGTATTTATTCGTGAGTTATCTGAGTTATACCAGGCTAAGCTGGAACAGCGTGTGCCGGTATTGCCTTTGTTGGGCATTCAATATGCCGATTATGCATGCTGGCAACGGGCGCAACGTAAGGATGTGCAGGTGGCCGGGCTTGCTTACTGGAAGCAGCAATTAACAGGAGTGCCGGTGCTGGAGTTGCCGGCAGATTATCTGCGCCCGGTGGTTTTAGGTACAGACGGTGCGCAGCTGGTTTTTCAGTTGCCTGATAGCCTGGGGAGTAAGCTGGAAGAACTGGCCTTACGGGAAGGGGTTACGCTGTATATGTTATTGCTGGCTTCTTTTAAGGTATTACTGCATCGATATAGTGGGCAGGATGATATATGTGTGGGTACGCCCGTAGCAGGCCGTAGCGAGACAGCGTTGGAATTGCTGATCGGTTTTTTTGTGAATACACTTGCTATACGTACCCGTGTACCGGGCAATGCATCGTTTGCAGAAATGCTTCAGCGGGTGAAAGAAGAGATGCTTGCTGCTTATACGCATCAGGCTGTTCCATTTGAACAGGTGGTGGAAGCAGTGGAAACATCCCGTGATATAAGCCGTCATCCATTGTTCCAGGTGATGTTTTCGTTTATACCAGGTGAGCAGTCCGCTTTGCCGCAATTAGGAGATGTAGTTGTAAGTTATGAAGCACAGGAGCATAAGACAGCTAAGTTTGATCTGAATATTGAATTTGAAAAAACAGGTAAAGCTGTTTCGTTTAGTATTGAATACAATACTTCTTTATATAAAGCTTCGCGTATAGAACGGATGGGAGCGCACCTGGTGAACATTTTACAAGCAGTGGTGTGTGATCCTCAGCAGCGTATTCGCGATATAGTGTACCTGTCGGCTTCAGAAGAACAGGAGGTTCTTCAGTTTTCCGGTGAAGTGCACGCAGTACCTGATGATTTGTCTGTACCTGTTATACTACATGAAGTAGTACAGCTGCATGGTGATGCTATTGCTTTAAGCGATGGGGCCGTCAGCTATACCTATACAGAGTTGTGGCATCGTTCCGGCTTGTTATCCGGTTTTTTGCAACAGGAGTGTCATGTGTGGCCCGAATCACTGGTAGGTATTGTAATGGGGCGTGGTACTGGTTTTGTGCTGGCGATGACGGGTATCTTACGCAGCGGTGCTGGTTATCTTCCTATAGAATCGCATCTGCCGCAGGACCGTATACGCCGTTTGCTGAAAGCGGGTGGTGTGTCTGTGGTGGTAACGGATAATGCTGATGTTGCTTCCTGGCTGGGTGAAGAATTTACCTGTGTGCTACTGAGTGATGCTTTGAGTAAAGGCATTGCTACGCCTGATGACGCCTTTCGTTCTTCTGCCGCTTCGCTTGCTTATATCATGTTTACTTCCGGTTCTACCGGTGAGCCTAAAGGCGTGATGGTTGAGCATCGCAGCATTGTTCGTTTGGTAAAAGATACGAACTATGTATCGTTGAATAGCAGCGATCGTATTCTGCAAACGGGTTCATTGTCGTTTGATGCAGCCACTTTCGAAATATGGGGTGCATTGTTAAACGGTGGTGCCGTGTATGTAACTGCATTGGAGAATTTGCTGGATGCTACTGAGCTGGCCGGTTATATTAGTGGTTATGGTATCAGCTGCATGTGGTTTACCAGTTCGTGGTTTAACCAGCTGGCAGATGAGTCTCCTGCTTTGTTTGCTGGTTTGAAGCAAGTGCTGGTAGGTGGAGAGCAATTGTCGGTATCGCATGTAGGCAAGGTGATGCATCACTGCCCTGCTGTACGTATCGTGAATGGTTATGGTCCTACAGAGAACACTACGTTTTCGGTATGTGGGGAAGTATTACCTTCTGATATAGCGGAAGGTGTGATCCGTTTAGGATATCCTGTTTCTAAAAGTCGTGTATATATAACTGATGTATATGGGAAGTTGGTGGGTAAAGGTGTGTATGGGGAATTATTGCTTGGTGGTGAAGGCGTTAGTCGCGGCTACCTGAATGATGCTTTGCGTACAGAAACCTCTTTTATAGCCAATCCTTTTGTGCCGGGTGAGCGGGTATATCGTTCCGGAGATATAGGTTGCTGGGATGAGGATGGTCGTATTTTATTCCGTGGCCGCCGCGATAATCAGGTGAAGATTCGTGGTTACCGTGTAGAGCCCCAGGAGATAGCGCGTGTGCTGGAAGAGCATGAAAGTGTTCGGGAAGCCGCAGTAAAAGTGGTGGTAAGTGCCGTTGGCGATAAACAGCTGGCTGCTTATTACACGGGCGAAGAAGGCGCTGTGGCTGCTATCCGGTTGCACCTGGAAAAGCATTTACCTTCTTACATGCGTCCTGCTTACCTGCAATGGTTACCTGTATTTGTGTTGAATGCGAATGGTAAAACCGATATGGGTGCATTACCTGCTCCTGTAATGGAGGAGGTGGCTTATATCGCTGCTTCCAGCGAGCTGGAAAGTTACCTGGTGGAAGTGTGGAGCGAAGTATTACATATTGCTACTACTGATTTATCAGTGGAAGCTAACTTTTTTGAATTGGGTGGCCAGAGCCTTAAGGCTATCGCATTGATAGGTCGTATTCATCGTGACCGTGGTATAAAAATACCATTGGTAGAATTGTTTACGCATGCGACCATCCGTGGCTTGGCGGGCTATCTGTCTGTTCAGTCGCATGTGGTTTATGCGGGTTTGGTGGCAGCGCCTGTGAGTGATTATTATCCTGTGTCTTATGCGCAACGTCGTATGTATTTGTTGCAACAGTTTGATACATTCAGTACTGCTTATAATATTCCGCTTCAGTTGCCATTACCTGGCGGGTATGGTATAGAAGAGGTTGGTGCTGCTTTGCAGGCGTTGGTAAATCGCCATGAGATACTTCGAACCAGCTTTGAGGAAAGGGAGGGTGTGCCTGTTCAGGTAGTGCAGGCTTCTGTGAAACTGGAAGTGAAAGCGTGTGAAAAGGTTAATTTGGATGCTATAGTGGCTCCTTTCGATTTGTCTGTGGCTCCGCTGCTTCGTGCAGGTTATTGTAAGGGAGCGCTTGGCGGTGTGTTATTGCTGGATATTCATCATATTATTACGGATGGATTATCTCAGGCGATATTGCAGGATGAGTTGATGCGTATACTATCAGGAGAAGTGCTTGCTCCGGTTGTGTTTCAATATAAAGATTATGCTGTTTACGAACAAGGGGCTGCTGGTCAGTTGCAGCTTTCCGGGCATGGCGATTATTGGGCCGATCGCTTCAGCGGCGATTTGCCCGTGTTGGAGCTTCCTGTGGATTTTGCCCGCCCTGAAGTGCGTTCCTTACAGGGTACTTCTCTGGGTATTAAATTGAGTGCTGAAGAAGTGTTATTTCTGCGCCGTTTGTGTAACGAAGAGGAGGTGACACTTTATATGGCCGGATTGTCGTTGTGGTTATTGCTACTGTGGCGTGTAAGTGGTCAGGATGATGTTATCACGGGTACACCTGTATCTGGTCGGCAACATGCTGATTTATCCGGTATTGTAGGGTTGTTTGTGAATACGCTTGCGATCCGTAATAAGATTACCGGCAGTCAACGATATGACGAGTTTTTGAAAACAGTAAAGAATAATGTGCTTTCAGATTTTGAGCATGAAGATTATCCTTTCGAATTATTGCTGGAAGCAGTTTGGCCGCATCGCGACAGAAGCCGTCACCCGCTGTTTGATACTATGTTCAGTGTGCAGAATAAAAATGCGTTCTGGAAGGAAGTCTGGCTTACTGGTGAACAGGAGGAGGATGGTTTTGATCAGGGCGAAAAGTTTGATCTGAACCTTCGCCTGGTGGAGTATGGCGAAGATGTTTATCTGCACCTGGGATATAATACCACACTGTTTACAGTTGAAACAGCACATGCTTTATTGGACGGTTACCGGGAGTTATTGGCCAGCTTACAGGCGGATAAACTTCAGTATTTGTTTGATCTGCAATTATTAAGCCCTGCATCGCGGCTGTTATTGTCTACTGCGGCACTGTTAGACAGTGTTGTTCCTGCTAACACATATAGTAATGTATTTGAAGCGCGTGCTGCTAAAAGTGGTGATACCATTGCGGTTAAGGACGAGAATGGCTTCCTGAGCTATGCTGATCTGAACTATAAAGCCAACCAACTGGCGCACTATCTGCATAATAACGGTATAGCAACAGGTAGTGTAGTGGGAGTGTTACTTCCTCCTTGTAAAGAGATGATGGTGGGTATTATTGGCATTTTTAAAGCCGGCTGTGCTTATTTGCCTATAGATACCAGCCAGCCTGCTTCCCGTATCGAACATATTTTATCGGATAGTGATGTTGATTGTGTGGTAACTGTTGGTGAACTGCCTGAAGGTTTGCAATATTCCGGTATGATAGTGGATCTGTTATCCCCTTTTTTACAGGAACAACCAGTTAATAATCTATTGCTGCCGCAGGATGTAGATCAGTTAGCTTATGTGATTTATACGTCTGGTTCCACTGGTCGTCCTAAAGGTGTACCTATTGCACAGAAAAGCCTGATGAACTATGTGAACTGGTTTATAGAGGAGGTGCAATATGATGAAAGCGATTCCACTATTCTGACATCTTCCTTTTCTTTTGACCTTGGTCATACGGTATTATTCCCTGTATTGCTGTGTGGCGGTTGTTTGCATATAGTGAGTAAAGATTTGTATCTGTCTCCTTCCGATCTGAGCCGTTATGTACAGTCTGCTGGTATCAGCTTTCTGAAGTTTACACCTACGCTGTTCTCGATGTTACTGAACAGTGCTGACTTTGAACCCTCGTGGCTGAGTGGAATACGTATCCTGATGTTGGGAGGTGAGATGATTCATGTAAAGGATGTAGGTCGTTTCCTGTCTTTATATCCTGATAAATATGTATTGAACTCTTATGGCCCTGCGGAAGCTACTGCTGGCTCTGTTTACAAGCGTATAGATCGTCATAACTACGATTCTTTTGCAAGCCGTGTAGTGATAGGTAGTCCTATTCCCAATATGCGTGCTTATATACTGGATAAGCATCATCATGTGCAGCCTGCTGGTTTGCCGGGTGAGATTTATTTATCGGGTATCGGGTTAAGTGCCGGCTATTATCACCGGGATGATTTAACAGTTGCGCGCTTTATTGAACATCCTTTTTATCCCGGGGAGCGATTGTATGCTACGGGAGATTTAGGGAAGTATACTGCTTCCGGTGAGTTGGTGTGTTTTGGTCGCAGCGATCACCAGGTAAAGATTCGTGGTTATCGTGTGGAGTTGTCAGAGATAGAGCAATGTATTATCTCCAGCGGTATAGTGCAGGAGTGTTGTGTGGTATATCGTACGGATAGTGCTGGTGATGGTTTCCTGGCTGCATTTGTTACGGATGAGAACGTAGATATTATTCAATTACGCGGATTTCTGGAATTGAACCTTCCTGATTATATGGTTCCCCGTAGTGTGGTTCGTTTAGTGCAGTTGCCTTTGACGGCGAACGGTAAAACGGATCGTCAGCAATTAGGAGTGTATGAATTGGGATTAGAAGAGGGAGGTAGCGGAGCCGAGTATGTAGCTGCATCGGGTGGCTTAGAGTTGGAGTTACAGCGTATATGGGAAGAGGTGCTGGATGTGCATCCTGTGAGTGTGGCAGAAAATTTCTTCCGTTTAGGTGGTCATTCGTTAAAGGCTTTAAGGGTGTTGAACGCTGTGTCCCGTGACCTGGAAATGAAACTTACGTTGAATGAGTTTTTCCGTTATCCTGTGATCCGTGATCTGTCTGCTTATTTATCCGGTAAGGATAAGGTGGGTTATGAGGCCATTGCTGCTGCACCTGTGTTGGATTATTATCCTTTGTCTCATGCGCAGAAGCGTTTGTGGATATTGCAGCAATTGACTACTGTCCAGCAGGCTTATAATATACCTTACTATATACATGTGAAAGGGATTTTAGACCCCGCGCTGCTGCAGGATGCTTTGCAGCAGTTGGTAAATCGTCATGAAGTGTTGCGTACGGTGTTTGATGTGGTAAACGATGAGCCTGTGCAAAAGATTATTCCTGCATCATTGTTTAGTGTAAACCTGTTGTATGATGATGTAAGTGGTAGTGCTGATGCCTTGTTCTTATGTGATGAGATAGCGGCATCTGAATCCGGTTATGCTTTTGATCTGTTGAATGGTCCATTGTTGCGTGTGCGGCTTGTGAAAACCGGTAATGCGTCTTCTGCGTTGTGCTTCACCTTGCATCATATTGTTTTTGATGGTTGGTCTGTTCAGGTATTGCTGGGTGAGCTATTGCGTGTATATCATGGACTTGCTACGGGTAATACTTACAGGTTGCCTGAACTGGATATTCAGTATAAAGACTATGCGGTGTGGCAGGAAGAACAGCTTTTATCTGGTAAATTTTCTGCTGCACGCTCTTACTGGCATCAATTGTTTTCGGGAGAGTTGCCTGTGTTAGAACTGCCTGCAGATTATCCCCGCGCTGCTGTAAAAAACTATGAAGGTAAAAGTTACCGGGTATCACTGCCTGCAAGTGTAAATGCCGGGCTTACTGCATACAGTGCTGAAGCGGGCGTTAGCTTGTTTATGTTGTTGCTGTCTGGTGTGCAGATATTGTTGTCGAAATATTCTGGTCAGGAAGATATTATTGTAGGAACTCCTGTTTCGGGGCGTGATCATGCGGGATTGGCTGACCAGATTGGTTTTTATGTAAATACACTTGCTATCAGGGGGTATATCGATGGCAATCAATCCTTCGAAGAATATATCCAGGTGTTGAAAGACCGGTTGCTTGCTGCTTATGATCACCAGGGCTATCCATTTGATAAACTGGTAGAGGAACTAGGTGTATCCGGAGATGGTTCGCGTTCTCCATTATTTGATGTGATGGTGGTGATGGAGCATGCTGCTTCTACAGAGTCGCTTTTTGAGAAGAACAAGCTGGAAGTATTTCCTGGTGAAAGCGTTACTACAACGAGTAAGTTTGATTTGACCTTTCACTTTACAGAATCTTCTGCGGAAATAAGCCTGGGTATTGAATATAACACCTCTTTATACAAGTGTTCCCGCATAGAGCGTATGGTGGGGCATCTGGTTAACATATTAAATGCTATAGCAAACAATGCAAAACAGCGTATTGGTGATATGGTGTACCTGTCTGCTGCTGAGGAGCAGGAGTTACGAAGTTTTTCGGGAGAAGTGAGTGTAGTGTCTGAAGCATTGTCTGTTCCTGCTTTGTTATACGAAATGGTACAGCAGCATGGTGATGCTATTGCCTTGAGTGATGGCATCACTAACTATACCTATGATGAGTTTTGGAATAAGTCTGGCCGCATAGCTGGTTATCTTCAGCAACAATGTAAGGTGAAGCCTGAAGCGTTGGTGGGGATTGTGATGGATAAGGGACCTGATTTCATTTTGGCTATGGCAGGTATCCTGCGTAGTGGTGCCGCTTATTTACCTATAGAGTCTCATTTACCGGAAGATCGTATTCGCCTCTTATTAAAGGTGGGTGGCGTAGCGGCAGTGCTTACAAACAATACTGCTATAGCCGAAATGGTAAGTGATGGGTATATGCCATGCGTAGATATACAGGTGGCGATGAGGGAGGGTGCACAGGTGAGCCAGGTGGCTATCAGTAAATCGTCGCTGGCTTATGTCATGTTTACTTCCGGATCAACCGGAGAGCCAAAAGGGGTGATGATTGAGCATAGGGGGATTGTACGCCTGGTAAGAGATACCAATTATGTGCGGTTGAACAACAAGGATAAGATTTTACAGGGTGGCTCCCTGACTTTTGATGTGGCCACTTTTGAAATATGGGGTGCGTTGTTAAACGGTGGAACCTTGTATATTACTGCGCTTGAGCATTTACTGGATACTACCCGGTTACGATTGTTTATTCAGCAGTATGGCATTACACGGATGTGGTTTACCAGTTCGTGGTTTAATCAACTGGCTGATGAAGATCCTTCTTTGTTCAGCAGCCTGCAGCAGATATTAGTGGGTGGGGAGCAATTGTCGGTTGTGCATGTAGGAAAGGTGATGGCCAGTTGTCCGCATCTGGTAGTTACGAATGGCTATGGACCTACAGAAGATACCACATTTGCCGTTTGTGGTGATGTAAGGAAAGAAGATATCCTGTCGGGTATTATTCGTCTTGGAAAGCCTATTTCTAAAAGCCGCACCTATATTGTAGATAAGCATGGAAACCTGGCAGGAAAAGGCGTTTATGGTGAATTGCTGTTAGGGGGGGAGGGTATAAGCCGTGGCTACCTGAATGATGCTTTACGCACAGCGGCAGCTTTTGTTGCCAATCCTTTTGTGCCGGGTGAGCGGGTATACCGTTCTGGTGACATTGGTTGCTGGGATGAGGATGGACGTATCATATTCCGCGGCCGTCGCGATAACCAGGTGAAGATACGTGGCTACAGGGTAGAACCTCTGGAAATTGCCCGTGTACTGGAGAAGCACGAAGCTGTGCGCGAGGCAGCTGTAAAAGTGGTGGTGGGTGCTGGTGGCGATAAACAACTGGCCGCTTATTATACAGGCGAAGCAAACGCTGTGGCTACTATCAGATTGTACCTGGAAAAGCATTTACCTTCTTATATGCGTCCTACCTATCTGCAATGGTTGCCTGTATTTGCACTGAATGCCAGTGGTAAAACAGATATGAAGGCGTTGCCTGCCCCGGTAATGGAAGAAACTTCCTATACGGCTGCAGCTACTGAGTGGGAAGTATACCTGGTAAATGTGTGGAGTGAGGTACTGCATATTTCTGCCGCTGGTTTGTCTGTGGAAGCTAACTTTTTTGAATTGGGTGGCCAGAGCCTTAAGGCTATCGCATTGATTGGTCGTATTCATCGTGACCGTGGCGTAAAGATTCCTTTGGTGGAATTGTTTACGCATGCCACCATCCGTGGTTTGGCCGGCTATCTGTCTGTTCAGTCGCAGGTAGTTTATACAGGTTTAGTGGTAGCGCCTGTGAATGCGTATTATCCTGTGTCTTACGCACAGCGCCGTATGTACCTGTTGCAGCAGTTTGATACATTCAGTACTGCTTATAATATTCCGCTTCAGTTACCGTTGCCGGATGGATATAGCATAGAGGAGGTGTCTGTGGCTTTGCAGAAGTTAGTGAATCGCCATGAAGTGCTTAGAACCAGTTTTGAAGAGAGAGAGGGTGTGCCCGTTCAGGTGGTACATGCATCTGTAACGCTTGAATTGAACGCTTACGATGGTGTAGAGGCGGATGGTTTTGTGATGCCTTTTGATTTATCTGTAGCTCCGTTACTTCGGGCAGGTTATTATAACAGTGGAAACAGAATAGTGCTATTGCTGGATATTCATCATATTATCACGGATGGATTATCGCAGGCGATATTGCAGGATGAGTTCATCCGGTTATTGTCAGGCGAAGTGCTGGCACCCGTGCCGTTCCAGTATAAAGATTATGCAGTTTATGAGCAGAGTGCTGCGGGGCAGTTGCAGCTTGCGGGGCATAGTGAGTATTGGGCAAGCCGTTTGAGCGGAGAGTTGCCTGTGTTGGAGCTTCCTGTAGATTTTGCCCGATCTGAAGTGCGTTCCTTGCAGGGGGCTTCTACGGAAGTTCGTTTAAATACAGATGAAGTGCTTTTTCTGCGTGGTTTGTGTAGTGAAGAAGGTGTTACGCTTTATATGGCCGGGTTGTCGTTGTGGTCACTTCTGCTGTGGCGCGTGAGTGGCCAGGAGGACATTATTACGGGCACGCCTGTATCTGGACGCCAACATGCTGATTTAGCCGGTATAGCCGGGTTGTTTGTGAATACGCTTGCGATCCGTAATAAGATTACGGAGAGTCAACGATATAAGGAGTTTCTGAAAACAGTAAAGAACAATGTGCTTTCTGATTTTGAACATGAGGGATATCCTTTCGAACTACTGCTGGAAGCGGTGTGGCCTTATCGTGACAGAAGTCGTCATCCATTATTTGATACCATGTTCAGTGTGCAGAATAAAAATGCTTTCTGGCAGGAAATGGGCGAAGATGATGAGGTGTCGGCTGAGATATCAGAAGCCTTCTTTACAGATCGCGGTGGTAAGTTTGATCTGAACCTTCGGCTGGTAGAGTATGGAGAAGATGTTTATCTGCACCTGGGATATAATACCACACTGTTTACAGCAGAAACAGCACATGCTTTATTGGACGGTTACCGGGAGTTAATGGCCAGCTTACAGGCGGATAAACTTCAGTATTTGTTTGATCTGCAATTATTAAGCACTGCATCGCGGCTGTTATTGTCTACTGCGGCACTGTTAGACAGTGTTGTTCCTGCTAACACATATAGTAATGTATTTGAAGCGCGTGCTGCTAAAAGTGGTGATGCCATTGCGGTTAAGGATGAGAATGGCTTCCTGAGCTATGCTGATCTGAACTATAAAGCCAACCAACTGGCGCACTATCTGCATAATAACGGTATAGCAACAGGTAGTGTAGTGGGAGTGTTACTTCCTCCTTGTAAAGAGATGATGGTGGGTATTATTGGCATTTTTAAAGCTGGCTGTGCTTATTTGCCTATAGATATCAGCCAGCCTGCTGCCCGTATCGAACATATTTTATCGGATAGTGATGTTGATTGTGTGGTAACTGTTGGTGAACTGCCTGAAGGTTTGGAATATTCCGGTATGATAGTGGATCTGTTATCCCCTGTTTTACAGGAACAACCAGTTAATAATCTATTGCTGCCGCAGGATGCAGATCAGTTAGCTTATGTGATTTATACGTCTGGTTCCACTGGTCGTCCTAAAGGTGTACCTATTGCACAGAAAAGCCTGATGAACTATGTAAACTGGTTTATAGAGGAGGTGCAATATGATGAAAGCGATTCCACTATTCTGACATCTTCCTTTTCTTTTGACCTGGGGCATACGGTATTGTTTCCTGTATTGCTGTGTGGCGGTTGTTTGCATATAGTGAGTAAAGATTTGTATCTGTCTCCTGCTGATCTGTGCCGTTATGTACAGTCTGCTGGTATCAGCTTTCTGAAGTTTACACCTACGCTGTTCTCGATGTTACTGAACAGTGCTGACTTTGAACCCTCGTGGCTGAGTGGAATACGTATCCTGATGTTGGGAGGTGAGATGATTCATGTAAAGGATGTAGGTCGTTTCCTGTCTTTATATCCTGATAAATATGTATTGAACTCTTATGGCCCTGCGGAAGCTACTGCTGGTTCAGTTTACAAGCGTATAGATTGTCATAACTACGATTCTTTTGCAAGCCGTGTAGTGATAGGTAGTCCTATTCCCAATATGCGTGCTTATATACTGGATAAGCATCATCATGTGCAGCCAGCTGGTTTACCGGGTGAGATTTATTTATCGGGTATCGGGTTAAGTGCTGGTTATTATCACCGGGATGATTTAACAGTTGCGCGCTTTATTGAACATCCTTTTTACCCCGGGGAGCGATTGTATGCTACGGGAGATTTAGGGAAGTATACTGCTTCCGGTGAGTTGGTGTGTTTTGGTCGCAGCGATCACCAGGTAAAGATTCGTGGTTATCGTGTGGAGTTGTCAGAGATAGAGCAATGTATTATCTCCAGCGGTATAGTGCAGGAGTGTTGTGTGGTATATCGTACGGATAGTGCTGGTGATGGTTTCCTGGCTGCATTTGTTACGGATGAGAACGTCGATATTATTCAGTTACGCGGATTTCTGGAATTGAACCTTCCTGATTATATGGTTCCCCGTAGTGTGGTTCGTTTAGTGCAGTTGCCTTTGACGGCGAACGGTAAAACGGATCGTCAGCAATTAGGAGTGTATGAATTGGGATTAGAAGAGGGAGGTAGCGTAGCCGAGTATGTGGCTGCATCGGGTGGCTTAGAGTTGGAGTTACAGCGTATATGGGAAGAGGTGCTGGATGTGCATCCTGTGAGTGTGACGGAGAACTTCTTTCGTTTAGGTGGTCATTCGTTAAAGGCTTTAAGGGTGTTGAACGCCGTGTCCCGTGATCTGGAAATGAAACTAACGTTGAATGAGTTTTTCCGTTATCCTGTGATCCGTGATCTGTCTGCTTATTTATCCGGTAAGGATAAGGTGGGTTATGAAGCGATTGCTGCTGCACCTGTGTTGGATTATTATCCTTTGTCTCATGCGCAGAAGCGTTTGTGGATATTGCAGCAATTGACTGCTACCCAGCAGGCTTATAATATACCTTACTATATACATGTGAAAGGGATATTAGACCCCGCGCTGCTGCAGGATGCTTTACAGCAGTTGGTAAATCGTCATGAAGTGCTGCGTACGGTATTTGATGTGGTAAACGATGAGCCTGTACAAAAGATTATTCCTGCATCATTGTTTAGTGTAAACCTGTTGTATGATGATGTAAGTGGTAGTGCTGATGCCTTGTTCTTATGTGATGAGATAGCGGCATCTGAATCCGGTTATGCTTTTGATCTGCTGAATGGTCCATTGTTGCGTGTGCGGCTTGTGAAAACCGGTAATGCGTCTTCTGCGTTGTGCTTCACCTTGCATCATATTGTTTTTGATGGTTGGTCTGTTCAGGTATTGCTGGGTGAGCTATTGCGTGTATATCATGGACTTGCTACGGGTAATACTTACAGGTTGCCTGAACTGGATATTCAGTATAAAGACTATGCGGTGTGGCAGGAAGAACAGCTTTTATCTGGTAAATTTTCTGCTGCACGCTCTTACTGGCATCAATTGTTTTCGGGAGAGTTGCCTGTGTTAGAACTGCCTGCAGATTATCCCCGCGCTGCTGTAAAAAACTATGAAGGTAAAAGTTACCGGGTATCACTGCCTGCAAGTGTAAATGCCGGGCTTACTGCATACAGTGCTGAAGCGGGCGTTAGCTTGTTTATGTTGTTGCTGTCTGGTGTGCAGATATTGTTGTCGAAATATTCTGGTCAGGAAGATATTATTGTAGGAACTCCTGTTTCGGGGCGTGATCATGCCGGATTATCTGACCAGATCGGTTTTTATGTGAACACGCTTGCTGTGAGAGATTTTGTGGATGGCAAACAGTCCTTCCACGAATATCTACGTGTGGCAAAAGACCGGTTGCTTGCTGCTTATGATCACCAGGGCTATCCTTTTGATAAACTGGTAGAAGAGCTAGGTTTATCCGGGGATGGTTCACGTTCTCCATTGTTTGATGTGATGGTGGTAATGGAGCATGCTGCTTCTACAGAGTCTCTTTTTGAGTTAAATAATCTGGAAGTTCTTTTCGGAGAGAGGGTTACTACGACGAGTAAATTTGATATGACTTTTCATTTTACAGCGTCTTCTTCAGATATAGGGCTGGCTATTGAATACAATACTTCTTTATATAAAGCTTCGCGTATAGAACGGATGGGAGCACACCTGGTGAACATTTTACAAGCAGTGGTGTGTGATCCTCAGCAGCGTATTCGCGATATAGTGTACCTGTCGGCTTCAGAAGAACAGGAGGTGCTTCAGTTTTCCGGTGAGGTGCACGCAGTACCTGATGATTTGTCTGTACCTGTTATACTACATGAAGTAGTACAGCTGCATGGTGATGCTATTGCTTTAAGCGATGGTGCTGTCAGCTATACCTATACAGAGTTGTGGCATCGTTCCGGCTTGTTATCCGGTTTTTTGCAACAGGAGTGTCATGTGTGGCCCGAATCACTGGTGGGTATTGTAATGGGGCGTGGTACTGGTTTTGTGCTGGCGATGACGGGTATCTTACGCAGCGGTGCTGGTTATCTTCCTATAGAATCGCATCTGCCGCAGGACCGTATACGCCGTTTGCTGAAAGCGGGTGGTGTGTCTGTGGTGGTAACGGATGCTGCTGATGTTGCTTCCTGGCTGGGTGAAGAATTTACCTGTGTGCTGCTGAGTGATGCTTTGAGTAAAGGCATTGCTACGCCTGATGACGACTTTCGTTCTTCTGCCGCTTCGCTTGCTTATATCATGTTTACTTCCGGTTCTACCGGTGAGCCTAAAGGTGTGATGGTTGAGCATCGCAGCATTGTTCGTTTGGTAAAAGATACGAACTATGTATCGTTGAATAGCAGCGATCGTATTCTGCAAACGGGTTCATTGTCGTTTGATGCAGCCACTTTCGAAATATGGGGTGCATTGTTAAACGGTGGTGCCGTGTATGTAACTGCATTGGAGAATTTGCTGGATGCTACTGAGCTGGCCGGTTATATTAGTGGTTATGGTATCAGCTGCATGTGGTTTACCAGTTCGTGGTTTAACCAGCTGGCAGATGAGTCTCCTGCTTTGTTTGCTGGTTTGAAGCAAGTGCTGGTAGGTGGAGAGCAATTGTCGGTATCGCATGTAGGCAAGGTGATGCATCACTGCCCTGCTGTACGTATCGTGAATGGTTATGGTCCTACGGAGAACACTACGTTTTCGGTATGTGGGGAAGTATTACCTTCTGATATAGCGGAAGGTGTGATCCGTTTAGGATATCCTGTTTCTAAAAGTCGTGTATATATAACTGATGTATATAGGAAGTTGGTGGGTAAAGGTGTGTATGGGGAATTATTGCTTGGTGGTGAAGGCGTTAGTCGCGGCTACCTGAATGATGCTTTGCGTACAGAAACCTCTTTTATAGCCAATCCTTTTGTGCCGGGTGAGCGTGTGTATCGTTCTGGTGACATAGGTTGCTGGGATGAGGATGGTCGTATTTTATTCCGTGGCCGCCGCGATAATCAGGTGAAGATTCGTGGTTACCGTGTAGAGCCCCAGGAGATAGCGCGTGTGCTGGAAGAGCATGAAAGTGTTCGGGAAGCCGCAGTAAAAGTGGTGGTAAGTGCCGTTGGCGATAAGCAGCTGGCTGCTTATTACACGGGCGAAGAAGGCGCTGTGGCTGCTATCCGGTTGCACCTGGAAAAGCATTTACCTTCTTACATGCGTCCTGCTTACCTGCAATGGTTACCTGTATTTGTGTTGAATGCGAATGGTAAAACCGATATGGGTGCATTACCTGCTCCTGTAATGGAGGAGGTGGCTTATATCGCTGCTTCCAGCGAGCTGGAAAGTTACCTGGTGGAAGTGTGGAGCGAAGTATTACATATTGCTACTACTGATTTATCAGTGGAAGCTAACTTTTTTGAATTGGGTGGTCAGAGCCTTAAGGCCATCGCATTGATAGGTCGTATTCATCGTGACCGTGGTATAAAAATACCATTGGTAGAATTGTTTACGCATGCGACCATCCGTAGTTTGGCGAGCTATCTGTCTGTTCAGTCGCAGGTGGTTTATGCGGGTTTGGTGGCAGCGCCTGTGAGTGATTATTATCCTGTGTCTTATGCGCAACGTCGTATGTATTTGTTGCAACAGTTTGATACATTCAGTACTGCTTATAATATTCCGCTTCAGTTGCCATTACCTGGCGGGTATGGTATAGAAGAGGTTGGTGCTGCTTTGCAGGCGTTGGTAAATCGCCATGAGATACTTCGAACCAGCTTTGAGGAAAGGGAGGGTGTACCTGTTCAGATAGTACAGGCTTCTGTAGTATTGAGTGTGACTGCTTATGGTGATACAATGCCAGTGGATTTTGTAAAGCCTTTTGATTTGTCGGTAGCCCCGTTGCTTCGTGCGGGTTATTATAATGGAGAGTTGGGCGGTGTGTTATTGCTGGATATTCATCATATTATCACGGATGGATTATCGCAGGCAATATTGCAGGACGAGTTTATACGTATCCTGTCAGGTGAGACGCTTGCTCCTGTGGTGTTTCAGTATAAAGATTTTGCTGTTCATGAGCAAAGTGCTGCGGGGCAATTGCCGCTTGCGAATGATGGTGCTTACTGGACTGATCGTTTAAGCGGTGAGTTGCCAATGCTGGAACTTCCTATAGATTTTGCGCGTCCTGAAGTGCGTTCCTTGCAGGGAGCTTCTGCAGGAGTTCGTTTAAGTGCAGATGAAGTGTTATTGCTGCGTCGCTTGTGTAGTGAAGAAGAAGTTACGCTTTATATGGCCGGATTGTCGTTGTGGTTATTACTGTTGTGGCGCGTGAGTGGCCAGGAGGATATTATTACGGGAACGCCTGTATCCGGCCGTCAGCATGCTGATTTATCTGGTATTGTTGGGTTGTTTGTGAATACACTTGCTATCCGGAGCCGTATTCAGGCTGGGAAGCGTTATGTGGAATATTTATCAGATCTAAAACAGGAAGTGCTTTCAGACTTTGAACATGAGGGATATCCTTTTGAACTATTGCTGGAAGCGGTGTGGCCTCATCGTGACAGAAGCCGTCATCCACTATTTGATACCATGTTCAGTGTGCAGAATAAAAATGCTTTCTGGCAGGAAATGGGCGAAGATGGTGAGGTGTCGGCTGAGATATCAGAAGCCTTCTTTACAGATCGCGGTGGTAAGTTTGATCTGAACCTTCGCCTGGTGGAGTATGGCGAAGATATTTATCTGCACCTGGGATATAATACCACACTGTTTACAGTTGAAACAGCACATGCTTTATTGGACGGTTACCGGGAGCTAATGGCCAGCTTACAGGCGGATAAACTTCAGTATTTGTTTGATCTGCAATTATTAAGCCCTGCATCGCGGCTGTTATTGTCTACTGCGCCTTTATTAGATAGTCCGGCTCCTGTTAACACGTATAGTAGTGTGTTTGAAGGGCGTGCTGCTAAAAGTGGTGATACCATTGCGGTTAAGGATGAGAATGGCTTCCTGAGCTATGCTGATCTGAACTGTAAAGCCAACCAACTGGCGCATTACCTGTATAGCAATGGTATTGTTGCGGGTAGTGTAGTAGGAGTGTTGCTGCCTCCTTGTAAAGAAATGATGGTGGGTATTATTGGCATTTTTAAAGCTGGCTGTGCTTATTTGCCTATAGATACCAGCCAGCCTGCTGCCCGTATCGAACATATTTTATCGGATAGTGATGTTGATTGTGTGGTAACTGTTGGTGAACTGCCTGAAGGTTTGGAATATTCCGGTATGATAGTGGATCTGTTATCCCCTTCTTTACAGGAACAACCAGTTAATAATCTATTGCTGCCGCAGGATGTAGATCAGTTAGCTTATGTGATTTATACGTCTGGTTCCACTGGTCGTCCTAAAGGTGTACCTATTGCACAGAAAAGCCTGATGAACTATGTGAACTGGTTTATAGAGGAGGTGCAATATGATGAAAGCGATTCCACTATTCTGACATCTTCCTTTTCTTTTGACCTTGGTCATACGGTATTATTCCCTGTATTGCTGTGTGGCGGTTGTTTGCATATAGTGAGTAAAGATTTGTATCTGTCTCCTGCTGATCTGTGCCGTTATGTACAGTCTGCTGGTATCAGCTTTCTGAAGTTTACACCTACGCTGTTCTCGATGTTACTGAACAGTGCTGACTTTGAACCCTCGTGGCTGAGTGGAATACGTATCCTGATGTTGGGAGGTGAGATGATTCATGTAAAGGATGTAGGTCGTTTCCTGTCTTTATATCCTGATAAATATGTATTGAACTCTTATGGCCCTGCGGAAGCTACTGCTGGCTCTGTTTACAAGCGTATAGATCGTCATAACTACGATTCTTTTGCAAGCCGTGTAGTGATAGGTAGTCCTATTCCCAATATGCGTGCTTATATACTGGATAAGCATCATCATGTGCAGCCTGCTGGTTTACCGGGTGAGATTTATTTATCGGGTATCGGGTTAAGTGCCGGCTATTATCACCGGGATGATTTAACAGTTGCGCGCTTTATTGAACATCCTTTTTATCCCGGGGAGCGATTGTATGCTACGGGAGATTTAGGGAAGTATACTGCTTCCGGTGAGTTGGTGTGTTTTGGTCGCAGCGATCACCAGGTAAAGATTCGTGGTTATCGTGTGGAGTTGTCAGAGATAGAGCAATGTATTATCTCCAGCGGTATAGTGCAGGAGTGTTGTGTGGTATATCGTACGGATAGTGCTGGTGATGGTTTTCTGGCTGCATTTGTTACGGATGAGAACGTAGATATTATTCAATTACGCGGATTTCTGGAATTGAACCTTCCTGATTATATGGTTCCCCGTAGTGTGGTTCGTTTAGGGCAGTTGCCTTTGACGGCGAACGGTAAAACGGATCGTCAGCAATTAGGAGTGTATGAATTGGGATTAGAAGAGGGAGGTAGCGGAGCCGAGTATGTGGCTGCATCGGGTGGCTTAGAGTTGGAGTTACAGCGTATATGGGAAGAGGTGCTGGATGTGCATCCTGTGAGTGTGGCAGAAAATTTCTTCCGTTTAGGTGGTCATTCGTTAAAGGCTTTAAGGGTGTTGAACGCTGTGTCCCGTGATCTGGAAATGAAACTTACGTTGAATGAGTTTTTCCGTTATCCTGTGATCCGTGAACTGTCTGCTTATTTATCCGGTAAGGATAAGGTGGGTTATGAAGCGATTGCTGCTGCACCTGTGTTGGATTATTATCCTTTGTCTCATGCGCAGAAGCGTTTGTGGATATTGCAGCAATTAGCAGAAGAGCGTCAGGCTTATAATGTTCCTAAAGTATTTTACCTGCAAGGTGTGCCGGATGTAGACCGTTTACGACACAGCTTTGAACTATTGGTGCAGCGTCATGATATACTGCGTACGGTGTTCCGGGTGGTGAATGGTGAGGTAAAGCAGCATATTGTGAGAAAGGACTTATTGCCGGATTGTTTCCAGGTGGTTACTATGCTGCAACTGCGTGATGCAGGCGTAACGTCGGATGAATTTATCCATAAACGTATTAATAAGGCTTTTGATCTTGAAAACGGGCCTTTGTTGCAGGTATATCTTGTACAGCAGCAGAAGCAGGCGTATACACTGCTTATTAATATGCATCATATTATTGCGGATGCATGGTCTATGAAAATTTTGTTGTCTGAGTTAGTTGCATTTTATAATACTCCGGAGGTGTTACTTCCATTGTTGTCTATTCAATATAAAGATTATGCCTGGTGGGAGGCGGAATACCTGGAAAGTGATCATGGCCAAAGACACCGTAAGTTCTGGATGGAAACATTGCATGGCGATATTGCCCGTATCCATCTTCCTGAAAAGGCAAACAGGCCAGCCAGGAAAACCTTTAATGGCAGTTCGTGTGGTTACCAGTTTTCAAATACGTTAACCCAGCGTTTAAAGGGTATGGCTGCTGATGAAGGCACCAGTATGTTTGTGTTGCTGATGGCTGCTTTTAATGCTTTGTTTTACCGTTACCTGGGTATTGACGATATGGTAATAGGCACCGTAGTTGCAGGCAGAGAGAGGGAAGAGTTATTGCAGCAGGTAGGTTTTTATGTAAACACGCTTGCTGTCAGAAACCGTTTTTCGGGCCAGGATAGTTTTATAAAATTGCTGGGGAAAGTAAAGGAAAATGTATTGCTGGCATTAGAGCATCAGTATTATCCTTTTGACAGAATTGTGTCTGATCTGGGAGGGGCAGCAGATGCTGACAGACAGTCTTTATTTGATATTATGCTGGTATATCAAAACCAGGAAGAGTGGACAGAGGGTGCTTTGGAGATAGAAGGTATGACCTTGCAGCCAGGAAAGGGAGAGCTGGAAGGTAGCAAGTTTGATATCTCTTTTGTAGTAAGTGAGCGTGAAACCGGGTTACATTTTTATATAGAATATAACACGGATATTTATGAAGGTGCTTTTATGCTGCAACTGATGGGGCATCTGAAGTTGTTGCTGGAAAGTGTTCTGCAACTGCCTGAAAAGCCTATTGCCTACCTGGATTATTTACCTGGTGAGGAGCACCAATTGCTGCTGCAGTTTAATAGTACTGCTTTTGCAGAGGCGCTCCATTTTCCTGCTATTCAATGTTATTTTGAAAATCAGGCTGTTCATTTTCCGGATAATGCTGCTATCATTTCTGGTGACCGTGTGTGGAGTTATCGGCAGGTGAACGAAATAACTAACAGGCTGGCACATTGGATAAGAAGTGAATATTCTGATAGGGTAGACCGTGTTATTGCTTTTGTCGCAGACAGGTCTGAATGGCAGGTAATGCTGATGCTGGGCATATTAAAATCGGGAGCTGCCTTTTTGCCGATAGACCCGACTAACCCGAGTGAGCGTATAGTTTTTATGTTGAATGATGCAATGCCTTTACTGGTAATTACAGATACAGAAGAAGTAACCTGGCTGGCTGCGGTAACAAGCAAGGTGATTGGATTGGAAGTGATAATTGATCAGTTGCCGGGTTATGCTGCTACTAATCCTGTTTTGCTGAACACGCCTGAAGATATGGCCTATGTTATTTATACATCGGGTTCTACGGGAAGGCCGAAAGGGGTGGTTATTGAGCATCGTGGTACTATTAACCTGGCACATGACCAGGTACGGCGCTTTGCTATAACGCCTGCAGACAGAAGCCTGCAGTTTGCGACTGTATCATTTGATGCAGCTATTTATGAAATATTTATGGCGCTGTTTTCGGCAGCGGGTGTAGTAGTGGTTGCACAGGAGGTTATTAATCAGCCGGTTGCTTTTGTACAATACTTACAGCAATGCGGTGTTACCATTGCTACATTACCGCCGGTGTACCTGGCCAGCCTGGGTAAACAGGTTTTGCAGCCGCTTCGTATACTGGTTACAGCGGGAGAAGCACCTGGTAAGGAGTATGCAGCCTATCACAGCACCTATCTTGACTATTATAACGCTTATGGCCCTACGGAGTATAGTGTTTGTACTTCTATTTACCAGGTTGCAGGTAATGAAGTCATCATCCCTATTGGGAAGCCGCTGATAAATACACAGGTTTATATTCTTGACCAGCATCAGCAATTGCTGCCACAGGGGTTCTGGGGAGAGATAACGGTTTCGGGTAAGGGGATTGCCCGTGGATATTTAAACAGGCCTGATCTGACTAAAGAGAAGTTTATTGACCATCCTTTTATACCAGGTGAAAAATTGTACAGAACAGGGGATATAGGCAGGTGGACTCCGGAGGGTGATATTGTTTTTGCAGGCAGAAGGGATAACCTGGTGAAAATAAGAGGTTACCGGGTAGAGCTGGCAGAGATAGAGCAGGTGTTGTTATTGCATCCGGATGTGTCTACTGTGGCTGTAACCTATAGAAAAGAAGCCGGTAGCAGGGATGTGTTGAGTGCTTATATTGAGTCTGATGCTTCTAATGATATTGCTGCATTGAAATGGTGGCTGGCGCAAAAGCTTCCTTACTATATGATTCCCGGTTATTTCTTTTTTATGAAGGCTATTCCTTTAACAGCGAGTGGGAAAATTAACTATGGCGCATTACCGGTGGAACTGACGGGCGATGCTGTTGAACAGGTGTCTCCGGTTAATGCTATCGAAGTATTACTACTGGAAATATGGCAGGAGGTGTTGCAATTGAAAAATATTAGCACGGAAGATGACTTCTTTGCAATAGGGGGGCATTCGATACTGGCCATGCGCTTTATGTCGCTGTTATGGGAAAGGATGAATAAAACTGTGAGTATCAGGGATCTGGTGAAGTATCCTACTATTCGCTCCCTTGCGGAATTTATCAACAGGGATAGCAGTGATAAAGGATTATTGTTACCACTTAATCGTGTCAGTGGTAATGACTTGCCATTATTTATGATTCCGCCGGTGGTGGGCTCTTCCACAGTGTTCACAGCATTGGCGGCTGCATTGGAGGAAAAGGAAATTCGTTGTTACGGATTACAGTACCGCGGTTTTGACTATGATGTACCTTTTGATGAGAGTATGCAGGTAATGGCAGAGTCATTTGCTGCGGAAATTATATCGGCTGGTACCGGGCAAAAAATATACGTGCTGGGGTATTCTATGGGCGCGCTGCTGGCTGTAGAAACGGTGCGTTCGCTGGAACGAAAGGGGTATACTGCAGGATTGATATTGCTGGATAAAGATCCTTCGGCAGGATGGAGTGATTTTGATGTCAGAAATGCGAAAGAGGAAGATGCTTTGCTGGAAATATTTCAATTGCATTTCAGTCATCAGCAGCAGGTGGAATTTAAGGATATGGACAGGTTGCAACGGCTGCTGGCTCATAATATTTCGCTTTTACAATCTTATAGAACCGTTGGTAAAATAAAGGCTGATATTCTTGCTTTAGAAGCCTTAGATTCATCTAAGCAAAATAAAATGCGAAAATGGAAAACACGCACTTCAGGAAGCTTTGAACACCAGCTTTGTGAGGGCAATCACTTTAGTCTCATACAGGATAGTAATATCCCAACGTTAACCGATTTTATTTCTCAATTTGTCATTAACCATTAAAATATAGTCTCGTGGATTTATTAAAAATTCTGCAAAAAAGATCCAGGTTGTTTTATTTGTCCCTTTTGTTTCTGGGGATGATCAATGCGTTATGGTCTGCAGCACTGTTGTTGTTTATTAATGGAAAAATTGCTGGTGAGCATGCTTCTTTTCTGAATAATGACGACTGGCGTATTTATGTGGTACTGATAGTGATATCTTTTTTTACAGCCCGGTATTTTCAGAAATATATGATCAGTCTTACTTATGACCTTGGAAATGAATTGAATTTATCTGTGTTTCAAAGGTTACGTTTTTCTAATTATGAGGCCTATCTGAAACTGGGAGAGGAAAGAGTAAGGACTGTGATGTCTGATGTAGTTATTCTTCAACGGTTTCCGCAGGTGTTTATAGAATCGTTTAATGCAGGGGTAATGGTGCTGATTGGCCTGGGGTATCTTTTTTGGATAAATATGCTGAATGCATTTATAGTATCGGTGGTGTTGCTATTGCTGGGAGCTATTTATTACCTGCGTAATATGGCTATTCAAAAAGATCTTTCTGCTGCACGTGACCTGGCAAATGTGTATCAGCAAAATGTGAACGATTTTTTGCGCGGATTCAAGGAAGTGAAGATGAGCGCAGACAGGAGCGATACTATTTATGATCAATTTCTGGTACCCAATCGCAGTAAAGTAAAGGCGCTTACAGTAAAGAGCATTACCCGCCTGATGGGTAATGAATTGATTGGAACTTACTGCTGGTATGTGATGATAGGTGTGGTGCTTTTTCTGATACCTGTTATGCAAAAGAATGCGAATGACCACGGCGGCAGTTTTATTGTAACGCTTCTGTTTTTAATGGGCCCTGTGGCTGTTGTTATTACTCAGATTAAGGAGTTTACTTTAATGAGGATAGCTATGAACCGGATACAAGAGTTTAACACGCTGTTACATTCTGCCAGTTCTGGGCAGCTGAATCATGGTAGCGAGATGCCTGTGGGCGAAGCATTTGAAAGCATTCGTTTTGAAAATGTGGAGTATGAATATTTTGATGCCAAAAGAAAAGAAACATTTCGCCTGCAGCCGCTGAATCTGGAAATCAGGAAAGGAGATAGTTTGTTTGTTACGGGGGGCAATGGTAGTGGTAAAAGTACTTTTATTCAGCTGTTGTCGGGTTTGTACACTCCTATGTCTGGTACTATATACTGGAATGATATACCTGTGACTCCGGAGCATTATGCCTGGTATCGAAACCAGTTGTCCTGCATTTTTACGGATTGCTATTTGCCTGGTGAAAATTACGATGGCTTTCAGCTTTCCAGGAATAATGAGCAGCTGATGTTGTTGATTGAAAAAATGCAACTTTCAGACGTGATTGCTATTGATGAGCAGCATAACCGTATTTCCAACCAGCTATCGAAAGGGCAACAAAAGCGCCTGGCGCTTATTTATCTTCTGTTGGAGAATAAAGAAGTGATCGTACTGGACGAATGGGCGGCTGAGCAGGATCCTGTATTCAGAGGAGTTTTCTATAAAGAGATTATACCTGCCCTGAAGCGGGATGGCAAAACCGTGATTGCGGTTACTCATGACGATCAGTATTTCCACTGTGCAGAAAAGGTAGTACGTTTTGATTTTGGGAAAATTTCGGATATCCATATCAATGAATCTTTACTAACCAAAGAGGCTTTTCATTCATTATAACACCAAAATATCAAGCAAGCTGCTATGAAGACTTTTGTATTATTGATTTTTGC
Source organism: Filimonas lacunae (assembly GCF_002355595.1). NCBI lineage: Bacteria > Pseudomonadati > Bacteroidota > Chitinophagia > Chitinophagales > Chitinophagaceae > Filimonas > Filimonas lacunae. The sequence goes on from NZ_AP017422.1 coordinate 2,408,896, forward strand.
TTTACTGTCTGTGGCGCCAGGGAAGGGGCAGGCATTGCAAACGGGATCTATTACGGGAACAGTTGCCGGAAGTGGCAAAGGGGTGTTTGGCGCTACGGTTGCATTGCGAAGGAATGCGGATAAAACAACCGTGAAATTTGCAGTTACGGATAGTGTGGGTGCATTTGAATTTACAGGTATTGCGTATGGCTGGTATGTGGTATCTGTTACGGCTGTGGGATTTGAGAGGCGTGTGTCTGACTCTATAGGCTTACAGGCACCGGCCATTACCATAGCTGCTATTACACTTGAGGCAGAGGCTACGAATCTGGAGCAGGTGACCGTGAGTACGGTGAAGCCGCTTATTGAACAGAAGATTGATCGCACAATTGTGAATGTGGCCAATTCTGTTACCATGTCGGGCAATAATGGCGCGGAAGTGCTTGCTCAATTACCTGGGGTAGCTATCAGCGCCGGTGGTAAAATTACTGTAAAAGGTAAGGAGGGGGCTGTAGTGCTTATTAATGGCAGGTTAACTTATTTAACGGGTGGCGATCTGTCTAATTACCTGAAGGGCATGCAGGCCAGCCAGATTGAAAAAATTGAGATTATCAGTAATCCTTCTGTAAAGTATGATGCAGCAGGAAGCGGGGTGATTAATATTATTACTAAAACGGAAACCAGGAGAGGCTGGAATGCATCGCTGTCAACTGCTTACAGGCAGGGCGTGTATGCCAGTACAACCAATAGTCTGGCGGTGAATTACCGGACAGAGAAAGTGAATGCGGGTTTAACAATGGGATATCAGTTGTTAAACGGATTCCAGGATTACTATGTATTACGCAATCAGCGGGACGGAGCAGATAATGCTATTCAAAGCATTTTTGATCAGCATAGTTACCAGAAAACTACGAATAAGAGTGCTAATGCACGACTGAATATAGATTACTACATGAACGCCAAAACCGTATTAGGGTTAGGTGTTTCCTACTACGATAATCCTACTCATTCTACCGGTAATAATAATACAGTATTGAAACTGCCTGATGGTACGGTGCAGCAGCGTGTACTTGCTTCCACTTCTGCCAATGGTAGCTGGCGTAATCCTGCTTACAATGTTAACCTGAAGCACGCATTAAATGCAAAAGGGCAGAATATTGAGTTTGATGGTAATTACATCAGATATACCACTAACGATCAACAGTCGTTTGATAATTATTTTTATCAGCAGTTAGAGGAAAAACCTGATACAGCTGAACTGTTCAGGGCAAGGTTGCCGCGTACTATTAAGATTGCAACAGGGAAAGTAGATTATGTGTTGCCATTGGGCGCGCACGACAAATTGGAAGCGGGTGTTAAGGGGAGTGATGTGCGTACAGATAATAATGCCATGTATTTTAATGAAGTGGCTTCGCATCTTGTGGCGGACAGTGCTGCCAGTAACCACTTTTTGTATAAAGAGCGCGTGTTGGCTTCTTACCTCAATTATAAAAAGCAATTGGGTAAAATGGGTGTGCAGGCCGGTGTGCGTGTGGAAAATACCGCTTCTAAAGGCTCCCTGCTAACTACAGGTGAAGTAAACAAGAGAAATTATACACAGTGGTTTCCTTCTGTAGGGCTGGAATATAAGATGAATGAATCTCATACATTGGGTGTTAGTTACAGCAGACGTATTGAACGGCCGGAGTATCAAAGTTTAAATCCGTTCAGATATTATGTAGATAAATACACTTTTGAAGAGGGGAATTCTTTTCTGCTGCCGCAAACTGCTGATAATATAGAGCTTAATTATCTGCTGATGGGCGGGCTTTTGTCTGCCACAGCTTCTTATAGTCGTACGAATAATCCTATTCAAAGCGTAGTGCTTCAAAATCCTGAGAAAAACGAAACTTATTTAAAGCCTCAAAACCTGGATAAAAGGGAGGTGATGGGGATTCAGCTGAGCTCCGTAGTTCCCTTATCGGAAAAGCTTACTTCTACCTGGAATATTTTACTGAATAATACCCGTATTACCGGTGTTATAAACGAGCTGCCTTATACTCTGGAGCAGTTCCAGTTTTATGGCTCAGTGCTTAACCAATGGAAGTTTGCCGAAGGGTGGTCGGCTGAATTATATGGATTGTATAGTTCTTCCAGTATAGAAGACGCCTTTGTTCGCAGGCCATATGGTACTATCAGCGCGGGTGTTTCTAAAACGATTCTGAATAAAAAAGGGTCGGTTCGTTTAAGTGGGGCGGATGTTTTTTACTGGAACAAACTGGTGGCTTATAGCCGCTATCAGCACGTAGATGCTTTTCTGGACAATCGTTTTCAAACCAGGACTATTCGTCTGGCTTTTACTTACCGTATCAATAGTCCCGCCAAAGTCGCTGCTAAAACCTTGCCGGAAGAAACTGACCGGGTGCGGATGAAGTAATAGTTCATTCTTTATTCATTTATAAATAAAATTTATGCGTATTAAACAAATGATTTCTGCAGGTTTATTTTCTGTGTTTTTATTGAGCGCTCAATTTTCTTTTGCTCAGTTAAAGGGTGTAGTAACGGATGATGCGAATGTGCTTACTCCTGCTACTGAAACAACTTTGCTTCAGCAATTGCAGAAGGAAGAGAAGGAGTCGGGTAACAAGATTTATGTATATACTGTAAAGGTGTATAATCAGAAGGATATAGACAATCTGCTTGCAGGGGCTGCCAAAACGGTTGTGGCTTCTAAAAGTGGCAAGAAGAGCGGTGCTATACTGCTGGTAGTATCTCCTGAAAGCAGGAAGATTAAGATTATAGCCAGTGAAGGATTGGAAGACAGGCTGAATAATGAAATGTGTACGCAGCTGATTAAATCGGAGATAGTGCCTCCTGTTAAAAAAGGAGATTATGATACGGGTGTTAAGGCAGGTGTGGCAGCTTTGCAAAAAGCCCTGAAGGGTGCATATGTAAGCAGGGATTAACCTTTTAATAGCCTGTGAATGATACAAACCTATAAAACATTAATAGAGTCGTTGTCGTTTGATGCGGCCACTGAACAGGAACTGTTGAAAGAGCAGGTGTTGCAGGAGCATTATTTTTACCTGCACCTTGTGCTGTATTTGTCTCCGGCCTATCCTTCTGTGCCGGAGCCTGTTAAGAAAAAATTGGGAGCGGCGGTTTACTTGTATTTCAGGTTTGCACTTGCCTGTGATAAAATGATTGACCAGGAGAAAAGCACCAATTCTGGTATTCAGCAATTTTTTGTTCAGATTCGGTTGCTAGAGGCGGCTGTCAGAGAGTTGTCTGCATTGTTTCCATCAGGACATGTGTTCTGGCAATACTTTGAAAAAAGCAGGACAGAATATATCCGGACCATGCTGGTTGAAAAGAAACTGGCTGGTGAAGGAGGATATATTACTGTGGAGCAATTTGAAAAGCTGGCGGCCGGAAAATCTGCTTTGTGTTATGCGGTTCCCATTGCTATCAGCCTGTTACAGGATACGGCAGAGATGGCTACCGATTCGCTGCAGCGATGCCTGGAATATTTGCACATAGGTTTTCAGTATATGGATGACATAGATGATTTTTTGAAAGACGTAAAAAGTGGTCAGCCTAACATTGCCGACAGTCTTCTGAGGAAGAAACTGGAAGAGGAGGGGGTATCGGGAACGCTGGCAGAGGAAGAGCGTTATAAGTTGATGTTTCTTTCGGGAGTAGCTACCGCATGCCTGCAAAATGCCATTACGTGGTTTGAGAAAAGCAGAGCGGAAATAGCTTCTTTTTCATTGGCAAAACTGGATGGTTTTATTACAGGCTTTGTGAAAAAATGCCTGGACCAGCTAAGGGCTATTGAGTTGTTGATTGAAAAAGCCAGGGTTAAGGCCAGCTGTAGCAAAGAGCAGGTAGCTGGTGGCGCCTATGCCGGCGCAGAGGCTATTAGAAGCGCTATTGAAAAGGGCAGGGCTTTCCTGGCTGCTGCTATGCAGGGAGATGGCAGTTGGACTGACTTTTTAACCAATGCGGGTCTGGGGCGCAACTGGATAACGGCATATGTGGCTATGAACCTGGCTGAAGCAGGTGAGGTTGCTGTTATTCCTGATAAGGCGGCAGAACTATTAAACAGTTCGCATTTCAAAGGGGCTTTTAATGACCAGATTAAGGAAGATGGCGATTCTCTTAATTTTCTGGTTGGTTACCTGAATAGTAGTAAAGGAACTGTAAGCAATAATTTATGGCAGGACTGGCGTTCGTTTTGCAATGATGCAGGTGGCTGGCGTACTTATCAGGATGCCGATGTATTGAAGCGGATATTGGGCCTGGAAGATGTGGCTGATGTCAGCGGATGGTTATCGGCTAAATCGTGTGTAAGTGCTGCAGCGTTATATGTATTAGCTAAGCAGGATGGCGACAGTGTTTTATATCATCGTACCGCAGGCTTTCTTATGAATGAACAAATGCCGGAAGGTTACTGGAAATCGTACTGGTGGTCGAGCCCGGTTTATGCTACCGCTTTTGCTTTACAGGCTTTGTCTGTTTCGCGGACTTATCAACAGGCTTGTGCCAAAGCTGCGGACTGGTTAAAGTCGCAACAGGCTGCCAATGGAGCATGGAGCAGTGATATAGTAGTGGAAGAAAGTCCATTGTATACTGCTATGGCTATGAAGGCCCTGCTTTGTTATAATACTTCCCTTTACGATAACTCTATCCGGCAGGCGTGTAAATGGTTGCTGGATAATCAAACTACTGATGGCAGTTGGCAGAGTTCTTTTGCCTTGTTGGTGCCTGCACCGGATTTTCATGAATCTGAAGCGGTGCAGCAATGGAGCCGGGGTTCGTTTGGTGTAAATATTATTGTAGAGGATCATTATCGGGTGTTTTCCACTGCTACGATTGTGAATGCGCTGGAATGCTTACTGGAAAAGAAAATACAGTTAAACTGATCATTACATCATAAAGAGGCTAGCAATTCTGGTTTGAGGCAATGGGCAGGTTCAGGCCGGAATTAAAATCAATTGCCCTTATTAATTTATTCTTTAACAAAAAAATGAAAACACATGATGACAGCTTCAACCATTAAAGCAGAACAGACTTTAAGCCTGACTACACTGGCTGAATTTTTTGACATTTCTGACCTGCAAAAGAAAGCAGAGTTCTACACATGGGATTATGATTTTTAGTTTCTGCTGTTTAATTCTCTGAATTGAGGGCTGGTTATTATGCCAGCCCTTTTTTAAACAAAAGCTATGATTAAACCACAATTATTTTTATTGCATTTTGCCGGTGGCAACTGTTATTCTTACTTGCCTTTATCTGCGCTGCTGAAAGAGTTTGATGTAGTGTCTTTGGAATTGCCAGGCCGTGGGCAAAGACTGGATGAGCCTTTGCTAAAAGATTATGATCTGGCTGTACAGGATATATTCCATCAGATAACTTCAAAGCTTTCGGGTGCAAGGTTTATGCTGTATGGGCATAGTATGGGTGCCTACCTGGCTTTAAGTGTGTGTGCCATGCTCGAAGATGCAGGTAAATATCCTGCTTACCTGGTAGTGAGCGGTAATGCCGGGCCTGGACTGCGTGAAAAAAGAAATACTTATTTGCTGGAACATCGTTTGTTCTGGAAAGAAGTGCAGTCGTTAGGAGGCATAGCTGATGAATTGCTTGCGAGTATGGAATGGGTAGCATTATTTGAGCCTGTATTGAGGGCTGATTATGAAATTGTAGAAAGAGAGGATATGGATACTTCTACCCTGGTGCAAGCGCCTATTTACGCACTGATGGGGGATAAGGAAGAGCAAGTTGAGGCTATTGGTAACTGGGGCAGGTATACTGCTTCGGCTTTTGAGTGGGTCATTCTGAAGGGAGATCATTTTTTTATTTTTAGCCAGGCTGCTGCATTAACTAATGCTATTAAAAAATGTTATGCAACAGTAACCGTTACTGTAATTCCATCTTGATAAACTCAACGTGCGTGCATTCGAAGCTGTTGGCTATGTGTCCTATGTAGCCTGGGAAAAAGTGGATAGGCGCAAGATGCCAGTTGTTGTTATCAAAGCTAACTTTCGGATGGATGACTGATAGCTGGGATAAATGATCTGTTAAACCTCTGCCATCTGCTTTTAATACTGCTTCCTTTTTTGTCCAGTACTCATAGAATGTATGCAGGGGAGTGGCTGCCTGTTGAATTTGTTGCCATTCCTGTATGGTAAACTGATTTTTAAAGTCGTTAATATCCAAATCTTTGCATTGCTCTATGTCTACGCCAACCGGACCTTGTTGGCCAACTGCACATATTACCAGGTTGCCGGAATGTGAGATGTTAAAAGGATAGAAGCCTTGAATGGTGGGTTTTTGGTATTTATTATAGCTGATATTGTGTAAGGTGAAAGTGCCTGATGCAGCCTGTAGTGCCTGTAGCAACAGGTGTTTTCCTAATACATAAGCGTGTGCGCTTTCCCATTTTTTATACCTGGTTGCCTGTTGCTGCATTTCTGGTGGAAGCGCCAGTTGCAAGGCTGTAAATTGATGGGAAGGTAAAGGTTGATAGAAGTAGCTATAATATATGGTGAAAGATGTCATCTTTTCAAAGGTTTGGAGTAAAGGTATTTTTGGTTTGAATATAAAAATTTTGTCTGTTGCAAGGTGTCTGAAGTTGTTGCTGAAAGCAGCAGGTGTTGCCATGTATTTTGGGGGGTATTGGTGACTGTTACCAGTGTGTCGGGATACTCATAAAAGTGCGGCCTTTTTCATCTTTAGCCCATATCCAGCCGTGTGTAAACAATAAGAGGAGGTTGGAGGAACAGAACCGGCGTTTGAGTGGTAAGATGAATGAATGTGAACAGGTTAGATGGAAAAGCAATAGTATATGTGGGGATTTGGGATGTTGCATGTTTTTTTTAGGCTGTTTTAGGTGTCTAATTTAAGTAATTACGGAGGTTTTTCTATTTTTACAGTAGCAAATGTACCGGGTCAGAAAAAAAACTTAAACGATTCTTGGTTAATATGTTGGAGATCATTACTTTTGCCACCCTTACAACAAGTCTTGGTAGCTCAGCTGGATAGAGCAACTGCCTTCTAAGCAGTAGGTCATTGGTTCGAATCCAATCCGGGACACTGAATTGGACAAGTCGCAAATTTCGCTGGCTTGTCCTTTTTTATTTTTGCTAAAACCCGCTCCCAGACTATATATACTTGTGCAGCTTCATTGATTTTTGTGGTTCGAAATCTGCCGGATCGATTTGTTTAGAGGAAAGCCTCTCTCGGATATAAGAAATCTTTTCTTCTAATTCTTTTATTTGCTTAATAAGAGTTGTCTTTTCATCCTGTGAATTGCTTGTTTGCTCGTGCCAGTTTTCTAATAGCAATATTTATAAAATCTCACGAAATTCAGGACATGGAGTAAATTGTTTGAGTTCGTATAAAAACGCATAGTTTACTGTTTCGGCAGAAAAGCGTCAGGAGCAGCCATCAAAGCAGTGGTAGTAAGAATAATACTTGGATTTGCCTTTTGAAGCGGGCATCACCTGTATCCATTTGTCAGGGCTTTTTTCCAGGATAAATATTAAAACATTGGTAAGGATATTGTTGGCGTTGGGGCCGGCTTTAGATGTTGTATTTCGTGGCCCATTCTACCATGGCTATAAATACCGGACGAAGATCGTTTCCGCTTACGCTAAGGCTATATTCTACGTGCTGGGGTTTGTTTTCTATTACTGTACGTATGATTATGCCATCTGCCTCAAGCTCTTTCAGTGTCTGGAACAGCATTTTTTCAGAGATGGCGGGTATTGCTCTTTTTAATTCTCCATATCGTTTAATGCCACCAGTGAGTTGATAAAAAACCAATGGTTTCCATCTGCCCCCCATTTTGAAAAGGGTGAATGTTACGGGGCACTTAGTAACAATAATTCTTTGATTATGCTGATTGCTGGAGCTGTCTTTAATGGTCGTCATACTACATACTTTAGGGTAGGTACTTGTTACACAACAATTGCAAAAATAGCTTTGCCTATGAAATAAAGAAGATAAAATGAAAGCGATAGTTATTAAAGGGCCGGGTATGTTGGATGTGAAAGATGTGCCGCAACCAGGTTCACCAGTTAAAGGGCATCTGGTTGTTAAAATGCAGGCAATGGGGGTAAACGGCGGAGATGTATTGGATATATCCGGTGCTATGCCGCAAGGCTTTTTTCCTAAGAGCCGGCATAATATAGCTGGTGTGTCAGGAGTGGGTACTGTGGTGGAGACAGGTGAGGGGGTGCCAGACGGATACAAAGGCAAAAATGTAACAGTGTATCGTTCTTTGTTATTTAGTGACGATATTATAGGAACATGGAGTGAGTATGTTCAGTTACATTACCTGCACTGTGTAATATTACCTGATACAGTTAATCCGCGCGATTATGCTGGTTCACTGGTTAACAATATAACCGCCTTTGCTTTCTTACAGCAGGTGAAGGCAGAGGGACATAAGGGCATTATCGCTACGGCAGCAAATTCTGCGACAGGTTTGTCAATGCTTGGAGTGTGCCAGGCGTATGGGGTGCCATTAATAATGCTAGCAAGAAATGAGGTTGCCCGCGAGGAGCTGAAATCTTTGGGTGCTAAGCATGTGCTGGTACAGAATAGCCCCGGATATCAACAAAATTTACAGCAAGCTGCACAAGAATTGCAAACGACGGCTGTTTTTGACGGTGTTGGAGGAGCTGCATTAAATTCTGTGATGGAGGTGTTACCGGCAGGAACCAGTGTTTATAGTTATGGATATCTGGGAGGTGGAGAGCCGCTGAATTTTCATACACGGGTTTTGATGAAAGGAATTACACTTAAAGGATTCAGTAACTTCAGAACAGCTACGGTGAAGGAGCCGCTTTTGTTAGAACAGGCGCTGAGTGAGCTGGGCAAAATTATAGGTAACCCGCATTTTGCTACTAAAGCCGGTATGCAGTTTAGATTTTCACAAATAGAAGAAGCGTTTGCTTTTGCTACTTCAGGTAAAGGGAAGGCAATTCTAATTCCTTAAGGTAACAATACGGCGATAGTTATATGGACTATGTAAAACGTTTTACTCAAAGCAGGTATCGGGTCGGGAGAGCTATTTAAAAGGTGCACGTGTCGGGTATTTTGCCCCAATATAGGATAATGGTGTAAAACACAAAAGAGGACATGGGAATGCTCAATATATTTTAGAAGGAGTGGTGGGCTTATACTTCTTATCCTGCTCCGCAATGAACCCGAAGTACAAGGGAGTGACACGACGAAGCTGCCGTTAGAACAGCTGCCGGCTACAAAAAAACTATAAAAAAAACATACAAACCACTCCGGGCTTCACAAAGACCGGAGTGGCTTTGAAGGCGCTTAGTTGTAGAGACAAGGGCAGTCTGCCATGTCTTCTGGAAACACGCAAACATTTGAGGCGCAGTTAAAGAAAGTACCGCCCTGGCATTCAAAGGCTACAGGAACGCCGGAGTCGCAAACATAGAAGACTTCGCAATGAATATCGTCCGGTAAAAGAACGGGCAACTCGCCATCTTCTTCCGGACAGAAACCGACAGGGTTGGCGTTGAGTACGGTTGCTGTCAGCAGCAACAGGAGGATCAAGGTTAACTTTCTCATTGTTCGTGTATTTGATGGATAAAAAATGACTTAAGGAGCAACCTCCCCGGTAAGGGTGGCCTGTAGCGGGTTGTTGGCTGCATTGGAGTAAATGCGGAGCGTCCGTCGTACGTTACCTTCCCCTTTAGCGGAAAAGGTAAGATGTACTACACTGCTGTCGCCAGGCAGGATGGCTGCTTTGTCAAACGTTGCTGCGGTACAGGCACAATCTGTATACACTGCCTGGATGACCAAAGGCTTTTTCCCGGTGTTGGTAATGGGGTAAGGAACAGAAGTTGTACTATGGTTCTTTACGATGCCCATATGTGCGGTATCGCTGATGGCATGTATAAAAGGCTCATTCTTTTCGTTATAGGCGGGGTCAATAATCAACCGCATTTCCTTCAACGCCTGCACATTCAGGAGGGCAGTGAGCGGTGTGATACCGGATAAGGCAACGGTAGCATACTGCCTGGCTCGCAGGGTATCGCCCGTAAACCGGAAAAAGCGAGCGGTCAACTGCTGGTTGTAAAAGGAGGGGCGCTGTTGTACATGTGTTTCTAAAAGTTTCGCATAGGCCTGCATGAACAGGGGTGCTGTAATGATTTTGGCAAAGATGCTGTCTGTTTTGGCTTTATCCTGAAAATTCGCATTTGTTGCGCGGATGTATTCTGCTTTACTGACCTGGGAAGAATCTTTAAACCGTGTCATTTCCACGTAGGAGTTACCGGCTGCAATACCGGCTACATATTTTCTCATATCTGCCAGAGAGATGTTGCCAGCTATGACGGCTTTTGTCTGTAACTGTTTATCGAGCACGGCAAAAGTGGGGAAGGTACCGCTGTGAAGCAGTGCTGCCAGCCATTGCTGCCCGGAGTCTGTAAAGTTAATCCTGGCCACCACAAAATTGCTGTCAATGATATTTTTAAATGCCTGGTTAGTAATGTAATCTGTTTCAAACAGCTTACACACATGGCAGTCGGTTTGCCCGGATAAGAGCAACAGGCCTTTCTGATTGTCTTTGGCTGCCTGCAGCGCTTCATTCAGTGAGACATTCCGGAGTATTGCAGGCTCTTTTTTATTTTGACAGGCGTTCAGGAAGAGGGTACAGAAGAAGAGCAGCCAGGGAAAGGGTGTTTTTAAAAGCATTCTATTTTGTTTGGTCTGTGATAAATATAAATAAGTTATTTAATAAAATGTAATATGAGTAGAGAATGTTTTAATGTAAGGTTTTTGAAACAGCGAGGAGTATTGATGTGTTGTGTTGATGTTCCTCTTAAATAATTAATTGTTCCGGTGTATGTCAAATCCGGTATTCAGGCTGCCACGCTATCATGAACAGGGAGGAGTCGTAGAAACTATATTTAGTGGCTGTTTTCTTCTTTCTCCCTTTAAAAATCACTGTGGTTTGTTGTATCCTCCCTTTCCTGCCGTAAGTCGCGGGGCCATGCTTGTATGCGGCTTATTATTATTGGAATGTTCCCGAACAATCCGGATTCCTTGGTGATGGTTGGGTAAGAAAAATAGTAACCGCCATTTATCATTTATGAAAAACGGGAGCGTAAACATCCCTTGCAAATTCTTCTGCTGTGGTGGGAGTGGTAGTTGACGTATCTCTTTTTTGATAGTTCATCAATCCTGCTTTAATAGCTGTTGCCATCCCGATTAAATTATCAGCAAAATCATCTGAAAATCCATTGCTTAAAAATGCCTGTTTAGCCTGGTCTGCCGGGAATTGAACATAAGCCAGATCTGGTTTACCAATTGTATTGCCTGCAATGGCCGTTAACTCTCTGAGTGTGTAGTCGCGTGGGCCCATAACGGCGTGAACGCTTTTGCCGGTAAAATCAAGGTTCGACAGATGGCTCGCAGCAACAGCAGCTACATCTTTTGTGGCTACCATAGGAATGGCAATGTCGCCATCTGCTGCTGTATCATTGATTCCCATTTTCTTCACCACTCCAATCGTTCTTAAAATGTTTTCCATGAAATAAGCAGAACGTAGGTGTAACACGTTTACATTTTTAAGTTGGTTCAGCCTTACTTCCTGCTCGGCAGTGCCGGCCATCATGCCATTTCCCTCGTGCATGTGCGAGCCTACGCTACTCATGTTTACGATGTATCTGATCCCTGACCGTTCAATGGCTTCGATCATGTTGCCTGTTACCTGTCGTTGGTAGGCTCTTGTGTTTGCAGCCGTAACATTGTCTGGTAATATCAAAAAGGCACTGTCTGCATTCCGGAAGGCATTGGCAAGGGTATCTACATCGTTAACATCTCCGGAGATAACTGCTGCCCCCATGCTGCGATATTTTTCCAGCTTATCGGTATTTCTTGCTATTAATGTTACCTGATGGCCCGCAGTAAGGAGGTTTTCTGAAATTTTACTACCAACTGTGCCTGTAGCGCCCAGGATTACTATTTTCTTTTTCATTTTGTCTTTTTTTATTCTTTATGATGATTGTTTTTTTTCAGACACAAAGGTGTTTAGAAGGTATCTGATAAACTTGTACCAGATCACTGTTCTGGCTATTGTTAACTGTTGTGCGTTGATGCTTCATTGAATTCTATGACTACTTTTCCGGTATAACCGCCTTTTTCGGCATATAGATAGGCTTCCTTGTATTGTGCAAACGGAAATGTTTTATTTACTTCTATCTGCAATCCCGTGTTGATGGCATTTAATAACATATCCATGTTTTTTGAGGAGGGATTGGATAGTATTACTACATGCTTTTTGCCGGTAAATACATTCTTAATAAGCGACGCTGGTATTTCAATGGGCTTTGGTACGGGGTTTAAAAACAGGGATTGGGGTTTCATTATTTTCCTGGCATTGGCATATCCCATTTTTCCTGACAAATCAATTATAATATCATAGTTGTTCTTTTGCTGAAGCACATGTTGCTTTGTGTAATCTACTACTATGTTTGCGCCCCATTTTTTAGCAAAGTCCATTGCATGGGTGCTGGTTACTGCTGTTATGCTTGCTGCTCTAGGTGTGAGCAGTTGTAATAGAAACATGCCCACTCCACCGGTGGCACCATTGACTAAGATGTTAGATTGAGCATTGATGTTGCCCATTTTTTGAATGGCGGTAATAGCAGCAGCGCCCACCACAGCAATGGATGCTGCCTGTGCATAAGTGATGTGGGAGGGTTTTTGCCATATTGTAGTAGCAGGTACAGCGATGTATTCAGTCAGTGCGCCTTCTTTCATTGTGTTTTTTACTACGCCAAATACTTCATCGCCTTTTTGGAACCGGGTTACAGATGCTCCTGTTTCTTCAATAATACCGGCAAAATCAACACCTGTGTGTTTGGGGAATTTGCTGCCTGACATCAGTTTCATTTCCCCTTTTCTTATTTTCCAGTCTAAGGGGTTAATAGAAACTGCTTTTACTTTTATCAGCACCTGGTTTGCCTGGATAGTAGGCAGGGATTCTTCCACAGTTTGTAATACATCTGTGTTGCCAAATTGGTGATACGTTATTGCTTTCATTGTGTTATCGTTTAATTGATAACACAAAATTGAAAATAGCCAGGCTAATAAACTTGTATCAGATCACTGTTTTGCTTTAGTGCCTTTGGTGGCATACCAAACATCTCATACATATACTTATTCAGCTGGGGCAGATCATAAAACCCTGTTTCGTAGGCAATATCGGTAAGGCTTCTTTCTTTTTCGGAAAGGGTGAGGTAGATAGCCTGGCGTAGCCTTGTCCACAACAGGTATTTTGAAAGGCTGCTCCCTGTTTGTTGTTTGAAAAGAGAGGCTAAACGGGAGGGGGATAGAAAGATTATATCGACAAATGTTTGTGGGGTAATGTCCTGCCGGTGGTAATTGGTTTTAATGTATTCTGTTATGATGGTTACTCTTTCATCATACTGGCTGGTGGGTAACTGTGCCAGTAGTGCCTGGATGATGTTGGTAATGCTCAGACTGTCATTTGCGGTCTGGAAAAAGGTATTGGTTTCGGATGGGGTACTAAAAACAATATAATCCTGATTTTCTGCAAATTGACCGGCAAGTTGAAGTCCTATATGGGAATAAGGCTCTATGTTGAGCACGTTTAATGTTCCTTTTTCGGCAACGCAAAAATGGGGCACCTGGGGCTTTATTAAAAAGCCATCTATGTGTTTATGTAACTTTCCGTTAATGGTGGATGTAAAAGGATTGTCGTTTGATAACACAATTTGATAGGCAGAATGATGATGGATTTCTACCGTGAGATTGTGTGCTTTGAGGGCAAGGATAAATGGTGTGTAAACCTGGCTTTTCATCCGTATTGAGTACTGTTGCTTGTAAATGGGTATAGCAGATAGGTAAGGCTATGTGCTAATGGTAAGGCAAATGTAATTAAATGTCAGAAATGAATAGAGTAGCTTATAGCAGGTGGAATGTGTGTGAGCAATTAGGAAAAGATTGGGAAATCGTATGGTTGTTTAGAGCAACTACATTGTACATTAGTTTATGGTTATTTCATTCGACCTGGACGATACTTTAATTGCTGGTGTGAAGCAGTTTGCTTTAGAACCCCAAACGTTATGGCAACGTCTGTTATCTAAAGAAAGGTTACGGGCCGGAACCTGTGAATTGATTACTGCCTTACGTAGCAGAGGGTATAAAATATACGTATACACCAGTTCTTATAGGTCTTTCAGGCGTATTAAATGGCTGTTCTGGTTATATGGTATCATGCTGGATAAAGTGATTAATAAAACGATTCACGACCGGGTAATGGGGCAGAGGGCTGGTTATATTTCTAAGTATCCGCCTGCGTTCCATATAGATATACACGTAGACGACTCGCCTGGCGTACTGCGGGAGGGTGAGTTGCATTCCTTCAAGGTTCTTGTTCTTTCAGAGAAAGAACAAGATTGGGTGAGGATGTTGCTTCAGTTGTTGTAAGTGATTTTTGTAATTGAAAGCAGCACAATTGTTGCCAAGAGGGAGATTTATTAAGCTGTTTGATCCTGAAAATAGAATACGTACCTATCTGCGCTAAAAATAAGTTGTTTAAACAGAAATGCGGAGAAAATATCCGTACTGACGAAAGTTGTTTCAGTACGGACGAGGCGTGGGTATGGTATTGCAAAAAAGTTATGTTGTTAATTTTTTTCCGGGAATAGGAGAGAAAGGATTACGGACAGCACTAAAATTCCCCCTACAATTCCTAGTGATACAGGAGAGGAAATATGGTACCAGGGGGAAATGATCATCTTTACACCAATGAATGTTAAAATAATTGACAAGCCAAAGGGGAGCTTGCTAAACATATGGATGAAGTTAGATAGCAGAAAGTATAGGGAGCGGAGACCAAGTATAGCAAAAATGTTAGAAGTGTATAGAATAAATGCATCCTTTGAAATAGCAAAGATGGCCGGAATAGAATCTACAGCAAACAATACATCTGTACATTCAATAACTGCAACTACAATAAGCAGTGGTGTTGCAAGCTTTATTCTATTCCTAACTGTGAAAAATTTATCTCCTTCGTATCTGTCACTTACATTGTAAAGTTTTCGTATAAATCGCGCCCCGGCTGAATCGCTGAAATCCTGCTCGTCTTCATCTTCGTTTTTACCCCAGGATTTTATGCCTGCAAATATCAGGAACAAGCCAAATGCCGTAAGAACAATATTTATATTCCAAATAAGTGGTCTGGCTCCGAAAAATTCCAGAATTGGGTTCAAATAGGTAAGGTTAATCAAGCCAACACCTGCAAATATGAATATGGCACGGAATATCAATGCTCCAAAGATACCCCAAAACAAAACTTTGTGGTGTAGCTCACGAGGAACTTTGAAGTAATTAAACACCAATATAAAAACGAAAAGATTGTCTATAGAAAGTGCTTTTTCTATCCAATAAGCAGCCTGAAATTGTGTGAACTTTTCAACTGCCAGTGTGCTGCTACTCTCATTTTGATTGAACACCCAAAATAGAATACCGGAAAATATCATTGCCAGGCTAATCCAGATGATTGACCATGTGATTGCTTCTTTTGAGGAAATTACATGACTTTTTTTATGAAAAATGCCCAGGTCTAACAGTAACATCAGTAGCACCGTAATGCTAAATAAGATAATCAGGCCTGGATGTAATTGTAAAATGCTTTGTTCCATTATTGTTAGTTATTGATTTGTAATAGTGATGTATAGTAGTCGTCCGCCTTCTTCGTTAGATAGCAATATTTTCTTACCGCTGATTAATTCTACCATTGCATTACGGGGAATGTCTTTGTTTTCTGTGAGATCTTTCATGCCATCAAGGCTTTGATTTACCAGTACCCATTTTTTATGGTAAATAGCAAAGTAGCCTACTGGCTTTTTGTCCTCTGCTGTCAGACTTTCGTTGCGGATAATTTTTTTGGAAACATGCCATTTAAAAAGGTACTGATTGTGGTAAACCATCAGTCGATGGCCTTCCGGTTTCCAGATATCGTTTTTAAACTTATAATATAAGTCAACAACTGGGAGGGTGCCTTTGTGCGCTGTTCCACAAAAAGGGCAAGTGGGTTTTGCTGTATTATCAAAAACATACCATTTTTCATCACAAGTTGTGTTGCTGCAGGGTTGTATCAGATCAACGGTTTTTAATAGTGCGGTTTCCCATTCGTTGGCTATAGGCCGTAACATGGGGTTGTGTAATCCATCAATAAAAGCGCGTTTAAACAACTCAGTGAGGTAAGGGCCTGTAATGGTATAGGGTATTTTATCCGGGTTGCCCCAGAAAGTATCCCATTTGCGTAACTGGTCTGCTTTTACTCTGTTCGTTTTGTTGGCAGGGTTTTCTACAAACAGCGCTTTTTCTCCCATAGCCATCAGTTCGTCTTTTTCTGCATCCTGATCCCATATTTTACTACCCCGCAAGGGATGTCTTCTAAGCAGGTACATATAAATGAGTATAGATAAAGCATGCAGGTCGGTCTGCTGGTTGGGTAGAATTCTTCCCGGATCTTTAAGGCTTAGATGTTTGGTCTTGAGTACTTCGGGCGCAATAAAATCAGCAGTGCCAATGACTTCTGGTGGAAACAGGCCAGGCACCACCAGTCCATCCAGATCTATGATGTTAGCAGATTTAGTAACAGGATCAATCAGTACGTTATTGTAGGAAAGGTCGGAGTGTGCCAGGCCCATCTGATGCATTTTCTTAACGCCACGGCAGATGCTGATGGCAATCTGGAAGTAGCTGAGCCAGTTTCCCAACTCTGACTTGTCAAGAGATAATGGATACTGTTTATTTCTGAACGAAGCAGCTGTGAACCATTTTCCGATCTTTTCTCCACCTTTGATATTGTCGCTGGATCCATAGCCTTTGCTAAAGAAAAAATGGGGGTTGTAAATAGGAACTATTACACCTGTTTTGCCTTCGCGTTCCACAGCATCATAGGGCCAACGGTAAATGTCCTGCAGGTAGTAGTCTGCCGCATTGCCTTTTTTAATGTTTTCAAGGTATAGTGTTACTATTCTTTTGATCCGGTCTTTTTGATTGAAGTCGAGCGGCTTTCTAAAGAAAGCTACTACATACTTTCTATCCGGTGAAAAGTAAACATCTTTGACGCCGCCTTGTTTTGGGTTACCATTGTCTATATACTCATAGTATTTTGACGGGTCAATAATTGAGTTAACCTTTACTGTGTGCATAGTTTTAATAAATTATGGCAAGTGTTCTGTCATCATGATTGCCTTTACTCCAGAAGTTGAGCCAGGATAATAACTGATCCTCTATTCCTTCGTTATTCAAAAAATCGACTTTTAGATTATCTTCATTCTGGCCGTTAAGGTCTTTCATGAATATTCTCCATGCTTCTTTGTCTTCCAGCTTATTTTCGGTAACAAACTTGGGGTCATAAATACCATCTGTCATGAGTATAAGTTTGGAGAATTGATCAAACTTATTTATCGCGAAGCGACTGGCCATGTTAGGATTGCTAAATATCTCGGGCATAGTAACAAACCTGGTACCTCCACCAAAATCTCCTATATCCAACATGTTGAGTAATTTGATGTCGTCTGGATTTTCTGTAATAATATTGATCGGACAATCGCCAACACCGAATGTCAATATCACATAGCCAAAATCAAATTTTTTTGCCAAGGAAAAAATAAGTGTGGTATTGAGGTCTTTCAGTTGAATTTCTTCCTGTTGGGCAAATCGTGTGAGCTCAGCGTGCAGACCACGTACCGACTTGTACAGGATGTTGATAATAGATGATTTGTTTTTTATCTGCTGGTCTTCAACTATTGTATTAGGTTGTTCGTTACTTTCGGGCTTTGTGCCGGAACCGGAAGTAAAAAAGGCAATACACCGGTCGTTAAGCTCTTTCAATAGCAGTTCATCTGCGAAGCTATTAGTTAGAGACTCAGTTGCTATTCTGGAGCCTTGCCTGGAAAATTTTGCAGATCCGGCCCCATCTGCTACTGCAATAATTTCCCAGTCAAGGGGTAACTTTTTAACGCAGAAATGATCGTCCCGGAAGCTCCCTTCGTGTGCGTGTGACCGTCCTCGCTGAGATGCCACTACAATGTGCTTGTTCAGAAATGTACCAGCATACTTATCATTGTCTTCTTTAGGATACAGATCATTTTTATTGCTGGGTTTATTCAGCCATAAATCCTTAGGGTCAGCACTCACAATGAGTGTAACAATTTTAATATCTTCAGTCTGGTTTTCTGCCTGTGTTCCTGCAAATGATATTTGCAAGTCCATACTGCCGGCAGCGCTGGGGGTGCCGTAAATTTTTGCCAATGTTGTGTCGAATGCCAGGCCAACTTTATCCAGATGCTTTATTTCTTTGATACTGATATGAGGAAACTGAGAAAGATTAAACTGGTACTCATAGTATTTTTTAGAAATGGCATTGGGTAGTATAAGCTGGCTTTCTTTAAATTCTTCCATATCGTTATACATCTGGAAAATGTTTAAGGCTTGTTTTCTGGCAGCAGTGATGGATTTTGCCAGTTCGTTAATTTTTGCATTGTGCGATAGCTTAGCTATTGCACTTTCGGAGGATTTACTTTGCGATATATTAAACTCGCTCAATAGTTGTTTTAAAAATGTTTCCACTGTTATGTTTTTGAATGACTTAACCAACAGGTATGATAGCGGGTTTATATTACAATAACCAGTTCGCCAGGTGGAGGAGGTAGTGTCATGTTTTCGCCGGTGCCTTGCGACTTACTTCCCATTTCGATAGAAGAACTTACCCATTTAAAGAAAGTGGTTAGTGTGTTGGCATCGGTTGTGTCCAGTCGCACTACGTCATCCGTTAATTCTTTCAGATAGCTGACTTCGGCTTTAGGGCCAGCTGCACAACCCACGATAACACCAAATTCCAGTGATTTTACCTTAGCAATCGCTGTGCGGTATTTTTGAAGGTCTGCTGGTTTTCCATCGGTGAACACAAATAATATAGGCTTCCAGTCTCCTTTTCGATCAGGTGAACCTTTAATTAATTCAATTCTTACCATATCGCATAGTGTTTCCAGGGCTTGCCCTGTATGTGTAGGGCCACTTTCCGCACATTTTATTGCTACTGACTGAAAACTGGCTAAATCTGTCAAGGGAATAATGTTTTTTACATCTTTATCAAACGTAATAACACTGATATGTAGCGAATCCATTGCCTGTGGATCCGCTCTGAGCATATTTATAAGTCCGTTAAAACCATTATTCAAAGCCTGGATAGGCTCACCATTCATTGAGCCAGAGGTGTCCAGGAGAAAATAGGCTAATAGTCTTCTGTTCATGGCTAAGATATTATTACTAATTCCGATGGTGGAGGAGGTAGTTGTTCCAGTCCCGATACTTCTTTTCCGGATTCTTCTACCTTGGTGGATGTGGTGGATATAGAGGCTGTAACCCACTGAAAGAACCTGGAAATGCCTTCTGCATCTGCATTGTCCAAACGAACT
Source organism: Filimonas lacunae (assembly GCF_002355595.1). Taxonomy (NCBI): domain Bacteria; kingdom Pseudomonadati; phylum Bacteroidota; class Chitinophagia; order Chitinophagales; family Chitinophagaceae; genus Filimonas; species Filimonas lacunae. The sequence continues at coordinate 2,428,350 of NZ_AP017422.1, forward strand.
ACTGAGTTTGTAATCTGTTTTAAAACAGCATCATCTGCACTGCTTCCTGCTGCACAACCTACAATAAGTCCTTTGTTTGCAATTTTGAGTTTGCTGTAGCCAGGCTTCCAGTCATCAGTAGGTATACCATCGGTCATAATAAAGACCAGTGGTTTCCAGTCGCCTTTTTGCTCAGGAGATGTTTTAATGACTTCTGTTTGCAGTTTGTCTGCCAGCAGCTGAAGGGCGGCACCCATAGCTGTTACCCCGGAAGCTTTGATGTCTACCATCTGAAAAGAAGCAAGGTCCGTCAGTGGAATAATCTGTTGGGCGCTGGAGTTAAATGTGATGATGCTTACATAAGCCGTCTCAATAGCCTGAGGGTTTTGTCGTAGCGAATGAATCATCATCTGTACCCCATTTTTTACTGCTTCTATTGGTTCTCCGCTCATGGATCCAGAGGTGTCTAACAGAAGATATACAGGTAGTCTTCTCATATTTTATAGATACTTTTGTTGTACGGTATGGATGGTTTCTTGTAACCTTTTATCTTTTGTGGGTTCACCGATGGCATTGAATTTCCATTCGTTGTTTTTCTGATAGAAAGTACCTAGTACCATGGATACATGGCCTGCAAATGCATTGTCTTGTGCAATGTTATAAGTGGCAAACACTTCATTTACTTTGGTAGGAGTACCTTCATAAATACGAATGGATGCAAATGGAATAGTGCTGAAATCGTGTCCTCTGAAACTATTCAATACAAAGGCTATCTGAGTTACACCGGTGTTGAGCTTTGAGAAGTCAACTGTAATGATTTCATTGTCTAGTCCATCATCTCCATCAATGTCGCCTGTAAGATCATCCCCACTGTGTTTTACTGCTCCGTCTTTTGATTTCAGGTTGCGGAAATACACAAGGTCCAGCTGATTTTTATTATCGTCGAATAGTATGCAACTGGCATCCAGATCTACTGCTTCTTTTGTAGATTTACCGAACAGGCCTTTGTGTTCAATGGCACCCCAGTTAACTCCTATGCAGATGTTATTGAGAACAGCTCCGTTATTTTTCTGCAAATTAATACGCTGTCCTTTTTGTAAACTAATTCCCATAACGTATTAGTTGAATTTGTTGATATAATCTTGCAGGCCGCCTTTCATGCCTGCTCCAACGGCTTCAAATTTCCACTCTCCGTTCTTTTTATAAATTCTTCCAAATTCAACAGCAGTTTCGATGGAAAAATCTTCTTCCAGTTCATATTTCAATAGCTCTTCGTTGGTAACGGAATCGAAGATGCGTATGAAAGAGTTGCGTACCTGTCCAAAATTTTGGTTGCGGGCAATAGCTTCATGTATGGTAATGACGATGCAGATTTCACTGGCATTTCCATCTATCCTGGAAAGGTCTACCAGTACTTGTTCGTCATCTCCTTCTCCGTCACCCGTAAGGTTGTCTCCTGTATGTATCACGGCTTCGTTGGGCGATTTCAGATTGTTGTAGAAGATGAAGTGTTGATCGGATAGCAGTTTTTTATTTTCACCTAGAATGAAAGCCGATGCATCAAGATCGAATGCGCTTCCTGTAGCTGAATTGTTAGTGTCCCATCCCAAGCCGATAGTAAATCTGGCGGCTTGAATATTTTCTCTTTGTCCTTTTATTAGACTTATTGCCATTGTTTTTTAATTTTTATGTTATAGTATATTGTTGATTGAATGTTTATTTAGAACCTGCCTGCCATCTCATGCCCCAATGATAGGCGGCATCACAGTGGCTATGATTGGGGTGGAATGTTACCAGTTTGCGAACGCCCATAGAGTCGGGAGTAAATTGTATTTCGGCTATGGCGCAGAATGGCTCTGAGCTTGTCTGCTTGCCCATCTGCACCTCTATTTCTGCTTTTCCAGGAACCTTTACAGTTACTGTAGCATTGGTTTCCTGCCATCTTGCCACGCCATTGTATATAAAGCAGTAAATAACGATACGTTTTAATTCGCCTATACCTTTGGGGTTCACAATGATGTTTTCGCCTGAGCCTGCGGCAACGCCTCTATCGTCACCAGTGTGCCATACCCAGGGCGCAGCAGTATATCTGCCTTGTCTGGTACTTATTTCTTTAGAACCTCCGTTCCCTTTTGCGAATTGTACGCCATCGATTACGTTTTTAGTTCCATCGCTCAGTTCATAAAAACAGCCGAGGTCCAAATCGATATCAGTGTCGCTGCTGAATAAACCTCCCAGGAATCCTTTTTTAGTTGTTTTAGACCAGTTGAGGTTGATGTTTATTTCCTGCGTAATAGGGTCTGTCTTTTTGGTAAGGTCGATCATGTGTAAATCGCCTTTTTTTTCCAGAGTGATTTTTTGTAAGCTGATAGCCATGTTTATTTATTTTATTATTTGCCCTTTGTAATGTCGGGAAAGGAAGAATGCTAAGTCTTGTTTGTGGCCAACGCCGGAGGCTTCAAATTTCCATTTGCCGTTTTGTTTATATAATTTCCCAAATTCAACCGCTGTTTCAATGGAGAAATCTTGACCTAGTTCATATTTAGCTACCACCTGCTGTGTGTTGTCGTCCATAATTTGTATATAGGAGTTACTGACTTGTCCAAAGTTTTGTTTCCGGGCGGCGTAATCGTGAATCGTTGCCACAAAGATGATCTGGATAATCTGCGGGCTTACTTTTGATAAATCAATCTGAATGCTTTCGTCATCTCCATCCAGGCTGTTTCTGCCAGAAAGATCATCGCCAGTATGGTGCAATGCGCCATCAGGGGAGTCCATATTATTGAAAAAAACAAAGAAAGACTCTGTTGGAATTAATTCAGAGCTGTTGAGCATGAAAGCCGACAGATCCAGGTCGAAATTATTATCATCATTATTGTCTTCGTTCGGGTCCCATCCTAGCCCTATGGTTATATTGGTAAGACCCACGTCTATGTTTTGCCCCTTTTTTAAATTGATAGCCATGTTATTTACTGAATAATTAGTTTGAATAATTTGTACTCCAAAAATAGCTGTGGCAATACGCTTTGTTTTACGGGAAACCGTACTGGGGAAGATGGTGAGCGAAAAGGTTAAGGTAGGATCTTAGGAGGAAAAGTAACGTATAGCTGGTATGGCTTGTATGGGGGGCTTTTGAAAAAATCTTCTCAAGAGATTGATAAGATCTTCCTATATTAAAGTTGCCGAAGGAGGGTGTTATGAAAGAAAATATTATTGGAGCTATTAAAATCGTTGCAGGGCTTTACGTTCTGGTTTGTATTCTACTGTATTTTTTTCAGGAGAAGCTTATCTTTTTTCCTGCTAAACTAGATCAGCGTTACCCTTTTGCTTTCCAGCAAAGGTTTGAAGAGCGGAATATCACCACCTATGACGGGAAATTACTGAGCGGGATGCTTTTTAAGGCGGATAGCGCTAAAGGCCTGATCTTTTATTTACATGGTAATTCGGGGTCGCTGGCTTCCTGGGGGGAGTTGGCAGGCACTTATACCAGCCTGGGATATGATGTATTTATGTTGGATTACAGAGGTTTTGGGAAAAGTGAGGGAGTGGTTACCGGGCAGGATCAGATGTTCAGGGATGTGCAAACCGCCTATGATACTTTAAAAAAAGACTATGCGGAAGATAAAATAGTGGTTTTGGGGTATTCGCTGGGTTCAGGTTTAGCTACCAAGGTGGCTGCGGATAATCATCCCAGGCTGTTGATATTACAGGCTGCTTACTATAGTATCACAGATATGATGCGGCATAGTTATCCCGTTATTCCAACGTTTATTCTGAAATACAAGTTTGCCACTGATCAATATATCCAGCAATGTAAAATGCCGATAGTACTGTTTCATGGTGATAAAGATGAGATGATCTATTACGGATCGGCGTTAAAGCTAAAAGAGAAATGCAAGCCACAAGATACCCTGATAACATTAGCAGGGCAAGGGCATAATGGTATTACAGAAAACCCTGACTATAAAAGGGAGCTGCCAAAAGTGTTAGCCAGATAGGAACAACCCAGGTAGCTGCTGGTGTTTTGTGAGGATGTAACAGGCGGCTACACGCCTTTCAGGTGGGGTACCTGCAATAAATCGTATAAATTTTCCTGTTCAAATAACAGGCGGCCGATAGTAAGGTTGGACCACCCCGGTTTTAACAGGTAGGTAAACCGGGGCATACCATTTTCCAGCAGACATTCTATATGAAAGGGGGCAATGGGTAGTGAGCGTTTTTCAGTAATGGATTGTAATGACTGAAAATGTGTAGAGAAAAGGAAGGTGGATGTTTTCAGTTGCGTTGCCCCTTCGATAGTGGCGCTGAGTATTGCTTCGCCATCATCGGCATTGGTGCCGCGAAATAGCTCGTCACAAACCAGGAAGCAGCTTTCGTTGTTTCGGCTGTACTGTATGGTTTCTTTCAATATTTTAAGATCGTTCATAAAATGGCTGTAGCCACTTTCAATATTATCATTGTTGTTGATGGCGATAATGATATGCTGGTAATAGGGGATGGTGCAGGTGGTGGCTGGTACTGGCAAGCCAAGATGGGCCAGTATCACACATATAGAAATGGCCTTGAATAGGGTAGACTTCCCCGACATATTAGCTCCGGTTAACAGCATTACGTTATGTGTAAGCGTTATATGGTTACATACTGGTTTTTTCAGGTAGGGATGATATACCTGTTGTATATGAAAGGCGTTGTTATCAAAAGTGGGAAAGCGGAAGCCCAGGCTGGAGTGTGCTCTGGCTATGGACATATAGGCTTCTACCTGGAAAAAATGATTCCAGAACGCCGGAGTTTGTTCTTTTATCTTTCCACTCATTATGATGCTGCCAGCTTGTAGGATGTCTTTTACACCAAAGCGATCTTCCCGGATATGTGTATGATATTTGTCCAGTTGAAAAAGCTGTAAAAAGCGTTCTATGAAAAGCAGCTTTTCCTTCATCATGGCGGGGAAAGGATCGGGATTTATTTCCTGTATCACATAGGCTACCTTCTCTAAAAACAGTATCGTTTGCACTAATCTGCTTCTTATCCGGAGGGTGCCGGTGCTGTCGGTCATTGCTTTCATTCTGCCTAATAAACTGTCTTCTCCTAGTTCTATGGTGTGGTTATGGCAGTTTTCTATAAAGGCTTTTGTTTCAGTCAGGTTGATTTTGTTATAGGTGAAAGTTTTCCATTGTTCCAGTTGATCGGAAAATGCTGTTATAATTTGTTGTCGTTCTATAATTACTTCCAGTGGTAAGGAGTGGGGCTGAAACAGGTCTTGTAACGCCATTTTGCTTTCGTGGTGCAATGTGTGGTCGAACAGGGGTAGAATGTGGTTGGTAAACTGAAGATCGGCAAAGTGCATCATAGTAAACAGGATGTTTTGATGGATAGTTTTGTTGGTGAAGTAAGTATTGTGGCCATGTTTTGCAGCATGGGCTATGTTATGAAAATAGCAGATTCCTGGCGAACAGGTAGTGGAAGAAGATGTAAAAAAAAGTGAAAGCGTAGGGGGGCTTAACTGCGTATGTACGCTTTTGAGAAGCGTATGAATTATTTTAAAAAGATCAGGTAACCTGTTAATTTTAAGATATTTAGCAGGAAAAGGATAAACGGTGGCGCGTAATGATAGTTTTTCTCTTAAGTTTGCGCATCCATTTACTTCGTTTCTATCCTCAACGGGTATTGTTCCCAGCACACACAGCTAATAATATTTAAATAATTAAGGACATGCTCAGTAATTCCATTAAAGAGGCGACCAAAGAGGCGCACCTGTTTTTAGAAAAGAAAGTTGTAAAGCAGCTGAAAGAAATTCGCACTAATAAGGATTATGCGGACTTTCTGAAACATTTTTATGCTTATTTCAATCATTTAGAAAAGGCAATTGCACCTTTTATTACAGTTGATGTGCTGCCTGATTATGCACAGCGCCGTAACTCATCGTACCTGAAAAATGATATTGAAGAGCTGGGATCGGATATTTCTGAATTACCGGCTACCACTGTACCGCAAATTACCAGTACTTTACAGGCATTGGGTGCTTTGTATGTAATGGAAGGCTCTATTATGGGCGGGCCAATCATTGTGAAGATGCTGGAAAAAGCTAATATTACTACCGGGGTTTCTTTCTACTCTGGCTATGGTGAAAATACCGGCCAAATGTGGGGTGTTTTCACTGGCGTAATGAATGCACAGGCTAAAACAGAAGAAGAGGAAAGTGTAGCAATAGAAGCCGCCAAGGAAACATTCCTGAAGTTTTCGGATGTTTTTGCGGAAGTAACTGCATAGTAAAATATAGTGTTTATATAAAAAGGTCCGCCCCATTACCGGAAGGCGGACCTTTTTTATGTTTCTAATAAGATCAGCTAACTAAGCTATATCAAACCTGTCCAGGTTCATTACTTTATGCCATGCAGCCACAAAGTCTTTTACAAACTTCTCCTGTGCATCTGCACTGCCATATACCTCTGCAATAGCCCTCAGTTCTGAATTGGAGCCGAATACCAGATCGGCGCGGGTGGCTGTCCATTTGGCCTGGCCGGTAACGCGATCGCTGCCGATGTAGGTTTCTCTGTCTTGTGATGCGGCTTTCCAGGCGGTGTTCATATCCAGCAGATTTACGAAGAAATCGTTGGTGAGTTGACCGGGACGTGTAGTGAAAATGCCGTTTTTAGAACCGTCGAAGTTGATGTTGATAGCACGTAAGCCGCCTAACAGTACTGTTAACTCAGGAGCTGTAAGGGTTAATAAGTGCGCTTTATCTATCAACAGTTCTTCGGTAGAAACGCGGATGCGGGTGTTGCGGTAGTTGCGGAAGCCATCTGCCAGTGGTTCCAGATAGGCTACAGATTCTACATCCGTTTGCTCTTGTGAAGCATCCATACGGCCAGCGGTGAAAGGTACGGTGATGTTGTGTCCGGCGTCTTTGGCGGCTTTTTCTACACCTGCTGCACCTGCCAGTACTATCAGGTCGGCCAGCGATACTTTTTTACTGTTGCTTTGAGCGTTGTTGAATTCCTGTTGTATACCTTCCAGTGTGTTCAGTACTTTTTGCAATTGTACCGGGTTATTTACAATCCACTGTTTTTGTGGTGCCAGGCGAATGCGGGCACCGTTGGCTCCCCCACGTTTGTCTGAACCACGGAAAGTGGAAGCGGAGGCCCATGCAGCGCCTACCAGTTCTGAAACACTCAGGCCGGATGCCAGCACTTTTGCTTTTAAAGCAGCGGTATCGTTATCATCTATTAATACGTGATTCACGGCAGGAATAGGATCTTGCCATAGCAGTTCTTCCTGTGGTATGTCTGTGCCCAGGTAGCGCGCGCGCGGGCCCATATCGCGGTGGGTTAATTTAAACCAGGCACGGGCAAATGCATCTGCAAACGCATCCGGGTTTTCCAGGAAGTGTCTGGATATTTTTTCATACTCCGGATCAAATCTTAACGACAGATCGGTGGTGAGCATGGTGGGTAAATGCTTTTTAGAGCCATCATAGGCGTCAGGTATAATGCTATCTGCATTTTTAGCTACCCATTGGTGCGCGCCTGCGGGGCTTTTAGTTAATTCCCATTCAAAAGCAAACAGATTTTCGAAAAAGTTGTTGCTCCATTGAGTTGGCGTTGTAGTCCAGGTAACTTCCAAGCCACTGGTAATAGTGTGTGCACCTTTACCGCTGCCATAGCTGTTGCTCCAGCCTAAGCCTTGTTGTTCTATTCCGGCAGCTTCCGGCTCTTTGCCTACATTGTCAGCGGGGGCAGCACCATGGGTTTTGCCAAAACTGTGTCCGCCGGCTATCAATGCTACGGTTTCTTCGTCGTTCATAGCCATACGGCCGAATGTGTCGCGGATATCTTTAGCGGCAAGAATGGGATCGGGGTTGCCATCTGGTCCTTCCGGGTTTACATATATTAAACCCATCTGTACAGCTGCCAGTGGTTTTTCCAGATTACGGGAGTGTACATTACCATCGGCATCATCGTCAGACACCAGTACCCCGTGGTCTTCTGCTACGCCAGGTGAGCCGTGCGCATAACGCAGATCGCCGCCCAGCCAGGTAGTTTCAGAACCCCAGTATACCGACTCGTCCGCTTCCCATACATCGGCACGGCCACCGGCAAAGCCAAAGGTTTTAAAGCCCATAGATTCCAGCGCTATGTTACCGGTAAGGATCAGTAAGTCGGCCCAGGATATTTTGTTGCCATATTTCTGTTTAATAGGCCATAGTAACCTGCGGGCTTTGTCCAGGCTAACGTTATCGGGCCAGCTGTTTAAAGGGGCAAAGCGTTGCAAGCCAGCGCCACCACCGCCACGGCCGTCCGTTACACGATAGGTACCTGCACTATGCCAGGCCATGCGGATAAATAAAGGGCCATAATGGCCGAAATCTGCGGGCCACCAGTCCTGCGAGTCGGTCATGAGTGCATGCAGGTCTTTCTTTACCGCTTCCAGGTCCAGGCTTTTAAAGGCTTCTGCATAATTAAAGTCTTCACCCATGGGGTTGGATAAAGTGGAGTGCTGACGCAGAATGTTTAACTTAAGCTGGTTGGGCCACCAATCTGTGTTACGGGTGCCACCACCGCCTACATTCGATTTTAAACTGCCGTTGTGGAAGGGGCATTTACTGATGTCGTTAGATTCTTTTGACATTTTTATAAGTTTATGGTACTGAATGAACAATGTGGTTTTGATACGGGGTAAAATTAGGGCTTCGCGCCATGCTTCATCATCACTTGATTCTATCACATCATAGGCAAAACCTATTAAGAACACTCCTGTGGGGAAATTGTTCTATAAACCGCCTAGTTGTAAAAATGGTAATAAGAAGTCAGTTGGCATGGTTTACAGGTAAAGGGTATAAGAGATGGAATAAGATGACTAACTAATGGAGAGGGGATTTATGAATAGGAGGATACAATGGCCGGTTGAGGTAAGTTGTAAAGAAGAGAGGTTATGTGATGTATAAGATGTGTTATGAAAGAGCAGCATGTTTTGTTGAAAAAAAGAGAATAAATTTTGTTTGATAATAATTAATTATATCTTTGCTCTCATGAAACAACAACAGTCATATTATAGTTCAAACAGCTGGAGTCAATATAGTGACGTCAGGCGGGCTATTGTGTGACATTCTTTAGGAATGTTTCGTAGAACCCGCTTGGTTATTGACTAAGCGGGTTTTTTGTTTTTACACGGGTTTACTTCAACGGTAGAATACTGGTCTCCAAAACCGGTGGTGTAGGTTCGAATCCTGCAACCCGTGCAGCGTTATGTCCATAACAAAATGGAAAGCAAATCTACTCGGGTAGGCGCACCCTGCTAAGGTGTCGGTACGGTAACACGTATGTGGATCAGGGCCACTGTTTTCCGCTGTTTAGTATATAAATATTTATATACAATGCCCCTTTGCCTAACGGTAAGGCATCAGATTTTGGTTCTGAGTATAGAGGTTCGATTCCTTTAGGGGTAACATATATTGGAGCATAGTCCCGTAAGTGGAAGCGGCCCTGACTGTAAATCAGGTGTCTCACGACCTTGGGTGTTCGATTCGCCCTGCTCCAACAAATTTTTGAAAACGAAATGAAGGCGGGGTGGACTATTATTTATCCGGTCTGTTTGTTTGCCTGTTGTGCGTTAGTTTTTCTGTAATATCTTTAGGCATTAACATTTCCTATGCTGGATCATTTCCCTTTTTACCTGGCCCTGATTGTTTTGATTGTATTGTTAATCATGCTGGGCAATAAAATTAAAGTAGCTTACCCGGTGCTGCTGGTGTTGGCTGGTTTAGTATTAAGCATTGTGCCAGGCGTGCCTGTGTTGAAAATAGATCCCGAACTTATCTTTATTATATTCCTGCCGCCTTTATTGTATGAAGCTGCCTGGGCCAATTCGTGGAAGGAGTTGTGGCATTGGCGCAGGGTGATAGGTAGCTTTGCTTTTGTAGTAGTGTTTCTCACGGCTATTTCAGTGGCGTTGGTGGCCAATGCTTTTATTCCCGGTTTTTCGCTGGCATTAGGTTTTTTGCTGGGTGGCATTGTGTCGCCACCAGATGCTGTAAGCGCCAGTGCGATATTGAAGTTTGTGAAAGTGCCGAAAAGAATGGCGTCTATATTGGAAGGAGAGAGCTTGCTGAACGATGCTTCTTCACTTATCATTTTCCGTTTTGCCATGATTGCGGTGGCTACCGGCCAGTTTGTTTTTTATAAAGCGGCTTTCAGTTTTGGTTGGATGGTATTGGGGGGAGTGGGTATTGGCTTGCTGGTGGGACTGATATTTATAAAAGCCCACAAATGGTTACCTACAGATGTAAATATGGATATTGTGCTTACGCTGGTAACACCTTATGCCATGTATATAGCGGCGGAAGAGCTGCATAGTTCGGGTGTGCTGGCGGTGGTGAGCGGCGGTTTATTCCTGTCGTATCACCGGCATTCTTTTTTAATAGGCTCATCGCGACTGCGAAGCGAGAATGTATGGCAGAGCCTGGTGTTTGTGTTGAATGGGTTGGTGTTTCTGTTGATTGGACTGGACCTTACTGAAATTGTTTCGGGGTTGAAAGAGGATGGGGTCAGTTTTATGCAGGCTACAGGATATGGTTTGCTAATTACAGGGGTACTGATTGTGGGGCGTATGCTGGCTGCTTATGGAGCCGTGATAGTAACCATTGTTGCCGGCAGATTTATTACGGTAGCAGATAAAAGCCCCGGTTTTAAAGCGCCTATTATATTGGGTTGGACGGGTATGAGGGGCGTGGTGTCGTTGGCGGCTGCCTTGTCTATCCCGGTGATTATGGATAATGGCATGCGTTTTCCGCAGCGCAACCTGGTGTTATATATTACGTTTGTGGTGATACTGGTTACCCTGGTGTTACAGGGATTAACCTTACCGGCATTGATTAGAAAGGTAAAGATCCAGAACTTCAATGATCATTTCCCGGAAGAGGAAACCGAGAACAGGATACGGGAAGCCCTGGCAAAAGACGCATTGGCTTTTTTAAAAGAGAGCCATCAGGATGATATGAACAGAAGCCTGACTTTGCAACGGTTGGCTAACTTATGGGAGCTACAGGTGAAAGCATCGGAGGGAAATGTTTATTCCAGTGAAGTAAAAACCATTTACCTGGAAGTGCTGGACAGGCAGCGCCAGTTGCTGCTGAATATGAACAGGCAGGAGCAGCGGGTGGATGAAGAGGTTGTGAGAAAGTTTTTACATTACATAGACCTGGAAGAGGAGAAATTAAAATACAAGTAATAACAATAGTTGATAAAATGCAACATGCACCGCAAGCAAGAGTATTCTGTTGATGGGTTCTTGCCTGCAAGGTGCTGCTGCTCCCCCTTACAGGTTATAGCCTGTAATCTCCCAGAATAAAGTAATACGAATCGTCTTTTTTTTGTTCCTGTACAAGGCGATTGTACTCCTGGGTAGCAGTATCTGTATCCTGGAATACCTGCTCTGTAATAGTGCCTTCTGTGCCTTTTTGTCCACAACGTGTTTTTATTGTGGTGTTCTCCTGGGTAATTTCCAAAAAGGAACTTCCGTTCTGAAATTCAAAGTACTGCATCATTAATCCTCTGGCTTTTAGCTGCTTATAAATTATATTTACACCTCGTTTTGTTTTGTACCCGAAAATAGCAACCGTGAACATCAGACAGGAAAATCCAGTATCTACAAATACTCTACAGGCATCTACAAAAGTTTACTACAGGCACTATACAGATGTGTGCAAGTTTCAGATTGTCAATAAGATAGCATGGACAGTTGTCGTGTGTTTATTTTCTGGCGCTGTCAGCTTTGCACAAACACAGTCCGATTCGTTGAGGGTAGTGTTAAGCAAAAAGGACATTACGCCGGCACAAAGAGTAACGGCATTGAGTATGCTTGCCAAGGCTACTTCTATTACTGCTACAGACCAGGCTATACAAACAGGGGTGCAGGCGGTGCAGTTGAGTTATGCGTTGCCTGATGCACAGTATACCGCCATTGCCTATGCCATGCTGGCGCAGGTGTATCTGCAGCATGATGATATTAGCAAGGCTGCACAAGCTGTAGATAGTGCTGTGTATTATTCGGGAAAAACATCCAGTTCGTTGGCAAAAGGAGTGGCCTGGTATAGGAAGAGTTGGATAGAAAATGTAAAAGGAAAGTCGAAAGAAGCATTGGCAAGTGCCCAGCAATCGCTGAAATACCTGGATGCAGAAGGGCTTACTTCGTGGCAATCGAGTGTTTATTATATCATAGCCAGCATTTACGCCAACCTGGAAGATGGGCCTTTGCATAAGAAATATGCGCAGCTGAGTTTGCAAACAGCACTGGAAAAAGGCGATGATGATAACCTGCTTTGTGCTTATCAAAGCTTAGGAACCTATTGGCAGTATAATCATCTACATCATACCAATGATCGTGCTTCGCTGGATTCTGCTTTATACTATAACAGGCTAGCCATGCAAACCTTCCTGGAAAGGAAGAATAGCATCGTTTTCCATAGCACCATGGCAATTGTGGCGTTGAATACGGCAGACTTATTTGCCCAATATTTTCCGGCTACTTACCGGGACACGGTGTTTTATTACCTGGATTATGCCCAGCGAATAGGCGCGGAAACGCATCACGTAGAGGTGGTGGCGAACTGCTATGGTATGAAAAGCGACTACGAAATGGCTGCCGGGAACTATGATAATGCAGCGGTGTTACTGCAAAAAGGCCTTGCCGTGGTAAGTGCAGACAGTGCTAAAAACCTGGCTACCAAAATGCAGTTTATGGCAGCATTGGCCAGCCTGGCTGAAAAACGTGGCGATTACCGGGAAGCCTTACAATACTTTAAACAGCATGAGCAGTTGTATACCGACCTCTATAACGAGGATAAGATGAATATGACCAAAGAGCTGGAAGCGCAATATCAGGCAGAAAAACATGTGATGGCATTGAAAGCGTTGCAGCAAACAGCAGTGTTGCATAAACGCTTAGGCTATTTGTACATAGGTTTGACGTTGGCATCTATTACAGCTGCTTTTTTTGTGCTTCGTTCATTCCGTTTCCGGCTTCAACTGGCTGAAAAGGCGAAGAATGATGCTGCCCTGCTGGCACAGTTGCAACAACAGGAAAACAAGCAGCTGGCGATGGAAAAACAGGAAGCAGAATTGCAGGCCTTACTTAAAAATGAAGAAGCCATGCGATTGCTGGCGGAGCAGCAGTTGATGCAGGAAAGGCAGGACCGCCTGCAAAAAGATCTGCTGGCGGGTACGCTACAGGTAGAGCAGAAAACAGAGCTGCTGCAAACCCTGCAAAAGAAGATAACCGAAAATAAGCATGATAGCTCTGTATTAAACCAGCTAAGCCGTATTATTGATAACGATAAACGAGTGGATGAATCGTTGGCTGATAACAAAGTGGGTCTGGATGATATTCACCCGGATTTTTTTGAAAAGCTGCGCGAACGCTCTTCCAATGCTTTATCCAAGCTGGACTTAAAACATTGCTCTTACATATTCCTGGGGCTTACGAATAAAGAAGCTTCTCAGAAGCTGGGGGTGGCTCCTAAAAGCATCCTGATGTCGCGTTATCGTATTAAACAAAAGCTTGGCCTGGGCAGGGAAGAAGAACTGGATAATTATATCCGTTCGTTGTCATAGAGCTATTGAGTAGAACGCAGGTTTCCATTTGTCAGCAAAAGTGTGTCTTCGCTTTCTTTAGAATAAGCGGTGAAGCCGTATTGTTGGTGGAGGTTATTGTTGTATGGGTGCGTGTTGCCGTGATAGTCCAGATAGAATGCTTCCCCTGAAAACAGGAAACACTGAAATTGATGATCGTAGGTAAGTCTGGATGTCATTCTGAGAAAAGCGAGAGTGTTTTCATGTGTATTTCGCCCAAAAACAACTTCTGATCTCAGCTGTTCCAATATGATAGTTTTATGTAGTGTGGGATTGTGCACGATGTAATAACGAACGCCGCATCCTCTTCCATTGCACTTTTCAATAAAGCCATTTAATAACAAGTACCTGTTGGAACCCAGTGTGATGATCTGGCAATTGTTGGGGGTAAAAGTTAGCCTGAATAAATGATCCTCATTGGAGAGGGATGTGTCAATTTCAATTCCTTGTCTTTGTTCCCGGCCATTGATGTATAAATGGCTGGTGGTTATATTGTCAGTTGTGGTTGTTTTTATCAGCTTTATCACAAATTGTTGATTGCGGAGGATCTGACATTCATAAACAGGTGTCCGGTCTTTGTTGTAAGTAATAATACTGGTGTCAGAAAAGGCAACAGGCGTTTTGGTAAGCCCGGTAGTGTCAATTACAGCGGCAACCAGCTTGTCGAAGGCTAGTCCTGCTTTGTCGGAATAGAATGTGGCTATAGGCTTCATTGCATGGAAGCTATCCTGTTCCTGTTTTATTCTCAAAGAATCGTGTATACGATCGTATTGGTAGCCGCCTTTTGCGGTATCCATAACGGGAACAATAGAATCTACTGCAACTTTGAAGGAGGAAGCAGCATTGTTGCATGACAGGGTAATAAAGCTTAGACATGCAACAAATAGAAGTTTAGGTGACATGGGAAGAGTGTGTGTGCTTAAGTTAGTACAATTTCCCGTTCCATGTTCACCTCCTGTAAAAAATGGGCATCATGCGATACCACTATTAACGTACCCTCGTAATCGTTCACGGCGGTAGTTAATATTTCTATGTTCTGAATATCCAGGTTGTTGGTAGGTTCATCGAGTATAATAATATCGGGAGCCTGGTGGTGAATGTTCAGGCAGCAGAGCATTAATCGCATGCGTTCGCCGCCGCTGAGGGCATGGCAGGGTTTATCCCAGGCTTCTTTGGTGAACAGGAAACGGTTAAGCCTGATTTTTATTTCATGTTCCTGTAAACCTCCGCTGTTAAACTGTTGTGCCTGCTCGTATACTTTCAATTGGTTGTTAATGAGTGAATACTCCTGGTCGATGTATATGGCGTGGTTGTCGGCGTGCTGGATGTTGCCGGTTTGAGGTTGCAGGCTGCCGGTGAGTAATTTAATGAGGGTGGTTTTGCCCGAGCCATTTAGTCCCTTTAGTGCAATGCGTTCACCGCTGGTGATTTGAATGCTGAGGTCTTCTTTCCAGAGTGGCTGCTGCTGATAACTGAAATTGATGTGCTGCGCTGTAAATAAAACTTTGCCCTTGTGCAGGGTAGAGTTGTCGAAATCGAATTTCATTTTATCTACATCGGGAAGTGTAGCGCGCAGTTCCTGTAGCTCCTGCGAAATGCCGTCGATCTTTTCGGTGTGTGCACTTTTTAATTTAGACGTGCTGTTTTCTGCATTGTTGCGCAGGGTGTTCATCATAATACGCGCAACTCCTGCTTTTTCCTGTTTGGCTTTGCCGCGGGCATTGAGCTTTTGCTGACGCTCTATGGTTTCGCGTTCCTTTTCTTTGGCTTTGCGCAAGGCTTTTTCCTTGCTGTGAATATCCTGGTGTAAAGCCTCGTTTTCTATCTGTTTCTGTGCTTCGTAAAAATCATAGTTGCCACCATATATCTTCATGCCGTGTGCGCTCATTTCACAAACGGTATTCAGTTGATTAAGCAGTGTACGGTCGTGGCTTACTACAATAGCAGCACAGGAAGTAGTCCGGATAAACTCATACAGTTGTTGCCGTCCGGCGGTATCCAGGTGGTTGCTGGGTTCGTCCAGCAGCACCAGGTTGGGCTGGTGTATGGTAATACCTGCCAGGAAAACTTTGGTTTTTTGGCCGCCACTAAGTGTGGATAAGGGTTGTGATATGTCCAGCTGCTGTAACTGCCAGTATTGTAAGGCTTCCTGGCAGCGGTCTTCAATGGTCCAGTCGTCTTCCAATGCAGCAAAATTGGCTTCATCAGTATTGCCTTGGAGTATCTGGTGCAGGGCATGCAGCTTGCCATCTATATGTAGTGCCTGGGCTATAGACAGGTGGTTATACTGGCCAAATATCTGTGGCACATAATAGGGCGTGCTACTGGAAATCAGCTGTCCGCTGGCGGGTGACAGCTGACCTGCTATCATTTTTAACAGGGTGGATTTACCAATGCCGTTATTGCCAATGAGGGCCATTTTATGATGGTTATTTACTGTAAGGTGGATGTTATTAAACAGCAAATCTTTATTGGGATGGATGTAGGATATATCCTGCAGAATAAGCATGATTTCTTTCTTGTAAGAGGTGATACAATACAACAAAACCGCCTGTAGGCGTTTGTTAAACTGGTTATCTGAAAGAAAGAATCTACTACATGATGATGTACGTGTATATGCTTTGAGAAGGCAAATGTAGGGATTTTTTTAAATACGAATATTTCCCGCATAAAAATTGATCACCGGGCAGGTTTAATTGCCGTTACTGCCAATAATAAACCTTTGACCCCTTACAGCGTGGGCGGCTATAAGTAATTATTTATATTGGATAGTGTAACTAATAGGCAGATTATACGTTTTATGGGGCGATAATCTCCTCCTTTTACCAAAATATATACATGAACCGCATTGTATTTGTAGCAGCACTACTGATTGCTTTTGTTTACGGGAAAGCCCAAACGACACGCTTTGTAACCACGGATATTGACAATTTCTGGACAGCTTATGATAAAATAACCTCCACCAGTGATAGCGCACAGCAATACGCTTATTTAAAAACCTTGTACCTTGATAAAGCAACACCGGGTTTGCAGGGCCTGGTGGAGGTGCGGCATTATACAGAGAAAGATTTTATAGAGGTAATACATCGTTCACCCCGGTTCTGGACTTCCTTACGGAACAATACTTTTCGCGTAAAAGATCATCTGGCAGAAATGGACTCTTCTATTGTGAAGCTGAAAAAGGCCTATCCTGCGTTAACTGCTTCCGATGTTTATTTTGCTATCGGTGCTTTTAGAACCCCTGGTACCAACCAGGGCAACAAAGTACTGATAGGTTGCGAGTTTTCCACTGCTGATGCTTCGGTAGTAACAGATGAGTTGCCGGTAGGGTTACAAAACTTTTATAAACAATACCATCCTTTACGGGACATTGGTTTACTATGTACACATGAATATGTACATACCCAGCAAAAAGAGGGAGCAGATGATTTGCTGCACCAATCGTTGCGTGAGGGTGTGGCAGAGTTTTTATCATGCCTGGTAACAGGGAAGACTTCCAGTATACCTTCCTTTCATTTCGGCGCACAGCATGAAGCGGAGGTACGGGATTCGTTTATACTGGATGTGTTTGTACCATCCCATATGTACAACTGGATATGGGGAGAGAATAAAAATTCATTCAAGGAGAGAGAGTTGGGTTATTATGTAGGATACCGTATTTGCGAAAACTATTATAAGAAGGCTAAAAATAAGCAACAGGCTGTGGCCGATCTAATGGAGTTGGATTATGCAAATGAAAAGACCGTAGCTCGTATCATAGATGCATCGGGCTTTTTTACGCAGCCTTTAGCGGTGATTACAGGCAATTACGACAAAGTGCGTCCGCTTGTTAAGGCAATTGCACCTTTTGCCAACGGCAGTAAACAGGTGGCTCCGGGCTTAACAACTATTACGCTGCATTTCTCTATACCCATGAATACGAATGTCCGCGGCTTTGATTTCGGACCTTTGGGAGAAGGTCATGTGCTGAGGGTGAAAAAAGTAATTGGTTTTTCGGAAGATAGAAAAGCCTTTACATTTGAAGCTGAGCTTAAACCCGGAATGCATTATCAATTAGTGGCTACCAGTCGTTTTATGTCAACAACAGGACTATCATTGAAGCCATTTTTAATTGATATCAGTACCAAACCGTAATTGTTATATTTGTTGGATAGCATATTGTAATAACCCTTTTTTTTAATACAACCCTTCACCATGAAAAGGACTTTTTTGCTTCTGAGCGTTTTGTTATCCGTTTGTTGTTACGGGCAGTTTGCGGTAGTATCTGATAAAGATGGTTATGTGAATATAAGAGCAGGGGCTTCTACAAAAGAGCGTGTTATTGATACGCTTAGTAATGGCCACGTTATCTTTTGTTATGATTTTGATGAAGTAGGTAGCTGGAAGTCTATAGCTTACGTCAAGGCGGGTTTGGAAGAGTCGAATGAGGGAACTATTTATAAAGACAGGTATGTATTTGTATCTTCTTTTAAAAAGATTCCGGTTGTTGTTAAAGGAACCAGTACAGTAAAATGGAAAAAGGATAGCATAGAAGTGGCGATAGTGAGCAGGCCTTTTGACGAAAGCAAACACACCTACAAGCGCAATAAGAATTTTATTGAATTGATTGATAACAAGAAGGCGTGGGGAACAGATGGTGGAATACCAAGAGAGGAGTATGTATCTATTATTGTTAAAATGGGAAGTAAAACCTTTGCATTGCCCCGGACAACTTTTAGCGATTTATATGAACCTGGCTTTGAATTTACAGAGGTGAATTTTGATAAAACGAGTAATACATTATATATACAGGCAAATAATGGTGATGGCGCTGGTGGATATAGTGTAATATGGAGAATTGTAAATGGATTTTATAAGGACAGGTTTGTTTTAATAGGCATTTAAAAAATGCTGGTTATAAAAAAAGGAACAAGCGTTTAATAGCACTTGTTCCTTTTTTATGTCTATAGTAATTGCCCTGTGTATTATTTACCTACCATTTTCTGCATGCTTTCCGGATACCTGGCGCCTTGCACATCTATTTGAGCGGCGGCAGCTGCTATACTGCTTAAATCTGCTGCGTTCAATTCAATGGACAATGCCCCAATGTTCTCCTGCAAACGGTGCAGTTTGGTGGTGCCGGGGATGGGTGCTATCCAAGGTTTCTGTGCCAGCAACCAGGCTAATGCAATTTGTGCGGGAGTGGCATTCTTTTCTGCGGCAATGCTTTGCAACAGTGTGATAAAGGCCAGGTTGGCTTTCCGGTTTTCTTCTGCAAAGCGGGGAAGGGCGTTCCGAAAATCGTTTTTATCAAACTGGGTGTTTTCGGTAATAGCGCCTGTTAAAAAGCCGCGACCCAAGGGGCTAAAGGGCACAAAGCCAATACCCAGTTCTTCCAATGTTGGCAGTATTTCCTGTTCAGGTTCGCGCCACCATAAACTGTATTCACTTTGTAAAGCGGCTACAGGTTGCACAGCGTGTGCTTTGCGTATGGTAGAAGCGTTGGCTTCTGACATGCCCCAATGTTTAATTTTGCCTTCTTGTATTAGCTTGCTAATGGTGCCGGCTACCTCTTCAATAGGCACGTTCGGATCAACGCGGTGCTGATAAAACAGGTCGATATAATCGGTTTGCAGTCTTTTCAGGGAAGCTTCTACCACCGCCCGTATGTTTTGCGGGGTGCTGTCTACGCCTAATGGGGGCTGGCCCTGTTTAAAGCCGAATTTAGTGGCAATCACCACTTTGTCGCGAAAGGGAGCCAGCGCTTCGCCCAACAGTTCTTCATTGACATAGGGGCCGTAGGCTTCTGCAGTGTCAAAAAAGGTGATGCCTGCTTCATAGGCTGCCCGTAATAATGTAATCGCTTCCTGTTTAGTTGCTGCCGGGCCATAACCAGTACTTAAACCCATGCAACCCAATCCTAATGCACTTACTGCTAATCCGCTTTTGCCCAGTGTACGTTGTTGTAGCATTTGATAACTATTTTATGAAACGTGAATATGGTTTGTTGAACAGGGCAAAGGTCTGAACAGAATCAGCAGGTGTTGCTATACAGGTTACTGCTTTTGCTACCAAAATTACTGATAAGGCGTGTAGGATGGTGATGGCCCTGGCGGAATATTTACCTTTGGGGTAATAACAGGATGTGCTATGGAAGAGATTGTAAAAATGGACAGTGTATCGCAATACAACCAGTTACGGGGAGTGGAAACATTACATCCATTAGTGTCGGTGATGGATTTGTCAACAGCGAAGCCTATGCCTGAGAAAACCTTCAATATGGGATTATATATTATATACCTGAAGGAGCTGAAATGTGGAGAGTTACGGTATGGCCGTAGTCATTACGACTACCAGGAAGGCACCCTGGTGTTTGTAGCGCCGGGGCAGGTAATGAGTGTGCAAAGGAAAACGGAAGTAACTGCTTTAAAGGGCTGGGCGCTTTTGTTTCACCCTGATTTTATAAAAGGTACCTCATTAGGCAGGCAAATGGCGCAGTATTCCTTCTTTTCGTATGATGTAAACGAAGCTTTGCACTTGTCGGACAAAGAACAGCAGATGGTGCTGGACTGTTTTACTAAAATTCGGTACGAATTGCAGCATGCCATTGACAAGCATAGCAAAATGCTGATTGCTTCTAATATAGAATTGTTTTTAAACTATTGTATCCGCTTTTACGACCGCCAGTTTATTACCCGCGACAATGCCAACAAAGGGGTAGTAGAGAAATTTGAATCGCTGCTGAACGGCTACTTTGCTTCGGATAAGCCTATGCAGGCGGGATTGCCTTCTGTGGCGCAGTGTGCGGAAGAACTGCATTTGAGCGCTAATTATTTTGGAGATCTTATTAAAAAGGAAACTGGGAAATCGCCCCAGGAGTATATACAAAACAAGGTGATTGATGTGGCCAAAGAACGCATTTTTGATATAGAAAAATCGGTAAGCCAGGTGGCTTATGAGCTGGGTTTTAAATATCCCAATCATTTTACCCGTTTGTTTAAACAAAAAGTGGGGGTGTCGCCTAATGAGTACCGGGCCTTAAATTAAGGCACAGCGTATTGTATAAAATTTAGCCCGGTGGCATGCTTGTAATTTCACTTTTTTCTTCTTATTATTGAATAACATAAGATAGCGGCTGGCCTGTTCCTCTTCCCCTGGCAAAGCCTGCTATGCTTTACTAACTGCCTGAGTATGATGCGATAGTATAATTGGCATGTAAAATGTTATTATTTACCTGTTACATACTATAAAGCGCCCTAAAGGAGTTATTAAACGTAGCCTTTTCCTAAACACAACTTATTACTGAATGAAGGATCACTTGAGCAACCTTATCCATGCCCGCCTGGAATCGTCCCGCAAAGAATTATTAGACCTGGGTTTACGCAACCCGTTATTAAACTACAAAGCGTCTAAAGCCAGGGGCCTGCAAATGGTGCAGGAGAAATCTGCTGCCGTATTTGATATACTGGTAAAGCAGGGTAAAGGCATGACTTTTACCGGCCGTTCGGGTAAAGATGAATCCAGTGAAGTAGCAGAGTTGCCGGCTTTATCGGAAGAAGCGCAGCAGGAAGCTTTTTACGATACCCGGCTGCAGACCAATGAGGTGGAAGGCAAGCTGCAAACCAAGTTACTGAACACTTATTATGCCGCCCGTACCAGCATTGAAGAGCAAGGTGTGAATATATTATATATGGCGTTGGGCATGCTTAACTGGTACGAAGAAGGCAATGGGGAAAATGTAAGAAAAGCTCCGATAGTGCTTATTCCTGTTGCCCTCGACAGGTCAAGTGCACAGGAGCGTTTTAAGCTGCGGTATACTTCCAGTGAAATAGGCGCGAATCTATCCTTGCAAGCGAAAATGCTGGCCGATTTTCATATCACCATTCCCGATATACAGGAGTTGGAAGACTTTGCCATAGAAGCCTATTTTGAAGAGATTGAACAACGTATTAAACGCAACCCGGGATGGAGCGTTGAGCGGGATAATATACAGCTGGGCTTTTTCTCGTTTGGTAAGTTTATGTTGTATCACGATCTGGACATAGAGAAATGGCCGGAAGCGGAAAAACCTTATGATCATACCATTATACAAGCCATCTTTCACGAAGGGTTTACCGATGCGCCGCCTACCACTACCGAAGCGGACAATCTGGATGAAGATGCCCGTGCTGATGCACTTTTGTATGTAATAGATTCTGATAGCTCGCAGGCGCTGGCTATGCTGGCGGTAGATGAAGGCCGCAACCTGGTGATACAGGGTCCTCCGGGTACTGGTAAATCGCAAACCATTACCAATATTATAGCCAATGCATTGGGCAAAGGCAAGAAGGTGTTGTTTGTGGCAGAAAAAATGGCGGCTTTGGATGTGGTAAAACGCCGGTTAGATAATATACAATTAGGCGTGGCATGTCTGGAGCTGCATAGTCACAAAGCGAATAAGAAAGAACTACACGAAGAGTTACGGCGTGTGCTGGATCTGGGACGCCCCACCTTAGCCCACCTGGAAAAAGAAATATCCTTACTGGCAGGTTATAAGGAAGAATTGAACGATTATAGTAAGGCCGTGAATAAAACGATAGCGCAAAGCGGATTATCGCCACATCAGATTATTGGCTTGTTGCTGCAGGCCAATCAGCGGCTTGCTGGCGTAGCATTGCCAGTGATTCCTATACCAGACATTGCTGCCTGGGATGCGTATAAAATGCATTATGCTGAAGCGGCTGCCGATAAAATACGGGCCAAGGTAAAAGACACCGGTACACCTGCCCGCATGTTGTTTCAGGGCAGCGGGTTAAGGGTGTTGCTAAAGCATGAAGAGGAGAAAATGCCGCCGGTGCTGCATCATGTCATAACAGTGATTACTGAACTGCAACACAGAGCTGCGGCTTTGTCGCAGCATTTGAACTTACAGGCGCCTTTGCAAAAACAGGCTGTGTATACTTTGCTGGATATAGCACAGCTGGCGTTGCGTAACCCGGGTTTACAGGGTGTGGATATAACCAGTCCGTTATGGTTGCAACAGGCAGATGCTATTGAAGAGTTGCTGGAGCAGGGAAAGATATATGCGCAGATACAGGCAGAATATAAAACAGTTTTATTACCGGAAGCATGGGATTTGCCCGTGCTGGAGATAAGACAAAACCTGGTAGCCTATGGTAATGTATGGTACCGCTTTTTAATAGGCAGGTATAAACAAAGTGTAAGGCAACTGGCCTCTGTAACAGCAGTGGGTTTACCTAAAGAGGTGGCCGGCAAGCTGGCTTATGTAGATGCCATATTAGGCGCTAAAAGAGCCGAAACGGTGATTAATGCCAATGAGGAGTTAGGGGCTGCTTTGTTTGGCATCCGGTGGCAAAAAAACAGATCGAACTGGGAGGTGTTGCAAACAGTGTTTCGTTATGTAAAAGAAGTGCACCAGCAAATTGCTGCGGGTAAATGTCCGGCTTCGTTACTGGAATACCTGGCTAAAGCCACTGATACCAAAGAGCTGGAAGCTTTCACCGCTGCACTTACCGGAGCTTTTGCCACTTACGAGCCTGCTATAAACCAGGCATTACAACAATTGGGTTTTACCCATGATTACACCATAGAGGGCGTGCCTTTTGGTAATGCTTATTTTACTGCACAACAGGAAAAGTTGCATGCCTGGGCCAACAACCTGCCCGAAATTCATAAAGCTATCGGGTGGAATAACCTGGTTGATGCGGTGCATAAGGAAGGCTTTGACGGGTTGGTACAAACCGCTACTCATTGGGATCATGCACAGGAATATCTTACCGTGTTATTGCAAAAGATATGGTATGAACACCTGATACAGCAAGCCTTTGAAAGCCTGGGGGCATTGCGGAAATTTGAAAGGGCTACACACGAAGAGATCGTGCAGAAGTTTCAGCAGCTGGATGTACTGAGCCTGCAATATAACCGCGCCCGCGTGGCTTTAAAGCACTGGGAAAATGTGCCAAGAGCAGAAGCAGGCGGACAGGTGAATGTGCTGAAAACAGAGTTTAATAAACGTGCAAGACATATGCCTGTGCGCAGGCTGATGCAGGAAGCGGGTATGGCTATACAGGCCATAAAACCTGTGTTTATGATGAGCCCTATGTCTATTGCCAACTTTTTAGCGCCAGGTAGCCTGGAGTTTGACCTGGTAATATTTGATGAAGCCAGCCAGGTGCGTCCTGTTGAAGCGCTAGGAGCTATCATTCGGGGCAAGCAGCTGGTTGTAGTGGGCGATTCCAGGCAGTTGCCACCCACCAGCTTCTTCGATACCATGAATAAAGAGGTGGATGAAGAAGAGAACATGACTGCCGATGTGCAAAGCATTTTAGGCATGTGCGATGGGCAGGGTGCGCCGCATCTTATGTTGCGCTGGCATTACAGAAGCAGGCACGAATCGCTCATCAGTTTATCCAACCATGAGTTTTATGAAAACAAACTGGTGATATTTCCTAGTCCGGGTTCGCAACACCAGATGGGATTGGTGTTTCATCATTTGCCCGATGCTGTTTACGACAGGGGTAAAAGCCGTACCAACCAGCAGGAAGCCGAAACGGTAGCGGCGGCTGTAATAGCCCATGCCCAAAAACATCCTAAACAAACTTTAGGAGTAGTTGCTTTCAGCACTTCGCAAATGCAGGCCATTCAACTGGCATTGGAAATACAAAGAAGAAAGCATCCGGAAACCGAAGCTTTCTTTAAAAATCATAGCCACGAACCCTTTTTTGTAAAGAACCTGGAAAACGTGCAAGGCGATGAACGAGATGTGATATTCATTAGCATAGGCTACGGTAAAACAGAGGAAGGTAAAGTGCCTATGAATTTTGGTCCTTTGAATAATGAAGGGGGCGAAAGGCGTTTAAACGTATTAATCACCAGGGCCAAACAACGTTGCGAGGTGTTCACCAATATTACGGCGGCAGATGTGAACAGCGACAGGCCTGGCATCAAGGCCCTGAAAAACTTCCTGTTCTTTGCGCAATATGGCAAGCTGGATATGGGGGATGAACGCCGTAAAACAGAAGCGGCTCCTTTTGAAGATGTAGTGGCTGCCGGGCTGGAAGCGGCAGGGTATACTGTGAGGAAGCAGGTGGGAAGTGCCGGGTTTTACCTGGATATGGCGGTAGTGGATGCGGAACATCCTGGCCGTTATGTGCTGGGCATTCAGTGTGATGGTGCTACTTATGCTGCTGCTAAATCGGCCCGTGACCGTGATCGCTTACGCGAGCAGGTGCTGAAAGGAATGGGCTGGCAGATATGCCAGGTGTGGAGTACAGATTGGTATCGTAACCCCGACAGGGAATTGCAGCGTTTGATAGCAATCATAGAAGCTGCCAAAGTGCAGCTAAGCCTGGACGATAGCATAGAGGAAGAAATGCAGGAATCGAAGGGCGGGCTGATAAGAGAAGAAGTGGTGATGCAGGAAGTGTTGCAACCATCTTACCAGTTTGCGGTGTTATCGGCCGCAGAAATCAGCGGCCAGGAAATGCACCTGCATCCGGTGAGCAAGTTATCAGGCTGGGTGGAAGAAGTGGTAAAGGTAGAAAGCCCGGTGCATTTTGAAGAAGCGGCTAAACGCGTGCTAACGGCAGCAGGTGTGGGCAAGCTGGGGGGACGCATCCGGGAATCGTTGCAGCAGGCTATACAGCATGCGGTACAAAACGGCCGTATTATCGTGAAAGAAGATTTTCTCTGGCATCATACCATGGATACACCTATAGTGCGGGAGCGTAGCCACCTGCCGGCTACTTCTAAAAAGATACAATATGTGGCCCCGGAAGAAATTAGCCTGGCCATTAAACAGGTGGTGGAAAGCTCTATAGCCATTTCGCCGGATGCTGCGGTGCCATTTGTAGCCCGTATGCTTGGTTTTTCCCGTACCACGGAAGAAACCCGGAAAGAGATATTAAAGGTGATTGATATAAGTGTAGATAAACGGATTATTCAAAAAGAAGGCGAGGTGTTAACCGCTCAAACTGGCCGATAAAAACAGGTGCTTGTCCGTTTTGTACATCCAAAACTGCGACAAGCACGTATTTTTAAGGTTTAAATCTGTGTTTTGGACAATTTTAAGGTGCTTTTCTCCTGTGGGTAACTGTATTTTAGATATTTAACAATTCACAATTTGAACTACTTAAAGAACTTCACCCTATTTTTGACCTCAGATGACTAGGTGGTTACTCCGAATTATACTATCTATAAGTTTTCTCCTGTTTAAGGGGAACGGTCAGCTGCACGCCCATTCTTACCATGCCGGTCTGGCACAATCGCCCCATAAAATACTGTTGGAATTAGTAGCCAGTCATGTAGATGACTGCCACGAGGTTCAGGTATTCAGTTTTAATGATGCGGCATCCGGTAAAAACAGTGTGTATGATAAAGAGGATGCTACGGAAGTAGAAGATGATGATGAGTCTATCTCTTTCAGAAAGTATTCCGAAATCTCCAACTTCACAGTAAGTTTTATATTCACCCAGGTTCCTGGGAACTTCGTTTGTATCCATAACAACCGCTTACCATTCTGTAAGCATTTTTCCTATTCTTCTTCCAGCAAGTACATCGTACACCGCAGCATTCGCGTGTGATAATCAGTGTGGCTTTTTATGCGGGCTAATTATCTGTGCCCATACCTCTCTATGCCATTTAACGATGTATTGCTTGCCGTCATAGCTTTTCGCTATAGAGGTTAGCATTTGCTATGCAATAGTTTTCACAAACACATTATCAAAATAGTCCTAACTAATAACCCAGAAACAATATGAAGAGAATCCTTCTGTTCGTGAGTTTGTATGTGGTAGTATACCATACAAGTTGCAAACCAAAAGAAAAAGAAAAAGAAGAAGCTACTAAATTCCTGGTAACATCGCCCATTACAATGGACACCACTGTTACCAAAGATTATGTAGCACAAATTCGTTCTATCCGTAGCATTGAACTGAGAACCCAGGAAAAGGGTTACCTCCAGAATATTTATGTAGATGAAGGGCAGTTTGTAAAGAAAGGACAGCTGCTGTTTAAGATCATGCCCCTGTTGTACGAAGCAGAAATGCAGAAGTCACAGGCCGAAGTAAATGCTGCTGAAATTGAAGTAGCCAACACACAGCCACTGGCAGATAAGAACATTGTATCTAAAAATGAACTGGCTATGGCTAAAGCTAAGCTGGGCAAGGCTAAAGCAGAGCTGGAATTATCAAAAGCACACCTGGCCTTTACAGAAATCAGGGCGCCTTTTGATGGTTTGATAGATCGTTTACACATGAAGCTGGGTAGCCTGGTAGAAGAAGGTGAATTACTGACCAGCTTAAGCGATAACAGCCAGATGTGGGTGTATTTCAACGTGTCTGAGCAGGAGTACCTGAACTACCAGCAAATGGTAAAAGCGCAGGGAAAACTGAAAGTGAAACTGCGTATGGCCAACAACGAAATGTTTGAGCATCCGGGTATTGTAGAAACCATTGAAGCCGATTTTAACAACGAAACCGGCAACATTGCATTCAGGGCTACATTCCCTAACCCTAAAGGGTTGCTGCGTAATGGCGAAACTGGTGCTATAAGGGTAACTGACCCGCTGAAAGGCGCTATGCTTATTCCACAAAAAGCCACTTTTGAAGTACTGGAAAAGAAATATGTGTACGTGATTGATAAAGACAACAAGGTGCAATCCAGAGAAATCAAAATTGGAGCAGAGTTGCCACATATTTTCATCATTCAGGAAGGCCTTTCTACAGGCGATAAAATCCTGCTGGAAGGTTTGCGTCAGGTAAAAGAAAATGAAAAGATAGAATACAAGTTTGAGAAGCCAGAAGAAGTGTTATCGCACCTGGAATTATATGCTGAATAATCGTATCACCAAAAGACAGAAATTATGTTTTCTAAATTTATACATAGGCCTGTATTTGCGATAGTGATTTCGATTGTTATTGTATTTATGGGTACCCTGGCAATCCTCAAATTGCCAACCTCCCAGTTTCCCGATATTGCGCCTACTACGGTCAATATCTTTATTGCCTATCCCGGCGCCAGTGCCGATGTACTGGTGCAATCCACACTCATTACCCTGGAAAACGCCATCAATGGTGTGCAGGACATGCGTTACATGGCCACAGATGCCACCAGTGCGGGTGAAGCCACATTAAGAATCATTTTTGAGCCGGGCACCGACCCCAACCAGGCGGTGATACGGGTGAAGACCCGGGTAGACCAGGTAATGCCGCTGTTACCTGAACTGGTACAGCGCGAAGGGGTGGTAATCACCCCCATACAGCCCAGTATGTTGATGTATGTGAACCTGTATGCGAAGGATAAGAACATGGATGAAAAATTCCTGTACAACTATGCCAACGTAAAAATGCTCCCTGAAATTAACCGTATCAAGGGTGTAGCACGTTCACAGATATTAGGTAGCCGTACCTATGCCATGCGTATATGGCTGAACCCGGATCGTATGCGTGCATACAATGTTTCTGTAGATGATGTAATGAAAGCGCTGGGCGAACAAAGTATTGTAGGCCGTCCCGGACGTATAGGTCAAAGCTCTGGTATTAAAGCGCAGTCACTCGAATACGTATTAACCTATAAAGGACGTTTCAGTGAACCGGAGCAATACGAAAATGTGATTGTACGCGCCAACGCCAACGGTGAGCGCATTCGTTTAAAAGATATTGGTAAAGCAGAGTTAGGTAGTGAATTCTTTGATATTTATTCTAACCTCGATGGGCATCCATCCGCTTCTATCGTATTAAAGCAGAACTATGGCAGTAACGCCAACGAGGTAATTGAAAGTGTGAAAAAGAAGCTGGAGGAAATGAAGGAAACCTTCCCTCCGGGCCTGGATTACAAAATCAGCTATGACGTATCTAAATTCCTGGACGCTTCTATTGAGCAGGTAATTGATACGCTGCGTGATGCGTTTATCCTGGTGGCTATTGTGGTATTCATCTTCCTGGGCGACTGGCGCTCTACGTTGATCCCGATTCTGGCGGTACCTGTATCGCTGGTAGGTGCCTTCTTCGTTATCCAGTTTTTTGGTATTACCATTAACCTGGTTACTTTGTTTGCGTTGGTACTGGCTATTGGTATTGTGGTCGATGACGCCATTGTGGTGGTGGAAGCGGTGCATGCGAAGTTTGAAGAGCATCCGCATATTTCACCTTACAGAGCAGTGAAGATGGTGCTGGGTGAAATCAGTGGTGCTATCATCGCTATTACCGCGGTGATGGTGTCGGTATTCATTCCTATTTCGTTCATGTCCGGACCTGTAGGTACATTCTACCGTCAGTTCTCTATCACCATGGCCAGCTCTATCGTAATCTCGGCTATCATCGCCCTTACGCTTACGCCGGTATTATGTGCCATGCTGTTGAAAAACCATCATGGTCATCCGAAAAAGAAAAATTTATTTACCCGTGCACTAGATAGCTTCAACCGTGGCTTTGATAAAATGACCGGCGGTTATGTAAGCATATTAAAAAGGATTGTTAACAGAAGATGGGTTACGTTCATCGTGTTGATAGCTTTCTGTGCCGGGACTTATTTTGTGAATAAATCACTGCCTTCCGGCTTTATTCCTATTGAAGACCAGGGTACTATTTACGCCATTATTCAAACGCCTCCGGGTTCCACACTGGAAACCACCAACGAGGTATCGCGCAGATTACAGAAGATTTGTGAAGAGGTTGACGGCGTAGAATCTGTATCGTCACTGGCAGGTTATGAGATTATGACAGAAGGCCGCGGTTCCAACGCCGGTACCTGTTTAATTAACCTGAAATCATGGGGTGAAAGAAAACACAAGGTTACCGAGATCATGAAGGAGCTGGAAGAGAAATCCAAAGATCTGGGTGCCAAAATTGAATTCTTTGAACCGCCAGCTATTCCGGGCTTTGGTGCTTCCGGTGGTTTCTCTATGCGTTTGCTGGATAAAAACACCACTACCGATTACCAGGATTTTGACAAGGTGCAAAAAGCGTTTATGGAAGAACTGGCCAAGCATAAAGAACTAACAGGTTTGTTCAGCTTCTTTGCGGCCAACTATCCTCAGTACGAGCTGGAAGTGGATAACGATCTGGCTATGCAGAAAGGGGTGTCAATAGGCAAGGCCATGGAAAACCTGGACATCATGATCGGTAGTACTTACGAGCAGGGCTTTATCAAGTTCAACCGTTTCTTCAAAGTATATGTTCAGTCCGATCCGCAGTTCAGAAGATTGCCTTCCGACATCCTTAATTTATATGTAAAGAACGATCAGGGTGAAATGGTGCCATACTCTGCGTTTATGAAACTGAGGAAAACCCAGGGCCCCAATGAGATTACCCGCTATAACATGTACAACTCTGCGGCTATCCAGGGTTTACCTGCCGAAGGTTATACTACCGCCGACGCCATTGCAGCGGTGAAAGAAGTGGCTAAAAAACTGCCTAAAGGGTATGATATTGCCTGGGAAGGTTTATCGTTCGATGAAGCGAACAAGGGTAACGAAGCCATTTACATCTTCGCGATTGTATTGATATTCGTATACTTTGTACTGGCTGCACAATATGAAAGCTTTATCATTCCGCTGGCGGTGATCATCTCCTTACCGGTAGGTATTTTCGGTACTTTCTTCTTCCTGAAAATGATGGGCCTGGAAAACAACATCTATGCTCAGGTAGGTTTGATCATGCTGGTGGGGCTGTTAGGTAAAAACGCCGTATTGATTGTGGAGTTTGCGGTGCAGAAACGTTCAGAAGGTCTTACCATTACCGAGGCAGCCATAGAAGGCGCTAAAGTGCGTTTCCGTCCTATCTTAATGACCTCATTCGCCTTTATCGCAGGTTTGATACCATTGGTAATTGCCAAAGGTGCAGGTGCCATCGGTAACCGCACACTGGGTGGCGCTGCGTTAGGTGGTATGCTGTTCGGTACTGTGTTCGGCGTAATTATAGTGCCTGGTTTGTACTACATTTTCGGTTCACTGGCCAACGGTCGCAAGCTGATTAAGTTTGAAGAAGAGACTTCACTGTCCGAAGGATTCGTGCATCAGATAGATGATTTTTCACACAATGAAGAAGGAGAATAACATGGTAAAAAAATTGAAATATAGCAGCCTGGCAATTGCTTCGGCAGCACTCAGTATCACTGCATGTAAGCTGCCCGCTGTTGTGGAGAAAACTGAAAACAATAATCTTCCTGCGAGTTATGGCAACTCGCAGGATACACTTAGCGCTGCCAAGATTAAGTGGAAAGAATACTTTACAGATCCTTACTTAAATGCCCTGATTGATACAGCGCTGGTAAACAACCAGGAGCTGAACATTACCTTACAGGAAATTGAAATGAGCCGCAACGAGGTACGTGCCCGCAAAGGGGAGTATTTACCTTTTGTAGGTGTGAGAGCAGGGGTAGGGGCAGAGAAGGCAGCCAAATACACGCTACAGGGTGCATTGGAAGAGAAAGTGCCTATTGTAGACGATAAAGAAAACCCGAAACCGGTAGGTGATTTCCTGCTGGGGGTGTATGCCAATTGGGAAATAGATATCTGGAACAAGTTGCATAATGCCACCAAGGCTTCTTACAATCATTTCCTGGCCAGTATGGAAGGCCGGAACTTTGTAATCACTAACCTGATTGCAGAGGTGGCCAATTCTTATTATGAATTACTGGCGTTGGACAACCAGCTGGATATTGTAAATAAGAATATCGAAATTTTAACCAGCGCGCTGGAAATTGTAAAGATGCAGAAAGAAGCCACCCGCGTTACAGAGCTGGCGGTGAAAAAGTTTGAGGCTGAAGTGCTGAAAACGAAGAGCATGCAGTATGATATTAAACAGCAGGTTACGGAAACGGAGAATAAGATCAACTTTCTGTTAGGTCGCTATCCACAGCCTATTGCACGTAACGACCAGTCGTTCAATAGCCTGGTTCCACCCGCTATTCATGCAGGTATGCCGGCACAACTGTTGGCCAACCGTCCGGATATCAGGCAGGCCGAGCTGGAAATTACAGCTGCCAAGCTGGACATTAAAGTAGCCAAAGCGCAGTTTTATCCTTCTTTGGGTATATCGGCCGCTTTCGGTTACCAGGCATTTAACCCCTCTTATTTCTTACATACCCCGGAGAGTATTTTATATTCCCTGGCTGGCGATTTAATGGCGCCACTGGTAAACAGGAACGCCATTAAAGCCACTTATATGAATGCCAGTGCCAAACAGATACAGGCAGTGTATAATTACCAGAAAACGGTGATTAACGCGTATGTAGAAGTAGCCAATCAGTTGTCTAAAATAGGCAACCTGGAAAAAAGCTACGATCTGAAATCGCAGCAGGTAGATGCATTAACGCAATCCATTGACATTTCAAATGCCCTGTTTAAATCGGCGCGTGCAGATTATATGGAAGTGTTGATGACCCAACGCGATGCGCTGGAGTCGAAGTTTGAACTGGTAGAAACCAAAAAGCAGCAAATGAATGCGATGGTAA
Source organism: Filimonas lacunae (assembly GCF_002355595.1). NCBI lineage: Bacteria > Pseudomonadati > Bacteroidota > Chitinophagia > Chitinophagales > Chitinophagaceae > Filimonas > Filimonas lacunae. The sequence goes on from NZ_AP017422.1 coordinate 2,460,383, forward strand.
ATGTGTACCGTGCATTAGGCGGCGGCTGGTAATATATTCAGGCTTTTAACTATTGTGTGATGTGTATGAATAAGGGCCGGCTTTTGCCGGCCCTTTTACGTCTCAAATACCCGGTTTTATGTCTTTTTTGCACCCGGTCACCTGCCGGTGAGTGGTGTAAGTTTACACTACAAAAACCGTAACAGTGAAAACAACCACATTAACCGAGGATATGCTGGTGCATTGCGTTACTGCCAGTTCGTTTCCCGAAGGCGTAAGGCAGGCGCATGAAACGTTGCATGCCCTGGTGCCTAACGTGGACAGGCGCAATTATTTTGGCCTGTCGCGGCGCGATGAAAAGGGCATTATTCTCTACAAAGCGGGCGTTACCGCTTTGGATAAAGGCGAGCTGGACCGGTTTCAGCTGGAAACCATTTGTTTGGCGAAAGGAGATTACCTGTATATAGATGTACCGGATTTTATGAAAAACCGGCCTGGTATAGGGCAGGCATTTGAACAGCTGATAGCGGATGAGAGAATGGCGGCGGACGGTTTTTGCATTGAATGGTATTTAAGCCTGGGGCTTTGCCGTTGTATGGTAAGGATGAAATAAGTAACGATTAAAATTTCCATTATGATAAATAATTCCATGTACCCTTGCTTTATTCTGAAAGGAAAGGCAGAAGAAGCCGCTGATTTTTACATCAGCACTTTTGGCCATGCTGCTGTGGCGCAGCGTATGCCTTTTGTAGTGCAGATAACCGTGCACGGACAAAAAATGATGTTATTGAATGATGGGCCCGACACACAGCCCACACCTGCTATCTCTTTTATGGTGCTGAGTGACACTGCAGAGGAAACCGAAAAATACTATCAGGCACTGGCTGAAGGGGGGAAGGTGATGATGGAGCTGGGCACTTATCCCTGGAGTGATAAATACGGCTGGGTGGCTGATAAATATGGCATTTCGTGGCAGCTGTATACCGGCACTAAAACCGAACAGGAGCAAAGGATATCTCCTACACTAATGTTCACAGGTGATAATGCCGGTAAGGCATCAGAAGCGATTCATTATTACACGACCGTGTTTCCTCATTCCAGCATACAGGGCATTCTGAAATATGCAGAAGGGGAGGGAGATAGCACAGACAATGTGAAACATGCGCAGTTTTCGCTGAATGGCTATTGGGTGATGGCTATGGATAGTTCGTATAATCATGGTTTTGGCTTTACCGATGCGGTTTCGCTGGTGGTGGAGTGCGCTACCCAGGAGGAAATTGACCAATACTGGAATACCTTAACTGCCGATGGTGGTAAAGAGGTGGCCTGTGGCTGGTTAGTAGATAAATATGGCCTTCGCTGGCAGATAATACCGGATAATATAGGGAAGCTGTTCAATGACCCGGAAAAAGGGCCGCGGGCAGTGGAAAAGATGCTGAAAATGAAGAAACTGATCAAAGCAGAATTGGAAAACGCATAAAATAATATTTTCTGTCAATAAATGGCCCGTTGTACAATGCGTATCAACGGGCCATTGTATGTTAATCAGATTTATTTTGGATATATATGACCGCCGGATATCTTTGCGGCGTAACCCTTTATTGATAACCCAAACCCAATTTAAAAAGTATTGAATCTTCTACTCTTTTACTAAGGCACATCATTCTGCTTTAACAACGGTAATATCAGAAATCTTGCGGTTAATATGCCTACAATACCACCCAGGGTAATAATGCCCAGTAAGGTATACAAGGATATGTTTACACAATCCGGATCGGGCATGCACTTTAATGATTTTTTGAAGTAACTACCCGATTTAATCCCTATCGTTTCCCAGTGTATTTTAACGGTGTTACCTACGCCAAAGAAAGGCAACTGGTCGTTTACAAACACATACGAAAAGGCAAATAGGGTAAGCAGGATGGTGAAGGCCATGAGTATACGGGCTACTGGTTTTTTATAGCTCCAGTCGTCGCCCTTGTTCTTGAGGTTGTAAACATACACAACGCCGAATATAATACAGCCCAGCAGCATGATCAGGGATGCGCATAAAAGAAACCGGGTAAGCTCATTGCTGAGATATTCAAATTCGGTAACCAATACCCGGCGCAGATCTGCCGGCCGGTCACGTCTTTGTAGTTGCTGTTTATTATATCCTCTTACAACTGTATCAAGTCCCAGGTCGTGTACATATTGTAAGAGATAATTGATAGAAGAGTCGCCCTGTATATGTTCAAAGCATTCTTCACAGGGATTGGTGATGATATAGTTGTATAAAGCTAAACGGCGGTATAGTTTTTCCCAGAAGGTAAAAGGATGTGTGCTGGTGATGGTGCTGTCTTTTACCAGTGTGGTATCGATAGTAGTAAGTGTGTACAGCATGGAGTTCCATACATCTATATAATTAACATTATTACCTACATAACAAATACCGGCGCCACCGAGCTTGTTGTCTGTAACCATTTCAAATCTTCCGGTAATGGCAGGTAAATCACTGGCTTCGTAAGCGTTGGCTGGTACGGTAAAAATGAATTTGGATGCGGGTACTTTTTGGCTCAGGAAATAAGATACTGCTGAACTGTCGTTAATAAAAAACGCATCGCAGGAAGAATCTAAATCAGATATGTTTATATAGGTAGGAGTAATTTCCTCAGGTAGGGTAAGGGCTACCTGAAAACCGGGATGCGCCTGCTTTACAGCTTTAGATAAAAAGGATACAAAGTCGGTGAACCTGTTTCTGTCGCTTTCGTCCAGTGTGGCAAAGTGAATGTTGATGCCATCTGCCGGGCGTTTGCTCAGTAGTTCCAGTATGCCATCCGATAATTTATGTTGTGCTTTTACACTTTTTAAAAAACTGCTGGTGGTAGTGGGATTAGCCAGTTGAATAGTGAAGGCTATTTTACAACCGGCATTTTTAGCGGTGTCTGCAATGTTGGGTATGGTGTTCCAGTTGTTTAATGCCGTGAAGTTGCCGGTTTTGCCATTGAACTGCAGGGCATCATATATCCACCAGTCAAACTCTTTAAAGGGAGTGTTGCGCGAGTCATATGGTTCGGCTGTGTTATAAAAGCCATAAAAGGAAGTGAGCTTACGTAAGGTGAGAGAGTAATCTTTAATAGATATCCCTTCCCGTTTACGAAAGCTTTGCGGCCCCATATCTATGATGTTGCGCGTGGTGGTGGTTTTTTGCGCACGCTCTTCTTTTTCTTTTTTGGTTAACGGTTTTCCGGGAGAAGGAGGTAAAAGTTTTTTAATAATTTCACTGATATCTAAATCGGTTACTGTAGAGTCAGTAACGCCGGTAGAGTCGGTAGTGGGGTGCGTGATATCTTTCAGCGTTGTTACAAGCGGGAAGCGGCTTTGCAGCGAATCTATCAACGCCATAATAGTGTCGTAATGCTGGTCTTGCTTGTCGGCAATAGTAGCAATCATCAGCTTCAGATTGTCGGCTGTAATGCGTATGGAGTCACCGATAGAAAGACTTTTTATAATGTTTAAAACCCTTTCTTTCTCCCTCTTTTGCGCGTTGGCTCTGAATTTAAAGAACTGTGCAATGGACTTTAAAATTCCTTGTTTGGACTTTAAAGTATCTTCAAAAGCCTTTGCAGCAGTGTCTTTGGGGGATAATGGATATAGGGAAATGCGCTGGAATGCAGGCCGCAAACAAGCAGTAAGGTTATTAGGAAGCATACAGGCAGGGTAAATTTTCTTTTCATAACGAAAGAGCAAAATGTATAAAGGCGGCTTGAAATTAAAAATTATTTATGTATTAGCAACTTTAAAAAATATAATCTAGTTTTACCCGCCTATACTGTTCTTATGATTTACGAAAGTTTGACATGTATAGCTGATGAGTTAAATGAGTATTTCAGGGTAAGGCTAAAAATACCTGAGGATAAAGTGGTGCTAAGTTCACTGGTAAATCAGGATGGAACAGTAGCAATACCTAGTGAAAATAAGATAGCGTTAACCTTAGTAAATATTGAAAAAGAACCGGCAGCTAACAAAGGAGTTCTTACCAGAGATGCCCCCAGTGTGAGTGTTAATTTGCAGGTGATGTTTGCGGTGTATTTTTCCAGTAACAACTATTCGGAAGGATTAAAATTTCTTTCGCTGATTATTTCTTTCATGCAGCAGAAGCCTGTGTTTACAAGGGCGAACAGCCCGGCCCTGCATGACAGTATAGAAAAGATTTCGGTGGAGATAGAAACGTGTGGCCTGGACAGGTTAAACAATTTGTGGGCAACATTGGGGGCTAAATACATGCCTTCGGTGATGTACCGCGTTAGAATGTTAACCTATGATGCAGAAGTGAGCAGGGAATACAGGCCGGTGATTCAGGGAATTTCAACAGCTGGAAGCATATAAAACTCTATAAATAAATTTAACCCTTAGCTTAAAAGTTGCCTTATGGATAGCCGTTTCAGCCCACTGGTAACTGTTGCCTTTGCACATAGTTATTTCAGTGATGAAAAGCTGAAAGTCTTTCGCGTGTTACCTGCAAAGGAAACAGAATGGCTTTTGGCGCAGCACGACCTGCTATTAAAAACACAGGAAAACAGATTTGTCATCTGTTTTAACAGCCTGGTATATGGCACCTCCCGGAGCCGTGAGCAGGTGTGTGATCATGATATTGTCCTTCGCTTTTATATACTCAATTCCGATCCTTATTTTTTACAATATACCGAAGCGCTGGATGCCTATGTTCCGGGCAAAAACCTGCTTCAATTTTCCAACACCCATGGCAATGAAAAATTGCATCCCGGTGAATTTGCAGATAACGACATTGTGGTAACGGATGAAACCGTACAGAAAGACACCGCATTTTTTCCGGTAAAGCCTTTTGCAGTAATGAGTTTGCATTTGAAGCAACTTACTGCCGCATTATATACAGTACAGTTTGCCACCAGGCAAACCTATTGGCGTTACATATTATCTACCAGCTTTTTGCAGCAACTGGAAAAGCCTGCTATTGTAGGCAAGCAATCGAAAGCAGTTTTTAAAGGACCGGAATGGATTACACTGCCCGACAACCGGAAGGCGCTGTGTTTTGTTTCGGGCGAAAAAATAGCTTTTCACGAAATACCCAACAGAGACTGGCAGCTGGTAGAGCAGTATGATGAAGTAACAGGGCGGTTTAAAGTAGTGAAGAAGATATTGCCGGCGCCCGATATTACCCATTTATCGGTTATCGACACCAGTGTTGATACCGCATCCCTTCGTTCTTATTCGGAGATTATTTTATAAAAACAAAAAACCACAATGTTATGTCTGATTTTAAGACACCTGGGGTCTACATTAAAGAACAAAACGCCTTTCCCGGCTCGGCAGTAGCTGTGGCAACGGCTATACCCGTATTTATAGGGTATACTGAAAAAGCAGTAAGGTTTGGGAAAAGCCTGAAACTTAAACCCACCAAAGTAACCTCTTTTGCAGAGTATGCAGAGTGGTTTGGCGGCGCATTCAATGCAAAGTTTACGGTAGAAGCTTATGATCCGGCCAGCAAACTGGAGCCGTTTAGCCTGAACGGAAAGGATTCTATTTTGAAAATTAAAAAAGATAACAATTTATATTTTTTCAATAGCATCCGTTTATTCTATGCCAATGGAGGCAGTGAGTGCTACATTTTAGCAGTAGATACCTACGAGGGTAAAACTGAGTTGCCCGTGCTGAAAGAAGATTTCATTGGCAGCACTACCAAGCCTAACGTGTTTGAGTTGCTGGAAAAAGAGCAGGAGCCCACCCTGGTAGTAATACCTGATATCGTGGCATTACCTCCATCAGATACTTACGACATTTATAAGCAGGTGTTGGCGCATTGCTATAAAACGCAAAGCCGTTTTGGCATTTTCGACGTGGAGCACCAGGAGCCTACTCAAACTACCGATGATGTAGTAAGCGGCTTCCGTAACGGAATTGGTAATGCTTACCTGAATTACGGTGCGGTATATTATCCCTGGTTAAAAACCTCGGTGATACAGCCTACAGAACTGACTTTCGAAAACTTCGACGATGCAGTTGACCTGTCTGCTATATTACCAGAACCACAGGTGAAAGATGTAGTAACTAAGTTTAAGGCTACTGCTCCGGCCGACCTGAACGAGATTGTGAAAAAGAACTATCACCAGTCGTTAAAAGCTACCAGTATCACTTACACGCATTTACTGGAAGAAATGAGGTCGCAGCTGAACGAATTGCCACCTTCTGGGGCTATTGCAGGTATTTACACTGCGGTAGATAGCTCACGCGGTGTATGGAAAGCGCCGGCTAACATTTCGGTAAACAGTGTAAACGCCCCTTCTGTAAACATTTCTAACCAGCAGCAGCAAAACCTGAACGTAGATGCGATGGCAGGTTTATCTGTAAACGTAATCCGTCCTTTCCCTGGCGTAGGTATACTGGTTTGGGGTGCAAGAACCCTGGACGGCAACAGCCAGGACTGGCGTTATATTAACGTGCGCAGAACGCTGATTATGATTGAGCAGAGCCTGAAACTGGCAACCCGCACTTATGTGTTTGAGCCTAACAACTCCAGCACCTGGATCACCATCAGCAGCATGTTTAACAATTTCCTGTATAACCTGTGGACACAAGGCGCCCTGGTAGGTGCTGCTCCTGAGCAGGCTTACAGCGTGAGTGTTGGTTTAGGCAGCACCATGACCGCTAACGATATCCTGGACGGTATTATGCGCATTACGGTGAAAGTAGCCGTAGTTCGTCCTGCTGAATTTATCGAAATCACTTTCCAGCAACAACAACAACAATCATAACCTCCACTATTAAAAAATAATATTTTATGGCAGATAATGGATCAGCACAGAATACGATATGGCCTTTGGTTAGGTTTCAGTTCTCTGTGAAAATTGGCAGCGATGAAATTCTTTTCCAGGAAGTAACAGGCCTTAGCTCTGAAACCCAGGTAATTGAATACCGTGTTGGCAATAGCCAAAGCTATACCAGCATTAAAATGCCAGGTATTAAGAAGTTTGGTAACGTTACTTTGAAAAAAGGCATATTCCAGACCGATACCAAGCTGTGGACGATGTACAATGCTATTAAAATGAACACCATTGCACGTCAAACGGTGGTAATTAACCTGCTGGACGAAAACAATAAGGAAGCCATGACCTGGAACCTTACCAATGCTTTCCCCTGCAAAATGACCATCACTGATATGAAGTCAGATGCCAACGAAGCAGCGGTAGAAACCATTGAATTAGCACACGAAGGCTTTACACTGAAGACATCGTAATAAATGAGTAATAAGGATTATCCATATAATATCCCGCGGGGCTTTATGTTCGATGTAAAAGTCGGCACCATGAACCAGGTGGGGGAAGGTATGTTTCAGGAGGTAAGCGGTTTAAACGCTACGCTTGGAACCGAAGAGTTAAAGGAAGGAGGCGTAAACCTGTATACCACCAGGCTTCCCGGCAGGGCTAAATATGATAACCTGGTATTAAAGCGGGGGCTTTTGGTAGGCTCCCCGCTTACTACCTGGGTGTTTGATGCCTTACAAAATTTTTTAATTGATCCGCAACCGGTGCAGGTAAGGCTGATAGACGAACAGAAAAAGCCTATTGTTACCTGGAGCATTAAAAATGCCTACCCGGTAGCTATCAAAACAGATCCGTTCAGGGCCATGGATAACGCATTAGCCATTGAGTCGCTGGAGCTGGCATATACTTATTTTACAAGAACCAATATCTAAAGCAGAAGGAGAAGCGGTATGCCATTGGAAATAAGAGAGCTGGTGATTAAAGTAACGGTAGAAGAACAGGCAGGCAGGCAACAGCAGGCCGACCTGGCTAAAACACTGCAGACTTTAAAAAACCAGGTGGTGAAAGAGTGCATGGATCAGATTAAAACAAAACTGGAAAATTCGCTGGAGAGATAATAGACTATGTCGTTGGTAAAACTATTGTTACAGAGTTACAATAACCCCGCTTGTACAGGTAGCGCGCTGGGTAGTATAAACGCATTGGTAAACCCGGAAAAATACACCAAAAACAATAGCGTAAACTATGAAGAAGAACCGGAGATTAATAATCCTGCCGGTTCATTGGCGTTTGCAGGTGTGGCCAGTGGTTCTTTAAACCTGAATGGGTTAATGGTAGACGGCACAGGTGTTATTCCTTTACTGGGTGCCAGTAGTGTGCAGGATTATATTAGTAAACTGGAAAAAGTGGTATACACCTACAATGGTGATATGCACAAACCGCCTTTTGTAAAAGTTACCTGGGGTAGCCTTATTTTTAAGGGAGTGTGTACACAGTTCAATACCAACTACACACTGTTTAAACCCGATGGCACTGCTTTGCGCGCCACGGTAGACATTACCTTAAAATCAACTATTGATAACAAAACCAAGGCGAAAGAAGCAGACAATCATTCGCCCGACCTTACACATATGCGGGTAGTGAAGGCAGGAGATACCCTGCCGTTGATGAGTTACCAGATATATGGTGATAGTGCTTATTACCTGGAAATTGCCCGTTACAATAAATTAGACAACATATATCACTTAAAACCGGGGATGCAGTTGTATTTTCCACCACTAAAAAAATAACGTATGCCTGCACCTACCCCCGTACAGAACTTAGCAGACGATTCGTTGCGGTATACCGTTAAGGTAAATGGAAATGGTATTAACGATGCTTACACCGTAAGTTTTATTCGTGTGCATCACGAGGTGAATAAAATCTCCTATGCGGAAATTACCCTGTCGGGTGATGCTGAGGAAGACGGCAGTTCTATTCCTTTTACCGATTCTGATGATTTTACACCGGGTAATCCTATTGTTATTACGGCGGGCTATGGCGATGCGGGGGAAACCAGCCTGTTTACCGGGGTAATAGTAAAGCATGGGCTGGAAGCTAATGCTACTGTAGGTAACTATAACCTGAAACTGGTATGCAAGCATAATGCGGTAAGCATGACCTTTGGCAGAACGGAAGCTTTCTTTCAGAATAAAGTAGATAGCGATATTATCTCCGCTATTTTAAGTACATATGGTTTAAGTTCGTCTGTTACCAGCACCAGCTTTCAAAACGAAGGCTTTTTACAGAAGCTGGGTACCGATTGGGACCTGGTATTGTCGCGTGCTGAGTTTAATGGTATGTTGATATTGATGGATACCGACACCTTTACTATTCAAAAACCCAAGGTAAGTGCCGATCCGGTAATAACTGTAGGGCCGGGAGAAGGGTTGATGAGTTTCCAGGCCGAACTGAGTGCCGAAAAGCAGGCGCCATCTGTTAAGGCAACCGGTTGGGATATTAAAAACCAGAAGTTACAGGAAGCTTCGGCAGCGGAGCCTTCTGTGAATGCACAGGGCAGCGTAACGGCTAAAACCTTATCGGGTAAATTGGGCCAGCTGGCAACTACCTTAAACTCTGTTACACCTATGGCTACAGACGAGCTGCAATCGTGGGCTGATGGCCATTTATTGCGCATGCGTTTAGCGGCTATACGTGGTGAGGTGGTGTTTATAGGCTCTGCATTGCCTAAAACCGGCTCATTAATAGCATTAACCGGTGTGGGCAAAAAGTTTAATGGCAATGCCTTTATATCGGCGGTTACGCATACACTGGAAGAAGGTAAATGGAGAACGAAGGTGCGCATAGGGCTGGATAGCAAAGGTGTAAATACCATGAATGATTTTTCCTATCTGCCTGCCACCGGCCAGGTGCCCGGTATTCAGGGGTTGCAGGTAGGTACCGTAAAACAACTGACGCAAGATCCCGATTCGCATTACCGTATACTGGTTACACTGGCTACCAATGCTGCAACCGCAAGTGATGTATGGGCGCGATATGCCAATTTCTACGGCACCAGTAGTGCCGGCTCGGGTTTCTGGCCAGAGATAGGAGATGAGGTGGTAGTAGGTTTCCTGGAAAATGATCCACGCTACCCGGTAGTGCTGGGGGCATTGTATAGCAGCGTTAAGCAGCCTAACCTGCCACCCGCAGATGAAAACAATTATATCAAATCTATTACTACCAAAAGCAAGCTGGTGGTGAAGTTTGATGATGAAAATAAGATCATCTCTATTACTACGCCTGGAGGTAACACCATTACCCTGACCGATCAGGATAAGGCGATAGAAGTAGTGGATCAGAACGGCAACAGCATTAAAATGAATAATAGTGGCATTACCTTAAACAGCGGTAAGGATATTACTTTAAGCGCTACGGGTAATGTAAGTATCAGTGCTACGGGTAAGGTAAGTATATCGGCTACGCAAAACCTGGAAGCATCAGGTATGAATGTAAACCTTACTGCGCAGGCCGGGTTTGTGGGTAAAGGAAATGCTACCGCTGAATTATCGGCAGCGGGACAAACCACTGTAAAAGGCGGTTTGGTGATGATTAACTAAAAATGTAACAATTATGATGGCTGCAAGATTAACAGATATGCATACCTGCCCGATGGTAACACCGGGTTTACCTCCCATACCGCATGTTGGCGGGCCCATTATAGGGCCTGGCGCACCTACGGTACTGATTGGTAAACTACCGGCTGCCGTAATGGGAGATAACCTGGTTTGCGTAGGTCCGCCCGATGTAATAGTGAAAGGCTCCGCTACCGTTATGATCTGCGGCAAGCCTGCGGCGCGCATGGGCGATACCTGTGCACATGGTGGCTCTATTATACTTGGATGTCCCACGGTAATGATAGGAGGATAAGCCCATGGATGAGCAACAATCTTTTTTAGGCAGGGGATGGTCGTTTCCGCCTTCGTTCGACAAATTGCATATGTCGGTAAATATGGTAAGCGAGCTGGAAGATATTATCCAGAGCATTCGTATTATACTGGGCACAGTGCCGGGCGAACGCGTGATGCAACCTACGTTCGGTTGTGCCTTACGCCGCATGGTGTTTGAACGCGTAGACAGTGTATTCATCAGCACCATTAACGATCTTATCCGGCAGGCGTTATTGAATTTTGAGCCCCGGGTAAAATTTTTAGAAGCCATGGTTATTCAGCAAAACGAGCTGGAAGGACTGGTGCATTTAGAAATAGCTTTTACAGTCATTATCACCAATACCAGACATAACATTGTATATCCTTTCTATTTCCTGGAAGGCACCAATGTATCAGATTAGTTGTATGTAATCATTCATGAGCAGGCACGTAAACATAGATATAAGAGATGGACTGAGCCAGTCAGAGCGTTTTCCACGTGCGCTGCATCCGGGGTATTTTAAACCGGACGAGCGCGATTCGGGGCAGCTGCTCAGTTTTACTATTGAGCTTGCCAAACTGTTTAATTACTATAACCTGCAAAACAGGATAGAAGGCACGTGGGAAGAGTTTTTTGACCTGGACATGGATGTGCTGCTCACCCTGATCGGGCGCATTGATATTAAAACAGCCCTGAAAGAATATGAGCTGATGCAGCAGGCATTGCTGCGTGCTGAAACGGATGTGGAGCTGGGGGCTGCGTTAAATCCTCTATTTGTGTTTTTATTTGATGCGGTAGACATACTGGTAAAAACAAGGGTAAAAAGCAGTCATTCGCGCAACAGGGCACAGGCATTGCCGGTAGCGAGCGTTACCGAAGATTGTTACCAGTTATCGGCCCGGTTTATTCATTTATATAGCCAGGCATTATACCTGGTGCCGGGCATTGCCCATTTTGAAATTGCATCACTGCTGCCACAGCCTTTACAGTTTCCGGCAACAGCTACCGAAAACCTGTTTACAACAGGCTCTACCAAAAAACTGGTGAAGGTGCTGGCCGCTGCTTTAAATAGTTTGTTTACCGATTTGCGTGATAAATACAGCCAGCTGGTAGTGGCTGCGCAGTATTACCTGCAGCACCGGTCGGATGAAAAAGAATACGATTCGCACCTGGGTTTATATATGGCTTTCCTGGACCTGCATGGCTTATTGCAGCAGCAAATGAACCATATTACCCAGCGCCATCTTGATTTATATTACCAGCAGATACTGGGCATAGAACACAGGCTTTCTGTGCCGGATAAAGTGCACCTGGTGTTGCAACCCGGGCCACAAATAAGCAGGCTGGCCTTACCGGAAGGGGAGTTATTACTGGCAGATATTGCCGGTACCGTAAAAGGCGCTGTATATCGTATTGATCAGGAAACCGTGATAGGTCAGGCCGTTATTAAAGAACTGAAAACCGGTTTTGTAAGCAAGCAGGTACAGTTTTCAGCCGGCGAGAAGTACGAATACAAGAGCATTAAAGAAGTACGCGTATTTAAAGGGGATTATCCCGTGGTTACACCCGATGCATTTAGTGCCAGTGTTAGCACGGCCGAGCCCTGGCCTTTGATGGGAGAAGATCAAACCCAGCTGCCCCTGAGTCAGCGAACTATGGACGACGGTGTATTGGGATTGCTGATAGGCTCGCCCTTATTATATGTAGAAGATGGCATCCGGTTAATGCAGGTGAAAATGTACCTGGAACCCGACTCTTACCGCTTCTTCAAAAGTTATATATTGAACTTTTCAGGTGTTACCGATGCCGAGAAATCGCTGGTGGTGCATCAGCTGTTAAGCCAGGCATTTGAGGTGTCTGTTACCGGGGAAGAGGGATGGATGGCCATTAAGAAGTACAGCCTGCGGTTTGATATGGACAATGCATCCGATCCTTACCTGGAACTGAAATTTAAACTATACGATACCGATAAGGCGGTAAGTGTTTACCAGCCCGAACTGCATGGGGGCCGTTATGAATGCAACTGGCCTTTGTTAAAGCTGGAAGTGAACAACAGCTCGTTCCACAATGCCTTTGGCTTTTTACGTAATATGGAACTAAGCCGTATTTCCGTAATAGCACAGGTAACAGGTTCGCGCATGGTGGAGATACAAAACAACTATGGGCCTGTAAATGCCGCTACGCCGTTTCAGCCTTTTGGCCCGGTGCCGGCCACAGGCAGTTATCTCGATCTTAAGAATACGAATATATTTAACCGCTTCACCCGCAGCTTTTCGCTACAGATGGAATGGTTTGACCTGCCATCAGAAGCAGGTGGTTTTGAAACCTACTTTGCCGGTTATAATAACCATGTGAAGAATGATAGCTTTACGGTAAGCATTGCACCTTTGAACAATGGTAAAACCCCGCCCGCAGCTACGCCGCAACAGGTGGTGTCTTTGTTTAACACCTGGCGCGATGAAGACAGGCATTTGTTTTTAAGCAAAGACACCGTTACGCCTGATATGGGCGGTGTGGCTTTTGCTTTCAGTAACAACATGCTGCTGAATAAAGAAACCATTGCGCAGGGGGCTTTTAAAGAGGGGGCAGTACGTATAGAACTGCTGCAACCGGCAGATGCTTTTGGGCATCGTTTATACCCGATCCTGTTTCCGGCAGCGGTGATGCACAACGCCAAACGTTTTGCCAAAAAAGTGCCGGTGCCCGAGCAGCCTTATATACCGGTGATGAAGTCGGTAGAGGTAAGCTACACACTGGAGCATTCAGAAGTGTTGAACAGGGGCAGAAATAAAGAAGACGCTTATTTATCACTGATACATTTATATCCCTTTGGCTATGCCGCCTTATATCCCGGAAAAGATACGACAGATATCTCCTTTGTGCCCAGGCTTGACCAGGAAAGCAATTTGCTGATAGGCCTGCAACAGGTGGTGCCGGGGCAGGAAGTATCTTTCCTTTTTCAGATAGAGGAAATGAAGTTTCATCATACGGCACATGATACCGAAAAGGTGAAATGGAGTTACCTGAAAAATAACAAATGGCAATATCTGAAACATTCGGATGTGCTATCCGACAGCACTCACAACTTTATAGAATCGGGTATTATTGTATTAAAACTACCTGATGACATAGCCACCGGTAACACCATTGTAAGTGAAGATTGTTACTGGATAAAAGCATCTATTAATAGCAGCCATAGCAGTGGCGGGCGTGCGGTAGCTGTGTTTACACAGGCTGTTTCGGCCACACGCGTGCAGGAAGAAGAATCTACTGCACAAACCCTGTATAGCACCTGGATACCACCAGGCTCCATAAAAGGGTTTAAACGCAAAGTGCCGGAGATATTGCAAACCTGGCAACTGTTCCCTTCTTTTGGCGGCAGGCCCGAAGAAAGCAAGCAGCAATACTACCTGCGCATCAGCGAACGTTTGCGGCATAAACAACGTCCACGTACCAGCCTGGACATTGCCCAGGTGATACTGGATGCCTTTCCCGAAATTATGATGGTGAAATGTATTGGTTCGGGCGATGCGCGCGACCTTATTTTACCAGCCATTAACCTGCAGATTATTGTTATCCCGCGTGAAAAAGAAGATGGCCGTTACCTGAGTAAAGAGCCGGGTGTGAGCCTGGATATGCTGTTGCGTATAAAACAGTTTATCAGCCGGCAGCTATCCGTATTTGCCACCGTGGAAGTGGGTAACCCGGTATATGAAAAAATAAAGATCGTTTGCAGCATTCAGATACAGAAAGACGGGGTGAACACCAATGATGGGTATTATATCAAAATGCTGAACGAGGATATCAACCGCTTTGTAAACCCGTGGCTGTATGGTCAGGGGCACGATTTAAAAATAGGTGGTAAAATATATGTGCAGGATATACTGGACGATATTAAACGTAAACCTTATGTACGGTATGTAACCTCGTTTTCGGTATTGCATTTTTACAAACGGCAGGATATGATTACCGGTCATTTTGATGCCGTGGTGGTGGATAGTGCTGTAGACCAGGTGCAATACATGGAAGCCAGCAGGCCCGATGCCGTGCTGATAGCATCTGACACACACCTGGTTTCAATTATTGATTCGCCTGATTATAAAAAACCCGGTGCTTCCGGCATTGGCGATTTTATAGTAGGGGATGAACTGACTATATACCGCCGCATCACGCACAACGAAAAACAACAGCGTGATTGGGGCAAACGGGAAGAAGGACTGATAGATATTCAAATTGACCTTTAAATAAAAACGTGATGGCTGCATTTGAGAATACAAAAACGCGTAGCAGGGAAGAGCTGAAAAAGCATTTCCGCAATGGTGAAATACCATCGGAAGATCATTTTTGCACGTTGATTGATTCTATGATCAACAAGCAGGACGATGGTTTTTCAAAGGACGATGATAACGGGATGATCATAGCTTCTACTATGCATTCCGGTCGTTTTATGGCCCTGTACAGGAACATAGACGACCTGGACCCGTTTTTTGTATTTGAGCGGGATGAGAAGGAAAAAACAGCTTTGAAGCTAAGCCCGGTGGCATTGCAGGATGCCCGTAAAGAGAAAAAGGAAGACGATACCTTTTATTTTCACGGCAATGGCAGCCTGGGATTGGGCAAACACTGTAACGAAGATTTTAAGCTGGATGTAAAAGGTTTTGCAGGCATGGAAGGCCGTGCCGGTACCTATAAGCAGGGCAGTGTAAAAGCCGATGGTCAATGGCATCCCATTGCCACCAACCTCGATAACTGCCAGGCATTTGAGGTAGTGGCGCGTACCGGCCGTAAAGCCAGCGGACGCTTTGCTATTATGCATGCCATTGCATTAAGCGCATTTGGTAAAAGCAGCAGCAACATACGCCGTACAGGCGCGCATTACGGCTTTTTCTGGAACAAGATTAAGTTAAGATGGCGCAGCAACGGCACGCACGATTTCAGACTGGAAATAAAAACCAGCAGCAATTACGGCAATGGGGTACAGATCTATTATAATATCACCCGCCTGTGGGATGATACCAAGTTTTTACCAGACACCTATTACTATTAAGGGAAGGCATGGATATTCAGCAACCTGTTACGATAGAAAAGAATTACGAGAGTAATCCGGCTATGGACTTTGCCTGGTTAAGGAAAAGGGCCGTAGAACTGGTGCAGCAATATTCGGGTAAAGTATGGACTGACTTTAACCTGCACGATCCCGGCGTTACTATCCTGGAGCAGATCTGTTTTGCTTTAACCGATCTGGCCTATCGTACCAGTGTGCCTATTACCGACCTGCTTTCCGACGACAAAGGACAGGTGAACTATGCCACCAATTCTTTCTTTAGCCGGGAGCAGATATTAACCTCTTCGCCTGTTACTATCACCGATTTACGCAAGTATGTAGTTGACAGTATTTATGAAGTGAACAACATATGGCTGGAGCCTGTTTTATCGCCCTATACCAAAACTTATTCCCGTGGCAGGTATAAGGTGGTTATACAGCTGTACGAAAAATGGCAGCAACAGCTAAAGCCCGGCCAGGAAGCAGAAGCGGAAACAAAAAAGGTGGTGAACCGTGTAAGAGAAGTATTGAACGAGGTGCGTAACGTAGGAGAAGAGTATGAAACCTTTGTGGTGCTGCAACCGCAGGAAATGACCATACACGCCGAGATTGTACTGTTTAAAAAAGCCATACCCGAAGAGATACTGGCCCAGATATACCACCGGCTGGAAAAAGCATTAAACCCGCCGTTTATATTCTATACCGAAAAAGAAATGCTGGCCAGGGGATATTCCTACGAACAGATTTACGCCGGGCCTAACCTCAAAGGGGGTATTGTGCCCGATGAAGAGTTGAAGAAGATGACCACGCAGATAGATCCTGCGGAGCTGATCAAGGCTATTTCGGGCATGGAAGATGTGTTGCATATTCGCAGGTTGGAAATAGGGTTGGCAGGCAAGAAGCAAGGCATAAAGCCGTTGCAGCTGGACCGGTATCATTTTCCATTGCTGGTGTTTAACCCGGATGATGCCGATGTGAAATTGTTTTACGATGATCAGCCCTTACCCGTGAACGGGGCGGTGTTTGATAGTTTGCTCTGGCGTTTACGTGCCAGCGTGCAAAGAGGGTTTATTGAGAAGATGCACGATGAAGTGGTGGCGGAATGCGTGAAAGGCAAATACCGGAATACCGAACAGTATACTTCTTTGCAAAACTACTTTCCGGCTATTTACCGCCTGGGGGTAGATGGCATAGAAGAGTATGAAACACCTGCCCGCAAAGCGGTGATGAAACAATTGAAAGCTTACCTGATGTTGTTTGAGCAGTTGATTGCCGGATACCTGTCGCAACTGGCGCATGTAGGCGATCTGTACTCTTACGAAGTAGATGCCGGTAAAGCCAAAACCTATTTTGTACAACCTTTATACAACGTGCCCGGTGCATCTGACATCATCAAAGCTTTTACAGATAGCAAGAATACTACCTGGGAAGACTTTATGAAGGATGCCGGAAATGCTTATGTAAGTGCGCTGCAAAAGATTGTAGAAACAGACGAAGTATACCGCAAGCGTAAAAAGCGTAGCCTGGATCATTTGTTAAGCAGGTTTAATATTATACCGGATCACTACCCGGTAATGTTGTACGAATTTTATTACAAACAATCCAATGCCGCAGAGCGTATAGATGAAGAATTGCGCTGGAAAAGTGCGTTGCTGCAAAGCGCCCGGTTGATCAATAATAACAGAACGCTGGCCCGTAACTACCTGAAATTTGGATCCGACGAAATTCGGGTAGGTTTTGCCAATAACATGCGTTTGCTGCTGCATATTCAGCAGCGGGGCACTTTTAATGCCGTGAACGCATTAGGCAACCTGGTAAAAAGCAGTGGCGCCAAACCGGCTGCACAGATGGCTTTTTACAAAACCTATGAAGAAGATGATAAAGCATTAGAGTTGTGGGTAGATGAGAATTTGCCGCTGGATGCCAGCTTTTCGGTGAGCCAGGTGCACGTAGGCTTTTTTAATAAAGGGGCCGATCCTGGTTTTTATAAAATAGTGCCGCACCCCGTAAGCACCGGCGATTACCTGGTGACCATAAAAAAATACGGCTCGCACGAATGGGTGGCTATTGGCCGTTTTTCCAGCCGTATTAAAGCCGTGGAAGGCCTGCGTACTTTCATTGATAAATTAATCAACATCAGCATTGCGTCAGAAGGCTTTCATGTGGTAGAGCACCTACTGCTTGCACCATCCCATGAGTCAAAAGTGTTTGCCTTCCGTTTTTATGATGAAAAAGGGAAGCTGTTGTTAAGCCAGCGCGACTGGCTTACCTGGGAACAACGGGAAGAAGCCATCAGGCAGTTGCTGGAGCTACAACGCAAAAAACAAACAGATATAGAGTGGTTGCGCGCGTTGCAGGCAGCTGTTACTATTTACCGCGCGCCTAATGATAGCGCCGAACCCATGCCTGTGTCCAATGTAGAATTGTTAAGTGAAGAAGAGCAGGCAAAGCTGGCCGGTAAAACCCGCCTGGCACTGGAGAAATACCGCTATCGCAATACCAATTTTTATCCCCGCTTTAAATATGAGGTGCAACGGAAAGATAAAACCGTTGGCACAGAAGATTTTTTCAACGGGAAAGCCACCATCGTATTTCCCGACTGGCCGCGCCGCTTCCAGGACAAAGGGTTTCGCGAGTTTGCACAAAGTCTTTTTCTTACACATTTGCCTGCGCATATGCAGCCTACCTTTTTATGGCTGGACATTCCCCGTATGAAACGTTTTGAAGAAATATACCAGAAATGGGGACAGTCTTTGCGGGACAGGAACGAGTTCGATACCAGCTTTTACAGCGAGCAGCTGACCCTGTTTTTAATGGAAGCTTCTAAATACAACCTGTTGTGAGTGATGATAGCAGTCACATACAAAGCCTGGTGTTTGATGTGGGCTTACGTCCGCGTGAAAAGGCGCATGAACTGCAAAACAGGATCAGCCGGTTGTTTACCTACCAGCTGGAAAGTCTGTTACAGCAGTTTTTCAGCGAATCGATACCGGATGGTGTACACATCAAAATAGATTCCCTTACGCTGGACCTGGGCAATATTACCCTGGAGCAACTGGAAAAAGAACTGCCGGAACGTTTGTTACAGGCATTACACAAAGCATTTGATTTTTCTTTTACACCCGGTGGCCGGCCGGCTGCGGGTGCTACTATCGATTATACTATCACTACTACAGAAGCAGGCTATTTGCGCCTGCTGGTATACTTTTTACAAACGGGTAGCTTTCCCTGGTGGGCAGGCGTGAGCACGGTGTACGAACTGGAAGATGTAATAGAACGGTTGTACAAGAACTATAGCAAAGAGTTACGTGCTGTATTGTTGCGCGAAGGCAAAAATGAAAGTGTGCGCCGCCGCATTGCCTGGCAGTTCAACGAATCTGTTATTCAAAAAATAGTGGAAGTGCTGGAACCGGCAGAAAGCCTGTTCATCCTTGCTTATCATAAAAGCATTACCCGGCAGCAGGAACAATACGCCCTGGTAAAATCGGGTACAGAAGACTTTCAGCGTGCGCTGTGGTTGTTTATCCTTTCCTTTCTGCTGGCAGAAAAAGAAACCTGGTTCAGCCGCAAAATGTTTATCAAAAGCACACTGCGCCAAATGTCGGCACACTTTAACGTAGGCTATACGGCGTTGCTGGGCTTGCTGTACCAGGCTTTGTATGCAGCAGGGGTAGATATTGAACACGCCCGTTTAACCTGGTTTATGAAAGTGGTGCTGGAAGAAGAACTACACACGCATAATGCCGCTTTGCCCACTGAAAGTAATGGTGTAGCAACAGATGCGGTTTACGATTTACTGCAACAGCCTGTTATTGACTGGGCAGTAGAACGCGCAGGCTACACATCGGGGCACTTGCAACTAAAAAACTTATTGGCTTATTTTATAGAAACAGGCGGTGTGCCGCGCTGGGGTCAGTATACGCCCGGTAGCATTGTATCGTTGATGGAGCAACTGCTGAACCAGCACCCACGCGAAGCATTGGCCTTATTACAATGGGCTGGCAGCAGCGACAAACGAATGCATCGCTTTCTGCTACAGTTTCCCGCAGCGTTAGTACAGCGGATATTCGCCTTATTGCCTTCGGGTGAAGAAGCGGTGCAGGCCAGTGTTTTAATACAACAGCTGGCCACCGCTGGTAGTCATCCTACAGCTATGGCCATTACCGCACAAAGTGCAGAGAAAACCTTACTGCGGTTGCTGTGGCATCATTATGCCGAAACCTATTATCAAACCTTTCATGTGGGCAGCTTTTATATACAGGGACTTAAACATCTGTTCCGGTTGCCGGGGCATACCTGGTATGCGTTGTTGCCGGAATTAAACCGGCTGTTCAGCCGGGGTGATACAGAAAGCCTGCAACAGATCATTGCCTGGATTGGTGCTATCAACGAGCAGGGGCAACTGGTAGGGGGCTTTGTAGTAAAGCAGGATGCTGCGCAACAAACCTTGTTAAAGCTGCCGGAAGTAAAGCGGTTACTGTTGTCGATAGCAGGACAGGAATATCGTTACCTGCCTTTGTTTCCCGCCTTATATGGCAAGGAGGAAACCGTCGATAATGCCACTGCTTTATTAACCGCTGTGGCAGAAAATATGGCCTATTATCTTACCTGGAACAGTATGCCCGATGCTTTGCAGGTGCCGGATGAAGCCACGGGTGTGGGTTTGTTAACCGATATGGTATTATACCTGTTTGAAAAAGACCGTGCCCGGCTGAAATCGTTGCTAATGGCACCGGTGAACAGCTATACGGCCCGCAAAAGCATATACCAGTTATTCAACGCCCGGCGTGGCGGTAAAGATGCGCTGATATTGCAATGGCTATCCGGCTTTATACAGGCAGATATGATGGCCTACCTGGGCGATCAGCCCTTTAGCGCTTCGGAAGGATATAAGCGGGATACCTACAAAGGCGTTACCCTGATGAAAGTGGCGCGCATACTCAACCGCTTTTATCAAACGCCCACCGTGGTACCGCTGGACGAACAGCAGCTGCTGCAACAGGCTTTACAAACGTTGGATCATTTCTTTACTTATAACAGCTTACCTGCGGCGCTGGATTTGCAGGGCGTATCGGCCCGGGTGCTGATACAATACCTGTTCCGGTGGGTGCTGGGTAAAAACAGCGCCGCTTTAAGCCGGTTGTTGCAAAAGACAACCCATGCAGCAGAAGCACGCAT
This sequence comes from Filimonas lacunae, assembly GCF_002355595.1. Taxonomy (NCBI): domain Bacteria; kingdom Pseudomonadati; phylum Bacteroidota; class Chitinophagia; order Chitinophagales; family Chitinophagaceae; genus Filimonas; species Filimonas lacunae. Next base: position 2,481,272 of record NZ_AP017422.1, read on the forward strand.
ACAGCTACATAGCTGGTTTGGAAGCAACGAGTTTGTAAATGGAGAAAGCGTTGCTGCTTTTACAGCCATCTGGTTACAACAGGATGTGCTGGCTTATTTGCGGCAGCATACTGACAGGGATATCACCCAAACACCTGCCTGGCACAAATTGGTGCGCTGGCAGCAATTGCCGGTAGGAGTAATCACCTATATCAGCAGGCATTACCGCATGGCTACCATTCAGCAATGGATGGAACGCGAAAACTATACCTGGTTAGAGAACATGCAACCGGCCGTGCTGGTGCTGCAATTGCTGTTTACCGATGCTGCCGGGGTAGGGCGCGACTGGCCTTCTCAATTATTAAACGAATTTTTGTTACTGGCTTTTGCCGGACATGTAATGGTGAAAGATGCTCCAGAGTTTATTAAACAATTCTTCGCCTTTGCCGATAAACGTATCCCGCCACCGGTGTATAAAGTGTATGAACGCATAGGCAAAGCCCTGCCGGTATTAAAAGTGCAGGAGCGGGGCATTGCCCGCGAACTGGTGGCAGTGGTAGAGCGGGAGGTGATTACCCGTTTACAGGCAGCGCCACCCAAGCAACGGTTGCCCATTGCAGGAGTGATACCAGCACCAGACACCGCATCTACAGTGGGCATAGAATTGCCGCGGGAAAAAATGGAGAAAATATACGTACACAACGCGGGGCTGGTGCTGCTGCATCCTTTCTTTTCTTTCTTTTTCAGTAAACTGAACCTGACAGAGAAAAGTAAATTTATAGATGAAGATGCCCTGTTCCGCGCCCTTCATTTAACGCAACACCTGGTAGATGGCGTGTATGCACATGAAGAGCATACCTTATGCCTGAATAAAATTTTATGCGGGGTTGAACTGGCTACGCCGGTACCACTTTCCATAGAACCATTACCGGAAGAAATAGCTATGGCGGAGAGCTTGTTTCAGGCCGTGTTTCAGCAATGGAGTAAAATGAAAAGTTCTTCGGTAGAAGGATTCAGAAATAGTTTTTTGCTAAGGGATGGGGTGCTTACCCGCGGCGAGGATCATTGGATGTTGAAGGTGGAACAGCGGGGTTACGATCTGCTGCTGCAAACCCTTCCCTGGAGCTATGGCAGCATTCGTTTACCCTGGATGAAAGAGGTGTTGTATGTAGAATGGATTTAACAGGGACCCCAATACTAAAATGTACTATATTTAATAAATAATCGGGACGCTAAAACCTTACAGATAGCCGTTATGAAACATGCTGTATTACAAAACAAACTTACTGACAGAAATGCCGCATCTGCCGGCAAATCATCGTCTAATCCTTTACAGTTATTGAAAGATAAGGCTGCACAACTGGCCACAGCAGGGCATAATAACCCACTGCAAATGGCTGGTCCGCTGGAAGAGGAGTTACCGGCGCAAGGTAAGTTTGCGGCACAACTCGCGGCCGGACCCGAAGAAGAGTTACCTGTGCAGGGTAAGTTTACAACACAATTGGCCGCACCGGAAGAAGAATTACCGGTACAAGGTAAGTTTGCTACGCAATTACAAGGCGGTTTAGAAGAAGAATTGCCTGTGCAGGGCAAGTTCACCACTCAATTAGTGGGTGGCGCGGAGGAAGAACCCCTGCAAATGCAACCCGAAAACAAAACCGGTTTATCAGATAACCTGAAAAGTGGCATAGAAAACTTATCGGGTTATTCTATGGATAGCGTAAAGGTGCATTATAATTCCAGTCAGCCTGCCCAGTTAAACGCGCTGGCCTATGCACAGGGAACAGATATACATGTAGGTCCTGGTCAGGAAAAGCACGTACCCCACGAGGCGTGGCACGTAGTGCAGCAAATGGCGGGCCGCGTGCAACCTACTATGGAATCGAATGGTGTGCCCATCAACGACAGTGCTGCTTTAGAAACAGAAGCAGATGTGATGGGAGCCAAAGCCAATAACTTATAATTATTCATGCCTTCTTCTCTTATAGCCAATAGCGCTACTGCAGATAATGAATTGCGGTGGTTTTCGGAAGTTGCAGTGGCGCGCGGTGCCATTAGTTTTGGACAGGATGCCCAGGAGCAACCCATAGAAACGATACTGCCACCGGATATTACCAACGATACTTCTTTGTACGCGGACACCATCCGCAAATTTCACATGTCTTTTGAAGAACGGTTTATACTGGCATTGGCGCTGATACCGCATCTGCGCCCCGAAATGCTGGATATGCTGTTTTTAAAGAATCCTGCCACCGACCGTTTGTATACAGAGCTGGGTGGCCAGAAAGGAACAGTACATAACGGTTACCTGCCCACGGGCGAAACTGCCGTGTTTTTACTGGCAGGCTACCAGCTGCGCCAGCGAATAGAGCTGATGGCGCTGTTTGATGAAAACCATTATTTCTACCGGCATAACCTATTAAAGTTACAGTCAGCCGCACCCGGCGAGCCCCGTTTAAGCGGTGCATTAGCTATTTCGGCAGAATACCTCACTTTATTAACCACAGGCGAAAGTTACCGCCCCGATTTCGGTGCCGGCTTCCCCGCTAAAAGATTAACCACTTCCTTAGAATGGAGCGACCTGGTTGTATCAGAAGACATCCTGGACGAGCTGGACGAAGTGCGTGTATGGCTACAGCACGGGCAGGCATTGCTGAACGACTGGGGTTTTAAAGGCAAGGTAAAACCCGGTTTTCGCGTGTTGTTTTCCGGCCCTCCCGGCACGGGTAAAACACTGGCAGCCACATTGCTGGGCAAATCGGTACACCGCGATCTGTATCGCATTGATTTGTCTATGGTGGTATCCAAATACATCGGGGAAACAGAAAAGAACCTGGCCAATGTATTCGACAAAGCTGAAAACTCGGAATGGATATTGTTTTTTGACGAAGCAGACGCCCTGTTTGGTAAAAGAACCAGCACCTCCGACGCGCACGACCGCCATGCCAACCAGGAAGTGTCGTACCTGTTACAGCGGATAGAAGATTTTCCGGGCCTGGTAATACTGGCTACCAACTTTAAATCCAACCTCGACGAAGCATTTGCCCGCCGCTTTCAATTATCCATCAACTTCCAGAAACCCGATTTTGAACAACGCCTGCGCCTTTGGCACAACGCGTTTACGCCACCCTGCGAACTGGCGCCGGAAGTGAACCTGGAAAAAATAGCCTACGAACATGAGCTTACAGGTGCTGCCATTATGAATGTGCTTCGCTATTGTTCCCTGCGGGCACTGGAAAAGGGCACCACTGTTATTGCTTCTCATGATATTCTGCGCGGTATACGCAAAGAAATGCAGAAGGAAGGCAAGAATGTGTTTTAGCTTCTTCCAAAGGAATTACAATTCAATCAAAGAGTAATAAAAAAGCCTTCCCCCGGCTTTATATCCGGGAGAAGGCTTGTAATAGGAGTGGTGTTTATTTCAAAATAGTCAGATATCTGCTAACGGAATTATATCCAATGTAACCATAGCCATTCGTAGTTCTTGCCCAGGCGGTTACGTTAAAGGAATGTGCACAGGTAACCAATGGAACCCATACACCCGAAGCAGGTGCATTTTGATTGGTGACACCGCCCCAGTCGCCTTTGGCAGGAGTGTAAGTGTCCGATATAATAGTGGCCGACTGTCCTTCGCCCCATGTGGCAGTAACAGCATAGCTGTGTACATTGTTTTCGGGATCATTGGCATCAAAGTTTATCACCAGGCCGTCAGTGCCGCTGGTCATCTTCACTATTTCACAGGTGTTTACTGCAACACCGCCATGCTTGATGGAATTGATTTTTACAATAGGCACGGTGTTGTCAATATATAAGGTGAGCGTTTGAATAGTGGGAAGCGTGATAGATGCTTTAGTAGCGGTGTAAAACTCTACCTGGAACTGGTGTAAACCTTGTGATAACTCGTAGGAATTAAACTGGAATAACAGGTCATGAATAGAGTAATCCACACCCGCAGTTGGCAATGGATAAAAATTGCTGGTATCCGGGCTGTAATTCACCAGTGTGTAATCATTGGCAACGCTGTTCCACCTGTAATTATTCCACGAAGTGATAAGGTCGGTAAACGTACCCGCTGTACCTGTTCTATGTTTTACCTTGATAAAGGCAGCTTTGTTTACTGCAATAAGGTTATCCAGGTTAGGACCGTTACCAATGATGTTGAGTAAACCGCCAAATGCCGCGTTCTGTACTTGCACCATGTAACCCACATCGGTGGTGGCTTTACCGGAAGCTGCATTGATTTTGGTAGTGGGTATCAAACCTACACAGCCTATAACGGGGCCCATTAAAGAAACGGGCACCGAAGGTCTTCTGGAAAAATACAATGTGTGCAGGCTGGCAAAGCTGGTCCAGAAGTTAGCAGGTGTACTGTTGTCCTGTAGCGGGGTAGTGGAATGCACCCGGATACCAAACCTGGTATAAGGTGGTAGTATGAATGGGATAAGGGATACGTTCAGATCGGTCAATTTAAATTTGAACTTCCATACACGGTGTGGTGTAGCGCTGTTGGGAGACGCTTCAAAATCAACCTTGAATTCTGTTTGATCGGTGCTGAGTCCTGTCCAGGTACCTGGTGCTAAGTAAAACTGCCGGCCTATTTTGTTAGGTGTTGCGGGGTACTGTCCATAGTTAACGTCTACATTAGGGGTAATGTTACCATCACGGTTACGGTCAAAGGTGAACCAGAAATAATCATCCACACCACTGTTGTTTACGGTGTCGCCTGTCATGTCCAGTGCTGCATACAGGTATTGCGCGTCATTCTTGGTTAGCAAAAATCCATTCGGAATAGGCATTTTTCCTGCACCAGACCAAATGGCGTCGTTTAAACTTTCGGTAAGCTGTATGGGCGCATCGGCCCATGTTGATGTTGTTGTCATGGCAAATCAATTAAATGTGTTTAGCCTACTCTGTATGGTTTTCGGCACCCCCTTTTAATGGTTAAACAAATACTGCTTTGTAAGGCAGTAAGCGGAAGATATAGTGGGTATGTACAATATGAAGGGATATTGTTGTTGCCATATCTCGATGTAAAAATGTGTAATAAAATTCGTTAACAGAATAGTGATATATCGCTATGTCAATAGTTGATAGAGAAACATCAAAGGAGGAGCAGGACGGGTTAAGTACAAGTGAAAGTCGTACCAAAGGCATAGATGCTGTATATATAAAGCATACCATAAGTATGGATGATGCATGTCAATTACATGAAAACAGGTTTTTTGCAGTAAATTTGTTTTTATCCAGCAGTATAGTGGCAACCTATTATAGATGTAATTCAAAACTAAACTCAATTACTTATGGGAAGAATTGTGATAGTAGCCTACAAACCTAAAGCAGGTAAGGCAGAAGCCTTAAAAGCGCTTACAAAAACACATGTGCCGAGGTTATTGGCTGAGGGGCTGGTAACAGAACGGCCACCAGTGATTTGTGAATCAGAAGACGGTGTTATCATAGAAGTATTTGAATGGAAATCGGCAGAAGCTATAGTAGCGGCCCATGATAACCCGGTAGTGCATCAATTATGGGCAGAATATGCAGAAGTATGTGATTATGTACCTTTAAATAGCCTTGGTGAGGTGAATAATTTATTTGCTGAATTTACGGCGGTATAACAACTCGGTTTAATTGGGATAAATAATATGATGAAAGAGGAAGAACTGGATAATCTGATTGCTCAACTTGGAAAGGAAGCTTTGTTAGAAGGTGACACATTTCAAGCGATGGCGAAATTGGAAGCCAGCCGTATTGTTGTGAGCGATTTGAAAATGCTGCGTAGTAAACTTCACCATCCTCCAACAGTACACCCTGACATTAGTAGACAGGATTTAGGTTTAAGTGGCTGGTTATCTATATGTCAGCATGTGATTTTGGAGTTGGTATATCATTTGGGAGCTGACGGACTTGATTTTTTGAAATCAATGGCATTTGGAGTATATGACTGGCCACAAGGAACAGCGTTAGTAATCATTTGCAGATTATATATAGATGGTAAATTGTCGGATGACGTTATTGATAATATAGCAGTGAGGTTGGGAGAGATGCGATACGAAACGCATCTGCGTTTAGCTCATGGACTGGTTATAAGAGAAAAAGAGGATAGCAGATATGGAGGTGTTATAGATAGATTTACTGATGTGAATTTTCAACTGGCCTTGGCCGAAACTCCGGAAAGACCCCGTATGACAAGGGAGCAGTTGATAGAGGTAGGTAACAAAATAATGTCTCCAGGTAATAACGAAGAAGACACAAGAACCTGGATGGAGATATTTGATTTACATGTTCCTTATCCTAACGGAAGCAGTTTGTTTTTTATAGCCGAAGGTGCAACTATCGACGATTGGGACTATAATCCAACAGTAGAAGAAGTAGTTGACAAATGTCTTTCCTACAATCATTAATAAATTTCAGTTGATTCTGGGTATTCATTCCCCGCAGTATCAAACCAAATAAGATGGCTTACCCCAGGTAATTGCTGTAAAATTTCATTCAAATGCATAGCGGCGTATATAATGTGGTTCAGGTGGGCATCTTCTTCAAGTGTTATGATAATGGTAAATGTTCCGTTATCATTAAGATGACAGGTATAAATAGTGCCTGATAAAAACGGTCTCCATCTATGTGTAAATGTGATGAAGTCTATTGTATTTGTATCGAAATTGACAATTTTAGATTTTAACCAAGGGTGTTTACTTAACAGTGTATACGCAATATGTCTACTTAGATCCTTAAGCCGACCTGTATAATGAAATCGTACCTCGTTTTTAATAATTGTTTTATAATCCCCGGCTGGTTTATGATCGCATAAGTCTGATAAGTTTCTTTCATACAGACGTTTTAAAATAGCTTCATCTTGTCCTCCATATCTGATACTGGCGACACAAGCTACTTCCATCGCTTTGATGGCTCTTCCTAATTCATCAGGGGTGCTTGGCTGTTTTTTGAAGTAACAATGCCCGTATTCTTTCATGGAATGTTCAATCAGATCGGGGGCTTCTGCTTCTGGTGCGCCACATGTAATGCAACTATTATTTTGGGAATAAAAATCGCCTATTTCTCCTTCAGGATATTTTTCGCAGTCTTCTTTATAGGACATCATGGGTATTTGTTGGGATGAATTACTGTGGAATTGTACAAAAATAGGTGGTTTTTATGTTAGGGGACCCTGGCTATATAGATAGCTATAGGTGCTTCCCTTTATCATTTTCTTTATTTGGGTATGGGATGCTTATTTTGTAGGGTATTCCTGAACCTAAGCTTTGTATTATATGGCGATGATTCTTGTTTTTCTGTTTGATCAATGGTGGAAACCGCTTTATTACTGGTTAATCGTATTGGTGCTGCTACAAGTAAGTTTGTTATGTACTAATCCTCTTTACATGAGTGTTTTTGCATGCCTGTACTTAATTACGGTATTGAGATTAGCTGGTTTTGCTATATATCAGTTTACCTATAGAAGGTGGTGGAAAGGGATTATTACAAGCCTGGTTGTTTTAGGTCATATAGCAATCGTGGGATTTATAATCTTGATACATTTTCTAAAAGATAGGAGAATTTTTATTACACTAATGGAGGGATAATTACTTTGATAGAGAACAATCACCCACCTTTAAAATCCTGAGACAATTATCTTTATTACATGCTGAACTTTTATATCATTTCAATACTATATCAACCTTTTTAAAATCTCCACACTTTTTACCAACTCTTCTTTTGAGGAAGAAGCAAAGCCTAAGCGAATACCGTTGGTTTTATAATGCGGATATTGATGTGCTTTGCCATCAGACAGGTATAAGCCTTTTTTATACGCTTTAGCAGCCAGTGTTTCCAGGTGAATGGAGGTGTCAAATTCGGTCCATACGGTCATGCCACCTTCCGGGATGGTAAATTGCACGGCATCGCGCAGCTCACTGTTTAGCAAGTGGCAAAACAGGTCCCGTCTTTCTTCATAAACAGGTAATGTTTTTCGCAGATAGCGTTGTATGGTGCCGTCTGTTATGAGGTCGGCCATTACATTATCAACAATATGATCACCTTGCCTGTCCAGGAGGATACGAACCCTCGACAGATGTTCTATTACATTCTCCGCAGCTACCAGGTAGCCCATGCGAAAAGCAGGGGAGAAGCTTTTACTGAACGAGCCGCAGTAAATAACCATGCCGTTGGTGTCGGCGCTGGCAAGTGGTAGCAGTGGCCGGTGTTTATAATGAAAATCGAAATCGTAATCATCTTCAAAGAGGAAGAAGTCATATTCATTGGCTAATCTTATCAGTTCCAGTCTGCGATCAATACGGAGTGATACGGTGGTAGGGTAATGATGGTGGGGCGTTACATATACCATCCGTACTTGCTTTTTCTTACATATTTTCCGGAGTTCTTCTACCACCAGTCCGTGTTCATCTACCGGTATACCAATATGATTAGCCCTGGCGTGCAGAAAATTATGATCGGCCCGTTTCCAGCCGGGGATACCGGATACAATTACATCACCGGGGTTAATGAGGGCAGCACACACCAGGTTAAGTCCCATCAAAGTGCCTCTGATGGAAAGGATGTTGGCCGCTGTTGTTTTTAAGGCCCGGGTATTATTCATATGCTCAGATATAGCCTGCCTGTAGTGGTCAGATCCTGCCGGGTGGCCATAGCCGCCGAATTTATAATATAGCCCGCTTCGGGTGAGCTGGTTGCGGTAGGCCCGGTAAAACTCCGGCAACGGTGCCAGTCTGGGATCGGGATAACCATCATCCAAATGAAGGGGTAAGGTAGAACTGGGTTTTACTATATCGGGATAACTGATGGAAGGGATAGTAAAACCGGCTTTTTTCACCGGGCCGGCCACTTGTTTTTTACCCAATGCTTTGGGCTGGTGATCGGCTATATGTGCGCTAACAAAGGTGCCGCGGCCTACGGTGCTTTCCAGCCATCCTTGCATCTGCAACTCTTCATATGCTTTGGAAACCGTTATGCGGTTAATGTGTAACAGCGCCGCTACATCCCTGGTACCGGGTAGCTTTTGCCCTGAGCGTAATTTTCCTTCCCGCACCAAAACTAAAATAGCATCAGCCAGCTGCAGGTACACCGCCCGTTCGTGGGAAGAATCCAGTGTAATGGCTGCTATTATCTGTTCTGTAATTGGACTACCCATTTTTTACGCATTGGACTACAAACATAGTCCATTCTGTAGTTAGTTTTGTACCGGGTTATACATTGGTGAACGGCATAAAGTACAAACATGAGCAACATCATTATAAAAAGGGTAACACTCCACGATATAGAAGCATTGCAGCAAATAGGCCGGCAAACCTTTGCCGAAACTTTTGCACCTTTCAATAGTGCAGAGAACATGGCTACATACCTGGAAGAAGGTTTTGCCTATGATAAACTAGCGGCTGAACTACAAAAGGAAAACTCGGAGTTTTATTTTGCGATGCTGGATAATGCTGTTATCGGGTATCTGAAACTGAATACCGGTGATACTCAAACAGAGCTAAAGGAGCAGGGAGCGCTTGAAATAGAACGTATTTATGTGCAGCAGGAATTTCACGGTAAGAGGGTGGGGCAATTGCTGTATGATAAAGCGATAGCGGTAGCCATCGAAAAACAGGTGCAGTATGTGTGGCTGGGTGTTTGGGAAAAGAATAGCAGGGCCATCCGCTTTTATCAGAAGAATGGTTTTGTTGCTTTTGATAAACATCTGTTTCAACTGGGCAACGATGTACAAACGGACTTTATGATGCGGAAAAGGTTGGATGGAAGTTTGGAAATACAACCTTTGTTAGAGAATGAAAATGTGATACTGTATCCATTACGGGAAAGTGACTTTGATAGTTTGTATGCAGTGGCTTCCGATCCGAAAGTGTGGGAACAGCATCCTAACAAAAACCGCTGGCAGCTGGAGGTGTTCCGTACTTTTTTTGATGGCGCCATACAAAGTAAGGGAGCGTTTAAAATAGTGGATAAAACCACAGGAAAAGCAATAGGATGCACCCGCTTTTACGATTATAACCCACAGGAGAAAAGCATATTCATTGGCTACACATTTTATGGTACCATCAGCTGGGGCAAAGGCATTAATCAGCAGGTAAAAGCCCTGATGCTGGAATATATATTCCCGTTTGTAAATCAGGTATTCCTCCATGTAGGTGCCCATAATATCCGCTCACAAATAGCGGTTGGCCGTACAGGAGCCAAAAAAATAGGGGAGCAGGCAGTCGCTTATTTTGGAGAAACTTCCCTGTTAAACTTTGTGTATGTGATAGAAAAGGAAAGCTGGAGAATGTGAAACGGTGGGTAAATAACGCTGGTTTTTAGGCAAAATGTATGGGAAAGGCCGAAATAGGAGTAATATTGCATACTCTTATTAAACAAATTATGAAAACAACCCGCATTTTGGGTGCAGCCTGTCTTTTCGCTGTACTCGCCTGCATGGGATGCAAAAAGTCGTCGTCCCCAACAGTTGAACCTCCATTACCTTATACTCCGGAACCTGTAACCGCTACTATTTCAGGTCGTGTTATAGATGAAAACAAGTTGCCTGTGAGTGGCGCTGTGGTTACTGCCGGATCGGTATCAGACACCACAGGAGTGGATGGCTTATTTATCATTAACAACGCCAGCGTAGATAAAAACGCTGGGTTTGTGAAAGTGGTAAAAGATAGCTTTTATCTCGGGGCTAAAACAATTGTAGTAAGGTCTGGTAAAGACAATAATGTGTCTATCCAGTTAATTAAAAAAACAGTAGCAGGTACTTTTGCCGCTTCTTCAGGCGGTACCGTTACCGTGCCGGCATCGGGCGGTAATATCCAGTTTCAGGCGGGTAGCGTGGTAAATGCTGCCAGCAATGCGGCTTATACCGGTAACGTATCGGTAAGCGCTTTCTTTTTCGATCCTACTGCAGAAGGATTTGATAACATTATACCCGGAACATTAAGGGGTACTACTACCAACAACATCGAAACAGGTTTGCAGTCTTTTAGCATGATGGCAGTGGAATTAACCGGCGATAACGGTGAGAAACTGCAACTGGCCGACGGAAAACCGGCTACCATTACGTTTGCTATTCCTGCTGATATTCGTAGCAAAGCGCCTAACAATATTCCGTTATGGTACCTGGACGAAACAAGTGGCTTGTGGAAGGAAGAAGGAGAAGCTACGCGGAAGGGAGATACCTATGTAGGTACTGTAAAGCACTTTTCTTACTGGAACTGTGATGCACCATTTGCAGTGATTGACTTTTCTGCTACCATAACAGATAAAAACGGTATTGCCCTGAAAGGGGGTAAAGTGGTGTTTACTACTTCTGACAGTACTGTTAATTATGGCGCCGGAAATATCAATGATGATGGATTTACCGGAGGTAAAATTCCTGCCATGGCTATTTTAACTATGATCATCTATGATAAATGTGGCAGCCAGGTATATAGAAAAAGTGTGGGCCCCTTTGCAGGTGCAACCCCACTGGGTACTATAGTGGTGGATGCCACTACTACTGCGGTAACTATCTCAGGTTCTGTTGTTAATTGTTCCGGTGGCGCTGTAGCTGATGGCTATGTAACCGTAGAACTGGAAAATGTATTTTACCGTACCAATATTACCAATGGAAGCTTTTCCTTGCTGGTAAACCGTTGCAACAACACGCCTGTTACTGCTACAGTTACCGCTTATGATCCTGCGTCTGCTCAAAGTGGCGAAGCTGCTAAGGTGGCTGTTTCGGGTACATCCGTAAATGCAGGGGTGATTACGGTATGTGGCACTGTGTACGACCAGTATGTATATTATACTGTAAACGGACAGAACTACGGCATAACAGCTCCTCCCTTTAACATGAAGGTAACCGCCAGTATATATGGATATGGTAACGGCGTTTATGATACGGTTACCGAATTACGCGCTACCAGCGCTGAAAACGAATACCGTTATTTCTACCTGGCCTTTAGAGGGGGTGCCTATCCTGGTGTAAAAGCATGGAGTGGTTTTTATCCTTATGATAACAGCGACACCTATTTCGTGCAGAAAGGCAATGCAGATGTAATTGTAACAGAATATGGAAGCACGGGCACAGGTTACATTGTAGGTTCTTTTACAGGGAATGTATCTGATTCTAACAATAACAGTAAGGTATATCCTATATCCTGCCGGTTTAGGTTAAAGCGATAAACTACCGTGGAAGTAACTATAAAAAAGAAGCGATCCTTATTATAACGGGATCGCTTCTTTTTTATCAGTATGAATTCTAATAACATTCTAAATGGGGAAATCCTTTTTTAAAAGAATGCATCAGTAATATTGTTTACAGAATATAGCTGCCTTGCTGTTAAGAACACAGGCTGATGTATTGATTTTTAGTTATAAATTATGGCTTAACGGGCTGTCTTCGGGGGGAGATAGCCCGTTTTATTGTACCAATACCGTACAGGTAATGTCCGTATCTGAACACCGGGCAACCGTTATTCGCTGAGTTTCAGCGGAAAAAGGAGTGGCATATTGCTTGTGCTTTTGATAGGCTAAATTGGTTGATTATGCTTCGTCACTATTTTCAAATTGCCTGGCGCAACATCCGGAAACGGAAGTTTTTTAGTTTACTGAATGTTACCGGGCTGGCTATTGGAATGGTGTGTTGCCTGCTGATCACCTTATACCTCCATAACGAACTTTCTTACGATCAATATCATACCAAACACGACCGCATATACCGGCTGGTACATGCCTATCCCGGTGCCGATCAGCGGTCTGCACAGGCAGTGTTAACCCCAAAGGATTACCAGGTGTGGGGCTGCGCACCCGCAGGCCCGGCGCTGCAGGCCAATTTTCCGGGTATTGAAAAAGTGGTACGCTTTACAAGCCCGTCCAGCTGGTTGCTGCAATACGGCGAGCAACGCATTCAGCAGGATAACATGGTGTTTATGGACTCCACCGCATTTGACGTGTTCAGCTGGGAGTGGTTGTATGGCAACAGGCATACGGCGTTGGTAGCACCGGGAAGCATTGTGCTTACGCAGTCTGTAGCCAAAAAGTTTTTTGGTAATACCGATCCTGTTGGTAAAACATTGCTTGCAGATAATCAGGAAAACTTACTGGTTACCGGTGTGATAAAAGATGTTCCCCCTAATTCGCAGTTTACCTTCAACGGACTTATTTCCATGACCACCATGCGGAAATACCGACCGGAGATTTTTAGTAACTGGGGATATGTAGACTTTTACACCTACTTATTGCTGAAAGAAAATGCACAAATAGCATCCATAGAAACAAAGCTTCCTGCTTTTATCAGAAGGTATACCGGGCCTGATAGATGGTATGGGCTCACATTTGAGAAGATGACAGATGCCTATTTGCATTCTGTAGCCAGCAGGCAGCCTGGCGCTACAGGCAGTTTGCTGAATATTTATCTCTTTGCCTGTATTGCTGTTTTTATCATGCTGATTGCCTGTATTAATTTTATAAACCTGTCTACAGCGCGCTCCCTGGAAAGGGCAAAAGAAGTGGGTGTGAGAAAAGTGTTGGGTGTGCGTGTATCCAGCCTGGTGTGGCAATTTTTATTAGAATCTGTTTTGTTTACACTGGCCGCAGCTGTAATAGCGCTGATATTAGCACGGCCGGGCATTGTGTTGATGGAAAAATTATCCGGTAAGGATATCTCGTATACACACTTTTTTACACCATTGTTTTTTGCAGGTATGTTCCTTTTTTCCGTTGTAGTGGGTATGCTGGCAGGGATATACCCGGCGCTGGCATTGGTGAAGGTAAAGGCCATTGCGGTGCTGAAAGGCAGGTATTGGCCTATTGCAGGTGGGGTTTCGCTACGCAAAGTATTAGTGGTGTTTCAGTTTGCATTATCCGTAGCACTGATTGCCGGAACATTAGTGGTATATGCACAGCTGCAATACCTGGGCCATCGCGATCTGGGATTTCAGAAAGAGCAGATGGTGATATTGGATTTTGCAGGGGATGCCAAAGTGCAGCAAAATATTGAATCCATTAAAAGGGCTATAGCTGCACAGCCAGGTGTTACAGCTGTGACGGCATCGCGTGCCGTACCTGGTGAATTTTTGCCCAATGCCGGCACTGAGATACAAGCGCCTGATGGTCAACTGGTGCAAAGGCTTCCGCTTATTTATGAAATAGACTTTGATTTTATTCCTACCTATCATATCCCCCTGGTGGCAGGCAGGGCTTATTCACGTGAGCATGTGACCGATAGTGCAGAAGCCATGATTATAAATGAAGCTACTGCACAGTTGTTTGGATACACCCACCCGGCCGATGCTGTTGGAAAACAGTTTCAGCAATGGGGTAGGAAGGGAGTGGTGATTGGTGTGGTTAAAAACTTTCATTTTCGCTCGCTTCACCAGGCGGTAGAGCCGCTTACCTTACGATATGGCTATCCGTCAGATCTTAATCGTATTTCCGTCTCTATAAAAGGGGATGCTATGCAGGCTTCACTGGCGGGTGTTAAAAAGGTGTGGGATCAGATGGCGCCCCAGCGTCCTTTCCTTTTTCACTTCCTGGACGAGTCGTTTCGCGAACAATACCAGGCAGATGAGCATTTCGGGCAACTGTTTACTTTCTTTTCCTGTCTGGCCATTTGCATTGCCTGTTTGGGACTTCTAGGGCTTTCTACCTATATGGCGCAGCAACGTGTAAAGGAAATTGGTGTAAGAAAAGTATTAGGCTCATCTGTAGCCGGCATAGTGTTGTTGTTATCCAAAGATTTTATCAGCCTGGTGTTCATTGCTATTATTATTGCTGTTCCTATATGTGTGTGGGCCATGAATCAATGGTTGCATGATTTTGCTTATCGCATCACTATAGGGCCGCTGGTGTTTATAGAAGCCGGCTTGCTTACACTGGGTGTGGCCTTTACCACCATAGCATGGCAATCGGTGAAGGCGGCTATTGCTAATCCTATACAATCATTGCGACATGAATAATGGTGAGGTGTGTAATAGTATGAATATTACCTTATTGTTAACGTGCCATGCTAACAGGTGCTGCTACCTGGTAATGGGGTAATTTGCCCGGCATTAGCGGGTAAGTATGCAGTTTGTGGAAGAAACAGATCAGGTGATCGTTGAACATATCAATAAAGGCGATAAACACGCTTACGAAGCGTTGTTTCAGCGTTACTGGGAAATGTTGTTTGCCATTGCCTACCGTAAAACAGGCGATACACAGGATGCGCTGGATATTGTACAGGAATTGTTTATTCACATCTGGGAAAGCCATGAAACGCTGGAAATCAGCGGCAACGTAGCTGCCTACCTTACCACCAGCATTAAAAACCGTGTTATCAGCTGGTACCGCGCTACCAGCAGCCGCGCCAAACAAAAAGCAGCATTACTGGAACGTTTGCAGGAAATGAGCGGCGATCATTCCGAACAAGCCGCCACAGAATATACTGCTGCGCTGGAAGAATGGCAACTGGCTATTGATACTTTGCCCGTCCGTATGAAAGAAATTTATGTACTCCGCCATCAGCAACAACTTTCTATCTCCGAAATATCATCTGCTTTAAACTTACGTCCCCAATCTATCCGCAACCAGCTATCCGAAGCGTCCGATCGCGTGCGGAAACTGCTGGAAAAGCATCTTTGGCTGTGCATCACCCTTTGCCTGGGCGCAGATAGTTGGATTTAATACTGTACTATAGAGTGCACCTCCTGTTTTTTCTTGTTAACAATTTGGTAATACACCTGGCAGGTACAAGCGAATATCCACAAACGTGGTTATTGTGATGACTACTGAACAGGAAAAAAGAATTAATCAACTGCTGGATAAATATCTCGCCGGCACAAGCACTCCGGAAGAAAACCAACTGGTAGACGAGTGGTACAATAGCCTTGCTATGGTGGAAGATATTCGTCTACAACAACCTGCTTTTATGGCTGCGGCAGAACAGCAGCTGAGAGCGGGCTTGCCCGATCTGCCGGCTTCTATATCTAACCAACGCGCAGTAATACGCCGTTTGTATCGTTGGACGGCAGCCGCTGCGGCTATGGTAGCGGGTATAGTGCTTTCCTGGGCGGGTTACCGTTGGTATAACGTGCATGCGCATCGTACCAACATGGCCACTGCTATGCACACCCATCGCAGAGAGTTGAAAAAGCTGGTGCTGCCCGACGGTTCTACGGTTTGGATGAACGAGTTTTCTACACTGGAATGGAATACCGATTTCAATAAAAACAGTCGCGTGGTAAAGCTCAATGGCGAAGCCCGTTTTGATATTGCACCACAGGCAGGTAAACCTTTTCGCGTGCAGGTGGGTAACACGGTTACTACCGTACTGGGTACCGTTTTCAACGTAGAAGGATATGAGCAGGAGCAATCTATTAAAGTAGCCCTGTTATCCGGTAAAGTACGTTTTGAAAAAGACAGCAGTAACAACAAACCAGTGGTATTAACACCAGGCAGCATGGTCACCTACAACAGGCTTTCAGGCAACAGCCTGGTAACCTCTACGGGAAGTACCGCAGTAGACGCCTGGATGGATGGCGCCATTGTATTCAATGAAGTACCTGTAGAAGAAGCCTTGCGAAGACTGGCGCGTCACTTTGACTGGACGATAAAATGGCAACATCCGTTACCGGTGGATGGCACTACGGTTACCGCACTTTTCCGCCGCGAAACGCCGGAGCAGATATTACAAGGTATAGCCCTTACCAACCAGGTAAAGTATACATTAAAAGACAAGCAACTCACTATACTCGGAACTGACTAAACACAAGTAAGGTATTGCAGCAGCAATAGCCCTTTAAAAATGTAACAACATGAATGGTATTACTGTAAAAAGCCGGGTGCACACCCGGACAGGGAGAGCCATGCCGCTGATGATAGCCGGTATATGCATCCTATTACTAACAACAGGTATACGGCAGGTGGCACATGCCCAGTCGTATAGTATGAAAGAGCAGGTTACAATACAGGCAAGTGCCACCAATGCCGCAGCTGTATTGGAAGAGCTGGATAAGCAAAGCAATTATTCCTTTACTTATTCAAAAGCAGCTTTACAAAAGATAGAGATTGCTGCTATTCAATGGAACAAGGTAACATTGGAAACAGCTTTAAGCGAACTAAAGAAAAAATACCATATCGGATTTCAGCCGGTAAATACTACTATCTCTTTTTTCATAGAGAAACCACAGCCTGAAAAAGGAGATACGCTGAACAGGCATATCACCGGCAAAATAACCGTAACCGGTCAAATTAAAGATGCCGCTACCAAACAGCCGTTGCCTGGTGTGGATGTAATGGTACAGGGCAGCAGAATGAGCACGGTAACTGCTGCGGATGGCACGTACACTGTATTGGTAAAAGACAGCAGCTCGGTGCTGGTGTTTTCCATTGTAGGCTATGAAAGCCGTTTTATATCAGCCGGTAAAAATGTAGCAGTTGTTTTTATGACAGCTGACGATAAAGCGCTTACCGGCGTTGTAGTAGGAGCGCGTAGAAAAATAAATACAGAAGTAGCATTACTGAACGAAAGAAAGAATGCTGCGATAGTGTCAGATGGTATCTCTGCCCAGCAGATAGAGCGTACCGCCAGCATTACCACCACACAGGCGCTGCAAAGAGTATCGGGCGTAACCATCACCGACGATAAATATGTAGCCATCCGTGGTTTGGGCGATCGCAGTGTGATAGGACAGTTAAACGGTGTGCGTCTGGCTTCTTCCGATCCGGACAGAAGTACCATTCCTTTAGACCTGGTACCTGCCAGCCTGCTGGATAACATCACCATTTTTAAAACCGTAACCCCGGATAAACCTGCGGATGCTGCTGCCGGTATAGTGGAACTGAAAACCAAATCTATTCCCGAAAGGCAAACCTTAAGCATTACCGCACAGGTAGGTATGAACACACAAACCGGTGGTAAGGTTAACAGCTTTTACAACAGCGATATGGGCTTTCTGGGGGGTAAGGTAAAGAACAAAGACCTGAGCGCCGATTTCCGTAACCTGAGTACCCAATACCCGCATGGTTTAGGCGATATACAGGCTAAGATTGCCGCCAGCCGCAACAACCCGGAGTTACTGGCCGAAGCCAACCGTGTGAATGGCATTATGCACCAGCTGGACCCGGTGTTAACTACCCGCTACAAAACCGCGCCAACAAACCAGGTGTATTCAGTAACCTATGGCAATAGCCTGAAAGTGTTTCAAAAGCACCAGCTGGGCATTATTGCCGGTATTAACTACTACAGCCGCACTACCGATATTTACCAGGGCGAGCTTACCCAATGGAGCCTGTACCAGGGCGCCTTAACCGGTAACTCCGCTATCTATAACCCACTGGTTATACCCAGCTATGTAACACCTAATAATATCAACTTAGGTAAATACCTGGGCTATAAAGAAAATACAGGCACCCAAACCCTTAACTATGGTTTCCTGGGTGGCGTTGCTTACCGTTTTAATTCGCAGCACGAAATCAGTATACAATACCTGGGTAGCCGTGGTGCTGAAACAAAAGCAACCCACCTGGCAGGAGCCTATGAATATATAGCCTTACCTGGTGGCATATCCAGCACCACGTATTCATTAAGGCAAACCTACCGAACCCTCAATACCTTTAACCTGCAGGGCGAGCATAAATTGTTTAAAGGCAACTTTACGCCACGCCTGAGTTATAACCTGGCAAGCTCATCCAGCAGTCAGAACGATCCTGATTTCCGTTTCGCTAACCTGGCCGATTATATGCCCAGGGGAGGTGGTAGTTATTCAGTGCCGGTGCCGGGTCTGCCGGATAAGATTGTTGGTACTGAACACCTGTATTCACTGGTATCTGGTTACGTAAATGGTTATGGCCCTTACGGTATTATACAGGCCGATCCTAACGGCCGCCGTTTCAGAAAACTGAACGAGGATAACTACAACTATAAAGCAGATGTAACCATCCCTTTTAAAACAGGCAAACTGCGCCAGGAATTTAAAACCGGTGTTAACTACCTGCATCGCAAACGCAACTATTCCGAAAACGTACTATACCTGCCAGGCTCTAACTATTCCAACACCGGGGCATTGCCTATCTATGCCGTAAATGGCAACCTCGACAGGCTGGTAGGGTATGATAGAATTGGTATTCATTTGCCCTCTTCTTATAATGAAGAAGGAGCACCGCGTGTAGGTGGTTATTTATACAATACACAGAAATCGCCTAACAACTACAAGGGCTATTTTGAAACGCGTGCTTTTTATGGCATGATGGATATGCACCTGACAGAGAAGCTGCGTTTAACAGGTGGTGTACGTTTTGAAATGACCGATATTAAAGCGGCAGTGGATACCTCTAACGTATTTCTGGACGCTTCTGTAACCACTACTGATGCCAGCGGTAACAAAGTAAACCTGGTGTATACCGAACCTAATTCGGTGTATAAAGTAGATTACGAGCCCTTTTATTCTGCCAACCTTACCTATACGCTCAACAGCAATATGAATTTCAGGTTAGGCTATAACAACTCACTGGCGCGTCCTGAGTTGCGCGAACTGACCAACGTATTCGATTTTGATCCGTTCCAGTTTGCCCTGGTAGTAGGTAACCCCAATTTAAAAAATCAGAAAACCACTAACTACGATTTCCGGTGGGAATGGTTTCCGGCACCTGGCGAAGTACTGGCCGTATCTACCTTTTACAAGGAAATTGAAAACCAGCTGACCAAAGTGTTCAAGCAAAACTCTACTGGTTTAAACGCCCGTTTCCCGGAGTTTCCGGCTATTGAATTCCAGAACGATCCTAATAAGGGTAAGGTATATGGTATAGAGCTGGAAGTAGTAAAGAACCTGGGCTTGTTATCGCCTGCGTTACGCAACTTCTTCCTGGGTTCTAACCTGTTACTGGCACAAAGTGATATTAAAAAAACGGCCGAACGCCTGGCTTCTTCCAGGGCTATTGACAGGCGCTCACCGGCTAACAGTCCTTTGTTTGAACAGGCTCCTTATTCTGTAAACGTATACATCAACTACAGCAACAAAAAAAGAGGAACAGATATCACCGCCACGTTTAACATGGTAGGCGAAAGATTGATACAGGTAAACCTGGATGGTACGCCCGATTTGTATTCACGGCCACAGCCGGTACTGGACCTGGTGTTTACCCAGCAGTTGTTTAAGCGCATACAGCTGAAAGGCTTTGCTAAAAATATACTGGATAAGCCTTACCAGGAAGTATATGCTAACCCGGGAACCGGTGGTAAGTTTTATGGCAAACAATATATCCGCAGAAGCTATAACCGTGGAACGGAGATGATGCTGGGTCTTACTTATACCCTGTAATTCTGTTACCCGATAACTCTAACACAATGAAGCATAGTAAATATATTTATCCTTTTTTGCTGGTAGCGCTCACAGGCACTGTGTCATGCAAAAAGAAACTGGACAACATTTCCGATAACCGTTTGCAACAACAGCCACTTACGGGGTCCAGCAGCAGGCTGATAAACCTAGCTGGGGCCAATGAATTGCAGATAGCAGGTCAAAAGCTTACCAGCTTTATGGCCGCTGATAAAGAAGGTGGTTATGGCCCCGATCAAACCCGCAGTACGGTATACTTTCCCGAAACCGGAAGGATGGGCGCCACGTTTACCGTTCCCCTGCAACTGGTAGATGCCCAGGGCATGATACGCGACATTCTGTTCAGCAGCTCTTCCTCTAAAGTGATAGCGCCGCCTTCCAGGCCTTTTACTGCCGTGGACGATTATAATCATCCGATGGATTATTACTTTGCCTGGTTTGCCCCTAACAAGGGCGGTTACCAGGATTCGTTGTTTGCTATTCCACGCGAGGTGTCACCTTCTTCCAACCCGGAGCATTTTAAAATACGTTTGCTCAACCTGGGCACTACACCCGACAGGTTTCACACAGGTAATATGTCGCTTACCTGGGCAGATGGTACGGCTATTGCCGGGCTGGAAAATATAGCGCCCGGAAGCTATTCAGACTATATAGAAATACCTTTTGGCAGCTATCAGTTTAAAGTGCTGGATGCCGATGGAAAGGAAGTGCCGGCCAAAGGTTCACTGGAAATGGTGAATAATGTGCTGAACCCGGAAACCGGTACCATGATGTCGGCAACGGCGGATGGTGATGCAGGCGTGGGTGGTTTTTCAGATACCTGGTTAACGTATGCTCCTTTAAAAACGTATCAGCCCGGTGGTATTTATACCATTGCGGTAGGCGCTATGTCAGGATATGGTATACCTACCGGTGGACCTGGTGAAACGGTGGCTACACTTACCAATAGCTTCCAGGTAATTGCTGATAATAAAGAATCTACCAATATTACCTATAGCCGCATGCAGGCGGTAAACGTGCTGGCAGGAAAAGAAATCAGCTGGCAGGTAGACGGCAAGCCATTGGGCGAAACGCTGGCATTTGCTACACAAACAACATACAGCCGGTACATTGCCGGCACACACCACGTAAAGGCACTGGACAAGCAAGGCGCTACATTAGCAGAAACAGACAGGCAACTGATGCCAGGCGATAATATTACTGCCTGGTTATATGCCACCCGCGATGGTAAACCGGCTATCAGTTTTTCGGCCAATAACCTCAGCGGCAAGTATTATACCGGTGCTTCGGGTAACGATGGCAGCTATGCCACAGCACAGGATCTGAACCCCTGGTGGATACGTTTTATGAACTTCTGTGCCGATGAAGAGGAGGTGACTTTTACCAAAGCCAATGGGCAGCATTTTACTACCTCCACCACCAGCCAGGCGTATGCGCATATTCAGCTTGGAAAAGCGGCAGAAGTGAACGAGTATGTGCGTTTAAGAGCTAATGAACCTGTGAGTATACTGGCCTATACTTCAAAGCCCGGCGTTTTTCCCGGTAACTGGATGACAGAGGTAACCCCGGTAGCTGCCAATCGTTTTATTGCCAATCCTGCATTATATAAAACGGCGAAGAAGCCCAATGCCGAGCCGGGTATTTATACCGTGGCGCTGGTGGGCAATACCGCTGCCGGCGAAAAACCGTCCATGATCATTATCAAACACAACAAGTAAACAGAAGTATTGTATGTATAACCGGTCATTTATTTTTTTACTACTGGCAACAGTACTGGCGGGCGCCGGATGCCGTAAAACAGATTTTGCGGAAGTAAGCAGCCCCGCTTACCTGAGGGTATTTAACAGTTTGCGATACAGTGCTTCGCTCGACAATAAAGATGCACCGCAGCCTTTTTTAACCATGCTGATAGATCCGCAGCTGGATGCCAACGGTATTGCAGAAAGCGCCGCTGTCACCGGCGATTTCCTGGAAACGCGCGATCAGTGGGCCCGGCCTTATCCCGATGCAGCTAACACTACGTTGTATCAAAAAGAATATCCCGGCACTGCTAAAGTAGTAGCGGCTCCCATACTCAACGGGTACGACCTCAGCAGCTGGGCCCAGGTGCCTTCCGGTAAACACCGCGTGCTGTTTATATCCCGTCCGCAGAATACCACGCCGTTCTTTAGCCTGGATAAAAACCAGCGTGGCGAGGTAATGGTAGATACTACTATTGATTTGCAGGAGCGTGAAGTGTATACCATGCAGGTGCTGGAACAGGATTATCAGACAAAGAAGAATATCGTGTACCTGCGTAACGAAACTTTTGTAAAGCAATCGCTTTCCGATTCGCTGGTGTACGTGAATTTCTATAACCTTTCCAGCAATGGCTTTTATCAATATTCGCCCAATGTATTACCGGGCAATGTGCTGGTTCGCGATAAGATACAGGACACCATGAATGTCTTTTATTCTCTGTATAAATATGTAAATGCCAGCACCAGCACCGCCATCAAAGGCAGTGAATATGTGCCTGTGGGCACCATTACCCGCTCGCAGGAGCCGGTGGTGAACCCATACCGCAGTTTTCCCTTGTTTGCTGATACTGCTGCTGACAGGATATATACCGGCAATGTGGCGCAATTGTTTCAGTTATTAAAGCCAGGGTTTACACCTAATAACTCAGGCTTACTGCTCAGCTTGCCGGTGGGGTATTACCTGGGCGTATCGGTAGGTACACTGGGAAATAATGTGGATGCTGCGGCCAATGTGATGGTAAAGACCAGCGCCGATGTGCGCAGTGGGCTCATTATCAGTGAACGGTCTGGAATATATAACCCCCGTTCATTTGCTACGGTTAATACCATCGAGTATATCAACAGAAAGGTGTACATCACTACTATTCAACGCAGGTTCGATCCTCCTGTATACTAAATCAAAAATGTTTTGTATGCGTAAAATGAAATACATGACAGGAGTTGTGGCAGCGGTATTGCTGGCTACCGCCTGTAAAAAAGATGATATCACGCCACCCATCGACAAAACCACGTTGCCCCGCACGATGGCTGCTTTTATACAAAATAACTACGACCTGTCGCTGCTGAATGCCGCTTTACAAAAAACAGGCTTGTACGACACGCTGGCGCAGGCCGGTGCGTATACCTTTTTTGCGCCGGACAACAATGCCTTTGCCGCCATTGGTATAGGTAGTGTGGCGCAAATCAACAGCATGAATACCGATAGCCTGCGTCATCAGCTACGCTATCATCTGCTGCGTAACAGGTATTTTGTTGCTTCATTTCCTTCCCAGATAGGATACAGCTATACCTCTGCTACCGGCGAACCCCTGTATGCGTCTGCCAGTAACCTGTATGGCTCCAGTGCCGATAACAGGCAGCTATTTATAAACGGTGCCATGGTATACAACGGTGCCAAACGCAATATAGCACTGGCTAACGGGGTAATACACCTGGTGAGCAAACCGCTGCAATACCATGCAGGCACGGTACAGGAATATATTACACGTGACACCAGTTTGTCGCTGTTTGCAGCAGCTATGCAACGTTTTAACTTATGGGATGGGCTTCAAAACAACAGTAAGGTTACGGTTTTTGTGCCGGACAATGCTGCGTTTCGCCGCTATGGCCTTACCCAGGATAGCATTGCGCGTATGAACCCGGCCAGCTACCAGGATCTGGCTTTTGGTGTATATCCTTTGCTGCTGAAAGCGCGCCATATTTTTTCCACCGATTCGTGGCAGATAACAAGCGAACAATACGGCCCCAATGGTATTTACTTTGGCAACTATGTAGTTACTCCCGAATACCAGTATAATGGCAACAATAACACAGAAAACGCCACTGTATCGGTAAGTTATCTAGATGTCAATGGATTTTATCAGCCCAATGATAAAGGTCCGGGAGCGGCGAGGTATAAAGGTGGTTCTGCCAAAGGAGCCGATCATCTCACCGGTAATGGTATTGTGCATGTCATTGACGACTTGCTTTTTTATCCTGAATTACTGAAAAAATAAATAAACTGTATGCGCTATACTATAAAAGCAGCTGCTTTTGCTGTATGGATGCCGGCATTGCTGGTGTTGTTACAGCTGGGAGCCTGTACTAAAAAAGATATAATGCCGGAGCCGGTAGGAGAGCCGGTGCCTTATAAAGACACGGCCATCCGCTCGTGGAAAGAGATGATGGAGAAGCCAGGTTATACGCTGTGGAAAGCTGCCTGGAATCGTTCTGATATGAACGCTATTGCCGGTGCGGATAAGGCCGGTGCTTTTCTTACGGTGTTTATGCCATCCGACCAGGCCTTTCAGGCAGCTGGCTATACAATGGAGGTAATTAACAGCGCCAGCAAAGAAACGCTGGATAGCTTACTCAGCTACCAGGTAGTACCTGGAAAATATACACCGGATAATATATCCCATATTAAGGGAAGTGCGCAGCTGAAAACATTGCTAACCAATGACGCTGTGATGGGATACAACACTTCTCAGCCGTATATCTACATCTTATATGCCGGCTACTTTCACGATAGCCTGGTAATAAACGGTGCTAACGTAGCCAAATGGGGTACGGGGCAGGATGCTGCTGACGGATATGTATATACTACAGCGGTGGTGCTGCAAAAGCCCATGCAAACCATGTGGGAGTATATAGAAAGCCACCCGGAGCTGAGCCTGTTTAAAGCGGCAATAGAGATGAGCGACTACGAATATAGCATGGGCTGGTCGGGCATGAACAACCAGATGCTGCTGATGGGTAGCCCCGGTTTTGAGTTTACCCTGTTTGCACCTTCCAATAAAGCTTTTGAAGCGGCGGGGTTTACTACTGCGGAGGATATTCAAAACTATATCAACAACAGTCTGCCCGTGAAAGATCCTGATTATGATGAGAACTGGTATTACCAGAATCCCACCACTGCTATGGACAGCATTCTTTTTGCACACGGGTTGGAAGCATACTTGTTTGCCGGTCAGTATTACTACCCGGTAAGCACTACCTATTTTACCAACGACCTTATTCAAAACGCAGCCGGTTTAAGTGGTGTGGAGATAAAGCCAGGAACGATGTACAGCAGCCCTCCCGGTATCATTCATGTAGATTTCAGTGTGGTGAACGGGCAGCTACGGGTAAAACGCTATAAAGCCAATCATACCCCCATACCGCTGGCACAGCCCAATATCCGGGTGCTGAACGGTGCAATTCACGTAGTGGATGGTTTATTCATGCGCTAAAATCAAACTCAATGAAAAGAATATTATTTAGTGGTTTTTTACTGATGCTGCTGGCGGGATGCACGAAAGAGAAGGAGGATAACAGTTTGCCGGCAGACATCACCAGCCGTCTCAACTTCATTATAGAAGATAACCTGTTTAACTTTTCTTACTTCAATGCAGGGCTTGGCAGAACGCCTTATCGCGTAACGCTTACGCAGCCGGGGCCTTACACGGTGCTGCTGCCCGATAACAATGCATTTATAGCAGCAGGTTACAGTACTGAAAATGCAGTGCTCACAGAAAGTGCATCGGTGTTGAATAACATGATAGGTTACCAGGTAGTTTCCGGTACCTGGCAGCTGGATCAATTGCCGTTTCGTTTTAACCAGGAGCTTACTTCCGTTACCGGAAGCAAGCTGTATGTTACCCGCTGGGTAAAGAACCAGGATACGGTAGTAACCATTAACGGCAGCAGGGTATTGAGTTACAACATGAAGGCCAGCAATGGCCTGATACAGGTAATCAATACCGTATTGCAGCCACTGGTACACAAAACCCTGTCCGATGCTATCTCGTCCGATCCGCAGTTCACTTACCTGAATGCTGCTTTGCAAAAAGCAGGTATGAAAACGTTGCTGGAGCAGGAAACAGCTTACACCGTTTTTGCCCCGGTGAACAGCGCCTTTGTGGCGGCAGGCTATGCCACCATACAGGACATACAGCAGGCAGATGCGGCCACCCTTCAACAATTGCTCCAATACCACCTGTTTAGCGGCAGAAAATTCGTGTATGATTATATACTGGCTACCGGCCCCTCTGATAAGTCGGAGCAGGCCATGCTTTCAGGAAACAACATCACAGTTAACCTGTTAAAGTCGGGCATCAACTACACAGGCATTACGGTAAAAGGCATAGGTAACAGCACCGTGGCTACCATCAGCAAGCCCAACGTGCTGGCAGGTAATGGCGTGTTGCATACGATTAACCAGGTATTAAAGGAGAACCAGTAAACGACTATTTCTAATGAAAAGGATACAATATTTTATATATGTACTGTTGCTTACTGTAGCAGCTACCGCAGGGTTGCAGGCACAGGAAACCAACGGCACGCTTGGCGGTAGCATTACCGACGAGCAAAACAAAGCATTAAGCGGGGTTACGGTAGAAGCCGTGCACGAACCCTCCGGCACCCGGTATGCCACGGCTACCGGTGCAGATGGTAAGTTTTATGTACCCGGTTTACGTATCGGTGGCCCTTACACGGTTACCGTTACCATGATAGGCAGAAACCCTGAAAAAAGAGAACAGCTGAACATACGCCTGGGCGAGCCGCTGCAATTGAACATTACATTGGCACAGGCAGGAGCAGAGCTGTCGGCTATTACTGTAAAAGCCGGCAAACGTGGTCCCAGGGCCAATGTGTATGGTGCCGGGCAAAACATCAGCAGCGCCCAGGTATCCGGCATGCCTACTGTTAGCCGCAGTATGCAGGATATGACCCGCATGGTGCCACAGGCTACCAAAGACAACTCTTTTGCCGGTACCAGCTTCCGTTATAACAACGTAACCATTGATGGCGCCATTAATAACGATGCCATTGGTTTCAGTCCTTCTGCAGGTGGCATTACCGGTAGTTCCGGTATGGCTGGCAGCAGCACCCGCACCAATGCTATTTCACTGGATGCCATTGAAGATATGCAGGTATACCTGGCGCCCTTTGATGTGAAAATAGGCAACTTCACCGGCGGCAGCATTAACGCGGTTACCCGCAGCGGTACCAATAAGGTGACCGGATCGGTATATGGTTTTGGCCGTAATGCCACCATCACCGGATCTGATAAAGCAGGCTCGCTGGGTAAAATGAACAGCAGCTTTTACGATTACCAGGCGGGTGCCCGCGTAGGTTTCCCTATCATTAAAAACAAATTGTTCTTCTTTACCAACGAAGAAATCACCCGCCGCCGCGATCCTTCGCAGCTGGTGGTGGGCGTAGAGGAAACTGCGCATATCCTCAGCAGCAACGATGCCGAAGCTATCCGAAACAGCACCATACAACGCTATGGCGATAGCTTTGACCCTGGTACTGCCGGCAATTACAATGCAAGCGCCCAATCGTATAAGTTCTTTAACCGTATCGACTGGAACATCAACGGTAAAAACCAGCTGGTGGTACGTAACAACACCATACTGAGTAAATCGGTGAACATGGATCGCGATCAGCAGGACTTCCGTTTCAGCAGCATGGCTTACGAGCAGGTGAACAACCAAAGCTCTACCGTGGCTGAATGGAAAGCACGTTTTAACAACCGCTTATCCAACAGCCTGATTGCCGGTTACAGCATGGTACACGATAAACGCAACCCGCTATCTAACCCTGCATTGCCGCAAGTACAGATTATGGGCCGCACACCGGGTACTACTATTTACCTGGGTACCGACCGGGAAGCCAGCATTTTTGATATGAAACAGCGTACCATTGAAATTACCGATAACCTTACCCTGAGAGCAGGGAAGCACACTTTCTTATTCGGTACCCACAATGAGTTGTATCATATCAACTATGGCTTTGTAAACAGCTGGAATGGCCGTGTAGATTACCTGAGCATTGAAGACTATATCAATAACACCCCTTACCGCGTAAGAGGTAGTTACAACTTCACCAATAACAACCGGGATTATATATTGTCGCACCCCGAAGCACAGTTTGATGTAAACCTGATGAGCGCCTATGCACAGGATGAAATTCAGCTGACGGATAAATTACGCATTACACCCGGCTTACGTGCCGATTACACCTGGCTGCCTACCATGCCGGAGTTAAGCGAGCAAACACGTACCGCTTACACCGATACCTATTTCGGAAACACGTATAGCTATACACCGTTAAACCGCATTACCCATCAATATCTGAACAAGATCCAGCTGTCCCCCCGGCTGGGCTTCAGATATGACTGGAAGGGCGATCAAAGCCTGATATTGCGCGGCGGTACCGGTTTATTTACCGGCCGTATTCCTTTTGCCTGGCTGGCCTATGCCTACTATAACAGTGGTATCAATTATGGTTCTTTTGATCAGAAAGCCGATGCAAAAGCTTTTGTACAGGGCACTGATCCATTACGTCCTTCCGGCAATGGTATAGCCGGTTTTATTGAGCAGAACGGTGCGGTAACCAATAACAGCAAAGCGGCACAGGTGCAGGTAGATGTGGTAGACAATCATTTTGTAATGCCTAAAGTATGGCGTACCAACGTAGCAGTAGATTATACGGCTGCATCCGGCTACCGTTTGGGCCTGGAAGCGATTGTAACCAAAACCCTGAAAGATGTAGCCTTTCAACAGGTGAACATCAAGGACGATCCTTATTATTATGGCTATGATGCAGATCGCAAACAGCCTGTATATAATGGTACGGTGGATAGCCGTTTTTCTAACGCCTACCTGTTAAGCAACACCGGTAAGGGCTATCGTTACAGCATTACCGCTACTGCCGGCCGTACCTGGAATTCAGGCCTGAACACTTCTGTAGCGTATACCTACGGTGCTTCTAAAGACCTGAGCAACGGTATTCGTAACTCTATGGAAAGTAACTGGCAGTTAAACCAGGCATTGAACCCGAATAATCCCGGTTTAGCGTGGAGTAATTTTGATATCCGCCACCGTATTGTTATCAACACCAGCTACAACAAGCGCTGGAACGAAACCTGGAAAACCTCGGCCACGCTGTTTATCAGCTTACAATCAGGTAGCCCCTTCACCTATGGCATTGTGAACAACAGCATACAAGGGTTGCCACAGCAGGTAAGCCTTGTGTACGTTCCGCAGGCAGCAGATGCTATCCGCTTTTTCCAGGACTATACCAATACTGCCGGTGAAACCATTACCGCGGCAACACAGGCGCAGGCATTCAATGAATATGTGGATGGTAACAAATACCTGCGTAGCCGCAGAGGCGATTTTACAGAACGTAACGCCGGCCGCACGCCCTGGAATGTGCAAACCGATCTGCACCTGGCACAGGAGTATTATTTCAACAAAGGCGTAAAAGGTGGTTTCCTCACTTTTAGCATAGATGTTATTAATGTGGCCAATTTGCTTAGCAGCAGCTGGGGCAGGGTGTACTTTTCGCCCAACACGTTTAACTCCACTGCCAGTGTGGGTTTAACACCTTCCTTCCCGGCACGTCAAAACCCCGGCAGTTACCCGGTATACCGTTTTGATAACCCCGGAAAACCTTATTCCATTGATTATTTCAATTCCCGCGCACAGGTGCAGATGGGAGTGAGATATTCTTTTTAACCAGGCTTAAATGAATCATTCAATATGAAACATACGCTTTATATCATGGCTGCCTTGTTACTGCTGGTAGCCGCCTGTAAAAAAGAAAAGCAGGATAACAGCAAACTGCCTTTGCAGGTAAAAAGCTTTTGGCCTAACAGCGGTAACGCCGGCACTATTGTGCATGTTACCGGTACCGGCTTTGGAGCCACAGCAGCAGAAAACGAAGTCATATTTAACGGAGTCAGCGCACATATCATGGATGTGCAGGATACTATCATTACTGTGCTGGCGCCTACAGAGGGTACCAGCGGTATGGTAACCGTGCATGCAGGTGGTAGCAAAGCAGAGGCAGGCAACTATACTTATCAGCCATTGAGTTTGCATGGCGTTAGCCCGGCCAATGGTGCTGCAGGTACTAATATCAATATCAGTGGTGCAGGTTTTAGCAGCCTTGCCGAACCGGCAAAAGTATATGTGAACGGTAAAGAAGCACTGGTATCTAATGTGAACGATACCTTACTGGTAGCTATAGTGCCGGAAGGTGCCGGAACCGGGAAGGTGAAAGTAGTAGTAGATGGTAAAGAGGTAGAAGGGCCTGATTTTATTTTTCAGCTGATTACAGGTATTAAACCCGCCAAAGGTGGTAAAGGCACTAAAGTAACCATCAATGGCGAGGGCTTTGCAGCCGTTGCTGCTGATAACCAGGTAGCTTTTAACGGTATTGCAGCTACGGTAATCAGCGCCAGCGCTACACAGCTGGTAGCAGAAGTACCTGACAAGGTAACTACAGGGCCGGTTTCTGTAAGCATTAACGGACAGCGTACCATCGGTGATGTGTTTACGGTGGTGCCTGCTCCGGTATTTGCTACAGTAGCGCCTTTGAGTGGACCGGCAGGTACTGTTGTTACCATTACCGGTGAAAACTTCAGTAACCGGGCGGATGAAATAGTGGTGATGTTCAATGGTAAACAAGCAGTGATAGAAACTGCTGCAGAGAAAAAGATCACCGTGAAAGTGCCGGCAGGTGCAGGAACCGGTAACCTGAATGTAACCGTGAACGACCAGCCCACAACAGGGCCACAGTTTACAGAACAAACCTTAGGTGTAGCGGCACTGCTGCCCGATAATGGTTTGCCAGGGGTAAAGGTTACTATACAAGGCACGGGCTTTAGCACCGTGGCTGCTGAAAACCAGGTGAGCTTTAACGGCATACCGGTGGTGGTATCTGCGGCTACTGTTACCATACTGGAAGTAACAGTGCCGGAAGGCGTAAGCACCGGCGTGGTTACCATTACCGTAAACGGTATGAATGCTACCGGACCTGTGTTTAAAAAATCAGGCGTAATAACGCTGGCTGGCGGACCTTCCAGCAGTGAGTTCAGCTGGGTGCAAGGGCTGGCAGCTGATAAGCAGGGCAATGTGTTTGCAACAGACAATAACTGGATTAAGAAAGTAAGTCCATCAGGTGTGGTCACTGTTTTTGCCGGCGGCACAGCAGCGGGTTATGTAGACGGTACCGGAACCGATGCACGCTTCAATTTTGTTACCTCACTGGCAATAGATGTCAATGACAACCTGTATGTATCAGACCGGTTTAACAATAAAATCCGTAAGATCACTCCTGCTGGCGTGGTAACTACTTACGCCACGCTTAGCTTTAGCCCTACTGGATTAGCAGTAGATAAAAACGGACTGGTGTATGCAGGCAGGGATTACCAGGGCGTGTACACTATATCTGCCAATGGTATCGCTACCCGTATGGCAGGCGACGCGTATGAATCGGCTAACTATATATGGGCCATGAATGGTACCGTATACTATGCAGCAGATTACAGCTATAATGCCATTTTCACAGTAGTGAACGGTTCTAAGGCAATATATGCAGGCAGTTCACAGGGATATGGTGGCGATGATGGTTCTCTGACCACTGCACGCTTTGGAACCATAGTAGGGGTTACGGGCAATTACGATGGCCTGATGTACTGTTCTGACAGGAACACGATCAGAAAGATAGAAAACGGTATAGTTACCACCGTAACCGGTACGCAAGGGGGCACAACACCGGTAGCAGGTTATCAGGATGGAGCTTTAGATAAGGCTAAGTTCAGCGACCCGACAGCGATGTGCCTGGATAAAGACGGTAACTTATATGTATCAGAACGTAATAATAAAAGCATACGTAAAGTGTTTTTCAGATAAAGGGAGAATTAAAAACTAAACATCCACGATCAGCCCGCACATTTCCATGTAGCGGGCTTTTTACGTGTACAATACATACAATAAAGCGCTGATGGTAAACAATCTTATCATGGAGAGTTTTATCAAAAGGTACTTTATGGCAAAGCGTTGATATAAAAATGCAGCACCAATAACCCGCGATTAATGATGCGTTTGCGGATGCAATAATTTAAACAGCTCCTTCTGTAAATCTTCATCCTTCATCTTGTTTAGCGATTCTGCATCCAGCTCATACCATTTCTTCTTATTACCTAACACGCCTACAATATAGGTATGTCCGGCTTGCGCAGGTTCGCCTGTTTCCGGGTGTTTTTTAGTGATGTTTACCACCACATCTTTGTATTTTGACATGCTGTAAGTTAACACAAAAATAACCAGCAGCCTTCTTTTTATGTCGGAAGGGTGCTGTCGATAGCAATGGGCTGGCTGGTAAGTACCTGCATGGCCTTATCCAGTTCATCCTTCATTACGGTAATATACTGGCTGCTTTCTTTCTTGAATTGAACAGCGAGTAGTTTATAATACTGAATGCCTTCCAGCAAATTGCTTTTAAACGATTGAAAATATTTTACCTGTTTGGGGCTTAATGTGCAGGCGTTTTCTATATTCTTTTTCCAGTAATCGATATATAAGTGCAATTCGTTCACAAACATATTAGGGCGGTACAACGAATTCAGAATGTTTAAACGGCCATAGATATGGTCTACCATTTCCTGCAAAGTATGCACACCTGAAAAGTAAGCCAGGTTAGGGCCGGGGCAAATGGTCACCGCCGGGTAAGCCGTTGGTATATTTTCTTTTAACAGGGTAGCGGCACCCAGGCCTTCACAAAGGCAGTCTTTGGACGTGATGTTCTGTAAAGCTTTTTGATATTCTTCGGGAGAAAGATTTTTTTCCTCCAGTTGTTTTATTTTCAGATGCTGGTACTGGCGCGATGCTGTGCAAATAGGTGCTTCGGTAAATTCCGTATCAGCAGAAAGATATTTTTTCATGCAGGGGCTGCCCGGCCTTCCCTTATCCATGCGCTGCTGTCTTTGTGCTTCTGCACTGCTTTTCCGGAAGTTGTTAAAAGGCACACCCAAAGGGGAAGCGTCACTGATATAATAATCATCCTGCTGTGCAGTAGCCAGTTGCTGCAGCGTGGTGTTATCTACATTCGTTGCTTCCGGTACCAGCAAAAAAGGACTTCCCCAGCCGGTGCCATTTACGGCGTAATGTTCCAGTAAAAAATCATTTTCATTAGCCGTTCCAATACCACCCTGTACTGTTATTTTTAAGGCAGGCAGCGTAGCATAGGTTGTTTGCTGCCTGGCAAGCAGTGCCGCATTGCATATGCTCAGCAGTTCTTCGGCCAAGGCCGCCCTTTTGGTTTTAAACTCTTCCAGTATAGGCCCCAGCAATAAACCCTCGGTTGCAAAGGCATGACCTCCGCAGTTCAATCCCGATTCAATACGAAACTCCGACACCCATATGCCTTTTTTAGCCAGCAACTTACCCTGCACCAATGCCGACCGGAAATCGCTGACTTTTAATATAATTTTCTTTTTTACATATCCATTTTCATCCGGGAAGAAACCAGCAAACTGTTCTATATAATTATAGAGTCGCGGATTATAACCTGCCGATAGTATTACAGATGATTGCAGGTTGCTTTGCGCAAAACCACGCAAAGCCGACAGTGCATCGGAGTATTCTGATGGAAGCGCATTGCCCTCTGCATCTGTATTCATCCTGTCCACCTTAGCCATAATATTCACATCAATAGCGCCGGCGGTAACTAACTGCCGTAGCTGCTGCTGTAATAATTGTTTGGCAGGCCCTTCCGGCATGCTGTTCATTTCCAGGAACCGCCGCTTAATGGCAGCGGTTTCGGGCAACAGCTGAAAATATTGATACAGCTCGTTGTTTGCTTCAAAAGGCAGGGCTGTCAGTTGCTGCATTTGTTGCTGTACAATTTCCTGCACCAGGTTCAGGTAGCAGCAAATACGCTTTGCCCTGAAATCTTCCTGCATGTCTGTGATGGGTTGGTAGGGGGTATGTTGTTGCTGGTGGTAAAACTCCCTCATCTTTTCCACCAGCTGATCGTCCACAATAGATATTACTGATGAAATACCAAACCGGGCCACCTTTACAGGTGTATCAATACTATAACCTAATCCCAGCACGGGAATATGAAAACTGTGTAGCGGAGGTATGTTCATCCAAATGTTTTTTGCGCAGCCGGACTGCTTGTATAGAAATGTGTTTGCGGGCGAATATCCCACCCCGCCGGGGGAATAACTATGATGAATGTCATAGTTAAAGTTGATTTATCTACAGCCGGTCCATTTTTCTCCTGATAGGGTAAAGAGGCTATTGTTAAATGGGCAGTAAAATGCGAGTAGCTAATCTGGCTGTTGATACACGTAGAAGTGCAGGGATATAGAGATACACACTTACCCGAGCGTATGTTCACCTATTTTTACAGGATACGGGATAGGTATAAGAGGGATGTAACTTCGCTGGCTATTTTTACCGATCAGGACGAAAAGTATCACCCTGATAAATATGAATATCATTGTTGTGGCGCAAGTGTTACCTATAGTTTTAACACCTATAAGGTAAAAACACAGCGCGTGGATGTACTGGAACAAAGTGACAATCCTTTTGCAGTAGTCATCCTAACCATATTAACCGCATTGAAACAGAATGAAGAGGGCCACGATCACCTGGTAGAATCATTCCTGGGATTGATTCGCCGGTTACTGAACCGGCAATTGCCGAAGCACAAAATAGTGAGGTTAGTAGCATTCATCAAACGATACGTTCATTTGGGAAATTCTCCACTATTTAATAAATTTGAAGAAGAGATTAAATTACTCACCGAAAATCCGGCATATATGGGAATATTAGAGCAAGTATTGCAGATTGACACAGAGGAAGCTGAAAAGCGTGGTGCTATATCCGGCCGTTTAATAGGAATAGAAGAAGGCAAAGCACAAATAGTTGCCAATCTCCTGGTCAACTCAGATTTTGATATTCAAACGATCGCTTCATTGACTGGTGAATCTATTGATTTTATAATCGAAATCAAAAACAAATTACCTTAAAATACAAGTGCTGTATCGATGCAGTTAAAGATAATTCCGGCCCCTTATCTGATAAGTAAGGGGCTTTTTCGTACCCGGTAATCTTGTTCTTATTGGATCTGTCGCGAGAACACGCGCATGGTATCAGAGAGTTCTGGCATCCTTCCAGCCAGTACGTGCAACTGTTGCGGAAGTTCTGGTACTTACCGGAAGAACTTTCAGAAGACTTCCAAAAGTACTGGCATCATTCCCGAGAGTACTTGAATAAGATGCCGGTACTCACCAGACTTTCCGGAGTGTTCCGGCATTTGCCGGACAAGTTTTCTGGACTAATCCCGGAGCTTGCTGCACACATGCACCAACTTGCCGGGCAAATCCATGAACTCTTGCGGCAAATTTTCCAACCTTCTGGCCATTCCAGGGAACTCCCTGGAATGCTCAGGCAACTCTCTGGGCAAATCAGTGAACTCCCCGAAAGGATGCCACAACCTTCCGGGCATTTCAGAGAGTTCCCTGGAATGGTCAGGGAACTCTCTGGGCAAATCAGTGAACTCCCCGAAAGGATGCCACAACCTTCTGGCCATTTCAGGGAGTTGTCTGGAATGCTCAGGCAACTCCCTGGAGTGATGGACCAACCTTCTGGAGAAAATCTAAAGTGCCAAAATCATAAATATTGTCTCAATTTGCATTTTTTAATGTATTTGACTGTCGCAATTAATGTAAATTGAGCTATTTGACGCCGAAATCGATAAAAAATGGAAATTCCCCGTCGCGTACAAAAGTTGATTGAAGAGCAATTGGGTGTGCAAAAAGTAATAATACTGTATGGAACCCGTGGAACTGGAAAAGCTACAGTGATAGAGAATCTGGTAGCAACGAGAGGGGAGAAAATACTTTTTCTGCCAGGGAAAGACATAGAAACAGCGGAGATATTACAAAGAAGAACCGAAGCCAACTACAAACGGCTCATCGGGAAAAAGAAGATTGTTCTTATGGAGGAAGCGCAGTTTATTCCCGAAATAGGCCACATTCTGCAGTTTATGACGGCGCTTGTTAAAGACATTACTATTCTTGCAACGGGTAGTATCGGTTTTGATCTTGTTGATAAAATCAATGAGCCATTGGTGGGCCGAAACCTGGTATATCAACTGTATCCTATTGCACAGGCAGAGTTATCAGACGTAGAAGATTACCTTTCCACCAGGCGGAATTTGGAGGAGAGACTGATTTATGGAAGCTCCCCGCAGCTATGGCATATGGGAAGCCTGCAGGAAAAAGAAGATTATCTCAAAAAAATGATAAACAATGAGCTGCTGAAAGATCTGCTTACTATAGAAACCGTGAAAGGAGCGGATGTGTTGTATAAACTGCTGCAATTGCTGGCATGGCAGGTAGGTAGCGATGTAAGTACTGTTGAACTGGGCAATACTCTGCAAATTAACAAAGCCACAGTAGAACGTTATCTCGACCTGCTGGCGAAGGCTTTCATTATTTATCCACTCAGCGGCTATAGCAATCACCTGCGTAAAGAAATATCAAAAACCAAAAAATGGTATTTCTTTGATAACGGGCTGCGAAACGCGTTCATTGATAATTTTAACCTGCTGCATCAGCGCAATGACATCGGGCAACTTTGGGAGCAATATTTTATAAATGAAAGAATAAAATACAATAGCTATAACGGTTACTTTCCTCAGTATTATTTTTGGCGCACCTACGATGGTCAGGAAATTGATTTACTGGAATACCATAATGGCCGCTTACAGGCATACGAATGCCAATGGAAAAAGGGTAAAGCAAAAATTCCTGCCGCCTTTGCCAAAGCCTATCCCGACGCGGAGTTTAGCGTGATAAATCAGGAAAATTATCTGGATTGGATAACGGATCAACCGCACATAACCTATTCCGTCGCAGGTCTTAGTTCATAAAACGTTGATGATCGGCCAGTACTATTACTGTGTATAGTTTCTATTGTAAGTGTTAAGAAATTAAAAAAAAGAGGTATATCTCTGGGATAAATGTAATTTGTGGTGTGTTTAAAGCAACAAATAATATAGAATCGGGTAAAGGCAAAAGCCCTTTGCCGGCAAAACCCAAATTGAAGGGGCAGGTGAAGTTTGTAAACAAGGATAAAAACTTATTCTTTGTAACACTGAAAAAAAGGGTAGATCTCTATTTTACAGAGCATTCTCTTTCTAAATTCGGGAACACAGCAATGGTTATTAAAACCTTTGTGTTGTTAAGCGTATATATCCTGCCTTTCGTTTGTATACTCGTTTTTAATCCTCCTTTTATCGTATCCCTGGTACTATGGGTGCTGATGGGGTTGGGCGTGGCGGGCTTAGGAATGAGTGTAATGCACGATGCCAATCATGGTGCTTATTCTACCAACAAAGGAGTCAATTACCTGATGGGCCATGTACTTAACCTGCTGGGAGGGTCAGCCGTTAACTGGAAATATCAGCATAATATTCTGCACCATACTTATCCCAATATCATTCACATGGATGAAGATATTGATGATAAACTGATACTGCGTTTTACGCCGCATACCGAGGTAAAGCCGGTACACCGTTTTCAGTGGATCTATTGCTTTCTCTTTTACGGCCTTACATCCCTGTATTGGGTAACGGGCAAAGACTTTGTGCAATTTGTAAAGTTTAAACAGAATGGCGTAAACTCTTCTTCCAAAAAAGAAAACAGGGTAATGCTGGCCAGGATCATTGCTATAAAAGTGGTTTACATGTTTGTTTTCCTGGTACTTCCTTCTGTGTTTTTTGCTATTCCGTTTGGAGAGGTGATAGCCGGTTTTCTGATCATGCACTTTGTGTCAGGTTTGGTGCTTACGGTTATTTTTCAGCTGGCCCATAGTCTGGAAGGAACAGAACATCCTATTCCGAACGAACAGGGGATAATAGAAAACGACTGGGCTATACACCAGATGAAAACCACCATGAATTTCTCGCGTAATAACAAATTGCTTTCGTGGTATATTGGTGGGCTTAACTTTCAGGTAGAACATCACCTGTTTCCCCGTATTTCGCATATGCACTATCCCCGGCTATCTGCTATTGTAAAAGAAACAGCAGCCGAGTTTAATGTACCATACCTGGAGCATACTACGTTTGCTCAGGCGCTTCAATCGCATATCACCTATCTTAAAAAGCTGGGCAAGTTACCAGACTTGAACGAACTGGGATAGTATTATCCCAGCCAGCTTAATAAATACGTTTTTAAAGCCTTTCTAAGCGCGGTAAGGCTACCTGCTACCTGCTTTTCCAGGGTGCTTACCGGTGTGTTCAATAAGGCTGATACTTCTTTGTAACTTTTTTCTTCTTCTTTAATCAGCCGGAAAGAAACCTTTTTACCAGAAGAAAGGCCTGCCAGTGTTTGCGCTATAATATGCTTTGTTTCTTTCAGAGAAAATAACTCGCCCGGTGTTACCATATCGGGCGTTTCTGTTGGCAGCTCTTCCATATACACCAGCTTCTTCTTTACCTGCACTCTGTGCCAGTCGGCCAGAATATGATAAGCAATACCGGTAATATATTTCTCCGCGTTATCTGTAGTAAGGGTGTCCCGTTTTTCCCAGGCGCGTAAATAACAATCCTGTAGCAGGTCTTCTGCTATATGTCTGTCTCTCGTCTGCTTCACAAACAAACCATACAAACGATCTTTCGTTGCTTCAAACAGTAGCAGAAAATCTGTTAAAGTAATACTGATATGTGGGGTGGAGTGCATGGTTGGGAAAACAAAAATAGTCAGAAGGGCAGTACAAATACATTGGTAACAATTCCTTCATATGCTCTTTTGGAGGAAAGGGAACATAATTACGACCATATAGTAGAACCAATGGTACAGCGCAGCAACAATGAAAGAAAATAGTCTTTGGGAGCAGGAAATCTGGCAAAAATACAGGAATGGCACAGCCAGTAAAAAAGAGCTGGAACAGTTGCAGGCTTACCTGCAGCAACAGGATAAAACTGAGCTGGAAGCGCTTTTCAGTGAGGAAGGTGCAGTGCCAGTGCCTGCTGACCTGGCCAGCCGTATAAGGGCACAGTTACAACGGGCTGCTGCACCGGAAGTGGTGGTGATGAGCCGGTCACAACGTATAGTGCGAAGGATGGCCGCCGCCGCTGTGTTGCTGGCAGCTATTGCAGGCGCTTATTACCTGCTGCGTTGGAAAAATGTTCGCGAGCAAACGCAACTGGCTTATCAGGGTTACGATAGTATTGTGAATACAACCGGCGCTCCCCGGCTGGTGCAATTGCCGGATGCTACCAAAGTATGGTTGAACAAACGTACCACTTTATATATCAGTACAGCGTATGCCCGGCAGCGCCAGGTAAAGCTTACAGGCGAAGCATATTTCGACGTAGTAAAAAATGCGGGAAATCCGCTGTTGATACAAACCGGCACTATCCGTACAACGGTATTGGGTACGGCGTTTAACGTAGACAACAGTAGTCGCAACGCAGTGCGCATTAGCCTGGTGCAGGGGCGTGTACAGGTAAGTAAGCAAGACGCTACAGCAACGCCTGTACTGCTGTTGCCTGGTGAAACAGCTACGGGAGCACAACAAGCAGATAGTATCAGCACTGGCCCCACAGCTAATACAGATGTAACAGGATGGGTGCGGGGGCACCTGGTATTTAACCAGTTGCCACTGGCAGAAGCGCTGGAGAAAGCAGCGGATTATTACGGTATTACCATTCAGGCCGATCCCGCATTGCTACAGGGCAAAAAAGTAACTACTATCTATTATAAAAACCAGCAATGGCCGCAGGTATTGCAACACCTGTTGTTTATGTATCAGCTCACCTATACGCGCAAAGACAATCTGATAGTCATCTCTAAACCATAAAGAAAAACAGGGCTTCCGAGGGCCCTGTTCCATAAGCACTTAAAACAATAAAAACGCTTAATTAAACGCAAAGTATGAAAAAAAAATGTGAGCGCTGGCAGCGGCTGGTATTGCTATGGCTGGTAGTGTTGCCGTGGGCCGGACTGAACGCCCAAACGGAACAGATCAGCGACCCGGTTACGGTACAGGCAGAGAAGATAAGTTTACCGGACCTGATGGCCAGCCTGCAACGGCAAACTGCTTATATCTTTTCCTTTGACCACGATCTGCTGGCAAAAACAGAAGTCACCCATATTCGCTGGAACAAAATGCCGTTAGGAAAAGCGCTGAGCGAACTGAAACAGAAAGCAGGTCTGCAATACACCATACTGGATCGCAACATTGCGGTAGTGCCGGCCGTACGCAGCAGCAAAAAAGCAGAGAACATAGAATCGGTACAGACTGGAGGAAGGATTACCGGGAAAATAGTAGACTTTGAAAACAGTAATCCGCTGGCGGGCGCTTCTATAAGGGTAGAAGGAACCGCCTGGGCTTCCACTACAGATGAACAGGGAAAGTTTGAACTGAATAATCTGCCGCCCGGCCTGTATACTTTAGTACTGTCTTATGTAGGCTATGCCAACAACCGGCTGGCAGAAGTGGAAGTAGTGGCTGGCAGAAATACACAGATTGATGGAAAGCTACAGCCCGCCCGTGCCTGGAATGAAGTGGTGGTAAGAAGCGCCGGCATCAGAAAACGTGCCGTAGCCAATACCTCCGATGAGCAGCTGATCAAGGAAATGTACAATGCCAAAACAGTGATATCTGGTATTTCCAATGAACAGATAGCGCGCACGCTGGACAGGGATGCAGCAGAAGTAGTAAAGCGTATACCCGGTGTAAACATTTCGGAAGACCGTTTTGTGATTGTGCGCGGGTTGGGAAAAAGGTATAACCTTACTTTTCTGAACGATGCATTGGCACCTGCTACAGATGCAGACAGCCGTTCCTTTTCCTATGATGTTATCAACAGCAACGCCATAGACCGGATTATGGTGTACAAATCACCTTCCCCCGATTTACCAGGCGAGTTTTCTGGTGGGTTGGTAAAAATCTATACCAAAAAAAGCCAGCTGACACGCCAGGTGGATATACAGTTATCTGCACAATATCGTCCTGGTTCTACCTTCAAAGATGTATGGTCTTACGCAGGCAGCAAAACAGACTTCCTGGGTTTTGATAATGGAGTACGGAACCTGCCTAAAGGCATACCCTCTGCTACGGAGTTCAATCATCTCAATACACAGCAAAATGCGGTGTATTCCAGGCAATTCGCCAACAACTACGTACTGGATAAGCAATTCCGTTCCGGGCCTGACCTTCGCTTTAATATCAACTATTATGATGCCTGGAAAACAGGTGGCCACTATATCAGCAACCTCACTTCTGTGGCATATACCAACACGCATGAGCAGCGCAGTACAGAAGCCAGTTCTTACACCAAATATATAGATGGTCGTATACAGCAGGGCATTCACAGCGCGAGGTTAAGCGTGGTGCAAACCAATGGGCTTACGGTGAATAAAAATTTGTCTTTTGAACTGCGGAACTTTATTAACCAGAACGGGCAGCGTATAGCGGTAGAGGACTACCGTATACTGGACGATTATGAGCGCTACGAAAACAGGCATGTAAACCTGTATTATGTAAGCAACTTTATATACTCCGGTCAGTTATCCGGTAAATACCAGTTTGGCGCTAACAAAGAGAATGGGGTAACAGGCAACTTCAGTTATTCTTCCATTCACAAGTCAGAGCCAGACAACCGCGATTATACTTTTACCCGCCCTATTCAACCCTCCGGAAGGGGAGATGCAGAAGATGCCTGGGCATTGTCCACCGGTCTTATATCACGCTACCTGCTAAGCCGTGTGTTTAATGATGTAAAGGAAAATGCGTATCAGGGCAATATCGACCTGAACTATCATATTAATCCTTCGCTGGCTTTTAAAGCCGGGTACTTTTACGAAAATCGCTGGCGCGATTATAACAACCGCACTTTTGTACTCAACAATGGTCCTAACCTATACGATCCCAATTTGTACATTGGCCCGGGAGAGGACCCTGAGCTGGGCAGCGGTGGTAAGATACCTGGCGAAAAACTTCCTATACGGGTGCTGGAAAAATACCTGCCTGTATACTTTCCGGCAGCTATGTTCCGTGAAGATGGAACAGGATATACATTTTTTGAGAAAACCTCACCCAATAACCAATACTTTGCCGATAACACGCTGCATGCAGGTTACCTGAGTGGTGATGTTACCTTGTTGCACGAACGGCTGAATATATTCGGAGGTGTGCGGGTAGAGCATAACCGCTTTCGCATATTGGGCGCTTACAAAGCCGGGCTTACGGCTTATCCATTGCAGGTAAACCAGCCTGTTACTTCTGTGCTGCCTTCTGTCAACCTTTCGTTTAAGGCAGATAGTAATGTGATTATCCGCATGGGCTATGGCAGAACGCTGAATCGACCTGAGTTCAGAGAAGCGGCTCCGGTACAATACTCCAACTACCTGGAACAGGAAACCTACCTGGGCAATCCGGCGCTGACTACCGTAAACATTGATAACGCAGAACTGCGCGCAGAATGGTATCCCAAAAGTACCCGACGTAATGAAATGGTGAACGTAGGTGTGTTTTACAAACGGCTGGATAAACCGATTGAGCGGTTGCGTGTTGTTTTTTCTGATGGGTTTGATCAGTATTTCTACGCCAATACAGGGCAGGCTACCATATACGGTGCAGAAGCAGAGCTGCGCAAAAGCTTTGATTTTCTGGGAAGTAAATTGTTTCGCGATCTCTCCGTAATACTGAATGGTTCCTGGTTTAAAAGCACTGTAAAAGTGCCTGCCCAGCCGGAGCGTATAGGCTATGCAGGTGCGCGTGAGCGGCCTATGCAGGGGCAGTCGCCTTACCTGTTCAATGCCTCCCTCAACTATGAAAATGTGGGCTATGGTACCAAACTGGCGCTTACTTTCAACCGGGCGGGCGATTACATTTATGTGGTAGGAGCCAATCCCGATGCGGGCCGTGGCGATCCGGATGTGATGATGAAAGGCAGAAGCCAGCTGGATATTACCTGGCGACAGCGTATTAATAAAATATTCAGCATCAACGCCGGTGTGCAAAACGTGCTGAATGCACCGGTAATCTTATACCAGGACTGGAAAAGAAATTATCACTATGATGCGCTGGCAGGAAAACCTCCGGTATTTAATTCCACCTTATTTGACAAGGGAGATATTATTTACAGGCGCTACTACCTGAAGCCTTACTACTCTTTCTCTGTTAACATGATCTTTTAAAAACCAACATCCTGATGAAACCAATTATACTATCATTCCTTTCTATAGCAGTTGCTGCCTGCCTGCTTTTTTCGTGCAGCAAAAAATATGAAGACAGGCTGGAACAGCAAAACCGCTCCTCCGGTATTCTGCGGGTGGGACGAAAAGGCGAAACCAATATTGCCGGCGCAAAAATAGATGAAACCGTAACCCTGTATGCTAAAATAGGAGAGCCGGATGCCACTGTGAAAATATATGTGGGAGGCGTGGAAGCAACCGTACTTACACATGGCAGCGCCAATACAACGGTACGTTCAGAATCGGGCAGTCAGCAGATAACCGTACTGATGGATACCTTCAACATTACAATACCCGCTGCTGCCAAAATAGGACCAGGCATTCTTTACTTTACCCTGAATGATGTACCTAAACCAGCGCTGGCTTTTGAAGTATACAGACCAGATATCCTTATTCCCGGTCAGTCGTTTGTAGAGCCTTTTTTATTTACGGTGATGGACAGTACGCTGATTGATAATAATTATCAATATACTATGCCCCGGCGTTTAAAAGACGGGCTACGGGGAGAAGCCGTGGTGAACCGGGTGCTGGGGCTTACAT
Organism: Filimonas lacunae; assembly: GCF_002355595.1. NCBI lineage: Bacteria > Pseudomonadati > Bacteroidota > Chitinophagia > Chitinophagales > Chitinophagaceae > Filimonas > Filimonas lacunae. Next base: position 2,525,140 of record NZ_AP017422.1, read on the forward strand.
ATGATGAGGTTAGTCAGACCTTTTATTTTATGGATCAGCAACCGGATGACTTAACTTATCGTATACGAAAGCTGTATAATGGGGTAGTCACCACTATTGCAGGCGGTGGCGATAACTATATGGCTACTACCGGTTCGCAGTTAAAGCTGGTGGAGAAGAAAGACCTGCAAGCAGGGCCGGATGGTAAGATTTATTTTACCAGTATTTTTTATACAGACGCTGATCCTGCCACCGGTTTCCAATCCAGCTATGCGTTGATACAACGGTTAAACCCTGCTACCGGCGCTATTGAAATAGTGTTGGGCGGCGGGCGGAGTATTGTAAAATATCCTTCCCGTAGTATGGATGACTACAGGGGCGTGGAAGATGGCCCGGTGGATTCTGCTATGATATACTATCCGCAATCGCTCACTTTTGATAAAGAAGGTAGTCTGTATTTTATGGATGGTGCCATAGACCACGCAGAAGCCGGTACCCTGCTGCGCAAATTCAGCCATGGAAGGCTGGAAACCTTGCTGGGTAAAGGCCAAAAGGATGTGTATGATTTTGAAGATATAGATGGTGTCACCTATTCGGTACCCTTTTACACCGGTATTGAAGAGCATACCGATGGCTTTAATGAGGAAGTGCGGCTAACCGGAACAAAGGGTATGGTGCTGGCTGGCAACGGCAAGTTTTATCTGCTCTGTGAAGGAGGTGGCTGGCAGATGAATGTAGTGGAAGTAAACCTGGATACCAGGGAAGCCGCTACTATTATAGGGTTACCCACCGGGCAGTACTCCTCTATCACCACAGGTACTTTTAAAGAAGTAGCATTAAACTATGCCACTACGTTTGATCTGGACTTTGATGGTAATATTCTGTTTGGTCAGAATATTTTGTACAAAATGAACCTGAAGCAGGAAACCATTGCCAAAGTAGCTGGTGGTTATACTGGTGGCGGATCGTTAAGCGACCGGGAGCTGATGCAAACCAAACAGAAAGGGGAAAACGCTTTTATGGGTACTATTGATACGATTGTATTCGACCAGTTTGGCAACCTGTATGCGGGATACAGCTCTATCATACCTTCCGGTGATGTAAAAATGAGTAAAATAACTATAGAGGAATAAACAGAGCAATATGAAACTGAAGAATATAATAACGGTGCTGACTTTTGGAGTGCTGGCATCCTGTAACAAAGAAGCGGAAATGCAGCCTGCGCCGGCTGTGTCTTACCTGATGTTTTACAATGGCGTAGCCGATTTTTATGGACTCAACAGCCTGGTGCTGGTCAATAACACTTACGGTGGCAGTCTCGATTACAATAACAATGGCAGAGGTCTGGTAGGCGCATTCAACGCTTCTTCTTATCGCATTACAGACACAGGGCGGTATCGCATTGCCTTTACCGGTACACCCGATACTTCCGGTAAAGCTGATAAGATTATAGAAGGGGTATACCATTTTGAAGCAGCCCAACATTATACCCTTTACCTGGCAGACAGCCTGGGTTATTATGAAACCCTGGTTAGCAAAGATGATGTTACGACAGATAAAGCCAATGCCAGACTACGTTTAATACACCTGGGCGCAGATGCAGGGCCTGTGCAGGTAAAAATAGATTCGTTGCCTGTGGAAGGGTTAGACAATACGCGCTTTAGGCAGGTAACGAAATATGCAAGTGTGCCACCAGCTGTTAAACCCGGAATCCGTATTGTATATACGGATGCAGACACCGGAGAAGAGCGGATATTGATACGCAAGTCTTTTCCGCTGGAAGCCGGTAAATGTTATACCATGATACTGCGCGGCTATAAAGCCCCGGCAGATGGTAATGTAAACAAAACGATAAACCTGTCTACCATCATCAATTTCTAAATCATGAAACAATATTTATATAGTTTACTCACTATGGCAGCGATGCCACTGGCTTTTACCGCCTGCAAAAAAGAGGAGACAATGCAACAGCAGGTATCCATTATTACACCAGTGATAAGCAAGCTGAACAGAAGTTTTGCACAGGCAGGCGATACATTGGTTATATATGGAGCCTCACTGATACAGCAGCAGCGGCTTACTGAAGTGTTTATTAATGACAGACCCTGCACTTTGCTGAAGAGTGTTGCAGACAGTTTGCAAGTATTGGTGCCGGCGCAAACACGGTCTGGCCAGGTAACGGTTACTATTAGCTATGGTAAACAATTCAGCAGTGCGGAGGGCCCTTCCCTTGATGTGAAGCCTACGCCTGCATTGCTGGGCTTCTGGCCCCGGTATGGCTATGCCGGAGAAAGCATTACACTGTATGTGGAAAATTTCAGCATTGCCAATGCCGACAATCATATTTTCCTGGAAGGCTTTCCCGCAACAATTACAGGTGGCAATGGCAAAGATACCCTGCTGGTAACACTGCCTGCTGCATCTTCCACCGGCGTGTTTTCATGGCGCACCTACCAGGGGCCTTTACAGTACAGTAAAGACACTTTCCTGGTACGGCAACCCAGCTATCCGGTTACCAGCGTAGGAGGTTGGTTACAGCAAGATCCCGCTTACACTTACCTGGATACACTCTACAGGGGATACCCGGCACTGTCTGGCAGTAACTACGATCTGTATGCACGTATTTATGATAGTGCTTTAAACTACATTAACAGCCCCAATCGCACCTACACTGTTTTTTTACCTGCGGATGGTGCGTATTACAGCAAGGGTATTACACTGAGGGATTATATCACTAAAATTAAAAATGCACCTTATAGCTATAATTCGCCCATGGTAGCAGCTATTTTACCGGATATACAATTGTCGCTGGCAGATATGCACGAAGGAGATTTGTACAACACTGCCTTTACAGAGTTGATGCAATGGTATCCTTATTTTGGAAGTGATGATAATAAGAACAAGATGCAGGTGACAGAAGAGGATGGACAGAAATATGTAAACCTGGTGGGGATATACGGAGATACAAGGCCACGGGTAAAAGTGATAAGAGCGCATAAAGTAGGCAATGCCACTATCATCGAAACGGATGGAGATTTAGGATATATTCCTTTTGAATAGGCATCTTCAATAGAAGTTTATTCCGGCCCCTTACCTTCTTAAGTAAGGGGCTTTTCATTTGAGGAATACCTAGCCATGCTGCATTTTGTGGTGAAGACAAACTACTCCCGAGCTAAATACGTGTGTTTGCAGCAGTGTCATCGACTGCTTTTCTTTCATGTTTTTGAATACAGGAATACCTTCTCCCAACAATACCGGGTTTACAAAAAGCCAACAGGCATCGATGAGGTTTTCCGCTAAAAGGGCATGTGCTGTAGAAGGACTTCCAAAAAGCAGTATTTCGCCTGTTGTATTCTTCTTTACATCGCGAAGTGCATCCACATAGTGCTTTCCAATCACAGTAGTATTCTTCAGTGTGTCCTGGTTCAATGTATTAGACAATACTACTTTATGTACTTCCTTATACCAGGCGGCATGTTCACGGTCGTGTTTGGATGCTCCAGGCTTATCTGCCGCTGTTGGCCAGTAGCTTTCCATCATCTCAAAGGTGATTCTTCCATACAATGCCGTATTCGTTTTCGTGATCCTTTTTGCTCCGAAGTCAAATATTTCCTCATCTACATGAATCCAATCCATTTCACCCTTTGGACCTGCTGCAAAGCCATCGAGTGATGTGTGCATGAATAATACAATATTTCCCATATCAATTGTTGTTTCTGTTTACTAATACCTATCGTTTGTGGTGTAAATCTCAGATAAATACTGCTAACGGAAACGGGCAAAACTGACAAATAAAAGGGCGATTACGACCAATACCCGGTAAGGGGGAGCTTGTAACATCTGGCCCTGAATAAAATGAACAATGTGGTATAGTTCTGCTGCTTTATTTTTAGCTGATATGAAATCAAACCAAACCAATTGCTTGCACCTACAAAACCAACTGTACAAAAAGGAGACTTATTATGGAAGGGAATAGTGGAAGATTTGTTTGCTGACTTTCTGCGTTTCTTTTTTGCAGATGCAGACGATAAATTTGATATAGACAAAGGATTTGAATTCCTGGACAAAGAACTACACGAGATAACACCAGCCCATGAACTAAGGCATCCCCGTTTTGTAGACAAATTAGTAAAGCTCTGGTATAAAGACGGCGCTGAAAAATGGCTACTGCTACATGTAGAAGTGCAAGGCTATGTGGACAATCATTTTCCTGCACGCATGTTCACTTACTTTTACCGGATATATGATAAGTTTCAACAGGAAATTACTTCGCTGGCCATCTTCACCGATAATGATGATGACTACCATCCGGACAGATACAAAAGAGATTAAAGAAATTACTAAAAATCCTGATCATATGGGAATTTACGAACAGATCTTAGAGATGGAAAAAGACGAGGTTAAGGCGAAGATTGTTACAAATTTGCTTTGTGATACAGACCATTCCATTCAAACAATAGCCAAGTTGGTAGATGTGCCTGTTGATTTTGTAATCGAAATCAAAAATGAATTGCCGGCTGGTGCAAGTAATGAATTTTAAAATTTATAGAGTATAATATTTATTGCCCTTGTTTAATAGACAAGGGCTTTTTTATTAGCAAAGAACTGGGCCAATATGACTTGTTTTTATTATATCTGCCCAGTTCTATTGCTTTGATCTTTAAAAAGTAGTTCTATTAATACCCCGGATTTTGCTTATTAATGCCCCCGGCACCCAGCTGCGGATTATTATCTATCTCCGCTTGCGGAATTGGTAACAATTCATCCCGGTTCACCTGGAAATAAGATAAGGGATCACCACCGGTGAAATATCCTTTTTTACGCCAGCGGATAATATCAATATTGCGTACTTCCTCGCAAGCCATTTCCACTGTTTTTTCGTGCATCAGCGCCTTGGTAACCTGTTCTTTGGTGCCTACAGGGAATTGTGCAGTAGGATATATAGGCATAGTTACATCAGCTCTGTTACGTATTTGGTTCAGATAGCCAACAGCGCCGGGTATATTGTTTAACTCATTTTCACATTCTGCCAGCATCAGCAAAACTTCTGCATAACGGAAAATGCGCTGGTTATCACCGCCGGGATGATAGCTTACATTTTCTTTATATAGGAGCGTGTATTTGCGCCAGCTGATTTTTTTAGTAGCGCCGTTTAATACAGAGGAACTACCGTTTTGCATGGCATCGGTAAGCGTTTGTGTGTTGTTGTTAATGGCGTCTCCGCTTTGGTATATGCTATATTTAAAACGGGGATCGGTTTTAGCGCTTCCATTTACCGTGCTTTCATATTCTGCCAGCAGTTTATTGGAAGGGATAAGGTTGCGCCATGCTACGGGATTGTATTCCTGGTTGCGAATAGTGGTTTGTGGAGCAGAAGGACCATCGCCCACAGGGTTGCCCCAGTTAAAATCGTTATTGCCTTTATCGGCAAAAGAGGTTTCAAAAACACTTTCGCTGTTATATTCTGTTTCTTCTTCAAAGTTGTCCAGGTAGCGGTTGGTGAGCGAGTAACCGTCTGCACCGCTGGTAGGTATTTTCAGCAATGCGGTTCTGGCACCGGTGTAATCTCCTCTTTGCATCAGCACGCGGCCCAGTAAAAAGTTAGCGGCTGCATTGGTAGCGCGACCTTTATCTGTATTGGTTTTAGTGGGCAACACGGTAGCGGCATCCTGCAGGTCTTTGATGATTAATGCATATACGTCATCTTCAGACGACCGGGGTTTATAACCATTGGAGTTAGCAACCGTATTCGTGTATATAGGTACCGGTCCCCACATGGTCACCAACTCGTTATAAGCCCAGGCGCGTAAGAATTTGGCCTCACCTACACAGCGATCGCGTAAGGTGGTATTGTCTGTTACTTTAGGACTGTTTTCAATAACAGCATTGGCCCGATGAATCATAGTATAAGCGCCGTTCCATACAGCATTCATTACAGAGTTGGTAGGGTCTGTTGCTCCTGTCAGTATTTGTCCCCTGGGGGCTTCGAGCTGGCCACCACCGGTAGCTACATCATCACTGCGCAAATCGTGCACAAAAAACCATTCACGGGCTACCAGCGAGTTGCCATGCATGGCGGCGTAAATAGCATTGGTGCCGGATTGTAATTCGGCAGCTGTTTTATAGTATTGATTAACTGGAACAGTATTCGGATCTGATTTGTCAAGGTTTTTACTACAGGCACTTACCAGTAAACAGGAAGCAGCCAGGCTTTTCAATATATATCTGTTGAACATAAATATCTTTTTAAGTATTCACAAAACATTAAAATCCTACCTGCACACCTAACTGGAAGGATCTTGCAGAAGGGTATTGTCCATAATCAATGCCGTTGGTTAAGGTGTTTCTTCTGGAACCTATTTCGGGGTCCCAGCCTTTGTAACCGGTAAAGGTGAACAGGTTTTGAGAAGATACATATACTCTGAAACGGGTGATAGTATTCTTAGTAAGCGATTGTAAAGCAGATTCCGGAAGTGTATAACCAATCATGAGGTTTTTAACACGCAGGAAAGAACCGTTTTCTATCCACCGGGTACTTACCCGTGAATTGCCATTCGGATCACCATTCACAGCCCGTGGTATGTCGGTACGCGTATTAGTAGGCGTCCACGCATTCAGTACATTGGTGCCGGAGTTAAACAGCCTCACCATGCCTTCTACAATCACTCTTTCGGCATTGAATATTTTATTGCCCTGTACGCCTTGAAAAAATACACCTGCATCAAAGTTTTTATAAGAAGCGGTATAGTTCAGTGAATATGAGAATTTAGGCAGATAGCTACCGATAAAGGTTCTGTCCTCCGAAGTAATTTTACCATCTGGCTTTAAATCTTTAAACCGGATATCACCTGCGGAAGTGGCTCCGGCTACCTGAACGGCAGCTTTGGTTACCTCTTCTGCATTTTGAAATATACCATCTGTTACATAGCCATAAAATGATTGTATAGGCTGGCCTACCACTGTGTTGGTAATATCGCCATTGCCAAAGTCGGCATCAGCACCGCCGGTGAAAGAAGCGTTTTCCGTGTTCAGTTTTAGCACCTTATTCCTATAGGCGCTAACCAGTCCGCTGATATCCCATTTAAAAGCACCTTGTGTTTTATGGTAACCCAGCTGTACTTCAAATCCATTGTTTTGCATGCTGGCAACGTTGATAGGGGGCAGGTTGTCTGTAGCTGTTCCATAGCCAAAAGAAGGCGGTAAAGGCACTTTGATAATCAGGTTGTCTGTTTTTCTTCTGAAGTATTCTGCAGTAAGGGTTACCCTATTGCCGAATAATCCTAAGTCTACACCAAAGTTCAGCTGCTTGGTTACTTCCCATTCCAGGTCGGGGTTGGCCTGCCTGTTATAAAAGCTGCCATTAGGGCCGCTGATGGTGCCGTTGAAAGGATAATCTGTCTGATTGCCTTGTACAGGAAGCTGGTAAGGATAGTTGCCCAATACTGTACCGTTAATGCCGGTAAGGCCATAGCCTGCTCTTATTTTCAATTCTGATATTTCAGGTATACCGTTTAGGAACGATTCTTTGTCCAGCTTCCAGCCGATAGATGCCGCAGGGAAGTTTTTATACTTATGACCCGGTGCAAAAACCGACAAGCCATCCCGGCGCATACTGGCACTGAGCATGTATTTGCCGGCGAAGTCGTAAGTTAAACGACCTACATAAGAGAGTATGAAGTTCTCTTCCAGGCGACTGTTAGCAGCTATATTGCTTGCACCATTCAGGGTTTTTACATTATTGTTATTCTGGTTGCCGGAAGCAGTTTCGTCGATATAACTTTGTCCCTGCTGTTCATATACAGCAGTTACATTCACATGATGTTCGTGAAAGAGCTTGTCAAAAGTCAGCTGCTGGGTAAAAAGCTGTGTAGTATATAGCTGACGTTCGTTGGTGATTTTAGCAGTAGGCGTGGTGCCTGTTCCTCCATCGTCGAATATCGGTATATATTGCTGCTGGTATAAATTGGAATAATCTACACCGTAAGTAGAACGTGCCTTTAGCCAGGGCGTCAGGTTGATATCCAGGTAAGCAGTACCCAGTATTTTCAGTGTTTTGCGTGTATTATAGCCCACCAGTGCACCTTCTACCGGGTTAGTGGGATCGGATGCATCAAAGCTGCTGTTAGGGCCACGGAAGCCGCCTGGCAGCGTAGGATCGTAAACGGGCAAATAAGGCTGCATGCGCACCACGTTGGTTAAAGGAGAGCGGTTGCCGCCAGTGCCTTCATACTTCTGTTTGTTTACAGAGAGGTACAGGTTTTCTCCAAAGGTGAACACCTTACTCAGCTTATGTTCTGAGTTGACACGGAAGTTACCCCTTTCAAAGCCCAGTCCCTGTGCAATACCATCCTGTTTAAAATAACCGGAAGAGGTATAAAAGCGCGACTTATCTGTACCGCCGCTTAAGGATAAATTATGCTGGGTGATCAAGGCGTTTCTTACAAAGTATTCATCCTGCCAGTCTGTATTCGTTTGCGCATAGGTTTGTGTAGCGCCGCTGTAAATAGGCGAATTAAAATTAGCGGGTTGCAAACGTGGAATACTATTGTAACCATCTTCACCCAATAATGCCTTGGCATATTGCTGGTATTGCTGGGTATTTAACAGGTCAATCTTCTTCCAGGGGCTTTGTATGCCTACATAAGAGTCGAGATTTACCTGTAGCTTACCATCTCTTTTACCTTTTTTAGTGGTGATCATAATCACCCCGTTAGTGGCCCTGGAGCCATAGATTGCTGCTGCGCTGGCGTCTTTCAACACTTCTATGGACTCTACATCTTTTGCATCAAAGTAAGTCATATTGGCGGAAGGGAACCCATCTATTACATATAAAGGATCTGTAGCGTATCCAATAGAACTGATACCCCTGATGGCGATAATAGGAGCATCGCCCGGCGATCCGTTATTGGTAACGTTTAAGCCGGTTACACGGCCCTGTAAAGCCTGATCTACGCCGGCTACAGGAAGTTCACCCAATGTTTTACCACTCACGGAAGATACGGCACCAGTTAATGTGCTTCTTCTTTGAGAACCGTAACCTACCACCACTATATCATTAAGATTGGTTACGTCGGCTTGTAAGCGGATAGTGATGTTTGTTTCTGTTCCTACTGTTACGGTAACTTTTTTATATCCCACAATAGAAAATTCCAGCACATCGCCGGTGGCTGCTGTAATGGAAAAGCTACCTGTTTGGTTGGTAGTGGTGCCCTTATTACTGCCTTTGATCAATACAGAAACGCCGGACAGTGGTTCGCCTGTTTCAGTAATGACTTTGCCGGTAATAACAGCAGGGGGGTGAGCGTAAGTGGCGAGGCATAAACAATGTGCAACAAGCAACAGGAGCAGTTTTATACGCATAAAACAGCCTGGCAACCCTTTGGGGGCTGTGTTTTTTTTCATAATGTGCTAGTTTTCGTTATGTAAGCAATTTTTTGAAATCGATGCTCTTCCGGCCGTCAGGTGGGGACATATGGAAGGTTCAAGCAATGGCTACTGGTGTTAATTTTAATGATAGAATACTACTCTTTGCAGAATAGATAATAAAAATAGGTATAAATTTGCAATCGATTGCGTTCGGTTAAGAAAAAAAAATAAATAGCTAAAAATATACATAAAAATGAGCAGAATGTTATTGTTCAAACACTACTGCATCGGGGCTGGCGCCCAGGCTGGTTAATATATGAGTAAGGTCCGTTACCATTTTATCAGGGCCGCAAATGTAAAATGGTTTAGAGAAATCAGTAATATATTTTGTAATAAATTCCTGATTAATAGGGCCGTGTAAGTAGTTGGGGTGTTGTTCGCGTGTAAGAGTATATATAACATTATTTTCCAGCATAGTGTCCAGTTCATTATGATATATAATATCACTCAGTGTTTTGTTGGAGAAAAATAATTTATTATCCGCCAGGACATTTTGATGGTGTAACTGTCGCAGTATAGCTACAAAAGGAGTAATACCTGCGCCGCCTGCCAGAAAGTAACCTGGCTCTTTATAGGCAATGGCGCCCCATATATCCCGGATAATTAATTCATCTCCCGGCTTTAACTGATACAGTTCTTTGGTAACCCCGTTATGATCATGATAGGATTTGATCGTAAACTCCAGGTAAGGCCATTCGTTCAGGCTGGTAAATGTGAATGGTCGTTTTTCTTCGGTCCAGCCTTCTTTATTAATAGATACTTCGGTGGCTTGTCCGGGTATAAACTGATAACCGCTAGGTTTTTCTATGCGATATACTCTTACATCGTGTGTGATGTTGTGTACGGTTAGTATTCTTACGGTGTGTTGTTTCATACATTAAATGTAACCATTTCAGGGTAAACAAGCTATCTCTAATTATTGCTAACGCATCGAGGTTGGATAGCTCTTTAAGCCGATAATAAATCGGTAGGCGCATAACCAAATTGTTTTTTGAATGCATAAGAAAAATGAGAAAGGTTTTCAAAGCCTACTTCATAGCAAACATCAATAGGTTTTTTCTTTTTTTCCGCAAACTGGTAATGTGCCAGATCCAGTCGTTTTTTAGTCAGCCAGCGTTGAGGCGTTATCTCAAATATCTTTTTGAAATCTCTTTTAAACGTTGTCAGACTTCTGCCTGTTAAATAACTAAACTTCTCCAACGGCATATTAAACATAAAGTTTTTCTCCATGTAATCTGCCAGGTCTATTTTGCCAGGTTCTTCAAAGTTGGCCAACACATGGTCTATTTCGGGATCTATAGTACGAAGTATGGTAACAGCTTCTGTAATTTTCAGATGTGCAATATCCTTAGGTATATTGTTCATGTTGAAATAAGGAATCAGCGAGCTTAGGCAACTTTCCAGCAAAGGATGATTACTATAATGTTTTATGGAAGGGATATATCCTGTTACTGGTTTAATAAGTAGCTGGTCGTAAAATTTTCTGAGCCGTTCTGTTGTCAGGTGCATGACAACGGTTTGATGTGGCAACCCATCTTTCGGGTAATTGATAATGGTAGCCAGCTGGTTTCTCGGAATTAAAAAGATATCTCCTTTTTTAAAGAAGTAGGTTGCTTCAGGCCGCACAATTTTAGTCTCCCCGGAAATAAACCAGATAAGCATGTGATGTTCAAAAAGAATATCGGATTTAAAAAACTGGTCCTGGTAGCAGGAAAGCTTGATGTCGTCTGTGATATATTTGGCTTGATATTCCATTGTAATACAGTTGCGTTTGCAAATTACATAATGCTAAAATTTATTTCCGGGGAAGCGCTGTGTTATTCTACAGGAAATGGAATACCGGTCATCTCTTCTGTAAGCATCCAGAGACGCTTTGCACCAGATTCATCCAATGAATATTTCTGTACTCCGTTTTTGTGAGGTGTTGCCAGCGAAGGAGTATCCGGGTTGGCGGGTATCAGTTCGGCAATATCGCCATCTTCACAATAAACGCCTCCTATGCCTTGGAGATGTAAGCTGGTGGCAGCCCACACGGTGGTGGCAGCTCCCTGTGGTATTGTTTTTAGAGAGGCTAACACTTCGGCGCGTATATTACCCTTTTCATCCAGGAAACCCATTTTTTGAAATAATTCTACTGGTGCTTCCCTGGCCAGTTCGGTTCCTGCGATAGAACCCGGATGCACAGCGTAAGCTCTGACCTGGTATTCTTTTGCGCGATTATCCAGTTCCACGGTAAACAAATTACTGGCTGTTTTTGATTGACCATAAGCTTGTAGCGTTTCGTAGTTACGATGTTCGAAATTGGGATCATCGAAATGGAAGGGGGACATATGATGGCCAAGGGAGGAAACATTTACCACCCTGGCACCGTTTGCTTGTTTAAGCGCTGGCCAAAGCCGGGCAGTGAGGTGAAATTGGCCGATGTAATTGGTTGCAAGTTGGGATTCAATGCCACGCTCATCTCTACGCAAGGGCACCCACATAATCCCGGCATTATTGATGAGTAAGTGTAATGGTCGTTTGGAGGAAAGAAATTTTTCTGCAAAAGCATCTATGGAGGAAGGGATCATAATATCCATGGGTTCTATTTCAATATTGGCAATGCCTTGCAGGTTTTTCTTTGCTTTTTCTATATCCCTCGCAGGAACAATAACGGTGGCGCCTGCATTTGCCAGTATTTGGGTGGTTTCCAGGCCAATGCCAGTGTTGCCGCCGGTTACAATAGCAATAGTATGGCTAAGGTCAATGCCTTTTATCACATGGGCTGCTGTAGACTGTGCATTGAAACCTGTTTCAATAGGATGTTGCCTTGCTCCCTGGTAATTGTTCTGTATCATTTTTATTTTGTTTATGAATACAAAACTAGAATGCCTGCCTGGAGGGTACTTTGTTTAGAAGGCCTATTTTGTTTTGTTTAAAAGGCCGGCTTGGGGGCAGCAGAAGTGTTGGCAAAGGGGCTGCTACAAGATGTTTGTATTGTCAATTTTCAGCACCGTTCTTCTGATAAAGGGGAACGGTCTTTTTTATGATATGTCCTGAACAAAATGAACAGATATGTTTGAAAAAGCCTGTTTATTTTAGACCTTATGAACGAGAACGAATTGCTGCCTGCAACTGAGCCTACTTTACAAGCAAGGGATATTTTATGGAAAGGGGCTTCGAGTTTATGGATAAAGAACTACATGAAATTACCCCTGGTGAAATTATACAGCACCCACGATTTGTGGATAAATTGGTTAAGGCCTGGTATAAAGATGGAACAGAAAGCTGGCTGCTGATTCATATAGAAGTTCAGTGGTATAGAGATAGTCAGTTTGCTGAGCGTATGTTCACTTATTTTTACAAGATACGAGATAGGTATAAGAGAGAAGTGACTTCCCTGGCGATATTCACAGATAATGACGCAAAATACCACCCGAATAAATTTGAGTATCATTGTTGTGGTACGAACAATTGGTTGAATCTTTTCTGGGTCTTATCCGGCGATTATTGAAAAAGCAAATGCCAAAGGAAAAAATAGGCCGACTCATTGGATTTATCAGAACATACGTCTATTTGGGAGATTCTCAGCTATTTCATAAATTTGAGGAAGAGATTAAACTCATTATTAAAAATCCGGCACATATGGGAATATATGAGCAAATATTACAGATTGATAAAGAGGATGCTGAGGAGCGTGGAAAAGCAGTAGGAAAAGCCGAAGTAGTAACCAATCTTCTCAATAATACAGATTTTGACATTCAAACTATTGCTTCTTTAGTTGGCGAGTCCGTAGACTTTGTTATCGAAGTTAAGAACAAGTTGCACACTTAATCAGTATAGATGATACATCATTAAAAAGCCCTTGCTAATGAAGCAGGGGCTTTTTGTTAGGATAATTCTTGCAAATTATAGTGTCACTTCAAACAGAAACAACTGCGTTTTCTCTTCCTGGTTAAAGTTATTATCCGTTACCATTACCAACGTGCAATGCCCATTAGGTAACAAAGGTCCCCAGGTTCCTTCTGCATTTACTTTACTTCCACCGGTGTAGTACAGGCGGCAATATCCATCACTATGCCCGTATGTTTTTGTTTATGCTTTGCGCCCCACATAGAAATACTTATCAATACGGGTTTCAGTTCAAAACCTTCTTCTGTAATGGCATATTCCACGCGTGGCGGCACTTCGGGATATACTTCTCTTGATATGATACAGCCTGGAAGCGCTAATACCGATATGAATCCGGCTGATGGTCCCAGTGCCGATTTTCAGCGTAGTCGTATGGCTATTCCCCGATACGGTAAAGGGGCAGACATCGCTTCCCTGGTAGCCTGGGTGGCAGGGGAAGAATCCGGGTTTGTTACAGGAGCAGCCTTTACTATTGATGGCGGGGCAAATGCCTGATAAACTATATCCCTGATTCCCGACAGGCTGGTGAGCGCTTTTCGAAGCGTCGGGTGCATGGATAAACGCTTGGCTGGTGCCTTTTTTTCACCAGCCAAGCTATTTCAGATGTAGACTAAAAGGGGCCAGAGGGACCAGCAGTACCGGGTACAGGACAGTGGCGTAGTCTTTGTGAGACGGTGAGGCAATAAAGAGCTGGACGCTATGCGCATTTTATGGACTTATTTAAAACCCCATCGCTGGCTGGTAGTGTTATCGCTGCTGCTGGCTGGTATTAGCCAGGTGCTTACGATGGTGGACCCGGTGATATTTGGAAAGATTATAGACAATTATGCCCATAATGTAAATGGTAAAACGCCGCAGGAGTTGGTGCAAGGTGTGCTGGGATGGATGGGCATAGCCATTGGCATTGCTTTACTGGCGCGGCTGGCCAAATCGATACAGGAATATACTATGCGGTTGGTTGTGCAGAAGTTTGGGATGCAGGTGTTTAATGATGGATTGAAGCAAACCCTGCGGCTTACTTTCCAGGAGTATGAGGATCAGCGCAGTGGCGAAACATTGGCTTTGTTGCAAAAGGTGCGCACGGATACAGAGAAGTTTATCAATGCGCTCATTAATATCCTTTTTACCTCCATAGTAGGCATGGCCTTTTTAATCTGGTACGCCATTACCAAACACTGGGCGCTCATTCCCATTTTTATCATAGGCATTATTGTGTTGGGCGGTTTAACGGGTTTGCTCAGCAAGCGTATGAAAACGGTGCAGCGTTCTATTAACCGGGAAACCCTGCAGCTTTCCGGCGCCATCACTGAATCACTACGTAATATTGAGTTGGTGAAAAGCCTGGGCCTTACTTACCCGGAGATTAAAAGACTGCGCCTGTTTACACAGAAGATATTCGACCTGGAAATGCAAAAGACCAGGCAGGTGCGTACATTAAGCTTTTTACAGGGCACCACTTTGAATGTGTTAAGGCAGTCTATATTGTTTGCCTTGCTCTGGCTAATTTTTCACAATGTGCTTTCAACAGGCGAACTGATAGCCATGCAGTTTATCACTACCTCCATTTTCGGCCCATTGCAGGATTTAGGTAATATCATTTTACAATACCGGGAAGCAGAAGCTTCGTTGCAGCTGTTTGATAAACTGATGAAACAACCGGTGGAGCAAAAGCCCGAAGAGCCAGTGGAGATAGGGCCGCTGGAAGTGCTACGTTTTAATAATGTGGTGTTTCGCCATAAAACGGCGATGCAAAATGCGATTGATGATATTTCGTTTGAAGTAAAAACAGGGGAAACCATTGCCTTTGTAGGGCCGTCTGGTTCGGGCAAGTCCACATTGGTGAAACTGCTGGTGGGGTTGTATAAACCGGTTAGCGGAGGCATTTACTTTAATGAGGTGTCATCGGCAGATATTCGTTTTAATCCCCTGCGAAGGCAAATAGGTTTTGTAACACAGGATACCCAGTTGTTTGCTGGTACGATAAAGGATAACCTATTGTTTGTAAAGCCGGATGCTACTGATGAAGAAGTGTTAGCGGCCTTGCATAAAGCCTCCTGTGATGCATTGCTGGCAAGATCGGCCAATGGAATTTATACCCGTTTGGGGGAGGGAGGGTTGAAACTGTCTGGCGGGGAGCGGCAGCGTATATCCATAGCACGGGCCCTGATAAGGAATCCAAGGCTGCTGATATTTGATGAAGCCACTTCTGCACTGGACTCACTTACCGAAGAAGTAATATCAGATACAATACGTACTATTTCAGAAAGGAGGGAACAGATAACGTTGCTGATTGCGCATCGTTTGTCTACCATTATGCATGCCGATCGCATTATTGTGCTGGAAAAAGGCAGCATTGCTGAAACGGGTACGCACCAGGAATTAGTGGAGAAGAAAGGTTTGTATTATGCTATGTGGCGGCAGCAGATTGGGGAAAGGCGACCGTTACTTACCGGTTCTCCGGAAATGAATAACAACTCCAAAAGCGATTCTGATTCTGGTTTGGGGTATAATGCGATGGAATAGTTCTTCTGTTGCGTAGTTGCCCTGACTACAATCTTATTTATTTTGTAATATGTATAGGAGTTTTTGTAAATTCTGAAAATATTAAACATATCTTAACAGACCGCCTGATTTCCGCAGTTTTGTCGTTTTTATGTAATTTTTCAGAAGAAATAGCGGTTTTTTCGCGGGTTTTGGGACAAAAAAACGCTGATTTACAGGGTGAGATTATAAAAATGAACATTTGTAAGCGTGATTTCTATATAAAAATTTTACTAATGTACTAATGTGCATTATGTGAATGATGTTTTTTACATGTAATTTTGCGGCTGGAAACAGAAGATGATAATCAATGAGTAAGCGTACCAATTCCTCTAATCAGGAGCCGGATATAGTTTTGATAGGTGCAGGTATCATGAGCGCTACCCTGGGCGTTTTATTAAAGGAGCTGCAACCCGAATTAACAATAGCCATTTACGAAAGGCTTGATGAAGTAGCTGCAGAAAGTTCTGACGCGTGGAATAACGCGGGTACAGGACATTCGGCTTTTTGTGAACTGAACTACACTCCGGAAAAAGCGGATGGTACTATCAGTCCTAAAAAAGCCATTGAAATTGCTGCTTCTTTTGAAGAATCGCGTCAGTTTTGGGCTTACCTGGTGGAGCACAACTTAACCGGTGCCGCTGAAGACTTTATTCACCTGACTCCTCATTTAAGTTTTGTGTGGGGGGAAGAGAATGTAGCGTATCTGAAAAAACGTTTCGATGCTTTAACCAGCAACCATCTTTTCAAAGGGATGGAATATTCCGAAGATCATGCAGTATTAAGAGAGTGGATGCCACTGGTAATGGAAGGGCGTGATCCTAATCAAAAGGTAGCTGCTACCCGCATGAAAATTGGTACTGATGTAAACTTTGGTGCGTTAACCCGCACTTTGTTCCATAACCTGGTGCAGCAGCCTGGTGTTACCATGCACATGAATCACGACATTCGCGACCTGGACAGGGCCGAAGATGGTCGCTGGATTGTGAAGGTGAAAAACCTGGAAACACGTCGTAAAAATGAAATCAAAGCGAAGTTTGTATTTATAGGTGCCGGTGGTGGTTCTTTACCCTTGTTACTGAAATCTGGTATTCCAGAAGGAAAAGGTTTTGGTGGCTTCCCGGTAAGCGGCCAGTGGCTGAAATGTGTGAACCCTGAAGTGATAGCCAAACACGATGTAAAAGTATATGGTAAGGCTTCTGTTGGTGCGCCGCCGATGTCTGTACCTCACTTGGATACCCGTTTGATCAATGGCAAGAAAGCCCTGCTGTTTGGGCCTTATGCAGGCTTCAGCACCAAATTTCTGAAAAACGGAAGTTACCTGGATTTACCATTAAGCATTAAGTTCAATAACATACGCCCGATGCTGGCGGTTGGTAAGGATAACTTATCGCTGACCAAATACCTGATTCAGCAAGTGCGTCAAAGCTCTGATGATCGTTTGGAAGCACTGCGCGAATTTTTACCAGATGCGAAGAAAGAAGATTGGGAACTGGAAGTGGCAGGTCAGCGTGTACAGGTGATTAAGAAAGATGAAGAACATGGTGGTATCTTACAATTCGGTACCGAAATGGTAAGTGCAGCAGATGGTTCTATTGCCGCTTTATTAGGTGCTTCTCCGGGTGCTTCTACTGCAGTTTCCATTATGGTGGAGCTGGTCGAAAAATGTTTCCCCAAAGAGGTCAAAAGCGAACAGTGGCAATCCAAGCTGAAGCAAATGATACCTTCTTATGGACACGCCCTGGATAAAGACGCAGCACTTTGTGAAAAAGTAAGAAACTGGTCAGCTGATGTGTTAGGTTTACATGCTGAGAAAGTTGCGCAAACTGTGTAAAGTTTGCTTACTGATAAAACTAAAGGCTGCCCCTTCCAGGCAGCCTTTTTTATTTGCCCTTATTTAACAATTATTAATTTATTACAATGGAAAGAAAGCTAGCCTCAATTGTAATCATTGACGGCGTACAACCCATTCCCGGTGCAGATTTAATCCAGCTCGCTACTGTTAAGGGCTGGCAGTTAGTGATTAAGAAAGATGAATTTCGTGTGGGCGACCATGCAGTCTACTGCGAAATCGATTCTTTTTTACCTGTAAAAGAAGAATTTGAATTTTTAAGAAAGAGCTCATTCCGGAAGATGGGTGAGCAGGAAGGCTTCCGCTTGAAGACCATTAAACTGCGTGGACAAATTTCACAAGGTTTATTGCTGCCTGTGCGTGTACTTGGCGATTACGAGTACACCCTGGGCGAAAACGTGGCAGAAAGGCTGGGCATTATCAAATATGAACCACCTGTACCTGCTTCGTTGGCAGGTTTAGTGAAAGGGCTGTTCCCTTCCTTTATGCATAAAACAGATGAAGAACGCGTTCAAAATCTGAGTGAGCAATACGAAGAATATAAAAAACATACTTTTTATATTACCGAAAAGCTGGATGGTAGCTCGGTTACCTACTACTTGAATAATGGTGAGTTTGGGGTATGTTCCCGCAACCTGGAATTGCTGGAAACAGAGGACAACACGCTGTGGAAAGTAGCCAGAGTAAACGATATAGAAAACAAGCTGCGTGCAACCGGCAGAAACCTGGCTATACAAGGCGAAATGATAGGAGAAGGAATACAGAAGAATATGTACGGTTTAAGGGGCCAAACGGCTCGCTTCTTTAATGTATTTGATATAGACAAGTATCAATACCTGCCTATGGAAGAGTTTGTTCCTTTTATTGAAAGCCTTGGGCTGGAAACGGTTCCTGTATTAGATAACAGCTTTACGCTGCCCGCTACCATTGATGAGTTGCTTACCATGGCAGATGGTGCTTCTGTGTTAAGTCCTAAAGGAAAGAATGCGGAAAGGGAAGGGTTGGTAATACGGTCGCTGGACAGGAAGATTTCCTTTAAAGCGATATCTAATAAGTTTTTATTGAACGAAGGATAGCGCCAGGTGTGGTTGTCTTCATTGAAGGTATACCGTGCTGCCGTATTTAAAGCGTTCAAATTTTAAGGTGGCGGCAGCGGGTTGGAAGCTTACATTCGTAGTCTGAAGCAATTAGTTATGGCTAAATATGTGTGTGAAAGTCCACCGGTTCCCGGTAATTATGGTATCATCCAGGTGTATAAACGCCAGGGTGTTACCATTGCCCGTGTGCGTAACCCTTTGTGCGGGAAACGTGTGCAAACCGCTCCGGAATTTGCCGGCACCCGTAAATATGCTCAATTATTAGCTATTGCTTCGCCTTTGGCATCAGCTGTACACCAGGCTTTGCCAGCCAACCGTCAGCGCTCACATTATCAACAGCTGGCAGGTAAGGCTATTCAATGGTTAAAGGAGGGTAAAAGTGAAGTGGAGGTGCGTGTGTTGTTACAGGAAGCGGCTGAGGACATTCGTAGTGTATTGCAGCCGCAGCGTTTGAAAACAGGGAAGGCCAGGCGAAGTGTGAGAAAGAAAAGCGTGTTTAATAACCGCGTAGCAGTTATACCTTTTGCAAAGGTATCAAAAGTACATTACAGCAGAGAATTGCAACGGGGACAGAGTTCCTGTATGATGAAACTGCAAGTGTAGCCTGATAGTAGCAGGAGGGGCAGCTATTGTGCAAAATAATATGAATTTTTATCTGTTTTGATTAATGATGCCTAATGATGGAATACTCTAACCCACATACTATAGAACTTATTCCTGTTATTGAAAAATGGTGGCATAATGATCAACTGACTTCGCCTGATGGCTCCCTTTCTGAGGTGCCGGCAAAGTGGGAGCTATATAATCAGCAGGCAGCTGTGCTAGCGGGTTATACAACTCCATGGGTGCCATATAGCGAAGGACATCATTTATACAGGTTTTCGGATTTTACGGACAATAATCTTGTCAAATTTATTCAGGAACATATTGGCGAAACGCTGGATGATGGTGGTGAATGGGATGATATAAGAGTATTCAATGGTGGATTTGTTTTAAGGGTAGGCAATGAAGATCGCTTATTTCCAGGGTGCTGCTCTGATTTATTAAACATACACGACTGGGAAGATTTGGAAAACTGCCAGGAAGGATATAGTTTTTTTAATGGTCATCCTGAACCTTATGTATCACAGAATATTGAATCCGTTACCATTGATTTGTCAAGAACGGATGAAAAAAGCTCTTATCATGGTACTGCTTCTCCTAAAATAATATTGAACAAGGTATTATTGAGAGAAGCTATTGTGCAGGCTAAGAAGAAATTGCAGGCATTTGCCGAAAGATTGAGTAATCTGGAACAAGCGCATCAGTTAGGAATCCCGGATATTGGGAGATTATTGGTGTGGAATGGTTAGTGATATTCGCAATGATGCCTATAAAAAACAAAGGCTGTCCTGAAAAG
Organism: Filimonas lacunae; assembly: GCF_002355595.1. Lineage (NCBI taxonomy): Bacteria > Pseudomonadati > Bacteroidota > Chitinophagia > Chitinophagales > Chitinophagaceae > Filimonas > Filimonas lacunae. The sequence goes on from NZ_AP017422.1 coordinate 2,545,325, forward strand.
ACAGCCTTTGTTTTTTAGACACCTTTTTATTGCTCCCTCACCAACGGCGGATGCTCGGCGGGGCTTACGATTAATGGGTATTTCTCGATGGTAACGTTGCTTTTGTTGATGCCGAAGTTGACCATTTCTTTTACGCTCAGGTTTTTGAGGTTGAAATAGCTTTTCATGATAAAACATTTCCAGAAAGGCATGGCTTTCGGGAAAGACAGGAAGGAGTCCATCAGCAGGAAACGGAAATCGCCAATCTTAGTATCCTGGTAGCATTGCTCGTATCGATCTGAAAAATCTACTTCACTGGTTTTTACCAGTTCATTGGCTACCTGTTCAAAGTAATGATCAATCATAGGCTCTACTCTAAAGCCCAGGTTAAACTCAATAAAATAAATATCGTTACGTACAATGGTATCGGCACGGTAGGTTAAGGCATAAGGTTCGTCTACTACGTTTACATGCACAAACCAATATACATCTGCACGTTTGGGGGCTTTAGACAATATAGAGTCCATAGCGGTTTTCTCTACTTTACGGGGTGAACCGGAGGTGGTAAGATATACCAGGTTAGTAGCGTATTTAGGTATTCTTTCATCTGCACTCAGCTTCATTAACAGGGGTACATAGTCATCTATCAGCACCAGTTTGGTAAGTAGCTTTTTAATGCTACGGCCTTTATACCAGATATACATGACCAGGAATAAACCTCCACCTATCAACAACGTAATCCAGCCACCTTCTGCTATCTTTTGAAAGTTGGCTATCAAAAAAGATAGTTCTATGGCCAGGAAAGTGCCTGTGATCAGCACTACCCATACCATGGCTACCCGCTTGTAGTGCAGGTAAAAGTTAATGAGCACGGTGCTCATGATCATGGTGAGGGTAACGCTTAAACCGAAGGCTGCTTCCATACGGCTGGATTCTTCAAAATGCAGTACCATGGCTATACAACCTGCCATTAACGCCCAATTGATAAAGGGAATGTAAATCTGTCCTTTCATATTACCGGGAAATAATACTCTGTGGCGTGGCCATATATCCAGGCGGATGGCTTCATTTATTAAGGTGAAGCAACCGCTGATAAGGGCCTGGCTGGCAATGATGGTGGCCATAGTGGCAATACATAAAGAAGGCAGGTAAATAGCGTCCGGTACAATATGGTAGAAAGGACTTACCACGCCGGTTGTTTCGCCTACGTGATTGAGCAACCAGGCAGTTTGACCAGCATAACAGAGAATCAAGGTTACTTTAATATAAATCCAGCTTACACGAATGTTGTTTCTGCCGCAATGGCCCATATCGCTATATAAAGCTTCGGCACCGGTAGTACACAGGAAAATGCTACCCAGCAGCCAGAAGCCGCCTTTTGCTTTGGTAAGCATTATATAAGCATAGTAGGGGTTCAAAGCTTTTAACACACCGGGTGCCTGGCGCATGGCCATCAGGCCTAACACACCAATGAATGTAAACCAGATCACCATTACAGGGCCGAAGATCTTCCCGATCTTTTCTGTACCAAATTGCTGAAACAGGAATAGGATAACCAGGATAACGATAACAATAGGCACGGTGTTGATGTGCGGATTGATCTTTTGCAACCCTTCAATAGCCGAAGCCACCGAAATCGGGGGCGTAATAATGCCATCTGCAATGAGGAAGGCACCACCTGCCATAGCAGGAAACAGCAGCCACTTGCCCGATACGCGGCGGATAAGCGCGTACAGGGAAAAGATGCCGCCTTCGCCTTTGTTATCGGCTTGCAGCGTAATGATCACATACTTTAAAGTGGTTTGGAAAAACAACGTCCAGAAGATAGCGGATAGCGCGCCCAGGGCGATGTCTTCTGTAATAACCTTGTCGTGAAAAACAGCATTGAGGGTATACAGGGGTGAGGTACCTATGTCTCCGAATACAATACCGATAGCAATTAATAACCCTGCAGCGGTAACACGCTTGTTAAACAGGGCGGGTGAAATTGAGCTCATGTTGGGGTATGTCAGTCTATTTTTGAGGGCGGAAATTTAGGACAGAATTGTTGTTGCTACCAAATTTCTTTACAGGCGGTTTGTAAAAAATGAAGGCGCCTCATGGATGAATGAGACGCCTTTTCGTATTTATGGATCAATGGAGCAAAAACTATTTATCGGAATGAAACACCTTGTCCCATATAGTGGAACTTACGCCAAACGCTTTATCGGGGTTGGCATAATGATGTATCATGTGGTGTTTTTTCAGGGCTTTGCCAAGGCGTGATTTAAAATTGTAATGATGCAGGATATAATGCGTCATATCATATACCAGGTAGCCGGTAATAAAGCCGGTGAAAAAGGCATTATTGCTGCCTGATGGCAACACCAGGTAAAACAAACTATAAAATAACAGGGCCAGGGGGATGCTTACCGAAGGGGGCATTACCAGCCTTTTGGCATCGTTGGGGTAATCGTGATGTACCCCATGCATAATAAAATGCAGCCGTTGCCCGGCTTTGGATTTGGGCACAAAGTGAAACACAAAGCGATGCAGTATGTATTCGGTAAATGTCCAGCAAGCCAGTCCTGAAAGCGCCAGTATTACCTGGATAATAACAGCCAGGTTGCTTTGTGTATATGACAAATAAGCGGTGGTGGCAATTACCGGTATATACACAAACAGGGGCACTGAATAGTGTACTTTGGATAAGGCTTCCAGCAGGTTGTTGCTAAACATCCGTACCGATTCCCGTGAATTTGAAATATAGTTCCTCACTTTCCTTGTTTTCGGCATCGAAGGTGAGGAAAGCGGCATAGGTAGGGAATGATAAATGTCAGCAGTGTGTTTGATTTTTATCAGCTTTTGTAATGCAGTCCTTACCAGGCAAGTTATTCCCGGTGCAGGAACATATACCAGTTCCATTCCCACGTTAAGCCATTATCGGTAGAAAAAGCCTGGCTCCAGGTGGGGTGCTCCGGGTTGGTGACATCCCAGCAGAATTGCACCAGCACTTTCTGTCCCTCCCAGGTATCCCTGCCGTAAAAACGGCCTACCTGGTTTTCAAAAGATCCTGTCACCGGTGCATCTAATTTGCCGTGGTTGCTATCGGCCCAGTAAATGCTCCATAACCGGGTAACGGGGTTAAACAGGCGCACCGTCATCCCTTCAAAGGGTTTACCATCAAGGGTGGTAGTAAAGGAATCGATATTGCCAATGCCCTGTAATACTTTCCAGGCTTCCTGTTGTGCGGTAAACTCCAGCCATTGCTGGTTGTTGCTGAGGCGTGCAGCCAGTTTTTTATTGTGTACCTGCCATTTGCCTGCAATAAAGTCAAAATCGGTTGCCGAAGAGCTGGCAGAAGGGGCGATAACCGGCTGGCCGGTAGTGTTGAACGATAGCTGCTGCATGATAGATGGTTTGTACAGGCAAAGTAAAAATGGCGGGGTGACAACCCTATGTCAGTGGAGAAAGCCGGGTATAAAATATTCTGTAATAATTTTTACCACTGGTTATGGCGGCAAGGATATAATGAATAATATTGTAATTGTAACACTTTGACTACCCCTATATGCTGCTTATATCATCCAATGATGTGCTGGAAGCCGAGATTGCTAAAGTGCCGGGTAAACCTGCGGTGCTGGAAGTGTTGTGGGATGGCGATTCGGAAGGCTGGTTTTTGTATGCTACGCTTTATTCCCTGCAAAGAAAGTTTTTCAGGAACAAAATGCTCATTCACCGTTTAGGGGTCATACGTTTTAATGGCGATCATAGCCAGTTTAACGGTACCACTCCTGACTGGCCCGAAGCAGCTTATGCCGTTATACTGGGCAGGCAAATGGCGGAAAAATATGATCTTACCTTTTATTTCCCTTCAGAAAAAGAGCCGGAGGATAACTGCCCCGGCTGGATGCAAAGGCACAAGGGGGTATCCTGTGCCGATTGCAATAAATTAATTCTGCCTGTAGTGGCTCCTGACTTGCCCAGGAACATTTGCTACAATTGTTATTTAAAGAAAGAGTACAGGAATAAGCGATAATAAGTGGATTATTCAGTGGCCGGGGTTATGAGGAATTGTAGTTTACTTTCTGACAAGGTAATGTCCAGTGTAAGCGGTTGCTCTGCTATCAGCAGCTTATCATCCGCATGCAGGTATAGTTCACTGCTACTTATTTGTACCTGTTGAGCAGCCAGTGCGTGCAAGGAAAACACGGCATCTGTTGCATTATTCCTTAACTGATCTACGTAAGCCAGCAAGGTGCCGCGCTGGTTTTCGGTTATCAATATCACGTCTAAATAACCATCGCCCGGATCGGCGTGTGGGGCCAGGTGCAGATTTGGGCCAATGGATTGAATGTTCATTACTTCAGCCATCAGGTATTTGCCGGAATAATCTTTATTATCAATGGTGATAGTGTAATCAACGGCAGGCGCGGCCAGTATCAGGCTGTATAACAGTTCCAATGCTTTTTGCATTCTTTCTTCTGCACCGTCTATGACTTTATCAAACGGCTCCATTTGCTGCATCAGTTTAGGGAAAATACCATAGCCAAATCCTTCTAAAAAAAACAGGGGTTTGGTGTATCCTGTAACCGTGCCGGTATCTACTTGTTTAATATGATATGTGTGCCAGCTGTTAATAATGGCTTCGGTAGATTGCATCAGCCCCATCGTTTGTGCAATGTTATTAGCAGTGCCTAATGGAAGGATAGCGATAGGCAGGTTAGGTGTTTCGTTACAGTTAATGCTTTTGGCTACTTTACGTATGGTGCCGTCGCCGCCGGCAATAATATAAAAGGCCGCATCTTTACCCGCATCCTTCCAGTCATCGGTTTTTGTTGATAAATATCTACATTTAAAACCTGCGGCTTTAATGCTTTTAACTAATTGCTTTTGAGTGTGTTCTTCCTCGCCTGCGTTGGGGTTATGCAATATTTCTACTGTTTTCATTAGGTGGTGTTTATGATGAGCCATATAGATATACTGTATAAAAACGTACCAGTTTTGGTGGCATGATAATAGAAGTTGTTCCCATATGAGAATACTGGTAACAAACGACGATGGTATTTATAGTCCGGGCATAGCGTGCCTGGCAAAAGTAGCCTCCCGCTTTGGAGAAGTAAGGATAGTGGCGCCTGATGTGGAACAGAGTTCTATGGGGCAGGCCATCACCGCTTCCCGTCCTTTATCTTATAAAGCATCACCCATTTCTTTTGATGGGTTACAGGCATACCGTGTGAATGGAACACCGGCCGATTGTGTGGCATTAGGGATGCACCTGTGGGCTACAACTGATGTAGTGCTGTCGGGTATTAATATGGGTACCAATCTGGGGAATGCCATGTGGCATTCAGGTACACTGGCTGCGGCTAAACAGGCTGTATTGCTGGGGTGCCGGGGAATAGCCGTGAGTACGGTAGCAGATAAAACCGAGCCTGATTTTGCAACGCTGGAGCCTTTTGTAGCCGAAGCGTTAACGATGGCTTTACAACATGATGATCCGGATTTGCATTTGATTAATATTAACCTGCCGCCTAACCCGGTAGGAATGAAATGGACACGCCAGTCGGTACGGTTTTACGATAACCAGGTGGTGCCGGGTACAGACCCTATGGGCCGTAAACATTACTGGTATACGGTGATACCATTGGAAGCAGCAGAAGAAGGAACAGACAGGTGGGCAGTAGAACAGGGATTGGTGTCTATCACTCCTTTGCGCTTAGACTTAACAGATGAAAAGGCACTGGCTAAAGCACAGCAATTACAGGCGGCTCTTTCCAGGTGATATAACATTGTATGTCTATTAATAACATTATTAAAAACACATTTGTATGGAAACTCCTCATGAAATGACAACAGTAGCCCAGGTATTGGAAAAGCTACGTGTTAAAAAAATGGACAACGAGTTCAGGTATACAGAAGAAGGCTTTACCGCAGGCAAGGGTAAGGTGTACCAGCCCGAAGACCTTGAAATAACGAAGGTCTTCCGCTTTGAAGGTCCGTCAGACCCTTCCGATATGTCTATTGTATATATTATTGAAGCCAAGGATGGATTACAGGGCTATAGCCTGGATGCTTATGGCACCTACAGCGAACATGAAGCAGGGTATGATAATTTTATCAGGCAGGTGTCGGTAAAAGGGCATGAAGAACAGCTTTTATTTGAATTATAAACCTGATGTAAAAAACAAGATGCGTTGCTGTTTACAGCAACGCATTGTTTAAAAATGCCGGTAAAATATGTTGTTGTGTGTGGTTGATCTTTTCCGGGTTTATCATGGCCTCCATCATACTATGCCATTTCTCCTCGCCATAACTTTCTATAATAGCTGCTTTTTTATCTTCCCGTTGTAAATGTTTACTGGTGCCTTCGGCATCTGCTTCCGGATGAAACTGGGTGCCTATAAAGTACTTATTAAAGCGTATAGCCATTATCGCCCGTTCGTAAGGTACGTGCGGACGCTCTTTTTCAATAGCCAGTAACTGGCCACCTATTTCCTGTATACGGTTTAAGTCGGGCTGAACTACCTGGTAGTTGCGGCTGTCTACTGCATAAAAAGGGTCATGCAGGCCCTGAAACAGGGTTTCCTGTTTGCCTGCCTGAAGCTGGTGCACCGGAAAAGCGCCAAAAGCAGCAGAATGCCTTTTACACACCTGGCCTACCTTATAATATTTACAAGCCAGCTGAAAACTGTGACATATAAAGAACACGGGCTTGGGCTTGTTGCCGGAAGTGTTGTTCCAGGCTTCCAGTTTTTGCAACCAGTTGATCCATGCATTTTCCCATTTGCTGTCAGCACCAGAAAGGGGCGAGCCGGGGCCACCGCTGGATATATAGATGTCGTAAGATAAATCAGGTAGTTGAACCTGTTGTCTAACTTCAAATATATTCAGCACAAGCGCATGCTGTTGCTGTTGTGCCCAGTTGGTTACAATTTCCTGCAAACAGCGCATCCCTTCGTTAGGTTGTCCGTTGTACAAGTCCAGTATCGCTATTTTTATTTGCATGAATACAGCTGCGTTTTGCGCAAACATAAAAAAAGCTGCTCATATTAGGTAATGTAGATGTAATTCTACAGGCAATACGGCTGAATATTACCATTAGACAAGTATGATTACGGCTGCGCTGGTATGGCAGTGTTTTTGAACTTTTATAGTCAGTAATAATAAAACACCACTATGATAAACTATTCCACCCATGTGTTTAAAGTTGTGAAAGCCCACAACAACAAAGAAGTGTATGCCTGGCTTCACCCCGAAGTAGATATAAGCAAGCAGGAGTATGCTGTTACCGGCAGGTACCTGGTTGTGTTATTGCATCCTGATAAAGGGCTGCAAACCTTTTACCTGAACAAGGAAAAAGGAAGTGAAGCGTATGTAATGGATGAAAACAGCCCGGCTATAGTAGAAGAGGAATGGCAGGAATGGTGCAGTAAGGCCATTCATTCACATGCCCGGCAACAGCAAAGCAGTTTATAGATGTAGTACAGTTGATAAAAAACAAAAGCCTCTTTACAGAGGCTTTTTGCATACATATATTCAGGCAACGCGTATATTAAGCGTTGGCGGGATTGGCCAGTAAGTTGGAAATAGCCTTTAAACCCAGGGGCTTTTCAATAAATTGCACATCCGGATATTCTTTCAAATGGGCCAGGTGCGTGTAATAAGCGCTCATGAGATTAATGGTGGTATCGGGATATTTTTCTTTTAATAAAGGCACCTGCTGCCAGCCTAAGCCATCGGGCAGGTGGTTATCCAGGAAAATGACCTCTGGTTTAAAAGCTTCAGCTTCTTCCAAACCTTGGGTAATTGTACCGGCTGTAGATACCGTGTGGCCTAAGCGTGTTAAGTAATTCTTTAACAACAGGGTAAAATCAGCTTCATCATCTATCACTAAAATCCGGTAGTTTTTCATTACCAAGAGAGTTGATTATAAATTTCTATTCTTCTTAAGTATTGTACAATATGTATTCCATAATGCCAGATTCGACTGAATATGGACTTTTAAAGGGCAAAAAGGTCAAAAATACCTACAATTAAGGGGGCAATTACACAAAGGTGCTTTTTAGTAACCGGGTAAGGATTTGCACGAACGGGAGGAGGAATGCCGGGTAAAATGAGAAATAGGGAACACTTTTGAACAATGGTTAAACGGCAAGTAGTTGCGTAAAATAGCGGTTATTGTGGAAATTAATACCCATATTTGTTTTCTTCGCATGCGTTCAGGCGGAGAATAGAAAACGGTTCAAATAATTTTTTTTTGGGTTTGGTGTTTGCTAGATAGGAGGTGATTGTCCGTTTTTAACCGTCTTACCTATGATAAATCAAAGAATTGAACAGAAGGGCCAGTTAAAGGTATTACCGCAAAAAATACAGTTTCTCAACTTTCTGTATTTGAACAGACAGGAGCTGGAAATGCGCATACAGAATGAATTAATTGAAAACCCGTTGCTGGAATTGAAAGACAACGGGGAGAGCGAGAAAGAGAATGACGAGGTGATAGCTGATTTTAAGGGGGTAGAGGAATACATGTATGACGATATACCTGACTATAAATATGAGTATCATAATTATTTGCCTGACAACGCGCATGTAGACAGGCCGCTGGAAGAGCGTCCTGATTTCAGGGCCGATTTACGCCGTCAGCTGGGCTTGCTGGAAACTGACGCCAGGATGTATGATCTGGCGGTGTATATTATAGACAGCCTGAATGACTATGGTATGCTGGATACAGATATAGACACGCTGGCAGAAGAATATTCCTTTAATCAGCAGCGTGTTACCGAGCCGGAGCAGCTGGAGCAGGTGATAAAGCTGTTGCAAACGCTGGACCCGCCTGGTATTGCCAGTTTTTCGGTAAAAGATTGTTTGCTCACACAGTTGAACCGGGTAGAGAAGAAGTGTCCGGTTTGCCGCAAGGCCATAGAGCTGATGACGCATTATTATGATTACCTGTACACCGGCAGTTTTGACCGCATAATGGATCAGATGCAGCTGGATAAAGAAGAGTTTCAGGCTGTGATACATTATATAGCCAAGCTGAGTCCACACCCGGTAATAGTAACAGATTCGGAAGAAGAAAAACAGCAGGTGATTGTGCCTGATGTGTTTGTGTTAAAAGAAGGAGAGCGTTTTGTGATCACTTTGAATAATGCTTATTCCGACAGGTTGATGATAAATAATTACGGGAGTGAACTGCATGTAGAAGGGGCGGCCGACAGGGCACAGAAGCAGGCTAAAAAGTATATCAAAAGCAAAACAACTGCGGCCAACTGGTTTATATCGGCGGTGCAGCAACGGGAGCATACCCTGGTAAAAATTATGCAGGCCATTGTGCATTTACAAAGGGCTTATTTTGAAGAAGGGGATACGGCACAGATAAAACCGATGATATTGAAGCAGGTAGCAGAATTGTCTGGCATGGATATTTCAACTGTATCGCGTGCCACTGCCAATAAATACGCAGAAACAGAATTTGGAATGGTGAGTTTGAAAGCGTTGTTTACGGAAGGTGTGCATAATACGGAAGGGGAAACAATCAGCAACCGTATTATACGCGATCATATTAAAGACATTATTGCGGGAGAGGACAGAAAGGACCCGTTTACGGACCAGCAGATAACAGACGCATTGAAAAAAAATGGAATAATGATTGCAAGAAGAACGGTAACAAAGTACAGGGAACAGCTGCAGATACCTGTTGCCCATTTAAGGAAGCTGTCTGCTCAAATACAACATTAAACAATACCTATGCCTAAGATTCTCATCGTTGATGATGATAAAGACATGTGTCTTTTGCTGGAAAGATTTCTCAGGAAGAAGAATTATGAAGTAGTAGTGGCTAATTCCGGAAAAGAGGCATTGAACTGCCTGTTCAGGAACAATGTGCACCTGGTGCTTTGTGATTACAAGCTGGAAGATGTAACCGGCGCGGAGTTGTTAACTTCTATCCGTAAAGAGTATGCTGATTTGCCGGTAATTATTATCACGGCCTATAGTGATATTAAAACGGCGGTTGATGCTATGAAAAAGGGTGCGTTTGATTATGTAACCAAACCCTTGTTCCCGGATGAGATTTTGCTGACCATTGAAAAGGCGCTGAAGAGTGGCGGTGTGGCACCCCACAATACCAACGGTGCTGTTGTGGATGGCGCTAAAGCCGATCATCAGAATGGCAGTGTTAAAGAAAAGCAGATTGCTTTGCATTCCGACAGGTTTGTAGCAGGCAAAAGTCCTTTATTTAAGAATATACTGGAACAGATACGACGTGTAGCGCCTACTGACTACAGTGTTATCATATATGGCGAAAGTGGTAGTGGTAAAGAAGTGCTGGCCAATGAAATTCATATGCAAAGCAAGCGTGCTAAAAATCCGTTTGTGGCTGTGGATTGCGGCGCTTTATCGCGCGAGTTGGCAGGCAGTGAGCTGTTCGGGCATGAGAAAGGTGCTTTTACAGGTGCATTGAACCAGAAGACGGGCATATTTGAAGTAGCCAACGGCGGAACAGTGTTCCTGGATGAAATAGCCAACCTGAGTTATGATATACAGGTAAGCCTGTTGCGTGCCGTACAGGAACGTAAAATAAGAAGGGTAGGCGGTACCAAGGATATTGATTTTGATGTGCGCATTATAGTAGCCAGTAACGAAGAGTTATGGGAAGCTGCGAAAAAAGGTAAGTTCAGAGAAGATCTGTTTCACCGCTTTAATGAGTTCAGCATTAAAATACCGCCATTGCGCGATCGTAAGGAAGATGTGATGCAGTTTGCCACACACTTTTTACAACAAGCCAATGAAGAACTGAATAAACATATCAAGGGCTTTCAGCCAGAGGTGGAAGATATCTTCCGCAAATATGTATGGCATGGTAACCTGCGTGAATTGAAGAATGTAATTAAGCGTACTTCTTTATTAACGGATGGTGATATGATTGAAGTGACCTCCCTGCCATTTGAAATTATCAACTATTCCAAGCTGAATTTTGATGAGGCTGAAGAAGCGCCCGCAGAAAAAGCCAGTAAGGTAGAAGCAGGTATTGTGTTGCCTAAGCGGGAAGATTCGCTGGGCGAAAACAGCCTGAAAGATGCAGCAGCAGATGCAGAGTACCTTACTATTTTAAAAGCGTTGAAGGAAGTAAACTTTAATAAAAGCAAGGCAGCCCGATTACTAAACGTAGACAGGAAGACCCTGTACAATAAGATTAAACAATTTGACGAGAATAACAACCGGTAACCCTATGCCTGCTGTATTTAATGATAATACCTCCCGTGTTTCCACTGCTTCGGAAGTAAGCCGTGATACAGAAGTGTTTCTGAAATATGGCACCTGGGAAAATTACCTGGAAAATCAAACTTTCTGGTGGTCGAATGGTATGTATATACTATTTGGCTACGATCCTGCCGATAAAGAAACGTTGCATATTTCCACTGATTTTTACTACAGTCATATGTATCCCGAGGATGTGGAGCAGGCGCAGAAGATCCGGCAGAGCTGGGAAAGCTTTCCGGGATATTATTCATGGGATTTTCGCATTAAAGACAGGCAGGGCAATATAAAGGTGCTGGAAAGCAATGCGCGCATGATACGGGATGCCAACGGGGTACTGGTGAAAGTAGTTGGCACCACGCGTGATATTACCGATTTGCGTACTTACCAGCGTGGGCTGGAAGCTAAAATACAGGAGCTGAACCGTAGCAATAAAGAGCTGGAAGAGTTTGCTTATATCGCTTCACATGATTTGCAGGAGCCTTTGCGCAAGTTTAATACGTTTGGCGAGCGGCTACAGGTAAAGTACAGTGCCGTACTGGAAAAGGATGGTAATTTTTACCTGGACCGTATGATGGCGGCAGCGCAGGTAATGCGCGAGCTGATAGATAACCTGCTGGATTACTCGCGCATTAGTGGTAATAACCACGAATTTAGCCGTGTATCCTTACCCCGCGTAATAGCCGATGTGTTAAGCAACCTGGAATTACAGATAGAAGAATCGAATGCCGTAGTAGAGGTAGAGCCTTTGCCGGAGATAGAAGCTATTCCATTGCAAATGCAGCAGCTTTTCACCAATCTTATTTCCAACGCCATTAAGTTCAGTAATAACCAGCCATCGCCGCTGATACAGATAAAGGCCGGAAGGCCCCAGCCGGAAGAGTTGTTGCAATGGCCTTTGCTGAGCAATATGCCGGTGTATAAGATTACGGTCAAAGACAACGGTATTGGCTTTGACCAGGAAGATGCTATCCGTATTTTCCAGATATTCCAGCGTTTACATGGTAAGGCGGAATATAAGGGGTCGGGAATTGGTCTTTCTATTTGCAAAAGAATTTTAGAAGTTCATAACGGGGTAATCTATGCTGAAAGCGAGCCTGGTAAAGGTGCTTCTTTCATTATACTGATACCCGAAATAAGGTAGATTATGAGTGGTGTTCAACAGCCTGTAAGGATATTGGTAGTAGATGATGATGAAGATGATTTTTTGATTTTAAAAGACATGCTGCAGGCAATATCCCATCCTGTAAAAGCTACCTGGTCTTACTCTTATAACGATGCCTTAGAGCATATCCGTTCCGGTGCATACGATGTTATTATTGTAGACTTCCGCCTGGGACGTAAAACCGGTATTGATTTAATGGCCGATGCGGCCCGGTTTCATTTTGATACGCCTTTTATTTTTTTAACAGGTGCAGGCAGTGCCAAAATTGATGCGCTGGCTTTAAAAGCTGGTGCTACCGATTACCTGGTAAAAGGGGAGATGACTGAAGAGAAACTGGATAGAAGTATCCGGTATGCTATTGAAAGAAGCAAGGTGATTGCCGCATTGCGTTTAAGTGAAACCAAATACCGCAATGTATTTGAAAACTCGAAAGATGGTATTTTTATAGCAGACCATACCGGGCGCATTATACAAACCAACACGGTGTTTATCCAGTTGCTGGGTGTTTCCATTGATGATAATCCTGCCTTAAATCTTACCGACCTGGTTACTTCGGAACAGCAAAAAAACATACTGGCCAATGTTATTGAGCATTGTGGCGAGATAAAAGATATGGAAACGGAACTGCTGTATGCGGGTGAAGACATTCGCACAGGGCTGTTAAGTATTTCGTGCAGCACTAATGAAAACGGCGAAAGCTTTTTTCAATGTTTTTTACATGATATTACGGAGCTGAAAAAGAGTGAACGTAACCTGTTTCAGATAGAGAAGCTGAATGCCATGGGAGGGCTGGTGCGCACGTTGGCACATGAGGTTAGAAACCCGCTGAATAATATAAACCTTTCGGTAGACCAGATGGAGGAAATGTTTACCGATGAAGGTCTGGCTATTTACCTGGAAATTGTAAAGCGCAATTCTGGGTATATTAATTCACTTATTACAGAACTGTTGCACTCCTTACGGCACACAGAAATGAATATTCAGAAGTGGCCGGTGCATGATATTTTTTACCTGTCGCTTGCCAAGGTAAAAGACCGTTTAGATATTAAGAAGATTCAGGTAAAAGTATTGTTGCCACAGGAAGATTTGCATGTGCAGATTGACCTGGAGAAAATGAACTCTGCCTTTTTAAACCTGTTGACCAATGCTATTGAAGCCATAGAGCATAACGAAGGGCTTATTACCTTAAGCTCTGAGAAAAGCAAGGATGGCGTATTAGTGAAAATACAGGATAATGGCATGGGCATATCTACCGAAAGCCTGGGGCGCCTGTTTGAACCTTATTATACCACTAAGCGCAATGGTATGGGACTGGGCATGGTGGCTACTTTAAACATACTACAGGCGCACAATGCTACTATTGAGGTGAAATCAGAAGTAGGCAAAGGCACTGCATTCAGTATCCTGTTTCCCTGGCCGGTAGAAGCTGCAGAGAATTAAGACGCTTTTTTCTGCGATTTAGATTTGGCTTTGCCACTCAGGCTGGCCTTCAGCTGACTAACCAGGTCGCTGGTGTTTCTATGTACCACCTTCAATTTGGCAGGCGGTGTTTTTATCCCTTTTTGTTTCTTTTTGATAATGTCCAGTAAGGCATCGGTATAAGTGTCTTTATACTTGTTCATGTTGAATTTAGAAGGAGTAAGGTTGGCGATAAGCGCCATAGCCATTTTCATTTCAGCAGCAGTGGTTTTAGATGTCGGCACCTTAATGTCGCTGGAGTCTCTTATCTCCTCGGGAAAACGTAAAGTATATAACAGCATAATATTGCCACTGGTAGTGAGGGCGCATAAATGTTCTTTATTGCGCAGCACAAAGGTGCCTACGCCAATTTTGCCTGTTTTGCTAATAGCATCACGTAGTAACACATAGGCTTTTTTACCTTCGGCGCGGGGCTCGAGGTAATAAGGTGTTTCGTACAACATTGGGTCAATATCTTCCTGATTGGCAAATTCGTTTACCTGAATCAGTTGTGTTTTTTCGGGACTGGCTTTTTCAAAATCCTTATCCTCCAGTATCACATATTTACCATTCAATTCATATCCTTTTACGATACTTTTCCAGGGTACCTCTTTTCCTGCGTCATTCACTCTTTTAAAGTGTATACGTGAATGGTCTTTTTTATCCAGCATATCCAGGTTTAACGAACTGTTTTCGATAGCGCTGTACAGGTTAACGGGAATGTTTACCAGGCCAAAGCCAATAGCGCCTTTCCATAAAGATCTCATAACTACATGGGTTTTGTGTTATATAAAAAAGGCCACCTGCAGACGCAGGCAGGCCGTAGAATATGTCCACTCTAACAACATTATTTTTTAGCATAGCTGGCTTGCAATGCCTCCAGCATATCCAGGTGGTGCCTGAGTTTAGGAAGGGTAACACCTGCCCATGCTTTAAAGTCGCTGTTTACATCATTGTTGTTCACTGCATCTTCAAATTTAGAAATGCTTTTCTTATGCAGGCTTACCAGCTCATCCGTCCAATCTTTATTAAATTCTGTATTGTTTTTTGCTTTAAACTTTTCTGTATCCTTCATCGCGTCTTCTGTTTCAGCAGCGGGGAGGGTTACTGATTTACCGGCTGCCAGGGATTGCAAATCGGAAATCACCCTTTTATGATCAGAGATCAGTGAGTCGGCCAGCGTTCTGATGTTTTTATCTGTGCTCTTTTCTTTTGCCACAGAAGCCAAAGCTACTTCGTGATAGTTGGCGGCGGTAATATCTACCAGTAATTCCGCATTCTTTTTAGTAGAATCCTCTGTAAACTTTTGCTTGTTAGCGTCTTCTGCTACTTCTTTACTGTCTTTGTTCTCCTCTTTGGGTGTGCTGTCGCACGAGGTGTATAGCATGGTTCCACCTAACAATAGCAGCGCTACACATACGGTTGTTGTTTTCATAGTTATCTTGTTTGTTCCATGTATTATAAGGAAAAACCATTCCATAGGATATTTTCCCTGCTTTTAAGGGGTATTTGTGGAAGGTTTTCCGCACAGGAAGGCTGTAAAAGAGGGGAAACAGCAGCGTAAATGTAATGGCACAACCATAAAGAAGAATGGAACGAACTTTGGTTTATCAGGTGTAACCAAAGTTTGAACCTATGGAAGAGAATTATGAAATGAACCTGAAAGAGCGCGTGGAAAAAATTCGCACTGCTTTGATGTACAGTTCGTTAAGCGAAAACATTGACATGCCTACTAACATTGCTGAAACCATACGTTATGAGGAAGGGGGCACTTTGTGGCTGATGGTGAAAAAGTGCTGGACTAACGTAGATGAGAAGTTTCCTGTGAAATTACATTACTACAAAAAAGGCATTCCACACTTCATTAAAATTGAGGGGGTGGGGCAATTGGCTTATTTGCCAGGTAATATTGCTGTAATTAAAGTACAGGTTACTCAACATGAAATGAGCGATTATGAACTGTCTTATTCTAAAATGGTTAAAGCTGGCTGGTGGGGCTCTGTAAATCAATGGATGCGTGAAAATGTATCTTTTTTATTCAAACCTGAACCTGTAGCCGCCTGATTTAAATTTTACTTATGACGCCATCTGAATGTATTGAACTGTGCCTGAAATGTGCAGCGGCATGTAATGCCTGTGCAGCAGCCTGTTTACACGAACAGAATATAGCTGATCTCCGTTATTGCATATCGCTGGATATACGTTGTGCCGAAGTGTGCACAGTAACTGCTAAATTGTTGAATTATCCGGGAGAGGACGCTACCACTATGGCTAAGTTGTGCAGTAATATGTGCATTGCCTGCGCCGAAGAGTGTGAAAAGCACGCTATTCATGGAATGCAGCATTGTGCCGATTGCGCGGCTGCCTGCCGCGCCTGCTCTAATGCATGCGAAGAAATTGCACATGCAATATCTCCCCAGAAAAACCGGGTGTAGTTGGGCTGCACCTGGAATTTTATTTTTTTGCTGATTGCTTAATGGTGTTGCTGGCCGCTACTTCTGTTTTTTCCGGAACTACATCCTTTACATCTTCACTATAACCTCCCTTGTTATACGTGCGGCGTTGTGCGCTGATTTCCTTGCTTTTATCTTTTCCGGTGCCTTCAAAATAGGTGTTGCCTTTTTTCTTACTGTTAGGATTTTTCATACGTTATGCTTTACAGTTTACAGATTAATTAAAAAGATATACAAAAAAAGCATGCCGCATTTCTTTTAATTGTAAGTATTACACTTTAATTTACGCCAGCATTTTAAAACGAAACTTTAATGAAACGAGCTTGTCAACGGGTAATTTCCAAATTATCATTATGCCTGTTAGCCTTACCTTTTAGTGCAACCCATTCTTCTGCACAGGTACAGGTGGTAGTAAATGGCTACAATCCAACACAACAAATCAGCCGACATATTTATGGTCATTTTTCCGAACACCTGGGAAGATGTATCTATGATGGCTTTTGGGTAAATGAGGGGATGAATGTGCCCAAAAAAGACCGTATCCGCCTGGATATAGTGGATGCCCTGAAAAAGATCAACATTCCCAACCTGCGCTGGCCGGGCGGTTGTTTTGCCGATGAATACCATTGGAGAGATGGTATCGGGCCACGCAACCAGCGTCCTAAAATGGTGAATACCAACTGGGGTGGTGTAACAGAAGACAACAGCTTTGGTACACACGAATTTCTGGAACTCTGTAGCCTGCTGGGGTGCGAGCCTTATGTGGCGGGCAACGTAGGTAGCGGCACGGTGGAAGAAATGAGTAAATGGATTGAATACCTGAACTTCAATGGTGTAAGTCCTATGACCGAACTGCGTAAGCAAAACGGCAGGGACAGCGCCTGGAAAGTAACTTACTGGGGTGTAGGTAATGAAAGCTGGGGCTGTGGTGGTAATATGACCCCGGATTATTATTCCGATCAATACAAGCGCTATTCTGCTTTTGCCAAAAGCTATCCGAATGCGCCTTTGAAAAAGATTGCCAGCGGTGCTAACGTGGACGATTATAACTGGACAGAAACCTGTATGCGCAATATTGGTCCCCGTGGTATGTGGGGTATTACCCTGCACCATTATACACTGGCAGGTGGCTGGTGGAAAAAAGGCCCTGCTACCGGTTTTTCTGAAGAGCAGTATTTCGGTTCTATGAAAAGCTGCCAGTTTATGGAAACCCTGATCAACCGCCATGGTGCTATCATGGACAAATACGATCCGGAGAAAAGAGTTGCCCTGGTAGTGGATGAGTGGGGTATCTGGACGGATGTGGAGCCTGGCACCAACCCTGGTTTCCTGTATCAGCAAAACAGTATGCGTGATGCTATCATTGCGGCAAACACACTGAACATTTTCAACAACCATAGTGATCGTGTGCGTATGGCTTGCCTGGCGCAAACTATTAACGTGTTACAGGCGTTGATTTTGACCGATAAAGAAAAGATGCTGTTAACACCTACTTACCACATCTTTGATATGTACAAGGTGCACCACGATGCCATGTTGTTGCCGGTGCAGTTTAAAAGCCCTGAATATAGCAATGGTAAAGAGCGTGTAGATGCTATCAGCATTTCTGCTTCTAAAGACAAAGATGGTAAGGTGCATGTAACCCTTTCTAACTGCGATCCTACCAAAAAGATAGACGTGAACCTTCAGTTAAGCGGTTATAGCTTTAAATCGGTGGACGGTCGTATCCTTACTTCCGCCAAATACACAGATGTCAACTCTTTTGACCAGCCGGATAAAATTAAGCCTGTTGCTTTTAAAGGAGCCTCTGTATCTGGTAGCACGGTAAGTGTACAAATGCCTGCATTATCTGCTGTGGTATTGGAATTGAAATAGAAAATAGGTTAATTTGAAGCATTAAATAATAATAAGCTATATGAAGAAACTATTTCGTATATCAGTTGTCGTGCTGGCATTTACCGGTTTATTAGCCGGATGCGGTGGCGATGCTGGTAAAAAAGAAGAATCAGGTGTTAAAGCAGGAATTGCCAAAGCAGACTGGGGGCAGGTGGATGGTGCACCTGTATACTTGTATACCCTTACCAATAAGGAAGGGGTGCAGGTGAAAATTTCCAACTACGGTGGAACAGTTACCTCCTGGATAGCACCGGATAAAAACGGCAACAAATCCAGCATAGTGGTGGGTTTTGACAGCTTATCGGGTTACCTGGCCAAGCCGCCTTATTTTGGCGCTATCATTGGCCGTTATGGCAACCGTATAGCCAATGGTCAGTTTAAAATTGGCAGTGATGCCTATAAGCTGGCTACCAACGATGGTAAAAACCATTTACATGGTGGCAATAAAGGTTTTGATAAAGTGGTATGGACTGGTACGGTAATATCGGACAGCATCCCTACTTTAATATTAACCTATTTAAGCAAGGATGGTGAAGAAGGTTACCCAGGCAACTTAAAAGTAATTGTGAAGTATACCCTGACAGACGATGACGAGCTGAAAATTGAGTATACAGCCGATACGGATAAACCAACCCCGGTAAACCTTACCAACCACAGCTACTTTAATCTGAGCGGTGATGTGGCGAACACTATCGAGAACCACGGTTTGCAGATTGATGCTGCGAACTACACTCCGGTAGACAGCACCTTAATCACCACCGGTGAAATTAAGCCGGTAGCCGGTACTCCTTTCGACTTTACTGTGAAGCAAAAGATCGGGGGCCGCATTAATGATGTGCCAGGTGGTTACGATCACAACTATGTGCTGAACAAGAAAGGCGACAGCACCCAGCTGCAACTGGCTGCTATTTTAAGCGACAGTTTAAGTGGCAGAAGCCTGGAGGTATACACTACTGAGCCTGGCCTGCAGTTTTATTCAGGCAATTTCCTGGATGGCACTTTTACTGCTGCCAACGGAAGCAAAATAAACAAGCATACTGCTTTATGCCTGGAAACACAACATTTTCCGGATTCTCCTAACAAAATTGAGTTTCCTACCACTATCTTAAAGCCAGGTGAGAAGTATCATACTTTCACTACTTACAAACTGGTGTTAGGCAAGCAATAGGGGATACCTTCCATACTTCTTTTTTTTCAGAGGGTAACAGCAAACTATTGCTGTTACCTTTTTTTATGGGTGTTATATTTGAGCATTAAAACAGCAAGGATATGATACAACCAAAGGCATTTTTGTTTGACATGAACGGGACGATGATTGATGATATGTTTTATCATGGCCTTGCCTGGTTTGATGTGCTTACGAATGATGTAAAGGCCAACTTTACCAGGGCAGAGGTGGATAAGCAGATGTATGGCAAGAACGAGGAAGTATTAGACCGGCTATTTGGTAAAGGACGTTTTAGTGTCGAAGAGGTAAGTGCGTTAAGTGTAGAAAAAGAAAAAAGATACCAGGCGGCTTACAAACCGCATCTGAAACTGATAAACGGGCTGGATGCTTTTTTGAAAAAGGCAAAGGCGCACGATATAGCTATGGCCATTGGCACGGCTGCTATTTCTTTTAATGTAGATTTTACGCTGGATAACCTGGATATCAGGCGGTATTTTGAGGTGATTGTATCGGCAGATGATGTAAGCACCAGCAAGCCGCACCCGGAAACATTTACCAAATGTGCCGATTTACTGAAAGTACCTTACCTGGATTGTGTGGTGTTTGAAGATGCACCTAAGGGGGTAGAAGCGGCATTGAATGCCGGAATGAAGGCGGTTGTTATTACCACCATGCACCCGGCACATGAATTTGCTGCTTATCCAAATGTGATCACCTGTGTAGCTGATTACACTGATCCTAAACTGAATGCCTTGTTTCAACAATAAAGCAGGGGTTAGCCTACTACCGGCTGTAGCATAGCAATAAACTGCTGCAGGGCGGTGCGTATTTCCTGTTTGTTCTTCTCGAAATGCTCTTTCAGTTCTTTGGTTTTGGTGGTGGTGTTGGTTACGCCGTTTAAATCGGCTGCCAGCTTTTTTAAAGTAGTAACGGTTACGGCTTTGTCCGGTTCGGTAAAAGGCTGGTCAAGCAGATAATTCGCTACCCGGCGTGCAATAAACACCAGATCAAAAATGGATTCTTTAGAGGAATACGTCGCTTTTTCAATTTCCTGTTCGTAGGATATAAGGTTGTTGTATACTTTTTGCATAAAGCACTTTTGTACAGCCTTAAAAGTAAGGGATTTAATCACATATCTTTGCAAAAAAAATTGTAGCCTATGCCGTCTTTCGACATCAGCAGCAAAGTTGACCTCCAGACATTGGATAATGCGATTAATACGGTGAAAAAAGAGATCAGTACCCGTTTTGATTTCAAAGATTCGCCCGTGTCTATTGAATTGAACAAAAAAGATTATGTCGTAAATCTGGAAGTGGAAAGCGACATGAAAATGAAGCAGGTAATTGATGTAATTATCAGCCGTGCTATGAAACAGGGCATTGATGCCAGTGCGTTTGATTTTGAAAAAGATGCTTACCCCAGCGGAAAAGTGGTAAAAAAGGAAGTGTCGGTAAAAAACGGCCTGAAGCAGGAAGATGCCAAGAAAATAGTAAAACTGATAAAAGATAGCGGTTTAAAGGTGCAGGCGGCCATTATGGACGATATTGTACGGGTTACCGGCAAAAAGATCGACGATTTACAGGATGTGATTGCAGCCTGTAAGGCGGGCAACCTGGGCATGCCGCTGCAGTTTGTGAATATGAAAAGCTAAAAGATTGATTTTCATAGGAGAAACGTGTTGCAAACTTGCTTTGAAATTTACATGGAATGCTTTACCTTTGCAGTTCCATAAAAATTAAACAGTACGGCAAAAACCGTACGGCCTAAAAAATTTCTTATATGAAACAAGGTATCCATCCAGAAAGTTACAGATTTGTAGTGTTTAAGGACATGAGTAACGGTAATTCTTTCCTGGGCCGCTCTACAGCAGCTTCTAAAGAAACTATCGTGTTTGAAGATGGTAACGAATATCCAGTAATCAAATTGGAGATTTCAAGCACTTCACATCCTTTCTACACCGGTAAAAACATGTTAGTTGATACTGCCGGTCGTATTGACAAATTCAACAAACGTTACGCGAAAAAATAGTTTCTTGAAAGTGATTCAAACGATCCCTCCGCAGTGTCAAAAGCTTCGGAGGGATTTGTGTTTTAGGGCATACGTACATTCGTTATTTTTTATAAAAAGCAATACCATATGAGCCAGGCTACCACCAGCTATCCCAAGGAGAAGATTAAGATTCTGTTTTTAGAAAACATCAGCGATAAAGCTGTGAACCGTTTTAAAGACAACGGCTATGTGAACGTAGTTAAATTGTCAGGGGCGCTTAGTGAAGAGGAACTGATTAAGGAAATTAAAGATGTGCATTTGCTGGGTATCCGATCCAAAACCAAGGTTACCGCCGAGGTACTGAAGCATGCTACCAAGCTGCAGGCCATTGGTTGTTTTTGTATTGGTGTAAACCAGGTGGATTTAGCGGCTGCTACGCAGGGCGGTGTGGTGGTGTTTAACGCCCCTTACAGCAACACCCGTAGCGTGGCAGAACTGGTAATTGGTTTAAGCATTATGCTTATTCGCCGTATTCCGGACAAGAACAAAGCGGCTCATGAAGGTATTTGGTTAAAAGACGCGAAAGGTAGCTTTGAGCTGCGTGGTAAAACATTAGGTATTATTGGCTATGGTAACATTGGTACACAGTTGAGTGTAATGGCCGAATCGTTAGGTATGCGCGTCATGTTCTATGATGCAGAAACCAAACTGCCATTGGGTAATGCCATTGCGGCCAAAACGATCAATGAGCTGGTAGGGGAAGCCGATATTATATCACTGCATGTGCCGGAAACCGCTGCTACTAAAAACCTGATCAACGAGTCGGTTATTAAAAACTTTAAAAAGGGAGCTTTATTAATCAACTACGCCAGGGGAGAAGTGGTAGATCTGGAAGCACTGGCTAAGGCGCTGAAAAGCGGTGACGTGGGTGGCGCAGCCATTGACGTGTTCCCATGGGAGCCTGAGAAAAACGGTGATCGTTTTGAAACACCTTTACAAGGTTTAGGCAACGTAATTCTTACGCCGCACATTGGTGGCAGTACAGAAGAAGCACAGCAGAACATTGGCGAAGATGTAAGTAATAAACTGTTTTACTACCTGGAAAAAGGTATTACCAACGGTTCACATACCTTACCGGGAATCAGCCTGCCGGCTATGGAAGGGGCACACCGTATATTGCATATTCACAGCAACATACCGGGTGTGTTGAGTGCTATCAACACTCAGTTATCTCAAAACAATATCAACATCCTGGGCCAGTACCTGAAAACCAACGATGAAATTGGTTATGTGGTATTAGACGTAGATAATAAGCTGAGCAGTCAGGCGGTTGAATTGCTGAAAGAGGTGAAAGGCACTATTAAAGTGAGAATGTTATATTAATGATATACAGGCATTCAACGCTTTTGCTTTTGAATGCCTGCTAATATTTTTTTACCACGGCTGCGGAATGCAGCCGTTTCTGTTTCCCATTGTTCTTCTATAATCAATTGCAGCTCGGGCAATATATCGGGATATCCGCTACTGAGGTTATATAGTATAGTAAGGCTGAAAGCTTTGATGGCTACTGCTGTACCCGGCGTGGTTACCAGCTGAAAACAGGTGTTCATAACAGGCCCATGAAAAGCTTCAGGTATCTCTGTTTCTTCCAGTATGCGCGCGCAATTACGTATAACAGTGCCGGAGGCATCGGGGCGTTGTAACTGTTGAACCAATTGAGGGATGTAAGGCTTGATTAAATCAGGCGCCAGGCGTGCAGCCTGACTCACACACCAGGCCGATCGTTGTATCAACCTGCTGTCTTCACTTAAAAAGCATTGCATTAATAACGCAAACTGTTGGGCAGAAGAAGCGGCTTTAGTGGCAACAGCGCGCGAAGCTTCTTTGGAAAAAACGGAATTGGCCAGGATACTGGCTGCAAGCGCTTTGTACGACATAGGCTTAAAATTAAACAAGGTAAAGGATACTCCCTTACCTTGTTTTTATAAAATATA
This sequence comes from Filimonas lacunae, assembly GCF_002355595.1. Classification (NCBI taxonomy): domain Bacteria; kingdom Pseudomonadati; phylum Bacteroidota; class Chitinophagia; order Chitinophagales; family Chitinophagaceae; genus Filimonas; species Filimonas lacunae. The sequence continues at coordinate 2,568,668 of NZ_AP017422.1, forward strand.
ACGTATGCTAATTGATGGATTAGCTATACCTGCCATCCAGCATGCTTAAAATGTCTGGTTGTTGTTCCAGGGTTGTAAGGGGATAATCGATTAAATCTTTTTCACCACACGGGTGCGGGAAAATTGATCGTGCCAGATCTCGCCCCAGAAAATGCTGATGGCATCCAAGATAGGGATAGTACGTATGATAGATCTTACCAGTGCATCCGTGAAATTAACAGGCCTGTCCAGATCAGTTCTGATTACTTTGGTGCGGGTAACCATTTTGCCCACTGTTTGGCCGGTTGCGCCTTCCATAATAGTATAGTAAGCGATAGCAATAACACTGCCAGCCAGCATACTGGGCCACATATCAAGAAAGCTGGTGGGAGAAGAGATACTGAATATGCCCAATAGAATCCAATCTATAAATCGTAAAACAACACCATCGATGAGTGCATTTACGAAGCGGGTACCTTTATCTACGCCATAGACAGATGTTTGCTCCTGATTAAAATCAGAAAGGATATCTTGTTGCTGTTGCATAAACTTTGTTTAACGTGTGTATGTTTAGGATTGATTAGATAAGTGGTTGTAGTCTCTTAGTAATGTTTCGAGGAAGTATATATTGTCTTCATACTCCTGTATATGCAGTGCGGTGCGTATGGTATCCGCTATGCGGTCAATACGTTGCAGGGAGGCCTTGCCTATACGATAGTTAACCAGGGCGGTTTTAATCGTGTTCATATCGCGGTCGCTCAATTGCAGGGCCGACTGATAGCGGGGTTGGTAGTTATCCGCTACTTCCTGGAATACGGTAGTGCTTAAGGAGCTGCTCAGGCTTGTTTTAATTACCATAGTGCCGGCAGCCACATCGCCCAGGCGTTGATTTTTTTTAGTGGACAGGTAGCTTACCAGGTCTACAATGGTAAAAGGAAATGCGTAGGTGATCCATCGGGTTAGCCAGCGTATAAAAAACTGGTGTAACTGGGGTTTGCCGCCGGTTTCACTGATGACTTTAATGCGGGCTACTTTTTTGCCTAATGTTTGCCCGTTCAAAAACACCTCGCATAACAGGCTATAGGTAAGTACAGGAATAAAAAGAAGTATTTGTAAAACGGTAAGACTGTCTTTGAAGGTTTCCCCTCTTTCTGAAGCATTAGATAAGGGAATAATAATAACGGCCAGTACATAAGCCCCCATAACAAAAAAATCAAACAGAAGGGCCCAAAAACGGTTCAATAACTCAGCGGTTTCAAATTCCAGCTCTATATTAAAAGCAGTTGGAACAGTTATTTTTTGCATTTAGGGGAGTAGATATTGTTTTGTACGTAAAGTAATTATAATTTTCCAAATCAAAACCCTCAAACTTGAGAGAAGCGCAATTTATTAAAAAGAATAAAGACCGCTGGCAGGAGATGCAGAATAATCCCAGTAATCATCCTGATGAAACTGCCAACGAGTTTATTCAACTGGTAGAAGATTTGGGGTATAGTAAAACCTTTTACCCCTCCACCGGCGTTGTCAAATACCTGAACACAGAAGCCACCAAGCGCTATTTACATATATACGTGAATCAGAAGCATAGCTGGAAACGTGTGGTGCGTTTTTTCAAAACCGACCTGCCGTTGATAGTAGGCAAGCACCATAGCATGTTGCTGATCTCTTTTATCCTGTTTTTATTGTTTGTATTGATCGGCTTTTTCTCGGCTAAAGGCGACGAGTCGTTTGTGCGAATGATTTTAGGAGATAGCTATGTGAATATGACGGAGCGTAATATAGAAAGCGGTCGTCCTTTTGGGGTATATGACCAGGGCAATGAACTGGTGTCATTTCTGGAGTTGTTTATGAACAACGTATCAGTGGGGCTGCGTGCGTTTGGCGGCGGCCTGCTGCTGGGCATTCCTACTATATTCATGGTCGTGTACAATGGTATTATGGTGGGCGCGTTTGAGTATATGTTTTACAGCAAAGGGTTAATGGCGGATAGTTTGTTAACTATTATGATACATGGCACCATTGAATTAAGCACACTGGTAGTGGCGGCTACATCGGGCCTGGTACTGGCCAAAAGCTGGCTGTTTCCTGGTACGTTAAGCCGTAAACAGGCTTTTAAAACCGGTGCTAAAGAGGGAGTGATTATAGCTATGGCTAACTTTCCGATGTTGTGTATTGCTGCATTTTTCGAAGGCTTTGTTACCAGGCATGCTGGTATGCCTATATGGCTGAAGCTATTGATAATAGGCGCTTCACTTACATTAATGCTGGGGTATTTTGTTGTATATCCTATAATATTAAGAAGAAGAAAATGAGGCATACCCTGGTGAGATTTGTATGGTTACTGGTTTGCCTGATGGGGTCCCGTGCAATGGCACAGGACAGTGGTTCGCAGACAGTGGTGGATGAAGAGGTGGCGGCGCCAGCTGCTGAAGAAAAGCATATTTATGATTCTTCGGAGCGCTATTTTAACCAATGGTCGGTTGAATCGTGGAAGGCGAACCCATTGCTGTGGCCGGCCAATAACGCCGATAAGCAGGTGAAACAATGGCGTAGTGAGGAGGACTATTGGTATGTAAACAAGGCCCAGGACTTTAACCATTTTCTTGATTCGATGGTAAAGACCAATAAGAAGAAAAAGGTAAAAAGCAGGATTTCTCCCGATGAAGTAATAGACAGAACATTCCAGGTGCCAACAATAGCGGGTGGCAGTCTGACTTTTGCCATGGTGATTGTGATCGTTTTTGTGGTGTTGCTGGGGTATTTCATGTATGCTAATAAGATCGGCTTTTTTGCACCTAAGAATGCACTGGTAGAAGGCGAAGGTGCAGGGGAGGAGCAGGAAGACCTGTTCTCTATCCAATTTAAAGAACGGCTGCAAAAAGCTTTGCAGGAAAGCAACTACAGGCTGGCCGTACGTATATGGTTTTTACAAACGTTGCGGAAATTAAGCGATAGCGACCTGATCAGGTATCAACCTGATTATACCAATATTGATTATTTACTACAGGTACAGTCCAATGCTCCGGGCGACCGTTCCCGGCTGTTTTCACTTGTTACCAGTCACTATGAATATGTGTGGTATGGTAAGTTTGAAGTGAGTAAGGAGTTGTATGAAAGAATCAGCCAGGATTTCATCACCCTTCAAAGCAAGATTGGTTAACGGTATGAAGAAATTTATTCCTTTTATTGCAGGGGCTGTAGTGATAGTGCTGGTATTGGTGCTGATGCCTGCCCGTAAAAAGCAACCACAGTTTGATGGTAAGGTAACATTAAATGTGCGTGATAAAATTCCTTATGGCTGTTATGCTTCTTATCATCTATTACCCGATCTGTTTCCGGGTGTAAAGGTGGAGCTTAACCGTAACGAGCCGGGTAGCTGGAAAGAGGTGAGTCTGGACTCTTCGGGACAGGTGTTGCTGATTGTAACCAAATTCTTTGACCCTTCGGAAAGTGATCTGGATTATTTAACTGCATTGGCGCAAAAGGGTAACTGTGTGCTGATTAGTGCGGTGGAAATGAGCTATGATGCCAAGAAGTTTTTTAAAGTACACGAGCAGTTCCTGGATGTGGACAAGGGGGATAAGGCTATTGCAGATGAACCTATGTTGAATGTTTCGCATCAGTTTGGGGTGAGCATGGACACTAACGTAGTGCACGGCGCCAGCTGGTTTATTTATCCGGGGTTGAAATATGGGAATGAGTTCCAGGATATAGATACCAGCATTGCCCACGCCCTTGGTTATACTGCGAGTTTTCAGGTGAACCTGGTAGGTATTCATGCTTCCAAAGGCTCGATACTGCTGCACTCCACGCCGCTTACTTTTTCTAATTTTTTCCTGCTCTACGAAAGTAATTACAGGTATCTGCAGCAGTTGGTGTCGTTAGCTCCGTTTAAACCTACACGTATAGTGTGGGATGAATATTTTTTAAACAATGTGCAAAAGGATAGCCACAACAATGGTGGCAACCTGTTAGGCGTGCTGTTGAGTTATGAAAACTTCCGCTGGGCCTTTTGGATGGCAATTATAGTGATAGGCTTGTACCTGGTAACGGGTATACAACGCCGGCAGCGCATGATTCCTCAAATGGCCAAACCGGTGAATGAATCGCTGGAGTTTGTATCGGTGATAGGTAAGTTGTATTACGAGAAGGGCGACCATGCCAACCTGGGTTTAAAGCTGGCGCAGTTTTTCCTGGAGCATGTACGCACCAAATATCACCTTGATACGCAGTATGTGAACAGCTCCTTTGCGGTGCACCTGGCTGCTAAAGCAGGCATTACTCCTGAAATGGCCGGACAACTGGTAGATTATATTACAGAAGCCCAGATGGGGTCTATAACAGCAGACCGGTTAGCATCTTTTTACGGGCTATTAGATACATTTTATAAAACAACCTGATTATGGAAGATATTTTATTTGAACAAAGGCTGAATTTAAGCGAATTAAGCGCCGGCGTACAAAGGCTACAGCAGGAGATTAAGAAGGTGATAGTGGGGCAGGATGAAATGGTGCAGCTGCTGATCACCGCTATTTTATCAGACGGGCATGTGCTGATTGAAGGCGTGCCGGGCGTAGCCAAAACACTGGCAGCAAAGCTGGTGGCCAGAAGTATCCAGGTGGGTTTTAGCCGTATACAGTTTACGCCCGATCTGATGCCGAGCGATGTGCTGGGCACCAATATATTCAATCCCGGCAGCGGACGCTTTGAGTTTAAACAAGGCCCCATCTTTGGCCAGGTAGTGCTGATTGATGAGGTGAACCGTGCCCCTGCAAAAACGCAATCGGCTTTGTTTGAGGTAATGGAAGAAAGGCAGGTGACTATAGATGGGGTAACGCATAAAATGCTGCATCCTTTTATGGTGCTGGCTACACAAAATCCCATTGAGCAGGAAGGTACCTACCGCCTGCCCGAAGCACAGTTAGACCGCTTTTTATTTAAGATAAAAGTACCGTATCCGTCAGAAGCGGAAGAGATCATCATTTTACAACGTTTCCAGCAGATGGATAACGAAGAAAAGGTACAGAGTGTGCAACCTGTTATCAGCGGTGACGATGTGTTAAAGCTGCGTGCTTTAACCCGACAGGTAATTGCCGATGAAAAGCTGTTGTCGTTCATTGCTAAAATAGTAGTAGCCACCCGTAACGATAAGGCGGTATATCTGGGCGCATCGCCCCGTGCTTCGCTGGCATTGCTGAATGCAGCCAGGGCTACCGCGGCTATCCTGGGACGCGACTTTATTACTCCGGAAGATATAGTGTATGTATCCAAACCTGTATTAAGGCATCGCCTGGTGTTAACACCGGAAAAAGAAATGGAAGGTGTTACGGAAGATGAGGTGATACAAAGGATTGTTCATTCGATAGAGATTCCGCGTTAATTATGAAAAAACTGCTGTACCGCATTTCCTTTTATTTCACCCGCCTTTTTTATATCGTCTGTGGTGTAATTGTGTGCCTGTTCATCCTGGCTTTCTTTTTTCCGAAGCTGCAACAGGTGGGTAGTATAGCGGCTTTATGTGTAGGTATTACCGTGTTGCTGGATCTGGTGATTGTGTATTCTAAAAAACAACCGGTAACGGTGAACCGGTTATGTGCCGAACGGTTTAGCAATGGTGATGAAAACAAGGTGGTGCTGGAAATAAACAACCACTTGCCTTATAAGGTAACGTTAGAAATTATTGACGAGCTGCCTTTTCAATTTCAGCTACGTAACTGGAAGCGAAGGGGAGTAGCAGAAACAGGCATCTCGGCTATTGAGTATACACTCAAGCCTTTGGAAAGAGGGGTATATACATTTGGCATCGTGAACGTGTTTGTAACAGGCGTGCTGCGTATGGTGGTGCGCCATATCAGAACCGGGGAGGAGAAAGAGGCGGCAACCTATCCTTCTTATATGCAAATGCGTCGCTTTCAACTGATGGCGGCTACCAACCAGTTACAGGAAGCAGGTTCGCGGCAAATGCGTAAGCTGGGTAACAGCTTAGAGTTTGAGCAGATACGGGAATACGTGCTGGGCGATGATTACCGCACTATTAACTGGAAGGCTTCGGCACGCAAGAATGCCATAATGGTGAACAACTTTATGGATGAGCGCAGCCAGCAGGTGATTTGTGTTATTGACAAGGGCCGTACCATGAAAATGCCTTTTGAAGGTATGAGCCTGCTGGACTATGCTATTAATGCTTCGCTGGTGTTAAGCAATGTAGTATTGCATAAGCAGGATAAAGCAGGCCTGTTAACGTTCGGCAGTACGGTTGATCAATATATAGCCCCCGATAAAAAAGCCACGCAACTGGGCTATATATTAGAAGCGCTGTACCGTCAGGAAACCAATTTTATGGACAGCGATTTTGAAGCGCTGTATTCCACTATACGATACCGGGTAAAGCAACGAAGCTTGTTGCTTTTGTTTACCAATTTTGAAAGTATGTATGGTATGGAAAGGCAATTACCTTATTTAAAAAAGCTATCTACCAACCATCCTTTACTAGTGATATTTTTTGAAAACACCGAGCTGGGCGAGTTGATCAACCAACGGGCCCAAAACCTGGAGGAGATTTACCAGCAAACCATTGCCAGCAAGTTTGCTTTTGAAAAAAGACAAATGGTGCGCGAGTTAAATAAACACGGTATTATGGCTATGCTCACCACTCCGCAAAAACTCACCGTAAATGCGTTGAACAAGTATTTTGAACTGAAGGCACGGCAGGTGATGTAGATACTACTACAGTAGTGTAGTACCCGCTACTACAAGCATGTTTAATGTGAGTGCTGTATTGTGCCGTTTTAAAGTGATTTTGATGGAATATTGTGCGTTTTTGCCTGTAAAAGCCACTTATTCAAGGGTTTTTGGTCAAAATAACTTATAATTCATGTTGGTTTCCCCTTTATCTGGTTTACTTTTGCGCCCTGAAAAAAACAGGAAGTATTGTATGAGAATGGTAATTATAGGGGGTGGGTTTGCTGGTTTACAGTTGGCCCGTCGTCTGAATAACAAAGAGGGCGTAGAGGTTTTACTGATTGACAGATTTAATTATCACCAGTTTCAACCCTTATTCTATCAGGTAGCTACCGGCGGTTTAGATGCCAGTAACATATCCTTCCCCTTGCGCAAAGTATTTCATAACAGCAAGAACGTACGTATCAGGCTGGCTGAAGTAAAAAACATTAGTCCCAACACCAACACTGTTCACACAGACATCGGTGATTTTGAGTACGACACACTGGTAGTGGCAACGGGCGCAGGCACCAACTTCTTTGGTAATTCCAACCTGGAGAAGCATGCGTATCCGATGAAATCTACCACCGAAGCGCTGCAATTACGCCACCATCTCATTCATAACTTCGAAGACGCATTAAACGCTACGCCTGATGAGTTACAGCAGATCTTAAACATTGTGGTAGTGGGCGCGGGCCCAACCGGTGTGGAAGTGAGCGGTACCCTGGCGGAGATGAAGAATGATATTTTACCTAAAGACTATCCTGAAATAGACTTTAGCAAAATGCAGATATTCCTGCTGGAAGGCTCGAACCACACGTTGCTGAACATGAGCGACAAAAGTAAAGAGCAAAGTCAGCGCTACCTGGAGCAACTGGGTGTGAACGTGCAACTGAACACCATTGTAAAAGACTACGATGGCAGTCACGTAACCTTAACCAATGGCGAAAGAATTTCTACCAGAACGGTGATCTGGGCTGCCGGTATTAAAGGTAATGTGCCTATGGGCATTGATCCTGACCTGGTGGTAAGAGGTAACCGTATTAAGGTAGACAGACAGAACAAGGTGCTGGGCTACTACAATGTGTACGCTATTGGTGATATCGCTTCTATGGAAACGCCTAAGTACCCTAACGGGCATCCACAATTAGCCAACGTAGCTATCAACCAGGGTAAAACACTGGCCACCAACATTCTCAACCGTGTTAAAAACCCTAACGCGCCATTAATTGACTTTGAATACAAAGACAAGGGCAATATGGCTACTGTAGGCCGTAACAAAGCGGTAGTTGATTTACCAAAACCCAAAATTCACTTCGGCGGCTTCTTTGCCTGGCTGGTGTGGATGGGCTTGCACTTAGTATTGATTTTAGGTGTGAAAAACCGGATGCAGATTTTCCTGAACTGGATTTACAAGTATTTTACTTTTGACCAGAGCTTACGATTACTGTTCCAGGATTTTTATAAGAATAGAAAAGCGGGGAATTAACTCCCCGCTTTTTTTATGCATATGTGGAGTTTGTTGCTACTATTGGGGCGATAAAGAATTGAAAATGTAGGGGTTAATGTTATTGTAGTACACGCTGTAACGTGGCATAGTTTTTTACTATATATGCACAAGTCCGTCATTTGATTCTTCTGAGAATTTTGCCACTAACCGGTCCTTAGTGATGGGTAGGTAAAAAAACAAAGATGATACCCGGGCAAAAGGTGTGTCCTCCACAGGGTACACCTTTCTTTTAACATCAACCCCCAGGATGTGCTATGATATTGATTGTTGATGACCGGCAGGAGAATATTTATTCACTTCAGAAGATACTTGAGTTAAACCATTTTGAGGTTGATTCTGCTACTTCGGGTGAAGATGCGTTGAAAAAGATACTGAAGAATACCTATGAACTCATTATCCTCGACGTGCAAATGCCGGGCATGGATGGTTTTGAAGTAGCCGAAGCTATTAAAGGGTATAGCCGCAGCAAGGATGTGCCTATTATCTTTTTATCGGCCGTAAACATTGAAAAGAAGTTTATAGCCAAAGGCTATACCTCGGGCGGTATTGATTACATAGCCAAGCCTTTCGATCCCGATATATTACTGCTGAAAGTAAAAACCTTTTGCCGTTTACAGCAGCAAACCAACGAACTCAACGCCATTCACAAAACCCTGCGCGAAGAAATTGAATTTCGTAAGCAGGCCGAAAGTGACCTCTCCCAAAGTGTAGACGAGCTTCGCAGTATACTGGAATCTATTCCCCAGATCGCTTTTACCGCCAATGCAGGCGGTGCAATAGAATTTATTAACCAACACTGGTATCAATACAGCCGTGGCAAGGAAGTGCTGCCTAAAACAGCGCCGGGCGAGGTTAGTGTGGCCGACTGTATACGCGAAGCCATTGCATCGGGCAATGCTTTTGTGTCGGAAATAAGCATCCGGGCACTGGATCAGCAACAATACCGCTTTCATACACTTACTATGACGCCTATACGCAAGAACGGGCAAATAGTGAAGTGGGTAGGCATGTTTACCGATATTCATGAACAGAAAATGGCCAACCAGTTGCTGGAGCAACGGGTAACCGAAAGAACAGTGCAGCTGCAGAATATGAACAATGAGCTGGAAGCCACCAACCATGAGCTACAGCAATTTGCTTATGTGGCTTCACACGATTTAAAGGAGCCACTGCGTAAGATCCATTTTTTCAGCGACCTTATTAAAACGCGCCATTTAAAAGAGAATCCCGATGCCATAGCCGATATGGATAAGATCATCCGTTCTTCTGAGCGGATGCGCAGTTTAATTATGGACATACTGGATTATTCCAAAGTATCGGTACCCGACACTTTTGAGCCTGCCAATATCAACGGTATTATCAACGATATACTGGCCGATATGGAAATGCTGATTACAGAAAAACAGGCGGTGATTGAAGTACAAAATATTCCGCAGCTGGATGTAAACCCGGCCCAGATACGGCAGGTGTTTCAGAATATATTAAGCAATGCCATCAAATTTTCCCGCCCTCATGTGCCGCCACTAATCACCGTGGAAGCCTGCCTGGTAGCGGATAAAACTGCAGATAGCCCGCCTTGTGAAAACGGGCGTTATTGCCGTATTGAAATAGCCGATAATGGTATTGGCTTTAATGAAAAATACCTGGATAAGATTTTTGTGATATTTCAGCGCCTGAATTCCAAAGAAGAATACGAAGGCACGGGTATTGGCCTTGCCATTGTAAAAAAGATTGTAGACACACATAAGGGCATTATTACCGCGTCCAGCACCGAAGGCGCAGGTAGCCGCTTTGTTATTGTTTTACCCGTTCATCAGAACGATCATCATTTATCATAATACAGTTTCATGCAACAAAAAGCAAAGGCCATGAAATCGGCATTTAAAAGAAATATGTTGGTGGGTTTCGGTATTTCTTTATTGCTGTTAATAGTAAGCGCCATCGCGAGTTACAATAGCATTTCAGGATTAATCAGCAGCACTAACTGGGTTACACATACACACCGGGTAATTGAAAACCTGGAAAAAAGCATGAGTTACCTGAAAGATGCAGAAACCAGCCAACGTGGTTATTTACTCACTGGCAGGGAAAGCTTTTTAGGTCCGTATAAAGGCGCTTATGACAGTGCGCATGCCAGTGTACGACGGGTAAAGGAATTAACTGCTGATAACGACCAGCAGCAAAAGAACTGTGACCTGTTGCTGGATTTAATTGATAACCGCCTGGTACAACTGAAAGTGCTGATTGATAAAAAGGCCAACCATGACACTATTGGAATGGAAGACCTGGAGATGGGCAAAAAAATGATGGATGAAGCCCGTAGGCTGGTTGACAGGATGGGGCGTCTGGAACAAAGCCTGCTGGCAGAACGTACCGGTAGCATGACAAGGTTTGCTGAGTATACGCCTAATATTATACTGGTGGCTACCGCGCTGGCTTTTATCATTACTATAGTATCGCTGATAAAAGTAAATAGTGATTTTGAAAAGCGCACAGAATTGCAACTGGCACTGGAAGAGAAGGATGCAGATGTTACCCGGCGAATTAATATTATCAGCGGCATTGCCGATAAAATTTCTGATGGAGAATATAATACAAGGGCAGCTGATGAAGGCAAGGATGGATTGGGAGAGCTGTCTGTTGCTATCAACAAAATGGCGCAGTCGCTGGAGGTGTCGTTTACTACGTTATCGGATAAAGAATGGCTGCAAACAGGTATCGCTACTTTAAATGATAAAATGCTGGGCGAATATAACCTGCAGTTGCTGGCCTATAATGTAATAGAGTTTATTACGCAATATACCGCCAGCCAGGTAGGCGCTTTTTATGTGCAGGAGAATGATAAGCGCCTGCGTTATGTAAACGGGTATGCTTTCACGGCTTCTAAAGACAGGGAAGTGATTGTGGTGGGCGAAGGCATTACCGGGCAATCTGCTGCCAGTAAGTCTATCATCCGTTTAAAAGATATGCCGGGCAGCCAGGTGGTTATCAGTTATGCAACAGGCGAAGTGCGTCCGGTAGATGTGCTGGCTTTTCCATTGATGTTCGAGAAAAATGTGGTAGGCGTAATAGAACTGGCTTCGTTAACGCCCTACACAGCCAACGATCTGGCTTTTGTAGAAGCCGTATCGCACAACATTGGGGTGGTGATCAACAGCATTGAAAACAGGAAGCGTTTACAGGAGCTGCTGGAAGAAACCCAGTCGCAGGCCGAAGAATTGCAGGCACAGCACAGTGAGCTGGAAAACATCAACGCCGAGCTGGAAACCCAAACGCAAAAACTGCAGGCATCGGAAGAAGAGCTGAAAGTGCAGCAGGAAGAGTTGAAAGAAGCCAATACCGAACTGGAAGAAAGAACGCGTTTACTGGAAGAGAAAAACAACCTGATATTTGAACGCAATATTGAAATACAGCGGAAGGCTGAGCAACTGGCGTTAAGTACCAAATACAAATCGGAGTTTTTGGCCAATATGTCGCACGAACTGCGTACACCATTAAACTCTATTTTGTTATTATCCAGGCTGATGTCGGAAAACAACGACCGCAATCTGTCCAAAGAGCAGATTGAATACGCGAATGTAATCATGAGCTCAGGCCACGGTTTGCTGGCGCTGATTGACGAAATATTGGATTTGAGCAAGATTGAAGCGGGCAAAATGGAACTGGATTACCAGATGGTAATGCTGGAAGAGCTGGCGCAGGATATGCGAAGCCTGTTTATGCCGGTGGCCAAAGAAAAAAGTATAGAGTTTATTGTAACCATACACCAGGAAGTGCCTGTATCTATCGAAACAGATAAAATGCGGGTAGAGCAGATATTGAAAAACCTGTTATCCAACGCGCTGAAATTTACCACGCATGGCTATGTACGAATGGATGTACATGTGGTAACAGAAAATAAATCGCAACTGGCCTTTACGGTAAAAGATACCGGTATAGGTATTTCAAAAGATAAACAACAGCTGATATTTGAAGCCTTTCAGCAGGCAGATGGCAGCACGCGCCGCAAGTTTGGCGGCACGGGGCTGGGCCTTTCTATCAGCCGCGAACTGGTAAAACTACTGGGTGGCGAAATAGCTCTGGAAAGTATAGTGAACGAGGGTAGCGAGTTTACGGTGTATATACCCGTGAGCAAAGCGGCAGCTTCGGCAACACAGGCAAACAGCTCCAAATCGTTGTCGCAAATAGAAGATGCGATTGTAGTAAGCGAAGAAAACCCTGCTGTAGAAGCGAACCATACACAACGCTATATTTCAGAAGTGATTCCGGACAATATCCCGGACGACAGGGATAGTACAGCACCAGGCGATAACTGTATCTTAATAGTAGAAGACGATATCAACTTTGCCAAGTCGCTGCTGGACTACACCCGCAAAAAAGGCTATAAGGGCATTGTGTGTGTGCGGGGGGATGAGGTGCTGGAGCTGGCTGCGTTGTACCAGCCGGCAGGTATTTTACTGGATATTCAGCTGCCCGTACAGGATGGCTGGGAAGTGATGGAAGTGTTGAAAGGTTCGCCATTAACCAGGCATATACCGGTGCATATTATGTCGTCGCATGAGTTCCGTTACCAGAGTTTAAGCAAGGGGGCGGTAGACTTTATCAATAAGCCGGTGGCTTTTGAACAGATGAAAGATATCTTTAACCGTATTGAAGAGGTATTAACGGCCAACCCGCGTAAGGTGCTGATTGTGGAAGAAAACCCCAAGCATGCTAAAGCACTGGCCTACTTCCTGGAAACCCACCAGGTAAATGCAGAGATCAAAGACAATGTAAATGATAGTGTAGCTGCGCTGAACAAGCAACAGGTGAATTGTGTGATACTGGATATGGGCGTGCCCGACCAGAATGCCTACGACACGCTGGAAGAAGTGAAAAAGCGTCCCGGACTGGAAAACCTGCCTATTATCATTTTCACTGGTAAAAGCCTGAGTAAATCGGAAGAGCTGCGCATTAAAAAGTATGCAGATTCTATCGTTATTAAAACCGCCCATTCCTATAAGCGCATACTGGATGAGGTATCCCTGTTCTTACACCTGGTAGAAGAGAAAAAAGAGAATGGGGAAAATCCGCGTCAATACCGTAACCTGGGGCAACTGCAGGATGTGCTGAGAGGTAAAAAGGTGCTGATTGCCGATGACGATGTACGTAACATCTATTCTCTTACAAAAGCGCTGGAAACTTTCCATATGAATGTAATTTCGGCTATGGATGGCAAAGAAGCGTTGAAGCAACTGGAACAACATCCCGATACAGATATTGTGTTGATGGATATGATGATGCCGGAAATGGATGGGTATGAAAGTACCCGCCTTATCAGGGAAACGCATGCTTTCCGTAACTTGCCGATTATAGCAGTAACGGCTAAAGCTATGACGGGCGACAGGGCCAAGTGTATCAGCGCAGGAGCATCGGATTATATTACCAAGCCGGTAGATATAGATCAGTTGTTATCGTTGCTGAGGGTATGGTTGTACGACAGGAATTAACTGTATTACCTATAAGGCTAGAACTTTGATTATGGACAAAGGAAAGGTGTTAATTGTAGATGATGATGCGCGTAATATTTTTGCGCTTTCGGCGGTATTAAAGTCGAGGGGCTATACCTGCATTGCTGCGGGCGATGTAAAGGAAGCAATGCAAAAGATCACCACCCAGGAGGGCATAAAAGTTGTATTGCTGGATATGATGCTGCCGGATATGGATGGCTATGAAGCTTTACCCGATATGAAGGCAGCGCCAGAATACCAGGGCATACCTATTATTGCGGTTACCGCACAGGCCATGGCGGGCGACAGGGAACGTTGCATGCGGGCAGGTGCAGATGGCTATGTAAGCAAACCGGTGAATGTGGATGAACTGATACGATTAATGAACGCTTTAACTGATTAGCCGGATTGGAACACATATATATCAATGATAATGAAGTTGACATTCTTTTAAACGATATCATCAGTTTATACGGGTACGACTTTTCTGAATATGCCAGGGCTTCTTTAGGTCGCCGCATAAACAGGTTGTTTGTGCTGGATAAATTTGTTTCGTTTGCAGAACTGCGCTACCGGGTAAAAACCGACCCGGACTACTTTAGTCATTTTGTAGAAGAGATTACGGTGAATGTAACAGAGATGTTTCGCGATCCGTTGTTTTATAAAGCTTTACGGGAAGAAGTGTTGCCGGTATTGGCAACGCATCCTTTTATCAGGATATGGCATGCAGGTTGTTCTACCGGGGAAGAGGTATATTCTATGGCGATATTGTTGCAGGAAGCTAACCTGCTGCATAAATCGTTGTTATACGCCACTGACATCAACCCCAAGGTGCTGGAAAAATTGCGTGCAGGCATTTTTCCGCTTAGCCAGATGAAGCAATATTCTGAAAACTATATTGCATCGGGAGGTAAGGAAGTATTTAGCAGTTATTATACTGCTAATTACGACCGGGCCAAGTTTGACAGCAACCTGGGTAAAAATATTATTGTAAGTACCCATAACCTGGTTTCGGACAGATCATTTAACGAGTTTCAGTTAATTGTTTGCCGGAATGTGCTTATTTATTTTGACAAGCCATTAAAAGACAAAGCTTTTCAGTTGTTTGAAGAAAGCCTGGAAAAGCTGGGCTTTCTGGCATTGGGCTCAAAAGAAAATCTCAAGTTTTCGCCGGTTGGCAAAAAATTTCGCCAGCTGGATAACAGACAAAAGATATGGAGGAAAATAGAATAACACGGGGAAGCGGATTGGTAGTGGTAGGAGGATCGGCCGGTAGCCTGGACGTTATTTTAAAGGTATTGCCATTGTTAAGTGAAAGATTGCTGATTCCTGTTATCATAGTATTGCACCGCAAAACCAGTGACGACAACATATTAGTGGAATTGCTTGCCGCTAAAACCAAACTTCCCGTAAAAGAAGTGGAAGACGGGGATATTATTACCCCTGGTATTGTATATGTAGCACCAGCCGACTATCATTTATTAATAGAGAAAAATGGTGGCTTATCACTCGATGCTTCCGAAAAAATCAACTATAGCCGTCCCAGTATTGATGCCACCTTTGAATCGGCGGCGCTTGCCTATAACACACAACTCACAGCTGTTATATTATCCGGTGGTAATGGAGATGGTACCGAGGGCTTAAAAGCGGTAAAAGAACATAAGGGAGTAGCCATAGCGCAAGATCCTTCTACTGCTACAGCGCCTTATATGCCACAGTTTGCTATTACTGCCATTCCTATGGATGCCATTCTGGATGCAGAGGGGCTGGCCGAATACATTAACCAGTTTAGCTAAGAGGTGCGCGGTTATAAGCACTGCCGCGCACTTGTGTTACTTTCTTTTGCCACTTACCACCAGCACAGCGCCTACCACTACAACAGCGGCACCGGCATAAGTAGGCCAGCCTATCCATTTGTTTTCCTTTTTGTTGATCTCTACCGGGCCTATATCGGCCACTTTTTCCTGCGTGGTTACGGAAAAGCCTCTTATTACAATCATGACTATTCCAATAATAATCAATACAATACCCAGTGTTTTCATGATTAATGGTTTTGTTATCCCTAATTCAAGGCGCATGCCAGACATCTGCAACAGTATGGAAACGATTGCGTAAAAAAAGGGAGCCGGTGGGGGGAGTGTTTGCTAAAAAGGATATAGCATTGCTTATTGACTGATTTATAAATTGCTTGTCATGAACAGATTATCTGTGATAGGGCTATTAGGAATTGCAAGCGCCTTGTGGGCCGATGTAGATGTAAAAGCGCAAAAAGTTTCTTCTCCTGCGTATTCGTGGAATCATTTACCGGTAGTGGCGCAACCCGCGTTTAAAAAAGATACCCTGAGCATTGTGGCTTTTGGAGCCAAAGCAGATGGCGTTACGTTAAACACCGAGAGTATTAACAAAGCCATTGCCGCCTGTAGCAAAAAGGGTGGGGGCGTAGTGCTGGTACCGGAAGGCTTATGGCTTACCGGGCCTATTGTTTTGCAAAGCAATGTGAACCTGCATGTAAAGCGTGCTGCTATTATACAGTTTACCGACGATTTTAACCAATACCCCCTGGTAGAAGGTAATTATGAAGGTTTACGCAGTGCGCGCAACCAATCGCCCGTTTC
Organism: Filimonas lacunae; assembly: GCF_002355595.1. Taxonomy (NCBI): domain Bacteria; kingdom Pseudomonadati; phylum Bacteroidota; class Chitinophagia; order Chitinophagales; family Chitinophagaceae; genus Filimonas; species Filimonas lacunae. Next base: position 2,584,981 of record NZ_AP017422.1, read on the forward strand.
AGGCACTAACCTGGAAAATGTGGCTATCACCGGAACCGGGGTGTTGGATGGCAATGGGGCTGCCTGGCACATGGGCTACCGCGACCGCTTTACCGAAGCACAGTGGAAGAAGAAAATTGCCGCCGGCGGTTCGGTAAGTGAAGATGGCAGAATATGGTTTCCTTCGGAGAAAACCCGCAGGGGACATGAAACCAAAAACAACGGTATTTTAAAAGACGGTAAAACGCTGGCAGATTTTGAAGACGTGAAAGATTATCTGCGTCCGAATATGGTGGTGCTTACCAACTGCAAAAAGGTATTGCTGGAAGGAGTTACCTTTCAAAATTCCCCTGCCTGGTGCATTCACCCTTTATTATGTAAAGACATTACTCTGCGTAACGTATTTGCGAAAAACCCCGAAACTGCTCCCAACGGCGACGGGTTAGACCTGGAAAGCTGCGCCCAGGTGCTGGTGGAAGGCTGCACTTTTGATGTGGGCGATGATGGCATTTGTATTAAATCGGGCAGGGATGAAGAAGGCCGCAAAAGAGGGGCGCCTACAGAGAATGCGATCATTCGTAATAACATAGTGTATCATGCACATGGCGGCCTGGTGATAGGCAGCGAAATGAGTGGCGGCGCACGTAACATCTTTGTAGAGAATTGCTCTTTTATAGGTTCGGATAAAGGCTTGCGGTTTAAAACTGCCCGTGGCCGTGGTGGTGTGGTGGAAAAGATATACTGCCGCAACATTAGCATGCGCAACATTGTAGAAGAAGCCATCTTCTTTGATATGTATTATTTTACCAGGCCCCCGGCCGGTGTTTCGGCAGAGGAAGTGCCTGCGGTTACAGAAGCCACCCCACAGTTTAAAGACTTTTATATCAGCAACATTGTGTGCAATGGTGCCAGCAAGGGCATTTTTATGCGGGGCCTGCCCGAGATGCATGTAAAAAATGTGCAGCTGAGTAATATGGTGCTAAAGGTGAAGAAAGGGATTGAACTGATTGAAAGCAGCGGCATCAGCTTACAGAACATTCAACTGCAAACCACGCTCAACAACCCCGTGATGTATGTTGAAAACAGTGATGCTATCACATTTGATAACATTACTTATCAGTCACAGGTGCCTGTGTTATTGGGTATCAGTGGCAAAAGAACCGCGAATGTGCGTGTACTGAATACTGATACTACTAAAGCAGAAAAAGCGGTGGAATACAGCCACGATGCCAGCGAAAAGGCGTTGCTGATGAACACTGCTAAAAAATAATCCACTTATCTAACTGTAAAATGCTGCGATATGATGAATAGATTGGCTGTACAAGGCCTGTTATGTAGTGCTATGTTGCTTGGCCTTACCTATGAAGTGGTAAAGGCACAGCCTCTGAGAGGTTGGCCGCCGGTGAGGGATAACCAGGCTTCTGGTATATCCAAAGTGTGGGTGCCCGACAATGGCAATGGTACTTTTAAAAACCCGGTGCTGAATGCCGATTACTCCGATCCGGATGCTATACGTGTTGGGGATGATTATTATTTAATCAGCAGCAGTTTTGATGCGGTGCCAGGCTTGCCTATCCTGCAATCAAAAGACCTGGTGAACTGGAAAATAGCCGGGCATGCTTTATTGCGCCAGCCCCCTTTTGACCATTTTGCTAAAACACAACATGGTAACGGTGTATGGGCGCCTTCTATCCGTTACCGCAATGGCGAATTCTATATTTATTACCCCGATCCGGATTTTGGTATCTATCTCACCAAAGCCAAAAACATTACTGGTCCCTGGAGCGATCCGGTGCTGGTAGAAGCCGGCAAGGGGCTGATAGATCCCTGCCCGTTATGGGATGAGGATGGTAAGGCATACCTGGTACATGCGTATGCAGGAAGCCGCGCCGGCATTAAAAGTGTGCTGGTAGTAAAGGAAATGAATGCAGAAGGTACCGCCACTACTTCGGCCGGTGTGCTGGTGTATGATGGGCATGGTACAGAAGATATTACCGTAGAAGGCCCTAAGCTGTATAAACGCAAAGGGTATTACTACATATTTGCCCCCGCAGGTGGCGTGCCTACCGGCTGGCAGATTGTATTACGGAGTAAAAACATTTACGGCCCTTACGAACGCAGGGTGGTAATGGACCAGGGTACTACTAAAGTCAATGGCCCGCACCAGGGCGCCTGGGTAACCACGCAAACCGGGGAAGACTGGTTTTTACATTTCCAGGATAAGGAAGCCTATGGTCGTGTAGTGCATTTGCAGCCGATGCGTTGGCTGAACGACTGGCCGGTAATTGGGTTGGATCGCAATTTAGATGGCAAGGGCGAGCCGGTACTGAACTATAAAAAGCCCAACGTAGGTAAAACCTGGCCTATTGAAACACCGGCTGAGTCGGATGAATTCAATGATGTCACATTGGGTTTGCAATGGCAATGGCAGGCCAATCCCAAGGCTACCTGGAGCTTTTTAAACCCCACCAAAGGCAGCCTGCGTTTATTCTCCGATAAAGTGCCTGATAGTGCTGTGAACTTGTGGGAGGTGCCGAATATCTTATTTCAGAAAACGCCGGCAGATGCATTTATGGCTACTACTAAGTTCACCTTTACGCCTAACGAAAAACTGGTGAACGAAAAAGCCGGATTGGTAGTGTTGGGATATAGCTATGCCGGACTGGCGGTAAAAAGCAAAAAAGACGGTTTATACCTGGTATATAACGCTTGCAAGGATGCGGAGAAAAAGCGTCCTGAACTGGAAACTGAGCTAGCTAAGCTCAGCGGTAAAGAAGTGTATTTTCGTGTTACAGTTACCAGCGGTGCACAGTGCCGTTTTAGCTACAGCCTTAACGGACAGCAGTTTATTAACGCCGGAGAAGTGTTTACCGCAGAGCCAGGTCGCTGGGTAGGCGCTAAAGTAGGATTGTATTGCACCCGAACCACCCAGATTAATGATGCAGGCTATGTAGATGTAGACTGGTTTAGGGTAGAAGCGGTGCGTTAGTCAGCTATCATTTAAATAGTTAAGAAGAGCCTGTTGTTTTGTTAAAACATACAGGCTCTTTTGGTTGGGATAATTTCCAATTCTATATTTTTGTAGGGTAATTCTATAAACAATTATCCGTTTACCCTAACAAAGAAATCAGTCTTGACTGGTTACGTTATGAAAAAATTTAAAGATTTAGATTGTATACTGCTCATTGACGATGATCATGTAACTAATTTTATACACACAAAGGCGATAGCCCGTGCAAATATTGCTGCACATGTTCAGGTAGCCGAAACTGCTACAGATGCCCTTGCTTTTTTAACCAATTCCGGTATTTTTTCCACAGAAGAAGAAAGCGATTTGCCACGTCCGGGCATTATTCTGCTGGATATTAATATGCCGGGTATGAATGGCTGGGAGTTTCTGGAAGCGTATGCCCGGTTAACCACCGTTCAAAAGGCCCGTATTATTGTAGTAATGCTTACCACTTCTTTAAATCCCGATGACGAACTGCGTGCTTTAAAAAGCCAGGACGTAATACAATTTATGAAAAAACCACTGCGCCCTGAAATGGTGGCAGAATTAGCGCAGCAGTTTTTTGAGTTACAATCCGAAACGGTTTAGTATATCTCCGGTTGCAGCACATCGCTTTTCATGCTGCCGGTGTTTTTAAACCGGGTGTGCCAGCTAAATGCTTTGTGCAGCAGGTGTGGGGTTTGCCCACCTGCTTTGCAGGCTTGTTTAAAATAATCCATCAGCTCTTCTTTATAGTCGCCATGCGTGCAATGCTCTATCATTAACCGGGCCCTTTCGCGGGGCGCCAGGTTTCGCAAATCGGCCAGCCCGTTTTCTGTAATAATCACATCTACATCATGCTCGCTATGGTCCACATGCGAAACCATCGGCACTATGCACGAAACGTCATTGTGTTTCGCAGTAGAGCTGGTTACAAAAATGCTGAGGTAAGCATTGCGGGCAAAATCGCCCGATCCGCCAATACCATTCATCATATGGGTACCGCTTACATGGGTGGAGTTTACGTTGCCATAAATATCACATTCCAGCGCCGTGTTTACAGCTATTACACCCAGGCGGCGTATCACTTCGGCGGCGTTACTAATGTCCTGCGGACGCAACACCATGTGTTGTTTGTAGTGATCTATGTTATTGAATATCTTTTCATAATAAGCTTCCGATACGGTAATGGAAGAGCCTGAAGCGTAGCGCATTTTACCGGCATCGATCAGGTCAAAAGTACTATCCTGCAATACTTCCGAATACATGGTCAGGTTTTCATAGTCGCTATCCAGCAACCCGCTTAACACGGCATTGGCCACCTTGCCAATACCACACTGCAAGGGTAACAATGAGCGGGTAAGGCGTCCTTTTTTAATTTCGTCATCAAAAAATTGCAACAGGTGTCCGGCTATAGCAGTAGTGCAGGTATCCGGTGGCGCAATATCTGCCGGGCTGTCTTTTTCATTAGTAATCACAATGCCAATGACTTTATCGGGGTCTACAGGAATGCTATGGTAGCCAATGCGCATATCCGGCCTGGTAATGGGGATGATGCGGTGATTGGGAAAGTTGCCGGTGAAAAAGATATCGTGTATACCCTTTACATTCGGGTGCACGCTCATGTTCAGCTCTATGATAATTTTATTGGCCAGTTGCGCAAAGGCGGCTGAATTGCCCACAGAGGTAGTGGGTATAATGCTGCCATCATCTTCAATCATGGCGGCTTCTAATATAGCAATATCCATTTCGGGAAAGTGGCCGCTTTTTAACTGCTCGGCTGTTTCAGATAAATGCTGATCAATAAACAGCACTTCCCCCTTGTTAATGTCTTTACGCAAAGTAGGGTCTACCTGAAAAGGCAGGCGGCGTTTTAATACATGTGCATTAGCCAGTAAGCCATCCGTACCATGTCCCAGCGATGCACCGGTTATTAACGTAATTTGTAAAGGATCGGTAGCGGCACGCTCGGCCAGGGCCGGCAACACAGCCTTGCTATCGCCGGATTGTGTAAAGCCGCTGGAGCCTACCACGGTGTTGTTTTGTATATAAGCGGCCGCTTGTGGGGCGGTGATGATTTTATCTAGTAAGGATGGATGTTTTATTCTGTGATTGTACATATATTGTATGTTATACAGGCAAAGCTACCAGGCATGCTTAACAAAAAATATGATCATTATCAGCAAAACAATTGACAGATATGGCTACGGAACAACTGCCTGAAATATGGCTCAGAGGGCCCATTAACGGAATACCTGCTTTGCTGCAACCGGCAGCGCATGCACTATTGCAGGCCAGTGAAGAGATACAGGCAATGATGAAAGATTTTCCGGATGTATTGTTATGGAAGCGGCCTGCGCAACTGGCTTCTGCCGGTTTTCACCTGCAGCATATTACCGGTGTGCTGGATCGCATGTACAGCTATGCTCATGAACAACCGCTTACCGAAGCACAATTTACTTATTTGCGCAGTGAAGGAAAGGAAGATGTAACCGTAACAACGGCTATGCTGGTAACAACGTTGGTGGAGCGTATCCATAGTTTTGTGGCGGCATTACACCAGGTGCCGGAGCAAAGCCTTACACAGTTTCGTGCAGTAGGGCGCAAGCAACTGCCTTCCACTGTGTGCGGGTTGTTGTTTCATGCAGCAGAGCATACCATGCGCCATAATGGCCAGCTGTTGGTAACCGTTCGGGTATTGCAGCAGCTTTAGCTGGCTTCGTATTTGCCGGTTTTGCGGGTTAATAATATACGAAATAAAATACCTTTTACATCACTGATATCCGACGACTGGAAAGGCCAGCTGGGCGATAGCCGCACATTGCTGCTGGTAATAAACGGAAAGTTACGCGCCATCAAATACTGAACGGCCACTTTACGGTCGGCATCATCCGTTAGTTCCTCAAAACGTCCCCAGCAAACAATGCTTTTCCAGTTGCCCATGTTTTGCATATCATCTGCCTGAAAACATACCTCCGGGTTTTTACGCATCATGGCTATTTTCATACCCTCGCCCGAATGGCCATATAACCAGGTTCCATCAAAGGCATAACTTATCGGCACCACATAGGTTAAGCCATCTGCATGGCAACCCAGGCGGCCCAGTATCTGGCCGTTTAATACCTGGTCTATTTCTATTTGACTGAGTATTCCTGTCATTTCTTGCTTTTTCAACAAAATTAAAAGCCGGTAAAAGGCTGGAACATGATGATGGTCAGCCCGTTTGTTGTTGTATATCAGGAATAATCTATTGTATGTTCGCGGGGGGACTATTGTTTTTAACGGGCCGGTGTATTAGTTTGGATTACAAATTGATGTAGTCACATGCACTAACAAGGTGCTATCCCATTACTGATGATAAAAATAATACACCATGCCATCAACCATCGCTTCACTGACACAACTACAAGAGGAAGGAAAGAACATAGCCCGGCTACCGTTTTCTATCAGAATTTTATTAGAAAACGTGCTGCGTAACCGGGATAATTTTGCTATTACAGAAGAACATTTGAACACTTTGGTGAACTGGAACCCGGAGGGAACGGAAAAGGAAATTCCCTTTAAACCGGCCCGGGTACTGATGCAGGATTTTACCGGTGTACCTGCTGTGGTAGACATTGCCAGCATTCGCGCCGAGGTGGTGCGCAGGGGAAAAGACGGCAGTAAAATTAACCCCGCCATTCCCGTTGACCTGGTGATAGATCATAGTGTGCAGGTTGATTTTTTTGGCACTGATTATGCCTACACCAAAAACGTTACCTACGAATACGAGCGCAATAAAGAACGCTACCAGCTGTTGAAATGGGCGCAGCAGGCTTTTGATAATTTTACCGTAGTGCCGCCGGGTATGGGTATATGCCACCAGGTGAACCTGGAATACCTGGCAAAAGGGGTAATTGAAAGGGATGGCTGGCGGTTTCCGGACACGCTGGTGGGCACCGATTCGCACACGCCTATGGTCAATGGTATTGGCGTGCTGGGTTGGGGCGTAGGCGGTATAGAAGCAGAAGCCGCTTTGCTGGGACAGCCTATTTATTTTACCTGCCCGCAGGTGATAGGGTTGAAGCTTACCGGAAAGTTAACAGAAGGCATTACCGCTACAGATATGGTGCTGGCCATTACCCAGGTGCTGCGCAAATACGGGGTAGTGGGCAAGTTTGTAGAAGTGTTTGGCGATGGGCTGGATCATTTAACAGTTCCCGACAGGGCTACCATCTCTAATATGTCGCCCGAGTTTGGTTGTACGGTCACTTATTTCCCTATCGACAGCCAAACCCTGCAATACATGCATCGCACCAACCGCAGTGCCGAACAAATCGCGATGGTAGAAGATTATTGCAAAAAGAATATGCTGTGGCGCCAGGGCGAGGAACAGATCACCTATTCTGATATACTGGAGCTGGATTTGAATACAGTAAAACCTTCGGTGGCGGGCCCTAAGCGTCCGCAGGACCGTATTCCGGTAAAAGAACTGCACACACGGTTTAGTGAACTATTGGATAAGGAATACCAGCGTATGTACACGCCCGAAGGTAAAAGACGCGATAATGCCTGGTTATCGGAAGGCGGCTCGGGCAGCACGTTCACGTATGAAGTGAACAAACAAAGCGAGGAGGTGGCTGTAGAAGTAGAAAATAGTTTGCAAACAGTGCGTTTAAAGTTAAAGAATGAGGAGTATGTGTTAAGCGATGGGTCTATTGTAATAGCCGCTATTACCAGTTGTACCAACACTTCTAACCCCACCGTAATGATTGGTGCGGGCCTGGTGGCCAAAAAGGCCATTAAGCGCGGCCTGGATGTAAAGCCCTGGGTAAAAACCAGCCTGGCCCCGGGTTCGCGCGTGGTAACGGAATACCTGAAGCGTGCCGAGTTGCTGGGCGACCTGGAAGCCTTGCGTTTTCATACCGTGGGGTATGGTTGCACCTCGTGTATTGGCAACAGCGGTCCCTTACCGCCACATATAGCCGAAGCGGTAGACAAAGGCAAGCTGGTGGTGGCTTCAGTGCTTTCGGGTAACCGTAACTTTGAAGCCCGGGTACATCCGCAGGTGAAAATGAACTTCCTGGCTTCGCCCATGCTGGTGGTAGCCTATGCCATAGCCGGCAGGGTGGATATAGACCTGTTTTCCGATCCGTTGGGTAACGACCCTAATGGCGAGCCGGTTTTTCTGCGGGATATATGGCCTGCCCAGGAAGAGATTAACGAAGCGGTGCTGAAAGCCGTACAACAAAAAGATTACGAAGAAGTATACAAGGTAATATTTGATGGTGATGAACAATGGAAGGGACTGCATGCGCCTGCCGGCAAAGATTACCATTGGAGCAACGACTCTACTTATATTAAAGAAGCTTCCTTTTTTAAAAATCTGCCCGAGCAGCCGGCGGCCTTGCAGGATGTAGTGAATGGCCGTGTGTTACTGAAGCTGGGCGATTCTGTTACCACCGATCATATTTCACCTGCGGGCTCGTTTAAGGCCGATACGCCTGCCGGTAAATACCTGACCGATCATGCTATTGATGCAAAAATGTTCAATAGCTATGGTTCGCGCCGGGGTAATGAAGAGGTGATGGTGCGCGGCACTTTTGCCAATGTGCGTATCAAAAACCAGATTTCACCCAAAGAAGGTGGTTTTACCACCTTTATTCCTACCGGCACGGTGTTATCTGTTTTTGATGCTTCCCGTGAATATGCAGCCCGCCAGGTACCGTTGGTGGTGCTGGCTGGTAAGGAGTATGGCAGCGGTTCGTCGCGCGATTGGGCGGCCAAAGGCACCAACCTGCTGGGGGTGAAGGCGGTGATAGCCGAAAGCTACGAGCGCATACACCGCAGCAACCTGGTGGGTATGGGTATTATTCCGCTGGAATATGTGGATGGCCAGAATGCCGAATCGCTACACCTGACCGGGTACGAAACCTATACCATCGAAGGCATTGCTTCGGAATTAAAGGCCGGCAAACTGTTGTCGGTAAAAGCGCAGCCGGATGAAGGGGAGGCCATTCTCTTCCAGGTAAAAGCCCGGCTGGACTCTGCTATTGAGCTGGAATATTACCGGCATGGTGGAATATTGCAGTATGTAGTACGCGACTTTCTCAAAAAAGCATAAATAATCAGGGCCTGCCTTATAAAGCAGGCCTTTTTTAGTTTCAAGCATAGTGTACAAATGTTATATTGCATATAACTAAAACGAGGGAAAACTATAATGGCTGAAAAGCTGTATTCTTCAAACGATCAGGCGGCATTGGAAAGGTATGAACTGGCGGCTAAGGCCACCTGTGACCTTATCTGGGATTGGAATATCAGGGAGAATACATTATGGTGGAACAATAATTTCCGGGAATGGGTGGGTGTGGCAGCAGCCGATACCAACCAGCTCAGCGCCTGGGAAGAACGCGTACATCCTGATGACATGACAGGGTTGATGCGGGACATGGATGTTGTGCTGGCTTCCGGTGCCACCACCTGGGAAGGACAATATAGATTTTTACGTAAAGATGGTTTATATGCCTATGTGCACGATCGCGGGCACATCGTATACGAAAATGGCAAAGCGGTGCGTGTGGTGGGGTATATGCAGGATATCACCGAGCGGGTACAGGAAGAAAAGTTGCGCCACGAGCAGGAGCAGGAACGCAGTTTTGCCCTGGAAGCGGCAGAAGTAGGCACCTGGGTGTTTTACCCGCTTACCCGACAGGTAAAATGGGATGCCCGCTGTAAAAAACTGTTCGGCTTTTCCAAAGCAGACATTGTATCGTTCGACCTGGTGATGCAATATATACATGAAGAGGATGTGCTGGCAGTGAATGCATCGATACAGGCGGCGCTGGACCCTATAAACGGTGGGGATTACGATATACAGTTCAGAACCGTTGGGGCAGAAGATAAAATATTACGCTGGCTGCATTGTAAAGGCAAAACCTATTTTAATAAGGAAGGCGTGGCCTATCGCTTTGCAGGTACTGCGCAGGATATTACTGAACAGGTAGCAGCACGCGAGAAAGTGGCTTCTGTAGAACGTATAGCCAAGCTGGCCGTGGAAAGGTCGGGTGTGGGAACGTTTTATGTAGATATGCGCACACAACAGGTGACCTATTCTTCTTTAGGCGCCAGAATATTAACCGGCTCGGAAGTATTACATATGAGCCGGGATAAACTTATTCAGCATGTGCACCCCGATGATCGCAGCCTCCGCGACCAGGCTTATGAAAAAGCAGACGAAACCGGGTATGTGCAATACGATAGCCGTTTTATATGGGATGATGGATCGGTACATGCTGCCAGGGTAATAGGCATGTATGGATATAATGCTTTGGGGGCGGTAGTGGATTTTTATGGCATTATACAAGACATCACGCCCGAAATGGAAAGCAGACGTGAACAGCGCAAACTGCTGTCACTGGTAGAAAACAGTGAAAACTGCAAGGCAGTATCTGACGCCGGCGGCACTATCATTTACATGAACAATGCGGGTAAAAAACTAACCGGGGTACACCTGGATGGTTCTATGCCGCCTATTCATATGCACCAGTTTTTTGCAGAAGACCATCCCGTGTTTACCGAAGAATCCTGGTCGGGTTATATGATCTTTAAACACCTGCAAAACGGGGAGCGCATTACCTGCCATGCAGAAATAAGACGAATTTACGATGGGGTAACCTTTATAGGCTGGGGCGCCACCCTGCGCGATCTGCGGCCAGAGCTGGCTGCCCGCCGCGTGCTGGAAGAAAGCGAACGCCGGTTTAAAACACTGGTAATGGCATGCCCGGTACCCATTGCTGTATATATAGGCCGCGAATTGCGCATAGAGTTGGTAAACCAGGCCTTACTGAACACCTGGGAAAAAGATAGCAGCGTAGTAGGCAAAACCTTTTTGCAGGCTTTACCCGAAATGGAAGGGCAGCCTTTTGTGCACATACTGCAGCAGGTGTTTGATACAGGCAAAGTGTATGAGGCCAGGGAGCAGATGGTATACCTGATGCGTAAGGGCATATTATCGCCTACCTATTATCATTTTACCTACACGCCTTTGCTGGATGAGCAGGGAAAGGTATATGGCATTATGAACACAGCGGTAGAAATTACCGATGTGGTGCAGGCGAAAATGATACTGGCCGAAGCCGAAGTGCGTTTGGAGTTGCAGGTGCATGACCGTACACAGGAATTGCAGGCTGCTACAGAAGAGTTGCAGGCTACTATGGAAGAACTGCAATCGACCAACGAAGAACTGATCACCACCAATGAAGAGTTGAATGAAGCCAACCTGTTATTAAACCGTTCTAATAAAGAGCTGGAACAATATGCTTTTGTGGCATCACACGATTTGCAGGAGCCTTTACGTAAAATAAGGTTGTATGCAGGTATGATGCACAATAACAGCAATGTGCCCGATGATGCCAAAACCATGCTGGGCAAGATCATGCATTCGGGCGAGCGTATGAGCATCCTTATTCGCGACTTGCTGGAGTTTTCGCGGTTGCTGCGTAATGAAAGAACGTTAGGGGTGGTGGATTTAAACACCATACTGCTGAATATACTCAGCGACTTTGAAATGATTATCCAGGAAAAACAGGCAGTGGTTACCTATAACGATTTGCCGGCTGTGGAAGCAGAACCCCTGCAAATGAACCAGCTTATTTTTAACCTGGTGGGCAACGCACTAAAGTTTACCCGCAAAGAAGCATCGCCACATATTAACATTGCTGCCCGTGAATTAAGCCGCGAAGAAGTAGCGGGGCATATAGATGTCAAAAGGCAGGACATCCGATATTACGCTATTTCGGTTGCCGATAATGGTATTGGCTTTGATGCCCGTTATGCCGATCAGATTTTTGAAGTATTTAAACGCCTGCACACGCGTGAAAGCTATCCCGGCTCTGGCATTGGTCTGGCGCTGTGCCGTAAAATTGTACAAAACCACAACGGCTGGCTGGAAGTGCAGTCCGAAGAAGGCGTGGGCACTACTATCACCTTTGTATTACCCGAAACACAAACCGATTCGGTATTGCCTGCATAGCTGCTGATGGCTATGTAAGCATATTATTGGGTATATTTGGCCATAAGGCTTTATATACTATGGAACAAAAAATTACTACACTTTTCCTGGACATTGGCGGTGTGTTGTTAACGAACGGATGGGACAGGAATGCACGGAGAAGAGCGGCAGCAGACTTTGCACTGGACCTGGCCGAACTGGACGAACGTCATCACCTCACTTTTGATACCTACGAAGAAGGTAAGCTTACTTTAGACGAATATTTAGACCGTACTGTTTTTTACGAACCACGCTCTTTTAGCAGGGATGATTTCAAGCATTTCATGTATGCCCAAACCACGCCTTACCCCGAGATGCTGGAGCTGGTACGTTACCTAAAAAGCACCTATGGCTTAAAGGTGGCAGTGGTGAATAATGAAGGTCGCGAGTTGAATGAATATCGGATCAAAACATTCGGGCTGGATAAGTTTGTTGACTTTTTTATTTCCTCCTGCTTTGTACATTTTCGTAAACCGGATGCGGATATTTTTCGCATGGCGCTGGATATAGCATTGGTGCAGCCACAGGAAGTATTGTATGTGGATGACCGTGCCTTGTTTGTGTCGGTAGCGGAAGGCTTAGGCATAAACGGCTTACAGCATCAGACCTACGAAGCCACGCGTGCCCATCTTGCGGGGCTGGGTCTGAAATAAGCAGCGGGGCGGTATACTATAAAATGAAACAACCACATGTTTGATTTTCGACTCCAGGTATTTGACACGGTAGCCAGGCGTTTAAACTTTACGCGTGCAGCCGAAGAGTTGTGTATTACACAGCCGGCCGTAACCAAACATATCCGCGAAATAGAACAGCATTTTAAGGTGCAGCTGTTTCACCGCAACGGCACTAAAATACAGTTAACTGCAGCGGGCGAAACATTATTGCAATATACCGGGCAGCTATTTGGCATATACCGCAACCTGGAGTTTGAAATGAGCAACCTGGCGCAAAAGCACAGCGGTAAAATACGTATAGGAGCCAGCACCACCGTGGCGCAATATGTGCTGCCACCCGTGCTGGCTGCTTTTCATAAAAAATTCACCGCGGCCAAAGTGCTGCTTACGGTAAAAAATACCGAGCAGGTAGAGCAGGATTTACAAAACCAGCAGATTGACCTGGGTATTATTGAAGGCCGCAGCAAGAACACTTTATTTAAATACACGCCCTTTATTAAAGATGAACTGGTGCTGGTTGCGGCAGCCAAACACCCTTTGGCCAAAAAAGGTGTGATTAAACCCGAAGAGCTGTTACGTATTCCCTTACTCTTGCGCGAGCCGGGTTCGGGCACGCTGGAAGTGATGGCACATGCTTTAAAACCATTGGGTATTAAAATAGCACAGCTGCAAAAGGAAATGCAGCTGGAAAGCACCGAAAGCGCGAAGCAATACGTGATGCATTCCGATTGTATGGCTTTCTTATCTGTGCATTCTGTGGTAAAAGAGCTGGAACATAATGAATGCTGCATTATTGATGTAAAGGGGCTGGCCATTGAACGGGATTTTTTCTTTATACGCCCCCATGGCGAAGCGGATGCCTTACAGGAACTGTTTATGCAATTTGCCCTGCGTTATAACTTCCGGTAATGACACATTACCAATAGCAATAACAGTATTGCTGCCGATAGCCGGAGCTTTGTGTGGTAACACAAACAAAGAAACGAACCGGTTATGCAATCAACACACGCGGCAACAGCTATTACAGGCAGGCAGTTATTCATCAGGAACAGCCTTGCACAAAAAACCATTTTTATACTATTAGCAGCCTTATGCTGCACTTCCTTTATTACTCCTCCGGTTGCTTTATTACTGGGCCTTATAGTGGCACAGGTATCCGGACAGCCTTTTGCCAGGCAGGCTTATAAGGCCACCCATTGGTTGTTGCAGTTGTCTGTAGTGGGGCTGGGGTTTGGCATGACAGTTACCAGTGCCTTACAGGCAGGTAAACAAAGCCTGGCAATCACTATTGTTTCCATCATCATTACTTTATTATTGGGCACTTTACTAGGCCGATGGCTGCTTATAGAAAAGAAAACCGCTTTTCTGGTGGCAGCAGGCACAGCTATATGCGGCGGCAGTGCTATTGCTGCCATAGCCCCGGTAATAAAAGCAGAAGAAAAACAAATTTCAGTAGCCCTGGGTGTGGTTTTTGTTTTAAATGCTGTTGCCTTGTACCTGTTTCCTGTGGTGGGACATTTGCTTCATTTATCTGGAACACAGTTTGGCGTATGGTGTGCCGTGGCTATACACGATACCAGCTCGGTAACAGGTGCAGCCGCCCGGTATGGCACACATGCACTGGAAATAGCTACTACTGTAAAACTGGCAAGGGCGTTGTGGATTATACCAGTAGCTTTTTTGTCGGGCCTGGTATTTAAACAGGGGGCAGGCAAGGTAACCGTTCCCTGGTTTATTGCCTTGTTTATCATTGCCATGATCATACATACCTATGTTCCGGCGGTAGAGCCGTATGCAGGTTATATTGTACATGTAGCAAAAGCAGGCTTAACCCTTACACTATTTTTAATAGGTAGCGGCTTGTCAGTATCCACCTTGCGTAAGGTAGGAGCAAAGTCTTTTATACAGGGGGGCATATTATGGGTAATGATAGCTTTGGTTAACTTATGGGTAATAATTGTAATGTTACCATGATTAAGCATTTTTTAAGCATGTGATGTATAGCGATAAGTTTCTTCCTTTCATCTATATGTTTTACAGTTTGGTAGCATTGTGTTGCTGAAGCCCTTATTTGGTAAGGGATTTGGAGTGCAGTAGTTATTGGATGAATGTTGTAACTGTGACAACACATTAAACAATATTCAACTGTTAATATCGTAACATAACGCGTTAAAATGCGTGCAAGATGCTGTTAAGAGGGCTTCTAACTTTACAGAGAAGGCGGTTCTATTAAGGAGAAAACTAAATAATGCACAATTATGAGAAAGTCCCCCAACATGCTTATGTTGCTGTTATTGCTATGTACTGGTGTGAATGTGCTTGCACAGAGCACATTTTCTGTAAAAGGTAAAATAACAGATTCAACAGGTGTTGCCATAGGCAACGTGTCTATTAAAGAGAAAAACCAAAAACGAGGCACTACCAGTAAAGATGACGGTAGTTTTCTGCTCTCAGTTTCGGGTAGCAACGCGGTATTGATTATTTCCAGTATTGGTTATGAAGAACAGGAAGTACCTGTACAAGGCAAAGCCAATGTAGTGGTAATGCTGCAACGTTCAACAGAACAGTTGTCTGATATTGTAGTAACTGCATTAGGTGTAAAGCGTGACAAGCGCAATCTTACATTTAGCAGCCAGGTAGTACAGGGAGCAGAAGTGAACAAAGCACAGGAACCCAACGTGCTGAATGCATTAACCGGAAAGGCGGCAGGTGTGCAAATTACCAGCACTACCGGTGCACCGGGTAGCAGTGCTGCAATTGTTATCAGGGGTGTTACTTCACTAAGTGGAGACAACCAGGCATTGATTGTGCTGGATGGGGTGCCAATGAACAACGATGAAACCGATGGCGGTGGTGGTGGTGGGGCAGGCGGTAACCGCCTGAGCGATCTGGACCCTTCTGTTATCGATAACATCAACATTCTGAAAGGTGCTGCAGCTACTGCGCTGTATGGTTCGGCAGGAGCCAGGGGGGTAGTATTAATTACCACTAAAGGCGGCAGCAAAGGCAAAAAGCCTGTTGTAACGCTTTCCTCTTCACTTTCATTGGAAACGCCACATCTTGCGCCCCGCCAGTTATTATATTCACAAGGCAACAATGGCCAGTACATAGATGGCGAAACTCAGAAAAGCAGTTATTCCTGGGGAGCCAGAATGGATACCCTGCACGATGCCAGTGGCAATAAAGTGCAGTTTCATAATCCCATGAAAGAGTTTTTTAAAACAGGTATTACCAACAATAACACCATCAGCGTTGCAGGAGGTAATAACCAGTCAGACTACTTTATATCCTATTCTTATTTTAAACAGAAGGGTACAGTGCCTAACACTGACTTAAGCAGGCATAGCTTGTTTACCAAATATCATACGCAGGTATATGATAAGCTGTCTGCCACTTTTGAGTTAACCTATTCCAATGCTACCAAAAACTTTATTGATGAAGGGTATGGTTTGCAAAACCCTATTACCAACGTATATATATCACCGGTATCTTACAACTTAAAGAACTATTTAAATGCAGACGGTACGCAGCGTTTATTCCGTTATAACAGGAATAACCCTTATTGGGTGCTCAATAACATAGGTAACCATTCTAACATAAACAGGTTTATGCCCCAGGTAAACCTGGTATATACACCGGCCAGCTGGTTATCGGTTACTGAAAGAGTAGGCGCAGATATTTATATGGATCTGCTGAACTATCATATCAACAAAGGCGATATTTCATTCAGCGATGGCAAGGTATATACCAATAATACTACTTTTAAGCAGTTTAACCACGACCTGATAGTGCAGTTAAAGCAACAGTTTGGTAAGTTTAACACCAGTCTGATGCTGGGTAATAACGTATGGAGCCGTTATTACAATTATATGTCCGCTACTGGTACCGGGTTGTCTAAGGCCGGGTATTATAATATGGCCAGTGCCGCTTCGGTGTCTTATGCCGAATCTAAATACGATCAGCGTAAAGTAGGTTTTTATGCGCAGGCAGAAGTGGATTATAACCGTTTGCTGATATTGTCGTTAAGCGGCAGGTATGATGGCAGTTCTGTATTGTCTACCAGCAATGCCTTTTACCCATACGGTTCGGCTGCTGTAGGCTTTATCTTTTCAGAACTGCTGGATGCGCAAACCAAAAAGATTATCAACTTTGGTAAGTTGCGTGCTTCCTATGCTTCTGTGGGAAACGATAACGTAACTGTATATGCCAATAGTACGCCTTATGTACAGGTTACCAATGCTAATACCGGTGCCAATGTTACCTTTCCTTACGCCGGTGTAAACGGTTTTGCATTAAGCAGCAACCTGGGCAACAGCCAGTTGAAAAACGAACTGCAGAAAGAGTTTGAAGTAGGATTGGAAACAAAGTTATTGGGCAACCGGTTAGGGCTGGAAGCATCTTATTTTAACCGTAATATGAGCCAGGGGCTTGTAAGCGGCATTTCGCTGGCGCCTTCTACAGGTTATTCCACCACTACTATTAACTCGGCAGAAATTAATACAAAAGGCGTTGAATTATTACTGAATGGCACACCCGTTAAAACGCGCAATTTCAGCTGGGATGTAACGGTAAACTTTACCAAGCTGAACACGAAGGTAAAAGAAGTGGCTCCGGGTAAACTGGACGAAACGCAGATTGGTTTTACCTATGCAGTGAAAGGAATGCCTTATGGTATGTTTTACGGATCGGTTTATGCACGTAATGCACAGGGCGAACTGCTGTTAAAGAATGGTTTGCCTTACAGCGAAAGTAATGATTACCTGGGTACGGCCACTCCTGACTGGACAGGTGGTATTACCAACCAGTTTCACTATAAAAACTTCGCACTCAGCTTTTTCATTGATACCAGGCAGGGAGGTATGCTGCAAAACGTTGATGAATATTATAACTTAACCTACGGCGTATCTAAAGCCACAGAAAACAGGGCAGATAGAATTATTAAAGGTATAGATGCGGCTACAGGTGCAGCTAATACCACTGTTGTTACGGCACAAAGCTATTTTACCACTATCAGTGGTATTACCGAATCGCAGATGCAGAAAGCATCTTATATCAAACTGCGTAATGTAAGTTTCAGTTATTCGCTCAACAAATCCCTGCTGGTGAAAACACCTTTTAAAGAGGCCACTATTACATTTACCGGTCGCAATTTATGGATTCATAAAGCAGCTGGTTTTACGGGATCGGATCCGGAATCAACCAACACCTTCGGCACCAGTAATGGAAACATGGGTGTGTACACGTTCGGAACGCCTACGTCCCGTTCTTATGGATGCTCATTAAAATTTGTTTTTTAAATCTACTGTCATGAAGAAAAGTTTCATCATTATATTATCACTTGTTGCGATAGCCTCTTTCTCCGGTTGTAAAAAATACCTGGATGTAAACACCAATCCCAACAATTTAAGTGATGCATCGGAAAACCTGTTACTGGCGCCACTGGAAGAATCTGTTACTAATTATGTAGCAGGCGGTTATTGCGCCATCTTATCCAATTACTGGATGCAGAATATGTCGTTAAACCAGAATGCACCCAACGAGGTTACCTACCAGGTATATAACTCGTCATTTAACGATACCTGGAACAACTTTTATGTAAAGTGTATGAACAATATGTATACACTTAATAAAATAGCTACTGCCAACGGAAACAGCACTTATGCAGGCATCGCTAAAATATTAATGGCGTATACTTTAGGCGCTGCAACCGATGTGTGGGGAGATGTGCCTTATTCACAGGCTTTCCAGGGCACTACCAATGCCACGCCTGTCTATGATAAGCAGGCTGATATTTATACCACGCTGCAGGTATTACTGGATAGCGGTATTGCACAGGTAACACGCGCATCGGGCCTTAAGCCGGGATCGGATGATTTTTTTTACAGTGGTGATGGTACTAAATGGATTAAATTGGCTTACAGCCTGAAAGCCCGCTATTATATCCACCTGGTAAAAGCCACAGGATATAGCGAAGCCACGCAGGCCCAACTGGCGCTGACCGCATTGGCCAATGGTATGACGACTTATGCAGATGACTGTTTGTTTCCTTACACCGGTGCAAACACTTCATCGGCTCCCTGGTACTGGAACTTTTATCCTACCAGCACTAATATTATGGCATCTCATTATGTGGACAGTTTAAAGGCGCGTAACGACCCCCGGATCTCTTATTTGCTGAGCAAATCGGAAAACACAGGATTATATACAGGATATGTGCCCGGTACAGGCATTGGTACGCAAAAAGATTATTCTATTGCCGGTAACTTTTATGGGGATGCAGCTTCTAATGGGTATGTTTTTAATGCCGATGAAGCCCTGTTTTTGAAAGCCGAAGCCACTTACCGTTTATCGGGCTATGCGGCGGCGGCACCTATCTACCGCAATGCTATTACTAATAATATGTTGAAATATGGCATAGATACCAATGGTACAGCAGCTCAAACATACCTGGCTGCCAGAGGCACGCTTACTGCTGCTACTGCCTTACAGCGCATTATGGAAGAGAAAAGCACTGCTAATTTCTTTTCGCTGGAAGGCTGGACAGACTGGCGCAGAACAGGGTATCCTGCATTAACCGTAATTAGCCAGGCCAATGGGGCGGCAGCGGGTATCACTGAAATACCCAGGCGCTTTTTATATCCTTTGCTGGAATTGGCTTCTAATCCACAATCTGTACAAAGTGCTAAAATATCCGACCGCGTGTGGTGGGATACCAAATAATGTTTTCTCCTGTTTCAATACAAGGCTGGTCTTTTTTAAGGCCAGCCTTTTTTGTAAACGCTTTTTACAAGTGAGTGTTACGGGATACTCCGCGTATCTCCATAATCAAATCTTCCCCATAAGCGCTGGCGGGTGTCTGGTAGCCTGGCTTGTAATGCCCATTCACTATTTTTTGCGCTATCAGCAGCATGGTATGTGCGGTAAGCTCATAAGCCTCGGCACAGCGCAGGGTAGCGGATAATTGTTCGCCTTTGAGGTTGGTGACCTCTGCCTGTATCACACTAAAAGCTTTTTGGCGTGTTTGGGCATCTGGTCCGGCAGGCTTGCGTTGAATAATGCTGGTGATCCATTTGTGTACAAAGCGTTTTCGCAGCAACCAGTTAAACAGCAATTGTGTTTTCAAAAACAACCATACGCCTTTTTGAATACCGGTATAAGTAACAATATTGGGAATGCCGGTGGAGTAATAAGCCGTGCTGATATCGCCCCAGGGAATGCTCATGGTAAACAAGGGTTTGGGTAACCCGGGAAAGTGAACGCTTCGTCCTCTTTTACCAACCGGTTCAGGTGTTATCACCCCATCTTTCCTTACCGCTCCGGGTAAGCCCAGTTTTTGTAAAGTAGTAATAGAGGTGCCGCGGGACAGGCTGCTGCCTACAATAGCAAAGGCAATGGTAAGTGAATGTGCATCGGGCATGCGGTTCTTTAACCAGAGAGCCAGGCAGTCGGTGGGTACTACATCAAAGCCTGCTCCGGGTAATAGCATAATATTTTTGTCCAGTGCCTGTTGGTGAAAAGCGTGCAGCATTTCAAACACTTCCAGGTCGCCATTAAGATCCATGTAATGGGTGTTCGTTTGCATGCAGGCCTGTATCATAGGCCGGGCGGTAATATCGTAAGGGCCGGCGGCATTCACTACCAGTGGGAATTGTTGTAGCAGCGCAATTAAAGTCGCTGTATCTGCCAGGTCTGTAATATGGTAAGGCAATTGCAATTCTTTAGCCAGTGGTTCAATGGCTTCTTTACGCCTGCCGGCCAAAGTGGGCTGTAAACCGTACTGCGTGGCATAGCGGGCTATCATTTCACCGGAATAGCCATTGGCACCATAAAGCAAAAAAGTATTCTGTTGCATGGGGTAAAGTACAAAAGAATGCGTTACAGGCAAAAAAACAGGCCCCTGAGGGCCTGTTTACGGGGATATGTGTGCTGTGCTATTATCCTTTGCTAATGGTGCCGCCAATTTGAGTTACCATGCTGCTGGTGGTAAAGGTGCTGGAAATGGTGCCGTTGCTGTAAGTGCCGCTGGTATACAGGCCGTTAAAGCTGGTGCCTGATGCCACACTGCCACCGGTATATACCACATAGCTGGTATTGGCTTCCAGTTTAGAACTGGCGAACAGCAGGGTGCTGTATGCAACAGGAGCCAGGAAGGTTAAGGCTTCTATACCATCTGTAGCTTGAATATGTATTACCTGGTTGGCGCTTCCACTGCCCATAATTACAGAATGAATAGTGCTTTGTGTGCTGCTGGGGCCGCTGGTGGCACCACCAATAGCCACTACCGTGCCACCAGTGATTTTTAAGGTGCGTGCATCACAATCAATACCGGCTTCCGGCGATTTAGCGCCTATGGCTACTACAGCGCCCCCGGTAATGGTGAATATACCGTTAGAGTCCATAGCATCGTTGCCGGTACTGTAAGAATATACATAACCTCCATTAATGTAAATAGCTGTACCTGCATTTAACCCATCATCAGCTGTGGTGGTTTGAATGCGCCCGCCATTAATAGTTAGTACGCTTTTGCTTTCAATGCCTTCACCGGCAGTGGATTTTACGGTAATGGTGCCGCCGTTGATAGTTACATAGGGGGTGATGGTGCTATCATCTTCGTCGTAAGAAGCGGCAATACCATCATCTGCAGTATTCAACGTAAATGTGCCATCGTTGATAATGATAAAGCCTTCTTCTGCTTCAATGCCGTCACTGCCGGCAGTAATGGCCAATGTGCCGCCATCGGCAATAAAGCCGTCATTGGTGTGAATGCCGTCCGATGCGCTGCCCGTAATGGTAATGTTGCCACTACGTATGCGTATATAATCATCGCTGCAAATGGCATGCTTGTAATTACCTTTTACACTAAGGCTGCCTGTGCCACTGAATATCATTTGCCCTTCGCTAAAGATGGTGCCTTTCATATCCTCACTGCCCGATGCCGTATAACTGCTGCCATCTGTGAGGGTGTTGGTAGTATTATCTGCCACCACAATAAAGGCGCGCTTGGATGATTGAATGTTTAAGGCAGGTCCGTCGCTGTTGGTGATGCTGGCACCGTTTAAGGTTACCTTGAATTTATTATCACTGTATATTTTTACCGAGCCATTGCTGGTGGTGCCGGCCAGCACATATTCTACTGCTTTTGCAGTAGAGGTAATTACTACATCATCCCCGCTTTCTGTAATGATAACGCCACTGGCAGCAAGCGGATTGCTGATGCTGAGTGTGGTGCCGAATGTGATGGTAACGGTATTGGAAAAGGAACTATTCTCTACCAGGTCATCTGCATCATAGCCGGTTTCTTTGCTGCCTTCGGCCGTACCGGATGTATAAGTGCTGTCAATAGCGCTGGAGCCGCTGGTAACTATTTCTGCCTGCTGGTCTGATTTAGAACAGCTTGTAATGAATGTGGTAGCCAGTAATAATAACAGGCCGTTTTTAAGCAATGGGGTGCAGTGTTGTTTCTTTCGCATGTCCTGATCTTTTATAAAATAATGATATAACACGTGGATGTTTTGTTGCCTATGATAAGCCAGGTAAGGATGAAAGGGGGATTTGAATCGATGAAAAGGGTGTCAATATCCTTTTATCATTTCATTAAGAAATCAGGCTATCAGAAAAGGGGTAGGATATATCGAAAATAAAAATGTTACATTCGCCGCCATTTTATACAGTATATATATGAAACTGGACGAACAAGTATTACAAAGAAGTGAAGGACAGTGTGAATTGTGTAAAGCCAACGGTGCTTTAAAAATATATGAAGTGCCACCTGTGGACAGAACTACGGAAGATAACTGAATAGCTATCTGCGATAAATGTCGTGCACAGATTGACAAAAAAGAAGAGCTGGATAGCGCTCATTGGCAAGCCTGCCTGGGGGAAGCTATGTGGAGCGAAGTGCCTGGTATTAAGGTAGTGGCCTGGCGTTTATTAAGCCGTTTGCAAAAAGAAAGCTGGGCCGCAGACAACCTGGACATGATATACATGGAAGATGATATGCTCGCCTGGGCCAAAGCCACCGGCGACCATGACAACGATGACGCGGTAGCGCTACATAAAGATAGCAATGGCACTGTGCTGCAAACCGGCGACACCGTAGTGTTAATCAAATCGCTGGATGTAAAAGGTACTACGCTGAATGCTAAACTGGGCACTGTGGTAAAAAATATTCGCCTGGTAGAAGAAAATACTGAGCAGATTGAAGGTAAAATAGAAGGACAGGTAATTGTAATTCTTACTAAATATGTAAGAAAGCAGGGATAAATTTCTTTTGCTTTTGGAACAAAAAACTGCCTGCAACAACTGCAGGCAGTTTTTTATGGGCAAAATAGCCTGTTATTGCGTTGGCATAATGCCAGGAGGTTTTTATACAGTTATGATGCGTACTAATAACCGGAAGGGAATGCCTGTTAGTTGAAATGTATGTGTTTCCGCATGCGTCTTTGTCTTTATCCCATTCAGTGGAGCATCCATCAGGGTAAGCAAACATTCGCCTCTATTCAACGGAGCTGAGTGTTTATGGAGCTGTGCAGCGCATTTATTGAGTGGAACAGATAAATCATTGAACCAGGCAGAACAGCCGTTGAATGGAGCAGAACAGGCATGTCTGACTGACCCAGACATACCGGCAGGCGGTATGCTGGTATGGCTGGCTGGAATAGACTTGTCTGTGAATGGGCTATTGGTCAGTTTGGCCAAAGTAACCATACCAGTGTACAAATGAGATGCCTTGCTCTATAAATAGATCAGGAACATGCAGTTTATTAACAAAGCTGTCAATGTTTTTTATGTATGAAATAACTATATTTAGTAATACTCAACCCAACATGAACAATAACCGCTTTCTAACACCCATCATGGTAATGCTTGCATTGGCAGCGTTAACCGTATGTTTCTCCCGTAAACAGGATGGAGATAACAGATTTCTTACTTATTACGCCGATACTAAAAAACAGGATATACGCTTATATTGGAAAGATGATGCGGGTAAGCCGCTGAAAACCTTGCAAAGGCTGGCTGATTTTGTAAAGGGTAAAAATCAACGCCTGTTGTTTGCCATGAATGGCGGCATGTATGCTGCAGGTAACATTCCTAAAGGTGTTTATATAGAAGATGCTAAGCTGGTAACGCCATTGGATACCGCTTCCGGAGCGGGTAATTTTTATATCAGGCCTAACGGCGTGTTTTATATCACTAAAGACAGCATAGCGGGCATTTGTACTACAGAAAGTTTTGCAAAGCAGGCAAAAGTGCGGTATGCCACCCAGTCAGGGCCTATGCTGCTTGTGAACCGGCAAATGCTACCCGTATTTACCAAAGGCTCTGCAAATGTAAACATCCGTAACGGGGTGGGTATATTGCCAGATAACAGGCTGGTGTTTGTGATGAGTAAAGAGCCCGTTAATTTTTATGATTTTGCTGCTTTCTTTCAGTCGTTGGGCTGCGTGCATGCTTTATACCTGGATGGCTATGTGTCACGTACTTATTTACCCGCACAAAACTGGATACAAACAGATGGGGACTTTGGAGTGATGATAGGCGTTAGTTTATAAGCACCTGTTGCTGCTCGGCCGCCGGCAATTGCTGCCGCCAGTGCGATACCGATACTTCTTTATTGCGAACATCTTTAAAATACTCCGCTAGTTTCATGGCTAATGCCAGCGGCATGGTATAGGTAATGCCTTCCCAGGTAATATCAAACAAGCCGGGTTTTGATATGGAAGGCGCCAGGTTACGTATATAAGGTGGTATGGTTTTACGGGAACGGTTCATGCAACTAAGGTACAAAAACGGGAGGGCACCGGGCACACATACACATCCTTTTGTTTATATGAAGTGTTAGCAGGTAATAATGTATATATAGTAATTTTTTAATTGAGTGCGACAGTTGCGGTTTTTGAAAATATGGATGTATATTCCTGATAGATAGCGCCACAGCGCTATTGGTATGTACATATGAAAACTATAAACAGGGCCTTCGGGCTGTTGCTTGCTTGTGTAATACTGGGTTCGTGTACTGTTATGCAACGAACCGATCTGTTTTTGGGAAGAGATATTCCCGGCGGAGGCCATGTATCTGACAAAGATTGGAAAAACTTCGCTGACAGTGTTATTACACCCCGTTTTCCGGATGGGTATACTGAGTGGGCGGCCCAGGGTAAATGGATGGATACACAAACCCATCAAACCATTGCAGAAGATACCAAAGTAGTTACGTTTATTGGCAAAAGAGGTAAAGCGCATCGTGCAGTTGTAGATACAGTGGTGCGGGCATATATGCAACGCTTTCAACAACAGGCGGTGCTGCAATTGTGTTCTAAGCCAGGTGTACAGTTTCTCTATAATAAATAAAAGCCGTAGCGGGAGTGAGTGCTGCTAAGGCTTTACAAAATAGCTATCGTATTATCGTTCATTTTAAATTGCGAGTTTTATGAAACAAAGAATGTTTGCATTAAGTGCTATTGTATTGTTATTAGCTTCCTGTGGTGGAGGGGCTTCTACCAGCGAAAACAAAACAGATACTACTGCCAGTGCGGCACCCGTGGCCGTAGAGAAAAAAGAAGAAGCCTGGCAGCCGGTTGACTCTGCCACCGAAATGAAAGCCTGGATGGAATACTCCACACCGGGTGAATCACATAAAGAGATGGCTAAATCCGATGGTAGCTGGACAGGGCAAACCACTATGTGGATGTCGATGGATGCGCCGCCTATGACTTCCACTTCTACTATGGTAAATAAAATGATTATGGGTGGCCGTTACCAGCAATCTACTTACAGCGGTAACTTTATGGGAATGCCTTTTGAAGGTATGAGCATTACTGGCTATGATAATTATAAAAAGAAATATCTCAGCAGCTGGATTGACAATATGGGAACCGGTATTATGAATATGGAAGGTACCTGGGATGCCACTACCAAAACCATTGCTTTTACCGGCAAATGCACCAACCCGGCTAATGGTAAAGAGTATACTATGCGTGAAGTGTTTACCATGGTTGACGAAAATAATCATAAAATGGAAATGTACGGGCCTGATTCTAAAACAGGCAAGGAGTATAAAACCATGGAGATTGTGTTAACCAAAAAGAAATAACAAAACAAGGCTGTGCAGGGAGTGGCCGGCCAAGTGAAAATGCCCCTGACAGGTTGCACGCCTGTCAGGGGCATTTTCTATTAACCCAATAATTGTGTTATCCGGTTGCCAATGCCTTCGCCCTTCATTTCTTCTTCTACTTTTGCAAACTGGCCTTTGCTTACACTCTGTTTAATTACGCCACCTTTTAAATGGTGCAGATAGTCGCACGACTCGTTAAACATAGAAAAAATGTGTGAGCTCATAATCACAATTTTGTTTAACTGTTTTAAGCGCTCTATAATTTCACGGATAATAATGTTGCTGTGAATATCAACTCCGTTAAAAGGCTCGTCCAGTATAAACAGTTCGTTTTGCTGTAGCAGCAGTCCGGTCAACGCCAGTTTCTTTTGCATGCCGGTAGAATAGTTTTCGGCATATTCCTGCAAAGGCAGATCGAACAGGTTGCTTTCATTGATGTTTTTATCAACGCCCCTTGCATTGCTTACCAGTTTCAGGTATTCATAGCCGGTTAAGCGGCTCATGAAAAAAGGCGTTGCGGGTAAAAAGCCGGTTACGTTTTTAAGCACACCACCATCGTACTGCACTTGCCCCTCGTAGGTTTCCAACGCTGCAATACATTTAAACAGGGTGGTTTTACCGGCTCCGTTTTCGCCTGCAATGCCATTTACCTCGCCCCGTTTAAAGGTGAGGTTGATATTTTGTAACACAGCGTGCTTGCCGTATGATTTGGATAAAGACTGAACCTGTATCATGAAAGATAGGGTGTTAGTTGTTGAACAGATTTTTTAAACAGATAAGGAGTCAGCACCAATACTGCCGGGGGAAACACAACACCCGCTACCAGGCAAATGATCACGGGCAGGCCAGGAACTTGTGGATAGCTGCTGTATTTACCAGCAACCGTAAGCGATATTACTGCAAAGCCTGCCAGCATTATGAATGGAACTATATACCATGGCAAGGGGCTTATTATACTGATGGCCAGTGCCGGTATAAAGGTGAGTAAAAAGCTTTGCCAGATAGCGGTTTTTATCTTTTGCAACAGAAACGCACGTGGTGTTAATGCGTATACCCAAACGTACAGTTCCGGTTCGGGAATGCTGTAAAAATTAATACAGGTTAAAAATATTCCCGCCAGTGCAAACAGGCTCAGGTTGCCATTTTGCACGCACAGGCCAATACCAGACAACGCATATAGCGCTAGTATCAGGCCATATGATTTTCTAAAACCGGTGGTAAACTCAAAAGGCCGGGCCGAGAAAGGGGAGGGGATAACCAAACCTGACTTATCGGCTTTGTTATACAGGGATAGCGCTGCGCTTAGCACTAATGCAATAGCAGCAGGTATATAGTATTGCCTGATAAGTAATAGTATTACAAAGGGCAATGCTACCAGCAGGTTCTCTGTTAACCTTACACGCGGGTATAGCCTGGTGTTGAACAATTGCTGTAAAAAATCATTACGTGTGCTGTTGCCTAATGGATATACCAGTAATGCAGGTATAGCGGCATAGGCATAAGAGACATAGGGCGAGCTTTTAAACAGCATCCAGGATAATACAGGAAACAGGCAAACAATCAGGGCTACCCCCAGGTAAGGAGGTAGTCCGAATGCTTTTAGTCCCCGTATGGTTCTTAGCCATTGTAGGGTGAAATATGTTTTCATGAAACTGCGTCTTTGCCAATCACGGTCCAGTCGTTATTGCCGTGGCCACGGGCGATGAATTGATCCATTAAAGCGGCTACTGCGGGTATCACAGTGAGGTTTACGCCACCTTGCTGTGCAGCATCAAGAAATAACTGTGTGTCTTTGCGGGCCATATTCAGTTCCCAGGAAGGTGTATCGTACTTGCCGCCACCCATTCTTTGTAAACGGGCCGGAAGCAATGCGCCGGGGTTCCAGTTATCAAATAAAGTAGCTACTTCGCTGAGGGAAACACCCATGCTTTTAGCCAGGGTTAAAGTGTCGGCCAGGCCGCCCGTAAGTGTTACCAGGAAAGCGTTGCCTGTTAATTTCATCCCTGCTGCCTTACCTTCTTCGGGGCCAAAGTTCAAAACCTTGCCCGTCATGCCAGCCAGCGTAGACTCCCATTGCTGTATCACCTCCTGGTTGCCCGAAACCAGCATAAAGCCGGTACCTTCCAGTGCGTTAGCAGGGCCCATAAACACCGGAACATGCAAATAGGTGAAGCCCTGCTGTTGCCAATGTTGTGTTCTTTCCACGGCACCTTCTATAGAGGTAGTGGTATGGTCAATGATAACAGCTCCCGGTTGTAAACCAGGAAGGGCCTGAGCCAATACCTCGTTCACCGATGCGTCGTCTTTTAAAGTGATATGTATTCTGGCTGCGCCTTTTACGGCATCCGCAGCATTTTCAAATGCTTTAGCGCCATCTGCTTCCAGCGCAGTAGCTTTGGCGGCAGTGCGGTTCCATACCTGTACTTCATTTCCTTTCTTTATCAGCGCCCTTACAAAATTGCCACCCAGCAATCCTGTACCTAAAAATGCTATCATGGTTATACCTTTTGCATAAAGGTACAGGAAAAGGAAAAAAGCTATTTATTTGGTTACCAGCGCGCTTTTGCCTGCGTAGTCAAATACCAGCTGGCAAAACACCTGGATGCCCACATCCAAACGGGAATCGTCGATATAAAAATCCGGTGTATGGTGGGCGGCTGCTTTGGAGGGCTCCTGGTTCAGGGGCATGCCACCCAGGAAAAAGAAAAAGGCCGGGGCTTTATCGCCATAGAACGAAAAGTCTTCGGCACCGGTGGTCCAGTCGGCTTCTGCTACCTGTTGCTTTCCGGCAGCCGCTTCAATAGAAGGCAGCATGGCGCTTACCAGGGAAGGATTGTTATAGGTAACCTTGGTTTTGGTATCAATGCTGAGTTCGGCTGTTGCACCGGATGCTTCGGCTATTTTTTCGGCGGTCAGCTTCATGCGGGCATGTACATCTTTTTGCATTTTAGTGTCCAGTGTGCGTATGGTGCCTTCCATAATCAGCTCTTCCGGAATAATGTTACTGCGTACACCGCTGTGTATTTTGCCAACGGTAATTACTACCGGGGCTTTGGTTAATTCGCTCTGCCGGCTTACAATGGTTTGAAAGCCCTGTATGATCTGTGCAGCCACCACCACCGGGTCAATGCCACTCCAGGGCTGTGAGCCATGCGATTGTTTGCCTTTTACCTTTACGGTAAACCAGTCGCTGGAAGCCATTACACTGCCCGATTTGTATTTTATATGGCCTATAGGCGTTTGTGAATTGATGTGTAAACCAAATATGGCATCCACCTTCGGGTTATCCATCACGCCTTCTTTAATCATCAGCGGAGCGCCACCTTCTTCCGTGCCGGGTGGGCCTTCTTCTGCAGGTTGGAAAATGAACTTCACCGTGCCGGGAATATCCTTTTTCATGGCGGTTAATACTTCGGCGGTGCCTAATAGAATGGCTATATGGGTGTCGTGGCCACAGGCATGCATTACCGGCACTTTCTGTCCCAGGTAATCGGCCGAGTCCAGCGATTTAAAAGAGAGGTTGGCGCGTTCGTACACAGGCAGGGCATCTATATCGGCACGCAGGGCTATCACGGGGCCGGGTTTCCCCCCTTTTAATATAGCAACCACGCCGGTTTTGGCAATACCGGTTTGCACTTCCAGTCCCAGTTTTTTCAAATGGGCGGCTATAAAGGCGCTGGTATGGAATTCCCGGTTAGATAGTTCCGGGTGCTGGTGTATCTGGCGACGCCAGGCTATCACGGAGTCTTTAATGTGGGCTACATTTTTCTCTAAGTCTTTTGGTTGGGCAATAGCCATTACAGGCAGCATTGCCAGCAGTATCATAAGCCGGTAGTTCATAAGAGGAGTTCTGAATTTGGAGTAATATACTAAAAAGGTGGGAAATAGTATGCATGGGAAGCAGTATCCATTTGCCGGAGCAGTAGGGAAGTGGCAGGCACAAAAAAGGCGTTTAGTGTTCAAATGTCACTAAACGCCTTTTAATGGTATCAATATCTGTTTTAGTTGGTAGAGGTTTTATATTGGTAAACGAGGTTTTCGAGTACATTCATTTCTGCTTCTGTATCACCATTTTTAAAAATACAGGTTGCAGGTTGATTATCTGAGTTGTAAGTATAGGTGTAGGTATTCACTTCGTAAATCTCGTTTGGTGTATTTGCATCAGATAATGTTATTTTAGTGATGTTGTTCTTGCTGCCAAAGTAGAAGTCGTCAATGTAATACCATAATAAAGAACTGGCTACATTATAATAAGGATTGATTTTGTCATCATAAGAGTACTTATAAATAGTTTGAGGCGTATTGCCATTATACAATCTTATCATTTGGGTAATGTTGCCATTGGCCCAGGTAAATTGTCTGGATTCGCGAACAGTACCGTATTGGAATTCAAATACAGTGGCTACTGTGCCATCCTGGTTGTATACTAAAGAGTCATAGCGATCTTCAAATAAAACAGCTTTCAGTACCTGGCCATTGGCGTTGTATTCAAAAGTGTAATTCTTATCTGCGCCAATAAGTGCAGATGGCCTGTTATTCGTAAAAACAACAGAATCCGCCCAGGTTCCTGTTTCTGTAGAATCTTTTATTACCATTTTGTTGGCGCCATAGTTATAAGTATGTGCATATGCTCCTGTAGGGCCTGAATTTACCACTCTGTATAATTTGTTCACAGAAGTGCCTGTCTCCGGTGTGCTGTCATTTTTAGAACAGGAAGTAGTGGCTATTGCAAGCATTAATACGGGGACAAAGAAACGTTTCATATAGTGTTGTTTTATTTTTTGAATGATTTAATATGGATTTATTTAGTGGTTGTTTTATACTGATAGGTGAGGTTCTCCCACAACTTTAAATCTGATTGTATTTCTCCTGATTTAAATACACATGTAGTAGGAGTCTTGTCTTTGTTATAAGTATAGTTATACAGGTAGAAGAAAGAAGGAGTGCTCATCACACCATCTTGCAACTGAGTGAAGTTTTCATTTGTGAGATTGTTTTTGCTTCCGTAATAGGCATCGCGTACATATAGCCAGAATACAATATTTGCGCTTAGTTCATACCGGGGGTTAGTATTTGTATCATAGAAGTAGTTGGATGCAACGCCATTCATAGAAGAGCCCTGCCTTCTTATTTTTTGGGTAATGTTGTTGTTGGCGTCCCATTTGAATTCATCTGTTTCGTAAACGGTATCTACAAATGAAGTGTACATATAAATAGTGCTGAGTTGCCCTGCCTGGTTGTAGGCCAGCGAGTCATATCTCCTTTCCTGGTTGTTGGTAATTACTTTCACCACTTTACCGCTGTTGTTATACTCAAACGTATAATCTCTTTCCACTTTACCATTGTAGGTGGTAACCAGCCGCGTTAATACGTTGTTGGTGTAATAAGCTGTATCTAAATAATTGCCATTATAGCTAGAATCGAAAACTGACAGCAGTTTCGTTCCATCGTAGTTATAGATCTCTGCATAGGGATATTCACCTGTATTTACAATGCGATACAATTTGCTTATGGTGTCAGTATTGCCGGGATTGTTTGTGCCTGGGGTAGCTGTTGTGTCGGTGCCTGTGCCACCATTTTCATCAGTAGGGCTGCTATCTTTTTTGGTGCAGGCAATTGCCATCATTACCAGCAGGAGGGCTGGTAGGAAAACGTTCTTCATGTTTAATGTTTTTAAGGCTGCCAGTCGTTAGCTGACCTGTTTAGAATTGGCGCAAAGTAAATGTATTTATTAAATAAATATGTGTGAGTAAGGCGACGAACTATGGAAAAATGTTGTTAAAACCGGTAAAAAGCCGGATAAGTGGTAGTAGAGTTCGGTGAATACCGGTTTTTTTTCTAATGTAACAAATGTCACTGTGTATGTAAATGCAAAAGATCACATTTGCATCGGATTAAAAACAGGAAAAAACAGACTTATGATTATTGAACAAATATACACTGGTTGTTTAGCTCAGGGAGCTTACTACATACAGTCAGGTAATGAAGCTGCAATTATTGACCCATTGCGTGAAGTAAAACCTTATATAGCCAAAGCAAAGGCTAACGGGGCAACTATCAAGTATATATTTGAAACTCACTTCCATGCCGACTTCGTTTCAGGTCACGTGGATTTAGGTAAAGCAACCGGTGCACCTATCGTATACGGCCCTACAGCAAAGCCGAGCTTCGATTCGTACATTGGAAAAGATAACGAAGTTTTTAAAGTAGGGGATATCACCGTTACTTTATTACATACACCTGGCCATACTATGGAATCGAGCTGTTACCTGTTAAGCGATGCTGATGGTACACCTAAAGCTTTATTCTCCGGCGATACCTTGTTCATTGGCGATGTGGGGCGCCCCGATCTGGCTCAGAACATGGGCGGTACTTCCAAAGAGCAATTGGCTGGTTTGATGTTTACTACTTTACGTAACAGAATTATGCCTTTGAACGATGATATTATCGTTTATCCTGCACACGGTGCCGGTAGCGCCTGTGGCAAAAACATGAGTAAAGAAACTTCTGATACATTAGGCCGTCAAAAGCAGAACAACTATGCTTTACGTGCGGATATGACACAGGAAGAGTTTATTAAAGAAGTAACTACCGGTTTAATGCCGCCACCTGCTTATTTCCCCATCAATGTAATGATGAACAAAGAGGGATATGAGAATATTGATGTGGTAGTACAACACGGCACCCGTTTATTAAGTCCTGATCTGTTTGAAACAGCCGCCAACGAAACCGGTGCGTTATTACTGGATACCCGTAAGGCGCAGGACTTTGCAGCAGCGCATGTGCCAAACTCTATTAACATAGGTATTGACGGTAGTTTTGCCCCATGGGTAGGCGCGCTGTTACTGGATATGAAACACCCTGTTTTATTAATTACCGATGAAGGCAGGGAAGAAGAAGTGGTTACCCGCTTAGCCCGTGTAGGTTATGATAACGCTATTGGTTGTCTGGAAGGCGGTGTGGCCGCATGGAAGGCAGCTGGTAAAGAAGTGGACGCTGTAGTATCTATTACCCCTGATTCTTTTGCGGATGCATTGGATGCAGATGGTGGTATTGCAATATTGGATGTAAGAAAGCCGAATGAATATAACTCCGGACATATTCCTACAGCAGAAAGTATGCCGCTGGATTTCATCAACGATACCATGAACCAGTTAGATAAAGACAAAGGATATTATGTTCATTGCCAGGGCGGTTACCGCTCTATGATCTTCATCTCTATTTTAAAAGCGAGAGGATATCATAACCTGATTGACGTTCAGGGCGGAATGGGAGCTATTAAAGCAACCAACAGGTTTACATTGCAATAATTATAGTTTTAAGAACGAGTACAGAAAGAGGGCATATGTTTTTACATATGCCTTTTTTTAGTGCTACTTCCAGCCAATCATGTTACCGTTTGGACCGATCATTACTATACGGTTGCTGCTGTTGCCTTCCACACCGTCGAGGCCATCTTCGCCATCATGTGGCAATGGTTTTTTCTTATAGCCGGTAAGAGAGCGGCCTTTGCCACCGTCGCCACCCTGGCCGCCAATACCACCGAAGTTGGAAAAGGTCATGCACCGGTTATTGACATAAGGGATAGCCGTAGAGTCAACATGCACGGTAATATATCCGGCATCGCCACCATCCCCTCCATCGCCACCATTCCCCCCGCACATGTTGCGGTAGCTGGCCTTTATTTTACCTTTACTGCCTTTGCCGCCGTCGCCACCATCACCGCCATCCGATACTATTTTAATTTTGCCGTAACGGGGGTTTACAAAATACTCTATGGTGCTTTGTGCATCGCCGGGAACTCCAACTATAAAATGGAGGATAATGGAGTCGCCAGAGCGTAAAGCATCAATTTTTACCAGCAGATCGGGGCCGCGAAATCCCTTTTTCCCATCCAGGCCATTATTGCGGCCATGAAACATGCGTTGAAAGAAAGTGAGCTCTTGGGCGTTTTTTCCGGGGTCGGCCTTTTCAGGTTTATACCCGGCCCACTGGTGCATATTTACCTTGGCATAATTGATGAAAGGATTGGGACGGGTGGTATCCCTTCGTATCTGGGCATGAGCAATGACGACCTGGAACAGGCATATGTGTAACAATACAGGAAAGCAAAGCTTCATTGCCGGAATTATTGGTTGGTTAAGGGGCTGTTTGCAGTATACAAACATGTTTGTTTTTCAAATGTATTAAAAACAGCTCAAGAAAGCTGTGTAGGAGGGGGAAAACTGCCAGGCTACTGCTGATAATAGCATAATACATATTACATTAGCCCTATGAAAATCCCTAAACAGTTAGTATTGGCAGTTGTTTTTTGCGGCTGCACTTCCTTATTTGCCCAACAGCCTGTAGCTGCACCGGCGAAGGATACCACCAGGCCTAAAAGATTTGATACGGTACAGGTGCAGGCTTCTTTTCCGGGTGGAGATGATGCCTGGAGAAAGTTCCTGGAAAATAACCTCGATGGCGATGTGCCGGTGAGAAAAAAGGCCCCGGCAGGGTTGTACAAAGTGTTATTGAGCTTTCTGGTGGGTAAAGATGGCAAGGTGTATGAAGTGAAAGTGGAAGAAGACCCTGGTTTTGGAACAGCCGCCGAAGCGCTTCGGGTTTTTAAAAAATCGCCCCGTTGGAACCCGGCCATAGTTGATGATAAACCTGTCATTTACCGGCAAAGGCAATCTATTACCTTTTTTGTAGAAGAAGAGGTGGAGCCGGTGAAAAAGAAAAAAAGAGACTAATATACAAACGGCCCCATCGGGGCCGTTTTGCTATGATATAGTTGGAAGGATTTAATAATTGCGTAGCCCCAGCCGGTGATTTTCGTAATCAAGCATATAGCCGTTCTTTAAAAAATACTCCAGGCTGATGATGGAAATATCACTTCCCGATGCGATGGGGTTTTCTATATAAGTAAGGTAATCGGAAGAGGTAATGCTATAGTTATAGTTAAAACCAGCCGATTTGGTGGTAACCGAAACTGCAGTGTTCACCGGTAATAAAGTAGGGGTGGTGGAAGCGGTGTTGTCTTCCATGTACGAATAAGGTTCGGTTCCGGTGTCAAATACTGCATAAGCGGTATTCACTGTTTTGCTGCCGTAAGTGTAGCTGGAAGGAATGATGACCGAATACCCGTAACCGCTTACGGGGGTAAGGGTATGCTGGGTAAAGCCCGATTCATTCAGGTCTGTAGCGCTCAGTCCCAGTGTAATCACATCCGGCACATAGGTGCCTGCCAGCGAAAAATTACTGGTTCCCAATGCTTCCATCTTAAATCCTTTGGTAAGTCCCGCAGCAGGGGTGTAAGTGCTGAACGGGCTGGCTACATAACCCCCATTGGAAAAGGTGACATCATATTCTGTATTCACTCCAAAAATGTCAAAGGAGCCGGTGCTTAACATGTTGCCGGCATTGTCTACTCCTTTGTAATACAAAAAGAAAGGCAGCCGTTGTATGGTAACCGTATTGCCATGATCGCCAACGGTAACATTGGCATAAGCCAAGTTGCCATATACTTTTTCGGTGGTGCTGTTATCGGCCCCATAGGTAATGGAAGAGGTTTGGTTGGTAATGGTGATGCCGTTGACTACCGTAGAGTCGCCGGTGAAATTAAACCCGCTGCTGGTGATCATAGAAGCGGGCAATACTTCGTGCGCATCTATCACCATGCCGCCCGAACCGGTATCAAATATCAAATATTCGTTTACCGTTTGGGTGCCTATTTTAGGCACAGGGATAAACAATAGTTTGTAAATGGAAGAATCTGCTTCGTACAGTCCCAGCTTCACGGCACTGTTGCTGCTGGTAGTGGCTGAACTGTTTACTTCCGTTTTTTTACAGGAAGCGAATAAAAGCAGAAGACCTGCGCTAAGCAGGATATGGAAACGGATATTCATGAGGGGTAATTGTGGTGAGGGAAAAGGAGCTGATTAGTGTTTAATGTGATGGTGATGGGTAATCCGGTGTCTTTTAAAGAATACAGCTTTGTTGCGTATCATTTGTGCCGATACGGTAGTGATGCCCTGGCTAACCAGCAACATCAGGAGGATGACCTTTGCCATTTTCATAAATAAACAAGTTTATGTGGTATTGAAACGTAGCGGGAGAGCGTAAAATTGTGCCCCTTTTGCGGGTGACAGGCTAAAGAACGATGAACAGGAGCATGACATCTTTCACGGCATGGGTTTCGTCGGCACATATCGGAGACAAAAAAGCCAACAAGATACAGCAGGGCTGTCTTCTGTTGGCTTTTTTGTCTCCGGAAGGGAGGATATAATGGAGTTACAGGCTATTTTGCCGGTTACCGGAAAGCACAGAAATGGAAATCGGGTTTATCTTGCTCATCATAATAGCAATCATCTGCTCCGGCTTCTTTTGCGCGCATAAAGCAGTAGGGCCTTCAAAAAGTTCATCAATAGTCTGTTTCCACAATTCCAGCCATTTGCCAAAATGCGCTTGCTGCAAGGGGTGCTTTTGGTTTATTTCCACATGCTTTAGCACGGGGTTGCCTTTATAAGACGCTTCGCCCAGCAATACAGATTCCCAGAAGCTATACATACGTGGCAGGTGGGTATTCCAGTTAACAGGTATTATCTCACTGAAAAAGAAACCAATATTGGGGTCTTCTTTTACTTTATCATAAAAGGTATTTACCAGTAATTGAATGTCTGCACTATTTTCTATATCCTTTTTCATTTTCAATCAGATTGTAGCAAGTTATATAATAAGAGGTGATCGACAGGGTAAAGGAACAAAGTGTTTGGGTTTTGTTTTATGATCTGGATCATAATGCAGCCGGAGTTTTTTTTATGGTATCTATTGCTGCCTTCATAACAGGGTCGTTGCCCGTTATGTAGTCGTTGATGGTTTCGTTAATGGTATAATCGGGCATAGTGCCTCTGCCCATGTATACGGCTGGGTTTACTGCATTGTAGTATGCTTGTAAGGGCACGGTTAGCCTTAGCCGGGTGGGGGCTAAAGTAGTAACCGGCATGAGCCCGCTGTTGTTGCCCTGGTATCCGCCGCCGGTTTCTTCTCCTATAAAGGTGGCTTTTTGGTGGTGTGCCAGCACAGCTGTTACATCGGCACATGACGACATGCAAAAACCGTTGATAAGCACGTATACTTTACCTGTGTAATGGTTTTTGGCCGGTTTTTGTGTTTCGTAATAATCAAAGTCCCGTACTGTTCTGGCTTTTTGCCACAGCCAGGTATTGTCTTTTTGTATGGGTTTACGATAAAACAGGGTAGTGGCGCCTTTAATATCTTTGGCAATGGCTTCTGTTACCTCAATTCTATCCCAGTACCTGTAAGCGGTGTCGAAAAAGTAGCTGGTCAACAATGCAGCGTTGCCATCCGAACCGCCGGTGTTATTACGCAGATCCACTATTAAATGAGGAATATGTTGCTGGTTCAGGTTTTGAAAGGCGGCGTTGATGAAATTGCTAAATTGCTGCTTGCTTTTTTTTATATCCGATACGCTAAAACTATGGATGGTTAAAACGCCTATGCTGTCAGTAATAGAAAAATGGAGTTGTTGTGCAGGGCTAACTTCTTTTAAAAAGCCATTACTGGCAATGGCATCAAAACTTTTAGCAGGTAGGGTGAATGTATGGCTGTTGCTTTGATGTAGCACCTGCACCTGGAAGCTGTTGGTGGTTTGCACCAGGTTTCTGTACAGGGTAGGAAACAAATGATACACTGCCCGGTATTTAAGAGTGGTGTTGTTGCCATCCGATGGTATTGCAGGTAGTATTACCTGTAGCAGTTGGGGGATGGTGTGGCTGTTTATCTGAACAATTTCATCGCCCGGATGAATAGCAGTATCGCCTGAAAAGTTTTGTATCACATACATCCGGTTGTTTTGAATGGCTACCTGGAAAGGGAATAAATTAGGCAGGTGGTTGATAGAATCTGTATAAGCCGCCGGCAGGCTCACTCCGGTATGAAGGCAGCCCATCTTTGCGGTAAAAGGTTTTAATTTTTGATATACTTCCACTTCTGTTAAAGAATCTGTGATCGTTTTTTTTAGAGAATCGATGTACTGTTGATATTCAGGCCGGGAAACATACCGGTAAAATCCCGGGTGTTTGGCTGCCAGTTCGAGATAGGTGTCCTGTAGCAGATGAATCACAGTGTCAGCACTAAAGCGTGGTGTGGTGGTTTGTGCTGTATTTACCAATGGGAGTAGTAAATACAGAAGGCAGAAGCTGGTTGCTCGCATCTTTTTTTCTAAAATAAGTAATACTCGTAGGTTAGCTTATTAAGGGTATGTTAATCTGTTTCCGGTTCCCGATAAACAGTGAGCCGTACAGACAAGTAAATTGAGCCATCAGGGAAATGCGAGGCTATTATATTATGGGGAGCTTTGTAGTATTAAATGAATGATCTATGAGTGCAATAACAAAAATAGCATTGGGTAATAATGGCCCGCTGGTGTCGAAGCTGGGATTAGGTTGCATGCGAATGTCGTCTGTTTGGGGCGGGCCCACCAATGATGAGAACGAAAGTGTGGCTACTATTCAGCAGGCATTAGATAGCGGCATCAATTTTTTAAATACAGGTGATTTCTATGGCCATGGCCACAATGAGCTGCTGGTGGGTAAGGCTATTAAGGGCAGAAGGGATGATGCTTTTATCAGTGTAAAGTTTGGAGCTATTTTCTATGGCGGCCAATGGTTAGGACTGGATCTGCGTCCCATGGCTATAAAAAACTTTATCAACTATTCGCTGGTGCGCCTTGGCATTGATACCATCGATTTATACCAGCCATGCCGGATGGATAATAGTGTGCCTGTAGAAGATATAATAGGAACGGTAGCCGATTTGATTAAAGAAGGGAAGGTGCGTTACCTGGGTGTATCGGAAATTACGGCAGATCAACTGCGTAAGGCGCATAGCGTGCACCCGGTAAGTGCGCTGGAGATAGGCTATTCTTTGGCTGATCGCCAGATTGAAAGCGAGCTGCTGCCTACTGCTAAGGAACTGGGTATTGGAGTGGTAGCTTTTGCCAACACTGCAGAGGGGCTGTTGACAGGTGATATGAAAGCCCCGCTTGCGGCTAATGATTACCATACCCACTTCTCCCGCTTCCAGGGTGATAACCTTATTAAAAACCTGGAGAAGGTAGATGTGTTAAAGAAAATGGCCGTTGAAAAAGGATATACTCCTACGCAACTGGCTATTGCCTGGGTGAACGCGCAGGGCGAACATATAATGCCGTTGGTAAGCATGAGTCGCAGAACCAGGTTGCCGGAAAACATACAGGCTATGGATATTGTGTTTACACCGGAGGAAATGAAGGTGTTGAACACGGAGTTTGCACCCGGAGCCATTCTGGGTGGCACTTACCTGCAACGTTAATTATTGTAATTTTAGGTAATGACAAATCCTACCGAAATTATTCCAGGAGTTATCTTTTTCTCTTACCTCGCCACTATGCGAAAAGAGCATCATGCTTTTCTTACGCATAGCGCCCTGGTGTTGCAGGTGGCGGGTGAGCTGACATTGGAAACAGCCAGCCAGAAAATTTCAACACGGAGAGGTCAGATGCTGCTGATTGGTAAAAACCAGTTAGGGCAACTGACCAAAACGCCTTTACCTGGTGAGGATTATGAAACTATAGTGATTGCCCTGCAGGAAGATTTACTACGGGCTATTGCGTTGGAAGAGCAGATGGAGGCGCGGCATAAATATACCGGCCTGCCCAATGTGCTGATTCCACCTAATGATTTCCTGCAGGGTTATTTTCAATCGGTGATACCTTATGTGCGCAATGCCGATGAAAAAATAAGAGCATCTATGGGCATGTTAAAAGTGAAAGAAGGGGTGAAGCTGCTGCTGCACACTATGCCTGAACTCCGTGATTTACTGTTCGACTTCTCAGAGCCTTATAAAATTGACCTGGAAAAATTCATGCTTAGCAACTTTCATTTCAACGTTCCGGTAGAGAAGTTTGCCCAGCTTACCGGCAGAAGCCTGGCCGGGTTTAAGCGTGACTTTAAAACCTTGTTCGCTGCTTCGCCCAGGCAATGGTTGCAAGAAAGGCGATTGACAGAAGCTCGTCACCTCATAGAACATAAGAACAAAAAGCCTTCTGCTATTTATCTCGACTTAGGCTTTGAAAGCCTTTCGCATTTCTCCCATTCTTTTAAAAAGATGTTTGGGAAGGCGCCTTCTGAGATGGGGTAGCCAGCTGGCGTAAATAGTTTCGGGTGGCTATGCCCGACTCCCGCAGGTCGCCGGGTTTCCATTGGCCTTTAGAGGATGCGCTTTTCAGTAATACCGAGCAGGTTTCTTTTTTATCTGAAACAGACCAGGTGATCCAGCTGAGTTTGTTTTTTACTATCCATTCATAATAGCGCTGCCACTCGGGGTAATCCATAGGGCCATCACCCGTGGCTTCCATGCCGGCTGATTCTGAAATGAATACAGGTATGCCATTTCTGATAGCTTCGTCGGTTCTGTCTCTTAGCCACTGTTTGTGTGTGCCGGCATAAAAGTGCATGGTGTACATGATGTTGGAATAGCCCTTTATCGGATCTTTTTGTACCAGGTCAATCCGTTGATCCCATTCAGGATTGCCTACCAGAATAATATTATCCGGATCGTTTTTGCGGATGGTGGCAATAATGGTTGCGGAGTATTGTTTGATATCCTGCCACGATTGGTGCATGGGTTCGTTGAGCACCTCGTAAATCACGTTGGGATAATGCCCATACCGGGCAGACATGCTATCAAAGAATACCTGTGCCTCGCGGGTGAAAATGTTGTGGCTGTGCCAATCTATAATAACATA
Source organism: Filimonas lacunae (assembly GCF_002355595.1). Taxonomy (NCBI): domain Bacteria; kingdom Pseudomonadati; phylum Bacteroidota; class Chitinophagia; order Chitinophagales; family Chitinophagaceae; genus Filimonas; species Filimonas lacunae. Next base: position 2,625,556 of record NZ_AP017422.1, read on the forward strand.
AATACCTGTTTTAATAGCGGCATCTATTACGGTGGTAATGCGTTTAATATTGCCTTCCGGGTTTTTCAGGTAGCCATCTTCGGGTTCTATGCCCATGGCTGCCCTTACTACATTTGCCTTCCAGTCGTTTTTCAACCATTGCACCGTTTCGGCTGTATAAAACCGGGGGTGAAAGCAGCTCCAGCCAAAACTCATTCCATATAATGTTACCGGCTGGCTGGTGGAGTCGGATAGTTGTGTGCCGGTTACCTGTAAGGGTGCAACCGTTTGAGCATACAGCGTCAGGCTGTAAAGGCAGGCAATAGTCAGAATGTACTTTTTCATATTAACGGGGTAAAAATAACAGAATCGTTCTAGCGGGAATAATACAATACCAGCCAATAGTGGTGCTTTTTTAGCTTTGCCGGTAAGGAAATGGCTGTTTTGCACATGGTATATCTGCTTCTGTAAATCCCCTTAACTTCGCCCCTTTACCAATCATCACTAGCGGCGTATTGCCAGGGTAATGTGGGGAGTAAGCATGAAAAAAATTACAGGTGTTTTTATATTGTTGCAATTATTGTTTGTTACTGCTTCCGGCCAGAACTACAGTTTTCCTATAACAGATCTGTTGCCCTATGTGCAGCATAACCAGCAGGATAGTGTGTGTGCATTACAGGTGTTTCCGCAACGTGGCACTATATACGACCGGAGGGGCAGGGTGCTGGCATCGGACTCTGTTTTGTACGATCTGATGGTGCGTCCCGGTAAGGTAAAGCGGCAGGATGAAGCTATTATTTGCAGCATTCTGAAAATTACTGCTAAGGAATACCACGACAGGTTGAAATATGCACTGAACTGGTCTGATCCCTGGCATCCCAACGCGAAAAAAACATTCGACAGTCCTGCTCCGTTTAAAGGCCTGCTATCCCGGGATATTACCGCCAGCCTGTTAAAGAGGATGGCGGAACTACAGCCTGCATTTACGCTCGAAAAACGGGCGGTTAGGCGTTATCCTTTCAATACGGCCGGGCATGTGCTGGGATATGTAAAAACAGGTAATACCGGAGAAACCGGTTTGGAAGAAAGTTATGATAAGGTGTTGCGGGGTGTTACCGGCTTACAGTTTTTTCAATGCGATCACAAGAGCATGCCTGTAAAAAGATGGAAGGGGGGAACGCTGGACGTGTTGCCGGAAAGAGGGCGCGATGTGTATACTACCATAGACATTCCTTTGCAGCAACTGGGCGAAAAACTCATGAAAGGCAAAAGAGGTAGCCTGGTAGCTATTGATCCCGAAACCGGTGGTATTCTGGCTATGGTAAGCAGTCCTGGATATAGTCCCACTGAGCTGGCTATGAACCGTAATACCTATTACCAGGCTTTACGTAATAACCGGGATCGTCCTTTTCTCAATCGTACCATTACCAGTTTCAACGCGCCCGGTTCGGTATTTAAATTATTCCAGGCATTAATTGCCTTGCAGATAGGTGTTATCGACCCCGGCACCACATTGGTGTGTAACGGAGGTTTTACATTGTGTGGCACCCCGGCCAAACCCAAGTGTCATGTAACGGGCTGGCATAAGCCCGATATGGTGCGGGCGCTGGCTATTAGTTGTAACAGCTATTTTGCAGACGTGTACCGGAAAGTCATTGGTTTGCTGCCGCAGTCAGGGCTGACTGCCTGGGCCGAATCGGTAAAGCTATTTGGCTTTGGCCGTTTAACCGGTATTGACCTGCCGGCCGAGAAAGCAGGCGTTGTGCCGGATACCTCGCTCATCAACAAACGATATAAAGCCGGATGGAACCGGTGTACTATTTTATCCAATGCCATAGGCCAGGGCGAAGTAAGTACTACGGTACTGCAACTGGCTAACGCTATCAATATCATTGCAGGTAAAGGCTGGTATTATCCGCCACACGTAGCAGATAGTATTGGCGGAATTACCAACAGCGGCTATTTACAACGACACACCAGGATAAAAGCATTTGATTTACCCGACAGCTCCTGGAATAGGGTACATCAGGGCATGTACGAAGCAGTACAGGCTAAATATGGCACAGCGTACAGCGCCCGCATCAACGGCCTGGATATCTGCGGTAAAACCGGTACAGTAGAAAATGGAAAAGGGGAAAAGGATCATGCGGTTTTTGCAGCCTTTGCGCCGCGTGCGCACCCACGCATTGCGATTGTATGCCTTGTTGAAAATGGGGGCTTTGGGGCTACGGTAGCAGCACCTGTGGTAACTCAGTTGATTAGTAAATACCTGGGCGGCCGGTAGGGGATATTAAACAATAGCTGGCTGAGTGTTTTTGTAATACTCAATGGCCGCTGACAGCTGTTTGGCCGAGGTGTTAAATTTAGCCAGGTCCAGCTTTTCCACTGTATCATCGTGCAAAAAAAGAAGCAGGTAGGATTCTGTGTTTTTGCCCTCTGTTTGGCTCATGATAGCCGTTGCGGCAATGTCTTTCCATAAAATATGGGATTGGCCAAGGGCTATGTCAGTGGGAGTTAGTGTAATACTATACCATAGCTTTTCATTAAAAGCGCTGTATTTCAGCACCACAAAAATGAAAATAGCGGCTAAGGTTATCAGTATCAGGCCAATGGGTAAAGGTATTTTTTGCGCCAGTAGTGTTTTGGAGATAGAGCTTGCCCAAAAAAGCAGGAATAGGATAATAAAAACAGAAAAGATTTTGTTGGATGCGGAGGGCTTAATAACGGTTTCGTTGTTGGGCGGTGGTTTAAAGCTGGCAGCTACCATATCGTGGGTGTCTATTACCTTAGGAGTAGCGCCAAAGAACTTTTGAAGCTTGCTCAGCCCTGCAGTTTCATCTGCTATATATTGTTTTATAAGTTCACTTGCCGGCGTCATCTGGTAAGGTTAAAACAGTGAGGATTTGTAGTCACTAATATAGTGAATATTTTTCCGGCAGCTGTAGATGTTGATTATCTTTCCATTAAATCTTCTGTTTTGTATTCAGCCGCACATTCTTCTGAAAATCATTCTGATAATGAATCCATTATTTGTAGTTGTTGTGGTAAATGGATAGCATCCGTTAAGGAAAATGATATGCAACCGGATGCACAGGCCTGCTATGAAGCAGGTAATGTGCCTGTGCCTAATTTAGGTTGGTTTTGTAGTCAACACTGCGCTATCACATTTGAACAGGTGCAAGGTGTGCAATTTACAAGAACTGCCAAAGGGGAAATAGATTATTACGGTTCAATGTAAGGAATGTTTTATGCGTAAAAAGAGCATCGTTTACTGGGCTTCTTTGATAGCTGTTATTGGTGTAAGCTGCCAGCAACATTATCCTGGTACATTGGATTATAGTGCATTACATTACGATACCGGCCATGTTATCATTTTTAACCGGGATACAACGATGTACGTTTTTGCAAAGAGTGCTGATCCTTTGCCGCTTCTGAATGATGATATTAGAATTGTGGATAGCCTGGTAGATGAAGAAGTGAAGCTTCATAATAAAGAAAGAGCGCCATTGCTTTACCAGGAGTTTAATAAAGTGCTGCCTTTGGAATGCTTGATGATTGATTTGGTGAAGTATAAAAGACAATACTTTCCTTTTAAAGATAGCAATCATCAGAAAATAATAGCAGGCATTTGTTTTAAGAGCAACTTTCCTGAGTGGAAAACTGAAATATATCACGGCGGGCATCATGAGGGGCTTAGAACTTTGCGTTTTCGTGTGAATTTATCCGAGCGCAATATGGTGGAGTGGAGAGATGCGGGAGGAGGTTATTCCTGTGATTCCTGGGAACAATACAGGAATGCTTCTATAGATACGAAGAACAAATAGTTGGCATTATCGTTAACGGCTCTCTTACGGTGCATGCTCCTGTTATTGATTTTGAACTGGACACTTATTCGGCCTTTTTAATAGTATATGGATCCGTTAACCTGTACAAGTCTAGCGGCAGGATGTGCCGAAATTATAGTAAATGGTAACGTTACTGTAGCGAATGCTATCATTGCGTTGCCGGAGGAAGAATAGGATGCGTGATCAGACATACTTTTTGTTGTGCAAAACAACCTGATAAAAGATCTGCCCGGTTGATGCCGGAGCAGATCTTTTTGTAAAATGATTACAGGCTAAACTTGCCTTCCACCATTTTGCCTATTAAGGGAACGGGGCGTTCTGCATTATTGCTGGCGGTGATAATGCCCATGAGCATTAATACCAGTGGCAGTAGGGAAACGATATAGAATAGGGTGGCTAAGGAAGGTAGTATACCTACCAGTATGCCGCTGGCTACACTCAGTATAATAGAAAGGATCATCACGCCCAGTGATTGTGTCAGGTGATATTGCACAAAGGCGCTTTTTTCGTTAGACTGGCGGTAATTCACGTAGGAGATAATCCAGCCGATCAGCGTAATGTAGGCTACAATAGCCATGGTGCGATTTGTCATAGTAATACATTTTTGGTTCAGGGCAAACATATGCACAGGCAGGGCGCTACACCATAAAACAGGCGGCTACAACGGGTCTACAGGTGGGGAAATGTGCGTCTACAAAGCGTCTACTGTATACGGGTAATGTTTGATAATGAATGTTTTACAGGGCGCGCCGTTTTTTGGCCTGATTCTTTCTTTCCTTCCGCCGATGCTACGAAATATACTAACCATATTCTTGCACCTCTGTTTTTGTACACCATCTGCTTTTGCGCAGCAACGTTATATCGACTCTTTACAACAGCTTTTAGGCAGGGGCGCGCTACCTGATTACGAGAAAACAATACTTCGTTGCCAACTGGCGCGGGCCTGTTTTGAAACGGATATCAACAAAGCGCTGGCATTAACGGGTAGTGGGCAGCAGGCTTCCGGGGCAAACGCCAAAGCCTGGGTGTATGCTACCCGCATACATTTACTGGTGCAGCAGAAAAATAAACCGGCCGCTTACGCCGCGTTGGACAGTGCTTTACTATATATAAATAAAACAACCGATTCTGTAGCCAGGGCGATGGTCTGGTTTAGGAATGGCTGGCTTGACCTGGTGGAGAACGAAAACGATATGGCGGTAACCAAGCTGCTGAAAGCTTTGGAGTTGTTTACCGCTAACCGGCAATATGGCTATGCTTCCATCACCTGCCACTATCTGGCCAGCATTTACAGTTATGGGGCCGATGAAAAACGGCAAACAGAATATGCCCTGCAAGGTTACCGGCTGGCGCAACAAAGTGGTGAGCCGGATGTACTTAACACGGCTTATTATACTATGGGGCAGCATTTTTACGATGCTTATAAATTACATAGCAGCCAGCGTAATCTGCTGGATTCTGCGTGCTACTATTATCGTCAGTCCATCGCTATCAGCAACCAGCAAAAAGGACTGGTGCTGGTGCGCAGCAATACGGCAGGGGTTGCCCTGAACCTGGCTAATATCTATTTTCAACATTTTTCCGCCGCTGACCGGGACAGTGTGTTCCATTACTTAGCCATTGCCGAACAAATAGCCACAGAAACGCATCTTACCGAAGTGCTGGTGAACTGCTATGGCATGCGCAGTGAATATGCCTTGCAAAGCGGCGACGCTGCCGGGGCTGAGCAGTTGTTGCTGACAGCCTTACTACAGGTAGACGCAGCCACAGTAAAAATGCCGCTCACCCGTTCGCGCATTTTTAAAGCCCTGGAAAGGGTGGCGGAACAACGCAATGATACTAAAGCTGCATTAGGGTACCTTAAAAGCTATGTCTCGAGTAATGAAGAAGCCATCAGTCAGGAAAGAATGGCCAACGCCCAGCGGATAGATGCACGTTACCGTGCTGCACAGCAGGAGCAAAAGATTGTATTGTTGCAACAGGAAGCTGCTTTTGCCAGCAAACGCAATTGGTTATATACCGGCCTGGGAATAGCGGTGCTGGCTGCCTTGGCGTTATTGCTTGTTTCTTATAACTACCGATTAAAAGCTTCCCTGCGTAAGCACGAACTGGCAGATAAAGAAAAGGAAGAAGCGGAGCTGAAAGTAAGACTGAAAGAAGCCGAAACTAACCAGCTATTGGCCGAACAGGCATTACTGCGCGAACGGCAGCAACGACTGGAAAAAGAATTATTGGCCGAGCAATTGCAAAAAGAGGAGAAAAGCCAGCTGATGGAACTACTGGCAGATAAAACCTCCCCACAAGACGACCAGGTAAAACGCCTGGTGAAGCGGCAACAGCAAATGGATGAAGAATATGAAGGCTTGAAAACCGACTTTGTAGAAGTACACGCCAGCTTTTTCGAGTGTTTACGGCAGCGGTCGGGTGATGCCCTCACCAGGCTGGATATGAAATACTGCGCTTATATACTTATGGGGCTTTCTAATAAGGATATATCTGTACGGTTAAGCATTGAGCCCAAAAGCATCCGGATGGCAAGGTATCGTATTAAGCAAAAGCTGGGGCTGGGGAAAGAGGATAGTCTGGATCATTTTATCAGGGCGTTAGGGTAGTATATAAATGGGTGCTGCTATTACCCCGGTAGATATATCTTATGGATACATCCCCTGTAGCTTTACAACTGAAGGGGAATGTATCATTTATATTGTTACCCGGCTTTAGCTGCCAGCTGCCGAAGTTGATGAGCATTGTATGTTATGCCGTATTCGTCAAATACTTCGCTATGGTTTATAAAGTTTTTATGGGCATCTACCACTATAGCTAAATGTATAAGAAGATTGTTGACAGGTGATGCAGATTATAACTGTTTACTGTTCTTAAACCGGTGCTCCTGGTATTCGGCCAGCCTTTTATCCAGCACAGGTTTTACCAGTGCATAGGTGACTTCATTACAGGGTATTTGATTTAACAACTGTGTAGCTTCCTGTCCCATGTAATTGTTTTTGAGTTCACTGGTGGGTAAAAAGGTATAGGCAATATCTCGGGGGTAAAGAATGTCGTAAGAGCTGAGGTTATTAATATAGGCACTCACAAATCGTTCTTCTGCTGCAAAATCATCTGCAAGAATATAGCCGCGGTTAATGGACTCAACCCATGCTGTTATGGGTTGTGTACCTGCTTTAACGTCCTGCATAATTCCGGCGGTGGCTGCGTTGGTTTTGACCAGGTTGTTTTCTATAGCCCATTGCAGGAACAACAAATGCGCGGTATTGTAAAAATCGTTCCGTTGCAACAGATGTTCAAAGGTTTCATGGAGCCATTCGTAATACAGCTGGAAGAGTGGGTTATGATACTTTAATCCCAGGCTAACGTACTTGATAGTATGATCGTCGGTATACTCCAGTCCCCATACCTGGCTTTTTTCTTCGTTCAGCCACTTTTCCCATCTGTAAAAGCTTTCGGTGCCATCATCGTTTAACCAGGTAGGAGAGATGTCGCTGCTTTTTAAGGTGGGATCGCCCAGTTTTTGTTGCAGGGTGTTGTAATTGTCATCAAAATCTACCTGCAAAGGAAAGTCACTTTTAGAGGTGTTATTATACCACCTTACACTAGCCAGCACCGGCACAAAAATGCCTTTTTTATCGCCTTTTATCAGTGGATAGCTGCTGAGGAAAGTTTCTGCTTTAAATAGCAGGTCTATTCCCAGCTTTTTATGTTGTACCCAGTAACTGGTATCACTGGATCTGTTGGAGATAAAAGGTTTTTTAGGGTATTTGAAGCCATGCTTTTCTATAAAATCAACAATACTGCTATCGTTAACGGGAAGGCCAATCAGGTTGCTTAAGGTATGGAACATGTTATCGCTTTTTAATGCTAATGGAACGGAAAAATAGAAAATATTCGTGGCAAACAGCGCGATCTGATCCACGCGATCTGATGATAAAGCTGGATGAAGAGGATAAACAAGGCGGGGAAAATGAAGAAGCGTGATAACCTATTCAGAAGCGCAAACCCGCGCCTTCTGAATAGGGATATATTAAGGTACCATTACAGCACGCCCTTTTAGTTTGCCCTGGCGCATCCGGTCATATACTTCCAGTATCTGGTCCATTTTGAGTTACGTGGCAAAATTATTAAAAAATTACAAGCGGATGCCAATCAACTGGTTAAGGGAGCGTGAACATTAAAATAAGGGGGAGGTTTTTTGTATTGATATTATGAAATAAATACATGGAAACAATTAATGTATTAAATTGGATTTCGTATGATCGACCTCCTTAAAAAAATACTGCAACCTAAGCCAGCTCGTAAGTTATTGCAAGCAATAGCTACTGAAAAAAACGACCTGACAAAAGAATTGCTGGAAAACGGTTATAGCGCTAACGCAATAGATGAAACCGGCCAGCACGTGCTTTTTTCTGTTATGGCCAACAACACCAACACCCGGCTTGCCATTGTAGAATTACTGCTTGCTTATGGTGCTGATGTCAATTGCCGCAGGGCAGATGGCTGCACCCCGGTGTTCCTGGCCAGGGGCGAAGTATTACAGCTATTGCTGGCAAACCAGGCCAATGTAATAGTGAAAAACAATCAGGGAGCTACGCCACTACATTTTGCTACAGACGTAGAAGAAGCGAAAGTGTTGGTGGATCTTGGGTTGAACATCAATGAACGTGATAATGAGCACAACAGCATATTGCATAACAGTATGTATGGAAGCTATGAGCTGGTGAAGTATTGCCTGGAAAGTGGAGCGGATGTGCATGCACAAAACCAGAAAGGCTGGACACCCCTCACAAGCCTGGCCCGTACAGAAAAGGTAATGGAGCAGGATAAGCTGGCCGATATAATAGCGAAAGCCGAACTGTTGCTGGAAGCCGGAGCCGATATCAATGTACTTGATTACAGAAAGTGGACGATCTCTGATCATGCCATTTTTGTAAACAATAATCCGTTTGCCATCTGGTTAAGAACCATGCAGCGGCCCTATGGTGCGCGTACCTTGCATAAAGGTAAATCGTTGGAGCGATGGACGTCTGCTACGGGCTCTTATAACAATCGCCTGCCTGGTAATGATGGGTTGTGTATGGAGTAGGGGGTATATAGTATTTGTCACTTTATAAATGGTTGTTTGCATTTGAGTAAACCAGGTGATTAGCCAGAATGCCAGATGGCGTTCTGGCGCTTTTATTAAGTATAGCTGTATTTGCAAATACAATAAAACTATCCTGTGCTCTTGATACAGCTACATTAAGCATATTAGGCTTATTATCACGATCAAAAAACATAACGCCGGCATCTCCCGGACCATACACCATCGAAAATAAAATGACAGGCCGTTCAGCTCCCTGGAGAGCATGTACTGTTCCCAGTTTTATTAATGATGTATCAAAGCCTGCCTGTTTCAGCGCTTTAGATAAAGCGGCCTTCTGTCCTGTGAATGGTGTGATAATGCCGATTGCCAGCTCCGGTTTGCCATATTTATTCTCAATTATCTGCCTGTTCTTATTTAACCAGTATACAATGGCGTTTACTTCATTCATATTGCTTCTGCTGGTGCCGGCAATATTGGAATGGCCTTCTACATGTATACAATACATAGGCGGGAATAAATTAGCCTTGCTGCTTTTGCCTTTGAGTGGCTTTAGCAGGCCATTGTAAGCAAGTACATTACAGTAACTGATAATTTCATCATAACAGCGCCTGTGTTCTATTAGTAATACTCCTTTTTCAGATAGCCCGTCTTCCTGGTAACAACAAGCATTTTGAGCCATTTTCATAATACTGCCTGTTGAGGCCAGGAAGCCTTTGGGGTCGAATTCCTTTTCGTAGATAAGGTCATCGTAATCTTTAATCAATCCGCCCCGTTTTAGATTGCCAACATCTATTTTGTTTGTGATGTTCCAAACAGGTTCAATCTGTTTTACATCCCCTACGATAGCTGCTTTTCGGGCTAAAGCAAAAGTGGCTATGCCTACTTCTGGCGAAACCTGTCCTGCTTCATCAACAATCAACAGGTCAATAAACTCGTAAAGTGGGGGATTGTCGAATAGGGAAATACCATTGTCTGACTTTTGAAGAAACCTGGAAGAAGTAAAAAAATTAGGCGCCATGTAAAAAGTGCTTACAAAGCAGGGAGTGATCATAGCTTGACGCGTCCATCTGTTCCTGGCCTTCTCCTCATTGTTACCAGTAAAAATATCAGAGGCTAAATCTTCTTCTAATTTTAGCAACCATCTGCCTTCCCAATAATGTAGCGCCAGTTGAAATGCTTTATGTCTTAAAGAAATGTCCAATTCATCAAAAAAACAGTTCGGTCTGGATTGTACCGGATCGTTTTTTCGGAGTCCTTCAATTTTAATATATTCTTTGTCCCAATATGCCTTTTCATTTACAGGAGGATCGCCTTTTATATGATGTTGTTGTTTCCAGCTTTTCCATTCTTTCATCTCTTTGATTGCCCTTTTAGCAAAACGTATCTTTTCTCCTATCTGTTCTAATATTTCATGTTGAGTAAACTGGAAATTGTTGATAACGGGAATATGCGAGTACCGCAGAATGATCTTTAACTCGGCGGCCCGCTTTCTTAATGCTGATTTTATATTTAAAAAGCAGAAAAGCTTACGAAAGAATGACTCGTTTTTGAAATAATGGATCACCTCTTTTTCTAAAGTAGTAAGGATCGGTATATCTATTTCAAAAGCTGCTTCATCTAGAATACCGCTTTTATAGTACCTGTCCTTTTCAGTGTTTTCATGACAGTATAAGTGATGGAAATCGCTTTCAACTGCTGTAAACTTCTGCCAAAGCTCTCCGGCGAGTTTTATGGAGGCTTGTATTTTTTGTATTTCTTCTTGTAATAGACTTATTATGTCATGGGTATTTTGTAATGGACCATTAAAGTAGTTTTTACCTTTTTCAAGGAAATAGTCTTTTGCTTCACCTAAATAGGTATGGTTTTCTATTTTACTGAAAATGCCCTCACCATTCAGCTTCTTATAATTTATTCCTTTTAATTCCTGTTCTGATTTCAGGGCAGATGGCAAATAGGTGGCATAGCCCTGAATATCGGGTAGCCATCTGCCTTGTAATGCTCCCTCCTGGGTATTGGATTTGGAAAAACTGTCAATGATATTTGTAACAGCCTGGTTATTTGTAGAGCATGTTAATATAATGGCAGGGGCGCCACCTTTAATAGCACTGTCAACAATCATGTTTGCTACAACGCTTTGCAATAAAGTGGTTTTACCTGTTCCTGGCGGTCCGTTAATAGCAAACACTTTATCGTCTGATGTAAGAAAAGTATACAGGCTTTTTCTTTGAGAAATAGAAAGCGGAAAGCTAAAGCCCATTTGTCCTATATGCAGATAATTGGCTTCCATTAATTTTTCTGCTGAAAGTGGAGGGCGGCAGATGTCGTTTTTAAGCGAGATAAAATGCGAAAGAAGAGGAGGGGTGTTTTGACTGCTTACTATTTTTTCATATAGTTGTATGATACCTATTGCTGCGTTTATTTCTTCATCCGGTAGCAGCACTATCGCATTGGATAGGGTTGAATAACCTTCTGTAGTATAATTCTCAATAAGTTGATCTGTTGCAATTGTAAAAACAGTTCTGAGATAGTCGATGTACTCTTGTACTATTTTATACTTTTCTTTACCGGGAGCAGTGGCAATGTCCACTTTTTCTACGGTAGAAAATATGAATTCAGTTTTTTCATCCGCAAGCGGTTCCAGGAACTTTCTTTGAAAGACAGGAAAATAATCTTCAGGAACAGAGGTCTTGCCCGACCTGTTTACATGGATATAATACCAAAAAGGAAATTTAGTTTTTTTGTCCTTCAGGAAAACCAGCCGTTCGGGTGTTGGCACCAATTTGAAAGGAGCAATTAGTAGCAGGGCGCTATCCAGTTTTGTCCAGCTTTTACTATCTTTTTTTAAAATCCCTTTCTTTTTATTGATCCGTTCTTCTTCAAAATCAATTAGTTTATTTACCTGGGTAAGGTCTGCTATCTGTATAGCATCTATCGAAAAGTTTTCAATTTCGAAATGTTTTAGTTTGTCAATGTCAATGTCTCCAAAAAGGGAATCTGACAAACTTTTTTTCCAATAAGTTAGCCATTTTCTTAGGTACATAGCGTCATTTGCAATCAAGGAGTGTTGGTTTTACTTCAATACCAAATATACTAAAGGTACATCTGGCTGTACAGATTTTAACTTAAGTGAAAATTTTCCGTTGTTTTTTGGTGGAATTTGGTGTCTTAAAATTAAGTATATGGCACTTTCATCCATTGGGATATTTCACACCATCGTTGGCTTGGGTTCTCTAGTTGCAGCAATCATTTCTTATGTGCAGTGGGGTAGAATTAATTTGTCGACCAGTTGGGGTAAAATCTATTTTTACGGTACTTCTATTACTGCATTAACGGCATTAGCCATTTCTAAACACGGTGGTTTTAATGCCGGGCATGGATTGTCAGTAGTGGTCTTCCTGTTGTTACTGGTTTCTTTGTTCCTGCATTATCAACTGGGGAATAGTAAAACTGCCCGTTATTTTGAGAACTTCTTGCTCTCATTTACCTTTTTCTTTTCATGGGTACCTACAGTGAATGAAACTTTTACACGGCTGCCGCTAAGCCATCCGTTGGCAACAGGCCCGGCTGATCCTGTTATTACCAGAACATTATTGCTGTTATTCATCCTTTTTATAGTAGGCTCTGTTTATCAGTTTATAAGACAGCGCAAAGTCAATCATCAGGTGCCTGTTCAATAGAAAACAACGATAGTAAGGGGAGTTACAGGCTGGTTTTATGGCAGGGGATGCCGGCCTGGACGAAGTGCGGGAATTTTCAGACATTTGAATATGGAAACAACAGATGCAGCTGGTTATTTAAAAAGCATAGTAGCCCCTTTTGCAGGACTAACGGAAGCGGATGTTTCTGTTAGTCTTTCTTTCTGGCGTAAAAGAGATATTATAAAAGGAGACTTTTACAACAAACAGAATGTGGTTTGTAAGGATTTGGGTATAGTGGTAAAAGGTATTTTCCGGGTATATTACTACGATCCGGAAACAAGCGAGGAAAAGAATGTGTTCTTTTTTTCAGAAGGGCAGTTTATTGTATCCTTCCGTAGCTTCATTTATGAATATCCCTGCAACTATTATATTGAAGCTTTGGAAGATGCAGAGATCTTGTATGTTTCTTACCCTGATCTGCAAAACCTTTATAAAAATCATAAGTCCTGGGAACGCTTTGGCAGAATACTGGCAGAGCATTTTTTTAACCAGTCGCAGGGACGTACAGAAGAGTTATTGTTTCTCACACACGAACAGCGTTACCTGAACCTGCTAAAGCAGCATCCTAACATTGTACAACGGGTAGCATCTTTTCATCTCGCTTCTTTTCTGGGTATTAAAAATCCCTCGTTGAGCAGGATTAAAAAGAGGATACAGGAGGGGCGGAAATAAATGCGACGCAAATTTTGCAGCTATTGGTGACGGAAAAAGTTATATTTATCGTAGATAAGTTATTAACTACCTGATAAATTGTAGTTGACCTGATTCTACTATAAATATGTATGTATGGCAGATCAAAATGAAAAATTAGCAGGTGATACGGTTGCTATAAAACAATCTCCGGCGCTGGACGAAAAAGAACAGGCGCTTCGGATAAAAGAACTTGAACTAAAAATTACCGGGCTTGAAAAGCCGGAGTATAAAAAGATAAGTACGTGGACGGGTGTTGTAGCCATTGCTGTGGCTGTTACCGGCATTGTTGCGCAAGGAGTTTTATACCAGATTAAGAGTGCCAACGCAGAAAAGGATTTAATAGAAGCCAACGAAAAAGTAGAATCAGCCAATAAACAGGCATCTCAGTTAAGGACTGAAATAAGTTCGTTGGAAGCTGCAAAATTGGTTGCCCTTAAAGAGTTAGAACAGATAAATGATAAATTATCGAAGCTACAGGCTGGCGGAAACGAGAGCATTCAATTAATTAAAGCTGATATTAATGCGGCAGCGATCAATTTACGGGCTTCTACAACAACGAACCAGCAAAATGCAGAAGCTAAGCAATCTTTGAGCGGTGCCATAAAAGATCTTTTTAGTACCGAAGCTTCCGTCAGGGGAAACGCTTATAATGTTATTATGAAATACTACGATGGCGCCCCTGAACTTATTCCTGCGTTATTAGACTACGCTAATAAGAATTTAGATAATCAGAATGGTATTTATAACACGCTGGTAGTATTGAGCCATATAGAATATAACAAAACAACTACTGACTTTATTGCTATACGTGGATTTGCCGAAAAGGCAAAAAATATCGGTCCCAGAATAGCTGATCGTGTACAAAAGCTATTGGACCGGTTACCGGACTAAGGCAGCTTACATGTTTGCTTTCAGTAGTCAATCCACACTTCAGCTAACTTTTACTACTGGAATTATCAAACCACTAGCGCTGATGTATAGGTTGGGGGTGAATAGTGCCAGGCAGGAGTTTTGTATATTTGATAATGATATATGTCTTTATGCGTCTCTTTCTGATCATCACAACCCTGGCCATTGCCTTGTTATCCTGCCAACAAAAAAAGGAGAAAGCTACTGCTGTAAATGCAATACAAATATTGCTTCCTGATACCAATCAATACAGGAATGCGCAATGGGATTGGAAAGATCGGCAGTATAGGGCGAAGCTGGAAAAACAGTTAGGGCTGACAGATTTGCTACAAGGCGTGGATACCTTGGAAGTAAGGCTTTGGTATCGCTCTTCCTTTAACAGTACTGAGGATCTGTTTACTATAAAAGTATATGATACCAGCTATTTTCTTTCTTATTACAAGGTATATCCCCGGCCTTACAATTTTGATAACAATAGCCAGGACAATAGATGGGATCCTATGAAGGATCCGAAAGTGGACAGTGTTTTTTCTGTTACGATGCAGTTGAATAAAAAAGCTTTTACGCAATTGCATTGTGATAGTCTTTGGTTGTTGAAATCGCAAAGTGAGTTGCCAATCGCGGACAGCATTGGTTTTACAGACTGTGATAGTTACACGCTGGAGATTGCAGATGCAAAACGGTTTAAATATCTGCAGCATCATTGTACTTTGGAGTATTATAAACGGACTGGTTTGAAAGAAATAATGGATTTTGACAGGGGGTGTAACGGAATCAGGCAGCTGGCTTATGCGCTTCATCTTTATCCCTTTCTCTTTAAGGAACCCGGGAATTGATAAAGTCAATACCATGACAGGAGTATCTGGCTTCTGTAGAACTTAAACAGTGCTTATAGGGAAGTGGCTGTCCGGTAAAGCTTCAAAGCCTGCTTTTGCCGGCGAAGCTTTATATGCTTTAGTAGTATAATGATTAGTAATAACATAAGGTATCAATGATGGGGGTATAACGTTTTTTTAGGGGTAGCAGCGGTAATGCGGTTATCCTCTGAGAGGGATGGGGATTTCTTTTTCAATTCAATATTATATTCATCCTTATCTGATAGCATTACTTCCTTCGACTGGTAGCCTTCCAGGCTGAATACCAGCACAGTAGCAGAGTCTGCTACCGGGATATAATACACGCCATCATGTTGTGTACCCGAGAAATAACTGCTTCCTTTTATCAATACCAGTACACCTTCTAAAGGCGTTCCTTCATTCGTTACCGAACCTGTAATAGTACGCTTGCCGGATTGGCCGGCTGCTTCGTTTTTATGCAGGAACAGTGCAGAAAATAACAGGAGTAAAAGGAAGTATTTACGGATCATATTTGGGATGTTTAATAAAGTCTATTAATTTGGTAGGTAAATATAGTAAATCTCTCTGATCACCTCATAAATAAATTAAATTGTTATTGTCAGCTATCGCTATAAAGTATATTCTATGGCCGGATGGGGCAACGATCCTGTTAATGGTATTAGTGTACCAGGTTGTAAAAGCACGGCGTAGCTGGCTGTACAGACGCAGGAGAACATTGTGGCTGGAAGAAGACTTTGTGCCTTGAGCTCCGAATAATAAATGTTTACTATCTTACAACCTGGCTAAAAAAGCAGCAGGTAATGCTTTGTTTAGGATATTAAGGGAAACTGGTCGGAAAGTTTTGACCGGGTATTACAGATAGGGTAATCATTCTTTGCTATTCATCAGCCTTAACGTCAGCAATGTATGTATCTTTCTCAGCGTAATAGCGAAGACAGTAGCAGTTACTAAAACATAAGCCGCCAACAGAGCCCAGATTAAAGCACTGGCATAGCAAATGAAATCACCGAGAGAAAATGCCAGTAGAATAAAACTGATAAGAATAATAACTATGCAAATACAGGCATCTGCCCGGCTGCTATACCGTCCCAGTTCAGATGCGCTAAAATAAAGGATGGCCCCAAAGTATAAGATCAAAAAAATAATTGTCGGGAAGCCCATAAGTGCCAATAGATAAAATCCGAATCCTAAAGGAATAGGGAATCCGGAAACAGGATAGGGTAATACAAGCGCCAGTACTACAGTGAGTATTTTAAAAAAACTGAGCAGTGCATTTTTATTCATAACAGCTTATTTATGTGAGCAACATCCATTATATCTGTTATAAAGCAGCCAGTGTGGTTGCGTTCAGCAGCATTGTGATTTAGTGGTCATCGCTGCCATTACAAATATAACGGCTCTCTGTCTCCTCATTACTGTCCAGTGTATTATTTCCGTTTTTATCAATACCTGACTTTATACTCAAATCGCCGTTGCTACATTGTATGCCTGCCGAAAACGAATCAATACTAACTAGGGTGTTAAAGCCATTATGCCATTGTCGCCCTTTTTACAGGCAGCTATAGCAACAATGATAGAAGCAAATAACAGGGGTTTGTACAATTTCATTTTGAAAAGAGTTTAGGTTATTGAATAATAATAAAAAAAGGCAGCCCATTGCTGAACCAGCTTAAAGCTTGTCGGGATGACTGGATTCGAATTCGGTCCTGAGATCCTTGATCTGTCTACCTTTGAGGTATCCCTGATAGGAGAACTTAACCGAAGACTCAATCCAAAAATGGTCTTTTAAGACCACGTTTCCGACCTGTTAATATGTTCCAAAACCGGTAAGCGGCTCCCGTAGGCTTTCCCGAACTGTGCCCGGCAGAACGATACAATGCATGGCCACCTCGACCGGTAAAATGTTAAGAGCTATTCTAAAGATAAGAATTTGACGGAATTTGACGAAAACTGACGGAGGAACGCGGGAGGTGCACACAGATGCACCTTCAACAGAGACTGGCGCAATAAGCTATATAAGTACCTTTCTCTCCTCGTGTGACACCAATAAGTTAACCTGGAACTGGATGATAGTGCATGCTTCTTAATTCCATGACCAATGCCCCCTCTAGATCATCCATGCCACGGATGGTGTACAGATTGGTTACATAACCTTCCCCCCCCAGCCATTTGAGTCCTCGGGAAGAAAAAGGTAATTTACTCCTTCCTCTAAAGTAAAGAAGTGCTAAAGTGAAATTCAGTACGAGTTACCATTACAGTTCATTTTATCAAAATAATCGTCCAGAATTTTTTTAAAAAACATTGCTGGTAATGGGGTGATTTTTAATTCAAAGGCGTCTTTCTTGAAATATTATGTCATGCAGCGAAAGAAACTCAGTCCCAAAATTAGATCGAGATCAATCAATAGGCAACAAATGGCGTATATTCATACGACGGTAGTGTACTAAAAATGTGGTAAAATCACCACTTACTTTATTTATAATACCATTTGCATTCTAGATAATGATATTAATAATACACCCAATGATCCAATTCTCTAAGTGATGTAGTAGTTTCGAAACCAATAATCAAAGCCGTTCTCCAACAGTCATCTTTGATAAATGATTACAAAAGGCTTTGCGGAGGTTCAATGTAACAAACACCATAATCAATTGCTTATTAACTAAAACCTAATAAATGAAAAAACTATTACTGCCTCTCGCAGTTTTTTTCTTGTTTTCTTGCAAAAAGGAAACTGATTACACAACAATACCTGAAAGTATCGATGTTATTGAGCAGATCAAATCGCTGAAAAGTTATGAAGATTTAAATGTGATGTCCTCGGAGCAAAGAAGGCAAATTCTATCCTACCTCGATACTTGCTCTTACTCTTCCTCTAAAATTATTTCCGACAAGGTTAATAGTCTGTTTAGCATAGGCAGCAAAGCAAAAAGCATAGCAACTTTGGGAGCGGAAGAGGATGGGCCTCCTGTCCTAATCGGTAGCGGAGAGGATTTCTCGGACTGGCTCGAAGATATGGGGCCGACAAGCGGTTGGGAACATTATAAATATAGATGGACGGGACTGCGGTCGCCAGCAGGATATTATCAAGTAATGGTGAATGAAGATGTATGGTTAATTAATATGGGACAAACTTCCACTCCTCCGTCTCGAAGATACTTTATTGTCGCCCTATCACATTTGGGCTCGGGACTAACTGGCGGTCCGGAGTATTACTGGCAAGAAACGGGAAGCAATAATTCGTATACCGATTATGACGCTTGGTTAAAGACGTCTGGGAAAGTTACTTATAATCTTACAGGCATATATACTACTTATGAGGTAAACCGTATCATTAATTTCGGGACATTTTATGAATCCGGTGGCAATCTTTATCAATAGAGTTGAAATATTTACTATGAGAAAATTATCTTTTATACTATTGGCTGGCCTCTTTTTGTTGTCTGTGTCTTATAAGACGCGGTTGGGGACCGGTAAAAAAGTAAGTGTTTATGCTGTAGAATCATTGGGTCGCCAAAATCATGAATCCCCTTACGTGCAGGTGGTACCAACTGATAGTTTATTTGTTTGCAATAACTGGATCATGGAAAAAGTAGTGAGCGTCAAGCAGGTGATTACAGAAAAGAATTCAGAGGTCACTGAAATTTTTAAGGGGTACAATATGATTGACCTGCAGCGTCAGCGATTTCGCTTTCTGGAATCTTTGCCAAAAACAACAGACAGTATGGCCGTATCGTGGTTTCCATTAACTTCAAAAAGAGAGGGAATTACGTTAGATCATCCGCTGTATAACAATGAAGCCCTTCATGAAAAGGATACATTGATTGAAGGATTTAAGAGAAAACTGATTCGGTATCAGAATGTTCGAGACAATAACATTACTATTGTACTGGGTGACCCAATAAATGATGGAGTTTATTTTAATAATCTGGAACGCAAATTCAAACGTCGCATTCAATGGATGTCCGCGGTAGGAAGCAACGGCTCTGAATCATTAACAAAGATTAGTTACTCTGTATTATCAGAAAAGAGAAATCCTATATGGGCTTTTTTTCAGTCATTTAAGTGTAGCAATTAATTTAGTAATAATTAAATCTTTAATAACACAGAGGTAGTAGTCATACTGCCTTTTTTATTATATGTGCCATAGTTTATATTAGCTTACTGGCAGGTTGTAGTCGAGCAAAAATCCGGACATGAAATTACTCCGTTAACGGGCTGAGATCTGAATGTGAAATCTAGGATATTTGACTTTTAGCAATTGAGTAAAGTAAAATGCTATTTCACTTCTCTGATATTCTCTTGGCAGTGTTTTAGGATGTATAAATATTTTATTCTTTCCCTGATCCGCTTTTTTTACCCTAAATACTGCTTGCTTTCCGTTGGCTTCGATGCGGATGTAGTCTGGAAATTGATCGTTCTTCGTTCCGTTTCTATTCGCCTTGCATACAACCGCATTAAAACGACCAATAGGTTCGCCGTTGAATGAGGAGTCATGCACTAGTAAATAACGATACTTTACTTTATTTACGTCTTCTGCCATTTAGCATTGAGTTAATATAAAAAAGAATGGGGGCATTCGCTTTGGCGAATTTTGGTCATCATCCAGCGAAATGAAACAGAAGCGACCAAAAACAAAAAAGCCCTGAAACCTTTATTGCTAAATGAATCAGAGCTTAAAGCTTGTCGGGACGACTGGATTCGAACCAGCGACCTCTTGCACCCCATGCAAACGCGCTACCGGGCTGCGCTACGTCCCGTCGAAAATGCTAATCAAGTGATTAACAGGGGTGCAAATGTAATAGTTTTTTATAAAAAACCAATTTTTTCTATAAAAGGAGACAGAATTTATTTGCATTACAAATCATAATAATATGCCTGACGTTAGACTTAATCTAATTAACCGTTCTGAACACACCGGCAAGGTGCAGGTTGTAATAGGGCAATTCAACAAAACTTTGCCCGAAAGGCAGGCTGTGATTGCCTGGAGGGTATTTAATACGCAGTTACCTGGTGAAAACTTTGCGTTTTCATATCCTATGGAAAAATTTATAAGTGTGAGTGATAGCTGGGGTAATTATTCGCCCCAAAAAAATGCCTATCCCGGTCAGCTATTTAGTGTAGAGAATGATATTGACGGGGACATTTTGAAATATTCAGCCCAAGCAGCCAGTCCTTATGCAATAGAGGTGGTTAATCGTTTGGAATTTGGCGCCATTGACGCTAATATTTATACGGATGGAAGGTTGCTATTTGTTCAAAAGGGTGTGTCTCCCGGAAAAAAAGTAGTGTTTCAATTTGAGCCATCCATTTGGATTGGTGTATTGTCTGAGGTAGAGGAGGGGCGCGTAATAGATGCAGCCATGCTTGCCGGTAATTATACGGATTTATCGTTACTGGATATTGAGATAACCGAGACTACTATACGGAGTGCAGATATCATTATGACGGGAGGTGGCTCGTCAACAACTGCTACTTCTTTTCAATTTCACCTGGAAAATGTTATTCCATACTAATGTTAAGCGCAATGAATTATCTTCCGTTTTTGTTTCCATATCCTTAATGCTTTGCCATGATAACCAACGGTCTTGCTACTAAACCCCATTATCCTGTTTTAGATGGTTTGCGCGGTGTTGCCGCTATTCTTGTGGTAGTGTTTCACATTTGTGAAGCACATGCTACCAGTCATATCGATCAGGTGATTAACCACGGCTACCTGGCAGTAGATTTCTTTTTCCTGCTGTCTGGTTTTGTGATGGGGTATGCGTATGACGACCGGTGGCACAAGCTTACCATAGGCAGCTTTTTCAAACGTCGTTTAATTCGTTTGCAGCCCATGGTGGTAATGGGTATGCTTGTAGGCGCGGTGTGTTTTTATTTTTCAGGCTCTGCTGCCTTTCCGCTGATTCATACAGTGCTGGTTTGGAAGCTGTTGCTGGTAATGCTGATAGGTTGTACGTTAATTCCTATACCTATTTCCATGGATATCAGGGGCTGGCAGGAGATGCATCCGCTGGATGGTCCTGGCTGGTCGCTATTTTTTGAGTATGTGGTGAACATCCTTTATGCACTGGGGTTGCGTAAGCTCTCAAAAACGGCGTTATCTATATTGGTGATCATAGCAGGAGGTGTATTGATACATTATGCTGTAACCAGTAAAACGGGTGATGTAATAGGGGGCTGGTCGTTGAATGAAGAACAGCTGCGTATTGGTTGTACCCGCGTGCTATTTCCCTTTTTTGGAGGTTTATTATTGTCGAGGATTACCCGGCCGGTAGAAAGAAAGCATGCCTTTTTAATCAGCAGTGTGTTGCTGATAATAGTGCTGGCGATGCCCCGTATAGGTGGGTTTGAACATTTATGGATGAACGGCCTGTACGATTCGCTCAGTATTATCCTGTTGTTTCCATTGATCGTATACGTGGGCGCAGGCGGACGGCAAAGCGGGCAGCCGTCTAAGTTATGCAAATGGCTGGGCGATCTGTCTTATCCCTTATATATCACCCATTATCCTTTTATATACATCTACACGGGTTGGGTAAGCAACCATAAAGGCATTGCGGTAACGGAGGCATTGCCTAATGCTTTGTTAACCTTTGCCGGAACCATACTGGTTGGGTATGCTGCACTGAAATGGTATGATGAGCCGGTGCGTGCCTGGCTAACTAAGAAAAGCAAATAGGCTCCGAACAAATCCTGCTATCCGGCCAATTTCTTTTTTTGCTACTGACTATTTTTCAAACTTGCCTGTACCTAACATGGATAGGCATGAAAATTCGTGTCCCGGGCTTTGTAATGCCTGTGTTGGCGGGTGTGTACATTAGGTATCAGCCTGTGCAGGCGGAGAGATGACCAGTCATATGGAAATGAGCAGCCGGCCGGATGGTATGGCAATCGGCTGGTAGTAATGAACATCCGGCGAAAAAAAAACTCCCTCCATAATAGATACCTCTTTTGCTAAAAAAGCGCAAATCCTCTTATCCCGGTCAAGGGCAGGTGTGTTTGATCAAGTGTTCCTTTTAAACATAATAATGATATAAGAAACCAGGTGTTCCGCATGCTGGTACTTGTTGGCAACAGTTTGTTGAAATGCTGTATCTGGCTGCATTGTGTGCGTATATATACTACACTGTATATAAGGGTAAAATTAAATGAATCATGCATTTTAACTTGCATCGGATATTAACCAATATTTATTAAATTTTAATTCTTTTAAGTGTTCCATCATGGTTGCCTTACTTAGCTAACAGGTAAAATGCAGCCCGAACAAGTTAAAATATGGAAAGACACTCATCTGTATCTGCGCTACTTTAACAGTACCTAATGGAACTGTAAATTGTTAACCGCCTATTGTTTTCTCATTCTTTTAATAATAGTTAAAACACTATGCTATGCTAAAGTTTACACTAACGTCCCTTCTGATGGTAGGTGTGCTGGCTGCTGCTGTTGCGCAAACAAACATTGCACCGCAGGCGCTATCTTCTACCTCGTACGTTTCTTCATGGGAAACGATTGCTGCTTTAAATGATGGCTATACGCCCGCCAACTCCAATGACAAAACGCATGGAGCGTATGGCAACTGGAACAACCCTAACTCTACGCAATGGGTGCAGTACGACTGGACTGCTACCGCCACTATTACATCTGTACAGGTGTACTGGTTTGATGATGCAGGTGGGGTGCTTACGCCCACTACTGCTTACCTGGAATACTGGAATGGCACTGCCTGGGTAAACCTGGGTAACGTTCCTAAGGTAAAAGATGCTTTTAACACGTTATCTTTTAGTTCGGTGAGCACTACCAAACTGCGTTTATCTATGTTAAACACTACGCAGTCAACCGGTATACTGGAGTGGCGTGTATATGGTACAGTGGCTTCTACAGGTGGTGGCAGCTCCTGGCCTGGCACACCTGCTGGTACCGGCGCGGCTTATACCTGGCCGTCTTATTCACCTACTATCAGCTACGATTTCCGTTCTGAGTATCCAAGTTTAGCTACTCCGGCTAACGTGCTGAACGATTGTTCCTCTGTAGTAGGTACGCAGTCTTCCAACTGGTGGACGTTCCGCTGGGGCTCTAAGAAAAGATCAGTGGTGACCACCGCTGCTATTACACCTTTGCTAACCCGCATGAATGCGGAGTTTGCTTATTTCCGCGATACCATGGGATGGCCTCCGGACTTACGTGCCAGAAGTGGTTATAAAAGCGCAGTATACCTGTACGGTTCAGGTTTGTGTACCGATGCGGCCGATAGTAACGCATTAGGTGGCTGGCAAAGTGCCATTACCTATAATGGTACAACCTGGCCAATGGTACTGGCTTCTTATTATCCTATTTATTCTTTCGATCCTAATTGCCCTTACAGTGATACTGCAGCACAACGCAGTGCTATGGTGCATGAAGGTATCCATGCTATGCTGGCCGATCTGCCTGGCGTAAAACAAGCGGCATGGTTTCACGAAGGTGGTAACGTATGGTTTCAGCAAACTGCTGATGCTAAACGTAAAAACAATTACAGCTCTATGGGCTTCTTAAACGGTACAGATTTTATTGCGCCGTTCATGCCTATTGAGTGTTATTCCGGCTGGTTACAGGATGGCAGCTTTGGCGGTCCTTCTGCCGAAGGTGTAAACATGTTCAACGGCAGTCAGCAAATCTGTACCTGGCGTACTTTCCTGGGTGGTCACCAATACAGCTCTTCCTTCCCAACCTTCGTAGGTAATATATTAGGTAATAACGCAGTGCCCTGGATCTGGCGTTATGCTTCTACCCGTGTGTTAGCAGGTTTAGCCAGTGGCCTGGGTGATGCTCCTACCCGCAGGCTCATCAGCGAGTATCGCGCTAAACAGGCGATGGTGGATTTTGGTAAATGGAAAAGCGCTTGTGTGGCATTGTTGAACAGTTCATTTGGTATGTCTATTACAGCAGAGTGGCAACCTTCCTGGTTAAACCCAGCTGCATGGATAGCTACTCCTTATGTAAAAACTACTAATGCCAGTGGTCTGTTAACACCTGATACTACCACCTTACCAGGATGGTCTGGTGCTAACCAGATTCCATTAACCGTTTCCGGTAGCACTGTTACCGTTAACTTCCAGCCGATAGGCGCTAACATGACCTGTCAGCTGGCTTATTGGACCAGCACAGGCGTGCCTGTATACAGCGAGGCGGTATCTTCCGGTAACTGTACTCTAAACCTGGCATCTACACCTGCCAGCAATGTAGTAATTGCTATTATCACCAGCACTGATTATACTTATAATGGCGAAGCTACCCGTAAGCTGAAATACGACTACCGTTTACAACTGGTTACCGGTGCTACCGGCGCAGCCAGCGTAAACACCAAGTGGTATCAGGCAGCATTGTTGTCAGGCGCCAGAATGGCGAATGCTGACAATGCAGAAGCAGGTATGGACTGGTCGTTATATTGCCAGCAACCATACACTGGTCCAACCCATACCGAAACGGTAAACTTTGTAAGTGCAGGCCCACGTTTTGATGTGTTTCCAAACCCGGCAGTAGCTTCTAATGAGGTGAACATCCGGTTTGTGAACCCCAAAGCGGAGAAGAGCGTTATTTCTGTGTACAATGTATCTGGCGATGTAATGTCACAGCAAACCTCTAACACAGAGCAAGCTACTATCAAATCCAAAACACTGGCACCAGGCGTGTATTTCATTAAAGTGGCCAACTCGGCCGTGAATGGAACGCAAAAACTGGTAGTGCTGAAGTAATATCACCTTTCCATTTTCAAAACCCCGGTTGCTGGCTTGCCAGTGGCCGGGGTTTTCTGTTTCCTCCCTTATGTGTGAAAATTTGGCTAGTATCCCCCTTTTTTATACTATTTTCGTTTTGAAAACCCACCCGTAAAAAGCAACTATGATGAATTTAACAGCGTTGTGGAACATAATTTCCGTTCCTGAGCCCTATGCTATCAAAATAAGCGAGCTATCGCTATTTCCTTCAGTAAACCCCTTTCAACCTTAGTTTTTACCCATTTACCTCTATATTTTATGATGAAATTGTTACGTCAAACAGGCAAGCACTGTATGCTGCTGTTTGGTATTTTGCTTTGTCTGGCTACTTCACAGGTGTTTGCCCAGGCTAAATTTGTCTATGCTCCTGGTTGGATGGTAGATGCGTGCCAGAATACCACGTTTAGTTTGGATACAGTGCTTACTGTTTATGGAGGGATCCAGGGCAATGCTAACTCGTGGAGTATTGTAAAAAATCCAACAGGCGGCACCCTTTCTAATTTACCTTATACGGGTGTTGTTGGAACGTCGTCCTATCTCAATCCTGCTAATATCAGTTATACTCCTAATGTAGGGTACACAGGGCAGGACACTTTTACAGTGAAATATAAAGAAGGGATTGACTCCTCAGTCATGACTGTGTATATAAATGTGTTGGCCACTGCGTCCACTTCTTTTACTTATGGAGCTGGTCCTTTTTGTAATAAAGCTGGTTCTAGCAGCTCTGTTTACCCTAATGTTACCGGTGTTAAAGGGGGAACATTTGCCTCTACTAGTTCAGGGCTGGATATCAATAATGTCACTGGTATTTTCAGTACAGGACAGAGTATCCCGGGAAGCTATACCGTTAATTATACGTATGGAGCCTGCAAAGCTGTTGTCAGCACCAATGTAGTGATTAATGCTGCACCCACAGCTACCATTTCGTATGGAGCCAGCGATTTTTGCAGATCATTCAGCAATATCAGCGTAACTGTAACCGGGCAAACTGGTGGCACCTATACTTCCGGAACAGGCCTGGTACTGAATGCCGCAACGGGTACGATCAATACCATGACAAGTACTCCCGGACAATACCGGGTATTATATACTTTTGCCAATGCAGCAGGCTGTAGTGATACAGCCTCTACTATTATAAGGATACTGGCAGCCCCAGCAGCTACTATTTCCTATCCCGGCAGCCCTTTTTGTAATGTGATGGGAACGGTGGCAGTAAATCAAGTTGGGCAAACGGGGGGGATTTATTCTGCTCCGGCAGGCCTGAGTCTGGACGCAATCTCCGGCGCTATTAAGCCGCAATTGAGTACAGCAGGAACCTACAAGGTGTTATATACTTTTTTCAATGTAGCTGGTTGCACCGATACTACTTCTGCATATGTAACTATTGCATCCAAGCCTGCCGGCACTTACCCTTCCTTGTCGGGGCCATATAGCCTTTGCAGTGGAAGCGATGCCACATTTACTCCTAACTATGTTTCTGGTGGTATTTTCAGCAGCAGTAATTCATCTATTGCTTCTGTTAACTCCACAACCGGTGTGGTATATGGTGGTAATCCGGGCAACGCTATTATCAGCTATACAGTAACTGACGGTACCTGTACTTATAAACTGGATACCGCCATTGTGGTAAAGGCTTTACCTGTTATTTCCGGTGCCAGCAGCACTAAAACAGTTTGTGTTGGTGGAACAGCCACTTTTTCACATACACCCACCACCAATGGCTACTGGTCACTGTACAGCGCTACTGTTGCCAATATTTATCCTAATGGTGTGTTCTCCGGAAAAGAAGCCGGCATTGCTCAAATATCTTATACTGTAACCAATGGTGATGGTTGCTCTGCTATTATATTTGATACGCTGAAAGTGGTAGATGTGCCTGTAGCTACTATCAATTATGCCAGCAGTTCATTCCCGGCTTCGGGTACTGCCAGCGTAATCCAAACGGGTACTACTGGTGGTGTATACTCCGTTCGTGTTGGTTTGGCTATCGATGCGTCTACAGGAACTATTAACCTGTCAGCTAGTACGCCTGGTGTTTATCATGTAGTGTATTCTTTTGGTAATGGTATTTGTGGGGATACTACTGGTGCCACGGTAACCATTACCGCTTCAGATAAACCTGTTATTTCTTACGGTGGCACTTCTTTCTGTAAAAATGCCGGTTTGCTTACTGTTACACAAACGGGGGTAACTGGTGGTAGTTATTCTGCTGCCTACGGTTTGAATATTGATACTGCTTCCGGCCAGATCAATACCAATCAAAGCACAGCGGGAACTTATCATGTCGTTTACCGTTATGGTACAGGAGATACCACTTCTGCCGATGTGATTATCCTGGCGGGGCCTTATGTGGCAGCTGACGGGTACACGCATAGTATTTGTGCAGGTAGCACTACCCAGATTACCCATATTACTACAGGCGGTGTATGGAGTGTGAAAGATTCTTCTATAGCCATGGTAAGCAACAGCGGTTTGGTTACTGGCAAAAGTGCCGGAACTACTTATGTATATTATACGGTAAGTGATGGTACCTGTAGCAATAGGGTTGCGGATACTATATATGTAACTGTTCAACCGCAGCTGGAGGCTATACTGGGGCAAACTGTGATGTGCATTGGCAGTACTATGAACCTTTACAATACAACAGCAGGTGGAACATGGAGCAGTAGTAACAATGCTATTGCCTTGATTAATAGCCTGGATGGATTGGTAACCGGTGTTACTGCAGGTTCTGTTACTATCAGTTATACCAAATCTAATGGTACCTGCACTGCTACTGTAACCAAAAATATTATGGTAATGCCTGCGCCAACCGCTTCTATTAAATATACCGACAGCGTATTTTGCCAGAGCGGAACTGCCACAGCAACACTTACCGGAACTACCGGCGGATATTACGCAGCAGGTAGCGGTTTGTCTCTTGATTCTGCTACGGGTACTATTAATCTGGCTGCCAGTGCAGCAGGTGCTTATGTGGTAACGTATGTGGTGTATAATGGCAGCTGCCTGGCAACTGCAAGTGCAAAGGTTACCATTAAAGCTTTATCTACGGCAACCATCAGTTATGGTGATAGCGTCTGTACTACCTATTCATTCTTTGCTGTAACAAGAACCGGCACAGCAGGTGGCAGTTATTCGTCAACTGCTGGTTTAGTAATTGATTCTGTATCGGGCTATATTTATCCTGTTCAATCAAGTATAGGTTCTTATACAGTTACTTATCGTTTTGGATCAGGAACCTGTGCCAATACTGCTTTTGCACAGGTGTATATCGGTGAACAGAAATATGGAACCATTACCGGTAGCAGCCAGGTTGTGCTGGGTAGCACTTCTTCCTACAATGAAAGTATGCCAGGCGGCACATGGGGCAATAATGTGAGTAGTACTGGTAGCATTGATGCTACTACCGGGGTATATACTCCTAAGGCTGTTGGTAATGATACGCTTAAATATATATATAAGTCAATCGGCTGTACCACGGTTGATTCGAAAGCGATACAGGTGGTTGCTGCCGCAACTTCTCAGCCTATTACCGGAGCAAATACGGTGTGTGTGGGCAAAACGATACAATTAAGCCATGCTGTGCCTGGTGGAACCTGGAGCACTAAAGGCAGTATTATCACTATTAGCAATACAGGTCTTGTTACAGGTGTAACTGCGGGGGCTGATTCTGCTGTATATACTTATATTAGCGGCGGCTCTGCTTTTGTAGTAACGAAAAGAATCACTGTAAATACAGCGCCTAAGGCTGTTATTCAATATACTGGTTCTCCTTATTGCATTGGCAGCGGAACTGTAGCTGTTACGCAAACGGGTACTACCGGAGGAACTTATCTGGGTACCACCGGCCTGGTGATCAACGCTACTACCGGTGCGGTTGATCTGCTCACCAGCAAGGCAGGTACTTATGCTGTACGTTATATCACCAGCAACGCCAACGGGTGCACGGATACCGCTACTGCCAGCATTGTTGTCAAAGCATTGCCTGCAGTAAGTATTCACTATACCGGCAGTCCTTATTGTCCTACCGGAACCACTACCGTAACACAAACCGGCTTAACAGGTGGTATTTATAATGCAGCCAGCGGTTTATCGCTGAATGCCACTACCGGAGCCATTAACCTGGCTGCCAGTACTGGCGGAACGTATGTGGTAAATTATACGGCCAGCGATGATTATTGTATTAACACTACTTCCGATACCATTACCATTGTGTCTTTACCAACCTTAACCGGTATTTCCGGTAACAATGCAGCCTGTGTAGGTAATACCTCGGCACTTACCAATGCGGTAACGGGTGGGGTGTGGGCCAGCAGTAACAGTGCTGTAGCAAAAGTGGATAGTGTTGGTGTGGTAACAGCGGTTGCACCGGGTAATGCTACCATTTCTTATACTGTTACTAAAGGCAGCTGTAGTGTGAAAAGAGATACGCTGTTTTACGTGAACGCTTATCCTTATGTAGATACCATTAAGGGCAACACCAATATTTGTGTAAACAACAGTACTGTGTTATCCAGCAATACCGTGGGGGGTATCTGGAGCAGCGATAATGTTGCGGTGGCTAAAGTAAGTAGCGCCGGTGTTGTAACAGGTGTTACGGCTGGAACTGCCACTATTTCTTATACGTATTCTAACGGAACCTGTACTTCGGCTACTACCAGAAAAATCACCGTGAATGCAACTCCTGTAGCCACTATTAGTTATGCAGGGCCTTATTGCACCAGTGGCACCGCCACTGTAACACAAACCGGCTTAACCGGTGGTGTGTACAGTGCAGCAGCAGGATTGGTTATTAACGCCACTACCGGTGTTATCAACCTGGCTAACAGTACCGTGGGTACTTATACTATTAAATACACTTTCGGTAATGGCAGCTGCTCCGATTCCACAACTACGGTAGTAACGATCAATCCGCAACCGGTGGCTACTATCAGTTATGTAGGCAGTCCTTATTGCGCCAGCGGAACGGCTTCGGTTTACCAGACAGGTACTGCCGGTGGTACATACGCCAGCACTACAGGCCTGGTGATCAATACCACCACAGGTGTGGTAAACCTGAGTAACAGCACGCCTGGTACTTATACGGTTACGTATACCTATGGTTCAGGTGCTTGTGTAAGCACGGCTACCGCCAAAATCAGCGTAAACGCTATTCCTGCAGTACCTGCTATCACAGCAGTGGGGCCGCTGAGCTTCTGTGCAGGCGGAAAGGTTACGCTTGCTTCTTCTTCCGCTATTTATAATCAGTGGATGAAAAACGGAGTGGCTATAAAAGGGGATACGGCAGCTACACTTACTGTAACAGAAAGTGGTGCGTATACCGTAACCGTGAACAACGGAGGTTGCGCTGTGGTGTCTTCACAAAAACAGGTGACTGTTAATCCTTTACCAACAGCAATAATACAGGCCGGCGGATCATTAGCTATCTGCGAGGGCGATAACGTGGTGTTTACTTCGGGTGCTACCATCGGTAACCAGTGGTTGAATAATGGTGTGGCTATTGCAGGTGCTACCAGCAACACTTATGCTGCCAGTAAGGCAGGCGCTTATAGCCTGGTGGTAACTACTACCAGCGGTTGTGTGGATACTTCGGATGCGCAAGCCGTAACGGTAAATGCTTTACCTGTTATTAGCATTACCAGTGCAAATGGTCAAACGTTGAACAAAGGCGGTTCTACGCAACTGACTGTAACCAGTGACGGTGCTATTGCAGCTGTTAGCTGGACTCCGGCTGCTTCGCTGGACTTCCCGCTGAGTGCTACTCCAACCGCTACTCCCATGGAAAATACGGTGTACACGGCTACGGTTACCAATAGTGCCGGTTGTGAAACTTCCGATACCATTTCCATTACTGTAACAGAAACGTTCTCGGTAACTGCCAGAACTATTGTTACGCCTAACGGGGATGGTGTGAATGACAAGTTTGTGATTGATAATGTAACCAGCTATCCTGATAACGTGCTGAGCATCTTTGACAGGAACGGTAAAAAAGTATACGAAAAGCACAACTACGATAACAGCTGGGAAGGAACCAGCGGTGGCGTATCACTGGCAACGGATACTTATATGTATGTGTTCACTGTGCAGGGCAGAGTGGCGAAAAAAGGATCTATCAGCATTGTGCGTTAAGTATGACTGATCATTTAACAAGAAGAGGAATGAAAAAACAATTCATAGGATTAACTATTGTATGCAGCGTGCTCTTTGCCCATTCGGGCAAAGCGCAGCTGTATTATAATAACGCGGTAGCGCATTATTACCGTAACAACTACCTGGCCAACCCGGCCTATGCAGGGGCGCATGACAATCCGTTTGTGTATGCATTGGCCAACCGTAGCTGGATTGGTTTTGACGGAGCGCCTACGCTGATGCAGTTAACAGGGGATATGGGGTTTGGTAAAAACTCCGCTGCGGGTTTGCAATTGACCAACGATAAAAGTGGTGTGCTGCGCCGCACTTCTGCTAAAGTGAGTTATGGCTATAAAATAAAACTGAGCGGGAAAGAGCAGATACGTTTGGGC
This sequence comes from Filimonas lacunae, assembly GCF_002355595.1. Lineage (NCBI taxonomy): Bacteria > Pseudomonadati > Bacteroidota > Chitinophagia > Chitinophagales > Chitinophagaceae > Filimonas > Filimonas lacunae. The sequence goes on from NZ_AP017422.1 coordinate 2,656,908, forward strand.
TTTTCACTGGCCACCTACAAACAGCAACTGGATGGCGCTGCTATTATAGATGGTGGTGCGGTAGATAATGGTGCAAAGCAATTTAACCAGAAAGGCTGGCAGGTAGATGGCGATTTTGGCGCGGTGTACGAGTTGAAAGGTTTTTCATTCAGTGCAACCGGCTTTAACCTGCGTCAGTGGTTTCCTAAGGTCACCGGTAACGATATAGACATGGAAACCATGAACGTTATGACTTCTTACGCCTGGAAACCAGAAGGCAACAATGAGTATGAAATTAAGCCTCTGTTATCGGGCCGCTTTTTTACCAAACGTTCCTGGATACTGGCTGCGGGTACACAGTTCACCTACGATCAAACTTTCCACGCCAGCGCCATCTGGCAAAACACCGGCAGTATTTGTGGTACATTGGGCCTGTTGCTGAAAAACTTTGGCGAGCTGAACTTGTCTTATGTATCTAACAATAAACAGGGATACGGACAGCAATATGAAGTGGGAGTGGGGATAGGATTAAAAAGTAAAAAAGAGAATGCAGAATAACAACAAAGCCGCCTGAACACATTCCAGGCGGCTTTGTTGTTTATGGTATTGTTTACCGAAGCAATAAATGAACCATATAAAAGTAGCTATCAGATGAAAACATTGGAAGAAGTAAAAGCGCTCTTTGAGCATAAGAACTATATGGTGCGTAGCGTTTTATCGATGAATATAATTTCAAAGATGATTATTCGGAGTATTATAAGCAGGTTATTTTTGCTGCCGTGCATGTGGCAAACGGTTTTTACTTGTCGGATCTCATAGACGTAGCGGGATGGTTGGGGTTTTACGATAAGGTACTGTGCGGACGATTTTTTGCTTACTTATGGGAGAAAAGAATTTCCTGGTAAAGCTGTCGGTACTTGATTATTTTAAATACCGTAGTGCGGAAGAACTGGCCTGGTTTCCATATGAAGAGGCACTTTGCCAGTTTGTAAACAGGAAAGGGAATAGTAGAATTATAAAGAACCAGACTATCGTAAACTTAATATGCCTGCATTCTTCTAAAAAAGAAGAATACCTGGAGCTATTGTTTCAATCACTTGCCGTTACCAAAGATTGGAGAAGTATTTACCGGGTGGTGAATGATGCAATGTTCATGGAGTGTCTGACGTATTGCAGAGAGGAGATAGTGGGATATGTAAAAAAGTTAGCTGAAAGTAATGACTACGGGAAGCGCGTGCAGGAGTTGTTAGAAAGGAAATGTTCGTGAAAGAAAAAGAAGTGCCTTGTATGAATAAAAAGCCTGGATGTTTACACCGTCAATCTCTTTATAAATGATATATCGTGCCATAGTGAATGAATATGGAGAAGAAAAAGCACTTTTTCCTAATTGCTCTGGAAACAGTGCATTTATAAACTGTATTCTTCTGAAGGAAAATCTGAAAATACCATTTCCCAAATGGAGATTTAATAGAAGGAGGTTCGAAAGAAGACTGACAAAATGGGGTGTTCGTCTGATTGATCTTACAGCCTATTCTTTTTTAAATACTTTAATATATAGAGTATTGGCGTGTCTGGAGAAATATGACTGTATCTGCATAGGTACAGCCGGGATGGCCTTTGACGATTTATATAAGTTGAATGATTTTTTAAGTCAAATAGATAACAAGCTGGATAGTAAAATAATATGCCTGACATTTCACGGAGATTTTGCTATAACTGAAATTTAAAAGCAAGGTAAGATGTTAAATTTAGAACAAGCACAAATACGTGCGCAGGAGAAACTAACCGAGATTGAAAGTCGTGGTCGGCATAAACTGTGTTTATTAAGTGATCCGCTTGAGTTTAAGTACGGCTGGGTATTTTTCTATCAATCCGAAGAGTATATCAGAAAAGGTGATATTATGACCATACTTGGAGGAAACGCTCCTATTTTAGTTGATAAGTATAGTGGATTGGTATTATCAACAGGTACGCGAAGGGATATAAGTTATTATATAGAAGTGTACAGTGAATTTAGAGAAAAGATGGGCGCATAGAATTGTACAAGTAATAACTACACATGAAAAATAACAGTTTTTTGCAAAAAAGACTTTATAGCATTTTACTGGCTGCTGTCGCGGGCTACTGCATCGTGTTGTTTAGCTGTAATAGAAATAGAACAGGTGGGCTTACGTTGATGTTGGAGCAGCCTTTTGAGCAAAGTTCTATGATTGCTGTGAATGATCGTTATTGGAGTGTATGGGACACTACATGGACGCCGGACGGAGAGGAAACGATAGGGAAGCAGGTCTTTCAGATCAGGAAGGACAGCCTGGTTGCTGTAGATTCGTCTACTGTTATAGATACTACACTGAATTATAAAGTATTGGCTGTCAGAACAGGAGATTACCAGCTTGTGCCGGATACCGCCGCTGCCAGCTGGGTTGCATTAAAGAAAAAGCATCCTGATATTTACCAGGCTAAAGATATGGGAGCTTTTGTGTGTGCATTGGCCAGCAGTCTTAATGAGTGTAGCTTACAGGTGTACAGACAAAATGGAGATAGGATAGATTCTGTGGCACTGGGCAGCTATGATTTTTATGCTCCGCAACTGTTGTTGCATGATTTTGATAAGGATGGAGTGCCTGAAATATTGGTGTTGGCTAATTTTTATGTACACAACCATTTTCTGAACGATGTCAGGGCATATACAATAAAAAAGCGCTTTTATAGCTATGAAAACTATTAACAGGGCGATTGCGGGTGTTTGTGTATTGTGTTTTTCTGTTCTCCTGGTATTTCTTTCCTATTGCTTTGTAAGGGATGTTGTTTTTGTTTATACTAATGAAAGTACGGTGGGGTATTTTGAGAAAGTTGACCGTAAGTATAAGACCATTTATTTACACTATTATAATGCCTTTGAGTATAAAGAAGTGAAAGCAGCCACCCATGTTCGTAGGGGGCTGCTGGAAGATTTGGGAGATGCCATGAGTGAAACGGTATATTACCAACGTTGGTTTGATGTGGTGTATTTGGAGGGCGATGCTGCTAAACCTACAACCATGAAGCTGGTGCTTGATTTTATCGGATTAATTATGCTAGTGTTTCCTGTGTATACTTCAGGTAAACTCCTGATAAAAGGCGGAAAGGTATTTAGTAGAGAAAGGAATAAAAGTAAGGGCAGGAGTAGAAAACAATTAGGCAAGTCCGGAAGGATGTATAAGCATTCATGAAGACAAATGCTCATCAATACTCTGGTGAGCACCGAAGAAAAACAAGTAATCATTAAGAACATAGCGAATTAGTAATGACGTACCTGGAGAATGTATTAGATGTTATCGATAAAATTTCGGACCTGACTTTTCAAAGAGCTGTTTGGTGGAATTCGGAATACTATGATCCTATTTTAGATTATAGCGAAGCGGTAAATACTCTTGAATCCTTTAGCTTTTATGATGATGTAAAAAACAGGCAGTTTTCTTTTTCAAAAGAGGAATACGAAGAAGTGGACTTTTTTATAGAGGCGTTATTGGCCTATGATTCTTTCAGGCCCTTAGACAGCGGAATGGCGGTAGATGGTGACTGGCTGAAAGTGGTAGAGAGTGCGAAAAAGGTGAAAGTACTTGTTCAACGAATTGCAGAACCGACATCTGTTTATAGTACTACCTTTTTCGGGTATTGGAAGGAGCATAGGGCAGGCATAGAGGATGTTCCAAGCATAAAAGATTATGTGAATGAGACGATAAATAACTCCTATGTTAAGGAAAAGCTGGTGCGTTACTTAATGTCCGGGGGCATTGAAGTAGTTAGCAGCGAATTGTTAACTCATGCTTTTACGGGAGAAAGATTCTCCATGTCTTATTGTATACTAACTGATGGTGTATGGAGTTGGCCACAGGATCTGGCGCTGTATGTATTGGATTATCATGTAGTCATTCCGCAGGAGTGGTATGAGTATATAGTGTCTATGGATTTTACTATTCCGGAGGAGGTAAAACAGCAAAATCCGGGCGTAGACTGGGATGGGCTTCTACACAAGGAATCGGCTTCTTCCATTGTAATGACCGGCTGGCGTGAAGGCATGGAAAAAGTAAGTATGATACGGTTGCAGAGAAGCTTACTCGAACTGACAATGACAGAAGCCAAGGAAAATATAGACAAATTACTAGATGGCAAAGAAATCACGCTGAGTGTAAGTGATATAACTATAGCAAAGGTATTTGTGGCAGCTGCTAACGAGTTGGGTGTTGATTGTTTATTAAAATAGACGATTTTTTAGAAACAAAAATGTGACAGATATTATGCTCGTGCGATTTTTAAAAATATTGTTGGCTGTTTTATCTGCTATGTGTTGGGTTGTGCTGATTTATTGGCCGCAGGAGGCCGGAAGAATTATGTTTGCGTTTTGGACAGCTTTATATTTTTTCCCTTTCTTTTTTATTGTATTAGCGCTGATCACTGTTGTATTAAGGATCGGGTGCTTAGTGTTGGTAAGGTCTTTTTTTCATCATAGTATAGCTATGCTTGTGAATGTAATGCTGCTTGTTGCAGTTGCTATATTCTCCTGGCGGATGCCTGTTCCTGTTGAAGAGATCACTTTGTTTGCCTTCTGTGTGAATGCGTTAAGTTTTACTTTTTCTATTTTTACATATTATAGACTACAGACCTAACATTTCACTGTTTTCTTCTTCTTACCCAATGCCCCACGGGCTTCTACTTTGGCTATATAAGCAACCGCGTTTAGAGATGGGCGGAAGTCATTTTCTCATTTTCGGCAATTAAGTCGGCCAGGTACATGGCATCGGCATAACCTGTGGTGTATAGCTCGAGTGCCAGCTGGTGGGATAAAGAATGGAATTGATGGGAGGTTGCTGTTAGAAAATAGGCTTTAAGATATTGCATAAAATGATATATAACACAATAGTGGTAAAGCTTTGAAGTCATTGGGCAAAAGGTATATCTTTGCTTTGTCTTAACATTAATACACAACCCTTAACACATGATGAAATAAAAGTACCCTGTCCTTATTGGCACACATTTTTTCCATCTTACTGCTACATATCCTTATTTACTCTACTCGATTAAATCTGTTTGTAGGCTGTTTTCGATTAGTTAGTTTGTTTTAAATACCCTGCAGTAGCTGTTGCTATTGTTAAATTCTCTTGAACGTACGTGAAAACGCTGGTGTCGTTTATTGTAATACTACTATGCCTGTTTGGCCCGTTATATGGTCAAAAGGGGTTTCCTGCCGGGAAAGTTGTTGCCGTGCCGGCCCCACGTTATTTTTCATCTGCTGTGCCAGAGGTTGTGTATGCCGATACGCTTTCAACAGACACAGCTGGCAGCAGTCGTTATCTGATGCCTTACACCCGCCAGTTGGGTAAGCCTGGTTTTAGTTCTTATATACCTGTTTCGGCCAGGGGCAATGTGAGTACTATTAATAATAATGCCGGGAACAAAAATCCGCAGATAGCTACTGTTCCTGCTATTACCATACATGGTAACGTTTTATACAGCGTAGACTACCGATCGTATATAGATACTCCCTATGCCGAGCATGATATATATTATCATACCGTGCAAACCTACCTGGATATCACCTATAAAAACAATTACCCTTTCCGTGTTTTTCTTACCAATCGCTTCAGTAACTCCTTGCTTACCCGTAAGCTAACTGATTTGAATATGCAGTTTAGTGCTGCTGATTTTGCCAGCCGTCTCCGGCAAATTATGAACCGGTATCCGCTTCCAAAGCTTCCTGGCGATTCGTTGGGGATGATAGAGCATCAGCTGGATGCTAAAAGAGACGAGCTGCTTCAATTGAGAAGCTGGTCTAACAGTCCGGGCGTTGTTCAAAAGTTGATAGAAGCGAAAGAGACAGCGTTATATGGGAGCAAGCCAGAACTGGCGGCAGATTCTATTCCTGCATTACCTGCTGTGGCTTTTTCCAGACCCGATGCTCCGGATAGAAAAAAGATACCTGGTTATTTGAAAGATTGGTTCAGTAGGCGTTCCGACAGTTCTGCGGTTTCACAGAAACCAGCTGTGGATACCAGCTTTATGCAAACTTATCAAACCCGAAAAAGACGTATCGATACCCTGGAGCAACAGGTGCAGCAGTTAGAAAAAAGGTATCAGCATCATAAGCAGCAGGTAGCTGCCTGGCAGCAGCAAAGAAACAACGAGCTGTACAAGTCTTCTTCAGGCACCCAGCAGCTGGATGCTGAAATAGCAGCCAGGCAGGTGCCTGACAGCGCTTTACCGGCTGGGTATCAAACCTTGCTGGCGATAAAAACATTGGGTGTAGGGCGAACAGTAGTAGATTATTCTGAGCTGTCTGTGAAAAACGTAAGCATTAATGGCCTGCAAATAGAGTATAATCCTTCTTACTATGTGGCTGTTGCGGCGGGAAGTATTGATTATCGCTTTCGCGATTTTATTGTAAAAAATGCATCAGCGCCTGCGCAGTACCTGTATATGGTGAGAGCTGGTAAAGGACTAAAAAACGGAACAAATATAATAGTAAGCTGGTATGCCGGTAAAAAACAGGTTTACAATAACACCGGTAGCAACAGCGGAACACAGCCAGATTACCACCTGATGGGTTTTACGCTGGAAGGCAATTGCCGGGTAAATGCTAGTACTTACCTTACTGCGGAGGTGGCCAAGTCGTCTGTACCTTACTATAACAATGGCACTAATAAAAGCCTGCTGGCATCGGCAGTGCATCTGGGCGAACATGCCAATGAAGCGTATTCCCTGAAGCTGCAAACGATAATACCTGCCAGCACCACCCGCATAACAGCTTATTTCAAAAGGTATGGTGCCTCGTTTCAGTCTTTCAGTTACATTACTACCGGCACTCAGCAAAAAGCCTGGATGATTAAGGCCGATCAGCCTTTCTTTAAAAACCAGTTACTGGTTACAGCATCTTTAAAAGAAAATGATTACACCAACACTACCACCAATATTACCTATCAGAACAATACAGTTTTTAAAAGCATACAAGCGACTCTTCGGTTACGTCGCTGGCCCGTATTTTCCCTGGGTTATTACCCCAGTTCGCAATTAACAAAGCTGAGTGATAGCGCTTATGTCGAAAACCTGTTTTACTCCCTGGTAGGCAGCGCCAGTTATTATTATAAAGTAGATGGTGTGGATATGAGCACTACAGCTTTATATACGCGCTTTTACAACAAGCCTTCTGATAGTGCTTTTGTGTACAGCAATACCTCTACTTTTTTACTAAGTCATGCACTGTTATATGCAAAGTTTACCTGGCAAACCACTGGTTCTGCCTCACTGGCTGCTATGTATAATTTATACACGGTAGATAACGCGGCGCAATATGCACTGTTAAACTGGCTAAGGGTGGGTGCGGGTATTAAATATAATTACCAGACGTATTATAACAGCATACAAATAGGCTATAAAGGCAATGTGCTGATAAAGATGAAAAAATTAGGCGAAGTACAACTAATGATGGAAAAAGGATTTATACCAGGCTCTAACAGGCAACTGGTAGAAAACAATACAGGCCGTTTCAGCTATTTTAAAATATTCTAGTAACAAGAGTTGAAAATGAAAATACAAAAGTTGATCTTTTTATGGTTGCTGCTGGCAGCTGTTCCCACATCTGCACAGCTTACCATGGCATTGCAGGTACCTCCCGTAGGCGTGGTACAGAAAACGCAGCTGTGGAATATGGTATTGGTAAATGCAGGAAATACCGCAACGGCAGAGGTGAATATCACCATGCTTAACGTGGCAGATCATACGCCGGTACTCACTGCAGCCAGCCGTTCTGTAACCCTGCAAAAGGGAGCGAACCAATTAAGGTACACAGATTTTTCTCCTGTAGCCTGGAAATATTTATCCGGAGCTTTCAGTGCAGATATGAATCCAGAGGGTTTAATACCCGTGGGTAATTACACCGTTTGTTATGCAGTAGGAGGCTGGCAGGGTGATACGTATGTATCTTTAACGGAAGACTGTATCAACCTGGAAATACAGCCCTTGAGCCCGCCTGTATTAAATACCCCTGCGGATAAAGATACCCTGTTGTCTTTATATCCGCAGTTTACCTGGCTGCCACCTTCTCCACTCAATTTATTCAGTAACCTGAGTTATGATGTATCTGTTACTGCTGTGTTGCAGGGCCAGTCGGCATTGCAGGCGGTACAGCAAAATATACCCTTTTACACAGCTGGCAATCTTGCCACTCCTATAAGTATTTACCCGGTATCGGCGCCTTCGCTGGATACTGCGCGGTGGTATGCATGGGCTGTAGTGGCAAAGAACAATAACCAGGTAGTAGCTCAAAGTGAGGTGTGGATGTTTTACGTGCCTGGAATGACAAAAGGTACAGAAGATATTGCCGCCAGATCGTACCTGTTGTTGAAAAAAGAGCAGGACGCGGCAGGGGTAAGCTTTATTGCGGCGGGTGGTGCAGGACTCAGCTTTTATTCTTACGAAAAAGAGCATCAGGCTGCTATTACTTTTACGGGTCCTGATGGAAGTGTAGTGCGCCAAGCCAAGGTAATGGTGAGTTATGGAAATAATTTCTGGTGGTTTGATAACAAGGGCGACTTTAAAAAGAATAGCGTGTATAAGGTGTCTTTACAAGACAGTCATCGCAGTCAGTATATCACTCATTTTATGATACAATAATTACAGCAAAGGATAACGATAATATATGATTCAACTTTTAGCACACAGGTATACTAAAGCCATTGCCTGCTTTTTACTTACCCTGTTTTATTCCTCTGTGATAATGCCTTTGTACGGGAGTATGAAGGTGTTGGCAGCAGCACAGCCGGCAGCGGTTGTCAGGCATTATAATACCTATGGGAAACAGGCGGTTGATGCCTTTGCACAATCATACAAACAACCGCGGCAGGCTGTTTCTGCCTCATATGCAGTAAATAATAACCGGCACGTGCTAGGTAAGGCGGCGTTTATAGATGGTCCTAATCAGCCGGAAATGACTTCTTTTAAATCCGTCAGCGCCGATAATATGGTAAACTTATTTACCGGTGATTTTTCTTATAGTATTCCACTGATGGATGTAGGGGGATACCCGATTAACATTTATTACGATGGCGGAGTGGGGGTAGAGCAACAAGCCAGCTGGGTAGGGTTGGGGTGGAATATAAACCCGGGAAACGTAAACCGCAATATGCGTGGTGTGCCTGATGATTTTAATGGCGATGATACCATGATACATCAGCAGAACATGAAACCCAATATTACCTGGGGGGTAAATGTAGGCGGAGATGTGGAGTTTGCAGGTATTAAAAAAGTGCCTGGCCTCAATGTTTCTTTAGGAGCAGCTGTAGGGGTTTCTTTTAATAACTATTTAGGTCCTGCAATGGATCTTGATCTGAAAGCAGGAGCGTCTTATAATATATTAAGCAAGGTGTTATCGGAAAAAAGTGCAGGAGATTCTTTGAAATTAGGCCTAGATGTTAGTTTAAATGCTGATATTAACTCCCGTTATGGTTTTACATTATCTCCGGCTGTTTCCTTAACAGCTTCCGCCTTTGCCAACGAACGTAAAGCCAACCTGGGCTTAACAGCTTCCACCAGCTATAATTCACGAACAGGTATCAAGCAGATGCAGATAGCTGAACAGTGGAGTGTAAGTCGCACAGAGAACAAGCTGAAAATGGAGGCTAAAAAACAGGCTCCTACAGCGCTTGCCGTGAGAATGTATGGTGCGCTTGCTTATTATGACATGAAAACCATTCATCATTCCTCTTCGTTGGGGGCTGCCTTATGGTCTAATTCTATCACCTTTGCCCGTCCCAGCTATACGCCTTCTATTCGTATGCCGGTTACTAACAATTCCTATACGGGCCGTTTTCAATTGGGTGGCGCACTTTGGGGAGTATATCCTTCGGCCAGTATTGAAGTATATAAGCAAACTGCCAGCATCAGCGAGCAGGACAGGAAACAGCTGAAACCAATGGTAGGTTATCTGTATTACCAGAAGGCAGTGGATAATGCCAGTGCTGTTATGGACTTTACAAGATTTAATGATAAAGAGGTTACACCTACTACACCTGTAGTATCTGTACCTCAATATACCTATGATATATTTACTATTAATGGCGAAGGCACAGGTGGTAGTATTCGTGCTTATCGTAACGATCTGGGATATGTAAAAGATAACACCACTACATCCCGCGAAAGCAGTGATGGCGCTGGTGTGGATATTGGTATTCCCGGACATTACGGAGCTAACTTTAACACGGTAACTACGCCCAGCACCAGTGGTGATTGGGATAATAATAATAAGTTACGCACCTCCCTGCGTTTTGGAGCAGATCATGAGAATGCTGAAGCGGTGTATTTCCGCAATCCGGGTGAAAAAAGTGTGATTAACAACGGACAGTATTATAATATAGGAGATGCCGACCTGGTAAGAGTAAAACTGGGAGGTTCTGGCAATAGCCCTTCTATAGAGCCGGTACTGGAAAGGTTTTCTAAAACACTATCTCCCCTGGGAGATAGAAGTATGATAACTTCAGATAATTCCGGTCGTAAAAAACGTACCCAGGTAATCAGCTATTTAACAGCGGCTGAAGCCCGTAAAATTGGCCTTGACACCAATATTGTAAGTTACCGTTTGCAAAAACTGGATACACTTTATCGTCCTTTATTTAGCAGTAACAACAGGTTAGAATATTATACTATTTCCAGAACATCAGCTTACCGGAAAAGGCACCACATTTCGCAAGTAAATGTTACGGAATCCAATGGACAGCGTTATATATATGGTATACCGGTATATAATATTGTGCAAAAAGATTTCACTTTTTCAGTAAATCCTACTGATCCGGAGGCCGACCTCGTGGCAGCTGATTCCACAGACATGGAAACTTCTTCTGCAAAAACAGCATCTGGTAGTGGCGTGGATGGATATGTGCAATCCGTACAAACACCTGCTTATGCACATTCTTTTTTATTAACCGGGTTGCTTAGCCAGGATTATGTAGATGTAACAGGAGATGGTATTTCGGAAGATGATTTAGGTACTGCTGTAAAGTTCAATTATACACGTATACGTAATAGCGTTGATAACGATTGGGCGGTGCATAAATGGCGTACGCCGCTTACTGCGGGCAAGATGGCTAATTTTAATGCCGGCAACCGATCAGAAAGTAAAGATGACAAGGGGATAGTTTCTTATGGCGAAAGAGAATCGTGGTATGTACATTCCATTGAATCAAAAACAATGATCGCTTTATTTACCCTCGGCGATCGTAAAGATGCCAAAGGGCCTAAATCGGCTTATGGTTATATTGATACCAATGACGTTTCTGCAAAATGCCTGAAGCGTATTGACTTATATAATAAAGCCGATTTACAATCAAATGGCCTGGCCAAAGCCAAACCTGTGAAATCGGTGTTTTTTGCTTATAGCTATAAACTATGTCCTGGCACACCAGATAATGCAACTGCCGGTAACGGTAAGCTTACACTGGATAGTGTGTATTTTACTTTTAACGGCCAGTCGCGTAATTTCAAAAACAGGTATGTTTTTTCATATGCCAATGGCGCCCAGGATAATCCATCCTGGTCGTACAATGGCTCCGACCGTTGGGGTACCTATAAGCCATCTGTGCAAAACCCTGAGGGTATGAAGAATAGTGACTATCCTTATAGTTTACAGGATAGTGCAGCTAAAAATACTATCGACAATAACGCCGGAGCATGGATGTTAAAAAAGATTCTATTGCCTTCCGGTGGCCAGATAGAAGTAGATTATGAGTCTGATGACTACGCTTTTGTGCAAAATAAACGTGCAATGGATATGATGCAGGTTGCCGGCTTTGGTGCTGATTCTGTGCATTGCAAAACCGGCTTGTATAGTGCATCTGGTTTAAGTGGCATTGTAGATCATCAATACCTGTTTATCAAAGTGCCTCAAAGGGTTGCTTCCCGTACAGATGCCTTTAATAAATACCTGGATGGGGTAAGTCAGCTTGCAGTAAAGCTAATGGTAAGCATGCCTAAGTATCCTGAATACCTTACTTCGTATGCAACGGTAGCCGACTACGGCACCCTGGGCTCGGGTGACACTATCTGGGTGCGCATGAATTCAGTAGCGGGTTTAAGTCCGCTATCGTTAACAGCTGTGGAATATCTGCGCGAGCAATTGCCGGGGCAGGCGTTTCCGGGGTATGATGTATCGGAAAGTGGTGGAATTAAGCAGGTTGGCGAAATGCTGGCCGGAATGCTCAATGCTATTACTACTGCATTCAGTAACCCGGTAAATGTTTTACGTAGTAAAGGGTATGCCATGGCGGTGAATGTGCAAAAATCATTTGTTCGTCTCAACGATCCGGATGGCTTTAAATATGGTGGTGGTTATCGCGTAAAAGCCGTTCGTTTAAAAGACAACTGGACAGCAATGACAGGTCAATATAATTCTGTATACGGTCAGAAGTATGATTATACTACTACTGAAACGGCATATGGTGTTACACGTACTATCAGTAGTGGAGTTGCCTCTTATGAGCCTTCTATGGGTGGTGAAGAAAATCCTTTCCAAACCTCTGTACAAATCAGCAGCAAGCTGCCTTTAGGGCCTGCTTCTTATGGTGCTATTGAAATGCCGGTGCTGGATGCATTCTTCCCGTCGCCATTAGTAGGTTATAGTAAAGTTACTGTAAAGGCTATCAACAATATATTGGGTAATGATACCCTGCACAAATCAAGATCGGGAATAGGTAAACAGGTAACTGAGTTTTATACAGCTAAAGATTATCCGGTGTATTATACTAATACATCGCTCGATCCTGCATCTGATAAGCAACAGCATTCTTCTTCTACATTAAGCTTCTTTAATAAAACGTCCATCGACCGTCGTGCTGTTTCCCAGGGCTTCCTTGTAGCAACTAACGATATGCATGGTCAAACAAAATCACAATCTTCATACGCCGAAACGGATTCGAACAGCCGCATTGCCTACCAGGAATACTTTTATAAAAACACAGGTGGCAATGGATTAGAGGAGAAGTTTGATTTTGTATCTGCCGCTCAGGGGGGAGTAGTAACCCAGGGAAATATGGGAGTAGATGTGGAACTGATGACTGATGCCCGTGAGTTTATGGCCAAAGGGAATAGTTTTGAAATACAGGGACAGGTAGATCTGTTTCCGGTGTTGTTTCCTTTCTGGATTCCTTTTATCTGGCCCGTATTTGGCTCCAGCGAAAATACCTACCGTGCAGTTACTACTACCAAAGTAATCACCTATCACAGCGTACTGGATAGTATGGTAATGGTAGATAAAGGAAGCATGGTGAGTACTAAAAATATGCTATATGATGCCGAAACGGGCATGCTGGTAGTAAGTAAAACCAATAACCAGTTTAACCAGGCTGTTTATAACACCAGCTATCCGGCTTATTGGGCGTATGGTGGTATGGGACTGGCTTATAAGAATATCAATGCTGTGTATACCGGTATAAATTTTAATGATGGAAAAATAACGAATGCGAGCTTTAATGATTCAATACTGGAAAGTGGTGATGAAGTATATATTCTCAATGCGGGGGCTGCGGCCGATGTATGTGCCAGTACCTCATCTGATACACTTACTAGACTTTGGGTATTTAACAAAAACAAAAATCTTACATCATTAGCCAGTGCCAACGATTATATTTTCCTGGATTATAAAGGAAATACTTATAGCAGAACCGGGGTGTCGTTCCGGATTGTAAGGAGCGGTAAACGGAATATGTTAAGCGCAACCATTGGGCAAATAATAAGCATGAGCAACCCGGTGATGAAAGGGGCGGATAGTATTGCCAGGTTACAACCTGATGCGGGGGGTAAAGTGATCAATGCCAGTGCAGTGGAGTATAAAGAGAAATGGCAGACTGACAATGATGTAATTAAGAAATACGTGAAGGTTACAGACAACCTGGCTTGTGTTATTAAAGAGGTGGTTGATTGTAATGGTTACCTGGAAAAAAGCATTAACCCTTATGTAAAAGGGCTGATGGGTAATTTTACCAGCTGGCGTAGCCTGGTGTTTTACGGCAGCAGGGCAGAAAGCGATCCGGCTTCTGTTACCAACATCTCCAAAAACGGGTACCTGGATAATTTTACTTATTACTGGAAATTTAATACAACTAAAAACCTGTTTCCCGATACGGCTAATTCCAAATGGGTTTGGAATAGCCAGATTACCCGTGTTAATTCAAAAGGGCAGGAGGTGGAGAATAAAAATGCCCTGAATATTTACACTTCGGCCCAATATGGCTATAATAAAAGCCTGCCTGTAGCTATTGCCAATAATGCGAGGAGCTATGAGATGGCCTATACAGGTTTTGAAGATGCTACTTACAAGGAAAGCCTGGGAAGCGACAATAGTTACTCCTGTGAAATAAAACACGTTGATTTTGCAACTATTGGAAGGCTGGTGAATACAGATACCACCAGTATTACAGCGCATACTGGTAAATATGTTATGGCAGTGCCGGCTTATAGCAATGGCATGAAAGAGTTTGTTATAACTACTGAACCCGCCGATTCTGTTTCGCTGAAATTTACAACAGACACCGGCAGAACATTAACAGATCCGGGTACTTTCCTCAATTTCTTTAACAGAAGTGATTCTTCTATTGAGTATACAGTTGGAAACTTTAGTGATGTGTATATTAACAATTCTTTTGTTCAACGTCAGTTTAAAGGTAATGAGTGGGTAAGAGAGTATCAGTACAACTATAGTACTACCCAGTATTTTAAAGTAGATACTAAAGGCACCCATATGGTTTCCGTGTATAGAAATAATACCATGGAGGGTATGAGTATTAACGCATGGTTATATGATGAAAAAGATAACCTGGTGAGTTTGACAAAAATTAATGGAGATCAATCCCAGTATTTAACCTGGTCAGATTACACCTGTTGCCTGGATAAAGGTATTTATAAGCTGATTTCTTCTGGTAGTGGTTATTATTACTTTTCATGTGGCGTAATTAACGGACCGGAGTGTGAAGATCAGCAGTATGACGCGGTTGATTTTAATTATGCTTCCTTTGATAATAACACAGTGGTTGGTTACAAAAGCAACAATACCCGCAATGGATGTGTAACTACCGTTCCAATTGCATCTACTGCTTCTATGCTCAACCCTGTATATAACGTTGTTATGGGTAAGAAAATGCTTTTCAGTGCATGGGTAAAAAGAAGTTCAGCTACACCGGGAAGAGTGTTGCTGGTGTATGATAATTATGAAATAGATACCCTTGATGCAGCTGGTCCGGTGATAGATGGCTGGCAGCGTATAGAAGGTGATTTTACTGCACCTGCCGGCACTACTAAAATGTCAGTTCTATTTATGAATCAGGCAGAAAATGATGTACTCTATGTAGATGATGTTCGTATGCATCCATATAATGCCAACATGAAAAGCTATGTGTACGATCCGGTGAACCTTCGCATGGTAGCCGAACTGGATGCCAACAACTATGCTACTTATTATGAGTACGATGAAGAGGGAGGGCTGATTCGTGTGAAAGCAGAAACAGTGGAAGGTATTAAAACAATCAGTGAAACGCGTAGCGCTAAACAAAAAAACATAACCACCATACAATAAGTATTAATGAAACAGGTGATAATGAAATACAGGAAAAGCTGGTGGTGTGTAATGTATTTACTGATGCCTTGCCTGTTGCAGGCACAGGTAAGAGATACCCTGGCTGATATTAAAATGTTTGTGCATGCATGTAACGCCTACAAGCAAATTCCTTTGCAGTTGGAAGTGTTTGTAAAGAATACCTGTAATATACCCCAACAGGATATGGACACTTCTGCTGTACGACTGCTGTTTGCAATACAGGAACATGGTAGCTATTTGCAATATGGTGAGGTGGAGCAGTTGGCTAATGATAGTATGGTGCTGATGATTAGCCATAAAGCCAAACAAATGATTGCGATGCCTTCAGGTAATACGGTGGCCAGGCAGTTATTGCAATCTATAAGTATGCCTGTGGCAGATTCTTCTATTACTCGTATGGCCGCAAAATATACAGCGGTGCGGTTGCCACATGAGCATGATACGGTAGTATTAGTAGTGACCAGCCGGGCCCTTTTACCGGGAACAGCCTTTCCAAAGGAATGCATTATTGTTCGCTCAGTAAAGGCTACCGGGCAGCTGGTGGAAGTAAAGCAAATGAAGCGTACGCTGTACGAGGTGGATGAAGAAGCGTATCGTCAGCTACAGGCCGATAGTGCCTGGAATGGACGCCTTACCAAGCTGGGGGAGCATTTCATGCTGGTAAAAGAGTTAATACAAACATTTTGCTATAAGCAGGTAAAGCATGATGGTAAACAGGCGTTGCCTTTACAGGTGAATGACTGCGTTAGCCGGTCTGCTACAGGAAAATTGTTACCTGCTGCGGCTTATGAAGGATATCTGATCAGTGAAAATAATCAATAAAAAACAAGCCCTGATGAAACCCAGGATGTTACTATTAAGACTGCTGTTTGCCCTGTTTATTGTGAACTCTGCTTTCGTTGCATGGGCACAAAAGGATGGAGGTGTGGTAAAAACGCCGCTTATTTCCAATATGAGTGGCGATAGCTTGGCAACAGCTAATACCTATGCTATTTCGCAATCTTATATCCCGGCAACAGGCGGCTGGGAGCTTTCTCCATCCATTACCAATATCATTTCATTGGTGGTGAATGAAGAAACGAATACTTACCTGTCGGCTGATTTTACTGCAACTGTAGTAGTAAATATTCAGTATGGCAAGGCCGGTTATGCAGAAAACTCCAAACAGGTATCACTTACCGTAACCTACAGTAAAAGTGAAGGTGCTAAATACAATGCGCGTAACTATTTTAGTTTTAAAGGCGCCAATTTTGTACGCGTTACTGTAGCTACACCTTCTACAGCAACAGTAGGCGGTGTAAGCGTAAATAAATTTATCCGTTTACAAAATGAGATGCGGGTTACCAGTTATTACAAACTGAATGCTACCAAAATACCGGTTATTACCCAGCTGCCTGCTACAGCCGATGAACTACCTTTAACCTGGCAAACCCCTGTAGATGCTGGTAATAATGGAGTGCAGTTGGAGTGGACCTGGCTGGAAGATGAGTTGAAAAGCACCTTCTACGATTCAGGAGATACTGTAAACCCCAAGCTGCTATTTCGCCGAAATGCTACCCGTATAGATTTACCCGCGGGCAAAAGCAGCTATAATATTCCTTTGTTTTACGATGGACAAGGCAAACTATATTACCACATTCGTGCGGTAAATAATGATGCCACCGGTAAACGGACTGATGGCAACTGGTCGGATTTGCAATCCTACATATTCAAAGGACACAACGACAGCTTAAACTGGCAGGTGTCTACTTCCTTTGCTGAAGAGGGCAAGCGAAAATCGGTGATAGAATACTTTGATGGTAGTTTACGTGGTCGCCAAACGGTTACCAAAGACAATAGCACCAATAATGTTATTGCAGCCGAAACTTTTTACGATGCTATGGGGCGACCTGCTGTGCAGGTGTTGCCTGTGCCTGGTATTAACTCGGTTGTTGCTTATACTAAAAACCTGAACCTGTTTAACAACCAGGCCAGTTTTGAAGATCCTGCCAAATATTTCGATCTGGAATCCACTTCATTTCCAGGTAGTGCTACACCTGTTATGAAACCGGATAGCAGTGTTGCAGCTTTGTATTATAGTTCCGGCAATGCTGATAAAAACAGTAATTCCAATAGCAATATTCCATCGGCAGAAGGCTATCCGTATAGTGTAACGCGTTACACCCCTGATGCTACCGGGCGCATACTATCACAAAGTGGGGTAGGTGCGGCTATGAAAATGGGTAGTGGACATGAAATCAAGTATTATTATGGAACACCCGCCCAGGAAGAGCTGGATGGACTGTTTGGTACAGAAGCAGGCGACTTTACACATTACGCCAAGAACATGGTAAAGGACGCCAACGGGCAGATGAGCGTTAGTTATGTGGATATGACTGGCAAAACGGTAGCGACTGCGCTGGCAGGTGAGGCGCCCGTGGGCGTGAAGGCCTTATTGCCGGATAACACACAATACCCCAACCAATATGCTACATATATTACCCGCAACTTACTGAATAATAATGCCAATCTCATTAAAGGTCATAGTGTAGAGTCAGTTACCAGTTTGTTAGTGCCTGCCAAAGGGGTATATAATTTTAATTATGCTTTAACGCCTGCCGCTTTGTTATTAACATCGTGCCAGGGCCAGCAGCTGAATTATGATTGTAAGTATACCCTGGAAATAACGGTGATTGATGAGTCTGGTGATCATGCTCCCATAGTAAGGCGGTTTAACAATATAACTGTCAACCTGGAAGATACTTCAGCTACGGTAGCCGAATTTAAAGATGAATCTGGTGTTCCTTCCAATAATATTACTTTTTCCTACACTTTTGAGCCAGGTTCTTACCTGGTACGGAAAACCCTTAGTATCAGTGATGCTTCGCTGCAGAAGTATAAAGAACTGTTTGTATCAAAAGGGGTGTGTAAAACCCAGGATCAGTTGATTGATTCGGTATATACCGTTATGAGGGCTGGTTCTGCCTGTGGAGGTGCTACGGCAATAACCTGCCAGTCGTGTATGGATTCGTTAGGCAGTTATAATATTTACCGTAATAAGTATATTCAGAATTTAGGGAGCAATTTGCCTTCCGAATCTGCTATACATGCTGCTTATTCGGCCGATTCTCTGAATTGTAAAGCTTTGTGTGGTAATACTTCACATAGGCTTGAGAGCATCAGATCTATGATGTTGGCGGATATGACGCCTTATACGGGACAGTATGCAACAGGTAATCCTCCAGCTTCTTACAGTTCTGATATATTATATTATCAGTATGATATATTCTCCACTTTGCCTAACAATGGACTACATCCCTTTTATAAATATCCGTGGACCACTGATAGTATTCGTACCTATTATCGTGACGCATATGATTCTATAGATCGTTCTATACATCCCGACACTGGTGCCTTATACAATGTACTGGATACTCTTTCTGCCAGTGGGTTTGCTTCCCGCTTTACCAGTAGCTGGGCAGAAGCTTTATTACCACACCACCCGGAATATGGCCGGTTGAATTTTGCTGAAAAGCACCTGAAAAGAACTTATGACTGGATTGAGGCGTTTAACCAAGACTCAACTTATGCACAGGCGGCAAGTAATGGTCATATTGTTTCTTCAGGAAGTTTTTTGGTAAGTGTTTTCCTTGACCATCAAGATCCATTTTTTGACGATGCTTTTAGTCCTTCCAATATAAGGACCATGGATTCTATTGTAAACCGGTCCGGGTATTATAAAACCAATCTATGGAATATTGCTTATACAAGTGTTATTTGTAATAATATCGCAGATGCTAACAGCCGTGCGAATTGTGAAAGTGGATCTCATAAGCCTCCCTTTGCAGATTTAACAGACGACCAAAGAAACAGTGTCTGGAATGTATTCAAAGGACTGTATTCCAATGTACGTGACTCTATGGTAAACGCCTGGATAAGAACCAAGGTGCCTATATCAAATGAAACTTCATTTGCCGCACAGAATTATGCCCTGCGCTTTGCCAGCAATAGTTTACTGGTGGCTCAAACAGATGGCTGGTCAAGCTGGTATCCTGCTACTTCCGGTGGAGCACCTGCAGTGTCTATGCCCGATTCTGCCGCAGCAGTATATACCAATCGTTGCAGCAGTTACATAGATGGATGGAAAACCAAATTGTTGCAATGTGCTGCTATTGCATCAATGGCCGATACTGCGCGCGCGAGGCTGTTAAACAAAATTACCGCTGGCATGGAAGCAGTTTGCCGGAAAGGAACGGATGAGGCAAACCCGAATGGTTCCTCTTCGGTAGCGCCGTCTACTGCTTATGACGGGCAGCCTCGTACTTTTGAAGAGGTAATACTCAAAGAGCTTACCGATGCCGGGATTCCGCGTAACCTTTTTTGTAATGCATTTGTTATAGATTTTCCCAAGCCTTACGGTAAAAACCCGGTACTGGTTCAGTCGTATATTGCTCGCCTCGATACCTGTACTTGTTCCAGGTATGCTGCATTGGTGCAGGAGGCAAACAATACGCCCGGTTATTCAGGTTATACCATGACGAATTTGAACAAGTACCTGAAGCAAGCCTATGGCGATACGCTTACGGCTGTTGTGTATGCAGGTTTACAGCATTGCAGCGAATTAGTAACCCGTGTAGGTTGTGATTCTACTATTGATAGTGGTCCTTCTACAAGAGCTTCTACCGGAACCAATTGCCGTGATACGGTGGTTACCTATGGTTTAAGTAGCGCCCAACCATTACCTGCGTTTTTAAAATGTGGCTATGTAAACATATCCCGTTGTGTAACCTGCGACACGTTAAGTGCCCTTACCGGCAGGTTTAAAACGTATTTTGCCAATACTCCTTTTACCGGTGCGCCTTATCTGAATGATGACCTGGATACTACCCAGATAGCCTGCAATGCATTATTTGCCAGGTATCTGAACTATTACACCGGATTGGAATTAACCTGGATGGATTATGTGAAAGCTGCTGCTACGTCATCCTGTAGTTTAGCTAATTATGCAGCTAACAGCAATGCGCATCAAACGGTAATATGTGGTTCAACAAAAATAATTACCGACACAGCCGGTAAGTTTGTGGTAGAGTCGCCCTGCGATAAAGTACAAACACAGGCCACGTCATTAGCTATAAACATTTACGAAGCGCAGCGGGAACAGTTACTGGCCAATTTTGAAGTTTTGTACCTGGCTAAATGCCTGGAAGCAAAAAATGCGGAAGTGTTTATGGTATCAGATACCAGCCGTGAATATCATTATACATTATATTATTATGATCAGGCGGGCAACCTGGTAAAAACGGTTCCTCCTAAAGGCGTCAGACCCGATTTTAGCACTACTTTTCTCAATAGGGTTAAAACGGCCCGCAGTATGGGAGATACGGCTTTGCCGGTACATTCCTTTCTTACTCAATATCGTTATAACAGTTTAAACCAGCTAGTAGCACAGAAATCACCGGATGCGGGTATTTCTTCTTTCTGGTACGACAGGCTGGGACGTCTTGCTGTGAGCCGTAATGCACAGCAACAGGCAGATGCACGTAGCTTGTATAGTTATACTATATATGATGCATTAGGGCGTATTACCGAAGTAGGGCAAAAGCCCGCCACCTCCGCCATGCTTCAAACCATCAGCCAGGATACAGCTGCACTGTATAATTGGTTATATAACACCGGTGGAACAAGGGAGCAGGTTACAGGAACCGTGTATGATATTGCGCGTGGAGGCTTTGATACCCTGATGAGTCAGAAAAATCTTCGCAACAGGGTTAGTTATAGCTATACGCAAAATCTCGCTACCGAAGCACCTTACTATACTTCAGCTACCTTTTACTCTTATGATGTACATGGCAATGTGGATACGCTTGTGCAGGACTACAAAGGCATTAGCATTGCTAATAACTCTAACAACCGCTTTAAACGCATTACTTACCAGTATGATTTGATCAGCGGTAAGGTAAATGGAGTGGATTATCAGCCGGGTTTTGCCGATAATTTCTATCATCGCTATACCTATGACGCTGAAAACCGTTTAACAGAGGTCGAAACCAGTCGCGATAAACTCTACTGGGAAAGAGAAGCTGCCTATAGCTATTACAAACACGGCCCTGTGTCAAGGGTGGTGTTTGGGCAGCAGCAGGTGCAGGGAGTAGACTATGCCTATACCTTACAGGGCTGGTTAAAAAGCGTAAACAGTGGCATTAGCACTGGCAATGGCTTTGACTCCGTCTGTATAAGCGGATCTGCTGTAGACAGCCTTATTGTAAACCAGCGCTCTGGCAATACACCTGGCAGTTATACCGCCCGTTTCAAAATTAGCTTTACTGGTGAATTTGAAAGCGGTGTCAATGACTCCTTTGTAGCAGTAGTGGATTCCACACTGGCTGTTTGCAAAAACAATGGTAATGCCGGCGGTTTATTAACTACATCAGAAGCCGCTACGGTAGCTAACGATATATTCGGATTTAACCTGCATTATTACCCAGGTGATTATCTGCCTATAGGTGGATCAGTAGCCACCAGTGTATTAAACGCATTAGGCACAGAGGCTGCTCCTTTATACAATGGAAATATTGCCGCTATGGCAGTAGCTATACCTAAGCTCGGTGATGCCAAATTGTACAACTATCATTACGATCAGCTCAACAGGCTGGTACAAATGGATGCCTATAATGGTATAAATACCACTACCGGCACCTTTACACCCATTAAGCTGAATGATTACAAAGAGCGTATCAGCTACGATCCTAATGGTAACATTCAAAGCTACCTTCGTAACGGTGTTACAACGAATGGTATCTATCCGGCTATGGATAGTCTTACCTATGACTACTACGCCAACAACAACAGGTTAAAACATATTGGTGATAATACCACTTATACCAATAACTATAGTACGGATATTGATAACCAGGTTGCTGCTAACAATTACACTTACGATTCCATCGGTAATCTGAAATCAGATGCAGCAGAAGGCATCACAGACATTCAATGGACAGTATATGGTAAAATAGCAAGTATTACCAAAAATGGCAATACCATCAGCTACACTTACGACGCCTCAGGCAATCGCATCAGCAAAAACGCCGGGGACGTTACCACTTTTTATGTAAGAGACGCCAGCGGTAATGTAATGGCTGTATATGAGCAAACTGCATCTACAAACACGCTGCAACAGACTGAAAATCATATCTATGGTAGCAGCAGGCTGGGTATCCAAAAACAGCTTACCGTTGCCGCCCAGCCCGTAGCACTCGCATCCGGATTCGGTTCAGGAACAAATAGTATCTTCACCAGGGGTGAAAAGCTCTTTGAATTAAGCAACCATTTAGGGAATGTACTGGCTACCGTGTCGGATAAGCGCTTGCAGGTGAGTGCGGCGGGTAGTACGGTGGATTATTACAATGCTGATGTGGTGAGTGCGCAGGATTATTATCCGTTTGGGATGTTGCAGCCTGGTAGAAGTTATAATGCTGGTGGGTATAGGTATGGGTTTAATGGTAAGGAGAATGATAATGAGGTGAAGGGAGATGGGAATCAACAGGATTATGGAATGAGGATTTATGATCCGAGGATTGGGAAGTTTTTGAGTGTGGATCCGATCACAAAGGATTACCCTGAATTGACTCCATATCAGTTTGCTAGTAATAGACCTATACAAGGAGTTGATCTGGATGGTGGAGAGTTTCAAGATCGAGCTACGAATGTTGCTTATTGGATGAAAAGGCATCCAGTTCAAACAACGATTAGAGAGAGTCTACTTAGTGGCATGGTAGACTTGAGGAATGTTAGAGATGCTAGCCTTTATCTTGGTGGCGGGCAGGTAATGCCTAAGAGAAACTGGGCGTGGGATTTACTAGCAGGACCTCGAGTTTTTTCAGGATATGCAGGCAACGGAAAGCTATATATCAACAACATTGTAGATGCTGATGGATATGTTACTAATAGGACTGTACCTATTGGTGGAACTGCGCCACTGCCAGATGGTATAGGAAGTCCATTCGGGCGAATCTCGCATTTCTCGCAATTAGGCTTCAGGTATGAAGCAGCAGTGAAAACTTCGGAAGATGGATCGCGATTCATTTCTCATTTTTTGAGACATGGAAGTCAAAAGATTTTAATAGGTTATTCTTCTATATCGGCAGAAGGGTTATTGTCAAATGCCTTTGAGGTTCATGAATTGCTTCAAGGCTTGGGAGCGTCAAAAGCTATGTATGCCGAGTTGAAAATAATAGGATTTTCCAAAGTTGAATCTAGTTTTAACCCTTCTTCAACAAATTTTCAGGAATTTATGAAGATATATGATGCTAGTAAAGGGAATTTAGTTGAAGCTGCTAAAGCGACTCCTGCTGCTAAAGCACTGGGGGAAGGTTGGACTCCTACAAATTTTAATGTAACAGAATCAAATATAAAAATGGAGTGGATAAAAAAATAATAAAATTTATGTATAAGAGTATCGAAATAATTTTTCCTTTTGCTGAAAACCAAAAGGCTAATATCGTTTTTGTAACTAAGTTATTTGTGTCGTTGAGAGAAATAAGCTTAGAAGAAGGGCGAAACGAATCGTTAAAATTTTTGGAAAAGAATGACCTTGTAATTCCAATAAGTGAAGTAAATCTAGCTGAGATAGAGAGCTATCTACAATCTTTTGGTTATAAGTATAGGGTTGTACATAAAACCTTACCTGAGTAGTGTACAGAAAGTAGTGTACAGAACATTATCTGCATGATTTAAAAAATTATAAGGGAGCTAAATAAGGTAATGTTCACAACGTCACCTACGTGATTAATAAATTTGTAAGGGAGCTGATAATCAATCGGCTCCCTTATTTTGTCTGGTAAAATAAGGAGTGTGCTTACGTGTCTTTTACTGTTTATTGTCACGGGAAGCCTACTATTATTGAGTTTAATAAACCCTCGTGTACACTTTGTCACCTGCTTAAAATTTATGAATAAGAATGTTGAAATAATATTCCCTTTTGCTGAAAATAAGGAGGCTACTGTCATGTTTTTTCTAAAAGTATTTGTAGTGTTGAGAGAACTGAATTTGGATGATGTATTTAAAGAAAAAAGAAAATTTGAAGCAGGGGAAGATCTCGTAATTCCAATAAGCGAAGTAAATCTTGCTACAGTAGAGCAAAGCATGCAATCACTGGGGTACGTCTATAAAATATTGTACAGATAATGTACATAGAGTCACCTGCATGATTTATAAATTTATAAGGGAGCTGATAAACAAACTAGGCCATTCCGTAATTGGGATGGCTATTTTGTTGGTAGGTGCAGGTAAATAATAGGCAAGGGAGGGTAGGGAGGCCTGATTTTATCAAAAATGCCGGGATCATTCCTGTTGATATACAGCATTTTGGCGTGAGATTATTATATTGCCAGATAATGTTTTGAAGATGTATCTGTTTGAATTTACAAAATCGCTGCTGGTAAAGTCCAATTTCTACGATCAGATAGGGGCATATATACGATATGCAGCGAAGGATGATCCAAGTTTAGAGGATTTACTTGATGGACATTGTGATTCTGCCGGAACTGTTGTTATGTTCCTCATGAACGAGAAGAACAGTGAAAGTTTGACACTGAAATTTGCTATTGAGGATGGCATGTACAAGGATGAGGTAGCGTTGAATAAAATACTTGCTGATGCCTTTATTAATAACCCCAAAACCGTGAAGGGAATATTAGCCTTCGCAGTTAATGATATAGAGTACTTGAAAACTGCATATAAGCAGCATGATTGGCTGGAACGATTTACCATTATTGCCGATCGTCTTAATGCGTTAAAATTAAATTTGCTCTCCCGGTATGGGGATTCTGCTGGTACAGTTGAAACCAGTACTGTAAAACCATTAACCTGGACTGGTGGAGTTGCTGTTTTGGGTACTCTTTTTAATGAACTGCGTACAACGGAGAAAAACGGTGCAGGTAATCCATTTATTAACGCAACCGCAAAGGAGATTGCAGATTTTATCTGTACTTTCTTTGTGGATGAAGAAGGAAATGCGTTTGAAAGAGATTCTGTAGCGCGGTATTTATCTTCTGACAAGCAAGCTAAACGTAATAAAGTGGACGTAAAGGCAATAGCCGCAAGGACCAAAGACTAGAATAAGCTCAATTTTACTGTTATAATGACTAAAGGGAGTGCAGGGAGACCTGTATTCCCTTTCTTTTTTCCTGCTATTTACAAAATAGTCTGAATGACTATTTATGACCGACCGGACTTTTTGCTCTGTTTCATCTTTGTACTGTTAAAACGGAAGGGCGCCGCCGTGATAACTCAAATTAATTTTTCAAAAAAACTAAATCTGAGTTTATGAACTCTACAAATCCAGAGGCAAAATTAGAAAATGTTCAATTCGCAGCAGTCGAGAATGAGATGGCGGTGCCAACAAATAGTAATGAATCCCAAAGCTACCAATTAAAAAAGCCAGAGGGCATTCATGTATCTCCACCCAATATTATAGTGCCACCAGATTACAACAGACTGGGGCTGCCTGATGACGACAGGAAGACACAAGGCGCGGCTAGGCCAGTTGAGCAGGATAATACTAATCGAATCAAAGCTTTCTTGAATCAGAACTGGCTATTTCGTTATAACACGCTTAGTAATATTATTGAAGTCCAGGAAAAGAATATCGGAATAGGTGGGAGTTGGAAAAGTCTGGATGAAATGCGTTTAAACTCCATGAAGCTGCGCATGGCTCATGAAATGGGGTTAGAAGTTGATAAAAAGCTGCGCATAATATTACGTTCGGATTTTGTGAAGCAGTTTAATGCAATTGAGGACTACTTTAATAGTCTTCCTGTGTGGGATCGTAATACGGATTATATAGCAGGGTTGGCTAATACGGTGACAACGACCAATCAGCCGGCGTTTTTAAAATATTTCCGAAAGTGGTTTGTGGGATTAGTTGCCTGCTGTCTAAATCCGAATGCCTCTAACCACTTGGTTTTCCTATTGAAAGGAGCACAAGGAATAGGTAAAACTAAATTCTTACGGAATCTTATGCCGCCGGAATTGAAAAATTACTGTAATGAAGCTCCTTTTAATCCGGGTAGCAAAGGGAATGAGAGGTTATTGGCTGAAAATATGCTCATTATCCTAGATGAATTTGATATTAAATCGGATAAGCAAATGGATTTATTCAAATTCCTTGTTACATGCGAAACCGTTAACGCCAAGAGAGCTTATTCCAACCAGCTTGAGCAACGGCCACGTATTGCTTCATTTGCTGGAACAACTAACCGTAGCAGTTTTCTAAATGATGAGACCGGTACCAGACGCTTTTTTGTTGCGGAAGCAATTGATATTTCCCCTGTGCCCTATGAACACTTGAGTTTGGCCTTTGCCCAGGCATATGCTTTAGTTCAAGATGGTGAACAATACTATCTAAGCGGTACTGATATTGAAGAGCTGAATGCTTTAAATTCCGAACATATTGCCGTAAACGTAGAAGAGGAATGTCTTTTAAAATGCGTTGCACCTGCGAATGTAAATATGCAAGACAGAAGGGTGTTGTCCGCTACAGAAATCACTGAATACTTATGTAAGCACACTCCCTTGAAATTTTCTAATGCAATGGTGCAAAAAATAGGTGTATTGCTGAAACGTAATGGTTTTGCACAACGGAAAAGTAACGGCAGACCTGTTTATGATGTTATCTGCCTGATGTAACCTGTATTCAATAGCCCTCTCTTATCTCCTGTGCTATTAAAGGGAGTGTAGGGAGGGCTTGTTTTCCACTCCTTTTTCTTACCCCGCACGTAATGCGACAATTAATTTAACATGAACTTTACTTATATACCCAAAAGACTAGATTTAGAAGTGCTGTTGAAAGAAAATAAGCCTTCATTTAAATACCATATCGACAATTTTAAATACATTATTGGCACTATTATCAGGCTAAAATGTCGTAATAAGGATTACCTGAAAGCAGAATATATTCCTTTGAACGCCAAGATTCTGCAAAAGAAAATACGGGCTTATAATCAATACCTTTCTTACCTTATTGAAAACAACGTTATAGAAACGGATAATCATTATATCCCTGGTGAAAAGTCCCGTTGCTTTAAGATTAGTGATTCTTTAAAAAACGATGGCTACGAGTTTACGGATTTGACGAAAAACACTTTAACGGTAATGTCAAATGACGAACGTAAGGAGGATGCCGCATTTAGAAAGAAATATGATTTCTTGCGCAAGTGGTTTGACAGCAACCTTCAAGTTAATGTGGAAATGGCAGCATGGGAATTGTCGCATCTATATGAGCAGGATATGGCCGATGGTTTATATGATGCCGCTGATCGTTATTGCATCCGGGAATTAGCCCTTGAAACGCTTAATAAAGGCATGTTCTACATGAGTGTTGATAGCACTGCTGGTCGTTTTCATTCTAACCTGACAAATTTAAAGTCAGAATTGCGGAACTACATTACATACGACGGGCAGCAACTGTGTTCTGTGGATGTAAAGAACTCTCAACCATTTATTAGTATGCTTCTTTTTAATCCTGATTTCTATTCTGAAAATGGTACTGGATTAACTTTAAAGAAGTTAAGACCTGAAATTTTTAAAAGTTTATCTTCTGTTATTCCTTCTATATTATCTATTATTTCATCTCTTTCTTTCATTATGTTAGTAAAAAGTGATGAAACGCAATGTGGGAGCGACTTGGAGCGATTTTGCACGTTGGTAGACAAAGGCAGGTTATACCAGTACATCAGTACTCAATATTTTGAAGAAACAGGCATCTTATATACCCCAGATACTCCTGATGGTAAAAGAATGCTGAAAAGTGCTGTATTCACCACATTGTTTTCCGACAATCGCTTTATTGGGCAAAAAGAGGCTGATATGAAGCGTTGTTTTAGGGATTTGTTTCCTACTGTATATAAAATTTATTCGCTCATTAAACGCCACGATAATGGCTTTTTGGCTATAATTCTACAGTCAATAGAGGCGGAGGTAGTAATAAATAGAGTAGCCAGGACATTCGCCAAAGAAAACAAAGAGGTGCCTATTTATACCATACATGATAGCATCGTTACGCTTTCTGAGTATAAAGAGAGGGTTAAGGACTTAATGAAAGTGGAGTTTGAAAACGCCATTGGATTTCGCCCGAATCTGAGTTTTGAGGAGTGGAACGGAGAATAGTACTTTTTTACTATTTTCGCGAGAATGGATAAATAAAAGAACCTCAATATATTATTAGCACAGAGCTATAAGTTCCTGTAGTCTGAAAGGTCGAAGATTCAATGCATACGGGAAAGTATAAGCTAAGAGTGTCATGCTACGGCGTGGCCTCTTACTTTACTTTGTATGCAAGGCATTCGACCGCCTCAGACTACGAGTAAATGTTAAGAGCCACGCTATTTTTTTGTGCATATATGAAAACAGGGAAGCCGAAAACTGTATAGAGTAGGCATTATTTAAAATGAAAACTATGCGATTGTTGATTTTTACATTAGTTGTACTTCTTGGTAGTAGTGTTTCTCATGCCCAAAAGATAAAAAAAGATAGACAATCCGCAATAGCGGAAATTAAAAACAATGGAAGATCTGTCTACCCTTTAAATGATGATTCTAATTCTTTTTATTATAAAAGATATGATGAAGAAGGTGACGCTACTGTTTTATATGTGTGCGAAAATGATCAGGTTAGAAAAGTTCTATTTATTTGCCAAGATCCCACACAAGTGCCTAAAAGATCATTACAAGCATTCAAAACAGTGAATAGTGGCTATGAAGTAGATCCTATTATTAAAGGCGTATTTAAGGGGACTAACTCTTGCTATTACGAAGGGAAAGCCAGATATGAAGGTGTAAATAATTATCAAGATAAAAAATTCTATCTCGAAATAGTATTACTCGATTAACTAGTAACTGTGAGTAATTAGAAATCATTTTATGAGTTAAATAAGCTATTACTTTAAATTAAAATCGTAAATCATGAAAGCCATTTTTTTGACAACAATTCTGTCTATATTTTTTTCAATGTTATTAAAGGCTCAATGCGATGTGCAAGTTAATGATCGTGACGATGGAACTACGGTTAGATATATGCGACCAGATAGGGTTGGGTATAGTGACAGATTTATATTGGCTTTTTCAATGCAGACAAATGGGGTACAATTTTGTGTGTGTACCCTATCCGTCTTTGAATCTAATAGCATAAAATTGAAAGGTAACCTGATCTTGAAATTTGATAACAATAAATCTGCCACATTTGAACATTATACCAGTGAATTAACCACATATAATGGTTATCCCGCAACTATTAGCATCTTTCTGGCAGATGCTATTGATTTAGCTACAATTGCTTCTTCTAATATTAAAATTGCTATGGTTAATTTGGCTGATAATACGTTTCAGACAGTGTCGGTCAAAATGAATTCTGATATTCTTAAAAAGCAATATAACTGCTTAAAACAATAGCTAGATATGGAAAAATTAGAATCATGGATTAGTATATTATGCTTGCCTTTGATACTTGGAGTACTGTGGTTTATAGGGACTTTGTTTAAAGCTTTCTTTTTTGAAGATAAGGAGCGTGAAGAGTCAAAACGTGGAAATATTTTACTATCCATAGTCATAGGAGTAATTGTGCTTTTTTTAATATCTTTTATCTGTCAAAAAATGGGGTGTAACTACGATGACGAAAAATATTATCGATAAGTATTAAAATGAAGAGGGAATCAACATCCCTCTTTTTCTTTTATACACATTGCCAGTGAATTTCCATTCTACACTAATAATATATCACTATTAAAGTGAGCTGCACTAAGTTTTTATTTTTTCTGTAGAATTTTTAAGCCCGCTTTTCTGTGTTTACCTGCGGATATTAAAAATACCCCCGTCCGATTTATATACGTTGACGTTACCACCTCCTTAGAAGACCTCCCACACGTTAACCTCGGAATCGGGATACCCCGGTCATCACTTAATTGGTTAATTCAAAATCAGCTTATCATGGTTAAAATTATTAACGCCCATCTACGGAAGGGTGATAGAGGGGAATTTGTTTCACTGGAACTACAGGGTGATCTGGTAATGTTACAATCACAAACTACCGGTAAGTTTTACGCCACTGCAAAGCGCTGCTTTATTACTTCCACTTTTGACCTGGCTACTGCTACAGCATTAATTGGACAGCAGATTCCGGGTACAATTACGCGGATGCAGTGTAGTCCCTACGATTTTACCAACAAGGAAACCGGAGAAGTAATGAAACTAACGCATACTTATGCTTACGTGCCACATGAAGGCGCTATGCCACAGTATGAACCACAGCAAGTACCAGTAATGGAGGTGGCATAACTCATTTTGGATGATGGGGAATCGAGGTGGCGTTTCTACGCTACCTCTTTTTGTAAGTAATAGAAAATGCTTCAGTGTGGCACTAGCAATCAACGAGGTGGTATTTCTATACCGCCTTTTTTTATTCATTTTTCAAATTACATATATGCAACTTCAACAAGCAAACAGACGTAATGTCAAAATAAAGATGGCACTACAAGGGCCTGCAGGTGCTGGTAAAACCTACAGTGCTTTATTACTGGCCTATGGGCTATGTGGTGATTGGGAAAAAATTGCCGTGGTAGATTCTGAAAACCAATCTGCTGCTTTATATGCGGATTTGGGCAACTTTTTGGTACTGCCTTTACATGCACCGTTTACACCGGAAAGCTATATCGAAGCAATTACTATCTGTGAGAATAAAGGCATAGAGGTTATTGTCCTGGACAGTATTACCCATGAATGGGCAGGTGTTGGTGGTATATTGGATATACACGCGCAGGTAAAAGGAAATAACAGTTATACCAACTGGTTAAAAGTATCGCCTAGGCATGAAGCATTTGTGCAAAAGATGCTGCAAAGTCCTGTGCATATTATCAGCACCATCCGCAGTAAACAGGATTACATACTGGTAGAAAAGAATGGCAAGCAAGTGCCGGAGAAAGTGGGTATAAAGGGTATTCAAAGGGCTAACCTGGATTATGAATTTACCCTGCTTTTTGAATTGGATAAGAGCAATAAGGCTGTTGCCACAAAGGATAGGACTTCCTTGTTTTCTGGTAAACCTGCTTTTATACTCACTGCTGCTACAGGTAAGCAAATACTGGACTGGTGCACCCAGGGAGGGCAGGGAGTGCTGGTTTCTCAAATCTCCGCATGTAACAGTATGGAAGAGCTATTGCAACTATTTTATGCCCATCCAGTACAGAATGAATCAGACAAACAGGCCTTTTCCCAAAGGAGAAAGGAACTGGAAGGTAATCACGCTTTAATTCCATAGCCCATGCAGAAATATATTTTAATAACATGGCCGTTATCCATGCTGTTATTTGAGCATAAGCGGTTTGATGAATGTTATATAGCACTGGCAGTAGATCAAAGTAAGAATATTGATTCATCCTATCTGGTGCCGGAAGATTTATACGAGGAATTAATTCGTCAGCAAAA
Organism: Filimonas lacunae; assembly: GCF_002355595.1. Classification (NCBI taxonomy): domain Bacteria; kingdom Pseudomonadati; phylum Bacteroidota; class Chitinophagia; order Chitinophagales; family Chitinophagaceae; genus Filimonas; species Filimonas lacunae. The sequence continues at coordinate 2,688,951 of NZ_AP017422.1, forward strand.
GAATCAACCGGGCTTGTAAAGGCAAGGCTGTTAAAAATAAAGCCTATGCACTATCAACATTACAATAGCCAGATCTTGCTGGTAATAAATCCCGCTGGTGTAATACGTAAACTGTATACACCATTCAGGGTAACCTGTATTATACCTGTTGCTGACATTCCTTTACATGCCTGGGTATATGTAGATGAAGTATGGTGCAATGTCCAGGACGAACTATACTTTATCATCTTCGGTCAAATCCATCACTACCGGCATTTTAAAATAGCTGTATGCTTCTAGGAGCATAGGGGCCAGGAGTTACGCTGTATTTTGTTTACTGTGAGCCTATACCCGGCATTATCAATCCTAAAGCCAGCTGGCATACGCAAATATATTCTGCCGGCTATACACAGGTTTCTTTTGAGACGGTTTCTCTCCTGTCAGATCTGAAAAACCCCTGAAAATGAAATTTTCTTTAATCACCTACTTAATTATTTACAATGACTAATAAAGCAAGCTTTTTACATGCGGCCATGCTGCATGATCAGACCTATTTGGTAGATTCTATACTGAAAGAAGAATCAGAAATGAAAAACGCCTGCCAGTGGTATAATCACCTGGCATTTAACGTTACGCTCACGGAAGAAACCTTCACTGGTAATCTTGCTGAACTGGAAAACAGGGTAACAGAAATGAGAAACCAGCTTGCCGGGATGCAAAAGCAATTGGACGAAGATGATACACTGGCAGATACAGTTTTATATCGTATGATGTTGAACAGGCTGGTTAATGACGTTGAGCTGCTGTTAAAAGCAGAAGGTAAAGGCCAACAGGTATTTCAATGGTTACTGGTGCCTTATTGGCTTTCTGATAAATTAATTGCAGAGGGTGAAGTAATACTACGTGTATATGGTAATAACTGGTGGGGTATTACGAACCTGATTAGTTACACAGAGGTGCTAATGAGTGTTAAGAAAGAATTGGAAGATCACTATTAAACCATTGTGAATGCAGTTACAGCCATTAAACACCAGTAATCCACTGCATTTATCCTGGCAGTACGGTGAGGTTCATATTGAAATTATGGGTGGTATCAGACTGGAAGGACTGGACAGGTTAAAAGTTACCCTGAAAGTTAAATATAAACAGTCGGTGCTACGCAGTAATCTGGATTTATATAATGATGCCCAGGTAGAAAAGCTGGTACGTAAAACAGCAGAACTGTTTAGTTTGGGCAGTAGTTATATGGCGAAAGTATTGGAAGAACTTACCAATGCCCTGGAAGCACATCGTATTACCAGCCTGCAACAACTGGAAGTAAAGAAGGAGAAAAAAGTTCTGTCACCAGAAGAAAAGCGGGAAGCAATTACATTTTTACAGCAGCCCAACCTGGTTAAAACTACTGGTGAGTTGATAGGAGCCAGTGGTGTAATTGGTGAAGAACATAACAGATTGCTCATGTATCTGATTTTTACCAGCAGGAAACGGGAAAATCCATTGCATATTGTTAGTCTGGCTGCTTCTGGTACTGGTAAGAGTTACCTACAGGAGCGTGTAGCTGCATTAATACCGGATGAGGATAAAATAGAAATGACGGTGCTATCAGAGAATGCCTTTTACTACTTTGGTCAGCAGGAACTACAGCACAAATTAATGCTCATAGAAGACCTGGAAGGAGCGCAGCAGGCATTATATCCACTACGAGAATTACAGAGCAAAAACAAGCTGGTAAAGCGTGTGGTGGTAAAGGATAAGAACGGTAACACTCAGACTGTAGAGGTAACAGTGGAAGGGCCTGTATGTGTTGCAGGTTGTACTACTCAGGAGCATATATACGAGGATAATGCCAATCGTAGCTTTTTGATTTACCTGGATGATAGTAAGGCTCAGGATGGCAGGATTATGTTACGCCAAAAGCAGGCTAGTGCTGGTATTATTAATTTTGAGGTAGAGTTGAACGCTAGGAATTTACTACAGAATTGCCAGAGAGTATTGGAGCCTGTAAAAGTTCGTAATCCCTATGCCCTGCAATTACAATTACCTGCGGAAGTTTTTAAAATTAGGAGAGCGCATGCACAATACCTGCACTTCATTGAAGCCATTACCTTTTACAAACAATACCAGCGGGATAAAATAACTAATCCGGTTACCGGAGAACAGTATATTGAAACCACACTGGATGATATTGAAGAAGCTAATGAGCTAATGAAAGTGGTACTGGTAGGTAAAAGTGATGAACTAAGTCATGCTACCAGAGTATACTTAGAGCAGGTAAAGGAGTATTTGCAGCAACAAGGAAAGGATTCATTCACTACCAGGGAGGTCAGGGAGGGCTATAAATTGAACATTAGTAATCAGAAACGGTACATGCTGCATCTGTTACTGGCAGGTTACATACAGAAACAGGCAGGTAAAGACAATGTAATGGAATATACCGTTACCAGCTATGATGAATATGTATCTTTACAGGACAGGGTAAAAGCAGTACTGGATAAAGCATTAAATGGCCTACGAGAGCAACAAAGTTCACAGGTAGTTCAAGTGGGTAGTGAACCTCCCAAATCCAACGCAGATAAGGAAAGTAAACGAAAGTTCAAAAGTTCACCAAAAGGGAACACCGGCACAAATAATTCATAAGCCACTCTAATCAGGGTGGTTTTTTCATTTTATCACCATTAAAAGCATTGTATGAAACAGCTACCACTGGAAAGCACCTCTTTTCAATATCTGGAAAGGAGTTTTAAAGAGTGGCTACAGGTATTGGGATATGCAGGCAGAACCGCAGATAGTTTACCTGTGCATGTAAGGGAGTTTTTTCATTACCTGGAACAAAGAGGTATTAAAGAACTGCCACTGGTAGAAAACAGGCATGTACAGGGTTTTATTATTCACCTGGATAACCGGGTGAGTGATAAAACGGGTATGGGATTAAGTGCCAGTAGCAGGAATAAGATTATCACTGCTGTAAATGCCTTTATTAAATACATCAATGCTTCTGGTAAACACTTCCTGGACATAAACCCGGTAAGGCCAGATAATGATATTGATATACCAGTGGTATTAACACCACAGGAAATAAAACAGCTCTATGATGCCAGTTTTGATACGGGCAGAGTTAATAAGGCCATAGGGCAAAGGGATAGGGCGATGTTGGCAGTGTTTTATGGTTGTGGATTACGCAAAGAGGAAGGAACAAGGTTAAATATCACTGATATAGATACTGTAAAGGGATTGTTGTTTGTACGTAAAGGAAAAGGTAATAAACAGCGTTATGTGCCTATTGCCAGACAGGCGTTAGAGGATATTAAAGTCTACCTGAAAGAAGGGCGTAATTGGTTTTTTGAACAGCATGACGGTACTGGTCACTGGCAAAGTGAAAGGTATGGTTTGAATTTTAAACGTAAAGTAACCACTGCGGATGAAGCATTTTTTATTAACCGGATGGGGCAGCGTATGAGTAATTTCTACCAGCGTTTACACCTGCTACGTGATAAAGCAGGCATTGAAAAGGAGTTTGGTTTACACATCCTACGGCACAGTATAGCTACGCATTTACTACAGAGCGGTATGGACATAGAAGAGATTGCCAAATTCTTAGGGCATGGCTCCCTGTTATCAACACAGTTATATACTCATATAATTAACGATAAACCCGCAGATAATGGACAGGAATAACGCATATGAAGCATGGTTAAAGAAAAATAGATATGCTGCTAGTACCATGCAGGAGCATATAGCAACCCTGCAAAGGTTTATAACCTGGGCAGAGGGTGAAGTGATGGAAGTGGATGAAATTACCTACCAGGAGTTACTGGCATATATACAGTATGAACAGAGTAAAGGATTGCAGCAGTCTACACTGGTATTACGATTACAGAGTTTAAAACTGTATTATGATTTCCTGAAAGTAGAGGGGGTAATTGATAAAAATCCTGTTAGAAAGGTGCATTTAAAAGGCGGTGTACAGAAAGTGGTAGTAAATCCGTTGGATGAAGCTGCTCTGGAAAAGCTGTATGCGGATTACGAACAGTTAAAAGAACCCGCATGTAATGGTAAACATGCCTTATCTGCCCGTAGAAATGTAGCAATCCTGGGGTTAATGGTATTTCAGGGAGTGCATAGTGGTGAGATTTCAAGCTTTGAGCCAAAGTTCTTACAGCTCAGGGAGGGTAGGGTGAGTATAAATGGAACAAAACGGAGTAATGAACGGGTATTGCCGTTAACAGCAAGGCAGATGATAGGGCTACACAGTTACCTGGAATTACTACCACCAGAACAGGAGAAACTATTTGATTGTAATGCCAGGAATGCAGTTTATACCATCATGGACGAATTAAAGGGCATCAATCCAGTTGTACAGAATGCAGCGCATATAAGAAGCAGTGTAATATTAAACTGGCTGCGTAAACATAATAAAAGGCAGGTGCAGTATATGGCAGGGCATAAATACATTACCAGCACAGAGCATTACGAACAGCAGGAACTAACCAAATTAACCAGCCAGTTAGAAAGGTATCACCCGTTGAGTTGATTTTTGTTTATTTATTAAGCATGACGCATTGCATTTACCTGCGTATATTATAAATTTGATGCAAGCATAAACAGTTCTTTGAAAACACAATTTTCTTTGTAAAGGATAACCATTTAGGGAATGTGCTGGCTACCGTGTCGGATAAGCGTTTGCAGGTGAGTGCGGCGGGTAGTACAGTGGATTCTTATGTGGCAGATGTGGTGAGTGCGCAGGATTATTATCCGTTTGGGATGTTGCAGCCGGGTAGGAGTTATAATGCTGGTGGGTATAGGTATGGGTTTAATGGGCAGGAAAGAAGTAGTGAAATTGATAGTAATAGCTTTACTGCGGAGTATTGGGAGTATGATAGTAGGATTGGAAGGAGATGGAACAGAGATCCAGAACCGTTTACTGATGTTAGTGAATATGCCGCTTTAAATAATAATCCTGTTTACTATTCTGATCCATTAGGGAATAAAGGAGGCCCTTCTTTATTTGACTATTTTAATATTTTCAATACAATTAATAACTTTTTTCTTAAAAAGGCATTGGAAAAACCAGCTTTGGCTGTTCAAAATGCTGCAAATACCAGAGTGGGGCAAGCGGTAACAAAAACAGTACATGATGTTGTAATAAGTGCTGATAATTTTACCGCTGGAATGGGGCGTGCATTTACTTTTGGTTTATATAAGCCGCCTTTTAAAACCCACTATAATAGTGAGCAAGCTAATATTGCTTATTTGACAGGTGCAGCAGGCGAAGGTGTTGGATTTGCAATAACTGGTACTAGTACTCCTGGGGCTTCTCCACAGGTTGCAGGTTCAGGCGCAGTTGCTGTTTCAGGATCAAGTGCTTTAAATGTTAGTAAATTTTTAGTTACAAACCTTTTATTATTTGCTGATAATAGCCAAAGTGGTACAGAATCAAGTAGTAGTTCTTCGGGGCAAGCTAGGCAAGAGCAAGGAGCAAATTATGAGAACTGGCTACATAATGAAATGGGGGGAAGAGGAGAGTTTACGGAAACTAATGGAAAAACATCTCGTCAGTTTGACGGTGCATATGGTGAAAATAACTCTATTTGGTACGAGGCGAAAAGTGGAGATTTTTTTGGCGATGGTTTCACTGCTGCTAAATTTGAAAAATTTAAATCAGATATGGGGAGAGGATTAGCTGTTGCACAGCATCATAACGCCAAATATGAAGTAATAGCACAAAAAAGCATACCAGAATATGTAAAACAGTTTTTAACTAAAAAAGGTATTGGTTTTCATGAAAATGTAACACCTGCCCAATAAATATAGTTATATGTCAAAGACAGGAGCAATAATAATAGAAGCCCAAGATATAAATACAGATATTTATCGAGAAATACTGAGAAATCTATTAAGTTTCAATTGGTGTTATACAAATAATGGCCTTGTGTCATTTATGATAAATGGAAGCCATGATTATGAACAAGAAAGTGTTAGTAATATTGAACACATATTAGAAAAAATTTCGAATAGTGTTTCAGGACAAATGTCTACTACTATAGACCTTGTTTATAAAGAATCCAATCTTGGAATAGGGTTAGGTTTTATTAGTTCAACAAGGATTTTTATATCCATTATTGATGATGTTAGGATGCTGCCAGGATTAGGAATTGTTGATTTTAGTTGGTATTTGATTAACATAAAGCCTTTGTTTGAGTTACTTAAATACTATAGGGTAGAATGCATTTTTGATTAAATTGGTGATAATGTAGGGTAGTGTACACAACGTCACCTGAGTGATTAATATATTTGTAAGGGAGCTGATAATCAATTGGCTCCCTTATTTTTGTGTGGCAAAATAAGGTGTGCGCCTACGTGTCTTTTATAGTTTATTGTCACGGGAAGCCCACTGTTATTGAGTTTAATAAACCCTCGTGTACACTTTGTCACCTGCTCATGAAATGTAAGTATTGTCAGGGAGTCTGCATCAAAAAAGGATGGTATAAAACTGTTCAAAAATATCGTTGTGTAGAATGTGGTAAATACCAACGGAGTCTTTATCGCATCTGCCGATATACTTTACATACCGAATAGCAGGTGCTGTTATTGAATAATGAATGCGTGGGAATAAGTTCTATGTCACGTATTTTGCAAATACCAAAAAGCTCGGTTCAAATGCTACTTCTTAGGGCCGCCTCTAAAGTGACAAGGCCTATGCTTTCTACTTCTCATGAATCCTATGAGGTGGATGAGATGTATATTTTTATCGGCAGTAAAAATACGGCCTGTTATATTGTATACGCAGTCAACAGGAAAACAAGGCAGGTGTTTGATTTTATTACTGGTTCGCGCAGCAAAGAACAGATTGGCGGATTAATCAGGAGGCTCTTGTTAATGGCTCCGGCCAAAATTTATACGGATCGATTAAATATTTACAAGTCTTTAGTGCCGCGAAGTGTTCACTGTACCTTTCAATATATGACCAACAGGATAGAGCGAATAAACTTAACGTTAAGAACTCATTTGAAGCGACTAATAAGAAAGGGGATTTGTTTCAGTAGAAGCGCTGTAATGCTTAACGCCTGCTTGAAATTATATATGTGGGGTAAAAGCTCACCCATGGTTCATTAAAGGAATTGCCCAAAACTACTCGGCAGGTAACAGACATAGATTTTAAACAGCATTCGTATCTAAAACAATGAATGTTTGTACACCTGTGATTTTTATGGCGTTCACAGATATACTTATAACAGAGAAAAATCGTAATATTGCTCCTGTTACATCCAACCCTTTCAAGATGCTTAGAAAACAACTCCTGCTCTGGTGCCTGCTATTGATAGCACATCTTAAGATCGTTGCACAAAATACATTTGATTCTACGGGAAATATTGGTATGGGAACTACTGCCCCCATTGAAAAATTGGTAGTGAAGGGGAATGTGTTAGTGAGTAATAATGGCGCTATTCAATTTTCAGCTGCGGGTAATGCAACCGGTATGCCTATGTTAGGTGTAAGCGGCAATAACCAGTATATTGCTATTGGCGGACAGGGATTGCTGGCTGGTACCAATAATTTGCAGGATTTGGGTATCAGTGGCTGGAAATTTCGTAATCTGTGGTTAGGTGGTTTTGCTAATATTAGTAAAAGTTTGCTGGTGAATACTGCTGATTATAATGGTATTATTGTAGATAATGCCAACTTGAAGCGGTATGGCTTTATTAAATACCCTGATAGGGCTGCGGGCTTATGGCGTGTAAGTGGTCAGGAGTTTGAAATAGGAAGGGTAGATGTAACGGATTTGAAAAATCAGCCTACCCTATATAATATCGATCTGAATGTAAATGGTAATGGTAATGTGGGTATAGGAACGGTGGCTACTTCCCAAAAGCTTTCTGTAAATGGTGCTGTGCTATGTAAAGCAATGGATATATCTTTTACAGAAGCAGAATGGGCTGATTATGTGTTTAGTCCAGGGTATAAGTTGCCAGCTTTGAGTGCTGTACAAACTTATATTGTGCAACACAAGCACCTGGAGGGTATTCCTTCTGCAAAGGAGGTGCAGGAGAAAGGAGTGAATGTGGCCCAAACGCAGGCTGTCTTGTTGCAAAAAATAGAAGAACTTACCCTATATATCATAGCTCAACAGAAGCAATTGCAATTACAGCAATTACAGGCAGATAGTGAATATAGCACGCTGGAAGCACAGGTCACTTCCCTGGAACAAAAATTACATGCTGGTTCTCATAAATAAATGACATGAAACGCTTTTTTTTAAGTTTGACTTTAGGTCTAAGTACTGTTGTTGTAAGTGCACAAAATACATTTCCTGCAACAGGAAATGTGGGTATTGGAACAAAATCACCTGAGCAGTTATTACAGGTAGCTGGTAATGTGCTTATCAGTAATAGCTATTCTTTAATGTTTAGAAAGGCTGATTCTATCACAGGTCCACAGTTTAGTCTGAGTGGAAATGGCGGTTATCTGCACGTTACCAGTGGAGGAATCATATCGCGTACAACCAACGTTCAGGATCTGGGATCAGATAGCTTTCGCTTTCGTAATTTATGGTTGGGCACTAATGCCAATATTGGGGGAAGTGTATATCTGAATTCCAGTGATAACAATGGTTTAATAGTGGACAATAATAGCCTGAGCAGGGTGGGGTTTATGAAGTATCCTAACCGGGCGGCCGGAATCTGGAGAGTAACAAACCAGAATTTTGAAATTGGCCGGGTAAATGTAACAGCTTTGCCGGGAACGCCCACCAGCTATACCACTGATTTATATATTTCAGAATCGGGAAACATTGGTATTGGAACTAAAACGCCCTCACAGAAATTGAGTGTGAATGGGACTATTCTTGCTAAAAAAATGATAGTGTCGGTGAAAGAAGCGAATTGGGCGGATTATGTATTTGATGCATCATATAAGCTAATCCCCTTGCAGCAACTGGAAGAATATGTATTGTTTCATAAACATTTACCGGAGGTGCCTTCAGCGAAAGAAGTGGCTGATAAGGGAGTGGATGTTGGAGAAAACCAGGCTATGTTATTAAAAAAGATAGAAGAGCTTACACTTTATGTCATTGAACAGCAAAAGCAATTAGATAAACAGAAAAAAGATAACGAAGAGCGTAATGCAGTCTTAAAACAGCGCCTGAAAGCATTGGAAACTATGGAGTTTAGTAAAGAATAGAGTATATTGTCAGGTAAATGCACAAGTGGCATCTCCTAACACTTTACTGTCTTTTTCTTCTTACCCAAAGTGCCACGGGCTTCCGCTTTGGCTATATAGGCAACTGCATCAGGCACTTTGCAGGCTGTTCCATCCATATCTACCGTAACAGCACCTATTTGTTGCGCAATGGCAATAGCCTCCTGGGTTAAAGGTGTTACATAAGAGCCAGTACAGATCACAAAATTGTTCATGGCATATTTAACGCGGTTGCCCGCAGCATGAATTGTATTCTTCACACGCAGTAGCAATAACTGCAAGGCGGGCAGATCCAATGCTGTGTCTGGCTTTAGCGCCACCAAGGCGGCGAGGGTAGCCCAACCTGCTGCTGCAATATGCTCCTGCGTGCTCTCGATCCATTCTAATGCCAGTTTATATCCATGCAAACTGCCCGTAGCTACCCAGGGCACGGTGTATTCGCTGATGTTTTGCGAGAGGGCTTGTTGCACCCAGGTGTGGAGGTCATTGGTTGTCATTTTCTCATCTTCGGCTATAAGTCCGGCCAGGTACATGGCATCGGCATTGCCGGTAGCGTATAGCTCCAGTGCCAGCTGGTGGTTTTTCTTTACTTTTTTCTGTATGTTTTTCAGGTACTCTATTTTCACTCCAAACATAGGGTCTTTGATGCCATGGTTCAGGAAAATTTTCCTGATCTTCTCATCACCATAGGCTTTCAGCTCGGCCATTATTTCCTGCGTAGTCATGAATAAATAGTTGAGAGTACCGGAAGTTAAGCTATTTAAGGGAGTGGTGATCTTTCGGTGGTAATTTGTATTTTCGATATACCCAAACCCTCACCCGATGAGCAAGACCTATATAGTTGGAGATATCCACGGCTGCCACGATGAACTACTAGCCTTAATTTCTCAGATAAACCTGCAGGATGACGACTGGCTAATATCCGTAGGGGAGGTACCCTTGATGTTGCTTTTATCAGCGAAGGAACAACGAAAATGTTTTCTGTATATCAATCAGGGGATCAGGTGGCTTACATTGAATATTTTGATGATTCTTTTCCGGTATCTACCCCTTTTTATACAGAAGATGAGGAAGATGCGAATTTCGGGCTTTGGGTGTATAATATTATTACCAATAAAGAAAGGTGTGCTCTCTTTTGCAAGAATAATGGATGAAGAAATAACACGTTCTGATTTCAAAATTGTTGAACTGCTTATTATGAAAATACTGATAGCGCCCCACCAAAAAACAACCATTGTATTCAAAAGCAAATGCTGGCTTTTGTTGTTGCCAGCATATTTGGCTGTGCAAATTTTATTTCCCTCCTTTTTCTTGCTGGCCTGCAATTCCAAAGTAAAGCAACCTGCATCCCCCGAAAGCGTGCTATTGAAAAAGGGAGAACGGATTACCGATACGGTTTTGTTAAAGCAAAAGATGTATCCATTTACTCCAGATGGATTAGCGCCCACCTATAGTAATAGTATCGGCAGGTTTAGGTCGTTTTATATTGTCAACAATACAAAACAGGTTATCTATTTATATAGCAGAAGGGATGTGCAATACCCGCTGGATACACTACGCTACGTGCCAATGGAGCCGGATTCTATCCTGGTTGCTGGCAGGTTCATTGCTATGGAGAGAAATCCATGGGAGGTACATTGTTATTTTACTACCTTTTGCGACTCTCTGTTACCCACGGCTTCTAAATTGAGATGGCTGGAGTGTGGCTCCGCATGTAACAGTGAAGCGGTAAAAGGCTATTTTGTTTACGGCGTAAAAGATTCTACCGGTAAAGTAGTGAGCACATCAGTGCCTTACGAATTGTAACCGAACCGGCTGTATATTTTCGTCTTTTTGCCTGTTATATGTGCATTATTTCATATAATTGATAAGTGAAACGCTGCTTTTTTACTTTGAATGTATGAAAATAACATCCCTTTTCCTGCTAACTGCTTGTATATTACTGTCGTGCAGTAAAGATCCGGTTTATATAACGGTGACTTCCACTTCCAAACTGGATTTTAAAATCAGCGAAGTGGTGAACGATTCTACCCTTGTGCTGCAATGGAAGCCCTATACCGGGGCCAATTTTAAAAAATACGTGCTTATGCGCAGTGCCTACTACTGGAAAAATGGTGTTTTTGATTTTTATAACGATGCCATAGACTCCAGCACAGATGTGCAACACGGAAGCTTCCGGGAGCAGGCAATGCCTTTTACCTATTCGCTATATTACAACCTGGTGGTGAAAGATGAAAAAGGCAATGTGCTGCAGGGGAATGATATGGTGTTTTATACACGTCCCAATACCATAGTAATAGGTAGCCCTACCGATGCCTTGTATAACAGGCAGCGCAAATGGGTGTATATAACAGACTACCAGAATATCTATATTGTCAACTGTGCCAATGGCCGGCAGGTGGCTAATAAAAAAATGCCGGTACCTATTGGCTATTGCAGTTTAGGAGAATGGGGCGGCAGCACAGAATTATATGTGCCCACCCAGGATGGCTGGTTGCAGATATTGGATGCAACTACACTGGCGCAAAAAGATAAAATATATATAGCGGGCCTGGCAGTAGCTTCGGTGGTAGCACAGAATGGAAAATTGTATGTAGGCTCGTCTGATTTAACGCAGGCCGGTATTAACAAAAATTGCATAAAGGTATATGACCGTGCCACTAAAGCTTTGCTGGGGCGGGGAGGGTATTATGATAAAACCCGGCTACTGTACCTGGAAGGTTCATCGAATGAGTTTATAGATCTTACCACCAACGTTAGCCCTATACAACTGGCTTATTACCAATTTGCGGATAATGGTGCACTGCTTACACAGAAAGAGGATACCTATCATGGCAATTACCAGATGGATGTTAATATAGTACGCTCTTTCCCGGATGGCAGCAGGTTTATCACTTCGGGCTATGGTTCCATTTTCAATAAATCGCTCGTGTTCGATCATTATGTAAAAGAGTTTGGCACTTACGTTGATTTTGCTTTTAACAATGATGGTTCTCTTATTTATGCGGCAGATGGGCGGGCACAGAATATTGATGCCATCAGCTATCCAGGTAACACCGTTACTAAAAAATACCCCACCACTTTAGTACCGTTCAAGGTTTTTCGCGATGGCGATACGCTCATCAATGTAGGCAGGGCGTACCTGTCTACCACTTATCTGTTCATTGAAAAAATAGCGCTATAGGCTTTTTATGAAAAAGAAATTACCCGTTATACACTACTACTTTTGGGCGGTGCTGGCGTGCGTGGCAGGCGCCTGTAGCAGAAAAGAAATTATAACAGTGATGCAGCAGCCGGATGCCTGTTTTGTGGCTAAGGCCAATACGGCCAGCTACGGTAGCTGGTATTTAACAGAAACATATACCCACTTTATAGATTCGCCTTTTTACTTCACCAGTTGCTACGATTCTGTTACCAATGCCCAATGGCGCTGGAACCTGGGCGATGGTACTATTACAGAAACGCCTAAGCCCGTTCATTCCTATGCAAAGCGGGGTAATTACACCGTGTCGCTGGTAATGAAGAGCGACAACCTGTACGATACGGTTACTAAAAACGTGTCGGTAATACTGGGGCAGCAGTCTGTAACATTACCAGGTGTGAGTAGCCTGTGGGCTGTGGCTATGGAAGAAACAACGGGGTATGAGTGGCAGGTGCTGGCAAGGGATGAATATGCTACAACTTACTACCTGGTTCAGCTGGACAGCCTGTTGAAAGTAAAAAGCAAAACGCTTTTACCATCAGGGTATGTGCTACCGTCGATGTGTCTGGCCGCAGATGGTAATTACATATTTCCAGGCACTACTTCCGGTGCCGGCTATTATAACGAGTTGCTGAAACTGAAAGCAGATGGTACGGTGTTATGGCGTAAAACGTTTTCAACAAACGAAAGCTATGGGTATGCTGCACAAACACCGGATGGCGGGTATGGTATGGTGGGCAATAGTGTAGGAACCGGCCCTATATATATCAATGACGATTACCCTACGGTGATTCAAAAAACAGATGGGGATGGCAATGTGCAGTGGAAAAAAGTGCTGGATAACGAACAAATGGTACAAGCCAGTGATGCGGTGTTTGGCCAGGATGGGGTGGTAGTGGCCGGTGTAAAACGAAAAGTAAATACCAATTGCAGTGATTGCGATTCGCTGCTAATTGTAAAATTGAATAACAGTGGCAGCGTTGTATGGCAAAACACGGTGTTATGGGGATTGAATACGGAAAGCCTGGCCAGTGTGCGTATCCTGGCGCTGACCAATGGCGGCTATGCCGTATACAACAAGTCTGGCCAGGGCATTTATCTGTTTTCCTCCACTGGTGAATTCACCAACCGCCTGCTGGCTCCCAACCGGTTAACACAGGTTACCAATTCCGGCGATGGCCACCTGATAGCTTTGCAAATGCAAAGCTCCAATGGTTTTCGCATGCAGCTGAGCAAGGTGAGCATGGAGGGGGAAACGATGTGGAGTATTTTCCCAAATGGCAACCAGCCATCAGGCAATAGCTCATCATGCTGCGCCGACAGCTGGCCTATTACTATCAGGCCACTGCGTAATGGCGGAACTATTGCAGTAGCTTCTACAGTAAATATCAATAATTATAGTTATTCTGTTACGTTGCTGGAGTTTGATGATGCCGGCAAGCTTAAATAAGTATTTATTCCTCTTTTTCTACTATATGCTGTGGGTGGAATACTACTTGCATAATGCTACTCATTTCGCTGATGCAGTTGGAGAAATCGGTATAGTGCGCCTGGTACTCCCGGCTTTCCGGTTGCCCCGGAACAGCTACCGGTCTTTTATCTATGTAGGGGGAGGTAGCAGCGTAGCTTATAAACTCCCATTCCAGACTACCTTGTTTACGGCTGTAAAGTGCTATGGGTAAAGAATAGTTTTTTCTAAAAGCTATCGACACATGGCTTTTATTGGCAGTAACTGTTAACTGTGGGCGCAGGTTGCGTACATCCACATGTACCGGGTTGCATTTTAAACCGCTACCTGTTACCGTAGCTGTTTGCCTGGCATCTCCTTTTTTGGCAAACATAGCCATTTGCCGCATCCTGGAAGTAGTGTTTTGCACCAGTTTGTTTTTATGAGATACCGCTGCTGCCAGTTCGGCTTTTTTCATCTCTACAGCCTGTATGGCATCTATCATTGCCTGCACTTCTGCTTCGTGCTGTACTATGGCCTCATCATTCATATATGAGATAGCTTCTTCCGCCATTTTCCGGAAATTATGCTTGTAGGCGAGGGCATATACGCTTAGCTCCGCGTCAGCATGAGGTATAAAATCTTTGTATTTCTTCATATTGCAGGTGTGTACGGATAAAATAATTTACTTTCTGTAACAAACAGAAAGCATTCTAATTAAGTTAGAAACTTTTCTGACTATAACAGAAATTTCTCTGATTTGTTTAGAAAAGTTTTTGAATAAATCAGAAATTTTTCCAGGATAGTCAGAATGTATTACAGTTTAAATAGAAACTTTTCTGTTTAAACTAGAAATATTTCTGACATACTTGAAAACTTTTCTGATTATGATAGAAATGTTTCTGTTATAATCAGATAACTTTCTGTAATAGATAGAAAACTTTCTGGTTAAGTCAGAAACTTTTCTAAAAGAGCCAGAAAGAAGCTTTACTCATCCATAAGTGCAAATAATGGATGTGACTGTTGGCTTTTTCCTTTTAAATAACAGGTAAACAGGTGCCCAATGGGCTTGTGCCAGGAGTAAGATGGAGATAATAACGCAGGGAATGCCGGGGCAGTGGTAAAATTCACCGGACAGGGATAGGCGTATTCCTTTGTAGCGGGATAAAGGAAGTAACCGGAAATAGAATAGTAAGCAGGTTGGGAGGGGAAGTGTTAATCGTCCAGCTGCGTATCCTCCCCTGAATATAAATTTTCGTGATAGCTGATCAATTTGTTCAGCGTGTCGATGGTTGTTTGCAAATTCTTTTCCCCTACTAACTCTTTATAGGTATCCTGCAATGCAAAAGAACTCTCAAAGCTATCCAGCAAAAACTGTTTACCTTTTTTACTTAGCTCCAGCACATCACTGCGTTTGTCTTGTTCGTTTTTACGGGGAATGATCATTTCATGTTCTTCCAGCTCTTTCAGCGTGCGGCTGATGCTTTGTTTCACAATCATCGATTCGCGCGCCAGTTCTATGGCAGTGCTGCCATCTACCGATATGTTACACAAAACGGGCATATAGCTCAGTTTCATATGGCCCCAGTAGGGCTTCACATTCTTGTGCGCCCAAATATCCAGGTGCTTGCGTAGTATAAAGGTTAAGCGTTGCCAGTTGCTGTCGCGTTGTGCTTCAAACGCCCTTAGTTTGTCGTCTATTTTCATTGTCACGCCTTTGTAATAAGAATAAAATTAGTAACAATTGTTTACTAAAATGATAAACAATGTTTACTTTTGTTCTCCGATAATCAAATCACTTAAATCCCTTTGTCAACGATGGTTTTTAGTAACCACACTTTATTTTAATCACTTTTCAATGCATTTCATGTCAAAAAAACTCATTGCCGGGTTTATACCGGTAGTCATGCTGTTGCCTTTACTCAGCGGTGCGCAGCAGGCACAACCCTTGCCTTTACAGGAGGCATTGTTGTTGGCCCGCCGGCATAGCAGCCAGCTAAAAGCAGATAGCATGCAATATAGCATAGCTGGCACCAAAGTATCGCAGGTTTCGGCAAATGCTTTACCGCAGGTAAGCCTGAATGCTACCTACCAACGCCTGAGCAATAATATTACCCCGTTTTCCATTGCATTGCCCACCGGCACTTTTGTATTGAACCCGCAAATACTTAACCAGTCGTACAATGCGGTGCAGTTAACACAATTATTATATGGCGGCGGCCGGGTAAACAACAGTCGGGCAGCAGCTAAAAAAGAAGCGGCAGCGGCAGGTGCTGATTATGCAGGCAGTTTGTTACAGCTGGATCAGCAGGTGACCGATTTATGGTTTAACCTGTACAATGCCAGGGCTTCGGAAAAGATAGTGTTGAAGAACATAGAAGCACTGAGTAAAAAGCGGGACGATCTGGACGCTTACCGCGAGCAGGGCATTGTGCTGGCCAACGATGTGCTGAAAATTGAGCTGTCTGTTACCAGCCTGCGTTCCAGCCTGGCAGATATCACCAGTATGGCAGGCACACTCAACTATAATTTATGTCTGGCTACCGGCTTAGATCCTGCTACAATAATAGACATACCCGATAACTACCTGGAAGAAGTAAGCGCTACAGAGCCTTTACAAACCTATGTGGGGGCAGCGCTGGCACAACGGCCCGAGCTAAAAGGCTTTCAGCTGCGCAGCGAGGCAGCGGCCTACCGCGTAAAAGCGGCAAAAAGCGATTACCTGCCGGTGCTCAACCTGATTGGCAGCTTTAATTACGATCATCCCAACCAGCGTATCATTCCCAACGTGGCGCATTACGATTACAGCGCTTTTGCCGGGTTGAACCTTTCGTGGAAAATATCGGCTTTATATGCCAACCGCTCGCATGTTAGCGAAAGCAAACTGAGTGCGTTGAAGCTATCGGGTAACTGGCAGCAGGCTAAAGAAAACATACAGGGCGAAGTAAACAGCCGTTACCTGGAGTACCGCAAAACGCTGGATAAAATGACGCTGATAAAAACCGAGCTTACCCAGGCCACGGAAAACTACCGGGTGGAGCAGAACAGGCTGGATGCCCAAACCACCACGCCTACCGATTTTCTCGATGCCAATGCACGGCTATTGCAGGCACAGTTAAACCTGGCCACGGCCAAAGCCAATGTGCAGCTGGCCTATCATAAACTATTACAATCAACCGGAACTTCTACCACTACTAAATAATTGACACAAGTATGAAAACGATCTATAGCATTTTATTTTCTGTTACTGCCGCTGCTGTATTCTCCAGCTGTTCGGGCGAGGGCACTGATAACGCACAACTGGAAGCGGATGTGAGCCCGGTAATACCCAAGGTGAACAGCACGGTTATGGAAATACGGGTGGAAGATAACCAACCGGTAAAAAAAGGCGATACACTGGTAATACTGGATGATGCTACTTTTACAATAGCCGTGCAGCAGGCAGAGATTGCTTTACAGCAAGCACAGCGTTCGGTAAACCTGGCCGGCATTAACAACAGTGTTGCCCATGTTACGGTAAGCAATGTAAGCGCCAGTTCGGGTGCCGTGGCGGCCAACTTAACTGCTGCCGATGCGGCTATTGAATCGGCCAAAGCACAGTTAGCTGTGGCGGAAAGAAACTACGAGCGGTACGAAAAGTTGCTACAGCAAACCTCCGCTACCCGGCAGCAGTTTGACCGGGTGCAGGTAGAAAAGGCATTGGCAGAATCAGGGTTACAGGCTGCTATCAGCCAGCGCAATGCTTTATTAAAGCAGATTGATGCCAGCAAATACCAGGTAGCCAATACCCAAAAGCAATTATCCGGCACACAGGAGAACATAAACCTGGCAGGCCTGGCAGTAAAGCAGGCGCAGGCCAACCTGGATGCGGCTAAGCTACAGTTGTCGTATTGCACCATTGTGGCCCCGGTCGATGGCATTGTGTCCAAGAAAAGTGTACAGGTGGGCCAGGTAGTGGCGGTAGGTACGCCGTTAATGGCAGTGGCCAATGATAAAAAAGTGTGGGTAGTGGCCAACTATAAAGAAACGCAGCTGGCCAACATGCGCGCAGGACAGGAAGCGGAGATTGAAGTAGATGCTTATCCCGATACCACCTTCATTGGTAAGGTAGAGTCGTTTTCGCAGGCTACCGGTGCCCGTTTTTCTTTTCTGCCGGCCGATAATGCTACCGGCAACTTTGTAAAGGTAACACAGCGCATTCCGGTGAAAATTGTGCTACCACAAAACCACAGCGAAAAATATCCTTTACGTGCAGGTATGAGCGTTTATGTAAAAGTTAAAACGAAGTAGTTATGGCAGCGATAGCAGGTGCAATGCCTACCTACGAGGTAGGCGCGCGAAAATGGCTGATTACCATAACGGTAATTACCTGCGCTATTATGGAACTGATCGATACCTCGATTGTAAACGTGGCTACCCGGCAAATTGCCGGTAACCTGGGCGCAACGGTAGAAGAAACAGCCTGGGTAATTACCGCCTATGCTATCTCTAATATCATCATTATTCCGCTAACGGGTTTTCTGGGTGATGTGTTTGGCCGGAAGAACTATTTCACGGCTTCTATCATCCTGTTTACAGTGGCTTCGTTCATGTGCGGGTTTTCAGGGTCTATCTGGACACTGGTGGCCTGGCGTTTTATACAGGGCATTGGGGGCGGGGCTTTGCTGGCCACAGCGCAAACGGTGCTGGTAGAAACCTTTCCGCCCGAAGAGCTGGATAAGGCCAATGGTATTTTTGGAGCGGGCATTGTAATGGGGCCTACACTGGGTCCGGTGCTGGGTGGTTATTTAACCGATAACTATTCGTGGAGCTGGATCTTTTACATCAACATTCCCATTGGTATTGCCGCGGCTATCTTATCGTGGAAGTTTATTAAAGGGGCCAAAACCAAACTCGTTGGTAAAGTAGACTACTGGGGTATTGCAGCCCTGGTGGTGGGCATAGGCAGTTTGCAGATGTTACTGGAAGAAGGGGAGCGGAAGGACTGGTTTTCGAGCAAACTTATTATTATAGTGGCTATACTGGCGGTAGCAGGCATAGGCTTGTTTATTGTACGGGAACTCACCGCAAAGAACCCGGTGGTGGATTTGCGAGTGCTGCGTTTTAGAAACGTGGCGGTGGGGTCGGCACTGCGGTTTGCTTTTGGGTTGGCCATTTACTGCTCGGTGTTCCTGTATCCCGTGTTTGTGCAAAGCTTCCTGGGGTGGAACGCCACCCGCACCGGTTTGCTTATTTTACCCGGTGCTTTAATCACCGGTATGCTCATGGGCGTGAATGGTGCACTGGTAAAAAAAGGCATCAGTCCCAAGGCCTTGCTGTTGTTTGGTTTTGGCATGGTGATATTGTATGAATATCTCAGCTACCGGTTGGCCACGCAGGCAGCGGGAGAGTGGGACTTTTTATGGCCGCAGCTGATACGTGGTGTGGGCTTTGGGTTCATTTTTGTGCCTGCCGCCAGTTTAACACTGGCCGGGTTAAAAGGAAAGGACATTGGGCAGGCTTCTGGATTGAGCAACATGTTGCAATTGTTGGGCGGTTCGGTAGGGCTGGCCATTATCAACACCTATGTTACCCGCCGTATAGCCGTGCATTACAACGATTTAATGGGCAATGTATCTTTTTACAATCCGGCCAGCAATGAAAGGATGTATAATATCACCTCTCAGCTTATTGCCAGCGGCAAATCGCCGGAACAGGCTAAACAGATGGCCATGGGGGTCATGAACGGATCGTTAAGTGTGCAGTCGGCCGTTATCAGCTACAGCGAAGGCTTTATGATGATAGGAATTATCTGTGCGGCTATTTTGCCGCTGGTGTTCTTGTCAAAGATTAAAAAAGGCGAGTCGCTGGAAGTGGGCGGAGTGCATTGATACTCAAAGAATACGTTACTGATCCGCTTAAATCAGGTGGGTGGTATGAAAGTAGCACCCACCTTTCATTAAATATTTGTATAATCCTTATCTTCGCCAGATGGGTAATACGTTTGAAAGCATTTTAACAGATTTGAAGCTTTTTGTGGAAGAACCACTGCCAACTATTTCCAGGGTATTGACTTGTGGTAAAAATCTGACCGACTGGTCGGATGGCAGACTGAAAAGCATCAGCCAGATACTGCTGAACGCAGTAGTTATTCCCCGCTCTGAATTTGAACTGCGGTTGGAAAGAATACAACATCAGATAGAAGCCGACCTGAATAAGGAATCGATAGTAAAGACCTTATCTTACTACTTTGATGACGCAGAAGCCATGAAGTCGGTTACTATTCAGTTAGCCAAACATTACGGTTCGGATTTAAACCCGGCCGAGGTGGTAAATGATATGACCAGCTACTCTGGCAAAAGTCAGGAAACAATAGGTTTTCTGCTGGTAACGATTATTGAGAGCCATATTTTACAATAAGGCCATTGACATATTTTTGGTGGAAAACCTCATCCGTTCAGGATGGGGTTTTTACTTCATTGCTGCCATCCCTGTATTCCCTGGGCGATAGTCCCGTGTGCTTTTTGAAAAAGCGTGCAAAGTAATTCGGGTATTCAAAATGAAGCAGGTAAGCTATTTCAGATATGGAATAAGAGGTGTAGGTAAGGTACTTACGTGCTTCCTCTAACAGGTGTTCCTGCACCAGTTGCCCCGCGGCCTTCCCGGCAATTTCCCTGCAAATACGGTTTAAATGTACAGGAGTGATGTGCAAGTCTTGCGCCAGTTGCATCACGGTTTTATGGCCTCCTTCTCGCCTTATCAATTCCTGCAGTTTTCTAAAATGTACCAGTGATATAGTATCGGTGCTAATGCTCACTTCCTCCTGTTGTAGCCATAGCCGGTATAGCACCAGGAACAACTGTTGCAAGCACAAATGCAGCATTCTTCTTTTTTCTGCCTGGTGCTGGTTGTCAAAAAGTTCTTCCTCTACGGCCTGCATATAATGCTGCACCCGCTGTGCGGTATAGGGCGCGCTAAACCGGGTAATAAACTGCACCTTGCCCATCATAGGCGCCAGCACTTTGGCTTCGGGAAAAAGAGTGTTGAGCAGGCTGTCCGACAAGGAAATAATGCTGCCGGTTACCGTGGTGGTATAACTAAAGCCATGCAGGGATGCGGGCGGAATCAATATCAGGCAGGGGCCTTCCAGTTGCTGTTGCGCGCTGGATTCCATAAACATAAACTGGCCCTTTTCTACAAAAAACAACTGGCATAACCGCGGATGAAAGTGCGGTTTTATATCCCATTCAAAATGCCGGCTGCGGGTTTCCAGCTGCTCCCAATACACATATTCGCTATCGGGACGGGCATTTCTATCGCCATATAATCCTTCAAACCGGGAGATACTGCTCAATGTGGATGATTTGAATG
This sequence comes from Filimonas lacunae, assembly GCF_002355595.1. Lineage (NCBI taxonomy): Bacteria > Pseudomonadati > Bacteroidota > Chitinophagia > Chitinophagales > Chitinophagaceae > Filimonas > Filimonas lacunae. The sequence goes on from NZ_AP017422.1 coordinate 2,710,124, forward strand.
TTCTGATAATATCTATGCAGAAAGCTGTTTGTGCTGTAAGATTAACAAAAATAGAAGTAGAATGTTTCGTTTGTATCCGAAAATGGTGCATAAATACCCATTGGGTAGCCGGGGAGGATGGAATTTTGTGTATCACCATTATTCATACAAATGAAAAAAACGAATAAATACCAGTTGAACCTTACTTTACTGGAAACAGCGCAGGGCGAAACAGTGCTGATATTGATATTGGGGGCGTTGATAGCACTGAGCCCTTTTTCGATAGATATGTATTTGCCGGCGTTTCCGGCCATTGCCAAAGCCCTGCATACTGATATAGCACAGGTAGGCTACTCTTTAACCAGTTATTATGCGGGCCTGTGTGTGGGCCAGTTGATTTATGGTGTGTTGATTGATCGGTTCGGCCGTAAAAAGCCGTTAATGGCGGGGCTGTTGCTGTATTTGATAGCAGCCGTGGGTTGTTCGCTGGCGGGTGGTGTGCATTACCTGGTGGCAGTTCGTTTGTTAATGGCGCTGGGCGGTTGTGTGGGTATGGTAGCCAGCAGGGCCGTGGTGCGCGATTTTTTTGCACCGGCAGAAAACGCCCGTATATTATCTCAGCTGGTGCTGGTGATGGGCGTAGCACCTGTTATTGCGCCTACTATTGGCGGTTTGGTAAACAGCTACCTGGGCTGGCGTTGGGTGTTTGGTGTAATGGGAGTGATAGCCTGTATGTTAATGATAGCCGTAGCAAGATGGTTACCGGAAACTAAAACAGCAGATGCGTTGGTGTCGTTACGGATGAAAGAAGTGGGCGCGTCGTACTGGCAGGTGTTGCAAAACAAAACCTTTTTGATGTATACACTGGCGGGCGGGGTAAGCTATGCAGGTATGTATGCTTACATAGCAGGCTCGCCCTTTGTGTTTATGGAAAAGTATCATTTTACCGACACTGCCTATAGTTGGGCTTTCGGTTGGAATGCATGCGGATTAATTGCCGGCAGCCAGTTAAACCGGCTGGCGCTGAAAAAGTACAGCAGTGCCTTCATTGCCAGGCAGGCAGCTATATTACTGTTTGTAGCGGGGCTGGCATTGCTGGTAATTACCTACACACAAATAGCAGGCGCTACCGTTATACTCTGTTGTACCTTTTTGTTTTTGCTGGCATTGGGTTTTATTAACCCTAACACTACGGCATTGGCTTTACAACCTTTTACGCAGGCGGCGGGGCGTGCTTCGGCCGTATTGGGCAGCCTGCAAATGATTGCCGGGGTGGTGGCTTCGTGGCTGGTAAGTTATTTACATAATGGTACGGCAGTGATTATGCCGGCGGTGATGTTTGGCTGCACGGTACTATGTGTAACGCTGTTGTGGCAAAAGCCTAAGCAGGTGGCCGCTGCCGTAATGGTATAAAAAAGCCGGCATAGCTGTTTACTGTTTCGGGCTTAGCTTTGCATTTTGCAATTAACAAGCAGCAGTTATGTATTCAAGGCAGGAAGTATCTAAGCTGAAACAGGAGTTTTGGACAGCATTTGGAAAATATATGAAACCCGTGTTGTCGGCCGATGGCGAAGCGGTTAGCTGGATCAATTATAAAACAGGCATCAGCGGTATCGGGTTTAAAATGGATGCCGATAACAAACAGGCTACTATAGCTATTGTGTTGTCGCAACCCGACATTGCCTTGCAGCAAGGGCACTACCAGCATTTTCAGCAGCTGAAAAATATGCTGGTAGAAGCTTTGGGCGAAGACGACTGGAGCTGGCAGGAAGGCATTACAGATGAATATGGTAAGGTAATAAGCGTGATAAGTAAACAGCAAACAGGGGTAAACATCCTGCGCAATGAAGACTGGCCTGCGGTAATATCTTTTTTTAAGCCGCGTATCATTGCGCTGGATGAATTCTGGAGTATGGCTAAATACAGTTTTGAAAGCCTGTAAGCTTACCTGATTAACACCACCGTTCCTTTTTGTGAATAGCTAACGCCTTCTTTTACATAAGCACACATCCACACATACGTTCCGGGATCGGCCATCAGGTTATGGAAGGTGCCATCCCATCCTTTCTTCGGATTGGTTGATTCAAACACCTGTTGCCCCCAACGGTTAAATAAGGCCAGGTGATAAGCAGTTACCGGGAACAGGGTTAATATTTTAAACTCATCGTTACGGCCATCTTTATTAGGCGTAAAGGCACTGGGGAAATAAATATTACATTCTGTTTCCAATACCAGGCGGCTGGCGCTTTCTGTGCCACAGTTATTGGCTACTGTTACCGTATACAAGCCTCCTTTAGTAATGGTAAGCGTGCTGTCGGTAGAGCCGTTTTGCCACAAATAACTTTTAAAAGAGCCGGGGTATAAGGTTGCGCTGCTGCCGGTACACAAAGTAGTATCAGGGCCTAGTAACGGAACAGCCCGCGGTTCCACACTGAGCACTAAGGTGCGTATGCTGTCGCAGTTGTTGCTGTTTTTAAAGGTGTCTCTATATACACCGGAGGTATTGTAACCCTCAAATGTTTCGTAATAACAAATGCTTTTAAGCAAGGTGGTGCGGTCTTTCGGAAGCACGGTTAACCGGATGGTGCGTATGCTGTCGCATGACTGGCTGTTGGTGAACACATCCTGGTAAGTGCCGGTTTGAGTGTAGCCCAGGTAATTTTCTCCCTCGCAAATGGTAGCAGTAAGCGTGCTGTAGGTGCGTGGGTTTACTGTAAGGTTGAGGGTAACCATGCTATCACATCCATTGGCGGCCCTTAGCGTGTGCGCGTAAGTTCCGGAAACGGTATGCCCCCAATAGTTCTGGCCTTCGCAAATAATTACGTTTTGTGTGGCGTACGATTTCAGCAGCACGGTCAGGTGCAGGGTGCGTGTGCTGTCGCAGCCATGAATATCTTTATACACATCTGTATACGTGCCGGAGGTGGTATGTCCTGCATAACTGCCGCCTTCACAAATGTTATCGGTAATATCGGTAACTGCCAGTGTGTACAGGCTCAGGTTCAGGGTGCGTATACTATCGCATCCCGTTGCAGTAACAAAATTATCGGTATAAGTGCCAGCTGTGGTATGACCGTAATAGTTGCTGCCAGGGCAGATAGCAGCATCTACAGTAGTGAGTATAGGTGTGCGGGGAAGCGTTAAAACAAGATAAGCGGTATCTGCTTCGCAATTACTGTCGGTAATGCGGTATATCAACGAATCGCGCTGGTTACAGCCGCCGGGATAGGTATATCGTATCTGGTTGTTTACAATAGTGGCCGTGCCGTATTTTGGGGCCTGCACAATGGCGTCAAGGCTAATAGCATCGCCCTGCGTATCGTAATCGTTATGCAGCACATCTACATCCACCGTTGTTCCGGTGAAAGTAGTATTGTCTTCCAGTGCTACCGGGGGAACAGGCAGGGTGAGTATTTCGGGAAAGCGTCTTACCTCGCCGTTGAAATTGGTAGGGAAGGTGATCTGGTGATAATTACAGGCATTGCCCACAGCCGTTCTGTCCGGAAAGTCGATCACAGAAATAGGTTGCGGATCGTTATACGAACGGATAAAATACATTTTGCCGTCCGGGCCTATTTTCAGATCGTGCGAGTAGCAACAGGTGTGCATGTCTGTGAACTGGCCTGTGTTGAAATCGTATTGATACAGGGTGTTGCCGGTGAGTGTGCCAGCATAAAGTTTGGTGCCATCGGGCGAAAACCGGGTGGCTGCAAAATTGCCAATGGAAGCCCCAAGTACCTGCTCGTTCGATAACACACCCGTAGTGGCGTTAAAGTCCAGTATAGTTAGGGCCCGGTTGCCTTCGCCAGTAACTACCAGCTTGCCGTTTGACCGGGTATAGTTCATCTGGTAGGTGTAGCCGGTAGTGGTAAAGGTATATTTCTGTGGCGTGCCTATACCGGCAGCCGTAATAGGCCATACGTAATAATTGTTCAGCTGGTATTCATTCAATATTAACCAGTAATCGCTGGAGCCGGTTTTGTTTACCAACGTCATTGCCTGATCGGTAAGACCAGACCATAAGGGAGTGTTGAGGTTGGTGATTTCACCCAGTGCATTAGTAGTAAAATCAATGATGGAATAGGATAGTGCGCCAGCAGTTCGATCCCAGGCAGAGTTGGTGAACAGGTAGAATTTTTTAGCACAGGTGCCGGGTACCGGGCAGCTTTGCACACATTGCGCACCCGACCAGTGGCCGCTGAGGTTAGATCCATTGGGCATTACCTGGTGGTTGCGGTTGATGGCACTTCGGCCATCGGAGTAAAATTTCAGGGCGCCTGTAACCGGGTCGTTTACCACTACCATGCCTTCAAAGCCAACGCCGGGATATTTATTACTTACTTTTTGAGGGCCTGTGCTGGTAAATATGATGCCATCGGTGCCATTGCCAAAATACCAGTTATTATTTTCTATTTGGGCATGAGAGTGTAACGCAATGGTGATTGCAATAAGCAGCAGCAGTAGCGGTTTAGTCATGTAGCAGTTGAAGATAAAGGGTGTGTAGCAAATATACAATTTTTAGCTACTATATATCACCCTGTTCTGGTATTCCCCCTGTATTACTTTTCCGTAAACAATGCGGGTCCAGCCATTTTCAAAACCGTGGTTGTTGGCAATCAGGTAGCCTTTGTGGGCGTCCAGCTTTACAATCTTATGGGCATCAATATACCTGCCCTTTACTTTGCAAAACACAATATCGCCTACCTGGTAAGTAGCGGCTTTTATAAAAGTGAGATTACTGCCGCTTTTTAAAATGGGTAACATAGAGCTGCCAAAAGCTTTCATTTTTCCGGTACCGGTGTTTTCAAGGTCGTTTTTTAATCGTTCAAACTTGTTCATGTTGATTTCGTCGTTGTTTTTTCATGGTTTATCAATGCTTGCAAAGTACGTGCGCTGCTATGCAGTGTATTTGCGCACCTGCTAAAATGTGGGCACAGGTTTTGACAAAATCACAGGTAAAATCGTACAACTATGAAAAAAGCCAATAAAGTAGCTATTGCCGCGGCTATAGGCACGGCCAGCGTGATTGTAATACTGGGCATGTCGTGCAACGTGTCTATACCCAAAGGGGCTACTGCGGTAAGTCCGTTTAACAGCACCCGCTACCTGGGCAAATGGTACGAAATAGCCCGGATGGATTTTAAATATGAAAAGCACCTCAACAATGTTACTGCCACCTACAGCCTGCGCGAAGATGGGGCCATTCAGGTGGATAACCGGGGATTTGATACCACTAAAAACCAATGGAAACAAAGTATTGGTAAGGCAAAGTTTGTAAAAGACAAAAACACCGGCAGGTTAAAAGTGTCGTTTTTCGGTCCTTTTTATGCCGGATATAATGTAATAGCGGTAGATGCAGATTACCAATATGCGCTGGTAGTGGGGGATAATTTGAAATATATGTGGATTTTGAGCCGGACTACCCATATTCCTGAAACGGTAAAAGCCGATTACCTGGCTCAGGCCGAAAAGTTAGGCTATTCTATTGAAAACCTCGTTTGGACGCAACATGATAAAGAAGAAGCGTAAATGTGATAGAAATGTTAATGTGAAAGTTTTTTGTCACGTTTGTAAAATAAAAGACATCAATACCTCATTAACTAATTAAAAGGATAGAAATGATGAAAAGGAATGTTTTGTCTTTAGTTCGAAATGTGATGATGACGGGTTGTGTGCTGATAGCAGCAGGTGCGGTAATGTCCTGTTCTAAATCATCTGATTACAATGGCAACCAGGGAAGTGTTTCCGCAGCCATAGCGGTGTTTAATTTGTCGGACCAGAGTGGTGTGAATATTTCGCTAGGTGGCTCGGTGCTTTATAACACCTCATTAGTGTATCCTTCTTATATGGATTACCAGGCTATCAGGCCAGGCACTTACACGGTGCGTTCGTTTGTAGCAAGCAGCAATACTACCCTGGCCGAAAGCAGTTTTAACTTTGATACTGCCAACTATCATACCGTGGTTATTGCAGGTGCTAACAACAACTACAAAAACATTACTGTAAGAGATAATTTTGATAACTTATCAGGCACCAATGGTAAAGCCTATGTTCGTTTTATCAATGCAGTACCAGATAGCACACAACCTACTGTTACTATCAGTGGCGGTACTTCACCCATCAGCTTTGTAAGCGGTTTTGGTATCTCCTCTGATTTTAAAGAAGTAACACCTGGCGATATCACTATCAAAGCGGATAATGGCGCAACTATCAATGCCAGCAGTGTGCTTGCTGCTCAGGCAACAGGCGTATATACCGCGGTGGTTATGGGCTTTCCGGGCAGCACAGATACAGCCAAAGCTGTGAAAGTGAAATTTATTTTGAATGGAAGATTACAGTAGCCGTTGCTATATCCTAAATTACCAGGCCCCTTTATGGGGCTTTTTTTATATTGCGCCATATTCGTGCTAATGGATAAGAAGAAACAAGAAATAGGTGTTATTGAAAAAATACTGGATGCCTGCTACCAGGCCAATCCGGATGGTTTGTTTGTGATGAGCTTAATGCACCAGTATGAAGAGCGGGGCAGCCTCAGCAAAAAACAATTGCAGGGCTTACTGGGCAAGGCGCAGAAAGTGCAGGACATGCCCCCTAACTGGGTGGCTACCCTGGAAGCGGTGATTTTAAAAATGCCTACCCGCTTTAAATCGGAAGTAAAAGTGGTGGCACCCGTGTTTCAGAAAGATGAAAAAGCAGGCCAGCTGATTACAGCCATTCTTGACAAATATCCCCAACATAAAAGGGTGGTGTTCCTGCGTTCTAAATACGACAATAACGAAACGCTCACCACCGCCGAAGTATCGGAGTTAGAAAGATTCAGTAAACTATTGCTGAAATAGAAAAAGCGTTGCCACTAACAAAGCTAAACCGTTACTGGTGTGGCCTTTTCCGTGTCGACTCCGCCATCTCCTCCAGGTAATCCATTTGCATTTGCTGTAGTTCCAGTATTTTCTGGTTCTGGTATAGCATCAGGTGGTCTATCTTTTCATGCAAAAGCCTTATTTCCAGTTCGGCTTTCAGGTTTACTTTATAGTCGTATTCGTTGCGCTGGCGGTCTTTTGCTTCCTGGCGGTTCTGGCTCATCATAATAACCGGTGCCTGTAATGCAGCCAGACACGAGAGTATAAGGTTTAACAGGATATAAGGATAGGGATCAAAACCCTTGTTCAGCAACAACAACGAATTAAGTGTTATCCATGCCAGCAGTATAACTGCAAAAGTGATGATAAACGTCCAGCTGCCGCCAAAGGCAGCTACCTTATCGGCCAGGCGTTGTCCGTAAGTGCTTTGCTCTTCGCTAGAAACGGTTAAACTGTCGGCCACCAGCTCCTGGTTTTCAATGGCCTCCACTACCTGCTGCTCCACCTTGTTCAGCTCGCCCATTTCATTGTCAATAATATGCTCCAGATACTTCTTACGGTATTGGTGCAGCGAGTCGCGGTGTAGCCAGCTGTGCTCCGTAAAACCAGGCACTTCCTGCTGAATAAATTCCACCAGGTTTTTACGTAACAAGGCCGCATTTACCATCTCGTGGGCGGGTAGTAGTTTTCCACTAATGGCACAGAGTTTCTTTTCCATACTGGTGATTAAAGCGCTAAACAATGAGGATGAACCGGGTATAAAGGAACAACAAAATTGCTGAGATTTAAGTTATTACCGATAACTTTGGCTACTCAAACCCTTGTTGGCGGAATATGGTAAGTGTTGTTTCTACGATGAGCGTAAAATTCTGGCAGAAAGTAACTGGTAACCCCGAATCCTTTTCATTAGAAAGCAGGATATATCATGCTTTTTCTTTTATCGCATTTCTACTCTTATTATTTGAAATTCCTTTTACCTTACTGATACATCTTCCGGTAGCCGCTTTAATCGCTTCCATGCTGCTGGTAACACAAGGATACCTGTATTTTTTAAGTAGGATAAAAGGCCGTTTGAAGGTGGCCGTAATTCTCAGTTTTGTGATCATTAATGCATTCACAGCTGTTAACTATGTATACCAGGCCGGTGTTACGGGACCTTGCCTGCTTATTTTTATTATTTCGCTGTTTATGATCATCTGTATCACCGACAAGCGATACTGGCCTTTTTGTCTCACTTTTAACCTGCTGATTGTAATTGTATTAATCGGCTGGGAATATTTTCAACCTTCTTTAATTAAAAGTCCCTACGTTACGCGGCGCGATATGTTTTTAGACAATGCGCTGGCTTATATCGTGCTGATTATTTTACTGTACATAGGCACCACGCAAATTCTTACCAATTACAACAACCAGAAAAGGCAGCTGGAAGAAAAGGCGCTGGCGTTTAAGCAACTGAACGGTGAAAAGGATAAACTGTTGTCGATTATATCGCACGATCTGCGCGGTCCGTTAGCATCCATTCAGCAATATTTCAGTATGATGAGTGAGATGAAAATGGGCGATGAAGAAAAGAAATCGCTGGAAGGGCATTTATTAAAAACCATAACCAACACACAGGAACTGGTAACCAATGTACTTAGCTGGGCTAAAAAGCAAATTGGCGGGCACAAAGTACAGTTAAACCAGATAAACCTGTATAACAGTATTTATAAAACAGCTGAACTATTCCGCTCGGTAGCACACCGTAAAGGCATACGGCTGGATATGGATATTGATAAGCGCATTGTGGTAACAGCGGATATTGATATGCTGCAACTGGTAATGCGCAATCTGCTGAACAATGCTATCAAGTTCAGCAACGCCGATACTGTGATAGAACTAAAGGCCATGGCGCATAATAACCTTTGTATGATATCGGTAAAAGATGATGGCATTGGCATTGATATTAACAAACAAAGGGATATTTTTTCGCTGGACGTAAAAAGCACTTATGGCACTGGTAATGAAAAGGGCAGTGGGTTAGGACTGGTGTTATGCCGGGAGTTTATGCAATTGCAGGGCGGCGATATTTCTTTCACCAGCGTAAGGGGCACAGGCAGTGTATTTTACCTTACACTGCCTTGCGAAATAGTAGCGCCCCATCCGGCTTAGTTTTTTGCTATGCGGTTTCTCTGGCTGCGTTCATTGCCTGAATAGCCTGTTCGGGCGACTGCAGGTACAATTGATAAAGACCCGCAGTGCCTCCTACATGTATTTCAAATGTATCCTTACCAAGCGCTTCCCAGAACTCAGTAGCTACCTGTTGTGGCGGAATGCCGTTTTTATCTCCTCCAATTTCTTTAGAAAAGGCAGTATCTACCAGTGGTGGCATTAACTCAAACACTTTTACATTGCTGGTACGTTCCAGTAACACCCGTAAGGATTGTGTATAGGAATGCAGTGCGGCCTTGCTGGCTGAATAAGTAGGCAGGGCCAGGGCAGAAGGGGCAAAGGCTACAATAGACGATACCGTTACTATAGCGGCTTCGGGCTGTTGTTTCAACAAAGGCAACAGCAGGTTGTTTAACCGGATGATGGAAAAGTAATTGGTTACCATTTCCGCTTCTGCTTTAACATGCGCATCTGCATCTTCTACCAGGTTGTAAACATAAGCCTGCCCGGCGTTATTGATCACTATGTTTAAATCGGGAAATCCGGTTTTCAGTTGTTGCACCAGTTTTTCTACATCGTTGGCATTGGTTACATCACAGGTAATGCCTGTTACATTTTTTAAACCTGCAGCGGCTTGCTGCAGGGTAGCAGCGGTGCGCCCGGTAATAATAACACGGTTGCCATTTTCTGAGAATAATTTAGCCAGTTCCAGGCCAATACCTGCACTACCACCTGTAATTAATACGGTGTTGTTTGTTGTGTTCATAATTGTAGTTTATATTGAAATATACCAATCGGTATATTTTTGGTGAAAAAAAGGGACTACATCTGTAGTTCCGTTTTAATAATTTGTGTGGTTCTGTTCATGGCGTCATTGAAAAAAGAAAGATCGCCGGTTACTTTGCTCAGCATCACGCTACCTTCAAACAAAGCCAGGAAAATATTAGCATAACTGCCAGGATGTACGCCTGGTTTTATTTCTCCTGCATCTATGCCTGCCTGTATCAGTGATTCGTATTGCTGCTTCCATAAATGAATAGCCTCATTCACCTTTTCTTTTAAAGCAGGTTGATTATCATCTGCTTCCACCGCTGTATTCAGCACCGGACAACCCCCATTGGCAGCCAGGGCGGCAAAATTGCTTTTAAAGAACTGGGGAATGGCCAGCAGTTTTTCAATAGCGCTTTTGCTGTTAATATGGGCTAACCCGGTTTTTACCAGGCGTTGGTTATAATCGAACGCGGCCAGGGCTATTTCGTCTTTGTTTTTGAAATTACCATACAAAGCGCCTTTGGTTAAACCAGTGGCTTCTGTAAGGTCGGCCAGCGAAGTACCCGCGTAGCCTTTCTTATTAAAAACCGGGGCGGTTTTTTCAATAATAAAGGTGCGTGTGGCTTCGGCTTTTGACATGACGTACTTGTTTGATGATGTAAAATTATACCGTTCGGTATAATCTGGCAAGTTTTTCAACCTATTTTTTTGTTAAGGCGTTGACCAAACAGGGCTGCTTCGGCAAACAGCCGTTAATATTGCAAAAATTAACGAAACATCTTCCTGCACCCATGTCAGTACAAAAGCTGGTTTTTACCTTAGGATATTTTGCTACCACTGCATTTTCTGTTTCCTCGTTATGGGCACAAAGTGCGGTATGGCCGGCACCGGCAGCGCTGCACCAGGTAAACGCAGCTTATGCGCAGGCGCCTGCAGTTATTATTTTAAACAAGCATACTATAGAGCATAAAACAGAAGAGGGTAACCTGGTGCGGGAAGACAGCTATTACCAGGTATTTAAAATACATTCCGCAGAAGGGCAGGAGCTATTTACACATTACCCTACTTTGCGCCCCCTGCAATCGAAGCTGTATAATATGAAAGCAAGGATTACACTTGCTAACGGTAAAAGCTTTGACATCACTCCCCACACGGTGAAAATGGATGCAGCCCGGGATGAGAAAGGATATGCCAGAGATGGGCAATGGGTGCAGTGCTTTAGAGTAGACAGTGTGCAAAAGGATGCGGAGGTGGAGTTGATGTACCAGGTAAAGAGCAACGTGGAATTGTTTGGTTCGGAAGTGTTGCAGGACGACTGGCTGCCTTGCCAGCAAGCTGTTTTTACCTTTATTACTTCGGATGAACTGCGTTTTAGTGTAAAAGGTTTTCATGGTTGTGTGGTAGAGGATGAAACGATTGCTGCTGATAACCGTAGGTTTATTATAGCCAATGCAGTTAATTTACCTGCACTGCCTGATGAGAAGTTTTCCTTTGCGGCCAAACACCGGGCGCGTATTGATTATAAGTTAAGCTATAATGCCAATTCTCCGGCCCGTTTATATACCTGGAATGCGTTTGCTAAAAAAGCAAGCCAGCTGTATACTACCCGCAATGCATCGGAAGAAAAGGCTTTGGCCCAACTGATTGCCCAAATCAGTATCCCGCTTACGGCGGGCCAGGGGGGGCAGGTGGCTGCCATTGAAGATTATGTAAAAACCAATATTCATATAGCCCCACCAGGCGATTCACTGGCCAACCTGACTGACCTGGTACAGATCATCGATAACAAAAAAGCCGGTAAGGAAGGTGCTATACGACTGATGGCAGGTTTACTGACGCAGATGAAAATCCCTTTTCAGCTGGCGTTTACGGCCAACAGAACAGATATTCCATTGGATGAAGAGCTGGAATACTGGGAGCGTGCAAAAGAGGTATTGCTGTATTTTCCGGCTATTAACAAATACATCAGCGCAGGAGAAGCGGAAACTCGCTATCCGCATATGAATCCATTGCAGGCAGGCACCCGTGCCTTGCTGGTGAAAGACACCGTAATGGGGGCCCGTAAAGCAGTAGGAACCAGTTTTCAATGGGTGCCTATGGATTCGGCACAGTATAACTTTTACAACCTGGAAGAAGAAGTGAATGTAAACCCGCGCATGGACTCGGTGTTTATAAAGGAAAAGCGTTTACTGGGGGGCTATGCAGGGGCAGATTACCTGCCGGCATACCGAAATCAACCCCGCGAAAAGCAGGGAGAAATGAGTAAAGCGCTGCTGGCATTACCAGGCGATAACCAGATGACGCATGTGCAGGTACGTAACTTTGATTATGCCGATGCTTATGCCCGCAAGCCTTTAACGCTTACAGCAGATGTTTACAGCCGCTCGCTGATCACAAACATGATGAATAAGAAGCTGGTGCTGAACATTGGCAAGCTGATTGGGGAGCAATACCCCGCTGTATCCGACACCACCCGCAAACTGCCGGTAGAACTGGATTTTGGACGTACAGTTACCCGTACCATCACCTTACGACTGCCACGTACTTACCTGGTAACGAATGCAGATGAACTGAAAACGAATATCAGTTATACTACGGCAGAGGGGGGCTCACTGAGTTTTAAAAGCAGCTATTCCATCAAAGGATATACTTTGTTTTTAACCGTGCAGGAAACCTATAGCCAGGTGGAATATTCCGCAGCAGACTATTCTCATTTTATTGCGGTACGTAATGCCGCTGCGGCATTCTACGAAAAAATACTGATACTGGAGAAGAAATAGTGGCTGCAAGGCCACTATTTTACTGGTTCTGCCGCTTTATTAGCATACGTTTCCTATTTTTAGAGCTACAACTCTAGACCGTATGCGAAATTTAGTTTCGTTCAGTATTTTACTGTTGCTGCTATGCAATAAACTGAACGCTCAGACAGAACCCTTAGTGAATAGTGGTGAATTATTAGAACAGGGCGCTAAGCTGCATGATGATGGCAAGTACAAAGAAGCCATTGCCCTTTACCGGAAAATCAGCCGTAACGATACTAACTATTCCCGCTCACTGCACGAATTATCGTTAAGTAGCTGTGCCGATAGTAATTTTCAGGCAGCGATAGCCTATGCCGAAGAAGGCCTGAAATTATACCCGGATTTAATTAATGACTGGTACCCGTTACTGGCCAATGCCAATGATTATTTAGGCAAGTGGGAGGAAGCGGTAAGCTATTATGACAAATTACTGGCGGTAAACCCTTACGACTATCAAACCTGGTTTAACAAAGGCATTGCCTATTACCGTGTTAAGAATTATGTGGATGCGCAAAAAAGCTTCCAGCAATCGGTGATCATTTATCCTTTTTATGCTTCCCCTCATTATTTCATGAGTGTAATTGCCTATAGCGAAGGTAAACTGCCACAGGCGATGCTTAGTGCTGCCACTTATTTATTAATGAAGCCGGATGGCCGTTACCGGAAAAACTGTATAAACCTGCTGAACAGCGTTGCTGTGATGGATGATGAAGTTTCGGCGAATGTGAAAAAGGCCAAAGGCAATAATGTGTTTGAAGAACAACAGGAAATTATTGTAAGCAAAATAGCCATGGACAGGGGCTATAAATTACAAACCGACCTGGAAGACGCTATTACCAGGCAGTTTCAGGTATTGCTGGAGAAGCTGAGCTACGAACAGGCACAGCAGGACTTTTTTATGCAGTTTTATGTGCCTTATTATAAGCAGGTGTATGACAGCAAACAGTTTAACCTGTTAGTTAACTATATTTTCAGTGGCCTGGGCATTAAAAAAGTAGATGATTTTGTAAAGCGTAATAAAAAAGACCTGGTAGCGTTTGCGGATGAATGTGGTGTGCATTTTAACAAGCTGAAAGAAACCCAGGTGTTAAACTACCAGCAACGTAAGGATGCTCCTTCGCATTTTTATTACCGGGAAGGCAAAGTATTGGGCAAAGGCGGTACCTGGACAGTAACAAAGGATAACTGGATCCTGGAAGGCGATTGGGTTTTTTACCATGCCAATGGTACTGTAAAGTCAAAAGGTGCTTTTGTGCATGACAAGTACAATGGCGAATGGCAGTTTTTTTATTCCAATGGTGTGAAAAAAGAAAAAGGAGTTTATGAAAATGGTGTGGAAGAAGGTCCGTGCACCTTCTGGTTTGACAATGGCAGCCTGCAGGCGGTAAATAATTATAAAGCCGGTAAGCTGGAAGGAGAAAGAAAAGTGTATTACTATAGTGGTGAACTAAAAAGAACCGAACAATATAAAGGCAATGAGAAGAATGGCTTGGTGGTAGCCTATTATACCAATGGCCTGGTACAATATAAAGTGAACTTTGTAAACGGCCTGAAAGAAGGCGTGTTTACGGAGTATTACGATAACGGACAGCTGGAAGCTACTACAACCTATGCTGCGGATAAAGCCGAAGGGCCTTACAAAAAATACAACAGGCTGGGTTTGCTGGTGCAGGAAGGCTCTTATACCAACGACAAGCAAACAGGTGCCTGGAAAACATGGTACAACGAGGGACAGCTGAAAGAAACTTACAGTTATGTAGATGGCAAGATGGACGGCGAATACAAAGAGTTGTATCAGAATGGAGTACTAAAGCAAAGGCAGGTGTACAGCAAAGGCAGAACAGATGGTAAAGAAGAAAACTTTGCCAAAGCCGGTTGGTTGTATAGCGAAGCTCTGTACGACAAAGAAAGCTTTAAACAGGTGAAGTTTTATGATGCTACCGGCAAGGTCATCAGTGAATCTAATGCCAAAGGAAGCTCCAGTTTGTTTACCTTTTACGATGAGTATGGTAATAAAGTGATTGATAGCTATCTGAGCCGCAGGGGCGACAAGGATGGCAAGTTTACTTCTTACTTTTCGAATGGCCAGGTAAAAGCTACTTCCTCTTTCAGCAACAGCAATATGCAGGGCGAAAAGGTGGTGTATTACGCTAATGGATCCGTTTCTGAAAAGTACAACTACAAGGACGGTAAGCTGGATGGTTTCTATATCTCTAACTATAAGCATGGCCGTGTAAACTACCAGGGTTGGTATGTAGATGATAACAAAGAGGGTGTGTTTGTGACTTTTGACGAGCGGGGCCGTAAAAAAGAAGTGACCAACTATAAGAACGGCGAAAAAGACCGTTATAGCGAGTTTTATCACCCTGATGGTAAAATACATTATGAGCAGTTATTTGATGAAGGCTGGCTGAAACATGTTACACAATGGGATACTACCGGTAAAGTGGTGGCAGATGTGGAACTGAGTAATGAAGGCAACGGCGATGTGGTGTTTAAACACAATAATGGTAAAGATTATATCAAATGCACTTACCGCGGTTATAACCTGGATGGTAAACACGAAACTTATTTCTTCGATGGTTCTGTAAACGTTACCAGCTTTTACAAAAAAGGGAATAGTGACAGCACTTACCGCAGTTATTATTATGGCGGTCAGCTACATTCTGAATGTACTTACCGTAATGGCAGGGTAGAAGGTAACTGGACAGTGTATTACGAGAATGGCAAGCCTATGAGTGTGAGTATTTACAGGGACGGCTATCTCAATGGCTTGTATAAAGAGTATAATGATGATGGAACCCTGGATAGGGATATCTGGTATAAAAACGGTTACCTGGATAGCTTTTACACTATTTATGCAGATAATGGCAAACGCGCCGTGGTGCTGATTTATGAAATGGACGAGCTGGTGGGCTATACTTACGAAGGTAAAGATGGCAAGTTGGTGAAGCCCGTGTTGTTGCCAAACGGAACAGGTAAAGTGGTAGCATATTTTGCTAACGGAACCAAAAGCGCTGAACTGGATTTTGAGGAAGGGGTTGTTAACGGCAACAGGAATATCTATTTTACCAATGGTGCTACTTATATCAGCCAGGTGCGTTCTTTAGGCGTGGACGAAGGGCCTAAAAAAGTATTCTACTTGAATGGTACTCCCGAAAAAGAACAAAACTATTTGCACGATAAGCTTTCCGGTGTTAGTAAGGACTATTACCGTAACGGCAAGCTGAAATCGGAAGTGAACTGGTACAACGGCGAAGAGCACGGCGTGGCCACATATTACGATGAAAGCGGTAAATTAAAACAAACCAGGGTGTATTACTATGGCATTTTGCAAAGTGTACGTTAACATATAATTATTGCGCAAATGGATAGGAGTGGCAGGGCACGAAAATGGGTAGTGGTTTTATTCATCCTCATGGTTACCCTACAAAAAGCGGGTGCACAAACAGTGGAAGAGCTGGCAGTAGCTTACCCGCATGCGTATGCTGTGATGCTGAACTATACCAAAGACATTACCCTGTTTATGGAAAACGGGGAGCCTAAGGCAGAAAGCAAGGTGGCGGTAGACATACTGATACTGGACGATAAGGCCAATGGCATGTATAACCGGTATACGATTTATCATGGTTCTTTTACCCCGCTGGGCAAGGTAGACGCTTATACAGATGTACCTGTCAAAAGGGGATACGACAGGATAAAAGTACCGGAAATTAAAACGGATAATTCACGCAGCAGAAGTGTATTTTATGATGATGTAAAGGTGTCGTCGTTCGACTTTCCTTCTTTGAAAAAAGGAGCGATAGCGCATGTGCAGTATACACAGTACGATAACGATGTGCATTTGTTATCGCCTTTATATTTTGTAAGCTACATGCCCGTGATTAACCAGAAGGTAACTGTTACTTATCCTAAGCAAATGGTGCTGAACTATAAGCTGCGGAACGACAGTTTGCAACAGGTGCAGGTGGTAACAGGTAAAAAAGGCAGCAGCCTTACTTACACTTTTACGGCTAATAACCTGAAAGAAATGGACAGGCCCCCGGATGCGCCTTCGCCTTCGTATGATGAGCCGCATGTGTTACTGTATGTTTCTTCGTACCTGGACAAAGACGATAAAAGGGTAGGCTTTTTAGATAACCTGGACGAGCTGTATCAATGGAACTATGCTTTTTTACGCAAGGTGCCTGCGGTGAACCACGAAAAAATGCAACTGGTGGCAGACAGCTTAACGCATGGCCTGCATTCTGATACGGATAAGGCAAGGGCTATTTACAGTTTTGTGCAACACAACATTAAATATGTAGCTTTTGAAAACGGTTTAGAGGGCTTTATTCCCCGTCCGGCAGACCTGGTGTACGATCGTAAGTTTGGTGATTGTAAAGATATGGCCAGCTTGTTAACGGATTTACTTACCCGGGCAGGTGTAAAAGCCTGGGTAACCTGGATAGGCACACGTGATATTCCTTACGACTACACAGATGTAGCCTTGCCGCTTACCGATAACCATATGATATGTACGGCGCTGGTAAATGGTGAATATGTGTTTTTGGATGGTACTGATCCGGGATGTATTTATGGGTTTCCTACTGCCTTTATACAAGGCAAGCAGGCACTGGTGGCTATAGGAGAGAAGGAACACAAAGTGTTACGTATACCTGAAATGGATGCCACTAAAAACAGGATGGTAGATACCACGTTAATCTCTGTTACCGATAAAGGAATAAAGGGTAGCACGCGTTTGCGTTGTTATGGCTATATGGGCACAGCGGCGTATAATAACTTTTCGGCCAATAAAAACCCTGAGGATAACAAGGAAGATGTTAAGCGTTATACCAGCAAGGGAAATAACCGGTTTATACTGGACACTTTTCAAATCAACTATATAAGTGATGCAGAAAAGATCATGTGCATTCAAACCCAGTTTAGTTTACCAGGTTATTACAACAAGCTGGGTGATGAAATTTATATTAACCTGAACCTGGATAAGCTGTTAACCAGCGATCATATTATTGACACAGCACATCATAAAACAGCGAGTTTACGCAGATTTAAATATATTCTTAATCAATATACCAAAATGGAGTTGCCCGAAGGGTATAGCATTGAATCGATTCCAGACAATTTTAAATACAATAGCGAAGAGCTGTCGTTTGAAATAACCTATACCAAAGAATCCAAGGCTATCGTGGTGCGCCAGCAGCTGCAAAGCAATTCTTTAATGCTGCCAAAGAGCCGGTTTGTGGATTGGAACAATGCCGTGCGTAAAATAATCAGTCAATATAAAGAGCAGGTGATACTGCAGAAAAAATCTTAGCTGTAAATAAAAAATGACTATGAGGAAAATAATAACCCTGTTGCTGGCAGGCAGCTGTAGTGTAATGGCTGCACAGGCGCAACGGGATTCTTTATCGGTGTGGCTGGAAAAACCTGTACTGCACCAGGTGCATGAAGCTTTTACAAAAGCCAGCGCCGTAAACATCCTGGACTCGCGTGAGGTAAGCTATAAACAAGAAGGAGATAATACCTTTCGTTATTGTAGCTATCACCAGATTATTAAGGTAAAGGATGATGAAGGTATTGAGCAATATAACAAGGTGTATATATATCAGCCTTACAATGCCGAAATACAGGATATTAAAGCCAGAAGCATATTGCCTGATGGTAAGGTAATTAACCTGGACCCTTCTACCGTAAAAGAAACCCAGAAGAACGGCAAGGTGTGCAAGCTGTTTGCCATGGATGGCCTGGAAAAGAATGCAGAGATAGAGTTTGCTTACGTGATAAAAAGAAGCGTGATCATTTTTAACTCCGATACCTACCAGGATACCTATTTGCCTTGTCAGCATGCATTTTTTAGCCTTACCACCCCCAAACACTTACAATTTAGCGTAAAAGGCTATAACGGCTTTACGGTGAACGAAGATACCCTGATAGGGGATAACAGGATTGTTACCGGCTATGCCGATAATGTAAAAGAACTGAGCGATGAAAAGTATGCTTTTCAGCCACAATACCTGTCGAGAGTGGATTACAAGCTCAGCTATAATTATAATGGCAACGGTAATGTGCGTTTATATACCTGGAAGGAGTTTGCTAAAAAAGCCTATCCTATTTATACCGAGTTAACCAGCAAAGAAGAAAAAGTGCTGAACCAGTTTGCGGGTAAAATAAACATACCTGCCACTGCTTCTACCGACGAGAAGATTCTGGCCGTGGAAGATTATGTAAAATCTAATATTAATATAGATAAAGACCTGATTTCGGAAGATGCGGATGACATTAATAAGATTGTATTAACCCGTGCCTCCAACGAAAGAGGCGCAAACCGGTTAATGGCGGGCATTTTTATAAAACTGGGAATCCACTTTCAGCTGGTGTTTGTTTCGTCGCGTAATAGCTACCCTATGGATGAAGAGCTGGAAAACTGGGACCGTGCCGATGACCTGTTGTTGTACTTTCCGCAAACAGGCAAATATCTGTCCCCATCAGATGTTACCTTTCGCTATCCTTATGTTGAAGCGGCTGTTACCGGGGCCAAGGGCCTGTTTTTAAAAGAAACACAGATTGGTTCTTTAAAAACAGCTATAGGGCTGTTTAAAGAAATTGAGCCGGAACCGGTGTCTGCCAGTTACCAGAACCTGGAAGCAGACCTGCGCATCAATGAAACCATGGATACGGTGCTGGTGCAATCAAAACAGAGCATGGGTGGTTATATTGCAGCTACTTATCGTCCGCTGTTTCATTTTCTGCCTAAAGACAAGCAGCTGGAAACCAGCAAGGAAATGCTGAAAATACAGGGCAATAATAACGAGGTTACCAATATTAAAACAGAAAACACGGCATTAACTGATGGTTTCTACCAGAAACCACTGATAGTATCCGGCGATATAAAAAGTGCCGAGCTGCTGGAGAATGCAGGGAAGAAAGCGCTGTTGAAAATAGGGGAGGTGATTGGGCAGCAATCAGAAATGTATCAGGAAAAGCCGCGGCAGCTGCCTATGGAGCTGGATTATACGCATTGGCTGATACGCAAAATTGTAGTGCATATACCTGATAACTATATCGTGAAGAACCCTAACGATCTGAAGTTTGCCATTTCTTTCAGCAATGGCACAGATACTACCATGGGCTTTGTATCGGACTATGTGCTGGAAGGCAATACCCTTACGATAAATATCCGGGAAATGTACAACCAGCTGCGCTATCCTTTATCGGAGTTTGATAATTTCCGGAAAGTGATTAACGCAGCTGCTGACTTTAATAAAGTAATGCTGGTGCTGGAAAAGAAAACCAACAGTTAGCTGCCCGCAGCCAATGCCTGGTGAATTTCGGCATACAACAAACCACTGCCTCCGCCGTAATGCCGGAGGCAGATTATTTTAGGATGGTGCTGTGTAAAGAAGCGGGTGAGTTGTTGCTCATCGGCTTCTTCAATACCGCCGCCAAACAACACTACATCAAAGTGCCTGGTAGTGCATAATGCCTTTGCTTCTGCCACGCCTATGGCCCCGGTTCCGTTCCAGTTGGGTTGGCTGTTAATCAGTCGTACTACGGTTTGCACAATATCGGGGTGGATACCTGCTATTAAAATTTCTTTCTGGCTCATGCTACTGTCATTGGAACTTCTATTAATAAAATATCTGCTTTGCTGTTGGTGGTAATGCTGATAGCATCCGTGTCCCAAACGCCCAGGGCATCGCGGCTGTTCAGCTGCTGGCCGTTAATGGTAATGCTGCCATCTATTACGAACACGTATACACCATTCCCTGCTTTTTTTAATTGGTAAGGTACGGTAGTGTTGGCATCAAACACTCCTTTATGAAACCAGGCATCCTGGTAAATCCATACACCGGCATCGTCGGGGTTGGGAGACAACAGTTGCTGCCATTGGTTGGGTACCGCCTGTTGCTGGTAGCTGATTTGATCGTAGCGGGGAGTAACATTGCGTTTGTTGGGAAACAGCCATATCTGTAAAAACTGCGCAGGCTGTTGCGGCAGGTTGTTATACTCGGTGTGGTAAATACCGGTGCCGGCGCTCATTACCTGTATTTCGCCGGGTTTTATAACGGCCGCATTGCCCATGCTGTCCTGGTGTTTTAACTCACCTTCCAGGGGAATGGAAATAATTTCCATGTTATCGTGCGGGTGTTTGCCAAAACCCTGGCCACCTTCTACAATGTCATCGTTCAATACCCGTAATGCGCCAAACTGAATACGTTCGGGATTATAGTAACCGGAAAAACTAAACGATTGAAAGCTTTTCAACCAGCCATGATCGGCTACGCCACGGGATGCTGCTGTATGTAAAACGGATTGTGCCATAGTGTTTATTATTATGATGACATAAAATTACACCCAGCACAACCGGCAACACTTAATCCAGGTTAAGAAAACAAATGATTTAAGATTGCCGCAGCAGTTTATTGCGCATTTTGCTGAAAAACTCGGGTGTAACCCCAATGTAGGCGGCTATTTGTTTAGAGGGAAGGCGGTTAATAAGCGGGGGATAGCGTTTGCAAAAACTGTGATAGCGCTCTTCGGCGGTCAGGCTCAGGTTGTCGAGCAGGCGTTGCTGATAGGCTACCAGTGAGTTTTCGGTGATGATGCGGAAAAAGCGTTCAAAGGCCGGCACTTCTTTATACAGTTGTAACTGGTCTGTTTTAGAAAGTGTTACCAGTTCGGTTTCTTCCAGTGCATCTATATACAGTACACCTGGCTTCTGGCTAATGAGACTGTACATATCGGCCATCCACCATCCTTCGGGGGCAAAGTTCAATACATGCTCAAAGCCATTATCGTCTACCGAATAACCGCGCAGGCAACCGGTGTTTACGAAAAAGGAGTATTTGCAAATTTCGCCTTCTTTCAGCAGCACTTGTTTACGCTTGAGCTGCATGGGTTGCAACAGGGATACGAAGTATTCTTCTTCCTGTGGCTGTAACGTAATGTGCTGTGATATGTTCCTGGTAATTAATGAAGAAAGCGCCATCAATTAAAGATAGCGCTTCCAACTATTCAACCAAAATAAACACTAAGCTAATACATGCTGGTTGGCTTGTGTAACCTCATCGGCTCCAATGGTATGTGGTCTTCCTTTGTATACTTTCAACAGCACGTTGGCGTGCATTTTTTCCAGTATAGCCACACTTTCATTTACCCTGCTTACGGGTACATGCGGATCGGGATCGCCGGTGCCAATGAATACCGGGGTGCCGCCAAAATCGCCTTTGTAGTTTTCGATAGCCAGCTCTTCGCCAATTAAACCGCCGGTGAAGGCTATTACACCGCCGTAGCGGGTGGCGTTACGGGTTACATATTCCAGGGTTAAACATGCGCCCTGCGAAAAGCCTGCAAAGTAAATGCGTTCAGCAGGTATGCCCTGGGCCTGAATGTCGGCTACCAGCTGGCCTATTACATCCAGTGCTGAATCCAGTGCCGGTTGGTTTTTCGCCACCGGAGCCATAAAGCTGAAAGGATACCAGCTGTACTCGTTGGCTTGCGGAGCAAAGATGGCAGTGTCGTTACCCAGCTGTAAATGATTGGCCAGGCTAATGATATCTTCTGCCGAAGCGCCCCGGCCATGTAATAATATAATTGCTTTGGAGGCATTTACTGCGGGTGTTCCCGCAGTAATTACCTGTTTGTTATGTGTGTACATACGTTTAGTCTAATTTAGGAAGCACTTTTTCAATCTCGCCGCGGTAAGCTTCATACTGAGCGGGTAATTTTAAACCGGTACCTAATTCAGCAACTGTTTCGTCGGTAGCAAAACCAGGGTTGTCGGTAGCTATTTCAAACAATACCCCACCTGGTTCGCGGAAGTATAAAGAATAAAAATAGTTACGATCTATTTTCTCGGTGATGTGCAAACCTAAGGCCACTATTTTTTCACGATACTGCATTAAGGTAGCTTCATCACTTACTCTAAAGGCTACGTGGTGTACGCTGCCACCGGCTGTAAGGCCAGCTGCTTCGCCAGGAACTTCAACCAGGTCTACAATGTTGGCTGTATCTACTGCATCGGTTACATAGCGGAACCTGTTTACCTCCTGCTGCTGCAGCTTATAGCCAAATACTTTGGTAAGTATGTAGGCAGTAGGCTCTGCTTTTTCAGTGGTAATGGTAATGTGGTGGAAACCGCGTGTAGCGTTCTCCGCTTTTACCTCACTGGTTTCCCAGGGAGCGCGTTTATCTTCATTGGTTTCTACCAGTTCCAGTTTTAAACCATCAGGATCCAGGAAAGTAAGATACTTCTGACCAAATTTCTCTGCTGGTTTGTTATAGATGACATTGTTTTCTTCAAAACGTTTTTGCCAGAACTCCAGGCTGCCCACAGGAACTGCATAACCTATTTCAGTAGCCTGGTGTGTACCTCTTCTGCCTTTAGAGATGCCGCTGCCCCAGGGGAAGAAAGTAAGGATGGTGCCGGGCGTACCGTTTTCATCACCATAGTAAAAGTGATATGTATTAGGATCGTCGAAGTTTACAGTTTTCTTTACCAGTCTTAATCCCAGGATGCGGGTATAAAAATCATAGTTCTTTTTGGCGTCACCGGCAATGGCGGTGATATGGTGTATGCCTTTCAGTGTAGTTTCCATATCTCGTGTTTTTTGTTTTTGATTGATTTGATATGTCAAAATTAGGCCGGGGTCATTTGCTTACACTTAATGTAGAACAAGAAATAGCGGTTAATTCCTTTTTTCTATAGTATAAATGCTGATAGGCGCCAATAACCCGGTAGGGTTACAATAGCGATTAATCACTATTGCGGTCCTTTAACACCCTGTATACTTTTGTTATGCACCATGGATAAGCACCTTCTACCTATATGCAAAAAACAGATAACCGTATGAATGTAATGAAACGAACTGCCTTACTGATTTTTCCTTTGTTATTGAGTGTAATGGCTTGTCAGAAAGCGAGTGACGGTATACCCGGCTCACAGATATTAAAAGGCACAGGTGTGCCGGCTGCAAATATTGGATCGATAGGTGACTATTACCTGGATGCCAGCAGTGGAATATTGTTTGGACCTAAAACAGCAGATGGCTGGGGTGAAAGTATTTCTTTGGTAGGACCCACCGGCGCAACAGGTGCTACCGGTGCTACGGGCGGCACCGGGGCAACCGGTGGAACCGGACCTGCCGGACCACAAGGACCACAGGGGCCTGCCGGACCTGCCGGGCCAACTGGTGGAACCGGACCTGCCGGACCTGCCGGACCAACCGGAGCTACAGGGGGAACAGGACCTGCGGGACCAACAGGCGCTACTGGTGCTACGGGCGCAACTGGTGCTACCGGCGCAACCGGAGCCACGGGGGCCACTGGAGCAACAGGTACTGCCAACGTTATTTATTCAGCCTGGCAATATGCTACCAACTTTAATGACTCTACCGTTGACAATTCGAGTTTGAAAGTAGGTTATGTAAAAGCGCCTTCTTTAACTACATCCATATTGAATAGTGGCGTGGTGCTGGTGTATTTTACTTATGGCGGAGGTACGTTTACGCTGCCTTATACTTCTAATGCCGGCGGTAAACCCAATACTATCAGTTATACGCCTATGCTCAATAAAATTCTGGTATACCGGTTTTCACATGATAATTCCAATTCAGTGGCACTATCTACCTTATTACAATACCGTTATATCATTATACCGGGTGGCGTAAGTGGTGGCAGAGTGGCTGCCGGAGCAGAAACGAAACCGCCGGTAGATTACTCGGATTACGAAGCAGTATGTAACTATTATCATTTACCGTTATAGCCCGTTGATGGGTACCCTGCAACAACTAAACACCACATTACATCAGCCCAGCTAACCGGGGCTGTTTGTAAAACAAAGAGACTAAAGAAGGGGAAGGGGGGCCGTTTGCTCTTATAGCGGCGGTTTCCTCTTATCTTCAAAATCACACGCATTAACTAATAGTTAATATGCATTTTATTGCTAAAAATGGACGAAAGTGCGCTAATAATCGGTAAATTGGAGCCAATTGTCCGGCTTATGAAGAAAAAAACGCCTGATGTATTTCAGGATATCCAACAAATACAACCCGTTATAACGATTGACGAACTAAAGCAGGCTATATTGAAAGGGGATATCAGCAAAGTTGATAATATCATGGCCCTGTTCAATGCCAGGATAGATGCGATACCACAGTTTGCGGTAGGCACGTATACCTGGTATGTGGCTAATAAGCTGTCTATAGGCAATATGGGTGGCATGAGTGAGCATTTCACCGGACATCCCCCCGGCTACTGGCTCAATAAAAATCCCGAAGAATATTTACAGTTGTTACACCCGGAAGATGCCCCGTATGTAATGAGCTATGTAAAACTGATATACGAATTCCTGGTGGCAATGCCACGGGATAAAAAGCACTTCATCAGGCCTCAGTTGTATTTCCGCATGCGCAATCCTTATGCTCCCGACAACTACCGGTGGGTAATGTTTCAATATATTGACTGGGAATATGCCACGGATGGTATGATTGCCTGCATTCTGCACCTGGTTACAGATATTACCCATTTAAAGAACGACAGTGCCGTGCGCATGACCATTTTAGACAGCAGCATGGAAAGCAACCAGCTGTTTTTCTCTAACGTGCCACAGGATTCGGTAGGAGAGCTGAGCAACATTACTGTTTGCCGTTTAAGCGGGCGTGAGCTGGATGTGTTGCGTTTGATGGCCCAGGGGTTGAGCAGCAAGCAGATTGCCAGTGAATTGAAAATAGCCAAGAATACGGTAGACAACCACCGGCAAAACCTGTTGAAGAAAACCAATACCAGCAGCAGCTCCGAAGCGGTAGCCTATGCGCTGAAAAACGGTTTGTTTTAGCGGCGATACTGGCGGGCTAACAGGGCCCAGTAAAGTGAATCGTAGTAAGCGCCTTCAAAAAAATTACTCTCCTTCAGGTGGCCTTCCTGTTGAAAGCCACATTTTTCCAATGTTTTATTAGATCCGGTATTGGCCGGGGCTGTAATGGCCATTACAGAGTTCAGCTGCAGCGTGGTAAAGCCATAATGCAGTACTGCCTGTAAGGCTTCGTGCATCAATCCCTGCCGGTGATAATGATGGTGCAGCAAATAGCCCACCTCGGCCCTGTAATCTTCTTTATGCATACGTACATATCCAATGGTGCCAATCAGTTGTTGAGGATGGCTTTGCAGGGTAATGGCCCAGTTAACCGATTCATTGGCGGCGCAGTTATCATTCAGCATCTGGATATACTGTTGGGTTTCCTGTGCATTTTTGTGCAGGGGGCGTAGTATATACTGCATAATATCGGGCTGCGAACGCAGGTAATAAAGATGGTTGGTATCGGATACGCTCAGCTGGCGCAGTAACAAGCGGGGCGTGCGTAGTTGCGGAAATGGTGTAAAGTTGAGGGAAAGCATATACTAAATATAGGAAAATATACGCTGGCGGAAATGCGAACCGTAATAGTATATTTGCCCCGCATCAGTTTGGGATGCACTCATTAACTACATCTGTATATGAAACGTTTTTATCTGCCGGCTATCTTAGTAGCCTGTATGTTTTTTTCCGGCTGTGAAACCGCACAGCAAATAGTCAATAACCTGCCCAACGCCACTGGAAGTCTTACCAACGACCAGATTGTGCAAGGGTTAAAAGAAGCCCTTACCATAGGCACACAAAACAGCAGCAGCAAACTTTCGGCGATAGATGGCTATTTTGCCAATGCCGCTATTAAAATTTTACTACCTCCCGAAGCACAGAAAGTAGAAAGCACCTTGCGTAGCCTGGGCCTGGGTAGCACTGTTGATAAAGCCGTGTTATCGCTGAACCGCGCCGCAGAAGACGCCGCTAAATCGGCTGCTCCCATATTTGTAAATGCCATTAAGCAAATGACCATTACCGATGCGCTGGGCATTTTAAAAGGTGGCAACAACGCAGCCACCAATTATTTTAAAGGTAAAACCACCGCTGCTTTAACAGATGCCTTTAAACCTACCATCAATGCCGCTTTAAGCAAAGTAAGCGCCACCAAGTATTGGACAGATATGTTTACCGTGTATAACAAGTTTGCCACTACACCGGTGAATACCGACCTGTCTGGCTACGTTACCGGTAAAGCCATTGACGGTATCTTTTTCCAGGTATCGCAGGAAGAAGCAAAAATTCGTACCGACCCTGCTGCCCGCGTTACCGACATCCTGAAAAAGGTGTTTGGCAGCAGCCAGGCGAAGAGTTAGTTAATAATTATTAGTTTATGGCGATTAAGCCATTGCATTAGGATAGAAGCCGCTTTCACTTTGGGGAAAGTGGCTTTTTTAATATCTGTGCCAATGGGAATAGTAGTGTAGGCTTACTTTTGGTTAATGAAACGGGATAGCTGGGTTAGCAGACAGTTGACTTTGATTTGGAGTCGGATAGTTTATAGGATGGGTACTAAGACGATTTATTGGGAGAAATTGATTTCTTGTACCGTTGTGTTGGCATTAGGGGTTTTGTTTTGCATATATGCGGAGAAGGGAAAACAGGAAAGAAAAAAGAAAAGGAATTTGCATCCGAGATATACTGTTGGAGTTGTAACGGATCACTATAATCCTTTGAGAGGTGGAGCTGTTATTGGTTATGAATTTACTGTTTATTGGCGTAAGTATTCTGACAAAAGGTCCTGGCCACGCGGTTTTGGGAATTTTCCACCAAAGGGGCAACGTTATTTTGTAAAATTTGAAGAAGATGATCCTTATAATGCCGAGTTTTTGATAGATTCTCCATTTGTAAAAGATAATTTAGAAATTCCTGAAAATGGATGGAAACAATTGCCGCAATAAAGTGACTTATTTGTTTTTATGGTGCCTTACAGTGGCAATAATTTTGACGTTGACTATTGGTGTTATGGGAGTTGCGGTAGCTGTTTGCGTAAGGACATAAAAATAGGAGGAAGGCTACTTGTTTCAAAATCGTCATGGTTAATCCGATAAGCCCTCAGTATAACTCTGGCATTTCGGACCTTGGACTTTTGCTTTAAACAAGGTGTTATGCTCTTCCTCCTATGCTTTCCCGGCTATGTAGCAACGAAAGCAGACAACAAATTTAGGGGAAGTTTTTCAATTTAAGTGAATGTTCCTGAAAAGATATGCAAGCATTTAAAGAAACAACAACTTGTTAAGGCTTCCTCCCGCAACAAAAAATCCCGCTTCTGATAAGAAGCGGGATGGAATATTTCTGGAACCCGATTTTGAATTATTGTAGCAACTTTTCAGAGCTATTTATAATGTTGATGATTTCGGGTAAATGATACATTGTTAAACCAACCATAGCACTTGTTAAAACAAGATGATTTTTTAAATAAGGAACAAGATCATTTAATGATTTACAATCGTCAATAATAACAAAATCTTCGCTGATATTATGAAGGTTAAACCAATTGGTTATTTCTTCCTTTCTGGTGAGATGGTGTATGTTTTCTGGTAATGATTGAATGTTTGTTACCTGTATGCCTCTGGCTTTAAAAATGTTTACCCACTCTGGTAAACTATAGTTTGCCTTATGTGAAGTGGTAAGCATTATAGTAACATCCTGTTCATTAACCAGCTTGTTTAACACTTGTGTTGCCTGTGTACTAAACACAGGAAAACCATCCTGTAAAAGATCAGGAGCCCTGTGTGATTTTACAGGAACCATTACACCGTCTATGTCAAGAAATACTAACATACTTACCAAATTTACGAATTATTCAATAATTCAACTAATTCTTTGTAAGTTAAACTGTTATACTCTGCGTCTTCTTCCATATATTTCTGAATTGTTTCAGGTGTATCCCATTCATCTTCATCTATACTTACCGCTTCCCAACTGGTTATATCCGGGTGCGAACTGACTCCGGCTGCATGCCCTAAGGGTACATCTGCAAGGCGGGAAGCAATGTAACGGTGATGGCCGTCGCAGATAATCCCATTCACTACTTTTATATCTGGAACCTGTATTCCTTTGGATATTTTGAGGTATAGCCTGTTGATAAGGGGTAAGCATATTTTGGGTTGGCTGGCCTGTAATAGATTTCCTGATTCTATCAGTGCCCGCACGTGTTCTGATGTAATTGGCATTTTTGGTGCAGTCTTGAATTTTCCACGAAAAGGTTACAGATATAACAATAGGGGAAGTGTATTTTTCATAACATTCTTGTTTACATTAATTTATGGCTTATATGATGGCATCAGGTATCGTGCAATGCTTCCATCAACACTATATCCCGATGCTATCAAAAACGTACACGTGCTTTTAGGGTAGAATAGTACTGCATAACCCTGCATTCCAATATTGTAATTCAGGCGTGTAATACAAATAAGTATTGCTGGCCCTGCCTGTGTACTTGCCTGGAATCTCTGCTTTCAGGTCTAAACTTACTTTTAGCGTTTCTCTATTGGCAAGCCCCATCCAGTATAATACCAGGTAATTATCGAATATTTCATAATAAGCTACCTGTTTTTGCTCTATCAATTGTTTTAGTTGCCATGGTTGCACAGTAAGGCCGGCAGGTATTCCAATTTTAGCCAGTGTCATAGGCTGGAAAATATCTTTGGTATTGGCTACACTAATATCCAGTCGCACGGTTTCTCCTACATGTGCTTTGGTGGGGTGCAGTTGCGTTTTCAATTGTATCTCCGCATCGGGGCTGTTAGGAGGTTGCAGCGAATAATAACTCAGCTTCACATTGTAAGGCAAGGCATCCTTTTCATGATTGTATTGCACGGTAAATTGGTTATTGCCTGTTTTTATCAATGAGTCAATGTTGTTTCCCGGTTGTATGGTATGATTGTTTAACGTAAATATCACTGCCCCTGTATCAATAGCTTTGTTCAAGGTTTGCGTATACGTCATAATGGCTTTGAGGGCCAATACGGTTGCCTGTGTAGAGCCATAACCAAAGTAGTTTTTACCGGCCAGTATAATATTCATTTGTTGGGCCATAATTGCGAGATCAGGCTTAGGGGCTCTGGCAAGTGCCAGTGCATATAAACTCGCCGCCTCTACTTTTAAAGAGTTTCCTCTTGAATACACAAAGCTGGAATGCGGTTTTACCCAGGTGGCCGGCAGGGTTTTGAGCAGCTGGTTATAACTGGCAGTATCTTTCAGGCTGATGGCTGCCAGTGCCATCATAGCTGTTTGATATGTGTCGTTGCTTTGTAAAGCAGTGGCCAGTGCAGCCTGGTATTCTGGCTGTATTTCATTTCCAATACCTGCCTGAGTAAGCGCATATACAATATACAGGCTGGACACATCTGCCGGCACAGAAGAAAACTGGTTGTGTTTAATGGTGAAGCCGCCCTTGCCGTTTCTTCTGCCTAACAGAAACGCTTTGGTGCGTGCCAGCATGTTGGCGTCTACCTTTATAAACTCCTGCATGTCGGTAAACTCCATTAATCCGTAAGCTGTTAATGTTTCAGAAGCCGGGGTGTGGCCAAACCATTCAAATCCTTTTTCCCGTGTTTCATAACTAATGAGTCTGTCATAGCCCTCTTGCAGATATTTTTCGGCTCGGGCTTGCA
The DNA here is from genome assembly GCF_002355595.1 of Filimonas lacunae. Taxonomy (NCBI): domain Bacteria; kingdom Pseudomonadati; phylum Bacteroidota; class Chitinophagia; order Chitinophagales; family Chitinophagaceae; genus Filimonas; species Filimonas lacunae. The sequence goes on from NZ_AP017422.1 coordinate 2,740,206, forward strand.
GCGATGTATTGGCCTTGCCGGTAGCTTTCAGGTATTTGAGAATATACAGGTTAGGGTAGGTGGCTGATGAGGTTTGTTCAAAACAACCGTGCGGCTCGGCCAGCATAGATTCCAGCCCCTCTAATAACTGCCCTTCCAGGTTGGTAAAATAAGAAAGACTGGCATGCAAGGTGCCAGGTGCCGGGGCCATAACAGGGATGGTTTGTGTTACAGAACGGTTGCCAGACAGTATAGTGGTTACGGGATAGCCTTTATCCAGGGCAGTAACTGGCAATTGAAGTGTAGAAGTATCTCTATAATTGTTAATAGTAATGTTTATTTTTCCTTTAGTGGCACTGGTTGCTGTTAATGGGATGAATACCTGTGTGGAACTGTCGGGTAATATATACAGCCGTTTATCAAACCAGCCGGTTTGTAATGGCTGCGTGATGGCTACCTGGATGGTGGCCAGGAAAGTATCCTCACGGTTGTTTTTTACATTCAGCGGAATATAAGCGGTATCGCCGGTGCTGAAATAGGGGGGGATTTTAGCATCTATGCTGATGGTTGGTTGGGAAGAATAGGTAGCTTCGGTATGGCCCGGACTTCCGTTGCTGCCCATGCCTTCTGCTATGGCCCGGAAGGTGGTAGTAGCGTCTGAATTAAAAAAAGTAACTACAGCCTCGCCACAGCTATCGGTTTGTACAATGGGGTTCCAGTAAAGGGTTTCCCGGAAGTCGTTTTTTATTGTAGTAGCAGTGGTAGCATAATAAGGCATGTAAAACTGCCGCGCCTCATCAAAATGACCGTTTGAGAAAAAAGGAGTAGTAGTAAAATAATACTGACCACGGTTCAGGCGGAAAGATCTTCTGTTTCTGTATCCCAGTTTGGTAGTGACAATGATAACACCGTTAGCTGCTCTGCTGCCATAAATGGACGCTAAGGCGGCATCTTTTATCACGGTAATATTGTTAATAGCAGCTGGATTCAAATTAGGGTCCAGTTTCTCAACAGGAACATCGTCTATGACCCAGAGCGGTTCGTTATAGCCTGCCAGGGACGACTGGCCTTGAATGGTAACCTTTGTGCCTCCCCCGGGTAAACCATTTGCATTTGTTATTGATAGGCCTGGTACCCGGCCCTGTAATGCCAGTAACGGATTATTTATAACAACGGATTCTGATCTGATGGTGGTTACACTACTGCTTTGCAGTCTTTTAGCAACTGTGCCATAAGCAATTACCTGTACATCTTCGAGCCTGGAAGGTTGGTGCATTATATCACTGCTTGCTGTTGTAGCCGGAGCTTCTATAGCAGGAGGAGGGATGGTATTAAGCCCGTAATTGTTATTGGCTACAGGCAACCGGCGGCCAAACTTATGGGTAAGGTATTGACTATAGGTGGCGATATTGGCAGCATCAAATTGCTCTGTTTTAATTTTGATGAGTTGCTTTTTACGGTTGCTTTTGGCTATCAGCATATAGTTGTCTATAGCCTGTGGAGGGTTGGAGAAAAAGAACAGACCATCATTGCCTGTTTGCTGTTCTATAATTTTGTTATCAGCACTGTTGGTATAGCTGTTCTTACATACCAGGTACACGGTTCCGGCCAGCGGTTTACCTGCTGTATCGGTAATAGTTCCGGCTATGATGTAAGAAGGATCAGGAAACCAGGCTGTGGCCTGACGTTTAATTACAGAATCGGAATAATCAAAATACCGGTAGCCGTGTGTAAGCATTACAAAATCCAAGGCAGTAACGCTTTTAGGTTCGTCCCTTTTAAAATAAAACTGTGGTTCTTCTATTTTGCCTCTTAACTCACTGCTCATCATCAGCCAGGAAACAATATGGTCTTGCTTGTCATCGGCCAGCGACCAGAGTTTGTCGTCTATTACAGATAAAGAACAGTCAGAAGGCACAGGCGTATTAGTTTCATCCAGGGTTGTAACATATAAGGTTACTTTTTCGCGTGGGCTGTATTCTTTTTTATCAGTGGTAATGTACACATGCAGTTGCTTACCGGGGTGAAGAAAGGCAATGCGCTCGGCAAACGGCTGGCCTTGTAAGGTATGTAATGTAAAGCGGTTGATACCCGGTTGAAAAAGGCTGATGGGAATTTCTATCCATTGTTCACCTGGCTGCAATGAACAAGTGCGGGTAAAGCTGATTTTGTTTCTACTGCCGGCAGAAAGTATCACCTGCCCGGCCTGTGATGCTGTTAACCGGATATGTATAGTGCTATCACCTGTTACCAGGTGCATCATCGTGCCTTGCTCCTGAGCATGCGGTAAGGGATAGTGCTGGTGAATGCCCGAAGGGGTAGCCAGTTCTGCATAATACTTTTCGCCGGTACTGGCAGTAAAGTCAAAAGCGCCCATGCCATTATGATAACTTTCCAGTTGTGCACAAATATTGCCTTTACTGTCTTTGACCACCCCTTTTACATCTACAGGTTTACCATATTCGTTAATAGCAATGAAAGCGATACGGGCAGGCAGCCCGGCTATAAAGGTGCCTCCTTCTGGTAGCAATTGCAGATCTACCTTATTCAGTGAAACAGGAATGTTGCGCGAAACAGATTCTGTATAAGAATCGTAAACTACTGTTATGTTAAGCAGGGCGTCGGTAGTGTGCAAAGTATCGGAAAGAGTACATTGAATAAACGCTTTTCCGGCATTATCTGTAGTAAAGTTGCCGGTTTTTACCACCTCCCCGTTTTCAGACAGTGTGTATTTTACCGGGAAATGAGTAATAGGCTCGTCGTTAAGATTGCGTATAGCATAACTGGCGGTAACCGTATCACCGGGGCCATATCCTTTCCGGGGAAAGTCCAGCTTCATCAGTACCCGAGGAGAAATTACTTTTTGCAGGGTGATTTCTTTCGTAAACCAGGTGCTTTCTTTTTCATTTTTCATCCAGCGGGTGTAGGCCCTTATTGTATAAATACCACCGGCTGTGTTTTCCGGGAAATAATAAGAGCCTGTTGCATTGCCCTGGCTGGAGGGCAGGCGAAGTGTTTTTATAACAGCACCCGAGGGGCTGATGATATCCACAAATACTATTTCGCTTACTGTAGATGGCAGCTGGGTGGATGCCTGCACCAGGTAGAGTTTAAAATACATTTCACTACCCGGGGCATACATAACATGGTCTGTTTGTATATATATCTTTTCCTTGTAAGTATTGTATTGTGTCAGCTGTGCATATGTAATAACGGATAGGCTGCAGGTAAGCAGTAGCAGCAGGAAACAGGTGATAGTTACTTTTTTCATGGAGTTACAGTTGATAGGTGAGGGAGCAGCCATAGGTGCGATAAGAGGGAATATTGAAATAATCGAGGCCGGTGGTATTGGTTTGTTCAAATAAGGTTTGTAATGGATCAGCGCCTTGGTATGGCGACCATATAAGTATGTTATGGACATATAAGGATAGTATAAGCGGTGTTTTGTTGTTTTTGTGCTTTAACAGCTTGGGGTTACAGGATAATGTTATACGGTTAATACGCAGGTAATCGGCCTTTTGTATATAATCAGAGGCTACCCCGCTTTGCCCATAACGCACCCATCTGTTGTTTTCAATGGGTTGCGATGGATGGTTGAATGCTACAGGAATAGCGTTTTTACTGCCATCCTGTAACACGCCATTAAATACATAACCGGTGGTATTGCGAAGTGTGGCCGTGGTGGCCGAGCGTCCGTAGTAATCCAGTACAGCCTGAGTGCCATTCCACATAACGCCTCCTTTTTTCCATACCCATTCTGTTAATAACGTAAGGCTTTTCCAGGTGAGGCTGCAATTGGATTTCATTACAAAATCAGGATTGGGATTGCCCAATACTTTCAGCCCGGGACTGGATAGCGGAAAACCGTCGTTGCCAATAACTACGCGGTTGGCGGCATCCCGTTGGTAATCATTACCTGTAATCACTCCAAAAGGCTGCCCTGCCACCAGTGCGGTATGAATGTTACTGAAACCACCTAATGGCGAAAAATTGTAATTCTCCTGTACGCGGGTTACTACATTGTTGTATTTATTGAAACTGACATTGGCCCGGAAATGGAGACTTTTTTCCTGGTACCTGTTGTACCTGTTATAATTTAGGGTTATTTCATAACCTTTTTTACGAACATCAGCCATGTTTTGTAGCTGAAAGGAGCCATTGTTGAAAACCGGATAGACATCTTTACGGATATTCCTGATATAATAGGTAGCGGTGAACAGAAAGGAGTTGCTGCCTGCTGTTAGTATGGTATTCCATTCAGTGTGCTCTATGGGACCTACATTCCGGAAACTGTTTATTTCCAGTACGGGACGATAAGTAAGCGCATCTTTTGAATTGTACTGCAACAGATTATAGTGAGATACAGATTGGCTCAGTGGCAGCTCGCTATTAAAACGTGTGTAACTGGCGTAGACATTCCAATAAAAAGACCGGGAAGGGTCGTGCCCGATGGAATATGAGAGGGAAGGCAGCCAAAATGTGCTTTTGCCTGCTGTTGAGGAAGAATAACTATTATTACCGGTGATCAGCCTCATTTTCAAAGCCTGGATATTCAGTTCGGTAATAATATTCAGCACTAACTCATTTACCGGTCGTTTGTACTGGTAAGTGATATTATCTGGCAGGTATTGAATGGTGGTATGCTGATGCGTGTACAGATGTTTGAATAGTATTTGCTGACTCAGATGATAATTATTATAGCCGATAGGTATCGGTATCTGAGCGCTGGTTTGCTGGGTATAATTCAACACTTGTTTATTCCGGTTGGTAAGCATGCCATCGGGCCAGAAGGCGCTACCGGTTTTATATAATGCTTTGTCTTGCTGATGGGTGTTTAGCAGGGATGGCGTGAATGTAAACTTTAATTGGTTTTGTTGAAAGGTGGCTGTAAAACTGCCTGTTTGTTGCATCCATTGACTATGGTTGTTATTGTCTTCCAGCAGGTAGCCGGGATTATTGGCCTGGTTGCTATAGCTGCGTTGTATACTGCCATAATGTGTTCCCTGTGCATTGCTAAATGAGGCCGGTGTTAGCAACGACTGTTGATACACCTGGTTAAGATAACCGTTCCAATTAGTGTTATCCTGATGGTTTTGTGCATAACTATAGGTGCCGGAAAATGAAAAGCTATGAAGCTTGCGTTGAAGAAAGAGGTCGAGCGAGGAGGCATAGTTATTATTATTGCGTATAATGGTTTGCTCCCTGGTATGCCCCATGGCGACACCAAATTCCCATATCTTATAGCCACTATATACTTCTCCTTTAATACTGAGCTGTTGCGAATAGCCAAAAGAATTTCTGAGCAGGGAATTGTCATATGCTGCAGCCTTGTGCCCGTTTCCGCTTCCTGCCCGAACTAACCTTCCATTTACATCATAAGGGTAATTACTGCCGTCAAATTCCAAGGTGTTTAGTGAGGGGCCATAACTGAATAGCTCATTGGTTTCGGGGCCTTGCCAGGTAGCAGCTTCGTTGAGCGATCTACCCTGGGTGTATTCCGATTGCAGCGCAGGAATACGGTTGGGCTGTTTCCATTCTGCCGTTGCCAGGTAGGTACCGGTTAGAATCAGCGTCTTGTAAACTTCGTTTTGAACAGTGGCAACAGAATCTCCTTCTATGGTAACTGATTTTATCTGGCCATAATACAGGTTGGGATAACCTTTTAAGCGCAATACCCGGCTTCGCTGAAGACTGATGGAGTCCAGTGGGCTTAACAGCGGCCGCTCCCTTTTTATTTTTTGTTGGTATAAACCGGAATGAATGGGACGGACATATACCTGTGACCTCCCCATAAAAGGCAGGCATAGCAGTGGCAATAGCAATGTTTTCAAAACGTTTGGTTTTGTTATGATAGCAGGATGATTGATTGGGGGAGATTACATAAAATTAAGAAAAAGAATTTATTAGCCTATTTTTCCCGATTTCGAAAAGGGGGGCAGGCCGGGATGAAATATTTTCGGGCATAAATTACTCGCTTCATGTCGTCCCCCCGCCGTACTTCGTCGTTTTCCCTTAAAAAACTGTTTGGTCAGATACATTTATGGCTGGGACTGGCGTCCGGGATGGTGGTGCTGGTAGTAGCACTTACAGGCTCCATACTGGTGTTTGAAGACGAACTCGAGCCCATATTATACCGCAAAGAATTAATTGTGCAGCCACAGGAAACCCGTTTACCGGTAGACCAGTTGATAGCAGTGGCTAAAAAGGAATATCCCAAAATACCTGTGCGTCAGGTGCGTGTGTTTGCTGAAGCCAACCGCAGCGTGCTGGTAACTTTTGGCAAAGGTAAAAAAGGGATGAAAATGGTGTATGTTAACCCTTATACGGGTAAGGTGCTGGGAAAAGGCAATTACGACAGCCGCTTTTTTGCGGTAGTAACCAGTTTGCACCGGTACCTGCTGATGGGAGATACGGGTAAAGTAATAACAGGAATTTCGTGCAGCATGTTTTTTATTCTCACTATCAGCGGTATTGTGCTGTGGTGGCCTGCCAACAAAAATGCCATTAAACAAAGGTTTCGTATTAAATGGGACGCTTCTTTTAAAAGGGTGAACTGGGACTGGCACGCGGTGCTGGGGTTTTATAGTGCTTTTTTCCTGCTGGCTATTTCTATAACGGGGCTGGTATGGAGTTATCAATGGGTGGATGGGCTGATTTTTACCTTATCGGGCACAAAACCGGAGAAGCAGGAGAAGGTGACCAACAAAAGCGCTATAGCAGTAAAAGCGGGAGTGGGTGTGTATGAAAAAGCACTGGCAGCTACCAACCAGGCCTTTCCTTTTAACGGCAGGGTTATTATCAATGTACCGCCAAACGATAGCCTGGCCATTAACACGGTTAAAACCAATGAAGAGGCTGCTATACCCAACCGTATCAGCACTGCCTGGTTTGACGCAGGCACAGGGGAGCAGATTCAGTTGAAGCCGTTTGAAAAACTGAACACTGGCTCACAGATACGACGTATTATCTATCCTATTCATACCGGTAGTTTGTTTGGATGGCCTACCAAAATGATAGCGCTTTTTGTAAGCCTGTTTGCTGCTACTTTGCCGGTAAGTGGTTTTCTCATCTGGTGGGGAAAGAAAAAGAAAGCGAAGAATCCTGCTGCTATCCGCAAAAATGTGATGATGCAGGAAGTAGCAGCAGTATAATGCAACTAGGGTTGTTCCCAATTATTCAATAAACGCGTAACGGTTACCGGCAAACGGTCGCCGTTTTCTTTTTTATAATAGAGCACTTCTTTATCGCGGCAAAGCAATGGCCAGCTGAGCTGTACATGGTGTGCCTGGCGGCTGATGTAAGAAGGAACCATGTCGTCATATATTGCCGGTAACAGAAACTGCCCCTGGTGGTTGATGACACCAAATTTTTTATCCTTGTTTACCAGAAACTGGTGTAGGGCAGTATCTATCCAAACAAGGTTGTATTGTATGGGCACCAATATTTTACCGGTATTGTCAGCCACGCCCATCAACACGTCGTCTTCATTTTTTACCAGCAGCAGGTAGTTACCATAGATATAATCTTCTACCTGGCTATTAGCATCAAAGTAATATTCAACGGGTGTAATAGCCTTTCCTGTGGTATCTATAAAGCCATAGTATTCGTGGCTATCTTTTGTTTCCGTTACAGTGGCTATGCCATTGGCTGTAAACAGGCTTTCATTCGTATACCGGCAGGGCATAACCAATTGTCCGTAGCTGTTCAAATAACCATATAGATGGTTGCTGTCTGTAACGCGGAACATGCCGTTTTCACAACCTTCAATAGAGTACCAGGTATCTGGTAACACTTTGCCGGTAGATATTTCCAGTAATTGCCAGTTATTTTCCCATTGCTGTTTTACTTTCAGAAAACGCTGATTATTGGTAATGATATCAATAATGCGCCAGGACAAAGGTGTTTGCTGAAAAGTGTTTACATCCAGGATGGAATAACTGCTATCGCTCTGCTGTATCAACTGTTTTTGAGCACTGATGCCTCCCATGCTTAGCGCATCTTTCACTACAAAAGAATCACGGGCAATGTTATAGAATGTGTTAACGAGGTGATCGTTTTTATCGTACCTGTCGGCTTTAATAAAACCACGTGCGTAATTGGTTTGCAGGTAAGTGTAACGAACGGGAATTCTGATTTTACCGGTGCTGTCATACACACCACTGAATTCTCCTTTCTGCACTTCAAAAATACCTGCATCGGCATGGATGATGGTGATCTCTTCATATAGCGGTGGTATGATAGTTTTGCCGGTAACAGACAACAGGCCTGCCAGGTTGTTTTTAGACACCTTTATATAGGGCAGGGGATCTTCATCACCGCCCAATTCATTCATATCATCATAAACAACAGGGGTAAGTGTATGAGTGGCCAGATGGTACATGCCATACTTGCCATTCTTTTTCACTTGTAACACCTGGCGCTGGCGCATCCAGGTGATCTCTGAAAAGGTTTTATCGGTTGTTCTTTTGCCTTGCAGGTTGTAGAAAGAATATTGTCCATTGGTATAACCGGCTATGGTGGAGGTATCGTATACCTGTAAAGGTTTTCCGGAAAAAGGAGGGATAAGAACAATGCCGTTGGTATCGGCCAGGCCATATAAGTTGTTCTTTTTAATAGTTACATACGGAAGGGCAGCAACGGTATATGTGGGAAACCCTTCATCTACCTGGGAATACACATTGGGTAACACCTGTTTACCGGAGGGGCTTATTAAGCCTGCTTTTTTCGCAGTGTTGGTCCATACCAGAAAGCCATTGTGCAGCACATAATTCTCGTCCAGGTTATCCACCGGAAATTCCCTGCCGCTGGTTACGTTGATGATATACTGTTTATCGTTACGGGTAAAGCTGAGTATCCATTCATCACTTCGCATATTCATATGCTGGTGATCGTATAAAAAAGGCACCAGAACATTGCCGGCAAAGTCTATGGCGCCCCACTTGCCGTTTTGCATTGCCATTACATAGTTGCCCGCACGTTCACAACCGCCACAAAAATCGAATTGCTGATAAGTGCAGGGTAGCACCAACCGGTTTTCTGTTTTACTGTAAAGTCCCCACAGTCCGTTTTCTTTTACTTCAAAGTAATTGCCGTCGAGATAACCCATATCAGTATACTTTTCCGGGACCAGCCTTGCGCCATGGTTATCATACCAGGTAAGCGCGTTGTTTAACTGACACACAAAAAAGCGCCTGTCCTGGATGTCTACCTGGTCATATACAGGAGGCACCAGCCATTGGCCCAGGCGTGTGGTGATGCCTTTTTTCTGTTGCTGCTCTACCAGGTAAAGTACCTGTTTGGGATTTTCTATATAGTTGCCATCACTGTCAATGCCGGTAATAGCATTAAACTGCTGTAGTATATTGTCAAAGGCCACCACGCCATTGGTATCAATAAAATGGAGAACGCCCTGTTGCTGCACAGGGGCATAGGCACCGGTGAAAACATAGCCGGCATCAGAAATATCACGGGCTACTTCGGGTGGAGGGGTTTGGGCAATGCTAAAGGCAGGAAGGAACAGGTACAGGATGCTAAGGTTGCAGATAAAGTGTTTCATGTATAATCAGCTCTTTTACAATTAAATAGCCTGGTAAATGGTCACTTTATCTGCAATAACCATACCTTTTTAAATGGCTTTTTTACCGGTAGCTACCCATTCCACTGCTTCGGGTAATTGTTCTGGCAAAAAGCCCCGGAAAGTACCTGGCACCAGTATACTAAAGATGTCTGTAAACTGATTTAATGCTTCTGAGTCGGTAACAATAGCGGCACGGTTCCATTTGGTGATTTCCTGTATGCCCAGCAAGGCATCCTGTACCCAGGCCCCGTAGGTCCAGTTACTTAAAGGCGTGTCGATGATCATCAGGTAATTGAGCTCGCCGGTACTGATCACCACTTCATCTACTTTAGGCAGCACGGTGGTTTGAAAATCATCTTTGGTTACTTCGCCCACGGCACGAAAGCCGGCTACATTACCGGGCACATCTGTTAGTATTTCTATCATAGGGTGTGTTTTTGTTAATACAATCAAAAGCCCTACCAAAAATAAAGGGAGCGAAACGCGGTTTGTCGCAATAAATGCCCTGTTCATCTGTATAAAAAAGCGGTAAGTAGCAGAAAAAAGCTTTTAACTACCGATGGCATCTGCTTTGAAATATCTACAGTATAAAACAAAAGCAATATGAAAAAGATAATCGTTCTTTCCGCAATAGCTATCAGCAGCATCGTTTTAGGTAACACTGCCCAGGCACAGGTAAGCTTTCATGTAAACCTCAACGTAGGCGCACAGCCTGCCTGGATTGTAAACAACGACGCTGCAGATTATTATTATATTCCTGATGCCGAATGTTATTATAATGTAAGAGAAAGGGTATATGTATACCGCGATGGCAACCGTTGGATGAAAGGCCCCAACTTACCCGGCCGTTACAGGAACTTTGATTTTAGAAACAGAAGAGTGATAGGCATACATGGACAGGACAGACCTTACCTGCACCATACAGAAAACAGGATGGGATATGCCCGCGCCAACGAGCGTTTTGACAACCAACATGGTCGCCCGCAGGGTGGTGGCCGATTTGATGACAGAAGGAATGATCACCGCAATGATCACAGAAACGGCAGACGTTCTTAATGCTTCATTTACATCTTAACCCCGTTTGCAGAAGCTGTTCCTTCATTGGAGCAGCTTCTTTTGTTGTAAGCCCGGCCTATTCAAATTTGAAGAAGAAGAACACGATAGCCGCCCATTCTTTTTTTACACCACCTGTGCTACCAACGGATGAATATGATTTGTCGCGAATGGTGTTGTTGTCGTTGTCTTTTATATAGCCAATGCTGCTACCTCCACCGTCGCGAATGGTGCCATCACTATCAATTTTGCCTACGGTGCCACGGCCACTGGCAGACACAGAGCCACTGCTGCTTAAAGAACCAATAGTGGAACCCTTCCGGATGATAGCGCCGCTACTGGTGATACGGCCAACCGAGTAGCCGTTCACTCTGATGACACCATCACTGCTTACTTCTGCAATTGTACCTGAACTATTGCGTATGTTTTGTGCGTGAGAAAGGCTGGCCAGGAATAAGGCGGCAATAAATGTGAGTGCTTTAAGCATATGGGTTTAGGTTTATTGTTCAACAAGTGCTCATTAGGGAGAAAGTGAGGGAATAAAGCTAGGTGGATAATGGGGGAGAACGGGAAACTTGTCTTGTTTTTTATCCACTTATGTGTATAGCGTTGAAAAAGTAAGGGATAAATAAGGGGGAAGCCGGCTTTTGCCTGCCTGAACATGATGGGGATACTATGAAATCGCCCTACATTCGCAAGAAGCAGGATTTTAAAAAAGGCATGTAGATGCCCAACCCCTAAAAAACAGATGATTATGGTATTAAATTTACCCCACTTTCAACGGATGGCAATGACAAAGCTTGCCGCATCCCGGTATACTGTTCCTCACCCTTATCATCTGTAAAAACTTGCTGTAATTTTCTCACCAGTTATTCCAACGCTTTGGTTGTGTAGATGCATGTGACTCCGGAAAACTGGTAGCCTAATCCCGATATATGAACTTATACAACCATCTCTATACTATGTTAACAAGTAATTTTTGGCGCAGTAAGCGCTTGTTTTTGCTGTTGTGCATGCTGGTAAATCTTTGTATAATAGCCCATGCAGCACCGGTAAAATGGGCTAATACGGCTCCGGCGTTCCTGTATGGTGGCGCTACACTGGCAGTTTGTACCAATAGTACCCAGGCCAGCATTTCCAAAGGACTGGAAACATCCGATCCGGATAACGGACAAACACTTAGCTGGAGCATTGTTGCTAACCCGAAGCATGGTACCGTTACCGGTATTCCGGTGTCGATAGTAACTACCGGCAGCAATATTAGCCCGGCAGCTTATTATACTCCTGAAACAGGATATGCGGGGCTGGATTCTTTGACATTACAGGTATCTGACGGCACTGCTTCAAATACTATGGTGTTATATATCAATATGGCTACCGATCAGGCTACCGCTATATCCTATGGCCAGTCTGTTTTCTGTGCATCTGGTTATGCACCCGTAACCACATCCGGTATTACCAATGGGGAATACAGTGGCGGCACCGGGCTGGTAGTAGATAAAGGCTCGGGTTTAATTGATCTGGAAACCAGTTTACAAGGCACTTATAATGTGCGTTATGTGTATAAAGGATTAAACTGTACGGGCACTGCTACGGCTTTGGTTACCATTAGTGCGCCTTCGAAAGTGACCATTGATTATGCGGGAAGTCCTTATTGTCCTTCCGGCGCTGCTGCTGTAACACAAACAGGGGCAACTGGCGGTATTTATAATGCAGCTTCAGGACTGGATATCAACAGTGAAACAGGAGCCATTAACCTGGCCAACAGCACTGCGGGTACCTATGTGGTAAACTATACGGTAATTGATAATAACTCCTGCTTAAGCACCACTTCCGATACTGTAGTGGTGGTAGACCTGAAAAAGGTAACTGCTATTTCCGGCAACACTAAAGTATGTGCAGGCGCCACCCAGGTATATACCAACGGTACTACAGGGGGTGTATGGGCCAGTAACAATACCAGCATCGCTACTGTAAACGCTGCTACCGGTTCGGTTACCGGAGTAACGCCTGGCTATATCACGCTCTCCTATACTATTACCAATGGAAGTTGCGTAAGTAAAACGGATATTACCGTATATGTAGAGTCTTTCCCTTATGTAGATTCTATTAAAGGCAATGGCAGTATTTGCACAGGAAGTACCACCCAATTAAGCAATACCACAGTAGGCGGTAGCTGGAGTACGGGGGATGCTACCATTGCCACTGTAAGCAATACAGGCCTGGTAACAGGTGTGGCAGCAGGTTCGGTTACTATTTCCTATAGTTATTCTAATGGCGCCTGTTCTACCGTAGTAACCAAAGAGGTGATGGTGAAGGCGTTGCCAGTGGCTACTATCTCTTATGCAGGTAGCCCTTATTGTATTTCAGGTACGGCTATGGTAACCCTTACCGGTGTTACTGGTGGCACGTTCAGCTCCACCACCGGCTTATCAATCGATGCGGCTACCGGCACTATTAATCTTGCGGGCAGCACACCGGGTACTTATACCGTAAAATACCAGTTTAGCAATGGCACCTGTGGCGATGCTACTACCACCAGTGTTACGGTGAAAGCATTGCCGGTGGCTACTGTTTCTTATATTGGAAGTCCTTATTGTGCTACCGGTTCCGCTGCTGTTTACCAGACCGGTGAAACCGGAGGAGCTTACAGTGCTTTAACCGGATTGGCTATTAATGCAACTACAGGCGCTGTAAACCTGGCTACCAGCCAGGCAGGCAGTTATACTGTAACCTATACTTTTGGTGCAGGCACCTGTGTAAACAAAGCCACTACTACTATTGTGGTGAATACCATACCTGCCCTTCCTTCTATCACAGCCAACGGAGCACTGGGATTTTGTGCAGGGGGTAATGTGGTGCTGACTTCTTCTGCCACTGCCAATAATCAATGGATGAAAAACGGTGGAGCTATTAATGGTGCTACCAGTAAAACACTTACGGTAAATGCAGCAGGAGGGTATTCCGTTACTGTAAACAACAATGGATGTTCGGTCGTTTCTGATCTGAAGCAGGTGACAGTATATGAATTGCCCACCGCTGCTATAACAGCAGACGGATCACTGGCTATTTGTGAAGGCAGCAGTGTAAAACTCACTTCCAGCAGTAACATTATCAACCAGTGGTTACTGAATGGTGCCGCTATTGCAGGTGCTACTTCCAATGTTTTCAATGCAGGGAAAGCAGGCAGCTATGGCCTGATAGTAACTACTACCAATGGCTGTGTGGATACTTCTGATAACGTGGAAGTAACAGTGAACGCATTACCTGAGTTAACACTGAGCAGCGCAGCTGGTCAGCTCATTACCAAAGGTGGCAGCACTCAATTAACCGTTACCAGCAATGGGGCTATAGCCAGTACTTACTGGACCCCCGCTACCTCGCTGGACAATCCGTTAAGCACCACGCCGGTAGCTACTCCGCTGGAAAATACCTTGTACACGGCTACTGTAACGGACGATAAAGGTTGTGAAGCGTCTGACACTATTTCCATACAGGTAACAGAAGAGTTTAAAGTAAGTGCCCGTTCGGTGATAACACCTAACGGAGATGGCGTAAACGATCAGTTTATTATTGACAATGTGCTGGCTTACCCGGATAATGTGTTAAGTGTATTTGACCGCAATGGTAAGAAACTGTATGAAAAGCATAACTACGATAATAGCTGGGGCGGCACCAATAATGGTGTGCTGTTAGCAGCCGACACGTATATGTATGTGTTTACCGTGCAAGGCAGGGTAGTGAAAAAAGGAACTGTTACCATTGTGCATTAATCCATAACGAATACCTGATAGTGATGAAAAAATATATAGCGGGTTTTACATTCTTATTCAGTGCTGCGCTTGCCTTACCCGGCAAGGCGCAGCTGTATTATAATAATCCGGTAGCGCGTTTTTACCGCAATACCTACCTGGCCAACCCCGCTTATGCGGGTGCACAGGAACAACCTTTTGTATACGCCCTGGTAAACCGCAGCTGGATAGGCTTTGACGGTGCACCCACACTGGTGCAGCTTTCGGGCGATATGAACTTTGGTAAAAGCTCGGGAGCGGGCATTCAGCTGGCCAACGATAAAAGTGGTGTGTTAAAACGTTCTTATGCCAAATTCAGCTATGCTTATAAAATAAAACTGGCGGGCGAGAACCATGCCGTGCGCCTGGGCTTTTCGTTAAGCGCTTTTCGTCAGCAACTGGATGGCTCGGCTATTATTGATGGCGGCGTAGTAGATGCAGGCGCCAAGCAGTTTAACGAACAGGGCTGGAAAGCAGATGGCGATTTTGGCGCTACCTACCAGTTTAAAGGATTTGCTTTTAGCGCGGCTGCTTTTAATTTGCGCCAATGGTTTCCCGATGTAAACAGTAACCCGGCTAACCAGGAAACGATGAACCTGATGGCTTCTTATGCCTGGCAACCGGCAGATAATAAACAAATAGAATTGAAGCCACTGGTGGCTGCCCGCTTTTTTACCAAAGCCAGCAGCATAATAGGAGGAGGTGCGCAGTTTACCTATGATAAAACCGTGCACGCCAGTGCTATCTGGCAAAACACCGGTAATATTACCGGTACAGTGGGATTGATGTTAAAGAGCATAGGAGGTGAAATTAACTTCAGCTATGTTACCAACAACAAACAGGGCTATGGACAGCAATTTGAAGTAGGACTGGGAATAGGCTTATCAGGCTTGAAAAAAGAATCTGCAGAATAAATTTTAATTAGTACCCGATGACGAAGAAGTTTGGTGTATTTGTTTACTTCCTGGCGAATATCTATTTACTGATCTATTATTTTTTACAGTTACTGAAACTGTATTCGGATAAGTATAGTTACGACAGCATGATTTATGTGTATCCTATTGCCACCGCTGATGGACTGTTTATTATTTCGCTGATGTACCTGGTATTTGGCAAAGAGTTTACAAAATATATAGGATTGTTGCTGGCTTTGGCGGTGGCGCATAATGTGGCCGTGGCCGGATCGGTAAAAATGATACCGGTGGCGGGCTTTGCGGTGGCTATTACTTCTATAATAGTGGCTACATCATTTGTGCGTAAACAAAAGATATAATGGAAGGGCAAAGAATACTGTTGCTTGTTTTCTGGGTGATATTGATAAGCGTATACTGCTTTTTCATCCGTAAACAAACCAAGGCCGCTTTCTGGAAGTTGTTTTTGTTTATCACTGCTTCGTTTGCTTTAACCATCCAGGTGTTTCACCTGTTGAGCGACTTTCTGATGTGGATGCAACCCATAGCATATCTGCTGTTGTTTATACTGCCTTTTGTAACTACTGTAGTAGTGGCCAAAGTGTGGTTTTGGATAGAACAACGGAGTTAGCTAAACACATTAACATATTACAACCGCCGTTTTACCCGTAAAACGGCGGTTTATCGCAACATTTTACGGGTTGGTACACACATTCCCCCGCTGTGTAGCAGCATTTCCTCTTTAACTACGGCTGGCATTTGCTTTGAAATACTTACAGTATAAAAGCAAACAAGATGAAAAAGTTAATCGTTCTCTCAGCAGTAGCCATCAGTAGCCTGATATTTAGCTATTCTGCCAGCGCTCAGGTTCGATTCAATGTGAATATAAATATTGGTAACGCCCTGCCTGCCTGGATCAGCTATAGCAATACACCCCATTCGGATTATTATTATATACCTGATGCCGATTGTTATTACTCCACCAACGAAAGGATGTATATATACCGGGATGGGGCCAATTGGAGAAGAGGTGCTGAAATGCCCGGCCGTTTTAGAGGAATGGATTTTCGTAACAGAAGAATAGTGGGTATGAGAGGTGAGGATATGCCTTTTAACCATCAACAACCTAACGGCAATGCCTTTAACAATGGTAACAACCATTTTAACCATCAGCCCGACCGCCAGCCGCAACAACGTGGTGGTGGCGATTACAGAGGAAACAATGGAAACGGTTGGGGAAGACGTTCATAAGAGTGATGAGTAGTTTTTATAGGAGTGTTTAGCGTGTAAAACGGCCCGCCAGTGAGCGGGCCGTTTATGTATGCTTAATCGTTCTTTAAATTCTTTACAGGGCTTTGAACAGCGGCTTTTAATGTTTGTGAAGCTACAGTAACCAGTGCTATAACAACTGCGGCGGTTCCTGCCAGTACAAATATCCACCAGCTGATAGTAATACGGTAGGCATAACCCTGTAACCAATAGTGCATGGTTAACCAGGCCAGTGGTGCTGCTACTATAAAGCTGAGTAGTACCAGTTGCAAAAAGTTTTTAGAAAGCAGGCTGGTTAAGCCGGTAACGGAAGCACCCAGTACTTTGCGCACACTTATTTCTTTACTGCGTTGCTGTACGGCATAAGAAGACAAGCCCAGCAAACCTAAACAGGCCAGCACAATGGCGATGCCCGCAAATATATTCACCAGCGAACCCAGCCGGGTTTCGGACTGATACATGTGGTTATAGTCTTCATCCAGGAAATGATACTGAAAAGGGCGGTGTGGCGCAAGTTTCTTCCATTGCTCCTGCATAAAGCGGATGGTTTCCGGCATATGCTGCCCGCTTACTTTTACCATCATCCTGTTGCCCCAGTCGCCCGGAAACAACACCAGTGGTTTGATAGGGGTGTGCAGCGATTGAAAATGGAAATCCTGCACTACTGCCTTCACTATACCCGGACGTGTGGAGTATACAAACATTCTTTTGCCAACGGCTTCCGAAGGTTTCCAGCCTAATGCACGGGCAGCGGTTTCGTTCAAAATGAATTTAAAATTTTTTTCGCTTACAGTGTCCCGCTTAATGTCTTTGATGTCTTGTTGGTTGATGTTCTCGCCATACAAAATTTTGATGCCGTTGGTAGCAAGATAGTTTTCGTCAATTTCCGAAGCGGTCACATTTATTTCTGATGTTTCGGGCATGGTAGCGGAGCGCATTTCATAACCACCACTTATCTGGTTAGGGGCGTCTGCCGAAATAGATACATTTTTAATATCGGGGCAGGCGAGAAAAGCATCTTTAAAAGTTTGTCCCTTATCGTATATTTTCTGATCGGTGTTCAATACTAATACATGCTCACGATCGTACCCCAAACGGGTATGTTGTATAAAATGCAATTGCTTTTGTACGATGATGGTGGCAATGATGAGGAATATGGAAATAACAAACTGGAACACGATGAGTGTTTTACGCAAGGCTGCTCCTTTGCCATAGTTTTTGAAAACACCTTTTAAAATGGCAACCGGTTGAAAGCCGGACAATACCAGGGCAGGATAGCCGCCTGCCAGTAATCCCAGTATGGTTACCACAAATAAAATATAGCCCAGGATAGAAGGGGTGAGTATTTCTTTTATAGCCAGCCGGTTACCGGTGAGGTTGTTAAAAGAGGGCAGCACCAGGTATACAAGTGCTATGCTTACCAGCAAAGCCAGCAGGCACAGGATAAAGGATTCGTAAATGAACTGCCAGAAAATTTGCTGACGTAATGCACCGGAAACCTTGCGTATACCCACTTCTTTCGCACGTTCCATAGAACGTGCGGTGCTCAGGTTAATATAAGTAAAGCAGGCAATAGCCAGAATAAGCAAGGCTATAGCGGTAATAATGTATATATAAGTAATGCTGGTGTTGGGTGCATAAGCATCGTAAGGCGAATGCAGGTGTATGCTGTTAAAAGGTTCGAGGTAAAAGTTAATAATGGAGTTTTCGCCCTGCATTTCTTTACGCATAAATGCAGGTATCTTTTGTTGCAAAGCGGCTATTTGTTCCGGCTTTTTTACCAGAAAGTACGTGGTGTAGTTGGCATTCCAGTAATTCTTTTCTTCGTTTTTTCTATTACGGGAAGAAAAAGAGGCCAGGCTGTTAAACTGTATCTGTGAGTTGGTTGGATTATCGGCTATTACACCGGTAATTTCATAAGGGATGGCGCTGGCGCCTACTTTTACTACTTTGCCCATTACCTGGGTGGTGCCAAAGTAACGCTGTGCCGTAGAGGCGGTCAATATCATTTTGAACGGACCATTTAAAGCGGTTTGGGGGTTGCCCTGTAACATAGTAGCATTAAACATCCGGAAATAGGTAGAGTCGGTAAACAGTAAATGGTCTTCATTAAACTGATCTCCGTTTTCACAGGTAATAACCGGATTGGATTCATACATTCTTGTTCCGGATTCTATTTCCGGAAAGTTTTGGGCAAACACCGGAAACACCCGGGCGCTGGTGAAGTTGCCTTTGCTGGCTTCGCTACCCGGAGCACTATATTCCATAATCACCCGCACAATGCGATTGCCTTTTGCCTGGAATTTATCAAAGCTGAGTTCATGATGAATATACAAGCCTATTAATAAGCAGCAGGTAATACCCGTGATTAAGCCAAACAGGTTAATGAATGTGTAGGTTTTGTTTTTTATAAGGTTGCGCCAGGCAATTTTCAGATAGTTTATAAACATAACATGCAAGGAGTATGGTTATTCAACAAAAGCAATATAGCGCTAAGCAGGGTGCCAAAAAAGTACCGCTTTTATAACTGTTTGCTGATTAGGAGTTTATAAGCTGTATGTTGAACAGGTTGTTCGTTTTTGATACAACGGGTGTACGTTTTAAGGCAGTTGAAAAAGTATAGGTGCACAATTGTTGGTCGGGGTAGGATGGCTATCAGTCACTTATAGGTTATATTGGTTTTGGCATTACATTTCGTTTTCTTTAGCAAACTGCAATATTATGTTGGCTACTTACTGGAAAAATGGATTTCGCAGCATCAGGCAAAACAAAACGTACAGCTTTTTAAACATCTTTGGCTTAGCCATTGGGATAGCCTGTGCCGGTTTCATTTTTTTATGGGTGGAAAGTGAGTTGAATTATAACAAGCACAATGCGAACTATAACCACCTGTATGTAGTGAAAACCAATTCCAAAGTAGATGCCGGTATTTTTACACATACTTCCACGCCAGGATTGTTAGGGCCATCGTTGAAAGCGGAGGTGCCAGGCATTGCCAACACCTGTAGAACAACAGAAGACAATACATCGTTGCTGTTTGCCACCGGAAACCAGCACCTGTATGTATCAGGGCGCTATGCCGATTCCTCTGTTTTCAGCATGTTCACTCTGCCTTTTGTGCAAGGCAATGTCAAAAATGCTTTTACACAATTATATTCAGTGGTAATAACCGAGTCGGCAGCCAGGAAAATTTTTGGAAATGCAGGAGAGGTAGTTGGTAAAACAGTTCGGATAGATAATAAAGACAACTTTACGGTAACTGGTGTAGTGAAAGACCCACCCGAAAACAGCAGTTTTAAGTTTGAATGGCTGATGCCCTTTCCCTTATATGCGCAAAGCAACCCCTATATTCAAAACTGGGGGGACTTTGGTACCCGTACCTATGTGCAATTAGCAGAGAAAGCCAATGTTGGCGCAGTGAATAAACAACTGTTGACTTATTTACAAACCAAAGGAGATAATTCCGGTATCCATTTCTTTTTGTTTGCTATGAAGCAATGGCGGCTGTACAGCAGTTTTGCCAATGGCAAACCAAGCGGTGGCGGACGTATAGAATTTGTAAGGCTGTTTACCGTAATAGCCTGGATTATATTACTGATAGCCTGCATCAACTTTATGAATCTGGCCACAGCCCGTAGCGAAAAAAGGGCGAGGGAGGTAGGCGTGCGTAAAGTGCTGGGCGCCGCCCGCGGCAGTTTAATCTTGCAGTTTACCAGTGAAGCCGTTTTTATGGCTATGGTAGCAGCCTTGCTGGCTATTGGGGTAATGGTAATGCTGTTACCAGCTTTTAATATGCTGGTAGAAAAACACCTGAGTCTGGGGTTGAACCAGCCACAGCATATATGGGTGCTGTTGGGTTTAACATTGATATGCGGTGTGTTCGCCGGCAGTTATCCTTCTTTTTACCTGTCGTCTTTTAATCCGGTTTTTATATTAAAAGGTATGAAAGCCAAGGCGGGCAGTGCTGCTTTTTTGCGCAAAAGCCTGGTGGTGGTGCAATTTTCCGTTTCCATTATTCTTATTATCGCTACTGTTATCATCTATCGCCAGATACAACATGTTAAAAACCGAAACCTGGGATTTAATAAAAACAACCTGGTATGTGTGCCCATACAGGGGAATATGGAACGTAGTTTTCCGGTAATTAAACAGGAATTGCTCAATACGGGCATGATAGAAAATGCTGCTTTACTCAACCATTATATACTGGCCGATGGTAATAACACTACCAGTATTGGCTGGCCGGGCAAAAAGCCCGATACCCGTGTAGTGATTTCGCAAAGGATGATTACCCCTGAATATTTTGCCACCGTGGGCATTGAACTATCCAGTGGCAGAGGTATTAATGAGGGCGACATGGCCAACCTGGCCGATGTAGAGAAAAAGGCAGACAGCACCAGCATGCTGAATGTGGTAATAACCCAATCAATGGAAAAATTGATGGAAACCAGGGATGCGATAGGGAGTTTGCTTACCCTGCCGGTAGATGAGGCAGGGCATATCATGCAGATGCGGGTGGTGGGCGTAGTAAAAGATTATGTGTATGGTGATATGTACAAATCATCGGCCCCGGTGGTGTTTTATGGTTTGCGGGGCGATGCCCGGGCATTATACGTGCGAACCAAAGCCACTGCGCCGGTAGAAAAGTCGCTGGCGGCTATTGAAGGAGTAATGAAAAGAAACAACCCGGATTATCCTTTCGATTACACCTTTGTGGATGATTCCTTTAACAGTTATTTCGACGGTGAGATGCTGGTAAGCAAACTGTCGCGTGTTTTTGCCAGCCTGGCTATTCTCATTTCCTGCCTGGGGCTGTTTGGCCTGGCTTCCTATACCGCCGAACGCCGCACCCGCGAAATTGGTATTCGCAAAGTGCTGGGGGCTACCAATGCCGGAATTGCCGTTTTGCTGTGGGGTGAGTTTATAAAGCTGGTGATGGTATCGTGCCTGATTGCGTTTCCCCTGGCGGCGTGGACCATGCACCAATGGCTGTCGGCTTATGCTTATCGCATATCACTGAGCGGGTGGGTGTTTGTTGCAGCAGGCGCCGCGTCTGTGGCAATTGCCCTGGGCACCATCAGCATACAGGCCATCAAAGCAGCTGTGGCCAATCCGGTTAAAAACCTGAAACGTGAATAAAACAGCATTCTCCGCCAATTTGCCCCCAGGCATATAGATTTACTTATTTTCGCAGCCATAACAGGAAAGAAGGGGAGGTAACTGCCCTTTTTTCCTGCCGGGCTTTGCTAAAAAGAGTAGAATAGTGCCAACAGCAACACTAAAAAGCTGAGGCTAAAATTGTTGGCAGTAGTGAAATAGAATAAGTTGTTGGTTATTAATGGTTATAGTCATTTTACTATGTTTTAAGTCTACCTGAAAATAGCCTGTTTCGGGCTGATTTCTTCTTGCCGGCAAAGCCATTTGAATAATAAGGGAGATGTCAAATGGAAACAACATTAGTTATTGATAATCATTATTTTCCGTGTGTTAGCTACATGAAAATGTTGTCAACACATACATATGTTAATTTTGAAGCATGTGAAAACTTTCAAAAGAACAGTTTTCGTAACCGTTGTGTGGTAGCGGGTAGTAATGGTGTAATTAATTTATCTGTTCCGCTGGTGAACGGGCGTGACCAGAAGGTATTATATAAGCAACTGAAAATAGACCATACACAAAACTGGCAGGTGCAGCATTGGCGTACTATTACCTCCTGCTATCAGAAGGCACCCTTCTTTGAGTATTTTGCACCGGGGGTAGAAAGCCTGTTAACCAAACAACACGAATATCTATTCGAAGCCAACCTGGAAATCATCACCTGGTTAAAAAAGGTGTGTAAGCTGAAAGTAACGATAGGAGAAACCAGCGATTATGTGCCTGAGTATACCGGTGACGGTATTACGGATGCCCGCAATGCAATTCGACCGAATAATTATCAGCAATCACCGGAGCTGGTTTCGCCTTACTACCAGATGTTTGAAGATAGAATTGGATACCAGCCCAACCTAAGTATCCTTGATTTGCTGTTCTGTGCAGGACCAACAGCACTTTTTTAGCTGCGAACAAGCTCATTTTTAGTAAGTTATCCATGCTGTTTTTTTAGACAGTCCCTAGTACAAGGGATGCAGGCCGGGAAACAGATTGTTTACTTTTAAAATATGAAAAGCCTATTGGCTGCGGCAATGTTACTTGTATGCACAATGCAAGTGCATGCGCAGCAGCGTCCCCAATACACCCAGTATATTTTAAATAGTTTCATTATTAACCCGGCAGTAGCGGGTATTGAAAACTATGTTGATGTAAAACTTAGCCACCGACACCAATGGGTTGGAATAAATGGTGCACCCGTAACTTCTTACATTACTGTTCACAGTCCATTACATAAAAGCGATTACGACAGGCAAACGATTACCAGTACGCATATGTCGGGCGAAAATCCCAGGGGACGAAACTACTGGGCTGAGTATGAAGCGCCTGAATCGCATACCGGGGTAGGGTTTACCATGATCAATGACCGCACGGGACCTATGAACCGTCTTTCCGGTTATGGTACCATTTCTTATCACTTAGGATTATCGCCTACTACTAATATCAGTATGGGCATTTCGGCTGGTTTCCAGCAAATGAGACTGGATGCAGGCAAACTGGATTTTGGCGAGCAGTATCCTATAGATCCGTCTGTTGCCAGCAGTGGTTACATAAACCGCATGCGTCCGGATTTTAATGCGGGTATATGGTTGTATTCTGCTTGTTTCTTTGCAGGTGTATCTGCACAGAATATCGTTCCACAGGGTGTTGGATTCAATAACGGCGAGTTGAACGGAGACAGGATTGTAAAACAGAGTGCACAATTGCCACACCTTTTTGCCACCACCGGATTTATGACTTTTCTTACAGAAGAAATAAGTCTGTTACCTTCTTTAATGGTGAAATACATTTCGCCTACGCCCATCAGCTTAGACTTAAATGCTAAACTGCAGTGGCAGGATGTTATGTGGACGGGAATCAATTATCGTTTTAAAGATGGCTTTGGTGTAATGCTGGGCGCTAACATCAATCCTAAAATAAACATCAGCTATTCGTACGATTATATTACTTCCAAATTGAACAGCGTAAGTAGTGGTACCCACGAAATTATCATTGGATTTGCTTTAGGCAACTCTTACGGCGATTGGTGTCCGCGAAATATCTGGTAAACGGTTTGGGAAAAGAAGTAAGCTAACCGGTTTAATCGTTTTGTGTTATGCTGGCAGCGTTTAGTGCTGCTGCTTTTACCTTCTCTACCTGCTTTCTTTTTACATTGACAATGGTTATAGTTACATCGCCGTTATGATATTGATAACGAGTGAGTTCTTTGCTGTTACCTGTAATTGTGCTGCTATCCTTAGTAGCTGTGCCGGGGGCATTGTTTTCTGTTTGTTTTACTTCTATGAAAGCTTCCCCGTTATTGCTTTCAATATATACGGGATTATAAAAAGCCCAGTGTTGCAGTTTTTTTCCGCGGTTTTCTGTTTCTATCTGCGCGCGGTGTTGTTTAAACTGCTGTTGCCAGGTGTTTTTATAAAACTGGCGCAGTATTACCATAGAGTCGGCACTATTGCTGGCCTGCGCAATGCTGGCTATCAGCAGCTGGTTAGTGCTGTCGTTGCCATTATGCAACATCCTTTCCAGTACCATAGCGGGAGTAATTTGTTTGGACATAGCCATTACAGGAGAAGGCGGTAAGTCCATATGTCCACGACCACCTCTTTTAAAACGTGGCAGGAAATCAGGCTCGTCTATCAAAAAAGGAGGGTGCACTTTTATTCTCCGTGGCTCAAAAGCGCCAAAAATATGAATCATGCCCATGCCATGTTCCGGGTTCATTTCGGGTGCGCGGCGACCGGGACGTGATGCCGGATTGCCGGGTACTGACATTACCGTTCTTATAAAATGCACAGTGCCGGGTTGGTCATCTGTAGCTACTGTTATCACAGCAGGCGCGTCGGGCATTGCTGGTGGTGGAGGCGCCTGCAGCGTGTCTGGTGCATTCGGAGTTGCGGGTGGGGCAGGTGCTGAAATTTTACGAATTGCTTTTGAATTGCCTGGCTTCGGTGCGGAGGATAAAAAGAACACCGGGCTAAACAATGGATTTTTTACCGAAACACTGATCGGCTCTATCTCTACCTGTTGTTGTGGCAGGGCTGCCTGTTGTGTGGCGCTGACCTGCAAAGTAGTGCTACTGGCTGGTGATAACCAGGCCACCGCTACTAATATACCCGTCATTAACAACAGGGCAGATAAATGTCTTTTATAATCAAACTCATGCTCTTGCTTGTTCAGCATTCGCTTTACCCGTGCCAGCAAATCACCTTTGTGGCCAGTGGCGGGCATGGCCAGTACGGGTTGCTGTTGCAGGCGTGCTATGTTTAGCAGAGCCTGTGCATACATGGAAGGATTGTACTGAAACTGCAATACCCAATCATCACAACTGTTTTCCCTTTCTTTATGAATTAAAGTGCTTAGCAGGCGTGTGAAGGGGTTAAAGAATAAAGTGATTTCTATTACTGTTTGTAGCAGATGAATGAGGTAGTCGGCGCGCTTGATATGTGCCAGCTCGTGCAGTATCACTGCTTCCATTTGTTCGGAGGTTAAATGGTTGATGCTGGCCAGGGGCACCAATATCACCGGTTTTAAAAAGCCTGCGGTAAGCGGGCTTTTCACCAGGGAAGAGAGATAGATATGTACCTGTGCTTTAATGCCCAGGTGCAAAGCGGCCTGCTGTACAAACACACGCCATTCAGGAGCTATTTTTTCCAGCCCGGAGTGTCGTATTTGTTGTGCCTGTATATAACTGCGGCTCCATTTAATGCCCAGGAATACTAATAAACACAAATAGGCTACCGACAAAAAGGGTAGCAATTGCTCTATTTTAAGAATCCATTGCATCCAGTTGCTGCTGTTAACAGTGCCGGATTGAGTGAAGTAAGAAGAAGGCAGCTGCAACAGCTGCAAAGTGCTGAGGGCCTCGGCACACTTATTATAATATACACGAAAGGTAATGATGAACCAGGCAAAGCCTGCCAGCTGGGCGGTAAGCGCCAGGATATACCGGGCAGCGGCAGTGGATTTTACCACACCGTTTAGCACCACTACAATCAGCCACAGCAATGCAATTTGCCAAAAGCTGTTTGCAATAGCATAACCCAAAGCCTGTAAAAAAGGAGAGTGGGACAGTGCCTGCATACCTTTCTTGTTTTATTGTTTCTTAAGATCGTCCAGTATACGCTGAATTTCATCCAGCTCTTCGCGGGAAGGTGCATTATTGCTGTTGCCCAATGCCTGCATTACCAGCTGGCTGGTGCTGCCGCCAAAAAGGGATTTCACCATTTTGCCCAGCATTTGCTTCTGCGTATTGTCGCGGGTAATATTGGCCTGGTAAATATGGGTTTTACTGCTGTCGTCACGAATTACAATGCCTTTCTCAAACATAATCTGCATCAGCTTCAGCGTAGTGGTGTAGCCACTTTCTTTATGCACGCTCAGTTCTTCGTGTACTTCGCGCACAGTTGCCTCTCCCTTGCTCCAGAGTATTTGCAGTATTTCCAGTTCCCCTTCTGTAGGTTTTGTGCTTTTAACGTTTCCCATGTTACGAACTATTTCGTAACAAATCTAATTAAAAAGCAAAAAAACAAACGTTAAAAACAGGTCAAAGCTTATTTTACGTAGGTGGCTACTGAGTAGTGTTGTAAAGTGGTCATTTTCAGTTTTTCTCCTTTGGCTTCTACCTGCTTGTAAGGCAAAAACTGTTTCTCCTTGTTTAAGAAGCCGATAATGCAGGAATACTGCGATGGGCCTTTTTTCAGCTGCACAGTAGGTTCTATACCAAAATTGGGAATGGTGATAGTGTCGGTTTCGTGTATTTCCTGGTAGGTGATTTTGAGCTTGTAGGTGAAAGTTTGGGCAGTTTCAAATGCTTCTACCGTAAAGTGCCAGTCGTTAAGCTCGTCTTTTACTTTGGTGGTGTAGGTGGCCACGGCTTTACTGTTCACCTGCTGGCGGGTTTCGGAAATGGGCGGAGTGGCAAACACGGGCTCTGGTTTTTTCTCCGGCTGTTTGCTGGCTTCGGATGGTTGGCAGGCGTACAAAGTAATTGCTGTTGCCAGCATCAGGACAACGTTTTTCATATCTCAATTTGATGCGGCGAATATAAAATGCAGAAATTAAAAAGTGGTAAGCGCAGGATTATTTTACTTAAATATCTCTGTCACTTACCACTTTATTCCGGTGAATAGATGGTGTTATGATTTGTGTATGATAACCCTGGTTACTGGAGGTGTTTTAGCTTTTACGCTTTCTGTTGGTTTGGTATGATGTACCTGGGCCAGCGTTGGCGCTATTACCAGGGATACAATAGACATGAGTTTAATAAGGATGTTCATGGATGGGCCGGAAGTGTCTTTAAAAGGATCACCTACGGTGTCGCCGGTTACAGAAGCTTTGTGCGGCTCTGATTTTTTGTAAAAGGTTTCGCCGTTGATTACTACGCCTTTCTCAAAGCTTTTTTTAGCGTTGTCCCATGCACCACCAGCATTATTCTGAAACATACCCATTAAAACGCCACTTACGGTAGCCCCTGCCAGAAAGCCGCCCAGCGATTCTGGTCCCATAACGAAGCCAATAAGCAAGGGGGAGATAATGGCTATAGCACCGGGCAGCATCATTTTTTTAATAGACGCTTCGGTAGATATGGCCACGCACTTTTCGTATTCCGGCTTGCCGGTACCTTCCATAATACCGGGAATGGTTTTAAACTGGCGGCGTACTTCTTCCACCATCGCCATGGCGGCATCACCTACGGCACGAATGGCTAATGAGGAGAAGATAAAAGGAATCATAGCGCCTACAAACAAGCAGGCAAGTACATTGGCTTTGTAAATGTCGATACCTGAAATACCTGCCACACCCACAAAGGCGGCGAACAAGGCAAGGGAGGTTAAGGCAGCAGAGGCAATGGCAAAGCCTTTACCCGTAGCGGCAGTGGTGTTGCCCACGGCATCCAGCACATCCGTTTTTTCACGAACTTCTTTAGGTAGTTCACACATTTCGGCAATACCACCGGCGTTATCGGCTATAGGGCCAAAGGCGTCAATAGCCAGCTGCATTGCCGTGGTGGCCATCATGCCGGCCGCTGCTATAGCCACGCCGTACAAACCGGCACAAGCATAGCTGCCCCAGATGCCACCAGCCAGCACCAGTATGGGTAACGTAGTACTTTCCATACCCACTGCCAGGCCGCCGATAACATTGGTAGCGTGCCCTGTGGCCGATTTGCGTATAATGCTTAACACGGGTCTTTTACCCATAGCGGTATAATACTCGGTAATAATACTCATTAAAGTGCCTACCAGTAAGCCTACACCAATTGCGCCCAGTACCCCCCATTTGGTAAACTCCAGGCCTCTGAGCGTCATGGTTTCCGGTAATATATAACCTACCAGTCCTATACAGGCCAAGGCGGTTAATACAATGGAACCCCAGTTGCCCATGTTCAGAGCTTTTTGCACGCTTTGCGTGCTTACACCCGCACTGTCGCTGATGCGAACAAAGAAGGTGCCCAGTATAGAAAAGATAATGCCTGAGCCTGCAATGAGCATAGGCAACAGGATAGGGGCAAAACCGCCAAAATTGTCCTGCGAAATGGTTTCCTGGCCCAGTACCATAGTGGCCAGTACCGTGGCTACATACGAACCAAATAAATCAGCACCCATACCAGCCACGTCACCCACATTATCGCCTACGTTGTCGGCAATGGTAGCGGGGTTGCGCGGGTCATCTTCGGGAATACCTGCTTCTACTTTGCCTACCAGATCGGCCCCCACATCAGCGGCTTTGGTGTAAATGCCGCCACCCACACGGGCAAACAGGGCTATAGATTCTGCTCCGAGTGAAAAGCCGGTCAATACTTCAATAGTGCGCACCATTTCAATAGAATTGGCGGCAGCGCCGGGAGCAAATATTTCTTTAAACACCAGGTATAAACCACCCAAACCCAACACGGCCAAACCAGCTACGCCCAGGCCCATTACCGAACCGCCGGTAAACGATACCTGCAGGGCCTTGGATAAACTGGTACGCGCTGCGTGGGTGGTGCGTACATTGGCTTTGGTGGCTATTTTCATTCCAATATACCCTGCCACGGCACTGCTTACAGCACCAATAACAAAGGCTACCGCTATTAACCAGCTGCTATTGGGATTGCTTTGGGCCATCACCCCCAGCAGTAATGCTACAATAACAACGAAATAAGACAGCACCTTCCATTCTGCTTTTAGAAAAGCCATAGCGCCTTCTGCTATATACTGGCTTATCTGCACCATATGACTGCTGCCAGCTTCCTGTTTAGATACCCATTTAAATTTGATGAGAGTGTACAAGAGTCCAATGATGCCCATTAAAGGCACCAGCATAAATAAGTTTTTTTCCATGAGCAAGAAATGTCAGAAAGTGAATTAATAGGTGTTAAAAAAGAAAGTTAATAAAAAAAAGAGGGAAAACCACTGGAAATGATAGCATTCACCGATTAAAAGCAGAAAGAAATGTGAAAAAGGCTTTAAGGAGTTTTTAATTTTTTAATTTTTTTTTAATTTCGTTCCATCGGAAACGATAAAATAACTATCCATAGGGGTATGGATTGTTTATGAAGGGTTACAAAAGAGGCTTATTCCTAAGCCTCTTTTTTTGAGCGATGTACCCAATGGAAGGCTTTACCCATGTTTCGGATAATATCCGAGGGCAATAAACTCTCTTCACTTTGCAAATCCAGCGACAAATCGGCGGCTAAACCATGTAAATACACACCCAGCCGGGCAGCCGTTAATCCATTTTTATATTGCGACAATAAACTGGTAATGATACCGGTAAGCACATCGCCACTGCCGCCTGTGGCCATTCCGGCATTGCCGGTAGTGTTAAAGTAGCCTTTGCCTTCACTCGCAACCAGGGTATGATGTCCTTTTAATACTATTACCAGCGGCCATTGCATGGTAATGGCCAGGGCCTTTTCCAACCGTTCATATTCATTATTATTATGTGGCCCAAACAAACGGTCAAACTCTTTAGGATGGGGTGTTAGCACCGATCCTGCGGGCAGGCGGCTAAGCCATTCGGGATGTGTGCTGATAATGTTTAAGGCATCTGCATCCAGCACCAGGGGCTTATCAGCGTTCCATTGTAATAAACTATCCAGCAGTTGCACCGCTGTTTGTTCGGTGCCCATACCGGGGCCTGCACCTATGCATGCATATTTACCGGCATCGCTTTGTTGCAGGGTAGTAATACACATCGCTTCGGGAACTGAGCTTTGTATAATCGTGTAGCCGCTATCGGGCACATGCACGGTTAACAGGCCAATGCCACTGCGCAAACAGGCGCGTGCAGCCAGCACGGCGGCACCGGTTTTGCCGTGGCTGCCGGCTACCAGCAAGGCATGACCAAAACTGCCTTTGTGGCTAAAGGCGTTGCGGGGTTGGTAGAGTTGTGCTATGGCTGCGGTGGTAGTTACCTCCCAGCTGGTGGTTACTGTTTCGGGAAACTGGCTGTTCAGCCCTATATGTAACACCTGCACGTTGCCACAAAAGGCGGCGTTTTCTGCCAGCATAAAGCACAGTTTCAGTGACTGAAAAGTAAGTGTATGGCTGGCTTGTATGATGGTGTTGCCTTTGGAAGAGCCTTGTATGTACATGCCACTGGGCACATCTATAGCACATATGGTGGCAGGGGAGTTGTTCATATGGGTTACCAGTTGTTGCGGTAACCCTTGCAGGGGGCGGTTAAGTCCCGAACCGTAAAGCGCATCAATAAGTATGTCGGTGGAATGGATAACAGGAAAAAAGCTACTGTCTTGTATATAATGAATAGCAGTACTCAGCTTATGTAACCGTTGCAGGTTGGTTTGAAAATCGGGTGTGCCGGCAGAACCTTGTTCCAGTATGTACACCTCGCTGTGTATACCTT
The DNA here is from genome assembly GCF_002355595.1 of Filimonas lacunae. NCBI lineage: Bacteria > Pseudomonadati > Bacteroidota > Chitinophagia > Chitinophagales > Chitinophagaceae > Filimonas > Filimonas lacunae. The sequence continues at coordinate 2,770,781 of NZ_AP017422.1, forward strand.
TTTCCAGCAGTAAGCGGGCTATGGCCAGTCCATCGCCGCCATTATTGCCTTTGCCACAGAATATACGGATAGTTTGCTGTTCTGGTGCTTGCTGTATAAGCCAGTTACAGCAGGCTTTGGCGGCCGTTTCCATCAGGTCGGTGGATGATATGGAAAGAGATGCAATGGTATAGGCATCCCATTGCTGTATTTGCTGTGCCGATAATAGTTTCATGCGTGTATTCCTTACAATCAGTAAGTAAAATACACCAAAACTTATTCTTCCAGTTTATTAATATCGTGACCGCCGGTAAATATATCTGCCATACGTTTCGACTGGTATATCATACGGTTGTACTTATTACCCAGCACAATAATGGTGGCAGTATCCTGCACCATGCGTGTAAAGGAAGTGTTGCTGCCATGCCATTTGCCATTGTGGTAAATGATGGTGTCGCCGGCATTGGTGAACAAACGCCAGCCCAGCCCATAATTGTGCATGCTGCGTTTTTCCAGGCTTTGTGGTGTAAAAGCGCTGTCGAGGGTAGCGGCCGAAACAAAGGTGTGCTGATACAGGGCTTTATCCCATAAAAACATATCCTGTACAGTGCTGTAAATATTTTTATCGCCGTAGGTGCAATCCAGGTGATCCATCGGGTAAGGACGGTTGCCTATATAAGTAGGCACGTACTGGCTGGTGTCTTTAGCTGAGAATACAAAAGTATGTGACATGCCCAGGGGGGTGAATACACTGTCCTTCATATACTGCGGGTAATTCATACCGGTGATCTTTTCCACAATCATGGCCAGCAGTACATAATTGGTATTGCAGTAATGGAAGTTTCTGTTGGGCTGGTTATCTAAACGCGGTTTGTGCTGCACCATAAAATTGAGTACATCCTCATTGGAGGCTTTCACTTTTTTATTCCAGCACGAATCGAAAAAATAGAGGTAGTTGGGTAAACCGCTGCGGTGGCTTAACAACATGCGCACCGAAATGCCGGGGTAAGGAAGCGTAGGAAAAAACTTTTGCAGGGTATCGTCCAGCGATAAACGGCCCTGCTGCCACAGTTTCAGCACAGTGGTGCCCGTAAAGGTTTTAGAAATAGAAGCCAGGTGAAATGGGGTATTGGCGGTTATGGGTGTTTTATCCCTGAAATCGGCATAGCCTTTATAATCTTCAAAAATGATTTCCCCGTTTTTGGCCACCAGGATACTGCCATTGAAATTGGGACCCAATATAGTATGATAGGCCGCTTCTATACGGGCTTTATAATAAGATTTTGATTCGGGAGTTAAACCGGAAAAATGAAAATCAGCACCTGTTACACCTGTTGCATCCGCTTCGTTTTTTTCATTGCTGCCGGCCTGTGAGCAGGCGGTAAACGCGCCAAAAAAGAGAAAGAGAAATAAGTAAAGTAAGTTATATGCCTGCCTCATGTATTTGTTTCACTTAATCAATGGTTATACGAAATTCGTGCCTTACAGGCCATCAGCTATCTTATATCCCTCATAAAAGGGGTTGCAAAAATAGGTGAATTGGTGGCATATAATTACTTTCAAATAATTAACACCGAGTAATGGCAATAGTTTTATTTGATCCGGCAGACAGGGAAAGTTTTTTTCCATTAACACAAACCAGGGCAGTGGCGGCTTTTCGTATGGGCATGCTTACCATACAACAACGCTGGCAACTGTGGAGTAATCAACCCGTTTTTATATTAACGGCCCACTATCTGCAATCGTTATATCCTGTTATTGAACAAGGTACGCATATTTGGATAGATGCCACTGTGTTACCCGACGAAGCTTTGTTGCAACAGATATTGCAGTTGCAACATGGGCAGGCTGTACAGGATGCACAGGGGATAGTGGCCTGTTGTATAGAGAGCGATGAAGGGCCTTTTTCGCTGGCGGAGGTTTCGCCCCGGCTTACTTATATACATACCTGGCAGCACCCGGTAAACCGGTTAATGTATGCCTGGGACTTGTTTAAATGCAATGATGAATGGGCGCGTAAAGATTTTGGATTGTTAACTGCGGGAAGTATTCCGCCCAGCCTGTCCCATACCAACCAGGTAATAAGGCCCGACCTGGTATACGTAGAAGAAGGCGCGGAGGTAGAATTTGCTACTTTGAATGCGGCTACCGGACCTATTTATATTGCCCGTAATGCGGTGATCATGGAAGGTTCGTTTTTACGCGGACCATTATATATAGGAGAGGGCACTGTGGTGAAAATGGGCGCTAAGATATATGGGGCTACAACCATAGGTCCGCGTTGTACGGTAGGCGGCGAAATAAAGAACGCTATTATAATGGGTAACAGTAACAAGGCGCACGATGGCTACCTGGGCGATGCGGTAATAGGTGAGTGGTGTAACCTGGGAGCGGGTACCAGTAACAGCAATGTAAAAAACACCGGCGGCGAGGTGAAAATATGGCACCACAGTACCGGAAAATTTGTGCTGGCCGGGTTTAAGTGTGGTATGATTATGGGCGACTATACCCGCACGGCTATTAACACTGCTATTAATACCGGCACTATTATAGGCACCTGCTGTAACGTATTTGGAGATGGACTAACCCCTAAAGTGCTGGCGCCTTTTACCTGGGGCAGTAAGGGCATTACCCGTTACGAATTTGAAAAAGCGCTTCAGGATGTAAACAACTGGAAAAAAATGAAACATAGTGAATTAACGGTGCAGGAAACGGAGGTGTTAAAGCATGTATTTGAACACATCAAGTAATTATTCTCTACTTTTGGCCCTCCTTTGAATTTTAAACATAGTAATATGAGAAAGCAGATAGCTGCAGCGAACTGGAAAATGAATCTGACCCTGCAACAGGGAGAAGCGTTATTGGATGGCATTTTGGGCAAAGTGAGTTCACTGGGAAAAGACCAACAGGTGGTTTTTGCAGTACCCTTCCCTTATTTGAGCCAGGCGCAACAAAAAATTGCTGGTAAAGAGCAGGTATTTATTGCAGCACAAAACTGTTATAACAAAAAGTCAGGTGCATTTACAGGCGAGGTTTCTGTAGAAATGTTACAATCATTGGGTATTCAGTGGGTAGTGTTGGGACACTCTGAAAGAAGAGAATATTTTGGCGAAAGCGACCAATTTTTAGCGGAAAAAGTGAATATCGTACTGGAAAATGGTTTAACGCCCCTTTTCTGCTGCGGTGAAGCATTACAAATTCGTGAGGCGAATACTCAGAACGAATTTGTAGGCAACCAGTTAAAAGCTTCTTTATTCCACCTGAGTGCTGAGCAAATTCAGAAAGTGGTTATTGCCTACGAACCCATCTGGGCTATCGGTACCGGCAAAACGGCCAGCAGCGCACAGGCACAGGAAATGCACGCTTTTATCCGTGCTGAATTAGCGGCTAAATACGGCGCAGAAGTAGCCAGCAACATCTCTATCCTGTACGGTGGTAGCGTAAAAGCAGCTAATGCAGTAGAAATTTTTGGTCAGCCTGACGTAGACGGCGGCCTGGTAGGTGGTGCCTCTTTAATTGCAGACGAATTTGTAAGCATTATCAACGGACTGAAGAAGTAAGTTGTTCGTATATATAGTTGTAAGTCCATAGTTATCAGTAACTATGGACTTTTTTTCTGTTTTCATCCGATTTTGACCCTTTTTTTGTATTTATTTTCCACTTTTCACTCCCAACTTCCAACTGCCCCCTCAACCCAATGCAGTTTTAATTTATCTTTGCCGCCTTATGAAGCATATCAGGAATTTTTGCATTATTGCGCACATTGACCATGGTAAAAGTACCCTGGCAGACCGCTTGCTGGAACATACGAAAACCATTGGTTCACGTGACATGATGAACCAGGTATTGGATGATATGGACCTGGAACGTGAAAAAGGCATTACTATCAAGAGTAAAGCCATCCAGATGGACTATGTGATCAATGGGCAACAATACACATTAAACCTGATTGATACTCCCGGCCACGTTGACTTCAGCTATGAAGTGAGCCGTGCACTGGCTGCCTGTGAAGGTGCCTTGCTGCTGGTAGATGCTTCGCAAGGTATTCAGGCGCAAACCATCAGTAACCTGTACCTGGCCATTGGCAACGACCTGGAAATTATCCCTGTTATCAATAAAATTGATATGGACGGGGCTATGATTCCCGAGGTAAAAGACCAGATTATTGAACTTATCGGCTGTAAAGACGAAGATATTCTGCTGGCCAGCGGTAAAAGCGGTATTGGTATTGAAGAAATACTGCAAGCGGTAGTAGCACGTATCCCTGCTCCGGAAGGAAATGCGGAAGCGCCATTGGAAGCATTGCTTTTTGATAGCGTATTTAATAGCTTCCGCGGCATTATTGCATATTTCCGTATATATAATGGAACCATTCGCAAAGGTGATAAAGTACGCTTTCTGGCCACCGGCGCCGAGTATGAAGCGGCTGAAATTGGTGTGTTAAAACTGGGGCTGGAACCTCGTAAAGAAGTGAAAGCAGGTGATGTAGGTTATATCATTACCGGTATTAAAACTGCCAAAGACGTAAAAGTAGGTGATACCATTACTATTGCTTCTAATCCGGGTAACGCTATCCAGGGCTTTGAAGAAGTAAAGCCGATGGTATTTGCCGGTATATTCCCCGTAGTAACGGAAGATTTCGAAGAATTACGTGACTGCATGGAAAAACTGCAGCTGAACGATGCTTCTCTTACCTACGAAATTGAAACATCACAGGCATTAGGCTTTGGTTTCCGATGCGGATTCCTTGGTTTGCTGCACATGGAAATTATACAGGAACGTTTAGAGCGTGAGTTTAACCAAACGGTTATTACAACTGTACCGAACGTAAGTTTCATCGCTTATACTACCCGCGATGAAAAAATTATCGTAAACAACCCGGCCGAAATGCCCGACCCTGTAAAAATTGACAGGGTAGAAGAGCCTTTCATCCGTGCGCAAATTATCACCCTGCCTGAGTATATCGGCAACATTATGACACTGTGCTTAGGCAAGCGTGGTATTTTATTAAACCAGAGCTACCTTACTCCCACACGTGTGGAGCTGATTTTTGAAATGCCGTTAACCGAAATCGTATTTGATTTCTACGATAAGCTGAAAAGCAATACCCGCGGTTATGCTTCTTTCGATTATACACCTATTGGTTACCGCGAAGCGGATATTGCCAAAATGGATATTCTGCTGAATGGTGATAAAGTGGATGCTTTAAGTGCCCTTATCCACCGCAGCCGCGCGCAGGACTTTGGTCGTAAGCTGTGCGAAAAACTGAAAGAGCTGTTGCCACGTCAGCAGTTTATGATTGCCATTCAGGCAGCTGTAGGAGCGAAGGTGCTGGCGCGCGAAACCATCAGTGCTATGCGTAAAGATGTAACTGCCAAGTGTTATGGTGGTGATATCAGCCGTAAGCGTAAACTGTTGGAAAAGCAGAAAGAAGGTAAAAAACGTATGCGCCAGATTGGTAACGTAGAAATACCACAGGAAGCTTTCCTGGCTGTATTGAAGCTGGATTAACAGATTTATATATACTTGTTTGCACAACGCCCGTCTATAAAAAGATGGGCGTTGTTGTTTATAGCCCCTTTTATATTTACTTTTATCGGCACGCAAATAAGTGGCAAACTACCCGGTTTGTCTGGATATATTCTGTAAGTAAAATTTAATATTGATGAAACTAGTAGCATTAGTACAGTACTTCCGCGATGGTGGAACCTATGATGCATTTGACTGCGAACCAGTTTACCAGGTAATGCGAACTGGTGTTTGTGTTGTTGAGCTGGTATCTGGTTTCCATGGTATTATTGAAGCGCTGTAAAGGTTTGCCTTAGGTTTAGCCATAGGTATTAGTGCAGATGACTAAATATAAAATATATCTTTTGTATTTGCAATAGTTGATGAAAGGGGGATTTGTATAAATACTACACTTGTTTGAGGGCCTTGTGTACTAAGGTAATATGATTAATATTGATATCTCAGGCAGTAGCTATATGTCAAAAATTGCGATAGAGATTATAGGATACGTTGATTTACCCGGAACCATTTCGGTCATTAAGAAAGTTACCGGTAAGGGTATTGCTGAAATTAAACACTGTATTGAGGTGCAGTTGCCGGTGTGGGAAGCCATCTTGTTTTATAATAACCATAATGAGGTGGCTACGGGCTTAGCTGATATTGTAAAAAAACTGCCTGCTATAGGTACTCAACTGGCTATGTATGAGCTGGAAGAAAGTGATGATGCTACCAATTTAACCCGTTACCAGGATTGTATTATTACCGGGGAGATGTTAATGAATATGTTAGCCATGCATAATGATGAAATAGACCGGCAACAAGATTATAATCAATGAAAGGAGTTGTGATGGGGCAGTATGCGTGTGATGCGGTACATTCTTTTACACAGTTTATATACGAGTGAAAATAGGAGTAGTTGATTGTTAAATACTTACCTGTTTTTGCTACTTTGGATTGTAGTATTTATACGATCGTATATGTACTACACTTTATATAAGGGTTTTGTACCATAGAATATAATAATTAATATTGTTACAAATTATATTTTATGGCGTACAACGCAACTCTGAAATTTAATGGTGGTTCTGACTTTAAAGTGCTGGACGTAACTTACAGCGTAGGTCGCACCAATGATCCTTCCGGACGTGTAGCATCTGATCCTTCCAACGCTACCATCAAAGTAACTGTTGAAGCTACCGAGAAAAGCGATATTCTCGAAAGTATGCTCAATGCTAAGTTTAAACCTACCAAAGGCGACATTACTTTCAACAAATCTAATGAAGAAGGTAAGCTGATTGAACTGGGCTGGGAAAATGGCTATGTAATCTGGCATGAAGTGAAGTTTGATTCTGTGAATTCAAAAAGCATGCATGTTAGCTTCGTGGTAAGCGCAGAATCTATCCAGTACGGAACTTCTCTGTACTTCGGTAAGTGGCCTGCTTAATCAACTGATTCGTTAGTAGATGAATTAGCACCTGCTCCTTCCTGCAACAGTTTACTATTGTTGGGGGAAGGAGTTTAAGGCATGCTTATGCCCACAACCTGAAGTAGTAAATCTTCTTAATTTTATTAATTACCACAGATATGATGACGCCGCAACCTCAGCCCTCCAACGATAACACCGATGCGTTGAAACAAGCTGCCATACAACAAGGAGAACAACTGGCTATAAACGAAATAGAAAAGAAAGCAGGAGAGAAAGCGCAAAAAGCGGTAGATGCTGCACAAAAAGTACAGCAGGCTGCTGGCATAGCGCAAACAGTGGCCAGCCAGCTGAAGAAGCCGGCAACCAGCCCCACCGGAACATCCAGCGTTCCGGCAGGTACGAATGCGCCACAACAAACAGCGGCTCCGGCTGATACAGATGCGGGTGCAGGTAATACGACTGCCGGCACCAGCGATAGCAGCACCCAGAAATCGGACGAGCTGCTGATTGTATCTACTGTTGGACTGGAACTGACTATAGAGGGACATACTTTAAAAAACTACGAATCATTTACACTGCACCAAAGCACCAGCCAGCACCATCGCTTTGAGCTGGTAGTGGCGTACGATGCATTTGACAGCAAAGAGCAGCCTGTAGATGATCATTGGATGAAAATATCGCGCAAGCTGCCTGGTAAAGCCATTTTTGCAGGCTTCTATTATAAGGCCAAAGAAGGCGATAATAAGAAGCGTTACTTCTCTGGTGTTATTACCAACGTTAGTTTCCGCAGATCGAGCGAAGATGCAGGATTTATTGTAATTGCCGGGTATAGTCCTACCATTCTGATGGATGGTGCGCCGCACATACAAAGTTTTACAGGCAATAACCTGGTGAAGATAGCAGAAGACATCGCTACCCAATCGGGTATTAAAGGTTTTCTGGTGGCTAAGCCTAAATATACCAGCAACCTGATATACAGCTGTCAGTATAACGAAACTCACTATAATTATCTGAACAGGTTGGCGGTTAGCTGGGGCGAGTGGTTTTATTACTCTGGCGAGAAACTGTATTTTGGTAAACCGGAGTTGCCACCTGCTGTAAAACTGGTGTTTGGCCGGGACGTGCAGCAGATGGAAACCGTGATTAATACGGCACACGTACAGCCTTCTCATTATGGTTACAGCAGCACCAGTCACGAAGCTTTAACCTCAGAAGCTTATGACGTAAAAGGATTGGATGATATAGGGGAGGTGGCATTCAAAGCCAGCCAGACCTTGTATAAAACTCCTGCTATGCAGGTGTCGCCTGTGCGCGCCAGCAACAGCACAGATGTAAAGGCTACGCAAAAAAGTCTGACTACTGCCTATGCTGCCGGATTGTTTACGGTAAAAGGCATCAGCACCAACCCATATTTGTTTCCGGGATGCCCGGTATCGCTGGAAGTGCGTGATGCTAAAAAGCAAAGCAATGAACATTTTGCTGATCTTATTATTACTGATCTGAAGCAAACCTTGTTACCTAACGGTGAATACCAGTGTGAGTTTATTGCCATACCTTCTTCATCGGAAAACCTGCCACATCCTGCTGTTATTGCGCCCACTGCAGAGCCACAACTGGCCACTGTTATCAGCAATAAGGATAAAGACGGGCAGGGGCGCGTAACTGTACAGTTTCACTGGCAGAAAGATCCTACCGACCTGATACGTGTAATGACGCCAGATGCGGGTAACAGCGATAAAGTAGGTGCTAACCGCGGCCTGGTAACCATTCCTGAAGTGGGCGACCAGGTAATGGTAGGCTTTATCCATAGCAATCCCGATCGTCCTTTTGTGATGGGCAGCATGTTTCATGGTAAAGTGGGTACCGGCGGTGGAGATGGCAACAATATGAAAAGCCTTACCAGCAAAAGCGGTCATACCGTACAGCTGAACGATGCAGGCAGTATTATTATCCGGGATAAGTCTAATGCCAATCATATTGAAATCAACGGAGACAACACCATTACAGTTACTGCCGCCAAAACTATTGAGCTTACCAATGGCAAGTCCTCTATTAAGATAGATGATGAAACCATCACCATTGATGCCAAGAACATTGTGCTCACCGGTGATAAAATAACAGGCACCGGCGATACCTCCATTACCTTAAGCACCAAAGAAGCCGCTATTTCCGGTAAGGATAAAGTGGATGTTAATGGTAAAGAGGTAACGATAAGCGCCAGCGCCAATGCTACCCTTAGCGGTAACGCTAAAACAGTGGTAACAGCTGTAGGACAAACCTGTATTGAAGGAGCTATTGTAAAATTGAATTAAACGGTATACGTGCAGCAATCGAATCCTATACAACAACGCATAGAGTGGCTTTCTGAGAAATGGACTAACCTGGTGGGCCAAACCAAAGCACCAGCTATAAGAATAGTGCATACCACGGATGAAGAAGATATGATAGATACCTTCTTCACCTATATGCATTCTTTGGATTCTTCTGTTGAAGATATCTCGTTCCAGTTTGATGATGTGTTTACCAACCGGGAAGAGTACAGCAAACTTTTGCTGCAATCTCTTACGGAAAATATTCGCATCTGGAATGAAAGCGAAAAAGAAAGCAATGTACCGTTTGAGCCGATAGACTGGCAACCGGATTATAACAAAACCAATAAGCTGAACCCGGCCTGGTTGTTCATTGCCAATTTTAACGACCTGGTGCAAAAGCTGGAAGTAGAGCCGGAATATGCGGTGGTGTTGACTTTAACGCCTATGGCCATAGGTAATACTTCCCGTTTTACAGAGTGGGTGCAGAATGCAATAGATGCACGCCCGCACAAGCAGGTAAAAATACTGGTGGCGGATAATGCCGCTAAGCCTATGTTCGACCACATGGCTCATAATCCCCAGGTGATGGCCACGCTGGTGGCCGACCTGGACATGCCTAATGCCATGCAGCAGGTGGCAGCTATGGGTGATGCCAATGAACCTTCTACTCCTTACCGTGTGTCGTTTATTAAATTGATGCAGGCGATGACGGATAAAAACGACAAGCTGGTATATGAAGAAGGGAACAAATGCTTAGCCATTGCCAACGAAAACATTGAGAAAGACAGTTACTGGCTTACACAAAAGATCGTGATTTTCTGTGCCTGGAGTAATTATGAGCTGGGCAGAAGAGAATTTAAGAAAGCGATTGAATATGCCGACCAGGGCGTAGAAGCCGCCCGTTTGCTGTCTCCTTTGCTCCACGACGATTTGTTAGGCGGTAAATACCTGGCGCAAACTGTTATGCAGCGCGCCGCTGTGTATGTGGTATGGAAGCGCTGGGAAGAAGCATTGGCCGATTACAGCCTGGCAGCCCAACTGTATCACGATGGCAATGAATATATCCTGGGTACAGAAGCGTACCGTATGTGTGCCTATGTGGCGTTAAAGGATAGCAAAGGGGAGGAAGCTACTGCTTTCCTGGCAACAGGTATCCGCTTTGGCCAGTACATACCAGCTACACATATCCACGGCACCACCTATGCCGCTTTATTTGAAATGATCTTAAGCAGACAGTTTGAAAAGCATATTTCTTTCCAGGAAATGGAAGACATCGCTCAACCTATATATGGTGACGATTGGGTAGACAAAGTGCGCAACTGGAAAGAGATACCCGCTAACATACTGGAACCTGCCGATAGTTAACATCGTAAAAAACACCTTTTATGGCTAACGATTTCTGGGATGATGTACGCGCTTACATGAAAGAGCATCCCCAGGTACTGGGACTGATATTTTGCACCGCAGGCATCATGATTATGTGGGGCGCCTGGAAAAACTGGGACTGGCTATATGCCCCCGATGGCGGCATGCGCGGCCTTGGTGGCATCAGTGCTTACCTGGGGCGTAGTGCAGCCCGCATAGCAGGTGTTGTTATTGGTATTTCGCTGGTGGGCGCATCCATTGTGATGTTTTGCTCAGACAGGTTTTAACGCCCACCACATTATTCATCCTTTCAACCGAAAAACATGAGCCATCCTAAACTATCAGAACACGATAAAATAAAGAACGCCCAGGAAGGTGCAGGTAATCCTGGCGAAGAACAAACCGTTGCTCAAAAAGCCGACCAGGCGCTACAGGAAAATTCAGTAGCCAAGTATACAGGCGTTGCAGATACATTCAGTGGCGTACACAGCACCCTCTCTTCCGGCCAGGATATTCTTACCAACGACAAAGCTTCTACAGGAGATAAGGCACTGGCGGTGGTAAACGTTGCCGGCAACCTGGCTATGCAGGCTATGGCCGCCAAACAGTTTGTCAACAACCTGGTCAATAAAATCACCGAAAGCGCGCTGATGCCCATTATGCAGGCCATGGCTGGCCCGTTAAAAGGTATCGCATCCTTGCCCATAGCCAAACAAATGGACCCGGTAATGGGCATTGATGTGCATTTTGTAACTATACCACCCGCACCGGCGCCTATACCTATGCCACATCCTTATATAGGGATGATCTTTAATCCTAAAGATTGGGTGGCTATGATGTTGTTATCTGTGCTTCCTGTGCCTGATGAAGCGCCGGATGCAGCAGAAGACCCACACGGTGCTGCCGTTCAGGGGGCTAAATCACTGGCCTTCTCGGTGGTTAAAATGGCCATCAGCTCTATCGGTAACAGCACCGTGAAAATAGGGCCCGTTATTCCACGTGCAGTTGCGGGCACTATCACTAAAAACTTTCCACATATCCCCATGGGGGCGGGGTTTCACCCGGCCTTTATGTTTGCCCAGAAGAACCACGGCTATGTATTCCTGGGTAGTTTGTTTGTAACAGGTGATGGCGAGCCACTGGCCTCCGGACCTTTTGTAAATAATGATTGCTGGGATATAGGCGCACCGGCATTGTTTCGCATTACTGAGCTGGAGCGCATGCCCCCTATGTACAACTATGTGCCCAGCGGTTTTATTATGCCTATTCCCTGGACGCGGCCTATCCTGGTAAACCCGGTACCCACGCCTATTAATCCTTTAACGATAGGGGAAAGACTGTTTAAGTTTGGATTGGGTAAGTTGAAGGCGAGGAAGGGAGCGAAAGGGGGAAATAAGAATAAGCCGTGTAGTCGTTTATCGAAGGCGTTGCATAGGGCGAATGAGCGATTGTTTGGGAAGTTTCCGGGGATCATGAATAAGATTAAGGATGCGATTGGTACGCATGTGGGACACCCGATTGATGTGGCTGGGGGATTTTTATATACGGATAATAGTGACTTTAATTTGCCAGGCCCGATACCATTGGAGTGGAAAAGATCGTGGTATAGTCACAGTACTTACGAAGGGCCGCTGGGGCATGGCTGGCATCATAGCTACGATATAGCTTTGGCTGTGCATAAAGAGGAACGCATGGCTATTGTAAGGCTGGAGGATGGGCGGACTATTACGTTTGATAATATTCCATTGGAACCAACAGATAAGCCGCGGTATCATCGTGGCGAGAAGATGTTTTTACAATTGCATGAAGATGGGTTCTATTTTCTTAGAACATCAGAAGGTTTGTTTTACAATTTTAGTGCAAGAGTATATGAAGAACGTAATAGTAGTCACATTCTAACTTCTGTAGCTAATAACAATGGATTTGCAATACGTTTAGCATATGACAGCAAGGGATGGCTACAGGCAATTACAGATAGTTCGGGACGTTTATTAACATTAGAGTATGATGTGAAAGGACGTGTTATTATAATAAAGGCTCCTGACCCGGTAAAAGAGAATGAAGTATTTATAATTTCCAGTTACTCCTATAGCGAAGAAGGGGACTTGATTAGTCATGGAGACGCTTTGTTGCAAAACATGAAATATGAATATAGTAATCATCTCCTTGTTAAAGAATTGTGGCGAAATGGATTGCAGTGGTTCTTTAAATATGATGGTATTGCAACAGGAGCAAAATGTATTGAAACCTGGGGTACAGAAGGGCTGCTCCATTATAAGGTAAATTATATAGACAGTAATCATACTATTGCTATAAACAGTCTGGGCTATGGTACCCGTTACTATCATCAGGGCGGCCTGGTGCATAAAATGGTGGATGCCAAAGGAGCAGAGTGGCACCGTCATTATAATGAGTTTGATGAGTTGGAATGGAGTACAGATCCTTTGGGAAATCAAATAGGATATGTCCATGATATATGGGGCAATATCATAAGTGTGACAGAGTCCGATGGGCAATTTACACAGATGGAGTATTATACATCCGGATACCCTCATCATATTAGTGGTTATACGAATTCTCATGGTGGAAAGTCGCAGTGGTTTTATGATGACGCTGGCAATGTTGTAAAATATATTACTGCTTTAAATGCAGAGGTAAGATACAGTTATAAAGATGGCTTGCTGGAAAGTATATATAATGAGAATGGTGTGCAACTAGAGCTTGATTATAATAGTTGGGGGTTGGTTAAAAAAGCCATGAAGGCAAATGCGGCAGCTACCTTTTACGAATATGATAAACTGGGCCGTTGTACGCAAATTATAAATGCAGAAAAAGTGCGTCAGGTTAGTAGTTATGACCTATTAGGGCGCTTAACAAGTATGCTGGATTTTGATGATAATTTAATAACTGTTCAGTATGATGCTGTGGGGAATATATTATCATATAAAGACAATGTAAAAGAGGTGTCCTGTACTTATGGTGGATTATATAAACTTCTTTCTCGTACAGAAAATGGTAAAACTATTTGGTTTAATTATGACACGGAAGGTCAATTATGGAAAGTAGTTAATGAGCAAGGTCTGTCTTTTACTTTTTCCCTGGACGGTGTGGGGGATGTAACCGAAGAGAGGGATTTTGATGGAGCATTAAAGTCGTTTGAGAGAAATATTGCAGGATGGGTTACGCGTGTGAATAAACCAGCTATGCGATTTTCAGAATATGGTTATGATGCGGCTGGCCGGGTTACACATATTGATCATTATGATAACAGTTATGAGCGCTTTGCATATGATAAAGGGCTTTTGAAAACAGCTACTAATGAAAACGCTGTTGTAGCTTTTGAATATGATGTAGCAGGCAATGTTGTAAAGGAATTATGTAATGGATTTGAAGTAAAAAGCCAGTACGATAAAAATGGGAAAAGAGTTAGGTTGACAAGCAGTTTGGGCGCTGCGGTTGACATTGATTATGATGCGTGGGGAAATGTTGTTGTTCATAAAGGAATGGGGTGGTATAGTGAAATTAAACGTGACATGAATGGATTCGATATAGAAACGAAACTACTGGGGAATGTTGTAAGCAGGAAGGCAAGGAGTAAAACAGGAAATATTGTGAGTCAGTGGGTGAGTGGAAACGGTACATCATCAATGTTGCGTCCTACCCTTTCCAGGCAGTACGATTGGGGATACGATAATCGATTAAGACAGGTTACTGATCAGCAAAGTGGTATTACTTTGTACGATCATGATAAATGGGGGAATCTATGTAAAACAATTTTTAACGATGGTACTATACAATACAGGAATCCAGATGTAGCAGGAAACTTGTTTACGACAAAGGAAAGAACCGATAGAAAGTACAATAAAGGGGGGCAGTTAGGAGAAAGTGATAAGGCCTTTTATTCCTATGATGGGGAGGGCTTTTTGACTAGCAAAAAATGTAAAAGTGGAGAGGAATGGAAGTATGAATGGAATGCTAGCGGCATGCTAAAAAGAGTTGTGCGGCCAGATGGAAAGTCTGTTCGCTATCAATATGACGCTTTGGGAAGAAAATGTTTAAAAAAAGTTGGTAACGTCATTACCAAATGGGTTTGGGATATAAATAAGCCTTTGCACGAATGGAAAGAGTTTGATGCGAGAGAATTTAACCCAGACGCTTTAATTACGTGGATATTTGAAGAGGATAGTTTTTCGCCTGTAGCTAAAGTAGAGGGGGATAAAAAGTATTCGTTGATCAGCGACCATTTGGGAACGCCTATCCAAGGATATAACGATGCTGGCAACCTGGTATGGGAACGACAGTTAGATAGTTATGGAAGTGTGAAAACCATCAAAGGAGATAGCGGATTTTGTAATTATTTATTTCAGGGGCAAAGTTTTGATAGCGATATTGGCTGGGCATATAATCGTTTCCGGTGGTATGCTCCTGAAGAGGGAATGTATGTCAGTGCTAAAGATCCTATAGGTTTAGAAGGTGGTTTGAAGCTGTATGGATATGTTTTTGATACTAATGGATGGGTAGATATTTTCGGTTTAGAATTAGTAACAGTTTATCATTATACAGATAAAGATGGCTATAATGGGATAAGAGGAACAGGAGTTATGATGGTAAAAGATCCTTCTAAGAGAGGTAAAGGGGCATATAAAAACACTCCGGGTATTTATATAACAAAAATGCCGCCTGAACTGTTGGCTAAAGAAGACTTGCATAGCTTTGGATTGATAAATAAAAAAACTGAGTTTTATGTCAAATTTGAGATAGATTCCTCTAAAATTGTACAACAAGACAAACAGGGAAGGAAACTGCTAATAAAGGAGGATGTTAAGTTGAAAGAGGCAAATGGAACAATTCAGCATAACCCTTATTCTAAATATAAATCCTAAGTGAATGGCTAATAGTGTAGATTATAAGTTTTACTCCAACATAAGTAATACCGTAATAGCTGAAAGATTTAATCAGTTTGTTAAAGATATGGGGTATCAAATTGAGTTAAGTAATGCAGATAAAAGTGAGGAAGAGTCTCTGTTTCGTTTTTATTATAAAAATGAGGAGATGCTTAGTTATCACGAGGAGAATGGTTATAATACAGATCTTAATGGAGAAGGTTGTTTTTCTTTGTCATCTGAAGCTGAAACATTAAACGAAGAGTTTATTGTTGCCGATACATTAGATATAGAAACCGGCTTTTC
Organism: Filimonas lacunae; assembly: GCF_002355595.1. Classification (NCBI taxonomy): domain Bacteria; kingdom Pseudomonadati; phylum Bacteroidota; class Chitinophagia; order Chitinophagales; family Chitinophagaceae; genus Filimonas; species Filimonas lacunae. The sequence goes on from NZ_AP017422.1 coordinate 2,786,560, forward strand.
TCAAAGCGTTAAGTTTGTATTTGGAAAATCATACTCTTACTTGTTATCGGTTCCTGATATTATTGAGGAAGACCCGTTTTCAAAGAAAATATTTGATGGGTTATACCAGATAATACAAAAGGAAGCAGGGGTATCATCGTAAAATAAGTAAATCAAAGAAGTATGTATGCTGACGGCGTTTCCTATTCTTTTTTTTCTGGCAGAAGAAATGAACAGGTATTGCAGGCATTGAATGAATACCTGATTTCTCTTGATTATAAATGCAAAATGTCCAAATCCAATCAGAATATTGAGGAGTATCTGGCTTTTGTGTATTATAAAACAGAGAAAGCATACAGCGATTTTCAGAGAAATGGTTTTACCGGTGAGGAATGTTTTGAGGTATATTCCGGAAAAAGTAAATTGGAGGGGATTTATAGAGGCGGAAAAGTAGATACTCCAGACGATGGTCTTATTCCTTATTCAGAAATGGTGTTTGCCGAAGCTTACTTTTATGTATTAACTTTTTCAGTGTCTATTGAAGACAATACTTTGTTCAGGAGTATTTACAATCATTTATTGCTGGCTTTAAAAGGGAAGGCGCTTTTTGAAAAGGAAGTTCAAAAACGAACAGGCTGGTATAAAAATAACAGGCAGGATGAGGTTAGTCCTTGATAAGGCCGGGGATAGGATAAATCATTAATTGGTTGGATGATGATGGAAGAGCTTCTGTGGTGGATGATTATATTAATGAGATACGAATGTTATAAATTATTCATTGCATAAAAGTCCGATAAAGGGCTTTTATGCACCCTGAAAACTAATACTGCTTTTCCCCCAACAACACCATCTTATTGTACCATTTCCAGTAATAATCATTATACACGCCCTTCTTCACCGTACCCAATGCAGTGGTGCGCACGGCGGCGAAGCCGAATAGCTGAAAGTTTTGTTTTTTTACCGGGTGGTTGGTTATCTGGCGGCCGTTTTGCTGGTAGTCTTTCCAGCTTTCGTTGTCCAGTACAGAAATAATACGGGCGGTTTTGGTGGCAAAATCCGAAGGTTGCCACAGGGCTTTTATGGGCGAGCCGGCTTCTATGGCAAACAGGCGGTTTAAAAAAGTGTACAGTTTAAAGTCAAACTTGCCGGTGTTCACCTCTACAAAAAACACTACGTGGTCGCTGTCCAGTATCAGGTTGCGCACCTTCATTAAATCGGGCTCCAGGTTGCGGAGGGTAATGCCGGAGTTGTCAATGGTGTTGGTAAATTGCAGGCGGCTGATATTAACCTGTTGTGCCACGCAAAACTCTTTTTCTACGCCTTTCTGGTATGCCCCGGCAAGTAACGTGGAAAAAGCGGTTTCGTCTGGATTAACAGTTAATAAAAGTACCTTTTTCATTGATCTGTCAAAAATAGGGATACCGGTTCATTATTAACAAGCTTTTACAAGGTTAAGGTGATGCGCGCAAACAAATACCGTCCGTTAAATCCGAATTGGGATACCGCCCGGGAATAGGTGAACCGGCCGGTGGAGGTGTTGTTGTAATGCTGTTGTTTATCCGGATATATGTCAAACAGGTTATTGGCGCCTACGTTTACCTGCAGATTTTTGTTCACCGTATAGCCCAGGGTAATATCGGTTAACAGCTTGCCGCCGTAGGTTTGGTCAATGGTTTCTATGGTGTTGCTATTAAAGGCATTGGCGGCCATGCTGGCCCCGCCGGTGGTGTCGGCCAGTGAACTCACTTTTCCAAAATAGCTCAGGCGCACCAGCAGGCTGTATTTGGCGTACCGGTATTGTAGGGTGAACACATCTTTGGTTTGCGGACTATAGGTTTCTATGCGCGACTGGTCGGCCCGGTTAAAATACGATGACAGCTGGCCGGTGTTGATCAGCACTTCTGAGCCGTGTATTGTAAGGGTGTTGTCCGCATTTCTTTTTACCCTGTTCTGAATGCTGCTATGGGCCAGGTTGAGGGTAAGGCTTTGTTTGCTACCCCAGTTTTTGGTGTAACTAATAACGCCTTCAATGCCCCGGCTGCGGGTGTTGATGGCGTTGGCAAATACCGAAGCGGTGGCAGCGCCGGCGGCATTTAATGCATTCCCTAAGGCAATGCCTGCGGCGGAGTTGGTATTGCCCCGGAAGGTGTTGGATAATACAATGCGGTCGTTTATATCAATTTGGTAAGCGTCTACGGTGATATCAAATCCGCGGGCAATTTTGGCGGTAGCACCTACGGAATAGGAGGTAGAGGTTTCCTGCTTCAATTTGGGGATGCCCAGTATCTCTGCAATTTTAGAATCGTTGGTAAACGTACCTGCCTGTACAGGCGTAAGCGTGCCGCCAATGGTTACAAACGAGGTGGTTACTTTGGAGTAATGTTCTTGTTGTAAAGAAGGGGCACGGAAACCGGAAGAGGTGGCGCCACGCAGCGATAACCAGTGCGTAAGCTTATAGCGGGTAGCTATTTTATAGTTGAGGGTAGAGCCGAAATCGGAAAAATGCTCATACCGTAAAGCGCCGGACACTAACCATTTACTGTTTACCTGTAATTCATTATCGGTATATACAGCTACGCTGGTACGGTTCCATGTTCCGCTGTTGGAGGGCAGAAAACCGGCAAACACCTGTGCACCTGCAATGCCCGCGAGGGAGTTGTTGCTGCTGGAATTAGTGGGGTTAGTAAGGTCGGCATAGGAGTTTATTTCCCCGGCGTCAATACCATACCCATCCACCCTGAATTCTGCACCAAAGGCGGTGTTCAGCCCTTTCATTACATCATGGTTTTTAGAGATGTCTATATTAGTTACACTCTGGTAGGTTTTGGTTTTTCCACTGTTAAAGCTGGTTTGCAGTTGATCGGCCGTCATGCCGCTCAGATAAGCCTGCGTATAATTCGCGGAATTACTCACCAGGTATTGATAGGTATTGGCTCCAAAGGTTTCGCTGGCATCCACCTGCCAGCCACCCAGCTTGCCTTTTACGCCGGCGGTGGCGTGATAGTCGCGCACTTTGGAGTTTTCGCCCGGTAAAAAGCCGATCGGGTATTTGGAAGCTACTATGGCTGCTGCATTTGCAGATCCACTATTGCCGGCAGGAAAGCTGCCGGAGCCTGCCACAAAGTTAAAAGGGTAGCGGTACAGCCCGAAGGTGTAACCGTTTTTCCTATTGGCAATACCGGTAACGTATAACTCCAGGTTTTTACCAATCGGGTAGCCGAAGTTCAGCACCAGGCTACCACCTTTAATTTCGGTATTACCTACCCGTATGTCAAAAGCATCCCGTGTTAATCCTTTGCTGGCGTTAATGCTGTCCGATTTATCTACGCCACCCACCGCAGGCCATAACTGGCCGGTATATAAACCGTTGCGGCTGGTGGGGCCGCGATACAGGTATTCGGCATTGAGTGATAAATAACCTTTTTGCATGGGTACACCATAGTTGGCGCTTACCTGGAAGTTGCGGCCGTCCGATACCTGTTTGCTGTTATCCAGCGGACTGGCGGGGTGCAGCTTGTTCCAGGCATAGTTTTTATCATAGCTGGTCACTTGCTCACCTACCGAACTGGTGAGGGTAAGTCCTTTGTTTTTTTTCAGCACGATATTAATAACACCAGCTATAGCATCTGAGCCATATTGCGCCGATGCGCCGTCGCGCAGCACTTCTATGCGGTCAATAGCACTGGCGGGGATGGAGTTTAAATCGGTGCCGGTAGTGCCTTTGTTTACCGTGCCGTTTACATTTACCAGTGACGATTGATGATAACGTTTGCCATTCACCAGCACCAGCACCTGGTCGGGGCCCAGGCCACGCAACTGGGCCGGGTCAATATGATCCGTGCCATCACCCAGGGCCTGTCTTACCGAGTTAAAAGAAGGCGCCAGCAGGTTCAGCAACTGGGTAACATCCAGCTGACCTACCTGGTTGGCTATTTGCTTTAAAGGAATCACATCTACAGGTACGGGACTTTCGGTAGCACTGCGTCGCGGGTTGCGTGAACCTACCACCACCACTTCCTGCATAGTTTCTTTTTGTGGCAAAAAGAGAGTTTGTGTTAACGTGCCGCCGTCTATAATGGTAATAAACACGGTGGCTGTCTGGTGGCCTACATAGCTAACGGTGATGCTATGCGCACCAGCTGGCAGTAGCAGTGCAAAATCGCCATTGATATCTGTTTGTATGGTTATCTTCCCGTTAGACACTGTGGCTCCGGCCAGCGGGCCTTCACTGCCCACTACATGTCCTTTCAGGTAACCACTGTTTTGCGCCAGAAGCGGCAATAGTAATAAGAGGAAAACGGGTGTCAGCAACCCGCGAAGGAGTAAGTGTGTCTTCTTCATAATAGTAGTTTGCATACTTTCATTCCAATGGCAATGCCTGTAGCAGTAACAGACATACTATCAATATGTTCATTATCAAACCACAATAGACCCCAACCTGTTGCAGTATGTAGTAAAACACAGGTGTGCACTTCTGGCAAAAACTGTTTATTCCGTAAAAATGAGGTGGGGGAGGTTAGCTTGTATCATGGATACAAAAAAGCCGCTTCCTACAGGTAGAAAGCGGCTTTTACTTTATTCTAAAGTATTATTGATGCTAAAACGGCACTAATACTCCTGGCCCTGCTGTGGATTGGCCCGCTGCTTTTGCTCTAATTTTTTATTGGGAGCAGCTGGCTTTTTAGGAGCTGGTTTGGCTTTTTCAGCCGCTTCCTGCTTGTTGCGCTCCATGTTTTTAATAGATTGGTCGTCGAGCATTTTTTCGTCGCTTTTGCCACTCACATCATCTTTCAGTGGGCTGGGCATAGGGGCCTGACCGTCCTGCAGTTTAAAGTTGAACAGCTTTTCTACGTATTCCCATCTGCCGTTATTCCATTTAAAACCTTCATAATCACCATCCGGTACCAGCGAGCTTCGTCTGTCCGGGTGGCCGGTTGTGCTTACCAGGTGCTCAAAAACGATCATGTCCATTTCGGCGTCGTAGTTCATACGGGCACGGGAGTCTTTCTTAAACTCCAGGAAAAAACGGTAAGCAGGCTGCGGGGGCTTGATGTCATCGTTCTTATAAGCAAAGAAAGGACCACCAAAACGGGGCTTGCCATCTTCGCCAAACGTAAGCACATCAATCCATTTTTTAGTAGTGGTGGCGTTGTTGTCGTCCAGCCCTATTAAAGTATAATATTTATGGTTGTTGAACGTTTTCATCACCATTTTATAATAGATAGCACCAATCCAGTTGAAGTTACTGCGTACACTATCCCAGGGCTCTTCGGCGTAATCGCTCATGTCAATCAGTGGAAACAGCTTTAACGATCCGTCTGGCGTGTTCATTTGGATACACCCGCGCTGACGGTGAAAAGCATCGTCACGTTCAAACTGCCAGGTAAAAATGCGAAAAGTACTGTCTGGCGCATAAATGCGGGAGATGTTATCCACCGAATCAAAAGGGTAGTAGAACGAGTTGGGTACTTTTAATGCCTGCACCAGGTTGCGGATAAACAGGCTATCGGCCTGAAAACGATGGGTGGCGTATTTGGCAAACACCATCAGCTTACCCAGTTTTTGTAAAGAATCTTCGGCTATTTTAAGTTGTTGGGTATGGGCAGGCGTAATTACCTGGGCCTCGCTTTGCATCGGTCCGGATAGTAATACTATTGCCAGTAACAAGGAGAAAAATTGCTTCATATCGTACCTGAATTACATAGTTAAACGAAAACAGCTGCCGGGCTGGTGTGTCAGCCCTTTTTTTAGGCTTTTGTTAAGGCCTGTAAATGGGCCGCATATTCGGCCAGGCTGTTAAAGCGTTGTTCTATTAACGGGTGAGGAAAAGGTGTTTCGGGGTTGGTAGTAGCTAAAAACACGCTATGAGCTATACCGGCATTATGCGCAAACTCCATATCGCTTAATTTATTACCTACCATTATGCTTTTGGTAAAATCAATATCCGGGAAATCGGCTTTGGCCTGAAAAGCCATACCGGGGTTAGGTTTGCGGTTGTAGGCATCCTGGTCCAGGTCGGGGGCAAAGTATATTTTATCAATACGGCCACCTAGCTTTTTCATTTCGCCCAGCATATGGTCGTGAATTTCGGTAAGATGGTCTACCGTCATCAGGCCTTTGCCAATACCTTTCTGGTTGGTAACCATTACAATAGTGCCAAACAGCTGGTTAAACACAGGCATGGCTTCCAGCACGCCTTCATAAAAGCCAAATTCGCCTACGTGTAAAATATAATCCGCTTTCTTCTCCAGGTTAATCACGCCATCCCTGTCTAAAAATAAAGTCCAGCTTTTATCCATCATGGTATTGTGGTTGTAAACAAATTAAACACCTGCCAGTTCTGTTTGCACGCGCTCATAATCTTCCGGAATGCCAATGTCTATAAAGTAAGCATCCTGCACCAGGCCGCACATAACGCGCTGTTGGTATAAGGCTTCGAGGTAATCTTTTTCAAACGAAAATTTTTGTGGAAGAGCTTCCTGCACAAAGGCAGGTATGTTCAGTGCAAACATGCCGGCATTAATAAAACCCTGTTCGTAATACTGCTTTTCTTTAAAGCTGGTGATACGGCCCTGCACATCAGTTTCTACCACACCAAAGCGATCGAACTGTTGCATAGGCTTTAACAGCAGGGTACAGGCTGCCTGTTGCTGCTGGTGAAACTGACTTAGCTGTGCCACGTTACCTTTAAACAACGTGTCGCCATTGGTCACCAGCACCGTATTGCTTTTTACCAGCCGGCACGCATGCTTAATAGCACCACCGGTGCCTAACGGCTCGTCTTCGGTGCTGATGCTGTAATTGCCTTGTGGCAAGGCCTGTTGTAAAAAGCTGAGAAAGTAATCGTGCTTATAGCCCAGGGCAAACACAAAGTGCTCAATACCCTGTTGTTGCAGGCTGGTAATTACGTATTGTAAAAACGGCTTACCGTTAACAGGGGCCATACATTTGGGCAGTTCCGGAACGGCGCTGCGCAGGCGTGTGCCTAAGCCACCTGCTAACACTATTGCTTCTGTAATCATTATGGGAAAAGGTTGGCTTCTACCAGCTGACAAATAATATGACCTATCAGGATATGACTTTCCTGTATACGTGGCGTATCGGTAGAGGGTACATTGAATAAGTAATCGCTCAGCTCTTTCATAGCGCCACCAGTTGCGCCGGTAAAGCCTACGGTAATCACTCCCTGATTACGGGCAGCTTCCATGGCTTTAATAATGTTGGTGCTGTTGCCCGAAGTGCTAAAGCCTACCAGTACGTCGCCATTGTTGGCGGTGCCTTCTACCAGGCGGGCATATATTACATCATAGCTGTAATCGTTGGCTACAGCGGTTAAATAAGAAGTGTTGCAATGCAAAGCTTCGGCAGGCAAAGCTTTCCTGTTTTTATAAAAACGGCCTGAGAATTCAGCCGCCAGGTGTTGCGCATCGGCTGCGCTGCCACCGTTACCGCAAAAAAGCACTTTACCACCCAGCTGAAAGCATTTGGTGATAGCCTCTACGCAGGTAATGATGGTTTGATGAACGGTTTCATCGGTAAGTAGTTGTTGTTTTACAGCAATAGAAGCCTGTATAAGACCGGAGATCTGGTTATTTGTCATGCTGCAAATGTAGCAAACCAGATTACAAATTGCGGATAGTATCGGTTAATACTTTCCAGCTATACTTCTTCTTTTCCTCCCGTAAATAAGGTAGAAAATGCTGTTCGCCAATGAGGTATAACTGAATAATATGTTCGGCTATAGACTCTGGCGTTGGTTCTGCTACCAGGCCCACTTCTCCATTAGGCACCAGTTCGGGCAATCCCCCTACGTTAGTTACCAGCATGGGTTTTTCAAAGTGATAGGCCAGGGGGGTAACGCCACTTTGTGTGGCATTTCGGTAGGGCTGTATTACAAAATCAGCCGCGCTGAGATAGTACTTCACCTCACTATCGGGAATGAAATCGGTGCGTAATTCCAGCATAGCGCCTAAGTTGGCTTCTGCAATCAGCTGCTGATAAGGGGCGGCATCTTCAAAAAACTCACCAGCTACCATTAGTTTCATCTCTGAGGGCACAAAACGTTCGCCACTTTTTGTGGTAAGCGGCTGGTACTTATCCTTAATAATCGCCATCGCCTGTAGCAACAGGTCCAGGCCTTTATAACGGCGTATAAAACCAAAGAATAAAATCAGCGGCATTTGTGTATCCAAACCCAGGCGTTTGCGTGCTGCGGTTTTATCCAGTGCAGTTCCAAAGTTATCATACAATGGATGCACCACCTGTTGGGCTGGCTTTTGCGAAAACTGGCGCAGGTCTTTCATTACCTTTTCACTCATGGTAACAAAAGCATCTATCGGCTTCACAAAATAGCGGGTAAAAGGTGTGTCGCCCGGTCTTTTTTCATGGGGTATTATATTATCTGCAATACATACCACTTTTGTGTGTTTGTTCTTTTTTACCTGGCGTAAAATAGTACCCAAACATGGTCCCATTAAAGGCAGCCAGTAACGCACCACAATAATATCCGGTTGAAGCTTACGCAGTTCACGCCCTACTTTTAACCAGTTTAAAGGGTTAACTGAATTAATGCAAACCTTAATGTTCACATCGGTGGGAGCAGGTTCTGATGAATACTGCGTGGTGCCCGGATACATAAATTCCGGGTACTGTAAACTAAAAGTATAGATAGTGGTATCGTACCCATCTGCCATAAACTGGCGGGCCAGTCTTTCATTAAAACTAGCCAAACCGCCGCGTAAGGGATGGGCAGGGCCTATAATCACTGCTTTTTGCATTAAACGCCTATCTTTTTCTCTATCAGGTAAGTATTTCTTTCAGAAGAGTTGCGGCTTACCAGCTCGGCTATAAAGCCTGCCAGAAACAGCTGCAATCCCATTATCATTGTAGTCATAGCCAGGTAAAAGGCCGGACGGTTGGTTAACGAAAAATTATCGGCATAATGCAGCTTAGCCACACACAGGTATCCACAGCTGATTAAACCTATTAAAAAGAACAACGTACCATACAATCCAAAAAAGTGCATCGGTCTTTTGCCAAACTTGCTGATGAAAGTAATGGTGGCCAGATCTAAAAAGCCATTGATAAATCTTTCCCAGCCAAACTTAGTAGTGCCGTATTTACGGGGGCGGTGTTCTACCACTTTTTCCCCAATCTTCCGGAAACCAGCCCATTTGGCCAGCACAGGAATATAACGGTGCATTTCACCATATACCTCTATACATTTAATTACCTTTTTACGGTAAGCTTTCAAGCCACAGTTGAAATCGTTCAGTTGAATGCCCGAACTCTTACGTGCTGCGGCATTAAACAGTTTGGAAGGCAGGTTTTTGGTAAAAGTATTGTCGTAACGTTTCTTTTTCCAACCGCTTACCAGGTCGTACTTATCTTCTATAATCATGCGACGCAGTTCAGGAATTTCGTCAGGCGAATCCTGTAAGTCGGCATCCATGGTAATTACCACGTCGCCCTGCGATGCTTTAAAACCTTCGTTTAAGGCCGCCGCCTTGCCATAGTTGCGCTGGAAGCGAATACCTTTTACGTAACTGTTTTCGGCACTCAGTTTTTCAATCACCTCCCAGCTGGTATCGGTGCTACCATCGTCTATCATTATAATTTCAAAGCTCCATCCATTGTTGTTGATAACACGTGCAATCCATTCAGAAAGCTCGGGAAGGGATTCTTCCTCGTTAAACAGTGGTATGATAATCGATAAATCCATTTAGAAAGGTTGCTTGTTTTCTTTTTTGATGATCACAGCTATTACAGCAGATTCGGCAAAAGCCCATATCAGCCCCAGGCCATATCCCAGGAATACGGTTTTCAAACCTGTTTCTGTTTTGCTTTTTTCCGCGTTTTCCATTGCTTTGTCAATATCCTCTTCACTGGCTTTATACTGCTCCATAAAGTGACGAACTTTGTCCAGTCCCTTCTGAAAGCTTTTCTCTGTAAGGTCTTTGTCTACAAAGTTGTATAAAACATAAGTGGCCAGGGCAATCAGCAGGCCGGATATCACATAACTGATAAATGCAAACTTTAAACCTTCCTGGAAGGTAATATAACCTCCCAGTCTCTTACGCAGTGCAAAGCCCGCAAACAACAGTATGGCAAAAATGTAAGGCACCCAGGTACCTACAAATAAGAATTGCACAAAGATGTCTATGCCGGCTGCCCAGGTACCGTATAAGATAATGATAGCTAAAAGGCCGGTGATAATGCCAAATTTGATTCCCTCTTTCTGAATGAGGACGGGTTGTTTCACCACGTCAGGCTGCGTAAGAATATCAGGTTGCATGTTAGTTAAGATGTGCTTTTCCTTTATGAATAATACCGGTTACTTTTCCTTTCAGGGTTTTATCCAGGAAAGGACTGTTGGCCGATTTGCTTTGATTGTTTTTGGTGGTAAGCACTGTAGTGGCTTCCGGCTCAAACAAGGTGAAAGAAGCCGTGGCGCCAGGTGTTACACTACCGGTAGGTGTTGCAAAAATGGCGGCTGCGTTGGTGCCAAATAAGACAGCTACCTGTGCAGGCGTTAATTCCGGCAGGGCGGTTTGCACTGCGGCATAAGCCGTTTGCAGAGAAATCATCCCGGCTTTGGCATATTCAAACTCACAGGTTTTATTGTCCCAGTTCTGCGGCAGGTGGTGCGATGCTAGACAGTCTACCACACCTTCCAGCACTGCCTGGCGCAAAGCCATCATATCGCTGCGTAAACGCAGGGGAGGTGTTACCTTTAAATTGGTATCGTAAGTGCTCAGGTCTTCATCACAAAACACCAGGTGATAAGGGGTAACGCTACAGGTTACCTGTAAGCCGGCAGCCTTCGCTTCTTTTATCAGCGCAATGCCTTTGGCGGTGCTAACACCGGTAATATGCAATTTGCTGCCGGTGTATTTTACCAGTTCAATATCGCGCATAATCACCAGTTCCTCACCAATGGCAGGTATACCGGGCAGGCCCATGCGGGTGCTTACAATGCCTTCGTGCATTAAGCCGTATTTGCTGATGCTGTCATCCACCGGCACCTGAATCAATACCCCGTCAAACGCTTTTACATATAATAAGGCTTTCAGCAGCAGGCCGGGGCTTTGCACCGGGTGCAACCCATCGGTAAAAGCTACGGCACCGCTATTGTACATGTCGTACATTTCGCCCAGTTCTTTTCCTTCTGCATTTTTGGTGATAGTGCCCAGCGGGCGTATGGTAACCGGCAGGGTAGTGGTACCCTGGGTAATATATTGTACCTGTGTTTTATTGCTTACTACCGGCTGCGTATTGGGCAGGGTAAACACCTGCGTGTAACCACCGGCTGCTGCTGTTGCGGCACCCGATTCCAGGGTTTCGCGATGTTCCAGCCCCGGATCGCAAAAATGCGAGAACGCATCCACCCATCCCGGCGATACCACCAGTCCTGGTTTTTCAATAATAGTAACGCTATTGTCAATGCCGGAAGTAATGGACTTATCAATGGTAACTACCACACCATTTTCAATCAGAATATCCTGTGTTGTTCCGTTAAAGGAAGAGCCTGGATCTGCTACAAATGCCTGCCTGAGTAAAATCTTCATGAGATTTTGAAAATTTTTTGCAATATATGCCGATTAATTCAATCCCTGCCCATAACCTTGCCACCGGCAGGTAAATAGCTATGGGCACAGGTAAATTTAACTATTTAACGGAGAACCATTTAGAATATTGAAATGCGTTTGACCAGGCAATAGCCGGTAAACAGGAATGCGCACCTGGTAATGCCTGCACAAACGCCGGATGGCATCGTCGATATGTTCAGCGGAATAGCGCGACGAAAAATGCCCCAGCACCAGCTTTTCTACCCGGATATTGGCTACCATTTCCAGCACCTCATTCAGTGTACTGTGTTTATGCTTATGGGTGTTTACCTTGTGCGGCTCATCGCCGTCAATAAAAGTAGCTTCATGTATCAGAATGGCAGCATTGTTCCAGCGGTCCCAGTCTTCCACAGGTGTGTCGCCCGAGTAATGTACCAGGGGCGTTCTTATTTCTGTGGTCAGGGTTTCTTTACCCAGGGTTTCCATCAGCTTTTTTATTTCCTGCCCGGGTAAATGGATGTACTCCGGCTTTAGTTTCTGTTTCAATTGAAACACCTGGTAACTCAGGCTTTTAATAGTACCCGGTGTTGCAGGCACATGGCCATTAATTACCGGTACTACCACAATGTCGTCTTTAATAGGTATCTCTGCCGGCACAGTTAGTGGCTGCCACACTGTTCCCGCAACATGCGGATCAAACTTTTGAGCAAAACTATCCAGCGCCGGAAAAGAAGCGCAGTTTTTGGGATAATATACCACCGGATATCCCGGCCGTGCATTCAGCTGGTTTAGCTGTACCAGGCCGGTTAAATGGTCCCTGTCGGCATGAGAAACAAATACGTGGTTGATTTTCCGGCTTTTTTGCAGTAAAGCAGCCGATACGCCGTCACCGGCATCAAACAATAAACCCAGTTCTTCCACAAAATACCAGGTAGCAAAAAGGGCGGTTGAATAGCCCGAAATAGTCAGTTGCATTAATTATTCTCCTTTCTGCAACAACAGCGTCAGAATACGCGGGATATCTGCCCTGTTGTTGTCGTCAAAATATTCATCTATAGCCACAATATGCAGCCCGTTGGCTTGCGCGGCCCTGGTAAAATCACTTACATGGTGTGTGTAACAATCCACTACCTGTAACCCTTCGGCAGTGTCAAAGCGGGCTTTGCTGCCGGAGTATTGTTTAAAAGGATGCAATTCGCCTATAAACACATACCCGCCGGGGTGCAGGCTGGCAGCGGCTTTTTGCAACACTGGTTCCAGGTGTTCAATATGTTCCAGCACCAGGCTAAAGGTAACCAGTTCATACATCCTTTCCCGGAAAGTCCAGGGCCCGGTAATATCTGCCTGTTGAAAACTTACCCTGAAATCCCTTACTTTTTCCCGGGCTTTCGCCAGCATGGCTTCTGAAAAATCCACCGCCGTAACGCATTCCGCTTTCTCCGCAAACCATACCGTGTTTTTACCGGTACCGCAGCCTACTTCCAGGCAACTGCTAAAGCGTATGCCGGAAAGAACAGACCGCATGGCTTTGGCTTCCAGGTCACGTGTTTTATTTTCGTTGGTATCGTATTGTACGGCCCATTGGTTGTAAGCTTGTTGAATGCTCATACTGCTTTATGTTTTAGGGGAAACCAATATTATTACATTATTTATAATTTACAAGGGGATTATCAGGCAAATAATTATTTTGCACACGTATTGTATATAAAATATTTAACCCTTCCCGTTTAGCGATGAAATACCGGCTGTTTATCCTTCTGATTGTATTTTGTAAGTACTCATTTATAACAGCCCGTGCACAGTGCAGTAATGGCACTACGTCACCATCCGCCAGTATTACAGGCGGTCCCTGTACAGGCATCCCTATTACTTTTACCGGCAGCACTACACCCAACAGTCTGCAATGGTATAACGGCAGCAGCCTGGTAAATACTGTTGCAGCTACCACTACTTCTGCCACAGTTGCCGGGGGCAATGGTGCGGGATCGGCTTTAAACCAGTTGAACTATCCATGCAGGATATGGGTGGACGCAGCAGGTACTTTATATGTGCCGGATAAAGATAATTACAGAATTGTAAAATGGTTGCAGGGAGCCGTAACCGGAAGCGTGGTGATGTCGGGATATTATGCAAATTTAAATGGAGGGGCTAACTGTGTTATGTTGGATAAACAAGGTAACCTCTTTGCCATTAACCAGATTGTAGGAGCTGTGTTGCGTTTGCCGGCAGGTGGTAACCCTGATACAGATGTAGAAACACTGTCGGCTTCGTATGCGCTGTGGAGTCCTACCGATTTGTATGTGGATGATAATGGTGATTTATATGTATCGGATCAGGATAAGAATGCCGTGTTCAAATTTTCTAAGTCCAGCGGTTATTCTGCTTTTGCTTATGTGGTTGTGGCAGGTAACAACGGGTCGGGAAGTGCTAATAACCAGTTTGGCAGACCTACTGGTATTTATGTGGATGCAGATGGGAATGTATATGTATGCGATACCGACAACAGCCGGGTAATGAAATGGGCGCCAGGCGCAGTTACAGGAGTGGTTGTGGCAGGAAGCAATAGCGGCTCTGGTTCAGATGCTACCCGCCTGTATAACCCGCTGGATGTGTTTGTAGATTGCGGAGGAAATATGTTTATAGCAGACTATAACAATAACCGTATTCAAAAATGGGCTAAAGGGGCTACAAGTGGCGTTACAGTAGCAGGCGGAAATGGCAGAGGCAGTGCCAGTAACCAGTTAAATGGCCCAATAGGTGTATTTGTAGACACTACGGGGGCCATTTATGTATCGGAAGTTGGGAATAACAGGGTTCAGAAATTTACCTCCACTATCAACAATACTTTTACCCCTTCTACACCAGGTAAGTATGTAGCCGTTGCTGCTTATAATACAGGTTCACTTACCACCGACACGCTGGAAATAAAAGCACCCGGAACTGTAGCGGTATCTGTTGCGGCTGATACAACGGTTGTGTGTGCGTCGGGGGGATTTGTCAGCTACCAGGCGCAGGCCATCAACGGGGGGAGTTCGCCGGTATACCAGTGGAGCAAGAACGGGATGGTGTTATCTGCCACTACTGCTGTTTATGCCGATAACAATGCGCTGCCAGGTGATAAGGTATTTTGTACGCTTACTTCCAACGAAGTTTGTGTGGCGGCAGCTACTGTTAACAGTAATGTTATTGCAGTAACTGCTTATCCTGTGGTAAACCTGGAACTAGGCCCTGATATATCCATTTGTCCCGGTACAACAACTACCTTGTCAGCTGCTACCAGCTATCCTTTTTACGAATGGCAGAACGGATCTGGCTTACCGCAGCAAACAGTAACGGATTCCGGTAAATATTATCTCACTGTAAAAGACATTTGCAACCGCGCTTTCTCCGATACAGTACGCGTAAGCTTATATGCTGTGGCTTCACAGGTGTTACCCGACGATACTACAATCTGTAGTTATGACCGTATTACACTTACTTCTATCATTCCACTGAACTCCCGTGTATGGCAAACCAACAGCACAGCTGCCAGTATAGATGTATCGGCTGGTGTTTACTGGCTTACCGGTAAAGACATGCATAATTGTACTGTAAAGGACACCATATGGGTGTATGGTGAAAAATGCCTGGATCATGGAATGTACATGCCTACTGCGTTTACACCTGATCATGATGGAAAGAATGATGTGTTTCGCCCGGTGTTTTCCGGTAAGGTAAGTCAATACCGGTTTTCTGTATACAACAGGTATGGACAGCAGGTATTTACTTCCACGCAATTAAACCAGGGTTGGGATGGCACTTTCAAAGGCAGCTACAGTGATATGAATGTATATGTATGGGTGTGCCAATACCAGTTAGATGGCGGTCCGCTACAGGTAGAAAAAGGTACGGTTACGCTGCTTCGCTAGTTTTTGTTTTCATAAACTTAGCTACCAGCATTGCGCTTACTGTATCGCCCGTTACATTGAGCAGGGTGGCGCCAGGATCTACCAGGGTGCCTATAATCATTACTGCGGGTAATGCTTCGGGCGGGAAATGGTACACCGACATTACCAGCAACTCGCCAATATAGCCGCCGTTGGGAATGCCACCTTCAACCATGCTTACTACTACAGATATACCCAGCGCCAGTGTAATAGTGTCTATACCGGTAAGTGGCTTATTAAACATAGCAAATACCACGGCAATTTTTATCATACTGGAAATGGCGCTGCCTTCTTTATGCAGGGTAGCGCCTAAAGGCACCACAATGTTGCGCACCGGGGCGGGTATTTGCATCCCGGCGGCGGCATCGAGGTTGGCGGGAATGGTAGCTACACTGCTGCAGGTGCCTACCGCGGTAACAGAAGGCAACAGGTTGTTTTTCCAATACAGGCGTACGCTGTTTTTACCACCGGCTATATAGGCATATAAGGTGAAGAAGAGGAGATAATACAATACCACCAGCACGTAAAACAAACCCAGCGACCGGGCATAGGTGGTAAACAGTTCAGGCCCTACCGTGCTTATCTGGTAAGCAAAATAAGCGCCCAGCCCGATAGGAGCCAGTTTCATTACAAACAGCAACAACTGCTTCATTACTTCGTTACCTGATACCAGAAACTGGCGGAAAGCCTTGCCGCTATCACCAGCCCGCAGGGCGGCAAAACCGGTGAGCAGTGAAAAGATAATCAAAGGCAACATGCTTTTGCGGGAAAGCAATTCGTAAAAATCACTTACGGTTACCAGTTGTGTAAGCTGTGTGCCGATATCGGGATGTGTGTTCAGGTCGGGTAGGTTATTGGCTGCCTGTCCCATTTCCTGGTGTACGGGATATATATACACGCCCAGCAGGGTAAACACGGCTGCCACCAGCGCGGTGCCCATAAATACCAGCATCATTATTACAAACAGTTTCCCCAGCTTCTGGCTGGTATCTACCCCGGCTACTGCCGACCCTATGGCAAAAAACACCAGGGGAATCACTGCCATAAACAACAGGTTAATGAAGATGTCGCCCAGTGGTTTTAATACCGCAACCACCTTTGTGCCTAAGGTCAACCCCAGCACACTGCCGGTAATAATACCGGCCAGCAGCCAGATAATGCTGCTGTAATTTTTGTAGAACGATCCGGAAGTTTCTGTCATAGCAGGGTTATTGTTGACTTAAAAAGCGTAGCCGGCTTATTTCAAACCAGTAATGTGCTTCATTTTCATACATGAACGACTCTACATATTTTAACCCGGCCTTTAGTAGCACACTGCGCGAAGCGCTATTGTCAATAGCTGTCATTCCATATAACATAGGTAGCTGCATCTGGTGAAAAGCATAATGCACACAGGCGGTGGCTGCCTCGCTGGCATAACCATTGCCCCAGTAACTGCGTATGAGCCGGTAACCCAGGTCGTAAAAATCGCTATGGCGGTTAATGGTGTCTTTTACCAGCTTTAAACCGCACCAGCCAATAAACTGTCCGCTGGCTTTTTCCACCATAGCCCAGCGTCCAATGCCATTGCTTACATATTGCGCGCGAATAAAATCAATTACCTCCCGGCACTGCTGCACACTGGTTACGGGTTTATTACCCAGGTAACGGTGTACCTCGGCATCCGAGTCCAGTAAAAACATGCCCTCCGCATCTTCCGGTATAATTTCCCGTAACAACAACCTTGGTGTTTCAATAAAAATTTGCATAAGACCTGCCTGTTATATAACAAATACTACCCATTCAAATATAATACATAAAAAAGGGTAAAGTATTAGCTTTGGATATGATTTATACTACCGTAACAACCCACCAGGAACTGGAACAGATTCATGCGCTGAACAAAGCCAATGTAAAACAGAACTTTACTGCCGACCAGATGCAGCAGAATGGTTTTTTAACCTGGCTGTACTCCCTGGAGTTATTGCAGCAATTACATCAGCTGGCGCCCTCTGTAATTGCCAAAGATGGGGATGTGGTGGCAGGGTATGCCCTGGTTACTCCGCGGGAAGCCGCTGCTTTTCATGCCGATTTGCAACTGATGATTTCCCATACGGATGATATGGTGTATAATGGCAAACCTTTGAAAGCATACGACTATTATATTATGGGGGGCATTTGTGTACATGCCGATTATCGTGGGCAGGGACTGGTCAACGGCCTGTACCTACATCATAAAACCGTTTACAGCCCGCGTTATTTTCCCCTGGTTACTGAAATTTCCACCAGTAACACCCGCTCGCAGGCAGCACATGAAAAAGTGGGCTTTCGCACCATTCACACCTATAACGATGGGGTAGATGACTGGAATGTAGTAGTTTGGGATTGGGCGTAAAATTCCGTAATTTGATAGCGTAATTACCTAATTCGTAAACCATTACAAAGCAGGTAATGATATTTTCGCAGCCAAAATAATCTACCCTGCTTGAACACGGATTACCCATATAGTGAAGAAAAGTTGCTGCAACAGGTAGCGCAAAGCGATGCCCGTGCGTTTGAGCAGCTGTTTCATCTCTATAAACAGCGTGTTTACCAGGTAGCGCTGCAAATGGTAAAGCTGGCCCAGCCGGCAGAAGAAGTAGTGCAGGAGGTGTTTATCAGCCTGTGGCACCACAGGCAGGAGCTGGGCGGGATTCAATCTGTTACTGCCTATCTTTTCCGTATCACCCGTAACAAAGCCATAGATCAGTTACGCAAACAAACGGCCGATGCCCGTATGAAACAGGCTATGTGGCTGGAAATAAGCGAAAAGGAAATGGTGTTTCCCGAGCCGCCTGCTGCCGAATTACAGCAGTTGATTAACGAAGTAATAGATACCCTGCCGCCCAAGCGCAAAGAAATATTCCTGCTCAGCCGCAATCACGATCTTACCTACAAGGAAATAGCAGATAAAACCAACACCTCTATCAACACGGTAAAAACGCATTTACTACTGGCGGTGCGTGAAATTAAAGCCTACCTGGGTCGTCATAACTATACCTGTCCCATTCTCATAGCCATTACCCTGGCCGCCTGAAAAAATATTTTATAAAGGCTTCACCCTTCCTTTTCTTTCATCCGTCATTTATATAACCATTACACAAAACAGGTATGCAAACGCACATTTCTCATCCACAGGCAGCTGAATTATGGCAGAAATATCTGCAGAATTCCTGTACACAGGAAGAGATGGATGTATTGTTTGCTTACATACAAAACCACCCGGCCTTTCCGGAAGAGGAGACGGTGGCAGAAGAAGCTTTATGGCAAACCTGGCAGCAGCCGGATGTACCTGACAGGCCACAGCCGCAATGGGATCATGTATATGCCACCATTAGCAGCGCCACGCAACCTGCACCGGTAAAGCGTGTGCTATGGCGTTACAGTGCAGCAGCAGCGGCGGTAACGTTGATGGCTTTTACCGGCTGGTGGGCATGGCAGCAAAGTACTAAACGTGTTCAGGCACCGCTGGGGCATGCACCTGCTGTTATCAGCAAACCGTTGCCGCAGGATACCACGTATTTACCCGATGGCACCCGGGTGATTATTAAAAACAGCGCCACCACCTTATCCACGCGTTATACAACTAACGCCCGGATAGTAACCCTTAACGGGGAAGCCTGGTTTGATGTAAAACCTATGGCAGATGCGCCTTTTATAGTGAAAACAGGAGCCGTGACCATACAGGCATTGGGTACCGCTTTTCTTGTTTCGGCCCTGCCCGATAAAGAAGTAACGGTAAAAGTTACCAATGGTAAAGTGCAGGTAATGAATAACCGTACCGTAGTGGGTATATTAAATGCTGCCGAAGCACTGGTGGTGAACAGCCACCATGCACCGGTAACGATAGAGCGTAATATTGATACGGCTGCTGTAATTGCGCCGCCACAGGAAATTGAATGGCGATGGAACAACAGCACATTGGAAGAGGTAATAGCCTGGTTAAACCAGCATTACCAGGTAACCATCACCCTGCAGGGCACACAACTGCAACACACTTTGTTTACAGCCAGCTTTACCAACCCGGTTACGCTGGACGATATATTACTGGTTTTACAAAAACTCTATAATGTAAAGGTTACTCCCACTGGGGCTAACACTTATACACTTACCTACTGAAATTACGCCGGACGTAAACTATAACCCCCAAAGAGAAATAGTATGACAACTGCTATTAAAAAGCTGGTGCTTCTATGGGCATTCGTATGCCTGTATGTGATAACGATGGCGCAACACGCCGGGCCCGCTATTGTGTTGGAACTGAAAAATGAATCGCTGGAAACAGCTTTTAAACGGATAGAACAGCAGTGTGGTTTTCGTTTTGCCTATCGCAAAGAAACTGTGGCGGCTTATCAGCATATTACCCTGCCCAAAGCCACACGCAGCCTGGCCGAAACATTAGACGCCATTAAGGCGGCTACACAGTTGCAATGGGAAATGGTAAAGAATACCATTGTAATTACCCCTGCCACGCCTAAAGCGCCGGTGAATGCTACACCTCTAGCAGAACGCGATGCCTGGGTGATGCGGGTGATTACCGGTGTGGTAAAAGATGGTCGTGGCAAGCCTATTGCCTTTGCCAACGTAGTCAACCCCGAAACACAAACAGGCGTTTCTACCAACAGCCTGGGCGGTTTCCGGCTGGAGCTGTTATTACCATCTGCTACCAACACGGCTACTATTGTAGTAAGTTATGTAGATAAGCAGGAAGAAAAACAGGAAGTGAAGTTACAGGCGTCCCCTGCGTTTGCCAATGTGGTGATGCAGGATTTGAATTTAAGCCTGAAAGAAGTACAGGTAACAGGTATGCGGGAAGCTTCTGCTGCATCTAACTCTTCTGTGGTATTTGGCAGGCAGGCTATTGAGCAGACGCAGCCTACTTCTATAGCCGATGTGCTGCAGTATTTGCCAGGGCAAACTATTATGGCCCCTGACATGCAAAATGCCCGGAGCATTAACCTGCGCAGCAACTTTATAGAAAACAGGCTTTCGGGCAGCCAAAGCTTTATTAATAATGCAGCATTAGGTACCTCTATTATTATGGATGGATCGCCCATATCCAATAACGCCAATATGCAAATGCTGAACCTGGGTAAGTATAATATTACGGGAGCGTTGCTGAACGGCACCATTAAAACAGGTACTACCAATGATACCTATGTGGCTGATTATGCAGGCACAGGGCTTGACCTGCGTCAGATACCGGCAGGCAATATTGAAAGTATTGAAGTGGTAAGTGGAGTGGCTTCTGCGCGTTATGGCGACCTTACTGACGGGGCTGTTATTGTTAACAGGCAGGCAGGTGCCACTCCTTTTAGTGTTAGCAGTTCTTTCCGGGAAGGCATGAGCCAGTTTCAGCTGCAAAAAGGTTTTAACCTGAGTAAACGAATGGGGTCGCTGAACGTGAGCGCTGATTATAACTATTCCAACAACGATCCGCGCGATAATACCAAAAGTTATAACAGGATTAATACCGGGCTGATATGGACCAGTTATGTAGATAAACATCGCAGGTGGAAACAAACGCTTTCGTTTAATTACACCAAAAGCCTGGATAAAACCAAAGTAGATCCGGATGATAAGAATTATAGTCGTTCCCGTTTTAACTATAGCAGTATAGCTATCGGTGGCCGTGGCGATATACGGTTCAACAGTAAATACAGTAAAAACCTTACCTATAGTTTCCGCTATAGCCAGGCCAATCAAACCAGCTTAAGAGAGCAGTTTGTAAACACGGCCTCCGTGCTGTATGTGAACAATGCCACTACTTCGGGTGTGCATGAAGGGGAGGTGGTGCCTGCCTATAACTACATTTATAAACAGGAAATACTGGGTAAGCCTGTCAGCTTTTTTGGTACGGTAGAAAATAATCTTACTGCCCGTACCGGTAAGGTTTTACATCAGTTGATGGTGGGTGTTTCCGCTTTTTACGATGCTAATAAAGGGGATGGCTGGCAATACGATTATCGTAAACCTCCCATATCTTCTGCAGCGGGGTTAGGCGGGTTTAAAACCGATCGTCCTTACACTTACCGCGAAACGGTACCTGCCAGCTTTAACTGGAGTGCTTTTGTGGAAGACCGTATTAATACCAGCCGTTTAAAAATTCCCCTGGATTTGCGTGCAGGTTTGCGTTACGACAGGCAAAACTCTTTTAACCTGTTAAGCCCGCGTATAAGCGCCAACTATACGCTGAGTCGTCGCTTTACTTTAAATGCAGCTTATGGTATTGCCACAAAAGCGCCTGCATTATCTTTTATCAATCCCGGGCCTACTTACTTTGATTACCCACTTATTAAAGCGTTTAATAGTATCAATGGCGATAACAGCTTATACCTGGCTTATACCGATGTGGTATACCAGCGTAACATGCAGCTGAAGCCAGCCAGTACCAATAATTATGAAGTGGGAGCTACCTATAAAACCAAAATGGTAGATGTATCTGTGTCTATGTTTGTGAAAAAACAGCACAACGGCTTTACCAGTCAAACCACACCACGTCCTACAGTAGTGCCCGTATATGATACCCTGCCACGGGCTAACATGTCTGATAAATGGAGCTATTACGATACCGGAAGAGATACTGTGTATCAGGGCTTTTATGCCAAGCCGGTAAATGGGCTTGCTTCTACTACCAAAGGCATAGAAGTAATGATCAATACCCGTAAAATCAAAGCTATACAAACCTCTTTCTTTTTTGCTACATCGTACTACAGGGGCACTTATAACGATGCTACCATGGATGTGATTATGCCCGCCAATAATAACGTAACCAAAACAGCCTTGTATGGTGTGTACAATAATGATATAGCTACGGGCGAAGTGTTGAAAAGTACTTTACAAACCACGCATCACTTTCCGGCGCTGGGTTTTATCCTCAATTTCACTTCCGAATTTTTCTGGTTGAAGAAAAGTTGGACTAATTCCGGTGATAATATGAACCCGGTGGGTTATTACGATAAAAACCTGGAATACCACACTATTGACCCTAAAGAAGTAGCAGGTGATGCCTATTCACACCTGATTAAAGTAAGGTCGGCCACTAACGAAAAGAAGTCCCCTTTCTATACCAACTTTCATATGCGTTTAAGTAAGGAAATAGGTGCATTGCGCATTTCATTTAATGCCTACAATGTGTTCAATATCCGGCCGGAATGGACAGATAATTCTGTTACCAACAGCCCAACCGTAACTCAATTAAACGAAGCGCCTTCGTATGGTGCTGAACTCACTTTTAAATTTTAAGCAATGCCGGCAATAACTATAAAGTCATATATTCTGTTTAGTGCTGTTTGCCTGGCGGTGGCAGCAGGTGTATCCTGTAAAAAGGATATGAACAACTGGAACCCGGATATCGTGCAGGAGGGGTTAACGGTTACCATCAGTTATGCTGATACCAGTTACAACAGCAGTTTACCTAAAAATAACTTTCCGGTGATCATTACCAGTGAACGTTCTTCTGTAAGTGACACCTTATACACAGATGTAAATGGCTTAGTACATTTTACCCCGGTGGAAAGAGGGAAGTACATTGTAACCACTTACCGCAAATTCAGCGATGAAGAAATGCTGGCTTATACCGGCATTGCCAAAATAAGCGCCTTTAACGGTAGCGCCAGCAGCGTGGCTGTAGGGGAAGGAGGGGCTTCGGTGGAATTATCACTGATAGCAGGCGACTTTGGATCATTGGTGTTTAAGCAGTTGTATTACGCCGGCAGTGGCTCGCAGGGGGCGTTGCAAAGAGATCAGTTTGTAGAGATCTATAATAACTCTGCTGATACTATTTATGCAGATAGTTTATACTTTGGCACAGTGCAGGGTATTAACAGTACCTACGATGATTTAAATCCTGCCACCACCACCTACATCACATCCGATACCAGGCAGTACAACTGGTCTAAATCGCTGGTGCCAGCCGGAATGCCGGCTCATCCGTCAGACGCCAATACTTCGTACCTGTATGCAGGCAACCTGTTTCGTATACCGGGTAATGGCACTACTTATCCTATCGCGCCTGGTAATAGTATTATAATAGCTGCTTCTGCCTTAAATCATAAAGCGCCTTATACGGCCGCCAATGGCAGTGGGGTAACTGTAGTAAATCCCGATTTAACGGTAGATTTAAGCGGAGCCGATTTTGAAGTATATCTCCGGGGTGTTATTACTACACCTTCTCCTACAGATGTAGACAATCCTGCGCCTAACCTGGTGATGATTAAAGTAACAGGAACAGAGTTAACCCTAAGCTTACAGCGTAACGGTTTCTTTATTTTCAAAACCACAGAAGATGTTGCTGCATGGCCTTCTTACCCGTCGCCCAACGTAAGTAATGTAACTGCCAGCACTGCACTTTTTAAAAGAGTACCTAAAAAGTACATTATTGATGCAGTAGAAACCCAATATACTACCAACACAACCATCACTTCCAGCGACCTGGTACCTGCTAAACTAAGCAGTGAACTGGATGCAGGCTACGGTTATTGTATTGGCTCCAATAACTCACAGGTATTAATGCGCAAAACAGATAGCACTACAGTGGATGGCAGGCGCATACTGGTGGATACCAATAATTCATCCAACGATTTTGAAAGACGTACACGCGCGGTGCCCCGTGGTTTTTAATCATTTTATCTGATTTATTATGCAAAAGTTTGGTTTACTGTTTTATATATTTTCTTTTACCATGGCCACTACTGCCAGGGCGCAGCACGACAGCCTGGAACAGCATTCTGTTTTGTCTTTGCAACAACAGCAGTTATACCAATGGTATAAGCAACAGTCTGCAGCATTATTGGTCAATCCTATACAGCACTATACCACGGTAGGCCTGAGCTGGCAGCAGGAAACAGGGGAGTACCGCAGGGTTCAACAGGCTGAAAAAGTACGTTCTGCTTCTTTTGCAGCAGAAGGCCTGCAAAAGGTGAAGAATATTTGGGTACAAGGCACTTTTAGTTACCAGCGTAGATGGGAAGATCGTATTCGTTATAACATGCGCCGGGATATTAATGATCTGTCGCCCTACTACTATTTTGCGCCCCGCACAGGCAATATGAATTACGAGATATATCACCTGGATGGCCAGGTGGCGGCTCCTGTATTACACCATAAATGGGTAGTGGGAGGAGGGGTAAGTTATGATGCCAGCACCAACAGCCGCACTATTGATCCACGACCGGTTGGCAGGTATTTTAACTTGGATGGCAAAGCAAGTGTGAGTTATTATATTACCCCTAAACAGTTTATCTCTATAGAGCCGCGTTTTGGTTATAGCAGGGAAATGGTATCCTATTTCAATAAAAATACCGATTCCGCCAGCACTGCCGCTTACCAGGTATACCGTGCCGAAGGACTGGTGGAAGTGTCCAGCAGTTCTGAAACAAAAAGTGAAATGCAGCAATGGCGCTATTTTCATGGTATCAATGCCGGGTATTACCTGAATACCATTGCCGCCGGCTACTGGTGGGCACGTTATCAATACCTGCAAACCAATGAAAAAACGTTTTATCGTAACTACAATCCATTGGTAATGGCTCTATACAGTACCATGCATTATTACCAGAACCAAGTGGCAGCTGGCTGGTACAAAACTTTCCGCAGGGTTACTACCAGTGCATCGTGGAGCACACAGGTGATAAAAGCTTCTGATTTCAATACCTACCTGGATGGCAGCAATTTTACGTTGTATAACATACAGCACACCGCCACCGCCATGTTAAGCCTGAATAGTAACAACAGGCCGGTGCATGAGTGGGGGCTTAGCTGGCAAAGCAGGCAGCAGCAGCAAAAAGATGGTAACCACACCGCCAAAGCCGATTATAAAAGAAACCTGTATGCATTACAATACCGCTGGAATATATATGGTAAGAAAAACATAGTACAGGTAACGGCCAATGGAGGTTTGAGTGTGAACAATAATAGCAGTTTACAGTTATCCACCGCCAGCAAAGAAAACCTGTTTGTAAAAGCCGTAGTATATCCCGATGCGCAATATGCCAGCACCAGCAACTGGCAGGGAGGGTTGAAGCTGGCTTATATTCAAAACGCTACTGCTACGCTAAGATGGGCTATAGAAGGGGGGATGCAATACCAGCGCAGTTACCAGCAGGATCTGTTCTATACCACCAGTGGCTTTACACCCGGTAAAGACCGTGTGGCCTGGACAGCGGGGCTACGTTTTTTCCTATAACCCTTTATTTAAAATTGATAGTTGATGATACGTGTTATTTCTTTTTTACTGATAGTTATTATTGGTTTTAGCATTTTTTCCTTTAAACCCACTAAAACATATTTTTCCTTTGAAGACAGTTTACGCCTGCTATACAGCAGGCCGGCTGCTCAATGGCCAATACCCAATGTAGATGCCGGAGTGCCCTGGCGCGAGCTGGGGCAGTTGCCGGTTCCGCCGGCACAATACAACGATACTTTACGTCCCATAGCAGAGCTTGGGAAATTGTTGTTTTTTGACGGCAGGTTAAGTGTCAGCAACCAGATAGCCTGTGCCAGCTGCCATGTGCCTGAATTGAACTGGACAGATGGACGGGCCCAGGCAGTGGGGCATAACCGCACCCTTAATAAACGCAACACACCCACTATTGAAAACGTATGGGCACAAAACCAGTTGTTTTGGGATGGGCGTGCCCACACGCTGGAAGAACAGATTACCGGGCCCATCACCAGCCATACCGAAATGAACCAGGATATGACGTTACTGCCCGGAAAGCTACAGACCGTAAAAGGATATGTGTCCTTGTTTAAAACGGCGTATGGCGATACGGCTATTACCAGTGAGCGTATTGTACATGCGCTGGCGGTGTTTCAACGTACGGTAACCAGCACTCGCAGCCGGTTTGACCGGTTTCTGGCAGGCAGCAGTGAGGCCCTGAGCGACCAGGAGTTGCGCGGCTTGCATTTGTACCGTACCAAGGCCAATTGTATGAACTGTCATTACGGGCCTTTGTTTACAGATAACGATTTTCACAATATCGGGTTGAGTTATATGAACCGCCCGTTTGAAGATCTGGGCCGGTATAACATCACCCAAAACACGGCGGATCTGGGGAAATTCAAAACTCCATCGTTGCGTAATGTGATGCGCACCCGTCCCTGGATGCACCATGGCTTGTTTGATGATATGGAAGGCCTGATTGCCTTTTACAACAACGCCAACCCGCAGGGCGTGCGTAAAGACAGTGTGCGCAACCTGCCGGTACCGGTGCCGGATGCGCATTTGCATAAATTACAGCTTTCCAAAACCGAAATGAAGGATATAGCAGCCTTTATGGAAGCTATTACAGCGGCGCCCAACGTTATCAGAGAACCCAAACTGCCTGAATAACAGGGAGATTTTGCTTCTCTAACCAGATTTTAATGTCACAACGCTTTCAAATAGGGGTAATACCCCTATTTTCGTAATAACATGTTTTCATTGTTGTCTGCTCCCCCGGATAATCTTAAAAACAGATTGAAATGACGGATGTTGAGTCCATTATAGGGAAGCCCATTACAAGTCCATTAGAAGAAGAAGGTAAGCAGCGTTGGCACATTGTGCGCCTGATATGCGGCTTCACCAGTGTATTGGTGGTATTATACGGATTGCTGTTTTTTATGGTAAGCCGTGAGCTGCTGATACTGGTGCCTGCCTTTATATTTTGCGTTATGTTCCTGGGAGTGATGCGCCTTACTGCGCGGGAAAACTACAGGCTTACCGGCTTTTTGCTGCAACTGGTGTTTTGCAGTGTGATGATCTACTACGGCATTGTGCTGGGTAATACGGCACAGGTGCAATACCTGAGTATTTTTATGATCAGCATATCGGCCCTGTTGTTCAGGCCCGATGATAAGCGTTTTATTTATGCCAGTGCCCTGCTGCCGGTTATTTGCCTGGGCATGCTGGAACTGAACTATAACCTGGGTTGGTTTCCGAGTGTTGTATTTACGTATCGCCAGGACCAGGTGTTTCGCTGGCTGATTTTGTTTGTAGTAATCCTGCTGAACTTTTTGCTGTTAAGTCTGCACCAGACCAAGCTGGTGGGGCTGCTGCGTAAATCGCGCGAGCTGTATTTTCAATTGAACATTACCAATCAGCAGTTACGTTTGCAGGCCGAGCAGTTAGAACACCAGGTGCTGTTACGTACCGAAGAGCTGAACCGCCTGGTACAACAACTACAGGGAGCCAACCGTCTTAAAACGGCCTTCCTGCAGGAAAATAACCACGAAGTAAGAAATCCCGTCAACAGTATATTGGGTTTTACCGACCGTTTAATCCGGCATAAACGCAAGCCTTTCATCAGCGAACAGGAAGAACTGGAATTGCTGGAATGTATTTACAGCAGCAGCCAGCACCTGCGCAATATTGTAAGCAATGTGCTGGACTATTCCCGTTTGGAAGCCGGCAAAGACATACGGCTGAGCTACGAAACCTTTCCCTGTAAAGAGTGGCTGGAGCAATCTGTATTTGTATACGAGGTAATGGCCCGGGAGCGCAAGGTGAAAATACACCGCCGCATTGACGATTCTTTACCCGACCTTATTACCACGGATAAAACCCGGTTAACACAAATTTTGTTTAACCTGGTGGGCAATGCCATGAAGTTTACCCCACGTCATAAAAACATATACATCCATTGCTGGCAGGAAGAAGGATGGTTTATGATTAAAATACGCGACGAAGGGGTGGGGATAGCCGCGAAAAACCTGGAATCGATCTTTAACGATTACGAAACCAACGATTATGCCGGTGGTGTTGGGCTGGGATTGGGTATTGTAAAAAAGCTTACCCAATTGTTAAACGGCCAGGTGGAAGTAAGTAGTGTGGAAGGAGAGGGTAGCATGTTTAAAATAAGCATTCCCATGAACCAGCGGGCTCCGGAATAAGCCGGTTGGCATAGTCTGTTGTTTGCCCCCCTGTTAGCTGCCGATATTAATGCCGCTATTTCAGATTTTCCCCTACATTTGAATTGTATAAGCGCTTATATAATTCAATGAATTTATATCAATCATTAGGGTTCCTGGTTTTTGGCAGCCGCCTGAAACGCCTGAGCGACACGTTCCTCAGCGATGTCAACCGTATTTACAAAGCCCATGATATTGCTTTTGACGCCGCCTGGTTTCCGGTGTTTTACATTCTTTCGCAGGAAGATGCTGTTACCATCAGCTCTATTGCCACACAGCTGGAAGTAACCCACAGTGCTGCCAGCCAGCTCGTTAGCAACTTACAGGAAAAAGGACTGGTAAAAGCCGGTACCAACGCCGAAGACGCCCGCAAAAAAGTAGTGAGCTTTACGCCCAAAGGCAAAAAAATACTGGACCAGGTGCTGCCGGTGTGGACTGCTTTGCAAACAGCTATGGAACAGCTGGTGGCAGAGGGGCCTAACAGTGCCCATATGTTACAGGCCATCAGTGAAATGGAAGCGGGTTTGGCCCGCGAGCCTTTACTATCCCGCATCGAAAACAATTTATAATTCTTTAATACCCCCTTATAACATGAACACATTTGAATACGGAGCAGAATCCCTTACAGTAAGCAAAGTGCTGGCCATTGCAGCCGGAACTTTACAGGGTGTGCTCAGTGATGCCAGCCGCAGTAAAATAAAAACCAGCGAAGCGCATGTGCAGCAGATTGTAGACGAAAACATTACTGTATATGGTATTAACACCGGCTTTGGCATATTGGCCAACACCAGCATCAGTGCAGAAGATACGCTTACGTTACAGTACAAAATACTGCAAAGCCATAGCGTAGGCGTAGGCAATCCTATACCCGCCGAGGTGGCTAAAATAATGCTGATTACCAAGGTGCAGGCGTTAGCCCAGGGCTTTTCGGGAGCACAGCTTACCACCCTGGAACGCCTGATATGGCATATTGATAATGATGTAATACCGGTAGTGCCGGAAAAAGGAAGCGTAGGTGCATCGGGCGATCTGGCGCCGCTGGCTCATTTATGCCTGCCCCTTATTGGATTGGGCGAAGTGATCTGGCAGGGGAAAACCTATGCTACACGGGATGTATTGCAACAGTTTCAGCTGCAACCTATACAGCTGGGGCCTAAAGAAGGGCTGGCGCTGATTAACGGCACCCAGTTTATATTATCGTTTGCGGTAAAAGCAGTGCAGCGTATGCACTATTGCCTGGAAGCTGCGGATATTATAGGTGCTATGAGCCTGGAGGCTTTAACGGGTACCAAATCGCCTTTTGATGAAAGGCTGCATCAGCTGCGCCCCTTTACCGGTAACCAGCTGGTAGCACAAAGGCTGCGTACTATACTGGATGATAGCGACATTATGCAAAGCCATATAGATTGTGGCCGTGTGCAGGATCCTTATTCCTTACGTTGCATGCCGCAGGTGCATGGCGCCAGCCGCACCGCATGGCTGCATCTGAAACAGCTTACCCAGGTAGAGCTGAATGCGGTAACAGATAACCCTATTATCTTCTCGGCCAACGATACTATCAGCGGGGGCAACTTCCACGGTCAGCCGCTGGCGTTGCCTTTAGACTATTGCTGTTTTGCCGCAGCCGAAGCGGGTAATATCAGCGACCGTCGCAGTTACCTGTTGCTGGAAGGCAAATGGGGCCTGCCTGTATTGCTGATGAACAACGTGGGGCTGAACAGTGGCTTTATGATTCCGCAGTATACTACCGCCGCCCTGGTAACAGAAAACAAAACTTTATGTTTCCCCGCCAGCGCCGATAGCATACCAACCTCGCTGGGGCAGGAAGACCATGTGAGTATGGGCAGCATCAGTGGCCGTAAGTTGAACACCGTACTGGATAACCTGGAATATATACTGGCTATTGAATTAATGAGCGCCTGCCAGGCCATTGAATTCCGCCGTCCGTTAAAAAGCAGTGCCATACTGGAAGCGGCCCACAGCTATGTGCGCAGCTTTGTATCGTTTGCCGAGGAAGACCGCATATTCGCTGTGGACATCAATAAAATCCGCGGTATGATCAGCGATTTCTCCTTAGTGCAACATGTGGATGGCTGGGCAAAACAGCAAGGCATTGCACTGAATGGCAACTATCCCGAATTTCAATTATAAATGACCACAACCAAACAATTATGAGCAATACTGTCACCTACAAAAACTACGATGTAGAAAAATATAAAACGCCTACCGGCAGCCATCTTACCTGTAAAGGCTGGGTACAGGAAGCGGCTTTGCGTATGCTGCTGAATAACCTGAACCCTGAAGTGGCTGAACGTCCGGACGATTTGATCGTATACGGCGGCCGTGGTAAAGCAGCCCGCAATTTTGAAGCGCTGGATAACATTATTGCCAGTCTTAAAAAACTGGAAAGTAATCAAACCCTGCTTATCCAAAGTGGTAAGCCCGTGGGCATATTACAAACCCATACGGATGCGCCACGTGTGTTGCTCAGCAACTCGCAACTGGTTCCTAACTGGGCTAACTGGCAACATTTTGACGAACTGGAGCGCAAGGGGCTGATGATGTACGGACAAATGACCGCGGGCTCGTGGATTTACATCGGCTCGCAAGGCATTGTGCAAGGCACTTACGAAACCTTTGCCGCAGTAGCCCGTAAACATTTTAACGGTACCCTCAAAGGCACCCTGAGTGTAACCGCCGGTTTAGGTGGTATGGGCGGTGCTCAACCTTTGTCGGTTACGATGAATGAAGGGGTATGCCTGGTGGCGGAAGTAGAAGAGTGGCGGATTGATAAGCGTTTGGAAACCAAATACCTGGATGTCAAATACACCAATATAGATGAAGCCATAGATGCAGCAGTAGCGGCGAAGGCCGCTGGCAAAGCGTTAAGCATAGGAGTGTTGTGTAATGCTGTGCACCTGTTGCAGCGCCTGATAGAGCGCAATATTGCCATAGATACCCTTACCGATCAAACCAGCGCGCACGATCCGCTGATAGGTTATATACCGCATACACTTACCAACCAGCAGGCCAATGAACTGCGCACAAAGGATAAAGAACAATACCTGGCGCTGGCTTATGATAGCATGAAGCTGCATGTAGAGCTGATGCTGGCGTTGCAGGCCAAAGGTGCTGTCACGTTTGATTACGGCAACAACCTGCGTGCCCGTGCTAAAGAGCATGGTTTGCAGAACGCCTTCGATTTTCCGGGCTTTGTTCCGGCCTATATACGCCCGTTGTTCTGCGAAGGAAAAGGGCCTTTCCGCTGGGCAGCGCTCAGTGGCGACCCGGCTGATATTGCCGTAACGGATGAGCTGATTGCCAACCTGTTTCCCGAAAATGAGAGCCTGCAACGCTGGTTAAAACTGGCCAAAGAGCGTATTGCCTTCCAGGGATTACCTGCCCGCATTTGCTGGCTGGGACAGGGTGAACGTGAAAAAGCCGGGCTGGCTTTTAACGAACTGGTACGCACCGGCAAGGTAAAAGCCCCGATTGTAATAGGACGCGACCATCTTGATACCGGCTCTGTAGCTTCACCCAACCGCGAAACAGAAGCCATGCAGGATGGCAGTGATGCGGTAGCCGACTGGCCTATACTCAACGCCCTGGTAAACACAGCCGGTGGTGCCAGCTGGGTAAGTTTACACCACGGTGGTGGCGTAGGCATGGGCTATAGTATACATGCAGGCATGGTAATAGTGGCTGATGGTACGGAGGAAGCGGCAGCACGTTTGTCAAGAGTATTACGTAACGATCCCGGGATGGGGGTAATACGTCATGCGGATGCGGGGTATGATGTTGCTATTGACACAGCTAAAAAGCATAACCTTACTTTGTAGAACCTATACAATAAAGCATTAAAAAAGGTCGTGTTCTGAATTGTATAGAACACGACCTTTTTTAATGTGTTTATAGCCTAGTTCTCCGATTGTTCGCCCTGTTGTATCCAGATGTATCCCTGGTCATTCCAATAAATAATGCCGCCTGCTGCTACAGCGTCATCTTCGACTCTTTCCACCAATATGCCGGGCCGGTACAATTTCACTTCACGGCTACCTATTTTGTCACCGCTTTCTTTTTCAAGCAGAGATTCTGTAGCCTTCTTTTTAGTGTATAGTTTCCAGCGGCTGGCCCATTTAAAATCATCATCGCCCTCACCAAATGCTGAGCCTGCTCCAAAAACAAAAGTGTCGAACGTGTTGCCATGTATCAGCAGAATGCCTTTTTTCTGGCTGCTTCTTTCTATTACCAGCACGGCAACATCTGGTATACTATCACCATTGAAATCGCTTACTATATAAGCCGGTACCAGGAAACTGGCTGGGCCATACTTTTTATCCAGCCCTTTACTTTTAAATACTTCCGGAAACCAGGAAGGCATAGTACGGGTTTGGCTCTTTACCTCTGCCAATAATAATATGCAGCAAGTGAACAGTAAAATTTGTTTCATCAGTAAGCCCGGACAGGGTTGTTTGAGACATAAATATACGGGCTTACTGTGTATGATCAGTATTCGGTAAATACCTCATCCTTATAACACCACAACCACCTTTCGCCCGGCTCGCCTGAAGCAATTACCGGGTGACCTGTGGCGTGAAAATGCTGGGTCATGTGTTTGTTGGGCGAATCGTCGCAGCACAGGGTAACGCCGCAGGTCTGGCATACACGAAGGTGTACCCAGCGGCTGTTGGTTTTGGCGCATTCTTCGCACACATGTGTATGGGAAAGCGTAACATTGTCTATATCTATTAAATGTTCACAAAGGCTCATAACAGGTTTATTTTACTTCTGCCAAATATTTATGTACAAAACTGATAGCCATGGAGCCTTCGCCCACAGCTGCAGCCACGCGGTTCATAGCGGTGGCGCGCACATCTCCCGCGGCAAAGATGCCGGGACAGCTGGTTTCCAGTAAATAGGGATCTCTTTCTTCCTTCCAGATGCTGGTAAACTGCGCATAGTTTTTTAGCTCACGGCCGGTTTCAATAAAGCCCTTTTCATCTTTGATTATATTCAGTTCCAGCCAGTCGGTAAAAGGCTTGGCCCCGATGAAAATATATAATGCGGCGGCTTGTTCGGTGGTGGAAGCGCCGGTTTTTATATTATGAATAACCAGTTGCTCCAGGCGGTCGCTGCCTTTGGCTTCTGTTACTTCAGTGAAGGGTCTGACGGTGATGTTGGGAGTGCCCTGTATCTGTTCAATCAGGTAGGCCGACATGGTGGATGTAAGATCTTCCCGGCGTATTAATATGTTCACTTCTTTGGCAAAGCGCGACAGGTACATCGCTGCCTGGCCGGCGGAATTGCCGCCGCCTACCACGTATACATGTTTGTCGGTACAGGCGGTAGCTTCTGTCATAGCAGCACCATAATACACACCTGCACCGGTAAAATCAGCACAACCTTTGGTGTCCAGTGTGCGGTAATCAACCCCGGTGGTAATGATCACGCTACGGGTATTCACCGAGGTTCCATCTTCCAGCAATATCTGGTTATAGCCATTTTGCCGTTGAATGGATTGTACACTTTGCGGGGTAATAAACTCCGTGCCCAGGCGGGTAGCCTGTGCAATGGCCCGGCGGGTAAGTTCTGCACCGCTTAATCCCGAAGGAAAGCCCAGGTAGTTTTCTATACGTGAACTGGTGCCGGCTTGTCCGCCAGGTGCTTTCCGTTCTATCAGCAATGTTTTTAATCCTTCTGATGAGCCATACACGCCTGCCGCCAAACCAGCCGGACCTGCGCCAATGATCACCACATCATACATATCATGCTGCACGCGTGGGTTTAAGCCTACTTTACCGGCCAGTTCCAGGATGGAAGGGTTGGTCAAAAAGGTGCCGTCTTCCAGGAATACTACGGGAAGGTGATTATTATCGATATTGTTGAGCGTTAATAAATGACAGGCCGGTTCTGTGTTGCGCACATCCATCCACTGGTAGGGGATCAAGTTGCCGGCCAGGAATTCCTTAATAGCGTGTGAGCGCTGCGAAAACTGGTAACCTATCACCTTTATCCCTTTAAACTCTACTTTGTAGTTCTGCTGCCAGTCGCCCAGCAGATCGTCCAGCACGGGGTAAAGCTTTTCCTCAGGTGGGTCCCAGGGCTTTACCAGGTAATAATCCAGCTGTATGGTATTAATGGCTTTAATAGCGGCATCTGTGTCAGAGTAAGCGGTCAGCAGCACGCGTTTGGCGTCCGGATAAAACTGCATGGCCTTTTCCAGGAAAGCAATACCATCCAGCTCGGGCATCCGTTGGTCGGATATAAACATGGCAACAGTTTCGCTTTTGTTCTTTAACTCCAGCAAGCTGTCCAATGCTTCCTTTACCAGGGTGGTGCCAATGATACGGTACTGTTCGCGGTACCTGGTTTTTAAATCACGCACAATAGCCCGCAGCACCTGCGGATCGTCATCAACACATAGGATAATGGGTAAATTCATCTGTAGCCCTCTTTATAAGTTTATATGATAACAGGCAGTAGCACGGTAAAAGTAGTGTGTTGTGGCACAGATGTTACTTTTACAAGGCCTTTATGCTGTTTCACAATGTTGTTTACAATATCCAGTCCCAGGCCGGTGCCTTTGCCAATGTCTTTGGTGGTGAAAAACGGTTCAAATAACCGGTCCATAACATCCGCAGGTATGCCGGGCCCATTATCGGTAATGGTTACTTTGGCATAACCCTCTTCCAAACCTGTAGTTATTTCCAGCACACCTTTACCGTTGGCTTCCATAGCGTCCAGGGCATTGTCAATCAGGTTGGTCCATACCTGGTTTACTTCACTTACCACCACCGGAATCAGGGGCAGTTGGGCATCAAAGTTTTTTATCAGCTGCACATTACCCTGCCGTAGTTTATAACCCAATATCACCAGGGTATTGTCAATGCCTTCGTGCAGATTGGTGAACTGCCGCGCAGTACCCTGATCCATATGCGTAAAGGTTTTCACCGAGCCTACCAGCTGGGCAATGCGGCGGGAAGCTTCTTCAATATCGGCCACCAGCTTTTCGGTTACCAGGTTTTTATGCAACCAGTTAAAAATGGCCGAACGGTAATGTTCCGGGATATCAGAAGCAAGCGCATCCAGGCTTTGTACGGTAAAGTCGAAATCGGCAAAACATTCTGCCAGGGCCATGCTGTTGTGAATGTTGTGTGCGTCCAGCCAGTCGGTTAATTCATCTTCCCGGCTGCTTTTTTGCAATAGTGATAAAGGGGCGGATGGTGTCTGTTGTAAGATGGCCAGCAGTTTTTCTTTTACCAGCGCTACCTCGGCAGGCTGCATGCACATAGAGGCGATTTCTTCAAAGCCGGATGGCAACAGTTGCAGGTGTTTTTTTAGCGAAGAAGCACCCCTTACTACCGCGGCAGCGGGGTTGTTTAATTCATGGGCCAGCCCGGCGCTAAGCTTTCCTAAAGCCACCATTTTTTCATTCTGCCGCAGAAAGGAAGTAAAGTCCCGCACACGTGAAGTCATTACATGCACCAGCGCTTCTGTCAGTTCAAAATGGCGGCTTAATTCCTGTATGTTGCCAACAGGAAAGCACAGGTACCGTACAGGGGTAATGGCTAGTCCGTTCAGGTTGGCAATTTTACCACGTGAGTAAGGCAGATAGCCGCTGATGGTGTTGGCTTCTAAAATGGCCAGCTCTGTTACCTGGTTCACCTGTTGGTTATATAACCTTACGCGGCCTTCCAGTATAATATTTGTGCCCTTATGCGCAACGCCCTGTTTCACCAGGAAATCGCCGGCAGCCAGCTCCAGTATATCGCTGTTGTCAATAAGCCATTGCAACTGCACGGCAGGTACATCCTGCAAAGCCTCTATCGATTGCAGCCATTGGACAGTTACAGTGGACATGTGATAAGGTGTTAGATATTAAAGGTAAGCGATAATTATAAGCAAAATATGCTAGCCTTATCCCTGCAGGTTACTATATGTATAACAAATGGCAGTATTGGTACAGTTATCGTAAATAACCGTGCTGTAGTAATGGTATAGCTGCTTCTACTTTGATAGGGTCGAGAAAGGAAAACGGTTTAAACAGCAGGCAAAACAGGGGCGCGCCAATTTAATATTAATGTATATATTTAAACAGTAAGCATTTTACCTACTTCGCGAAAGGATTGAAATTTCATATGCGTTATCATGCGCGACTGAAACCATTTGTCCAGGGTGTTAAAGTATGCTTTGATATCCTCGTATTCGTATACTGTTTGGAATTCATAGCGCAGCATTTCCAGTTCTTTTTTGCGGATAATACCCATTTGGTAAAGCTGGCTGATATAGGAAAGCAGGCCCAATAACTTATCCAGTTTCTGTTCATCTTCCGAACAATGAAACGATTTTAACGAGTAGCGGAATTTGCCATATTCAATTTTATAATAGATTTCCTGCATATCGGCATCCTGGTAAAACTTGTTACACAGTTGTAACATCAGGTCGACCCGTTTTTGCTTATTGGAAATATATAATTGACGAAATGCAGCTAAGATACCCGTACTGGCTACAGCCAGTAGAATAAGGTTAAAAATGTCTGAGGTGTTTGTATGTATACTCAATGTGTTGCTACTAGAGTGACGAAGATAATTGAAGCACCTAATGCAAATAATCCCTGTTTTCCGTTATTTAGTGCCGGGGGAGGGTAGCAACTGCAGATTCCTTATTTTCACAACCTGAAATGCAAAGCCGGTTGTGTAGCAGCCGGTTAACAATTACCTGAACTTGTTAGATGTATGAATAAGAAATCAATAGTGCTGCTGGCATTGGCCATGCTTACTGCCTGCGAAAAAACACCCGAAAACAAAGCACAAAGCCTGATAAAGCAGGATTTAAAGGCCACCCTTCAAAGCGAGGGGTACGAACCCGGAGCCTTTGGTAAACTGGATAGCAGTTTTATAATGCCCAATAAAGATGCGCTGGAAACCAATAATAAAGACCTGAAATATTATACGGAAAAAGTGGAGGAGTGTACTGCCCATTTGCGTGAGTTTTTACAGAATAAAATAAGCAGGGAGCAGGCGGATTATTATGAGAAGCTGTTGCCACTGTTGAAAGACAGTGCTAAACAGTGCATTGCCCGCCACAATGAATTATTACAGGATGCTACACCGCTTTTTTCGGGCTACCAGATGCAGCATGTATACAACAGCAGCAACACCCCACACCAGGTAGTGTATTACTTTGATTCTTCCCTTACTACTATATTAAAACACAAAGAATTAAACGGCAACCAGCTCTAATCGCGTACTTGCAAACGCTGTTGCAGGCCATTTAAACAGTACATTATCTGACTTCCTTTTTAAAAGGCGCCATCTCATTTGTTCTTGAGGTGGCTTTTGTTTGCCAAATTATTTAGCGTAACAACGCTTTCTCCTTGCTATGAGTATAATAGGCTTTACCTGGCTTGTTGCATGTCTTAAGTATATATGAACTATGGTGGAAGCCTATAGGCGTGTCGCTATAAGGTTGCTATAACCACGCTATAAGGACGCTGTAACGTCGCTATAAAAAATGATAGAATTTCGCTGAAATTGGTGTGTCTGAAAGGGGAAATGCAGAAAATAAGAATTCAAAAACATCTATCGTGCATAGCTGCAGGCGTACAATAAAGTTAAGTATTTTAGCAAATTGACAAAAGTTATTTATCCATTTTTTGTTGTTTTTGAGAACCGGGTATATCTGCAAATTGAATGTGCAGCCAAAGATTAGAGGTTGCCCGTTTTATGGTAAGTGTACTGTATGTTGTGGCATGAGTAAAACTTTTAAATTAAAATGCCGGTGCAGGTGGAATATTGCAATAGGCAACCATTATTTGAATTCTGTTCTTTTTTGTTTGATTCTCTTTATTACCCAGCCAGGTGAACGAGGTAGTTTTGCCAGTAAAAGCGTTTAGTGGAAATATGGGAATTAATTTAATAGCGGCGGGAAACCCGGAAGATTTTAACCAGGTGGATGGCAAAGTGTTTGGATTAAAGACGGATGCATTGATCAGTTTAACGGAGCCAAAATTCAAGGCGGTAGGGGAAGCTGTAGCGAGAGCGCACCAGTTAATGGTGCCGATGAATGCAGCAGGAGATATTAATGTTGTAAGAAGTTATTTAGTAGATATTACAGGCAATGCTATTGATGAAAGTACAATTGTATTTCCTCCGTTTTACACCAATTTTGGCAGGTTTATTCAATTGGGAAAGAAAGTATTCATAAACCATGCATGTTCTTTCCTGGACCTGGGAGGGATTGTTATTGAAGATGAAGTGCTGATAGGGCCGAGGGTAAATATTGTAACCGAAAACCATCCTATGAACCCTGCAAACAGAAGCGCATTGATTTGTAAGCCGGTAAAAGTAAAGCGAAAGGCCTGGATTGGAGCAGGGGCCACCCTGTTGCCCGGCGTAACAATTGGAGAGAATGCAGTAGTGGCAGCCGGAGCGGTAGTTACAAGGGATGTACCGGACAATACCATAGTAGGCGGTGTGCCGGCAAAAGTGATGAAAAGTCTATAATAGAAGGGTATTTCCTTAACTTCGAAAATGAACAAAATAAAGAACTGTGAAGCCATCCGTAGTCCACGAAGAATATATCAGTAAAAAGCATGGCTTTAGTTTAAATTGCTCGGAAAAGACCGGTAATGTATTCACAGCCTATAGCCGGAAAGATTTTTATAAAGTATGCTTTTACCACGGAGAATGCCAGATAGATTATGCCGACAGAGGTTTCCGGCTAACCGGCAAAAACCTGTTTTTTGGTACGCCCCATATACCTTATGCCTGGAACGATATTCATAAAGTAAGAGGTATTTCTGTTTTGTTTACAGAAGAATTTCTGAAAACGAACAATCACTCAGAAAGTCTGCAGCAGTCACCTTTGTTCAAAATAGGCGGTACTCCTATATTTCCTTTGAATGATAAACAAGCAGAGGTTATTGTAGACATATTTGAAAAAATGCTGCGGGCAAACAGTACAGATTATATTTATATTCACGAACTAATCCGGAATTATATCAACCTGCTTATTCATGAGGCTTTGCAGATGCAGCCATCAGAGAATTATGTAAAAGTGAGCAATGGTTCTTCCAGGGTAACATCTCTTTTTCTTGAATTACTGGAAAGGCAATTTCCTATTGAATCGCAGGCAAACCCATTGAAGCTGAGAAATGCGCACGATTTTGCTTCCAGTCTTTCTATACATGTGAATCATTTAAACCGTTCTGTAAAAGAGGTTACGGGTAAGCCCACTTCTGCGCATATTACAGACAGAATTATTACAGAAGCCAAGTCGTTATTAAAGCATACGAACTGGGGCATTGCTGAAATTGCTTATAGTCTCGGTTTTGAATATCCTACTTATTTCAATAATTATTTTAAGCGCTATACGGATAGAACTCCTACTGCTTACAGGGATTAATTAGCTATATTCCTGTAAAGAAAGATTTGTTGGTGAGCCGCCAGCATAGGCAAAGCGTACCCCGGCCTGTAAGCCGGGGTTTATATAGGCCAAGACCGGGTAACCGGCGAAGAAAGATTGCTGAGCAGCGAAGGAAAGCGTTTCCGGGATATTATACAAGGTGTGGATAGTGCTTTATATACGATCACCGACCAGGGAAGATTATATAAAATTGATCGTGAATAAACCTGTAGTGGTTGATATACATTTTATCAGAATACCTGGAACAGATATGGATTCAGGTATTCTGATGAAATATATTAAAGTTAAATTGTGAGCTGGTATCGAAGTATACTTTACAACTGCCGTAATGTTTAATTTTTTTGCTTCAACACCTTAGCCACTGCTTTTAAAGCATTTTCAATTTTAAAATTCCATGCGGGACAAAAGTTTATCCTGATAAAATGATGGAAATAGGTGGTAGTAGAAAAGATATGTCCGGGACATAACCCTATGCCTTTATTTAATACTTCTTTTTGTAAAGCAAATGCGTCTGTTGTGTGTAATAGTTCCACCCAAATACTAATTCCTCCTTGCGGAACTGATATCTTTACACCATTGGGAAAATGCTTAGTGATAGCTTGTATGTATTTGAGCATTTGAACCTGCAATGCCAAACGCATTTTCCTTAAATGTTTTTCGTACTGCCCGCTTTCTAAATATTTGGCAATGGCAGCCTGCAGTACTCCGTTCGTAGATATATTGGAACCAAACTTTATTTTTTCCACCTCTTTATGATATTTACCGGCAGAAAGCCATCCAATACGAAAACCTGGTGCCAGTGTTTTGGAAAAGGAAGAGCAATACAACACGTTGTTATATTTATCATAAGCTTTAGCGGGATAATTACCGGGCTGGTAACATAGCTCACCCAAAGCGTCATCTTCTATCAGTGGTATATTTCTTTTTCCAAGCAATTCTACTAATCTCATTTTGTTTGCTTCCGGCATGCAGGCTCCTGATGGGTTGTTGCAGGAAGGCATGAAAATACAAGCCGCTACAGTGTTTTTATCCAATGCCATTTGTAAATCGTCCAGGTTAAGGCCTGTTTGCGGGTCAATTTCTATTTCCAGTGCTTTAAGTCCTCTTTGCTCAAGGCTTTGTAAAATGCCGTGATACGTGGGCGATTCCACTGCTATTACATCTCCTGATTTTGTGATGGCATCTAAACAGATATTAATAGCTTCCATACATCCGTTGGTAATTAAAATATTCGCCTGGTCTATGCTTTTCTGCCAATCAAATGTTCTTCGTGAAATTTGTTTTAATAAGCCGGGATGGCCATCTACAAGAGGGTATTGATAGTTTTCATTGCGGGTTTCGTTTAATGCTGCCGAAACGTACTTATTAAGCTTGCTAATAGGTAGCATCTCGTTCACAGGCGCCAGTATGGAAAAGTTAATGATTCCATTTTCTTTTGCGTTTTTCATCATTGCCGTAGCCATGCCGGTTACTTCCACTGACACCGGCAGAAATATCTCCTGCTTTGCTTTCGCCTGTTGCGGTGTACTCTTCGGCAGATTTACTATATAACCAGATTTAGGTTTGGAAAATATTAATCCTTTGGCTTCTAAAATAGAATATGCCTGAAATACTGTATTCAGGCTCACATTCAGCTCCTGGCTCACTTGTCTTACAGAAGGGAGCTTATCTCCCGGTTGAAGCTTTTGCAGTGAAATGCTTTCCTCTACCTTTGCCGCCACCTGCTCGTAACGAAATAACTTTCCTTCCATAGCTGCAGTTATTAGCATACAAAGAACCGAAAAAAAAGTTGTTACTCATCTGATCTCATTTTTTTTATAAAATCTGAATCTGTTTTACTGTTATTATCTGTCAGAGATTTGCGGTATTAAATACATAGCAATGTCACAAATCGCAGGCAGCATGAAAGCATGGCGTTTACATGCATTCGGTTTAGAAAATTTAGTTCTTGAAAATGTTTCCATACCCGAACCCAAGTCCAACGAAATACTGATTAAGGTGGGCGCAGTTTCATTAAATTTTAGAGATAAGGCCATTGCAGATGGTTTTTATGAGCCTGAAAGAGTGCCTAATCCATTAATCCCTGTGTCAGATGCAGTAGGTACCATAGTTAAAGCAGGTAGCGATGTAAAAAAGTTTACAGCAGGTGATCGCGTATTATCACATCTGTATTCGCATTGGTTAGATGGGGCGCCAAGTTCTAATGAACCCGATTTTTGCCTGGGAACCCCTTTCCAGGGTGGCCTGGCGGAATATATGATACTGGAAGCGGAATCAGCAGTGTTGGCTCCCTCTACTATTACAGACGAAGAGGCGGCCACCTTACCAATTGCTGCATTGACTGCCTGGTTTTCACTGGTTACCTATGGAGGACTGAAAGCAGGCGATACTGTTGTGTTACAGGGCACAGGCGGCGTATCCATTTTTGGTTTACAGATAGCACATGCATTAGGTGCGAAAGTAATTGTTACAACAAGTAGCGATGATAAAGGGAAAAAGGCATTGGAATTAGGGGCAGATGCCATTATCAATTACGTAAAAACACCGAATTGGGCAGACGAGGTATTAAGACTTACCAATGGCGTTGGAGCTGATCAGCTTTTAGAAGTGGTAGGTGGGGAAGGACTAAATGATTCAATAGAAGCAACCAGGGTAGCAGGTAGAATATCGGTTATTGGTTTTCTTGCAGGACAAACTACTAACCTTAATCTTATGCGCGTCATCTTTAAACAAACGCTTATACAAGGCATAGCGGTGGGGCACCTGAAAGCCTTTGAAGAAATGAACGAGGCTTTTGATAAATATAATATCAAGCCTGTAATTGATACTGTTTATTCGTTTGAACAGGCCATTGAAGCTTATCAGCACTTGTCTAAAGGAGCATTTGGGAAGATTGTGATTAAGGTGTCTTAATGTTGCACATAGCACTATTAAGTTGAATATCGCCTCTGTTTATTAATGCGCGTATTCCTAAAATGGATATCCCTGGCCTATGAAGGGCCAGGGATATTCTTACCTTGAAATTTTATTTACCGGAGTTATATTGTTCGTCTGATACCTGCTCCATCCAGTCTACTACTTTACCGTTCAGGTTTTCCTGGATAGCAATATGCGTCATGCCGGTAGTAGCTGTAGCTCCATGCCAGTGCTTTTCGTTGGCTTCAAACCAAACCACATCTCCCGGATGAATTACTTCCACCGGGCCGCCTTCGCGCTGCACCCAGCCGCAGCCTGCGGTAACAATTAATGTTTGTCCCAGCGGATGTGTATGCCATGCCGTTCTTGCGCCGGGTTCAAATGTTACGCTGGCAGCTGCTGCACGCCTGGCTTCGTTGGGATTAAACAACATATCCACCCTTACTGCTCCTGTAAACCAGTCTGCGGGGCCTTTGCCGGATGGCTGTGAGCCTACTCTTGTAATTTCCATATGATATCTTTAAATAGCTGCTTACTCTATTGCAATGTACCATTTCCATCGTTTGGGAATACTACCTATAGCGGAAACAGTACACAAAGCACAAAGTTCAGTACAAATACAAGAAGGTCATTTACAAAATTCAAATCAATGCTTAAGAAATTCAAATCAATTGCCTGCTATAGTGGAAGGTATGATGCCCGTCACTTTTCTTAAAAGTGTTATCCAGATACTGGATAACAATAAAGACAGCCCCATTACTGATAGTGCTGTTTTAAAAAAATCAATGTCAATGATGTTTAACTGAAATGCTACGGTGCAGGCAAGCAGGCCAAATTCGCCGGTTTGTGCCAGCAGCGCCCCTGCCTGAAAACTATCTTTCCAGGTAAAACGAAGCCATTTAAAAACGATGGCAGACAGGAGGCTGTTAATGATCATTACCAATACCGTAACAGCAATAATGAATGAATAGTGGGCTTTTATATAGTGGATATCGAGCATTAAGCC
The DNA here is from genome assembly GCF_002355595.1 of Filimonas lacunae. Lineage (NCBI taxonomy): Bacteria > Pseudomonadati > Bacteroidota > Chitinophagia > Chitinophagales > Chitinophagaceae > Filimonas > Filimonas lacunae. The sequence continues at coordinate 2,830,290 of NZ_AP017422.1, forward strand.
GATAGAAACAAAGAACAGGGCTACAAAGAATATTTTAAATGGCCTGAGCGCGCTTTCCAGCCAGTTGAAAACATCGGTTCTGCTCAGATATATACCGGCAATAAAGCTGCCTATGGCGCCTGTTAAACCCATGGAGGCCGCTAGTAGTGCAAAACCCAGGCAAACAAAACCACCGGCAAAAACCTGTAGTTCATGGTCTTTTTTTATTTCTTTAAGAAAGGTGAGCTGAAACAGGTTTCTGTTTCTTACCGCACGCAGTAAAAAGAAAATCAGCACACAACCTGCTATGGCAGGCAGAAGATGGGCAAATGAAGTGTTTCCCTTTTCCATCCATTGAAAGCAGGTGAACACCGGTGCCAGCATAATATCCTGCAGCAATAATATATTTAATACTGTTTTGCCTATATCAGATGAAAGCTCGCCATTTCTTCTTAAAAACTCACTTACTACGGCTGTGCTGTTAAAGGTGAGGATAACAGCAAGGAGTATAAAGTTGCCGGTATGCCACCCAAACCATTTAGTGATAAAGAAAGCACATAACAGGCTCAGGGCTGTTTTTATAAGCTGCGCAATGCAGGCCTTCCATAAAATGCTTTTATTGTCGGGCACTTCTATTTCAAGGCCCAGGAAAAACATCAGGAAAATAATGCCCATTTCGCCTAATGTAGAGATGTTTTCTGCAGAATGAAATATACCAGACACATAAGGACCCAGTACAATTCCGGCAAGGATATAGGCCACCAGGTAAGGCTGGTGTAACTTTTTAAGTAAAAAAATAAGTAATAAAATAGCCAGGCATAAAATGCTTACGGAGAATAGTATATTGTTCATAACGCAACACACTTATTTCGTCTTTCAAAAAATGAGTGAAACTGTTTTGCAGGAGGGCACATCAGAGAAAATGCCAAATGCAAAAAGGGCGAAAAAATGACGTAGCTGGTTGTCATTTTTTCACCAGCACTTTTACAGGACGGAAAAATCGTCATGGAAATCTTTTGTGTTACCACCATCTACACATTACCAATGCGGGCATTTATAATAACAACGTATCTGGTGGACTGGAGCAAGTGCAAAAGATATATGCCGACTTGCTAAAGCAAAAATAAGAAATCATTGATTCTGCTAATTCGCTGCCGACAAGCTGAAAAAGGAAACTGATGCCTATCGTGCGCTGTCATCTTCCCTGACGATTTTTACTATAAGCTGTGACAAATGTCACGCTTTGATTGTGTCATATTGCTTCGTTTCAATGTTGCTTTGTGGTTGAGCTTTGCATCATGCATTTATGGAAAATGCAACAGTAAAATAAAACAGATGACATTGCAAACAAGCAACGAAGAGCCTATCTATTACAGGGATGCCAGCGCTTTAGCCGCATTAATCCGCACTAAAGAAATATCTCCTGTAGAAGTGATGAAAGCGCATCTTAACCGCATGGAGGAGGTGAATCCCGCCATTAATGCTATTGTTACTATTAACAACAGTGCACTGGCAGCAGCGAAAGAAGCGGAGCACGCTGTAATGCGAGGGGACACATTAGGCGTACTGCACGGCGTGCCGTTTACCGTAAAGGATTCTATCGACACTGCCCATGTTTTAACCCAGCGCGGTTCGCCTATTTTTAAAGGGCGCATTCCCGACCATGATGCTACCGGCGTGGCGCGTATGAAGGCAGCTGGTGGTATTCTGCTTGCTAAAACCAATCTTCCCGAATTTTCCTATTGGATTGAAAGCGATAATCTGCTTACAGGAAAAACCAGCAATCCATGGGATGTAACCCGCACTTCGGGTGGATCAAGCGGTGGCGAATCTGCTGCTATTGCGGCGGGTATGTCGCCTATTGGGTTAGGAACAGATTTAGCCATTTCTGTACGTGGTCCTGCTGCGCAAACAGGTATTGTATCGTTAAAAGCAACACACGGACGTATTCCAATGACCGGTATCTGGCCGAGAGCTCCCCGCCGTTTCTGGCACATAGGGCCAATGGCGCGCAGCATTCGTGATCTTGCTCTTGCCTTTTCGCAATTAGCCGGTTTGGATGGGTTCGACAGCTTTTCAACGAGTGCGGCAGCCCGGCAAAATAGTATAGGAGCATTGCCTGAGCGTTCGTTGCGCATTGGCTGGATGACAGGCCCGGGTTTTGGCCCGGTGGCTGGGGAAGTAGTGGCCACTGTTAAGGCTGCGGCAGACGCGCTTAAGGGTATCGGACTTTTAGTTGAGCAGGTAAGTATTCCTGCGCTGGAACGTGATTTTGCGCTGGACGTTTTTAACCGGCTGCACGTGATGGAAATGAAACCAGCGTTTCGTGCAGCTACGGAAGGACGCTCTGTGGATGAGATGTATACAATGGCCAAAACGATGCTTTCTTTGCCCGACACGTCTGTGAAGGATTATATAGAAGCAGAGCAAGCCGCAGAACGTATCAGGGACGGTTATGCAGCGTATTTTGAAAAATATGATGCTTTAATAACACATGTACTGCCTGTTCCGGCGCAAAAACATGGTGTGGAGGAGTTTGTTATTAACGGGCAAAAAGTAGATGCGACCTATTTGCAGGGAGCCACCGTTCCACTGAACGTAACTGGTTTACCAGGTATTTCTATGCGGTTTGGTACCAGCAGAGAAGGGTTGCCGATAAATGTACAGATTGTGGGCAACTGGTTTGCCGAATCTACTATTCTGCATATTGCCACGTTGCTGGAAAGTGTTAGTACGGTGAGTGGCCTGCATCCGGCTTTGTAATGAATAGCAGCAGTAAGTATGCATAGTGCACGGTGACTGTACTTACTTGCTGCCTTATTAGCAAAGTGGGCAATTGTGAAGGATACAGTGCCAGTTACTCAGAAGAGTGATTTCGCCGTTTGGTAAAATCTTTTCTAACGCGGCTAAGGGTTTCCCGCGAAATGCCCAGGTAAGATGCTACCATATGTAAAGGCACTTTATTAAAGGTTTGGGGATAGGTTTGTTGAAATTCCAGGTAACGTTCTTCGGCCGAACTGCTGATGAGTGAGTAAATGCGTTGCAGGCTTTTTTCATACGCTCGCGCAGTAAGTTTGTCGTAGAATAGTTTAAGAGGTGGTATTGTTTCAAGTAAATTTTCCCAGTCGCTTTTTGTCCAGATAAGAACCGTGCTTGATGCCAGCGCTTCAATATTATACTGCGAAGGCGTCTTATTGTTATAACTTTCCTGGTCTGATATCCACCAACTATCAATACCAAAACGAACCGTGTGGTCAACCCCGTTTTTATCAAAACGATACAGCCGGAAACATCCGCTTGATATAAAGCACATCGATTTCCATACTTCTCCGTCGTGCAGCAGGGATTGCCATTTTCGAATGTTTTTTGTTGTACTGGCATTCAAAATAGCATCCATGTCTTCATTGGATATTTCAACAGATGCGCGTAAATATTTTTCGAAAATTTCAGACATACAAAACTTAAATATACAATTCCACATCGATCTGGGCAAACTAACGGCTACTGCCAAAGTAAAGGTGTACGGCAAATACATAGCAGGGGTATGGCCATATCCTTATCGCGTGAATGTAAAAGACGCCGTGAAGCCTGGTAAACTATAAAGCTGTTTATTCCGGTAAAATTACCTTAAACAAGGCACCTTCACCAGGTACGCCTTCTGCTTCAATGCTTCCGTCATGTCGTGCTGCTATACGTGCGCAAAGGGCTAGCCCAAGTCCTGTACCTTCGTATTCTTCTCTGGATTGAAGCCGTGTATGCAATCCGAATATTTTTTGTGCATCGGCAATGCTAAAACCAATGCCATTGTCTTTTATGCAGATGGTCCAATACGCTTTATCCGGTTGCAGGTTTCGCTCACTTATTTCCTGCTTACTAAGCTGGCTGCAGGTAATGGCAATGTGCGGCGGCACACCGGGGCGTGAAAACTTTATGGCGTTTCCGATAATGTTGTAAAAAAGCTGATAGATTAATACGGGTGCTCCATGAATAACAGGTAAGGTATCTTTTGCCTGAAGGCTGGCCTGTTTGGCTATCAGGGCTACTTCCAGGTCTTCTTTTATTTCAGACAGGGTACTATTCAGGTCTACCGCTTCGCGTTCATGTGCTTCTGCTGACAGGGAAGAATAGCTTAAAACCCCATCAATAAAGCTGTTCATTCGCTTTAATGCACGGTCTATCTTTTGCAGATGGCTATCTATACGGCTGGTATCAGATTTACGGATGTCTGCTTGCAGCATATCTGCATAAATGCCCACTTTGCGAATAGGTTCCTTCAGGTCGTGGCTTATAGTGTGGGCAAACTGTATCAGTTCCTGGTTAGAACGTTGAAGTGCATCGTTTGCATTATTCAATTCTCTCGTTCTTTGCTGAACGCGGGTTTCCAAAGCTTCAAACGATCGTTTCTGTACGTCAATGTTATTAGCGGTTCCTACAAAGCCATCAAAAAAGCCGTTAATAAAACGCGGCGCAGCCGTAAACAGGAACCATTCATAACTGCTGGTTTGGGGGTTCAGTAGCCTGCATTCTATATGGTAGCCTTCCTGGTTTTCGTAGGCTTTTTGTACTACTTGTGCCAGCAGATACTGATCGTCCGGATGAACGCTGTTTTGCCAGATGCGCCGGTCAATTTCTGAAAAATGATTAAAACCGAACCAGTCCAGCATGGCCGTATTAGAGTAGTCTACACGTGCCGACTTATCAGTCAGCCATATCCATAATGGTGCATTATCTGCCAGCGCTCTGAATCTCTCTTCTCCACGCTTTTGATCATCAATATCAGTAAGCGTTCCCATCCACTGCTCTATTTCTCCTTTTTCATTGCAGATAGGGGTTCCGCGCGATATAAACCAACGGTAACTGCCGTCTTTGGCGCGAAGGGGATGGATAATTTCAAAGGGCTGATTCGTTTTCCATGCTTGTTCTGAAAAGCGCGTGGCATATTCCAGGTAATCAGGATGGTGTACTTTTTGCCAGCCCCAGCCTTCCATGTCTTGAGTAGAAAGCCCGGTATATTCTGTCCACTTTTGGTTATACCAGTATACCCAGCCATTGGCATCGGCCATCCACGCAAGGTTTTGTATGCTGTTAGCCAGTGTACTAAATTTTAATTCACTTTCTCTGGCACTGGCTTCGGCGCCTTTCTGATCGGTGATATCTTTGGTAATGGCAATTTGCATAGATATGCCATCGGGCAGCACTAGCGGCGAGGCGTATGTTTGCAGATGCCTGAGAGTGCCTTTAGCACCGGTAACTTTATAGTTCCAGGTTCTTGTTTCTCCGGCACAAACTGCGGTATGGTGTTGCTGCCAGCTTTCTACATCATCGGTAGCTATAAAGTCATACACCAATGATCCAATAACCAATTCTTTGCTTTCTACTTCCAGGTAGTGTAATCCGGCAGGATTAATATATTGAACATGACCCGACCCGGAAACAATTTTTATACACTCAGGAGTTAAATCCAAAATTGAAAAAACAGACAGCTTACTGATAGCATCGAGGTAATTTGTTTCCACTTTGTCGTTTTTTAATAGCTTAATGATTCTAAAAAGAGTAAAAGCATAGAACAGCCGGACGTTTTATAGCTGCAATTGTATGAAAAAACGGCATTGAAAATTGTTCATGATTGATTGGGGTGTTAAAGCTGATAAAGATGTGAAACAGTGATAACAATCGGAGTGCCAACATTTCACTAAGCAGCAGCCTGATAACTTATCAAAATAGGGCAAAGCAAAGTTGCAAGGGGTGTAGCAAATCATAAGTATGCAGGAAGCCGTTTCAGGCAAAGTTATATTATCTGTAACAAAAGGAGCTGGGAGGGAACACCCAGCAGGCATGGTATAGGGGTAATTATTCCCCATAAAATAGAAATTGGCCTGTGAAGAGACTTTAAAGCTGAAATATTTAATCTACCCGCTTATTTTCCCAAGTTCCGTAGGAGTAATAGCAAACTGTTTTTTAAAAGCAAATGAAAAATGTTGCAGCGTTTCAAAGCCCAGATCAAGATAAATGTCGCTGGGCTTTTGCTTCTTTTTAGTAATGAGAAAATAGGCCTCGTGCAGCCTTTTTTGTACCAGCCAGCGGCTGGGCGTGTCGCCGAAAGTTGCTTTAAAATCCCGTTTAAAGGCGGATAAACTTCGGCCGGTTAAATATGCAAATCGTTCCATACTTACATTAAATGTGAAATTACGGTTCATGAATTCTTCCATATTTATCTTCTGCGGAACGCCGTAATTAAACAATAGCCCCGCCAGTTGGGGCTGAGTCTGCAGAAGTATCAACAGCAATTCTTCCCGCTTAATATCAGTAAAAGGCTCGGCGATTATGAGGCGATGATAATGTGGCAGCAGCGATTGAATATAAACTGGCAGCAATTTATGGGTATGAATGTGAATAATGGTTTCTTTGGAATGGAATGCCACGATCTTTGGCTGGTATCTTTCCTGGAAACGTTTGAGAAAAGCTTCATCGAAAAACACAAACACTTTTTCGAGTTCATCATTCACTTTCTCCTTGTTATAACGGGCCAGGCGGTTCTTTCGGGCAATGCAACAATCGCCGCCTTTCAGTATATGGTGTTTGCTGCCGTCGTAGGCGTTCATAACGCCTTTGATAATGTACACGAAAGTGTGTTCGGAAATAAAATGTTCGGGCGAAATTTCTTTGCCCACAAAGTGCATATGAGAGGAGTTGCTTTTTTCAGACATAGTTTTATGGCTCTTTTACAGTAACAATCAATTCCTGTATAAAAATACCCCGGCCCACTTTCCGGTTTGCTGGTAAGCGAAAACTACCGGCGGTTCCAGCTTTAACAATGTTCATGTGTAGAAGTAAGGTATTGAGGTCTGTCTCGTCGTCCTTTGACCATTTTCCTGATCCGAAAGGGATGGTTATATGTCCGGGTTCCATGCGTTTATTATGAAGCGCATGGATAAACGCAGCCAGCCTCGTTCCTTCATTGGCGCTGAAATCACTGTCAACAACTAAGGTAATTGCTTTGCCGGTTTTATTATTCAGATATATTCGTTTTGGCATGTTACAGGAGGTAAGGATCAATAGAATTATGATACAGGAAATAATGAAAAAGGATTTGAACTTAGCCATAAAATAGGATGTTGAACCTTCAAGGGATAGTTGGTTAATGCTGTTTATTCAGTCGCTTTTCAAGGTTTCTGTTAATCATTTTTGTAAAGAAGCCCGGTGCTATGCGGCTCATCCATTTCATCACATTGGCTAAGCCCGGCCTTATTTCATACTGATCTTTTAATATCCCTTTGATAGAAGCAGCTACCAGGTCGCTCACTTTCATCGTTCTGCCGTCATTCTCCTGTTCCACAAAGGCTGTTTGCAAAGGATTGTCGGTTTTCGGCGGCGCCACTTCAAATACTTTTACACTGGAATTTTTTAGTTGTAATCGTAATGCTTGCGAATACACATGAACGGCAGCCTTGGTGCCACAGTATAAAGGCGAAATGGTGAAGGGGATAAAGGCTAAACCCGAAGTGATGTTTATAATGGCAGCGGATTGTTGTTGCATTAAATGTGGCAAAAACTGGTGAATCATCCGAACCGTACCGGAGAAATTTGTTTCAATTTCATCGGTTACATTTTCAATGGTTACACTGTCATCCATCAATTTTACTGTACGCATAATACCGGCGTTGTTGATGATAATTTTCAGATGAGGAAACTGCCTGGTAACTATTTCATACATCTCTTCTATATCTTTCGGATTATTCACATTGCTTTGAATGACATGGAGGTAGGGAAACTGCTGCCTGGTCTTCTGCAATTTTGCCATATCACGGCCAGTTATGATCACTGTTGCGCCTTGTTGCATTAATTGTTTGGCAAATTCTAAACCTATTCCGTTAGAGCCTCCTGTAATGAGGACGGTGCTGTTTTTTAATTGCATAATCTGATAGTTTTTCGGGGGCATCTGAATAGCAGATCCAACAGACAACCTCCCTGTTATAGTGCAAAAATCTGTAACAATGTGGCATGCTGTTTACCTGAAAGGTTCAGGATTGGTTATCTGAAAAGTTCAATGAAAGGGATTCATAAGTTCAATACGGCCCGGTAAAATGACGTATTTTCAGGGAGGAATATATGGGCTGAAAAATTGACCGGGAAAAATGTCATTTTTTCTTATTTGTTTCAATTGGCATTTTGTCTGATATAGTTTTTTTAAAAAAACAGGAGGTTTTTTATGACAACTACAATTGCAAAAAGACAGAATGGTAATGTACCAGCCACTTTTGGAAATGTTGTTGATAACATCTTCCAAAACAGTTTACACCGCTTTTTTGATGACCACTTTTTTACTGTGGGTAAACCCTTGCATAACGAGGTGGTGCCGGTTAATGTACGGGAAAATAATCAAGGATATGATATTGAAGTAATAGCACCCGGCTGCCGGAAAGACGCATTTAAAGTGAATGTAAACGGCAACCTGCTTACCATTGGTTATGAACAACAGGAAGAACGAACCGAACAACAGGAAAAAAACGAATGGAGACGTACCGAATACCAACGCCATTCTTTTACCAGAACCTTTACGCTGGATGACTCTGTAGATGTTAACGGCATACAGGCCGGTTATAAGGATGGTATTTTGCACATTCATTTACCTAAAAATGAAAAGGCAAAAGAAGTGAGCAAGACTATTGAAATTCAATAATCCTGTTGCTGTACAAACAGGTGGAATACTGTATTCCACCTGTTTTTTTACCAAGATGGTGTATACAGTTACAAACTACAATGCCATAGACCTATGGAACGTGCTTTTTATATCATTAGTAATTTAACAACGCCCGATGGGATACAAAAGCTGGGTACGTTTAACATAGGTTGCGATGCTGTGTTTGCGTATTCGTTATTCAGTAAATTGAAAGGTGAGTATAGTGCAGATGATGCTGGTTTGCTTCATATGGACCTGGTGGAGCTGCAAGATAGTTTACCTAAAAATTTAAAAATAATCCATTGTAACCTGCGCGAACTTGCCGAGAACTGCGCTACTATTACTAAGGAAGTTTTTAAGTATTACACATTTACTGAAACCTGATAGGTGAAGTAGGGTTCTTCATTTTTTTGCCGCAACAGGTTGAATACTGTTTGTTAAAAAAATCTAAATAAGAGGATAAATTCATTTTTCATTTTTCTGTTTTGTAATAAATTAGCGCGCCATTTCAAGAAAATGTATGGCTGCCATATTCACATTAGACATCGTTTGAAGCAATTATCATATATAAATTTTAGTTGTAAGGATTATGTTTACTAAATCACTCATTACCCGTTTACGCAACCCGCGTTATGTTATTGTTTTTGCGCTTACTGCTTTATCCCTTTTTCAGTACCGCTTATTGTTTGCACAAACAGCCCCGACTTCCGGGCCATCGTCTTTTACTGCAAGGCTTATCAACATTGAAGCCGCTACCAGTGAGGTGTTCCGGTATACCACTACACTTCGCAACGGATCGGGCAAAGCGGGCATTTATGATTTACAGACAGCGTTGCCTGCCGGATGGCTGATCACTTATCGTGTAGAGGGGAGCCAGGTAACCTCCGTAAATATGGAGGCTGGTAAATCGCAGGATATTTCCATTGAAATAAATGCACCTGCGGGAACCAAACCAGATAAGTATAAAATTCCTGTAAAAGCTGTATCTGCAAACGAAAGCCTGTTACTTACCCTGGAAGCTGTTGTGAAAGGCACTTACAGCCTGGAGCTGACAACGCCTACCGGGCGACTGACAGATGAAGTTACTTCGGGTAGCCGTAAAGAAATTCATTTGGTGGTAAAGAATTCCGGTTCACTTCCTTTAAAGGATATTGAGTTCTCTTCTCAGCTTCCCACTAACTGGGAATGCACTTTTGAACCTGCTAAAGTGCAGCAACTGGATGCCGGTAAAACAGCCGATATTATTGCTAAAGTACAGGTGCCTGATAAAACCATTGCGGGCGATTATGCCGCCACTTTTACCACAAGAAATACCAATAGCAACGCTCAGGCGGTATTTCGTATGGTAGTGAATACTTCACTGCTGTCGGGCTGGATAGGTGTGCTGGTAATATTGATAGCTGCCGGATTGGTTTATTACCTGGTGCGCAAATACGGCAGGCGCTAACCGGGCTATGGTACACATTTTTGTTTCAACAGATTCAAACAAGAAGATGGAACAGATGAACGATGTTATCATAGAACTGGATAGTGTTACTAAATGCTACGGTTCGCTGAAGGCAGTAGATAACCTGAGCCTGCGCATTCATAAAGGTGAGATATTTGGTTTGCTGGGCCCTAATGGTGCGGGAAAAACAACCACCATATTAATGATGCTGGGACTTACCGAACCTACTGCAGGCCACGTGCGGGTGTGTGGCTATAATGCCACTACCCAGCCTATTGCCGTTAAAAAGAAAGTGGGTTATATGCCCGATAGTGTTGGGTTTTATGACGGCATGAGTGCTTTGGAAAACCTGGTGTATATAGGCAGGCTGAACGGTGTGCCGGAAAATGAGGTGGAAAGTCGCGCCAGGGAAGTGATGGAGCAGGTAGGTTTAGGCAACGATATGTATAAAAAAACAGCAGCTTACTCGCGCGGTATGAAGCAGCGGCTGGGATTGGCGGATGTGCTGATTAAACAACCCGATGTAATTATCCTGGACGAGCCTACGCTGGGTATAGACCCTACCGGTATCAGAGACTTTTTGCAACTGATTAAACAACTGAGCCTGCAACAGGGGCTTACGGTGTTATTGTCGTCTCACCACCTGCACCATGTGCAGCAGGTTTGTGACAGGGTAGGCATTTTTGTAAACGGAAAAATGCTGGCGGAAGGCAATATTGACACCCTGTCGGGCAACCTGTTTAACCGGGAAGGTTATACCACTACCATCACTTTGGAAGAAGTGGTAGCAGATGCTACAGTACTGGATGCTGAGTTAAAGCACCTGGACGCTGTAAAGCAGGTGCTGATAACAGACAAGCAGCTTTCTTTTACCTGCAGCAGGGATATTACACCAGCTCTTGTGCGGCGGATGGTAGAAAAAGGATATGGTATCACCGGTGTGCACAAGAAGGAGTACGGCCTGGACGATATTTATCAAAAATATTTTGAAAACAATTTAACGGGAGATACAACCGATGAGAAGTCTCGCAGTTTCTTTCAAAAATCTTTCTTTAAAAGGCATAAAAAGCAATAGCAGTAACAGGCAGCAGGCATCGCCATTTCGGGTAATGGTGCATAAAGAGGTGGCCGACCATATCCGAAGCTGGCGTTTTGTTGTTTTGATTGCGTTAATTGTTCTTACGTTCATCACATCTATGTACGTATCTCTGCGCAATATCAAACCTGCGGTAAGCCGTGCTGCCGATCCGGATCATTTGTTCCTGTATCTGAAGCTGCTTACTACAACGGATAATGCTATTCCGCCGTTTCATGTATTTCTTAGTTTTCTGGGGCCTTTGCTAGGTATAAGTGTAGGGTTTGATGCTATAAACGCGGAAAAAAACAACGGTACGCTTATCCGGTTAATGGCACAGCCTGTATATAGGGATAACCTGCTGCTGGCAAAATTTGTAAGCTCGCTTATTGTAATTACTACGCTGTTTGTTTCCCTTTCATTGTTAATGGTGGGAGGGGGACTGCTGATAACCGGTGTACGGATAGAACCGCAGGAACTGCTTAGGATAGGAGCCTTTATCCTGTTTACAATAGTGTATGTATCTTTTTGGTTAGGGCTCTCTATCCTTCTATCCGTAGCTTTTAAACAGGCAGCTACATCAGCGCTTACGGCTATTGGCATCTGGTTGTTTTTTACTGTTTTTTATCCCATTGTGGTAAATCTGGCAGTAAGATCGTTTTTACCAGATCCATCGTTCCTGTCCCGTGATGAAATTGCAGGTTACAATGAAATGATATTGAATATACTGCGAGTGGCGCCTGGGCAGTTATATGCCGATGCCACCACTACGCTGTTAATGCCTTCTGTAAGAAGCCTGGGACCACTCACCATGGAGCAAATGGCAGGAGCTATTCCTTCGCCGCTGCCTTTTAAAGAAAGCCTGTTAATAGTGTGGCCGCAGGTAAGTGGCCTGCTGGCTGCAACAGTGGTATGCTTTGCTGTTTCTTATTACCTGTTTATGCGTCGTGAAATAAGAAGTTAGAAAACTAGATGGTATAAAACGTTAGGAGCGGGGGAAGTAGCCCCGCTTATTTTAGCTGGCTTGCATGGTGTCTGTATCTGCTGTTGCAATCTTTTTAAGCATGCCTCTGAAAATAAAGAAATGAAATGGCAGCATCATCAGCCAATACAGTCGGCCCAATAAACCAACAGGCCTGAAAGTGGCTTCCTGCAGCACCATACCGGTATCTGATATGCTGAATTCCAGCCAGGCTTCGCCGGGCAATCTCATTTCGGCGTATAGCAATAGTCTTTTTTCAGCGCGGCTGGCATACAATACCCGCCAGAAATCAAGACTATCGCCAATGTATAATTGTGTGCTGTTTTTTCGGCCTCGTTTCAGGCCTACGCCGCCGAAAACTTTGTCTAAAAATCCTCTGAATTCCCAAAGCCAATCGGCGTAATACCATCCGGAAGTGCCACCTATGGCAAATATTTTATTAAGTGCATTGTCTGTATTGGTTGCCTGCATTTCTCTCCGGTCTTTAAAACAACCGTATGCAGGCGCCTGCATAGGATAGGCGTGGTAATGAAAGCGCGGTGTGGATACCAGTGCATCTTTCCAGGTAGATAACACCATGTTCTGCTCAATTTTGTCAAATGCCATCCGTATAGCATTCCGGTAATCAATGGGGCGGATATGGAGTTGTTCTGCCAGGTTATTGGGTCTGGCCAGTGTTTCTACTTTCATGCTATCTACCAGGTTACGCGCCAGCAGATAAGAAGTAGATGTTACAAAATAAAGCCAGTAGGATGAAAGGCGCGGTGTTAAAACCGGTACGGTAAATATATATCTTTTCAGCCCGCGCTCTTCTGCATATATTTCCAGCAGGTCTTTATAGGTAAGCCTGTCAGGGCCATATAAGTCGTACGTATTACCAAAAGTGGCTTCTTTCAGCAGAACACCGGTGAGAAATTCCACTACGTTTCTGATGGCAATGGGTTGGGTGTGCGTGTTAAGCCACCTGGGAGCAATCATGACAGGTAATTTTTCTGCCAGATCGCGAATAATTTCAAAGGAAGCACTGCCTGAACCTACTACAATTCCTGCCCTTAATACGGTAACGGGGGCGCGGCCGTTTTGCAGTATCGTTTCTACCTGTTTTCGGGATTGCAGGTGTTTGGATAGCTGTGCTGCATTGGCAATGCCACCGAGGTAAATGATTTGTTGTACAGCAGTACTTTGCAGCGCTTCTGTAAAATGAGTAGCGGAGCGTTTTTCCTCTTCCGAAAAGTTGCCCTGTGTGCTCATAGAATGCACCAGGTAATAAGCCGCATCAATGTTTACAGGAACCAGGTGAGGCGGAATAGGTTGCAGCAGGTCTGCTTCTATAGCGTACAGCCGGGTACTATTATAAATATCACTGTTAAGCCTGGATTTGTCGCGGGTAATACAATATACGGAATGCCCCTGCTCTAAAAGCACGGGCAATAGTCTGCGGCCGATATAACCGGTAGCGCCTGTTAACAGAATGTTCATTGTTTCTATTACAAAAGGCAACCGGTTTTGTTCATGCAGGAAGGTGAACAGCAACTTTATATATATGTTAATCCGGTTTGTTATTGGTGCTTTTCTCTCCTAAAGAAAACCAGTTGCCTGAGTCGTCTTTGAATAGGGCTTCATACCCATAAAATTCCTTTGTTGGTTCTTTTTTAAACTCCACACCTTTAGCCTTCAGTTCTTCATAAGTGGCCAGTAGGTTATTGCATTCAAATACACCGAAGCCGAACGTGCCATTGCGTACCAGGTTTTGCATTTGTAAGGCAGATTCTTTACTGAACATCATACCCTCCTGAATGGCCATTAATGAAATTTCCAGATCGGGCTGCTCTGGCGGGCATACCGTAAGCCAGCGCATGCCGGGCCCCATAGGGGCATCTGTATGTACTTTAAAGCCGAGTTTATTTACATAAAACTCATAGGCACTATCCTGATCCAGCACAAAGATGCTGACATGATTTAATTTGGTGATCATCGCTTTTTTTTTCAAATGTCAGCTATGCCATCAGATGGGATGTATTGAAAATTGCTATTTTGCCAGGTGTTGCTCTAAAAAGCAATTCGGGATAAAGGAGAGTGGTTGTTGCAGCATCCTTTTCTTTCTTTCTATACAGCGCTGCTGGTAATGGGAAGGGGCAAAGCTGGTCTGGCGTTTGAAAAGTATAGAAAACGAACTGACGCTGTCAAAGCCTACTGCAAAACAAACTTCTTTGATGGGCTGGGCTTGTTCCAGCAATAGCCGTGCTGCATCAATTCTAACACTGATAAGGTACTGATGCGGTGTTTTGCCATAAATGGTTTTGAAAAGCCGGATAAAGTGAAACTTGGAAAACCTTGCTTCACCGGCGATATTGTCAAGGTTCAGCATTTCCTGGAAATTATTATCTATAAATAGCTTTGCCTGTACAATTCTTCTGTAGAGGTAAACCGGCGGTATTATTTCCTTTCTTGCCATGTGGTAATTTACAAAAAAAACATTTCCTTCAATAACTGATATAAATAATCAAGGCAACGGTACAGTTTTTTAGTAGCTTTCTGGTATTTTCTCATAAGAAAGAAGAAGGAATTGGAGGAAGACTTTATTATAAGCTGCCCCCTTGTTTATACAAACACGGGAGGCAGCTTTTTCGTTACAGTTTGTGTTAACGAAGGGTTTATTTCACTACCGGAAAATTGCCTCCATCAATAATGAGGTTCGCGCCGGTGATATAAGAGGCGGCGGGCGAAACAAGAAAGTAAACGAGTTCTGCTGTTTCTTCTGGTTCTGCCATTCTTCCTATTGGTACACCACCAACCCTTTCAAAAAGTTTGCTGGTCATTTCCTCCACAGTGATATGGGCTTGTTGGGCATAATCTTCCAAAAAGGTTGTCATAGCTTCTGTTTTATTTAAACCTGGTGATACAGTTACTACTCTTACTCCTTTACTGGCGACCTCTGTAGCCAATGCTTTACTATAGGTGTTTAACGCTGATTTTGCAACACTATAAGCCATCGTAGACTCCCAGATAGGGAACTGGCCGCTGGTAGAAGATATATGAATGATCACACCACTTTTTTGCTCCAGCATTTTAGGCAGTAAAGCCTTGTCTAAACGCACAGAAGACAGCAGGTTCACTTGCAGTGCCTGGTTCCAGTGTTCATCTGTAAGTGTGTTGAATCCGCCACCTGGGAAAGTGTTGGCCCCCATGTTATTAATCAGTATATCTATTCGTCCGAATTGCTCATGAATGGCATTAGCTACTTTATTTACTTCTTCGGCCCGGGATAGATCTGCTGCAATAAACGAGTAGGTTGCATCCGGTTCGTTCGGTTGGTTTCGGGCTGTAACAATAACAGTAGCACCTGCCTGTTCCAGTCTTTTGACAATAGCTTTACCAATTCCTTTTGTTCCGCCTGTTACCAGGGCAATTTTACCTTGTAATACCGCTTCAATTGTTTGTTTACTTTCCATGTTACTTACTTTTTACTGATGCTTTGTTATTTGCCAAAAAATGGATTTACATTAGTTTCGTAAAGTAACTGAAACAGTTGTTTTCCTGTATTCTCACAACACGAATTGGTGGTAACGTTCAGGTAACTAAAAACCAAAAAGTGGTAACATTCATGTAACCAATGAAGAAATTTAAAGAACATACTTCCACCTGTCCAATCGTGTATACGATGACTTATATTGGCGGGAAGTGGAAACCTATTATCCTGGGCCGACTGGTAAATGGAGCGGTAAGATTTGGAAAGCTGGTGGTTCAAATACCGGATATATCGCGTAAGATATTGACCGAACAATTGAAAGAATTAGAGGATGACGGATTGATTATCCGGCATAGTTATAACGAAAAACCACCGCGTGTTGAATATGAACTAAGCGATATGGGTAAATCGGTTATTCCCATCCTGATGGCTATGACAGAATGGGGAGCGCAAATGCACAATGCTATAGCCAAACATAAATAACCGGAGTGAGTGCTGCTAACCTTTTGGGGAAGTGTTACGGAAAAAATATTCGTACGGACGGAAGCTGGGTTTGTACGGACGGAAGTTGGGTTGTGTAGAACCTAAGTGTTGCATGGTCATGCAAACAACTGGTTTGTTCAAATATATTTTCCGTAGGCACGGACAGTGGTTCTGTTTGCACGGACGGAATTTCTGTTTGGTCATACGCAATACTGGTTTGTACGAACGCAAGTTGTGTATGGCCAAACGGAACCCCTGTATGCACAGACGCTAACCTTGTATGGACGGATAGTTTTTCCGTTTGTGCAAACAGGACTTCGGTACGGCCATGCAGAGGTTCCGTTTGTACGGACGAAAAACATATCCGTACGAATATTTTTTCCGTAAGGTAAATTTTAAAGCACGTTAGCCCATATTTTACGTCCGTTCGTCCATTTTTGCTGTGGAATTGACCTGCCATAGGCGTAAGTTTATCCTCAAATAAACCAGGGAATGCGCACCATTTTAATATACGTTGTCCTCTTCTTTTTTGTAGCACAGCCCATTTTGCTAACTGCCCAAACTAAAGCGGATAGCATTAGCCTTATTTTTCCGAAAGCGGTAATTGTAAATAAGAAAAACGAAGTATTACTGGCTTACGATGCTAATAGAAAGGCTTATGAGGTACCCAGTATAGGTACCTTACAGGGGCCGGTTTCTATTAAACAATACCTGGATAAAACGGCAGCAGAGATAGGTGTTACTTTTCAGCGGTTCAGGCTGGGAGGGATGTTCAGTTATATTTTTCCGGATAAATACAGAACTTTTGTGCGTCCTTACTTTGTGGTAGAGGTTACAGGGTATGTCAACGGCAAAGGAGTGGCAGATACCACCTGTAAATGGTTTCCACGTGAGCAGGCTATTCGCCTGATTCCTTATCCCGCATCGGCTTTGATTGTGCGTCAGGTGTTAACGCAGCCACAGAAAGTTTGGGCGGCCAGCTTTGAGGAATATGGATACACCAATCCCGTAGATACTTCTAAAATCCGATTTAAACAGCTGGAAAGCTTTTATCCTATGAACTAGCAAAGGCGATGTTATAACAGTGCCTTTAGTGCCTGGATATATGTGTCGGGTGCCGGATGCTGTGGATTAAGCTGGTGCGCCCTTTCAAAATAGGGCAGTGCTTTCACATATTCGCCTTTTTTATAGTAACATTCTCCTATAGAAAACTCCGCAAGCATACTTTCGGGGTTTTGTGTGAGGGAAAGCGTAAAATCTTCAATGGCTTCGTCCCATAAACCCAGATCCATTTTACAGAAAGCACGATTGTCAATAGCCTCGTAAAAGTAGGGTAGCAGGTCTATGGCTTTGGAATAGGCGTCAATGGCCTCGTGGTGCAGCTGCTGGTTGGTGAATTCGTAGGCAGTGCTGTAATACCGTTGAGCAATGGGGATATAGT
This sequence comes from Filimonas lacunae, assembly GCF_002355595.1. NCBI lineage: Bacteria > Pseudomonadati > Bacteroidota > Chitinophagia > Chitinophagales > Chitinophagaceae > Filimonas > Filimonas lacunae. The sequence continues at coordinate 2,847,846 of NZ_AP017422.1, forward strand.
CTTCGGGGCGAAGGGTTTCCTGCAGGTAAGTATGATAACCGATTAAATCGGCGGCTATTACAGGCTGGTGGGCCAGTAAAACCGGGTTATTGAAACCTGTGGCGCTGATGGGGGCGTGGTAACCGTAAATTTCCAGATCGTCTACCTGCTCTGCGTTGGGTAATTGTGTAACAGGCGCAAAATGCATCACATGCCAGGTGGCATATTCCTGCACCAGCAGTTTAAAAATATGGTAATTGTTGTCGATGACTGTGTAAAAGATATCGCCTTCAGTAAAGCCGGAATTGCTCATAATTAGGGTTGTTTTGGGTAAAGCTATTTCCTTTCCCCGGTAAAAAAGGAAATGCACCGGCAAAAAATTACCTTTGCCGCATGAAGTTTGAGCAATACCACATTTCTGATGAAATTAAAGAGCGTTTGGCTGAATTAGGCTTTAAGCGTCCTACGGACATACAGTTTAAAGCCATTCCCCCCATTTTAAAAGGAGATGATGTGCTGGCTATTGCCCAAACGGGTACCGGTAAAACGGCGGCTTTTGCAATTCCTTTGTTGCATTTACTGTACCAGAACAATATTGAACACATGCGTAAATACCAGGTGAAATGCCTGGTGATGGTGCCAACACGTGAACTGGCGGTGCAGATAGCCTCTGTGTTCCGGGATATTGGTAAAAACCTGCGTTTAAACATTGTGGGCGTATTTGGCGGGGTAGAGCAGGAGCAGCAGATTAAATTGCTGGAGAAGGGCGTGGATGTATTAATTGCTACTCCGGGTCGTATGTTTGATTTGATTCACCAGGAAAAGATTGACTTGAGCCGTTTAAAAACATTGGTGCTGGACGAAGCCGATCATATGCTGGACCTTGGCTTTATCCGGGATATTCGCGATGTACTGCGACATATCACGCATCCGCACCAGACTTTATTCTTTTCGGCCACCATTGATGCGGATATTAAAGAGATTGCTTACTCCCTGGTTCGTAATCCTATCCGTATTCAGATATCGCCGCAAGACCCGGTTTCCAGAAATGTAAGTCATGCTGTGACCTATATTGAAATGGATGACAAACGTTTTTTCCTGGAACGCCTGGTGAAAGAATTTCCCGATAAAAAAATGCTGGTATTTGTGCGCACCAAAGTACGAGCAGAGCGTGTGGCAGCTGCTATGGAAAGGGTTGAGATTGCCACTTTAACCATGCACGGAGGTAAAGAGCAGGGCGACCGTTTGCAGGTAATGAATGAGTTTAAGAAAGGGGATGTGAAAATGCTGATCACTACAGATGTGAATGCAAGGGGCATTGACATTCCTAATGTAGACTGGGTGGTGAACTATGATTTACCGGATGAGCCGGAAAACTATGTGCACCGTGTTGGGCGTACCGGTCGTGGTGTACAGAAGGGGCAGGCTATTTCTTTTTGCAGCACGGAAGAAAAGCCGTTACTGAACGATATACAAAAGTACCTGGGCAAGCCTATACATGAAATGCAGATTGATAATGCAGCGTATAAGGAAACGATCAGCTTCTCTGATGAAGTGCCTAATGATAACTGGAAACTGCTGATAGAAAAAGACAACGAAGCGGCTGCCAAAGCCAAACGTAAAAAGAAAAAGAAATAATTATATATATATTAGAATACCCCCGGCTTATACCGGGGGTAAGCAGTTGACAATAAAACATATGTCTTCCGCACCGTGCCGGTCAAGAACTCCGGACGGTTACAATTCCATTTTTACTTATTACTGATTAATACAGGTAGTTCAATGCTATGATATCATAGCTGTTGAAGGTGCGGTTGCCACCGTTTGAACAGGCCAGCATCCAGGAATTGGCGTTGGCTGTTGAAGGGGTGCCTGGAATAAGAATAGCGCCTACATTGGATGCGCCTTCGTTTACTGCACTGCCGCCGCAGCTGTAAGCCCTGTTATAGTAATCGGTGTGACGGAAACCGATACAGTGACCAATTTCGTGCTGTATTACAGAACCCACATATAATACGTTGGGGTTGCTGCCATAAGCGGCTGAATTGGTGTTCATCAGGATGCTGCTGTAAGGCGCACCTGAGCTGGTTGGAAAACCAGACGAACCAAGTGTAATGTACCCACCGCTTGGACCCTGGTTAAAGCCGGTAATGGTAATAGCGGCTGTGCCAGAGGTAATGCGGGAGAAGGTAATGCTAAGGCCAAGGCGGTTATACCGGGCAATAGCTGTGTCGGTACCTGCAATAAAAGCGCTTCCCAGGTTGCTTACTTTAACAGTAATGTTCCGGGGGGCAGACACCACGTTGGTAGTTCTGTACTGTTCTGTGCCTGCTATACGTAGCAACTTTGCAGAGTTGTTGCCATTCAGCAGTTCTTCAGTAAGTACAATGTCTCCTTCTACCAGGTAACCATCATTCACTTTACGAACGCCGTCCGTTCCAAAACCCAGGTTCTTGATTTTTACCAGTGTTTCTGCACTGATAGGTGCTGGTTCGGTGTTGATGTTAGCGTCGTGTTTTTGACAGGAAGTAGCAAATGCGCCAATAGCCAGCGCGAGGAGGAAGTGTTTTCTCATATGTATGTAAATTTCATCTAAAATAAAATGTGGATGTCATAAATGCAATTAATATGTTAATTATTTATTTACTTTTAATAACAAATTTTATAAATGAAAAAATATTTGCTGCTTATACATATATTTTTTCTTTCAACCGTTGCGTTCACCCAGGAAAATAACCAGCTGAAAGAACCTATAACACCTGCACTGCATCACAGGCTTTCGCCTGCTATTACAAAATCGCTGAAAGATAGTGCTGTGGCAGAGCGTCGTATTTATACTATCACGGTATCTGATACCGCTGCATTTGAACTTTTTTTACACGAAAACAGGAACACCATACAGGTGAAAGGGTACTGGAAAGAAACGAGCCTGTATTTAATAGCTACCAGCACACGCATTTTTTACAAACATATTATGCCTTTACCTTACCTGGTATTTGCAGATGCACGCACCACGCGGCCACATACAGAACTGGCTATAAGTGATTTTAATCATACCTATAATACGATCAATACCACGCATGCCATGTTTCCATCCGTTACCGGAGAAGGGATCACCGTGTCTGTTAAAGAGAACTTGTTTGATACTACTGATATTGATATCCGCCATCGTATAAAGCCTACTGCAATAGCTAGTAACACTACCGCCACACATGCCAGCACTATGGCTACTTTAATAGGTGGTGCAGGTAATACCTACTATACCGGAAGGGGTGTTGCTAAAGCGGTAACCTTATCTTCCTCCAGTTTTGATGTGCTGCTGCCCGATACCAATGCATATAGCTTATATGGTATCAGCGTACAAAATCATTCTTATGGTGTGGATATTGAAAATTATTATGGCAGTGATGCGGCTGCTTATGATGCCAGCATGATAAAAGATACAGCGCTGGTGCATGTGTTTTCTACGGGCAACATAGGAACGGATAAAGCGGTGGGGGGCAGGTATGATGGCATACCCGGCTATTCTAACCTCACCGGCAGTTTTAAAATGGCTAAGAACATTATTACAGTGGGGGCTATCGATTCATTGTATAATGTTTCGGCATTGAGTTCGCGCGGGCCGGCTTATGATGGACGTGTAAAGCCCGAACTGGTGGCTTATGGCCAGAATGGAAGTTCGGAAGCAGCAGCCCTGGTAAGTGGTGCGGCTGTGTTGTTGCAGCATGCTTACCGGCAGCAGCATAGCAATGCTTTACCTGCCAGTGCTTTGGTGAAGGCTATGCTGGTAAACAGTGCCAGTGATGTGTTGCAGAAAGGGCCTGACTTTACTTCGGGTTATGGTGTGGCCAATGTATATAAGGCTATGCAAGCCCTGGTGAATGGTCAATGGATGCAAGGCAGTATACAGCAGGGGCAAACCGTAACCCTGCCACTTACTATACCCGGCAATAGCAGTAGTGCCAAAATTACCCTGGTATGGAATGATGTTGCTGCAACACCTAATGCGGCAACTGCACTGGTAAATGATGTAGACTTAGAATTGTATCAACCGGCAACCAACACCGTTTGGCAGCCCTGGGTGTTGAACACGGCGGCTTCTATTGATTCATTACAATTGCCCGCTGTGAGGGGCAGGGATAGCATCAATACGCTGGAACAGGTTACGCTGGATAACCCGCCAGCCGGTAGCTGGCAAATACGTGTAAAAGGCCGTACGGTAAAAGGTATACAGCCTTTTTATATCGCTTACCAATTTGACACGGCAGAGACATTTACCTGGCTGGCTCCCAGGCATACAGATAACTGCATACCTGCCAGCACCAATATATTAAAATGGGAATATCATGGCGCACAAACCACCGGGCAACTGGATATCAGCTACGATAAAGGTGTGCACTGGCAGGTGCTGGAAGCACAGGTGCCGTTACAGGCACCTTACTATAAATGGTATGCTCCGGATACTTTTACAACGGCACTGGCCCGGTTAACGATTGCAGGTACCCGGTATCTTTCCGATACGTTCTCCATTTCCTATCAACAATATCCGGCCGTAGGTTTTAACTGCACAGATTCACTTATGTTGTACTGGCCTTCTTTGCCTGGTGCAGTAAGTTATCAACTTTACCAGTTAAAGGATAAATACCTGGAGCTGTTACAGGGGCATATCACAGATACCAGCCTGGTAGTATATCTTCCCGATGCTGCTTATGCCTATTACGCGGTAGCCCCGGTAAATGGGGACGGGCAACCAGGGGGCATTAGTTACTCTATTAATTACCAGCAGCAGGGGGTGGCCTGTTATTTTTATGGCTTACTGGCCGATTACCAGGGCGATAATACAGGCCTTATCACTGCACAATTAGGCAGCTTATATAATGTAAAAGCAATTAGTATAGAAAAGCAGGTGGGAAACGGCTGGAAGGTATTAAAGAGTTATACCGTTAGCGATGATAAAATATATACCATAACGGACAGTAGCCTGGTAAGTGGCCCTAATAATTACCGAGCTACACTTACCACCACATCTGGTAGCTATATTACCAGTGAGGTGGCCAGTTTGTATTATTGGAAGGAGGACGAATACATTGTGTATCCTAACCCGGTTCGCACCGGCCAATTATTACAATTACTGTCGCAGGACCCTTTTAATAAAGTAGCAAGTCTCTATAGCATCAATGGCGCAAAAGTGTGGCAGCAAACAATTGCCAATACGCTGGAACAGCTTCCGGTGGCACATTTGCCTGCGGGCGTGTATGTGCTGGTTATTTACAACAGCGAGGGCAAAATGCTTACCACCAAAAAGATCGTTATTCAATAATAAAGGGGGAAGGGGATACCACTGCGCTAAAAAGGTATCCCAAGGTTTACGTACGGTATTACTTTTTTCGACTGTTCTGAATACATAGCACTTATTTCCAGTGGCCCTAACAGGAAGTTATAGCCGAAAGTAAGGGCATACCCACTTAAATAGCTGGCTTTTCCTATGCGGGAGTTGGAGGTGATAACATCGCGATAAAGCAGGTTGGCCCTGCCGGTAATAAAGATATTGGTGTACATCTGGTAGCGTAGTGCCAGTTGAAAATTGGCCACACTGCTGCTGTAGGTGGTGCCTTCATTTAAGCCGGCGAATAATATCTGGTTTCGGAATTCGGTGCTAAGGCCGCCTACATAATAAGCATTTAACGGGCCTTGTTTATCGTTAAAGTTTACACCGGCCTGCAGATACTCAATAAGGGTAACGCGTTTGGTAACCGGTACATAATGTACAAAGGTAAATGTAGCGCGGGTAAACGCGCCATAATTAAAACCCAGGGAGTCTGCTGTTACGGCTTTACCGGTGCGATAAAAGTCAACCTCTGGCGATGTACCATACACTCCACCTACTTCCAGGTTAATTTTTACGCCTTTATGCGGGTATACACCGTTGCTTAAGGAGTTGTATTTATAGAAGGCATAGGTATTGTGTTGCTGGTTGCTGCCTTTTACTTCCAGGTTATTGGTAGATATGCCCGGTGTGTAATGGAAGGCTTCAAAACGATGTCCTACACCCAGCGACATGTTACGGGTAAAAGAAGCAGAGAAATTGGCCTCTGCCTTAAAGTACAATTGCTGGTATACACCATCTCTTTCGCTGGTGTTATTGTAGGTATTAAAACCTACCTGTTCCAGTTGCAACAGGCTGTTGATGGATATACGGTCAAGACGGTCTAAATACTGCAAATGCTCTGCACGCAGGCGCATGTTTTCACCAATGTTCACCGTAACCAGGCTGCGTGAACGGGAATAAGGAACAAAGAAGTCGCGCGAGGTAAGGTTGCCTATTAAGCTGATACCGCTAAAGGTATTATAGTGAATGCCCAGTTTGGCAAAGGTGAGGGGGTGCTCCTCGGCTGTAAAAATGATTTTGGCAGTGGAATCGGTCAATGGCTCCAGGCGGTAAATGATCTTCTTATAATATCGGGTGCCAAAAGCGACCCGGATATGATCGTTCAGGCTTTGAGCGGAGTACCATTTATTGCGCGCAAACTGCATCAGGCTTAAGAAAAAGTAACGATTGGTGCGGTGTAAGCCCTCAATGGCATAGTCCGTAATCTTTACTTCATTCACCTGTGGCAGCGGAGTAGGCGGTACTGTGTCTTTGCCATAAAGACGATCCAGCGAATCGGCCAGTTTTTTAAACGTGGGATACATTTTGCGGCCTGCTTCAATACCTTCATTGATAATTTCATCGCTGGAGCTAAAGCTGCCCATAGTGTAGTTTTCCAGTTGATGATTCACCAGCACCTGGCAAAGTTGTTTTTCTTTGTTGGTGTTTTCATCTTCTCTGAAAAAGGCAATCTGTAGTAATATCTGGAATACGTTATTGATCTTTTCTGCCGGTAATAAGCCACCGGATACGTTGCTGCCAATAACAAAATCTGCTCCCATGTCAATAGCGTCATGTACCGGGAAGTTGCGTACAATGCCACCATCTACCAGTTTACGGCCCTGGTATTCTACGGCAGTGAACACTGAAGGGATGGCCATGCTGCTGCGCACGGCGCTTACTATTTCGCCGCGGTCCAGCACCACTGCCTGCCCGCTGGATACGTCAGTGGCAATACAGCGGAACTTTTTAGGAAACTTCATAAAGTCCTTCATCTTATACACGGGGAAAAAGAACTCACTGAATTTGAGCCATAGCTCTTCCGATTCCAGCATACCGCTGGGCAGGCGGAAGCCGCTGTTTACCCAGGGTAGTTCTATGGCATATTTATCGTACTCTTCTTTTTCTTCCATGCCCATGGAATGCAGGGATGCTGCGTTGGACATCATTAAATCCCAGTTGGTGGTGCGGGCAATTTTTTCCAGGCTGTCGGCTGTATAACCAGAGGCATATAAAGCGCCGATAATACTGCCCATGCTGGTGCCTGTAACATAATCGATTTTTAAACCGGCTGAGTCGATGGCTTTCAAAATGCCGATATGAGCAAGCCCTTTGGCGCCTCCGCCGCTAAGGGTTACGCCTATGTGAGGTCTTGTGTGACGTGCGGGCTGGGCAACAGCAAAAAAAGGTACACATAGGATAATAAAAAGTATCAGTCGGTTGTCGTGCATAAAGGAATCCTAAGCTACTGAATTTTAATGTAAAAATTGATCCGGGGCAGTAAATGCTTTTGTAATATTGTCGCATGAGTAATGCCGTGATAATTAACATTGATAAGCTGATAAATGTTCGGGAAGAATACCCCCTGTTACAAGGGGGGGCGCTGGCGCAGTTGCCTGTGAGGCAAAACGCCTTTTTGCGCATCAGGGACGGGCGGATAGTGGCTACAGGCAGCATGCCGCAATGGGAAGCGGCGGATAACGAAACGGTTATTGATGCGAAGGGGGGCAGTGTTTTACCGGGCTGGTGCGATAGCCACACACATATTGTGTTTGCCGCTACCCGGGAAGATGAATTTGTGGATAAGATAAAAGGACTGAGCTATGCAGAAATAGCAGCTAAAGGCGGTGGGATACTCAACTCGGCCCGCAGGCTGCGCACTACCAGCGAAGATGATTTGTTGGAGATGGCATGGCAACGGTTGCACAAACTGGTGCACCAGGGAACAACCGCTATTGAAATAAAAAGCGGTTACGGATTAACGTTGAACGATGAATTAAAAATGTTGCGGGTAATTCAACGGTTAAAGCAAAAAGCGCCTATTCCGGTAAAAGCCACTTTCCTGGGGGCGCATGCGATTCCGGAGGAATATAAAAACAATACCGAAGGCTATATTAACCTGGTGATTGATGAAATGTTACCGGCTATTGAAAAAGAAAAGCTGGCAGATTATGTAGATGTGTTTTGTGAAAACGGCTTTTTTTCGGCGGAGCAAACCTGGCGTATTGGGCAGGCTGGTTTGAAACATGGGTTATTACCTAAAATACATGCCAACCAGTTAAGCCTGTCGGGGGGGGTGCAAACCGGCGTGAAACTGGGTGCTGTTAGCGTAGACCACCTGGAAACAATGGATGAAGAAGCGATACAGGTGCTGGCCAATAGTAATACGATTGGTACTTTATTGCCTACCGCCGCCTTTTTTCTACGTATGGCCTTTCAACCGGCGCGGCAGCTGATTAATGCAGGATGCGCCATTGCGCTGGCCAGTGATTATAATCCCGGCTCCAGCCCCAGCGGAAACATGAACCTGGTGGTAGCAATGAGTTGTATTCAAATGAAAATGCTACCCGAGGAAGCTATTAATGCCGCCACCATCAACGGTGCTTATGCCATGCAGGTGCAGCAGGAGGTGGGCAGTATCACTACCGGTAAACTGGCCAACCTTATTATTACCAAACCTATTCCCTCTATTGCTTACCTTCCTTACTCTTTCGGAGATAACCTGGTTGAAAAAGTAATAGTGAGAGGAAGTGTATGGGAATAAACAAAAAACAGCAAAGAAGGGATTTGTACATAGAGTCGGTTGAAAACGACTTTCACCTGCACATACTTGCCCGCGAGCAGGGATTGGACTTTTTAATAGACCTGTTTAATAAGGTACGCCCCCGCAAGGGTAAGGATAATGCCGAAACCCGACTGCAACTGGTGATAAAGCAATTACAGGAAAAGCCGCACCTGTTGCAAAATTTACGGGTAGCAGTGATGGCACAATTGGGGCATACCAACTTTGTTCCGGCGCTTACAGAAAGCGGGATGTTGTTGTCGCGCGGCTTTGTGCAGGAGCTGGGTTCGCGCCTGAGCCATAAACTGTTGCCCTCTCTGCAGCAGGAAGATGAGTTGATCTATATCCTTAACCGCATCTTTTATAAAAAGAATGATTACATATGGGTAGAAGCGATTGACCGCAATACCTGGAAAGCTTTTTTTGATCAGCTGAATATTTCTTTGCATCAACAACATACCAGTTTACCGCAACAGTTACGGCAGGCTTTACTGGTGCTTTCGTACCGGGTGGCTAATTTTTCGCTGGACCCGGAAGTGGTAAGATTTTTACCGGAAGAAATGCAGGCCAATAATGTATTTATCCGGCAAAATCATATCATTAACCAGCTGCAAACCAAGGAGGAGTTTCACATACCTGATACCTATGCTTTTCCGGGTATAGACACTTTGAATGGCCTGGTGGATGAGTGTATGGATACGGTGCAGCGTATACAGGAATTACAGGCCATTAAAGGGGCCAGCCTTTCATTAAGCTATCTAACGCTTTCTATGCGTTACAATCTTGCCCGGATGAAAATTCTGGCAGATGTGCTGGAAAACAATAAAAACTTTACTACTGATAAACTGGTTGATTTTTTCAGGCTGGAAGTGCATTACGAGAAAAGAAAGAACAGTATTCGTGAATTGTTCTCGCGCACTTTTGGACATATCGCGTACCAGATAGCAGAGCATAAGGGCACCAAAGGGGATAAGTACATTACTACCACCCGGCTGGAATATGCTAAAATGATGGTAAGTGCTATGTGGGGTGGATTGATCGTGTGCTTAATGGTGCTGTTTAAAACCCTGTTGGGCAAAGTGCATATGTTGCCTTTATGGTTGGGGGCTGCTTATAGTGTAAACTATAGCCTGGGTTTTGTAGCTATTGAAGAAACCAAAGCTACGCTGGCCACGAAGCAGCCTGCTTTTACTGCCAGTGCTGTTGCCGGCTCGCTGGACGTGCGCAAGAACGAACAACCCAACCTGTATAGTTTAGCTATTACTGTGGCGCGGGTAACCCGCAGCCAGTTTGCTTCTTTCTTTGGTAACCTGGTAGTGGTGTTTCCGGTTACTTATTTAATAGCCTGGTTGTATGATCTCTGCTTTGCCCATAAGCTGGTGGAAGGACCACAGGCCATGAAACTACTGATAGACCAGCATCCCTGGAAAAGTCTTTCTTTATTATATGCCTGCAACACGGGTGTGTTTTTGTTTGTGAGCGGGTTGATTGCCGGTTTTATACAAAACAAGATACAATACAGCCGTGTGGCCGAACGTATGCAAATGCACCCGGTAATGCGCCTGACCATTCCGGGCGACCGCTTGCGGCGGCTGGCACATTATATAGAGCATCATGCGGGTAGTTTAACGGGGAATATTGTACTGGGCTTTTTTCTGGGTATGAGCAGTGTGGTGGTGAAGTTGTTTGGTATTCCTTTCGATATCCGGCATATCACCATTTCAGCAGGTAATGTGGCGATGGGGGCTTACGGCCTGGGGTTGCAAAATATACCGTGGCAGTTGCTTACCCAGGTAATAGCGGGAGTGCTGGCGATAGGGTTTTTTAACTTCCTGGTAAGTTTTGCGCTGGCGTTTATTGTAGCCGTAAAATCGCGCGGAATACGATTGAGGGATTATCCGGAATTTATCAGGATATTGTGGCGCTATTTTAAGAAATATCCATTCGATTTTATCCGGCCCCGGAAAAACGGTGGCATAACGGAGGCTTGATCCATACCTAAAATAATGTTATGAAACACTTGAAGCTATACACAAAAGAAGACATTTTAGCTGTTACACGAATCCGGAAATTCGAAACCAAGCTGGGCGAATGCGTTCAGGTGTTAAACGATTTTTCCAATATAGAAGCTTCTTTACTGCAAACCGATGCCGACTATATTATTGTGGGCATTCCGGAAGACATAGGAGTGAAAGCCAATATGGGAGCGGGTGGGGCCGACACTGCCTGGTTACCTTTTTTAAGAGCATTTTTGAATGTACAAAGCAACGATTTTTTGCAAGGGCTGGAAGTGCTGGTGCTGGGGCATTTTGATTTTTCGGACATGAGCGAAGTAATAGAAACCAACGCGCTTACGCCGGATGAAAAGATTGAAGCATACCGGCATGCGGTAAGAACCATAGATGATGAGGTAGAAAATATTGTAAAGCTGATTACGCAATGTGGTAAAATTCCTATTGTAATAGGTGGTGGCCATAACAATGCTTATCCATGTATCAAAGGCGCTGCCAAAGGTTTGTATAAAGCCGGTATGATACCTATTGCGCAAATCAACGCTATTAACCTGGATGCACATGCCGATTACCGCCCTAGCGAAGGACGCCACAGCGGCAATGCCTTCCGCTATGCAGAAGAAGACAACTTCCTGGAAAAATATTGCATCATTGGTTTACACGAAAACTATCTTACCCAGAACACATGGATGGATATGGTCAACAACCCATTCATGGATGTGATTACGTTTGAAGATATTTTCCTGCACGAAAAGCATAACTTTTTGCAGGCTATAGCACATGCCGCCGCCTTTACAGAAGGTACTTTCTGCGGCATTGAGCTGGACATGGACAGCATTGAACAAGTACTGAGCAGCGCTATTACTCCCACAGGTATAAAACCCCTGCAGGCAAGACAATATGTACACTATACAGCTATGGATACCAAAGTGGCCTACCTGCACATTTGTGAAGGTGCTACCCAACTGGCCGATGGCAGAAGAGATGATAGCACCGGCAAGCTGATCAGTTACCTGGTTACCGACTTTGTAAAAAGCCACCAGGCGGTATTGAACGGTAAAGATTAAAATACTTTTATGCTGGCTGGCTTATGTGGTGGAAATAAAATTGTAGCCTGTTGTAAATAAGCTGGTGCGATAAAAAGCAATAAAAAACCGGGTATACTGTAATGCGTATACCCGGTTTTTATTGTATGCAGTATCTGTCAAACTAGCTTTCCATGCTCATTACCTTTTCAAACAAGGTTTCATATTCCTTATTTGCGGTAGCCAGCTTTTGCTGTACGGCTTTGTATTGTTGTTCCAGTGCAGTGAATTTGGTTTTGTCGGAGTAATTATCCGGGTTACCCATTTCAGCTTCCAGCTTTTTGGCTTCTTCCTGAACGCGTGCCAGGTCTTGCTCGGCTTTGCTGAATTGCTTTTGCAGGCGTTGCAGTTCTTTTTTCTGGTCCTGGTCTAAAGCAGCCTTTGGTTGTGGGGCAGCTTTTGCCGGTTGCGCTTCCTGTTTAGGAGCTTCTTTGGCGGGCGCTTCTTTGTCTTTGTTGTTGCGCTGCTGTTTGGCCATTCTTTCCTTCCACTCCATGTACTCGGTGTAGGTGCCTTTGAACTCTTTGATCTCGTGATCAATGATTTCCCATATTTTATTGGCAGTGCGGGAAATAAAGAAACGGTCGTGGCTTACAAATATCAGGCTGCCCTCGTATTTGTTTAAGGCATCGGCCAGCAGTTCCACACTGTGCATATCCAGGTGGTTGGTAGGTTCATCCAACATCAGGAAGTTGGCTTTACTTACAATTACCTTAGCCAGTGCCACGCGGGCTTTTTCGCCACCGCTCAGTACTTTAATACGTTTGTCTATATCATCGCCGCCAAACAGGAAACAACCCAATAAGGAACGTAGTTCCAGGTCGGTTTTGCCACTGCGGGCGGTTTGCATTTCTTCTAAAATGGTATTGTTTAAATCCAGCGCTTCCAGCTGGTGCTGGGCGTAAAAGCTTTCTTCTACGTTGTGGCCCCATACTCTTTCGCCGGAATAAGATTCTGTGCCGGCAATAATGCGCAACACGGTAGATTTACCTTTACCGTTGGCACCGATCAGGGCAATTTTATCGCCACGTTCAATTTCTGCAACTGCGCCGCTGATAATGGTATTTTCGCCAAACTGCTTGCTTACTCCTTTTAAATCTACCAGCACTTTACCCGGCTGTTTGTCTATCTGGAAGTTAATGCGCAGGTTAGGCCTTTCAATCTCTACCTGTTCAATGCGGTCAATTTTATCCAGGCGTTTCATGGCGCTTTGAGCAGCGGCAGCCTTGCTGGCTTTAGCCTTAAAGCGTTCGATAAAGCGCTCTTGCTGGCGTATGTAATCCTGCTGGTTTTCATAAGCCCGCTGTTGCATTTCAACGCGTATCTCTTTCTCTTTCTCGTAATATTCGTAGTTGCCGCTGTAAATATGCAGTTCCTGCTGGTACAGGTCTACAATTTTGTTTACCATGCGGTTGAGGAAAAACTTATCGTGGCTCACAATTACCACACTGCCCTGGTAGTGGGTGAGGTATTTTTCCAGCCATTCGATAGAAGGTAAGTCCAGGTGGTTGGTAGGTTCATCCAACAACAGTACGTCCGGTGCCTGTAATATCATTTTCGCCAGCAGCACGCGCATACGCCAGCCACCGCTGAACTCTTTATACGGGCGGTTTACATCAGCATTGCTGAAGCCTAAGCCTTGCAGTACTTCTTCGGTGCGGTGGTGAATGGTGTAACCACCCAGCACTTCGAGCTCGTGCAGTTTATCGGTGTATTTTTCCAGTAACTTTTCATCGCTGGTTCTTTCCAGCTCAATGCCCAGTTCTTCAATTTCTTTTTCCAGTTGCTTTACGCGCTCGAATGCGCCCATGGCCACTTCCAATATAGAATCGTTGGTGTCGAAGCTCAGCAGATCCTGGTGCAGGTAGCCAATAGTAACACCGCGTCCTTTTTCTACTGTACCAACAGAAGGCAGGTATTGCCCTACAATCAGTTTCAACATAGTGGACTTGCCGGTTCCGTTATAGCCGATTAAACCAATTCTTTCTCCCGGATGAATGTGCCAGGTGGCTTCTGATACTATTACGCGGGCACCAAACTCGAACGTGACGTTATTAAAACCTATTAACATACCTTATTAAAATAAAAAATTCCGGCAAATCTAATTCTTCTTTATTTAATTTACCTTTCGGACCTATAAAGACAGGCCAAATTCAGAGAGAATCATGCAGCATTTGATACAGGATATTTTAGATCATCCCTTGCCGTCCCTGGCAATTATTGGAAATCTGATAATTATAGAAAGTCTGCTTTCGGTAGATAATGCGGCCGTTCTGGCCACGATGGTGATGGATTTACCCGAAAAAGACAGGAGTAAAGCGCTGAAATATGGTATTTGGGGCGCGTATATTTTCCGGGGTATTGCCATGCTGTTTGCCGCCATATTGATACGTATCTGGTGGTTGAAGCCATTGGGAGGCTTGTACCTGCTGTGGCTGGCGGTAGACCATTATAAAGACAGTTGGAAAATAGGAGATAAGGGCTCGGCGCTGTTTAAAGTGCTTACCCTGGCCGGCCTGGTGGTAGCTATCCGTTTTGATGAAACCCTGAATGCTACCTTATTCGGTGTTATTTGTGCCGTATCGGGCATTTATATAATATACCTGTTGTATACTATTTTTTCCCGCCCGAAAGAAAACCATGATGAGGCGTTGAAAAAGGCGGAGGGCAGGTTTTTGAAATATTTTTCCGGAAAAATAGGTCCATTCTGGAGTACGATTATCCTGGTGGAGATTATGGACCTGGCCTTTTCGATAGACAATGTATTTGCTGCTGTGGCCTTTACGCCTAATATATTATTGGTGTGCATTGGCGTGTTTATAGGCATATTAGCCATGCGTTTTGTGGCCCAGTCGTTTGTGAAACTGATGGAAAAGTTTCATTTCCTGGAAACTGCTGCATTTATTGTTATAGCCATTCTGGGAGTAAAGCTGGCGCTTTCTTTGTACGAGCATTTTCACGAAAGCACGCCTTTGAGCGTGTTTTTGGCGAGCCATAAAGCAGACGTGGTGACTTCCCTGTTAACAGTTGGTATATTTTTTATACCTATGATAACATCTATTCTGTTTAACTTTCCCAAAAAGCATAAGGTAACAGAAGACGAAAGCAACTAATCTTTTATTTAAAACATGATCGGATGAAAAAGGTATCGATTGTAATAGTAGTGGTGGTAGTAGCTATAGCAGCGTGGCTGGTGCTGCGTAAAAAAGATAGCACACCCGAAGCGCCTAAGCAACAGGCATTGGCCATTAGCAAAAACAGTGATGCATTTAACCATGGTTTTAACACCATGCTGGAAAACTACTACAGCCTGAAAAATGCGTTTGTGGAGTGGGATACTGCCAGTGTAATGAAAGCGGCAGCTGTATTAGCCGCCAGTACAGAAAAAGTGCCTTTTAGTGAGTTGAAAGGGGATACTACCATTAAGGAAACCGCTAAAACTTTTGCGGAAAGTATCGCTGCAGAAAGCAATACTATAATAGGTGCACCTGGGATTGAAGAAAAAAGACGTGCGTTTTATACTTTATCGGAAAGCCTGTATAACCTGGTAAGAACGGTACATTATGATCAGACCGTTATTTACCATGTGAGCTGCCCGATGGCTTTTAACGATAGTGAAGAAGCCAGCTGGATAAGTGGCACTAACCAGGTGGAAAATCCTTACCTGGGTAAAAAGCATCCCAAGTATAAGGGTACTATGGTGGAGTGTGGCGCTGTTCAGGATTCTATTGACTTCCGGCAGAAATAGTTCGCTCTAATATCATTATATACGGCGTCTCTGATAATATTAGAGACGCTTTTCTTATCCCTTTACCTTACAACCCTACAACGTATGAGAAGATTACTGCTTCCGGTTTTAATTCTGCTGACTATTGTATTATTGAGTAGCTGCACGTTTACCACTACAACGTTGAGTTATCGCACAACTTCCAAAGAGTTTATGCAAAGCCTGATGGATCAGGACTATGACAAATGTGTGAGTTTGATGGCTTTAGAACATCCTGCAATGAAGGAGATGAACTTAGATGCAGGCAAACTAAAGGAAGGCATACAAAATATGCGTGCTGTTATCACCGGTGAATATGGCAGCCAATTGGACTTTACTTTTATGTCGGCTGAGAAAAGATGGACTTCAAGCGGGGAGGGAAGCACCCTGCCAAATACGACTAAAGTATTGCTGCAAATTGCTAATAAAAAAGAATTTGGAGTGATAGATTTAGTATTTGACGATAGCTCTAAAAAAATACTGAGCGTACGGCAGCTGGATGTGAAATCAGCTATTCCTTCTATGAATTCCTTCTGGCTCTTTGGCCTGATTGCACTTTGTGTTCCTCTTTTTAATATTTACATGATTATAAGAGTGAAGAGAAGCGGATTCCGGAAAAAGTGGTTAAAATATCTTGCTATTGTTTGTTTAAACGTTCCTGCTGTATTATATACTGCGTTTGGGGGAGTTCATATTGAGTTGTTAGATTTTCAAATTTTATTAGGATTTGGCTTTAATTATGGAGGTTATCTGAACTCAGAATGGGCGTTTGGTATTCCTCTCGGTGGGCTTTACATACTATGGCAGCTATATAAGGGCAAAGACAAACTTGTGCAAATGACTATGGAGGAAAAGCCAGCAGATGAAATTGTTGCTGATAAAACAGGTGAAGAGGATAGGGGAACTCAGGCAGAATTATAAAACAGCTACAGTTTAATTAGAAAATTGACATATAAAAAAACGGTTGCATTGCCAATGCAACCGTTTTTTTATATGTCACTCTCCCGGCCAGGAAGAGACTATGGTTCGTATTCTATAATGATCTTAGCGCTTTTCTTAAAATCGGAGGAGAGGGAGAGTTCGTAACGCTTATCGCCGCAGGTGATCACCATTAACGCGGTGTTAGGCGGTACAGAACCTAAATTGTCTGCTACCATTACCAGCTCGTGAAGTTTATCCTGCCTGGTAGCGTGTATATTTATTTCCAGCGCGTTTTTGTCTAAACGGCGCTTGAATAATACGGGGCGATTATTATGGTATACGGTAACCGTATCATTGTCGATATCCCCGTTGTCATATAGTTTAACAGTAATGTCAGGTAAATTTACCTTGATAGTTCTTTCCAGTTTGCTTTCCCGCTCTTTTAAAATGCTTGGTACGGGCACTTGTTCCGGAACTGCTACAGGGGCAGAAACCGTATCCATTAAGGTCAGTTTGTCTTTGTCGGCAGGTAGGATAACATGTGCACTGTCACGTATAATTTTAGGAGCGGTGGTGGGCTTTTTGCCGGTTCGTGCATTGTCTGAAGGTAGCAGGTTGGCTTCGGCTCCGGGTTTTATGCGCATGCCGGGCTTTTTATTCTTGCTGCCATCCAGTAAAAAGTCTTCTTTATAAAAATCAGATTCGGTTACTTTTTTTAAATACACCTTGCCGGCGCCGCAGGGCTTTTTGTCAATCACGTTTTCTGATGTGTAGGTGCCCTCCATTATTTCTTCGTTACCTTCTTTGCGCCAGGTGAGGTAACAGGTCATAGCGCAAGCCGTAGCCATGCCACCCATTGACTTTACCTCCAGCATTTTGTTTTCCTTGATCAATACATTGTGTGCTTTATCCATGTAAATGCCCTGTAAGCTGGCTTTGCCATAGAACACTACGTTCAGGTAGGAATAGGTTACTCCTGATAATGCTTTGTTAGGCTGCTGTTTTATCTGAACCTCATATTTATATTGCTGTTTAAGTGCTCCAATGCCTTCTACAAAGGTTCCCTTCCATATGCCAGTGAGGTCTTGAGAAGTGACAAAAGCGGGCAAAGCAAGCACAAATAGCAGTAAAACCATGTACCTCATAAGACAAAAGTAATAATGCAATATAGCACACAACAGCAAAGAAGCGTTAAAACAATAAAAACTCTATTTTTGTGTCCCATTTTATGATAAATATTACTTTCCCGGACGGAGCAGTACGCCAATATGAAAGTGGCAGTAGTGCATTAGACATCGCCAGGTCCATCAGCGAAGGCCTGGCCAGAAAAGTTTTGGCCGCGAATGTCAATGGCCAGGTATGGGACGCCACAAGGCCCCTTACCGAAGACGCAAGCGTGAAGTTTCTGACGTGGGACGACACGGATGGCAAGTCTACGTTCTGGCATTCCTCTGCTCACCTGATGGCCGAAGCGGTGGAAAGTTTGTTCCCTGGCGCTAAATTCTGGGTAGGACCTGCTTTGGATAAAGGCTTCTACTATGATATAGACCTGGGCGATCGTAAGATGAGCGAAGACGATCTGGCGGTACTGGAAAAGAAAATGACAGAGCTGGCGAAGCAAAACAACGCCTACATCCGTAAAGAAATGCCTAAAGCAGAAGCGGTGGCTTACTTTACAGAGAAAGGGGATGAGTACAAGCTGGACCTGTTAAAGAACCTGGAAGACGGGAAGATCAGTTTCTATACCCAGGGACAGTTTACCGATTTATGTCGCGGACCACACATTCCTGCTACCGGTACTATCAAAGCGATTAAGTTAACCAGTATAGCCGGTGCTTACTGGAAGGGGGATGAAAAGAATAAGCAACTTACCCGTATATATGGTGTAACCTTCCCTACACAGAAAGAGTTGGATGAGTACATTCTGATGCTGGAGGAAGCTAAAAAACGCGACCACCGCAAACTGGGTAAAGAACTGGGTATTTATACCATGGACGATGATGTGGGTCCGGGTTTGCCTTTATGGATGCCTAATGGTACTATTATTATAGAAGAGCTGGAGAAGCTGGCGAAAGAAACAGAAGAAGATGCGGAGTATAAGCGTGTGGTTACGCCGCACCTGGCTAAAGAAAGCATGTACTTAACCAGCGGTCACCTGCCTTATTATGCAGATAGTATGTATCCTGCCATGGAAATGGACGGTACCAAATACTACCTGAAGGCCATGAACTGTCCGCACCACCACAAAATATTTGCGGCAGAGCCAAGAAGTTATAAAGACCTTCCGTTGCGTTTGGCTGAATACGGCACCTGCTATCGTTATGAGCAGAGTGGTGAGCTGTTTGGCCTGATGCGTGTACGTTGCCTGCATATGAACGATGCGCATATTTACTGTACCAAAGAGCAGTTTGCGCAGGAGTTTAAGGCCGTGAACGCGATGTACCTGAAATATTTTGCCCTGTTTGGTATTGATAAATATGTAATGCGTTTATCGCTGCACGAGCCATCCAAACTGGGTCAGAAATACATTAACGAGCCTGAGCTGTGGTTAGAAACAGAGCAGATGGTGCGTGAGGTGCTGACAGAAATGGGAACTCCTTTTGTGGAAGTTCCGGACGAGGGCGCGTTCTATGGTCCGAAAATTGATGTTCAAATCTGGAGTGCAATTGGCCGTGAATTTACCCTGGCTACCAACCAGGTGGATTTTGCCCAGGGTCGCCGTTTTAAACTGGAATATGCCACTAAGGATAATACCGCAGAAGCGCCATTGATCATTCACAGGGCGCCGCTGGGTACCCATGAAAGGTTTATCGGCTTCCTGCTGGAACATTATGCTGGCAAATTCCCGGTTTGGTTAGCACCACAACAGGTAAAAATTCTACCTATCAGCGACAAATTTCTGCCTTATGCAGAGGAAGTAAAAAAACAATTACGCAAAGCGCGTGTTAGAGTAGATATTGACGACCGTAGCGAAAAGATTGGTAAAAAGATCCGTGACACCGAATTAAGCCGTGTTCCGTACATGCTGATTATAGGCGAAAAAGAGGTGGAAGAAGGACGTTTATCTGTTCGCAGACAGGGTGTTGGAGATACCGGCAGCGTAACCGTGCAGGAGTTTATTAACACTATTGTAGAGGAAATTGCTGAAAGAAAAGCATAAAAGGATTATTTTTAGGTTGAAAATCATTTTTTACTAAACAACAATGAATGGCTTTACCAAATAGAGGGGGAGGGGGCAGAATGAATCCCCGGTTTAACAGGCAACCAGAGCCTGAACATCGCATTAACGAAAGAATCAGGGTACCTCAGGTGCGCCTGGTAGGTGACAATGTTACTGTAGGTGTGTATCCGCTGGAAGAAGCGCGTAAAATTGCGCAACAGCAGGAGCTTGACCTGGTAGAAATTTCACCAAATGCCGATCCTCCCGTATGTAAAGTGATCGATTATAAAAAATTCCTGTACGAGAAAAAGCGTAAGGAAAAGGAAATGAAGGCGAATGCCAAGCAGAGCGAAGTAAAAGAAATTCGCTTTACGCCTGGTACGGATGATCACGATTTCGATTTCAAAGCGAAACACGCCGAAAAGTTCCTGAAGGATGGCAACAAGGTAAAGGCTTATGTACAGTTTAAAGGCCGCGCTATTATGTTTAAAGACAGGGGCGAGCTGTTACTGCTGAAATTTGCAGAAAGACTTACAGAAGCCGGCGTACTGGAAGGTATGCCCAAGATGGAAGGGAAAAGGATGCTGGTAATGTTTGCGCCTAAGAGCCAAAAGAAGCCGGTTACACCTGCCAAAGCATAATTTTAGCTATCTTATATATAGAAAAAGCGCCCGTTTTCAGGCGCTTTTTCTATTCTATTTACTTCTCTTTGCTGAAAATTTGGAAATCTCAGGTGTTTTTTGCTACCTTTGCAACCCCAAATAGGGAAACATTACCCATATGGCTCTACAAGAGTCCCGTCTGTTCGGGAACGCCAGCAGGGTGTAATCTTACCAGATTATTATTTTATGCCAAAGGTAAAAACCAATTCAAGCGCTAAAAAGCGTTTTAAGGTTACAGCAACAGGAGAAATCTCTTACCAAAAGCCCTTCAAACGTCACATCTTAACTAAGAAGTCTACTAAACGTAAAAGAGCAATGCGCGTTAAAGGCGTAGTAGGCGCTCCTAACAAAGATTTCGTAATGCGTTTATTACGTCTGAAATAAGCAGTAAACAGATTATCTGTTTTACCTGACTTAACATTATCCATTTAATACTTCAAACTGATTTAATATATGCCACGTTCAGTAAATGCGGTAGCATCAAGGGCAAGAAGGAAGAGAATTCTTAAGCAAGCTAAAGGCTTCTATGGCAAACGTAAAAACGTTTACACCGTTGCCAAAAACATTGTAGAAAAGGGTATGACCTACAGCTATGTAGGCCGTAAACTGAAAAAACGCGAATACCGTCAGCTGTGGATCGCCCGTATCAACGCTGCAGTAAGAGCAGAAGGTTTAACCTACAGCAAGTTCATTGACAAGCTGAACAAAAAAGGTATTGAACTGAACCGTAAAGTGCTTGCTGACCTGGCTATGAATGAGCCAACCAGCTTCAAAGCGCTGATCGATTCTGTAAAATAATTGCTTCATAGCAGTAAAAAAAGACCGGAGGTGTATGCTTCCGGTTTTTTTTGTATGGATATATTGTCAAAAAACTATTTTTGCACCGTTACAGGAAATCCTTTTACTTAAAAAGTACAACGAAGCAGCAGGATGAACAATACGTACACCGACCTGGTGAAACAAACCTTTCATTTCCCTCAGGAGGGTTTTAATGCAAACAGTGATGGCTATCTTGAATTCAATGGTCTGAACCTGAAAGCGCTGATAGAAAAGTATGGCACGCCCATGAAGCTTACCTATCTGCCTAAAATAGGGATGCAGATTAACAAGGCCAAAGACATGTTTGCCAATGCGATGAAAAAGCATAAGTATGAAGGGAAGTATTTTTACTGTTACTGTACCAAAAGCTCCCACTTTTCATTTGTGGTAGAAGAGGCATTAAAACATGAGATACACCTGGAAACATCCTTTGCGTATGATATTGAAATCATTAACAGGCTATATGCCCGCAGAAAAATAACCAAGGATACCTTTATTATCTGCAATGGTTTTAAGCAAAAGCAGTATACCAGCCGTATTGCTAAGCTGATTAATACCGGATTCAAAAATGTGATTCCCGTACTGGATAATAAAGAAGAGCTGGATGCCTATAAAAGAAGCGTAAAGCACCCCTTTAAACTGGGTATACGTGTAGCTGCAGAGGAAGAACCTAACTTCCCCTTCTATACATCCCGTTTGGGCATTCGTGCACGTGATATCCTGGAATTTTATGTAGATAATATTGAAGGTTATGAAAATAAGTTTCAACTGAAAATGCTGCATATCTTTTTGAATAAGGGTATTAAAGACGATATATATTACTGGAGTGAGCTGAACAAGATCATCAACCTTTACTGCCAGTTAAAGAAAATATGTCCGGAACTGGATTCCATCAACATTGGAGGTGGTTTTCCAATTAAGCATTCGCTGGGCTTTGAATATGACTATCAGTTCATGATCAATGAAATTGTAGGAAATATTAAGAAGACCTGTAAAAAGGCGGGTGTGCCTATGCCTAATATCTACACCGAATTCGGTTCTTTTACCGTAGGGGAGAGTATGGCGCATATTTACAGTGTAATTGCCCAGAAGCAACAGAATGATCGTGAGATCTGGTATATGATCGACTCTTCTTTCATTACTACTTTACCGGATACCTGGGGTATTGGTGAGAAGTTTCTGATGTTGCCTGTGAATAAATGGGATAACGACTACCAAAGGGTGGTATTAGGAGGTATTACCTGCGATAGCCATGATTACTATGATTCGGAAGAGCATATTAATGAGGTGTTCCTGCCTAAGCTGGAGCATGCCAATAATAAAGGGGACTCGCCCAATAAAGAACCGTTGTATGTAGGCTTCTTCCATACGGGTGCTTACCAGGATCAGATCAGTGGTTATGGTGGTATCAAGCACTGTTTAATTCCTTCGCCTAAACACATTATCGTTGGTCATGATAAAAACGGTAAGCTGGTAGATTGGGTGTATGCAAAAGAACAAAGTGCTCAAAGCATGTTAAAGATCCTGGGCTACATGTAGTAGTTACAGGGATAAGTTTATAAGTGAAAGAGGGAGTATGGTAATACATGCTCCCTCTTTTTATTGTTACCTGTGACAGCTATTACTTGAGTGATCGCAGCTCTATTCGTGAAAAGCGAATCCACTTATAGTTCATTCGGCGCACGTATTTGGGATGTAAATCTTTCTCCTTTTGCACGGCCTGAAACTGGGTGCGGGCTTCTGTTGTGCGGCCTTGTTTCTTGAGCAGCATACCATAGTAATACATAGCTTCCATAGAGTGATGCACCCTGATCACTCTTTTATATTCTTCTTCTGCCCGGCTGTTTTCGCCGGTGCCATCCAGTGTGCGGGCGTACATGATTTCATCTTCCGGCCTGTTAAAACGGTTGTTTTGCAGGGGTAAAGCTTTAGTAAAGTAAGCCAGCCCTTCGGTGTACTGACTATTTAAAGTGTACAACCTTGCCATGCGAAGTAACAGGTCGGGGTCGTTGGCATACAGGCCTGTCAGGCAGGATAGTGTAAGGGCTATAGCTTTATCGTATTGCTGTTGCAGTGTATATTCATCGGCCAGGGCCAATCTGTTGGCGTCGGTATTGGCTAACTTCAGGCGCTTTTCCAGTTCCTTGATGCGAAAGTTGGGAAATAGAGACCTGCGTGCATTACCATTGGATACGCCGGATGAATAGGCGGGTAATATTTCCTGCACCAGGTAAATGATACAGCCGATTACAGGTAAGAAAAACAGCGCGAAGATCCAGTTTTTACGGTCGGTTCGCAGGGCGTGAATAATGCAAATGATTTGAAGGATAGGGATGAGGTAATAATAACTACCAAACAGTTCACCAAAGAACATATATTTTTTATGTAAATAAAATGATTTTTGACTATTTGTGATCAGGCCAGCGCTGCTTTTTCTTCAGGTGATTGTAATTCGTCGATGTATGTTAGTAATTCTTTGAGATAGTTGCCGTACAATTTACGGAAGTACCATTTGGTAAGATAGTGTGCAGCTATGCTTAATACAATGAGTGAGGACAGCATTTTTATCCAGGGGCGCCAGGTCAGGTAAATAGGAGGAGCAGCGCCTTCGTGCAACTGTGCATAGGCTATATAATGGAGACATAGCGAGAAGAAAAGGCACAGGGGAAGCAACGCCATAGAAATCCAATAACAACGTGTTTCGTAGTTTTTGACAATAGTATAAATAACGTTGAGATTGTTTTTTACAGGCAAGGGCGTATTGCCATACCGTTTGATTTTGGCTACCAGATAATATTGAACCATGCATAGTGCAGCGGCAAAGGCGATTACAGAGCCAAAGTAAACGCGTAATACAAATTGCTTACTGGTGAGGGCGACAATGCTAAATGCTATTAAACAAAGCAGGGAGCAAATAATCTCTATCCACAAGCTACGGGTAAGCTTATCCAGTACGGATTTTGTTTGACGTTTCATCAGTCCTGCAATGTCCTGGGCCGAAACATCGGCTGTTGCCGGCTGCTCCAGCTTCTCTTTTAAACGATATTTTAAATCATCCAGTTCCATAAAAGCTTATTGAGCAGGTTCATAATGTTTTTTACTTTCTTCCTTTAAACGGATTTTGACGCGGTTCATTTTTACTGCTACGTTGTTGGCGGTAATGCCCAACATTTCGCCGATTTCCTGGTAGCTATAATCTTCCAGGTAAAGCATAATGAGTGCTTTGTCTATTTTAGAGAGTGTAGCAATGGCTTTGTACATGGCCATTAATTGTTCATCGGCCGGATCGTGGCTATCTGCTATATCAGGAAAATTGTCTGCCAGCATTACCGGGGCCCGGCGTTGCTCTTTTTTAAAGTAAGTGATAGCTGTGTTCAGGGCTACACGATACAACCAGGTGCCAAATTTTGCATCGCCGCGAAAATGGGAAAAGCTTTTCCAGGCTTGCAGGGTAATTTCCTGGAACAAATCTTCCCGCTGTTCTTTATCATCCATATACAGGTTACATACCTTATATATAATGTTGCGATGTTCGGTTAATAATGCAATAAACGATGCGGAGGCTTGCATAAGTAGTAGTTAGTAAAAAACAGGAGTAACGGTATAGCCCTTTTGTCGTAACAGGGCAATAACACCGCTGTTGCCTCCTAAGTGTCCTGCGCCTACTGCAAAAAAGGTGGGTTGTTGTCGTGCCTGTTCCTCTATAATGGGAACCCAATTTTGGTTACGTTGATATAGTAAGAGGGATGCGTACTTGCCGAGGTCGGGATCTTCTGTAATTTCTGATTGCATTTTATCCAGGTCTTTCGATTGATACATCTCTACCAGTTTACTACTGGCTTTTTGTACACTATCGAAATGATACAGGGATTGCATAAAGCTGATGGCCTGATCTTTATAAGGAATAGAATCGAAGATGCTCATTTGAAACGCTACAGTTTCCAGACCTTTTACGGGTACGTTCCGTTCTTTAGCCATTTTCAGGAATATCTGCTCCCAGCCTTCGGGTGTGCATTTCATGAGGGCGGGGTATAACAGGGAAGACAGTATTATAGGTTTGGTATTTTGCATAGGGCGTAAGGCATACCCTGTTTTTTGTTTGAACAGCACGCAAACCGAATCAAAGTCAGCAGGGGATAGCAGATCCTGCAGGCGTTGTTTGTTAGCCATACCCATCCACTTGAGTGATTGTAACTGAAGGGTGGGATCGCTCAGGTCCAGCTCTAAATACAATTGTTGAGTTGCGGCAAAGGCATGTGTTATGGCGGAATCTACTTTCAGTTCATCTGCACAGGCCATATGATAGGTGCCATATAACCAGGAGGAGCTGGTGAGTCCGTTTCCTTTTATTTCCCACAGCAAAGTTTTTTCTACGGGTTTCTGTGCCAGGCACATGGTAGATAAAAAGAAAACGAATACTGGAATAAGGTATTTCATAAATTGATGCTTAGAATAAATTACCCGGATTATTAGTACCGGGATGCGTGCAAATATTACACCTGGTGGTAAAAATAAAATGTATTAGATAGTATTTGATCTGACAAACGAGGATTAAAACAAAGATATTAAGCTGCTGAATATAGGTCATTCAGCAGCTTTTGTTTTGCTAAAGGTAGTGATTCGATAAATGTCTGCATAGGAGTTTTACCAAAGCAATATCTGCCACTATGTGGTCTTTCGTTGTTGTAGTACTCCATCCAAGCATCCAGATCATTTTGCAGATCGTCGATGCTGTCGTACAGTTTTTTCCGGAATGTGACCGCGTAAAATTCTTCTTGCATAGTCCTGTGAAGCCTTTCACAGATACCGTTCGTCTGTGGATGCCGCACCTGGGTTTTGGTGTGATCAATACCCTCGATTTGCAGGTATAGTTCATATTCGTGGTGCTCTGGTTTGCCTTTGTACTCAGTGCCACGGTCTGTAAGAATTCGAAGAAGTGGGATCTGATGTGATTCAAAGAAAGGCAATACCCGATCATTCAGCGTATCTGCTGCTGTAAGGGCTGTTTTGCCGTCATAGAGCTTGGCAAAGGCCACACGACTATAGGTATCAATGAAGGTTTGCTGATAGATCCTGCCCACGCCCTTAATTGTGCCCACGTAGTAAGTATCCTGGGAACCGAGGTAACCTGGATGCATAGTTTCTATTTCACCCTGGGATTCCCGCTTTTCTTTTTTGCGCTCCATTGCTATCATCTGAGCTTCGGTAAGTATCAGACCATCCTGAGCCACACGGGCTTCTAATGCTTTCAGGCGCTTATCAAATACTTCCAGATCATGGCGTTGCCAAACACTACGAACACCACCGCCTGAAATAAAAATACCCTTCTTGCGCAGTTCATTACTGGTCCGCTGCTGCCCCCAGGCAGGATTCTCGAAGGCCATAGTAACCACTGCTTCTTCGATGGCTGGCTCAACGCGATTCTTGATAATAGGTTTCTTTCGGCTGATTTCGTGAAGGGCATTTTCTCCTCCGGTATCGTACAGCTCTTTAATTCTGTAGAAGCTGTCGCGACTGTAGCCCATTACCTTGCAAGCTTGAGATACATTGCCTAAATGAGCCGCTAAATTGAGGAGTCCTAACTTGGTTTTGATTAACTTAGTTTCAGATTTCATGGTCTGACATTTTGGGATTGGTTAAAAGTGTGGTTACTTAAAATTAATCCCATTTGTCAGATCAAATCTTAACTTCTACACATAAAAAACCCTGTGTAAACACACAGGGTTTCTAACCAAAACCAACTCTTATGAAACTATCCTTATCTAACCAAAAACTCTATTAGTTAATTGCAATTTCTTTTGGAGTTACTTTCACTACTTCTTTTTTAGGAAGCTGCAGTTCCAGTATTCCATTTTCGTATCTGGCCTGAATGCCATCTACATTAATCAATTCATCTACAGTGAAGCTTCTTTTGAAGCTGGACACGTTAAATTCACGGCGGTGTGTTTTTTGTTCTTTCTGCTCCTGCTCGGTTTTCTTTTCATAGCTGATAGTTAATAAACCTTTCTCTACGTTCACTTTAAAGTCGCTCTTCTGTAAACCAGGCGCTACCAGTTGTAAAGTGTAAGCATCTGTGCTTTCATGAATGTTAACCGGAGGTACATTGTTGTTGAAAGCATTGTTGTTGTTAGCAGGGAAAGAAGTAAAGAACTCATCAAATAGATTTCCCAGGTTTCTGTAGTTGTGTTTTACCAGTGTCATAATTATTCCTTTTTTTGTTTTTTTAATTTTGTGATCTGAAGGGTATAGTTCAAATGTTGTTCCATGCCGTTTTTCAGGTGTTTTTTTGACCAAAATGGCAATTTTTGCCACGTGTATATGACTAATTGTCTGTTAAAGATGTGTTTAAGGGTCAAAATGTCATAAAAAAGGTTTTCACGGATTGATGTTTTCACGTAATTTTGTTATCCTAACAAGGAAAAGGAGGAATAAGCGAGATGTATCCAGCAGAAATAGTACTGCCAATGAAGGCAGAGTTAACAGATAATGGCTTCAATGAATTAGTAACTCCCGAAGAAGTGGAGAAAACACTAACTGGAGCAGGTACCACATTGGTAATGATCAATTCTGTTTGCGGTTGTAGCGCAGGCAGTGCAAGACCAGGTGTATTGATGGCAGTAAACAATACAGAAAAGCGTCCTGATAACCTGACTACCAGTTTTGCAGGATTTGATGTTGATGCCATCAAGAAGATCAGAGAACATTTATTGCCCTACCCACCATCTTCACCCGCTATTGCGTTGTTTAAAGATGGTCAACTGGTACACTTTATCGAGCGTCACCAGATTGAAGGAAGACCAGCACAGGCAATTGCACATAATTTAATAGCTGCTTTCAACACCTATTGTTAGCAGCTGAAAGAGCCTTCATGTAAGCTTTTAGCTTTCATCATGGATGGGTTAGTAAATATTTCCCCCTGATTCCTCAGGGGGATTTTTATTTTCAATGCGATATGTAAAACATTTTTTCTAACATTGCAACGCACTGAAATCAGTTACGGATGTATCCTAATCTATATTACCTGTTTAAAGAGCTTTTTGGAATAAGTATACCCGCCCTCAAAATTGTCAACTCCTTTGGTTTTTTTGTGGCGATCGCATTCTTTATTTCTGCCTGGGTTTTAATGAAAGAATTAAAGCGTAAGGAGAAGGAAGGGCTATTGAGTTATGAAGACACTAAAGTGATAGTGGGCAAGCCTGCTTCTGCCGGTGAGTTGCTGGTTAACTTTTTGCTGGGTTTTGTTTTCGGCTACAAGATATTAGGAGTATTGTTTGATGCTAACGGGTTAAAAGATCCGCAAGCTTATATTTTCTCCGGCCAGGGTAGTATACTGGCAGGTTTGGGGTTAGGTTTGTTTTTTGCCGGCCTGAAATGGTACGATAAAAACAAGGCTAAACTACCTCAGCCACAGGAAACCAATATACGCATATGGCCAAGCGACAGGGTGGGTGATATTACTATCATTGCTTTTGTGGCAGGTTTTATAGGCGCTAAGTTGTTTGATAACTTTGAAAACTGGGACAGGTTTGTTCAGGATGTGTGGGGTAACCTGTTTTCACCCAGCGGACTTACCTTTTACGGAGGTTTAATCTTTGCCACTATTGCTATTGTATGGTATTTACGAAAGCACCAGGTGAACATTATTCATGCTGCAGATGCATTTGGTCCTGTTTTGATGTTATCCTATGGCTTAGGTCGCGTAGGTTGCCAGGTGTCTGGTGATGGCGATTGGGGTATTGTAAACCTGAAACCCAAACCTTTTTCCTGGATACCTGATTGGGCATGGGCTTATGATTATGCGCATAACGTGAATAAAGAGGGCGTGCCTTTACTGAATTGTACCTGGGATGATTATTGCACCCATCTGCCACAGCCGGTATATCCTACGCCATTATATGAGATTATTATGAGTCTGGCGCTGTTTGGTTTGTTATGGTATTTCCGTAAGAAACTAAAGGTTGCGGGCAGGGTATTCGCTTTATACCTGTTTGTGAATGGCCTGGAGCGTTTTATGATTGAGAAGATAAGGGTAAATACCAAGCAACATGTTCTTGGCTTTAATCCTACACAGGCAGAGATTATTTCCAGCTTATTAATGATTGCCGGAATTGCCCTGTTTTTACTGGCTCCTAAATTGCAAAACAGTAAATTTTTCAATGCTCCGCCTAAGAAACAGGCTGCAGCATAACGGTTTACTATTTAAATATACAGGAAGGCTGTACCGGAAGGTGCGGCCTTTTTTTATGTATTGCACTCATCCCTTCTGCTTGCCGTTTATCCCTAAAAGCAAGACGTAGTGTAACGGATTTTAGACTGAAACGTACTACTACGGAAATACGATTCGCCATTTATCAGTAAATATGGCCGTTCGAAGTAAAGTATTGTACTGTGTTTTGCATAGTACCTACTTTTGAAATGTAATAATCATGAGCAAGTACTAAACGTGAGAAAATGAAAACCAAAATCCAAATATTCCTGATTGCACTAACAGTAAATACTTTTTTAGCAGGTGCCTACGCGCAATCACCCACAATTGTTTCAGGAAGCGTTATCAGCAACCAGGCGCCGGTAGAAGCTGCTTCGGTATACTTATTAAAAGCCAAAGATTCGAGCATTGTAAAAGCGGCTGTATCGGCTAAAAACGGGGCCTTCACTTTACCTGTGCTTGTTAATGGCCATTATTTGCTGGCAATAGAAGCGCTGGGGTTTCAGAAGCAATATTCCGCTGCTTTTGAAATGAAAGGGGCTGCTTTTCATATGCCGGTAATTGAGTTAGTTGCTGCCGGGGCGGCGCTTAATGGGGTTACCGTAACCAGTAAAAAACCATTTGTAGAACAGCACCTGGATAAAACCATTATCAATGTAGAGGCGTCTGCTTCGAATGCAGGTTTAAGTGCTTTGGATGTGCTGGAAAAATCGCCGGGCATTTCTGTGGATAAAGATGGCAATGTGAGTTTGAAAGGGAAGGGTGGGGTGTTGATTCTGGTGGATGGTAAACCTACTTATTTAAGTGCTGCGGAACTAGCTAATATTTTAAAGAACATGCCTTCTACTAACCTGGAACAAATTGAAATTATGCCTAACCCTCCGGCGAAGTATGATGCTGCGGGCAACTCGGGTGTGATTAATATACGAACTAAGAAGTCTCGAATAGTAGGTTTGAATGGTTCGGTTACTATTGGTGGTGGCATGGGTTTATATCCTAAAACAAGTAATAGTGCGAGCGTGAACTATCGCACAGGCAAGGTGAATGTGTTTGCTAACTATAGTCATTATTGGAACAAGAATATGCAGGACCTGCGTCTTACCCGCAAGTTTCGTGATCAGGATACGAAAGAGCTGGTATCAAACTTTGACCAGCAAACGAAGATGATTAAAAACGGGCAGAACCATAACTTTAAGGTAGGTGCGGATTATGCGGTTACGAATAAAACTACGATTGGTGTAGTGGTGAATGGCATGTTTAATCCCCGGGTGAATACGAACCATAATACTACACAAATATCCAGACCTGATGGTACTATCGACAGCATTACGGTAGCGGATAATACTTATAAGAATAATTTTAACAGCCTTGGTGGTAATTTGAATCTGAGACATGTATTTGATTCTACCGGAAGGGAGCTGACTGCTGACATTGATTATATTCAATATCAATCGGAAGACAAGCAAACCTTTCGTAATACATTTTACAATAACAGTTGGGGTAAGACAAGGGCGGATGAATATATGAAGGGCAGGCTTCCTTCTGATATAAAAATATATAGTGTGAAGGTGGATTATACGCATCCTTTGCCTGGCAACGCTAAACTGGAAGCGGGCGCTAAGAGCAGCTATGTGAAAACAGATAATAATGCATTGTATGATATTTTAAACAATGGTACAGGTAAGTGGGATGCTGATATGGGCAGAAGCAATCACTTTCTGTACAAAGAGAATATTAATGCGGCTTATGTAAATCTGTCGAAGAAGTGGAGCGACAAATGGAGCAGCCAGTTGGGCGTACGGGCTGAGAATACGAATGCCAACGGTAACCAGGTTACTACAGGCGAAACCTTTGACAGGCACTATACGCAACTGTTTCCTACGGTGTTTGTGGGCTTTAATCCGAATGCTAAAAATCAGCTGGGATTAAGCTATGGCAGGAGGATTGAAAGGCCGGATTATGAGAACATGAACCCTTTCTATTACTTCCTGGATAAATATACTTACCAGGTAGGTAACCCCAATCTGCGTCCGCAGTTTAGCCATAACATTGAACTGAACCATACCTGGAATGGTTTTTTAACCAGCAGCGTAGGTTATAGCAGAACAAATGATATTATACTGGATGTGCTGGAGCAGGTAGATAGCATTACTACTTCTTACCAGACCAAGCGTAACATTGCCAGCTCATATACGTTTACTGCCAGTGTGAGTGCGGGTTTTCCGGTAACCAAATGGTGGAAGACCAACCTGTATGTACAGGGGAATTACAGAAGGTTTAGCGGTTTGCTGAATAACGAATATATAGCAGTGGGTGGCCCTTCGATGACGGCGAATATGAGTAACCAGTTTCAATTGAGTGGTACCTGGAGCATGGAGCTGAGTGGCTGGATTGAGAGCCGCCATATAGAAGGAGTGCTGGACATGCGTGCGATGGGAGCGGCCAATTTTGCTATCAGCAAACAGATTTTAAAGAAAAAAGGTACGCTTCGCTTAAACGTTCGTGACTTTTTAAACGTACAGGCATTCAGGGGTAGTAGTAAATATCAGAATGTGGATATCACTATCTATAATCAGTGGGATAACAGGGTTGTGAACCTGAGCTTTACTTACCGTTTTAGTAAGGGGCAGGGTGCTACTGCGCAGCAACGTAAGAGAGGGGGCGCAGGGGATGAGCAAAACAGGGTGAAAGAGGAGAATTAACATTTTTTTTGTTACCATTCATCCATATTTCCTATTTATATGTAAGGCAAGATGTGCAACTTAGGCACTCAATAACATAGATAACAAAATTCGACATAAGTGTTTCTCATGTGCATTATATAGTAACGGCCCCAATGTCTATTGGGGCTTCTTTTTTTTCACTATATTGCTGCCCTATGACAATTGAACAAATTAAGGATATGAGGGACCGTGTTAGTGTCCTGAGGAGGTTTCTTTGACGTTGATAATCGTATTGGTAAAATAGATAACGACAGACAGCTTTCACTTTCGCCGGGCTTTTGGGACGATAATCAGCGTGCCACGGCCATTATGAAGGAAATTAAGGTTAATGAATATTGGTTAAAGCTATTCCGGCAGGTAGAAACTGCCGTGGAAGACTTTGCTGTATTGTTTGATTTCTGGAAGGGCGGTGATGCTACAGAAGAAGAAACACGTGTTGCTTACGAGCAGGCTTTAAAGGACATTGAAGACACTGAGTTTAAA
Source organism: Filimonas lacunae (assembly GCF_002355595.1). Lineage (NCBI taxonomy): Bacteria > Pseudomonadati > Bacteroidota > Chitinophagia > Chitinophagales > Chitinophagaceae > Filimonas > Filimonas lacunae. The sequence goes on from NZ_AP017422.1 coordinate 2,880,592, forward strand.
AGTACGCTTAACCAGCCTGAGGATGAACTGCCAGCTGTGCTGCAGATTAACCCGGGGGCGGGTGGTACCGAAAGCCAGGACTGGGCAGAAATGCTGTTGCGTATGTACCGTATGTATGGCGACAAGCAAGGCTGGAAGGTTACCGAACTGGATTACCAGGAAGGGGATGGCGCTGGTATTAAGGCTGCTACCTTGCAGTTTGACGGTCCGTTTGCCTATGGCTTTTTAAAAGCGGAAAGTGGTGTGCACCGCCTGGTGCGTATTTCGCCGTTTGACAGCAATGCACGCAGACATACTTCTTTTGCTTCGGTGTTTGTGTACCCGTTGATTGACGACAGTATTGAAATTGAGGTGAACCCAGCCGATCTGGAATGGGAATTTTACCGAAGTGGTGGTAAAGGTGGTCAGAACGTAAACAAGGTAGAAACTGCGGTGCGCTTAAAACACTTGCCCAGCGGGATTATAGTGGAATGTCAGCAGGCACGTACACAGGGTGAAAACCGTGAACTGGCGCTGAAAATGCTGAAGAGCCGGTTGTACGAGGAAGAGCTGCGCAGAAGGGAAGAAGCGAAAAATGTTACCAATGCCAGTAAAAAGAAGATTGAATGGGGCAGTCAGATACGCAGTTATGTTTTCCATCCATATAAAATGATCAAAGATCACCGTACAGATTATGAGGTAGGTAACGTGCAGCCTGTAATGGATGGTGAGTTGGATGGTTTTATTAAAGCTTACCTGATGTCGGCCAAAGAAGAGGAAGCGTAAACAGATTTTTATAATCTTCCATATTTGTAGGTAAACCTGAACCATTGGTTCAGGTTTTTCTTTTTCTCCATATCTACAATCAGTGCTTTGCGGGGAATTGTTTGTAAATCGGGTAGCTGTAACAGGTTTCCTTGTATGTTTTTTAGCTGCTGAATGGCAATAAAACCAAAGGCGTAGATGCCAGCCATGGATAATGCAAATTGTTGTTTGAGGCCTTTTGAATAGGGGAGTTGTTGGATATATGCCTTCATTTGTGTTACCTGTTGCATAAAAAACTGTTCAAAGGCATATGCGTTGGTCATGCTGTTGGGCAGGGTGGTAATCTGGTCCTGCAGGTCTTTATAAATGTCGAACAGGTCGTTGGTGAGTTGAATAATAGTTCCTATGCGATACCAGCATTCTTCTTCCACTTTGGTAGCGTTTATATCCAGGTAGTGACGGCATAGCAGCACGGAATAGCCACCTTTGGTAAAGGTGATCTGTTGAATGTCCTCCTGCGGTAGCTGGCTCTGGTACTGTTTTTTAGAAGCCAGCTGTGCTTTATACAATGCTTTGTTAATATCCAGGTAAGTGGTTTTGTCCTTTACGTAGTTGCGGAGCAACAGATGTGATTGCAGAAAGGCTTTTTCGTCGAAAGTGGTGGGCTGATATTCACCAGGGTGAAAGGAAATAGCGTTTAACTGTTCAAGGGTGATAGTGTCGTAATCGGTAAAATCATCGAACAGGGAACTGCATATAAAGTAGTGAATGAGCTTTTCTTTTTCGGCATTATTGGTGAGTCGTCCGTGTAAGCGGGTAAACACATCGCAGATCATGGGATTGTAGATGCCATAGCTGACTGCTATTTTTTTACGGGTGGCGGGTGCAAAGGTGCCGCCCAGCTTTTCTTCTACCTGGGCCAACAATTTGTTTGCCCGGGCTGTTTCTTTTCTGCGGCTGTTGATGATAGAAACAGCCAACCGCAATACCGTTAACCAGAACCTGCAGAAATAACGCATAGTGCAAGAAACTTTATTTCTTAGGTTTGTGCAAAATTTTTAGCTATGAATCTGGGATATTTTAATTACCCGCTGCCTGCTAATGAGCCGGTGCAAAGTTATGCACCAGGTTCTCCGGAACGTGCTTCGTTAAAAAAAGCATTGGTGGAATTGAAGAAAAAGCCTTTGGACATTCCTATGTACATTGGTGGCAGAGCGGTGAAAACCGGCAAAAAAATAGCGATTCGTCCCCCGCACGAAACCAGTCATGTACTGGGGCATTTTCATATGGGCGATGACAAAAACGTGCAACAGGCTATTGATGCTGCATTGAAGGCAAAGGAAGCATGGGCCAACATGCCCTGGGAAGAAAGAGCGCACATCTTTTTAAAAGCAGCCGATTTGCTGGCTACCAAGTACCGTGCTTATATCAATGGTACTACCATGCTGGGACAAAGCAAGAATGCTTACCAGGCTGAAATTGACAGCGCCTGTGAACTGATAGATTTTCTCCGTTTTAATGTTCACTATTTAAGTGAGATATACCGTCAACAACCAGCTTCTTCTCCGGGCATCCACAACCGTATGGAATGGCGCCCGCTGGAGGGTTTTGTGCTGGCTATTACCCCGTTCAATTTTACGGCTATAGGTGGAAACCTGCCTACCAGTGCTGCTATGTGTGGTAACGTAGTGGTATGGAAGCCGGCAGATACACAAGTGTATTCTGCGCAAATGTTTATGCGCATTTTAAAAGAAGCTGGGTTGCCGGATGGGGTTATTAACCTGGTATATGTAAATGGTCCGGCTTTGGGTAAAGCCTGTTTTACGCACCCGGATTTTGCAGGGGTGCATTTTACTGGTTCTACCGGCGTGTTTAATACTATCTGGGAAACTATTGGTAAAAACATCTCTAAATACAGAACCTATCCGCGCATTGTAGGTGAAACCGGTGGAAAGGATTTTGTGCTGGTGCATAAAAGTGCTGATGTAGATGTGGTGGTTACTGCATTGGCCAGAGGAGCTTTTGAGTTTCAGGGACAAAAATGTTCAGCAGCTTCCAGGGCTTATATTCCTTCTAACCTGGCGGCGGCTGTTAAGAGCAAGCTGATTGCTACTGTTAATTCCATGAAAATGGGGACAGTGGAAAACTTTGGCAACTTTATTAATGCGGTGATCGATGAAAAGAGTTTTCATAAAATCACCGGTTATATAGACAGGGCTAAGGATGATAAAAAGGCCAGCATACTGGTAGGTGGTACTTATGATAAATCGGAAGGGTATTTTATCAGCCCAACCGTTATTGAAGTGAAAGATCCGCGTTATCCGAGTATGGTGGAAGAGATTTTTGGGCCGGTGCTAAGTTTGTATGTGTACGAAGCGGACGATTTTGATAAAGTGTTGTCACTGGTAGACTCTACTTCGCCTTATGCGCTTACAGGTTCTATACTGGCGCAGGATAGGGAAGCGGTGGCTAAAGCTACAGCAGGTTTGCGTAATGCTGCGGGTAACTTCTACATTAATGATAAACCTACCGGTGCGGTAGTAGGTCAGCAGCCATTTGGTGGAGCCCGGGCCAGCGGCACCAATGATAAGGCGGGTAGTATGCTGAATTTATACCGTTGGTTGAGTGCACGTACGGTGAAAGAGACGTTTAATCCCCCGGTGGATTATAAATATCCATTCCTGTCTGAAGAAGAATAATTACCGGGTTTAACTAAACCGGTTGCCAATAAAAAAGGCGGTGGAGCATTTGCTCCACCGCCTTTTTTATTGGCAACAGTTGATTACTGATTTGCGCCTGTTTCAGGAGCGTCGATAGCCAACAGTTCTACATCGAAAATAAGAGCAGAGCCACCTTTGATGGTTGGGCCTGCATCTCTGTCGCCATACGCCAGTTCAGATGGAATAAACAATTTCCATTTGCTGCCAACGGGCATCATTTGTAAAGCTTCGGTCCAACCGGCAATAACGCCGTTTACATTCAGATCGATAGGGGTGCCGCGGTCAACAGAGCTGTCGAATACAGTGCCATCGGTTAAAGTACCATGGTAATGCACCTTCACTTTATCGGTAAGCTTAGGTTTCGGGCCTGTACCTTCTTTTATAATGGTATATTGTAAGCCGCTGGCGGTAGTAACCACACCAGGCTTGGTTTTATTGGCTGCTAAAAACGCCTGACCTTGTTTGTGAGCTACTGCAGTTTTATCCTTTTGCAGGGATTGCATGCGGTTCATAATGCTCTGGTTCATTTGTTCCTGGGTAAGTGCAGGCTGGTTTTTCTTCATCACATCTTCAAATGCTTTCTGCACCATAGCCATGTTTACCTGGTTAACGCCCTTATCTTTAAAAAAGCTGGCGGTACTCATAGCTATTGCGTAGCTAAATGTATCGGTAATGTTTTGTGTGCCGCTTGCTGTAGCTGGTTTAGTGGTTGTTTTCTTCACTCCGCCGGTAGCAGGCTTGGTTGTTTTGGTCTGGGCAAATGCACCAGATAAGGCGGCCAAAGCGCCAAAGGTTACAATTATCTTTTTCATCTATTACAATAGCATTAATTAAACCCGCCTAAGATACAGCATTCAGGATTCATTGGAATGCTTTATTTTAGTGGCAAAATAAGAGAGATATTTTGAAACCTATTCTAACGGCACAGCAGGTAGCCTTGATAGTGAAGAGACTGGCGCGTCAGATATTAGAAAACCATTTACAGCTGGAAAATACAGTAATAATAGGTTTACAACCCCGTGGGATATTCCTGAGCGATAGAATTGTAGCTGCTTTGCAGGAGTTACTGCCTGGAAAGCCAGTGCCCTATGGCAAGCTGGACATTACTTTTTACAGGGATGATGTGAGAACCAATATACATGTGGCCAATGCTACAGATATCCCTTTTAGTATTGAGGGGAAAAATGTAATTCTGGTAGACGATGTTTTGTGGACTGGCAGAACTATACGTGCATCGCTGGATGCTTTGCTGGACTTTGGGCGTCCTGCCAAGGTAGAATTGTGTGTATTAATTGACAGGCGCTTTAGCAGGGAGTTTCCTATTTATGCAGATTATGTAGGACGTGCTATTGATACATTCGCGCAAAACAAAGTGAAAGTGTACTGGAGCGAAAAAGATCCACAGGATGAAGTAGTGTTATTGTAATGAGCACCCTTTCGGGGAGCGCATAAAAAAAAAGTCATTCAGATCATTGGAGTAATTCCGCTGTTCTGAATGACTTTTCTGTTTAAAGGCGTTACCGTTAAATATCCACTTTTACTTTATGGTAACCAGCGCGGTAATAAGTCCTGAAATATTCGTCTGCCGAAATTTTACCGCTGCCTTCTATTACAAACACCAGTAATAATACCAGCATCAGGATAGAAAGGATTAGCTCGGAGGCATTATCCAGGGTAAAAGTGGGCAGGTTTACGAATAATACCGCTCCTAACAGGATAGGTATTTGTATCAGGCTCATGTAACGGGTAGCCAGGCCGGTTAAAATAAATAAACCACCAAATAAGTGGGTCCAGGATATGATAGTGGCCAATAAAGGTGAATACTGTCCCCTTAATTGACTGTTTGCAATTAAATTTTCCAGCTGACTACTGTCGCCCATAAACGTAATTCCCTTGATAAAGAGCATTGCTCCAAGGGCCATTCTCAACAGAACCAACCACTTAGGCTGATTGAGCGAGTTTTCGTGTTTTAATCGATGTAGAATGCTCATAGTATTGCATTTTATTTATGGCTACAACGTTCGTGCCGGTAATGCCTAAAATGTTCCCATAGTGTCGTTGGTGGTTGGACATTGATATTTTAATCTCTGAAACCCTTACCCGGCATGCTTATTGGTTAAAGCATTCTTAAAAAAATAATTTACATAAACCACGCTTCATCGATAACACGTCTACGCTAAATATTCCTCTTATGAACATGAAGCATCTAATGATGGGCGCCATAGCTACCGCCGCATCCGCCACAATGTTATTCGTGGCCTGTAACAAAGAAAATTCGTCTTCCGATGGTGTAGTGCCCCAGGGTAAACAATCTGTATCGTTATTTTTGACGGATGCCCCGGGCTATTTTGACAACGTGTACATTGATATTCAATCGGTTCAGGTATTGGTGGATACCTGTGACAAGAGTGACGATGATCGTCCGGGATGGGGTAATGGAGACAAGGACAGTTGTAAGGTATGGGAAGACCTGCAGATACGTGCAGGCGTATATGATTTGTTACAGCTGCGTAATGGTATAGACACGCTGCTGGCTTCGGGTGTTATCAGTGAAGGAAAGGTAAGGCAGATTAAAATTGAAATAGGCAACCGTAACAGCCTGGTGAAGGATAGCATCACTTATCCTTTAAACCTGCCGGGTGATAAAACCAGTTTGACTATTGTGCTGAAACTGAAAGGTAACGAGTGTGAGCGTTATGCTAAGGGAAAGTCAAGATTATGGCTTGACTTTGATGTACAGAAATCAATATTCCAGCTTCGTAATAATGCCTTCTATCTTAACCCGGTTATTCGCTGGTTCATAGAAAACACTACTGCATCACTACAAGGATCGGTAAAACCACAGGAGGCCTATGCCGTGATAAGTGTATACAATGGTACTGATACGGCTTATGCTTTACCAGGCCGTAATGGTGAGTTTAAGGTGCGTGGTTTAACAGCGGGTACTTATAGTGTGTTTGTAAATGCTTCTAATGGTTACCAGGATACGACTATTAATAGCGTAGTGCTGGGTGCGGGAGATAATAAAAAACTGAATGCGATTCAACTTCATAAATAAGCAGTAAGCCCCCCGGTGTTACGCTTTTACCTGCCCGGTTATTGCCGGCACCACCAGGTGCCCGGCGGTAACCGGGCTTTTTTATGCATTATTTCCCTTATTTTTATTCTCAACCCAATTAATGTTCCCATGCTGCTTTTTAAAGAAGTGTTTAAAGACAACGATGTTACCAGTATTTCTATCTACAATAGGGATGGCAAACTTATTTCTGAAAAGTACAAGACGGAGGAATATTCTCATACGCGGGAACTCACTTATAACGATCAGAAGAAACCAGTGAGCAACCTGTTTGTTGCGATGCATAAAACCGCTGTAGATACTGACAGGAGTGTGTTACAGGTATATGAACATACCGGCGACAGTTATCGCATCCTGTATTTTACTGCTACCTCAAAAGCATATGCCCAGTTTACTACTGCTGGTTTTAAGGCAGCACCGGGCAGTAAATGGTACCAGGAACAGGAAAGTGCTTATATAGATGAATTCATTACTGAAAATGGTGTACTGGTAGCGGAACATAAACATAACTGTACAGAGGGAACAAAATCTTCTATTATATACCGCTATGCTAATGGCTTGAAAACAGAGGAAACCAGTACTACGGAGGATGGTACGGTTACCGTGGTGAAATATCAATACGAAAAGGGGTTATTGCAATCTAAGATGACTTTGACCAACCAACAGTTTACCAGTTTGTTTACCTATGTATATAAAGATGAGTTATTGATTAACGAAGAGCAAATGGGTAAGTATAATGAGGCAAACTACCCGGCTTTTACCAAAAAGTATTTTTATAATACTCAGAAAAAAATAGAGAAAACGGAGTATTACGGATTATACGATGGTAAAATGCAGTTATATAAAATAGAGGAAACAGTTTATAAAGGTAATGTAACCACTACACAGCTTTCGCAGGTGGAGAACCTGGATTGGGTAATGGGGTATTATAACCTGGCAGCCTTGCACAACTGGTTGAGAAGCCAGGGGATGGATGAGCTGGTGGCAATGTATAACAGCCAGTTTATAGCAAAAACAGGGATGAGTAAATTGGGCTGTACCATTAAAAAGGTGGATGCGCAAGGAAATTTGATAGAACAGGTGATGAAATTTCCTGATGAACATGCTAAACTGATGAGTAAGGTGGTTTACAGGAATGAATATAACGAAGCAAACCAACTGGATTTTATTATCAGCTACCGGGTAAATGAGGGTGGCAAACCGGAAGAGATGGACATTAAGAAGTATTATTACTACTACGATAATTAGCCGGATATAACCGGTGTATAATAGAAGAAGCTGCTTCATAAGTGAAGGCAGCTTCTTTTGTTTATATGAAGGGATTGTTGTTTACAGAATAAGAATCAGAATTAAAATAATGATTAAGATACCTGCCAGGGAGATGTAAATGCCGCCGCCGCCCATAGCTTTTGCCTCTTTGCGCATCATCTTCATTTCCTCTTTCATGGCTTTGCGCTCTGCGGTGGTGAGTTCGCTTTTATCTGTTTTGTTTATTTCCTCCACACGCATTTTTATTTCCTCGGAACGTTGCTGCTTCTGGTCTTCCGTCATTGCGGATATGCGTTCTTTTATTTCCCTGTTACTGGGTGTAGCTGCCTGGGTTGAAAATGTGATAGAGGTGAACAGGGCCAGCGCGGGTAAGATGTGTTTGGTTTTCATAGTGTATCAGATTATATAGGTTAAGAATTACTTTACTAAAAACAAAAAGCTTTCCAAAACATGCCAAAACGTAATTTTCATGCATAAAAAAAGCCGGTTTACTTTCTCAGTAAACCGGCTTTTATCTATAAAGAGGAAGGATTACAATATCAATATTAAAACCAATATGATAATGATTACGCCAGCCAATGATATGTAAATGCCGCCACCACCAATGGCTTTGGCTTCTTTGCGCATCATCTTCATTTCGGCTTTGATTTCTTTTTTTTCTGCAGTGGTAAGTTGCGACATATCCATGTTTTTAATCTCTTCCACACGCAATCTGATGGCTTCAGAACGTTGCTGTTTTTCCTCAGTATTCATGGCGCTTACACGCATTTTAATATCATGGTTACTGATGTTGGCTGCCTGGGCAGTAAAGGATAGGAGACACGCTACCAGCAGGGTAGACAGGAAATGTTTAGTTTTCATGGTTTGTACAATTTTGTTAGTACCTGTACTTAATCAAAAAGCCGTCCAAAAAACTGCTGTACCTTGTGTTTATATGACAACACGGAATCTTAAATTGCTGAAAGGAGATATTACTAAAGTGAAGGTGGACGCTATTGTTAATGCGGCTAATTCGTCTTTATTAGGCGGTGGAGGCGTGGATGGGGCCATTCATCGTGCAGGTGGCTCAGCAATATTAGAGGAATGCAAAATGATACGGGCAAAGCAAGGGGGCTGTAAAACGGGCGAAGCAGTGATGACTACTGGTGGCAATTTGCCGGCTACATATGTGATACATACGGTTGGGCCGGTTTGGAATAAAGGGGATGTGAAGGAGGAGCAGTTGTTGGCTAATGCTTACCGGAACAGCCTGGCGTTGGCGGTAAGGAACCAGGTACACACGATTGCATTCCCTAATATCTCAACGGGTATTTATCATTTCCCCAAACAAAAAGCGGCAGAAATAGCTATTGCCACGGTGCGGGCTTTCCTGGAGCAGCAGGATGCAGTAGAGGTGACTTTTGTGTGCTTTGATGAAGAGAATTATAATATATATCAGCAGTTATTAATGCGAGAATAAAATATTATATTCACCTGAACACAAACATTTTATGCCAACTAACGCTTCTGAACTTCAAAAAGTGCTCAGGCCTATCCATATTTGGGCTATTGCTGTGGGGCTGGTGATATCAGGTGAATATTTCGGCTGGAACTATGGGTGGGGCACTTCTGGTACCGTAGGCTTTTTAATAGCTACCCTTATCATCACCGTACTGTATGTATGTTTCATTTTCAGTTTCACGGAGTTAACTACAGCTGTTCCGCATGCGGGTGGGCCGTTTGCCTATGCTTACCGGGCTATGGGGCCGCTGGGGGGATTGATTGCAGGGTATGCTTCGTTAATTGAGTTTTTATTTGCAGCGCCGGCTATTGCCTATGCGTTGGGTAGCTATGTACATTTTTTGTATCCTTCTGTGCCTGTTTTATATACAGCAATTGGTTGTTACATCCTGTTTACTTTCATAAACCTGCTGGGTATAAAAGAGTCGGCAGTATTTTCTGTAATAGTTACCCTGCTTGCTGTGGTGGAGCTTTTAATATACCTGGGTATTGTGGCCCCTGCTTTTAAATGGGTAAATTTTATGGCGCATGCTTTACCGGTGCAATGGAGCGGACTGTTTGCGGCTTTGCCGTTTGCCATATGGCTGTATGTGTGTATTGAAGGAGTGGCTATGGTGGCGGAAGAAGTGCGTGACATTAAAAAGGATATTCCGCGGGGATATATTTCTGGTATTTTAACGTTGACTGTGCTGGCGCTTGCAGTGATGATTTTTACCGGGGGAATTACAGACTGGAGGTTATTGTCGAATATAGATTATCCTTTACCTGAATCGATAGGTATTGTGTTGGGGAAGAATAGCAGCATTACCCGGTTGTTTGCGGGTATAGGGTTGTTTGGACTGATTGCTTCGTTTCATAGTATTATTATCAGTTATTCGCGGCAGCTGTTTGCGCTGGGCAGAAGTAATTTTTTGCCGGCTATACTGGCACGAGTACACAGTCGTTTTAAAACGCCGCACCTCGCTTTGTTTGTGGGTGGCGTATTGGGCCTGCTGGCAATACGATACCTGGATACTCAAAAGCTGGTGATCATTTCTACTCTGGGGGCTGTGGTAATGTATATTACCAGTATGATCAGCCTTTTTGTGCTTCGGGTAAAGGAGCCGGAATTGCACCGGCCTTTTACAGCGCCGTTGTATCCGTTTATGCCAGCTGTTGCTTTAGTGTTGTCGCTGGTATGCTGTGTAACCATTTGCTGGTTTTATCCTATGTTAAGTGCTTTGTTTTTTATAGGGCTGGTAATTGTAACAGCCTTGTTTTATCTTACAGGTCGTCATCGTATTCCTTCTATTGTATGAGTTATAGTTGTACCATAAAACAGCATACTTACCGGTTTCCCAGTCTTACTGTTTTACTGGCTAAAGCCACGCCTTACCGTTCGGGCGATGCACTGGCAGGTGTTGCAGCAGAGAGTTATGAGGAGCGGGTAGCGGCCCAGATGGCATTGGCAGATGTGCCTTTGAAAGTGTTTTTGCAGGAAGTGCTGGTGCCTTATGAGAAAGATGAAATTACGCGGTTGATTATAGATACGCACCATGTGGCTGCTTTTGCTATGGTTAGTCACCTTACTGTAGGTGAATTGCGAGATTGGTTGTTGAGTGACCAGGCTTCTACTGTTGTTTTGCAGCAGCTGGCTCCGGGGCTTACTCCTGAAATGGTGGCTGCTGTAAGTAAACTGATGCGCAATCAGGATTTGATCAGTGTGGCTAAAAAGTGTGAAGTGGTAACACGTTTTCGTAATACCATTGGTTTGAAGGGGCATCTGGCAGTGCGGTTACAGCCTAATGATCCCTCGGATAGCCTGACTGGTATTGCTGCCGGTATAATTGACGGTTTACTATATGGCAGTGGAGATGCGGTGATTGGAATTAACCCGGCTACCGACAGTCCGGATATTACCGCTGCCTTGCTTAACATGCTGGATCAGCTGCGTTTGCGCTTTGATATACCTACACAGAGTTGTGTATTATGCCATATTACTACCACTATAGAAATGGTGAAACGGAATATGCCGGTTGACCTGGCTTTTCAATCTATTGGTGGAACGGAAAAAACAAATGCCAGCTTTGGGGTAAACCTGGGGGTATTGCAAGAAGGGTATGAAGCTACGCTCTCGCTGCAAAGAGGAACCATCGGTAATCAAGTGATGTATTTTGAAACGGGCCAGGGGAGTGCGTTGTCGGCCAATGCTCATGAAGGCATGGATCAGCAAACATGTGAAGCAAGGGCCTATGCTGTAGCCAGACATTTCAATCCCTTTTTGGTGAATACGGTGGTAGGATTTATTGGTCCGGAGTATTTGTTTGATGGCAAACAGATTATCCGCGCAGCTCTGGAAGATCATTTTTGTGGCAAGCTGCTGGGGTTGCCCATGGGGGTAGATGTTTGTTATACGAATCATGCCGAGGCTGATCAGGATGATATGGATAATTTACTTACCCTGTTAGGGGTAGCGGGTTGTAATTATATTATGGGCATACCGGGTGCAGATGATGTGATGTTGAATTATCAGTCGACCTCCTTTCATGATGCATTATATATCAGGAGGGTGCTGGGGCTGCAGCCAGCTCCGGAATTTGCGCAGTGGTTGCTGCAGCAGGGTATTATGGATGAAAGAGGGAATATGTTACCTGTGCCTGCAGGGCATCGTTTGCTCCAGGGAATAAAATAAAGCACGGAATGGAAAAGTATACTCAGCCTATATGGGAAGATGCCTGGACGGCTTTACGTGCTTACACGAATGCACGTATTGCATTGGGCAGAACGGGAACGGCAATACCGTTGAAAGAAAACCTGTCTTTCCGGTTGGCGCATGCACATGCCCGTGATGCGGTATATGCCGCTTTGGATATAGAAAACCTGAAGGAAGCATTAGATGTTTTGTCTTTACCGGTGGTGGAGTTGCAAAGCCAGGCTATGCAACGGCAGCAGTATCTCCAAAGACCCGATTTAGGGCGCAAGTTATCAGCAGACTCTGTTGGTAGTTTACAACAACAGGCGAATAGCCCTGCACATATTGCTATTATACTGGCAGATGGATTGTCGGCATTGGCTGTGCAGGCGCATGCCAGTAAATTACTACAGCAGTTGGTGCCTTTGTTGCAAGCCAGTGGATTTAGTTTTACTTCTATAGCCATTGTGCAGCAGGCCCGGGTGGCCATTGGGGATGAAACGGCTGCACTATTGCAGGCGCAGCTGTCTTTGATGTTAATTGGTGAAAGGCCGGGATTAAGTTCGGCGGATAGCCTGGGAGCCTATATTACTTTTGCCCCCAGGCCAGGCCTTACAGATGAAAGTCGTAATTGTGTATCTAATATCCGGCCTGAAGGTTTACCTTACCAGCAGGCTGCTTTCAGGATACATTATCTTATTCAGCAAGCTTTTGCATTACAGTTGTCGGGCGTGCAGCTGAAAGATGACTCTTTATCGCAATTACCCGGTACGTAGCAGGAGTCTTTACACCTGCCATAGATGATCAGCAAACCAGCCTTTACTGTCAGTGAATTCACACATGTTGGTAAAACCGGATTCGCTGGCCAGGAAATGGATTTCGCTGGTGCTATACTTTTGTGCTATTTCCATATATATAGGCTCGTCTTTGTTCAGCAGAAAACTTACCTCATTATTAATGCTTACTTCCTGTGCAACCTTACTTATCAGGTAGCTTTTACAAGCGCCTGTGGAGGGATCGTAACAGGGGTAATGTTCAAACTGGTTGATGGCAAAGTTGCCTTTCAGTTCGCGGTTGATGCGGTGTAATAAATTGAGGTTAAAGGCACGGGTAAAACCTTGTTTGTCGTTATAGGCATCCAAAATGATCATCGGATGCTTCTTTAAATCAAAACCTATTAATATCAGGTCGCCGGGATTTAACTGGCTGTTGAGCTCGGTACAGAATTGTGTCGCGGCTTCCGGCTCAAAGTTGCCTATGTTACCTCCTAAAAACAGTACAACCTTCGGCTTTTTAGATAAGGCGGTGGCTTGTTTCAGCATGTTCATATAATCGCCATGCAGTCCGTGCATGGAAAGTCCGGGAATACTTTTGGGCAGCTGTTGTTCCAGTTCCAGGAGTATGTTACCGGAAATGTCTACCGGGTAGTAAGTGAACGATACGTTTTGGTTCACCATTTCCTGTAATAAGTATTTGGATTTGCTGGCGTCTCCTGCTCCTAATTCTATTACGTCATACTCAGGCGGCAGTAATTCGCTGATAGCATGCACAATGTGGCTGCGTTTGTTCATGAAAATGTCCATTTCGCAGTTGGTAGGATAATATTCGGAACATTGCATAATCTGTTGAAACAGTGCATCGCCCGCAGCATCATAAAAATACTTTGAGTCCAGATGTTTGTGATAACAACTAAGTCCTGTAACCACATCATCAAAAAATTGCTCACGAAAAGTAAGCGTACGCTCCAGTCCTTGTGGCGCATTCCCTGAGGTGTTGATTTGCATAGCGTCGGTTTTTAAAGTGTATTATTGGGCAAGCCTTACGCCGGTAAACTGCCAGCGCAGGTGTGGATGAAAAAAGTTTCTGTAGGTGATACGGCTGTGTCCGGGTGGAGTTACATCAGAACTTCCACGCAGTACCATCTGATTTACCATAAATTTTCCGTTATACTCTCCGATGGCTCCCGGCGCTTTTACAAAACCCGGATAGGGCAGGTAAGCGCTTTCGGTCCATTCCCATCGACGGCCCCAATTAAATTGAGTGGCAGCTATTTCCCATTCAAACTCGGTAGGTAATCGCATACCTTTCCAGGCTGCATAGGCAGCTGCTTCGTAGTAACTGATATGTACTACCGGCTCGTGTGCATGTAAAGGTTGCAAACCTTGCCAGGTATAGTATTGCCATTCGCCATCCAGCCAATGCCAGTACATGGGGGCTTTTACCTGGTTTTTCTGTACCCAATCCCAGCCTTCTGAATGCCAGTACCGAAAATCCTGGTAACCTCCACTCTCAATAAAAGCGAGAAAGTCGGCATTGGTTTCAGGCCCTGATAAAATAGTAAAGTCCTGTAGGTATACTTTATGGCGGCCTAGTTCATTGTCAAAAGAGAAGCCTTCTCCTGTGTGGCCGATTTCGTAAATACCGGCTTTGATGGAGATGGGCTCTTTGGTATTATTTATACTGGCTAATTGTGGGCCTTCGCCGTAGGCAGGCATTAATGGATTATGGCCCAGTATGTATTTAATATCAGTATATAAGAGTTCCTGATGTTGTTCTTCATGGTTCAGACCCAGCAGCACCAGTTGGGTTAATTCGGGCGATAGCTCATAGGTAAGCCACTGCTCCATGGCGGCATCTACGTATTCGCGGTAGCTATAAATATCAGATACGGAAGGACGGCTTAAATTGCCCCGGTCTGTTCGGATGACTCTTTTGCCTACCGATTCGTAATAGCTGTTGAACACGAAGTTGTAGTCTGCATCAAATACCTGGTAGCCTTCGCAATGGGGCATCAGCAGAAATGTTTCAAAAAACCAGGTGGTATGGCCCAGGTGCCATTTGGGGGGACTTACATCTACCACGGGTTGCACCACATAATCTTCTGTTTTGAGGGGCCTGCAAATAAAGGCAGACCGATCCCTCACCTTTTTGTACTCGTTTAGCAATTGCATAGGTCTATTATAACATTCTTTGTTTGTCGAGATAATTCTTCAGATCGCTTATTGTACGAACACCTAAAAAGTAACTTTGTTGTCTTCGCATCATTAAAGCATAGGTATTATTAAACCCAACCGGCTGCATCCATTGTAACCCAAAACGTGCCGAAAATTCACGGGCTACGTAATTATATACTTTATCAGGATAAGGCATCAGGCTGTCGGAAATAGCGGGAGGTGTTTTTAGTAATACCAGCAGGCCGGTTCCTGTGTATTCGGGATACAGATCTATCTGGTGATTGACTAAAGCATCAAAACAAATCTGGGTTCCTCCCAGTCCTGTTTTGGTAACAGCTTCGAGCTGCGTGTAGCCTTCAATCAACATTTTGTACATGGGAGCCAATACATAACCATCCCCAAACATTTTAGCTCCTATGATCACCTGGCCATTCCTTTGGCCGGCGGCTGGGCGGTATAATCCGGAAGTGATTAAAAAGTCTTTGGCTACTTTTTCCGGGTCTTCTTTTTTGTAGTCTACCCGGTAATTCATGGCAGTCATCAATGAGTCGTTGATTTTGCCAGCCAGTTTATTGAGTACCGGTTCCAGCGTCGGATAACGCTCTAACGTGGTTTTGTTGACCAGCGGGGCGGCATAATATGGAGGAAAGATGTGTTTGTCGTCTGCCAAAGCAACCAGGTCGTAGGCTTGCACTCTGCCATCAGTGGTGCTGCCGCTGATAACGTCCAGCTGTTTTTCGCCTGCCGCTTTGTACATGATCATGTCGTTGATAACCACGGTGCGTACATCCATACCGTACACTTTGCGCAGTCCTAAATAGCCATCATAGCGACCCATGAATTCGGGAGTAAACCCTACCAGCAGTTTGCCGGATGCGGTTGCCGGAGCCAGGTAAAGCAGGGATAACAGTATGATGACCAGGGGCATAGAGAATGTCACATAGCGCATTTTTTTCATGTTAAGTCGCTGCACACGGGAAAGCAACCAATCCAATAACAGGGCTAACAAGGCGGCTGGAATAGCCCCTGCGAGTATCATGTTTTTATTGTTGAGTGCAATGCCCCCAAATATAAACTCGCCCAGGCCACCGGCGGCTATATATGCTGCAAGGGTGGCTACGCCTACGGTAATTACAGTGGCTGTTCTTATGCCTGCCAGTATTACGGGCATGGCCAGTGGAAGTTGTACTTTCCATAATACCTGGCGATTGGTCATGCCAACTGCATAGGCTGATTCCAGCACAGCAGCATTTATAGAAGTAAGGCCGGTATAGGTGTTACGGATGATGGGCAACAGTGCATAAAGGAACAAGGCGGCAATGGCTGGTTTGGCTCCTATGCCCAGTAAAGGAATCATAAAACCGAGCAGGGCAATGCTGGGTACGGTTTGTAGTACGCCGGCAATGCCCAGTGTGGCGCCGGCGAGTTTGGGTTTTCTGCTTATCAGTATACCTAAAACAACACCAGCAATAATGGCTAGCAGTAATGCTACGGCTGTAAGGCCTATATGCATTACGGTTTGCTCCAGGATTTTAGTTTTCTGCTGTTGCACAAAAGCCCATAAGGAAAGTTGTTCATCCATGTGTTGTTTTGTACTCCGTTTTAAAATGATGAATGGCGTCAATGATGTGTGTTTTATCAACGACGCAACAGTTGTTTCCTGTTTTTATGAGCAACTTTTCCTGGCCTTGTGTTAGCCATTCCAATGCTTTCCAGCAACTGTCGCTGCTGGAAATAACAGGGATGTTATCTTGTTCATTATCAGTTTGTAATGGCAGCCACTTCTCAATGTTTTTCAGTGGAATTACCTGCCACTCCAATAGTGTACGGTGGCTATCGAAAAAGCTTCGGACAAAATCGTTTGCCGGAGCAAACAGCAATTCGGCGGGCGTGCCTAGCTGCACTATTTTGCCTTCGTGCATCAGGCATATGCGGTTGCCCATGCAAAAGGCTTCTTCCATATCATGGGTTACCATTATTATCGTTTTTTTTGTGGATGCTTCCAATTCCATAAAATCATTACGAACATGTAGCCGGGTAGCTGGATCAAGTGCGCCAAAGGGTTCGTCCATTAATAATATGGATGGATTGCCAGCCATAGCCCTGGCCAGTCCCACACGTTGTTGCTGTCCACCGCTGAGTTCATGGGCATATTTATGTGCATAGTTGGCAACAGGTAAGTGAAGTTGGTTCATCAGTGTGTGTACCCTTTGTTGTATATCTTTGGATTTCCAGCCGAGCAATGTAGGCACGATGCCTATATTTTGCTCAATGGTGTAATGCGGAAACAAACCTGGTTGTTGCATTACATAACCAATGCCTTTACGTAGTTCTGCAGGTGGAATGGCTGATATGGGCTTGTTGTGAATGTGAATTTCACCGGCATCGGGTTGGATAAGACGATTGATCATGCGCAGTGTAGTGGTTTTGCCACATCCGCTGGTGCCTAATAGAACCATTGTTTCCCCTTCTTTAACAGTCAGGGAAAGCGAATCCACTGCAAGATGGTCGTTTTCAAAACGTTTTGTTACCTGGGAAAGAGAAACCATAGACTTTTACAGGTCAAATATGTGACCGGATTCATAATAATAGCAAACTTTTGTCAATGCGGGCAATGTGTAGAAACAAATACCCGCTAAACATATAGCATAAAGCCGGTTTTGTCTATTGCGGCTCCTGCATAAAGAGGTTGTTGACAGATTCTGCATACAGCGGATGTGCAAACATCTGGTAACGCAGATCTTCACAGGTCATGCCGGCCAACATGGCCATTTGCAATACGGTAATGGTTTCACCTCCTTGTTCCCCGATAATAGTGGCTCCTAAAATCTTACCTGTTTCTTTATGAACTACCGCTTTCATTATTCCCTGGGTTTGACCTGATTCTATAGCTCGGGCTACTTTGGTCATAGGGAGGGTATAAACATTTATGGGCAGATTTTGGGTGCGGGCTTCCTTTTCTGTAATGCCTACCCGGCCTAATTGCGGATCGGTAAACATACAATAAGGTATTATCCGGTTATTTGTATTTAATCCTTTATTTTCCAGTAAGTTGCGAAGTATAATTACATAATCATTGTAGGAGACATGTGTAAAGGCCGGACCTCCTTTAATATCTCCCAATGCATAAATGCCGGAAATGTTGGTTTGTAAATTGGAATTGATCTTTATAAATCCTTCATTATCAATATCTAGTCTGGTCATTTGTGTACACAGTGTGTCTGTGTTGGGTGTACGACCTAATGCCAGTAACAAATGGCTGCCTAATATTATTTCGGGATGATGTTTTTTATCCAGGAACACGGCTACTCCACCTGTAATATGTTTTTCAACATTGTGTACGTTGGCGTGGGTATATACTGCAATTCCTTCATCACGAAGTATATCTTTAATACAAGCTGAAATGTCTGCGTCCTCTTTGGGTAATAAGTAAGGAGAACGTTCTATGATACTTACCCGGCTGCCTAAACGGCTAAACAGCTGCGCCATTTCCAGGGCGATATAGCTTCCACCCAGTATAACAAGGTGTGCCGGAATCTGTGGCAATTCTAGCAGGGTAGTAGAGGTGAGGTAAGGGGTAACGGATAAGCCGGTTATCTCGGGAATCGCTGGCCTGGCTCCTGCATTGATGTAGATACTTTCTGCCTGGTAGGTTTCTGTTTGTCCATCCGGTGTTTTTACCTGTATGGCTTTATGTCCGATAAAGGATGCTTCCCCTATAAGAAGTTCCAGGCCTTCAGTAGCTTCTACTCCCCGTACAGATGAATCGCGGAATTGATTGACAATCTTATTTTTATGCTGCCATATGGTTTCGAAGTCAATGCTCATGCCGGGTGTATGTATACCCCATTGCTCGCTTTTTCTTACCCGTTGGGCTATAGCTGCATGTGCAATCATATTTTTAGTGGGCGTGCAACCATCGTTGATGCAAGTACCACCCACCCATCTTTTTTCTACCAATAAAGTTTTATAACCTGCTTTTGCCAGCTTTTTTGCCAGCGGAGTGCCACCCTGGCCAGCGCCAATTACAATAGCATCCAGTGTTTTCATATGGGAGTCATTTGAATTAAAAAGCAATCATGGTCAAAATACATACCATTCGCTTTGTGAGCAGATTATACTTCATGGCATCATTTTATTTACATCTTATTACATAAAAGTATAACTTATGAAGACGATTCATCATCCAACCCCGGTTCAGCAAACAATTGTACATAATCTTAAACAGCTATTGAATGGAGGTAATGCACATATAAGTCTGGAAAAGGCGCTGGATAATTTACCACCTAAACTAAGAGGGGAGAAGCCTGTCAATCTCCCCTATAGCATCTGGCAATTGACAGAACACATTCGTATTACCCAATGGGATATACTGGAATTTAGCCGTAACCCGCATCATGTATCACCCCAATGGCCTGATGAATATTGGCCCCAAGAAGCTGCTCCTGACGTAAAAAAATGGGAAAAAACATTACAGTCTATCCAAAGTGACAGAAATGCTTTTGTCGCTTTACTGGAAGTGAAAGATGCAGATTTGTTTTCTCCTTTTGAGCATGCGGATAACGGGCAGAATCTTTTCCGGGAGGCCATGCTGATTGCTGATCATACCTCGTACCATATAGGGCAGATTATTGTGTTGAGACGGCTGCTGAATAATTGGGAATAAGTATATGTTTTTGAATGTAGAATGTTTATGAAATCATATTTAAAATAGAACCTTATGAAAAAGTACTCATGCTATATACTGGCTTTACTGCTGTTTTTTGTGGCTTGTAATTCGGGAAACTCCGGAGCTACCGGTAGCCATAATGCCACTGAAAGCCTTATTAACACTGCTGCTAACATAGTGCCTGAGGAGTTTAGGAATGGCGCGCGACTGATTACGGCTAATGACTGCTTTACCTGTCATGCGGTAGACAGTGTGGTAAAGGGGCCAGCCTTTAAAATTATTGCTCAGAAATATCAACATCTGGATGGTGTGGTGAGTAATCTAAGCCGCAGCATTATCAGTGGCAGTAAAGGTATCTGGGGTGATGAACAAATGACAGCACATCCCAATTTGTCCAATGCAGATGCACGGGAAATGATCCTTTATATTTTCTCGTTGGATTCTACTCATACGTATGATACTACGGGCACCCGCGGCAGTTTGAAAAAGCAGCCTTAGTAGTAATAAACTCATATATTTGTTAGCACAGTTTACTTTCTGATTATTCTACCGAAAAACCACGTATAACGGACAAACTGTTATACGTTTAATAAAGCAACCATTTCAGTTGCCGCATGTTTTATCGCTATCTCAGCAATAGTCTTAAATCATGGCAGCGTATAACTATTTTGTAGAATAATGACTTCATTATTAAAGCGTTTCGCGGATATTTCCATTGCCAAGAAACTTTATTTCACTGTAGGTATTATGGCCATGCTCATTGGCCTGGAACTGTTTGCTCTTTTCTTTTCCATAAGTACACTTTCTGCGCTTCGTGGTTATGTGGGTGGCGAAGGTTTATGGTCGAAAGGTCAGAAAGATGCCGTGTATCACTTGTTACAATATGGTGTTAGCCGTAACGAAGTAGATTATCAAAAATTTAAATCGCATTTACAGATTCCGCTAAGTGATGGCATTGCCCGGCGGGAAATGATGAAAGTTGAACCTGATATGGAGGTGATCCGGAAGGCTTTTATGGCTGGTGGCGTGCATGAGGATGATATTGATGGTATGGTAAAGCTGATGCGCCGTTTTCACAGTAACTCTTATATTAGTAAAGCGGTAAATGCCTGGACGGAAGCAGAAGCAGCTTTAACAGAGTTGATTCATATCAGTGAGCAAATACACAAAGAAATTAATGAATCCCTGCCGGCGGAAGATACCATTCGTATGCTGCTGGAACGCATAGAGCCGATCAATATGAGTATTACCGAAAAAGAGAATGGGTTTTCCTATGCGCTGGGTGCCGGATCGAGATGGCTGGAGCATTTTGTGCTGAAGATGCTATTTGGTATAGCGCTTACTGTAGAAATTTCGGGTTTACTGATTGCGATTTATGTGAACAGAGGGCTTCAAAAGGGATTGGCGGGCATTATTGAAGCGTCTAAAGCTTTTGCCAAGGGGCATTGGAACAGGCGTGCAAAGGTGTATTCGAAAGATGAAATTGGCCTGGTGGCCACTGCCTATAATAACATGGCAGAAAAACTAGCAGGACATATTCGTGATACCGAACTGAAAAACAAAGAATTACAGCAGTTAGCTTATGTGGCCAGTCATGACTTGCAGGAACCTTTACGGACAATGACCAGCCTGGTGGAAATGTATGAGAATGAATACGGATTGACCATCAACGATGAGCAAAAGCAGTATCTGGATTTTATCAGTGAAGCTGCTACGAGGATGCAAAATTTAACCAAAGCCTTGCTGGATTATAGTCGTATTGGCCGGGACAGAACTATTGAATTGGTAGACACCAATATGGTAGTGTTTGAAATTATGAGTGACATCGGCAGGCTTATTGAAGAAAAACAGGTAAAAATAGACACACACGATTTACCAGTTTTGTTAGCTTATCCGTTAGAACTGAAATTGTTATTTCAGAACCTGATTGTAAATGCCATAAAATTCCAGCAGCCAGGTAATATTCCACGCATAGATATTAGCGCCGAAAAAATAGCTACGGGCTGGAAATTTTGCGTGAGGGATAACGGAATTGGCATTCCTATGGAGTATCAGGATAAGATATTTATCATTTTCCAACGTCTGCATAACCGTTCTAAATATGACGGAACCGGAATTGGTCTGGCGCATTGTGCTAAAATTGCAGGGTTGCACAATGGCAGTATCTGGGTAGAAGATTCTACTGAGGGCTTGGGAAGTTGTTTTTGCTTTACGATTCAGCTATCCAAAACTGAAAATGTTGTTCCGGTAGCCTAAACGGCTTCGCGGAACAGTTGAGGAAAATGCAGACGTAGAATTTCACTTATTTTAGTTTTGTCCAGCGGTTTGGTTTTAAAGGCAGCAATTTCCGGATAAGTGGCAGCTTTTTCTGCATCATCAGGATTGGCGGATGTTGTGAGCATTACGATGACTGTATGCAGTTTTCTTGTAGAAAATCTGGCCTGAAATTGCTCCAGGAATTCCCAGCCGTTCATACCAGGCATATTAATATCCAGAAAAATTAAGTCCGGTATTTGCATTTCCTGTATACCGGTTTGTAAAAAATCCAGTGCGGCAGCAGCGTTGTCTTTAATAGTAATTTGCTCGGTAATATCCAGCTGCTTAAGAAGGAAGGAGTTTATAAAGTTGGTAGCATCATCATCATCAATCAGTAGTATAGAGTGTAATTTTTGCTTCATGGGCAACAATTGTTGTACAAGAAATGTTGTTTAACAGCAAGTTATAAATCATCTGTAAGCTTTGGCTGTTCATTTTGTTCAGCGTACTCCTCTCCTTATTATTTCCTGTTTCTTTTCATAATTAATATTATGTTAAGTTTTGCTTCCTTCTATTTTATCAAATCTCTATCTAACACTTTATAGTTATCCTTTTTCTGTTACTATACATCCCTGTCGGGTTCTTGCAAATTATCCTGAAACTACCCTTACTCCACACAAGTACCAGCTGGAGAATCAGAATAAAAAAAGAGCATCATTTCTGATGCTCTTTTTTCTCTTTATAGAGGAAATCTATTGTTGTTTTGGCGTGGTGTACATGCCATGCTCTGAATCGTATTGCTTGTATTTAGCGTCGAATTTGTCATAGTCCTGTACGTTTTTACCGCGGGCTTTGTCTCTTTTCCACTGGTACAGGTTAGCCAGGAAATCCACGCTTTTGCTTAAACATGAAGTTTCTACTCTTTCCCTGTCAGTTTTAGCTTTTAAGATGTTGTAAGCTTTTTCCATCCATTCAATGGATTTGTCAGCTAAAGCTGTTTGTTGCTTTTGCACAGTGTCGCGTTTTGCTTTTAAAGCAGCGCCTTCACCTCTTAAAGCTAAAAACGCGTCTTCCATGGTGTTGAACTGTTGGTACAACAGTACACCAGAGTTAAACGCGTATACACCGTTTTGTTCGCCGTTAAACGCTTTTCCAAAAGCTTCAGAAGCTAATGATTTTACGTTAAACTGCTCAGCACTATCCAGTTTGCTTAATTCTTCTTTTGGAACGTTTGCAAAGTATTCTGCATAAGTAACGTAGTCTTTAGAAGTTAATTTGCCGCTAGGATCTGCTTCTTTGTACTTAGCCAGCATTTGGCTAAGGCCAGCATTTTTGGTCATGAATTCCATTTCGTAAGCATTCCACAGAGTGCTTTCGTTTGGATATAATTGCTTGGCTAAAGCCAGGTATTTACCAAATTCAGTAGCATTTTTAGTGTCCAGCTCTACGTTCAGGATATAACGGTAGATTTCTACAAAATCTTTACCACCTATTTTTTCAGCAGCAAATTTTGTGTAGTAATGCATTGCCTTTTCTGTGTTTTTAGCGTTTTGCGCTGCATAACCAGCGTATACCACAGTAAAGGTGTCGATGTTTTGTTTATTATTACCCAAGCCATTTTTAGAAATAAAATCGCCCATGTCTTCCGCAATAACGAAGCTGTTTAAAGCATCTTCCCATTTGCTTTCAGTAAAATATTTACGGCCTTCGTTAAACTTGGTAGAGTAAATGATACTTACTGCACGCATACCATTGTTTTCTTTCAACGACTTTAAAGTGGCATCCTTAGCGATATATTTCTTCAAAGCGTCGTAAGTCTGATCGCCTGCGTCGGGATATTTGGCTCTTAAAGCGCTATCCAGGTATAACTCTGCATAAATCTTCGACTTTAACAACAAAGCTTCCGGGTTTTCGGATGCTTTAGGATCAGTGAAGGTTTTGTCTATTTCTTTCTTTGCATCTTCATATTTGCTTAACAACAACAGCTTGTTGGGCTCATCCAGTTTTTGTGCCACAACTGCCTTGCCAGCGATCATCATACTTACTGCTAACAGTAGGTTTTTCATGTTCATAAACACATCATTTTTTTAATGTTGGGTATTAATCTGTTGACTCTTCCGTTTCTGCCGGATTGCTATTTTCTTCTGCACCACCATTTTCGATTTCGCCACTTGCAGCTTCTCCATTTTCGGATACGCCGTTTTCGCCGTTTTCTTCAGTGGCAGCTACTACTTCTTCCTCTTCAATTTTAGATATAGCAGCAATCTCATCTGTTTCATCCAGTTTAATCAGTTTCACGCCTTGTGTTGCCCTGCCAGCTTCTTTGATGCTGTTTATGGCAGTACGAAGGGTGATGCCTGATTTACAGGTAATGATAAGATCTTCTTTTTCTTCCACATCTACAATTCCTACGAGGTGACCGGTTTTTTCGGTAATGCTGATGGTTTTTACCCCTTTACCACCGCGGTTGGTGATACGGTATTCATCCACTGGCGTTCTTTTACCATAGCCTTTCTCGCTTACTACTAATACGGTTTTAGCGGTCTCTTTTGAGACACATATCATGCCAATAACCTCATCATTCTCGTCGTCAACCTCAATTCCGGTAACGCCTATTGCTCCACGGCCTGTAGTACGAACTTTATCTTCCGGGAAACGGATAGCACGGCCGCTTTTAATAGCCATCAGAATGTCGTTGTTACCATCAGTCATTCTGGCTTCCAGTAACTGGTCACCTTCTACAATATTAATAGCATTCACGCCATTAGCCCGTGGCCTGCTGAATTCTTCCAGTAAGGTCTTTTTAATAATACCTTTCTTGGTACACAGGATAATGTAATGACTGTTTACAAACTCTTTATCAGCCAGATTTTTAACATTAATAATGGTTCTTACCTTATCATCTGTTGGGATCTGAATCAGGTTTTGAATAGCACGACCTTTGCCTTGCTTTTCTCCCTCTGGAATTTCATACACTTTCAACCAATAACAACGGCCTTTTTCGGTAAAGAACATCATGTTATCATGGGTAGATGCCACAAACAGGTGTTCTACATAATCTTCCTGCCTTGTTTTGCTACCTACTGCGCCTCTGCCGCCTCTGCGTTGCTGACGGTATTCTGTTGCTGAAGTGCGTTTAATATAACCCAGATGAGAAATAGTAATTACCACGTTTTCTTCTTCAATCAGGTCTTCAATACGCATTTCATCTGCCATGTATTGAATCTCTGTCTTACGCTTATCGCCAAATTTCTCTTTAACCTCTAATAATTCTGTTTTGATCAGGTCATAACGTAAAGCTTCGTTGCCTAACAATTCTTCCAAACGGTTAATCAACGCCATCAGTTCGTCATATTCTGCCTTAATCTTATCTCTTTCCATGCCTGTTAAACGCTGTAAACGTAATTCCAGGATGGCTTTGGCTTGAATTTCATCAATGCCCCAGCCTGCTGTTACTAACGCGTCTTTGGCTATATCAGGTGTAGAAGAATTGCGAATTAATGCAATCACTTCATCCAGATGATCAAGCGCAATCAGGTAACCTTGTAAAATATGGGCGCGTTCACGGGCCTTCCTTAATTCATATTTGGCACGGCGAATAACCACTTCCATTCTAAACTCAACAAACTCACTGATCAGGTCTCTGAGATGCAGAATTCTAGGACGGCCTCTTACAATTGCTACGTTATTAATACCGTAACTGGTTTGTAATTCTGTGTATTTAAAAAGCTGATTTATAACAACTTGTGCAACTGCGTCTCTTTTTAAAGTTACTACCACACGGGTACCTTCACGCATGTTGCTTTCATTGTTCACATGGGCTATACCCTCTACAATTTTCTCAGTAACTAATTGACCAATGCGATCTGTTAATGCATCACGGTTTACCTGGTAAGGCACATCGGTAATGATGATTTGTTCACGACCACTGTCTTTGGTTTCAACCGTGCACTTACCTCTTAGTACTACGCGGCCACGGCCTGTTAAAAAGCCTTGTTTTACGCCTTCCATACCAAATATGATACCTCCGGTAGGAAAATCGGGCGCTTTTACATATTGTGTAAGCTCTTCAGCGGTAATTTCTTTGTTTTCTATATAAGCCACACAGCCATCAACTACTTCGCCCAGGTTGTGGGGCAGCATGTTAGTAGCCATACCTACGGCAATACCACTACTGCCGTTTACCAGCAAATTGGGTATCCGGGTTGGTAATACGGTTGGTTCTTCGAGTGAATCATCGAAGTTAGGTTGGAAGTCAACAGTTTCCTTTTCAATATCCAGCAGCATGCTTTCTGCTACTTTTTCCAGACGGGCCTCTGTATAACGCATAGCCGCCGCATCATCACCATCCTGGTTGCCAAAGTTACCCTGACCATCAATCAGTGTATATCTCAGGCTCCATTCCTGGGCCATACGTACCAGGGTGTCGTAAATGGCGCTATCACCGTGCGGGTGATATTTACCCATTACCTCCCCTACAATACGGGCAGATTTTTTATAAGGCTTGTTACTATGGTTTCCCAACTCATTCATGGCAAATAACACCCGGCGGTGTACCGGCTTAAAGCCATCTCTTACATCGGGTAACGCACGGCCCACAATAACCGACATAGAATAATCTATGTAGGCCGTTTTCATCTGTTCTTCAATATTCACCAGGATAATGCGGTCATTATCGCTTGTTTCTTGTGGCAATAAATTCTCGTCCATCATTGAATGTGCTTCTGTAGATTTTATGTTATAGAAACCGATCGGCGAAGATAGCTATTTTTTATGTTAACTGATTGTTCACAATAAAAGGCACGACAAGTGCATTATATATACAAACAGGCTTATTTATGAGTACTTATCGTCTATTACGGAACAATAAGGAAACAGGACCCTATAATGTGGAACAATTAAGAGTGATGGGGCTAAAAGCATACGACCTTATTTGGGTAGAGGGCAAAAGTGCTGCCTGGCGATATCCTGGAGAATTGCCGGAAATGGCAGATTTTGCTCCTGCTGTGGAGGAACAGCCTTACGACCGTTTTTACCGGAAAACGGCCAAACCCGGCAAACCTCGGTTTAGAATTAAGGCTGATTGGCGGAAAATTGATGAAAATATAACACCGGCGATAGAGAAAGCTGTTACGCCGACTGCAATCCTGTTGCAGGAAATGCCTGTTATACCCCAGGAAAAAACGGCTATTCCTTCTATGGCACCAATAACACCTCATCAGCCGACTGTTCCTCTTGTTGTTTCCCAAATTGTAGGCAATAGCGAACTGCAGGATGAAAAGATGGTTCCTCAAACAAAATACAGCGAATCGCTGGATATCATAAAAGAACGGTATAGCCAAACTGTATTGGGTAGAAAACATTCTGGTTTAAAAGCCAGTTTTGCTCGTTATGCCCTGCTGGTTGGATTGTTTCCGGTACTGGCTGCCGGCATCTGGATTGGTAGCAGCTGGAACAACCAGCATAAGCTGGAAACGATTAATACCACTGAGCCGGTAAAAGAACGTGTTTCTACTCCTGCAGCTGAACCGGCTGTTTTGCAGCCTTCTGTTAACGAGCCGGCCCCGACCCAACCGGAAGCAGTTCCGGAAATGCGAACTGTTGCTAATACAATACCGGCTACTCAAAACCGGGTTACTACTGTTACACCTCCTTTTACTGTTAATACTGGTAAGCGGGTGGCTACCACTGTGGCCGCTGTCACTAAAAAAACAGTGCTTACTGCTGCTGTTGCCACACTGCCTGCTAATAAAGGTAAATGGACTAAGCCTGTTCAGAATGTTACTGGTGCACCTGTAACACAGGCGGTTTATCATAATAGTACGCCTGTTACTAAAACGACCGATGGGCCTGCTACCGTTTCTGTTTCCCAAAACTACGCTCCTGTTACTGTTGCCAGTAAAAACAAGATCACCGATTATGTTTCGGTAAGGGATGAGGTAGAGCAAATGGATAACAATAATAAGCAGGTGCGTTTGCATGTAAACAATAAAAGTAATATCCCGGTAGACCTGGTGGTGCTGGACCTGCAATATTATGATAGCAATGGCAAGTTTAAAAAAGGCGAAACTTTATATGTAAACAATCTTTCTGCACAGGACGAAGTGGTGCTGAACGCCCCTATGGCTAAAAACGGGCAACGTGTAGATTATAAAGTGGCTCTTTTAAGTATTGAAAAGAAAGGTGTTTACCTGATTGCTGAATAATAAATAGCCTGCCTGTTATGTGTTTGTTTCAGGATAACAGGTGTATCTTAAAGTATGAAACACATTTTACTTTTTGGTGCGGGCAAATCGGCAACTGTACTTATTCAATATTTATTACGGTTATCTCAGCAATTGCAGTGGCGGGTAACTATTGTAGATGGCAACGCCGGTAGCATACAGGAAAAGATCATGGGCAATTACCCGCTGGTAAAAGGTGCAATTATTAACCTGGAAAATGAGACGGAAAGAGTAGCTTACATCCAGGAAAGCGACCTGGTTATTTCTTTAATGCCACCTGCTTTGCATATTATTATCGCCCGCGATTGTGTTTCGTTCAAAAAACATTTGCTTACAGCTTCTTATATAGATGATAGTATGCGGGCTTTGCAGCCGGCTATTGAGCAAAACGACTTGTTGTTTTTATGTGAAATGGGTTTAGATCCTGGTATCGATCACATGAGTGCAGGGCGGCTTATCCATTCTATTCACACGCAACAGGGCATTATCAGCTCTTTTCAATCACATTGTGGAGGGCTGGTTGCCCCTGAAAATGACACCAACCCCTGGCATTATAAAATAAGCTGGAATCCACGTAATGTGGTAATGGCAGGTAAATCCGGTGCGGTCTACAAACAAAATAATGAAATAGTAAGTGTACCCTATTCTTCGCTTTTTGCAAAGAACGAAACGGTATCTATCCCACATTTTCAATCTTATGTATGTTACCCTAACCGGGATTCTCTTTCTTATATCGGGCTATATGATTTGCAAAAGGCGCATACGTTTGTAAGAACCACTTTGCGGCATCCTCATTTTTGCATAGGCTGGCGTTTTATAGTGGACTGGCAGCTTACAAATGAAGAAAAAGTGTATGCTACAGATGGGCTTAGCATTCAGGGATTCTTTCTCCAACATTTCAGCAGCCTGCACATTGATTCAGCTTATGAATTGAAGCCGGATACCATAATATATAATCAGCTGGTGTATCTGGGACTGAACGACAATAATACACTTATTAACAAGGGACTTTGCAGCGCTGCAGATGTGTTGCAATGGCTGCTGGAAACAAGGCTGCCCTTATTACCTGATGATAAAGATCTGGTGGTAATGATGCATGAGCTGAAATATACAATACAGAACCAGTCATTCCGCGCAAAAAGCTATTTAGTAGTTGAAGGTAAAGATGACAGTTATACAGCCATGGCCCAAACGGTAGGTTTACCGCTGGGTATTGCTGCTAAATTGATATTGGAAGGAGTTATTCGCTTAACCGGTTTACATATTCCCTTATCTCCTGTTATATACCATCCTGTTTTGAGCGAACTGGAAACAGAAGGGATACGTTTTACTGAGGAGGTTGAATTATTATCGTAGCTGTTTTATACTATGGGTAATAACGGAAATTTACCATAAAGTACCTGTTCTGATTGTGCAGGTGACAGTTTGAGCCATTGTTGTAGTAAAGTGGCATACAAGCTTCTGAAATCGTGCTGCATGGCTATGTTATCATTTTCAGTAGCATGTTCCGGCAAGGTTGGATTTTTACCAACAATAGTGCCTTTTACCTTGTTGCCAAAATAAAATACCGGGGCTGCAGCTCCATGGTCTGTTCCGCCACTGGCATTAGAGCGAATCCTGCGTCCGAATTCGGAAAAGGTTACGCCCATTACTTTATCCCCTACTTTTAAATAGTCAAGGTCTTTCATAAAAGCATACACTGCATCAGACAATTTTTTTAATACCACAGCATGTGTACCAGTGGTGGTGTCTTTGCTGATCACCTGGCTTGAATGTATGTC
The DNA here is from genome assembly GCF_002355595.1 of Filimonas lacunae. Classification (NCBI taxonomy): domain Bacteria; kingdom Pseudomonadati; phylum Bacteroidota; class Chitinophagia; order Chitinophagales; family Chitinophagaceae; genus Filimonas; species Filimonas lacunae. The sequence goes on from NZ_AP017422.1 coordinate 2,910,456, forward strand.
AAACCCGCCCAGGCTTACCAGGTAGATTTTAGTTTGTAAGCCACCTGCAATAAGGCGGGCTACAATTTTTAACTGGTCGGCCAGTGCATTGGTTCCTTGCGCAGGATATTGGCTGTATTGTTTGGGAACTTTAGTGGCTGCTGTTTTAATAACAGTGGAATATTGGTCTGTTTTAACGCTTACGTTTTGCAGATAATCCAATTGTTCGCCCAGGCGGGTCGATTTATCTATTTCGCTTTTACCTTCCACCAGGTTATAGAAAGAGGTTGGATTACTAATTGCCAAGCCCATATTATAAGCTGGCCCCATAAATGTTTCTGAAACAATAGAACCTACTTGTATGGCCAAGGGATCAGGCATAACTGTACTGGGGTATTTTTCCGGAAATTCGGGATATACCTGGTCCAGATAACGACCTGCCCAGCCAGTGGTAATTATTTTAGCGGAATCAGAGCCTGTCATCCATATGTCTGACGATCTGAAATGTGAAAAATTGGGTTGAGGGTATCCTACTGCCTGTATAATACCGGCTTTGCCTTCTTTCATTAATTGATGCATAGAGGCCATAGCAGGATGAAGGCCGGTTTGTTCTGTTCCGGAAAGAGAGAGCAGCTTGTTTTCGGGAAGTGCAATATTGCTTCTGGCTGCCTGGTAAGCACTGTATTGACTGATGGGGATCACCGTGTTTAAGCCATCGTTGCCACCACTTAGTTGTACCAATACTAATATATGATCGTTATCAGCACCATAACTGGCAGCATGCATCAGTGAGGTGCCAGCGAATGCTTTTAATGAAAAGCCATTTAAAAGATAAGGTAACAGTACACCAGCGGCTGTATTTTTTAAAAAGTCTCTTCTTTTCATTTGTTCACGGTTATAAAATTAGCATAATTGATACTGTGGCAAGCTTACCAGGTATTTATATAAATTGTTTAACCTGTTCAATACATTATTGCGAATGGTTTTGTCGTCCGGCTTTTGCAACATTTGCAGCCAGGCCTGTGTCCAGTAATGATCGCCCATATTGCCCTGCATGTTAGTCAATAAAATAGAATTCTTTATCTGGGTTCTTTCCGTTTCTGAAAGGTTACAGGGATATAGCAATTGAATTGAATCATTAATAAGTACATCTGGCTGCGACGGATCAGATGTCTTTTTGGCAAACTCAATAATGTCTACCCGGGCAATACAATTTTCCTGGAAATTAATGCCCTGTTGTATCACAGATATGGCAAACCTGCTTCTTTTGGGATAGGTGTCTGAATTGATCCAAAGCTTATCGTACAAGGGCTCCTGGTACCAGGAAGGCCAACCTGCTACATTGGGAGGGTCGCCGATATTCTGCTGGGTGGTGGCCGCAAATTGATAGATGCGTTGCACTATCCGGGATTTGCTGACTATATCTATGTCTTTAGATAATTGGATGTCAAATTCTCTGTACATGCCAGCAGCAAAATCCAGCGGACTTTTTATAATACCTCCCCTGTTGGCCATATCATAAAAATGAGTGCTTTGTAACAGTTGTTGTAACACCGGTTTTATTTCATAATTGCTTTTTCGGAAGGTTTGGGCCAGTGGAACAATGATGTTCTTTTCTGTATGTTCGTCTATATGATGATATACAAAAAAGCGGTACAGCTTGCGGCATATGAAGCAGGATACTTCTTCCTTCGCAAAAATCATATCAAGGAGTTCGTCCAGTTCCTGCTCACCTTCTTTACCTTTACGCCCATGGATCACATGATTATTATAAAAGGCAGAAAAGGATTTATCTCCTTCATCATGTTTATCAGGAACAAACTGATAAGTGCCGGTTGTGTTATTAATGGTATATCCTGTTAATACTTTTGCGGCTGCTTTTACATCTGCTTCTGTGTAATGCGACCCGGGGCCTTTGCCCACTGTAAATAGTTCCTGTAACTCCCGTGCATAGTTTTCGTCTGGCGCTTTTTTTGTGTTTTGGGCACCATTCAGATAGCGAAGCATGGCTGCATTAATGCTTATCTGTTTCACCAGGGTTTTAAAATTACCCAATGCATGATCCCGTAACAGGGCATTGTATTGGTAGGCCATATAACTGCCTACTATCCGTGTTTCTGTAACAAAATGGTTATGCAAGAAAACTACCATTTTTTCCCGGATGGTTCTGGACTGGAACAGCATCTGCCCTGTCCACCATATCTTTAAGGAATTCTGTCTTTTGAAGTTTTGTGTGCCAACAGATTTCACCACATTTACCCATGTTTCGCCTGCGGGCACGTCCGGATCAGTAAAGTTGATATCGTTGTAATCATTTACCGGTGGTAATGGTGCTGGTTCCGCAGTGTTGATGAGTATTGATACACATTGTGCTACTGACAGCCGGGCAAAGTCTTTTACATCAGCTGGTTTTGCTCCAAACTGGGTTCGTTTTAACAGATGCCGGGCTTCTGCTTCTGTCCATTTTCCTTTAAATGGTTTCAAACCACTATTCACTGGTGGTGTTTTTGATTGAGCATACTTTGCATGAGTATATGCCATACTATATTCTTTCCTTTAAGTGAGCCTTGTCTTGTCAAGGGGTTTGACAGGGAGACATGCAACAGGTTTAATGGGAGATTATTATAAAGCTGCCAATAAAGTTTTTAATTGTTCTATGCCTTCCGTGGCCGGGGCTTCTATTGTGGTAATTCTGATACCAGAACGATGTTCTGGTATTGATTTATCTAATATGAATACGGGAATACCGGGTTGTGTGTAGTCTAATAAGCCTGCGGCAGGATACACTACTAATGAAGTGCCTATTACTACGAAAATGTCGGCTTCGCTGGTTATTTCTGCTGCTTTGGTTATCAATGGCACGGGTTCCTCAAACCAAACGATATGTGGTCTTAGCTGGCCGCCATCTTCCGCTTTATCTCCCAAGTTTATATCGCCGGTGATATCGTAAATTTTGTTTTCGTTGCGTACGCTGCGCATTTTAAATATCTCGCCGTGCAGGTGCAATACGTTTCTGCTGCCGGCTCTTTCATGCAGGTCATCTACGTTTTGGGTGATGATCTGCATGTCATATTGGTCCTGCAATTCAGCAAGACCAATATGAGCCGCGTTGGGTTGTACTTTTAATACTTCGCTTCTACGGAAATTATAAAAATCAAGTACCATTTTGGGGTTGCGTTGCCAGGCGCGTGGGTTGGCTACTTCCTGTGGTTTGTGACCTTCCCATAAGCCACCGTTATCTCTAAAAGTTTTTAAACCGCTTTCTGCACTGATGCCTGCCCCTGTTAATATTACCAGTTTCTTCTTCGTCATATTCTGTAATTGTTCCTGAGCTTAAATCTACGCATCTTGTATTGATTTTTGCGTTTTCAAATGGTTTCTTCTTTTGCTAAAATATAGCCATGCAACTATGCCTATGATGGCGAATGGCCATATGGCAACTATAAAAAGGAGTACATTACCTATAATGGATAAACCGTTGGTAAAGGACGTGAACAACTGCCATCCATAACCAGGCTGGTCAGGTTGTACGTCGGTGATAACGTTGGGCTGATAGTAGCTCAGGTTAATGGTGCTGTAAGCTGCCTGCTGCTCCAGCTGGTTTACATGGCCGGTATTGTTTTCTATGGTTTGCTGTACGTTGTTGAGTTGATCCTGTATGGTAAGTACATCATCCATTTTTCTACTTTCTTTCATCAGTTCCAGGTAGCGTGCACGTACTATTTTTTTAGCTTCTGTGCGGGCTTTGGTGTCGATAATACTGGTGGTTACATCTTCGGCTGTGATCTCCTTTTCCTTCACAAGAATGCCACGTCCGTTTAAACTACCCAGCAGGCTTTCAAACTGCGCCACAGGAACTTTTATCGTGAGCGTGTTTTGTACAGTACTTTCTGTTCTTTCCTGTTTTTCGGAAGCTATATAAGCGCCAAAGCTTTTCAGCTGATGATGTAACGCATAGTCAAAGCTGTCGTAGTTATGTAATTCCAGATTTAAGTGGGCAGTTTTAACCAGTTTCTTATCCCAGTCGGCAGCTATTATGGGCGCGCCGCCTGACTGTAACACGGTAACAGAATCGTTGTATGGCAGGGTGTCACTGGCAGATAATTCCTGTATGTTGCCTATGTTGATGCCAGTGCCTGTTGAATCGGACGCTGCTTCTTTTTGTAACTCTCCCTGTCCGCATGACATTGCCAGCAAGGCTATTATAGCCATGAAATAGATATACTGTTTCATAAATGATTGTAGGTTTGGTGTGTGTTTAAGTAGATGTTTTGTTGTTAGCAGGCCTGCATCTATTTATTACCAAACAGGGTGTTAAGTAACCAAGTGGTATTGTTAAAGAAAATAGAATTAAAAGAAAGTATTTATCTTCCCGCTTTATAAGTGTGCAGTTATGATTAAGGAATACAGGCAATGGTTTAACAGGAATTATTCAGAAAGTTTATACCAACAATACCTCCAGGCATTAGACAGCCAGTACCCGGGTGCTATAGAATTTCGGGTGGCAGAAACGCCGGTGTTTGTGGGACGCGATTTTAAACATAAAATGCTGGATGCCTGTGAAGCCATTATTGATGTGATAACGCAGGACAACTTTACTGCCATTACTGATGCGGCTATTCCTGCTGAATGGAACATTCCGGGTAGCCAGCCTTACTCGCATTTTATGGTGTTTGACTTTGGTGTTTGCCTGGGCGCAGATGGTTTGCCAGAGCCGCAATTGATAGAGATGCAAGGCTTTCCCAGCTTATTTGGTTTTCAAAGTTATATGGCGGCAGCTGCACAAAAGGTATATGCTATTCCTGGTACTTTAACTACTTACCTGAACGGGCACACAGAAGAAAGTTATTTGCAACTTCTGCGTAATATTATATTAGGTAGCTGCCAACCGGAAGAAGTGATTTTGCTGGACCTGTTTCCGCATCGTCAGAAAACCCGTATTGATTTTTATTGTACGCAGCATTATACGGGTATAAAGCCTGTATGCCTTACAGCATTGTATTCGGAAGGAAACCGGTTGTATTATACGAATGAGAACGGCCAGCCTGTTCGGGTAAAGCGCATTTATAACCGCCTTATCTTCGACGAGCTGGAGCAACAGCTACCGGAAGTAAAGGCTAAAGGCGCTCTTTTGCATGAGCAGCTGGAAGTAGAATGGATACCACATCCTGACTGGTTTTACCGGGTGAGTAAATTCACGCTCCCCTATTTACAGCATCCTTATATCCCGGCTACCTCTTTTTTAAGTGATTTACTAGCTATCCCTGATAACCTTGATCAATATGTATTAAAGCCCTTATTTTCCTTTTCGGGAAGAGGTGTGGAAATAGATGTAACGGCGGAGATGATCAAGCGTATTACAGACCGGCATAACTGGATACTGCAAAGAAAGGTGGAGTATGCTCCTGTTATTGAAACGCCGGACGGACCAGCTAAAACAGAGATTCGTGTGTTTTATTTCTGGGAAGAAGGAAAAGCGCGACCTGTTGCCACGCATAACCTGGCACGCCTTAGTAAAGGTAAAATGATTGGGGTAAGCTATAACAAACGGGAAACCTGGGTGGGTGGCAGCCTTGCTTTTTTTGAAGAAGACTAACTAGTCTTCTTTTTTGTTTACATCCAATTTAGGAAAGAAGCTCATTAATAATACCACAAAAGATAAAAGCAGGATAAGATACAGTCCGGCTCTTTTTTCGGGACAATCTCCCATTAAACAGGCTGAGAGCAATAAAAAATTACGAACAGCCCAGGAAATGCCAACAGCACTTATCACCACATTGGTTCTTTTAGCCCATATTTTAGGAATCAGGAACAGGACAGCGGATAGAGCAGCTAATACCATGGTTAACAGGCCAGGGCGTCCAAAATGGGTAACGCCGGTGTTCATGCCGGTTAGGGTTGCCTGCAAACCGGGAATATAGCTCCAGGGTAAAAAACAAACTCCTATTAAAGCTAACGCTGCTATTATTCCTATTGATTGTGAATGTTTCATGCTTGAATTCTGGGGCGTAAAAGTAGTATAAAAAAGGTGTGTTACGGTTGGTAACACACCTTTTTCTATTATCGGTCTGTATTCAATGATTAGTAGCCAGGGTTTTGATAGGCTTTTTTCTGATCGTCAGTCATCGGCTGCCCACCGATAGTTGTTGCATCTATTTGCAGCGATGGTATGGGACGAAGTTTGAAGTGATCATCAATAAAAGTGGCATCCAGGTTAAACTGTTTGGTTCTGCTTACAAGCGTTTCTGTACGTACCAGATCTTCCCAGCGGTAAAATTCTCCGCATAGTTCGCGGGTGCGTTCATTGAGCATAAAATGAATAAAACGGTCTGCAGTGCTGGATACAGTAGATGGATATTGTTCACTGGCGGCATTGGAAGTAAACAGGTCGGTAGTGGCCTGCAGGTTGGCTTCTGTGCTGTTTACATCATCTTTAGTACTACCGTCAAATATCCAGGTAGCGGGGTTTTTAAATTCGCCGGCATGGTAAGCGGCTCTTCTTCTCACTATGTTAATATAATCCAGTGCCCTGGAGTAATTAGCTTTTCGGCCATACGCTTCTGCGGCAATCAGATAGGTTTCGGCAAAGCGTGCCAGTATGCCATTTCTTACTCCCTTTTCTTCATTATAGTTGGGGGTGGCTCTTACGGGGTCAAGATGTTTTACCAATGTAAGGTACTTGTTATCGCTAAAGCCTTCGGTTAATACACCAGATGCATTTTTGTAATAACGTGCAAAAGTTACATACCTGAAACGGTTGGTGTTGGCGAGGTCGGCACTGGTAAGTGTGGTTGTTTTGTTGTTAACGATAAAAAAGGCTGCCGTATCGCCATTGGTGTAACGAGGTTTGCCTATTAAGGCTGCGCTGGGTGCATCGGTGGCTGTCCACTTGGCTACGGCATTATTGGCTGTGGCAGAGGTTCCGTTATTACGATAGTAGGCTGTGCGGAATATTTTGTAAAAACGGGAATCGTTTTTACGGTCGAACAGGTCTATAGTATAATCTGTAGGACGCAGGCGGCGGTATGGACGCATATTAAAGTTGTCTGTGGTTCTTACCAGCCCGGGAATACCGGCATCGTACTGCATCACGTAAAAGAGATGCGCCCGGTTGCCGCCGGTGCCGCTGGCTCCATTTAAGTTGAGTACATTACTGAACTGTGCTGCAAAGATGATTTCCTTGCTGGCCTGCGCTGTTTGAAACTCGGCATAGTCGCCTGCTGCAACCGTACTTTGGTAGTTGGTGTTGTATGGTGGATCGCCATCTGCATTAATAGTGGCTGTTACGGCTACTTTAGGATAACCTTTGGGATATACTCCTTTCCATAAATTCAGATAGTCTGCTTCTAATACATAAGTGCCTGAATTAATGACCAGCTCGGCATAGTAAATCGCGCTATCCATGTCGGTAGATTGCTGGCCGCGTTGATCGGTAACAGCGCTACCCCGTGTTAAGTATGCTTTAGCCAGGAAATGGTTGGCAGCTCCTTTGGTGGCACGGCCGGCTTCTGATACTGTGACTGTTAAGGTTTGTGAAGCAAACTGCAGGTCGGCAATGATCTGTTTGTATACATTGGCTACTGTTTCTTTTGTAAAATCGCTTCTGCCTGATGATGCTGATTGTACTACCAACGGAACGCTGCCAAACTGTTGCACTAATTGAAAATAGTAATAACCGCGTAAAAACCTCAGTTCTGCCACCCGCTGATTTTTAGCAGCTTCGGTTGCCAGTGTTTTGGAAGCCGGGTTGTTGTAGGCAGGTATGTAGGCTATGCCTAGGTTACAGATGTTAATGCCATTGTAGTTGTTAGTCCATAAATCATTTACAAAGCCCTGAGCAGGGTTTAATGATGCCTGGTCGTAGGTATTGTAAAAGCTGTAGTTGAATTGATCGCCCAGTCTGAATTCATCTGTGCCAAAGTTAAATAGGGCATAACACTGCTCGTTCTCAAACTTAAAACGTGTAGGCACGTAAGCAGATTTTACCAGGTCTTCCAGCCCCTGGTCTGTTTTATAATAATCGTAGGTAAGTGTACTTACCAGCTCTTCCTTTACAAACTTTTTACAGGCGCTGAATATGAGCAGCAATAATGATGTATATATAATGATATGCTTTTTCATAACGAATGTTTACAGTATACGATAATTAAAGTCCTAATCTCACCCCTACTACTACGCTTCTGTAGTTAAATGAATTAGGCCCGGGGCCGGAAGTGGAACTGCTAGGATAAGACGACAGGTAAGGAATGGTTTCAGGATCGGCTGTTTTGTAACTGCTAAACAGAAAAGGATTTAGCACGTTTACATACACGTTTAACCGCGCCACTTTCCATTTGTCGAGCAATGGTTGTGGAAAGCGATAGGTCAGTGATATGTTTCTTACTCTTACAAAGCTGCCGCTTCTAAAGCCCATAGCCTGCCAGTATTGCTGTATATCAATCGTGTTGTTGGCCTGTGCATATTCATTGGAAGGATTGGATGGCGTCCAGTAGTTTACTTTAAACGATTGGTAGCGGCCATTTAGACTGGGGCGCATTTCTCTGATTAAAGATCCCTGACGGGTATATACCAGTATGTTTAACTCAAAGTTTTTATAAGTAAGTGTTGAGCTGATACTGCCTGTCCATTTAGGGTTATGTGATCCCAGTACCTGTTTGTCTGTTTCTGTAATGCTGGTGTCGCCATTGATATCTGCTACATAAGGGCGGCCGGGCTGATAACTGGTGTTAGTTTTGTTACCAGCTTTTTTCCAGAAATAATCAGCCAGTATGCCGCCTTTGGCGGTATCGCTGTACTGGAATATACGCTGAAACTTATAATCGTAATAAACGCTCAGGGGTTGACCTATAAACCACTGGCTGGATATATTATCCTGTTTGGTATCAAGGCTTACTATCGATTCTTTGTTAATACCGAATATAAAGTCTGTTGTCCAGGTAATGCCTTTAGGATTGGCTATGTTAATGGTACTAAGGCTAATGTCTATACCCCTGTTCCTGACATCACCTACGTTTACCAACACACTGGAAAAGCCGCTGGTGGTAGGCAGTCGTTTGCTTAATATCTGGTTACTGTTGGTTTGATAGTATTCGATGGTACCGTTGATGCGGTTGTTAAAAAGGGTAAAATCCAAACCGGCGCTTTTTGATTTGGTTCTTTCCCAGGTAATATCCAATGGTAAGGTGGATGGGGCGTATCCTTGTGCTGCTGTTCCGCCATAGTTATACGGTGTTCTTATCAGTGTACCGCTGGAGCGGTAAGGATCAATACCGGCATTACCTACTTCTCCGTAGCCTATACGCAGTTTCAGGCTGTTTACAAACGAAACGTCGCGCATGAACGATTCCTTATCTATACGCCAGGAAAAAGCGCCCGACGGAAACACCTGGTGCTGACGGCTGGCGGGTAGCACAGATGACCAGTCGTCCCTTACTGTAAAGGTTAACAGGTATCTGTCCATAAAGCCATAGTTTAATCTGCCAAAGGCCGACCAGTTTTTGGTTTTGGTAAAGGTGCCTGTTGTTTGTGTAGGTGTGGTGGCGGCATTGTTTTGTAACGAATACCATTTCTGTGTTTCGTATATTAATTGATCGGCTGCTGAGTAGTTTTCTTCAAAGCGGCTTTGCACAAACTCCTGCCCTATCAGAGCATTGATGGAATGTTTGTTTTTAATACGCGTATCGTAAGTGAGGAGGTTTTGTACCGACCAGGAGAAGTAGCTGCGTGCGGTGTAACTGGCGTTGGCTGTGCCGCCTGCTCTTACGGATGAAACAGAACCGTTAAAGGTGCCTATGCGCACGTTAGAAGCATCTATGTTACCTGCTGCTCGCAGTTTCAATCCTTTGATTACCTGAATTTCGGCAAACATGTTGGGAATGGCCCTGTTCACTCTTGTTTCATTAAAAACAGTGTTGGCATCGTTTAAGGGGTTTACAATGTTGGCATCGTTGCCCGGGTTGAGTATAAACGTGCCGGATGTGTCGTATGGCCTGGCTATAGGCAGCATGTTGCTGGCTACACCATATACGTTCGGGCCTGTGTTTTGTATGGAGGTGGAATAGATGATGCCGCCGCCAAAGTTTACTACTTTATTGGGCCTGATATCGGTGTTTAAGCTAAAGGAATAACGGTTGAAGTCCTGCCCTACCTGTATACCTTTCTGGCCAAAATAGCCTGCTGAAAAAGAAGCTCTGAATTTTTCGCTACCACCGGTTACTGTAATATTATGGTTGTTGGTGATGCCGGTTTGCAGGCCATTTTTCTGCCAGTCGTACCCCTTTATTTTGGAGGGATCATAAATGGCTATACTGTCTAATACAGATACCCCTAAATTGGCCATCATGGCTTTTTCTTCTGTGGTGGTAGCGCGTTTGGCGGCTATAAAGCGACTCCTGTCTATCCACGTGTAACCATCTGCTACCGACTGCCAGGTGTAATAATCCTGCCGGGCCAGAAAGAGTATAGAGTCCACTCTGGGATCGGGATAATATAGTGAAGTGTTCGTGCCGGTGCCGGGGCTTAAAGCCAAATTATAGGCTTTGTTGCCAAAATAGGCATCGCGTCTTAACTGTGCATATTCTGCTGCGCTGAATACCTCCAGTGGACGTATGATGTTATCGAATGACACTTTGCCGTCATATTCTACGGATATTTTACCGGTCTTTCCTTTTTTGGTAGTTACCTGTATTACGCCGTTAGCGCCGCGTGAGCCGTAGATGGCGGTAGCGGATGCGTCTTTCAATACATCAATGCTTTCAATATCCAATGGGTTAATGTCATTGATACTATAGGCAATAGGCACACCATCCAGCACTACCAGCGGATCGTTGGTGGCTACCAGCGAACGGTTTCCGCGTATGCGTATGGTGGCACCTGAGCCGGGGGCAAAAGATGACGGCGTAGCCACCAGGCCGGGTATGCGGCCCTGTAGTGCCTGTGTTACGTTGGTGGTAGGCACTTCACGTAGCTTATCCTGGTTAACAGATGCTACGGAGCCGGTAACATCACCTTTGCGCCGGGTACCGTAACCTACCACAATTACGTCCTGCAGGTCGTTGGCATTGGGTTTTAAAGCCAACAGCAAAGACGAACCGGTTACAGTTACTTCTATGCTTAAGAAGCCTACTGAACCCACTACCAGTGTGCTGCCCGTAGTGGCCTGAATACTAAAGGTGCCGTCTGTTTTGGTAATTGCTTTAGTGGTACCTCCTTTTACCTGTACAGTGGCGTTACTAATGGGAGTTCCGTTTTCATCTGTTACTTTACCGGTAGTGTTGCCGGATTGGGCTAAAAGATACGTTTGTGAAATGAGGAAGAACGAGACGCATGTCAACAACATGCCCCTTAAGAAATGTTTGTTACAATTCATATAGCAGTGTTTAAGTAAAAAATTATTGCAATCGTTATTGGAATATTAAGGATAATTTTTATACTAATTATCCTGTACTGTCCTGCCTGATATGGAACCTTTTCTTATTTTTATAAAAGCGTGCATTTTTTAGGATAACGCAGAAAATCGGGTATGGTTCGCGGCTGGTCAGGAAAGTGCAGGATACAGATGCCAAAAGGATGCAATAGTATTGTTTACAACTTAATAATGCCATATGAACAATCTATGTAATAAGCGGGCTTTAATAGTCATAGGCTTTTTTTGTACAGGAATATTGCCTTTGTCTGTATCTGCCCAGTATATGACTGGTAAGGGCAATGACGCTACTGCTCCCCTACATTTAATGAAACCGGCTTACACAGTGCCTTACGGCGAAACTACTCCGCAAAAAGTAACAGCTGTTTTAAAAAGAGTATATCAATATCTGAATGGGGTTACTCCGTTTCAGCTGGTAGATAAAACCAGCAGCCAGGTGGTGAATGACATCCACACGGCTAATAGTAATACTATTTTTAAGCCGGGCGATTTCAGGCTGTTAAGTTACGAATGGGGTGTAACGTATACGGGTATGCTGGAAGCGGGTGCTGCTACCGGTGATACTTCGTTTACCAACTATACGCTTAACCGGGTTAATTTCATTGGTGCTGTTACTAACCGGTACCGGAAGTATGTGCAGGAGAATAAGGGAGCGGCAACTCCTGTTCGCAGTGTATTAACTCCACATGCATTGGATGATGCAGGAGCTATTGCGGCATCTATGATCAAAGCCATACGGAATGGAGCAGATGCCACGTTGGTACGCCCTATGGTAGATAATTATCTTACGTATATTATGACTAAAGAGTTTCGTTTAAAGGACGGAACGCTGGCACGTAACCGTCCCCAGCCTAATACTTTATGGCTGGACGATTTATATATGAGCCTGCCTGCTATAGCGCAAATGGGGGTACTGACAGGTAACAAAACTTATTATACTGAGGCATTAAAACAATATCACCAGTTTGCCTCCCGCATGTTTAATAAAGAGAAAGGATTATATATGCATGGCTGGGTACAGGATATGGACCCGCATCCGCAGTTTCATTGGGCCCGTGCCAATGGCTGGGCTTTGATGACCAAGATTGAATTACTGGATGCTTTGCCGGACAACTATCCCGGCCGTAGTGAAGTGTTGCAGATGTTGAAGCTGCATGTGGCAGGACTGGCTGAACGGCAGGATAAAACGGGATTCTGGCACCAGCTGCTGGATAAAAATGACTCTTACCTGGAAACTTCGGCTACAGCTATCTATGCATATTGTATAGCCCGTGCTATTAATAAAGGCTGGCTGGATGCCAAGGCTTATGGCCCTATGGTATTGCTGGCCTGGAATGCGGTGAGTACGCAGGTGACAGAGAACGGACAGGTGCAAAACACCTGTGTAGGCACAGGCATGGGGTTTGACCCCGCTTTTTATTATTACCGGCCGGTAAGTAACTATGCGGCACATGGTTATGGACCATTATTGCTGGCAGGCGCTGAAATACTTCGTTTACTTCAAAAGCATCCTTTTGAACTGAACGATAGCGCTGTGCAGATGAAGTAAGGAATGCTGCCAGTGTGTGTTTAACCGGCTATATTCTTTTCAAAGCATACACTGGTATCCACTCCGGCATATTGCCCGTAATTGGGTATTAACTGGTAACCGCTTTTCTGATATAATGAAATTGCTTCCGTATGCCTGATACCGGTTTCTAATACGCAACGGGTAAAAGCCAGTTCTGCTGTCCATCTTTCCAGTTCGGCCAGTAGCTGTGAAGCAATTCCATTACCCCTGGCTTCCGGCCTGGTAAACATACGCTTTACTTCCATGCTGCTGGTGTCAAATACTTTTATAGCTCCACAGCTCACTGCTGTTGATTGGCTATAGGCAACCACCACATGTTTAATGCTGTCCAGTTTATTAAACTGACCGTAAAAGTTTTGTTCTTCCCCATTGCGTGCAGCTAAATCTGCATCCAGCTCTAGCACCAGTGCAATAAAATCAGGATCTTCCGATGTGGTTCTTTTCAGGTTAATCATGTAATAACTGATTGTTTATTCATTAACTATAAACCATTCTTCTGATTTATGGATAAGATCAATGGAGTTGTTTTATTAAATATAAGCACTCCTGCGGAATATTGTATATGAAAAAAAGCTACTCATTGGCTTTGCGTTTTAACCGGGTATTTTATACAATCCGTTGAGTAGCTCCCTGGTTTACCGGGCAACATTTGCTGCCACTGCTGGTATTTCCTTTACCTCTACGGAGCCGCCATAGGCCAGTATAGGGCAGTCTTTAGCCAGTTCTACTGCTTTTTCAATGCTTGCTGCACGGAGAAAAACATTACTTACCAGTTTCAGGTTGTTTTCGGTGACGGCTTCTTTTCTTACTTGCTTGTCTGCGCCTGCTACTACATAACTTTCGCCGGGTGTTTGGCCTGTAAAGTGTTTGAAATCTTTATTGAAGTGTGGCTGGACAAGGTAACCAGCTTCCAAGGCCAGGCTGGTAAGGGTTTGTGGAATGTGGGTCTGTAGGGTGCCAGTTGCTCCCGTGGTATGTAGGTTTGAATTACCATTGGAAAAGCCTATGGTAAGATAGTTATTTTCCTGCTTATATTGTTTTAGAGAGTTTCCATGCACCCAGTGGATTTTCCAGCAGCTGGTGTCCTTTGCAGGGATGCTTTTTTTCGATGGTAATATTGAATTTGGTCGCATTATCCTGTGTACTAAACACTTGCTTGTGCTGTATAATGGACTTATCGGTGATCTGGTAGTTGCTGAATACGGATATGGTGGTAATGGCTTGCTGTGGGTCTTCCCCTACTATAATGGTATCTTTTAATCCCAGGTTTTGCATGCCGCGGGAATATACAGCTGCCTGATCATCGGTAACAGAAGCTACCACAAACATATTGTACAGGTTGGCAGGCTTAAATTTGTTGGTGAGCTCTAGCCAGTTGTCTTTCTCAAAAGCTTTGCCTGCGGTTTCTATTTTTACGCCTATACCGCCTGATTGTAGTAAGGCGGTGGCTGCAAAAGCTATGTATTCTGCTTCTTCCAGGTTGCCGGTTGGCCCGGAAATATAAATAATGGAATTGGCCTTTTCCAGGCTGGCAGTGAAGGTTTCGGTCATGCCTGTAGTTTTTCCGGCTTCAGTAAATCCGGAAACAATGTCTTTGTCTACATCATGCATTTCCAGGGAATAATGTCGCAGGCTTTTAATATGGATAAGCATATTACCTACAATAAAATATTCACCATCGCAACGAACTGCTACTTTCTGCATAAGATCGTCCCAGCTTTTCCAGGTGCCAGGAATGCTGATGATAGTCGTAAATGGGTCTTTGGGTCCTCTACTCTTTTTGCCGGAATTCTCTTTAAATGGCCACATACTCTCAAAGGGGGGTGAAAAACTGATGCAACTTACAAATTTTCACAATCTGTTATGCAAAAAAAGAGGTCATGTAATGATTTAATTACATGACCTCTAGTGTATATCTATGAACAAAGACTATTATGCTTCGTTTCTAAAAACCACTACCCCGTCAAATACATCTACTAACACAGGATGGTTTTTATCTACGTCTCCAGACAGTATCTTTTTGCTCAGGCCGTTGATAATTTCTTTTTGTATCAACCTTTTCAACGGACGGGCTCCAAACTGCGGATCAAAACCGTTTTCGCTCAGGAAGTCCAGCAGGTATTCGCTGAAGTTGAGCGTGATGCCATTGTTGGATACCAGGTGTTTGAGATGTTGCAGCTGTATACGGATAATTCCTTTTATTTCGCTGCGCAGTAACGGCTGGAACATGATAATTTCATCTACCCGGTTTAAAAACTCAGGGCGAATGGATTGTCTTAACAAGTTCATCAGCTCGGCTTTTGATTTCTCAATAACCTTATCCTTATTGCTTTCATTTACGTTTTCAAAGTTGTCTTGGATAATGTTGCTGCCGATATTGCTGGTCATGATAATAATGGTATTCTTAAAGTTTACCACACGCCCCTTGTTATCGGTTAAACGGCCATCGTCCAGCACTTGTAACAGGATGTTCCATACATCCGGATGTGCTTTTTCAATTTCATCCAGTAACACCACACTGTAAGGTTTCCGGCGCACAGATTCTGTTAACTGCCCCCCTTCATCATAACCCACATATCCGGGAGGCGCTCCTACCAAACGGCTAACAGAATGCTTTTCCTGGTATTCACTCATGTCAATACGCGTCATCATGCTGTCGTCATCGAACAGGTATTCTGCCAGGGCCTTTGCCAGTTCTGTTTTACCTACACCAGTGGTGCCCAGGAAGATGAATGAACCTATTGGCTTTTTAGGATCATTTAACCCTGCCCTGCTACGTCGTACGGCATCTGCTACGGCTGTGATAGCTTCTTCCTGTCCTACTACCCTTTTATGCAGTTCGTCTTCCAGGTTCAGCAGCTTCTCACGTTCTGTTTGCAGCATCTTGCTTACCGGAATACCGGTGGCTTTGGCTACGGCTTCTGCAATGTCTTCTGCATCCACTTCTTCTTTCAGCAGCCTTCTTTCACTAATGGCGTCCAGCTGGCCGGTTGCTTCTGCAATTACCTGCTCCTGCTCTTTTACCTTACCGTAACGAATCTCTGCTACCTTACCAAACTCACCATCCCTTTCTGCTCTTTCTGCTTCCAGTTTTAATGATTCTATATTGGCTTTAGCAGCCTGTATCCTTTCTACAATCTCTTTCTCCTGGCTCCATTTGGCTTTTAAGGTATCACGCTGTACAGCCAGCAGTGAAATGTCCTGTGCCAGGTCTTTCAGCTTGCTTTCATCGTTTTCACGCTTAATAGCTTCTCTTTCTATTTCCAGCTGACGAATGCGTCTTTCCAGCTCGTCCAGTTCTTCGGGCATGCTGTTCATTTCCAGGCGCAGGCGTGCGGCGCTTTCGTCTATCAGGTCAATGGCCTTGTCCGGTAAAAAACGATCGGTAATATAGCGGTTGGATAATTCCACGGCAGCTATAATAGCCTGATCTTTTATGCGAACATGGTGGTGTGTCTCGTATCTGTCTTTAATACCCCGTAAAATACTGATAGCATCTTCTACGCCTGGCTCACTTACCATTACTTTCTGAAAGCGTCTTTCCAGGGCTTTATCTTTTTCAAAATACTTTTGGTATTCGTTTAAGGTGGTAGCTCCAATAGCGCGCAACTCTCCACGTGCCAAGGCAGGCTTTAGTATGTTGGCTGCATCCATGGCTCCTTCACCACCGCCAGCCCCTACCAGGGTGTGAATCTCATCTATAAATAAGATAATTTCTCCATCGCTTTCCGCTACATCTTTCACCACCCCTTTTAAACGCTCTTCAAATTCACCCTTGTATTTGGCGCCTGCAATCAACTGGCCCATATCCAGAGCGAATATGATTTTACTTTTCAGGTTTTCCGGTACGTCCCCGTTTACTATACGCATGGCTAAGCCTTCTGCTATAGCGGTTTTACCTACACCGGGCTCACCCACCAGTATGGGGTTGTTTTTGGTGCGGCGGGAAAGGATGTGGAGGGTGCGACGTATTTCTTCGTCGCGTCCAATCACCGGGTCCAATTTGCCCTGACTGCCTAATTCGTTCAGGTTTTTGGCATATTTCTGCAGGGCATTGTATTGCTGCGAAGCGGTTTGCGAGTTAACGGTAGCGCCTTTGCGTAAGTCTTTAATAGCAGCTATTAGCCCTTTCTCGGTTAAACCGGCATCTTTCAGCATTTTGGCGGTATCGTCGTTACCGTGTAAAATGCCCAGTAATACGTGTTCAACGCTGATGAACTCGTCTCCAAATTGCTTTAAGGATGAGTTTGCACGTAGTAAAGCATTGCTTAAATCGCGGCTAACACTTTGTGCAGCATCGCCGGATGTTTTAGGCAGCTTTTTGATACTTTCACCCAGCTTGCCTTCTACATAAGAAATGTTGACGTTGTTTTTCTTTAATAGGTATTCTACAGGACTATCTGAGTCGCTCAGCAGCACCTGTAATATATGGTTGGTTTCTATATTCGGATTTCCATTATTAAAAGCCTGCTGCTGCGCCGCCTGTATCACTTCCTGTGCTTTAATCGTATAATTGTTCAGATTCATATAGTTGATTGATTTTAGCCTGTTTTATTGTAACCCTTAACTCTTTGTATTTGTTGAGTCTGTTAGTCTGTAAATAATCCGGTTTCTTCTATACTTTTATTTTATCAAAGAATAACATATTATCTTCAAAACACAATCCAACCTTTCTAAATAGGAAAATATGTCACAGATACGAACGGTTTTCTGCAGATCCGTCAGCTTAGTAACGGCTTCTCTGCTAATTATGCAGTCTACCCAGGCGCAATATAATTTCAGTGGTGTAGATGCCAAGGTGCAGCAATACCAGAAACAGCTGGGGAAAGATGCGGTGATAATGGTATATAAAGACAATAAGGTAGTATACCAGAAAACGCTGGGCGAATGCCAGGTAACTACCCCCGCGCCTATTGGTGCAACCAGTCAGTGGCTTACTGCGGCTTTGGTATTAACCCTGGTACAGGAAGGCAAACTGTCGCTGGATGATAAAATAAGCCAGTACTTACCCATTTTTACTACTTATATGAAGTCGTATGTCACCATTCGTCAATGCCTGGAGCAAACATTGGGTTTTCGTACCGACAAGGGATTTGTAAGACGTTTAAAAGGATATGCAACACTGGAAGAGGCAGTGAATGATATTGCTTCTAAACGGGAGATTGATTTTAAACCGGGTGATGCGTATCAGTATAGCGACCAGGGCTGGGATATTGCAGGCCGTATACTGGAGGTGGTTACTAAAAAGCCATTCGACAGGCTGATGCAGGATCGTATTTTGCGGCCGCTGGGTATGCGCAATAC
The DNA here is from genome assembly GCF_002355595.1 of Filimonas lacunae. NCBI lineage: Bacteria > Pseudomonadati > Bacteroidota > Chitinophagia > Chitinophagales > Chitinophagaceae > Filimonas > Filimonas lacunae. The sequence continues at coordinate 2,928,734 of NZ_AP017422.1, forward strand.
CTCATTCAGCACTTTTGATAAAGCGGTAAGTCCATCTGAAGGAGCGGTCTCGTCTGCAGCCGATTTTGTAAAATTTGAGCAGCTACTGCTGGATAAGGGCGTATTCAATGGTAAACAAATATTACCGGGTACGGTGGTAGATGAGTTGCTGAAAGCGCGCACTATTGCTGCTACTGTAAAATATATACCCAAAAATCTGGAAGGATGGGCTTATACATATGGTGGCTGGGTACAACAGGCCGATGAACAACAAAATGCAGTAGTAATAACCAGTCCAGGCACAGATGGCACCTGGCCTATGATTGATGTAAAAAATAAGTATTCCTTCATTGTGTTTGTAAAGAACGGGCAGAGCGAGCAAAAGCGGGAAATGTATGCAGATATAAAAGCCGCAATCGATGTTGCCATCGGTGCGGCTCTATAATATTAATCAATAAGCTCCAGGTGGTCGATGGGAAACTCCACCATCATCACCTGGCCTAAGCTTTCCATACTTACATATACCTTTCTTTTCCCTGATGCCCGTAACACGGTGCCGGTTTGATCCATAAAAATGCCCTGTTTTATCTTGATGCGGGCATCTTTATCAAATGAATCGATAGAATGTACAGTTATAATAGCATCTTTCTGTAACAGGTACGATTTAATCGTTTCTATCTCTTCGTCTTTAATGATGGCAGGTTTATTCAGGTAATACACAAAGTTTAAAATGCCATCTGTTTGCAATACGCGCAGTTTTTCCTGATCGGCAATGCGCACAAACACATACGATTTAAACAACGGATCTTCAATTACCTTTTTGCGGTCGCTCCATTGTCTTTGCAGTTTTTGTAAAGGACACCAGCTTTCTATGCCCTTTTTTTCCAGCACTGAGTTTATTTTCTTTTCCCAGCGTGGTTTTGTGTAAACGGCAAACCACTTTTTACCTGTTTCCTCATTTTTCATTTTCTCAGGGTTATACGATCCTACAATAACGTTCATCGTTGGGGTATACGGGTGTTTTTCAAAGTATTATTTACTGGCGTGCAACATTTTGCTGCCTGCCGGCGGCCATATCGGTTACAATACGCATGGTTTCATCTATATACAAATCCGTTTTCAACCTTTTCAGCCAATCCTGATAACGCTCTCCTTTCGCTTTATCGGGGTTGTTGTAGTATTTTTCTTTATCAGCTTTCAATACCTGAACGTTTAATTCTTTGTTTTTAGTCAGTTTCAGCGCGCTATCGCTCAGCTTGCTCATTTCACGTGCTTTTTTCTGGTCATCTCTAAACTGAGTGATATTAAGGCTTACTTCTTTATTAGCATTCGCGTTGGCCCATTCAGCACTGTTTTTAATGGCTTTAAAGGCATAGCTGTTGCTAATACGCTGTTCTGATGCTTTTTTCACTGTATTTATATCTGCATCTTTGTCCCAGGTATTATAAGTAAGCTTAGGAATCTGATCCCACTGTAAAGCAGAGGTGTAATCTTTTTCCCTGAACTTCTGATACTCGAACAAATCTGGTAACACAATATCCGATGCAACGCCTTTTAACTGGGTAGAACCACCATTGATACGGTAAAATTTCTCAAATGTCAGTTTTAATGCGCCATATTCGGTACGGCCACTGAACATATCAATAGGTTTACCTAATGGCAGGTTCTTTTGTACCGTGCCTTTACCAAAAGTAGAGGTACTGCCTACAATAATACCGCGTTTGTAATCCTGTATAGCTGCTGCAAAGATCTCTGATGCAGAAGCACTTAATTCATTTACCATAACAGCCAAAGGACCGTCATATAAATGATCATTGTTTTCATCATTCAGGATAGATGGTTTGCCATCTCTGTCTTTCACCTGTACTACCGGACCGTTATTAATGAATAAACCTACCATTTGCACTACTTCATACAGAGAACCTCCACCGTTAGAGCGTAAATCAAGTACTATGCCATCTACATTTTCAGATTTCAGCTTTATTACCTCTGTTGCAACATCGGCAGCGCAACGTGATCCGTTAGCGCGCTCAAAATCAGCATAGAATTCAGGCAGGTAGATGTAACCTATTTTTTTGTTGCCGTTATTCAGTATTACACTACGGGCAAATGCTTCGTCCTGTACTATCTCGTCACGTAAAAGTGAAACCACTTTAATGTTGCCATCGGGGCGTTTTAAGGTCAGTTTTACTTCTGTGCCTTTGTTACCTCTAATCAGTTTTACGGCATCATCCACACCCAGGCCGGTAATATCTACGGGTTCAGCTGAACCTTGTGCTACTTTAATAATCAGGTCGTTTACCTGAATCTGACCGCTTTTCCAGGCTGGGCTACCAGGTACTACGCTAATTACTTTTACCCCACCAGCATCTTCTTCCCGCAATTGTGCTCCAATGCCGTAAAAGCGGTTGCTCATTTCTTCGTCAAACGCTCTTTTTTCCAGTGGCGGTAAATAGTTGGTATGTGGGTCCATTGCGCCGGTAATCGTATTTACAAACAGGTTAAACTGTTCGTCTTGTGTTAAGCGCTTTTTTAAACGGTTAAAGTTGCGGTCCATCAGCTTCACCACTTTATCCCTGGCGTCTTTTTCCAGTTGTGTGTCGGTTTTGCTATGGATAGAATCGGTTGCTTTGCTTTTGGCGCGGGCATCCTGTAAATCGGCAAACCTGTCTAATGTCAGGTATTTTAAACGTTTTCTCCAGTTTTCCTTACGGGCCTGTTCATCGGCTACATAGTCCAGTGAGTCTGCTTCCAACTGCACTTTTTCGTTTACACTGAAATCGAACGGCTTGGCCATGATCTCTTTATACAAGGTGGTAATTTCCCCCATGCGTTTGGTATACAAATCACCTGCAGTTGCGAAAAAGCCAATAGGTGCACCATGGATTTCGTCGTCAATAGTGGTTTCATACTTTTTAAGGGAAGCTATATCGGAAGCCAGGTATATATTCTTCTCGGGGTCCAGGCTTTCAATGTATTTTTTGAAAATGTCCTTTGAAAAACTGTCATCGATCAGCTTGGGATCGTAATGCTTCTGTTCCAGGATGTATCCTACTGTTGCAAGTAGTTGCTGACGACGTGCCATTGCTGTTTCGTCTTCACCTCTATACCTGAAAGCCCATAAACCTAATCCGCATAATACTATTATTATAAAAGGCAGTACTTTTCTACTCATCATGATTCTTAAAATTTTTCTGCTCATGCTCCTCAAAAATAATGGAAATATGATTGTTATAAGCTACCATTCCTCCTATTAACATGCTTTTTTATGAAGCGCTTCGTAGGACCTGAAAAATTATTTTAAAAAAAAATGCTTTCATATTTGCTTGATATTGAATTTTTTCTATTTTTGCAACCCCAATGAGAACAAAGGTACTCAAAAAGGAAAACGGAGGGTATAGCTCAGTTGGTTAGAGCGTCAGTTTGTGGCACTGAAGGCCGTGGGTTCGAGCCCCATTATCCTCCCCACAGTTAAAGCCTTGTAACAGTTAATAACTTTACAAGGCTTTTTTATTTCATAAAACTGAACCTTATTAACAATGAACATCTGCTACTGGTTACTTCCTTTTTTTACTGCTTTTGCCGGCTGGTTGTCTGTTCGTGTGGTGGTATATCTATTATTTTACCCTGTAAGGCCGGTAGTATTGCCGGGTTTTAAATGGCAAGGGCTGCTACCTGCTAAACAATCGCGTATTGCAACTGAGCTGGGGCGTGTGATTCAAAAAGAGCTTTCTTTTACAGTTATAGAACAACAGCTTACCCGACCTGATACTTTTCAACAGGTGAAGCCCGGAGTGGAAGCGCATATTGATGAGTTTTTACGCGTAAAGCTGCCTAAGGCTATGCCGGTAATCAGCATGTTTATTGGCGACAGAACTATTCAGCAAATGAAGGATATTTTTATGGGTGAACTGGAAACGCTTTTTCCGGCAATAGTGCATCAATATGTGCAGGCTTTGGAAAAGGATACGGACATTGCACAGCTGGTTGCTGAAAAAATAAACAGTCTCTCTCCTCTTCTCTTACATCAGCATTTATACGCTCCCGCAGCGGCACAAATGGCAAAACTATCGGTAATTGGCATATTGGTTGGTTTTGTGGTGGGAATGCTTCAATTAGGGCTGATGCTGATTGCCTAAATTCTTTATCGGGCGACCGAATACCATCTGGCGCAGTTTTTTTGTATATCAGGTTACACGAGCTTTGACTTCGAATGAGAGAATTTATGAAAAAAAGATTGTTGTATCTGGTTCTTGCCTTGCTTCTGAGTATATTATCTCACGTATATGCGCAACGGCCTGGTGGAATGGGTGGTGGCCGTGGCGGTCAGAATATGAATGCCGGCCATCTGTACGGAAAAATTGTTGACAGCAAAACAAACAAAGGTATTGAAGGCGCCACTGTACAGGTTGTTGCCTCTAAGTTTGATACAGTAACCCATAAGCCTAAAGAAGTGATTGCTGGTACTGTATTAACCAGCAGTAACGGCGATTTTAGCCTGGAAAGCCTGCCTGTTTTTGGTAAATTAAAACTGCGCGCTACTGCATTAGGTTATACCGATTATAATAATCCCGTTTCTTTTGATCTTAAAATGCCCTCCCGTGGCGAAGGTGGTAGTGATGCTTCTGCCGGCAGCGGTGGTGGTACCGACCGTATGCAGCAAATGCTGAATATGGTGGATAAAGACCTGGGCAACATTAAACTGGAAGCCAGCGATGCCAATCTGGGCAATGTAACGGTAACAGCTTCTGCCAAGCAATTTTTTGAAATGGGTGTTGACCGTAAGATATTCAACGTTGATAAAAACCTGGTGAGCAGCGGACAAACTGCTACAGAGGTAATGAAGCAGATTCCTTCTATAAACGTGGATATTGACGGTAACGTTACTTTACGTAACTCTTCCCCACAATTGTTTGTGGATGGCCGCCCTACTACTTTAACTATGGACCAGATTCCTGCCGATATTATTGATAAGGTAGAACTGATCACCAACCCTTCTGCCAAGTACGATGCCAGCAGCGGCGGTGGTGGTATTTTAAACATTGTATTAAAGAAGAACAAGAAAACCGGTTATAATGGCGGTATTCGTGCGGGTGTTGACTCCCGTGGCAAGTTTAACGGCGGCGGTGATCTTAATTACCGCCAGGGTAAAATTAATTTTACCCTGAATGGCATGTATAACGAGCGTAAGTCAAAGTCTACTTCTTATACCGATCGTACCAATATAAGTGACGACCCTACCATGATTACCCAGGAGATCAATGGTGTACAAAACAACCGCTTCTATTTTATCAGACCAGGTTTCGACTGGTTTATTGATAACCGTAACACACTTACTGTAAACGCCAATTTTGTAAATGGTAAATCTGATAACGATCAGCCTCAGCTGCTGGACTCGTTGAAGAGCGGTGCTAAGTTTTCACACAATGATGTGGTGTCTAAAACCAACATGAATTTCAATAACCCTGGTGGCCAGTTAAGTTATAAGCACAACTTTGCTAAAAGTGGTCATAATATCAGTGCAGATGTTAACTACAGCAGTGGTACCAGCAAAAGCGAAGCAGTGTTAAATACTTACACCACCAATCCTTTATATCCCGATCTGAACCCGGTGTTACAAAGCACCAACAGTAAGGGCACCAACAAATTCTGGACATTCCAGAGTGATTATGAAAACCCGTTAACCGAAAACAGCAAACTGGAAGCAGGTGTACGTGCGGCTATCCGTGATTTTCAAAACGACAACGATCAATACCTGTACAGTTTCACTACTAATAAGTATGAGCTGAATACGGTTGCCAGCAGCCATTATAAGTATAAAGACCAGGTGTATGCCGCTTATGTAACTTATAGCTTTAAAACCGGCACTAAATGGAATTATCAGCTGGGTTTACGTACAGAAAGCAGCAATTATAAAGGAACCCTGTTAAACAAGGACACCAGCTTTAGCGTAAACTTCCCGTTGAGCCTGTTCCCTACTGCGTTTGTTACCTATAAAATGAGCGATAAGCAGGATTTACAGTTTAACTATACCCGTAAAGTGAATCGTCCCGGATTTTTCCAGTTGACTCCTGTGGTGGATTACAGCGATCCGCAAAACCTGAGTGTGGGCAACCCTGCTATGAAGCCGGAGTTTACCAACTCACTGGAGGTGAACTATAACAATGCATATAAAAAGAACGCCAACTTCCTGGCCTCGGCGTATTTCCGTTATGCTACTAACTTAATTACCAGCTATCAGTATAAGGATATTAACCCGCAAACCGGCGACAGTGCTGTGTACAACACCTCTGTAAACGCCAACAACAGCGTTACCTACGGTTTGGAGTTAACGAACCGCAATACCATTGCTAAAATATGGGACCTGTCGTTAAACTTAAACCTGTACAATTCCAAAATCAACTACGATAATCTGAAAACGGCTACTGGTACCAGCAACCAACGTATCAGCTGGTTTGCTAAAGTAAATAACAACTTTAAGCTGCCTAAGAGTTTCTCTATCCAGTTTTCAGGCGATTACCAGGCTAAAACAGTATTACCCCCCAACAGCGGCAATAACAACCGCCGTTTTGGTGGTGGAATGATGGGTAGCCAAACCACTGGTACAGCACAGGGCTATATTAAACCGCGTTACAGCTTCGACCTGGCTATTCGTAAAGATTGGAGCTGGAAAGGTGGTAACAGCGCTTCTATCACTCTTAGCATGAATGATATATTCAGAACACAGTTATACAGCACTTATTCTGAAAGTACTTTCATGATCCAGAATACACAAAGAAGACGTGACCCACAAATTCTGCGTCTGAACCTGAGCTATCGCTTTGGCAAGTTTGACGCTACTTTATTCAAGCGTAAGAATAACAAGGCTGAGCAAGGTGGTGGAATGGATATGATGAGTGGTGGTAGCGGAAGCTAATAAAATCATTACTTATATAGAAAAACCCCTGGTATTAATACCAGGGGTTTTTTATTAAAAGCTATTATAATGTTGCATCCAGTAATGCCTTGCCTTCTGCTTTCAGGGCTATATCGTCCTGAGTACGGGAAGGCAGTTTTACCAGCTTATTTAATACTTCAATAGACTTAGCGGGTTTGTTATCCTGTTTATAGGCTTTAGCCAGGTCCAGGTAGTTTTGCACAAAATAAGGTTCCAGTGTGCGACATTTTTCCATGTAGGTTATAGCGGTATCCAGTGATGGTTTTTGCATGCCGCTGCCACCGTACAGGGTTTTGGCTGCTGCTTTTTTAAACCAGTTCATATTCAGCATTTCCAGGTTCCATTTGCCCACCATATAGTTGGCTTTGCCGTGGTTGGGATTAATGGCAAGGGCCTTGTCAGCGTACTCTTTGGTTTGTTTAATGTATTGAACCAGTTTTTTGTTTTCTTCTTCTACTTCCGGCATTTTAGAAGATACCAGGCTCATAATGTAGTTTACCTGTGCATTTTCGGGCTGTTGGTTATAAGCGCGGGTGGCAAAGGTAAGGGCCTGGTCGTAAGAGGGCTTGCGGGCTTTTATATCTTTGATCCTTCCTCCTGTTGCACAACTCAGTTCGGCGGTTTTCAGCAGGGCAGTGATGTTGGTTGAATCTGCTATGGCTACCGACTTGAACTTTTCCAGTGCTGCATCTTCTTTCAGTTGTTTTTCCAGGTTCTCTGCTTCTTTCAGGGTAACAGTGGCATCCTGTGCAAGGGCTGCCTGAAAGGTTACCAGGCTAAACAGGGCTATGGCCAGGTTTTTCTTTATCATGGCTTATTGTTTTATGGTTGTGTTTGTTGGTCTTTTCTGTTGATACGGTATTGTACGCTTACGCTGCCGGAGAAGTTGACTACCGGCAGGTGTTGTTTGTGTAGTATGATATGCACCTCCTGTACCAGGGCAAACTCCTGTATAATGTCGTTGGCTATGTTGTATACAATGGTTTCCAGTAAAGCGGTAGGCTGCTTCATGCGGTCGGCTATTACCTGGTATATACGTGTGTAGTCAACTGTGTCTGCTATGCGGGTTACGGGCAGGCGCGCCGGCTGGTAATGCACTATCGCGTCTACTTCAAAAGCATTTCCGGCAATGGTTTCTTCGGCATACAAGCCGTGTGTGGCAAAAAAGCGAAGCTTTTGTAAATGAATTGTAAGCATATGATATAAAAAAGGCTGCAGGCAAGATAATATAAATTTATCTGTCACCTGCAGCCTGATAATATGTCTACTTGTACTCGTTTAACAGAACGTGGTTATACCAGTCCTTTTTCGCTTAAATAGCGTTCTGCATCCAGTGCAGCCATGCAACCACTGCCAGCAGCAGTTACAGCTTGTCTGTATATTTTATCCTGTACATCGCCGGCAGCAAAAACGCCTTCAATGTTGGTTTTAGAGGTACCAGGTATGGTTTGGAGGTAATCGGCCTCATCCATATCCAGCCATCCTTTAAAAATGCCGCTGTTAGGCTGGTGGCCAATAGCTACGAAAAACGCGCTTACAGGAACAGTTTGCACATCACCTGTTTGTGTGTTCTTAATAGTTACGCCTTCTACTTTGTTTTCACCGGTAACTTCTACGGTTTCAGAATGCCAGTATACTTTAATGTTGGCAGTAGCTTTTACTCTGTCCTGCATTACTTTGCTGGCCTTCATGCCTTCTTCTCCTTTGCGCACAATCATGTGTACGTTAGAAGCAAGCTTGCTCAGGTATATAGCTTCTTCGCATGCAGTATCTCCTGCACCTACAATAGCTACTTCTTTACCTCTGAAGAAGAAACCGTCGCACACCGCACAGGCGCTAACGCCATAGCCGTTCAGTTTTTGCTCGCTTTCCAGCCCCAGCCATTTGGCCGATGCGCCGGTAGCAATGATCACCGCGTCTGCTTCAATCAGTTTTTCGTCGTCAATCCATACTTTGTGAACAGGACCTGTAAAATCCACTTTGGTGGCTAATCCGTAGCGGATATCTGCTCCCATGCGGGTGGCCTGTTTTTCAAAATTGACCATCATTTCTGGTCCTTGTATACCTTCCGGATAACCAGGGTAGTTCTCTACCTCTGTAGTAATTGTTAACTGGCCGCCGGGCTGAATGCCCTGGTACAACACAGGCTTCATATTGGCCCGTGCTGCATAAATAGCAGCAGTATAACCGGCAGGTCCCGATCCAACGATCAGGCAATGCACCTTTTCTACCGTTTCTTTTTCCATTGTGAGATATGTTCTTATTTGAAGGGGCAAAAATATACCCTTTGCAGCATCTGTGCAAAGGGTATATTCATAAAGAAAACCAAACTGGTTATCCTAAGTACGCTTTTAACGCATTGCTATAGCGTGCTTTCTGCAGGCGCTTAATGGCTCTTTCTTTAATCTGGCGGATACGTTCTTTGGTAAGATCGTATTTCTGACCAATTTGCTCGATAGTTACACCATTTTCACCATCCAGACCAAAATAAGCGTTTACTATTTCAGCTTCGCGGGGACTTAATGATTTTAAAACGCGGCGGATTTCTTCTCTTAAAGAGTCTTTCATCACGTCGTCGTCTGTGTCATCGCTACCTTCCAGCAAGTCGCCCATGGCCACATCTTCTGCTTCGTGTACCGGAGCGTCTAACGATGTGTGACGGGTGTTGCTTTGGAAAATATTGTTGATCTCTGTTTCGCTCATTTCCAGGATTTCTGCCAGTTCTTCGGTAGAAGGTTCCCTTTCATGTTCTTGCTCAAAGGCCATGTAAGCCTTATTTGCTTTGTTGTAGGTGCCAATTTTGTTTTGAGGCAGGCGGACTAATCTACCCTGCTCTGCCAACGCTTGTAAAATGGACTGGCGAATCCACCATACGGCGTATGAAATGAATTTGAAACCCTTTGTTTCGTCAAAGCGTTGAGCTGCTTTGATAAGACCGAGGTTGCCCTCGTTAATAAGATCGCTTAACGATAAACCCTGGTGTTGATATTGTTTTGCAACAGATACCACGAATCGTAGGTTCGCCTGCACCAGCTTGTCTAAAGCTCTTTGATCGCCCATCTTGATTCGTTGCGCCAGTGTGGTTTCCTCTTCGGGAGTGATCATCGGAATCTTAGAGATTTCCTGCAGATACTTTTCTACGGCTTGGGAATCACGATTGGTGATCTGTGTGGCAATTTTAAGCTGCCTCATAATGTATAATACTTGTTTTTATAAAAACGTTTACAGGACTTCAATTGTTTGTAACTTTTGCGGTCGAGGCGTTAAACTATTCAAAAAAATAGGAATAAAGCGTTTGCAAAGGTATACGTTATCAACGGAATCTACGAGGAATTGTTGAAAAAAAAGGGCGATTTATAAAAAAATTACCATAAATACCCTATATTAAGGGGCAGGGCGCCCTTTTTCCTGCTGATTACGGGTATACTATTATCTGATTTTCTGCGGGTTAAACTGTTACGAAATACTACTTTTGCAGCCATGATGGATTACAGATCTGACACAGTAACCCGCCCTACTCCCGGCATGTTACAGGCGATGATGAACGCGGAAACCGGTGATGATGTATTTGGTGAAGATCCTACAGTAAATTTCCTGCAAACAAAAGCAGCGGCTCTTTTTAATATGGAAGCCGCCCTCTTCTGCCCCAGCGGCACCATGACCAATCAAATTGCCATTAGATGTCACACCCAGCCTGGTAACGAGGTTATATGTGATACATTGTCGCATATTTACCAATTTGAAGGTGGGGGAATTGCCTCTAATGCCGGTTGTTCGGTTAAATTGCTACAGGGAAATAATGGCCGGGTAACAGCGGGAATGGTACAGAAGGGAGTGAACAATCCTCATGATATTCATAAAGCGGTAAGCACATTGGTGTCGCTGGAAAATACGGTGAACTTTGGTGGAGGTACTTGCTACGATTTTGCCGACATACAGGCTATTAAAGAGGTATGTGTTACCCATCAGCTGGCTTTTCATCTGGATGGCGCACGTTTGTTTAATGCTCTGGTGGCAAAAAAGGAAACGCCTGCACAATATGGACAGGTATTTGACAGTATCTCTATATGTTTAAGTAAAGGGCTTGGTGCGCCAGTAGGTAGTTTGCTGTTAGGAACGCAGGCTTTTATTACCAAATCGCGCCGGGTGCGTAAGGCAATGGGCGGCGGCATGCGCCAGGCAGGTATTCTGGCTGCAGCTGGTGTTTATGCGCTGGACAACCATGTAAACCGGCTTGCAACCGACCATTTACATGCGCAGCAGTTAGCAAAAGCCTGGGGTGAAAAAGATTTTGTGGGTGAAATATTGCCGGTAGAAACAAATATTGTAATTTTTGAGGTGAAAGGTAGATACACAGCCGCTGAACTCGCATCATTGCTAAAAGAGAAAAACATCCATGTTATAGCCATTTCCCCAACCCATATTCGTATGGTATTGCACCTGGACATTCAATTACACATGATTGAAGAAACGCTGGCTGTAATACAGGCATTATAAACAACATAGAGAAAAAACAAAAGAATAAAAAACAAAGAATATGCTTCCAAAAGTAAATCCTACGAATACCCAGGCCTGGCTCTTGCTTAGAAGACATTATGAAGATGAAATGCAGCGTATGCACCTGCGTGATTTGTTTACACAGGATGCGGATCGCTTTCAGAAATTCTCTCTCACTTTAGGTGACATATTGTTTGACTATTCCAAAAACCTGATAACACCCAAAACCCAGCATCTTTTATTACAACTGGCAGAAGACTGCAGTTTGAAGGAAGCTATTGCCAGCATGTTTGCCGGCGATTTGATCAATGAAACAGAAGGACGTAGTGTTTTACATACTGCCCTGCGTAATTTTTCGGGTAACCCGGTAGTGAGTGAAGGAAAGGATGTAATGCCCGATGTACAGCGTGTACAGCAGCAGATGAAAGATTTTTGTGCCAATGTGCATGGTGGTAAATGGAAAGGCTATACCGGTAAAAAAATCAAGTACATTGTAAACATTGGTATCGGTGGCAGCGATTTAGGCCCTGTAATGGTAACCGAAGCGTTGAAGCCTTACCAGGTGAAAGACATTCAAACGTATTATGTAAGTAATGTGGATGGTACCCATATTGCGGAAACCCTGAAAAAGGTGAAGCCGGAAGAAACCCTGTTTCTGATTGCTTCCAAAACCTTTACCACACAGGAAACCATGACCAATGCCCATTCAGCCAGGGAATGGTTTTTAGCTGCTGCCAAAGAGGAAACACACATTGCCAAGCACTTTGCTGCATTAAGTACCAACGAAAAAGAGGTAGTGAAGTTTGGTATTGACCCTAAAAACATGTTTGAGTTCTGGGATTGGGTTGGTGGTCGTTACTCTTTATGGAGCGCCATTGGTTTATCAATTGCCTTAACCATAGGTTACAACAACTTTGAGCAGGTGTTAAAAGGTGCTTTTGAAGTGGATGAACACTTTAAAAACACATCTTTCGATAAAAACATACCGGTAATTATGGCGCTTATCGGCATCTGGTATGGCAACTTTATGGGCGCACAAAGCGAAGCAATTTTACCTTACGACCAGTACATGCACCGTTTTGCAGCCTATTTCCAGCAGGGCAACATGGAAAGCAACGGTAAAAGTGTAGACCGTAGCGGTAATGAGGTAAACTATTCTACCGGTCCGGTTATCTGGGGCGAGCCTGGCACCAATGGTCAGCATGCTTTTTATCAGTTGATACATCAGGGCACTCCATTAATTCCTTGCGACTTTATTGCACCCGCCATCAGCCATAACCCGCTGAGCGATCATCATGTGAAACTGCTGAGCAACTTCTTTGCTCAAACAGAAGCGCTGATGAATGGTAAAACAGAGAAAGAAGCCAAAGAAGAATTGCTGAAAACCGGCAAGTCAGACGAGGATATTAAAAAGCTGGTACCGTTTAAGACCTTTGATGGTAATAAACCTACCAACTCCTTCCTGGTAAAACAGATCACTCCATTTACACTGGGCTCATTAATTGCTTTGTACGAGCATAAGATTTTTGTACAAGGTGTTATCTGGAATATTTTCAGTTTTGACCAATGGGGTGTTGAGCTGGGTAAACAACTGGCCAACAACATTCTGCCCGAACTGGTTACAGAAGAATCTGTAAGCACGCACGACAGCAGCACCAACGGTTTAATCAACGCTTTTAAACAAATGCGTAAATAAAACAAAAAAGCTCCCGGAAGAGGAATCATCCTGGAGCTTTATAATAAGACAAAAATAAGCTATTTCAATCGGGACTTGGATTGCTAATTAAATTACCACTTGTCAACTTCATCAGTTGCTGTTGCTGCAACAACTTCAGTAGAAACAACACTGGCTACATTAATTACGGCTACTACCGGGGCTACTTCTTCAGCTACCCTTTCAGTTTCACCCATGTCACCTGACTCACTGCCATCTTCTGCGTACTCATGATTGTAAGCGTCAAAATCAAAATCAGGCATTAATTCAGTTTTCACATAGTCTACCGCTTCCGCTAAAGCCTTAATGAACTTATTGAAATCTTCTTTGTACAAAAAGATCTTGTGTCTGTCGTAACCATCGTCGTTAAAACGTTTCCTGCTTTCTGTGATAGTCAGGTAGTAATCGTTACCACGGGTTGCTCTTACATCAAAAAAATAAGTCCTGCGCTTACCAGCCCTGATACGTTTGCTATAAACGCTCTCAAGTTTCTTGTCATTATTTTCGTACGCCACAGTGAAAAAGGTTTTGGTTAACAATCCATTTTTAAGTTATACAAATATAGGATTGTTTTCAAATTGCCAAAATTTTGCTACATAAACTTGTAAAGTTCTTTATTTTAAGTGGCGTGCAGCATTTAGGCAGTGGGTTGTTCATTGCTCACTTGCAAACGGTACAATTCTGCGTAGTATCCGTTTGATGATAATAATTCATCATGTGTTCCCCTCTCCACAATAGCACCGTCTTCCAACACTACTATCTGGTGAAAATGTAAGGAGGTGAAAATGCGATGGGTAATGATAATAGCCGTTTTTTGGTTGAGGAAACGGTATAAATTATTGACTATTTCGTTTTCCGTTTTGGCGTCAACGGCGCTTAGGCAATCATCGAACAGCAAAACCGGAGAATTTTTCACCAATGCCCTGGCAATAGACACCCGTTGTTTTTGTCCTCCACTCAAAGTAACCCCCCGCTCTCCTACCATGGTTTGATAGCCGTTTTCCAGTCGTTTTATTTCATTATCCACGCTGGCATATTGCGCTGCCTGGAATAACTGATCGTCTGAAGCGGTTTGTGGCAGGCCAAAACTAATGTTATTGCCTACATTGTCGCTGAACAAAAACACATCCTGTGGCACATAACTTATTTGTTCCCGCAGGTGGTTTAGCAGCATTTTTTGCAGGGGTACCCCGTTAATGGTAATGGTGCCTTCATCAGCATCGTAAAAACGGAGTAGTAACTGGGCTATCGTGGTTTTACCGCTACCGGTTTTGCCTAATATCAGCACTTTTTGCCCCTCTTTTACCTCTAATGAAAAATGGCGCAGGGCTTTTATTCCGGTGTTGGCATAGGTAAACGACACATCTTTAAATACAATATCTCCCTGTAAAGGCACTTGTTGTGCATCAGATGCATTTTGTATGGTAGGTTCCGTTTGTAAAAACTCGTTCAGGCGTTTTTGTGAGGCTGATGCGCGTTGTACCATGCTGGCCACCGAACCGATGGCACTTACAGGGAAGGTGAGCATGTTAATGTAAATGACAAACTCCACAATTAACCCTATATTCCTTTGAGGGTCATTTAAGGCCATTTGGCCACCTACTAAAATGGTGATTAAGGTGCTTAAGCCTACCAGCAATGTCATGCTGGGAAAGTACACCGCTTCTACCTTAGCCAGGCTTACGGAGTTTTTGCGGTATTCCTCGCTGTTTCTTTTAAAGAACCCCAACATAGCTTTTTCCTGAACAAATGACTTAATTACCCGGATGCCGGAATACGATTCCTGAGCGTTGGTGGTTAAATCGGATAGCAGGCCCTGCACTTTTTCACTTTTTTTATGAATAACGGTGTTGACTATATATATAGTAACGGCAAGAATGGGCAATGGAGCCAGTACTATCAGGCTCAGGTTCACATCTTTTCTAAACATGTTTACCACGCAAAGGCTAATCAGCGACAGCAGGTTTATGAGGTACATCATAGATGGCCCGGTGTACATGCGCACACGGCTTACGTCTTCTGTCATGCGGTTCATTAAATCGCCGGTACTATGAGTTTTATAAAACCCTGCGTCCAGTTTCTGGTAGTGCTGGTATACTTCGTTTTTCTGGTCAAATTCAATGTGGCGGCTCATTACAATAATGGTTTGCCGCATAAAAAACATAAACAACCCTCTTGCTACTGCCAGCAGTAATATGGTAACGCTACACACGGTTACCAATGCACCAAAGCTCATGGAATTTACCCAGGTGATAAACCAGTTCACCAGTTTATCATGCTCACGCACATCGTGATGAACGGCTTTTGCGCCGGGCAGCATTTCCTGTAATTTGTTTACCACATAACCAGTTATTTCGGGCGCCAGCACCGCAAAATAGTTACTGGCAATAACCAGAAAAATGCCTGCTGTAAACCGGTAGCGGTATTTCCAGAAATATTTATTAACTGCCTTCAGATGCTTCAACAACTACAATTTTGGGCAAAATTACAACTATCTGGTTGGTGTTTCAACCTTCATTTGCGTTTTTCGGCTAGCTTCATAACGGCTTCTTCTTATTGAGCTTCATAGAATTGAAAGGGGAAATTACAAGGGTAAAAGTGATGCCATACACCGAAAGTATTTTGTACCAAAACAGGGTTGGGGTTGGTAATGATGCCGATAAAATTCTTTTCTTTGCCGCCGGTTATAAATCACCCGTTTAGTATCTCTTAAAAAACAAATTGTAGAACTACCATGAAAAAAATGCTTTTACCTGCACTATTATTGGGTGCAGTGCTGACCTCTTGCTCTAAAAACGACAGCTCAACGGAAAACGGCCCCACTCCCTATGTTGTAAAATGGGAAAGTAACAATGCCCAAGTGCCTGGCTATCGTAGCTTTGTATACGCTGGTGATAAGATCACTTCGTATTCTGATTCTTCCAAAGGAGGTTTGGAAGTGTATACTGCTGTATATACCGGTGATAAGTTAACCAGTATTGTATACAAGTATGGCAGTAATGATACCGTTACAATATTCTCTTTTGAATATGATGGTAATGGCAAAGCCATCAGACGAAACAATTGGTTTTCTTCTGATGATTATATGAAGGTATACGATTCTATCGTATATAACGCTGCCGGCAAACTGATTGCTACTTATACCAAAACAGTACAAGCTGGTGTAACTAACATTACCGATGTTGTAAATTATACCTGGGATGCCAATGGTAACATGACCCAGGTAAAAAGAGGAGAATACAACTATAATAATGGCGTTACTACTTATTATGCTAAGGAAGAGTATACCTACGATTCTATCGCCAATCCGGTGTTAAAGATGGGGAACCCTGTTTTCTGGTTTACCACTTTAGGCCGTGAATATATTAGCGATCATAATATTGTCAAAATTGCGGAGTATGACAGCCCTAATTTTGATGACACATATGTGCTGGCTTCTGTAAACACCTATGCTTATACTTATAAAGACGGTGTTATTGACACCCGTGTAGCAAAAGAAGGTGATGATGAGAGCACGCTGGAACTGGATAACAGCTTCCGCTTCTTATATGAATACAGATAAGGTTTGATCAGCTTATTAATAAAAACAGGTTTGGGAAATACTCCCAAACCTGTTTTTATTTGTACCACCACCCTATAGTAAAGGGCTGTTAACTATGCTTAGTAAAAACTGTTCTTTATCCGGCTATCTTTTTATTGTACTGGGTTTGCAGGTCGTTCAGTGTTTTATAGTAATCTGCTTTTTCCATAAAAACATCCGGATGGTATCCCTGCCCTTGTTTGCGCTTTTTGTGCAGGTTAAACTGGCTGGCATGGGAAGATAGCCAGATATCGAATCGTAGTTTTTTCATAGCGTCCAGTGTATAAGCGTAGTCTTTGGCTATGTCGGGATAACTGGTTACTTCGCTGAATTTCTTTTCTGTTACAATGGTAGGCATATTAGCAATCAGCACCTTATAACTTCTGCTGCTATCTGTTACGGTGAAAATATAGCTGCACGAGCCTTTGGTATGTCCCGGGTGATGTAGCAGGGTAAGCACCATGTTATCCAGTTGAATGGTATCGTTATTGTGTAATGTTCTGTTCACTTTTACAGGCTGGTAGGTGCTGCCATTACCACCTAAGGCATAATCGCTGTTGCCGCCATCTGTGGCTACGGGTACATCTTTTTCATCAATCATTACCCGTGCGCCGGTTTGCTTTTGCAGGACAGCCATAGCTCCCATATGATCGTAATGTGCCTGTGTGGTCAATAATACTTTCGTGTCTTCGGGACGAAAGCCGAGTTGTTTAATGTTGCTGGTGATAACTTCTGCGGAAGAAGCCAATCCAGTGTTGATAATAATATTGCCTTTAGAAGTAGTGATCAGGTAGCTGGCCAGGTCAAAGGTGCCTACATAATACAGGTTGCCGACAATTTGAAAGGGCTGGTAAGGCTTTGACCATTCAGGTGGTGTATCAGTAGGCTCTTTTACCTGCTGAGCGGTTGCAGAATAGTGTGCGGTTAGTGCACATACAAGTAAGGCGGTGCTGGTGAATAAACGTGTGGTCATATCAAATGAATTGTTCCTGAAATATAAGGTTGTATTGTTTAAACTACCGAGTTTTTCTTATCTCGAAACCATTTTTCCTAAACGCGATACGTTATTAGTAGTTGTCAACAGGAACTTGCGGCCAACTACTAAACTATAGACAATGCAATTGAAACGTTTCACAGTGCTCTTACTGGTATTTTTGAGCGCGCTTTGCCAGGCTGGTTTTGCCCGTGAAGGCAACCTGGAAAAAAATGGCAGTATCAGCGGTTCTGTTACCACAAGTGACCATAAACCAGCTTCCGATGTTTCTGTAACCTTACTTACCACCAACAAAGGTGCTATAACCAATGAAAATGGCAATTTCCGTATCAGCAACATTGCTCCTGGTACCTATACCCTGCAAATTTCGCTTACCGGTTATACTACAGTAGAGCGCGAGGTGGTGGTGGAAGCCAATAAAACAACCATTACATCGGTTCAACTGGAAATATCGCAGAGTGAATTGCAGCAAGTGACGGTGAAAGCAGCCAGGAATCCTTATGTACAACGTCAGCTGTCTTCTTCCCTGCGTTTGAATGAACCTGTTTTGGAAGCTGCACAGAATATCCAGACTGTTACCGCTAAAACCCTGGCCGACCAGCAGGTAATAAGCATGAGCGATGGTGTGCTAAAAAACGTGAGCGGTGCTACTCAGCAAGCTATCTGGGGCGACATGTATACCAATGTGCTCATGCGCGGTTCACAGGTTACTGCTTTGCGCAACGGAATGAGCATAGCTACCTCCTACTGGTCGCCATTAACAGAGGATATGAGCGTGGTAGATCATATCGAATTTGTGAAGGGACCGGCCGGTTTTGTCATGCCGGTGGGCGACCCTGGTGGCGTGTACAATGTGGTTACTAAAAAGCCTACCGGTGTTAACCGCGGAGAAGTTTCTTTAATGACCGGCAGCTATGGACTTTACCGTGGTGCACTTGACCTGGATGGCAAACTGGATAAAGAAGGAAAATTGTTATACCGTTTTAATATTGCCGGAAAAAAGCAAAACTCTTTCCGTGATTATGAATATAACAACAGGCTTACAGTGGCGCCGGTAATCAGTTACCGCATGAATGCTACTACTGTTATAACAGCAGAATACCTGTTACAGAAAATGAAATCATCAGATATTGGTGGCGCTTATGTGTTTACTACAGATGGTTATGGAACCTTACCACGCGACTTTACCATTCTCGATCCTGGTATTGAACCTACACATATGACGGATCAGAGCTTTACTGTTAACCTGCAAAAGCAACTGAGTACTAACTGGAAATTTACGGCACAGGCAGCTTACTTTAATTATAAGCAGCAAGGTACCCAGCTATGGGCCTATAATGTGGCGGCTGATAGCATAGTACGTAACCTGTGTATATGGGACGCTTCCAGCAATGCTAAGTTTTTTCAGGCTTACCTGAATGGGCAAATTCAAACCGGAAGCATACAGCACCGTATTATAGGGGGCGTTGATTTCAATGATAAAAAATACCTGGCCGATTTCTGGCAAAGTGCTGACCTTGATGCCGACTCGGCCAAGTTCAGCCTGCGCAACCCGCAATACGGCACCTTCACTAACGGCTATCCTGTATGGGACAGAACCACGCCACTGGCAGAGCGTGCAGGCCCGGCAGGAACACAGGCAACCACCTATTACGGTTTTTATTTGCAGGATGAACTGGGCTTCTTCCATAATAAACTCAGGCTTACTCTTGCCGGCAGGTATTCTTATCTGAAAGCCAATTATTTTGCGGATGTAAGCACCGACAAAAAATTTACACCACGCATAGGCTTAAGTGCTAACATGGATGCCAATACCACGGTATACGCCTTATACGACCAGGCGTTTCAGCCACAACCGGGTATTCGGGAAGATGGACAGAAGGTAAAACCGCTTACCGGTAGCAATATAGAGGCAGGCGTTAAAAGAGACTGGATGAATGGCAAATGGAATACATCCCTATCGGCCTACAGGATTGTAAGGAATGACGTGAACGCTAAAGATCCCAACGATCCTAATGGCGTTTTTATATTTCAGCTGGGTCAAACCGTTTCAAAAGGTGTAGAATTTGACCTGCGAGGTGAAATGTTGCCTGGTTTAAACGTAATAGTCAACTATGCCTTCACTGATTCTAAAATCACTAAAACAGATACCACTGAAGTTTCTAAAGCAACCTTGAACCAACCCACCGGAAACTACGCTAAAAATGTAGCGAACGCGTGGCTGACTTACCAGGTAAAAACGGGTATATTGAAAGGATTTGGTATCTCAGGCGGTATCACTTACCAGCAGGGGCGTGAACAATGGGATGTTTCTTCCACTGCACCCAAACTATCACTGCCTGATTATACTAAAATCGATGGCGGTTTGTTTTGGGAACATAATGCTATGCGCGTAACCCTGAATGTATACAATATAGCAGATAAATACCTGTATATAGGTTCGCCTTCAGATTATTATTATACCTACCAGGCAGAAGCCGGAAGAAACTGGCGTTTGGGTGTTGCTTATAAGTTTTAGCCCGACACTGATAATAAAAAATGGACAAATCGTGTTAAATGGTTTGTCCATTTTTTATTGATTAACTGCCATGATTCTTCTTTAAGTGAAACTTAGTCGTCAGAAGGAGCGTTTATCCCCCCGGAGCCGCGTTGCTGTATTTTATCTTCCCCATCAAAAGTTTATTGTGTTGCTTTGCTTACAGGTTAATATGCTTCATGACGAAAAAGGCGCCTATATCACTTTACTGGAAATGCCAGCTTGCTGGTTGGTCGGCGGCTTCTTTATATTGGGGATATGCTAGCTTTCTGGATGGGCGTTATATTCTTTGGATTGGCCTGTTGCAGTTTTTGTCTGATGTTGCGTTGTATGTATTGATCACGCATCTGTATCATTTGTTTGCACTCAGGCATCGCTGGCAGCAGCTAAGCCTGGGCCGTTTAATCAAAAGGCTTATTCCAGCAGTGTTAGTGTTGGGGCTGGTATACCTATTGGTAACAGCAGGCAAAATATACCTGTTCCGTTTGTGGTTACCCTTAGGGCTTGTGGAGCCGCTAGCTGTTTTTTTAAAGGTTAATTGGTTGCCTATACTCATGGCAGGCATCCGGTTAATGTGTATCTGGCTACTGGCCTATCACTTGTATTACTATGGTAAGCGGGAAGTTACGCTGGCCCGGGAAAATGCCCGGCTGGCGCTGGTGGCTAAAGATGCACAGCTTAACAACCTGCATGCACAGCTGAATCCTCACTTTCTGTTTAATTCACTCAATACGATAAAAGCGTTGGTTATTGATGATCCGTCTTCGGCGAGAAGGGCTGTTGATCTGATGTCAGACATGCTGCGTTTGTCGCTTTACTACCAGGAGTTGATATTGCATCCGTTAAAAGACGAACTCAGCCTGGTGGGCGATTATCTGGAAATGGAAAAGCTACGCCTGGAAGAGCGGCTACAGTTTTCTATCGAATTCCCACCTGAGTTGGCAGAAGCCCACATTTTACGTTACAGTGTGCAGGTGTTGGTGGAGAATGCTATTAAGCATGGTATCAGCCGGCAACGGTCGGGTGGCCTGTTACGGATAGTGATTATGCAGGAAGATGGTGTTATCAGTACATGTGTACAAAATCCCGGAAAGCTGGATACGGCTGCGTCTTTACACGGTTTGGGGCTAAAGAATCTGAAGGAACGTTTACAACTGCACTATCAGGATAAAGCTGTATTTACTATTAGTGAGGCTAAAGGAACAGTTTCTGCATATATTTTAATTCCAGTGGTATGAAAAAGATCACCGCCATAATTATTGATGATGAACGCAGCGCCAGAAATGAGATCAGGCGTTTGGCTGCCGGCTATCCTTACCTCGACATTATTGCGGAAGCCAGAGATGCGGAAGAAGCCGAACGGCTGATAGAAGAAATGCAACCCGATCTGTTGTTCCTGGATATACAGATGCCCGGCCGATCGGGGTTTGAATTACTGGAATCATTGGCCTGGGGCCAACAGGTAATTTTTATTACTGCTTTTGACCAGTATGCAGTGAAAGCTTTTGAGGTCAGTGCATTGGATTACCTGATGAAACCAGTACGGGAAGAGCGCTTTGCCAAAGCGATTGAACAGGTGCAACAAAAGTTTGCCCCACCAGGCGAAGCCAGTGTATTTATTAAAGACAGGAACCGGTATTACTTCCTGCCGTGGAAAGAGGTGTTTTTGATTGAATCTATGGATAACTATGCCAGGCTATCTTTTGACGATAAGAATGTGTTGGTGAAAAGTTCGTTGAACCAACTGGAAAAGCGGCTGGAAGTAATGTCGTTTTTTCGCGTAAACAGGGCTCAGCTTATCAATACCAACTTTATCCGGCAAATAGAAACCTTGTCTGATGGCCGCACACAGCTTACACTTACTACCGGCAGCAGTGTGGAAATATCCGAACGGCAATGGGTGAAATTTAAAAAGAGTAACAGAAACATATAGGCTTTCTGCTACTGCATTCCTTCCTGACAAAAGACGATAAAAAAATGAACAGATTTATCTGCATGGCATTGCTATGCCTTTGCATCAGCCGCTTTGCTCCGGCACAATCCTTTGTGTGGTCCGCTGCTACAGCTAACGATAGTGTTTCTGTTGACCGCCAGATAAAGCTTCTGGCGGCAGAAGTGATGAACGTGTACACGGATAGCAGCCGTAAAAACTATCTTGAAAATGTATACAGGTTGCAGCTACTCACAGGTCAGTATAAACAGGCCGTAGCCACTGCAAAAGTCTGGCTGCCGCTATGGGAAGCGGCAAGCCCTTATAAGCCTGCTGTAAGCTTGTCCTATCAATTGTATGCACAGGCAGTAATGGAACAGTCGAAGCATCCGGGAAACCTGACAGAAATTTATACTGCATTTTTTCATAATGCCATGGCGAAGCTGGATGATAAAACGGCTTACCGGGAATATGGTGGTTTCTTTAGTGCAGGAGGGTATGAAGCATTGAAAGAGCAGTTTCAACACCAACTAGCTGCCGTGCACGAAGACGGTCTATTAGATCATAAAGAAGCTGTTGCGTTATGTACCAGCTATGCAGATTGGAAATTGTTTGAACAAACAGAAGCGTTGGCGCAGTCGCTTATCCTGAACGATTGCAAAAGGCGATATACCGTAAGTGATCAACTGGTGTCCATAGCCGGTGGCATACAAATTCATGTGGTGGTGATTGGGAAAAAAGGAATGATTAGGCCTGTGCCCGCTGCCTTACAGTATACCATTTATGCGGATAGCGTACCTGGTATCCGTTTGTTTGCACCGCCTGCATATGGGTATGCAGGCGTAATGGCTTACAGCCGTGGCAAAGGGTTGAGTCCGGATAACATTGTACCCTTTGAGCATGATGGCGAAGATGCTGATCAAATCATTACCTGGATTGCCAGGCAGCCCTGGTGTAATGGCAAAGTGGGCATGTATGGGGGTAGTTATAACGGCTTTACCCAATGGGCAGCAGCAAAGTACCATAACCCTGCATTAAAAACGATTGTGCCGTATGTGGCTGCTATACCGGGTCTTGGTCTGCCTATGGAAAATAACGTGTTCCTGAATGCGAATTATGGCTGGGCTTTCTACACCACTAATCACCGTTACCTGGACAATCTTGTTTACAATAATCCTGCCCGCTGGCGTTCACTTAACTGGAATTGGTTTAACAGCGGCGTTTCTTACAGGAAGATAGATAGCATAGATGGCGCGCCTCATCCCTGGCTACAGCGTTGGCTGCAACATCCGGATTATGACCGTTACTGGCAACAGCAGGTGCCTTATCAGCAGGACTTCGCCGGCATTCAGATACCAGTGCTTACGGTGGAAGGTTACTATGATGATGGGCAGATCTCTGGTTTACATTATTACCTGGAGCACCTGAAATATAATACAAACGCCGATCATTATCTGCTTATTGGACCCTATGACCATTTTGGCACACAAACCGGCGGCGTGCCTGTATTGCGTGGCTATGAGGTTGACCCGGTGGCATTGATCAGTACACGGGAAGTAACCTGGCAATGGCTGGATTATGTATTGAAAGGTGGCCCTCGCCCCGGCATTCTTTCCAACAAGGTGAACTATGAAGTGATGGGTGCTAACAAGTGGGAACATGCAGCGTCTTTAGCTGATATGGCCAGCAAGCGGTTAAGATTGTACCTGACAGATCAACAGAACGGAAATGACTATCTGCTTGCTGAGCATACACCTGGTGCCTTCTCAACAGTGAATGATACTATTGACCTGGCAAACAGACAAAGTCTATACGGCGATTATTACCCCTCGCCTATCATGAAACAACAGCCTGACCGCAGTAATGGGTTGTTCTTTCTTACAAAGCCTTTTGATGAGCCTGTACAAATCAATGGAAGGTTCAGTGGCGAGTTAAGGGCTATTATCAATAAAAAAGACATGGATATAACGGTAGTGTTTTATGAGGTAACACCTGAAGGGAAATATTTTCAGCTCTCTTATTTCCTGGGAAGGGCAAGCTATGCAAAGGATATGACGAGCCGGCAATTGCTGCATCCTGGCCAGGAAGAACGCATACCCTTTGAGCGTACACGGCTGGTAAGCCGTCAACTGCGCAAAGGCAGCCGCCTGCTGGTAGTGGTAAACGGCGATAAAAACCCGTTTGCAGAGATTAATTATGGCACTGGCGGGGATGTTGCCGATGAAACCAGTAACGATGGAAAAACACCTTTATTCATTCAATGGACGAATTCCAGTTACATTGATGTGCCGGTTAAGTTATAGATGTTTATCACCCCTGAACCTTTTGTGCAAAGTAAGTATGGGGCAAACAACACAGGGCATTCACTTTATAGGTGAATACCCTGTGTGTTTTCTACAGATGGGGGGCATCTGTTACCATTTTCTGTTCTTATCGTAGAATAAATTCACCCTGGTTAAATCCCAGGTACCAGGTGTAAAAAAGTAAGGCAACACCAGGCCTTGCTCACCCTGGATGGGAAACGACTATTAACAGTCTGCAAAGTGCTAACAATTATTCCTGGTCGTAATAAGTAGCGTCCCTTATAATCTTTCCATTTTGTATAGTCAACACAGTACATATGGGTAGTTGCCAGGCACCTGTACTGTCTGATGAAGCACTGGAAACAAATTCAACGGTAACATGATCACCGCTTGCATATACCTGTCTTACATCGTCTTTGATATCTGGAAACAAGGCTGCCAGTTCTGTATACTTTTTTATAATTTGTTGCCGTGTTTGGTAAACAGGCTCCTTACCCAGCGATGGGTCAAGAAACAAAGCAGAGTCGCTATAGTAATCTGCCATCTGTTTCCAATCGTGCCGGTTAAAAGCAGCAAACATATTTCTGGCTACCTGTTCTGATGTGCCGGAGTTTGGATGAGCGGGTATGTTACAAGCTGTAATGCTCAGTAGTGTAATGATGGTTAAGGATAAAAGCAGATGTTTCATATTAACTAATTTACCATGTTTCTCCATATATGTAAGCGTATTTTTTAGAATAATCTTCCATGGGAACAAAATGCCCGGTTTCAGGATGATATAGAAATGTCAGCTTCACTTTTCTGCTTTTGTCATATATGCTACTCATATCAACGGAGGAGTAGCGTATGGTTCCTGTAAAAACGATATCGTTATAGCCATCCAGGTTTTGGTCTGTACAGGTATGTGCAAACTCGAAGGGGGAATTAATGTCATTGTCGTCATAGCCATCATAAGTTAGTGGTCTGTTTCCTCTGAATTGTTCCATCAATTGCTCAACGGTATCTTTGTTGATACGATATATTTCATGCCAGCCATTTCCTTTGGCTGTAGCAGAAACTCCGAATAAAAACGGTTTCGCATCAGGGAAAATGCGTAAGAGAGAAAGTCGCATCGTCCGTAACCTTGTTACTAATTTGCCGGAAATAGTAAACAGGTATTGATCTTTCCAGGGGAAAGAAGCATTAGATCCGTCATGAAAATCATATTCCAACAGGTAGTAAAAAAGATCAGAACCGTAGAACTTCACTTTTTTGAAATAATTAATAGTAACCCGGTGATGATGTAGCGTATAAATATGACAGTTTTCCTGTAAGGCTTTGATAAAAGCGGCACTGTCTTTTATCAAAGGATATTGTTTTATTGCTGTAAAAGGAACAGACTGATAGTCGTAAACGGGTTCTGGTGTGTAGCTTCCTGTAGCTGGTGTGGCAGAAGCCGTATCTGCCGGCGCTATACTTTGTTGTCTGGTAATAATGGAAGAAAGTTCCTTATACGGGTTGCTATTGACCAGAAGCAGGTATAGCATAGCCCCCAAAAAGCGGATCATAAGTAGTTGTTGAATAAAAGGAAGAAGGAATAATGTATTTATAAAAATACTTACTTATTATGAATAAATATAAATATCTGATAAACAAAAAACACCGGAGCGTTTTTTGTTTATCAAACTATCATTCACTCTCCCATCTACCTCTGGCAGTTTTGAAGGTGAGGCCTGAGCCACACCTTATTTCTTTTCGGCATCTGGCACTTCGTCCAGACTATAATATATAGGTAGGCCCCGTTCTTTAGCTACTTTTACATCTTCATCGGCTCCTTTAGAAGCGCCTTCTAATCGAAGTATGGCATCACATTTTTCCAGCATGCGGTGTGCAACGGGGTATTGAATTTCTTCCCAGGCTTTATCGCCGGGTTGCTGAGAGCCCGCCAGGTGAATTAAAGGCAGCGCTATCCATTCTCCAATAAAAGGCACATGTCCTTTTCTAAATAAAGGCAAAGCCACCGATTCCAGCTTTTCCAGGTTTTTCTTCATTAACTCAGGATTGTCGTTTGTGCCACTGCGATAAGGACCGGCAATAAGAATAAGCATGTGTGATTATTTTTTACGAAACAAAGCAGAATCGGGCACAATACTCTTAAGGTAGTTTAAGTTATTCTTTGCGTAGCTGTTTTTTACGGATGCCGCTTAAAAACTCTGGTGTAATGCCCAAGTAAGAGGCTATTTGTTTTTGTGTAAGCTTGGTGGCTATTTGAGGGTATTTGTGTAAAAAACGGAAATAGCGCTCCTCTGCCTTTAACGTGAGATTTTCTATGGTGCGCAGTTGTTCCCGCGTATAGGCATTTTGCATCAGTATACGGAAAAAGCGTTCAAAAGCAGGGATAACAGTGAATAATTCGTCAAAATGGTCTTTACTAATATTGAAAACAATGCTGTCTTCTATGGTTTCAATAAAGGTCATGCTGGACTTTTCATTCAAAAAGCAGTACATATCCGTTAACCACCAATCTGCCACCGCAAACATAATAGTAGACTCTCTCCCGCTTTCATCTAGGCAGTACGACCGTAAAGCGCCGGAGTGAATATAACTGAGCTGGTTACAATACTGGCCTTCTGCCAGTATTGTTGTTTTTTTAGGTATTTCTTTATAGGTGAGTATAGAAATAAAATAATCCTGCTCTTCCCGGGTAAGGGCAATGTGTTTATGAATGTTTTTTAAAATCGGATCGTGCAATTCCATTGAGTGATGAGGAAGGTTACCTGCTAATGAATTTTTGTAAAGATACCCTACCCGGTTGAATCCGGCGGTTTTAGGAGGGATTCTGTAATATTGCGGTTAATGAATACCAGAAGTTTGCAGGTGAACGATGAAATATTTATGAGGCGTTGTTTAGCACTTGCTTCCATAGCGAAGTCTCGTGGCAAAACAGCTGTAGGGGCACTGGTAGTGAGGGATAATGAAATTATAGCGGAAGGTATAGAGTCTTCCGAAGAATATCCGGCACTTGTTGCGCACGCCGAAATTGTGGCCTTATTAAAAGCAGCAGAAGTGCTGGGTACAAGAGATCTTAGTGGCTGTATTATGTACACTACTGCTGAACCCTGTTTTATGTGTAGTTATCTGCTTAGGGAAACCAAAATTGGAGAAGTGGTTTTCGGTGCTTCAGCCGGGCAGATTGGAGGAACTAATCCTGATTTTCCTTTACTTACTACCGACAAAATAGCCCGATGGCCGGTGCAGCTTACGATAAGAGGTGCTGTGCTGGAACAGGAATGTATAGCCATGTTGCGAAAGCAGCATTAACAGCACAGTTTCTATCCCTCTTTAATTTTTTATGGTGCCATCTTTGTAAAGGTCTAATGCCTTTTGTAAAATGCTTTTGATAGCCGCCTGTTTTACAAACAAAAAAAACGGAAAGAATGATGAATTCTTTCCGTTAAGCGCAGAGTAGTAACTACCTGCTATAAATGAGCTTTGATCTTTGCCATTACCTCAGCGTAACCTTCTTCTGTAAGAAATACTTTTTCGTCGGGCTGCATATCAAATGTGCTACCCCATTTGGGTTTGTCTTCCTGTTTAGGTACAAGGTGGAAATGAATGTGCGGCATTTTGTCGCCATATGCGCCGTAATTGATTTTGCCTGCATTAAAGGCTGTTTTAACAGCTTTGGCTACTTTGGCAACATCGTTCATAAAGCTGTTACGGTCTGCTTCACTGAGTTCAAAAATCTCTTCTTTATGTTCTTTTTTATACGCTACTACGCATCTTCCGGGGTAGGTTTGTTCTTTAAAAAGATAAAGTATAGAGGAATCCAATTCGCAGATTTCCATCATTACATCTGTCAGTCTTTGGTCTTTCCCGCAATACATGCAGGCATTGGTAAGGGACATATTGAATATTGTTGTTAAATTAAAGGGTGAGCGAATTTAATAAAGACCGCTAAACCAATGTGTTTTTCTGGCAAAAAAAGAACAGATTGGTGCCGGTAACTCCTAAAAATGGTTCTAAACAGTTAACAATGAAGCAAATAGTAAAAAAGTATTCTGTTTTGATATGCATGTTTATTGGCGCAAGCTTACTGGTGATAGCAACCCTACTATATCCGGGAGGTTCGTTGGCTGATAAAAATGCTATTGGTTTTGACTGGTCAAAAAATTTCATCAGTAATTTATTTGCACCCAATGCTCTGAATGGTATGAAAAATCCATCCAGAGCCTGGGCTATCATTGGAATGGCTTTTCATGTAGTGGGGAATGGCCTTTTTTTTATCCATATGTCCCAGAAAATGCCTTCTAAACATGCAGCTGTTGTGTTAAAATATGTAGGGGCAGCCAACATGTTATTTACTTTTTTAATTGTAACAGTGCTGCATGATATTATGGTCACTATATCCAGCACCCTGTCTTTATTGGGCTTATTTTATGTTACGGTATTTATCCTGAAAACAAGTCTTCATTTTTGGAAGTTTTGTTGTGTTGTTTGCCTGTTGATTTTTTACTATACACTGTACTTGTATGGTTCGGGTAATTGGGGCTTGCTGGCTATTATGCAAAAGGTGTCCTTCATTTGTTTCATGTTATTAGTACTGGGTTTAGAGTATTTTACCAGTCCGGAAGATTTTAAACAAGCTGTGCCTAAAGCTATCCAATAAAAAAAGTTCCAACGCTGCACTGCATTAATGCTGTGCAATGTTGGAACTGCTATTAATGTGTCAGGCTAATTTTTAACGCCAACCTAATCCGGGGGCTACATGCTCCAGGATAGAGGACAATACATGTATGTTGTAATCAACTCCCAATGTATTGGGTATGGTTAAAAGAAGGGTATCTGCTTCCTGGATAGCTTCGTCCTCGGCCAGCTCTTTAATGAGTTGATCAGGTTCGGCAGCATAACTTCTTCCAAAAATGGCGCGTTTGTCACTTTCAATATAACCTATCTTATCTGAACGACCGGCATCCTGACCAAAGTAGTATCTGTCCTGATCGTTTACCAATGCAAAGATGGAGCGACTTACCGATACCCGTGGTTCGCGCTGGTGCCCGGCCTTACGCCATGCCTCTTTGTATAGTCTTATTTGTTCAGCCTGTTGCACATGGAAAGGTTTACCTCCTTCGTCATATTTCAGGGTGGAGCTTTGCAGATGCATTCCGTTTTCTGCCGCCCAAACAGCTGTTGCATTGGAAGCTGCACCCCACCAGATTCGTTGCCGCAGGCTTTCGGAATAAGGCTCTAATCGTAATAAGCCCGGCGGGTTAGGAAACATGGGAAAAGGATTGGGTTCGGCAAACCCCTCCCCTTTTAGCTTATCCAAAAACTCCAGTGCCTTACGGCGCCCCATATCCCCATCAGTTTCTCCGGTAGCCGGTTCATAACCAAAATAGCGCCAGCCATCAATTACCTGTTCCGGCGAACCTCTGCTGATTCCTAACTGTAACCGTCCCCGCGAAATAAGGTCAGCTGCACCGGCATCTTCTACCATATACAGCGGATTCTCGTAACGCATGTCAATGACCCCGGTACCAATTTCAATATTACTTGTTTTAGCACCGATGGCAGATAGCAAAGGAAAGGGAGATGCCAGCTGGGCAGCAAAATGATGTACCCGAAAGTAGGCGCCGTCTAACCCGATCTCTTCTGCGGCAACAGCCAGATCTATGGACTGCAGCAGCGTATCACTTGCTGTGCGGGTTTTATAAGCCGGATGACCAGACCAATGCCCAAATGATAAAAATCCTATTTTCTTCATAACAACACCTCTTTTCATGTAGTAAATAGCCGTTGTAAAGATAGCGTGTTAATGCATGTGGTAGCTTACTTTAAGAGTTCCTTAAACAAACCAGGTAGCCAGAAACACAATACTCAGGTAGGTCCAGAACAACGTGGCTGCTATATGTATCGCTGTTTCAAAAGATTTCCCCTTCCAAAGTCTGGAAGAGTAGCCGAAGAACTGGAACAGTAAGCGGATAAACCAAAAAATGCCAATACCCAATGCTATTTTTTTACCCAAACTGGTAGAGGTTAATTCTGCCGAAGAGCTGATGCATAATATGCCTATTAAAAATACCACCAGCGCTACAAAAAAAGTATGCACATACATCAATTGCCGGTTTATCAGGCTTAGTGCGCTTAGCTCTTCCGACCAGTTAAAGTATTTAGGAAAAATGGCGTGTAATAAAGAGAGCAGTACTAATAGTGTCCCTATCACTTTATAATGTATCTCCATGTTTTTGCAGTATAAAGGTTGAAATGAATGGGGTTAGTTTTATCTCCTGCCTGATATCTAAATTCGCTGCCTGAAAGGTTTTGTGCCAGGTAGGTTTGGAGTGGAAGTGAAAAGCGCCGATGTTATATGCCAATAAGTTGGCGGTATCTCTCAGGTGTTCTACTATACATATTTCGCCCCCGTGTTTTACAATTCTCCTTAGTTCTTTAAAAAAGGCAATCCGCTCCTGTTCGTTCCTGATTTCGTGCGCAGCTAAAATCAAAAATATTTTATCAGCAGTATTGTTGGCAAGAGGTAACCGGGCGGTGGTGATCGTTTGAGTACCAGGATAGGCAGGGTATGCTTTTCGGGCTCTTTTTATAGATACCTCTGTATGTTTTACCGGATCATAAAAATCTAAAACTATCAATTGTGAATGGGTAAAACGGTTTTCCAGTAAGGCACTGGTTTCATCAAAGCCGGCGTTTATGTTTACGACTACCTTTTCGGCGCCTGTTGGCTGTATCCATCTAAACTGGTACAGCTTTGACAGGTCGTATATATAGCAGGAAACCAACAGGGACACAATGATGGTGAAACCAGCTAACAAACAAAGAACAGTAATGATATGCTGAAGTAATGTGACAGCTACGCCGGACAGCAATAGCAACAGTACTATAAAAAGCAATGACAGCAGATAAAAATGCCAGTTAAAGCGAACGATATTGCTTACTCCCTGAAACGGTTTTCTTACTGCTTCCATAGCTCCTTTTTTCCCTTTTTCCAGTAATATGGAATGTCTTTGATGATAAAGGCGTTTGCCAAAACGTAATTCTTTATTTGTAAAGTGTTGAGAAATGCTATGGAGTAATCAATGACTTTTACGGGTGCAGGTGTCCAGTTTTCCCTTACACCTTCAATAATCAGCACTTCTTTAGTGTCTGCGTTATAGGTAAATGTGAAAGGTAAAGGGCCGGCAAATCTTCTGGCTTCTTTCCAGTCTGTAAATGGAGAGTGCTCAGGTAAAACCACCTCACCCTCTTTCTCCTGCACATGAATGGAAAAGTTGGAATGTGCAGATCGAATAAGTGTGTTATTACCTGTGTGTTCCTGCTGTATATCTGTAGTGGTATAATTATAATGCGTAAAAATATTACCCATCATTTTCATTTTCCACTTATCTGTTTCTGATTTAAGAATGTACAGCCCTCTTAGTCGCTTACCGGCAGTGTTGGTATATCTAACAAATACCCGGTAGCCTATCAGAAAAAAGTCGTTACCCATCACTTTAGGAAATCCTTTGGGCCTTAATCCTTTGGTTTGCACCATCGCTATTGCCACAAAAGCCCATTTGTCCTGAAAGGTATCCAGTTCCAGGCACGCTGGTATTAAATGCTGTAATTGTTCTTTGGGAACGGCAAAAGTCAATACCAGGGAGCTTTCAAAAAAAGCTTCTACGGCAAAGGGATGGTTTTTTAAGGCATTCATATCAGGTGTGTTTAGGTGTGCCAGGTTTTATACAAAATTCGTTCAAGTAAATCATAATAATGAATAAAAAAGCGAAAAATGCATTCCATCTGCCCCATAAAAGTAAGTGTGGCACCAGGGTGAATTCTAATGTATTCATTGTGGCAATCACCAGCATTTGCGTTAGGGCGTTTAAACGGGAGCGATAGCCACTCACAATCCAGATAGCCATTCCTATTTCCAAAAATCCAATCAATAGGGTAAAGGGGCTGGCATAAGTTGGCCCCAGTATGGCCGATACAATTTGCCGGTGCCGGGGAACAAGGCCCAGTACTTTACAAAACAAGCCGTTGGCCACCCAAACAATGGCAATGGAGCAGGTTAATGCTTTATGAATGTGCTTTTTTATCAATCGCATAATAGGAACGGGTTTAGTGTATGGGAAGAATCTTATACTAAAGTGCAAATTATGCTTTCCGCTCTTTTGGCTACATCTTAATGTGCTAAATACTTCCACCTGGTTCCTCCTTGTTGACGCATAAGTTTGAGATAAGTATTGCTTTGGACTTCTCAGTACACAAAATTGGACTTTTAAGGAAATCCCTATCCCGCACTTATCATTGAATTTTGTAGTTCTAAAATATAAACAATGGTAGGTAGTAACAAAGACAAGGCATACGTGATCACAGGACCAACTTCAGGCATTGGATATGCCACTGCGCTTGAACTGTCAAAGCACGGGATTGTTATTCTTGTTGGCAGGAACGCAGAGAAACTCAACAAGGTGAAAAAAGTAATAGAGGATATGGGGAAAAATGCGATACCTGTTATCTGTGACGTTTCTGATATGAATAGCGTGAAAAAAGCCGGGCAACAAATAATCGCACTTCGGCTACCTATTGCTGGCTTGCTCAATAATGCCGGAATTATGCCAGCAAAAGCCACTAAAAGTGCACAGGGATGGGATAAGACTTTTGCCACCAACTACCTTGGCGCATTCACGTTAACAGAAGTGCTCGCCCCCCATCTTCCCGATGGTGCAAATGTTGTATTTATTGCTTCTGCCATAGAAGATCCTGAACGTAAACCGGCAAAAATAATGGGCATGAAAGGCGGCCGGTACCTATCTGTTGCTGCCAGTGCAGATGGAAACTGGAAGCCCGGAGGCGCTAAAATGCCCGGTATAGACGCTTATGCCACCTCAAAATTGTGCGTTTTGGCGGCTGCAATGGCTTTAGCGCGCGAAAACCCGAGGTTACATTACCATGCAGTAGAACCAGGAATAACCCGTGGAACAAAGCTGGGCGGCGAAGAGTTGAATCCAATCGTTCATAAAGTTTTCGGGTATCTTATGTCTGTCATTCCTCCATTTTCCAGGTACAGCAGCACGCCGGAAAAGTCTGCCAAAACAATTACAAAAATATTGACAGAAACTTCGGGTAAAACGGGTGTTTACTTTGATGAAAAAGGCACCCCAATGTTGGGATCGGTATTATCGCAGGATGTTAATTTTCAGGATAGCGTTGTTGCCGAAACCAGAGCTTTGTTGAAGACCATATGAGTTACATTTGACTTACTATATAGTAAACAGTAATTGATGGAAGAAAATACGTCGCGATACATTATAGATGAAATTTCAAAGGAACATTTTATAGGTGAACACTATTTCATGTATGTGTGCAAGGGTATTGTAACACTCTATGACGGCATTGAGTACATAGAATTACATGCGGGCGAATGCTGCATTGCCCGCAAAAATCGCCTAGGGCGGTATTACAAAAGGAAAGTAGATGGCGAACTAGAGAAGGTGATTCTTGCTTTGGATGAAACCTTTCTAAGGAAGTTTCAGGAAAAATATGCCCCCCCAGTACTAAAATTTACAGCTGTGCAAACCTGTACACGAATAAAGCCAAATGAGCTGCTTCCCTCTTATATTCAGTCGCTGCTGCCTTATTACCATCATGGAAAAATAACAGATGCATTTGCTCATGTAAAACGGGAAGAATTGCTCATTATACTATTACAGCAACAGCCAGAGCTTGCTGGTTTATTTTTCGACTATGGTACGCCACAAAAAATCAACATTGAGGCCTTTATGAATCAAAACTATAAATTCAATGTTAGCAACGAGCGTTTGGCATTTCTCACAGGAAGAAGTTTATCTGCGTTTAAAAGAGATTTCAAGGAAGTGTTCCAGGAAACTCCCAATCGTTGGCTGGTACAAAGGCGCTTGAAAGAAGCCTATTTCCTCATTGAAAAAAAGTTTCAGAAACCTTCAGATATATATTATGATTTAGGCTTTGAAGCGTTATCTCATTTCTCTTTTGCATTTAAAAAACAATTTGGCCTTACACCTACTGAACTTGCTGAAAAAAGAGTATGACTTCACACGTCAGGCATAGACTATGGCCAAAAGTAAAAAGGGGCAAATCATCAAAAAGATTTGTCCCCTTAAGCGCAGAATCAGTTACAGCTTTCGACCCTTTTTGCATGTGATTTGGTAAAAATCGAGCAGTTGATACGGGTTTTAATAATCGGTTTTACCATGGACAATTTGCCGGCGCAGGAAAATACTCTTCACTAAAAAAGCGACCGGTTGGCCCATCCTGTCCAATCAGTGCATATTTAACAATACGCTGTCCTGCCTGTTCCGGAGTACTGGTGCCCTGGTGTCTGGTGAAGTCTGTTTGTGTATATCCTGGGCAAACTGCATTCACTTTAAATGGCGTATCACGCAGTTCAAAAGCAAGATGGAGTGTATACATATTTAATGCTGCTTTAGAAGACTGGTAAACGACAAA
Organism: Filimonas lacunae; assembly: GCF_002355595.1. Lineage (NCBI taxonomy): Bacteria > Pseudomonadati > Bacteroidota > Chitinophagia > Chitinophagales > Chitinophagaceae > Filimonas > Filimonas lacunae. Next base: position 2,963,671 of record NZ_AP017422.1, read on the forward strand.
TCTTTTAGGATAGCTGTTGCCATAAATGTCAGCAGCCAGATTAAGTGACGCCATGGCTGTGCTCACGTTTACAATACGGGGTTCCGGTGCTTTTCTTAACAGCTCAAGAAAGGCTTGTGTGACTCTCACAATACCAAATACATTGGTATCATAAACAGTATAAAAAACATCGGTATTTGTTTTCAGAGCTGATTGTTCAAAATCTCCGGAAATACCGGCATTGTTTACCAGTACATCTAGTTTTCCTGTCTTTTCTGCAATTGTATTTCGGGCTTCTTCAACAGATGATTGATTGGTTACATCCAGTTGAATAAATGCTACATTATTAAGTCCTTCCGCTTTCAATTTTTTAATAGCAGACAAACCTTTTTCTGTATCACGGCAACCTAAATAAACGAAAAAATCTTTTTGAGCAAGTTGTTTAACTGTTTCAAAGCCGATGCCTTTGTTGGCTCCGGTTACTAATGCTAGCTTCATATTATTTTACTTTAATAGATAGAGTAAAGGTCGCTAACAGTACCGCAGGCGATATGGACAGATCACTTTATTCACGGGACAAATCCTGTAATTCAGCCAGGTAACGGCTGACACTTTTACCGGTACTTTTTTTAAACAGGCGTGAGAAATAACCGGGGTCAGTAAATCCCAGTTCGTATGCTAATTCCTTAACGGAAATTGTAGAGTATTGTAACTTTCGTTGGGCTTCCAGTATAAGCCGGTTTGTGATCCACTCCTTTGGAGATATGCCTGCAAATTCTTTTACAATGCCGTACAGCGTATTTGACGTTAAGGCCAGCTTTTCCGCAATATGCTGCACATCGTGTTGTTCAGTGAGTGTAGTCTCCACTGCTAATTTGAAAGCGATGTATTTTGACAACTTAGAACCTGGCATCGTCTCCTGGTCTTGATATTGTTCAAAATAGGCGGTATTGTATTCGATCAAAAGTGTATGTAAGTGCGCCAGAATTACTTCTGCTTTTTTCTGTTTACCTGGAGCGTGTAATAATTGGAACAGCCCGGAAAGAAGGTTTTTGATCCGTTGGCGGGAAGCCAGATCAAACGAAATTGAGTTTACATTAAAGGGATTTATAAGAAAGGGGTAAGACCCAGGAAGAAGTTTTAGTGTGTTTTCATCGAAAGAAAGTGCATACTGTGGTGTGTTTTTATCATAAGGTAGTTTGGTAAAAATCTGATTAGGCAGGCCGAATGCCAATTCGCCATCAGTAATAGTAAATTCCTTCAAATCAGTTTTAAATGTTGCTGTGCCTTTTTCAATGTATTGGAAATAATAAAAAGAAAGCCGGTGGGGTTTAAGTAGTATACGCATTACATCTTCTGGCAATGGAATTGCGCAATTCTTATTCAAAGCAATAGCTATTTTATCATGATGCCTGATTTTTTCCAGTAACCCTGTCGTTTCTTCCATTTTTCATTTTGTATTGCAGCTAATAAAGTTAACAACTTGCAATTAATGAACATAGGGCATTCAGCCTGAAAGTTTAGCACAAAATCGTAAGCGATAACTATTAATGTGTCCTGAGATCCCATTTACAGTTATCGCTCTTCATATCAAACTTAGCTAATGTCGGCGTACTGTCCCCCAACGATACCAGTGCCAACTGTTCCTTCGAGTTGGGAACTACTTTAGGCATGATACGGTATGTTCCATCGGTCAATTGATCTATCATCCATAATTGCTCAGGCCCGCCGGTAAAATCAGGTACTGTTATCACTTCACCGTCTGCAGTAGCGGCTAATGCTCTGCCTGTTCCTGCTATTGTTATTTTATAATAAGGTCCCCCGAGGTAGCCGCCCACGCCGGGAACGGCTGTAATGGCCCATTTCTGATGCGGGCGGAACATATAGTCGCCTATTGTTACACCAATGTTCCCGGTTGGCCAATTGTTTATTACGTCCGCCAACTCCTGTGAGGGAATAGGTTTTACCGGCTCATCGTTGTTGCGGTTAAAGCCGCGCGCTACGCCTGCCATCCGGGTAAAATCAACGTCTATTTGCAGGGCATATCCTCGTCTTTCAGATGCTATTTCGTATGTTCCTTCTTTGAGGTTATCGCCTGCAACCGGCCATCCGTTTTTCCACAGCAAGGGGCGGATGCCAAGCACACTTCGACCACTCTGATCCAGGTCGGCTTCATAATGGCAGGACATTTTTTCAATTCCGTATCCCAAAACCGTACGACCGAAATGACCGGGGCCGATAAGCCTGTCGCCGGCCGCCACAACCAGTTTACCACCGCCCTTTAACATTTCCCTGCCGATGTTATCAACATAAGGACCGGTCACTTTTTTAGAGCGCCCGACAACAATATTATATGTGGAGTTCGGCCCGTCACAGCAAGTACCATGTGTGCCTAACAGGTAGTACCACCCATCGCGGTAGATCAGGTCTGTAGCTTCACAATCAATGGCGATATTCAAGGCTTTATTGCCCTCTACCCGCTTACCTGTTTTGGGATCAAGTTGCACCAGGCGGATGTATCCAAAATAAGTACCGTAAGTTAACCATAGCTTTCCGGTGGCCGGGTCGAGAAGAAGGCTGGGGTCGATCGCATCATTATCTTCGATGCCATCGGATGAAGCAACTACTATAGGGTCCGAATATTTGAAATCGGGCGACTTTGGGTCAAGCGTTTTATTCCACATGGTCAATATCTTTCCATTATGCCCCCCGAACAGTCCGCCGCCGGTCGCACCATAAACAACAAGATAGCGGTCGCCAATTTTTAATATATCGGGTGCGGCCCCGCCGCCCGGGCGCACGGCGCCACTGTTCCATGTCCAGCCATCATCGGATATCAGCCCGCCACCGCCCGTTCCAAAGGTGTAATATTTTCCATCCGATTGTGCGATGGTAGAAGGGTCATGTATAAATGGTTTGCCAATTTGTGCAACGGCTGACCCGCCGGCATATATCGAGAGCGCAGCTATAACGCTTACTATATTGATCTTCATACTTAATATTAATTTGTAGTGATGGTAAGGTCCTTTACCGGCGTTCCGTTCTCGTCCAGGAAGCGAACGCAAAAGTCGCTTAATCCCGGGCCGTTGATCACCGCCCCGCGTAGTATATTTTTTCCCTTATGAAGTGTCAGGCGTGCCGAAGTGCCATCATCCATTACCATTCGCCTGTCGCCGTCAAGTATTACTGCCTGTTTTCCGTTCAGCCACCACATTGACCCTCCGTTGGATCCCACTGCTAACCGTATATTTTTCATTTCGCGCGGACTGTTCACTATGGTTACCGCCCAAAAAAGTACCGAGTAGTTTTGCTTGTGAAGGCCGTAGGCGAAACGGAATAATTTTATATTGAAAGTCGGGCTTTCCAGTGCGTGCCATGCAAGTTCCTGCTCGCCCACCTTTACCTTTTCGCCATCTTTAGGGATAACCGAGAACTGGTCCGGGAAATAACCAGTATCAAACGCTTTCTTCAGGTAGTCAACCGTAAATACAATATTGCTTCGTATTGACTTACTGATCGGCTCCAGTAATAACCAACGCTGGATAAAGCCGTCGGTATCGGGTGTTTTTTTTGCCGTCGTTGCCGGTTTAAAGAAAGGTGCTATACTGCGTATGCTATCGAGCTCTGTGATAGAGTCTCTTCTCAGACCACGTGGAGGCCCGGCAGGAGGGGCAGTTTGCGCGTGTGCGCCGGATACCAGCAGGATGACCATCCCGATCACCGGCAACCATATTTTAGGTGCAAATCTTATCATATGACAAACAGGTTATAATTGCTGTCTAAAATACAATTATTATTACATATCATTTTTTTAAGCCTGGATTATTCAGAAACAGAGCATTATCTATCCAAGAAAACAAAATGCCGGCAGATCGGTTGATTCCAGCGATTGGGCTGTCTTATTTGCGACTGAACCATATCGGAAAATAAAGGCTAGAGAATAGTCGATCAATATATAAGGTTGAAATAGGTAGTTCCTTTTCGATCAACTTATTACCACATTCCTGGGCTTTGGCCAGTATCAGGTCAATGTAGACATTAAGAGCATGGGCATCTTCTTTATGACTGCTGGTTCGGCTTTTGTTTTTGCTCCAGCGATATATGCTTTCTTAATTATTACCTTGCTGTTTTCCCGAACCTTGAAGACAATACCACCCACCCACAATTTTTTTGTAAATTATTTAAACGGAAGACTAAACTAACTCCGAATGAGTACGAGAAGAATTTAAATCAACCTTATTCAAATTGCGTCTACCGCATGCAACGAAAATAGAAAGAAATAGTATGAAAATATTAAAACCAATGTTTTTTGCTTCACCTCGTGTAATATGAAATATAATGGCAATTGTCATTAAAGCAATGATTCCATAAGCGGCAAAAATTGTCAGCGTGGGCAGGATACGCAGCACTGTTGGCAATACAATGCAGAATCCACCCAATAAATCAACAATGCCTGTTATTATAACAAGGTTGGGGGTTGTCTTTTACCCATGGAAACGGAAGGTCCTCTGGTTTATAAGCTCCAATTTGTCAGAACAAGAAAATTAGTCTATGAGCTATCAGTAAAAGCTTATTAATATGACTATCAGATAGTATTTTTCTGTACTTTAATCTTATAAAGGTTCGGATACTTAGAAGGTCTTAATATGTTATATATTATTAAATATATATTTTCTATTTTTTAGCAACTTCAGCAATATGGTTTGATCTTTAAGTAAAGAGGATTGTGTTTTAAAAAAAGCTATTTTACTACCTACCATAAATGCACAGGATAAGCTGAATTGAAGAAACACAAATCGAAACTCTTATATTGCGTAGCAAAATCCTATTTGTGACAAGGTCAATAGCTTAGCTAAATTTGTTGTATTTTTCGCAGAAACTGACCTCCTCTTTTACAACTGAACCCATAAATTCCCGGTAATTATTAAATTATTACCCAACAATGCCTTCGTTTGAAATAGAATGATCTTTTAAGTATTTCTATTCATACTACTGATTGAACTATAAAGGAGGGCATAGCCAGACACTCCCAGAAGTATACATATATGTGTGTATGACCACTGTTTTGCCATCTCCCTCCGCTTCGGGTTATACCTCTCCTTAAATTTGTTGGCGGTGCCAATAATTTTTTTTCAAAATCCGGTAACAATTTGAGTGAGGCTGCATCAAAATAGAAACAGTAAAAACCATCAGTATGAAATGCAGATCAATTCTTTTAAGTTTCTTGTTTATTTTGTGCTGCTCCCAAGGGCAGGCGCAGTCAGCGTTCAATGTAAAGGTTGTAGGAAAGGGAAGTCCCATCCTGCTATTCCCTGGGTTTGCCTGTACGGGCGACCTATGGCAAGGCGTTACCAGTGAATTATCCAAACATTATGAGTGCCACATTTTTACGTTTGCAGGTTTTGGAGATGTTCCTCCTATCGGAAAGCCATGGTTGCCGAATATTAAGGACTCAGTGATTAAATATGTGAATAATCATAAAATTTATGGCGCGACTATTATTGGACATAGCCTGGGTGGTACGCTGGGGTTGTGGCTGGCAGCTACGGAGCCGGCAATGTTTAAAAAGATCATAGTTGTTGATGCCTTACCCTGTACAGGAGCATTGATGATGCCTGGCTATAAGTCGGAAAATATAGTGTATGATAATCCTTACAGTAAAAAGATACGCGAAATGGATAGTGCGGCTTTCCTGGAAATGGCTAAACAACAGACAGCTTATATCATGCTTAACAAAGAGAAGAAAAGTCAGGTTGTTGAATGGATAATGAAGGCAGACAGGTCCACTTACGTAGACGGTTATGTTGATTTGCTGAAACTGGATCTCAGGGCTGACCTAACAAAAATAAAAATACCGGTTGTTATCCTAGCAGCTACTTATCCCAATAAAGCCGCAATTGAAAAAAACTATAACGAACAATATGCGAATCTTAATGAGAAAACGATCTATTACGCAGACAATGCTGCCCATTTTATTATGTATGACCAACCGGAATGGTTCTTATCTAAAATAACTGAAAGCCTACGATAACGTGACTAAAAAAGAACAGTTTGCTATCATTTACGAACAACACCAGGAAAAGGTATTCAGGATGTGTAAGAGCTATTTCAAGGGGGAAGTAAATACCGCCAACGACACTGTACAGGAGGTGTTTATTAAAATATGGCAACACCTGGAAAGCTTCCGCAATGAATCCCGGATAAGTACCTGGATATACCGGATTACTGTTAATTGCTGTTTGCTACATAAACGAAAATCAGCCGTAAAAAAGGAAATTCCAATGCAGGAACTGCCAGATGAAATACAGTTAGACTATAACCCTATTGAGGAAGAGCAGTTGAAAAAAATGTATACCTGTATCGGACAGTTGGAGGCCACAGACAGATTAATTATTACCATGATTTTAGAAGGAATGGATTACGGGGAAATTACTGATATAATAGGCATTACCGGTGATACATTGAGGGTCAGAATACATCGTATTAAAAAGAAACTAACTAATTGTGTACAATTATGACATCGTTCGACACTATTCAGTATCTCTGGAACCAGCAGAGCAACAGAGTTACAGTATCTTCCCAGTTGGAAGAACTGATTAAGCTGGCAGAGAAAAAAACGCGTAAAATTAAGACCAGGCAATATTGGAATACAGGTATACTGGGTATAAGCATCCTGCTCTTTGTATGGTATATAGCTGTTTTTACAGGCCTAAGGGCAAGCTGGTTTCATACGGGCATACTCCTCATGTTGCTATCGCTGGTGTTGCGGCTTGTAATAGAAACCAGGAGCCTTGTTACCCTGAATCGAATAGATATTCGTACTGACTTTAGGAATTACAGCAAGCACATTACCCGGTTTTATAAAAGCCGAAAAATGGTACATTACGTGGCAACACCTTTAATCCTTTCAACTTACGTTACCGGATTCTGTTTACTACTACCGGTTTTTAAAAAATCTTTTTCAACAGCGTTTTTTGTGTACATCGTTATTTCAGGAGGCTGCTTTCTAATTGTTTTTACATTTTTTATGATATGGGAGATAAAAAAAGAAATAAAGATGCTGTCATTCCTGCGCGATATTGATATCTAAAGGATGTATCAGTTATATGTCCCGCTTACCAATGGCTGCAATTCAACAGGCAATGAAATTTGTAATAAAGACACCCGAGGAAATATTTCGAACTAAAAAAGCCTTCAAATCGAACGACTTGAAGGCTTTTTTAGCTTTTCTGCGGAGAGAGAGGGATTCGAACCCCCGGACCTGTAACAGTCAACGGTTTTCAAGACCGCCGCATTCGACCGCTCTGCCATCTCTCCGGGTGCAAAATAAGGGCAACCAAATTGGACTGCCAAATTTTTCATTGTTTATTTGTATAATTTTCAAGCAATTAGGAATGCTGAATGTGTTGGAGAGACTTTTTTGGGGAAAAGTGGCTCTCCCTATCTGGTTAGCCGAATGGAGCAATGGATAATTGCTTTTTCGTTATTTTGGCAGTTTCTTAAACCTTTTTTAAACATATGCAGAGCGATTACCTCCTGTTTCAGAAATTTACCGACCTGGAAACTGCAGAAGATTTTGCAACGGAATTACGTGCTAATGACATCTCTTATCATCTAATAGATCATAACAATGCTACCAATGTAAAAGTAGAAGGGTATAACACTATACAGATAGCTATTGAGTTGAATATAGCCGAGCACGATTTCCCCAGGGCTCAGCAGGTTTTAGACCGGTATTATGAAGAGAGCATTAAAAAAATAGATCCCTCCTATTACCTGTTTGAATTTAGCACGGAAGAGCTGAAAGATATTATAGCGAAGCCTTTTGAATGGGGCCGGCTGGACTATTACCTGGCAAGGCATCTGCTGAAACAAAAGGGTATAGAGGTTACGGATGAAGAGGTGCAGCAGATTAAAGCAGAGCGGCTACAGGAAATGTCGAAGATAGAAAAAGTAAGCCAGGGCAAAATTGTAGCCGGTTATCTGTTTGCAGTGTTATTGCCTTTAGCAGGCTTGTTTATTGGTTTTACTATTTATTACAACCGTAAGTTGTTGCCTACTGGTGAAAGGTTTTACCTGCATACAGAAGATGATCGTAAAAATGGTCAGCGTATTTTACAGTTGGGCGTTGTGTGTACTCTGGTGCATGTAGCGGCTACCTTGTATTATATAGCCAACAGGTAAAATCTTTGTTTGACATATAGGTGTATAAAGCTGCCGCCTGACCCATGGTAACTTACCGAACTTTTGCAAAGAGGTTGCAACTGCGAAGTTTGCATTCCCTATTTTTGCGGCAAAACCATTAGCAATATGAAAGCTTTCTTATTGAGTACAATTTTAATGTCTGGTGTATTGTGTGCATCGGCTCAGCCTTTAGCCACTCCTCAACCCTCTCCGTCACAAACTATCAAACAAAATTTTAGTGTAGGTAGCCTAGAATTAAGTTATAGCCGCCCGGGTTTAAAAGGTCGCAAACTGGGTACAGACCTGGCTCCTTACGGAAAAGTATGGCGTACAGGTGCTAACGGGGCTACCATTATCCAGTTTTCTGATGATGTAACTATTGGTGGCGTGGCCTTAAAAGCGGGTAAATATGGTGTATTAAGCATTCCTGGTGCTACTGAATGGACTTTGATCATTACCAAAGACCTGAACGTAAACCAGCCAAGCCTATACAAACAGGAAAACGATGTGGTAAGAGTGAAAGCACCTGTAACTAAACTGGCCGAAAAAGTAGAAACCTTTACTATGAACTTTGCCAATTTCACCAGCAGCAGTTGCGATTTACAGTTAATGTGGGAGAACAGCGCGGTTGCATTACCTATCGTTGCTAACACAGACGAAAAAGTAATGAAGCAGATTGATGACATCTTTAGCAAAGACAGCAAACCTTATTTTGCAGCAGCTTCTTACTATTACGATAATGGCAAAGACATGGCCAAAGCAAAAGAGTGGGTTGATAAAGCCACTCAGGACCCTGCTAATGCCAAAGCTTTTTACATGTTCCTGTTAAAAGCACGTATTTATCAGAAACTAGGCGATAAAGCCGGTGCAAAAGCCAGCGCAGAAAAATGTATTGCTGGTGCTACGGAAGCTAAGAACGAAGAGTATGTGAAAATGGCTCAGGACGTTATCAAATCTCTGTAAGTCTTTTGCCCATATTTTAAAAAAAGGAGAAGTGTGCAGGCGCATACTTCTCCTTTTTGCTTTATTTCAATCCTCTGATGATTGATTTTCTGGTGATTATACGACGCTCATAAGCTAAAAATTTAAATAAAAAAAATGCGCTCTTATTTTCAAAATCGATTGCAACCCCTTTATTTTGCACCCGGAGAGATGGCAGAGCGGTCGAATGCGGCGGTCTTGAAAACCGTTGACTGTTACAGGTCCGGGGGTTCGAATCCCTCTCTCTCCGCTCAAAGGGACTTTTCATAGAAAATATGAAAGTCCCTTTTTTTGTAAGCCCAACTGGTGGGCAATTTGCTGAAAAACGATATTTACTTCAGGAGTTTGAAATATCTCATTTGTCATATAATCGATTAAAACAATTGTTGATCTTTCATCAGTCAAGGCTGATATTTGCAGCAGGGCTCAAGCCGCTGATTAAGTTTAGCATGTCCGTATGCTGAGGCCTCCACCCCAACAATTTCTTAGCCTTCTCCGAAGAGGACTGATTATTCCAGGTCCAGAATTCTGATATGAAGGAATTGCCTAACAAATTCACCGATTCACTCATACTGGTTTCTATTGTTCTGCCGCCACATCCGGCTCCCAGGCTTAACGCTGCTGCAAGATCGCCGGTCTTTATACCGCTCTGGGCTCCGGCATAATAAAGCTCGCCCGCAAGGGACTTGTCCAGCGCCAATACATAAAGGTCTGCCAGATCGTCTACATGCACGAAGGACCACTGATAATCCCGGCTAAAATCCACATACGGTACTGCGCCGATACGTATGGATGCGGCGATTAGGGAAGACAGCAAAGCATGACCATTCGATCTACCGTAAACATTTGGCGGACGAAGTACGATCCCACGAATGCCTTTTTTGCTCATTACGTATTTTTCTGTTTGCATTCTTTCGCGACCGGCCTTCACCATTTCCCTGTTATCATCAAGTGCAGCTTTGCCTTTCCTGAAACGGTCCGGCGTTTTTTCATCAAAAATAATTCCCTCAGTATCGCCTAGCATTCCGGTACCGCCTGTATAGATGAACGTTTTTCCGTAATTGCCCATCGCGTCCACTAAAGCCGAAACGGTTTCTCTTTCAGCAGCCATTGCAGCAGCAAAGCCATTTTCATTTTGCTTAAAACCTGCATGGATGACGGCATCGGATTCGCTAACGGCATTAATAAGAACCTCCATATCATCCAGTTCCCCCCTTACTACCGTAATGTTTCTGGCGTGCAAGGCCGCCGCCGACGCTTCGGACCTGGCCAGGCCGGTAACCTGGTGTCCCTTTTGTAAAAGTTTTTCCGCAATAACGCTGCCGATATACCCGGTAGCTCCCGTTAAAAATACTTTCATGCTGTACGTTCGTTTAAAGATTTTGGGTTGCCAAAGCGCCTGGTGAGTTCAGGAAAGCGAATGATCGCTGTTATCCAAACCGCCGCCTCAATAGCCATCGGAAATAAAATGTTCTGTTGATGCTGTAAATGGGTCGCTATCGCACCGCCCAGGTAAGATGATAATAACAGCGTACCAAGAACCCCGCTTCGCTGGAACAGGAACAACAGTACCGATAGAAATTCTATACAACCAAGAAATGTGTAAGTTTCTGCGGAAATTCCGAACGATGTGCCCATCTGAAGTGCATGTTCGCTACCTTTAATTTTATCAATAGCTGATGCAAAGAGCATCAGGCCGATCAGACCGCTCAATACCCATCCTGTGATTTTCCTCGTTTTTGATGTCATTCGTATATTCATTTTGAGATCATAATGCCATTCCACCGTCAATGAAAAACTCCGCGCCGGTAATGAAAGAGGATACCGCGTTATCAGCCAGGTAAGCGACCAGTTTAGCTACATCCTCCGGTACGCCCATTTTTCCCAGTGGCACCTGGCTGATGACCATTTCTTTCATTCCCTTTAGCGTAGGTTCGTCCATACCAAACTTACCCTGCATTTCAGTCTCCGTCGGCCCCGGGTTAACGGTGTTTACCCGGATGTTCCTTCGCGCTAGTTCTTTGGCCGCGATTTTAGCTAAATGACTAACGGCCGATTTACTCGCTGAGTAAACCGAGCTGTTCTCCATAGTTAGCGCGGTGTTCCCGGAAGTCAGAAAGATAACGGAAGCGCCATCATTGAGAATAGGAAGGAATTTCTGAAGGGTAAAGAAACTCCCCTTAAAATTGACATTGACCATAGTGTCGAACTGCGCTTCAGAAGTATGAACGATAGACTCAAAAAAGGCTACCCCGGCATTTATAAACAGTACATCTACGTTTCCGAGCGAGCTTTTAATATCTGTTACCAATTTATCAAGTTGATTCAGATCTGCCTGATCCGCCAGTAAACCCGTTACCCCTAGTTTGTTAGCTGCTTCATCCACGGCATGCTGACGTTTTCCGGTAACAACCACCTTTGCGCCACGCGATTTAAACTCCCGAGCTGCGGCGTAGCCGATGCCACTATTCCCACCAGTAATGACAACTACTTTGTTTGTTAAATTATCCATTGAGATTTCTTTTGTTTGATCACACAAAGTTCAGTACAGGTACGGTATGTTTGTAATGAATTACCAAAAGGTAAGTAGTTACAAGGAGGATAGTATATGATGAACGAGGAAGTTCGCTGTAATAATGTTCATTCCGCCATTCAGGACACGCTATATGTTGTTAATGGCAAATGGAAACTGGTCATCCTTTCTGTATTAGTCAATGGTGGAACCAAACGCTTCGGCGAACTATCCAGGGAATCAGGCATCTCACCTCGAATATTATCAAAGGAGTTGCATGAACTGGAGATGAATCAATTGGTTAGTCGACGTGTTTGCGATACGAAGCCGGTGACGGTGGAATATACAGCAACTGAATATGCAGGTACGCTAAAGGAGGTGATCGACGCTATGATTCGATGGGGTCAGAACCATAAAAGGAAGATTTTAAACAGCTGATATTGAATAGAAACATCCAATATCATATACGTTTGTTTGATATAGCGATGCTTTTTAAATCCGTAAAATTTAAAGGGGGCTATCAGTAAGCCGAAGCCTTTATTAGACGAATGTGGGTTGATCCTAAAAAAAGTAAAGGGCAACGGCAGCAGGTTTCCAGAAAACCTGTATGAGGAAGAGTAGTACTTTCCGCTTCCATATGCTAACGGACGGGCGCTTCGTTTGTACGTACGAGTTGCTCGTCCTATAGGATGAGGCTATGGAAAGCTCCTTTTTTATGAAAATTTGAAATAAGGAAAGACCCACTTCTAAAGGCAGCTAAAAGGTTAACCAGCAAGATTTTTATGTGAATGCAGGCACAGAGGTAAAAGATTAACAGCAAGCGGGAAATTTAACCTTCGTTCAGCACCCGCAGCTTGCCGCCAGGTGCACTTTACTCAAACAGGGCCTGTAGTTCCTATTTACCTCCCTATCCAATAGGAGTACCTCTCTCTGTAGACTATGGCCTTATTAGTCATAGCGCAACAGGAAAAGTATATCTCTCCGCAAGAAACAAAGCCCCTAAATAAGGACTTAATTGAGCAAGTCACAATTTTGGAGTAAATCAGACAAATTATCCGGATCAGGGATAGGATAAAGTGATTTGGAATTTAAAATAGTTTCAATCGGGGAGTTGTATGATGTCTTGAGATGAATTACCCTCCACGTTTTTTTTCCAGGCTGATATATAGGCCAATAGAGGGCAAAGGCTTTTTCCCAAATCTGTGAGTGCATACTCTACCTTCTGTGGAAGCTCCGTATACTGTTTCCTGCTAATTAAACCATCAGCTTCAAGTTCTCTCAGTTGTTCAGTTAATACTTTTCTTGATATAGAGGGTATCCGAACATTGATTTCCCCAAAACGCCTAGCATGCTTGGAAAGCATATGCAAAATAATCACTTTCCACCGTCCTCCAATCAGGGCTATCGTTTCCATAGCTGGACAGTCAGCATGATCTAAGTTACTTTTCATAAGTTACTTTAAGGTTACCGGTTTTTGTTCTGTTATCAGATAGCAAGTGTTACTTTTCAAAATCAATATTATTTTCTTTGCGTAACAAAAGTAAATGTTTATTGATCTTAAAAAAGAAATTATGATTTTAGTAACTGGTGCAACAGGTAATTTAGGTAAAGCCACCATTAATTCGCTCTTAAACAATGGTACAGATGCAAAAGACATTGCTGCATTGATAAGAAATGAAACTAAGGGGATAGAATTGAAATCGAATGGAATTCTGGTGAAGCTTGGCGACTATCAGGATTTTGAGTCTTTGAGAAGTGCATTTCAGGGTGTGGACAAGCTATTGTTGGTATCTTCTTCATCGGATATAGTACACAGGTTTGACCAGCACAAAAATGTGATTGATGCGGCCAAGGAAGCTGGTGTCAGTCATATCGTCTACACGGGCTTTGATATGAAAGATTTACAGCAAAGCACAATGGTGGAAGATGTTCAATACCATGCATACACAACTGATTATTTAAAACAAATGGCTGCTCCTTATACATTGATGAATAATACACTCTACGCTGATATGATTCCGATAATTTGTGGAAAAAATATTTTGAAGAACGGTATCTCCATCCCGGCAGGAGTTGGCAAAGTGCCTTTTTTGCCAATAACAGAAATGGCTGAAGCTTTAGCCGTTGTACTAACTACTCCGGGCCACGAAAATAAAGAATATGTGATTGCAGCAGATACCGCTTTCTCCTTCGCTGAGATTGCTGACATAATATCAGAGATCACGGGAACAACGATAGCTTATAACCAAACTGAGGTAATGTCATATGTTGCGCAGCTTGTACAGCTAGGGCTTCCTGAAGATGATGCAGCGTATCTGGCAAGGTTCGCTGGAGCGATAGCTAAAGGAGAATTCGATACAAATAAAAGTGATGTAAAACAACTACTGGGTAGGGCAACAACCAGTTTGTCTGATTTTTTAAGAAACATATATAGTAAGTAATTATTTCTAATTCTTCCTCTTTTTGTATAAATAGGATTATTTATTCTCGTTTGTGCTTCAAAATAATGTTGAATCCCTTTCCAAATTGTAATACTGTTCAGCTATTTACACCAACTACAATGACAGATGTTAAAAAGACTAGCACAAATGTCAAAAAACATTTAACCCGATGCCCTGTATAACAGCTAAAAAAGCCGGTTTGTCGATTAGTTTGACGATTTACAGATTTTTCGGAAGTGACAAGAAAGGATGTCCTAGCTTTCCTTCGATGAAAACAAGAGTGAACACAATTTTGATCCATTTTCTGTTTCTGGCTGTCTTTTTTTATGCACCAATAGTACTTCGGCCGGATTTCGCTGAAAACATAATGCCGCAAAACTGGCAAATGATCATGATTGTGAACAATATGTTAGCGGTTATGGTATTCTATGTCAATTACTACCTATTAATACCACGCTTCGTTTTTCACAGAAGATATTTTAGTTATATTATCTATGCACTTTCAATGGTAGCCTCAGGTTTATTTTTACCTTCACTGATAAACCTGATATTCTCAATATTCTCTTATCCCATTTCTCAATCCTACTCTTTCCACTTAATAGCGGGTCCTCTTATCATTATGTTCGGAATGAGCTTTGCTTTGGCATTTGCGCTGAGGTTTTCAGGTGAATGGCAGAGAATGCGGCAAGAAAAAGCAGAAATGCAGAATGAAATGAGAACGGCAGAATTAATGTCTCTTAAGAAGCAACTCAACCCACATTTCTTTTTCAATACACTGAATGGAATTTATGCCATGATTATTAAAAACTCGCCTTTGGCCTCCAAAGCGGTATTACATTTATCCAATATGATGCGCTATGTGTTATATGATAGCGATTGCAATAGTATTGAACTTTCACGCGAAGTAAAGTATATAGTCGATTATATAGAAATGCAAAAGATGCGGATTTCAGACAATAATCATGTTCATTTTTCCGTCAGCGGCGAACTTACAGACACATCCATTCTTCCGCTTATTTTTATTCCGTTTGTAGAGAATGCATTCAAATACGGTATATCTGCTGATGACGAAACCTCTATTCTCATTACTATAGAACGTTGTCCCGAGTCGCTTATATTCACCTGCAAGAATGATGTTGTGGCTCATAAAAACCAGACGACTCATTCGGGGATAGGAATAAAAAATACGCGAAAACGCCTGGAAATGACCTATCCGCGTAAACACGAATTGCACACGTTACAGCTGGTAAACAAATTCTTAGTAACGCTAAATATCGATTTATCATGTTAAACTGTATTGCTATCGATGATGAGCCGCTATCATTGGATGTGTTGCGTAGCTATATGCAAAATATGACTGAGGTGTCGCTGGCAAAATCTTTTACCAGCGCACGAAAAGCAAAGGAGTATTTAAATGAACACCCGGTAGATCTGATTTTTCTGGACATAGAAATGCCGGATACGGATGGACTTTCCTTTTACAGATCACTAAAGCATCCTCCAGGGGTTATCTTTATAACAGCTTATAGTAACTACGCAGTAGAGGGGTTTGCAGTAGATGCTATTGACTACCTGCTGAAACCAATTGACCCGGATAGACTGCAAGAAGCTGTTTTTCGGGCACTAAGCAGGATACAACACACTATAAATAACATTCCTGACACCTACATGCGTGTACGTTGTAATTACCAGATGAAAACAATCTATTTCACCGACATCCTTTATATAGAATGTCTGAATGATTATGTAAAGTTCTTTCTGGAAAAAGAACAAAAGCCAGTTCTTACATTATTGTCAATGAAAGAGGTGATGGCAAAATTGCCGGAGTTCCGTTTTATACGTATCCACAGATCTTACATAATTCCGGTAAATAGAATTACTTCCTATAACAGCAGATATATTCACTTAAACAACATCTCTCTTCCTATTGGCGAGACCTACCGGGAGAGCATCCGACAAACGTTGCAAAAATGATAGGCGACTATTCTCAGGCAAACTTTATCGGTTTATCCATTTTTCTCCCTTACACACTATAACCCTTTTAATTTCATGCTTTCCGTATCAACCGGTAAGAGTTGAAAAGCAGATAGCATGAAGTATACATTATTCCTTTTCCTGTTATTAATTTTGTCAGGTATTAAAGTATTGCCGCAGCTTCCAGGGCAGCTGCTTTTGCATAACCCGGAAAACGCCCGCATCGTTTATGAGGAAGATACAGCCGGTAATAAGGTTCCGATACCCATTGGTTCTGTCATAAAAGTGTGGTACAGATCTCAAAAAGTAAAGTGGTTTTCTCAGCCATTGGCAAGAACTGATTTTAATAAGCATACCTATTTTCTGGAAGCACGCCTGAGTGGAGCAACCGACTCCCAGTTATTATTCATGAGAAAGCCCCCGCCGTTCCCCTTGGGGTTATTTATGAAAATGGGCCCCAAAAAAGGGCCACTTAAATTTGATACTATTCCTTTATCTAGCATAACATCGGTCAGATCCTTTTCGAGTGGTGCTATGAACGCTTACCGTAATGCTTCCATGATGCCCACTATGTCTTTTGTCCCTACTTCCATCAATGGCTTTCCCATGGCAGTGTTCTTCCCTTCTGCACTAGGTATTGTGTTCACAGGCTTTAGTGATATAATGTATCCCATGCATTCGTTAAAGAAAAATAAGTACAAGCTTGCCGTTGAAACAATTCCTTTAGACAGTACCTTATTTATAGAATTGAATGGCGTAGGTATCGATCCCCAATTGGAGTGGGATATTGATAAGCATGCCCGATGGGAAAAACTATTCACCCGGTTATACGGATTCCAACGCGATTCGCTGTTACTGGAAAATCAGGACAGGGTAATTCTTTCACTTACCTACGGTGCCAGGATGTTCCCTGGTTATGCGTTAGGTACTAAAGATACAAAGACCGGTGTGGATATCACGGACCGGCAAAGAGAGTATGGCTTCATTTCAGAACGCTTTATTTCTCAATCTGATCGCATAGGTATTGAAATACTGATGCAGCCGGTAAAAGCCTCTATGGATATTGCAGTGGACGGATCGGCCATGAAATTAGGTGCAGGCAGTATTATTTCTACCTATTCGTTCTATAAATACGGTCTTGGTGGATTATGGGGAAAACGTTTTCGCAATACCATTGAGAGGCGCCTCAAACAGCTTAATCCACATTCGACTAACCCGGAAGTGCAGGATAATATCTATTCACTGTTGAAGAAACTGGTGTCAGAGCCAAAAGCATATATGCTGTTTGGATTAGGAGCGGTAAATGCTAATCTGTTCCGGGTGAGAGTGGGACAACAGGGAACAAGTATTTCATCAAAAGAATACAGCCAGACAAAATTTGCTATAGAAGGTGGTGGTGGCGTTTCCAGTCGTTTGGGTAAGCGTCTTTTCGTGGATATGGGATTAAAATACACCTGGACATCCGGCTATACTCCACCACTAGGCGGCATTACCAGTTACAATAGCTGGAAGCTACAGTTTAATGTCGGTTGGATTACCAACTCTGGATTCGCAAGAATGAAAACTAATATAGAGAAACAACTAAACTAATACTTACAGCACTTTTACAAATTCTTTTTTCTTCTACGTCGATAAGTTTCCCCGCCTATGATGGCAACCATTTTTACGCGGCTACTTTCAGATTTGTCACATACTGTTTACCCGCTACTTTTTTTCTGATGTGGTCATTTTGTTACTGATTTTAATTATTATGGGCGGGGAGCCAAACCTTTGTCGGCGTAGGTTTCATTACTTAGCCAAATAGGTCCTGCCACCATCTTTAAACCATATAATATAACTGGCAAACAATTATATGATCGCTCCCTTTTTCGTTAACAGCAGATTGCCAGACAGATGGGCAAACCGACAATTACTCTTTCCTGATCAATGCTGATTGTAAGCTGTCCATTTTTTCAATTCGCCACCCCTTATTTAGTTGCAGTTCCCATCCATTACTTCGTATAATATTATCTTTTGCATGTACACTATCCACTGTCGGTAATATGATTACTTTCCAGTTCTTCATGAGCATCCCTCCCTCCACTAACTTCAAATTTCCCCAAACATCATTTATTTCTGCGGTCGGATATACAGTGCCCAACTCTCCCAGGTCAAATAAATTGTTGGGATTAAACACTATGTTCATTTTCTCTAGGTTGATGATCAACACCGGTTGATGAGTAAAAAGACGTTTATAAGTATCCTCCTGCTGTCGTCTGATTTTCTCTTTCATTGTTTCAGCATGTTTGATATTCTCTCCCTTATACTGCCTTTCCAGTTTAGCCAATGCAGATGTAACTGTTTGTTCAGGCACAGTCAACTTATAATATTTTTTAATCAAAGCTGGAAATGAAGAATTTGAGGCGACTGACTTTGTCCATCCCGGCGATTTCTCATATAGCAAATATCCATAAACGGGGCCGGTTATATAAGCCATAGATCGAATCAATGACAATCGGGTGTCAGCCTTATCAATCTCATTATACAAATGTTGCCTTATACTGCTGGATAGTCTACCCAATAGCACTCCTGTATATTCAGCGAGTCCTTCATTCATTTCCAGCAAGCGTTCGTTGTCAAAGGTTAAAGGAAACAATTCCTGTCGTTTTTTTCGAAAAAGCAGTGCATTAACCAAATCATTCTTACGCTGATCAACGGGCCTGGCTAAGGCTGCTTTTAAAGCCTGTAGTTCTAACAGAAAAAAGATACGTCCGTTAGTCGTTGCCAGATGGTCTATTGTCGGGCTCTGAGCTGGAATCCCAAGTTTATGTTGTATGCGGTGAAAGGATTCATGTAACATAAGGCTTAGTCGCTCCTCCCTGTCAACTGGTAATGGCCATAACATCATTGACCACAACCTTCCTTGCCAGTTTATAGATGTATTGGCAATCATCACTTCCTGAGGTAATTTTCCTTTGTAAATGCCTTCTTTAATGGAGGTAAAAGTCCCTGCACTATCCTGAATGTTTGCATAAGTGGTTCTGGAATGAGAATCAACTAGTAACATAGGGCCATAAAGGGGGTATTTCCATATTGCATTGCGGCTGCTTGCGGAATCCGCTTGCCTGAAATAAGTGGCTGCAAACAACGTGGCACTATCTACTCCCTGGGCTATCCCACAAAAAGTAATAGTGATTAGCATTAACAATCCAATAATAGCCTTCATGTCTTTTTTTGTGTAAATTAAAGGCTGATCTGACGTGATGCTCTCCAATTATACCAATGGCCGTATCTCTTTTTCTATAGGTAATGTCATTACATAACGACCGTTAATCCTGTAAATAAGACATTTGATATAAAACGAATGTACTTCTTTGGCATTTTAATTAATTTGTTTCATGCAGCGTTTTTTATTACATGTGAGCTTTTGGCTGGGTTTCTTCTTTATATGGAATCAGATAACGTATTTTTATATTAGTGATAAGGGAAACCGCCTTTACTTTTCTGCGCTGGATGTTAGTTTGATAGCTTGTGCCTTTTATGGCATTTATGCTTACCTGATGCCCCGTTATTTTAAGCACAAGAACATAGCAAAGCTACTGGCACTATCGTTAATATATCTTATACTACTGGCAGGCGGATATGCTTTTGTTATGAAGCTATTTTTGAACCACATGCTGGTTCCCATCCACTTTAATTTTTCATGGAACTACACTGATTTACAGTATAATCGCTTCTTCATTGCATTGCTGGGTTTGTTGGGGGGAGGCGCTTTGAAGCTGGCGCTTGATCGTGTGAATGCCCAACGTAGACTTAATGCGATGGAAAAAGCTAATTCACTGGCGGAACTGAACTACCTCAAAGCACAGCTTAACCCTCATTTTTTATTCAATTCTCTCAATAGCCTTTATACACAATTAGATTTTGATCTACCACAGGCAAAGGTTATATTGGTGACTATAGCTGACTTATTACGCTACCAATTGTATGAATGCAGTGCTGACTTTGTTCCTTTATCCAAAGAATTATTGCATCTGGAAAATTACTTCAATCTTCAGCGAATACGTACAGAAGCAACTACTATTTTAAATGTAAAAGTAGATGACAACGACTTAATGATTTCACCTTTGGTGCTTATGACATTTGTTGAAAATGCTTTTAAGCACGTGTCTGATGACGATAGCAGAGAGAATATCATACAAATCGACATTCAGCTTACAGAAGGAAAACTGCATTTTTTTTGTATGAATACAGCCTCTGTTAAGGAACATCTATCTGCTACATTTGAAAGTATGGGAATTGGTTTGCAGAATGTTAGACAGCGACTGGAACTCTTATATTCCAATAAATATGAACTTACCACCAAAGAACTTGATAGTAAGTATTACATCTATCTAAATCTAATCTTAAGATAATGATGAACTGTATAATTGTAGAAGATGAACCATTGGTACGTAAACAAATAGAAGGATACATTGAGAGAATACCTTTTTTACACCTGGTTGGAACAGCACGTAATCCAATTATTGCCAAAGCTATCTTACAAACTGAAGTGGTTGATCTTATTTTTCTGGATATTAAAATGCCTCAAATGAGTGGTATTGAATTTTTACAACGGCATGATGTGTTTCAGCAAGTTATATTCATAACCGCTTATCCTGAATATGCTTTAAAGGGATTTGAGTTGAATGTCACCGATTACTTAATGAAACCTGTAACATTTGAGCGTTTTACAAAAGCCTGTGAAAAGGCAAAAGTTAAAATTTATGGTTCATTAACTGTAAAAAATAATCGGGAGCATCCTGATTATTTATATGTCAAATGCGATAATTGCTTAGAGAAAATAGCGTTTGTGGATATACTATTTATCGAATCCATGTTGAACTATGTACAAATTGTTACTACAGAACGAAAATATACAGTATACTCCAGCCTGAAAGCAATTAAAGGGCATTTACCACAAAGTCTTTTTTTAAAGATACATAAATCCTACATTGTGGCTTTACATCACATCAGCACCTTCGGACAATCTCAGGTTCAAGTCGCAGGACACAAATTACCAATAAGTCGCAGGAACCTTCAAACCATAAAACAGTATTTGACAACCATACAACAGAACCCGCTTTATATTTCGCCTCAAACTAAGTAAAAGTATATAATAGTTATAGTAGAATGTAGTATTATAGTCGCGCTGCTATTCCGTTTTCTTATTGATAGGCCAGCCAACCGGCTTAAAAAAAGCATACTAAACAGAGTAACAATAACAACTGTTACCTCCCTGGAGAGGAAGAAAGTTGATCATGCCTGATTTTCTGTCCGTATTTATAAAGCTCACTATAGATATTAAAAAACTTAGCTTCCTCTTTTTCGGTGAGCGATGTATTGGAGAACATAATTACAGCCACCTCTTTATTTAAATCCGAAAGCATAAATGTTCTCACTCCCGGGTCGCTTCCGTTGTGCCCGATTCGTTTTCCACCCATCTTGGTAGCCCAAAATATACCTGAGTTAAGGTCTTTCGGGTCAGTATTCTCTGGTTTGTTCTTTTCGTTAAATTGAAAGGTCAGCATCTGCCCTGCGGTTTCTTCTTTAAGAATTCTGGTATTCTTATACGTTCCGTTATTAAGCAGCGCGATGAAAAATCTGGACAGGTCATCTGTAGAGGTATGTACGCCACCATCAGGATAGGTTGTTAAGCCATATAGCTCAATGTTCTTGATACCATTCTCGTCCTTAACATACAGCTTCGCATGTTTTTTGAGATTGATTTCTGATAAAAACCAGCCCGTATCATCCATATGCAGGGGCTTAAATATATAATGTTTGCTGTATTGGTTCAATTTCTGTCCGGTACGCTGTTCCACGATAAAGCCGGCGAGTGCCGTACCAATATTGGAATATTCGCGGAAGGTACCTGCCTTATGATCCAGAAAATTCTCTTTTGAATAATACTTGCCTCCCGCCACGAAATAATTCCTAAGAAAATCGCCCAAAGCCTCCGGAGAATCCTTTCCGTTAAAGTAAAGACTGTCCGTATAAAATGGATACCTGTCCGTTAATCCGGAAGTATGGGTTGCCAGGTTCCGCAATGTTACACGGTCTTGCGGAAAGTAAGGATTCACTATCTTAAATGGTAGATAGCTGTTGATATCTTCATCAAGTGAAACCTTGCCCTGTTCAACAGCTTTCATCAGGCAAGCTCCGGTAACTGTTTTGGTTACAGAGGCAATATTCATTATGGTCGAGGTGGTAAACGGTATCTTGTTTTCCTTATCTGCAAAACCAAATCCTTTTTTCCAGACGACCTGCTTGTCAACAATGATGGATGCACTCAGGCCAACGATGCCACTCTCGGCCATCTTCTGCCGGATAACGCTATCCATGGCTAGAGAAGTGCTCAAATCTCTTTGAGCAATAAGGCTGATTGACCAGCCCAGCAACACCAAAGCTATTCCTGTAGGTCTTAATTTTTTGATCAATTTTAATATAGGCATAAGTAAGATAATATTTTATTTTTCCCTATTACTATGTCTTCTGAGTGTCACTTATCATTTCCGATCTGTGCAATCAGTTCCACTTCCAACTTGCAATTGGGTTCATATAGTCTGCTGATTTGTACCCATGTAGCAGCGGGAAAGTCACCCTTATAAAACTCCTTTCGAACATCATTGTATTTCTTCATTGTCTCTATATCAGTCGTATATAGGGTTTCTTTCACCACATCTGCGAAGGATGCACCATTTGCACTCAGGCATTTACCCAGTGCCCGGTAGACCTGATCTATACCTTTTGGATTAAGTTCCTCTGTGGGTATACCCGAAATATATAGCATATTGCCAACTTTAACTACCTGTGCATACCCCACATCTTCATTCTGCATTTGGTGATTGCCCCAGTGCCACTTCTGTTTAACGCCAACACCTTTTTTATCTGCATGTGTATCTGTTTTTACTTCCTGGCCATTATTGTTATTACAGGCAAAAGTGGCGAACAGAAACAATACAAAACAAAATTGTATTCCAATCTTGGTCAAATTATGCTGAGATAAATACATCGAATAAAACTTTTCCATTTTTTATTTATGACTGTTGATCTATACTGTCAAAAAGGTCTTTCTGTCATTGCAGACTAAGGATTATCCTTCCTGACACCACGCAGGAATGTAAGGGCCATTGTCGCAATGTCCCCCGTTAGCTTTGTGGGTGAATGGCAGTCGCAATTGCTGAGTCCTATTACATAAATGTCTTCACCAGGTATATATACAGCCATTGTCTTAAATCCAAATATGCTTCCCCCATGCTCCCGGGTTGGCACTTTGTTTATATCCCTGATATGCCATCCATAACCATAGGAAAACTCCTCACCATTATTTAGTTTATACCTGCTAAATGCTTTTCTCGTTTCAGCGGTATCAAGCAGAATATTTTTATTCAGCGCATTTTGCCATTTCAACATATCCGATATAGTTGACATTAAAGAACCGGAAGAAAACGGAACACTGAAATTGATTACTGTTTTATTTACATATCCGGACTCCTTTTTTTGGTATCCATAGGCTCTTCCTTTAATAACTTTCCGATCACTCGCATAATATGACCGCGTCATGCCAACTTTATCGAAAATGTGTCCCCTGATATATTCTTCATATTTTTCCCCGGAAACAAGTTCAATCAGGTAACCCAGCAAAACGTAGCCTGCATTATTATAGTCAAATTTTTCCCCAGGGGCAAAATCAACAGGCTCGTCCTTAAAGAAATCGACCATCATTTTAGGTGTCATTTCTTTTTGTGCGATATCCGCTAAGGATTTCATTTTCGTAAAATCTTTTATTCCGGAAGTGTGCGTCAATAGGTGGTGAATGGTTATTTTGTTCCCATTGGGATAATCCGAAATGTATTTGGAAACAGGATCCCCAACGCTAAGCTTACCTTGCTGCTCCAACATCAGTATTGCTACAGCCGTAAACTGCTTCGTCATGGAACCGAGCTGGAATACATTGTCCGTGGTCAAGTCATCGCCAAGTTCCAGGTTCGCTTTCCCAAAAGCTTTTTGATATACTGGTTTTCCATGATGTGCAATCATAAACACACCCCCTGGGCCATCTTTGTCCTTAAAATCTCTTAGGATGATTGTGTCAACTGCATTTTCGAGGTTTTGGGCTTCAATAGTGAATGGACCGGTAAATATCCATAAAATAAATACTACAAAAAGTTTCTTCATTTAACCAATTTATAATGTTGTTCCGCTATAAGATCGTAAGAGCATGGATGTAGCAATTTCTGCCGATTACACAATTTCCCATGTCATCCGGCAGCGGGTGCATCCCAGTAAAAGGGCGGCACACAAGGATCACATTTAAATTTAAGCAATTTACCTAGAGAGTACCCTTCCGACTTCTTTTTTACGAATACATAAGCCAGGTCCAGGTATTCTTCCATTTCTTTTCCATTTTCGTCACGCCCTTTTAACACTACGGAATAGAATTTCCCGTCCTTTGATACCTTACTAAATACTTCCTTAACTGTAACCCTGCGCAACGGATCGTCGTTGCAACAGCTGCACCAAAGTACTACAACACTCTCTTTTTTCAAATATGTGACCGCTTTTTCTGCCTGCTCCCGCGTTAGCGCAGCCAACTGATCGGCTTTCGCCAGGAACGTATTCAGCATCAGCAGTATTACAACAATAGTTCTTTTCATAACGTTATCTTTTGAACCCGGCTATTCTAAGATTACTAATCATTACCCGTGCATTGTTTTCGTATTGCCAGGGTGCAGTTATGTAAAAGTTCCTGGCATCCGATTCACCAAACAAATCTGTATCTGCCAGCTTTACTTTATCCAGGTACACCGTCATTCTTTCTCCTTGTACCGTTAAAGACACATGTAAAGGACGATTCAAGCCGGGAGCAAGATCAAAGGTGGCATTCATGAATTTCTTCAACTTGTTGTTCCCGACATTTACCTGGTTACCATCATAGTAATGCAGCTCAACATATGCACCTGTATTACTTGTATATTCGTTAGCGCTATTATCGGATGCAAAACCGAACGACATGGGTGAGATGTCGCCTGTTTTATCTGCTAATGCCAGGATGTCGAATTCTACTGTAAAGTGCCTGGGGTATACACGGTGCCTGGAAAGTTTATAGGTGGCCTTGTCCTGTAACGTCATCCATTTGCCGCTCTGCCCATCTACCGTTGTAACAGATGCTGCTCCGTTGGTTTTGAAACTAGTGGCTGCAGCGCCCGCTTTATAGCCGGCAAAATCCTCGGAAAAGATCAGAGAATCTCCACCCACAAAATCATTCGCAACCTTACTGACTTTAGCCGCACCCTCAGATTTTACACGGTTACCAACCTTATCCTTTGCTTTTTGTAAAATACCATTTAGTTGTGCACTGGCCTGTGACAGGGATAGCGCAGCAAGCATAGCAAGCATGCCGCCTAATAATTTTTTATTTCGCATAATTTACATTGTATCAGGATCACGCTGTTTTATCTTAACATCGCAAAAATGATCAAACACAGACGGCACTGCTGCCCAAAAGATCACTGCTGCTGTCAAAAGTGAATACTTACGATTTTTTGTTTTCATTGTCTATGGGTTTATCAAAGTCTGGTAAGGAAGATTAAAAGAACCGTCTGTTATGCTGATAGCCTGCCCCGCCAGATTGCGTACCGTTCCTGAGAATGTACCTTTAATACCTTCCTGGCTGATGGCTTCTATTTTGACGGTAAAAACGTCGTTTGAGTTGGCTGTGTTATAAAGCAAAGTACCATCTGGCTGCTGCACGGCATAGCGTGCTATCATATTGGGTTCCGCAGGTGTAGCATAGCTACCCGCGACAATATTGCCACCAAGTCGCCATATTTCAAAGTCCAGCGATGGCGGCACAGGTCCCCCGGAGGCTGGATAAGATTCTTCATACCCGCCAACGACAATGTGCTCCCAGCGGTTATCATCACCCCCTCCCTGAAAGTTAACACTGTGGAAATCTACTTTTCTGCCGCCGACAGCCGCCCTGAAGAAATAATCACCGGTAGAGGACGAATCGCCTCCGCTGTTATCTTTCGAGCAAGCATTCTGGCAGAGCACAGTAATGATGAGACAAAATGGAATCAGAAACGTTTTCATAGCGTTATTATTTAGGAATGGATCAGACAGCGAAGGTATCAGAAGTAGCGTCCTGAGGAAATACCAACATTTATCGTTTTTTTTCTACTGGTTTTCCAGTATTTTTTGATTAACGGCTGCGAATGTAATAGCAATCTTAAATTTAGCCGATCTTCATTGGGGACTAGCGCCTCCCGACATGGTGTCCCTGGCAGCTGTATAATACTGATATATTAATGAAATTCATAATCCTGTTCTTTCTCCTGCAGTTCGTTGTATGGGGCCTGTTTTCCCAGCAGCAGGTTCCTCTGAATGAAAAAAAATACCTGGACAGCCTGCAGGACGTCATCAATAAAAGCGGCGTTGACAGTGAAAAAGCCACCGCTTGTTTTTCAATGGTAGAATACTGGAAGGTGAAAGACACCGTAAAAAGCTGGTCATATCTCCAAAGCGGGAAAGAATTTGCAGGAAAGCAACCGTATTATAATGCCCTGGCCCTTTTTTACGAGGGGCAGTATTATTTTAACCGTGACAAAGACAAGGCATCAGCGGCATTCCGAAATGCAGCAGAAGCGCTGGCTGCATTTCCTGAAAAAAGAGCATATAGTAACCGTGCTGCCGCATGGTTTAATTATGCGCTGATGAATAAGAATACAAAAGGCTATGATTTTGTAACAAAGATCACCCTCGAAAATGCCATTCCAAACGCCGAAAAAGCAGACAATCCCGTAATGGTTGCGCATTATTATACGCAGCTATCTACCATTCTAATGAACAATTACCAGTTTACAAAGGCTGGTCTGTACTGCCGGATGGCTATCGACCTACTGGAAAAAGAAAGTCCCGGTTCGCCCAACCTGCTATTTGCCTATTTAAGCGGTGTCAGCATTTATTGTTATGATCACCAAACAGATACAGCCAAACAGTTGTTGCAAAAGGCGTATACCCTCCTGGCCCCCTTTCCGGAGTCTATCAACTTTCCATTGTACTATGCTAATGAAGCTCTCTATTACGTTACTACCGAAGCTTTTGACAAAGCCCTGGGCAGTATCGACAAAGGCATGGTGCTAGCGGGAAAATATCACCAGACGCAGTTATACCAGCAGTTCTTATTCCGTAAATATGAAGTGTATGGGCACCTGAAAGCCTATGCGAAAGCCAAGCAAATTTTACTGGATATTGTTAAAGAAGGTACACTAACCGCCAATAGCAATGACAAGGCAGCCATATTCGGCGAACTGGCCAAAACAAGCGAAAAGCTGCATGATTATAAGGAGGCCTATACCTGGCTTACGTGCTACAGAGATATATCTGACAGTATCCACAACAGTCAAACTGAGGTAAAAGTCAGTGAGCTGGAAACCAAATACAGAAGTGCACAGAACCAGCAAAAAATTGCAGCATTGGAAGCACAAAATAAACAGGCTGCCTTAGCTGCCAGCAATGATCGATTATATCGTTGGATTCTGGGATTAGGCTGCTTTTCCCTTCTGGCGATATTGGGTTTTGTAATTGTAACCGCCCGCAACAACCGGAATCTATCCAGGCAAAAAGAAATCAACTTCCAGCAACAGCTCATTGAAATGGGGCAAAAGCAGCAGATTAAAGTTACCAAGGCAATGCTTGAAGGAGAAGAACATGAACGCGAGCGGGTAGCACGGGATTTGCATGATGGGCTGGGCGGCATGCTTGCTGGTGTTAAAATAGGCCTGTCCGGCTGGAGTAATACCCGGCCAGGCCTATCGCAAGACAGTGATCTGCACCGTATCATGAAACAACTGGACAGCTCTATCAGTGAATTGCGTCGTATTGCAAGGAATATGGTACCCGACACGCTTTTAAAATTTGGACTAGAGGTTGCTCTGAAAGATCTCTGCGAATTTCATATGCGTGATGGCTTGCATATTTCATTTGAGCCGTTTCATCTTGAGCAACGGATGGCATTGAATGTACAGTTAAACATCTACCGCATCATCCAGGAATTGATTTCAAACGCCATTAAACATGCGCAAGCCCATAATATCATATTACAGTGTAGCCAAAATGCAAATACATTTTTTATTACGCTTGAAGACGACGGCATAGGCTTTGACACTGCTCTGCTGGCAAACAAAAAAGGCATGGGACTCGACAACCTGAAAAACCGGATCACTTTTCTACAAGGTCATTTAGAGATTATATCTGCACCTAATGTAGGTACAACGGTTAATATTGAACTTAACACCAACCGTAATGAATAAACTACTCACCGCTATCGTGGATGATCATCCGATTGTGATAGAAGGTCTAAAGACCTCACTACAACATGAAGCTAACTTACAAATAGTAGGAGGATTTGGCACCGGCAGCGATTTGCTATCCTTTATTAAGCTCAACAGGCTTGATCTGATACTGCTTGACATTACCCTTCCTGATATTAATGGAATGGATCTTTGTAAGATGATAAAAAAGGAATCGGTACAAACCATTATACTCGTTGTTAGTAACCATACCGAAAGGAGCATTATTATGGAAACGATTCAAAATGGAGCCAGTGGTTATCTGTTAAAGAACAGCTCTGTTGAAGAGCTGAGAAATTGTATTTCCGAGGCTACACGGGGAAATATATGTTATAGTAAAGAAGTGATAGAGATCATCAGTCGCCCGTCCCAAAACCAGTTACGTGGCCGACCGCAATTAACACGTCGCGAAAAACAAATTTTAGCGTTGATTGCGGAGGGGAAGACAAGCCAGGTTATTGCCCAGGAGCTTTTTTTAAGTCCGCTTACGATTGAAACTCACCGAAGAAACCTCATGCAAAAATTTGAGGTAAAAAATGTGGCGGAGCTCATCATGGCAGCCAACCAGCAACGGTTCATTTTGATGAATCAAAAAAAGGATCGATGACGATAATGGAAATTCCAACGAGGATGTATTTTATCTCTTTTTTCATTTTGACTATTACATTCCCTTGCCCGACACTAATCATTTTCAATGTATTATCTTTACATCATAATACACCCTTATGGAAGGAGAAGTGCAAAAATCTAAAGATCCGCTACATGGCATAACGCTGGAAATGATTGTAAAACATTTAGAGGCAAGCTACGGATGGGAAGAGCTGGGAAAACATATTGCCATCAACTGTTTTACCAGTAATCCTTCTGTACAATCCAGTCTGAAGTTCTTGCGCAAAACGCCTTGGGCACGTACCAAAGTAGAGAATTTTTATAAGTACTCTTTGCGACATAACAAATTGAAGTGATCACGCACATCTCAATTGTAATACCTGGTGTTACGGCAATTACTTCTATAACCTGCATATAAATAGTCCACGGGCGGTCATTAGCTTCCTTTTTAATTATTATATGGCTTTTTTTGTTTTCCAATAAAGGAACTTAAACTTACACAAAAAAAGATGTTCACAATAGCACCTATTGTGCTTGTATATTCATACTTCCCTCCCGTTGTGCAGAAATTAAAAACTGAATTTTCAACTACTTTTTTACTGTCTATTTTTAGCTGGCTAAATGACCGATGGGGTTATGCGATTCAGCCTTCCAATAAGGTTTTTGCTATTCCTTTATTTAATGTGGCAATGCTATTGTCGCCTGTAATATGTGCAACAACCATGGTGCCGACTATAAGACTAAGAAGCTGGGATAAGATTGCTTTTGCTTTGCCCGGCTTTACAATTTTAGCTAAGCGTTCATTGATAAAATCTGCGCTTTTTTTAAAATGCTGATTCACTTTTTCAACAAGCAAACCTGAATCGTCAGTGGCAAAATCATTGAGCCCACGAGTGAACATACAACCGTTAAAATCGCTTTGAGAAGTCCAATCTTTAAGCGCATCAAATAGGATCAAAATTTCAGATTTAGGATCGTTGCCTTTAAGCGTAGACAAGTACTTTTCAAGATTTGTAAATCGATATTCTTCCCAAAAGTCCAGATAGGCCGAGATAAGATCATTTTTCGAGGGATAGTAATTATAAAAGGTTCTTTTCGAGACATTGCTTTCTGCAATCACCTGATCTATTCCAATAGTGTTAACACCGTATTTATTAAAAAGCGTAATACCCGTTTTTAAAATCCGTTCCTGGGGCTTTAGTGATTCTAACTTTTCAAAACGCAGATCCCGAAAGGGAGAAGAGGAATTGGACATATGACTAATAATTTGAAACATTTTTGTTCGTAAAACAAAAATAATAAAAAGTAGACAAGTCTGTTTACTTTTTATTTGTAAAGTATACAGACTTGTCTACTTTTGTTGTGCTGGAATTTTCCAGAATAAAAAACTTTTTCAAATGAAAGCAAATAAAACGCTCGATTTGAGCCAATATGAATTCAGGAATATACCTGGGTTTGATCAAAACAATTTTCAGGGGTTTGATCAGGCCATCCCAATGAAAACCATTGTTATTTATTGTTTCGATCCTCGCGCATCTGAAATTCCGAAAACTGTAGCGGATTACCTTGGAAATGAAGTATATCCGGGAGAAAATATTGTAGACGAAGCGGGCATTCGTGTTGGTCACACCAGAACTTTGTTTGCCATGTCAAATGGTGGAGGTCGCGCGCTTCAGGCACTGCAAACAATAGCTACCATGGATTATTTATTCCACTACGAGAACGTTGTTGTGGTTCATCACTCGTTTTGTGGAATGACGTCTTATACTCCCGAACTGCTGATTGAAAAATTTCATCATCACCATCACGTTGATATTTCTGGCATGTGGGATCATGAGGATATGGCTATTGTCGATTACGAGAAAACGATCAGGCATGATGTTGACTTGCTTCGTAACAGTCCTCTTGTTCCGAAACACCTTAATATTTATGGTTTCTTCTACGAAATAAATTCAGGCCAGTTGACTGAAATAGTACGTGATATCGCAACAAAAAAATAGGCCGTTCCATTTGATAAATAAAATATAATCAACTCGCAATGCAGGAATGCTGTGCTCATTGCTAATGGTTTTAAAGCACTAAAAGATGGACTATATCAATAAAAATAAAATAGCAGGAAGGAATTACAAGCCATTAATATGGGGTTTAACTTTAGGTATCAACGGGCTTATTATATGTACCATTTTCTTTCCCAATAAAGGGCAATTCAAACAATATGATTTTTCGTATTTGCCTTTACTAAATGCAGTGCTTAACGGGGCTGCGTTTGTTTTGCTCTCGTTTGCGCTGCTGGCTATAAGGCAAAAGAATATTAAAAGGCATCGCAATTTCATTTTTCTGGCATTTAGCTGCACGTCCCTATTTTTATTATCCTATTTACTTTATCACTTCACCACTCCGTCCACGCAATATGGAGGTGGTGGCATGCTGAAATACATGTATTTTTTCATCTTGATCACTCATGTAATGCTTGCCATCATTATTGTTCCTTTGGCATTAATTTCAATGGGCAGGGGATTAAATAAGGAGGTAGTACTACATAAACAAATTGCGCGCTGGGCAATGCCTTTATGGCTGTATGTGAGCTTAACGGGCGTAATAGTATATTTAATGATTTCGCCTTACTATGTTTCCCGGTAAAAGTGGAACAAAAAATAATAAGTTGAAAAGGCCTCTCCTTCTCCTCTGAAAACAAAAAGCGCTGATATTGTCAGCGCTTTTTGTTTGATAGTGGTATATTGCTCGAATGAGCAATATACCATTGGATAGGCTATTGTAAAAAGCTTTCCAGATAATCGAATATTATTTTTGTTTGCTTCATCAGGCTAACATGGCTTTGATGAGGAATAATGGCCAGCTGTGATTTGGGCATAGGTTGCATATCAGCAGCAACGCCCCCTCCTAATAATTGATATGTTTTTGCCAATTCTATTTTATCCATGCCATCATTATCACCTGATATGATTAATACAGGTGCAGTGATTTTTGCTATATTGTCGTCTCCCAAATTAAAAGGCTCTCCTGCCATAGCAATCATCTGTTCCAGAAACTGATTCCATTTTGTTTTATCTGGTGCTACAGCATCATAGGCGGTTTGCAGCGGTGAATTGGCAAAAAACTCAGGCTTCATTTTTTTAAAAACACCGGCTATTTCGGGTATCCAGCCTTCGCTTTTATAAACAGAAGAAATGATAACCAATTGTTTTAATCGTTTAGGGCTTTGTATCGCAAACTGATAGGCTATCTGACCTCCAAAACTATATCCTGCTATATCTGCGCTGTCAATTTTCAGATAATCCATTACTTTCTCCACATCGCTGGCTAAAGTTGCCCGTGATAGTTTTCTATCTGAAAAAGGTGTATGCCCATGCCCTTGCAATTCTATAGCAATTACTTTTCTGGTTTTGGCCAATTCAGGTATTAATTGCCCCCAATTCATCCCGATAGTATAGTAAGCACCGTGTAGCAGCACGATAGGCTTTCCGCTGCCGTATACTTCGTAATAGACTGTGGTTCCATTTGCTGGTGCGTAGCCACTGTCATTAGGTTTGATTTGTTGTGCATTGGATATAGATGCTACACTCATAACAATTGTGATTAGGAGTAATTTAATAAGAATTCCTGGATTAAATATATTTTTCATAAAGCTGTCTGGTTTGATTGTTATTGATAAGCAAAGGTGAGAGCATTTTATAATTCTACGCCGGGTAAAAACGACAATTTAAGGGCAAACTCCGACAATCACTTTTATGTAGACTCCTCAATTCAAAAGAAGTCAAAATGTTACTTTGTTACACGGGGGGCTGTTGTTTTTAGGACAGCGTTACTAAATGAAAATGCCTTCTCATTATTGAATGGGAAGGCATTTTTTGTTTGCAGCCGCTTGCAACAATAGAATATTCCCCGCCTCCAATATGTTGAGCTATCTTTACATAGTACAGAGCAACTAATATGGTCTTACTATTAGCGGTATTTTCAACACATCTGTTGCATTTCAGATAAGCCACCATGTCAAAGAAAAAAGACAAAAAGAAACACAAGGATAAGGACAAAAAGAAGAAAAAGAAATGCTGCGAGAAATATCTGCGTGGTAAGCAATGTGACAACTGTCCGCTTAGATAACGGGAGAAATTAAAAACCAAAGCCCTCTTTATTCCTTCTGATAATAGCTTCTTCCGATCTTGGAACCAACGCATCAACACCAAAGTTGACCACCTCTGCCTGTATGGTTTCAATAAAGGGGCGGAAAGAATGGTTGTACTCCTGGAATGCCAGCTCGTAATTACCGTTACATTTTTGAAAGGCATCTGCCAGTGCGGCCGCGCCATCTATGGCCAATGATCCACCCCTGCCGGCAGCTGGTGAGGCACAGTAGCCGGCATCTCCTACCAGCGCTACCCGGCCCTTTGTCCACGAAGGCATTTTTATTTGACAAAGCTTGTCGAAGTAAAATGTTTTTGACTGTTGTACGGCTTCCAGTAATTCTGCTGTTCGCCAACCGGTTCCTGTAAAGTGATCCAGCATGATATTCCGCTGTTGCTGTTCGTTCCTGTAGTCGTAAGGTATTTCCTGCTCCGCAAAAAAGGCAAGACATATATCTGTTTTGCCGTTGTAGGCATTTAGCATTACTGTTTTGCCCGGCTCGCTGAACATTTGGGTGGTAAACTCCGGAATGAGTAGCTTATTCACAATGGTAATAGAAAAATAAGTTTGCAGAAATTGGGAGTATGCTGCTTCTGCGCCGAACCAATATTTCCGGACTACCGAATGAATGCCGTCACAACCTAATACCAGGTCATAAGTCTGTGACGATCCTTTTTTAAAGGTAACTGCTATATGGTCTTCTTTTTCTTGCAAGCCTGTGATGCTTTCATCGAAAATGAATTCCACTCCCTCTTTTACCGTTTCATACAGCATATCTAACAAAATATCCCGCTCTATCTCGTATTCCAATTCGCCACGCTCCTCTTGTTTTTGGGGTGTGAGGTCAAGCCTCTCGGTTATGTCGTTCGCATTTTTGAATTCCATAGATTTCATCACCAATCTGTTCGATTGAATCTGATCCAATAAACCCATACGTTGTACAATGTCAATGGTATTGCCCAGAATGTTTACTGGCGTGCCACCCTTTTTAATAGCTGGTGCCATCTCCACAATAGTTACCTGATAGCCGAATTGGTTCATCCAGTATGCGGCCGATAAACCGGCAAAACCTGCACCTGAGATGAGCACTTTTTTATGCTCTGCTGTTGTCATTTGTATGTGCTTTGTTATGGATGCAAAGGAACAGGCTATCGATTACTCACATTAGGGCTAAACAGTGGAAGACTTGGACTAATCGGGGTTTTTGTTACGGAAGGTTACAGGGGCCACTCCTGAAACTTTGGTGAACAGCCTTGAAAAATAAGCGTAATCATCATAGCCTAGTGTGGCGGCTATTTCCTTCAGGGACTGTTTGGAGTGATGGAGTAAGCGTTTTGCTTCCAGAACAACACGCTGCTGAATGTGATAAGAAACGGAATGGCCGGTGCTGTTTTTAACACATTCGTTCAGGTAAGCGGTAGATAGGTTGAGTTTTTGAGCATATTCGGCTGGTCGCTTGCAAGAAACAAAATGAAGTCCTAATGCTTCTTTAAAGGCTTTTGTCACCACTTCGGGTCTGGATAATGTATCTTCAGAGGGCGTTCGCAATGCCCTATACAAAGAGATGATTAATCCCGTAAGTACATTGGTCTGGTCTTTTAATATGGAATGATATAGTGGGTCTTTTTCGCGTTCTGCCAATTTGATACAAAGTGATATTGCTTCGGTAAACAACACAAACATTTGATGGTTTAAAGGCATGGGGATAGCAGGTGCTATGTCTTCCAGTAATACCAGGTACTCAGGATTTAGATTTTCATTATTGGCTGCCCAGGCATTGACAATGACATTTTCAAATGTGAGTATGCGATGAACCTGGTCGGGGTGCATATAAATGATAGAAGGAGCGTTTACAAGGTATTGTTGAAAATCGATTTCCATGGTTACGCTTCCTTTTTCCAGCAGGAAAAAAGAATGCCGGTCGTGACGTTCGGGTTGCTCCCATTCTCCCAGGTCGGGCAAAGATTCAAAAGAGATCCGTTCAATAGCGATACCGCCATCGGACTCGCTACCAAAGTTATTTACTGGGATGGCCCCGGCATTTTTGCGCATTGCTCAACGACTTTCCTAACGAAGGTAAGGATTCAGTATTAGCTGCCTGGTTTATCGGGAAATTGCAGGGCCGTTGAGGTGACGTTTTTTTAACATCATAACTACTTTTTATGCCGTAAAGGAACGATATATTTGGAGGAGAATAGTCTTCTTTGCCACTGCCGCAATTTCCAATCCCAGTTAATTCGTTATAATGAAAACAGTATCCTTATTCCTTTTGGTAGCATTGATGAGCCTTGTTTCTTTAACAGTAAAAGCGCAGTCTGCCCCCCGCCCTACTGTTATTGGTTATTACTCCGGAGATTCGGTGAAAGTATCCCGCTACCCGGTAGAGAAACTCACGCATCTTATTTTCAGCTTCGGGCATTTGCGGGAAAATGAGTTTTTCCTGAACAAAAGAAAAGACACCCTATTGCTGCAAAACATGGTAGCATTGAAAAAGCGCAATCCATCTATGAAAGTGATGGTGTCTCTGGGTGGTTGGAGTGGTTGTGCTACCTGTTCGCCCATATTTGCTAACGCTGATAACCGTAAGGTTTTTGCTCGTTCTGTTAAAAAAGCGTTGGTTGATTTTGGGGCAGATGGTATTGATCTGGACTGGGAATATCCCGCCATTCAAGGCTTCCCGGGTCATGCCTATTCCCCTGATGACAGGGCTAATTTTACTGCACTGATAAAAGCCTTGCGCAAAGAGCTGGGTAAGAGATATGAAATCAGCTTTGCGGCAGGCGGTTTTACCGAATACCTGGAAAAATCGATCGATTGGAAACAGGTGATGCCTATGGTTGATCGTGTAAACTTAATGACTTACGACCTGGTATCCGGTTACAGCACCATCAGTGGTCATCATACTCCTTTATATTCTACTGCTGCCTTTCCGCAGTCGGTAGATCGTGCTGTAACCTGGCTGGATTCTATTGGGGTACCAGTGAATAAGCTAGTGCTAGGCGCTGCTTTTTACGCCCGTATTTTTGAAACCAAAGATACCCTGGATCATGGGCTAAACCGCCCTGCCAGCTTTAAGCGTGGCCTTTCTTACAAAGACTTTCGAGGGTTAACGGACAGTGCTGGTTTTACACGTTACTGGGATGCAAAAGCACAGGCGCCTTATAGTTTCAATCCGCATACAAGAGAATTTGCCAGTTATGACGACAGCGCTTCTATTGCCTTGAAAACAAAATATGTATGGCAACATCATTTAAATGGCATCATGTTCTGGGAATTAGCAGATGATAAAGAAAGCGGCGGCCTGCTGGATGTGATTGATGAAACACTGAAAAAGCTATTTTAAATTCCTTTCTTTTAATAATTGTTCCAGCTCTTTATGTTTAACTCTGTTCTTAGCTGCTATAGGTATATAGATTAACGGAAGAAAGCTTAATAAGCCAAACCCCTTTTTAACGGCGCTATACACGGAAATGCCAATCAAAAAACCAAAGATGGCTGCATCATAAATATTAGTGGATTTCATTTTTTTGGCTTCCTGTAATAATTCTTCATTTGTTAGTTCTGCTAATGGCTTCATGTAGGTAGTTGCTTTTGGTTGAGTGTTTGGGTAGTTGATTTCGGAGGGACAATTTACTACATTTACATCTTTCTTCAACAGATATGAATGATTTATACCCTGAACTTGTAGATTATATTTATGGCTACTGTTCCCAATATCAAACCCCGGAAGAACTGATTGCTGGCAGAACTCTTATGTATATGGGGACGAGTGCATCTGAGAAAATGCAATCAATGATGCGGGAAAAAGGCTGGATTAGCGAAGATCCGGTAATACTGGAGATGATTGCAGATGGCTATCAGGCTTTCAAAAAGCGGACAGTTAATAGAGTTTGGGCGCAATATAGAGTGGAGCTTTCACTAAATCTCTGCCCGGTATGTGGCAAAATAGCCAGAACGCCCCAGGCCCGGCAATGTCGCTTTTGTTATCATGACTGGCATTAATTGTTAAGCATTGCAGATATTAACACAAATCTTTATCTTACAAAGAAAACCAAAACCCTTTGCTTACCACAAAAGAAGAATTACAGGCATTAGTACGGCAATTTAGTAAGGCAATGCTCAAACCCGGAGATTTTCATGAAGAGTTAGCTCCTGCCGTAATGGGATTATCCGATCTGTTAGAAGCCAATTTTGGTTTAGTGGATGACGATAGCAAGCGAGCACATATTAAAACGGCCTATGGAAATGCTATTGGCACCTTTTGGGCTGCAAAATGTTCCCGGGAAGTATTGCGTACACAACGGTTTGCAAGAGCGCTGTACGGGGCGGTGTCGGAGGTGTTGAGCCTTCACAAAAAAACAGTACATGTTTTATATGCGGGAACCGGTCCTTTTGCCACGCTGGCCTTACCGGCGATGATGATGTTTAAACCAGATGAGGTACAGTTTACTTTTTTGGAGATTAACCCGGAAAGTATTGAGATACTAAAGCAAGTGATTGATGCATTAGAGCTGCACGCCTATATAAAAGATATTCATCAATGCGATGCTACTTTATGGAATGTGCCTTCCTCTGAAATAGATATTGTTATCAGCGAAACGATGTATAAAGCGCTGAAGGTGGAACCACAGGTAGCCATTATGCTGAACCTGGCTAGCCAGCTGCCCAAAGAAACGATCTTCTTGCCTGAGGAAATAACGGTATCGCTCAGTAAGTGGCCTAGTTTCAAGGAGGAGCCGGAGATGCTGGCAGAGCTGATGCGTTTTAATAAATCGTTGATGTATTCCATTATAAGCAATTCCTCCGGCAGGAATTGGGTGTTTGAAGATCGGCCAGTACAGGTAAATCTGTCAGAAAAAGAACAATTGTATTATACTACCGATATACGGGTGAGTGAAGGGAATGAATTAAACTGGAATGAAAGCTCGTTGAATTTACCGGAGAAAGCGATTGTTGCAGACAAATCTGGTATCAGAAACATGAATTGTCAGTATTACTTGCAGGATGTACCAGGCTTTCGTATACGGCTGTAGCTTTTGCTTTCTGCCAGAACATGACAATAGCTGTTTTTCAATGCACTGTTTTAAGTATCTTTCTTGAAATTGGTAGCAGGTGAGCAATATTGCACAACGAATACGGCAATTCAACGAAACGCGACTTCCAGCTTTTACCCAGCTGAAATTTCAGGTGATGGCAGAGAATGCTTTCTCTTTTTTTCGTGGCAGCTGTCATCTTTTTTATGAAGACTTACAGCGCAGTAATGCGTTGCCGCTATACCCTGTTACCTGGGTTTGCGGAGATATGCACCTGGAAAATTACGGAACTTACAAAGGTGATAATCGCCTGGTATATTTCGATATCAACGATTTTGACGAAGGTGCCCTGGCTCCTGCTACGTGGGAGCTGGCCCGTATGGTAACCAGCATCTTTGTAGGACTTACATCGTTGGGTATTCCCACAAAAGAAGCACGCAAGAGTGCAGAACAATTTCTGGCGGTGTATTCATCTACATTGGCAAAAGGACGATCCCGGTATATAGAACCACGTACTGCAGATGGTATGGTGCAATCGTTCCTGGAGCAGGTGGCTACCCGGCGTCAGAAAGAGCTTGTACGAGAGCGTACCATCCTACGCAACCATAAGCTGTTGCTGAAAACAGACAAGGTGCGTCTGTTTCCGCTTGACAAATCCCTCAAAGCCGCACTGATTCAACACATACAGGAATGGTTTGCCCTGCACCCCTATTTGTATAAAAACTATCAGGTGGTGGATGTAGCTTTCCGGGTAGCCGGAACCGGTAGCCTGGGGGTGAACAGATACCTCTTTCTGCTAAGAAGTGACATTAATTCTAAAAAGGCGTTGTTCATTGATATGAAACAGGCGCTGCCCTCTTGCTTATCTGCTTGTTCTTCCACACCACAGCCGGTTTGGGAGTCAGAAGCTGCCAGAGTGGTTGCTATACAGGAAAGAATGCAGAACATTGTTCCTGCCTTGTTAAGCACTACGAAATTCGGGCAGGATTCGTATGTGCTGAAAGAGATGCAGCCTACGGCCGATAAGATCCGCTTTTTGCAATTGAAAGACAAGTATAAAGACATTGCGTGTGTTATCGCGGATATGGCGCTGCTTACAGCATCGGCCCAACTGCGTAGCGCTGCCCGGCAGGGAGCGGCAGGACCGGATGAACTTATTGCTTTTGGAAGAGATAATCATTGGCAGCAGGGTATTATTGACTATGCCGCCACATATGCCCGCCAGGTAAAAAATGATTATAAGGAGTATCTAAAGCAATATAAAGCCGGATTTTTCGATAAAAGTTGAAGCTGATGCATTACTGGCAGTTTTTCTCCTGCTTCTATTTTGCATATTCTTTTTTCAAACAGTGACTGCAAGGTCTGTATCCATTGGCCAATTTACAGGGCATAAAATTAGCTTTAGCAGTAATGGTAGAAAATCCGAAACTTGCTATCTTTTGTAAGCAGCGGCATGCTGTTTAATTTGAAAATTCACCATAATTGGCTATTATAGCATTTTAAAACCCTTTACTCTTATAGCGGCTCACATGGAAGCAGTGATATTTTGTGGTATTCAGGCAACGGGAAAATCAACCTTTTTCAAAGAAAAATTTTTCAGAACGCACATGCGTATTTCCTTAGACCAATTAAACACCAGGAATAAGGAATCTAAGTTTATAGAAACCTGCTTTCACACCTTCCATCCATTTGTTGTAGACAATACCAATCCTTCAAAGGAAGAGAGAGCCAGGTACATTACCCAGGCAAAAGCCAATAAGTATAAAGTGATCGGGTATTATTTCCAGTCTAAACTGTCCGATGCGTTGGAGCGCAACAGTCAACGAACGGGCAAGGAGAATATTCCTGAAATTGGCATCAAGGGCACGTTTAAACGACTGGTGCTGCCAACAATGGAAGAAGGATTTGATGCGCTTTATTATGTAACTACTGATAACAATACATTTATCGTAAAAGAATGGTCAGATGAAATTTGATGATCTGGATTATAAGATGAGGGTTTATGAAACCTCGCAAGACCGCTGTGTCTTACCTGATATGTACCTGGTAGCGCGAATTGATGGGCGAAGCTTTACCAAGCTGACGAAAGAAGTGCATCAATTTGAAGCGCCCTTTGACGAAAAATTCCGCGACCTGATGGTGGAAACCGTAAAGCACCTGATGAACTGTGGTTTCAATATTATTTACGGTTATACAGAGAGTGATGAAATATCCCTGTTATTCCACCCAATGGAAAATACGTTTGGACGTAAAACAAGGAAGTATATCTCTATCCTGGCGGGTGAAGCCAGTGCTAAGTTCTCCTCTCTTTTAGGAAGTGTAGGTGCTTTTGATTGCCGCTTATCTGAACTACCTAACAAAAAACTGGTAGAGGATTATTTCAGATGGCGTAACGAAGATGCACACAGAAATGCACTGAATGCCCACTGTTATTGGCGTTTAAGGGGTGATCGCTTTTCGGCAAATGAAGCAACTTCCAAAATTGAAGGCATGAGCACCGGGGCAAAGAACGAACTGTTGTTTCAATATGGTGTTAACTTCAATAACATTCCTAACTGGCAAAAGAGAGGGATCGGGTTTTATTGGAAGGACGTGAAAAAGGAAGGGTTTAATCCGAAGACAAATGAACATGTATGGGCAGATAAACGGATTTTGTATACCGACTTTGACTTGCCTATGCGGGAAGAGTACAATACGTTTATAAACGAACTGGTAGATAAGTACGATACTGTGATCGTTTAGCAAAAAGCCTTCTGACTTTCATCAGAAGGCTTTTTTGCCACCACTTACGGATGAATATCTTTTAGCACATCTATAACCACTTCCGCTTTCCCTTGCAGGCTGTTGATCAGCTCTTTAAAGTGTGGAGTAGTGTTGTGAAAATCAATAGCTTCCTGCGACTTCCATTCTTCTATCATTACTAATATGCTGGAATCGGATACGCTTTCCGTAAGATCGTAGAATACATTTCCGTCTTCGGCACGCGATGCTACCACACATTTTAACAAGCTGGCGATCACCTCTTCCCTATTGGCCGGTTTTACTTTAAATTTTGCGACAATTTTTAAACTGCTCATCTGGTACTCTTTTAGTTTGTAAGCCTGTGAACGGTAAAGTTCGGATAAGTTTTGTTTAGTTAGTAACAGTATGTTCGCTGCTATATCTGCGATTCAATTAGTAGCTGGGTGGCTGTTGTTTATAGGTGCGAAAGATCCTGTCCCAGATGCTGGTGTAAAAGCCAAAATTATACCGTATATCCTGGTGGTGATTATGATGGAAGGTAGAAGTGCCCAGGTATCGGATGCCAGGCCATTGCAACATGGCAGAAGGTAGTGGCTCCATACCCAGATGACCTATCAGGCCAAAGATCACATTCACCACCAGGTATATGATAATGCCATAGATATTGAAAGGATATATTAAAAGCAGCAACAGCCACAAACTGCCAAACCCCAACGCTTCCACCGGGTGCAGTACAAACAGGTCAATGGGCGACGGATCAACAGCTTCGTGATGTAACATGTGCACTGCCTTATACAGAAATGTTTTGTGTATAATTATATGAAACACAAACATCAATAAGTCCATTGCCAGAAACAGTATGATAAAATGCGGTAACATCCACCACGAAAAGTGCGTGTCTATCACTATATACTGGTGTTCCCACAGCCTATACCCGGCAAAGGTTACTACCGTATTTAATACATTGGTAACAGCACATAGATACCAGTCTTTGGTAGAATAACGCCCTTTATAAAAGAAGCTGCCAATGAACAATACGCCGAAGGTAATGAGTATGTTTTCTGTCAGGAAGATAAGCCATATATAGCCTGAGGGTAATTGTAGTAAATAGGTAAGTATGTTATCCAATGTTGTTATAAGTTTAATTACACCGGCGTGTTATTTGTTTGACCATAAAACGTGTTGAAGGTAACTTTTGAAATCTTCGTACCCGTTAATGGCAGGATTATTTAAGTCAATCATTTGGCCTAATGATGTGTCAAAAATTTGCCAATGATGTTTTCGAGCTATGGTAATCAATTCATAAAGGCCCTTTTCATTATACATGAATAATATTGTATTACTCACAGGCTCATTATGTGTAAAGTATTCAATGATAAAGTCATCTCCATTTATTCTTCTATGGCTATTATCTTTTTCAATCTGTTCAAACGAACTTTCTAAAACAGCGTAAAAGTCTGTAGGCTCTAATTGTTCTTCATCTATTTCTTCTACTGACAGAATAGTTTGTCGTGAGTTAAACAATACAATGTCCCAGCTCATAGTTTTTTTTTTTGATCAATTTTGTGTTGCATTAAATTCCGCTTCGTTTTTCTCCATTTGCTGCACATGTCTTTGCCCGTGCTGGGCCAGGAAGTAAATGTATTCATAAACATCTATTTTACCCAGGTTGTTTACAGTCATGGTGGTTTTGTAAAGCACTCCTTCCCCATTCTTCATCCGGTCAAGACTATGCAGGCACTGATTTACCTGCTCTTTCAGCTGCACGCGGACTTCTTTAAGTGGTTTGGTTCCTGTTGGTTCCATATGTTCAGGTCTTATCCAGGTAAATGAGTTGCGTATTCCCACTTCTGTTAATTGATCGCGGTGAAAAATATAGTTGCTTAACTCCTCATCCAGATCAAGTTTGTGAATGTTTTGCAGGGCTTTACTGGTGCCTTTGTCAATGAGGATCAGTAGAAAATGGTTGGTTAACCCTATATGTTCTAAAATTTCGTTGATCTTCCAGCCGTTGTTGCTGGGACGGTAATTGCGCAGCGTTTCATCTTTATCAAACCAGGTGTCTATGGTGGTGAAGGTGCTGGTAAGAAAGCTTTTTATATCAGTTATGATCGTTTGTATGTTCATTGTTTGAGTGTTTTAGGCATTTGTTGTGGTATAGGATTGTTGCTCGAAATTATTTGTTTGTGTTAGTGTGATGTTCTGTCAGTTGTTGATATATTTCCTGTAAAGCACCGTTTGTGGCATTAGTACATTCATTATTTAACGCTTTTAAAATAGTAATAGCTGCTACAGTGGGTGTTTTATTAAAGAGCTCTTCCTGCCAATGTCGACTTTGATTCAATTGCTCCATTATTG
Source organism: Filimonas lacunae (assembly GCF_002355595.1). Taxonomy (NCBI): domain Bacteria; kingdom Pseudomonadati; phylum Bacteroidota; class Chitinophagia; order Chitinophagales; family Chitinophagaceae; genus Filimonas; species Filimonas lacunae. Next base: position 3,007,001 of record NZ_AP017422.1, read on the forward strand.
AAGAAGGTACCGTGTTATTGCGGATTTTACCATTGGAGAGGATAGTGTTATATAGTTGTAAAACTTGTTCTGCTAAGCGATTGCCTGTTTTTGTATGAATTAAAATACGGGAAGCTATGTCGTCCCTCTCTCCTGCCGAGTCTGCTGTCTGCATTACTTGTTGTAGGCTGTCTATCAATAGTGAAAGGCGTGTGGCTTGTTGCTCCAATGTGTCGGCCTTTAAAGCAAGTGACGGATTCTTCTCTCTGTTTAATTTTATGAAAGTATAATAGTCGTCTGTGTTTATCTTTTCCTCTTTTTTCTGGAGTGTTGAATTGATAGAATCGAATGTGCTGGTTTGTGAAATTGGTGCCGGATTACATTGTATCAATAGAAAACAAAGAAAGCATAGTGCGTTTATCTTACACATATATTTAGGGTTAATTTCAAAATTAAGACGCCAACAGCAAAATCATGGAAAAAATTGCAACAGAGGTTATTGGTATGAAGAATGATAATTCTTGCCTGATCCGTTTTCAGGAACAAATAATAGACAACTTTCTAATACCTGCTTTTACGTTATATAAAGGGGAACTGGTGATTATTCAATATCCGGGTGGGCCTTTATTTAGTGCAAGATTTCCTTTGATAGAGCTGCTTACGGCTAGAACCAGTAATGATAATACAGAGGTAACTACCGCATTACACTACCCGGGACACTTAAAAGTGCGATCATCTATCTTTAATAGGCAGTATCCCTCTACAGTGAGTGGATATTTAAATAAGTATGCGAATAAGAATCATCCCTTCTATAACAAAATTTATGGGATAGACGAAGTAAGGGGGAATGTTAAAATAAACATGCTATCAGGTTACCTCAGGCAGCAACTTGGCGTGTATGCTATTTTGTCCCGGACAAGTAATATTGTTTTTGACCTGGCAGGTGTTGATCCAGTTGGAGGGGTATTGATATTTAATGTTGTAAAATCAGCTATTGCTGCTGGCGGAGCCTGTATCTTATTGGATCTCTGTGATGAATTCAAAGATTTGTGTACTACATTTATTCAAACAAAATATGTTGGTCCTCCTTTAGAATAACTGCCATAGGGTTGTCACTCCCCTATTGTAGGTTTGCTGAATCCACTAAAAGAAATACCATGCCCCATAACGAAATAGATACTTTTTGTCCTGCCAGCAGGTTGCAGTGGCGACAATGGTTGCAGGAGAATCACCATACACGGGAATCTATATGGCTGGTGTATTATAAAAAGCAATCAGGGCAACCTACTGTACAGTACCAGGAGGCGTTGGAAGAAGCGCTTTGTTTTGGCTGGATAGACAGCACTAAAAAGTCGCTGGGCGACGACAGGTTTATGCAATTCTTTTGCAGAAGAAAGCCCACCAGCGTGTGGTCGAAGATAAACAAGGAAAAAGTGCAGCGCCTGATAGAAACGGGCTATATGGAGCCGGCCGGATTAGCTTGTATTGAAAAGGCTAAGCAAAACGGCTCGTGGGTAATATTAGATGAGGTGGAAGAATTGGTGGTGCCTAAAGATTTATTGACGGCATTGAAAAAGATACCCGGTGCTAAAGATTATTTCCTGTGTTTAAGCAATTCTGTCAAAAAGAGTATTTTGCAATGGCTGGTGTTGGCGAAACGACCAGAAACCCGGCAAAAAAGAATACTGGAAATAGCCGAACTGGCAGGTGTACGGCAAAAGCCTAAGCAGTTCAGATAAAAATACCATTGCATTTGAAAAAGATACCCTTATACCTTATTTACTCCCGTTTAGTGCTAAGTGTGGTTATTGTGTTGTTTGCCATATGGCGGCCGCCCTTTTATAGAGGTTGTATGGTAGCATTGCTGGTAACTGGTTTGTTAACGGATGTGTTTGACGGCATCATTGCCCGTAAACTCAATGTATCAACCCAACGTTTACGCAGACTGGACTCTTCCATCGACCAGGTGTTTTGGATAGCGGTACTGGCTGCATGCTGCATTACCTGTCCTGCTTTTTTCATCCGCAATTATGTGTACCTGCTGATTGTTCTTGGTGCAGAAGTGCTTACTTATGTAGTAAGTTTTATCCGTTTTAAAAAGGAAGTAGCTACCCATGCAATTGCTTCCAAGGTGTGGACGCTTACTATCCTGGCAACGCTTATCCAGGTAATATTGAGCTGCGATTCGGGCTGGTTGTTTCAGTGTTGTTTTTACCTGGGAGTGGTTACCCGGGTGGAGATATTGCTGATATTGTGTATTATCAAAAGCTGGCATAATGATATACCCAGCATCTATCATGCTGTACAGTTAAGAAAGGGAAAAGAGATAAAAAGGCATCAACTGTTTAATGGATAATTCGATAACGATATTATTACCTGCTAAAGCTGAATAAGGCTCCAGTGCTTACTGGCAAGGTTTCTTAAAAAGCCGGTGTATATTTTTAAAGTAGTGGGTTGAAGAAAGGTATAGAACTGGTCGTGCGTGGTATGAAAGCCCATGTAAAACAACCAGAAACCTAGTGATAGATAAGGTATGAGGGCCAGTTCTGCTTCGCTTACACTATTATGTTCCCGGTAAGCAGCTACCAGTTGGGAAAACATATTGTCTGCATCTTCCTGTTTCATTCTGCCAGCGTACACGTCCAGTTGCAGATGCTGCCAGTAGCTCATCAGGTCGTTCACCTGCCATCCATATCCCATAAAATCAAAATCAAAAAAGGTAACGGCATCTCCCTCAAAATGAAAGTTTTTAGGCAAAAAATCAAAGTGACAATAGCCGGTAGCAAAGCCGGATGTATCAGTTTTATCCAATAGGTCTGCTATCTGCGTGGCAGCCTGGGTAAGCCAGCGATAATCTTCGGGGTTATCGGCAAACCGCGGTTGCAGTTTTTGTAAAGGGTTAAATAATGTAGTGCTGGTGTTAAACGTCCACCGGCTATTTCCATAAACCATCCTGGCAGCAGCTTTATGAAACCGGGCTATTTGTGCACCCAGTGTTTGCAATTGTGCAGGAGATAGCACACGTACCACGTTGCCTGGCGCATAACTAAATAAAACCGCTTGCCGTTCTCCCTCCATAGCAGGAAGGCTTTGTTGATAATTATTATGGATGTCAGGTATGGGATAAGATACAGGCACTCCTGCCTTATGCAAATCAAGCAGCAGTGCTATTTCTTCTGTTACTTGTGCCGCCGTGCGGTGTGTATGGCGGCAAACGCGTAGTATAAAACGCTGATCGCCTGCTTTTATCAGGTAGGTATCTCCTACTCCCCTGGTAATAAATTCACACTGTGCCCCGGAAATAGAATACTGTTGGGCAATAAATGCTGCCAATGCTTCTGTCGAGAGCGTTGAATAAGTAGCGGGAAAGGTGGATGACATAAAATAAACGTTACCTGCAATGTAGGATAATGAAAAATAACAGGCAACATATTATAGATAAATAGAGTGTGTGGTAGATGGAAAAAGTAGTTATAGCTACTTCGCAGCAGTTGTTGTTCTGGCGTAAGGGTATGGCGTTTGCCGATTCGGGGTATGTGATCTGTCGTAAATACGTGATTATCTAAGAGTTTATATTATTTCTGGTTTTGTCAGAAAACTTTCTGACTCAATTGGAAAGTTTTATAGCAAAACCAGAAATGTTTCTAGCTTTATACAATACTTTCTGATTAGGTTAGAAACATTTCTAAGTTAATCAGAAATATTTCTGGTCTAATTGTAAAACTTTATTGAAAAGTCAGAAACCTTTCTAATAATACCATAAATATTTCTGATTAAATACTAAACGTTTCTGTCTTAGATAGAAATGTTTCTGTAATAACTGTAAGCGTTTCTGTCTAAATAGGAAAACTTTCTGACTTTACCATAAAGCTTTCCAGCTTAACCAGAAACCTATTCGATAGAACCGAAGTGTCTTCGACCTTATCGAATAGGTTTCTGGTTATAATTATATTATTACAGTATAGTTATAACAATAAGCCTGGCACTGTTACCTGCCAGGCTTATTGTTATAAAGGTTATTTGCTATTGAAATGAAGCGGTAAGCGGCGATTGTGCTGCTATCACGGCTGCATCTGTTGAAGCGGGTTGCTTTTTAGGACGGAGCAAGGATAGCACATTGTTTAATAGTTCCTGGGCAGCATTGATCTCTTCTTTCTTAATAGAAATGCTTTCAATGTTAAAGCCTACCGGTATGTTTTTAGCCTGGGCATAATTCAAAATTTCCGCAGCTATTTTAGTAGCGGTGCTGATAGAAGATTCCAGGATGTCTTTGGAATGCTTTAAATCATTATACAACCATTTGGGCACTTCAATGCCCAGCCACTCCATAAACTGCAATGTTTTTAACGAGCCACAGGGAGCCAGCGTAAAAATGATGGGTGCCAGGCTATTACCCGCTTCTGCTGCACTATAATAATAGTCGGATAACAGGTTTTTAGTGTCGTTTAAATTATAGACGCACTGCGATACAAAAAAGCTACACCCGTTATTCATTTTACTGAACATTCTCAGGTGCTCATCCCCTTTTTTACTGTGTCTTTCGGGGATGGTTACGCCACCCAGCATAAAAGGATAACCGCTTTCTTTTTTCAGCTGGTAAGCATCGGTTAAAGAGAAATTGGTAGCGGCTACCTGCTGGTGAGAAGATGCCCCCACAAAAACAGCACATTCTATATCCTGGTTTTGCTGTAACCAGCCGGCAAATTGCTCGCGGCTTTGGTTGGCTATGCTTTTGTAAATGATTTTGGGTATATCCAGTTGGGCAAGATATTGTTTGCTGTAATGTTCCGGAGCCAGGGTGGGAATAAATGAAAAGGTACGCTCCTTTTCTGTTCTCAGGCTTTCGTCCTGTATATCGTATAATATTAAACCATCCACATCCAGGTTTTTCAGTCGCTGAATCTGGTTACCTGATATGGCCTCTATTCTTTCTGCTTCAGTAGTAATTTTGGGCGGAGTTAAACTATAAAACACAAGTCCGGATTTTCCTTCTGCAATTTTACTCCTTAGTATGCTTTTCATGCTGTATTGTTGCTTGAAACTAGTTTTTTGTTCTATGAAAGCGTGAAAATACAGAAAAATAGTCATTAGTACTTTCAGAAAGCAGTATTTTGATTTTGCTGTACATTACAGCTTAAACACACCTGTATGAGTTTGCAGCAAGTATTACCCAAGATTTTTTACGAGGAAATAGAAACAGGCCTTGCTTTTTTTGTAGATGCGATGGGCTTTCGGCTGTCTTATAGCGATGATACCTTGTATATAGTAACCCGTGATGAGATTACTCTGTTATTGGTGGCGAATGCGGAATATGCACAAAAAGATCGCCCGGAAATAAGAATAGCAACCGATGATATTCATGCCATCTATGAAGAGATAAAAACACGTAGCCCACATATACTGCATCCAAACGGTAATACGGTAGTGCATAAGCCCTGGGGGTTACTGGAGTTTGCTGTGCTGGACCCTACCACGGTGTGCGTTATATTTCAGCAGGAGGCATAAACAATCATGGCCCTGTATCAGGGCCATGATGCAATAATATATGGGTGATAGTATTATCTGATTTCTATGTGTTCTTTTTCTTTACCCGGCAACTGTAATTGTTGTAGTTGCTGTGCTTTTACATTGTTGAGTAACAACACCGGTGAAGAAGCCGCTTTGTTTACTTTCAGCTGGTTGAGTGTTAAGCCGTTTACATCATCAAAAATGCAGGCGGTACGAAACTCCTCTCCTGTATAGCTCAGTTTTACATTCTTCATGGTAATGCCGTTGGCATGGCGTACATAAAAGCCCCAGGCGGGCAGCTCTCTAAACATGGAATACTCCGGATAGGCAGCAATGTTTTCGGGAACGATATGCAGGGAATCGGTGTTGATGGTAGCCACTTCTTTCCGGTTAACACCGCTGTACACAATCTCTACATTTTCCAGGGTAATATCATTTACTGCATGGCCAGGTATGCCGGTGATGGATGACGGGAAGGTGTTGTGTTCAAACAGCTCACGCGGGCCTTCAAAATGGTAGCCGGCATCTGGCTTGCCGGCAGGTACTTCTACTTTCACATTACCTATATACACTTTGCTTAAAGTGCCTGGTTCTCTTTCTGCACGGCGCTTGCCTAAGCGGATAAAGATGGCGTTGCCGGTGTTTTTAGCAGTTACCCCCTGTATATTGATATTGTCTATTACGCCACCATCTACTGTTTCAATGGCAATGGCCGAGCGGAAAGTATTATACACGTAAATATCTCTTACAGTGATGTTTTTAAATCCGCCGAAAGAAGCGGTACCCAATTTTAAACCGCTGGCACTGGAACGTACCTTGCAATGAGCGATGTATATATTGTCGCAATAGCTATTTACATCGTGAGATTTCAGGCAAATGCCATCGTCTGCCACATCGAAAAAGCTATTGGTGAGCTTTACATTTTTACAATCTACCAGGTCAATGCCGTCGTTGTTTAAAAAGGCATTGCTTTTTACCTGAATGCTGTCGAACACCATATCGGTACAGCCGCGGTAATCCTGTATCCAGCACAGGCCATCTTTAATGGTAATGTTTTTAACGGTAACCTTACTGCAATTGTTAAAGCCAATCAGCTTGGGGCGGTTGTTCTCTTCCGGACGCATCTGGCCCCAGTCGTTATACTTCTGCCATTCTTTATCCTGCAGGGTACCTTTTTTCAGCTGGGTAAAAATATTTTCCAGTAGCAGGGCGGCTTGTCCGTCAATGGTGCCTTTGCCGGTAATGGCAATGTTTTGCTGGTCATCGGCTACTATTAATGCCGAAGCTTTGTGCGAAGGGCCGTAGTCTGACCTGTTGGAAGAGCCTAATAACACGGCGTTGGCTGCGAGGTGCAGGTTTACGCCCGACTTTAGGGCAATAACGCCGGTAACAAACTTACCGGCAGGCACCAGCACCTGCCCGCCACCCTCTTGCGAAGCTTTGTCTATGGCTTGCTGAATAGCAGCAGTATTATTGGTTTTGCCATCTGCCTTAGCGCCAAACGTAACTATATTATAGGTTTTCTGCTGGGCCGAAAGATGGAAGGACATCAGGGACAGGACTAAAAAACTAAATGCAGGCTTCATCGTTTATGGTTTGGTAAAGCGCAAAAATAAGGGTTTGTGCATTTGCGCCCGGAAAAAGGCGAATAGCTTAAAATGTGCTACCCAGGTATTGAGCACCCGATGGAGAATGCGTGTTATTTTTGAGGATCACAATGGTCGTTTACAATTAAATAGCAGAACAATGAGTAATCAACAACAGCAATTAGGATGGATTGGCCTGGGAAATATGGGCTATCCTATGGCTATGAATTTAGAGAAGGCAGGCTTTGTGTTATCAGTGTATAACCGTTCTAAAGAAAAAGCAGCTGGTTTTGCTGCCACTGTGGCCGAAAACATTCCGGCCCTGGTAGCGGCCAGCGATATTGTGTTTACTATGCTAACCAATGATGCTGCTGTAAAAGCGGTGTATGACGAAATAGCTACTCTGCCGGTAAAAGGCAAGCTATTTATTGATATGAGCACCATTTCGCAATCGTTAAGCGTGGCGGTAGGTAATACTTTACAGGCTGCAGGCGCTTCTTTTATAGATGCACCGGTAGCTGGAAGCACGCAGCCTGCCAAAGAAGGTACATTGATTATTATGGCAGGTGGCAGTGCAGATGATATTCAACGTGCAACGCCTTACCTGGAAAAACTGGGTAAGCAAATTGTACATCTGGGGCGTAATGGTAAAGGTATTGCAGCCAAACTGAGTGTCAACTACTTTTTAAGTATTCTGTACCAGGGATTGGCTGAAACCGTGCTGCTGGCAGAAAAAATGGGTGTAGAGCGCAATGATCTTTTAACGGTGATCAATGCCAGTGCGGTTGGTAGCGGTGCTACTAAAGTAAAAACCCCTTTACTACTGGCAGATGAATATAAACCAGCCTTTGCATTAGACCTGATGCTGAAAGATGTGTTACTGGCTAAAGACGAGGGGGCTGATTTTCCACTGACCAAAGCGGTGACAGCAACTTACCAGCAGGCGGCTAATGATGGCTTCGGAAAAGAAGATGTGATAGGTATTATCAACTATCTTAAAAAACATATTTAGCACAAGGCTAAATATAGAATGCAGGTTTCATGGCAGTCGTATAAATACTACACTTTTGCGGCGGCCATGGAAGTGTTGCTGATATGATTTAATATTGTTCATTATTCGATATTAAATTTTATACTTATGGCGTTTAACGCAACAAATCTTCCGGACACAGTTGTCCAGCTTCGGATTGTTATATACAATATCCTTCTTCTTTCTTTTTTCTCATAAGTATTATACAGGCATTGTTATCTCTGTTTATTTATACATGTAATGTATGAGTAAATAATGCAGGTTATATGGCGTACCGCCAATACCTGTTACATATTCGTGTCAACACCTTAAACCAACGTTAGCATGAGCTTTCCTAAACAATCGGAATACGACAAGATAAAAAATGCAAAAGAAGGATCGGGCACTGCCGGAGAGGAACAAACCCTTGCTCAAAAAGCAGATCAGGGGCTTCAGCAAAACGCTGTGACTAAGTTTGCCGGAGTGGCCGATACTTTTAGCGGTGTACATAGTACACTTTCTACCGGACAGGATATACTTACCAATGATAAGGCTTCGACAGGCGATAAAGTGCTGGCTGTGGTAAATGTAGCTGGCAACCTGGCCATGCAGGCCATGGCCGCCAAGCAGTTTGTAAACAACCTGGTAAATAAAATTACAGAAGCAACCCTGATGCCTGTGATGCAAGCGATGGCCGGCCCGTTAAAAGGTATTGCCTGCTTACCCATAGCAAAACAAATGGACCCGGTAATGGGTATTGACGTACACTTTGTAACCATTCCACCTGCTCCGGCTCCTATTCCTATGCCGCATCCTTACATAGGGATGATCTTTAATCCTAAAGATTGGGTTGCCATGGTGTTATTATCTGTGCTTCCTGTGCCAGATGAAGCGCCTGATGCGGAGGAAGATCCGCATGGGGCTGCTGTACAGGGCGCTAAATCACTGGCCTTCCAGGTGGCCAAAATGGTTATTAGTAAAATTGGTAACAGCACTGTAAAAATCGGACCTGTTATTCCCCGTGCAGTAGCAGGAACAATTACAAAAAACTTTCCGCATATTCCTATGGGTGCAGGCTTTCATCCTGCTTTTATGATAGCGCAAAAGAACCATGGTTACGTGTTCCTCGGAAGCCTTTTTGTAACAGGTGATGGCGAGCCGCTGGCTTCGGGACCTTTTATCAATAATGATTGCTGGGATATTGGAGCCCCCGCCCTTTTTCGTATGACAGATCTGGGCCGTTTGCCTCCTATGTATAACTATGTGCCCAGCGGGTTTATTATGCCCATTCCGTGGACGCGGCCCATCCTGGTAAACCCTGTACCCACTCCTATTAACCCTTTAACAATTGGCGAAAGGCTGTTTAAGTTTGGATTGGCTAAGTTAAAGGCCAGGAAGGGAACCAAAAACGGAAATAAAAACAAACCCTGTAGTCGTGCTTCCAAAGCTTTGCATCGTGCCAATGAAAAGTTGTTTGGGAAGTTTCCGGGTATTATGAACAAAATAAAAGATGTGATTGGCACACATGTGGGGCATCCGATTGATGTGGCTGGCGGCTTTTTGTTTACCAGTTATAAAGATATCAGCTTTCCAGGCCCTATACCATTGATATGGGAGCGTAAATGGTATAGTAATAGCGATTACTGCGGCCCGCTTGGATATGGCTGGCATCATAGTTACGATATGGCCCTCGTGTTTAATGAGGAAGAAGGTATGGCCATAGTGCGACTGGAAGATGGTCGTACTATTACATTTGACCAGATTCCTCTTACTGCTGCTGACAAACCCAGGTATCACCGTGGTGAAAAAATGTTCCTGGGGTTGCATGAAGATGGCTTTTATTACCTGCGTACAGCAAAGGGCAGGCTATATAATTTCAGTGCCAGGAGTTTTGAAACCAGGAATCAAAGTCATTTGCTTACTTCTGTTGCGAATGCGGATGGATTTGCTGTAAGGCTTCATTATTCTTCTAAAGGTTGGCTACAATCGATTACGGACACTGCCGGACGTTTATTTACCATAGATAACGATACACAGGGACGAATTGTTGCTATACATGCACCTGACCCCAACGATGCAGGAAAAACGTTTGAGATAGCCCGGTATTATTATGATGATGCGGGTGATATGATCTGTTATAGCAATGCTTTACAGGAAAAGATGTTATATGTATACCAGCATCATTTACTGGTACAGGAAACCTGGCGTAACGGACAACAATGGTTTTTCAGATACGATGGCACTACAACGGGTGCCCGTTGTATTGAAACCTGGGGTACCGATGATCTGCTGCATTATAAGGTAAAGTATGTGAACAGTAATTATACCCTGGCTACTAATAGCCTGGGACATGCTACTCATTACTATCATCAGAATGGTCTGGTACATAAAACCGTTGATGCGCGGGGCGGTGAATGGCATAACCGGTATAATGAATTTGATGAAACGGAATGGATAACAGATCCGCTTGGAAATCAGACTGGTTACAGGCACGACCAATGGGGGAATGTAGTTTCGGTAACACGGCCAGACGGGCAGTTTACACAGATAGAATATTTTACACCTGGTTTTCCTCATTTGCCAAGTGAAGCGGTGGATGCACGTGGTGCCAAATGGAAATGGTTATACGACAATCGGGGTCACCTGGTAAAACAGGTAAATCCTTTACAGGGAACTACTGTGTTTACCTATACGGATGGTATGCTGGAAAGTGTTACCAATGGTAATGGAGGTGTTACAAGGTTTAGCTATAACAGGCAGCTGGCAATGCAAAGTATACAAGATGCTAATGGTGCAGTTATCCGGTATGAGTATGATTTACTGGCCCGTTGCTTGCAGGTAATTAATCCTAAAGGGGGACGTAAAGTAACTGGTTATGATTTATTGGGAAGGGCCACCAGCATACTTGAATTTACAGGCAATCTCATCACATTACAGTATGATGGCTCAGATAATATAGTGGTGTATAGGGATAATAAAGGAGAGATTACATACAACTATACTGGCTTAGGCAGGTTAAGTAGCCGGAAAGAAGCAGGAACTGTGGTGCAATATCAATATGATACAGAGAACCAGCTGAGAAGAGTGGTGAATGAGCATGGTATTGCCTATACTTATGTGTGGAACAGTGTGGGTGAGGTAATGGAGGAAGTGTCTTTTGATGGCATGCGACGTACCTACGATCGCAACCTGGCAGGATGGGTTACCCGCGTAAACAGGCCTGCAAAAAGGTTTTCGGAATATGGGCATGATAGTATGGGCCGCATTACTACAGTAACTTTTCATGATGGCACATCAGAAACTTATGAGTATGACAATGGGCTTTTGTACAAAGCATCTAATCACCAGTCGGATGTAATATTTGAACATGATATATCAGGCAATGTATTGTCTGCTGTTTGTAACGGTGTTTCCATCAATAATGTCTATGATATGGAAGGCCGCAGAACTGCGCTGCAAAGCTCGTTGGGGGCAGATATGCATTTTGAGCTGGACATGCTGGATAATGTTACCCGCATGAATGCGAACGGATGGCAGGCTACTCTTGCTTATGATGTATTTGGTCTGGAAAGTGAAGCTGAGCTTCCTGGTGGTATACAAAGCAAATGGCAGCGCGATAAAAACGGGCTTGCATTAAACCATTGGGTAGGTGTAACCGGTTTGAATAAGCTGCCTCAAACCAGGAAGAACAGGGAATATCGCTGGGATGATAATGAGCAGCTAAGAAGCATTACTGATTCATTGAGTGGCATTGCTGAGTTTGATTATGATTTGCGTGGTAACCTTATCAAAGCCACTTATGGAAACGGAATAGTGCAGCATAGAAACCCCGATAAAGTGGGTAATTTATTTGAAACAGAAAACAGAACTGATCGTGTTTATGGAAAAGCGGGCCAGTTGAAAAATGCCAAAGGTTGGGAATACCGTTATGATGAGGAAGGTTATCTGACAGAAAAACAAAAGGGGCTGGATCTGTGGAAGTATGAGTGGCATGCCAGTGGTATGCTAAGTAAGGTGGTGAAGCCCGATGGCAGTGTGGTAACCTTTGGATATGATGCCTTAGGCAGGAGGATATGGAAAAAGTACAGGAATACTATTACCCGCTGGATATGGGATGGTGCTAATCCTTTACATGAGTGGAAAGAACATGCTGTAACCGGGAATGTACTCAGCGATACTCATGTAAGTGCAGATGGTGTTATCACCTGGGTATTTAATGAGGATAGCTTTACGCCTATTGCCAAATTGAAGGGGCAAAAAAAATACAGTATCATTGTTGATCATTTAGGTACTCCTTTTCAGATGTATAATGATGAAGGGGTATTGTTTTGGGAAGGTGAGCTGGATAGCTATGGAAGAATAAGATTGGAAAAAGGTGATGCAGGCGCTTGTCCGTTTAGATTTCAGGGTCAGTATGAAGACAAAGAAACCGGGCTTTATTATAATCGTTTCCGATACTATGCATCAGAAGAAGGAATGTATATTAGCCAGGACCCGATTCGTTTGAATGGTGGCATGGCTTTATATGGCTATGTGCATGATACGACTGGATGGCTGGATGTGCTTGGTCTTGCAAAAAAGAATGGGGACTCCTGCGAGGTGTATGTACGGCACCTGAGCGAAAAGGAAGCAGAAGCTATAGGTAATGCAAAAGGATTAGTGCCTGACCTGAAAGGGAGAAAGGCAAAATGGATTTATGCAATGAAAGAGAAGTATATACCTTCTAAACAGAAAACTTACACGCATAAAGTAGAATTTGAGATGAAAGAAGGTACAGGGAAGTGGATGAAAGAGAAAGGCATAGATTGGGACGATGCAGATTATAAAGGGGAAGCACAACATCCTGATAAAGTGATTTTTAAATCAAGCAATGAGCCGGGTGCTGCGGGTGTGGGAATTGGTTTACTGGATGATTTTAATGAAAAGATTGTAAAAATAAAAATATCCAAATTATAATGCTGGTTAACAATTTAATGGAAGCCTGGACATACAGGTACTGTCATTTGTACTCTAAAAAAGCTATTCCTGTATCGGCAGATGTATACCAGGAGCCTATAGAAGCAGATGACAGGATTACTTATCAGTTAACTGGTCATAATAAGGGTATCCTGGTTCAGCAATTAGCAGACTATGATATTACGTCGCCGGTTTTTGATAAAGTTATTCAGCTGTTAGGATCTTTTGAATTCGACAGTATGCAGGCTTCCCGCAACAGGCTGGCTTTTGTAAACCTGGTAAATGGATTACAATATTTGAATATAAGTGGTTATGAGCAAGCGTTATGCGACCGGTTTTTAGGAAACTGGCTATTTAGTTATGCTGGTGGAGATTTTCCTTGTATTGATCACCGGTTTATAAAAGAGAATGGCCATATTTATCTGGAAGCAGAGGAGAAAAAACTGGATATTGTTCAGTTTGTAAAAAATACAGTGATGCCACATCAGCAAAATGTGGTAAGCTTTTGCGAAAGCCTGCACGATATCAAAGGTGTTTTGCCTTTTGTACTGAATACGCTGGAAAAGGAACCAGGCGTGATCAGTGAACAACTTTATCATTCTATCCCCTACTATACTTACTGTTCGTGGGACGAAGTTTCTGCGCGTATTTTAAAAAGTGCTTCTGTATATTGTTCTCCTAAGACAGCGGATACTATATTTAAAAACAGGCGGGCCGCCCCGCTTGATTCCGCTCAAAGGAAAACAAAGCTGGTAAAGGAACAACTTATAGATACCCTGGTGGCTATTGCAGCATTCTCTTTTGAAAAAATGGAATCCTTTTTAATGCCTTTGATACAGCAAAAAGAATGGCAAACGCTTGATTATTTTTTGAGTACGTTAGTAACTCACCCCACTTTTGTAAGAAAGGACAAAGCGCTTTTAGCTTCACAAAAAAGCTTTTTAGCCCTATTGCCTGATGAAAAATGGAAGGAATTGCTATAGCAGCAGGCTTATCAACTGGCAGATGTAATCAACATCTGCCAGTTTTTTTATCCCGGATTTTGGGCTAATTATACCACTACTTCTATTAAAATATCAACAGGAATATTGCAGCTTGTCATAGAATTACGAAATATCGTAATGGAGGTATAAGGTGGAGTATTTCTATTGTGCACATTATCAATGCTTTATGTGGATGGCATTGTAATTGGCTTACTGGGGCCAAAATCTATTTAATTATGAAACCATCTTCCAGTTTACTATCCCCTACCAACCATGCGCTTGTGTTAATTGACTTTGAAGGCCAGATGGGCTTTGCTACCAAAAGCATTGCGTTAAGCGAACTGCGTACCAACACAGCTATTGTTTGCGGGGCTTCTAAAATCTTTAATGTACCTACTGTTGTTACCACTGTGGCAGAAGAGTCTTTTTCCGGCCCTGTGTTTCCTGAGGTGGAAGAGTTTTATCCGCAGGCTACTTCCGGTTATATCGACCGTACTACCATGAATACCTGGGAAGATGAAAATGCGTACAAGGCCATTACCGGTATTGGTAAAAAGAAAATTGTGCTGGCTGGCTTATGGACTGGCGTTTGTATTGTAGGCCCGGCTTTATCGGCTATTGCAGAAGGATATGAAGTATATGTAATTACCGATGCCTGTGGCGATGTTAGCGTAGAAGCGCATGAGCGTTCTGTACAGCGTATGATACAGGCAGGTGCACAACCGGTTACTTCTATTCAATACCTGCTGGAACTGCAAAGAGATTGGGCAAGACAGGAAACCTATGTACCGGTTACCAACCTGATGAAGAAATATGGTGGTGCTTATGGTATAGGTATTCACTACGCACATAACATGCTGAAGCATTAATTCACCACAAACGCTCTGTTTTGCAAAATACCTCCCTTAACAGCATTGGGGTCAGGCGCTGGATGTTATTGCTATGTTGCTTAGGTGGCTTAGTAACAACGCAGGCGCAGGGCTTTAAACTGATGCGGTTTGAAGAAAACTATTACGGGCTGAAAGACTCGTCGCGCAATTTTTATAACAGGTTTAAATACACGCCGCTGAGTAAAGATGGCCGTGTGTACCTGAGTGCCGGAGGTTCGGCCCGGGTAGAATATGTGGATTTTAATAACGAAGATTGGGGAGCAAGTGGTATAGGGCACAACGGCTTTTTGCTGCAGCGGTACGATGTACATGCTGATGTGCATGTTGGGCAACGGCTAAGGCTGTTTGCCCAGCTGCGCAGTGCCTGGGAGGGTGGCCGTAAAAACGGCCCCCGCCCTATTGATGAAGATCACGGGAATGTTCAGAACCTGTTTGTGGATGTGGTAGCGGTGCAGCATAAGAAACAGACACTTACCGCACGCATTGGCAGGCAAGAGCTGGACTATGGCAGTGGCCGGTTGATTTCGGTGCGCGAAGGGCCTAATTTACGTTTATACTTTACGGGCGCTAAAGTGATGTATGCTTCGGAACGCTTTTTTGCAGATGCCTTTGTAATGGCAGCTGATACGGTGAATACAGGTGCATTTGACAACAAACAATCGAAGCAGGCTAACTTGTGGGGTGTTTATTCTAAATTAATCCTACCTCATGCCGGTAATGTAGACTTGTATTACCTGGGCATTCGCCGCGATGCAGCTGTGTTTGAAGAAGGTGCTGGCAAAGAAGTACGGCATACCATAGGTGGCCGGCTTTGGAAATATGGCGGTGGCTTTATCTACAATTTCGAAGGGGCTTACCAGTTTGGTAAGTTTGGTGCGGGTAACATCAGCGCCTGGACTGCTTCGGCAGATATCGGGTATATGTTTGAAGATGTAAAAGGCAAGCCTACCATTAACCTGCGCCACGATTACATTTCGGGCGACAGCAAACAAGGCGATGGCAAGCTGCAAACCTTTAACCCCCTTTATCCCAAGGGCGGTTATTTTGGATTTAGTCCGCAAATAGGCCCGGTAAACCTGATAGATATTCACCCATATGCTACCATTGCCATTGGCGCTAAAGCGATGTTGCAGGCAGATGCTGTATTTAACTGGCGTTACAGCTTACAGGATGGCGTGTACAGGCCCAGTGGCGGCTTTAACAAAGCCGGCGCAGGTGCGCCACACCGGTATATAGGCACAGCCTGGCTGGGTAGTGTGGTGTATACGTTTAACAGGTTTGTATCGTGGAACACGGGTATGCAATATTTCCGTGCCGGCAGCTTTATACAAGACCTGGTGGCTACGCCTAAAAGCGGGGTATTCATCAACTCCCGCTTATCTTTTAAATTTTAATTCGTACAACATTTAATCTATTTACAATGAAGAAAAATATAATGAATCATTTGCTGTTAGCGGGCTTTTTAGCCATAGCAGCAAGTAACGTACAGGCGCAGGCAGTAAAGGCTGATTCTGCCGTTAAAACCACTGCTATTGGCACCACTAAGGTTTGGGGTACTGTAGATGGTATGGCTATAGCCGGTTTGGTACAAGGCCCTTCAGCCGCCGAAGCGCCTTTGCAGGTAGCATGTGTGTTTGAATATACCGAGGGAGATATATTCAACGCACCGCCTGCATTGCCTGCTCCACTAAATGGTATGGTGCACCTGGATCATGCACTGCAAGGGCAGATTACGGAAATTCGTAAAAGCGGCAAATTTGCGGGTCATGCTTTTGAAACCCTGCTGATTACACCGCCTGCCGGTGCTTTAAAAGCCCAGCGCCTGTTGCTGATTGGTTTAGGTAACCGCAATGCTTTCAACGCCGATTTAATGACCTCTGTAGGCGCTGTAGCTTTACGGGAAGCCTTGAACCTGGGTGTAACCAGTTTTTCTTTTGCCAGCGATATTAAAGATGCCGGTATTGACTCTCCTACTGCACTGGTAGCCGGTAATGTAACCAAAGGCATTATCCAGGCATATCGCACACAGCAGTACCTGAAAAGTAAAAATCTGGCTACTTACAAGCCTGTTACCAAAGTAATACTGCTGGCAGGCCCTGCTTTCTTTACTACTGCCGGTGAAGGCATTAAAGAAGCTATTGCTTCTTTCAATAACTAAACAGCTATTCTTATGCAAACAGCAGATTTAATATTATACAACGGGCTTATACATACGGTTAACAGCGAAGCGCCTGCTGCTACAGCAGTGGCGGTGAAAGACGGTAAGTTTGTAGCCGTAGGCAATGATGCTGCCGTTTTAAGCGCCTGGCAGGCGGATGGCAGCAAGTTGATTGACCTGAAGAAGAAACGGGTAATACCCGGGTTAAACGATTCGCATATACACCTGATACGCGGCGGGTTAAATTACAACCTGGAATTGCGTTGGGATGGCGTGCCGTCGTTAGCCGATGCCCTGCGTATGTTGCAGGAACAGGTGGCCCGCACTCCCTCGCCACAATGGGTGCGTGTGGTAGGTGGCTGGAATGAATTTCAGTTTGCTGAAAAGCGTATGCCTACGCTGGAAGAGATCAATAAAATAGCGCCTGACACTCCGGTGTTTATTATGCACCTGTATGACAGGGCCTTTTTAAATGCGGCGGCTTTGCGCGCAGTAGGTTTTACCAAAGACACCCCTGCCCCTCCCGGCGGACAAATTCAGAAAGGCCCTAATGGCGAGCCTACCGGTTTAATACTGGCTACGCCTAATGCCATGATACTGTATAGTACATTGGCAAAAGGCCCTAAGCTGAGCTACGAACACCAGGTGAATTCTACCCGTCATTTTATGACCGAGTTAAACCGTTTTGGTATTACCAGTGTGATTGATGCGGGTGGCGGTTTTCAGAATTTTCCGGACGATTATGAAGTGATCAACGAACTGCATCAAAAGGAGCAGCTGACCGTTCGTATTGCCTACAACCTGTTTACACAAAGGCCGAAGCACGAACTGGAAGATTTTGATAACTGGACTAAAACCGTAAAGGTGTACCAGGGAGATGATATGTACCGCCATAACGGTGCGGGCGAAATGCTTGTGTTTTCTGCTGCTGATTTTGAAGACTTCCTGCAACCCCGTCCGGATCTTCCGGAAGTGATGGAAGAAGAGCTGGAACGGGTGGTAAGGTTGCTGGTAGAAAACCGCTGGCCTTTCCGTTTACATGCTACTTATAACGAAAGCATTACACGCTTCTTAAACGTGTTTGAGAAAGTGAACAGGGATATGCCTTTTAATGGCCTGCCCTGGATATTTGACCACGCAGAAACCATTGATGAGAAGAATATAGAGCGGGTGAAAGCGTTGGGTGGCGGCATAGCTATACAAAGTCGTATGGCGTTTCAAGGGGAATATTTTGCTGACCGTTATGGAAGCACTGCCGCTGCTCATACCCCGCCAGTGAAGCGTATGCTGCAAACAGGCGTTCCTGTAGGCGTAGGCACCGATGCCACGCGCGTAAGCAGTTACAACCCCTGGATAGCTTTGTATTGGTTAAGTACTGGTAAAACGGTGGGTGGCCTGCAGTTGTATGGCGATCATAACCGTATTTCCCGCGATACTGCACTGGAGCTGTATACCAAAGGCAGTGCCTGGTTCTCGAACGAGCAGCCTAAAAAAGGCAGCATTAAGGTAGGTATGCTGGCAGATGTGGCGGTGCTGAGCAGCGACTTCTTTGCTATGGAAGAAGAACTGATCAAGGGAATTGAATCGGTTCTGACCATTGTAGGCGGTAAGATTGTATATGCTAAAGACGACTTTGGTTCTTATGCGCCTCCTGTTATTCCTATTTTGCCGGACTGGAGTCCTACACATATTTACAATGGGTATTATCCTGCTATTGTAAACGGCCGTCTTACCTCACAAAAAGCAGATGCTCCTGTCGCCAGCGGTGCTGCTGATGTAAGTGCGCATGTGCATTGCTGTGCGGGTAGTTGCGATGTACATGGACATGACCATGACGTAGCGCGTAAAAGTAATGTTCCGGTAAGCAATTACACCGCTTTCTGGGGCGCATTAGGTTGTTCTTGTTTTGCATTCTAAACCATTCGTATGATAGAGATTATTAAAAGTGTATTGTGGAGCGATTTGGGTAGCAGCATGAATAACTATGCCATGCTGGTTTTTCGTGTATTGCTGGCGCTGGAACTATTCCGCGTGCATGGTATGAAAAAGTTCAGGGTAGAAAACGGGCAGCGCGAGCATGTGCCCAATCCCCTGCATTTACCGGATAAGCTGAATGGTTTGGTGGCTACTTTTTCTGATACGGTAGTGCCATTCCTGATAATGCTGGGCGTGGCTACCCGATTGGTGATATTGCCTACTATAGGCGTTACGGCCATCGGTTATTTTGTGGTGCACCGCAAAGATAATATTGAAGTAAGGGACGTGCCTTATATGTACACCTTGTCGTTATTACTGGTGCTGGCACTGGGGCCGGGTATATATTCAATAGATAACTATTTGTTCAATCATTTATTTTAAAACGTAATTAACATGGAAGCAGCAATAGGTATTAGCAAAGAGAACCTGGCAGCGGTAGCGCATTCTTTAAGCAAGGTACTGGCCGATGAGTTTATATTATATACGAAAACCCGTAAAGCGCACTGGTGTGTAACCGGGCCTGATTTTCACAGCAAGCATGTGTTTTTTGAGGGCTTGTATAACCAGCTGGAAGAGGTGATTGATACCGTGGCGGAGCGTATTCGCACACTGGGGCACTTCCCTCCTGCTACATTAAAGGAATACCTGGCTTTAACCCATTTGACCGAGCAAACACGCGAAAAGAATGATGGCCTGGGCTTTATTAAGGAATTGCTGGCCGATCATGAAAGTATTCTGATTCACCTGCGTGAAAATATCAATGGCTACGCCAATAAACTGAAAGATGCAGGTACCAGCGATTACATTACCGGGCTGATGGAGTTTCATGAAAAAACTGCCTGGATGTTAAGAGCGCACCTGGAGTAATTTATACTAAAACAAAGCGAACATGTTACAAAAACGAGGGATTAATGCAGTTACGTTTTTATTGTCGTGCATAGCCGGTTATTGTGATACCGTCACCTTTGTAAAGGGCGACTCTATCTTTTCGGCGCATGTTACAGGTAACTTTATCACGTTTGCTGCGCAGGCCATTAAAGGCGGTAGTCCGGCGTCGTGGATAAAACTGATCACCTTTCCGGTGTTTGTGGCGGCGGTGATTGTGGGCGGCTGGCTGATTGATAAAACGCAAAAAAAGTATCACCTGTTGTTACTGCAAAGTGTTTTGCTGATGCTGTCTGGTGCGGCTGCCATTTTTTTACCTGCTATTACCGGACCGGATGATAAATGGTGCATTTACACGATAGTAATGACAGTTGTATTTGCTATGGGGTTACAGAATGCTTTTGGAAAGCTGTTTGCGAAAGAAACACATGGCCCTACTACCATGATGACGGGAAATGTTACCCAGGCTTCGTTGGATTTAGGACACTTGTTACGCAATGGTTTTAGAGCGGATGTGCTGTCGCTGCAAAGCTTGCAAAAGCAAAGCTATACTATCGGTGGCTTTTTATGCGGTTGTTTGTTCGGTGCCTTGCTAGCAGGGTATTTTGGACTGGGCGCATTGCTGTTGCCGGGTGTGGCCATGCTGATATGTTATTTAACCACAGATGCAAGTCCTGCTGGTTAAAATATCCATCCCCGCCTATACAACAGGTATAGTGCGGGGATGTTTTTTATTCTTCTTCCTGTACAAAATGCTCTTTCTTAATACCCAGGCGTTGCATTTTGGAGGTGAGTGTAGTAGAGGGCATATTTAATTTCACGGCGGCGCCATTCGGGCCGGATATGCGCCCCTTGCAATGCTTAATTACTTTTAAAATATATTCCCGCTCCATTTCGTCCAGTGGTTTTACCACAAATTCCTCTTCGTGATAAGTGCCGGCTTTTTTGGCGCCTGCCGGTAAAAGCACTTCTTTAATAGAGCTGGTATTGGTAAGCAATACTGTGCGCTCAATCAGGTGTTCCAGCTCCCGTATATTACCAGGCCAGTCGTAGCCCATCAGCATTTCCATGGCCTTGTGCGAAATGTTATTGATTTTTTTACCGGCGTTTTGCGCATATCTTTCAATGAAATGGGATACCAGCGCAGGAATGTCTTCCTTGCGTTTGCGTAAGGGTGGCAGAGTAATAGGCACCACATTCAACCGGTAATACAAATCGCTTCTAAACCTGCCGGCCTGTACCTCTTTTTCCAGGTTGCGGTTGGTGGCCACAATAATGCGCACATTTACTTTAATAGTGCCCTTGCCGCCAATACGTTCTATTTCTTTCTCCTGCAATACCCGCAATAGTTTAGCCTGTAGTTCCAGCGGTAACTCTCCTATTTCATCCAGGAATAAGGAGCTGTTATTGGCCAGCTCAAACTTGCCAACACGCTTTTCCAGTGCGCCGGTAAAGCTGCCCTTTTCGTGCCCGAACAATTCACTCTCTATCAGGTTGGCTGGCAGGGCGGCACAGTTTACTTTTATCATCAGCTTATTGCGTCGTGCCGAAGCATGGTGTATGGCGCGTGCAATCAACTCTTTACCAGTGCCGGTTTCGCCTAAAATCAATATAGTAGAATCGGCCATAGCCACCTGCGACAGCAGGCGGCATACTTTCTGCATTTCGGCAGAAGAGCCTATCATTTCCGAAAACCGGCTGCTCAACTTTTGCTCCTCCTGCAGGTACAGGTTTTCCTGTTCCAGTTGTTGTTTGTATTTATTGATAGCTTCCAGTTGCTGCTGTATGGTTTCCAGGGCGCGGATATTACAAATGCCGGTGCCCAGCTGATCGGCAATGCCCAGAAGCAGGTTAAATTTATCTACAGTAAAAGATCCGTGTTCCTGCGCATATAAATACAGCACGCCCCTGGCTTCTTTGCCGTTGCATATTTTTACCACCATCATTTCCCGGATATCGGAGTTGTACCAGTTGATGATGTAAGGCGGTATGTTTTTGACTTTCATCAGCATTTCCAGATCAAAGATCACCGGTTCGTTACTGGCTAGTGCCACGTTGAAGATGCCATCTTCTATAGGATGTCCGGCATGTACTATCGGACTGTCTTTAGCGCGGGTGCGTATGCTTTTTTCCTGGCTGTGTAAATAAGGGGTATGGGTTACGCCATCTTCGTTAATAAGGCATAAGGTATAATATTGGGCACCAAGCAAATTCAATAATTGCACGGTGATAATATCCCATAAATCACTTCTTTCCCGGGCATTGGCTATTTTACTGCCAACATGCAATAATATAGATTGTTCCTTCTCTCTCTGCTGCAACTGCTCTAACAACAATAGCCTGGAATGACGCAAAGCTGCATCAGGATTCCTGGCGGTAAGCCCTTTTTCCATAAAATTGTGATTTTTCGATATTCCGTAACGAAGATAGATTGATTTACGATATATCGGTAAATTTTAAGTAGTAGGAATGGTGCAGTATGTGGCATATATCCATTCCTTTGTCTTCTCCTGGCTGCAACCGGACGCGGTTGATGAATGTGTGCCAGGAAACAAGGAAGGCCGGAATGCAAACAGAAGGAAAAGTAAAAGAGGAGTCTTCCAGCAATAGCAGATTCCTCTACTGATTTATACCAATTGGGTAATGACCTGTTTTAATGCGGCTGCGGCTTTGTGCACCTGCTCTGTCCATTCTTCGGCTGCTCCTCCGTCTGCACCGTCAGATATATATTTCAGGCACAGAAAGGGAATTTGTTCTTTCATGGCTATCCAGGCTAATGGATAGGCTTCCATGTCAATGACATCATAGGCGGTAGACAGATGAGCTGTTTCAAAGTTATCGCCTGTGCCACAGGTGCCTTCCTGCAAGCCTTTAAAGGATAAGCCATATTGCAGCACCGGCTCCAGGTTGGAGTAAGGAGTTTCGTATTGCTGAAAGCCGAGTGGCGTAACATCCATATCACGCTGTATAAACCGGGTGCAGCATACCACCTCACCACGCGAAAAACGGTTACTACCCGCCGAGCCCAGGTTAATGATAATACCTGGTTTGTTTTGAATGATACGTTTGGTTAAATGATAGGCAGCGTTTACCTTGCCTATGCCTACTATATAAGGGTTGTATTCGCTAAACTCTTCTGCTGCTTCATAATCCAGGGCAAACACAAACAAAGGGTTTTGCTGTAACAGCGCCGCTATATCTGTGCTTTCATTTACTAATGCATTCATGCGCCAAAAATATAGATTATACAGTAGATTTACCGGATGGAAAATAAACAGTCGAACCCCTACTACATCTTTACCCAGGAAATACTGGATAGCTGGGTGCAGGAAGGTGTGCAGTATGTAAAAGTGGCGGAATTAGAAACCGGTACACAGGAAAAATATTACGAACTTATTCCTGATCCGGACTTTATGGGTGGTGATGATCCTATTTACCCGATAGGTGCGGAAGACATCACAGAGCTGGTAGAGATAGTGCCCCACGCCAAATTTGTGGTGCATGAAATTTACCTGGACATGGAAGATGAGGAAGAATAAATAAGCCAGCCTTTTGTACAAAGGCTGGCTAAAAAATATAAAGGCTTTAGCGGGAAACCCTTCTGCCGGCCAAATCGTTAAAGTCAACCTGTACCAGGTACTGTTTCCCTTTTATAACGTATTCATCTAAAAACCACAGCACTTCATCTATATGCTGGTGCATGGGTGTACTGGCCACTTCGTGCCCCATGCGATGCATTACCCGGAAATAGTAAGGATACTTTTCTGCTTCAAAACGGTAAGCCAGGTAATTAGAGCCGCAGAATATTTTATTGAAAAAGCGGACGCGGTTAAAAGGAACTATTTTGTCTTTAGTACCATGATAAAGCATAGTGGGCGCCGGTGGTATTTTATAAGTGGGCGCTCCCCTGTAGCTTAGTATAGCTCCGGCAAAGGCTACTACTCCTTTGTACTGGAAGCTTTCGGGTAGTATTTGCGCAATGGCATGTTCATTCCTTTTTTCCCAATCGGCCTGTAAGGCAGTGATAGCGCCTGCGCTGGAGCCACTTAAAATAATAGCTGAGGAATCAATGCCCAATGTTTCGGCATGTTTAATCAGGTAGGCTGTGGCATCGTACAGGTCGGTTACTGCCATATCAATTGCTTCTTTTAACGGTTTTGTGTTCAGTGGCGATACTTTTTTACCACCCTGAAGCCCTAAGCGGTAGTCAATAGATACTACTTTAAAGTTATGCTTGGCCAATGCATTAAAATAGGCAAAATAACCGGCAGCATCTCTTTGCCCGGTGGCAAAGCCGCCACCAAATACAAACACGATACAGGGCTTTTTCACGGTAATGGGGTCATTACTGTAAATGTCCATTTTTAGTGTTACCGTGTCTTTGGTACTGTACGTGACGGTTGTTTTGTGAATGGATTTGTCAATAGCTCCCTCCTGCGCGCGGACAGTATAGAGAGAGAAAAACAGCATAGTTGCAAGCAAAAGCAGCCTTATAGAGGGTGCAGATAGTGAAACTGGCATAAGATACATATAACAGGGTTAAAGTTGTTACACTATAAATTAACGTTAATATAGTATAATTGTTTAATTAAATATCCCTTAAATGAAGGGTGACTGGGGAGCATTTATAACAAATCGGGAAAAATAATAGCTACTGGCTTCATTAACAGGATAATACAATCATACTTATCTTACTTTTGCCTTTTATTTTGAATTGATTTATGTTCAGTATTCTTACAGGTAGTATCATTATCAGTCTTTTACATGCCGTTATACCTAATCACTGGTTGCCTGTAATTGCTGTAGGAAGAAGGGAGCGCTGGACATTAAAGGAGGTTACCACCGTAACCCTGGTGGCTGCATTGGCGCATGCGCTTAGCACTATAGCCTTAGGAGTGGCGTTGTCGGTTTTGGGAAAAAGTTTGTCGGGCAGCATACATCAGTTTACGCACATCATTGCCCCGGTGATCCTGATTATCATGGGGCTTATTTTCAGTTATCGCCATCATAAGCACAAACACTTTCATATTACAGATGAAGTAAAACGGAAGCATACCAAAAAGCGTATTGTTACTGCTTTGGCGGTGGCTATGTTTTTTTCGCCCTGCATGGAAATAGAAGCCTATTTTCTTTTAGCCGGAACGCAACCGGTTTGGGTAACCTGGTGCATGTCGCTGATCTATCTTACCATTACCACTTCGGGTATGATACTATTGGTAGGTTTTGCTTATAAAGGATTACTAAAGTTAAACTGGCATACCCTGGAACACAATGCGGGTATGATTACGGGAGTAACTCTTATCATTACCGGCATCCTCTCCTTTTTTATCCATTAATGCGTTTGCGCCGACACCGGAGCAGGCTGCGCCAGTAACTGGCGGGTATATTCCAGGCCCACCGTGTACATGGCGGGAAACTTTTTAAAATCGAAAGTGCCAAATTCCCGTAATGCTTCCGGTTCTATAAACTGACTGCATAGCAGCCGGCTAATGGTAACAGGTTCATGAATAGCCATGTTTAAAGTGCGCTCAACATTAGCCATAATACTGTCGGCCGGATTGTAGGGGCGGATAGGATTAACGTGTACCCCTATAATATCCCGGTATTGAGGAACCAGTACCTCGGCAGGCAGGTTACCGGATAAGCCCCCGTCCACATAAGGAATGCCCTCTATGGTTACCGGAGAAAACAGGATAGGAATAGACGATGCGGCCATAATAGCCGGAATGATAGGCCCCTTGCTAAAAACGGCACGGGTGCCATTGGTATAGTTGGTAGCGGTGATATACAACGGTATTTTCAGCTGCTCGAAAGTAGTGCTGCGCAAGTAAGTTTTCAATACCTGCTCTACGGTTTTGAGAGATAATAATCCCGATTTGAGGTTGTTCCATTGCATAGACAAACTCAGTTTGGTGCTATGGAAAAGGGTGTTTACCTCGTCTGGCGTGTAACCGTCGCAAATAAAAGCGGCTATCATCGATCCGGAACTGGTGGCGGCAATAGCTTCCGGGTAAATATGCTTTTCAGAAAAAGCTTTTAATACACCCAGGTGGGCGTAACCACGGGCGCCGCCGCCAGAGAGTACAAATGGTCTATAGGTGTTGGATGTAGTCTCAGGTTGAATCATATTGCTAATATATTACAATAGTTTAATTCCATATCTTTAGCCCGAAATTAACCAGACCCTTAGTGTCATCCCCCTAAAAAGACTGTCAATGAGCAGAGCACAACAACCTAAAAAGCCCGATCACATCCGTTGGATTCTTTATGTAGCCTTATTATTTGTAGCTGCATTTTGTGTAAGATGGATAACCAACCGTAAGCCTGCTGAACCTGATGTTATTGCTGCTAACAAAGCTTTAGATCCCAATGCCAAAACCATACAAGCTACTGATTTATACAGCCAGTATACCAATAATGAGTCGAAAGCTGATGATACCTTTAAAGGTGAAACCATTTTAATAACCGGTAAAATTGTAACCATTGATAATGGTGGCGGCTATATAGTGCTGGCAGGCAAAGAGCCTTATGGTTCCATGGGTATACAGTGCATGTTTGACGATGAAAATACCGTTTCGCGTTTAAGCAAACTGCAAACTGTAACCGTGGAAGGTCGCGTTAGAGGTCGTAAAATAAATGTAATTGTAAAGGATTGTGTGGTAAAAAGTACTGCTTTATAATAAAAGCAGTACTAATGAACTAACAGATTTTCTTCTTGCGCCCGCTTTATCATAGTGGCGGTGTTTTTGGCGCTTAACTTCTTTAGAATATTCATCCGGTGATTTTCTACTGTGCGAATGCTCAGGTATAGCTTGTTGGCTATTGAGCTGCTGGTGTACCCCTCTGCTACCAGTGCAAGTATCTCTTTCTCTCTTTTGGTAATGTAAGGGCTGGCTGCTGTTATTTCCATAGTCAAGTAAGTAATTATATACGCAATCTAATCGTTAGTAATGGTTCGGGCATAGTCAGAGGTAAGACAAATAGTGGACAATGTGTATGCTGAATATCAGATGGTTATAGGATGTTTGTCCCCTTTGTTGCCTTGTTTGAGTGAATGCAGGGCATTAAAAAAGGCACTTATAGATATAAGCGCCTTTACAACATCTTTCAATAATCTATGGCAAAATGATACTAGCTTTCAGGATCATTCTTGTTTTCGTTGTTTTCTTCCGGGTTTTCTTTCTTTGGTTCTTCGGGTTTATTCTCTTCCCCGTCGTCCTTTCCGTTTTTCTTTTCTTTTTGCAGGTGATAAATAAATGCAACCTCTGCTTTTAGATTAGAAATTTTGATGTGTTTTTCCAGCTGTTGTGTGTTTAATTGTTTGTCTGCAATTAAAAACACACCTTCCTCCTGTTTTACAGCGTTGGTGCACCTGGTGGTTAAATTGTCAAATAATGACTCTCTTACTTCACACAGGGATGTGTAGTTTTTATGCCCGTTTTTCCAGAATGCTTCCATACTGCTAACGGCTATTTCTTCACTTACTTCTTCTGTAGGTACAAATTGTAACGAGAAGAAGTACATGCGGCCCATGTAGATGTTAAAAACTTCATCCAGGCCACGCGATTCTCTTTTGTTTACGAGCTCAACTAATGCTTCTTCTGTGAGGTCGCACTCTGGAAACCTTGCCAGTTCATCCATAAGAGTACAGTTTACTTAGGTATAACTAAAAATGATGGAATACTTATTTAATTGCGGTACTCAATAGAATAATTGGATGACTCTTACACCCGAGCCTGAGTGGTTATTACAGTGGATATTGGCTTTAAAAAATAGGCCCGAACCTTAGACAAGGCAGGCCGTTGCTAACCTATGAAAAACACCTAGTTTATAATGAGGTGATATAATCGTCTTTGATACTGCGATGTTACTACAGGAATTTTAAATTCCAAATTTTTTCTGTCAATTTTTTTAAAAAAAAAGGAACATTCTTCTATTCGTTTCATGCTCAGTTATATATAATTATACAAAAAACGAATTTTCAACTACCTGTTAAGCGTTGATCTGTTGCATCAGTTGTGCAAACAGTGTATAAGAATGTAAACGTGCTGTTTGATCGTAGATATGCGCTGTAGCCATTATCTCGTTTACGCCCGTTTGCTGGAGAAAACTTTCTATTTTGGCTTGTAGCTTTTGCGGTCCTCCCACAAACGAGTAAGCCAGCATTTGCATCACAGCCGCTTCTTCCTGCATATCCCATATGCCTTCCATGCTGTCAACCGGTGGTAATAAACGGCTGCGTTTGCCGGTTACCACTCCCATAAAAAACTGCTTTATTGAAGTGGTCAAACGTTCTGCTTCGGCATCCGTATCGGCAGCTACTACATTCACGCAGGATATTACGTAAGGCTGTTGTAACCATTGAGATGGCTGGAAGTTTTTGCGGTACAGCTCAATGGCCTGCATAAAGTAAGTGGGAGCAAAATGGCTGGCAAAAGCATAAGGTAATCCCATAGCTGCGGCCAGCAGGGCGCTGTCGGTGCTGGAGCCTAATATCCAGATAGGAATATCTAAACCTTCTCCTGGTATGGCGCGTACACTGGCGGTGCTGTTTTCGGCGGAGAAAAAGCGTTGCAGCTTTTGAATGTCGGCCGGGAAATTGTGCTGTGCATGAAAGTTCTCGCCCCGCAAAGCCCTGGCGGTTAACTGATCGGTACCAGGGGCACGGCCCAGGCCCAGATCAATACGGCCGGGATACAAAGAGGCCAGGGTGCCAAATTGTTCTGCCACTACCAGCGGTGCATGGTTGGGTAACATAATGCCCCCCGACCCTACCCGTATGGTTTGGGTGCCACCGGCTATGTGGCCGATTAATATGGAGGTGGCCGAACTGGCAACTCCTATCATATTGTGATGTTCGGCCAGCCAGAAGCGGGTATAATCCAGGCTTTCTGCATGTTTGGCCAGCGCCAGACTGTTGGCGAATGAATCAGCGGCTGTTTTCCCTTCCAACACGGTTGCGAGGTCTAATACCGACCAGGCAATTTTTCTTTTTTCATTTGTTTCCATTAGCTACCATTTGTTTCTTCTTTGAATAAATCCGACGCTTGCTTTTAGATACGGGTGTAAAGTTACGGAATCGGTGTTTCTCGAGAACCAAATGGTATACAGCCGGAGTTGGTGTTTTACTGGCTATTGCTTATGTGGGGTTTCTCACTATTTAAATGGGCTGAGGAATAGCTTGTTTTGCTGCCTGAAGCCTTTTTTTCTATTCTGTCTTTCTTGTTTTTCATTCCTACGTCTACCCTATTTGCTATTATATGTAAGCGTTGGGCCATAATCATTATTCTTCCGTTTGCCAATACTCGTTGCCCCACTTTTTATATAGCTGGCTGTATTTCATGCCTGCTATATATTTTTCTTCTATAGGTATTAGTACCAATGTTTGCACAAACTGAAATATATTCATATGCAAGGGAACAAGAGGTGTAGCTTCATCGATGTGTAAAAACAGCTGATCTGCCGCTTCTCCTTCTATGCTCAGGAGTAACTGGTAGTATTTATGGCAGGTGCCTATTACCAAACAATTCTGGTTGTATTCTATTTCATATTCAATATTATTAAAGAAATCAAAACGAATATCATTGTCGGTAAATACAGGATGTTCACTGTTATACCAGGTAAATTCCAGTAACGTCTTTTTGTCAGCAGTAATACGCTGTTCTTTCTGTATAGCGTACTCTCCTGTTTTAAAGCAGGTAATAAATGTTTTATAAAGCGGGGGTAATTTTACCCCCGCATTTTTTTCTATATCGTGAATGTCCGGAACGTCGCCAGGCTCTCTGGTTTGCAATAATGCAAATCCTCTTTTTACCATTGTATTCATATTCTGCGTCAATCCTGTTAATTTTTTATAATGGTAGGATTTAATTCCCAATGAGCACCTGTCATAGAAGGTTGCATCATTTTATCCGGGAATGAGGTACCGATAGCCCCTTGTGTTTTCACAATTCCTACTCTTACATTCTTGTAATTATCATAAATAACTCCACCTTCTGGTAGTGCAGTCCACGCGGCCGGGTTATGATTTTTTACATATTGTTCAGCATCTGAAATATCCTGCTTGGTCCAATCAGGAGGATACCAGGACTGTTCTCCCCCAGTTGCTTTCAAGGGATCTTCATGTCCCGGAACATTGCCTGTACGAACTTTGTTATCAAAAGTATATTTAACTTCAGGATTATAACCACATTTTATTTGATATTGGTAGCCATCCTCTCCATGACCTCCTCCAGTCATCTTTTTGGGACGCATAGATAATACAGGATCTTCGGGAGGAGCATAGTCACCTAAAACAGCATGCTCAAGCTTATCTGCTGAAGAATAATGATACTTATCCATTCCTGCAGGATTAGCAAAGTATTCATCCGCCCGCCAGTTGTTTATCATGCTTTTTGTTTCATCATCCAGCAGTCTTTTATAGTTTATAGGTGTGTTGTCGTCAAAGTTTTTCATAAACCTTATACGCTCTTCATCTGAGAATTGTCTGAACTTGCCTGCGATATAAGTGAGTTTTTCGTTTTTAAGTTTTTGCACATAATTGGCTGCCTGAGCATCTAATTCTGTCCATGCGCCCACTTTAATAGAAAACTTAGCAGCAGTGTTGGAGGCTGAACCAAGGCCGGTTACTTCTTTGGCAGATTCTACACTACCGGCAGCTGTATATTCTTTAAATGGTTTACTACTTTCAATTACTCCATTATCATGTAGTCTTACCCATCCATCATTTGCTATAATAGTTCCCTCATAATTTTTAGCAAGCTTTTGTGCTGTTGCTGCATCCTGGCCGGAAAGCAGGATGATCTTCTTGCCATTCTGGGCTGCATTCGGATACCATTTTTTAAGATAAGCACCCAGAGAATAATCTTCTAAAACAGTTTCCCTGCCATTCGCCAGAAGTTTAATGTTATTCTGTTTATTTCTAAATACAACCAGGTAAACGTTATTATCATTTTTACTTAGAGAAGAAAGAATTTCCTTGAATGGTTTGAGATCTTCCTCTGCAATACCAACTTTACTAATACGGTTAAATATTTCAACAGCATCTTTAGAATCCGTCATTGCCAGGGAAATCTGCCTTTTAGCAGCATACATGGCAGCCAGCACTTCGCCTTTAGCCATTGATTTCTCTGCACCGGCTATAGCAGCATCCAGATCGTCAACTACTTTTTCTATCTCGGCTATTTTGCTGAGCGCGTTAGGTAGTGATAATAAGGCTGCGGCTAACTGTACTTCGCCACGCAGTTTGGCCGGCATATAGGTGTCGTTCACCTGTTGGGCTATTATTGAAGTGGTGGTGCCTATGGCATCTGCTACAGCAAGCCCCATACGTACCAGCTTAGCGGCTTCAAATGCTACTTTTATCTCTGCTATACCTACTGCCAGCATGATGGTGTTTACACCTGTCCAGGTAACTTTTTCAGTTACTTCCATTCTACCCAGGTGGTTCATTAAAACAGCCATAATTGCTGGTACGCGGATAATGGTTCCATCCTGATATTTAACGCCGCGGAATTCAAAGCCACCTATCATCTGGATAGGGACTATATCATTATATTTTAC
The DNA here is from genome assembly GCF_002355595.1 of Filimonas lacunae. NCBI lineage: Bacteria > Pseudomonadati > Bacteroidota > Chitinophagia > Chitinophagales > Chitinophagaceae > Filimonas > Filimonas lacunae. Next base: position 3,038,494 of record NZ_AP017422.1, read on the forward strand.
ATCAAAGGAGGTTTTGTCGTCTCGCTCATACATCCTGATAAGGCCATTGTCAAGGAAGTTCCATTTGAAGTTGGAGAACTGCCAGAGGTTGCCTTCAACTCCTGGAATTTTATCTATTTCCTTCATATAATGTGCATACCGGTCTTCACTCTCTATACCATAACCGGTTTGCGACACCATTGAGCTAATCAGGCATAATATCTCTGTAAGGTTTTGGCGGCCTCCTGCATAATCACTGTGGTTATAGAAGGCATCGTATACCTTCTTGATACCAATGCTATCAGTGATATAGGTTAATACCTGTATATAGTCACTTTCGTTAAAGGTGGAGAACAGTTTTACACATGGCGTTTCCAGTGTGGTAAAGTAATTGGTGGAACTGTTGATCATCAGATCCAGTGCAATGAGCTTTTTAAGCGGATTTACAGCCTGTAACTGGAATAATTCATCCTTATACACCTGTGCAGTTATAGCTCCAACGGAAGTGGATTTGGTTACACTGTTCCAGAAATCATCACTGCTTTGGTTACCTTGTTTAATAAACAGATCAAACTGTTCAATAAATGTTCTGTAGAACTCTGTTTTATTGCTCGTGAAATTGCTAACTACTTCCGGATGTGTAGCCAGGTAATTAGCCCATGGGAATTCACTGGCATATACTGTATCATAGTCCTTACCCATTTCAGGCGTTTTGCCTTTGAAGTAAAGTGTCCGTGGCTGCTCCCAGCTTCCCTCCTGGTTGGGGTTATCTACAATTGTTATTTTAAACGGATGCGGATTTACTATTTCCAGCTGTGTAAACCTGTCGAAATAGAGAGGATAAATAGTACGCATCTGGGCAATTTTATCTACCCATATCAGCTCCTGTGTATTGCAGCGTCCTTTCAGCATGGTAAGTGTGATGCTGGAAATACAATAGCTGCAGTTTTGCCTTACAATACTGTCTACTACCTGGGATATGGTATTATTATCCCGCTTCATAGGCTGGAAGCTGCCTTTGAAAGGTGTAAACAGACTGGCTATACTAAAGAAATTCAATGAGGCAGCCTTGCCTGCCAGCTTGCTGAAATATCCATCTGATCCAACAGGGAACTTATATAAAGTGTACTTTCCATCGCATGGTACAGGATATGCAAAACCATCTACATTGTCAAAATCCACATTCTGTACGTAAGCTGTACCAGAGTTTACTCCTACATAATTGGACTGCTCTGCATTGAATTCGTAGGTTTCGTAAGTAGTTTCACTGGTTTTGATAGAGAACCGGTATAAGGTTCCTGCCAGTAAGCTATCATAGTATTCCAGGTAGCTTTTATCCTCATCGTGATATGCTGAGCCATAGTTAAACCATATGTTGTATACGGTTTTCTGTGGTACGGTAATGATTTCTCCTGTGGGTGCCAGGAACGAAACGGTTTTATTATCCTTGTTTCTGAAAGCTGAATCGATCTGATACAGCTTATAGCTCATAGCATCACCATCGCTTTCAAAAGCGCCTATTACCAGTGCCGGATCATGTATACAATCCCATTGTAATTTCGATAAGCGATTGCCAGCAGGATAATCCATCAGGTTGGCAGGCAAGCTTTCTGTTCTATGCATTCCACTGTAATCGAACAGGTGCTGCAGACTGAAGAAGCCATGAGCCATTTCGTGTGCTACGGTATAAGGAATGGCCTTATTGTCCTGTACGAACAGGTAGCCGAATTGCTTGTTGCGTGGCATATCGCCCAGTACCATACTGTCGGCAGCCTTATCCAGAACAAACATGTAAACAGCGTCTTTATCCAGTGTCTTATTCACTCCTTTATAGGCGCTGTTCAACGCTTTCATTTCCGGCGTGTATACACTTAAGAGGCCGCTACCAGATACGTTTAGTGCGCCATTATTATCTTCATCCCAGGCAGATATGCTGCTGGAACTAAACGACTGATCAGTAGATACTGTAAAGCGGATATTAATGCTGTTGTAAATGGCGTTTAAGGAATCTGCTATCGCTTTTTCGTCAAAGCCAGTGATGCCGTTAACAGGCACCAGTACCAGTTTCTTTTCACGCGCCGGGTAAGCAGCCACCAGTAATTTACCTAAATTAGCAGCCTTTCCGTCAGGCTGCGGATATAAGGCATATATCTCCTGTGCATCATTAGCCGGGCCACCTACCAGGTTAATCACCCATGCATTGTCTTTGTTATTATACTTCGCCTTGGTATATACTGTTCCGGTGCCACTTACAAACTGAACGCTATCTGGTTTCAGATCGTTTTTCAACGCTATTTCGGCCAATACCACATCTGTAACGCCCTGTGCAATGGCTTTGGCGGATACGCGATAGCTGCCCAGCGCTTCGTAGCGTTTGCCCCAGGTTTCATTATTGTCGTAAGCGGCTATGTACTTGTCAAAGGCGTAATGCTGATCGGGATGTGCGGTAAAGTTGACGATGCCTTTGCTGGTGTCTATAGCTGTTTTATCAGCGCCTGCTACCAGGTTTTTAGAAGCTTCGGTGGCGGTACCTATTTTAGTAAGTTTGCCATCCTGGCCTATGCTATAGGTGGTGCCGGAAGCATCTTTTACAGTAGCAGGTAAATGGTCTACGGTAAGGGTGTTGTTATTACCAAAATTCATAGTGCCGCCGCCCTTTCCATCAGAAGTAAAGGTGCAGGTAGTGCAGTTTTCCGGTATAGTGAAGTTTACGGTGTAGTCGGCAGCGCTTTCGCCGGTTACTACATGCCCTGTATTATTACCGCCTTCTATAGCACCTTCTATGTTTTCTATGATCTTGTTTACATTGGCAATCTGTGATTCGGTAGAGTCGTAGGTTGTTTCTATATAACCGCTGATCAGTTGTTTGTCGGTGTTAATGCCAATATTGCTGAATGTTACCTTCACTTTGGCGTTCGACAGCATGGGTATGGTTACATATCCTTTGCCGGAGAAACTTTTTGTACCACTTACCTGTGTAAGCACTACAGGGAAATCGCCGGCGGTGATACGGTCGCCGTTGAGCATGGTAGTGGCCAGGTTTTGATTGGTAATGTTTAAGGCTGGTGTTATTTTACCACAGTTAATACCTGCGGTATCCTTACTGCCCGTCATTACAAATGTTTTAATATCGGTGTAGGTGTAGCCGGTGCCGGACGCGCAGGCTACGCCCACGCGGTATTCGTAGGTTTGATTGACCGTTAAATCGTACAGCATTTGTTTGCTGGCGGTGGTGGTGCTGCTGTACCAGTTGGTTTGCCCCTGTACACGGTAATCGACAGTGTAGGTAGAATCCAGTAATTGCACACCCGGTGTCCAGCTGATAGTGGCCCGGCCTGTGCCTGGTTCCGCCTGTGGGTTGGTGGGTGGCTGACAGTTATCCTGGTAAGTGAACCAGAATATTTCGCTGTAGCCATTGTTGCGAAACAGATCCAGATTGTCTATGCCATTAGAAGCCTTGGCCTGTACCCGCCAGGCATATCTTTTACCGGCAATCAATGGTGTTTCAGCAGGGCCGTATAATAATGTAGTAGCGGTGGTGTTGGTTTGATATAAAGGCTGGGCTGTAGTAAAAGCAACTTCCGGAGCAATCACATTGTCCCATATTTCCACCAGCGTGAAATCGTAAGAGGTATTGAAGGCGCTGTTGGGGCTGCTTAAATGCCGGGGAGTCCAGTTAAATAGGATGTTTTGCGGGTTGCGGAAGGCAATGGATTCCTGTTTGGCAGGTAAATTCAGCAATGGAGGATCGCTCAGACTGATCCAGGCCATAGCGCTGCTTTTACGGCTTAGCACCCTGCCGGTTAATACTTCAATGACCTCGCAGCTGATCGTGTAAAAACCTTCGGGCAGTGTACCCTGTTGTGTATATTGCGCGCGGGTAAGGCCCGTTAAATCCAGGTTATCTACATTGAAATAAGGCGCCAGATCGCCCTGGGTTAACCGGGCAGGAATTCCGGCGTCTAAAGTAATGGTGGGGTAATAGACGCCGTCTTTGCTGCGTAGTACTATCCCCTGACTTTCTATGTATAACCTTAACCGTACCCCCAGCGAGGCTTTGGTTAAATCGGTATTAATAAGGGTGATTACCATTTTATCGGTAGAGCTGCTGTACAGATCACTCACGCGTAAGGTATACGGTGGGATGAGCTGTACACTGGCCTGAACCGGAAAATCGGCTTTTGCTATTGTGGTAAGCAATAACAATATAAGGGTCAAAAGGGTGCTGCGCTTTCTCATAAAATCAGTACTTTAAGTACACGGCTGCCTTTAGGGGTTTCTAACACCAATGCGTATGTGCCTGCCGGTATAGACAATACATATTGTAATTCATAATTCGCCTGTCCGCTTTCTTTACGTGTATTTACTACGCGGCCACTGCTTATATCTATCAATCGTAACTGTATCTGTGAAGCATCCTGCAAGCTCACTACCACTTTAAACTGTCCGTTATTAGGGTTGGGTGCGAGGTAGAATGTTTTGATAAATGGCTCGGTAGTGGTACCCGGATCGTCCAGCGATTCTCCTTTAATGATAGTGATGGGCTGCGACGCGGTTTGCTCGCACACACCAGTGCCGGCATGCATTTGAATGATATAGATGCCTGTATCGCGGAAGGATACGGTTGCCGACATACTATCCTGCTGCTTTACCGTAACACCCGCTACTGCCGGATACTCCCATTTAATCCAGTCGGGCGCCGGGTTGCTGATGTTGACAAACACTACATCTTCATTGGTAAAGCTTTGCGTGCTGCCTGCAAAACTGGCGGCTATCACCTGGTCGCTCACGCTGATGGTGATATTGTCCGAAGCTGTACATCCGTTAGTGTTGGTGGCTGTTACATAATACTTGCCTGCTTTGGTTAAAGTAACTACGGGTATAGTAGCGGTAAACCCATTAGAGGCAGTCCACTGATAGCTGATGCCCGGCTCCTCCAGCAGGGCATTGGCCTGATATACCTGGTCGCGGCATAAAGTGCGGTCAGGCCCCAGCTCAATCACCAGCTGGTTAGGTTCTGTAATAGTAAAATCAAAAGCTTCCGTACAGTTTTGTGCATCGGTAATGGTTACTGTATAGTTGCCTTTTGCCAGGTTTGTGATGTTTTGCCCGGTACTGCCATTGCTCCAGGTATATTGATAAGGAGCTTGTCCGCCAGATACCTGGTAGCTGATAGCACCGGTATGGTAGTTGTAGCAAAGCGGTTGGGTTACTACCGAATCGGTAATAATAATGGGATTGGGCGATTGTAACGCTACTTGTTTTTGTGTATAACAGCCGCGCGCATCATTTACAAAAGCCAGGTATTTGCCTTTGGGCTGCTGTGTTATTTGTGTAGTGGTATCACCATTACTCCATTCAATATGATAAGGCTTTGTACCTCCCGCGATAACGGCAAGGGCACTTCCATCATTATTATGGCAGGCTGTTACCTGGGTGGCGGATAACTGAACTGTTAACACATCGGGCTGCTGCAGCGTATAGGTAGCTTCTTTTTGAATTCCGTTTTTATCGGTGATGATGATTTTATAATTACCGGCTGCGAGCGCACCGGCAATGCTGTCGGTACGTGTAATATTGCTCCATACATTATTAATCTGTTGTTGCCATTGATACTGGTATCTGTCTGGGGTGAATTCTATCCCGCCTTCTGCTTTGGCATACAATACACCATCCGCTACCCCGTTACAGGATATAACCTGTTGTTCTATTATCTGTACGGTAAGCAAGGTGGGATGTACCAGCCGATAGGTTCCGGTGGTAATACATCCTGCGGCATTGCTGCCTTTTGCTTTACTATAATTAATATCAGAAAGGGTGAGTGCATACACCCCATTGCCTGCATCGTGTACTCTGGTTTGGAAAGGAGGCTGTGTATTGGTGAAAGTTGTCCAACTGCTGCCATCTTTTGTCCATTGGGTAGTATATAAGCCATTTGCATCAGGAGTGCCTCCTTTCGCACGTATAGTAACACTCCCATCTGTGCTGCCAAAAGCCAGCGGGTTAATCAGGGTACTATCAGTAAGCTGTAACGCTTCGGCAGGTTGTGTAATTGTAATAGTGGTACTTACCGGGTTAAAGCTGGCATCGCGCATCACACAATCATTACTGTCTTTTACATACAATGTATAAGTGTCTGCTGTTAATGCAGAATCGCTATAGGTAAGTGCGTCTTTCTCAAAAGCTTTCCAGGTGTCGCTGCCGCCTGTGTTCCAATACAGCTGATACTTGCCCGAACCTCCGGCCGCATTAACGGTAATAATGCCGTCAGCTCCATTGTTGCACAATACGGCACTATGGATTGTTGTATAGGTTAAGGCGGTTGGCTGGGTAATAGTATGGGTAGCTTCACGGGTAATGCCGTTTTGATCAGTGATGATCACTTTATAGTTACCTGCCTTTAAGCTGGTGGCAACGCTGTCAGTCTGGCCAATAGCTGCATAACCGCTACCTGCGTCCAATAGCCATTGGTAACGATAACGTACAGAAGGAACTTCCATCCCACCGTTCACACGGGCATATAGTATACCGGTATTATAATTATTACATAATACTCCGTTTTGTTGTTCCAGTGACAGGGTTAACAGCGGAGGTTGTACCAGGTTAAACGTATCTGTTACAAAACAACCTGCTTTATTGGCGTCTCCGCTGGCAGCACTGTAGTTGGCGTCAACAGCAGTAATGGCATAGCGGCCCTCACCAAGGTTGTTTAAACGGCTCGTGAAGGGATTGGTGGTGTTGGCATAGCTGGACAGCTGTGCATTTTGTGCATCTGTCCAGGCTATATGATAGGTGCCACCAGAAACAGGTGTGCCGCCATCCAGTTGCAGGGTAATATATCCATCGGTTGCCTGGAAGGATAAAGGCGGACTGGCCAGGCGATTGGTGATAGTGAGTTTTTGAGTGGGTTGGGTAACTTCCTGGTAGCTGACTACTTCTGCTTCCCCGGCATCTTTCATGATACAGTTATTGGCATCCTTCACTTGTATCACATAGCTGTTGGCGGGCAAACCGGTTACGGCATGCAGTGTTTCATTGCTGAAGGTTGTCCAGGCTGTAGTACCTCCTGCTTCCCGGATGCCTGCATTGTAAGGCTGGGTGCCTCCGGTTGCCGTGAGCGTAATGCTGCCGTCGCTGCCGTTGTTACAGAATACATTGGTGTGTACACTGGTGTATTGTAAGGCATCGGGTTGTAATACTTCAAAAGTGGCTTCTTTACTAATATTGTTTTGATCTGTAATGATCACTTTATACATGCCTGCAGCCAGGTTGGTGGCGATGCTGTCCGTTTGGTTAATAGCAGTCCAGGTACTGTTTACCTGCTTTTGCCAGACATAATTATATAACCTGCCTGGTATTGGCAAGCCGCCTGTAACAGCAGCATATAAAGAGGCATTGGTGAATCCGTAACATAACAGTGGAGTTTGTTGCAGAATGTTCACCTGCAGCAAAGGAGGCTGTACCAGTGTATAGGTATGAGAAGCATAACATCCTTTGGCGTTGTCGCCCGTTGCCTTGCTGTAGTTATCATCTGTTGCTATCAGGGTATAAACGCCATCTCCTGCTGATTGCAAGGTGGTAATAAAAGGATTGGTGGTTTCGGTATGGTTGGTTAATATGTCTGAGTTGCTGTTTAACCAGGCAATGCTGTAATTACCTGTGGCTGCTGTGCCGCCTGCTACTGCCGATTGTACATTGCCATCTGTACTGCCAAACGACAACGGATTGGCCTGGCTGATATCGTTAATAACCAAAGGCGCTGCTGGTTGCGTAATAGTAACCGGTAATACAATTATGTTTTTAGATTCATCTACGCCATAACAACCATCTATTGTTTTGAGGGCGAATGCATAACTGCCCATAGGTAAATCGGACACAACTGACCGGTAAGTTACACCACCCGGCCCGAGTATAATACCAGAACGAATGCCCACCCAGGTAGTATCAGTAGAACCTGGATGCCAGTAACCTGCCTGGTAATAGCCGTTATTGGTGAGGGGCGGATATGGGGCTAGCATAACGGTGCCATCCTGCCCTGCAAAACAATTTACATCGGTATGTGTCCATATAGATCCGCGTATGCGGGTTGGGTCAATCAGTTCTAATGTGGCTTTATATCTCTCGCTGCCAGTATAGGTGGCCATCGTTACATCAGGATAAAAGCCCAGTACATCAATATTGTAAGTGCCTTCCGCCAGTTTGGCCGGAAAGGTATAACTGCTGTCTGCATCCAGGGCGGTTATCATAGGTGAGTTTTCCTGGTTGCCATTGCCATTTACACCCAGGTATAATTTTTCATTCGCAATCAGCTGCCTGTCGAATTTAATTTTAAAGGAACCGTACGATTGCCCCCAGCAGACATTGGGTATAGGTGTTACACTCACAATATGCGGACTGGCCAGGCGCTGTGTAAATAGCAATGTATTGGAAGTGGCGCAGCCGGAAGCTACCCTGAAGGTCACCGGCTGCCCGGCTCCTGCTACGGCATCCTGCCCGAAAATATCTTCGCCACAAACGTTCAATGTGGACTTGCCTTGTAAAGAATCGGGCACATTATACCAGGTGGTATCATAAGTAATGGTGCCACCTGGGTGAGGAACGGGTGTTATTTTTCCATACTGCCAGTTGTATACTGCTGCAGGAAAGCCCCAGGTGGCAGTAATGGCAATTTTGGTATCGGTAGGCAGCATATCGGTAGTTCGGTAAATATCTATTCTTTCCGGCGCTACTACCATACTTACATTGGTGTTCCAGTCAGGTATAATACTACCATAACTTTTGTTTACACAAGGCAGGGTTACTGTTTGTACGGGGCCCTGTGCATCATCCGAACCATGACATCCACCTACCCAGCCCTTATCGTTACGACTGCCTTTAGGGTTTAAGAGGTACAGGTTTCGATGTGCTGCAAAGTAGAGCGTTTTAGTATGGGTAGAGCCCCAGTTATTCAGGTTTTCTACTTTAAACACCAGGGAGTCGGCTGTGCCTTTATCGGTAAAACGGAAGAAAATACTGAAGTTGTTAATACAACCATCATTATAATCACCTGTAGGAGTAACGTTGGCCACTTTTAAGTCAACCCTGTACCGGCCTTCGGATTGTGCGTGTACCTGCAAAAAGCCAAGCAACATCACGGCCAGCAGCCATGCGTGTGTGGGTAAAGCGGTGTGGTTCTTTTTCATACAAAGAGTATTATATATGCCGGACTGTTGTCAGTCCTTGTGTTGTTCATGAATGCTGGTTAAAAGCTATAATTATATCCAAGCGTGCCCGTTACATTGCTAAAGCTGCCGCGGTTAAGTATCGTTCTGTATTGGTTAATAACCCCCGCCTGTAAAGCATGCTTTTTAAACAGCTTATAGGCTGCATTTACCCTAGTATTGAATACGCTGCTTTGCTGTTGTCCGTTGGTGCTACTGCTGTTATATGATGCGCTTAATGTAGTGGTAAGCTTTTTTTGCAGCCAACGGTTATTTACGCCAAGGGTTGGTCCTTGCGTAAGCATATCATTAAAGGCAATGGTATTATAGCTAAGGTTATATGCCAGTGTAAGATTGGTGCCGGTTTTGATAAAGGTGAAACCATACGAAGTAGCCAGGTTGTAAAATTGCGAACTATTGCCGGTTCTTACAATACCACCCTGCTCATCGCTGGCGTCCTGGAAACTCAGGTTCACATTTAACATCTGCTGTTGCTGCTGTGTGCGCCGGGTAATGATGTTGACATTTACGTTGGCATTTTGCGACAACTGCACATAGTTAAGGGTATCCAGGTTTTGGTAAGGAGAAGCCGGGTTGTTGATATATTCAAACTGAGATTGCATATTCATATGCGTTTGAAAAGAAGAATAACTGGCGCTGGTTTGCACATTGGCAGTAGGGTTATAGCTGAGCGTAAAAGCACTTACCCATCTGCGGGTAGTGGCCGCTTTAAACCCATTCAGATTGTCTTTTTGAACTCCTACGTTGGCGGCAATAGTGGCTTTTTTATGGAAGATGGCCTGTGCCAGGTTGATGGTAATATTTTCCAGGTCGTTATTAAAGTAATAAGCGCCCAGGGTTTTATAACCGGGGTCAACCCGCTCATATCCCACACCGATAGTGCTGGTGTTAAAAGTATAGTTCAGCTGGGCTTTATAAGCATGGTATATAGCTGTGGAGGAATTGCCTTGTATCAGCGAACTCAGGTAGTGCCTGTTTTTTTGTGCTATTGAATCACGTATATCGTTGGTTAAGGCGCTGGTAGCATATTCAACGCTTACATCCATACCTTTCGCCGGCTTGAAATACAACTCGTAGTTCACTGACAGGTTTTGTTGCGGATATATCAGCAGGCTGTCCAGTATTGGTTGTGGCACTCCTGTTTTGTCTTTGGCATAAAAAGCTGAAACCCCCAATCTGTATAGCTTTTGCTGGTAATTAATTTTACCACCATAGCCCCAGCGTTCAAAATAAGGAGTGTTATTGGTAGCGCTGTCGTATAGCACTGCTTTTTGTAGGCGGCCATACATGGCGCTTACCTTCCAGGGCCCTGTAGGAGCTACGTCTACTCCTACCCCTCTGAACTGCAGACCATTTAAAGTGTAAGGAGAAAAACTCATACTTACATCACCTATATGACCGGTAACCGACTTATACATGGGGTGCAGGCTAAGCCTGTTAGGCGCTACCGGGTAGGTATAGCCTTTGCCGCTGTTGGTTAAATTAAAGGAGAAGGGAAGATTGATTTTGCCGAATAAGCTCATATTCAGGTTGCCCTGTAAAAACCAGCTGAACGGATCTCTGCCGGTTCCGGCAGCTTCATTACCTCCATAGGCCATCATAGTGGCGTTGATTCCTCCATTCACCTTTACCGGCTTAGCTCTTAATGTACTTCCCAGGCCAGCCACGTCTATTTGCTGCGCTGTTACAGGCGCAGCTATTATACAGGTTATTAGTACCAGCAGTTTGTTTTTCATGGTGTGCTTATGGGGTTTTCTGTACTTTAATATCCGTGACGATGTAAGACCCCTGACCGCTTTGCACAAACGATTTTATTTTAATAACTCCCTTACGCCCGTCCTTTGTTTTAAACAGAATGATACGCGGCGTTACTGCATTGGAGAAAGGCGCATTACTGTTGGCATTGGCTGCTATTGTCAGGGGCTGCAGCAAGGCATCGCTGGTCATGTTGTCGAAATCGGTGGCAGTTACCTGCAGACCACAGTTACATCCTTCCTGTGAGTTGATAAAGGTGACGGGTTGTGCGCCCGGTATTTTTTCAAATGTATAGGCATCGGCAGAGTCGGGACTCAGGAACTTATTGTAACTGAATTGCTGATTCAGCCCAAAATAGACGATGTCAATGTCTTTGCCGTTAACACTCATATCATCGGCAGAGGTAAAACTCCGGCGCAGGCTGGTGCTGAAAAAGCTACCAATACTGCTGTGTGCTGTGTTAATGCCTAAGGAAATATCTGTAAAAGTTAACAGGTTGGTATTGGCTTTTACGGTTATGCTATGGCTGATGCGCTGACTGGTTTTGTTATTGGAAGCAGTTAACGTAACGGTATAAGTGCCGGCCTGTGTATAGCTCACCTGCGGTTGGCGGGCGGTATCGTTGCTGATGGTTCCGCCGGGGGCTTCCCATTTCCAGGTAAGTCCGCTTACGGTCGTATTTTGTAAGGTGGCTGTTAAAGGCGCTTCATAATCGGCATCTTCAAAAGAGGGTACAATGGTAAAGGCGGTTTCCAGTGCAGGTGCTACCTGTATGGTTTTGGAAGCACTGAATGTACTGCTGCCATTGCTTACGGTTAAAGTAATGGTGTGCGCACCGGCAGTGGTAAACAATACTTCTCCAGGTTGTTGCGCAGAAGAACTGGCGGGCTCTCCCCCTTCAAATGTCCATTGAAAACTACCGCCTCCTGTAGTGTTATTGGTAATGGCAACTTTTACCGGTGATATAGAATCTGTAATTACGGCTGCATCGAATTGAACGGTTACAGCACTGTCCAGTTGAATAAGCATTTCTTTGCGCTGGCGGTCGTCCCTGTTCCAGGCCTCCAGTACTACTTTATGCGAACCGGCAGTAGCAAAAACAATGGTGCCGGGATTCTTTTGGGAGGAAGTGGCGGGTGTGCCGCCTTCAAACGTCCACGAGTAGGAATCGGCCCCTGTGCTGTTATTGGTAAAGTTCACTTTCACCGGAACAGTAATGTTTTCATTAGCTATTGCGTAATCAAAACTGGCGGTAACCAGTATCCGCTGTTCTTTTTTGCATGCTGCCAGTATCAGCAGTGTCATGCAGCAAAAGCGTGGTATTTTATATAAAAAGGTTTGCATCATGGTGTTCATCTGCATTTAATCCGTTAATACAATACCGATACAGTTTTCATATCGCTGAAAGTGCCGCCCTGCAATAAAGCCTGTACCGCATACTTATACAGCGTATTTGGTTTCACTTCTGTATCGTACAGCCCCTTCTCACCGGCGGGAATGGTTTTCCATAAAGCGTATCTGCCTTCGCCGGAAGCTTTATATATCTGGTATCCTGTTACGCCGTTCAGCTTGTCATCCCAGGTTACTTCTACCAGTCGCTTATCTGTATGGGCTACTGCATATAAACGGGTAAGGCTGTTTCCTTTAGAGGGAGCCGTGCTGGCAGTAACTGTCAGCTGCTCGCTACGGGCGGTAAGACCTGCTTCATTCTTTACCTCCAGCATATAGGTATACTCCTTGCCGGCAGCCACATCGGCATCCGCATAGCGCGCCGTTACTCTTCCGGGAAAAGCCTGAACGGTTAGCCAGTTAGCTGCTCCGGCTTCCCGTTTGTACAGCGTGTGCGATTGAATGTCTTTATCCGAACTGTTGATCCAGTGGATAACAATAGAATCGCCTTTAACGGTATAATTGCTGATAACAGGTGGTGACGGAGGGATTACCGCTGGTTTCTTCACTTCTACCACCTGCGACAGGGCTGACTGATTATAACGCTTATCCAGTGCCGCTACCGCATAATAAGCCTTGGGGTTGCTCATGCGCATGCTTAGTGTATCGGAATATTTGTTTACATACCATATGGAGTCTACCAGCGGCGTGAGCTCTTCTTCCAGCCGCATGCCTCTGAATACTTTATACCCCAGCAAATCTTTGTCGCGGTTGGCTGTCCATTTTAGCGTAACCACCCCGTTGGAATCGGCAACGGCCATTAAGCCGGACGGTACGGCAGGCGGTGTGCTGTCTATAGCCTGCACCAGCACAGGAAAAGAAGTACGGCTGCCCTTATTACCGGTAAGTGCCGTAATGGTATAATAGCCAGATGCTGGTGGTTTTTCGTAAGACAGTTTTCTATCGGTAGGCGCAATGTTCTTTACCAGGGTAACATACTTACCGTTTTCTCTTTCTGCATAGTTTATACTAAAGCCGGTGATTTCTTTATTACCCTTCTCATCAAACTCCCATTGTAGTTGCAGTTTACCGGCTTTATCTATGTAATATCTTTTCATATTAGGTACGTAGGCCAGCTGGGCGTTGCCTTTGCCACTCACCATTTCAGAGGGTGGCCCGGTTTCGCCAAAAACAGAAATGCCACGTATACGGTATTGATACTGCTGTTCATTATCAGCGAGGGAATCCATGAAATACATACGGGAAGAAGGCTTGTCGCCATTCCCGTTCAGATTGGTAACCGGCACATTGGAAAGGCGCTGAAAGCTTTTGCCGTTATCAACAGACTTTTCTACAAAATAAGAAGTGTAATAACTTTTATACAGTGAATAATCCCAGGTGAGCATAACGGTTTTATCGCCATAGGCACCTGATAATTGAGTAATCACCGGCAATGCCTCTGTTTCACCGGCATTTACCAGCACTCCGCTGGAATCGGCATGTGCAGCTCCTGGCACTGTTTTTATCCGGTAAAAGTAACGTACGCCGGGTTGTATGTGCTTATCTACAAATGCCCACCCTGCCATTAATGCGGCTTCAAAACTGATGTCTGCTGCATATAATGAAAAGGTATAGCGTTGTTCTATCTCCAGTGACTGGTTGTATATTTTAGCAAGCCCTTTACTGTCGTCGGCCGATACCTGGAAGTCTTTTCCATAGATAGCCTGTGCAATAATGGCTGCCTGGCTGTTGCGCTGGGCTACAGGCTCCCATTGTTCTACCGGGGCCGGTTTTATGGGTTGTGGGGTTAGCAGGGTGTATTCCGGTTGTTCCAGCGGCTGCCGGTTGCGGCTTACTGCATAACGTTCCAGGATAAAACCGGAAGTAATGCCCTGTCTCCACATCGCGGCATTACCCGGTGCCCAACGCACCAATATGCTGTTGCTGTCTTTGATAGCGCGGGCAGCCATTACCAGCTGCGGCGCTTTCTTTTGTGCATAGTTGACCGTTATAATACTCAACAGCACAGCCACAGTAACCAGTGTATACTTCATTATTTCTTTCATGGTGCCGGTTATTGAATAGGATTCTGATATTGAACAATAGAGGAACTACCTGCCTGGTTACCGGGTAGTATATACCGGTAATTGACCTTGTAAAAGCCCTGGCGCAGGAAGGGGAAATATCCGGTGATAAAACGGGTAAACTTAGTCGACACAGGTGTGCCTAAGTATTGGTTGGCAACCTGATTTTGTAAATCGAGGTAATCATCTTTATACACGCTTACCAGGTTGTACAGGTAAGGCAAACGTTTTAACACGGCTGCATCCGTATAGTTACCCGCCACAATGGTTTTACGGTAGCTTTCGGTTACCGGTAACGCTTTTACAGGTGCAAGTCCCAGTATGGCTGTATCGCGGGTTAAATAAACCACGCCACCCGCGGGGTACTCTTTATAGTTCAATGGCCAGATGTCCTGCGTAAAGTAGTCATCTGAAGTGATGGCCAATGGCTGCACCAGTGGTGCATTGTTGGTATAAGTAGTGCCATTCAGCTCTGCTTCTTCAAATGGTTCCTGCGCTTCTACCACCGCCTGCAGGAATATGACATCACTGCTTACTTTACCCCAGTAGGTATTGACTACCGGCTGGCGGCCCATTTTCTGCGCAAAGGTGTTAAAGGCGCTGGTGGCAAAATTGTAGCTTAACAGTTCCAGTCCAACATCGTCTCTGATTACATCCTGCGCGGTGTTATTTTTCACGGTTACAGTACCGGCGTCTCCTAAATCTGTGGAGGTTTGGGTGGTAGTAGGTGTTGCAGCTACTCCTGTACCCAGCTTATAGCTGTTTAATTGTAAGGAGTAGCTTTTGGTGTTGGCCAGGGAATAGATGTTGAATAGCAACCTGGCGCTGGCTGAATCGTAACGGAAGGGAAAGTTGATTTGCGTGCCATCATCCGAAACGGCTATCAGCTTCTGGTTATATCCTTCTACATTAAACAGATAGTTCTGCCCACGTTTCAACTGTATATATCCCTGGTTAAATTCTTCTTTATAAAAATAGCGTTGGTCTACTACCGGATAGCTGTACACAATATTGGTCATAGGTATGGTAGTGGGCCGGTCGCCTGTTATAAAGTTGAGTGTGCGTTCTTCTTCGGCCTTCTTACCCTCTACATATACCGACTGCCAGCTATTGTTTTTATATTCCAGGAAGCTCACTTTCACATACACCTTCATGGCAGTTTTGGAAGGCAGTATTTCGTTTGAGTAATAGCTTACCAGATCCATTCCGTTGTTCCATTCTGTTTTACCAGGTACGGCGGTGTTATTACTGGTCATTGTAAATTGTTCCAGCTTCACCTTATATACCTGTTCGCCCCCACCTTCCTGTGGCAGACGTATCTCTTTGTCTATCGGGAAATTGAATGCTACCTGTGGTGCAGCAAACACATCTACATTCACGCTATCGCGGGGGGTAATATTAGAAATGACATTGGTGCCCAGTACACTGGTAGTTGCCTCGTTGCTTACCAGTTTACATTCATTACCCAGGGTTAACTTAAACCGCACTTTACCCGAAATAATACCCAGCACATTTACCTGTAAACCTATATAACCGGTAAACCAGCTGGGATTGGGGAGTTTGGCCTGTAACAACGCGGCTACCGCACCTTGCACCACCGGAACACGCAGTTTCATAAACCACAGGTTTACCTTAACCCCTATTTCGCCCTGCAGGTAGGCATATGCCTGGGCATTCGCGTACCAGCCATTGATACCAATAGGTTCATTGCTGCCTTCACAGGTTACGCCGGGGTATTCTTTCAACATCACATCAAAACCTACCCCTGCTTTTAAATTGGCATAGAGAATAAGGAAGGATATATCGCCTGTTTCAATTTTTACTTTAGCGCCAAAGGCAAATCCTCTGCCTTCTCCCAGTGCATTGGCATCACGCATATAATCCAGCGAACTCAGTTCTACCCCCAATATATCTGCCACTTCCTGCGGTGGTGCAGGAGAGCCGGGTATATGATCGCCAATCATCAGGTACGATTCTGTTCTGATACTAAACCCGCCGATACCAAACTTAATGCCCATAGGATCAGTAGGCGTACCCATATGTATGTACCATTCTCCGGGAGCAAAATGTAGTACTGCCCAGCCGGCACGATAGTTATTGCCTATACCCTGCAGCAAACCTTTGGCAGCGTTGACATATACATCAAAGTTGGCGTGGAATGTTTTAGCATCGAAATCGTAGCTCATGCCCATGTAGGCTGATATACCGGTACTGTTCTCCGGCTTTTCGGAAGTGGTGGGTACTGCTGCCGCAGCCGCCTGTTTATCTTCAATGGCCAGCTGTTGCAGATCGGCTATCTTATCCAGCTTTAAGGCGTCACTCAAATTTTCGAGTTGACTGGCTACAGCACTGGTAATATCTTTATACAGGTTTTGCGCCTCCTCTACCATATCGCCTGCAATGCCCGGCAGCTTACCCATAATTTTAGCGTTACCAAAAACGCCTATGTATTTCATGCCGCCTGATTTGCCAAAGGCTACTTCAAACTGGGCCATGCCATCTACTACTGTTTCACTGCCTACGGTAAAGAAGATGCCTGCTTTGATACCCAGACCCATGGCTGAGTCGGGTTTGTAATCGGCTGTTACGCTATTATTACCGCTACCACTGCCACTGCCGGTTTTCAGCATACGGTAGTAGGCGCCTCCGCAAAAGCCTTTGAGGTTAAGGCCTCCCATAATAGGCAGGGCGGGTGCCCATTTAGCACTACCCTCTACATACCAGTAGCGGAATGTTTTTTTTCCAAACAATGCCTTTACAGACACCTCCGCATTCAGCGGTTTAAACTTGGCTTTAATATTACCACCAAAGCCATCGCCATAAGTAGGATCATCTTCCAGCAGTTCAATACCGCCGCTAAGCGTCATACCACCCAGATCAATATTTTCCAGGCTGATACGGCTTACAGAAACCTTACCCAGCTCCCAGCCCTGGTAATTGCCATCTGTAAAATTGGTGGCGATATTTAAACGGGTGCTTGCTTTAAAAGCATTATCCTGTAAGGTTACATTTAAACCAAAGCTAAGGTTGGCCTGCTTGCCATTAGCAGTAAGCACGATACTGTCGATAGATGCCGGAAAGCCGGCAATACCAATAGTGCCATTATATCCAAAGTAATCTACCTTTAAGTAAGGTGCAACAGATTGAATGTGTAAGCCTTTAAAAGTAACTCCTTTAAACTGTGCTACAGATTTAGTGGAAGTGGCTTTGGTTTTAGCTTCTATAGTAACGTTGCCATAGAGGTTGGCTTCGGGTAAAAATTTACCATCGGCCACGCGCAGCTTCACATATGAATTGGAATCCAGTACAACCTTGGCCTGCCACATACTGAAATCCATTTTTCCTTTAGGGGATACCGTAAGCCAGTATTGGTTATCCTGTGTAATCACCGCTTCGTAGCTGAGTGAATCTTTATCTGCAACAGGCAACCCTATATTACCCGTAAAGCCTGCGCCTGCAAGGCTGTTGGCTTCTAATGACAGATGAAATTCGTTGACCGAAAAACGCCAGCCACCTGCATTACCTTCTTCAAAAGGAATAATGTTTTTGCCATATATATTTCCCGATACCCCGTTATTATCTATCAGTAAATCTTTAGCGCCAAATAGGACTCTATCGGTATTCCCTCTTTTTTGAAATGCTTTGGGTAGCATTACTTCTATGTCTGAAGCATAAATGCCGCGCCACATAGCTACGTCGGGATAGCCATTCAGGTATTTGGATTGGTAGCCTGATGGAAATACTACATTACTGCTATTACGTGCATCACTAAAATCGAACGTGGCATTTTTGATTTTAAATACTACATCTTCCAGTTTATTCACCTGGAAGTCGGGCAGGCTAACAGTGGCCAGCATATCATTCCAGTCGCTTACAATAGTGGTGAAACGTGCAGATACACAGCTGTCGCCTGCTATTTTTGCCCCGTTTTTATCACAGGGTATCAGTATGTTTCTGGGGAAAGATATATCAGCTGTTATACCCAGCTCTTTGACGCCCCTACAATCAATGGTGGCATAAGTAAGGTTTTCAACAGCCTTACCTGTTTTCATATCCAGGCTACCTTTTAAGGTAACTTTTGCATTACCATTATTGATGGGGATGGGAATGTCGCCTAACAATACCAACCGGGCATCTCCCACTATTCCGCCTTCATAAGACAGCTTCAGCCCACTTACTCCAAAGTAAATCTTTTTGGGATTTTGGGGTATCTCTATTCGGGCAAATACAGTGAGTTCGGCATAGGTAGGATAAAATGTAGCATTGCTGATAGCTACTTTATAAGTAACGTTACTCACTTTGGCGGAAAGCCCTACTGGAAGTTCATTTAAATCGGAGGGAGTAAGCTGATCCAGCCATTTTCCAGACTGCTCTACCTGTTGTACAAATTTCTCTGCTTCTGCTTTGGCAGCAGCAGTATCTGTAAAAGCAATGGTAGCCGACTTTTGTGCCAACACAGGTAAGGTGTGTAGTAGTAACACTGCTACCAAAGCAATTAATTGCTTTGTTTTTAACATAGTTTAGAGTTAGGGTTTTCCTTAGTTATATAATAAGTATTACTTATTATCAATAAATCGTATAAATACTATGCAAATGTGTGCTTTGCAGTTGAACCGGCAAATAGCTAAACTGCATTTTCCCTTGTTTAAGGGGCTGGGTAACGCTGGCGGTAATTGCGTAAAAAATAATCTATCTGATTGTATTTAAGGTATTTATACTATCAATGCCGGGGTGGTTGCTATTGTGAAAAATTTATATATTGTCCTGTACAAACCCCAGAACTTTACGCTTGTTGATAATTTACACCATTCGAATAGCATCTCCTTTGCTTTTCCATGGAATAGTCGGATGGTATGCTTTTTTACTGCTGCGAAGGGAGTAACACCATTACACATTAAAACGCTATTGTATGAGCTTTATTACTATTAACAACAATATCGCAGAAAATGAAACTGTGCACTTACATTATGAAGATGTAGGTTTTGGACAACCTATTGTATTTGTTCATGGCTGGCCTTTATCGGGTGATATGTGGGAATACCAGGTAACAGAACTGATTCAGCAGGGCTTTCGCTGTATCACCTATGACCGCAGGGGCTTTGGTAAATCCAGTCGTCCCTGGACAGGATATGATTATGATACGCTTACAGAAGATTTATACATATTGCTGGAAACACTGCAATTGGAAGATGTAGTGCTGGTAGGCTTTTCTATGGGTGGCGGTGAAGTGGCCCGTTACTTTGGAAAGTATGGAGGTAAACGTGTATCTAAGGTAGTGCTGGCAAGTAGCGTAACACCTTATATGTTAAAAACCTCTGATAATCCGGAAGGCGCCGATAAAGAAATCTTTGATAAAATGCTGGTGGATATAAAACACGACCGGATTGCCTTTCTGGACAGTTTTGGCAAACAGTTCTTTAGCATTGGCATGCTTAACCATCCGGTAAGTACCCCTTTACTGGAATATTATCGTACCCTAGCGTCACTGGCCTCTCCTATTGCTACACAGCAATGTGCAATATCCTTTGCCAGCACTGATTTCAGAAAAGATGTACAGGCTATTAATGTACCTGTTTTAATTATTCATGGTGATGATGATAAAACAGTGCCTATTGAGGTAAGTGGCAGAAGAACACATAACCTGCTGCCTGATGCACAAATGGTGGTATATAAAGGGGGCCCGCATGGCTTGTTTTATACGCATAAAGATGCATTGAATAAAGACCTGGTGAGCTTTATTCATACCGGTGTGGCCGAGGGAGAACCACAATTGCAGCCCGTGGGCGCTTTTGATAATATTGTGGGAGAAAGAGTATAGGCAAATCGCCATTAAAGCAAATCCCCCAACTGTTGTACGGTTGGGGGATTATCATTTTATCCAATCTTTTGTTGAATCACGGGGGCTACTTTGGTTCCAAACAAACGGATGGAATGCAGTAATTTTTCGTGTGGTATGTCTCCGGCAATGGTTTGTGCCAGAAAACGGGTGTTATTAAACAAGCTGTGTACGTATTCAATTTTATCTGCAATTTGTTGGGCATCGCCTACAAACAGCGGCCCATCCGGTAGACGCATGTATTCGTATTGCTCGCGTGTAATCGGGCTCCAGCCACGTTCACGTCCAATGCGGTTCATCATTTTACTGTAAGTAGGCCAGAATTCATCTGCTGCCTGTTCTGCATCATCCGCTATATACATATGCCCGTTGGCTGCCAGTTGCAGTTTGCTTACGTCATGCCCCGCCTTTTGGGCTGAATCGCGATACAATTGTATAAACGGTACAAACTGTGCGGGTTTCCCACCCAGCATAGCTATGGTCATAGGCAGGTTGTAAAAGCCTGCTCTTACCGCAGAGTCTGGGGTGCCACCCACTGCTATCCAGATAGGTATCTGGTTTTGTAAAGGGCGGGGATATACACCTTCGTGTACAATATTGGGCCTGAATTTTCCGTTCCAGGTAATGTGCTCCTGTTTATTGATCTGTAGCAACAGATCCAGTTTTTCCTGGAATAGCTGGTTATAATCGTCCAGGTTAAAGCCAAACAGTGGGAAAGATTCAATGAAGGAACCGCGGCCTGCCATAATCTCAGCCCGGCCATTAGATACCAGGTCTAAGGTGGCAAAATTTTGAAACACCCGTACCGGATCTGCAGAGCTTAATACGGTTACCGAACTGGATAAACGAATGTTTTTTGTAGCGCCTGCAATGGCTGCCAGTGCCACTTCGGGGGCGGATATTACATAATCGGGACGGTGATGCTCGCCTAGTGCAAACACATGTAAACCCAATTCATCGGCCAGTTTGGCTTCTGCTATCAGTTCCTGCATGCGCTGGTGTGCGTTGGTGGCATTGCCGGGGAGGTTATCGGGAACAATTTCTCCAAAAGTACTTATACCTAACTCCATAACTTATCTTCCTTTGTAACATAAAGTTACAAAGAAGTTGATTGGAAAGCCGGGGCGCTATAGTCTGTGTAACCTCCCTCCTCTTTTGAGTTATTCGTGTGGGGTGGTAAGCAGCTGCATCATATGCACGGCCTGCAATTCACTATCAGCCGCATCTATCATATAAGCCAGCTCTGTTACCTCGGTAAGGCTTAAATACAACGCCATGTTCATATAAGGCATAGGGATGAATATCTGTCGCAGATTGGGCAGGCCGGTATGCTGAAACTCGAATATGTAGGCATCCAGCACCCGCTGTAAGTCGGACAAAACCGTTTGTGGCAAGGTAAGCAGGAAGTTACCATAAGCAATATGTAAGTTGCTGCAGGCATTGCATAAACTGATGTATCCTACGTTTTCTTTATAATAGAGGTACTGATAAGTGCACATAATCTTAAATGGTGTTTTTCTTTTAAGATAAAGTTCCACTACTCTGTTCATCATTAACGGAGGAAAAAATACCTTATCAGGAAAAGGCCATAACTACCTCTTATCTTCTTTAGGTGGATAGCCAAAGTATTTTTTAAAGGCGCGTGTAAAGTGTACGGAGTATTTATAACCCATATAGTCTGCTACTTCCGCTACTGTTTTTCCATCTGTCAGCATTTCTTTGGCCTTGTTCATTTTTACGTTTTGCAAATAGCCAAACACCGTGTTGCCAAACACCTGCTTGAAATGTTTTTTCAGATAGGCCTCGTTAGTGCCAACCTGGTGTGCTAAATCGATAAGAGAGCAAGGACTATCCAGGTTATTTATTACAATATGCTGGGCATGGTGCATGCGTTCCACATCTTCTTTTTTCAATGTGTTCTTATGGTCGCTGGCACGCTGGTTGCCTGATGTCACCTGCTCGTAATGTTCCAGCTGAAAAGCCAGTAATTCCAGCGTTTTGCTTTTTACATACAGCTCCTTATAACGACCTTCCAGCGGGCAGTGTGTCATCTGGCGTAATATATCACAGAAATTGCGGGACAGTGGCAGGTTAAAGCGGCTCATGGGAGTAGCTATATTCTGCTGTAATGATTCCTGGAATACATTATAAAAAGGATGTTGTTCCGGCAGATATTGCAAAAACAACTCAGGGCTTATACCCAGTTCGTATATCTCCAGCTTTTCATTCGGTTGCCAGTTCAGCGTTACTTCCTGGTTGTTCAGGAACAGGTAATTATAATCCTGCCCCGAAAAAGCGGCCAGTTGCTGGCCATTATTAATAGTATAGTTTTTTATACCACTGATAGTATAACTGCACTGGATAAAAGGTTTTTGATTATTAATAATCACCTGTCCTGCCTGTACCGATTGTATATTATAATACCCCAGGCTTATACCCGGGCTTACCAGTTCGTGTATAGTACCCTGGTGTCCGTGTTTATCAATGGATCTCCTGCTTTCTGCAAAACCATTTTTGCCCTTATCTATATTAAACAAGCAATACATGATTAGTGTGCTTTGCTTTGGTTATCGGATGTATTTGTCATAAGAATGTAAAACAATATTAAATCTATTGGCAGGCAATGCACACACGCTATGAAGAATTTTATTGTCGAAATAGGGAAAAGCATAGTTGGCCTGTATAAAATCGACGATTAATTCCGTTTGTGGTATTAATAATTCCGTGCATGGTAGATGATGCTAGGGAACTTTGCAGCCAAATAGCCATAACACGCTTACGATGACACTGCATAAAAACCGAAATGGTAAAGCACTTGTTACAACAGGATTTTTATTACTGTTTCTGTTACCGGTTGCCGCTCAAACAATGGAGGACACTACCTTGCATAAGGTAACGGTTAGATCGGAAAATACTAAATATATAAAAACTGATAATGTAATAGCGCTCAGGCAGATAGCTATGCCTACGGCAGTGATAGATGGCAAAACTATTGCCATGATGGGCAGCCGTCGCTTAGATGAGGTAATGCGTGAGCAAACCGGACTGGCGGTGGTAAGCGATTTAGGCGCAGGTAACCGATCGGTAGGCTTACAGATGCAGGGTTTCAGCTCGGAATATATAATGGTTTTAATTGATGGACAACCACTTGCCGGGCGTAACAGTGGTAACCTGGATCTATCACGTATTAGTATTTCTAATATAGATCGCATCGAAATTATTAAAGGGGCATCTTCCAGTTTGTATGGAAGTGATGCGCTGGGTGGTGTAGTAAACATTATTACCCGCCAGTTTTCAGATCATGCGCAGGTGCGTGTGGGCTCGCAGTATGGAACCTATCGTACCTGGAATAATACACTGGAAGGTGAATCTCCTTTATTCAAAAACAAAGGTGCAGTGTTCTTTTCCGGTAATTTTTATCGTACGGATGGATTTAATGTAAACCCTTACCTGGAAAAAGGTAGCCAAACCGCGCCGCCTTATAGCAGTCCTTCCCTATGGCTGCGTGGCAGGTATCAGCTTACACCGCAAAAAACATTGCATATAAGTGCACGCTACTCAGGCCGCTCTTCTGAAATGACCCGCGACTACGGTGTAATGCCCTTCCTGGACGTATTGCATGAAACTGATTTTAATGGCATGGTGGCACTCAGCAACCGGTTAAATAATAATACCCGTATTATAGGCCGCTATTACCTTA
The DNA here is from genome assembly GCF_002355595.1 of Filimonas lacunae. Classification (NCBI taxonomy): domain Bacteria; kingdom Pseudomonadati; phylum Bacteroidota; class Chitinophagia; order Chitinophagales; family Chitinophagaceae; genus Filimonas; species Filimonas lacunae. The sequence goes on from NZ_AP017422.1 coordinate 3,062,458, forward strand.
CCCGTTATACCAGCAAACAGCATATTAAATTATTGAATGGAAGTCATAATACGCAAACGGATGAATTCCAGGAATATGTGCATCGGGTAGAATGGCAGGCAGCCCGTGATGTATGGGATAACCGCCTGGGATTGATTGGCGGAGCTGGTGGTGAATACATGGCCCTTAACTCCAGAACATCCGGAGCCAGTGGACATATGTATAATTACTATGTATACGCCCAGGCCAACTACAAACCCTTGGCTAACCTGGAAATGATTGCCGGAGGGCGTTACGATGGCAACAACCTGTATGGCGGCAAGGCTAACCCCAGTGTAGGCGTTAATTATAGCCCGCTGCGGTGGCTTACTTTGCGGGCTGCTTTGGGGATGGGATATAAAAGCCCTGACTACAAGCAGCTATACCAGGTATTTACCAACATAACAAGAGGATATACCGTTGTAGGGGCCAATGTGTTTTCGGAAAGTGTAAAGGAGTTACAGGCCGTAGGAATTGTGCAACAGTTATGGCCTATTGCTGCTACGGTAAAACCACTGGAGGCAGAAACATCGGTATCCTATAACACAGGGTTTACTATTAAGCCCGCTTCTTGTATAGATGTAAACCTGAACCTGTTTTACAACCGGATCAATAATTTAATTAACTATCAGCAGGTAGGTATTAAAACCAACGGAGCTGAGTTGTATACTTATGTAAACGTGGCCAATGCCTATACCAAAGGTCTGGAAACTGGTGTAACACTGCGTCCGGCAAAAGGGCTAACGATAACAGCGGGTTATCAGTTGCTGTATGCGAAAGACCCGGGGGTAATAGATTCCATTAAAAATGGACATACACGGTATGCTACCGTAAGAAGCTCGCCCAACATACGCGCTTCTACCATTGCCGACTATTTTGGTTTGCCTAACCGGAGCAGGCATATGGCTAATGTGCAGGTATTTTATGAGATACAGCCCTGGGGTTTGAATTGCTCGGTAAGAGCTAATTACCGTGGTAAATATGGCTTTTTAGATACCGATAACAATGGCTTTATTGACCCTTACGATGTTTTTGTAAATGGTTATGTATTGCTTAATGCATCGTTGCAGAAAAGACTACTGCATGATAAGGTGACCTTACAGTTTTCGATAGATAATATAGCCAACTATACAGATTATTTAATGCCTGCACAACCCGGCCGTATTATTATGGCAGGCCTGATATGGAAATGTTTTGAACAAGATAAAAAATAATAATAATGAGAATAGCTACGCTTACCATTGGTATGGCAATGATTGTATGTTCCTGCACCAAAAGCAATGACAACCCCGGTTTAGAAGATGGCATAAGTATCATCGTTACAGATTTGCCGGGTGATACCACTGCTAACATGAGTGAAGGGGGCAGCAATACTTTTAAAACTTTGTATTTTAACCTGGCTACCGGTAAAAAAGCAGACATTACGGATGCTACTAAAACCAGCCTGAATTGGGATCTGGCTTTTACCGGCCCTTATAACTCCGAAGTATATGTTAACTATGGTGGTTATGCTTATAACCCTGGTTATGGTGGTGCAGGAAAAGGTGCAGTAATACAGGTAGATAAACCTTATAATGAAGTAACAACGGCCCCTAGTGATGCGGAGTTTGACAATGCCACGCTTACCAAAATTGGCTGGGAAGTGGGCTCTTCAGGTGGCTGGTTCTTTTACTCGTTAGACAATCACATAGCGGTGCCTATTAAAAACAGGACATTTGTATTACGTACTGCCTCCGGTAAATATGCAAAACTGGAACTGTTGAACATTTACAAAGGCAATCCGCCTGTAGTAACCGATTTGTACTGGCCTGCCCCCTATTTAACCTTCCGTTTCTTTTTACAGGAGGATGGCAGTAAAAATATTAAAACCAACTAATAGCTGTTTTTTACTATTTTGGCTTTTTAAGCTGTAATACAGTAGGCCCCAAATAGCAATAAACATGATTAGAAAACTGGCAGTTGCCTTATTTATTTGTCTGGCTTTCCAAAATTGTAATAACTCTTCAGAAAGTAACAACACGGATAATACAGAACCTGCCGCGCCTTCTTTATGGATAGATGCTCATGTAGTAAACAGTTTACCTCATGATAAATCTTTCTTTACAGAAGGCTTTTTTATGCATAACGGCCTGATATATGAAGGCACCGGTTCGCCGGACGATTTACCCGATACCCGCTCGCTGATTGTTACTTATGACTTGAAAAAAAGTAAGCCTGCTGTAAAAGCTGAGCTGGACAGAAAGCAATTTTTTGGCGAAGGCATTGTGTTGGTGGATAATAAAATATACCAGCTTACCTATAAAAATCAAACCGGTTTTATTTACAATGCTGCCACGTTTAAACAACTGGGAAGCTTTACTTACACCAATAAAGAAGGTTGGGGCTTAACTACTGATGGCGCTTCTATTATTATGAGTGATGGCAGTGATAAGCTTACCTGGCTGGATACTACCTCCCTAAAGCCTGTGAAAACCCTGCCTGTAACAGAAAACGGCGTTCCTCTCACCTATATCAATGAGCTGGAATGGATAAAGGGGTATATATACGCCAATGTGTGGACTACCAACTTCATCGTTAAAATAGATCCGGCAACCGGTAAAGTGGTGGGCAAGCTGGACATGAATTCCCTGTTTACTATAGAAAAGAACAGGAATGCCCAGGCTGCTGAAATGAATGGCATTGCCTACGATGCAGCAAATGATAAAGTATACGTTACCGGAAAGCTCTGGGCGGGTATATATGAGCTTAGTTTTCCCCGTTAGTATTACTTGTTATAGGAATGCTTGTTTATAACACAGAAGCGGTGCCCCATTCTTTGGCTTGTGCGTTATATAATAATTTCCAGGCTTCTGCTTTTACCAGCCGGCCTTCAAAATACCAGTATTTATACAGTAAAAACAGGTTACGCAGTTGCCTTACCGTTTGTGATACCCTTTCCTTGTCAAAAGGAACCGGTACATACACCCTGGGTATTTCGTTCTCATCCAGTGTATATAAAAATGCCAGAAACTCAATGCCCCTGCTTTGGTGTACAAATTGTACTTCTTCGTTGATAGCACAAAACAGCATTTCAAATGCTATGGCCAGTTCTTGTAGCTTATGCTCGTCCATTCCAGGTGATTATAAGAGCAATGTTAGCCGATATTCCCTCCCTGTAATATGACGAATATCAGGCTCCCGGCTGATATTATGTTGGCTTTGGGCATTGAGTGGTATTAAAAAGGCCGCTATTGAGGTAAATAGCGGCCTTTTTGTTGGTATTGAGGGGATGTTTACTGCAATTCCAGCAGGTAACGATGCATATCGTCACCCGGTGAAACATGTAATGATTCTAACTTCTTCAGGTAATATTGTTTCACATCTGTCCATTTATAATATGGATATTGTGTGGTGGCAATGGGTAAAGCCACTTCTTTTTCATTGAGCAATACCTTTACCAGGAAATCATTACCGTTACTATATAGGATCCATTGAATGTTGGCACTTAATGGAATGATGGCCGATGCCTGCCAATGCTGGTTATAAGCTCGTATGGCCGGTGAAGGCACACTGGCTTGCGGAATGCCCAGTAAGGTGGCAAAAGGCGAAATAGCTTCGGCGTGTGTAAAGCGAAGAATAGCTTCTGAAGCAGTACCAGCCGGCGCATGAAGTGCTTCGTTGGTGGTGTTGATAAAATCAACCAGTAAAGGCGCGGCTACACGGCTTTGTATGCCCAGTGTGTCGGTGCCTGCTCCTTTTTCCAGAAAATCTTCCGCGGAGTTTTTAAACTCCAGCCAAACCAGGTCGGCGGTGGAAAAGGCAATACCGAAATCAATGCTGTCTTTGGTATACCCTTTCACTTTCATCTCTAAGGGAATAGAAAACTGAACACTGTATAAATCGTACAGGTATTCGGCGATTGTATTCCAGTTGTACGCCTCCCCTTTGTCTGTGCTGGCCTTTAACCAGGAGGAGGTAAACAGCTTTTTGGCTACATGTAAAGCTACGGTTTGTGTTTGTACGTCTTTGTTCAGCGAATCTATGGGACGGCTCACTGCGTCACTTTTCTTAAATTTCAAATAAGCTGGCGACAGATCGTAAAAGCGTAATACGTTTTCATTGCTGTCCTGCACCTGTTCAAAATGGATGTTACCCGTATAACCTCCCAGTTGGCTCACAAACGCTTCTGCGCTTTGGCGGGTTCTTATTTTATGGGTCACCTCCACACTTAAACCTTTGCCACCGCCTTTAAATACTGTAGGGTATTGTTGTAACAAACGGGCACCTATGCCTGCCTGCTCTTGCTTACCTAACAGGCTTATGAATTCGTAGTTGTTCTTTTCAATGGTTAAAAACCGCTGCACCATTTGTTTAATAAGCTTGCCGGTAGTGGTGAGTCCCTGTTTTTGTTCCGCTTCAGAAAGTACTTTTAGCAGTTTTACATCACTGCCCGCTTTGGTTAAAAAGCGCGCGCCATGCCTGCCCACATAGTTTATCCATACTGGTTGATAACCTGCGGGTGCGGCGCTTGTTGCAGTCTTGGGAACAGGATAAGGCGTTTTAGTGCCGGTATAAGGCGCTTGCTGGCTAAAAGCCTGTTGGGTGAATAAAAAAAGTATTACTAAAAAAACGCTTCTTTTCATCATCGTCAATTAAAGGAAAACCCAAAGTAAACCTGTGTTTACTTTGGGCAATTGTTTTATTTTTTACTTAAGCTGCTTACATAGTGCAGGTTACCGGTGCCATCGCTTTGATAGGCTCCCATATCTACGCCGGGTTCTTTAATGTCAGCACCATATAAACCGCCCTGGGGAACTACTTTCATCGCTTTGAAAGCATCCGCATTGCCTTTTCTCAAACCAGGAGAAGCGGGCAGCATGCTCCAGTTGTATGCTTGTGCAGTAATGATGGTGATAGGCATAGCAGCTAAGGTCATTGGAGGAGTGGCAGTAGAAAAATCAAACTGATCCACATCATAATTAGCAAATTGTGGATTGTTGGTTTTTACTGCAGTACTTTTTACATCACCGGATTTAGTATACGCTACCCCATCTGTACAGTTAAACTGTGCAATCTGGCTGCTGGCATTAGAGTAATAAAACTGGTTGTTATAAGTGCTATGCGCCGTATCTGCATCAGAGGTAATACGCAGTCCATAGCGACAGTTAATTACCGCATTGTTGTATATTTTACCCTGTGCACCTTTCTCGTAGTTGATAGAACCACCACGGCCTGATTTTGACTGGCGCATACCACAGTTGAGTATGGTATTGTTGTATAAGTACGCATTGGTTTGAACGGTAGTGCCGCCACTGTTAGATACTTTGAAGCCATTAGTAGCTGCACCAATTACGAGGTTATAGCCTACATCACCTATGGTACCGCTTTTCAGGTTCAGCGCTTCGCCTCCGGTTTTGCCACAGGCCTCAAATGTGTTACGCATAAAGCTAACCTTGCCATGCAGAATACGGATACCATCATCTGTGCTTCCATACATCCAGCTATCTTCTACAATACAATTACCATCAATGTTGGTGTAGGTAAGCAAGTTGCGTGGGTCGCCTGAAGTAAATACTGCAGGATCTGCATTAGCACCGGCCGGGCCACCCGCAAATTCCAGGTGTGTCCACTTAATAATTACATCTCCGCTATTCGCGCCACACTGAATACCACCCCAGTAGCCTTTAGCTATATTAGCTGTAGTACGTAAGCTATCTAAAACGGTAATAAAGTTGTTGTTATCTGCTGTACCCAGGCTGATAAACGTACCATTACAAGTAATTTGCGGACTAGTTTCCGGTAATTTACCGTCACCCAATGCAATGAGTTTGCTGCCCGGCTGCATCAATAAAGTATCACCCTGGTTAATAGTAATGTCAGCGCTGAAATAATAGGTTTTACCGCTTAACAGGGTGCCTTTTACAGATGCTTTCAGTGTATCGCTGGTAATGCCCTGACCTGCGGTGATTTCACCTAAAGAAACATTCGCGGTTTCTTCCTTGTGGCAGGCTGTCAGCAGCATGCCAAATGCTATTGCTATATATATTGATTTCATTGTGTTTGTTTTTTACAGTGAATTACAGTTTAAATCTCACTCCCAACAGGTAGTTGGCTCCATAAGTATCTTTACGAATCTGTGTTTTCTTACCTAACTCCTGGTGCGGAACACTGCTGGTAACACCACTGGCAGTATAAGGCTGTTGTAATTCCAGCTGATAAGGTGTATTTAAGATGTTGTTGATTTTAGTATAAACAAACCAACGTTTGGCAACTCTTTTCTCCAATGAAAAGTCCAGTTGAGTAAAAGCCTTTTGCCAGATGTCGTTATTCAGGAATTGTGAAACAGTATTGATTCTTTTGCTGGTATAACCCAGTGCCAGTTGTGCATTCAGCCCCAGTTTATTGTCATCTTTAAACAACAGGGAAACGTTGGCTACATGGGCACTTTGTCCCTGTAAAGGCCTGGTTTGATTCACTGGTAACGTGCCGGTACCGGTGCTGGTAGTGTAGTTCTGAATTTTCGTAGTAGTAATTGCAGAATGGGTATAGGTATAGTTGGCTCTTACACCCCATTGGCGCAGGTAATGGGTAACGTCAAACTCGAAACCATAGTTTTTAGCACGACCAAAGTTTGACGGTATATAATACAGGATGTTTCCTAGGGTTTGCAGTGAGAATTCGATGGGATTATTGATGTCTTTATAAAACACGCCTGCTAACATCTGGCTACCACTACCTATATAATACTCGTAACGGAGATCGTAGTTATTGGCGGTGGTTCTCTTCAGGGAAGAATTACCTCTCTCCGGGTAGTCGCCATCCGGGTTGCCATCCGTATGGGGTATCACTTCGAAGAAGTTAGGACGGCTGATAGCTGAATAATAAGATAATCTTACTACCTGGTTGTTGGTAATTCCATACTTCAACATAGCGCTTGGCAGTACATCGTAATATTGGATATTGCCGGTTTTACCGTCTACACTTTTAGGTACGTTGGATGACCAGCTTAAGGAAGTATGTTCGTAACGAGCGCCACCTACTAATTCTAATTGTTTCAGGCTGATTTTTACCATGCCATAAGCAGCGCCTACTTTTTCCTTAGCGCTATAGTTTAACGCATCGTTGTATGAGCCGGTTGTATTATTCACCACCATGGTGTTATGGTTAATATCGCCATCGTAGATCTGGTTACTTGGGTCAAACTGGAGGTTGTATTTATCATAGTCGCTTTTTCTGTCTTTGCTGCGATACATACCGCCTGTAGACCAATCAACATGCGCATTGCCAATGGTAGATGCATAAGTAAGATTCAGGTAACCGCTTTTGTCTTGGTCAGAGTTGTGTTGAAACGTGCGGGTAGAGTTCAAATCGAAGTTAACAGGGGTAGAATAAATATTACCGGTTGTTTCGTCTCTTAAACTGCTGGTATTCGTATTCAAATTAGCAATATCAGGGCGGTTATCAGTTGCTTTAGAATAAACAGCACTCCAGTCAGCCTCTAAACGTTGTGTAAGTTTGTGTGAGCCGCTAAGGGTGAAGTTAAAAATCTTCTGGTCATCGCGGTAAGTACGATAGTTATTGGAAATCCTGCCTGTGCCTATCTCCTTGCGACCGAGAATAAGATTAGTGTCAGATGAAAAACGGTATTCGTTTTTTATCAGGTTCATATAAGCACCATACAGCCTGATTTTATGGTTGTTGTTTATTTTGTAATCCAGCTTGGTGTGTAAGCCGCTTCTGGCCTGCTGTATAGAGTAAAAGCGATCTTGTATATCGGTTACCTTTGCATCACCATTATTGCCATCGGTTTCTGATTTAAAGAAATAACCATTTACATTGCGGTAGTTGTTTTGATAACTACCAGCTACAATGATACCCAGTTTGTCATGAAATACACGGCCACCTACAGAAGCTCCCAACACAGAGTTTAAAGGGTTGTGCTTCGTGTAACGGGAAAAAGCGCTGTTAGGAAAATCGTTCATAGTTGCCTGGTAGCTATCTCCGTTGGTAAGGCGCGGCGAAGTAGTAAGGCTGGGGCTGCTTTTAAAAGCAGTATAGTCCTGTGTGAAAAACTTGTCTGCAATACCAACCGCAGCATTGGCTTTTACTGATAAATGCTCTGGTGCATCTTTCATTACCATGTTTACGGCGCCACCAATGGCATCACCTTCCTGTTTAGGCGTTAAGCTTTTTACCACCTCCAGTCTGTCCAGCAGGTCTGCCGGGAATACATCCAATGGCACATAACGGTTTTTGTTATCAGGGCTGGGAATTTTTACACCATTAATAAAGGTGTTGATGTAACGCTTGTCCATTCCTCTGATAATGGCATACTGGCCTTCACCATTCGTACTTCTTTCGAGTGATACACCCGAAACGCGTTGTGTTACGTTGGCCACAGATAAGTCAGGAGATAATTCTATAGTACGGGCAGCTACAGAATTTTGCACCACATCTGCTTTTCTGTCAGCCAATATAGCGCTGTTTGCAGAGCCTTTATCGTGACGGCTGGATACTTCTATTGTTTGCAGATCGTTGTGAACAGACTCCATTTCTATTTTCAGGGTATTCACAGAGCCATTCACGGTGATTTCGGTATTGTAGGGTTTGTATCCCATAAATACCACATCTACTTTGTAAGTAGTATTGGTTACATTTTTAATAACAAAGGCGCCATTGAAACCGGCTACCTCTATATGTCGTTGACCAGGGGCTTGTAAAATAATCCGGGAACCAGCTAAAGGTTCGCCAGTGTTTTTATCCAGGATTTTGCCGCTTACACTGCTTTTTTGAGCGTGGGCTGAAAAGACGATTGCTGTTATTAGCAGCAGTAAAATAGATAGTCGCTTCATTGTAATTTTTTTTGTGAAGGGCTTGGGTATGCCCCCGTTGTAAAGCGAGTGCAAGTTGAAAAAAGCAAGACCTGAAACCCAATAATGGCCGTATACAAAAGGGCAACAACGTTAACGGTGCCGTATACAAAAGAGCAACAAGTGAGAAATTTAGTTTGTAATACATTGATTTACATTGATTTGTTAGTTGATTGTTCCTCCATTAACAAATTGTTATCGTAACATGCCCGTTACGGTTTTATATAGAATGCAGGAAGGCGGTAAGGCTTTCTCCTTCTTCCAGATTCAGTTTTTTACGCAGGCGGTAACGAGAAACGCGAAGGCTATCCTGCGAAATGGCCAGTAAAGTAGCCATGTCTTTAGAGGATAAATTCAATTTAATGAGCGCCGCTAATCTTAAATCGCCATGGGTGAGATCTTCCTGTTGCTTTTTTAGTTTGGCAAAGAAATCCTGGTGAACCTGTTCAAAAGTTTCCCGGAATTCGTTCCAATATTCGTCGTAGTTGAAGTTGAGATTGATTTGTTGAATCAGTTGCTGGATTTGCTTCCGCTGATCACGTTTGTCATCTTTGGCCATTGCTTCCAGGCGGGTGCGCAAGTCGTCCAGCAGCTGGTTTTTCTGAATCACATGCAGGGTATGGCTGGTCAATTCTTTTACTTTCAGCTCCAGTTCCTGCCGTAATTTGTCTTCCTGTAGCTCTTTATTGGTAAGCGCGCTTTGCATCAGTTCCTGTTGGGTTTCATGCATTTGCTGGTGCTGTTGCGCCACAATGTCAGCGTTCTTAATTTTTAATCGCTGCCTGCTGATAGTAACCCTACCCAGTATAATTAACAAACACAGTACAATTACCGTAGCTATGGCTATAATAATATTGGTATTACGTTCGTGCTCCAGCGATACAATTTTTTCATTCTTTTTATCCGCTTCAAAAAGTGCACTTAAAAAAGCAGCCTGGCGGTTGTTTTCAATGGAATAAATATCAATAGATGCCCTGCGGGATAATTCCAGGTAACGATAGGCGCTATCGGGCTGATGCATCAGGTACCAGGTTTTCCCTAGATCGCGGCAAGCGGCCCCGGTTTCGTATAAATCTCCTCTTTGCTGTGCCTGGGTGAATGCTTCTTTGCTGTACCGCATGGCTTCTGCATAGCGACCGGTTTTGCGATATACATCTCCCAGATTGTTTAATACACCAATAATGGCTGCGGGTTCATGCGCCTGTATATAAAGTTCGTATGATCTATTGTAATAATATAAGGACGAGTCGAATTGTTCCAGGTCTTCATAAATGCTGCCTATATTCTCATAAATACCAGCCATTCCCTGCTTTTCTTCCAGGCTGGTATATTCCTGTAATGCCAGGCGCTGGAAATAAAAGGCGCTATCATACTTTTTCTGTTTTTCGTACAGGTGTCCGATTTTTCCATAAGTATCTGCCTGGCCTTTTATATAATGAGTTTCCTGGTATAGTGTCAGGGCTTCATTGTATTTCTCACGGGCTATAGCGCTCTGACGGTTATGATAATAGGCTGCACCCGTAGCGTTGAGGTTTTGAGCTACCTCATTTTTCATACCTTCCTCCCGGAATATTTTATCTGCTTTGCCATACAGATCCAGTGCCTTGGGGATATTGCCCATGTTGTAACATACATTGCCCATCTCCATCAAGGCCTTACCGGTTCGGGCCTGGTCTTTCTTTTCTACAGCCAGGCTGTAGGCTTCTTTTAGCTGGGCAAATGTGGAATCGGAATACTGATAATTGAAAGAGAAGGAGCCGGACTGCTCTGTTTGTTCTTCGGTATACTGACCTTTTACAGTCAGGATACCGAACAGGAAAAAAGTCATGAATAAAAACCTACTGCTCATAATCGATGGGGGGCTGCCGCTATAGTCAGGAATGATGCTGACAGCCTGCTACAAAGAAAAGCACTCAATATTATGTAATTGTTAAGCGAAATAAATCACTGTTCAGCCTTTATTTTACAATGAACAAAATGAACAGTGTTTATAAACTGCTTATAATGAACGCTCCACACAAAACTTTTCTGCTGTTATTTCACGCCATATTTTAAACCGCTAATGAATACTGCAATGAAAAAAACACACTTTTGCAACCGATTATGTATGTTAAGCGCCATTTGTTTTGTGTTAGCTGCTGTGGGATGTAAAAAAGACGATGATGTTACCCCTCCTGTGTACACCAATAACGAGTTGTATGCCAATGCAATTTTAGATGCGATGGTGGCCGACAGTACAGAAAAGGTGGATACCTTATGGCCCATATCGGGCTTAAACAATGTTTTAAAATGGAAAGTGATTAATGGTAAGGAATATGTGAAGATGAGCACCTTTATGCGCTTTCCGGGCAGCTATCCTGAAGGAGACAGCATCACCAATACCTGGGGCGAATCGTGGATGTTTATCCCTGACCAGATGAAACTGCATGTAAACTTTAACGCTTCTTCCGATACCATTATGCGTATATGCCAGTTATTAGGTCTGCCACCCAAAAACAGCAAAAGCAATACACATATTGTAACGTTGTGGGTGCCTGCCAACCGCCTGGTACGTCCAGCCGGAAATCCGGATATCGCCTCCACTTCTGCTGATGCCAGGCTTATCAGCACTGTTTCTGCTGACTATGCTACCTGGTTTAATAATTATATTATTTATGCTTATTATCATACCCTTCAGTCTGATACCGATTTTCATTATCCGTGGACAAGATTAGGATATACTTATGACTGGTCGCCGGATGCGCCCAATAAGGTTGGTTTAAGCGAATACGTGCTACAAGCTAATACGGGTATATGGGTAGATAAAGTATATACAGCCAGTGATTATTTTAAATAACTATAGATAAGGCATCTATTTTACTCATAAGAAAGGCCTGCTTTGTTGAAAATGCAGGCCTTTCTTGTGATAAGCAGGAAAACATTATGCTTCATGTAAAAAAAGCAAAGGAATATCTGAATGATAAGTGATTTCCTTGGTAATACTATGATGGAAAAGGTTACTAAAGAAACTACGTACCCGGGGCAGACTCAGTATTAAAGAGGCTTTGTGATTACGGGCAAAATTGACAATAGCATTGCCTTCTTCCTTACTGTTACTGTAATGGTATTCAGGCTTGTATTTATCCAGCCAGTTATGTAGCTCTTTAATTTCAAAAAACGATTCTGCACCAAACTCTTTTTCTTCCTCATCCACATTCAACACATCCAGCTTAGACTGAAACAGATCCAGCCATTTGGTTATCTGGTTATAAGCGGGTGATTCCAGTTCACGCAAGTCTGTTGCGAATACTACATGTTTAATATTCTGTATCTCGGCGCTTTCAGGTACTACCAATACAGGGCAGCTGGCTTTTTCAGGAACAAGTATAGCGTTACTGCTTCTCTCTGATGCCTGTGTATCACTACCAATGCCCATCACCACTAAATCAATATGTTCCCTTTGACATATTTCATTCAACACTTCATCCAGCTGCACATCTTCCGTTAACAGATCAATAGCAGTATCTTCATGACTTTCAGGCTCTAGTTGATTCGCCATATCCAATAACATATCTGTATATTCCCTGTCCAGCTCTTCCTTACTGGCGTTGTTGGCTACTGTTGATAAAACTACAGGAGCAACAGACTGGTAAGCATGGAACAGTATGATCCTTTTTACAGGTATACTTCGCGATAAATGACAAGTGTACCGGGCCGCATGATAGGCGGCATTGGAAAAATCAGTTAATACAAGTACGTTAAGCATGGTGTTTTCTTTTGCTGACACTAATATATTGTTTTGCCTGCATAAATGTAAGTCTCCGAAGACATTATTTCCTTTGTGTTGTAAAAAGAAAACAATTTATTGATTTACAGTAAAAATCAATCAGGATGCGGATTTGCTGCTTTTAGCTGCTTTTTTCAGCTGCTTTTTCTCGTCTTTCTTATCTTCATCAAACTTCTTGTATTGTTCGGCTGTTAATACTGTTTTTAAAGAAGCTGCCCATTCTTTATTCACCGCTTTGGCCTTTTCTTTTTTAGTGTCTTTATCATCACTGCTTTCTTTTACCGCTTTCAGTTTAGCAGCAAAATCGCCGTTTATTTTATACACTTTGGGATACTGGGCATCTGTTAACGCCAGCTTCAGCTTCATGCTGTCTGTAATGTTTTTTACCGTAACATCCACATGTTCTTTCTTTGGAGTTTTTTGTGCCATTACGGTGTTAACACCTGCAGATACAAAACATAGAGCGCCTGCTAATAACAGGACACGGAAAGGGTTACCTTTTTGCATAATACAATTTTAATCAGTTATATAAGATAAGACCAGGTGTTGCTAATTTCGTTTAATTTTCAATAGCAACTGTGGTAGATATCCTGTTTATTATTGTGTTTTTCATCTGTTGTTATGGCGGATCAGGATGTTAGCTGTGCTATGATGGCCTGTCTTATTTCGCGCAATAAGTTCAGGCGCATCTCTTTTATTTTATTACTTACTGCTGTTGAATGCAGCATAGTAAAGCTATCATTCACTGCGGCAGTTACATCGTTCAACGTTACTGCTTTGTTCAAAGGGAGTTTTTCCGGCAACACGGTGCTACGGAAAAACTGTTCCAGTTCGTTTAATTCCTCTATGGCTATCGTCATACTACAAATATACTCACCGGGCAGAGTATGCCACCGGACTGCCGGAAGAAGTTTTCAACCCTATTTTACTGCAACGGGTAACTTCTATACTATATACACCAAACTCTTCTGTTACCTTTCCCTGCAATTCATAAAAGCCTTTTCCCTGAAAGGGTGATAAGTGTGGAGTAAAGGATTGCGGAAAATGCACTGTGTCCAGCCACTCTCCTTTTTTATCCAGGAAGGTGCCAAAATACATAGACTCTTTTTTTATAGTGCGTGCATGTTTATCTGTTACGAAATAGCCGATAGTGCTAACATTGCTGCCTTTGAGCGCTGGCAGGTCTTTGGCAGTACAATATTTACTAAGATCTGCATCTGCTAATGGCCACACATTTCCCAGCGGAAAGCCCAGTAGTTCCAACTCGTCCAGCGCATCGTCATGAGGGTGTTGATGTAACTGAGGTAGTTTAAACTCCATAGGCGGCTCGTCAAACAAGGAATGAAAAGCAGGTACATGCCGGGCATTTTTCTTTTGCAGGAAGTTGGCTTCCCATAATAGCTCTTTTTTATTCTTTCCTGTAAAGCCCAGGGCGCCGGTTCTGATAAGGAGGTTTAGTTGTTCCAGTGGAATATGGGTGCGTTCTATAAAATCCTGCAGGTGCAGGTAGCTCCCATGCCGGCTTCTTTCTTCCAGCACTGTTTTTAATACAGCATCTTCCAGGCCTTCTACATGTATAAAACCAACATGAACGATATTGCCGGAAATGGAAGTAAGCTCCTGCCCTTCGTTCACACAGGGAGGTAGCACTTTTACTCCTGTTCTTTTAAGCTCATGAAAATAAAGTTCGCGCGAATAGAAGCCGCCAAAGTTGTTAATAACGGCAACCATAAATTCAGCAGGGTAATAGGTTTTGAGGTAAAGGCTTTGATAGCTTTCTACTGCAAAAGAGGCAGAGTGCGCTTTAGAAAAGGAGAATCCGGCAAAGCTTTCCATTTGCCGCCATACTTCCAGGGCTATCTGGTCGTTATGGCCTAACTGGCGGCAATTTAGGAAAAAGCGATTACGGATATCTTCAAAATGCTTTTGCCCACGGTATTTACCGTTCATGGCCCTGCGCAGGATATCTGCATCTGCCATATCCAGCCCGGCAAAATAATGGGCTACCTTCATCACATCTTCCTGATATACCATAATGCCAAAGGTTTCGTGAAGTAGTTCTTTCAATATGGGGTGCAGGTATTCAAACTGGTCGGGTCTGCGATAGCGGTAAATATATTGCCGCATCATGCCGGATTGTGCCACACCAGGACGTATAATACTACTGGCTGCCACCAGGGTAATATAATCCCTGCATTCCAGTTTTTGCAGTAGCTGTCGCATACCCGGACTTTCTACATAAAAACAACCAATCGTATCAGCCGTACGCATTCGCTCAGCCACCTGTTTGTCGTGCTTAAACTTTTCTATATCGTGTATATCAATGCGTGCGCCTTTGTTTTGCCTGATCAACTCTACTGCATCTTTTATATGGCCCAAACCGCGCTGGCTTAGTAAATCCAGCTTAAATAAACCTATTTTTTCTGCCACAAACATATCCACCTGAGAGGTGGCAAATCCTTTAGGGGGAAGCTCTGTAACAGTATAGGTGTGAATAGGGGCATCGCTGATTAAAATGCCGCCGGCATGTATGCTCAGGTGATTGGGGAAATCCTGCATAAGGCTGGCGTAATAATTAATTTTACGATGTATAGCATCTTCTTTGGCGGCATAGCCCAAACGTTCAATAGCATCAATTTCCGATTTAGGCAGGCCAAACACCTTTCCCAGCTCACGAATGGCGGCCTTTTTTTGAAAGGTGGTATAAGCGCCTAGCAACGATACATGATCACTGCCATAGCGTTCAAATACATATTGGAAAATTTCATCTCTGTCTGCCCAGCTAAAATCAATATCAAAATCGGGCGGAACCTTACGGGCGGGGTTTAAGAAGCGCTCAAAATACAAATCCAGTTCCAGCGGATCTACATCTGTAATACCCAGGCAAAAGGCAACAATAGAGTTAGCACCGCTGCCACGGCCTACAAAAAAGAAATGGCGGCGACGGGCAAACTGTATAATATCCCAGGTGATAAGAAAATAAGCATTAAAGCCTTGCTTATCTATAATCTCCAGTTCTTTATACACTCTTTCCGTTGCCGCCTCATGGTCTTTTCCATAACGGTTAGCAAGCCCTTCCAGTGCCAGTTTTTCCAACAACTGTTTATCGGCTGATCGATTGTTGTTGTACACCTGCCTGGTTTTGTCCTGTTTAAAATCCAGCTCGATGCTACAGGCATCCAGCAGCGCATTCGCATTGTGAATCAGCTGCTGATGCTGTTGATATAATATGCCCAGCTCTTCCGGAGCCAGGAAGGTTTCATGTTTGCCTGCTACGTCCTGCTGCTGCAGTTTGCTGATAACCACATTGGCATTGATAGCGCGTAACAGGCAATGGAGATAGTAATGATTGCTATCCTGGAAGGTTACCGGATGGCGCATTACTAAACGGTTTCCATAGGTTGTAATGTCCGTTTTGTACAACAGGTGCAGTTCGGTATACTGTACACCTATAAATTCATTGGCTTGCAGCTCAGCAACCCCTATAGTATCCCAGGGATAAATGATAAACACATCATCCGTAAATACTGGTCTTACGGGGAAGGATTGCTGCCGCTGCAAATGCTTTGTTATAAATTGGTTGATGGCTAAAAAACCACTCCCGTTCCGGGCCAGGAGTATATATAGATGTTGGCGTTGGTTTTGTATCTCGGCCCCGGCAATAGGTTTTATCTGCTGCTGCTGGCAGGCGTCTACAAAATCCCAGGTGTGGCTGGTGCTGTTAATATCCGTTAGCGCCAGCTGCTGTATACCCTGTTTTTTTGCTGTGCCAACAAGGTCTTCTATTGAATAAGTACCATAGCGTAAGCTGAACCAGCTTTTACAGTTGATATACATGCGTTCACTTTTAATCTCTTCTTTTGATTGGTTACCAGGTTGTATGCGTGCCAGACTGGTTAATTCCGGATGCACGCATCAGCAATTGTTCTCCAAACTGCCGCTTGATGCTATCTATAGACTGGTACAGGTTTACCATCTCCTGTGTATCATCAAACAGGTTAATCTGGTAGTTACCGGGTATCAGGCTGCTTACACGTACTCCTACCATACGTACCAGTAAGCGGCGGTCGTACAGGCGGCTGAATAATTCCTTAGCTGCTTCTATGATAATATGGTCTGATGCAGTATAGGCAATCGTTACCTGCTTAGTAAAGGTTTGAAAATCGCTATACCGTATTTTTATAGTTACACAACCTGCCAGTTTGTTACCCGCTCTTAATTCATAGGCTACCTGTTCGCACATGCGAATGAGCTGGTTATTTAAAAAAGCCAGGTTGATAGTGTCATTGTTAAATGTGTTTTCCGTACTAACAGACTTCTGCTCCTGGTAAGGAACTACAGGGCTATTGTCTATTCCATTGGCCCTGCGTGATAATTCTATCCCGTTTTTCCCCAATAAATTCACCATCATAGGTTCCGGAATTTCGCTTAGTGTTTGAATGGTTTCTACGCCCATTCGTCTCAGCAACTCTCCTGTTTTTTCTCCTACCATGGGTAATTTGTTTACCGGCAAAGGAGCCAGAAACCTTTTCTCGTTTCCAAAAGGAATGTATATCTGGCCATTAGGTTTGCTTTCATTAGTAGCCACTTTACTCACCATTTTATTGGTGGCCAAACCCTGGCTGATAGACAGCCCCGTTTCCTTACAAATGGTTTTTCGCAATTCAGAAGTGAATAGCTCACATCCGAAATACTTATCCATGCCGGTAAGATCTATATAGAACTCGTCGATACTGCTTTTTTCAAACATAGGCACATGGTTGCTGATAATATCAGTGACCATTCGTGACTCCCGGGAATATTTATCCATATCCCCCTTGATAATAATAATATCCGGACAAAGCCTTTTGGCTAATTTAACTGGCATGGCACTTCTCACACCAAACTTCCTGGCTTCATAGCTGGCCGAGGCAACAACTCCCCTTTCTCCTCCTCCTACCACCACTGGCTTTCCTATCAAACTGCTATTGTTTTTACATTCCACTGAAACGAAAAACGAATCCAGATCGAAATGCGCCACTGACCGTTGTATACTCAAGCTGCACATGTATATTGGATTTGTTGCTTTGCGAAAACAAAAATACTATATTATTTAGCATTTTAGGAAATTATTTTTAGTATTTCGCTAAAAATAAACAGTGAGATTTTTTAAAGGAGAAAATGAGTGAGAATGAGGAGTATCCTATGATTTAGTACGCGGCTCCAGCAGAATAATGGGTTCAACATCTAAAAAATCAGCAATGGCATATAATTCATCTAAGCGTGGTTGGCGACTGTTGGTGCACCAGGAAGATACAGTTTGCGCATTAATTTTCAAATGTTCAGCAAGCTCTTTACTGGTTCTATCTTTCAATGCAAGAGTTGCTTTAATACGATTATATTTTACTACATCTTTTGCCATAAGGCTAAGATAAAAAGGTCTAAGGAATTGATTTTTAATCACAAATGCACCTATTGTTACATTTATATAAACATATGTATATAGTATTTGTTCATAATTTACATAAATACATATGGTAGAATTATTTTTTGAATTATAAAAAAGCACAATAAGTCGAATTTATTTTTGTATAGTCGAATTATCTGGAACAGTATTAACATTTTTTTGAGAAATTCTGTTATGAAAGAAACCATTTCCGGTTCATTATATAATTAGAAGGCGGGCAGACAGTGATGTCTGTGTACGCTGCTGCATAAAGGGGGTCTTTACCTTTCGGGGTAAAGACTCTTTGTTTTTTACTAGCTTTGCTCCCTGATGTCTACAAATCCATTATCCGAGCAAGCAATCCAGGAATTGCATGACTATTTTAATGCCCATAACGGCGAAATTCCCGCCAGCCTTAAAATAAGCCCTGCAGAAACGATTAATAATGTACGTAAGTTGATAGATGAATGCTTTGGCATTTTATCCGATCCCAGTATAACAGAGCGGATTAAAGGAATGCGGGTGAATTTGTTGAAGGGGATTCAGGTGGCGATGGAGAAAGAGAAAGCATTGGGAGAAGCATAGCAATAAAGACGTTTGCAGCATTAAAATTTATGGCTACGCTAACATAATCTCTCCTATTTTGCAGCAACAAAAACACAGGAGTGACAAAACGTAAATTAGTTGGAGCCGCAATAGCAATCATTTTATTAACTACCATAGCCAGTTGTAAAAAGCCCGTAGGCTTTGAATACCGGGGCATTAACAACGTAAAATTGGAAAACGCCAGCCTGGAAAAAGCTACGGTAATGCTTAACATGGTATACTATAATCCCAATAGCTTTGGCGTAAACCTGAAACACGTAGATTGTGATGTGTATGTAGATAGCAGCTATATTGGAAAATACACCCTGGATACCTTAATGCATATTGACCGTAAAGCAGAGTTTACTATTCCTACTACCATGAATATAAATGTGCGCAGCTTATTGCAAGGTGGCATGTTTGCTTTACTAGGCAAGAAGGTAAATATCTCTGTAAAGGGCAACAGCAGAGTAGGCAAAGGTGGCATTTTTGTGAATGTGCCTTTTAACTTCAGTGGTCAGTACGCCATTCCTTTGTTTTAGTAACATACAGATATAAAAAAGCCGGTTCGTCAACTGAATGATGAACCGGCTTTTCTTTTATACTTCTCTCTTATTGTACCGGAGGTACAGAACAGGGCTTGCCTTTTTGAGGGCCACCGCCTTCTTCTGCACGTTTGCACACAGGAGGAAGGGTTTTGTAAGAATCTTCTGTTGCTTTTGTTTCATCAGCATCAAAGCCAGCATTGTTAATAGCGGTTTTGATATAGTCAGGTGTAATGCGGGAAGGTGCATATTGAATTCGGATAGTTCCGGCACTCATTACAATCTGCCATCTTAAAATACCGGCATCATCATTAGGGCCTTTTTCGCGGGCCAGGTATTTTTCCAGCCTGTCTTTACATTCCCAGCATTTCAGTTGTGGCACTTTCAAAGTAATCCACTCTGCTTTTTTTTCCTGGGCACTTGCAGCGGCCATTACCAGTATGCCTGCTGCTAAAAGGGTAACAATTTTTTTCATAACGCGTATTTAAAGGTTAAATTCTATTATTTACCCCAGGCTGACGGGTTGTTGCGCCATTCCAGTAACAGGTTTTCCATCTCAGCAGGCACTATTGCTTTTTCCAGTGCCAGTTCAATTAAAGCTCCGTAATTGGTGAGGGAATGTAAAGAAACAGCAGCTTTTTCAAAATTTTCTACGGCTGCACTGAAACCATAGTTGAAAATAGATACCATCCCTTCAATAGCCAGACCAGCCCCCTTTAACACATCTACCACCTGCAGACTGCTTTTACCGGTAGAAATCAGGTCTTCAATCACTATCACTTTCTGGCCAGTTTCGTAATATCCTTCTATCTGGTTGCCTAAGCCATGTTCTTTGGGCTTGGGGCGTACATATATATAAGGTAACTTCAGTTGATCGGCAATCATAGCGCCCCAAGGGATACCGGCGGTTGCCACCCCGGCTACTACCTCTGCATCAGGGTATTTTTCAAATACCACGTTACACAACTCGCTTTTTACAAAGTCACGTATAAACGGAAAAGATAACACCCTTCTGTTATCGCAATAGATAGGACTCTTCCATCCACTGGCCCAGGTGTAGGGCTCTGTGGGATTCAATTTTACCGCGCCGGACTGTAATAGCTTTTCTGCAACTGCTTTTTCGTTGGATGTCATATTATTATTATTCACGGAACAAGAAGCACGAAATTCGCGTTAATTTGTAAAAAATAACCAGAATGAAAAAAATAATTGCAGCTGGCGGATTGGTTTTGAATGAGAACGCGGAATTGCTGATGATTTACAGAAGAGGAACATGGGATTTACCAAAAGGCAAACTGGATGAAGGGGAAACCATTGCTGCTTGTGCTGTAAGAGAAGTTCAGGAAGAAACAGGTTTGAAACAGGTGATATTAGGTGAAGGACTGGGGATTACCATCCACACTTATACGGCATATGGTGAAGAAATACTCAAAGAAACCCATTGGTATAAAATGGAAGCACCGGGTTCACAAGTGCTTGTTCCTCAAACGGAAGAAGATATTGAAAAGATAGAATGGGTAAATAAAACCGATTTAAACAGCCGTTTACAAAATACTTATCCTAATATTGCAGATATCGTAACCCGCAGCGGTCTGATCGCTGCCCAATAGGACACTTTCCTATGTATTTTAACCAATGTTCTTTGTAAGAAATTGGTTTTCAATCTTCATACCCCTTTTTTTTGTTTATCATCTGTATAAAAACGGAATCGTTTTTGTAAAAGAAGGAGGACTATGAGTAAAACCATCATCGTATCAAACCGGTTACCAGTAAAAATTGACGCTACAGAACAAGGCATACAGTTTAAACCAAGTGAAGGCGGCCTGGCAACAGGCTTAAGTTCAGTATATAAAAATGGTAATAATGTTTGGGTGGGATGGCCTGGCACTGAAGTGGCCGACGAACAGGTAAAACAGGTTACCAGCCAGCTGAAAGAGCTACGATTGAGCCCGGTTTTTTTAACTAAGGATGATATTAATCTTTATTACGAAGGTTTTTCTAATGAAATACTCTGGCCCATTTTTCATTACATGTCAACCTATGCGCGGTATGATGATGCCTATTGGAACAGTTACCAGCAGGTAAATGAGAAATTTAAACAGGCAGTTTTACAGGTGGCCGAACCAGGTGATACAATCTGGATACACGATTATCAACTGTTATTACTGCCTGGTTTAATCAGGGCTGCATTACCCGATATTACAATAGGTTTTTTCCAGCATATCCCCTTTCCATCATACGAGTTGTTCCGGTTAATACCCTGGCGCTCCGAATTGTTGAATGGCATTTTGGGAGCCGATCTGGTAGGCTTTCATACTTATGATGATGCACGACATTTTTTGTCCTCTGCTACCCGTATCCTGCAACTGAAATCCTCCTCCAATGTTATTTCTACACATAGCCGTAGCGTGGTAGTGGAAAGCTTCCCTATGGGTATTGACAGTGATAAATTTGAGGAGATAGTTCACGAACAGGCAGTACGTGATAATATCACTCATCTGGAAGAATCGTTTGGCAATACCCGGCTGATATTATCTATTGACAGGCTGGATTATAGTAAAGGTATTTTACAGCGCCTGCAGGCTTTTGACATCTTCCTGCAAAATCACCAGGAGTATAAAGAAAAAGTTTCCCTCTACATGATTGTGGTGCCTTCACGCGATACAGTGGGGCAGTATAAGGAACTGCGGGATGACATTGATAAACTGGTGGGCAACATCAATGCCCGTTTCCGTACCAATGTATGGACGCCTGTTAATTATTTTTATCGCTCGTTCCCGTTGGAAATGCTGTCAGCTTTGTATTGTTTTTCTGATATATGTCTGGTTACACCTATGCGGGATGGTATGAACCTGGTATGTAAAGAGTATGTAGCCAGCCGCACGAATAACGATGGAGTACTTATTTTGAGTGAAATGGCCGGTGCTTCCAAAGAGCTGATTGATGCACTTATTGTAAATCCTAACAATGTGCGCCAAATGAGTGATGCTATTGTAGAAGCATTAAACATGAGCGCAGATGAGCAGGTGAAACGAATGACACAAATGCGGTTGCTGATTAGTAAATATAATGTACATCACTGGGTAAAGATTTTTATGGAAAGATTAGAGGAGACGAAACGGATGCAGCAAAGTTTACAGGCACGCCACATCGGAAATAAAACATTGAACTATATTAAACGTAAGTATGCCCGCGCCCATAAACGACTGTTGTTACTGGATTACGATGGCACACTTACCGATTTCAACACTAATATTAACCTGGCCAAGCCGGATAAGGAATTATACAGCCTGCTGGATGAACTGTGTAAAGACGATCGGAACCGGGTGGTGATTATCAGCGGCAGAAACTACACCACATTGGAAGAATGGTTTGGACATATGAAGTTAGATCTGGTAGGTGAACATGGTGTATGGCACAAGCTATATGGCAGTCCCTGGCAGGAAACCAAAGGTTTAACCAATCTTTGGAAACAAAGTATACTTCCTATTTTAAATACTTATACGGAGCGTACTCCGGGCGCTTTTATCGAAGAAAAATCGTATTCCCTGGTATGGCATTATCGTAAGGCAGAAAAAGAACTGGGCGATATGCGTGCTACAGAAATGATGAACAATCTTCGTTACATGGTAGCCGATTTAGGTTTGCATCTGATGCCGGGCAATAAAGTAGTGGAAATTAAAAACAGCGAAATTAACAAGGGTAAAGCAGCTCAATATTATCTGCACTACGATAATTATGATTTTATTGCTGCTATTGGCGATGACAATACAGATGAAGACATGTTTAAGGTAATGAAAGAAGACGCTATCAGTATTAAAGTAAACAGTAATATCAGTGCTGCAAGGTTTTACCTGGAAGGTGTGCAGGAAGTAAGAGACTTTTTGAAAGTTTTACCAGGCAAGTTGTTGATTACCAAAATGCTGGATAAGGTATTAAACCTGCAGTGGTTACCCTATCCAGGAAAAAAATAACTACAAACCTCATAAGCCGGATTCTGTTTCTAAACTATCATTTATCTGCGATGGTCATTACTGCCCACCTGGTGCTGCCTACCCTGGTTCATTGGACGAGCCGCCCTATAGCGAACCTATACATGGCATTACAGCATCTAAGGTTTACCCTCCCCCTATGTTACCATAGGGGGACGTGAGCTCTTACCTCACATTTTCACCCTTACCCCTTGCGGGGCGGTTATTTTCTGTGGCACTTGCTGTTTCCGGTTGCCCGGAACCCGGCTATTCACCGGTAGATTGCCCTGTGCTGTCCGGACTTTCCTTACTACACAAGTGTAGCACGATAGCTCGGGTTTGTAGTAGCGGCGAAAGTACGCATTACCTGACACTTTTTAGTATAGTAATTATAGAAATGCCCCTGGTTCAATAGAGCCAGGGGCATTCAATATCAATGATGCAAGAAATTAATACTGAAAAAATATCTCCGTACCCCCATATCCAAACCGCGGATCATATTGGTTAATGAAGGTTTTTACTGAACTGCGCACTTTCAGCAGGTCATGTATTTCATCCCTTAAACGGCCACTGCCTACACCATGTATCACAACCAATGTAGGTTGATGATGTGCCAGAGCCAGTTCAAACCACTTCTCAAATTCCTTTAGCTGCAGGGAGATGATTTCGAGGTTACTCATCTTCTGCCATTCGTTGGTAAGCTTTTCAATGTGCAAGTCTACCACGCTGCGGGCAGGCGGAAGGTTTTGTCTGATTTTGTTAGCCTCGTATACTTTATAGCCTTTAGCTAATAAGGGACTTAATTCAAACTTCTCTTCTTCTACCCTGTCCGGATAATTCTTAAACAGCTGGTAAGAAAAAGTAGGTTCGTTTTTAGTCTTCATTTCTTCAATACGCTGAAACACTTGTTTGCCTTTCAGCTTCACATCTGTTTCATAGTATTCTGCTTTCTTCTTGTCCGGCGTAAGTAGAGAAAACTCAAAATGAAAAGCAGGATTATCACTTAAATCGCCAAATGGTACATCATGCAGGTAAAAGTCCTGAAAGCTCAGTATTTCACTTTTCAGCTCAAAACCGGGATTGCCCAAAATCATTTGCTTGTATATAAAAGCAAAGGGAATGTTTGTTTTGTTAACGAGGTATACTTTTAAGTAGTCTACTACTTCGTCGTCAAACTCATCGTAAGAAAATTTAGGTACAAAAGAAATCCATACCCCGTCCTGTACTTTAATCTGGTTAGGAGTGGGTTTTTCTTTTGGCACCTGGTCAACAAACTGTTTTGCCGGTTTAGGTTTTTCGGGAGCCAGTTTGCCTTTGGTAAAGCGGTGGAAATACGGAAAGTCAATCTGATCCATATAGGCGGGAAACTTCACTCCACGAACCTCAATCAGCACCATTTTATCATTCATTATTTCAATCACCTTTCCTTCTTCATTGCTGTGCAGCACTATAATATCGTCGCCAACCTGGTATTTCATAACGCAAAAATACTTCAAAGTCAAAAATTAAAAGGAAAATTTACATTTTCCTGTAGGAATAGCTTCCCTGTCAGCAATAAAAAAAGGCCGAAGCCTTTTTTATATGTTTACTGTTGTTTTGTGGAGTTTACTGTTTCTGTGTCCATACAGGAAGTAAATTAACAGACCCAATACCATCCAGATCAGAAACATGTACCAGCTTTGGCTGGGTATTTCAATCATCAGGTACAGGCATGATAATACGCCCAGAATAGGTATTAATGAAAATTTACGCACCGCGGTAAGTACCGCCATAATAACCGCAATGATCAAAAACAGCAGGAATAATACTTCCTGGTGGTCTAATGCGATGTTACCACTGGCATCTTTTACACCTGCAAAAGCGTCACCAATGTGTGAAAAAGCCCACTGGGTTCTTTCTTTAAAACCATAGATGAATAAACCTACCAGCACCGGAATAACAATCTGACCGTTGATATAAGGCAGGTGAAACTTACCCGGCTCTTTGGTTTTTGGTGGTAGCAACAGCACGCCGCCTGAAACCAGCACGAAAGCAAACAAAGTGCCTATGCTGGTAAGATCGGTTACCAGGCCGCTTTGTAAAAACAGAGATGGCACGGCTACAAGTATACCGGTAACTATGGTGGCAAATGACGGTGTTTGAAACCGTGGATGCACTTTCTGAAAACGCTTGGGTAATAAACCGTCACGGCTCATGCTCATCCATATACGGGGCTGTCCTAACTGAAACACCAGCAATACCGAGGTGGTAGCTATAACAGCGCTCACGGATATAATTTTTTCTATCCAGGGGGCGCGCTTGGCAAATACAAAAGCCAGCGGATCGTTCACCCCTTTAAAAGAACTGTAATTTTCAATACCTGTAAGCACCAATGCTATTAAAATATATAACCCTGTGCAAATTAATAAGGAGTATATCATGGCACGTGGCATATCCCGTTGTGGGTTACGGCACTCTTCGGCTGTGGTAGAAATAGCGTCAAAACCAATGTAGGCATAGAATACCGCTGAAACACCTTGTAATACGCCCTCAAACTTATTGGGCATAAAAGGCGACCAGTTATTAACGTCTACAAAGAAAGCCCCTGCTATAATTACAAATATGATTACGGCTATCTTGAAAATAACCATGTAGTTAGTGGTTTGCTTACTTTCTTTAATACCTATATAAGCCAGCCAGGTAATCAGGGCCACAATAATAAAAGCGGGCAGGTTAAAGAAAATGTGTGTGCTTCCCATAACCGGCGCATTGTTCCAGGCCTGAATGGCAAACTGGTAGCTTTTTAAAGTTGCGGCATCTGTGATGCCACCTTTGGCAATAGCCGCGCTGGCTTCTGTAAAGGCGTTAAATGCAGTGGTGCCATCTATTAGCATCCAGTCGGGAAGGTGAATATGAAATATATGCACCAGCAGGTTATTAAAATAGCCACTCCAGGAGATGGCTACTACAATATTACCAATGGCATATTCCAATATCAGCGCCCAGCCAATAATCCAGGCTATCAATTCACCAAATGTTACGTAAGAATAAGTATAGGCACTGCCGGCAATGGGTACACGACTGGCAAATTCGGCATAACACAAAGCTGAAAAGCCGCAAGTGATAGCCGTAATAACAAATAGTAATGAAATACCAGGACCACCATGATAAGCGGCACCTCCTATTGTACTGAAAATGCCGGCCCCTACTACGGCAGCTATGCCCATGTAGGTAAGATCGCGCACACCCAGTATTTTTTTCAGGCCACCACCTCCATGCCCATCATTCAGGCCTTCAGCAGCATCCTTTAATATACCATCGATACTTTTTTTACGAAACAGCGAGTTTCTCATGTAATCAGTTATTTGGTTTTAGTGCTCCCGGGCAACCAGAAATTCAGCTAATTCCAGTAAAGGAGCTTTCCTGGTAGCTGTTACCGCCACTGCTTCCAGTTGCTGGTAAGCTTTATCAAGATAAGACTGTTTTAATTCACGAGCCCAGGTATCTACATTACATTCTCTGAAAATAGCCAGCACCTGTTCTACTTTATCGGCAGGGTTTTCTTCCATCAACTGCAATAACCTGCTTTTCTGTTGTGGATTTGCTACTTCCAGTGCATGCAACAGTAAAAATGTTTTTTTATTTTGCCTGATATCACCGCCTTGCTCTTTACCAAACTTTTCAGGGTCGCCAAAAGCATCCAGGTAGTCGTCCTGTATCTGAAAGGCAATACCGAGGTTCCGGCCAAATTCATATAAGTGCAGACAATTACCTTCACTGGCCCCACCTATAATTGCCCCCATTTTTAAACTGGCAGCCAGCAACACAGAGGTTTTCAGCTCAATCATGTGCAGGTAATTATCCAGCTTTACGGTTTGTGAGGTTTCAAAATCCATGTCCCATTGCTGTCCTTCACATACTTCCCGGCCGGTGCGATTGAACAGGGTGAGTATACGTGGCAGAATCTGCGGGTTAATTTTAGCCAGGTAATCGTATGCAACAATCAGCATTACATCACCGGTTAACAGCGCCGTGTTTTCATTATATTTTGTATGCACGGTAGGTACCCCTCTGCGTAAAGGGGCCTTATCCATAATATCATCGTGCATCAATGTGAAATTGTGAAACAGTTCTATAGCGGTTGCCACATGCCAGGCATCCGGCTGTATGGTATCGAACAGCTCATTACCCATCAGGCACATTACCGGCCTGATACGCTTACCTCCTATTTCTAAAAAATAAGTTCCGGGTTCATACAAGTTAGCAGGCTGAGCTGGAAAATGTGACTCTTTAAACTTTTCAGTAAATTGAGTCACCAGTTCTTTAAATGAATGCATAATAGTTATAGTCAAAACTCAAAAGTAAAAATTCAAAAACAAAAAGCGCTACTAAAGTTCCAGTGTAGGATCTGCCATATCAGAAAGATGGGTTCCCGGTTTCTGCTTTTTGTTTTTAGGCTGGCTTTTTTTGGCCGCTTTCTTTTTAGCAGGAACTGCCGCCTTCTTACCCTCTTTGGCTGGGCTGGAAGCTGGTGCAACAGCTTTAACTGTTTTATCAGCAACAGCTTTTTTATCCTTGTCCTTTGTTTCTTTTTTCTTTGTCTCTGCCGGAACAGCCGCTTTCGCTTTGGCCGGCTTAGCTACTGTAACGGGAGTTGTTTTTTCTTTAGCAACTATAGGTTTAATAGCGGGGATAGGTTCTTTAGTTTCAGCAGCTGCCGTTTCATTCTTACTAACAGGCTTCACTGCTGCTACAGGAGCAGCTTCTAACCACTCTTTCTTTTTCCCTTTGTCTTTATTTTTGTGTTTAAACTTCTTGTTATCTTTTGATTTACCTGGTCGGGGTGCATTTTGCGCTCTTTCACTAAAGGTGGCATCTACTGTTGCGCCCGTATCTTTTACCCATTCGTAATCCAGCTGGCGTTTATCCATGTTGGCGGCTATTACACGAATAGTAACCTTATCTCCCATACGGAAGCTACGGCCACTTCTATGTCCATATAAAGCATAATCGGTTTCGCTTAACCTGAAATCATCGTAATCGCTCAGGCTGGCCAGGCTTACCAGGCCTTCACACTTATGGGCTACAGTTTCTACCCAAAAGCCAAAGCTGGCCACACCACTTACCACACCTTCAAACTCTTCACCCAGGTAGCCTTTCATATATTCTACCTGTTTGTATTTGTTGCCGGCGCGTTCGCAATCCATAGCTGCCCGTTCCCGGTCGCTGCTGTGTTTGCATTTCTCTTCCATTTTCGCATCCACCTGTGGATGGTTGGCCAGTACCTGTTCCAGCACACGGTGCACCAGCACATCGGGATAACGGCGTATAGGAGAAGTAAAGTGACAGTAATATTCAAAACCAAGACCATAGTGGCCTATATTATCTGTGGTATAAACGGCTTTGGCCATAGTACGTATACCCAATTGTTCCAGCACATGTTGCTCTGGTTTGCCTTTGGCTTCGGCCAGCATCTGGTTAAAACTGGATGCAATTCTATCAGGTGAGCTGATGTCGAACTTGTGCCCAAACTTGCGTGCAAAGGCAATAAAAGGTGTTAACTTTTGTTCATCTGGCTGGTCATGTATACGGTAAGGGAAAGGCAGTTTTTCTTTATTGACCTTAATTTTTGATACAGCTTCTGCCACTGTACGGTTAGCCAGCAGCATAAACTCTTCAATCAACTGGTGGGCTTCCTTGCTTTCTTTTATTACTATGCCAATAGGCTTACCTTTTTCGTCCAGTTTAAAACGTACTTCCTGGGATGAAAAATTGATGGCGCCTTTGGAAAAACGTTCTTTACGAAATTTTTGTGCAATCTTATTTAACAGCAATAGTTCCTCTTTGTAAATACCATCTTTACCTTCAATCATCTCCTGTACATCTTCGTAGGTAAAACGGTGATCGGAGTATATAACGGTTTTGCCAATCCAGTGTTTTTTTACTTCCCCTTTTTCGGTCACTTCAAACACAGCTGCAAAACTTAGTTTCTCTTCTTTGGGACGTAAGGAACAAAGCTCGTTGGATATTTTCTCCGGTAACATCGGGTTCACCCTGTCTGGCAGATATACGGATGTTGCCCTTTTATACGCTTCATCGTCTAATGCTGTACCAGGCTTTACAAAATGGCTTACGTCAGCAATATGCACCCCTATTTCGTATAATCCCTTTTTCAGGAGTTTAATGCTGATGGCATCGTCAAAATCTTTGGCATCAACAGGGTCAATGGTAAAGGTGAGTGTTTCGCGAAAATCGCGTCTTTTGGCTATTTCAGCCGGGCTGATGGTTTCATCCAGGTGGGAAGTTTCGGTAAGCACATCGGCCGGGAAGGATAAAGGGAAACCGGCTTCTGCCAGAAGCTCCTTCATCGCCATATCATTTTCATCTTCTGCGTTAATCACGCTGATGACGGCGCCTACTGGTTTTTTATCATCCTTCTCCCATCTTATCATGCGCACCAGCACCTTATCACGGTCTTTAGCGCCGTTCACTTTATCCAGCGGCACATAAAAGTCGGGCATTTGCTTTTCGCTGTCTGCTACAAAAAAAGCAAAAGTAGCTCCTATTTGCAAGGTGCCTATAAACTCCTGTTGCTTGCGGTGTAATACTTCTGTAATACGACCTTCCTTTCGGCCGCTGTTCAGGTTTTCCTTAACTACTTTTACTTTAACAGTATCTCCATGCAGGGCGTTATTAAAGTCGCCTGGTCTTACCAGTACATCGCCACTTCCGTCTGCAATAACCACATAACCTATACCCGACCGGGTAATGTCCAGGGTTCCCTGGGAATAATGTGGTTCAATAGCTGCTGATTTATTTTTCTTATTCTTCGATTTATTCTTTTTACCGCTCATGCAGTGTGTAATTGATAGTTTTCAATAAAATGGATGATCTGCCCGTTAAACTGCTCCGCACCATTAAACAAAAAACCATGCCGTACTGGTAGAACGTATAAAGGAAGCCTGTCCAATTCCTGCCTGAATTTAAGCAATCGAACGGCGTCTTTCTCTGTGGTGAGTATCAATTTTTTTGATCCGGATAATATTTCAAACTTTTTCCGGATTTCTTTCAGATCATCAATGCTAAAAATATGATGGTCGCTATAGTCCAGCTGGCTGTAGCTGGCTACCTGCTCGTTCAGGTATTGTTTTAACGGACGTGGGTTAGCAATACCGCATACCAGCAACACTTCTTCTTCATGCACCAATGAATGGGCCGTGCGGTTGGTAATATGATAAGGGGTTCCGTATTCAATGGTGGTAAAGTACACCGTTTGTTCGGGTAAAGGCTTTATTTCCTTAATCAGCTTTTGCTTTTCTTCTTCTGTAAGCGTAGCCGGACATTTGGTTACAATAATCACCTGCGCTCTTTTATAGCTAAGGCGCTGGTCGCGAAGGTCACCGGTGGGTAAAAACCAGTCACGGGTAAATAAGTTGTTATAATCCGTCAGTAAAATATTCAGCCCGGCTTTTACTGAGCGGTGCTGGAAAGCGTCATCCAGCAAAATAACCTGTGTTTCGGGTTTGTCGTGCAGCAACTGAGGTATTGCCACAATACGCTCCTCGCCTACTGCTACCGTTAGTTCGGGAAATTTCAGGTGAAACTGCATGGGTTCGTCACCTATATCCAGCGCGGTAGTTTTATCTCCTGCCAGTGCATATCCTTTGGTTTTGCGCTTATAGCCACGGCTTAAGGTAGCTACTTTAAACTGCCTCTGTAACAGTTGCACAAGGTATTCTACCATGGGCGACTTTCCTGTGCCACCCACTGTCACATTACCTATACAAATAACCGGTAAACCAAATTCAGCAGAGCGCAGGTATTTTTTGTTGTATAAAAAGTTGCGGATGGTAACAGCCAGGCCGTATAACAAAGCAAACGGCAATAACAGAACACGAAAAGATTTCAAAAAAAACGAATTAAAATTCATAAATATTCGTAGGAGTAACGCAATAATCTAAAGATACATCAAAAGCCTGAGTGTCAATGATTTTTTCAACCGGCTCAAAATAGCTGAACCCCACTTTCAGTACCTCAGGACGACAACGGGCCAGGTAACGATCGTAAAAACCTTTACCATATCCTGCACGATAGCCTTCTTCATCACATATTAACATGGGCACAAAAACCAGGTCAATGGCTTCTGGTGGCAGCAAGGTTCCATTGGCTGGCTCAGTAATACCATAAGTGTTGGTATTGTACACAGTATCTTCATTAATAGCATAAGCATCCATACTATAACTGGTAAAATCCGATACGGCATATGCAATCTGCAGCGCTGGAATCATATGGCGCATATAGCTGCTAAACAGCAATGTGTTGGGCTCAGCCTGATTAGCCATAGGCCAGTAAGTAAGCAAGGTGTCCACTTCTTCAAATGCCAGGTGCTGAAACTGAATAAGCAACAGATCATCCAGTTTCAGCTTTTCGTGTGAAGAGATGGCTGTTCGTCTTTCTTTGTATAGTTTGCGTAATTCGCTTTTTGTCATACCCATATGGTTCTGCTTTTCCTAAAGCAATGATAGGCGAATGCCTATGTTGTTCGCCCGTAATTTACTGTAACTGCTGTAATAAAGCGGGCCTGATGGCTTCGGCCTGTTGCTGTATAAATTGCGGCGTAACTTCTGTAGCATAAGGAATAGAAGCCAGCGAGGGGTAGCCGGTCCAGTTCACAATTTCCTGCTCGTAGTTCATAAAATGATCGTTAAACACCCACCCCATCACATTCAGCTGTTTCTGTTTGCTGTAAGATGCGGTTAATAACGAATGGTTGATGCTGCCCAGGTAATTACGGCTCACCAGTATCACCTGCGCTTGCAGCTGTTCTATTAAATCGCCCACAAACTGTGTATCGTTCAACGGCACCATAATGCCACCCGCACCTTCTATTACAATAGGTGTACCCGTCGGGCGCTGTTGTTGAATAGAACGATATTGTGTTACTATATTCTCTAAACTGATAGCTACGCCATCCTGGCGGGCAGCTATGTGTGGTGATGCCGGTAAAAAGAGTTTATAGGTTTCAGGATGTACAATCCTGTCGGAAGGTGGTAATAACTGCTGCACACTTAAAGCATCGGTTCCGGATGCAAAGCCTGATTGAATAGGCTTCCAGTAATCGGCCTGTAATGCTTCTGTTACAATGGCTGAAACAACGGTTTTTCCAACATCTGTGCCTGTACCTGTAATAAATATAGGGCGCATAGTGTTTTTTTAGGCAGGTAAAACCGGTTCAAAAAATGAAAACAGCGTAGTGCCATAGTTTCTTACAAAACTAAACCCTGCAAATTTTTCGTAGGCGTTACGTGGCGTATGTTCCAGTACAAAAAAGCCACCAGGCGCTATCAGGTTCTTCTGCACAATTATTTTAGGGAGTTCGTCAATGGTGCCCAGGGCGTAGGGCGGACCTGCAAAAATAAAATCGAACTGACCAGTACAGGTTTGCAAAAAGCTGAACACTTCCATTTTAATTACCTGGCATCCCGTCATGCCCAGCATTTCTGTATTCTTTTTAATAAAAGCATGCATCTGCGGGTCCTTCTCTACAATAATCTGGTGTTCGGCACCGCGTGAGCCCAGTTCGTAACTAATGCTACCAGTACCCCCAAACAAATCCAGGGTGCTGGCGCCTTCAAAATCAATACGGTGTTGTAATATGTTAAACAGGCCTTCCTTTGCTATATCTGTAGTAGGCCTGGTATGTGGCATGTTGGCTGGAGGATTGATTCTTCTGCCCCCCCATTTTCCGGATATAATCCTCATGATGTTGTTTTAAAAAATGGTACAAAATAATGTACCGGCTGATCGCTGAAAGCCTTCCCTACCTTATTGCCAGGCAACGTGTCCACAGCAACATCCGGAAGGTATTTCACCATCTCTTCGTATAACGAAGATTTGAAATCAATTAATCCTGCTACACGAACCGGCGTTTTTTCATAATCCAGTCCGTATTGGTTACAGGTGTTTAAAATATAGTACAAAACGTCTTCCGGTGTTTGATAGTTGAAAGTTTGCATTAACTGCACCTTTCTGTCTTTTACTACCACCAATATGAAGTGGTTACGGTAGAAAAAAGCATATAACCCCTGTTTGTCAGTGGTAAAACTGTTAAACAAGCCCAGGTATTTATGCTCAAAACCGGCATTGGGATAATATTGTAAAATGGCTTCTTTCCAGCTTTTAGGCACCCTGAACACCGCGGCAGTTTGGGAAGCGGTATTATTTTGTCCGGCAACTTCGGCATGTAACGCATTGCCAAACACAATATTCAGATAGTGGGGAGAAACCTTTTCTTCATAATAAGGAGTTGGCACCAGCAAACATTCGCTGTTTTCCCAAATTACCTGCACCTGTGGGTGGTAATCTTTGGCAATTTTGGAAATTGTTTTTACATCGCGAATTACATTGGCCAGAATGGGCGTCATTTCTGCATCGTATTCAAACAACTCAAACGAAGAAATTACGTTGGACTGGCTGTCTTTCAGCCAGATGGCCACATGGCTATTGCCAAGTTCCAGGTAAAATTGTTCGTTTCCGCTGTTGGTTTCGGGGTTGTATATACCAAAGGTTTTCTGTACCATTTTCCTTAAATAATCTGCAAGTATACTAAAAAGCAATTGACTGCCAACTCCCTTACCTGTGGTTGTAGCCGAATTAATTTACCTTTGTGCCTTCTTGTATGAGCAACACAAACACAACTTCGGGCTTGCAGGTAGGTATTCACAACCGGCAAATTTTTACTATTGCCCTACCTATAGCCGCTTCTATGGTGGTGCCGCAAATTAACTTTATTACCAATAATATCTTTTTGGGGGGTGTGGGCGAGCAGTCATTGGCTATTGCAGGCATTACCGGCGTGTACTATCTCATTTTTGCAGTAATAGGCGGTGGGTTAAACAATGGTTTACAATCACTTATAGCCCGTCGCGCTGGCGAAAATCGTCCCGAAGCCATTGGCGGACTTTTTCAGCAGGGAGTGCGTATAGCATTAGGATTGGCATTAATGGGCATACTAATTACCTATTTAATTGCCCCCACTGTACTGCGATTTAGCCTTTCCAACGAGAAACATGTAAGCATTGCTCTGCGCTTTTTGTACATCCGTATCTGGGGATTGCCTTTCCTGTACATTTATCAGATGCGGAATGCCCTGTTGGTAGGAATTAATCAAAGCCGCTTCCTGGTAATTGGCACCCTGGCGGAAACGATTATTAATATTACCCTGGATTATAGTCTCATTAATGGACATTGGGGGCTTCCTAAAATGGGTTTTGATGGTGCGGCCGTGGCCAGTGTTATTGCAGAAGCAGGCGGTTTAGTAGTCATTTTTGCGGTAATGCGCAATAATGGTATTATTCGTAAGCTGCAGCTTTTTAAGAAAATCCCCTATTCCACCGCTACCAATAAACTAATCCTGCAACAATCTGCCCCGCTTATCCTGCAATATGCGTTAAGCATTGTTGCCTGGGAGTTTTTCTATATCCTGATTGAACATCATGGTGAGCGTGAGCTGGCTATCAGCAATGCCATGCGAAACATATTTGGGCTCTTTGGCTGTGTTACCTGGTCGCTGGCAGCTACCAGTAACGCTATGGTGAGTAATATTATAGGGCAGGGATTGCAAAACAGGGTGATTGAACTGGTTTGGAAAATTGCCCGCCTGAGCCTGGGTTTTGCGCTTATTATTTTTATTGTTCTTAATATTTTCCCTACCACTTTATTAAAGGTGTATGGACAAAGTGAAGATTTTATTAAAACGGCAATACCAGTAGTGCGTATTGTGTCGGGGGCCCTATTGCTCCAGAGTATTGCTACCGTTTGGCTTAATGCAGTAGTGGGCACTGGCTACACCCGTATAAACCTGTTTTCAGAGTCACTGGCTATTATCTGTTATTGTATTTACGTATATATTGTATTGGAAAAGATGCACTTATCTATCCGTTGGGGTTGGGTAAGCGAATGGCTTTACTGGCTAGTCATTTTCATCCCTTCTTTCTGGTTTATGATGAGCGGAAAATGGAAGAATAAGCGTATTTAGTAATGTTTTATACAATTTTTCATAGCTATAATGCAATAATATTGATTATTTTATCCCTATTTTTGGGGAATGGAAAACGTATGTGTGATTACTGATTTCGAAGAAATAACAGCTACCCGCAGGTTTGATAAGGTAGATACTCCACTGGGCATGGAGGGTTATTCTGTATACATTGGCGGCAACTTCATCTTTATTAAAAACGCCAAGCAAATGACTGTACGCTTTCATCTTCCCAACTTCGCTTCTAAAATTACTCCCGAGGCTTTACAGGGTTGGATAGAACGTATCAAGCGTTTGTATCCTAATTTTTAATAAATTACCTGCTTAATGCAGCGTATATGATAAATCGCCTGGTGATAATAACGGTGATATGGTTTGCCATTGACTTTTATTTCCTGCAATCTCTTGTCACAATATCTGCCAACTGGAGCCTTCCAGCCAGGGAAAGTGTGATTTGCGGTTTCTGGCTGGCCGATTTTATCATAGTGGCGCTTATTTTATATGGCGCCCTCTCTCCCCGTATCGATTTTAGCGCATCACCTAAGGTAAAATGGCTGGTAGGACTGGTTATTTTATCTATTGTGCCTAAGCTGCTGGCTTTACCGGTATTGTTAGTGGAAGACATTACCCGCATTATAAGCATTATGATTAGTTGGGTACATGATGCTCCTGTTGCCATTCCACGTAACAAACAAGTGAGCGAACTGGCTGTAATAGTGGCTGTAATACCATTTACTGCTATTATTTATGGTATGTGGCATGGTAAGTATCGCTACCAGGTGCATAAAATTATCCTGGAGTTTGATAATCTTCCTGAAGCTTTTGAGGGCTTTTCGCTTACCCATCTTTCCGATATTCATTCCGGAAGTTTAATTAACGCTGCTAAGGTATTAAAAGGTATTGAGTTAACGAATGCTCAACAAAGCGACCTCATCGTGTTTACGGGGGATATTGTGAATAACAAAGCCAGCGAGATGGTTCCCTGGATCAGTACTTTTTCCCGGTTAAGTGCACCTATGGGCAAGTTTTCGGTATTGGGTAACCACGACTATGGCGATTATATCCAGTGGCCGGATGCCGCTGCTAAAGCTGCTAACCTGGCCCAACTGAAACAAATTCATGAACAAATAGGTTTCAGGCTATTGCTGAACGAGCATATTACACTGCAAAAAAACGGGCAATCGATCACAGTGGCAGGCGTTGAAAACTGGGGCAAGGGTGGTTTTGCCAAGCATGGCGATTTAAAAAGAGCCATGGCTGGGGTGCCGGAAGATGCTTTTACAATTCTGCTATCGCACGATCCCTCCCACTGGGAAATAGAAGTGATGAAATATCCAAAACTCATTAACCTTACCCTTTCGGGGCATACGCATGGTATGCAGTTTGGCATTGAACTGTTCGGTTTTAAATGGAGTCCTATAAAATATATGTATAAGCAATGGGCTGGCGCTTATCATAGAGATAAACATACCTTATACGTGAACCGTGGATTTGGATTTCTCGGGTTTCCAGGCCGTGTGGGTATTCATCCTGAGATTACAGTTATTACGTTACAAAAAAAGCGTTAAATCCCTTTTATAAGGGGACATTTTAATTTGGTATCAATGGAGATATCATTAAATTGCTAATATATTTAAAACGATTTGCCATGCCAGAGAATCTGCAACACCAGACGACTCAAAACGACGTACGCATTAATATCCATCAGTCCAAAGACCTCAACTACTGGACAAGTAAATTTGGCGTATCTGTTATCAATTTAAAAATCGCGGTAAGTGAATCTAGCGGAAAAGCCGGAGATGTAGAACAGTGGTTAAAAAGTCACAAATACATTTCTTAACCTGTTAAGGTCGGTTTTTATAGTTATATAAGGATAATTGGATTTTTAGTTTTGGAAAGCTGTCCCTTCCGGGATGGCTTTTTTTATGAATACATAAAAATGGCCCCCGTAGAAACGGCGGCCGCTAAACCTATGTAAAAACAATAAAAAACAGTTATTAAAGGCCCCCAAAAAGATCAATATATTTTACACATAACACTGCCCTAAGGCTTTGGCCTTGAAACAGGATACGTAAGTGTATGGATTAATTAAATAGAGGAGATTGGACTTTGCGTCACGAATATAAATGTAGCCAAACAAGTTTGCAAAAAACTTCCATTAAAAATTTATACATTTTATGCAACTTATTTGTCTGTTATGTTAACGTTTTTTGAATTCAATGGGGTTTCTTTTTAGTTCATATAAATAATCACCACTTTCCACATCTATATATCCGGTTCTGTATTATGCGTAACCGCATTGTTCAGAATTTGCTCTTTCAATGCTGGTGATGGCACCCGGAATAATTGGTGGCCTATAAATCTCAAGCCTATCAACACACCTTGTTAAAAGGGAATTGTTTTGCCGATAACTGATAATCAAATGCCGATAAAGCAGTAAAATACTGTGCTTGCGCAACAGATACAGGGGGAATGGCTGTTAGAAGAAAGCCTGCCAAACGCAGAATGCGATATAGGCATGATGTGTTAAGCAAGTTAAATAAATTAAGAGGTTGAATAGATATAAAAATACAATATCTATTCAACCTCCACCCTGCTATTTTTCTTTAGGAATAAAAGTATTGAACACCGCTTCCCGAATTAAAGCGGGAGGTAATATGCCCTGAGATAATACAAAATCATGAAATCGTTGCGCATCAAATTTGCTGCCTAATGCTGCTTCTGCATCTTTACGTAAAGCCAGCATTTGGGTAAAACCATAGAAATAACTGGTGGCTTGCCCTGGCATTTTAACGGTATAACGTTCTACCTCCTGTTGTGCAAAAGCATGAGATTGAACCACTTCCTTCATCAGCAACTCTAACGCCTGGGATGGGGTGGTAGTGCCATTTTGTAATTCCGGGTCTAAAAAGGCACGTGCAGCGCGTAGTAACCTGTAATCCAATGAAATCAACTGGCCTTCTATAGGCATATAGGGTAACGTGATGTATTCACTATACAAGCCCCATCCTTCCACGTTCGCGGAATTAAAGGCATATAATGAACGTGCCTGAGACACCCCTTCTTCTACCATTTTATCAAACTGCATTTCGTGTCCGGGGCGAGCTTCATGGGCAATAATAGTCCAGGCAGCTGCATCAAAGGTAAAGTCATCGTATTTATCAGTTTTTTCTCCCGGTGCCGGGGGCATATTCAATGGTAACACAAAAACACCCCGTTGTCCCGTATTATTTAAAAATGGAGGAGGTACCATATGTGGTGCAGGACTTTGTGCTGTTTCGGCTGCTGTTGCCAGTTTAATAAATGCTGGTCCTTCGGGTAAGGTTACCAGCTTTTCTCTCCGGATAATTTCTTCTATTTCCTTTAAGCGTCGCTCATATAGTGGCAAAATAGAATCGCCTATGATCTGGTCTTTTTTCAGGAAACGGATCACATCCCTGTAATCACTGCCGGGTAAATGGTATTTCTGAGCCACTTGTTCAGCAATAGTCTGCATCTGTTTTTGTATATCATTAAAAGCAGTATGTGCCATACTATCCAGCTCAACAACAGGAATGTCAACACCAAAGCTTTCCATAGCCATTTTATAT
Source organism: Filimonas lacunae (assembly GCF_002355595.1). Taxonomy (NCBI): domain Bacteria; kingdom Pseudomonadati; phylum Bacteroidota; class Chitinophagia; order Chitinophagales; family Chitinophagaceae; genus Filimonas; species Filimonas lacunae. Next base: position 3,101,223 of record NZ_AP017422.1, read on the forward strand.
TCTTCCCCGGGCATTTTATAGTCCGCTCTTGCCTTGGGTAAAACCTTGCTACGTATAAAGGCATCGTATTGTTGTAATTGTATTTTCAGTATCTTAAAATTCTCTTCCCAGCCTGTTAGCTTGTATTTTTTGAAAAGCGTTTCCATCCCTTCTATAATGCTGGGATTACGGGAAAGCGCTATTTCAATTTCCTGTTTAGCAGGATAGATCATTGCAGCCTTTTTCATCTGCATTTCTGTCCGGTTCTGATAAATGCTTGCAAGCGGGCGTGACACTATGCCCTGTGCGGCATATTTTTTTAAACGTACTATTGCAGCTGCACGACGTTCTATCGGCGTTTGATCATCTAACAATACCTTTATGCCATCGAATACCGCTTCTGTGGGATTATACAGTGGAACCTTTCTATTCAAATCAAAGTCCAGCAATTTAATATTCAGTTCTGTTTGCCGGATCAATATGGCTAAATCCTGCTTTACCATAGGATCGCGTTCCTGGAGGAATAACTTTTGTAACGAGTCTATCATCTTAGAACGTTCGCTACGTTGTTTTAAATCGTTCAGGAGGGAAGGAACAGATATCAGTGTGTCGTATTCGGCCAGGCCCTGGGCCGAACCAAACTCCGGGGAGTATTTTTTATCGATATCCAGCAGCAGGCTGGTATACCTGTTAGAAGCGGCAATCCAGCCCTTCTCTTTGTTTCTTTTTTTCTTCGATTTTTGCGATAGGGCCATTAAGGGCATCAATGCCAGCGCCACCATTACCGCACGCCACGTGGCCTTTTGTACAATACTCATGAAAAACGGGTTTGTGTTTTGCCCATAAATGTAGTTCATTTTACATTGTGGGTATCAGCGCTATAAATAGGGGCTTGTTTGTGTATATTCTTATGTTTACAGAGAGTAATGGTTGTTAATCGGGTTCTTAGTACAAAAGACTACTTTTTATAATGTATGGAGGATAATTCCTGCACCGGCGCCATGCACACACTACAGGTATAATCTTCGGGCAATTGCTCGTAAGGAGTGCCCGGCTGCACTCCCTGTCTTATATCTCCCTGTTCCGGATCGTAAATGGTGGTGCAGGTTGTGCATTGATACACCACTCTTTGCGTGGCTGGCTCTTCCTGCAAATGTGCTATAGCAGTCCTTTCGGGTAAAACAGCAGCTTTTTCATAAAACAGTTTACTCAACGAAACCAGGTAAGGCCCCAGGTGATCTTTCTCTACCCCTTCGCGATACAGCAGATAATGGCCAGCATTGGGGTTAAAGTCTTCTGAGTAGTATATATCATATCGCACCTGTGACTTCAAACTTATTCGGGTCTGTCCCTCCTTTTGCTGTATCAGCACCGATCCAAATGAAGGAGCAGTGTGCTTTAACAACACACCAAAGCAAAGCCCATAAGTGCGCACATCTTCTTTGTCAAAATACCGGATCACATGCCGCTTCACTACCAGGGCATCTTCGTTACCATCTTCTACCCACCAGTTCAATTCATTGGCCGCATGCCGAACATTAATGCGATAATGGCCAAGTATGCTATCCCACAGCCGCCTTTGTGTTGGCGAAATGTTTTTAATAATAATAGATTTCCAGGGAGTAGCATGCAGCTCGCCTATTTTGCTTTCCAGGCACAGGCGGGCAATGTTCTGCAAAAAGGGAATTGGAAACCATTCATCCCTCCGGTAAATACCCAGCCAGTAACCGGCGCCATATTTATTAAAACCTTCGTAGTAAGGCAGATGAAATACCGGAGGTGTTAAGTCCTGATCAATGGGGCGGGATATATAAGCAACCATACCTTTTACTGCGGTATATAGTGCCACCCCATCTTCCTGCCGGGCCGGTGGTGTGTTCTTCTGCGTAGTGATCCATTGCTCTACGGCGGAGGTAACGGTTTCAATGTCGTTGGTGTATATCATTTCGGGCCAGCAATACAATGTGTTTGTACCGGGAAACCGCACATATAAATACCAATAGTGCTTTTGCAAACCGGCAATCCAGTTTATATGCCCGGTAAACAAAGGCACAAAAGTTTGTTGGGCACTGCAGATATTTACTTTTAGCTTACGTACCGAAGTTTGCAACAAGGCAAATACATCTTTGTAAGCCCCTTCCGTCATCCACGAGCTTTCGGCAAATATGTCTGTACACACATAAGAACTAAATACATTCGGTGGCTGACTTTTTAACGGGGCTGCTTCTGTTTTTAATGCCGTAAGTGCCTGCAAAAAGCCTTTTGCCGCTGTTACAGGCACTTCCATTAACAACTGTTGCCGTAAGCTAAAGCTTATATGTGTAATTGCAAATTGGGTGGCAGCTTCCAGTATATTCAACAGGTTGCCAGGCGATATAATACCACCGGTAAAATTCACTGCTATAGTTTGATATCGTTTCATGTGGTAACCAATGCGCATTCACGTGTTATAATAGCCTGCACCTCGCTACGGCAACTACCACAACCCATACCGGCTCCGGTTGCTTCACATAAGGCTTTCAGATCGTTGTGCCCCTCCTTTATCTTCTGACAGAGATTGCCTTCTCCCACATTGCCACACGAGCATATAAGCTTGCCCAATACAGGATCGGCTTTTTTACCCGAACGCAGTAGCTGTAAGCGCTTTTCAGATAATTCCATCTTTTGTTCAATCAGATTTTTAAACTCCAGAAACTCGGTACGATCGCCTATTAAAATAGCCCCCACCAGGCGGTCGTTATACACCACGCACTTTTTATAATATCGCCTGGCTTTATCAATAAACACGACTTCCTCATACGCCGGATCATCTGGTGGCTCTACCATTCCGAGCGAGCATATATCTGCACCGTGCAGTTTTAATATGTTCATAAATAACGAGCCTTCATAATAACGGCTGATATCACCATTGAGAAAGGCGGCCACCACCGCGGCCTGTTGCTCGGCCGCAGCTGTAATGCCATACAGTACGCCTTTAAATTCGGCTATTTCGCCAATGGCATAAATGTGCTCGTCATTTGTTTGCAGGTAGGTATTTACCTCTACCCCTCTTTTGCAAACCAACCCGGCTGCTTTGGCCAGCTCTATATTGGGCACTGTGCCTATAGATAGTAATACCGCCTGGCTATCCAGGCTGCGCCCGCTTTTCAGCTTTATGCCTGTTAATCGGGTTGTTCCGGTAAACCTTTCAATTTCATCATTATACAATACTTCAATATGCCTGTCTGCCAGTTCTTCCTGTAGCAAGCGGCTGCCGAGTACATCCAGCTGTCTGTCCATCAGTTTAGAAGAGCGTTGCAGTAATATCGCTTCCATGCCCATTTCTGTTAAAGAAGCCGCCATTTCAATGCCCAGCAAGCCGCCCCCCACAATTACAATTTTTCCTTTACCAGGTTGCACGTACTTTTTAAAAGCATCTGCATCGTTACGGGTGCGCATAGTAAATATGCCCTTCATTACCGGTGTGTCGCGTAATAACGCCGGACTGCTGCCCGTTGCCAGTATCAGCACATCATAGGAGTGTTCCTTTCCATTGCTGTCAGTAACCGCACGTGCAGCCCTGTCAACATGCACAATGCTAACACCTCGATGCAATTGAATATTCAGCTGCTTTTCTTCTGTGTCGGTCATTTTTACCAGCTGCCGCCATTGCTGGGTGCCACTTACATAATCCGGCAACATTACCCTGTTATAAAAAGGTTGATCCTCTTTGCTAAAAACAGTAATAACATCACGGCTATTCCATGCGCGATGCGCTCTTGCAAATGCATGGGCCCCTGCCCCAGCACCCACTACTATAATATGTTGTACCGGTTTATAATAGCGTGTTACCTGCACCGCCGAAAATTTAAAATCGGGCTGTTTAGATACCGGATCCAATAACACATGCGTGAGGTTGTTGGCCCGGCTACTGTCGTTGTTAAACAGCTTGCCCCAGTGCATGGGTAAAAACACCAGCCCCTTTTTTATACTTTCTGTAAGCTTTACTTTCACCCGCACGTTGCCCAGCCTGTTGGTAATTTCTACTATAGCATCCTGCTCAATATCACGTTCCGCAGCATCTTCGGGGTGCATCTCTAAAAAAGGGGAAGGTATATGCTGTTTCAGCTTGTTTACTTTCCCTGTTTTGCTCATTGTGTGCCAGTGATCACGAATGCGCCCGGTAGTTAATATCAGAGGATATTCAGGCGATACGGGTTCCGACTGGTTTTCATCTCCAAAAGCATGTATCCTGGCCCGGCCCGATGCAGTATAAAACCGATGATCTTCAAATAACCGCCTGGTACCAGGTTGTTCCATTTCACCGTTATATGGCCATTGAATGGTGCGATGCCGGCGGATAACATCGTAGGATAATGAACTGATGTTGATGTGTGTGCCAGCCGTTAACCGGGCATGTTCTTTATAAATATCTTCCATGCAGGGGTAATCAAAACCTGCATACCCCATCTTGCGGGCAAACCGGCAAATGATTTCTGCATCAGGTAATGCTTCACCTGGTGGTTGTGTTAATTGGGGCAGATAGCTAATGCGCCGTTCTGCATTGGTCATCGTTCCCTCTTTCTCTGTCCAGGCAGCAGCAGGTAATACCACATCTGCGTAAGCCAATGTTTCCGGTTTATTGCTTACCTCCTGCACTACCACAAAGGTGGCTTTGTTTAAGGCAGCTTCTGCCATGCGTACATCGGGAAGGCTTACCAGCGGGTTGGTACCCATAATCCAGATGGCTTTTAACCGGCCACTGTTCAGTGCTTCAAACATTTGTGTAGCAGTTAGTCCTGGTTTGTCAGAAAGCGTGGTGCCACCCCAAAACTGCTGCACTTCTTCCCGGTGTTGTGCATTCAGCAAGTCGCGGTGTGCAGGTAACAGGTTGGATAAGCCCCCCACCTCCCGCCCGCCCATTGCATTAGGTTGACCGGTAAGCGAAAAAGGCCCGCAACCTGGTTTACCTATGGTACCGGTTATCAGGTGCAGGTTAATAAGACTTAGGTTTTTATGCACACCTATGGCGCTTTGATTAAGCCCCATCGTCCACATAGTCATCAACTTGTCTGTGTTGCCTATGTAGTGGGCAGCCTGTGTAATAGCCGCTTCTTCTATACCACATATCAGGGCTGCTTCTGCCAATGTGCGTTGCATTACTGCTTGCCGGTAAGGTTCAATGCCTTCGGTATGATCACGTATAAACACGGGATCAATACAGCCCTGCTCTATCAGCAACCTGCCTATGGCATGGTGCAATACGATATCTGTACCGGGCGTTACCTGCAGGTGCAGTGTGGCCAGTGCGCAGGTTTGAGTAACACGCGGGTCGCTGACTATGATCACCAAATTGGGGTTAGCTGCTTTGGCAGCTTCTATCCTGCGCCATAATATCGGATGGCACCAGGCAGGGTTGGCGCCGGCTATAAAAATGCAATCAGTCAGTTCTATATCATCATAGCAACCCGGCACAATATCTTCCCCTAACGACATTTTATAAGCAGCTACTGCACTGCTCATACAAAGCCTGGAATTAGTGTCTATATTATTACTGCCAATAAAGCCTTTTATCAGCTTGTTCACCACATAGTATTCTTCGGTTAAGCATTGCCCCGATGCGTAAAAGGCTACTGCATCGGGGCCAAAACGTTGAATGATAGCTGTAAACACTGCGGCTACCCTGTTTAATGCCTCGTCCCAGCCGGCCCTTTGCCGGGGGCCGTATTTGCTATATCTTATTTCGGGGTATAGCAGCCGATCGGTAGTATCCATTACTGTATAATGCAGGTTCATGCCTTTGCTGCATAACATGCCTTTGTTTACCGGATGCTCTTTATCACCCTCTACCCAAATTTTACCGTCGCGCTGTTGATGAACTATTACCCCGCATCCCACCCCACAGTAGCAACAGGTGGTTTTATACATTTCCGGCATGGCATTATATTTTATTCCGAAATGGCCAGCGCTGCTTCGCCAGGCACAAACACTTCCGTAGATTCTTTTACTTTAAAACGTGTAATCAGCACTATTGCCGATACAGCTATCACCATACAACCTATATAGCTAAATGCCTGTATGTAAGTGATAGTGGTGGATTTAAACAGAAAGCCAAACAGCATACCGCCTAAATTGCCGCCTGCCCCCACTACACCGCTGATTAAGCCTATGTTGTTATTGTGCAGGAAGGGAACAATACCGTAGGTGGCCCCATTAGCCATTTTTAAAAACAAGGCAAAAAACAGCATGGAGGTAATGGCCAGTATAAAAGTGCCGGCCTGCGCAAACAGCAATAACCCCAGCCCTTCCAGCAGCAACACAATAGCCAGTAACACGCCTTTTCCACGCATACCAAACCGTAAGCCCACTTTGTCTGAAACAATGCCGCCTAATGCACGTGCAAACAGGTTCATAAAACCAAATACACCGGCCCAGAAACCTGCTTGTTGTTGTGGTAAATGAAAGGTGTCGGTAAAGTGCAGTGCCGCCACGTTGTCAAAAGTGATTTCCATACCAAAACACATGGCATAGGCCATTACCAGGGCCCATATGCGCCAGTCGGCCAGCACCCGCCAGTCTGTTTTACTTTTCACTTTGCTGTATCCGGTTTCTTCAAAATTGCCGGCAGGCGTATCCTTAGTGTACCGTGCATATAAAAAAGCCACTATCAGCATCATTACACCCGGCACAATCATGGCGTATCGCCAGGCTTTTTCAGGTGCGTAGCCCATACCTACAATAGCGGCAAAAATCAAAGGCATTACCATATTAGTAACACCACCACCCAGGTTACCCCAGCCGCCTGCTACCGCATTGGCAGTGCCTTTTATATTGGCGGCGAACATCATAGATGTATGAAACTGGGTAATGACAAAAGAAGCCCCTATTACGCCTATCGCCAGCCTGAATAGTAAAAAGGTATGGTAGTCCTTAGCCAGTCCTACCAGAAACACAGGCACTGCGCCCACCAGTAACAGCCGTACTGCTGTTTTGCGTGGCCCCCAGGTGTCGCACAACCGGCCTATGATCAGCCGTGCTATAATAGTGCTGGATACAGATGCAATGATAATATTGCCTATCTGGTTTTTGTTTAATCCCAAATCGGCCCTTATAGTAGGCATTAAGGGGGCCAATCCAAACCAGCCGAAAAAGCACACAAAAAACATTAACCACGTAATGTGAAAAGTTCTCATTTGTACTCCTCTGGCACTAAACACGGGTAGTGTAGTGAGCGGATTTTGATGAACAGTACCAGGCATAACAACAGATTTTACAGGTGATTGAAATAAATGGTACACATGGCAAGCAATCATCACGGGACATAATAATAACGTGTATCTATGCTAATGCATTGATATGCAAAAGTTTATGTCCTTTGATTCCACAAAAACTACATCTGCTTTCTCATTAGTCCCCTGCCGGGCACATAACTAAAGCCATCGGCAACAGCTACTGACAGGGACAGGACAGTTGGTTATTAGAAATAAATCTATATAATGATTTCAGGCACGAAATGGAAATTATATAGAGTTTTAAATGACCTGTGTCATAAATTTAGATTTAATTATTTAACTTTCCAATATAAATTGTGATTTATGTAATGATATTTTTATTATCTACATATATGTTATTGGTCGCCTTACTTCACTGTTTTTAAAATCTGATGCCTATGTTGCAGGATTCCTTTGGCCGTTTACACACTTATTTGCGTATTTCCCTTACCGATCAGTGTAATTTTCGCTGCCAGTATTGTTTACCTGATGAAAGTGAAACGTTTATGCCCCCGCATCAGCTGATGCAGGCAAAAGAGGTAATGCAGCTGGCAGAGGTGTTTTGTAAGATGGGGATTACCAAAATTCGCATAACCGGTGGTGAGCCACTGATCAGGAAGGATGCGACTTCTATTATACAACAACTGAGTACCCTGCCTGTTTCCCTGCATATCAGCACCAATGGCACTCGTATACATACATTATTACCCCTGCTGCAAAAGGGAAGCATCAGTTCAGTAAACATTAGCTTGGACAGTCTTGATGCAGCCACTTTCCGGCAAATTACCAGGCGAAATGTTTTTCAGTTGATAGTCAACAATATAGATCTGTTGTTGCAATATAATATTCCGGTAAAAATCAATGCCGTTATTATAAAAGGAATCAATGATCACGAGATAAATGATTTTGTAGCCTGGACAAAGCGCGCCCCCATACACATCCGTTTTATTGAGTTTATGCCTTTTACCTATAATCAGTGGAGTCACGAACAGGTATATACCTGCCAGGGGATACTCGCGCAAATTCAGCAACAATATATATTGATGCCAGCTGTAGACAGTGCCGGAAATACTGCCCAAACCTATACACTTCCGGGGCATCAGGGTACCGTGGGCGTTATCAGCACCATTAGCCAGCCCTTTTGCAGCACGTGCAACCGCATACGGTTAACGGCAGATGGCAAAATGAAAAACTGCCTGTTTTCTGCCGGTGAAACAGACCTGCTCACTGCTTTGCGGGAAGGCCGGGATGTGGCTTCGCTGATACAACAAAATCTGCTGGGCAAGGCGGCGGAACGGGGCGGGCAATTTACCGCCATGCCTGCGCAACTGAACGTTGCTACACTGCAAAACCGCAGCATGATAGCTATTGGAGGATAATAAAAATGGATAAGATATGATTAGTGTATCGGAAGCCAGACAGTTCATCAGCAATTATACCGGAAGAAGTTCCGTTGTAACGCTACCCCTGGTTGAAGCAGCCGGCCTGACATTGGCAGCTGATATTTTCTCGCCTGTGGATGTCCCGTTTTTTCATCAATCAGCTATGGATGGCTATGCTTTTTGTTATCAGCATTGGCAACAGCAACCTTTATCAGTTACGGCACATATTCCGGCAGGTAGCTGGCATACGCAACAGCTGGCTGCTCAGCAGGCGGCACGCATTTATACCGGCGCTGCGCTACCCATAGGTGCTGATACAGTGGTTATGCAGGAAAAAACGCAGCTGGCGGGCCAGTTGCTGCATATAACAGATGAACAATTGCAACAGGGAAGTAATGTAAGGCCACGCGGTAGTGAAATTGGCAAGGGGGCGCTGGCATTGCACGCTGGCACTTATCTGAATGCGGCTGCTATTGGTTTTCTGGCTAACCTGGGCATTGCCTGTGTTCCGGTGCATCGTAAGTTAAAGGTGTCCATTATAGTCACTGGTAACGAGCTTTTGCAACCTGGCAACTCTATTAGTCATGGTCAGGTATATGAAAGCAATTCCTTTATGCTTACTGCTGCCCTGCAAAACTTACCGGTAATACAACTGGCTACGCAATATGTGCAGGACGATGTACCGGCTACCATCAGTGCCATACAGGCTGCCTTGTTATATAGTGATATGGTATTGCTTACAGGTGGTGTAAGTGCAGGTGATTATGATTATGTAGCAGCAGCCATGCAGGCTTGCGGCGTGCAACAGGTGTTTCATAAAATAAAACAAAAGCCTGGCAAACCTTTGCTTTTTGGTCAGAAAGCACACCAGTTGCTTTTTGGCCTTCCGGGTAATCCTGCTTCTGTGCTTACTTGCTTTTATGAATATGTGCTGCCTGCTATTGAAGCTATGACGGGGCAGCCGCACAGGCGCGTGCAACAGGTGCAACGAAGATTATCCGATACGGTGTATAAGAAAGCAGGGCTTACCCATTTTATGAAAGCAGTTTGTGACGATGTGCAGGTAACGGTTAGCCAGGCGCAGGAATCGTACCGTTTATCTTCCTTTGCAACAGTCAACTGTCTGCTGGTGATGGAAGATGAGGCCACTTGTTACGAAAAGGGGGAATTAGTAAATGTTCATGTATTACCCACTACTATTTAAGTAAAAAACATGGTTAACATCACCCATAAACTATACAGTTTACGCAAAGCTACTGCTATGGCTATTGTTACAGTATCGCGCGAAGCTACCATTGCTGCGGTGCGGGAAAAGCAAATTCCTAAAGGAGATGTTTGTGAGTTTGCACGGGTGGCAGCTTTGTTTGCTATCAAAAAAACCAGTGAAGTTATACCTGATTGCCATCCCCTGCCTGTAGAGTATGCTTCGGTAAACTTTCACATTACCGGCTTGCAAATACATATTACCGTAGAGGTACATACGGTTTACCGCACCGGTGTGGAAGTGGAAGCCATGCATGGCGCTGCTATTGCAGCATTAACTCTGTACGATATGCTAAAGCCTGTGGATGATTATATTATCATCAGCTCTATCACCCCTAGTAAAAAAGAAGGTGGCAAGTCTTCTTTTGCAGCTGCTCCGGCTACTGTAACCTGTGCAGTGATCGTTTGTTCGGATAGTATTGCTGCTCAAACCAAACAGGATACTGCCGGTAAGGCAATCTTGTCTGTATTGGAGCAGCATGGTTTACAAGCTGGTTTTTACGGAGTTATTCCTGATGAGTTTGATATCATACAGCGAACGGCTTTGCAGCTAAGTGAATCGGGTTACCAGTTATTGCTGTTTACCGGGGGCACGGGGTTATCGCCACGCGATGTAACGCCCGAAGCTATTGCGCCCCTGCTTAGCCGGCCTATACCCGGCATTATGGAAGCGGCGCGTCAATATGGCCAGGAAAGAACACCTTATGCTATGTTGAGCAGAGGGGTTGCCGGCTTTTTAAAAGATACATTGATTATCACACTGCCAGGCAGCACCCGTGGTGCAGAAGAAACAATGCTGGCTTTATTCCCCTATGTACTGCATCTTTTTAAAGTGGCTAAGGGGGCACGGCACGATAAAGAATAGCAGCAGTTATTTACCGGGCTTGCGCCGGTGTAAAGCCATACTGTTTTTTAAACGCGGTACTAAAATGCTGTACAGAAGAATAGCCAAGCTGGCTGGCCACTTCTTTAATGGCTATGCCAGCGCGCAATAAATCTTTTGACCGCTTTAGCTTTGCTTCGTTCAGGTAGCCAAATACCGTGTTGTTGTATAATTCTTTAAAGCCGTTCTTTAATTTAAAGGTGTTGGTGCCGGCAATGGTGGCCAGTTGTGTTAAAGAGGGTGGCGCATCTGCATGTTGCAAAAGATACTCCTGTGCATACTGGATGCACTCTTTATCATAGGCATTTTTAAGCACTGTTTTAGGCATGCTTTTACCAAATGCAGCGTTGATGCTTTCTGCCTGTAAAGTAAGCAGGTCGTAGCATTTCGATTGCACATACATTTGTCTTAACATGCCGGTATATGGGTTGTTGGTGATCTTGTCTATGCAGGCATGCATTTCCGGCGTCATGGTTAAGCTTTTGATCCCTGCCATGGAATCTTGTCCTGCCGCCACTTTTCCGGCAAACTTTTCCAGTGCCGGATTACTGTTTTCAAACAGCTTTACAAAATAGTCGCGGTTAAAATGAATTTCAAAATGCGCGTGCACGCCATTGGTACCATATTCTGCTGTGCCTTCAAATTCGCGTGCGTATAATATATTATGCTGCCGGTCAGTGAAACGATGGTGAAAACCACTGATGTTATTGGTAAAAGAACCACTACCTCCTAATGTAAAGTTCAGTTCCACAATATCCCGGCTGCTGGTAGCCTTTAGCTGAAAACCCGATTGCGCCAACTGCATATCTGCCCGTATAATATACATATTGGGTAACAGCATCTCTTTCAGTTGCATCTGGCCAAAGGAAAATTGATAATCGTGCGCACCCTCCTGTAATAATTCGCCTTTATACACATCGCTTCCATTTACTATTTCCCCTATTTCGTACCAGTTGCCGTTTTGATCGCCAATTTTCATTCCCATAAAAATCCTTTTCGTGTAAAACAGGCTCCCTTTCGTGTAAATACCATCCGACCGGCCTGTATCATCTTTGTACAAATTTACTTTACTAAATAGTAGTATATGAACCTCGCCGGGAATAATAGTTTACTAAATGAGATATTTTACGACACCTTTATATTTGAGGATACTATTTACAATAACATTCGCTTTGGCAGGATGGATGCCAGGGAAGCAGAAATATGGGCGGTGGCCGACGTGGCCAAAGTGATTGATTTTGCCTGGAACATGTCTAAGGGAATGCAAACCATGATAGGTGGCAAGCATGTTTTGCTAACCGCTTCTCAAAAACTGCGCATTGGGCTGGCCCGCACTCTATTGCGCCAAACAGCAGTAAAATACCCCGGCAATGATGAACCGGTTCCCTTCCCTTATGGGCAGCAGTTAGCCGGCAAAAATGCGGTAATGATCATGGCCAGCGAATTGGCTATGATAAAAAATGAAGACCTGGTACTGGTGCTGGATTGAAACCAGTTTATTTCCATACCATCTTTTCATCCCCTGCCTGGTAAGGTAAATACATCATCAGTAATGTCATCATTTCATTGGTAGCCGTCATATCACCGTAGGAGTACACTGCGCGGGGCGGACTGTTGGGATTAAATGGGTTCGCGGCCGTGTTATCGTATACGCAGTGTAAGTGAATAACAGCACCTTTGGGAATATGCACCGGTTTTTTAAAACGGTACATTTCCTGCCACCTGAAATCCCACTGTGGAATATGTACCAATGGAATAGTGTCGCGGGAAGGAGTAATGGCATAGGCTAAAAACTCTTTCCCAATGAAATGCATGTGGGGCCATACATAGATAAGTGATTGCTCTTCTGTTGTTTTTACAGCCAGGTGATAATCGCTTACCCGGTCGGGCCTGATGATGAAAGGAGGGAAAATATCCCTTTCGCCTATACCACCCGATCCCAGGCTGATAATTTTGATGGTGCGCTGTACCGGTGTTTTCCGGAAAAAAAGGTTTACGCCTACTGTAGAGGTTTCTTCTGCTGCAATAGCTGCATAATGTGCTGTTATCAAAAGCACGCCCCGTCTGGGCAAAGTCCATCCTATGTTGGGAGCATAGCTTTCAACAGAAGCGCCGGGTATCCAGCCTGTATAATAAATCATGTTAGATTTTAATGGTTTGTATCCTGCTTCACCGGCCACACCTTCATCGATAACATTTACGTAGGGCGATCCTCCCGTAATATTTATGGCAGTATCTGCTACTTCATAAATGCCATAGTTTACATGATGAATGATTTTTTTGTTGTTGCAATAAAACTCAATGGCTTCAATAGCTACCTCCTGCCCTCTTTCAAAGGGTATTTTAAAAGTTACAAAGCGTTCTGTGTTGTCGCCGGGTATTCGCAAAGGCTTTTCAATTTGCAGTATGGTATCAGGAAGCCGGTTGTAGGCTGTTTTTTGTAACAGGGTGAGTTGTTGCGTGTTCTCTGGCACAGGTTTGCCCCTGGGGGCTTTAGCTGCTATCCATTGCAATAGCAGTTGCTTTTCTTTGGGGGTTAATGAGCGGTTGTTGCCATAATCCTGGTAATGGATGTCGGCTTTCCAGGGAGGCATATAGTTATCTGTAATCACCGTTTTGATGAATGAAGTTCGTTTGGCAATGTCTTCATAAGTAAGCAGGGAAAACGGGGCTGCTTCGCCCGGCCTGTGACAGCTGGCACATTTGGCTGCAAAAATGGGCGCAACCGTGTTGTAAGTAATTTCCTGCGACACAACCCTGTTGATACTTGTTAGCCAAACAATGATTACCCAATATATTCTCATGTTATAGTAGTCGTTATTGTTCATGAATATAACATCCCACTGCTTTTGTACTGGCAGGCGTTATTTCCCTGCCTGCGAAATAGCTTTCAATGGCATTCTGCAGGTAGTGTTGGGTAGTGCGTACCCTTTGTTTACCCAGCGAAAGCGCCCAGTTGTCTATGGCACCTTTGTACACCACAGTTTCCAGGTTATTCCATAAAAACACTTCCGGTGTAACGCTGGCATGTAAGGCTGCAGACAACACCTTTGCTGTATCTGTTGCCAGTTTAAAACGCACTTCATATTTCCGGGCAAAGCGCTGGTAGTCTGCAACGCTGTCACCTTTGCCGGTAAACACACCAATGATGGTTACCTGGTGTGCATATAATGAATCGAATGTGTTTAACACCTTTGTATAGTTGCAACAAAGCGGACACTCCGGCGAAAGAAATACCACTGCTTTTAAAGGAGTTGACAGGGTATCCAGGCTAATGGTTGAGCCGCTCAACAGCGGCAACGAAATCCCGTGCACGCCAGATGGTACCTGTGCAACAATTGGCCGGTTACCGGTTATCAGCAGTGTAATGCTTATGGCAATAATATACTTCATAAGTGTATGTATAAAAGCCGTAGTGGCATTGCCGGGCAACACCACTACGGTTGGTGTGTTAATCTGCTTTATCCCACCATACCCTGCCGGTTAAATCCGAAGGAGTGCCAAACGAAGCATCTTTCTGCTGTGCTTCAATGGCTTGCACTATGTTGGTATAGTTTAAATCGGTAATAGAGGGATAAGTTACTTCAAATCTGCGAGGCATGGGGCTGGCAGTACCTCCAAAATGAAAAGTTTCCAGGTTAAACACACTGTTGGCAGTGTGCGGGAACCCGGTTCTTTTTATCAAGGCCCAGGCTTCATTCTGGTTTTTGTAAAAGTTAAGGTATTGCTGTGCCAGTATTTGTTCCAGTGCATTAGCGACATTATATACCACTCCCGGTTGTTGCTTGTAGTCAGTTACCTCGGCAGCTGTTAACGGAATATAGTTTGGCAGTTTAGATAGCTGGGCCATGGCATCGTAGGTGTTCAAAGAAGCTTCAATGCCCTTGTAATACCAGGTTTCTGCGTTTTCTCCGGTAATGCCCCTGGCCGCCAGTTCGGCCCGCATCAGGCACACTTCGGCATAGGTGATCACCGGAAAAGTTGTTTGGCCATAATCGCCTTCGTACTGGCCATAGAATAGCTTGTTTTGTACCGAGGATGGGAAATACGCTCTTGTTACAACGCCTTTATAGGAAAACGACAATTGTTGTGTGTATACATTCTTGGTGGTATCCAGACTAGCATCCGGATCGCCATACTGACCCTGGTACAATTGTCCTGTCCATACCTCGGAAGGTTTTAACTGCCCGGCAGCTTTGGCTGAATCAAACAGGTCTTTTGTGTTAATACCTGATTCTTTATAAAACACCCTTATGCGCGGGTCTTTACTTTGCCACATAAAATTTACCACACTTTTCAGGCCGGTAACATTACTATTGCTGGCCGGGTTATAGTTGCCACCGGCAAAGCTGGTGTTGCTGATAAATTTCCAGTCTTCTTCTATCGCATCAATTACACCGGTGGCATCAGCTAACACTTCTGTAGCCACTGCTTTTAGTTTTTGCGGGTCACGCTTTAGTAAGCGCATGGCTATTCTTAAACGCAGGCTGTTGGCGGCTTTTATCCATTTGGTAGCATCGCCGCCAAAGTAAATGTCATTGGCGCCCAAATCCAGTTGTGTAACCTGCTGGGGTGTTTTTAGTATGGCTACACTGCTTTTCAATAAATTGTCTAATGTGTCGTATAAATCTTCCTGGGTGTCGTATTGCGGTGTTAACAAGCCTTCATAGCGTGCTTTAAAAGCCTGGGTAAAGGCAATGCTGCCCTGCACATCGCTTACATACCAGGCATAGTAAGCAAGGGGTATGCTGGTAATAGCCCGCAAGTATACATATTTGGCTTTCTTTTCAGCAGGCATAATATCTATCAGGTGCAACACATCTGTCAGGTAGGGCCCTACATTTTCATAAAAATTTCCGGTACGCTTATTCAGGTTGCCCGATCCATTGTACACGGTGGAGGCATTGCCCGCCATGTTTACAAAGCTTTGTGCCCAGTAATAAATAGCCCTGTTATAATCGTAGTAATACTCCAGATCCCTGTTGTGTATGGCTAACAGTCCCGTAGTGAATTCATATTCCGGTGGAATGCTTAACAGTGCATCCGGATCGGTATTCATCTCCGCAAACTTTTCTTTATTGCATCCTGCCAGCAGTAACAAAGACAGCAGGTATACAAATACTTTCTTCGTTAACATATATCAATGTTTGTACGTTTTGAATAATAAAGGTTTAAAAACTGGCGTTCAGTGAAAACCCATAACTGCGTATGTAGGGTATGCCGGATGTTTCTGTAGAAGCACCGGAACCACTATCATTAAAGCTAACCGGGTTTACATGGTCTTTAGCGCTGTTGTACAGATAAAACAGGTTGTTGCCAATAACACTTACCCGTAAGCCATTGCATTTGAACTTGCCGGCAATTTTAGCGGGCAGGTCATAACTGATAAAAGCCTGCTGCACCGATACCCACGAAGAGGTGAAGATGGCTTCTTCCCGTATGCCGTTACCCCAGCTATGTGTGTTGCTATAGTAGCTGTTGGAAGATGTGGGGTTTACCCAGCCTTTATCATACGCTTCTTTCATGGTCATGCCCGACAAATCATGTGTTTGACCGTCCAGCCCTTTTACAGAGGTGCCGCGTTGATACACGCCATCTATAATTACTCCGTTCTCCATTTGAGCGCCGGCGGAGTTGACATAGGATAAACCTCCCCTCTCCTTGGTACGGTAAGGCAGCGTGCTTTTGGTGCTGCCTACCCACTGACCAAAATCGGAAGCATAGGAATATACCATGCCGCCATATTTGGCATCGAGCGTTACGCTGAACTGGAAATTTTTATAATTAAATGTGTTACGCAGGTTGCCTAAGAAATCAGGATTCACAGAACCCAGCACTGGTTGCTTATCCAGCCCATCAGCATAGTTAGAGGCCCTTACATAGTAAGAAGTGTAGGCACTGGCAGCAGCCAATACCCGTTTGCCGTTTTTGCTGTCACTGATGTTGTTGCCACCTGCATCTTTAGCCTGGTAACGTGCATAGGCATACCGGGCCGTTAAAGCGCCATATTCGCCTCCCGCCTTCGCTATTACATCATAACCGTCTCCACCGCCAATTCTTACGCTTTGTGCGCCTAATGGCAGGGTTACTACGGTGTTACGGTTACGGGTATAGTTAAAGGCCACATCCCACGAAAAGTTCCTGGTTTTTACCGGTGTGCCAAACAAATGCAGTTCAATGCCCCGGTTGCGTACCAGGCCGCCATTCACCAACGCCCTCGGTACCCCGGAGGTAGCGGGCACATCAAATGAAATGATCTGGTTTTTGGTATCCTGTGTATAAAAGGTGAAATCACCGCCCAGCCGGTTATGCAATAGTTTAAACTCCAGCCCTGTTTCAAACTTGATGCTTCTTTCCGGAATCAGGTTCTGGTTAGGTAGCTCATTTTCTTTATACTGGTAGTTGGTTACAGAGGTGCCATTCCTGTCTACATAAGGAGCATTGGCTTTATAAGCACCTGTGTTGGCTTTGTAGGCCATGGTGCCATTGCCGGACGATACATAAGATACCCTTAATTTACCATAATCTATCGCCTTAGGTAAAGCTGCTTTAAACGCATCTGTAAAAACCCAGGCTACATCTGCACCCGGGTAGAAATAAGAAAAATGCCCATGCCCATCATTGTATACCAGGGTGGAGTTCCAGTCATTTCTACCGTACAGGTTCAGGGTCAGGTAATCTTTAAAAGCAATGCTACCCTGAAAAAATGCAGAGCTTAATTGTGTTTTGTTCGGTGGATCTTCTGTGATAGTGGCTGCGTCTTTGGTGTTAGACAGCCGGTAAACATCGGGCAGGATAGCGCCATTTGTTTTATAGTAGGCATATTTGCTGCGGGAGGTATTGAGCTCAGCACCCGCCTGCAACATAAAGTTTAATTCATTGATTCTTTTGGTAACATTGAAATTACCTCTGTAACGGCCTACTGTTACATTGCGGATAGAGGACTGATATTCAGGGTTCATAAACCCTGCATTGCGGCCCCGCAGGTGTCCTTCATAATTCTGACCCAGATAGTTGACACTGGCATTGCCCTGAAACTCCAGCCAGTTAGTGAGCGCCGCCTTTATATCCACGCTGCCCCGGAGGTTGTTTTCGGCTTGTGTCAGCTTGTCTTCGTATAGAATGTATAATACCGGGGTAAGTCCTATAATATCATCTTTAAAAGAACCCCCTTCCTGTTCATTGATATAGTGGGTGTTCCAATAATCCATATCATAGTTGCGTGCGGCCCAGGCTGTATTGCGCAACAGGCCATTCTCTCCCTGATTATTGGGGTTGTAGGCATCACTTTTTACATAGGATACATTCGCATCTACCATTACCTTATTGGCCAGGCGTTGTGTGCCGCGGAAGCTAACGCTATTGCGTTTGAAATTATTGTTGGGAGTAACGCCATTGGAATACAGGTTGGAATAAGATAAGCGGAATGTGCCTTTTTCATTACCACCCGATATGGCCACATTGGCGTTATTGGTAAAGCCCTGTCTAAACAGGCTTAGTACATCATTAGATACATTCTTCCGGGTTAAACCGGTAATGTCTTTTACGGTTTGGCCTGCTATAGGCGGGCCGTAATTATAAAAATAGTTGGCGGGATTAATTTCCAACGTGCCATCGGCGCCTGTTATAAAATCTTTGGTGTTAGAGCCACCACCAAACTCATTTTGTAAGTCCATGGTTTTATAGGCCTTGTCCCAGAGGGCGCTTTCCGAAAAGCTGATGCCTAAACCCTTTTGCGAAAATCCCTTTTTAGTTTTGATATAGATAATGCCATTGGCAGCCCGGCTGCCATATAAGGCGGTTACAGCACCGCCTTTTAACACGCTTACCGATTCTATATCATCCGGGTTCAGGTCTTTTAAGATATTACCAAAGTCCTGATCGCCACCCCGGTTGGGTATCACCACATCCTGATCCATTACAATATCATCTATTACCACCAGGGGCTGGTTGCGGTAAGGATCGAGCGATGCGCTACCCCGGATTAAGAAACGAGTAGTAGCCTGCGGGCCGGCAACCCCCGATTGCACCTGCATGCCGGGCACCATGCCCTGCAACCCGGCAATTGGGTTAATAGGATTGTAGCGGCGTATATCTTCACCTGCTACCTGTGTTACAGCATAGCCCAATCCTCTTTTGCTACGCTTTTCGCCAAAGCCGGTAACCACTACTTCATTTAAATTGCCGGCGTCTATGGCCAGCGAAACTTCCAGTATATCTTTTCCCTGTACCTGCACACTGCGTTCGCGATAACCTACCGCGCTAAAAACCAGCACGGGTTGGGGTATGCCTGCCGGCAGTGTTACCTTAAAAAAGCCGGACTCATCTGTAATGCCTTTCAGTTTGGTTCCTTTTACCTGGTAATTCACAGCCACTAATGGCTGTCCGGTGCTGTCGCGAACCACACCGGTAACCACCCGTTTATCCTGGGCAGTAAGCAAACTACTCCACATACAGCAGAGCAGCAGAAGAAAAAACATGCGGACTGTCTTCTTCATAGCAGTTTGTATTTTAGGTGAATAATAAATACATAGCTGCCTGGTGCTGGATAAGCCGCAAATAGTTAACTCATGTATATACCCTTTAATTGGCGGTAAGCGCTATGTATTTATTACTTCTCATGTAAGTGTCGTCCAATAAAATAGAATCGTAGTTTTCCATTACCAGTGCTGCCGCTCCGGTTAGTGCTGCTTCATGTCCCAGGTTCGATACCACAATATTTGTATGTGCGCTCATCCTGGGAATACAATGTTCATTTAAAGCTTGTTGAATAGGCGCCTGCCATATTTTACCCGCTGCCGATCCGCGTCCACTCAGGATAATGGTTTCGGGATTCATTAAATGAATCAATACCGCTACCCCCCTGCCTATATTGTAACCGGCTTCTGATAACAGTTCTACTGCAAACCGGTCGCCACCGGCAGCTGCATTCATAATGGCATCTGCATCCGGCTCCAGTTGCTGTTGTTGCAGCCAGCGCGTTAAAACGGTTTGTTTACCTGCTTCTATACCCTTGTAGGCTTTCGCTATTACTATTTGTAAAGATGTTTCTGTTTCCAGGCAGCCTGTTTTGCCACAGCTGCATAAACGCCCATTCATAAATAAAGGGATATGGCTCAACTCCCCGGCAAATCCATTGTGTCCTCTGAACAATTTCCCGTTTACAATCATGCCCAGCCCTATGCCCCAGCCTATGTTTATTACCATAGCGTGCTGTTGCTCCCGGGCTACTCCAAAACGTAATTCGGCCAGGGCTATCAAACGTGAGTCATTATCAATAAACACCGGCAGTTGTAACTGACGGCTGATATATTCTTTTACCGTTTCGGGTGCTGTTGCTAAAAAGGTATAATTCACTCCCAGCACGGCATCTACAAAGCCGGGCATACCCACGCCCACGCCTATAATATATTGGCGGTTTATGCCCGATGCGGCAATCGCTGCTTCAATCTTCTCTGTTAATAAAAACAAAGCCTGTGCATTGTCTGCCAGCGGTAATGTCATTTTTACTACCGGTTGCACCTGTTTGTTTTGCATGTTCAGCACTGCAATACGGGTGGTGAACTGGTCTGCCGCAACAGATACTATATAAAAAACATCTTTTTTAATGCAGTACATGGCTGCACGACGCCCACCTGTACTTGGGGCTTGCCCACTCTCCAGCACATATCCTTCTTTTATTAAATCGTTCAATAACCGGGTAGTGACCGGCAGGCTTTTTTCAATAGCAACGCTTAGTTCGGCACAGGAAAGCATATCAGCAAAATACAAATGCTTTAATACCTTTCGTTTATAAAGGCCTTTTTTACTCATCATAAAGCAGCTGTTTGGTAAGCCTTATTAAATATATAATATACTTATTAAATTATTTAATAAGTGTAAGCCCGGAATGAGAAAGATGCTGTTGCAGTTTATAAAATATGCTATAAAGTATTCATTATCAGCAATAACGACGCGAGGGAACACTTTGAGAAATTGGGGGAACATTAAAAAAGGACGCAACCCTGCAAGAAGCGCCCTTATGGCTATCTTATAAAACAATTACATCCAGTCCGAACAAAATCGGTAAAACGCATTGCGCAAATCAAGCCAGTGTTTTTCTACTTTAGAATATTGGTCTTCTAACAGGTTTAACTGTTTAGGTAATTTTGTATTGATGTAAGCGGCATAGTTCTCTGCTTCTTTGGCAACAGCGGCGACTACTTCACTAATATGATTCAGAAGTTTGTCAATGGTGTCGGACTGCCTGTTGAACTCTGTTTCGTAATGTGCTACCTGGGCCGGTACTTCCATGGCCACATTACGGGAAGCAATATCATTGAGGCGGTGCCTGAGAATTACTGCTTCTTCCTTATAAAATCTTAACGAGCGTGACCAATCATTACAGGCACTGTTCCAATGACGAATATTCATACTTCTTGCTTTTTATACTGCAAACAAACACCCTTTCGCCTGCCGCAAAAATGACCAGCGTCAGGCTTCATTTTAATATTCGTCAGTATATATACTATGCCCTACATGCTGTATAATGCCTGATAGCAACTAATGTTGCGATGTTATCGGTAACATTTTTTAGAAAAGAATAAGCTGTACACCGGCCCTGCCTGGACGAACCTGGTAGCCTGGATAAGTTTTAATTATAATTGTTTTATGAATGAGAATTAATTTAATCCTTTCCTGTACCCTATCGAGGTAACATACTAATGTGGAGGGGCTTTGATTAAAAAATCCTTATAACAATATTTATTATTTGGATTGTAATAGAAAAGTGTAGTACTTTTACTTCAGAAACAGCGGTTAACGCGTTCTAACTCAAATCAGATTATTTTCACCTTATTATAAACTAGGTGTTTTTCATAGGTTAGCAACGGCCTGCCTTGTCTAAGGCTCAGGCCTATTTTTTTTAATATACCTTACTGCAAAAACTTTCTTCTCTCCGCAATTCCCTTGATTATCTTTGCCGCATTTAAATTCAGCGGATGTTGAAAAAATGGTGGCTACATGTATTCCTGTTATTATTATTGATTCTGTGGGGTAAAGCCTACGCATCCGATTCACTCACTACCCTGCTGGACAACGCTGTTCATAACAAACAGCAATATGCGGCACTGAAAGAGCAGCGCATAGCTATGCTCCATCACAACATAGGCATCTTTCCTCCCAACCAGTATAACAAGGCGCTTTACCAGGAGTACCGGAAATACCGGTTGGATAGCGCTATCTATTATGTACAGCAAAACCTTAACCTCGTTAATAGCCCCCACAACGTCACCGAAAAAGCAGAAGCGGTTTTGCAACTGGCAGGTCTGTATTCCAGCCTGGGCAAGTTCAGGGAATCGGAACAGATGATTGCTTCTGTTAACCGGCAGCAGCTACCCGCACCCCTATTACCGCTTTATTACGAAACCTACCTGCGCTTTTTTGAACATTACACTACTAATAACTACAACGGTAGCTATGTAACACATATTCGTCATTACCGCGATTCGTTGTTGCAGGTGCTGGATGCTACCCTTCCCGATTATATTATTTACCAGGCACAGCAGGCTATGGACAGTGGGTTAATCAGCCAGGCACAGCAAAGGCTGGAAGGGGCGTTGATCACTATCAACCCGCAAAATGAGGTGTATGCCATGGTCACTTACCTGCTGGCTATTATTCACCGCAAACAACACCATCCGCAGCAGGAGAAATATTATTTCACCCTCAGCGCACTGGCCGATACCCGTAATGCCGTGAAAGACCAGGCTTCAATTATGGATCTGGCTTTGATTGATTATGCCGCGGGTGATATTGACAGAGCTTATTTATATACTCAGTCGGCTGTAGAAGACGCCCTTTTTAGCAAGGTGCAGTTTAGAACCGTGCAAATGGCGCAGTTTTTTACGGTTATCAACGGTGCTTATCACCAGCGCGAAGCACAGCGTAAAGCACAATTGCAGCGGTTTCTTTTTGCTATCAGCTTATTATCTGTTTTCCTGGTAATAGCAGTGATATACGTATATAAGCAGATGAAAAAAGTGTCGGCAATGAAAGAAGAGCTGTCGGTAAGCAGCAGGCAACTGGCCGCACTTAACAGTCAGATTACGCGGCAGAATACCGAACTACAGGAAACCAATGCCAGCTTGCAGGATGCCAACCGTATTAAAGAAGAGTATATCGCTCACTTTTTCGACCTCTGTTCGGCTTATATTAATAAACTGGAAAACTACCGCCACACCCTCTACCAGAAAGCTACCGGTAAAAAAACGGAAGAGCTGATTCAGCTTTTGCGCAGCACTACGGTGGTAGATACCGAAGTGGAAGAATTGTACCGCCACTTTGACAATATCTTTATTAACCTCTATCCCGGCTTTATAAAAGATTTTAATGCATTGCTACTGCCCGACGAGCAGGTTGTGTTAAAACCCGGTGAATTGCTGAATACTGAACTGCGCATTTTTGCACTGATACGGCTGGGCATTACCGATAGTGTAAAAATTGCGGCCTTCCTCCGTTACTCGCTAAGCACTATTTATAATTATCGTACCCGTGCCCGTAACAAAGCGGCTGTTTCGCGGGAAGAATTTGAAATTATGGTGATGAGAGCAGGCAGTCTACAATCAAAATAGGTGTAATTACTTTTATATTTTACTACTTTTTCATGCCTGGGGGAGTGTGTCAACAGGTTGATAATCAGATGTGTATTAATTTGAAATTACTACTTTTTCCTTTTACAAACGGATATACGCCTGCAAGCGCGCTAGTTTTAATCCTTCATTGAATCAACCACAGTTATGTTTAGAAAAAGGATTACGCTTGCCGCAATACTGGCCCTTGCCTTAACCGGCGCCCGGGCACAGTTCAATACTCCTGTTTACCTGGATGATAGCAAACCACTGAAAGAACGGATGGAGGATGCGCTTTCGCGCATGACGCTGGAAGAAAAGATTGCTTTCATTCATGCACAATCTAAATTCAGCTCACCGGGTGTAACCCGCCTGGGTATTCCTGAAAACTGGATGACCGATGGCCCACACGGTATTCGTAGCGAGGTGTTATGGGACGAATGGGATCAGGCCGGATGGACAAACGACTCCTGTATGGCGTATCCTGCCCTTACCTGCCTGGCTGCCAGCTGGAATAAAGACATGTCGTTTTTGTATGGTAAAAGCATTGGTGAAGAAGCCCGTTACCGTAACAAAAACGTATTGTTAGGACCTGGTGTGAATATTTATCGCACCCCGCTGAATGGCCGCAATTTCGAGTACATGGGTGAAGATCCCTTTTTGAGTAGCAAAATGGTAGTGCCATACATTAAAGGTGTACAGCTGAATGGTGTGGCTGCCTGTGTAAAGCATTTTGCCTTAAATAACCAGGAAACCGACCGCCATAAAGTGGACGTGGAAGTAGACGATCGTACCCTTTACGAAATATACCTGCCTGCTTTTAAAGCAGCGGTACAGGAAGGTGGCGCCTGGGCTATAATGGGTTCGTATAATAAATACAAAGGACAGTACAACTGTCATAACCAATACCTGTTAATCGACATCCTGCGTAAAGAATGGGGTTTTGAAGGGGTGGTGGTGAGCGATTGGGGTGGTGTACATGATACCAGACAAGCCATCTTTAACGGTTTGGATATGGAGTTTGGTTCGTGGACAAACGGTTTAAGCTGGAGCCGCAGCAATGCTTATGATAACTACTACCTGGCCCTGCCCTACCTGGAAATGATCAGGAAAGGTGAAGTGGGTACGAAGGAGCTGGATGAGAAAGTGCGTCATATCCTGCGCCTGAGCTTCCTTACCACTATGAACAAGAACAGGCCTTTTGGCAGCTTTGGCACAAAGGAGCATTCTGATGCAGCCCGCAATATTGCCACAGAAGGTATTGTGTTGTTGCAGAATAAAAACAATGTGCTGCCTATCGATTTTACTAAAACCAAAAAGATAGCGGTGATTGGTGAGAATGCGATTAAAATGATGACCGTAGGTGGTGGTAGTTCTTCACTCAAAGCCAAATACGAAATTTCTCCTTTACAAGGCATTAAAAACCGTGTTGGTACACAAGCAGAGGTAGTATATGCCCGTGGTTATGTAGGTGATTCCTCTGGCAATTATAACGGTGTGGTTACCGGCCAAAGCCTGGCTGATAAACGTTCTAAAGCCGAGTTACTGGAAGAAGCGCGCAACGTGGCTAAAAATGCAGATATCGTCATCTTTATTGGTGGTTTAAATAAAAGCGATTACCAGGATTGTGAAGGTTACGACCGCACCAGCCTGGGCCTGCCTTATGGACAGGATACCGTTATCAGCGAACTGGCAAAAGTGAATAAGAACCTGGTAGTAGTGAATATTTCCGGCAACGCAGTAGCCATGCCCTGGGTAAATGAAGTACCCACTATTATGCAAGGCTGGTTTTTAGGCTCAGAAGCGGGTAATGCGCTGGCAGCTGTATTAACCGGCGATGTTAACCCATCCGGTAAACTGCCTTTTACTTTCCCCGTAAAACTGCAGGACAATGGTGCTCATGCATTGGGTGAGTTTCCCGGTAATGGCCAGGAAAATTACAAAGAAGGCTTGTTTGTAGGCTACCGCTATAGCGATAAGCAACAGATTAAACCTTTGTTTGCTTTTGGTCACGGTATTAGCTACACTACTTTTGAATATGGTAAAGTGAGTGCTGATAAAAAAACAATGACAGCTACTGATAAAATCACTTTTCATGTTACTGTTAAAAATACTGGTAAGCGTGCAGGTGCCGAAACTGTACAGCTATATATCAGTGATCTGAAATCTTCCCTTCCCCGTCCTGTAAAAGAGCTGAAAGGCTTTGAGAAAGTGCAGTTGCAGCCCGGCGAAGAAAAAACGGTAAGCATCACTATTGATAAAGCCGCATTAAGCTTTTTTGATGCCGCCAAACATGAGTGGATTGCGGAGCCCGGAGAATTTGAAGCCATTATAGGCGCATCCAGCACTAATTTGAAAAGCAAGGTTGCCTTTACATTACAGTAGAGCTGTAATGCACATGAGTGTATGTTGTTGCAGGGTGTATCATTCGTTTGATACACCCTTTTTTTTTAGTATGCTGCTGAGTTTGTGACAGAATGTTGATTACTGATTGTAAACTTTGTGAGAGAAGCTACTTTTTTAGTAACCAAAGCATTAATGGCAATACCTTACCGGCAGCTTCGAGGTATTCGCGAATGCTTTGCAGGGCTACCACCAATGTATTACGTACATAGCTGGGTGATAAATTAAGCTTTTCGGCTATTTCGGCGGGCTTTAAGCCTTCATTACGGCTCATCTGGTAAATGAGCTTGCGCTGGGGCGGCAATTGCTCTACCGCCTGGTGCACCAGCTTGCTGGTTTCTTTCAGCGAAAGTATTTCGGGGGCTACTGCCAGTAAACCATCATCGGGTAATTGTTGCGCATAGCCATCGGTATGTTTGCGGCGTATGGCCTGTTTGCGCAACCAGGTATAACTTTCGTTGGCGGTTACCCTAAACAGCCAATGCAAAGGCTTTTCCAGCTCCGGCAGCTGATCGCGGTGTAGCCATACACGGATAAAGGCTTCCTGGATCACTTCCTGCATGCCTTCTTCCGACTGCACTATCTTAAACACGGCAGGTTGCAAAGATGGCACCACCTGTTTAAACAGTATCGAAAATGCTGTCTCATCACCCCCGGCTATCTGCACGAGTAAATCCTTATCAAAAGTTACCGATGTATATTCCGACAAAAAGTAAAGTATAAGATTGCAATTTAACAAAAGGCCATCGCATTGCCTTCATTTCTATATAGTTTCCTGTGAAGCCTACCGGGCAGGATGGCGAGCTGCAATCTTTGCAACCGGTTGTATTTTTTTAATCTGAATAAAAAACTCCTGTATATTTGTTTTACGATATTCAACCGATTGCATAAATATGCCAAAAAGTAAAACGATTGCCGGCAAAACTCCCGCATTGGGCATCATTGCCATGAGTATATCTTCTTATCATCTACAAAATCACAACAAATGAGATTTATTGCCACTACGCTTCTGTTGGGTATGGGAACCGCAGCAGGTTTACTATGCAGTTGCGGCTCTTCCGAATCCGGCACACAAAACAATGCCGGTAACGATAGTGCTGCCCACACTGCCAACACCAGTAAATATTTGTCGCAACCACTGGTAAGTCATATTTATACTGCCGATCCTTCGGCACATGTGTTCAATGGCCGCATATATGTATACCCTTCGCATGATACTGCCACGGGCATACCAGAGGATGATCTGGGCAGTCATTTTGATATGAAGGACTTTCATGTGCTATCTATGGACTCTGTAGGCGGCAAAGTAACCGATCATGGTGTGGCGCTGGATATCAAAAGTATTCCCTGGGCTAAAAGGCAGTTATGGGCGCCGGATGCGGCATTTGCCAATGGCACTTATTACCTGTATTTTCCGGTAAAAGACCAGCAGGATGTTTTTAGAATTGGCGTAGCTACCAGCAACAAACCCGAGGGCCCTTTTACACCTGCTGCAACGCCTATTAAAGGCAGCTATAGCATAGACCCCTGTGTGTTTAAAGATGATGACGGTAAGTTTTATATGTACTTTGGTGGCATATGGGGTGGCCAGCTGCAACGCTGGAACAGCAATACTTACGACAGTGCTAAAGGTAACCGTAATCCGGAAGAACTGGCTGTTTTACCGCGTGTAGCGCCACTTGCCAGCGATATGGGGAGTTTTGCTGCACCTGTAAAGGAACTAACCATCACTGACGAAAAAGGCAATTTGTTTAAAGAGAAGGATAATAATAAACGTTTCTTTGAAGCCAGCTGGATGCACAAATACAATGGTAAATATTACTTCAGTTATTCCACCGGCGATACACATAATCTTTGTTATGCAACAGGCGACAGTCCGTATGGTCCGTTTACCTATAAAGGTGTTATACTAAACCCGGTGGAAGGATGGACAAGCCACCACTCTATTGTGCAGAAAGATGGTAAATGGTACCTGTTTTACCACGATGTGCAGTTATCCGGTAAAACCTATTTACGCAATGTAAAAGTAACCGAACTGCATTATAACCCCGATGGCACTATTCAAACTATTACAGCGGTAACTAAGTAATGCTATTTCTTTGTTAGATATATTTGCGCCACTTATGGCAAAAAATAAGACATACGAAGAGCAGTTAAGGCAATCTCCGGGTACCTTACTGCAAAAGCTGCTGAAAGAACTGGCAGATACAAAGGCATTTGATGTTCATTTTGAGGAAATGGAGGACGAAAGCGGTGCTGTTGTAAAAGTCAATGATTATGAAGAAGATACAGAGACAGCGCTCCGCCTGCTGTTACAAGGGCGATGGGCGTTGTCTTTTGGATACTATAATGAGAAGGATGACTTTATCGAACTGCTTCAGCCGCTTGAACAGGCGGAAATAAGTCTCATTCCTAATGGATTACAAAAAGGCATGCTTAAAGTGCTGGAAAGCGAAGAAGGATTACGGTTGCCCGGAATACTGTTGACTAAATAATTGTTTTGCCATTCTTGCGTATTTAGGCCATTTTTGAAAGATGAGAAAAATTATTATTCTTCTATTCTTTTGGTCTGCGCCTTATTACGCAAATGGCCAACTACTCAACAAAAGAACCACGAGACTGCTGGACAGCATGACCACAGCTGTTACCGGAAATAGTTATTCTGATATTCATAGTATTCTCATTTCTAAAGATGGGAAATTGATATATGAACAGTATTTCAATGGATGGAATAAAGATTCACTGCACGATTCCCGCTCGGCCTTTAAATCTATTACCAGCCTGCTGGCTGGTATTGCCATTGATAAAGGGCTTATAAAAGATGTTAACCAGAAAGTGTATTCTTTCTTTCCTGAGTACCAATATTTTTCAGGCAATAACGCCTGGAAAAAAGACATGACGATTGCACATCTGTTGCGAATGCAATCCGGGTTTGACTGCGAGGAGTTTAACGACGGAAAAGATTGCGAAACCGACATGACGGCGACAAAGGACTGGGTCAGATTTTCCCTGGATCTTCCTATGAAAAACAAGCCGGGAACAGATTGGGCTTACACTTCGTGTGATCCTATGATCATAAGCGGGATTATAAGCCGGGTTGCAAAAATGTCTGTAATGGACTTCGCTAAAAAGTACCTGTTCGATCCCATGGGAATCAGGCATTACAGATGGACAATTGATCCCAGTGGGCAGGGAATGACTGCAGGCTCATTTTATATCCTGCCTTCCGATATGATAAAAATAGGGCAAATGGTGCTTCAAAAAGGTTGGTGGAATGGTCGAAGGATTGTGTCAGCGGCCTGGCTTAAGAAGTCTACCAGCACTCCTGTTCCTATTCCCGATTTCTCGTTTGCAAAGTTCAGCAAGTCTGCTGTTACTATTCCCCAGCCTACTTATTATGGCTATTATTGGTACAAAGAAGAGATCAGAACAAAAAACTTTCAGGAAAATGTACTCTTTGCATCGGGAAACGGCGGACAATATATTATGCTGATAGAGCGCCTGGGCATTGTTATCGTTTTCACACAAGGAAATTACCAGTCCTGGAAAGCCAAAAAAGCCTTTGATCTCCTGGCAAGGTTTATTATTCCCGCTTTTAAATAATGGATCGATTAAAACCAGCTCTCATTTCAGGGTTTCAGCAACTTCAATAAATCCTCTTTTTTCCGGCGGGACACGTCTATAAAAGCACCATTCTGCATTTCCAGCTGTCCACCATCTCCCCTTATGTATCGCTTCACGTAATGCATATTAACCAGGTATGAGTGATGAGGCCGGAGGAAGGAGTGCCCCCTTTCAGATCGCCGGCATAACCATATACGAATAACATTTTACTGAATCCTATACCTATAATGTTGCCGTTAACAGCAAGTTGGCCATCTGGTGTTTGTCCGTTAACAGTAGGTTGACTACCTTTTAAAAGGTGCCCATCTGCATCGTACTGATATACCCATGAAGCGCCATAACCCGGCCCGCCAGTCACCTTTTCAGATACCAGAAAACATTTATTGGAAGTAGTTGGCGGAGGTGGAGGTGGCGGAGTGCCTGGTTTTCCGCAGCTGTTAGTGGTTAGTATACCTGCTACGAGTAATAAAGTAGTGAATAATTTCATAGTCATAAGCCAATTTTGACTGAAATTAGAAGATCACCACATTGGGATAAAAGTTATTGAGCGGTTAACAGCCTTAAAAACAGCATGCGGCAATAAATGCCGCATGTGTTTTCTTCGCTATTGATAACCCATGGTATTTTACTTCCTGTAATGCTGGGTACGTGCGTCTTTAATCACTCCGTTCCAGTCTAATCCATATCCAAAATCATAACTGTTGCCTTCTGTGTCTATATGTGGTTGCATATCAAAGGGCACATCTTCTTTCTGTGTTTCTACAGTATTCATGTCTGCGGGCATTTGCACTGGTAATAAACCGCTGGGATTAGCTTTACCGGAAATGATGTCCAGTATAGCCTGTGCAGATACGCCAAAATTGAGTACAATGCCATTTACATGGCTTTCAAACTCGCGAAACACCATTGGTTTCGCTGCCGTTACCGATACCACCACCGGCTTGTTTTTCATCATGGCTTTGGTGTCCAGTATAGTACGTAAGTCCATGATGTTAGCTGCTACTACGGTTTTGCCTTTATAGCTGCGGTTAGTAATAGTGGGATCAATAACCTGGTCTCCTGCTGCAATGCTTTGTGCTCTTGCGCTGTCTGCGGTATAAGGGCCGTATTGTAAAGAGATAGGAACATATCCGTTACCGCCTGCTTTTCTGTCTTCTATATCGTACCCACCTTCCAGGCTTTGCGGGCCATTGACAAATACAATAGCAAAATCAGCTTCTTCTGGTTTATCTGTTACGTTATAATATTTCTTTACCAGGTCTATACTAACCGGATAGTCGAGGTGTGGTTGTGTATAATTGCCCCACCAGTCTTTAGCGGCAGGAAAATACACTTTAGGTATGTAAACGGTTTTGTGTTCTTTTACCGGTAACACGGCAGCTTTGTTTTTTAACAACACTACCGATTTTACCTGCGCATCGTAACCCGCTTTCATAAACTCCGCGTTACCTACGGTAGCCTTTGTTTCCGCCACATCGCGATAGGGGTTTTCAAATAAACCTACGCGGAAAATATTATTCAGTAAACGAATAGCACTTTGCTCAAAACGTGCACGCATATATTTTTCACCAAACTCTTTTACGCCTTTGGCATAAGCATCCAGTACAGGTTGCTTTTCGTTGTTGCCACCAAACTGATCCACACCTGCCATCAGCACTTTATAATGCCTGTCGGCAATGGAAAGGTTTTCTACGCCCCACGATTTGCCGGCGAACTGGTTGGGTGTTTTTCCTTCGTCGGCAGTAATTAACCAATCGGTACATACTACCCCATTGTAACCATATTTGTTACGCAGCAGATCGGTAATGAAATATTTACTGAATCCGTTGCCTACGTTCTCGCCATATTTAGTATCCTGCCCGTAGGTAATCGTGTAATAAGGCATTACAGCAGAGGCTTTACTGGTTTTGCCATTCAGTTTAAATGCGCCATCCAGAAAGGGCAACATATGTTGCTGCAGGTTATTGCCAGGGTATACGGCAAATTTACCATACGCCCAATGCGCGTCGCGTCCGCCTTCTTCTGCACCACCACTAGGCCAGTGCTTTACCATCGCGTTTACACTATTATAGCCCCAGCCGTCTTTAATTTCCTCTTTACCATACGATGTCTGGAAGCCGTTAATGTAAGCCTGTGCCATATCCTTGTCCAGTGCAGGACTTTCTCCAAAGGTCATGGTAATGCGATACCAGCGCGGTTCAGTACCCAAATCAATTTGGGGTGATAAGGCAGTAGCAATGCCCAGCGCGCGGTATTCTTTAGCCGCAATATTGCCAAACTGCTCTACTATAGCAGGATCAAAAGTGGCTGCCATGGCCAGTCCGTCGGGCCACATAGAAATATTACCACCGGCCCCTGCATTGTACTCTGCGGTAACTACTGCATTATGGCGCGGATCAGAACTGTTATTGGCAGGAATGCCCAGGCCCACGCCTTCTACAAACGCCTGCATAGTATTGTTCCATTTAGCCGCTACCTCCGGACTTTGTACTTTGGTAAGCAGCACGTGCCGCAGGTTATCTTTGTCTAAAAACGTTTTTTGTTCATCGGTTAAATCCCAGGCATTGGCCCCGCTTTTAGAAAAAGGCTGTCCGTGATAATGCCCCGCCATACTGCCGCTTTCCAGTTGCGGAATAGCCTGGTGTTTGCTGTATAGCATTAAACCTGCTATCTGTTCTACGGTCATTTTAGAAGCCAGGTCTTTTGCACGCTCTTCTGCCGGTAAACGCCAGTCTTCATATTTATCCAGCTTACCATTGCGGTTTAAATCTTTAAAATACTTTCCCTTAATGGTCAGTATTTTAACACCTGATTCGGGTGAATAGCCCAGCGCAGCGCCGCCTTCATTGTTTACTTTTACAAAAGCCTGCTTGTTTTGTGCCATACCCACCATCACCAGCAGCACCATGGCCGAAGTAACTGTTATCTTTTTCATACGCTTCTGTTTATATGATTGCCTGTCTTAAAATTTGAAATTAAAAGATGCTTCTACCGAGAAGGGACGGATATAAGAACTGGTTCTTACATTGTTGTAATAACTGCTGGGGTCGGTGATCAGCTCTGCGCCGGTGATAGTGCCTTTAGCGCCATTCTGGCTCAACAGGTTTACTACCGTAAGTCCTAAACCCACTTTGCTGTTTAACTGGTAAGTGGTGCCGGCAAAGGTTTCCCACCAGCCTTTGAAATATAACTGGTTGGTGAGGTTGGCAAACTGCTTGCTGAAATAGCGACCACTGGCCCAGATGCGCCATTTTTTATAGGTATAGCTGGGATCAATTTCCATCAGCACCTTGGATATCTCTACTACGTTGTTATTATCATAAGCATACTGCTTATTAAACGCAGTGAAGTTGTAGTTTTTGTAAATAGGATTCTGGAAGGTAACCAGGTAGTGTAGGTTAAACCCTTTAAATGGCTTGGCCACAATATCGGTTGTCCATCCGGTGGTTTTAATATCATAGTGTGCGCTGGCTACCGATGTTTGAGTGGCGTCTTCTGGATTTACCAGGTTTAAACGCGTTTGATAGTTGTTACGGGTTAAATACGTAACGGCCGATACTATGCTGATGAAAGGATGGTTATAATAAATACCTAAGCTGGCATAAGGCGTTTTGGTTTTGGTAAAATCCGGACGGTAGGCGCCTGAATAGTTTTCCATATCGCCATTCTTTTCGGTGTAAATGAAGTCGCCCAGGAAACCAAAGTTTTTGGTAACCTTATATACCATGTTAATGGTACCGCCCAGGTGCATCCAGTCGTTATCAAAATAGCTTTTCTCTTTACCGGTAAACACAAAGCCGGCGGTACGTGGTTGCTCGTAAAAATCACCTTTCATTTTATGGTACCTCAGGTTAACACCATAGGTAACAGTGAACTGAGGGGATACTACCCATTCATCAGAAAAGTAAGCGGTTAACTTATTTTCAAAACCATTGTGATACTCCGCTCCTATATTGTAGTTGTAAAATCCATATTGATCGGTAGTAGACGCCAGCAGCTGCCTGGGGTTAGCTCCCACTTCCTGGAAATAAAAGCTGCGGTTGGCGTAAAACTTATTTACATGGTAATACGATTCAGTTAAACCTATGCGCCAGTCGTGTTGCTGTATCTTCTTGCCTATTTCTACGCGTGACTGTAAAGCATATACCGGCACTTTAGGCGTGTGGCTGCCCAATACCGTTTGCACATAACCACTATAGGGTGTGCCGTCATCTTTATACGTAAAACCATCTGCCGCAGTAACCTGTGTAATACCGGTAGGTATGGCCAGTAAAGCAGTGGCCTGTGCGGAGTGAAAACGGGCTGTGAATTTCAGCTTCCAGTTATTGCGTAACTGGTAGTGGCCTAAAAGGTCTACCGTGTGCGATATATTGGCAATCTGTCCGGCATCGCCCAGGTTGAGATCGTAAAAATCGCCGGATAATGCATCTTTATACCGGATAATGCCATCGCTTTTATAATAGCTGGAACGGCCAATTTTAAAGTTATCCAACGCTTGCACAGCTCCTCCCTGCTTGTAAATAAAAGCTGCATAGTTATTGGGCAGCGTGGCAGCGTTGGCGTATTTATATAACAGGCTGATATCGCCTTTACCATTCTTTGATCGTTTGGTAATGCCTACACGGAATATCTGCGTTTTATCGGAGTATTTGGTAAAGCCCGGATCGTAGCTGATGGGGTCGTAGTTAACAAATGCCCCGGCAGTATAATACCAGTTGTTTTTGATTTTACCAGCAGCATTTAAATCCATCTTTATCCAGCCAAAATTGCTGGTGCTGAGGTTGGCGTTGAATTCCTGCTTATCAGTGCCTAAACGGGTGTAAGAGTTTACGGCGTAACCAAAGTCGGCAGTGGTTACGGCCCCTTCTTTCAGGCTCATTAGCCCGGTTTTGCCCAGGCTTACACTGGAGCGCCAGGTGCGTGTGGGCAGTTCGGGCCAGAAATAATATACCACCGGTAAATCGTTCTCTAAAATGGTAGTGCCACCTACGCTGGAGGGCAGGCCAATGTTCACTTCACGCGGCCCATTGTTATTGGCTGCATTCAGCATCACATTCCTGTTTTCTTCTTCTTTCTGAACAGTAGCTACATTCTTTTTTTTAGTGGTATCGCCCGCCGAAACGGCTTCCTGGGCATCTACATCAAATGGCGAAGCGGATAATAGCAGCAGCATTCCGGCAAACAAGCCATTCATACGGTTGGGTACAAGCATTTTCATGTTGATATTGGAATTTGCAAACAATACAGCAATGAATCCCTTATGGAGAAACATTGTTTCATTATGAAGCAATGTTAGACATTATTTCTGTTCCACCAAAAAATGATTTTACTTTTGCTGTTATGGAAAACATGGATTTGTTTATTCAACGCAGCGAACAGAACTATCAAAACTGCGTTCCACATATATCTATCGACTGTGTAGTTTTTGGTTTTTATGGTGGTACTTTAAAGGTATTACTGCTAAAAATGAAGGGGCAAAAGAAATGGGGCCTGCCCGGCGGTTTCTTGCTTAAAGAAGAAGATGCAGATGATGCAGCACAGCGTATTCTCACTGCTCGTACCGGCGCTACCAAAGTGTTTCTGGAACAGTTTAAAACCTTTACCCAACCCAACCGTTCAGAAGGTGCTTTAAAGCATATGCCCGATGGGATATGGTTTAAGCAACGTTTTATTTCTATTGGTTACTACGCATTGGTCAACTACCAGGACATTGAGCCCAAGCCGGATGAGATTTCGGATGCCTGCGAATGGAAGAATATTGATGAGGTACCGGAGTTAATGATGGATCACCGCACCATATTTGATGCCGCTTTGCGCAACCTGCGAATAGAGCTGAATTACAAACCTATT
The DNA here is from genome assembly GCF_002355595.1 of Filimonas lacunae. Taxonomy (NCBI): domain Bacteria; kingdom Pseudomonadati; phylum Bacteroidota; class Chitinophagia; order Chitinophagales; family Chitinophagaceae; genus Filimonas; species Filimonas lacunae. The sequence goes on from NZ_AP017422.1 coordinate 3,136,465, forward strand.
GGTTATAATCTGCTGCCCGAAGAGTTTACCATGCCTGAATTACAAAGCCTGTACGAAACCCTGCTGGGCCGTACATTGAACAGGGGGAACTTTTTACGGAAAATGCTGGCGTATGATATATTGATCAAGCACGATAAAACCCGTACGATAGGGGCACACCGCTCTCCTATCCTGTACAGCTTTGATATAACTAAATACAATACGGCGCTGGAAGGTGGAATGAGCGAAGCCTGGTAAAATGAGGGCTCTCCTTTTGGAAAGCCCTGCTATAAAATGCTTAGGAGTTGGTATCTGATTGGTTATTAGTAGTAGTGCTGCCGCTGCTGTTGACTGTTTTTACCGATGTGCGTATGCTTACTATTTTATTCAGCAAATCAAACCAGAATGGCGCTCCCAAACTAATGGCCAGTGCCGTAAACAAAAAGCCCAGCAACTTTTTACCACCGGTGTTATAGGTAATATAGCTAAGCTTTAACCGGGTAGCCAGGCAATGCTGCTGGTACAATAATCCAAATTGTAAACGTGCGGTAATTTCGTTTTTGTGCAAGGTCAGGCTATCCATGTTTTGTGCAACCTTTGTTAAAGAGGTGTCCATCTGTACTTGCCGCACTATGTTATGAAAAAGGCTATCCGCTTTAGTTGCTTCTTTTACATAAGCTTTATATACCGTTCCTTCCTGGTTTTTCAACTGCGCTTCCCTGAATTTGGTGCTGCTACGGCCATAATCGCTCCAACCAAGGCCAATAAGATTGTTTACCACACCTAGCTGTCCTTTGATAGAGTCCATTACTTCCTTTGCCAGTGCAGAATCTGCTCCGGAATAATGGCTGTTTGCTGCCGCGGCTGCTCCCATTTGCGCCATTTGTTCACGGGCAGCTTTATTATCGGAGAGTAAATTGGTAATCTGTATAGAATCTACGTTTAGGCTAATAGCTAATACCATCCCTATCAGTAACAGCGTAAAGTGTGTATTTCGCTTATACCAGCCACTGACCCTATCCATTGAATCGTTGAACCATTTTTCCAACCGTTGTTTAAATACATTCATATCACCGGCTGCCTGCTGCACATGATTCAGCAATATGGTTTTGGTATCTGCGTCTATTATCTTACTCTGGCTTATCAGTTCGCTCAACTGTGCCAGTGTAATGGCAGTAGCGGGCGTTTGCGGATCCAACCCTTTGAGGGTATCTATTAATATAGTGGAAAAATTATCTGCCGTAAGGTAAGAGGGCTTTTTAAAGAATACATTCTGTCCATAGTTTTTAATAACAGGATGGTTGAAAAAGCGGTTGTACAGCGTATCTTCCTTCTTGCCAGTGAACAAACGCTGAAGCAGGTTCCAGAAAGCTTCTGACACACCTATCACCAGGTATTTCAGCAGGTTCACTACTAGTCCTTTATCGGGCTGGGTATTGGAAAGCATGCTTTTTATGCCTTTGTATAACGTATTGGCCCGGCGATGAAAAAGGGTGGAAATGCCCTCTTGTATAATGGTGGCTAGCAAACTATATAAAAGAAAGATCAGGCAAAGGCTTACTACCACGCTAATAACAGTATTATACATAGTTGTAGGAATCGTTTTTTGAATTGGGTGTATGACAGATGGAATAACAAACAGGAAATTAATAATACCTGCTTACAAGTACAAATTTGATATTCATTTATATCGTTATTTTATTGTTTACACATTAGTGCAAAAAGAAAATGCGGTTGGAGGCTATGATGTTAATGTACCAATATAGCCGCCAGTACACCGCAAACTGCTTTTATCAGCATCATTCCGTCAATTACGGCCAGGTAATACATAATGTTTCTACGTTGGTGGAGGGAGTAAGCCACTATAATCATTAGCAAAAAAGGCAAAATATTAAGTACTACCCGTAGTGGCTTAAAGTGCATATAAGCTGAAAAAAGTAACAGGGAAAATAACCCTGCAATAGTAATAGGGATGATAATATTGAAAATGGTTTTGCGTAAGCCTACACGCACCACAAAGGTTTTTAGCTGGTTGTTGCTGTCCGATGCGTAATCCTTTATATCAAACATGATACATAATACTGTTATGTACATCCAGTTTTTCAATGCCAGCCACCCGGTCATCAGCACAAAAGGATATACTTTACCTTCTTCTACTTCTTTCCATAATATAGGGTAAATGGTTACTACGCCTGCCCATACAAACCCAATAACAAAAGGCTTCATCCACCCGGTTTTGCGAAGGTTGAGACTCAATACCCGTAACACCGGCAAATCATAGTAAAAGGCTGCCACCAGCGGAAACAACAATGCCACCATCCATTGACCAACCGGTATTACCGCAAAACCCCGGAAATAGCGGCCCAGTAAGTACACACAGCCCACCACGGCCAATACACAAAAAATGGTTTGGGAATACCCTACAGTTTTTTTATGCGTACCATACCATACGCTTCTTTTGTTAAAAGGGTTAATATACTTTTCGTGTATATAGGCATACGTATAATACACCACCGAAGCGCTGAATAAGATGACATAAAAGAAAGGATGATTGAGCGGAATTTGAAGCTGGTAGGCTGCTTCTATACTTAACGCAGTGGCACATACTCCGTAAAAGAAGTTGCCAAACAAAATGTATTCAATCAGGTTCTTCCTCAAGGCGTTATACTTAATGATACCGTAACCAATATAGTTACCACAAAAGTAATTAATTGGGGAATGCTGGTGTCAACTGTTGCTCTGATTACTCAACCCGCAAAAAAATACAGGCAGCTCTGTTCCGGTATTTCCTGCCCGGATGGCTGCCTGTTGTTATTAATCATCTTCTTCTTTACCCGTGTCGGTATGCTTTCCGCCCTCGTCTTCTATTGTTTCTTTTGTTTTGTTCACCAGCGACGAAACCGGGCCTTTCATGTGATCCTGCGGATCAGTGGTGTGTAAAGTTTCCGGATCGGGCTGTATCGCTCCTTTCTGCTGGTCTTTCTTAGGATCTTTCTCGTCTTTTTTGTTCTGTGTCATAGGGTAACTGTGTTGGTTAGGTAATACTGGAAACAAAATCATGCCAGACGGTTTTTCCGGGAAATTGTATATTAAAAACATGGGGTAATGTTTACTGAACAGCCTATTAGCAGCGAGGAAAATATATGCTTCCCGGAGTTGTCAGGAAACTTCCTGGCTCAATCAGGAAGTTTCCTGATTCAGAAAGGATATTTCCTGATTAAATCCGGAAGCTTCCTGTTTAGATGAGGGCACTTCCTGTTTTAACAAGGAATATTCCTGCCTTTAATAGGAAGCTTCCTGAGAAAAATAAAAACTTTCCTGTATAAATCCGGAAACTTCCTAAACAATTCAGGGTATTTCCTGTTAATATCCGGAACCTTTTTAACTGAACAAGGAAGTTTCCGAAAAGAATCCGGAAGCTTCTAATAAATCTTTTAATGATTGCCTTATGAAGAAATATAAAGACTTTATACCCAAATCAGATGCAGAATTAGCGGTTTATGCATTTGGTTACAAAACCAACTTCCGTAAAATGGCCACGTTGGCTATTCCACATCTTACTAATGATGATATAGAAACGCACGAAGCAGAAGTGCAACATATGATAGATCTTATTTATAAAATAGATATTAAAAAGGCAGAACTCGCAGGTCTTGTTTCAGAGAAAAACCAAGCTGTTTCGGAAACAGTTGCCAAAATCCGGAGGATGGCTACATATGCTAAAAATGGAGAAGCGAGGGATAGTCCTGAAGTTGCTGCTGCAGGCTTGAAGTGCCAGGCTATTCGGTTAGAACTAAGAGATTTAAGGCCTACACTCACTATTAAATCCAATTACGATTTTATTGAAATTGCTTTTAATAAGCATCACGTCTTACCTATTGCTATTTATAGCCGGAAATCAGGAGTGGCTGAATGGGAATTTGTAAGCTATGCCACCACTTCACCTTATATTGATAAAAGACCACCTGCTATACCAGGTCAGCCGGAAAGACGCGAATACCAGGCTAATTATACCGATTATCAATCCTGCATCAGCCAGAAAAGCGGTATAGTGTCAACCGTCTTAATGGGAGGTCTGAAAGTTATACAGCCTGATTAAAGCGTATTGGCCCCCTGCTCTATCTCAGTGCGGGGGCTTTTCTGTTTAATAAGTAAACCTTGTTCCTAACATTGTTATTTCACTTACTGCTATATTCCTCTTTTAACATTCATGACACATGAGCCTTTCTATAAATTCGCCATTTTCCCAAACCCATATAATGGAATAATGTCCTGCGCCATCGCTGTGAGCAGTTGACATAAACAGGCGTTTATGTTTTACATCTATCATTATATCAACCCCACCATTTTCGGGTTGGTATAATCCTTTTATAGCTTCTGCAGGAAACTCGCTAATGACGCTTCCCCATTGCACTGTAATTTTCTTATACTCAGTTCGGGGCATATCGCCATCGGTGCCCCAATAATGAGCGCCATCTATTTTCGTAATCGGGCCAGGGCCATAGCCGGTAAATTCTTTAGAACGTGTAATCCGGTGTTCTTTGGGAACGAAGGGTTTTATAGAAACGGTTACTTTGATGGAGTCTAATTGATAAATACAGGTTTGTGCGGTTTCGCTTTTCAGTTTCATTTGCTGGATATCGGGTATTTTATCTATAGAAAACAACCGGGAAGCATATATGTAGCCCTCGTTCTCCCGTCCTTTTTTATTGTATACAATATAAGTCCAGTTGGGGCCACTGCCTGTATAGCCTTCCGCCACTATTCGTTCATTGGAAAGCGTATCGATGATTTTTGCTGACAGCGTGCTGTCGGCACGCACGTTTACAAAACCGTCTTTATCCTGAATCAGGTAATATTGGCTCCATATGCTATTGGAACAAAGCATAAGCAGGCAGAGGGAAAGTGTTTTTATCAGTAGCTTTGGATACATCAGTAAAGGGTTGTTTGCATAAATATATCAAATTTTGCATATTCGCTGCCTTTCTCTAATTTTCGCTCCTACTACTATTCGCATTTCCGTATAGACTATGACCAAAAACAGATTAGAAGCCTTTAGTGATGGCGTATTGGCTATTATCATCACCATTATGGTGCTGGAAATTAAAATTCCGCACGGTACGGAATGGGTTGACTTAAAGCCCCTGATTCCTATATTGTTGAGTTACTTTTTCAGCTTTATTTATGTGGGCATTTACTGGAACAATCACCACCACCTGTTTCATATTGTAAGTGCCATTAATGGTAAAGTAATGTGGGCCAACCTGCATTTTTTGTTCTGGGTATCTTTACTGCCTTTTGCTACCGGGTGGATGGATGAAAATCATTTTGCCAGCTTACCGGTTGCTTTGTACGGGTTTATTCTGCTAATGTGTGGAGCTGCCTGGCGTATGATGGCGCATACTATTATCCAATACGAGGGTAATAACTCCCGGTTAAAGCAGGCTGTGAAAAGCGATTACAAAACCGTGGTATCTATTGTTTGTTATATAGCGGGTATTACCCTGGCATTTGTAGTGCCGATAGTAAGCACGGTGTTATACGTGTTTGTGGCTGCAATATGGTTTATACCGGATAGGAGAATTGAAAACAAGCTGATGGAAGAAGAGCATGACAGCCTTTAGCGGCCGAATTCCTGTACCCAGTAAGTATCGGCCCTGCCCGCTCCCATTTGTACATATAGGGTATCCATCATAGCTTTGCAGTGTGCTTCGCTGCTTAACCAGCCGGCTATTACTGCGGTGATGTTATTATACCCCCTGGCAATATTTTCCCCCACATACTGACCTGTATATCCTGCTGCCTGTACCCTTTGTACAGGCGATGTTCCCTCGGGCGTAATATGACTGAAATAGTTACGTTGATACATGTCCCGGGCATGAGCATCAGCAGCTTTTTGCAAAGTGTCGTTCCAGGTTACAGCGGGTGCAGGCGGCATGGTATCCTGTCCGCAACGGCAGCCTTTGTTCCGGATGCTGTTTACTGCATCCAGCATGTCTGTCTTGGAAAATAGGCTATTGATGGCATCTGTGTTCTTTTTACAGCTGCACAATAGCAGGTATAGCATTAGCAGTGTTACAACAGGCAATCGCATAATAGATAGGATAGGCAATAAAAGTACAGTAATCCTGTATCTGTAGCAATATGGTTAACATTTCAGCACTATTTAGAAACAAATGATACCCCTGGCTGCCAAACCAGCTTTCTATTTTTATAGCGATTCTCGGTTGTCATTATTGCCATATATAAACACCTCATTCATTCACGATTGCCAAACGGAATAAAAGTATGAAACATGTATTAATTCTTTTGTCAGCCATATTATTGTTGCCAGCCTGTAAAAAAAACACAGCCAGCCAGCAAAACACCAATCCGCAGGTAGAAGCTAATTGGTCGTCCAGTGCACAATGGGGCACCTGGACCAATGGAGGTTATACTCTTTACAATAATATCTGGGGCAGTGGCGCGGGCGCGCAAACTATTTGGGCCAATACGTATAGTAATTGGGGCGTATGGGCCAATCATCCCAACACCGGCGGAATAAAATCTTATCCTAATAGCACCCGGTATGTAGGGGTGGCTTTAGGCTCGTTAAACACTTTAAGCAGCTCTGTAAGCGCTACTACCCCTTCGGGTGGGGCCTGGACCAGTTGTTACGATGTGTGGGACAGCAACAATGCCAATGAAATTATGCTATGGTTAAACTGGACAGGGGCTGTTGCGCCTATCTCTTATACCTACAACTCGGCCGGCACACCTACGCCGGTAGCTACCAATGTTACGGTAGGTGGCGCTACCTGGAATATTTATCGCGGAAATAACTCTGTTAACAACGTATATTCTTTCCTGCGCACTACTAAAACCAACAACACAACTATTGACATCAAAGCCATTATGAACTGGATTAGAAACCAGGGCTGGTTTGGCAATGTTACGGTAGGTAATGTGCAGTATGGTTATGAAATCACTTCTTCCAGCGGAGGTTTGGATTTCGTATGTAACAGCTATTCTGTAAGCTTTAACTAAAAAACACTGGCAATAGTGGCAAAGCCGTTTCAACATACGTTGAGCGGCTTTTTTGTATCTTTAGCTCTTATCCGATTATCATATCAGCAATATAAAAGAAGTGTTAGATGAGTGTAAGTAAACTATTATCGCCTTTTGCGATACGCGGCACTGTGTTTAAGAACAGGATTGTAATTGCGCCCATGTGCCAATACTCGGCAACAGATGGTTTTGCCAACGACTGGCACCTGGTGCACCTGGGCAGTCGTGCCACCGGCGGCGCAGCATTGATTATACAGGAAGCTACTGCTGTTAGTCCCGAAGGCCGCATTACCGCCAATGACCTGGGTTTATGGAAGGATGGGCATATTGCCAAGCTACAACAGATTGTAAACTTTTTGCACTCTCAGGGAGCGCTTGCGGGCATACAATTGGCGCATGCAGGCCGTAAAGCCAGCTGTGTACCTCCTTTTAAAGGCGGTGCCCAATTACCCTCCAGCGACCCGGAAGGCTGGAAAACATTAGGCCCCAGCCCTATTGCCTTTAAAGATACCCAGGAGCCGCCTGCTGCTTTAGATGAAGCTGGTATTCGGCAGGTGATCAATGATTTTGTAAGCGCTACTAAACGCGCCCGTGAAGCAGGGTATGACGTAGTGGAGATACACGGTGCGCATGGTTATTTGCTGCACCAGTTTTACTCCCCTATCAGCAACCAACGTACCGATGAATATGGTGGCAGCTTTGAAAACAGGGTGAAGCTTTTATTGGAAATTACCAGGGCTGTAAAGAAAGAATGGGGCAACGAAAAGCCGTTGTTTGTTCGCATATCCGCTACCGACTGGACAGAAGGCGGCTGGACTATTGAAGACAGCGTGCGCCTGGCTACACTGTTAAAAGAAGCAGGTGCGGACGTGATTGATACCTCTACCGGTGGCAATGTTAGCGGAGTTCACATTCCACTTAAACCTGGCTACCAGGTGGAATTTGCTGCGCGCATCAGGAAAGAAGCGGCTGTTACTACTGGTGCGGTGGGCTTAATTACTTCTCCGCAACAGGCAGAAGAGATATTGGTGAAGGAAGAAGCTGATTTAATTCTCATAGCCCGTGAAAGTCTTCGCAATCCTAACTTTCCGTTGTTGGCTGCGGCTGTGTTACAGGATGAAATTCATTGGCCTGAGCAGTATGACAGAGCGAAGCCGATACATGTATAAGTGCAAAATAAAAAGCCGGTAGTGTGTAGCTACCGGCTTTTTGAATAAGTTATTGTTGTTAGACTTTTATTACCTGTTAATTTTTTTAAGCTGATCAAGTGTGAAACCTGTTAATCGCTTAATTGTTTCCTCATTCATTCCAATTTTAATCATCTCTAAGCCAATTTCTACTTTGCTCTTCACTTTTCCTTCTTCTACACCTTCTTCCCGCCCTTGCAGGTATCTTATATCATTTCTTATGTCTAGTGTAACTGGCATATAAACCTCCGCTTTAACAATTTGCTCTTGCAAATCAATTCCACGTAACTGTGCTATTATTTCAAGGTGCTTTACTTTTTCTCTGAAAACAGTATCATCACCCTTCGTTAATATTTGCAATTTAGTCAAAATTTCCCGTATCAGCTCTAGTTTATCTCCATTTCCTGTTAAAATGGCGAGCAATACCTCTCCCGGATCGTCAGAGGAAAGAAACACTTTTGATGATATATTTCTTATATCTATAATGGGACAAGTATACTGGAGCCCGAAAGACTCGTAGCTGTTTACCATTGTCATTGTTTTCTCCCCTACGTATATTACGATACCCATCACCTTTTTACCATAGCATTCTGCCAATAATAAATCATATTTAGCCATACGAAAGGCCATTTGATGATCATTTGTCGACTGCCATTCGACATGCAATATGAAGGATGTACCAGTAACAGGCACTACCTCCACCACTGTATCTGCTTCACGTTCTATTATTGTTTGCTGTACTTTAGTGGGCAAAGGCAAGATCTTATCTGTTTCTATGGCAAGTAAAGATTTAAGCAGGTTATGTTTGGGGTTCTTAAATGTTTCTCGTAGAATCTTGTCATATTCATTGGCCATTCGCAGCTCTCGTATTTAAGTTTTAAATGTAAACACGAGAGTCTTTACAGCAGCTGTTCATTTTATTCATTATCTACCTGCAAATAATAATCTCAATAATCACCTGCTATGTTAACTAGGAAGCTTTTAGCTGTTCTTCCATTTTTTTAAGCTGTTCTAAAGTATGTCCGGTAATTTTTTGAATAAGAGAAAATGAAATCCCTTCTTTCAACATTTTTAAAGCACATTCCTGATTAGCATCTTCTGCTCCCTGTAGGTATCTTATGTCTTTCCTAATATCAAGTATAACCGGCATTGTACTTTTTTAGTTACTTTTATACAGTTAATGGCTAAATTTACTCATCCTTACCTGTACAGCTCCTGTTCATTTTATTCATTCTTAATCACTTAATTTTGCTGGTGTATCCTGACGGATTTGTTATTTTTCGCAAATGATATCATGAAATTACGATATGCCGTTAGGTGTCGTTTGCGGGTGAATTATACAACAGCATCAATTTCAACCATTTAGGCTGCTGGCATCTAAATTGCCAATGGGCTTAGCAGAACCAGTGATATATCATACTAAAAGGGCATACTATACCAATAATACCTAAGGCGTATTGCTTCACGCGCTTTCGCTACCTCTGTTTTAGTGTAGTGCTTCTACTTTGTGTATATGCTACAGCTTATTCCCAGCCTTACAGAAGAGATATAAAGGTTATTCATGAAAAGTTAGCGCAGTCGGCTTCCAACAGTAAAGAAAGAGTGGATCTGTTGCTGGTTTTAGGCAGGTATTACCTGGAAAATCCCGGCGAGCTTCCTAAAGATCTGGATAGCGCTTTATTAATTTGCCGTGCAGCAGCCCGTATGAGTGTTGCACTGAATTATGCTGCAGGTAAAGGAAAGGCACAATTACTGGAAGCGAATATTTGTTTTGAAAAAGGACAGCCTGAGCAATCAAGACAGTTGTTACATGCTACCCTGGTATTTTGCCGGGAGCATCACCTGCTGGCCACAGAAGCGGAATGCAATGTGTCATTGGCGCATTTGGCAAGCAATGCCCGGGAAAACCTGGATGAAAAAATGCGGCTGTATAAGCTGGCCATACAGCTGTTTAAAGAAGCCGATGAAAAGCAAAGTGAAGCCACCTCATTAAAAATGCTGGCCGACTTTAGCCAGATAAAGGGCAACCATGTAGAAGCTCTGGCCTACCTGCACCAGGCACAATTGATTTACGACTCCATTCATTTTGCCGATATGCAGGGGGTATACAATCTGTTCAGCAATATTTATGCGCAGATGGGTAATTATACCCTGGCCCTGAAGTATGGCTTAATGGCGGCAAAAACAGCGGAAGATATGCAGGATAGCAGCCTGCAGGTAAGCTCTATTTATAACCATCTGGCACTGACCTATTATCAATTGTACCAGGATTCTTCTGCTATCAACACCTGGAAGAAGTCTTTACAAATAGCGCAGCAGTTTAAAGACACGGGTTACATTGGTACCATCACCTGTAACATTGCGCATTTATATCACCGCATGCACCGGTATAACGATGCCATTCGTATGCTCAACAGTTTGCGTAACTGGAATTTTGTTGACTTACAAAACCGCATTCGTGTTCCTTATATCTTTTTCAATGTATATGAAAGCCTGAAGCAGCGGGATAAAATGGATTTTTATTATAAGCAGCTGCTACAGTTTCATGTAACCATTGACAGAGACGACCCCAACCAGCCTAATATATACAAGGCTATTATCCGTTATTTATTTTCTACCCGGCAGTATTCGCAAATGTTACCGTATGTGCAGGAGCTGGACAATATAACCATGCGATCGGGCAACAACAATATCCGTTCGCAAAACCAGCTGGAATGGTTTAGAATGGACTCTGCCACCGGTAACCTGGCTTCTGCCCTGGAGCATTATAAGTTGTATAAGGCCTATTCCGATTCGGTATTTAATATTGAAAAAAGCAAACAGATCTATAACCTGGAAGTAGAATTTGAAACAGAACGAAAGGATAAGAACATTCAACTGCTTACCCAAAAGAACGAACTACAGCATAAAACCATACAAAAGGAAAAGCTCACCTCGCAAATTTTAATAGGCGGCGCGTTACTGTTAACATTGCTGCTGTTGCTAAGCTTTAGCAGCTACCGATTAAAGAGAAGGGTGAATTTGCAATTGCAGAACAAGCAGGAGGAAATTAATACGCAAAATCAGCTGCTGAAAAATGTGTTGCGGGAAAAAGAGTGGCTGCTGCGCGAGATTCACCACCGGGTAAAAAACAACCTGCAAATTGTTATCAGTTTATTAAACACCCAGTCGGCCTATCTGAACAATGAAGACGCGCTGGCTGCAATACGCAACAGCCAGCACCGCATGCATGCCATGTCGTTAATACACCAGAAGCTGTACCAGAGCGATAATATGGCCTGTATTGATATGGACTGGTATATACGCGAGTTGGTCACCTACATGCGTTACAGTTTTCATACAGATAAAAGGATACGTTTTACCCTTCACTCCCAAACCATTGAACTGGATGTGGTGCAGGCTATTCCGTTGGGACTTATTTTAAACGAAGCAGTAAGCAATGCTATCAAGTATGCTTTCCCGGACAATCGCACTGGTGCCATACATATTTCCTTCGAAAAAGAAGAGGATGACTATTGCCTGCTTACCATTTCGGATAACGGTGTTGGTTTGCCTGAGGGTTTTGACATCCACCAATGTCAGTCGCTGGGTATGAGCCTGATGAATGGGTTAAGTGAGCAACTGGGTGGGGTATTTTATATTAACAATCACAATGGGGTTACTATTACTATCCACTTTCCGCTTAATCGACAGCTGGAGATAAATGGTAATCCGGCAACCATAAACACGATGCTATAGCCATGATACAGAAAGAGAAGATTTTAATTGTAGAGGATGAATTTATTGTTGCCAACGATTTGCGTCTGATGCTGCACAAAGCTGGTTACCAGCCCTGTGGTATTGCCTCATCGGTAGAGCAGGCCCGCCAGCTGGTAGCTACACAAAGTCCGGATTGGGTGTTGCTGGATATTATGCTGAAAGGGTCGTTAACCGGTATTGATCTGGCGCGTGAGCTGATGCAGCAAAAAATACCTTTCCTGTTCATTTCTGCCAACACCAATCAATCGATACTGGAAGCTGCCAAGGCCACCCACCCCTACGGTTTCCTGGTAAAGCCTTTTCGCGAAAGAGATTTGTTTGTGATGCTGGATATAGCCCGTTACCGGTATCAAACCGAAACGGCACAGGTGCAGCAAAGACCTGCTGTTAACCGGGTGAATGATATTCCGGGCATTATAGGTGAGAATGCCGCCTTAATAGATGTGATTGAAAAGATTAAGATTGTAGCGCCGGTTACCACTTCCGTGCTCATTTTAGGCGAAAGCGGCACCGGAAAAGAAAAAGTAGCTCAAAGTATTCACCAGTATAGTAACCGGAAAGCCGGCCCATTTGTTACCATTAACTGTGCAGCCTTGCCCGTAAGCCTGGTAGAAGCAGAATTGTTTGGGCATGAAAAAGGCGCCTTCACCGGTGCGGTGCAACAACGTGCTGGAAAGTTTGAGCAGGCGCATGGCGGTACTATATTCCTGGATGAAATAGGCGAACTGCCCCTGGATGCACAGGTGAAACTGCTGCGCGTGTTACAGGAAAAAGAGGTGGAACGGCTGGGGAGCGATACGGTTATTAAAACCGATGTGCGCGTGGTGGCAGCTACCAACCGGCAGCTGGAGAAGGAAGTGGCGGAAGGCCGGTTTCGGCTCGACCTGTATTATCGCTTGAACGTGTTTCCGATAGAATTGCCCGCGTTACGTAAGCGTAAGGATGATTTGGAAGCCCTCACCTATCATTTTATCCGTAAATACGGTCCTGCTTCGCCTATGAAGGTGAACAGCATCAGCGCTGCGGCGCTGGCACAGTTACAAGGCTATCACTGGCCGGGTAACGTGCGCGAACTGGAGCACCTGATAGAGCGTCATGTGCTGCTGGCTTATACCAATTGTATAGAGGAGGTGAACCTGCCGCAAATGGCAGAACCGGAATACACCCTTGACAATGGCCCGGTAAAAACCCTGAAAGAAATTGAAACCGAACATATATTAAACACCCTTAAAGCTTGCAAGGGAAAAGTGTATGGCCCGGGAGGAGCCGCCGAAGTTTTACGTATTCCTGCCGCCACTTTGTATTCCAAAATGAAGAAATTAGGGATCAAACAAGACTTTTTTTGATAAAAAACCTTCTTTTGCCTACCGGAAAACAAGGAAAATGCAATAGAACTGCATGATTACGCGGTTTATACGTACCTTTCAGTTTTAACGCATAACCCTTATTTCCAACAACCATTATTTTTATAACCAATTGAATTCATTATGAGGCTTTCGGTATCATCCTTACCCCCCGATTTTGACAAATACGATTTGCAAAGATTGTTTGCTCCCTTCGGTTGGGTAGCCTATTCTAAAATTTTTTACGATCCAATTACTTTAAAAAGTACCCGTAAAGGTGTTGTAGAATTTAGAGAAGACCGTCAGGCTATTGCTGCCATGGAAGGTTTACAAGGTAAAATGGTAGGCCAGCACCCGCTCAATATTAAAGAGAAAAAGGCCAGACCTTTTAACGATGATAATAGCAACAACAACTACGATAATAACAACAACTATCGATAAACGGAATAAAAAAAGCGGCTACCAGCCGCTTTTTTGTAAGTATTCCAGATGGGTTATGCGTTGTTGTAAAATGTAGTACACTGTGCATTTGTTAAGGATGGTTGCCTGATAAAGCCTGTTGGACTTGGACTCATTAACCCTATTGCATCGTGATTTTCCTGGTGCATAATAATATGCCCCAGTTCATGCGCCAGTGTGGCTGCGTCTGCAATGTCCTGCACTACAGCCTTATTGCGTAATAGTATGCTTGTTCCCGGCCCTCCTGTTGTAGAATACGCTCTACCGCCATCAATACCTGAAAACGTATGTACAAAAAAGGCACGATACCGGGCATTGAGGCCAAACATAGCGCTTCCGGTTCTAAATAAGCGTGTTGCTTCCGGAGTTGTAGAACTGGCATCCATAGAGGTGGCCAGGTCGGTATCGCCTATTAATGCATTGGTTTGTGCCTGTGTAGCTGTAGCGTTTACCCCGTGTACCACCCGCACGTTACATTGTGAATAAATAGCGTTGGCAAAAGCCACATGATTAGCCGGATCGGCTGTAGCTCCAAACATTCTTAAAGTATCTATCGTAATTGTTTTTTCCGGAAGTGTGCGCGCTGCATCAGGTGGTGCAGTAGCTGTTCCCGCACCCCCAAATAAATTGCCGGCACGGGTTACTCCTTCCTGCTGGGCAGTAGTGGGCGTTGCAGGCATCAATGCCAGTGCCTGCTGTATTACTCTTATAATGACTGCACCATCTCTTTGGGCTGCCAGTAAACGCGCTTCGGGCAGTACCATATTATTGGCAAATTCCAACGCTACATCAAATCCCGAAGCGCCCAGTTGGCGAAACACTTCTGTAATTAACGGTTGCGCAGCCACTGCATTGGTAAGCGCCAGTGCATTTAAATGAATGCCCCTGGATAAGGCATCTGCATGGGATGCTAAAAATGCCGCAGCATTTGCCTGAACGGTTGCTGCGGGTTGTGCTGCATTGGCAGCGGCAGGCATATCCAAAGCGGGTTGCATGGCTGCGGTAAATCCACCGGCAAGCGCCCTTATCTGTAAAGGGTGTAAAGTGCCTATATGCGTAGTATCGTCTATTTCTACCGGCAAAGGCAAGCGCACGCCTGCCCGCCAGTTGGTCATAGCGGGCACAGGCAGATAATACTCATTATATACCAGTAAGGCCTGGGCCAACTCTTCATCGGTAATTCTGTCCAATGGTAAAGGAGATGCTGCGCCAGGCGGCGTAAAAGGGGTGGCCGTTAACCATAGGGGCAGTATTTCCCTGGCAATTCTGCGTATACTCATTCCCTCTGCTACAATTACATTCAGGCGGCTGGCAGCTCCGTTCAGCAACCCGCCCTGTATAGTTACAGGCCCTACCACTGTATCCGTAACATTGTTGGGAAAAAAACGGATGCCACTTCTTGCCGCATTGCCTAACCGCATGGTATACCCTACAGCACCAGGATCGGCACGGGAAATTTGAGCAGTGGCCACGGGGGCTATAGCGCCTGTAACCTGCCGGTTACCTCCCGTAGCCACCTGTGCTGCGGTTTGATGCGCCTGTTGCTCGTAAGCGCTGTGTGCATCATCAATACGCAACGGGCCAGTATGTTGCATACGTTGCTGTTGTATGGTATGGGTAAGTTCATGCGCTATCAGCTGCCGCCCGGCAGAATCTCCTCCCTGGTAGCGCCCCGGCGCAAATACAATATGCTCTCCCGAAGTATAGGCCAGTGCGTTAATGGCCTGGGCCGATTGGCCTGCCCTGGTGTCGGCATGCACACGCACCCGGCTGAAATCGTGCCCGAAGCGAGGTTCCATAAAATGACGGATAGAGGTGTCCAGCGGTTCGCCCTTTGATTGTAATACCTCCTGTACAATACCCGGAATCTCCGGCTGTGTGCGTTCATCTGTGGCCGCACGTTGTATTTGTCCTTCTTTCTTTTTCTTACAGCTGTCGCATTCTCCACCTTCCGCCGATTTGTGTTCGCAGCCACATTTCTGAATCACCTTGCTTTCGATTACCGGGGCAACTGAGGGTTTAGCAGCTGGTGCTGCTATTGGCTGATGCATATGATATCTGTTTAGAATGCTTTGTTATAATCTTCGGCGGGCATTACAATGGCGCCTGACTCCCATACCCATTTTTCCAATGGGGTTGCTTCCAGCACGTTGGGGTCATCCGGCCCTTTATCCCAATGCACTTCGTATACTACTCCATTGATCAGCAAAGTCATATGTGTACCACCCCGCGCAGTAATTACCGCCAGTGGTATTTTATGCAGCTTATCAATACCGGTCATGTTGTTTTGCTTAATAGGCTCGGTGCGGCGGTATTCTATAACGGACTTATCCGGGTCAACCGGTATACCGGTTTTCTCATTAGAACTTTTATATTCTTTATTCTTTTTTACACCATTATTAGCCACAGAAGCTTCGGGTTTGCCATCCCCGGGATTTCTGGGGTCGGGCGCCCAAAACACTGCTTTCCAGCCAGCCTGGCTGATCAAGGCTTTTACCAGCTCATTGCCTTTGAATTTTCCATTACTGGTTTTCTGTGCTTCCTGAAACACCTTAGTCCAGTCGGCTGCCCTGCCCTGTGCATTGAAAGTATATTTTAATACATCCAGCACATAGTTGGTACAATCTGATGCAGTAACTCCCGATGGCGCAGCCGAACCGCAACGGTTACCCTGCATGGTGCCGGTGCCGGTAGCTGCTACCGACTCTTTATGTTCCAGCATCATAGAACGCGCCTTGGCTCCTCCTACTTCGCCAAAGGTATGTGTGCCGGGACTATCTGTTATGTTCTTTAATCCCGCCTTATTCATCATGGCAACAGGCGTGGTGGTGTACGCATAAAAAGTGCTGTCTGCATAATATATGGGGTGATGGGTTTTATTACGTGCGGTACAACGCAGCGTATACCTGCCCTGTCCTTTGCTGAGCATATCTGGGCGCACCTCAAAGGGCGATGAGGTAGATTTTGCACCGCCGCGTGTAGTAGAACGTCCTGTTATATACACATCCCCGGGGCCATATATCTCCCAGGTAAGATGCTCTATTTCGGGGTCGTTCATAGCTATGTTCACATTTTTGGCTTTCGCATCTGCTATCACTACATCTTCTATAGGATCAATTGTAACCTTACTGCGGTCGTACTTAGCCGTTACGCCATCATAGTCAGGGGCTGCGGGTGTACGCATAATGGAAGGAGATGCCCCCTCGCTTATACCCGTAGTCTTTTGCGGGCCACCGCTTACCTGCCCGGCGGCTTTATGCGCCTGTTGTTCCAGGCCGTTATGCTGGTTGTTAAAAGAAAGGGAGGATGTGGCGGCTTTGCTTACTTCGCCCTGTTGTATGGTATGGGCCAGTTCGTGTGCAATCAGCTGCCGGCCCTGTATGTTACCCGGCTGGTATTGCTGATGGCCAAATACAATATCCTGCCCTACCGTATAGGCTTTGGCCTGCACAGCGCCTGCTGCTTCGGTAGCCTGGTCGCCGGAGTGTATGCGTATATTAGAAAAGTCATGTCCAAAACGTGGCTCCATTTCAGTGCGTAAAGCCGTATCCAGTGGCTTGCCGTTGCCCTCCAGGGCCTGTTTGGCAATAGGCGGCACCGGCGTGGCTTCCGTTACCGGCGCTACGGTTGGTGCAGGTATTTTTTTTCGCATGGCGATTGGTTTAGCAAAAAATAAACGGATGGTTACAGGAGCGCTCTGAATGCTTCCGGAATGGATTCTGGTTGCACATGCACTCCGTTGCAGCTGCTGTCGTTATAAAACCAGTGTTTGAATTGTTCCGCTTCTGTAATACGGTTCTGATATCCCCAATTTTCGTCCACATCTCTTTTGTTCCAGGGCTTAGACATGCGTTGCATATGCCGCTGGTGGCAGATATCGTAATCCATACGGTGGAGGTGTATAAGGTATAGCGACCGGTCTTCCCGCGTTTGCCCGTCTACCCGGCTGTGTAACCCTCCATGCCAGTACATAGGCTCGGTGGCCAGCAAAGGCTTGGAGTAAGCAGGGTTAGGAAACCATTCTCCACGTTGCTCCAGTATGGGCTTTGAAAAATCAAGTGGTTGTTCCGTGGTGGTATTATGCAACACCTCGTATCCGGTGCAGTTAACAAAGCCACCCCCAAAGCGATCCATATAATCACCAAGGGTGCCTGTATCGGGATGCGGGGCCACAATTTCATCGGCATCGGTACATAGCACCATTTCATATTTTTCCAATAGCTGGTGTTGCTGTTGTTGCAGCATATCCCGATGCCAGCCCCAGTCTACCACAGGGTGACTTACCGGCACTCTTACAAAGCCGGGGCCTGAAGTAGAGCCGTCGGTACTTTCATGATCAAGTATATAAATGTCTTCCGCTGCAAAAAAGCGGGAATAGTATTTCCACCAGATAGGCAGAAATACACTTTCATTGTGCGCCATAGTGACTACGGCGCGGGGACGTTTGGATGGCATGTATGATAAAATTAAAATCCTGTTTTCTGTATCACCATCAGGCTGCTGGCCAGGGCTACTTTCCGGTACTGGTTGCTGGCCAGTAGTTCGTTTACAAAGGCCTGTACACCGGGGTAATAATGGGCGTAATCGTGAAACGCGATATAAGCGCCGGGCTGTAACCAGCCTGCATAATGCCAGAAGTCGCGCGCCACATTTACATAATCGTGTAATCCATCTATAAAAAGATAGCTGACAGGTTTATCCCATGCTACATCAAAACTGTACGCCTGTATCAGGGTAACCACATCGCTCACACCTGCCTGGGCAATATTCCGTTTACACATAGCCAATGTAGGGGCTGTACTTTCCAACCTTTGATCGGCTGCTCCTACTACGCCGCCATGCGGGTCTATAGCATAGACCATTCCTTTGGGAAAATAAGTTTTCATAACACTGCCTAGCAGCACCGTGCTTTTGCCCTGGTAACTACCTATTTCCACCACTGTTTTATCGCCTTCTGTTTCAATACAGGCTTTTAAAGAGGTGCTCATTAACAATTCGGCTTCGGCATCATCAAGCCAGCCTTCTATATTGCGTATACGTTGTAAAATGCTGGTAGTATATATGGCTTCCATATGTTGGTTATTGGATGGGGGGATGTGTTTACCGGTGGTATATTCTTTCAGATGTGTGCGTAGCTGGGTGCGCAACGGATTATCGTATCTGCGGGGCACCGGGTGTATCCAGTAAGCAGTATCCAGCTGTAATGCATGTTGCAGATCGTGCAGGTTGAAGTCCCTTTTATATTTTACATAATCGTAGCTGCAAGGGTTGGTGGCTATTTCGTAGCCCAGCAGCCGGGTTAAGGTGGGCAATACAATTTCTTCTGTAGCCCAGATGCCCGATTTGCTCATGATATGCTGTAACAGGGCATTCTCTTTAAATAATTGTACCAGGTCGCGTATGGCCTGTACGGTAAATACGGTAGAGGGCCAGAATGTCCAATGCAGGAATTTACTTTCTCCATCCGGAAACTGCTGTAACAATGGTTTCCAGAGTTCATATTCTTTAAAGGCCAGTGTGGCGGGATAGATATCGGTATGGCCATATAGCTGTTCTGCTTTACTGCTTAACATACCCACATGAGGGCGCTGATGCAGGTAGGCGCTGATATGTTCTGTGTATCCTTTTTTCAGCGCCAGCTGGTCAGAGTCTACAATAGTAAATACATCAAATGTTGTTTTTTTCAGGGCAAAGGCCATGCAGCTTAAAGCAAAGGAATGTAAGTAGCCATAGCGTGCAGGAACCGGGTCAGGATGTATGACGGCATTGTATTGTGCATAGGGGAATTTACTGCGGAACAAGGCCGGGTTTTGCCCGCCGTTGTATAATATAATATGCGCCTGCTCATCCTGGTAATGCAGGTTACGCACCAGGTCAATAATACAATCTTCATTTTCGTGTACCAGGCAGGCATATACATTCTGCAAACGCCTTACAGGGCCGGTGATAGCAGGCGCTGTTACTACAGTTGCTTTACGCGTAAACAATGGAACTTCTTCTACCGGTTGTAGCCCTTCACTGTTATATACTGCCCAGTCCTCTCCCATCACCTTTACAATTTCTTCCACGGGATAGGTGTGCCACCAGTTGCCTTCTGTTTGCTTAGGGCTTACATTGTTGTTGTGTATCATATGCACGGAAAAGGTAACATCGGGCAATACCGTAACGCGGTCGGCCGACATATTCCATACAAACAATCCATCCATGCCCACATTAATATCAGCAAAGGGATTGCGTTGCCACGATGCTTTGGTGTAGCATAGCGAGCTGCCCAGCAGCCACACGCGTTGATCTACAGGATAACTATATTTATAGGCTGTTTTATGGCGCAGATCGTAATACAGTAGCTGGTTGATGCCACATACATCTGTATTTGCCTGTTGCAAGGCGTCTACCTGGTAGCGTAACCGGCGTTCGGCATACCAGTCATCGTCATCCCAGTTTACTATAATAGGCCCTGCTGCATATTGGCAGGCCATGTTTAACTTGGCACCCAGCGTAATTTTATTATCCAGCCTGTAATAACGAATGGCAGGATGCTGTGGCACCAGGTCTTGCACCGCATCGGTGCCATCATCAATAATAATCAGTTCCTTGTGTGTGTAATCCTGCCGCAGAAAATACCGTATGGCATCGGGTACAAATTCCCGCCTGTTATAAGTAGGCATAATGCAGGATACCAATGGAAGTGTGTTAGCCATAATAACCAGGTTTTAATAGCCTTGGGGAAGAAAGCGTAAATGAATGGTGTTTGTTTGCCGGAAAATAAATGGCATAAAAAAAGAGGCTAACTGTGTTAACCTCTTATAGAGTACTACTGGGGAATCGAACCCTCCCTAAGCTTCGCAACCGATACTAAATGCACCGACTAACTAACAAACGGGCCTATACCATAGGAAAGTAGTACTGTATAAAGGTAGATGTTATTTTTACTCCAACAAATTATTTTGAATAATTTATTAGATATATTTTATTTTAATTAATAAAGACTGCCGGAGCATTCGTATTAGGCACTAACACGCAGTATCCAGGCGCTTTAATAGTAGCCAGTTTGCTCGGCGCCATATTGCTGCTGATAATCCATAAACCAGGTACAAACGTGGGTGTGATAGTAGTGGCACTTTGTATACGTATGCCATAAGTAAAACCATTGCGCGAATTGCCATCGGTACTGTACACATGATTCTCTGCGATGGTAATTTTAGGCCCCAGTTTACCCCATATTACAATACCATCCACTGTTAGCTCAGCTGCATTATCCATCCTGGTAAGCTTTACCACGTTATTGTGAATGTTCACAGAGTTATTATTTCCTACAAATATGCCATGCCTGTCGGCATTGGCTGCAGTGGAATTGAGTAACAGGTCAATGGTATTGCCCGCTATACGCACTACATCGGCAATGTCAAAATCGCCTTTACCGCCGGGGTAATGGCTTAGCCCTACATGTATACCCTGCCTTACACCCGAAATATTATTATTCAGTATTTGCACATCCCCTGCCAGTTGGCCCGCCACTACAATACCTTTAGCGGCCATAGCCACATCCTGGTTAATAGTAGAAAGCACCAGCGTTCTGAAGTTTTTATATTTATTGCGTAAAGCTTCATCGGCAAAAAGTTTATCTACCAGCTTGTATAAAAACAATTGCAACGCTCCGGGCCTTAGCACACGGTCTGTTCTGTTTTCGTTGTATAGTTTCAGCCAGTCTTCCAGCGTTAACAGCTTGTATGTTTTAAAGCTGAGCATATAATTGGCCGAAGTCAATGCTATGTTCTGCCAGGTGCCTTGCGATTTAAACCGCGTGTTGGAAAGGATCAGGTAACGTAAGGCTGCCCGGTAAGTACTGGACTGCATCATATTTTCCAACGTAAGCACTTTGGGCTTTTCATATACCCGTATGGTGTTGTTGGCAATATAGCTTCTGGTGGCATTGATCACTACTACCCCCTGCTGCTGGTAACCGGGTTCTAACAGGCAATCCTGCACAATTACTTCTCCTGGTAATTCCGGTTTGTTGCGTATGTATATACAACAGGTGTTGGTATCTGGCGAAGCACCGCTTTTGGCATATACATGGGTGATATGTACGCGACGGCAATCGATAAAAGCAAGCGGATCGTATCGCTGGCCGTATCCTATGGCTTGTGTTTCGGCATAGATATCACGCAGGAGTACAGATTCGCAACTTTCAAACACAATGCCTGCATCTCCTTTGCCCAGCAGTCGCGTGCCAAAGCCACAGCCTTCCAGTTTTAAATGGCCTTTATTGCGTACCGTAATGGTTCTGCTCATGGGATAATCGCCTGTTTGAAAACAGATCTGCGCATCCTGCCCATCGGGTATAGTGGCAAACACTCCCTCCCAGCCCGGGCCGGGTATGGCCTGGTATATACAGCTGCCCTGCCTGCTGGCACAAAGTAAGTCCAGTGCTTCCTGCACTGTTTTGGCACCATTGAGCGTGCATTTTGTATTGTCGTAAGATACGTCTGATGCGGTGATGGCAGTAAGCGGCGGAAACTTTTTACGGCAGTCCAGCAGGCTTACCACCTGGCCGCTTTGCACCTGCAACAATGCCAGCCGCGTAAAACGGTGCGGTGGGTTTTGTGGCAATAAAGCCTGTGGCGCCGTGTTAGGCACCTGGTAAGGTGGCCATTCTATTTCGCCCGTAGCGGTGCGGCCAGCTATCAGCCAGTAATCACCTGAACGGTTGGTGTTGTTTTCAAATTTTACCTGTACCCCATCTTCCAGTGTTACCCAGCCATTGGTAATCACTATGCCTTGTGGCGAAGCGGTTACGCCACTTTGATCCCACCGGCGTAATTTAAGATTAGGTTTGCCGGTAAAAGCAGCTACAGAAGCAGATAAGGTGATTTCCCGGGTGCTTTTGTTTACATCGGTAATTTGTATCAGGTCGTTAGGTGTTCCATTATTGGCAGCTATATCATCAATGATCTCAACCCAATGTCCTATGGCAAAATTCAGCACATCATCTTTACCGGTATCTGTTACTGTTATAATATTGCCCGCTACTTTTTCAATCACCGTTTCTACCGAAGCGTTGTCACGCGACCATTTAAAGGTGCCCATAGACAGGCCATTACCTGCCGGTTTATGAATTTCAACACGGTATAACTGGTTCTCTAACCGTTGGTAACCCGCAGTGGCCGATAACTGGCAGGCATTGGTGTTGCCGGTATCGTGTACTGTTTTGGCCGTTAACTTATTGGAAGGGGCCAGCACTAAGTTTGTCCATTCCTGGTATACATTATTGCAGTTGGGCGATGCATTGCCAGGCACTACTTTCAATAGCTTTACCTGCCAGGTGGTTTGCAGGCGCACCGTGGTATCTGCTTCGCCTAAAGCCACCTCCTGTATGCGCATGTCATCCCTGAAATTCACTTCTTTCTGCCATGCTTCCAGGTATACGATATACGTGCCATCCTGCAGGTTTATATACTGTGATGGCGGGCTACCTACCGGACTGGTAGGAGGACTGGATGGCGGACTTCCTACCGGGCTCCCGATAAAGAATCCTGTAGCAGGTGCGGGATAGGATGGCTGGTGTAAATAGGTAACCCCGCTTTCCAGTTCGCACAGCAGGCCTTCTACATACAGGCGGCCTGCGGCAATGCTTAAATCTGTACCACCGGTGGCTATTCCTATTTTAAAACCTTCGTTGTTCTTAGGCACACCCGACTGTCCTATTACGTCGGTGGTTTCTGTAAAGGTGCGGTATTGCTGAATGTCCAACTGCTCGTTCCAATCGGCATCCAACAACACACGACCTTGCTGCATGAGCACGCCGCTGTAGTGCTTTTGCTTATTGAATATTTTCCTGGAAAAATCCCCTGGCATTGTTAGGCCCTCCTATAAGGTTTGATAAAGAATTTAAGATGCGTAGTATATGCCTGCTTCCAATCCAAAACGCAGGTATTCGTTGAGGCGCAGGCGCAAATTGGCTTCGCGTTGCGGTTGATATAAATGATGAAACGCTCCCATTTCTGCGCCGTCATCTGCTCCTTTGCGTATGCGTTCTGTGCAACTATTGCTTAGTTGTGCATAGCCGGCATCGCCATATATCAGCGAGGTAAAGGCAGGCCGCACCACTACCGGATCGTCGGTAGCAGCAGGTACACAGTTAAAGGGACGTGGTATGCGCGAACCAGGCGGCACATAAGAAAAACGCACACAGCCCTGCTGCAAACGCTCGGCATATAAAGGAGCGGTCCAGCTATCGGCATCAGCCAGCTTTGCGTAGAATATGGTGTTGGAAGCCATTTCCAGTATCATAGCGCTTACCTTGCCCACAAAGGTTACATTTTCGGCTGAAAGGGGCGCACCTGGCTTGTTGCCATCGGGAGCGCTATAGGCTACGGCACTGGTGCTGCCGGCGTCTATAATACTATTGGTTATTTGCACTGCAGCATCTTCTGTCACCAACACAGGGCCACAAATACAATTGCCAATGGTGACTGCAGTAGCGGCAGCAGCCACCACCACCCGAGGTAGTGCGGCCTGTGCCGGCACATTTTTGATAGCAGGTGTATGACCAGGCACCAGCGTGCAATGTTGTAGCTGTAAAGCACCCAGTAAATTGGGGGCACCACTGGTGCCATTAGCCGGCACCCGTAAGCCACCGCCACTTATTACAATACCGTTCACAGACAGCTGTGTATCGGCCCCACCCGTTATATCTATATAACCACTCAGCGCCCACACCGGACGCCTGTTGTCTGCTGCCCGTATTTCTATATTCTTTTGCGCCGCTATAGTAATAGCGGTCGTGTCGGTATAATATTCGTTATCAGTTAATTCAATTACTCCGCCTGTTAATGCCAATGCCTGCAAGGCATCGGTGATGGCAGGCATATCGCCAGGCACTTTTAGTATAGCCACTTTTTCCAGGTCAAGATTAAACGTATGGGTGCGGCCATACTCTCCCCCGCCCATCTCCCGGCTAAACCCGTAGTAGTGATGGGTATAGATATTTACATTGGCCGGCACCGGTGCCGGAAAAGCAATACGGCCCAATTGCGGATCGATGGCTATTTTGGTAGCAGGCATGTTGCCCCAGCCAATGACATTGCCAAACTGATCGGTAACATCACTGAGGTTGCAAATGCTTACCAGGTCACTTACGGGCGTGGCAGGTGAACTATTGTAGCCTGGTAACACCGGCACATCATCCTGAAACACCAGTATACTTTTGTCTTCGCCGTAATACATATCCAGGTAAGCGGCCGCTACCCGGCGGTTAATAGGCATGTTTACAGTCACGGCTATCCCAGGCGTTTTACCGGCAACGGGTTGTAGTGTGGTATTATAGAGGGGAATATCCAAACCCAATGGATGAAAATAAAATCTTTGGTCATCTAACCGGTAAGCAGGTGCATGTGAAGCGGTAAAGCGTTGCAAACGCCAAAGGTAGATGCCTATATTGGGTATATTGTATTTGCCTCTGTTGCGTGCTATGCTGCGCACATCTGCGGTACGCGGTGTTTTATCAAAAGGAGTTGCTATATACTGCAAAGGTTCCCAGTTGCGCACACTGGTTACAGCCTGGTTTTGCGGCCGCAGGTGGTTCATATATTGGGTAGTGGCCAGCAGTTGAAAATATTCTACCACCAGGGCATCCCAGCCGGTAATGTCGTGCGCCAGTTGCTGTAAAATAGCTGCCGTGCCTTTGCGGCGGCGGTACATAATAGTGTTGGCCACCTCTGCCCGCTGGCTAAAAGTAGCGCCGGGAAACGCTGCCAGGCCACGGGTGCCCACCAGCTCGCCAATATAAGGCACTACCCATTCGGCACAGGTTTCTATAAACTGATCATCATACAGCTGCGCCAGGTTTTCTTCCAGCACGCCCAGTTGCTCGGCCAATACCGATAGCAGGTCTTTTAAAGGGCCATGCTGGTCTTCTGCGGGCAAGGATGGGGCAATCCCTTCCAGGTCGCGAATGCGGTACACCGCAGGCAACAACTTGTATAAATGTTCTATATCAAAACTCATGTAATAATGTTGATGGTGATTGGCTTGGGATCAATGATCAGCAGCTCTGCTGCAAACACGGTATCATCGCCGGTTACAGGTGCATTGGAAGGTAAAATATAGTGGAAGCCGGCAGCGTTTTCCGAGCGGTACAAGGTATCCAGGTCTACCCCCGCAACACCAGGCACATTCTGTATCACGGCTATTACTTCGCTGGCGGTTACCTGCTGGCCAAAATTGCGGGCATCAAAACTAAAGGCAGCTCTCAATTGGGTATTAATGGCCGCCAATACTTTATCGTTGTTGTAGGCAGCGTCTATTTTTACATTTGCACTCAGGCGAAAATACCGGGGTACATAAGATGCCATTGTTAAGGGCACATAGTTTTCGCCTGCATCACGTATCGATTTCAGTAAATTAGTATACAATACACTGCTGGTAGCTACTGTAGCGCCATTAATACCGGCTATGGTAATAAACACATTGCGTCGCTGGCCTTTCCATGTCCAGGTAGCTAAGGCCTTGGATATGCCCGCATAGGCCCTGGCAAAATCTTCATAATCCTGCAGGCTTACAATTCTATCCAGCGTTAGCACCGTAAGTGGTGCATTGGCCCGTGCATTTTCCAGTTGTTCGGCATTGGCGGCGCCTGTGGCCGCAATGGGGTTTGCAGCGCTTTTCACACCCAGGGGGCGGGTAAGCAATTGGGTAAGCTGGTTGGCTTTTACCAAAGCGCCGGTGCCTATGCCTTTGCGATAGATCGCCTTTATATTTTCCTGACCACCAGGTAACCTGGCACCGGTTATACCATCACCAAAGGTTACAGTGGTTACCGCGTTATCATCCTGCCGGGTAATGTAGATACGCTCTTCTGCGGTATGCCCCAGGAAGTAAGGTACTTCTGTCCATAACAGATCGTTCACCCATATTTGTAAGGTAGATTGTGCACCACTGGCAGAAGCGCCACTGATATAAGTAAGTGGTGGCTGCCGCAGGTTAAAACTTTGAAAGGCTTTGGATGCATCACCACTGCCCAGAATTTCGGTAACCGTTTCGCCATGGGTAGCGATAGCCACATTGCCGTTGATAGTAACGGAACTTAGCACATAGGTGTAGCTTAACACCTGTGTAAAGGTAACTACGGTGAACCCTTTTTGCACTATCACCGTTTCCAGTGTCATTACTTCACTGGCGCTGGTACCCGGGAGGTCAGCCCTGTCGCCCGTGAGCGCCACCAGTTGCCCTGCTTTTAAGCCGGGATACCAGCGGTTGAGCGTGATAGTTTTGCCACTGATGCTGCCTGTGATGGGCAGGGATGCCAGTGGTAATAATTCGCTTTGTACAAACACCGATATATTGCGTATAGCAGCGAGTGTGGTACCTGTGCCCCACCAGTTGGTGGTGTTGGCTGCGGGTGGTATCTGATCGGGTAAAGATGTTTTATAACCTAATGATATTTTACTGCATTTGCAACTGATGCCATAGGCGCTACGGGCTTGCTGGCTGATATCGCGCACAGCATATATATCCATATCTGCAATGGCTGTAGTGGCTTTTTGAACAGCTATGTAGGTGTTGGGAATGGTTTCGTCGTAAGTGCTATCAAGGTAAAGTGTGGCGGCAACCTCTTCCAGATCCCATTCCAGCCAGCTAAAATGCGGGGTTTTAACTGTAGCGGTAGCGTCTATTGCTTCTATTGTGTTTTCTTTCACTTTGGCCTTAGCCGGCGTGCCTGTAGTAACATCTGCCATTTGCATCGCAGCATTATATCCAAACACCGAAGCTCTTTTACGGAAGATGAATACCTGGCCTGTGGGTGATGTAGATTGCTCAATAGCCTTGGATACACTGTTTTGCAAGGCAAAGGCATTCCATTTTTTAGACTGAACCAGCGTGCTTAGATCTTCTTCCTTCCATTGTTTAGCGCTGATGGTGCTTACCACTGTATTGGTGATATCGGTAACCGCATCAAACTCGTTTACATTGCCCACACTTACACCCGAAGGCGGTGTATATGGCGGCATTACCCCACTCAGGTCGAAGTAAACAGTAGTATTATTAGCTGTAGTGTCTACCACTGCTTTCAACACCTTTTTCAATGCAAAGGAGGTGCCGGTGCGTATCATCAGCACATCGCCCTGTTTTACATTATTATCGGCCCCTTTCAATACTACCAGTTTGCCGGTGGTAGTTACTGCCTGTTGCTGGGTAAGTCGTGGGCGCATGGCATTCCATTCGGCACGGGCGGTAATAGACCCGATGGTTTCAAATGTTTGTGCCTGCTCGTCGGGGCCGGGCACACTTTGTATTTTAATGCCCTGTGGCAAACTTAATGGCGGAACGCCTTCTACCGGGCTGGTGGTTTTATTATTGATCTGCACCGGGTTTAAAGCACCGGGCGTGTCTTCCAGTGTAAAGGCCACACAGGTGGCTGCCGCTACACCGGGACGCAGTTCGTAGCCTATTAACCGGGCCATCTGCAACACCGACAGGCGTTCTTTGGCCGTGCGTAAATACGATTCGTTGGCAATTCTTTCCTGGTAAAAGGTAAGCACATCGGCTACTACCGAAAAGGCATCCAGCAGGCTAATGGTAAAGTCTTCGTTGTTACGGCTGGTAAACTGCCGCAATATATCCTGCCCCTGGCCACTGAGCCGGGCAAGCATATTGGCTTTAAATTCAGGCTGTGTGCCTACGCGATATTGAATAGTACTAAGCCCCGGACGGTTGGTTACCGCCACAGGCACTACACTATCCGTATGATTACAGCAATTACAATTGGCACTCATAATGATACAATAGTTAGCGACCGCCCTGCATGTCCAGGGTTAATACGCCACGTTCAGGAAAATTAGGATCGTTGTCCAGCCTGGCTATTTCCAGGCGGGATAAAGCCAGCTTGCCCGAAGCCAGTGCACTGGTTAAAGGCTGGCCCTGGCGCTGGAAAGTGAGTATGCTTACGGAGTCTACGCCCGCTATCTTTTGAGCAGCAGCGTACAAACGGCTTAAATACACGGTTTGGCCAAACGTAAAATTATCTGCATGGAATAATCCTTTGCGCCCGTTAGGTAACAGGTTATTGCTAAAGGTTTCGAGCAGGGCTGCTTTTACAGCAGAGGAAAAATAATTTTTATTTACACATATCCGCATTTTCAATTCAAGTGATACAAACAGCGGCGTGTTCATTTCCAGGTCGTATCCGGCCAGGCGGTATTTCTCCAGGTCTTGCCGCAATTTTACCTGCAGGTCGTCTCCCGGTTGCTCGCCGCCTAAGCGGTCTACCGTTACAAATACGGTGCGCCAGCTGCCTGTCCACCGGGTGGTTGCGGCACTACGCTGTACCAGGTTACTGCTACGGCGGGTCATCTCTTCATAATCCGCTTGGGTTACCGCTCTTTCCTGTGTGCGAAAAGCCACCGGTGCATTTTGTTTTACCAGTTGTATACTTTCCGGTTCTGTGCCGCCAAAGCCTGGCAGCGGGTTCCACAGGTTATGAATAACCGAAGCATCACTGCTGATAGCGGGATCGTCACTTACCAATGTAGTAAACACATTGGCGCCTATATTGCCTTTAGGACCGTTACCCACACGGTAAGCAGCGTTAAACAGTATACCGGGCGCGGGACGTTTGCCACTGGCATCATCGCCAAAGCGCAGGCTGGTAGTACCCTCCTCTTCTACTTCGGCTACAAACATTTTATCTTCCGGTTTGCTTTGCAACAGGTCACGTGCTGGTGTCCAGCTACCTGTTTCGCCGGCAATATGTAAGGCAATGGCAGGTAAAGGATCGCGCATACTCCATTTGCTGCAGGCAGCAGCGCTTACTATGTCGCGCGGTAATGGGGCTGCCTGCGTAAGCGGGCCATAGCTGATAACAGGCTGATACCGGGCCGCATAGGTAGCCGGCTCGGGTGTGGTGCAGGTGCAGGCCGATACAACTGTGCTTACCAGTGTGCCTGCTGCATCAGCTGCTTCGGGTGTACGGGGTAATTGTTCGGTAATGGTATAACCATGATCGGCCAGCAGGTTATTGCCCAGCACTATGCTTACATCATTAAAAGAGCCTTTATTGTTTTTGGCAGAGATGCAAAGCGGCTCTGGTAAAGCATCTGCTTCGTCCCAGGTAATTTCTGTTACCTCTAAGGAAGTATCTGTATAAGGTGAGGTTAACGGCTTGCCAATAGGATCTGTTTTCAGCTGCACACTGGTGATACATACCGGGTAACGGTGCAGTGGGTTGGCATCGGCAGCATCGCCGGTTTCAGGCCCCAGCATTTCGGTTAATATCAGCACCATACCTTTTTGTAACTGTGGGTAATGCCCCAGTAAAGTGGCGCTGGTGGCTCCTTTGCACAGCCAGCACACGCTTTCGCCCCAGGTATAAAACTGCATCTGGTTGTGCTGGTAATACAAGGGAAGATCGTGCATTAATTCAAATACAATAGCGCCATCGTTTAAAGCGGTTTCAAGCCCGGGACTATTGCTGTGTAACAGTGTGTTGGTAATGCTGTTTTTGGTAAGCAGCCGGGTGATGCCAAAGGCATTGGTCTTTTGCAACAGTATTCCATTTACGCCTGCTCCTGTTTCAATATGTACCCAGGTGCGGGCATTACAGCCGTCGTGCATAAAATAATCCACCAACCGGGCATGCCGCCTTACCGATACTCTTTTGCGGGCAGTACCCAGGTAAGCTTCTGTGGCAATAAAATCCTGCCGGTAGCTGAGGTAATCGCCGGCATAGGCCAATAGCTCTACCAGTGTAACACCCAGGTCTGCGGCATTGCGTTCTGTCCATCCGGGACTTAACAATGCCATGCGATCCAGCATCAGCTGGCGAAAGCTGTCATAGTCTTTTGCCAGGTAATTTATTTCGGGAGCCGCTTCCGATGCTTCCCCGCAATCTGTTGTTTGCCGGCAATCAAAATCGGAAGGACATAATACTTTAAAAGAAAAATCTACCGCGCTTAACACCGGGTCGTACCCTGCCAGTGTATTACTGCTGGCCACATCCTGTACCAGGCGTAAGGTGTAGGTGCTGTAATCGCCTGCTACATCTACCTGCACTACCAGGATTTTCTGAGCATCGGGTGTTGCCGGAATGGTAATAAGGCCTTCGGTAATGCTTATTACTTTGATATTGGTAATACGCTCCCCTCCTTCAATGATCACCTGTTCCTTTTGAATACTGCCTGGTGCAATGTCTTTAATAAAATGCACGTACAATGTTCTCTGGCGAATGGTAACAGGGTCGTTCTTGTTATCCAGTACTTCCAGAAAATCAATACCGTTAATAACAGGGTGTTGTTTTACCTGTGTGCGGCGGTTAGTGGTACAGCAGTAATAATGCATACAATATTGTTAGCGTAGAAATTGAGCAACCTGTTTTTCCTGTGTGCGGCGTATGGTATACACTACGGTTACCTGCAGCGTGGCATCGTCGCTGATCACTTTTACTTCATTCACCTGTATAATATCTCCCAGCCATTCCTGTAAAGCGCCCTGCACCAGAAACTGGGTGGTGGCAGCCAGTTCATTGCCATTGCCCTGAAATACCAGCTGCATCAGGCCACTGCCAAAATCCGGCCGGTTCACTCTTTCACCGGGTGCAGTAAACAACACCTGCTCTATCAGGTCGCGTATGTGCCGGTCGTTACTGGCTTCTGCTGTTTTACCGTGGTTGTCAAAGCCAAAAGGATAAGCAATATTCATACAGGTATTATATAGCCGTTACCCTTGTTTGGGTAGCTGCAATGAGTAAAGGAGTGCCATTGGGTACACAAACGGACTGGCTATCGAGCAGCAGCACGGGAACCCCATTGGCCAGTACCCGTGTGGCCCCGGTAACCCATTGGGCCGTTACGCAGGGACTGGGCGCAGTGCCTATCATAAACGGACAGCCTGCTATTACATAAGGCGATGGCATACCCACTACCGGCATGCCGCTTACCAGCACCCGTGGAATAGGTGTGGTAGGTTGTGCGGTACCAGCGTGTGCGCACATCACTGTTGCACCCACATGAACTATAAAACCTGGCATAAAGGAATAGATTAGGATCAGTAGAAGGGAATCAGATAACGGTAAGCGCCCCGGCGTTAATGGTGGTGCTGGGGCCTACCATTACAATACTGGCCCCCTTGCCATTTTGAATATAAATGCCGGTATCGTTTACTATGATAGAAGCCCCGGTAGTGCTTTTAAGCATAATGCCACCGGTAGGCCCTGGTAAATCACTTATCATTAAAGTGTTTTGCGCTTGTGTTTGCATCACTATATTGGGGGAAACAGGTAAACCGGCCAATGCCAGTGCAGGCACTTCGGCAGCAGTGCCAAAGAAGCCGCCGCACCAGATAGGATAATCAGGGTCGCCCCCTTCAAATTCCACCCATACGCCTGCTCCTATAATAGGCACGGTATATACACCCATTTGCATACCGGCCATAGGAAAGCAGGGCAAGGCCCAACTGCTCATGCCCAAACCCAGCACATCGGGCACCTGCACCATTAACCGGCCTTTCATTAAGGGGTCAACATTATTCAATACCATGCCACGGTGTTTTCCGTAATACTTTTTCTTATTGGTTTCATTACTCATAGCATACCATTTATCAGGAAGGCACTAGCGGCACTGTAGATAGTAAACCATTGCGCGTTAAAGTAAAATCCTGCTTATATTTTCCTTTTTCTATTTTATGTGTCACCTTCTTTACAAAGTATAAACCATCAAATGCTTCCCCTGCTCCTCTTACGCCTACCAGTCCCCGGGCCTTTAGTATACGTCCATACCTTACTACATCCAGTGAGCCGGTACCTGTTACAGCATCTGATGTACGGGATGCTTCTGCCAGTCCCAGCGCTACGGCCTGTATGGGGTTCAGGTGCGCAGTATTGTGCATTACCGGAAAGTTCACCGGTATTGGCGGTATAATGCCTAAAGGTGGATTTAACGGGCTGATATCGGGTATAGGAATGGGAATGGGTGCACGCGTTTCTTCGTTTTGTATAAACACAATAGGTATGGCCTTGTGCGAGCCATCGAAACTAAAGTTGAGCGTTTCTACATTGGTGTGCGCATCCATGTTAATGTTCAGGGCCGGTTGCGGAATGCCTACTTTTATTTCAGGGCCCCAATAGGCAATGTTCATGCCTGGTGCAGGCCCCGGTTCTATATAAAACACATACCCTACCTCGCGGGCCAGTTCGTTAATGTAATCCAGGTCTTTACCCTGGTGCACCGGAATACGCGATACCGGTATAGGCACATCCATAAACAGGCTGGGTATTACCAATGGCACGATGCCCAGAACGGCATATTTAGCCAGTATCAATGCGACCCTTGCTTCGGCGGGCATACAGGGATAAGGTATACCCGTAAAATCGAAGTAGCTCATTACGCTGGTTAAATCCGATCCGGTAACCACAAACGTGCTTAAGCCGGTTTGTACATTGGGCGATAACTGGTGATTCACTACCATGCCATCGGCCAGCACGTGTGGTACTCCGTTTACCGTGGCTACTACCACGGTGCGTATAAACGGCCCTACCTGGCCCAGCAGCATCAGCAAAGTGCTTAAAGGGCCTTTGGCGCTAAAGGTGAACGTAAGCTGAAAGCCCCCGGGTTCGCCGGCTGCTGCCGTTACTTCTACCTTGGTCAAGGCATCCACTACCGGTTTAGGTACCGGAACAGGTACCACTGGCCCCATTAGCAGCGTAAGATGTATGTTTCCTTTCAGCATATCAGAATCCTGCACTGCCGGCAGGTTGTGTAATATTTATTTTGTTACCCGCTACCGCCATCTCTTCGGGTTTCATCACATTGTTGGCATCGGCCAGCTGCCAGAACTGGGTAGCATCCCCTATAAACGAAGCGGCGATATTATCCAGGCGGTCGCCCTCCTTCACGGTATATTCTTGCAGTACGGTATATTTTTCCGGTGCCTGTATAAAGCGGCGGCGCAGGTATATGATGTTCCTGCCGTTTTCATCTTCTATAGTGGAGTTGCCCACATTGTAATAGCGACTGGTTACCGGCAGGCTGTTCACCGGCCGGTTAGCGCCTTGTAATAAAGCTTGTAACTGATCCATCATGGTATTGCGTTTATGCCAAGTTGTTGTAAACTGCCCGAAGCAAACATGCCAGCCAGCTTTTCTTTATTCTGCTGGTAGCACATAAACAGGCTACCTCCTTTATGATCAAAACCCAGGTCGTCTACACTTAACACGCGCATGCCTATGCTTACTTTGGCGCGCAAGGGATTAAGGTTTACATCAAAGGCTTCTTCAGTAACACTATAATCGGTAAAACGAACAGGGATAATGCGATGCTTGTTCCAGATAAACAAGGTTAAAGGGCTTTCCATGGGGAATATTTCCAGGGTGCCCAGGTTGGATAACATGTTATTGGTAAGCATAGCAGCGCTGGATGGGTAAATGATCATTTCCAGGGCAGCCAGCTGAGGTTGTATGCCTACGCTGGCCACGGTGTTGCCTGCCGATTCCATATAATCCGCTGCATCAATTTCCGCTTCCAGTTTAATGGTTTCTACCGGAGGGCCTAATAAACGCAATGCCTGTGAACGGTCTTGCCCTTCTCCGGTAATGGTTTGTGGCTGCAGCGACCGGGTAAGGCTATCGGGGTTGTACTGTAACGTAATGATGCGCTCCACTTTTGCAGTGCTGGCATTAATTTGTACAAGCCCTCCTTTTACCAGGTGTGGCGATCCGGGAAATGATGACATACTATTGATGGATGTTTAAGGAGTAGAGGAATTAAAACCGGCATATACCGATTGTGCAATCTGCCGCCCTGCTTTGCGTGGCGGCATGCCTGGGGTAAGCGTTGTTGCTGCTGCCTGCCATGCCGGCACACTGCCGCCATTATAAAAAGCGGGTGGTATGCCCTGCACACGAAACAAACGGGTAAGCTCTTTTTGCACGGCAACACCGATACGTTTTTTATCTGCAGGGTGAAAGCCGTGCAACACCAGTTCTTCAATATGCACACTAACAGGATTATCCATAGGAAAAATTATATATTGGTAAATGCTTTTTCCAGTTTCGCATATTCACTGCGGGCGGCCTGCATAATATGTTTCATGTTTACTGCACACCCCTCGCCTGCTGCAACAAATGCGGCGTTTAATGCAATATTCCGGATGTTACCCCCGGCAATATTGAGCTTAGCCAGCCTTTCGGTATCTATGTCCTGCAACGGTGTTTCTTCCGGAAACACCCTGCGCCAGATAGCAGCGCGTTGCACAAAATCGGGAAAAGGGAATTGTATAATAAAACGGATGCGGCGTATCCAGGCCTTATCCATGCTGGTTTTTAAATTGGTAGTTAATATAGCCAGGCCACGGTAAGCTTCCATACGTTGCAGCAGGTAGCTTACTTCCATATTGGCATACCTGTCGTGGCTGTCTTTTACATCACTTCTTTTGCCAAATAAGGCATCGGCTTCGTCAAACAACAATATCGCTCCGCCTTCTTCTGCTGCATCAAAAATGCGTTTCAGATTCTTTTCGGTTTCTCCAATGTATTTGTTCACTACCTGGCTTAAATCAATGCGGTATAAATCCAGTTTCAGGGTATTGGCCAGCACTTCTGCTGCCATGGTTTTGCCGGTGCCGCTTTCGCCTGCAAACAGGCCACATATGCCCAGCCCCCGCGAACTTTTAGCGCCAAAGCCCCATTCGTTATATACTTTGTTGCGTTGATGCACCTGCAAGGTCATTTCCCATAACATCTCTTTTTGCGATGGTGGCAGCACCAGGTCGTCCCAGCTGGCTTTAGCGGTAATGCGTTGTGCCAGTTCATCTACCTGCGGGCGCGTGTGTACACAACAATTTTTCCAGAGCAACCCGGCCATGGCATCGGCTTCTATATAGCCGGTGGTGTCGGTTTCCAGGTGTTGTGTGGTGGTAGCTCCGGCCGCGCGTATAGTAGCAGCCGATAAATCAAATTGCGCGGTAATCGCATGTAATTGACCATTCAGCCTTATTCCTCCTTCGCCCAGTTGTTGCAGCCAGAGGTGGTATTGTTCATTCGCAGTAGGTTTTTCTATTTCAAATGACACCATCTGTCGTTTAATACGTGGTGCTGTGTGCGAACAACCTACTATTACAAACCCGGGCAAACTGTCTAAAAAATGATGCATGATCTGCATCTTATGTTTATCGTTGGTGTCCAGTCCTGTGTAATCTACATACAATGCATATTGACAAATAGCGGCTTCGCGGTTCCAGATGCGCACCAGATCCTGCATTTCTTTTAACGTACCGGGTATGGCATGTACGGATATACTGTATAATGCAAAGCCCAGGCTGGCAGCTACATAGGCACACAACTGCTCTTTATCTGTTTCATTATCTCCTTTTACCAGTAACAAGGGTAAGGCATTGCCTGCAGTTGTTCCGGTGCAAATATGTAACATCTGATCTGCAATATGTTGATGGGAAGCCACCAACGGAGCCTTACAGGTTAATGGTGATACCAGGCCCAGCAAACGGGCGTCCAGCAGTTTTACACCGGTGAGATAATGCAATATATGTTCATCCAGCCTGAGGGCGCTTTTGGTAATCAGTTGCTCGTTACCTACTTCTATCAAACGCCAGTAACGTAAAGCGCTGTCGGGCGATAAACCGCTCCAGTGTGCATGGGGCAAAGCCGCCAGTGCAGTGCCAAAGGTGGGCAGGTAATAACCAGGTGTACCCTGCACGTTGGCTATGATGCCTGCAAATTGACTGTCCAGCTCCACGCCTGCACATAGCAGGATCACTTCCCTTTCAAAATGGCTCAGCATCAGTGATTCGGTCAATACATCTATAGGCGCCGGTGCTGTTAACTTTGCCCGCGCATGCGCTACAGTTTCCTGTGCTTGCAGCAAGCCTTGTTTATTGGAATCGGTGCCGTTTTGAAACACCTGTATCTGCTCCCGTATGCATTGTACGTTAGCCATCAGGTATTGCTGATTGGCTTCTATCCAG
Source organism: Filimonas lacunae (assembly GCF_002355595.1). Taxonomy (NCBI): domain Bacteria; kingdom Pseudomonadati; phylum Bacteroidota; class Chitinophagia; order Chitinophagales; family Chitinophagaceae; genus Filimonas; species Filimonas lacunae. The sequence goes on from NZ_AP017422.1 coordinate 3,173,210, forward strand.
CTTGTTTGTTCCTGTATCATGCCAGCACCAGTTGTGGAGTGTTGTATTTACCATTGCCATCTGTGCCCAGTACACTTTGCACACCATCTATCTGAATGCGCACCAGGTAAGCACCTGCCGCAACATTATGGATAGGTATCACTATATCAGTAAAAGGGCCTGGAGCAGGCGGCGAAGCCTGTGCCCACGAAAAACTATAGGCATGTAAGGTAACGCCCGGAGCACCGCTGTCTACTTCATTGAGCAACAGCAGTACCTTTTGTGTAGTGCCTACACCCGGATTTATTTTTAGTGTAATGTCTGCGCTACGTGGCTGTGTGCCACTTCCCTGCGCATTGTTCACTTGTATATTGGTTAACTGTGGATGCAGCACAAATGCTTCGGCTGTGGAAATGGCCCCTGCATGTAACACGGGTGGATTGCCCATGTTCACCGGGTGGCTCACCTGTACGCCATGCACACCGGCACTGATATCAGCAGGCAGGGTAAAGGCCAATGTTCCGGCACTTAACCATTGTGGCGTTGCTGCTATCTCTTTACCATCTATATGTAGTTTTACCACTTGCGCTGCCAGCTGTGTACCTTCCAGCACCAACCGGTAACCCGGTAGTATGGGTTGCGAATCGCTGACAGGTGCTCCTGCAGTAACCTGCGATTTAATCACCTTGATAACCGGTTGATTAAAGGGCATTACATACAATCCTCTTTCTTTTACCGGCAATCCTACCTTGGTAGATTTTTCACTTTCTATCAGCACCACGGTGACCTTATAGGCTGCGGTGGGCCTGTATTTATTTTGAAAAGCTGTCCAGAATTTAGATAACTCTTCGGCACTTAGTTGTTCCGGCGTGATTTTTAACAACTCTACCTGTTCGTCCAGCTTCGAGGATGCCAGCGAACGTAGCGATAATGGCAGGTTGGAAAAAGAATTATCTCCGGATACAGGCTGTAATGATTTGCGGATAGCTTCCCTGCTTAATATGGGGTGGTCGTGCAGTAACTGCATGCCATAGCCTAATAATATTTCGGGATGCAGGTCTGTTGCTCCATATGCGGTAAGCAGGTAATGCAGATCCAGCGCTAACGGGGGATTATTGATGCGTTCGCCGGCTGCATTATGCGAGGGCAGGTTATGATTACGCCAGCCACTGTTTACCGATACCTGGTACATAAACAAGTTCAGCTGACTTTGTTCGCCGGCAACAGAAGTGTCTACCCTGTCCGGGGCGGTGGTGGTAACCGTAACGGTAGTACCCAGCGAGCCGGTTACATCGTTATTGATCAATCCGTCGTTCAACAGGTCTTTCAACACCTGTGTTACAGCAGCTATAGCAAGAGCGTTACTCATTTCTTTTGTTTCAGGTATTCATCCAGCGACATCACCGTTTTTTGTGCGGAGGTGGCTTTTACAGGCGCAGCAGGGTTGTTAGCCCTTACTTCTATCCTGCCTATGGTTATTTTTATTTCGGGGGCGCAGGCGGTGTTGCAGCACCGGCCTGCTTTTGTTGTGGTAGTGCTTGCAGCGGTAATGCTGCTGGCTGCTGATGCAGTACATAGGGAACGCCATTATGCGTGGTATTGCTTACCACCTCATCCGGCGCAAATATATTTTCGGTAAAAGGATGATAAGGGTTATGGCTCACCTGTTCGGTGGGCATTGATGCCAAAGGAGTTGGAAACAAGCTGTTCAGCTGCTGTTGTGCAGTAACAGGCTGTGTTCCGGCTGCTGCCTGTTCGCCATTTGCCGGGTGGTGCAACCCTGTTGGCTGTATGTGTGTGGTGGGTTGTACATAGCCAGGCGCTGTGCTGGCCAATGGTTGTGCAGCAGGCATGGTTTGTATCAGCCCCTCGTTTATCAGGCCTGCATTGTTATGCACCGCCGCAACCTTACCGGCTTTAGCGGCCAGGGATTGCGGCGGCACCAACGATGATTCCTGCGCCATAGCTGCAGTATCGGGCATGCGCATAGCGTTTGCTGCTTGTATGCCGTTAGCATGCGTCCATGATGCTGATGGTTCTGTGCCTTGGGAAGGGGACGGATATAAACCGGTATCTGTGAAATATGTTTGTGTTGCAGGATGGGCGCTTGTTCCCTCTTCCGTATGCTCGTGTGGTGGAGGGGAATAGGATGGTGTTTCAAAACGGCCTAATACCCGGGGAATAACCTGGTTAGCGGGCCGTGTATGACGTGTAATAATATTGCTGATAAATGTGTTCATGTTAATGCCATTTCCAGGTATAGCCGCCTGCGTTGGGCGCTCATGTTCATAATATCCTGCTCGCTCCAGCTAAAGACTTTTGCCAGGGTACCTATTTCCTGCAGCATACGCAGGCTCCACTGGTGAATTTCTGTCCATAAAAAACTGGCAATGTCAAATACGGCATTCCATTGTGTTGCACATGCCGGACAATTCAGCTGCATGGTAATATCCGCCTGCGGGTCGGCTTCGCTCATGCGTTGCATGATATGCTCTGCCACTTCGCCAGGTAAATGCTGTATCGCGCAAGGCTGGCCTTGGTACAGTGCTTCCTGAATACAGGCCTGTAACACTTTTAGCGTAGCTTCTCCCGGTTCGGTAATGTGCTGCACCTGCCATATGTCTTGTGTTTGCGGCAGGCGAAAGCGAATAGAATAGCCCTCTTTTTCGGCGGCATATTCCAGTGGTTCCCACACCATGTTTTGTACCTGCAGGGTATGCACGGGCTGCTCCCACTCTACCTGTTGACGGCAATGCGGACAATGGGCCATGTTCAGCAACCTGTTGCCAAACATCCATTGCCGCAGTTGCAGCAGGCAGGCGTCGCGTGTGCCTATGCTTAACCGGGCAGCCTGTTGTATGTTTTGCATACCACAGGCCACGCATAGCAAATGCAAACTACGCTCGGTAAGCGATTGGTGCAGGCCGTTTTCCCACACCTGTAATAGCTCTGTAGTGGTAAGAGGGCGCATGTGCGCTAATTATCAGGGTTCTACAAAAGAAGGTTCGCCGGGTTCTGCAATGGAGTAGTCACGCTCCCAGCCTTCGTTCTCCAGCTTAATATGCTGCAGGGCCACTGCGTTGGCATTGGCATCTAAATCGGGCAGGGCCTGAAATTCGCTTACCCAGCAACGGTATACTTTATACAGTATCACCAGCTGGCCTGCTTCGTTGTATAATTCTATGGTAATATCTTTTCTAAAGTCTTTTAACGACACTTCTGCACCCAAACCAGAGCCGAAGTTCCACACCTTGTTAGCCCATCTTTCAAATTCAATATCATGGGTAACGCCACGTTCCAGTGTAATAGCATCAAACTCGGTACGGCCCGGAGATTTGCGGCTACTGCTGGGGTCGCCACCTTCGCGGTGTTTTACTACCTCGGTGGTTTTCTTTAAGCCGCCTACTTTGCTCACTCCCGCTACATAGCGGCCATCCCATTTTACACGGAATTTGAAATTTTTATAAGGATCGAAGCGTTGCGCGTTTACAGTAAACTGTGCCATATAAAATTAGTTTTCAGTTTGACCAGCCAATTGTTGTATTTGAATCACCACAAACTCAGCGGGTTTTAACGGGGCAAATGCCACCAGTATATTTACCACGCCGCGATTAATATCATCCTGTGTAGTGGTTTCTTTATCGCATTTCACCAGGTAAGCTTCTTTAGGTGTTTTACCCTGGAAAGCGCCCTGCCGGAACAGGTTTTGCATAAAGGCGCCAATGTTTAAGCGTATCTGTGCCCATAACGATTCGTCATTGGGTTCAAACACCACCCATTGGGTACCACGGTATAAACTTTCTTCCAGGAATAAGGCCGTGCGGCGTACAGCAATGTATTTGTATTCATCTGCCAGCTGGTCGGCCCCGCGTAACGTGCGTGCGCCCCAAACTACCCTGCCTGTAACCGGAAAAGCACGCAGGCAGTTTATGCCCAACTGGTTGAGGGTACCGTTTTCCAGGTCGTTTAAATTGGCTTGCAAACCTTGTATGCCATTCAATGCTACGTCAATACCAGCGGGCGATTTCCACACACCACGGTTGGTATCGGTTTGTGATATTAAGCCCGCAATAATACCGGAAGGCACAAATGTGTCAATCTGATTTTCTCTTAATGGATCGGGCTTTCTTACACGGGGATAATAAATAGCGGCATTACGCGCTATGGTGCCCGATAAGTTTAAAGCAGGTAAACCACTCACTGCCTGTGATACGGCTGTAACAGCATTGGCTGCCCATTCTGCCGGTGGATCTACCAGCAAAAAGGCTCTTTTCAGAGCACACAGTTGCAAGGCTGCCTGATATACGCTGGCGGCAGTGTTGCCTGCACGGGTGGGTGGTGGTATGGATAACAGGTTGAATAAATCTGTTTTTAACAGCGCATATAAGCCTGTTTTATTGGCTTCACTGCCGCTGTAGGTAGCAGTGTCTGGTGTGCTGCCGTCCGATCCGTCAATGCCCTGTATGGGAAACGGTGTTACTGCCGGGCGGGTAACAGCAGGCAATACCCAGTTGCCATTGGCATCTTTTTCCACTGTAATGCGGGTAGAGCTTAGTTCCAGCACGCGGGGCAGAAAACGGGTGTCATTGGCCGATAGCGATACGTTGCGGTATTCTTCTACTTTAACGCCATTGGCATATAATACCAGGTTAAAATTCGTAAGCTCACTGCCTGCCGGTGAATGTGGCGGCGCAGTTGGATCGGCCGTGTTATGATCAATGGTCACCGTTAATGTATTGCCCCAGGCGCCATCACTGCTGGCAAACAGGTTTAAGAAATCGCCCATAGGGCTATACGTACCCGGCACCGCAATTTTAGCGGGCTTGGTTCCTAAGGCCACCCGAACAATAATAGCCTGGCTGCCACCATTCAGGTAAAAATCCTGTACGGCGTAACTTAACGTACTGTCAATCCATAAGCCGCCAAACCGGCGTTCATAATCGCCGTAGTTGTTAATTAACACAGGTTCGTTAACAGGCCCGCTGAGTGCACGGCCTATAAAGGCGGTAACGGAAGTAGCTACCCCGGTAATGGTTCTTACACCACTGGATAACTCTTCTATGTATACGCCCGGGTAAGATAATTGTGCAGGCATGAGATTACATTTTTTGAGATGTTCGTTGCCGAATAAATGGTTTTATGATAGTATGTGAGAATGCGGTATTAATAAGCCATTTGTAGTGTTGCCTGTTCTTCCATCAGAATGTCGGAAGATAAATTCAACAGAATGCTGCGTTGCAGTAGGGCCACCCGTACAACAATCTTTTGTTTGCCTTTGTATTCTACTACTTCACAGGTAAAGCCGGTAAAAGGCCCGTCTTTAATGCACAGTGTTTTTCCAGGCCGTAAGTAGTCGTCGCACACCTCCAGGTCGCTGCCTTTGCCTACTACCAGTTGAATACTGTTAATCACAGAGTCGCTTACCTTCGCTATCTCCTTGCCTACTTTTACATAGCTAAGTACGCCTTCCACCCCCAGACTTTTAAAATAATGTTGCTGGTGTTTCAGATGCACAAACACATACGAAGGAAACAAGGGCGCATCAATGATCTTCTTTCTATCGCACCAGTGATGCAGCTTTTTAACACAGGGTAAATAAGCATCCAGTGATAAGTCCTGTAACTGGGTGGCTACTTTTTTCTCGTGGCGCGATTTGGTGTATATCACACGCCAGCCTTGCTGAAAGTTGTCCATAAGTTCTGAAAATAAGGGGTATGAAAAGATGATGGTTAGTGTTCTGCTTTTCTGGTGTTTACAATAATATGGTAGGTGGGGCTGTTTTGCAAAGCGATGAACATAGCTATCGCTAGTGCAAGACCCAACTTGCCTGTACCAAAGAAAAAAAGTGTATTGAACCGGCATCAGGGCCGTGGGATTGGGTATGGCTATTACATCGTCGAAGCCTTTATAAAAGGTTTCAGTAGTCTTTCGATAAATTCCTGTCAGTCGTTGCTTTATGTTTTTCAATTACTTTTTCCGGGGAAGAAAAAGCGATGAGCTTTGGGTGTTTCAACTACATACTGTAATTGGTTATTGAATACAAGATAACAATTAATTTGGAAAAACAATATAAATTTTAGTAAACGTACTCATGTGGCGAGCAAACGCATATAAGAATTTATTTCCATTCTTATTTCTATAAGTCTTCTGCACGCAGTTGCCATTATCCTTGCTCCACACCATTGATTAAACATTGAAAACGCAATGAGAATGCCGGTTTTCCGGTATTGGACAGTTATATAGAAGGACTATTTTTACAACACCTTAAACAGTATGTATGCCTGCTACAAAAACACACTTATTGCCTATGCCCAATGGCACATTTAGCCTTGCCATAACAGGACGCTTACATCTTTTAGCACACTAACTTATTAACAAATAATCATACTACTACAGGTGTTTTTCCTGTAGTACACCATCCTTTCATTTACTAACAAGGGTGCATGGCCTTGCTATGGCTTTCACCTGCATAAAAAAACAATAATGAGCAGCTCCCCCCTGAATGTTGCCGTTCTTATTTACGACGGCGTAGAACTTGTTGATATGAATGGGCCGGTAGATGTATTTTACCACGCCAGCCTGTTTACCAACAACCGTTACAACATTTTTACCATTGCCGAAACCCCCGATGCTGTTGGCAGTGAAGGCGGCATTGTAACCATTGTGCCTAAGTATGCTTTTACCAGCGAGCATCCCACGCCGGACATTGTGATTATACCCGGTCAGCTGAATGCCAACGGAGTGCCTATAGTAGCATCCGATGCAGTAGTGAACTGGATAAAAACCGTGGCGGGCAACAATGCTACCATCCTTGCTGTATGTGTGGGCATTTATCACGTAGCTAAATCAGGCTTATTAAATGGGAAAAAGGCCACTACCCATTACATGGCCATTAACCAGTTTCATATAGATTATCCGGAAATTCAGATTATCAAGAATGTGCGCTATGTAGAAGATGGCCAGTTTGTAACAACTGCCGGTATCAGTTCGGGCATAGATGGCGCGTTATACCTGATTGAAAAGAATGATGGAGCAGATATGGCGCAACAAGTAGCTGATCTGATGATATATAACCGTGCTGCACCATTACCACCTTATACTATTTTACCTCCCTATTATCCTGCTGGCTAATAACCTGTAAAGAACCTTTTTTCATATCTACCTTAATTACTCATTATGTCAAACACTTATGTAACAGCGGCTTCGGGTACATGGACGTACCGCAGCCTGCTGAATAACCCCGACTTGTCTGCAGATTTTGACTCGTTAGAATTTGGTCGTGCTAACCTGGTTATTGAAACTGCATCTGACGGCACATTAACCGGTAAAATTTATGATACTGGCTGGGAACTTACGTTAAAAGGCGGTTACCAGCCAGGCGCTCCCGGCACCTTGTGGTTTCAGGGCAGTGGTATAGTAAGTGGCGCACCCTGGATATATGACTACCTGTGTTATGTAGTGCCTGCTATCCCTAATGGTGTTGACCAGGTTCCGGCCCTGACAGGTAGTGTTACGCGCGCTATCCCCCACCCTAACGGCGATGGTGGCACCAGCCCTGCGGGTGTAGTAGCCTCCTTTTATGCAGTGCTGCAATCGAGATAACTATTTCATAACATGAATACATTTTGCTATGAATCAGCTGACAGAAAATACACATTGTTGCTGTAGCAAGCCTGCTACAACGGCACCGCCGCAGGCATTGCTTACTACCACTAAAAAAACAGGTAAAAGTATTCCGGCCATTTTGTTAAGCATATTCATTGCTTTTTTTCCTAAATGTCCGCTTTGCTGGGCAGTATATATGAGTATGTTCAGCAGCATTGGCCTGGCGCGACTGCCTTATATGAAATGGCTGTTGCCTGTTATGATGCTGTTTCTGGCGGTGCATTTGTTTTTAATATACCGTAAAGCCAGGCAACAGGGCTACCTGCCTTTTTATGTAAGCCTGGCCGGATCGGCTATATTATTCCTGGGCCGTACCTGGTTTCCTGCTACACAATGGCTGCTGCTGGCAGGTATAGTATGTATTATCGGCGGCTCACTGCTACACAACTTTTCACGCAATAACGTAACACTCACAAGCAATCAATAAAACAACCAACAATGAAACAATCTGGAAATACAGGCGTTCGCCGTTCCATACTTGAAATTCAACGCGAATATGAACTGGGTACCAGCAACGAACTGGAAAAAGTAGTTACTGCCTGGGCGTATATAAAAGCTTTACCCGCTACCGACCTTAACTCCTTCTTTTGCATTGGCGGCTATCATGGCGAGCCCTTTGCTGGTGAAGGCGCCACTAACCCGGAATGGTGGGGTGGCTACTGCAACCACGCTAACGTATTATTCCCTACCTGGCACCGCGTTTACCTGTATCGCCTGGAGCAGGCTTTGCAAAGCACACCCGGCTGTGAAGATGTCATGTTGCCTTACTGGGATGAAACGGACAACTACTCTATTAAATATGGTATACCTCATGCCTTAACAGAAGAGTTCTTTACTTTTCGAGATGCCGTTCCTGAATGCCTGTTAGCGCAAGATATATGGCATGATGGCAACACGATCAAAAATCCCCTGGCTTCTTTCACCTTTACCGCAGGTTTTACGGATACGGTAACCGGTGATGGCAGTGTATATTCCAAGCCTGAAGGATATAGCACTGTTCGCTATCCTTTATCGGGACTGGTTGGTACAGAAGATTTTCAAAAAACTACCAATAAGCATAATGCTATGTTTCCCGATTACAATACTAACACGGCTATCTTAAATGCCAACGTATTGCAGTGGATTAACAACCCGGTGTATTATGTACCGGAAGCAGCGTTTGGAAAAGATAAATTACAAACCCGCCCTGCCGGTGTGGCCAAAGCTTTTGCTGATTGCCTGGATGCGCCTAATTATAATGCCTTTTCTAACACGCAGTCTGCTGCTTATTACAGTAAAATACCCGGTCAAAAACACGTGGTGGCATTGGAATCGCCGCATAACGACATTCACTTATCTGTAGGCGGCTTTAACCTGCCACCTGCTGTGAATAATGGTGGCCCCGCAGCTGACTTTTCACAAATACCTGGCGCCAATGGCGATATGGGCGAGAATGATACAGCCGGTCTGGATCCTATTTTCTTTTTCCACCATTGTAATATAGACCGTATGTTCTGGCTGTGGCAACTAAAGCATGGCTATACCAACTCACTGGAAATTATTAATGACCCCAACGATCCGGGAACAAACAACAGTTTTAATAATGGTAATGGTCAGGGGCCTACCAATGGTCAGTCGCTCAATGAAACGCTTACCATGCAAACCACATTAAATCCCTTTACCAAACCGGATGGCAGTTTCTTTATCTCTGATGATTGTGTAAATATTGAAACCCAGTTAAACTATACCTATAGCGAAGGTTCACTGTCGGCTGGCATTCAATCGCATACTTTATTAAAAGCCACTCAGCCAATAGCATTAAAAAGTAACCAGAAGCTACATATTTCCGGCATCACGCGTAGTGGCATCAGTGGCTCTTTTGTGGTAGCTATCTATTCGCAGAAAGGAGAAGATAGAATACTGGAAGGGTATCACTCTGTACTTAGCCGTTGGAAGGTGGCAGGCTGTGCCAACTGTCAGCTGCACCTTAACGTATTGGGTAGCATTAGCCTGCAACATTATAGCAAAGAAGAAGTACAGGAAAGAGCTTTCACCGCTGAAATTGTAGGCCGCGAACAGCAAAATAAACTTCGTTTTGGACAGTTTAAAGCTTTAAGCGCCACAGAACATAAACCATATATTTTAGAGATCACTGAATAACCCTCATTACAAGTATGAAAAAACAATTGAAGATAGCTGCTGGTGTTACCCTGTTGCTGGCAGGTGTGTGGGCTTGCGGCAGCAATGAAAACCACTCGCAGGCACTTACTGCCTCTTATAAACCTTCTTCTACTCCCCTGCCATCGGATGTATTTGCTTATTGCACGGTATCGCCAAACGAGTTTGATGGCTGGTTTGAAAGTGGTAAGGCCAGCGTAGGCGGTAAGGTAAAGCACGCCAATAGCGTTACATTTCCTTCCAGCAACAACTGTGATTTTTATAAATGGTCGGAACAAATGTTTCTGTGGCTTACCTCACCAGCAGGCAACGGTAAGCTGGTAATGGAAACTCCGCTCTTTTATGATGTGTCTTCCGAAGAAAACAAAGAGCGACACTTTATACCGCACGTTCCGGGCCAGCCGCTGCAATTAAGCAGCGGGGTAAATAAAACAGGCCCAAATGGCTTGCCTGTGATGCGTTCTACCAGCGGACAGTTGTTTGAAATAGAAGATTTTCAGCAGCAACCCAATGGTAAAAAACTGGTAACCGCTGCCAATGGAGCGGCTGCGCAAGTAGCGCAGGTAAGAGAAGCGCCGAACGGGAAGTTTGAGTTTTTAGATGCGGGTGGTAAAGTAATTCAACATCCGAAAGCCATTATTCATGCAGGTTTTAACAAGCAGCAGATAGTAACCAGGTTTACTGCAGGTAATAAAACCATTTACCTGGATGCTGCCGGTAACCTGGTAGATTCAGAAAGCGGGCAGGCCACCGGTGATGCTTTGTTATCGCGCAATGGGGCACTGGTATATTATCTTACTATTGTAAATGATGTATATGCCAACTATCTCACTTTTGCCAAACAGGGATTGATTAACAACAGCCGTTTTCCTACTACTGCCGCCACCCTGGATTCCATCTGTAAACTGGCTCGTAAGTCTGGAGTTACCTTACCTGACTCAAACGCTCTGGCAATGGAGTTTAAATCATCATGGGTAGAAACCAGTACGCTGGACGACAGCACGGGTTATATCAGAATGATAGCCAGGGTAACTAAATATGATACTTCCAACCCGGCCAGATGGCTGCCCAAAGGTACTAAAACCGTATCTGTGGCCCTGGTGGGAGTTCACGTAGTAGGTAGCGTAGCCGGACATCCTGAACTGGTATGGGCAACCTTTGAACATCAGAGTAATGCGCCCAACATCGCTTACCAATACCAGAACAGTAAAAAGCAACTGGTTACAGCACCTGCCGATACCGGCACTGGCTGGTTGTTCAGCACTAATGCACTGGACACCAAAGCAAACGTGTCGCAGGCAAAAAGTAAAAATGATACTATCACTGCTGCTTCCACTACCATTAAGGCCAGCAACACGCAACAATGGTGTCCATGGGGTACCACACCTGGTGTTGGTAACCTGTCTAACCAGGAAGATACCTTTACCTATGTATCCAATACTAAAATATTATCCATTAACAACTCTATTCGCAGTTTACTGGGTAAGGACGTAAGGAAAAACTACCTGTTTATAGGTGCCACCTGGACATTTGGTGGTACCGCGCCCAACGGTAATGTATATAGCCAGCAGCACCAGGAGCCTGGTGTTTCTATCGGAACCAACACATTGGCCAACAGTACCATGGAAACCTATTTTCAGTCAAATACCAGGAGCTGTTTTACCTGTCACAAAACAAGAAACGCACCTCCATCCCTCAACCCTGTGGGCATCAGTCACATATTCGGTGAATTGAAGCCTTTAAAATACTAAGCTTTCCCGACGCAGGAAGCTAATACATAAAGGGCTGATCATATAAAAAGGGTTGTTTCTTTTTTAGCGAAAAGAAACAACCCTTTTTTGTTTATTATCTTTTTAGCATAAAGCCTACGTGGTGGTATTTATACGACTGCTGTTCCATTGCATTAGTGTACTCTTTGACCATTTTAGCATAGAAAAATGCCACTTTTACGGAATGAGACAAAACATCGCAATTTTGAGTCATTTTGCCCTATAGTTGCTTATAGAATAATTTATTTTTAGAATGGTTTATTATGCCATGTAACGATTTTGCCAAAAACACTAAACTTAGCCATATGAGATTGCTTTACATTCATTTCTACCCGGGAATACGGTTCTTTTCCTGACTTCTCTCTTATCATATCAGTTTTTATGCATTTCCTGCATGCGCAAAGGCATGCACTATAGTCAGCGTTTACCCACTACCAATATTCATTTTTAAAAAGTAACGATTATGAAAAAAGAAATGCTACCCTGCATTAGCGGGCTGCTACGCTCATGCTGTATAGCAGCGGTATTCTTTTTACTTGCCGCCCTTAGTCATCCTGCCAAGGCATTGCAGGGGGCTACCGGCATTCACGACCCTTCTACCATTATTAAAAGAAACGGGGTGTATCATGTCTGGGGCACCGGCAACCAGATTTATCACCTAACTTCTACCGATTTAATCAACTGGACTGTTGCCGGAACCGTATTTGCTTCCGGAACCTGGCCCAGCTGGATTAATACGTATGTTTCTGGCTTTGCCGGCTTTTTCTGGGCGCCTGAATGTGTGTACATGAATGGTAAATATTACATGTATTACTCGTGCAGTACCGGTGGCCGTCCCTGCGCTATCGGTGTAGCTACCAGCACCGACCTTAGCACCTGGACAGATCAGGGTGTGGTGGTATATTCTACTACTACCAGTACCTACGGTTCCATTGATCCTGCAGTGTTTTCTGATGCCAGCGGCAACTACTGGCTGGCCTTTGGTTCGCACCTTACCGGTATATGGATGGCGCAATTAAACACTTCCACCGGCAAAAGACTCAACACTACGTTAACCAACGTAGCTGGTAGCAGCAGCAGCGAACACGAAGCTGCCTATGTTATCCGCAATGGCAGCTACTATTACCTGTTTTATAACAGGGGCGTATGTTGCAACGGCACCAGCAGCACTTATTATGTACAAATGGGACGGGCCTCCAGTCCTACTGGCCCATACACCGATCAGAACGGGGTAAGCTTGCTAAGTGGCGGTGGTACCACGGTAATGAGCAGTACCGGTAACTATATAGGCCCCGGTCACGTGGGATATTACCAGGAAAACGGTTTCAACTTCGTTACACACCATTATTATAATGGTGCAGCCAGCGGCACACCTACTTTAGGTATCGCCAATATGGGGTGGAATAATAACTGGCCGTTTATCACTTATGATTGGATAGCCGCGGGAAGGTATACGGTAACCAATGTCAACAGCGGCCTGGTATGGGATGCCTGGGGTTGCACGGGTGCGTCGTTACAGGCTATAGCCCAGGGCACCAGCTCGGGACTTACCTGCCAGAAGTGGGACTTTGCTACGCTGGGTAATGGCGTATATAAAATAACCTGTGCATTGGGGGGCCTGGCGGCAGATGTTCTTAACTGCTCTTCGGCCAACGGCGCTGCATTGGATCTGTATTCCTATTGGGGCGGCAGCTGTCAGCAATTCCGCCTGCAAAGAACAGGCAGCGGTAGCCTGGTGTTTGAATCGGTCAACGGCAACCGGGTTGTTGAAGTTCCTAATGCGTCCACTACAGCCGGTACACAATTAGCATTGTACGATTATAATGGTTGTAATTGCCAGAAATGGAATGTTACTTACCTGGGGGCATCGGCACGTGTAGCTAATAATACAGAGCCTGCTACCGGCACGGCTGTTTCTACAGACAGCCTTCCGGGTGCCGATATGCCTGCCAATATCAATATTTACCCTAACCCCGTTACCCGTGGTCAGGGCTTTACCATTACGCTTTCGCAGGTAGCTGCTAACCAAACTGCTACTATCACAGTTACCAATGCATCGGGCCAGGTAGCAGAAAGGCAAACGGTAAAAGGACAAACCACCGCTGTAGCCGGTAAACAGCTTGTACCTGGTTTTTATATTATACAGGTAAGCTATGGACGAAAAACGGTCAGCAAAAAAGTAGTGGTGCAATAGCACCTGTTACACATCTGTTGGGTAAACGTAAAAGCCGTCTCGTGATAATACGGAGCGGTTTTTTGATAAAAAAATGTATATTATATAACATCCCCTATCTTTATCGCCACTCTTAAACCTAAACCATGTCACAACCTGAAACACACGAGCAACCTGATGTAAGAAAAAGGCCTTACACCTTATCCATCCCCGCATTTTTACAGGAAGAACTGGATAAAACAGATTGGGAAGAATTGGATACCGACACCGGTGATGGTGGCGAATTACCCATATTTATCAATGGACTACTGGCAGAAGAAGACCCGGAATTGGGCGATCACTGCTTCGATGTACTGGATGAAGAAATAGGCCAGGCTGTGTATAAAGCCACTTATAAAGTGGGGGAAATACTGGCGACCTTGTTACCCAGATATACCCCGGAAAGTGAGGTGCATACACGCGTGGTGAAATTTTTATTTCTCATCATGTCGCGTCTTACAATTCGTAAAGGCAAGGATGCCTATGAGAACCTGACCACAAAATTACAGGCATCCATTCCTGCTTTTTACCAACGCGCTGCCCATCCCGATGACAAATTTGCATTAGAGGGCATTTACCTGTTGTTGCATGCCGGCCGTACAGCGCCCGAAACAGTGGTGTTTTTATGGAAAATATACAACAACACTGCTCTTTCTACATTCAAAAGAAGTTATGCGCTGTTTACACTGGCAATACTGTATGTAGAAACCGACCAGAGCACTACCTTAATTACCGAGTTTTCAGCTATATGGGAATCCACAGAAGAAAAACTGCTTCGCCTGATATTAGCGGCACATCTGGTGATGGCTGCCGAGGGAGAATCAAAAACGCCATGGATTATGGAACTCATTGAGGTATTTATACACCCCGCCCCATTAAAACAGGATTTTTTTAAGTTAAATCCTTATACCTACTCTTATCATATCGAAGAATATATTTTGGGGGTATTGAGATACATTGATGCCGACAAGCAGGAACACAAGATTGCACCAGTTTTAGCGATGTTGCCTGAAGCCAATATATTAACACTGACAACACTTTTTGATGCCCTCTTTTCTATATTATTCTGGCAGCGGGCATCGCTGGAAAACATAACGCCGACACGTAAACAAGCCCTGCTTTTATCAGCTGACATAGTGGACAAAAATCCCGGTGTTGTAAACCATGCTGAGATATTCCGTAAATATCAATTACCGTATGATGCAACACAACTAAGGCAACTAGCCGGTTAATCCTATACATTTTACCCGTAACTATCCGGCATATAACAAAGGCGGCTATTCTTCAGGAGTAGAAGCAGCCGTCTTTATTATGAAAAAGTAAAACACATATTTACTTACATTTATATCTTATGACTAAACCTTTTTTCCTTCTGGCCCTGGTACTATTGGCCGCCTGTGACACTCAGGTAAAAAACACTCCTGCACAAAACACTGTTTCCCAAGATAGTTTGCCAGTTACATCCACTTCACCGTCAGTGATAGCCCCCGCTTTAGACTCCCTGGAAGAAAAGCAGGATACCAACATTATCTACCTTGGATATTTTGAGGCTACAGACTCCACTTCTATACAAGAGCCTGAACCCATTACTGCTAAACAATTTGATAAATATTTTCAGTATTATACCCCGAACATAGATACCAGTGGTGTTCAAATAACCCGAACTCCACATGGCTTAAAATTGAATACCACCAGCCGTGTAGTAACTTTTGTGAATGATGATACCAACTATGAAAATTACGCCTATTATAAAGGGTATATTCCTTCTCTAAAAACATATGTTGTAGATGACGTGTCTGCTGCTAATGAAGTAAGCAGCCTGTTACTGATAGATAGCGCTTCGGGTTATACTTACAACCTGGAAAGCACTTTTGACAATTCCTGCGATGTTCCCCTGCCCTCCCCTGATCAGCGGCTGTTACTGATTTATGCCACCGACTTATACCTGAAGAGTGGGGCCTATATTTCTGTATGGAAAATAAATGATCACGGAAGGAATATGTATACCCATTTCAAAACCAGGAAACTAACTGATAATCTGATTGAAAACATTGCCTGGATTGATAACCATTCATTTGCGGTAAAACTAAAACCGTTGATTGATGACCAGGATACCACTACGCAGTATTTTAAAGTGGCTTTATAATTACCTGGTAGCTTTTATGAACGACTTTGCCGCCACCGCTGCCAGGCACCCGTACCCCATAAAGCGGCACCAATCAACACCAGTTGAAAAGGTAGCCGTAGCCAGCGGGCAAGGTCTGAATTTAATCCAAAAGCATCCCTGTGTTCGGTCAACTGGGCAATATTGCCCGGAAACACCAGCACAAAAAACAAAGCCACAATCCAGCCAACTATAGAACGTTGTTTTACCAGTACTATTAATGCGGTGCCTAACATAATTTCCACAATACCAGATAACACTACTACTAAATCTGTATTCACAGGAATCCAGGGTGGCACCTGGGCCTGAAATTCTTTACGGGCAAACGTAAGATGGCTAATGCCCGCAAAGGTGAGAAAAGTACCCAGTATAATGCGTACGGTGTTTTGTAGTGGAGTTGTTTTCATAAGTAACAGATTTAAGCATGTTTGCCAACATATAAACAGTAAAATTCATGCCGTACTCATTTCAGAAGCTTCTACTGTAAGTGAAGTACCGAAAAGCAACTGGTCTATCGATTCATCTACTGATGCTATGACTTCCAAAAGCGTAGTAAATGCTTCTGTCAAATCTGACAACCAACTTAATTTTGACTTTCCTTATCAGGGTGGCTCTGACGGTTACATTCAACTGAGAAAAAAGGATGGCTCAACTGACGCAATGGTTTCTATTTCAAAGGGACAATTTGTTATCAGTGTAACCAACTTTAATATTCGCGCCAGATTTGATTCTGCAGCTCCTGTTAAATATTCCTGTTCTATGGCTAACGATGGTAGCTCTGATGTCGTTTTTATCAATGATGCCAAGGGCTTCATTTCCAAAGTGAATCAAAAACACAATTGTGTGAATTCTTAACACCCCTTCCTGATGCAAATGCTAAATTAGTTAGTATATTTGAATTGCCGTTTTAAAATCCAATATCGTTAAACAAATGAGGTATGTATAACCCACTCACTAAATTTAAAACAGACATGTTGCCTGGATTTGCTAACATGAAGGTGCGCTACCTCGTGGCCCAGCAGTACTATCGCGGCAAGCTTCCTTCTACGGAACAGCTGCCGCTGCTGCTGACTGACTATCCAGATCTGGTTCAGGCTAGCACTCACTACCAGAATATTAAGGTTACAGACAAATGGGCGGCAATTATCGACCTGCAAAACCCAAAACATTTAGCAAAACTGGCAGAAATGTGTCAGCCTTACAGCGAATATGTGCTGTATGCAGCCTTTACAGATGACCCTAATAAGGTGAATTTGAAAAATGATAAACGCATAGCCAATGCAGCTAAAAGTTATATTGATAGTGAAACTAACTGGAAACCAACTGCTTCGGCAACAGTGAAAGCTCAATTGGAATTGCAGTTTGGAGAACTTTTTGTTACTTTCAGGCTGGGTGGCCAACAGGCACAGACAAGATTATCAGCACTTGAAACTACCAAACCATGTGTTACGACATCAGCTTTACCAGCAACATACGACACGTACAAGATTACTTTCCAGGCCTCCACGTTGATCCGCAGGTAAATATTGATTTTACTTCCGATCATGTGCAGGCACAGGCATACCAGCCTTTTCCTATCATTACAAACAATGGCGGACAGTTAACACTACAACCATTTGAATGGGGCGTTATTCCGGACTATTTTAAAACGCCGGAAGATGTAAAAAAGGGGCGATCTTTTATGTGTAATGCCCAGTCGGAGAAGATTATTGATGACACCCGTTCGTTCTGGCGGCGTATTCGTCAGCACCGTTGCCTGATACCGGTTACCGGCATATATGAACACCGCAATGTAACAGGCTTTAAAAACAAAATCCCCTATCATGTGCAATTGCGCCAGCGCTCTTTATTCTGTTTGCCAGGCTTATTCCACTACTCCCCTTTTGCCAATAAAGAAACCGGCGAACTCACGGGTACCTTCACTATTATAACCCGCGCCGCCAACAGGCTAATGCGCCAGATACATAACAATGGCCCTAATTCAGGCCGCATGCCACTGTTCCTTACCAAAGAACTGGAATTGCAATGGCTGCAGGAAGGTTTAAACGATATGCAAATTCAGGAAATATTACACTACGAAATGCCGGCAGAGGAAATGCAATATTATACGGTGCATACCATACGTACCACCAAGCCAAGGCCGGATGACAAAAGGAAAACAGAACCTTTTGAATGGTTGAATTTGCCGGAATTGGAAGTGGTGTAGCTTACTGTTTCAACCACCCATTTAAATCAGCCAGCACACTTGCATTGATCTGGTGTCCCATTCCTGTATACTCGTGGTAACTTACAGGCAGCTGTAACGGTTGCAAAAAGGCTTTTGCCTCACGGGCATAGGTAACAGGCAATGTATTGTCCTGTGTGCCGTGGGAAATAAACACTTTCAATTGGTGCAAAGCAGGGCTGGCAGTAACCAATGGCTTTACTTCTTCCAGTAACCTGCCGCTTAATGCCATTACTCCCTGCACTTCATCAGGATGCGTCAAGCCAATGCTCAGGCTCATAATAGCTCCCTGGCTAAAGCCGCCCAGGTACACTTCTGCCAACTGGTATTTTTGCTTTACCTGGTGCATAAACCGGCGTATTAACTCACGGCTGCTTTGTTCCTGTTGAGCATTAAAAACTGGCTTGCCTGTAGAAAAGTCAACCTGGTACCAGGCATATCGATCGGCGCCTAAAGTCAGCGGGCCACGTGCCGAAATAATATAATAATCGGGAGGTAGCTGTTCAGCCAGCGCAAACAGATCGGCTTCATTGCTACCCACGCCATGCAATAATATCACGGCTTTATGTTTGGCAGGTTTAACCTGCGGTTCACGTACCAGGTATTGTAACACCAGGCTATCTGCCCCGGTTTCTTTTATCGTTACATTCATCATTGCTTCTACTTTACATACAAACACAGTTACCAACAGGAACAGACCTGCCAGCATTACTCTTCCGTTGTTCATTATCCGATTTTTACAGAGGTCATAGTCAATGAACCGCCTACTGCTTTGTCGTTGAAAAACGAAACCGCATCATTCTTACCCTGTAATGCCAGTGTGTACATCAATGGCAGGTAGTGTTCAGGCGTAGGGATGGCTAGCAGGGCTTCTTTACCCAGTTGGTTATATTGGATCAACGATTGGTGATTCCCTTCCTGAATCAGTGATTTGAACGTATTGTTCATTTGCGCTGCCCAGTCGTAAGCATATTCCTTTTCGTTGAGTTTATCCCAGGCTACCATGCGCAGGTTATGCACCATGTTACCACTGCCGATAATCAACACCCCTTTTTTACGCAGTGCGGCCAATTCTTTTCCCAGCTCGTAATGATATTGCGGGCCTTTGGAATAATCAATGCTCAACTGTAACACCGGTATATTGGCTTTGGGGTACATGTGCCTTATAATAGTCCAGGTACCGTGATCCAGGCCCCAGTCATGATCCAGCTCTACATGCGCTGAGTGAATCAGTCCGGCAGTTTCTTTTGCCAGCGCCGGGTTACCCGGTGCGGGATATTGTACATCAAACAGCTCTTTAGGAAACCCACCAAAATCGTGAATAGTTTTGGGAAAATCCATCGCTGTTATTTTAGTACCCTGGGTAAACCAGTGTGCCGATACCACCAGCACCGCCTTAGGTGTGGGTATTTCCTTGGCCATCTGTGTCCACCTGCGGCTGAATTCTGTATCTTCTATACCATTCTTAGGCGACCCATGCCCTACAAACAAAACAGGCATTAAATGCTCCTGCTGTTCCAGACCATCGGTGAAATTCTTGAATGCGGAAAGTGTTGTCATACCTAATACTCCTGTTGCCAATGTTTGAATAAACTTCTTACGCTCCATTATTTCCAGTTATTGACGATACTACAAAGGTACCCCACCCTGCCCTTCCGGTACAATGACTTCGGGCAATAAAAACCGTTGATTTTAATCAATGCTTTTGCTTTCCTTATCGGCATTCATCCGGCTGCGTATGCGGCTGAGCGTTTCGGGTTTTAGCCCCATATGCGAGGCTATCATGTGTTGCGGCACCCGCTGCACAATGTTGGGATAGGTTTCGGTAAATGCCTTGTACTGCTGTTCCAGCGACAGGCTTATCAAATTGGTAGTACGCCTTTGCAGGGCCATATAGCCTTCTGTCATCAATATCCTGAAATAGATCTCGTATTTAGGCTGGGTTTGCAGCAGCAGGTCGTGCGCAGCTTTACTAATAAGCAGCAGATCGCAATCTTCCAGCGCCTGAATGTTTAAGGTACCAGGTTCTTCTTTCATAAAGCTGCACAGATCGCCCATCGTCCACCCTTCCAGCGCAAAAGCGGTGATATGCTCATTCCCCTTGCCATCCAGCACAAAAGCCCGTAAAGCGCCTTTTTCCACAAAAACCACCTGTTTGCACACTTCGCCTTCCTGTAGCAGGTACTGCTTTTTCAGCAGCTTTTTAGGTGTCAGCTGCTGCACAACCCAAGCTTCTTCTTCCGGAGTCAGCTTTACTTTCTCATTGAACTTTTGCAGAAAAACCTCGAACATACTTTTCAGGCGATGGTTAAAAAGGTAAATATACAAAACAGCCGGCCGTGGAATCTCCATGCCGGCTGCTGTTTGTACCCGTTACCGGTATCCTGCATGATACCCCGTTACAACGTAACAACCACTTTACCCACTGTACGGCCACTCTCTACCTGTTCGTGCGCTTTACCCATCTCGTCAAAGGCAAAGGTTTGCGATACAACAGAGCGTATAATTCCTTGTTGCAGGTAGTCTGCTATCACTTTCATATCTTCTCCATCACTTTGTACCAGGTAGAAATAACCATTTACCCCTTTGGCTTTTGCCTTTTCTGTAACCGCTTCATTTAAACCAGAGGGAATGCTTACGATAGTACCACCGGCTTTGGTTACTTCCAGAGAATGATCAATATTGTCTCCACCAATAGTATCCAGCACTGTATCAAATTGGTAAGGACTGTTTCCCCAATCATATCCGTGGTAGTTAATATGTCCATCTGCTCCCAGTTGCAACACCTGCTCTTTGTTTTTATCGGAAGAACTACCTACTACATAAGCCCCCAGGTGCTTGGCTATCTGCACGGCATAATGTCCTACACCACCAGCTGCGGCATGCACCAGCACTTGTTGTCCTGCCTGTACATTCGCTTGTTTTAACAGCACCTGGTAAGCGGTTAATGCCGCCAGTGTGGCTGCTGCCGCTTCTTCGTGTGTTATGTTGGATGGTTTTAAGGCCAGATGTGATGCTGGTGCAGCTACATATTCTGCATATGCCTTACCGTGTCCGGGAAAGTTTACCATCCCAAACACTTCCTGCCCTACTTTAAAAGCACTGCTGTTGCTTTCTGTTACCACACCCGATATATCCCAGCCCAGTATCAATGGTTGTTGTTCTTTTATACGTCCATATACGCCCTTGCCGGCACGGCTTTTTACGTCTACGGGGTTTATGCTGATGGCTTTTACCTGTACCAGCACTTCTTCCGGTTGCAGGGTTGGTTTAGCTACTTCCTGTATCTGTAATGCTGCTATGCTTCCGGGCTGGTGTAATACAATTGCTTTCATTTTGCGTTATTTTGATAAGACAAAACTATACCAGCCAGGTGCCGTAAAAATGGTATATATTTTACGCAAATTGGTATATTTGCATCACAAACACCTTTATGGGTGAAATCAAGCAGTATGCAAAAAGAAAACCTGTACGAGCCTTTTTCTATCGCTTTTCAAACCCTGGACGAAGGGCCTAAGCAGGCACACAAGCATAATTTCTTTGAACTGGTGTATATCGTCTCTGGTTCGGGAGTGCAGTGTATTAACAAAAGCCAGTTTAGGTATACCGAGGGGCATATGTTCCTGATCACGCCCGAAGATTGCCATTCTTTTGAGGTAAACACTACTACCTCTTTCTTTTTCCTGCGTTTTAACAACATCTACCTTACCGAGGGTGGACTACCTAAAGAGAACATTCAACGACTGGAGTTTATACTGCAAAACGCCAATCATCAGCCAGGTTGTATATTAAAAAATCAGGTGGATAAGCAATTGGTACGCCCCATGGTTGATGCCATGATACGGGAATTTGTAAACCGCGATATATACAACCAGGAATTGATACAGCAACTGGTAAACACACTCATTATTGTAGTAGCCCGTAATATTGCCAAGTACCAACCCGCCGCTGTGACCGAACAAACCGAAGAGAAGGCGATGGATATATTACACTACATACAGGCGCATATTTACGAGCCGGATAAGCTTCGCGCCGAAAATATCAGCCAGCTATTTCATATTTCTCCCGCCTACCTCAGTCGCTATTTTAAACAGCATACCGGTGATACCATGCAGCAGTATATTGCCAATTATAAAATGAAGCTAATATTACACCGGCTGGAACACAGCGATAAACGCATTAGTGAAATAGCTTTTGAATTTAATTTCACAGATGAAAGTCATTTTAATAAATATTTTAAAAAGATAAAAGGCGCCAGTCCGCGGGAATACCGTAAGCAATTGTTGCAAACCAGTTAAACAATTTCGCGGCCAGGATGTTACTGTGGCTAATCCATTACCCCAACTACCTGGCTTATGAAAAGAAAACTACTCTTTCTGGAGAGATTCATGTATGGCAACGGCACCGCTCCTTTTCATGGTGTGTTTGGCCTCAAGCTTCATGGCTCTTTTACTCCGGAACAATTAACACAAGCGCTCGCAAGATTACAGGCCAAGTATCCCCTGCTGAACACTGTGGTGCAAAGGGATAAACGCGGAACTCCCTGGTTTGTTACCAGTTTGCAGCCAGCTCCCATACCCGTGCGTATTGTGCCGCGTAATAGTGAAGATGCCTGGATACAGGAAACTCATGCAGAATGGGCCATTCCCTTTAAACCGCAAAGCGAACCATTACTAAGAATAGTATGGTTACGTGCTGATGATGTATCAGACCTGTTACTTACCGTACATCATTGTGCCTTTGATGGCGGCTCAGTACTGACACTGGTAAATGACCTGCTTCTTGTACTGGACGAGCCGGTAAAAGATATTGGCCCTTGTTCTACTCCACCTTTTGAGCAAGTTCGTGATTTAATTCCCCACGCTATTTATTCCAACGCCAAAAACAGGATGAAACGGCTGGCTTTACAAGGAGTGGCTCAACTCGCTGCCGCTACCCTGGTAGTGGCAAAGGCACTGCACAAGCACTCCCCCATTACCAACCGGGAAGACTATTTAATTACCTGGAAAATAGATAAAGACACTTCTTCTGCTTTGCTCCGACGCTGCACCCAACGCCGGGTAACTACTCATGCTGCTTTATCTGCCGCCTTCCTGCTGGCCTTTCAGCAGATTAAAGGAACGCAGGCACGCAATAAGGTATTATGTCCGGTAGACATCAGAAGGTATGTAAAGGAGATAAAAAAAGATACCCTGTTTGCTTTTGGAATGGGTGTAAACCTGTCTATTGAAAAGGCGACTGGTAAAAACTTCTGGGAAGTAGCTGTGGATGTGCAGGCCGATTTAACCAAACAATCCAATAAATTAAACGGTTATCACTATCTCATGAATTTTGAATGTTTTCATCCTATACTTACCCGCGTATCTCAAAAGCAGGAAAAAGAGAAAGTCAATTATGACCTCGTATTTTCTAACCTGGGCAGGCTGGACATTCCTAAAAGCTTCTCTAAGTTTGAAGTAGCCGCTGTTTATCCTTCCACAGTAATGGGGCCTACAGGTAATTACAATACCGTTTTAACCAACACCTTCCGGGGCGAAATGTCGTTTTCCTTTACTGGCAGCACTCATCATTTTACTTATAAAGAAGCCATGGCTGTAAAGAATATAGCCATGGCATTATTACTACAGGAAGAGTTGGCGCAAATGCCGGTGAACTGAATTTAAAATAGCATATCGTACGTTCATGAGTAGACATACGTGAACGGCATTGCTATTATCCGGATATTCCTGCATACCGCATGAGCATATACTGTCAGGGAGCCTGTACAGTAATGCTTCTTGTAGCAGTATTAATATTTAAGTTAGCAGTTCCGGCATCGTTATAAGCGCTGGCTGTATATGTATAGGTAAACCTTCTGTACTCTCCCAACGGTACACTTTCAGGCACTCTGAACGTAACGGAAGTTGCGGTAGTGCCCACTACCTCCAATGAATACAATGTTGTACTGGATGCAGTAGTGCCAATTTTTGCTCCATTGATATAGGTTGCATTGGTACCAACAAGTGTAAATGTAGTTCCTGACTTTACACTTGTTGCCGCTGTGGGCAAAGTAAAAGCAGGAACTGCAGGCGCCACAATAAGAGCATCTGTCGATACCACAGTTCTATTACCTGTGACTACTTTAAATTTAAAAGAAGTGCCTGTTGCAAAATTAAAGCGCGACAATGGTTCCAATACAAGACCTATTTTCTGTATGCTGTTTATAGTTATAGGTTTTTCTGTTCCATCACCGGACATTACCAGGAACGCATGGGTTTTTGAAGTATCAGCAATAAAGTA
This sequence comes from Filimonas lacunae, assembly GCF_002355595.1. Lineage (NCBI taxonomy): Bacteria > Pseudomonadati > Bacteroidota > Chitinophagia > Chitinophagales > Chitinophagaceae > Filimonas > Filimonas lacunae. Next base: position 3,197,659 of record NZ_AP017422.1, read on the forward strand.
GTTGCCATTGATGACTACAGTATTAGTTAAAACTCTCACCAGTTTCATGTCTTTGTAAGTAATACTGGTAAAAGAACTGATATAAGGTATGGGTTGATACTCCGGGATCTTTAACCGGTAAACAAATTGACTACCATCCTGCGCGGTTACCGTATAGGTGGTGGTAGAATCAAAAGCAACTTTTACTCCTGAGGCAGGCTTTATGATGGCATTTTTGGAAAAGGTTATTACCGGCGTAATACTGTCAGGCATAGCCTGATAAGATGGCCAGTAAATAATAATGTCGTTACCTGCAATGCTTGCACTTAGTGCAGAGCCGGCAGTGTTTTGTATGGTAAAGCTTTCCAACTTATTATAGGGGCTATCCTGGTAATCTTTCTGGCAAGCTGCTAAAAAAAGAAAAGAACATAAAGTTACAGCGGGTACAATTGTAGCGAAGTTAAAAACTCCGGACTTCATATTAAATATCATTATATCGGGCTTATTTTATAAACCGGGCGCAAATTGTTATAATTTGCGTCCCGGCATTGTTATTATCTGGTAAATGATCACTTAATGCAAGCCATCCTTAAAGAGGCCGTATTCTTTTGCTGAGCATCGGCCTCTTTTCTTTGTACAACTTTGCATAAATTGACTTTTAGAGGTGCTAAAGTTGCTATTTCAAACGTTTGTATTTAAAGGATACGTTTCCTTTATACAGTCCGCTTCCAGTAGGAGTTTCAGTATAAGTAATGGTGGTAATCTGTAAAACATATATAACGCTCGAAGCTGCTAAAGAAGCTCCGTTATACAGTATTACATAACGGCCACTTACAGGAGCAACCTGGTGCGTGCTAAGATCATAACCATACCAGCCAGCCGAGCCACTATTGTAACCAAGTTTAGAAGCAGGGTTGAGTATTGCACCGCCGATTGTGGTGAGAGAAATAGCAGCTAATGTGGTTCCTGACACATCAACATACCCAAGGTTTCTGCCTGATCCGGGAGAAACATCGCCACACCAGGCTCCGTCGAAAATCAGGTGTGTTGTATCTCCGGTGCCAGCGACACCAGGTTTGAATAAATCATATGAAACAGTTCCCCAATTGCCTGTAGAGCCACCTGCATCTGCCAAAGGAGTAGTAAACGCTCCATTCACAATACTATCAATTCCAACATAAGCCACAGTGCCATTTACTGTTAAAGAAGGATTAGAAGCATCTTTTTTGCTACATGCAGCAAATACCATTAAAGCCATTGCCGCTACGCCTGTTAGTTTTAAGAATTTGTTTTTCATTTTTTATTTTTTATTGGTTAACCAAATTGCAAACACCCTGAAAACACCTCATTTCCAGATAATTATTTTTAGTTAAGTGATAGCTAAAGTGGTGGTAGTGGTAAAGGATTCCCACCCGTTGAAGAGTACAGTAAAGGTAGTAATATATGAACCTGCTTTAAACGTTGCAGGCACACTTACAACAATTGTTGTAGCTGTTTGAGATACCACCGGAAACTGATAAGTGACTCCATCGATTACACCTGAAACAGAATTAAGACGTGTAATCACTGTATTATACGATTGTATAGTAAATGTTCCTCCTACCGTTGCTGTTGGGTTTAACAACAACAACTGTGGCTGTGTGTATACTAAACGGATAGGATACTGACTTTGCACACTATCGTTATATACTTTTACTCTTATATAGTATAAACCAGTATCCAGCGTGCCCGGAATACGCAGGCCTCCAACATAAGCAGTATTGTTACCACCTACAGATATGGTATAAGCACTGGTTCCATCTCCGCTCAATGCTGTACTTTTTTGGGTGATTTTATTGACCAGGGATACATGCACCTTGCCAATGTCAACAGTGTTCAGCATACCGCCCACCTCTATGTTTTCATTAGGACTGTATGTGGCAGTGTATGTAGCGGAAGATTGTTCACTCACTGTAAGCACACCTATCTTCTGTACTTCTATATCCAGCTTATACTTACGGGTGCTTCCATCGCTGCCAACTACTGTGTAATAAACAGCTGTATCTGTAATGGGCACAGGCAAAATCTCCTCTTTTAATGCTGCGCCGACTGACACCGTAATTTCAGGATCAACAACAGTCAATTCATAGTAAAAAGGAACATATAAAGTAATCGTATTATCAATGTTATTGATTGAGCCATATAGATAGCCATCAGAAACTGCTACTTTATAAGAGGTTACCTGATTTGCCGGCTCATGTTCATAATCTACAGTTTTTTTACAGGAAGATAACAGAAACAAACCTGCTAATGTAAGCAATACGTTACTTGCTTTTTTGATACGCATCATTTTATTTGATTTCGAATTTTGTGCTTCCGGCAGGAACGATTATATATTCAAAAGTGAAATACATATGGGGGGCGTCTCTATGCCAATCGGCTTGTGTATAAAGATCTTTATAGCAACTGATCATTTTAATTTTTGCATAATGCCCTTTAGCGGTTTTCACTACCACAGTGCGCGGATTTATTTTGCTGCCATTAACCAATGTAAGGCTATCTCCGAGTGCATAAGCCACATGCTGATCGTCATAGGCTCCACTACGTACTCTGGTGCCGCCAAAGTCGTACAAATACCATCCCATCCCGGCACCATAGTCACCAGCATCATCGGTTCCGATAATGTCTTTGGTTGTTTTAAATTGTGCATCAGCAGGAATATTAATCACATCGTCAAATGCTTTGTCTAATACAAGAATGCCACCTTTACCACTGGCTCCATAGCCGTAATTGGCAGAAGCTGCCCCATTATTGCCACTTAAAAAACTATTATACAATCCACCAAAAGCAATATCCCAACGGTTGGTTTTAGCATACGAACTGGTTACCTGTGCTTTATTTTCCAGGCTGAATAATACAGTTGATGCCGCATTATTAGGATCATCTACGGTAGTAGCCACAAAATTCTCTACCCGGTATAGTTTATAAAAAACGGTATCCGAAGTGGCAGTATCCGGATCGGTACCAGTGTCTACAGAATCTTTTTTACACGAAGTGGTTAACATAGCGGGCAGCAGAAAGGCTGCTATTACTAACCGGCTCATTAATACTATTGTTGTACGCATGAAAAATGGCTATTTAAATCTTAACTGCCTGTTTTAAAAGGCACTCAAAGATCTAAACAGCCACAAATCATTAACGGAAAAATAGCAACCTTATCGGGAAATTTTTAACACGTACTTTGCAATAGATTTTTTATTGATATAATAATAAAGGGAACTTCCTGAAAAGGCAATAAAATTCAATTTACAATTCGACAATTGAGGTAAGCCGATGTGTTCATATCTTCTCCACATTATCTCATGCCAACATCCATTTACTATTCCGCTACCGCAGTAACATTTATTTAAAATGGCCTATATTTAGCCCACAATCATTATCATACTAATGAAAACAACAGGAAAAAGGATCGATTCGCAGCCAGCAGTTCAACAATATCAGGCAGTCTCAGCTAATCCCCTTCAGCTGTTGCAACGTAAACCTGCTGCCAATCCGTTCTTGCAAAAGGCTGTTACCTCTCCTACACACAGGGTTAATCCTATGCAATTGCTATCTGCCGGCAAGCAGTTTACTCCGGTAGCACAACGTACTGTAAGACAAGGGGGGCAACGGCAAACATATGAAGCTGTTCAGGAATGGTATTCTCAACAACCGGATACATTATTTCAAACCTGTCCGGCAAAAATGCTGGAAAAAGTATTAACTGCTAATGCGGGCATCATAAATCTGGAAGACTTTGAAGGCAGAGACAACGCCGGCACTCTTTTTCTGGAAACCATCACAGAACGTTATAAGATACTTACAGGCCAGGAGCAACTGAACCAGGTTTCTCATGGAGTATTGGGCAATGTTGATCATATTCGGCGGATTCTTTCATTTATGCCTATAACAACCCTGGCTAATGTGCGTGGCGTTAATCACTTCCTCAAAAGACTGGTTGATTCCCAATTAGTGTTCAGTTTAAAATTCTACGATAGAAATTATACTGTTAATGTAAAATTTGCAGATATCAATAACTATTTGAAGCCATACAGGCTTCATGGTTTTCATGGTACATCCAAAGCAGATGCACCTTCTTTATATAGCGGCTTAAAGGAAAGAAAAGAAGAGAGCGAAAAAGTATATAAAACCAGCCAGCTAGGACCTGGTTTTTATTTAACGGAAGGAACAGGCGATACAGAAAGGGTTTATTCAGATACCGTTGCCAGCGAACGCCGTAAAATGACAGCTACCAGTTCTATGATTATGCGGGTCTTTATCAATGTAGAAGAAGAAAGCCCTTCTTTTGAAGTACCGGAAGAAATGTGGGCAGATATGGAAAAAAACACTATACCTCCTGCCTTGACAGATCTATGCAAAACGCCGCAGTTACTTACCTCTGCCATTGTTAAGAATGAACATATACGGCAAATAAAGGTAAATCCGGCTTTATTTAAACTGGTACGAGTGTTACCCCCCAAAGGCATGCTGGACAGCGAATTCCAATCCTGGATAACCAGTATGTTAATGGCTAATCCATTTGAGTTTGGAAACGTAGTTTACGATTAGTAAGTAAACTTTGCCTGGTTAATACATTTATAACTTAAACTCACTCGGCCGCATACCTACTATCTGCTGGAAAGTATTACTGAACGCAGAGATGCTTTCATAGCCCGTTTTAAAAGCAATTTCACTGATATTCTGATCGGCTTTCAGCAGCATTTCAATGCCTTTTATTACGCGCAGCATTTTAAGGTATTGCAAGAAAGAAATATCCATCTCGGTGCGAAACAACCGGTATAAACTACGCTCGCTAAATCCAAACTGGGGCGCCAGCTCAGGCATGGATAGTTTTTCGGAAATATTCTCGTGCAGGTAACGTAACACCGGGCGCAGTTTTAAATTATCGGTGGTAGGTAACGCAATTGGTAAAGGCTGCTTACTTACTTCCGGCAGCAGGCTTTTAATAGCGGTTAATAAATCGTAGCCGGGCGCACCTTTATGAATATTACCTATCCAATTTTCGGTATATAACAACAATTCATAAATAAGATTGCTGGCCGGGTAAATACCCAGCTTGTCAAAAAAGGGTTGCTTTTTTAACAGTAGTGCCGGAAAATACAGGTTGCGTACAGAATAGGCGGTATCCCGCTGTTCCAGGTAGTGCGGCATACCCGGCGGCACCCACACATAATGGCGGGCAGGTAAAAAATACGACTTATCGTTCGTATGCAGGAAAGCTGACCCGCCCTGAAAATAAGTTAACTGTCCTTTGTTATGGGTATGCATCTTATGCCTGAACTCGGCTTTGGTATGCCATATATAATAGCAACCGGGCACTTCATCCACCAATGGCAACACGGAATCATTAACGGGCTCCATATTCTTTTTCACTTTCATTTGCTTATTGGCGTGCCCCTGCTATAGGGCATCCGGTTTGTAAATTACAATTTTCAGCCAATTTACGGCTGGCAGAAATGGACAAATGCCTTTTGGCAGAATTCATATAATCTTTGGCATATTAGAAAAAAGGGAAGTTGCTAATTCGCTCCAACTTTGCAATTGTAATAATTGTTTAACACGTTTTATGTCTATACCCCGTTTATGGTTATCCACACTATGTATGTGTTTACCGATAACCGTTTTCTGCCAGAATGCCCAACTGCCCACTTATGAAATGCATGTTTCTTTAAATGAAATATGGGATCGCGCAGAAAAGAACAATAAAGCATTATTGGCCCAGAATCAAAAACTGGTGCAAAGTGAAGAAGAAGTCATTCAATCAAAAAGAGAGCAACTTCCCGAACTTGGTTTGGCTGGCAATGTGGCCAGGGTTACCAACATGCCGGTGTACACACATGGTTTATTTAACGGGCCGGATATGTTTCCCGTTTTACATTATACCTATACTTTAGGAGGCGAAGCGCAGTTTTTGTTATACAATGGAGGTAAAGTCAAGCGCAATATTGAGATAGAAAAGATTAAGCATGAAGTGGCTACTGAGATCAGGAATTCAACACGTAACGAAATGCGCTTCAAAGCCGCCTCCTGGTACCTTACCCTTAAACGCAGCTATTTTTTTCGCACACTTTTGCGGGAAGATATTAAAGAGCAGGAAAAACTGCTGCTGCAGATAAGGGAAATGCATAAGAATGGTGTAGTGCTGAAAACAGACGTACTACGGGCGGAATTGCGACTGTCTAACCAGCAGATGAACCTGAAAGAAGTAGAAAATAATATTATTATTGGTAGCGCCCAGCTGGATGTGGTAAGCGGCCTCCCCGACTCGGTAATCATTGTACCGGACACCCTCCCCCGCCAGATAGCCAGTCCACTGCTCGCCGGCAACGAAACCACGCAGGTAAACAGCGCCCTGGCCAACGATTTTACTTATAAAATAGCCGAAGCCGAACTGGCAGGTAGTAAATTACAACTAAAACAGGTGCAGGCGAATCTGAGCCCTAAAGTGGGTTTGTTTGCCGACTTTAAATATTCTTACCCCCAAATATTCCTGTATCCTTACGAGGGGGCTATATACAGTATCGGCCTATATGGCGTAAAGGTATCCATGCCTTTATCAGAACTGTATAGGAACAAACACCGCGTAGCGGCAGCCAGAAGCAGTATTGTTCAGAAAGAGATACAGCTGTCTGATAAGCGCGACGAGCTGGCGGTGCAGGTAAAGCAGCTGTACATTAAATACAACGAATCGCTGGAGCGGATTGATGTGGCTAAAACCAGCATCAAACGGGCCGAAGAAAACCTGCGCATCTTTCGCGAAACATATCTGAACCAGTTATCCCTGATGACGGATTTACTGGATGCCGAAAACCAGTTGCTGCAGGCACGGTTTGATCTGGCTTCTGCCAACATCGCTTCTGATATGCTGTACTACCAATTACAAAAAACGATAGGAATTCTATAATTATATGAGTAACCCAAAACAAAACAAGGCGGATAAAATTGTAACCCGCATTACCTCCGTTTTATCAATTATTATACTGGCTGGCCTGGGCTTCTGGGGCATAAGGGTATGGCTTAACGCCAAAGCTTATGAAGAAACCAACGATGCGCAGGTAGAAGAGTATATTAATCCTATAGCCGTGAAAGTTTCCGGCTATATACAGGAAATCAGGTTTGAAGAAAACCAGGATGTGCAAAGAGGAGACACCTTATTAATTATTGATAACAGCGAGTATCTTTCGCAACAGGAAGAAGCCAGCGCCTCCCTGCAAAATGCCAAAGCGCAGTTAAACGTACTGGAAAGCGGCATTCACACGCAGGAAAAAACAGCTACGGTAACAGTAGCACAGATTGAAGCAGCCAAAGCTAAATTATGGAAGGCACAGCAGGAGTTTGACCGTTACAAAAAACTATTGGCTTCAGAAGCTGTTACCCAACAACAATTCGAAAATATAAGCACTGCACTGGATGTAGCTAAGGCCGATTACCAGGCTACACAGGACGCTTATACTGCCTCCCTGGCTAAAGTAACCGACATAGCCATGCAAAAGCAGGCGGCCTCTTCCGAAATCAAGCGTAAAGAAGCGGTTTTACACCTGCATAATATACAGGTAGGCTATACGGTAATCACCGCTCCTTACACTGGCAAAATGGGGCGCCGCACGGTGCAGGAAGGACAGCTGGTAAGCGCCGGACAAACCATCGGTTTTATTGTAAACCACGAAGCCGGTAAATGGGTGGTAGCCAATTTCAAAGAAACACAGGTAAGAAATATGTATGTAGGCGAGGAAAGTGATATTGAACTGGACGCCTACCCCGGCAAAATATTCAAAGGCAAAATAGAATCACTGAGCGGCGCTACCGGTTCTAAGTTTTCACTGCTGCCGCCGGATAACGCTACCGGTAACTTTGTAAAAATTGCACAGCGTATTCCAGTACGGATACGCCTGATGCCGGCAACAGATTCACTTCAGGGCGTAACAGCAGGCATGAGCGCTACTGTGATCATTAAAAAGCAAAAAGCATAATGAATCCCTCTACTTCCCTGTTTAAAGCATGGGTTCCGTTATGGCTGGCTAAAATAGCTGTGTTCCTGGTGTTGTTTACCACTACCATGCTATTAGCCATTGGTACGGTAAACGTAAATGCAGCTGCCGGCTATTATGGTGTGGAGCCTGCGGATATTTCGTATACCATGCTGGTGTTTTATGCGGCCCTGGTTTCATTTATTCCCATAGAAAGAAGGCTGAGCAGCCGCATTCAGGTAAAACATTACCTGGTGCTGGTGTTGGTGTTAAACACGGTACTTAGCTTACTTAGTTATGCTTCTGCTGATATACGCGAGATATATGTGCTGCGTTTCATGCACGGCTTTTGTTGTGGCGCAGTGGTGTCGGTGGGGTTAGGGCTTATTTTCAGGAACCTGAATTCGGAACGCGCACGCGAAATAGGCTATTCGTTGTTTTACTGCATGCTGCTTACCGTGCCCCCATTTACCTCACTGGTAACCACAGAACTGGTAGATACCATTAATTTTAATAAGGTTTACCTCGTAGTGGCCGCGGCCCCTATTCCGGGTTTTGTGTTATTATATTTTTTGTTGAGCCCCGGCTACCTGGGTAAGCGAAAAATAGCTTTGTATCAGTTTGAGTGGCACAGCTTCGTTTTCCTGGCTATTACATTGTTATGTATTGCTTACGTGTTTGTATATGGACAAGAAAAAGAATGGCTGGAAGATGCCGGCATTGTACGCTGTATTGTAATAGTGCTGGTATTGTCGGCAATCAATGTCATACGCCAACGCAGCCTGAAGCGCCCTTTTCTGCATATAGAAGTGTTTAAAGCACGTAACTTTTGCTTAGGTGCACTGCTGCTGGTAATATTATATATAGCCAGAGGGGCACTCAACATCACTACTTCTTATTTTTCCACGGTGGTAGGCATGGATCCGTTCCAGCTCAACACTCTCATGATATGGAATATGGTCGGGGCCGTAACCGGCGTCTTTCTTTCTTCTCGCATGTTACTGGCCCTACATCATATCCGACGTATTTTATTTATCGGCTTTACAGTGCTGTTTGCCTTTCATGGCTGGATGTATTTCCTGTTCAGCCAGAATGCCGATGTTACCCTCTTCCCTATCCCATTGTTTATGCAAGGGCTGGGTGCAGGGCTGCTTATTACGCCTATTGTGTTGTTTACTGTATCTGCTGTTCCACAGCAGATATCCGGCTCGGCTGCTATGACGGGCATGGCTTTCCGTTTCTTTGGCACCAGCTTAAGTACCGGACTGGTCAACTACTTTCAGATGGATCTGGTTAAAAAGCACTACGATCAAACGATACAGGATGTAACCTTAGCGCAAACCACCACACAGGAAAGATTGAATCTGTATAAGAGTGTCCTGTCTGCACGTGGTATGGGCAGTGAGCAGGCGGGCAAGGCGGCATATGGCCTGTTAAACAAAGCAGGCACATCAGTAAGCTTTACCCGCTTTGCGATGGATTACTACTGGGGTATTTGTGCCATGATAGTGGCCACCTTGTTGCTGGTGATGCTATCACCGGTGATTAATAAAACCTGGATACAAGCCAAACAAAAGTTTCCAATACCATCCTTCTAATACACCAACAGCCCTAGCATTCATTTGCTAAGGCTGTTTAATATTTTGTAGTAAAGCTTACTTATCTGTTGTTGCCTTACTTATATCTTCATTTTAATCCGTCCAGGTAAAACCTTCCGCTTTAGGAAGTTTTTCAAACAAGGGACACATTTCTTCCGGAGGTGCGGTTAGTTTACGTAGCTGTGTATTGATAAAAGCGCCATCTACATTTACAATAGCAGCCAGCGTGTCGCCGTTTTTCACTATTTCATGTGTCCAGCTCCAGCGGCTGTAATCACGTCTTGATTTAGTGAGCTGTAAACTCACTTCAATAGTATCGCCAAAATGTATTTCTCTTTTAAAGATGGCTTCCTCTCTAAACAGCACCGGCCCCAGCTGATGTTTGGCCAGGAAAGCTGCTCCAAAACCGGCATGGTTTAAACAAAGGATACGTGAAGTGGCTCCCCAGTCGTAGTACACATTGTGTCGTACATGAAAGTTTGGGTCGAGATCTGACCAGCGAACTTCAAAGGAGTAACGTGTCTTTATGTCCATAATGATTCATTCTTCTCTTAAAGGTAAGATGAACCGGTGGGTAACAATACTTTTTTTCCAGTCAGGAATGCTGCCTGTTTTTTTGACTGAGGTTAACGAATGGTATCACTATCCAGTTATACATATAACACCCCAGGCAGATTTTAAAAACAGATTCCAACACTGCGCAAGCCAGAAGAATGAATGCAGTAATATAGTATAAAGTAATAAGTTGAAAGTGTAGAAATAAGAAGATAAGTATAGAGAACACACTACCTACAGCTGCAGCAAACTTTTTAGGAGGGGCAAAAATAGGTTTCGGTGGCCAATGAGCCTGCTTCGCTACTGCTTTTGCCGCCCATGCTAATGGGGAAGGCAACCTGGTAAATGCGCGCAAGGCAAAATCTACCGTCAATAATACAGCAAGCCATTCCCACCCGGTAAATAACAACACTATTGTTATTACACTTACCAGTGCTGCTACAATGCGTACAACGTGTTCATCGATATATAAGCCTTTTACATCACTCATATACAATTCAACAAACGGGATGTTCTCCTGTTTGATAGGTAAAACTAACTTAATTTAATTATCCTACAAAATAAGTTGGTTAATAACTTCAGTTAATAATACAACACCTTAGTCTTTAATAGTACACATGAAAATACTTCCTTTACCCTGCCCGCTCATATCCAACACCTTGCCTTCTAAAATACTTTGACCGGTATCACCGGGATCATTGCCTTTTCCCAGCGGCCACGAGCCACGGGTTTCCTGTATTTTAAGACCGGCGATAGATGCAACGCTCAGCCCAAAATCGGTACAGTTGTTTTTATTGAGGTGGTAACGTTCGCGGGAGTATTGTTTAATCTTGCGGAGAATAAGCCTGAATTGACGGCGCGATATAAAGCGTGCCACCAGCTCGTCCCAACTATGATCGGCATCGTTTAAAAACATGGAAGCTGTCAGTGGTTGTAAAGGCGTAGCTGATAAGAGGTTTTCTTTATCCGGATAAAAACCAAAAGTGCGGCTTACATGGCTGCCATCCCCTTCAAACTTTACCAGGGTAATAAACATATGGCCTACATTATTAAACAATGCATAGCTTTTCCGGTTTCCAGGAACAGGCTGTTTAATGTGCAATAATACGCCGTAGCCAATTCCGGCCTCTCCGTCACGAAAAGGCGCTGTTATGTCGGCACTTCTTAAACGTGTTCCTCCTTTTTTAGCCATCCGGTTTTGTAGCAATAAGGTATCTGACTGGCTATCCTCTATACTATCTGCCAGGTAAGGAATCAGCTTTTGCAACATGCTATCTGTAACAGGTACGCCTGCATGCGCCATAGCTGCAGTATCGGTGGCTTGCAGCTGCATCCGGCGCGATAAAGAAAAGTATTTTAACGAAGCCGCATAGGCTTTTACACGCGCCAGCATTACTGCCAGCCGGTAAGAGGCTTTGGGTGATAAAAAACGCAACCTGCGGGCATGCCTTTCCGTAGCATCATTACAATAGGTGCTGTCATCTTCCACCGTATAAATGGGCATTTCAAATTCGGGAAAAGCGATACTATCCTGGAAAACATCTGCCGAATCAACCGGCAGCATAAGCGTACTATCTGTTTCCTGCGCATAAGTAGTGGAACAGCAGCACAACAACAATACAAATGCAACCTCTTTTATATACCCTTCCCACCGGAACAACACCCTCCATTTATTAATAAAAATCATAACCTATATACAGTTCTTCTTACAACTTTCTCATTTTTGCTATAATAGTTGTTTTTTGTTATTTTCGGTAGCGCTTCCATATTATTTCAACTAATTTTTAACGATTACACCAAAGCAATCAATTGTAAGCTTATGAATGCTTAACCATGTTCATTCTTATATCCTCATTATTTTTTATTCACTCAACAAACTATGGCAACAGAAAACACAACGCAACAGACCGCTTTAGGAGACGTAGCCGCACGGCAATTGGCTATTGCAACGAGAACCGCACCCCAAATGATCACTATCTCGCCCAGGTGGTTAACACAACTGCTCAACTGGGTTCCGGTAGAATCGGGCGTATTCCGTTTAAACAAGGTAAAGAATGCTACACAGATTGAAGTAGACTGCTCTACCCGTGATGAAAAAATACTGCCGCAAACATTTGTGGACTATGTAGAAAACCCACGTGAGTATAACCTGGCAGCCGTACAAACCATTGTAGATGTGCACACCCGGGTATCTGATTTGTACAGCAAGCCTTACAACCAGATCTCAGAACAGTTGCGCCTGGCTATTGAAACCATTAAGGAAAGACAGGAAAGCGAACTGATCAACAACAAAAGCTATGGGCTATTGCACAGTGTAGCAGATGAGCAGCGCATTAAAACACGTAAAGGCGGCCCTTCGCCAGACGACCTGGATGAACTGATTGCCAAAGTGTGGAAAGAGCCTGGCTTCTTCCTCCTGCATCCATTAGCGATAGCAGCTTTTGGCAGGGAGTGTACCCGCCGTGGTGTTCCTCCGCCTACCATTTCTTTATTCGGCTCACAGTTTCTTACCTGGCGCGGTATTCCATTGATTCCTTCTGACAAACCGCCTATTGAAAATGGCAAAACCAAAATTATCCTGTTGCGTACCGGCGAAAGCAGACAAGGTGTAATTGGCTTGTTTCAACCTGGTTTGCAAGGTGAGCAAACACCTGGACTGAGTGTACGTTTCATGGGTATTAACGACCGCGCTATTGCCTCCTACCTGGTGTCGCTATACTGTTCACTGGCCGTGTTAGTAGATGATGCTATTGCGGTATTAGATGACGTAGAAATAGGCAATTATTATGAGTATAAATATTAACGAGCAAACAGGATTGCCGGACGTGAACGACCTGCAGCACCTGGCTAACGCCTTTTTCAAAGCATTGCCCAATGAAGCGCCTAAGGAATTCTCTGCCAATCCGGAAGAACACCCGCGTGCAAAAGCATATGCCGAAAACGTGGCAGCACTGGCTGCCCGGGGAAATGCGGCACCGCCCGATTTCTATGCCGGTCAATCACAATACGCACCAGGTGCAGCTGCCAATCCAATGGGTGGGCAATTAACACCACCTTCCACTGGCGGTGCAGGCGCTTCTGCCGGTAGCTTGTTCCATTATGCTGATCTTGCCGATATAGACCAGTTATTATATGCAGGTGGCAACGAATCGTCTCATTCGTTCACACCCCATCATAGTAATGAGGGTGGTCGTGTACCTACTGCTGTTGCAGGCAGCGGCGCTTCACCCTCCTATCTGCAACAAGGCAACACCTTTAATATCAAAGAACCGGAAACCAGTTTTCCCGACAATAACCTGCAGCAAAAACAACAGGGTCAAAAACCCACTGTAGGTGCCGCCAGTCATCCTTTTCAATGGGATGTACCTTCTTTTTTTCAGCTACAAAACACTCACCACCCCGCAGTGCCGGTGAGCTTTCCGCTTACAGGCGCTCCCGCCCCTGCCCCCTCCTTTTATTTCCTGGATAACAGCAAGCTGCATTCACAGGAAATTTCAGGTGGTCAAACATCGCAGTTGAAACATGCGCTGGGCGGCCCTGTCTTTGATGCTTATGCTATTAAAAAAGATTTTCCCATACTGGTACATGAAAAGGTGAACGGCAAGTCACTGGTATGGCTGGATAATGCAGCCACCACACAAAAGCCCCAATCGGTTATTGATAGAATCGCTTATTTCTATGCGCATGAAAACTCAAACATTCACCGCGCAGCACACGAGCTGGCAGCAAGGGCTACTGACGCCTACGAAACAGCACGTGAAAAAGTAAGGGCTTTTTTGGGTGCTAAGTCGGCCAACGAAATCATCTTTGTGCGCGGTGCCACAGAAGCCATTAATCTGGTGGCGCAAAGCTGGGGTAATCAATACCTGAAAGCGGGTGATGAAATCATTGTAAGCAACCTGGAACACCACGCCAACATTGTTCCCTGGAAACGGCTGGCAGATGCAAAGGGACTTACTTTGAAAGTAATTCCGGTAGATGATGATGGGCAACTGTTATTGGATGAATACGCTAAACTGCTATCGCCTAAAACCAAACTGGTAGCCTTTACACAGGTATCTAATGCATTGGGCACGGTTACGCCCGCCCAGCAGGTGATAGCTATGGCACATGCTGCCGGGGCTAAAGTATTGGTAGATGGCGCACAATCTGTATCACATATGCCTGTGAATGTGCAGGCGTTAGATGCCGATTGGTTTGTATTCTCCGGACATAAGGTGTTTGGCCCTACCGGCATTGGTGTGGTATATGGTAAAGAAGGTCTGCTTAACGCCACAGAACCCTGGCAGGGCGGCGGTAATATGATCAAGGATGTAACGTTTGAAGAAATTCAATATCATCCCTCTCCTAACCGTTTTGAAGCCGGCACCGGTAATATTGCTGATGCAGTAGGCTTAGGCGCTGCTATCGACTATGTTACCAAACTGGGCATGGAAACTATCAGCCAATACGAACACTGGTTGCTGGAATATGCCACTTATCATATGAAGCAAATACCAGGGCTTCGCCTGATTGGTACTGCCCCCGATAAAGCCAGCGTGTTATCCTTTAACCTCAAAGGCTTTTCTAACGATCAGGTGGGTAAAGCTTTAAACCAGGAAGGGATAGCCGTAAGAACCGGCCACCACTGCGCACAGCCTATTTTAAGAAGAATGGGCGTAGAAACTTCCGTACGGCCTTCACTGGCGTTTTATAACACCTGTGAAGATGTTGACCGATTGGTAACTACTTTATGGCGATTGATTAAATAAGATCTATTACATAAGCGGGTGTTTCTGATTATGAAACACCCGTTTTACCTAAACTTAAAAGCAGTTGCTTTAAGTGATCTCTAATTTATATCCCCGGCCATGAACGTTGACCAGCTTTACGGAAGCATCCTGCTGTAAATGCTTTCGAAGCTTGGACACAAACATATCCAGACTTCTGCCGGTAATTACCCCCTCTTCTTCCCAGCCTTCCTTTTGTAATTGCTCACGGCTAATCAACTCGTTGATGTGCTTTACAAATATGCTCAACAGCTTAGCTTCCTTCAAGGTTAGTATCACCTCCTGCTGTTGATATATGAGTTGTTGCCGGGTGGGGTAAAAAGTATAATCGCCCAGCTGTACAGGTAGCGCTGTTTCTATGGTTGTAACAGAAACTACGTCGGTAGCATTTTCCGATGGTCTCCGCCGGCGTCTTTGCCAAACAAACATTCCGGACAGTGCCAACAAAGAAACGCCGGCACCTAAAAGAATAGCAGGTGAACCGGAACCGGAAGTTTGCGGAAAAATAACCTGTACCTGGTAACACCCTTTCTGTTGGTTTCTGCCTGTACAGGGTGGCGGCTGATTATTCACCCCCTGCGCAAAACCATATACCACTTCCAGGCTTTTACACTCCAATACATTTACAACATAGGCGGCAGGAAGCGAACTGGTGGCCAGGTAGCGATTAGCTATGGCTATTAATGAATCCGGTTGGAAAATAAAGGAGCTTTCAAAGCTGATGCGATATTCGTTTTCTGCCACCTGCTGCACCGGCATTACGCGGGAAGTATCATCTCCACTTGCCAGCAGCAACTGGTGCCCTATTTGACGCATCACAATCATGGCTGCAGCATTATGATAGGATGTGCGGGCATCTTGACCATAAGCAATATCGGCCCAAACAATGGCGCCAGCCAGGCAAAATATCATCCAACAGCGATAACACATCATAATGTGAATTTAAGCGTTCCGTTTACTCAAAATTCTGTAACCCGTTCATTTACAAACATTTTACAACCCGTTTACATTCATTTTACCCGCCGCATAGCTACATATCCTTCCTTACTTTTTAAGTTTGAACAAACAATGCTACTATGTATAAAATTATGGGTTTATCCGCCTTTGTGTTACTAGCCGGTTTTGCCGCCTTAAAAGCCAGCCATACCACCTGTGTAACTCCACCTGACAAAACATCCGTTACGCTTCCCCATTTTGGCTGGGAAGCAGCCAGCTGGCGTTTAGTACCGGTGGGGAGTAACATAGAATGGAAAGCTTCTTATATTACCGGGGGCGGCCACCAGGGCACCTTGCAACTAAAAGAAGGCAACCTGCAAACAGGCACGCTCAATCTGATTACCAACGGTCGTTTTGTAATAGATATCAACACCATTCACAGTACCGATCAGCCAGAAGCGGAGAAAAGAAAAGAGCTGGATGCACATTTGCTATCCAACGATTTTTTGGCAGCAACTCAGTTTCCTTATGCATATTTTACCGTAACAGGTAGCAGTTATTACACGCCGGCACGCGTACAGGGCACTCTTAACCTGAAAGGAGTTAGCCAGCCTATAGATATTCCTTTTACTTACCAGATGCAACACGATACCTTGCTATTGCAGGCAGTTATTCATATCGACAGAACTAAATGGGGGATTACTTATCAGTCAGATGATCCGCTCAGAGGGCTTAAAAATGGAATGATCGCCAACAATATTGAGCTTATTCTGCACATGCGGTTTAGCAAAGCCCAGGATGGTTGTTAAGCTCCATACCTTGCCAGCCAGTATTCCGTTTATTCGTGAACGGGAGTCTGGATGGCAAGGCTTCTATACTCCTCTATCAGTGGCTTTATTTTACTCTTTTCCGACAAGTAAGTGATTTCCAACCGGGCATCCGGTTTACCTATACGTGCAAAAATGGTATTGTGTAAATATACTTCCAGGTAGGCGTGTTTATTATCTCCGGTATCATCTTCTGTAATGCGTACATCTACTACGGCTGTCCACGGCACAAATTCCAGCCGCTTCATCCATAGTCCTTTTTTATCCAGCTTTAAACTGGCCGAATTATCGCTCAGCTTTTTAGCCCCCCATAAGGTAAAAAAGATACCCTGCAATGCGAGAAAAAACGCAACAAAGGGAGATACTTTATAAAAGACAAACCCTCCCACTCCCACTATCGCTAATCCCACCCCAAACAGCAGCACAAATATCTTTTGCCATCTGGGCTGAAAAAACTCCGCTTCATAGCTGGCTGGCTCATCCAGATAAAAAGGCTGGTTCTGTAAAATGCTTTTAATATGATAATAAGTGCCATCCGGCATTTTAGCCCATTTCTCTTTCTGGTAATTATGCCCCTGCGTTACATACGACAACGAACTTATCAGTAAAAAAATGATCTCGCCCCTTCCTGTATGGTATACATAAGCAGCTACATACACCAATGCCATCATTAACAGGAACAATACACCAGGTAATACATATACGTACAGGTAAAAATTTCTTTGTCTTATTGCCTTATCCGATTCATCATTCGAATACACCATTTGATTGCATATTTAGGGCTGAGTAATTAAACCTGTTAAGGTTGCAGGGTAAAAATAGTGCTATTGCCATTTTCTTCAAACCCTACCAGTCCTTTATTTTTAGCTATCCAGAAATGGGATATTGTTTGCCCATTCCTGACTGTATCTGCAATGATTTCCTGTACCTGGGTAAACTCACGACCATTCAATTGTAAACTTTCATGGTATTGCGTATGTGCTAAATGTGAATTACTATATACATATCCTGTATCGGAAAGGCAGTTGCCAAAATAATCCAGGCCATTCACTTCTATGTCGGCATATTGAACCTCATTATTCACTTTCGTTTCATAAATATTCAGGTAGATATACTGAGGTTTCTCTCCTGTGCTCATAGTGGCCCCGGCCGAGCATGCTTCCGAGTTAAAATGATTACCACTGGTATAGGCATCCGTTGCAGTGTTTTCATTCAGTTTCATTGAATCGATTTGTCCATTGCTACCTGAGAAATAATAGGTGTGAGTAGTGTCGTAAGGAAACCAGGTATACAACTGAGTATCGCTGAAAGCAATACACTCGCGGGGATTACTACAAGATAAAGACAATACAACAGCGAAGGCAGTTATTAAATGGTTGGTTGCGGCAAAAAAATGCCGGAGTGTAGATCTGTTTTTGGCGGCAAACATCTGGTACGTTTTTTCATTATCTAAGAGGCCAAAACGCTAATTATTGTTGCCTGTGAATCGTTAAAAGCAACTTATAATTCTATTAACATTAGCTGAATAACTGTGACTTACATCACTATCTTAAAGGTTTACACTTCCCTACCAACACATCGCCCTAACTTTGCCTGCAGAAAGTAAAAACATCCTACCATGAACAATTTTGAGTTATACAACCCTACCAAGCTCGTGTTTGGTGAGGGACAGATTGCCAAACTAAAAGACCTGGTGCCCCAAAACGCACGGGTAATAATGGTGTATGGCGGCGGCAGTATTTTTAAGAACGGGATATATGACCAGGTGAAAGCAGCATTGGAAGGTTTTTCCGTTACTGAGTTTGGTGGCATTGAGGCCAATCCACACTACGAAACGCTGATGAAAGCGGTGGAAGTTATCCGTAACGAGCAGCTAGATTTTATACTGGCTGTAGGTGGCGGGTCGGTGATTGATGGGGCTAAGTTCATTTCTGCCGCAGTGAAGTTTGCAGGTGATCCTAAAGAGATATTGCATAAAAGAATGTCTATCCGTGACAATGCCATTCCGTTTGGGGCTGTGCTTACCATACCGGCTACCGGCAGTGAAATGAACTCCGGTTCGGTGGTTACCATTGCTGCCACCCAGGAGAAGCTGGCCTTTGGTGGCCCGGCTATGTTCCCGGTATTTTCTATATGCGATCCCAAGGTGATCATCTCCCTGCCCAAAAGGCAATTACAGAATGGTGTAATAGATGCCTTTACACATGTGATGGAGCAATACCTCACCTATCCTATTGATGCATTACTGCAGGACAGGTTTTCGGAAAGCATTCTGCAAACACTGGTGGAAATAGGCCCTAAAGTAGTTGAACAACCAGAGAACTATACCCTGGCTTCTAACTTTATGTGGTGCTGTACTATGGCATTGAACGGACTGATTCAAAAAGGTGTGCCTACCGATTGGGCTACACATATGATCGGGCACGAGCTTACCGCGTTATATGGTATTGATCATGCACGCACCCTGGCTATTATTGCTCCCAACTTATACAAAGTGCTGTTTAGCGCTAAAAAAGACAAGCTGGCGCAATACGGACGCCGTGTATGGAATATTACCGGCAACGACACAGATGCTATCGCCCGTGAAGCCATCCTGAAAACGGAAGCTTTTTTTGCAGAGATGGGTATGCCTGGTAATTTATCTTCTCAAACACCAGACTATGCCAACACTGCCAATATCATTGTACAACGCTTTGAAACCCGCGGCTGGGCAAAGCTGGGTGAAAACGGTATTGTTACGCCCGATAAGGTAAAAGAGATTGTAGAATTAAGCTACTAGCAGATAAAACATAATATACAAATGCCTTCTGCCATAGAAGGCATTTGTGTTTTCCCGGGTAATAGAAACAGGTTTTTCGTACTTTAACAAATAAAAAAGCTATCACCCCTTTTACAGAAGTGATAGCCTTTACTATAAAGAATAACGTGATTGATTAACCGGCTCCGGGAGTTTCCCAGTTAAACGGATCTACACAAGGATCGCATTTAAATTTCAGCACCTTACCCAGCGACTGTCCTTTACTGCCTTTTTTCACAAACACATAGGCCAGATCCAACGCTTCTTCTACCTCTTTCCCATTTTCATCACGGCCTTTTAATATTACTTCGTAATACTTACCATTGTCAACAGATTTCACAAACACTTCGCCAACGGTAATACGTTTCATCTCGTCACCCTCGCAGCAGCTGCACCACAGCACTACAGAGGTTTCTTTTTTCAGGTAGGCTACTGCTTTTTCAGCCTGTTCGTGGCTGATCAAAGCCAGCTGGTCTGCCTTGGCAAAACAGGTGATCAGCAGTAAGCACACTACGCCAATACATTTTTTCATGGATAGAATTGATTTTTTGCTGCCTGGGACGAACAAATATTATGCCTTTTTATAATTTGGATAAGATATAGTCACTCCTGTTAAAACAGGCTTTACCGCAATTCTTTTATTGCCGGTGCAGCCTGGCAAAAGCAATAGAATGGATTGACTATAAATGACTTCTGACCAGAAACGGGGATATTATTTTTTGGTGTTGTATGTAACTCCCCCTTATCTTCGCGCCCCTTTTTATGGCAACAAATCCGATATCAGACACAGAAATTACCGAGTTACATGATTTCTTTCATGCACATACAGACAGATTACCGGAAACATTACTTATTTCTCCTGCTGAGACAGTGAATAATGTACGCAACCTGGTAAATGATACTTTTGCTATCCTCAATTTGGAAGGCATCCCCGATCGTATCAGGAACATGCGTATAAATATGCTCAGGAAAATAAGGGTGGCTCTTCAAAAAGAAGGAATAGGTATATAGCGTTCTATCCTCCATACAAAAGTGGGTGTCCATCATTGATGAAACACCCACTTTTATGTAATGATACGTTCCCTAGAATTTAAACGCTACACTGGCCAGGAAGTTAACCGGCTTTTGCGCAGTGCCATTGTTATTCCAATATTGCTGACCTGTGAGGTTATTTCCTTTCAGGGATAAGCGATATGTTTTCTGATCAAAGAATACGGTTGCATTTACTAAAGTGTACGCAGGCACTTTAAAGCTATTGGTAGCTTCAAACCAGGATTCTCCTACATAGTTACCACCCGCACCAAAGCCCAGGCCTTTGGTTTTTCCTTTGGTGATAACATAGCTTGCCCAAAAGTTAATGGTGTTATTAGGACTGAACACTACTTGTTTGCCTTGTGTAGCAGCACTAGCCTTTGTATACTCATTTTTGTTATAAGCATAACCCGATACTATGTTCAAACCTGCTACCGGATTTGCAATCAATTCTACCTCTACCCCTCTGCTACGTTGTGTGCCATCCTGGAAAGTATACTTTTTACCTCCTATGGATTCATCGCGGGTAGCATTGGTAATGTCAATATTATAGAAACTTACCCCTCCGTTTAATTTATTACTCAGCAAAGCAAACTTAACACCACCTTCCCACTGATTACCATACTGTGGTTTAGCCATTACAATGTTATCTCCCTGTGTTAAAGGGCCCAGGTTCACAAAGCCATTCATGTAGTTACCAAACAGCGACAGTTTATTATGAAGCATCTGGTACACCACACCAAACTTAGGTGACACCGAAGTTTGATTATAGGCGTTAGCATACAAACCTGTGCTTTGCGTGTAGAGGCCATCAGTCGAATACCTGTCTACCCGCACACTGGCCATAGCAATCAGCTCAGGAGTAATGTTAATAGCATCTGATACATAGGCGCTCACATTCAGCGTTTTAGTGGAAGTAACAACAAAACCTTTTTGAGCAGACAGCGCATTGATCTTATCAGTGTTCATAACAGGCTGTGCTTTATTCAATCTTACGGTATCGTAGTTAACTGTCACGCGATTCAGCTGATTGTAATTATAATTGTAATCTACCCCAACCACCATCCTGTTGCGCAGGGAGCCGATATGAAAATCGCCGATAAAGTTTTGCTGAAACTCCGTGTTGCCAAATGTTTCGGGCGTTTGGTTTCTTACCGAGCGGCCGAAAGTAGAATCGGTGATCATGGTGATGGTTGTCCAGTACAAATGCTTGTAAAAACCGTTGGAGTACAGATAATTGGTTTGTGACTTCCATTGATCAGAGATCTTATACTCCATCTGAAACTGGATATTGTCTATGCCATTGCTAATATCAATGCTATTGTTGATAAGCGAAGATTTATAAGCAAGTGGCAGGTCTTTGAAATTGCGGTAAGAAGTATTCTTCAAAGAATCGATAGCAAAGGCAGTGGTGGTGTAGTTGCCCCTGGTAAACTCCGCATCAATCGTAAATTTCAGACGATCGCTGGCGAGGTAAGTAAAGGTGGGGGCAAATGTGATGTTTTTATTGAAACCCTGATCCTGAAAAGAGCCTTCCGATTGCACCCCGGCATTTACACGCATCAACAGGGTTTTGTCTTTATTCAATGGCGAATTTACATCTGCCGTTAACCTGCTGAATGCAAAGCTGCCGCCGGTAAGGCTCACTTCTGCGCCAAAATCGGCAAAAGGCTTCTTGGTTACATAGTTATATACGCCGCCAAAAGTAACGTTACGGTTGCTGCCAAACAGGGTGCCGGCCGGGCCTTTGATAGCCTCTACCCTTTCAAGGATAATAGGGTTCAATGGAACGATGGCGCTGGTGGCCATGCCATTGCGCATACCAATGGTAGTGGTAAACCCCCGCATACTAAAGCCTTGCGAACCACCTGCCGAAAAGTTGGGCACTGCACCGGGAATGTTACGGAACAGCTCGGTGCGCTCAGTAGCCATTTGCTCTTGTATCAGCTGGCGATCCACTACATTATACACCTGCGGGTTTTCCAAATTGCGTAATGGCATCCTTGCTACCTGTTCACTGGTTTTATCAGCAAACTTGTTTCGCGCATTGGTCACTGTTACTTCTTCCAGCTGTGTATTAGATACTGTCAGTTGCACTGCAACAGCGGTGATCTTATCTTTTTCTACCACCACCTGTTGCTTGAGTGTTTCATATCCTACCAGTGACACTTCCAGCTGGTAAGTGCCAGGGGTTACTTTGTTTAGGAGGAAAGAGCCATTATCCTCCGTCATCACTCCTTTGTTCGTGCCTTTTAATACCACATGCACAAAGGAGGCGGGTTTATTATCACTGGTGGTTACCTGTCCTTTAATGGTTCCGGACTCAGGGTCTGCCTTTTTGCCGAATGCACAAAAAGGCAAAGCAAGGATAAGTGAGTAGATCAGTTGCTTCATAAAGAGGTGGAAATTTGCGCGCGAAATTACCAGATACCCTCCTGCCTGCTTTTCACAAACAGGAAAACCCTTTACGCAAAGCGGAATTAATTACAGATAAGTAAGGGTATTGCGTAGACAGGATGCTTTATTAAAGGGATAAAATAAAATTTTCAATCTACAGACTTCATGGAGGAAACTAAAGCCAAAGAAATAAAGCAACCTTTTGTTAAGTGCCCTATACCCAGGTATAGCAGTATACTTTAGGATAGCAATATCTTTTGTATAGCATCCCCCCTGTAGCTTTGCTGTAATATTATAACTATGGAAATAGGGATAGACAGTTTTGCGTCGGCCATGTATGGCACCAACACCTTGAGCAGCGTTGATGCTATGGAGCAGTTACTGAACCGCATTGTGCATGCCGATGAGGTGGGGCTTGATGTATTTGGTATAGGCGAACACCATAGAAAAGAGTTTCTTGATTCTGCCACTGCCGTGATTTTGTCCGCTGCTGCTGCCCGAACCAAACGTATCCGGCTCACCAGTGCTGTAACTGTACTTAGCGCATCCGACCCTGTACGTGTGTTTCAGCAATTTGCCACACTTGACCTCATTTCCAAAGGCCGTGCAGAAATGGTAGTGGGCCGTGGCTCTTCCGTAGAGGCCTACCCGCTTTTTGGCTTTAACCTGGATGATTACGATGCCTTGTTCCGGGAAAAGCTGGACTTGTTGTTACAGATAAGGGATAACGAGTTCATCAACTGGTCGGGCAAGTTCAGAGCACCAATTCCCCATCTTCCAGTTTATCCCCGGCCTGCACAGGAAAAAATGCCCGTATGGCTGGGCGTAGGTGGCACACCGGCGTCATTTGCAAGAGCAGGCACATTGGGCTTGCCCTTAATGGTGGCTATTATCGGAGGTAACACTTCCCGCTTCCGTTCACTCATCGATTTATACCGGGAAGCTGGCGCCAAAGCAGGTTTCCGCCCGGAACAATTAAAGGTAGGACTGCACTCGCCCGGCTATGTGGCGGACAGCAGCGAACGTGCAGTAAACGAATACTATCCCGGGTATGAAGAATTATGGACAAAATTGGGGCGTGAACGTGGCTGGCCGCCCGTAACCCGCGCACAGTTCAATCATTTAATTGGCCCGCAGGGGGCATTGCTGGTGGGAAGTGCGGAACAGGTTGCTGAAAAGCTTGTACGTCACAGTGAGTCACTGGGTGGCATAGACCGCTTTACCTTCCAGATGGATAATGCCGGGTTAACGCATGAGCAGTTGATGCGTTCTATTGAACTTATTGGCGAAAAATTGATTCCCCTTGTAAACAGGCATACATTATAAATAATACCTACTTCCGGATTATAGCAGTTATCTGCATTTGTTTCATGTGCAATTTCATATAATTGCACATGAAAATTGCTATCATTGGAGCACATCGGGTGGGAAAAACAACATTAGCAGAACAACTGCAGGAGCAAATGCCCACATTTGTGTTGAACAGGGAACCATATTACGAGCTGGAGGAATCGGGCTACCAGTTTGCTGAAACGCCTTATGTAGACGACTTTTTAAAACAGTTTTCCTTCTCCGTACAACAAATCTCCGAAAGCGAAAACAATACCCTGTTCGACAGATGTCCCATTGATATACTAGCCTATATTCATGCTATTGATCCAGGCAAATCTCTTCAGTCATTGTTTGAAACAACCTATTCTGTCATTCACGAAATTGACCTGCTTGTTTTTGTGCCAATAGAAGATCCGGATATCATACACTGCGATACAGCTGACTTTCCTAAACTGCGGCGGAAAGTGAATGAGATACTATATAATTGGATAGATGACTGGGGAATAAAGACCATTGAAGTAAAAGGCACCTTGATAAACCGGAAGAAACAGGTACTGGATGCTATAAAGCAACAGGCAAATCATCTTTGATAAGTACCATCACTCCCGCTTATCTCCAGCCTTTCTAAAAGAAGACTGTTGCCCGATTCTAAAAGGGAGACAACCCTCTTTGCAATAAGAGTTATTAAGTTTACTTAGGTGGGTAATATCCTGTCTCTTACTACTATAAACTATAAAATCAGTAAAGCAAAAGCAGGTAAAAATTGCCTGTGTTGGTAAAAACAACGCAGCCCATATACAAAAAAGGTGATTTTATCTAAAAGCAGCCATTGGCTACCGCATAATTCCAGAAAGTTATGGCATATTGCAACTTATGAACACCAGCTGTTAAAACCAGCCATTACTCTACCGTTATGACATTGAAACAACAAACCTGTTTTCTGCTGCTTTTTTCTATCATGGCCATCACATGCGCCTATGCACAGGAACAATCTGTAGAAGGCGTTGTTCTCGATTCTGTAACCCACACGCCTATAGCCCATGTAAGTGTTTTTGACGCTGGTAAAAAACAGGGCACGCGTACCAATGCCCGGGGAGAGTTTGAGCTTTTACTAAAAGCACCCTGCGACTCGCTGGTATTTTTTACATCAGGGTATCAACGATTGTTAAAAGCAATTACTTCTCGCACGCACCAGAAAATGACGGTACTACTTCCCCGCCAATATGAACAGCTGGAAGGCGTTACTGTAGGCTCCAACAAACACCGGCATTATTCTAATAAAAACAACCCTGCTGTAGACTTTATCCGGCAGGTGATTGCTCATAAACAGGAAAATGACATGGGGGCATTCCGCAATGCCCGTTTTAACAGCTATGAAAAGCTATGCCTGTACCTGGATGGATTTCCTCACTGGATTGCTGACAGCAAACTGCTGAAGCGTTATCACTTCCTGTTTGAGAATAAAGACACTACCAAATATCCCGGTAAGGAACTAACGCCTGTGTATATACAGGAAAAACTATTCCATAACTATTACAGCACCGACCCGGACAGGAAGAATAGCTTATTGGCGGGACAGAAAAAAGTAGACTATGGCGAGTTTATTGATACCAAAGGGGTAAGCACTATTTTAGGCCGTTTGTATGAAGACATCAATATTTACGACAATGCCATCGTCGCTTTTACCAGGCAATTTATGAGCCCCATAGCCGACGGCGGCCCTGCCTACTACCAATATTACATTGTAGACACGGTGAAGGAAAACAATGTGCGGCTACTAAAGCTATATGTTACTCCGCGCAACACCAACGCGCTATTGTTCACCGGTAATTTGTTTATTACCCTGGATGGGCATTACACGGTGTATAAATGGAACATGCACACGAATAAACACATGAACCTGGGCCTGGTACGGGGCTTTACCGTTACCCAGGACTTTAGCCAGGACAGCGCCAGCCATAAATACTACCTGAGCCATTCGGATGTGGTAACGGATTTTGGGCTTACCAAAAAGGGCAGCGGACTTTTTGGCGAACGCGTGGTTACAGTAAGCGATTTTAATACCACCTACCGGCCAGCCGATAGTTTGTTTCGTAAAGACTGGCGCATGGAATATGATACGGGTTACGACCGGCCCGATTCTTTTTTTACCGCCTACCGTGAAAAGGTGATGACCGCCAGCGAAAGGCAGGCTTATGCCAATATTGACAGCCTGAACAAAATGAAATCGTACCAGTTTGCCACCAAACTGGTGAACATGGGCGCCACAGGCTATTTTTCTTTTAACAAGGTGGATGTAGGCCCTCTGTATACCTTTTTGAGTTATAACTCGGTAGAAGGCGTAAAAGGCCGTTTTGGCGCACGCACCAACAGTCATTTCAGCAAACGTTATTACCTGGATGGCTACCTGGCCTATGGTACTAAAGACCGGCAATGGAAACAGTTTGGCAGCATAGCCTGGTCGCTCAACCACCGTTCGGTATACCAATATCCTATGCACTACGTAAAATTCAGCTACCGGCACGATACCAATATACCCGGCATGGACGATGAATATGTGGAAAGCAATATACTGATGGCTATTAAAACAGGTACCAATAACAAATACCTGTATAACTACATATACCGGCTGGACTACCTGCACGAGTTTGGCAATCATATCGCCATTCGCCTGGGCTTTAAAAACAGGCAGCAGCTGCCTGCCGGCGGCTTATACTTCCTGCCACAGGCTACCTCCGGCAAAGACACTACCTCATCGATTACCACCAGTGAAATATCTGCCCAGATACGGTGGGCGCCCCATGAGCAATTTTATCAAACTCAAACAGACCGGTATCGCATTTCCAACAAATACCCGGTAATGACCCTTACCCTCACACATGGCATCAGGCAATTATTCAAGGGACAATACAATTATAACAGGATAGATGCCACTATTAAAAAGCGTTTTTACGTGGTGCCTTTGGGTTACACAGATGTGAAAGCAACCGGAGGATGGGTAACCGGCCGCCTGCCCTGGCCCTTACTGGCCATTCACGAAGGCAACCAATCTGCAGGCTACAACGGCACCGGGTATAACATGATGAACTACCTGGAGTTTGTGAGCGACCATTATGCTGGTATTAATATTGACCATTCTTTTAAAGGCTTTTTCTTTGACAGAATACCCCTGCTAAAAAAACTGAAATGGCGGGAAGGCGTGTCGTGCAGGATATTATGGGGAGGTTTGCGTAATGAAAACAAACCTGTAACCGGCAATGCTGTATTCAGTTTTCCCGCTAACAATAACGTGCCTACTATGTTTTCCTTGAACAACGGCCCTTATATAGAAGCAGGAGCCGGTATTTCCCGCATTTTTAAGGTACTGCGGGTAGATGTATTGAAGCGGTTTACCTACCTTAATAACCCCGGTGTATCGCCCTGGACTATACGTTGGGGGTTGGGATTAGAGTTGTAGATAGCACTATTTGTAGTTACATTTGCTAACACATTAACCTAAATATGAATAAAAGATTAGCCTATTGTGCGCTTCTTTTATGGAGCGCCACAGCCTGTGTTAAAAATGACAACACTACACCCAGCTCCACTGATCCCGTTATTGTAACCATGCATGTAGCCGGCGTAACATCCAACTATACTACCGGAAATTATCTGTCAGGAGCCAGCTATTTCCAGATCTCTTACAACACGGTGGTGGATGGCAATATTACCGTTTCGGCGTTGTTACACCGCTCTGCGGCATCCGACACTACCGTAAGTCTAGTGATTCCTGCAGGATATAAAAATATCATCCGCCAGGACTCAACCGGTACGGTGAATTATTACGAGAAAAGCCTGGGGTATATTGGACTGGTTACCGGCACCACTGCCGTTTCTATTCAATGTGATAACAGCCGCTACAAGTTTGAAACGGATGCAGATACCAGTACTACCAATAACTTTACGTCATCTGCCTATTTCCTGGTAAACACAGACACCATAAGCTTTAGCGTACAAAGCTACCTGACTTCCTTCGTTTACAACAACCTGAAAGTATATAGCCTGAATATGCAGGAGCTTATTACCAGCTTACGATTTATTTCCGATTCGTTACAGGCAGCATTGTATCAGGGCCAACAGATAAGGTTGCCTTACATGCGTTTTAGCTATAATGGCATAGACCACGGTACAGATGTGTTGAATAATGATATAGCCCCTGGTTCCGGCTCTACCGTAGTGCTAAACGTTACACGGGTGGGAAGCAATAATTTTGATGCTACATTCTCCGGCAAGGTTTGGTCGGCAAAGGAACTGGACACACTGGTTATCCGGCAAGGGAAGTTAACGAATATAAAATTGCCTTAACGCATTGAGTCCTTTACACTAGTGAAGGTGTAACCATCGTAACGGTTTAACAACAACAGGCGCTGTATATGCAGCGCCTGTTTGCAGTTATATCTTCCATCAGGAAGCCCTCACGAACATAGGATCGGCTACCTGCAACTGGTTTATTTTATCCATGCATTTGGTATTTTGCGAGATACAATGTTGTTGTCACTTTAGTTAAAAGAAGCCCGGAATTCCTGCGGGGATTGGCTGGTTTTGCTTTTGAAAAGTTTGCTGAACGATTGGGAATGCTCGAAGCCCAGTTCGTAGGCTATTTCCCCCACGGACAACTCCGTTGTAGATAATTTCTCCTTGGCTTTCGCTATCAGCTTTTCGTGAATATGCTGTTGCGTGGTTTGCCCGGTAAGTTGTTTCAGCAAACTGCCCAGGTATTTGGCGGATATATGCAGTTGCGCTGCTATGTATTGAACAGAAGGCAACCCCCTCGATAGTAGCTCTTCGTTGTTAAAATAATCCGTTAGCAGCTCTTCCAAACGGTTTACTATTTTGCTGTTGGTGATTTTACGGGTAATGAACTGGCGTTCGTAAAACCGTTTTGCGTAGGTAAACAACAGTTCCAGCTGTGCAATAATCACCTCCTGGCTGAATTTATCCATGTTGGAATGGTACTCGTTTTTAATGTTGGCTAAAATGCCGTTAATGATAGCCTCTTCTTTGTCTGATAGAAACAGTGCTTCATTTGAAGCATAACCAAAATACTCGTACTGCCTTATCTTTTTAGCCAGCGGCGTGTTCCATAAAAAGTCCGGGTGAATAAACAGCATCCACCCTTCCAGTTGCTCCGGCACACCCCCCTCTTCTCCACGCAGTATCTGTCCGGGTTGCATAAAACCCATCAATCCCTCGTCAAAATCGTATTTCTGTTGTCCATACACAAGCCTGTCGCACCCTCTTTTCAGCGATACCACATAAAAGTCAAAGGTGATGGCGCTGATACCCGACTCGTCTTTCAACCCTTTTAAATCAATCACGCCAATCAGCGGATGTTGTGGCCTGGGCAGGCCTAACAACCGGTGCACCTCCGTTATCGTTTTTATCCTGTATGGTTTTGCATGGGCCATGTTACTAAGGTAGTTAAAATTTAAAGGGGTACTTTAGCCAGATCATCAGCAAGGGCAGGCACAAAAAAGGAATTTCAATCAGTGCCGTTTTTACATTCCCTGCCCGCAGGCTAAAGGCCATGATCAGCAGAATAACCACTGCATTGAGCACATTACCCACAAAAAATGTTTGCGGAAAAAGCAATAACAAACCAATGGCAATAGACAGCGCTCCTACCACGGGTACTAAACTTTTGGTAATGCCCAGGTCAGCCATCATTTTAGCCTGCTGCGGACTGGGTGGCTGAAAGGCATCCCAGCCATGTTTCAGGCTCAGGAGTGCCGATACCAGCAACAGTACAATACTTACTATTTTCATCTATGGTAATTTTAGTGATTGAATGCGGGAGCATACATTTCTTTAGCACCCATTTTACTTACAAAGGAAAGCATCGCAGCGGGAAAAAGCCTGATCACAAACCGGAGTACCTTAAAAATGCCGGGATAAATTTCATATTGATCCTTTTTTAAACCATTTATGGCTGCTTCAATAATCTTATCTGCCGGCATCAGCATTTTAGGATTAAAGCCATCCACTTCCAGGAATTTATCGTTTAAAGGTGTAGGTGAACCAGGCGCCACCAGTTCAAACACTTTTACTGTGGAGTGTTTTAATTGTACCCGCAATGCCTGCGTAAAGGAACGAAGCCCTGCCTTGCTGGCGCTATACACCGGTGTTAGCGGCATAGGCATGAGTGCAATACCGGAGGTAACGTTAAGAATGGCCGCATTCTTTTGCTTTTTCAAATGCGGCAGAAATTGTTCTGTCATGCGAACAGGCCCCATCAGGTTTATCTCTATTTCCCGCGTGAGGTCTTTTTCTTCTCCCTCCTGCTGCATAATCAGCTTGCGCATTTCGCCGGCATTGTTGATAAGCATGTTCAACGCGGGAAACTGGCGGGTTACCTGATCGTGTAAACGAACAATATCCTCCGGCTTTCTTACATCACTTTGTATAATGTGTACGGCAGGTAGTTTCTGCTGGGTTTCCCGCAGTTTATCCGCATTGCGGCCGGTAATAATAACGGTATTGCCGAGTGCAAGTAAGCGGGAAGCAAACTCGTAGCCAAAACCGCTGGTGCCGCCGGTAATGAGGATGGTGTTATTTTGTAAATGCATGTTGTTTGATGTTTGATAACACAAAAATCAGCAGCAGACACTGGATGAATGTAGGCAAAAGGCAGAACGTTGTAGTGAAAAGGGAGTATTCTCTTATCGGCTACTCAGGCAAACCACAGCTGATCCAGACCTGTATTTATGGTACAAAAATGCCCGCTTTGACTCAATCGCCCTCTTATTTGTCGCATATTCCCCTCACTACAGCTAAAACCATCCGGTATTTTTGATCCCTACTCCTAACAATCAAACTATACTATGAGAACAGTAACATTTGGAATGAATATCAGCCTGGATGGCTGTTGCGATCACACCGTTTTTAATCCCAGTGAAAGTCTGATGGATTATTTCACCGACATGATGAACGACGTAGACCTTACCTTTTACGGCCGTATCATGTATCAGTTGATGTTTCCCTATTGGTCTGATGTGGCGAAAAACAAATCCGGTTCACCAGATGAGATCCGATTTGCCGAAAAATTGACTTCCCTCAAAAAAGTGGTGGTTTCCCGCACATTAGAAAATGCAGAAGAGAATACGCAAATCATTCGCAGCAACCCCGTAGCAGCACTAAAGGAACTAAAGCAGCAACCTGGCAAAAAGATTTCGGTAGATAGCGTAAGCATGCTGCCGGAACTGTTAACAGCAGGACTTATTGATGAATTCAACTTAGTCATTCATCCGGTGATGGCAGGGCGCGGAAGACGTTTATTGGATAGCGGAAGCCTGCTGGAAACACTTTCTTTGCAGCTGACCGATACCATTGTTTTTAAATCGGGCTGTGTGGCGCATCATTACCGCAAACAGTGATAAAGCCTGTTTTTTTGACTTCTTAAAAATAAAGTACATTAGTGCGTTTAAACGCTATCCTATGGATAATATAAAAAGGATGGTCAGGGTGAATATAGCCTACTATATTATTCTTTCTGTTTTCCTGGTGTTGTATGTATTAAATCCTGCTCACTTTATGGAACGCCATTTTGTAATGGTAGTGGCTGTTGGCGTTGCATTGATTTTATGGGGGGTGTATCTTTTTAAAATAGTGGTGAGTGATTTTCCTTTATTAATGCGATTGGGGCTGTTTTGTTTGATGCCTTTTTTAGGAGGGATATTGTTTGTATGTTTTTTGGTAAAGAGATGGTGACCACAGCGCACCGGCTCTGCCCCATTATTATTAATATTAAAATAATAAACAGCAGGCAGCCACTTCTCTACCTTTGTGCCAACAGGCTTACAGTAATTTGATATGAGTCAGCACCTTACTGAAAACTCGGCATATGCTTTATTGCTTCAGGGAAACGCTGAAGCATTTGACTTTTTTTACCACAGGCACCACCAGGCCATTTTTGCCAATATTTATAAAATTATCCAGGACAGGGCTTTTGCGCAGGACATTTTACATGACGTATTCCTGGCTTTCTGGGAAAAGAGAAACTCCCTGCAATCCCCCGAATCTGTTATAGGCTGGTTATATGTAGTGAGTCACAACAAGTCCATCTCCTTTCTCAAACAAAAACTGAAGTCCTCCACCGTTTTACTGGAAAACCCCGGTGTGATAGAGCAAATTGAAGCCAGCCCCGAAATCAATGAAGCCTTTTACCAGAAACAATTGCAGATTTTAGAAGACGCTGTTAATCATTTACCCAAACGCAAAAAAGAAGTATTCAGCCTGTGCCGCTTTGAAGGCCGGTCATTTGAATATGTAGCCAATGTACTGGGCATTTCAGAAGAGTCTGCCAGGGACTATCTCAAACAGTCTACCCGTATGATCCGGCAATATATACAGGAAAATTATCCTGCTGAGCTATCTGTGATGGCAGGCATCATTGTATTATCCTGCCAATAACCCCCTTTTTTGTTAACAATTCGGTAATACCAGTTTTCATCCCCTTTTTACGTAGTCTTAGTCTTTACTACAACAATGAAAGACTATAATACACTTGTAAAGAAGTTTTGGGCCGGTGATGTTACCGAAACAGAAAAACTCCGCCTATACAAAATGGTGATGCAGCAGGAAGAGAACGCCCGTGTATCTTCTGATGCAACTGACCACAAGGCGGAAGAGGAAGTGGCCCCACTGACTTTGGAAGAGTCGCAACATATACTGGAAGCACTTCACCGCAACATTCAACCGGTGGATATATATAAGAAGAGCACTTCCCGTACGAAAGTATGGAAGCTACTGGGCACAATAACAGCGGCAGCGGCAGTCATCCTACTGGTAATATGGGCCAACAGGCAAACCTGGCAACATGCTGCCACAAAGCCTGCACAACAAGGTATTACAGCCGCTGTTAAAACCATTTCCAACCCGCATCAGCAGGTAATGACTGTTCGCCTGGACGACAGCTCGCAGGTGAATATATACCCCGGCGGCAGCATCAGCTACCCGGTGGCTTTCCTTACGGGGCAACAGCGGGTGGTGCAGCTGACCGGTAAAGCCAATTTTAAAGTGCAGCACAATGCCCGCAAACCTTTCCAGGTAATTGCGATGCAGATAAAAACAACAGATATAGGAACAGAGTTTTGTATTGATGCACAACAATCGTCACTCGTAAAAATTCACCTGAAAGAAGGCAGTGTAAAAGTAGAATCACTGCAAAACAGCCATCTGAGCGTCAACAAATTGCTGGAGCATCCCGGGGAAGAATTAAGCATCAACTTCGGCACCCGCGAAGTGAAGCTGGCATCACCGGTAGCCACTGCTGCAGCCAGCGCAACTGCAGCAATGGCGTCCACACATGCCACACCCGCTAAAACAAAGCTGAGCTTTCACAAAACCCCGTTATCCGAAGTGTTTACCAGGTTAGCGCATCGCGAACAGGTAAAGATCAGGTTTAACAAGGCGGTAGTAAATGGGCTCACTTTTACCGGGAACATAGAACCAGGCGATTCCCTGGAAAATACACTGGACATCCTATGTAGCCTGAATGGTTTATCATTTATTAAAACAGAACAGGGTATAGAGATTACCGGTAGTAAATAAATCTATTATCTATTTAATTCATGTACAGGAACGCTCTCAGGAGCGTGCGGGCTACTTATTGCCCAAACATTACCAAAATGGAAAAAAAAGCAACCATGCAGATAAAAACAATAAGGCTGCTAGTAACGGCCCTGCTCTTAACTGGTATAGCACAAGCCCAAACAGGCGCCAGGGTTAAAGGCAAAGTGTTGGACGAGAATGGCGCTGGCCTGGCCGGGGCTACCGTCAACGTTACCAACAATGCCAACAACAAAACGGTGAACACTGTTACGGACAACAAAGGCAACTTTACACTGGAAGATCTTGACAAAACCTTCCTTTACCATTTCTACTTTACCGCTACCGGTTATAAGCCAGATACGGTAAAAAACTTTAAAGTAAGTGCAGGCGACAACAACTCCTTACTCATTCGCATGCACGCTGCCGTGAATGCGTTGAATGAAGTGGTAGTAGTAGGTTACGGCACACAATCAAGGTCGCGCGTTACAGGTGCCATTACCTCTTTGAAGTCAGAAGAACTGAATAAGTATGCATCTGGTAGTTTTGGTCAGCAACTGGCAGGCAGGGCCGCCGGTATCCAGATCAATGATGCCTCTGCCCTTCCCGGTACCGATCCGCAAATCGTTATCAGGGGCATCAGCACCCTTACGGCGGGCACCTTTCCGCTGATAGTGGTAGACGGTTTTCCTTTATCGGAAGG
Organism: Filimonas lacunae; assembly: GCF_002355595.1. Lineage (NCBI taxonomy): Bacteria > Pseudomonadati > Bacteroidota > Chitinophagia > Chitinophagales > Chitinophagaceae > Filimonas > Filimonas lacunae. The sequence continues at coordinate 3,232,175 of NZ_AP017422.1, forward strand.
CAGTTCGCTGAACGCTATTAATGCGCAGGACATTGAAACCATAGACATCCTCAAAGATCCTTCTTCCGCTGCTATCTATGGTTCCAGGGCCGCCAACGGTGTTATCCTCATTACCACTAAAAGCGGGAAAGGAGACAAAACAAAGCTCAGCTTTGATGCATATACCGGGTTTCAGGAACGGTCAGACAAAGTGAAACTGATGGATGGTTACCAGTATGCCCAGTATTCTACAGAAGCCCGTAACTGGGGATATATGTCTAAAGATCAGGCACACCGCACGTTGAACGATGACGTAGCTACGCGAAAAGCCAATGGCGCTACTGCCAGGGATTATGTGCTGAATTATGTAGGCCCGTGGCTGGGCAAGCAATCGGGACTTACCAATACCAACTGGCTGGATGCTATTTTCAAAACAGCCCCTGTTAACAACTATAACCTCAGTCTTTCGGGCAACAACAGCAAAACCAGTTACTATATCTCCGGCAACTATTTTAACCAGCAGGGTATTATTCTCAATACCGGCCTGGAAAGGTTCAGCGGTGTTGTGAAAGTGAATTCGCAACCTACCGACTGGCTAAAAGTGGGCATTAGTGTAAACCCTTCCTATAATATCCAGAAGTTCTATAAAAACGATGCTTCCCGGAACTCTGATCCATTAGCAGCTACGCTGATCATGTATCCTTTCTTCCCGGTGTATAATGCCGATGGTAGCCTGGCTATCAGCCAGCAGATCAAAGCCAACACACCGGAAGATGGCGCTTTGGGAGAAAACCCGGTAGCCATTATGAAGATGACTACCTATAACAGAAACTTCTTTCGCAACTTTGGTAACGCCTTCCTGGAGTTTAAGCTGGCAAAAGGTCTCCGGTTCAAAACCATGCTGGGTGGCGATTACACGGGCACTAACATCAACTATTACACGCCCTCTAACGTAGGCGCTTACCGTACTGCTGCACCTAAACCGGCAGCAGCTTCTGCCACCAATGCAGCGGTATGGAACTATATCACCGAAAACACGCTAACCTATTCCAAAACTTTTGGCAAGCACGATATCAACCTGCTGGCAGGTTATTCTTTTCAAAAAGAAAACGGGGATAGCACAGTAGTGAACGGCACGAATATTCCGGATGACAACCTGCAGAACATATCAGGCGCTACCAGCTTCTCCGCCACTAAATCGGCCTATACCTGGAGTCAGTTGTCTTACCTGTCCCGCTTGCAATATGCTTTTGCAGACCGCTACCTGTTTACTGCCGCTATTCGCCGCGATGGATCTTCCCGCTTTGGGCAAAACAGCAAATACGGTTATTTCCCCTCCTTAACAGCAGGCTGGATCATTAGCAAAGAGTATTTTATGCAGGGCCTTAGCTGGTTAAACCTGTTGAAGTTACGGGCTACCTGGGGCAAAGCAGGCAATAACCAGATAGGCGCTTATGGCTCACAGGCGTTGGTAACACAGGAAAACTATGTATACGGCAATACCCTGGCACCCGGCTACGCAGCTACCACTGCCCCTAATGCCAACCTTTCGTGGGAAACCAAAACCGCTTTCAACGTAGGCTTTGATGCCAGTATTTACAAGCGTTTCAGTGTTACCCTCAACTATTACCACACTACCACCTCTAACCTGTTGCTGAACGTGCCCGTACCCGCTCAATCGGGCTACGTAACGTCCTTACAGAATATTGGCAAGGTAAAAAACAGCGGGTTAGAACTGGAGTTCTCCGGCAATGATATCCAGCTGGGGCCTGTTAAATGGTCGTACAGCGCCAACGTAACCTCTAATAAAAACCAGGTGCTGGCCCTGGCGCAGGGACAACAGCAAATTTATACCGGTAAAAACAGCGCTTTCCTTACAAAAGTAGGTGGCTCTATTGCCGAGATGTATGGCTATGATGTGACAGGGGTTTATAAATCACAGGCAGACATCGACAATACACCGCACATTGCCGGTACTGTGGTGGGCGACTATATCATGCGTGATCTGACTAACGATGGTAAAATAACCACAGCAGACAGAAGAGGATTTGGTTCTTATTCTCCCAAACTGGTGTACGGGTTTTCCAGCGATTTCAGTTATAAAAACTTTGACTTTTCCTTTAGTATCACGGGCCTTACCGGAAGAAAGATCTATGATAACAGTCTCTGGCTGATGGAATCAGGTGAATCATTTGGTGTGGGCAACCAATACTATTTCCAGAACAGATGGGACCCGAACGATAATCCTAATGGATTCCTGGCAAGGCCTACCACCAACCTTTCTGCCAACAGGTTAAACGCACAGGCCAGCAACCAGTTCTTTTACGATGCCCATTATTTACGCGTGCGGATGATACAGCTGGGCTATAACTTACCTGCCAGGCTATTGCTCAAAAACAGGATAACAGAATGCCGGGTATACGTATCTGCCAACAACCCATTCCTGTTTACCCCCTACAGGGGCTTTAATCCGGATGCCACCAGCTCTAACGTGTTAACCTCCGGTGCAGCAGATTCCAACTACCCGGTAGCCAGGTCTTTCCAGGTAGGCATGCACCTGGTTCTTTAATCACTGATAGCACAGCATATCTAACATAAAAATTAGTAAGGAATGAAAATGATACAATATATGTTACCAGCCTTCACTGCCTGCATTCTGGCAGGGGCTTGTACTAAACAACTGGACCAGTTACCTACCACATCCAAAGTAGGCAACCAGTTCTTTACCACCCAGAATGAGGCAGAAGAATACATCAGCTCTGTATATGGAACGCTGCAGCGGGTAGGCCTTTATGGCCAGTACCTGCCCGTTCTGGCGGAGATATCTTCTGATAATACCTGGGACCAGGTTCCGGCCAATGACAACGGCTATGCCGGGCAATTAGACCTGTTCACTACCATTCCTTCCAATGGCATTCTCTCCCTCAACTGGAGCGATTCGTATGTGGCCATACAAAGAGCCAATGTGGTGCTGAACAGGATTGATGCAGTCAGTTATCAAACCGACTCTGTTAAAACAGCCCGTAAAGGCGCGATGAAATTTGTTCGTGCGTTGATTTATTTTAATCTGGTACGTACCTATGGCGATGTGCCCCTGGTAACAAAAGAAACCACTAACACCAATGACTACTTTGGACAAGGCAGAACAAACAAGGATACCATCTATACGCAAATTGTCAAAGATTTAAAAGACGCTATCACTGCATTGCCCGCTGTGGCTGATCAAAAAGGTGGTATTGTAAAAACTGCTGCGCAAGCCCTGCTGGGCAAAGTGTATCTTACATTAGCACAATACCCCGAGGCTATCGCTATACTGAATACAGTAGTGAACTCAGGTGTACACAGCCTGTTAAGCACACCGGGAAGTATATTCTCTTTATCCAATGAACTCAATGCTGAAATCATTTTCGCAGTGCAGTTTGCTGCCGGCGTCAATGGCAATACCGAAGGTAGCCCGCTGCAACAGCAGTCAAGTCCATCCGGTTTTATAAGTGGCGCTAAAGGACACAACCTGCCTACCCGTTACCTGTACAATATGTATAGCAATGCCGACCTGCGAAAAGGCACTTACCTGGATACCACTAAACAAGGTGTACCCTACTGTAAAAAATATACTGCTAATGCCAGCAATCCCACCGATGGTGGTAGTGACTTTGTAGTATTGCGTTATGCAGATGTACTGCTGATGCTGGCAGAAGCCAGCAATGAATCCGGCAATACCGCCGATGCATTGACTTACCTGAATAAGATCAGGAACAGGGCCGGGCTTACCAGTTTCCTTATCGAAGATCAAACGCAGATCAGGAATGAAATATCCCTGCAACGCCAGCTGGAACTGGTGGGGGAAGGTCACCGCTGGTTTGATCTTTTACATACCACCGACCCGGTAAACACCATGAACACTTATTTTAAAACCACCGGGCAGAATATTACTATCAAAGACTTTAACTTATTAATGCCCATACCACAGGATCAGGTAGATACCGATCCCTCTATTAAACAAAATACCGGTTATAATTAATACCTCTTATTATGAAAAGAAACTTATTGGCTATCCTGCTACTGTTTACAGGCGTATGTTCCGCACAACAAAAAGGCCGTACTGCATCGGCCATAATGCAGCATTTTCTGCACCCTGATGGCAAGTACGTGCTGGTGGCAGCACACCGCGGCGACTGGCGTAACGCACCGGAAAACTCCATTCACGCCTTACAGTTGTGTATACAGATGGGAGTGGATATTATGGAAACCGATGTACGTAAAACAAAAGACGGCGTATTGGTATTAATGCATGATGACCGTATAGACAGAACCACTTCGGGTAAAGGACTGGTAAAAGAACTTACCTGGGACTCTTTACAGCATGTAACATTACGCCAGGGTCATGGTGGCCCTACAGAAGAGCACATTCCTACTTTTGAAGCCTTTATGCAGGCTGTAAAAGGCAAACCGATACTGATTAACCTAGATAAGGGCTGGGACATTATTCCCGAAATGTATGCTATACTGAAAAAAACAGGTACCGTAGAACAAGCCCTGTTCAAAGGCAACCTCCCCCTGGCACAGCTACGTCAACAATTTGGTAATGTAATGGACAGCATTCATTATATGCCCATGGTTCACCCTTCGGATTACAGCGCAGACAAAACAGGAGCAGAACGCCCGGACAGCCTGATAGCCGGCTTTTATGATCATTACCGCCCGGCAGGCTTTGAGCTGGTGTTTGATAAGGAACAATCACCAGTTATCACAGAAGCACTGCCTGCAGTAGCAAGGCATCACACTACAGTATGGCTGAATTCATTGTGGCCTTCTCAGTGTGCTGGACATGATGATGAAAAAGCCATGATCAATGCCAACGCCAACTGGGGCTGGCTGATTAAAGCGGGTGCCAACACTATACAAACTGATCGACCACAAGAGTTGCTTGCTTATTTGAGGGCGAGTAAAATGCATGATTAGTAGAGGTATAAAAAAAGCCGCACCTGTTGTAAAGTGCGGCTTTTTTTATACTAAGTGAGAATGTTTATCTGTATACTAGTGTTTTTAACTTCTTTAATTCAGCAGTAGGAATCTCTGTTATTTCATGCACAATGGAGATGTCTATCCCCTTCGCCAGCATTTTCCGGGCATTTTCTAGATTATTTTTTTCAATGCCTTTTTTTTCTCCACTTTCCACCCCCAGCTTGTACTTTAAATCTTTAGTTATATCAAAAGTTATTGGCATATTGCCCTCCTCTTTTATGATTTGCTTTTGTAAATCAATTCCACGTAACTGCGCTATTAACTCCAGACGTCTCACCTTTTCTTTGAAAAGGGTGATATCCCCTGCTGTTAATATACGCAATTTAGCGAAAATTCTTTTTACTACTGCTACCCCATCCTCTCTACCAGCTAAAATGGCCAGCAATACCTCGTCAGAGTCATTAGAAGATAAAAAGGTTTCCGGCGAAAAATCACGAATGTCAATGAATGGGCAGCAGTACTGATGGCCAAATGAAGCATACGTGTTTACAATTGTCATGGGCTTTTCTCCTACATATATCATTATTCCCATTACCTGTATACCATAGGTTTCAGTCAACAACATGTTATATTTCGCCATGCGAAATGCCATTTGTTTGTCGTTGGTTGATTGCCATTCAATATGGAGCAAGTATGTTTCACCTGAGACAGGCTGTATCTCGAATACTGTATCTGCTTCACGCTCTACGATGGTTTGCTGTACTTTGGTGGGCATTGCCCGTATGCTTTCGGCTTCTGTCGGTAATAACTGCTTTAAAAGGTTATGTTTAGGACACTTGAAAGTTTCCCTGAATATTTTGTCAAATTCATTTGCCATAGGCAGCTCGTCTTTAGGATGCTAAAAATAATAGCATCCAGTCAAACAACGCTGTTCATTTTGTTCATTTTCAGCATGCTACTTCCGTACAGGAAACTGGCGTTGGCTCACTGTTTACAAATAACTGAACCGAAAGCTTGTTACTGCCGAATACACATCACCCGGTTCCAGCAAGGCAGATGGAAAATGTGCATGATTAGGCGCATCCGGGATGTTCTGTGTTTCTATGGCTATGGCACCATGTTTATTGTAACGTACACCCTGTTCGCCCGTGATAGTCCCGTCCCAGAAGTTAGCAGTATAGATCTGGCAGCCGGGCTGATTGGTATGCACCTGCATACATATGCCTGATGATGCGTCTGCCAGCGTTGCCATGGGCAACAGTTCACCCGCAGCACCCTGTAGCAGCCAGTAATGATCCAGGCCCCGATCGGCAGGGAAATCACCCAGCACCTCCCCGATTATACGGGGCTGCCTGAAATCCAGAGAAGTACCAGCTACCGGCAGTATCTCTCCGGTAGGAATGCCGCCCGCCTCCTTTGCTGCATAGGCTTCTGCCAATACCTGTAATGTATGCCCGGCAATGGTATCAGAGCTGAAGCCGGACAGGTTAAAATAACTGTGATTGGTCAGGTTCAGGATAGTGCTTTTATCTGTAACAGCTGTATAAGACACCTGTAGCTCTTTGTTGGCTGTAAGCGTATAGGTAACGGATAGGTTTACATTCCCCGGATAGCCCTCTTCGCCATCCGGACTGTCGTAGCCAAGGGTGATAGCGGTTCTGTCTGCATCCGCATACCGGCTTTCTATGCGCCACACTTTTTTATCCAGCCCCTGCACACCACCATGTAAATGATTGGGCGGTTCATTGGCAGACAACTGGTATACCTTGCCGTCTATTTCAAAACGGGCATTGGCTATGCGATTGGCAAACCGGCCTACGGTGCTGCCAAAGTAAGGATGTACTCCCAGGTAATGCTGTGGTAATGAAAAGCCTGCTACAATATTCAAAGGCACGCCGTTCCGGTCTGGTAGGATAACAGACATAATGGTGGCTCCATAATTACAGATCTGCACCCGGATGCCTGCATGGTATAGTTCACAAATCCATAGTTGCTGTGTATTGATATAGCCCGCAGCAATGATACGGTTGCCCGGTACATTTTCTGCAGGTGTAGTAAGTATATTCATGGGGGGCGTGTTTAATGTTTACCGGTATTGGGTTTCAGTTCGTCCGGGCTGTCTGCAGTATGCGTACTAAACCGGAACCGGGAAGGCGTTTTCAGCAAATCAGCTACCGTTTCAAACGATACCGATTGTGTTGGTGCAAAGTCAGACGATTGCATATACTGCATCAGGCTGGCAAACAGCTGACGTGCAGCAGGTTTGTCATTGGAAATGGCAGGCCCCAGATCAGCACTGGATAGGATGAGCTTTCCCTTACCTACAGCTACTTCCATAATAAGCCCCAGCCTGCGGTTCAGGAACCAGGTATCAATAGGCTGCACCAATGGCTTAAAGCCGGCAGGAAAATCTTCCAGCACCATCACCTGTGCCTTGTTAGCTATTTCCCACCATTGCAGGTTGCTATAACCTTCTGTAGGGAAACCGGCAAATGCCTTTGAATCTTTGGCTATGACCATGCCGGTTACATGCGGTGGCTTCATCTGAAACCAGGAGGTATTCCAGAACACCGGCTGAAAATACATCACCACTTCCTTGCCTTTTACAATCTTGCCGGCTGCATTGAAGAACACTTTGCCACCTCTCTCCAACACCTGTCTGGCACTATCATTCAGCTGCGTGGTGTAATACACCTCTTGCGGCACTTTCACTTCCTGATCGGGATAAACCCAGATATCCCAGTTGTTCTGGTAAGCAGTACCTGCTATACGTACTGACAATGTCAGTTTTTCCGGCTGTAATACCTTGTGTAATGCCACTCGGATATCCCCTACTTTCTGGCCATTGCCATAACCCAGTGAATCCATACCCAATGTACCTTGTGCATATACCGCACCGGTTTCATTCTTCAGCACCCACTGAAATTGAGGTTGCAGCATGGGTGCCGGCTTTGCATTGGCCACCAGTATGCTGCCCGGTAAAGTATCGGAATTTTTATATACAAACTTTGGCAGCTGCACTAACGGAACCACATCGTTACAAAACTGACGAAATGCTGCTGCGTTAGTATAAGACTTAGGTTTCCAGAAGGCATTCACTACACCCACCAGTGCTGTACCCTGACCAGGAAAGTCCTGCAATCCCAGTAACTGAAAACCGGTATAGCCAGGTGTTCGCAACGTTTTCTCTATTTCATGCTTATAGCACAAAGCCTGTAATTTACCGGATGCCTGCAAAAACGCACCGGCCTGATCCAGCATGCCTTTCTCTTGCAGCGATTCGCGAAATATGTCAAAATTATAAGCCCGGTAAGCTCCTGTATACGATTTCACTTCACCAAAGTCGGGAAATACACACCACTGCCCCATTTCATGGGCAATAAAGGGTTTGTCAAACTTGGCTAAGCCAGCAGCATAATTGCTGTAGGTTTCCGGCCTTTCCTTGTCCCAGGTAAGGCCCCTTACGCCACCTCTTACCTGGTATTGCGCATGGTCAACTACAGGCCAGCTGCCACCTACCGACATGCCGGTGTACAGCCGCCTGGTATCCTGCGCTTTCCAATAATCTACATAAGCATTCAGATAAGGCACCTGGTTACCAGCCGGTTCATTACCTGCCGACAGCATAATAAAGGAAGGATGGTTGCCATACCATTGCAGCATACGCGCTGTTTCGTCATAGAGATACTGGTCAACAGGCATCCCTTTACCAATAGCAACACCATGATTGGGCCAGCTGGGTGCTTCCGGCTGAAGGTATACGCCCAGTTTATCCGCCGCTTCAAAAGCCGCTTCGGGAGGGCACCAGCTATGAAATCGTACATGATTCAAGCCATAAGACTGTATCACTTTTAAAATACGCTCCCACTCGCGTACATCGGTGGAAGGATACCCCGTTAAAGGAAACTCGCAGTTATTCAGCGTGCCACGCAAAGTGATGGGATGATCGTTGATGCGTATCTCCCTGCCTGCAATGGCTACGCTACGCATACCAAATGTAGTGCTATGGGCGGCCAGCTGCCTGCCGCCGGAAACCAGTTGTACGGTAAGACGATAGAGCGCAGGCTGATATTCACTCCAGGTGAACATATCATTTCCCATAGGAAGCGATAACCAAACAGTATCTGTGTTCTGGGCACCTAACCGAACAGCCTTTTTTACCGGGCTTACCCGGTGCACCTTCCCACCATTGTTGCCTGTTGCATGAACCAGTATGTCTCCGTTGATAGCACCATCGGTGGCATTCGCCAGCACCAGCCGTATTGCGGCTGTTTTGCCAGGCACATCGGGAAACACCTGCACCTCCTTTATATATTCTTTTTCACTTACTTTCAGTTGCATGGTACCAATCACCCCATTCCAGTTGCCCTGTGTGTGATCAGATACACTATGTGCATCCTGCCCGGGATTTACTTCTTTCAGGCTGTTATCAATCCGCAGTACTACCCGGTTTACACCGGCATGGCAATAGGCACTGATATCATATTCATGTGGCGCTACCAGGCTGTTTTGTTTGCCCACGAAAACACCATTTACCCATACCTGTGTTTGAATATGTGCACGCTCCAGGAAAAGCATGATGCGCTTACCTGTCCACGATGCAGGTACCGTTACCGAACGCTGGTACCAGGCAGCGCCTACATAATGCTTTAAAGGATTTAACCAGAAAGGGATTTTGATATGTCCTGGCTGACGGTATTTAGCTGTGTAGGGACTGAAATAATAAGAGCTATCATAGATAGAGCCTGTCCACCGTGTGGTAAGGCTGATAGCATCGCCTTTGCCATTGGTGAGCATAGAGCCTGGCAGCTGTATGCTATCGGTAAAACGGCCCATATACCATTTGTCCCGTATACCCGCATCCAGCGAGTCTACCTGAAACTCCCAGTGCCCTGCCAGTGATATACCTGTTTCTTGTGCGCTTACTGTGGTAACCGCTAATAACAGCATCCAAACCAACCGAATTTTCATTTGTATTCATTTTAGAGGGAAAGCCTTTACTCCATACTCTCCAGCGATTTCCCCTTTGTTTCTTTTACTTTTTGCCAGGTAAACAACGTACCCACTGCACAAACACCCGCATAGATATAGAACGATTGCTCCTTCCATTTTTCAAACAACACCGGGAAGGTGAATACCAGCATAAAATAAGCGATCCACAGGCTAACTGTAGCTACTACTATGGCTTCGGCCCGCACCTTGTTGGGGAATATCTCCGAAATAAGCACCCAGGTAACAGGGGCCAGTGTCATCGCATACAACCCTATAGCCGCCAACAGAAACCAGGATACTGATGCCACATGCGCGCCCAATAACTGCGCAATGAAGATATACAGAATGGTTAATCCTGCTGCTCCCATCAGCATCAGTGGTTTGCGGCCCAGCTTGTCTACCAGCAACAGCGCCAGCACGGTAAACACCAGGTTCACTCCTCCTATAAAGATCGTTTGCATCAGCTGGTCGTCCTGGTTGGCCCCAATGCTCTGGAATATTTTAGGGGCATAGTTAAACACGGTATTGATACCGCACAACTGCTGAAACACCGCCAGGCCAATGCCCACCAGCACCGCAGGGATCACCTGTTTTTGCAACAGGCCCGAATAGTTCATTTTGCTAATGCCCTGCAGACTTGCTGCTATCTGTTGCAACGCTTGTTTGGCAAAGGCGGTATCCCCAATGCGAAGTAATACCTTTTCAGCCTCCTGTACCCTGTTCACCTTCACCAGCCACCGTGGACTTTCGGGCAGAAAAAAGCTACCCAGCAAAAACAACGAAGAAGGCACCACGCCCAGGCCAAACATCCAGCGCCAGGCATCTGCCCCGCTATTGCGCAACCAGTAATTGACCAGGTTGGTAATGAGTATACCTATTACAATAGTTAACTGGTTAATGGCTACCAGGCGGCCGCGCAGGTGCGCAGGCGCTACTTCGGCAATGTACATGGGCGATAGCATAGACGCCATTCCCACACCAATGCCGGCACAAAAACGCGCACCAATGAACATTTCCCGGGATACAGATAAAGCCATTACCACCGAAGAAACCGTAAAAACCAGGGCGGCATACATCAGACCGGGCCTGCGTCCATAACGGTCGGCAATTTTACCGGCTATCACACAGCCAGCTACCGCACCCAGGGCCAGGCTGCCTGTGGCAAAGCCCTCCCAGTAACTATCCAGGTGAAACTGATTTTGCAAAAAAGGAAGCGCACCGGAAATCACCGCAAAGTCAAACCCGAACAGGTAGCCCCCCAATGCAGAGATCAGTGAAATAACCACTATATATTTTTTGCTGAAAGCATGTGTATCCTTCGTTGCCGGCACTCCCGGCTGATCTGCTATAAAGATGGCCATAATTAAAAGTTAAGCATCGTTTTGTATTGCGCCTTCATAGAAAGGCTTTTTACTTTCAGGTAGCTTTTATCCTTACCAAAATCAGGAATGCTGCCGGGTAACGGCTGCAAATCTACCTGGTAAGATGCATCCTTCATCATGGGCCGGAAATACAGCACCATTTCTTCCGGCTTACCGGTAGCGGCAACCAGGTCACGCAATCCTATCTGCCAGGGTATGCCTTTATAAAACTCATCTATCACCAGCTCGCCATTGACAAAGCCCTGACCCGTATCGCCGGTGTAATCTACTACCAGGTAACAGTCGTTCAGCTGTTGCGGCAAGCTTTGTGGTAACGTTACCGCCCACTTCCTGCTACTCACTTCCCTCGCTTGCACGGGCAACGATACAGGCGTGTTGGTTACCTGCCAGCCGGTGAACGGATGCCATTTGTTTTGAGGAGTGACTGCCTGTGCAGTGCCAGGCTTTACAGCTATACCGGGATACAGGTAAATATCGAAAACAGCGGAATCGCTCAGGCACGCTAATTGCTTGCCGTTTTGTAACAAAATAGCCTGTGATAAAGCCAGGTGCTTTTTCCCATTCAGCGTTATTAAATAAGATTGTAAAGCCAGTGATTTACGCAATACCAGTACCTGTGTTTTACGTCCATGTTCCTGCACGGTAAACGTGGCTATTGCCCCCTTACAGGTTACTATAGCCTTACCACCGGAGCGCATCAGGGTTGCGCCTGACAAGCCGGATATTTGTGCACCTGCATCCCATGCCAGCTCGGCCTGCACCTGGTCTGGCGCAAAGAAAACATAAGCCGGAACGCCGTTGTTCTCCACCTTACATAACAATTGAGCAGTGGAATAATGCAGTAACAAACCATTCATGTCCAATCTAAATGGCAGTACCAGGTTCTCCCCGCCCGGCACATCCATACCATGTGTAGCGGGAATTTTTATGGCTCCCGCAGCTGTTTGTATGGCAAACTGAATGTTGCGCTGATCCAGCATGCTGGTATCATCCTGGAAATTATTGATGAATAAAAAACCACTATTATCCTTTACGCGCACTGCATAGCGCAGGTCTGTAATGTTGTCGGGTTGCAGTGTGGCTGCGTTATCAGGCAATACAGTAGTCATCGGTGCCAGTATATCGCCAAACTGCTGCATAAAGAAATGCAACAGCTTTAACCGGTGAAACCCTTCCCTTACCTGGCCGTACTCTCCAATGGGTGCCTGAAAATCGTAGGAGATCTTCGGCAGGCCATAGGCTTCATCACTCAGAAAAGCTTCGCCCCCTTTGGGCGTAAGGCCACCGTGATACATGTAATAACCAATGCCATTAGCACCGCTGCCCAGGCAACGGTTAATCATGGCATCAAAGCTTTTATGGTCTGCAATGGGCCTTCTCTTATATACACTCATAATGCCCGAACCCAGTTCGGCCGCAAAAACAGGATAGTCTTCCGGGCGGTAGCGCACCGGTGCATAATCCGGTTTTACCTGCATATCCTTATACAGGAAGAAAGGAGAATAATCGCGCTTCGGTGTCCAGAACGGATAAGCATAAGCCGCTGTTACCGGTATGGTTTCTCCGGGTATAATAGCGGCATTGCCCCAACCCGTAGCGGTATATAATGGCGTTACCATGCCGTGCTTTACAGCCAGTGATTTCAAAATCTTCATATGATCCTGGCCCAGTGCTGCGTAAGGGTTATTTTCCTTTGCTACGCCAACACCTTCCTGTGTGCCTTTCAGGTCACGTTCCGCCGCTGTTAAGTCTAATGGCTGTCCCGGATAAGTAAGTCCCCAGGGTGCTGCGGAATGCTGGTATTCATTTTCTATCTGGATGCCTATTACAGGCCCACCATCTTTATAATACAGTTGTTGCAGCTGTGCGCCTGTTTGCTGGTAAAAGCGGTCTACATAATCCAGGTATAGCTTATCGTTAGAACGTATCACCAGCGGCCTGCCCAGTAACCAGTCCGGCAATCCACCGTTACGCACCTCCCCATGGCAAAAAGGCCCTACCCGTACTATCACATACATGTTATGCTTTGCACATAGCTCAATGAACTGACGTAGGTTGTTATTGCCCGACCAGTTAAACTGGCCCTCCTTTGTTTCGTGGAAGTTCCAGAAAACATAGGTGGCAATTACAGTGATGCCACCGGCTTTCATTTTCAGTATAGACTCTTCCCAATGAGGTTGGGGATAGCGCGAAAAATGAAATTCTCCGGTCACGGGTATTACCGGTTTTCCGTTTAGGGTCAAATAATAATTATTCACCCCTATGCTATCCCCCTGGGGGTTATGGCCACCCAGTTGCAGGTGGCCCCCATATATCTTTTTAGCAGGTACGGCTGCATCTATCTGGTACAGTTTGGGTGTTTGCGCATGCAGTACCATTGCTGGTAACAGCCACGCTCCCACCATTGCTGCATATTGCGTTCTGATCCGTTTTTTCATATGACAATTCACGTTATTATTTTATCCTGCAATGCCGGCTACAGTAGCCATGGGCATCGTTATCTTATTTTTATGTACAATAGCTCCCTGGTGATTCACATCTGCCTGCAATATCTGTGTAAACAGTGCATCAGCTTTATCCGTGTCGCCTTTACCCAACCATCCCAAAGCCTGCAAGTACAGACAATGGATGCGATTACGCTCCGACAAATCCATATCAAATACCTGCATGTCTGGTAAAGACACCGCGAAGTAATCAATGGTAATGATGTCCTCCTGGTGCAATTGACCAAAATCAATCAGTCGCTGAAACACTTCTGCCGCTTTGTCCGGCTCTCCCAGCTTCTTCCAGCTCCAACCCTGGTACAGTATCTTATCTGGTTGCGGGTCGTTATAAAAAATAGCCTGCACCGGCTCTTTAATACCTTGTGTAGACAGCCTGAACCAATGATCCGCCTGTGCGGCATTCCCCAACAGTTCGTAAGCTACCCCCTTCCAGAAATGTATATCATTTTCCTGCACACCTGTTAGTTTGCCTTCGCCCAGGTTGTCGGGGTATACCTCCGCCTGCTCCAGTAAGTGTAAGGCTTGCGCTGCCTTGCCCGCTGCAATGGCCACTTTGGCCAGTTCTATATGGCAAATCAGGTATTGCGCTACCACCTTGCCTTCACCACCCTCCCAGGGATGAAAACGGCCGGCAGCAATCAGGTTGCGTGCGGTAACATAATCTTCCAGTTGGTTGTATAGCGTAATCTTTTCCAGGAACAGATCGTCCCGGCTGCTTACCAGGTCAGCATACTGCTCCAGCAACAACAACCGGCCTGCCAATGGCTTCCCCATCTTCTTATACAGTTGATCCAGCTCCATCAGAACGCGGGCATCCGTTTTGTCCAGCGCAAAAGCGGTTTCCAATGATGCCAACGCCTTCTGTGGGTTTTGTTGTTTGTTATAATAGGCCAGTGCTAGGTTACGATGGGCCGTTGGCAGCTCCTGCTTTAGGGCCACTGCTTTTTCCCAATGCGCCACGGCATCTGTATATTGTCGTTTATCGTACCAGTAGTTACCCAGGAAATAGTGGGCATGGGCATCGTCAGGCTGGCAGGCAATGGCCGCCTGTAACACCAGCACTTCTTCCATACGGTTGGGGAATACAAAGTCAACACCCAGTGCTGCACCAGAACGGAAACAATGCAATGCTTCTTCTGTTTTGCCGGTTTTAAAAGCAAACCAGCCCAGATAATACCATGCCAGCGGATAAGGCGTAGCGGACTGTTGCACCTGTAAGTATAATAATTCAAAAGCTTCTTCATACAAACCGGCATGCGCATAGTCCAGTGCGTATTCTATATAGTTGTGCACCTCATTTCTACTGATGGTTTGCAATGCCGCGCAGGCTGCTGCTGCCTGCTCCTGGCCTGCTGCTTTGTACAACAGGTATCTTTCAAACAGACATCCGAAATGAAAGGGATCTATAGTCAGGGAGTCTGCAATCAGCGCCAGCGCTTCTGTTGTTCTTCCCAGCTTCCGGAGTATAAATACTTTGGCATGTCTTGCCGTATGGCTGTGGTAATTTTTAACCAATGCTTTGTCCGCATGTGCCAGTGCATCTTCCCACCAGCCACGTAAACTGGCTATGCGTGCCAGGTTCAGAAAGCCTGCATGTTTCCAGGCATCATTCCAGGTGGCTTTATAAAACAGTTCATAGGCTTCTTCGTACTGCTCCTGCATGGCCAGCGACCAGCCCAGGTTGTATAACGGCTCGCCATCATACGGATTGGGGTTACGTTCCGTCATTGTTTTTACGGCGCTCCTGAAATACCCTTCTGCTTCACTGAACTTACCACGACGCAGCAGCCACAAACCCATGGCATTGTTGTTACGGATATCACCTGCATCCCTTCGCAGGGCTTCCTGGTAATAATCAGTAGCCACGTAAGTGGCATGCCGGTATTGCTCCAGGTGCATACCGGTGAGGTATAACTGTTCGCAGCTCTCTACCTTTTCCGGCAACAGCGCGGGCTTCGCTGGCTGCGGCACCGGTTGGTCTTTTTCTTTCTCTGCCTGGTAACGCAGTAATTCCCTGCCTGTTTCGGCATCACGTATGGTAAATAGCACTTCTGATGCTTCCAGGTTTTCCGGCACTGTTATCTCGCGGGTATACGGCTTCTCCGGCGATACAGGAGTTACTTCGCTATACAGTAATTGCCCTGCTTTCAACAAGGATATTTCCAGCGCCTGAAACACAGAAGTAGTATACACTATCATCCGGCACTGGCCCTTATCCACCTCTACATTCGCCACCACATCCTTGCTCGCGTTCTTTACCACGCCAACTTCGCGGTAAGGCATAAAGTATTGGGTAAACGTTTTTTCTTCATAAGGCTGTAACCACGAAAAATCGGGCTGGTTATCCGTAAACACACCTGTCATCAGCTCAATGTAAGGGCCATCTTCATCCGTGAGGTTACGATCCCAGGCCTGGCCAAATGCGCCATGCCCCCATGTCCATTGCTTTTTGCCAGGCGATACATGACGGTCTGCCACATGCAGTAAACCTCCACCGGAATCATGTTCATACCCCCCTATGAAATTGTATTTAGAGGATGCCGCCATATATGAGGTAGGCACGGGTATATTCTTATAGCGGGAAATGTCTGTTCCCGGTGCATAATCCACTTTATAGTATACACCTTTGGCTATGGGAAAGGCTGATACATCGCGCTTTCCATGATCGAACACGGCATGCACATCAGGCGGAAAAACAGACTGGTAATGATCGTTCACTTTCACCGCAGGGTTGGCCCACCACAGAAAGGTTTGCGGAAACGGTGTGCGGTTATACAGCTTACCGCTGATTTCGAGGTAAGCCTTGCCCGGGTATAAGGTAAAACCGGCCATGCCTTTGGTGCGAAACATACGCTCCACCTCGTTCACCCATACCGTTTTACTACCATCTTCATTGGTTTTAATACAGTAATCAATGGGCGAAAACGTAGAAGGCCGGTGGTGCTGCGGCCAGTTGAACTCTATGCCGCCGGAAATCCATGGGCCCGTCAGTCCCACTAACGCCGGTTTAATCACCTGGTTGTAATACACAAAATGTCGTTGTTTTACCTTGTCCCAGGCCATTTGTATCCTGCCACCCAGCTCGGGCAGTATCATAATTTTCAGGTATTCGTTTTCCAGGTATACCGCCCTGTATATCTTATCTGTTTTTTCGTCCGCAATCTTTTCAATCACCGCATGTGGATACACCACACCGCTACTGCCCTGATATACCCGCTTTTCCAGGAACATGGGATTTTTTTCCGGTTCACCGGTAGGGTATGTGGGAATCACCACTTCTTCTTCCCAGGCTTTGACTTCTTGCATCATATCTCCAGATTGTTATTCTTACCAACAAAATAAACCTATCCCGACTTCCCGATTGTTGGAGAAAAAAATGGATTTTGTGGATTATTTTACGATTTTATAGCATTACACAGCAGCACTCATGGCCATTAAAAAGAAAGAGGGATTCCGGGGACAAAAAGCTATTGCCATACCGCGTTCTATCCTGCACACGCAGTGCGAAACCAACGAGGTGGCCGGTAAGCTGTACATCACCGATATTGGGTACTATCCCAAGGCAGAACACCACTACCGCATGCGTCCCAACGGATCAGACCAGCATATCCTGCTGTATTGTGTAGATGGTAAGGGTACGGTTTCGGTGCTTGACCAGGTGCTGACTATGGAAGCAGGCGACTTTTGTTTTATTCCCCGGAATACCCGGCATACCTATCAGGCGTCTCCTGACAAACCGTGGACTATTTACTGGATACATTTTAAGGGCAGTACGGCCGACTACCTGGTACAGTTTGCACAGGAGCAGTCTGGCATCAAAGGCTTTATCAGCGCCGGCGACCGCATCACCGAACTATTCCATGATATATACCAGCAACTGGAAAGAGGGTATGGTATCAAAACGTTGATTCATGTAAACCTGTCTTTCGGTTACCTGCTTACCTGCTTTTCGGGGAATGAGCCTGCCAGCACCGCTATCAGCGCCAGAAAGCAGGAACCTGCTGATGTGGCTATTGATTATATACGCAAACACATTGACCAGCCATTGACGCTGGGAGATATTGCCCAGGTATGCAACCTCTCCCCCAATCATTTTACGGTATTGTTTAAACGTAAAACAGGCTTTACGGTGATTGAATACTTTAACCACCTGAAAATTCAGCGCGCCTGCCAGTACCTGCTGTTTACCGACCTGCGTATTAAAGAGATTGCCGAAAGTGTAGGATTACCTGATCAGCATTATTTTTCCCGGGTGTTTAAGAAGGTAATGGGTGTGTCTCCGTTGGATTACCGGCAAAAAAGGTCGCATTAGCATTATGCCTGCCTCAAACATTATTCAAAGGGGAATTTTATGGAGTTCTTGCTGAAATAAAATCAGGGTTGAATAAACTCATTAATAGCGGCAATGTAAGAACAGCCATGCTGCTGGTGAGCACGCATTTTACTAGCCATACTGTTGATCACCTTTTGAATTCGTTTTTCTGTAACAGACACAGAAAAGTTAAAGGATATACCAGAGGTAGTAAATAAGGGACAGGTGTTTATTTCGTTTAGTTTTATTTTTACAGCATTCAATACGGGCACATTACTGCGCATCTGATTCCAACTTATAAATTCAGCAATGTACCGCTGCACAATGTCTTTGGCAAGCGGTATCTCTTCACTTCTCTTATGCAAGGTAGCGTTGTTTAATAGAGAAAGCTCGTCCACATTGATTAAAGTTACATCAGGCAAATGCTTTACACTGGCTTCTACGTTGCAGGGAATAGAAAGATCTATGACCAGTTTGGCACTCTGACCTTCCAGGTGCTTGCGGGTGATGGATGGCGTGGGTGCACTGGTGGCTACCACAAGCACGTCGGCAGTAGCGATGGCCTCGGGTAGTTTTTCTATAGGTAAGTAATGTAATTGTAACTCGCCGGCCAAAGCTTTTGCTTTTTCTTCGGAACGGTTAAGGATGGTGATGTTGGCTCCTGGAATATAATCTACTATATTTCTACAGGTGATACGGCCTATTTTTCCGGCTCCTAACAATACAATTCTTTTACCGGAAATGTCTGTCATTTGTTGCCGGATGAATTGAACTGCTGCGAAAGAAACAGATACCGTGCCGGAGCTTAAACAGGTTTCGTTTTTAACCGATTTGGATGCCTGGATAACAAAATTGATAATACGTTCCAGGAAGGAAGTAACCCCACCCCTCTCTTTAGCAAACTGAACTGACTGTTTTAGTTGACCGATAATTTCATAATCACCAGGTATTTGCGAATCAAGCCCCGCTCCTACATAAAACAAATGGGTAAGTGCCTGCATGCCGTTTTTAATATAGGCCAGCTCCATAAAAGTATCTTTCGTCCCTTCTGTTTCGCTGCATAGTAAGTTTATCAAAACCTCTGCCTGTGCAGCAAATCCATATATTTCTGTTCTGTTACAGGTGCTCAGCACAAATACATCGTGCAATTGCAGGGCAGCGGCCCTGGTAAGTATAGCAGCATGTTGTTCTGCATGAATCGCGAATTGTCCTCTTAAAGCAGCGTTGGTTTTTTGATAGTTAATTCCTATAACAAAAAAGTTATGAATATCATTACCGTAATTAAGGATCATGTGGTTGTTTTAAATAAATACGTTGAACAACTTATTATAGATTGTATCTATTGTGCACTCATACCTTTGGCATGTTTGCTCAGGTTGAAATCGCGTGAGATGTTAAACCCAAAATAGATATCACCATTGCCCCATCTGCCCGTGGTTTGCGCCAGGTACTGACTTTGGATCATACTTTGTGAGTTGGTAAAAATCAGCTGAAACACATGTCCGCCTGTTTCCAGGTCGTATCCTAATGAAAAGGAATTATGTACAGTTGTGGAAACTACCTGGTTGGCAGGTAAATAATTGTATTCTACATTCACACTGGAACGACGGGTTATTTTCATGCGCGCACCGCTACCCAATACAAACAGATCGTTCTTATCGCTGTTGGTGGGCACCAGGTTATAATGCAGGTAAGTAGGTGTTAATTGAATAGAAAGACAGCTGGTAATTTTTCGCGCTACCAGTATTTCTCCTGTATAGGCTGTACGGTAT
This sequence comes from Filimonas lacunae, assembly GCF_002355595.1. Classification (NCBI taxonomy): domain Bacteria; kingdom Pseudomonadati; phylum Bacteroidota; class Chitinophagia; order Chitinophagales; family Chitinophagaceae; genus Filimonas; species Filimonas lacunae. Next base: position 3,252,081 of record NZ_AP017422.1, read on the forward strand.
TTGAAATTCAGGAAGTCCTTCTCCGGTATCTTTTGGGTGTAGTTAGACATAGTGCCCAGTAATGAAACTGAAACCGGCATATGCCCTTTAGCATCTGTTTGTTGCAGTAATTTATATTTCACATAACCATCAAAAGTTTTCAGGTAAGAACTACGCCCGATGCCCACCGCCAAACGGTCGGTAATACCATAATCCAGCCCCAGCCTTAGCGTTGCGTTGTCCATACCAAACAGGTTATAAGCGCCGCTGTTTAACTGTCCAAACCGGTGCTGGATAACAAAGCTTAAAGCTCCGCGTGCAGGCGCTTCAATGGTTTGCATATTTACAATGTGGGTAGCTTTAAAAGTACCTGTTATCAAAGCAGGGGTAGCATTGGCCGTAAGCGAATCAGTAAGCATATTCAGCAAAGTAGCATCCTGTGCCTGCAATGGCGCCGCAAAAGCGGTAAAAAGAAATAAGCAATACAATTGTTTCATAAAAATATAGTTAGTGAGTACTGGCATCTACCTGAACCGAAACAGTTACCTGTTTGGCTATTTTATCTCTCACGAGTGAGGGAATGATAATGCGGTAGTCCTCCGGTTTAACAATAAAAGAACAGTGGCCCAGTATATGGCCTTGTTTTACTTCCAGGGTGGCCGTTGTTTTTACGGGCTGTGTAACCCCGTGTATGGTAAGATTGCCGCTTACAGATACAGGATATACTCCGTCTTTGGCTAGTAGCACCTCCCCTGTATAGGTGCCTGAAAAACTGGCTTTGGGATATTTGTCGCTCTCGACATAGTTCTCATTAAAATGATCCTGCTGCAATTGCCTGGTAAAAAGAAAGCCTTTCATTAATAAAGCAAAAGCCAGCTCTTTTTTACCGGCATCAATAACAGCATATACCTGGTTGTTATAAGCTTTGATATCTTCCAGGGGCGTGGTGGAAAAGAAGCTGATAGAGCCGTTTTTGGTAGCATATAACTGGCTATACCCCTGCCCTGTGCATAAAAGTCCTAACAGCAAGGCTAAAACATGCGTTTTCATATGTATCAGTTTAATTGTTTTTAGCACCCTGGCGCACCCAGGCAACGATGGTATTTACTTCACAATCGGGCAGTTTAGCCTTGCCATAAGGCATGGCCACATACCCTGGCGCATGGGTAACATTGCCCACCAGGTAACCGTTATTCACCCATTTAACAAGATTGGTATAGCCTTCGAGTACAATGCCACCACTACCTCCATTGCTGGAACTGCCGTGGCAGCTGTAACAATTGGCCTGTAAAATGGGAACTATAGTGGCGCTATAGGATACGTTCACCGTGTCGCAGGTATTGCTGGTTCCGGCAGTCAATTTTTCCTCGCTGGTTTTAGAGCAGGAGATAATGGCAAGCGTGATACAACCAGCACCTAATAGAAGAAGTGCAATGTTATTTTTCATAATGGGGTATGTTATTGTTTACGAAGTGTACATCCCTGGTTATTCTATAATACAATCTACCAGGTTTATATCCATTAAATAGCCTGTACAGCGCCCTTTAATGGTAATGGAAACGCCTTTACCAGGCAATGGCTTCTTGTTATGAGTAACAGCCATGCTACAATTCACACCATTCAAGCCTGCGCCATGTAAAAAGATACTGACAGTGCTATCGCTATGCTGTACATCATCAACAACGCCTGTTACTGTTAGCACCTTACCGGCATACAAACTGTCGGCAGCCGCTGCGTTCTGTTGATACTGATAATATAAAGTAGTGGACGGAATAGTTACTGTAGAAGCAATGGCGGCAACACTTGTTCTCGGCTTTTTATACCAGTACCAGCCCCAGGCTGCGGCGCAACATATAATAAGGAAGAGAACAAATAGTAGTTTCTTTTTCATTTTATGGTAATTAGGCGAAAGCAACGTCAATAGTAGTATGCGTACTTAAAAAATGGGGTTGATTAAAAATCAACCCCATACACAAGAAAGCAGGAAAACTATTTTTGAACTACCGCACTTCGCAGCGATTCTACTATTCGTGCTACACTTCCTAAAGCCGCATTAGTAGAAGGAACGCCGGCTTTTTTAGCTCCGGCAACCAGGTCAACTTCAAACTGATCCATATCAGCATTAGCAGCCTTTCCATTCATACGTGAGTTTTGAGCAGGGTCGTGTGCAGCAGCCATACTTTTACCACCATAGGTAAAGTTTTTGGCACCTGTACCTACACAAACAAAATCAGTAAGGCTTTTACTTAAAGCTGCAAAACCACTGGTATTACCCGCAGTAACTTCTGCCAGCAATACTTTAAAAAAGCCATTAATCTTACTGTCAGCAGCAATAACAAAAATGGTGCTGTCAATAATGTTGCGGATCAACAAACGGCCGGCTTCAATTTTAACACTGGTATTGGCCGGATCTGTTACCATAACGGTTCCACCAAGGGAATCGTACAAGGTAGGTGCCACCGGAGCATCATTGTTACTTTTAGAGCAGGATTGTGTGAACATAACGGTGCATCCCAGTGTCGCAACCAGGGCAAAGAGTGTAATCTTCTTCATATTGGTACTTATTGTTTAAAAAACATGTTTGAGGTAAGCGGCAAGCCTGCCGGATACGGAGTTAGAGGAAACCGGACAACCACTTTTTAGTTCTTCTTTACTAGGCAAATTTCTCTCGGCTTTATAGCCCGAAGTAGCTTTAAAGTTGTTCACTATATTGTCGCCATTGTTCTGCAATGCGAAAAAGGTAAACACTGCTATCTTGCTTTCAGGATTTACCAACACATGATTTACTCCTTTTTGCTTGTACAGGCATGCGGTTATTTTATCAACATCAGACTGATGAATGTCTTGCTTGATATCAATACGTGCCATTATGATTGTATGTTCATCAGGAGGTTGAGGCCTGGTTACAACATAGATGTGGATACCTAGTACAATTACAAGCATGAGGAATACAGTAGCTATTGCTAGTGCTATTCTTTTGACTAATCTTTTGTTCATATCATCATAAACAGCACATTTATAGGGATTTATGAGCTATTTATTAACAAATACGACAATGCTATGACAATAGATTGTTTGATTAGAAAAAAATACTTTTAAACCCTGTCAGCGGTGGCATTTTAGTTGGCCTGGTGATAGGAAAGTGTATAGGAGTTTTCAGTTTCACCTGGTTAATGGTTCGCACGCGGTTGGCCCATTTGCCGCAACATGCCAATTGGCAACACATTTTTGGTGTATCCATCAAAGGAATCTCGCACTTAATTATCAATAGCGAGCAATATAATATTGAAGAATCGCTGCTGGTGAGCCTGGAAAAATCGGTAGAAGAATTAGATGATGTTATTAAATCGGTGGCAGAACGAACTGCTGTATAAGCATTTCAGGAGGGGATTTAAAAACAAAAAAGCCCGCTTTCGCGGGCTGGTTACAATTGAAATTCATAAAGAAGAAAGACGAACTATCCACCAAACACAGCAGATACCACATCGCTCTGTTGGCCTACATCTTCTTTTCCGTTGAAGTAAAACGCCATATACTCCCTTATTTCAGCCTGCTGCGGCACTGCCAGCGGACGGCGGTCTTCATAAGGAGAAGCATAATCGTTGCCTAGTTTTTCCCAGCCGTAAGTGCCTTTGATGCGGCTGTAAACGGTTACACTTTTCATGACCAGCAGGTTAAAGGAAATAGCTACACGGCCTGGGTAAGCTACAGCTTTAATAACGGGCTTAATTTCATTAAGATCGAAAACACGTGAATAGCCAACTATTCCCAGGGAGCTACCCAGCGACTCCTGGTAGTCAGCACTAGCTTTCATGATCGCTACTCCCCTGCTAATTACCTGCATCGCCGTTTGCCTTGTTTCGTTTTTCACTTTTACAGCCTCCTCCAGGTCTTTCCGTTTGGTATCGGCTGCGTCTATAGCAATCATGGCGTTTGCCGCAGCATTTTCCTGCTCGGTAACCTGTGCTGCGCTCAAACCCAGCTGGGGTCCTACCACGCTGATTCTTTCCTTATAATTAGCAAACCAGATACCTGCATCGCCATCAGCTTTAGGCATAAAATGGATATATAATTTTTTCATTTTTTTCGTTTTAAATTTTAAAAAAAAGAGTTGCGGCATGAAGCCAAACCTTCGCTGTTTTCCGGTTGCTGCGCAGTAACCGGTACCGGAAAACTAGTCGATGGCTGAACGGCCGTTCCATATTCGCTTCGTCGCTCAACTGTGATGTAAAATTGCATCAGCGGGCCATCCCTTCAAAACATCATGTAGACGTCGGATAGGCTCAAATGCAGGCTGGATAAGGAAAAAAAGTTTTTATTTATTTTTTCAGACTACATCGCCGGGCTCTCAAAAAAACATAACGTATTCAATATCAAATATTTGTCATTTTTAGAAACAACGCAACCATACGGGTTTACACGATGTTTTTTACTACAATCCTTTCTCACGTTGCATTACAGGAGACAATAGTTATCATTACTCTGCTTCAAAAGCCAACATTTCCACCACTCATCCGTACTTCCGGAGCTTTCATGCGTGCAGATGAGTCATCCATCCGTGCGGAGGAGCCATCAGAAAGTACTTACCCACGAACGCTCCCATAGAAATAATGACCCGGTAGTACGGATGGGATAACCATCCTACCTGCTGACTCCTTCCTGCGTAGTAATGTGAGTTTGCTCTCATGGGAGGAATGTCCCGGTAGTGCGGATGAGCGCTTCATCCCACCTTCTGGCTTCTTCGTGCGTCCTGCCGGGAGTTTGCACTCATAGGAGAAATGCCTGGTGCGTTTTGTCCGATAGTTCCTCCGCACGGATGGATGACTCATCTGCACGAATGAAAGACCGGAGTGCCCAAAATGAAGATAAATGTGTTCTATAGAAGTATGAGGCGTTACTGAGCACCAGGCAGTAAGTAAGTAAAAAGAAGCGAAATGTACTTCCTGAACGTTCATCTGTACGGATGGATGACTCATCCGAACAGATGAAAGACCCGGCAGTACGCACGAAGAAGCCGGCAGGTGGGAGAAATGGAGATTTTTTCTTCTACTACGATAATAAGTTCACCAGATTCAATTGATCTTACAATTACAATACAATAAGGTAATAGCAATGTTGCCCCCTGGTGTTATGCCGCATCATCCGGAAATTTTCCTTCATTATTTCTTATTTTTTTTACACGCAGCTGGCATCTATTAAAAAAAGTTTCTAATTTATCTAACATGGTATTGCTAACACGGCCGCTGGCAAGCTTTATCAAATTTGCACTGGTAGGTTCAACAGTTTTACTAAAAGAAATCACCTGGCTGATAATACGGAATACTGGGGCAAATTTTTTAAGTATAGTTAGCCCTTCTATTATCATAATCCGGAAAAGAAAACAGAAAAATGCAGCATCTACCTGCATCTCTATCCGCTCACTCACCTGCGCCCCATCAGATTCCGGAGCATCCAGCTTTACCAGGTCAGATTGATTACTCAACCATTGTTGCACCTGCGTAGCCACAGGATGCACATCCGGCAGGTAAGCGCCGTAGGCAGATGATCTCCATTGCGTGCTGGTGGAAGCACGCAAAAATAATTTTTGTAACTGCTCAATATAGGCGTTTTTGTCAGCGTTCTTTTCAAACGATTGTAACGTGTAACTGGCCTCGCTTGCCATATGATGCATAAAACGTGGGCAGTTCAGGTTCATGGCAAGCGCTATTTCATATAAATCGTTCTGCGTTCCATTCTTACGTTGCCATAGCTTAATATTAGCCAGCAGGGTATTATTATATTCAATACACTTTTTGGTATTGTTAGCAGCTGTATGATGCACAAACTTATTAACTGGTCGCAATACAGCTTTCAACAACTTGTTCTCAGGATACTGCGATAGTAAACGTTGATACTGCCTGTTGGCATTGGCCACTTCCATTTTCAGGTAGCTGTGTGGCAATTGATAATCAGAAGGAAATAGTTGGTAAAGCTGCCGGTGAAATACCAGGCATAAATTTTCCAATCCCTCTATAATAGCTTTCTCCGTAGTTTCAGGATAGCGTTTTAGCTGTGGCGATTGTTTCACCATCGTTGCCAGGTCGGCCACTATCACACACCGGTTGGTGAGACTTTCATGCATATTGGGCTTTAACTCCTGGCACAAGGCATGTATATGATGAATCGATTCTGTTACCAATGATCCAATATGATTTACCAATATCCCGGCATCAAAAAGTAATTCGCTACGCGAAGGATTGGTTATTTCATATATTAGCTTTGTAAGCTTATTAAGCGCCAGTAATTGTGACGGTTGAGGTAAGGCAGTTGGCTGCCCCGGCAATTCGTTCATAGTAATCAATGCAATCGATTAAAAGGGTACAATAAATGGAATTGTAACAGTGACCAGGTTTAAATAACCATATAGGCGCCTTTATAAATGGCGTGACCCAGCAAAATTTCGCACAGACTATCATCAAACAGCTTTATACGCTTCGCCAGCTTAGCTGTAAAAGCTTCTGCCCATATTTTGCTAATAGGATGCGGCGTATCGTAAAGCGGAGAGTGAATCATATGTGCCCCATCGCCATGACTCGTTTCCAGCATGGCTCCAAAATCGTTACGTTTGCTTTCAGCCAAAACCAGCAATTCTTCGTTAAATATCTTATCTGAGGGAATGGCGTTTTGCATTAACTGCTGAAAATTTTGGTATACGCCGTAGTCTATACGAATCCATTCTTCAAATACGGCAGCCACAATATTAATATCCGGCAAAACAATACCATGGGCTATATCTTCCTCTGTAAGTTCTGTAAAAGACCAGGGCTTTACATTGGTTATGGCTTTGTAGGTTAACAGCACTAATGCCAGAAAGTCTTCCGGATCTTTTTCCCAGGAAAACCTGAGGTTCAGCAACGATTGCAACAGGCCTTTGTAGGCTTTCGCATATTCTTTGTATGCCGGTGAACTCATCAGCTCAGATTCATTTTCACCGTCATATTGCTCCAATTCACCCATGTTAGTATACATAATAAAATAAATTTTAAAGTATGGTAACAGTGGTTATTCAGGAAGGATAATGGAGGAGGCCAAATATAAGGAAGAAACTATTTATTTTCTATTTGTGTGGGCGCGTAGCCAAAATGTTTTTTGAAAGCAAAAGAAAAATGGGATAAATTTTCGAAGCCGGTCTCATAATAAATATCTACCGGTTTTCGCCGTTGCTCTTTTAATAAATGATGCGCCAGCTCCAATCGCTTTTGAATCAGCCATTTCTGTGGAGTGGTATGAAATGCTTTTTTAAAATCACGTTTAAAGGTGGTAATGCTTCTTCCGGTGAGATAGCTGAATTTCTCCATAGGCATATTAAACATATAATTCCGCTCCATAAACGCTGTTAGTTCCGCCTTTCCAGGTTCTGAAAAGTCAGCTAATACTTCATCTACATGCTTATCAAGGGTACGAAGAATAGTAATGGCTTCGGTGATCTTTAATTTAGACAGGTTTTCAGGTAGTTTATTACTCAACTCGAAGTAAGGAAGCAGTGATTGGAAAAAGCTATCCAGTAAGGGGGATTTACCAAAACGGGCTATTTTTCCTGATAGCGCTATTGTTGGTTTAAAGGGATGCAGGGCGTAATAATCTTTTAAATCAGTATTGGAAAGTTTTACCACAATGGCTTTGTAGGGCAGCCCCTCTTTTTCATATTTAACCAATGTAGCCAATTGGTTTCTCGGAAACAAATGCGTTTCTCCGGCACCAAAAACATAGGTTTTATCAGCATGAATTACTTTGAGTTCGCCCGACAACACACGCACAAGACAGTGTTCTTCCACCATCATTTCGCCTTTGTAGTGAAATGCTTCTCCGCAGGTGAAAACAATCTCGGCATTGCTATTAAACTCTCTTTTAGCCATATTACAAATTTACAAAGTCTATTTTTTCACAGGTAATGAAAACAGGAAGGTTGCCTATGATGGGCAACCTCCTGCACGTTTTTAAGCAATATTGAATTTCACTCCGGTTAATTCTTCGCTCAATGTCCATAGTTTTTGTGCAGCTTCTGCATCCACTGCAAAAGGGGCTACCCCTTTTAACCCAAACATATTATTCACCCATTTACCACTGGTATAAAAGTCAGGGTCATATGCAGCTACATCAGCATTTTCGCAATACACGCCCCCCAGGTTTTTCAACTGAGCACTTGTGGCGCACCAAATGGTTGTTGCCGCTCCTTGCTGTATCGTTTTTTGTATCTTTTTTGATGCGGCTTCTGCTTCCGGGATGGGATTGCCATTAGCATCCACAGCACCTATGGCTACATAATCTTCGAACGTGAGATGCCTGCCCAGGTTAGTTTCCAATATCAAACCCGGATGTAAAGAAAAAGATCTGATGCCCAATGCCTGCGCCCGCTTATCCAACTCTACAGTAAAAAGAATATTGGCGGTTTTAGACTGTCCGTACGCTTCAAATTTATTATACGTTCTTGTATTATAATTTACATCTTCGAAATGAACGGGTGAAAAATAATGCCCTGATGATGACACATTTACCACTCTTGCCCCGCATGCTTTTACTAAAGCTTCCCATAGTGCCGCTGTTAACTGAAAATGGCCTAAATGATTGGTAGCAAACTGAGATTCATACCCTCTCGCATCCCTGGTTAACGGATTCCACATAATACCGGCATTGTTAATCAGCAGATGTAATGGTTTGCCTGTGGCTATATACCTTTGAGCAAATGTGTGAATGGAATCCGGGTTCATTAAATCCATCATTTCCAGTTCCACTTCAGGTATATCCTTTAAGTTAACACCAGCCTTATTCATGTCTCTTGCCGGCACAACCACGTTTGCACCGGCAGCTACCAGGGCTTTTACGGTTTCCAAACCAATGCCATTATAACCGCCTGTTACAATGGCATTTTTGCCAGCCAGGTGAATGCCCTTAATAATGTCGTTTGTAGTAGAAGTAGCACCAAATTCTGAATGCAACGGATGTTGCAGCGTACCGTTGTAATTATTTTCTTTCATGTCTCTAATTGTTTGAGGGAACAAAATTAGAGACCTCACTTTGGGGGAGCTTTGTTTTAAAGACCTGCTTACTTTGTTTTTAAGACCACTAAATGCAAGGTTGCAGATAATTTCAGGCTATTGGTGTATGCTTGCAGCAGTATGAACAGGAGATTCCGGTTTCAGTTCCACCCATAACACCAATGCCTTCTTATATGTAATAAGAAGGCATTGGTCACTTTATAATTTGCGCTGTTATTGTTCAGATAAAGTAAGCGATCACCAGTTTTTTAGGCAAAATGATACAGAAATATCACATCACCGGTATAAGCTGGTTTTTTCTGATCTTTTATATCCAGTATGGCTTCAATCACCACTTTAACGGTGCCTCTTAAATTAACGATCGATTTCAATTTAGCTTTAAGCTGTACTTCATTGTTGACTAAAACAGCCTGGCCAAACTTGAAATTCTCTATGCCATAGTTGATTTCCATTTTAATATTGCGAACATCAGCAATCTGCTTCCACAGGTGGGGAATTAATGACAATGTTAAATAACCATGCGCGATGGTTGATTTAAAGGGCTCTGCTTTTGCTGCTCTTTCTTCATCTACATGTATCCATTGATGGTCTAATGTAGCGTCTGCAAATCTATTGATCTGATTCTGGTCAATAGTATGCCAGTTAGATTGTCCTAACTCTTTGCCTACATATAATTGATACTCTTCGAAATTGTTGATTATTACCATGCATTTATTATAGAGGGGGACAAGATAGTGTTATTTGGATAAAGTAGCGTAGCAATATTATAATTATCAACCGGTGAAACCAGCTTTCAGCCAATTTTTCATCGCGTCCTCTGCCCTTCCTTCCTGAACAATCCCCCTATTTCCCCATTAGAATACAAGAAAAACACCTGATTCCTGGCTGGTAATCTCAGACGGCAGGAAATAATTGTAAGTGCCCGTTGAAGTTTTGAGAATGTTTATATATCGCCTGTAGTTTGTGTTGATTCCTGTCTGCCTGCCTGACAATGGTATATATGTAAATTATTTATAGGCAATAGCGCTCCCGGTATAACACCAGGCAGCAGCCTGTCCGGAGTTGAAACAGCAATAATTATTTGTATTTATCAGCAATAGTAATTATTTTACTCCTACCTCAATTGAAAACGATGATCTACATTGCCATTCAGCTCATGCCAGCTGTTATTATTATTGGCTGCCAAAGCGCCATATTACGAACCGAAGTATTCAACATCAGCAAAATTAAACAACACCCATACTAAGCCTCTACTCTGCCATCATAAAACAAATAATCATGCCTGCTACATTGATCAATGCCCGTGGCCACCGCTACCTGGTGCCCGCAATGGTACTAACAGCTGCCCTTAGCTTCAGCAGCTGTATCACCTATCGTGTTCAAACACAAAAACTGGAAGGAACCGAATATGAAGAGCGAAAAGTAAGCTCTTTATTCTGGGGTATTGTACAAAACCCCAAAGTGATCACCACGCCTGTTTGCGATTCGCTGGGAACGCCCGGCATGTCTGAAGTATATATCAGGCGCAATTTTGGGCACTATTTGCTAAGTAGCATCACTATCGGCATCTACAATCCTGCTATCATAAAATGGAAATGCAGTAAACCCTGTCCTAAAACCGGAAACCTGTAATAGCACACCTTATGAAAATTATTAAGAAAAAGCAACGTACGTGGACAAACAGGCACGATACGTTTACTGAAAATATTAAAGACCTGTATACACTGGGCAATGAAGCCAACCTGGACGCGTTGAGCAGTTATAACGATGCTACCCGCGGCTTTTTAAACATGATAGGCGAAGCCATAGCCACCCAAACCCCTTTGCGCTCATTGGGTGCCGGCTGGTCGTGGACAAAAATTGCCACGGTAAACAACGGTGTTATGCTGGATACCAAACCGCTGAACACCCGCTTTAACATCAGTAAAAACAGTGTTGCCAACAAATGTACCAAAGACCCGGAATTTCTGGTGTTTGCGCAAAGCGGTATGAGTATACAGGAACTGGACGAGTTTCTGCTGCAAAAAGGCCAGTCGCTAAAAACCTCGGGAGCCAGCAACGGACAAACCATTGCCGGCGCTATCAGCACAGGCGTACATGGCTCGGCATTTGATTTTGGCGCCATTCCGGAATTCGTAGTGGGGCTACATCTCATTGTAGGAGCCAACCGGCATGTGTACCTGGAGCGTGCTACAGACCCGATAGTATCCAACCAGTTTATACAAAACATTCAGGCGGAACATATTTTAGATGACGCGCTGTTTAATGCTGCCCTGGTTAGCTTCGGCAGCTTTGGTATTATACATGGCGTGATGATAGAAACAGAAAAAGTATTCCTGCTGGAAACCTACATGCAACGCCTGCCTTATGATAATACAGATAAAGGAAAAGTGCTGAAAGAGATTATGCAAACGCTTAACTTTCAAAAAGCCGGATTGCCGCATGGCAACGAACGCCCCTACCACTTTTCTGTACTGCTGAATCCCTACGATATGGCTAAAGGCGCTTATGTAACCACTATGTACAAGCGTCCTTATGTACAGGGCTATCCTGCTCCCACACATAACCCGGCCGGCATTGGCCCGGGCGATGATGCCCCTGCTTTTATAGGCCTGGTAACGGATGCTAATCCGGCAATGGTACCCACACTGGTCAATAAATTATTAGGTGCCAGCCTTACCGTAAGCAAAACAGACACCAACGGCAAGCCTATCCCTCAAACAGGCACTGTCGGGGAAATTTTCAACAATACTACCCTGCGTGGCCAGCTATTAAGCGCGGCTATTGGTTTTCCTATCAGCCACATTAACCAGGTGGCAGACCTGATACTGAAAGCGAATGAAAGCATAGGCCCCTTTGCTGGTCTGCTCTCCTTCCGGTTTGTAAAAAAATCGAAAGCCACCCTGGGGTTTACCAAATTCGATCAAACCTGCGTAATGGAGCTGGACGCGGCAAAATCCGATAAAGTGTACAAATTTTACACCCAGATATGGAAGCTACTGGAAGACCATCATATTCCCTTCACTTTTCATTGGGGTAAAATATTGGAGCTATCGCCCGCAAGGATTAACAATATGTACGGTGCAGATGCCACCGCCTGGAAAGCAGCACGAAATAAACTACTTGATGCCAACACCAGAAAAGTATTCACCATCGCTCTTTTACAACAATGGGGCCTGGATTAGGCAAGCTTACACCATCCAGTTGTACCACAAATAAACCCAATGGCTTCTTATAGGTTGTAAGAGGCCATTGGGAAATGTTTGTAACCTTTATAAAAGAGTCGCCATTGGAAGGACGACTCTTTGTTAACTGATCCCTTTCTATTGCTTCAGGAATTTCCTGGTGATAATTTTCCGGCCGTTATTAAATTTTATGATGTAAATGCCCGGTGCAAAGCCGCTAACACTCACCTTGGTTTGGTTACCGGAAAATGCAGAAGTCGACACCAGTCTTCCGGAGTTATCATAGACCAACACTTTCGCATTTTTGTACTCCCCCGTTTTAATAGTCACAAAATCACTGGAAGGATTAGGGAACAACTGAACCTCATTTTCTTCAGTGGATACTTTTAATTCAGCTGAGTCGCTCGCAGCAATGCGTGCGGTTCCGGCTGTAAACACAAAATGATTCAAATTAAACAGATAGCCGGTACCACCGGAAAACGAAAGATACAGATCATGCACTCCACTTACACCGCTTACACTACCTGTTAAGGTTACCCAGCTTTGCCAGCCTCCCGTATTGGCCACATTGAGTGCACCGATTTGCGTACCACCGGCAGCGTCAATCCTGAATTTTATAGTTCCCCCTGTAGTATTGCTGGCAACGCGCGCCGAAACACCGGTGGCGCCGGTACCAAAATTTACCCCGGCAAAACGTATCCAGTCGCTATTATCAACGTAACTGACATCAAGGCCCCCTTCGCTGCAGGTTTCCGTTTGCACGCCCTGCATGCTGTTATAGTCTTCGGCCTGGATAGTAGAAAACGCACTTCTGCTGCTTACAGCGCCGCCCGCAGGTGTGGCATTAATGGTGGCTACCGGATTCCAGTTGTCGGTGGTTGGCGAACTGGAATAGGTGTTTTTGAGCACATTTAAATAATTGTAGCTGGCAGCCTCTGAAGCCGAAAGAAATTGCATCCAGCTTACCCTGCCGCCTGTTGCTGCTCCCGCACCACTGTTGTTGTATTCTCTGAACCGCGCTGTGGATTGATTAGCAGCATTGCCCCAATCGTTCCAGCCGGCAGCCTTGATGCAATTGGTCATGCTCGTATTCATAAAACATACAGCTGCATACGCTCTCCAGGGACGGCCAAGATCTGTGATATTGGAGGAGGCGCCGGTGATATTGCAATTATTGAATACCAGACCATAGGGCATATAGCTTTCTGTAGAAGCTGCTGTGATTGACGTACCCCCATAGCTGTACAACGAGCAACCTTCGAAGAAAGCGGTAGCTGCTCCATAAATGAAATCTGTGGTACCTTCTATGTAGCAATTTTTGGAATATACCCGAACATTGCCACCATACCAGGTGTCCTGACGGGCCAGGAACCGGCAATCATTGAAAATGGTTTTGTCGCCCTGGATATTAACTGCCAATGCCTGCGCAGCAGTACCCGCATTATTCCTGATAGTAATTTTGGTGGCGTAAAAACCCGATCCTCTGATAATAAGGGAGGCACAATCGAAGCCCCACGTAGAGCCCGTTGCCGCATTAATCGTATTGGCATAGAGATTATAGGACAGGATAACCCCATCCCTGCTTTCTCCGATAACCGTTATATTGTTCTTTCCACTGGGAACAGTAAGATGCTCGGTATAGGTGCCATTTTTAATATAAATGATGGTACGTGATGAACTGTTGGATGCTACGGCATTAAACGCTGCCTGAACTGTGGTATAATTACCGGAGCCATCTTGCGCCACAATAATATTATATTGTGCATGTGTGCTGATAAATGATGCCAGTAGCAGGTATAAAAACAATAGTAACTTTTTCATAACTGAGATGTTGGATTGTGAACCATTATAAATCAGGCAGGCTGCCAGTTTATTTTTTCAGGAATCTTTTAGTGAAAACATGGCGGCCATTGATGAATTGGATGGTGTAAACGCCAGGGGTAAAACCTGCCACATTAACGGCGGTATTGTTACTGCCCAATCTGGATTGAAGCACTAGTCTTCCTATATTATCATAGATAAAAACATTGGCCCCCTGCTCTATTTTTTGACTCGTTATAATATTCAACACATTATCAGCCGGGTTGGGAGACAACTGAATTGTGATGTCCTCCTTTGATGCCACAGAGTCGCTCACAGCCATTCGTGCGGTTCCGGCTGTAAACACAAAATGATTCAGATTAAACAGATAACCGGTACCACCAGAGAACGAAAGATACAGATCGTGCACGCCAGTTACCCCACTTACACTACCCGTTAAGGTTACCCAGTTTTGCCAGCCGCCCGTATTGGCCACATTGAGGGCACCGATTTGCGTACCGCCGGCAGCATCAATCCTGAACTTTATAGTTCCCCCCGCCGTATTGCTGGCAACACGTGCAGATACGCCGGTAGCACCTGTGCCAAAATCTACCGATGCAAAACGTATCCAGTCACTATTGTCAATGTAACTAACATCCAGACCGCCTTCGCTACAGGTTTCCGTTTGCACGCCCGACATGCTGTTATACGATTCGGCTTGTATGGTTAAAAAGGCGCTTCTGCTATCAGGTACTGCAATAACATTACCTGCCCCACCTGTAACCACCCCGGGCACACTGCTGGTGGTAGTAAGAGCATAGGAATACGGAACGGTTACAGTGCCACTGCTTGCTGTAAATTGATTTCCGGTGCAATTAGAATAGGTATTGCCTGATATTTGCATGATTCCCCCATCCTGGTAATTGCATGGATCATCCACGCCATTGTAATAATTATTCTGAACCAGCCAATGCGTTCCTATACGTGCATTGGTACAATAAGAATTACCGGCGCAGCTAAAGTAGTTGTTATATACATGGGCATTACTGTAACTTCCGGAGGGCATTCGCTGATCGCATCGTTCAGCAAACCAGTTATGGTGCAGTGACACATGTAAATTACTGCCGGGAGCATCATAGGGATCACCGCCAAGTATCATGGGGAACCTATGATCCACCTGGGTGGGATAAGAGAATTTACACCAGGAAACAGTAACATAGTCTGCCAGGTGGTTTATATCGCAAGAGCCATCCGCGCAGTCAACAAATGACACATGATCAACCCATACATGCGTGCCTCCCCAGATACTAATACCATCGCTTAACCCGGTTCCCGAAGGATTGGTAAAATTCAGGTTCCTGATAATCACATTGTTTACGCCTACGCTTATATTTCCGTTAATGGTAGAACTGGTATTAACCCCCTCAATGGTTTTATTCGCTGCCACATCAAGCCTGTTGCTTAACGTTATGGTGCCTGAAACCCTGATAATATAAGCACTGGAAGATGTAGCGTAGGTTATTAAATTTGTGGCATTGGTTACCGTAACCGTAGTGCCGCCGGCACCGCCGGTGGTAGTTCCGTTTATCATACAATAACCATCCTGTGCAATGGCTACGGTACTTGCTGATAAGTATAAGAATATGAATAATATGGTAAGTAATAATGTTTTCATAAATAGGCTTATATATAATTATTAAATAAGTATTCTGCTTTTTTTACATTATGGCCATATGCCAGGTATTAATTCTACAGACATAAGGTGGGCCTGTTGCAGGATTGGCCATAAGGAAGGGAATAGTAATGTTATTGCCTGCAAGTGGTGG
The DNA here is from genome assembly GCF_002355595.1 of Filimonas lacunae. Classification (NCBI taxonomy): domain Bacteria; kingdom Pseudomonadati; phylum Bacteroidota; class Chitinophagia; order Chitinophagales; family Chitinophagaceae; genus Filimonas; species Filimonas lacunae. The sequence goes on from NZ_AP017422.1 coordinate 3,267,906, forward strand.
TGCCAGCTTACATAACAGGCAATGCGGTAGCAGCTGAATAGTAAGTGTATTCATGGTTTGGTTAATATGGGTGCAATCGGTTGGCAGTAATTAGTGGTATCAAAAGCCCTTAGTTAAACTTACAGCAAGTTGGAGAAGAGCATGTCCGTTTTTTAATGGAAAAGGTTCAAAATTTGGTAATTGACTGGTAAAGGGATGATCCCGGATATTTTATGGACGATTAAAACGAAAACTGGAAGGCCCGGAATAACACAGGGGATGCACCTGGCATGGTACATCCCCTGTATATATGGTTTTAACCGGCTATATTCTAATAGCAAAGAGGGCTGACAGATGCAGCCCTCTTTGCGTTTTTCAGTAACTTTTACTGTACCAATACCTTACGGGTAAACAAAATAGTATCCCCCGCAGCACTTGCCACTTTCAGCACGTACATACCACGACCTTTCAGGTGTAATGACTCCTGTTGGTTTGGTGCAATGGAACGGCTTTCTACCAGTTTACCGGCAGCATCATATATAAACAATTTACAAGCCTGTTGTACATTTTGCAGCAACGCAGAAAAGTGGCCCTGGTTAGGTACCGGCCATACCAGGAAGCCGGTTTCTGTCTCTTCTGTTTTCACCGGCTGTGCAGCTGCCAGACTTACCGCAGTGGCAGTGTTCAATATATTTATTTTGCGCGTCATGGTAGCCCCTTCTGCATCTGTTACCGTAAAAGAAAAGGCGCCCAGCCCTAAAGCAGACGGCGTAAAGGTAGCTACCCCCGAAGCCAGTGTAACAGCGCCATTGACTGCACCAGACACTGTATAGGAAGGTGATGCCGTAAACCCTTTTGCCAGCTGATTTAACGTAACAGCCACCGGTGCACTGTTCACGGCATTGTAATGTGGCGTTGCCATCCATTGCAGGTAATCATCCAGCTGTGTATATCCATCACCATCGGCATCCGCATTGGCATCTGAAAAATCGCCGGCGGCTGAATTCACATTGGTTCCCTTCAGGCTTTCCCACCAGTTGGGTAAACCGTCATGATCGCTATCCCAGCCCGAAGCGCGTTGTACGGTGGGATAGCTTTCATAGCCGCCAACATCATTCTCATCATCAGGAAAGCCTTTTTTACCGGTAACACTGCCGGTATAAGTGTACGTTCCGTTCAAAGCCTCATTCACTATACGTACATCGTGATCGTCCAATACAGGCAGCGAGCAGCCCACATCCGACAACACCTGCTTATACGCTGTTTTGGCTGTTTGCGTGGTTACATAGGAAGGGAAAAAAGCACTGCTGAGAAAGGTAGTATACGATACAGATTCCCCACTGGCCACCCGGCCGTTGCTTTGACTGTTTTCATCAAAATATCCGGGCATGACGTTGCCGGCGAAGTAATACTGCTGCATACCCAGCCCCACCGCTTCATGCTGTGCATTCAGCGCTTTGAAATAAGTGGTTCCTGCACCGGGCTTATAATAGTTATTGACAAAGTTTACCTTATTAGCACCGCCATCAGTTGAGCGGGAGCCCCAATTGTATACTACATTGTTGGTAATATCCAGGCGGCCGGCATAATACCCGTTGCCATCCAACCCTCCTCCCAGGCTCCAGTTACGGCCGTAACAATGTGCCAGCAGGTTATGGTGAAAGCTACCCGTATCGCCACCTATGGTGGCCGCATAGCCATGTTCGGTACCAGCCGGATAGTTCTGGTGCCCCGCTGCATTCAGTGCTTCTGAAATAAGCGTACGCTGCAGGGTAATATTGCGGGCATTGCGCGAGCTGAAAGCTTCATCAATAGTCCAGCTGATAGAACAATGATCCATAATGCTGTAATTAGCGCCCGTTAACCCCATTCCATCATACGTAGTTCCTTTGCCTAAACGCAGGCGCATATGCCTTACCACCGCATCATTACCCGTAATGCCAAAAGGAGCCGCCCGTATACAAATACCCTTACCCGGCGCGGTTTGCCCTGCTACCGTTACATAGGGCTGACTCAATACCAGTCTGGAGCTGAGCGTAATAACCCCCGACACGGTAAACACAATGGTTCGGGGGCCTATGTCGTTGGTAACAGCGGCACGCAGGCTGCCGGGACCATCATCATTCAGGTTGGTTACTTCCACTACTTTTCCGCCCCTGCCGCCACGTGCATAACGGCCATAGCCCTCCGCGTCCGGAAAAGCTTTCTGCGCTGTGCGAAACATCCACACATTGCCTTTGGTCACTACCGAACCTAGCACTTCATCTACCCGCCAGTAATAGGTAAGCATACTGTACAGGCCCGTTATGGCATGCGTGGTAACGGCATTGGCTTTACAGCCTTTATACAGCGGCGAGGTAGTAGTGGCATTGGCTACAGCTGCAGAGTCTGTACCAAAATATACCTGGTGCGTAGGCGTTCCGGGGCCTGATGTCCAGCCCAGGGTAAAATTGTTCGATGGTGCTTCTACATGTTCGTTCTGGTGGCCGGGCACCGGTAGTCTGGCCTGTTGTGTAGCATTGGGGGTATTTAACTCCAGTCCATTGATAATAACATTTTTAATGGTTTCAGACCCGGTGGTTTCACTTCTGAATAAAACCACTACATCTGTATTGGCCTGTGCTGTAATGGTAAGATAGGAAATACGCGCATCTGCCGTTAGCAGCGCCCGGTTGGTAGGCACCAGGTTATTGGTAACCAATACTCCGTTCACCAGAATATCTATCGGACTGAAGGTGTTGGCAGGCGCCTGTACGTTGTTGTGATAGGTAAGCAAGGTGTGCTGACCAGCCGGCAACCCTTTTATACGCAGCTCTATCTCTCCCCCTGCATTGCCATCTTTCACCGTAACACCATCACATACCAGCCTGGCATAGCTGGGCGATTGTATACCGGCTTTATACCAGTCTGTTCCCAGGCTGGTGCCTGCGGTTCCTTTTTTGAGCACCAGTTTTATGCCGTTCACCGTAAGTGAGTCTGTAACGGCCTCGGGTACTACCCAGGCGGTATAACCCGGTTCCGTAACTTCTGCGGTGGCCCTTCCGGCCTGATCAAAATCAATTTTTACTACAGGAGATTGTGCTGTTGCAGTAAGCACAAGGCATGGCCATAGCCCTATGGCTAATAGCAATCGTTTGGTTTTCATTGATTACACTGTTAGATTATGATTTCATTGGCAATACTGTTATTTCCGCAGCCCTCCGGATGGCTATAGAAAATAACAGTGTACTAAAGTAATCAGCCCTCTGTTGGTGGTACAATGGAAGATTTACCTAATATGCTGGATTATTTTGCAACCAGGTAAAAGCCGATATATAAAAAGCTATTTCGCGTATACCGACAACGCGTATTCCAGTTTATTCAAAGATTCCTGGAATGAATATCCTTTCACAAAGAAATAAGTAGCTCCCAGGGATAATACTTCAGCCTCTTCCCACTTGGATGTGGAAACAAGAATAACCGGTAAATGACGGCTTATTTCTTTTCTAATGATGGTAACCAATTCTTTGCCGTCCATTACGGGCATATTTATATCGGAAATAACCAGGTCTACAGACAAAGACCGGCAAATATGCAATGCCTCAATTCCATTTTTGGCCAGGTAGCATTCAATCTCTGGAAGCAGCGTCTGTATCATTTCCTTCAAAATCATTAAATCTTCCGGATCATCTTCCACTAATAATACGTTAGTAATCATCATGAATAAAATTTGAGCACACCAACACCTCCTTCTCAACACCGGATGTTGGAAATAGTTAATTTTCTCAATAAAATCTTTCAATATATAAAGTACAAAAAACGATCAACTAATTTTTTTTGCCGCTTAAGGATTTGCCTATTCTGCGACTGATCTGTCGAAACTGTCCTTTATGTTGGGTAGGCACTTCTGTTCCAAGAAGTTTACCCCAGGGTTTGAGGTCCGGAACGCGGTCAAAAATAATTTTCAATACGCCCGTGAACGGGATAGACAGGAACATGCCTGATACACCCCAAAGAGAGCCACCCAAAAAAACGATGATTATGGATACAAGGGCATTGATCTTGACTTTAGAAGAAACCACATAGGGAATAAGAAAGTGGTTATCGGTAAACTGAATAATAGCATAGGCAATACAGATGGCAACTTGCGTGTGTATACCGCTTTGGGTTAAGGTAGCAATAACAACAGGTATTAAAACAGCCAGAATACCACCAATAAAAGGAATAACATTCAATAGTGCCCCCATAACCCCCAGAAGTACTGCGTATTTAACACCCAGTATCAAAAGCGCCACAGAGTTAAGAGTGGCTACAATAATTGCCTCCAGTAAAAGGCCAAACATATACTGTTGGATGGCACTTTTGGTTTCTGTCAATATTTTACGAACACTGCTCTCATTTTCTTCCGCAAAAACTTCGTACAGGAAATTAAGTAGCAGGGCTTTATAAAAGAGAAACAGAAAAGTGTAAATAGGCAGCAGCACAAAACCCGCAAACCCACCGAGTGCAGATGATGCAGTAGCGGCTAATAGCGGTTTTAAAGCAGTTTTTCCTTCATGGAGATATTGTTGCTGTTGATTTCTATCCATACCCAGGTGTTGTTGCATGAACGCCTGCGCCTTACTGCCCATTTCAGCCAGCTTTTTTTGAAAAATGGGAAGCTGGTCGCTGAAACCTCTCACCTCCATCACAAGCAGCAGACCTATACCAATAAGAATGAGCATAGCAACTAATACCGCCACGCTAATACTTACAACATGAGGGAAATGCCCTTTTTTTACCAGGAAATTGGTCAGTGGATTTAACAGTATAGCCAGCATCACAGAAAAAGCAAGCGGGATTAATGTGTCAGCCAAATGAAAAAGAGCATAGGTAAGCAGAATAAGCCCAAAAAGGACAACAGTGCTTTTGAGATAGAAGGGATACTTTTTAAGCATAGATGCACATTGAAATAATGAAAGCAAGTAAAGGCGACAATTATGCCGCCTTTACTTGCTTTTACATACAGGATACATGCTATTGATTGTTTTCGGGATAGATAGTGTTTTCTGATGTTGCAACAGGCTCTTTACTAGCCTGGTAGTTAATACCTTCTTCTGCTATATCCGTTAAAAGGGAATCTGCATCCTTTTCTTCCTCCAATGTATCTTCCAACAAGCCGGCAAGCTCTTCCTTGTCTAATGTTCGGGCCAGTTGCGCCAGGCTACCGTAACACGCCATCTCGTAGTGTTCTACTTTTTGGGCAGCAATAATCAATGCCACGTCACGCTGCGCAGTTCCGGATTCAGTTTCATCTATCACCTGCCAGCCCTCGTCAAATATGCCTTGCAGCCCAATACAGGGCTTTGGCTCAGGGGATAGTTGCAGTAAATGAAAAACTTCGTCCAGGCGCTGTATATGGTTATTCGTTTGATGACGATGTGTGGAAAAACACTCTTTTAAAGTATCCGTAGTGGCTTCATCACGCATGGTTGCCAGCACAGACAGCAAATGCGTTTCGCTCCAATACATTTCCTGTAACATCGTAATAAAAAAAACTTCCAGCTTTGAATGTGCTCCACTATCTACTTGTTCCATAATGTAATTAATTTAATTTGATAATAGTATAGCCTGTAAAATCATTCCGTGCCTATATCTTAAACAGTGTGGCAACAACCATTACTATTAATACCCATGTATAGCAAAATGGGTATTCTAAAGGGCATTCCGGAAAGCGGTATGTATAAAAATAAAAGTTACCGTAACGCATTGCCCTAACAGCCTGACGCTTTCCATGCAATTCGCTCACTATAACATCATTACAAGAAAACATGCTGTCTATGCAAACAAATACTTAAATATTTAAATAAATACTTTACAATAATATATATCTTTAAGTGATCTCCCCCTGCATTATATACCTTATATGCGCTGTGCAAAATGAAACTAGTGATAAAGAACATGGTAAGCCTCAGGTGCAAACTGATTGTTAAGGCTGAATTAGAAAATCTGCACATACATTTTAGCGAATTAGGATTGGGCGAAGTGCTTATACAGGAAGAATTGTCGGCCCGGCAAATGATAGAGCTGTCCACCAACTTGTCTAAATCGGGCCTGGAGTTGCTGGAAGACAGAAAAGGCATTCTCATTGAAAGAATTAAAAATGTGATCATTGAAATGATCCATTACAGTGAAGAGCCTCCTGTAAATAACTTTTCGGCCTACTTAAGCAATAAGCTTCATTATGACTACAATTACCTCTCTACCCTGTTCTCGGAAATGGAGGGTGTTACCATTGGTAATTTCATGATGGCACATAAAATAGAGCGGGTAAAAGAACTGCTGATATACAATGAAATGAGCCTGACCATGATTGCAGCAAAACTGCACTACAGCAGTGTAGCACACTTGTCTAACCAGTTTAAAAAAGTAACGGGTGTAACTCCCTCCTGCTTTAAAAACAGGAAACACAAACGCCTGATAGCACTGGAAGACCTGTAAAGCAGTGAATCCTACGCCCAGCTAATGGCCGGTTTAATGTTTTTTGCCGGGTTGCCCCCTATCAGGGAATTTTCCTGCGTAAACACGCCACGTACAATAGAGCCTGCGGCAATAACACAACCAGAGGGTATCACGGTGCCTTTATAAATTTTCACATCACATCCAACCCATACATGATTGCCAATGATAATTTCTGCCGGCTTATTTTGTTTGCCTTCGTAAGTGATGGAATGAAAGTCTTCATCCAGGAACTGGCAATTCCAGGATATTACACAATCATCACCAATTACCAGCTTGTGGCAGATTACAAAAATGCTCATGGCGTTAATATATCCATTTTGTCCAATGGTGACCGTGATACAATTACCGGTGTCAGTTCTAACAGCGAGCGCCCAACAAACTGTATACACCGTGGAAATGAGTGGAATGTTTGGCGACAGCCAGGTGATACACAAAACCATTCTGCTGAACCTTACCTCCAACTTCACCTCAACGGCCGGAACACACTACGCCGTATTGTTCGACTTTAACAGCTCCAAAACCATTACCGCTAATCAAAAATTCCTGGAAGACATGGTGGCCCCGCAGGTTACAGATAGCTCTACAGTAATCATTCACGGACACGCCGATATCATTGGCAATGAAAACCAGAACCGTTCTTTATCCAACAACCGCGTTCGGGAAGCACGGCAGATATTAGAATCCGCATTAACCGCCAAGGGACGAAAAGGCGTAAAATTCGAGTACTATGGGTTTGGGCAGGACAAAATCATGTCGCCATTCGGTAACCAGTTACCGGAAGAGCGCTTTTATAACAGAACAGTGATTATTGACATTATCCGGGGGCGATAGCCCCCCTTACCGTCATTCTTTTTATAGAAAAAAGGATGATGGAATAGAGGAATAGATTGGTATAACCGTCTCATTCAAAATCTTTTAAAGATTTTTGGAATAATATTTTGTAATTCAACACTTTCCCCTATTTTTGCCATCCCAAATAACACAAAGGGTCCTGTGGCCGAGAGGCTAGGCAGAGCTCTGCAAAAGCTTCCACAGCGGTTCGAATCCGCTCGGGACCTCCGGGAGAAAAGGTTACAGCAATGTAACCTTTTTCTATTCTTACCTATCTTAACACTTAACGTGTTGTTTTTGAGGATTTTGCAACACCGAACCGAGCTGTTCAATTTTACCTTTACAAAGAAGCAGACATTACTTTAATCGACAAAAAAATCGACAAAAGTTTAAATTTTGTTAGTCATGTTTTAGTCGCTCGGTAGCTAATCGACAAAATGATCGACAACTAATCGACAGACTTTTACATCGAATCCCAACAAGAACTAAAACACCCTTGTCGATCACTTGTCACAACTTACAATGTATGTTACCAGTTAAGGCGATCTGTGATCGTAGAGCTAGAAAAGATGGCACCAACCCTATCTGTATTCAGTACTGCTACCGAACCGATCAAAGGACAGTGTTAAACACCGAAATCTATGTTCCTATGAAGTACTGGCATAAAAGGCTATGCCGTATTACCGCCGAACTACCACCAGAGTACGGCAGCTATGAAGCACTAAACACCAGGATTAAAAAGCAGATGCGTGCCGTAGAAGATCTCATTGATTTTGCTACAGAGCAAAACATACACCCGCTTGAATTTGTAAAAGCGGCTTACAAGCCTGATATAGACACGAAAATATTGGACGCTACTACTCTTCTGGCTGCAAAAGAAGAAGCCGTTAAACCGGATAAAAATCAGGACAAGCCTAAGCCTGTTAATCCTTTGGACATATACTATCAGATTAATGACTATATCAAATCCAAAGAGAAGAAAACCTGCAAGGATATGCCGCGCATCTACGCCAATATGCGCGATCACTTAAAGGAGTTTGAGCAGTTCAGAAAGAAGCCTATTACTTTTAGCTGCCTGGACTTAACTTTTTATGAAGAGTTTGTGGACTTCCTTACCTACGACTATGTACATAAGCGCCGAAAAACGCAGATTGTAGGTTTGAAGGTTAATACTGTAGGCAAAACCATTAAACAGTTCCGCACTTTCCTGCGTAACCGTATGCGTAAAAGGATTATCCCCCCTATTGATATGGAAGGCTGGACTATACTGGAAGAAGAAGTGGATGCTATTTATTTTTCAGAAGAGGAAATCAGGAAGATTACAGACGTAGATTTATCCAACTTTCCCGAACTGATTGACGACAGGAACGACACGGTACTAGGTTGCTTAACAGGGCTGCGTTTTTCTGACTTCTCTAAATTAGATGTCTATGATTTACGCGATGATATGTTGCACAAAAAGCAGCAGAAATCAGAACACTGGGTAGTAATTCCGTTACGGCCGGAAGCGCTTACTATTTTGCAAGAGCGTTTTAATAAAGGTATTGTTACCAGTGATAACGGTGAGTTTAATAAGAACATCAAGCTCATTACAAAGTTGGCTGGTATATGTGATCTTGTAAAGCATTCCCATAAGAAGCTCAATAAAAATGTAGTTGAGGTTAAGCCTAAGTATGCGTGGGCTACTTCACACACCTGCCGTCGTTCGTTCTGCACAAATGAGTTCTTAGCAGGTACGCCTGTAGAGTTGATTATGAAAATAAGCGGACATAAAAGTGTGAAAGACTTTTACAAATACATACGTATATCGCCGGAAGAAGCTGGCAGGAAGATAAAAGAGATCTGGAAACTGCGGGAACAATTGATTGTTAGTAGCTCAAATACAAAGGTTGCAACCGCATAATTTCTTATCTCAGCATTGAAACAGGCCGAGACATACATAATCATGGTCGGAAGATTATTCTTTCGACCATTTTTACAAGCATTGAGACATTTGCAATATCTATTTATCATTTTGGCATCTAACAAGTCATAAGGTATATCTAAATTCAAGGATCTCAAAACCGCCTTAAAACAACTATTAGGGGTTGTAGCCAGAGGAGTTCATTGCCTTTTTATCAAACTGCCAGAATCGATTAGATTACAGGTAGCAATCGGGAGACATTTGCATCATGTTGCCAGCGAGCAATGGCGTTATTTGTCCTGAACAATTACTACCTAGTAGTTAAGCTAAAAGGAAAAGCTGTAGCGCGAGAAAACAGAATTGTCTTTTGGGGATAGTTAGATCATTCTGTAAAAAGGGAAGCTGGACAATATTAAATATCACTCACTATTCTTAGAATATAATATATTTACATTCAGGCACTTATACTTGTTTTAGCATATATTAAATCTGTTTGCATGGAAGCTGTTACGGACTTTTTTAAAGAGCTTAGGAGCCGATTTACTAACCCTCTTTTTTCCTCTTTTTTGTTTGCTTGGGCGATCTTCAACTGGAGGGTTGTACTGGGCATCATTCGTTATCCTTCTAAAGAGCTTGAAAGAGCCGGTTATGATACATATATAGAATTGGTTACAAAAAATAGTGATTGCTGGAACATGCTGTTTGGACCTATAATCAGTGCGATTTTGTATGTTATGTTCTTTCCAATCATACGAAATGGAATAAGTGCCTGGCAGGCTTTCTGTGTGGCATGGGGTACAGACTGGCAGGTAGCCATCTCAAAAGACTCGGTTGTACCGATAGACATCTATTTAAAGCGTACAAAAGAAACAGATATACTAAAGGGGCAGTTGCAGGAAATTCTGGCAAAAGAGAATTCAACATTAGATGAAAATCTTTTATTAAACACCGAAATAGTTAAAGTCAGGGCTGAACTAGAAGAAAAGGCGATGCGTCTAAAGTTTATTGACGAATTATCGCAGATAACCTTCTTTGAAGGTGATTGGCTTGTTGTACACAGGTTGAATGAAAATAAACTGGAAAGCCAGATGGTGTCTATAAATTCCGGCAATATGAACTTGTCATCAAGCAATGCTATAGGAAGTATAAAGAGCCTTTATTATAATACTGTGAATAGAATTTTATTAATGGATATTGAAATATTGGAGCAGGGCGACGAATCAACATACGGTAGCCCAATTAGAAGGAAGGAATATTTCTCCTTTAGTCCAACCAATACGGTTCCTTTTGCATTAAAAGCTATCAATAGTAATAGCTCTATTGTGGAATTACGCAGACTTGCTAACTAAATTCGGTTTTCAATATCGCCTGAATTATAGCTAAGACTACTTAAAGAAGGTTAAGTTTGGCAAAAAAAAATTGCATTTTCCTATCACAGTACGAGAGTATGGCACATTTACACTACAACCGAATGTGATGAGATTTGATGCGTATTTACTAAAGACAACCATAATAAACAGCATGTAGCTGCATTATTGGTTAAAATAAATCACAAGAAAAAGTATGACGATAGAATGCAAGCTAACCTAGATGACTACAACTCTAAATTGTAGAAGTTAAGATTTGATCTGACAAATGGGATTAATTTTAAGTAACCACACTTTTAACCAATCCCAAAATGTCAGACCATGAAATCTGAAACTAAGTTAATCAAAACCAAGTTAGGACTCCTCAATTTAGCGGCTCATTTAGGCAATGTATCTCAAGCTTGCAAGGTAATGGGCTACAGTCGCGACAGCTTCTACAGAATTAAAGAGCTGTACGATACCGGAGGAGAAAATGCCCTTCACGAAATCAGCCGAAAGAAACCTATTATCAAGAATCGCGTTGAGCCAGCCATCGAAGAAGCAGTGGTTACTATGGCCTTCGAGAATCCTGCCTGGGGGCAGCAGCGGACCAGTAATGAACTGCGCAAGAAGGGTATTTTTATTTCAGGCGGTGGTGTTCGTAGTGTTTGGCAACGCCATGATCTGGAAGTATTTGATAAGCGCCTGAAAGCATTAGAAGCCCGTGTGGCTCAGGATGGTCTGATACTTACCGAAGCTCAGATGATAGCAATGGAGCGCAAAAAAGAAAAGCGGGAATCCCAGGGTGAAATAGAAACTATGCATCCAGGTTACCTCGGTTCCCAGGATACTTACTACGTGGGCACAATTAAGGGCGTGGGCAGGATCTATCAGCAAACCTTCATTGATACCTATAGTCGTGTGGCCTTTGCCAAGCTCTATGACGGCAAAACAGCCCTTACAGCAGCAGATACGCTGAATGATCGGGTATTGCCTTTCTTTGAATCACATCAGATCCCACTTCTTCGAATTCTTACAGACCGTGGCACTGAGTACAAAGGCAAACCAGAGCACCACGAATATGAACTATACCTGCAAATCGAGGGTATTGATCACACCAAAACCCAGGTGCGGCATCCACAGACGAACGGTATCTGTGAAAGGCTTCACAGGACTATGCAAGAAGAATTTTACGCGGTCACATTCCGGAAAAAACTGTACGACAGCATCGACGATCTGCAAAATGATCTGGATGCTTGGATGGAGTACTACAACAATGAAAGACCACATAGTGGCAGATATTGCTTTGGTAAAACTCCTATGCAGACATTTATCGAATCACTACCTTTAGCAAAACAAAAGCTGCTGAATGACCTATATTCAGCAGCTTAATATCTTTGTTTTAATCCTCGTTTGTCAGATCAAATACTATCTAATACATCTAAATTTTAGAATTGTAGTAAAGTTATTTGATTGTATTATTAATATTGCCAATGAACTAATACCCATTTTTGCCGGAGTTTACTTATTAAATCTACCGCAATTACGGCCACAAGTATCATCTCGATTAGGGAACCTCTATTCCTTTGGTATATTTATTCTGGCATTTTCATCTATAAAGAAAATCCCTTTGGCGTTCTCTAAATCCAATTGAGAAGCTTCGGTAGTCTTTGTAGCCGGGTCGTACCTGACAATGTTAGTCAATTCGTCTTGACTGACTTTAAAATTCACACTGTGTTTTTCCCCCTTAACCATATCAGTTCGCCCAAGATTAATTGGTGAATATGTTATCTTAGGAATCTCTACCTCCGTTGAAAAAACAGGTGGACTCCATATATAAGGAATTGCTGATTTAAAGTATAGAGGTAAATCAAAGATGCAATAAGGAATAAACATCTGGTATATGTAATTCTGGAAATAAAGAGCGAACACATATGCAGGATAAATAAATGAAGTAGTATCTTTTCTCCTGTAAAGAAAACCTATTGGAGCAGGATAACCACCTGCTATATGCTGAGTATAGACCCCCATAGTGCAAAGACTTTCAATAGAACCATCAAGCTCTTTGGTCATTAGAATCTCGAGGGTCCTTTTAAAGTATTTAGTGTCCTCTTCTTTTATACAGGATAAAGCCATTTTTAAAAAAATCTTGTATACGTTTATCGGCCTATACGAAGGTTTAGTATAGGTTATCTTAGCCTGGCCAGTATTTTTATCAAATGTAAAGGTCTGATCAGAGATATTATCTCGATCGAATAACAGACCTTCAGGCAAAATCCCTTCTTGTATATTACTTAGATTCGTTTTTTCGGCACGAAGACTCTTCTCTGGCGAAACAAACTTGATCTTTTCTTTTCCTTTTACGTCATTCAACACCCTTGATGCTCCCAGAAAATTCGCAAGATCATTTTCGTATTTTGAAAAAGTAGAATTACATCTATCGCATTCAAAATCCGAAACTAAATAGCGATTTCCCAATAAATTAGGAAACAAGTGGGCATCCTTGCGGAACTTAGTATTGGGAGAATAACTATTACCACAGAATCGACATCGTCTGCTAGTTTTGGGTTTTAATCCCGTCATTTTCATTTCTGGGCAAGTATGAGAACTTTCCAAGTCGTAAATCCTGAAGAATAGCTTCGCGTGTTCTTCAAACCCAGGCGGAACACAAACAGTACTCATTTACAGTTATTTTATGTAAATTAAGAAAATTAAGTCGATCAATATCTGTTCTAAGAAAGTGTTAAGCTGCTATTCGTTTCTTTCTCCGGAACAGAAGCTATCATTTCGCAACGAGAAGTAAAAGCAAGACTAATCAGTAATATTAAAAACGCTTTCGGCTACTACTATTGTGTAGGACTGACTTTATAGGCACTAAGCTCCCCCCTCGACAACCAAGTGAAGAAAAATGACAGTAATACTTTCTTGTGATTAGTTCTCCTCGTATTTTTCATTCTGCCACCTATTGGAACTCATTCCGTTTTCTTCAAATTTCATTCGGCACCTTAACCTTTTTTAATACGTTTTAATATAAAATCAATATGTAATCGTTCAGTTTTGATTCCTGGGAGTCACGTCAATACTCTAAATACCTTTTATGCTTTGGTACAACGGCGATTATCCGCCATCATATAAGAGCCAGCCTAAAGCCATTCGCGATAAAGTTAGAGAAATTGCCAATGAAGTGCTTCGGACTACCGGCAATGAAGGGGCAGTTGTTACTACCGGATTAAAACAAGCCTGACTGTATTTTGCTAAAAAGAAGAAGGAGGAAAAGAAATTAACACAGGCATCGTACTATAAGGTAGCATTGGAGGAAGTCAGGAGCGGACGAAAGCGGAGTCACTGGATATGGTACATCTTTCCCCAAATCCAAGGATTAGGATTTAGTGTGTATATTCTGATGATGTTGACCCAGTGTTCTGGGATGTTCACCCACCTGCGAAGCAGGCAATAAGAGTAAGAGCTTGATGCAGGTTAAAAATACAAAGTGTTATTGATTAGCTTTCTCTTTTTTTCTTCGGAGAGATTCACCTTTGAGTTCCACCCGGTGAGCATTGGCTGTCAGCCTGTCAAGCGTGGCATCAGCTAAGGTGGGATCGTTTAAGTATTCATGCCATTTTGCAACTGGTAATTGTGAGGTCACAATAACACTCTTTTTCCCATACCGGTCTTCCAGTAACTGTAGTAAGGTAAGACGCATATCCTGCGTCATCGGTGCCAGGCCAAAGTCATCCAGGATAATCAGGGATTGGCGTTCCAGTTGATTTAAAAGTTTAATATAAGAGCCATCCAGTCTGGCCAGGGTTATCTTCTCCGCAAGCCGGTTCATGTTCAGGTAAATAGTTTTATAACCATGCAGGCACGCCTGGTGTCCCAGAGCGCACGCCAGATGACTTTTTCCGCAGCCGGTTGCACCCGTAATCAGTATGTTTTCTCCCTGTAAGAGGTATCTGCCTTCTGCCAGCATAGCCAGTTGTTGTTTAGTGATGTTTCTGGCCTGACTACATTCCACTTGTTCTATGGTCACTGGTAGCCGGAGCTTTGCGAGCTTAAGGCAAAGAGCTGTTTTTTCATTAGAACGGTTTTGTTCTTCAGATTGAAGCAGGTGGGCTATTAGTTCATGACCATCCAGTTGCTGATCCATAGATAGTTCCAGCTGGGAACGGTAAGCCTGGTACATACCTGGCAGTCGCAGTTGTTGCATTTGCTGAAGCGTTTGCGTTGTGTTCATTTTTTTTAGTTTATGTAATTATTGATAATGCTCTTTACCTCTTATGTTATCATGGGTTAGTGGCGGTGGTGCTTCTTCTAATGGCAACTGTTTGTCAAGGGCACGTTCCAGAACATTCCTGATCATGGTGTAGTTAACACGGGTGCCTTGTAGTATGCGGGCGCAGGCAGCTTCCAGCCGTCCGGATCCGTATTTTTTCGAGAGCATCAGCATGCCAAAACAGGCTTTGTAATTCTGCTCTATGTAAATGCTATTTTCCAGCATAAGTGCTGCCGCCTGGTATGTAGAGGGACCTATACGGGTTGCCTGGGCCAGTAGGTCTTCCCGATTCCAGCCTTTAATCTGTTGCATCTGCTGATGATGGGGAGGCATATGCTCAGCCAGTGTTGTATACGACTTTTGGTGGCTTTTGCGTATATGCAGGGCTATACGCTGATGATCCAGGTATACTTCTACCGTCCGGTGATCATACAATACTTTTACCTTTTTGCCTACATGCACATAGGGTACGCTGTAATAATGATGATCTTCTGAGAGCTGTATATGGTAGTTGCGTTGAACCGTAAGAGTAACCACCTTTTTAGGGCTAAAGGGTTCGGTGGGTAATGGTTTAAGGGCGCTGCGTTCCTGCTGTTCAAAGTAATACCAGCGGCTATAAGGTGTATTCTTGTAAGGCTTGTTATTGAGCAGGAGCAGCTGTTCCTGCATGGCTACATTTAGCGCCTGCAGGCTGGTGAACTCCCGGTTTCTTAAAGGAGCATACACATGAGTATATACTATATTAACAGCACGTTCTGCCATCGCTTTATCTCTGGGGCTATACGGGCGGGTTGCACTAAAGGTGGTGTTATAATGCTCACTGAGCTGATGGCATATATCTGTAAAAACAGGTTCATACCGGCTGGGATGGGTTACGGCAGTTTTCAGGTTATCGCAAAGAATGGTGGCGGGCACACCGGTATAAAACATCAACATAGCATTGATACAGGTGGTAAAGTCTGCGGTTTGCTGGCTATGTACCGCCAGGCAAAAAATAAGACCGCTAAAAGGCAGGATAGCCACAAAGACCTGGCATGGAACAAGCTCGCCGGTAGATAGGTCTATATAAGACTGCTTTTTACCTGCAAAGTCGATCATAATCATATCGGCTACCTGGTATTCCAGGTGCATTGATAAGTCCCTGTTTTTAAGGTATTGATTGAGGTGGTGGCAATAATGGCTGTACACATAGCCGTCTGGATGTTGAACCATGTATTCCTGCCAGAGCAATTGCCGTGTCACACCGGTTTTATTCAATTCAACCTGGGCATATTGAAAATGAGTAATCAGTTGTTGCAGGCGGTTTGCATCATGAACCACGCTATCGTTTCCATAGGCTCTGTCAGCAAGCGTTTTATTATCGGATTCTTCAACAGGAGTATCTGCAGCAAGCAAAGCAATGTATTTACGCACACTATTACGGCTGATGCCTATACGCCGGGCTATCTCACGTATACCGACACCATCCTTTTGAAGCTGAATAATCTGTTTTAATTGTTCCATTGCTATGGGCTTTTGTGCCATGCTCCTGTTTTTGGAGCAAATGACTATAAAAAGCGCCTACTATTATTTCCTGCTGTCGGGTGGGTCAACATGCCAGAATGACAATGGTGTTTCGTAACCAGAATTACGGTTGGGGGTGGGTCAACATTCCAGAATCGCTAAAAAACGAATCCCAGAAAAACCTTCTAAACGGGTGGGTCAACATCCAGAATGGTGGGTCAGCATGAAAACAGAACGATGGGTTAACATAATTCAGAATCTACATTTAGTGAAATGGCGCAGCGCTACGACATCAGCGATTTAGGTGAAGCAGTAGATTACCTGGCGCATCCGGCACTAAGAAAACGGCTGATGAAAATCAGCCAGGCTTTACTGGAACTTCCCAGCAATAATACTACGGAGATTATGGGGCGTTCCGGCGATATAAAATTGCAATTCATCTATGACATTATTTTCATTGGTTCCCGATGCTGATATTGTTTTCAAGGCCGTACTTGAAAAGTTTTTTAGTGGCAAGCAAGATAAAGCTACCCTTTCGCTCTTGTCCCTTTAGAAAATTTTTCAGCATATTTTGGATTTTTTTGGCAAAAGTCATCCTAAACGTGCCCAAACCGGGAAAGGGCACTTTTCGGTTGTTGTATCATTGTAAAATAGCAGCACAGCTACTATTTCAACATTAAACTTTTGAAAATGGAAACAATGAATCACAACGAAAAAAAACAGACAGTTATGTTATTCCCTTTTGACCCGGAAGTATTTTGGCAGCGGGTGCGACTTATCATACGGGAGGAAGTGAGCCGGGTAGAAAAAGCCGCCCCGGTAACTTCCTTATATGAAACGCCGGGGCTGGAATACAAACCACTTTACAAGATAGAAGAAGTATGCCAGCTCTTCCAGATTAGCAAACCTACCATCTACTCATGGGTGGAATGCGGTAAGCTAAAACCAGTAAAAATTCGTTCACGTGTATTTTTTCTATGGCAGGACATTCAATCTCTTTTGAAGGAAGGGCGGAAAGATACCGCTGCGTAAAGAATTAGTATAAAAAATACTTTTTAATAAGTAAGGTTTGTTTTAATCAAGGCAAATCTTACTTATATATGAACTAAACCTTGACAGATTATTGCCTTGCCTTTTTTTTAACTTTTAATGTATCGCTCACTTTATCTAATTTTATATTCAAATTAGAATCTTTATAGTCAATACAATTAAGATGATTATCAATTGTAGAATCTTTATTTACTACAATCGAATTAAGATTGTGCTCAACATTATTCTTGTACATAAGATGAAGAACAATTGTAAGAAACAATAGTAACAAGATTATCCCTATCCAAAGCCTAGAATAAACTTTTGTCTTTTTATCTATAAACTCTAGATCAGACTTATGCTCTGAGTCATTATTCAATATTCTTTGAATATCTTCTTTGGTAAGCAAGTCTTCATTTCTGGTCTTCATTTTATTATAAGTGTCTATAAGTCGTTCTTTCTGATGCTTAACTTCCCATCGGCAAACAAAAAAATACAAAAATGAAGCTAGCAAAAAAGATATAGATAAAATCGTGGCTTCTAAAGAAAATAGATCGACTAAAGTTTTTGATGAAATTATCTTACTGATAATCATTGTCGCATACAGAGAAACAACTGCTAATGCTGATTTTTGAAAACCCGACGCGAATGCCTCAATAACTTTTCCCGCTTTTTCGTTAAACCCAAAAATCTGATCTGACATCTTATTACGTAAATCTATGTACTGCTTTACATTTTGCTTTTCATAAACTTTAAATCCTGACAGAATTGAAGTGTAAACAGATTGATCTATAGAATAATTGTCATTGGAGCTAATATTTAAGGATATAAGATTTCTTGAAAGCCCAATTTTATCTTGGAGGCCGCCATTAGATGTCACCCATCTGTAGATGTTATAGTAGCTAGGTAGATTCTCTAATTTTAAAGATTTCAAATCTACTTCGGCTGAAATAGTCTTGTATCCATTCATCTTAAGCGATAGCTTGTCATCTTTCAAGACAGAGAAATCATTTAGAATAGCCATAGAAAAGGCTAGACAGGATACAGAAAACTTATCAATCGTCAGGTTACTTAAACCTCCTTTATGCAAAACCTCAAAGTCATCTGGCAACATTATATTACTACCATTAATGCTAAAATGACTTACTGATTTAAGCTTCTCCCATAACTTAATGTGCTCTATCTTTCCGACGTTTCCGTTTTTCTTAAAATCCGGATCAGAAATTAAATGTATAGAGTTGGTATGAAAATGATTTTTGAAACTTGGATTTATTAAAAATAAATCGGAATTGCCAGATGAGAAAAAAGATGAGAACACAGAAACGAAATCGAATATCTTTAATTCTTGCAAGTAACGTTCAAAGATTGCTACATTATAGATATTAACAGTGTCTCCCTTTAATTTCCCTTTATCAATTCGCAGATCAATTTCAACAAAATCCAAATCATCAATTACATCTTCCTCGCTTTCCCAGGTTGCAAAAAATAGTTCATTATTGAGTTGGTTGGATGCATAGGAAATAGGCTCGCCAGATATAGTAGCAGTCAATGTAAGCCGATCCCATGAATCAAGATCCCTAAGTAAAGCAGATAAGCTATCACGGAGATTGAAATTCAATCTCTGAATATGAGCATTGACAACAAATTGTAAAAGTGTTTCTGAACTGGATGTAATAGTAACATCTTTTGCCAAAACGGACAATATATCATTCGGAAGAATCATTTATTTGTTGCGTTTTAAAATAATTAAATCCAACATCCGTCTTTATCTTGATATATTTTTCACCATGCTCAGTAAAAGCTAACACTGAAGAGTCCAGATTGATGTCCTCCTTAATTATCAATTCCAATTGAGGAGTAAGATTTAGTTTATATATCATCCTTTTCTTTAAACAACTCCTCACTATTTGAAACCTACCCTCAAACTTACATCTATCAGGCAGGCTACGTATGTTAGTTGCAACAGCATTCATGTTAAGTTCTGAGTCCTCTGGCACATAAGAAACAATTATATCATTTAAATAGTCTTCCATAACAAACTCAGGCATCGATCTGTAATACTGGACGGTTGCATTTCTTATTATCATCCAGTCGCGAGGATGCTTTGCCTTTAATCCACTAAACACCTTTCTATCCATCATATCAAAAGATTTCTCGGTGTTATGCTCATTGGTATATTCTTCAACAAGTTCTAAAAAGTCTTTCCACCAATATGAAGAAATAACTGTCCGATAATCGCTAACCTTCGCATACAACGGTATAAAGTTATTATCACAATAAGCACAAAATGCTTTAAATATCTTTTTCTTAATTGGAAGACCTGTAGCCTTTTTATTATCTGTTTCATTAATAAAATCAGAGTGTTCTGCTTTTATTATCAAAAACAAAAGCTCTTCGTTATATTCAACTAAAGCTTGAATCATTATCCCTTTCTGTACTTCTCTGTTTAAATGCTCTATTCGTTGTTGAACATTTTCTTCTTTACGAAGTAACCTTTTTGCGGCATCTAACAAAAGAGTAGGTCTTTTGATTTCATCCCCTAAACTATTTATCATAGTAATTAAAGCAGTAGGTTCATCAGGAAACAAATACTTCTTACTTCTCTGATCGCCTATAACATCTACGATAAGTTGCTCAATGTAGAAACTAAAGTCATTAGCCTCAGTGCTAATAGTGATTTCAACAGGAGTATTTCGATCTAGGTCAAAGCGGAATACACTCTTAAATAATACAGTCATGCAATCAGTCATGCGTAACCATAAGTAAATGTACTAACTTTATTAGCATTTCTATCAGGTTACTTGTTTTTTATGCGGTTAATAAACTAAAAAGATAAAACGTTTAAGAATTGCTAAAAACTTTTTTTCGAAAAAACTGGTAATCAATATGATATATACGAAACAAGAGAATTATGTGATTTCTAAATTAACGACAGTATTGAAAAGTAGATAAATCATAGATTGTTGCTAGGCAATCGTAAGTGTATATTATTAACAAGTCTAAAGATTTGAAAAGCGAGGCATCAGTTGCTGTAAAGAAAAAGGTCTGCATTTGAGCGCAGACCTTTGGAGAATATCTTGTTGAATTATCTTTTTTCATCAAGCAACCTCTGTAGTATTGCAGCTTTTTCATCCTTTTCTTTTAACAAAGCATCGTAAACTTCTACTAGCTTATCAATTGGATTGAAAGTACAGTTATACAAGGTACTAGCAACCGCACTACCATTCAAGCTGTCATGAAAGGTGTTCGATATAAAGTTGATTGTTTTTTCTTCATCAAAGTTTTTGATTGCTTCTGCTGGCACTTTTAAAATCTTTGCTATTTGGTCCATAAGATCATCGGGGATTATTTCCTTTTCTTCTAGTCTTGATACTTTCTTTTGATCCCAGTCTTCACCTAATTCCAGGGCTACAGCTTCCTGTTTAATTCCCAGAATTTCCCTCATGCGCTTAAAGTTTCTACCGTGATGTGGCTGATTAGTGTTTGACATACTAAGTATATTATATAAACTCCGTAAATCTAATAATAAAACTAAGATAGCCTAAAAAACGGGGTAAAAAAGGCAAAAAAGCGGTATTTAAGGCAGCTTTTGTCTGTAATAGACAGATCAGAGTTACTTACTTTACTTAGTAAATATTACATTTGTTGTTCTTCATTGAATTTGAAGGACTTCGCTATAAGTCTCCGTCTGAAAACCGCGAATTTTCATTGGAAGTGAGATGATAGTAGAAGCCTGCTCTATAGAATATTGCCTATAGGGTAGGTCTCTATCAGCTTATCACTTCCGGGCTCTTCGCGGTGCCTCAGATCGGTAAGACGAGACCTGTCCTATAGGCAATTTTATTTCCGGACACGCCACGTCTACCAGAGACTTACATTTTTTAACCTATAAATGTAAGCGTATGTCGCACCTAATTACAGCATTACCATCTCAATAAACAGCAATTCATTTGCTGCATCCCTAACCGGAATCTCAATTTATTAGCCAGCGGTTGCCGTTATTCTTCATGGAAAACGGGGAATTGTTATGTGTTGGTGACAGGCACTAGCGGTGGCCGCATGGCTATAACCATCTAATTGTTTATATGGCATTCCAATTTGCATTCACTCCGCAAAGGTTACCTATATTCCGTTTGCAGGTTTGTTGGAAACGGCTACCATTTATCTCACTTTTCATTTACTGGCTCTGTCAAATGCTCAGTACAGCCCTTTTTAACCTGGTGGCAGGCTCTCCTATTACTATTATTCAATTACTAATTATTAGAAACATTTGGTACACCTACCTGCTATTATATGGGGTGTATATGCTGGCAATAGTGTTTTTATTTGGCAAATTGTATAAGCGGGCAAAACGTGTTAAAAGAAAAAGGAGCTACATAATTTTGCTTATACACATTGCCGTATTAACCCCAGTTTACATTGGGGCTGCTATCTTCTTCCATAGCTTAATCATCGGGTTTGTTTTTATTATTGCCTACATTTTATATGTAGGTTTATCCAGGCTGCTTATTGCTAAAGACCTTCTTTTCCGAATACAGATGTATGACGGAACCACTATCCACCACTATTAATCCACACACTACTTCCTTAGTATTTCCTAACGATTAATATAAATGACACATGAAGTTTCAAACACTGAAAGCCACATTCAAGCTTACGGATGATTTTTTGTATGCCTGCAACTGGACAGGTAAAACGCCCGAACAAGTATTACAACAGTTTGCTGACCGGGTAACCATTGTGGGGTATCTTGAAAAGTATAATACCAGTTCCTCCAAACTGGCAGGCGAGTTTATAAAGCTCTGCAACTGGCATCTACAGATTGAAAAGAAGCTACTG
The DNA here is from genome assembly GCF_002355595.1 of Filimonas lacunae. Taxonomy (NCBI): domain Bacteria; kingdom Pseudomonadati; phylum Bacteroidota; class Chitinophagia; order Chitinophagales; family Chitinophagaceae; genus Filimonas; species Filimonas lacunae. Next base: position 3,290,089 of record NZ_AP017422.1, read on the forward strand.
AAAGGAAACACCATTAAATACAGTATGTCCAGTGGTTTTATGCAGAAAATAGCTAAAGTGATACACTCTGAAAAACCACAGCCTGAAAAAGCTTTACTGTACCAGCAAATTATACACGACTGGAAAAACGCCGTACTCACCTTGTAAAATAACACTATGGAAAAGACTATCACCCTTCACATTGGCGAAGAAATGGCATTACTATGCGATGCCTTACGGCTCGACCCTCATGCGGTTTTGCAGCTATACATAGATCACGTTTCCATTGAAAAAGTAGAAGAAGAACCTCTTAGCCAACCTGTGATGATTGCTACCGTTTTAACCGTCAGGGATGAACTAAATAAACACAAGCCAATTGCCGATAATCATGAGTGAAGAAAATAAAGACCAGCTATTAAAGGACATTCATACAGAAATCGTCCACTTCTTTCTAAACAACCCATTTGAAAAGACCAGAAATGAATTTTGGGAGTGGATGACCGCATATATCTACTTCAGAGGAGAAATAATAGGCGGAAAAGAAGCGGGTGAATCTCTTTTTTTCTATGAACAGCTTATAGATATGATTGACTGCTTAGAGGGATACTTAGATAAAATTAAGGCATTGGAAGAAATGGCTAAGCTAACCATTTAATCAACACGCATAAAATAACAACTAGTTATAACACAAACAAGAAAAACCATAACAATGGAAACTATCTCTGTTACACTTGACATTCCGGAAAGTTTTACAAAAGACTGTGAAGCGTATGGCATAACCGAGCAACGAATTCTACAACTTTTTACCAGTCATTTAGTCACCGTCTGCACCTTCTTTGAAGGTAATGACGACTTATTGATAGCACAAACAACAAACGTTTTTAAGGACTTCATGGAAACCACCATTGTTGTGCCGACATCTAACGAAGTTAAAAGGGAGATTTGTATAAAAGCGACTAAAGCCATTATTGCGATGACTGTTACAGGAGTGCTGGAATGGTCAGAAGCGAAATATAACCAGCTGATTAATGACACCTATCAGGAATTGCTGCAAATCAATAAAAACAACTAAGCTATGGAAATGACTTTTGAAATTGACCATACTCCAGAAAGCTATGTAATGATGGAATTATTTAACCATAGCCTGCAAGAGGTGTTACAGTATTTTGTAAACAATGTATCCATTCAGAACTATAAAACAACAAAGGAAGAAAATGTTAAGCACGCCACCTTTGCATTTTATAAGCTGGTAGAAGCACATAAACTGGATGAATTGAGGGGTGATTAAGTAAATAGCCGCCGGGGTTTTCCAGCCCTGGCCTATATTCTCAGGCAATATTTTTCAAGGATATACTTATCATATTAAAATCAGAAATTTCGACCCATGAAGTGTAACACTTATCTTCGGCATCAGCCATAAAGAATACTTTCAAACATGCTTTTCAAACGATTTGATTTTAGTACGCCTGAAGCCCACGAACGCCTGAGCCTTTCCAAGCATACGCACACGCCTACCTGGCAGTTCTTCTATAACAGTTATAGCCATGCCTTGTATACCATCATGGAGGATGGTATGCGTATCAGCTATCCATACAATTGCAATGCCCGCGCTATTTTGTTTTTGATGCGCCATACACTGGAATTATGTATGAAGCAGCAGCTTCAACAGCAGGGCCTGCCTATTCCTATCTCACACGCTTTTGCCGATATTGCCGTAGGATTCGGCGGGATGGATCGATTACCAGAAAGCCTCCAGGGTATGATTGCGCTCATTGACCGCGATGCCGATGGCAGCTGTTATCGCTATGCCCAAGATCCACATAGCCGTCAGCTCTATTTTCCTGATAATTTTGCTTTTGCAGTAGGCCCTTTCTTTGATCTACACCGGCTGTTGGAAGCCAGCGGCACCTTCACAACGAGGCCTTTGCTGCCCGCCGCTATCAAACCTACCGGTAAATTTACAAGCTGGGCTCTCACCTTTCATATGCATGAGGCCTATACCATCCGGCAGGTGAAATCTCACTACTCAGGGCTGGCTGAAATCCTGATCGAAGGGGTATTGGAGAATAGAGTCAATATTGAAGAAGTCTACCTGCCGCTGCTTTTCTTGATCAGGCATTCACTCGAACTGGTTATCAAAGGTAACCTTCAGGAAGCTCAGAATTTATTTCAGGGCTTTGCTCCTGCTTTTAACATACGCGAACATTCGCTGGTAAGTCTGTACAATATCTATGAAAGATTTCTCAATGCGCAGGATCTTACCTTGTTACCAGCTGAACTACAGCCGCAACTGGCAATGTTTCGGGAGAAGTACCTTAGCTTTAATCAGCTGATACATGATTTGGATTTTAACTCCCGCATCTTCAGGTATCCTTCTGATAAACGGGGCAATTCCATTGCGCTAAACCTTGACCGCATTAATTTGCCGCGCATGTTGGAGTTGTATTACTTTACAGATGCTTATTTGTCTTTTAACAATACCGTACTACAAGAAGCCGGCGTTATACCAACCCCTGCTACTAATCCTATATATATCTAGCAGCCTTAGCACTACAGCGGGCTGCTTTCTTTTTCAACGGCAGTTATCAAGTGGGCTATTCGTTTCTTACCGGTTCTTGTCTGCAATCGTCCAAGCTTCTATATTCTGTTTGGAGTTATTTAACATGTCGCTCTACGAAAGCAAAATCACATATCGTACACGATTACTTATAACTTTTTTTTCTGCACTCTTTTATCTACATGCCTAAATATCCTATATTTAAGGTAAAGGTGTGTTAATTTCCTTTATCCCTTATGCTGTATACTGATGCTTGCATTTACTTTATCATCGGGATCGTCACCGTTGCGTATCCATTATTGTTGACCGCTTTTTCACGCCTGGATGATAGTTATAAATCCAGTATTGTGCTAAGCCTCTTCCGGCAAGAAAAAAGATACTCTTACTTCAACCGGGTACTGATAATTGCATTGTGTGCAGGGTTACTTCATATCATCATTCATTTTATTGTTTCTTCCGACAAAGGCAATGACTTTTCTGAAACCTGCCCTCTGGTGCTGATTACGGGTATCACCTTGCTGTCAATCACGATACTTCTCTCTATATATACGATCCGCTTAGTAAGCCTGATGCTACAATATTTCTCTATTGAAAAGTTAGTACTGCACTTGCAGAACCAACCCGACACTGAAGAATACCGGCATTTCAGAGCCCTTACAGATATACTCAATGTTGTGATTCAACGCGGAGATGAAACTACGGTGGAAACGCTCCTTAGATATTATCATTCCCAGTTTCTCGGTAAAAGGCAGCCAGCATCAAATCGGCCATTAATATATCCTAAAGCATTTTATATCATGCTGTACAACCTGGTCCGGGATCTGACCCCTAATGACATTCCGAAATTACGCAGGTTAGCCTACGCAGCCACTAATGGTACCTGGCTGTTAGGTGAGATGCAGCACACCGAGATCAGCACTCAAACCTATAGCTGTTTATGGAATTTGAAACGCGTTTTAGTAGCTAACAAACGTGATGATCTGCTAATGAACTATTGGGAAATGTCCCACCAATACATGACTTATGTACTGCGTGATACTGGATTTCGCCCCATTGTGAACATACCCGATGATCCAGAAGCGATTCCGCAAGTCAATAGCAGGCAAAAGGACAAACACGATTTTCTTTATTTTCACCTGGCATTAGGCAGCCTGTTATTATACGAACAAAACTACTCATGCCTCAACAGGGTGCTTCGTTTTACCAATAGTGAGCCTCCGGCTTATGATTTACTTCCGGGTAATATTGGAACGCTGCTTTCCCTTTACCGCGAAACTGTGGACGATTTTATCGGGGATACCAGCCCGATTGAATTTCGTTTCCCTTTCCCCCGCACAGAAGGCCTGCAGTCCAGCGAGATCATCAAAAAACAGATCATTCAATACTTGGCCTTATTACTCATTCGATTTTATACTATCCCTTCTCCCTATTATGGTTTTTCGTATACCTCAATGCCCCAACCTCCCAATGATTTGCCTTCCTTGAAATGGTATGAAGAAAACCTGCCCTATTTTATTTCGGCAGTAACGAGACTGCTGGCAGATGCCACGTTATTAAGTCATTTCCAACTGGAACATATTACACCTGATTTTTGCCAGGAAGAAAACCTACGCTATCCAACAGACTTACTGGAGGATTATAGAACAACTATTACGCAAGTAATCAACAACCGTGAAATTGAGCAAGCCTTATCGCCTGCTAAAGTAGAGCAATACAAGATCACTTCATTGCAGAAGCTTTCCCCTGTCTTCCAGGCGATTCAACTCTTTCATAATACCCTGCCAATAGCAGAATCTAATCCTCCTATAGAACTGGGAGGAATACGCCAGCTTATGGATAAATCGGCCTTTTGCGAAAACCAGGGTATTACACATTTAAACTATGATTCTATTACTGCGGAAATGGCGGCTACCCGTCTTGCCAGAGAGTTTTCCCTGAACCTGCATGCACACGTTGGCAGGCGTTATCTCATCAGACAAAACGATCTGAGGTCAGCATTGGAAAGGCTTAATCCTAGCACCCACTACCATATTTTCTTATTAGGTCTCAGTCGTCAATATTTGAACAATATTGTAAACTTTCCCCATGTTACAATCACTGAAATACCGGCAGTCGCTTATGATAGCTTGGTTTTTCACTGGAGCATTTTGATCATTCCCCAAACAGCGATGCCCTGGATTACACATCCTGAGCTGGAACAAAATATATTAGACGAATTGTCACTGACCAACTACGACGACACTTACAATATTTATGGTGCTGTTGTTAACCTTCATGAGAACCCAAATATCAGGGACATGTTTGTTCCTGAGAACGGACAAGACCTGGAAAGGTCGGTAGGTTTATTCCTGAGTTTTCGTTTCCTACTTTCCTGGCCGGCGAGGGCGAATATCTGGCGACTGGATGTGTATGATCAATATGGCCCACAAGCCATTCCGAATGATGTTAATGATATTGTGGCTCTTCCCTAATTCATTTCTATTACCAGCATTGATATTTTCTTTATGAAACGGACCATCTTTTATTCTTGGCAGTCTGATCTCCCCAGTAACACGAACCGCAGCTTTATTGAATCTTGCCTAAAGGAAGCTGTTGACCAACTTACTATAACACCGGGGTTTTCCATCGAAATGAATCTGGATAGAGATACCAAAAATATCCCAGGCACACCCGATATTCTGGATTCCATTTTTTCTAAGATAGCCAAATGCAAAATATTTGTAGCGGATGTTTCCATTATAAATACAGAAACTGAAGGCAGGAAATGCCCTAACCCCAATGTATTGATTGAACTGGGTTATGCGGCCCGTGTATTGGGATGGGAAAGAGTCTTTTGCTTTTTTAATACCGATTACGCCAAAGTAGAAGAACTTCCTTTTGACCTTCGCCAGCGGCGCCCTATTCTATATAGTCTGAAAAATGACCCCAAAGCAAAGGTAAAAAAACAACTTGCTTCTATCATTACCAATAATGTCCATCAACTCTTCCGCAGTGGCCGCCTGTTTGATGTGGTAGATGATTACCTGAAAATGAAAGTGGATACTGAAATCATTGGCGTAGCGGTACACCTGGGCAGGCTTCTTTATGGCTACACAACACCTTCTCCTCTTGAATTAACAACCACCTTGTTAAAGCTAAGTAATGAAGAATTAACAAAAGCACTTCATTTGCCTGACAAATTGGGATTCCTGGCCTTTAAAAACTTTCGCATTTATGAACAGAAATTTAGGTCGCTGGCCGATACGGTTATTTCTTCCATTCATCATAATAGGGAATTTGCTAAACCTATTATTGAACTGATGCATTTTGCCGGACGATTCGATAGCGTTAATTCACCTAGAGAATTAGAGGACTGTTTCTTGCCTACGGGAAATATGAGCAACGAATATAAGATAGTCCCACCTTCCAGTTTAAGCCCAAATCCTGAATTGCCAAACCGATATATCATAGGTAGAAAATTAGATGAGCGTCATCTGCAAATTACAGATCACGGAGACTTCCCTTACCCCTTCCGCATTAAAAACTTTCTGCAACTCTATACAGTAAATCCTAAAAAACTACCTGTACTGATATCCTTATATCGCGAATTTATTGATTCTGCAAATAGCTGGCTAGAACTAACTAACGGAGAATTTATTCTCGACACTTTCCACCAGTTTGAATTTAAAACCACTGCCCATGATCCAAACACTGTGTAATATATTTACTAGCCCCATAAACTAACTAAAATCTGAATTATTAATATACACTCATTAAACTAATAATGCCAGAGATGAAAATGTAAAAAGAATGCACCTGCATCTTGTTTCCGGCATGTATAAAGCGGCTCGTTCATAGCCCGGGAGGTAGGAGAAATACATCGTGATAACAAAAGCAGTTGATTTCCCTTTCTATACTTCTCTAAGAGGGCTCTGATTTCTTGCAGCAGCTTACCTTAGCCCGTTTTACTGTACATTTCTGCTGTTGAATGAAAATGCAGACTGCTTTCATTTATCAGTTTCTGCCAATTAGTTACCGGTTTATTGTTTCGCATTTTCAGTACTCACTTGCTGGCTTCCCGGATTTTGCATAAATTGACCATCAACTAAAAAGTATGTTGCCGATATGACTTATCTCTTTTTAGACACTAATGTATTCTTACACTTTATAGATTTTGAACATATTCCGTGGGATCAGGTAGTGCCGGGTAACAAGCAATATACCATCGTCGTTGCCCCCATGGTGATGAACGAACTGGATGGTCATAAGTACAACGATAAAAACAAAAAGGTAGCCCAGAAGGCAAAAAAAGCCTGCTCCAAACTGGATGCTATTGGTGATGAGAATAAAACCTCGCGTTACCCGGTAAAAATCCTATTAAAAACACCGCAGCAAGCAACTTTTGATATACACGAGCTTGACCGGAGAGAGCAGGATCAGGTGATCATTGCCACGATGCTGGAGTTTCAGGAAGAGCTGACCAACGGCGACAACATTCATTTTATATCCAATGACTCCGGCCCCAGGCAACGAGCCAGGCAGAAAAACCTGTCTGCTCCTAAACTCAGTGAGGACTATTTAGCAACCCCGGAGCCCGATGAAACGGAAAAGGAATTGACGGCTCTTAAAAAAGAAGTCGCTGCACTAAAAAACCGCATGCCTGTCATGAAGCTTTCTTTTGCGGATGGACAATTATTCTGTGAACATAAATTGGATGATTTTCATGTGTCAAAAGAAAATTATGTGACCAAAGTTCTGTCTGATGTAATGGAAAAACACTCCTATGCGCTGATTTCAGAATATAAGCCTAATGTGTATCCTTTTGTGAGTAAGCTCTTCCACGACATCCGGAATAAACAGGCAGAGCATTACAATGAAAATCTGGATAGCTTTTTTGAGGATTACAAAAGCTACCTGGAAAACGATCATGACTATTTGACTTTCATACAAAGTATTATTCCGCTTGAGTTTATGTTGATCAATGAAGGCAATTCCCCTGCGGACAGTATGGAAGTAACATTTAGCTTTCAGGGTAATTTTGAAATCATCGAAGACAAACATTTTCCTAAACGAAGAAAGAAACCTACACCCCCGGAGTTTTCTGCCAATCCATATGGAATTCGAATTGCCAGTGTGGGTACACAGGTAACAAGCTCGATGCTAGGAGCTTATGTTCCTGGGCCGGATTTTGACAAGCCGGATATCAGAAAAACTGAAACCGGGTACGATGTGAGCTTTACGCTCCCACACCTGAGACATAAGCAGCAGAAAGGTTTAAGAACTATATATGTTCGGTTTGAGTCGATGGATAAGATGGAAGGCTTTTCCATAAACTACAAGTTGCATGTCGATAATATCCCCAACGTTATTTCAGGTACCTTGAACGTGAACGTGGTCAGCAATTAATCCTTTAAAAAGATACTTTATAATGAAAAGGTTGATATTGGTTGGAAGCGGTTTCGATCTTGCACAAAGCTTACCTAAATCATTTTCAGCTTTTGCACCTCAAAAGTGTATGACAGCCATGAAAGATTTTCTTTTTCTCCGAAGTAAATAAAATGCGTTTTTAATTGAATTGCTATTTTTAAGCTATTTTCTTAAAACTCTAAAGTTGAAGAAAATTTTTAAACATATGGATGGTACATTGGTCTGTGCAATTGTAGGAAGCTTAGTTACTGTAGGTGCTGCAATAACCCAATATAATAAGGAAAAGAAAGCCAACAAGGAAGCCGAAGAAAGTAAAGTGGAAGAAAGGCGAAGTAAAGAAGAGTTAAAAGTAGCTAACAATAAGATATTAGAGCTAACACAAGAAATTGCAAAAAGATCAGAAAATTTAGTAGAAGCTAATCAGAAAATAGCTGATATGCAAGGTAGATCTTTAAATGAAATTACCGGAGGAAAAAATCTTCCAGTTCTTGTTATTGGGCATAATGGAAGTGGGCAGGCATTAAATCCTTTACAACCAGATGGTCGGCTTATATATAAAGGGAACATAATTACATTTTTAGTCGTTAATGGGGGAAAATATACTATTAAGGATGCAAGCGTCTCAATAAAGGATATTTACAATAAAGACAATAAAGAAGCAATTACACCTTACAATTACATGAAGCAAGTGATCGATCAAAGGGATTGGGGAACTTATAAGAACATCTTAATTGGCACATTGGCATTAAAAAGCCGAAAACACATCTATTCTAGTACCATGCCTGATCATGAGGGGTATATAAATCTTGAGTATGACGTGGTTGTAGAGTGGTCTAATGGCCTTTATCAACAGCATATTACAATAGCAATAACCCCTGATAAAACCGATATAAAAAGCATATATTATGATGCTGATGGAAATATTATTCCATACGAACAATTAGAAAATGCCATTAAAGAATAAAGTGGGCTCTATTATGGTATGAAATTCCATTTTGAAACCCAAAACAGTTCCCTATATTTGTAAAGTTAAATCTGCCGAAAGTAAAGCAGAGTAATATTTTACAGCTCTTTTTAATGATCGTCAAAAAAGTAATCGACAATAAATATAATTATTTGTTATCGAATAAGATATGCTGAAAACGAGCATCCGCTCGGGACCTCTGGGAGAAAAGGATCACAGAAATGTGATCCTTATTTTTTTATCAATCTTAACACTTAAGTTGCTGTTTTGGGGATAATCCTGTTTTTTAAACTTAAACTACATCTTGCTTATCACCTGGGCATCTTTGTTATATCTATTTCTATATTCTAAAGGCGATAGCCCGGTGATCTTTCTGAACACCTCCCTAAATGCTTTAAGGTCTGAGTAGCCCACTTCGTACATCACTTCATTAATGGTTTTGCGGCTGGTTTCAAATGCCTTTTTCGCGGCTTCAACTTTTACCCGTTGTGCATATTCTGTAGGTGTATTGCCTGTAGCTTTGATAAAACGACGATCAAAGTTGCGTCTGCCAATAGAAAAATGAGCAGCCAGATCTTCAATAGAAATTTTTTCATCCAGTTGGCTTTCTATGTATTGCTGTGCTTTTTTTATTAGTTCGTCACTATGCTTTCGCTGCCCATTGAAGATGATGAAAGCAGACTGACATTGCCGGTCTATTTCAATTTGAAAAACCTTGGAGCAAAAGATGGCAGTTTCGCGGTTGTAGTATTTTTCTACCAGGTAAAGAATAAGATTCAGGAAAGAATAAGCACCGCCATTGGTGTAAATACCCTGTTCGTCTGTAATCAGCTGGTCGGTTTGTACATGAACCTTTGGATACAGCTGTTTCAGTTGATCTGCCGCTAACCAATGTGTAGAGCAACTTTTGCCATCTAACAAACCCGCAGCTGCCAACAGGTAAGCTCCTGTGCAAATACTGGCAACGTTAGCTCCATTCCTGTATTGTTGACCTATCCAGTCAATTAATGAACCATTTCCCTTTATTGCCTGTTGATAATTATGGTTTAGAGAAGGAACAATGATCAGGTCGGTTTTGCTGATGGCAGATATATGCTTATGAGGTCTTGCAGTGAACAGGCCATTGTAAAAATCTACTTCGCTGGATGTACCGGCTAATTCTATTTGCAAAACCTCCCTTTTTCCCAGTTCTTTCTGATAGGCATTTGCGCGGGTAAAAATTTTGTAAGCCCCCACAATACTGCTTAAATTATTCTCACCGTCAGGAACCAGGATGGTTAGATGTTTCATAAACAACTACTTTCCGGTAAAGGTACTGCATAGGGTGTGTCCAAATCAACCCATCATGTTGTCTAAATACCCGCCATTGTCAGCGGCTTTTAGACCCTAATTTTATTTAGTGATTTACATTATAGATAATTCAATTTAAACGCATGAAAAGGACAAATACATGGCTTTTGCTGGCATTTTTCAGTATTACTGCTTCTCCTATTAATGCCCAACAAGAAAATAGGAATACTAAAATAACGACTATGCCTGCAACTGTACCTGCCCTAGCAAAGGACACCGTGCTTACGCCTCATGAAAGAGAATATGCTACCCGTTTTTTACAGGAAACCGGGACAGGAGTTTTTAATGCGGTAAAGGGCTTAAATGATATACAATTGAGTTATAAGCCTGCTATGGACAAATGGAGCGTAGAAGAATGTGTTAAACATATTGCTGCGGCTGAAAGAGAACTTTGGGTAATGGTGGAGCAATCATTACAACAACCAGCTAACCCCGATAAAAGAACAGCACTTACCTTTACCGATGAAGCGTTGATTGCAGCTGTAGAAGATCGTTCGCATAAGTCAAAAACATTTGCAGCGTTGGAACCGGCAAATTCTCCCTACAAAACAATGACAGAAGCGCTCTCTTCCTTTAAAGAGAACCGTGAAAAACTAATAACCTTTATTAACAGTACTCAAAAAGACCTCCGCAACCATGTATCGGTGCTTCCCATGGGCACTTATGATGCTTATCAATTTATTTTGCTTATTTCGGCACATACAAGCCGGCATACAAAACAGATAGAGGAGGTTAAAGCCAATACTAATTTTCCAAAGAATTAGTTATTGATCAGTCAACTTTTTGTTTAATAATGTCTCTAAAAAATGAACCCAGCAGTCTCCAGTATTTTTACATGCTTGAAACTGCAGGCCGGAAAGCTCCGGCCTTTTTTGTTCTATAAATGCTTATTTTAGGACAGTCACAAACTAATGAATTCCACTGATGAAATGGATTACCCGTGAACGCCCCAAAATTGACAGAATTGCCTGCCCGTGGTTAATTAAACGTTTTATTGATCCCGATGCTGAAATTATTTATGTTCCTTATACAGAGGTGTTATCCCAGGCTGAACTGCTGCAAGCCATCCCATTTGACTTGCCGGATATAGAATATACTCACTATGAAGACCAATGTACCTTTGACTATTTCCTGAAAAAGCACCAGTTAAATGACCCTGCTCTGGATCGTATAGCGGCAATTGTACGGGGTGCAGATACAGACAGGCACGATTTTGCGGCGCAGTCGGCAGGACTGGAAGCTATATTTTCAGGCCTGGCCTACAATATCAGGAACGATCAGGAGCTTTTAGAACTGGGATTGACCATTTATGACGGCTTATATAGCTGGGCCAAACACCTGCATCATTTAAAGCACACCCAGGCAGGCCCGGTTGAACAAATGCTACTGGAGGTTTTTAATAAGTACATCAAAAAAAGTGGAGCTAACAAAATACCAGCCTGGGCAAAAGAGCTGAAAAACCTGATTCAAGACCAGATTGATACCAATGTAAGCCTTAGCCTGAAAGATGTATCCAAAGATCTTGACATACACCCTTCTTATTTGTCAAGGGAGTTTTCCAAATATTTCGACAACCTTTCCTACGGTGAATACATTCGTAAGATACGGATAGAAAGAGCTATTGAATTGTTGACCAACGCTAACTATTCACTCACCGAAATAGCTTATTTAACCGGTTTTTCCGATCAAAGCCACTTTACACGCATTTTTAAACAACAAACCGGCGAAACCCAACCGAACATAAAAAAAGGCTTCAAAAAGGTAAAAAGGATCCCAAAAGTTAATTCTGTTCTATTCCAGGCAGTTTCAACATAATAGCATTGCATAAGAAAAGCTATTGGCTCTATAATGCAATACTATTATGAAAAGAACAACGTACACGTATTTGATTATACTTACTCTGGTAACAACTGGTTTTGTTTCTGTTGCCCCTGCCCAAACATCATTACCTGCTTATCCGAAGGTTACCGGATATGTAGGCATCATTCATCCCATAGTCACTTTTAGTAAAGACGGCACGCATACAAATTTTGATGGGGCGTATGTAGGAGGTTTACCTACTGGTATTAACATTTGGAAAAGCTCCGGAATCGGATTTTCTTTTGAAGTAGTTCCCTTTATCCGTGCCGCTGATGGCACCAGCAAAATGAACAATCTCTTATTTCATCCTGGCCTGCTGCTATCACTGGGGCATGGCTTTGTACTTGCCAGCCGTGCCGCTTTTGAAACGTCGGGAAGGTATGGCGTAACTCCAGTGCTAAACAAAACCATTATTAAAAAGAAGGACTACAGCTATTATATAGCCCTTCCCGTTCCCGCCCGTTTTGGGAATAATCAGCCGGCTGCTATTGGTGTAGGATTTCAGTTTGGTATAGCCTTTTAAAAAATGAAAAAGGTAGCTGAAAAGCTACCTTTTTCATTTTTAGTTATGCCTTATTATTGAAAAAGAACCATTATTGTACAATGGTTACTGACCCTGTGAGCTTTTCCATTCCGTTTTTCAGATCAATAACATAATAATAGGTAGCGGCGGGCACCAATTTCCCATTCCATGTACCTTTCCAGGCCACCGGGTAGCCGATGGAAAAGTACACTTGCTGTCCGTACCGGTTGAACACTGCTACCGTGCAACCCGGATACATTTGCAGATTGGTAATGTCCCACGCATCGTTGATACCATCGCCGTTAGGTGTAAAAATATTAGGCACGTTCACGTCACGCAATAGTTTTACTGTCAGATAGTCGGAAGCCGTACAGCCCCCTTCCAGGCCTGTGGCAGTAATGGTAAAGGTATTGTCTGCCCTGGCCAGATAAGTGGGGTGCAGCAGAGCAGCATTGTTCAACTCTGCAGCAGGCGACCACTGAAAGCGCACTTTCACAGAATCATTGGTAACAGGCTGAAAAGTAACCATAGTACCTTCTGTTACTGTAAAGGAGGGGCCTGCATCCACCACCGGCTGTACATATACAATTACTTCTTTTTCAAACGTAGAAGAAGTACAGCCCGCCGCACTGGTAACTGTTAATTGCACCGGATAATGTCCGGCCCGGGCATATCGCTTTACAGGATCAGGCTCTGAAGCAGTGGTGCCATCCGCAAACACCCAATTCCAGGCAGCCACAGTGCTGCCCGTAGCAGTACTGGCATCGGTAAAACGGTTGTCTGCCCCCTGGCATAATGTTTCCGGCACTACAGTGAATGACGCAACAGGCTTATCATAAAAGGCAGTTAATGACTGCACATTGCTGGAAGTACAACCATACGGCGACGTAACGGTAAGACTAACCGGGTAATTACCTTTTGCGGTATAAATATGTGTAGGGGAAGCAGCAGTAGACACCGCACCGCCATCGCCAAAATTCCATTGATAAGTTAATGCTGCATTTCCAGGCACAGAAGAATTGTTGCTGAAAACCGCTTTACCTTCCGGCATACATACTGCTGCAGGCAGCTGAAAATCTGCAACAGGCAATGGCTGTATGGTAATACTTTGAGAAGTATCATCGCTGCAACCTTTATCGCTGGTTACGGATAATTGAATGATATAAGAACCGGGCTGTGCATATTGCTTCGAAAAAGCAGCCGGCTGATTGAATGTGTCTTCTGTACCATCACCATAATGCCAATGCCATTCAACAATGCTGCCCGAAACAACGGAAGAGATATCTGTTAAAGTTACCCGCTGATCTTTACAGGCGGTAGCGACGGCAGAAAAAGCAGCCCTGGGGGGCGCATACACGTTCAACCCGATAGCGGTATCTGCTATGCAACCTTCTGTGGTTACTATCTGAAGTTTGGCAATATGCCTGCCCGCAGTAGTAAACACTTTAACTATGCTGTCTTTATTGGCCGTAGTTCCATCATCGAAAGACCAATACCATTGGCTGGCATTAAAACCATCTGCTGCAGGCGACCAGGCAAAATGCACTGAATCTGACAGGCAACCTGTATCCGTATAATGAATAAGCACTTCCGGAACCGGCCTTACCGTAATGGAAGTAATGATCGTTTCCCTTTTTTCGCAGTTCTCTATGAATGGATTGGCTGCTGTAACAGGCAGATCGAATATGCCTGATGTATCAAACTGGTAAGTACCAGGCAGAGCATACTTATAATAGTTGATATTATTAACGAGCACCGTTGCCACAGGCGAAGGATTGGTTTGTGTAATATCTGCCTGTGGCGTCATGCCCGGCAATGCACTCACATGCCATATCAGCTCTGTAGGCTCGTATAACATTAATACAGAAAGCTCTGTGGGGGTATTACGGCAGGTAAACGGATGGGATACAACGGAGGTAGTATCAGGCGTATTGTGCACATTTAATACCGCATGCAAATTGTTGATGGCTGTACCCGCATTGTAACCGTAACTTTCTGCATACCCCAGGCCATAAGTAACCGCTGTAAAAGAAGAATCGCTTTGCACTAAGCATTGAGCTTTTGCAGAGGCCCATTGCTTTACTACTACTATATAATTGGTATCACGCGGGTGTGTATAGGTATGACTGAAATTAGCAAATCCATCTATACGCAGCGAGGGAAACCCTTTTTTCGGTATGATCAGTGTTACAAAATTCCGTTCAATAGCCTCTGCCGTGTTGCGATAAAAACCAACACGCTTAGCTCCTTGTTCCAAAGGACTGAGGTAAATCATTTCAGGATCACCTTTACCACCAGCCAGGCAACCACCCGAAATGAACTGCGCCACCAGCACTGGCTTGTCCGATTCTATATAGTCGCCCTTATCACTCTCAAAGGTATAACTCATAGATGCCGGATCGAAATTAGTGAGTGGCACATTATTTCGCTTCACTACAGTAGCTGCATCGCGCACTACTACTTTGTAGATATTGTTCATAAAAACAGAGGGGCTGATAGTGGATGACAAGGG
This sequence comes from Filimonas lacunae, assembly GCF_002355595.1. Classification (NCBI taxonomy): domain Bacteria; kingdom Pseudomonadati; phylum Bacteroidota; class Chitinophagia; order Chitinophagales; family Chitinophagaceae; genus Filimonas; species Filimonas lacunae. The sequence continues at coordinate 3,305,240 of NZ_AP017422.1, forward strand.
CGCAGTAAGATAACGTCTGCCCCATGCTTCGTAAGGAAACACCTGTTGCATATCATTATCACCACCCAACACGCCAGCAGAACAGGGGTTACGCGTGCGACTGCTGCCTGAGAAAAAAGCGATCGGATAACAATGCCCGTCTCCGTTGGACACAGAGCGAACGGTAGTACCTGTAAGCTCATATCCCAGGCCACTACCCATACCCATGCCCGCACCTACTACCTGGTAAATATCACCCTTGTCTAACGTTGCATAATAAGTTATTCCCGGAAGCTTGCCATCCCGCGTAGGCACGGATGGAATAATTTCCACCAGCGTATTATCATGTTGCGCCACTACATAACAAAAAGAAAAACAATCATCTTCAAATACCTGCTTACTGTTCAGGGAAGTATAAGCATATCCCCAGGTTTCTACAGGCATGAGCATAGTAGCTCCTGACGAAAGGGATCCATAAATATGTGCATAAGCTACAATGGGCACGTCGCTTTCAATATGAATAGATACATGAAAAAGCCCGTCGCCGCCATTACCTCCAAAACCCGGAGGCAGATCGTATAAACGGCAATCATAGTCACCACCATCTTTAGGCATGGGGTCTGTAACAATTACAGAGTTAGCCGGTACAGGATAGGTTTTGGAAAAACTGTCCGTTCTGCCCCTGACCGTCACTTTTACATTGGCAGGCTGTTCTGCGCTAAAATATAATACCATTTGCTGGCTGTTATCGCCAAAGGGTAATTCCATAAACTGATGCAGACCGTAGCCTGTCCAGAACTCCTTGCCCCTATTAGAAAGCCCCTGTGCCGCCAGCTCCTGTACAAAAGCCGGCAGCACCAGCAGCCATATGATGAATCTGCACCTCATTATCTTACCAGGTTTATACTACCCTTTTTCGTTTGTTTACTACCATCTGCTAATACCAGCTGACACAGGTATATATATACACCCGATGGTTGAGGCTTGCCTTTATAAGTGCCATCCCATCCTTTGTTCTGTTCCCGTGTCTCAAACAGTTTTTCACCCCATTGGTTAAATATGATAAACCGCATTTCCCTGATCACATTACCATATATCTGTATCACATCGTTCAGGCCGTCACCATTAGGTGTGAATGAATTCGGTATAAAAATCTGGCTCTGCAGCACCATTGCTTTCGCTGTTTCAGATACCGTATCCTGACAGGCGCTTTCGCCTCTTACTTTCACCAGCAACGTCACTTCCTGTCCTGGCAACAGGTTAACTATCGTATGTGTTAGACCAAGATTGCCAGACGAAGGAGTAGCCCAGGTGGTGCCGCCATTCACAGATACTTCATACCCCATTGCTCCTGGCACAGCTTCCCATCGGAAACGCACCATATTCGTACCTAAGGAATCTACAGTCGCTACAGGCACTGCCAGTTTGGCCAGTAAAGTGGCTGTTGCTTTTTCTCTTGGCGACTCACAACCATTCTTCACTGCAGTAACATAGAAATTGACGGTCTGCGTAACAGTACTGACAGTATAGCTTACACCATCCTGCACCTTTGTACCGCCTGACAGCGCATCGTACCAACTATATGTAATACCAGCCTCCGGGTTTTGTATGGTAAGCTCCGCCGGTGTACCCTCACAAACCACTACCGAATCGTTCACAAAGTTCAATGCAGCATAGGCGTTGGCAACAACAGGCTTCACGGTATCTGCAATACAACCATCTTCACCAATAATACGCAGCTTTACATAAAACGTACCCGGCTCCCCAAAACGCTTTACTGTATCCTGTGTTCCTGACCCTGTATTATCATCAAAGTCCCACTTCCATTTATTTACCGGCGTGCCATTACTCATAGTAGCTATGCCCTGGAATTGCGCAAGATCGTTCAGGCATCCTGAGTAATTCACCGTGAAATCTACCTTCGGTTTACCAATCACATGAATAACCAGCATCACGCCTGATGTGTTATCGCAGCTTTCTATATCAGGATGTGAATATTCAATAGGAACATAATAGGTACCTTCCTGGCTGAACACAAAATCCTGGCGAATGGTATATTGATATAACTTTCTTCCATTGACCATAACAGAATCCAATGGTATCGGATTCACCTGTATGCTATCTGCATGTGGTGCCAGGCTGGCAACTTCACTAAACTTCCAGCGAATAGATTGAGGTTTCACCGGTATAGCCATGGTAAAGCGGAACGGAGTGCCTACACAGGTATAATCACTATTACCCCCATTGGAGCAGAACACATTGGTAAAGCCGGGTAATGAGCTCAGGTTTTTCACCAATGTACCAGCATTATATCCGTAACTCTCCACAATGCCCTCTCCATAAGTAATGGCCGTGAAACCAGAATCACTTACAACAGTTACCTGCTCTTTAGCGGCATCCCATCTTTTCACGACTACCGTATAACCCGCCAGGTTGGGATGCGGATAAGTAAAATCAAAAGTGTTGGAACCATTAATCAGCAATGAACTCAGTCCTTTAGAAGGTATCAGCAATGTGAGATAATTGACGGTGATATCCTCTTCCGAATTCCTGTAGAAGTTCACTTCTTTTATCCCCTGCTCTATCGGGCTGAGATAGAACATTTCAGGATCGCCGGTGCCGGCCTGATCGCATGTTCCCTGAGACATCATGTATTGTGCCACCATAATGGGTTGGTCAGCCTCCACATAATCAGGTGTATTGGAAATATATTCGTAATAATAGTTGTTAATCAGGTTGGTTAATACTACCCCATTCACCTTCACAACAGTGGCAGGATTTTTTACTGCCACCCGGAAGATATTGGCATTCACCGCCGTAGGATCGGAAGATACTGACGTAGGTGCAGTAAGATAACGCTTGCCCCATGCCTGTGCCGGTAAGTTCTGCTGCATAATATTATCACCACCTCCGCCACCGGAATTGCAACTAATGGAAGTACGACCACTACCGGAATACACAGCAATCGGGTAACATTTTCCTGACATATTCTGAATAGATCGAACGTGACTGCCGGTAAGATCATATCCGACATAATTCTTTCCATCCATACGATCAAAAGCACCCATTACCTGGTACACTTCTCCCTTATTCAACAGAACAGTAAACGTTGCGTTTGCCGCACGACCACCCAGTGTAGGGTTAGAAGGTGTTATTTCCACTACAGTGCTGTCGTGACTGGCTACTACATAAAACCAGGAGTAGCTATTATCTTCATCAAAAACCTGCTGGGAGTTGATGGAATAATAATCATAACCATAAGTACCCACAGGCAGCAGCATAGTGGCGCCTGACGATGCCGCACCGTAAATATGTGCATAGGCAACGATAGGAACATCACTTTCTATGCTAATACCACGATCATACTTTCCTTCATCCAGCAGGCGGGCATCAGCTACACCGGCCTTAGGAATCAGGTCGCTGGTAATAACAGTGTTGGCAGGTATACGATATTGTTTTACCCATGACGTGCCATTGATATGCACCGTTACGTTCGCAGCATCTTTGGCACTCAGGTACAACAGCATTTCCTGGGAGTTAGTGCCTTTAAAGAAGCTATGATTACCATAAGCTACCCAAAACCGGGTACCCCTGTTAGAGCTGTCAACACTCACATACGGATCATCCTTCGGCACCACTACCGTACTGTCTGCAAGCCCTGTAAACCGGTGCAGGTAGTCCAGGTGATGCTCTGTAATAGTATTGAAAACAATATCCGATCTGCTGGCAGTATCTACTATCCATTCACCGGAAGCTTTTGTTCTGCCCAACCGGATATATTTCTCCGGATCTATATAACCTTGCCAGGAATCCAGGTAATGTTGCTCCAGCGTATAATCGGTAGCACCTGTACCCGTTATTTCCGCATCGGTATAGAAATACATATATTTTGCAGTAGACGGCAATGCGGGAGGTACCACACCGGAATATCTTCTTACTTTCAGCTGATCCGGCACTGTAGCACCCCAGGTTATCGTATACACCGTATCTGTACCCAGCATAAATGCCTGACGGGTATTGGCAGTTGCCACAGCAGGCACAGCCAGGGAAACAGGGGGCACAGAGGCAGGTACGAACTCGTAAGCACCTAAATCCGGCACACCTGCCTGCAATGTTACCGGCCTTGGCTGATGATTGATATCATGATCATTACCCGCTACCTGTAAACCACGGCCGTGCATACCCCATACCGTAGAATCGGTTACATCCGGACGCAGGTCTTCATCACTGACAAAGGCAGGCTTATAAACAATAGAATTGAAATCCTGTGAAGAAGCATTGATCCAACCCTGTAAAGTTTGGTAAGTATCCCCTCCTATTACAGCCAGGTCGTTGCCGGTAGTATACAACATGTTGTAATCACCTCCATACAGCTCTTTCAGAGCCGAATAAATGGCTTTACCGCCGCCTGTCTGCGAAAAAATATTATTGATTGACGTAGAAGCACCTACAAAAGCAGACCAATGCCAGAAATAGGCAGCATAGTTATCAATGGCAGCAGTAGAAGTACTGTGCACAGAGTTGTTTTCGTACCGTGCAGAAGAACTATAATTATAAATACCGTAAGCATTGTCGCCACTGCTATTTATACTGATTACGTTGTTACGCACTACCACACCCTGGCTCTCTTGCATGGTTAATCCATACACATCACCAGTATTGTTGCCTGTGGCCAGCATATAGTTAGCTTCTACGCTCACCGGATTCAATGGGCCTGCAGCAGTTGCGGCAACCGATATACCGTGAACAGAAGCTGCTGTATTATGCATCAGTACCGTATTACCCGTGATCTGTAAAGAACTGTCACAATAGTCTACGTAAATGCCATGAGCGGGTGTATTCTGCGATGCTCCCAGGATAACACTATCCCGTGTAACCACCAGACGGCTTGCATAATGTCCGTAAATACCGTACTGGTAAGCCCCCACTACCTTGTTACTATCAATAGTTACACCAGGAGTCAGCTTATTATAATCGCCGGCCAGCCAGATACCTGCTGAGCCATCCTGTATGGTATTTCCTTTCAACACTGTTCCTTTACCGGAAAAGTCGGTTATATAGACAGCCGCCATGTCTTCCGAAGTAGTTGTTGTACTGTGCGATACAATGGCACAATTCAACAGACTATCGAAGGAAGATTGATGCAACAGATGCACCGCACGACCATAAGTATCGTTCGAAGCCTGTATAGTAATGCCGCGGTAAGTAATAAAAGAAGCGCTGTCCAGCTGCAGCACGTAGTTATCTGTATTGTCTGTAGCCTGGTAAGTAAGCAGCACAGAAGCAGGAATACCATTAGCAGACTGGAAAGTAACCCTGCTGGTATCTGAAGCCCCTACGATGCGGTGCATGCGTACTTTCTCGTTATAAAGCCCTGGCTTAACATTAAAAGTAACAGCACCTTCAATGCCACAATCCATAGCAGCTACAGCAGCTGAGAACGAAGAAAAATCGCCATTGCCGCTATTGTCAATAGTATATATACCCGCAGGGAACGCTGCATTCAGATGCATTTGTGCCGGAACAGAGTACACGGTATCAGTGCCACACGCCACGCCACAACGGTAATAATCGCTGTGCAACACTTCTGTCTGGTAATCTTTCACATATAGCTTAGGTCCCACATTATCCCATCCGGAAACACCGTTGGCACTTTTCTGCCACTGATAGGTTTGACCTCCTCCTGTGTTGCTGCCGTTCAAATCCAGCTCTACCGTAGCGCCCATGCACATGCCGGAGTTTGGGGTCAATACTGTTGTTCCTGCAACAGGTGTAGAGCAAGGTGTTACTGTATACTCATACGCCCCAATATCTGGCGTAGCGGAAGTTCTGGCTACGCCCAATATATCTGCCGGTATTCCCACAGGAATACCGGTATTTTCCATAGGCGTAATAGCAGGTATGAAATTGCCGGCAACCGGGCTGGTGAAAACAGGATCCATATTCATAGAATGCGCCTCCTGCCCCAAAGCAGCCTGCCAATCGGTCAATGTTGTATAACTATTATTGTAATACCCGATATAGTTTTTACCACCAGCGCCATTGACATAATAATCGTTGTGGTCTATTACCCAGTCAGCAGCATTGCCACTCAATTCCATCGCCTTCTTCTCTCCGTTACCGCCGCGTGTAATGGAAATGATATTATTCTGCCATGCCACCGTCGAAGCAAAAGAGAGCCTGAACCCGGATGTGTATGCCGTAGACGTACTATTTACGTCGTCCAGTGAAATGGTATTATGATAGAATTTTACATTGCTGGCCCCCATATCATCACATCCATATAAGGAACCCGCCCCCACAAAATCATACACCAGGTTATTGGACACTATTATCTCCTTGCCAGCTTCTGCACTACAAAACATCAACACAATGCCGGAAGCGTTTGCCAGACTGCTTGTATTAGCACCAAATGGATGAAAGAACCTGTTACCATTGATACGCACACCGTTTTCTTCATTTTCCAGGTACACACCATTAAAATCCGACACATCGCTTGCTGTAGGTCGGGAAATCCTATTATGATCTATAACAGTATTTTCTGTATAAGTCAAACGTATGCCGGCGTTATAAAAGTCCTGTATATCGTTATTGGTAATGAGATTCGCCCTTACAGGTTTACCGGAATTTCCGGAAAAGGAAATACTATTATAACCTCCACTCACTTTATTGCCATCGAATATATTACCATCACAATCAGCATCGCCATAACCGAAAAGATCACTCGCGCTGGCATTCATAACAAAGCCCGCAAAGTGATTATCAGAACCACGGAACGGAATCACTACGTTACACTTCCGGAAAGTATTGCTGTCTGCATCATTCAGTAACTGGGCGCCTACTCCGTAACTGCCGCCGCCGGTAGCATCGATGGTCAGGCTATCAAAAATGATATGATCGGCACTGTTCAACTTAATCACCGCCATTTCTTCCGGGTTATCAGAAGAAAAATGGAGGGTATTGCCATTACCGCTGAAGGTAACTGTAGCAGTGCTGGAAGTACCTGTTATCGGCTCCAGGATCAATTGCTCATCATAAGTACCACTGCCAGGTGCTACCTGGAAAGTAACTGCATCAGCTATGCCGCAACCCATAGCCTCTTTAGCCTCGTTAAAGCTTTTATAGTCAGCTGTGCTGCCACTCTTGTTAATGGCATAAACGCCTCCGGGTAGCGGATAGCGAATAGTAAGCGCAACCGTATCGGAATAGCTGCTTATACCACTGCAATTAACCCATATACGGTAATAGGTTTTTGTATTGGCACGCACGGCCGTATCGCCATTAAGCATAGCTGGCCCCAGGTTTGTAAAAGGTCCGGCGGCAGAAGAAGCCGACTGCAACTGGTAAATCTGGTTGCCTCCAAGCGTATTGCCCTCCAGCTTCATCATCACCAGCGTATTGGCACACACCGTATCCTTACTTAACCGGATATGGCCCCCAACAGGTGGCGTAACACAAGATGGCGGTATAAACTCGTACACTCCCAAATCGGGAGTGGTAGTGCTACGCGCTACTCCCAGCATATCTGCGGGCACCTGCGTAACCGGAACTCCCTTGTTGTCAATAGCGGTATTGAAAACATGAAGATCACCGGTAGATACATTCGGATAAAAAGGATTGAGTGAAAAAGAATTCATATCCATCCCTGTAGCATTCTGCCAATCCGCCAGGGAGGCTTTATCTCCATTATCAGAATGAGCCAAACGGGTAACTCCACCTGTACCCGGGAATATATATAGGTCATTCCTGTCGGAAGTGATACCAGATACAGGCCCGTTGAAATACAAGGCCGTTTTTTCTCCTGCTCCGGTACGGCTGATGGTAATAATATTATTACTGAACTTCAGATTAGCTGATTGCTCCTCCTGGTAATATCCCATAATGGCTGGTCCAAAATTAACAGCCGGGTTATTCCCATCCAGAGAAACGGTATTATTATAGTAAAACACGCTGGTGGAACCTAAACTGGCTATTCCCCGGATACTGCATCTGTCGCCAAGGCTATACAATAAATTATTACTTACCAGGTTATCCACCCCAGCCAATGCCTTTACCTGTTCCAGCACAATACCATTCAAACGTGTATTGCCGGAAACAATTCCTCCCTGCAAGTGCGTGATGGTGTTGGCATTAATACTTAAACGCGCACTCAGGTCTTTAGCGTAAATGCCATAGATGTCAGAAGCCCCGTCAACCCTGCCGGTACGGGAAAAAACATTCCGCTGCACCGTCGTGGTAAAAGAACCTCTGATATACATGCCGTATTGGTAAAAATCGTCTACAACATTATTCCGTATGATGTTACCACTATTAGAGGAAGTGGTGTTGCTGGCCAGTACGATACCACAAAATCCACCTGTGATATGGTTATTGGAAATAATATTGCCATCGCATAACGCGCCGATGTCTGGCAAAAGATCTATATCGGAATTATTGATTACCACACCTGCATATTTAGCTTCGCCGGAAGAAGCATTTACCGTAATAACACAACGATTAATAGTATTCGAATCTGCATTATTCATGATTTGCACACCATAACCAAAATCGCCTGTTGCACGAATAACCAGGCTGTCGAATATAATATGATCCGCGCCATCCAATTTGATCACCGCCCGTTCATTGCCATTGCCAGATGCAAATTCCAATACCTCACCATTACCATTGAAAGTAACCGTTTTGGTAGCAGATGTACCAGGCACCCGTTGCATGATCAGTTGTTCGTTGTATGGACCACTGCCTGGCGCCACATTAAATACAACACTGCTTTTAATGCCGCATTTAACCAGGTTGTAAGCCTCGTTGAAAGAATGCAATATATTAGGACCTGCAGGCGCATTTTTATCAATAGTATACCCCCCCTGTACAAAAGACGGAGAAAAAACCTGTACCGGCGCAGAGTAAGAAAAGCCTCCACCGTTGTTACATGTTACTTTTACGCGGTAATAGGTAGATGTATCCTGCGTAGCATTATAGCTAAAACCAGTTCCGCCAGGAACATTTGTCCAGGCGGCATTGTCTTTTGACGACTGCCATTGATACGAAAGACCGGAAGCAACAGTAGCGCCCTGGGGGGCTAACAAAAAAGCCTGCTCCATACACACACTAGTAATAGTAGAAACAGCAGTGCCCGCCACAGGCGTACCTGAACAGGCGGGAGCAGCTGCCCAGCTAAAAATGATATTGGGTCTGCTGGTAGCATCTCCATCCTGTAATATACCTGGTGAGTTACATAAATTTCCCTGGCCATCCAGCACAAAAGAATGTGACCCGTTAAAGCCTAAAGCGGTTGTCATTCTTACCAGGGGATTGGAGCTGCCGTACCAGGTGCTGCTATTATCCGCAGCCCCGTTACAAACTTCTATTACGATATTATCCGATCCGTTCCAGAAAAACGGGCTGGTAAGTGAAAACGTGTTTACCCCGATGGAAGGCATATAATCCACAGGACCATATACCATAGTGGTGCCGGGTACCCAGGCATTCAGATTTAAGGAATTAATGGTAGTAGTGCCTATTTTAATGGCATATTGTTCTATGGCTGTATGCGTATTGCCCACATTAAGATCACGATCTACTACAGTAAAAGCAACAGCACTAATATTGCCAGGCCCCATACCTGCTGCTATTAATTCACTGGCGCGATACAGATATTGTGCCCTGTTACCGCCCGCCCCATCCTGCAACGGACAGGGTGATTGCCAGGCATCGTTTGTAGCAGTGCCTGTGCCTATAGATGTATTTACCTGGGCATTCGACTGAATAACGATAGACAGGATCAATAGCATAAGAAAGCTATTCCTGCAAACAGCAGGAAAAAGCCCCTTTCTCAAAGTAGTCATTTATTGGTTAGTTTATTTTCTATATATTATCTGAACACCTTTATATCATTTTTCACCGGTTATTATGGCACAGGCGTCAGAAGCTAAACAGTTTATGTTTTGTACTGTAAATATTAGAGAAATAACTATAATAAAATATAGTAACATTTAGCTATTTTTCTTACACTTCATGGCATACTCAAAACAGGTTGAGAGCGGCTTTTCCAGGCAGCGTGGCTTTTCTTTTTTGTTAGCACTGTAAAATTCAGGAGAAATGAAGGCAAAAAAGACAAACATTTTGCCATTAGCATTCAGGCAATCTTTTGACTAACCATAAAAACGGTATTATCCGGTATAAACTTATCGGCTTTGAAGATGACGATGATGCGGCAGTAGAAGAACTGACACTATTAATGGAACAGGCCCGCCCCCCTTCCTAAACAATCCAATAGATAAATGTTCATTAGTTCTTTTGAAAAACCAAACAAAAGCCTGCTACGATGTGTTTAGCCATTTATACATTTAAAATACTACTATATATATGTCTGGCATTAAAAAAACATGTAATTATTGCATGTTACTTATAAAATAAGCATAATTAGTGAACCAATGCTACATTTGAGGTAACATCCACTTCTATGATAACCATCCCTTACAGCCATCTGTATGCCGTCAGGCGTTATAGAATTTTTATCTGGAAAACAATCCGCGACAAAAAGCCGCCTTCCGATAATGCTTTTGATTACTGGCAAAACAATCTGTTTTTGTTTATCATCACCTGGATAATGCCCATTGGTATTTTAGTTACTATCCTGGTAAGCTGTTTTGAACTGAAAAAAGGAGATTATACCATTGTGCTCACCAACATCTTTACTATCTTCTCGCTCAACACCATAGTGCTGCAACGTTCGTTAAGCGTTTTTATACGCAAGCTGTTGTTTGCCATTATCCTGGCCATAATGTCATTAACAATGGCCGGCTTTTTACATAACCTTTCCCTGGGTGGTATTTACCTGTTCACTGCCAGCATTTTTATGGCCCTGTTCTTTTCCGGCTCCATTGCTTATGCCGGGGTAGTACTGAATGCAATGGTGCTGGCAGTGTTTACTTTTTATTTACAGTATAGCCCAACCGCCACTGCTGATTTTAATATTAGCCTGTACAATTGGGTAATTTTTGCCGCAAACTTCCTGTTTATTGATATGGCCCTTGTTTTATTGATAAGAGTGTTGCTTACCAGCATAGAGCGGAGCCTGAAAACGCAGAAAGAGCTGAACCGCCAACTGATCAGGGAAGCCAGGTTAAAGCATGAACAACACCGCCGCCTTAGAGAAATTGCCTTTATTCAATCACACCTGGTAAGGGCCCCGCTATTGAACATTAAAGGAATTTCGCACTTAATTATCAATACCCAGGAATATAATATTGAAGAAGCACTATTGCTAAGCCTGGAAAAATCTGTAGAAGAATTAGATGGTGTTATCAAATCCGTAGTAGAACGAACTGCTGTATAGCCTTTACCCTCCCCCCCTTTTTTTGACATTTCTGCTAGTAAATAAAACATTTGTCGCAGCCACCACTGCTGCAGGCCTGTACTTTCACAGCATTGTTTGCCAATGATTTCAGTAGTGCCAGAACGATTGCCATTATTCACTAACCCGCTGTGTAACTACCTAACAGTTAACACTATATACTTTCAACACCAAAATTCAATCTAATGAAACACTTCTACCGAAAACTCGTGTGTACAGTATTGCTTGGCTGTATACTTTACCACACATCTACCGCCCAGGTAACCATTCCTGTAGGCACCACTCTTCGCAGCATGATCGTATATGTACCCACCAACCTGCCCCAGAACCGTCCTTTACTCATTTCCATGCACGGTGCCAATCAGAGTGCAGACTATCAGCGCAATGCCGCTAAATGGGAACCTATTGCAGATACGTCTAAGTTTATAGTAGTATTCCCCAGCGGCATCAATAATCAGTGGGATATCAGCGGCACCTCTGATATCAGTTTTATCAATGCTATTATTGATACCATGCAGCAGCGCTATGCCATTAACCGCAACCGGGTATATCTTTCGGGCTTTTCTATGGGGGGCATGATGACGTATCATGCCGCCACACAAATAGCCAATAAAATTGCGGCTTTTGCACCTGTATCGGGCTATCCGTTATGGGGTGGAGGTAATTATAACAGCTCACGCCCCATACCTCTTATTCATGTGCATGGCGATGCAGATGACGTAGTCACCTATCCCAACCTGGGCAACTACCTGAATGGTTGGATCAGCCGTAACCAATGCCCTACTACACCACAGATAACCCAGCCATATCCTTCCAGCAAACCCAATTCGGTTGCTACTAAAAGATATTGGGGGCCCGGCTTGTCGCAATCGGAAGTGGTGTTAATTACCCTGGCGGGTAAAGGCCACTGGTATTCGATGGATTCGGTAAATGGCGTAAACACCAGCCAGGAGATATGGAATTTTGTAAAACGCTTTTCTCTCGGTGCAGTGCTGGAAGAAAACAGCACGGGCTTTTGCAGTGTGAACGGCACTATAGATAATAATTATCCCGGCTACACAGGCACTGGCTTTGCCAACACCAATAACACAACGGGCGCTGGCATAAGCTGGAATGCAAGTTTTGCTGGTGCAGGCACCTCCTATTTCACCTTCCGGTATGCCGCTACCGATGCACGGCAAGCCAAACTGGAAATAAACGGAACCACGGCAATGAGTAGCATCAACTTTCCCGCCACCGGCTCGTGGAGCACCTGGACTACCATAACCATACCGGCTACCGTAAGTGCAGGCAATGCTACCATACGCCTGGAAGCTACAGGGGGCAGTGGCTTACCTAATATAGATAACCTGGAAATAACAAATGGTGTGGCTGCGGCCTGCCCTGCCAGCCTTGCCGCCAACACCCTGTTGTCAGTGGCTGACAGTGCCCAGGCTAAAGCAACTGCGAATGCAGGCCTGCGGGAAGACCAACGCATTTCGGTATATCCTAACCCCGCCGGTGCTGCCATTACTGTAAAAACAGGTATCTATTGGAAGTCAGGCGACTATATCACCTTGTATAACGCACAGGGTAAAACACTGCAACGCCGTGTGTTGAAAGCCAGCCAGGAAAACCTGAATACAGCAGGCCTGCCAACAGGCATTTATTACATACAAGTAACCAATGTACACGGACAAAGAGCCAGCCAATCCTTTATGAAAAAATAAACATTTCACCTCCTATTCTTCATATTTAAAGCCTCACAATGAAATCTCCTTTATCCAGGGGCCGGCAAAGTATTGCCTGGCTTGCCACCCTATTGCTGATAATGATGCAATACAAGGCAAACGGACAAGCAGCAACACTGCGCCGCCCCATATCACCACAACAACCAGCCTGGTTTATCCATATTGACTCCTGGAACCAGGCCGACCCACAGAAGATCATTAACATGGTGCCTGCCGATATACGCCCTTACGTAGTATTTAATATCTCCATCTCTATTAACCACGACAGACTTAGCAGCAAATGGTTACAGGCTGAGTATGGCTATGAAATAGCGAAGTCATGGTTAAGGGTATGTGCAGAAAACCGCGTATGGGCTATGATACAGCAGAGCAGCGGCGGCTTTCAGCATTTTTCACAGTCTGACCTGGCCGTATATGAAGAGTTCTACCGCGACTATCCCAATTTTATCGGCTTTAATTATGCCGAGCAGTTCTGGGGTTTTGATGGCAGCACCCTGCCTACTTCATCCAGTAGCTATGATCCACTTTCACCCCCTTGGGCTGATCGCATTAACCTGTTTGCCAACCTGCTGCAGCTGAGTAATCGCTATGGTGGTTACCTGACGGTGAGCTGGTGCCCTAACCAATGGGATGCGAATATAAACCCCATTGCCATGCTGAAAAGAAATGCGGCCTTTGCTGCCGCGTGCCGGAACTATACAGAAAATTATATTCTTTGCGAGAAGTACACCCAGCAAACCTATCAGCACGATATGGAGAGCACCTGCCTGGGCGCTTATGTATCCGGCTATACAGGGCAATACGGAATTCGCTACGATGAAACCGGCTGGACAGATTCTACGGGCACCCACGCCAACTTTACACCCGCTACCGGTATTGCTCCACACTTAGAGCATGTAATGCTTACCGGGGAAACGGTGATAGACGGGCCGGAGTTGATTATGACACAATCATCCCGTGAAATCAATACCACCAACACCCCCGATGGCTTTACTACGCGCCGCTGGGAGTTTTACCCCCAGTTTTACAATGTGAACGTAGACCTGTTTCGTAAAATACTGGATGGAAACGTGCGCATACCCACCCGCAGGGAAGTTATTGACCGCACCAAAGTGGTGATCATTAACAATGTAAGCAGCGGCAGTAACCAGGATCAATACAGTACCCCTCAAACATTGTTTGAGGGGCTTTACCGGATGGATAGCGATGGCAATTATGAGTTTAATAAAAGCTTCTTTAAAAAAACAGGCCGTTATCCTGCCATCCCCATTGTATACCAGCTGGACGATACAGATGCCAATTCATTTTCTGTTAAGGTAAATAAATCAGATTATGCTACCCGCTGGCCAGACATTACTTCAAAGGTTACCGAATTGAACACATTGTTCCCTTCTGAATATACAGGCACATTATATGCCGGCAGGCATGAGAATGGCTGGGTTACCTATAATCCCTATAAAACCAACCAGATGGCTACTGCTAATATTCCTTTCAAATACAATACCTGTAGCAGCATAGACCTGAGTTATTCGCAATATTCTGCCGGTGTTATTAAGGAGTATTCGAACAGGCTGAATATATACCTGAACAACTACGACAATGTGCTGAACACGGGCTTAAAAACAGATATTATCCGTATTAACGGCGCCAGCACCCAACCTACCTGGTCTTATACCGACAGAGGCAGCCACACTGCCAGCAATGTAACCGCTGCCTGGTCGGGCGGTGTGTTTACCCTCACTGTGCAGCACAACGGCGCACTGGACATTACCGTTAACTGCGCTGGCACTGCTACCGGCAGGCTTACTGCGTATACACCATCCGTGGTAAGCGCACCGGTAGCCCCTGCTGTGTATGCAGGCCCACTACAACATGAAGCAGAGCTTTTTGATTATAAAAGCATCAGCGGCAACACTGCCAATGGCGTTAGTGGTACCGTACGCAATTACACAGGCCAGGGTTACCTGCGCTTTGGCACTAATGCCTCGGCCAGCATACGGGATACCATTAACCTGCCCTATGCCGGCACCTACCAGTTACGCACCCGTTATTCTCTTACCGGAGGCAACGTAAATACCATAGGCATTTATGTAAACGGCAGCCTGGTAGCAACCCCTGTGTTTACCACCACCGACAGCCTGGGTGCATGGGCCATACAAACACAAACCATTACATTGAACGCAGGTAATAATGTGATTGAGTACAAGGCCAGCGCCACAGCTGCCAATGGGATGTATTTTGATAACATAGTGGTAGTACCAGCCGGCAGTGGTGGTAATATCATTCAGGAAAACACCACCGGTTTTTGCAGTGTGGATGGTACGGTAGATACGGATAATGGAGGCTATACCGGTGCAGGTTTTGCCAACACCAATAATGCCATGGGAAATGGTATTAGCTGGAAAGTGAACTTTGCTGCTGCCGGCACCAAATCATTCACCTTCCGCTATGCCTCTATAGATACCCGTGCAGCCAACCTGCTGATTAATGGTACTGTGGTGGCCGCCAATGTAAGCTTCCCTGCCACCGGTTCGTGGACAACCTGGAACACGGTTACCGTATACACCAGCGCAGGCACCGGCAGCAGTGATATCAGGCTGGCAGCTACTGGCGCCAGCGGCTTGCCGAATGTGGATTATATAGAAGTAGTGGGCGGCACAGCAGCCAACTGCACCACCGGCCTTACTACCGTTATGCAAACACCGGATTTGCTAAACTGCAAGGAAGAGGCAGGTATGGCCATTTATCCTAACCCTGCACAACACCTGGTAACCGTACGTTTAGGCAACCGCTGGAAAGCCGGCGATCAGTTGATGTTGTGTGATGCTACAGGCAGGGCTGTGGAAACCCGCCTTATCAAAGGCAGCACAGAACAGTTGAATGTAGCCCCGCTGCCAGCCGGATTGTATTATATCAACATTTCCAATAACAGCGGGGTGCATGCATCGCTGCCATTGGTAAAACAATAATTCCATCATTTAAAAAAAGCTTCTATGAAAAAATGTATGATTGCGGCCATCATGTACAGCCTGTTTGCAGGCTGTGTTAAAAAAGATGCTGCCACACTGCTGCCCGCCTACCAGCTGGCAGCAGTAAGCACAGCCAGTGTGGTGGCTTCACCTGTATGGAAAGCCGAAGCCCGTTGTTTCCTGGACGGGCCTTCCGGCGCTTTTGACGACATTGCCGTAAAAGATCCTTCCATTGTGTATTCAGGCGGTAAATACCACCTCTTTTACACGGGGCGCAATGTGGGCACTAATGGGTTGTGGCGCATGGGTTACACTTCCGCTACCACTATTAGCGGATTAAACAGTGCTACCCGTACCTATATGAGCGCCTTAAATGCCGGCTCTTACTTCTGCGCTCCACAGGTGTTCTGGTTCCCGGTAAAAGGCAAATGGTTTTTGATATACCAGAGCGGCCTGGGCGCTTCTTTTTCTACCAATACAGATGTAGCCAACCCAGGTTTGTGGACGGCTAACAGGGCCATGGGCTTTACAGACGGTATTGACTTCTGGTGTATTGCCGATGACAGTTATGTGTACTGCTTTTACTCGGCACAGGATGGCTCGCACACCATTAAAAGAAGAAGAACCACCATAGCCAACTTCCCTTACAGTTGGGAAGCCCCCACTGTGGCCGCTACCGCTACTTTTGAAGCGCCACATGTGTACAAGAACAAAGCAGATGGTAAGTTTTATATGGTGGTGGAAGACATTAACCGCTACCAGGAACTATGGACGGCCAGCACGCTGGGCGGTACCTGGACGAAGGTGGCAGAAAAATGGGCTGCCAAGGATAACCTGACCTTTTTAGCCGAACAGTGGACAGACCAGGTATCGCATGTGGAAGTATTGCGCGCCTCCAACAATGAACGCATGGAGGTGGATAATATGGATCGCTGCCAGATGATTATACAGGGTGTTAAGAATGGCAGTTACCCCGATTATGGTAGTATCCCCTACGACCTGGGTATTATTCGCAACTATTAACCTTTTTGGCCACTTAACCCAACAGCCCTGGTGTTACTGATACACCGGGGCTGTTGTTATACAGAAATAATTGGATACTTAACCGGGTAACCTGCTTAATTCCCGTTTTTGACTGTAATTTAGGCGTAACAATATCTCTTCGACTAACGATTCCATGAAAGAATGAAAAACGTATTATTCAAAACCTGCTTCCTCGGTTATCTGTCGGCCAGTATACTATGGAATGCAGCTAAAGCCCAGCCAGCCAGCCCTTTGAAAGCCGGCGTAGATTACCCTTCAGAAATTGAAAACCCCGAATTGCTGGGCATCAACAAAGAACGCTATCATGCCACTTTAATGCCCTATGCCAGTTTGCAGGAAGCACTTGCAGGGAAACGACATGCCTCAACCTATTGCCGCAGCCTGAATGGTCAATGGAAGTTTCATTGGGAGCCCAGTCCCGAAAAAAGACCGGTAGACTTTTACAAACAAGACTATGACGTTTCTGGCTGGAGCGATATACCCGTGCCTTCTAACTGGGAGGTACAGGGATATGGCACTCCTTTTTACCGCAACCTGGGGTATACTATTAAAAAAGATTATCCCAAGGTGATGAGTGAGCCGGATAAAAATTATACGGCTTATAAAGAACGAAACCCTGTAGGTTGCTACCGGCGCAGTTTTGAAGTACCGGCCACCTGGAATGGCCGCCGGCTGTTCCTCACTTTTGATGGTGTGGATTGCGCATTTTTCGTATGGATCAACGGCCAGAAAGTAGGCTTTAGTGTCAACAGCAGAAACGCAGCCGAATTTGATATTACAAAGTATGTAAAAACAGGTGCCAATAGCATTGCAGTGGAAGTATATCAATACAGCTCCGGTACCTGGCTGGAAGACCAGGACATGTGGCGCTTGCATGGCATTTTTAGGAATGTTACCATCTGGAGCAGCCCGCAGGTGCATATGCGCGACTTTTTTGTAAAGCAGGATCTGGATAGTAACTATAAAAATGCTACGGTGCAGGTATTGGTAAACACCAGGAACTATGGCACTGACAAAGGAAAAGAACAAGCTGTATCAGCCGTGTTATACAGTAAGGATGGCAGCATAGTAGCCAAAGCTGCAGTAGCCGGCAAGGCATTACGTGCGGAGGAAGAAGAGCAGCTATCTATATCATTTTCTGTAAACAATCCAGATAAATGGACAGCCGAAACACCTGAATTATACACGTTGGTATTAACCAGTGCCGAGGGGGAAATACTTTCTACTAAAGTAGGTTTCCGGAAAATAGAAATCAAAGGCCGTGTGTTTACCGTAAACGGCGTACCCATTAAACTAAAGGGTGTAAACCGTCACGAACATTGGTCGGATGTAGGACATGCAGTTACCGAAGAGCAGATGATACGCGATTTACAGGTAATTAAGCAAGGCAACTGTAATCATATACGCACCAGTCATTATTGCGACGATCCACGCTGGTACGAACTGTGTGATGAATGGGGCATCTGGCTGGTAGCAGAAGCCAACGTAGAATGCCATGGTTATGACAGCCGTTTTGAAAACGAGCCTACCATTCAATCCGCTATCATTGACCGGAATATTGCCAACATTGAAAACTTTAAAAACCACGCATCGGTTATTATCTGGTCGCTGGGCAACGAATGCGGTTGGGGTACCAACCCTAATTTTGTTGCAGCTATGAATGCCGTGAAAGCACTCGATCCCAGTCGACCGATACATTACGAGCGCTTTGGCACCGGTAAAAATAATCCTGCCGATTTAGATGGCAGAATGTATGGCACCGCAGAAGATTACGTACGGGTGGCGCAGAATAAAGAACTGACAAAACCTTTTTATATCTGCGAGTTTGTACACGCCATGTTTAACTCCATGGGTTCGCTGGCAGAATACTCCGAAGTGTTTGATAAAAACCCCGAAATACTGGGCGGTGCCATCTGGGAGTTCCAGGATCAGGCACTGACCAACAACCGCACACCCAACCATACCATCCTGGCCTATGGTGGAGGCTTTGGCGAAGTACCCAACGATCATTACTTTATACACAAGGGTGTAGTATCGTATGATCGCACAGTGGAAGGCAGCCGCACGAAACCCCATTACCCGGAAATGAAAAAAGCTTTCCAATGGATAGGCACCGACCTGGTGGATCCTTTAAACGGCACTATCCTTATCAAAAACAAATACCAGTTTATTCCGCTGGATAACTTTGAGGGTTCGTGGAGTGTAACAGAAAATGGAATAGAGATTGGGAAAGGCACTTTTGCTTTACCTTCTATTGCTGCCCGTCGCGCTCGCACCGTAAACCTGCCTGTAAAGCTGGAACAGCTGAAGCCTGGTGCAGAATATTTTTTACGGGTGAGCTACCAGCAAAAGACCCCAACGTTATGGGCCGGTAAAGGTTTTGAAGTAGCTGCAGCACAATTTGCACTACCTATACGCACCCTGCCTGTGATGCAGTCTGCAAAAACAAGCCTCCCTCCCGTTACCATGAGCCAGAGCGCTTCGTTCATCATTATTAAAGGCAATGGATTTGCGGTACAGTTTAATAACAAAACAGGCTTACTCACACAACTCACTAAAAACGGGGTAAACCTGTTGGCGGAAGGTGGAGGACCACAGATTTACTTAACCCGTGCAGCCCACCAGACAGACGATAACTGGGTAAACAGAACATGGAACAGGTTTGGCGTACAAAACTTATCCGATTCCCTTATCAGCTGTAAAGCTGAAACAGCAGGGCCCGGAGCTATAAAAATAACTACTGTGATACGCGCTGCCGGTAAGGAAGGTTTTAACACTTATCATACTGCTACCTACCTGGTGCAGGGAGATGGCACCATCCAGGTAAACAATACAATACAGTTCACAGGCTGGCGCATTAACCTGGCCCGCATTGGCGTACGGTTCTTATTTGATAAAAAGCTGGATCAGGTACAATATTTTGGCCGCGGCCCCTTTGAAAACTATCCAGACAGAAAAACAGCCGCAGACATTGGCCTGTTTGATTTAAATGTGCACCAGCAGTATGAATATGAAAAACCAATGGAAAGAGGCAATCATGAAGAGGTAAGATGGGTAAAACTGAGCGGTGCAGACAAACCATCTGTACTGTTGCAAGCTGACGAAAACAAGATGCAGTTTTCTGCACTACCCCATACTGATGAACAGATGTACCCGGTAGAGTATAAAATTGATTTGCCGGAAAGCAGAGCCACTGTATTTTGCCTCTCCACCAAAACATTGGGTGTAGGCTCAAACAGTTGCGGCCCCAGGCCATTAGAACAGTTCCTGGTTTGGTCGGACGATACCAGCTTTACTTACACCATCCGTTTATCGGGTAAATAGTAAATAGATATTGAACAAATATGGAATTTAGCCCCAACAATAACATTGTGAAACTCTGCATGCAAGGCATGTTTATGGAAGCGAGCAGCAAACCCGAAGAAGCGGGTTTGCTGTTTTTGCAGGCATGGAAGGAAGCTGCCAGCGACTTTGAAAAGTTTATCGCCGCTTATTACGTAGCACGCACGCAAAAAAATACGCGCGACAAAATAGAGTGGCTGGAAACGGCGATACAACTGGCACATACACTTAACGACGATAGCGTCAGGGCAGCTTTCCCCCTGTTATATTCTCAGCTTGCTGAAAGCTATAAAGAAGCTGGAGACCAGGAGAACGCCCAAAAGAATGCCGAACTGGCAGCTGCATCTGTATACACGCCTGCTGACAAAGGGCCATTCTATCACGGCACAAAAGCTGATTTGCAAACCGGCGATTTCCTGGTAGCAGGCAAGGAATCTAATTATCAGGCCGAATTGATGATGAACCACATCTACTTTACCGCCCTTCTCAACGGAGCCGGCTTAGCTGCCACACTGGCAAAGGGGGATGGCATTGAACGGGTATATATTGTAGAGCCCACTGGTGAATTTGAGGATGATCCCAACGTTACCAATAAAAAATTCCCAGGAAACCCTACACGATCTTACCGTACTGTTTCCCCATTAAAAATTGTGGGCGAGATTACTGATTGGATAAAAACACCACCGGAAGAAGTGGCCAAATGGCGGGAAAGGTTGGCGGCTAATAAAGGGGAGATTATCAATTAGTTTATTATAACAACGAAAGAGCAACTTTATATTGCTCTTTCTGTTCTCTATCATACTACTTGCCCCAATCTTTTTTCAGGTAATAAGCCAGGTAAATATCAATCAGGTGTGCACCGCCATAACCAGGATAGGCAGCCAGCAGTTTGGCCTTATACTCTTCTTTTGTTTTAGAAGCGGCCAGCGCCTGATCTACAAAATCAAGGTATTGGAGATCTTCTTTCAAAACAGAACGATCTGCCGGTTTACCATGGCCAGGTAAAATCAGTGTGTAATCATGCTCCTTTTCTATTTTGTGCAACGCTTTACGCCAGCCGTCTGAATTGCCCGAAATAAACAGGTGCGTGTTATTGTACACAATATCCTGCGCGATATAAGCTTTCACTTCCGGCACCTTTACCACCAGGGAAAGGGCGGCTTCATTATCATGCGATACTTCAAAAATAAATTTCACCCCATCAATAACTTCTGTACCAGGTTGCTGTATGTGCGTAGGCAGGTTTAGCTTCTTGGCAATCACATCACCAAACTGTTTTTGTCTTTGTTCCAGCGTTTGCTGTCCTGCTTGTTCTATACCCGCCTTTGTTTCAGCAAGGGCGTAAACAGGCACATCAGGAAAAGCATCACCAAAGCCTATATAGTGATCAGGGTGATCGTGCGAGATATAAAAGCGGGTCACCGGCTTATGCAGGCTATCTGTAAGTGCTTTTACCTGCCAGGCATAGGGCGCAAAAAACTGTCCATCTATCACTACCAGCTCATGTGGCAGTTCAATAACATGTGTAGTATTAGAAAACTGTTCAGGAGGTGCTACCACGGTGTATATTTTCACGTGTGCAGCTTGTGCGGCCAGTTGTACACTGGCTTTGGGTAACTCTTGTGAAAACGCGGGAGCAGACAGGCTAACACCGGTAGCCAATGTGGCAATCAGATTTTTCATTGTTGTTCTATATTGTGTTGTTAATAATGAATACGTTTAAAGACAACACAAAACTACTTTGGCTACCAGGTGGTATTATTATCAGAATGCTTTCATTGTTATCAATTTGCCTGCTTGCCGGGAAAAGCATTTATACTACTTTTATTGCGTAGCAGCATAACAACAGCAGATGCAACGTTTAGATTTTCAGAAATATAAATACGGTAAGGAATTACTGATCGACTGTTTCTATCTGCCGGAGATTGAAGCGAAGATTATTTCTTCCGGAGAAATGCATGCCACTTCTTTTTATGAGGTATTCCTTTTTCTGAAAGGCCAAGGAGCTGTTACACTGGATGGTACCGAATACCATTTTAAAGGCCCGGCGGTAATACTGCTTCCTCCTTCCCAACCACGGAAGTGGAACCTGAAAATAACGCCTGACAGTATGATACTGATATTTGAAGGGGAGTTTATGGAGCTATTTCTAAAGGACAACTTATTTTTAAACCGCCTGTATTATTTTGGCAGTTATGGCAACGCCCCCGTGCTACCGGTATCCCGTTCAGAAGCAGATAGATTAAAGCTGCTGTTTGACCGGGCAAAGCAGGAAATAAATCATTGGGCGGATGATAGTCAGCATTTGCTGCGGGCTTACCTGTACGAATTACTGATTCTATTAAACCGAATGTATGCTACCCATTACCAGCTATCCGGAAACCTTTACCGGAATACAGATATACTTCATTTTAAGAAGCTGTTACGGGAACATATTCAGGAAAAGCAGACAGTAAATGAATACGCAGCATTATTACAAATGAATCGCAACCGGTTGAACCAGCTTTGCCAGGATACTTTTGGCAAAACCGCACTGACGCTTATACATAGCGAGCTGGTGCAATCCTGTAAAAACGAGTTATTAACCACTGCTAAAACCGTAGCAGAAATTGGTTATGATTATAATTTTTCGGCCACCTCTAATTTCGTTCGTTTTTTCAAAAAGGTAACGGGGCAGTCACCGGCAGCTTACAGAAACCAATTTATTCCGCAACTTCCTTCGTGATTAACAGGTGCGGTCTACTACCGATTTTATAACACTATCCAACTCTTCCACCGATTTATCAAGGCTATGTAACAGCAGTTCCTCCACATGATGCCCGTGCATAGACCGGATAAGGCCAGATACGCCTTTAATATTAGAAAGTGGAGCCCTTACCAGGTGCGACTGGATATAGGCAATTTCCCGCAACCTCCGGTGCTGATCTTGCTTTAACAGCATTTCCACCCTCAGCTGCCTGTTCAGTTCCGTTTGTGCTTTCAGGCTTTTTTCTACACTTATCAGCAGTATCCTTACCATTACCACTACTACAAAATTGATGAAAAGGAAATTGGAGGCATAGATGATCCATTTTTGAAAGGTTATCTGATAGAGCGAAGAAAGAGTTGGATTCAAATGCAGGCTGAGCGTAAAAGAAAGTATAATCAACCCGTTCACTATTACACCGGCATAGCTCATTTTACCGGTAAAAAGCAGCCCCATAAAAATGCTTAAAGCAAACAGGTAAATACCTCCCAGTTCCAGTGTATACAACAGCCGGGAAAGCACCAGGGAAAACACCACAAGGATAAGGGCTACCCATATCTTTCTCCAATGAAAACTGATCTTCCGTTGAATTGCCAGGATGTATATAGCAGTTAAAGCAATAGCATTCATCCAGGCCACTGTGTATCCCCCTCCCTTTATTTCCAGGTAAGTAGTAGGTAAAAGGGCAATTAAACAAACCGGGAACACCCAGGTAATTACCAGTACAAACAGGTTGTTTTGCCAGTATTCAAAAGCAGAGTGTTGGCGTGTGTTCTTTTCCCGCATTGCTTTCCAAACAAACACATTGTAGTGTCTTACGAGGCTGCTCAAAAACATGCTATGCGATATTATTTGTAAACAGATTCCTGTTGTGCTACAAATATGGTACCGTATACCATACCATGAATAGCAAAAAAAACTCCGCCGGGCACAAGGCCAGGCGGAGCGTATCCTGGTAAGTATAACGGGCGACTCCAGGATAACAACTGCCAAACAAAACCGTTTATGTTATTTTCAACACTACTGCATACTGTTGTTGAGTTCTGAGGTCGGGTAGCTGAATAGAAAGGGCTGTATTGCTGCGTTGACAGGTAAGTGCAGGGCCGCCCAACAATTTTATGTTGTGAATAGCACCAGGCCACAAAATATTTCCTTCCGATAAACTTTTTATGCGCGCCACGCCATCTTCAGGCCAACCCATCAATACTGCGTAGAGAATATTTCCCTTTTGTGTAAACCGTATATCTTCTGACGTGAAGGGTTTTCCTTTGCCTTCATTAAAACCCTGGGCAGATAGCGGAGCCGCATTTTCAAGCGCTGGCCCTTCTCCCAGTATTTTCCAGGGAGTGGTGTCGTATATACATTCACTGTTCACCTGCATCCAGGCAGCCACTTCTTCCAATATGGCGCGCTCCTGCTCATCAATACTGCCGTTACCTTTTACGGGTACATTTAATAAGAAGTTGCCATTCTTACTTACCACATCTACCAAAGTTTGCACCACGGTGCGGGCACTCTTATAGCCTTTTCTGTCGTACACGCGTTTATCGTAATGCCAGTTACCCAGGCAGGTATCGGTTTGCCAGGTAAAGGGTTCTATCACATTGCTCTGGCCACGTTCAATATCCCATACCAGGCATTGGCGCTGCATTTCATCCAGTATTTTTCCAAATACCACGGCATCCAGCCGGCCTTTATTGCGTTGTATACTTTTGTTGTAATGGTGGGCTGCTATTTTCAACCCTATATCGTTAATGGGATGAAAAGGCAATACCGTATCATCAAAATAAATCAGCTCAGGTTCATACTTATCAATCAGCTCAATGGTTCTTTTATAAAACAACTCACAGTATTCTTTGGAAGGTAAGGCCACGCCATTGCCCCAATGCCATTGCGCATGAATGTTCAGGTTGTTTTCGGTGCTGCTTAACGGGTGATTTTGCACATACAGTTCCTGCGGATCAAGGCCTTCCCACCAAAGGCCCTTACCAGCTGCTTTGGTAAGTTTGCCATCGTAAGGCACGCCCTGCAAAGGGCCTTTTTTATCGGCATGCTGTGCAGTTTCATACCATGTCCACGCATGGGCGGCATGCACACTTACTCCAAACGGTAAACCTGCCTTTTTAGCTGCTTTGGCCCACCCGCCAATGATGTCTTTTTTGGGGCCCAGGTTTACAGAATTCCAGTAGTGGTGACTACTGTTCCAGAGATCCAGGTTATCGTGATGGTTGGCCATGGCAAAAAAGTATTTTGCCCCTACCCTTTTGTAAAAATTCACCAGATCTTCCGGATTCCACTCTTCTGCCTTCCATTGGTGTATCACATCTTTAAATCCAAACTGAGAGGGGTGACCATATTTTCTAACGTGATAATTGTACTGATCACTACCTTCTTCATACATGCCACGTGCATACCAATCGCCATACTCCGGTTCACATTGCGGCCCCCAATGCGCCCATATTCCAAACTTGGCTTTCTTATACCATTCGGGCACCTGGTAGCCTTGCAGCGATTTCCAATCAGGTGAAAAGCGTTCTTTCTTATATCCGTAAGCGCTATCTGCCAGTCCCAGTGCGCTGCCCTGCGTAGCCAGCAGATAAGCAGGTAAGGCCAATCCCAGCTGTTTCAGTAACATTCTTCTATCCATATTACAAGCGTTGTATCAAAGCTAGGTGCTGGCCGTTTAATATCTTTAACCAGATTCGACTTTGTATTATATAAATCCGATATTGCCATTATGAACAGAAGAATATTAAGACATTCTTTCTCGCTCCTGAACATTGATTATGTAAGCCTTGACGAGCGCTGGAACTATCAAAATGTACTCAGCCCCTATTACCGTTTGTATTATATAGATCAGGGATCGGGCACTATTACCAATGGTAAACAAAGCTGGCTGCTGGAACCGGGCCATCTATACCTGGTTCCCGGTTTTACGCTTTGTAACCTGCATTGTGCTACCAGCCTTGGACAGTACTTTATTCACTTTTTTGAAGATGCAGTGAACAGTATTTCCCTGTTTCATAACCACCGCACGGTGTTTAAAACCGAAGCCACGGCCATGGATATAACAGGCTTTAAAAGGTTGCTGCAAATAAATCCGCATCGAAAAATCAACCGCTCTGACAACCCATTGGTGTATGAAAAAAACATCTATTACCAGGAATATGAAGCATTGAACAACCAACAGGATTATGCGCTGTTTATGGAAACACAGGGAATACTGCTGCAACTGGTAGCCAGGTTTACTGCCCTTCAACAAGATAAACAGAACATAGCCGGCAACATACCCTCTAAAATTGTAGACCTGCTCGGCTTCATTAATCTGAACCTAAACCAGGCTCTGACAGTGAAAAAACTGGCTGACATGACCAATTATCATCCGGACTATCTATCCCGGTTGTTTATGAAATTGACCGGTGAGCGGCCGCTCTCTTACCTGCATACCAAACGCATAGAACGGGCGCAATACCTGCTGGTAACGACACAAATGTCGCTGACAGAGATTGCCGAAGCAACCGGGTTTGATAACCTACCGCATTTTTCAAGAGTGTTTAAAAACAAAACCAGCCTGCCACCCGCGCGTTACCGGGAGCAGCAGTTTGGGAGTTGAGCCCCCCGGCTACTATCTGCAAAAACTATTGAATAGTAAGTACCGCTTTATTATCAGCAGGTAATACCACCTGTGTACGCTCTAATCCCTGCACCTGTTTAAAAATCAATGCAGGCAAGGTGGCTGTAGCAGGTATATTTATCTTTTCCAGTACCAGCCCCTTTACATCATCAAACACTATGGCAGGTCTGAAATCATCCTGTTTTAGCTTTACCGTACAGTTATTCATTATTATGTTTTCAGCATGCCTTACATAAAAGCCCCAGGCCGGCAACTCACCAAACATAGTAAACTCGGGGTAGCCTGCCGGATTTTCCGTTATACTGCCCAGCGAATCCATTTTTACCTCAGCCTTTTCGCGCGAGCTACCTCCGCCATATATAATCTCTATATTCTTTAACTGTACATCTTTAATAGTATGACCAGGTAATCCCGCTATAGAAGAGGGTAACAGGTTATGCGGAGGTACTTTAGGCAATGGCCCTTCTACCGGGTAACCCATATCAGGCTTGCGCAGTGGTATTTCAGCTTTCACATTTTCAATAAGTACATGTTGCAAAGTGCTATAACGGTTGTCTTTATTACGATGGCCCAGGCGAATGAATATCGCATTACCGGTGTTACGGGCATTTACATTACTCACCGTTACATTTTCCAGGAAAGCGCCGTCTACCGTTTCTAAAGCCACGGCAGAGCGATAGGTATCAAAAACAGTTAAGTTTTTAACGGTGATGTTTCTGAATCCACCCAGCGAACCGGTACCGATTTTGAAACCATTGGCGCTGGATCGTGCAATACAGTTTTCCACCACCACATCTTCACATACCCCTTCGGTTATTTCTGATTTAAGACAAATGGCATCGTCAGCAGCATTAAAATAGCTATTACTGATCTTCACTTTTTTGGAATCTACAATGT
The DNA here is from genome assembly GCF_002355595.1 of Filimonas lacunae. Classification (NCBI taxonomy): domain Bacteria; kingdom Pseudomonadati; phylum Bacteroidota; class Chitinophagia; order Chitinophagales; family Chitinophagaceae; genus Filimonas; species Filimonas lacunae. The sequence goes on from NZ_AP017422.1 coordinate 3,332,934, forward strand.
CAATACCGTCATTATTCCAGTAAGCCGTGCTCTGTACAGTGATACTGTCTATGAACACCTGTGTACATTCTTTATAGTTCTGCACCCAGCTGGCTGCGTTTTTTAAAGTAATGCCCGTAACCTTCACATTCGTGCATTGCTTAAAAAACAAAACAGAGGGCCGGTTCCTTTCCGTTGGTCTTTTTACCAGCCATTCCGGATCATCTTCCAGCTTGCCTTCATTCAGCAGCATCAAGGCATTTTCAACAATCTCGCGGCCATGCCCGTCTATTACTCCTTTACCGGTAACCGATACATTTTTCTGCCCCATACACACCACCAGCGACATTTTGCCTTCGCCGTAATCCAATCTTTTTTCACTGCCTGCCAGCACGGCATCTTTTTGCAAATGCAGTTCAACATTGCTTTTCAGCATCAATGGCCCGGTAACATAATTACCGGCGGGAACTACTACCCTGCCGCCTTTTTGTGCAGCGGCATCTATGGCCTTTTGTATGGCCGTTGTATTACTGTTGCTTAAACCAGATACAGCACCATATTTCAGGATATTAAAATCTTTTTGCGCATACAAAGCCGGTATGCACCCTGCCAGTAATAAACACAACACTGTTTTTTTCATAAATAGTTCAATTGATATGGTTAATACCGGCTACTTAGTAGCCGGTATTCTGGGGGAATGAAGCGCCACGGTTAAGATCTATCTGACTTTGTGGTATAGGCCTTACCAGGTGCTTAGTGGTTAAAGTATTAGCGGCAGCCGCCTCTTCATTATGCGCTAAAGTACGACTGATTAAAGTGCCGGTTCGTTTCAGTTCAAACCAGCGCATCTCCTCACCTGACAATTCCCGCACCCTTTCGTCCAGGATATTGTCAATGGTAAGAGAAGTAGCCTGCATTTCGGAAACATAAGTATTACCGGAAACCGGGTTAGTACCCGGTTTGGCAGCACGGGTACGGATGGCGTTGAAATATTCCAACGCTTTAGCACTGTTACCGGCTTTTAAATATGCTTCCGCTGCTACCAGGTAAGTTTCGCCTAAACGAAAAACATAAGTATCGCGGGTGCCACCATAATCGCCATAACTTACATTCGGATCGCGAAACTTTTTAAACAAGGGGAAGGAACGGGTTTGTCCTGAAAAGGAAGAGGTTCGATACTCATCAGGATTATACACAAAATATTTAACTGCGGCTTTCTGGGTTGAAGTCCATGCAACATCGGGATAATACACCACAGTATCGCCCACCGCAAAGCTGCGGCTGTTTACAGTGCCCGCCGTTTGCGCAATCAGCGCTGTCCATACGGTAGCATTGTAGCGGCTGTCTCTGGCTTTGTCAAACAGGCTAAAGAAATAGGGATCGGGTACTGACTGCACAATAACACTGTTTCTGTTATAGAAGGAACTTCTGCCAATAGCAGCCAGCCCCTGCGGATCCCACAGAAAAAACTGATGCAGGTTGTTGCCTACTACTGCTGTAGACTGCACCTTACCCAGGTAATACACCTGGTTAGTAGCAGCAGTGGCACTGTATTGTACAGAAAATATAATCTCCGAATTATTCTGAAAACCGGAAGCCGCAGGATCAAACAATGCGGAGAAAGTGCTACGTAACGTGTACGTTCCTGATTTAATCAGCGTTTCGGCCAATCCGGCTGCTGTGGTAAAATCAGCAGTGGTGCCATAAGTTTTATAGCCCCGTGTAAGATACACCTTCGCCAGCAAATGCTGTGCAAAGCCTTTGGTAACGCGGCCAAAATCGCTGGTGGTAACTGGCAAAACGTCAACGGCTTCTGTAAGGTCTTTGATCATTTGCGCATACACCTGTTCTTCGGGCGTTCTGGTATAAGATACACTGGGCTCGGTAGTGCGTGCAGTTACCAATGGAACATCGCCAAAAGTTTCGGTTAACAGAAAATACGAATATGCCCTTAATGACTTGGCTTCCCCGATGCGGTTTTTCAAAACGGTACTGTCCATTCCCTGTACACGGGTAGCCCAGTAAAGCGTGTTATTGGCCCCGCCAATGGTAAAGTATAGTTGCTTCCAGTAAATGTCCAGATCGTTAAGAGAAGAGTTGAGTGATACATTGTACTGGTTCAGTCCGTTTACATCGGTAGTAGCATAGCTGGTAAATACATCAGTACCCAGTGTATGCAGATTACCTTGTTGAAATATAAACCGCAGGTTGGAATAATTGGAACGTGCCAGATCTTCAAACCCTATTTTGGTTACATAATAAGTTTCGTCGGTAGAAGAACCCAGGTTAGATTCCTCAATATATTTTTTACAACCGGTAGAAGCCAGTAAAGCTACTGCCATATACCACCGGAATAATTTGTTTGCCCTGTATTTCATATGAACATGTGTTGTAGTAAGTGAATTAGAATGTTACGCTGGCTCCGAAAATGAATGTGCGGGTACGGAAGTCCTGTAATCCAAAAGAGCTGAGGTCGGCCGTTTCAGGATCCCAGCCAATAAATTTGGTAAAGATAAAGGGATTGTACGCGGTAAGATAAGCACGCAGATAACTCATTTTCCACTTGCTGATAATGCTTTTAGGAAAGGTATACCCCAGCGTAATATTACTGATTTTAGTATAGGAAGAATTCTGGTAAGTAGACACTGTTCTGCGGGTGGCATCTGTTTCAATGGCATTGTTGGCCCATTGGTTACTGGGGTTGGTACTTGTCCAATAACTTCTTTTAAAAGCACCAAACCTTGCACGGCCCTGGTCGCCATTCATAAACAGATCCAGGAAAGTGCTCTGCTGCAAGGTGCCTTGGCGGGTATATACCGTAAACCCCAGATCAAAGTTTTTATAATTGAAGGTGTTGGTAATACCTCCGAACCAATCAGGAATATCACTACCCAGCACTACACGATCATCGGCATTAATTACACCGTCTTTTTTAGTATCCTGCATTTTATACTGACCCGGCTTTTGACCATAGGTAGCAGCTTCTGCCGCCTCGCTGGTTTGCCACACACCAATAATTTTATAGTTGTATAATACCCTTGCTTTCTGGCCAATAAAACGGGCGTTACCTACGTCATTGGCTCCGTTGCCAAATAAGTCTACAATCCTGTTTTTGTTACGGGAAAAGTTGATATTGGAGGTCCAGGTAAAATCAGTGGTTTTAATGTTGGTGCTGTTGATACCAATTTCCACACCGCTGTTGCGGATAGAGCCGATGTTAGCTACCACTTGTGTATAACCGTTGGCAGCGGGTATTTGCTGAGGCAGCAAAGTGCCTTTGGCGGTTTTATTGTAATAGTCAAACGTAAAAGCAATACGGTTTTTGAGAATATTCAAATCAAACCCCGCATTGTATTCAGAAGTTTTTTCCCAGGTAATGGCTTTGCTACTCAGGTTGGCCACAAGCGAACCATTTGCATTATTACCATTGAAGTCATAAAAGCTGGTGGAAACAGATGATTGCGTTACATACGGATAGAAATAAGTATTATTAACAGCAGCGTTACCGGATCGGCCTGCACTCAGCCGCAGTTTCAAAAAGCTGATAACTTCCACATTCTTTAAAAAGTTTTCTTCACTTGCCACCCACGCAAATGCCGCGGAAGGAAAGAAGCCCCATTTATGCCCGTCTGCAAAAATAGAGTTACCATCTGCCCTGCCCGTTACTGTAAACAAATACCTGCTTTTAAAGGTATAGTTAGCGCGGAAAAAGAAAGAGCTGATGTTTTGTTTAGAGTAACTGCTGGATACCGTAGTAGTAGGCTGTATGGTAGTTCCGTTAATAGTTACTGCTGTTGCGCTGCCCACATTGTACCAAAGTGAGCGGTAAGGCAGCCCTGTTACTGAAATAGAACTGTTATCTGCCTGGTAGTAGTTTAAAGAGTTACCGGCTATGGCTTCTATTTTATGCTCACTACCTAGCTGTGTGTTATAGGTAAGTACGTTATCTAGGGTATAGTTGAAGTTGTGGGTAGAGGTATTGGTAGCTGCACTGGGCTTAGTGCCTGCGCCGTTTTTAGAATAGGTATCGTAGTAGGTACCTGCACGCTGAAAGGTGATATCCGGCGTAAAAGAACTGCGGAAGCGCAGGTTTTTAGAGAAGGTTAACTCAGTATACAAGTTGGGTAACATGCGGATATATTGCGTTCTGCGAAGGTCATTATCCAGATCGTACAGCGGGTTGGTAATTTGCGATTCTGTTTCATAGGCATAAAAACGGCGGCTGCCATCAGCATTATACGCACTGCCTGTAGGGCGCAGGCGGTAAGCACTTCTGAATATTTCACCACTGCCCAGATTAAAATCGGCAAAGGTATTATAAGCAGAAGCACCTATTTTCAACCATTTGTTGATGGTTTTGTCAATACCCACCTTCAAAGTATATTTCTTTGTACTGGCACCTTTGGTAGCGCCTTCATAAGACTGAAAACCGGCCGATAAAAAATAAATGGTCTTTTCATCGCCTCCCGTAATATTGAGGTTGTGATTGGTTTGCAAACCATTTTGTTTAATCATATCCACCCAGTTAGTATACTTGCCACTGGCAATATTGGCCAGCTCTGTGGCGGAAAATATATTCGCGTCGGTGTAAGTAACCTGTGGTGTTGCATTCGCACCGAGAGTAGCATAATACTCTCTTGCATAATCTACAAACTCTGCACCTTTGTACACCTTGGGCAGGTTATACGCATTCACCACGCCAACATAAGTATCATAGCTTATTTTGGCCTGCCCGCGCTTTCCTTTTTTAGTAGTCACAATGACCACGCCATTGGCACCACGGGAACCGAAGATGGCTGTGGAAGAGGCATCCTTCAATACATCCATACGCTCAATATCAGCCGGGTTAATATCATTAATATTAGCCACTGGTATGCCATCCACTACATACAATGGTTGTGTGTTACCATAAATGGAGTTTACACCGCGTATTTCCACTGTCATATCTGCACCAGGCTTGCCTGAGCTGCGTTTAATATCTACGCCTGGCATACGGCCCTGCATGGCTTCCTGCGCGTTGGGCGCTTTGGTTTTGGTAATTTCTTCTGAGCTTAATGTGGCAAGACTTCCGGTAAGATCGCTCTTCTTTTTGGTGCCGTAACCAATCACCACCACATCATTCAGTGAATTCGTTTCTGCTACCAGTTTCACTGCTAACGGCTGTACGCCGGAGGCGGGTATTTCTGCTACATTATATCCCAGCGACTTAAACACCAGTATATCATTTGTACTCTTTACCCGTATTTTAAAATTTCCCGCAACATCAGTAATGGCACCTTTATCGGTGCCTTTAACTGTAACAGCCACTCCATTTAAGGGCTGATCTTTTTCATCAGTTACCTTACCTGTAATTACAATATCATCCGGTAGTTTATAAGTAGCATCTAACTCGTTATCCTGCTGCCGGGCGTTGGTAAGTATAATTTTCTCCTTGTATACCTGGTAGCGGATAGCATAAGGAAGCAGCAGTTTATCCAGTACTTCCTTCAAAGTAACGTTTGTGAAATTTACCGTAACCCGGTTGTTGATCTGCACTACATCCTGATTGTATACAAATTGGATATTATTGTCTTTAGATAAAGTTTTTAATACAGCAGCAAGTGTCTGGTTCTCCGCAGTAAAGTTGATCTTTTTATTCAAAGCTTCCTGTGCAAAAGCACGCTTTGCATAAGCCATATTCACCAGCAATACAATCAGCAACAACTGGTGAAATGAACATTTCATTGTATGACGCCAGAAGCGGGAACGATGGAAAGCAAAATTCATAATAATGGTAATTGTAGTAAAAAAAGATAATGACAAGCCTGTACAACCTGAACTTTACAGGTTGCATAAAAGGCGGAATAAAGGGCTACAGCCCGTTACAGCAATAATTGGCTAAAATGGCAAGTAATTGTACATAAAATTTCGCACGGATTGTTTATTGTTTTATCTGGATAGAGTTACACTGTCGTCATGTATGGTGTATTGTATTTGCATGGATACTTTTAATACTTCCAGCACTTCGGCCAGGTTCAGGTTCGACAAATCTGCAGTCATTCGTTGTTGCCCTAACCGGCTATCAGCAAGCAGTATCGTTACACCAAATTTTTCCTGTAAAGCAGCAGCAATATCAGCAAACGCTTCGTCTTCTATCACCATGCCCGTATGTGACCATTTCTGCACCGGCTTCATATCCGGATCAACGGCTGTTTTCAGCTGCTGCGTATTTTTATCAAACACCACTTCCTGCTTTGGCAGCAATACCACTTCATCACGGGCAATGGCATTGGTGGAAGCAGCCCCCTCACTCCCTTTTTTGCTTACAGACACTTTACCCGTTACCACCGTTACTTTGGCTACACTGCCATCATTTTTATCCCATACCCGAAAGCTGGTACCCCAAACTTTTGTTACCAGTTTATCGCTCTCTATGATAAAAGGACGCTGAGGATTTTTGGTTACTTCAAAAAAACAGTCGCCACTCATGGTTACAGTGCGCGTGGCTATGGCAAACGTATCAGGATAGCGGAGCGTTGCACCGGGGTTGAGCCATACTACTGACCCATCAGACAATACCTGCTTTAGAATATGGCCGGTTTGGTTAGCCACCAGGTTCATATGCGTTTTGCTGCTGCCGCTTCTATTCCAGAGGAGGGTAGTAAGCACCAGTGCTGCTAATACAGCTGCCGCAGCCACCCAACGGGTCAGACGCCGGTACTTTCCCGTTGCGGGCAGCTCAGCCACCTGCTGTTGCTCAACTGGTGTTATTTTGTGGGTAATGCCGGCCAATAAACGACGCTGCATTCCCTTTCTTTCTTCATCAGACAAGGTTTCCGTAAAACCCGGCATATGGCCATACTGCTCGTACCACTGGTCTATCACCGCTTTTTCTTCCGGGCTGGCAGTGCCATCCAGGTAATTTTTAAGCGCTTCGTTCAGTTGCTCTCTGTTCATAATTGCGTTGAAAAAGTTAACCGTATCTGAATAATAGTCGTTTAACTGGTCGTCATCCCTTGCCCGTTTTCAAAAAAAATTAAATAAAAAAAGCCGCCTCCTTTTGGGAAAGGAAAACGGCTCTGATATTATGATACGGCCTTGATAACCTGTTATCTCGCAGCTACCAACAATAGTATAACAACAGAGTTACCAACCGCCAGGCGCAATACCTGCAGCGCCTTGGTAAGGTGGCCTTCTACTGTTTTTTCGGAAATATTGAGCAGGGAGGCTATTTCTTTGTTGCTTTTATGTTCGATGCGGCTGAGTTCGTATACCGAACGGCATTTAACCGGCAATTGCATTACCAGTTTATCAATATGCACCATTAAATCGTTCAAAAAAACCTGTTCTTCTGCAGAATTGTCTATGGAAGTTATAGCGGCAAGTGCAGGGGCGTTCCTGGCGCGAACCAGCTGTTTGCGGTAATAATCGATGACTTTATACTTAACGGCAGAAAAAAGATAAGCACCCAAGCTGGTGGTAATATCCAATGATTCCCGTTTTTCCCACAGAACCACAAACACTTCCTGTATAATTTCTTCGCAGGTTTCTTTTTGTTTAATGCGATGGTAAGCAGCATCGAAAAGTTTGTTCCAGTAACGGTTATATATCTCTTCAAAGGCTGACATATCATGTAGCCTTAACAATTGTAAGAGTTCCGTATCTGCATATAGTGTAAGCCCACTCATAACAACAAGCAGTGACAAAGTAAAGCGTTTTTTACCTAAACAACCTCCGCATATATACAGTTAAGTGAAAATTAAGCCATATGTTGCTGTTTTCAGGTGACAAATACATACCACAACAATGCCCTATATTGTCTACAAGTGGTGTAGCTTCCCAATTATTTGCGTAATTTGGGCCTAAGATGAGCGGAAAAAGAGCAACGATTTATCATATTGCAGAAGAACTGGGCATGTCTGCCTCCTATGTATCGCGGGCATTGAACGACCACCCTTTGGTGAGCCAGAAGATAAAGGAGAAGGTAAAGAAAAAAGCTGCGGAATTAAATTACCGCCATAATTCGCATGCTGCCAACCTTCGCCAGGGTTCTTCTAAAACAATGGGCGTGATTATACCCCATATAACCCAAAGCTTTTTCTCAGAAGCCATTGCCGGTATTGAAGAAGCTTGTTTTGCCAACAATTACAGCCTCATCATTTGCCAGTCGCACGAATCTTTCCAGCAGGAACGTAAAGCAATAGACACCTTAGTACGCCAGAATGTGGACTGCATATTGATATCAGTTTCAGAAGAAACCCAATCTGCCGAACACCTGGAAGCTGCCAGGGATACCGGGATAGACATTATTCAATTTGACAGGTACCTGGATAAAATAGCAGGTTATAAAGTAATAAACGATAACCTGGAAGCAGCTTATGAAGCTGTAAAACACCTGGTAAATGAAAAATATAAAAAAATAGCCTTTATTGGCGGGCCGGAACATCTTCCGGCATTTAAGCTCCGGAAAGAAGGCTATATAAAAGGTATTAAAGAAGCCAAACTGAATATACCGTTCAATTATATTGTTGACAATGCCCTTTCTCGCGAGCGCACTATTGAAGCCGCTACAGAACTACTGAGCCAGAAAGACAAGCCGGATGCTTTTATTACAGTATCTGATACCCAGGCACTGGCTATATTGCAACTGGCCGAAAGCCTGAAAATAGAAGTGCCTCAACAATTGGGTATACTTGGATTTGCCAATGAAAGCTTTACAGAACTGTTACGCCCTACCCTTACCTCTGTTGATCAGCAGAGCAAAGAATTGGGTAAGCAGGCTGCCAACCTCTATTTCGGTAAATCCAATGAAGATAACACAAAGGAATTGACAGATGAGAAGTTGGTGATCCCCAGCAAGATCATTACCCGGCAAAGCACACTCCATAAAGGGGCTCCTGCTTCCGCGTCTAAAAGCGGTAAACGTACTGCTGCCAAAGCCTGATGTACCACGCATATTATTCTGTAGTGTGCGAAGCAGGTTTTCTTTTCTGCTGCAAAAACTCTGATGGCTGCATATTAAAGCGGGTTTTGAATGCCCTTGTAAAATAATTAGGTGTTGAAAACCCGGTAGAATAAGCCACCTGCGCAATATTCATATCACTTTTTTCCAGCAACACAGCGGCTTTGTCCAGCTTAATATTACGTATAAACTCTACCGGAGTATTACCCGTAAGCTCCACCATTCTGCTATATAAAGTGCTTCTGCTTAAACCCAGGTGTTTGCTTAAAGCTTCCACCGACAGGCTGGCATCGTTCAGGTTTTCTTCAATGAACAATACCACGCGCTGCAAAAAACGGGCGTTATCCGAATCTATTTCCACTTCAGGCCCGGTAACTTTCAGCTGTTTGGTAAAAGTATCTTTCAGGCGGCGATTCATCTGTAACAGGTTGTGTACACGTGCATGCAGCAGTTCCACATTAAAAGGCTTGGTCAGGTAATCGCTGGCACCCGTTTCCAATCCTTTTAATTCTGTTGCTTCGCCCGGCAAGGCTGTTAACAGGATAACCGGGATATGGCAGGTGCGTTTGTCTGACCGTATTTTCCTGCATAGCTGCAAGCCATCCATCTCCGGCATGTTTATATCACTAACAATTAACTGCGGATGCACCGCCAGTGCTTTTTGCCATCCTTCTTTACCATTCCTGGCTTCTATAATATGGTAGTTGGCTTTTAAATTATCCTTCAGGTAAAAGCGAAAATCGTCATTGTCTTCCACCAGCAACAGGGTGGTTCGCGCAGTATCGCCCTCCTTCTCCGGCAACTGCTCCACCGGTTGCATGGGCAACACTTTGGGTTCAGGCAGTGCAGGTAAGCTGTCCGTAACGGGTTGCACAATAGTAAAAGGCAGCTGTATAGTAAAGGTGCTGCCCCGTGCAGGCTTACTGCTCACCTCAATAGTGCCACCATGCATTTGCACAAACTCTTTGGTGATAGAAAGCCCGATACCCGTGCCCTGAGTAAGAAGAGCGTTGGCGGCATGGCTTTGAAAATAACGTTCAAATATGCGCGCTTGTTTTTCTTCCGGAATTCCCATGCCGGTATCCGATACGGCAATACTAAGCCAGGTGGTGGCAACATCTTCTGTTACCTTTTCTTCCTTTTTAACCACCAGTTGAATAGCTCCTCCTGCCGGGGTAAACTTAAACGCATTAGATAATAGGTTAAAGAGTATGCGTTCCAGCTTGTTATGATCAAAAGCTACAATTAAAGAGGAAGTGTCACAATCCAGTTGGTAACAGATCTTCTTCCGGTCGGCAAGATCGGTAAACGAATCAAACACCTCCCTGATAAAACCTATCATCTCGCCCGGTAAAGGTTGTAAAGTCAACTCATGCTCTTCCAGTCGGCGGAAGTCCAGCAACTGGTTCACCAGGTTTAATAGTCTGCGTGCATTCCGCTTCACCATCCCTAGTTGCCCGGCTGATGCCTGGTCTTGTTTTTTACTAAGTAGATTGTCTACCGGCCCCATTATCAATGAGATAGGTGTGCGAAACTCATGGCTGAGATTGGTTAAGAATTTAATCTTCAACTGATCCAGTTCCCGGGCCATCTCTGCCTGTTTACGCTCCTGCTCCATTTGTTGCCTTGCCATCAGCTTTTCCTGTTCCGCAGCAAACTTCCGGCGCAAACGCTGCAGCGTGCGGTAACGCGAATACAATAATATCCCGGCTATCAGCAACACATACAACACATAGGCTGTGGTGGTACGCCAGAAAGGAGGATCAATAACAATACGAATGCGGGCACCGTTGCTATTCCATACGCCATCATTATTACAGGCCTTTACCTGGAACACATATTCCCCCGGATCTATATTGGTATAGGAAGCTGTTTGATGTGATCCGGCATCTACCCAATCGTTATCAAATCCTTCCAGGCGGTAAGCATAGCGGTTTTGTTCGGGAGAAGTAAAATCCAAAGCCGCAAAGCTCAAGGCAAAATTCTGCCCGTAACGCAGATGCATAACCCCGGCAGTGGAAATATGCTCCTGTATAGGCCCTTTTTCAGCCGGGGAAACAGATTGATTGGCCACATGCAGATCGGTCAATACCACGGCAGGCATATTGTGATTTTGCTTCAGGGCGCTGGGATAAAATGAATTAAACCCGTCTAAACCACCAAAGAAGATTTCCCCGTCAGCAGCACGAATGCCTGAGCGCATCACAAAATTGTTGTTTTGCACTCCGTTATAATGCATGTAATTGGTAAAACGTGAGCTACTGGTAGTAAAACTGCTGATACCATTATTGGTACTTACCCAAACCACCCCGTTATCTCCTTCCACAATATCGTGTATGACCGCATTGGCTAAGCCTTGCTTTTCATTATAGGTAGTAAAACGCTGCAAGACGGCATCAAACAGGCTTAACCCATTGCCGGTACCCACCCATAAGCGCCCTTTACTGTCGTACAACATACAGCGCACATCCATAGAAGGCAGCTGGCTGTTGGCATTATTATATACATCGCACTGGCCGGTTACGGTGTTCAGGCGCACAATACCGGTACCGCAAGAGCCCATCCATATCCGTCCTTCCTTGTCTTCCTGGATGCCCCTGATATAACCGTTTAAGGGCAACGGCCTGTCGTCCGGTGCCACAGGGGTACGGGTGTAATGATACAGCATGCGGTTGGTACGTGTGTCGTATACATCCGTGCCACCACCATTGGTGCCTATCCATAAAAGGCCGCGACTGTCTGCCAGTAGTGAGAATATATCGTTACTGCGTATAGCCTCCTTCCCTGTTGCTTTTGTAAACTGCTGGCTGGCACCGGTAGCCGGATGATACCGGAATAATCCCTTGCCAAAAGTGCCTATCCAAATATCTCCCTGCCGGTCTTTTTCCAGGGAAAGTATAGCCAGCCGGCCGCTCTCCGCAGCTTTACCAACAGTAAGATGGTTGAATAAACCCGTAGCACGCGAATACAGGTTTAAGCCACCGCCATCTGTGCCTACATACACATTACCATTATCCCCCTCGGCAAAAGAGGTGACCAAAGGCGCGCTCAGGCCATGTGCATCAAAAGCATTGCTTTGTTTTAACTGAAACAGGTTCAGATTTTTGTCATATTTATTAATCCCGCCCAGGTAGCACCCCAGCCAGTAAATGCCCTGACTATTATCGATATAAACTGCCCGTACGGATTTATTCCGCAAACTATATACACTACGGGCATCCGGCAAAATACGCTGTATACGACCGGTAGCCGGGGTAAGTATGGCCAGTCCGTTTTCGGTGCCTATCCATAGCTGGCCAGATGAATCTGCTGCCAATGAATACATTACATTACCGTTCAATCCCGCGTCTGCTTCCGGTTGCCGGTAATTCACAAACCGGTTGCTGCCCGGTTGTAACATGCTTACCCCATTCTCTGTGCACACCCATAGCTTTCCGTTTTTATCTTCCGCCAGGCAATTGATGCTATCGCACACCAGGTTACCCGCGACACTATTTCCACGTTGAAACTGTTGAAATTTGTTCAGCGACCTGTTATATAGGTACAAGCCATGATTGGTGCCCACCCAGGTTTGTTTATGGCTGTCTTCATAAATGCACATGGCCAGTTTATCGGCGGGAGTTTTGCCGGCAAGCGTTATCAGGGGAAGTGGCGCTACCGTGAGCGCTAAGGGATCTATAATATGTATACCGGTAAAACTGGCTACCCATATTTTACCGGAGTAATCATCATGCAAACTTCGTACACAGTTGTCCAACGCATTGGCGTTTTTATACCCCTTCACCGACACAAACACATCCCGTTTCCGATCGTACATGCACACATTGCCCCTGCCGCTGCCAACCCATAAATTCCCCTTCCGGTCTTCATGCATACAGGTAATGTTATTGTCAGGCAAACTGGCCGAATCGCCTTCCTTATGCCGGTAAATGGTAAACCGTGTACCATCAAACCTGTTTAAGCCATCGTCTGTGGCAAACCACATCCACCCATATTTATCTTTTAGTATGGCATTGATAGTATTATAGGAAAGGCCGTTTTGAGCCGTCAGGGAAGTGAAATTAATCTGGCTGCTTTGAGCCTGCAGCCTTACAACAGGTAAACTAATAAGTATCACCGCAAAGGCTATCCATGTACATATACGCATAAGCAATCCATTAAACACCCAATCGATAAGATGAATATACAGCTATTTTAACAAAACCGGAGAATGGCGATTGGCGACAAATCATTCCGCAGGAATGATAAATGCGTGTTTTTCAACTATAAAGCGCTAGCACAAATGTTCATTTTAAACATTTGTGCTAGTATTTTCAACAATAAGCGCACCCCACCGCCTCATAGCCAGCTAATTTTAAACAGGGATGTACTCATTGCCTTTTATGTAATTCCATTAACGAATGCTGATGAAAAAAGAAGTTATTACACCGGAGGTTACTATATATGATATAGCCAGCCACCTGGGCCTTGCCAGTTCCACCGTAAGCCGTGCGTTACAGAATAACCCCATTATCAACAAAAATACCCGGAAGAAAATAGCCGCCGCCGCTGAAGAATTGGGTTACAGGCGTAATAATTACGCGGTAAATCTTCGAACGCAGCGCACCCGCACCATTGGCATTATTGTACATGAGTTAAAAAGCCATTTTATCACTTCGGTATTAGCGGGCATCGGACAGGTTGCTGCACAGTCCGGGTATGACATTATTATTGGCTATTCCGCCGAAAGCGTGGTGAAAGAAGCCGCCAATGCCCGTAATTTTTTCCATAAACGGGTAGATGGGGTAATTGCTTCGCTGGCTATGGATACGGCAGACCTCTCCCACTTCCAGCCTTTTCAGGATAAAAATATTCCGCTGGTGTTTTTTGACCGTGCCGAAGACCAGCCTAACAGCACAATGGTGGTGATAGACAATACCCGTTGCGGTTATGAAGCTACCCATCACCTGGCACAACGCGGTTGCCGGCGCATAGCCCTGGTTACCGGCAACAGGAAACGCAATGTATATGAACAGCGTTACCAGGGGTATTTACAGGCATTAAGCGATAATGATATTCCCTTTAGGGAAGAACTGGTGATGATCAACGACCTGGACGAAAAAGGGGGTATGCAAGCTGCTGAAACCATTCTAAACATGAAAGACCGTCCCGATGGCATTTTTATCACCAATGATTTTGCTGCTGCAGTTTGTATGCGTCAACTGCAGGATGCAGGCATTCGCATACCGGAAGACATAGCAGTGGTGGGTTTCAACGATGATAATATCTGCAAACTGGTCAATCCGCAATTAACCACCATTCATTACCCGGGTAAAGAGATGGGAGAAATTGCGGCCAGAAACCTGATTGACCATTTGGATGGTGTAACCAGTATATCCAATGCTTCCCGCATCATTGTCCGGTCTCAATTAGTGATACGTGAATCATCCCTTCATTAACTATCTATACTGTCAGAAACGAAAACGGGGTGAATAATCACCCCGTTTTTTGTAACGATTGCTTATTACTAGTTGCTATGCTATTAAGCTATCTCTATTAACACGAATGTAATATTATAAACTTTTCCTGTTTTTACAATCGATTTCAAATAATTTTCATGAAATTCACAATATCTATATTGTATGTAGAATTGTAATCGATTGTATGAAAAAGGGAAAAGAAACTACCATTTATGATATAGCCAAACAACTGAACATCTCAGCATCTACAGTTAGCCGTGCTTTACAGGATCATCCCGGGGTAAATAAGAAAACAAAGAAAATGATTGCCGACTTCGTGGCGCAAACCAGTTTTCGAACCAATCCCTTTGCCAGCAACCTGCGTAACAAGCAAACCAAAACCATTGGCGTGCTGGTGCACGAGCTTAACAGCAACTTTATTACTTCCGTATTAGCAGGTATAGAAAAAGTAACTGCATCAGAAGGATATGATATTATTATAGCCCACTCCTCAGAAAGCTTTCATAAAGAGGCAGCGAATGTCAAAAATCTGTTTAATAAGCGGGTAGATGGGTTAATTGCCTCCCTTTCGTTTGACACCAGTAACCTGGAGCATTTTAAACCGTTTTTTGAAAGAGGCGTACCGGTGTTGTTTTTTGACCGTGTAGAGCAGGATGGCAACAAAACCGTGGTGATCATTGACAATGCCAAATGCGGTTATATAGCCACCCAACACCTGATAGAACAAGGTTGCCGCCGGATAGTGCATGTAACTTCCAGTTTAAACAGGAACGTGTATTCACAGCGGTATAAGGGCTACAGAGATGCGTTATTCGATCACGGCCTGCCCTTTGAGGAAAGTATGTTAATGGTAGAAGATCTTTCTAAAAAAGCCGGCGTCAGTGCCGCCAACAAAATCATGAACAGCAAGCCTATGCCCGACGGCGCATTCATCACCAACGACTTCCTGGCAGCCGTGTGTATTCGCACGCTGAAAGAAAATGGCATTGCGGTGCCAAAGGATATAGCCATAGTAGGCTTTAACAACGATGCCATTGGCGAGCTGATTGACCCTACACTTACCACCATCAACTATCCGGGTGAAGACATGGGCGAAATTGCCGCCCGTAACTTAATCAATCATATTAATGGCATTGGCAACCTTGAACAAACCAATACCATCATTGTACGTTCCGGTTTGGTAGTACGCAATTCATCCCTCCGAACACCCTAACACCCATTATTCATTATAACACAGAAAGTATGCTTTGCAATATGAAACGTTTTTTATTATCATTACCTGTTTCCTTATTCTTCCTGGTCACCAGCGCAACCGTTATAGCCCAACAAGGCAGCAATCCCATTATTTATGCTGATGTGCCGGATATGTCTATCATCCGCCAGGGCAACACCTACTATATGAGTAGCACTACCATGCATATGAATCCCGGGTTACCCATTATGAAATCGAACGACCTGGTAAACTGGCAGCTGGTAAATTATGCCTACGACACTTTAAGCACTATAGATGCCTTCAAGCTTACCAATGGTAAAAGCACCTACGGCCACGGCTCCTGGGCCAGCAGCCTGCGTTATCACAACGGCACTTATTATGTAAGCACCTTTGCCAATCCTCCCGGTAAAACATATATCTATTCCACCAAAGACATAGAAAAAGGCCCCTGGAAAGCCCAGTCCTTTTCTCCGGCCCTGCACGATCATTCGCTTTTCTTTGAAGAGGATGGTCGCGTGTATATGGTATATGGCAACGGCCGCATTATGATCACCGAACTGGAAAGCGATCTTTCGGGCATCAAACCCGGCACCAGCCGTGTACTGATTGAAAACGCCAGCGCTCCAGCAGGCAATAATATTGGTCTGCCAGCAGAAGGATCACAACTATTTAAGATCAATAACAAATATTATCTCTTTAATATCACCTGGCCCAAAGGCGGCATGCGAACAGTGGTAATACACAGGGCCGATAGCCTTACCGGCCCTTATGAAGGAAGACTGGCCTTGCAGGATAAAGGCGTGGCGCAGGGTGGCCTGATAAACACACCGGAAGGCAACTGGTTCGCATACCTGTTCAGAGACTTTGGTGCCGTGGGACGCATCCCCTACCTGGTTCCCGTAACCTGGGAAAATGACTGGCCCATATTGGGTGTCAACGGCAAGGTTACCGATAGCCTTCCGTTACCAGTATCTACCGGCTACCAGCCAGGCATTGTATGCTCTGACGAGTTTGACCGTAGCCCACGCGCTAACACCCTGCCCCTTCCCTGGCAATGGAACCACAACCCGGATAATAATAACTGGTCGCTTACAAAACGCAGTGGCTATCTGCGCCTGACTACCAGCCGCATAGATACCTCCCTGGTAATGGTACGCAACATGCTTACCCAACGCACCTTTGGCCCGGAATGCGCTGCCGTTACGGCGCTGGATACACGCCACATGAAAGAAGGCGACTGTGCGGGGTTAACGTTGTTTCAGAAAATATATGGCTGGGTAGGCGTGAAAGCAGGCGCCAAAGGCAATCATCGACTGGTTATGGTGAACACGGCTAATGGCATTCCGGAAGAGGTAGCAAGCATTCCGATACATCAACCGGTTGTTTATCTCAAAGCAGCCGCCGATTTCCGTAACAGGGCAGATAAAGGATATTTTTATTACAGCCTGGATGGTAACACCTGGACAGCTATAGGCACGCCATTGCCTATGGCGTACACCATTCCGCATTTCATGGGTTACCGGTTGGGATTGTTTAACTACGCCACCCAAACAACCGGTGGCTATGCTGATTTTGATTATTACAGACTGGACAATACTATTAGTGGTAATACCGGCAACTAATGCGCTTATTGTACGCACTTTTCTATTTCCTGTTACTGGCAGGCACAACGGTGGCACATGCCGCCGAAATGCCTGCCAGCAGGCAATTATCATTGCGTTGGCCTATCACCTATCTGCCCATAGCAAACTGTGCCGTACTTTCCCCCCACGGCCCCAGCAGCCAGCTGCTTAGCGGTAATGACCATGAAACAGCATGCGTATTTGCCAACAAGTATACCACTGCACTTACTCCTAAAAATTCCGGCACCTGGTACACAACCACCAAAGGACGTATCTGGCGTTTGGGCATTCAATCGGCAGGCGCCTATTCATTATATCTTACCCTACAATCACTACACCTGGCCCCCGGTGTGAAATTGTATGTTTATAACAACCACTACAAACAGGTACAAGGCCCTTTCACCAGGGAAACATTACAGGGCCAGTCCATCTTATCCATTGCCCCACTGGCCGGCAGCCGGGTAGTAATAGAGCTGAACATTCCTGAGCATATAGATAGCTATGGCAGCTTAATAGTGAAGTATGTATACCACGACCGGCTGAACCTTTTTGGCAGCAAGCACTCCACACCTGTACCCCCTCTTTCCTGCGAACAAAATATCAACTGCGAAAACGGCACCTATTGGCAAACAGAAAAACGGGCCGTGTGCAAAATCATTACCGATGGCGCATTGTGCACCGGTACACTGGTAGGTAATACCAGCCATAGCCAAACACCTTATGTGCTCACTGCCCAACATGTTATATTCACCCAGCAGCATGCGCAGGAAGCCGTATTTATATTTAACTATGAATACCGCACCTGTACTGATTCCACTATACCTACCATCCAATCCGTGTCAGGTGCCAGCCTGGTAGTGCAGGCAGAAGGAGCTGATGCGGTACTGCTGAAGCTGAACACCATTCCCCCCACCAGCTTTCATCCATTTTATGCAGGTTGGGATGCCAGCAATGTAGCCCCTCAATGGCCTGCCGCCACGCTGCACCATCCCTGGGGAAAGCCGACACAAATTGCACTTACCTATCAAAGTATTCTATCATCCGCATACAATAGTAACGACACTACTACCACTTTCTGGCGTTGCGCCTGGAATATAGGCATTACACAACCGGGTTCATCCGGTGCCCCATTGTTTAACCAACAACATCGCCTGGCAGGCACACTCACCGGTGGCAATGCTACCTGTGGGCAGGGCGGTAATGATTACTTTTATAAGATAGCAGCCATTTGGCAAAATACCACTGGTATAAACAACGCCTTACAACCCTGGCTGGATGCTGCAGCAACCGGTTTAACAGCGATAGATGGTTACGATCCATATGGTTTTGACAGCACTTTATGTGGTCAGGCCTGGAACATTTTACCCTATGAAAAGCTGGACAGTTCACTGCTCACTCATCCCTTTACCAGGCAACCCTATCCTGCTTCCACGCCTTTAGCAGAACAATACCTTAACCCCGGCAGTATAGTAGTTTCCGCAATCTACCTGCACATAGCCAGCCTGTTTTTTGCAGACTCTACCGACTATATTACCGTTACCCTTTGGCAGGGTGCAAACGCACCTCAACGGGAAATCTATGCTCAGCATATTCGCCTGTACCAGTTACACAAAGGCATCAACACCATCCTACCTGACTCGTTATTAAGCATTCAGGGCAACTTCTTTGTGGGATATGATCCGCATGTACAAGCCTCCTCGCAACTAAACCTGTACCGGGCTGCCAACAGGGGAAAAAACGGAGCTTCTACTTTATTTATTGCAGATGGAAGCTGGCAACCCATTCATCAACTTGATGCCAATATAACTACTGCTGCCGGCATAGGCATCCAGGAATGTTATGGCAAAACGCATCGTCCTGTATTGGGCACTATGCGCGTATATCCTAATCCTTCACATAACTATCTTCATTTTACATTACCCGGATGCCCTTCCATAAAAAAGGTACGTTGTATAAATACTACAGGCAAAGAAATGCCGGTGCAGTTTCAGCCCTCCGAAATCAGCAATACCGTTTATTTTCAGTTACCTTATGGCGTGTACCGTTTGCAGGTGTTTACCAGTGACCGGGTATACAACGCTTCCTTTATAGCAGGCCCACAATAAACAGGTAACGGAATGTATTAAACATATATGCTAGCTTTTAAAACATCTGACGCAGTTGTTGAAATCTGCCTGTGTTAATTTCAGATTACGTAACAGCCATAAAAGCCTATTGCCATCTTCATTTTCCTTTCACTGCTTTTATGTAAAACTGTTGATCGATTGCTATAATGAAAAAGCGCGCTCCTACCTGACAGCGCCCTGTACTGCCATGTTCTAACAAAATGAAATCACTTAATTAATTAAATCACATGACCAAACAACTTTTCACAGTAAAAGCCAGTTCAGCATTATTGGCTTTTAGCCTATTCTTTACGGCCTGTTCAAAAAACAAAGACGTTACCGCTAGCCAGGAAAACATTCCCAAGGGAACCGCTGCCGTTGATGGCGCAACTGTTCAGCAAACGATCCAGGGTTTTGGTGGAGCCAGCATCCCTATCTGGATTGGCGATTTAACCAGCGACCAACGCACCAAAGCTTTCTCTACTACCAATGGCATTGGCATGAGCATATTACGGGTAATGGTACCCACCAGCAGTGGCCAGTTTGCAGCCGAAAAACCCACCATTGATGCCGCTAAAGGCTTTGGCGCTAAAGTCATTGCTACCGCCTGGAATGCACCTGCCAGTATGATGAATGGCCTTTCTTTAAAAACAACTTCCTATGCAGATTATGCAGCGCACCTCAGCTCTTATAATTCAGCTGTAGGCGGTGTATACGCCATCAGCCCCTGGAACGAACCTAACTATTCCGCTTCCGGCTGGATGGGCGCTACCGCAACCGAAGTAGCCAACTTTGTGGCTGCACAGGGCGATAACTGCGGTGCCCCCATTATGGCACCCGAGCCGTTTAACATGCAGCAGTCGTTTTTCAACACATATTTAAGCAATGCTACTGCCAAAGCCAAAACATCCTTTGTATGCGGCCACATTTATGGAGCTACACCTTATAATCTGGGTAGCATTGGCAAATCGGTATGGATGACAGAACATTATACTAATTCATCCATTAGCGGTAATGACTGGGGCAACGCTATGACCGCCGCCAAAGAAATTCACGATTGCATGAACGCAGGCTGGGCAGCCTATGTATGGTGGTATATCCGCCGCTTCTACGGCCCTATTGATGAAAGCAGCAACATTACCAAACTGGGTTATGTAATGGCGCAATACGCCCGCTATGTACGTCCTGGCTATACTAAAATAGCCTGCACAGCTAATCCAACATCAGGCGTATATGTTACAGCCTATAAAAGCGGATCAAAAGTAGTGCTGGTAATTGTAAACCAAAACAGCGCTACCACCTATCAGCCCTTTACACTCAGCGGTGTAACTGTAACTGGCTTTAATCGTTATTACACTACCAGCACCACCAACCTGGCCGCGAACTCGTTCAGCGTTTCGGGCGGCAGCTTTGGCATTAACCTCGAACCATCCAGTGTAACTACGCTGGTTTCTCAGTAAGGAAGGAGGAATCAAAAGAAAAAGTGAGTACCTGAGAATCGTGTGACGAGATTCGACTCTATCAGGTTACCAAAATAGAAACAGGGTGTATCACACTTATTATACACCCTGTTTGCTTTTTATATACTTATTTTCACTACCAGGCATATACGCAATAAAGCAATTACAATTTAAAAAAGGCTTTGCTGCAATTCTTTTTTAGGATGAAAAGTACCTATAATGATAAATGGATTATGCGAGGTATAATGGTGTAGCTGTGTGGTACCCAGGTAAAAGAACAAGTCCTTGGTTTTGGCAAAATCATCCATATACTTCGCCCGTACATCAGCAATGGCCTTAGTTTCATCTTTATGTTTATCCAAACAATTCCAGTATAACTGACCTATTTCCCAATCTTCTATCATCAGGCAGCTTTGCTTCCCTTCCACATCTTCAAACAGATACGAAAACTTGTAGGGCAACTTACGTACTACCTGGAACATATCTTCTTCTACTTCCTGTTTAAACAAGTCCATCTGACTTCTCAAATGAACCAGCTTTTTCATTTTATCCTTATCCCAGTCTCTATCTACTTCCTCTATTTTAAAATCCAACACCCGTGTAGGTTTAAACACCGCAAAAGAAGTGGATATACTCTTATCTTTTGCTTCTGCAATTAATTCTGAAAGATTATAGTGAACCTTACCCAATACAGCTTGCTTACGAATAGCCCAGTTGCTGGCAGTGTCTACTTTATCAATAATCTTAATAGGTGTATCGTGAGAGAAGGGCCGGTAGCTTTCAGGTCTGAAATCACTTTCGTTTTTCACTAAGTCCATTTCAATCCAATCGTACTTACTGTATTTTTCTGCGAAAGTCTTCTTCCGAAAAGCAATAGGATAAATTCTTATCCATGAACCATCTTCTCTAAAACCGGCAGTACAAACAAGTTCATCATATTTAGCAGAAATGCTGGGGTACGTTTTTACGGTGATTAACACTTTGGTTAATGGCATCTATATATGTTTTACTTCATATGTGAAGCCCGGCAATTTTTCAATTGCCTCTGCCAGGTGTTTTCTATGACACTGACAAATATTGGCTTCAAAGCACGTTAATGCAATACGTTGGTATTGCTGAAGTAATTTAAATATATTATTCTGAGTAGAGGAAGTTTTTGTGAGATTATTTCTACGATAAGTGTCAAAAAGAACATCGTAGTCAGACTGTGTAACCAGCTCCTGCCGCTGATCTGACTGGATACCTACCTCTGGAAAATGCATATATTCAATCTGTAAGCTTTCGCAATAACGCTTGAGTTGGTTCTTATTAAAACCAAACTTCATACTTAAAGGATTGCAACGCACGTCTACTAATACACGAACATCATTTTTTAGTAATCTGTTCAAATATTCTTCCAGAGAAATACCTTCATAACCTATAGTAAACAACACTGTATCGTTTCGCTCAGGCCTGGTGGCTTTTACCTTATCCATTTCTTCCATTGAAAGAATTTTGGCTGCCTTAATACTATTGGTAGCCCAATAAGGATAATTAACATAGGTATGCTTCATCAGCGCATCGGCATTCATTTTACCGTAGAGCCGGTGAACATCTGACAGTATTTTTTTATCTGTTTCTTTCAGCAGCTTTAGATAATCAGTATTATCCAAACGGGAAAAATGTGTTTCAGTTTCGGCCAGTTGCCCCTTTCCTACCATAGCAGTCATATCTGCATTGGCCGAATAGGAAAAACAGCCAAACTTGTAAGGAACAAAATCATATTCGGTTTTCTGCTGCTTACTGGTAAATAAGAACAACAGCTTTTGCAGCCTGATCTTTTCCAGCTCACCATCGAATAACTGAATTAATGCTAATATAACTTTGCGCCTGTAGAACATCCGGCAAAACTAACCCATTTCACCCGGTTGGCAATAACGCGACAGAACGCATGCCGGCACTTACTTTATGTACAAATGCCTGTATACATTTATATACAGGCATTTGCTAATACAACCAGGAACCTGGATTTACCCTCTTTCCTGTAACAAAGACTCCGCGTTACTGCTCAAACTTCCAGTAATCAAAATTATACAGCTTACGCCCCGCTGTAATATTCTGCCCTTTAAAAGCAAAGAATACATCATGCACACCGGTAACAGGTACCACCACTTTTTCAGTAAAGGCTTGCCAGTTTTGCCAGCCGCCGGTGCGGGACACGATGATGCTGGCGAGTTTGGTGCCCCCTACACTATCTGCATATACTTCCAGTATACCGCCGGCCAGGCCTGCGGCTATAGAAGCAGTAAAACTTTTGGGTGGTGTTTTGCCAAAATCAACATTACGTACACGCAGATAACCGCCGGTGCGGATGTCAGATACATATACGCCCGTATGCTCATCCTGGTCGGTGCTACAGTTTTCGGCCTTGGCACTGGTTTCTGCTTCTACCCGTTTGTAGGGGTTGATAACGCCCACTGGGGCCGGGCCATCGGCGGAAATGCTGATAGCGGGAATGGTGCCGTCTGCATGGTAGGTAAAAGATTCTATAGCGGTGGAGCGGCCGAAGCTACCACCCCCTTTGAGCAGGGCGTTATGGTAGAACAAGTATGATTTTCCTTTAAAGTCAATGATGCCTCCGTGGTTGGTAAAGCTGTTGGTGGGCTGCTTGCTCATTATTTTGCCCTTGTACTCCCAGGGGCCGGTGGGATTCGCGCTGGTGGCGTAGGATAAGCATTCGGTGCGGTTTTCCATGCCGGCGTACATCATATAGTACTGCTGCTTGCGTTTGTAAAACCAGGGGCCTTCTACAAACATATCCTGGGGAGCATCGCCACTACCCCTTACGCCACCAAAGGCGGCTGCGGTTTGAGGCACTTCTGTTATATCGCCGGTGTAGGATATCATATCCTTGTTTAGCTTTACATAAAACAGGTGGCCGTTGCCCCAATATAGATAAGCTTGTCCATCGCTATCTATATGCACGGTGGGGTCAATGTTACTCCAATTAGGAGTAGCGATAAGCGGTTTGCCCAGCGCATCTTTAAAAGGGCCGGTGGGCGAATCACCTACAGCCACACCAATGGCCATATTGTTATCCTTCGATTGTGCACAGATGTACCAGTAAAACTTACCGTTGCGCTCAATACACTGTGCAGCCCAGGCGCGGTCTACCGCCCAGGAGAACGACTCCAGGGATATAGGCGAGCCGTGATCTGTCCAGTTCACCATATCGGCGGTGGAATATACACGCCATTTGGTCATGTAATAAAAAGGATAACCCGGTATGTCATCACCGGTGTACAGGTATACACTGTCTTTCCGTACCATCGGTGCGGGGTCGGGCGTGTAATGGGTTTGAATAACCGGGTTGTTTTGCGCCTGTGCGCTCCCTACGGAGCAACACAGGGCAACTGTCAAAGGAAATAGTTTTTTCATATTATTATTGCTTCACTACAGGTGTAAGGTATTCCGGTACAATGCCCCGGTCGCGCATTACAAGGGTATCTTTAGATACAATCTGCATCAGTGGGTGATCGATGGTGTATTCCAGGTACAAAGCATCGCGGTCTTTCGCGCCCCAGCTGTTCTTCTCTCCTTTCTTCACAAACTTACCGGTGCCGGTGGCGGTATAGCCACTGCCGGAGGCAGATATGATGCAGTTTTCGTTTTTGGCATCAAAGCTCAGCAGTACGTTCATGTTTACGTTCTGGCCGGCGGTGTTTTTAAATACCAGCGGCAGTTCCACACTGCTTAATGATTTGGTGGTGGTAGATTTTACTTCATCCTGCTCTACATACTGCTTTCTGCGGCTAAAGGTGCCATCCAGTGCACTGTTGCCGGGTTTGCCGGTAATTACGTCTACCCCTCTGCGAAGGTAGTTGCCATGCCAGGGATTTACAAACTTTACGGTATAGATAACAAAGTCGCGTGGTTTCACCACCCAGTTGCCATCAATACAACGGTTGGGGTTGGCTACCGATGCGGTGCCGCGCAGGATGGAATCTGCTCCCTGCACATCCTTCATCAACAGCGGTATGGCGTAGGTATTGGTAAGCGACAGCGGATCAGCAAAAAACGCATCTGTCAGCTGCACCTCCACACCCCCGAGTATGTTTCCGGGGGTGATGTTTATTTTGTTAGATGCCAGAGTATAGTAGTTAGCAGGCATGGCCTGTACTTTAGCGCCGGCAGCACTGTAATACAGGTTGTTCAGCAGCGATGCATCCACATCAAAATCTATGGTCACATTCTTCTGGTTATCCCTGGTGCCGCCCAACGTAGCTTTAATGCTCACTTTATGCTCATTATCCAGCGAGTTATCTACAATCAGGTCTTCGCCCAGCACCACCGTTCTGGCGGGGAACTGCGTGGAAAAATAAACGGTCTGGTACACAAAATCCGGCTGGGTAACATCCTGGTTCTTGTTGCAACCGGCCAGTGCCCCTGCGGCAACCGCCAGCCATGCAAAAGTTTTATACATATTCATATTTAATTACAATTAGTGATGATTGAAAGCGTTTACTGCCATCCTTTGTTCTGCACCAGGTTGTTATACTTCAGCACCTCTGAAAAAGGTATAGGGCCGTAATACATGAAATCCTGGTATGTGCGAAGTTCCACGTTTAAGGGGGTGTAGCTGGTACCATTCACGTTCATGCCACGTGCGGTCTCATTCAGAGGCGCTTTCCAGCGGCGCAGATCCCAGAAACGGAAGCTTTCAAAGCTCAGCTCCAGGCGGCGTTCGTTGCGTATCAGTTCCCGCATTTTAACAACATCCCCCTTGCACTCTTCCAGGTAAGCATCCCCATTACCTGCCCCTACACCTGCGCGGCTGCGTATTCTTTTAATGATGTCGTACGCAGAATAACTGTGGCTGCCGGTACCGGTTGGCCCCCAGGCTTCATTAGCCGCTTCGGCATAGGCCAGGTATATTTCTGTATAGCGGATGCGTGGGTTGTAACGGTTTTTACCACTGATAGAAGCCGGGTTACGGTTTACATCCATCCGCAGGCGTTTCTTCATATAGTAACCGGTGCGGGTAGAAGTTTCCCTTACGTTGATGCCGTTATCAGTGCCGGAATTGCTGCCGGTAAGGATCACAGAATTACTTACCCCGGCTGTTGCACCGTTGTAGATGATATAGGCCGTTAAACGCGGATCTCTTGATTTATAGGGATTCGCCGCATCGTACTGGCTGCTGTTATGACTGATGGGATACCCATTGGCCATAGGAAAAGCATCTACCAGGTTTTGCGTAGGGTTCATAGCGCCGTTGCCAAACAGTGTAGGCGGAAAGTTGGCTGCTTCCTGGTCGCCGTTGCCGGTTTGTATGTTTTCGCGCCAGATAATTTCAGAGGGGTTGTTGCCACCGCTGAGGCCGTCAATATCCGCCGCATTGGCATAGTAGGTATAACCGTTGGCAGGCAGGGAACTTACACCGCCTTTGTAATCAATGATTGCGCTGGCTAAGTCTGCTGCGTTGGCCCAGGTAACAGAATTAGAGGCGTGCTGAAAACCGGGACTCGCCGCCAGCAGCGCCGTTCTGGCACGGAAGGCTTTGGCAATAAGTCCGTTGAACAACTGGCGGGAGTACTGTCCCATCACACGGTTGTACACGGCTGTTTTTTGCGTAGCCACTTTAAATTTGTCCGGTATCTGGTTTACGTTACTCAGGTCGGAGTACTCTATAGGCAGATTGGCTTCGGCACTATCCAGGTCTTTATAAATCTGCTGCACACAGGCGGCAAAAGTAGCGCGCGGCATATTGTAGTTACCGGATGCAGCCGTTTGCATTTCGGTAATGATAGGTACACCCATCAGCTGACCATCGGCAGAAAAACCACCGTGGTTGCGCAGCAGAAAGTACATATACAACGCACGCAGGCCATAGGCCTCGCCTTTCATACGCATTTTAAACAACACCGCTGCTTCCGGATCGGCCGCCCAGTTTACCTTGTCGGCGTTGGCCAGAAACAGGTTTACATATTGCATGGCGCCGTAGGATGGGTTCCATACCGATACAGGGCTGTTCGCTGCCGTCCACGATCCCGTAGCCATTTGCAGGTAACCATCGTTGCGTTGGTTGGTTACCGCATCATCGGTAGCATATTCACTGTTATCATAATAAGCAGGAATGGAGCGGTACGCATTCATCAGGAAGCCTTGTGCGTAGTTGGGATCAGTATACATCTGCTCCACAGATTTGAGGTTTTCCTCATCCGGGGTCAGCATTTTTTTACAGGCGGTGCCGGTAAGTACCGCTGCCCCCAGTATAGCCAAATAAAGTTTCATATAGCCGTGCTTTATTAGTTCGTTAAAAAGAAGCCCTGATACCCAGGTTATAAAAGCGGTATTGCGGGGCGGTTCCAATATTCGTTTCCATCAGCTTGCGTTCTTTCGATAGTACCAGCAGGTTATCGCCCAGCACGTATACACTCAGGCCATGGATAACAGAATTTTTAAACAGATCGTTATTGAAGTCGTAGGTAAGCTGTACCCGACTCAGGTTAAAACGATTGGTTTTATACATCCAGAAGGTAGAGTTTTGGTAGTTGTTGTTACCGGCAGTAGTGGTCAGGCGCGGATAGTCAGCCGTGTTTTTGGTGGCTTCTGTCCAGCGACCCCATACGGCATCCGAAAATTTGCTGGTACCTCTTACCCAGTAGTACGAACTGTTTTTAAAACCAATAGCGCCGGTTTGTCCGCTGGCCAGTGCAAACAATGTAAAATGTCTCCACTTAACAGTAAGGTTTATACCGTAGTTGAAAGGGTTGGCAGCCCAGCCGTTGCGGCCCAGGTTTACCTGGTCTTTACCATCTACCACGCCATCGTTGTTTACATCACGGTATTTAATATCACCAGGCTTTAACGTACCACCAAAGGTTTGGCGGGCATGACCATCAATATCTGCCTGATCCTGGAAGAAGCCATCGCTGATATAACCCCAGTACGCATCCAGGGCTTTGCCTGCACGGTTCTGGTAAGCATCCAGGTAAATTTCATCACGGCGTACCGCTGTTGAATTAAACACCATACCGGTTACGCCTATAGAGTACTGTACCTCTCCTAACTTACGGTTCAGGTTTACCGCAAAGTCAACACCGGTACGTCTGTCGTTATTGTAATTCAACCACGGGCGGAAATCACCGTTACCACTAAACCAGGAAGGATACGTAAGCACGCCCCTGGTAAGTAGGCCATTGGTGTTCTGGCGGAAATAGTTTACATCCATAGTAATAGCGCCTTTTAATAAAGAAGCTTCTAAACCTACCCGGAATTCGTTCCTGCGCACAAAGGTGAAATCAGGATTGGTACCCTGACCAGAGATAGAAGTAAAGCCGCCGGAAGCACCATCGCGCCATGGATACCAGCCACCGAGCTGACCGTTATTGCCATAATAACCCTGGTACAGGTAGTAATCGGTAGGTGTAGTGCCATCCGGCCGGAAACCGGTAATATCCAGATCCTGCTTAATATTGGCATAAGAAGCGTTCAGCTTCAGATTGTCCACAAAGGTCACCTTGTTCTTGAAGAAAGCCTCATCGCTGATGCGCCAGCCCACCGTAACAGTAGGTGACAGTGCATTGCGTTTACCCGGCGGCATTTTGGCAGAGTGCACCACCGCTGCTGAGAAGTCAACGTAATAGCGCTTTTTAAAGTTATAGCCTGCCTGAAAGCCCAGGTTGGTATTGCGTATAGGGTGATAGGTACTACCGCCATTGTTATCAGCATCGCTGGAAAACTGCGTAAGGTACCACCAGCCCAGCAAGGTTCCGGTAATATTATGGTTAGAAGCAAAAGTGCGGTCGTAATTAAACTGCGAGCGTAAGCTCATGGTTTGCGTATACGCCGTTTGCCCTACATATTCGTTGGTAGAACTGAGGTCGTTATTGTATTTGCGCAGGGAAGTAATTACATCCTTACCATCTACGGTAGCCCAGGTAGGTTCGTAGGTAGCATAACTTACCTGGTAAGCTTCGGAATATAACGAGGTATAATCCATGCTGTACACGGTTTTAAACTTCAGCCCTTTTACAGCACTGCCCAAATCCGCCGTAGCGCCTACATTATACATCAGCGTTCTGTTACGGGTTTTGATATACCCCGCAGCCAGGTTATCTGCAAACGCATTGGTCTGGTCGGTGGATATACCACCCAGCAGGTATTGCCCGTCAATCAGGTGGTTACTGTTATCGGCAATGGTTTTTAAGCCTGCATTACCCGCACTGAACATGCTGATGGGGATAAAGGGTGAAAACCAGTTGGGACGCATAGTAGCCGAAGCCCCCCAGAAGTTGCCCCTGCCTGTATAATTGTTATTGAAAATAGCTACCGCATCGGTGCTGGCAGTAAGCCAGCTGGTGAGGTTCATATCCACATTGGCGCGGATATTAAAATTGAAATCATTATTCTTTTTCTGCTCACCAAAATTCATGATACTGTTGTTGTACGATGCACCAAAGTTGGTGTAGTAGCGTGCAAACTCATTACCGCCCGATATTTCGGTGGTAACATCCTGCCGCGTATACGCCTTTTTAAGGTAAGCGGAGTTGAAGAAATCCACATCCGGATAGCGGTACGGGTTGGTTCCCGCAGCTGTGGCATTGATCTGATCCTGCGTGTAACGTTCGGCAACGCCATCATTACGGCTGGCCTCGTTATACAACGTCATATAATCAGCTGCCTTCAGGTAGGAAGGATAGGCTTTGGGAAAGAACCAGCCGGAGTTGGCACGCACATCAATACTTAAAGGCTTTACTGTACCGCGCTTGGTGGTAATCAGCACTACCCCTTTGGAGGCATTGCTGCCATACAGTACCACCGAGCTGGCCCCTTTGAGTATGGTAATGGTTTCAATTTCTACCGGGCGCACATCTGTAGCGCGGCGGGGTATACCATCTACCAGTATCAGCGGCGCCTGGCCCCATATATTGCCGGTATAGCCACCCACCAGGCTTTGCAGGTTGTCCAGGCTATACGTTGCATAATTTTTCTTTAATAGTTCGGTAACGTTAATGGAGGTTACAGCGCCCGGTAAGTCTTCCCGCGCCACTGTTTTAAAAGCCACGTTTACGAGGCTGTCTTTATTTGTCTGCGCCTTTATTGCCGCTGAATGCAGCATTGAAGCAGCAAACAGCAGGCAGCAGGCCCTTATATTTTTGATGTTCATTGTTACTGTTCGTTTTGAAGTTTACCAACCTGGATTCTGCTTAAATTCCGGATACATGTTCACATCGCTTATCAGGAACGGAAACCAGTAATGTCTTTGTCCCAGTTGTCTTTCAAACAGCACTTTTTCGCGGAAGTTGTTCACTTTTGCGGTTCTGGGGCTCTCGTATATTTCTGCATTAGGCGTGGCGCGGTCAAAATCAATACCCTTTTTTAGTGTATAAGGGCGCTCGGTTAACAGCAGCCAGCGGCGCAGATCGTTAAAGCGGTGGCCTTCAAATGCCAGCTCTACCGCACGTTCGCGGCGGTATTCACTGCGGAAGGCATCCTGTGAACCTAAAAACTTAGCAGCTACATGGCCTACGCCCAGCCCCGGACGGTCTCTTACAAAGTTCACCGCATCTACCGCGGTTTTGCTGTAGTTGGTGGCCTGGCCGGTAGGTGAATTATTGCCTTCAGAAGCCGCTTCTGCATACAGCAGGTACACATCCGACAAGCGTAGCAGGCTTAATACAAACGTGTTGTTTTCGCGATAACCATCCCAGTCGTTCGTGAGCTTAGAGCACAGCTTGGAGTTCATATAACCCGTAAACACCGCTTTGGTGGAGTAGTCGGTACGGAAAAAACCTCCTGTATACAAACTCGCATACTGGCGAAACTGGTTGTTTCCCACGTTGGCGGCGTTGTTTACACATTTTTCTCCGTCAATCATAATGTCGTTATAAAAGCGGGGATCTCTGTTTCTCCAGGGATATTCCGGGGTGTAACCGCTTTCAGCATCAGCAACAGCAGGGTCGGTAATAGGCAGCCCGTTGGCCATGCCGTAATAATCCACATAGTTGGCAGTGGGATATACTTTAATACCGGAAGCGTTAATGGTCATAGGGCGGTAATCGTTCACCTGGTTCCAGCGGAAGCGGCCAGCAGCTTCTGCCAGGTTTTCCATAAAAATGGCTTCTTTTAAACCGGGTATCTTACCGTTCTGATTAAAGGTGTAGAAGAGTTGGGGGTAGTTGGCAAAATTAGCCAGTTCGTACCTCTTGGTACTCTCTATCAGTGTAAGGGCCTGGCCAAATACTTCCGCTGCTTTTTTACAGTAGTCTGCATTATAGTTGCTGTTGCCGGTAGATTCGCGGTTCATTAACGGGCTACCTGCATACAACAGGTTTTTACCCAGGAAACACAGCGCCATAATTTTATTGATGCGGAAGTTGTTGTTACCCGTAGTTTGTGCACCGGCAGTGGTTTGATCCCAATCTATTGGCAGCAGATCCGCTGCCTTCTGTAAATCGGCCGCTACTTTTTCCGCGGTAGCCTGGTAGCTTAAGCGGGGCAGTTTAGGCGTCTGATCGGTAGGCAATACCAGGTCTATATAAGGCAGGCCACCCCAATACTGCATTAACATAAAATGATACCAGCCACGGAAGAAATACAGCTGACCGGCAATCAGGTTCTTTTCTTCATCGGTAGCCTCGTTCAGCAGCCCCAGGTTGGCAATACCTATGTTAGCTTTACGGATGGCATACCAGGATAAGCCCCACAGGTTACCCTTATCGCCACGTACCTGGCTGCTGGGAACACCACCGTTTTTAAACCACGAGCCAAAGATGGCCGTGTTCCAGCCCCAGTAATCGCCCTGGTCTATATTATACGCCAGCACCCTGGTTTCGGTAGGCTCCCACATGTCTTCATCGCCAAAGTTCCAGTTGTTGTGCGAGCCAATGCCGGTAAGCAGGGGAATAGCACTGTACAGCTCTTCGGTAAAACCCTGGAAGTTGCGAAAATCTTTAAAAGCCTGCTTATCGCTGATGTCGGTAAGGGGCGATTTATCTAAATATTTATTACAGGAACCCAGGCCCACTGCTACGGCAAGCAATAGTGTGCAGGGCAAACATATCGTTGTAAAAAACTTTTTCATTGTACTTATAGTTTATAAGTTAATGTCAATACCCACGTTATAGCGTTTCATGGTAGGGTAAGCGCCAAAGGCGGCACTGCCGGAGAAGTTGCTTTCCCGGTCATCTGGCATTTTCGTCCACAAGGCCAGGTTGTTACCGTTCACATACAGTCTGCATGTTTTCACACCCAGGCGGTTAATAGCTTTACCACTGAAGGTGTAGCCTATCTCCGCATTCTTTAAACGCAGGTAAGAGCCATCAAACAGGTAACGGGTACCATTGCCACCGGCAGGCATAAGTGTGCTGTAACGGGGTAGCGGAATCTGTCCACCTGCATCCTTTGTCCAGTAAGTACCTTCCACAAAAGCAACGTTAGAGCCCGAGTAGGTGTTAAAGGTGGGAAAGTCTACATAGCGGGTTACATTGTTTACACCATACAGTTGCACAAACACGCTAAAGCCTTTCCACTCCGCTCCTATGCTCATGCTGTAAGTGTTTTGTGGCGAGCTGCTGTATTGATAAGGAGCCTGATCGTAGTTATCAATAATACCATCACCGTTATAGTCTACGATATTATAGTCGCCTGCAAACTTGGCGTTGTTGTTGGCATTGCGTTGGGTGCTGCCATAAATATCATCCCAGCTTTGAATGTAGCCATTGTTCAGGAAAGAGCGGTTCTGGCCCAGCGCCCATCCGGCCTGCTGTTGATAAGCGGGTAATAATTCCGGATCATCGCGAAAGATCACTTTATTTACCGCGTGGGTAAAGTTGGTATTGGCCCATATATGAAAGCCACCGCGGAAAGTATGACTTAAACGCAGTTCTGCTTCATACCCTTTACCGGAAACGCGGCCCAGGTTGGCTTTGGGTGCAGCCACCCCAAAATAGGTAGGGATTGCGCGTGAGCCACCATCTATAATAACATCGCGTCTTTCATCTTTAAACACATCCACACTACCCGCAATCTCTCCATCCAGTAAACTGTACTCTACGCCCAGGTTACGCTTTTCCACGGTTTCCCAGCTAATGTTGGGGTTGCCTAACTGGGTAATATTGTAAAAGGTATACGGAGTGTTTACAATGGGGCTACCCATTTGCGCGTTGCCACCAAACGACCACTGATCTTTGTACAGCCAGCGGCCACTTACGTTATCATCCCCCACCTTACCCCAGGAAGCGCGCAGCTTCAACTGATCTATAAAAGGCAGGTGATCTTTTACAAAAGATTCGTTGCTTATCATCCAGCCGCCCGAAAAGGAAGGGAAGAAAGCAAAACGATACGCAGGCCCGAATTTTTCCGAACCGTTATAAGCGCCGTTGGTTTCTAAAAAGTATTTGTTATTGTAGTTATAGGTAAGACGGAAAACCCAGTCTTCTCTAAAGCGGTAGAACTCGCTGCCGGTAGCATATTTCTCCCGTTGCAACAAGGCAAGTGCCGATACATCATGCTTGCCAAAGCGGCGGGCATAGTTCAATTGCAGCATGTAGTTCAGGCGACGGTACGTAGCTCCTTTATCCACCGAACCGGCGGCAATAGACCAGCGCACCATATCGGTATAATCCAGCTGGGTACCACTGTTAATGGGCTGCTCGTATACCACCAAACCAGATCCAGGATCAATCCATTTACGTTGCGGGCCGTTGTATAAATCGTTAATGCCACGGCCTGTTTCAGAGAAAGTATTATCCAGTGAGATACTGCCTCTCGCGCTCAGCCCTTTGGTAATCATATTCAGCTCCTGCTGCAATACAAAATCGGTAGTCAGCTGCGTGCTGGTTCTTTTTTCCAGGCCGGATACCGCCAGGTTGTAAACAGAGTTAGGCACATCGGCATTACGGGGGGAATAGAAACCAAACGTACCATCGGAATACACCGGGCGCATCGCTTCCGGTGAAGTACGGTAGGCACTTGCCCAGTAAGAGGCATCGCCATCCGCCGCACCCCAGGGCACTTTACGTACGCCATTGGAACCAAATATGCGCGTAGTGAATTTGGTGCTTTTGGTAAGATTGAAATCGAGGTTACTGCGTACGTTGGTACGGCTGTAACCGTAACCACTCTGGTAGCCCCTGTTGTTCTGGAAGGTTCTGAACAAATCGCCCTCATACGTATAGTCCACCCCGGCAAAGTAAGTCACGAACTTAGAGCCGCCTGATACACTGGCGCTGGTGTTGTACGATTTGGTGTTGCTTTTAAACAACTCTTTCTGCCAGTCTACGTTAGGGTACCTGTCCCACTCCTCCGCATTGGCCGGGTGGCGGTATTTATCAATAATGGCCAGTGGCATATAAGCCGTCCACGCGCTGGGCGTACTGGGCAGCTCGCGTTCAATTACCTGGTTTTTGAGTAACAATGCATCATACGCATCTAATTTAGCGGGTAATTTGGAAACAGTTTTCACCGTAACGTTACTACGAATACGAATGGTAGCCTTGCCTTCCTTGCCTTTTTTGGTGGTGATTAATATAACGCCGTTTGCGCCTTTTACCCCATACACTGCGGTAGCGGAGGCATCTTTTAAAATAGAAATGCTTTCTACCGAAGCAATATCAATAGCCCCCAACGCACCGGGACGTTCTACCCCATCTACCAGAATCAGCGGCGAGCTGTTGTTCCAGGTAGTTTGCGCGCGAATCAGTATCTGCGGTGTTTCTGCACCAGGCATACCGGTAGAGGCAGTAGTTACCAGGCCGGGCAGGTTACCGGTTAAGGCCATACCCAGGTTGCTTACGCCCCCCGTGCGTTCCAGCACCTTGCCGGTAGTTTGGCTAATGGCGCCTACTACACTGGCTTTTTTCTGCTGGCCATAGCCTACCACAATAATATCTTCCAGGTTGGCAGCCGCATCTTTTAAAGATAATACCAGGTCTTCCTGGTTATCGGCGGTCATTTCCAGGGTGGATTTGCCTACATGGCTTATTTCCAGCACCTGTTTCCCGACAGGTACTGATATCGTAAATTTTCCATCCTTATTGGTTTTGGTGATAGTGCCCTTTCCCTTCACCCTTACGGTGGCATCTGCCAGGGGTTGGTTCTGGGCATCGTAAACAGTTCCTTTAATAGTTCGGGCATTTTGTGCAAACCCGGCGCAACAGCATAGCAAGGCTGACAGCACCAGTAAGCACATAGGTAGTCCCTTCAGCAGCGGCAATCTGAAAGTCATAATGAGCTTTTTAAAGTTCGGAATGTGGTTTAAGAAAGAGAATCCGGTAATGATCACCGGTGGCAAAAATGGGCAAAGGACATGGCAAGTCCTTGCATAAGCATTGTTTCGGTTTCATACTGCAATCGTTTAATCAATACATGAGGCTGTGTTATACAGCATAAACAAAAGTAGAGTGAGCACCGGGTGCTGTATGTTCCAAATCGCTAAAAAAATAGCACGTATGTCTATGAATACATGCAAAACGGCTATGTTTTGTGGAAACAAAAGCATAGCCGTTTGAGTAATGTACCAGGCCCTCCGGCACTGGTAACAGGTATTAAGGAATCAGTACATCATTGGCCGAGGTGGCATATAAACCTATCAGCGCGCCGGTAAACCCTCCAGCCACATCGGTAGATAATATATCGCCGGAAACAGTACCGCCTACGGAGGTAAACTGCTCATTATCCATAGCATAGCTAAAGGTATAGGCATCACCTTTGGCAGCTACTTTTAAACGGATATCGCCCTGGGCGGCTATTTTAACGCTGCCCAGTAGGGTAGATTCACCGTTCGCCGTTTTTTCCAGCACCAGGTACCGGTCGCTGCCTTTGGTGGTAACGCCAAAAACAAAGTTGTATGTCTCTTTCTGGTAACAGACAATACCCGCCAGTTCCTTTTCGCTGCGTGGCGCATAGCTCAGCTTTACCGTAGCATCAAAGCTGGCGTGTTGCTGGCGGTAAAATAGTGTGGAGGTGGGTCCGGTAGCTTTAATGGTTACCGGAAATGGCTGAATGGTTACCCCGTTTTTGCCGGTAGTGATAAAGTTTTCGCGCGCACCTCTTACACCTATCCAACGAAAGTCGGGCTTGGCTGCTGTTAAATCATCTTTGAAAGTGAAATTACCATTGGCCAGGAAACCATTCTGTCCCTGCTGGTTCACCACACCGGCTGGCATTTTAATAGCGGGTTTCAAAGGCACCAGGCCGTTTTCAAACACCGGAAACTCGCCGCTCCAATCTACAGGCAGCATAAAAGTTTCCCTGCCGGTATTCACCCGGTTTTTATCATTGGGGCGAACAGCCAGGAACACCGCATAGTACTTGCCACCAGGGCCTTCTACCAAATCCGCATGTCCTGCCCAGTCTACTTTGTTGGCCCTGTCCTTCGGAAAATAACGCTGGGTAAGTATGGGGTTATTATTGGCAGGCACAAAAGGGCCTTTAGCATCATTGCTTACAAAAATCACTTCACTGTGCCAGCCACCGGTGCCCCCTTCGGCACACATCAGGTAATAACGGCCGTTCTTCTTATACAAATGCGGGCCTTCAATCCAGATAGGCTTCTGTGTAATGTCTACACCACCATCTACAATCACTTTATCGGTACCGGGAATGATGGCATCCTTTTCCAGGTCGTACTCCCATATCTTAATACAACGGTGCCCATTGTACAGCGCTTTGGGCGGTGCATCGTTATGTACAATATAAGCCTTGCCGTTGTCATCAAAAAACAGCGATGGATCTATGCCGTCAAATTGCAGCTTGATAGGATCGCTCCATCCTTTGGCAGGGTCTTGCGTTTTCACCACCATATTCCCTATGCCTCCTGCAATTTGAGTGGTGATCATGTAAAATGTATTGTTATACTTGTTGTACTTGATATCAGGAGCATAGATACCGGCGGAGATACCCGCCTTTTCCACCTTCAGCTGCGAAGGCCTGTCCAGCACATGCCCCAGCTGTTTCCAGTTCACCAGGTCGTTGGAATGAAAGATAGGCACACCGGGCACCATAGAAAAAGAAGAGTTAACCAGGTAGTAATCATCTCCCTTGCGGGTAATGCTGGGATCCGGGTAACAACCCTGTAAAACGGGACTGTAAAACTCACCTTCTTTTAACGGATGATCTTTATAGATCTGATCATCGCCCTGGTATACAAACTGGGTAAATACAGGCTGGTTGTTAACGGGTGCCTGCTTTTTCTTCTGTGCCTGCGCGCCCGAACCCAGTAGCATGGCCAATGCCAGCATATACGCAGAAGTTTTTTTTCCGCTAAGGGTAGTAACTGAAAATTGCATCATTATAATTATTCTTATTTAGTTGTGTTGGTAAGTGGGCTGTAAGGCGGGGCCTGCTGCGCGTTACCCGTGTATAGTAAGGATAGCATGGTGGCTGCATAACGTGCGCCCAGTGTGCGGTAGCCTGCTGCATTAAAATGCAGGTTATCACCCGCCACCCCGCAGCCCTTGGATGAAATTACATGTGCCGTGGGTATTACCTGTGGCAGTGTGGCTATAATGCCATTCATAGCGGCGCATTTACCGTTCTGCTCAGCATGCACCACCTCGCCTGCCAGTAAGGGAACCTCAGCTGCATTCAGCCCCAGATCGTGCAGCAGGTTTTCATATACTTTTTTCACTTTGCCCGGCCAGGTACTGTCGTTGGTGTTAGATTCGCCCTGGTGCAGCAGTATGCCTTTAATTACGCCATCGCGCTGCGCCAGTTTAGCCATCTCTACCAGCCGGCCATAAGGATTGTTAGCATATTCCTTTGCCATGTTCTTCAGCCAGTCCGGTGCAGAAGCAATGTAGCCGGCATAATTCTCTTTATCAAACAATTCTATTTTACAACCACCTACTGCCACCATTACCACGCCTACGCGGTTACGGGCCGGCAGGTGAGCCAGCATTTCCCGGCCAAAATAATCTGCCGGGGTAAGGCCCGTGCGGCAACGGCATAAAGGTGGCCGGGCCGTGTACCACTGCCCCATGTTCCTGTTAAGGTCAGGGCAATCCACCGCACTCATCATTCTAAAACGATTGCTCACGATAGTATCCTGTGGCTCAAAGCGGGCATTGCCTTCCATGTTAGATTGCCCAAGGCATAAATAAATATGAAAGCTGGTATCCTGTGCGCGGGCAGCAGTAATAAAAAGCATTACGCTTAACAAGGCAAAGCAACGAAAAAAGGCAGTGGATGATTTTGGCATATAGCAATGATTATAGCCAAAACTACACTGGCCCCACCTCAACAGAGGAGAACAAATGATGAAAAGAATAGCACAAATGTTAAACATACTTTGATCTTCCATCATATACCGCTGATACCTGCTAATTCGCCGGTTTTCGTTTTTGAGCAATGTATTCTGTAGGCGACATGTTATACTTTGCCTTAAAGGCCCGGGCAAAATAGTTGGGGGTTACAAAGCCCACAGCGTACCCGATCTCGGCCACCCGCATATCGCTGTTTTCCAGCATAGCCGCCGCCTTGTTCAGCCGCACCGAGCGGATATATTCCACAGGTGTTTCACCGGTAAGCTCCATCAGTTTATTATACAGGGTAGCCCTGCTCATGAACAGGTATTTGGCCAGCTGCTCTACCGACAACTTTTCATCTTCCATATTCTCTTCTATGTAACGGTTTATTTTCAGCAGCAGCTTTTCGTTCTCTCGTTCTACCAGAGCCGGTGGTGTAGCCACCTCTACCCGTTTGGTATAGGTTTCTTTTAAACGCTGGTTCAGCGATGCCAGGTTACGGATTTTCACTATCAGTATCCCGGGACTAAAAGGCTTGGTAAGATAATCGCTGGCGCCTGTTTGCAATCCCTTTAGCTGATGCGCATCGCCGGTAAGGGCAGTAAGCAGTATAATGGGAATATGTGTGGTACGTTTATCCTCCCTTATTTTTTTACTCAGCGTAATGCCATCCATGTAAGGCATGGTAATATCACTTACTATTACCTGCGGATGGCAGGCCAATGCTTTCTGCCATCCTTCCTTACCATCTGCCGCTTCTATCACTTTGTAGTAGGGAGTAAGCTGGTTGCGCAAAAAGGTGCGGTAATCCTCGCTATCTTCAATCAGCAACACGGTAAGCCATTCATCCGGTGGCAGCAGGGTTTCAGCCACCGGGGCGGGCTCCTCCTGCTCACCTGCAGCATCCCGCGCCACGAATGATAGCGGTGCATTAACAGGCGCTTGCTGCAATAAGGGCAGGTGTACGATAAACGCACTGCCTTTGCCATATTCGCTGTGCACGGCTATACTACCACCATGCAGCTTTACAAACTCACGCGTAATAGACAATCCAATGCCACTACCCTGGTTCATAATATCCGCACGTGTTTCACCCTGGAAAAAGCGATCAAAAATGCGGCGCTGCTCTTCTGCCGTCATACCTTGCCCGTTATCAGCTACTGTAATAGCAATGCCACTGTCCTGTTCCTGCAGCAGCAGGCTTACCATGCCGTTATCGCGGGTAAACTTAAAGGCATTGCCCAGCAGGTTAAAAAGCACGCGTTCTATCTTGTCTTTATCAAACGAAGTGTAATAGGTTTCTAAAGCGGTATGAAAACTGAACCGGATATTACGGCGTTCTGCCAGGTCGCGAAACGATTCTGCCGCTTCTCTTACAAAGCTTACCAGGTCGCCGGGTTGTGCATGCAGCAACAGTTCCTGCTCTTCCGGGTTGCGAATATCCAGTAACTGGTTCACCAGGTTCAGCAGCCGGCGTGTATTCCTGCGCACCATCGACAGCTGGCTTTTTTTCTCCGGGTCATATTCTTTATCCAGCAAAGCCTGCACCGGCCCTGCTATCAGTGATATAGGGGTACGAAACTCGTGGCTGAGATTGGTAAGGAATTGAATCTTGCCCTCATCAAACGCACGTTGCCTTTCTGCTTCTTTGCGCTCTTCTTCTATCAGCTGATGAATGCGCCTGCGCTCCTGCTCGGCTGCAAATTTTTGCTTTAATCGTTGAATACCCCGGTGCCGTATACCCCACAGTAAACCGGCAGCCAGCAGTATATAGGCACACCAGGCATACCCGGTGCGCCAGAAAGGCGGTGTAATGATAATGCGGATAGAAGCTGCAGGCGTAGTCCAGTCTCCGTTAGCATTATAGGCTTTTACCAGCAGCGTGTACTCGCCAGGGTCCAGGTTGGTAAACACAGCGGCCTGACTGGCTCCCACTGCATTCCACGATTTATCAAAACCCAGTAACTGATACAGGTAACGGCATTCATCGGGACTGGTAAAATCCAGTACAGTAAACGCCAGGGAAAAGTTTTGTTTGTAACGCAGCTTTATTTCCTGTGCCACAGAAATATTGCTGCTAATGGGGCTATGCCCGCCCGGGGCCACATCGTTATTATCTACCTTCAGCCCGGTAAATATCACCGCAGGCACATTGTGGTTATAATGCAGCCTTGCAGGATGAAAGAAGTTAAACCCATCCAGCCCGCCAAAAAAGAACACGCCTTCCCGGGAAATAAAGCCTGCCCCCATAGCAAAAGCACTTCCCTGTAATCCATTATCTGTAGTAAAATTCTTACACTTTTGTGTGGCTGTATCCCATGAACTGATACCCTTGTTGGTGCTGCACCAGAGCGTGCCTGTGCTATCTGCCAGTATTTTGGCTATTACGTTATTGGCCAGCCCTTCCCTGGTGGTATAGATAGCAAAACTGTTTTTCCGGAAGTCCAGCCTGCAAAGTCCACGTCCCCCCGTTCCTGCCCATAGTACGCCGTTTTTGCCCGGTAACAGGGTTTGTACTTCATCCACCGGCAGGTTACCAGACTGGTAGCGGCCATACGTACGAAAGGTGGCAGTAGCGGCATCATACATATCCACACCCCTGCCGGGTGCTGCTATCCATATCCTGCCTTCCGCATCTTCCTGTATATCGCGTATAAAGCCCCTTTCGGGTACCTTATCGCCATTAACCTTACCCACATAATCCTTCAATGCTACAAACACCTGCCTGGCGGGTACATACACCTGCACGCCTTTCCCGTTGTTGCCTATCCATACATGACCCTGCCGGTCTTTACGAAGGCAGAACACCTCATCGCTCAACAGGCCCGATACGCCATCCCCTGTTGTGTAATGCCGTATGGCGCCGGTGATGGTATTGAGTACATAAATACCCTGCATATAAGTGGCTATCCAAAGCTCCTCATTCACCCTTTCCATCGCTAATATGGTTAAAGGTGACTGCCCAATGGGTATACGGGTAAACAAGCCGGTGCTGTAATGATATAAGTGCAAACCACCGCCATCTGTGCCCACATAAACATTGCCTTCATTTGCAGCAGCAAAAGCAGTTACCTTAGGCGCGCTGAGTCCCTGCGGATCAAAGGGATTACTACGCACAAGGTCAAAAGCCGTGAGGTTGCGGTCGTATTTATTCATACCGCTTTGAAAAGTACCTATCCAGTAAATACCCTTTTTATCAATGAAAATACTTCTTACCGAGCTGCCTTGCAAACTGTACTGGTTACGCGGATTTACGGGTATATGACGCACATTGCCTGATACTGGTTCCAGTATGTCCAGCCCTTTCTCTGTACCTATCCATATTTTACCATCCCCGTCATGGGCAGTTTTATAAATACGATCACTGCTGAGGTTGTTACCCGCTGCTCCACCGGTATTATAATTGCGAAAATGGGTACTTCCCGGCAACAGCTGGTTCAATCCACCATCAATGGTGCCAAACCATACATTCCCTTTTGCATCTTCGCTGATGCTTTTAACAGCCAAACGCCACTGCGCCCTGTTAGCAATGCCGCCGGTATATAATGTAAACTGATCCTGTGCAGGCAGGTACAGGTATAAACCTTCATTGGTGCCAAACCACAAACGCCCCTGGCTATCTTCCAATATGCTCAGGAACATGGCAGCGGGTAAATGGGTACTGCTGCTGTCTTCCATGAAGTAATACCTTGTTTTACCCGATGCCGGATTGTACTTAAACAAACCGGAATAACCGCCGAACCAGTAATTACCGTTGTGATCGCGGCACATGGCACGAACGGAAGCACCACGTGTAATATCGGTATTCATAAAAGCATCCCTGGTGCGGTTGTACAGCGATACTCCTTTATTGGTACCTATCCACAAATTGCCGCTGGCATCTTCCATCAGTTCCAATACTGCATTAGAGCGGATAGAAGCGGTATCTGACGAATTATGATTGTAATTGGTAAAGTGAGTGCCATCGTAACGGCTTAAACCATCGTCTGTGGCAAACCACATATAACCCCACTTGTCTTTTAATACAGCATTAACGGTATTGGCCGAAAGGCCATCCTTGCTGCTCAGATGAATAAAATGCAGGCTATCCTGTCGGGCATAGCAGGTATATATACCAAAGGTGAGAACTATAAGCAGGATCGGGCGACAAACAATCATTCCTATAAGTATTTCATAAAACAGGCAAAGGGCATCCAAACCCACCCTTTATTGCAATCGATTGCTAATTTAAGTATTTATCTGTAAAATGCGGCATAATACCTATAAATTAGAAATAAAGACAACCGGATGTAACCGATTACATAAAACTCCTATCTTTAACGGGAGATGCTGCCATGACCACTGACTTTGCTTATATCAAAACTATTCAGCAACGCA
This sequence comes from Filimonas lacunae, assembly GCF_002355595.1. Classification (NCBI taxonomy): domain Bacteria; kingdom Pseudomonadati; phylum Bacteroidota; class Chitinophagia; order Chitinophagales; family Chitinophagaceae; genus Filimonas; species Filimonas lacunae. The sequence continues at coordinate 3,375,321 of NZ_AP017422.1, forward strand.
TTGCCAATAACAACGATATGAAAGCCTATGAGGCTTTGTATAAGTTATTGTTTCCTTCTTTGTTCCGTTTCAGTTTTTCCTTTGTAAAAAGCCATGAGGCTGCAGAAGAGATTGTATCCGATACTTTTATAAAAGTATGGCAGCAGGCAGCCCAACTTAACCACATCCATAATTTAAAAGCGTACCTGTTTACACTCACTAAAAATCTTTCTATTAATTATGTAACACGCTGCGATAAGCATATACTCTATACCATTGACGATTTTACCTATGACCACAGTATCACCTGGCAGCACCCGGAAGATATTTTTATATCCGGCGAAGCGATCAGAAAAATCAACCAGGCCATCCATAGTCTCCCATCCCAATGCCGTATTATCTTTCAGCTGGTAAAGCTGGAAGGCCTCACTTACCAGGAAGCTGCTGATGTACTGGGGCTTTCGCTGCCTACCGTACGCAACCAGGTTACCATAGGCATGAAAAAATTACTGCAATCGTTACCAGCATTTCAGTTCACGGTACCCGTTTGAGGCGAAGAAGGGTAATACAATTTGTACAGAATCTTACAGTGGTTATTATTGGAAGTTTCCGCGGGTTAAAGCGGTTATTATTGTACTCTCTACACTTTCTGTATAAAGTGCATTTAACTACCAAAGGCTTGCGATATGAACAAAAAAGACTTACTCACTCTCCTGCTATCTGTGCTGTTTTGTACAGTGGCAGTAGCCCAAAACGTCACGGGCAAAGTAACAGATTCCTCGGGAAAAGCTGTTGCAGCCGCAACAGTAGCCGTTAAAGGTTCCAACAAAAAAGTGACTACCAACGAAGAAGGCCGGTTTACGATTGCTGCATCCGGCAAAGATGTTTTACAGATTTCTTTTGTAGGCTTTGCCACGCAGGAAGTGGCATTGAATGGCCGCACCACCCTGAGCGTAAGCTTGCAGCAAGAGGTGGCCGACAACCTGGACAATGTAATTGTTGTAGCCCTGGGCATGAAACGGCAGGCCAAAAAGCTGGGCTACTCTGCTGAAACCGTTAAGGTGGATGAAATGAAGCAAAACCGTACTACCAATGTGATGGGTGCGCTGGAAGGCAAGGTGGCCGGGCTGGATATATCGCCGCCAACAGCGGGTACCGGCGCCAGCACTAAAATACGTTTGCGGGGCCAGAGTGCTTTTGCAGGTGCTACCAACTCACCGCTCATTGTCATCAACGGTTTACCGATGGATCAGGGTGCCCGCGGTGCAGACGGCAACAACTCTATTGACCTGGGCGATAACATGCAGCAGATTAACCCGGATGATATTGAAAGCATGACCGTATTAAAAGGAGCTACGGCTGCTGCCCTGTATGGCTCCCGCGCGGCAAACGGCGCTATCATTATCACCACCAAAAACGGCAGCAAGGCAAAAGGACTGGGGGTGGAATATAACCTGAACTACTCGGCAGACCAGGTGCTGGACTTTACCGACTTTCAGTATGAGTATGGCCAGGGCCAGGGCGGTAAAAAGCCCACTACACAGGGGGAAGCCATTACCACAGGCCAGTTTGGCTGGGGCGCAAAATACGATGGTGTGCCTACCGTGCAGTTTGATGGTGTGGCCAGGCCCTATGTAGCCCACCGCAACCGTATTAAAGAATTTTACAGAACCGGCCGCTCTGTCATCAATACGGTGGCCCTTTCCGGCGGCAACGGGCAAAGCAGTTTCCGGGCTTCTTATTCTAACCAGAACGTGCAGGGCATCTCCCCTAACAACGATTATAAGAAGCGCATTTTTAACCTGGGCGTAAACCATAAACTCAGCAACCAGTTATCATTGCAGGTAAACATCAACTATACCAACGAGGTCAACAATAATCCGCCACAGGTAGGTGCCCAGGGCGATGGCGCTCCCAACTTTTTATACCGCATGTCTAATTCCATAGGGCTGGATGTGCTGAAGGAGAAGGCGGTAACACCAACGGGTACAGAAACACAGACCTCCGGTTTTCAAACCACACTCATCAATCCGTACTTCCTGATGCCCCGCCAGTTTATCATTAACAAGCGGGACAGGATACTGGGTACGGCCACTCTCCGTTATGATATTACCAAGTGGTTGTATGCACAGGGCCGTGTAAATATGGACTATGGTGTAAACCTGCTGGAGCGCAACCGTCCTACCGGCACCGGCAGCTCAACCCCGCTTAACTCGGCAGGCACGGGCTTTAACGGTACTTACAGCATTGCCCAGGGCACAGCACGGCAAATGAACTCCGACTTCCTCATCGGCGCCAACCATGCGTTTAAAGACTTTACGGTCGATCTCAGTGCCGGCGGCAACATTTACACCGTGCTCAACCGCAACTCTGTACTCAGCGTGGTAGACTTTATCGTACGCGATCTCTATTCTTTTGAAAACGGGTTAACCAAATCAGACCCGGATAACCTTACCCGTCACGATTATTACCGCGAGCAGGTAAACTCACTCTACGCTTTTGCAGAGCTGGGTTATAAAAACATGCTGTTTTTAAACATCACGGGCCGTAACGATTGGTTTACCGTGCTTAACCCCAAAAACAACAGCTACTTCTACCCCAGTTTCAGCGGTAGTTTTGTGTTTTCTGAGCTTACCAAAAACCTGCCCTGGCTTAACTATGGTAAACTACGCGCTTCTTACGCCAGCGTAGGTAGTGCCAATGGTATCGGCGCTTTTACCGGTTTACTTACCTACGGCATATTGCCTAATACCTTCAATGGCCTTAGTTTGGGTAATATACCCGGTGCCAATAGTCCTAACCCGCTGCTCAAGCCCTTTAGTGTAAGAGAAAAGGAAATAGGCCTGGAACTGAAAATGTTTAACAACCGGGTAAACCTGGATGTGGCTGCTTACGATAAGCAAACCCGCGATCAGATCATTACCGTAGCCATTTCCAATGCTTCCGGCTATGATGGCACGCCGCTGAACCTGGGCTCGTTGCAAAACCGGGGCCTGGAATTCATGCTGGAACTGGTGCCTATACGTCATAAAAACTTTAGCTGGAGCAGTTCGTTCAACACCGCCATCAACAGCACCAAAGTGCTGGCGCTTGCCCCCGGTCAGCAGCGGCAGGTGGTTACCACTTTCTCCGGTAACGAGTTTATAGGCTCGCTGGTGTACGAGGTGGGTAAACCCCTGAACCAGCTGGCCGCCAAAACCTATTTAAGAAACGACAAGGGCCAGATTGTATTAAACTCCACAGGCGGCCTACAGGCCAACACCGGCGCTGATGTATTGTTTGGCAGCGCATTGCCCAAAGCCACCGGTGGCTGGAACAACACGTTCCGTTATAAAAACCTGAGTCTGTTGGTACATATCGATTATAAGGCCGGTGGTAAAATACTCTCATCCACCGCGCTTAACGGGCTGCGCCAGGGCCATACCAAAGCTTCGCTGGTGGGCCGCGAGGGCGGCGTAGTGTTTAATGGTGTGCAGGCAGATGGCACCAACAACAACAAAGCAGTAGACCCGCAAACATTCTATACACAATACCGTAACCAGCAGATTGCCGATCCGTTTGTATTCAAAAGCGATTTTATCAAACTGCGGAACATTACACTGAGCTACGACCTTACCCGCGTAGTAGGCGACAAGGTGAAGTTTGTAAAAGGGCTGATTCTTTCTGCTACCTGCCGCAATGTGGCCATTATTAAAAAATACCTGCCCGATCTGGATCCGGAAGCCTTTGCTTCCTCCGGCGATAACCGTGTAGGGTACGAACAAACCACGCTGCCTACCACACGCAACTATGGTATTAACCTGAATGTGAAATTCTAAAATTGTGTATGCATGAAAAAATTGAATCGATTAATAGCGCTACTGCCAGCCATTTGTTTGCTGCACACAGGCTGCGATAAAGACTTTGGCCAAATCAATACCAATCCCTACGGCTTAACCAGCACCAACCCCGCGCTGCTTTTCACCAATGCGCAGCGGCTTACCAGTCCGGGTTCGTGGGAAGGTGATCAAACCATTGTGCAGCAGTTTGTAAATGCCTATAATACCGGGGCCACCTCGGGCTTTAACCTGAATGATGATAACAACACGTTCAATGTTACCCGCTGGAATGATAACTATCCCAACCCCATTAAGATGCTGGAGCAGGTAACTGCACTGGTAAAAGGGGATGCCGCCCGTACCAACCTGGCTAATATGACGGTAATATGGAAAAACTATGTGTATATGACCCTGGTAGATACCTATGGGGATATACCCTATAGCCAGGCAGGTAAAGCCTACCTGGAAGCCAACTTTTATCCGGCATATGACAAGGATGAAGACATCTATGCCGGGCTGTATACGAATATAAAAGCGGCGATAGCAGCGCTTAATCCCAGCGGCGACCTGGTAATAGAAGACCTGCTGTATGGCAAAGCCGGCAGTGCCGCTGCACAGGTAGATAAGTGGAAAAGGCTGGGCAATAGTTTATTGCTGCGCATAGGCATGCGTTATTCCAAAATAGACCAGAACAAAGCCAAAATCATTGTACAGGAAGCGTTTAATGCAGGTGTAATGCAAAGCAACAGTGATAATGCGTTCATTACCTACACCTCGGTGTATGTAAACCCCATTAACACCAACCCACGTACGCTGAATCCTTATTTCTATTACCTGGCAGAGCCGTTTATCAATCAGTTGAAAACCACGCACGATCCCCGTTTAAAATACATATCCGGTAAATACACCGATCCTAACCAGGTACTGGCTTTAACACCGGATACCACTACTGCCAACCAGTTTGGTTTTCCTGTAGGGTACGATCAGTTAACGGTGGGAAACTATCCTGGCTACAGAGGCGCGGCAGGCACCGGACAAAACTATTCGCAACTCAACTTCCTGGTGCTGGGCAGCGCTACTGCACCTAACTTCTTTGTAAGCTATGCACAAACCCAGTTGCTGCTGGCCGAAGCCGCTTATCGTGGCTGGCTTACGGGGCTGTCGGGCGCGCTTACCGCACAACAGTATTACGAAGCAGGTGTAAGGGCGCATATGAACGATTTTGAACGCTACCCTAACACACCGGTACCAGCCGTACCTACTGCTATGCAGGATAGTTACCTGGCGCAACCGGGCGTAGCGTATACCGATGCCAATGCGTTGCAGCAGATCAATACCCAATACTGGATCGCTTCCATCAGTAACGGAGCAGAAGGGTTTGCCAATTTCAGAAGAAGCGGTTACCCGGCGCTGAGTCCTAACAAATACAACAACAACCTGCAAGGTGGCTTTGTAAGGCGCTATCCTTACCCCAACGAGGAATCATCCAAAAACGCCGCCAACTACATTGAAGCGGTTAAAAGCATAGGAGGTCAGGATAATCTTACTACACGTATATTCTGGGATCAGAATTAATAAAGTTGTGTGAAAGAAAAACCCTGGCAGAGGTGCCGGGGTGTGGATTGTCAGAAGCTGGCTCAAAAATAATGAGTCGGCTTCTTTTGGTTTCAGGGGCGATATGCTTTCATCTTCCGAAGCCAGATAACGGGAAAAAAAGGAAAAAGAATACATTTGCTGCATGTCAGATAACATAGATGAAATCGAATTATTAAAGTCGGCACTTGGCGCATCGGGAATGAAGCCGGAAGCATTTGATTTATCAATACCATACTGGAGTATAAAACAATATAAAAAGGGAGAGTTCTACAACGAATACAAAAATGTTTGCAAGCACCTTGGCTTTGTTATTAACGGGGTGTTCAGGATTTACCGGGTAAACAGTGAAACGGGAGAAGAGAAGAATATGCTCTTTTTTACCAATCATCAGTTTGTAGCCTCCTATAAAAGCTTTTTAGCTCAAACGGCATGCGACTATTACACAGAAGCGGTGGTTGATTCTACTATATTATATATCCATATAGACCATCTTAATACGCTGTATGAGCAATCGCATCAGTGGGAAAGATTCGGCCGGCTGGTAGCAGAAAAGGCTTTTCATGAAGTAATGGTGAACACGGAAGGCTTTTTATTTAAAACACCGGAAGATCGTTACCGTGAAATGCTGGAAAAGCATCCGGATATTTTCAATGCGGTGCCACTTTATCATATTGCCTCTTATTTAGGTATACAGGGCCCATCGCTAAGCCGTATCCGCAAACGTATGGTTGGCAAATAACGTTTTTGATTTTAACCCAGGTTAAATTTATCCCCATGGCATAGTGCGAGGTTTGTGATGTCCTAAAAAACAATAGGCAACCAACATCATGAAAAAAGTAATATTCATTCTGGCCATGACCGTATCCGCTTTTACTACCCAGGCTCAGAAAGTAGTCAGCAAACACTCCAAAACCATTGTACTTGTTCACGGAGCATGGTCAGATTCTTCTTCCTGGAATGCCGTAACCCCCATCTTAAGGGCGCAGGGTGAAGAGGTAATTAATATTAACCTGGCAGGTCACGGAAAAGATACCACTGCATTTGCCGGTATTTCCTTTCAAACCTATGTTAACCAGGTAAAGGCAGCCATCGGCAACCGCACAGCCGTTGTTCTGGCAGGCCACAGTTTTGCGGGGCTGGTAATAAGCCAGGTAGCTGAAGAAATACCTTCCCAGGTAAAAGAACTGGTTTTTCTGGCAGCAGCGCTTCCCAACGACGGAGCCAGTCTTTTATCCCTTGCCAAACAGGATCCTGCCTCTCATATAGGCAAGGCGCTTACCATTGACAAGGAGCATGGTGCAGCCATTGTTACCAAAGAGGCCGCCGCAGACATCTTTGCTGCCGATGCGCCACAGCAGGTACAGGAATACATCGCAGCCAACCTGAAACCAGAGCCGCTGGCCCCTCTTGCCACACCGGTTCACCTCACCGATAAAAATTTCGGCAGCATCAGAAAAGTGTATATACACACTGTGAATGACAATGCCATCAGTTATGCAGCACAACAGTACATGGCAAAAGCAGGTAAAGTGGCTAAAGTATACAGCCTGCCATCCAGCCATACGCCCTTTATTTCTATGCCGGATAAACTGGCTGCTATTCTGATTACAGAAAGCAAATAACCAAGCGTCTCCTGAAAGAGCTTTTAAAGTAAGTTGCCTCAAAAAGAAGTGGTCTCAGGTTTTGGGTTCACTTCAAAATGAGGCAGCTTCTTCTTTTTCATAAAGGCTTAATTTTTACAAAGGAATAGCGAATAAGTCCGGATACAAAAGATGGCCACCTATGAGTAATAATGAATATGGAAGGCAGTATTATTTAGATATTTCAGACTGCCTCCTCCATCATTTCTTGTTAAATGATCCTTTACCTCTACCCCACACAACGAATACGGCAAGAAGCAGTATGAAAATATTAACACCAATGTCATGTCCTTCACCGCGTGAAATATGAAATACAATTGCAGCTGTCATTAATGCAATAATTCCATAAGCGGCAAAAATTGTCAGTTTAGGCCGGATGTTAAGTGCAGCTGGCAATAGAATGCCAACTCCGGCCAACACATCAATAATGCCTGTTAGTAAAACGAGGGCGGGGTTGTCTTTTACCCAGGGAAATGGCAGACTTTCGGGTTTAAATATTTTCGTTGCCCCCGCCCACATAAAAGTTACAGCTAATAATCCTTGCGCTACCCAAATCATCAGATTTATCGCTTTTGACGATCCTTGTTGTGTACTCATCACTTCGTGTTTATAGCGCAAAGTATTTATATTCGCTATCCGATTGATAGTACTTTCCATCCGGAAAGCACTATCCAAAATGGAAGTGACGTAAAAAAGAAAGAGATGCTGTCAAATGCCGGGTGTCCAAAAACAATGCTTTCCATCAAAGATGCGCTTGATGCTGTAGAAGGAAGATGGAAGCTGCTTATTTTATTTGCCCTGGCCGAAAAGCCGAAAAGATTCAGTCAGATCGCAAAAGAAGTCCATGGAATCACAGATAAAACCCTGTCAAAAGAGCTGAAAAGTCTTGAAGTAAATAAACTTATCCGCAGAACTGTTCTCGATACTTTCCCTTCAACAATTGAGTATGCAATAACGCCACACGGATTGTCTCTTGAAAAAGTACTGGATGAACTCCATTTCTGGGGTTTGGCTCATCGCAAAGAAGTGATCGGTAAATGACCTAACCCATCACTCAGCAAATGAATCTGTTTCATTACTCCGCAGGCTCCCACAATTGAATCTTATTACCTTCAACATCCAGGATATGTACAAATTTGCCATAGTCAAAGGATGATATCTCGTCCACAATCACCACATTTTCCTTCCTGAGTTCAGCCACCAGCGCCTCAAGGTTCTGCACCCGGTAGTTGATCATGAAATCTTTTCCGGATGGTGCAAAATATTTCGTGTCTTCGGGAAAAGGGTTCCACTGGGTTAATCCTTTCTTCGTAACATCTTCAGCGTCTGTCCATGAAAAGGTGGTGCCGTAGGGGGTGGTATCGAAACCCAGGTGCGCTTTATACCATTCATTTACAGCTTTCGGGTCTTTACACTTAAAGAAAATGCCGCCAATTCCAGTTACTTTTTTCATTTTATATCATTTTTATTTTCACCAATTGTACTGCAGGCATCGACCGATAAATGCAATGCGGTCACAAACATTTAATTGGTTAAAGCTTTGATGGGTATCATAATGTCCAGGTCAAAGTGTTCCCAGTTACAAATGTTTTCCTTATCCAGATACACTTCCATCCCTGGCTGCGCCTCACACTCATAATCACTATTGATCAGCCATTTATCAAACAGATAATGAAAAGCCTCACCTACCAGTTGTAAATCACCGGACAACCGGGTTACGGCATATCTGCATGGTGGTAAAAGGGTGGTACTGACTGGTTCCTCCTCCTGTATTTTCAAATCCGGCGGAAGCGTAATACACACATCATACCTGTATTTCTCTTTGGGCGTTACTTCCGGATCATCTATGGACATGCCGAAGATGGTCTGGGTATCAAATAGGTTCTTTTCTTTCGCCCAAACAACCAAACTTTCAAAGGCCCGCAACACCAGGCCCTGCCTGAACGCATCCGTAACCCTGATATAAGCGATCCTCCTTTCCGGATACCGTCTGATCTCCACCTCAAACTCACGGTCACAATGGTAGGATTGTACCGGGAAAAATTCTTTGCCAATCTTGCCATTTTTAATTTCACCCCCTTTGCGGTAGGCACCCGGAGCAATCTGAAAGTAACCCGTAAAAGCCCGGGTGAGCGTAGCCGCTGAGGAAAAACCACATTCAACAGCAATTGCTGCAATCGGCTTTTTAGAAAAACGTAACAGGCGTGCCGCTTTTTCGCAGCGGGCGCGCCCCACATATTCATTCACTGCTTCACCGGTAACCGCCTTAAAAACCCGGTGAAAATGGAATGGGGAATAACAGGCCACATTCGCCAGATTGTCCAGGGAAACAGGCTCATGCACATGAGCCTGGATGTAATCGATCACTTTATTAATCCGGGCTCTGTAAATGTCATTGGATGTATTCATGTTTATAGGGTAATGAGGTAGCAGAAAGATAAACGAAAATAGAGTAGTAAAACAGGAGCCACTCATTTTCGGGATAGCCGAAGCGTTTCAGGAGAGACATAAAAGAAAATATCCTCTGCCTGCCTCTTCAGGTGACAAAGGATATTTTCAGCAGTCAGGCGGATGAAAAGCCGCCCCATTTATGTATGATTGGTTTCTTTCTGTTTCCTGGACTATTCAAAAAAAGGCACACCGGGCACCGCGTACTTCTTCATCGCAGCTTCATTGATCTCTACGCCTATCCCCGGCTTTTCGCTCACGGTAATAAAGCTGTCTTTCACCCATTCCCCATCGTACTGCACAATCTCTTTAAACATAGGGTCTGTATGAAAATAGCTCTGCCATTCCAGTATCAGAAAATTGGGTACTGAAGCACATACATGGCAGGAGGCCATACAGCCCAGGAAGGAAGCCACCATGTGCGGTGCAAACGGTGTATAGTAGAGGTTGGCCAGGTTGGCAATACGCTGCCCCTCTCCCAGCCCCCCGCACTTCTGCAAATCGGGCATTACAATATCCACCCCGCCTATTTCCAGCAAACGGCGGAAGCCGTAGGCCAGGTACAGGTTTTCACCGGCGGCAATGGGTGTGCTGGTGGCTTCGGTAATGAGTTTATAGGCTTCTATGTTTTCGGCGGGTATGGGCTCTTCCAGCCATAGCAGGTTTAAGGGTTCCAGCCGTTTACTGATGGCCTGGCCGGTTACGGCATCGTACCGGCCATGCATATCTACCAGTATATCTGTTTTGGGGCCTACGGCTTCGCGCACGGCAGCTATCTGCTCGTACATACGCTGCAGCTCGCCGGGGCTGGCCGTCCAGTTATACATATCGTATTTATTGGGGTCGTTAAACTGATCCAGATCAAACTTAATGGCGTTAAAGCCCATGCCCTTTGCTTTCATCGCCGCCTCCGCAAAATCCTTTGGCTGGGGCAGGTTGCGCTGGTACAGGGCCGTATCGCAGTACACCCGTATTTTATCGCGAAACTTACCACCCAGTAACTGATACACCGGCACGTGCAGCGCCTTGCCCGCCAGATCCCACAGCGCGGTTTCTATGGCAGAAAGTACGGCTACATACATTCCCGCCTGTGCGCCCTGGAAAAAGCCTGATTTGCGGATGTTTTCAAACAGGCGGTATACGTTCAGCGGGTTCTGGTTCTTTAACCGCTGGCCAAAGTTCTTTACCAGGTGATAGGTACCGGGCACGGCATCTACGCCTTCGCCACATCCCCATATATCCTGGTTGGTGTAAATTTTTACAAACAGGCTGCCTTTGATATAACCGCATTTTACATCGGTGATCTTTAAATCGGATGGTGCGGAGTTTTTGGGTGTTTCGCCCACTGCTTTTTCATAGCTGCTGCCAAAGCTGCTGAACGATGCCAGCGGCGCCATAGCGGTGGCCAGCGCGGCTTTGGAAAGAAAAGATCTTCGTGAATGACTGTTGCTCATATGGAAGTTTTTAAATGTAGAAGTATAACGGGTGGTGTTTACCAGGTGCGGTCTTTCAGAAACTGCTGTATGGTAGCTTTCGGCACAGGCAGTTCGCTGATATGGTCGTTGATCCAGCGGGAGAAATCTTTTTCTATCTCCTCTGTCCACCGCGTATCAATTTGCCCGGCGGTGTACTTGCCTTCGCGCAGGCGCTGGTGGCCAAACATATCGCGCAGACGTACTATTTCAGAGGTGGTGCATACCTTCTCAGCCAGGTGCGGTGGTATAAACACCACTACGCCCAGTTTACCCAGCACTACATCACCCGGCATTACGGTTACGGTGCGTATGCGCGTGGGGCGGTTAATAGCCGTGATCATGGTGTTGAGATCGCCGGGGGGATTGTGATACGAGGGGTCGTAACTGGTGTAAAAAGCGGTAAAGCCGGGTATCTCTTTCAGTCCTTCTATATCGCGCAGCGCACCATCGTATACAATGCCGTTGCCACTACGTGCGTAAATGGCATTGCCTACGTTATCGCCAATGGTAGGCCCGTTGCGGTGCGCGCCAAACTGGTCGGCTACATACACATCGCCCTTTACCAGCAGGTCTACCGGCCAGGTGTTCTGCCCGCGTTTGCCCTGTTGTTTGCCCAGGCTGTCTATGGCCTTCCATACATCGGGGCGTGCAGGCATAAAGGTGGCGGTAACAGCACGGCCCACCAACACACTATCCGGCTGCAGCACCTGCCAGCTTTCGGCTACCTGGTAGCCATACCCGGCATTCTTGAGCACCGCCCAGGCTTCTTCCACACTTACCTGCTTCATGCGTTGCAGCAGCGTGTCCGATACGCGGGGTCGTCCATCGGCAAAGCGGGTGCCTTTCCATTCGGGAGTTAAGGCTACTAATTCACTGCGGGTAATCTGCACTTCCTGTGCAGCCGCTTGGCAACAGCTAACCGTTATAGCCACCAGGGTTAGCCGCAGAAGGTTCCTGTTCATGGTTGTTATTATTGGATGGTGAATGATCGTGTTCTTCAGGCAGGTGGTGATGCCACCAGCTGGCCAGTGCCGAGCCGGTGACATTCATCATAGAGCTGAATATGGCGGGTGCCAGGCCTACGGTAGCCATCTTGCCCATGTTCAGGGCCAGACCCGAAGCCAGTCCGCCGTTTTGCATACCTATTTCAATAGAAATGGTACGGCAATCTTTTTCTGCAAAGCCCAGCAACCGCGATAGCCAGTAGCCTATAAAAAAGCCGCCTGCATTGTGCATCAACACAGCCAGCAACAGCAGCGCTCCTACCTGTAGCAGATGATCGCGCCCGGCAGCAATGAATATGATAATGATGAACATAATGCCCGCCATAGACACAAAAGGCATAGCTTTATCCAGCCACGGAAAGCGGCCGTACAGAAAGTAGTTAAACAGCAGGCCGGCAGCAATAGGCAACAGCACTATCTTCGCTATATCCCACAGCATGGCCCAGAAATGCACTTCAATGTAAGTGCCACCCAGCAGCTTCATTAACAGCGGCGTTAACACCGGTGCCAGTAAGGTGGATAAGGCGGTAATACATACCGACAGTGCCAGGTTGGCTTTGGCCAGGTAGGCCATTACGTTGGATGCCAGCCCGCTGGGCGAACAGCCGATAAGGATAATACCCGCCGCTACTTCGCCCGGGAAATGGAACAGGTGCGCAATACCAAAACCCAGGAAAGGCATAATGGTAAAATGCCCTACCATACCCACCACTACTTTTTTGGGCGATTGCAATACCTCGGAAAAATCGTTAAGGCTTAATTCCGTTCCCATACCAAACATAATCAGCTGCAACAGCGGAATGGTAAGGCTGGATAAGCGAAAGCTGCCCACATGCACAAAATACCGGGGATAATACAACGCCATGCACACGGCAGCCAGTATGGTAATGGTATAGGAAAAGCCCCGCAGCAAAGGGTGGCCCCGCACGGCCAATGCAGTACACAATAAAGCCAGCACCAGGCACCAGCCTGCCATAACATGTAACTGGCGCAGGGTAAGAAACAGGTACAGGCAGGCGCAGGCAATAGCCGCCACCAACCCGCCCGTGTAAAGCGGTTTGTGGTTCAATGACATAGCAATCCATTTATAAGAGGAAGAAAAAGGCAGCTATTACCGGCTATTGCGTTCGGTGGGCCTGCAATTCTGCAATGCGCGCAAATTCATCGCTGAGTTTATAGCTGAGCCTTTCAAAAATATCATAATACTTCATATAGGTTTGGTGGTGTAATTCCTGTGGCCAGTAGGTTTTATCTATCTCTACCTGTGCTGCTGCTTCATCCAGTGTGCGATAGATGCCCATTTCGGTAGCCGCCAGCAAAAACGCGCCTACACTTACGCTGTTGTTGTGTTTGGTAACATACACAGGCACGTTGTACATATCGGCAATCATCTGCGAGCAAAACGGGATGGTAGCAAAGCTGCCGTTAACAGACAGGCCTTTAATATCCCGGTGTTCCATCAGCAGGCGGCCAATGCTGTATATCTCATATAAAATACCTTCAATGGTAGCGCGTATAAAATGTTGTTTTTCGTGTTGAATGTTGATGCCAAAGAAACAGCCCCGCGCATCGGGATTCCAGATAGGCGCACGCTCGCCCAGCAGGTAAGGCAAAAACAACAGGCCTTCCGATCCGGGTGGCACTTTGGTGGCTTCTTCCAGCAAAGTGGTCAGGCAGGTTTCCATATCATAGGCACCGGTGCTATCACCAAACTGTTTCACAAACCATTCAAATATGCCGCTGCCGCTATTGCTGGGGCCGCCGCTGATAAAACAGTTATCGGTAAGCAGGTAGTTAAACACACGTTTTTTTTCATCCTGTAATATGTGGTTGCCTGCGATGCGCACGGCGCTGCTGTCTTCAATGGTAATGGTAGCTTTATCACTGTTCCAGATGCCTGCACCCAGTGTGGCCATGCAACCATCGCTGCTACCTACCAGTATGCGGGTATCATCTGTTATTCCCAGTGAATTCTGATAGGCTTTTTTCAGGTTGCCCGCACCGGCAAACACGCTCACCAGCTGCGGCAGTTGGTCACGGCTAATGCCGGCATATTGCAGCGCCTCTTCGGCCCAGTCTGCCGTGCGAATGTCCATCATACCCGTGGCGCAGGCAAGGCTGTAATCGATCAGGTAAGCGCCGGTAAGCTGGTAAATGACGTACGATTTTACCGATAGAAATTTGCCGGCCCGTTGAAACTTATCCGGCTCGTTATGCCGCAGCCAGGCTATCTTCAGCAAAGGCGACATCGGATGCAAAGGGGTACCCGTGCTGGCATACAGGGTATCGGCCAGCGGCGAAGCATTGATTTCCCGGGCCTCTTTTTTAGCACGGTTATCTGCCCAGGTTAGCGCATTACCCAGCGGCACTCCGTTTTTATCCACCACCAGCAGGCTGTGCATCGATGAGCTGAAACAAATAGAAGCCACGGTATATTTCCGGGCATGTATCACCTCATTCAGCAGGTTCTTCAGCACATACAGCATGGTAATAAATATCTGTTCCGGATCCTGCTCGCTGTAATCCGTTTGCGAGTAAAAGGTGGGGTAAAAACCTTTCATACTCCCTATTACGGAACCGTTCAGGTCAAAGGCAAAAATCCGTACCGCATTGGTGCCCAGTTCTATGGTAATAATGCACTTCATATTCTACATTTACTCGGTATACGTATTGTTTTTTCTAAACTCGCCGGGAGTGTAACCGGTAAGCTTTTTAAAAGTGGTAGAGAAATGCTGGGAAGAGTAGAAACCCGTGTCCAGCGCAATATCCGTAATACTGATATCCCTGCGCTTTAGCAGCCGGGTAGCTTCCGATATGCGGATATTGATGAGGTAGTTAATGGGTGTAAAACCCGTAAACCCTTTTACTTTTTCGGTAAACAGCGTGGTGCCCATACCGGCTATAGCGGCCATTTCTTCCACCGTCCACTGGTGCGACAAATCTTTACGCAACGCATCTTCCAGTTTCATAAATATGCTGCTGAAATCGCGGGCGGGCAGGCATTGCCGTGTCAGCTGCCGGGTAATGGCAATGATCAGTTCATCTATCAGCTGGTTCACGCGTGTTACATACGCCAGTTCCAGGTGGTGTATTTCGTAAAACAGGCTGGTCAATATACGCCCTGCATCGCTCATGCGCGATAGCACGGAAGTACTCTTCAGGTGCAGCAGCTTGCCAATAGCCGCACATTCTGCCTGGCCCAGGCCACTCCATACCCCTGGCACCAGCTCGCCCTGTTTCAGCGGTTTTATATTCAGTTCCAGGCAATAAATGCTGCCCAGTTCCAGTAATCCTTTCTCATTGCCAATGGTTTCGCCGGGCAATACCAAAACGGTATCGCCGGGGAACAGGAAATAATGCACCCCGTTCACCCACCATTCAAACTTTCCCTCTTGTATAAAATAAATACACAGGCCTTTGGCTACCTGTTGCGGAAAGGACTGCAGTTGTATGGCGGTGTTCTTTTTTGCATATATCTCCAGGATGTGCGGAAATGCGTCCAACTTGCCGGCAGCGCCCTGCTGGTAGTGAAACTGATACATCTGGCAGGCAATTTTTATTACCACCTAAAGAAAGGCAAAAATTATTAACTCACTGTATAAAATGCTACACCGGTTTTTTTTGGTAGTTTCAGGGAGGGGATGTTAATACCTTGCTCCGGGTAACAGTTAAACTACCTTACATAATGCGGGAAGAAAAACACATTATCGGCTACGGAGAATCAGGAAACAGTAAAGAAGTATTTTATTCTATTAACCCTTCGGGAAAAGAAAACAGCGCCGTTTACTTTCACCAGGCAACAGCCGAAGAAGTAAACCAGGCGGTGCAGCAGGCCAGTTCTTCTTTTGCACTGTACCGCAAAATACCTGCGGCCCGTAAAGCCGCTTTTTTAAACGCCATAGCAGCAGAACTGGAAAACTGCGGCGATGCACTCATTACCACCTGCATGCAGGAAACCGCCCTGCCCCGCGCAAGGCTGGAAGGGGAACGCGCACGCACCACCGGGCAGCTGCGTATGTTTGCCACACTGGTGGCAGAAGGCTCGTGGGTAGATGCGCGTATTGAAACGGCACTGCCCGACAGGAAGCCATTGCCCAAACCCGACATGCGTTATATGAATATACCACTCGGCCCCGTGGCTGTATTTGGAGCCAGCAATTTCCCCCTCGCATTTTCGGTGGCCGGTGGCGATACCGCATCGGCACTGGCTGCCGGGTGTACCGTAGTAGTAAAGGCACACCCCGCACACCCCGCAACCTCTGCCCTTGCCGGCAAAGCCATACAGCGCGCTGCGCAAAGCACAGGCATGCCGGATGGCGTGTTCTCCCTGTTGTTTGATAGTGGCACGCAAACCGGCGCACAGCTGGTTACGCACCCGCTGATAAAAGCAGTAGCTTTTACCGGATCGTACCGAGGCGGTAAAGCCCTGTATGATATGGCCGTGCGCCGGCCGGAGCCTATACCCGTGTTTGCAGAAATGGGCAGCACCAACCCCGTGTTTGTATTGCCCGAAGCCGCACAGCAAAAAGGGGCCACTATTGCAGAAGCCTATAGCGCTTCGGTAGCTATGGGTGTAGGGCAGTTTTGTACCAGTCCCGGTATGTTGTTCTACCCCCAGCAGGCGGCTGACTTTAACGGGCAGTTAAGTAATGTTTTTTCCAATATTACCGGCGGCGTTATGCTGGCTGCCTATATGTATCATGCCTACCAGGCAGGTGTGGAAGAAAGGCTGGCGCTGCCTGCCGTTGCCACCCTGGCCAGTGGTAAAGCACCCGATACCACCGATACCCATGTAGTTACACCGGTGCTGATGACCACCCATAGCGATGAACTGATCACACAACCCTTACTGCGGGAAGAAATATTTGGCCCGGCTTCTATAGCCGTACCTGTAACCACCCGCGAAGCCATGCTGGCACTGGCCCATAGCCTGCCCGGTCAGCTGACCGCTACTGTACACGGCACCGCAGAAGAACTGCCTGCGTGGCAGGAGCTGCTGGATATACTGGAACAGAAAGCAGGCCGTGTGGTCATCAACGGTTTTCCCACAGGTGTAGAACCTGTAAGCGCCATGGTGCATGGCGGCCCCTTCCCCGCAACAACCAACAGCAGCAGCACCTCAGTAGGTACCGCCGCCATATACCGTTTTGTACGGCCTGTATGTTACCAGAACATGCCCGATGCCCTGCTGCCTGCCGAATTGCAGGAAAGCAACCCCATGGGCATTTACAGAATGGTCAACGGCGGCAGAGCCTTTACCCAATTATAATTGTAAACAAGATGAGCAGCAGATTTAGAAGCCAGGACTGGTTTGGACGCAAAGACAAAGACGGTATCATTTACCGCAGCTGGATGAAGAACCAGGGCATGCCTACGGATATGTTCGATGGCAGGCCTGTGATAGGTATATGCAATACTTTCAGCGAGCTTACTCCGTGTAACGCCCACTTCCGCGATCATGCAGAAGCCGTGAAGAAAGGCGTGCTGGAAGCAGGCGGCTTTCCGGTAGAGTTTCCCATCATGAGCCTGGGCGAAACCCTGCTCAAACCCACTGCCATGCTATTTCGCAACCTGGCCAGCATGGACGCAGAGGAAAGCATACGTGGTAACCCGATAGATGGTGTGGTACTGCTGACCGGCTGTGATAAAACCACCCCCTCTACCGTTATGGGCGCTGCCAGTGTGGGACTGCCCACCATTGTAGTACCCGGCGGGCCTATGTTGAACGGCCGTTATAAAGGTCAGCAGATAGGCAGCGGTACGCACGTGTGGAAATTTGATGAGGATATGAAAACCGGCGTCATGACGCAGGAAGAATGTGAATATGCCGAAAGCTGTATGAGCCGCAGCATAGGACATTGTATGACGATGGGCACCGCCAGCACCATGGCCTGCATGGTAGAATCGCTGGGCTTAACCCTCAGCGGCGCGGCTGCCATACCCGCTGCGGACTCCCGCAAAAAAGTAATGGCGCAGCTCAGCGGCAGGCGCATTGTGCAAATGGTAAAGGATAACCTTACCATTGATAAAATACTCACCCGCGAGGCGTTTGAAAACGCGATTATGGTCAACTCCGCCGTAGGTGGTTCTTCCAACTTTGTAATACACCTGATGGCTATTGCCGGTCGTATTGGGGTTGACCTGCACCTGGATGATTTTGACAAACTCGGCAGTAAAATCCCGCTGCTGCTGAACCTCATGCCTTCCGGCAAGTTTTTAATGGAAGACTTCTTTTACGCAGGCGGCCTGCCCGTAATACTGAACGAACTGAAGGAGCTGCTGCACCGCAACATCGTTACCGTAACCGGCCACAACCACCACGATAATATCAAAGGCAGCAGCGAATGTTATAATGCAGACGTGATTGCTTCTATACAACAACCCCTGCAACCCGAAGCCGGTATAGTAGTGGTAAAAGGCAACCTGGCACAGAACGGTGCCGTAATAAAGCCCAGCGCCGCCACTCCTGCCCTGATGCAGCATACCGGCCGCGCCGTGGTGTTTGAAAGCATTGAAGACTATCACGCCCGTATTGACGATCCCCACCTGGATATAGATGAAACCTGCGTGATGGTACTGAAATACGTAGGCCCCGTGGGCTACCCCGGCATGCCCGAAGTAGGCAACATGGCCCTGCCCAAAAAGATACTGGAAAAAGGTATACGCGATATGGTACGCATATCGGATGGCAGAATGAGCGGCACCGCTTATGGTACCGCTGTATTGCATGTATCTCCCGAAAGTGCCATTGGCGGCAACCTGGCGCTGGTGCAAAACGGTGATATGATAGAGCTGAACGTAGAAAAACGTTTGCTGCACCTGCACGTAAGCGAAGCCGAGCTGGAACAAAGAAGACAGGCCTGGACAGCGCCACCACCCGCTTCGCGCCGTGGGTATGTAAGTTTATATATCCAGCACGTAATGGGTGCTGATAAAGGGGCCGACCTGGATTTTCTGCAAGGCAGCTCCGGATCGGAAGTCACCCGCGATTCTCATTAACAATAACTGCTAAAACAAAACACACGATTGCCATATGAAGGTTTACAAAACACAGTCCGGCGCACTGCTGGAAGCCGAAGGAAACACATATACCCTACCCGTTACCGACTGGGAAGCTTTTATTAACAACGATGATTTATATAACACCCTTACCAGCCTGCTCGCCAGCGGTAAGGCCACTGCCACACCCCACCCATCCGCATCGGAAACACTGCCCCCCATCGGCCCCCGGCAGGAACTATGGGCCTGCGGTGTTACCTACTGGCGCAGCAAAGTAGGCCGCCAGGAAGAAAGCAAAGCCAGCGGCGGTGGCGACTTTTACGAAAAGGTATACCACGCCGAAAGACCCGAAGTATTTTTTAAAAGCACTCCCTCCCGTGTAGTCGGCCCCGGCCAGCCCGTGCGCATACGTAAAGACAGCACCTGGGATGTACCCGAACCCGAACTGACACTGGTGGTAACCAGCTCCGGCAAAATCATCGGCTACACCATCGGCAACGACATGAGCAGCCGCAGCATAGAAGGCGAAAACCCGCTATACCTGCCCCAGGCCAAAACCTACGATGGCTGCGCCGCGTTAGGTCCCTGCATTTACGTTACCAACCAGCCCCTGCCTGCCCAGGCGTTGATACGCCTTACCATATCCCGCAACGGCGAACAAGCTTTTACCGGCGATGTAGAACTATCGCAAATGAAACGCACCCCGGAAGAGCTGGTTAGCTTTGTATACCGCGAAAGCAGCTTCCCCCACGGCTGCCTGATTATGACAGGCACCGGCATAGTACCCGGCCATGATTTCACCCTGCAAAGCGGCGATGAAATCAGCATTGGCATTGACGGTATCGGAACGCTTACCAACACTGTTGCATAACCTAAACACCACCATATGGAATGGCTTGTTATACTGGCCGCAGTAGCCTTGCAGGTATACCTTACCTGGAAAAAACTCGGCCCCTTTTTATCCTTGCTTATCGTGGCCCTACTTTCCGGCCTATGCCTGGGCATGCACCCGGAGCAACTGATCCGCTCCATAGAAAGAGGTGTAGGCAACACCCTCAGCGGCCTGGCCCTGGTTATTTGCCTGGGCGCCGCCCTGGGTAAAATACTGGAAGCAGGCGGGGCTGTAACACGCATTACCACTACCCTTATCGGCGCTTTTGGTGAGCGTAATATTCAGTGGGTGCTGTTGCTTACCGGCTTTCTTATCGGCATACCACTGTATTATAACGCCGGGTTTATGATATTGGTGCCGCTGGTGTTTTCCGTGGCCTACCGCGCTAAGCTGCCGCTGCTGTATGTGGCTATGCCCATGGCCGCTGCACTTTCTACCACCCATTGCTTTTTGCCGCCCCACCCCAGCCCGGTGTTTCTGATAAACGCCTTCCATGCGAACATGGGTAAAACACTGGTGTATGGGTTGATGATTACCGTACCGGTGGTAATTGTTGCAGGGCCATTGCTGGGGCGATTGTTGAAGAACGTGCAGGTGAAAACGGAATCTGTTTTTTTGTCGAAGGATGATGATCCGGAAAAGCCATTGCCGGGTACTTTGCCTAGTTTTTTGATTGGGTTGTTGCCTGTAGGGTTGATTACCGCGAAACTGCTGGCGGATCATCTTCTAGGTGATTATCTTTTGAGGACGATATTGGACTTTACTGGGGATGCTACTATTGCTTTGTTGATCTCTGTACTGCTGGCTATTGCTTACTTTGGTAAAGCTGCCGGCCAGCCTTTGGCTGCTACCGTGAAATGGGTAAATGAAGCCATTGGGGGCATTGCTGTGATATTGTTTATTATCTGCGCCGGTGGAGTGTTTAAGCAGGTGTTGCAGGATAGTGGTACGGATAAGCATATTGCTGCGCTGTGTGCCCAGTGGCAAATGCCGCCGTTGTTGTTTGGGTGGTTGATTACTGCCATACTGCGGGTGGCTATTGGGTCGGCTACCGTGGCGGGGATTACTGCTGCGGGTGTGGTGGCGCCGTTAGTAGCTTCCGGGGTGGCTTCTCCAGAGTTGATGGTGTTGGCGGTGGGTACGGGTAGTGTGTTTGGGTCGCATGTGAATGATTCGGGGTTTTGGATGTTTAAGGAGTTTTTTAATTTGAGTTTGAAGCAGACGTTTTTATCGTGGACGGTGATGGAGACAGCGATTTCGGTGTTGGGGTTGATTGGGGTGCTGGTGTTGGAGGTGGTGGTGGGTGTTTAGGTGTAATACCCTATAGATACTAACCATACATTCAAGTGATTTTGTTCTCAATCTTTTAAATAGTATCTACGGCCGACACCAACTTATATACCAGCCCTAATTTTTTGGATAATATCAACACTTTGCCTACCAAACCAAATAACTTTGCCTGCAAATTATTTTATGAATGTAACTACTGCTGGTGTTAAAGGATACGAATATCAATACAAGGCAATTATTGCCCTAGGTTTGCTGAATCTGCGTCAAAGTAGATCAATCTTTATTGAAAAAGATGGAGGTGAAGATGGACAGATCACCATCACACATAACGGGCAAGACCATATTGTTGAGGTACAAATGAAAGATACAATAGCCGACATTTCGCTTTCAACTTTTGTGAAATGGCTATGTCATTTTCCGGCAAATTTAGCACAAGACAACTTGCTTGATCGGGTTATAAATAAAAAACATACAGCCCTTATTATTACCTCTGGACGCTGTCTAGATGACGTACATCTTTTCAGCCAGAGGTTTAAAGATTTGTCAAGCCATAATAGTTTAAAACTTACAAAAACATGGCAAAAAGATTTCTGTAAAGAGCTAGATAAAAATGGCTTTACAGGCTCTACTACATTACAGACAAAACGCAACTCTTTCTGTAAGGCACAAGCTACAGACCTTCAAAACTCACTTACTCTAGAGCATGATCTTTCAAAGATACTTATCTGGGATGGATTGACAGCTGATTCACTAGATAACGAAATTCTTCAGTTACTTAACAGGCTTTATCTTGTTCCACAGTCCGCAAGTGAAACCTTGTATTTTAAATTACTAGAAGCAGTCAAAGAATCTAGAGATCAAAAAACAGATCTTACTCCTATATTTAAAAAATTGATTAATGAATATGAAGGCGAAGCTCCAATAATCGACCCCAACTACAAATCAAGGAGCGAAGAATCAACACTAACTCAACAACTAGAGATTCAGGGAGTCTTATTATTAAAGGGGGTAACACAAGCCGGCAAAAGCGAATTAGCAAAGAAAATTGCTGACTACTTCCACAAAAAAGGTTTTACTTATAAAATATGTACAGAGATTGAACACGCAGAACAATTCTTAAATCTAAATATTAAAGAAGATAAAATATTAGTTATTGAAGATCCGTGGGGACACGTAGCAGTGGTAGATAATGGCCTGAACAAATGGAAAAAATTAGAAAATCTTATTAAAAACAAACAACCTCAACATAAGATCATCGTCACCTCCCGCAACGAAATTCTTCAGGAGCTAAGCGCCGGGGGCTTTGTGACACAAAATCAGATAGCAGGCTATAATTGGGCTAACACTACTATTATAGAAAATAAAACATTAGATAGCTTTTGGCGAATATTTGCAGATGAAGCCAAGCTGAATAATAAAATAGTGAAGTTGATCGAAGATCATATTTCTATCTGCCCTCCTGATCATCTTTTACAAATCGGCGAACTTCAATACCTGGCAAGGTATGATCAGGAAGATTTGGTAAACCAACCATTGGAAGGATTACTCCATATCGCTCGGCATAACTCCTCTCAAATAGCTTCAGACATTCAATCCAAAGATGAAGAAACAGCTACAATACTAGCGACATTGGCAATCTCCGTTGATACAATTACCGGCATTTCCCCCCAGGACTTAGGGTACCTGCTATCAGAGGACAACGTTGAATACGGAACCTTGCCTGAAATTAATTGGTCGAATCAACGCTCGAAAAAGAAAGCATCCTATCCAGAATATAAACACTCATTTTCATTTACCACAGGAAATCAAAAAGCTCTTGAATATTTAGAAAGAAGGGGGATTATAATTTTCAATGGTGTGCAATTTTTTTTTACACATCCTAATTTTTATGAAGCTGGTAAACAACTTATTACAACCGGAGGTACATTTCGTCAAACGAGGATCTTTAATTTCTATCGCAAAGCACTCAGTTTGCTTACTCCAAGAAACGTTATTTTGGCAGCCAAACACTTTGATTTCTTATCCAATGACACCAATATTAAAGATAAATCAAAAGTATTTGAACTGGCAGTGCACGGCAAAAAATCTATTTTCCCAGCTGCTAGAGATATATGTCTAGTATTTCTCATTAAGCATATTTCCGATGTTGGAAATGAAATTGAAACCAGCATTATTAACACCCTTGAATATTATGATATAGACCCAATTGAAATTGCGTGGCATGAAGGTTTCCCATTTATATCAAACGAAAATGAAGGCATATTACCTCATAGATATTACACTATTACAGATGAAGATTTTAAGGCAATAGAAGATAAGTTTAACACTGATCAAAAGGTTAGTCCCTTGGATGCGTGGCATTTTATCTTAGGCGCATCCAGCAGAAATAAATACATTTTAAACGACAAAATATTTAAATACCTCATTCAATATGACGAAGTATTTATTAGGAAAGAAGTTTGTCGCTCAATATTCATGCAAGGAAATTCAGCTAAAATCCAGCACTTATCTACTTTATACACTGATAATCATCCTTCAGTAGTATTCACTGCTATCAGGTATTCATTGAATAACTGGAATTTATTTGACCAGGAAAAGAAAAGCTTTCTATTGCCATTGATTAAAAAGGTAATAAAAACACAAGCGGTTTCCGTACGTACGAATCGTCTATTCAGTACGTTTAGTAAAGAACATACGCATGAAGCTATTAACTGGTCTTCATTAAATCCAGCAGAGACAAGAGAACTTTGGAACATATGGGGAGAGCTTTATCCCATTTACTTAGAACATCTACCATCCTCAGCCTTTTTAAACCCTGGAAGATTTGGAAACACAATTGATGAAGCATTTAAATATTTAAGCAAACCCATAGGTATGGCGGTTTTAGACGCTTGGTATAACCGCATTGATTTCAAAATAACCAACAATGAAGTCTTAGATGAATTCGAATTATGTATAGCTGATATTCTTTTGAATTTCACAGAGGATGACGCAGCTATTCGCTCGAAACTATTCAATAAACTTTTATCTTACAACGATACAAGTTTTATGGTATCTACCTTAAAGTGGACAGTAAGATATTGGGACAACCTGGCAGAATATGAGAAAAAACAAATACTCGACCTTGTTAAAGATGATAGAAATGATTCCAGGTGGATTAAAGCTGTTTTATTAACCTGCGAGCGCCCACCGGAAGAAATACAGAATGCTTTGTTCGGAGAATCTGTCTTTTTATTACCACCAGAGGAATTTATCAAAAAACTTGACACTCAAATTTTATCAGATTCATTAGCATTTTATTTCGGAAAACCACAACCACTTTGGTGGCTTGCGACACAAAGAAAAAATATCAAATTCTGGCAATCAGTTATTACTTACATACTTGAAAATAATATAGCGCCTTTCTTTAAAAATTGTATGTCAGAATTAGTATTTGCTGGCTTGAACGGGTTTGGAGGAACATGGCCAGGTGGCATGGGTACTTGGAAGTTGGTCTGCAATAACACAACGGATAAAAAACTAGTTACAGAGGAACTCATTTATGGAATGACAGAATGTTCTTATGTTTTGCACGACACAGCTGAGATGATTAAATTATTGCATGGACGTTATATCAAAGACGGCTCGGAAGAAGATTTCATAAAACTACTTGAACAAAATATTGAAGCATTGCATTATTATGGGACATCCGAACTTTACGAAGTGCTTGGCAATGAAATTTTTGGAACACTATTAGCAACAATTCAACCTGATGCAACGATAATTCAATCACTTGAAATTCTTGTTAAAGAAAACAACCAAACCCAATTAAAGGATGTTCTAAACGATTTAACAGAAAGAAAAAAAAGTGTAAGAATGAAAGCCACTATTCTCATATTACAAAAAAACTTGAAGAAATATGCAGACTATAGTTCCTTTGAAGAGCTGGTAATTAACCTACCCGACAACATTCGTTGGATAGGAGAAAAAGAGAAAGAAAAATTTGAAAACTCACGCAAAGAAAAACTCCCAAATTGGATAGGAATTAACTAAACCAACGTTCTAATTAAATAAATAACAGCAGCTGTCTATTAAATAGCATTTTAATACTAGATAGCTGCTGTATTTCAATCAGAAAGATTATACTACTATCTTAAATTTTATTACAAGCTATTTATTACACCACCAAGGGCCAAAAGTGACAATTATAAACATGTATAATACATAGAAAATTCCCAGCAAAAAATACACAGCCCTCTTGTTTCTTAAAATACAAGCAAAATGCCCAATCCTAATCCCTTTATTATTTACGACAACTCTATTACCTTCTGCAAACAACTCGCCTCTATTTCTTAATAACTGATATTCTTCCGGCTCTGCTTCCTTAGCTTGCTCCATTCTAAAATGGTAGTAATCTGAATTGCGAAGAAATGTACCAGTCCAAGGAATCATTAGAAGAAATCCTAATATCCCAGCGATAAAGCAAGGCCAATTTGACAAAAATGTTAGCGGCTTTAAATTTGACACCATCTGACCTACAAAACCAAGAAGCAGAGTATTTGTAACGAGAAATGCAGAAAGAATTGTCCATAACATTTGGCCTTCATAAATCAGTAATTGCGTAGCCATTTCATATTTTTTAATTCGCCTATCGTAATCTTTCATAAAGCATTCAATTAAGTTTATTTATTTTTACAATTATATTTGCCCCATCCAAGCAAATGGGGTATAATATTAAATTATTTCAAGCACCATCATTCATCTGCATCAAGAAGTGTAAAATCTAAAGCTACAAGAACCTTTTTTAGGCAGTCATTCTTTATCGCAAAATCAACAACACCTATCATCTCATCTTCAAAATTTGTCGAAAAAGAGGTATCCCCTTCCTCAGGCTCACTAATAAGGCGTCTTTTAATCAAAATACTTAATTCTTCCTTAATTTCTTTTTCTGGAGATTTAAGCTTTCTCTTTAATTCATTATAATCTACAGTAAAATTGCCGTTATCGTTTTCGCCTAAGCTAATAAATATTTCAAGAAAGTCCCTCGTTATTCTAGGCAATTGTTTAAGTTGCTTAAAAACATTCTTTACTTCATCAAATGAAGCATCCTCATAATCTAATAAATATTTAGTAGCATTATTGGGAACTGTATTAGGCGACACTTCAAGTTTATCAGCGAATGTTGTCGGAAATTCCCCCTTACCATTAGGCACTTCTATTTCCGTCAACACAACATTTAAATCTTTTTCAAATAGCTTTTTTAATTCATACAGTTCATCAAATTTCAATGAAATGATTTTTTTGGACAAATCACTAAAGTCCCATATATTATCGTTACTAAAGGAACACTTCTCTTTCAAGGCTTCATTGATAGCAGTGTAGGACGACTGTTTTTCTCCTAATATAAAAACAATTACTTTTTTGTATCGTTCTAGTTGTTCCCTAGTAATAGCATCTAACGTCCTATTAATTTTATCAGATGTACTAGTAGAAGTTATTTGAAATGCTACACTTTTTTTAACATCTCCTAAATCAAGACCAGGTTCATTAGAGCGGTCTTGATTTAAATTTTTAACGTTATAATCCCAACATATATTTATTACATCTTTGATAAAATCTTCGCAAAACTTATTCAGATCCGTTAATCCCAACTGACAGCGAAAGCTAATTTTCCCCTGGAGAACACTTAGGTCATCCACAATCTTTCCAATGATAAATCCTCTTGTTAACATATTTACTTCAATTTAATTCAACAATTATCAAACCTACATTATTCCTAGTTTACAGCTCCAGAACTCCACATCTACTTAAGTGTATTTATCAAATTCAACCACATACAATAAAACATTTAAACAATTACATAATGCACAGTATATTTTAATAATGAGATTATTTACTTAGGTACGTTATTTTTCCCTTACTTGAAATGTAATCATCTGTTTCTGCCTATAATTGACGGCCTCTCCATTTTGAACTGCAGGAAACCATTTGGGAGAGTTAGATATGACACGGATAGCTTCTTGAGCAGAGCCGTATCCGGGATTATTTAGTGCAGTTACATTTATAACAGAACCGTCTTGGGCTATTGAAAAGAGAAGCGTTACTGTATAATTTCCGGGAGGGGCACCATTTTCTATGGGAATTTCAGTATTTATATTACTAGCAATAAATCTCCTCCACGCTTCATCTCCCCCCGGAAACTTAGCGGGTATTTTTCCTTTTTCTAAATCGGCACCATCCCTTTCTGCTACATTATCTAAAACGCTTATATCTTCTGAATATACTCTTCCATCCCATGCAGCTTCCCACTTATTTATATCTCCACCCGAATAATACAAAAGTGCCTTTATTAAATCAACCACCATTAACTCAGCTTTTTGCATCGCTCCATATCTAACGAACCCGCCTTCTATTGACCCCATATTTTCAACGCCGGAGCGAGTCATTAATTTATAATGCCATTTTTCAAATGCCGCAACACATTCACTGAAATATTGCCGTGGTTCATGACCGGAAAAATGTTCATCGGGATAAAATTTGCATAAAACAACATACACACCTTCATAAAAGTGCAATATGGAAGCTATGCCATCTGAATTTTCTGATAAAATTCCACTATCGATCTTTTCTTTAGCATACTTTAAAATTATTTGTCTGATCTCTGCTATTTTAAACACATAAGTAGTTAATTCTTTTGCTTGATCATCATTTAAAAATGGATTACAACTTATAGACTCTCTATCTAGATCAATAGTAGCTATATCTTCCATTGGATTTAAGAGACTTACATTAGATGTTACACTTTGCAAAGAAGCTATACGATCTGTTTCATCCCTTCGATATTGTACTCGTTTTAGCCAGTTTGATTTATATTCCTTGATCGTTTGTTCACTATACCCTCTAGCGAAACCGCCCTTTTGATGGACCAGCGAATGACAGTTCAGACATAATACAACTAGATTTTCGATGCTATTGTCTGCCTTGTTTTCATTAATATGATGAACCTGTGCCGGCTTGGCTGCTTCATTACAAATGCTGCAAGTATTAGACGAGTGGTAAAGTAGTTTAGCTGCTACCTCTTCATCAATAGGTATTCGTTCTATTTTTTTACTCATTTTCAGCTTTTTTAGACTATACACTGCAACCGACTAAAGCAACTAATTTCTCTTATTACAGTTACCATCTTTTGCAAGACTATCCAAATTGTGATAGTTAAGTTACTGATTTAGAAATATTCTCCCAACTCAAATAAAAGTATTGACATTGAAACTTTAAATTTGAGAAAAACCCTTATGAATTACCAAGCGCTGCATGAATTGATTAAACTTTACAAAGACAATTTCACCCGAATTAACCATCTGGAAATATATAAATGGGAGGCAGTTAAGCACTTCCAGGACCACTGGCATATAGATTCAGATGATTTTACCGGCATGCTTAAAAATGCGCTTTCTAAAGCAGGCAACCTTATGGATTCCGGCAAGTATTTTCCTAGAAGAATGATATTCCAATTTGCCGAGTCAGATCCGGAAACAGTGCGAACCTGCTTCAAAAATTTATATGACGAATCTAAAGATCTTTATGACCGATTGAATCAATTTAATACCGCTATTCGAGAAGTGTGGCAAACACATTATTCTAATCTTGATAATTATTATCAAGATCCACGCGCTCGTCTGGTTTACTTGAATTTCAGATACCCTGACACTTATTTCTTTTATAAGTTCAGAATGTTCCAAAAAGTAGCTAAGCGTATTGAATACCCCTGTGTGCCAAAAAAGAGTAAGGTTCAAGACGTATTTCATTATACAAACATGTGCTATCAGATACTACATGAAATAAAAAAGGATAATGAACTTCTAATTATGCACCAAGAGCGCCTGAATGAACATTGTTATGCGGATCCTAAATTTCATATCCTTACTCAAGATATAATATATGCAGCAGATAAGCATTTAGATAACTTTTCGGCTGTTCCGATTGAAAACTTTCACTTTGACTTAATCGACACTGATTATACAATTTTCGATTCACAACCATCTTTTACAGGTCGATTTGTAGATTATCAAGGCAGACAAGCAGAAATGAGCCGGATTGGTCTATTAGGAGAACAATATGTCTTTGAGAGAGAATGCAATTTAATAGCAAGCTACAACATAAGAAAAAAGCCAAGACACGTCTCTGTGGAGGATGGTGATGGATTAGGGTTTGACATATTATCTTACAACAGCGATGGTAGCGAGAAATACATTGAAGTAAAGACTACCACCGGTCATTTTCATACTCCATTCTATATCACAAGGACAGAGTTAAACAAAAGCAGGGAACACCCCAATAAATATTGGCTTTATAGGGTATGCAACTTTAATGAAAGCGAAAAAAAAGCGAGCTTAATGCAGATTCCAGGTGATCTATCTCCATTTTGCGAAAATCCCAGTCAATACCTTGTAAAACTATCCCCTCAGCATTCATCCATCACTTAGATAAGTAAAGGAAAATATAAGCTACGAACAATTCAATGCAGAGGCTACCTTATGTAAGTACACTCGTTCACCTATTCCCCATTCAAATAAGGCCCGCCCGTCTCCCCCCACCCCCAACGCGGCATAGGCTCCGTTACAGCAACACCCGTATGCTCCCCCTGCGAATTAATAACCGCAATCCGCGTCCCCCATTCTATATAACCAACAAAAGCCGACCGGAACTCAGGATCGTCCGGCAATTCAATTTCATCAGCCGTTTCCAGCAACAGAAACACCCACCGTTTCCGTTGCGCCTCTGTAAGATGTTTGGAAAAGTGTTTCTGAATCATAGTAAAATGGCAGCCACCTTCGGCGGTGTATGCCTCAGGCCCACCAAACACTTCCGCAATAAAATGGGCTACATGCAGCTGATGATGTGGAGACATATGCTTGAATATAGGTTCCAGCAATTCATCTTTCAACACCTTTTTGTAAAAGGCGGCGGTAAGCTTTTCAAAGGCAGGCATGCCACCCGCCCACTCATACAAGGTTGGTATTTGTTTCATACTATAATATCGCTAATTATTTCCAGATCCTGACCAGGCGGCAATTTCAGTATAATGTTTCATCTCCTGTATCTGATTATAAAAAGGTTTTACCAGCGTTAAAAAGGGTGCAAAATCAGCGCTTTTCCTAAAGCCGTTCAAATGATCCTCTTCCGAAGTCCAATGAATAATCACCACATAATTATTGGGTTCTTCACTCCCTTTGTTAATGGTATAATACAGGCAATACTTACTCTTACTCAACAACTTGCCTGCCTGTGCGTAGGCATTTTCAAATGGTGTCCATTGGTTTTCAGGAATGGTATACCGGATAAGCTCAACGGAGTATTTACTTTTTTCCATTACTTTTAATTTAGGCTGTGCACTGGTGTTTGAAAGGAGGATAATGGTGGCTAATACGATGTAAATAAGTAACTGTTTCATATTAACTATTATTGAATCCATTCAAAAGTAACGGAGTCGCTATTCGCAAAAAATAGCTTACCAAAAAGTAGGTCAGTCACTAATTCAATACGATGATAACATTACACGGTAAAAAATATACATGTCCGATAGATTTCTCATTAAGCTTTATTGACGGGAAATGGAAAATATTGATCCTATCCCACCTCTACTATCAGGCAAACAGGAGCTACAGCGATTTTATAGACAACCTGCCTGGTGTTTCCGAAAAAATGCTGAGCCAGCAGCTGAAAGAGCTGGAACGCGATAAGCTGATTGCAAAAACCATTGTATCGCAAAAGCCTTACCGGGTAACCTATGCACTTACCGAACATGGCAAAACGCTATCCCCCTTATTCCAATTTTTGAGTGAATGGGGTATCGATTACCTGAAACACAACGGCATTGACTACCTAAAAGACCAGCATTTATATAAATAAAGCGCTATCCTCCGTACCTTGCCAAAAATCCAGCATTCTATCCAGACCAATTTTTGCGCATGACATACCCTCCTAAAATCAGCTCTCTTATTATCCTATGGGGCTGCCTGCTTCTATCCGCATTCAGTTGTACCCAAAATAACAGCAAGCAGCAACGGGCAAACACTGCCAATACGCATCAAATAAACGATAGCATTTCCCTATTGCAAGGCCAGAGCGATTCGCTGATTATGAAAAAGGGGGAATACCTGCCAGATTTGGAGTATGCGGTGGTGTTGGCTACAAAAGCAGAGCAATTATGCCGCCGCATTAATTACAACCCGGGCATTGGCAAGTCATTACTGTTGAAGGCAAAAGCCTGTATGGAAATGAAAAAAACGGTGGAAGGGGCGGAATACAGCCGCAAGGCTTTAGCTATACTTAGTGAATCAGATAATTCCGAAGATCATGCGGCCTGTTTAACGCTTACCGGTAGCACTATCGGAGATACACACCAGGAATTTCCGGAAAAGATCGCTTATTATGAAAAGGCGGCAGCTGTGTACCGTAAAAGCGGCAATAAATTAAAGGAGGCAGAAACTACACAACTGGTAGCGGATTTATACATCAATGACGGGCAACCGAAACGCGCACTGGAAATAATGAACGAAGCGTTTAAGATTTATCATGAAATCGGGTATAAACAATTACAGTCGGCCTATACCGTATTGGGTACTATCTATACAGAACTGGACAACCATGTAGAAGCCCGCCGCTACTTGCTGCTGGCCGCAAGAACCGCCGAGGAAAATAAGGACACTACCCCATTCATGTCCACCTTATACAACAGGCTGGGCTATGAATACGCTATGATAAAAGACTATCCCCAGGCGGTGAATAATTTTGAAAAGGCATATGCCATAGCACAGGCCGCAAAGGACACTCCCAACATCCTGGTGCTGATTAACAATATCAGCGATATGAAATATAGAATGGGGAGCTATGCAGCATCGAATGAATTTCTGTCGAAGGCAGTAGCGATATATCCCATTTACAATGACGATGCGCGGGAAGCCATCGTTTCTATCATCTTTCTCAATAATCACCTGGCACTGAAGGAATATGCAAAAGCGAAGGTGTATTACGAACGCGTACTCAAAGTACGCAAGGCCCATGACGATGAAGATCCCCAATACCAATTTACCAAGCCCATGCTGGCTATCTATCTGCAGGCTGCCAAACAATATCAGGACACATATAAATACCTGGATTCTTATAAAAAAGGAATCATGTACGGTACAGATTTCAGAAGATCATCCTGGATTGAGAAACTGTACTTTATTTCCGATTCTGCTCTGGGCAAACACACTTCGGCCATCAACCATTACCAGTTATACAAAGCTTTTTCCGACTCTGTTACAGCAGTTGATAAAAGCAGGCAAATGGATGAATTGCAATTACAGTACGAAACTGAAAAGAAGAATAAGAACATCATTGTTTTGGAGAGTAAACAACAGGCGCAGGAAACACGCTTAAAAATAGTAATAGGCGGCTCCATTGTATTGCTGCTATTCCTGGTGCTATTGTATAACCGTTACCGTTTAAAGCAGCAAAACAATAGAAGACTGGAACGCCAGCAGCAGGAGATCAATGCCCAGAATGAACTATTAAAAAAGCTGGTAAATGACAAAGAATGGCTGCTGAAAGAAATTCACCACCGCGTGAAAAACAACTTACAGGTGGCCATTAGCTTGCTGAACATGCAATCGCAACACCTGGAAAATGAAGATGCCCTTACAGCCATCCGCAACAGCCAACGGCGCATGTACGCCATGTCATTGATTCACCAGCGCCTGTACCAAACCGACAACCTGGGTAACATTGATATGAAATGGTATATATCGGAACTCATGTCTTTTCTGAAAGACAGTTTTGAAGCCAGGGATCGTATTCAGTTCCTGGTGGACAGTGAAGCCATTCTACTGGATGTGGTGCAGGCAATTCCTATTGGATTGATCCTGAATGAAGCAGTTACCAACTCCATCAAATACGCCTTTACAGATGGACGCAAAGGACAAATTCGTGTTACCCTTCATACAACAAACGCACAGCATTGCCTGCTTTCCATAGCAGATAATGGCATTGGATTTAAAACAGAAAGCACCGGACTAACTTCTCTGGGCATGAGCCTGATGGAAGGCTTAGCCGGACAGATAGATGGCCAGTTTAACCTGAGTAGCGATCAAAATGGCGTAACTATTAGTATTATCTTCGTACCAAAGCGCCTGGATGGTCAATTATCCAATGAACACTAAATAACCATCCGCATTTTACCCCAAAAACTTCGATCAGTCCGGCTACTGCTAAACTCATCCCCATGTATGTAGCGAAGAGTTTAGCAGCTATAGATTTCCTCCCCACATATATGGGCTCATCCCCACTACTATGGTGTCTCGTCCTGAAATAGCTTGACAGTTAAGAGCCTAAATCTGAAAAGAAGATGGCTAAAAACAGTCAGATCAAGAGTTTTAAAAACGTAATTGGGGTGAAGCTGAGTGATGATCCCCGTATCAATCATTACGAAGTAAGTTTTCGGCGCTGGCTGGCGCGTGAGATTCATTATGGACGCGTTAGCGTAGCTCAGGCAACGGTTGAATTGAGTATAAGCGACACACAGATTCGTTTGATTTGTAAGCAATATCCTCCTGAGGTAGTAACTTTACCTGCAATGACTGAAGCGGAAAAAAAGAAGCTGGAAGAATTAGAGAAGCAGGTAAAACTGCTTCAAAAGCAGCTTGAACACGCTGAGATCAAGAATATTGCCCTCGAAACGCTCATTGATGTAGCGGAAAATGATCTCAAAATTCCCATCCGAAAAAAGCCTGGTGCCAAACAGTGAACCTGCTTACAGAACTGCACCCTCATATTGGGGTAGGTCAGTTTTGTACAGTGTTTGGCAAGACCCGTCAAGCCTGGTATTATGCTACACGCACCCAGGCTGAGCAGGAAATGACAGATTCTATTGTAGTAAAAATGGTGAAAGAAATACGGGAGGAACAACCTCGCTTGGGTACCCGTAAGCTCTACTATCTGTTGGAACCTCAGCTACAGGCGCATGGAATTAAAATGGGCCGTGATGCTCTATTTGATATGCTGGAACGCTATGACCTGCTTATCCGTCATCGCAGACGGCGTGCTATTACCACCGATAGCAACCATCCTTACCGTAAATATGATAACTTAATACAGCACTTGATATTAACAGGTAAAAATCAACTTTGGGTTAGTGATATTACCTATCTGCGAGTATCAGAAGGCTTTTGCTACCTGAGTCTTGTAACTGATGCTTTTAGTCGTAAAATAGTTGGCTACCGCCTGTGGCCTAATCTGGCAGCGCGTGGAAGCATAGAAGCGCTAAACATGGCTTTAAATGAACAGCAGCCTGGGCGGAACATGCTCATACACCATTCTGATCGCGGTGTACAATACTGCTGTTCTGATTATGTTGGACAGTTGCAAAACTATCAGATCAATATTAGTATGAGTCATAAAGGAGATCCCTATCAGAATGCAATAGCAGAGCGGGTTAACGGTATTCTAAAGCATGAATATAGTCTTAATAAAGAGTTTGAAGATCTAGTTCAGGCCACCAAAGCTGTACAGGCTGCCGTAAACTTATACAACAGCCGCAGACCCCATGATAGTTTAAGTTATCTGACGCCGGACCAGGCACATGAACTAACCGGAATAATCAAAAGGAACTGGCGGACTTACAGTAAGCATATTATTAAGAATCAGGACTTAGAAGTAAGCAACGTAGGATTAGGGAAGCTCTGTAACGCCAAACAGGATTAAGTTTATCATAAACAGGACTAAGCGCAAGCCTGTTAAGGAAGCCCGGATGAGCTGGCTGGAACGTAACAAAAAACAGGATTTTGAGAATCCTGTTTTTGACAGCAGGTTTATGCGCTCATCCTGACAGATCAGGATAGGATCACTGAGACCCCTGTAAACTGATGTTAGAATTAAATTTTATCTTGCAACAACTACTTATTATTAACTGCTCTCTACTGTCAAGTTTTTTTAGGACGGGTCAATGGTGATGAGTCTGGCTACAGTGGGAATCATCCCCACTACAGTGGCGATCAGTCTGGCTACTGTGGCGATCATCCCCACTACTGTGGCGATCAGTCTGGCTACTGTGGGGATCATCCCCACTACTATGGCGATCAGTCTGGCTACTGTGGGGATCATCCCCACTACTATGGCGATCAGTCTGGCTACTGTGGGGATCATCCCCACTACTATGGCGATCAGTCTGGCTACTGTGGGGATCATCCCCACTACTGTGGCGATCAGTCTGGCTACTGTGGGGATGATCCCCACACATTCCCCGCCAGCCGGGGAAGTTATCCCGATCATCCGTACAGCTATTGCATTCATCGTCCCAGATATACATATCAACCGTATAGCACAACCACTCCACGGGATAGCTAAGTGAGCAATTCGTCTGTTCGGATGGCTTAACAGCGTTGCTATGCCGGTTAGCGATAGTGCTGTACCACCCATCGGCATAGCACTACCGCTAACTCATACTGTTGTGCCGCCTGCCGGCAAACATATGCCGGTAAACAATATTTTTATAGCACTCACCGGCACAGCACCGGGGAGCGCCGGGATAGCTGTACAATTCTTCGAGAGTGTTCATTCTACCTATCAAAACTCTTTTTCTCCAAATTCACTGCCTGGCAGTTTTGACTTGCTGGTGTTTTTATTCAGATGAAAGCTAAGATTTACCAGAAACACATCTGTTTCATAAATATAATTCGTGGTGGTGTAAAAATCTGCACCCCAGGTACTGATCCGTTGGCGGTTAGATATTTTCATACCCATATCCATGTTCTGCCATTGCAGGGTGGCAGCCAGCCGCCCGTTCATAAATGTTTTTTTGAGAGAAGTATTGGGTGTAAGAAAATAGGAATCTTCCCCCTGTGCGGTTGCGCGGCGCGAAAGATAATTCACAGTCGCCTGCAATGTCCAGGTGTTGCCGAGTTTGAAACTGTTATTGGTGTTGAAGGAATAGATCCAGTTACTATTGGATACGG
This sequence comes from Filimonas lacunae, assembly GCF_002355595.1. Lineage (NCBI taxonomy): Bacteria > Pseudomonadati > Bacteroidota > Chitinophagia > Chitinophagales > Chitinophagaceae > Filimonas > Filimonas lacunae. The sequence continues at coordinate 3,411,434 of NZ_AP017422.1, forward strand.
TGGAGTGAACGCCCAATATAGCCAGTTGCCCTTTTATCCGGTAGTTGTACACGTTGCCGCCCAGATAAATATTCCACCATTTATTTAACTGCCAGCTGGCGCCAGCTTCTATACCTAAAGAGCGGGCCTGCCCTGCATTGGTAAATACACGGTTTAAAATGGTATCGGCATATACGCTGTTTACCCGCTGTATAGGGTTTTTAATGTGCTGGTAATAGATATTTGAAAAGAAATTGCCGCTTGTAAACTGGTGTACGATACCCAGCTCAGCCAGATCTATAAACTCCGGCAGCAAATTAGGATCGCCCTGTTCCAGCGTTTCAGAATGTTCGCGCTCGGGTATAGGATTGAGTTCGAAGTTGGTGGTACGTTGTATACGCTTGCTGTAGCCTGCTTTGGCCTGCCACCCTTTACGGAATGGATAAAGCAGTGCTGCAGACGGAAACAAATTAGATAAATGGAGCTGGTAGGGGTTGGCTTCATACGAAACAAGCACAGACCGCGTGGCATATTCATACCGTAAGCCTGCATTGTATTCCAGCTGATGAAACCTGCCGGCGTATTGACTATATACAGCATGGATAGTGTTTTTTGCTGTTGCGCTGCCGCGAAACCGGGCTGCATCGGGCTGGGCAATGTCAGGTGTTACAAAATAGTCAAACTGGCCATCCTGTGTGTCGTAACGGAACTGGTAACCACTCTCCCATTTGCCGGTGCGGGTTTTCTGTGCGTAATCTACTTTAAGCCGGTAGCCATTAATGGGATTACGGTAAGGATTGTATACATATTGCAGGGTATCCTGTACTTGCGGATAGCCCAGGTTCCGGTTTTTAGTATCCCCATACAAATTGGCATGTTCATACAGCGCGGATGTGGCGAGGGTTGATTTATTGCGGAAAGTATGGGTATAATCCAGGCTACCCAGCGAAAAGGTACCGTGTTTAGACTGCAGGTTGGAGTTATAATAAGTATTGGTATACAGTACTGTGCCGGATGAAAGATCTGCTTTACTATTGTTATACACGAGGTCGGCCAGGCGTGACTGAAACCGGTGGCCTGTCATAAAACCTGCTGCAAACGCATTGCTGCTATCGGCCTGAAAATGAACCGATGCACGTGCTGCATAATTATACTTATCAAAACTTCTTTCTCCTGCCGAGGGTAACCGTGTAATGGTATTGGCCGCCAGGTTTTTGGTGTAAACATCTCCTTCCCGGTAACCGGCCACATCTGCCCGCAGGTAATTGCCACCTGCCGATATATCCCATTTGCCATGGCGATAGTTCAAGGCCATATCGCCACCAAACCGCTTCGGTTTCTCCTTGTTGTTATGGTCGGTAGTACTTGGCAGGCCACCCTGTATATTGGCGGTAAAGGTGATGCCGTCGTTCGCCCCTTTTTTGGTAATGATGTTAATGATTCCTCCCTTTCCATCGGGATCGTATTTGGCCGATGGCGCAGTGATCAGTTCAATGCTTTGTATACTATTGGCAGGGAGCTGACTTAACACCGTTTGGGCATCGGTAATAACAGGTTTGCCATTTACCAGCACCAGAAAGCCGGATGAGCCACGAACACTGATTGCTCCCTCACCATTCAAACTTACCGACGGGAGGTTTTTCAATACATCTATGGCAGTGCCACCCTGTGCATTGTTAAACTGATCGGCCTTGTATGTCTGTTTATCAATTTTAGTAGCAATGGGTAACTGCCGGGCAGTTACTTTCATTTCGTTTAACAACGCATCAGCAGGCTGCAATGTAATCGTGCCCATATTCACCACGCCATTTCCTGCCACAGTAAACACATCAGTGCTGATGGTATAATACCCTACAAAGGATATTTTCAGCCGGAATGTTCCGGCCCGTACCCGCCCCAGTTCAAAAGCACCGTTTGCCTTTGTTACCGTTCCGCCAGCCACCGTTGAATCCCGGGCGGTAAGTAAGGCAATACTGGCGTACTCCACGGGTTTATTGTTTTGCTGATCGTACACCGTACCGCGAATAACACTTTTTTGTGCACGCACAGCATGCCAGCAGGAAATGATAAGTAGAAAGAGAAGGGGTTTGAGCCAGGCCATAAGACAATCTGATCTTTAGCTGCAAAGCTAACCAGTGCTAAGCAGCCGAAACTGTATGTTACCTATTAAGAATTGTATATTACTTTCTGGCGGTAGCCATTTCGCGGTACTGCCGCGGGGTAAGATGGGTGTGCTGCTTGAAAAATTTGATAAAATGTGGTGAGTCGCCAAAGCCCAGTTCCAGGGCAAGATCATTAACAGGCCTTTCTGTGGCCGAAAGTAGCAGCTTGGCCTCCAGCAATACACGCTCATTAATTACGGCGCCCGGCGTTTTAGCCATTTCTTTTTTGCAGGTCTGGTTAAGCGCTGTGGTGGTGATGTGAAGTTGGGCTGCATAAAAAGCAAGGTCTTTTCTGGCAGCAAAATGGGTATTTACCAGTTGTTTAAATTGCTGAAACAAGCTGCTGGCAGGGCGCAGATCAGGCTTGTACTGTAAAACCAACTGCTGTAGTTTGGTTACAAACAGGTGAATATAGGCCTGAACGGTATTGGCCGAATAGGTTTGCCCGGTATATTCCTGATAAAGGATAGCAGCCAGCTGAAAAAACACCTCCGGCTGTTGCAGCTTTATAAAAGACGGGAAATGAAAAAGTGCACTGATATCCTGCTTCTGTAACAGTTCTTCTTTAAAAAGGATAACGTACCCTTTGGGTATAGCAGTAAAGTTCCAGCAATGCGTTTGCCCGGGCCGCAAATAATACACAAGGGGCGGAACTATTTCCAGCTGCATACCATCTATTTCATGAAAGCCTGCACCCTGACTTAACCATATCAATTCGTGATAACCGGCATGGCGGTGAGGCACTGTAGGTTTAATTACCTCTTTCATCAGGCTCACCTTGAAGGGGGCGCCGGCATCCATTTTATCTTTAACCGGTATCTTTTGTACCAAACGAGTTATTTTTTATTCACAAACACAAAACCCTGTTTTTTCTGAAAAAACAGACCGTTAAAACTAACCATTCTAAATTTATTTTTCCCTCCTTTGGTATTCCCGCTCCTCTTTTTGTGTCTTACCCTGCATGAGCTTGCCTTTACGCTACGAACGCTTTCTCCTGCTTGCCATGCAGGCAATTGACAATCAGGCTACAGAAGCCGAACAGGAAGAATTGACACAACTGCTTTTACAATATCCGGAGCTGGAAGCCGGTTTTTCCCGCATACAGCAAACGTATCATTTCCGTTCGCCCGTTAGGGCGGTTCCCAATGCGGCTGCGGCTTTTGAAAGGCATTTACATAAGCTACAAAGCCACATACATCCATCAAGAGCTTTAAACCTGCCGCAGCTAACGTGGCAGTATAATACGAAATGGAGCGAGCCGGATAACAACAAAAATACGACTGGGAATGATAGAAACCGGAAACCCAACCGTTAAAACAACAGGAATGAAAATATACACATTAGTAAGGAAATTTTATAGCTGTACAGGCCTACTGCTATTAACACTTACCGGGGCTGCACAGCAGCAACCCTGGAAAAACCCGGCATTAACCCCGCAACAAAGGGCCGCCGACCTGGTTACCCGGCTCACGCTGGAAGAAAAGGCCAACCTGATGATGGATGAATCGAAACCCATTCCCCGCCTGGGTATTAAACGGTTCAGCTGGTGGAGCGAGGCTTTGCACGGCCTGGCCAATAACGACAGTGTTACCGTGTTTCCCGAACCGGTGGGTATGGCAGCCTCGTTCGACGACTCGCTGGTATACCACATATTTGATGCGGCATCTGACGAAACAAGGGCCAAATATCATCATGCACTGCGCAATGGCAAACAGAGCAAACGTTTCCTGGGCCTGAGTGTATGGACGCCCAATGTCAACATCTTTCGCGATCCCCGGTGGGGTCGTGGACAGGAAACCTATGGCGAAGATCCTTACCTCACCTCCCGCATGGGTGTGGCCGTGGTAAAGGGCTTACAGGGTCCTGCCGATGCGAAATACAGAAAGCTACTGGCCTGCGCCAAACATTACGCCGTGCATTCCGGTCCGGAGTGGAGCCGCCACGAGCTGAACCTGAACAAGGTTACCCCGCGCGATTTGTGGGATACATATTTGCCTGCCTTCCGGTCGCTGGTGCAGGATGCAGAGGTACGCGAAGTAATGTGTGCTTACCAGCGGCTGGATGATGAGCCCTGCTGTGGCAATAGCCGCCTGCTGCAAACCATATTGCGGGAGAAATGGGGCTTTCAATACCTGGTAGTATCTGACTGCGGCGCTGTTACCGATTTCTATACCAGCCACAAAGTATCTTCCGACGCCGTACACGCCGCCGCCAAAGGCGCACTGGCCGGTACCGATGTGGAATGTGTTTGGGAAGGCTATGCCTACCAGCAGATACCCGATGCCGTTGCCAAAGGACTGATTAACGAACAGGAAGTAGACAAGCACCTGCTGCGCATACTGGCCGCCCGCTTTGAGCTGGGCGATATGGACGATGATGCACTGGTACCCTGGGCCAATATATCTATGAACGTGGTAAACAATGCCGCACACCGCCAGCTGGCGCTGGAAATGGCGCAAAAGTCGATGACGCTGCTGCAAAACAAGCAGCAGGTGTTACCCCTGGCCAAAAACAGCGGACGCATTGCGGTGGTAGGCCCCAATGCCGATAACGCCCCCATGCTATGGGGCAACTACAACGGCACACCGGTACGAACCATTACCATACTGCAAGGCCTGCAAAGCAAGCTGGGTAAAGACAACGTGGTGTATGATAAAGCCTGCGACCTGGTAGAGAACAAGGTAACGCAAAGCTATTTTACACAAGCCATGGCCGATGGCAAAAGCGGCTTCAAAGCCACATATTGGAACAACCGCGAGCGGAAAGACGATCCCGCAATTACTCAGCAGATAGCCAACCCTTTTAAACTCACCACTGCCGGGCAGCATGAGTTTGCCTCTGGTGTGCACCTCGAAGCCTTCAGTGCCCGGTACGAAGCTGTGTTTACTGCACCCCGTACAGAAGAAATCGTGTTTAAATGCGGCGCTACCGGCTATTTTGAACTGCTGGTAAACGGCAAATCTGCAGCACGTTACAATAACTGGCGCACCCTGCCTTCGCGCATACCTTACCAGGTAGAAAAAGGAAAGCAGTACAACATAGAAATACGCTATGCCCAGCTTAACAACTGGCAGGCCAACCTGGAATTTGATTTTGGGAAGGAAGTGGATATAGATTATTCCGTGCTGATCAGTAAACTCAAAGGTATTAACACCGTGGTGTTTGCGGGCGGCCTGTCTACGCTGCTGGAAGGTGAGGAAATGCCGGTATCCTACCCCGGCTTTAAAGGTGGCGACCGCACCGATATTGAACTGCCCTTAGTGCAGCGCAACTGCCTGAAGGCATTGAAAGCAGCGGGCAAAACAGTGATATTCGTTAACTGCTCTGGCAGCGCTATGGCCCTGGTGCCGGAAACCACCAGTTGCGATGCCATACTACAGGCCTGGTACGGTGGCGAAAGTGGTGGTCAGGCAGTAGCCGATGTATTGTTTGGCGATTATAACCCCAGCGGCAAATTGCCTGTTACCTTTTACAAAAGCATAAGCCAGCTGCCCGATTTTGAAGATTACACCATGAAGGGCCGCACCTATCGCTTTATGAATGATGCACTGTTTCCTTTTGGATATGGTTTAAGCTATACCCGCTTTACCATTGGCAAAGCGGATGCCGGCAAATGGACCGGCCTGCAACAGGATTCCCTGATACTGACCATACCCGTAACCAATACCGGTAAGCGCAGCGGCACCGAGGTGCTACAGGTATATGTGCGCAAAGTGGCCGATACCACCGGCCCTATTAAAACACTGAGAAGCTTTCAAAGAGTAACCCTGCCCGCAGGCAGCACCAGCCAGGTGAAGATGGCATTACCCCGTTCGGCCTTTGCTTTCTATGATAACAATCAGCAGGAAGTATCTGCTGCGCCGGGTGAGTATGAACTCTGGTACGGCAACAGCTCGGCAGAAAAAGACCTGCAACTGCTGAAGGTGTTTCTTCCGCAATAAACGGTTACCGCCTGGCTGTTGCCTTTGCAATGGCCGGGCGGCCACCGTAAATTAAACATATGGTACAGTAAATTCAACAAATGTTACATCCGGCAGCCCCGCTGCGGGATTATTTTTACAGTGGTGATAATACCAATGCCTGCCATCCTGATGTTCCGGACCTCCCTGCCTGCTTCCGGAAAAATGGCCCATCATGCATGTAACATACAAAACCGAACTATATCTGATGAATCAATTGCTTTGCCGTATTTCTCTTGCCTGCCTGGCCTTTACTGCCGCAGCTACTACTTACGCCCAGAACCCCATTATCCAAACCAGGCATACGGCCGACCCCGCGCCCCTGGTATATCACGATACGGTATTTCTCTACACCAGCCATGATGAAAACAATGCCTTTGGCTTTGTGATGAAAAACTGGCTGCTGTATACTTCGGTAGATATGGTCAACTGGACAGATCATGGTGAAATAGCCTCACTAAAAGACTTTGCCTGGGTACATACCGATAACGGTGCCTGGGCCCCGCAGTGTGTGGAACGCAACGGTAAGTTTTACCTGTACTGCCCCATGCCCAACGGCCTGGGTATAGGCGTGCTGGTAGCGGATAGCCCCTATGGCCCCTTTAAAGACCCCATAGGCAAGCCCCTGGTAAAGAACAGCACGGATGATATTGACCCCACCGTACTGATTGATAAAGATGGACAGGCCTACCTGTACTGGGGTAACCCCAACCTGTATTATGTAAAGCTGAATGAAGACATGATCTCGTACAGCGGCGGCATTGTAAAAGACAGCTCCATAGCCAAAGTAAAAGACCAGCCCGATCCTTTTCATTACCAGGAAGGCCCCTGGGCTTTTACACGTAACGGAAAATATTATATGGCCTATGCTTCTACCTGTTGCCCGGAAGGGATAGGTTATGCCATGAGCCATACCCCCACCGGCCCCTGGGCATATAAAGGGTCTATTATGGATGGCGACCAACGTTCCAGCGGCAACCACCCCGGCATTATTGAATACAAAGGCCAGTGGTATGTATTCGGTTTTAACTATGCCTTGCTGAAACAAACCATGAAGAAGCATGCAGAGCGCCGCTCGGTATGTTTAGCCACACTTACTTTTAATGCGGATGGCACTATACAAAAGCTGCCCTTCTGGTCAGTAGCCGGCGTTAAACAGGTAGGCACGCTTAACCCCTACCAGCAGGTAGAAGCAGAAACCATGGCCTATAGCGAAGGCGTAACCACCGACAAAGCCACGGAATGGGAAAGAGAATCGCCCTGGAACAGGGGAAAGAAAATAAAGGACAGGATATTTGTATCTTCCATTCACAATGGCGACTATGTGAAGGTGCAGGGAGCTGACTTTTCCAAAGGCGCTTCGGCTGTAGAGGTAAGTGTAGCAGCCCTGTACGGTGGAAAAATAGAGATACATGCCGATAAGCCGGATGGCCTGTTACTGGGCACCGTTAACGTTACCGCCTCTGGTGAAGGAGATATCTGGAAAACATTGAACGTACCCGTTAAAAACATAAAAGGCATACACGACCTGTATTTTGTTTTTAAAGGAGAAAAAGACCTTTTTCATTTTGACTGGTGGATGTTTCACCCGTAGCGGTAAACACCCCCCATTAACAATATCCTGATTTACTAAACGATTAAGAGCCTCATGAATCTATTCCGTTCTAAAAAACCTTACGTCTTTACCGGCATGCTTGCCTTCTCCCTTTTCTCCGGCGTCGTTTCTGCCCAAACCGTATGGCTGGATCAGTTAGACCTCAGCGCAGCCACACAGGGCTATGGCGTACCCGGCAAAAACAAATCGATAGATGGCAAAACCATGACCATAGCGGGCAAAACCTTTTCCCGCGGGTTTGGTACGCATGCAGTAAGTTCTTTAACCATACTGATGCAGGGCAAAGCCAGTTTGTTTACTGCACAGGTAGGTATCGATGATGAAGTAAAAGGCCACGAACCTGCTGTGGTGTTTGAAGTGTATGGCGATGGTAAAAAATTATGGTCAAGCGGCGTAATGCATTTGGGTGATGCCGCTAAATCCTGCTCCGTACCCCTTACCGGTGTACAGAAAATGGAACTGGTGGTAACAGACGGCGGCAACGGAAATTATTATGACCATGCCAACTGGGCCGATGCCAGCATCACCACCACCGATGTGGCTGGCACTAAAACCTGGAACCCTATTGCTACCGTGCCGTATATACTTACCCCCAAAGCACCCGCCACACCACGCATTAACGGCAGCACGGTAACCGGCGCACGTCCCGGCTCACCTTTTCAATACCGCATAGCCGCCACCGGCGACAGGCCCATGACGTTTACCGCCAAAGGCTTACCCAACGGTTTGCAACTGGATAACCAAACAGGTATTATCACCGGCACACTGCCCGCCAAAGGCAGCTATACCGTAACCCTGGGCGCACAAAACGCCAAAGGCAAAACCACCAGGCAATTGCGCATTGTATGCGGCGATAAGGTGGCCCTTACCCCACCCATGGGCTGGAACAGCTGGAACTGCTTTGCCGGTGAAGTATCGGCCGATAAAGTAAAACGTGCCGCCGATGCCATGGTTAAAAGCGGCCTGGTAAACCACGGCTGGACCTATATTAACATAGATGATTTCTGGCAAAACCACCGCGATTCAAAAGACTCCACCTTACGCGGTAAACTGCGCGATGATAACGGCAACATTGTACCCAACGTACGCTTTGGTAATATGAAAGCACTGGCTGATTATGTACACAATGCCGGTATGAAAATAGGCCTGTATTCCAGCCCCGGCCCGTGGACCTGCGGCGGCTGTGCCGGCAGCTATGGCTATGAGAAGCAGGATGCAGAAAGCTATGCCAAATGGGGCTTTGATTACCTGAAGTACGACTGGTGCAGCTATGGTGGCGTGATCAATGGCATGAAAGATAATGATCCTTATAAAGTATCTTCCCTGTCGTACCGTGGCGGCAACGAGCTGGCTACAGCCAAACGTCCCTTTGAGCTGATGGGCAATTACCTGCAACAGCAGCCACGGGATATTGTGTTCAGTCTGTGCCAGTATGGTATGTCCGACGTTTGGAAATGGGGGGATAGTGTCAACGGCAGCTGCTGGCGCACTACCAATGATATTACCGATACCTGGGCCAGCGTAAAAGAAATAGCCCTGGCGCAGGACAAAGCTGCCGCATGGGCACGCCCCGGTAACTGGAACGATCCTGATATGCTGGTAGTAGGCACCGTAGGCTGGGGCAACCCGCACCCCAGCAAGCTGAAGCCGGATGAACAATACCTGCACCTGAGCCTGTGGAGCCTGTTCAGCGCCCCGCTGCTGATAGGCTGTGATATGGAAAAGCTGGACGACTTTACGATAAACCTGCTCACCAATGATGAAGTAATAGCCATTGACCAGGACCCGCTGGGCAAACAAGCCACCTGTGTGCAAACCATCGGCGACCTGCGCATATATGTGAAGCAACTGGAAGATGGCAGCCGCGCCGTAGGCTTCTGCAACTTTGGGCTGGAAAGCGCGACACTCGATTATAAAGCTTTTGACAAACTGGGCCTTACCGGCAAACAGCAGGTGCGCGACCTGTGGCGCCAGCAGAACATTACCCGTATAGATACCCGCAGCGGTGCCTTGCCCGTTAAAGTGCCTGCACATGGCGTATTGCTATATAAATTTACTTCCGTGAAATAAACACCTGTTAAAACAGAAGCCCATGAAAAGAGTTTTTATACTGCTGTTGATGATACCAGGTATATACAGCCAGGCACAGCAATACCGCAAAAACAGTGATGGTATTACCACTACCATAGGTGATAAGGACGTGAGTATTCAATTTTATACACCCGGTATAGTAAGGGTGATAAAAATGCCCGTACACCAACCATTGAATAAAAAAAGCCTGTCGGTAATAGCAGTACCACAAAAAACGCAGGTAGCCGTAACTACGCAAGCCGGCGAGATAGTACTTACCAGCAAACAATTGCAGGTACGCGTAAACACCACCACCGGCGCTATACAGTACCAGGCAGCCAATGGCAACGCCCTGTTAAGCGAAAAGCCCGGCAGCACAGCGTTTACACCGTTTGATGATGCAGGCAATAAAACCTATACCGTAACCCAGGCGTTTCAGTTGGAAGCAGACGAACCTATTTACGGCCTGGGCCAGCACCAACGCGGCAACCTGAGTCAGCGTAACCAGAAGTATACGCTGATGATGCAAGGCAATACAGACGACCCTATTACCTTTTTCCAATCCGTAAAAGGCTATGGCCTATTCTGGGATAACTACTCCCCCACCACCTTTGAAGATAAGCCCGGCGAAACCCTGTTTACTTCGGAAGTGGGCGATGGCGTGGATTATTATTTTATGTACGGCGGCAATGCCGATGGCGTAATAGCCCGCATGCGTGAACTCACAGGCCAAAGCCCTATGTTTCCCCTATGGACCTACGGCTTCTGGCAAAGCAAAGAGCGTTATAAATCGCAACAGGAAATAGTGGGCGTAGTACAGAAATACCGCGACTTGCAGGTGCCGCTGGATGGCATTATACAGGACTGGCAATACTGGGGCGATAACTACCACTGGAACGGCATGAACTTTCTGAACCCCGAGTTTACGCAACCGAAAAAAATGGTGGATGATATTCATGCATTAAAAGCGCATGCCATCATCTCTATCTGGGCATCGTTCGGACCTAAAACACAACCCTACGAAGAGCTGAATGCCAAAGGCATGCTGTTCAACTTCAGCACCTGGCCCGAAAGCGGTAAAGACGTATGGCCGCCGGATATGAACTATCCTTCCGGTGTACGTGTATACGACCCCTATAATCCTGATGCCAGGGATATTTACTGGAAGTATGTAAACAAAGGCCTGTTCTCCATTGGGCTGGACGGCTGGTGGATGGACTCCTCCGAGCCCGATCACCTTTCGTTTAAAAATACGGACCTCGATCAAAAATCATTTTTGGGCTCCTTCCGCAAAGTGCGCAATGCCTTCCCGTTAATGACGGTAGGCGGCGTGTACGATCACCAGCGTAAAGTAAGCTCCGATAAACGTGTATTCATACTCACGCGCTCTGCCTTTGCAGGCCAGCAGCGTTATGGCGCCAACACCTGGAGTGGCGATATTACTTCTTCCTGGGAAACCCTGCAAAAGCAGATACCCACCGGCCTCAACTTCTCGTTAAGCGGCATTCCTTACTGGAACAGCGATATCGGCGGCTTCTTCCTGAGTAAGTTTCGCAAAAAGCTGGAAGATCCGGAGTACCGCGAACTGTATGCCCGCTGGGTAGCCTTTGGCGCATTCTGCCCTATGATGCGCTCGCACGGTGCAGACGCCCCGAGAGAGATATACCAGTTTGGCAGCAAAGGCAACCAGATATATGATGCCATTGAAAAATTTATCCGGTTACGTTATAGCCTGTTACCCTATATCTATTCCACTTCCTGGGAAGTTACAGCCCACCAGGGCAGCATGATGCGTGCGTTGATGATGGATTTTGCGCAGGATAAAAACAGCTGGAACATAAACAGCGAGTATATGTTTGGTAAATCGCTGCTGGTAGCCCCGGTTACCCATGCGCAATACCTGAAACCCGCTGCCACCAATGGTAAAGACACTACCTGGGCCGAGGATTTCAGCACACCTAAACAGTCTGAAGTGTATTTACCCGCTGGCGCCAGCTGGTTCGATTTCTGGACGGGCGAACAACACAACGGCGGCCAGAAGGTAATGAAAGCAACACCGCTGGATATTATACCCGTATACGTAAAAGCAGGTGCTGTACTGCCCATTGGCCCACAGGTACAGTATGCCGAAGAAAAGAAATGGGATAACCTGGAAATACGTGTATACCCTGGCGCCAACGGCAGCTTTGTATTGTATGAAGATGAGAATGACAACTACAATTACGAAAAAGGGATGTATTCCAACATCACCTTCCAGTATAACAATACCGCCAAAACACTCACCATCAGCAACAGGAAAGGTCAGTTTCCGGGCATGCTTACCACCCGTAAGTTCAGGATAACCCTGCCCGGCAGCAACACCGCCAAAACGGTTACCTATACCGGAAAAGCACTGACGGTAAAATTGTAGCGCAGAGAACGGATTTGTATAAAACAAAGTCTGTTTTGTTACAGCAGTTACCAAAAGCAGACGATTATTTTTGAGTGTTTCCCCTTTGTTACTGATCACATCAATAATAAAACGGGAAACACTTTTTGTAAATACCGATAGCAATATGAAAAAAAATATACGATGGCTTGTAATAGGCGTTGCCTTATTATCTACCTCCACTATAACAGCACAACAGGCCACCCTCACATCACCTAACCAGCATATTAATGTACAGGTAACTTCCTCCGGCAGCAACACTGCCAGTTATCTGAAAGTGTGGTACACCGCTGGCGGTAAAACCACGGAAGCCATACCCCGTATTGACCTGGGATTACTATTGAACAACCAGGACTACGCCAAAGACCTCCGCTTTGTAAAATCGGGCAAGCCCACCGTTATACAGGAACAGTATACCGCACTGCATGGTAAAAAACTCAACCGCAGCAACACGGCTAACGAGGTAGTGATAGCATTTGACAACGCTGCCCAAAACAGGCTGAACCTGGTAATAAGAGCTTACAACGATGGCGTAGCCTTTCGTTACGAGCTGCCGGAAAAACAGGGCAGCTTTACCGTAAACGATGAATTGACTGCCTATACCATAGCACCTGAAACCACCCGGTGGATGGAGAAATGGAACACGGCCAACGAAGGCCTGTACACTGCTATGAGCAACGATAAAGTGCAGCAGCAGGAATGGTGCTACCCCGCCCTGTTTAACACCGGCGACAGCGCCTGCTGGTTTTTACTGCACGAATCGGATGTAAACCGCAGCTACTGCGGCTCTAAACTCAGTAACCTGGCAGAGAAGGCCAGCTACAAACTCACCTTTCCCAACCCGAAAGATGGCAGAGGCAAAGGAGAATCTGCCCCTACCATCAGCCTGCCCTGGAAATCGCCCTGGCGCGTCATTATCATGGGTAGCCTGGCTGATGTGGTAGCCTCTACACTGGTAGAAGATGTGGCACCTGCGTCTACACTGAAAAACACGGCCTGGGTAAAACCGGGACTGGTTTCGTGGAACTACTGGTCGGACAACCACGGCACCAAAGATTATAACACCGTATGCCGCTTTGCCGATCTGGCTGCTGCCATGCACTGGCCCTATACCCTGCTGGACTGGGAATGGGATGCCATGGGCAACGGCGGCAAGCTGGAAGATGCCCTTACGTATATCCAATCCAAAGGCATTAAACCACTGATGTGGTACAACTCCGGCGGAGATCATACCTGGGTAAATGCCACGCCTAAAGACCGTATGCTTACACATGAAAACCGCGTAGCAGAATTTACCAAATTGAAACAACTGGGTGTAGCCGGTGTGAAGATTGACTTTTTTGAAAGCGAAAAGCAGGATATGATCCGCTACTACCTGGATATACTGGACGATGCCGCACAGTTTGAAATGATGGTATACTTTCATGGCTGTATAGTACCCCGCGGCTGGTCAAGAACCTACCCGCACCTGGTGACCTACGAAGCCGTGCGCGGTGCCGAATGGTACAACAACGGCCCCGAGTTTACTACCACCGCACCGGAGCACAACACCATACTGCCTTTTACCCGCAACGTGATAGGCCCCATGGATTATACACCGGTAACCTTCACCAATTCCCAATTCCCGCATATCACCTCCTACGGACATGAGCTGGCTTTGAGTGTATTGTTTGAGTCGGGCATGCAACACCTGGCAGACAGGCCGGAAGGCTATTACCAGCTGCCGGATGCTCCCAAAAACTTTTTACAACAGGTGCCCAACACCTGGGATGAAACACGATTGCTGGATGGTTACCCCGGTAAAGACGTAACACTGGCCCGGCGCAAAGGCAATACCTGGTATATAGCCGGTATTAACGCAGAGCTGCGGGAGAAAAGAAAAAGCCTGCCACTTACCTTTTTGCCCGGCAACACGCGCTACCAGGTTACCCTGATAGCCGATGGCAAACATGATAAAGATTTCAGCACCACGTATTCGGTAGCAGACAGCACCGGCACGTTCAACGTAAAGCTGTTGCGCCGCGGCGGTTTTGCTGCTGTGTTAACCCCCATGCAATAAAACTTAACGCCGTATGAAATGGATAACCGTAGTATTGCTGGGCATGATACCCGCTGCACTGTGCAGCCAAACCTACCGCAGCCATACCGTAACAAAAGATAAAGTAGTAATAACACTGACAGAAGGCCACCTGAGCCTTACGCCTCTTACCACTAAAGCCATACGTGTACAATGGCTAAAAGAGCTGCCTGCCGAACAGCAGCAGTTTGTGCTGCAGTACCCGCAACCCGTACCGGCCTTTACCTGTCGTAATACAGATACCACACTGTTAGTAAGCACGGCAGCAGCAAGCGTAAGCTTTCACAAACGCACCGGTATACTCAGCTTTCGCGATAAAAACGGAAAGCTGCTGCTGAACGAAACGGCAAACAGCAGAAAACTGCTGACCGACTCTATTGACGGCGAGCCCTGTTACCGTGCGGAGCAAGGCTTTGCCACACAGGAAAATGAATACCTGTTTGGCCTGGGCCAGTTTCAGGATGGGCATTACAACCTTAAAAACACTACCCGCAAGCTGATACAGGTAAACACCCAGATAGCCATTCCCTTTCTGTATTCCAGCAAGGGCTATGGCCTGTTATGGCATCAGTACGGGCTTACCTGGTTTAACCCGGCAGATAATATCATTGCCTTGCAGAAAAAAGATACTGCCGCCGGTGGCAAAAAAGAAGCCGAGGTAACCACTACCACCGGCACCCAACGTGTATCTCAACAGCAGAGCGTATACACCGGCAGCTTTACCGTACCGCAGGAAGGAGATTATACCCTGATGCTGGATTTGGGAGATATGGATAACCGCCACCTGGTAATTGTAGATGGTGCCGCATGTATCAACCAATCTAACCTTTGGCTGCCGCCTGCTGCAAGTAAAATAATAAAACTCAACGCTGGTACCCACACCGTACAGGTGGTATGCAAAGCCAGTAATACACCTAAGCTATCCTTTCGTACGGCCAGTAATGAAACCATATTCCGCTCGCCACATGCGCGGTCGTTAGATTATATAGTCTTCACCGGTAAAGATGCTGATGAAGTAATAGCCGGTTACCGCCAGCTGACAGGTGAAGTGCCTATGCTGCCCTTATGGGCTTACGGCTTCTGGCAGTGCCGGGAGCGGTATACCAGTGGCGAACACCTGGTAAAAACCGTACAGGAGTTTCGCAACCGCCACCTGCCCATGGATGTAATTGTGCAGGACTGGCAATACTGGGGCAAATACGGCTGGGGTGTGCCTAAGTTTGATGAAACCCATTACCCCCAACCCGAACAGTTTATACAACAACTGCATAACCTCCACGCCCGCTTCAACATATCCGTATGGGAGAACCTGGATAAAAAGTCGGATGTGGCAAAGCCTTACCTGGCGCAGAACCTGTACATACCCAACAGCCCCTGGGTAGATATGTTTAACCCCGCAGCCGCTAAAACACATTGGAATGCATTAAACACCAACCTGTACAGCAAAGGGGTGGACAGCTGGTGGATGGATGCCACCGAACCGGAAAACGACGCCCTTGCCGGCAAACAAACCTATTTGGGCCCCGGTAACTTTTACCGCCTTACCTACCCCCTGTTTGTAAGCAAAGCCGTATACGAAGGTCAGCGAAACACAGATACCACCAAACGCGTAGCCATACTCACCCGCTCCGCCTTTGCCGGCCAGCAACGCTACGGCACTATAAACTGGAGCGGTGATATTGGCTGGGACTGGGATACCTATAAACGCCAGATCGTTGCCGGACTCAACTACCACCTTACCGGTATGCCTTACTGGACAACCGACATCGGCGGCTTCTTCCGCCCCGGCCGCAACCAGTATACCGATACCACTTATCACGATATACTTACCCGCTGGTTTCAATGGGGTTGTTTCAATTCCATCTTCCGCATACATGGCTACCAGACAGAAACAGAGCCCTGGAAATATGGTGATGTGGTGGAAAGCCGCATGCGCACCATGTTACAGCTACGCTACCGCCTGATGCCTTACATATATTCCGCCGCATGGCAGGTACACCACAAAGGCTACACCATCATGCGCCCGCTGGTAATGGATTTTGCACCCGACGAAAAAGCGGTATCACAACCTTATGAGTACATGTTTGGCAATGCCTTCCTGGTAGCACCGGTTACCGCGCCCGGCATAAAAGACTGGAACGTTTACCTGCCCAAAGGACAGCCCTGGTATAACTTCTGGACAGGCAAACAGTATGCAGGTGGGCAAACCATCAACACCGATGCCCCTGCCGATAAAATTCCGCTGTACATAAAAGCAGGCTCCATTATACCCATGGGCAAACCCTTGGAGTACACACAGCCCAATGCCACCGACACCGTGGAGATACGGGTATATACCGGCGCAGATGGCAGCTTTGAGTTATATAGTGATGCCGGCGACGGTTATGCCTATGAAAAGGGCGCTTATACCACCATACCCCTGTACTGGAATAATCGGCAGCAAACGCTTACCATAGGCAAACGCCAGGGCAGCTATCCCGGCATGCTGCAAAAACAGGTGTTTAATATTGTTTGGGTGCAGCAAGCACAGGGGCATGATGGAGCAGTAACCCATATGCCTGTCCAAACAATTGTGTATACGGGGAAAGAAATAAATGTAAGAAACAGTACCGTAACAAAATAGTAATCAACAAGGTAGAAATAGCTTATCACACAGACAGCTATGTATAAAACAACAAATGGAGACAGTAGTAATATTGTCTCCATTTGTAATAATATGCAATGTAAATAACCTATTTTGGGCGTGCAGTGGTACTAAACCCATTGGTACGATCAAAAGAATCGCCGTGTGTACCAGGAAAGGGATGAACATACAATCCATTACTATTGATAAAACCACAGATTAAAGCTTCTTTCACTTCATCGAAAGCAGAGAATACATGATACCATACATTCAGGAAGCCGGTTGTTCCCGCCAGATCTACTATCGTTTCAATATCTGTAGCTGGTACTGGCTGTGTATATTTCAGCAACTGGCGTCTGGCTATATCGTCCGCTTTCATTCGGTTTTCCCAACGATCATCCTTTAAAGAGTAGTTGGGATGACCGGGAATTCTGTCTAACCCTACCAGATCAACAAAAGCCTGTGTTCGTTGAAGCTCTATACCTGTAACGCCTGGCCGTATTTGTATATAGCCTCCCTGTAATGTATCTATAAAATGTAAAAGATTGTTTTCGTGTGGAAGGTAAGGCTGTAAAACCTGAACATCTTTGGTTCCTTTTACTCCGTTGCAATTGTTACAGCACAGTAAAAAGTTATCCCACCTGTAAAGCAAATGGGGGTATTTTAAGTTTCCGGTAGCATCCATTGTTTCCTTTCCGTGAATGTGTTCAATATGAAGTGAAGCACGGGTATTGTATTTTCCGCAGAAGCTACAGAAGGTTCCGATTTCATCACACAAATCAGGTTTTGCATCACCATGCGGTTTAAATTCTAATGGTGTGCCATCACCTGCAGTACGAACAGATTTAACTACTGGCCGCATATATTACAGGGTGTTTTTAGGAAGTTCAGATTCCAGCAGCGCCACGTAAGCCGGATCATTAGCATATTTAATACGAAGCTGATCTAACAATACTTTAGCCCTGCCTATTCGCTCCGGTTCAGCATCGCCTTTCACCAACTCAAAGTAAGTAGCGGCAGCCTGCTGCATTTCCATAAACTGCGTGCTCCGTTCCACGTTTTTAACCCCCATCTCCTGCTCTGCAACTTCTTCAATGCTATACTTTTGAGGGTCTTCGTCCAGACCTGCCACAGGATCAAGATTAATCAGTTCGCTGCTTTCCAGGCTTTGTACTATAAATGGCGAATGCGTGGTAACAACAAATTGAATATGGGGAAAAGCATTTTTCAGATCCTGCACCACTACCTTTTGCCAGTTAGGGTGCAAATGCAAATCGAGTTCATCTATCATTACTATACCATAGCTACCGGTAACCGCATCCGCATCGAGGTATCCATTCAAAACAATACATCTGTAAGCTAACTCAGCAATCATTTCCGTATAAAAACGAATACCATCACTATGCAGTTCAATAGGTAAAAACTCACTGATCTGATCTTCCAGTTTTACCTTCAGCCAAAGCTTGCCCGCCACTTCACGTACTTCTTCTATATACCGGTTACCCTTCTTCAATGCATTAAAAAAGGCATCTTTGGTGTGTGCATATTCTCTGCCACCCTCTTTTAATATATCGTAAGACTTTAACCAGTTTTCATAAGAAAAGCTGGTAGATTTCATCTCACTCCAATCCTGGTAACCATCTTTAAATAACTGTCGGCCTATTCTTGTTTTAGAAGCTCTGCCTGCACCGTGCGCCCTGGAAGTGCCAAACAAGGCAATTACCGGCAACCCCACCGCATCATTACGATTCTCGGTTACTTCGTTATATTTCTGTTGACCTAACTGCCTTATCTGTCCTACGTCTGCCTCAGTGGAAGAATTGCTGTTACTTCCCTTTACTATCTGCCTGCGCCATATAATACCCTCGGAGGTGCCAGCCATAGTGCCATATGCTTCTACTTTAACAGGTTTAACACTTATTAATAACCCACGCTCTTCCAATTGCCTGATCTCTTCACTCTTAATACCGCCTTTTTGTTTAACGTCAGGTATGCCCAGAAAAAATGCACCGCAAGCAACCCGCAATGCATTCAGGATAGTTGATTTACCTCTCCCATTTACGCCAATAATGACAGTGAATCTGCTATTTAAATCAAATAACACTTCATCATCCCCAATATTTCTGAAATTTCTTATTACCAGCCTCTGGATATTCATCTGAGTATAGTGTAACGCTTAAAATGCCGCTTGTTGTTTAGAAAATCAATTACCTAATATCCTCAATTTATTGAATTGACGTGATTTCGTTCACCAAATTGAATAAAATTCAGCTGTTCTGGTGCTTAACCGGCCAGCCGGAGGAACTTAGGGGTCAAAAATAGGAAAACTAAAGCGCGGCCGGGGCATTAATAGCACAAAATTGAAAATCAGCGATTTCATATCTTAAGCAACCTACCGGCCAACAACCCATCGCTTTTAGATGTATATTGGCTATGGATTCAACCAATATACATGTACTTCCTGTTTGGCCTGCGCAGCTCTTTACTGCTTATCTTTTTTACGCACCTGGTGGTGTATGCCTTCCTTTTCTGGAAAAGGGGCATAAAGCAGGAGCGCCTGGCAGACAGGTTGCTGGGTACTTTTCTGTTTTTATCGGCCCTGTTTATATTCCCCTGGATGGCTGGTTTTGCCGGCTGGTACGATACGCAGCCTTACCGCGATATTCTGTTTTACACGCCCTTTATTCATGCACTGTGCTTTGGCCCGCTGCTGTACCTGTACCTGAAAAGCCTGACCAATAACGGGTACCGGATTACGCGTAAAGACTGGCTCCACTTTTTACCAGGCGGACTGTATGTGCTGTGGAGTGTGGTGGTCGCCGTTACAGATAAATGGATAGTGAAAGACTATTACCTGATGAACGGATACAGCGATCCGGACTTTGACAGCTGGTACAGTTTTACATGGTCGCTCAGTTTGCTTACCTACCTCATTTTCGCTATCCGTTACTATCGGCAATACATCACCTTTAGTCAATACGAGTTTTCGTTTGCCTATGAGGCCGGTTTTAAATGGCTGCGTAATTTTCTGTACCTGTTTAGCATGCTTACGATACTGCTGCTGAGTGAACAGATACTATCGCTGTTCATCAACCTGCACTATATCCGCTCCTGGTATTACTTTTTTGCCTTTGCGCTGATGGTGTATTACATGGCCATTACCGGCTACAATACCGGCCCTGTGCCCTATATCAAACTTAATTTTCAACCACAGCTGCTGCTGGAATACCGCGCGCCCCTGCTATTGGATTATCCGCAGGTGACAGTAAGTGACCAGCCGGAAGCAATGCCGGAATGGATGAACGAATGGAAGCAACTGGTGATGCAACTGGTGGAAGTTGAAAAAGTATATACCGACCCCGAACTGACCTTAACCCAGCTGGCCCGCCAAATGAACACCAATGCCTCCCTGTTAAGTAAAGTTATCAATACCTGCTTTCGGCAGAATTTCAACGATTTTATCAACTACTACCGCGTACAGGAAACCATTCGCCTGATGCAAAGCGATGCGCACCGGCACCTGAACCTGCTGGTGATTGCCTACGAAGCAGGGTTCAATTCCAAATCTACCTTTAACCGGGCTTTTAAAAAAGTAACCGGAAAAACACCGGGCGACTACCCGCAAGCAGCCCAACGGAGCGAATAGCAACAACTTGTGGTGTCAAATCATATATTGAAGCGACAGCGTGTGCCCGTAACAATACCTTGCTTTCCAAAATTCACAATATGAAATTTGGGTTGTTGGGAATAACGCTTTTATTAACCCTGGCTGTGCAGGCACAGCTAAGTGGAACAGTAACGGATGAGAAAAACCAGCCGCTGTCAGGCGTAACCCTGCGGCTGTATACAAGCGCCGATTCGGTGGTACAGCAAACCACCCGCACCAATGCTACCGGTTACTTTCAGATGCCGCAGCAGGCCCATACCTACCTGGAAATACAATATACCGGCTACCAGCTGCACCGGATTAGCAACCCCACAGGCAACCTGGGCCGCATTGTACTGATCCCGCAACCCAACTGGCTGAACGGGATAACCGTAAAAGCCAGGTTGCCCTTTGTGCAGCAGGGCACCGACCGCACGGTGATTAGTATAAACAGCCAGGTGCTGAAACTGGCCGATAACGCGCTGGATGTGATAAGACTGGCACCGGGGTTAACCGTTTCCGATAACGAAGATGCGATTGCCCTGAGTGGCAAAGATGCCGTGCTGGTAATGATTAACGACAAACCGGTTCGGTTAAGCAGCCGCGACCTGGTAAAGCTGCTCAAATCTATGCCCGCTAACTCGCTCAGTCAGCTGGAAGTAATGAGTAATCCCTCCGCCAAATACGATGTAACCGGCAATACCGCCCTGCTGAACATCAAAACCCGGCAGAACGTAATACGCGGCCTCACGGGCAACCTGGATGCCTCTACCTCGCAGGGCATCCATAACATGGGCGATGTATCGGGCCTTTTCAATTACGGCACCCCCAAACTGGCAGTGAGTACCTATCTGGGATGGCATTACGGCACGTATCAAACACAGTATCACAAAGAAACGCTGTTAAACAGCAACCTGCTGGCACAACAGAACACCAGCCTGGACAAATGGCGCGACCCGGTAGTACGTGTAACAGCGGAATACCACCTTAACAGCCGGCAAACCATTGGCGGACTGGTAGAGCGGGAAGTAAGCACCAATAAAGGCAGTTATGAAACCAACTCGCAAATAGCCGGGCAGCAAGCCAATACCTACGCCTATAACCCCAACAAACGTTACTGGACTACCTTCAACCTCAACTACCGCTATGCAGATACTACCGGCAATGAGTTTACGGCAGATATTGACCGGGCAGGTTATACCAAAGAAGATACCAGCCGCATTGCCACAGATGCACAAAGCCTTTTGCAATACATAACGCATACGGTGATCACCATTACCACGGTGAAAGCCGATTACACGCACAACTGGAAACACAACTGGAAAATGGAAGGCGGCGTAAAGCTATCCTCTGTAAACACCGACAACCGTTTTACCCAAAGCGATGTGCCGGGCAATGACTATTTTGTATACAAGGAAAAAGTAAACAGCGCCTACGCCAACCTGTCTAAAAACTATCGTAGATGGGGCTGGCAATTAGGCGTGCGGATAGAGCAAACGCATGTAAAAGGAACCGGCACAGATGCCGCCGGCACGCATTTTCAGCAGCCGGACTCTGCTTATACCAACTGGTTGCCTGCCCTATACATCAGCTGGCAACCCTTATCCGGCCAGCACCTGCGGCTATCGCTGAACCAGCGCATGAAAAGACCGGATTATACCGACCTGCAACCGTTTACCTATCAAACCGATCCCTATCATTACCAAACCGGCAACCCGTTGTTGCAGGCGCAAAAGAATACCAGCGCGGAATTGAGTTATACCTATAAAGAAAAATTCACCCTTACGGCAGCCTATACGCATACCGGTAATTATTTCAACCCCGTACAGTACCGTAAAGGAGATATTACCTACCAGACCACGCAGAATGCCGGTACTATGAACAACTGGGATATCAACCTGAATTACCCCGTAACCATCCGCAAATGGTGGACAATGGTAAATAAAGCTTCCGGTTTCTACAACCATTTCAGGGGGCAGCTTTTCGGGGGCATGCTGGATAACGGGCAATGGAGCTATACCGCCTCTACCAGCCAGCGCTTTACACTACCCGCCAAACTACAGCTTCAATTGAGCGCCCGGTATGCTTCCCCGGCCACAAACCTGATTTATCGCCAGGGAAGTAATGCCAATATCAGCCTGGGTTTGAGCCGTAAATTGTTTCATAACCAGGGCAGTGTTGGTATATCGGTAAGCGATATATTCCATACCCAGCGCAATATCACTACTGTTCACTTCGGCAGTTTGCAATATACCAGTTACAGCACCTGGGAAAGCAGGCGTATAAACCTTCGTTTTAACTGGCGCTTTGGCAACAACAAAATACCGCAAACACAAGACCGCGAAACCAGCAACAGCGATGAAAAAAGCCGTAGTGGTAAATAAATCATGGTGCGCAACAGCCCTGCTTACAATGCCAGCTGTAGCCAGTCCACCTCGCAACTGCCCTGCCCTTTCAGGCTTACCACCAGGTGATGTACACCGGATGGTTTGCCTTTTACAGGCGCAGTTACCACCTGCCATTGGTTACCACCGGAAACTTTTACCTCGGCCAACACCGGCCCCTTTGCATGATCCAGCCTTACCTCCAGTGTAGCGCCGGTGGCAGATACCACACGCGCCTGCAGGGTTTTGAGTGGCTGGCTGCCAAAATTCACACTGTTGTATTGTATCCAGCCTTCGCTGTTATGGAATATAGTTTTCCAGCCGGCAAAGGTATTGACTGTATCCAGCAAGGCTACACTGGCGCCACTGGGGCTGATATGACTGTAACGGTCTATCTGTATAGCACTGGTGGCTTTGGTAAGCCCTACACCTCTGAGAGTAGGTATTACTTTGCGGATGGTGCCATCTTTTTCAAAGAACAGGCTATCTGCACGGATAGACCTGTTTTTATCAAAACGCGGCGACAGGTCATTATTGTGATAGAAGAGATACCACTGGTTCTTAAATTCGGTAATAGACTGGTGATTGGTCCAGCAACCGGTAGGCGATTCATCCATGATAACACCCGTTACGGTAAACGGCCCCATGGGAGTATTGCCCATAGCATATTCCAGGCTTTCTGTTTTGTTGCGCACATGCGGGTAAGTAAGATAGTATTTACCACCGTGCTCAAACAACCATGGCCCTTCTTTCAGGCCCTGCGTAGGCAGGTTAGCAATGGTTACAGGAGCACCATCCAGTTCCAGCATGTTCTCCTTTAATTTAGCCACATACAGGTTGCCCCCCGCCCAGTATAGATAGGCTTGCCCATCTTTATCAATAAATACGTTGGGGTCTATACCACGTACGTTGGCTATCGGCTCCGGCTGTGGCGTAAAGGGGCCTTCGGGCTTATCGGCTATAGCTACCCCAATGGAAAAACCTCTGCCTTTGGTAGTGTCTTTAGCGGGAGCCGGAAAATAGAAGTAATACTTACCGTTGCGATACACACAGTCCGGCGCCCACATACTGTAAGCGGTGGGTGCTGTCCAGTTGGTTTTATCCTGGCTCACAATCATACCGTGATCTGTCCAGTCCGTAAGATTATCAGAAGAGAATACATGGTAATCTTCCATACAAAACCAGTTAGGGCGTCCCTGGCCTGGTCCGCAACGGATATCGTGCGAAGGATATACATATACGCGGTTGTTGAACACGCGGGCAGAAGGATCGGCCGTAAACTGGTTGGTGATGAAAGGATTCTGCGCCTGCGCACCGGCACCTGCCAGCAAAGGCAACAGTATAGATAAAAGTTGTTTTTTCATATGCTTTATTTCGTTAGTAAAGGGGTAGCTACTGCTACCCCTTTGGAGATTTGCTGCCCTTTGGAGGTACAGTATGATTGTGTTATTGAAAAAGCAGTTGGGAAAACTGGTACAGGTTATTACGCCATACCGGCCAGGTGTGGCCGCCAGGGTATTCGCTGTATTTATAATGGATGTTCAATTCATCCAGCTTCTTCATCATGTTCTGGCAGTTGTTCCAGGCAATATCTTCCTTACCGCCCATCGCTATCCAGAATTGTTTCAGGTTGTTATTAATAGTAGCGGCATTCTCCTTCATATAAGCATACTGCTGCTCTGCCACCGGCTGCTGACCACCAAACCAGCCAGAGCTGAACACGCCCAGGTAGCTAAACAGGCTGGTATTGCCAATGCCCGCATACAGGGTTTGCAAACCGCCCATAGATAACCCTGCCAGCGCACGCTGACTGGCTTCTTTAGAAGCACGGTAGTTACTTTCCACTGTGGGTATTACCACGTTCTTCAGTTCGTTTTCAAAAGCTTTCAGCGTCATTTCGTTAAAGCCGCCGGTGCCCACATTGCCATCCATCATTACCACCAGCATGGGTTTAGCTTTACCCGCTGCTATCAGGTTATCCAGTATCAGGTCTGTTTTGCCCTGGGTGCTCCAGCCGCGTTCATCTTCCCCGCCGCCATGCAACAGGTACAATACCGGGTACTGCTGGTTGGCAGCATTATCATACCCTGGTGGTGTGTAGATAAAAAAACGACGCCAGGAATTGGTAATGGTAGAGAAATAACGTTTCATACGCACCTCGCCATGTGGCACATCCTTAGTGGCATAATAATCACCATTGGCAAAAGGAATTTCAATACCGGCAGCCATGCGGCCCATACCATAAAAAGTTTCGCTGGCAGGATCGGCCATAGCTACCCCATCTATCAGCACCGAATAATAATGAAAACCTTCACTGATAGAATCTGTGGTTATCGTCCAGTAACCACCGGTATCTTTTGCCATATCGTATTTCCTGCCCAAATCTACCTGCACACGCTGTGCATCCGGCGCTTTCAGGCGAAACACCACGCGGTTATCCGGCAATATCTGCGGGTAACGGGCGTTGCGCACATTAGTAGCAGCCGGTGTACCCAGCACGGTGTATTGGGTAAAAACAGAAGGATCTACCGGCTTAAACAGAAACTGGGAAAACATATACAGCCCGTTCTTCCATACCTTAAAATCGTGTACACCAGGTTCTACATAATACACATGCGGCACCTTGTTTTCGTACAGGTAATCGTGTGTGCGTTTACTAAACGTAATAAGGTTATCATTATCCCCACACGATATCCATAACAGCTTCAGCTGTTGGCGTGCCTTTTCCGGATCGGGCACCAGCAATTCCGGCTTTTTGGTATTGGGGGCAGAAGAAAAACCACCTACCCAGGCAAACTTGTCCAGGTTGCCCAGACCAAAGTTGAGCGATTGACCGCCACCCATAGATAAGCCGGCAATAGCGCGGTTTTCGCGGTTAGTCAATACAGGAAATTGCTTTTCCATATAAGGGATCAGGTCGTTTAACAGGTCTTGCTCAAAAGTGGCAAACGCCTGTACCTTATCCGGCGCCATAATGTTACCGGTAGCCCGGTCGTCCTTCATGGCACGGCCATTGGGCATTACTACAATCATAGGAGTAAGTTTGCCCTGGGCATACAGGTTATCCAGTATCACCTGCGGTGTGCCCCCATTCAGCCATTCCTTTTCATCACCACCAATACCATGCAGCAGGTACAGCACAGGGTACTTTGTTTTCTTGGAGTAACCCGGCGGTGTATAAATCAACGCCCGGCGTGTGGTGCCCACGGTTTTGGAAGCATATTGAATGGTATCTATTTTTCCGTGTGCAATAGAGGTTTGCAACACATCAAACCCCTGCGGGGCCTGTTTCACAAGTTGTGTATGGCCGGTAATACAGGCGATACAAAAACCAGCAATCGTAAGCGTTAGCCGTTTCATAATAGTAATACTATTTGTAAATCAATGGTTAAGAATAGAATGCGTAAAATGGCAAGCTGATACAAACAGATATGGCAGGAGTAGTAATCAGCTTTCGCCCGACAATAATAGTGCTTTTCCCGATTTTTGCAATCGATTTCTAATCTTATTAAAAATTCTTCTAAATTAGCCTTCAGAAAGGATATAAACGATTGTGTGCAAGCCATTAGAAAATCAACAGCTCTTCGCTGGCCTGCATGCTGCCCTTTACGCTCCGGGATAAATAAAACAGCAAAAAAAATCCTCATGATGAAGTTATTACGGCTACTGTTACCACTTACACTTATTACACTGAAAGCCCATGCAGAAGATGGATACCGGCTTTGGCTACGTTA
The DNA here is from genome assembly GCF_002355595.1 of Filimonas lacunae. Taxonomy (NCBI): domain Bacteria; kingdom Pseudomonadati; phylum Bacteroidota; class Chitinophagia; order Chitinophagales; family Chitinophagaceae; genus Filimonas; species Filimonas lacunae. The sequence goes on from NZ_AP017422.1 coordinate 3,438,111, forward strand.
TGATAAAATAGAAAATGCCGCCCTGCGCAGCAGCTACAGCAATCAATTGCAGTACATAAAAGTATATGGTCAATCACCTACCCTTGCCGCTGCACAAAAAGAATTAGTGATGGGCCTTAGCGGGCTTACCGGCAATACCCCACGCGAAAGCGCTACAACAGAACAGGCCAGCCTGCTGCTGTTTACCCGGTTTACCCAACCGGCACAGCTTACGGGTATAACAACAGATTATGCCGCACTGGGCCAGGATGGCTTTTGCATTACAACAGCCCGCATCAAAGAAAAGAAAGTAACCATTATCACCGCCAATACAGATATAGGTGTGTTATACGGCACCTTTCACCTGCTGCGGTTGTTGCAAACACAACAACCCATACAGGCTGTACAGGTAGTTAGCGTACCCGCTATACAGCACCGCATTTTAAACCACTGGGATAACCTCAACCGCACCATTGAACGCGGCTATGCAGGCTTCTCCATCTGGAACTGGCATACCCTGCCGGATTATATTGATCAGCGCTATATTGACTATGCCCGCGCCAATGCTTCCATAGGTATTAACGGCACGGTGCTAACCAATGTAAATGCCAATGCCCTGGTGTTAACGCACGATTACCTGTTGAAGGTTAAAGCACTGGCAGATGCTTTTCGCCCCTATGGCCTGAAAGTATATCTCACTGCTAAATTCAGCGCACCGGTAGAAATAGGTGGCCTGAAAACGGCCGACCCGCTGGATACCTCCGTACAGCACTGGTGGCAACATAAGGCCGATGAAATTTATGAACTGATACCAGACTTTGGTGGTTTTTTGGTGAAAGCCAATTCCGAAGGGCAGCCCGGCCCGCAAACCTATAACCGCACCCATGCAGATGGCGCCAATATGCTGGCAGATGCCGTAGGCACACATGGCGGTATTATTATGTGGCGGGCGTTTGTATACGATGTGCGGGTGCAGAAACACGATGAAGATTTTGATTCGAATAAAACCAATAAAAACCTGCCGGACATTGCCGCGGCAGACCGGTTTAAACAGGCCTATGCAGAGTTTACCAAACTGGATGGACAGTTTCGCAAAAATGTGCTGGTGCAGGTAAAGAACGGGCCTATTGACTTTCAGCCCCGCGAACCCTTTTCGCCGTTGTTTGGCGCTATGCCACAAACGCCACTGGCCATGGAGTTTCAGCTTACCATGGAGTACCTGGGACAGGGCACCCACCTGGTTTACCAGGCCCCCTTGTTTAAAGAAGTGCTGGATGCCGATACCTATGCCACCGGTAAGGGTGCTACCATCGCCAAAGTGATCGATGGCAGCCTGTATCATCATTCCCTGTCAGCCATTGCAGGCGTATCCAATATAGGCAGTGAAAGAAACTGGACGAATCACCCGTTTGGCCAGGCTACCTGGTATGCTTACGGCAAACTGGCCTGGAACCCCAACGCCAATGCCAGGGACATTGCGCGGGAATGGGTACAGCAAACCTTTACCCACCAGCCGCAGGCCGTACAAACCATTACCGATATGATGATGGCTTCCCGCGAAGCCGTAGTTAACTATATGACCCCACTGGGCCTGCACCACATTATGGGCGCCAGCGGCCACTGGGGTCCGGGTCCCTGGGTAAACAATGCCGGACGGGCCGATTGGAACTCGGTATACTACCACCGTGCAGACAGCTTTGGCCTTGGCTTTAACCGCACCGCCACCGGCAGCAACGCCCTGGCGCAATACAAACCCGAAGTGCAGGCACAGTGGAAAGATTCCAACACCTGCGATGAAAGATACCTGCTGTGGTTTCATCATGTATCGTGGCAACACCACATGCACTCCGGTAAAACATTATGGGATGAGCTGTGTACACGTTACCAGCAAGGCGTAGATACCGTGCGCCGCATGCAGGCCAGCTGGAACAGCCTGCAAACCGTGATAGATCCCGAACGCTTTCACCAGGTACAGCAATTGCTGTCCATACAGGAGAAAGAAGCCCGGTGGTGGCGCAACAGTTGCCTGCTTTATTTTCAAACCTATTCCCGTATGCCGCTGCCTGCAGGTGTAGAGCCGCCGGATCATACGTTGGATTATTATAAAAGTATACGCTCTCTATTTGTACCGGGCGCCGGCAGCAATTAGCGGCTATTTTATCAGCCTTATTAAAACAGATTGCCAGCATGAAACGTTTGATTGCTTTTTCTTTCTTGTTATGGAGCGCGCCGTATGCCATGGCCCAGCAAATGGTATCCACCCGGCAACAGCCCGGCGCTTTTACAATCAGCGCCGCCAATATGCCCGCTATTTATACCGATGCGCAGGACGACTGGCTGGTACAAAAAGCAGCCAGCCTGTTACAACAGGATATAGAACAGGTAACCGGTACAAAACCGGAACTGGTACACAGCCGCACCACCGTTAAAAACCTGATTATTATAGGCACCGTTACCGGCTGCAAAGCCCTGCAACAGTTGCATGCGCAAAAGCAGGTAGAATTCACTGATCTGAAAGGCCAATGGGAAGCCTTTCGTGTGCAGGCCATACCCGGCGCAGGCAAAGGCAGCAACGCTACACTGGTAATAGCCGGCAGCGATAAACGCGGGGCCGCTTATGGTGTGTTTGAGTTATCGCGCCAGCTGGGCCTATCACCCTGGTACTGGTGGGCCGATGCACCGGTGCAAAAGAAAACAGCCGCTTACATACCCAAAGGCATTTATCAGTTCCCCTCCCCTTCTGTCAAATACCGGGGCATATTCATCAACGATGAAGCACCCGCCTTTTCCGGGTGGACACGCGAAAAGTTTGGCGGCGTAAACCACCTTGTGTATGAAAAGATGTTTGAACTGCTGCTGCGCCTGAAAGGCAATTACCTGTGGCCGGCCATGTGGGGCAATGCCTTTAATGATGATGATACACTCAACCCCATTCTGGCAGATAAATGGGGCATTGTAATGGGCACCTCGCACCACGAGCCCATGCAACGCTCGCAACAGGAATGGAAACGGTACGGTAAAGGTGAATGGGATTATACAAAGAATGAAGCCGGGCTGAAACAGTTTTGGACAAAGGGCATAGCCAACATGGGCACCCATGAAAGCATTGTTACCCTGGGCATGCGGGGCGATGGGGATATGCCCATGACCAAAGGCACCGCCACCCAGTTACTGGAAAAGATAGTAACCGACCAGCGCAACATCATTACCACTGTTACCGGCAAACCCGCCACACAAACCCCGCAGCTATGGGCCCTGTATAAAGAAGTGCAGGATTACTATGATGAAGGCATGCGTGTGCCGGATGATGTAACCCTTTTGTTGTGTGATGATAACTGGGGCAACATACGCCGCCTGCCCAAACCCGGTGAACCTAAAAGAGCCGGTGGTTACGGCATTTATTACCACTTTGATTATGTAGGCGGTCCCCGCAACTACAAATGGCTTAACACCAACAACATCAGCCGCGTATGGGAGCAGATGCACCTGGCTTATGCGCATGGCGTTGACCAGATATGGATTGTAAACGTGGGCGACCTGAAACCGATGGAGCTACCTATATCCTTCTTCCTGGATTATGCTTACAACACCCACCGCTGGAACGAAGACAATATAGAGCAATTCTATACCCAATGGGCTACAGAGCAGTTTGGCCACGCAAAGGCACCTGCTATTGCAGCTATATTGAAAACATATGCACACTATGCCAGCCGCAGAAAACCCGAACTGCTGGATGCCAGCACCTACAGCCTTACCGTGCGTAACGAATTTGCACAGGTAGTGCAGGAATGGACAACACTGCGGCAGCAGGCAGAAGCCATCAACAACAGTTTAACAGCCGCAGATAAAGATGCGTATTTTCAACTGGTACTGCACCCCATACAGGCGCTGGAAAACCTGCACCAGTTGTATTATGCCGTAGCCATGAACAAACAGCTGGCCACACAAAAGAATATACTGGCCAACCAATGGGCCGAGAAGGCAAAAGCCTTTTACCTGGCCGACTCCCTCATTTCCGTAAAATACAACAAAGAAATAGCCGGTGGCAAATGGAATCACATGATGGATCAAACACATATAGGCTACCGCTCGTGGCAGGAACCCCGCCGCAACATTATGCCTGCGCTGGATGATGTAGCGCCCGACAGTGCCATCGCCACCACTGCGGTATTAAAAACCCAACCCCTGTATACCCCACCCGCAGCACCAACAGAGAAAGCGGTGTATGTAGAGAAAGACGGTTATACAGCCATGAGTGCCACACGTTATACCCGCGCGGTAACCGGCAACAACGTAGAATGGAAAACCATACCCGGCATTGGCAAAAACGGCGATGGCATTACCACCTTCCCGGTAACCACATCCGTAAACTTATCCGCTACCAGTCCACACCTGGAATACGACATATACACTACCGGTAAAGACAGTGTTACCCTGCGCACCTGGTTCTCCCCCACACTGAACATTCACCATGCACCTACCGGACTGCGCTTTGCCGTGTCAATTGACGATGAAGCGCCGCAGTTACTGGGCCTGAATAAAGAAGACAACACCGGCATATGGAACGCCTGGGTAGCCAATAACAACATTGTGAAACAAAGCCGCCATTACCTGGCCGCACCCGGCAAGCACATAGTGCGTTACTGGATGCTGGATGCAGGTGTGGTATTGCAGAAACTGGTAGTAGAAACAGCAGGCCGCACCGAAGGCTACCTGCCACCACCAGACACATTATCAGATAAATAACAAACGCATTATATGACAACCAGACATTCTCTTGTTACGGCCTCACTGCTTTCGCTCACCCTGGCGGGTTGCGCCGGCAGTAATAAAGCCCAAAACACCCACACAATGCCTGCCTTGCGGGAAGTATATAAAAAAGACTTTGCTATTGGCACCGCCCTCAACAACCGCCAGGTAGCAGAAAGAGATACCGCCGCCGCCCGGCTGGTGCCACAGCAGTTTGATGCCGCTACCCCCGAGAACATGATGAAGGCGGCATTGCTGCACCCTGAATGGAACCGGTACACTTTTGATGAGGCTGATAAACTGGTGGCCTATGCTCAAAAGCATAACATTAAAGTAAACGCCCACACACTGATATGGCACAGCCAGTTGCCTGCCTTTATGCGGCATATGAACAACGCCGATTCTGTACGGCAGTTTATGCACGATCATATTACCACGGTAGCAGGCCGCTACGATGGCAAAGTATATAGCTGGGATGTAGTGAATGAAGCGTTGAATGAAGATGGCACCATGCGCAAATCGGTTTTTCAGCAAAAGCTGGGAGATGATTTTGTGGTAGAAGCCTTCCGGCTGGCGCAGCAGGCAGCCCCACACACCCGCCTGTATTATAACGATTACAATATAGAACAGCCCGCTAAAAGAGCCGGCGCTATTGCCCTGATTAAAAAGATACAGGCCGCCGGTGTGCGTATTGACGGCGTAGGTATTCAGGGCCATTGGAGCGTTGAAAACCTGCCCCTGCGGGAGATTGAAAAAAGTATACAGGAGTTTGGCGCACTGGGTATAGAAGTAATGTTTACCGAGCTGGATTTGAGTGTGCTGCCCAACCCGCGCGGCATTGTGGGTGCAGATGTAAACCAGTCGGCCACCTATAACGATAAAATAAATCCTTACCGTAATGGCTTGCCTGATTCCATGCAAACCAAACTGGCAGACAGCTACGAATCGCTTTTCAAACTGTTTTTACAGTATAAGAACAAAGTGAGCCGCGTTACCTTCTGGGGCGTGGATGATGGTCAATCGTGGCTGAACGATTTCCCCGTTCGCGGCAGAACCAATTACCCGCTTTTGTTCGACCGTAAGTTCCAGCCTAAACCCGCTTTTTACCGGGTAATTGATATAAAAAAACACACCGCTCACTATTAACAACAGCTACCACGCATGAAATATTTCACCCGATATACAGGCAACAACACAGGCAAAGCCCTGCGCATACTATCGCTGGCACTGGCATTGGCCCCCTGTTACCTGCATGCACAGTCACCCGCACCAGGTACACTACAACTGACAGAAACCGGCTACCTGTACAAGCCCGGACTGAATGTGCTGGTGTTCAATAGCCACTACGGACTGTTTGGCGATGAAAAGCTGGCAGGCATAGAACTGATACACCACGAAGTGCGCACCGCCACCAATGGCGATGTGCGCCTGGATGCCACGCCGGAGCAATGGGATTCTATTCCGCAATTCATCCGCCGCGAAACAGACAAACAAACCAATACCGTACGCGCCTGGCTACGCTACCCGGCTTTCAACTTCGACTATACCATAGAAGTAAAACCCGCAACAGAAGGCGTGGTAATACGTGTATTACTGGATAAACCCGTACCTGCCGAACTGGCCGGACGTGCTGGATTTAACCTGGAGTTTTTACCCTCGGCCTATTTTTCCAAAACCTATATGGCCGATGGCAAAGCAGGCGTGTTTCCCTTATACCCTACCAGTAACATGGCCCTCAGCAACGGACGTACTGCGCCCCTGCCACTGGCCCAGGGTAACCGCCTGGTGCTGGCACCCGAAGATGCCATGCGCCGGGTACGCATAGAAAGCGAAACACCGTTACTGCTGTACGATGGCCGGAACAAAGCCCAGAACGGCTGGTTTGTAGTACGCAGCCTGTTACCTGCAGGCAAAACAGGCACCGTGCTGGAATGGCACATCACTGCCTCTACACAGGCAGGCTGGACACGCCCACCCGTAATTGGCCACTCGCAGGTAGGTTACCATCCCGATCAGCCAAAGATGGCCGCTATTGAACTGGATAAGAACAGCAAGGCACTAGCCAACGCTACCCTGCTACAGATAGATGACAAGGGTACTATCCGCACTAAATACACCGCACCCGTTCAACGCTGGGGCAACTACCTGCGTTACCAGTATTATACCTTTAACTTCTCCGCCGTAAAGGATACCGGCTTGTATATGATACAATACGGCACCACCCAAACAAAGCCCTTCCGCATAGATAAAAGTGTATACCAGACCGCCTGGCATGCCACACAGGATATATTTATGCCGGAACAAATGGATCATATAACGGTAAAGGAAGCCTACCGCGTATGGCACGGAGCCTCCCACCTGGATGATGCACTACAGGCCCCTACAGACCGGGTACATTTCGATTTATATGCACAAGGGCCTACTACCGATACCCGCTTTAAACCTTACGAACATATACCCGGCCTGAACGTAGGCGGCTGGTACGATGCGGGCGATTTTGACTTACGCACACAAACCATCTACGGTACTGTAACCGACCTGGTACATGCCTGGGAACTGTTTCGCCCCACACGCGACGAAACACTGGTTGACCAAACCATCCGTTATGTGGAGTTGCACCGCCCCGATGGCAAGCCCGATATGCTGCAACAGATTGAGCATGGCACTTTACAGCTGCTGGCCCAGTTTAACGCCGTAGGTCATGCCATCAATGGTATAGTCGAAGCCCACCTGGAAGAATACACCCACCTGGGCGATGCTGTTACCAAAACAGATAATTTAATTTATAAACCATCCCTGGGCCCGCAGGAAACAGAAGGCAACTTCAGTGGCAGAACGGATGACCGCTGGGCTTTTACCAACCGTTCCACCGCGTTAAACTATGGCTCTATTGCCGCGCTGGCTGCCGCCAGCCGTGCCCTGAAAGGCTATAACGACACACTGGCCATGCAATGCCTGCAAAAGGCCGTGCAGGTATGGGAAGAAGAGCAAACACACCCGCCTTATGTGTTTAACCACGGCAACACCACCGGCGGCCCGCTGCTGGATGAAAAGATGCAGGCAGCGCTGGAACTGCGTATGGCTACCGGGCAACAAAAGTATGCCGATACACTGGCCGCGCATTTTACAGAAATAACACAGCAGTTTAACCGCCGTGCACGCTTGTGTATACAGGCCCTGCCCTACCTGGATGCATCTTACCAGGCCCGCGTAAAAGAGCTGGTTACCAATTATAAACAGGGATTGGATAAAATGAGCGCCCAAAACCCTTACGGCGTGCCCGTAACCGGCGGTGGCTGGGCAGGCAGTGGTGTAGTGATCAATTTTGGACTCACCAATTACTATTTACATCGCGCCTTCCCCGATATTATTGGCAGCGAGCCGGTTTTTAACAGCCTGCATTATTTGTATGGCACACATCCCGGCTCTGATATATCACTGGTATCTGCCGTGGGTACCGAATCTAAAAAAATAGCCTACGGTAACAACCGCGCCAATTTCACGTATATAGCAGGCGGCATTGTACCGGGCGTGCTGATTATACCGCCCGACTTTCCGGAGAATAAAGAGGACTGGCCTTTCTTATGGGGCGAAAACGAATACGTGGTAGGGTTGGGCGCCAGTTATATACTGCTGGTAAACGCAGTAAACCAGTTATTACACTCCAACACACCTTAGTGTATGAAAAAAAATATTCTTCTTTTGTTATTATCAGCAGGCTTAGCACCTGCCGCCTGGGCACAGATACAACTACCCAGGCTTATTCGTGATAGTATGGTATTGCAACGCGAACAGCCCATTCAACTCTGGGGCTGGGCTGCACCCGGCGAAAAAGTAAGCATCCGTTTCGCGCAGCAACATATTACCACCCGTGCCAATACACTGGGTAAATGGAATGCGCAACTACCTGCCATGAAAGCAGGTGGCCCCTATACCATGCAGCTGGATGCCAGTAACCATATTACCCTTAACGACATACTGATAGGCGATGTATGGTTATGCTCCGGACAGTCGAACATGGTACACCAGATGGCACTGCATGCTGTACGTTATGCCAGCGAAGTAGCCACCGCCAACAATCCGCAGATACGGCATTTCTGGGTACCCAACACCGCCAATATGCAAGGCCCGCAAAACGATTTGCCCGGTGGTTCCTGGAAATGGGCCAACCCGAAAGATGTAGGTGAGTTTTCGGCCGTAGCCTACTTTTTTGCACAGAAAATATATGCACAGTACCACGTACCCATAGGCCTTATCAATGCCAGCTGGGGTGGCACGCCCTTGCAGTCGTGGATGAGTGAAGAAGGCTTTCAGCCATTTCCGCAACTACTCAGCACCCTGCAGCAAAACAAAGATACCGCCTATGTAAACGGTATAAGCCGCGCTGCAGCCAACAGGCCAAAGCCCGAAATGCCTTTAGATAAAGGCATGGAAGAAGGCTGGTTTAATACCAGCTATGCGCCCAAAGGCTGGCGCAGCATCAACATACCCGGCTACTGGGAAGACCAGGGCATACGAGACCTGGATGGCGTGGTATGGTACCGCCGCGAGATAGACGTACCTGCCGCTATGACTACTGCCGCCGCCAAAGTATTCCTGGGCCGCATTGTAGATGCCGATGCCTTGTATATCAATGGCAAACAGGTAGGCAATACTACTTATCTATATCCGCAACGCCGCTATCCGCTGCCCGCAGGCACATTGCATGCCGGTAAAAACCTGTTTGTAATACGGGTAACCAACAACGCAGGCAAAGGCGGTTTTGTACCGGATAAGCCTTACCAGCTGATAGCCGGTAATGATACCATAGACCTCAAGGGCACCTGGCAATACAAAGTAGGCCTGGTAAACAATCCGCCTGCTTTCGCCCGCAACGGCGGCCCGGGACCTGCCCCCGGCCCCGGCAGAATAGCGCCGGAGAACCAGCCCGCCGCCTTATTTAACGCGATGATAGCCCCGTTGATACCCTTTAGTCTGAAAGGCTTTCTATGGTACCAGGGAGAAACAGATACCGGCCACCCGAAAGAGTACGCCCATTTACAGCCCGCACTCATTGCCAACTGGCGCAGCAAATGGAAGCAGCCCACCAAACCCTTTCTATACGTACAGCTACCGGGCTTTATGGATATGAGTTACCGACCGATGGAAAGCAACTGGGCCGCCTTTCGCGAAGCACAGCTGCAATCGCTGCAAATACCCCACACCGGTATGGCCGTAGCTATAGACCTGGGAGAATGGAATGATATACACCCCGACCGGAAAAAAGAAGTGGGTGAAAGGCTGGCGCTGGCCGCACAGCACGTAGCCTATGGCGATAGCACCGTAGTGTACTCCGGCCCGCTGTTTCAAGCCGCACGGATAGAAGGCGATAAAATTATACTATCCTTTACCAACACCGGCAGCGGTTTAACCGCTATAGATGATGGTCCGCTGAGTGAGTTTGCCATTGCCGGTGCCGATAAAAAGTTTGTATGGGCCAAAGCTACTATCGAAGGCAACACCATAGTAGTACAAAGCCCTGCGATCAGGCAACCACAATATGTACGGTATGCCTGGGCCGATAACCCGGTAAATCCCAACTTATATAACAAAGAGGGCTTGCCCGCCTCTCCTTTCAGAACCGATAATGAAGATTAATATGCGATTGATTGCAAAGATGTTTGTTACGCCCCTGCTTATCGGCGCCTGCGCCTGGGGACCTGCCTGTCAGGCACAAAACGGCTATCCCTTTCAGAACACCGCGCTTTCTTTTGAAAAGCGGGTAGATGACCTGGTAGGCCGTTTAACACTGGAAGAAAAAGTAGCGCAGATGTTAAATACCGCCCCTGCCATTCCCCGGCTGGGCATACCTGCCTACGACTGGTGGAATGAAGTGCTGCATGGTGTAGCGCGCACCCCTTACCGTGTGACTGTATACCCGCAGGCCATTGGTATGGCTGCTACGTTTGATACCAACTCCATCAAACGCATGGCCGATTACTCCGCACTGGAAGGCAGAGCCATCTTTAACAAAGCACAGCAGGATGGCAGGGAAGGTCAGCGTTATGTGGGCCTTACCTACTGGACGCCTAACATCAACATCTTCCGCGATCCCCGCTGGGGCCGTGGCCAGGAAACCTACGGCGAAGATCCCTTTCTCACCGCAATGATGGGTTCTGCCTTTGTACGCGGTTTGCAGGGCAATGATCCGAAGTATCTGAAAGCAGCCGCCTGTGCCAAACACTATGCCGTACACAGCGGCCCGGAACCTTCCCGGCACGTGGATAATGTATCCCCTACCGATTACGACCTCTGGAATACCTATCTGCCTGCTTTTAAACAACTCATCACCCAAACCCATGTAGCGGGCGTAATGTGTGCGTATAACGCCTTTAAATCGCAACCCTGCTGCGGCAGCGATCAGCTGATGATTGATATACTGCGCAACCGCTGGCAGTTTAACGGCTATGTCACCTCTGACTGCTGGGCCATTGACGATTTCTTCAAAAACCATAAAACACATAAAACCGCTGAAGACGCTTCTGCCGATGCCGTACTGCATGGCACCGATGTAGAATGTGGTACCGATGCGTATTTGTCGCTGGTAAAAGCCGTAAAGGATGGGCTCATTGCCGAGAAGCAGATTGATGTATCGGTAAAGCGCCTGTTCCTGATTCGCTTTCAGCTGGGTATGTTTGATCCCAAAGAAATGGTATCCTTTGCACAAACACCGGCTTCGGTACTGGAAAGCGCTTCCCACAAAGCGCATGCGCTGGAAATGGCCCGTCAGAGCATCGTATTACTGCGCAATCAGAACAACGTGTTGCCACTGAGCAAACAACTGAAAAAGATTGCCGTGGTAGGTCCCAATGCCGATAATGCTATTGCCGTACTGGGTAACTACAACGGCACCCCTTCTCAAACCGTAACCTTGTTACAGGGTATACGCGATAAGGTAGGCCCTAACGTACAGGTGGTATTTGAGAAAGCGGTGAACTTTACCAACGATACCTTACTGCAATATGCCGATGTTGCCAACCAATACCACTGGCAGGGCAAGCAGGGCTTTTATGCGGAGTATTACAACAACACAGAACTGAAGGGCCAGCCACTGGCTACCAGGATAGAACCTGCACTGGATAACAACTGGCAGGAAGGACAACTGATTATAGACACCCTGAAAGGTTATCATTTTTCAGCACGCTATACCACCGACTTCACCGCCAACACCACCGGAAGCATGTCCTTTGAACTGGATGCAGATGATGGCTACCGTTTCCTGGTAGATGGCAAAGAAGTAATTAATGCATGGACACGTAACCGCTGGGGCGCACGCACCTATAAACTGAATACAGAAGCAGGCACCACCTACCGCCTGGTGGTAGAATATTACCAGGCAGAAGGCAAAGCCAATGTAAAACTAAAAGCCGGTCATTTTATCAGAACAGATTTTGCCGCACTGGCCAGCCGCCTGAAAAATGCAGATGCTATCGTATACGCCGGCGGTATATCGCCACAGCTGGAAGGTGAAGAAATGCGGGTAGACTACCCTGGTTTTAACGGCGGCGACAGAACCTCTATCCTATTACCCAAAGTGCAAACAGAACTGCTGCAAGCCTTGCAAACCACCGGCAAACCCGTTGTGTTTGTAATGATGACCGGCAGCGCCATTGCCATACCCTGGGAAGCAGAATACATACCCGCTATTGTAAACGCCTGGTACGGCGGACAAAGCGCCGGTACTGCCATTGCAGATGTATTGTTTGGCGACTATAACCCCGCAGGCCGTCTGCCCGTTACCTTTTACGGCAGCGATGCAGACCTGCCCGGCTTTACCGATTACACCATGCACAACCGTACCTACCGCTACTTTACCGGTAAGCCTTTATACGGCTTTGGCTACGGTTTAAGCTATACCCGTTTCAGTTACCAGAACCTGCGCGTTACCGGTAAAAACAAATACACCATTGCAGTACAGGTAACCAACACCGGCAACCGCGATGGTGAAGAAGTGGTACAGCTGTACACAACAGTGCCCGGTAAAGAAGCGCCCTTACGTTCTTTAAAAGGATTCCAGCGCATTGCACTGAAAAAAGGGAAAAGCAGAACCGTGACTTTTATCGTTACCCCCGAACAACTGGCCCTGCTGGATAACAACGGCAAACCAGAAACCCTGAAGGGTAAAGTAATGATAGCCGTAGGCGGCAGCCAGCCAGGCACCGCCACCACTTCCGGCACACCAGTGCAAACCAGTATTGAATTGTAAACACAAGCGATGATAAAACGGATGTTGCCAGCGGCAATGATGCAGATGCTGTCGTACTGCACGACAGCATCTGCTGCTGTTACAACATGCCATTGCACAAAGCCTGGTAAACAACGAAGCCGTTACAGGCAAAGCTTTTCCACTGGCGACTACCTCTCAACAGGTAAGCACCTTTCCTCCGGCATCAGCAAACACTCTCATTAAAGCCAAAACACATGAATAAAACCTGGTTATCCGTCTTGTTATTGGCCACACTGCAATACAGCAATGCGCAAACAGGCAGCACCATTACAAATACGGCTGCTATATTCCGCTATACCAACCCCATTACACGCGACACCGCTATCTCTATGCGGGATCATTGTATTATTAAGGTGGGCAACAAATGGTATTGCACAGGCACTTCCAACCCGGTATGGACAGGGCCCAACCCCGGAGTAAGGTTACTGGTATCTGACGATATGTTACACTGGAAACAGCATTCCTGGCTCATTGATGCGGCTAAGCTGCCGGCAGACTGCCCCTATAACGGCCGCTTCTGGGCACCGGAAATTCATTATATACAAAAGAAGTACTGGCTTACGGTGAACAGCGGCAAGGTTACCGCAGACGACCCGAAAGGCATGAAAACACACAGCATATGGTTGTTTTCTGCTGATAGTGTTACCGGCCCCTATAAGCTGGTAAACGGCCCGTTAACACCGCAGTATAACAACGATGCTACTTTGTTTGAAGATGAGGACGGGCAAACCTATCTCTATTGCAGCGGCAACGGGTTGTTTCAGGCACCCATAGACTTGCCCACCGGCAAATTGAAGGGCAGCATTCAGAAGTTCCTGGATAAAAGATCGCCCGGCTATCCGGACTGGATGCAGGGCGGCATAGAAGGCCCGTTTGTAATTAAGAAAGAGGGTATGTACTTTATGTTCTTCAGCACCTGGACAAGAGGCTATGAAGTGGGCCTGCTGAAAGCCCCCACCCCTTTAGGCCCATGGAAACTGGCATCTGACCAGCCCATCTTCGGCACCCGCAAAAAAGGATACCGCCCCGAACTGGCGGCCAATGGCGGGTACAGTCACCTGCAGTTTCAGGACACGGAAGACCCTTACTGCGAAACAGGCCACAACGCCTTGTTTACCGGTCCGGATGGGGAGCTATGGAGCAGTTGCCATTATATGATGTATGAGCAGCGCCCCTACCCTTACAGCAAAACACTGGAACCCTGGGAACCGCTGCCGCAAATGGGCATTGAGCCTGTTTACTACCACGATGGACGATTTTATATGCACAACCCTACGTGGACAGAACAATGGGTAGTGCCACAGAAAAGAAAATAAAAAATAATAACTATTATCAATAGCGATATGAACAGATACCAATTGTGGTGTGTTTGCCTGCTGGCCGCGTCCGTTACGGCAGCCAGTGCGCAATCAACAGCACCAGCTAACAACAACACGACGCCCTTAAAACTCTGGTATACACAACCTTCCGGTAATGTATGGGAGAATGCACTACCGGTGGGCAATGGCCGGCTGGGCGCTATGGTGTATGGCAACGTAGAAAAAGAAACGATACAACTAAACGAACATACTATCTGGTCGGGCAGTCCCAACCAGAACAACAGCCCCGAAGCACTGGCTGCGTTGCCCGAAATACGGCAACTGATCTTTGCCGGTAAGTATAAAGAAGCAGAGCAGCTGACCAACAAAACCTTTTTCACCAGTCACTCCTTTGGTCAGCGCTTTCAGCCGGCCGGTAACCTGCTGCTGCGTTTTGAAGGGCATAATAGCTACAGCAACTACCACCGCGAGCTGGATATAGCAAACGCCGTTGCCCAAAACAGTTATGTAGTAAATGGCGTAACCTATACGCGTGAAGTAATAGCTTCCCTGGCAGACAGAATTATAGCCGTACGGTTAACAGCCGATAAGCCCGGCAGCCTTAACTTTATTGCCAGCTGCACCTCACCGCATAAAAAGCAAAGCATCCATACCCAACCCGGTGGCCAGCTACAGTTAACAGCTACTACCGGCGACCATGAAGGTGTGGAAGGCAAAGTGCAGTTCAGCAGCCTGTTTCGCGTAGTACCCGATGGCGGCACCCTGGAACAGACAGATAGCAGCATTGCTATTACCAACGCCAATGCAGCCACCATTTACGTTTCCATTGCCACCAACTTTGTACACTATAACGACATCAGCGGCGATGCCAGCAAGCTTGCCAGCGAATGGTTAAACAAGGCAGTACATAAATCCTACGCCGATATCAAACGCGATCATATTGCCGCTTACCAGCATTACTTCAATCGCGTACAATTTCAGCTGGGTAACAGCCACACGCCCTCCCCGCCTACTGATGAGCAACTGAAAAACTTCCGCAACACCAACGATCCCAAACTGGTAACCCTGTATTACCAGTACGGCCGTTACCTGCTGATATGCTCCTCACAGCCCGGCGGGCAACCTGCCAACCTGCAAGGCATCTGGAATGATAAATTATCCCCGCCATGGGATAGCAAATACACACTGAACATTAATGCAGAAATGAACTACTGGCCCGCAGAAAAAACCAACCTGTCCGAGCTGCACGAGCCTTTTCTAACCATGGTAAAAGAAATGTCAGAAACCGGCCGCAGCACTGCCGCTACCATGTATGGCGCACGCGGCTGGGTGACACACCACAACTCCGACATATGGCGTATTACCGGCCCGGTAGACGGCGCTTTCTGGGGCATCTGGAACGCCGGTGCTGCCTGGACTACCCAACACCTGTGGGAGCATTACCTGTACAACGGCGATAAATCCTTCCTGGCACAGGCTTACCCCGCTTTGAAAAACGCAGCAACTTTTTATACAGATTTCCTGGTCATGCACCCCAAATACCACTGGCTGGTAGTGGCCCCCGGCACCTCACCCGAGAACGCTCCCAAAGCCCATGAAGGCTCCAGCATAGATGCCGGCACCACTATGGACAACCAGCTGGTATTTGACCTGTTCAGTGCCACCATACGCGCCGCAGGCATCCTGAACAAAGACAAAGCCTTTGCCGATACCCTGCGCCACCTGCGCAGCCAGCTGCCACCTATGCACATAGGACAGCACAGCCAGCTACAGGAATGGCTGGATGATGCAGACGCCCCTAACGATCACCACCGCCATATCTCCCACCTGTATGGCCTGTACCCTTCTGCACAAATATCTCCTTACCGCACCCCGCAGTTATACAGCGCTGTTAAGAACACACTGGTGCAACGCGGCGATGTATCTACCGGTTGGAGCATGGGCTGGAAAATAAACTGGTGGGCACGTATGCTGGACGGCAACCATGCTTATCAGCTGATTCAAAACCAACTATCCCCACTGGGTGCCAACCCCGATGGCGGTGGCACCTACAATAACCTGTTTGATGCACATCCTCCTTTTCAAATAGATGGCAACTTCGGCTGCACCTCCGGCATTACAGAAATGCTGATGCAAAGTGCAGACGGCGCTATATACCTGCTGCCCGCCTTACCCGAAGTATGGAAGCCCACCGGCAGCATCTCCGGCCTGCGCGCCAGAGGTGGTTTTGAAATAGTAGATATGCAATGGAAGGAAGGTAAAATAATGACTGTAACCATACAATCAAACCTGGGTGGCAACCTGCGCTTACGTGTACCCAATGCACTTGCTTTGGCAGGCGGTAAAACACCCGCTACCGCTAAAGGCAATAACCCCAATGCTTTCTTTTACACAGAAGCAGTGGCTACACCGGTTGTATCGGCAAAAGCAACGATTACCACACCGGAGTTGCCAGCCACTTTCTTATACGACATACCTACACAAAAAGGAAAACGGTATACTTTTCAAAACGCCAACACCAGTGAGTAACTGGTTAGGCACTAACCTTTAGGTAACGACTGACGTTCAGTACCCAGGCCTGCGATAGCTTTGCTTTCAAATAATAAATGAAGCAGTTATGACAACAGACATGTTGAAAAGCAAAGAAGCGCTAAGGAATTTAATTGATGCTTACGCTTACCTGGGTGATGAGAAAAAGCTTGCGGAACAAATGCGTTTATTTACAAAGGATGCCATTTATAAGGCATATATGGGAGACTTCCTGGCAGCTGATGTTTCCGGAACGGAGCAATTGGAAAAAGAGTTTACAGGACACGTGTCCCTGGTAAAAACTTATTTTACCCTGAACGGACAGCACACTGTAAACATAGACGGAGATACAGCAACAGGAGTTTCCTTTTCCCAGATTAAAATGATAAGAGAAACAGACGGCAAAAACATACTTTCCGACTACAGTGTTAAATATGAAGACAAGTATGTGCAGCAAAACGGGCAATGGTTGATTAAAGAACGCACCGGCTATTTTATTATAGTAGAAACAAGAACCCTGAATTAACCTATCCCCTGGCGCCACCGGTGACAGATGGTAATATTCCATTACCTTCACTTTCAGTCAATGCCCTGCACATGAAACAGAACAAGGAGCAACCGGAGACGAAGGAAAACAAAGCATTTACAGAAGAGTGTACCACCATTCTGGCGGCTGTAAGTGATGCTTTATATGCCATTGGTGGCAAATGGAAGCTTATGATCATTATTGCCATAGCCAGGGGCAACAACCGGTTTACAGAACTACAGAAACAGGTAACGGGTATTTCAGCCAGAGTGTTATCCAGCGAATTGAAAGAACTGGAACTGAATGGCTTCCTGGTAAAGAAAGTAGTTCCCGGATACCCGGTAACTATCACGTATGAGCTTCTACCCTATAGCCAGACATTGGAAGAGGTGGTTGGCGCCATGACAAGATGGGGCATGCAACACCGGATAAAGATCAGGCAGGATAGTGCTGCTGCCAAAGTTGTTATCCCCATTAAGAAACAATAAAATAAAGCTTCCATCGGCAAAAAAGAAAGACGCCCCAGAAGGAGCGTCTTTTTCTTTTAAACCTAAAATAATCGCCTATTTCATACCAAAGTCTTTATTGATAAGCAGGGTTCTGATAAGAAACCTTATCTGCTGCTGATATTTCCATTTTATCCAACTGCACCTGGGGTATAGGACGCAGATAATATTTACTATCAATATAGCGGGTAAATGTTTGCGGAGTGTGATCGCCCACATTAGGTCCGCAGGTTCTGTAAGTACCACCCAACTGCTGCCATTTTTGGGTACGTACAAGGTCATACCAGCGATAACCTTCCCCGTAATATTCACGGGAACGTTCTGCTAGTATATATTCAATAGTAATAGTAGCAGGTGTGGCCGCAACCATATCGGCACTATGATCTTCTATTTTGGTTCTGTTACCTGCATTGCTCCATTTCCATTTACCGGCACGGGCACGCAGTACATTAATCAACTCCCTGGCCGATTTACCAGCAACAGGCACCGCACCTTTCACTGCGGCCTCTGCTGCAATAAAATACAGCTCGGAGAACTTGGCAATGTTATAAGGACGTGTGCTTCCTGCGTTAGGCTGACCTAACCCGGTTGCATTATCGGTTCTGTAAGGTCCCAGTTTCCAAAGACCAGGATATACGATTCTGTTGATAGCACTGGGGGCTATCACATAGTCAGCACGGCCAGGCAACACCCCCGCACCAACGCCGCTTTTATACACGGAGTTACTATAGTCTATAGCAGTTGACGGATCAGTGCTCAGGAAACTGAGAATAGAATCTCCATTCGCCACTGGTAATGCATTAGCATTATACAAAGTGGGATTGGTTACTCCTGCTTTGGCCCAATTACCACGATAAACGGTTGTAAACGTGCCATCGTAACGCGAGTCGTTAATTTTATCGGCAAATGTAGTAGTGAATACATCAATCGGTGGCGCCATGCGCACCCATGGGCGTCCCAGCGACTGCACAGCTTCACGTTGTACAGAGTTAATAGGATTCTTCCAGTCAGGAGCATTGGCACTTGCCAGCGCTGTATAATTCCAGGTAAGAAACCAACTAGCATAGTTATCTGAGTTACTACCACTGCTGTAAGTCAGGCTTCCTCCGTTAAACAATTCACTGTTTTGTGTATGATCTGCATACAACAACACTTCACTGTTACGGTCGTTTGAGCCCACATTCAAATCATAAAAAGTAGGTTGTAAAGCTACACTTGCTCCCGGGTTATCAATACCGGCAGCAGCCATGTCATAAGCAGCCTGGTAATACCACTGTGGGTTATGTCCGTTAGGATCTGTACGACTACTTCCCGGGTAGGTAGGAATGTTGTTGGGGTTTTCCAACCACCATCCATAGGTCAAGTACGCTTTAGCCAGGTACAGCCGGGCTGCGGTTTTGGTTAGACCACCTGTAAGACGTGGTGCAACAGGCAGGTTGGCTACAGCTGAATCCAGATCAGGAAATATCACTTTTGTGTACACTTCCGGTACTGAATTACGAACAGAAATACTCGAGGTAGACGTATTAAACTTCAATTCTCCGGCACCCAAATCCAACGGCACGCCACCAAAGGTTTGTACCAGCAGGAAATAATCAAATGCCCGGAAAAATCTTGCTTCTGCAATCAACGCCGGGGAAACACCTACCGCCGTTCCGTTTTCAATAACACCATTAGCCGTGTTGATAAACGGAAAGGTTTGTGTCCATACTACTGCTGCGTCATTTAAAGTTGAGGTAGGCACAACACCGGAAAAGGAAAAATCATGTGCCTGGAAGGTGCTGCCACTGGAACCGCTGGCTCCCCAGGTAGCTTCATCCGTTCCGGTTTCACAGTTATTCAGGAAATAACCATTACCATAAATGGTTCGAAGATGTGCATATAAAGACGTTATGCCTCCTAATACGCCGTTGGTAGTTTTAAAGTATTCAGGCGTATAAATGGCGCGTGGAGTTTCTTCCAGAATTTTTGAGCATCCTGCCAGCACCAGCGCAAACAGGGAAGCTCCTAAACCTATTTTGGATAATATCTTTTTCATATCGCTTTTTTTAGAACGTTACATTTAAACCAATCAGGTAGCTACGGGTAGAAGGCGTGTTGGTACCAACAATCAAAATACGGCTTACACCAGCTACTGCTACGTTCTGATCACCATAAGAGTTCGGCTCTGGGTCCATGCCAGATTCCTTTTTATAGGGCGAAAACAGCACAAAGGGATTTTCCAGTGTACAATACACACGCATTTTTTGTATTCCTGCAGTCTTCATCCACTTCTGACCAAAACTGTATCCTAAAGTAATGGTACGGATTTTCATATAGGAGGCATCAAAATAAGCCAGCGTACTGCCATATTTCGGATTATCGCCACCTACCCCACCAGGGCGTGGATATTTAGCATTGGTATGTGTAGGTGTCCAGTAATCTACCTTCACGTTGTTTCCTGATCTGGAATTCAGGTTGTTCAGATAACCTGATGAACCATAAAGAGCGCTGGTAAGGATACCACCATTTTTGAAAGCACCGATAACACTCAGCTCAAAACCTTTATATGCCACGCGTGTGTTAAAGCCTCCTTCAAAATTCGATTGTATTTTTTGCACTTGCCTGTCATCAGGCCCTATGGCACGTACCGGTGTGCCGTCGGGATTATAACCACCCGTGTATTGAACTTTCACCATACCCACTTTTCCGCCCGGCTCCAATATATTCATATGCTGTTGTGCACTATCAGCCGTCTGCCATAAGCCCACTTTCTGGTAATCATAGATTACATCAATCGGGGAACCAACAAACCAAAGGTTACCTGGATCCTTCGTAAGGCCAGAAGCCAGTCTTACCAGCTTATTGCGGTTACCGTATATGTTTACGCCCGCTTCCCATGTCCAGCCGTTAAGGTTGTCGAGAATTACACCATTCAATGTCAGCTCTATACCCTTGTTCTGAGTAGCGCCAATATTTGCAGTGTAATTGTCAACACCCGAAGTAGGCGGTAAGCCTACTTTTAGCAATACATTATCTGTATTTTGTACATAATATTCTAACGTACCACTTAACCTGTTTTTAAACATGGAGAAGTCAACTCCATAGTTCCAGGTTTTAGAAAACTCCCAGCCCAGCTTTGGGTTAGGCAGTTGTGTTACGTACATGCCTGTGTTATTGTCCGCGCCAAAATTATAAGGCACAGTAGTTAACAAGCCCAGAGTTTGATAAGGGTTGATTGCCTGGTTAGAGGTTTGTCCGTAACCCACGCGCAATTTCAACATATCAAACAAAGACTTGTTCTTCATAAAAGATTCATTGCTTATATTCCAACCGGCAGATACTGCCGGGTAAGCATGCCATTTATGCCCTGGGGCTAACACAGAAGAGGCATCAGTACGAAAGGTAGCACTAAACATATACCTGTCGTCGAAGGAGTATATCGCACGTCCCATCCACGACATCAACCCGCTTTGGGTATAGCTCTGGTTGTTAGGATCGGTAGTAGCTGCAATGTTGGCCCTGCCCAGGTTATAAAACTGAAAGGCATCGGAAGGGATATCCCTGGCATAAGAACTGGAACCCCAGGCAGTAGTTTGTTGTGCAGAATACAGACCAACCGCATTGATTTTATGCTTGCCTTTAAAAACACGGTCATACGTAAGCAGGTTTTCTATGGTCCAGTTAAGCGATTCCGAGTTACTGATGGTAGCATTTGAAACCGTAGTAGCTACACCACTGAACACTCCCTGCCCGGTATAAGTGCCGTAATTGCTCTGGCGAAAGTTTAAACCGATATTAGCACGATACTTTAATCCTTCCACTCCGGGTATCTTTACTTCGCCATACAGCGAGTTATAGGAGCTTAAGGCACGGGTAAGATCAATGTATTTATTACCCAATGCTTCCAGGGAATGCCTGGTATACACCCATTGAGCGCCGGACGTATTCTGGGTAACTATCGACTTCCAGCTGCCATCGGCATTGTAAGGGCTGAGAATAGGAGACAACCCTACGGCATTACCCGGACTCAGATTGGTGTTATGGTTATTAGAGTAGTTGGTGTTAGTGGTAATTCCTATACGTAAAGCATTACCAATACGCTGTTCCAGGGAAGTACGAAGAGAATAACGCTCAAAGTATTGAGTGGGTATCACACCCTGTTCTTTGTAATATCCTAATCCCACGCTGTAATTCCCTTTTTCAGAACCACCGGATATATCCAAACCATGGTTGGTAACCCAGCCGGTTCTATACAATAAATCCTGCCAGTCGGTATTTACCGAATCTTTTTCATCCAGCGTATTATTAAAGACCATACCGTTGGCGGCAGCTGCTTTACGTAAAGCAACGAACTCTGGTCCGCTCATCATAGGATACTTGCCAAATACGGTTTTAGCACCATAAAAGCCGTTATAACTTAAACGCGCTTTTTGTCCCTGTGAGCCCTTATTGGTAGTGATTAATACCACACCATTGGCACCACGCGAACCGTAAATAGCGGTAGCAGAGGCATCTTTCAGTATGTCCACACTTTTAATGCTGTTGGGATCAATATCACTGATAGAGCCGCTGAACGGAATACCATCCAGTACGATCAGGGGATCGTTAGAGGCATTGAGTGAGCGGGTACCACGGATACGGATTTGCATATCAGACCCGGGCTTGGTAGAGGTTTGCGACATTACCACCCCTGCCACACGGCCCTGTAAAGCACGTGCCACGTTAGGTGCCGGAATTTCTGTCACCTTATCCCCTGCAATGGAAGCAACGGAACCCGTTACATCTTTCTTACGCTGGCTGCCGTAACCAATAACAATTACCTCATTGGTAGTACTGCTGGTTGCTGTGGTTAAGGTTACTAGAACTGAAGCACGGTTATTAACAGGCACCTCTATGGAATTGTACCCCACTGAAGAGACCACCAGGGTGGCCGTTGGTGATACCGTAATAACGAAGTTTCCGTTTTCATCGGCAGAAACCCCACCAGAACGCCCCTTCACCGTTACAGAAGCTTGCGGAACCGGCTGTCCGCTTTCATTTTTT
Source organism: Filimonas lacunae (assembly GCF_002355595.1). Classification (NCBI taxonomy): domain Bacteria; kingdom Pseudomonadati; phylum Bacteroidota; class Chitinophagia; order Chitinophagales; family Chitinophagaceae; genus Filimonas; species Filimonas lacunae. The sequence continues at coordinate 3,461,010 of NZ_AP017422.1, forward strand.
ACCTGCCCCGTAACCTTTGTTGTGTTTTGGGCATAAGCAGTAGATAAGATAAAGGCAAACAAGGCCAGCCCTACAAAAGAATACTTAAACCAGTAGGGCCATTTGTAAGGATGTACATCCTTTAGCAGACGATACTCTGAAATACGCATAGTTTTTGGCGTTAAAAATTTACAGATAAATAGTGCGCAGGAAATAAAATTACAATCGATTTCATAAAACAGTCTTTTTTAGCTGAGGTCAATAGGCAATTAAACATGAATATTGGATTGTGATTTTATTACCGGATTCTGGTTCAGTTTATAGATACCGTAGGATTCATCAAGAAAGAAGGGACGTATAAAGCAAAGCATTTCAATTAGTTACAATAACAACAAGCAATCTTTCTTTCTATGGCATCAATAATCTGGCAAACCTGTTCCGTGAAATAAATGCACCGGAACCGCATCTGCAAGGTAAATGTAGTAATTTTTCAATCGATTACATAAATTTCAAAAAATAGGGATACTTTTATTCAGCGCTACACCTTAAATATAAAAACATGAACTTGAAACCAATTACGATTGCACTGACAGCCGCATTGCTGGGCGGCTTTGCTCAGGCCCAAACAACAGCAAATGATGTAAAAGACGATTTCCTGCCATCTCCATTAAACCAACCGGGTAAGGCTTACCCGCAGGTAAATTCACAAGGCTATGCCCGCTTTAAAGTGTATGCCCCCCAGGCAGACAGTATACGTGTAAGCCTGGGTTTAGGCGGACAAGGCGGCACACTGCTTAATAAAGGCGCTGACGGCTACTTTACCGGCACTACTGCAGGCCCTATGGATGAAGGCTTTCATTATTACCACCTGACCATTGATGGCGGTGTATTCAATGATCCGGGAACACTGAACTATTACGGCTCTACCCGCTGGGAAAGCGGCATAGAAATACCGGCAAAAGACCAGGGCTTTTATGCGCTGAAAAACGTGCCGCATGGCAACGTACAGCAGATTCTCTTTCCTTCTAAAATCACCAACACTTCCCGCAGAGCCTTTGTATATACACCACCAGGCTATGGAAAAACCAACACACGCTATCCCGTACTATACCTGCAGCATGGCTGGGGTGAAGACGAAACTGCCTGGAGCAACCAGGGCCACGCCAACCTGATTATGGACAACCTGATTGCAGATGGTAAGGTGAAGCCATTCATTATAGTAATGACCTATGGCATGACTAATGAAATAAAATGGGGAGGCATCCGGGAGTTTAAAATAGATACGTTTCAAACCGTATTAACAGAAGAACTGATCCCCTATGTAGATGCCCATTTTCAAACCCTCGCCAACCGCAACAACCGCGCTATGGCCGGTTTATCTATGGGAGGCATGGAAACACATCAGATAACACTGAACAAGCCGGAAACATTTGGCTATTATGCACTGCTGAGCGGCGGGATATATAAAACAGAGGAGCTGGCCAACAAGCCCAAACCTAAACTCATATTCCTGAGCTGTGGCAGCAAAGAACGCCCCGATGGTGTAAAAAATGCCACCACCGAACTAAAAGCAGCAGGCTATAATGCTGTTTCGTATGTTTCAGATAAAACAGCCCACGAGTTCCTTACCTGGCGCAGAAGCCTGCTGGAACTGGCCCCACAGTTATTTAAATAAATTATCCTGATAACACAGTTATGCCTGGTGTCCCCCCATATACACCAGGCATTGTGTTGTTGCTACAAAACAAACAACCATGAACTATAGAATAGGCATCACTGCCATAGCTGCCACACTGCTCAGCCATTTTTGTTCAGCACAGAACATTTCCGCAGCAAACGAAACATTCCAACCCGCAGCCAGCAACCAACCCGGCAAACCCTATCCGCAGGTAAACAACAAAGGCATTGTACGGGTCAGCATCAGCGCCCCACTTGCCAATAAGGTACAACTGGATATAGGCGGCAAAAAGTATGACCTCGCTAAAGATGATAAAGGCGTTTGGACAGGTGAATGTCTTCCGCAGGATGAAGGCTTCCACTACTATCAACTGATCATAGACGGAGCCGCTATCCCCGACCCTTCCAGCCGTTATTTCTACGGTGCAGGAAGACTGGGCAGCGGAATAGAAATACCAGCACATGACGAGGAATTTTACGCCTTAAAAGACGTGCCACACGGCCTGATATCTGAAAACATCTATTATTCCACAATCACCAAAGCCTGGCGCAGATGCTTTGTGTATGCGCCTGCCGCCTACTACAACAATAACACCACCCGCTTTCCCGTGCTATACCTGCAACACGGAAGCTTTGAAGATGAAACCGGATGGGCCACACAAGGCAAGGCTAACCTGATACTGGATAACCTCATTGCCCAGCAAAAAGCCAAACCCATGCTGATAGTGATGGATAACGGTTATGCCTATACTCCCTCCGATAAAACCACACCCACACCGGGTAAGCAACCCCCTTCCATTTTTGAAGAGGTATTGATCAAAGAAGTAATCCCCATGATCGACACCCGCTTTCGCACCATCGCCAATAAGGACAACCGAGCCATAGCCGGGCTTTCCATGGGCGCCAATCAAACTATGCGCATTGTGATGAACAACCTGGATAAATTCTCTTATTACGGCGGTTTTAGCGGCACATCCAACTATCCCGATTCCAGCACAATTGACCCGCATACATTTTTAGGAGGCAAGTTTTCCAATGGCGCATCCGTAAATAAACAACTGAAAGTGTTATGGCTGGGCTTAGGCACCCGGGAGCCAGTCCCCTTCCCTGCATCTGTAGGTGCATTTCGCACTATGCTGGATAAGCAGGGCATTAAACACGTTTACTACGAATCGCCTAAAACAGCGCACGAGTGGCTTACCTGGCGGCGTAGTTTGTATCAGTTCGCACCTTTGTTGTTCAGATAAAAGTGCGTTTTTCGCACCTTTTAATCTGCATCGTTGCTTTTGGCTACATCAATCATAGATTTGGTGATGCCTGCTTACAAATTACCCGGGACCTTTGTGTAGTCAAAGCAACAGAAGTATGAAAATTATTGTAACAGGTTCATTAGGCAACATCAGCAAGCCACTTGCATCAGAACTGATCAGGCAGGGACATGATGTTGCCATCATCAGCAGCCAGGCCGCAAAACAACAGGATATTGAAGCCCTGGGCGCAAAAGCGGCCATTGGCTCGGTGGAAGATGCCGCATTTTTAACAGCAGCGTTTGCCGGAGCAGATGCCGTTTACGCAATGACGCCACCTAATTATGCAGCTTCGGACCTGATTGGTTATTACCGCCATGTAGCACTTGCCTATGCCAAAGCCGCGAAAGCCGCCAATGTACCACACCTTGTATACCTGAGCAGCTACGGAGCAGACCTCGAAAAAGGGTCCGGCATTATTGGGGGATCGCATCAGGCGGAAGGAATTTTGACTGCACTGGATAACATTACCATTACCCTGCTGCGGCCCGGCTACTTCTACTATAACCTGTACCAATTCACGGGCATGATTAAAGCGCAGGACTTCATGGGGTCCAACTATGGCGGTGAAGATAAACTGGTGATGGTATCGCCTTTAGACATTGCAGCAGCGGCGGCTGAAGAACTGACGAACGCTACACCGCAAAACAAAGTCCGCTACATTGCCAGTGATGAAAAAACATGTAATGAAGTAGCCCGCATAATAGGAGAAGCCATTGGCAAACCTGACCTTACCTGGCTCACCTTCACTGATGAACAGGTAAAAAATAACCTGCTGGAACACGGCATGCCACCGGCTGCTGCCGGACTACTGGTAGAACTGAACGCAGCTATTCATAGCGGATTATTGGCCAGCGACTATGAAAAGCATCCACCTGCCCTGGGTAAAGTAAAACTGCAGGACTTTGTAAAAGAATTTGCTGCGGCCTATCAACAGGGGTAAATTTATAGTATCATGGCCGCTCAGCAACTCATACGCATTAAAACCATCAGCGCTTTCCATCAGTTTATGGAACTGCCCCAGCCTGCTCACCCGCTGGTGAGTGTGGCCAGGTTTGAGGATGCGAAACGACAGTATACAGCACCGATCAGCAGGATCATGGATTTTTATTCCATCGCCATTAAGCGGAATAATTTTGTGAAGATGAAATATGGTCAGCAGGATTATGATTTTGATGAAGGCATCCTGTTCTGTATGTCGCCAGGACAACTGCTGCGCATTGAGTGGGACGCTACACAAGAAAAAGAACAAATATTTACGGGATGGAACCTGTTGATCCATCCCGATTTTCTATGGAATACGCCCCTGGCCAAAACCATCAAAAAATATGAGTTCTTTGATTATAAAGTAAACGAGGCGCTGTTTCTTTCTCTCAAGGAGGAAAAGCAACTGATCAGCATTATGGAAAACATTGACGAAGAGTGCCGCTCCAACGTAGATCAATTTAGCCAAAGTGTGATCATAGCCCAGATAGAATTACTGCTTACCTATACCGAACGTTTCTACCACCGCCAGTTCATTACCCGTAAGGTAAGCAACCATAAAGTATTAGACCGTTTGGAAGATGTACTTTCCGCCTGTTTCAACAGTGAAGAACTGGACAAACAAGGCCTGCCCACTGTTATTTACGTGGCTGAACAAATGAATATTTCGCCCAATTACCTGAGCGGTTTGCTGAAAACACTCACCGGGCAAAACACCCAACAGCATATACACAACAAACTAATAGAAAAAGCAAAGGAAAAATTATCTACCAGCAGCTTATCGGTAAGCGAAGTAGCCTATGAACTGGGCTTTACCCATCCTCAATCGTTCAGCAAGCTATTCAAAGCAAAGACCAGCTTATCTCCGCAGGCATTCAGAGCCGGGTTTAACTGTTAGGTTTTATCTTTAAAAAATTACTCTACCAGGGTAAACCGGCAAATGGTCAAAATTCGTTGCTACATGGTTAAGATGTATCTACTATAAAAGAAGGTAATAGTGGAAATTAGGTAATTATTCAAAACCTAAACAAACACAAAATGAAATCACTATTCCTTTCACTTTTTTTGGTAGTAGCAACTGCGCTGGGCGCCAGCACTTATGCACAAACTACCATTAACTTTCCAGTTTCCGGTGGTTCTTATACTGTTTATGCACCAGCTGGATATAAGTTTTCAAGCGGGCCTGTTTCCAGTGGTAACGGCTTTATCTTTTCCTATTCCAGCACTTCCGACATTTGTGCAGTATCGGCATCTGCCAATACTACTTATTACGATCGGACAGTATATGCAACATGGACACTGACGCCCAAAACCGGCAGCGGTTCTGCCGGCACGATTAGTTATATATTCTATCAACCCGGTAGCGTACCGCCACCTTTTGCTGATTTGCAGGATGCTGTTTTGTTTACACCAACGATACCGCTGCTGAATAAACAATAAAAGTATTGATTATAAAAAAGAGGTAATTACTGGCTAGTGATGGCAGTGGCGTTTTGCTGCCGTCACCAGCCTTTTTGTTGCCTGAACTTTTTATTGTCTGTAACATATACTTAGTGTACACTTATGACATCAGGATAACAATTACAACTTAGCGTACACCACACTAAAGTAAGAGCTAAGACTAAAAGAAGTAGCGCTGCCATTACTAGCCCAGGACGGCGTAACCATATTCATAGTGCCGCCATCCCCATTCCAACACCAGCCTAATATGGTCCAGCCTTTTGCTTTGGCATAATCTACAATGCCCGACCAGTCCGCGCCCGATCCACCGGAATTACCAAACTCTCCTATCATACAAGGCACACCTCCACTGGCCATATCATCTAAATCACTGGTGTTTACATAGCGCCCCTTTGCCTGGTTCCAGGCACCTGGATATATATGGGCAGAAAGCACGTAATTGCCATCTGTTATTTTAGTGCCGCCATTGTATCCTTTGGCTGCTGCGGCGGCAATGGCCGTTTCCTGTCCCCAGCCGGGTATGTCAATAATAACAGTACCTGAATACACTTTACGTAAAGTGGTAATAGTGGCATTATAAGCACTGGCATAAGCATTGGCGGTGAGGTTATGACTCCCCCATTCGTTCATCAGGTTCACGGTAAAAGAACCAGCAGCAGCAAGGCTGGCATAGTTGGCTACCCACCAGTTGGCGGCAGCGTTCAGGTCCGCCGTATTATCCGAACCCAGCACCGTTGCTTTATGATAGGTGGCAATGACCCCATAGCCATTGCTTTTGGCATTGGCAATCCAGGTTTTGGCCTGCGTTTCGTAACCAGGTTCTATCTCAATGCGCACCGTTTTAATATTGGTTTGCTGCTTCATAAGTGACCAGGCAAAATTGGGGTTACCTCCGTTGTAATAAGAGGGTTGGATATTTACGCCATTTCCTAATCCCACTGTTTTAAAAGTGGAAACGGAATCGCCTGTAGTAGTGGAAGTAGATTCCGCGCCGCTATCTGATTTATGACAGGCTGTTAATGCGGCAGCACAGCATACTAATAAGAAGGAGAATACAAAAAGGAAGCGCTTTTCAGTGCATTTTTCCATACGGGTAATTTTGATGAATAACAACAATCGTTAAGGATTCAAAATTACCGGATACACGTATTGAGATGTAATACCTTTTTATCCGATTGTAATATTGTATCTACCGGACAACTGTTACTTTGCCCCCACTCTGTTATTCCATCCTTTAGCCTACACTTATATATTGCAACTCTATCTATGCCATACTATTCCCTAAAGCAAAAGGGTGTATCAATAGTTTGACACACCCTTTTGCCATTTATAAGTTCCTGTTATCAGGGAGTCACCTCTACCGTTACAGTTCCTTTTTGTAATCCTTCTGCCACAGCTTCTATTACAACTTTACCACTTCCTTTGGCGGCTTTTACCAACGCAACGGCTTTGCCCTGAAAGGCCTGCCTGCTGGTTGCCTGGTAAGGTTCATGGCTGATGATATTACCATTGTCCACCGCTATTATAGCAGCAGGGCCGCTAATAGAAAATTGTAAATGATTGTCTGCATTGGGGCAAGGTATGCCATCCGCATCTACCAGTGTAGCGGTAATATACGTTACAGCATCCCAGTTATGCGCAATAGAAGGCGCATTGGCGGTAAGCACAATACGTGCCGGGGCACCGGCAGATGTGAACGACTCCGTTGCCACTTCTTTGCCTTTGTTTTTACCGACTGCTTTGATAGTACCTTTTTCAAAAGTCACATCCCAATCGCGTGGGGCATCGTTAGCGGGTTTGGGTAATGCGCCTAATGATTTGCCATTGAGGAACAGTTCTACCTCATCGCAATTGCTATATACCTGCACTTTGGCATTATCGTACGTATCAAAATCGGTAGGCGTCCAGTTGGCCACCCAGGTACCCGCACCGGCGTTATCCGATTTTCTTACGATGTGTACTACAGGCTTATCACTCCACCAGCTTTCGCGTTGTAACGCTTGTTGCTTCCAGTTACCGGCACGATCAAACAAGCCCTGGTTATTGGTGGTTTCAGGCCAATCGGCTTCACCCAGATAGTCAAAGCCTGTCCATAAAAACTGACCAGCCATATAAGGTTTATCCCGCAGGGCCAGCCACATGTTTAATACATGGGTGTTTTCAGTGCCAATCACTTTCCAGTCAGGATGCGCTTCATGTGCGGCTACCAGTTCGTTTTCACGATAGTTCTGTCCTACTACGTCCATTGTTTCGGCAAAACCATTGGTATACACTTTAGAGTTGGCCGGACGAAACAGCGCCATGGTAACAAGACGCGTGCCATCCAGCTGATGTACCAGATCCTGTTGGTCTTTGTACTTTTTGAAGCCTTCGGGGCTATTGAGGTTATCATGTATCTCATTGCCCACGCTGTATATCACCACGCTGGGGTGATTACGGTCGCGCACTACCATATCATGCGTATCTTTTTGCCACCAATCCGCCCAGTAAAGGTTGTAGCCTTTTTCACCGTTATTCTTTGCTGCCGTCCAGGTATCGAATGTTTCATCCATCACCACAAAGCCCATCTGGTCGCATAAATCCAGGAACTCGGGTGCAACAGGATTGTGTGAAGTACGGATACCATTCACCCCTACCTGCTTTAATAAAGACAGGCGTTGCTTCCATACATCTAAAGGAACAGCAGCGCCTACAGCGCCACCATCGTGGTGCAGGCACACGCCTTTTATCTTATAGTTTTTATCATTCAACCAAAAGCCGGTAGCTGCATCAAAACGGGCAGTTCTGATACCGAACGGAATGGTTTGCTCATCTATTACCGTTTTGCCAGACAGGATCCGCGTAACTACTTTATACAGGTTGGGATTGTCTATATCCCATAAAGCAGGCTTGCTTACTTCTATATTTTGCATAGGTTCAGCAGTAGCGCCAGCAGCAACCGTTTGCTTCACACTCACCGTTTTCAGGGTTTTGCCCGCAGCATCTAGCACACCTACTTCTATAATGTAGTCTCCACTTTTATTGCCCGTGTTTTCAATAGCTGTCTTTACCTGTACGGTAGCAGTGGCGGCAGTAGCAACAGGCGTAGTCACTACCGTACCCCATTGTGCAAAATGAACCGGGTTTACGGTAATCAAATGCACATGCCTGTAAATGCCCGCGCCGGTGTAAAAGCGGGATGCCGGTTGAATAGTATTATCTGCCCGCACGGCTACCACATTCACCTTTCCCTTTCCTGTGTGCAGGTGTGGAGTAAGGTCATATACAAAAGAGCTATACCCAAAAGGTCTTTTACCTAAATGCACACCGTTAATCCATACATCACTGTTAGCCATTACACCATCAAACTGCAACAGGTGCAATTGCTTTTCAGTACCTTCTTCTACGGTAAACGACTTACGGTACCAGCCCACACCGGCAGGCAGGTAGCCACCGCCACGTGCAGTGGGATTGTTTTTATCATAAAGCCCTTCAATACTCCAATCATGTGGCACATCCAGCTTACGCCAGCCTGCATCGCTAAAGCTCTCTTTTTCTGCATTAGTGGTATCTCCTTTTAAGAAACGCCAGTCGTTATCAAAGCTGGTATTTCGGTGCGACTGTGCCTGTACGTCAGACGCAGCGGCCACCACGCAGCAGGCCAATATGCCCGCTATATACTTTTGTATTTGTATCATATTTTAAGCGCCTGGGGTTTGCAAAATGGTTTCAATAGCTGCCAGTTCTGCTTCGCTAAAGCTGGTGTTACTCAGCGCCTGAATGGAATCGGTAATTTGCTCAGGTTTGCTTGCACCTATTAAAACAGAAGTCACTCTTTTGTTTTGTAACAGCCAGGCCAAGGCCATCTGCGCCAGCTTCTGACCTCTTTGCTGTGCTATTGCATTTAATTTGCTTATTTTCTCAATCCGCTCCGGCGTAATATGGCTTTCTTTCAGGAAGATGCCGCTGGTTGCCACCCTGGAATCGGCTGGTATGCCGTGTAGGTACTTATCTGTTAATAATCCCTGCGCCAGTGGCGAGAATGGAATACAACCTACGCCTTCTTTTTCCAGCAGATCCAGCAAACCATCTTCTACCCAACGCTCGAACATAGAATACTTAGGTTGGTGTATAATGCAAGGCGTACCCAGTTGCTTTAAGATAGCGAAAGCTTTAGCCGCTTCTGCCGGGCGGTAATTGGAAACACCTACATACAATGCTTTACCCTGACGAACGATCAGGTCTAAGGCTGACATGGTTTCTTCCAGTGGCGTTTCCGGATCGGGACGATGATGATAGAATATATCCACATACTCCAGCTGCATTCTGCGCAGACTCTGATCCAGGCTTGATACCAGGTACTTTTTAGAACCCCAGTCGCCATAAGGCCCCTCCCACATAGTATAACCTGCTTTGGAAGAGATGATCAGCTCATCCCGGTAGTCCTGCAGATCCTGCTTCAGTATTTTACCAAAGTTTTCTTCTGCGGAACCGGGTGGCGGCCCGTAGTTATTTGCCAGGTCGAAATGGGTGATGCCTGCATCAAAAGCGGTATGAATCAGCTGGCGGCTGTTTTCATAATTGTTTACATGGCCGAAGTTGTGCCACAGTCCCAGTGAAAAAGCCGACAGCTTTAACCCGGAATGACCACAACGGCGATACTCCATGTGCTGATAACGTTCTTTAGAAGGTTGGTAACTCATTGGTGATTGTATTATACTTTGACACCGTAATCGATTACGGTATTTGTTTAAAAAATTACGGTTTACTGGTTTTACGGGACGACTCTCTGATAACCGGTATCGGCTGCAGCACCTTGCTTAATACACCCGTAGCGGCCCCATTATATTGTATCAGTTCATGCATCATTTTAAAAGCCTCTTCTCCCATCAACACCGTTTGCTGATCTATAGTAGATAAAGAAGGGGTAATATGCTCGCCAAACATATCGTTACAAAACCCAAACACACCAAACTGTTGCGGCACGGGAATATTCCTTTGCTTTAATTCTTTCAGTACCCCTAATGCCGTAAAGTCTTCTACTGCTACAATAGCATCAGGCGGATTAGTAAGACTCAACAACACACTTGCTCCCTCTCGTCCTGCTTCTACAGACACATTGCCTTCATACACCCATTCCTCTAATGCAGGCAATTGATAATCTTGCAAAGCATCCCGATAACCTCTTACCCGGTTTTTAAAAGTTTGTATATGCTGTGGCCCGGTAATATGAGCAATGCGGGTATACCCTTCTTTAATCAACGATTCTGTTGCCAGGTAAGCCCCACGATAATCGTCTATGGTAATAGACGGAATTCCCAGATTATTGTTTACTCTGTCAAAAAAAGCTATCGGTATATTCTGCGCTTTGGCGTAGGTAAAGTGGGAAAAATCGGTAGTGTCTTTGGCAATGGAAGCGAGGATACCATCTACCCGGGCGCTGATAAAGGCATCAATACCCTTCTTTTCAAACTGCTGCGATTCGTTGGATTGGTATATTAATATATCATACCCGTTTTTACTGGCAATGTTGGAGATGCCATGTATCACCGAACCAAAAAAGATATGCTCGGCCGTGGGAATAAGCACCCCTATCACGTTGGTTCTTCCCGAACGTAAAGAAGATGCTATTTTATTACGGTTGTAATCAAGCTTTTCCGCCGCTTCCTGTACCACTTTTTTAGTGGCAGCACTAATTTCAGGATGATTGGATAAGGCACGGGACACTGTAGCCGGTGTAATGTTCAGCTCCCTGGCAATATCAGCGATGGTAACACGTTTTTTCAAGTCCGTAATCGTTTACGATGCCGTAAAGTAATGCGGAATTTTCAAATGAGGGGATATTTTTTGCCGGGGAGATGGAAAATGGCTACTGAAAACAATGAGGAAAGAAGGTGAACGGGAAAAACATATTAATACAGCCCTGTACAAAAACAAAACCTCAGCAGGGTCGTAGCCACTACTGAGGTACAGTAAATATCTTGTAAAACAGTTAGCTTATTAGGAAGCCCTCACAAACATAGGGTCAGCCGCCAGCAACTGGTCTATTTGCTCAATACATTTGGCATTTTTGCGGGCAACGATACAGGAGGTATTGCTCATGTCTTTCGACAGAACAAAGTTACCCAGATCACTATCCACATTCACCACCATTTCATTGTTTGTCCACAATTCACCAATATTTCTGATCATGGGACGGGCACTGCTTAAAGCACCAAACACATTACGGAAGATGCCATCACTTTCTGTTCCTTTAAAGAATACAATCTGTGCTTCGCCTGCGCTGTACGTCTTTTTGTAGTAGTATTGTTTCATTCGTGCTATCGTTTTAATCAGGATGTAAAAGTAGCAGGCCGCCCATTGAAACGGAAAAAAGTGGCGCAAATGATATCGACATCTTTTCCAACTCCCCTGATATATAGGAGTGGATAACCTGTTGATTGTAAGTAAATACAAATGAGCAGATCAGGGCATAGGTTGTTCGATTTTCACAGCATCATTGTAAACAAATGAATCCCAAACGCTTGCAAAGGCTTACTGAATGTGCATTTGAAGCATTTACTGAATAGCCCGAGGATATTCACACGCCGTTTTGCAGGCCATCTTATTAACAGTCAACACCAATGTGGATAAACCGTGTAAATTGCAGTTCGTCTCTTTTCACCTTTTCATCCATAAACCAGTTTTAAACATGTCTTCTCGTACGCCTTTACAGCTGGCCCAACTTTCCCTGCTGGGTTTATCCGTTGGGGATGCATTCGGAGAAACCTTCTTTGGGCCCGTGGATATCATCACCGAAAGGCTACAAAACAGAAAACTACAGGAAGGTAACTGGCTTTTTACAGATGATACAGTCATGAGCATTGGCATTTACAACACGCTTGCCCAACATCAACATATTAACCAGGATGCACTGGCGAAAGAATTTGCCAATAACTATTTATTGGACGACTACAGGGGATACGGAGGAACTGCCCATGGCATTTTACGCGATTTTGCCGCCAACAAGCCCTGGCAGCAAGTGAGCCAGGCAGTATTTGACGGAATGGGCTCTATGGGCAACGGCGCTGCTATGCGCTCAGGTTTAATCGGTGCCTATTTCTATAATAATACAGATAAGGTAATTGAACAATCCACCCTGGCGGCAGAGATCACACATTTTCACACAGAAGCCATTGCAGGTGCCATTGCGGTGGCACTGGCTGCATGTATTTGTACACGTTCCGGAGTGAATAACCAGACATTACCACCGGAGGAGTTTTTTGCCTTTATAATAGAACATACACCCAATGGAGAGGTAAAGCAATTGCTTAAAAAAGCCGCTACCCTGCCTGCTGATTACGACATACGCACCATTACAGCTATATTAGGTAACGGCACCCGGTTAACAGCGCAGGACACGGTGCCCTTTGCACTCTGGTGCGCTGCCCACCACCTGACTTCCTTTTCCGAAGCTATCTGGACAGGTGTAAGCGGGCTGGGCGACAGGGATACTATCTGTGCCATCATTGGCAGTATCGTTGTTTTGCAAACCGGAGCTTCGGCCATTCCCCAGCAATGGCTGCTGCAAACAGAACCCTTTGATAAGTCTGTATTTTATAGAGGTGGTCATCAGACTTAATATAGTAAGTCCGACGGAGGAAATGAACCTGTTGCGTAATCAAAGTATTAATTAAAATAGAAGAAACAGAAAAGCCCACATCACTGCGGGCTTCCCATCTATAACTATAAAACACTTTAATTCCTTCGTCTCCTCAACAGCAGCACCACTGCAAATAAGGCGATAGCACCAGGCAACACGCCCAGCAATACCAGCCTGTACATACCTACCTGCTTTCTATCTACCAGCAACCGGTTATCCGGCGGCATAGGCCTGTCTACATTTACCGGAAAGTGTCCCTCACTTAACCGTTGGTTTTTACCAGGAAAGCGATGATAGATTTTTCTGCAATGTTATCCGGAAAATTGCCTAATAGCATGAAAAAGGCGTCTCCTGTTACCCGGGAGACGCCTTCTTTTTAAATTTCCGCTACAGCTATGTTATCTATACAGCTGCCTTGCTTTTATCGTACCATACCTTCCCTGTCTTCATTACAGAATAGACAAAGGAATATTGCTCGGCAATATATACTTCCACCTCCTCCGGCGTGTATACATGCACGTCTACCTTCAATAATAACTGCGACAACAAAGGCCGCACTTCCAGTGCCCGTGAGGATGGTGGCAAGTACGTGTCTTTTATCACAAATAAATCCAGATCGCTTTTGTACGTGGCGGTGCCTTTGGCATACGAGCCAAACACAATCACCTTTTCCGGCTGTATACGTTGCACTATTTTATTTACCAGTGCCTGTATTTCTGTTTCTGTAAACATTAGCTGATAGCGTAATTAATGATTAAAAAGAGTTCTGTAATAGCATCTGCCGGCAGTGATTTAAAATCGGTGGCCCCGTCTTCCTGAATTTTTACCGTCCAGGAGTTCAGGTTTACTTCGTTGCCGGTAAGGTCTTTTAACACACTGTTCAAACCCTGGTAAGTGCCGCCGGCAGATAGTGTGAGGTAATCGCCCGGAGTAGTACCTACTGGCGACAGCATTATTTTGTAGGTTTTAGCACTGTCTTTCAGCAAGGCTACCAATTCTATTTTAGATACCTTTTTATTAGCAAAGCCCCTGGTATAATAAGGCAGGCGCTGCTGCAGGTTTTCCAGCACCAGCTCCTGGTCGTCGGTGTTATTCGCCGGGTGCATGAATTGATACCATTGTGAAGAAAATTCCTTTCTGATATCATACACGCGGAATAAACCTTTTTTGTTCTCCGCCAGGCCCAGTGCGTTCAACTTCTGATTAAAGTCTTTCACCACTTCTGTTTTCAGGGCATCCCCTCCTTCCCTGGCGGTGTAGTGCACATGTAATATCACATCAGAGATAGTAGCGGGATCAAACTGCTGGAAATGTTTGTTTATTTTAATGTGCCAGGTGCCAATAGCGCCTGCGCCTTCAAAGGGCAGATAGCGGTCGTCGCGAAAATCCAGTTCAAACATGCCACTGTCGTTTTGCGCCGAGCTGGTGGCGATAGATTGTATCAGGGATGTTTCATCTCTGAAGCGTGGATCGTCGATAGTAAGATCACGCTCGTATTTACCGCCCAGCAAGGTGGAATCTTTTCTCAGGTGGTTGCTGGTGAGGGTAAGCGTGCAGGCAATAGTAGTATAAGGGCCTGTAATGCAGGGAATGGATAAGCTTACAGCTTTTACACGTCTGAAATAATGACCAGGATAATCCATATCATATACCAGCTCAGGCACGTTTACAATACACTCGCCGTTCTGGCGCAGTTTTACCAGGGCTACGGGGTCTAACTGTTCCAGCGATATATGTTTGCTCAGTTCATATTCACGGCGGTTTTGCTCGTAGTAAGCCGTTTCCAGGCGTTTCAGATCGTAATATAGTTTCTCACCGGACAGCAGGCCTTTTTTCAGGCTGTCCCAATAGCCAAACTGTATATAGCCCGAATCACTTAAACCCAGCTCGTACCGGAAGCAACGTTCTGCACGTTTGGCAATATCATAGGCCAGTTGGTAGCTCTGGAAGTATACGGTAGACAGCTGGTTAATCATCCAGTCGTACAGTTCTTTGTTGGTGAACTTGGTGGTCATAAACTCCAGCTCTTTCTCCAGGTTCTCTTTCTGTTTGTCGTGGTTCACCAGTTCTACATCTGCCAGTTGTTTTTGTATAATGGCAGCGGCTATTTGTTTGTCTAACTGCGGTAGTTCTTTTTCTGCAAGACGTTTCTGGAAGTCCCACTCATCGGCGCGCCTGTTATATTCAGAAACAGTGGTGATTAAAGAGGCTGTTTTATCCAGTGTAGCAGCAATGGTTTCCAGGGTACGAACCGCCATTTCCGCGCCGTTACCAACTTGCGGACCACCAAAGCTGCCCGACACCTCCGGTGTACCACCAAAGCCGGCGGCGCCTACCAGGAAAGAAGGGATCAATTTAAGGCCACCTGATATAATGTAACCGGCAGCCACAGCAGCGCTCATTACTGTAGAGGCAGTAGATAAGCCAAATGCAGTTATTTCACCGGCATTCCATCCGTCTTTTACCAGTTTGGCATAATGGGCCCGCCTTTCCTCTGTTACTTTTTTCCCTTCTATCAATGCCTCCCAGTTACGTACTGCCAGGTTAATCTGTTTGGCTTTTACGTTTCTTACGGCATTCATCATGGATATTTCGTGGCTGGAACGCAGTAAAGAAAATGCTTCTGCATCTTTCTTTTCCAGCGCTGCCAGCATAGCCCCGCCCAGCGATTTAACTTCACTACACAAATCCAAAGCACGTTGTATCATAAAGCTGAACCGGTACAGTGGCAAAGGCGCATTTAAATCGGATAAGATAGAACTGATGTCCAGGCCACCGGCAGCCGCGCGCACCAGCGCACCAGGATCGATAGGCGGATCAAACAACGGAAGTTGTTGCACCAGCCCGTCTATATTCATGCTGTGGCGTATTTTAAATAACCTGTCAGCTACCGTATCCCATAAGGTTAATAACTTATCGTTGTTGGGAATGCCAAAGTACAGCACATCCAGGTGCGGCAGCTCAGGTGTTTCTTCGCCCAGTGTGCCGGAAGAAGAAGTGTTGGGCAGCAGGTTTTCTACCTCCATCAACACGTTGCCAAAGGCATCAACGCCTTCTTTCTCTAACTGATAGTAGGTCTTTACCGGGTTGGCTACTTTTTTAGGAATGCTTTTAGGACGCGGCCCAAGCACGGCATCGGCCATTACATATAGCTGAGTGGCTTCGTTAATGGTTTCAATGGTGTTTTGGCGAAACAACTGATCGCCCCAGGCTATCAGTGTTTGTATGTATTTAATCAACACACTTTTCTGATAAGCCACCGTGCGCATACGCGCTATCAGGTGCGGATTAAACGGATTGTCGCGCCATTCTTTTACCTGTTCTATTACGCCCGATTCCCCTTTGGCTATTTCCAGCAACAGGTTTTCTATTTTCTGTTTATAGTAATCGGCTTTAGTGGTTTCGTAAAAGGGTTTGGTTATCCAGAACTTCTGTTGTGGCGTATCGTTATCCTGTACGGTATTATCGGTGTTGGTGGGGTTAAAGATGTAATGATACCATTCCAATGCTTCTTCAAAGCGCTGGTTGTTTGCCAGCTTATTGGCAATATGAAAAGGCGCATGAAAAAACAGTTCCCAGTTATACAACGAATAACCGCCCAGGTAACTGAAGTCAACATCTTCTACCGGGTAAGATGCGGTTTTGTTAGGCAGTGTATAGTTTTTAGACACAACCGATGTAGGAAGGTAATCGGCAAAATTGAACAACGCAGGGCTGCCTGGTATGTTTTGCGGCGTTACCTGTATTTGCCTGTTCAGCAAACCACTGATACCCCACACGTTCAACTCTTTAATAAACAACTCGGTAAAGGGATGATAATGGATATAAAATTTAAAGTCTCTTTCTTTTTTCACATATCCTACACCCGAACTGGTATATGCTGCCGAATCGTTCCAGACATAATCCACGTGATAATTGCGGGCACTGTTCCAGTAAAAGAAAGTGCCCTTGCTTTCCAGTGTTTGTGCTTTACTGTCTATTACGGTATAGTTGGCCTGCTTAGGGGTATCCAGCACTTTAACGCTATTGGTTAAATCCCTGGTATCGTTATTTACCCACACACTGCCATAACCGTAGAAGAAATAGAAAGGCGTATTATAACCATCGTTCTTTATCAGGTTAAAATAAAAGGTGCCGTTTGCCGGTGCAATTAAACCTTCCGGGTTTACCTCTTCTTCTTCCTGTCCAAACACTTCAATTTGTTTGCCCAGCTTTTGATAACCGTAATTGCCTATAGGGAATTTATTATTGCTGTAATTGGTTTTAAATATTTTGGCATAGATATTCGGTATCTGTCGCATCCGGAAAGCAACCCTGTCCAGGTTATTACCTCCTACCATAGAATGGCTTAATGTATTCTGGTATTCGGATAATATTCTCGGTGTCCATTTGCCTTTTTTCAGTTCGCTCCAGAACATCCTTATTTCCCAATAACGAACGGGCGAAAGACTCATTGTGCCGCCTGCGCTGGGAACAGCAAACTGGGTAGGCTCTACTGCTTTTTCTATAAACTGTGGCCATAACAAGTGCAATCTTCTGTTATGAATACCTATTACCAGGTGATTGCCTTCAATTTCCAGATCTATTTTTTCCCAGGCGGTAAACCTGCCACGGTTAATGCGTTTGCGATAAAAATATTCAGGCGAATGACTGCTGCGGGTTCGGCCAATCACATGCAGTATCTCTTCATCGGCACTGATCACTTCCTTGTAAATAGCCCTTGTTTCCAAGTTGCTTACTTTATCCAGTTTTTCCAGGTAATTGATATAAGCCTGCTCTGCCGTATCTTTTGTGATATCGTTTTGCATCAGCTCATTTTCCAGCTCGGTAAAGAAGGGCGATTTCTCATCTCTTAATTCAGGCTCAATCCAGTTTTCGGGATACAGGAATATTTTCCGGTTGGCTTCCCATACCCGGTAATACTTCATCCATTTCCATTGTTTCCATTTAGAATCGGCCTGGGTATCGGAAGCATCTATTTTTTGTGAGCGAACGATAATGTCTTTTTCCAGGTTCATTAAACAACGCTGCACAAACAGCTGGGTAGAAGCTACGGCCTGCTTTAAGCGCGAGGTAAGCATTGCCGAACTCATTTCTACGTCAATCAGAAAATAACTGTACAGCGCGTTGGCATCCATCCAAAACTGGTTGCTTTGTGCGGTTAACCATCCTACCAGTGCATCGCGCTTTTGTTCGCGAAAAGCATCCTGCAGGGGCTGTATCACCTGCTGCCACTGAACCAGGTCGTACCGGGCCTTTACAGCCTGTTTAATACTTTCGGCATCGGCAAAGGTGGGTTCGGCTTTAGCCCAGGCAATGGCGCGGGCAGCACTAACACCCAGCTTTCTCAAGGCAGCAAAACCGTTGCTGAGCCTTAACAGTGAAGCCGACTTTTTAAACTCCTGCTTTACATCCCAACGGTAGGCGTTTACCCTGTCTTTAATGTCCTGCACTTCCCACGAGCTTAATAAAGACAGTGCATTGATGCAATTAGTAGCCGTAGAGCTGCCATTTAACACCACATCCAGGAATTCAAACGCTGTTTGTTCCGCAACCGGCAGTGCGCTTTTCCATACAAAGAAGCCGGTTAACTGCAACCACGAAGTAAGTGCAATAGTGATGCCTGTGCTCACCGGAAATTGTGCGGGATGCGGCCAGCCCATGTCTGCGGCATGTGTGCCGGTTAGCCACCAGGCCAGCTCATCGGGTTTTATTTTTAGTTTGCTTATAATCAGCCCGTTCTTATGCAACAGGCGTAACGCCTGGTAGGCATTGGCAAAATTGGCTTCGTTAATGTCGAAGGTATAAGTGCCGTTGGACTGCTGTTGCAACAGGTTGCTGCTGTTAAGGTGCTGAATTAAAGCAATGGTGTTGCCGCTTAATTGCAAACGGGTAAGTAAGGCATCGGCAACAGGCACTTCCAGCTGTAACAGCTCCGCTATCTTTTGTTTAATGAAAATCTCTTTTTTTGTTTGCAACAGGTAGCCCTGTAACACAGGCTGAAACCAGGCAAAGCGATTGGCAACAGTCATGCCTGTTCCTCCTGGCGGTGGTGCAGCCAGGTTGGTTTTGGCAACGGTTACCTCTGTTACCTGCGCAAAGTAGGCATCGATGATGGTGTTGTAGGTTTCTGTTGGCGTATCTATCCAGGTGCCGTTAATCACTGACCATGCTTTTACCTGGTCGCTGTCTTTGGTTAAAGCAGGCAATAGTCCCAGTTTACTTTTAATGTATTCTTCCTGTGTTTCTTCCGGCTTTATACTCAGATCTTCTATAAGGGCATGCAACCCTTCTCGAATGGCTTTTAAAGCATTTACAATGGCTTTGTCTTCCAGTGCAATGCCGCCGTTTACTTTATATTGATGCGCCAGCAGGTAATCCACTTCCCAGATAGAAAAACCGGAAGCTACGATATTGTCTGCCAGCTCTATCAACGCTAAAGCATTGGCCGGGCTGGTGAATGGATTGGTACCGGATAACCGGATCAATCGTAACAACTGATCGGTAGTGAAGGATAGTCCTTTGCTTAATATGGTAATGCGATATATCTTATTCAACACCTCCCAGCTCAACGTACTGGTAACAGTCAATGCTAAATGTTCCAGTATCAGGTTCACATCTTCTTCTGTAATACGGAAGGCAGCCAGTATGCCGGGTATTTTATCGGGAATGGAGGTGGCCAAATCTCCACCAATAGGGCCGAATAACTGGGCGGGGCTTTCGGGGAATACAGTAGTGGCATCTACCAGCTTGTTGCGAAACAGTTGCTGATACAGGGTTTGAATAGCAGGTGCTTCTGTTTTGCTTCTGTCTGCATAAGCCGTATGCCCTATGCCGGTAAACAACGCCTGCACCACTGGCCAGTCTAAGCCCAGTTTTTCGCGTATACGTTGCATGCGCGAAATATCCTGTAATACGGCATCGGTTAATTGCTTATCTGTAACAGCAGCATCCGCATTCCCATCAGGCAGCATCATATCCAGCTCCCACATGGAGCATTGCAAGCGCCGCCACAGTCTTATAAAACGATGAATGCGGTTCAAGGCATCCTGTGTAAGCCCTACAATAGTAAAGCGGGTGGTATCGCAGTTGGCGGCATTAGCATCGGCATTGTCGTTAATGAAAATACTGCCATTAGGGTTTATAAACTGCATATCCAGCAATTGCAGCAGCGCTTTATAAGAAAGCCCAGTGCGGTGCAGCATAACAGATACATTGCTTAACACCTGTATCCAGCTACCGGTAACATGGGTGGTGGCATCGGCAGGCGTTTCCGGGTGCACCAGGTTGTTGCCGTTTTCTACCAGGCCCCAGAAATCCCAGGATTGCTTGCCAGCCAGCGTGGCTGTAATAATTTTTCTTTCTGTTTCCGCTATGCCCAGCCAGGCGCTGTCAATCTGCACCAGTGTGGGCGCTAACGTAACATTATCGGCCTGCTTTTGCTGAAACAGTTCAAACAACTTCGGCTGTGCCACGCCCAGGTGGTTCAGGTAAGCGGCAGACTGCACATACCCCAGGTTATAAGGCAAGCCAAACGGAAACACCGCTTTGGATAATTTATCATACGCTGCAGAGTTCGTGTATTCCGGATTGGCGCGTAGTTCGGCAGCCGTAAGGTGGGTTTGTTTGGAAGGCAGCAACACCAGCTGGGTAACCTGTTTAAACACCTGGTACGAACGTTGTTTATCTCTGATCACCCAACGGTTGCGGCTATCAGGCGCATATACCAATGCATCGCTATCAATGGATAATTGTTTTTGTGCCAGTTCATTCCTTACACTGGTTTTGATGGTACCTGCTGCCAGGTCGGCTTCAATAGCAGCATTCAAGGTAATGGGTGCCAGGGGCGACACTATATCTTCCAGAATTTCATTTACCAGGTCGATATAAGGCAGTGGCGTATTGGTGTTTTCGCAACTCAGTTCTATATCTCCCAGGTCGGGCCTGCGTTCCAGCAACACCTGCTTTACTTTTTTACCGGCATGTGCTCCTGTTCCATTGGTGTTACGCTCTCCTAAAAAGCGCAATATGTCCACGTAATGGGCAGCAGCACTGTATACGGAACGGCACTCAGTTACTTCGCAATAATCCAGCGAACCAAACAGGGTTTGCAGGTTAGGCAGGCTGTTATTGGCCGGGGCGATGCCTGTTAAATTACCCAGCTTACCCAATCCGGCAATAATACCGGATACATCCGGCACCCCAAGCGGAGTAAGGCCATTGAGTGCCACGTTATAGTTGCCAAAATAGTGTAAGGCCAATGCATAGGTGTTCTCGGCTTTCTGGTATATTTTTTTGCTTTCCAGTTTATTAATGCCGGTGTCTTTTAAGGTGGCCACAAACTGCTCGCGCCCCATAAAGTAAATTTGCTGGGCCGAAACAATGTTTTGCGACATAAGCGTGTCAACTGCCTTGTAAGTGGCATTCAGTTTAAATACACGCTGTATGGATTTTAAATCGTTGAGCAGGCCTTCTTTGTCTTTTACCTCTTTTAAGGCGCCTTCGTTTTTCGCAAGGTAATGATCGATACGGTAACGATCGAGGTAAAATTCGGGATTGGCATTTAAAAACTGTGCCACTTCCTGCCTGGCGGCCAGCGGGCTTTTTTCATTTTTTTCCAGGCGCGCACTAAAGGCAGTGGTAGGGTAAGCGCGCTCCCAGGTACGTTCCAGTATAGTGCCAAATTCAGCGTATTTCTCTTCCTCTGTATCGCCATCCATATTGCCGGGTATGCCTATTGTTTCGCCCGCAATGGTTTTTTCTTTTAACAGGGCTATCCAATCGTTTTTATCCAGTTTGGCCAGCTGGCGTTTGGCGGTTAATTCGTTGGCTTTGAATTTCTGGTTTAAAGCGGCTACCAGGGGAATATGGTTGCGTACCAATGCACCCAGTTGAAAGTTCAGCCTGGCATCTCTCACGACTTCTTTATCAAAAACATTCTCTGTTTCCAGTTGCTTCCAGAAGGTAGATAAGGGGCCTTCGAATGTAGTGAATGCAGCCATAAACTTCGTCTGGTCTTTGGCCAGTTCCGGCGTCAGTTCCAGCAGTTGCCCGATGGTACCTTTACCCCCTCCTATAATGGTTTTGGCTGCATAGCGTAGTTTTATCTGCTGCAATATTTCCAGTATCTTTTCTATAGCTGCTTTTATTTCGGCAGGTATAATATTCTCTGTTAACGCCTTTTGCAGCGCCTGCGCCTGCAGGTCTTTACTAATGAGCGTTAAATTTTCCAGTAGCTTGTCTTTTAACAACTCCATGCGTTCGGGCACCTGCAAATCCAGCAATAAACCTTCATACCACACAGCCGGCTGCCCCTGTTGTATAAAGCCGTAAAACACCGGTGCTTCCAGTGGTGTGTCTTCCCGTTTTGTTTTTTCAGCCATATGATAGCTCACTATCCACATGCCTATCTGTAACTGGCTAAAACCGGTTTCGCCGGATAAAAAACTAACATCCTGGTGCTTCTCATCTTCTCTTAGCTCCAACGGCGATAGGCCTTCCAGCAGTGGGGTAAGGGCGGCTTCCAGCGCATCCCATTCACAAGCTCCTTTGTATTCATTTCCCTTTACATTTACGTTTACTTCCAGCGCTTCTGACGCGTTATAAAAGATGGCTGATTTATACAATTCGCCCCCATTGGCATCCAGCACTTTTACCACTATATCGGCAGCACCTTTTTCTATGCGAATAAACTGCTCCTTCCGGTACTGTATTTCGTAACGTCCTTCTTTGGGATATGTCTCGCCCAACAGTTCTTCCTTACGCAGGTCGCGATCAAACGCCTGCACCCTTACCTCATTTAATAGCCGTCCGTATTCGTCGCGTACTATACCGTAGACTTTTAATACAGGCTGTTCTTCGTCCAGTAATCCTCTTACTTTTAGCTCTTCATTAATCAGAAGGGCGGTAGCTTCATCTATCACGAGGTCGGCATGATAACGAACCGTATAATGTTCCTGCAGGGCACGCACCATTTTTAAAGTGACCTCTCCTGCAATACCTTTTTTTATTTCGGATGCATCTGACGGAAAGCCCAATGCTTCTAACGCCTGGTGTAATACCCGCACGTTATCCGAAGCTTCGTTTACATAAATAGGATAAGAAATAGCGATCATTGTTATAAATTTTTATGTTGTTTACCACCAATTGAAATATTTACCTAAATGATAGGCTCCCACGCCGAGGGCAGCAACAGCACCTCCTATAATTAATACCGGTGCCGCCGCGGCAATTGCAGTACCTGTAACAGCAGCACCCGCCAGGGCTATAGCGCCGCCTACGGCTATAGAAGCACCTGCTGCTATACCTACACCTCCCACAACAGCCCCCGCTGTATCGCCACGATCCATGGCACGTTTCATACTGATGCCCGAGGTGATGGCCATACCTACGCCACCTACTACCAGGCCCAATGGAAGCGCAGCCACACCAGCTATGGTTACCGCCGCTGCGGAGGTGGTTCCCGAGGCCGCTGCTGCGCCGGCAGAGGCATATAGTGCATATAATTCCATAGCACCACCCGCCACGGTTAACGAATCGCCCGCTGCCATTGACCAATCTTTGTGGTATAAATCATTGCCTAATGCTAACACTGATAACACCGCACCTATAGGTCCCAGCACGCGGCCGGCTTTTGCCAGGTAGCGCATACTAGGCCGGCTTTCACCTGCTGCCACTGCAATTCTTCTGGCTATTTCAAACTCATCATCTGTATGGCCTAATGCACCAATATTGGAGGCATTTTTTTCTACACTAGGCACCCGGTTGGTGTATCGGTCGCGCATGAGCGGAAAATCACTGGGCTTTTCAATGGCTTGTGATATAGCTCTGCCATGTGGTGTTAACAAGCCCTGGGTATTGGTTCTGCGCGTGTTTCTCAAAGTAGACACTTCCTCAGCAGTTTTCATAGCTCCGGCAGAGTCACCTCTTGCCCTGGCTTCCGCAATACCTTCCTGTGCCCCCCGGGATGCGGCACGGTCGGTAGTTTCATACCTTTTTCTCTGGTACGAGTCGTTGGTAGTAGCTGCCCCTGTTACACTGCCACCACTTCTATCGTTGTCATCCGCCACAGGTGCGGCCGGTTCTGCATTGGCAGGCGGCGTGGAAGGAGCCCCCCCGGCAGAGCTGCCGCCATCAGTAGCAGAAGCATCCGGATGGCTACCCGCATCAGGTGGATCGGGCGCTACTGGTGGTGGTATGGATTCATACACATCCCATGTATTCGTTTTCGGATTCCAGTATTTACTGTAATTACCGGCCGTTACATGATCCATGACCCGAAGACCTTCTGGTGCATACTTGCTTAAATCAGCAAAAGAAGCTTTGCTGTTCAGCTTATCATTCCTGAAAAGCACATCCGTGCCATTAGGATCCTGATAATTAACAGGATTATTGATACAATACCTGTACAGATTAAAGCCATCTACAAAACCGGCAGGATCGCTGCTGGTCCACCGGGCCAGCCAGGCAGCATAATACCTGGCTCCATAGTAATAAAAGCCGGTTTCCTCGTCTTTTTCCTTACCGCAAAAGCGATAACGCTTCAGGCTGATGTCGCTGCCCGTTTTGCTAATGCGGTAAGCAGAAGTGCCATAAGGGTAATATTCTTCGTAAGAAAGGATATTACCATCGTTGTCTGTTTCCAGTGTGGCAGAACCGATATGATTACCGTATTGGTAACGGATATTATTTTCGTTTAACAGGTTTACGGTGTCGCTGCCCAACGTGTCGATGGTTTTGGTATCTACCTGTGCTATTTTACCGGTATTATCTGCTATGTGAAGTGTATAGCGTTCCAGCACAGGGGCGCTGCTACCTTGCCGTTCGCGGTATATTTCTACCGAACCCAGGTTAATACGTTCCAGTATTTTGCCGCCTATGCGTTCTATTACCTTTCTAACGCGGTTGCCTCCTACCCCATATACATACCAGGCATTGCCGCCCCCGCCCAGGTTCACATGCTGTAACTGATCCATCGCATTCCATTGCAGGCTGTCCGCTGCGCTCAAATGCGGCATAGCAGTAATGTTACCCCACAGGTTATGCGTATAGATACCGGAGAAAACCCCATCTGCATCACCCGCCAGGCTGGTAGCCAATAAGCGGTTGGTGGCATTGCTGGCATCTTCTTCATACGCATATTTATAACGGCGGCTCCACGTGTTGCTGCTGCTATCGGCGTTTTTAACGGAATGCTGTAACTTTTTAATATTACCGCAATCGTCGTACTCGTATTTCTCGGTATAGGTTACTACTGCGTTGGCATCGTTTACATGCGGCAGCTGTGCTATATTGGATAAATCGCTATCTGCATAGGGAGCCAGGCCGCCATTCACATGCTCGCGGCCGGTGGCTTTGGTTAGTTGGTACAGTGCATCGTATTCAAATTTGTTTTCGGGATATACTACCGAGTTTTTAAAGAAATGTGTTTGCTGCGCATCATCTCTTATCTGCACCAGGTTGCCCACAGGATCGAAAGTATACAACAGGTTTTGCAAGGCAGCACCGGCCGCATCCGCATCGTGCTGTTTGGTCAATGTTTGCAGTAAACGTTGTGTATAAGGATCGTAGAGGTAGGAAGAAGTAGTTCCGTTGCCATAGCGCGCCATTAAACGCTGGCCTTTTTCATTATACTCCTGTTTATCAAGGAAAGTAATAAAGCCCCCCGCGCCCCTTATTTTCACTTGTATAGAATCGGGATAGCCGCCTTCATTGAATGCTACTTTTACAATAGAGTTATCGGGCAGGGTTACTTCCTGTGGCCGGTTAAAGGCATCCAGCACCGAGCTGCCTGCAAATACTTCTGCTTCCAGCTTAGCAGCAGCAGCGGTTTCAATATCGGTGATATTATCCAGGCCAGCCAGCACGTCCCATACCTGTGTTTGCTGATAGTCTTTGGCTAATCTTCTTTCTACACGGGTGTTGTTGCCTTTAAAATCTATAGAGGCAAAGGTTACTACCCCGCTTTGATCGTATAGCTGGTAAGCGCGTCCTTTCCGGTTGGCAGCTATGGCTGCTGCATCAGGTAGCATATCACCATATACCATATACCCAACCATTTTTTCTACGCCGCCCTCTTTAATAAAAGAACTTACCGGGCGGTTCAAGGCATCGAACGTACTGTATATTTCGCGCTCGTTGTTGTCCCATACTTTTACCAGCCTTCCTGCAACATCTGTAAATGACCATCGTTCGCCTTTCTCGGCCGATTTGCCATAGATATTTACACCAATCATATTAGCACGTCCTTCCGAAACAAGTCGCCCCAATTGGTCGTACAGTTTACCATAATGCTGCGTGGTGTCCGATTCGGCAGAAGACGCTATGGTTTTACCATTGCCGCAATCTTCTACTACATAGGTGGTTCTGCCTAAAATATCCAGGTAGGTAACAGCAGGTGTGTTGGCATGTCTGGCTACCAGCCAGGCTGCCCTGGTTTCGGCATCAGTGGGTTCTGCTGCCAGCGGATCGGGGCTGCCACGTTTAGCATACCATTCACTTTCCAGTATGGTATCATTGACATCATACGCCCGGGAATGCCAGGGATCGTATACCGTTGTTGAGAAGGTGCCGTTGGGGTATTCTTTTTTATAGTTTCTGCCGGCAGCATCGTAATAGGTAATGCTGCTGAACCCAGTTTCCACTAAAGCCGCTTCGCTTTCATAGTGGTGTGTGGTACTGAAATAAGGTTCGTATTGCTTTACAGGGTTGCCTTTATTATTGAAGATGGTGCGCCCATTACCCACCCACCGGGTGGCTGCTGCTACTTCTTCTACCTGTTTGGTTGCATTGTTCCAGATGCGGGCTTTTCCTGGTGCAACCTTTACCTTGGTCATAATAGTGCCGCCACCACCATCGGTATAAGCATAGCTTTCCTGCCAGCGGGCATTGGCAGCGCCATGCCATTCCCTGGCCAGGGAGTGCGTATAATTAGGCTGCTGGTTGTTTTGCCAGTTTAATACATCATATTCCACTTTTATAGTAGGGTCGGCCAGCGTATCGCCTTCCCCTGCTCCATCTTTGCCCATCAATGCCGTGGCGGTTACCATACCCAGCTCATCAGTAGCTATTGCACCGCGATTTAAATTGGCATCTGTTATCAGCACCGGTGCCAGCAGCCGGTAATCATTTACTGCGGTAGTGGTATTGCCAATGGCATCTGTTGAAGCAGTAGTTAAAAAAGTATACGTATCATATTGCACATGGCTTTCATTGCCATACACATCACGCATGCCTGTGGGCTTATAAAAGGCGGCTTTGGGATTAGCGGGATATATTGCTTCACCCGGTTGCAGCCACCAGTGCGCATCTCCCTCTATATGCACATATTGGGCATCTTCCAGCATTTGATCCGTTACCTTACTGCCATAATATTTGCTTACCATCTTTTGGGTAAATGCCATCTGGTACGACTTATAGGGAATAGCTAAGGCCGGCAGCTCACCTGCTGCCAGTGGCCCGCTTAAATCGTCTTTATAAAAGTAGCCACGGCTGTGAGCGGTTAATTTTTTCTGCAAAGAGCCATCCCAGTCTTCTTCAAACGACAGGGGTTGGGCATTGTTAATAGCAGTAAGGATATCTGCTTTTTGAAAGAAGAAACCAGCTGGCAGCGACAAACCACCCAATTCGTATGATTGGGTATCATATATAATCCGTAGCCGGTATACGTTTGCAGCGGCATCTATTTTGTCTTTGGTAAACAATGCTTCATCATACACAATAGCCAGCTTATTCTGGCTATCCCACACTTTATCGGGAATAGCTGCGGAGCCTGTGGGCCGCTGCTTACGGGGATATGTGATAGCGGCAGAGCTGGTTACATTGCCCCATACGTCCGCAGCCAGAATCATCACCTGTGATATCCTGGGGTCGGTTGCGTTTCTATCGTAGTTATAGGTAATAGCCCCGTCAGATATCAGCAGGAAAGATGCATGGCTATTGTTCTCCTTCGGCTGCACCAGCCGTATTTCAAAAGAGGATTGGGTAACGGTATAAGGAATAGCGCTTTTATCAGAGGCATCTTCTCCATACACCTCTGTGCGCAAGGCTATGCCCTTGCAACAACGATATGCCTCCTGCAATTCCGTACCGGATAACCCTGCGGGCAACATGGGGTCGGGAAACACATATTCCGCAAAATCGTTGTTCGCAAAATATTCGCTTTCGCATTGGTGAAGTATTTTCCGGTTACGCATATAAGCGCCGGTATGATACCAGGTAATAGTTTTAACCGGTGGCTGATGCAGTGGCTTCTCCACTACATTCTTTGCATTGTTTACCGCAAACTGTTCAAAAACTTCTGTATCCAGCTGCTCTACCCGGGCAAAGCCCCTGAACTCTCCTTCTTCATAATCGTAATAGCCATGCCGGTAGGCATAGGAGCTGGTAAATACAGTTTCCCTTATTTTATCCTCCGTTTTTACACTGGCAATGCAATGCACCGGAAAAGGCAACCTGGTAATCCAGGCGTTGCCTTCTTTTTTATCCTTCAGGTAGTAGTAAGTAGAGGGCTGATAGGCAATGGTGACTTCCAGGCCACAGTTGTTTTTATAACCGCTTAACAAATGTGGCTTCCTGCCACCCATCAGGTTAATATATTGTACGGGCTGGTGTGTAAGTGGCGAAGTATATACAATACAGGCAGTGCCCTGCCCCAACAGGTCGATGACATCAATATCGGCTACATTGTCTATACCAGGAAAGGCATCCAGAATCAGCGGCGCATCTGACCAGCGGTTTCCATTCCCGTTCATCCATACCCGAAAATCATTCTTGCCCAGATATATTACATCAATAGTGCCGGAGCCATCTATATCGGCCAGCCTGATATAAGAAGCATTAAAGGCCCCATGATGGTCAAATACCGGCGCATTATCCATCGTAACCTTAGCGCCAAATTTTCCATAACCTATATTGGGCCAGTAGCATATTTCGCCATTGCGAATGCGCACAATATCACTTAATCCATCCCCGCTCATATCGGCCAGAAAAATCTGTTGTTCCGTATCGGCAAATACAATAGCCGGGCCTTTTTCTTCGTCTATGGCTTTGCTAATGGTACAAGGCAGCTCAAATCCTTTTTCGCCCGCAGAGGGATACCAGCGCATACTATCCTGCTCTGTGACCAGCAGATCGGCACGACCATCGCCATCCAGATCTACCAGGCGTGCATGCGGATTCGCTAAAGAAACAGTAGGATTGCTTTCAAACAACTGCATAGACTGCCAGGCATCTTCTGCCGTTAGTTTGAAAAAGCCTTTAGGCTCCTCATCCAGCCTTGCCAGGTATTTGATACCATTGCCTTCCAGGTCAATTACGGCCAGCCGTCCGGTGGCAAGGCCGCCGGAAGTGGCGGGTCGGGGATTCACCGTACCAGGTTTGGAAAAATGGCCATTACCCAGGTTATGTTGATAATACCATTCGTTGGATTGTTCTGTTAAAATACCGGTAACCCCTTCATTAAACAGATCAATCCATATATGTGATTTATCATGTAATACTATTGGCAACTGTTCTGCATCCCCTGGCAAAAGGCTTTCGATAGTGGTATTCCATTCATGTTGCTGATACTGTATAACAATATCCGGTAAGCTTTTCGTGCTGTAGCTTTGTGTATCATCCTTCCATAAATGCCCGTTATGCCTGGCTTTTACCAGGAAGGAGTAGCCGGGTATGTTTTGAGAGTTGTTAGGTAAGGGCAGCTGATCGTTGTACAACAGCTGCAAAGAATTTACCAGGTAAGGCGTAAGGGGCAGCTCGCTAAAGCAGTGAAATAATAATATTCTTTCGCAACGGCGGTAGGTGCGCACTTCAAACCCCTGGCGATAGCTGGAAAAAGGATCTTTCCGGCATGCCCAGGTATTTTTTTCCTGGTCAATGGTTTTTACAAACGGCATTGCGGCATCATGTTCTCCATAGTCTAGTATTACCTTAAACATAAAATCCTCTTCGCCAGGAATATCATCCCCCAGATAGTAGGCTTTTTTATTACCGTATACTACCTTTTTTAAATACGCTTGCGTAGTATGCTGCGCTTTATTCTTTTCGTGTAAAGCAGCCGGAATACCCTGATGATCTTCCTTCTTATAATAATATATATAAATATTCCCCTTATCGTCGTGCGTTCTGGTGAGCAGCCAGGAAAACACACGCAGGGGATTATCCGGGTCACTGATACGGCTTTCGCTGTTATCACCATAGTAAGAACGCAGGTTATCGCCGGATACGGTGCGCCAGAAAGTTTCGCCCGTAGCGTTATTCCGCCATTTTTCAATTAAGGCAAAAGCGCCTTCCGTGCGTGGACGGTATTGCTTTACCGTAAAAGCTACCCCATTTTCAGTAATCGTTTGTATTACTGTTTTCCAGGATTGATCTGGCTGTTGTTGTAAAAAGGGCACCAGGTCTTCTCCGCCTGCTATAAACGTATCCGACTCTTCTTCATCCTGGTATAGGGGGAGTTTTTTATCTGTTCGCCGCGAAATAGCTGGTGTATCCATCTGCCAGCCCAGCCCAAAAGCCGTATTCCCGGCCCCTGAATTGTAGGTGAGCGATAATGCCGGTGCAAAGCCATTCCTGGAAGCACTTAGCGGAACGGGAATAGAAAAGGAAGAAGTTCCTGTAACAGCATTTACCAGGAATTTTTCATCTATACCCCTGACAGCGCCGCCCCCTTTAGGCAGGGCCACAGAAGGAATAGAAACAGAGCTGTTGCTGCCCTGTTTACCGGATAGCAATGACGGGCCGGAGGCATTACGCCCCTGCTGATTCCTTTCAATAGGTTTGTCCATTAAATAAATTTTAATTAAGCGGTGAAATGCATACCCTTCCGGTATGCCGGGAAAGAAAAATAACTGCTGCTATGTATGTGCCTGCATCAACTGCACAGCATTAGCAGTTACCGCTGGCGGTAAGCAATAAAAACATAACATCAATAGTGAAAATGTTGTAAACCAGTAATGAATGGGGGTTCATTAAGTAGTGTAAACCGATGATACAACTTGCCAGAACGCAGCTTCGCTAACTCCAGGACACAGGCCAGGTCAGTTAATAGGTGTCAGCGATGTTTGCAATCAAGATATAGACTATTTGGGAAATTACAAAACGTTCCTGTGTTAAATATTTTTTATCCTATTATGGCAACAGACCCAATGTTAGCTTTCTTTATCGTATTCCAGCTGACGCTCTTTGAGTAGATTTTTTTTATAGCAATGGACACTTTTATGGAATCTGATTAAAAGCAGAAGGTCTGCATTATAACAATGCAGACCTTCCTGGTAAATTATATAATTGCTGGCCCTGTTCGCAGCAACATATTTAATGCAACAATACCGTTTTCTGATCCAGCACAAACATTCGGGTGCTTTCTGTATACGTGCCGCCATTCGGATCGGCATATACCAGGTCTACATAAAACGCGCGGAAGCCGGTGGCAGGATAAGCAACAGTAACGCTTTGGTTGGCAGCGTCTTTTTTAGCCACCTTGCTACTCTCCCATTTTTGTTTGGTAAAAAGCATATTCTCCGAATCAGCCTGCCATAAAACTACCTCCTGCAATACAGCATTCGTAGCCTTTACCTGGATGGTAACTTCTTTTTTAGATGCTTTGGCATTCCATTGACAAACAGGATAAGGTTTATCAGCCACGGTTAAGCCAAAGAAAGCACTTAATGCTTCCATAGCGCTTTTGCCATCACCCAGGTTATGGCCTGCATTAGGCACATAATGGATCAGGTTCTGACCCGGGATGCTGTCGTAATAATTTTTAATAGCATCTACCGTCCAGTACTCATCATTGGTGCCCATGAAAATCATCTTAGGCATTGTCAGTTGTCTGCGGTATGAGTATGGATCAACCATAGTAGTAATGGCTGTGCCTTTATCGGAATGTACCGATTGCGGAATTTCCAGGTTTACATAGTCTTCTATCTGCGGGCTATATTCTTTCCATACTTTCATCTGGTAGTCCAGGTTAACGGGCATATTCAATATATCTATTACCATAGGGGCAATAGCTGCCACGCGTTTGTCGCTGGCGCCTGTTAACCAGGTAGTCCAGCCACGTTTAGAAGCACCGGATACTACAAATCTGCGCAGTGGATGATGTAAACTGTCTCCCGCAAATGCCTGCAAGGCATCCATGGAGCGTACAGCCGATTTTACCATCGGGAAAAGCAAAGGCCAGGTATAATCTCCATCCTCTTTAAACTGGTGAAGCGTGTAAGAGATCAATGCATCTTCTTTCAGGTTATTGAACGAAGGCTGGTTCGGCGTTTGTTTTAACAGCGCAACGATGGCCTTGTTTTTATCGGCCATAGCCGCCATGCCGTTAGAAAAAGCATCACCCTGGCCAGTCCAGTTTGGATAACCCTCTTTTACGCCGCCACCGGCAATAAATAATAAAGCGCCATCGGCAGTAACTTCTTTAGGTACAAAAACGGTCAGCTGGTGACGCCAGGTAAGGCCACGCCATTGCTGCGACGTAAGTAATAAGCCATACACTTTTACAGTGCCTGTTTCATAAGTTTCTTTTACTTCCCAATGAAAGCAGGTATCGCCATTACCCAGGTAATGTTGCAGCGCTGTTTCAGGCGTTTGCGCATAACCCGCAGCGGCAGGATATAGCAGTATTACAGCAAGCACGTATACAAAGTATTTTTTCATATCAATGATCGGATTTTAATTATCGGAGATTGTTTTTTACAAGATAAGCTATTAAAGCGGCAGGCTGATCGGTCTGTAATCCCTGAATGCCTTTTTGAATAGCAGCCTGCCAGGTGGCAGGGCCTTCGCCTTTGTGTTGTGCATCCAGCCATACCTGCACCTGTTGCTCCCGTGTAACGCTGAGCATGGCGCTGTCGGTAATATTATCAAAGGCGCTGATCCGGTATTTGTTCAAAGCATACCGGAGCGTTTGCGCATCCGTTACTTCGGATGGCAGGCTGGTCATCAGCGGCATTTGCGGCGCCACGGACTGCCAGGGTTTGTATTGTTCTTTTGCATTCATATACACTACCACCTGGTTTTCCATACCAGCAGCTTTGATAAGCGCATAGGTGTTTGCTACATCTGCCACTTTAAAGTCCAGGTAAATATGGATCTTATCTTTACAGGCTGCCAGCGCTTCTTCCAGGGTGGGCACCTTGTAGGTTTTGCCATCGGTAGCTTTCAGCTGCAATGCTCTTACCTCGTTAAACGTAAGGCTGGCAACATTTCCCTCCCC
Source organism: Filimonas lacunae (assembly GCF_002355595.1). Lineage (NCBI taxonomy): Bacteria > Pseudomonadati > Bacteroidota > Chitinophagia > Chitinophagales > Chitinophagaceae > Filimonas > Filimonas lacunae. The sequence goes on from NZ_AP017422.1 coordinate 3,494,257, forward strand.
GTTAGTAGTACGGTTTACAGTAGCATCGTGCATCAACACCAGTTTGCCATCGGCGGTAGTTCTCACATCCATCTCCACATAATCGGCACCGCAGGCAATAGCCTGCTCTATCGCAGCAATGCTATTTTCAGGTACGGCTACATGGTTGCCCCTGTGTGCTATAACTATCAATGAATGTTTGGGAGCAGGCAATGCAGGCCTGGTTTGCGCGGCAACACTCCCTATGGTAAAAGCAAGACAACAGTATACAAGTATTTTTTTCATATTCTATGATAATGGATAAAGGAATGGTTACCACGGTTTGCCTGTGCCCTGGATGATCCAGGGTTTTGACCAGGGACTGTTTTTAACATCATTAGCACCGTAAGCGGAATAGATAGTCGTTTCCAGCTTTTCATTGGCTGCATTTACATTCGCCTGGTTTAAATTACGTTCGTCCAGCATATAGTATAACCTTACAGGCATTACCGGTGCTTTGGCGGCTGGGCCTGCACTCAGTGCGGGTAATCCGGTTCTTTTATAATCAAACCAGGCTTCGGTAGCTGCCGTCCAGCTGGCTATCCATTTTTGTTCTATAATCTGTTGTTGCGTATTGTTAAAAGCGACCTGTGGTTGCGTAATATAAGTGGCATAACTGCTGGCTACACCCCATGCAGCCAGGGAAGCCTGGATGCCGGCTTTGTAATGATCGGCGGCAACACCTGCTGCCCAGCCTTTTACAGCTGCCGCTTCTGCCAGTATAAAATGTACTTCTGCTGCAGAGATAAACCGCGATTTTAATAAAGTGCCTTTGGGCTGCTTGTATATATCGCTGAGCCAGGATACATGCGGATTGGTAGAGCCCTGTGCCGCATCAGGACTAAGATTATATACAGCCGGGCCATTTAAAGCAACCGGAAGTCCTACAAAATTCACATCCTGGTTAATATCGTTTAAGGTCAGTTTTTTAGCGGCAAGTACATCCGGCGAAACATAACGCACCTTCCTGCTTTCACCTGCCACTACCGTATCCCTGGTAGCGAATACATTACCTGTACCGGATGGCAGGTTATCATCTACCAGTAAAAAACAATCTACTTTTTTAGCCCAAACACCTAACCGGGGATCTTGACGGCTTTGCAATATACGCACCAGTGTATTGCACATTTTTAAACGTCTGTAGTTGCTGCCGTCTTTATCATATACGGTATTGGAAGGCCAGGAATCGGTACCGCTGTTACCGGCAAAATCCATAGTAGCATCTTCCGAAGCATCCGTTTTACTGATAACAGGGTAGTTCACCGGATCTGCTGCTATTTTTTCAATGCCTTCCCTGGCTATTTGTGGCAGCTTCTCTGATAAGCGCATATAATACCGGAGCGCTAAGGAATTGGCCATTTTGCGCCACCGGATAGGATCGCCCTGAAAATACACATCCACTCCATCTATCGGGTTCAGGTAGGCTGCCTTGGCTTTAGATAGCAAGGTATTCGCCTTTTCCAGGTCGGCCAGAATGCCTTTATAAATCACCTCCTGTGCATCATAGGCAGGCAGCGTATACACTACATCTGCCAGATCGCCTTTCAGGGCATTGGTATAGGGCGCATCCCCCCATAAGTCGGTGATAAGACCAAACACCATAGATTTCATCACCAGGCATACACCCTGCTGCAACTCCATATTGCCGGCAACGGCCCGGTTATACACCAGTTGGTTATTGCGCAAAATATCATAATAAGGCGTCCATGTGTTAGAGCCACCCCAGTCATACTCATTATGGCTGGGCGTCCATCCGTCTTTTTGTGTATGCTGCATCACACCCGCAATATCCTGGAAGCCCAGATCGGTATATGCCCTTCCTGCTTCCGTAAGCACCGTAGATAAAATAAGGTTAGGGTTGGTAGTATTCGGATCAGCGCCATTGGGGTTCTGATTCCATTTCATCAGTTCTTTTTTACAGGAAACGGAGGTACCTGCAAGTGCTATCAAGCAAAGCAGCAGTAACCAGTTCTTTCTATTCATATCAGAAGTTGAATCAATGTTTAAAAAGTTACGTTGAGTTTAGCGCCCACAGGAATAGCCCAAGGGGTTACGTTGTATCTTTCAATACCCTGCTTAAACTGCATGCCTGAGCCTTGTACATCGGTAGAAGGCTGATAGGCGTTTTCCGGGTCGATGCCTATTTTAGCAGCTGTCCATAAAATGATATTCCTGCTGTACACAGAAAAGCTGGCCTGTTGTAGTTTCAATGCTTTCAAGGCTTTGGCAGGTAAGGCATAGGCAAAGGATACTTCGCGCAGCTTCAGATAAGAAGCGGGGAATAAAAATGCCTGGGTAAACGACCAGGCGGTGCTACCTGCATAAGGTAGTGTTTTGGTGCCTGCACCACCCAGGTTTTCTGTATAACCGGTGGGGTTGCCACTGGCATCGTAACCAGATGCAGTAACACCCGGTATAAACACGCCACCATAGGGCAACACATAAGCGCCGTATACAAACGGAAAACTATTATACTCCGGCGTTGGGCCGCCTACCAGTGGAAAATGGTTGCCTTTAGGTTTTATCAGTTCATCCTGATGACTTACCAGGTAATCTCTCAGCTCAGTACCACGTTTATTGCCGGGGTTGGTAAGCTTATCCAGGAACAATTGTGAATTGCCATGCTCCTCACCGTAACGGTAGGTTTGCGAAACAAAATCGCCACCGTTGCGCCAATCGAACGTCATGCTCAGGCTAAAGTTTTTATAGCTTACCGTAGCCTGCATACCCATAATAAACTTAGGGTTAAAATTACCGATCTTGTTACGGGTGTTGATGGCGTCAATGCTTTGCCATTTACCGTTGTTATCCAGTAACGGGAATCCGTAATAAGGGGAATTTTTATCTTTTACAGTAACCAGTTGTGCATCGTAAATGTCACCAATGTCTTCGCCCAGGTAAGTCCACGCACCACCTTTGCCTTCTTCCCATAAAGTATAATAAGGCATGTTGTCCGACAAGCTGATGATCTTGGTTCTGTTACGTGTAAAGTTCAGGTTCAGATCCAGCCCCCAGTCTTTGGTTTTTACCGGGGTACCTCCCAGCGTTAACTCAATACCTCTGCTTCTCAGCAAACCGGCATTGATATTTTTGGAGGAGTAACCGGAGGAAGGTGGTGTTTTGGTGTTAAAGATCTGGTTCTTGTTTTCAGAGATATAGTAAGTGGCCGAAAAACGAAGCCTGTTATGGAAGAAAGCCACATCTGCTCCCCCTTCATAAGAAGTAGCGGTTTCGGGTTTCAGATAAGGATTCAATAAGGTGCCCGAAGTAGTTAACCGGGGAATACTGCCCCAGGTGCCTGCATTGGCCAGCGTGGTGGTTAACTGGTAAGGTCCGGCATCATTGGCCACCTGGGCAATGCTACCTCTTAGTTTTATCAGGTTCACTTTATCGGAATGTAACCTGGCTATTTCACTCACCAATACACTCAGCGAAGCAGATGGATAAAAATAGGACGATGCATTAGGCAGCGTGCTAGACCAATCGGTACGGCCGGTAAGGTCAAGATATATTTTATCTTTATAGCCAATATTGGCCATGCCGTATACGCTGTTCACGCCTTTCTTATACCGGTTATTAGCATAATTCAGGTTCTCCGGTAAAATATTCTGAATGGTATATACACCCGGCACAATCAGGCCTGTACCGTCTTTGGTAGCAGTGGTGATGTTTTTCCAGAACTGGTAACGCGCATTGCCACCTGCCGAAAAGGAATAATCAAACACACCGGATCTACTTTTATACGTTAACAGGAAATCGGCGTTTCTTTCATAGTTATTCAGGTTGATAATGCCGTATGCTCCATTTTTATTATCGAGGTAACTTACCGGCACAATGGTTTCGCGCTTTTCGTCATAGTTATCCAGCGCATACCTGGCCATCAGGGTTAAGTGCGGAATAATGGTCCAATCTGCCCGGATGTTCCCGAACACGCGATCCCTTACAAAACCATTCCTTACTTCATACGCTATGAAATAAGGGTTGTTAAAAGAGCCGTTGTACTGGGTACGTTGCTGAAAGCCTTCCTGCCCCGGCATCCAATAGTTTTGCAGATCGCGTAAGTCAATATGTGGAGATACACTGTAAGCCCATTGCAGGGAGTTGGTGCCCCTGTCGCCCGCGGGCCTGTTGTTGCTGTTGTTTCTGCTAAAATCAATATTGGTGCTGATGCTAAACCGGGAAGTAAGCTTTACACTGGAATTGAGGTTAATGGAGTTTTTAAACAGGTCTGTACCGGGAATAATGCCCCTGTTACGCATATTGGCATAGGATAGCCGGTACGTGATCCATTCATTGTTATTGGCCAGTGATACGTTGGTGATGGCGGTAACACCTGTTTGCACAAAGTTTTTTACGTTGTTTTTATGCGATACCAATGGCATGGCTACCTTTTTACCATTTTCATCGGTAGGACTGTTCCATTGTACTTCTTCATATCCCATATCCAGTTGAGCGCCAAAGGTGCCATCTACATTTTCCTGTATCAGGCTGCCAAAGGGATTGGTAAGCGGGTTACCACTTCTTGAAACCGGGATGGCTGCCAGTTGTCCTGCGCCAAATTTGGTTTGCCATTTCAGAAACTTATAGGGAATATCAAACACAGTATTGAACGATGCGTTCACCGTCATCTTTTTGGCATTCTTACCGCTTTTAGTAGTAATAAGCACCACACCATTACCTGCCCGGGAGCCATACAACGCAGCAGCGGCAGCACCTTTCAGGATAGACACGTTTTCAATGTTATCCATATTCAGATCAGCAATAGCATTACCATAGTCTACTTTGTTGTTAGTACCTATCTGGCTGATGTTGTTCAGCGTATTGGCCAACGGCACACCATCCACCACAAACAAGGGCTGGTTATCGCTGCTGAGGGAGGTGGCTCCACGAATGATCATGCTTACAGAAGAACCGGTGCCGCCTGTGGAGTTGATGGTAACACCCGCTATTTTACCAGACATGGCATTGAGAAAATTCTCCTGGTTCACCCGTACAAATTCTTTACCGTCCAGCTCTTCTACCGAGTAGCCCAGCGATTTCTTTTCTCTTTTAATACCCAGGGCAGTTACCACTACCTGGTCCAGGTTCTTATTCTGTTGGCGTAAAATAACAGAGAGTGTTAACTTGCTGGTTTCGGTGATCATATGCCCTTTCAACGTGTCTGCCATATAGCCCACATGCTTAAAAGTGAAATGATAAGGCCCACCGGGAGGAAGTTTGGTAAATACAAAGATGCCTCTATCGCTGGTAAGTGTGGTTTCCAACGTTTTATCCGCAGCGTTCTCTACCGTTACATATACATCTTTTAAAGGTTCGCCCTGTTCATTTTTTACAATGCCCGCGGCAGACGGGGCGCCTGTTTGTGCCCGCAGGTTTGCTGCACAACATAGTAGCAGTAACAAGGGCCAGCACACGAAGTGCATTTTTAACCAGCTGTTTTTTAAGCTCATATTATTTTTATTTAAGGCAATAGGGATACTGTGCATTCATGGGAGAATACATTACAGAACCGTTTCTGTCAAAACAGGAATACTACTGTTAGGGTGTGATGTACACCACGTTTTCCTTTGTATTAATTGTTAGATTATTTAATGCAGCAATGTCCGACAGGAATATGCTTAAGGAATCTTTACCTACTGTAAAGGAGCCGGTAAAATTGCGATCTGTCAGAATACTCTTATTATACACAAAACGAACACCGCACTTTGCTTCTATGTCACTGAACACATTCATTAGCGGTTCATCATTAAATGTTAGTGCATCCAGTATTTTACGGGCAGGCACTACTGTAGTTGCTATAGCGGGCACTTTGCCTTGCTGCTCGTTGATACTGTTAACGGTTATCAATTTTCTGAGTGCATTGTATTGCAGCTCTTGTCCCGGTTGCAGGTAGGTAGTGCGCATGCTTTCATCCGGCAGCAAGCTATCTGGCGTTACCATCACTTTACCACTTAACAACTGCACCCGGATGTTCTTAGCCCGGTTGTTCCAGGCAGTTATCTTAAACACCGTACCCAGCACAGTGGTGGTCAATCCTCCGGCATGTACCATAAAAGGTTGCTTCCGGTTGCCTGTTACTGAAAACAAGGCCTGTCCTGTTAAATACACTACCCTGTCTTTCTTACTAAAATCTTTCCGGTATTTTATTGCACTCTCTGGTTCCAGCGTTACTTTACTGCCATCTGTTAATGTAAGCACCTTGCTTTTATTTGTGGTATTTTGCAACTGCACCCATAAGCTATCTGCCGCACCCGATGCCATTGCCAGCTTATCCTGTGCCGGCCTTTTGTCCCTGGTAACCAACAATGCGGCAATGATCAAGGGCAATAACACGGCTGCTGCCACTAATCCTTTGCGTACCATGGTTCTCAGCCTGGCTTTCTGTGCCACACTTGCTTCAATAACGTTCCGCATTTTGTCAGAAACAGCAGACGGCAACGCTTCTGATGGTTGAAAATGCTGCCAGCTTTCGGGTGTAACATATTGCGCCCAGCTATCCGGATGATCTTTAAAATAAGCCATCACCGCTGCCTTTTCTTCCTCACTGCATGTACCCCTGAAAAACCGTTCTATTACTATTTCTGAGATATTCATTGTACCATGTATTCGTTTGTGAAAGGAAAATCCCTCACCCGTAACAATTCGTTAATATGGGCTAACGGCGGGATTGCAGCCAGAGTATAAAAGCGAGCATCAGCGCATCTTTCAGCTGACGCACGGCACGCAGTATCTGATTTTCTACAGCTTTGGGAGAAATGGAAAGCTTTTCTGCTATTTCTTTATGAGACAACCCTTCAAAACGATTGAGCTTAAATACCAGTTTGCGGAGGGGCGATAACTTTTCTATATGATCATATACTTTATGTAGAGTATATTTTGGAGTAAGATCTGTTTCTATGTACTGCGCCACTGTTTCAGCAAAAGCATGCTGGTGGGTTTGCTGCACCTTTTGTTTCCGTATCAGGTCAATCATAATGCTTTTAGCAATGCGAAACAGCTGAACAGACAAATCGAAATGATTAGAAAGCGAAGCTCTTTTTTCCCATAACTTGATAAAACTCAGTTGTACGGTTTCCTCGGCCAGGTATTCGCTCTGGGTATGCTTGAATGCATAGTAATACAGCTTAACATGGTATTCCTGGTAGGCAGCTCTAAAACTGTCCAGGTTGCCGTCTTTTATATCCTGTAATGTATTACACATAAAGCACCACAAATATGGAATTATAAATCCCCGCGTTTACCGGAACCGGGATTATGATATTGTTATGTTAGGTGTTATCATAAAAATTGCCGTCGCGTATAAAAACGCAACGGCAGTAGCTTGCCCGTTAAAATTGCTTATTGTTTTTGCAAAACCAGTGTTAACGGCGCTGTTCCTACGCCAGGTATGGTAACGGAACAGGAAAGTTTCAATGTAGTAGAGGAAATATCATCTATCCAGTGCGGATCATCTCCATTCTTTTCGGTATTCAGTTTAAACACCGCATCATAGATGTCTAATGTCCATTTACCCGCTGCTCCTGCTTTAGGAAACAGCAAATCGGTACAGCCATCAATAGCAAAGCTACCATCGGCATTAAAAGTATAAGTAGTGGTTTTAGTGCAGGTAAATAAAGCGCCAGCCGAACCCAGCAGCGGCGCAATGGCAATAATACTGGTGCCCGCAGGTAACGACTGACCACCCAGCTTTACGCCTACCGCCAGCAAAATATCTTGTTGTTTCCAGGTGCCGGCAATCATGGTATACTTTTCAGATTTCTCCGGCACATCAGAATGGCTTTTTTTACAGGAAAATAAAAACAGGGAAAGGCAAGCCACGAAGAGGACGAAACGGCCGTACATCAATATGCGCATAGTTATTTGTTTACAGGTGAGGGATAGTTTCATTCAATTCGTTTTGAAAAGGAAAATCCCTCACGAGTAATAATTACTTAACATCAGCAGCATTGATACCTGTTTTACCATGCAATCGCCCTTTTGGCTATTATCCTTACCCATTTCGGGTTTAAAACAGAAAACTACGTCCATTCAGCACGCTACCTGTAAAAATGGTAGCAAAAACTGTTATTTATATCATCCATCTTAACCTACACGGTACGACCTTTGATCCTAATACATAAAATACCTCATATGCCAGCCATCCATCACACGCTCCTCTCAGTACTACTGATCATCGGCATCCTTACTACAGGCACCCAAAGTGCATTGGCGCAACAGGATCAAAGGAAAATACGCATTGCAAAGCTGGAAATACACCCCGCTTATCTTACTGCCTATAAAGCGGCACTGGCTGAACATGCTAAAATAGCGGTGCAGGTAGAAAAAGGCGTACTGGCCTTGCAGGCGGTTTATGACAAAGCACACCCCGAGCTCGTTACTGTTTTTGAAATATATGCCAGTGAAGAAGCCTACCAGGCGCATTTGAAAACTCCGCATTTTTTAAAGTACAAAAGCAGTACACTGCCTATGGTAAAATCGTTGGAGTTAGTGGATGTGGCACCTATAGCTATAGAAATAAAGCCTAAACTGCAAAAGCACCCTATATAAGCATCCGCAGTAGTTCCTATCCCTGCACAATCTACTTTTACCACATCCACTTACAGAATCAATTTCTGATAGACAACCTATTCCTTAACGGGATACTTTCGTAACAACTCCCCCACCATTCACCGGCACCCACTCATAACGTTTGCCCACCGCTTTCACATGACCAATGCCCGGAAAAGCCAGGTGTGGCGCTGCAATCCAGTAGCCTTTTTTAACCGCATCGGTAAATGCTTTCTTACGTGTAGCTTCCGCAGCAGCCAGGTCTACATCAAAATCAATAGTAATAGAGGGGTTAGCAAATTGTATAGCGCCTGCATGTATTACATCACCCCAAAACATCAGCTTTTGTCCCTTGCTTTCCAGTATATAAAAGCTTTCTCCCGGTGTATGCCCGAAAGAGGGAGCAGAGCTGATACCAGGGAATAACTGTGCGCCAGGTTGAAAGGTTTTTACTTTACCGGCCTTTTGATACGGTGCTATAGCAGCCTGCGCTCCATCGAAAAAGGGTTGTGCGCGTTTGTTAGCGGTGGCCTTGTTGGCTGCGTTCAGCCAGAAATCCGCTTCCGGCTGGGAAATGTATAGCATGGCGTTGGTAAATACCCTGTTACCATTATTTACCAGTCCCCCTACATGGTCTGCATGTAAATGGGTAAGCAGTACGGCATTGATATCTTCCGGACGAGTGCCTGCTGCCAGCAAATTCGTAGTTACTTTCCCCAATGAGGCTCCAAAGAAGCTGCCGCATCCGGCATCCATTAAAATCTGTTGACCGTTGCCTTTTACCAGGAAGGCAGTAATGGCTGTTTGTGCAATGCTATCCGGAAAATGCTGTTGCATCAGGCTGTCCAGTTCGCCGGGCGTGGCATCGTGCAATAAGGTATGCAGGTTTAGTGCAATAGTGCCGTCTGATATAGCAATTACCTCAAAATTGCCCAGTGGCATTTGATAAGTACTTGTTTGTGAGGGGGACGCAGTGCTGGTGCTTTGTGCATTGGCTGATAAAAATATACCTATCATTGCGCCTATCGTTAACAGCCCTTTCAGGGAAATTGAATTTTGTAAAGTCATATATCTTTGATTTAATGACACAAAATTCAGCCGTCCTTCTCCTGTGAGAAAGCACAAACCTCACATTAAAATTGTGACATTTGTGGCGTTATTTCCGGTACAAACGACTTAAGGTTTCCCGCGAAACGCCCAGGTAAGAAGCGATCATAGTTTTAGGTACGCGGTTATATAAGTGCGGGTATTGTGCTACAAATTGTTCAAAACGTTCTTTGGCACTGCCGGTGATCATCAGCTGTAAGCGCTTTTGCAGGGCAATATATCCAAGATTGGTTTTCTCGGCTACATAATGCTCGTATTTCCACAGATCCCTGCCCAGCTTCATCCTGTTTTCATGGGTAAGCGCTAACAGTTCGCAATCTTCCAGGCATTCTACGGTGGTAGTGGCGGGTTGGTGTTTGGTAAAGGCTTCCCTTTCTGTTACCCACCAGGTTTCAGCAGCAAAGCTATAAGTGAAATCTTTGCCGGTGCTATCCGTGATATAGGAACGCAGGCAGCCTTTTAATACGAAATATTCCTGTTTTACCAGGTCGCCTTCTCTTACCAGTTGGGTGTGTTTCTTGTATTTTACGGGGGTGAAATGCGTGAGTACATGCTCAAACTCTTCATCAGTGAGCTTGCTGATCGATTCAATATGTTTCCGTAAGGGATGCACCATAGGACGGCAAATTACAATAAAAAAGAAGCTATGCCATAACCCGCTGTCATTGTTGCATTTTTTTCAGATTACCTGGAATATTAGTAATAAATTGGCCATGAGTTCAACCATATCAACACTCACCATCAAACCCCTTGTCGCTGGCCACACCATTTATTTCACACTAACCTCAATTCACACAAATGAAAAAGAAAGCAACCCAATGGGCATTGCCATTAGCAATCCTCTTATGTGCTATTACCTGCTTTCAGCACACACTCACCCAAACATGAAAAGGCCCATCAATCCTCCACCTTCATCTTTTTCACCTGAGATGTATGTGCACTGAAATAGCCCAATGCGCCGCCTGTGATATTACTTACCGGGTTGGCCGGCGTAGCCATTAAACCCTCCCCGCTGGCGCCGGTTTTTAAGCTATACCAGTATCTATACACATTGGCATCAATACATTGCATTTCAACCTGCAGCGAATCTCCTTTGTCTATTTCCGTTAAATAACTATCGGTAATGGTGGTACCGGTAAGTAACAAAGGTAAACTTACATCGTTGCCATTGGTTAAATGATCTTCCTGTATAAAGACCAATCCAGCTGATTTACGGTTCACCACCTGTACAAAATTATAATAATTGGCTATGGCAGCAGGATCGGAATAGGTAACTACGGGCACATACTTTTTTTTGCCGGCTATATTCCGATTACTCACATACAGTGAGTTCATGTTTACCTGTTGCGGCATGGTGCTGGAAGCGGTAAATACATTTCCATTAATCACCACCTGTAAAGAATAGGTTTTACCGGGCTCTCCTGTATAGGAGGTGTAATAAGATCCTTTTTTAATTCGCTTCAGGTAAATTAAAGAATCACCCGCCACCGTAAGCGTCACCACTGCACTATCCACACCCTGAAAACCACTTACCGTGTTAATATCTTCTGTAGTAGACAGCAACACACTGCATCCACTGGTATTATCCAGCTTCCCTTCTATCACATATTTGCTATCGGCACCTGCCAAAGAAACACTAATTACCTTTTTGCAACCAGCTATGGCCAGTATTACTATAGCCATCAGTGCTGTCACCCATCGAACGTGCATAGTTATCTAAAATTTAAAGTCATAAGAAACAGACGGTACAAAACGAAATAATGATACCTGCACCGCCTCAATTTTACCGGGTGTTGCGGCGGCCTGCCTGAAGAAAACGGCATAAGCATTTTCACGCCCATAAGCATTGTACACCCCAAAAGAAAGATCAGAAGAAAACTTTTTCTTCTTAAACAAGCTGACGGAAGCATTCAGGTCAAGCCGGTGGTAATTGGCCATGCGATGTGCATTCCGGTTCGTATAGTAATATACAGTACGATTGCCTATATAATATTTGCCTGCGGGATAAGTAACTGCATTACCTGTATAAAATACCCAATTGCCGGAAAGCACCCAGCGGCTGTTCAACTGATAAGAAGCCGTCACGGAAACTTCATGGGTTCTGTCCTGTTTTGCATTGTACCAGCGGTTATTATTAATACCATCAATTTTGCGTTCTGTTTTAGATAAGGTATACCCAATCCACCCGGTCAATTTGCCCTTTCTCTTTTTTATCAGCATCTCAAGTCCGTATGCCCTGCCCTTACCGTACAGCAACTTCGACTCCAGTACCTGGTCATCAAAAACATCTGCTCCGTCTTTGTAATCAATCTGGTTCTGCATCTGCTTATAATAGGTTTCTACACTAAACAGGTATTGATACCCGGCTATATTTTTATAGTAGCCCAGGCTCACCTGGTCAGCCAGTTCCGGCTTAATAATATTGGTGCTCGACACCCACCTGTCGGTAGGCGCCGCTGAAGTGGCATTGGCTACCAGGTGCAGATTCTGCACGTTGCGTGTATAAGAAGCCTTTACCGATGCAGAGGAAGAAAGCAGGTAACTGGCAGATACACGCGGTTCAGGGTTCAGGTATGTTTTTACCACCTGCCTGTTTTTGTAAAACAAAGTATCGGTAACATTTCCCTGCTTATCCAACTCGTAAAAACCGCCGCCGCCCATGATACTAAAAGCCGTAAGTCGCAACCCATACGACAATTGCAGCTTATCAGATGCCTTCCAGTCGTGGTTTACATATAACGCATTTTCAAAGGAACGCCTGCGTTGCTGTTGCTGACTGTTAACGCTGCTTTTATCGGAAGCACTGATTTTGCCCGGGTTCATGTTATGATAAATGCCACTTACCCCCATGTATATTTTGCTGCGCGTGCCGGGTGAATAGATCCACTCTGTTTTTCCGCTTAGATCTTTGATCTGGGAATACATTGACATATTATAATTATTCTGTTCCACCGCAGCAGTAAAGTTAAAGCTGCTGTAGGCTACTGATGTATGCGCCAGCAACCGGTTGTTAAACGTATGCGTCCAGCGCGCTGCCGTCGTTTTATTACCCCAGTCCAGGCCAAACAAGCCGGCAACCAGTAATACATCATGGCCCATATATCCGGAGATGCTTATTTTATCTTTCTTTCCCAGCACATAAGCCAGTTTCAGATTCAGATCATAAAAGTTCAGCTTATTCCTATTCAAAGAAGAATCGCTCAACAACTTCAGATACATATCAATATTCGTACGGCGTCCTGATAACAAAAAAGAAGATTTATCCTTTTGCAAAGGACCTTCTACACTTAACCTCGTTGCCACCAGCCCCACACCACCACTCACCTTGTATTCCTGGTTACTGCCATCGTTGGTACTGATATCCAGTACAGAAGACAAACGACCGCCATATTGTGCCGGCATCGCCGCCTTGTATAAAGACAGTTCTTTAATCGCATCGGTATTGAACGTGGAAAAGAAACCCAGGAAATGCGAAGCATTGTACACCGGAGCGTCGTCCAGTAAAATAAGATTCTGATCGGCACTGCCCCCTCTTACATAAAAACCACTATTCCCATCTCCTGCCGATTTTACCCCCGGCAGCAACTGAATGGTTTTTAAGAGATCCCGCTCCCCCATTAAAACAGGCATATTCCTGGTTTCGTTTAAAGAAAACCTTTCCAGTCCGGCTTGTGGTTGGGTAAGCAGTTGCTGAGCCGAAGACCGAATGGTAACCTCCTGTAAAGTATTGGCAGTTTCTTTTAACCCGATATCCAGCCTGGTATTTTTATCAATGGCCAGCTCCAGTATCTGCTGTCCGTATCCACTACCTTCAACGGCTATTTTATGCCTGCCTTCTAACAGCGGCAAACTATAAAATCCGGATGCATCAGAAACAGAAACCACCTGCTGGCCCATTTCCTTAACAGAAGCGCCCGGCAGCACTTCACCTTTGCCGGAAGTAATATACCCGGTTAACAGGCATTTCTTTTGTGCATGAGCGGTAATAGCAATAACCGTTGCTATTACCAGTAAAATTGGTTTCATATTGGGGGGAATTATGAAATATAAAAACTACAAAAGACCTTACTACTCCTACTTATAAATCTTTCATTACTCAAAAAGAAGCTATTTTTTCTATACATTACAGCCATCCCCTAAGTGAAGGGATGTGTCCACATGATGCGCTGCATCCTGATTTCCGACAGCAAAATAATAGCGGCTATTTGAGTAACAAACTGTTACGTCATTTAATTGCGGTGGTTATGGTAGAAAGATGTGTGGCAATAGCTGATGAAAAAACAGATACAATTTCCCCCACCGGGATATAGGAATGGAGAGAGCAACATCACATTAAGGTGTTTTTAAGCTCGAAATCAATCCATTACCAATAACTTTAGTTACAACTTCGGCTAACGACCGCCTACTTCAGAAAAGGATAGATTCAAAAGACTAACGATTAACATTCAGCAGTAACGAAAACCTTAAATTAATGGACAAGGGCACTGAGGTTACGTTTGATATATTGTTTAGTAACGCATCTATGGGCATTCTTGTAACGAATGAACAAGGCATTATTGTGCTGGCCAATCCTTTTTTACTTTCCCAGTTTCAATATACAGCATCAGAATTACTGGGGGCTCCCCTGGCAAAATTGATTCCCTCGCGCTTTCATCACAGGCATTCTTCGCACGTAGCCAACTATCACACCCATCCTAAAAGCCGTCCAATGGGGTTGGGAATGGATCTGTTCGCCGTTAAAAAGAACGGCGATGAATTTCCGGTAGAGGTAAGCCTGGGTAACTTTGAAACGCAGAAAGGAAAATTTGTAATAGCTTATGTCAGCGATATCTCCTTACGCAAAAAAGCGGAGGAGGAATTGAAGCATTTGAATGAAGAACTGGAAGAAAAAATTGCGGAGCGCACCTCTTCTTTAACCAGTACGGTAAAGCAACTGGCAGAACTGATTACACAAACCGAAGCAAAAGATGTGGAGCTAAGACGGGTAAACATTTTTTTGCACAACGTATGGGAACATGCGGGCGCTATTATTTTTGCCACAGACCCTGCCGGCACTATCACCCTGTTTAACCCCTCTGCCGAACTTCACCTGGGCTATAAGGCCAATGAAATTATTCAGCATACTTCCCCGGTTATTTTTCACCAGGAGCAGCAGTTAAAACAAACTGCCAGAACCCTTTCTGCCGAGGCAGGCTTATCCATAGCTCCCGATTTTGCGGTATACCAGCAAATTGCCCAAACCAACCAACCTAAAGAATTTGAGTTCACCTATGTAAGAAAGGATCATTCCACCTTTCCTGTTTCACTCAATATCACTGCCATGCGCAATAAAGAGGGCTGTATTGAAGGCTACCTGGGCATCGCCATAGACATTACCGAACGTAAAAAAGCAGAAACGGATTTAAGACTGGCCCTCCATAAAGAAATAGAATTAAGCGAATTAAAATCCCGCTTTGTTTCTATTGCGTCCCATGAGTTTCGTACACCATTAAGTACTGTGCTTTCTTCCGCGTACCTAATTTCAAAGTATACAGAGTCGAGCGATCATGCAAAGCGGCAAAAACATGTACAACGCATCATTTCATCGGTGAATCTGCTAACAGATATTTTAAATGACTTTTTATCGGTGGGCAAAATTGAAGAAGGTAAAATTATAGTACGGCCCGCCTCTTTCCAGGTGAAAGAACACATCCAAAACATTGTTAGTGAATTGAATGGCCTGATGAAGAAAGGCCAGAAAATAGTGTATACACACGAAGGATGCACAGAGCTGACAATGGATGCTACCATGTTAAAACATATAGTACTGAACCTGCTATCCAATGCCATTAAGTTTTCACCGGAAAAAACCATTATTCAGCTAGCCAGCAAACAAAACCAGACAGGATTTTGTTTAACATGCAGAGATGAAGGCCTGGGCATATCGGAAGAAGACCAGCAGCACCTGTTTGAGCGTTTCTTCAGGGGAAGCAATGTATCCAACATACAGGGAACGGGCCTTGGGCTTCATATTATCAGCAAGTATACCGAACTGATGAACGGAACCATATTCTGCAAAAGCAAATTAAACGAAGGCACTACATTCGAAATACATTTCGCCATTCAACCATGTTAAATGCAAACCATCTTACTTATTGAAGACAATAACGATATCCGTGAAAATATGGCCGAGATACTGGAACTGGCAGGTTACCAGGTAATTACAGCGGAAAACGGAAAAATAGGTATTGAACAGGCTAAACAAAAAAATCCCGACCTGATTATCTGTGATATTATGATGCCTGTTTTAGATGGATATGGCGTATTACACCTGTTGCAACGTGATCCGGAGCTGCAATCGATTCCTTTCATTTTCTTAACTGCCCGAACAGAAAGAACAGACATCAGAAAAGGTATGGAAATGGGCGCTGATGACTACATCACTAAACCCTTTGAAGGCACAGAATTATTGAGTGCTGTAGAAAGCAGGCTGAAAAAAACAGCAATGCTTAAAGCTGACTTTTCCAATAACCTCAACGGCGTAAATGAGTTAATTGAAGTGGCAGCAAACAAAGATTATTTAAGCGAACTCAAAGAAAACCGCAGCATTAATTATTACAAGAAAAAACAGTTAATATATACCGAAGGAAATCATCCATCCCGCCTCTTCTATATTCAAAAAGGAAAAGTGAAATGCTTTAAAAGAAATGAGGAGGGTAAAGAACTGATCCTTAAACTCTATAATGAGGGAGAGTTTTTAGGATATATGCCTTTGCTGGAAGGCATTACCTACAAAGAAAGCGCAGAAGCATTGGAGGAAACAGAGCTGGCTGTTATTCCCCGCGCAGAATTTGAAGAATTGGTGAACAGCAACCCATTGGTGATGAAAAAGTTTATTCATATACTGGCAGTCAACATCCATGAAAATGAAAGCCACTTGCTGGGTTTGGCTTTTCATTCCGTTCGAAAGAAAGTAGCTTTTACTTTAGTTACCTTATATAAAAAATACCATACTCCCGGCGATACCGATTTCACCATTGATATCTCCCGGGATAACCTCGCCTCTTTAGCAGGCATTGCCAAAGAATCAATGATAAGAACCTTGGGAGATTTTAAAGAGGAAAAGCTTATTCAAATCCAGGACAATCGCATATTTATTTCCAACCTGCATAAACTGGAAACATTAATAGATTAAACAGAAGCATTAAAGATAAGCTGCCAGGGAATTATTAAACTCCCTGGCCATCTTGTCAAATTCCCGTTTTAGTTTTCCCATGTCTTTTTCCAGTGTCCTGAAACTGGTTAACCATTTATAAAAATCATCATCCCCTTCTACGGCTTTCATTTGTTCCCAAAGCGAGGCAATATCATGTCTCAGTAATGCAATTAACTGATCCTGGTTAATACACAGTTGTTGATAATGCTCAGCTATTTCTATAAAAGCAGCATGCACTTCATTTTGTAACGCTTTTGCCAAAAGGCCTTTTAGCAACACGTTTTCATTCCTGACCTTTTCCAAAGTAGAAAGCCAGCCTTCAATGATGGCAGCAGCCAGGGGTTTGGTATGGTGTAAATTACAGTTCATGCTATATCCAGTACTACCCTGCCTTCAATTTTACCTGCCTTCATATTACCCAGTACTGTATTAATATCGTCCAGCTTAGCGGTATGTATGGTGGCTTTAACCTTTCCGGCTACCGCAAAATCAATAGCTTCCTGCAAATCCATGCGTGTGCCTACAATAGAACCTCTTACTGTATAACGGTTTAACACAGTTTCAAAAATGGGCAAATCAAAACTGCCTGGCGGCAGGCCGTTCAACGCTATGGTTCCTTTACGCCTTAATGCCGAAATGCCCTGACTAAATGCTATGGGCGAAACAGCCGTTACCAGCATGCCATGCATTCCGCCTGTTTCTTTTTGCAAAAACGCTCCGGGGTCCTGCTTCTTTGCATTTACTGTAAGTTCGGCTCCCAGGCTGCTGGCAAATGCCAGTTTTTCATCATCTACATCTATAGCCGCCACCTGCAAGCCCATTGCTTTGGCATATTGAATGGCCAGATGCCCCAGCCCTCCTATGCCCGAAATACCTACCCATTGGCCGGGCCGGGTATCAGTTTCTTTTAAACCTTTATATACCGTTACTCCTGCACAAATAATGGGCGCCATGGCTTTGCAATCTGTTCCTGCCGGAAAATGGCCTACATAACGCGCATCGGCCACTACATATTCCGCATACCCACCATCTACACTGTAGCCCCCATTTCGCTGATCGTGGCAAAGTGTTTCCCAGCCTGTAATACAAAATTCACAGCAACCACAGGCACTATACAACCAGGGCACGCCTACTATATCGCCCTCCTTAACGCCCGTTACGTCTGGCCCCAGGGCTACCACATAGCCAATAGCCTCGTGTCCGGGAATCAGCGGCAACTTGGGTTTCACCGGCCAATCACCATCTGCCGCATGCAAATCGGTATGACATACGCCACTGGCTACCACTTTTACCAGTATTTCATGTTTGCCCGGTGCCCTCACTGGCATTTCTTCTATTTGCAGTGGTTTACCAAACTCCCTTACCACAGCGGCCTTCATTGTTGTTGGTAACATATCTATAAACAATTAATGGAATTAGAAAAAGCGGATCAATGCAATTTTCTGATAAGCTGTTAACAGACCTTCATCTACAAACTCTACATCTCCTCCATTTATTAAAACCTGTTCTATTACATCATCTACTGCATCTTTTATGTAAAATGGTGTAGCTACCTCTTCTTCCAAAGGCTCAATTACATCATCAGCCGCTATATCTTTCATAGCAGGATACATAAAATTTTTCTCTACCACCAGCAGACTGCCATTTTTATGTTGGGCATCCCGCCATACATTATGTATGCCTGCTGTTATCTTATTTTCATTTACGGCCATAGCCAGTTTATGAAGAACATTTTGCTGGCATACTCTTTTCCAGTTAGCCACATAAGGGGCCAGCACTTTACCAATCTCCTGCTCACCTGCCTTTTCAAAAGAGCCGGATACATATTGTATCACACGTTTATGATGATGGCTTATTTGTTTAAAATGCCCGATCACCTGCTCAGGACCTAGTATAAATAAAGGCAAATCGTGCGATAACAATACTCTTCCCAAACAGAGATCGGCCAGTAACAGAAACTTGTTCCTATCTATTTCATCCTGGCTGGCAGTGTCCGAAAAATTACCAGTTTGGGAAGGCAGGTCGCGATGAACCGCTTCGGTTTCTTTAACGCTATTAATAATATGTATGAACTGGGTAGTATTACCAATAATAAACCGGTAATGATCTTCATTCAATACTAATACGAGGTATTTATGCAAATCTTTTTTAGAAAATACCAGATCCCTTATTTCGAAAGTTTCATCAATAATGATCTTTTCCTCTACGGCAATATCCAGGTAGTATATTTTTTGAAATACAGGCGACACATAAATAGCAATGCTTTTTTTATAGGAAGAATAATCTATTGTGTTGATGGCTTCTTCCAGTTTGGCATTAACTGCCAACACCTTATCCTTCGAATAGTTTTTAGCCAATTGCTTATGTACTGTCAATACCGCCAGGTGTAACCGGTGTTTTAATTCATGTTTACCCGCCATTTTAGGTTCAAAAGGCAGAATAATAGATATAGCAGGCATATAATGCGTGGCTTCTATCACTTCAGCGGCTTCGGAAAAGAACGGTTGTATCATATTATAGGTTTTATGGTGTTAAACAATCGCATGCTCCAAAACTACACCTGGCGTCATACAACGACGATGAGAAGCATCACCGCTACCGATGACAGTTGTCATCACCTACCGGCATCTAACAATGATAATTCTCATTCCTCCCACGCTCTTTTGTCATTTCTTCCGGCAGCAAAACGGGGTACATTCAGTGCATAAAAAAATTTTGTCATGAGAAAAGTTGTCATAGCCTTTAACGGCAGCCATTTTTCGGAAGGTGCTTTTGAATTTGCACGCAGGATGAATGTGGAGCGCACGATTTTACTTACCGGTATTTTTTTACCTCAGACAGATTATGCTGGCTTATGGAGTTATGCAGGCCCACTGGGCGGTACTTTATACGACAGACTGCTGGAAGAAGAACACTCGGAAGACCTGGAAAAGAACATAGCTCATTTTGAATGCCTGTGTAATAAACACCAGATTGCTTATAGCATACACAAAAACTTTTCCGACTTTGCCTTACCCGGCCTGATAAAGGAAACCCGTTTTTCCGATCTGGCTATTATAAGCTGCGAAACCCTCTATTCCAATATGGGGAATGAACATTACGAGTATGTAAAAGAATTGCTGCACACCGCGGAATGCCCCGTAATAATGGTTCCCGAGCAATTTACCTACCCTACCGGCAATATACTGGCCTATGATGGAAGCGAATCGGCAGCCTACGCTATTAAGCAATTCACCTACCTGTTTCCGGAGTGGCACTCACATAAAACCCTGTTGGTATACACACAGGAGACCATGCAGGAAATACCCGACGAATTTTATATTAAAGAGCTCACTGCCAGGCATTTCACTGCATTAACTTCTATGGTATTACCCATACAGGAAAGTAAATATTTTTCTACCTGGATAAGTGAGCAGCCCGCTTCTATCCTGGTAAGCGGGGCATTTAGCAAATCGTATTTTGCCAGGATGTTTAAGAAAAGCTTTGTTGCCGATGTACTGAAAGAGCATTTACTACCTGTATTTATGGCACACCGTTAATATAACAATAATTTATATAAGTTGACGAATGTCATTGTCACCTATAGCAGGTATCATCGTAATAAGGAAATACAACTACTAGCTTTGGTATCAAACATATTGTTATGGAAAAGATTCTGGTAACGATGGATGCTACAAAATTGAACAGAAACCTGTTAGATTTTGCAGCTTATGTAGCAAGGCTTACCCATTCCAAAATAACGGGTGTTTTTTTAGAAAGCCCGGAAGCAGAAGAAATAGTTCCGGTAAGAAAATCGGTATTGGGTATGCCTTATGTCGACAGCATTGTAGCTGGCAACTTACCAGAAGTAAAAGAACGAAATAAACTTTACAATGAAAATGTGAAGCTGTTTAAAGAAGCCTGTGATACACGCGGCATTCCTTACTCATTATGTTATAACCACTGCCTGGCCGATATTATTACAGAAAGCCGGTTTGCAGATGTATTGATTGTAGATGCCGAAATGTCTTTTAACAGCCAGTACGACGGCACTCCCAGCAGTTTTATCAAAGAGGTACTGGCAAAAGCAGAATGCCCGGTGATTATAGCCCCCTTTCACTTCACCGCCATTGAAGAAATATTGTTTGCTTACGACGGTTCTATGTCCTGTGTTTTTGCCATGAAGCAGTTCACTTACCTTTTTCCCGAACTGGCAGATAAAAAGATACGGGTACTGGAAGTAAACGCACACAAAGACAGCGAAATAACTCAAAGAAATAAAGTAGGCGAATGGCTAAAAATGCACTATTCGTGCATTGGGTTTGAACTATTGCACGGCAATGCCAGTACTTCCCTGCTACAGCAGCTATTGGGCAAGCAGAACACTTTTGTAGTAATGGGGGCATTTGGCCGTAACATGTTATCGGGTTTCTTTAAGCACAGCACGGCCGAATTGGTAATACGTACCATTGATCTCCCTGTATTTATTGCTCACCATTAAAATTCATACCATGAAAAAGATAATTGCCGCTTTTGATGGCTTTGATTACTCCACCAGCACCGCCCGCTATGCCATTCAGCTGTGCAAAGAATGTAACGCACACCTGGTAGGCGTGTTTTTAGATGATGTTACCTATCACAGCTATAAATTGTCGGAAATAACCGGCAATGGTGGCATACGCACCGAAAAATGGGATATGCTGGAAGCCGGCGACAAAGAAAAACGCGAAGAAGCGGCAAGTAATTTTGAACATGCCTGTCAGCAGGCAAAAATTGAATATTCCATTCATCATAATAAATATGTAGCCATTCATGAGCTACTGCATGAAAGTATATATGCCGATTTGCTGATAGTGAATAAAACAGAAAGCTTTTCGGCTTATGATGAAAAAACACCTACCTTTTTCATGCACGAGTTATTGAGCAATGTGCAATGCCCTGTGCTGGTAACCCCACTTACCTATAATCCTATTGAAAAAATAGTACTGTTATACGATGGCAGCCCGGCATCAGTATTTGCCATACAAAGTTTCAGTTCCTTATTCAGCTCGCTGAAAAGATTACCTGTAGAAGTTTTAACGGTAAAGAACCATAAACACAACTTGCATTTGCCTGATAACAAGCTGATGAAAGAATTTATGAAAAGGCATTTTCCGGAAGCAAAATATATGATTACAAGCGGAAATGCAGATGACCAGATTTTAGCTTATTTATTAAAACAGCACGAAAATACTTTACTGGTGCTTGGTGCTTACCAACGCAGTAAAATGTCGAGATGGTTTAAAGCCAGCACGGCAGACACGCTAATGGAAAACTCCAGTGTTCCTTTATTCATAGCACATAAATAAACAGTTATGCTAATTCTCAACATAGAAAATTACCACACCGAAATGGAAGAATCCATTGATATGCTTTCTTTTTATAACGATGAAATATCCTCGTTGGAAAAGCGGTTGCAGGAAGTAGTGGAAAAAAACACAAAACAACCGATACTGGCACAGGTAGAGCATTTTCAAAACCTGCTGGTAGTGCAGAAAGAAAAATTTGCGCAACTAAAACACGACATCCAACGCCAGAAAGTACGGATGAAAGAATATGTAACCAAAGAAAAAGAACCATTGAGCGATATCCAGGTAAACAGTCATAAACTACGCGAAGAAATACTAATGACCACTAAAATATTTACAGAGACCAAACATACCTGTTACCAGTTTTTAGCAAAAGTATTATAAACCAATTAATACAATTTTTATGCGCGGAGCCACTAAAATAGCGACAATAAAAAAGGTGAGTGTATATATACACTGGACTTTTTTGCTACTACCCGTTTGGATAGTAATGGTATATACCCAGTATGGGGCCAGCCTGTCAGAGCTTTCCTGGGCGTTCGCCTTTCTGCTGGCAGTATTTGTATGTATCCTCCTGCACGAGCTGGGTCATGCCCTGGTAGCGGCCCGCTTTGGCATTCATTCCAAAAGCATTTTGCTGTTACCCATGGGCGGCATTGCTAGCCTGGAAAAGCTGCCCGATAATTCCCGGCAAGAGCTGGCTATTAGTGCTGCCGGGCCCCTGGTAAACCTGCTGATAGCAGCCATATTGCTTGTTTTTGTAAAAGACAAATATGGTTTCTGGCAAACAGATGAACAGTTGAGTATAGCAGAAAAAGAATACTTCCTGGTAAATTTGTATGTAGCCAATATATGGCTGGTTGTTTTTAACCTTATACCAGCCTTCCCTTTAGATGGTGGCCGCATGTTACGTGCGTTGCTGGGTTTTAAACTTAATTATATACACGCTACCGGCACAGTGGCTGTTATCAGTAAAATAATAGCGATTGGTTGCCTGATAGCAGGCGTAGCTTTTTTCAATATTCCCTTATTAGCACTGGGCATTTTTATAATGTATGCTGCCGGCATGGAAGAGCACTATTTAAAATTGAAAGCACTGGTAAAAGGTATTAAACTGAAGGAAGTGCTGATGCACGATTACAACAGCCTGCAATGTAACTCCCCCATAAAAGACGCCGCCAATATTCTTATGAACAACCATACCCGGTATTTTATTGTACTGGACAATGGTGCACCCAAAGGCACTATTAACAGAATGGATATTATTACGGCCATGGCAGAAAAAAAATACGATTTACCGGTAGGCTCTTTTATGAAAGAGAACCTGAGTTGCCTGGATGGAGAAAAAGAGGTATCGTCTGTATTGGATAAACTGGCTGGTAATGGAGAACGTATTTACCCGGTAATGGAAAACAGCCGTTTTTCGGGGGTGATCAATTTTACACATATTATTGAATACCTGTTGTTAAATAAAGCATCCTCCATCGAATATGATAAAATAAAATCATTGTCGGGCCTGGTATAAACCGGTTATTATGATAAAGTATATAAAAACAGGGTTATTGGCAGCAAGTTTATTGGCCCAGGCTTTCTTTACCCAGGCACAGCTTACACCTGCCACTATTAGGGAATATCTTTTGCAGCCTGTATTGCCTGGCCATATTGCGCTTCCCTATCTGCGCCAGGTGAAAATATTTTATGATTGTTATCAATACCGCCCGGCCTGGATAAACGATGACAGCGCCAGGACGCAACTGTTAGCTTACCTTTCCCAATCAGCAGCGCTGGGCCTGAATGATAGCCTGTATCAATATACTACCCTGCAATCATTCCGGCATAGCACTACACAACTGTTCACAGTTACTGATTCCATCATGGCCGAACTACAGCTAACAGATGCCTGCATCCATTTTCTGGATGAATTATTATATGGAAACGCCACACCAGAAACCGGCTACAATGGCCTGGATTATACACCGGGATGCATTTCTGTGGCAACACTGCTGGCCGCTGCCTTACAGGAAGGTAATTTTGGCAGCTTATTGCAGTTATACGAAAATACATCGCCCGGATATATAGCAACCAAAAGCAGGTTGGGGCAATTATTACGGATACAGCAAGACAGCTCTTTTCATAGCCAGCGGCCCGTTAGCTCGCCGGCTGTAACCTGCGCCAACAAACCCCTTCTGTACAAATTATGGCAATACGGTTATTTAACTTCTCCTATTGATTCATTACCTGATGATAGCCTGAAACAGAAGCTAAAAGAGGTACAACAATTATTCTCTTTACAGGCAGATGGTATATTGCGCCCTAATCTTATGAAAGAATTAAATGTACCTGTGGAGGTGAGAATACAACAACTGGCAAAGGCACTGAACACCTTTCGCTGGATGAATTGCCTGCGGCAGCAAAACAAATGGGTGGTAGTGGTAAATATTCCTTCGGCTAACTTGCTGGTATACGAATGCGACACAGTTGTACTGGAGTCGCGCATTGTAGTGGGTAAAAAATCAACTCCCACCCCATTGTTCATCACCAGCATCAGCGAAGTAGTGATGTACCCTTACTGGACAGTACCCCACTCTATTGCCACCCGCGAATTGATTCCCATGTTTGCATTGAACCCACGCATGGTAGCAGCCAACAACTTTTCTATCTTAAACGATCACGGCAACATTGTACCCCCAACCTCTATTAACTGGAAGGCTTTAAAAGGCAAAAACTTCCCATACACCATACGGCAGTCAACCGGTTGCGACAATGCGCTGGGCATTATTAAACTAAACTTTTATACGCCTTATGGCGTATACCTGCACGATACCCCCTGGAAAATTTTATTCAATACCTACAACCGCTATTACAGTCATGGATGTATGCGGGTAGAAAAAATAATACCACTGGCACACATGGTATTGGAAGGCAATGCCATTGCCATGGATACCATTCTTCAAAAAGGCAACCTGCTGCATCAACAACCGGTTACCATTCCCGCCACTTCCAAAATCCCCCTACTGGTTTTATATAATACCTCCTGGGTAGACTCAGCGGCCCACGTAAGGTTTTACCCGGATGTGTATCAAAAACAACGTTATTAGTAACAGTTTCAGCTATGTATCATCTCATAGATCTTTTCTGCATCTTCCCGTTTACACAAAGCTGTTCCTTCATTCATGGTAGCAGCCGTTCCGCACGCCACTCCCCACCTCACCGCTTCAGCCAGAGTTTTGGCCTGTGTTAACCCCAACAAAATGCCGCCTAACATGGAGTCGCCGGCACCTACCGTGCTTTTTACACGCACCGGCGGTGGCACCATATGAACAGAGTCTTTTTCCGTAACGAGCAAGGCACCTGCTGCCCCCATAGAAACCACCAGCACTTCGCACGGGTATTGATGAATAACCTGCCTGGCAGTGGCCGCAATTTCCCCGGCATTCAATGCTTGCTTACCTACCAGTGATGCTAACTCGCCCAAATTGGGCTTTACTAAATAAGCCCCTGCCTTAGCAGCCAGCAGCAGTCCTTCGCCCGAAGTATCCACCACATATCTTGCATTTTTAGCCCTGGCAATAGCCGCCAGCCTGGCAAACACTACCGGAGGTATGCCAGGTGATAAACTGCCGCTTGCTACCAGGTAATCTATGGAATTGATTTGAGAAAGCTGTTGCATACATCCCTCCCATTCCATAGCGCTTACTTCGGGCCCCGGCATTCCAAACCGGTATTGTAACTGTGTATGACTATCCACTACTATCAGGTTTTGCCTGGTATTGTTGCTGATTACATATGGCACTACCTGCACATCCTCCTGCTGTAGCAACTGTTGCAGCAACTGGCCATTGGCTCCGCCACTTAAAAAAACGGCCGTAGCTTCACCGCCCATTTTTTGAATAGCCCTGGCCACGTTTATGCCACCTCCGCCCGGCTCATATACCGGTAGCCGGCAATGCAGTTTCTTTTCCGGAATGAGCGCAGCAACACTGGTTGACACATCTACCGCAGGATTTAAAGTAACAGTAACAATAGCAGCCATGGAGGTATACTTTCTTTAAAATTATATGCTTTCAAAAAATTATACTATGAGCATTGTCACTGCCAGCAATGACTCCTGTCATTTTTGGCGATGATTGTACAAATTAGATTTGACTTCATAAAAAAGCATATATGGAAACCATTATTATCGCAACCGATTTTTCCCATGCAGCCACCAATGCGGCCTTATATGCTGCAGAACTGGCAAACGCATTACAAAAGGAATTACTGATACTTTATATTGATACGCTGCCGGTAACTTATGCAGACGTTCCTATTCCCACCAGGCTGGAAGAGATGACAGAGATGGGTGAAATGGAAATTAAAAAACTACAGGAAAGGCTGATACTGCACACCACTGGCAATATATCCATTACCACCGAAATACAAATGGGTACATTTTTTACAACACTTACTTCGGTTTGTGAGCGTGTACACCCTTACGCTGTAGTAATGGGCAGCCAGGGCACAACCGCCAGTGAAAGGTTCTTCTTTGGCGGGCATACCGTACATGCTATGAAGCATTTGAAATGGCCACTTATTACCGTGCCACCACAGGCAAAATTTTCACCTGTTACCCAGATAGGATTGGCCTGCGACTTTGAAAACATTCTGGCAACCACACCGTTATCCGGTATTAGAAAGCTGGTAAAAGATTTTCATGCAAAGCTGCATGTATTAAACTCAGGCAGCGGCTCTGAATATAATCCCGATACTGTTTTTGAGTCTGCCTTATTAGAGGATTTGCTTTCCGGGCTGGATCCTGAATTTCATTATATAACTGATAAAGACCACGATCCGGATAAAGCGCTGGTTGATTTTGTTAAAAACAATCATATACAACTGCTGTTGGTATTACCTAAACAGCACCACCTGCTGGAAAGTATTTTTCATAAAAGCCATACCAAACAACTGGTATTAAACAGCGATGTACCTGTAATGGCTTTGCATTAACAATAGCACCCTCATGACAGGTAATGATTATTTTAATAGCAGTATTCAGGGGTTAACTACTGCCCAGGCTCAACTGTTACAACAACAATGGGGCTTCAATGTAATACAATCAAACACTTCACACAGGTGGTTAAAAAAGCTATGGGGCACTGTGAAAGAACCCATGTTTGTGCTGTTAAGCATTGCCTGCCTGCTGTATTTTATACTGGGCAATACCTGGGAAGGAAGTGTGATGTCTGTGGCATTGCTCATCATTTCCGCTATTTCGCTTTACCAGGAAATAAAAAGTGATAAAGCCATGAGCCGGCTGGTGAAGCTATCGGCCACTAAAATAAATGTAATAAGAGATGGCCGGGTGCAGTCCCTGGATGAGGAAGCCCTGGTACCAGGCGATATTATACAACTGGAAGAAGGCATGACAATACCCGCCGATGTTGTGGTGTTGCAATTCAACGATCTTACCATCAATGAATCTGCCATCACTGGCGAATCATTGCCAGTAGATAAAACAGAAAAGGCAGGATCCAACAAGCTATACCAGGGCACCACCATTAACAGCGGCAAATGTGTAGCCCGCGTAACAGCAACCGGCAACCATACTGTTTTGGGCAAGGTGGGAAAAGCGGTGATGGCTTATCATCCCGCTATCACCCCGCTGCAACGCCAGGTAAACACATTTGTAAAGCGGATGTCATTTTTTGGTATGGCAGGTTTTGCCATCCTGTTTTTTACCAACCTGTTCAGGGGTATAGATTTACCCAATAGTTTATTGTTTGCGCTCACCCTGGCTATGTCGGCTATACCCGAAGAAATACCGGTAGCTTTTTCCTCCTTTATGGCACTCGGCGCTTATAAATTAAGCAAAAGGGGTATTATATGCCGCCGCCCGCAAATGATGGAAAGCCTGGGTGAAATAAGTGTATTATGTTTTGACAAAACAGGCACTCTTACACAAAATGAAATGGAGGTGGCATGGGTATATGACCATGCCACCTACCAACTGGTAGAATGTACCCATACCCCTTCTGTGGCAGCCAACGTAATCAGGTATGCAAAACTTGCCAGTGAACAACAGCCATTCGATGCCATGGAAATAGCTATTGGTAATCAATACCTGCATTATAACGACGCGGCTTTTGATAACGCCGCCATGATCCATGAATATCCTTTGGGTGGCACTCCGCCTATGATGACGCATGTATACACACTGCACAACCAGACAATGGCAGCAGCCAAAGGCGCGGTAGAACGTATTATCCGTGTGTGTAAACTATCCGGGGCCCACCAGAACATGATTTCCGGCATAGCTACCGGTTTAGCTAATAAAGGGTGCAGAGTACTGGGGGTAGCTTATGCAGTACATGACCATCAAAACTTTCCAGAAAACCAGGACGATTATCACTGGCAATTAGCTGGATTACTGGCCTTGTACGATCCTCCTAAGCCTGGCGTAGCAAGTAGCATAGCCCATTTTACCAAAGCAGGCATTGCCGTTAAAATGCTTACCGGCGATCATGGTGCCACTGCAGTTACTATTGGAAAGAAAGTAGGGATAAGCCAGAACAACACTTTTTATACCGGGCAGCAGGTAATGGATATGGACGAAGATGCGTTAAACAAAGCAGTACAAACCGAAGCTATTTTTGCCAGGATGTTTCCGGAAGCAAAGTTACGTGTAATAACAGCCCTTAAAAAAAACGGGCAATTGATAGGTATGACCGGAGATGGTGTGAATGACGCTCCTGCACTACAAGCCGCAGATATAGGCATTGCTATGGGACGCCGTGGTACAGGAACCGCCCAACAGGCCGCAGACCTCATTGTAACAGACGACCAGCTCGAACACATGGTAACTGCCATTGAGGAAGGAAGAAAGGTATTGAGCAACTTTAAAAAAGCATTGCGTTATATTCTGTCTATACACATTCCCATTATCCTTACGGCAGCCATTCCTGTAATAGCAGGATGGCAATATGCCAATGTGTTTGGCCCGGTGCATGTCATCTTTCTTGAGCTGATCATGGGCCCTACCTGCTCCCTGTTTTTCGAAAACGAACCGGCCGAAGAAGGTATCATGCATTTGCCGCCTATCAGGCAAGGTGGCACCATTATGACGAAAAGGGAAATGGCCGTAAGTGTAAGCCAGGGACTTGTCATTGCCTCTACTTTACTGGGCACCTATTATGTACTGATGCAGCAAAACGCCGGAGTAGCCATTACCCGTACCATGGTTTTTATTACCTTGCTATTGTGCAACCTGTTTCTCACGTTCGTTAACCGCTCTTTTGTGCATTCCTTTTTCACCACGCTGCACTATAAAAACAATCTTATACCTGTTATAGTTTCAGCTTCCCTTCTGTTAATTACCGTACTACTTTTCATTCCCCCGGTTCAGCACCTGTTTATGATGACTACGCTTAATCCGATTCAAATATTTATTTGCATTGTCCTGGCTTTTATCAGCATTAGCTGGATTGAGGTGTATAAAAAAATACGCCGTTATAAAACATCACAATAGCGGGTTAACTGCTACCAGTGTCATCCATCATTTTAATGGTCTACAAATGAAAATAACTTCACTGCTACGATTGCATTAATCCCGATCTGTAATATCAAACCAGATAGTATGAAATAAATGGTCGCCGTGGTTAGTTTCCCAAAACTGGCCCAAGGATAGCATTATTACCCAAAACCTGACATATCTTTTCATGCTGTTTCTTTTCTAAGAATATTCAGAACAATTTACCTATTTAATCTAAAAAACATACATCCCCCGCCCCCCCACTTTTCCTTCTTAGCTTTAGCACTTTTTAATCCGATAATGTACATAATTAAGCCTGCTTTTCTTAATTTCAGCCCATGAAGCGTTGGGGAGCAGTTTGGCTGTTATGTATTTATACTGCAGGAGCTACTGAATTACAGCAGTTGCTCAGGTTTCCACTGCTTATTCAACACTACTGTACACATAAGACGGAGAACCCCCATATTACTATCGCCCAGTTCCTGACCATCCATTATATAGAGGCGCAGCCTTTTGACAATGATTACGAACAGGACATGCAACTTCCTTTTAAACAATCCGACGAACATTGTTTAACCTTTTCGTGGCAGCTACCAGCATCCCCTGTATCAGTATTGGTAAACAGGCAACCAGTTACTTATAAGCATATTCTTTATAACGACAATATTCCCGCATCCCTTTTTAAGGCAGCAATCTTCAAGCCCCCTGCCACCGCTACCTCCCTGATTGCGTAGCAATTCCTACTCTCATATTATTTCCAGGGCAAAAGCATGGATAATTCTAACAGGTTGTGCATGCACCTGCCGGAACCTCAACTATTAAAGTAATGAAAACAACACTCAATGTTTGCATGGCTATTATATTGCTATGTGCATTCCGTGCCGACTGGGAAACCAATTTAGAAAAGGCAAAAATGAAAGCCGCCCGGGAGCATAAATACATACTGCTTAATTTTTCCGGATCCGATTGGTGCGGACCTTGTATACGGTTAAAGGAAACGCTGTTTTCCTCTACTGCGTTTGTGCAATTTGCCGATAGCAGCCTGGTGTTACTAAACGCCGATTTTCCAAGACAAAAGAAAAACCGTTTAACTGCGCAACAACAGCAACTTAACAACCAGTTAGCCGATCAATACAACCCGTCCGGCAATTTCCCTATGACAATATTATTAAACGCCGAAGGAAAGCCTGTAAAAGAATGGATAGGCATTCCTAAAGAAGATGGATTCGGGTTTATTACCGAAATCAATACTATAATACATGGCAAATAGTACGATGCAACCGGGTTTGTATAAACGCACCATGAAACTGATGGGAAACCGGTTTGAGATAACCGTTGTGGCTTTTGATGAATCGTGGGCCGAGGCCTGCATTCACGATGCAGTTACCGAAATACAACGAATAGAAACACTGCTTACCACTTTTCAGGATAACAGTGAAACCAACCAGGTAAACCGTATGGCTGGCATACAACCGGTAGAGGTAAGTGCAGAAATGCTGCAACTGGTATCCCGTTCTGTAAAACTGTCAAAGCTTACCCAGGGGGCCTTTGATATTACATACGGCTCGGTTGACAAGCGATTCTGGAACTTTGACACCACCATGCAATCTTTGCCGGATAAAGCAACCGCAGCTGCTTCCGTTCGCCTCATCAATTACAGGAACATAGTCATTAACGAAGAACAAAGCACGTTGTTTTTAAAAGAAAAGGGCATGCGCATAGGCTTCGGAGGCATAGGCAAAGGCTACGCCGCAGAAAGGGCTAAAGCAGTTTTGCAACAGAAAGGTGTAACCAGTGGCATTGTAAATGCGTCCGGCGATCTCACCACCTGGGGCACGCAGCCAGATGGCCACCCCTGGACGGTGGGCATAGCCAATCCGGATATCCCACATCAGCTGTTTTCCAGTCTTACAATATCCGGGATGGCTATTGCCACCTCCGGGAATTACGAAAAGTACGTGGTTATTGATGGCAAAAAATATTCCCATACTATTGATCCCTCCACCGGTATGCCGGTGCAAGGCATTAAAAGTGTATCTATTCTTTGCCCCAACGCAGAAATGGCCGATGCTATGGCTACGCCTGTAATGATAATGGGCATAAAAGCGGGTTTACATATGATTAACCAGATAAAAGGAATGGCATGCCTTATTATCAATGACCACAACCAATTATTCACTTCTGCAAACATTCGTTTACAATGAAAAGAAAATATCCCTGCTTATCATTACTACTAATTGTGGTAGTAAGCTCATGTACAACAGTAAAAGAGTATCAGAAAAGCCGTTTGAATGATGGAGAAATGGTATTAAGCAACCGCAAGGCGGAAAAAACAGAGCTTAATTTTCAATCCTATCGCGAAGGCGCTTCCGGTGCTAATGCCGGCAAAACCGGTGGAGGATGTGGTTGTAACTAATTTAAAGACTACTAAAACACAATCCATGAAAAAGATATGCTTAACAGTGGTAGGCCTGTATATAGGTTTACTGGCTGCTTTTTCACAGAATAAAACAGACAGCACCCATTATAAAAACCGGAAACTTACGTTTGATGAAGCCAACCTGGTAACCAGCTATTATAAGCAAGATGGCAACAATTCGGCTGTTACCGGGGGAACAGGAACGGAAAACCTGAACGATATATCCACTTCTTTTGATGTAAAGCTGAACAGATGGGATAAACATAACAGGAAGCATACGATGGATATAGAATTGGGCATCGACCACTATACATCTGCCTCCTCTGATAAGATAGATCCTAAAACCGTATCTTCTGCATCGCATGCCGATACACGCATCTATCCTTCGCTTACTTATTCAGTGGAAAACGAAACAAAGGGCACTACTTTGTCAGCCGGTCTTTCCGTTTCACACGAGTTCGATTACCAGTCTTACGGCATGAATGTATCGTTTGCACAAAAAACACATAACCGTAATGGTGAATTTACCGCCAGGCTGCAGGCTTACCTGGACGATCTTAAGATTATCAAACCTTTTGAGCTACGAACAGCGGCAGAACAACAGGAAACGCATGAAAGCAGTTATCCTACCGCCTCACGCAATTCCTTCAGCACCTCCCTGTCTTATTCACAAATCGTTAACGAAAGACTACAGCTGATGATACTTACCGACCTGGTATATCAGCATGGCTACCTGGGCCTTCCCTTCCATCGTATTTATTTTAACGATGCCTCGGAAGGAGTAGAAAACCTGCCTGGCAACAGGTTTAAAATTCCTATAGGAATAAGAGGAAGCTATTTTTTGGGAGACCGGTTTGTATTGAGAGGGTTTTATCGTTTTTACCACGATAGCTGGGGCCTGGATGCACATACTGCCAATATTGAAACAGTAGTAAAGCTCACCCCCTTTTTCTCAGTAACTCCATTTTACAGGTATTATATACAATCTGCCGTGCGGTATTTTGCGCCGTATAGCGCACATAATCCTACCGATCGGTATTATACAAGCAGTTACGACTTATCAGCATTTAACAGTCATTTCTTTGGCGCAGGCTTTAGAATCATGCCTCCTAAAGGCGTTTTTGGCATGCAACATTTTAATATGCTGGAAATACGCTATGGACATTATAACAGAAGTAACGGAATGCAATCAGATATTATTACGTTGAATATACGTGTTAAATAATGCCTGCATCTATGGGCAAACAGCCGTCACCTATGATAGTGACGGCTGTTTTGCCTTTAGTGTTCCCCAATCATCCTGGCAATACCAAAAGCTGCTCCCGCAGCCAGCATTCCGGTAACAGCTACCTTCATGGCTCCGGCCATCACAGGTTGACCGGTTACCTTACTTTTAAAGTAACCGAAAACAAAAAGGCATATAACAGCTACAATACACGAATAACCCAGCGCATGATTGGCATTGCTGATAATAAAGTAAGGCGATAGCGGGATAAGCCCCCCAACTATATAAGATGCACCAATGGTGACAGCACTACGGGTTGCGGCGCTGGGATGAGGCTTTTCCAAGCCTAATTCAAAACGCATCATAAAATCTACCCATTTGTCTTTATTTCTTGCCAGCTCATCAGCAGCCTGCTGTTGTAACTCACCGGAAAGCCCCATTTCGGCAAATACATCCATCACTTCTTTCTTCTCCTGTTCCGGCATCCTCTCTACTTCATCGTATTCTCTTTTTTGTTCGGCGTTAAAGTGATCCTCCTCCGTTTTACCCGCCAGATAGCCACCCAGGCTCATGGCAATAGACCCTGCTACAATTTCTGCCAGTCCAGCCGTTACTACAATTTTTGAAGCAGCTACTGCACCACTCAACCCTGCCGCCAGCGCAAAAGGCACAGTTAGCCCATCAGACATGCCAATTACAATATCCCTGATAGTGTCAGAACTTTTTAAATGATATTCGTTATGCATAATATTTTTAAACAGACAATGCAAAAATATCATTTATACATATCAAAAAACAAATCATTTAAAGCAAGTTTACACATTTTACAATATAATTTTATTATATATATATAAAATAAAGACAAAGTCAGTGCCGATTAAAATCGCCTTAAGTTTACATAAACTCACCATCTCCTCTTGTAAAAAGAATCGGTATATTTTATATTTGAATTACAGTCCTATAGGCCATTTCACCTATTCCGACACAAAAAATAACCAATTTATCCATACATACCTTTTATTGTTAAGCTTACTTGATTTTTAAAAAGTATCACTTAATAATTCATTTGCATTACTATGAAGTCGCCCTATCATTTCAGTTTGCCAGATATACCGTCCAGTAAAATTACCACCCATAACTACTGGCCTAATAAATGTGACTATAAAATTCCATTCGCCACTCCTACCCTTGTTTGTTTTGAAGAAAAGGGTCACCTGTTTTCACAGACATTTGAGGGTAAGCATTTCCGGATGGTAATGCTTACTGTAAATGCGCAGGAAGATTTTTCTATGTATTGCGATGCACTTTATCCTTATGTAAGCTTCAGTTATATTTTACAGGGTAACATAATAGTTCGCTACAAAGGCAATAAAGATTTTTTTGTCAT
The DNA here is from genome assembly GCF_002355595.1 of Filimonas lacunae. NCBI lineage: Bacteria > Pseudomonadati > Bacteroidota > Chitinophagia > Chitinophagales > Chitinophagaceae > Filimonas > Filimonas lacunae. The sequence continues at coordinate 3,528,989 of NZ_AP017422.1, forward strand.
GCGCGAAAACTATTGCCGTCCTGGGTTTATTAATACTGGTAAACATCAAATGCATTTTAGAAAAGGAAAAACCGTACTATTTTATTTTATTATGGAAACCTCTTTTTTTGAAGAAATGCAAATGAATATTCCCTTATTATACAACCTGTTTTACAACTGGAAATTGTGCGCTCATCAAACCGAACTTTTGCAATTCAGGATAGACGCAGCATTTGAACGATTAATAAGAGAGCTGCAAAGTAGCACTAAAACCGGGATTGCTTTAGAAACAGAGGTATTAAGCATTATACAGGCGTTGATATTATGTTTTGAAGAGAAACTTAAAAGCGGCGATAGCTTCATTAATAAACCCGTGTCATTAATAGTACATGATGTTCGTGATTACATTATATCTACCGTAGCCAAAGGCCCCCGGCAGGATATTTCTATCATAGCCAGCCAATATTATATTGGAGAAAAAACCTTAAGCCGTGTATTCAGAAATACCTTTGGTATAACCCTGAAACAGTTTAAACTGTCTGAACGTATGAAGGTAGCGGCTCAAATGCGTGAACAAGGCACCAGTTTGCAGGAAATAGCTGTAAAGCTGGGCTATAGTTCTGTACACAATCTTCAAAGGGAATATATGAAGCATTTTAATTACAAATTGGTAGACTAAAAACCTACCATATTCATTCTCACAATCTTATACAGCAATGGGCATTTTGGAGAATAAATATTGGCCATTTTAGGTACAAAACTTATATCATCTTTGTTATACCAAAATAATTTGTTTTTCGAGGGATTGATTCCACCGGGTATAACCTGTTGGGTCGTTAACGAAGGCCTTCATCATTCCTGGTAAAGTCCAGTATTTAAATCTTAATTAGTATGCGGGGATATGCTGTTTACAGTAACCTGTAAAAACCAACCCGGCGTATTAATTGCATTCAAACCTAAAACCGCTGCTGACAATGGAGAAACTGGTTATTCTATTAGTGGAAGACGATATTGACGACAGGGAAATTATTGGATCGGCCATACAGGAATTAAATATTGATGCGCACCTGGTAGAAATTGTGGATGGCAAAGCACTTGAAAAATTTATAAAGGATGGCATGTCGCCACCTATTGACTTTATATTTATGGATATTAATTTACCCTGCTATGATGGAAAACAGTGCCTGGAAATAATAAAAAACTCTTTACAATTCAACAACGTGCCGGTAATTATGTTATCTACCTCTAACAGAGCTTCAGATATCGACAGTGCTTTTCTAAATGGAGCTACACGTTATGTGGTAAAGCCTTTTACTTACAGTGCTATGCTTAAAATACTACACGAGGTATGCACCGAATTCAGGCTCTACCGCCAGCTACCATTAACTAAACATAACTTTATTATTACCTGACCAGTTGAATATTGTCGTTTTTCATTTGAATCATTTCCTAGTTTTACGGGCCTGCCTTTTGAGGAAGGGCCCCTTTTTTATTTATAGGGTAACATCATTTCACTAAAATGCCTCATTCCTCATTTTTTTTATTACATTACATTTAACAATGCAATACTGCCTTATGGAAGCTTATCAGATATTTGTTGTAGAAGATGATGCGTGGTATGGTGAAATATTAGAATACCAGCTTTCGCTCAACCCCGACTATGCTGTTCAAAGATTTACCACTGCCCAGGAATGCCTGAAAAACCTATATAAAAAACCTGATTTAATTACTATAGATTATGCAATGCCAGACATGAACGGCATTACCTTATTTAAAAAAATAAAAGAAACCAATCCCGACACACCGGTAATCATGATCAGTGCCCAGGAAAATATAAGCACTGCAGTGGAGCTGCTTAAACTGGGCATTAACGATTATATTGTAAAAGACGATAATACAAAAGAGCTTTTATGGAATTCGGTGATACGCATTCGCGAGCACCAGGCGTTAAAGCAAAAGGTAGAAGAACTGAAAGAAGAGCTAGGGCATAAATATGAATTTGACAAAATAATTAAAGGTTCATCACCCGCTATTAAAAAGATTTTTGCCTTAATGGAAAAAGCCAGTAATAGCCAGATTAACGTATCCATTACCGGCGAAACAGGTACCGGGAAAGAACTGGTAGCCAAAGCCATTCATTACAACTCGGAGAGAAAGAAAAAGAACTTTGTGGCAGTGAACATGGCAGCCATTCCAAAAGAGCTGGTAGAAAGTGAATTGTTTGGCCACGAAAAAGGCGCATTCACCGGGGCCATTGCCCGAAAAACCGGGCGTTTTGAAGAAGCGAGTAAAGGCACTTTGTTTCTGGATGAAATTGCAGAAGCAGACCTTAATATACAAACCAAGCTTTTACGAGTACTACAGGAAAGAGAACTAGTAAGAGTAGGCGGCAATGAAGTAATTAAACTGGATGTGCGGCTGATTGTGGCTACGCATAAAAACCTGGAAGAAGAAGTACAGCAAGGACGTTTTAGAGAAGATCTTTATTTCAGGATCATGGGCCTGCCTATTGAACTACCGCCCCTGCGCGAACGTGGAAATGATACGTTATTGCTGGCCAGCCACTTTATTACCGAAGCCTGCCACGAAAATAAAATTCACCCGGTAGTTACACTTTCTACTGCAGCAAAAGAAAAATTACTCAAATATCATTTCCCCGGCAATATACGAGAATTGAAAGCCATTATTGACCTGGCCTGCGTTATGTGCAACGGCGCAGAGATACAGCCTGCCGATATGAAGTTTTCGGTAACTAAACAAAAGCAACTTGCATTTGCCGAAGAGAAAACAATGGAAGAATATTATATAGATATTATCCAGGCTTTTTTAAAGAAATACAACAACAACGTATTAAAAGTGGCTGATGTGTTACAAATTGGAAAGAGTACCATTTACAAACTCATTAATAACGATAAAATAAAAGTATAGTAACCGGGCAGAAGTGGTTATGTGCCCATTTTCTTTAACTCATCTGCCACCTCACCTACTACTGTTACCAGTGTATGCACCCATACCGGCAGCATCTCGTTACCGGGATCTTTTTCAGCCGTAATTTCAATATCCCTCACTACTTCTTTTAAAGTGTGAATATCCAAATTATGAATGGCTGGCTTTAATTTATGTGCCAATGCCCGCATGGTATCGTAATCGCCGGCATCCAGGGCATGCTGCATGCTATGCACAGAAGCCGGCACCTGTGCTAAAAACAATTCTGTCATTTTTTGAATAAAAGCCGTGTCACCCCCGCCCAGTTTATTCAGTTTTTCCAGGCTATATAAGGGTATTGCGTCTTCCGTTAAAGATAAAAGCGACTGACCATGCTCCTTCTGCGGCAGGTTTTCTTCCAGGCAGGCGGCCATGGTGCTTACCAGGTCTTCTTCTTCAAATGGCTTGGATACATAGGCATTCATGCCTGCATTCATACAACGTTCGCTTTCTCCTTTTACGGCATTTGCGGTTAATGCAATTACAGGTACATTCAAATGCAACTGTTTGCGGATATACTCTGTAGCTTCAATGCCTCCCATTACCGGCATCTGCACATCCATCAACACCAGGTCAAACGGGTGCAATGTCAGTTGTTCAATAGCCTGTGCGCCATCCTCCACCTCTGTAATATGCATACCGTATTGCTTCAACATCGTATTTACCACCAACCTGTTCATTTCATAATCTTCTACCACCAGCACTTTTTTATCTCGCAGCACCTGTCGGCTGGTTGCTTTTTCTGGGGCGTCTGGCAAATCGGCTACGGTACCGGTAGAAAAGGGAATTGTAAAACTTACTTCCGTACCGGCACCTTTAACACTGCTTACTGTGATGTGGCCTTTCATTAACTCTACCAGTTGCCTGGTGATAGCCATTCCCAATCCGGTGCCTCCATACTTACGGGCCACACTGGTATCTTCCTGGGCAAACTTATCAAACAGGGTGGTTAAAAAAGCGGCGTCCATGCCAACCCCGGTATCTTTCACCAGCACTTTTATAGTTTGTTTGCCTGGCCCCATCTCCTGTATACTGCCTATTACGCTCACTTGTCCCTTTTCTGTAAATTTGATAGCATTGCTAAGCAGGTTCAGCAACACCTGGTTTAACCGGTGCGGATCGCCTAACAACACGGGCGATATCCCTTTTTCAAAATGCGCCGTCAGGTCTATTTTCTTTTCCAGGGCACGCGGCATCATCACCTGCACCGCATGCCGTATCACGCCTTCCATATTAAAGCCTATTCGTTCCAGGTGAAGCATACCTGCATGAATCTTTGACATATCCAGTATGTCATTGATCACTACCATCAGGTGATCGGTAGCGGTATGTACCGTTTGCAGATAAAGGCGCTGATCTTTATCCAGGGATGTTTTTTCCAGCTGCCTGCTCATGCCCAGTATAGCATTCATGGGAGTGCGTATTTCGTGGCTCATATTGGCCAGGAAATTTTCTTTGGTCCGGGCAGATTGTTCTGCCGCTTCCCGCGCTTCATATAAATCAAATTCCAGTTTTTTCCGGTCGGTAAAATCAAGATAAATACCAATAGAGCCTGCCAGCTCACCCGCATCATCATATAACGGCGCTCCACTGATAAACCACCATTTCAGTTCTCCCCTTTTGTTTTTTACTGCCAGTTCGTAAGCATCAGAAATGCCTTTTTTTCTTAACGCTGCCTTTTCTTCTATTAGCTGATTGTTTTCTCCAAAGGTGAATAAAGAGGCAGCCTTCCTGTAAGTAAGTTCGTCCAGTGCGTAGCCCGACATTTCGCAAAACCGGTGATTGGCATATTGCACCATGCCATTGTTATCTACTTCCAGCAGGCCCAGGTTCATATTGGCGATAATATTGCGGTATTTTTCTTCCCGGCGCTTTACCGCCTGCTCGGCCATAATACGCTCGGTAATATCCTTGTAATTCCACAAATGCCCTTTGTATACATCTTCTATAAAAATAGGAATGTAGTTTCGTTCAAATATCCTTCCATCGGCCAAACGCAGTTGCTCGTTCACTACCAGCTTTTTATCCTGCAACAGCACATCCATACGCTGCACAAATTTTTCGGGCTGTGCAAACAACCCTTTATGCTCTTCAATAGCACCGGTACAGTCGGCCCCCACCAACTGCTCAGGGGTGGCCTGTATGCCAAACATATCGCAAAACACCTGGTTGGTTAACACGATATGCCTGTCTTCATCCCCTACCAGTATTCCGGTTTGCATGTTGCTGATAAGGAAGGCCAGCCGGTTGGCGGTGGTGGTGAGGGTATCTTCTGCTTCTTTCCGCAGCTGTATCTGCACTTTCAAAAACTGTACAATATCCAGCAGGTTATCGCTTTCTAACGACAACCCTTCTTCTGCCATACCCAGTATAGCGCCTTTTAACTGTTCAATGGAAAGGCGCTTTACGGATAGTTCTTCTGTAAGCTGATTGTTCACTGCAATAAATTCCTCTTCACTTATTTTAAAAGCCCGTTCTGATAAATCGTGATCGCGCTCATACGAGTGATAGGAAGCATTTACCGCCTGTAAAAAAGCAAGCAATTGTTCATCGGCGTGCATAGCAGCGGGCAGATGTTTTTGCATCTGGCGCTCCAGTAATTTATTCCACTTCATGGAAGGTAGTTATAGTCATGGTTTGATTGTGCAACTGGCAGGAACCGCCAGCCACCAGTGGCGACAGCTCGCCATAAGAATAAAATCCCGCCAGCGCTGCCTGGTGTTTGAACACTTCATCTACAGCCTCTACTTCTTCTTCGGTACGGGATTGCAACACCAGCTTGCGACCCACACAACTGATCAGTAATGCAAATTCCGGCACCACTTCTTTTCGCATCAGTGATTGCTGCGCAGCACCAGAGGCGGCGTTGGTAAGCCTGTCAAAATTTGCCTTCATTAAGCGGATACGGGCGCCTTCGGGTATATCCCCGGCAAACGTCATACTGCCTGCCGCTTCATCAATAGAAAGAATGGTACGCACCACCGATTCCTGCGTGCCCGGAACAGTCACTGACAAGGGAAACAACAAAGCTGCCCAGGGCAGCGCTGCGGCCTCGGGGCCCAGGTAATGCTTATACATTTCCAATGCGTTCTTCCCTTCTATTTCGTACAGTACGTTCACAGAGGAACGGGTCACTGTTTTTTCCAGGCCAAATGTTTCCCAGCCTCCTTTTGAGCCATGCCCTACTTTTATACTCTCTCCATAAAATCCAATACCGGCAATCACTCCGGGCGCGGGGTTGGCATTTAGCCCCACCAGCGTACTGCGAAAGCGATTCCCATCGCCTGCCAGTCCGCCTGTTACCAGCACCGAACCACTTTCCACATTCATACCCTTTACCAGTGCAGTGCCATTTACCAGTTCGCCATCCGAAAGCACCAGCACATTTTGCAAACCCTGCTGGTTAAAACTATGCATCAAAGCCCTGCCCGCTTCAAAGCTGCCCGCGTAATCAGCCACATTTACCGTATGTGCCTCCACGGGCGTGTTGTTAAATGTAAGGGCAGCCACAGATACGCCTTCCTCCATTACACTGGTATGGCATATTTCGCCCGCCGTAGAACAAATAACTATTTCTGCTATAGGAAACCTGTTGCGCAACAGCGGGTACCATTCTTCTTTCTGTAAACGCGATTTGGCTGCAAAACATAAAACAAGCGCCACTTTGGCGTCATCCCCGCCTTCTCTTACCTGGATAAGTCCGTTGCCATCAGGCCTGGAGCAATAGAGTGCAGTTTTCATAAAGCATCGTTTTGTACTATAAAACACCCAATCGTATAGTGCTGATACAAGATAAACATTTTTTTATTATCTTTTTATCCAACAGCCAACTCCCTTTTTTTAATAAAGCGATACCAACGTTGAAAACACGACATGGTATTCACTACCCATACAAAAAACAATACCCATATTGCCTGCGCTACAATAATCCATTGCACACTGATGAAGCGGGAAGCCAGCGCCGATAATAACACCATCCCTAAATGCATGAACAATAATTTAGTGGTTGCCCTGGAATGCAGCAGGTGATGTTTTAGTAACAAGTGATGCAAATGCGTTCTATCGGCCTGGAAAGGCGAAACCCCATTTTTTATTCTTCCGTAAAAAACGCGCAGGGCATCCATCACCGGTATCATGCAATACCCTGTAACCACTACCGTAAACAGCTTACAGGTGGCTATATTCACCGACTGCGCTTCTTTAATAAAATGCACTCCCATAGTAGCGATAAAAAAGCCAAACAGCAGCGAACCGCTATCGCCCATAAACACTTTTGCGGGCCGCCAGTTGTATTGTAAAAAAACAAGCAAAGCGGCTATCAGGGGCAGTAATAACAGCAACCAGTTTAAACGGTGCATTACCAGGCTCATTACACTTAGCAACACCATGTTGGCCAGTGATAAGCTGCCTGCCAGGCCATCAATACCATCAATAAGATTAAACGCATTGGTTACACCTGTAATAATGAATATGGTCATTAGCCAGGATGCCACCGGCGGCAACTGTTGTATGCCCAGTAAACCATGTAACGATTCCAGCCGTATGCCTGTAGCCGCCATGGCAACAGCGCATCCCACCTGTATCAGCAGGCGCAGCATTGCCGGAAGGTTGCAGCGGTCATCTACCATACCTGTAACAGCTAACACAAACATGGAAGTCACCATCGCTGCCTGGCTCATCATAAAACTACGCAGCGCACTGCTACACAAAGCCGCTACTACCAGAACGCTTGCTATTACCAATCCTCCTACAGCAGGCACCGGTTTCCGGTGAATTTTCCGGTAATCGGGTTTATCTACCAACCCCAGCGGGGCACTTATTTTAATGAATAAAGGAAACAATATCAACGCTGCTATTAAACTACAGCCGGCAGCTAACAGCACTTGTATCAATTCGGGTTTCATACAGTATATTTTACGGGTTATCGTTTTTCATAAAAGAGCGCAGAGGTTTGCAAATGCCCCATCCCGTGGGCCAGCAATTGAGCAGTATGCAGCTTCCAGGCAATCTCCGGCATTAAGGTTTTTTTAGCCGGGTTATATAGCACATGGTTAATTAACCAGGCATATTTATCCGCTACCAGCTTCCAGGTATAACGCCTGTTGGCTATCTCTTTCATAGCTATGGCCACCTCGTTTAATTCGTTTCTTTTTTTAGCATCAATGAGCTTTAGCAGGTCGGCCGCATTATTAAAATAAAGTGCTTTTCCTTCTGTAGTAGCTTTGTTATAAGAGACGCCGTAGGCCATAATGGGCAGGCCCAGGTACATGGCTTCTACCAGCGAAGGGTTGGTGCCACCCGCACTATGCCCATGCACATACACATAACAATTTCCTCTTAACATATCCAGCTCACGCTGGTTGTATATGGGATCCAGCATTATGATATTCGGATACTTCCCATATTTCTCTCTCAGCTTTTTGCCATAGTCGCTGTTGTTCCAGTTACCTACCAGCACCAGCAAATGACCCGGACGTTGTGAAAAGGCAGCCAGCACCATATCCAGGTTATTCTCTGGCTCTATCCTGCACACTTTAAAAGCATACGGGCGGTGCAAGAAAGGATATTTCTTTACATCCTCTTTTTCCGGCTTTACCGCCAGGCAGTGATCAGCACCATATTCTACTATATTGCTGAGCGTTTTGTACCGGATGGCGGTATAATCCTGTATCGCTTCGTTATCAGAAATATCGGCATGTGAAAATTTCACTGCCATCCATTCTGCCGCCCACAGGTAAAGGCGTGCTGCTTTGCTCCACTTATTTCTTTTCCATTCAATGCCATCAATGGATATGATAATTTTCTTGCGGCTGAACAGCTTTATAAAAGGCAGCAGAAAACCACCGCTTACCCCCAGTATCAACAACACATCGGCATACCATAAAGCATGTAATATGCTAATGCTGTCGTACACTATACTTTGAATACCATTGGCCTCCCAGGGCAGGTAAATAAGGCGGGCCCCTTTATAACTGCCGGTTCTTTTTTCTTTCGGATATTTTTTACCGGAACAGTAAACGGATAAGTTACAGGTGGCGCTTAATTGTTCCACCAAATGCTCGGCAAGCGTTTCAAAACCACCATAATTTGCCGGCAATCCCACAGTGCCTATAATGGCTACATTTTTCTTTTTCATTTCAGCAGCATTTGATATAAGCATTCTATCTACATGCCAGAATAAAAACAACTGATAATCAATTCTTTTACAGCGCATCCGCTGTTACGCTCTTCCACCTGGTGGAATACCGCTTCCACCCCATACACTAGCAGGCTACTCCTTCACTATGCCCCAGTAACTGCCTGATAGCACTGCTAAACCTTTGTTGCGAGAAATGTTGTGCCCTTTCACGGGCTGCAGATGCCAGGGTATAGTACAGGCTATCACTGGTGGCCAGCAAGGCTATATAACGGGTAAGGCTATAGCAGTCGCGAGCATCTGCATAAATACCTTGTTCTCCATTCTGCACCAGTTCTGTAACGCCACCCACGGGGGGCACTATAGCAGGCAAACCGCAATACATGCCTTCTAATATTGTCATTCCAAAGGTTTCTATCCAGGTATCGGGTAGCGAAAAATTTACTACCAGGTGTGCCCTGCTATAAAAGGGAAGCGGATTGGCCTGCACCGGGTATATTTCGCAGTTAGCCGGCGCTGCGGTAGCCTGGCGGAATGCCTGCACTTCGGCCGCCTGCGCATTCAGCACCAGCATAAAATGTATATGGGGCATTTGCTGCGCCACTGTTATAAACTGGTAAACTCCTTTGTATTTTTTTAAGGAACACAGCATTACTACGGTAAACGGCTCTTTTGCTTTACCTTGCTGCATTTGCATGGCTTGGCTTGTAAACCTTTCGGGTAAAGCATTATAGATCACCGTTGTTTTGTGTTCGGGAAAGCGGAACTGCTGTTTTACATATTCCGACACAAATACCAGCATATCGGCGGTTATGCGTGCTACGGTTACCAGCAATTGCTTTAACAGGCGTGGCTGTATGCTTACTTCATGTACATGGTAAATAATACGGCATCGCCGGCAAACGGCAGCCAGTGCTGCCCCAAAAGGCAGCAGCGTGTTGATGTATACCGTATCGCTGGCACGCAAAAAACATAACAGCCTGCCAAACAGGGTAACCTGTGCCCACATAAAATACAGCAGGGTTAGCCACTTACGGGCATGCCACCGGTAATAAACACTATGGTATTGCACCCCTGGTATATTGCTTAATACACCTGTGCCGGATGGGGTGGCAGTAAACACATGTACCTGGCTATGTTCGCTGGCTACTTCCAGTATTTGCTGTAACACCAGCGGACTGCCACTAAAATCGTTAAGCAGGTGTACGGCTACTATTCTTTTCAATTGCATAATGGTAAATATTTTTTAACATCTCGCCTCTTACACTCCACCGGAATAACTGGCAATACCGGGCTGCCGACAGTTGTTTTTCGTTTGCAGCAAAGGCTTTGTCCTGTAATAACTGTTGCAGCCTGTTGGCCAGCTTGCGGGTGGTGCACCAATAGCTTCCATGCTTTACTATCAACTGCGAATCGGGGTGAACCAATTGCCCCGGCCCACTATTTCGTAAACAAACCACCGGTATGGCATAACGCATTACTTCCGGCACCACCATACCTGCCCCTTCATGCGAAGGATATAATAACACCGAAGCCTGTTTGTAAACGGCATCTACCTGTTCGCGGGGTAGCCAGGGTATAAATTGCACGGCATGGCTGACACCTTCGTCCTGCACCATTTTTCTTAGCAACGGCTCTAAGGGGCCACTACCCAGCAGCGTTAATTTTACCTGGCTTTGTTGCTCCGGAGGTAGAGAACGGTAAAAAAGGGCAAAACTCAACACGGTAATATCAAATCCTTTTAAAGTCACAAACCGGCCTACGGATAGTATATGAAAAGCAGCCCCTGTAAGGGGTGATGTATCTGCCAGCGTTTCTCCTGCAGCTACGGATGGATGAATAATATAATTATTTTTTAATCGTAGCTTTTGCACGGCATCTCCGTTCATACAAATAACAGCATCGGCTTTTTTCCGGCACAGGTATAAAAAAGGATCGGCATACCAGCTCACATGCTTAATAACCCATAATAACCTGTCTTTCAGGTAAGCCCTTTTTCCATACACGGGTAACAGGTATTGCCGGGGAATTTTGGAATGATGTCCTACATGCCCCCATACAAAAGGCTTTCCCAGCAGCCACAAAAAAGAAGGCGTCCAGTCGTTATGAAAATTCAGGTTATGCACCACATCTACCGGCAACCTGCGGTGAAGTAACCACAATGCCAGTGTAAACTGCCATCCATAGTAATACACCATACTTAACAAAGGGCCTTTTTTCCAGAACAGCATCCACAAAGGCCAATCGAAATACAGGAATCGCAGGCGTGCAAAATCGGCTTCATTTTCCGGATGTGCCTGTATATACTGTTCAATAGCAGCCCGGTTATTTTTCCTGGTTACCGCAATCACACAGTGATGGCGGAGGGCCTGCATAATCATATTCCATCCCATCGCATCTTCCGATCCCTTATAGGGATGTACCGCGTAGGCCGTTATTAACACAGTTTTCATATTATTCCTTTTCAGGGTAAATCAGGCTGCTATATCCTTTACAGACTTTTCACCACGCTTTCTTAATAAACGGGCCGGCACACCTCCTATAATGCTATCCGGCGGAAAAGAGCGGTTTACTACAGCGCCGGCTGCTATTACACATCCCTCACCTATGGCAACCCCGTCTAAAATGGTAACCTTGCTGCCTATCCAGCAGTTGCGGCCTATTACAATACCGCGCCGGCTTACTCCCTGGTTTCTGATAAGCGCGGCAGTATCATCGCAATGGTGGTTTTCGGGATGGCAGCTGAAATACTGGCCTACAATGCAATCATCGCCTATGGTAAGTCCGCCCGCTCCACCCAGGTAAGCATATTCACCAATACCTACATTGTTGCCTATGGTTATAGCATGCCCTATGTTATTGCAGGAGGTAGCCACTACCAGCCTGCTGAATGCTCCGATTCCTACATTGTTGCCTAATTGAATGCCTTGCCTGCCTAAAGCGCTCAGGGTTACATGGTCGCCCAGTTTTACAAAACGGCCCCAGCCTATCCTGCGGATATAGTGAAAACGAACAGCACAACCCAGCATTATGTTTTTAGGGTTACGGCCACGCCCTACCACCTTACATCCCCGCAGCCATGCTTTTACCTGCATGCTAAAAAATACCAGTATGTCAGCAGCCTGCATATCCTTATCAAATACAAATGCAGGATTACGCTGCTGCACCAGTTTTTCAATCCACTTTTTCATGATGCATCATTTTTATGTAACGGAATACTATATGCAGTGTATTGGCCAGCACAATGTTTTCGAGCGGCACATATAAAGCTTTACCCGAAGCTGCTTCCAGCTGCCGGAACAGGTGCAGGTAACTGCCGGTTAACGCACGGATGGTTTCAGGCTCCAGTTCGCGCTTCCTGCTACTGATGAGGTTTTCATCGGCGTATAAAAAAAAGTTCAGGCGGGGTTTTAGTAATAACCGGTAGCCTAGCTGCATCAGGGAAGGCGGAAGCTGAATATTGCTGCGTTTGCTATCGTTGATAAAATCGAAATAATACCGGTCGTACAATACCACATAGCCCCTGTCAATATATTTCCATTGCACATACCACTGCCCTAGCAGGTAATCGGTATAGTAATACACAAAACGCAGCAATGACGATAACCGGTTGTGGTTGCTTCCCTGGCGTGGTAGCCTTTCAACCGACAGTTGCTCCGCTTTTTGCCTGCCGTGTTTCCAGGCACTTAAAATAGGCAGCAAGGAAGGCCTGTGCCGCAGCACCACCACTTTACGTCTTAATTGTTTGCTTATCAGTTCCCGGGTATTTTCTATCACGGTGGTTTTGCCGGCCCCGTCAACCCCGCTGAAAGTAATAACAAAGCCCCTGCGCGGAAACAGGTGTTGGAGGGTATCCCAGATATAATACACCTGGTTAAGCAGCATAGACACCCCCAAATTGTAATGTTTGGTATGCAGCAACAGGTGAACATCTTTTTCCCACGCCGCATTGTATTCAAACACTTGTGTAAAATCCTGCACCGGCAATAAGTATTTATGCTGCAACAGCCAGGTTATTTTTCCTCCGGATGCGTTTCGTTTATCTTCAAAATGCTTCCGGTAATGCAGCGGCACACTGGCTTTATTTAACCAGTAAAACAACCAGGTATACATAAAATCATCTGCTACAGCAGGCACTTTCAGGCCATATTCATTTACCTGAGCATACAACAACACCCGGGATGCATTCATAAACTGCAAGTGCTTACGCTTAAAAGCATGTATCAGATCCAGGTGCAGCAAACTTCCATCTGTAAGCACCATTGCCACCTGGCACATAAAGCTTTTACGCTGCACCTGCATCACCGTTACCAGGGGATGCCGTTTTAATTGTATCAGCAAATCGTTACAGCCTGCTTTACTGATACATATATCCGCATCGGCATTTTCGGGCAGGCTATCCAGCGCCTGGTATCGCCATTTTAAAAGCGCATACCGGTAATCGGATAACATATCCTGTAATTCCTGCAACAACAGCTTTCTGGCAGCTACTTCCTTATTGCGGCAAAGGTGCCAGCCCAGTGCTTCATTCCAGGTTTGCAACAGCCACAGCACCTGTATGTGCCAGTATTGCTGCATACGGTATACCTGCATATAGTGGCTGATTTGATAGAGCAAATAATATTTTTCCAGCGTGGCAAAATCGCAGCCACTTTCACGGATAAGCCCCTTCCATTCCGGCATCTCCTGCAACGCATCCAGCTCGGCCCTGATGGCACGATAACCACGATTACCCACAAGTATGTTAGATTGGTACACGAAATGAAAAAGATCGAACAGAAAAGGCATGCTGTTTTTACTTTGCTCCCAGTCAATCATCAACAGCTTGTCCTTTTTAAACATCACATTCCAGGGAGTAAAATCACCATGAGCGGCGGTTACAGGCAGCAGGCCATCCTGCTGTATACCCTCGTGTAACAAAACCAGTTTCTTTAGCAGTGAAGCTGGTATGCGTTCATCTTCTCCGCAGGCAAGTTTTTGCAGATTATTTTCTATGGCAGCGGCAAAGTCAGTTGCGCCATACGGCATGTGTTGCAAATGCGTTTGCAGCCATTGTTGTACAGCAGCAGCCGGCAGCTTACTAAACCGGTTGGTTCGCCGGGCATGCTGCCCTATATCTTCCAGGTAACAATTGCTGCCCGTAAAGGCTACTCCAGGCAGCTGAACAGAAGTAAAGTGCATGGCATGAAAAGCCTGTAATTGCTGATATTCTGTTGCCAGGTTTCTTTTTGCCCGCGCGGTAAGCGCTGTTTTTATAAAAGTACCCTGTTCATTGTCCGCATGTGTCATATACAGAATCGACTTACGATCGGGGCCTGTGGTACCTGAAAACCAGGCCCACTGTACATTTCTCAGCACCGCATCCGGCTCATCCAACTCTTTATGTGTAAAAAAATGAAAGCTGCCATGGGCCAGGTATCGCAGGCAGCCCAACCAGGCAGCTATTTTCACTGTTATGCTAAACAACCACGCCCTGAAACCCGCAGTATGATAAAATTTCAGGAAACAGGGTTTTCGGCTGCAGGCAGGCCAAACCCAACGAATGCTACCATCGGGATTATTTCTATAATAACAATGTATTGCCTGATCATTTATTATACCTTCCTGTAAGGAGGCTGGTATACCTGCTTTGGTAATCGACTGTATAAAAAGCAATATATCTTTATGCATGGCAAACTGGTTTGTATATTATTTTTCCAGAATAATGCCAGCCAGAAAAAGCGTCCGTAATAGCTGATAATAAACAGGTTATACAAACCACCTTCTTTTCGGTTTTTCCACCTGGCGGAAAAACCGCTCTACGTGGTAGAAGGCTTAACAGCAAACGCGCCCGCACGCTTTCTTTGCAGATATAATAGTTCGCGGGTAGTGCAACGCTGGTGTGGTTGCAGGCTGATAGAGAAGATAAGCATCTGGTAAAACAGGATGCCGTAATTGGTTTCGCCAAAGATGCCAAACTCTGTAAATGAGTTTATTATTACCGGTATTAAAATACCCATCAACATCAGTTTCTTTTCTTCGGATTCGCGTAAAAAACCACGTATGGTAAAATACATCTGTACGCCTACCAGGCAAAGCCCTACAAATCCCAGGTTCATAAGCACCTGCATAAAAGTATTATGCGTCATATGCCCGGCATAAGTATGTACACTTTCAAATTTGTCCTTATAATCAATACGCATAAAACCAAAACCCAGCAAGGGTTCGCGCGGCAATCCTTCATTAATCAGCGCTTTCCAGAAGGGCATGCGTCCTGTCATAGATAATACATCATCCAGCCCTCCTTTGCGCATCACCAGTTTTTCAATGGCAACTGGTATCACAGCTGCCACTGCGGCATAGATACTGTAAATGATCACTTTGTTTTGTAAACGCCGCACATGAAAAAACACAATTAACAGCAACCCTATCAGTGACGAACGCGACTTGGTCATGATAAGCACATAGGCCATCATTACTATCTTTACTATCGTCCACACTTTTTTCCGCAGGCGGTATAAGTCAAATATCAGGCAGGAAATACCTAAACCGCTGATCATTCCCAATTCATTCGGGTTCATAATATACCCACCCAGCCGCTTGTCTTCCCCGCCTTCTACCAGCCTGAAAAAATCATCCGGATCGGCAAACATGCCTATCACAAACACACTTAACAACAAAAAAACGGTATTGCCCATCAGGTTATAAAAACGGATAGTATTGCCGGGGAAATAGATGTCAAGCATCATCAGACATTTGATATAATAGAAGGCGAACAACAATCCTTCTATATCCATAAACCATTGCAGTGCGCTATAGCCAACATCTGTACTCCACAAAAAAGAGATAAAACCCAATACCAGGTACCCGAAATACAGGAAGGGCGAAAGATGGTTTTTCCATTGAAAAGAAGCCAACGCGCCCCGCTTCACAATGCGGTGGTGTATTACAATGGCGGCAAGCGTCATACCCATTCTTCCCACCACTTTAATCAGCCTTGTAATAACCACATTCTCACTCCAGGTAAAATACCCACCCACCATTACCACCAACACCAGCAGCAGCATCCAGCCGGTTCTTTTTAAAAACAGCTGATGGGTATTCTCTGCCAGTGGTGTGTTGGCTAACATTGGTATAAGGCATTAAAATCCATTACAATTTTTTCCCAGTTAAAAGCTTCTGCCACCATACGCCTGGCATTATGGCAAAATGCGGCTACTGCTTCCGGTTCCCGCATGCGCTGGTATAACTGTGTTAACGCATTTTGTATCTGCTCGCCACAGGTATCCTGTATCACTATGCCGGCTTCAAACTGCCGTATGTAATTACCGGTATTGGTGGCTTCTGTTACCATACAGGGAATACCCAGAGAGGCGGCTTCCAGCACTGCGGTTGGCAGTCCTTCGTTACGGCTGGGTGCAGCAAATACCTGGCATTGCTGCAACAGGTTGTTTTTATCTTTACCATATACAGCACCCCAGAAAACCACCTTATCTGTGATGCCCAGCATAGCAGCAATACTGGTTAATCGATTACGTTCTGCACCATCCCCTATCATCCATAACCTTGCGCCGGGATGTGTAACAGCAAAAGCGGCAAAGCCTTCCAGCAATTCTTTCAATCCTTTGGTGTAGATATCTATCCTGCCACAATACCCTATAATAAACTGGCCGGTAACCGGGCCAATCAGCGGCAGGCATTCCAGGTCGTACCCATAGGGTATCAGCACCGATTTACTATTGGGAAACACTTCCTGCAAACCATCCATTTCCGATTTTCCCAGCAGGTGCACTGCTTTGGCAGCCTGCAACAGCCTGCTTTCAAACCATTGAAAATACAGCTTCTTCTGCCATCTGCTTTTATGCATGGCAAGGGTATTATAACTTCCATGGGGTGTAAATACGAACGGGATGCCATGGCGCTTCAGCAACCGGGCCGCCATATACATCTGGGGCACAAAACCACCATGCAAATGAAATACGGCGTGTTGCCGGCTTTGGATAGCCGCTTGTAATGCGGGATGTAAACAAAACGGATTGGCCGGCCTGGCAAACAACCGGGTAGTGTAATTACGCGCCGGATAATTATGCACGGGCACTTTTGTAATGCCCCATACCTCTACCTGTTTGCCAGCGCCGCATTGCCTGCCAGCCAGTTCATGCACTACCCGGTTAACGCCGTTCATACGGTCAGGATTGGCTTTGCCCAGTATCAGGTGTATGATTTCCATAACAATGATTTTTTACGTTGCAGAATGATGAGCCAGTAAGTGATACAAATGAATTGAGAAAGAAAAAGGCCGCACAACACACCATATAGCTGCCAGTGCTGCAATAACCAGGGTGCTACGGCAACACTCACCGCCACAGCCAGTATATAGGCCATAAAATAGGCTTTATCCAGGTGCAGGGAGCGGATGGCTATACGCACGGGATAACCAATGGTAATTAACACATACACCAGGCTAAGGCCATACATGACAAAAGCATATTGTGCATATTGCACACCTCCCGCCAGCGTTAGCACAGGACGTGCAAAAACAGACAAGGCTATTAAAACGGGCAACATCAGCAACAGGCTTTTCTGTAACAGCACCCGCCAATAGTGCTGCAGGTGAGCGGTATGGGCGGCTGCCCTTGGCAGGGCATAACTTTCTATAGCCTGTAGCAAAACATTTAAAATACCAAAAATATATTGCGCCAAACGCAACGCACCTAAGGCGGCGGCACCTATGTACCAGCCTGCTGCCATTACAAAAAAATACCCCGCCCCCCACTGCAATAAGGAAGAACCGAGCAACCAGCCACTTTTACTTTTTTGCACTTTCCACGTAAAGCCGGCTGCTGCTTTGGTAAGTTTGCCGGCATTTAACAGCACCATGCCTGTTGCTACTGCCGGCAGATATGACAAAGCGATAATAGCCCAGGCTACACACAAGGTAAGCTGGTGATAATACCAGGCCCAGCACAGGCCTGCCAGTTGCAGTGCATTGTTGAGCACATCTATTATTAGCGCATGACTGGTTTTATTACAGGTGATAAAAACCCGGCGCAAAAAATCCTGCAGCAGGTATAATACTGTAGCTACTCCCGCCCATAACACCGTAGCCTGTGCATGGCCCCCCAGCCTGTTTACTGATAAAGGAAAAGCGAAACAGGCTGCCAGCACCACCAGCAACAACAACGCTGCAAAACCTATCTGCTGGCCCAACAGCCCTTTGGTAAACAACCGGGCATCGCCCTCGTTTAACGAAGGCTGCACCACCTGGTATACCTGCGTGGTAAAGGCCATGGTAATGGATAATATAAAAAGCTGTATCATCACTATACCTGAAAACCTGCCAAACTCCACTATTCCTAATGCCCTAGCCAGCAACAGGCTGGTACAAAAGCCTGCGCCGCTTACTACCAGCTGATCGGCCATTACCTGGTACTTTGCCTGTATGGGAATTGCTATTTTCATCTGCGTATTTTTTGCACCAGCTGCAGCAGGTAATTTTTCAATTGCACCAGCAGGCTGGGTGTATAACCTGCCCTGTTCAATACAAACTGCATGGCAGGAATTTGTAATTGCTGCTTCAATACATCTGCTTCTGTAATACAGCGCTGTGGCGTGCGCCGGCTGTCTAACACAAACAGGTTGCTGGTAGCTGCCGACATCAGCACCAGCGAGGAGGCATGTGCATGAACCGGAAAATTGACTATGATCACAATATCGTATTGTAACTGCTGTTCGCGTAAATACCTGCACCATCCTTCGGGGTTTTGCAACATACCTGTAACGGTTTCTCCTGCCTGTATCAGCAATACTTTTTCGTGCAGCGTGGCTATCGCCTGGTGAAGCGCTGATGCGATATAATGCTTTCCTTCCAACGCTTTAAAGGAAGAGATGCAAATAACAGTGCCGGGAAGCAGTTGTTTTTTCAACTCCAGTTCCACCGCCCATTTTCTGAAAAAAGTGATGCGTTGCTCTGCCTTGCGGCAAAGGGGAACCGCGGCGGATAGCGGCGTTGCCGATAAACGCTGAATAGTGTCTTCGTTATTTACTTTGGCTTTTAGCGAATGCACCAAATAGATGAGCACCACACCTGCCGCTATACCCAGTATGGCTGCCAGCACCGTAATAATAGTGTAATTGGGCGATACCGGCTTTTCCGGCACCTCGCCTTCGGAAATAATACGGTGAAAAGAAAGGGTGGCCGCTTTGGCTATTTCCGCTTCTGTTTTTTTCCCGTGTAAGAAACGGTAAATAGATTCATTCATGCTGAAGTTGCGTTCCAGTATGGTCATATTCTTTTCCCGCTCCGGCAACCCGATAAACACTTTTTCCGATTCGTTAATGGTATTTTCCAGGTCGGTATATTGAATGTGCAAACTGCGCCCGGTGTTTTGTACACTTTCCTGCAGGTAACTGAAAATATCATTCAGTTTATCATCTATCACTTTCACTTTCTCATGCTCGGGTGTATACTTTACCAGCAGGTCGTGCTTATCTCTTTGCAGTTCTTTTATTTTTTTTACCAGCTCGGTACTGAGCAAATCGGTAAAAGCTTCAAAATTGGGAGCCAGATCCAGGAAGTGATCTTTTCCCAAACTTATATAGTGGTTAAGACTATCCATGGCATTGAGGCTCATTTGCACACTGGCCAGTTGCTTTTTTAAATCTGCAATTTTGCGCAGGTCGGTTTCTGTTTCCTGCCGGATATTGATAATGCGTTTACGATTGCGGTAGCTTTCTATATCCCCTTCGCTGGTACTTAGTTTATGGCTGAATGTATCCAGTTGCTTGGTTAAAAACTGCTCGGTAGTATCGGCCGATTTATATTTCTGCTCAATATAATCGGCAATATAAGTGGCTGCCAGTGCATTTACCACATCTGCCGACTTTTGCGGAACAGCCGATTTATAACTGATGCGCAGCACCGGCACATCTTTATCTACGGCCATAATATCCAATCCATCTATTACACTGTTCACCAGCTTGTCTTCTGCATGTACTATACATTCGTAACGGTCGTTCACCGGTAACCCCGGCCGTTGCTGTAACAGCACCTGGTTGCGCTGCAATAAAAACGTAGCCCCCTTTACGGATAGCACATGATTGAGCGTTGTGTGAAATATATCGCCAGTGGGTGCCTGTAAGGTTACCAGCGAATCGCTGGCAATTTGTATGGCAAATGGCCGGTTGTACCACCTGGCGTTGTCTATACTGGCCTGCACTATAAACGGCGCCTGGTTATACAATTCTGTTTTATGAATTTCGCCCACGCGGTAAACAGAGATGCGCAAATCAAGATGTTCCAGCATTTTCCGCACCAACACTTTCGATTTCAGCAGTTCTACTTCTGCGCTGATTTTGGTGGTGTTTACAAACACATCAAAATCTTTAAACAGGTTGCTGTTAGGCACACCTTCGTGTATATCGGCCAGCTTTATTTTGGAAGTGCTTTCATACATAGGTGTAGCATATTTCAGGTATTTTTTAGCCAGACCTACACCTGCCATCATTGTAATGATTACAATGGGCAATCCACGATATAACGGTTGCAGTAAATTCATGATGACGGCAGGATTAATACGTTTTTTTAAAACACTTTCCCTAACAGCACAGCCGAGCTGATAGCAGAAGCAATAGGCACAATGGTTGAGCCGGCCCGTTTATCCCAATGCTTTCCCCGGCGGCTGGGCACATATACAATATCCCCGGGATGAATCTGCACGTTGGCGGTAGTAAACTGCTGCATATCGGTAAGGTTTACGGTGTAGGCCACTGGCAAACTATCTACCATTCTAATCACCTGTATCTTCTTCTTGTTGGCATAAAAATCAAAATCACCGGCCTTGCCTATCACCTCCAATAAGGTATTGTTTTCCTTATCTAAGGTGTACTTACCCGGTGTTTTTAATTCACCCAACACCGTTACTTCTTTATTCAGCACTTTTACATCTATCACGGGGTTAACGATCCACTTTTTAAAAGCGTTTTGCAGCTTCACTTTCACCTGCGCTACTGTAAGGCCCAACAGGTTTACATTACCCAGTTTAGGTATGGCCACATAGCCTGAGTCGTCCAGCATCAGCCATTTACCGTACACTTCATTGGAGTTATATATACCGTAAACAGACCCCACACTGATGTCATCGTTATCCCAAACGCTGATGTTTATTTTATCATCTTTACGCAGTTGATAAGCATAATGCGGATTATAAGCAAATACCGTATCCTCGCGGGAAGTATTTACCTCCTGCTGCCTGCTTTGGGTTAACAGGTTTTGTGTGGCACAGGAAGTAAACAGCAGGCTGCAAAGTATTACCGGAACAAGACTGTGTATGATTTTCATAGCAGTGTTATTATATTAAAGAGAAGAAGCGCCGGAATGAATTGGGATTATTCTTCCGTAACATTTCGCGTACCTCGGCTATTTTAGCCAGCACTTTGGTCATGTTTTCCAGGTCCAGCTCGCCCTTTACTATATAATCAAAGGCCCCGTACTTTAATGCGCTCACGGCTGTTTCAATATGCTCCTGGCCCGATAAAAAAACAACGTAAATATCCGGGTTAAAGCGCTTGATCTTTTTGAGTACATCAATGCCCGTTAATTCACGCATGCCATGATCGAGAAAGATGATATCAGGGTTTTCGGTGAGGTGATGCAGACAGTCGGCCCCACTCTCAAACAAAGAAAGATTGCTATAGCCTAATTTAGTCAGGTGCTGCTGGTAAACATGTAAACAAAAAGCATCATCGTCTACCAGGAAAATTTTTACAGGATTGGATGTTTCCATTGTATGTTGTTTACAGGTAGTCTTCCATTATGTTGCCAAAACATAATACACTCATATTCAATGCACTAATTGAGGATTGCTGAAATAGTTATTCCATAACACGGACTGATATTCCACCTGACGGAAATCATTATCTGTTCCCGCATCCTGTAGTAGCTTTAGCAACACCTACTTTGAACCTGATGAAAAAAGCAATAGGGATATACCTGGCAGTTTGCTTTGCCACCTCCTGGCTACTGTGGCTGCCTTTTGTGCTTAACCATATTTGTAACACACAATGGCCAACGCTTCCTTACCAGTTTTTTATGGCATCGGCCGGCCCTTTTCTGGCAGCCATAAGTGCCCAATGGTATGCTACTGGTTTTCGCTGCATGCTTCGTTCACCAGCATGGGTTGGGGTATTATTGGCTGGGGCATTAGTTTAACCTATGGCTCTGTGCTGCTAAGCTGGTTGTATATAAAAAGTAACTATAGCATTATACCGGTTGTAATATGGCACGGCGGGTTTGATTTACTTACTGCCGGGGATTATGTAGCGGCTGCGGTTCCGGCCACCTGCAGCATGCTGGTGATCATTCAGGGTATTTTTTTATTCCGTCGTATTCCCCAACTGTACTAATATGAATGGAATCCTATTTCCTAATAGCCCCCATTATTAATAAATCCCTCCATTTCTCCCACCTGCTGGCTCCTTCCAGCGTACTGCTGCGTCTTTCGTCCGTACGGATGGAGCATCCATCCGTACGGACGAGTGCCGGGAAAGTAAAAATGGCTCCTTGTTGTGTACTTTTTGCTTATTGGTTAGTACTACTCCATGCTTCTATTAAGAGGTTTTGTCTCCACTTTTTACCCTCCCGTTCTTCATTCGTACGCACGAATCACTCAGCAAAACGGATGAGTCATTGGACAGAATGCACTTGACTCTCCTCCTATGGAAGCAAACTCCCGGCGGTATGCTGGAAGGAGTCAGCAGATGGGATGAATGACTCATCCGTACTACTCAGAGCCTCCTCCCATGGAAGCAAACTCCCGGCGGTACACCGGAAGGAGCCAGCAGGTGGGATGAATAACTCATCCCACCTGCCGAGTCATTCATTCCATGGGAGCGAACTACTGGCTGTACGTACGAATGTGTAAGCAGGTGGGATGGATGAGTCAACAGTACGGACAGGCCCTTCATCCCATGGGAGCCGCCATCCATCTGTACTGCTGAGTGATCCATCCGTTCGGATGAGCTGTGGGAAAGTAGTTTTCTTGACCACTGACACATAAAAAAATGGGTGCTACCCTGTCCTATCTGCTGTTTTGAAAGCATTGATCTCAGGTAACACCCACGTCTTTATTATAGACGCTTTTAGAAAGGAATCTTTCATTCCACTTGCGCGATCATACAAAAATTATTTTCGGCAATTCAAATACGTCATTATTTCATCTTTATATGGCCCTGCTTCTTCAATGGCTTCCACAATGAGTTCATACTGCATCAGCGGAAACTGGCGGTGCATATAGGCAACTTCCTCTGGATCATCTTTGTTGATCTTTACGCGCTCTTCAGTGGTGGCGGCGGTGTTTGTACAGTCTGACATAGTGTTTGTTTTAGGTTATATAGTATACCTATCTATTCCCGTGCCAGAACGTTATCAGTTGAATGTCAACACATCGTTTGCCTTAACCAGACTTGTGGCGGCTATAATTGTGTTTTTTTGGGGTGTGTAAGGGGCTGGTAATATAGTGGCCGGTAGTCGCTCTCCCTATCGTGAGTATACCCTGCGTTCACCTTTAAAGCGTTCAGATTTTTTAAGGTAGTAAATATTTTGAAGACATTATTTTCGTAGAAAGAGACGATTGTTATGGCAAAATACGTATGTGAAAATCCGCCTGCTCCAGGTATGTATGGAAAATTACAGGTATATATACGAGAAGGAATTACCCTTGGACGTATACCCAGCCCATTGTGCAGGAAACGTGTGAAAACCGCCCCGGAATTTGCTAAAACACGTAAGTATGCGGAATTGCTGGCTACTGCTTCTCCATTGGCTTCTGAGGTACATAAGATGCTGCCGGTAAACCGGGAACGCAAGCATTATCAATTGCTGGCGGGGAAGGCTATTCAGTGGTTGAAGGAAGGTAGAACGGTGGAGGAAGTGCGGGTGTTGTTGGTGGAAGCGGGGGAAATGGTGCGCAGGGAGTTGGAGCCCAAAAACATAAAGACATCGTTGAGAAGAAGGATAACTTGCAGAAAATCATCAATGCATATTCATTTAAAAATTGACTCAGCAGTAAGAAAAAGACCTATAAAACAACACATTCTACTATATGATATTTTTTCCATTAGATATTTTGTTCATAAGCCAACCTTAGTACCACTATAACAATATAATGGAAGTCTATCATTAATAAAGTACTTGCACAATTATACATACAACATAAGGATTATTACCAGAAGAAAGGTTATTTCCATCTTCTGACAGTGGAAGTCATATGCATATAGAAGTTAATGGCATGTCGCAGGATGAAATCGAAGCTTTCATATATGATGTGCAAAACGCACAATTAAACAGATTAGACAAAACAATAATGGCCTAAAATGACATGTGCCCATAACATCAAACGTCAACTTATAGAAGTTTATGATCCTGTTATCCCTCACATCCACAGCGCTGATGCATACCTGCCCTACGGCGGCATAAAAACGGCCTTCGTGTTTCAATGCACCCAACTGCTGGGTTTTCCGTTATGTAGAAATACATAAACACTTCTTTAAATCCCGCCGGTGCGGCTATTGCTTTTTACATAGCAATAAAGCATACATCACTAAAACAAGCAACACTACAGCTAATGGCAGCTGTAAATAATTCCCGGCACAATTAGTGATTTCCAATGGAAAACACCACAGATGAGAATTGCTTTTCATGGAGCGGCACAAACTGTCACAGGCTCTAAACACTTGATTACTTTAGAAGATGGAACCGCTATATTGCTCGATTGCGGAATGTTCCAGGGCATGGGCGCACAAACGGAAAGCCTGAACCAGTCTTTCGGGTTTGATGCAGCGCAGGTAAGCTTTGTAATACTGTCCCATGCGCATATTGACCATAGCGGGTTGTTGCCTAAGCTGGTGAAAGAAGGGTTTAAGGGTAAAATTTATTGTACCGCCCCTACGAGACAGTTAGCCAGCATTCTGTTGCTTGACTCAGCTAATATTCAGAAAAACACAGCGCATACACCACATGGCAGCAAAGAAGAAATACCCTCCGATCCGTTTTACGATGTAGACGACGTAATAGCCACCTTGCCCTTACTGGAAGTAGTGGACTATAATACCTGGACGGTGTTGCAGCCAGGTGTGGAGCTGTTGCTAACCGATGCCGGCCATTTGCTGGGCAGTGCAGCCGTACACCTGAAAATTACAGAAGACGATATTACCCAACAGGTAACCTTCAGCGGCGATATTGGCCGGTACCGCCATCCCCTGCTTTGTCCGCCACAGGAGTTTCCGCAGGCAGACTATATCATTATGGAAAGCACCTATGGCGCCAGTCTGCACGATCCCTTGTTCAGCACTACCGACGAACTGATGAAGCTGATACAGGATACCTGCATCCGTAAAAAAGGAAAATTAGTGATACCCGCATTCAGCCTGGGACGTACACAAGAGCTATTGGTGTACCTGAAACAATTAACCCTGGAAAACAGGCTGGGCGATATCCCGGTAATTGTAGACAGTCCGCTGAGCCTGGCTGCAACGGAGATATTTACCGAGTACACCAACTGCTTTAACGAGCGTATTGCCGCACTGGCACAAGCCAATGAAAATCCGTTTGAGTTTCCGGGCCTGCATTGGACACGATGTGTAGAAGACAGCATTAAGATCAAAGGCATTACCGAACCCGCTATTATCATTGCGGCAAGCGGCATGGCCGATGCCGGACGCATTCGCCATCATATAGCAGACACCATACAGGATGCCAATAACACGATATTGCTGGTAGGCTATTGCGCTCCCGGTTCGCTGGGCGGACAGCTATTGTCAGGCGCACAGGAAGTAGTGATTAACGGTCAGGAATACCCCGTGATGGCTTCTGTTAAAAGTATGAGTAGCATGAGCGCTCATGGCGATTATGAAAACCTTTGTCAATTCCTTGCCTGCCAGGAACCGGCAGCCGTGAAAAAGATCTTCCTGGTACATGGCGAGCCGAAAGTGCAGGAAGAATTACAGAAACGATTACAGCATAAAGGCTTTATGCAGGTACATATACCAGAGCTGCACGAAGTATGCGCGTTATCCCAGGTGCCGGTAGCCGTGTAAATATACATGCCTGCTGTCATCGCATTTTCACGGCGCTGCCAGCAGGCATGCTCCTTTCGCTTATTTACCAGATGCCAGCAATCCTGCCGGCACTTTTAATGCACCCGATGCAAAATCAATTAACCCGTTGCGCTCTTCTTCAATATCGGTAGCCTGTGTGTATACATCACCGGCAATAGGTCTTTTTCGCAATTCCGCTTTAAAAAGCGTTATCTGTTTACTACGTTCATTGTTATCATTTGGGCCGCCATAATCGGCAAAACCAAATCCACCCCATTCGCTCACCATCAATGGCACCTGTTTTCTGAAAAAGAACGGATCGCCCACTACCAGCGGAAAAGCCACTACGCCCGATTGTTTACCAATGGTAAGCAAGTCCAGCAGCTCGGCCCATTTGGTAATATTGGCAGTATACATATGTGCAGTAAGCAGATCGCTTTTTAAGCGCCCTTCAAAGGAAATATGCTGCCAGCCGTCGTTGTCTACCACCAGGAATTCGGGATGCGCCAACTGCATAAAATGATACATATCGGTTATGTACTGGCGCGTTTCGGGATTAGTAGCAATATCCTGCGCGCCCCAGTCTTCATTGTATAAACTCCATATAATAATAGAAGGATGCGTACCCGTTAAGGCCAGCATACGCAGCAACTCGGCCCGGTGGTTTTCGCGGCTTTTAGGAGACGACCGGTGCGGACTGGGCACTTCTACCCACAACAGCATACCCAGCTTATCGGCCAGGTCATAAATACGCGGATCAACACCGGCTATATGTATACGCACCAGGTTACACCCCAGCGCTTTCATTGCATACATATGTTGTTTAATGAGCTCATACCCGGCCACACCGGGCTGGTACAATATGCCATCCAGGTACACCGGTGTATTATTCAGGTAAATATGTCCTCCCCTGGCTTCTATCTTCCTTAGCCCAAAAAGCGTTTCAATTTCTGCACTGTATCCCGCTGCATCCTGTAACAGTGCTACCAGCCTGTATAAATGCGGGCTTTCCGGCGTCCAGTGCAGCGCATTGGGTATGGCAATTACCAGGCGTTGTTTTTTCTGCCCGGCTTCTATCAGCATCGAATATTCATCTGTAGCAACAGGCAGGTCGGGCAACTGCCCCTGTTTAAACACCTGTAGCCTGATCGTATACATTCCTGCATCGTGAATGCGCGTGGTAAAGTTGAACCGTACCAGGTTATCTTCAATAGTGCTTACTACGCCCATGCGCGAGCGCAGGCGGTTGCGTTCTACGGTTTCCAGCCAGATGCTGCGTACGCCGCCGGTATAGGTCTGGTACCAGATGCCGCCCCGTTTGTATACCAATGATTCCTGTTTACCCCTGGGCGTATCAGCATCCATCGAACTTTCAATACGAATGGTCAACCGGCTTACTGCCTGTAGCAGACTATCATCCAGCTCGTACGAAAAGGAAGTATACTCTCCCCTATGCACCTCTTCCCCTTCTATGGTGCTTAGTAAAACACCATTTAACCAAACGCGCGTTTCGTATCCACAGGCACCCAGGGTTAATTGCAGCAGCGAATAAGGATCTCTGTTGGCACCGTGCTGTTCCGGAACGGGAAACTCCCTTTCGTACCAGGCCACAATGGAACCGCTCCAATATCCCTGGGCAGGCTGTAGCCTGGCCATATGGGTTTCTACACTGCCCGGCCAATGGGCAGTATGTGTGTAAGTATGTGCCAGTTGCCACTGTTCCGTTAATCCTTTATTATCCGTATCTGGTTGAAACTTCCATTCGCCGTCCAGCAATACAAATGAGTTGGGACGGATAACCGCCCTGGGCAGCGGATTGTTATCATCTATATACATTATTAAAAAACGCAACAAAATCGTACCGTGGCAATAAGGACGCTACAAAGCAACACTTTGTGAAGAATGGGGAAAATGCGCCTGAGTAAATAGAAGTAAGTGTAACAGATATATCCTTTTTTTTCCTACTTTAGAAGCCTAACGATGCCACGCTTTGCCATTTGTTCCACCATATAACGAACCGGAACTGCTATTGTGCCTTTCCAAAGGTGATCCCGATGCTTACCGCGCCCTTTTTGAGCAGTATTGGGATGCCGTATATGCCATTGCCCTGAAACTGTGCAAACAGCCCGAACTGGCGAAAGACCTGGCGCAGGAATCATTTATCAAAATATGGAACCATCGCGATAAACTTACCGGGGTTACGCATTTTACACCTTTCCTGTTTACGTTGACGCGCCACCTGGTAATTGACCACCTGCGCCGCAAAGTGTTTACCGTAGGCAACGAAGCGTATTTAACCGCCTATTTCAGCGATGATGCCGGTACACCGCAGGAGAAAGCAGAATATAAAGAACTGGAACACCTGCTGAACCGGGCGGTAAACAGCCTGCCCCCGCAAATGCAGCAGGTGTTCCGGCTTAGTCGTTTTGAAGGATTAAGCCATGCCGAAATAGCCCTGCGGATGAACATTACCCGTGTTACCTCCAAATCGTACATGGTGCGGGCTCTCAACGGCATACGGCAGTATTTAAGCCAGTATAGCGATGAACAATACCTGCTGCCGCTGCTGCTGTGTTTACTGCTGGGATAAAAATATTTTTACACCCACGCATTCCCCCGCTTCTAAATTACGTCTTGTTAGTAACAGCCCGTTTTACAGGTAGCCAATACGGGTGCTTTAACAAGCCATATGAACAATCAGGAACTGCTGAACCAGCTATGGGAGAAATACCTGTCTGATCAGAAAATGACGGAAGGCGAACTGGCGCAATTGCGCGCACTGGTGCAAAACACACAATACCAGCCCCAGCTGGAACAACTGCTGCACACCTTATATTCCGAAAAACAACAGGATTACCCGGCTGCCGACACCAGCGCCCGGGAAGCTTTTACAGAAGTATGGGCACGCCTGCAAACCACCACCCCACAAGCAACACCTGCCCCCGTGGCCGGCATGCCTCCGCGCCGGTGGTGGCGTTATGCTGCCGCTGCTATACTGGCACTCAGCGCCGCAGCCACCGTTTATTACGGATTACAGCGGGATAAAGCCCCTACACCACTGGCACGGCATGGTGCCGACAGCAGCCAGCCTATACAACCCGGTAGCAACAAAGCACTGCTTACACTGGCCGATGGTTCTGTGATTGCCTTAAACGATGCACAGAACGGCACACTGGCCCGGCAAGGCAATACACAGGTGGTAAAACTGGCCAATGGTCAACTCGCTTATCAAAACAAGCAGGGCGCAGGCACAGCAGGCTTATATAATACCATACATACGCCCCGTGGCGGCAAGTATCATATCACCCTGCCCGATGGCAGCCAGGTATGGCTCAACGCCGCCAGCAGCCTGTATTACCCTACCACGTTTGCCGGTGCCGCCCGGGAGGTTACGCTTACCGGCGAAGCTTATTTTGAAATAGCCCCTAACAGCGCCATGCCTTTTCGCGTAAAGGTGGGCGATATGCAGGTGAATGTATTGGGCACACAATTTAACATCAATGCCTACGAGGAGGAAGCCGCCATACACACCACCCTGCTACAGGGCAGTGTGCAGGTGAAAGCCGGCGCAGCGCAACAACTGCTAAAGCCCGCCCAGCGCGCCAGCCTGCAACGCAGCAACGGCAGTTTACAGGTACAAAACAACGTGGACACAGAAGAAGCCATTGCCTGGAAGAATGGCCTGGTGCAGTTTGCCGGCACCGACATACATGCTGCCATGCGTATGATTGCACGCTGGTACGATGTGGAGGTGGAATACAAAGGCGATATACCCAACGCCCATTTCAGAGGAGCCTTATCCAGTAATGCAGCCGTAACAGAAGTGTTGCACATGATGCAACAAACAGGCGAAGTACATTTTGAAATAAGCGGGCGAAAGATTATAGTATTACCCTGATCAATGATTAATAAAAATTAATACCAAAGCTATGAGTCCCTGATAACGATATACACGCTTGCCGCCGGAGCCTAAAAAAACCGGAAGTGTTCGTACCACTTCCGGCTAACTATCAGGCTCACTAACTGATACTCCATTTAGTAACGCCGACTATAACAAATGTATGCCATTCAAGATTGTTTGCCAAAGAGGGCCGCTGCGTGCTGCCCTCCACACCCGCTATTCATTACAATTACCCGCCAAATGGTTACTGATGATGAAACTAACCATGCTAATGCTATTAATAGCCACACTACAGGTGCATGCCAGGGGCCATGCACAGAACATTACCTTATCGATGCGCAACACGCCTTTAGACAAAGTGTTTAAAGAGATACGGAAGCAAACCGGCTACCTGTTCCTGTATACCGATGAGCAGATAGCCACTGCCAGAACGGTTACGCTGGAAGTGCAGAACCAGCCGCTGGACAAAGTGCTGGAACAATGCTTTCGCTCGCAACCACTGGTGTATGACATCACCGGCAAAACCGTTATCATCAAACGTAAACCACTGACCACTACCCTGCTGAATGCCACGTTCGACGGCACCGTAAAGGGCCGCATTACCGACGACAAAGGCAATGCTGTAGCTGGCGCCGCTGTGCAGGAAAAAGGCACCAGCAATGGCGCACTTACCAACGAGAGCGGCAACTTTGAAATAAAGGTGGCCGGCACTGATGCCATACTGGTGATTACCTCGCTGGGGTTTGACCGGCAGGAGATTGCCCTGAAAGGCAGAAGCAACATAGATATTAGCCTGGTAGCCGTTGCCGCCGACATGAAAGAACTGATAGTGATAGGCTATGGCGAACAGCGCCGTGGTGCCGTAAGCAGCGCTATCACTACCGTAAGTTCCAGCACGTTTAAAGAGCAACCTGTAAACCGACTTGACCAGGTGTTACAAGGCCGTGCCGCCGGCGTGCAGGTAACCAATTCCACCGGCGCACCCGGTGGTGCCGTGCGCATACGCATACGCGGCTCTAACTCCATCAATGGTGATAACAGTCCCCTGTACGTGGTAGATGGCTTTGTAGGGGCCGATTTCAGCGCTATTAACCCCGACGACCTGGAAAGCATACAGATACTCAAAGATGCCGCTGCTACGGCTATCTATGGCAGTCGTGGTGCCAATGGCGTGGTGATACTCACCACCAAAAAAGGTGCTAAAGGCGCAGCCCGTGTCAATGCCACGGCACGCGCATCTACCTCCGGTGTATTGAAAAAGCTGTCGCTGCTCAATGCCGGTGATTTTGCCGAAACAGCCAATGCCCATGCAGTAGCTACCGGGGCCGCTTCGCCTTTTACACAGGCGCAGGTAGATTCGTTTAAACGTGTAGGTGGCACCAACTGGCAGGACGAGATCTTTCGCCAGGCAAGCGGTAAAGAGTACCTGCTGAATGTTTCGGGTGGCACGGAAAAAGGCGGATACTTTATATCGGGCGATTACCTGGATCAGGATGGCGTTATCAACAACTCCTTCTTTAAACGGTATAACCTGCGCTCGAACATCAACGCTAAACTCAACGACTGGGTAACCGCATCGCTGAACATACAGGGCAGTTACAGCAGCTCGCAAAATATAGATATACCGGCCGATGGGCCGCACAGTCCGCTGGCACAGGCCATCACCTGGTCGCCCACCGTACCGGTGCGCAACAGCGTAGGCGGTTATACCGCTACCGATCCCGTTAGCTCGGTATTCTTTAACCCTGTAGCGCTCACTACGGAACAGCTGACCGTTACAGAAAGAATGCTGGCCAATATGATCGGCGGTTTTAAGTTCAGACTGCTTACCGGGCTGTCGCTGAATGTACAGTATGGCGTCAACTACCTCGGTTACGAAAACAAAAGCTTTGCCGGCAAAGTGGTCAACTCCGGCAGCTCTATAGCCAGCCTGCGTTCTAATAAAGAAATTCGTTTACAAAGCACCAACACGCTTAACTACCACAAGCTGCTGCACAACGTACACAGCCTGGATGCCACGGCGGTGATGGAATACCAGCAGAACACCTATAACTATATGAGTGCCGGCGCCTCCAACCTCAACTACGAATCGTTTATGTGGAACAATATTGCCCTGGGCACACCCGGCACGCCCGGCTCCGGTACCAGCAAGTCTTCGCTGTTTTCGTTGATGGGCCGCGTGAACTATGGTTATAAAGATAAATACCTGTTATCTGCCGGGTTACGCAGGGATGGTTCGTCTAAATTCGCAGGCAGCAACAAATACAGCTACTTCCCTTCTGTATCGGCCGCCTGGGTATTATCCGAAGAATCGTTCCTGCGGCATATGCCCGTGTTCAGTAACCTGAAGCTGCGTGGCAGCTGGGGCCTTACCGGCAACCAGGGTATTGATGCGTACAGCACCTATTCTACTTATTCTAACCGCGTGGCTTCCTTTACCAGCACCTCCTCCCAAACCGGCATTGTACTGGGCAATATTGGCAACCCCGACCTGAAATGGGAAACCACTGAACAAAAAGACATAGGTATAGAACTGGGATTAGGCAAAGGCCGTGTAGCCGTTACCGCTGATTATTTTATCAAAGACACGCGCGACCTGCTGCTGACAGAAACACTGCCGCTGTACCTGGGTGGTAATCCCATTACCCGCAATGCTGGTGCAGTGCAGAACAAAGGTTTTGAAATAGGCATTGAAGCCACGGTGATTGATAAAGAAGCGCTGCGGTGGACAAGTTTGTTCAATGCCAGCTTTGTAAAAACCCGCGTGATCTCTACCGGTCAGAACAAGATCATCTTCGACCCTAACAATCGCAAAATAGGCGGCGGCATGTCGCCCCAGAGTGAATTTGTAGTGACAGCCGGTCAGCCCCTGGGCGCTATTTGGGGACTCACCTACCTGGGTACCTGGAAACCCGGCGATACCAAAGCGGGCGATTTTGGGGCCAAAGCTGGCGACTCACGCTACCTGGATAAAACCGGTGACAATGTAATAGACGCGAGTGATTATGGTGTAATAGGCACCGGCGTACCCACTACCAGCCTGGGCTTTAACAACACCGTTAGCTACAAAGGTTTTACCCTGAACATCTTTATACATGCCCTGCTGCACTTTGATAAACTCAACTATAACAAAGCAGCCGCTATGTATCATGGCGGTGATGCACGCGAAGCCACTTATGTGGATATTAAAAACCGGTATATCCCCGGTGTGAACGAATCGTCGGATATACCTGCTTTCAGCACCACCAACCGCAACTTTACGCAGAGTACCCGCTTTTTGGAGAAAGCCGATTTTATGCGGTTGAAAAACCTGAGCCTGAGCTACGATCTGCCACGCAGCGTGCTGAAAGGCAAGGCAGGACTGAAACTGTTTATCAGCGCCACCAACGTGTTTACCGTTACCAGCTACAGCGGCATCGACCCCGAGTCGAACTCCGCATCGGGCGATATACGGCAGGGTATTGACTATGGCTCGTACCCTAATGTAAGAACCTTTACCGGTGGCTGCACCCTTAGTTTTTAACCATTCAAACAGTACACGATGCGCAACATCTATTTTATTTTGATATGTTTTTTTACCGTTTCCTGTAGCAAGCAGCTGACAGAAGACCCGGAAGGACTGGTAATAGGCTCGGAAGGCATCAGCAACCTGGCCGGACTGGAAGCAGCCCTTACCGGAGCCTATGGCAGCCTGATGGTGCCCTGGGAAAGCGGCTTTACCACTGTATCGCAGATAGCCATGACCATGGGCGGCGACGACCTTACCACCCACCCCGGCAGCAACAAAGAAGAGTTTCGCGAGTTTGACCGCTTTAGCGTGGCCGACCTCAACAGCCGCATGACGCCCATCTGGCGCGGCTGTTATAAAACCATACAAAGCACTACCAACATCATCAACAACTACACCGCCGTAACAGATGGCACCGAAGCCACCGTACAGCCCATTGTAGCCGAAGCCTATTTCTTGCGTGGCCTGTGTTATTACTGGCTTACCCGCTTCTGGGGCGATATACCTGTTATACCATCGGAAAAGTTTAGCAACAGTATGCTTACCCTCACCAAAACGGCCCCTGCCGAAGTGTATAAGCTGATAGAAGCCGACCTGCAAAAAGCAGAAGCCTGGATGCCCAATACGCGCCGCAGCGCCGGCAGGCCCAACAAAGGTTCGGTAAAAGCACTGCTGGCTGATGTATACCTTACCGAAGGCGGATGGCCGGTAAAAGATGCTTCGCGCTATGCACTGGCAGCTGCCAAAGCCAAAGAAGTGATAGACAACAAAACCACCTACGGCATAGACCTGTACCAGGGCGGCTTCCTGAAGATATTTGCCGGCGGCACCATAGAAGATGTATTTGCCCTGTACACGCGCGGACAATGGATCACCTACAACTCCTTCTACGGCTTGAGCACCATGCCCGAAGATGAAGGCGGCTGGAGTGACTTCTTCCCGGAACTCAACTTCTTTTACAACTTTCCCGAAGGTAGCCGTAAAGACGCCACCTTCTCTACCCGCTTTGCGGTGAATGGCGATTCCATCCCCTGGCAAAGCACCACCACCAAACATCCGTATTATAAAAAGTTCACCATACAATCGGGCACCAAAGCCACTTATATGTCGGCCAACCCGGTGATTATGATACGCTATGCCCATGTGCTGCTGACATACGCCGAAGCACAGGCCCACAGCGGCACCGTAAGCACCGAAGCCTATGCCGCCATTAACGCCGTGCGCACCCGTGCCGGGTTGGGCAACCTGCCCACGGGACTAAGCTCCGATGCGTTTATCAACGCCGTAGTGGATGAAAGGGCCTGGGAGTTTGCCGGTGAATGGAACCGCTGGTTTGACCTGGTGCGACTGGAAAAGGTAGAAGCCGCCAACGCCAATAAAAACCCGGACGATTTACAGCCTAACGGCACCATTACTAAAAAGAATTATTTATTACCTATTCCTGGCGCAGATGCCTTAATGAATCCCAATTTATAACGGCTTTTCGATTTTAAATGCAGCTATATGAAACCAATGACAACGCAGCCCAACGGGCGTAACCTTGTTATGCCCCGGCTTATCCCGATAGTACTACTAATGATACTCACCACCCTGTTCCACAGTTCGTTACACGCGCAGTTTTTACTGCTGGATGATATGGAAGGCAACGGCCCCTGCGCCGGCAAATGGGATTATTACGCAGGCAACACCACCACCGGCAAAGTATTGTATGGTGTAAACAACCCCGCACCCGGCGGTTTAAACACCAGC
Source organism: Filimonas lacunae (assembly GCF_002355595.1). NCBI lineage: Bacteria > Pseudomonadati > Bacteroidota > Chitinophagia > Chitinophagales > Chitinophagaceae > Filimonas > Filimonas lacunae. The sequence goes on from NZ_AP017422.1 coordinate 3,564,320, forward strand.
CCCAAAGTGGCCCAGTTTATTAAAGACACTACCAGCTTTGAATGGATGAGCGCCGGATGCAGCCTGCCCGATAGCTTTGACCTGCACGGCAACACCGTATTTAAACTACTGGTGTATAGTAATGTAAAAGAAGCCGTGCTGTTTAAACTACAACCCGGCACCAACTATAACAAAGCCGTATACTTCACCTATACCATTAAAAATATCAACACCTGGGAAGAAGCCAGCTTCGACTTCCAGAGTGTGCGCACCCGCACCGACCTCAACCGCATAGAAGTGCATTATGCCGATGGTAAAAAAGCCAACGGCATCCTGTATTTCGACCTGGTGCAAGGCCCAGACCCTGTTTCCATTACCGTAGCCAACACCCGCATTACCATGGGGCAGGAACAAGGTACCGTGCTGCAAGCCACTGTACACGGCAACACCTTTACACATGCCCTCAACAAAAACAGCTGGACAGCCCGCTGGCCCTCCGGCGTAAGCATCGACAGCCTGCAACGCGTAAACGATTCTGTAGTGAACATTGTACTGGCCGGCAACTCCACCGAAGTATATTCCCGCTACGAAGCTAAACTCACTATTGCAGGCAATCAGCTGGATAGTTCCGGCGCAGCACAGTACACGGCCAAAGGCACTGTAGTGTTCGCCGGCAACCCCAGCTACACACTCATTTTTGCCGACGAGTTCAACGGCACCGGCAAACCCGATTATACCAAATGGACAATAGACCCACGCCCCAAAGGCTGGATCAATGGCGAACAACAGGTATACACCGATAGCAGTTACGATAACGCCCGCATGCGCAACGGCTGCCTGGTGATCACCGGCCGAAAAGACTATCCCAACTACAACACCACCGAACCGTGGAGCAGTGGCCGCGTCATTACCCAAAACAAAGTAGACTTCAAATACGGCAAAGTAGAAGTACGCGCTCGCCTGCCCCGCGCACGTGGTTCATGGCCCGCTATCTGGCTGATGCCCACCACCAGCGCCTATGGCGACTGGCCCAAAAGCGGCGAGCTGGATGTAATGGAGCATGTAGGCAATAACTTCGGCACCGTGTTAAGCACCGTGCATACACAGAACAACAACTGGATGAACGGCAGCCACACCTCTGCCAGTAAAGTGCTGGCCAATGTAGATAGCGTGTTTCATGTATACGCGATGGAGTGGAATGAAGACAGTATACGCTTCACCTACGATGGCGTAAAATGCTACACCTATGTAAACCCGAAAACCGACTGGAAAGACTGGCCCTTTGATCAGAAATTTCATATCATATTAAACGTAGCCATCGGCGGTGGTATGGGTGGCGCTATTACCGAAGCAGACTGGCCCGATAGTATGCTGGTAGATTATGTGCGCGTATACCAACAGGGCATAGGCACACCCGTACTGGACAGCATTAGCCTTACCCCTGCCAACCGCGCTTATATATCCGGCAAAAGCTACCAGTATACCAGCAAAGTATTTGATCAGAACGACTTTCCTCTGCCCGTAACACCCGTGTACAGCATTACCGGCACCGGCAACAGCATTACTACCGGCGGACGCGCCACAGTAGCACAGCCCGGCACCATTACCGCCACCGCTATCTACAATGGCGATACCATACGTGCCACTGCCAACGCCACCCTACGCGCCGCCAACTATAAACCCGTGCCCGCCCGTATAGAAGCCGAAGCATTCGACTACAGCAACACCTGCTGTACCGAAACCGCGCAGGACACCAGCGGCGTGCTGGACGTAAGCTATATAGCCAATACCAGTTTTATGGAATACGATATACAAACCCCATGGGCCGGCAGCTACCGCCTGCAACTGCGCGTGGCCGTAAACACCGCCAGCAGCGTGCGCATACTACTGGGCGATAGCCTGCTTACCACCCTGCAACTACCTGCCAGTGGTGGCTGGCAAAACTGGATAACCGTAACTACCCCGCCCCTGCAACTACCCGGCGGCAATCAAACACTGGTGCTGCAAAGCGCCACCAGCGGCTGGAATTTTAACTGGCTGAAAGTGATACGCGCCACCGATGTTACCCTGGCCCGCATAGCCGTAACGCCCGACAGCACCAGCGTATTCATCAATGCCCGCAAGCCCTTTAAAGCCGCCGCCTACGCCAGCGACAGCAGCCGTATAGACCTGCCCTTTACCTGGTCGGTACCCACCAAAGCCGGTGTAATAGACACCAAAGGCGTGATCACCGCCAGCGACACACCCGGCGTTTACTATGTAAAAGCCCACTACAACAGTATGTTCGGAAAAGCGAAAATAAACGTGCTGGCCCTACCCAAACTGGCGCGCATAAAAGTGGTACCCGATAGCCTTACCCTACCCTTAGGCGCATCGCAACAATACACCACACAAGGCTTTGACCAGTATGGCAGCGCGTTTGCCTTTACCGGCGCTACATGGAGTGTAACCGGCACCGGCAACACCGTTAGCAGCACCGGCGTGGTTACCGCTACCACCAACACCGGCAGCTATACCGTTACCGCCACTAAAGACAGCATCAGCGGCACCGCCCTGTTTACCACCGGCTATGGCTGCACCTTTAAAAAACGCATAGAAGCCGAAAGCAGCACCAGCCGCAGCACCGTGCCTACCCTGGAAACCACTACCGACACCAGCGGCGGCCAAAACTTCACCGGCATAGGCTACAATCACTGGTTTGGTTATAGCACCCTGGGCATTCCCGTAAAAGGCAGATACAACGTCAGTTTCCGTGTGCTTACCACCGCACCCGCACAGGTAAAACTGGCCAACACCGGCGTGGTATACGGCATCATCAACCTGCCCAACACCAACGGACAATGGGCCACTATCACCGATACCATGACCATACCTGCCATCAGCTATGCCAATGTGATACAGCATTCCGGCACCTTTAAGTTTAACTGGTTTGCCATTGACAACTGCGCCAACGCCCCTGCCCCCGACAGCAGCAGCCTGCGTGCAAACACACTGGCCACCTTGCCGGGCAAAACCGCACCAGCAACCAACACCTTGCAGGTGTATCCTAACCCGGTAAACGAAACCATCACCATAGAAACCGGCAACCGCCCCTACAAAACCATGCAGTTACTGGACATGAGCGGCCGCCTGCTGCAACAATGGCCCGTGCCCGCAGGAGCCACCCGGTTCACCACCCACCTGGGTAATATACCCGTGGGTAATTATATCATACGACTACAGGGCAACACCGCCCCGGCGTCAGTTAAAATCATCAAACAATAACCATTCCCCCGCAAGCGGCGGTTCTTCCCAGGAAACACCGCCGCTTGCCTTTATCTTTATAACACCGGTTTACATTATTACCATACTTAAAACGTGATTGCTATTATGAATCAACTGACAGCACCCCATCCCCCACATGGACGTTTCTTTACATTGGCCCTGCTACTACTCACACAACTGCTACCTGCAAAGCAGGCACATGCCCGCTTTCAGCAGCAGCAAAAGCCCAAAGCCCCCACCGGCTACCACCTGGTATACGCCGATGAGTTTAACGGCACCGGCAAACCCGACACCACCAAATGGACATGGGAAGCCCGCCCCAAAGGCGCTACCAACAACGAAGAACAGGTATACACCGATAACACCCGCGACAACGCCACACTTCGCAACGGCTGCCTGATCATCACCGGTAAAAAAGACTACCCCACCAAAGACACCGCCGCCCCGTGGAGCAGCGCCCGCTTAGTAAGCCGCCACAAAATGGACTTCCTCTATGGCAAAGTAGAAGTACGCGCCAAACTACCCCGCGCCCGCGGCTCGTGGCCTGCCATCTGGCTGATGCCCACCGAAAGTCTGTACGGCCGTTGGCCCCGCAGCGGCGAAATAGATATTATGGAACATACCGGCAACAACTACGGCACCGTACTCAGCAGCGTACACACCGAAAACAGGAACTGGATGAACGGCGGCAACCTCACCCGTGACAAACACCTCATCAACGTAGATACCACCTTTCACATATACGCACTGGAATGGACAGCCGACTCCCTGCGCTTCACCTACGATGATATACACTGCTACACTTTTGTAAACCCAAACACCCGGAGCCCCAAAGACTGGCCCTTTGATCAGAAATTTTATGTGATACTCAATGTAGCCATTGGCGGCATGATGGGTGGCGCTATAACAGATGCAGACTGGCCGGATAGCATGGTAGTGGATTATGTGCGGGTGTATCAAAAACGCAGTAGCCAACACAAACGATAGCCTGTTACCTGTCAGGGCCGGCATTGTACGCCAGCCCTGCTGGTAATCCGTTGTTTACAGCTTTCAAAGAAAAGTGCTACCGATACGCCGTCAGCTGTCCTTCTTCTGTTCCGCACATCTTTGCGCAATCAGGCTTAACTCACTTTGCAACACATCATTCATCAGCCAATGCGCCCAGATGGAAGCATACCAGTTGAAAGGCGTACAAATTACAAACCGGCTGGATAAGGTGATTTTACATTTGCCACCGGGCATAGATTGCAGCTCATACACATCCCCCAGCATATTCAGGTGCTTGCCACCGATCACAATATGTTCATCCAGCACGTCTGCTGCAATCTGATCAGGCAATGTTTTAATAGATAGTGCCAATTGCTTTTCCGGAATACACTGCGTTACCTTCTCGTAAAACACAAGTCCCTTTTCAAAAGTGGCCACCCGGCTACCTCCTACAGCAACGTTATCTAAACGGGTGCTTTGGTGCGTAGGAAAACCCAGCAGACCGGTGACACCCCCGTGGTGTTCATTCGCTTTAATACTATCAATATGTGTAAGCTGATGCCATACTTCCTGTGGCGTTGCATCAATCACAAGCTCACAGGCAATAACACATTCCCTGCTTACAGAGGTACGATCACCTTCCGCAAAACCCAGGCATATAGGAAGCAAGGCCAATAAGGATATTTGCAACTTATTAGGCGACTGATCTTTTTCTTTCCGGGAGCGCTTTATGCTATAAGCAATAATACCACCCAGGCCTGCCAATGAAGAATAAATGGGAAAGATCATCAGCCAACATATGGTGCCTTCTATCTCAAAATAAATAGTAAGAATTAGCAGACCAATGCATGGATACCATGGTAAAAAAAATGCACGGGAACGACTCCTTATCTTTTCATAAGGGATTAGTATGATGGTAATAAAGCCTATCAGCGCCGGCACCAGAAACAGGAAAGAAAGGCTCATAATTTCCAGTATAGAACTGAGCGAGCCATAAAGCAGTCTTATCACAAGCCCATACACTACAGTACCTAAAAGTGAAAGAGATAGTTTCATATAGTTAAGGTTGAGAGTTTACGTTTACTAAAATAATATCCTTAGTACAATTGAACCGGACAGGCAAAGTATCACCCAGCCCCTTGCTCACGAGGTACAAACACCGTCCCATAATCATTTTCAAAAAATTCTGTTGATACAGCCAACGACCGGGATACAACCCTTTATCGTTTTGCCATAACACGAACTGCGTACCGTGCAAATGCCCACCAAACACCAGGTGGTAATGTTTGATTGCTACAGACGGCCGAACAGGCTTATGCAAACAGAGTATATAAAAATTAGCCGGAGCCGCATGCCCATACGCCTGACCACCATCTATACGAACAGTAAAGCGGGCAGTCAGCGGAACATAAGCCGGCTCCTTTTCCAGCCAGCACACTCCATTGCGTCGCATAATTGTTTGTATGGTATCAATGCTTCTCCAATAGTCATGATTACCTGCGATGGCAAATACATTTTTGCGATGCCTGATAGTTTGTAAGAAATACTCCAGCCACTTTCTGCCGCTGCTGCTATCGGCATAATCACCACCGAGCAACAGAATATCCGGATTTACCGCTTCAATAGTTTGCAGCAACCGGAGTACCAGACTTTGGCTATACCGGGTAAAATGAAAGTCGGATAAATAGAGTACACAAAAAGCCGGACCATCCCCCATGGAGTAGCGCTCTTGCCTTACTTCAAAAGCATCATTATACCCTATGTTCCATTTCTTTTTCATACCATATTAATATAGCCAGGCAGCCAATAAACCAGTTTTTAAGCCGTTCTTCCCTATTGAATAATCCCAGTAACATAAAAGCAGCAACAGGCATCACCGTTGTTACGGCTTTTATAACACCTATCTTATAAGTGAGCCGCACACTTGCCAATAGCGGATACTTTGCCTGGTCTATTAACAAAGGAAACAGGAACAGAAAATGTACCTCCGCCACGTAAAACAGAACAATAGCCAGCGGTGACAATAAAAAATGTATACGATAAAAGATCACCAGCGCAAGGATAAAAACCGCTACACTCAAACCGTATTTCATCACTCCATAAAGACCAAAAGGCGGGGTAACAGTTGATTGGCGACCATACCCTCCCCGCATAAAACAGAGCTGTTGTTGCATCCAGGCACCTCCGCCCGAAAACCATTGATCCGGCCACGGCGCCGCATCCGGCTGCAGATACAGCTGGTATTGCGCTGTAGCCAATTGAATCAATGCTTTGCTATTCATGCACAGTAAATAAGATGAAAACACGCCAGCCATGCAATACCATTGCCTAATACCAGCATACGATGGTAGATATTCTCCAGCCGCTTACACCGTTTAATATGAAACACAAACTCATCATAACTGATAGCCACTACTGTATAAATCAGCACGATCATAATAGGAATCAGGAACTTAGTAGGGCTACCACTCATCATAGCAAACCACATCAGCAGGAACATGGGCACACCACCCAAACCAAGCGCAGCCGCTTCGGCGTCCCTTTCTTTTTTAGGTATTTTCAGCTTAAGCGGATCGCGGTGAAACTGCCAGTCCAGCACACCACCTATAGTAGCCACAACCCCACAAACAGCCATTATACAATATTGCCAGGGCAGAAAAGGAAAATGATCCAGCATATGCGCATTAGGATTATCCCTGTAAATCAGCAGCAGCAAGGCAAACAGGATAGCAGGCATAAACAGTAACACAAGCGACAGGTATTGCCTGAAGCCTTTTGGGGCTGGAGCCGCCGTAACACGAGTGTTCATAATAAAGGGCAGAGGTTTGTTTTATGGGTAAATATTGTTGCAAAGCACATATGCAACGCTAAGGTCGGAAACAACTTTGAATTTCAAAGCGATTTGAGATATTTTATTTTCCCTTAATCTGACCACCCAAAACAGGTGATTTTTCTGGTACAATTATGGTGTTCCATCTTACAAGAGAAATGTTATTTTGGTGCGCAGAAAGATAATGCTACCTTGCTCCACCACTCTCTATAAAAATCACATATATAATAGGGTTCACTTATGTTATTACAGGCTTCTTCTTTTTTTGAGATGTACGCAGACGCGCCCGTTACCAGCATTTTCATGCTACGCTCCCAAAGCGGGCCTGCGCAGCTGATCAGGCAGGAAGCATTCGTCACGTCCCCACAAGTAGCCGTTAATGAGTATGTGGATGGGTATGGCAACCTTTGCCAACGCCTGGTGATACCCGGCGGCACTTTTACTTTAGAAAGCAGTGTGGTGGCGGAATGCAGCCCAACCATAGACGTGTATAGCGATGCTACGTATACGCCCGTAGAATTTCTGCCCGATAATGTGTTACAGTTTTTATTGCCCAGCAGATATTGCGAATCGGACAAAGTAACCGACCTGGCCACCCAGATCACCATGGGGGCCGCACCTGGATATGCCCAAGTAGAAGCCATACGCCACTGGGTGCATACGCATTTTACACGACAGTATGGTACCACCAACAGCTCTACCTCCGCGTTAGATGTGCTGCAAAGTAAAAACGGGGTTTGCCGGGATTTTACCCATGCAGCCATAGCCCTTTGCCGCAACCTGGATATACCGGCACGCATGGTAGTGGGTTACCTGCACCAGTTGAACCCTATGGACTTACACGCTTGGTTTGAAGCATTTGTGGGTAATCGCTGGTACACTTTTGATGCGCTGATGCCCGAGCCTATGGGTGGACGTATTATTATGGCTTTCGGGCGTGACGCTGCTGACGTTGCTTTTGCCAGTCATTTTGGAAATGTACAGTTACAACGCATGGAAGTAACTGTAAAAGAAATATAGCTTTTCCAGGCAACCGGTATTTTTCCGCTTTGCGTAAACGCTTTTCCCTTTACAGGTAGGTACACCGGTAAAACCGCGCCAGCTTTGCATCCTCTAATCATACCCCATTATTAATAGATAGACATGCAAAACTTACTCGCATATTACAGGCATTTCCTGCTTGTATTTACTCTTTTTCTATGCAGTACTATTTCCCTGGCCCGCGATAACGACCACCGTCCCGCAGTAAAAGGCAGTGTGGTTACCAGCGATGGCAAACCTGTTGACGGCGCTTCTGTTCGCCTTAAAGGCACACATGCCGAGGCAATTACGGAAGAAGATGGCACATTTACCTTATGGGATGTACATCCCGGCCAATACGAGCTGGAAGTGCTGTATTTAGGTTACGCCCCGGTTACTGAACATATAGAAGTGCATCCGCACCACGTAGCCGCTGTAACAGTAAAATTGTCTGTTACCCAGCAGCAGTTAACAGAGGTGACCATTACCACGGGCTTTAACCGGTTTAATAAAAAGGAAACGGACGATGTGGCCCGTTTACCTTTAAAGAACATGGAAAACCCGCAGGTATATACCGTGGTAACAAAAGAACTGATGAAAGAGCAGCTGATTACCGATTACAACAGCGCTTTTAAAAATATTCCCGGTGCAGGTGTGCCGGTAGTGTACAATCAGGGCCGTAGCGCCATGTTATCCCGCGGATTTACCACTGCCAACCTGATACGCAACAGTATTTCCGGCTTTGTATATACCAATATTGACCCCGCCAACCTGGAAGCGCTGGAAGCCATTAAAGGCCCATCCGGCACCCTGTTCAACAGCAGCCAGATTTCGTTTGGTGGCTTGTTTAACCGTGTTACCAAAAAGCCTAACGAAAACAGGAAAACAGAGATCAGCTATTCCGGCGGCAGCTACAACCTCAACCGTCTTACCTGGGATATCAACACCCCTATCAAAAGCGACAACAGCGTGTTGATGCGTATTAACGGCGCCCTGCATACCGAGCAAAGCTTCCAGGATTATGGCTTTACCCGCAGCGCTATGATAGCCCCCAGCTTTATTTACAAAGCCAACGACAAGCTGAGTTTCCTCATTGATATGGAAGCCTCTATGTACAATGCTACTTCGCCTATCCGCCTGGCTCCTTATGCCAGCGGCAAGGCTACCAACATTAAAGATATGGGCATTGATTATTTCAAATCCTTCACCAATAATTCACTGGACTACAAAACTCAGCAACTGAACTTTTACGGCCAGATCAACTACCAGCTGAACAGCAACTGGAAGCTGCAAACCTTCTTTACCCGCACCTATTCGGCTACCAAAGGCTATGTATCTTCCCTGACAGCAGTTACCGACAGCACGCTGCGCCCTACTTTTCAGCGCGAGAACTTTCCCTATAATGGTACCGAATTGCAGCAAAACATTGTGGGCGACTTTCACATAGCCGGTATCCGTAACCGCATGGTGGCAGGTATTGATTTTTACAACCAGCGCAGCGACAGGAACACCCCTACTATTGTGCTGCCTACTATCAACTACCAGCATGTAAAACCCAGCGAATATTATTTTCTGAATGTGGACAAGGTAGATTCTATTGCGGCACGATTACCTATCAGAAGTTTCTCTAACTATCGCACCAACCAATATACTTATAGTGCCTATGTATCAGATGTAGTAAACATCACCGATCAGTTAAGCGCTATGTTAAGCCTGCGTGTAGATCACTTCGAGGACAAAGGCAACTACGCCCCTTATTACGACACTTCTACCCTGGCCTACCAGCAAAACGCTTTATCGCCCAAGCTTGGTTTAGTGTACCAGGTAGTGAAAGACCAGGTAAGCCTTTTCGGTAACTATATGAATGGCTTCAACAACCAGGGTGGCACGGACTTTTCGGGTAACAGCTTTAAACCACAGCACGCCAACCAGTGGGAAGCAGGCATTAAACTGGACGCCTTTCACCACCGTTTAAGCAGCACCATCAGCTACTACCATATTAAAGTAGAAAATACCCTGCGCGACGATCCTGACCACGCAAACTTTAGCCTGCAGGACGGTACCCAACTGAGCAAGGGTGTAGAAGCAGAAGTAATTGCCAATCCTTTTGGCGGTCTGAACATTGTGGCTGGGTACACTTATAACGACAACAAGTACATCCAGGCAAAAGCCAACATGATAGGCTTACGTCCCGCAGAAGCCGGCCCGCAACACCTGGCCAACCTGTGGATGAGCTATCATATTATGAACGGCGGCGCTAAAGGTTTAGGTTTTGGTGTAGGTGGAAACTACGGAAGCTCCGCTTTCCAAACCAACACTTCCACCTTTACATTTACTATTCCTTCGTACAAAGTACTGGATGCTACGGTTTATTACGATCGTCCAACCTTCCGTGTAGGTGTGAAAGTGGATAATATTATGAATGAAAGATACTGGTCGTTCCGTTTGGCCCCGCAAATGCCAACAAGGGTAACTGCTAACATCACTTTACGCTTTTAATGATAACCGTAAAAGCTTTTAAACAAACAGGCATCACAGAAGTGATGCCTGTTTGTTTTTACATACTTACCGGGGAGAAGCCGCCATTCTCAGGCGAAGAATAGCAGACAGCCGTAAACTATCCGCACCATTAACAGCCACCTTTTTTAAAGGACTGCCTGTATACAGGGTATACACCGGCATACCGGCAGCATCGATAGCTACACGCTCTACAGTCGTAATTGCTGCGGGAATATTGCCACCGGCCCATTGTTCATCCGGCTGCTGCTTCCAGGCTACGTTATATAATACAGCTCCGACCGGATAGCGGCCATCACTATGTTTGGCAGCATAGGCAAAGGCTGCATCATTACCATAAAGAATGCACATGATGCTGTCTTTAGGTTGCAGGCTGCTGGTAAGCGCGTGCAGCAACAATGGATTTTCGGGTAACTCATCTGCCGGTTGTACAGATGCCTGCTCATTCAAACCCAGCGGTTGCTGGCTATGACAACCTGCCATCAGCAGGCATAGCATTGCCAGAGTATATAAGGATAAATAGTATTGCTTTTTCATAACTATCTTTTTTGTTGTAAGGCACGGAAAAGGTTCAACGGTTTGGTAAAAACATAATCATTGCCTTTCATAGGCTGGTGACACGAAACACATTCCTGGGTAAAGGCCGCATTGGCTCCATAAGGCTTTAAATCATCCCCACGCCACCGGGCCCAACCCCATCCCGCTGTTTGCGCATATTTTCCGGCATCTTTTATCATAAACTCTACCTGCCAGAAAGCACCTGCTGTAACGCTACCATCGGCATTCACCTGCTCTTTCCAGGCTGCTTTGGCAAAAACAGCGCCGTCGGGCCACTCTTTCGTATGATGCTCTTCTATGGCTTTTACAGCTATATCATTGGCATAGATCATACGCACAGTACCATTATCAAACCTGTCCGTAGTACTCATCATTTTCCAGTTTCTATAGTCCGGTATATATGCTATTTCATTAGGTGCAGGCTTCACTTTACCTGTTGCTTGTAAAGTACCATTTACAAAGGCTTCATATTGCTTATCAGCCACGTGGAGCTGCGTTGTATCCGTCGTTTTCCGGGGTGTGCGGGAAAAGATGTATTGCTTCAAAAGCGCCTTATCTTCTGCCGATAAACTGGCGCTACCATGTACCATGGTATAGGAAGGCAGCGGCATTTCATTGGCCAGCGCCTGGTTTAAGGCATAATACAACATATTGTTTTGCGCAGGCGTAGGCAGCGAATCCCAGCCCGAAAAGTTAAACGCCTTACGCCCCTCCAGCACATGTTTATTCACCAGGAAACTGGCAGGACTCAACTGATCGTACCAACGCAGGTTTACCTCAGAGGAGTGACAATCAAAACAGGAAGTGCGCAAAATGCGGTTCACCTCCGGCGGCACACCGGCTAAATTAGCGGCGGGCGTGCTGGGTACTTTTTCAGGCCGGAACAGTTGCAGCACACCTGTTGCCACAATCAGCCCTATCACTATCATCATTGCTTTTTTCATCGTCTTATTCTTTTAATAGCAAATTGGTATATATAATGCCCAACATCTTAGCTCAGGAAACAGCAGCAGACAACTGGTATAACCCCACTACGCCGCCCTCATTCATCTCCATAAAGCAGTAACAGTTGTCTGCACTCAAATCCACTACCTCCCCCAACATCCTGCCACCGGAAGCCGTTAACTCCTCCATTGACTGTTGCAGATTATGCACACGGTAACCGATCACCACATCGCCATGCGCAAATAAATAAGGCGGATAGCACGACCCGGCACAATATAATTCTACCGTACAGCCATCAGGCAGCTGATACACGGTAAGCCCTGGATCTACCAGCACCTTTTTTGCTGCCATGCCATTTTCCAACAGCGCAGCCATGCCTTGCCGTTGCTGTCCGTTTGTCCTTATAAGAATTGTTTTTATACCTAAAGAACGTTTCATATGCTTGTAGGGTGGCTGTAAGTAAAACCACGGATACAAAGATGAAACAGACCGGAAGCGCTACCATTGATGTATCATAAAATCAAAATTGACATAGATCAAAATTGGTTAAGAAGAACGTTGATTTTTGGCGGTTTGTTTGCGAACACGGCTTAACGTTTCGGCAGTAATGCCCAGATAAGAAGCAATCATGCCCTGCGGAACACGCGTAGCCAGCTGCGGGTACTTTTCCAGGAACTTCAGATATTTCTCCTCTGCCCCCAGGCTTAAAAACGTGTGTATGCGGCTTTGCGATGCAACAAAGCTTCTTTGCAAAATGGCATTCACCATATCATTAAAAGCCGGAATGGTGCTGCACAGCTGATCGAAATTGGCTTTGGTAATCAGGATCACCTCCGCATCTTCCAGTGTATCTATGTTGTACATAGAAGGATTTCCCGTTTGCAAACTTTCCCGGTCGCCCGTCCACCAGTTTTCAATGGCAAAATTCAGGATATGTTCCGTGCCTTTATCATCAATAGTGTAGGTACGTAAACATCCTTTTACAATAAAAGCATTGTATTTCCACACATCCCCTTCCTGTAACAAAAACTGCCGTTTACGCAGCTTTTTATACTGGCACACCGCTTCAATCTTTTCCAGGTCGGCTTCTGTAACGTTGGCTTTTTCGAGAATATATTTTTTAAATGCTTCAAACACAGGAATAGATTTAGTTGGTGTCAGCTGTTTACTACATAAAGCTATAAAAAACCAACCACAAATATGAGTTATCAGCCTCACTTGCACCTTGACAATTGCCACTCAACAGCATTGATATTTGTCAAGTTATTTTTTAGCTTTTGTCATCTTCCGGCCATAGCCTGCCCACTAGGTTTGCAACATGCAAGCAACTACTCTTGCCGGCAATTCCGGCCCTCACAACACAAGACCGCTTTTTTATTCTTTGCTACAGTTAACACTACTGTTGGCGCTATTCACCGGCAAGCCCCATAACGCACAGGCGCAAGACCCCACTTTGCCCCCTACCAACCTGGGGTTAGCCAACGTGTTCGATGGCATAGCAGGCAAACCGGGTTTCCTGTACCAGGGCTATGCCCAGCTATTTCAAACCAGGGCCATCTACGATCAAAACGGACACAAAGCGCCTACCGATTTGAAAATAAACTCCCTCGTTACCCTGCACCAATTCATCTACCTGAGTAAAATAAAGGTGGGGAGTGGCAACCTGGGCTTTACCACCATTATACCTGTAGCACAGGTAAGTGCTTCTTCCACCACCGGCAATGCACCCTCCACCAATCCCAAAGCATGGGGCGATATCATTACAGGCACCGCCATTCAATGGAGTGACAAAAAACTGTTTGGCAAGCCATTCTCGCATCGTACAGAGCTGGACATCAGCTGGCCGGTAGGCGCTTACACCAAGAGTTACGCTATCAACCCTTCGGCACATTTATACTCCTTCGGCCTGTATCATGCTTTTACCTTACAGCTCAACAAACAGTTTAGCATCAGCGCCCGCAACCAGTTTAACTACAATACCCATATCATCGGCACAAAGGCAAGGCCCGGCGCTTTTTACAATGGCAACTACTCCGTGGATTATGCCTTGCTGCCATCGCTACGAATAGAAGCAGCAGCCTATTTCCTCGGCCAGCTGCAACAGGATAGCTATGATGGACATAGCGATTACTACGCTACACAATACGGCATTAACAATACCCGCGAACGGGTGCTGGGCTATGGCCCGGGACTGGCTTATTTTTTCCCCGGTGGCGGCTTAATGGAAGTGAAAGGCTTTTTTGAAACAGCGGTGAAAAACAGGCCCGCCGGCTTTAGATCAACAGTACGCGTTGCTATTCCTTTAAGTAAATAAAAGCACCTATAAAACGAAATACTAAGGCCGGATTAGCTCGTCCGGTCTATGCCCCGCTATAACGGCGGGGCTTTTTACAGGCATACACAGCGGGCATTCTATTGACATTTATCAATACCGTTTTTTATTAAATGTCAATGTTCGTCAACACGCTGTGATACAACTTTGTGGTATCAAAACAGTAACACATAATCTATACAATATGGCAACACAGCAATCTAATGAACAAATTGTTCGCGCACTCTATGAAGCAGCAGAGGTACAGGACTCCAAACTATTCACCTCTATGTTTACACCTGATGGTTATTTCTGGGATGTAAGTGCAGGAAAGAAATATTATGGTGAAGACATTGGCAACACCGTAGATATCTATGCCAAAGCCTTCCCCAACATGCACCGCGAACTATTGAAGGTGTATGTGAAAGATGAAGAGAATATGGTTATGGTGGAATTAACTTTAAACGGCACCCACAATGGCCCGCTGGAATTGCCGCTGGGAACCATTCCTCCAACAGGTAAAACCATCAATACCCCTTGTGCAGATTTCTTTTTACTGGAAAACGGTAAGATAAAACAGTTCCATTGTTATACTGCCGCCACTATCCTGTTTGCACAAATTGGCTTACTGGACAAGATTCAGTTATAATTCTTACTACACACAAAGGCATGGCCTTATTCATGCCTTTGTGTTTTCCTTCCTCCCCAAAATAATACAACATGAACAATCTGATAAAACAGGCAGCCAAAGCCATCACCCTTTTTACACTGGTGGGCTTTAGCTCCGCCACCATAGCGCAACCAAAGCAACATCTACCGGTTTCTATAAACAACTCCTCATTATCGGATGAAGCGCTGGTAAAGCAATTACCTGGCTTTGCCAATGGCTATGCTACCGTTAACGGCATACGCATACACTATGTAAAGGGCGGCACAGGCAAACCACTGGTATTGCTTTCCGGCTGGCCCCAAACCTGGTGGTCGTTTCATAAAATGATGCCGGAGCTGCAAAAAAGCTATACCGTTATTGCCGTTGATTACAGGGGCATGGGCAGTTCTGCACATCCCGATAGCGGCTACGATAAAAAAACAGTATCCAACGATGTGTACGAACTGCTGAAACAGTTAGGCTATGAAAAAGCCTACGTGGCAGGACACGACATTGGCGCACAGGTGGCATTTAGTTTAGCGGCCAATCATCCTGGAATGGTAGAGAAGCTGGTGATGATAGATGTACCCCACCCGGACGAAACCTTTGCCGCTATGCCTATGTTACCCGCTTTAGGCACACCTACCGACAAGCTGGATCCGGCCCGCCCTTATGTATGGTGGTTTGCCTTTAACCAGATAAATGGCTTACCGGAAGAACTGATAGCAGGCCGTGCTGCTGTTTTTCAAAAAACAATATTCCATTACCTGTTAAACAACGACAGTTCTCTGTCCACACTGGATCGCGCTGTATATGCAGCCGCTTATAACAGCAAAGAAACCATTCGCGCAGGCAACAACTGGTACCGCACGTTTATGCAGGACATAGAAGATTATAAACAGTACGCTCCTTTAAACATGCCCGTGCTGGGATTGGGCGGCCCCGGGTATGGCTGGTTAAACTATACCCTGCCTAAAAAAGCAACGAATGTAAAAGTGGTGAAAGTAGAAAACTCCGGCCACTTTGTACCGGAAGAGCAACCCGCCGTTGCAGTAGCAGAGATAAAACGCTTTTTGAATTAATACATCGATAACAATATAAAATTTATCACCATGAAAATGATCAATAACATCAGCCGTAATATCGTTAGCGGCATAGTGGCTCCCCTGGCTTTAACCGTAGGCGGCTTCAACACATCTGCCAAAGCACAAGCGCCCGGCATTGTAGGCATAGACCACGTTGGCATTAACGTGCCCAACTTAGAACAGGGCGTTCAGTTTTTTCACGACCTGTTTGGCTTTGAGCAGGTAACCAAATTAGGCCCCTTTGCTATGGATGCCAACTGGAAGAAAAACTTCCATATTCATGATAATGCTGGTGCAGTAACTGTAGTGATGATGCGTGCAGGCGATGGCTCTAACATAGAGTTATTTGGCTATACACCGCCGGTAGGCAGCACCGTGCAGCCTTACCGCGATGATATCAGCGCCACCCACATTTCGCTGTACACCACAGACATCAAAGCCACCAAAGCCTTCCTGGAATCCAAAGGCATTCAATTCCTTACAGACATTAATGCAGGTATGTTTGATACAGAAGGCGAAAGCTGGGTATACTTTGAAACTCCCTGGGGCGCTTCTATTGAGCTGAACAGCTATCCTAACGGAAAAGGATACGAGAAACAAAAGCCCGCTGTAAAACTGTGGAATCCCGCTACCGCTGCACAGCTCACTACCGAAACCTACAACAAAGCATTTCTGCAATCCTTTGCTGTAAAACAGGTAGCTGTATGGAACGAAACAGATTCGGTGGCAAGGTTACCCAAACTCAAAGAAATATATCAGAACGATATAGCTTTCTTTGATGAAGAAGGCAGCACTAATGGCATTGCCAGCTTAAACGCCCGCATCAGCAAACTGCAACAACAGAACGCCCGTTTCAAATTCAGCCTTATTAAAATAGACAACAGCAATAACATGGTAAGATATTACTGGAACTACGGCCCGGCTTCCAAACCCAACCTCATTTCCGGAATGGATCTGATTATACTGGAAGGTGGCAAAATACGCACCCTGAATGTATTCCTGGATAAGTTACCGCCTGCTGCCAAATAAGCGACATAAGCTGTAAACACACTTGATCTATATCAAATAATAACTTACCAAATATCATAGCTCAAAGCGCCTGTTCGCAGGAACTTTGAGCTATTAAAACGATATAACATGTCAACTCCATCACAATTACTACAGGATTACCTACGCTTTGTTAGCGAAGGCAAAGCACAACAGGCTTTTGAATTATTTGCCGAAGACGGCGCAATAGAGCTGCCTTATCTTAACAGCATTGGCGCTCCTCATCGCTGGGCGGGCAAAGAAACCCTGCAAGCCTTTTTCAAGGGATTTCCAGCCAGTTTTCCCAATTTCCACTTTAAAGATATCGTCATCCATATAGAAACCGATACTCAGGCATTTGGCGAATACCACGCAGAAGCCACCCGCAACGGGCAGCCTTACCAACAACACTACATGGGCCGACTGGTAGCAGAAAATGGCAAAATAAAGCTGCTGCGCGAAGCGTTAGATATGTCGCAGGTGATTAACACCGCGCCAAAAGCAAAATAAGTGGCTGTAATTGACATTTGTCAATGCACAATTTGTTCTCTTGCGCCAAATTTGGGATATGCAACAGAATCCCATTTTCATCATACCTCTTTTGTCACATGGGATAACACAGGCGTTATCCCATGCTGGCAACAGCCACCCGGCCAATAGTGCCCGGGCTTTCCCCTATCCCCGCCAGGTATCCTGCACCACGTACACCGCAGGCAATCACCTGCATCAACAGCAACAATTCTGGTTATCTTTACCGCGTTAGCACTACTGCATATGGGGAAACGTTTGATGATATTGTTATTGGGTATATCCTGTTTTTTTACCAGCAACGCACAGATGTCGGGCCTGGCATCGGGAACGCCTGCCCTCCTGCAACAGATTCCACGCCTTTCCACCGACACCGCCCGGATAACTGCCCTGCTTAAAGCAGCGGACTATTATCTTTTTAAAGCGGATATTATCGGGCAGGACGATTCTGCACAACATTACCTGGAGCAGGCACGCCTGCTGAATTTCGCCCATCATATCCCCTATGCCGAAAATCATATTCAGCTGTTAAAAACCTTTATCAACGGCAATAGCGGCACGCTGTCCCCTACCACCTACCAGGCACATATTGCACGCTTTCAGCAAACAGGCGATAAAGCCAATGAACGACTGGCCTGGCAGCTGCTGGGCGAAAGCATCCGAAACCAGCAAATGGATTCTCTCGAGCTTTCCGCTTATACCCATGCCCGGCTTTTGGCACAACAGCAGGGCGATAAGGAGCAGGAACTACACAGCCGCGCTTCCATTGCCCAAATGTACCTGGATGCACACAAAGGAGACACTGCGCAAATACTGCTGCAAAAGATCATTACAGAAGCCACCCCTTACCCGGGCCCGTTAACCAACGCCTACGACCACCTGGCCACCTATTTTCTCAACAGCGGTAAAATAGATAGCGCCCTCTTCTACTCCCTCCGGTCAGAGCACATTAAAGTAAGCACAGGCGACACCACTTATATCACCAATTCGTACAACCTGCTATGCCGGATATACTATGTGCTGAAAGAACATGAACAAGCTATTATATGGAACAGAAAAGCCCTGAACCATTGTTTGTGGACCAAAAAATACGGCATAGTAATGCCCATTCTGAGTTCCATAGTAGCCGATATGCTGGAACTGAAAAAAGCCCCGGCGGCCTTGCGCATGATGGACAGCATTGTACCCCATATACCCATTACAACTGCCGAAGACAAACGCCTGTATCATAAAACATACGGGAAAATATATTTTACACTCGGCAACTATAAGCAGGCAGAAACCCAATATTACCAGGCCATTCATTATGGCATAGCGGAAGGATTGAAATATTCCACCGATGCCAAAGGATCGGACTACCGGGCGCTGGGCATCATCTATTACCATACAGGCCAATACGCACGCTCTCACCTGTACCTGGATAGCGCCTTGCAAACCTGGCAACCATCCGGGCGGCAGGATTTTCTGTTACAGATACATAAAGATCTTTGCCAAACCGATTCTGCCCTGGGCGATTTCCGGTCGGCCATGCTGCATTTACGCTCCGCCAATGAAATTTCCCTGATCCTGTACGATAAAGACCGCGACAAAACGATTGAACAACTCAATTTCCAGTATAAGACCGAGGAACGCGAGAAAGATGTGCAGCTGCTACAGAAAGAGCAGTTACTGGATCACCAGCAGTTGTCAAGCGCCCGCACTATACGTAACTGGATAATAGCCGCATCGCTGCTATTAATGCTATTGGCCATTCTTCTCTATCGCCAAAGCAGGCACAGACGCAACACCAATGCAGTGATCACCCAAAAGAACGCCTTACTGGAAAAGCTGCTGGAAGAAAAGAAATGGTTATTAAAAGAAGTACACCACCGCGTAAAAAACAACCTGCACACCATTGTAAGCCTGCTGGAATCGCAGGCCGCATTTTTAGATAAAGAAGCCTTGCAAGCGGTGGAAAAAAGCCAGCACCGCGTATATGCCATGAGCCTGGTACACCAAAAGCTGTACCGGCAGGATGAGTTACGCACCATTGACATGAGTGTGTACATGCGTGAATTTGTGCAGTACCTTGCAGAGAGTTTTGGCAATCCATCACATATCCATTTCTCCACCCATACCGAAAACATAGCGCTGGATGTAACCCGCGCCATTGCCGTAGGCATGATCACCAATGAAGCAGTTACCAATGCGATGAAATATGCTTTCCCCGATCATACACGGGGTGAGATCAATGTAACGTTGGTACAAAAGGCACAAACCATCATCCTTACCATAGCCGACAATGGCATTGGTATGATGCTACAGGGCAGCAATGCAGAGATTAACTCGCTGGGAATGGAATTGATGAAAGGCTTTGCCCGCGACCTGGATGGCAGCATTCAGTTTGATAACCGGTTGGGTACCGTCATCACCTTATCCTTTCAGGCCGAAGATGCAGCAATAGCAGCACCATTGCCAAAGATGGATATAGATAAAATGTAGACATGAAAACAAGAATCCTTATCGTTGAAGACCAATCCGTAGAAGCCAATAATCTAAAAATCATCCTGCAAAAAGCAGGCTATCATGTTTGCAGCATTGCCATATCTGTAGCTCAGGCATTGGTGATACTGGAAAATGAAAAGCCCGACCTGGCCCTGCTGGACATCCAGTTAAAAGGAAACCAGACGGGCATTGACCTGGCACATATGCTTGCCGCGCGCAACATCGCTTTTATATTCCTCTCCGCCAATTCTGATGCCGCTACTTTAAAACTCGCTAAAGAAAGCTGTCCCTACGGCTTTCTGTTAAAACCCTTTCGCCAGAAGGAAGTGCTGGTAATGATGGATGTGGCCTTTTACCTGCACCAGCAAAAGCAGGAACAGTCACTTACCGCCCCACGCAGGCAACCTGCCCGCACCAAACCCGGCTACGAAAACATACTGGGCGAAAGCGCTGCGATGAAATCGGTGTTCAGTCAATTGGAAATTGTGTCGCAAACAGATACCTCTGTGCTTATCCTGGGCGAAAGCGGCACGGGCAAGGAATTAATAGCCAATGCCATACACCGCCTGAGTAAACGCAGCCATAAGCCTTTTGTCATTGTCAACTGCGGCACGCTTCCAGCCAATCTGATTGAGTCGCAATTGTTCGGCCATGAAAAGGGAGCATTTACAGGTGCTTACGAAAAACAGATAGGAAAGTTTGAGCAGGCAGATGGCGGCACTATCTTCCTGGATGAAGTGGGCGAGCTACCTGTAGACCTGCAGGTAAAGTTTCTGCGGGTATTGCAGGAAAGGGAAATAGAACCTATTGGTGGCAAACGCAAGCCCATTCATGTGCGTGTGATAGCTGCCACCAACCGCAACCTGGAAGAGGAAATGGCAGCCGGCCGGTTCCGGATGGATCTGTATTACCGCTTAAACATCTTCCCCATCCACATGCCCCCTTTGCGGGAAAGGCGCGAAGACATTATTGCCTTAGCCGAACATTTTGTAGCACAGCTGGCAGCCCGCGAAAGAAAGCACATTGAAGGCCTTTCTGATGCCGCTAAAGAATCCCTGCTATCTTACCACTGGCCCGGCAATATCCGCGAACTGCAAAACATGATGGAACGCAGTGTGCTGTTATGTACCAGCACCCTTATCCCCTCTATCCCTTTGGCAGCTACGCATTCCTCAAGGATAAAATCATCCGATACGCTAAAAACCTTTTCCGAAAACGAGCGGGATCATATACTGGCCGTATTGGAAAAAACACAATGGAAGATATTTGGCCCCGGTGGCGCGGCAGAGTTATTGGAATTAAACGGTTCTACCCTGCAATCAAAAATGAAAAAGCTGGGCATTGAAAAACGCATTACGCAAAAGTAACATCCTACTTTCCCAGTTGCCTGAGTAGCATGCTATAGGGAATGTAGCAATGATAGGAGATAATTTTTCCATCTTCCAGCGACAATATTTCGCAACACGGCACATGAATGTTTTTCCCTGCAGGTTCTATAATACCCCAGGGCAACACCAATGGCCCCTGTTGCGTTCCATTTAACGACAGCTCTACCACCACCACTGCTTTATGTGCACCCGACACATGCATTTCGTACAACTCCCGGTGTGCATTGGGAAAGGCCGTAAAATATACGGCAACCCCTTCTGCAATTTCCCGCCCTCCGCGGTAACGCCTGGATAGCTCCACATCCCAGAAATAGCCCTCTTCTGCAAAACATTCCACTACAGCAGGCAGGTTCTGATCTTCCAGTAACCGGTAAAAATTTTTGACAAGTGTTTTGTAAATGACAGACAATCGCTCATCCATTGTACAAAGAAAGGTTAGAGTATATAATGTTTTTATGGCAGGTTGGTTATAATAATGCAGGTACCGGCATCTTTTTCTTCCGGCGCACGCGACACAATGTTTCGGCCGACACACCCAAAAAAGATGCAATCATGGTTTGTGGAAAACGATGAATATAGCCGGGATGCGTGTTGTGGAAGTCCTCATAACGTTCCGCCGCAGACAGTTTAATAGCCATATGCAAACGGCTGCGGCACGCAAAATGCCGGGCCAGTTCTGCCATGCGCAAAGCCTTACCCACTACCGGAAATTCAGCCATCAGCACACCCAGGTCAGCATAATTCAATAACAACACCCGGCTATCTTCCATCATCTCAATGTTATAAATGCTACTGGTTTGCAGGTAAAAACTCTCTTCCTCCATCATCCAATCTCCCTCTACCCAAAACCCCATGGTATGCTCTAACCCATTTTCATCCACCGAAAACATCCTGGCTGCTCCCCTTAACAGGAAAGCCATATACCTGCACACATCTCCCTCCTGCAAAAAGTACTGGCGACGGCGCAGCCTTTTCTCCTGCAACTTTTCACGAATACACAGACGCTCTTCCGGATACAATACACTGCCCGCCTTTGCTTCCCAGTGCCGGAACAGTAACTCAAAGCCATCTATGTCCTGTGAAAATGATAGTACAGCACCCATCTTTGTTATTTACAGCGTGGTAAACCAATTTAGGGCCAGCCTATTGACGTATTCAAAATCAAGCAGTTAGTAAATAAAATGGCAACACATTCGGATATTTCGTAATCGTTGTTGATATATCAGTAACAACCGGCTGGCTACTGATGCTGCGCTTTCAGCTTTGTGGGAGCAAAACCAAACTGCTTTTTAAAGGCGAAGGAAAAATGCGATAAGTCTTCAAACCCCACTTCCAGGTACACATCAGAAGCACTTCGCCCCTTTTTATCCATGAGAAAATAAGCTTCCTGCAACCTTTTTTGCACCAGCCACCTGCTCGGCGTAGTGTTGAAAATTTGCTCAAACTCCTTTTTAAAGCTGGTAAGACTACGGCCTGTGAGATAAGCAAAACGCTGAACAGCCACGTTAAACCGGAAGTTGCGGTTCATAAAAGCTTCCAGGTCTATTTTCTCAGGCGCGCCAAAATCGAATAGTGTATGCGCTAAAGCAGGGTGATATTTCAATAGTATCAGCAATAACTCTTCGCGTTTTACATTCGCAAAAACAGGATCTATCTTTCCGTCCTTATCCAGGTAAGCACTAAGCGACTGCAGGAAGGCAGGCAGCATTTCATTTTTAGAAATAGGTACAAATGCTGCGTGGGAAGTGTTACTAACAGGTTGTTGCGGATGCCGTTGCGCAAACTGTTGCAAAAATGTTTTGTCCAATATCACCACTGTTTTTTCAAAGTGGTCATTCTCCGGCAGCTTATTATACCGCACTAAATGATTCTTCTTTACCACGCAGCACTCCCCAGCCTTTAATGTATAATGTTTATGCCCATCATAGCCATGCATAGTTCCTTTTATCAGGTATAAAAAGAAATGCTCTTCCACAAATTGCTCCGGCGAAATTTGTGGCCCAATATAACAGGATACTATTTTATCGGCTTTCATTAACATCATTCAAATATAATTCATTCATCAGGGTTATTGATCCATTACGGCTTATGTACTGTTTTAATAGCGCCATATTTTATCAGGCTTCCGGCAGATGCCAGCAAAGCTTCTTCCTTACTACGCGGCTGCCAGCCTAACACGCTTTTAGCCTTCGCATTGCTGGCTTTGCGGTTAATACCCAACATAGGAGCCAGCGCTTTGGCTTTTGCATTGAACAAAGCCGCCACACGCACCACCCAATCCGGTAATGTTTTAGAAGAAATACCAGCACCTATTTCCGGCATTCTCGCTTTTAGTAACCCGGCTATTTCCGGCAAGGTGATGGTACCACCCGATAAGGCCAGAAAGCGTTGTCCTTTTGCACCAGGGGCTTCCATAGCACGTATATGTAAATCCGCCAGATCCCGCACATCTACAATGGCTAATTCCAGTTTGGGTATCGCTTTCATAGTACCATCCATCACGTTTTTAAGCAACTCAAAACCAGCAGACAACTTGCCCGAAAGGGATGGTCCGAAAATACCTACCGGGTTTACTACAGTAAGCTCCAACTGGCGGCCTTCTCTTTCTATAAAATCCCAGGCAGCCCGTTCGGCCAATACTTTAGATTTGTTATAAGCTGATAAGCCTTTTTCGTTGGGGTTTGTCCAGCTGTCTTCGGTGATGAGTGTGGAGGGGTCTTTATGGCTATATCCTACCGCGCCAAAATTAGAGGTCATCACCACCCGCTTTACACCTGCATCCCTGGCAGCCTTCAACACACGCAACGTACCCTCTACCGCCGGGCGTATCATTTCATCCTCATGCGTGGGCAGATGCAAGTGTATAGGTGAAGCCACATGCAATACATACGCACAATCTTTCACCGCTTCGGCCCAGTTGTTATCGCTGGTAAGATCTGCTTCTATAAACTGAATATTCCGGAAGGAAGTAATGCCACCTGTGGTAAGCATATCCAACACCTCCTGCTTCCGGTTCAAAGAGCGAACCGTAGTTTTTACCTGGTACCCCTTTTGCAAAAGCTGCAAAAGGCAATGAGAAGCCACAAAACCAGTTCCACCCGTAACTAATACATATTTATCGCCTGTCATATCCTTGAATTTTATACCACAAAATTCTATCAGGATGGCTCCGGGCACTTTGTTGTACGGTCTTATTTTACTTTGTTGAAAAGACGGGGATGGGATGCTATACGTATTTCTGTTCAATTCTTTCGCTCAAATGGACAATTTAAGGGTAATCACACCGTCTAACTTTGATCTATCAAATCAAAGGACCAATAACAATAATAAAATTTACGATCATGAAAACTATCCATGTACCTACAAAAGAACAGGTAAGTGAACCCGCCCAGCAGTTATTTGCAGCTATTAGTAAAAAAATGGGTAAAGTACCTAACCTGTATGCCACTATAGGATATTCAGCACCGGCCCTTAAAGGACTTCTTGAATTTGAAGAAGCATTTAGCCATAGCACCTTTACCGCCAAAGAACGCGAAGGCATTAACCTGGTTGTTTCGCAGGTGAACAGTTGTGATTATTGTCTTGCTGCTCACACCATGCTTGCAACTCTTAAAGGATTTAACAGCGAGGAAATCATAAACATGAGAAAAGGATTCTCGACAAACACCCAATTCCAAACCGTGTTACAGCTGGCACAATCAATAGCAGAAAACAAAGGCACAGCAGACACTGCCATTAAAAACGCTTTTTTTGATGCCGGTTATACAGAGACTGACCTTATAGATCTTATTGGCCTTATCACCGTGCGTACCTTCACCAATTATGTGTATGCCCTTACGGAAATACCAATCGACTTTCCACAGGCACCGGCACTTTAAAACAAAAGACAAAAAAGATAATCGCTACCGGTTATCTTCTTTCCTATATGCACGTTAACGAACCACAAACATCTACCATTTTATAGCAAGAAAATACCAAAAGCAGCCCTGCACTTGGGTATAGCTTTGCTGTAGCATTATCAACAAAACGATACACCAACAATGCTACTTATTCAACATAATGAAATAACAAAACAATGAAACGTACATATTTAGCAGGTATAACATCAATAGTATTATTACTCATCTCCTGCCATAATCCAACAGCAACCAATACCCTTGAGCAAAAAAAGGCACAGGACACTATTAAAACCACACCAACCTCCGCAACACTAGAGCAGGTGTTTGCAGATAGCACCTATCAGTTAACTGGTGTGGCTGTAGCACCTGGCGGCAGATTATTTACCAACTATCCTTACTGGCTTGACACACACAGTTACTCCGTTGCAGAAGTTGTGAACGGACAACCTGTTCCCTACCCTGATGCCACATGGAACAGTTTTAAAAAAGGAGATAATGGACAAAACAAGTTTGTATGCGTACAGTCTGTTGTAGCAGACGACAAAGGATACCTGTGGGTAGTAGACGCGGCAGGCATTGGTTTAAGCAGTGTATATGCCCATAGCAATAAAGTAGTTAAAATAAATCTGGCTACTAATGTGGTAGAAAAGATATACCGCTTTCCAGAAAATGTAGCAGGTGCCAATGTTTACTTAAACGATATAAGAATAGACAATACCAACGGCTTTGCCTATATGACCAGTTCTTCCGGCGGTGGCATTGTAGTATTGAATATCCAAACCGGAACTTCACGCTTCGTACTGGGTAATTCATCCACAGTAAAATCAGATACCTCCTATCACTTTTCACCCAATGGCAAAGCGTTACTGAAAGCAGACGGCACCGCATTAACGGTAAATTCTGATGGCATTGCCCTTACACCAGACAACCAATGGCTTTACTTTAAACCACTTACCGATAACAAATTGTACCGGATAAGCACTACGCTGTTGCGTGATTTTACCACGCCATTCAAAACACTGGACGAAAAAGTAGAAGACCTGGGAAAATTTGTAACCACTGACGGGATGATATTTGACAAAGCCGGCAACCTGTACCTTGGCGATCTGGAACAAAACAGCATTATAAAAATTACACCCGACCTCACCATGCACACATTGCTACAAGACAACAACAATCTGCGCTGGCCCGACAGTTATAGCATTTCAGAAGACGGGTACCTATACATATCCTGTTCGCAAATACAATACATGCCCTGGTTTCATCAACAGGATGAAATAAAAAGACCCTTTAAAATTTTCCGTTTAAAAATCTAATCATGAAGAATATAATAACAAGCTTTGGATTACTGTTTATGCAGGTTGCCGGGGCGCAAAATGTTCAGCATTTTAACTTACAAAGTTTGCCAGCTAAGCAAATGAACGAGTTACTTACCCGAAGCACTATCTCCGGCCAGTCTGGCACTATTGGTTACTTTACTTATCAAAAAGGTGCGGTAGTGCCCACACACCAGCACACTAACGAGCAGTACTCCCTTATTACCCAGGGTAGTGTCAGCGTATTAGTCAATGGAAAAGAAACTATTGTAAAAGCCGGAGAAGGCATTATTATACCGCCCAACATTGCACACAGCTTTACAGCCCTGGAAGACAACACTATTGACATTGACTTTTTCACACCGGCACGTATGGATTGGCTGGCAGGAACCGATAATTATTATACGGCAACGCCGGTAAAAAAAGATACGCTGCCATGGAATGGTAAAATCACCCGCCCCGAAGTGTATGCCACCGTAAACAATGCTGTTGGCAATATCACTTTTACACCGCAGGGCGAACTGGTTTACAGCCACCACCCCTTTTTCAATCCTGACATCCGGGTAATGAAATATAACGCCCAAAGCAAAAGCAGCGTGCCCTTCCCTAACCTGGAATGGAACACTCCCCGCAGCACAGACGACCAGTATTTGAGCAGTGTACTAGGCATACGCAATGATGCCAACGGCATTATCTGGATGCTGGACATGGGGCAGCGTAATAACATCACTCCTAAAATGGTGGGCTGGAATACCCGCACCAATCAACTGGAACGCATCTATTATATCCCGGCATCTGCACTGGTTCCGGAATCGCAGCCGAATGATATGATGGTAGACACTAAACATGGCGTGTTTGTAATTGCCGATGAAGGTATAGGCAACGGCGGCGATGGCTCTAAAGCAGCGTTGATTATTATAGATATGAAAACAGGGGCTGCCAAACGTTTGCTGCAAGGCACCCGAACTACCATGCCCGAAAACACGCCCACCATCATCAACGGAAAACACCTGGCCATCAATAATAAAGACCTGCTGGTGGGTTGCGATGGCATTACCGCCGATGCCAATTTTCAATGGCTGTATTATGCGCCGCTCAACGGCACAAAAGTATACCGTGTGCAAATGAGCGACCTGCTGAATACACAACTCAACAGTAACACACTGGATGCAAAAGTGGAAACCTATGCCAGCAAACCCAACAATGGCGGCCTGAGCATTGACATTAACGGAAACTTATATCTCACCAGCATGGAAACCAACAGCGTTACCGTAATATTAGCCAAAGACCGCAGCGTACATGAACTGGTAGCAGATGATAACCTGCTTTGGCCTGATGGCGTTAGCTACAACGCTGTTGACGGCTACATGTATGTATCTGCCGCACAGGTGCATTTAGGCGCTGTATTTAATAACGGACAAAACAAAGCCAAAGCCCCGTTTTACATCTACCGTTTTCATCCACTGGCTGCCGGCGTGCCTTTTAAATAATATAGCATACAAACAACCGGGCAAACGCTTCCGCTACAACATACCGTTTCCCGGCTACTATTTCAGCAACAGGCATCACCTCACGGGATGCCTGTTTTACATTCCCCTAATCCGTGAAAAGTACAAGTGTTTTTACAATAGAGTCAACCCCTCCCATCAGCCCGCTACTAACTTTAACCTCATAAAAAGAAAAGCCTGTTACTACCACATAAGTAGCCGGTGATAATCGCTATTAAATTGATCCGTTACATTTTATAAAACAAATGATATCGTATGATTTTTACAACCAATAAAATAAGCAACGCTTATTGGAAAATCAGCATTAATAATCCACCTATCAACCTGTTTGACACAGAATTCTCCAAACAACTGATGGTATTGATGGATGAAATGGAGAACAACGAAAACCTAAAGGCGGTGGTTTTTGAAACTGCTAACCCTGATTTTTTTGTAGCGCATGTGGAGCTGATACACGCCAATGAATTTCCTAAAGGCACAGGGAAAACAGGGCTTTCTATTGCCTGGCCCGATATGGCCAAACGGCTTGAGCAGGCTCCTTTTGTAAGCATTGCTTCTATCAGGGGAAGAGCCAGAGGGTTAGGCAGCGAATTTATACAGGCTTTTGATATCCGATTTGCCAGTAAAGAAAAAGCCTTCTTTGGTCAACCCGAAATAGGCATTGGTGCGTTTCCCGGCGGTGGCGGATTAGAGCGTCTGCATCTGCTTACAGGTAAAGCACGGGCGTTGGAAATAATACTAAGTGGCGAAGACTACCCTGCGGAACTGGCGGCTCAATATGGCTGGGTAAACCGTGCTATCCCCGACGCGGAACTGGATAGCTTTGTGGATCATTTTGCTGCCAGAATAGCTTCCTTTGATAAACAAGCTATCACTGCTATCAAGTCTATCATGAACCGCAATGCAACGCTGCCCGTGAACGACCATATTATGGATACGCAAACACAATTCTTTGCCGCGCTGCAATGGCCGGAAGCCCACCAAAGAATTAAAACCTTGTTTGGAAAGGGTTTGCAACAACATGGAGAGGTGGAATTAAACCTGGGAAAATATCTCTGACAAGCTAATAGCATATACTACTTTATTCTTTCCGGCACACATTCCTGCCGGAAAGTTTGTTTACACAAGAAAATACATCAAATGAAAGCAATTGTATTAAAAGGCCCGGGAGGAACTGATCAATTAGAATACCGCGAGCTGGACATTCCGGCCATCCAACCCGGTGAAGTGCTGGTAAAAGTAAAGGCCATCAGTATTAACCCGGTAGACATTAAAGTGCGCGAAGGACATGGTGTGTATGCCGCTTTAAAAAGCGCCAATCCTTTAATTCTCGGCTGGGACATTTCAGGCGTAGTAACGGAAAGTAAAAGCGAGTTATATAAAGCAGGGGACGAAGTATTTGGCATGGTAAACTTTCCGGGACATGGCAAAGCTTATGCGGAATATGTAGCAGCACCTGCCGAACACCTGGCGCTGAAACCCGCCAACATTTCTTTTGAAGAAGCCGCCGCCGCTACCCTGGTAGCTTTAACAGCCTGGCAGGCTTTGGTTACCTACGGCAAAGTACAGAAAGGACAAAAAGTGCTGATACATGCAGCTGCCGGTGGTGTAGGCCATATTGCCGTGCAGATAGCCAAACACCTGGGCGCTACCGTAACCGGCACTTCGTCGCAGGCAAATAAAGCCTTTGTACTAAGCATTGGCGCTGACTATCATATTGACTACAAAGGCTATAACTGGATGGCGCAGCAACCTGAATACGATTTTGTATTGGATACGGTAGGTGGCGATAACATCCATAATTCCATAGCTGTAGCCCAAAACGGCGGTACTGTTATCAGCATTCCTACCGGCCTGCATGAAGATGTAACCAGTAAAGCAAAAGAAAGAAACATACATGCCCAGTTTATGCTGGTAAAATCGAATGGTGCAGAGATGCAACAGATTGCTGCGTTATTAACGCAAGGCATTTTAAAACCGCATGTATCGCAAACGTTTTCTTTTGATCAGATGAAAGAAGCGCACTTGCAGATTGCAACCGGCAAAACCATTGGCAAAATACTGGTAAAGCCTTAAACAACACCTACCACTAAAAAAGATAACGGCAGCTCAACAGCTGCCGTTCTTCTTAAAACACATCATAGAGTACAGCTAAACAGATAACTTCTTTCTATTAATGGCCGTGAGCAGCTATACTCACCTGCTTCCAGGCCTCAATTTCCTGCAAGCGCCAGGTATAAAACCGGTATACACTTTCATAGGCCACACGCCCTAACAATAATCTTTCGGGTGGGTGTGGATGGTCAATTATTTTTAGCAACGGCTCTACAGTAGCAGCAGGCTTTCCCCAAAAAGAGGGATCACCACCCGAATCTTCCGAAGAAGCACGCACCACATCATAATCCGTTATATCACCGCTGATTACAGCAGCGGATGCCCCTGCCCAGTCTGTGGCAAAACCATTCGGCTCAATCAGCGTGGTTCTGATGCCCAGGTGGCCCACCTCTTTACTGATAGTTTCTATCATGCCCTCCACAGCAAACTTAGATGCATTGTACAGCCCCAGCATAGGCAAAGTGGTAATGCCCAGGTAACTGGATACCTGTATAATATGGCCACTTCTTTGCTTGCGCATGATAGGTAGTATAGCCTGCACCACCCATAGCGAGCCAAAGAAATTGGTATCCATCTGCTGCCTGGCTTGCTGTTCGGTAGCTTCTTCCGTTATGCCAAACAAACCAAACCCGGCATTATTAATCACCACATCTATACGCCCAAACCACCCAATAGCTTCGGCCACCGTAGCAAAAACATCCTCGCGTTTGTCTACATCCAGGCGCAGCGGCAATAAGTTATCCGGGTATTTATCCACCAGTTCTTTCAACGCTGCTATATTGCGCACGGCGGCTACTACTTTATCGCCGCGTTTCAGCAACGCTTCTGTCCACAGCCTTCCAAAACCTTTGGAAGCGCCGGTTATAAAAACAACTTTCGACATTATCATCAGTTTAATAGTGATCGAGAAAATAAAGCGCTTCATGTACAAACAAGTGCGGATACTGGAAAAAAGATCCATGCGCCGCATCCGGATAACAACTCAACAGCGCATTGGGCAACTGCTGAA
Source organism: Filimonas lacunae (assembly GCF_002355595.1). Lineage (NCBI taxonomy): Bacteria > Pseudomonadati > Bacteroidota > Chitinophagia > Chitinophagales > Chitinophagaceae > Filimonas > Filimonas lacunae. The sequence continues at coordinate 3,595,738 of NZ_AP017422.1, forward strand.
ACAACGTATAAGAACTACTGCTATCCATCATATCATCATTGCTGCCCTGCACTACCAATACCGGGTGCTTAATGCGCGTAACATCAATGCTTACCGCATCTGTGCCCCAGGCCGTGATGGCCTTCAGCTGCGCCATCACTGCCGCATCGGAAGTGGCCTTGTCCCGGTCTTCCACGCGCCACTGTAAACGTGCCAGCGCAGCCCTGCCCTTTTCACGGCTGGCTTCTGTAGGCGTGAAGAAAATAAACAGGAAACGTTCTGCCGGCGCTAATTGCATAGCCCTTTGTATCAGGTCAGGAAAAGAATGCAATGCCTTAGCCCCCTGCGGAGCAGCACCAACGATCATTATTTTACGAATAAGCGCCGGACGCAATACCGCCAGCTGCTGTGCTATAAAACCACCCAGCGAAAAGCCCAGCACATCCATTTGCGTAATGCCCAGTTGTTCAATAAAACGGATAGCATCCTGTGTCATAGCATATACACTGTCCGGCGTTACGCCACCCGAATTACCTACCCCTTTGTTATCAAAAACAATCACCTCCCGTTGTTTAGCCAGGCCATTCATAATAATAGGATCCCAGTTATCCAGCGTGCCTGTAAAATGCTGAAAACCTACTACCGGAACACCACCCAGCTTACCAAACCGGCGGTAGGCAAATGATACGCCGTCCACTTCTATATATTGGGTAGGCGCAGAAACAAATAAATCCATAGTTGCTGACTTTATCGGATGATTAAATAGTTATATTTTTTATGATACAAAGCTATACCGGTTAAAACCCGCAGGGTTGACTCTATGCTATAAACTGTGGCACGATACCACGAAAACATCGCCCACCCATCCCCACCAGGCCCATACCCCTTAAAACTGTAATGGAAAATAAAATCACCGGAAATGCACAAAACTGACCGATCGGTCTTATTTTTGTTTTCTCAAACATATACCGATGTCTAAAGGAGATGCTACACGACAGATGATTGTGGAGAAAGCTGCCCCTATATTTAATATAAAAGGGATGGCAGCCACCGCCATGAGCGACATTATGGAAGTGACCGGCTTATCTAAAGGCAGCATGTATAACCACTTCCAGGACAAAGAAATGCTGGTGTCGGCAGTAGTAGATTATAACCTGCATTCTTATGCAGGCAAAATAAGAGCAGCCATTGGCCCTGAGAAAACGGCAGTTAAAAAACTGTTCGCTTTTATAGATCTGCTCGGCACCCCGCTGTCACCCATTATAGAGGGCGGATGCCCGGTACTCAATTTTGGAACAGAAGCTGACGACACCCACCCCAGCGTTGCAACTAAGCTAAATGCCATGATAGAGTTGTGTGAAAATGCATTGGCAGGCATTATTAAAGAAGGGATACAGCAGAAAGAATTTGATGCGGATTGGAACTATAAAGAGTTTGCTGTTATAATGTTTTCTATGATGGAAGGCGGGCATATATTAAGCAGGATTGCCGGTAATAATAACCGGATGAAACTGATAAGCAAAACACTGAAAGCAATGATTAAACAACATGTAATACAATAACAGTCGCTATTATCCGGCAGGCGCAGTAAACGTGTATGATAACAGGTACCATTTTAATTGTAGAAGATGAGTTCATCGTAGCAACTGACCTCACCCGCAAATTAACCAAAGCGGGTTACGAGGTTTGCGCGGTAGCTACTTCCGTTGCAGAAGCCACGGAGCTGATACAATTGCATCAGCCGGCCTGGGCTATATTGGATATCTTTTTAATGGACGGCTCATTGGGCACACAGCTGGCAGAACAGCTGGTGGCAAAAAACATAGGCTTCCTGTACCTTTCGGCCAGTCAGGATATACACATCATAGAAAAAGCCCGGCTTACCAATCCCTACGGCTTCCTGGTAAAACCTTTTAAAGAGCAGGATTTGCTGATGATGCTGGAAATAGCCATACAAAAACACCAGCACCAACTGCAACTGGCAGCACAGCGCGAAATGTTCTGGCAACAAAACCTGCAACTGCTGAACGGGGAACAAACCCCGGTTTGTGAAAAAATAAAACAGGTGCCGGGTTTCTTTCAAAGCGCCATACCGTTTGATTATATGCACATCAGCACCACCACACCCAATAGCACCCATAGCCACCGGTATGGTTTTCTGCGCAAAGATTTTAACCATTACCAGGTGCTGGAACAGGCGGATATATTGACTATCATTGATGAACAGGCCCCGCTACACTGGCAGGAACAGTTCATGCATTATTATAACTTTTGTTCACACACCACCTGGAACACTGTTTTAGAAAATAAAGAAAAGGTGTTACTCAGCTTTTACAGCAGAAGCCACAACGCCTATACAGGCGAACACCTGTCTTTTTTACAAAACCATGCCCTACCATTACAAACCTTTTTGCAACTTTTATTAAAGCCTTTACCACCTGCTGCTTCACCGGGGCCCGGCGCTGTTATGCCCGATACATCTCACAAGGATGAAAAACCATCGTTTACCGGCATCATTGGCAAAAGCCCGGCATTATTGCGGGTACTGGACCATATAGCCACGGTAGCCCCTTCCCCTACTTCTGTTCTTATCACCGGCGAAAGTGGCACCGGCAAAGAGCGGGTGGCAAAAGCAATACACCAGTTATCTGACAGAAGACACAAACCACTGGTAGTGATCAACTGCGCTGCGTTGCCTGCCGACCTGATAGAGCCGGAACTGTTTGGCCACGAGAAAGGCGCTTTTACCGGCGCGCACGACAAGCGTGCAGGCAAGTTTGAACTGGCACATGGCGGCACCCTGTTCCTGGATGAAGTGGGTGAATTATCGCTTGCTGCACAAATGAAGCTGCTGCGCGTGCTGCAGGAAAGAGAAGTGGAACGGATAGGTGCCAACAAAACTTTTAAAGTAGATGTGCGCGTAATAGCTGCCACAAACAGAAAACTGGAAGAAGCCGTGGCAGCCGGCCGCTTCCGGCTGGATCTGTATTTCCGGCTGAACGTATACCAGATCATTCTTCCCCCGCTTCGCGAGCGGCAGGAAGACATTCCACTGCTGGCTGCACATTTTACTAAAATGTATTCCACCTCACTGAAAAAGCCGCCGGTATCCATTAGCAGTGAAGCCATGCAAACACTCATGCACTATCCCTGGCCCGGCAATGTAAGAGAGCTGGCACATACTATTGAACGCAGCGTTTTACTAACACGCGGGTATATGATGCGTGAAATAATACTGCCACAAAAACCTTTGGCTACTGATTTCAGCTTTAGTGTCATCAATGCCAAAGCAACCAGCAACGCCGCTAATGAAGCTGATTACCTGGTGAGCATATTAAAACTATGCAAAGGTAAAATACGTGGTGAAGGAGGCGCAGCCAGCTATTTAGGTATTCCGGCAACCACTTTACAGTCGCGCATGAAAAAATTAGGCATAAAAAAAGTGTTTGATTTTGAATAATCAGTGGCAGTACCCTATGAATAGTGGCGATATACAGTGAATAAAATCAGCATTTCGGCCATTGACGATATAAAGAGAGTTTGAAATCAACAAAACAAGCAATACACACTGATTTACAAACACTTACGAGGTGGCACATTATTGGAATTATAGTGTAAACACTATTTTATTATATCCAATAATCTTACAATGAATATATCTGCCGGGAATAGTTTGAAAGCGTTTTATTATATGAATCCGAAAACGGGGATTCCTTTTTTATCTATTACTCATATTGATGCATTAACACCATTACCAGTACCTGTAAACCGTAAAAGCTACAGGATATTAATAATAAACTCCGGCAGCTGTAACTGCCAGATTGATAAAATGGAAACTACTATAGACAACACAAGCATGGCCGTGGTAAAGCCCAATATATACCTGTCTGTTTCGCCCGGAACAGAAGCCAGCGGCTATATCATATCCTTTTGTAACCAGTTTTTGCACCTGCTTACCAGCATGGCCCCTAAACTGCAACGGTTGCCTATACATTTAAAACAGGCGCAGAACATACGGTTAACTACGGAGGAACAAACACATTTAACCACCCTGACAGAGAAGCTGGCACACGAACTGCATCATGAACATGATAAAGCCGACACTCCCATCATACATGCTTTATTCCAGGTATTTGCCTTTGAAATAAGCCGGCTGCTGGCCAAACAGGCTCCTTTAAAAAATGCACGGTGCAGCCAGTTATTAATGCGGTTTTATTCATTGCTGGATGAGCATTTTGCTTCTTTCAAGCAGCCTTTTCAATATGCCAGTATGATGTATATCACCCCCAACCAGTTGAACAATATTATTAAAACCACATTAGGCTGCACAGCCAGCACTATTATACAGGAGCGCATTGTAACAGAAGCTAAAATGCTGATTGCACACAACAACCTGAGCATGAAAGAGGTGGCGTTTAAACTGGGCTTTGAAGATATGTCGCACTTTAGCCGCTTCTTTAAAAAAGTAGCAGGCACATCGTTTTCCAGCTTCAGAAAAGAAATACAACTACAAAATTAAATGGCCATGCATTCTATGCCCTTAACTGAAAATAACGATAGTGAACAGCATTACCTGCAAAGCATGCACACAGCCACCGAACTGCTTTCGCTTTGCGAAGCATTTACCTCTGTACAGGAACCTAAGCAACTGGAATACCTGCTACGCCTGCAGGTTCATCCCTTACTGGGCATCCATACGTCCTATGTCACTTGCATTAAAGAAAGTAATAACGGCGATGAATATTTACTGCACACTCCTCCTGCGGAGATTACCAGGGAACAAAAGGAATATTATATCCTGCAAAAAGAAAAGGATGCCCTGTTACTGGGTTTGCTGAACCGCATCAATGAACAGGAAAGATATATCCGGCTCGATTGGAACCGGCAGGCGGAAGAAATACAGGCAGATACCGCACTACGTGCTTTTCCGAACGCAGGCACAGCGGCACTGCTGATAGCCGGCTTGTTTCGCAGAAGTAAGGTAATTGGCTACTGGCTGATGCTTGTGCCCGAACACCTTTCCAAAGCCGCTTTACCTTCGCGGCTGCTGGACCTGGTTACCCTGCAATTATCCAATGCAGTACACAAGATCATTTTATATGAACAATTACACAGCAACAAAAAAGAAAGCGAAAGCCTGCAACTGCTGAATATAGATCTGGCAGCAGCCCGTAACAGGCAGGATATTCTTAGCCTGGTACGCACCCGGTTATTAGCCCTGTTTCCCTTTTCGCATCACTTTATCTGTAAGGTAAATGAAGATGACACTACACTTAGTCTTTATGGAACCGATGTGCATTCCTGCGCCCAGTATCATCCGCTTTATGAAACGGTGAAAGCAATGAAAGTACCTATTGCGGATGGCATCTGGAATAAAGTATTACTATCATCCGAGCCAGCGGTGTTTGATCTTACCGAAATGGAAAAGCGGGAAACACTCCCCATGTATCTGCGCGTAAATGCAGAATCGGGCATCAGATGGGTGGTTATGCTGGCTTTTAAATTAGATGAAAAAGTTATTGGCGCATGGGCTATTGCATTTACCCATACCCAACAACCATTATCCCGGCAATTGAAACTGATAAAAGCTATAGCGGCACCGGTATCTGTAGCCATCTCCAATATCATTGCCAACGAATCGTTGCATGAAAAAAGGGAAGAAAGAGAAAGACTGCTGGATGCCAATTTTGCACTGGCAGATGTAAGGGACCGGCAAAAACTGGAAGAAGCATTACACCTGCACCTGCCGCTGCTGTTACGCAACAGTTATCATTCGGTAGCATTGGTGCAGGAAAGCAAGGCTAACACAGAAATTGATATTATACGCATAGAACACCTTTTTCATACCTCTGCCAACAATACACAGCTTACCGCCTTGCATAACGAAGGGGTGCAGTGGATAGCTGTTCTTTCCCTTAAAAACGGAAACGAGCCCGCCGCCTGCCTGCATGTTTATTTTAAAGGTGTAGAAAAACCGGAGAAAAAACTGCTGAACCTGTTGAAAGAAATTTCCCTACCCGCATCCAAAGCGTTTTCTGCCATTTTACATTACGAAGAAATTGTAAGGCGCGACAAGGAAAAAGAATTGCTGTTAACACTGAGTAAAGACATTGCCGGCATACGTGAAAAAGAACAACTATTGCAAACCATCAAAAAACGTTTGCAGCAGCCTATGGGTTTTACTCATTTTGCACTGGCGGTAAAAGATGCAGCAGGTGTTATCACCACCTTCCTGGCCGATCCTGGTTCGCGTGCCAAAATGCATCCTTCCTATTATAGCCTTTTCCGGCAAGAGCTTCAGCACGACCATCCTTTTCTGCAACACATTCACCAGGCATCGCAACCTGTGGTGATTAACAGGAATAATGCAGTAGCCTTTTCTGAATTGCCCGATGTTATCAAAGTAAACTTTGAAAGCGGCATAGAAGAAATGGTCATCACACGGCTTTACGATGGGATAAACGTGTTTGGTTACTGGTTTTTATTTTTCCAGGAACGGGGCCAGATTTTATCTGCACAGTTTAACCTGGTAAGCGCTATATCGCACCAGCTTTCCACTGCTATGTTAAACATACGCGCTAATACAGAACTCATTAACCGCGACCGGGAAAATGAACTGCTGCTTAACATCAGTAAAATGATTTCCGGTGCTAAAAACTATGGTGATGTTACAGCACTGATTGCCGCTAAACTACCCGAGGTATTTTTGTTTGAACATCACCTGATAGGGATTATACAGGAGCGGGATGCTATGATACAGTTTGTGCTTCCTCCTTCCCCCACCCCCGGAATCACTTACAGCGAGCATACCTATACCCTTTCTGACCTGCTGGGCGAAGAAACAGGCGAATCACTGCTAACCAGCGATTCTTTTATCGAAATAACACTCACCAGTAAACAAATCATCCGCTTTCAGCAGATCACCGGCGAACGTATACCGGCACAGGCAATGGTTACCAGCTTTACCTACAGCGGTAAACTAACCGGCATCTGGCTGCTATTTTACACCAACACACCCGCTGTTTCTGATAAAAAGTCGCGGCTGCTGTCCAGCATTAAAGACCAGCTTTCAGTTGCTATTGGCAACTTACAGGCATCCGAACAGATACAGCGCCAACTAACAGAAACCAGCCATTATAAAGAACACCTGGAAGAAGAAAAGATTTACCTGCGGGAAGAACTGGAAACCGCCTATCAATATGCGGATATAGTAGGACAAAGCAATGCTGTAAAGAAAGTATTTGAAATGGTAGCGCTGGTAGCGCCTTCGGACAGCACGGTGCTGATACAGGGAGAAACGGGCACAGGTAAAGAGCTGATAGCAAGAGCCATACATCACCTCTCGCCCCGGCAAAGTAAGTTAATGGTGAAAGTAAACTGTGCAGCCCTGCCGGCCAACCTGGTAGAAAGTGAATTATTCGGACATGAAAAAGGCAGCTTTACAGGCGCTATAGAACGCCGCATTGGCAAGTTTGAACTGGCTAATGGCGGCACTCTTTTTCTTGATGAAATAGGCGAAATGCCTTTGGAGCTACAGGTGAAGTTACTGCGGGCCTTGCAGGAACGGGAGATAGAAAGAATTGGTGGCCGTTCAGTTATTAAAGTGAATGTGCGCGTGGTTACCGCCACCAACCGCAACCTGGAACAGGAAGTAAGGGAAGGCCGGTTTAGAAGCGACCTGTATTTTCGCCTCAACACTTTTCCTATTTATGCGCCACCGCTGCGGGAACATAAAGAAGACATTCCCCTGCTGGCCAACCATTTTGTAAACAGGTTTTCTAAAAAGGCGGGTAAAGCCATTGACACCATCAGCCAGGGTGCGCTTCAAACATTAATGGCTTACGACTGGCCTGGCAATGTGCGGGAGCTGGAACATCATGTGGAACGCTCTGTGCTTTTAGCACAGGGTAATACCATCCGGCAAATGGATGTAATGCTACGCCAGGCTTTTCCGGCTGCTGCTACGCAGGGCGATTCCTCCGCGATCAAAACCATTGATGATAACGAGCGTGACCTGATTATACGGGCATTGAAATTTTGCTCCGGAAAAATAAGTGGCACAAATGGGGCGGCATCGCTATTGGGCGTTCCCCCTACTACCCTGTATTCAAAAATGAAGCGTCTGCATATAAAAAAGACATTCAACAAATAATCCTACACGATTGCCGCCATTTAATCGCCAACATTTAAAAGCTGTAAATTATGAAAACAGGAATGGCAATTCACCATATTGAACCCGGTGCGCCTTTACAAAAATGGCTCACCAACCGTTACACTTATCACCTGGTGCTGATTAACCAGGGAACACTGCAATATCAATGCGGACAAAAGCAGGTAACCCTACATAAAAATGTAGCAGGTATTATTAAAGCGATGGATGTAGTTAGCAATATCCGGGAAAACCAGGCATCAGGTTTTGTACTCTCTTTCTCGTATGATTTCCTGGAGCTTTCTATTATCTTATCTGCTGTTACCGTGCGGCATTTTCATACGTTAACGCTGGACATTAACAGTGTGCTGGTGTCTGACGAAGACAACAGCATGCTGTGCAGCTTTGCCGCTAAATTAAGCAAGGAGCTTAACAGCAGTTATTATGATGAAGATGACATGTTACGCAGTTTATTCCAGGTATTCCTGTTCCGCATTTGCAAAGCAGTGCAGGCGCAGGATCCCCCGCAGCACACGCACCATACCCATATCAGCAATTTTTATTCATTGCTTGACCAGCACTTTTTATCCTACCGGTTAACGAAAGACTATGCCCGATTAATGACGCTTACCCCTAATCATCTGAATATGGTAGTGAAGTTAAAAACCGGGCATCCATCCAGCTATATCATTCATCAGCGCGTGCTGGCAGAAGCCAAACGCATGCTCATTTGTGAAGAGATGAACATGAAAGAGATTGCATCCCGTCTCGGCTTTACAGACAACTCTCATTTCAGCCGTTTCTTTAAAAACCAATCGGGCAGCACCTTTTCGCATTTCAAAAACAACTTTAAAGCATTAGAGCATTACCAGTAAACACAACCGCTAATTGTACCACAACAACCCGGCATGATACATGAGCAGCAAAAAGCGGGACTATAATTTTGTTGTATTCATTTAAACTGAGTAATGATGAAAGATGCAAAAGAATTGGTAAACCTGGTATTAAACGCTCATGGCGGCGTAACCAGGTGGAACCAGTTACACACCGTTACCGCACATTTGTCTATCGGTGGTGTAACCTGGCCAACTAAAGGCCATCCAGGTGTACTGGACGATATTGTTTTTACCGCCAACTTACATGCCCCTTTCGACAGCTGGACGAATGTGCAGGCCAAAGAAGAGAAAACCTCGTTCAACGGCAGGGATGTAGCTATTATCAACAGCAAAGGAGCAATAACGGAATCACTGTTGAATGCACGTGACTCTTTTGCCGGGCATGAATTAACCACACCGTGGAACCGCATGCAACTGGTATACTTTGTAAGCTATGCCACCTGGAATTACCTGACCACTCCTTTTTTGTTCAGCACTCCCGGCTTCCATTTCCTGGAAATGGATCCCTGGCAGGAACAAGGAGAAACATGGAGAAGATTACAGGTAATTTTTCCTGATCATGTGCCTACCCATAGCAAAAAACAGGTATTCTATTTTTCGCAGGAAGGTTTATTAAAGCGCCACGATTACTGGCCGGAAGTACTGGGTAATAATTCAGCTACGCATTACTACTCTGACTATAAAGAGTTTAATGGTATTAAAGCACCTACCAAACACAGGATTTATCCGCTTAATGATGCAGACGGCTCTTTCTACCCTGAGCCACTGCTGGTTTCGCTGGACATATTCGATATCATATATGCTTAACAAAAAGTGCCCTTGCTTTATACACAAGGGCACTTTTTCATCACTATTTTTAAGCTTACACCGCTACAGCAACCACTTCAGCAGGCTGTAAATTCATCACAGCCATCTTTTGAAAAGTTACCTGTACCGAAAAACCGTTTTCAGAAACAAACGTGGCTTTACCATTTAACTGCGTGGCAAGCCCTTGTATCAGCGTCATGCCCAGGGAAGAGGACTGTGCTAACAATGAGGTATCAGCAACACCTACCCCGTTATCTGTAATAGTTAATTTTACCGACGTTTCATTGATAGCACGCAACCGGATGGCAATACGCGCGTTTGCCTTTCTATCTGTAAAAGCATATTTATAGGCATTGGTAATAGCTTCATTAATAATAAGCCCCACCGAAACGGCCTGTGAAACATCCAGCAATACCGCATCTACTTCTGTAGTAATACCCGCTACACGGATAGCATCCATACTTTTCCGGCATTCTTCTGCCAGTTCGGGTATATATTCCTGCATAGGAATGCTGGTATATTTTTCAGTCAGCGACAGTTTTTTATGAATAAGGGATATAGCATGCATACGCTGCTGACTGCCCCGCACCATATGCAACGCCTTATCATCGGTAAGATCGGCCATTTGTGCATCTAACAGGCTTATCACAATCTGCAGGTTGTTTTTAACCCGGTGGTTTACATCTTTCAATAACCATTCCCGCTCAGCCAGTAGCTGTTTCAGGTTTTCGTTCTGGCTGTTCAATATGCGGGTAGTCTGCTGCTTATACCGGAAACGATTATATAATAATGCCAGCAACAGGCCCAGCAATATAATACCTACCAATGCCAGGTTACGGGTTAGTTGCCTGCTTTGCAGCGCCTTCTGCTGCAACTGAGCCTGTGCCTGCAGGTTTTTTATCGCTTCTGCCCTTGTTCCTAATTCCAGATCGCGCTTTTTTGTTTCGTATTCCACTTCCAGGCCGGCTAAGTCCTGATCATAATTTTTTTTGGTCAGCAAATCTCTTTCATCACTAAAACGTTTGTAATACATTAAAGCGCTTGCCAAATTATTTCTGGAAGAATCTAACTGGTACCGGAGATAAGCAATTGTTCTGTTACTGGAAGTGATATACTTATCCCTTTGATTCAACTGCTCCATAGCATCAATATGCTCCCCACTCTCATCATACTGCCCGTTAGCCATAAAAAGCATCGAAGAAAAATGATGAAAATTATGTAGCGTAATCACATCCAGCTCGCCCGGATGCTGCTCTACAATCTTTTTCATCCTGCTTTGTAATAATTCTCCCTGTTTACATTGCCTGGTTAAAGCATATACACCTAACAAAGTATTCAGCAAATCGGCATAATCGTCTTGAATAGTGTCCCTGGGAGGATATTCCCTGATTCCTTTTTCCAGTAGAATTTCGGCGTCTTTCAGCCTGCGTGACCTGATATGCATTTGTGCTACATTCACATATAGCCTGAAACGATCATCGTTGTTATTTTTTTCCGCAAGCGTAATAGCCTTTAAATAATACGCTGTTGCTACAGAATCGTGATCCATACGGGTGTACAACATGCCCAGCCGGTTATATATGGCCACCACCAACGCACTGCTATCTTTGAATTTTTCAGCTACCTCCATAGCAAGCAACTCGTACTTTAAAGCAAGGCGCCTGTTAAACTGGTTATAATAAATTACCCCCAACAGTGAATACACATCCTGTAGTTGCCCATACCGGTTTGCCTGATAAATAGCTAAAGACTTTTGCACATAATACTTCGCCGAATCATAGCGGCGGTATAACATATATAAATCACCCAGGAATTTGGTGGCATCCGCGCTTTTCAAATCTCCGGTTACAGCCTTATCCATCATATCAGTAGCTTGCCTGTACAATCCAATTTTATGGACTAAACCAACTGAATCATCAATACTACTATAGTCGGCCAGTTCTATTAATGCATCCGCCTGCTGTGCAGGATACTGTACATTGCCTGTAAACAGGCCTACTGCACGACTGGCAAATTGATGTCCTTTTTCCCGCTCGTTTTTCTCTCTGTAAATCTTTGACAACAATGTATAGGCTACTCCTTCCCCCAACCGGTACCTGCCGCCAAAAGATGCATGTAATGCTTGTTCTGCCAGTTTTTGAGCAGCATCCAAATCTGCCGCAACCTCTCCCGGCTTGTTTACCAATAATAACGCTTTTGCCAAAGTAGCATTTATCGCGGCAGTATCCTCCACATTGTAACTCCCCTTATAACGTGCATTACTTTCATAAGCAGTTACTGCAAACAATAGTAACATCATGCCCAACTGCCTTATTCTACCAGCTAATACATTCATCGGGATACAGTATAGAGTGGAACAACTATATATACGCATATAGTGTAAAATTAAACGCACAACAAAAGGTACACGCTCTGTTTACTACTCTTTTCTTGTACTATTTACTTATTGAAAGTACACCTCAACCAGTAAAACCGGTTGAGGTGTAGAATACTTATTCCGCTCCCTTCTCAGGTAATAATACCAAACGAATGAAATTATCCGTTTTCAAAAATTCTTTAGCAGCCTGCTGTAACACTGGTACTGTTAAAGCTTCTACCAGCCTACCTTGCTCCATACCATCGCCCAGCGGCTCATTCAGCTGGTATTGGTTAGCCAGGTAGCCCATCCAGTAACCATTGCCTTGTATGGCAGTAGCCAGTGAGGTACGTGTTTCTGCTTTATACTTATCCAGGTTTACCTGGTCGGGGCCTGTTTCCCGCAACTTGCGCATTTCGTCCTGCGTAGCGGCTATCAACTTTTCTACATTGGCAGGGGCACAACCAAAGCTGATGCTGAACATATAACCCGAAGCAGGATATTTGGCAAACGACACACTGGCAGCGGGCGCATACACGCCCCCTTCTTCTTCGCGCAGGCGCTCTATTAAGCGAATGCCCAACACTTTGCTTAATGCCTGCAGGCGCGTGTTGTTTTCCTCGTTGTAAGTGTAATCGCCGCTGCAATACAATCTTACTGTGGCTTTATCTTCCTTGCCTTTATATACTGCACGGCTGATGTTGCCTTTAGGGATGCGTATGCCCAGGTCTTTGGCTGTTTCGTTTGTATGACTGGCTGGTAAGCTACCCAGGTAAATTTCCAGTAAAGGTTTGATAGTGGCGGTATCTATATTGCCCACAAACACAAAAGTAAAACCGGAAGCATCTGCAAAACGCTCTTTATATATTTCCAAAGCACGATTCATATTTACCTGGTTTAGTTTGGCTTCGCTGGGCCCGGTGCGGCGCAGGTGGTAATTACCCAGTACCCCGGCGGCAGTATCGGCAAACACACTGGCAGGATCGTTGAAGCGGTTTGCCAGCGAGGCTTTGGAACGGTTAATGGCATTGGTGAATAAAGCGGCATCGGCACGCGGTGCCGTACAATACAGGTATACCAGTTGCAAAGCTGTTTCCAGTTCTTCTGTAGTGGCTTTGCCGGTAAAGCCCTGGCTTCGCTCGCCTATATAAGGCATTACGCCCAGTTGTTTGCCGGATAGATATTTGCCCAGTTCTGTGCTGTTGTATGGGCCTACACCGCCCATAGCCACTACGCCGGTAGCATAGGAAGCAGAAGGATAATCTGCATCGTTATATAAGGAAGTGCCACCGGCTGCAAAGGCAGAAAAGCTAATTTCATCCTTTTTAAAGGTGGTAGGCTTTATCACCACTTTTACACCGTTGCTTAACGTGTATTCTGTAACCCCGGCCACAGACTGCTGTGTGGTTGCTATAATTTTACCGGGCACAGGCTTTTGCGCCAGCAGCGGCTTATTTACCACAGCATCTTTATAGGCTTCCAGCGTTTCCTGTTGTACTGCCTGTTGCCAGCTGGTGATGACAGCTGCTGTAGGCAAACTCTCTTTCTCACTATCCGGCGCAGCTACTACCATATCGCAATCAGTAGTTTTTAGGGCAGACAGCAACCGTGCCTGAATTTCGGCCAAAGTAATCTGTGGCAGTAATGCTTTTACCAACTCGTATTCTTTTTCTATGCCGGGCGAAGCGGTGCCGTGTAAAAAGTAATCAACATATTCTTTTACATATTGGTCACTCCGCGCTTTGCTTCTTTCTTTCCAGGCGGCTTCAAAACTGGCCAGGTAGTCTTTACCCGCCCTGTTCATTTCTGTTGCGGTAAAACCAAAACGTTTGGCACGCTCCAATTCGCGCCACGCAGCTTTAACACCTTTTTCCCAGGCACCTTTGTTTACATCTACATGCACGGCAAACAATTGCAACTGGTTCAGGTAATTTTGTATACCGGCGGTGGCACTGATAAACGGTGCATTGGCCTGTTTGCTTACCTCGATAAGTCTTTGCGATAATAGCTGGTTCAACAGCTGCTGCACAATAGCCTGCCGGTAGTCGGCTGCCGTTTTTAATTCGATGTTAGGTAGCTTGATATATACATCAACCGAGCTACTGGTAATTTCAGCATCAGTAAGCGCTTTAAACTGGTTTTTACCGGTAAGCGGTATGCGGTACTGTGTGCGCGCTTTTTCTTTAGCAGGATTTTTCAGGGTTCCAAACAGCTTTTTTACCTGCTGTTCTATCTCCTGCACATCTACATCGCCCACTACCACCAAAGCCTGTAAATCGGGCCGGTACCAGTCGTGGTAAAACTGCCGTAAAGTTTCCGGCTTCGCATATTGAATCACGCTGTCTAACCCAATAGGCAGGCGGTAAGCATAGCGGGAGTTATTCATCAGCATAGGCATTACCTGTTGCTGCATGCGTTTTTGCGCCCCTTTGCCCAGGCGGGCTTCTTCCAGTATCACACCACGCTCTTTCTCTATCTCCTGTGTTTCCAGTGTGGCTTCCTGTGCCCAGTCGCGCATAATTTGCAGGCCATTCTGCAACAGCGCTTTGTTATCGGCAGGCAATGGCAACTGGTATACCGTTTCATCAAACGAAGTGTAGGCGTTTAAATCGGCCCCGAAACGCACACCTGATTTTTGCAGATAATCTACCAGTTCATTTTTAGGAAAATGCGTGGTGCCGTTAAAGCTCATGTGTTCAATAAAATGCGCCAGCCCGCGTTGCTGTTCTGTTTCCAGTATAGACCCCGCCTTACAGGCCAGGTACATCACCACTCTTTTTTCAGGAGTAGCATTGTGGCGGATAAAATACGTAAATCCATTGCTGAGCTTACCGGTACGTACCGCTGTGTCTAACGGTAAAGCAGTGTGGGCTACCGTTTGCGCACCGGCGCTGGCCACCAGCAATACGCTGCCTGTAGCCAGCAATACTGCTGGCCTGTGAAACCATGTTTGTATGTTCATTGCTATTTAATTTGAATGTGTATCCAGCAGGGATAAAATACCTTCATTTTGTATAATCATCATTCCCTGCCGGTCGTTGGTAATGCCGGTGGTAAGTGTATAAGTATAACGGGGCACGGCACCTTCCATTACGGTGGGCAGGTAACCAAAAGCCACTGCTGCCCCACGCTGCTGTAAGGCATCGCCTACTTCTATAATATGGGTAGAGATGATAAAAAAGCAATTGCGATAGTCTGCCAGCGCTTCTGTTACTGCTAACGTGGCATCGTAGGCGTCTTTTACATTGGTGCCCTTAAACAGCTCGTCAAATATCACCACCAGGTTATGTCCGCGACTTACCTCTTCAGCTACCTTTTTCACCCGCAGTACTTCGGCATAATAATGACTATAGCCCTGGTTTAGATTATCGGGTACGTTAATGGAAGTATACAACCCATCCATTACCGAAAACCGTAATTCACGTGCCGCTACAGGAAAACCCATATGGGCCATGTAGATGGCTATACCAAACGATTTCATTAAAGTGCTTTTACCCGCCATGTTGGCACCGGTTAAAAACAACAGGTTTTGTTGGGGATGAAAAGCCATCGGGTTAGCAACGGCTTTGGTAAGCCCCGGGTGGCTAAGCCCCGCGCAACTAAAGGTATGCGCACCTGCGGGCAATGCATGCCCATAATGCAACCCTCTTTCCTGCGCCACTCCGGCCACCGCTATGCACACATCCCAGTGATAAACCAGTTCCAGCACGGCATCCATTTCGTGGCGAAACACATGCAGCAGCAGGTGATGATAACGGGCCACCTGTTGCGTTGAAAGCTGCTGTGGCTGTATTTGTTGCCATCCCTGCAAGCGGCTATCGTTGAGCAATTGATTCACCGGCAACAAGGTTTCCGGTTGAGGGTAACCAGATAGCTGCTGTAAAAACTGTGCAGCTGTTTGCAGCAGGGTTATGGCAGCCTGCAACCCGGTGATGGTTTTATCGTACTGCTCATCATGCACCAATGACTTTAACAGTTTTTGCTTCAACAAACCTGCTGCTGCAAAAGGTTTTACTGCGTTACCGGGTAGCGACAGGTAATATTCTGCATCCGCCAGGCTGCTGGTGGCAAAAGGAAAACGAAACTGTTTTTGATGGAAGTACTGAAACAACCGGCTACGCTGGTTAATAACAGCAGCATCGGTAAGCGGCTCTTTAAACAGCTTTTCCAGCAGGCGCTCTCCTCCGGCTGTCTGTACCCGGTTAAACAGGCTGAACAGCGAATTGGCTTTATACTTACCCGTCAGGTTCAAATCATCCAATGTTTGCTTATCCGTTATAAAACTCATGTACGGTGGTATTTAAATCAGTTTTTTATTGCCATTGTGCAGTATATCCAGTATACGCTCGTTTTGTATAATCACCATGCCATGCCTGTCATCACTGATGCCGGTTGTAACCGTATAGGTATATACAGGCTTGTTATCCTGCATACCGGTGGGCAGGTATACAAACTGTATGTTGGGGCACCGCTGCTGTAACACCTCGCCTGCTTCCATAATATGTGTACTGATAATAAAAAGGCTGTTGCGTTTGGCGGCAAAGCCTGCTACCACCGCAATAGTAGCTTCACAGGCATCTTTTACATTGGTGCCCCGGAACAGCTCATCAAATACGATAAACAGTTTTTTCTGTTGTTGCAGTTCCTGCGCCATCTTTTTCACGCGCAATACTTCGGCATAAAAATGACTGGCACCCATGCCCAGGTTATCAGGCAGGTTAATAGTAGTGTACATGCCATCCAGCACACTAAAGCGCATGCCGGCAGCTGCAACAGGAAAACCCATATGCGCCAGGTATAAGGCAATACACACGCTTTTCATAAACGTGCTTTTACCAGCCATGTTAGCACCGGTTAAAAACACCAGGTTGCTGTTACCATCCATATGCAGTGTATTGGGCACAGCCTTTTTCAACTGCGGATGAAATACGCCTTCCAATGATAACATGCCCCCTTTCTCCGGCAAGGCTTCGGCAAAACAAAAACCACGCTCACGGGCTACCTGCGCCACAGCGATATACACATCCAGCAGGTACAGGTGCCGTAGCAACTGCAATAAGCTATCCCAATGCCCAAAACGTAACAGTGTATCCAGCGACCCCATAGCACTGGCCGGTAACTTATTCCCGGTTTCAAACACCACTGCCAGTTCCGGCTGTTGCAGTATGGCGGTAATGGCCGCCACTTCTGCTTCATACCCGGTGGTAGCGGGTGCAGCACGCAGGGTGTCTATAAACCTGCGCGCTTCTTTCAGCAATTGCACCAGGGCTTCTATGCCTTGATACAATTGTTGTGTTTCAATATCATTCCCCACCAGCTTACCCAGCCTGCTGCCGGCAGAAGCTACGCGATCGGCCAACCGTGTACGCTCGTCTGTATTACCCAGGTAAGTTTCGGCCGGATCAAACAACGCTGTGTTAAAAGGAAAAGCCATACCGCTTTCCGCAAATAAACGGAACCTGCTGCTACGCTGGTTAATAGCCGCGGCAGTGCTTAAAGGATTGCGGAACATCTCTTCCAGCAGGGCCGCACCGCCACGGGTACTGCACCGCTGAAACAGGTGATAAATGGCATCTGTGCCATGCCTGCCAAACAGGTTTAAATCGTCCTGCGTTTGTTTATCTGTTGTAAAAGGCATGATTATCTTCTTTTGCGCCTGATTAATAATACACTGGCAAAGGCCACTATTAAAGCAGGAATGATCCAGAGGAATAGGGTGCGTATGGTGTTCACGTCATCCAGCGTCACCTTCACTCTTTTATCCCTGTTATCGGGGCGGGTAGCATCAATAGGAAACTCGCCATAGCTTAACCAGCTGAATATAGATAGGCTGAATACAAAGTTGGCCTTGCCACCACCACCGGATAGTTGCTTGTTACTCATAAAATCGGCATCGCCTGCCACCACAATGCGTTGTTGCCTGCCGTTGATGTTGCGGGTAAGGCTAACAGCGGTAGTAAGCGGCCCTTTTACATCGCCATCGGCCGGGGAATAACTCACCATACCTAACTTATCTCTGTCCATACCCTGTGCAGCACGCGGGCCACCAGGAGAAGGTCTGCCACCACCTGATACTACTGTAGTTACTACAGCGCCACCCTGTGCAACTGCCCCATTGCCTTCTACTGCCACACCACTGGTCATCATTTCTGCATCGTAAGGCTTTACACGGTTCCAGCTGTTTTGAGCATCGGTAACCAGTAAAGGCTGTACAGCAAATGCACCGGAAGGTTTCCAGCTAACACCTGCCACCCCTGGCATATGCACAGGCAGGCTATCGGCCACCGCTTTAGCCACCGGCTTGAAAAAGCCGCCCGCAAACGGAGTTAACAATGCTTTTACTTTATTCGGCATTTCTTCTTTGTTGGCTTCCAGTACGGTTCCCTGCGTAAGTTGCACGCCCAGCTGACTTAACAGCGGGTTTACGATATCCTGTCTGCCCGGCTCCCCTGCAATCAGCAGGTTACCGCCATTGTTAATGTATTGCTGTAGTTTAGATAAGGTAGCGGGTGGTAATGCCAGGCGCGGATCGGCTATTACCAGCGCGGCTATACCCTGTGGTATCTCATCTGTTTCCAGAGAAACGGTTTGTACATCAAAACCCTGGTTTACCAGCGAATAACGGAAGCCATTGAGGTTAGTTAAACCTTTATACTCCCGGTCGCCCAGTTTATTGATATCTCTTTCCAGGTTGCCTGTTACAAAGCCTATCACGGGCAGTTTAGCCTGTTCCAGTCTTTTTAAAGCAGCAGCAACTTCCGTTTCGCCGGGCCATACCTCCTGGTCGTCAAAGATGCGCAGCCAGGTGGTTTTATTCTTCCACTTCAACTGCATCACGTAGCGGTTGTCTTCCGAGCGCAGGTTAATTTGTTTTTGAATCTGCTCCGGGGTAAGGTAATCACTTAAACGGGTGCCATTCATCTTTACCAGCTGTTCTGCTGCCTCTTTCAGGTTTTTAGCTTCGTGCGGCAGAAAACTGTACGTGTTAGCGAAAGCACTATCGTAATAGGATACTTTATGTAAATGAATATTGCTTTTAAAACGGCGGTAGTGTTCCCAGCGGGATTCGTTATCGTTATAAGAATCGGGGCCACCGAGGTAAGCATATTGATCCAGCAGGTTCACATAGGAAGTAACTTCCAGCGGATCATCGCCCAGGTCGGCCAGTACTTTTTGCACAGCGGGTACCACGGTACGGCTTTTATTAAACGTGGCATCGTAATAACCCGTAAGCGATGGTATAGAGGCTACATAGCCTATCAGCAAGGCAGAAAGCACTACAGCTACATACCTGCCGGCCTTTACCAGCGCGGGCTTTGACTCCATACCCGCTTTCAGTTTATAAATGCTCAGGCCCAGGAATATGTATACAATAGCCAGGAAATATACCAGGTCTTTGGTGGTAATGAGGCCTGAAAGCAGCTTTTGTGTACGACCGTTGATAGAAAGAAAATAAGTTAATTCCCTTACAAACGCAATGCGCTGCCATAAAAGCCCGATATAGCTGAGAATGCCTATCATTACAAACGTACAGATAGCCGCAACCACCTGGTAGGTAGTTAAACAACTCATGAATAATCCGATGGCGGCATAGGCACACAGCAACAGGAAGAAGCCCAGCAGCGAAGTCAACAGCATGCCTGTTTCGGGATGCACGATCTGTAACGAAGCGCATACCAGGAACAAGCCTATTACCAGCACCAGCAGTAAGCTGTATACAACCATAGACAGGTATTTGCCCAGTATAATCTGGTACACCTTTACCGGCGAAGAGTACAACAACTTGATAGTGCCGCTGCCGGTTTCTCGGCTAATAAGGCTCATAGTTAATAATGGCACATACAGGAACAGGTTTTGCATCACACTGCCAAACAATCCGCTCTTGCCCAGGAACGCGCGATTGGTAAGTGCATCCATATAGCGCAAGCCGGGGCCGCCCAGCTCCTGTGTGCGGGCAAACGACTCTATAGCATTAAAGTATACTACACCGCATTGTATTAAAAACACCACCAGTAAAAACCAGGCGATGGGTGAGTAAAACAATAGCTTTAATTCTGTTTTGGCTACCCTTAATATCGTTTTCATCCTTGTATAATTAATTGCTTTGTTTTGAGGATAACTGTTTAAATATTTCGTCCAGTGCTGTTTTATCCAGGCTTAACTCGCGTAAACGCCAGCCTTGTTGCACACTGGTAGCTATTACACTTTCGGTAATTTCCTGGTCGCCGCTAAAGTATATGCGTGCCTGTCTTTCGGTTAAAAACTCCACCCTGGTTACGCCGGCAATCTTTTCCAGCGCAGCAGCGGCTGGTGGGTTTTCCATATGCAGCAGCATACTGTGCGGCTCTACATAGTTATTGAAAGCATCGATGGTATCAGAAAACACAATGCGCCCGCTTTCAATCATCACAATCTCTTTACACAATACCTGCACTTCGGAAAGGATATGGGATGAAAAGATCACTGCCCTTTCGGTAGCAATGTCTTTAATCAAGGCACGCACTTCCAGTATCTGGTTAGGATCCAACCCGTTGGTAGGCTCATCCAGCACCACCAGGCGTGGTTTATGCACAATAGCCTGTGCAATACCTACACGTTGACGGTAACCGCCGGAGAGGTTGCGGATTAAACGATTACTGTAGTGCGCTACACCACAACGTTCTTTGGCTTCCTGTATAGCCCCCTTCATGGTTTGCTTCGGTATCAGTCGTAAACCTGCACAGTAGTGCAGGTATTCGTCCACTGTAAGGTCCATGTATAACGGCGGGTTTTGTGGTAAAAAGCCAATGTTCTTTTTGGCTTCTTCTGGTTGCCGGCGCATATTAATGCCGCCTACAAACACATCGCCTTCGGTTTGGTTAAGCGCACCACACAAAATATTCATGGTAGTGCTTTTACCTGCCCCGTTGGAACCCAGCAGGCCTACTATGCCGCTGCTGGCTATTTCCATGTTAATGTCGCGTATAGCCCAGGTATTGGAGTACCGGTGCGACAAATGTTCTATCCTGACAATCGAATCCTGCATTGCCTGTTATCTAAATGGTGATATAATAAATGTTGTTATCTTCTTTCGCGGTAGGCGATACTGGTTATTTTACCAAATCCTGTCCATTGATTGGCCAGTGTTATTTGTCCGTTTACCTGCGGCACATTGTACTGTTCTAAAGTACCATTAGCCCCGGCTGTTCCGGCAGCATTGTACCAGCCTATATTCAGCAGGTTGGCCCAGCTGGTATAGGTAGTTTTGGTGGTGCGGTAAAAGAAGTTGGGAAAAGCCAGGTAAGTAACTTCTTCGCTACCCCTGTCCAGCATCAGCTTGGCAGTTTTCAGCGACAGGTCGTATTCATACACTTTACCTCCAACGCTGTAAAACAGGTAACCGCGATCGGGACTCATAGCGTAATGGGTAGCCTTATCAAAATCGGTAGCGGTAATAACATCATTATACGTAGGTGTTGTACCCAGTAAAAAACGGATAATTGAATACGCACCTGTAGATGGATCTTTTAAGATAGCGTGAATAACGCCACTGTACGACATCTCCATATACACCAGGTCTTTACCGGTGGGAAAGTTCAGCCCTGGGGCCATATCTTCCACGTAGTTGGCGCTAAAAGAGGGCGTGCGTGTAAAAGTACGCTTGTCCATATTGAATATCATACAATAGTTAGGATCACCCACTATGTAAGGCGATGCTTTAAAAGGCAGTGCACCGGCATATGCGTTTAACGGTACATAGGGAAAAGCCGGGTAACTATTGGTGCGGATATATACATTATTATCAGCCACCATATACATCGTGGGAATAACGCCAAAGCGGAAAGTGCCGAAAAAGTTAGAAGCTGTAAAGTCCTGTGGCACATCACCAATCATTTCATAGCTGATATTTTGCTTCGCTTCATAATCAAAAGTTTCGGAGTTGAGGTTATTGGTACCCGATGAGGAAGACAAGTATATTTTATAAGAGTTACCATCGGCCGTTGCGGTAACGCTGCTTTGCATACAAAAGATATTCACCGGCGAGCCTTGTTGCGGCAGTGAAGAGGCCATTTTTTGCAGCACGTCCGTTATTTGTGTAAACTGCTGTGTATTCGTTTGATACGATAACATATCCAGCCTGGAATGACCATTCACCTCATTTAATACCAGGTAACCTTCATATACTGCCGTGCTTACCTGCAAATTGGCTCTGAAATGGTATAACACACCAGAAGCATTGTCGGTAACCTTTAACCGAAGCGAATAATTGCCGGGCAAAAGCGTGATAGCATAACGCAGGTTCTTTTCGGTGCTAATAACTGTGGATACAAAATCCTGTGTTTCGTACGACCACTCGTAACTGTAGCCAGCAGTGCCTTCTTTATCCAATGTGCCGGTAACAACGGGGCTCACCTTCAAAGTGTCGGCAATATATACCAGGTATCCCTGTACGGTATCAAACTGGCTTACAGCCACTTCATTAATGGGATGATAATTGTAATTGCCTTTGTCTTTGTAACAGGCCGTACAGCAGCAAATGCCCAGCAAGGCTATGAAATAAGCAAATTTCTTTTGCATCATACATTCAATTTAATTATTGATAATCGGTGCCCATCTTCATTGGCGTTACGCCATCTTCGTCATAGATAGTATTTCCTGCAGCCGCCTGCTGGCTCAGGTAGCGCGACATAGAGGTGGCGTAATACACGGCGTTGGCAATGTCGGCACCACTAAGCCCGTTGCCATAAGCCCAGAAATCCAATGGCAGGCCCACTATCTGATTCATCAGCCGCACTTTCTTTTCACTAAAAGTGCCGAAATAGGTTTCGTAACTATTCCAGTCAGGCCCTTCCGTAAGCATATCTGAAAGGGACAGGCGAAACTGGATAATATTGATGGTGTCTTTGTCCGAGTGTTCCAGCCGGCGTTCTATATCTGTAGAGAAATTTTCATTCGGCACCAGGTGCAGTGTCATACTTACTTTTCCCTGCATGAGGTCTGCCGTTCTGTTAAAATGTATCCACAGCGTATCTGTTACACGGCCAGCCTTTACTACCAGTGGCGTAAAATTGTAATGCTTACCTTCTACAGCAGTAGCGCCTGCATCTATCACCACTTTATAGGTGCGATCAGTGGCAGCGGGTGCGCCTGATACGCCTACAGGTATGGGAAACAGTGTATCGGTAACACTTGCGGCACTATAGGCAAACGTAAAGTCAAGTGAGTCTATCACAAAACCTAACTGATCACGACTGGGGTCTACTCCTGTTTTATAATTGAAAAAAATATTATCGCTGGCATTGTAGGTCATTATCCCTTCCTTTTTACAGGCAGCGAATACAACCGGTATAGCGGCCACCAGTAAAAGTTTATAAAAAGCTGTACGCATGTTTTACTTGTTAAGTGATTGCCTTGGTTTATCGCGGTGTGGTTTCAGAAAGCGGCAGCGGCACTACATAATTGGGTGTATACGTACTCCATGGGCTGTCGCCGCCGGGTACGTCGCTTACATTATTGCGCTTGTAATAGAAAAACAATTGCCCTTCGCCCCAAAACTCTTTCTGATACTCTTTTTGTATTTCGTTGGGTACATTGGCCGTGGCATCCAGGTTAGGCAGGTTGCGATGATAACGCACCGTATCTAACAAGGTAAGCGCCTGCTGCGCATCGCTTTCTGTTTCGGCCAGTATATAATACAATTCTGTTTTGCGCAGCACCGGTTGCAAAAAGCGGAAGGGCTGGCGGATATCGGGCACATCGGCAAACTTGAAAAAACATTTCTTCGTGAGTGTGGTAGCGCGCCAGGTATTGATATTATAACGATAATCGTTATCCATATTTTCATACAACATTCCCAAACGGTCGCCATCGGCCGTTAATACTATATCCGTACCCAGATCGGGGCTAAACCAGGCATAATATCCTACATACATATTGGGATTGTAGATGCTGAACAACACTTCGCTGGAAAAAATACGATCCGGGTTATCCTGTAAGAATTCTATCGTTTCTGATTTAGTCCACGGGAACCATTTTTCACCCTGTGTTAACACTTCCTGCGCCTGCTGGTGTGCCTGAGTTTTTTGTCCTGCCCACAGGTAAGCCCTGGCCATCAGGCCTTTCACTGCATAATAGTTCAGGCGCTGGTTACGTAAACCGCTATAAAAATTACTATTATTCACTACGCCTTGTGTAATTACCGGGTCGGCCGCCAGCAAACTGGCTGCAGTAGTATAATCTGCCAGCACCTTTTCCATTACCTGTGCTGCGGTAAGCAAGGGCTGCGTTTTGCCATCGGCAGTGGTATAATAAGGTATGGCCTGTTTATTGGGCTCACTGGCATACACGGGGCCAAATAAACGCAACAGGTCAAAATGTAACATGGCACGTATAGCCGTGGCTTCCCCTATCATCAGCTGCCCCTGCTGTGGTGTAACCACATTGTTACTGATAGCGTTATTAGCCTTGGTAATAAACAGGTTGGCAGCCAGTATCGTATTATAGGCCTGTTGCCATAAGCCGTCAAAAGCCTTCATCACATTTACATCGGTATACTGATAGGTTTGGAAAGGTCGTACCACGCGTGTGGTAGTAACAGGTGGCGTATAGCGCTGCCCCATCATTTCTATTACGGTATTACTTAAAAACTGTCCGTACAGCGTGCTATCTGCCAGGCTGATGTACAAGCCATTTAAAGCCTGTTGCATCGCATTGGGATTGCTATATACCTGGTCTTCGGAATACGAGCCTTCGGGCTGTACCGACAGGTATTTTTTACAGCTGCATAAACCCACCAGTAACAGGCACCACAGTAACAATTTATATTTCTGTAACATACAATGCATTTGAATTAAAATGAAGCGTTAATACTGAAAGAAAAAGTGCGGGCATAAGGATAGTCGATACCTCTTTCGGTAAGGATGCTTTCTATACGGAATATATCATTCAGGTATAAGTTGATGCCCAGCGTTTGCAACTGCATTTTTTTCACCCAGCCACCATTTACGCGGTAGCCAATAGAAAACGACTCACCTGTAAAATGGGTATCCTTTTGAATAAAGCGGGACGACATTACCCTGCTTGCATAAGTGCCGATGCCTGCAAACTGCGCTACATCGCCCGGCTTTTGCCAGCGGTCGTACAAGGCCCGTCTGTCCATATTATTATTAAAGGTTGCACTGCTGTTGGTTTCTACCTTATTAAACAAAGCATTATTAAACACATAACCACCCACCTGGTAACGCACTACAGCGCCCAGTGTAAAATCTTTATAGGCCAGTGTAGTGTTCATAGTGCCTTCAATAGTAGGTCGTGTATTGCCCACCTTTACAATATCTGCCGGATCGTAGTCGTAAGTGAGCTTACCATTCTTCTTCTGAAACACTTCTACCCCTGTAGCCGGGTCTATACCCCGCGATACCACTGCCCACATATCATCCGGACTGTATCCATCATAATACCTGCTTAACCCATTGGCATCCTGCTCGGCCTTGTTCAGTTCACTTAAACGGTTACTAAAGCCACCATAACGGCTGGTATAGTTGCTGCCCATCACACCAATAGTCCATATAATACGGTCTTTCAGGTTATACACTGGCGATACGCGCACGTTCACGGTCCAGCCTTTGGTGGTGAGGTAGCCCAGGTTGAGTACATAGTTGGCATTTACTCCGGCAGAGGAAGGCAACGTACCTGCTGCACCTACTGCCAGCGGATCTGTTTTCTTGTGAAAATATTCCACGGAACCACTTACACGGTTGTTGAGCAGGTTAAAGTCTACCCCATAACTTTCCTGTAAAGTTTTTTGCCAGTCCAGCACCGGGTTACCTAACGAAGCCACTGTAAGTCCCTGGCCAAAGTTGTTGGTGTTGCCGGAGATATAATTGTATAACGATACCGAGCTGAAAGTGCCTATATTTTCATTACCCGAATAGCCCATGTTGCCACGCAGCTTTAACAGGTTAACCCATTTCAGCTGCTTCATAAATTGTTCATTATGCAGGTTCCAGCCCAACCCTGCCGAAACGAACGGCTTAAACTGACGGCTGCTGCCAAACACGCTGGTACCATCCAGGCGGTATACGGCATCCAGCATAAAGCGCCGGTCGTATACATAGTTGAGGTTGGTTAAAAAACCTACACTACGGGTGGTGATGTTGCTGGCCACCGGTGTGCTGTAGGGCATAAAGCCATAAGCAAAAGCGGGGCTGCCATCTGTGCCATAGGGAAAGCCTACGGCGGTAAATCCTACGGTATTATTCTTCTGTTGCTGCACATCGCCACGCACCGAAGCAGTGAACTGATGCCTGTTCACCAACTTAGCGTAAGTAAGCATCAGGTTGGCATTGTACTGGCTGTTTTCCAGCCGTGTGTTCTGGTAGCTGCCCTGCTGGTTGGCAGGTAAGCCCTGGAAAGCGGAGTTATCAGGTGGAATAAACACCAGTGTAGTAGTGTTGCCTTTGCCTACCAGCACAGCACCTTGTAAGCGAAACGAAGGGGAAAGCGTAACTATCGCCTGCAGGTTGTTTTGAAAAGCAAACTGCTGCGTTTGATTTTTACTGTATATGCTGGCATTGTATAAAGGATTAAGGATGGAGGTGTCATATAAGGGATCGAGATAACGGGGAATAGAACCATCGTCATTTCGCTTACGGTAGTAAGGAATGGCATTGGCAAAATCGGAGAATGAACCATAAGGCGATTCTATAGCCGTGTTACCACGCACAGTGAACAGGTTGGAAATATTCACGCGGCCTTTACGGTAACTGAGGTTGATATTACCGCTCCAGTTGTCGCGACCCGAACCTTTCATGACACCATTTTGCTTGCTGTATAAGATACCTGCATTCACCATCAAATCAGGACTACCACCGGTAACCTGCACCGAATGCTTGTTAGAGAAACCCGTTTGCACCGGTTCGCTTAACCAATAGGTGTTCACCCCTTTCTGCACTTCGGCCAGGCGTGCATTATACACAGCCTCACTTTCCCAACCGAGCTGCCCGGTGCTGGAATAGCGGCCGGCCAGTTTATCAAACTGCAATTTCTCTGCGGCATTCATCAGGTTATAGCTGCGTAAATCAGGCACATCTACCTGGAAATCGCCATTATAACTTACCTGTAGCCTACCCGGTGTTGGTCGTTTGGTTTCAACTACCACCACACCATTCGCCGCCTTAGAGCCATACAGCGCTGTAGAAGCCGCATCTTTTAATATAGTAACACTGGCCACGCGATTCATATCCAGATCGTAAATAGCCTGTAGTGTAGTTTCAAAACCATCCAGTATAAACAAGGGCTGGTTGGGATTAGAACTGAACTGATCGTTCAGGTTAATAGTGCTGATACTGGTTCTGCCTCTTATTTCAAAATCGGGCAGCTTGTTAGGGTTACTGCCCTGCAGATTGTTTTCTACCTTAATAAACGAAGGGTCCAGGCTTCGGAGACTTTCCAGGATATTCCTGTTGCCTACGGTTTTCAAATCCTGGCCGCTGTATACTGCTGCAGCACCGGTAAAACTTTCCTTTTTACGTACGCCCATACCTGTGCTTAGTTCCAATGTATTCAGCTGGTTCACCTTTACTTTCAAATGCACCGCCACTGCCTGCATTTCAGGAGAAACATGTATCACCTGCTCTTCATAACCTACACTGGAAATAATCATCACAAACTCACCAGGCATATCCTGTAAAGCCAGCAAGCCATTGCTATTGGTTACATAAGTTCGTTTGGATCCTTTAATAGCTACTGTTACACCCGCCATTGGCACACCTCTTTCATCCATTACCCGCACCATCAGTTCTACCTGGCGGTTATCGGGCGCGGCACCAACAGGCAAATCCATTAACAAGGTTCTTTGTTTTTTAATAATCACCGTACCTTCTTTCACTTCATATTGAAAGGCCTGGTTTTTAAATACCGCTTTCAACGCTTCTTCCAGCGGGGTATCTTTTAAATCAATGGTTACCGGTGCGGCTGTGCGCAACTGCTCCATGTTAAAGATCATGCTCACTCCTGTTTGGGCGGCTATTTCACTAATCACTTCATGCAGCGGCTGTTTATGCACCGAAAGGGTTACCTTCTGCGATAAGCCGGTAGCGCTCACGTGCATACAAATCACAAGAAGCAAAGCAGTTAATCTCATATACAGCATTATTTTTCGGGACTGCAAAAGGCAAAGGACTGGCCCTATCCTTTTGCGAAGGATAAAATGCATAACTTTAGCATGTTTTGGTTTTAAATGGAATTCTTTCAGCAAGAGGGAAGCCCAAAATCAAACGCCTGCCGGGGATGTTCGTAGCATCTCCGGTTTTTGTTTTCCGGGCTTGTGTCAGTTTTTTGTTACGTCATAAGCAGTGATTGTTTACATATTATATGGATTAAGGAAGTACGATTACTTTGCGGCCTTCTATTTTGAAATGCCTGATTCCATTGCGCTCCAACAGCTCTAAAACCTTTTTGAGATCGCTGTTGCGGTTAATCACTCCACCATACCGCGTATCATCTGCCGGAGCCTGCATGTCAATATCTATATCATACCACCGCGAAACTTCCCGCAGCACATCTTCCAGCTTCCGGTCTTCAAAAATGAACAGCCCGTTCTTCCACGATAACACCTGGCGCATATTGGCTTTGCGGGTTACCAGGTAGGTTTCGGCCCCTACTGCCTGCTGGCCCGGTGTTAACAGCTCTGACTTACTGCCTGCCGCCATCGTATGTGTTACCCGCACACTCCCGTTTACCAACGTGGTAGTAACAGCCGGTTCATCGGTATAGGCATGTATGTTAAACGCCGTACCTAACACATCCACCACAGTTTTATTCACCTCCACTTTAAAAGGCTGCTGTGCATTGCGGGCCACTTCAAAATAGGCTTCGCCATTGAGCTTTACCACCCTTTCCTTACCTGCAAAAGCAGTGGGATAAGTGATGGAAGAGGCCGAGTTCATCTGCACCACAGTACCATCTGGTAGCACTATTTTATATTGTCCCCCGCGCGGCGTGGTAAGTGTGTTATACATTGCTGTAGCCGATGGCTTTTGCGCGCCGGATTTATTCGCTTTATCGTAAGCCAGCTGGCCGTTATTGAGTTTGATAATACGAATGCCATTTTGCTCGGCAATAGCCCCGCTATCTGCCTGTTCCAGCACTATCTGTCGCCCATCGGCCAGGGTTAACACAGCTTTGTCACTGGCTGGTGCTGCTGGTGTGGTTTGGGCTGTTGGAATGGTTTCCTGTTTAGGCTGCTGCCTGTTGATAGTAAACCAGGTGATGCCTGCCACTGCCAGCACTACTGCAGCAGCAACTCCTATCCGGTAGCGCCTGAACAGCCCCACAACAGGCGCCTGCTGACGTTTTCCGGCTGTAATCACTTCCCAACTGGCCGCCTGCATCTGCTGCATGGCTTCTTCATCGGCAAAAGCGGTGGCATCGTATTCCAGTGCATGATACCATGCTTCCAGCAAAGCGCGCTCTTCTGCCGAAGCAGTACCTTCCCGGTACTTCTTCAACAATTCCTGTATATTATATTGTGTTGAACTCACGTTGCAGTATGCCTGTTTATATACTATAACAGGTAACTAAACGGGTAGTACTATGCCGGATGGAAAAAAATTAAAAAAGAAAGAAAAAACTGCCGAGGTTATGGCTGTCGAGGTGGGTGCGTATTTTTTCCAGCGCCGTATGCAACTGGTTTTTAACGGTTTGTGGCGCTATACCCAGCAGGCCGGCAATTTCAGCAATGCTCAGTTGTTGCTCGCGGCTGAGTATATAAATTTCCTTCATACGTGGCGGCATGGCTGCTACTGCCGCTGCCACACAAGCTTTTATTTCGCGGGTGCGGATGGTGCTGAAAATGGCATCTTCCGACTCTACCGGCTTAAAAGGCTGCGCCATGAGGTAATTAAGCCGCACAGTTTGCTTTTCGAAATAGTTGAAAATGCGGTTACGCAGGGCCACAAACAGGTAGCCACCCAGGTCGGTTTCCTGTAGCAGCCGGTCGGGATTATCCCAAAGGGCAATAAACAGCTCCTGCACCAGGTCGCGCGCATCATCGGCATTGCGGGTGCGCTTGTAGGCGGCCTGGAACAAATCGGGCCAGTATTTATCGTAAATGGCTTTAAAGGCCTCCCGGCTGCCGCCAGTGGCTTGTTGCTGCAAATCCGGTTGGGGTAACGGATGGGGTTTGCCGCTCTTCTCTTCGCTATAGTCAGTATCAGTCAACAGCGTAAAAGTAGGGTGTTTTGGGGATTTGTGCAGTTGTGTTGTTTGTACTTAGAGTTGCTAAAGGGGGTTAAACATCTCCCAACACAATGCAATGAAACCCAATTTCATATACATCTGCTATCAAATATCCCTCAAAATAATTTAATGGGCAACCATCTTCTTACTAAAAAGGTTCATTGCCAAAACATGACAATGAACCTTATCCAGCCACTATCCTACTTACCTAAAATCGTTTCCAGCGCAGTATGCAGTTGCTCCCCACGAATATTTTTGGCCACAATTTTACCAGATGGGTCTAAAAGGTAGTTTTGTGGTATAGCATGTACATCGTACAGCTCGGCAGCCGGACTGCTCCAACCTTTCAGATCTGAAATTTGTGTCCAGGGCATGGCATCATCATGAATGGCCTTCAGCCATGCTTCTTTTGCTTTTTCGTTGTCAAGCGACACGCCTAATACGGTAAAGTTTTTATCCTTGTATTTCTCATACGCTTTTAACACGTTAGGGTTCTCGGCACGGCAGGGCTTACACCAGCTGGCCCAAAAGTCAACAAGCACATATTTACCTTTAAAATCCCGGGTTGATACTGCTTTCCCTGTTGTGTCAGGTGCAGAGAAAACAGGGCCCATCTGGCCAATACCCAACAGCCTGGCTTTTTCAATTCTGGCTGCAAATGCTTTGCCTGCTTCGGATTGCTGCACAGCAGGCGACAGCTTTTTAAACAGAGGGTCTACCACTTCTGCATGAATGATAAAAGCACCATTATCCAGATCCTTAATCGCATTCAAAGCATAAGGCGATTCCGGATGCTGATCAATATACATCCGGCTAATCTGATGCGATTGCTCTTTTAACACATCAAACTGCTTCATATAAGCTTTGGAAAAAGCAGTATCCTTTTTTTGTTCCGGCGAAAGCTTTGTCCATTCCTGCGTAAGTGAATCGCGTTGTTTGTTCACGCCTGCATATAAATTGTCATAAGCCTGTTGTTCCGGCGTCTTCTCTTTGGAAGCGGGTGTGCTGCCAGAAGGAGTTTGTGCAATGGTAGCTCCCGTTAAGGATAACGCTACGATGGTTACTATGGAAATTTTCATATTTTTTTTGTTTAATTATATCCTAAGTTCTGAGACAGGTTTACATTCTTCGTTCTTTCCGCGCTGGGTACAGGATACAACGCATCTGTTGTTTCCCACAATCCGGGTTTAAGCGCAGTAATAACAGAATCCACTTTAGCGGTACGTTTCAGATCCAGCCAGCGATGGCCCCATTCTGAAAAAAGCTCTACTCTTCTTTCCTGTGCCACTGCTGCCAGCAATTCGCCCTGCGTGGCTGCTGGTGTATTACCTAAGCCTGCACGTTTTCTGATAACATTAATATCTTCTGTGGCGCCGGTTAAGTTCTTCTGTTGCGCCCTTGCTTCTGCCCTTACCAGGTATTGCTCTGCCAGCCTTAGCACAACGTCATACTCCTGGTTTACTTTCGTTTTAGTGTGGTATTTATAAGGATAATAATAATCAGCAGAAATATTCACCCAGCTGGCCTTACGCTTATCGTTCACTTCAAATGCCGCTAACAGATTCGGCATCACTACAAAATAAGGGATTACACCGGCATTAGGAACCGTTTGCGCCCCTACAAAAGGATAGCCAAATACAGACGTATCAAAGTCCCAGATAGCTTCTGTACTGGATGTTAAAAACACAGTAGAGAGATCACCTGGCAAGGTATATAATGCTGCCGCATTGATCACCTGGGTGGCGGCTGCTTCTGCCTTATCATTGTCGCCATGATACAGATACACACGTGCCAGCAATGCAGCGGCCGCATATTTGTTTACCCGGGTACGGTTGCTGCCCGATGGATACGTTTCTGTTAACAGCGTTACAGCCTGCTCCAGATCAGTAATAATCTGGTTATATACCAGCGAAGCGGCTGCACGTGAAGCGGTTTGATTATCCTGCACTACTGTAGTGGTCATCAAAGGCACATCACCATACAGGTTCACCAGATAAAAATGACAAAAGGCACGGATAAACAAAGCTTCGCCTGTAGCCTGGTTTTTATAAGCAGTGGGAAAGCTGCTGACAGCCACACCCTCTATAATAGCATTGGCCCTGTAAATAGCAGCATAAGAATCGGTCCATACATTGGCTACATTCGATTCATTAGATACCAGTCCGTTGGTGGTATATTGATCGAAGGTTGTGCCATTATACGTTAGTTCATCGGCCAGCAAGCCATTTAAAAGGCTTATTCCTGCCCCATAAGTAGGGATATTGCTGCTGGTGCTGTTACTGGAAGAGTACAAGCCGCCATACATGCCTGCAATGGCCGCTTCTGCACCTGCCTGATCCAGGAAAACACCGGAGGAAGCTATCTGGTTTTTAGGCACGCCTACCTCTGTTAATTTCTTGCAGCCTGTAATCGTCATCACCCCTATACAACCCAGAAGGAATAATGGAATACGACCTGTATATTTTACCATGTGGATTATTTTTAGCGTAAGGGCATTATTTATGAATAGACTCTTTTTCATCCTGATTGTTATAAAGATGTTTGTAAACCTAAGCTCATTAATTTCATGGGAGGAACAGCAGTGCCCATTGTCTCCGGATCAAGCCCCAGGTATTTGGTAATGGTGAAAAGGTTTTGACCACGCATATACACATTAAAATTCCTGAGCCCGATACGACGGATGAATGCATTGTCAATATTGTAGCTCAGTGATACCGTTTTCAGGCGTATAAAAGAAGCATCTGATATAGCTGCATCTGATAACTTATACAAATTAAAAGCAGTAGCCGCAGGCGAAGCAGTAAGTGTAGTATAAGTAAATGGTTTACTTAACACATCTTCCGGCACATTCGTGCTTCTGCCAGGAATGGAAGTATTGTAATAAATATTATACCCTTGCTTTTTTACAAACTGGAAAAGAAAATCTAGCTGAAAGCCTTTATAAGTAAAAGTGTTATTAATGCCGCCCATGTATTTGGGAGCCGTGCTTCCTGCTACACCATAATCTCCTTTTCCGGTGGTAGTAAATGATCCGGCAGTGATAGCGCCATTTTTATCCAGATCCTGAAACTGGGCAATCCCTTCTTTAAACCCTGTAAAATGGTAAGCCTGCAATACGGAAAGGGGCTGACCTATTACTAATGAGTTAGCATAAGAAGAACTGGATAACCCGGTATACGAAACCAATTTGTTTTTAGGTATAGTAACGTTTACAGATGTGTTCCAGCTGAATGTACCTTTTATTATATTTTTTGAGTTGACGGTAAATTCCCATCCGGTATTCTGCACCAGCGCAGGTAAATTACCCACATAAGAAGTAAAACCTGTTTGCGTAGGCACCGGAACACTTAATAATAAATTAGTAGAGCGATTGCGATACCAGGCCGCAGTAAGTGAAATTCTGTCGTCTAAGAAGTTCACATCTGCTGCCAGTTCCAGCTTTTTGGTTACCTCCCAGCTGAACTTATCATTAGACAACCTGACAGGATTTAAAGCACTTACACCGTTGTAAGAAGGATATAAACTAAAGCTGGAATAAAGCGATAAATAAGCATAGTCTCCTACCTGATCGTTACCCAGCGTACCATAACTACCGCGTAGTTTACCAAAGCTTATCCATGGCAAATGATGTCTGGCCCATTTTTCCTCGGTGAAAATCCAGGCTCCGCCAACGCTTCCAAAGTTACCAAAGCGCTTACCCGGCCCAAAACGGGAAGATCCATCTCTTCGGCCATTAAAATTGAGGATGTATTTGCTGGACAAGCTGTAGGTAATACGGCCAAACATGGACAGGTACTTATTATCGAGAAAACCACTACCTGATAATAACTGTGTTACAGATGACAGATCATTATATAACAAGTCGTTGGTGAACGAACCTGTAATAAAATATGGCTCTACAAATTTGGTACGCTGGTAGGTGCCTCCTGCCAGCACATCCAGCTTACCTGAACCTATTCTGCGCGTGTAATTCAGCTGCGGTTCAATATTGTATACCTGGGTATAGTTGGTTTGTAAGGTAACACTACCAGTAGTGGTGGTATTGGGGTTGCGGGAAGCACGGGTGCTTGCTTTTACCGAACTCACAGTAAGCCTGTTAAAGCCCAGGTCAGTTTTAAAACTCAGGCCAGGCAGGATGTTGAACTTCAAAGTACTGTTGGCTATAATGTTATCGCTGGTAAAGCTCATAGGCCCTTTTAAGGCTGCAGCCGGATTGGTATAGTTGTTATCCCAATAAAAGCTTCCATCTGCTTTATACAGGGGCAAATTAGGTGGCAGTGCGTACACGCCGCTCACAGAAGCATTGGGAAGATTGTTGATGTTTTTTGTATAAGCGCCAGATAAATTAATACTGAAAATATTTTTCTCCGACTGGCTTTGAATATTAAAACGCACCGTGCCTTTATTATCGGAATAGCTGCCAGGCACTACGGCTGATTGATGCCGGAAGTTGCTGCTGATAAGGTATTGCGTATTTTTAGCGCCGCCCGAAATACCTACCGTAGCATCTGTAAAATGGGAATTGTTACCCATAATATATTTCAGAAAATCAGTTTCACCACTACCAAAGTTGATGAGATCAGGCGCATTGGCTACAGTAGGTGTAATATTATCATTCGCAAAAGCCTTTTTACGCATAGCCAGGTATTGCTCTGTAGAAAGCATATGAATACCCCGTGTTATTTTACTGATACCGGAATACACATTGGCATCTATCTTCATCGTGCCAGACTTTCCTTTTTTGGTAGTGATCACCACTACACCGTTGGCAGCCCTGGAACCATAAATGGCAGTAGCATCCGCATCTTTTAAAATTTCGATGGCTTCAATGTCACTGGTAGGAATGTTATCAAAAGGACTAAGCCCTCCACCCACTATAGCAGTGGGGCTATAGGTGCCACTGGAATTTTCAGTGGCTGCAGAGCTATATGGAACACCATCTATAATATATAATGGATTGATACCTGCACTAATGCTGTTTTGTCCCCTTATCTGCAAGGAAACGGTAGAACCGGCCACACCAGCCGCTTCCGTAATATACACCCCTGCTGCCCTTCCGGCTAATGCCTGCAACGGATTAGATACAGGCTGCTTTTGTAACTGCTCAGATTTTACAGAAGTTACCGATCCGGTAGCCATGCGCCGGGTGGTGGTGCCGTAAGCCACTATCTGAATATCATCCAGTGCGTTTTTACCAGCCACCATTGCTACCGTGATAAAATGCTGGTTGTCTATTTCCACTATTTTGGTATCGTATCCCACATAGGAGAAAATAAGATACCGGGCAGCTTCACTTACGGTAACTGAAAAAGAACCATCTGCACGGGAAGCAGTAGTACCTGTAATTACCAGCGGAGCCCATTCTGCATGGGCAGGATTGCCGGTAATAGCCGCTTTAATATTTACGCCTGCTAACGGCTGATTATGCTCATCCACTATTTTTCCCTGTATTTCAATACCGGGTGGTGGGGGAATATAGTTATTGTAAGCCGCATTCAATTTCCGGCTTACAATAATGCTTTTGTCCTCTACCACAAAGCTAACCGTTTGCCCTTCCAGCGCCTTTTCCAGCGCAGCTTGCAAAGAGGTGTTCTGAAAAGCGGCATTGATCGTTTTTTTATCGTTCAATACCTTGTCCGCATAAATAACATCATAACCTGTTTGTCTTTTAATTTCCCGGAAAAAGCTTTTGAGACTGATCCCGTTCTTTTTAATGGTTACCTGCTGCGCAAAACCAGCAGCATTTGCCTGCAACAAAGTGCACATTATGATGGCAATTGTCAATTTCATAATGAGAAATAGTTTAGACACACGCCTGCATAGCGTAGCGCCCGCCTGATAAGCAGAGAAATTCATACTTTTGTAATGTTCGGGTTAATAAATATTGCAAATACCTTTTCCGGGTAACCGGAAAGATTAACTCTGAAACATCCGCCGGATGGTGTTACCAGCACCTCCGGTTTTTTGTTTTGGTTATGTGTGCTGTTTACAGTTTCATTTTTTAGTCATAAGCATGTTTTAGTGATCAATAAAGGGATTAACGTGGGTTATGATAAGGCTGAACAATAATGGTATTATTCTCAATTGTAAAACTCACTTCTTTGGTTAACGACAACCGGTGTATGAGTTTATCAAAAGGTACCGACCGGGATATGCTTCCGCTGAAAGTGATCTCTTTTAATTCAGGCGACTGAAACCGCACATCTACTTTATACCAGCGGCTTATCTGCCGCATAATGCCAGCCAGGTCTTCGCCATTGAACATAAAATTGCCTTCCTTCCAGGCAACAGCCTGTTCTACATCGGCATTCTGCACCTCTAAGGCATAGCCATTGCTTACTCCTTTTTGTCCGGGCGTAAGCAATGCAGATCCGTTAATTCTCACCGAGCCTTCCAACAGTGTTGTTTGTGTGTTGCTTTCTTCTGTGTAAGCATTGACATTAAAATGTGTACCCAGTACTTCAATAGTTTGATGACCTGTATGCACGATAAAAGGATGCGCCACATTTTCTGCCACTTCAAAATAACCTTCGCCCTCCAGGAATATCTCACGGTTTTTGCCCGCAAAAGCAGCAGGAAATTTGAGGGAAGTAGCAGCGTTCAACCATACTTTGGTTCCATCATTCAATACCAGTTTCCACTGCCCGCCTTTGGGAATATGTATCGTATTGTAAACATTAGCCGTTGTACCTGCCCCTTGGCCTGTACCGGAAAAATGCACTTCCCCGCCTTTCTGTTTCTTAACTACCGCATTATTATCGATAGCCAGTTCGCCTTCAGGTGCGGTAGTAAGGTCTATTACTTTGCCATTGGCTAAAGTAAGGATGGCTTTGTCTGAGCCCGGCATTACATGGGCTTTTACCAATGCTGCATCAACATCCGTTTTTGGCGGTATGATATAATAAACCACTGCTACAGCCAGCAGTAACAGCACTGCCGCCGCAGTAACATAGCGATACCTTACCAGCAATCCCTTTGGCCCGTTTACCTGTTGCGGTAACTGCTCGCCGGCATGTATGGCAGCATACGTATTTTTAAATATACGCTCCTTAATATCTGCAGTGTTCTCTGCCCCGGAATGCTCCAGCGTAGTTGTCAGCTGGGCATACCACTGCGTAAAACGAATTCGTTCTTCTACTGTTAAAGTCCCTTCTTTATATTTCCTGGAAAGCAGTTCTATCTCTTCTTGGGAAAATGGATGCATGGGGCAACTTTTGCTATGAGACAGGGAAAAAATGCCTACCCCTTGCCCGAAGTGCGCTTTTTTTTGAAAAAATACAGATTAATGCAACAGATGTGTATGATGGGATAGCTCGAAACAGACAAAGAAGCAGGCGAATGCAGGCCCGTCCAGCCCTTCCCGGATACCCTTGATAGCTTTGGTAATATGCCCTTCCACCGTTTTTTCGGCAATGCCCAGCTCACTGGCAATTTGCTGGTTGTTTTTTCCTTCCAGCCTGCTCATGCGGTACACTACCGCACATTTTTCGGGTAAAGCAGCAATGGCCGCTTCCAGTGCTGCCATCAGCTCTTTTTCCAGCAAAGCGGCATCGGCCGAAGGCGCGGCACCTCCCGGTACATGGGCTGGTAAGGGTAAAAGCTGGTTGCGCTTCGCATAGCGCGCTTCCAGCACGTTAATAGCCTGGTTTTTAATGGCGCGGTATAAATAAGTAGAGAGTTGGTAACGTAAAGTAAGGGAAGCCCTGTTTTTCCAGATCTTCACAAAAACATCCTGCACACATTCCTCCGCTTCTGCCTCATTCTGAAGGTCGTACGTAGCCTGTGCCAGTAATTTCATCCAATAACGGTTGTATATTTCACTGAATGCCCATTCATTTCCTTCATTCAGAAAATGAACCAGTTCCTCATCACTCAAATGTTGCAGATCCCTCATATTCAGTTATCCCCATTCCCCTGGCAGGGTAAAGGTAATATCAAAGATAAGGAAAGCAGCCTATTGAATGCTGCCTCCCCCTGCTGCTTATGGCTTCAAAACCACCTTTACACAATTGTCTTCTTTGTTATTAAAGATGCTGTACATTTTAGCTGCATCAGCCAGTGGTACACTATGCGTGATAATATCATCCAACACTACTTTTTCTGTTTCTACCAGGTTAATCAGCTTATCTATATAGTGATGGGCCCAGGCCTGGCCACCACGTAAAGTGATACCTTTGTCAAACCACTGGTATAAAGGAAAATTATCGTAAGGCGATCCGTACACCCCCATCACACTTACATGTCCTCCCCTGCGCACCGCATCCAGGCAGCGTTCCAACACCTTCATAGAGCCCTTCTCCATCTGGATGATGTTCATCATTTTTTCACCGAAGTTCTGATGCGCTTCCATACCTACCGCATCTACGCATACATCAGCACCATACCCTCCGGTCATTTGCCGGATAACTTCCACAGCGTCTTCTTTTGCGGCATTGATCGTTTCTACAGAAGCCGTTACCCTTGCTTTTTCTAACCGGTAAGGTTCAATATCAACACCTATTACACGTGCAGCACCATGCATCCAGGCAGCTTTCATAGCCATTAAACCAACAGGCCCGCATCCGAATACCGCTACCGTTTCTCCCCCTTTTACACCCGCCCACTCAATAGCCGACCATCCTGTTGGAAATATATCTGTCAGGAATAACGCCTGTGCATCTGTTAGTTTGTCGGATATTTTCCGGGGGCCAATATCAGCATAAGGAATACGCAAGTATTCAGCCTGTCCGCCGTTATAACCTCCATACAGGTCGGTGTAGCCAAACAAGGCACCACCTTTGCCTTTCATCAATCCTCCTTCCGGGCCATAATGCTCCGGATTGGAGTTTTCGCAATGGGTGTGCAGTTCCATATTGCAGAAATGACAATGGCCGCAGGCAATGGGGAAAGGAACTACCACTCTGTCGCCTTTTTTCAGATTGCTTATTCCACTACCCGTTTCTTCTACAATGCCCATAAACTCATGCCCCAGCACCATTGGGCGGGGCTGTGGAAACATACCATTGTATATATGCAAATCTGAACCGCAAATAGCGGTAGATGTAACACGGATAATGGCATCCCGGGCGTGTTCTATCACCGGGTCAGCTACCGTATCAATCCGCACATCCTTTTTTCCGTGAATTACCAGCGCTTTCATAATTTTTTCTTTTAATAATAAAAGAATCATTCCCTGTCATTTAAAAACTAAATCTGTCAAAAAGCAAGTATTACCCTTTACTTAACAAGTATTATCTTACCTTACACTCAATAGAAGCCGCATTCATCTCTTTTCTATTCCCAATAGCACCTCAAGCACCCGGGCCTGGTTAACTCATTGCACGCGATTTCTCTCTTCCGTTATTAAATCATTATTGTATGGCTGTTTTACTATTCTTCGTTGCCCTATGGTACACCTCTCTATTTTTTCAAACCTTTTTCCAGCATAGATATGCAGCACATGGTGCGTTTAAAATGAACAGGTTCTGGGAACGTACCTTTTATATCTGCACCTACCTTTCGCAAGGTTCATCCTACATGAGCCCTGCTGCTTATGGCATTATGCATAGGATGCACCATGCTTATACAGACACTGATAAAGACCCGCATTCACCTCAATTCTCCAAAAACATATTTGGTATGATGTGGCGCACACGACAGTTTTATCTCAACATATTTACAGGTAAAATGCAGGTAGAAGAGCGGTTTACTAAAAATCTGCCCCATTGGCACACATTTGATAAACTGGCCAGTTCTTCTATTTCCCGGCTTTTGTGGGTGGCAGTATACACCAGCATTGTAATTATTTTCTCACCTGCCTGGTGGTTTCTTTTATTGCTACCTGTTATGATTGCAATGGGTGCTTTTCACGGAGCCATTATTAATTGGTTTGCGCATAAATATGGCTATGTAAATTTCAAACTCAAAAACACAGCACATAATTTACTCACTGTGGATGTGTTGATGTTAGGAGAATCTTACCATAACAATCATCATAAAAATCCGGCCTCCATCAACTTTGGAAAGCGCTGGCACGAAATTGACCCGGTATATCCTGTTATACGATTGTTTTCCTGGCTTCGGATTATAAAGCTTTCTACACAGACTAAAGCAGATGCGTAAAACTATCTCACCTATAACAACAACAGACTCCGGGCTGTTGAAGGATGCCTTAAAAATTATTCGCGCGCCCTATTAGTTTTTTAGGGGTACCAGGGATTGCGCATTGTTTATCTTTTGTATAAACCGGCTCACCGCTTCTACCACCTGCGGAAACCACGGATCATATAAACAAAAGGAATGAGGCGTGTTAGGGTATTCTATAATCTCTGTATATACCTGTTTTGCATCCATCTTCTTTTTAAAATCATTACGCCCCGGATGCATCCGTTCTATAGAACTGTTTAAAAACAGGAATGGCACCTTATTGCTATCTGCATAGGAAAAGGGCGATGCTTCCTTCCATAACTCCAGCTGTTCTGTTCGTGGATAGCCCAGCCATTGGGCAGAAGCCCCCGCTTTATCAGGATATTGTGCTTCCCACGATTCGGGATGCACAAAAGATAATGTGCCGTCAATATCTATTACTGCATTCACCAGGCTGGTGCCATTGCTTCCTCCCTCCACTCCTTCAAACTGCTGCAAACCATTGGTAACACCTGTGAAAGCAGCCAGCTCTCCACCGGCAGAAAAACCAAGAATGCTTATTTTCTGAGGGTCAATGCCATAAACGGCCGCCTTCGTATGTACCCATCTTACAGCCGCTTTTATATCATATACAGCTGCAGGATAAAAGGCTTCGGTAGACAATCGATATTCTACCGTAAAACAGGCAATGCCCCTTGCTGCCAGATGCTGCGCCAGTGGAATGTGCTGCGAGCGATTGCCAGAGCGCCAGCCGCCGCCATGTATTATTACGATAGCCGGTGTGTTTTTATGGGGAGCGCTGGGCGTAAAAGCATCCAGATGCAAAGCACGGTCGCCCACCTGCGCATACACCAGGTTGCGTTGCTCTTCTACGGACGATACAGACGAATCGGGCACCAAACGGATAAAAGGAAAAGATTTTACATTATGCGCATAATCAGATGCATTGCTATAGGAAGTATCCCTCACCCCTGTGCGCCATTCTGCACGTTGGGCTACCGCAACATAGCATTGCAATAACAGCAACAAACCAGCGATCTGTTTTACCATACATCAATTTTACCAGGCAGGCCCACCTTATCGCAATAGCTGTCAAAGGCAAACATCCTCCCGAAATGAAGAATACATGAATTATATACTAGATGTTGCCCTATGCACACATATGGGAAACAAACAACCGTTATCCTAAATGGAATATTTTTTAAATATATGAGAATATTCCTCAAAAAGTATACAACCTCCCGCAATTCGTATTATCAGCAGGTAGCCCTTACACATGACCTTTACATCATAATAAAAGCCACAAAAAATGAATAAGACCATCTTAATTACAGGAGCCAGCACCGGAATAGGTAAAACCACCGCACAGTTGTTTCAGGCAAAAGGCTGGAATGTAATAGCCACCATGCGCAAACCGGAAGAAGCCACTGAATTAGCCACATTACCCAACGTGCTGGTTACCAAACTGGATGTGCTGGATATAGCTTCTATTGAAGCAGCCGTTAACAAAGGCATTACACAATTTGGTAAAATTGATGTGTTACTGAATAATGCCGGTTATGGCGCTTACGGTCCGCTGGAATCATTTCCCCGCGAAAAGATCATCCGTCAGTTCGATACCAATGTTATCGG
Source organism: Filimonas lacunae (assembly GCF_002355595.1). Lineage (NCBI taxonomy): Bacteria > Pseudomonadati > Bacteroidota > Chitinophagia > Chitinophagales > Chitinophagaceae > Filimonas > Filimonas lacunae. Next base: position 3,637,901 of record NZ_AP017422.1, read on the forward strand.
GTTATTAGATGTAACCAAAGCGGTGTTACCGCACTTCCGCAGTCAGCAAAGCGGTATAGTAATCAATATATCCTCTATCGGGGGTAAAATGACCTTCCCATTCGGTACGCTGTACCACGGAACTAAATTTGCCGTGGAAGGTATTTCAGAAGCCTTAAGCTACGAGTTGGGTGCATTTGGAGCGAAAGTAAAGATTGTAGAACCGGGTGCTATTGCCACTGACTTTGCCGGCCGCTCGTTCGACCTGCACAACGACGAAAACCTTCCGGAATATCAACCATTGATGAATAAGGTACTGGGCGCAGTGAATAGCATGTTCGAAAACGCTTCTCCTGCCAGTGTGGTAGCGGAGGTAATTTACACCGCTGCTACAGATGGAACGGATCAGTTGCGTTACCGCGTCGGCGCAGATGCGGAAAGCCTGCTTGATAGTCGTCAGCAACTGGACGACACCACTTTTATCAACGGTATTAAAGCGCAATTTGGTATTTAATTTCCCTTATTCTCCTTACAGCGTTATTGCCAAACAATAACGCTGTAATTTTATTGTACCGCTTAATCATTCCTATATGAGTGCCTATCTTCATCTGCAAACCATTCCTGACTTGTTTACCTTTTTTGAACCGCATAGCACACCTCAGCATCCGTTGATAGCTGTAGTGGATTTTAGCAAGGTGGATAAACGTATTGATGAAGAAACCCGGATACTCACCGACCTGTACTGCATTCTTTTTAAAGACTATTGCAACAACAGCATCCGATATGGCCGTAAAGTGATAGACTTTAAAGATGGAAGCCTTGTTTGCATGGCACCAGGCCAGGTGATTGAACTGGATGCAGAATCATTTGAAGAGATGCGCGGCTGGGGCATTTTCTTTCATCCCGACCTGATACGCGCCACCACACTTAATCATAAAATGAAGGAATATACCTTCTTCTCTTACGAAACAGCCGAAGCCCTGCATTTATCAGATAAAGAAAAGCAGGTACTACAGGATTGCATTGTAAAGATTGAAACGGAATTGCAGGAAAACATTGATATACATAGTCAATCTATCATTGTATCCAATATTGAATTGTTCCTGAACTACTGCACCCGGTTTTACGGAAGGCAGTTTATTACCCGCAAAAGCACACATGGCTCTGTAGTAGGGCAAATTGAACAATTTTTAAGCGACTACTTTGGCCGACCCGATACCAGTGATAAAAATTTATTAACGGTGAAATACCTGGCCGACCAGGTAAACCTCTCCCCCGGCTACCTGAGCGACTTGCTACGTAAAGAAACCGGTAAAAATGCACAGGAGCATATTCATTTTTATATGATTGAAGAAGCCAAAAACATATTATTAAGCACCAACAAATCCATTGGTGAAATAGCCTATGCATTGGGCTTCGAATATCCTCAATACTTTAATAAACTTTTTAAACAAAAAACCGGAAAAACACCCGTGGAGTTCAGGAATATGAATTAGCCACCTATTCTATGCGATATACCGGGTAGCGCATATGCTCCGGTTCGTAATAAGGGGAATGCTTATATACAAACTCCAGCTGTGCAGATGCATTTCCGGCAAAGGCACTATCTGTTTTCTTTTTATCGTCCAATGCTTGTTTTACTTCCGGGTGTGCTTTTATCCATTCGGCTGCCACGTCCTCCCATCTGTAATCACTATAACCTTCTTTTTCCTGCAAAACAGCATCAAAGAAATTCCACGCAAAATACGAATCATCCCCTTCGGGCTCTAACATCTCCACCAGAAAACGGCAAGCCGGCTGGGCTGTTGCAATCAGGTAATCTCCCTTTCTAAAAACAACAGCATCCGAAGTACGAGCCACCTTTACCGATCCGTTTTTGTGATGTTTTTCATAAGGTCTGGAATTGCTACGGTAATCGGCTATCCGGTATACCCCCACCTTCATAATGGTGTCGTGCGTAATTTGACGCATATCTACCTGGTTTAAACGCAGTAGCTCTATCACAGCATGCCAACCTTGCGGAATCACGTATGCCTTTGGAACGCTTACCCCCTGTACCGGTGTATAGTAATTAAAGAATTTTACTTTTCTTTCAAAAGGGCGTGTATGATCGTAATACATACGGTGCATGCCTGTTACCTCACTCACTTTGGTTCCGGTTTCATACCCCCGGAAAGAGATATTATCCCAGCGCGTAGTGTCCACCTGCCATCGCAAAGCCCCTTGGCCATTCCCTACATAATTGATAATATTTTCCCTGCGTTTTTCCAATATATCTATGGCATATGCTGCCCCTTTTGCAATAATGGTTTCCATCATAGCATAAGTAGCTTTTACCCGTGCTGCAAAAGCTTTTAACATGTGCGTTTCCGGCATAAAGGCAATAGTATGAAATAAGGTAGCATATCCGCTTGAAAAGCGCGGCGGATCATAAAACGCCTCCCATCCCTTATCCGGATTCCCTTCTTCAAAATTCACATACGGCGTTAACGGCCAGCCGCTTTTTTCCATTCCCTCAAACAAAGCTGGTTGAAAAACATCATGCAGAAAAACCCCCAGGCTACCTCCCAGTTTGTTCCATTGTGAACAAAGCAACGTCATGGTATATTGGTAGTCAGCCCCATCACTAACATGATTATCTATCTGAATATCAGGATTTACCCAATGAAAAATTTGCACAAATGCCCGCGCCTCCCACGAATCATTTTTAGTGAAATCCCGGTTTAAATCCAGGTTCTGTGCATTACCGCGAAAACCATAATTTTCCGGCCCATCCTGGTTTACACGTGAATAGCTGTTACGGTTTAATGCGCCACCAATATTGTATAAGGGTATTACAGCCAATGCTACATTATCCGGAATACGCGCTTTGCCGGTAGCCAAATCACGCAGCAAAAGCATACTCGCATCAATGCCATCCGGTTCTCCGGGATGAATGCCATTGTTAATCAATATCACCACTTTACCTTGTTTATGCCATTCTGCAGGATTAGCAACTCCATTGTTAGCATACAGCACTACATGCAGTGGATAACCGGCATCACTCTTACCCATTTCCTTCATAGCCACCCGTTTGGAATAGCTATCCAATTGCCTGTAAAAACGAATACACTCCTCATAAGTAGTCGTTTGTTTACCAGCACTTTTTTCAAAAGGAGTTGAAAAATTTTGCGCCTTTGCCATTACAGTCAGCAGCAGAAAAACCGGTACTATCAATTTTCTCATGCCTACTAAGTTATTGTATTTGAAGCAGTAGCCCAGTAAATGAATCACTGATTTAAACTTGTTGGTCAGGGGAACTAAAAAATATGCTTTCTTTGAGCTATATGATTTCAGCCAGTCCTTTACAATTCCTACTGGGGTTATCTATTGGAGTTTGCTGCTTATGATAACAAAAGAAAGCAGTGGATACACTACCAATGCAACACAAGTACTTAACGGCACAAACCACAAAAAAATCCAATGCAATTGCTCCTCGTATGATTCCATCCAACAAGTACTCATACAGGTTGATTATGAAGATCAATAACAGCAATGCCAAATGCCTGCATTTGGCATTGCTGGAAGACAGAATTAATATTCAAGAGGGCCGCAGCCAAACATATGACTCCCAGCTATCCTGGAATTTCAAAACAAATACCTATCAACTATTACCCATTATAGATCCAGACAATTTAGATAAACGACGGGCTACAATGGGCTTAAATCCGTACGCTTCCTATTTACAGGCATTTGGCATTACCTGGAATTTGAAAAGTATAAAAAATCACAGCATGCACACCATTAATACCACCTTTTGAAAAACTCCCAGGCATTATTTTGAAAAATATTATGCACTACTTCATCCGAGCTAATATCCCTATTACGAGGCTGCTTCAGGTTATTAGCATCTTTCAAATAATTGTACGCATGCCTTTCCAGATAAGCCTTTAAAGCAGGGTAATCTTCCACCGTCCAAAAACTATTTATAGGATCCACAATACCATCATAGTCCGATCCTATCGCTAAAGTACCCCAGCTATATCTATCATTAGCATCCAATAATTCAGCTACATATTGAATTTGAAACCAAAGCAATTCACTCCGGTAATGCATAATTTTATTTCTGAATATGGAATGCCGAGTGTGCTTCAACTTCTCCTTACTTGCCACTCTTCGCTCATCCAATTGCAAACCAAAAATGCCTCCGGTTTTTTCTATCAGCAATATTTCATCATCGTAGAAATTGATTTCTTCCTGAAAAAAGTCATTGCCCAGTTTAGGATAGTCCGAGACATTTCTCCCATATGTAGGCAGTCCATTGCAAGCACCATGACTTACTATTACTGGCACATCTCGATATTTATATTCACGGATCTTTAAATACTCAATGCGTCCTTCCGGGCTAAGATGTTTAATATCTATTAGAATTCTGTCATTATTCTGATTATTCAATAAAATATCCAGCACTTTTCTACCTGTATCCGTAAAGCCATAACGAAATCCCCTTTCCTGATCACAAACTTTAGCCACAGTACTATTCAGGCTTTTGCTATGACCACATAACTGATTATAAAAATGATGAGAAAAAGTAACAAAAAACGGTCTATACTTCATGCTCTTTAAAACCTGAGCATTTGCCAAAATCTCCTCTATATTAGCAGGCTCTTCAGGACCATCTTCCTTATTATAAACCAAACCACAATTAAGTACATGCATCCCTTCAATAGAAGGAATAACAGCGATGGTAAGTAATGCTTTCCTATCACCTGCTTCTGCATTACGCATGGCTTCTTCGTTTAAAAGCATCACCTCGTTCAACTCTGCAAAGTTTTTTACTAACCGATAAGCGAATTTCTTGCCATCAATGGTAACAACCTGTCCATTCATCTTCTCCAGAAATTCAATCTCCGCTTTCAAATCCATGAAATAATCATTCATTCCTTGAATAGCATCGATTCTCTTACCACCAATCTCCACTAAAAAATCCTCTATCCAATCTGCCGAGAGCCCTGTACCTAGCTTGTTATTAAAAAACCATTTTTCAATACACCCCAATGCAACAGTTATTACCAACAACTGTCCATAAGAAGATGCGGTGAAATTAGTTTGCGAAAACTTAGTGAGCCCCAACAGATTATTCAACGCTTTATCCAGCAAATGCGGTGGATCATAATGCCACATACTGGAAGCCGCAGTTGGATTAGACGACTGTTTACCATCCTGTTTATAGGAAGCCCCCACCGGTTTATAAGTGGGATGACAGTGCAAATCGATGAAAAACTCTATAGACGGCGCTTGCATATCACTAATTTAATTTTAAAGGAAAACCACCTGTAAATCCGATATAAGTATAAGGCTGCGCTCCTGACAATCCAGGCACCTGTCCTTTTTTAGATAAAATCGGAATCCATATTTCTGCCTTTATGTTTTTCAACCTAAGTCCCAATGAAATCTCCATTCCTGAAAAATTTAACTGCGTAGAACCTAGAATCTGCTTTCTTAACTCATCAGCCTCATTGCGCGCAACATCACCTGCAAGCCATCTTTGGGTATAACCAACACCTAATGTAATAGAGTAATCCCTTCTTATTTCCACATCTCTTTTCATGAATTCATGAAAAATGCCAGCGTGCAATGACATATTAGCACCTTTGGTAGCCGTAGCCGTTTTTGTGTCATACCAATTGCGATTAGAACCTTCAAAAGAAATGTAACCGCCGGAAATGAATCCCCATAAAGCTTCTGGACAATCTCCCCTATTAAAAGTTCCTGCAGCATCTCTTTTGGTAAGATACCCCCTAAGCGAAAAACCAAATGCCTGACCGGAATTAGTAGGCAGTAATACACTATTACCAAACTCTGATTTATTGGTAATAGTACCGGCATCATTATATATTGTTTTTAAAGTATCTGCTGTAGAAGCTACATTCACTGTCATTGACACTTCAATGCTGTGCAAAATTCCATACCTGGCAGGCAAAGCCTCTCTATAAATAACACCTATACCTGTGTTAGCAGGCAATCCAGAGCCATTGGTTAATGATTTCTGTACATTGGCATCACCTACAAATTCAATAATAGGAGCAGGCAAAGCCTTAGGTGTATTAGTAGTAGCAGACCATGCAACTGGCTGAATAAGCACCCTATGTAAAGGATCGGCAGCTGCCACAGCTGAAGCAAGTTTAATATCAAAATACTCATCTAAAGCAAGTGGCGCCACTGCCTGTGTTGCGATATGAACTACAAAGAAAATAGTATCCCGGTTATTACTAAAACTAGCTTTAGGAATTACATAACCACCCACAGGCAGGTTTACAATAGAAGCCTGTCCCGTTTGCACACCACAGGCAGTGCTACTAACATTTGTTACCGTAAAAACTACCGGCATATCAGCAGTCGGGGCTGCACCCCAAAACTCTACCGGTACTTTTATATCTTGCACAATAAGACTATTACCACCAGCAACACTTTTTAAATAATTAATGGATGATTGCGTGGAAAGGATATTCACATTGGTTTGAGCTGATGCTGCAAATGCAGCAATAACAGCCATAAGCAGGATGGTTGCTTTTTTCATATAATTGATTATTTATGAGCAAAGGTTTCGCTAGCCAAACACCGCAATCCAACCGTCACTTTTACTACAGCACAGCAATATTAGCAATTCAGTATAATTATTTAACACAAATTTTAATATATTTTTTATTCCCATCTAATAAGAATAGAAAAACAATATCATTCTACAAGCATCGCTACCCAACATTGTATTCATAAATTATTTTATTAACATAAAAACCATAATTATAACCCCAATAAATAATTAAAACACCTGCATTATTAACAAGCTTATACCCCCATTTCTTTGATGGCGCGAAAGCTCATTCGTAAATACCCCACGTCACTCTAAACAAAATGAACAACAAACAAATCAATACATTACAGAAACAAACTATAGCTTGGTCATTTTAAAACGTTAAACCATATTATTACGAAACTTAGTGATGGTGACATGCGGTAATTTCTTTACTCTTTAAACTGTCAATATCAAATAAATAAGCTGTTTTGTCAATAATATTAGCTATAGACTTATCGCTTCCGGCAAATTCTGTTACTGTACTCAACCAGAGTGAGGGTATTGCTATCTTCATGAGACACGAAAGATATTAAGTAAAATCAGACAGGGAAATAACTGAAAACGGGGATATTTTTCTAAAAAAATGACAAAAATCATATACCAGTTAACAACCACCATTTTAACGACCTGTACCCCTTCTATTTTCGCACCATGATCAGTTTAACCACAGCAATGGGTGAGTTTGTAAGCCCCAAAATATTTTACGCCACCCGCATATACCTCGCATTGTTTTTAATTAGCAATTACTATGGCCATCTCCGTGTTGCGCCTATGGAAATTTGCACAAACACATAGAACCTTTATATGAAAAATTATTATAGATAGAAATAGCAACAGGCATCACAGCCGGTGAAAATATCCTCATTCGTTTTCTGAAAGATGTTGGCAAAAGCTACAATGAATTTATTGAAGACATTATCACCCACGGCCAACTGCGTGAAGACAAACAGCAGATAGAGAAAAAAGGCTTTTACCCACTCTTATTTCCCAGGTTGCCGCCTCTCCCCTCTTCAAAAAAGATTTTTGCAGCTCCCCAATCTATCGTAATATTGCGATATGGGAGCTACAAAATCAGATCTCTTCACCCAACAGCAAAACCAGATAGCCAATATGGCTAAAGCACTCGCGCATCCTGCCCGTATTGCCATCCTGCAATACCTGGTAAAGAAAAACGCCTGTGTTTGTGGTGATTTGGTGGAGGAACTGGGATTAGCGCAGGCAACTACTTCGCAACACTTAAAAGAACTGAAAAATGCCGGTATTATTCAGGGAGCTATTGAGGGCGTGAATGTTTGTTACTGTATTAACCCAAAGGTGTGGAACGAATACAAAGAATTATTTGCCGGTTTCTTCAAAGAAGTGAACCTGGCCGGTCAAAAGTGCTGCTGATTTTTTTTGCAGCCACCCATCGCAATATTGCAATTAAACAATGAATGTACATGCCATGGCAACAGAACAGGAACTGAAAGAACTGGTAAGGCAGAAATATAGTGACATAGCCTTACAGGATAAAGACACCAACGCAGCATCGTGCTGTGGTGCAGGTGGCTGCTCTACCGAGGTGTATAATATTATGAGCGATGACTACACTACCCTGGAAGGCTACCATGCCGATGCCGATTTGGGTTTGGGTTGTGGCCTACCCACTCAGTTTGCCCGCATTCAAAAAGGCGATACGGTCATTGACCTGGGTAGTGGTGCCGGCAACGACTGCTTTATAGCCCGTAATGAAACAGGTGAAACGGGCAAAGTAATAGGCATTGATTTTACACCCGCTATGATTGATAAAGCCCGCAACAATGCAACCGCAAGGGGCTTTTCGAATGTAGACTTTATACAAGGCGATATTGAAAACATGCCGTTGGCTGCCAATATAGCCGATGTAGTGGTAAGCAACTGCGTATTAAACCTGGTACCGAATAAAGATGCAGTGTTGAAAGAGATTTTTCGTGTGCTGAAACCTGGTGGACATTTCAGTATTTCTGATATAGTGCTGGAAGGGGATTTACCTGCCGGTATTCAACAAGCCGCCGAAATGTATGCGGGTTGTGTAGCCGGTGCTATTCAAAAAGAGGTGTACCTGCAACTGATACATACCAATGGCTTTACGCAAGTTACCGTGCAGAAAGAAAAGGTAATTACCATACCAGATGACATCCTTTCCAGCTATTTATCTGCTGAACAAATAACGGCTTTTAACAACAGCAGCACTGGCATTTACAGCATTACGGTATATGCCGAAAAACCGGAAGCATGCTGCCCTCCCGGTTGTTGTAAATAGCCATAACCGTTTCCGTACAATATTATAACCACTCCCATATGTCAGCAAACCATTGCGCTCCTGCGCAGGAACGTAAAAAACTGAGCTTTTTAGACCGGTATTTAACGCTATGGATATTTTTAGCGATGGCTGTAGGCGTAACAGTCGGGTATTATATGCCGGCTGTTCCTGCCCATATACAGGCACTGTCAAGCGGTACCACCAATATTCCATTAGCTATTGGTTTAATACTGATGATGTATCCACCGCTGGCCAAAGTGCGTTATGAAAAAATGGGCGAAGTATTTCACAACACCAAAGTGCTGGGAGCCTCATTAGTACTCAACTGGATCATCGGCCCTATACTGATGTTTGTATTAGCCATTGCATTTTTGCATGGTTATCCCGAATACATGGTGGGTTTAATTCTCATTGGTCTTGCCCGTTGCATAGCCATGGTAATAGTATGGAATGAACTGGCAGAAGGGAACCGGGAATATGCTGCCGGGCTGGTAGCATTCAACAGCATCTTCCAGGTATTACTGTACAGTGTGTATGCTTATGTTTTTATTACCGTGCTACCTCCTTTGTTTGGACTGAAAGGCATCAACGTTTCCATTACCATGCCGGCCATAGCTCAAAGCGTAGCTATTTACCTGGGCATTCCCTTTGCTGCGGGCATCATCAGCCGCTACGCGCTGTTACGACTTAAAGGGGAAGCATGGCTTACACAAACATTCATACCCTTTATCTCTCCTATCACGCTGATAGCATTGCTTTTTACTATTGTAGTGATGTTTAGTCTGAAAGGACAACTGATTATACAAATACCACTGGATGTAGTTCGCATAGCGATACCCTTAGTGATATATTTTATTGTCATGTTTGTATTGAGCTTTTTTATGGGCAAAGCACTGGGGGCCGATTATGCGCGAAACGCTTCTATTGCATTCACTGCTACCGGCAACAACTTTGAACTGGCCATAGCGGTAGCTATAGGTGTATTTGGCATGAACAGCGGACAAGCTTTTGCAGGTGTTATTGGGCCGCTGGTAGAAGTGCCGGCGCTGATAGCATTGGTAAACCTGGCGTTCTGGTTCAGAAAAAAATATTACCCATTCCCAACCACTACGTAACCATTCTATTCATAAACCATTTTCCACTGATGAAATCATTGATGTTGATTATAGGGATAAGCTCCCTGATTATATTGTCTTCTTTTCAATCATCTAAAACAACAAAAATGCAACTGTACCCGGCTATTGTAGCCTATATTCAAACAGCCGAAAAAGGCATTGCAGCCATTCCTGCTGAAAGAAAAACGCAGCTGGACAGCATTACCACCTACGTAAAACAGAAGATAAACAAAGGCCAAATCGCCAACCTTATTTTCATTTGCACCCATAACTCACGCCGAAGCCATACCGCCCAGCTATGGGCCGCCGCAGCAGCTGCCTATTACGGAGTGGATGGCGTTGCCAACTATTCAGGCGGTACAGAAATAACTGCCTTTAACCTGAGTGCCATTAAGGCTTTAACCGATGCAGGTTTTTCTATAGAGGTAGCCACACCAGGCAAGAACCCTGTATTTGAAGTTAAGCTGGGCAATAATCTGCCTGCTATTCCTGCCTTTTCTAAAAAGTATATGGACGAACCTAATCCTGCTAAAGATTTTGCAGCAGTGATGACCTGTTCGCATGCAGATGAATCATGCCCCTTTGTAGCTGGTGCAGATGGCCGTATAGCTATTCCTTATGAAGATCCTAAAGCATTTGATGGCACACCACGGCAGGATGCAGCTTATAAAGAGCGTTGCCTGCAAATTGCTACAGAAATGTTGTATGTGTTTGGGCAGTTGAAGAAAAATTAAAGATCTCCATAAACTAAAATAGCTCGTTCCCCTTGAGTTTTATCATAGAGAAGCCGGGTAATCCCGGCTTCTTATTCCTTTAGCTTTACTGGAACCAAACAACTTTTACCGGAGAGCCTATTTTCAGGAAGAAAAGCAACATTTGCCCCTATTACTATACAAAGATGTTTTTATATTGCCCCTCCTATATTGTATGGAAAAACTCTTGATCATTAACGGTAATAACATTCACGACATCCCCTCTTTTTACGATGAGATCAACCGTGTATTTATGTCGGAGGAAGACTGGCTGCTGGATCAGCATCTGGATGCCCTGAGTGAACTGTTACGGGGCGGCATAGGTGCCATTACAGCAGGCAAGCCTACTATTATCAGGTGGGACAATATAGATGCCAGCAGGGAAGCACTGGGCAAAGAAGCTACTGCACAATACTACCTGAGTAAGTTTGACAACACCCCTCATGTATTTGGAACTCCCTGGATAGATCAACAACTACAGGCACTGGAAGCCGGCGAAGGCAAAACCTATTTTGAGTTGATACTCGATATCATTGCAGAACATCCCCATATCAAACTGCTGACGAACTAATATCCACTTTCCCCCTTTCTTTCTTCCCACATTAAAATGTTGTTAAGAAAAGGCCTTGACAGAAAATGATTTGGCGGTAAAGAAATTACCACTAACTTTGAATTCCAAAGCACTTTTACCATACACAAAACAAACCAGTATGACACTGCCCAACAAAAGACTCATTCTGATTATGTTATCAGTACCAGCCTTGCTATTGATACCTTTTATTGCCATGCAGCTTACCCAGGAAGTGAACTGGAGCCTGTTTGACTTTTTAGTGGCTGGCGTACTGCTTACAGGTGCAGGTTTATTATTGGAGCTGGTGTTGCGAAAGGTAACCACGCTACGCTACAGGCTGATGCTGAGTGCGGCTGTTTTTATTGCTTTGTTGCTGGTATGGGCCGAACTGGCTGTAGGCGTGTTTGGAACCCCATTTGCCGGTAATTAATATCCTGCCGCCATAAACAAACATTAACATATGAAACACTTTATTCCCCCCTTTGTTAGGTAATTTTAGGATGGCGTTTACTTCACTTCAAATCCTTATACTATGGATAAAAAAACAATACGCGACGCTTACAAAACCTATTGGCTGGAAAATGGTAAAAAGCCGGTATCGGTATACACTTTCTGCCAGCAGCTAAACATCACAGAAACAGCTTTTTATGATAATTACTCCGCTTTTGAAGCAGTGGACAAAGACATCTGGCTTTCGTTCTTTGAAGACACGCTGCATAAGCTGAAAGAAGATGAAACCTACCGCAATTACTCCGTGCGCGAAAAGTTGCTGACGTTTTATTTTGTGTGGGTACAGCAGCTGCGCGAAAACAGAAGCTTTATTCTTTTACAGAAAGAGCAATACCTCGCCCCCACCACGCACTTACGTAAGCTGGAAAACTTTCGCATTGCTTTTTACGACTACATACGGGAGTTATTAAAAGAAGGCTATCAAACGGGCGAGGTAAAAGAACGCAAATTTATATCCGATCAATATGTACATGGCTTCTGGCTACAGGCGCTATTTGTGCTTCGTTACTGGATAAAAGACAGCAGCGACCGTTTTGAAATGACAGACGCTGCTATAGAAAAAGCCGTGAACCTGAGCTTTCAATTCATCAGCTCTAACACACTGGACGGCCTATTAGACTTTGGAAAATTTATGTTTGCAGGGAAATAAGAAACGTGGCAATGAAAGAACAAACCAACATTCCTACCGGCAAGGTGGAACGTGCCGGCAAATTTGTAACCACCGGTTTAAAGGTAGGCACCAACTACCTGAAGCACTACAGCAAAAAGCTAATGAACCCTTCGCTCAGTAAGGAAGAGTTACATGCAGATAATGCAGAAGATATTTACGAAACCCTCAGCAACCTGAAAGGCAGTGCCTTAAAAGTAGCGCAGATGCTGAGTATGGATAAGGGCATGCTGCCCAAAGCTTATACCAACCGGTTTGCGATGTCGCAATACAGCGCTCCGCCTCTTTCCGGCCCGCTTGTCATTAACACGTTCGTAAAAACACTGGGTAAAACACCCAACCAGTTGTACGACAAATTTAATATGCAGGCTTCCAACGCCGCTTCCATAGGTCAGGTTCACAAAGCCGAGAAATGGAATAAAGCACTGGCTGTTAAAATACAGTACCCCGGCGTAGCCAATAGTGTGAAGTCAGACCTCCGCATTGTAAAGCCTTTTGCTATACGCATTGTAGGTATGAACGAAGTGGACATGGATAAGTATTTTGATGAAATAGAAGGCAAGCTATTAGAAGAAACCGACTATCAATTAGAACTCAAGCGTTCCATAGAAGCCTCTGCTCAATGCGCTCATATTCCTAACCTGGTATTTCCTGCCTATTACCCCGAGCTATCCAGTGACCGGATTATTACAATGGACTGGCTGCAAGGCTTTCATTTAAAGGAATTCCTGGAACATAATCCCTCACAGGAAATACGTAACGCTATTGGACAAGCCTTGTGGGATTTTTACCAGTTTCAGGTGCATGCTCTGAAAAGAGTACATGCCGACCCACACCCCGGCAACTTTCTCATGCGAGAAGATGGAACCGTTGCTGTGTTCGACTTTGGCTGTATCAAAGAAATCCCGGAAGACTTTTACATCAACTACTTCCTGCTTACCAATAAGGAAGTACTAAAGGATGAAGTAAGACGCAAAGAGATTTACACCAACCTGGAAATGATTCACCCCAGTGACACAGAAAAAGAAATCGTCTTCTTCTCAGGCCTGTTTCAGAAAATGATAGACCTGCTGACACTTCCTTTTACGGTGGACAGTTTTGATTTTGGCGATGAGATGTATTTTAGTGAAATATATGATTATGTAGATTACCTCTACAACCTGAAAGAAGTGCGGGAAAGTAAGGTGGCCAGGGGATCGAGACATTCCCTGTATATTAATCGCACTTACTTTGGCCTGTATTCTATTTTAAATGACCTGAAAGCAAATATCAATACCAGCCAGGCACGTATACAAAGTATGATTCACATATAATAAACTCCAACAAGTCACTTACATAGGGTCTGTACAGTGCTCCCCTTATGGAGCTTCGTACTATATGAAGGATATGCAAGTGCTGCTTTCGGGAACTAAAATACAACAGCTATCAGCTGCGCAACTCTAATATAAAATTTCCATTTTTTATCGATTTCGGCGTCAAATAGCTCAATTTACATTAATTGCGACAGTCAAATACTTTCAAAAATGAAAATTGAGTCAATATTTGTGATTTTGGCACTTTAGATTTTCTCCATAAGGTTGGTCCATCACGCCAGGGAGTTGCCTGAGCATTCCAGGGAACTCCCTGAAATGCCCGGAAGGTTGTGGCATCCTTTCAGGGAGTTCCCTGATTTGTCCGGAAGGTTGCCTGACCATTCCAGACAACTCCCTGAAATGGCCAGAAGGTTGTGGCATTCTTTCGGGGAGTTCCCTGATTTGCCCGGAAGGTTGTCTGACCATTCCAGGATACTCCCTGGAATGGTCAGAAGGTTGGAAAATTTGCCGCAAGAGTTCATGGATTTGCCCAATAAGTTGGTGCATGTGTCCGGCAAGTTCTGGGATTATTTCAGAAAACTTGTCCGGCAAATGCCGGAACTTGCTGGAAAGTCTGGCGAGTACTGGCATCTTATGCAAGTACTCTCTGGAATGATGCCAGTACTTTTGGAAGGCTTCTGAAAGTTCTTCCGGTAAACGCCGGAACTTCCGCAGCAGTTGCAAGTACTGGCTGGAAGCATGCTACAACCCTCTGACACGATGCGCGTGTTCTTGCGAGAGATCAAGAAGTTCAAAATTACCGGGTACGAAAAAGCCCCCTTACTTATCAGGTAAGTATGATTACTTCCCATTCAACATATTCAACAACAGCTGCTGTCCTACCACGTTAGCAGGATTGGTAGCCTGCGCATTAAAGGTGTTCATAGCCGCATTCTCTCCATCTCCTTCTGCCATGCTTTTGGATTTCACACCAGCGATACAGGAGGTAAAGTCCAGCGTACTCAATATAATTTCCCCCCTGCCATGCCGGATGATACTTAAAGCGGAATATACTTCCTGCTTATGATCGGACACACAACCTACCACTGTTTCTCCATTCAACATACGCATGCCTGAACGGCTTTTGTTATAAGCAGCAAAACACTGATACTCCCAATTGAACACACATGCCTGGGGCAAACCTGCAAACAATGGATGTTCTTTTACGAAGAAGTTGCCACCATACCAGGTTACACCCAGGGGTTGAGTTCCCCTGTAGTCTATCACCTCTTTCTTAGACAGGAAGGTTGCCCAGTTTTCTGCACCGCCGGCAATTACAAGGGTATTGCCATTATTTACCCATTCCAATATATCTGTTACCAGTTGATTACCCTGCAGTGTGGCAAGCCCGCTCACTACCATTACATTACCAGCCGGTCTGCCAGATTGATAAGATGTGTACGGAACGCCAATAGAATGGAAATATTGTTGAAATAGCCCGGAGGTGTCGGCCACCACCAGTTTATCTGTAACTTTTGTAGCATTCAGCTTCACCGCAAATACCTGGTCATCCCCTGTAGCCACCTGTTTTTGCTGCTGACGTAACACAGCTTTAATAGTAGTGTATCCAGCTTTATTTATGGGTATCTCTACTCCCTTTAACAGTAATTGACCGTATGTAACACCGCCTACAATGGCAACATTGGCGGTTTTAGTAAAAGTAGCAGAACCATCGGATGCTGTAGCGGTTATCTCCAATGTGGCCTCCCCTTTTACATCCTTTTCATTCACGATGAAAAAGTCGGCAGTGACAGCATTGCCTGTGGCTACTACTTTATGGTTTAGTTTTACCGCCACATACAGCGGCTGGTTATAACGCGCAATCAATTCCGCATCTCCTTTCAGATTGCGATAATTGTCTACTATGCCGGAGTGATTTTCCAGTTTCATACTTTCCCAGCCATTCACCGCATAACCGTCATTTACATTATTAATACGTACGTTTTCTATTACCCGGCCCTGGTAATAATAAGCCACGTTACCCATTTGGCGTGTAAGGCTATCTACATTGGGAAATGCTTTGGTAAAACCACGGGCTTTCAAAAAAGTATCATATGCATCGTACCATTTCAGATAAGCATCGGTTTCCCATCCCTGGTCTTTGCCTGTTTTCAGAATCTCTTCCTTTATTAGCTGTAAGCGTGGCGGCGCGCCAATAGCACCCTCTTCACCCCAATAAACAATTTCATCTTTATGATCGGTGTATTTAATATACTTATCCGGGCCGGAATACACATTATCATGATATACACCCGGCCCACCGGCATGATGCTGATCAAACCAACCGTAGTTGTAAAAAGTAGTATCGTAGGGTAACAGATGCCTTTTGTATTTAGGGTCAGGTTCGTTTATTTTAATAGCGCCATTGCAGGAGTTATAGGTCATAATACGGGAAGGATCTAAACTATGCCCTGCCCTCATTTCTATATCATCCTGTAATTGTGGTTGAGCACCCCGTTCGTTGTGCATGTTATAAATAACCAACGAAGGATGGCTGCGGTCGCGGCGTATCATACGCAACAGCTTTTCCGTACGTACTGCCAGGTAATAAGCGGTTTGTTTCTTTTCGAGGTCGTTTTTGGGAGTAAACAGCTGATCGGGATACTGATTGCCACCCGGCTCTTCAAAATACAACAAGCCCAATTCATCCGCCACGTTTAACACATTGGTTTGCCCGATGGTGCGATGAAAATTCAGCATGTTCAAACCCAGACGCTTGGCATCAGCTACCTGCTTATAAGCCAATTGATTGGAAGGTGCTATGCCATTCACAGGCCAGAAGCCCCACGAAATGGAAGTTCGCAACACGATACGTTTATTATTGAGATAAAACTGATTATCGCCATTCACGTTCCGCACTTCCAGCCAGCGAAATCCAAACCGCCGTGTATCTTTATCAGTAGTACCGTTTACACCCCGCCACTGTACACTTACCTCATATAAATCAGGATGATCCACGTCCCATAGTTTTGCTTTGGGCACATAGGCGTCTATTTCAATAGTATGGGTTCCGGCAGCAATAGAAGTAGCTTTCGTTTGCGTAAACAGCACCTCCTTTGTTTTGATATCTGACACTTTTATATCGTAGCTACCGCTAACAGAAGTTGCCCCTACATTTTCTGCGGTTATCTCAAAAGTGGCGGCATATACATCCGGCTTGTTCTTTACAAAAATGTCGCTGATAAAAACGGCATCTGTAGCCTGTAACCACACCTTACCAGTGATGCCCCCAAACCCATGGCTTGGTTGGGTACGATATTCGCCCCACATAAAATTCTGACTATCCCGCCAATCAAAATTGCCGTTAGGGTCAGTAATACGTACCGCTATTTCATTCACCGCGCCAGGAGTAACCGCGCTGGTGATATCTACATCAAAAGGAGTACTGTTCACCAAATCGTACCCCACCAGTTTTTGATTCACAAACACCTCGGCCCGGAAACGGACGCTTTCAAACTTCAAAACCACATGTTTATTTTTAAAAGTAGCAGGCACCATTATTTTAGTGGTAAACCACGATACCCCAAGGTAATTGCCCGAAACACCAAAAGCATTCCCATTCTTTCCCCAATAATATTGCTCCACCGTGGCTGGTAAATGAACAGTTTTGGAGGAGCCGGTAGCAAGCGTTTTCCATCCGCCTGTAGGTATGTTTACAGGTATAGACTGGATATGAACGGGTGGCGTATACAGGGAATCGTTCTGCCATTTAGCCGCAGTATCCAGCCATAAACTCCAATTATTGCCAGACAGGTCCATTACCGTTCGTCCGGTTTGCGCTGCTGCTTTACTAAAAAATAAGCCACTGAAAAATGCCAGCCCTGACAAGAGCGACCTGAAAGGAAATTCCATAAGCAAACTTTATATGTACAATCAATCGTAGCCTGTTCAATAAGTCATATATCCAGGCAAATGTATTAGCAGGAAGAACTCCGGCAGTTTAAATATTAACGGAATAGGTTTAAATTCTGTCAAATAAGCACCATCTGCGGTAAAAAGCGTTACGAAAGCAGTCAGTTTTTCTAAAAAACTGACGAAAATCATATGCCGGTTAACAACCGTCATTTTAAGAGGATATTCAGGACTCTATTTTCGCCGCATGATCAATCTAACCAGTGCCATGGAGGAGTCGGTAAGACCCACTCCTATTAACAAAGAAGTAGTATGGGATAAGTCGAAGATTTTGATGAGCAAAACAGATCCCTACGGCGTTATTGAATATGCCAACGATGCTTTCATTGAAGTATCAGGTTATGAAGAACATGAATTGGTGGGCAAACCCCATAATATTGTTCGTCACCCCGATATGCCCCGCGTTATTTTTAAAGTGCTGTGGGATTACCTGAAAAAAGGAAAGAACATTCATGCCATTGTAAAAAACATGAGTAGTAGCGGACGCTTCTACTGGGTGATTACCGATTTTGATGTGAAGACAAACGAAAAGGGAATCATCACTAATTATTATGGCCGCCGTCGTGCTGCACCTATGGAAATTGTTCAAAGACACATTGAACCTTTGTATGAAAAGTTATTGCAGATAGAAACCGCTACCGGCATAGCAGCCAGCGAAAAATACCTGGTAGGCTACCTGGAAGATATTGGCAAGAGCTACAATGAGTTTATTGAGGATATTATTACGGACGGACAACCACGTACAGACAAACAGCCTATTGAGAAGAAAGGCTTTTTCACGAAATTCTTTGGACGTTAATATAAAACATTCGCCATACCCTGTATTGACAATGCAACAGGGTATGGCGAATGCTACTACAAATCGATAGTAATAGATTCCCCCCAGACTATAGGAGAATTCTTAGAAGCTTTTTTATTCCAGAGACATTCCCGCACCGTCAGCTTTTTCTTATGGGGATCAATAGAGATCAACTGGAAGGATAATTTCTTTTCTTCCTTTGCCGACACCCTGCCTTTCATCGGAGAATCTACACGGAATACCGGAAGTGATACATCATTATCCGGGCCTTTGTAGGTATAAAATTCGTTGGCATTTTCATGACCATGAAAGTAGGCTTTGATATTCGGGTGCCTTTTGATAAATGCAGCAAACGCCCGCTCCTCTATCAGATCCTGGGGCTTTCCATCTAGTAGTGTAGTATCCTGCAGGTATTCCGGCATCAGGTTTTCAAACTTGTCTTTTGCGTTGATAGTATGCGGGATATGCGGGTTAGTAAAGTGTTTGGGTTCTCCCTGTGGCGGCACATGTACAAACAGCAACACCGGGGTTGATGGGCTCACGCTTTTCAAATCCTGTTCCATCCAAACCCGTGTTACAGAATCAGCCCATAAACAAAGGAACATACAATGCACACCCGCAATGTTTCGCGAGTAATTGACTTTATCGGTGTTGTAATTAAAATCAGCAAGCGTTTTAGGCTGCGCAGGATGCATCATCAGGTTATAGATGTTCACCATAGAGGTGGCATCGGTAGCAGGTTGTAAGTTTTTATAATGCCCTACCGCATTGGAAGCATCATGGTTGCCCGGAGTTAACAGCACCACTGTTTTCTCTTGTTGACGGTTATAAGTAGTAAGCCCGGTAAGATAATCATGCTGAAACTGCTGCCACGAGGCAGTGGCACTTTGTATGGGATACTCCTGCCTGTTGGCTATATCTCCCGTTACCACCAGATAGTCAATAGCCCCTACCTGTTGCTTCGCCCCTACGCCTCCATCTTTAGGCAACACCAGTGATGGCAGCGTATTCATTTTCTTCAGCATCACCGCATTTACCTGGTAGCTGGGAACATCCTCTTTTCCTTCGAATGTTTTCCGGGCAATGCCATAGTGCAGATCCGACACATAAGCTATCTGCACCATGGCATCCTTTTTACCCGTTTGCGCCTGTACACCAGTAAACAGGGAAAAACAAGTAACTATCAGCCAACTCCAACCTTTTACGCCATATTTCATGTGATCACCCTTTCTGAATAATGAGAATTACGCAAAGCTCACAGAAGCGGTTCATGAAAACGTAACAGGGCTGTGAATTAACCATTTCGTAACTTCTGTTACCGCGGCAAAGACATCCACTCAATCCACCACTTCACCGGTAAGGTTGCGCAACACTGATAAAAATACCCATCAATATTTTGCAACAGAATTGCAATAAACATACATTTGCAAAAGAGTTGCAAAAAAGAAGTTACCCTTTCGCTAACCCCTTCTTGCTGCACATCATTTCTATTTACATCATTAAACAACAAACAATGACTAGCGTTTTTCGTTCCAGAAACGTACTGGCCCTTTATGTCCTTTTAGTATTCACTATTATCAGCTGCAAGAAAGAGTATGCGATAAATGGGTATGTAGCGCCCGTTTCGCTTCCTGACTCTATTACAGCCGTATATGGTGATACCCTCCGGTTTGCCCTACCGGACGATTATGCCCGCAATGCAGGCATCACCCTTTCCCTGCAACTGAATACGCCCAACCAGAAGGTACAGGCTACCGATTCGCTGGACGCGCTGATACGTAAGGCTATTGTGTTAACCTCTCAGCAAATGACCATCAGAACCGGCCTGTTATATCCCAACAATATGTATTCTGCTACTTACGGGAACAGGCTTCCGGATACCTATGATATAACGTTACTGGTAGCCACCAGCAATGGTTTAAAGGGCGTGAGTAAAAGCTTTAAACTGAAAGTGCTGCCTGCATCACTGGGCATTAAAGAGATCAACAGCACCGATAACATTCCCTATGGTTACAGCCTGTATAGTGATGCGGGGGTGAAATATACCGTAGACTTTTCAGGCACCGATACCAGCAAAGCCACCCTGGAACTGTTTCAAAACGGACGGGAAGACAGCAACGTATGGCTATCGGGCAACCAGGTGGTGATTAATGCCGCTGCCGGCGATCCGGCTAAAAAAGCGGAATGGACTTATGACCTTATCCCTTCCCTGAGCAAGGATGGTTACACCATCGCCCGCAAGCAGTTCAGGGCCGTATTGCTGCCTAAACCGAAGTTCTTTTATGGTACTTACTATGCCGATTATGACTTATCTGTGATCACTAACCGTGTGGTGATTGGCCTGGGCAATGCGTATACTTCACCCGCTCCTGCTTTCAATCCTGCCAAATACAAAGGCAGTTTCCGGATAAGCAGTATTACTAAAGATGGTGCGGATTTTACCGATACCGGCAAGTTGTTTAGTGTCAACAGCAGCACCGGGGCGGTTTCAGTAGCCAGTAACAGCACACTTACTATCGGTAATTATTCTTTAACGGTGGAAGCCATCACTACCAATGATATTAGCCTTACAGCCACCTTTACACTGGTAATGGAATAATTATCCATACGGCAATGGTGTTACCGTAACAAAGCAGCACCGGTTGGGGCTGCTTTGTTGTTTATAAAGTCCTGTATAAATAATGTATACCATAGAAGCGATCGAAGAAAACTACCTTATGATAACCCAAACAGGCGGCGCAGACTACTTTTGCTATAGGCTGCTTTAGGTACTTTACCGGAACGGATAGCTCCTTTTCCTTCTAATGATATAACCGAAGTTTTTAAACGATGCTTTTCGGAAAGCTCTTCCAACGCTGCATCCATATCCTCCACATTCAGGCTTATAGCGATACCCGCCTTGGCTCCCTGGTCAATAATACGGGCCAGTACCCTGCCGGAAGATTCTTTTTCGATGAGTAAACTTTCAAATTCCTTCAACGCATCTTTGAGGGCTACTACGGGTTGCAACTGTACCCCGATGTTCAATAAAGGCCATTTGTAAAAAACACCATGTTCGTTTTCACTCCACAATTCTGGATTTGGCTCTGCCATACAAAACAGTAATTTGGTGCAAATATAAAGGCCGTTCTTCATTCTGCGAGCAGACTGCCGTTAGTTATACATCCGGCAGCAGGAAAAGTAAATCACCCGGTAGTGGCATTCTCACTAAACTTCGGGGTTTTCTCCGATTTCCACCTTGGTCACCCCATTGCTTTTGGAAAGGTATTTCAGTAAAGCTTTCAAAAACACCGGGCCTGCCGAACCGGTATCTATCTCTAGTATCAGTCGGTTTTCCTGCACTTTACCTCTCACACTATGCACTACACCATCATCACCGCCTTTTTTCTCCGACTTTACATTAAAAGCTGCTACTACATCATATATTCCCTGTAGCAAATCGTCCGCTCTGGTGTTATCTTTCAGCCAAATCGTCATCTCCATATCCATATGCAAACGATGAATCACCAGTTCGTAACCGGGATTCTTTAGCCGGAAAGGCAATTCTTCTTTGGGATGTAGTTGTTGATGATATAACAACGGATCCATCCCTTCCAACCAAAACTCAATATCCACACAGTCAATATCTGTATCCTCCATAGCATAGATTCTGCCCGAAGCCGATTTCCAGGCTACCATAACCGGGTTCCAGTTATGACTGATATAAATGTTGGCATTGTACCTGGAAACTTCCCCCGGTGTAAAAGTTAACATGGGCGGATACCCTTCCGGGGCACGCATAGGCAGGTTTAATTCTATCAGCTTATTTACTTTTATACCGGTATGTAGCTCAAAATACCGCGTCAATTGCTGATCCAAACAGGTGGCGAAAGTTATCGAAACTTCTATTTCATGATTTCGCTTGAAATTCCAGCAGTGGTATTCTACATTTTTAAGTAATGTTTTATGATCCAGGGTAGCATTCAATAAATCCATGGTAAAGCAGTTTTGGGGTTCTCTTCTTTAGTCTGAAAAAATAAGCATATCCCTATACATATAAGCATCTTTTTTAGCAAAACGCTCCCATTACTGCATCAGCCATACCTTCTATTTTATACAAACCTCAACTACGATTACCCGTTTTAGCCTGGCGTACGGCCGCTTCTTTGGTCAATTTATACACCACACTTACACGCAATCGCGCCCCGTTAAAACGGCTCATGGTATTCAGCAGATAATCCTTTTTCTCCATACGCGTATAGTAACGCCGGGTATCCAAGATATTGGTTGCATCTGCCACCAGGGAAAGCCGGTCGCTCCATAGTTTTTTATTCAAACCCATATCTACCCAATACAAGGAGCGGGTTACACTTTGCGCGGCAGGGTCTGTACCCCTGGCATTACAGCGCACCTGCATTCCTATACCGTAAGGCAACTTTACCTGCGCGCTTATACGTCCACTGCAATTAAAGCCATTGTAGGCAAAATCAAATCCATCGTACTGGCCCGATTGCCGGAAATAAAACAAATTGCCATCCATACTTAGCTGTAATGCAGATACAGCGCTGTATTGCATGGTTAATTCCAGTCCCACACGACTTTCCCCGGAAATATTCACCGGCATAGTAATAAAAACACCATGAGCATTACGCCAGGTATATTCAGCAAACGGCGACATAGTATGCTGATAAAACAAGGTGGGATTAACGGTAAATTTCCCGCTACGTCTCAGCAATCCCAGTTCGCATAAGGAAGTATAAGAAGGATTCAGTTGCGGGTTGCCTGTGTAGCGTGAAGTTATATCTGTAAGCTCTGCAAAGGGTGATAACTGTGCCAAAGCAGGTCTGCTGATACGGCTGCTATAATGCACCTGAAGAGTTGTTATCTCATTCACACTATAGTCAATATGCAGAGAAGGAAAAACACGCAGGTAATTTTTATGTTCTTCATATACTTCACCAGCCCCTCTGAGGCCAATAGCCGTATATTCCAGGCGTATACCTGCCAGGTAATTCCATTTACCACGCTTATGGTTACCCTGCAGGTAAGCTCCCTGTATGTGCTCCCGGTAGCGTATACCACTATTCATACCATCATACACTTTGTAGCCGCTATCCTGCTGTTGCTCGGCCAGGAAATCGTAGCGTACATTCCGGGCTTCTGTTTTAATACCTGCTTCCAGACGGCTGCTGGTACCCAGTGGCTGCACCCAATCTGTTTGTAACAGTAAATCATGGCTGGCATTATCATTATTCGTACGCATAGCCGGGTAAGCCACACGCTCCGGGTAAATTTTACCTGTGAACAGCTGCCAGTTTTTACGGCTGTTCCACCAGTCATACTGCACATCCACCGTCCATTTTCGTCCGGACTGGTTAAACAACCGTGTATAATTATATTCCAGCTGATTGTAATTACGATGTTCCCATGATTCCCCTTCGCGTTGCCGTATACTATCTGTCACCTCGTGGTAATAATGGTAATCCAGCCAGGTTTTATCGTGGTCATGTGTACCATTCCATAAATAAGCCAGCGTCATCGTTTGCTTATCCGTTAGCCGGTAATCCATCCCGGTATACAACATTTTACCATCGTCGTGCCTGTTCTCTTTTTGATCCATCGCTAAAGTATAGGCAGGTGTAACCTGTTCAGAAGCATACAATCCCCGGTAATCAGATTTGCGGATGCCCAGTGTAGAAAAGAAGTTGAAACGGTCTGATTGATAGTTAAGGCTGGGATTGAAACGGGTATCGTTCGGGAAACCTGCGGTTATCTGCACCTGTCCGTTAAAACCTGCTTTATGGTTCTTTTTCAGAATGATATTGATGATACCTGTAGCACCAGCAGCATCGTAACGGGCAGAGGGGCTGGTAATCACTTCAATCCTTTCTATCTGTGCCGCCTGTAACTGTTCCAGCATGTTGCCCTGGGTTAAACCTGACCGGCGGCCGTTAATCAGTACCGTTACCCCAGGGTTTCCGCGCAACAGCACCTGCCCCTGCGGACTTACACTTACCGAAGGCAGTCCGTTTAATACATCACTGGCACTACCGTTTTGCGATAGTATGTCTTTTCCCACTTCAAACACCTTTTTATCCGGCAGTAGTGTTAACGCATTTTTGCGGCCCGTAACCACCACACCGGGCAACAGGTTTTTACCTGTCATTACCTGCTGGCTATCAGGCAGTGCACGTTTAACCGTATCAGTTTGGGCATAGTTTCTGTTAGCCACCAGGCAACAAAGAATGAGCATTAGGTATGTTTTTATGGGTTTCATGTAACAAGAATAAAACAACAGTAACAGGCAGTTTCTATCTCTTCCGTCAACTGCACTATCCTCTTGTGAACAACATGAAAACCTTCCCGTTTCCACTTACATTTACAATATGCAAATACGGCTGCTTTTCTGTTTTGTAATAATATTCGCTTCATGTAACCAGGAAATAAGGTATACCACCGCTGACCCACATGTTGAAACCACTGGTGGTAACCGGTTTCATGCGCAGATACCTCTGGATATACAGGAGAAAAAATTCACTACCCCACTAGGTGTGGAAATGCATGGCTTTGGCGCATTTGAAGTATACTGGGATAGTTACCGGCTGGGCCAAAACGGTACCCCGGCATTAGATGGCCGCCCCGAAGTACCAGGTACTGAAACCAGCTATTACCAGGTACCTGATAGTCTCTCAGGCCTTGGCCATCACCTGGTAACCGTTAAGGGCACGCAAGCTTTTTTGCCACAGGAATACCAACGGATTGCGGCCAAGCCCGATAGCTATCTGAAAATGCTGCAACGGCCATTGAAAAACCTATCCATGGTAAACCTGATGGCCGGGGCTTTTTTAATGGCCGCGTTCTATTATGCCTTCCTGTACTTTAACAGTCATTCAAAAACAGGCACCACTATTCTGTTTGCCCTTATTTGTTTGTTGTTTTTTTTGCTGCTAACAGCAGAATACATCAAATTTTATGTAAACATTCCCTATACATCTTTCTATACCCGGCTTTCTATTATAGGGTGGCTTACTTTTGCTACTGCTGTATTAACGCCACTGTATTTTGCCATTCACTATCGCACCCCCTACATTACTGCCATTACGCTTTTACTGATAATAACATTACTGGTAGTGCACGGCATATACTACGAACAATACGACTATACCGCTCATATGTATAGTATTGTGTTATGGTTTGCATCTGTGCTTATTTTATTATACAACCTTATAAAAAAACAGAAAAGCGCCTTGCTCATGCTGACGGGTTTTGGTCTTTCTATGATTGTGCATCAGTATATCTTTTACGATTATGGATTATACATTTCATTTACCATCATCCTGCTATTCATTCTGTACCTGCAAACTGTTAGTGCACGTCAACTGGAACAGGCACATCAATCTTCCCAGCTATTATCAGCACGCCTGCAGCTGGAACTGGTGAAGAAAAATATTCAACCTCATTTTTTGCGCAATACGCTTACCTCTCTTATTGATTGGGTGGAAGATTCACCAGCAGAAGGCGTTCTTTTTATCAAGGCTTTATCCGATGAATTTGACAGTATGCTGGAAATGTCAAACGAAACACTGGTGCTTATTCAACAGGAAATAACCTTATGCAAACAACACATTGCTATTATGCAATACCGGAAAGAAGTAAGCTACACCTGGGAAGATGCTGATATAGACCCTACAGAAACGATTCCCCCGGCCGTTTTACTTACGCTGGTAGAAAATGGCATTACGCATAGCATACCGGTGAATAACTGCATCCGGTTTGTATTACATTTTCACCGAACCGCCACCGGCAAAGAGTATATACTGGAAACCTATGGAGAAAACAGGAAAACAATCAAAAAAGCAGGCGGCAATGGCTTTCGTTATATACAGGCCAGGCTAACAGAAAGCTATGGCACCCAATGGCAATTCAGTTCTCACCCTTTTCCCGGCGGATGGCGGAATACCATTCATTTGCCATTATGAACATACTAATACTGGAAGATGAAATGCGCATAGCCCGCAGGCTTACCCGCATGACCAAACAATATTTTGAATACCAGCCGGCTCATATTGAGCTGTGCGACGCCCTGCCAAAAGGTTTGGCCTACCTGGAAAAGCACCCGGTAGACCTGTTGTTACTGGATTTGAACCTGAATGGAGAAGATGGCTTTGATGTGTTACAGGCCATGGTATCCCGCTCTTTTCACACCATTATTGTATCGGCCCATACCGATAAAGCCATTACTGCTTTTGCTTATGGTGTATTGGATTTTGTGCCCAAACCGTTTGATGTCCCGCGTTTGTTTAAAGCTTTTGACCGCTTACGTAACACCACACCTGCGCCGGAACAAGCGCTGCAACACCTGGCCGTACGCACAGCAGGTACGCTTAAACTGATACCGCTGGCCAGTGTGCAACGCATTACAGGAGCTGGTAACTATTCAGAACTGTTGTTATTCAATGGCCACACCGAGCTGCACGACAAAAGCCTGGACACCCTGGAACAACTGCTGCCCCACGATCAGTTTGTGCGCATACACCGCTCGTACATTACGCGGTGGCAGGATTGTGAAAAGCTGCTGATTGAACCCGGAGGCAGGTATTCACTGCAATTGAAAAACGGGGAGCTATTACCGGTTGGGCGATCCCGGTATAAAGAATTGCGTAACCAGTTGGGGTAAAGAAAGTTTCCCACTGTAACAGGAAACAGGAAACAGTTGTGCTACAACAGAAAGCTGGAACGCCGATAAAGAAATTAGTAGCAGGAAATAAATGAAAGCAACAAAAACAAACCAAAGGTGCCTGATTTACGTTCTTATGGACAAAATATATGAAGAGATTCCTGCCCTTTTTTGTTGTGCCTTTTTTGTTTGCCTGTAAAAAAAACAATGATGATGCAGTTAACCCGAAACCTGATGTTGTATTCTGGGGCCTTACCTCTAACAACCAGCTTATCCGGTATAATACCAGTGCCACACAAAGCCCTATTGAAACAGTAGCAGTTTCCGGCTTAACCAGCGGTGAAAAATTAATGAGCATTGATTTCAGACCCTCCACCGGACAATTATATGCGCTGGGCAATAGTAGCAGGTTGTATACCATTAACCTGGGGGCAAACAAGGGCGTTGCTACAGCATTAGGTACAGCAGCATTTTCACCTGCCGTTAGCGGTACTATCGCTTCTATTGACTTCAACCCCACAGTGGACAGAATCAGACTGGTAACAAATACAGGACAAAATTTGCGATTGCATCCCGAAACCGGGGCTGTAGCAGCTACAGATATCGCCATTAACGGTGTTACAGGAGCCTCTGTAACCGGTGTGGCTTATACCAACAGTATTTCCGGCGCTGTTACTACCAGTTTATTTGACATTGATGTTACCAACAAAAAACTATACAAGCAAAGTCCACCTAATGATGGCAAGCTCGTTGAAGTAGGTAGTATTACTGCCAGTTTTACCGGTCAGGCAGGTTTTGATATCAATGCAGACAATAGCAGCATATTAGCTGCATTTACTACATCAGATGGAACTACAAAAATGTATACACTGGACACAGCCAATGCCAACACTGCGTTCATTGGCACTACGTCCACATCATTAATAGATATCGCCATCCCCACCAACGCAGTGGCCTATGCTGTTAGCGATGCACAGGCCCTTCAGATTTTTAATCCACTTACCAACACACAGATTACCAGTAAAACAATTGCCGGTTTAGGCGTTGGCGAGTTTATTGCAGGTATTGATTTCAGACCAGCTAATGGCCAGTTGTATGGCATTTCGCTTACATCAACCGGAGATGTGGCCCGTATCTATACCTTTAACCTGGGCACTGGCGCGGTTACGGCTGTAGGTAGCACATTGAGTATTACCACCGGCACTACAGCTGTAGGATTCGATTTCAATCCAACGGTAGACAAAATAAGACTGGTAACCAACCTTGGGCAAAACATGCGTCTGAACCCTGCCGATGCAACTATCGCGGGATCTGATGTGGCACTGAATCCTGGCACCCCTGCTGTAACCGGAGCTGCCTATACCAATAGTTTTGCCGGTGCTACTACTACCACTCTGTTTGTATTAAACAGCACCAGATTATTTAAACAAGACCCTCCCAATAATGGTTTGCTTACTGACATAGGCCCATTAGGTATTACTGCCGAAAGTCAAAGCGGGTTTGATATAGGAGGAACATCTAACCAGGGATATGCTTTATTGACTTCCGGAGGTACTACGAAATTATATACTGTAAATACTACTACCGGCGCTGCAGTTAGTGTACGTGAGTATCCTAATAAGATTACGGGTTTAGCCATTGGCGGCGGATTTTAACCCTTATTTATTTGAAGGCTCCTACCCGTTCAGGCCAGATAAAACAGTGAAGTGCTCACTAAGAAACGCCTCCAAAGTCATTGATTTTGGAGGCGTTTCCTTTGCTATGTAACGAGTATAGTAATGGGCAAGCGATTGAGTTAGAAAAACTGCCTGATATGCTCAATAATGGCATCGAGGTAGCTCAAATACCACGAATTATCCTACAAAAACCACAATTTAGCCATTGTCTTGCGCTGTTTCATTGCTTTCTTTTGTATAATTAACAGGTCGCTCTCTTGATAACCACTATCCAATCCGGCAGTATGATGATATTAATATTCTACACAGGAATCAGCGATGAACTTAGTAAAGCATTTATATCTCCCTTACTAAACCTGCTTGTTGGTAATGGTAACTGGTCTGTTGATCTGGACGATTGTGACAAAGTTCTACGGGTGGAATATAGCAATGATATTTCAGATAAAATTGTTCATACGCTTCATGCCTGCGGTTTTGATTGCACACCAGTGCCTGTTGTACTATAGTACCTCATACATAAATACAACGCTTCTATCGCAATAGCTTACAGGAAGAATCAATTCTGTTTTATATGTGCTTTCCACTGCTTAAAAACGCCCTCAAAAAACAGACTAACATCATTCCTCCGCTCACCAGCACAAACCTGAAAAATGGTACCGTCTTTCCTGGTAACACGTATATATGAACAATAAGTAAGTCCGGCATCATAAACAGTATCCAAAGACTTCACCTCTGTATACAATGCAGAAAATACCTTATTTTTTGAAGCATTGCCAGGATCTATCCAATAGCTTGCAATTCTTTTGTCGGTATAAAAATTCCCCGCATATTTATTTTCATATTCAGAATAAAACCTGATAACACATTCTTTCTCGTCAAGCAGGTGCAATGCCCGCATACGTTTAATATCAGTATTTTTCAGTTCATCACCTTTCATAACCCTGTTACAGGATGTTAGCATGAAAAGGGCGGTAACTAATAAATAAACAACTTTTATTTTACCCATTTACGTGTTTGAAAGATTATACATATCCTCACTATAGTATTAAACATCATCCAAAGTATACAAGTTTTTAATCGCATAAGAACAGAATCACTAAAACCGTGACAATTATTCATATACAAGCCGTATCAGTGAAACAGCCTGACGCGGCAACCGTACTTTGGTTGTAAGCTTTCCATTCTGAATAGTTACCTTTTCGGGTGATGACAACAACTGCAACTGCCCTGCTTTTTCCAGCGTAGCGTATTGCTCCGCTGTAGGTGCTTCCGGCGAGCCCATTTTTTTCCATACTTCGTAGGCGTTGCTGTGTTCCTGATCAATACGGTAATGATACAAGGTGGCTTTGCGGGTGGGAATATTGGTTAACTGCAACTCCACTTCCGCCTCTCCTTCTCTAATATCATCATCATGGTAATTCCACAGCATTACTGCTATAGACTTTTTATCTCTTGAAGCCAATGCATTCACATCCGTAAGTGGACCTCTTACACCTGAATCGATAATATTTTGCGCATTATAAGCCAGATTTCCGGATACAGCCAGCCTGTTACCTGTCATCATGCCCAGCATGCGAAATACATTCAATACCGGTTTGTCAATACCATTGGTGGCCAGTTCGCGGAAGCCGTAAAACCAGGGTTGGTTTTCGAATTCAAAAGACCAGTTTACAGCACCTATGATATTGGTACCATAAGCTTCATCTAAATCCATAATGCGGGCAATGGAAGCGGCAGTATAGCTGGAATACATGGTGCCGTTGCGGTAGGCGTTTTGCGGATCGGTTTTCATGCCACAGGCGGCGCAACCTTCGGGATCGCTTTCTCCTATGATAATGGGTATGTTTTTTATCTGTGGAAACGAGGATACGACTTTTAAATGCCTGTTTACATCTTTTAGCTGATGATCCATGCCCATGCGTACACGGCCATTGGTAAACACGGGTGAGCCTTTGGCGTGAAAGGCCAGGAAATCAAATGGTGCGCCTGTTTGGCCGGTGGCTTCGTTCTTTTCGTTAAGACAATGGTTGATGAACTTGCGCATGAATTCGCCTGCACCGCCTGTTACATGCGGGCCGCCTACTCTGGCAGTAGGTAAGGCTTTTTTTACCGTGGCAGAAGCGTAATCATACATTTTGCAATACACTTTAAACTTATCATCTACCATCAGGTAATAACCATCGGCTTCGTTCCATAATTCCCAGTACCAGCTTTCTACTTCTTTTTTGCCATAGCGTTGTATGCAGTGGGTTACCCATTGGTAAATGAGTTCACTCCACTTATTATAATCTTTGGGTGGATAGGCCCAGCCGGTGCAAATTTCTTTGTAGTTGCGGCCCGGCTGCCAGTAGTGGCGGTATGGCGTGGGATTAGTAGATAAAGCTTCGGGCATGAAACCAATCTGTGCCAGTGGTTTCATTTTGCGGGTGATGTAGGTATCGAATATGGAGTCTACGATTGTCCAGTTATAGATGGGGTTGCCATTGGCATCTTCTGTATACATGTTGGTGGAGCCCCATTTGAGTGCTGCGGAGCCGTCTCCGGTGTTCATCAGATTGTGGGCGCGTACATATACCGGCACCGGGCTTAATGCAGCCAGTTCAGAAAGTAGCTTGCGGCCATCTTTCATGTAAGTATAGTTGGGCTCATCATAACCAAACCAAGCCCAGATGGGTTTCAGGGCGGCTTTTTGCTGATTGGCATCGATAGTGATGGAAACAGGTTGTGGCTGGCTAAAGGCGGTTATAGTGGTAAAGCAACAAAGGACGAGCAATGGTTTGATATTCATGGGATGTTTTTGGCATTGGCAATATAAGCTTTTAAAGCTGTAATGATGGCGAACAATATGGCTATATAGGTGTAATTACCTGTATTACAGTATTCCTTACCAGAAAGGCCCGTGTATCATGAAAAGAATCGTACTCCTTTTATCGCTCATTTTACCTTGCATTTTACCCGCTCAAAATGATTCGTCCCGGCAAAAAGACAATAACCGGCAGGACAGTTTACTGATACAGAAATCGCAGCAGTTACAGCAGATAACAGCCTTACGTATTGCAGACTCGGTAAGAAAAGCGGAATTGGAGCAACAGATCAGTAGCCTTCATTTATCAGACAATCTGAAAAAGAATGAACTGCTACAGGAACTGGCTGCATTGCAAAAGAAGGATTCCATTCAACTGGCACAGCAGAAACAAAAGATTGATTCATTACGCAGATTTGTAAAGGGCGTTCCGGTTATCTTTTTCCAGGATACCATTATGGTGATATATGACAGGCAAGGCAGCTTTTCGCCCCGTGAACGTGCGGTGGCCATTGCAGATAGATTGGATAAGCTCGCACATGATTACTTTTTTCAGCCTGATTCTATTGCGGTGATGGCTTCTGATGCCACTACAGACCTGGTGTATAACGAGCTGGTGATTATGGGGATTTCCGAAAATGATGCTTTGTGGATGCAAATGCCGGCGGCTGAACTGGCACAACTATACAAAGTACGTATAAGCCAGCAGGTGAAAGCCTACCGGCAAGCTACCAGCTGGCAAACCATCGTCCGTGAAATAGCTTTATCTGTGCTGGTTATAGTGGTGGTAGTGTTTATCTTTTATGCTACCGGTAAAGGCCTGCGCTGGTTAAAGGGAAAGATTCATGCGGAAAAAGGAAAGCGGATTAAAGGAATCAGCATTAAAGGGTATAAAATATTCAATGAAGACAGAGCCGTTTCTTTTCTGTCTATTGCCGCTAATACCATCCGGTGGGTGATATTATTGATTGTACTGTATATTACGTTACTATTGCTGTTTGGAATATTTCCGTGGACACGCAAATTGGCCGATTCCTTACTCAGCTCTTTCCTTACGCCTTTACGCAAAATCGTAACCGGCACCTGGCATTACCTGCCTAACCTGGTAACCATTGCTGTTATCTGTTTTGTATTCCGGCTAGTATTAAAAGGTATTCGCTTTTTAAAAGAAGAAGTAGAAACAGGCGTATTGCGTTTGCCTGGTTTTTATGCTGACTGGGCGGCTCCTACTTACCAGATCATACGGGTTCTGGCACTGGCCTTTATGCTTATTGTTATCTTTCCTTATCTACCGGGTTCTAACTCTCCTGTATTCAAAGGTGTATCTGTGTTTATGGGTGTACTGTTCACCTTTGGTTCGGCAGGTGCGCTGGGGAATATTGTATCGGGTGTAGTGCTGACTTACATGCGGTCGTTTAAAATTGGAGACCGGGTAAAGATTGGAGATGTTACAGGTGATGTGATTGAAAAATCGTTACTGGTTACGCGGGTGCGTACTATTAAGAATGAAATCATTTCTATACCCAACGCTACCATTATGAATAGCCATACGGTGAACTATAGCAGCGATGCACCGGATAAAGGGCTGATTATTCATGCTACCGTAACGGTAGGCTATGATACACATTGGAGCAAGGTGCATGATTTGTTATTGAAATCTGCGGCTGCCACTCCGTTATTGGAAAATACACCACCACCTTTTGTGCTACAGGTGGCATTGGATGAATTTTATGTATCCTACGAAATCAATGCCTATACGAAGCATCCAAATAAGCAGGCAGGCATTTATTCTGATCTGTACCAAAGAATATTGGATTTGTCGGTGGATGCGGGTATTGAAATTATGTCGCCGCATTATTATGTGGTCAAGAATGGGCAGCAGCCAAATGAAAAATAAGCGAATTGTATTTTATAACCTTTATAACTGGCAGTAGCATTGCCGTTATGCTATTTTGGAGCTGTCTAAAAAGAATGTAATTCAATGATTTTTTGATTGTTCCCGAAAAAACGCATCCATTTCTCCCACCCGACGGGAGTTTCGTGCGTACTGCTGAGTCATTCCTCCCACCTGCTGACTCCTTCGTGCGTACTGACGGACCTTCCATCCGTACGGATGAGCCTTCAGAAAGTAAGAATAGCTCCTTTCTTCTTACTTCCTGCCTGTAGTGTAGTAACACCGTGTGCTGCTATAGATAGAATCTGCCCCTTTTTTGTGTATTCCGAACGCTCGTTCGTACGAATTCTTTATCGAGCAAAACGCACGAGTCATTCCTCCTATGGAAACAAACTCGCGGTAGTACGTACCAAAGAGTCAGCAGGTGGGATGAAAGCCACATCCGTACAGCCAGGACTTCCATCCCATAGGAGCGGTCCCCTATCCGTACCGACCGAAGAATTATCAGTACGTACGAGACTTCAGATTGTACGCACGAAACACTCCTCCTATGGGAGCAAACTACCGGTAGCACACAGGGATCAACCAGCAGGTGGGATGAATCTCTCATCTGTACTCCCGGGTCATTCATCCGATAAGAGCCACCATTCATTCGTACTTACCAATGACTCATCCGTACTGCCGGATGGCTCAGCAGTACGGATGAGCCGTGGATTACCAATACACTTTACTTAGCTGCCACCTTCCTTTCTTCCACTTCCACTACTTCTCCACGTTCACGAACCAGCACTTTGATTACAACCGCACCTGTTTTTACAAACTCAAACGTGAGATCGCGGTCTTTGGAAAAGAACAGGTTTTCTTTTTCGGCATAGAGTACAAATAGCTTCTCTCCTATTTTCATGTTTAGCACATTGGAACCTGCGGTGATAGTGATAGCATTCTGAGCACCAGCATAGGAGCCTTCATAAGTCTTCAATATCTTATCGGGTACAGTTACTGCAACACGTTTGTTCACATAGGTGGCAGGGCCGTGATCGTAGCTTAATACTCTTGTCATTAGCCATTTGCCGTTTAACCTGCGCCATGTATGCGTGAAAAGTGCGTGGCCATCCAGGTACTCATTCTTTCCTTTTTCAGTCAGATAAAATACATGTTCTCCAGTGATGATGGCGCCGTATATTTCGTTGTTCTTTCTTAAACTAAATACTTTAACAGTACCAGCCACTTCTTCGCGTCTTAAATGGAAAGTTCTGTCGGGTTTACACATGCCTGCACTGAACGAAGCTTTCAGGGCGGGCAAGCCTACGGTCAGGCCACCTTTATCATGATAAAACTCTGCATCATCAGAGAAAAAGCTGGCCATAGCTGTGGTATCGCAGCTATTATAAGCCTGCCAGAAAAGGCTATCCTGTTGTTTGATGATGGCAGCAATTTCAGCGTCTTTTTCCTGGGCAATAACGGGGATGCCTGGGGCAATAATAAGCAGCAGCAGGCAATGCGATAGCAGTTTGTTCTTTTTCATAGCTACAAGTTGATAAAAAATCAACATGCCGCCCCTTTGTTTCCACTGAAAGGCAATATGGTGGTATAAAAGGCCGGAGCTATGGATAGATATAGGTTATTGCCCGCTGCTCGCTTACTGCTATTCTTTTACAAAAGGCAGTGATACGGTACGCTCTCCTTCCTGTATTCGCAACCAGTACACGCCTTTAGGCATTCCCTGCAGATGAAACAGATACTTGCTTCCGGAAATCTTTACCTGTTGTATAATCTGACCGCTCACATTTTGTAATACAGCTAACGTATTGTTGGCAGCCTGTTTACCTGGTAATAAAACCGTTAACTCGTTTTGTGCGGGATTGGGATATAGTGCATAGCCCTCATTCTTTGAGGTGTTGGTGGTATCGGTAGCAATTTCTTTTGATACAGCTATCCTTGCCGCAGTAACAGCTGCTGCACCGCCTACAGGTACCAATTGCCAGTGTTCGTTTTTACCATTCTGATAAGTCCATTGAAAGATATTAGCGCCGTTGGTGAGGGAAGCGCCATCTACATCCAGGCATTTGCCGCTGTGTACGGGGGTGATGCGGTAGAAGCCGCCACCTACGGGCGTAAAGGTGAACTTCTGGTTATTGCCACCGGTGGACTGCCATATAGCCGCATTAGCTCCATCAGCCGTGCTGTTGCTGGCAATGTCGAGGTTTTTACCGCTACCTACGCCTACCAGTGTGTATTGGTTACTTCCTGCATTAGTGAGTGTCCATTGCTGACAAACACAATCGTTGGCAGGCCACTGCCTTACATTAGTGCCATTCGCTGTACCGTTATTCATTACATCCATAGCCTGACCACTATGCCGGGCAAAGATTTTGTATATGCCGTTGACGGGGCCTGTGGTGGGTAATGGGTCGCGGGTAAAGGTAAGGGAGCCGAAACCCAGCTGATCGAAGCCGCCGCTGGTGGTGCCGTAGTTGCCACCGCCACCTTCGGGGCGGTGCAGGGTGGCGTAGGCAGCTATGCCGGGTACGGACAGGCCCATGCGGTTGGCGTAGTGGTTGTATACCATTTCCCATACGGGGCGCAGGTTGCCGCGGGAAGCATCGGAGATAATGGTTTGTGACATTTGTGCGCAGTTTTGGCCGTTGCCCCAGGTGTAGGTAGTGTAGGGTACTGTGTTGCCGGTATTGTATTGGGCTACGTATTCTGCGCCTTTCATAAAGCGATTGCTGTCGTAGCCGTACATATCATCGCCCTGGTTCCAGGCCATTTCGCAGAAGGAAGCCAGCAGGCCGATGCCCAGGGTGGAATGGCCCTGGTCGCGGCCGCTCTCCTGCCATTGGCCCAGGGTGCTGCTGTGTAAATACCATACGGCGTGGGTGATAGAGCCGTTGCCAGCGCCGGTTTTGAAATAGTCGATGGCGCGGCTGTAGAGGTCGCGCCGGTCGCATAGTACGCCTATGGCCAGTATGGCGGCCATGTTGCATAAATCCCAGTTAGCCCAGTAATTGGTAATGCAGGCGGTATTGTGGTTGAGGAGGAAATCATCGCAAAGTGGATAGAACTTAGTAAGCAACATGTTTTGAAAACGGGTGAAGTCTGTAGCAGCCCAACCGCTGTAGGTGCGCATGATTTCGGCGGCGTTGGCAAACTGGTAGCCGTAGATGCCGGAAGCTAAGAAACGGTCGGCGTTGCCTGTAACGTATTGCAGGGTGTTGCTCCACGCGTTCATGATAGCGATGGACTTATCGGCGTAGGCGGCATCGCCGGTTATTTTCCAGCGGAGGGCGGTTTGATAAGCTGCAGCTATGTCGTTAAACAGGCGGGAGTAGTTTTCGCCGGTGCCGCCACGCCGTACGGTATCTACGGGATTGGGAGTGTAGGTGAGTTGCGAGCGGCCGTTGGCTACCAGTATATCCCAGCTGCCTTTCCAGGGTTGGGCGGCGGCGTTTACTTTGGTGCGCATGCGGGTGAAGTCGGCTTCGGTATGTAGCAGGCCGGGGTGTATAAAGGCCTGTGTATGGGCAGTACCGGCCGTGGTGAGGGCCAGTACTGCACTTGTTATCATTGTAATCGTTTTCATTGTTGTAAGTGTTTGTGATAGGTAATGGAATTTATTGTTTGATGATTTTTCGGGTGATGACCTGGTTGCCGGTGCGCACGGTTACAAAATACAATCCTGCGGGGAAGGTATGCACTGGAATGGCTTCACGTGTATTTTGTAAGGGGCGGTTGAGCAGCAAACGGCCATCGGCGGCGGTAATGCTTAGTGTTGTGCGGTTGCGGTTTGAAGGCACTGTGATGTACAATATACTGATGGTGGGGTTAGGCCATATGCTGATGGTAGTGGCATTATGTAACGTATCCTTCTCCCCTGTTGTATTGGCTAAAGCATTGGTGAGTGATAAGGATACGGTGCGATCGTCCAATAACACAATATCATTTCCATCGCCGCCCTGGTAGGTGATGCGGAAGGTATAGCCGCCTGCTGACACTGTGCTCATTTCGGGCAGGTTGGCAAAGGTACCGGTAACGGGCGATGTGCCGGTGTTGCTGGCTATTACAAAGGACGTACCTACAGGTAGCGTATCGGTTGTGGTAATGTTTAACACCAGTTGCGGACTGTTCAGTATGATGTTAGCGGCTATCATTTTATCGGCTTGTTGGGTGCTGTAGTTGAGTTCTTCTTTCCAAACAGCATCCTGGTTTAGGGTAAGGGTGGCGGTGGTGGTAAGCGTACCAATGCCCTGGTTGCCGGGTTCCAGTGCGGCCCCTGTGCCGCTACCGGTGCCTATGGTGATGTTTTTAACGCTTCTGCCGGTGCCGCCGAAAGCGCCTGTGGTGGCGGTTACGGGGCTGTTGAATGCGCCGGTGGCGGCGTTGTTGTTTAATTGCAGTTTGCCGGCTTTAATGGTGGTAGCGGTGCTGTAGGTGTGTTCGCCGGTGAAGGTGAGTGTGCCGGTGCCTACTTTGTCTACACCGATGGTGCCGTTGATGGTGCCCTCAAAGGTGTGGGTGGTGTTTAACGCACCAATGCTGATGATGGGGGCGCCACCGCCGTTGTTGCGGAAGTAGCCGCGGCCGGTTAAGGCGCCGAACGAAATGGTGCCGGTGGCAAATTGCAGGCTCTGGCAATCTACGCTGCGGGCATCCAGTAACCAGCTGGCGTTGGCGCTGCCGGATTGGGGTGTTTCAAAGCGCAGGCGCACGTTGCCGCTGCGTAGTACGTTGATAAACTGACCGGTGAAGCCGCTGTTATCGCCATACAAGTGCAGGCCGGCATATACGTTTCCGTCGTTGCGTAAGGTGCCGCTGCCGGTGATTCTGCCATAGAGGTTGAGGGCGTTGGTGGTTTGGAACCAATAGCTGGAAGTACCGGCGGCTATTTCTATATCGTTATACAGGGTGGCATCGCTACCAGCTGAAAACAAAGCGCCGCCGCTCATAATGAGTTTGCCGATACCGAGTGCGCCTGCTGTGGGTGCGCCGGTGGTGCCGGTTCCTGCTCCGCTGATGG
Source organism: Filimonas lacunae (assembly GCF_002355595.1). NCBI lineage: Bacteria > Pseudomonadati > Bacteroidota > Chitinophagia > Chitinophagales > Chitinophagaceae > Filimonas > Filimonas lacunae. Next base: position 3,676,501 of record NZ_AP017422.1, read on the forward strand.
CAATGCCTGTGTTGGCAGGCCATCCACCAGCAGCGCCACCGATGATTGTGTTGCCGCTGTAGGTGTTAGAGCCGGTGATGTATAAGATGCCGCTACCGGTTTTGGTAATGCCACCGGTGCCGGTGATAGTGTTGGTAAGGGTGATATCGCCGGAGGGGTTGTATATAGTTATGGGGTTATTCAATGCTAATGGCATGGTTACCTGTTGTGGTTTGGTGGTATTGCTTACTACATCCCTGTTCAGGGTGATGGCATTGCCGGTTAAGGTGTAGGCACTGGCGTTGCTGGTAAACTGCAGGCGTGATAACTGCAGGCCGGTGATGTCGTTTTGTATTGTGCTATCGCTGGTGGCTCCGAACAATACTACGGCGGGGCTGGCGGGTATTCGTTTTTCTATCCAGCTAGTGGTATCGCTCCATATATCCTGCACGGGTTGCGGGCTCCAGGTGGTTACGGTTGCGCCGGGTACGCCAAATGCTTCGGGTGAGTTACCGCTTTCGAGGGTGTTGCCTTTGGCGGAAACTACGTAGTAATAAGCATTGCCGCTGACTACATTGGTATCGGTATAGCTGGTATCTGTAACTGTGGCAATGGTGCTATAAGGACCGGCCATAGTGGTGCTGCGTTTGATGTTGTAGGTAACGGCTCCGTCTGCTGTTGACCATAACAGGCGCAGGCTGTTGGTAAGCATGGTAACAACGGGTATTGCGGGTGTGGCGGGTGGTACGGATGCAGATACTTCTGTGGATGCAGGGCTTTCCAGGTTGCCCGCCCAGGCGGTTACAATGTAATAGTTGCGCACTTCGGGAACGGGTTTGGCATCTGTATAGGATGCTGCGGTAACGCCGTTGGCTATCACCGTATAGGGGCCGCCTGCTACCAGGGCACGTTTGATGGCATAAGCGGTGGCGTTGGCAGATGCAGTCCAGTTTAATACGATAGTGCCGTTGCTGTTGGCGGTGGCGGTAATGCCTGCGGGTTTAACGGGGGCTGCACTGTCGGTAATGGTCACTGACAGCATAGCCATGCCGGAGCCTGCTGCGTTGGTGGCTTTTAATAATACCTGCCAGGTGCCGGGTGTGGCTACGCGGCCTTTTACGCAACCTGTAAGGGTGTCGAGTAGCAGGCCGGTGGGTAAGCCTTCTGCTTTATAGCGGGTGGCTGTGGGTGTAGTGGTGATGCTATAGTGAATACTATCTGCACGTACTGCCTGTAATGCCAGGGGACTGGTAATTACCGGTGCTCCGGCTGGGGTGGTATTGGTAATGGCTACCTGGCTGAGTATGGCGGTGTTGAGTGCGGAGGTGTTATTGGAGAGGGTATAAACACCGATATACATGGTGTCTTTCCAGGCTCCCAGGCATAGGGCGTTGTTACTCCAATGTATGCTATCCTGTGAGTGGAAAGAGAAAATGCGATTGCCTACGCGTTCCAGCTTTAACCACCAGGGAGTGGCGGGGCCGTAATGTACATAGGCGGTTCGGGCGGTGTCGCCGCGGGAGGTCATGCTAACGGTGCCGTTGTTCAGGTTTACGGCAACGTAGTTGGATGAGGTGGTCAGGCCTTCGCGTATCATTATGCCGGTGGTGGCAGTGGTGAGGGAATTGCTGTTCACTTTCATTACTACGCTGGCATTGCCTGTTACGGGTTTGTATATAAACTGTACGGCATCGGCCATGTTGGTGCCGGCTCCCTGTAGGGTAAAGATGCCATTGTTGTAAGTGTAATTGCCGGCTATGCCTGGATTCCCGATGGTAACGCTGCTTAACTGTGTTACAGGATGGGTAGCAGGATATACGATGGGTAGCAAGGGTGTGGCGGTGGAGGTATCGGCTGATTTCAGGAAGAGGAAGGTGTTGGCCCCTTCTCCTACCAATGCGCGCATTTGTGTGGTATAGGGTGTGGGGATGCTTTTGCGTAGTGCATAGGCTCCTTCTATGATGTTATGAAAATAGCTTTGCCTGCGTATGCCGCCGCTGATGCCCCAATTGGTATAGTAAGCGGAATAGCCACCGTAAGGGATGAAGCGCAGGCCGGTGGTATCTATGTTGAAATGATCGTATAATTCCCCGATGGCCAGCAAGCGGTTATTGAGTTCGGCATAGAGGTCTACGCCTTGCTTCCAGGCCAGTTCGGCACTCCACATTAATGCATCGGCTTGTACAAACCAGTGATCATCGCGACCGGCATCGCCTACCTGTCCGTTGGGCAGGCTGTTGCGTAAACCGCCGCCCGCGTCCATGCGGTATACTTCTATGGCCTGGTTCCATTTCTGCTGATCGTTGAGGAAGGCGGCTACAGCAAAGGCTATCTTTAGTTGTATAGCGCCTTTGTTGTTGTCGCGTAAGGGACTAGGGACATACGAGGTAGGCCATAACACGTTGGCAAAATAGCTGTTGACGTGTGTGGTGTTGGCGATGCTCCAACCGGGGAAGGTAGATTTGAGTATGTCTGCGCCGGAAGCCCAGTAAGGGGCGTAATCACCAATGTCCAGCATGGATTCATTGCCGCCCCATGAGATGTTGGTTACAGCCCAGCTATCCAGCAGGTTAGTGGCTTTGCGGGCATAGGCGCTGTCGCCGGTGAACAACCACATCCACGCCAGGTTGTGTATGGCTATCATATCGCTTTTCCAGGCGTTGTTGTTCAGGTCGGGGGCGCGGGTTACCGTGGCAAACGGGCCTTTGGGCGCGTAGGATAAGCTGGATGCGGCGTTGGCTTTAAAGCTGTTGTAAGCGGATAGCCAGGGTTCCTGTGTAATGTTTTGTTTTAACCGGGTAATGTCTTCCGTGGTAAAGGGCATGCCCGGATGCTGGAAACGTTGTGCAGTGGTGGTATGCAGGCATAGCAGGTGCATAGCTAGTGTGCATACGGTCACAAGCAGGTAGCGGCACAAGGGCATCGCGCCCCTGTTCAGTTCTTTTTTCATAATGGCAAGTGTTAGATGATAAGCAGCAATCAAAAATGTTAACCCTGCTAAAATAAGTACCGGGTGCAGGGATGGCGGGGGTAAAAACGATCAAAAAAAGGGGAGGTTTTTAGGCCTCCCCTTTGGAATACTGGGTTTGTTATTGGATTCGGGAGATGGGTAATTCTATTATAATAGCCTGCCCTCCTTTCGCGGCTATACTTACCGGTAGTATATCTCCTTTTTTCACGGCAAAGGTTCTGATGCTAATACTACCGTTACCATCATCTTCATAAGCGGTGGCGGTGTAGTTTTTACCGGGTTGTAAAAAGTTCAGTGTCAGGGTATCCTTCCAGTCATTTAAACCGGCAGCGTTGCCTATAAACCAGGTATTGCCGTGCCTGCGAGCTACCGATATGTATTTACCGGGCTCGCCTTTGAGGTAGTGCGATTCATTCCATACGGTGGGTACTTTGGTAAAGAATGCTATTTCCTTGTCATTGGTGTATTCTTTGGGCTTGCCATACCAGAATATGGCCTGTAGTGGGCTGAAATAGACTACGGTTAATGCCAACTGCTGGGCCTTGCTCACTTTTAACTGTTTACTGTAGCTGCTGGTGGCGTTGGGATAGCAGAAGGTGAAATCTGCGGGGCCGGCCAGGAAGCGGGTAAAGGGTAATAAGGTATTGTGAAAGGCATCGGGACAGTTTTCGTCTCCTCTTATTCCCTCTTGTGTTAGAAGCTGCGGATAGCGAATGCTTAAACCGGTGGGCTTGTAGTTGTCGTGTATGTCCAGTATAAAACCGTGTTCATACACTTTTTGCATGGCGGTGGAAAGCCAGGTTAGGCCTTGCTGTGTTAAGCCATCTACAAAGCCGAATTTAAGGCCGGCTACGCCCCATTGTTTGTAGAGGGGTAATATCGTATCCAGCCACTGGCGCAGGCCTACGTAGTTGACATAGAGTATGACGCCTATCCCCTTTTCTTTGCCGTAGGCTATTACTTTGGGCATGTCTATGGCGGGTATTACGGTGGTGGGATTAGAAGTGGTTCTAAACTCTGCGCCGTACCATCCGGCATCGTACATGATGTATTGGAAATGATGGGCTACGGCAAAGTCAATACATTCCAGTCCGCTTTGGGTGGTGAGCTGTGCGCGTATCAGTTTGCCGGGTTTAATCCAGTTGGGTGTAGGTGTCGGGGTGTCGTTTTGTGCCAGTAGCAGGTTTAGCTGACTGTAGTGATGCAGGGCTATGGCGGTGGAGGCTACGCTTATGGTGCGCCAGGGTGTTACCAGTGAATCCTGAAACGTCACAGCGCTATCGCGTGGAAATATTACTTCCAGCGCGTCTTTGGCCTGGCTTTTATGTAGTTCTGCTTTGGTATAGCAGGTGTTGGCGGCTTCGCCTATGTGCAGGTATTTATTGCTGCCTTGTAAGGTAGCGGGGAAATCGCAGGTGCGTGTAAAGGTGTCGAGCGCGGTGGGTGTAAACTCCGACTCTTCGTTATATTGATAGAGCGTGTAGGGGGCTGTGAAATAGAAGCCGGTGTATTCCTGCTGTACCTCGCCGTTGCCATTCAACTCATAGCGGAAGGCGATGCTGCCGTTGTAGGCGCGGGCTATCAGTTTCCAGGGTTGTGTGCCGGTTTGGCATTGCAGGGTGAGTTGCTGGTAATGATTTACCAGGGTATCGTTTTCGCCTAGTGGCCAGTATTGCTTTTGGTGAATGCTTTTGCGGGTAGCGTTTTGTATAAGCGCCCGTTCTCCTATGTTGCTGTTGTTTACGCGCAGGCCTAATGGCGACCAGCGTAATACCAGTTGTTGCTTATACCATACACGGTATAGGATGCGGCCTTGGATGGCGGTGCTTATTTCGCAGCGGGTGTTATCATCGGGTGATGTTATGGTTACCTGCGTGATGGGTTTAGCATAACCTCCCGATGTGGCCTGGGCCTGGGTATGAGCTTTTGCTTGCTGCCTGGCTTGACGGTTGGTGCGTACCTGAGCTTGTGCTGCCTTGCTGGTGAATATTATCAGCATCAGTATAGGCAATACCCGTAACAGGCAGGTATCTTTTATAAAGCGTTTTATCATTTAGCAGTGCTTTCGTTGTTAAAAATAATATTCTCTGCAAAGGGGCCTGTTATTATATGGGCTTCTGTAGCATTGCGCACTGGTTTGCCATTAATGCGCAGGCCTTCAAATGTAACGCCGTTTACTTTGTGGTTGGCGTCCAGTCCTTTTATTACCGGGTAAGTGGTATTGCTTCCGGTGTACTGTATGTTTTTAAAGGATATATCCTGCACACCCCGGCCGGGGGCAGCGTTGTATTTGCTGTTGTATACTACGCGTATGTTCAGTAACTGCCCTTCTTCAAAATCATCTACATAGATGTTTTCAAAACGCACCTGGCGCACCAGGTTGTTATCGCCACAGCTAATGGCCATGCAGCCTTCGTAATCGGGATCATCTTCGTCCTGCTCCAATATATGTATGTTTTTAAACAGGATATTTTCCAGGGTGTCCCCTCCTGCTGTGGCGTTGCCGTGCAAGCCTATGTTAATGGGATGCGCTACATCAGCCCATAGTATGGCGTTGGTGATGGTGCAGTTGCGCACGTTGCCGTAAAAGTTCCAGCGGCTGCCGTAGAGGGCGATGCAGTCGTCGGAGTTGCGCAGGAATACATCATCTATTACTACGTCGGAACAGCTCATCAGGTCTATGCCATCGCTCCAACCCTGACTGCTGAACGATTTAACGTTGCGGATGGTGAGGTGTTGCGATGCGCCGCCGCAGATGGTGTAGTGACGCGGATTAATAAAGGTGATGCCTTCTATGGTTACATGGCTGGAATGGTCAACCAATATGCCTTCGGGGGCCTGGTCTATAATACCACGACCTTTGATGTGTACGTTGTGTACGTTTTCGCATACCAGTTTGCCGCGTACTACAGCCCCGCCTGCTATGTATACGGTTTTGCCGGAGGGTATGCTAAATTCTTTTTGTACGGTGTCTTTGGGCAGGTGCAGGCCGGGCGCAAAATAGATCACATTGGTATCGCCGGGCCGGGGTTTGTCCTTTTCCGGTTCGTTGGCAAACACGTGCAGGTTATGCAGTTTATCGCCGTTGCACTCTACGGATATTTTGCGGGGTTGCGGTAGTGTAAAGGTGATGACATTGCCTTGCACTTTGGGCTGTATGCCGTAGGCCTGGGGACGTATCTTCACTTCCCGCACATTGTCGTTGTTCTTGCGCACCATCACTTCTACCGGGCCTTCCATGTCAAAGTATACCATCGAAGCGTCCTGCACTTTGTCCAGATCTACTTTTACTTTATACTCGTATAAGTCCTGCCACTGGCCGCCCGGTTGGCGCACACGCACGGTATAGTCGTCGTTGTGCATGGCATAGGTTACCGCAGCGGGTGCGGGGTAAGTAACCAGCTGCTGCGCAGTAGCGCAACAGCTGGTGATCATTCCTATGAATAAGCAATTCCATTTCTTAACGTTCATACACGCATCAGTTATCATCCAACATGTTAGTAGCCCGGGTTTTGCAACAGGTTGCGATTCAGGGTTACCTGGTCTTGTGGAATAGAGGTGAGATAATTCTTTTTGGTCATGGGCACCGCAGGGGGGCCGCTGAGTATTACCGCGCCGGTGGTGGCATCTACGCCAAAGGCATAGGTGGCGGGGTTATAAGCGGGTTTGTTGGTGTACGGGTTGGTAAAGGTGGCTATTTCGGTAGGCTGACCTTTATACTGTACTACCATGCCCAGTGGCACCTGGTTGAGTTCCTGCTCGGCTATGCCCCAGCGGAACAGATCGGTAAAGCGGGTGTTTTCGCTCAGCAGCTCCAGGGTGCGTTCGCGGCGTATCTCGCCCAGCATAGTAAGCGATGGGTAAGGCGCTATTAACGCATTGGTTAAAGGGGCTGCACCGGCACGCGCGCGAATTTTATTGACAGAGATGTTTAAATCATTATCTGATATGTTACCATTGCCCAGTTCGCATTTGGCTTCGGCATAGGTAAGGTATACTTCTGCTAAGCGAATTTGCGGGTAGTCGTACGATTCCTGGTAGTCGTTACGGTTGGCGCTTTCGCTGCTCCATTTACGGCTGCCGTAGCCACTACCGCCGTTGCTGAGGTCGGGGTACGCTACGTTGATGTAAGAGGGCCAGTTGAATACGGTGAGGTAGTTGGCCAGCGTGTAGTTGGCGCCGTAGGCGGAACCGAAGCCCCAGTATTTCTGGCGGGGTGCGCCGGTAATGCAGGTCATGCGCGATTCGCGGTTGGTAAACTCGTCTGTCATCAGCGCATAACCTTTGGCCAATGGCGATACACTGTAAGGCAGGCCATCTTTACACAGGAACATATCCATCAGCTTGCGCGATATGCTGCCACCGCCGGTGTGGGTAAGGTTGGCATTGCCTTGCAGCAGGGTGTAATCGTACCGGCTGCTGAGCAGGTATTCTTTGTTGGCGGTTTTTACCAGGCCTTTGGGGTTAGAAGCGGCATCGTCCAGTATAAACAGGTAGCGGTAGCTGAGGGAGTCTACGCCGGTAAATAGTGTATAGTCCGGATAGCTCATTACCTGTTCGCATAACAATGCGGCTTCGGTGAGGTATTTAGTAACGTTACCGGCATCATAGCCTTTGCTGCCTGCTCCGGTGGTGGAGCCATCGCCATCGGTGGCTTTGCCTACATATTTTTCGTAGGTGCCTTCATACAGCAATACTCTTGCTTTAAAAGCCATAGCGGCCTGTTTGCTTACCTGTCCTTTGTCGGCCGCGGCAATGCTGGCTTCCAGTGGCAGGCCGTCTATCGCCACATCCAGATCGCTCAGTACCTGGCGGGTGACTTCGTAGCGACTATTGCGTGGTGCACTCAGCAGCCCGCTGTTTACATCGGCTACAATAGTATCCAAAGGCACACCGCCATAGCGTTTTAACAGGAAGAAGTGGTGCCAGGCACGGAAGAAGTAAGCAGCCGCTACGTAGGGTTTAATGCCGGCATAGTCGCCGGGATATTGCGGCACTTTGGCTATGAGAATGTTGTTGGCACGTATATAACTGTAGGCATTGTTCCAGTATACATCTGCGGCGTTCAGTGCCGAAGGCCAGCCGTAGCCGGGACTCAGCAGATCGCTCCCCCCATCCATCCAGTTATAAATATTACTGCTGTTGACGGGACGAAAGCCAATCATTTTATTATAGAAATCGTTGGCGGCTGCTTTAAACTGATCGGGTGTTTTAAAGTACACGGCTTCTGTAGCCTGATCCAGCGGATCAAGATCCAGAAAGGTTTTGGTGCACGACTGCAACAGCCCCAGCAAGGCGGCGGCAGTGAGTATACTTAGTTTTTTTATTGTTGGCATAACCATCGTTTTTTAACTTTCAAACAATCTAAAAGGTAAGGTTGAGTCCGAACGCCCATGTTCTGAAAAAAGGATAACTGTTATCAGAGCTTTCACCGCGTTCCGGATCAAAGCCATCGCGCACAGAGGTAAGCTCGAACAGGTCGTTACCGGAGAAGTACACGCGCAGCTTATCGGCTTTGATGCGGTTGGCTACCGACCTGGGCAGTGTGTAGCCTATCACCAGCATCTTTAACCGGGCGTAGCGCAGGTTTTGCACGTTTACATCGTTAAACTGCCAGTTCCAGTTGTTGACGTTGTTATCGAACGACAGGCGGGGATATTGCGCACCAGGATTATCGGGCGTCCATGTTTTGCCTATATAAGTAGTGTTTACGTTGAGGTAGTTGCGGAAGAAAGGGGCACGACCGTTGCCGGTGCGCAGGATGTTCCATTTGTACACGCCTTGTATAAAAGCACCAAAATCGAAGCCGCGCCATTGGGCACCGAGGTTAATACCAAACTGGTAATGCGGGTCGGCATCGCCATAGTAATACAAATCGCCACTGCCTTTGAGGCCGGTTCCGGTAGGCGTTATTTTACCATCGCCATCGAGGTCTACCACTTTCAAATCGCCGGGACGCAGTACGTTGGTGGCACCTGCACCGCCGTTATAGGTGGCTACGCGGCCCGAAGCGCCGTATTTGGTAAAGTAGTCGTTGGCTTGCTGTTGTGTTTGAAAATAGCCATCCGTTTTATATACATAAATGCTGTTAAGCGGGTAGCCTTCGCGTGGGGTGGTATACTTGCCCTCGGCCCAGGTGTTGGCTCCTGCATATGACAGTACCGTGTTTTTAGCATTGAACAGGTTAAAGCCTACATTGTACTGCACGGCCCCTATTTTGTCTTTCCAGTTAAGGGTTAACTCCCAGCCGCGTGTGCGCAGGGTGCCGCTGTTGGTGGTAGGCGCTTGTCCGCCCAGAATGCTGGGATATACCACGCGAATCAGCATGCCTGTGTTCTTGTTTTCAAACATTTCGAACGTACCGGTTAAGCGGTTGGTAAGCATGCCAAACTCCAGGGCGATGTTCTTTTTGGCCATTCTTTCCCAGGTGCGTTGGTTGGTGGTAATGCCATTGAGGTAGCCGGTGGTTTGTAAGGCGGGTGTGCTGCCAAACAACGCAGTGCCGGTGCCTATCAGCGCCAGGTAATCGTAGTTGCCCAGGCTGGCTTGTCCGCCGGTTTCGCCGTAGCCGCCTTTTATCTTTAATTCATCCAGCCAGTTGATGTGTTTCATAAACGGCTCTTCGGTAATACGCCATCCGCCGCTGATACCATAGAAGTTACTCCACCGGCTGCTTATGTCAAAGCGGGACGAGCCATCGCGGCGGCCCAGCACTTCCAGCAGGTACTTTCTTTTATAGTCGTAGTTGATACGGGTGAAATAAGATACCAGTCCCCAGTGGCTGGAACCGCCGGAGTTCAGGCCGGTAAACGAAGCTGTGGTGGGCGATATAGCGGTGTTGATATCGTATAAGCCATCGTATTGCAATTGCGAGCGGGAAGCGCTGAGGGCTTTGGTTTCGGAAAGTTCGGCGCTGGTACCTGCCATCACGGCTATGTTGTGATGCTTAGCGATTGTTTTTATATAATCGGCCTGGGCACTATAGGTTTGGTATACGGTGTTACCAATGGTTTCTGTAATAGCGGGGTTGTTGGGTGGGCCATATTGTATGGAGTTCACTTTTGTACCCAGCCAGTTATACAGGTTAAAGGTTTGGTTATAGGCGGTGTTCCATCCATCACGTTTTACCACGGCTGCGTTACCGGTAAGTTTTAATCCTTTCAGCACTTCGGCTATCAGTTTGGCATTCAGCCGCACAATGCCTTCGCGGTTTTTGGTAGTACCACCGCTTTGGGTAAAGGCTACGGGATTGCGAAAGCCATAATCATCGTAGTATTGGCCCAGTTTGTTATATACGGGGAAGATGGGCGCATCGAAGTACCCATTGCCTACGCCGTTGCGCGGACTTTGCACCGTGCGGTTATCGAACGATACGCTTGTTTCCAGGCGCACACGGTCGCTGATATTGTAGTCGTAGTTAAAGCGGGTAGTGTATTTCTTTTCGCCATCGTAGGCGGTTTTCAGCAGGCTTTTGTTATCGGAGTAGCCCAGTGAAAACATATAGGCGGTTTTGCCGTTGGAGCCGCGTACACTCAGGTTTTGCTGGTTGCTCCACGAAGGGCCGTACAGCGCATCCTGCCAGTTGTTATTGGCATAGTGGTGTACAATGCCGGAAGGATCGGTATAATCGAAAGAGGAATCAGCGGCCATCTTGATAAGGTTGTCTTTGGTCCATTGCGGAAACCACTCCACGGGGTTGCCTGCTACATCTCTTTTATCGGAGGTGGATGTTTGCAGGTACAGGCTGGCCCACTGACTCATGCTGGCCCAGGGCACGGTAATGCCAATGGTATTGCGATTGAAGTTACTGTTGAGGCTCACCTGCATTTTACCGCCTTTACCGCGTTTGGTGGTTACCAGCACTACACCGCCTTGCGCACGTGCGCCGTAGATAGCGGCAGAAGCATCTTTTAACGCGGTTACACTTTCTATATCGTTCGGGTTAATCTGGTTAAACTCCCAGGTGCCTATCAGGGGCACGCCATCTATTATGATCAGCGGGTCAACGGCCGATACGGAGCTGGCGCCGCGCATTACAATACTCAGCCCTTCGTTACCGGGGCGTGTAGAGGTACGGGTGATTTGCAGGCCGGGTATAAAGCCTTGTAAAGCGGTGGCGGCATTGGCCAGGGGACGATCTTTAAACACTTCTTCGCCTACTTGCACAATACTGCCGGTAAGGGTGGCTTTTTTACGGGCACCATAGCCTACCACTACCACATCGCCCAGGTCGGCAGCGTTGGCGGGCTGTAACAGAATGTCCAGGGTGTTGGAATCATCCGGGGTTATTTTCAGGGTGGCATAGCCAACATGGGTTACCACCAGTTTTGCACCGGCTGGTGCATGCAGGGTAAAGCGTCCGGCCGAATCGGTGGCCACCCCGCCGCCGTTGCCTTCCAGCGCAATAGTAACATTGGCCAGTGGCAGTCCGTTAACGGCATCGGTTACCCTTCCCCGCAGGGTTCGGGTTTGCGCCCAGGCCTGTATGCTGCATAGCAGCACGGCCAGTACGCACAGGAATAGAGGTTTGATTGTTCTCATACAGCAATTGTTGAAGAATGAATGAAATAGAGTGACATAGCAATCTTAGTTATTGAACACACCAAAAGTAGAGGGGTCATATTGCGAAGGGGGTGGTTTTTTAAACCAAATAAGGGGGGATAACTGTCCATTCCCCCCTATTCTGGTTTGCGTATGTTTTTGTTCAGTTGCAGGTTGTTGTGAAAGGGTTTTCTAAACCGGCGGATATACTCCGAGGGGTTCATGCCAAACAGTTGCGCAAAATGATTGCGGAAGTATTTGATGTCGTTAAACCCGGTGATGGACGCTATTTCGGTCACGTTGTTTTCGGTGTTGATCATCAGTTCGGCGGCTTTGCGTAAACGGATGAAGCGGATAAAACCGATGATGCTTTGGCCGGATACGGAATTCACTTTGCGGTACAGGCTGCTGCGACTCATGCCCATTTCGGTGGTGAGGGTTTTGATGGAAAAGGTTTCATCATCGAGGTGGTCTTCTACTATGCGGATGCACTTATCCAGGAACTCGCGGTACTCTACCGATACCTTGCCATCGTTCTGTTGCAGGGTTATTTCGTTGTAGAAATATTGTTGCAGCGAGTTGCGTTTTTTAAGCAGGCTTACTACGCGGGCTTTCAGCAACTCTTTTTCAAACGGTTTGGTAATATAGTCATCGGCCCCGGCTTCTATGCCTTGCAGGCGGGTTTCGGAAGCGGTGCTGGCGGTGAGCAGTATTACGGGTATGTGTGATAATAAATTATTTTCTTTTACCTGTTTGCACAGGTCCAGCCCGCCCAGGGTGTCCATGGTAATATCGCTGATGATGAGGTCGGGCAGGTATTGTTGTGCCAGGGTAAGGCCCTCCTGACCGTTTACGGCTTGCAGCACGGTGAATTCGTTGCTGAACACTTTGGTTACATAGCTGCGTAAATCGTCATCATCATCCACTACCAGCAGGGTGGGCTTTTCTGTTACCAGGGCGGTGAGTTCTTTGCCTTTGTCGGGTGTGCTTGCTACTTCTTCGGGCACGGGTATGGCGGCGGGGGCGGCAGGTTCAGCGGTGTAGAGCGGGTACTGCGCCACATGGGCCTGCCCTTTTTGTAAGGTGATGGTGAAGGTGGTGCCTTCGTTTTCCTGGCTTTGGTAGGTTACCTGGCCGTGGTGCAGGGTGGTGAAATGCTTTACTAAAAACAGGCCGATGCCAAAGCCGGTTTTGCCGGTGGTGGCGCTATTGGCGGCCTGGTAAAAACGGTGAAACAGTTTATCGCCCGTGCCGGCGGGTATGCCTATGCCGCTGTCGGTTACCTGCAGGGTGGCCTGGGTGTCGGTTTCGTGTAGGTGCAGCTGCACTTTACCGCCTGCGGGGGTAAACTTAATGGCGTTGGAGAGGAGATTGTATACAATAATTTCCAGCTTTTCCCTATCGCCATAGAGGGTGATGGGTTCGGCAGGACTGTTGAATTGATAGTCGAGTTTTTTAATGCGGGCCTGCTGTATAAAGCTGTAGAATACCTCGCTGCACAGTTCGGTTGCGTTGAGTTGTGTTACGCGCAGGGTGTCGGCTTCGGTTTCTGCTTTGCGAAACAGTAATAGCTGATCTACCAGGCTTAACAGGCGGCGGGCATTGCGGTATACCATATGCAGGCCTTCTTTGGGCGCGGGTTCGTTATCCCTTTCCAGCATTTCTTTTACGGGGTCTATGATAAGGGTAAGCGGTGTGCGAAACTCGTGGCTGAGGTTGGTAAAAAAGGTTAAGCGTTTTTCGTGTACTTCTTTTTCCTGCTGTGCATGTAGCTGTGCTTCTTTGGTTTGCAGCTGTGCTTCTTTTACTTCGTAGTGCAGGCGGGTTTGACGGGTTTTGTAAGCAATGAACAGGTATATAGCAGCTATGGCGCAGGCGCTGTACAGCAGGTAGGCCCACCAGCTGCGGTACCAGGGTGGCAGCACTATTACGCGCACGGCTATCTGCTGTGCATTCCATTCGCCTTCGCCGTTGGTGCTTTTTACGCGAAACACATAGCTGCCTTCATCCAGGTGGGTGTAGGCGGCGGTGCGGGTGTTACCGGCATTGTTCCAGCTTCTATCCCACCCGTCCATATAATAGGCGTAGGTAATTTTACCGGGCACGGTGTATTCCAGTGCGGTGAAGGTGAAGGCCAGCGTGGCTTTGTTATATGGCAGGGTGATGGCGGTGATGGTACCGTCTGTTACGGCTTTTACGTAGCTGGTATCGGCGCGGGCGGGTGTGTTGTTCATAAGCAGGCCGGTAAGCTGTAAGGGAGGCATGGTGTGGTTGCCGCGTATGTCTTCGGGGTAAAAAAGGTTTAAGCCTTTGATGCCGCCGAAGGCCAGCTGGCCGCTGCGTAGCGCCAGTGCGCTGTTGTAGTGAAACTGGTTGCTTTGCAGACCATCGGCCTGGTAGTAGTTACGAAAGGTGCGTTTGGCAATATCGAACCGGGCAAGACCGTTGAAGGTACTCAGCCACAGGTGGCCGTTGTGGTCTTCCAGCATGGTGAGTACTACATCGTTGCACAGGCCTTCGGCGGTGGCGTAGCGGGCGGTTACCTGCTGGCGCATCCTGTCGAACAGTTGCAGGCCGCCGCCTTCGGTGCCTACCCACAGGTTACCGCGACTATCTTCATAAATGCTGCGCACGGCATAGCCGATATTGTAATACGTATGTTTTTTTGTTACACGATCTATTTTTACCAGTTGGTGCAGGTTGCCGCCCCATAGCACGCCGTTGCCATCTTCGTATAGGGTAAACAGGTCGCTGAGGGTGGCATCGAACAGGTCGAAGGTGTTGGTGGTATTGTTGAAGGTGTACAGGGCACCATAAATGCCGTTTTGCCGCAGGGTGCTTACCCATAGGCGGTGGTCGCGGTCTTCCAGCAGGCCGTAGGTTACGCGGTCTTCTACATGGGTAACGGGGTTGAGTAGGGTGTAGTGTTCTATGCTGCGGGTGGCAGGTGTGTAGCGGTTAACGCCATGCCGGAAAGTGTTTATCCAGATATGTTGTGTATGGTCGGCAGTGATGGCCGTAACGGCGTTGTCGGATAAGGCGTGTGCATTGCCAGGGCCACTTTGCAGCGTGGTGAAGGTATTGTTTTGCCGGTTCCAGATGCTTACGCCACCACCATCGGTGCCTATGTATACGTTGCCATCGGTGGCTTCGTACAGGGTGCTGACTACTTTATCGGCCAGTGAATTGGGATTGCCGGGTTGCTGGGTAAGCATTTGAAAGCGGCCTTTGAGCGGGTCTATGATGGCTGCGCCGCTGGTGGCGGTGCCTATCCATTTGCGGCTTTGCCGGTCTATAAACAGGGCGTGAAAGCCGAGGGTACTCAGGCTTTGGCTGGCATCCTTTCTGTCCAGCACCAGCACGGGTGGTGCGCCGGGCTTCCACGATAGCAGGTTGCCGGTAACGGTGGCTATCCAGTAGCGGCCTTCTTCGTCAATAGAAAAAGTGGCCAGGGTGCCGGCATCGGGATAGGTTTGTGCGTAGTTGAGCATGACGGCGGGTACGGGTGTGGCGGGGTTATAACCGTAGAGGGAGGCACCGCTGCCTATTACCAGGTTGCTGCCTTGTATGCCCAGCCAGGCGGCATCGGGCAGTGAGGTGCTTACCAGTTCCAGGCGGCTGGTGGTGTAGTTATAGCGGGCCAGTCCGTGTTTGTATACCAGCGCCCATACATTGCCGGCGGCATCTACGCGCACACCTTTTACGGTGTAGTCGGCCTGCAGGTGACCGGCTTCCAGCAGGGGCACGGGTTCAGCAGCCAAAGCGCCATTGCGGCATAGCAGCAGGCCCATGCTTTCGGTGGCCAGGAATACGTTGTTGTTTTTATCGGCACGCACCTCTTTGATAACGGCGTTGAGGGGTTGCTGGGGATGGCTTTTGAGGTATACGGTGCTGAACGCATCCCACAGCGGGGTCAGGCGGCTTACGCCCTGCCGGGTGCCTACCCATATGTTGTGCAGACTATCTTCTGTTACGGCCAGCACTATGTTGTGTACCAGTGAGTGGGCATTGTGCAGGCTGTTGCGGTATACTTTGCAGTCGTAGCCATCGTACCGGTTGAGTCCGTCAAAAGTGCCCAGCCACATAAAGCCGTTATGATCCTGAAACACGCAGCGCACGGTGTTATTGCTCAGGCCTTGTTCTATATCCAGGAAGCCCAGCTGCGGCATGGGTGCGGCACTGGCTTTGGGCTGGCATAGCAGGCATAGGGCCAGGCAATACAGGGCTGCTGTGTGCAGCAACGTTTTGGATATATGGTACAATGGCTGGCACATAAACGGTAATCAAAATCGTTAATAATAACAGGGGTTTGTTATCCCTGTTTTACCTGGTAAAAACGCACTGCAAACAAAAAGATGACTAAGTAGCATACTACGGGCAGGTAGTAGGCAGTGGCTACGTTGTGGTTGGCTATCAGTCCCATTACAAAGGGAAAGAACGCACCACCTACCACGCCCATGGAAATAAAAGAGCTGGCCTGCTGTGTATGCCGGCCCAGGCTTTTTAAACCCAGGCTGAATATGGTGGGGAACATGATGCTAAAGAAAAAATTAATCATTAACAATGCACTGAACGATACCCAGCCCCAGCCCTGCGCTACTATGCAACACATTACCATGCTGCCAAAGGCAAAGGCCGCCAGTAGTTTGTTGGGGGCTATAAACTTCATGAGCCAGGTGCCTGCTATGCGGCCCAGGGCCATCATGGCCATAAACAGTATCATGTAGTTACCGGCGCGGGCATCGCTAAAGCCCATTACATCATGTCCGTAGTTGATGAAGAAGCCCCAGGTGCCGGCTTGTGCGGCTACGTTGAAAAACTGTGCTATGGCGGCCCATACAAAGTGGTGGTGGTGCAGCAGCTTTTTACCGGGTGCGGCATCGGGCTGCGCTTCATCGGCATGCAGTTCGTGTGCGGCGCTGAGTGCGGGCACTTTTACAAAGGCAAAGGCCAGCGCTACGGCTACCAGCACCCCGGCTATGCCGGTGTATAAGGTTTTAACGGAGGTAAGGTTGCCGGTGCCGGTGGCCCCTGCCAGTAGCAGGTTGCTGCCGAGTGCCGGGCCTATCATGGTGCCGAGTGCGTTGAACGACTGTGAGAAATTGATGCGCCTGTCGCTGGTTTGCTGCTGGCCCAGGGCGGCGATGAAGGGATGGGCAACGGTTTCGAGTGTAGCCATGCCGCAGCCGAGTATAAACAGGGCAAAGCGGAAAAAGGGAAAGGATACGCGGTTGGCAGCGGGCACAAACAGGAAGGCGCCCAGTGCAAACAGCAGCAGGCCCAGCATTACGCCGTTTTTATAGCCAAAGCGTTTCATAAACAAACCGGCGGGAATGCTCATGAAGAAGTACGCGCCAAACACGGAAAACTGTATCAGGCCCGATTGCGATTTGGATAGTTGTAATACATTTTGAAAATGCTTGTTCAGCACATCGCTGATAGAATGGGCTACGCCCCATAGCAGGAACAGGGAGGTAACGAATATAAATGTTACGATGAACTTCTTCTCTGTAAAAGCAGTTTTTTGCGTCATATGGCTGTTTTAACCGAATGCGTTACGGGCATTGATAGTATATCAGAAAATTGGATTTCCTTTTTGTAGTTTTTGCAATCGCAGCAGGCCCTCAATATAATAATAATCTGCATAAATAATAGCTGCATCTATTTCGCTGCCGTTGGGTTTATGGCCGGTGCTGTGTTGCAGCAGGGCGGTGTTGTAGCCACTGCTTTGCCAACGCGGTGTGCTTAGTTCGGCCAGCATGGCTACGGCTTTATCGTAATAGTGTTTGCTTTTGACTTTATCGGTTACCTGTGTTGACAATTCCAGTAAGGCGGATGCGGTAACGGCAGCGGCAGAAGCATCCCTGGGTGCCTGTGGTATGGCGGCATCATCAAAATCCCAATAGGGTATTAACTCCTCTCCCAGCCTTTGCAGGTACGCATCGGCAACCTGCTGTGCAAAGGTGAGAAACTGCGGTTGATGAGTTTCGCGGTAGCAAAGGGTGTAGCCGTAAATGGCCCAGCTTTGTCCGCGTGCCCACACGCTGTTATCGGCATAGCCCTGGTGCGTCTGGCGGCGCAGCACCTGGCCGGTGAGGGTATCATATACTACTACGTGGTAGCAGGTATGATCGGGCCTGAAATGGTTGTGCATGGTGGTAGTGGCGTGCTGCACGGCTATATCGTAGCAATGCGGGCTGCCGTTTTTGCCGGCCCAGAACAGCAGTTCCAGGTTAATCATGTTATCGATGATGGTGTTATGTCCGCCCAGTTGCTGCACGTTGCGCGGCCAGGATAAGATGGTGCCTGCTTTCGGGTTGAACAGGGTGGCGAGTGTATCGGCTGCGGCCAGTAGTATGCGGCGGTAGCTGGTATCGTGTGTGAGCCGGTAACCATTGCCCATGCTGCAATATAGCTGAAAGCCTATATCGTGATCGTAGGCTTTGTTGTAGGCCAGTGGCGTAAGGGTGCGGCTGTAGGTATCGGCTTTGTTTTTCCAGGCGGTATCTTTTGTGTATTCGTATACATACCATAGCACGCCGGGCCAGAAGCCGGATGTCCAGTCTTTGTAATCCACCAGTTTCCAGCGGGTGCCATTGGTGGCTATGCTGCGGGGCAAGCTGTCGTAGCCGGGTAGTTGTGCGGCGGTGGCAGCGGCCTGGCGGGTGCAGTAGTCCAGCGCTTTTTGTGGGGTGAAGGTGGGCGCTGTGTGGCAGGCTGTTAATAGTAGTATTCCTATGGTAATGCGTATGTTCATCAGAATTGAATTTTAGTGTAGGGCATGGCGGGCAGTGTAAAGGTTACGGTGTTGCCTTTGCTGCTGTGGCTTTGCCCGGGTTTGCCGGTGTATTGTTGGGTGGTGTTGCCAGTGGTGACGGTAAGCAGGTTGTGGCGGGTGATGACCTGCTGCGGCAGGGTGAGTGTAACGGGTGCCGATGCGGTGAAGTACCAGCCATCTACCTTTTGGCACAAAGCGGCTGCGGCGGGGCCTTTGCGGGTGGTGAGCTGGTAAGCGCCGCAGCTAATATGGGTGCCACCGCTGAGGAACAGGTATTGTAAGGTATCGTGCTGCTGGCTGATGATGCCCAGTGTGCCGTTGCTGGCGTAAGGGCCGTAGCTGGCTTTGGCGGTGCTGTCGGCCGCGAATATCCATTGGGTGCCGCCGTTGCGGGTGGTTATTGTAATGCCGGTAACGGTGCTGTTGGCTGTGTGGGGTGTAAAGCTTTGTATGGTGGCAATGCTGGCGGGTGCTGCGGTGGTAGCGGGTTCCAGCACTACGGTAAACGGACGCTTCCAGGCTTCGCCTTTTTGCCGGGCTACTATGGTGGGCAGTGGCAGTGTGGCTATCTCCTGTGGCAGGCCCATGCGGTCGATGGCTTTGGAGGCGGGGGCTTTTACGCTGAATATTTCGCGGTCGTTTTCGCCTTTCATCCACAGGTGCATCTGCACTTCGGGCTGGTGGGGCATTTGCAGGCGAAACACGGCTTGTATGTTTTGCGGGATGGTGATGCTTTGTTTATCCCAGAAATAATCATAGGCCGAAAGGTGTCCGCCTGCAAAGGTGAGCGACTCCGTGGGTTGCAGTGGCAGTGGTGCACCGTTGCTATCTTGTAGCGTGAGTTGCTGGCCCATGTTGTGATAGAAATAATCGTGCATTTTATCCCTGCCATCCTGCCGGGCGCTGCGGAACACATCTATATAATAGCCCGCCGTATTGCCGGTGCGGATAATGGCGATGAGCCTGTTTTGCAGGGCCTGTGTTTCGGGTTCTATAAACGACACATTGGCCATGCTTACCAGCGGGAAAAAGCCGGTGGCCACGCCGGATGCGGGATAGCTGTGCAGCAGTTGAAAACCGTGGTTGCTTTTCATGACCGGGTAGGCGGATATGCCATCTACCGCCACGGTGTTGTGGGCGGGAAACTGGGAGTAATACTCGCCATAGTCCGGCTGAAAATAGCTGGTGCCAATGCCTGCTTCGGGGGCCAGTATCATGCCTTTGCCGTATAGCTCCAGGGAAATGCCGCCTGCGTGCATGTGGTTGCCTTTAGAGCCACTGAGGGCCACCATCAGTCCCTGTGTACTGTCGAAGCCGTTGCGCACAGCCAGGTAGCTTACTTTGGGGGCGCTGAACACCGGGGTTACATAGTCGGTAATGTGGCCTGGTGTGGTGGTTTTGTTATCGTATTCGTTTTGCTTTTCGGTTTCGTTGGGGGGCATTAGCATGGCGGCTATGCCTTCTTTCTTTTCTTCTGTTGATGATATGCCGGTGTAAAAGGCTTCCAGGGTGCGCAGGTAGCGGCTGTAGGTGGCGGCCTGTGCGGGCTTGTGGTGCAGCTGTGCATTGGCCAGCAACTGGCGCGCGGGTGTGAGGGATAAGCGACCGTAGTGCGAATCGCCAAACGCGGTGAAGCAACCATTGGGAAACAGGTATTGCGCCGCAGCGGGTACGGCTTTTTCCAGCACGGGCATACCGGGGAGAATATCGTGTTGGTATTGTTTATCGAAACGCTGTACAATACCGGTGAAATCGGCCAGCACGTTCAGGCTGTAGCCGGGGCATTCGTTCCAGATGCCGGTGGTGCTGTCGTACCCTTCGCGCAGCAGCTTTGCCAGGCTCCACTGGCGCTCGGTATCGTGGTTGAGAATGGCATCGGTATAGTACTGCCTGCCCTTGCCATCGGCATAGGCGGGGTTATCTTCCAGCACGGCGGCGATGTTCAGCACGTTACGGGCTTCTATCAGGTTCCAGTTGTTGAAGGCTACTCCGTGGTGTATCTGCACCTCGGCCCATTTGCGAAACACCGTGGTGTACAGGGGCATATTGGCTTGCTGGTGCTGGCTGAGGTAATCGTACAGCAGATCGTACACGCCGGTAAGGTGACCGAGCAACGCGGCTTCCTGTATCACTTCAAAGGTGGCCAGCCCGGCAATGGTTTCGTGGTGACCGTGGGTAATATCGTGCGGAGTGCTGCGGTAAAACATGCCCTGCATATAGGTATCGAACAGCCCCACCGCAAAACGGGCGTACTGCTCCTCTCCTTTAAACTGGTACAGCCAGGCAGCCGTATAGGCCATGCCCATGAGCTGGGTGTTGATGGTTTCTATTACCCGCCCGGTTTTGGCCACCTCCACCCACTCCATCGGCTCGCCAGGACGGGAACGATTTACCAGGTACACGCCTTTGGTGTCATCCGCATACGGCAACAGGTTCTCCGGTTTGGGCGCGGCGTAAGGGGTAATATGATCCCGCGCACCGGGGAAACGGACGGTGGGCTTTTCTGCCTGGCCCTCTGTATGGTCAAAAACGCCCCCTTTGATGTAGACTTCCGTGGCGTGGGTTTTCCAGTAGAGTTGCAAGCGGGATAGCATGTAGGTGCTGTCTGTTTGGCAACTTTTTATGTAGGGGGCTATGGATGCCGTTAGTTTTTCCAGCGTGAGTTGGGATTGGGGGGATTGTTGGATGTATTGTTTTAGGTTGGGGAGGTTTGATTTTAGTACCTCCATGCGGGGGTGGCCCTGGGGGTATTGGGTGGGGAGTGGGATTTGTGGTTGGGCTATTATGCTTTTGCATAATAGTAGTGTTAGGAGGAGGTTTATGGGCTTCCTCGGCTTTTGGGGATTCGTTTGGATCATATGGCAATGGGCTACCAGGTTCGGGGGTGGAATTGGTCACGGCCCCGGTGGGTGGTAGTGTGTGGGCGAAGTTATTGGGTTGTGGAAGTTATGAAGAGGGTGTTTTTTGCCTTTTATGGGGGTGGTTTGGGTCAATGGGACTTTAATGATAGCCAAACATAGCTTAAAAAAGGAAATTAAACATTCTTCGCAAGCTATAAAACAAAGAAAACACCTTACATAAACAAGTCATGACATTATTTTTTATAAATTATGCCGTAGAAAAACATTTAAAAGATCTTAGATAGACAATAACTAGAATTCAATTGAACTTACAATAAAGTTTGTCAATGATAAATGAAATAACAATTCCTGCAGAAATCCGAAGAGAATACATATTACGTGAAGAAGACACTTCTTTAAAATCAATCAGTAGAGTAAATATATTCATTGGTCCTAATAATTCCGGGAAAAGCAGATTGCTTAGAAACCTATTCATCGACGACTTTAATTACAAAACAAGTGAATATGATTTTGACGATTTTCTAACAAAAATAAAATCTCTATATAGTGAGATAGATAATTTCATGGAGGATCATGGCTTAATAGACATATCCGGAAATAACGGCGACCCTAGAAAAAAATTACAGGAAATAATAACACAAATAGAAACAGCAAATCTTCGAGAACAGCTTAAAGCAGCACAACAATTTACTTCCTATATAAACTCATTAAAGCAATTTTACGTTAACGGGTACAATAGCAAAAATGGAAACAAACAACCAACTCCAGACATAGTAGCAAAAAAACTCCAATCACTAGGCAGTTCTTATTCAGAAAAGATCACGGCCAATTACGAAAACGCTTCATTTGTAGAATTCAAGAAAACATACATACCAATACTTAGGGGACTTAGGCCTATTCAGCTGCAAAACTCTGACAACACATATATTGCCACCGGCTTCAACAACTACCTTTCAAGAACTATTAAAGATTATTTTGCAAAAACCGAAAATGACCAATTCAAACTCCCTCCTAAAGCAACAATAGCAACGGGTTTAGACTTATTTGAAATCATAAAAAAAATGCATTCAGGCACAAAAGAAAACCGTGATAAACTAAAAGCATTTAATAAGTTCCTAAGCATCAATTTCTTTGATTCGAAAGAAGTTGAGATAATCCCATTGGAAAGTGATCACGTTTTACATGTAACAATTGGGAACGAAGAAAGACCCATATACAACTTAGGAGATGGAATACAAAGTTTAATACTGCTACTATATCCAATATACTTCAATGACAATACACCACACCTTTGCTTTATTGAAGAACCAGAATTATCACTACATCCAGGAATGCAAAGATTATTCCTTGACACAATACTAAGTAATCAATTTTCAAATATTCAATTTTTCATATCCACTCACTCCAACCATTTCCTTGATATGACTTTGGATCATGATCAAATTTCCATTTACAACTTAAACAAAGTGAGTGAATCGCAAAAGTTTGAAATCACAAATACCAATAACACTGACATTAAAATACTAAATACTTTAGGCGTTAAAAACTCTTCGGTATTTCTTAGTAATTGTACAATATGGATTGAAGGAATTTCCGATAGATTTTACATAAACAAGTACCTAGAGATTTACCAAAAAAGCAAACTGGGGAAAGATTATGAATCTAAACGATTTAAAGAAGACTTTCACTTTTCATATGTAGAATATGGCGGGTCTAACATTATTCATTATTCTTTCGAGGAAATGTCCAATTGGGAAAAAATAAAAGCAACAAGAATTAGCAATAAAATTTTAGTAATAGTAGACTCTGACGACACCAATATTAATAATAAATCCAAAAAAGCTGAAAGACTAAGAATGCTCAAAGAAAATTTAGGAGACCAACTTATAATACTCCCTTGCAGAGAGATTGAGAATACACTATCTCCGAAAATTATAAGAGACATAATAAAAACAAGAGAAGGCGTTAGCGAAATCGAGTTTAACTTTTCAGAATCCGACTACAAAAACAAATACCTAGGAACATTCATCGAAAAGAATGCGACTGGAATAACCAAGAAATACTCTCAAAAGAGCGGTACGATATACAACAAAGTTGATTTTGCAAAAATAGCAGTGGAACAAATACAAGAACTAGACGACCTAAGCTTCTCAGGGAGAGAGATAGCAGAAAATATATTCAATTTCATAAGCGATCACAACTAAACATATATAGTATAAAATTGTCATACAAATAATGGTATCCCACCCTATTCTTTACAACACTACCTAGTTTAGAGGATTGTACTTTACAATTCTAACCAGATGAAGATTTTTATTGGAATAACATCAATTAAATCAAGCTGCCACATCTTCCTTACTATTAGCTTTTAAAGTCTTGACATTTTTACTTTTCGAGGACCGTTCCTTGGCATTCTTTTTACGTTCCGATTCCTGCAGATACATCTTCTCTTCATATTCATCATACTCATGCTCTTTTTTAAGCATCTCAATCATTTTACAAGCATCAGAAATACTATGAAACTGATAAAGACGAAAGTCATATCTAACAAATAAATTAGCAATACAGGGATCATTAGTATTAGTTTTAACAGCATTTAACCCCCAAATAAAAGCATAATGCGCTTTATCATTATCCCAACAGATTAAATGGGAAGAAATTTCCGTGCAATGACGCTTTATCAATAAATTAAAATGCCAATCTTTTAACCAAATACTCTTACTGAGCTTATTCTTTTCCATTGGTGTCAGCTTTGCAGGCTCCTTAAGCTTTCGCATAACAATAATATTTAAAATATCAAATTTCATTTATATTAAAGAGCCCGTTCTTTATCGCAAACAAAACCAGCCCTACTCTATTCTTAATACCATAACGATTAAATATAGCCTGCCGATAGCCATCTATTGTTTTAGGGCTCAAAAACATTTTCTCTGCAACTTCTTCATATTTAAGTTCTGAACAAGCGTAACGAATGAAAATCCGTTCATTTTCAGATAAACTTTTCCATATAGCATCAACTTCCCCCTCTCTACCCTCAATATCCTCTACCGACTCTTGCTTAATGGCATCAATCAATTTCCCAGTAATAAAATCTGTATAATAATATCCTTTCTCACTTATAGACTTTATTGCCTGATGTATATCTTCAACCTCAATATCTTTAGACAAGTACCCTTTTACTCCTAAGCGAAGCATCCTTACCACTGACTCTTCACTCTCTACCATGGATATCACCAAAACTGATATGCCAGGATGGTGCTTTTTTAACCACACCATACTTTCAAACCCATCCATATCTGGCATATCGATATCTAATAATAAAATATCCGGCAAAGCCTTTTTATCAATCTTTTTCACCATATCATCTCCACTCTCCGCTTCAAAAACTAAAAGATAATTTTGCTTATAGGCTAGATCAATAAGAGTAATTAGTCCTTTCCGAAAAAGCTTATGATCATCAACGATTGCTATTTTAATTGGCGGTTTACGATAGGACATATATTAATGAGTTAAAACGGGAACAATTATTTCGACATCAGTCCCTTTGCCAGGAAAGCTTTTAATTTTAAATTCAGCGTCTATTAATTTGGCTCGACTAGACATATTGTGCAATCCAGTACTTTCTTTCTCTACGCTAAGCCGATCAGCTAAAATCAGATCAAAACCAACACCATCATCACTTATTTTCACAGTAAGAAAACCATCAGAATAGCTAACAATTACAGTTACATTCTTAGCATTTGAATGTTTTACAATATTATTTAAAGCCTCTTGACATAATCTAAAAACCACTACTTCTTTTCCAGAGGAAAGTTTATCAGGATAACCACTTTGAGAATAGACAATCTCGTACTTTTTTGTTTTCCTCAGTCGTTCCAACTCGCTTTCAAGCATTCTAACGAAACCCGCTTTCATTACAGCATCTGAATTAAGAGAAACGCTCAAAGCTTTTAGATCTCCCATTAGTTTCTTTGCCAATAATTTGGTTTCAGTAACATGCTCAGTTATATCACCAGAACTATGGACCAAGATAGCAGACAAATTAATGTTTATTAAAGAAACAATATGACTAAAATTAGCATGCAATTCTTTTGCAATATGATGCAAAGTCCTCTCCTGTATCTCCAGCCTGGATTGGAGTATAATTTTATTAAAAGACTCTTGTAACATCAGTACCTCTTGCTCATGTTGATGTCTTTTTTTTTGCAACCTAAAAAAGAAATAGGTAAGCAAACAAACAAAAAACAGCAAAAGAATAGTTGAAACTACAATAGTCAAAATTGTTTCTTCGGAAACTGTGCGCGCCATACGAAAGCTATTAAATAAAATGAATACATGAGTATGTTTAAAAAAAGTAGAATATTAAACAATGCAACTGCCATAGATAAGTTTACTCGAACTATATAATTAAGAAAAATAAAATATGGCAAGCTAACTGTATTAAATATAAAACCTCCCAATGATATCCAAAAAAGGGAATCTCTTTGCACAACTTTCGGTTTCACCCTATTTAGTTCCTGCATAAAATATAAGAAAGAACATAAAATTATCAACATATTGCCACCTATAATATTATAAGTATTCAGCTGATTCATTTTCTGGACAAATAACAGATTAATCAATCCGAATACAGTATAAACAATAAATAAACATAGTCTGTAATTCCACAAGAACTTACTTTCCAAAACTTTGGTATAAAACCAAAAATAAAACAGGTACTGGGGCATCAAATACAAATTATAAATCCACAAATTCGATTTTGAGTAACTCCAGTACCGTGTTCTATGCAGAGACAATTTCCAGGAAATAGCAAACAATTCAACTGCTAAACTTCCCAATAGAAATATCGCAAATAGACTGTACGGATCTGTCCATTTTCCTTTAGAACTTTTTAAACCAATAATTACACTAAAAAGCAGCGGAATTAAATAAAGATAATGAACAAATCTAGGCATGCTTCAAGATACATCTATTCATCTAATCCATCACAAATTGGTGGACAAGGTGAACCAACATTAAAATCTCGCGGCTTTGACGAATCAATGCTTCTTGCTTGAAAATCGCAAGAATCCTCAATTGTAATATCACTGCGCCTACATTTCTCTTGGTCATATTTCGTCATAACCATAAGAAGACACGTCTGCCCAGGATAAACTTCCTCTTCCCCATAAGTTCCAAAATAAATCCTAAGTCCATCAGCTCCCGCACGATCAATTTCGTCTAAAAGTTTCGAAACATGTTCTCTGGAATACCATACAGATTTAGTATCTGGTTTTCCCAGTTGTTCACTCAATGCAACATGCTTTGTTTGCAGGAATCTATTAATTCTCTGCGTAGTTACAGTTTTACCAACGAAAAAGAAAGGCAAAGGAGCTTCATTTTGTCCTAACATAAAAATTGTTTTAAGATTAAAAAATCGAGAACAATTATACAGTCAAGAAGGGGGCAAAGTCAATAGAAAGAGAAACGCACGAATCGAAAAATCACAGTCTACGCTTTGAAAAATCAAAGTATCAGGAAAAACCCTTGGCTAATTCAGGCGAAACCCTAATCATATAACTCAACAACATCGTAACCTTTAATAGAACTAGAAGCTAAAAGGATCCCAATTGGCATATTTCGATTTGAAAATCAATCAATTGAGAAAAACAGGACTTCTCCCTTCAAGAACAGGTTTTTACCCAACCATACTCAAAATAGTTTTGACAAATAAAATAACAACCATGGCATTGTACACTAGCGATTATCTAAAACAACAATCCCGTAACAAAACTCTAAATGAAAGGAATTTTATATCTAACCAGCCCAATACACCCAACGAGGTATTCGACATTTTTCTATGTCACAGCTATTTAGACAAAGAGGAAATAGAAGGGCTTTACCTGGAACTTACTAGACAAAATTTCAAAGTATATGTAGACTGGATAATAGACCCTCAGCTTGACAGAAATAATGTAACAAAAGAGACAGCAGAACTAGTCAGAAAAAGGCTCCGTTCTTCAAAGTCCTTGTTACTGGCATTATCACACAATGCAACCATTTCAAAATGGGTCCCATGGGAACTAGGGCAAGTTGATGGCCATACACAACAATGTGCTTTAATACCTATATCTAGAGATAATATTAGAAGAACGTCATTTAGTAGAACAGAGTATTTAACCCTATACCCATACGTAGAAAAACCCAATGATCTCACTTCATTTAGAGATAAATTATGGACAGTTGACAGCCCTAATCACTATATAGAATTCCAGGATTGGATAACTGGCAAAAGACCTACATATAAGTACACCAATTTTTTTTAATAATTAAATTCTAAAAAGATGGCACAGCCACGAACGTTTATCAGCTTTGACTTCGACAACAACAAAAATGAAAAAGAGCTTTTCGCAGGACAATCATGCAATTCTAAAACCCCTTTTAGCATCCAAGACTGGTCGAGCAAAGAAGCTTTACCTCAAAACGAGTGGGAAAAACTAATTGCGGACAAAATCAACAAATGTGATCTCGCAATTATTCTTGTAGGGAAAAACACCAGCAAAGCAATTGGAGTTGTCAAAGAAATATCCTTTGCTGTAAAAAAAGGAATTCCATTTTTTGGCGTATACGTGGGAGGAGCCGATCAGTCTACCCTCCTTCCGTCAGGATTAGCAAGAAACAGAACAATTGCGTGGAATTGGGAAGGAATAGCAAAAGCTATTGATCAATGCATGACTCAGTGGAAATAAAATTAAAATAAAAAAAAATATATTATGAGAAAAGCTATTGTTATAGGAATTGACGAATATCCAGGAGTCCCATTAGAAGGATGCAAAAACGATGCGGCCGCCTTTTGTAATACAATACAAACAAATGGCGACGGTTCACCCAATTTTGAAGCTATATTAAGGACTGACATTACGACTAGGGCTCAATTATCAGACTTAGCTGAAAATGTTTTTAAAGGCGAATGTGATGTTGCGCTATTTTACTTTTCCGGGCATGGGCACACTAACAAACTTGGCTCCTTCTTAGTTACACCTGACGCTAAAGGGTTAGACACTGGATTATCAATGGAAGACTTACTTAAACTAGCCAATGAATCAGAAGCTAAAAACAGGGTTATTATTCTTGACTGTTGTAATTCAGGTTCTATAGGAACATCCGAGTTAACAGGAGGCAATATTTCAAGTTTAAAAAAGGGAGTAACAATACTAACCGCCAGCCGACAAAATGAGTCAGCCATCGAGATAAACGGTCATGGAGTATTCACAAACCTTCTATTAGCAGCTCTACAGGGAGGTGCAGCAGATGTTAAGGGAGATATAACACCCGGTAGCATTTATGCCTTTATAGATCAAGCATTAGGAGCATGGGACCAAAGACCCGTTTTCAAAACAAATGTAACCGAATTCTGTCCCCTCCGACATGTTACTGCTAAAGTTGACAAAAGAACTTTAAGAAAGCTAGCAGCATATTTTCCCAGTGCAGGACATGAATTTCCCCTAGACCCCTCCTTTGAATACACAAATTCAAAAGAGATAGAACACAACATAATTGAACCGTATGCAATTGAGAAAAATGTTGAGCAATTTAAGGATCTCCAAAAATTTCAAAGTGTAGGTCTCGTGGTCCCCGTAGATTCAGACCATATGTATTTTGCAGCAATGGAATCTAAAACCTGTAGACTAACAGCCTTAGGTGCTCATTATTGGAAACTAGCGAAGGAAAGAAGAATTTGACGACTTATAATCTGATCCAATCTCAATTCAGAAGATAAATAAGATTACCAATAAAATTCACTCTAAAATTATTCGCTTCATGAACACAATATTAATAGGATACGACCTAAATAAGAAAGGACAAAACTATGAAACCCTAATTTCAGAAATAAAAAAACTAGGAACCTGGTGGCATTGCTTAGATTCTACATGGCTTATTAAATCAAATGCAACACCTGTTTCTATTCTAGAGAAACTCAAACAATTTATCGATTCAAATGATGAATTATTCATTACTCAAATTTATAACAATAGCGCCTGGATAGGATTTAACAAAGAATGTTCAGATTGGCTAAGACAAAATTTATAATAAAATAAAAAAAACAAACAGCGTACACACTTTGATACGCTGTTTGTCGTTTTAATTTTTCCCTAGAACAATCCTAATCTTTAAAGAAAATCTTTCATACATATATGCTACCCAAAACCTTAATTAACAAAAATACAAATTTTTCTATTTTATAGCGTTCATAAATGCGTTCAATAATTCTTGAACTCGACCATAGGGAACAACTATACCAATCCCAATAGATTCTTCCGAAAAGACAACTTTACCTAACCCATCTTTAATAACATCCATCTTCTCATTAAAAACATTATTAATTTTTCTTCTTTTTTGAATAACAATTCCTGCGAAACGCAGACTCAGAGAATCTCCCAAAGGAAGAATTCCATTATTTACAAATACTGGACCGCCACTATTTCCTGGAAAAACATTACAATCTATTAAAAAATTATTAAGCTCTGGCTTTTTAGGAGATGTCCACGCAATAATTCCATTTCTAAATATTGCCCTTGTTAAATAATCACTCCCCACTACCCCCGGAAAGCCAGCACATAAAATCGATTTACTTTCATAGAGATCATTCTCATTGGCAAACGAAGAATAAGACAGCGTAGATATAGATGTATGGCCATTTCTTACAAAACTAAAGTTATCACCTTCCGAAAGTGGTAAACACACTAAATCAACGGTACTATCTGGATGTGGAAACCAATAACTCTCACCTTTACTTGTATACAACATAACATCTTCACCTAAATATTCTGTAACACTCAAAGTATCTTTGTTCGCAAAACGAATTTTTAACGACCTAGGCGCATATCCTATTTTGGGATCATACAATACATGTTTTGCTGTCACTACACACAGCATTAGATCATCTTTATAAGGGACATAACAAACTATGCCAGACCCTACAACGTCATAAAATTCTTTTAGCTTAAAGTTATTTAAACTATCAAATATTTTCATCTTGCTCACTACCCCAAAAGAAACTATTTTTGATCTAAAACTTTCTATAGTTTCTCTCGGCTGCCCAATTGTTTTAAAAAAAGTAACTGACATGTAAATCACAAAAAGAAGTAACATTCTCATATATTACAATTATTATTTCAACAACTCATTTAATAAATAAGATTAACAATTCCCGTTTACGACTTACTAAAACGAAATAATGGCCGGCAAATGAGCTAATGAGGTGTTCATCTATGCCCGTTTAGTAGGTAAATCTATCATTTGTTTGTTAGATTAAATGGTGCAATCGAAAAAATCAGGTGCCATTTGGGTACGAATGGCCGTTTTCATAAAGTATTTGCTCATCAGTTATTAATGGATTTACTCCAACACCCAACTTTACAATCTCAGACTGCTCTATGTCATTTTCAGCCCCTTTTACAAATGCTCAACCTATTGAAGTAACACCTAAAAAGAGTCCTGATATTAAAGGTTATCCCGTTGTGAAAACATAAAAGTTTACCCTCGACTTTAAAGTGGGCTTTTTTTATGCCTCAGCTACTTTTGACAAATTATAATGTTGCACTATCTGTATCAACGTATCTGCATGATGAAACAGGTCATCTAAAGAGATGATTTCCTTTTTCGTTTCAACTTTCTCCGCATCAAATAACCCTATATATTTTTTACCACCATTGAAATACAGGCGGCAAATAGGCTTACGGTTATTGTCATCGAACAGGATGGCGAAATAAGACAAGGCATCTCGATGACAGATCTTTTGAACAGGTACATATTGGCGCAGAATGGAACGCACTATTCTAAAACCTTCCAGCTCTTCTTCTGTAGTTACAATTTTATTATCAGGTTCCGAAACAACTTCTACAGCTGCTATAGAAGCCTGATCAATCTCTTCTTTTTGCAATGCAGACTTTAGCCGCTCAGTAATAATATCGTTAATGTAATACTGGAAAGACTTTTTAGTCAATTGCGTAAACTGATCCATTACACGCTGGGTAAGGATGCCACTATTGTATACTTGCTTAGCAAAGTGGCGCACAAAATCTTGTGTGGGGTTGTTGAATTCAGCATGCATGAGAGATTTGAGTTGCCCAACATATTTAAGTTCACTAGCTGTAGAAACAATCGTATCTGAATCAAAATAAGCTTTGTGAAACTTTTTCAATTCCTCAATATGATTATCCCGAATATCATTCAGATCAAACACAAAGAAAGGCTTCTCATCCATTTTGTTCGCCTCATCTAAATCAGTGTAAAACCTGGACTCAAAACCATTAGTAAGGATGGAAAATTTTGCTTTTGTCGTATGGAAGTATCGAAACAACTGGGAGTTGTGAGGATTAAGATCTGCCGACCAATGTTTACATTCAATAAGAATAACAGGTTGTCCGTCTTTCACGATGGCGTAATCCACTTTCTCGCCTTTTTTTATACCTAAGTCGGCAACAAATTCAGGAACTACTTCTAATGGATTGAATACATCATAGCCCAAT
Source organism: Filimonas lacunae (assembly GCF_002355595.1). Classification (NCBI taxonomy): domain Bacteria; kingdom Pseudomonadati; phylum Bacteroidota; class Chitinophagia; order Chitinophagales; family Chitinophagaceae; genus Filimonas; species Filimonas lacunae. The sequence goes on from NZ_AP017422.1 coordinate 3,708,142, forward strand.
GCTTGAAGGAAGGGCATTACGAAAGAGTGTTTGGTAGCTTCTTCTGTATGCACTAATTCTTTGTGCTTTAAAATACGATCAGCTAACTGTTTTACTGTGTCTTTAAAGTCCATACTTACAGGGTTTACATTTTATATAATAGAAATCCATGGCGCTATTGCACCATAATCTTTTTATACACACTAATAAAGCCTTATACGGGGATTACAAACAACAGATTATCAGGTTTAGGTTGACAATCGTAATGTAATATAATAATGTTTTTTTAATTTCTTAAAACTTAATTAGATATAATAATACATAATACGACAGTAATCTAAAGAGCCTTTATGCGCTTTACTCGTTTAATCCATATCGTAAAATCCTTTGTTGTTATATGGCAAGACAAAATGACTTAGATAATTATTTATCCTATAAATGACAGAGAATTAGTAAATTCATAGCATAAAATACAACATTATAGAAAGGAAAACAGGAATGCTTTCCTTTTTTACTGCCCCATGTAGGTGAATTATGACACCTCTCACCACACGAATACCCTCCCCACAATCAAATATTTAAGCTTATATTCATATAACACTCCTAACATATGTTTAAGCATTGCCATATCCTACTCCACTGCATCCTGGCAGCATCCTTCACCACACTGTACGCCCAGCCCGCCTACAAACCCAGCTACCAGCAATTAAAAAAGTACGAGGGCACCTACGAGTACATCAACCACACCACGCTACAGATAGCCGCATCGCCCAAAGACACCTTACTCTACGCCATTATAGGAGAAGCACGCTACCCGCTTTTCCCGCATCAGAAAGATGTGTTTCTAAACGGCAGTAAACAAAAGGTAACATTTCAATACACCAATAACACCCTCACCGGCTATACAGTGGCCAACGGGCAGCGGGACAGTCTGTACCGTTTACTTACGCGCAAGGTTAGTTTTTCTAACAAAATGTGGTTTGCTAAAGGCAATGGCACGCAGCCTTTCACCTATCAGTATCAAATACCTCCTAACAGACACGATGGGCTTATTCCCGGCTCGTTATACCGCTCGGGGCTGGACACTTCCAATATACATCTGCTCATGAACAGGATAGTGAACAATACCTACCCGGATATACACAGCGTGTTGCTGGTAAAAGACGGCAAACTGATACTGGAAGAATACTTTTATGAGTACGATGAAAGCACATTACACCAGCTACGGTCTGCCACCAAAAGCTTTGCTTCGGCCATTATAGGATTAGCGATTGATAAAAAGCTGATTGCAGACGTTCACCAAAAGGTGTTGCCTTATTTCCCGGAATACCAGCTGCAACATGTAGACAACGTTAAAAAAGACATCAGCATTTATCATTTACTCACACAGCAATCGGGATTGGCCTGTGATGACAGAAACGACAATTCCCCCGGCAATGAAACAAAGATGTACCCGGCCAACGACTGGGTGCAATACATACTGGATTTGCCTATGATTGACACGCCCGGTAAAGCAGGCCGTTATTGCAGCGGCAACACTATGATAACAGACAGGATAGCCGAAAAAGTGTCCGGGCAATCCTTAGCACGCTTTGCGCAGGAAAACCTGTTTACCCCACTGGGCATTACGCATTTTCAATGGCCGTTTGTTCCGGACAAAACACACCAGGAATCGTTTGGGCAACTCTACCTGCGTCCTCGTGATATGGCTAAGTTTGGGCTACTGTATCTCAACAACGGCATATGGAATGGACGCCAGGTAATATCCTCTGAATGGGTACAACAATCCCTCACCCGGCATTCAGTAGTAGACGGTATGGATTATGGTTATTTCTGGTGGCTGGAACCGCTCACCGTAAAGGGACGCACTTACCAGGGCATGGCGGCAAAGGGCAATGGCGGGCAACGCATTTTTATCTGGCCCGAAATACACATGGTAGCGGTAGTAACAGCCGGCAGCTATAATCAGCAGTCGGCCGCTAACCGGCTATTGATGGAATGCGTGTTAAGCGCGTTGTAATAAAATTGGCTATCTCCTATATTACTAAAAACAGGAGACAGCCAATTTAAACATCATCTATTATTAGCAGCTACCGGATCAACGAAGCTTTTCCTGGTGCTTTTGAAATAATGCTATGAGTTGGTTCGCCAGTTTTGCATCTGCATCAGTGAATGGCAGCCTTGTAAACTTTAGCGATATATCCCGTGGAGGAAACGATAATTTTTGATTTACCGAATAATACGCGTTAAAGGAAAAAACAAAGCCATTTAGCTTACTTTTTCTGCTACTATCCAAAGTAGCCCCCAGCGTGTAATTACTGTTCACTAATGTGGAGTCGTAATGTAAAAAAAAGGTGTCAAAAGTAAATTCACTCCTCTTAACATCTGGAAGGTAGTTTTCTGTTAATGTATGTCCGACGCCTTTTTCTGAAGAAATCATCTTTATACCTTTTTCCTCGATAACATTAGCATGTCCTCTTTCATTAATGATGGAATCAACGTCTTTTCTCAGCGGTAAGAAAAAATCAGAAGTATCTTTAAATAACAATCCGTTCTTCTGGCCTTTTATAAACGTAAAATATTCAAATACAATCTTGTACGGACCTCCATCTTCAGCGGACAGATCTATTACACGCACCGGGAAATGGTACATGACAAAACTGTCAACATACTGAACATATACAGTATCGTACATATCACGTGGATATACAGTGCTGTCAATTACCTGAAATCCTCTCATATAGCTGTGAATGACCAGCTTTTCCGGATTTTGCAAAGACAACAAAGGACCTTGCGCCTTTACAGGAAACTGGCACAATACCAATAGGGCAATAATTAACATTTTACTGGTCATGCTTTGGATTTGCATCAAAAACTGCATTAGATACGTAAGGAATAGTAACGGTATTGGTTTTGCCTGGCAAACAGTCGCAAACAGTTGAATACCTTATTTCAAAACGCAGGTTCATTCCTGCATATTGAATATTTGGAGTTCCAGGAGTAAAGGAAGCCGTTCCAGTTTGAGAGGAAACATTTACATCTCCTCCTGAAACAGTGCCTACAAATACCAGTTTATCGTGTTTAAGACTTTCCCACTGCCATATGTCTTTGCTTACATCTATTAATTTTACTACCCCCTCTTCCTGGGATTCGTAACGCCAGGTAAGATTTTTTAGAGCTGTCCATCGTGGATTTTTAGGTTTAGTGAAGGCAGAGCCTGCTTCAATTACCTCAGCCGGAAGAATTTCAGCAACCACCTCTGCGCCACTTTGCAATGCATTGAGTGCATCATTACAGGCAGTTTCGCAGGGGATTTCCGGTGTAGTTCCGCCACCGCCATCAGATGACACACAATCTGAAGTTACCATTAAGTTAAGTACACTAATGTCGCAACCTGAAACAGCACTAACGAAATTGATAGCTTCATTTAAAATGCCAGGAGCCACTCCTACAATATCAGAAGGGCCGGTTACGATTACCTGCCCAAAGCCACTTACAGCAGCTCCAGTACTTAAGGCGGCCAACCTTACTCTGAACTCCTCCATGATCATAGTGTTTACTAAAGCCGGATCGCAATAGGTAAAGAAATCACAGGTAATAAAAGAAGTACATTGCTGATCACTCCTGGCTGCTACATGTTTTTGCTTCTTTTTGTATGCTTCTTTAAAGTCAATATTTTCTTTTTCAATGGCATTATTTACCACTTTAGCAGAAAAACTTTCAGGCAACTTTATGCCTGATTTATTTAAAGCAAGCAGCTCTACCCCCCTGCGAATTTTATTGACGGAATCATTACCAGTGATATAATCCGCTTCGTAGTTAATTCTATCAACTTCCTTCACCGTTTTTTGGGATATACCTACACGCAGATAGCTTATTAGCATCTCTTGTTTATTGATAAATGGAACCAACATGTAATAAAGGGAATCTCCAAGATGGTTAAACCAGATGAGTCTGTTTAATTCCGGTTTACTATCTCCTGAAACCTCCAACTGCATTTTTGATAAAAAAGCGGTGTTGTTAAGCTGATTAACTATCGAGAGGATAGCAGAGTCTGCACCTGCATAGTTTAATGTAATGGCAAGATTTTTTGTTTCATGGTGAAAACTCGTTTCTTTTTTATTGCAGTTTTGTAAGGTGAATGCTAGCAAGAGGATAAGGGTTGTGGTTTTTAGGTTCATGCTATGAATTTTGATTTAATGATGTATAAAGACGAATGAGTCGATGAAATTGACTCATTCGTTCAAAATTTATTTTTTTCCAAACTTGGGGGGGGATACATCAATTAGTCACCAGATCTGCCTCACTAATCCATTGAGTGTTTTAGAAAGCGTGCCTTCGTTATCAGGCATGACTTTACGCATCGATAAGTGGATTACGGTTGTAAATGCACTTTCTAGAAAAACACCTTTATCTAGCGCACAAATCGACTCATTAATAAACACCTGGCAACCGTCTTCTTTACCGGTGAAGGCATGCCGTTTGTAAAACCTTGAACTGGTTCAACCTTTTTTCCTAATGTAGTTCATATTTCACGCCTGCCATTTACGGGAGCTTCGCTGTATCAAATGAAGATATCATGGAAAGCAAAGGTAAATTACAGGGCAAGGTAGCCCTTATCACGGGTGCCGCTAAGGGCATAGGCGCAGGTATTGCCAAAAGATACGCCGCAGAAGGCGCAGCGGTAGTAGTGAACTACGCCAATAGTAAAACAGAAGCCGAAAAGGTAGTGGCGGCTATTGTAGCCAATGGCGGCAAGGCCATTGCCCTGCAGGGTAATGTAGCGGATGCGGAAGCCGTGAAAAGGCTACTGGAAAATACACGGGAGCATTTTGGCGGTCTGGATATACTGGTGAATAACGCGGGCATCTACTCCTTTGCGGGCATCGAGGAAATTAGCGAAACCTCTTTTCACAATATGTTTAACACCAACGTACTGGGCAGCATACTTACTATTCAGCAGGCAGTAAAATTAATGGGTACGCGGGGCGGCACTATTATCAATGTAGGATCGGTGGTAAGCACGCTTGACATGCCCACCTCCCTGGTATACACTGCCACCAAATATGCAGTAGATGCTATCACACGCATTCTTGCCAAAGAGCTGGGGCCTAAAAACATTCGCGTTAACTCCATCAATCCCGGTTTAATTGAAACAGAAGGCACCTATGCTTCGGGTGTAATGAAGGGGGAAGCGGAAAAATGGCATTTATCAGAAACACCGCTGGGTCGTATAGGGCAGCCGGATGATATAGCTAAAGTAGCTGTATTCCTGGCCTCGGAAGATAGCTATTGGGTAAATGGTGAGGTGATTGCCGTAGCAGGCGGACAGCGGTAAGCTATTTCCCCACGCGGTTGGGCTACACGCTTTTTGAAGTCATATGATGACGGAGCAACTCCTGTGATCATATGACTTCCTGCATTTACCCCTGCACCGCAACCCCGCAATACTTTACTTTTGTTATTTACAACCACCAGCAACGGTATGGATACAATAAAAGACTATATACTGCGCACCGCAGCATTATCAGAGGAAGAAGTGAACCAGTTTGTAAGCAGCTTTACCCCCGTAAAGGCAAAGCGGCGGCAGTTTATTGTGCAACCCGGCTTTGTGGCGCGTCATCGCTATTTTGTGGTAAAGGGAGCCTTACGTGCTTACGTGATTGGGGAAGAAGGCCAGGAATATACCATTCAACTGGCTATTGAAGACTGGTGGATCTCTGATTACAACAGTTACATATACCAGCAACCCGCCACCATGTTTGTAATGGCTATGGAAGATTGCGAACTGCTACAGATAAGTCATGAAGATGAATGGAAGCTAAAAGCCACATCGCATCGCTTTGAAACATTTTTCCGCCAAATGGCAGAGCGCTCCACCGCGTTTATGCAGCGCCGCATCATCACCAACCTTACCCAATCAGCCGAAGAACGTTACGATCATTTTATGGCGCAATACCCACTTATCAACGAACGGATGCCGCAATATGTTATCGCTTCTTACCTGGGCATGACCACCGAGTTTTTATCTAAGATCAGGAACAATAAGGTGTCTCGGAAATCTTGAACTACTTCAAGCTTCTTTCCTAATCTACTTCATTGTTCACGCCTGTTTTCTGAGGCAGTTTTGTAATGTCAATAACGACATAAACATACAAATATAAACACTCATGAACACAGCAACTACCACCACCTTCAGCGTACCTACCCGTGCAGAAGTATCCGCCAACAACCAGGCTATTTTCGACAACCTGCAAAAAGGACTGGGCTTTGTACCTAACCTCTATGCCTACTTTGGTAAAAATGAAACAGCCCTGGGCGATTACCTGGCTTTGCAAAACCGCAAAAGCAGTTTAAAAGGTAAAGAAAGAGAAGTAATAAACCTGGTTACCAGCCAGATCAACGGCTGTGTATACTGTCAATCGGCCCACACGGTATTAGGCAAAATGAATGGTTTTAGCGATGCCGAGATACTGGAAATCAGAAGCGGGCATGCTTCCTTCGACAGCAAACTGGATGCCCTGGCCCGCTTTACGGCTTCGGTAGTAGAAAACCGTGGTAAAGCCACCGCAGCCGCTATTAACGCTTTTTATGCCGCCGGCTACCAGGAGCACCATATGATTGATGTGGTAATGGTGATTGGTGATAAAATCATCAGCAACTACCTGCATAACCTTACCCACCTGGAAGTAGACTTTCCTTTGGCAGAAGCGCTGTAAGGTAGTGTAGCCACTTAATGGCACCCTAATAAAACAAACAAGCACCTTCTCAGCAGGAAGGTGCTTGTTATTATCTTATTCAGTCTTCTTAGGTAAGGTAATAGGTATTCCTACTTTTAACCCAATACTTATATTTCGTTTTTCAAAATCGCTTTTTGACTCTTCAATGCCTGTCGCAAGGGATGTGCGTTGTTTATCCGTAAAATCGGCATATTTAAAATAGGTAATAATAGAAAGTAAGGTTTTGTCTTTATCCCGGTTATTAATATTGAAAATAAAACCTCCTTCTGCGCCAGCTTTAAAAGTATCATCTGCTCTACCCACCACTTTTGGCAGTTTGTACAAATCACTTTGACCTATGGTGCCAGAAAGATATAGTCCAGGAATCAGGCTACCTAATGGAAGTATGTATAACTCTATAGCCAGTTGCTTTTCCAATCCCGTTTTTATATCACTGTTATTATAAGCAGATCCCGCGACAACCTTCTCTGTTACAGATGGAGCATACTCGAAAAACGGAGTTTTATTTTCATAATTGTAAGGAGTAAGGTTTCCTAAATTATTAGTGTGAGAGATTGTAGCGCCCAGCCTTGCTAATATGGCGAATTTATTAGGAGTTACACAATATCTATTCAGATAAGCGGAAGCGCCATATGAAAAACGGTAGTCTGACTTAAAGTACATGGAGTCAATATCATCATATTTTGTATAATACTCATTCGCTTTATCCGACCGAAAAAAGGGGCTAAAAGTCCACCATAAATATTTTTTCTTCGTCCAGATAGAACTGGAATTAACTATCATTTTATCCAGTGTTTCTTCATATAACCCACTGTATACCTTTTCATACTTCTTGTACAAGACGGTAACTTCATCGTAATAAGTATCGATTATAATTGCCCCTTCCCCTTTCGATCCTTTTATTACGGTATCTGCTTCTGGCAAATAATTCAAAATTTGTCCCCAGGTTTTACCGGAAGTATCTATCGTTAGTCCTGACTGTTTGATAATTTTAGGAATGAAGTAAGCAGCAATTGCCCTATGACTATCCTTTATTGACTTCACTTCTTTGGGAAGCTTTTTGGGTTGACCTAACACTTTCAGATGAAGATTATATAGCGAAGTGATAACAAATACTGTATCAATTACCCTGGCTTTATACTCGGTAGCAAGCGTATTTTTTGCATGCAGTAGCTGTAATTTCGGATGTGATTCTGTTTTTGTCCCATACTTAGCGCTATTGCACCAGGTAATTCTGTGAAAAGAAGGCTTTATTTCATAAGCCGAATTACCCGTGCTAAATCCCCCTTTAAAGAAACTAAAGTTACGATCAGTAACTCCACCTTTCAATTCAAAACCTATAATATCAAAGGGATTCCACCATTTGTCTTTTGTTGGAAACATTCCGGAAATAGTACCTTCTGGTTTTGACACATCCACTTTTACACCACTTACGGGCGTACTTTCTCCTACAACGGCGTAAGTAATATCCTGTACAATCATCCTGGTAAAAGCGGCAGAAGGAAGTGGCTTATCAAGTGTAGCTTTCTGCGTAATACCCGACTGCGTAGCCATCATAAGAATTACAAGCAAACTTATTTTTTTCATAAACAGTGCTGTTAATGTAAAATTGTTTGAGTATATAAAATATTAAAATAAATACCTATACTACTAACCTCACAGCATTACTATATCTCCACTTTTGTAGTGCAACCAAAATTAATATTCTACATTAACAAATAAAATAACTGTTTTCAGTTATTTTGTTGTTCACTTTTATGGTAGCAAACCTATTTTCAAATGTTTTTATAATGTAACATTAGTCATTCATCCATTGGAAATCAGCACACATTTTGGCGTTGTCCACAAAATACTTTAGAACCCGGGCGGTGCTTTCAAACCCTATAAGACAATTTGCAGGCAAAGTAGCCTTCACTTTGGTAGCTACCTGCACAGTTACTTTCGCAGCACTCTTTTTTCGGCCTGCTGCCATATAATAATGTTTTCCTTTTTTCATATCAATATACTTAACTACGTATTGCTCCTCCATCCCTCCCCACCAGCTCCAAGGCCTTTTCCAATACCGGATCGCGATCGTTTACCATATCCTCCACCGTACAGGGCACTTTCACATCAATAGGTATTCCGCAGCGTTGCGTCTCTCTCCCATCAGGAAAATAGATACCCAGACCAGAGAACGCTATGGCATAGCCACCAGGCAATAGGGTTCGGGTTACATTGCCGTCTGCACCTGCGGAGGGTGTGCCTATTACGATTACGTGGCTGGCGGTAAGCAGGGTCATGCAAGCCCACTCCGCGGCGCTTTGGGTTCTGCTGTCTACCAATAGCAGCACCTTTCCTTTGTAGGCGTTGGGGTTAGGCTTGCCTACCTGGTGGTAGCTGGTTCCTTCGTTCGCAACGGTATAGTGAAATCTGCCGGGGTAGCTGTAATCGGGGTAGGTAATCCGGGCGTATAGCGCTGGCCGGGGCAGCAGGTAATTGGGTACACGATAGATGCCGGCTCCGTTGGCGGGATAGTTGCGCATATCAAATATAATGGCTTTGGCAGGCATCAGCAACTGCATGATGCTATCCAGATTGCGGCTAGTGAGGTTGCTGAAAAACACATAGCCGATATTGCCGTTCAGCATCTTGCAGGTATCGCTGCTGCGCATGTGAAAAAAATGGAGATAGTCTTTTAAAAAATCCCTTTCTACCTGCTGTAAATTGGCGCTCATCTTTGTTCCATCTTTATTGGTACCGCGGTAATGGGCCTTGCGGGCAAAGGTGTTGAGCACAAAGGCGTGCATGGTTTTCAGCTTTCCCCCAGCGTTGGAAGCAGGCACATACGGCCAGTACTTTTTTATCAATTGCCGGATGGGTACGCCGTTGACATGCGTAAGCACCGCGCCCACCTGCAGGCCGGAAGGGCGGGTAAGGTTACTGTTGGTCAGTTGCGTGACTACGGCTTTGCCCGCTACCAACCGGAAATAAAAAGGAGGTGCATACTTACCGGCGATGGTGTGGTACACTTCCGGCCACAAGCCTCCGTGTGAGTCGTTAATAGCAGCGGCCATGCGGGCGATACACTGGTGCCAGCTAAGGGTATCTTTGGCGTGGATGACAACGGGTATCAGCTGGCGCAGCACATTTTGCCAGGGTTGACCAATGGCGTATTTGTAGGGATAATAGTATTGTATCACGTTCCAGAACCGGAACAGCGCTAACAGGCGGTAATGCACATCGGGCAGTAGCATCTGTTTGTAAGGCTGCTCGTTAGGGGTGGTAACAGTGCTGTCTGTGCCATCGCCGGGAAGGGCATAATAGTTCATGCCTCTATGGGGGTGCGTGGCTATGTAGTAAACCTGTTGCTGTTGCCCTGGGGTGAGGTAGTGGCACTGGTGTATCCAGCGGAGCGTATGGTTTCTGTAGCGCATAGGGTTATCAGCCTGGGGGGCATACCAGGCGGCGGTATCTTTTCCGGGTACTGCCAATAGCGCGGCTATGGTGGTGGTGAAGGGTGTGGTATGCCTGGGGTTGAGTACCTGTTGCAGGGAGGAAACCAGCACACTGTCCCAGTTATAACGCCCGCTGGCAACGGTGGGGTGATAGTATTTTAATAGTCCCCATACCTGGGCCAGTTCGGCCAGCTGGCGCACTTGTGTTTTAGACTGTGCGTTGCCGTGGGTGGTAGCTATCAACAGCAGTAGCGCGAGGCAGATTCTTTTCATGGTTCAATATTAGTTGGGCCGGGTGTGGCGGGGATATTTGTTCGATGAACCTGGTGAACGGCTGGCTGAACAGGCGGGTTACCTGTTTCAACGGGTGAAATAAAAAGTTCACCCAAAAAGTTTCGGCTATTTACCGGGGATTGGTATTTTACCGCATGCAACGTTCACGCCGTGTACTTACCTATCAACAGAAAAGCCTGGTGGCGGAGTGTGTATTCCTGCTGGTGATTGGGGTGTTAAGTCCGTTTGCAGTAGGATGGCAGATCTACCCTCAACTGTCATTTATCCTCAGCCTGGTACTGCTTAATATTTTCCAGTTGCCCGCTATTGTGTTGTTTTACCGGGTATACCTCCCCTACACTATTGGTAAGGGCCGGTACTGGCTGGGGGTGGGATTGTTTCCGTTGTATATACTGGTGTATGAACTGGGTTCGCGGCTCAGCAGTATCCTGTTGATTCACGTGCCGTTGATCCCGCAGGGTTATCGCCAGCGGCTGGCCAGTGCGCACCCGGAGAACCTGACGCAGGGGTATTTTAACCAGTCGCTCGGTTACACCTGTTTAGTGCTGCTGGCAGCTTCTTCGTTGTATGTGGTAAAGCTGTTGTTTAAAAACCAGCACCACCTGCACACCGTAGCCACGCAGAAGCTGCAACTGGAACTGGGCCAGTTGAAAAATCAGGTACAGCCACATTTCTTCTTTAACACGCTCAACAATATCTACAGCCTTAGCGTACAGCAATCACCCGATGCGCCCCGGATGATAGAGGGCTTATCGGCTATTATGCGGTATGTGCTGTATGAGTGTAGCCACGATACCGTACCGCTGGAACAGGAGGTGGCATTTATTAAAAACTATATCCACCTCGAAAACCTACGGCATAGCGCCACGGATGTAATTGATTTCAGTATCCAGGGCACTATCAGCGGCACCGTTATTGAACCGCTGTTGTTGATGCCTTTGATTGAAAACACATTTAAGCATGCGCTGCATCAGCACGCAGCAGAAAAATGGGTGAAGCTGGTATTGTCGGTAGATGAGAAGGAACTGATCTTCCAAACCTGTAACCCGCAAAACCAACCGCACATGCAAACAGCAAACCCCTACGGGGGCATTGGCCTGGCCAATGTGCGCAAACGCCTGGCATTGCTGTACCCTGGCCGGCACGACCTGGTTATTCACGACGAACCGGAGACCTTTACTGTAACCTTAGTAATTAGCTTTACATGACCCATTGTATTGTAGTAGATGACGAACCCCTGGCCAGGCAACTGATTGTTTCTTATATTGACCAGCTGCCTAACCTGCATTGCCTGGGCAGCTACGCGAACGCACTGGACGCGCTGGCAGCACTGAACAGCCACCCGGTAGAAGTACTATTTCTGGACATAGACATGCCCGGCATCAGCGGAATGAGCTTTATACGCAGCATCAAACACATACCTAAAGTAGTGTTTATTACCGCACATGCGGAATTTGCTGTAGAGGCCTTTGAACTGGAAGCTGCGGATTACCTGGTAAAACCCGTATCGTTTGACCGCTTTTTAAAATCGGTGCAGAAGATAACCCAACCCACCCGGCCCGAAGCATCCGACACTCCCCCGGCATCACATATCTTTATTAAGGTAGATAAGCGCCTGGTAAAAGTGGACTTTGCAGAGATTCGCTATATAGAAGCCATGGGTGATTACCTGAAAATACATATAGCCGGCGCTACTATGGTGAGTTATATGACCATTGGCAAGATGGAAGCACTGCTGCCCGCGAACAGGTTTATACGAATACACAGGAGCACTATTATTCATGCAGATTTTATACAGTATGTAGAAGGGAATTATGTGGCAGTAGCCGGTGCACAGCTGGCTATTGGATTAACGTATAAGGAAGGGATGTTAAAAAGGTTGGGGTGAAAGACTCAGGAACAAGGATTATGGTTAAGGAGAGAAAACAGAGAAAGCTATTATGACACATCTATTTTTACACCGCTTACGGGAGTGTTTTCTCCTACATTTCTCCGCCTGATTTCTTTTTTGCACGATCATTTTTTTAGCCCAAAAATGATATTATCCTAATAGAATAAAGTATGTTTACAAAATCTGTAAGAGACATGTAAAAGTTCTTCAAAAGGTATCTTAACATGTTTTTTTAAGGGTTTAGGGTTGGCTCAAAGTTTCTACTTTGAGCCTTTTGTTTATAAGCATTTCAGACTACAAACACTTTCAAATATTCATTAAACAAGTTGTTTTTATATATGTTTTACTTATTAATTTAAGTAAAACATTAAGCACATGAAAGATCACCTTACATCAGGCTTATTTCAACAGGCTAAAGATGGAAATACTATAGTATAACAGCTAAAACAAACAGGGCGTCTCATTCATAAATGAGACGCCCTGTTTATTATGTAAAGAATGCCATTTTATTTAACATCCGCTGCCGGCGCTACCGCCCCCTTATCTATCCATAACTTGAATGTATTATAAAAATCATCATAGCTCATAGGCGGCAAGCTGCGGCCATCGCCAGGCGCCCAGGCCCATTTTACCAGGTCGGTTTTCATATGGGCTACCAGGTCTTTCAGCGTTTTGCCGTCGTTCATTTGCCTGTTTTTAATCTGCAGGGCCAGTTCGCGTGCAGTTTTGCCCTGGAATACCATTTTCATATGCGAAGGAGGTAAATGCCAGTTGGGCACGCCCGGCGGCATGTTTAAGCCGGGCGTATTAGTGCTTTGGTGGCAGTTGGTACACTTCATAGCATACAAGCCCTTGCCTTCGGGGCCGCGTTGCACACCTTGTGTATGCAAATGACTGTCATCGCCCTGCAAAGGCACATCGCCCGTGGGATGGCAGTTCATACACCGTGGAGACATAAACACCTTGTATACTTTCAGGAAGGCCTGTTGCGACAGCACGCTGTCGCTTTCCACAACAGCTACGGCAGTGGTAGCAGCCCTGGCCTTTTTGCGCGCGCCTTTGCCCCCATCTTCCCTAAAAGAAAATATCAGCACTGCAAAGCCCGCAATTATCAGCATGGACAACAGCGTAATGCGTTTGGGTTTTGCCCATGACAAAAAACGGTTAGTCATAACTATCATTCATTTTTCGTGATCGTTTGTAATTCTATCTGTTACACTATCTAAGCTTTCACCAGGTCGGATGGCTGCAAAGGCAATTGCCTTACGCGCTTACCGGTGGCGGCAAAAATGGCATTGGCTATGGCTGGTGCCACCGGTGGCACACCAGGCTCGCCGGCACCGCCCATTTGCTCGTTGCTATCTACAATATGCACTTCTATGGCCGGCGCTTCGTTCATACGCACCATTTTATAGTCGTGAAAATTGCGTTGTTTTACCCGGCCCTTTTCTAACGAAATTTCGCCGTATAAAAAAGCAGTGAGGGCGAAAATGACACAGCCTTCCATTTGCGACTTCACGCCATCGGGGTTCACCGCCAGGCCGCAATCAATAGCACACGTTACCTTATGCACCCGCAACTGTCCGTTTTGAATGGATATTTCGGCCACCTGGGCTACATAAGAACGAAAGCTTTCATGCACCGCCACACCATGATAATGCCCTGCCGGCAATGGCTTGCCCCACCCTGCTTTTTCTGCAGCAAGGTTCAGCGCTGCCAGGTGCCTTTTGCTTTTAAGCAGGCTGTTGCGATAAGCTACCGGGTCTTTACCTGCTGCAAAGGCCAGTTCATCTATCATCGTTTCCATTACATACCCTGTATGCGTATTCCCTACCGAGCGCCACCACAACACCGGCACCGGCAATTCGGGCGATTGCAGCTGTATCAGCTTATCCGGCACATCTGCGAGGTAAGCAGAATCTTTAATACCTTCTACCGAGCTTTCATCCGGCTTGCTTTTGTCGGGCGGACCAAACAAAGTGTATTGATTCATAATAGACTGACCCACTATACTATGTTGCCATGCGGCCGGAAAGCCGTTAGCACCCAGGCCTACGTGTACCTTATGCAAAAAGGCAGCACGGTAATAACCGCTGCGCATATCATCTTCCCGCGTCCACACCATTTTAATAAACTTGCCGCTGGCCCTGGCTATTTCCACTGCTTCCAGTACAAAGTCGGCCGTAGGACTGGCCCTTCTGCCAAATGCCCCGCCCAGGAAGGTGGTGTTCACCTTTACCTTTTCGGCAGGTAGTCCCAACAGTTTAGCCGCCGCTTGCTGATCGCCACCGGGCAATTGTGTACCTGTCCATATTTCGCAATGGTCATCGCTGATTTTTACGGTACAGTTCAACGGCTCCATGGGGGCATGTGCCAGGTAAGGAAACGTATATTCGGCCTGTATTGATGTTACGTTACCTGCAAGCGCCTGCGCGGCATTACCGGTTTGTTCCGCTACCAGTCCTTTTTCATTGGCCAGCCTGCGGTAGTCTTCCAGCAAGGAATTACTATCAATAGCTTCACCCGGGCCCAGGTTCCATTGTATCTGCAACAGATCGCGCGCCTGTTTGGCAGCCCAGAAATGATCGGCCACTACTGCCACCCCGGTGGGTATCTGCACAATATCCCGCACACCTTTCACCGCTTTGGCAGCACTGGCATCGAAGGAACGTACTTTAGCGCCAAATACGGGGCCATGCGCCACTACCGCTATCAGCATGCCGGGAAAATGTACGTCTAAACCAAAGATGGCCGACCCATCCGACTTTGCTTTACCATCCAGCCGGTTCTTTTCCTTACCAATCAGTTTCCAGTTGGCCTTATCTTTCAGCTGCACCTTTTGCGGTACCGGCAGGGCGGCCGCCGCATTGGCCAGTTGGCCATAGCTGGCACGTTTATCACCCGCTATTACATAACCATTTTCTGTGCGGCAGGAAGCGGGTGATACACCCAGCTTTTTAGCCCCTGCTTCTACCAGCATAGCCCTGGCCGTAGCACCCGCATTGCGGTAACGGTCAAATTCGGAATAAGTGGTGCTGGAACCGCCCGTTATCTGCAATCCAAAAGCTGTATGCAGGTAAGGCTTGCCTGGCGGCGCATGCTGTACGGTAACCTTGCTCCAGTCGCAATCCAGTTCTTCCGCAATCAACATGGGCAAAGTAGTCCATATACCCTGTCCCATTTCTACGTGGGCCAGTATCACCTGCACCGTGTTATCCGGCAGGATATTTAAATAAGCATTCGGCTGAAAAGCATTACTCAACGGGTCGGCATCGGGCACAAACCTTTTGGCGCCGGCCGGTATAAAAAACGAAAGCACCAGGCCGCCACTGAGCAGGCCCCCGGTTTTTAAAAAGTTGCGACGGGAATACGATGTTGTTTCGCTCATTGTACACCTCCTTTATTTTGCAGTTGCGCTGCATGATGAATAGCCTGGCGTATACGGGGATAGGTACCGCAACGGCAAATATTGCCGCTCATGGCCGCATCAATATCTTCATCGGTGGGATGCGGGTTTTCACGCAGCAGCACGGCGGCCGACATAATCTGCCCGCTCTGGCAATAACCACACTGCGGCACATCCATAGCCGCCCAGGCCTGTTGCAATGGATGCAGGTGTTGTTGTCCAATACCTTCAATGGTAATCACTTTCTGGCCCTCGGCCCGCTTTACCGGTGTAACACAGGAACGCACGGCTTCTCCATTCAGGTGAACCGTACAAGCCCCGCACTGCGCCATACCGCAGCCGAATTTGGTACCCGTTAAATGCAGTACATCCCGCAATACCCAAAGCAGGGGCATAGCAGGATCCACGTCCACAGTATAGGAGTGGTTGTTGATGGTTAGTTTCATGTACGCGTGTATTATTTATAATCTATCAGAAAATCAGTTTATCACTATCTTATAGTTACCGCAGCTGTTACAGGCAATACTTCAAAATTAACAGACCCGTAAAAAGATTATTTATAGAATTCAAACAGTTACTTACGAAAATCAAATACTTTAAATCAGCAACCGGTTTAAAAGTTAACACCATCCATATAACTTTTGTTCAACGCCGCTATAGATCAGTAATAATGGTAGTTATATCAGTGATTATGGTAGAAGTATCAGTAAAATGTATAAAATACGAACAACAGTATGGGCCGATATTTGTGCATCTGTCTGGCTGTGCGGCAGGCACCCTACAATACCGGCTGCATGGCAGGTAACTGATGAGATGTTTGAATTTTGTAAGGAATGGTGTTTTTTTCATAATAGGCATTTGTTGTATTTGTATAGTTTTATGCAAGAACTGTCTTATACCTATTTAATGTAGCAGCATCCGCAACAAACCAGTAATTCTGCTTGTATTGCAATAACAACCAATGAATTGATGATAGTTTATGGAAAAACAGAAGTATAGCCGACGATTCTTTTTAGGCACCTCGTCCATGGCGGCAGCCCTGGCGCTGGTACCCAGCGGTATCAAAGCCTTTTACCAGGATTTGAAAACACGCCTTCTTCCCGTTAAAAGCATTCAAACGCTTTCTTTAATCGTTAACAAAAAAACGTACACCGTAAAAGCCGATACCCGCACTACCCTGCTGGATCTGCTGCGGGAAGAACTGGAATTGACCGGTACTAAAAAAGGTTGCGACCATGGCCAATGCGGCGCCTGTACCGTACATGTAAATGGCGAAAGAGTACTCAGCTGCCTTACCCTGGCCGCAATGGTGCAGCACCAGCCTGTTACCACTATTGAGGGACTGGCCGAAGGCGACCAGCTACACCCTATGCAACAGGCTTTTATTGAATGCGACGGCTTCCAGTGTGGTTATTGCACCCCCGGACAGATTATGTCGGCCGTGGCCTGCGTAAACGAAGGACATACGCATTCGGTAGAAGAGATCAAAGAATTTATGAGCGGCAATCTTTGCCGTTGCGGCGCCTATAACGGTATTGTAGAATCTATTCAAAAAGTAGCCAGATGAAACCATTCACTTTACGCAAACCCAACGATGTAAAACAGGCGCTCTCCGGCAAAAGAAGCGGCGAGCAGTTTATAGCAGGCGGCACCAACCTGGTAGACCTGATGAAGAAACATATTACCGAACCGGAGGCGCTGCTGGATGTGAGCGCCGCCCTTTCCAATACCATACAAACCACTGCCGGCGGCATACGCATTGGCGCTATGGCGCGCAACAGCCATGTGGCCGGGCATGCGGATATACAGGCTCATTTTCCCCTGCTATCCAAAGCCATACTGGCGGGGGCTTCTCCACAAATCAGAAACATGGCCTCCACAGCCGGCAACCTGCTGCAACGCACCCGCTGCCCGTATTTCTACGATATCACTTTACCCTGTAACAAAAGAAAACCGGGAAGTGGCTGCGGAGCCTTACAAGGCGAAAACAGGATGCAGGCTATTGCAGGTTACAGCGAACAATGTGTGGCCGTGCACCCATCGGATATGTGTGTAGCGCTGGCTGCATTGGATGCAACTGTTGTAATAACAGATGCTGCACACAAAACCAGCACCATTCCGTTTGCACAGTTTCACCGGCTGCCAGGCACCACGCCGGATAAAGACAATAACCTGCCCGCACATGCGCTGATAACGGCGGTAGATATACCCAACAATGCTTTTTATAAAAACTACGCCTACCTGAAAGTACGCGACCGTACCTCGTATGCGTTTGCACTGGTATCGGTAGCTGCTGCATTGCAACTGAACGGCTCCAGGATTATAGCCGCACGCCTTGCCTCTGGCGGTGTAGCCCACAAACCCTGGCGCTGGCAGGAAGCCGAAGCGTATTTACAGGGCAAAGAAGCCAATGCAGCTACCTTCAGCGAAGCCGCTGCCATAGCGGTGCGCAGTACAAAACCCTTATCGCAGAACGGCTTTAAAGTACCTATGCTGCAAGGCGCTATTGCCACTGCCTTACAAAATTGTTTAACCGCTTAACACCCGCATGTATGAGATTTTTTGAGAATCAGCCGTTGGTAAATAATGCACCGGAAGGCCGTGTGGAAGGCGTAGCCAAAGTAACCGGCAGCGGTAAATATGCCGCAGAGTATAAGGTAGCCAACCAATGCTATGCTGTGCTGGTGGGCAGCACTATTGCCGCCGGTACCATCAACCGCATTCATGTAGAAGAAGCCAAAGAACTGGCCGGTGTGCTGGACGTGATCACCCACCTGCACAAACCCATTGTACCCGGCATGGCTGATGCCGCCAAAATAAAAGAAAGCCGCTTTGGACTGCCCATATTACATACCGATACGGTTTATTTTAAAGGGCAGCCCATAGCCGTAGTAATAGCCGAAACACTGGAAGATGCCACCTATGCCGCCTCGCTGGTGTGGGCCGAGTACACCACCCGCGAAGCCAATGTAAACTTTGACCAGTTGCACCCTGGTGTTGCCACCAAAGCCGACGGCAAAGAACGCGGCAGTGTAAGCGCCTGGGCCGATGCCCCTTATAAAGTAGATGCCAGTTACAACATACAGCACGAAGTGCATAACCCGATGGAAATGCACGCCACCATAGCCCATTGGGAAAGTGCTGACAAACTAAAGCTGTACGATAAAAACCAGGGGGTAAATAACGTACAACGCATATTTGCCAAACTCTGGAACATACCGCCCGCTAACATTGAAGTAATCAGCGAGTTTGTAGGCGGCGGCTTTGGATCGGGCCTGCGCGTATGGCCCCATGCACTGGCCGCTATTATGGCAGCCAGACAGGTAAACCGCCCGGTGAAACTGGTGCTTACACGCCCGCAGATGTTTTTACTGGTAGGTTACCGCCCGCAATCGTGGCAACAGGTGCAGCTGGGAGCCGACAGCAACGGCCGCTTTACCGGCATCCGCCACCAGGCCAAACACAGCACTTCCCTATACGAAGATTTTAACGACGGCATTACCCGCGTTACCCGTATGGTGTACCAGATACCCAACGTAAAAACGGAAAGCGCCAATGTGCCCCTGAACCTGAGCACTCCTACCTGGATGCGTGGCCCGGGCGATTGCACCGGTGCTTTTGCTGTGGAAAGCGCTATTGATGAGTTAAGCTACCAGTTGAAAATGGACCCTGTGGCCTTGCGTTTAAAAAACCTGGCGCTGACGCAGCATCCCGAAAGCGGTAAACCCTGGAGCACTAACTTTTTAAATGAGTGTATAGAAAAAGGGGCTGCTATGATTCACTGGCAGGATCGCCAGCCGCAGCCTGCACAACAAAAAGAGGGCGACTGGGCCATCGGGTACGGCATGGCTACGGGTATGTGGAATGCAGGGCGCGGCAACGCCGGCGCTGCCATTAAAATGCAGCCCGACGGTACCATTACTGTGCAAACGGCTATGACGGATATAGGCACGGGCACAGGCACCGCCATGCAAAATATTACGCATGAACAAACCGGCATTACCAAAAGCAAAATTAAAATAGAACTGGGCCACTCTACCCTGCCCGCCGCCCCCAGCCAGGGAGGCAGCACCGGCCTGTCCAGCATCAGTGGCGCCGTGGTAGCTACCTGTAATGCTTTAAAACAAAAGCTGGCCGGTTATGCCGCCACGCAGGAAGAAGTGTATAAAAGCGCCGCGCCGGCAGACATATTGTTATCCGACACGGGCATTTCTTACCAGACCCATAACCATCATTTTATCAGTTATAACTCTTTGTTTGAAAAGAACCACCTTACCGAAGTAGAAGTAGAAGCCAGTGCAGGCCCCGGTGCCGAAAGGCAGCAATACGCCTTCTGCTCTTCTGCCGCACATTTTTGCCGCGTAAAAGTGAATATTAAAACAGGTAAGGTAAAAATAGATAAGATGGTGGCCGTGGTGGACGGCGGAAGGATTGTAAACGAAAAAGCTGCTGCCAACCAGGTTTCGGGCGCAGCAGTAGGCGGTATTGGCATGGCCCTGATGGAAGAACAGGCCGTTGACCACCGCTATGCCAGCCTGGTGGGTAACGACCTCGCAGGCTATCACTTTGCGGTAAATGCAGATGCCCCCATTATTGAAGTGGCTTTTATTAACAAGCCCGATACCAACAGCAACCCCAGTGGTGCCAAGGGTTTGGGCGAGGTAGGTATTATAGGTTCTGCGGCGGCAATAGCCAACGCCATCTATCACGCCACAGGTAAACGCCTGCGCAACCTGCCTGTTACACCGGATAAAATATTACTGGCTTAACGGAATGAAAGAAATAAAACAGATTATACAAGCTTACCGGCAGGCCCAACAGCAGCAAAGAAAAGTGGTGCTGGCTACCGTGGTGCATATAGAGGGCAGCGCTTACCGCGCGCCGGGCGCACGTATGCTGGTGCAGGATGACGGACGCATAACGGGCGCTGTAAGTGGTGGCTGCCTGGAAGGCGATATATTGCGTAAAGCCCTGCAGGTAATGCAGAAAGAACAACCGGTGCTCATCACCTACGATACCACAGAAGATGAAGATGCCTACAGCCTTGGCGTAAGCCTGGGCTGTAACGGCATTATACGCATATTACTGGAACCCGTGGGCAACCATGCCCATAACCCCGTGCTGCTGCTGGAAAAAGCCATCAGCACACGCACCCCTGCTGTAATAGCCACCTTCTATACCCCCGAAGATAGCAGGCATACGAAGCAAGGCACATACCTGTTGTGTAATGAAGAAGGCCAGCTGTTGCATGCAGGAAGCCATTCGCCTGCCGTTAACAAAAACGATCATCAGGCTGAAACAACTGCCAGTAACAACAGGGATGACCTACCTGCCGCCCCCATTGGCATACACCGCCTGCAACCAGATATAGCGCAGGTGTTTGCCCTGCAAAGCAATGCATTTATAGCCTATGCCCCCGATACCGCCACCACAGCGGCTTATACTGCCTTCCTGGAATATTTAGCCCCCGCCCCTGCCTTAATAATAGCCGGTGCCGGAAACGATGTATTACCTGTAGTGCAGGTAGCTGAGATACTGGGCTGGGATATCACCCTGGTAGATGGCCGGCCGGCTTATGCCAGCCAGGCGCGCTTTCCCACATGCCGCATACAGGTATCGCCCGCCAGCAATCCGTTAGGCCAGGTGCCTTGCGATGCGCATACGGCTATTTTGCTAATGACGCATAACTACCAGTATGATAAAGCGGCTTTGCAACAGGCCCTGCAAACCAATGCTGCCTATATAGGTATACTTGGCCCTGCCAAAAAACGCAACCGTTTATTGCAGGAATTACAGGAAGAAGGCATTGCTGTTACACCACAACAGGAGCAACGCATTTATGGCCCCATGGGGCTGGATATAGGCGCAGAAACACCCGAAGAAATTGCCCTGTCTATTATCAGCGGCATTAAAGCTGTGTTTGCGCAACGCAACGGCAATGCACTGCGCAGCCAGAAGGGCAGCATTCATCAACGCAACACCCGCATCAGCAGCCCTTTGGAAACCTACGGCGTATTACTGCTGGCCGCCGGCCAAAGCAAGCGCCTGGGCAGCCCCAAGCAGCAACTGATGTATAAGGGCGATACTTTATTAAGAAATGCCACCCGCACAGCCTGCGCCTTACAGGCCGCAGCCACGGTAGTAGTGGCCGGAGAAAATGCAGCCGGTATACAGCAACAGCTACAGGATATGCCTGCTATAGTGATACCGAACGAACAATATGCCGAAGGCATGGCCAGCAGCATACGCGCAGGCGTACAATACCTTACCGGCCACTATCCGCAATTGCAGCATATACTGGTAATGCTGTGCGACCAGCCCTACCTTACCACACAGCACCTGCGCCTGTTGCTGCACCGGCAACAAAGTACCGGGGCAGCTATCACCGCCAGTTACTACGCCAACCGTAAGGGCGTACCTGCTTTGTTTCACCAGCAACAGTTTGCTGCATTGCTGCAACTGGAAGGTGATACGGGCGCCAAACACCTGATAGAAGCCCTGGGTAACGAAGTGGAGCAGGTAGCGTTTGCCGCATTGGCCAACGATATTGACGATAACAATGCTTACTGGCAATTAATAGCAGCGGCAGAACAGACAAAAGAGAAGCATGATTACAGACAGCTATAACAGAGTACACGATTACCTGCGCATATCGCTTACCGACCTCTGCAATCTACGGTGCAGCTATTGCATGCCCGAAGAAGACTATCCTTTTATGCCCGCAGCGCAACTGATGCAACCGGCCGAAATAGCAGAGATAGTAAAGATATTTGCAGCGGAAGGAGTAACCAAAGTGCGTTTAACAGGTGGTGAGCCGCTGGCCCGGAAAGACTTTGACGATATTCTTTTTCGCTTACAGCAACTGCCTGTAAAATTAACCCTTACCACCAATGCCACTTTATTGCACCGGCATATAGATCAATTGCTGGAAGCAGGTGTAAGCAGCCTTAACATTAGCCTGGATACACTGCAGGCCCCAAGGTTCTTTTCCCTTACACGACGCGACCGTTTTTTTCAAACCAGGGAAAACATTCAACTGGCCTTGCAAAAAGGGTTGCAAACCAAAATAAACATGGTGGTAATGAAGGGCGTGAATGAAGCGGAAATTCCGGACTTTATTGAATGGACCCGGCATTCGCCCATAGAAGTTCGCTTTATAGAATTCATGCCTTTTGCCGGCAACCACTGGTCGGGCACACAGGTGTTTTCGAAGCAGGAGATACTGGAACTGGTGCAACAGCATTACTCTATTACTCCCCTGCCTGTTCCCCCACACTCTACCAGTACCCCTTACCAGATACCAGGGTTCCAGGGTTCTTTTGCTATTATCAGCACCATGAGCACACCTTTTTGTGCAGGCTGTAACCGGATGCGACTGACCGCCGATGGCAAAATGAAAAATTGTTTATTTTCAAAAGAAGAAACCAATCTGCTGCAAGCCTTACGGGAAGGAAAGCCCCTGCTACCACTGATACAAACCAACATATTGGGCAAAGCCGAAAAGCTGGGTGGCCAGTTTAGCGGGCAGGCTTATAAACACCTGGAAGGAGACAAACTTGTAAACAGGAGCATGATAAGCATAGGAGGATAAAACAAATAAACATGACCAACCAACTGATTACCGTATCAGAAGCCAAAGCTATTATAAACCGGTTACCGCTTACCCCGCAAACCGTGCTTACCTCACTACCGGCAGCGGCAGGCAGCGTGTTGGCGCAAGACCTTCATGCGCTGATAGATATACCTGCTTTTAACCAATCGGGCATGGATGGGTATGCCTTTGCCTTTGCCGATCTTGACACCTACAACCATTCATTGCAAATAGTAAGTAAAATAGCAGCCGGCAGCGGCGAGCGTATTACGTTGCAGCCCGGCCAGGCAGCACGGGTATTTACCGGCGCTCCGCTACCTGAAGGCAGCGATACGGTGGTAATGCAGGAAAACACTACAATAAATAACGGGCAACTTTATATAACGCAACCTACCCTGCAAAAGGGAGATAACTTTCGCCCTGCAGGTTCTGAAATACAAAAAGGCCAGCTGGCTTTATCTAAAGGCACGGTAATTACACCCGGCACCATCGGCTTTCTGGCAGGTATGGGCTATGCACAGGTACCGGTATATGCCCCACCTAAAATAGCCCTGCTGGTAACAGGCGACGAACTGCAATCGCCCGGCACCCCGCTGCAATACGGCCAGGTGTACGAAGCTACTTCTGTCATGCTGGAAGCCCTGTTGTTACAAATGGGTATTACTGTAACTACCACCTATGTACCTGATAGCCTGGATGCCACTATTGCCGCACTGGACAGCGCCTTACAGCAGGCAGACATTATACTGCTTACCGGCGGGGTAAGTGTTGGTGAATTTGATTTTGTAGTGCGCGCTGCACAAAGCTGCGGTGTGCAGCAACTGTTTCACCGCGTGCTGCAGCGTCCCGGCAAACCTTTATACGCCGGTGTAAAGCTGGAGAAAACCGTAATAGGCTTACCGGGTAACCCCTCATCGGTGCTTACCTGTTTTTACCAGTATGTATGGCCCCTGTTACGAAAGCTTACCGGCCACAACGATCAGCTGCAGCAGTTACAAGCGCCACTGGCAGGCCCGCACAGGAAGCCCCATGCATTACGGCATTTTTTAAAAGGCCAGTATGCCAACGGGCGTGTTACCTTATTGCCCGCACAGGAATCGTACCGCATGCGCAGCTTTGCCGTAGCCAACTGCCTGGTAGAGTTGCCGGAACCCGCCGCTACCTACGAAGAAAACGACCTTGTACATCTTTATTTATTACCGCAATATGGATAATCATGTTTGGATATACCCGCTGTTATTAGCAGTGGCTTTTTTATACTCCTCCGTAGGGCATGGTGGCGCCAGCGGCTACCTGGCCCTGATGGCATTGTTTGGCGTAGAAGCAGCCGTAATGAAGCCTACCGCCTTACTGTTAAACCTGTTTGTATCACTTACCTCTTTTATATTTTATTACCGGGGCAAATATTTTAACCTGCGCCTGTTTTTACCGCTGGCCATTGCCTCTATGCCTATGGCTTATGTGGGTGGCGCCATGGCTATACATGATACCCTGTATAAAAAAATGCTGGGCATCTTTTTACTGATACCGGTGGCGCGTTTTCTTTTTTTCCGCGATATAGAAGTCAACCGCACCACACGTCCGCCGGTAATAGCCCTGCTGTGCATAGGCGCTGCCATTGGCCTGTTATCGGGCATGCTGGGCATTGGAGGAGGGGTAATACTATCACCGGTGTTACTGCTGCTGCGCTGGACCGATCAGAAGCAGGCAGCAGCCATCAGCGCGTTGTTCATTTTTGTAAATTCTTTGTCGGGCCTGATGGGCCAGTTCACCAAAGGCATATCCTTTAGCCCCGAAATGACCATCTATGTAGCCATCGCGTTTTGTGGCGGACTACTGGGCTCTTATTTCGGCGCTATCCGGTTTCCGCAAAAAACCATTAAGCTGTTGCTGGCACTGGTGCTGGCCGTAGCGGCATTTAAATTGTTTTTACCTAATTTATTATGAGCCAGATTTCTGTATATTTTTTTGGCCGGTTAACGGATATCACTGGCAGCAGCCGGCTGCAAATGCCATTGGCCAACGATACCGATGCGTTGCAGCAGCAACTACTGCAACGCTTTCCGCTGCTGCAACAGGCTACGTATATAATTACCGTTAACCGTATCATCATCAGCCAGTGTACCCCGTTACATGCACAGGCCGAGGTGGCCTTACTACCTCCTTTTTCGGGGGGCTAAAACTAAATGGAATGACAAACAATAATACTGCTGATTATACCCGCTATCACCGGCAGATGCTGCTACCCGGTATAGGGCTGGCAGGTCAGCAAAAACTTGCACAGGCGCGTGTGCTGGTAATAGGCGCCGGCGGCCTGGGCTGCCCTGTGCTGATGAGCCTGGCCGGAGCCGGTGTGGGCCTTATAGGTGTGGCAGATGATGGGCTTGTAGAGTTAAGTAATCTGCACCGCCAGTTTTTATACCGGATGGAAGATATAGGGCAGTTAAAAGTTATTTGCGCTCAACAGGCATTGCAGGCACTGAACCCGCAGATAACGGTTCACCCCTATCCTGTTGCCATTACTGTACACAATGCACTGGAAATAATCAGCAATTATGATATCATTATAGACGGTACCGACAACTTTCCCAGCCGCTATCTCATCAACGATGCCTGCGCCCTGTTAAGCAAACCGCTTATCTATGGCGCTGTATCGCGGTATGAAGGCCAGGTGGCCCTGTTTACCAACGGCATCACCTATCGCGATGTGTTTGCGCAACCACCCCGTGCCGGTGAAATAGAAAATTGCAGTGAAGCAGGTGTAATGGGTGTATTGCCAGGCATTATTGGTGGCTATATGGCCAACGAATGCATTAAATGGATAACAGGCACCGGCGAGCTGTTAACAGGCCAGCTGCTTACCTATTCTGCACTCAACCATCAACAGTTTATCATACAATTGTCAGCCACCGAAGCCGGGGCTGCCGCATTGCCTGCCAGCAGAGAAGCATTTGTACAAACCGATTATCCCGCAGCCTGCGGCGTAAGCAGGATGCAGGAAGGAGAAATAGACGCCGCCACCTTACACACCCTGCTACAACAGGACCGCCCTTTACTGGTGGATGTGAGAGAGCTGCATGAAACACTGCCCGGTATTACCTGGGCACACCTGCGCATTCCCCTTTCGGTGCTGGCACAACAACTACCCGAAGCGGGCGATACACCGGTAGTATTTATTTGCCAAAGCGGCAAGCGCAGCTTACAGGCCTTAACCCTGTTTAAACAGGTGCATGCCAGCAGTGTTACTAAAGCCTATAGCCTGGCAGGCGGCTTACAAGCCCTGCACCAACACAAACCATAACCCAGTAATTTATGATGTCATTAACCACCACCATATTCCGGGAAGGAGCCATTACGCCAGATACGATAGCCACCTGCCTGCAACAATACGCCACTGACCAAAGCATAGGCGGCTACTCCTGTTTTATAGGGCAGGTACGTGCTGATATAGTCAACGGCAACACCGTAACAGCTATAGAATACACCACCTATCGCGAAATGGCCGAAACAGCTGTGCGGGATATAGCCACACAAATACAACAGCAATATGCCCTTACAGCAGTGGAAGTACTGCACAGCCTGGGCACCGTAGCAGCAGGCGGCATTTGCCTGCTGGTGTTAACCGCAGCCCCCCACCGCAAAGCCGCTATGCAGGCCTGCGACCTGCTGGTAGAACGTATTAAAGCCGAAGTACCCATATGGGGCAAAGAGATATTGAATGAAAACGATTATCAGTGGAAAGTAAATCAGTAACAGCAACATGGTAAACATCACGCATAAACAAAACACTTTACGTAAAGCCGTGGCACAGGCTATAGTGCAGGTTTCCGGCGAAGCCACCATGCAGGCCATACACAACCGGCAGGTGCCCAAAGGCGATGTGTTCGAGTTTTCGAGGGCAGCCGGCTTACTGGCTATTAAAAAAACAAGCGATGTAATACCCGACTGTCACCCCCTGCCCGTAGAGTATGCCGCTTTCACCTATCAAACCAGCGGTTTGCAAATTACCATCACCGCCGAGGTGCATACCATTTACAAAACCGGCGTGGAAGTAGAAGCGATGCACGGTGCAATGATTGCAGCATTGACCATGTATGACATGCTAAAGCCTATTGACTCGCGTGTAGAAATAGGCTCTGTAACACTGCAACAGAAAAAAGGCGGCAAAAGCGATCATCCCCTGCAACCACCCCACAATATAACCTGTGCAGTGGTAGTATGCTCTGACCGCGCATCGAAAGGCGAATATGAAGATGTATCGGGCAAGCTGCTGGTAAGCCTGCTGGAACAACGCAACCTGCCCGTAGCAGAATATGCCGTAGTGCCTGACGATATTGCCGCCATACAGCAAATAGCACAAAGCCTGCAAACGCAGGGTTACGACCTGGTGCTGTTTACCGGTGGCACCGGTGTATCGCCACGCGATGTAACTCCCGAAGCCATTACCCCGCTGTTAACCCAGCCGGTGCCCGGCATTGCCGAAGCTGCCCGCAGCTATGGTATGCAACGTACTCCTATGGCTATGTTATCGAGAAGTGTAGCAGGTTTTATGCATAATACTTTGCTGGTAACATTGCCGGGTTCGCCCAACGCCGTGCGGGAATCGGTAGATGCCTTATTCCCGGCACTACTGCATGTATTTACTATCCGACACCAATCATAACTACTACAAAGATGGCATTACCTATCCGTTGGCCAATAGCCTTACTATTCGCCTCCCTTGCCTCATCCAAAGCCCGGACGCAAACACCAAAAACCGACAGTACCCAAACGCAGGAACTGGAAAGTGTGGTGGTATCGGCCTCGCGCAAAACAGAAAACAAACTACAGGCGCCGGTAAGCATTGAAAAACTATCTGGCAAAGCTATCAGAAGCAATGCACAGCCTTCTTTTTTTGATGCTATTGAAACAGTAAAAGGCGTTCAGATGATTACCCCCAGCCTGGGTTTTAAAGTGATTAATGCCCGTGGTTTTACCAACACTACCAACGTACGTTTTGTGCAAATGGTAGATGGCGCCGACATACAGGCCCCGCATATTGGCGCCCCTATGGGCAATGCCCTCGGCCCCAGCGACCTGGATATAGCCAGCGTGGAAATTGTACCTGGTTCGGCTTCGGCACTCTATGGTATGAACGCTATCAACGGCACCGCCAACTTTATTACCAAAGACGCCTTTCACTCACAGGGCCTTAGCTTTTCGCAAAAAACCGGCGTAAACCATGTGGGCGATAAAGAACGTGGCGCAGCGGTATATTCGGAATCTACCCTGCGGTGGGCCAAAGCCTTTACCCCAAAATTTGCCGTAAAGCTGAACGTTACTTATGCCGATGGTATTGACTGGTACGCCAACAACATGACCGATTTAAACCCTAATGCCAACATCTCTACCGGCCTTACCGGCAATGCCAACCCGGGCCAGGATAAGGTGAACAACTATGCCGATGAGTCGGGCAACAGACGCACCATTATGCTCAACGGCAGGCAATATGTAGTAAGCCGCACCGGCTATGCCGAAAAAGACATGGCCAGCTACCGCCTGCAAAACCTCAAAGGCGATGTAACACTGGCTTATCGCATAAAGCCGGATATCATGCTTTCCTATACCTTTCGCATGGCGCAAAGCAACACTATCTACCAGCGAACCAATCGCTTCAGACTGGACAACTACATCACCTCTCAGCATAGCCTTACGTTAAAAACCAATAGCCTGCAGGCCAAACTGTATGTGAACACCGAAAACACCGGCAACTCGTACAACATTCGCTCTATGGCCGAAAACATTGACCGCTCTTATAAATCGGACAATACCTGGTTTAACGATTTCAGCAGCCAGTTTACCAGCGCCACCAGCAACGGAGCCACCGTTACCGCTGCCATGCAGGAAGCCAGGAACTATGCCGATAACGGACGCCCTGTGCCACATTCAGACAAAGCCAATCAACTGATCAGCCAGCTGCGTGACATTAACAACTGGGATATAGGTGCCGCCCTGCGTGTAAAAAGCACCATGTACCATGCAGAAATGCAACACACGTTAACAGATGATGTATTAAAAGAATTATACAATCGCCATAAACTGTCGTTGATGTATGGACTTGATTACCGCGAATATGTAGTAGTGCCCGATGGCAACTATTTCATCAACCCCGTAAAAGCCGGCGCCAACCTCACCTATTGGAAAGTGGGCGGCTTTGTACAAGCGACACAATACCTGCTACAGCAACGTTTAAAAATAAACGCCGTACTGCGTGTTGATAAAAACCAATACTATTCTGCCAAACTTAACCCCAGGATAGCCGTAGTATACTCTCCCGTGCCACAACACAACTTTCGCCTGGCTGTGCAGCAGGGCTATCGCTTCCCCAGCCTGTTTGAAGCCTTTTCCAACATCAACAGCGGCGGCGTAAAACGTGTAGGTGGCTTACCGGTAATGAGCAATGGTATTTTTGAAAACAGTTATCTGCGCGCCTCCATTGATGCTTTCCAAGCAGCCAACACCAATGATGTAAACAACAACGGACTTACCATTAACCAGGCTATGGAAAAAAACCAGGGACTGCTGCGCCGGAACAACTATACCTATCTGAAACCGGAAGAGGTAAAAGGTATAGAAGCCGGCTACCGTACCGAGTTGCTGGATGGCAAATTAACGCTGGATGTGGACTTTTATTTTAACCGCTATAGCAACCTGATGGCGCAGGTAGAAGCCAATATACCCCGCAATACCACCCCTGACAGCCTGCTGTATTACCTCAACAACCGCCAGGGTCAGGATCGTTACCGCCTGTGGACCAACTCTAAAACCATCAGCAATAACTACGGTGGCACCCTGGGCGCAACCTGGCAGTTGCCACATACTTACAAACTGGGCGGCAATGTAACACTGGCCAAACTGGCCCGCACCTCGCAAAACGATGGTTTGGAAGATGGCTTTAACACGCCTTCCTGGATATACAATATCAATTTCGGAAACCCCGCACTTACCAGTCATGTAGGCTTTGAACTCAACTACCGCTGGCAAAGCAGTTACCTGTGGCAATCGTCACTGGCCACCGGGCAGGTAGCCGCCTATCATACACTGGATGCGCAGGTGCAATATCATACTACTGCCAATAAGCTTACGGTAAAACTGGGGGCAACCAATTTGCTGAATCAATATTATTATTCGTTTATTGGCGGGCCTTCTATTGGAGGGTTTTATTATACTACTATTACCATTGCTATGTAACAAGTGGTTTCTTTTGCTGCTACAGCCCATAAAAGCAGCACCGGTAGCTACTGATGCTATGTGTTATAAACGGGATTAACGTTAACGGGCGTGATTGTTTTTAGTAAACAACCACGCCCGTTAATCATTGTAAACTTACCTGCTACTTCAACTTCACATCTAGGTACACAGAGTGCCTTCCGTATGTTTCGTAAAAAGGTTTAAACGCTACATCCCCAATGGTAAACTGCAGCTGCTGTGGATCGCCTTTAATAGATTTACTGATATCTTTTCCATCCAGTGTAATTGTGCGCCAGTCTTTTCTTGCCGCTGGCTCCTGTGCGGCCAGCAATACCGGCCCATAAAACAGGCTGGCGATGTTTTGCTGATCCATTACCGGAGCCAGGTGAAACTGGAATGGCATTTTTACATCCACCACATCACCATCTTTCCAGCTGCGGCTTATTTTCAGGTAGCTGCCGGGCTTGGCGGTGAGGGATTGGTCTTTACCGTTGATTTTTACAAAAAAGCCTTTGGTGGCCCAGTCCGGCACACGCACATACACATCAAACGTGCCGCTGCCCTTGATAGTAAGGCGGGAGTTATCGGCCTTAGGAAAATCGGTGGTTTGCTCTACGGTGATGTTACGCGCTGTCCATTCCAATGTAGAAGGTATGTACAGGTTTACATACAAGGCCTGGTTATCGGTGCTTTTAAAGTAAATAGAGTTTTGCAGTTTGGTGCTGCTTTCTAATGCAGTGCCGTTACAGCAGGTAAAGCCCGTCATATCTTCATTACTGAATTGCTTTACACTCCCTGGCCTTAGCGGTATATGATAAGTATTGGCGGGGCTGTTCTCGGCTACAGAAGCCAGGATATCATTGTACAGCGCACGCTCGTAGTAATCCATATATTCTGCCTTCTGGTCAAACATAAACAGATCGCTGGTGAGCTTGAGCATATTGTAGGTGGCGCAGGTTTCGTTTTGTCCTTCGCCGGAAAAGCCGTTTTCGTATAAGGTGGCCGGCTGGCTGATAAAACATTCTGCATTGGCCGGATTGCGTGCGCCTGCTACCCCTCCTATGCTGTACATATAATCATTCACTGTTTTATACCAGAAGTTATCGGCTATTTTGTAATAGTCGGGGTTGTGACTTACGCGGTACATTTCTATACTGCCTACTATCTGGGGAATATGCTGGTTGGCATGCAGGCCACGGAAGATGTCTACGTTTTTAGCCAGTCCGTGTGTGTGTGCTTTATCGCCATAGAACACGCGGATATTATCAAACAACTGCGCTGTTTTCAGGTAATCCTGTTTACCGGTAAGCCTGTACAGGCGGGCCATAGCTTCGTTCATGCCGCCAAACTCACCGGCAATGTAGGTATTCCACATTTTTATCAGCGTGTCGGCAGGCACCTTGCTCAGACGGGCATACACCCAATCGCCCATGCCCGCAGCTATGTCCAGCGCTTTTTTATTACCACTTACTTCATATATATCCATTAAGCCGGCCAGAATTTTATGCAGGGTATAGTAAGGCGCCCATATCTGTGTTTTTTGTCCGCCATACTTCGCTCCTTTTTCCAGCATGATAAACTGATCGGGCGGGTAAGCGCTGATAAAGCCGGTGCCCCAGTTCCAGTAATCGGTGCGGATGCCTGCCTCGCTCAGTTCGGAATCGTATACTGATTTTCCGGGTGCGGGTGGCACTGCGGTAGCATCGGCCACATAGGCGCCACCTGCTTCTTTGGGCTTTCCGGATAACTGCGACAGCTGGTAAAGGGTATTGACCATATACTCCATTTTAGCGGCAAAATTCGCCTGGAGTGCTTTATCGTACCCGGTGCCGGCATAAGCTTGTGCTATAGCAGTGAGATAGTGGCCTGTAGCATGTCCTCTTAATTTGGTATCCTCACTATCCCATACGCCTAAAGGCCTGGCGCCTGCCGGTTGCGGCTGGCCAAAAGCCTGGCGGAACATATACAAAAACGAGTTAGGATCTGTTTTGGCCAATGTATCTATAAACTTGTTCCTGTTTTCAATAAACTTGGTGGCATGTCCATGTATATCCCCGGTAAGCGTTACCTGTTGTAAGGCAAACGGTTCCAGCTTTACAGCAGGCAGAGCGGGTCGGCCTGCATTTTTTATAGTAACCAATGCCCTGGGCTGAAAACTGGTTCCGGCTACACGGCCTGTAACCGTGTATTGTCCGGGTGTAGCCACAGCCGTATTATCTATCGCTTCCGGCCACAGCACACGCACCAACGGCCCTTTTCTATTATCCTTATAAGTACCGGTTACATAACTGGGTAAGCGGGGCAGATTGCCTGTTTCTGTTTCCACTGCTACGTCAGACACCTTAGTTAAATACGCATTATACAGCTGTGGTGTAGTGGGTGAAAAATGCGGCAGGTCGTCTTCCTTTTTTGCCGTGGTGTTTACCGCACCATCGTTAACGCCACGCTGGGCATTGCGGAAAATGCCTGCTACCTGCTGATGACTCAGCGGTACACGGTAAATACGAAAATCGTGCAGTAAGGCATTTAAACCAGGATTGCCCGGCAACAATGATTTGCCTATATAGAGGAATGGTTTTTCGCCCGCTTGCTGGGAGAATACGGCTGATAGTTCCTGTGGAATATCTTTTGACTTAGCTACCGGTTTGCTGTTCACGTAGGTTGTCATGGTTTGGGTAGGCACATCTATTACAATAGCCAGGTGTACCCATTTATTCAACTCTATTGCCGGGGCTACCGCACCGCTTTTATCCGTTTTTGCGGCTGTTATCTGTGCCTGAAAGCCTTCCTTTCCGTTGGCACCAGTTGGCGCTGCAAAAAAATGCTTGCCGGCATCTTTTCCAAAATCAAACAAATACTGACCCGGCTGTTTAGAACGTAACAATACCCATCCGGATATACTCAGCGATTCCAGGTCGGTGAATGCTTCCCCTGGCAGGGTAACAAAAGCACTGCTATCCCCCGGTAAAGACAGTACCTTCCCAAACTTAGTGTCGTTTATAAATGTAACACCGGCGCCCTGTGCTTTACCATGCAGTGTATTGCGCGACCAGTCTTTAGTATCTCCGTTAAACACATAGCGTGCAATCATGCCTGTTTCTCCAATGCCATCCAGTATCTGATCTCCATTTTGCGCCCGGGCAACATTCCCTTCCTGCATTCCAACAGCTACGAGCAGGATAATACGAAAAAGCCTTTTGTACATTTTCATACGATGAAAGTAGGAATACGCAGGTCTTTTCAGTAAATCTATTTTAGCCAATAATTGAAAGATTTTAACAGTTTACCGGTCAGGTATGCCTGACAGGTAACACTACCTGGAAAAGCGCCCCCTGATCGGGGTTGCTTACAGCGCGGATAAGCCCTTTGTGGCTGTCGATTATTTTTTTAGAGATGGCTAAGCCAATGCCGGTTCCTTCGTATTGATCTTTCGAATTCAACCTTTCGAATAAGGAGAAGATCTGTAAAGCATATTTCTGGTCAAACCCAATACCGTTATCCGCTATGTTGAGCAAACAATACGGACCATCTGTTTGTCGCCTGCTTTCAAAGGATTTTTCCTGCAAGCGTTCGGCAGTGATAGTAATGGTGAGTGGCACGTTGTTACGGCCAAACTTCAGTGCATTGGATAGCAGGTTTTGCAACACCTGGCGTATCTGTCCGGGGTTTACCTCCAGCGTAGGCAGATGGCCGGCTATCACCGTGGCGTTCTTCTCTGCTATCAGCAATTCAAAATCTTCCAGGATATCCGTGATAACGGTGTTGATATCTGTAACAATATAATCTCCTTCACCAGCCGATAGTTTGGAATAATTCAATATCTCAATAATCAGCCTTTTCATTCGCTCGCTGGCTTTGATTATCTTATCTACATACGCTATGCCTTTACCGCCTAAACCAGCAGCAAAGCTTTCTTTAATAATATTAGAATACAACATTACTTTTCGCAGGGGTTCCTGCAGGTCGTGTGAGGCTACGGAAGCGAATTGCTGTAAATCGTGATTACGGGTTTCCAAAGTTTCATTGGTTTGCGCCAGTTGTATGTTGGCGTTTTCCAATTGCTTTTGGGCAGCTTTCTGACTGGAAAGATCGGTAAGAATAATATTTACCGTATGCCCCTCTGCCTGCTCCAGAGTGGTTAAAGATAACTGAACGGGAATACCCTGTTTACCTGCCAGTAATTGTAATTCGCCTTTGCTATCCCCCTCCTGTCTGGCCTGCATTAATGCCAATAACTGCGGGCGGAAAGCTGCCTCGGCATAGTCGTAAAAAGACATGCCTATTACATGTGATAATTGCTGCTGCACCATCTCTGCAAAACGGGAGTTGGCATACAGTATGATACCATCTGTTGTAAGGTTTACCACGCCTTCATTCATTTTTTCAATGAACATGCGGTAAGCCCTGTCGGCAGTTAATAAAGTATACAGCTCGTGGCCATTACCGTTTTCTACCACAAAAGCGTCTACCTGTCCTGTGCGTATAGCTTCTATGGTATCATTGGCTTCGCCCAGCTGCCTGCGCAACTCTTCCACCTCGGCCAGTAAGTCTTTTGTTTTTGCTGGATTATCCATTGTTAGCCATTCAACATTAATGCATTCAATACCTTTTGCCTGTCTGATAGGTCGCCGATCATACGCCTTTCCGGTAAGGGAAATTTCTTTATCAGTAAAGGTAGTGCTATTAACTGTTCTTGTTTGGCAACTGCCGGTTGCTGGTATACATCTACTATTTCCAACGTATATTTCCCGGGAAGATGTGCTTCGCAAATTTCCCGCAGGTTAGTAACCGCACGCAACGAATTGGGAGTGGCACCGGTAATAAACAGCCTTAACACGTAGGTATTGCTATCTTCTTCCCTGTTTGTTGTTGTTGCATGTTGATTGTTTTGCATGGTATTATTTTATCGGTCTTATATCAAGGCCGACCAACACCTTTTCTTCGTTAGACAGGTCTCCGATAATTTTACGTACCGGAACGGGTACTTTTCGCACCAGGGTAGGAATTGCCAATATCTGATCGCCTGCCGCCAGTTGTGGGTTCATGAGCAAATCCACCACTTCCAGTTCGTAACGGCCAGCCAGATGCTGTTCGCAATACCTTTTTAAATTGATTAAAGCCGTGCTTGATTTGGGCGTGTTGCCGGCTATATACAACCGCAATTGCCATCGTTCTTCCTTTGGCCTGCTTTGTTTTGTTTTACTTTTTAGCATTTCCGGTACTCTTTGTATTACGGCTTTGTGTTATTGCAACGCGGTTTTTCTCCATAATTTCTTTTTTTAAGTCTTCTTCCAGGAAGGATTTATTCAGTTCGTCCTGCACCGATTCAAATTCTTCACGCAGGGAAGCAATTTTTGCTTCCAACACCAGCCGCTTCCGGTCTACTTCCCGGTCTTTTCTACCCAATGCATGGCTACGCAGTTCAATTCCGGTAACCTCATTGAGTTGCTGTGCTTCGCGGGCCGAACCCACCAGCACCCCATCGGCACCCAGGTATACATCTATTAAATCTATACCACTATCGGTAATTACAAATTCCCTTACCTGGTTACTGTGCTTCATACCCCGCGACTTCATAATGTACAGTCCCCGGTTACGCTCGCCGTTGGCTTCTATATCCTTCACTAATATCCACGCATCAACCAGCGAAGAAATACCTTCATCTGTTTGCAGGTTTGTCTGGTTTTCAAACACCAGCGCTGTAAACATCACCGTAATGCCTTCGCCTTGCAGGAAATCGATCAGGCGGGTGAGCATCGACTTCACCTCCTGCATTGACCCTATAGTGCTAAGATTGGTAATGGGATCGATAACCACCGTTCGGGGTTTGAACTTTTTAACCAGTTTGTGCATCACCACCAGGTGCATTTCCAGGCCATGAGAAGTAGGCCGGGAAGAATGTATTTGCAATAAACCTTTTTCTATATAGCTCCCCAGATCAATATTAATAGACTGGAGGTTGCGAACAATTTGTGGAGCAGATTCCTCAAATGCGAAATAAAGACAACGTTCTTTCCTTTCGCAGGTGGCCTTGGCAAAGGCGGCGGCAATACTTGTTTTGCCAGTTCCCGGCGTACCCGAAACCAGTATACTGCCTGCACGGTAAAAACCTTTTCCACCCAGCATCCTGTCCAGCGCCGGAATACCGGACGACACCCGCTGGGAAGATATTTGGGCATCCATCAGCAACGAGGTTACCGGTAATACAGAAATACCTTCTTCATCTATCAGGAAAGGATACTCATTGGTGCCATGCAGCGAACCACGATACTTTACCACCCGCAGCAGGCGTGTGGATATTTGATTGATGACGCGATGATCGAGGAAAATAACACAGTCCGATACATACTCTTCCAGTCCGTGACGGGTTAACTGCCCCTCGCCTGTTTCACCGGTAATAATGGCGGTTACTCCTTTCTCTTTCAGCCATCCGAACAAACGCCTCAGTTCTGCCCGCAGTATACCATTATTGCCTAATCCGCCAAACAGGTTTTCTATGGTATCCAGCATTACCCGTTTAGCGCCTATCTGGTTAATAGCGTGATCCAGCCGGATAAACAAACCGGAAAGATCGTATTCGCCGGTTTCTTCAATTTCAGAACGGTCAATGTGTACATAATCAATCCGCAACAGGTTGTCCCGCTGTAGTTTCTTTAAATCAAACCCCAGCGAAGACACATTGGACTCCAGGTCTTCTGCTTTCTCTTCAAACGTGATAATAACACCCGGCTCGCCCAATTGAACCGCTCCGCGAACAATAAATTCAATAGAAAACAGGGTTTTACCTGCTCCGGCACTACCGCAGATAAGCGTAGGACGCCCGGCCGGCAATCCGCCCTGGGTTATTTCATCAAAACCAGAAATGCCTGTTAATGCCTTGGTGAGTATGTTTTTCTTTTTTGGACTTGCCATAATGACCTGTGCTCTAGCTTCTTAAATAAAATTCCTGACCCGGATAAGGAAGCTTTGGGAAACAACTTCTTTATATAAGTTTGGAATACAGGCAAAGATGAAGCCAACAGTGAGGGACGATGGTTATTTTGGGGCCAGGCTTCCCCAGCCATGTTAGAATGACTTTGCCGTAATGGCCGTTTTTTTTAGTGATTATTTTCATCTCATGTTCTGATTATGATTCTGTATCACTTTCCCTATAATATACCGCTCCCTATCTTTACAAAATGACCTTCCGCATTTACAGATCGAGGTATTTCATTTTTACGGGCATATTATTATTCGTCTGCTTTGCTGTTATCGGCATTTTCATTTCTGTACAATCCGGTAAGCGCACCCGGCAGATTAGTATTGATATGGCCACTAAAGTGTACCAGTTAAAGTCGGCTGTAGTGCGCAATGAATTTAACCATTTCCTGGAGGGTATACACCAGGTAGCACCCGTGATAGCGCAGGCCCCTTCTGCTGAGGTGTTTCAACAGCAGCTGCCGCTTATTGAAACGCTGCTGCTCAATCACCCTGCTATAAACAATGGTTGGTACGCGATTGTACGCGGAGGCGATACCCTGATGCGTGCAGTACAGAAGCTATCCACCAGCTATAGCCATCCCCCCTTGCAGTCATACCAAGTAAACTGGATTAGCAGGCAACTGGCACAAACAGACAGCGTTGCGCAAACAGCGGGCATTATATCCGTAGCGGATTCGCTTCACTGGATGACCGCCCATAAAATCCAGTTGGCGAACGCTACAGAGCTTGCGTTAGGGCTGGATATTAACCTGGTGCAACTACAACACTATTTATGGAGTGTTGACACTACCGGCCGCGCCTATGCTTTTATATTGAATGAAGACAGTGTTTGCATTACCCACCCCGATGAAAGCCAGCTGGGTAAAAAGCTATCCCTTGTCGCCCAGCCAGCTAATAGCAGGCATTTTTTAGGAGACAGTGTTACCAGCTACGAAACGGTAAACTCCACCTACCTGCAACTGCCGGTGATCAGATACTATACACCTTTGCACCTGTGGGGGCAACATTGGACACTGGTGGTAGATACGCCTGTGCTGGCAGTGGATGAGGATGTAAAAGCGGTGGAGAAGTATATGCTGATACTGTTTGTGTCTACAGCCATCATTATACTATCGCTGATTGCCTGGGCGCAAACGAAGTGGCAGAACGAGTTTTTATTACGTGAACAGGCAGAAAGAAACCGGCAGGAATTACTGGCAGAAAAGCAGGCCCTGAGCCTGGCAGCAGAACGGCAGGAAAAGCATAACGCTTTGTTACAGCTGAACACATTGAAAGAAAAGGTAAACCCGCATTTCCTGTTTAACTCCCTCAGCTCGTTAAACGCCCTGATTGATCAGAACCAGCAACTGGCGAAGTCGTTTGTAATGAAACTTTCCAAAGTATACCGCTATGTGCTGGACGATTATCCAAATGGACTGGTAACGGTGGCTACAGAACTACAGTTTGCCAATGAATACTTCTTTCTGCTGAAAATACGGTTTGGGCAGGCATTGGAGCCCTTACAGATAGAGATAGCTGATAAACACCTGGCGCAACACCTCCCTTTTATGAGCCTGCAAACCGGGATAGAAAATGCGGTGAAGCATAATGCGCTTTCCCGCGAAGCACCTTTGCAGATAAGCATACGCAGCGAAGGCAACTGGATTGTAGTAAGCAACAACCTGCAACCGCGTAAAGATGTGCCGGATTCCGGCAAACAAGGGTTGCAGTACCTGGCCAGCACCTATACTTACCTGGACACTCCGGGTTTCCGGCATGGTGTGGAGGGAGATACTTACACCTGTTATCTTCCCTTGTTGCCCTAAAATTCACTCTTTCTATCTGCGGTTTCACTCCGCAGAACCTGCCAGTTCACGCCTGGCCGCTTTCCTGTTTTTGAATTAATCGCCATTTTAGGTGATGATTTGGAAGAAGGTTTTACCACTGACTGCACTGTGTTTTATAACTACCGCTGCAGTGCATGCACAGGATAAGAACAAAAAAGACGCACCCGATAGCACACCGGCATCTACGTTGAAAAGCTATCAAACCCTGTTTAAAAAAGCCATTACCAGCAAAGGATTGATTACGGTACACCAAGTGGGTATGGATTATTACTTTGAAATACCGCTGGTATTATTGGAGAAAGACTTTCTATTAGTGAACAAGGTATCGTCTGTTCCGCTGGCTATTAATGAAGCAGGCGTGAACAAGGGCATGAACACGAATAACAAAGTGATTCGTTTCAGCCAGAATAAACAGGCCGGTACTGTTTGGGTGAAAACCATTGTACCACAGGTGGAAGTGCCTGCCGGTGATGCTATTGCCCAATCGGTACAGGACAACTTCACCGGATCGGTAATAGAAAACTTTAAAATAGAAACCTATTCACCCGATTCATCCGCACTGGTAATTAAGGTGAATAAAGTGTTTGACGGTACAGAAAAGAGCTTTAACGATGTATTTACCGATATAGGCTTAGGCACCAGTGCCCGTACAGCCTTATCAGGCATTGAACATATCAAAAGCTTTCCGCAGAATGTGGTAGTGCGCTCGTTGTTAAGTACCTCGGTTACAGAAGGAGAAACCACCATAGCTGTGAGTGTGGCCGTTACCACCAACCTGCTGCTGTTGCCTGAAAAACCCATGCAGCCACGCTTTTCGGATAAACGTATTGGCTACTTCTCCACTCCCCGCTGGTATTTTTCAGATACCCAGCAAAAGATGGAAACCCGCGAACTCATTACCCGCTGGCGTATGGAGCCGCGTGCAGCAGACCGCGCACGTTACCTGCGTGGCGAACTGGTGGAGCCGGAAAAGCCTATTATATATTATATAGATCCTGCTACGCCTAAGCAATGGCGTACATACATTATAGCCGGCATTCACGACTGGCAAAAAGCATTTGAAGCCGCTGGCTTTAAAAATGCCATCCAGGCCCGGGAAGTGACCGATACGGCTGATTTTGATGGAGACGACGTGCGTTATTCTGTAGTTACCTACGCCGCATCGCCTAAATCCAATGCGATGGGGCCTGCTGTGGTAGATCCGCGCTCCGGTGAGATACTGGAATCGGATGTGATCTGGTGGCACAATGTGATGACTTCCCTGCAATACTGGATGCGTATTCAAACCGGTATTATCGATTCTGCCGCACGTACTAACCAGTTCAGTGTGGAGCAGATGGGCAATGCCATCCGCTTTGTTTCTTCCCACGAAATAGGTCATACACTGGGCTTAAAGCACAACATGGGCGCGTCGGC
The DNA here is from genome assembly GCF_002355595.1 of Filimonas lacunae. Taxonomy (NCBI): domain Bacteria; kingdom Pseudomonadati; phylum Bacteroidota; class Chitinophagia; order Chitinophagales; family Chitinophagaceae; genus Filimonas; species Filimonas lacunae. The sequence goes on from NZ_AP017422.1 coordinate 3,748,933, forward strand.
CGCCTACCCGGTAGATTCGCTGCGTAGCGCTACCTATACAGCAAAGATGGGTGGCACAGCGCCTTCTATTATGGACTATGCCCGGTTTAACTACGTGGCACAGCCGGAAGATCATGTAACTGCTATTACGCCCTCTATGGGAGTGTACGACACCTATGCTATTGCCTGGGGCTACCGCTGGCTGGGTGATACCATCAATGCCTGGCAGGAACTGAACAGCCAGCAGCAATACATTAATGACCATGCAAACAATCCTTTATACCACTATGGCGAGCAGCAAAGCAGCCTGAACATAATAGATCCACGTGCACAATCAGAAGACCTGGGCGACAATGCCATGAAGGCCGGAGAATATGGATTGAAAAACCTGGAACGCCTGGTTCCACAAATACAGGCATGGACCACCAGCCAGGGCGAAAACTATTACCAGGCTGGAAAACTATACATGGCCGCTATCTGGCAGTGGAACACCTATACCGAGCATGTGATGGCCAATATTGGCGGCTATTACCTGGAAACCCCGGTGCTGGGCGACCGCAAAAAAGCCTACACACCCGTTGCTAAAACACTTCAACAGCAAGCGATGGCGTGGCTGCAAAAGCACCTGTTAGCGCTGCCCGCCTGGTTGTTTATGCCCGATTTACTCAGCAGCACTTTTGCGGTAAAGGACTCGCCTTTAGGCCCGTTTGAATGCGGCCCTTACGATATGAAGCGCGAACAGCAGTATGGTTTATTATACAGTTTATTCAGCGATGAACGGCTGTTACGTATGCTGGAAATGGAAAATATTTATGGCAAGTCAAAAGTATTTGCGGTAGCAGATTTATTTAAAACCACCCGCTCCAGCATATTTGCAGCTACGCTCAAAAACGCTCCTTTATCTCTTGACCAACGCCTTACACAGCAAAATTATGTAGATGTGTTACTGGTGAGTACCGATAAGCTGATGGAAAAGATCACTAAAAAAACATTGACTCCCCCAGCGTTAACCCAGCACCTGCCCCAGCTATGTGATCTTACGCCACGGGCATTACAAAATCATGCAGCAGCGGAGAATGCCTATAACCTCCGTAATATCTACGTTACAGCCATGGCCCGCACCAGTGGCGTAGCCGCTGCGAAAAGAGGGGAACTACTGAACATATTACAACTTTTAGAAAAGCATAAAGTCAACACCGACGAAGACACCCGGAACCATTACCTGGATCTGATTTTAAGAATCAAACAGAATTTAAAACTCAATTAACCACAACTATCCTAATCTTGCAAAAATGAGGAGATTACTATTCATCCTTTTGGCGCTGTGCAGTGTTTTCACCAGCTACAGCCAGGATCCACAAACTATTACCGGCCAGGTGTTGTCGGAAGAAGACGGTAAGCCCGTTCCCGGTGCTTCTGTATTTGTTGATCAAAGTCCTATTGGCGAACAAGCTGGCCCCGCCGTGATACAAAACGCAGTAACCGGCGCTGTTACAGATGCTAAGGGACAGTTTAGTCTGACAGTGCCTGCGGGCGTGAGTTACCTGAAAGTAAGCTGTATAGGTTTTACTACAACACTCATCAACATCGTTAACAAAAAACATCTTACCATTAAACTGGGCAGCGATAAGAATATGCTGAGCGATGTGATTGTGAACGGTTACACCAGCACTTCTAAAAGAAAGAACACCACCGCTACCGTGAAAGTGGATTACGACAAGGTAAGACAAACAGGTGTTGCAGGTGTTGACCAGATGTTAGAAGGCCAGATGGCCGGTGTAGCGGTAACCAGTGTGAACGGTGGCCCGGGCAATGCACCTAAGATAAGAATACGCGGTACTGCATCGTTGACCAACCAGGATCCACTGTGGGTATTGGATGGCATTCCATTAGAAGGAACCAACCTGCCACTGAATTACGACAAAGACAATATTGACCAACTACGCAACCTGCCTATTGCCGGTTTAAACCCGGATGACATTGCAGACATCACTGTGCTAAAAGATGCGGCAGCTACGGCCATTTATGGTGCAAGAGCCTCTAACGGTGTTATTGTTATCACTACTAAAAAAGGCAAGAAAGGCCCCGTAAACGTGGGTTTTACCGCCAACACTTTTATAGCGGAGCGTCCGGCTTTTGACAAGCTGAACCTCATGAACGCTAACGAGAAAATAGATTTTGAACTGGGGCTGGCTGCTAATCCGTATCTTACTTATCGGGATCAACAGGGTGCCGTTGCCAGAATTTTAAATAGTGCAGATGAATTAGATGCCTTCCGTACCAATGGTTTCAGCGGCCTGAGCAGCGGCACACAAGCAGCAATCAATGCCTTACGTCAAAACAATACCAACTGGGGTAAAGAGTTGTATCAAACAGCTGTTAACCAGCAATACGGCATCAACTTATCCGGCGGTAGCGACCAGGTAAACTATTATTTCTCCGGTGGCTATTATGATGAAAAAGGCACTACTGTTGGAACAGGCCTGAAACGTTATAACATCACACTGAAAACAGATTTCAATGTATCATCTAAATTAACTTTTGGCGCTGCTTTGTTTGGCTCCCGTTCCAGCCGTCAGAACTATTTAACAGAAATAGATGCCAACACCAGCCCTTCGCGTTACAGCAGAAACACCAATCCTTATTTAACTATCCTGGATAACGCCGGTAACTATGTATATGACAAGGACATTTTTGGCACCAGCAACCTAAGCGGAGATGTATATATTCCATTTAACATTATAGAGGAAAGAGAGAACACGCACTACAACCTTACCAACAGCAGCCTGAAAGCATTATTCAGTGTGAACTATAAAGTGTGGCAGGATTTAAAATTCCGCTCGGAGTTAGGTTTGCAGTTTGATGAAACCGGCTCTGAGAAGTTTGCCGGTACTAACTCTTATTACCTGCGCAAGCTGAAAGAGAGTACCCGTTTTTATAATTCCTCTACCCGCAAATATGAATACTTTCTGCCCACTGGTGGTACTATTCAAAACCAGAACACTTCCTTCTTCCAGAATAACTGGAAAACCGTATTGGAATATAACAAGGTAGTGAACAGCAAACACGAGTTTGATGCCCTGGTAGGTTCTGAACTGAGACGCAACAGGAACACAGATATTTCCACCAAAGGTTTTGGCTATGATGCACGTACACTCACCACACAGCAGATCCTCTTCCCTAACGCAGACTTTGCACGCAACGCTAATTTCCGTTCTTACCAGAAAGGATTTGTAGAAAACGCGTTTGCTTCTGCTTATGCAACATTCGCATACACCTACGACCGCCGGTACACCTTATATGGTAGTGTGCGTTACGATGGTTCTGACCTGTTTGGAGTAGATCCTAAATACAAATACCTGCCTATATATTCTGTATCTGGCGCGTGGAATGCCAAAGAAGAAACCTTTTTGAAAGAAGTGAATTGGCTTTCTAACCTGCGTGTACGTAGCTCGTATGGCATACAGGGTAATATTGATAAAAACACTTCCCCTTATATCATAGGCGAATACCAGAACATAGGTGTGTTGCCTGGTAATACAGAAACGGGCATTTCGGTAACCAGTCCGCCCAACAACAAGCTGAGATGGGAAAAAACCAACACCTTTAACGCAGGCGTAGAAGCTGGCTTCTGGAACAACGCAGTTCAGGTAACGGTGGACTATTACAACCGCAATAGTAAAGACCTGATTTCTACCGAAGCATTGCAATTGGAAAACGGTTTCGATTTCACCAGCTCTAACTTTGCTATGGTAACCAACAAGGGTATTGAACTGAGCATTTCTACCCGTAACATCCGTACCAAAAACTTCCAGTGGTCAACCGACTTCAACATCACCCATAACAAGAGCAAGGTAACCCGCCAGCGCGTGCGCCCCAGCAGCTACCTGCCTTCTAACGAAGGCCATCCGGTGAACTCTTTATTTGTATTAAAAACAGCCGGACTGGATGCCAATGGCATTCCGCAGTTTGTACAGGATGGCAAAACCACGTCACTGGAAAACTTCTTCCAACTGTATGATCCTTATGCAGATATATTCCCTGGTGAATTGCTGGACACCCGTTTGGCTACCAAAGATTTCCAGAACCTGTTTACCTATGCCGGTGATATGGACCCACAATACACAGGTGGTTTAATCAACCGTTTCCGCCTGGGCAATTTTGACCTGGCAGTGGCAGCGCTGTTTAATATTAATCAATGGCGTCAAAGTACACCGGCGTATAACCCGGCTTCCGTAGATCGTGGATTAAACTATTCTAAGAATATCAACAACCTGCCACCTGCCTTTGGTAAAGACAGCTACAACGGCGAGCGCTGGATGGCTTATACCTGGATGAACGCACAAGACCCTATCAACAGCTATCGCATGCTGGACGTTTTTGCCAAAAAGATGAGCTATGTACGCATCAACAGCATTCGCCTGGGTTATACCCTGCCAGCCAATGCAGCACGCGCTATTAAAGTAAGCAGTCTGCGTTTATCGGCAGAAGCCCGCAATCCTTTTGTATTCGGCACCAGCTATAACGGCTATTTCGACCCGGAAACATTCGGTAACATTTACGCCCAGCCTATCACCAGAAGTATTTCATTTGGATTAAACGCCACTTTTTAATCAGCACACCATGAACAAAATCAAACTATATATTACAGCCTGCTTCCTGTTACTGACTGCTGCCAGCTGTAAAAAATACCTGGATATACAACCTGCAGGTCGCGTGATACCACGCACAGCTGATGATTTCAGAGGTTTATTAACCTTTGCCTATAGCAGCTTTCCCACACATAAATCGTTACTGGCCTTACGTACCGACGAACTGGTGCTGGACGAATACGCTACAGACTACCCTGCTATGAAGGATATCTATAGCTGGAAAGATGCCAACCCCGATAACTTAACGGTGCAGTTTCCTTATGTGCAGTTTTATAAAGCGATTTTTAACGCCAATCATGTAATTGCAGAGGTGGAGAATGAAGCGGGTAAAACCACGGAAACCGCGCAGATTAAAGGCGAAGCTTATCTGCTGCGTGCTTACAGTCACTTTGAGTTACTGAACCTGTATGCCAAACCTTACAACAAAGCTACCGCCAGCACCGACCGCGGCGTACCCGTTTCGGTAAAAATAGACCTGGAACAAAACTATGCCCCCGCTACCGTAGAAGCTGTATATGCACAAATACTGGCGGATATTGCAGCAGGCAGAGAACTGCTGAACGTGGACAGTTTTGAAGCTGGTAAAAACTATCGTTTCACTACACGTGCCGCACTAGCCTTACTGGCACGTGTGCGTGCTTTCCGTGGCGAATGGGACCAGGCTTTAACACTGAGTACAGATGCACTGGCCATTAACAACAAGCTCGAAAACCTGAACAGCTCTAAAGTATTACCCATCCATTACCAGAGCGTGGAAAACATCATGTCGATGGAAAAAGCATTTGACCTGGGTAGCATAGCCATGATCAGTTCGCACCTGCTGGGCATTTACGATCAGCAGAACGACTTACGCTTTCCACTGTATTTCAGCAAATCAGGCGGAGACTATGTTTCCCTCAAAGGCAACAGTGATGCGTTAAAAATCTCATTTCGCAACGGCGAACTGTACCTGTTACAGGCCGAAGCTGCCGCACGTACCAACAACCTGCCTACCGCGCGGGAAAGCCTGCTGCAACTGAAAGCCAGCCGCCTGAAACCTGCCTATTACCAGACAGAAGCCACCCGCATTGCCGGTTTAGACCAGGCTGCCCTGATACAGGAAATACTCAATGAAAGAGAACGCGAACTGGCCCTGGAAGGTCATCGCTGGTACGATCTGCGTCGCACCGGCCAACCTTCGCTGGTGCATTCTTTAGCCGGAGAAGACTTTACCTTGCAACAGAACGATCCACGTTATACCCTGCGTTTCCCTAAAGATGCGCTGGCCAATAACCCCAATTTGCAATAACCATCACCGTTTTATAGTGCAAACTCCGGCCCTGGTAACACAGGCCGGAGTTTTTTTATACTTTTAGGCCTAGTTACGGCCCCATGAAAGTATTGATTATAGAAGACGAAGAGCTTGCAGCTAACACGCTGCAACATATGCTGCAACGCATTACCCCACAGATAGCGATTACCGCCATCCTGGAAACCGTACAGGCCGCCGTAAGCTGGTTAAGCACTCACCCACAGCCTGATGTTATTTTTATGGACATTCACCTGGGCGATGGGGAAAGCTTTCATATTTTCGAGGAAGTGACCGTTAACAGCCCCGTAATATTCACCACTGCCTACGATCAGTACATGCTAAAGGCATTTAAACACCAGGGCATCGATTACCTGCTAAAACCCTTTGAAGAATCGGATGTACGTGCCGCGCTGGACAAGCTGGCCACCATTCGCCAGACAACACCTATTGCCTCAGAATCTTTGCCGGCCCTCCCCGCCGGCCGCCTGCGCAACCGCTTTATGGTGAAAATAGGCAACCTCATCAAAACCATACAAATGGAAGATGTGGCCTATTTTATGGCTTCTGATAAATACCTGTTCATGGTTACCAAAGACCAGCAGCGTTATATTATAGAAGAAACCATAGCCAGCATAGCACCGCAGTTAAACCCTTCTGATTTTTTCCGTATTAACCGCAAGTTTATTATTCATATCAGCGCTATTAAAGAGATGCACCGGCTAACACGCAACCGAGTGCAGGTAATATTAACACCTACCCCACCAGATGGTATTGATAGTATTGTAAGTGAAGATAGAGCGGAGGAGTTTAAGCAGTGGCTGGATATGTAGTGATCTTCGGTTCCCGTCACGAACGCTTTGCGTCAACCAATTCTACTGGTTGCATTGGGCAGAAAAAACGACCTCTTTGCCGGTTCACATGAAGCTGCCAAAAGAAGTGGTATACTTTACAGCCTGATGGGAACATGCAAAATGTATAACATTGAGTCTTATAGCTGGCTTAAAGACATATTACGGAGGTTTACGATAAACTTAATCCCTGACTATTGTCATCTTCCTTACTTTTGATTGAATACGCTTCACCTTAACCCTAAAGAAATCATAGAACATGGCAATCACCAGAAAACCTGCAGCCAGATAAAAACTATGGTACCGCAGTTTGACAAAAACAAAACCTCCAATAATACCACCAGCAAGGAAAAATGTAATAATGATAATCCGTAGTTCAATCTTTCTCCAGATGAAAGAATAATTTGAGGTGGGCTTGAGTAAGGCAGCAGCCAAATCAATACCCAGATCGGTAAACATACCTGTAAGGTGTGTAGTTCTGACAACAGAGCCGGATACAATGGATACAAGCGCGTTCTGCATGCCCATAGCAAAAAGCAGGCTGCCGGCAAAATATTCCGTTTTCACAATAGTGTTATCAAAACTATATCCGAAGTATCCAACGAGGACCAGGATGATTATTTCTACAATAACGGGTATGGAATAAGCATAAGGGTTATCATGACCCGCTTTTGAAATATAAAGACTAGACAGGAATGCGCCTGCAAGGAACAATATTAACCAAAGACCTATCATGCGGACAGAACGAAGATCTCCTTCCGTTAACTTTACAGCCAGTAAGGCTGCATGGCCTGTAACATTGGTAGTAAGTACCATGAAACCCAGGAAACCGGAAGCATTGACAAACCCTGCGGTTAAACAGAGCAACATGGCCAAACGGATATTGTGCCTGAAAGTTCTTTTTTGTCCTCTATGCCTGAACATCTGTGGTTAAGTCAGCTTTACAACAGTAAAAAATCAAAGATATTTTTTTAGAACCAGGATAGTATCATCCTCTGCTTGTGCCCAGTTTTTGAAAATAGGGCTATCAATCGGTTCAAATATTTCTATTTGATTGGGTTCGCCAGGTAGTTGATAAAACGGTTCCAGGATAATATAGCTGGTAGAGATATAATCCGTTCTGCCATCAGAAGTCAATGCCTTCACCTGCAGATAGGCATATCCTTTTTCTTTCAGGATTTGCCATATCTGCATGGTGAATAGGACACTTGAGGGGATTCTTATATCATTTATCTTTCGCATGGTTGTATACTTGCTGGCTTAGCTGTGTGAGACCACTGCAAAGGCCGGCTTTAGCCTTGTAAACTCTATCCTGGCCAACTTGATATTATTCCATTGCTGTGAATCCACTTCAATGGGACTGAATGTATCAGATATAGATAATTCCATTGTTTTTAATTTCATTGTACGATAAATATTAGGTTGCTGACAAGAAGCAACGAATCCTGAACATTTACATTGCAACACACTTATTCTGTTTTAATCCAGCAGTTATATAATATAGCAAGATCATTTTCAACTACCTGGTATCCTGAAGGAATTTCCTCAAATAAACTCTGATAAGTTACCAGGCGGGTGCCAGGAGGTCTTGTCTCCAACATTTTATACAGGTAACCTGTATAGTAATTATATAAACTTTCAGAGTGGTCAATATAGTCATCAATCCAATCTTGCTCACCTGTGAGGTTCTCATAAAAAGAATTAAAGAAATAGAAATGATCAAACTCAGAAAAATCCAGTTGAGTGAAATTGGCATTAATGAATGTCACATTTTGAATGCCTAATAACTGCTGCGTTTCTTTGGCAATTTCTACCAGACTACTCCTTTGTTCTACCCCAAAAAAATGACTATCTCTGTAATAATGGCCTGCATTCAAACAAAACTTTCCCACTCCGGAACCTATGTCAAGTACACAGGAGCCAGGGATTTCTGCTAAAAACGAAGCAGCCTTTTTAGCTACTTCTACAGATGTCCAGTGTGATTTGGATAAACGACGAATTTCTCGTGGATATACATCATCAAAGCTTACGTCAGTAGAAAAAACGCTTGTGTCTTTGATTTCATTTGTCATAATGTTTTGCCTCACATTACCTGCCTGTATCATTCTGCAAAGTTATTTTTATATCTTTTCGGTAACTTTGTAAGTTATCAATCGGAAAGTTGATAAAAATCAACTTTTTGTGAACGAATATCCCGGAGTATGAGCTTAAAAGGTATTTTCCCTATAGATAAGTGGATCTTTCAGTCCAGTTCGGTATTGGATAGTTTATCTATCGAAGAAATGGAAAGGCTTTCTGTAAATATGATAGAGCAGCCATACCAAAAAGGACAAATGATCTTCCGGGAAAATAGTTATGCTTCCGGCATCTACTTTATCAAACAGGGAAAGGTAAAAAAATACAAGCAGGATAAGGGAGGAAACGAACAAATCATTTATGTAGCCAATGCCGGTGAAATGATCGGGTACCATGCGGTTTTATCCAGTGAAACTTATCCGGACTCAGCCGCCGCACTAGAGGATAGTTCTATTGCGTTTATCCCCAAAGAAGATTTTCTTTTAGCAGTGGAACGGTCCCCTAACTTGTCTAATCACCTGTTAAAAGCACTTAGCCATGAATACAAGGTGCTTGCAAACAGTATTTCCATTGTTGCCAGGCACTCGGTAAGAGAGCGGCTGGCCATTTCGCTGATTGTTTTGAGAGAGAAATATAAGCTTCCTGAATTAGATACAGATAACATTGAAATTAATATCCCGCGCAAGGATTTGGCCAGCATGGCCGCTACAACAGAAGAAAACGTGGTTCGCCTGCTGAAAGAACTCAAAATGGAAGGAATTGTTGAAACACAAGGCAGGAAGATAAAAATAATGGACATTAAAGCACTTATAAAGATAACAAATTACCGGTAAGTGTTATAGTCATTCATCCCTGAAAGAACATTTTATATCCTGAACATATTAAGGCACTATCGAAGAACACCCGCTTTTTTATTTTATCATTGTTGCAAGCGTTCCGAAAAAGTTACAGAGGTTGTGTGATACTATAGCCAATAAGATACTCCTGCTTTTGAAAGTTATCCATCCCCACACATACCCCGCCAATGCAGTTTGCAGAAAATAAAAAGGATCAAAGTGAATGGAATAATGCGCTCCTACCGTTACTGCATGGGAACATCCAAAAAGCACAGCCGTAATCCCTATAGCAGGACTGCCGATCAAGGCAATACGCTCTTTCAACGCGGTTAATAAAAGCCCTAAAAGAACACCTCTAAACATCATTTCCTCATCAATGCCCGGCAGTAAAAGCTGAAAAAGTAATGTTTCCCTATCCCACTTAGCATGCCCTGATAGCCCCCAAACCAGTGTGGACAATACAATCATCAACACAGCAACCAGCAAAGCGCTTTTACTTCCCTGCTTGCTTTGCCGAAGTGAGAAAAAGTCATTTTATACAAAATACCGTTTCCACAACCACCACGCGCCCAACAGCTTTCTTTTGAATAAAAGCGGTAAAGCACCGGACATAATTTTCCGAGTTTTGTTTGCGGCCAGAGTTAAAGTATGCATACAGCATCACGTTTTATTGGGTTGACAATAATATAAATTAGTGAAAACTATATACGGGGAGACGGACAAGAATACAGTACGAATATGTATATAAATATTTAATCAAACAACCTTTCCAATATTTTTATTTTCAAATCTATACTATTAGCAGTTTAGTCTTCTCACTACACACTCAACGAAATCAACACGCGCATGAGGAGGATTGGTTGAATTGCAGCAGGCAGCGATTGCCATTCGTATTGCAGTGTCTGTCTTATATGGAAAATGTTTCCTTAGTTTATTTACCAGGTAATTCACCTCCCAGCTTTCAGTACATGAAAATTGAGACCGATCCTGATAACCTATAATTTTGCGGTTATCATATTCCGACCAATCTTCGTTTAATACAGGATGTGCCATTTTAATGTATTTTAGGTTTATAAAAGATATTTCAGGGCACAGACCTTTCCATGCTACAGAGTGTTCGGTTACTGCTTTTTGCACTATCCAATGTTGTTTTAATAATCCTGTAATTACAGTGGTTTAAGCCACCACAATCCGAACGGAAATGGTATCTCCTGGCGGTGGGACTATCACACATATAAACCGTAGTAGTATCAGCGCATCTGACTCCATTAAAGAGTAGTGCGGCAAACAGAAAAGTTTTCATGTATAGGGCGAATAGTTAATAAATCTGATAGCAAGTATAATTACAAAGATGAAAAAAAGTCCCGCTAAAAAGCGGGCTTTTGCTCAACTTGTAAAGCAGGGTCTAGGGAAACGGACGCACGTATATATAAAACTCCCCCTTTTATATAATGATAATACACTTCGTGCTCAGCATTGCCCCGTGCTTCTGTTGATACGTAATGTTTCTGTTTCAAGAAAAAGTGATTTATTGTTACAAGTCAAAAGTATATGGCATAGAACGATTTTTTTTACGGGAACCCGTAAACCGAAAAAATCGCGGATAAATCAAATAATCCCATTGTCCTTACAAAAAGCAACCAATTGCTCATTATTACCCACCCCTAATGACTCCTTAATAGTGTTAAGCCGTTTTTCAATACTACTTAAACCCGAAGGGGTTATTTTCTTCTCTTTCAAACACTCCGGCATATCTTTTTGACGAATACCCTGTGACAATAGTGTTATAATAATTATATCATACGAGGTAAAATCATGCGCATTCATCTGTTTTACTCCCTGCATCAGCTGCCGGGGAAAATAGCGCAGATTTTTACCAATAGTCTCTAAAGCCTGTTTGAGTTCGCGGGAATCGTTTCTGGCCTTACGCACATAACCATCTATGTCATGGCCATGTAACTTTTCTATAACAGCAGGCTTATTTTCTGCTGAAAAAACCAATATTTTCAAATCTGGCTGTACCTGACGGGCAGCTGCTATCAAATCCTCCCCACCGGAAAGTTGTTGCGGTATGTGGTCTTTTTCAAAATAGAGGTCTGTAATAAGCAGATCGTACGACTGGTTACGTTGCAGTTCCCTTTGTATCTTCAACAATGCTTCATCACAATAGGCCGCATATTGCACGTCAGTTATATTCAAGTCCTCCAGCGTTTTTTGAACAGAGATATTAACAATCTCATGATCTTCGGCAATAAGTACTTTTTTTATCATTTTCATCTAAGTGATTGGAAAAGAAACGTGGATTTTTACACCTTTATCGGGTTGTTCAAAAATAAAGCGTCCCCCAATGCTGCGAATACGGTTTTCCGTATTCGTAAATCCATTTCCATAAGTGAAATCACGCCTGAATCCTATCCCATCATCTTTATAAGTAATGATGATATAATTATCCTGCCGTTCAAACTTCACTACCACGTTTTGCGCCTGGCTATGTTTATTCATATTTACCATCCATTCCTGTAAAATATGCTTTACCTCATGTTTGGCTGTACTATCTACACCCGTCCATAAACCACTATTATTGCCTACTATCATTATTTTAGTAGCAGGTGTGGCAAAAGAGGTAATCAACCCCGCCAACTCCTCATAAAAATTCTGATGCAGCTGCTCCGGCTGTTCATAGGATATGTCACGCGATTGTTCGTAAAGACCCTCTATCCTGTCCAGTAAATGCTCTTTATCTATTCCCTGTTTATGCTCCATTTCCATCATGATAAGGTACAGCCCATTCGCTACCACATCATGTACTTTCTGAGATGTTTGTAACCGGTTTTCACGAATGGCCGTCTGCGTTTCCCAAAGCATTTTTTGTTTTCGTTTTTTATACCAGGTAATAGTAATTACAACAGCTGATACAATAAATACTAATATTACTATCAGCAATAAACGCTGGTGAGCTACCTGAAGCTTTCTTTCCGTATTCTCCTGCTGTAACTTCAGATTTTCCATTTTATTTTTCCCTACCTCATAACGTATCAATGCGAACTGATTCTTGGCTGTGTTCCAGGCATTTTGTAGACTGTCACTTAGAAATTGATACCGCGAAAAGTATTGCTTTGCCATTTGAGGAGAACCAAGCATAATTAATTTTTGCAATGCTTCTAATTCGTCATTGGGGTTGTTGATTTGCCGCGTAATGGAATACATTTTATCAGCATATATAAAGGCAGAGTCGGGATGAGAATTCTTATAATAATCAGACAGATGTGCGTAACTGGCATTTTGCCCCCAGAGGTCGCCCTCTTTCTGCCGCATTTGTAAAGCAGCTAGCAATTCAGGAGCAGCATCATAATCCGGATTTTGTAACCATCTTGTTTTGGCCAGGTTAGAAATTACCCTCGCATATTCTTTTGTATCTGTTTTGCTTTTATTAAGAATAGAAAGATAGAGGCTTATGGCCTGGTTGAAATTCTTCTTTTTTTGATAAACAACTGCCTTGTTATTTAATACCACCCTTTGATATCCTGAATCTTTGGCAAACCTGATTGCCAGATCGTAATATTTAATGGCATCATCAAAATGCTTTAGCTCTAAACTAACACTTCCTAGTTCGTTGTAATCAGCAGCAAGGCAGGAGTGATCCCTTTCTTTATTCTCATTCAAGTATGTTAACGACGTAAGCAGGCTTTCCTGGCTACCCCAATAATCTCCAACCGAAGATTGAAGCACTGACATATTATTATATGCCATAGCTACCAATACACTATCCTTACCATTGACCACTACATTATTGTAGTAATAAAAGGCAGAATCATTGTTAACATATAAAAAGGAGTCCGCTTTTTTATAATCCGCATTTTCCTTCACCCGTTCAATGGTAACCGTTTTTGGGGTACACGCGTACCAGAGGGTTGCAAACATGAATACAAAACAGGGTAAATTTCTCAAAATGGCTATTTACACTAAAAATAAAAAAAATAAGGCAAGATTTCTCTTGCCTTATTGTGTAAGTATTCATCCTATTACTGCGCCGGTGGTGGCGGTGGTAATTTGGGAGGTATATGCCCCGTTTCGCCACTGGTATCCTGAGTGGTTACTGTACCGTTATCTCTATTATGGTTAGGGCATACCAATGCCATAAATATTGCAAAAAGAATATGAAACATTTTAGTAAGTATGAAATGGTGAATAAAATCGCTACCGGCTGTTATGCTTCCGGCGCGTTGTGCTTGGAGGTGTAAGCAGCGCTACTTACATTTTTTGGGAAGAGAGCGTTTTGAATGTGGAAGCAGGTAATCGCTTCCCAAAACCAGTTATCCACCACCACATTCTCTACTCGGGTGAAAATCAGTTTCGAACAGTTTGCCTTTAGCCAGGAGGGCATCCCCTGATTTCCAAACCAAAGGTAGATAGGCGCAAAGCCTTTACTGGCAAACGATTCCGGTAAGTCCGGCAATTCCGGCGTAAATCCGAAAAGACCGGTATGATTCCAAAAAAACATTTAGATTTACTATATAAATCCTGCTATGTTTCCTGATTACAAAGAATTAGTTCTTCGGAGCTATCGTAAAAAAAGGGATGCGAGCGAGCTTTCCTCCGCCCTACAATACCATTCACCAGCCCAATTGCGGGATGCATGTTTAGCTGCATGCACAGAAAGATTTCTGAAGTCAGACGAAAAAACGCTCAGCGATTTTTTTGGGAAGTGCAATAGTCCGGCAGACTATGCAGAAACAATAAGAAATTTTGATATCAACAAATTCAGGCAACTCAATAAATTTCTCAATAACCATAAAATGGATACCAATGAGAAAAACATTGAACTTCTGGCCTGGCTGATAGATTTTGAGGATCGACCATTCAAGCTTTCAAAAAAGTATTCTTTAGAGGAAACGCCTGTTTTAGAGAAAGAAAAAACGGAGCTACCGGAAGGAGATATAAAACCGGTAGAGACAAAAAAAGCGGAGCTTCTTACAGAAGATATAGGTAATGAAAAAGATGACATAACAACATCACTAGCATCAACCCCTGGCACCAACAACAGTGAAATAACAACCAATTCCCCGGCCCTGATAGCAACTCCGCCAAAACCACTCACTCCCCCAACTACACCTGCTCCATTACGGAAAACCAGAAAACGTTATGCAATAATGATAAGTATATTAGCAACGGGAATGCTATTAGCCGGTACAGGAATTTACTGGCGCTTACATAATAATATCAACTATAAAACACCTATGCTTACCGGAAATGAAAAATGCATGTTTTGGGCAGGCGATCATTATCAGCCTATTTCCTGCAATGAAAAAATAGACGGCACTTTAGTTATTGCACTGGACTCGACCAAAATCACTCATTTTAAGAAAATAACAAGGCCAGACACTATTACCTATAATGCAAAAGGATTTGTTTGGTATGTAAAACCTAAAAAAGATTCAGATCCTGAATACTATACCTCGGAAGGTTTCCATCCCGTTTCTTATCAGTTAAGATTAAAACCTATTACCAATTACATTATTGATAAATATATTACACCCTTGCGAAACAATTAGTCTTGCGACTTCCATCATATTATTCACATAACCCACCCGTTATTAAACCATTGAATAATGAAAAAATTGCTGGCAATCTTTGTAACACTGACTTGCCTTACTTCCTTTACTCCCATTTCAGAACACCATGCAGGAAAATGCGTAGGAGCCGATAACTGCGCTGCCTGTAAAAACTGTTCGGCTTGTAAGTATTGCACTGCAGGTGGCACATGTGGAGTATGCGCAGCCGGGAAGTCCAGGCCTAAAAGCCTACCCTGTGCGCCTGGCAACAACAAAGAAATTCCGTTTTCGCAATGCAAAGCCACTACCAAAAAAGGCACACAATGTTCGCGCAGAGCAGGTGCATCAGGCTATTGCTGGCAACATGCTAATTAATACGTTTACATAACTGCTACCCAAGGTATAGCCAATAAAAAGCCCCGCAGGCGCGGGGCTTTGATGTATAAAGGGTCTTGTTGGTATGTTTAGGCTTCTATCGTTTTGGCCTGGTTATAATATTGCACTACCTGTATTAAAGCATCCGCATGAGAAAATATATCATCCAGCGAAGTCAGTTCCTTTTTCACTTCATTCTTTTCCGCATCAAACACGCCTATGTATTTTTTATTTCCATTGAAATACAATCGGCAAATAGGCTTTCGGTTGTTATCGTCAAATAAAATAGCGAAATAAGATAATGCATCACGATAGCAAACCCGTTGCACAGATACATATTGACGCAAAACTGATCGTACAATCCGGAAGCCTTCTAACTCTTCCTCAGTAGTAACAATTTTATTATCGTTATCAGCAAGTACTTCTGTAACCGTTTGCACCGCCTGGTCTATTTCTTCTTTCTGCAAAGCAGACTTTAACCGCTCCGTTATAATGTCATTAATATAATACTGAAACGACTTTTTGGTAAGTTGAGTAAACTGATCCATTACGCGTTGCGTAAGAATACCTGCATTATATACCTGTTTGGCAAAATACCTTACAAAATCCTGGCTGGGGTTGTTAAACTCAGCCATCATCAGCGCTTTCAATTGCCCTACGTATTTGAGCTCACTGGCTGTAGACACAATAGTATCTGAATCAAAATACACTTTATGAAATTTCTTTAACTCTTCTATATGTGTGTCCCGAACATCATTCAGGTCGAATATAAAAAAGGGTTTCTCATCCATCTTATTAGGTTCATCCAGATCGGTATAAAAACGCGACTCAAAACCATTGGTAAGAATAGAAAATTTAGCCTTTGTGGTATGGAAATAACGAAACAACTGTGAATTATGCGGATCAAGCTCTGTAGACCAATGCTTACATTCTATCAGGATAACCGGGTTACCCTCTTTCATGATAGCGTAGTCCACTTTCTCTCCTTTTTTAATACCTAAATCAGCCACAAATTCAGGCACTACTTCCAGTGGATTAAACACATCATATCCTAATGCCTGGAGAAAAGGCATCACAAATGAATGCTTGGTGGCTTCTTCTGTATGCACCAATTCCTTGTGCTTTACTATTCGTTCAGCCAGCTGCTTTATAATATCTTTAAAATCCATAGTAAACTGTTTTGCTTTTACACGCAAAATACCAGTTCACATGCTGGCTATATTACGGGTTCCCGTAATGAGAGGCTTCTGTATTCCTTACAAGCAGGCAAACATAATTACTTAAAAAAAAATCTTCTTTTTTTAAGATGGATACAGTTGCGTTGTTATAGAATAGAACAACATGCAATCCATTTAATATGAACAAGAACATGCTATCCCTGATCTTGCTGCTGCCCGTATGCGCAGGAGCCCAGAAAGGCTATACCATCAAAGGGTCATTTAGCCATCTTCCCTCCCCCGCAAAGGTTTACCTGGCATATAGTATCCATAACAACCGGGTGGAAGACTCAGCCGAAGTAAACAACGGCCAATTTGCATTTACAGGCCAGTTACCCACTCCTGTGCAGGCATCGCTGTACCTGAAACACGACAACAATGCCGTCAATACTTACCACAACGTGGACGGCCTGGATGTTTTTATCGAAAACGCCACCATGACTATTACCGGGGTGGATTCGATGAAAACTGCTGTATTGAAAGGCTCTGTATCCAACGAAGAAAACCAGCTGTTGCTTACCCAACGCGCTCCTCACCTGAAAGCGATCAATGCAGTACTGGACCAGGCAGAGAAGATGACGCCTGCTGAAAGAGCGGCCGATACGGCACCGATGCAATCACTAAGGTATCAACGGGATACGCATGTAAAAGCCATTGACAGCCTGTATAAAGCTTTTATTGCCAGCCACCGGCAGTCTTATGTAGCGCTGGATGCCTTTTTTAGCCATGAACTTATGGGCAATTTTGACGCTGTGGCGGCAGACAGGGAATTTAAATTATTCCCCGAAGCACTGCGCACCTCGTTTACCGGCGAAAAAATAGCCGCCCGTATTCACAAAGCACTGAGTGTAAGCATTGGCACCATAGCACCCGATTTCACGCAAAACGACCTGGCAGGTAAACCTGTTACCCTGTCCAGCTTCAAAGGCAGGTATGTGCTGATCGATTTCTGGGCCAGCTGGTGCAAGCCCTGCCGCGCCGAAAATCCGTTTGTAGTAAAGGCTTATCAGCAATTTAAAGACAAAGGTTTTGAAATACTCAGCGTTTCGCTGGACGCATCGCATGACGATTGGGCTAAGGCAGTAGAAAAAGACGGCATGCCCTGGACGCATGTTTCTGATTTACAATTCTGGAAAAACGCAGTGGCCGTAAAGTATGGCATCAGCTCTGTACCCAGCAATTTTCTGCTAGACCCTTCTGGTAAAATCGTAGCTAAAAACCTGCGTGGCAATAAACTGGCAGAAACATTGAGCACATTACTGCATTAACAGCAGGTTTACCATTGTCCGGATAGTTTACACACTGCGCTATCCATACCTTTCGCAACACAGGCTTCTATGGTAAATTCCTGAAACCAGGCAGAGATAAAACCTGCCCAAAAAGCATCACCGGCACCTGTGGCGTCTTTTACAGCCACAGGTTTTGCCGGCATGTGCTGCCAGTCTCCTTCCGATACACGGTAATAAACACCGTTGGCACCACAGGTAAGGCATATGGCACGACACCGTATTTTATCCAGTCTGCATCTGGCCTCCGATTCTGTCAGTTCCCGGCCTTCAAAACGCTGAATATCATCCATGCTTATTTTAATAAGAGGCGCATACTGCTGTAATTCATTCCAGATAGCAGGAGCATCATTATAAGGCCCCCAGATTTTCTCTGCATAATTCCAGTCTATCGATACCGGTATCCCGGAAGTGGCAGCGGCAGCAAAAGCGTTCAATATCACTTTGCGGGCTGGCTCAGCACTCAACGCAAATGCTGTGGTATGCACCAGTGCAGCGCCAGACAACAGGCTGCTGCTTACGGGCGTTATAAAACGATCTGCTTCCCGGTAAGGAATAAAGTCAGGCGTGCCAATAGTTTTACCTACTACAATCAGCGACGTAGCCAGGTTTTTATTCCGGGAAATATAGCGGGTATCCATCCCTTCCTGCTTTAACTGTTGCAGCAATTGAGCACCCAGCCCATCTTCTCCCACTGCAGCAACAAGCCTGGAAGGCGTTTGACAGTAATTCAAAAAACGGCAGAAGTTAGCAGGGCTGCCACCTGCTACAATAGTAAATGCTTTTGCTTCTGACAAACTATTGACTGTAGTAGTGGATATCGCATCCACTAACAATTCCCCTATCGCCAGTATATAAGATTTCATATTACGTAAAGCTTGTCGTTAAAAATTTACCGGATAAGGCACATTCCGCAATCACAGAACCAGCAGCGCTCCAGGCACATTGTGGTACGCCGCACGGAAGCGCCGTTAGTCCATGAAAACATTCGTTGAAAGGACTTTGCGGATGCTGGTTCACCTGGTGCAGTGATAAAGCCAAACGTGATGCCAGGGCCTGGTTACCGGTTTGTGCAAGAGCCATTACCAGAAAACCGTTCCATACCGGCCACAAGCCACCATTATGAAATTCATGAGGGCGGTTACGAAAATGAAAAGCATAGTTATCACTCAGTTCGCGATAATCGGGTGAACCCGTTTCTATTACCGGGTAAAAACCGGGCACCAGCTGGTATTGTTGTAGCATATCGTGAATGTAGCCTACCACCTGTTGCTGTTGCCGGGCATTACCCATATTCAGCAACAAAGCCAGTGTATTGGCCTGAAGATCGAAATAAGTATAGAAGCGGGAAGGATTAAAGCCTGCCAGCCAGTAGCTGCTCTCCCCTGTTTTTTGCCACATACGCTCTACCGTAGGACTGTAGCAAGTGCCACCCTGTGTCGGTTTCCAGAAATTATTATTTATTACCTGTGCAATAGCAGCTCCTTTCTCAGCCCAGTCGCTTCGCCGGTATACATGCGCCGCCAGCTGCAAAGCCCATACACGCAATAACTGATCAAACAACACATAACCGTGTTGTATATATTCATCGGCCCAGTCGCCACTCTGCGGCACATACACCAGGTGGCGGCCATTGAACTCCCAGGCATCCATTACAGCTATGCATTTTTCCACCTGTTGCCTGTATTGAATGGCCGGTTCATCATCGCCGGTATGTAAAGTATATAAACACACCCCAATTACTGCCCAGGCCGGCGCATCTGCACGGCCAGCTACCCCGCCATAACTAACAGCCCCTGAAACCGGGTGTACATTGCTGGGCATAAAACCGGCACTATGCTGGTGTGTAAAAAGTGTATGCAACGTAGCCAATGCGGTGGTTACCAGCTGTGTTTCCTTACTTAATAAAGCAGCAATACTGCATATTACCCCATCACGCGTCCATACACGCCGGTAATTATCCTGTTCATTCACCGCCGCTACAAAACCGGCAGAACTACTAGCCTGCTCCAGTAAGCTGATAGCGGAGTGGTAATAAGCTACATTCATCCTCATTTCTCTTTTGTTTTCAAAATACTTATGCGCAGGGTAAGCAGTGCCGACACCAGCAATAAACCGCCTGCCAGTTGAATAGCACGCTCCGGACTGGCTTGTAACATATGGTGATAAACGTAACGGAAAGACACTGTTTCCAGCAACATAGGCAACACAATGCACATATTCAATATACCCATATACACACCTGTTTGTTGCGGCGGTATTTGTCCGGCTAATATTACATAAGGCGTTCCCATCATACTGGCCCAGCCAATTCCCAACCCTGCCATGGACAGTATTAGCCAGCCAGGTTGCTGTATAAACGGTAGTAACAGTAACCCCGCCCCTGCCAGCAGCAGGCTAAACGCATGCACTCTTTTGGCTTGTATGCGGGCAGATAGCCAGGCTAACCCAAAAGCTGTACAAAACGTAACAATGTTGTACATACCATTGACTTTACCGGTTAATAACTGGGCAGCGCTGAACCCCTCCGAAGCCGGATCACTGGTATGATAAATAGTACGTGCCAGGCAAAGCGTAATAAACTGCCAGTATATAAACATGGCATACCAGTTAAACAGGTACACCAGCGCCAGCCTGCGCATCACCACTGGCATGTGCCGTATGGCCGAAAAAATAGCTGTAAATACTGCACGCACGCCGGAAGGCTGTTGCCGTATGGCCGCTTCTTCTTCCGCTGTTAAAGGATATTCGCGCGTAGTAAGTACAGAATAGAATACAGAACCTATAGACACCGCAGCCCCTATTAAAAAAGCAGCATAGGTGGTATAAGGAATATGATTGCTGCTTCGGGCGTTCAGCCGTATCCAACCCAGCGATACCAGTAAAGAAGGCGTAAGGTTTGCCAGCGTAATACCCAATCCTGTAAAAAAGCTTTGTGATAGAAAACCAGTGGCATGTTGCTGCACAGGTAACTGGTCACTTACAAAAGCCCGGTAAGGCTCCATAGTCATGTTATTAGCCGCATCCAGCATCCACAGCAAACCGGCCGCCATCCATAAGCTGCTGCTAAAAGGCATCGCCAGCAAACACAGGCTGCAACAAATTGCCCCGATCATAAAGTAAGGACGCCTGCGGCCAAACCGGCTGATCGTTTTATCACTCATCGCCCCAATGATGGGCTGCACCAGCAGCCCTGTCATCGGACCTGCCAGGTTCAACAGCGGAATCTGTTCCGGCTGCGCCCCCAGGTAGGCATATATAGGCGTCATATTAGTTTGCTGTAGTCCAAAACTGTACTGGATGCCGAAGAAACCGACATTCATATTAATAATGGACCAGAAGCTAAGCGTAGGCTTTTTCACAATATCCGGTTTTAAAACTGATACGCAATCGTTGCAGCAATGGTTCTGCCGGTTACCGAACGGGCGCGGATAATGTTGGTAGTATTGGGGGTAATAGCGTTTTCTTCCGCTTCGGTAATGCCCAGTGAATTAGTAACGTTGTTGGCATTTACCGACATCATCAATGCTTTGGTAAACTTATAGCTTACAAATGGATTCAGCAACACATATCCCTTAAACTTCAGTTGATTGTCATCCTGTGCATATGATCCGGCTGTTCCGATAGCAGTAACCCCTGCACTCAGCCTGCCAGCTGTATAAGTAGGCACCAGGTTATAAATAAAAGGAGATTGCCTGCGTGGGCGATTACCTTTATTCGCACCATCTGTTAATTCGGCTTTGGTAAAAGTGGCGCCTCCTCTTATATCAAAATGACGGGAAATACGGGCAGCCGCTTCCAGCTCTACCCCATACGAACGGTAGTGATTTTCAATTACCTTTTGCGTAGTGGCTTCAAAACCACCCTGCTCGTTTACCCTGGCATAAAAACCAGTGATAAACAAACCTACTGCTTTGTAGTTACTTTTAAAACCCAGCTCAGCCTGGTCTATATTATCCTTAAATCCACGAACACTGCCATCCGCCATCACATTGCTAGTAAAAAGAATACGATCAGCCTTCGTAACTGCACCACTGCTGTAGCGGGCAAAAATGGCTTTAGAAGCATCCAGCTTATAGTTAGCGCCGATAGAATAAGAACCATAGTTATAATTATATTTTACCGGTTTGGTTGTATTGTAATCAATTGACTCTACCTTTTGCTCATTGGCACTGATAACACCATCGCCATTCATATCTTTTGCTGCCGTACTGCCTCCGGTGTAAGAACCACGTACATTGCCTATATCCCAGCGCACACTGGCATCAATATTCAGTTTGCGGGTTACATTCAATGCAGCAGCTACATAGGGAGCAGATATATCATACCGGGTATCATAATTGCGGCGCAAATTACCCCATACAGGAGTACCATATTGCAACTGTCCCCCCGGATTCATCACAGTGCCGGTGCTGTTGGTAACCAATAACGGGCGCAAGCCATTACCATTTACATCTGTAAGAAAAGAGCTCCACAACCACGACATGCCTACATTCTGATACGATTTAAAGAAACCGAAAGTGATATCACCTGCTTCTACTTTCTTTTTCAGTTTAAAATCATTTACAAAATTATTCATGTTATTCAGTTCTACATCAAACATGTGGATAAGCATGGCATTGGAGCCTGTATACGCGCTGCCATCATTGGCATAGGATAATCTGGCATTAGCGAGGTTCCAGCCGGTAGCGCCTGCAATGGTAGACAAAACAGAAGCCGTAGAACCAACCTGTGCAGGAAAAGGAGCAATAAACCGGCCGTTGTTCATAGCCAGGCGGCCCCTGTTTTCAATGCGCCAGTTATTATCCAGGTCAAATGCCAGTTCCACTCCTATTGTTTTGCTTACCGGGTGCATACCATCTGATACATCCGCCCTGCGCAATTCGCCATTAACACCTGTGCCCATATCCTGTAACAGGTAAGCACTTTGCAAAGCACCTTTTTTAGCATCGAAGCCAGGCACATTGCTATATACAGGATCACTGTTTGTGCCGGTAACCTGCAAAGGCATAGGCATATAGGCTGCTGCACGATCGTTCAGGTATTTAGCATACAAACGCACATAACCATTACTGAATTGCTTATTAATATTGAATTTCAGCTGTCCGCCATTATTGGCTGCAAACCCGGCAGTACGCGGCCCCTGCCCCACGCGGTAAAATCCGCCTACAAAATAACTCACCCCATTACCTATGGGCGCGCCATAATTAAAGTCGGTACGAAAATTACCATAGTCTAATCCGGAGCTTACAGCCACTCCACCCCCTTCTACTGCGCCTGTTTTACTAATGAAATTGATAATGCCTGCAGGAGAGTTGGTGGCCAGCGTAGAAGCCGATCCGCCCCTGATAGCTTCAATACGGCCAATAGTAGCATCTGCCCGCAAAAAGATATCTGCAGTGGCAAAAGCTATATCACCAAACTGCAACACCGGCAATCCATCTTCCTGCAATTGTAAATATTTGGACCCTCCCGATGAAATAGGCACACCCCTTACCGTAATATTGGTATTACCATCCCCCCCCGAAGCTTCGGCACGGATACCCGGTATAGAACGGAAAATTTCTGCCGTAGTGCGGGGTGCTGCTTTTTGCACATCGTCCGGCCTGAGCGTACTCACCGAAATACTGGAATTTAACTTGGAACGGGGGCTGGTGTTACCCACCACAATGACATCTGAAAGCGCCAGCACATCACTCTTTAACACAAACAGCAACGGCTTATTCACCGATGCCTCGTTTAAGGTTTGCTCCGTTGTTTCGTAACCGGTAAAAGATACTTTTATAGTTACAGATTTACCCGCCGGAACAGTTACCGTAAAAACACCTGTACTATCTGTTGTAACCACTTTATTGCCCGGAGTTACCCACACAGTAGCACCACTCAGGGGTTCGTTCTTATAACTCAATACATGACCGGAAATTTTTTGAGGTTCCTGTGCCGCCAGAGACAAGGCATACAACAGGAAGGCAAGAATGGAAAAACTTGTTTTCATAATGGACTGCTTTAATCGTTTTGTTAGTTCGCTTTTTATGCATAACAAACGTACGGAGTCTGACAAACAGAAAGGACGGGAAAAATGGGGAGGAAGCCGCAAACGTTTGCGGTAATGTTTGCGAAAATGTTTGCGGTGGATAAAAACTTTCCTAATTTCAAATAAGAAGTGAACTGCCCTGCTATATGAAGCCAAATACAACATTGAAAAAGCTTTCCCACACACTTGGTTTAAGCATCTCTACCGTTTCACGCGCATTAAAAAACCACCCCGACATTTCCGAAGCTACCCGGCAAAAAGTATGGGAACTGGCTAATGTGCTGGAATATGAACCCAACACCTATGCCATTAACCTTCGCACCAACAACAGTAAGCTGTTTGGTTTGATTGTGCCGGTAATATCCAGTTATTTTTACGACTCGCTGATTGCTTCACTGGAAGAAGAAGCACGCCTGCATGGCTATTCCCTGCTGATACTGCAATCGGGAGATGATCCGTTAGTGGAACAGGCTAACCTGAAGCTATGCAAACAAAACCGCGTGGCAGGAGTATTTGCTGCGGTTACTAAAGAAACGCTTGATATTACTTCCTTCCTAAAACTGTCAGAAAACGATATTCCGGTTATCTTCCTGGACAAGGTACCCACTTATGCCCATTGCAATAAGATATGTGTGGCAGATGCCGATGCCGCCAGGATAGCAGCCGAAACATTATTATCGCATAAAAAGAAAAAAATATTAGCATTGTTCGGCAACAGCCATTTGAGTATTACCCGCGAACGGCAAAAAGCTTTTCGCACCAGTATAGACGAAAGCGGCAAAAAAGTAAGGCTTTTTATACAGGAGGCCAATCACCCCGCAGAGGCCTGTGAACGCATATTGAAAGCCTGGGCTGCTACCGCAAAACCGGATGCCATATTTTGCATGAGTGATGAAATTCTTACCGGAGTAATGAAGGCTGTGCAGCAACTAAAATTGAACATTCCGGAAGATGCTGGAATCATAGCCATCAGCAATGGATTTATTCCCCAGCTGTATTATCCGGAAATAACCTATGTAGAAACCAGCGGCTTTAAGCTGGGCAAACTGGCCTATACACGTATGATGGCAATTATGGCAGGCAGCAGTTTTATTCAACAAATGCAGGTAGACGCTTTACTGGTAAAAGGAGGATCTATTTAACCCCCTGATATTATGGAGGTTAGCATCCCTAATTCTAGGCATTTATGTTACTTATCGATGAATTTGTAACAAAAGTAGCAAAGTACTTGAGTATCAATGCCGATATTTGACCAAACTGAGAATATGTTTTTCCAGCTTGTATATGATAAAACGTTAGCCCAGGCCAGCTACTTAATCGGCTGCCAGGCAAAAGGCGTTGCTATGGTGATTGATGCCAAAAGAGATATTGACACCTACCTGGCGGTGGCTCAACAAAACCACCTGAAGATTACCCACATTGCCGAAACGCATATACATGCCGATTTTCTGAGCGGCTCGCGGGAGCTGGCAGCGGTAACGGGTGCCAGTATCTACCTTTCTGATGAAGGTGGGCCAGACTGGCAATACCAGTTTCCACATATCGGCCTTACGCATGGTAGTAAAATAGAAGTAGGCAACCTCACTTTTGAGGTATTGCATACACCCGGTCATACACCGGAAAGCATTAGCTTTTTATTAACCGACAACCCGGCTTCTACAGCACCCGTAATGCTATTTACCGGCGACTTTGTGTTTGTGGGAGATATAGGCCGTCCCGATCTGCTGGAAAAAGCGGCAGGCCTTATCGGCACACAGGAACAGGGAGCACGGCAGATGTTTAAGAGTATTCGGCAGTTTACCACCCTGCCCGCTCATATACAGTTATGGCCGGGGCACGGCGCAGGTTCTGCCTGTGGCAAAGCCCTGGGCGCTGTACCCAGCTCTACCGTAGGCTATGAAAAAATCAGGAACTGGGCTTTTCAATTTGAAAACGACCAGGAAGGCTTTGTACACAACTTACTGGAAGGACAACCAGAACCGCCTACCTATTTTGCCATGATGAAAAAGCTGAATAAGGAAGATCGTCCCTTATTGATAGAAGTACCCAAGCATGCCAAACTGGATAATGAAGCTTTCTTACATGCATACCATAATGGAATAAAAGTAATTGACACCCGCTCCTTTACCGACTTTGCCAAAGGCTTTATTCCCGGCAGCATTAATATACATGGCAATAACGCTTTTGCCACCTGGATGGGCTGGATTATGAATTACCAGGAACAGTTTATACTGGTAACCAGCGATGCACAAATCAATGAACTTACCCGAAAGCTGATGCGCATTGGCATGGATAATATACTGGGTTATATTACCGACGTAAATGAGCCAGGCATCCCCTTGCAACAAGGCAACCAGGCTACTTTGGAAGAGCTTACCTCTTATGCAGCCAGCAACGAGTTGCAGATACTGGACGTTCGCAACAAAAGTGAATTTGATACAGCGCATATCAACGGGGCCAGCCATGTATTTGTAGGCACCTTATTGCAACACCTGGATAAGGTTGCGAAAGACAAACAGGTAATAACTCTTTGCCAGAACGGCACCAGGGCTGCACTGGCTTATTCCCTGCTGAGAAAGAACGGGTATGAGAACGTTAAAAACTTTCCGGGCGGCATGAAGGAATGGACAGCAGCAGGGTTACCGGTAGAATAAATACACCCAACGTCATTTCGGCTAACAATAGCTCCATTTACACTAAGTAATACAACGGGCAGCGATGGACTTTTGCATTGTACAAAACAAACAACAATGCAAAAGTCCATTTTTATTACAGGCGCCTCATCCGGATTAGGCAAAGCAGCAGCCTTATTATTTCAAAGTAAAGGCTGGCACGTAATAGCCACCATGCGTCAACCAGAAAAGGCTACAGACCTGGCCGCACTGGAAAATGTAACCGTGTTACCCCTGGATGTAACTGACGCCCAACAGATAAAAGATACTGTAGCAAAAGTGCTGTCAATACACACCATAGACGTGGTATTGAACAACGCAGGTTATGGCTTGATAGGCCCACTGGAAGCCTTAACCGGTGAACAGATATACACGCAGATCAGCACTAACCTTTCCGGCGTTATTCACGTGTGCAAAGCATTTACACCTTACTTCCGTGAAAAAAGAAGCGGCACTTTCATTAACATTACCTCCACCTTTGGCCTGTTAAGCTATCCTACCTGCTCTATTTACAGCGCTACCAAATTTGGCATAGATGGCTTTTCAGAAGCGCTGGCATACGAACTGGCACAGTTTAACGTGCAGGTGAAAGTAGTAGCACCCGGCGGTATGCAAACCGATTTTGCAGGCCGCTCGTTACAGGCAAGCACACACAATGCCTATGAGCAACTGGTAGCGAAAGTAAGCGAAGGATACAGTGAAGAGCAGATAGCCCAATACACCAAAGCGGAAGAGGTGGCCCAGGTAATATACGATGCGGCTACGGATGGCAAAAACCAACTGCGCTATATAGCCGGTAAAGACGCTATTGCTTTATACAACGAACGACTTACCATAGGTGCAGAAGAACAGGTACGGAAAATAAAGGCACAGTTTATCCTTTAAAACACTGCTGTTGGCACGGCTTACACTAATAGCAGTGCCAACAGGCAATACTGTACATTTGTATACCAGTTAATCATCATTTTGTGAAAAAGCAACCTGTTATATTCCAATCGTTGTTTCAGTTGCACCAGGCAATGGGGCAGCCTGCTCCTACGCACCCGCTTATCAGCATTATCAATTACGGGGAAGCCATCTTTAACCCGGAAGATTTTGAGCAGGGTATTATACTGGACTTTTATAAAATCTCCTTCAAAACCAGTTTTAAGGGAAAGCTCAGATACGGACAGGGCTTTTACGATTTTGAAGCAGGCGGCATGTCGTTTATAGCTCCGGGGCAACTACTAAAAATGCAGGAGGAAGAAGCCAATTATGAAGGCATGAGCCTGCATATTCACCCCGATTTCTTACGCCCCTACCCTGTAGGCACAACGATAAAGCAATATGGCTTTTTCAGTTATTCCGCTGCAGAAGCCTTGTATCTTTCAGATAAAGAAAAAGCAACCATACTAAGCGTATACCGCTTTATACAGGATGAGTTAAGTGAGCGGATTGACAAATTCAGCCAGGATGTAATTATTTCACAGATTGAACTGCTGCTGAATTACAGCAACCGCTTTTACGATCGCCAGTTTATTACCCGCAAAGCCGTTAACCACGACATCTTAAGCCAGTTAGAGCAATTGCTGGACAACTACTTTAACGATGAGCAATCTTTGCTAAAAGGGCTACCTTCTGTGAATTGGTTATCGGAACAGCTACACTTAACACCGCGATATATCAGCGATCTGTTACGAAAACTTACCGGTCAAAATACCCAACAGCTGATACACGATAAGGTAATTGAAAAAGCAAAAGCGTATTTAGCCAAAGACCATTTAACCGTGCAGGAAATTGCGTTTCAACTGGGCTTTGAACATCCGCAATCATTCAACAAGCTTTTCAAAAGCAAAACATCCCTATCGCCATCAGACTATAAAAAAAGCCTGATGAACTAAAGAAGATCACCATGAACATTACCAGTTTTATAGAAGGCTGGATAACAGCCGGCAATCAATACGATACCGAACAATACCTGGGTTATTATTTACCCGATGCTATTTTGGATGATCCGTCCGTAGGTAGAAAGTTTACTAAACACAAAGGCATCAAAGATTACTTTGAAAGTTATTTCATAGGTTATCAAACACAAACCGAAATAGCCCACATTACCATTCACGACAGCACACACGCACACCTGGAAGTAGTGTTTACAGGCGAATTTCCCGAAGGCAAAATCAGGGGAACGTTTGATTTCACCTTCCGGGAAAACAAAATAGCTTTTGTAAAAGCCAATCTATTACACGATTAAGCAACAACATGAACAGTAACGATTTTGACGAAATAGTAAGCCGCACACTGGCCATAAGGCAACAATATCATCAACTGGAAGTTCAGCATCACAGCAGTGAATGGACAGTGGAAGAAGACGCGCTCGCCTACCTTACAGATGCCGGTCTGGTGGGAAGAAATGTTATGTCGCAACAGCAACGCTGGCCTAAAGCCAATACGCAGGAAGAACTCACTCACAAACTGGGCGAAAACATCTGGTGGCTGATAGTATTAGCAGAAAGAAGCGGCATTGATATAAAGAAAGCAGTGAACGACTTCCTCACAAAAACAGAAGCACTGTTTTAACAAGATAACTTGCGGACCTAATCAATCAGTCCGCAAGCTTTTTACAGGAGCTGCAACAGCAGCTTTCACCGCCTGAAAGCTCACCGTTAACAAGGCTATTAATAATACCGAAATACCGGCCCAGGCATAAATGCCCCCGTGCAAGGCAATACGGTAGGGATAATTCTCCAGCCATTTATTCAAAATAAACCACGAAGCAGAAAAGGAAATCAGCAGCGACAGCAGCACCAGTTTTACAAAATCGCGCGACAGCATCAATACAATACTGTTAACAGAAGCCCCCAGCACTTTACGCACCCCAATTTCCTTGGTACGTTTTTCGGCAGACAGCACAGACAAACCAAACATACCTATGCAGGAAATAAAAATAGTCAACACCGCACCAAACAGGATGATACGCTTCCAGCGGGCTTCAGTTTCATAGTCTTTCAGCATTTCTTCATTCTTAAATATATAAGAATAAGGACTTACCGGAAACCATTCGTGGAAGGTTTTGCGAATGAATTGCAAACTGGCCGTTACTGCATCCGGCCTTATTTTAATATACATGCGGCCATAATCGTTATCCCTTGTCATAGTAAATAACTGCGGGCCAATCTTTTGATTTAAAGACAAATAATGATAATCTTTTACTACACCTATTACCTGGTATTTCTTTTTGTGAAAGAAGAAATTAACAGTTTGGCCCAAAGGATTTTTCCAGCCGGCCTGTTTTACAAAAGATTCATTGACTATTACAGCACGAGAAGAATCGGAAGGATATTCGGCCGAAAAATTACGGCCCTGGATAACTGGTATTTTCATCATAGGCAAAAAAGCATCGTCTACCGTTTCATAAGTAAACATAATAGTGGAATCACTCTCCAGTTTGGCAGCAGTAGTCCAGTGACTACTGTTTTTGGGAGAAGCAGATACAATACCCGGATACCTGAGCAAAGCATTTTTAAAAGCAGTAGCCTGCTCATGACTAAGCCTGCTTTTATCCACTACTACCACATTGCTATCGTCGTACCCCAAATTGGTTTTGGTAAGAAAAGAGAACTGGGCATAAATAGTAAGCGTGGCCACTATCAGCAAAGACGCCAGGGTAAACTGCAACACGATAAGCGATTTTTGCAAAAGATTACCCCCTTTTAAATGAAAGCGGCGGTACAAAGTTTCTACAGGATTATACCCACTCAGCACCAATGCCGGATAAAATCCTGCCAATACACTCGTTACCAGGAATAAGACCAGATAACTTACCACCAGTTTGACATCGAGCAAATAAGCAATAGCAAGCTCTTTGTTGGCAAGCTGGTTAAAGATGGGCAGTACCAACATGGCCAATACTACTGCCAGCAAAAAAGCAATAGCACAAAGCAGGAACGACTCGCCCAGAAACTGCACTATCAGTTGTTTCCGGTTGCCACCTACCACTTTGCGAATACCGATTTCTTTGGAACGTTTTACAGAACGCGCAACAGTAAGGTTCACGAAATTGATACAGGCTATTAACAACACGAATAAAGCAATACCGGAAAGGATATAGGAATACATGGGAGAACTACGGTGTTGCAAACCATTTTGAGCAGGCAGCCTGGTACTGGTGTGAATGTCCAGCATAGGCTGTAGATAATAAGATCCCAGCTGAAAACCTATGCCGGCATACTTTGTCAGCAGCGATTTATAAGCAGCTTCCGCATCCTGCCTGTAAAAATTAGTCATGTTGGCAGACAGCTTTGCCGCATCGGCTTTATCATCCAGCACCACAAAAGTATTAAGGGAAAAGTTAAACCAGCTTTCATCACTCCGCTCATCCTCCGGCACTTCCAGTGGCATTAATATCTTGTATTGCAGGGTGGAGTTTTGCGGACAGTTGCCTGTAACTGCTGTAACTGTGTAAGGCACAAACACACTATCTTTTCTTACCATCATCGTTTTACCCACGGCATGCGTGGTACCAAACTGCTTTTTAGCCATTTCCGCTGTAAGCACTACAGAGCGAACCTCCTGTAAACAGGTGCGTGCATCACCTTCTATCAGTGGAAAAGAGAATATGGAAAAGAAAGAAGAATCAACAAACAACACGTCGCGACTTTCCACTTCCGCTCCCTGCTTAAAATCTTCCGAGTTGCTTAACACCCGCACAAAAGAAGTAATACCTGCTACATTTTTGGTAAAACGCGGACCTTGCAGATACCCCGTATTGCTATCGTCAAACTCTACTCCTTTATCTTTTCCTTTTTGAACGATGCGATAAATATGCGCCACCTGCTGGTGAAACCGGTCGAAGCTTACCTCATCCTTCACATACAACAGGATAAGCATGGCACAGGCTAATCCAATGCTTAATCCGGCAATATTGATAAAAGAATATACTTTGTTACGGGCCAGGTTTCTAAAAGCTATTTTCAGGTAGTTTCTAAACACGGTATTCGTTTTAGTTGGGTATGGCCATTGTTGACCAATAGATATGCCGAAGTATATAACACTAATTATCAGCTTATTATTCATTTCCACCTTACCAGGGTGTACGAATCCGAACAGTAAGGTGTGCGTTTTTTATTCCAACTCCATTACAGGCAACAGGATAAAAAAGCTGACTCCAGTTCCCTCTATCGCTTCTGCCTTTTAAAACAGCAACAACAAAAGGCACATTATCAAATATGTGATAAATGCCATATCCACCCTCCCACAGCGTTTTACAAAAGCCAGGATAAACCACATAAAAAAAGGAACCGGGCTTTAATCCGGTTCCCTTATACCCTGCAACAAGGCACCCTGTTACATAGATAACAGTGCACCCAGCTTTTTTTCCAGCTCTTCGCCCCGTAAATTGGTGGCCACTATTTTTCCTGTAGGATCTATCAGAAAGTTAGACGGGATCGCCTTTACACCATACAACACTGCAGCAGGACTTTCAAAGCCTTTCAGATCACTTACCTGTGTCCACGGTAAGCTATCCTGTGCCACAGCATGCAGCCAGGCCCCTCTGCCCTCATCCAATGAAACTCCGAGCACTGTAAAATTCTTTTGCTGAAACTTATGGTAAGCTGCCAGTACGTTCGGGTTTTCGGCACGACAAGGTTTGCACCAGCTGGCCCAGAAATCAACCAGCACATAACGGCCGCGATAGTCGCTCAGCTTCACCTGTTTGCCGGTAGTGTCAGGCTGAGTAAAATCCTGCGCTATTACACCAGCACGGGTTTTACGGCCGGTTTCAATCATACCCGCTATCTTTTTGCCTAGCGATGAATTCTGAAGTTCAGGTGATAAGCGGCTAAATCTCACTGCTGCCGTATCCGGGTTAAAGTTGTAGCCTGTTTCAAAATTAGCAAAGGTGCGCAGCGCTATATATGAATTGGGATGATTCACTATAAACTTACGGGAAACACTGTCAAAACCATCCTGCGACTGTTGCTGCACTGCACCCGCTGCTTTTTTAAACGCACTATCCTTACGCTCTTCCACTGTTTTGGCATAATAAGCCTTCATCAACGAATCGGCTGTTTTGCGGTAAGGCTTTTGCAAACGGTTCAGCTCATTATCCTCCTCGTTACTGGCAGAACCTTTTACAACCGCATGCGTAACTGAATCAACAGCAGTAACAGTGATGTCTGCATTCTCCAAATAGAAATACAAATCATCCGGCCGTACTTTTTTAGATACGGTAACAGTATCGCGTTTAACCACCAGTAATGCCTGCACAGGCGCACTCACTTGTCCGGTAAACCGAAAACTGCCTTTATGCAACACAACTGAATCACGCACACTTTTTCCACCCTCCGTATAACTGAGAAAAGCAGTAGCAGGAGCATCCAATGTGCCTACTTTACCGTTAATGGTAAATCCCTTTTGTGCCATCAACCCCATTGGCAAACAGCAAATCGCTGCTGCAATACACATTTTAGTCATCGTTGTTGTTTTACACTTTTCATTTATAAAAAGCTCTATTAAGGCAATACACCTATGCCACTGATAAAGATGGTTTCATAAGTGTTATTATATTTTACACTGGACAGCCCTGTAAAACGCAGATACCGGGCAGTTGTTAACCCAAGGGAAATCACCTGCATGTTGTTAACAATGTTTCCGGCAAATACCCCCTTGTTTACCCAGTTAGTACCATCCAGACTGGTTTCTAATTGTATAGAGGTAGGGTACCCGCCCAGCGTAGGATATTTATAGGTTGTTGGGAAATAATACACCACACTGGAAAACGTAACGCTCTTATTAAAATTGATGGCCACCCACTGTGGCATGGCCTGCGTAAGATCAGAAGCCCAGGAAGTAGTGGTATTATTATCATCCAGCACATTGGTTGCTGCATAGGCAGTGGAGGTGGTAACGGTAGAAGACACACCGGCAATAGTCCAGCTGGTTTTAGGGATAACAGAAGGCTTGCCTGTTTTTAACACATAATACACCACCTGGCTGGTAGCAATGCCATCGGGATTACCATCTACCGATTGTATCACCAACGGCAATACATAGGTAGCGTAACCATCCAGCTTTGTTTGCAAAATAATATTGAGTTGCGCAGAATCAGAAACCGTGCTACCCGCAGCAATACGTGCGGTGGACTTATAAAAGTAATAACAGGAAGTGGGCAGCAGATCCGCATTTCCATACACGGCACGGAATGCCGCTAATTTAGTGGTATCTGCTTTAAAGGTTACCCAATGATCGCTACCGACAGCATCAGCCAACACCGCTTGTAAGCCTATTACCTGCGTAGAATCCGAGGCAATAGGTATAGCCATTTGAACCGTATCCTTACCAGAAGTTGTTTGAATAGAAACACTGCCGGCAGATAAAGCAACCGGCGCGTCATTTTTACTACAGGCTGTTAACAATAACAGGCAACAGGAAAATATATTGACAATAATTGTACGCATAATGAATGATTGTAGATTAAGGATTTTGAGGCATATCAGGATGATAGGTCAGTACCTGGGCTGGTATCTGAAGCGTATAGCTGTTACTATGCGGCGGCAACGTAGCCACTACATTACCTACTGCATCGTAACGTTTTACCGTATCCATCCTGTTTTCCATATCTAAACGGCGCATATCAAACCAACGTAATCCGCAGTATGCCAATTCGTGTCGTCTTTCCAGCAACACCTCCTTCAGCACCTCTTCGGGGTCGTTAGATTGAAAAGCCACATAGCTTGCTGCGGTAATTCTTGTTTTACGTACCTCATCCAGCTGTTGTAGTGCCACTGTCAACTCATTATTACGTGCAGCAGCTTCTGCAACTATCAGTTTCATTTCCTGAACCGAAGTGCCTGTATTCTCATATATCAACACACCGGTTACCGCACCCGGGTAAAAAACCGTTGCGCCCCTGGTGGTGAACTTGTAACCATCCGAACTGGAATACAGTTTTTTCAGGCGCAGGTCGTTAGCTGCAAAAGTGCGCATGAAATCGAGGCTGGCTGCGGCATTGCCTATCACCAATCTTCCATATATCACATCCGGCCTTACAGCCAACACATTAGACGCAGGCAGCGTGCCATTATAATCTACCATTACTGCTTTGCTGTTAGCCAGTGCCAAAGCAGCATTTTTCCGGGCCTCTGCATAATTCCTGGCATAGAAATACACTCTTGCCAGTACGCTATAAGCTGCCGCTTTGGAAGCACGGTAGCGGTTGGCACTATTATCATCCGGCAGGTTGGGAATAGCTATGTTGAGATCTGTAATGATCTGGTTGGTAATATCTGCAACGGTTCCTCTTGGTGGAATATCCTGCACTACCTGGTTAGAGATTACAAAAGGCACTGCCAGATCTTTTTGAGCGGTAGAAGAGTCGTAACTCTTTCCATATTCATTTATCAGGTAAAAATATTCCAGCGCACGCCCCAGCAACGCCTCTCCTTTCAAACTATTCTTTTGAATGCTGGTGCCGCCTGTAGCTTCATCTATCCCCAGCAACACAGTATTGTATTGATTGATCTTGGCATAATGTTCCGCCCAGAACAACGGACTGGCGGTAAGATCAGAAGAAAACTGCGGTGCCCAGGTATACACCAGCTCACCCAACTGCATAGCTGGCGTTGCAATGCCGGGATAATCGTAATTATCGCTTAATAAATTAGCCGTACAGGTACTGGGAGAATAACCCGTTGCCAGCGACGGATCATTCAGCCACTGATCGTAGTTGGTAACCGTGGTAAGTAATGTTTTACCTTTTGGCTGCACGTCCAGGTATTTATCACACCCGGTTAACCCCAGGCTACCTAAAAGAGCACCTATAATAACGTATGTATACTGTTTCACTTGTGTACAATTTAAAAGTTGGTAAAAATGCCAAGCGTGTAAGTAGGCGTCAGATACGATTTCTGGTAACTGCCGGTGGCCGCACTGTAATTGTATTTATTAAGCCCCACCGTCCATAGATTGGAGGCCTGGCACTTTACTTCAAAATGCGTAAAGCCTGCCTTTTTAATCAGTTTAGCATTATCAAAACTGTAAGAAACCGTCAGATCGGCTAAGGTGATATAGTCGCCATTCACCACATACTTATCCGCATAATTGTAGGCCCAGATTGAGTTGGTATTATTAAACCCTTTTAAGGCCATTACATCTGTTTTGGTTTCATCACCCGGCGCTTTCCAGTAATCACCGGCTCCTTTTAATGCTCTTACGGCAGAAGGATCGGGCCTGGGTACTCTTACCTTAAACCCGCCGTAATAATTGACCATGCAATACACATAAAAGTTGCCGATATCCAACCGGTTACTCAACCCCGCATTGATAGTAGGAATAGAAGAGCCCATATACCGGGTGGTGCCTGATGTATCTTTAGTGATAGCCACGCTGGTAGGCCCTGTAGAGCTGCTGTTAATGGTGCTATACAGCTGCCCTTTGGTATTGGTAATTAAAGGATAACCTGCGGTATCCAGCCCTGCATAACGGAAAGCAAACAAAGCACCCACCGGGAAGCCTTTTACGTAGCCCATAGCACTCAGTGACTGAGGCTTATAATCGGATGTACGAAACACATCCAGCACCTTGCTGGTATTGCGGGCCAGTACCAGACCTGTGTTCCAGTTGAACTTACTGGTAGTGATCCAATCTGCATGCAAACTTATCTCTATACCCCTGTTATCAATAGTAGCCTGGTTTATCAACGAAGGACTGGTGCCAATGGTGGGATCTATCTGTGCACTACCCAGCAAATCGGTGCTTCTTTTAATATAGTAGTCAATAGTTCCATTAATATTATTGGCAACACGGTAATCCAGCCCTATGTTCGTGTTCCTGGTTTGTTCCCAACGCAGGCTGCTGTTGGCATACGAAAACAATTTCAAAGCAGGAGAGTAAGAAGAGGTGTACGTGTTAGTAGTAGCCTGGGCAATCACCTCCGGCACCGACATTTTAGCTACGTTACCATTAAATCCATACGCCACACGCAGCTTCAAAATATTCAACCAGTCAATCCCCTTCATAAAGCTTTCCTGGTGTATGTTCCAGGCTGCGCCTAACGACCACAAAGGTTTGTATTTATACTTAGGGTTGGTACCGAAAAGATTAGATTGATCTATACGTATGCTACCGGAAAGCGAATAGGTATTTTTAAAAGAATACACCATATTGGCATAACCCGACAAATACCTGTCTTCCACGTATGCCTGGTTAAAAAAGGTAGGATAGTAACCCAGCAACGATTGTGTTAATCCAAATGTATTTTTCACTGCACCGGTATTGATCGCTGAAAAATCTACAGGTTGATTTAACAGAGTTTGATCGTTATAACCAAACAGAGAACTCAGATTGCTGCTATTGGTTACCCTTCTTATTTCAGCACCCAATATGCCGTTGAAAGAATGCAGGCCGCCTATCTTTTTATTATAGTTCAGCTGCGCACGCCCTGTATAACTGCTGGTATTGGTAACCTGCTGTTGCAAAAAGTCGCCCTTGGGTATATAAAAAGTAAGCGTGCCATCTGCATTACGGGCCGCATAATGGTTCACCATATCTTTTACCTCGAAAGAAGAACCGGTAGCCAGGTGCTTATAATCAGAGCGGGATGTTTCGTAGATGCCACCAAACGACAGGTTAAAACCACCGCCTATGGTGTAAATAAAATTGGCGGTAACACGGTTATTAACGGTACGTGTTTTATTACTGACTTCATTCGCCTCTCTCAGCGGATAATACAGCTGATCCTCTAGTCCCTGCCCAACCAGGTAGCTGTTGTAAAAAGGAGTAACGCCTTTAGAACCCAAATATACAGCAGCAGGATTACCATTTACATCCTGGTAATGATCAAAGGAATACACAGAAGCTACGCCTGGCACAGGTGCAGAGTTATACCTT
Source organism: Filimonas lacunae (assembly GCF_002355595.1). Lineage (NCBI taxonomy): Bacteria > Pseudomonadati > Bacteroidota > Chitinophagia > Chitinophagales > Chitinophagaceae > Filimonas > Filimonas lacunae. The sequence continues at coordinate 3,786,620 of NZ_AP017422.1, forward strand.
TGCTCCTGGTAATCGGTGGTCAGCTCCAGCGAAAGACGTTGTGAAAATTTAAGCGTGTTGCGTGCAGAAAGCAATAACCGGTTGTTATCGTTGTTCAGATCGGAAAGCTTATTGCGCGTATAGTTGGCAGTGATATAATACAAGGCATTCGGATTTCCGCCGGAAACGTTTATGTTATACGTTTGGGTAAGTGCCGGGCGTTGAAACAACCTGTTGTACTCATCTATGTTATCATACCCTTTCATAGCATTCAAAGCCTGATCGGCCTGATAAGGCGTTATTACTTTTGCCGCACTCTGCGCCAGTATATAATATACCGGGTTACGCGGTGTAGTACCGGCACTGCTGGTTAATAAGGTACTCCAGGTAGTAGGGCTTACACTGGAAGTATAAATATCTTTCTGGTAGTTCACCGCAACAGCAGACGGATTATCCACCCACCTGTAACGGCTGTAGTTTTCTTTAGGGGTAATGCCGGCCGTAGCTCTGAAAGTGAACTTAGCCTTTCCCTGGGATGCCTGCTTTCTTTCAATCACAATAACGCCATTGGAAGCTCTCACCCCATACACCGTAGCCGCTGCCGCATCTTTCAAAATGGTAACAGACTTAATTTCATTGGGATCGAGCATATCCAGCGTAAGCTCTGTAGGGTAACCGTCAATCACCACCAGCGGAGTTTGATTGGCCGACATGGTGGAGATGCCACGGATATTAAACAATGAATTAGAAGTAGAGGTAGTGCTGCCTGGTGCAGTGCTGGTAAAAGAAACACTGTTATTGATCATTAGCCCCGGCAACCTGTTTACCAGTCCATCGATAAAGTTGGAACTCACCCGTGACTCATATTCTTTGGTACTGATCTGTGCCACTGCCCCGGTGCTTTGCTCGGGACGTATACGTTGATACCCTGTGTTTACAGAAGAAACAGCAATTTCGGACAGTTCAGAAATCACCGGTTTTAATATCACCGTTACATTGCCTTCTTTTAACATACCTGCGGTGATATGTATTTTGCGTGCTTCATAACCTACTAACCTTACATGCACCTCATCCCCTTCTTTTACCTGTAACTTACAAACACCGAACTTATCCGTTGTGGCTACTTTTACAGCAGCGCCATGTGCCATAACTACTACAGACACGCCTTCCAGCGGCAAGGCCAACGAATCCGTTACCCGCAGGGATAATGGTGCAGCATCTACCGGCAAAGCTTCCAACACCGCTTGCACCTGCTCTTTTGCCTGTACTGTGCGTGGGCTCAGGATAATCGTTTTGTCTTTAATGCTGAAATCGAGCTGTTGCTGCCACAATACCGTATCCAAAAACTGCTGTAAAGGCATATTGGTAACGGTTACCGTAACCGGCCTTGTTTTTTCCAGCTGGTTTTGCCGGTAAAACACCACATAGCCCGTTTGCTTTTCAATAGCCGCAAATACCTGCTTCATGGTAAGGCTTTTACCAGATAACGTAATAGATTGTGCAGTTCCTTCGGCCTGTACAGACACAATAGCAGCGAACAGAAAAAATGTGAGCAGTTTCATGATTCTCATCATTTGCGCCGGTAAACGGCATGCAAAGGCGTAACGACTACGCGTTGCAGTTTTTTTCATAATTTGTGAACAGTTTTGGTTTTTTCTGAATAGAGTTTTAGACCTCAATTAGATCAGCCAGACTTTATTGCCGGCAGTGGTGCAAACACTTCCGGCTTTTTTATGACTGAACTTTCTTACCTGTTAAATCATTCCTGTTTTATGGGTTTACGTTACTTAGTTTATATATCCATTGTTAACTGTTTACCGGCTTACTACCAATGTGCGCTTACCTTCCATACGAAACTTCAGATCATATCCTTCTACCCCCTTCAACCCTTCCAATAAATCGTTCAGCGGAATGCCCTTGGTCATTTTACCACCAAAACGTATATCAGTCATCGGCTTTTCAAACACCACCTCTATATCGTACCACCGTTCCAATTGACGCATTACTTCTTCCAGCGAAGCGCCTTCAAAATTGAACAACCCGTTTTTCCAGGCCATTACCTTTTCTATATCCACCGACTTCACCAGTTGAACACCAGCCGCCGATTCATCAGCCTGCCATACCGCCTGCTGCCCTGGCTGCACCTTAACTGCATGGTTACCTGTATTCAGCTGCTGCACCTGTATAGCCCCTTCCAATAAAGTAGCAGCCGCCTGCTGCTCATTGCTATAAGCATTTACATTAAAATGCGTACCCAGCACCTGCACTTCAGTGCTGTTATTCACAGTTACCCTAAAAGGCTTCCGAACATTGGCTGCCACCTCAAAATAGGCCTCCCCTGTAATTTCCACCTTCCTATCAACGCCATTGAACGCAACCGGGTACCGGATACTGCTGGCACTATTTAACCATACCTGTGTGCCATCCGGCAGCGTTAACTCAAACAACCGGCCTTTAGGAGTTGACATAGTATTGTATACCATACCGGCCCCCACACCTTCGTAGTGTAACACCCCATTGATAATGCGGGCAGTAACGCCATCCTGCAAGGCTACCACACCATTTTTCACTGTATCCAGTAATACCTGCGATCCATTGCCCAGCGTTAACACAGCACCTGGCCGCCCTGGTGCCACCATTGCAGGCACCCGCGATATTTTAACAGGCGCATCAACAGGAATTCTATAACTGATCAATACATAAATAGACCCGGCCACCAATATCAGCATAGCCGCCGCCACCCACCACCTGAGTAAAGGCATTGTTTTCGTACGCTGTTGCGGAAACAAGTGACGAATAGCCTCTTCCCGGGCCTGCTGCTGGTTGTGCGCAGCATATAACCGTAGCTTACCTGTAAGCCGGTCAGGATGAAGTAACTGCTCAGCAAATGCATGGTTGCCAGGCTTTTCGGCCTTCCAGGCTTCCAGCAAAGCTTCTTCCTCCGTGCTTAAAGTGCCTTGCAGCGCTTTAAAAAGCAGTTCTTCTATATCAAAAGATGGATCGTCCATAATTATCTATATAACCTATTACAACGGCCATAAACCGATATTAAAAAATGCAGGAAGTTTTTTTTAAAACCTCCTGACCACACAAAACAGGTGTTAGTATTTTTCCAGGATCAGGAACAGGTATATCAGCGCAAGGGGCGCATCTGCCAGCGCCAGGCGAAGCAATTGAACCGCCCGGTGGCGTTGCACCGATACATTGGCAGGAGTAATTTGTAACAAGGCAGCTATTTCGCCAACAGATTTTTCTTCCAGATAAGTAAGTTCAAACACGCGCCGGCATTTATCCGGCAGGGCTTCCACGGCTTTATACACACGCTTGAGCACCTCGGCTTCTGTAGCAAGGTAATCATCTTCCTGCTCTACCAGGTTGGCCGACAATAAAAACTCATGAAAACGACTGGCGTCGCGTTGTTCTTTTTTCAGAAAGTTTAACCCGGCATTGCGCACAACCAGGTACAGGAAGGATTTTACATGTTGATATTGTTCAAACTGCCCTCTCCGCTCCCAGCATTTGTACAGGCTGGTAAGCACAATATCTTTAGCCTCCTCCTCTTCCCGCACCAGGTGACGGGAATAGTAGAACAAGGGCGCATAAAACTCATCAAAAAAACGGCTAAAAGCTTTCTCATCCCCTTTTTTCAGCGCACGCACCAACTCCTCTTTTTCAGTATGTATAAGGCTACGATTCAACAGTTAATTTCTATAATCAGGAGTAAACATAGGGAAAATTTCCAACAAGTTAAAAGTGGCAGACAGAGATATGATTCTTTGTCTGCCCTTTCTGTTATTACGCTTTCGTGTTTTTAAATACCAATAGTAATAGCGCTAATAAGCAACTGATGGCTCCAAAAAGATAAATAGCCTGATAGTTAAACCACCCCGCAATAATACCAGCTATAGGCCCCGCCAATCCCAGCGACAAATCGAAGAATGCAGCATAAGCCCCCAGGGCTGTACCACGCATTTGTGGAGTTACTTTTTTAATAGCCAGTACACCCAACGACGGAAACACCAATGAAAAACCTATCCCCGTAAGTGCACAACCTGCTATAGCAGTTATCCCATCCGGCGCAAACGCTATCAGCAGTTGCCCTGCTATCTCAATAATAAACGACACCAGGGCCACTTTATACCCACCATATTTATCCGGGAAAGAAGCAAAGAATACACGTGTCAGCACATAAAACCCACCAAAACATAAAAAGCCTAAAGAAGCCTGCTGCCAGTTGTTCTCTGCAAACAGCAATGCCACAAAAGAAGCAATACAGGCAAAGCCCATAGAAGAAAATGCCAGTGCCATCCCCTGTTCTGCCACCAGGCCAATCACCTTATAAAAAGGTGTACGCACCTGTGTAGCCTCTAATGCAATAGCAGGTAGTTTGGCGGTTGCCATCCAGCTAAATAAGGCTAACACCAGTATCACCGCAAAAGCGCTTACCACACCAGAGGTATTTACCAACCATATGCTCAGTGGGGCACCTATTGCAATGCCTGCATACATAGCGATGCCGTTCCAGGTCATTACCTTACCTGATTTACCGTGTCCTACCAGGCCAATGCCCCAGGCGAGTGCACCCGTCACCAGCATGCTTTCTGCCACCCCGTGTATCACACGTGATAAAACCAGCACTGCCAGTGCCAGGCTATGAAAAGCACTTAATAATCCGGCAGCAACATATAGCACGCCAGCGACCAGCACCAACAGCACCCCTATCTGCTTACTGTTCTTTGCACCTTTTACATCCGTTCTTTTGCCGGCATAGGCACGCGTTAATAAAGTAGCCAGCGCCTGCAGGCCAATCACCAGGCCTACCGTAAAACTGCTATAAGCCAGGTCTTTTTTAATAAAAGAAGGTAATGCACCCAGAGTAATGCCAATAGACAAGTACACTGCAAAAACAGCCATTACTATAGGGCCTGTCATTTTAAAGAAACCAGGCGCTTCACTGCCTGGCGCATGGCTACCAGTTGCCATTGCCATGTTGTGTGGTTGAGACATTTTGTATCGTATTTATGATTCAATGATTACGGATACAAAATTATCCCGGCGCCAGGCGCCAGTCGATAGCTATGCCATGGCTATCATTGGACAAATCATGGTTACCTGTTTCTAAATGCAGTAGCTGTCATTCCGGTATGCTTTTTAAAAAAACGGGAAAAATAAGCGTGATCGTCATACCCTAATTCATACGCCACCTGCTTTACATCCAGCGTGGTGTAATGCAATAACCGTTTGGCTTCCAGTAAAATGCTCTCCTGAATCCAATAACTGGCCGGGAAGCCGGTTATTTCTTTCACCACCTCATTCAGGTATAATGGTGTAAGGTTTAGCAGGGCAGAATAATCTTTTACCAGCTTCTTTTCTTTATAATGCGCTATCACCAACTGTTTAAACCGCAGCACAGTATGGTATTTCTGACTACCAATTAAACCTACCGCCTGGTGCGCCTGTGCAATACCTGATGCCACCAGTCCGGCCAGCACATCAACCAGGGAATGACAAATAGTTTTCCGAAGCAAGGTAGCATCCTCATTCCTGGCATCAATTAATAAAGGAGTGATAGTGAAAGCAGCATGATTTTTTGGAACAGCAACTACCTGCTGTATGTGTTGGTAAGTACTAAGTATTTCACGGTATTGCGCCGATATGCGTTCAGGAGTTACAAAAACCAGCCAGCCCACGCTGTTGGTATGACGTACATAGCGATGCACCTGACCCGGCGCTACATAACCTAAAGAGGTGCCCGACAGTTTCACTTCATTAAAATCCAACTCCCACACACAACTACCCTTCTGTTGAATCATAAACATATAATGGTCATCCCGGTGCGGCAACTGCACACACTCCGACTGCTCGCCAAGGGGCGCTACGTCTACCCCCGTATTTTTCAGCTCATCCCTATGTATAGCTATTGCCTGCTTCTTCATACCGTATTATGACTGTAAAAATAAGAAAAGCCGGCTCTGGTCCGGCTTTTCACTTTTTGCTACCAGTACTATATTATGGTACAATCACTTTAACGGGGAAGGTTACTGCGGCATCAGTAGAAGATTTGGTATCAGAAACCAGGTCACTCTCCAGCTTGCCACCATTTGGATAATGTTGCAAATAAATAAAACAGCCAGGAGTACAAAAAAATATCCCTCCGTGGCAATGCCAGGGAGGGATAATACTATTTCTAATCTGGCCAACTGTTGCTATACAGGCTGCCGGGTAGTTGAATAACGGATTAAGCCTTTTTCTCAGCGTATTTAATCATCATGATACGGTAATACAAGCGTATCACCTGCCCCAGCACAATCGCCAGCAACAGGAAAAATATATACGTCATACCTGTATTGGAAAAAGCCACATGCGCCACAGAAGTTCCATAAGCATAGGCAGCCCATGCAAATGCCGCAATAGCTACCAAAAGGCCAATCTGCTTTATCTCCGTATAATAGAAATTCTTTTTCAGCTTATTAAAAAGCAATTGGAATAAATATTTCATGATATGCTGTGTTTATGGATGAATGAATATCTATCAGCCCAAATACGCCTGTAGGCTTTCTAAACAAATCCGGACTTCCGGAAGCGAAGGTAATCAACAATTTCACTTTTGAAAAACGATATATTACAGCACTTGTACGCTCTTTGTGGAATAACCTGCTTTGGAAAGCATTATACAAGTAAAACAATTATTGGATAAGGGGTCAATAAAACATTAATTGCGACAGTCAACCTCTTCCTTCTATGCAAATTGAGTCAATATTTGCGATTTTGGCACTTTAGTTTTTCTCCACAAGGTTGGTCCATCACTCCCGGGAGTTGCCTGGGCATTCCAGACAACTCTCTGAAATGGCCAGAAGGTTGTGGCATCCTTCCAGAGAACTCCCTGATTTGTCCAGAGAGTTACCTGGGCATTCCAGACAACTCTCCGAAATGCCCGGAAGGTTGTGGCATCCTTCCGGGGAGTTCCCTGATTTGTACAGGGAGTTCCCTGACCATTCCAGGGAGTTCCCTGAAATGGCCAGAAGGTTGGAAATTTTGCCCAATAAGTTGTGGCTACAAATGCAGGAACTCTCCGAAGAAGAGCAAAAGTTCCTGGAAAAGTACAGAGAACTCTCCGGAGCAGTGCTAAAATTCTCTGAAGTGATGCAGGTACTTGTGGGAAGCATCAGGGTACTCCTTGCTTATTTGCCGGAGAATATGGAAGAAAGGAAAGAACTGATGGAAAGGGTTCACCAACTTGTGCAAACAATCTAAGTACTGGTGGATAGCATGCACAAACATTCTGAAGGAACGGGGAAGTATTCAATCCTTTCTTACATTTGATTTGATAGTTTTTGCTATAAAGGCACCACCCTGTCTTCTTTTTTAGCTTTGTTATCCAGCATAGAACCTATAAACAATCCCAACCCGATTCCAATAGGGATGCCCAGCGCGATATTCTTTAAAGCAGCACCAATAGGCAAACCCAATCCTATGCCCATCGACATCCAAATAGCGAGATTAAAACCGGCTGGCACCAGTTTATATTTCTTACGGATATAAGCATCGTAACGGTTAATGTTTTGCGCATAGGGCTTTTTCCCTTCGGGTGTTGCAGGAAAAGTATTTACCACATTGCCCAGCAGGGTAATATATTCGGTATCAGTGGCAACTTCAGGCTTACCAGCTATCCTGGAAGCAGCACCCAGTACATAATTTACACGGTATCGTTTCCTGGTTTTCTCATCCAGTGATTGTGCTTTTTGCTCTAACTGGGTCATTAGGTTGCGAATAGTATCAGCTGCAGTAGACATATCAATTTGCTTTGGTAGAAAAATGAAAGTTAAGGGTTTTATGATGAAACAACGATATTGCGCTTTAGAAACAGCAGCACGAACGACAAAAGAATGAACAAAACATACATGAATTGGAGCGGTGGCAAAGATTCTTCTTTATGCCTGTTACAAGTGTTACGGAACAAACAATACCACGTAGGCACACTGCTTACCAGTGTTAATGCCACACACGATCGCATCTCTATGCACGGCGTTCGCAGAAGCCTGCTTATGCAGCAGGCCCGGGCCATGAACCTTCCCCTGACCACTATTGAATTGCCGGAACAGCCTTCTATGGAAACATACGAAGCTATATTAATGGAGAAGATACACCAGCTGCAACACGATCGATATACACATGCTTTGTTTGGAGACATTTTCCTGGAAGACTTAAAACAATACCGCGAAGCACAATTGGCCCGTGCAGGCATCACAGGCGTTTTTCCTTTATGGAAAAGAGATACACGCGAGTTGATGCAGGAGTTTATACAAGCAGGCTTCAAGGCCATAGTAGTTTGTGTGAACGAACAATACCTTGACAAAAACTTCTGTGGACGAATGATAGATGAATCATTTGTACGTGATCTGCCACCCCATGTGGATATATGTGGCGAAAACGGAGAATATCATTCTTTTGTATTTGACGGGCCATTGTTTATGCATCCAATAACCTGCACCCTTGGCGAAACCGTATATCGCCAATACCCAGCCCCTGAATCAGACAATAATACCACCCAACAGTATGGCTTTTACTTTTGCGATCTTTTGCCAGCTGAATAAACATTAAGGTTTGTAGTAGCGAACGGTGAAATTGAAAGTATTTATCGCTGGTAAATCCATCCGACCCTAACGCTTTTTATACTGCTTAAATAACCATTGCGGCACCTGGTTAGATAACAATAGCGGAATGGTAATCACATTGTGATCCAGCTGGGTATAAGTAGTAAAAAGCAACTGCCTGTTGTGTGGCATGGCTTCAAATAGCTGCCGGCTTCCGATGTATGGATTTTCATCGTCCTTTTGTCCATGAATTAACCATACAGGCTTAGTGCTAACAGCCGCAATATTAGAAAAATCAGGTACTGCCGCTACCGACACCATGGCTGCAAATAGTTCAGGCGCCAGGCTCATCAGGTTTTGCGCCGTAGAGCCCCCCATTGAATAGCCAACCAGGTAAATACGGGCGGGGTCAATATCTTTATATTCCTCCTGCACCTGTTTTATCAGTGCCAGTAACAACCATACATCTGAAGAAGGTATAGATACTAATGTATGACGCAAACTATCCTCCTGGTAGTTAGAAGAACGGGTAGTAAACTGCGGAGCCAGCACGTAAGCTTTATACTTCCACCTGATATCATCCCGTAACCATATACGGGCCATAGGCTCCAGCTGTTTTTCATTATCATCCCCTATCCGGGAAGAATTATGAAGCGTGATAATAAGCGGATATTTATTGTTAGCAGCTACATCAACAGGCGTCAAAAGCCGGTAGTGGAGCAAACTATCGTTCTGATAATAGGTTTGCTTTATATAGTCAGTGGCTGGTAAACTGTTTAAAGCGCTTCGGGTGCGGGCAGCTGTAAGGCTATCAGGCAAAGTGTTATCAATAGTAGTTCGCTGGGCCCAACCACTAAGGGAGAATATCATTGCTACAAACAATAAACAACTGTGTAAGGCTTTCATACGATTATAGTATTGAGTAGAAGCGGAAAGATAAGTGTTTTTAGTGTGCCCCCGGTTTACAAGGCATTTTTCGTTACTTTGCCATACATACCAGGTAGTATTTTATGAAAAAGTCAGAGGCTACACGATTCATGATTTTACAAAAGGCATTTGAGCTGATCTATTTAAAAGGCTATAAATCCACCAGTATTGACGACATAATAGCCACCACGCAGGTAACCAAGGGAGCTTTCTTTTATCACTTTAAAAGTAAAGACGAAATGGGGCTGGCCATTATCAATGAAATCATGACTCCCACCCTCACCAGCAGCTTTATAGAGCCTTTACAAAAAGAAGCGAATCCATTAGACGCCATTTACAAACTAATGTATCACCTGCTGATAAAAAATGATTTTTTAAAAGTAGAGTTTGGTTGCCCCGCCGCCAACTTCACACAGGAAATGACGCCCTGGAACGAAGAGTTTAGCAAAGCACTGGACAAGCTCACCAAAGAATGGACAAAGGTAATGGTAGACGTTATTGAAAAAGGGAAGAAAGACGGATTCATCAGGGCCGATGTCAACGCAAAACAAGTCACCTCTTTTGTAATGTCGGGCTACTGGGGTATCCGGAATTTTGGAAAACTGGAAAACAATAAAAGCGTTTACCAGCCTTATTTGAAAGAATTAAAAAACTACCTGCGCAGCCTGCAATAATTTTTTTCACCAAAAACATACCAATTAGTATGTAATTATTTTACTTTTACATTGCAGAAGTAAAATAACAATGTATCAACTACTCACTTTTCTCCACTCATTTGTTCGATGGCTGGTGGTAATAAGCCTGGCATATGCAGTGTACAGAGCCTTCAAAGGCTATATCCGAAAAGCTGCTTTTACTAAAACAGACAACCTGGTACGGCACTGGACTGCCACCATTGCCCATATTCAATTAGTAATAGGCATGCTTCTGTATTTTCGCAGTCCGGCCATTCAATATTTCCGGTCGCATTTCCACGAAGCGGTACGAATTACAGACATAGCCTTCTTTGGCATATATCATGCAGGCTGCATGCTACTCGCTATTGTTATTATCACTATAGGATCAGCATTGGCCAAGCGAAAAAAAGACGATAAACAGCAATTCAAAACCTTGCTTACCTGGTATGCTATAGCACTGGCAATCATTTTCATAGCCATTCCCTGGCCTTTTTCCCCCTTTGCCAGCCGCCCCTACTTCAGATAAAACCCCTATTCATATGCTTCAATTATTTAGCACAAAAATTGGCAGGCTACGTATTATTGGTATACTGGAAGGTATTTCATTACTGACACTGTTGTTTGTTGCCATGCCCATGAAATACCTGTTACACAATCCGGATGCTACGCGAGTACTGGGTGCTGTTCACGGCGCTATTTTCCTGCTGTTTGTATTCAACACACTCAGCGTAGGCGTTGAGCAAAACTGGAAATTTAAAACCACCACCTGGAAGGTGCTGATAGCCTGCATTATTCCCTTCGGCACTTTTTATATAGACAAACACATTTTAAGTAAACTGGAACAGCAATAATGAAAACAGCCATAATAATAACAGGCATACTGCTGCTGGTGTATATATCCTACCGCGCCTATCGTATTGCCACACTGGATAAGGGACTGAACAGCTTACTGGCCAAAGGCGCAATTATCCTGGACGTAAGAACAGAACAGGAATACAAAACAGGTCATATCAACGGATCGCTGAACATTTCACTTGGCACTTTACGGGAAAGATATGTAGAACTCGATTCCGGAAAAACATATATCACCTGCTGCAGTCATGGGTTAAGAAGTGTAAAAGCAGAAAATATTTTAAAAGAAAGAGGATTTAAAAAAGTATACAACGGCGGCGCATGGAGCGATCTGGAAAAACTGATAAAAAAAGGCAATTAAAAGAACAACCATCCGGAAGCCGTTCTATAATAATACGATATATGGTCAGTATGTGATTTTGTTGTAAAATGCACCTCTCAACAACAACTATGGCATTAAAAGTAATTATTACCGGGGCAACCGGAATGGTAGGCGAAGGCGTTTTGTTAGAATGCGTGCAAAACGACAACATTTCTGAAATACTGTTAGTAGGCCGCAAATCTTATGGCCAGTCACTTCCCAAAACACGGGAGTTGATAGTAAAAGACTTTTGGGAAATTGGTCACCATACAGATACTTTACAAGGCTATGATGCCTGCTTTTATTGTGCCGGCGTTAGCGCCATGGGCAAGAATGAAGCGGACTATACCTACATCACTTACGATACCACTTTATACTTTGCCAAAACGCTGGCAACCCTCAACTCCAATATGGTGTTCACCTTCGTTACCGGCTGGGGAACCGATAGCACCGAAAAAGGAAAAAGTATGTGGGCTCGTGTAAAGGGCAAAACGGAGAATGATTTAATGCAATTACCTTTCAAAGGCCAGTATAACTTCAGGCCCGCTGGCATGAAACCTGTAAAAGGCCAGAAAAACGTTCGCTGGTTCTTTAAGCCATTGATCAGTATCTTTTCGCTGATAGCACCTTCCGGGATGCTGAGTCTGCATGAAGTAGGGAAAGCAATGATCAATGCAGTGTTAAAGGGTTATCCCAAACAGGTATTAGAGGTTAAAGATATCCGGCAACTAGGGGCTTAACAAAAGCCGCTTTCCTGCTTATATTCTGCTGTATTTATACTCATACAACGCCTTCCCCAATATCTGTAGCAGCAATAAACGTTTCAAGTTGTCTTTTTTAGATAAATAAGTAAGTATCGGGTATTTCTTTAAGATAATGGCCTTTAGCGTTAAGCTATTTTTCAGGAATAGTTAAGGTCACTGATACATACAAAATATCAACTATTAAAAAGCAGTTATAAGTAATCGGCACCTATTGCGGGTATCAGAAAGCGTACTACTTTCACATTGCAAAGCGCAATAAGCAGCTAAGTAAATAACAAAAAAGATTACACTACCTTATTATAAACTAGGTGTTTTTCATAGGTTAGCAAACGGCCCGCTTTGTCTAAAGCCAGGGCCTATTTTTTAAAAACTTTTCCCTCCGCCTAATCGGTTTTATCAATAGATGTTATAGAAAAATACCGTTTACCCATATTCTCCTTGTGCCGGACCTTTGCTGTACCAATTATGATTACGCAGTCACTGGCACATACAATCTCTATAGTACCGAAGAGAAGGAAAGCAGAAGCGAAAACCTTGCGGTATACTTACATCAACACCAGCATTTTTTTATCAGGCCTTTCGGTGTTTGCACAGCTCTATGTGTTTCAGCCATTGCTCCCACTGGTGTGTAAGCAGTTTAGTGTTACACCAGCACAAAGCAGCTACACCGTCTCGGCTTCTACACTTGGCGTAGGCATCGGACTGTTTATTCTTTCTTTTAAAGCCGATGAGTTACATCGTAAGCAGCTAATGGGCTTTTCCATGATTATTTCGGCTTTGCTTACCATCAGCACGGCATTCGTACACAACTTTCCTTTACTGGTATTCATCAATGCCTGCAAAGGCATAGCACTGGCCGGCGTTACGGGGGTGGCGCTGGCTTACTTGTCCGAAGAAATCAGTGCGGCAGCCATTGGCCGTGCTATCAGCCTGTACCTGAGCGGTAATGCTATTGGCGGCATGGCCGGGCGTATAGAAGCTACTTTACTGGCAGGTTGGCTCAACTGGCGTTGGGCAATGGGGCTTATTGGCCTTAGCAGCCTGGTAATAGGGATAGTGTTTGTAAAGCTGTTGCCCGCATCCCGCCATTTTGTTCCCGCAAAGGCTGGTTTTAAAGTAAAATGGCAACAGATAGGGCAGTTTAGCCGGCATCCGGTAATGCTGCGTTACTACATTACAGCTGCCTGCATTATGGGCACATTCGTAAGCGTATATAACTATCTGGGCTTTAGGCTGGAAGCACCTCCTTTTTCCCTGCCACATTACATTATTGCCAGTGTGTTTCTCATGTATACCATTGGCGTAGTGGGTACTATGGTGGCCGGTAAATGGAGCGATAAGGTAGCCCCTCAGCAATTAATAAGACTATTTATCCTGTTTCTGGCAGGTGGACTGCTGGCCATGCTATCGGGCAACCTGGTAGTGCTGGTGTGTGGATTAGGATTGGTTACGTTTAGTTTCTTTGCCGGCCACACTATGGCCAGTCGCATCATTGCCCAAACCGCCCAACATAATAAAAGCACCGCAACGGCGCTATACTGGTTGTTTTATTACATAGGTTCCTCTATTATAGGAAGTGGTAGTGGCGTATTGTTATCCGGCCAGGGTTGGACCGTATTCATCCTTTTACTGCTGGCAATTGCGTTGTTACTACAATTGCTGGTATACCCCAGGAAACCTACAGCTTAATACGATCCCTGTTTACATCATGATACAACAATACTGACCAGTTTTCATCACGCGCTTCTTTCTCCCACTGCAAACGTAGTTCCATAGCTGTTTTGCCATCGTAGTCGTTTTTCCAGGCGGCATGATATTTCAGGTAATATGCCTGTGGCAGGTTATCTCCTCCATAAAAGGTGGTTCCTTCATTGTTCCTTATCCAGAATACCTGGTGAAAAGGCGTATGCCCGCCTACTACCTGGTAAGTGATCTCTCCATTAATAAAGCCCTCCGTTTCCTCCATCCAATGCACCTTGTATTGCTGTGGCAACTGCATCAGCAAAGACTGGTTATAAGAAGGGTTTCCTTCCTGCGTGCGGGCAAAAGCATATTCTTTACTGTTAACGTATATAGTAGCGTTGGGAAAAAGCGGGATACCGTTAGTATGGTCTTTATGCAAGTGCGATAGCAGAATGCGGGTCACCTGCTCCGGCTGTATACCCGCTTCGTGTAAAGCATTGTAAATGCAAGGCTGCCCATCAACCATACTTCCTAATCCGGTGTCCAGCAGTATCACTTCCCCTTCCGATAACACCACAAAAGGTGTTACACTTACTTTTACCGCCTGTTTCTCATTCGCCAATTCAGCCACATCCAGTCTGCCAAACTGCTTTCCCGATCCTAGTCTAAAAATACCTTCACTTGCGCTTATTATATTCATATTACTATCCTCATATGCCCTAACGGGCGGCCTTGCTAAAAACAGATCAAAGTTCTTTAACTATGCTTACTTTCGTAAATGCTATTTTTCAATAACGCTTATTGATAAAACCGATTTACCCATGGAGCTGCGGCAATTGAAATATTATATCAAGGCAAAGGAACTGGAAAATTTTTCAGAAGCCGCAGAACAGCTTTTCATTAGTCAAAGTACCCTTTCGCAGCAGATAAAACAACTGGAAAACGAGCTGGGCACCCCACTTTTTCACCGGGTGGGCAAGCGCGTACATCCCACAGAAGCCGGCATACGCTTTTACGATTATGCCCTGCAATGCCTGCATAAAGCCAACGATGGCTTTCAGATGGTGCAGGATCTGGGCCAGATAAAAACCGGCAAACTGCATATAGGCTGCTCTTATGGCCTAAAACACGTGCTGGCGCCGGCAATTGTAGCCTTTGCCCGCACCTACCCCAATATTCACATACAGGTAAGTTTTGGCACTTCTAAAGAGATTACCGACCGCCTTTTTAGTTTTGAACTGGATTTTGTACTCACTTTTGAGTTTGATTCCATTCACCCGGAAATGAACTACCAGCCCCTGTTTACCTCCGGCTTGCGCCTGTTAACCTCTCACACCTCTGAAATAGCCCACCGTTCCAGTGTAACATTAGCCGATATTCAACAGTTACCGCTGGCACTTCCGGCACATGGTTATGCCACCCGGCATTTTATTGATCAGCTGTTTACCAGCCACCAGCTTACCCCGCAGGTAAACCTGGAAATTAACGACATACCCACCCTGCTGGAACTGGTAAACACCGGCCACTGGCACACCATACTTACCCAAACCACCGCGAATGGGCAGCCACAGTTTACTGCCATCCCTATTGAAGGAGTAAATATTGTGCAACAGGCAGCTATCATCTCTTTAAAAGCAGCTTACCAGAAACAAAGCGCCAAAGCTTTCCAGGAGATATTGATACACCAGTAGCCTGTCCCAATAAAAAAGGAGCTTCCTGTAGAAAGCTCCCTTTAAACCACTAAAGGCCTGCTTATTTATTCGCTACTTTTCTATAGCGCATGTTTAAATCAAAGAGGTAATTAGTTTCGTCGCCCAATACCTGCCTGGTAAGCAAACCAGTGGTAGCATCATAAGTATTATGTACCACGTACGACTCCGGATCCATCCCCTGGAAGTTTATACTCACTTTGCTTAATACATTCACACTGGAAGTTATCAGCAATCCGTCAAACTGATCCCAGCACATAGGTACCTGCATATAAGGATTTTTACGGAAAAACTCCAGCAAACTATTCGCATGCGTATCATACTCAAATGTATACTTGTCGGTAAAATCAGTTCTCACATTACCATTATATTCATAATAGTAATGATGGGTAAAATCTGTAAGATTATCATTGCTGAATGTGAGCTTATAAGCATCAACTGTTTTAGCCAGCTCCACGATAAGCGAATCCATTACCCAGGTGGTTAATGCGCCATTACTATTAAACTGCATTTTGTAGGTAAAGTCTGGCACACCAACCTCATAAAATCGCATAAGAGCAACAGTTCCATTTAAGCCGTATAAGAGCGAATCGGTATATTCCAACTTACCATTAGCTATGGTATAATACTGTACACTTTTACACTGCCCACTGATATTGTATCTAAAATCCATACGTGTTCCGTATGCACTATTCACACTTTGGCAAAATACGGTTGCCAGTGTATTATCATCATTGTACACAAAACTATCTAAGGGAGTGGCTCCGTTATAAATAACAACAGGCATATATACAGAATCTGCCTTAGTAGATACGGCATCACTGTTTTTGCTACAGGAAGCGCCCACAAACGAAAAAAACAATACAATAGCGCTGTTGCGCAAGAAGGAAGTTATCATATTCACTGTTTAATAAGGGATTCAGCTATTTTATTTCTTAGCCACTTTTTTATACTTAAATGAAAAAGTAGCATATTCATTAGTATCATCACCAATTTGCTGCTTCACAAGTGTACCGGTTGCATTATCATACGTGTTGTTTACAGGATAGCTTTTAGTTTCACTTCCGGAATAAGTGGGGCTAAACTTAGCTAATTCATTAGCACTGGCAGTAAACAGGAATGTTTCAATCTGGTAATAGCCTAACAGCACCTGTATAAAAGGGTTTTTATGATAAAACTCCAGCCAGCTATTTGCACGCTGATTATACTCAAAGGCAAAACTGCTGGTATAATTGCTTTCCACCGCTCCACCATCCTCTAAATAATAGTTAGTGGAGTATTGCGTAAGATTATTATTAGCAAAGGTAAAGTTGGCGGTCAGCGTTTGCTTATACCCACCATCCCTTTTCACGGTGTCCTGCGCAAGAGAAACAACAGCTCCATTGCTATTGAATTTCACCTTCACGGCATACTCTATAGGGCGCCCCTGTGAGGGATAATAAGAGCTGAATGCGATGGAACCATCTGCGGCATACACCAGGGTATCCACCTGTGCCAACTGGGATTCGTTTCCTAAATAATAAAACACACGCTTACATTTCCCTTCACTATTATATTCAAAATTCATGTGATTTTGATAGGTACGGCCATTATAGGCAGTAGCTACCGTGTTATCATTATTGTAAACAAAACTATCCAAAGGAGCATCACCATCGTAAATAACCGTAGGCATGTACACAGAATCAGCCACCTGGGGGGCTGCATTGTCGTTGTTTTTGTTGCAAGAGGTAGCAAAAACCAGCAAACCTAATGCGATAGCACAGTTGCGGTAAAAAGAATATAACATTATCTGAGTTTTGCGGCGAAGTTATCTGCCCGGAAATACAATACTTGTAACTATTGTTACATTTTCCATAGCGCTACAGCTTCCCTATACAAAGAAAAACAGAGATAAAAAACGCTTGTTTTTGGAATATTGAAATTCTTATATTTACTACCTGTAGTATGAGAGAACCAACACCAGAAGCTGTAAAGCAGATATTTGACCGCTATTTTCCAGCCAACGTGCGCATATGGGAATCTTTCGCCGAAAAGCTCAAAACCATCGCATATGCACGTAACGAAATCATCAAACCCTGTAACGGAAAAGAAAACCACCTCAACCTGCTGATAAAAGGCTCAGTAGCTTTATATGTATGCGGAGAGGATACAGAAACCTGTATTCATCTTTGCTACGAGAACGATATATTCTCTGATTACCTTTCTTTTCTTAGAGGCACGGGCACTCCCATTCAGTCAGTAGCATTGGAAGAAACCGTGGTATGGGCTATTCATAAAAACGATTTACAGGAATTATATACCCGTTCCACTGCCGGAGTGCATATAGGTAAAGCTATTGCGGAGGTGTTATATATCCGCAAGCAAACCGAACAGATAAAACTGCTTACCCTTTCGCCACAGGAACGCTATCTGCAACTGTTACAGGAAAAACCGGAAGTATTACAACGCACACCACTGAAAATTGTAGCCAGTTTTCTGGGTTTAACAGCAGAAAGTGTAAGCAGGATAAGAAAACGGATTGGTAAATAAGCCTTTATAGTTCTTACCCAAAGTCAATTTTTACGGAGAACGGGCATATTATGTTTGCATAACAATTCAAAACTATGTTTAAGAAAATTCCAGTAGCCGCCCTTATCGTGTTTTATGTGATCGCTTTAGGTATCCGTTACCTCGTTACTAAAACCGACCTGTTACATACAGATAATTTCTTTTTACAAACCATTTTGCGTGGTTCTGGCACCACCATTGGCGCATTAATAGCAGCGGCTATATTTGGCATCAAAATTCAGTTAACACCTAAAGGAAAATTCCCTAACCTACTGATAACTATCATATTGTACTGGGTATTTCCTATTATTATATTACTTATTTATCCACTATTCACTACCACAATGGAGTCTGCAACCGGTGCTTTTGCGCTGTTACTATATGCTTTACTCGAAGAAATTGGATGGCGTGGCTTTTTACGTCCGTTACTGGCACAGGCAGGCGTATCTAAATTCGCCAATATTGTAATCGTATCCATATTATGGTATTTCTGGCACCTGAATTTCGGTTTCTCTACCGGCCACCTTGTTTTCTTTGCTTTATTGCTGGTGGGTAGCTGGGGCATTGGCGCGGTAGCAGACAAAACAGGATCATTCCTGGCAGTAGCTGCTTTTCATTCCTTAAATAATATTCACCAGGCAGCAGTACCACGCAACGTATCTGACACGGTACCATTGGTTATTTTATTTGCAGTATGGTTAGCAAGTGTGTTGCTGTTTGATAAATTTACCAGGCGTGAAAAAACACAGGTAGCGGCTACGACTATCTGATGTACCTGTATGAATAATCAACTTTCTTATACATAAACAAAATCCGGTTTGCATGATGCAAACCGGATTTTTTATAGCTACTCATCGCCGAACCACTTTTTTGCCTAACAGCGTAGACTCACCAACAAATGGATCTTAGGTGTAGCCATCGGGCAATTTATATACTCTTCATTACCCGGCAAGGGTTGCCTACGGCCACCACATTCGCCGGAATGTTTTTAGTTACCACGCTACCTGCACCTATTACGGTATTATCACCTATAGTTACACCAGGCAATACCGTTACACCAGCGCCAATCCACACATTATTTCCTACCCGTATAGGATACGCATACTCCAGTCCCTTATTACGCTGTGGTACATCCAGGGGATGCCCTGCTGTATAAAACCCGCAATTGGGTGCTATAAACACATTATCGCCAAAAGTTACTTTTGCACCGTCTAGTATTACGCAGTTTACATTAGCGTAAAAGTTTTCGCCTATTTCAATATTGTAGCCATAATCGCAGTAGAATGGCTGCTCTATTAAAAACGTTTGCCCGGTTTTGCCCAATAGTTCACGAAGTAATGTTTCGCGCTCTGCTTTAGCGGCAGGAGGTAGCTGGTTATAGGTATAACACTGCATTTTTGCCACATCTCTTTCCTGTATCAGTGCTACATCAAAATTAGCGTCGTACAACGCTCCTGCCTGCGCCTTTTCTTTTTCTGTTTTCATAGTATCGGTGCTTTATGGATACGTAATAGTAAAATTATTGCTTCTCAGTTCGTCCAGCGTCAAATGATATTCTTTCAGTATAGTGTAGGCAGTATTCAACGAGTCACAGTTGTAATAAGCACCATCGTACTTATAAGTGGCTGGATCAAGCAGGTAAAAATCTAATATTTTACCGCCGGCCAACCCGTTTTCCAAACAAGAACGGGTTCCTGATTTATCTTCTGCGCCTGGCGCTATCTTTTGACCATCCAGCCGACATTGAACAGTATCAAAGGGAATATAAGATTGATAAGCCAGGATAACCGTATCCGGCGATTCGTTACGAAAGAGGATATTCTTATGGCAGTTCTCCCCTTCTTTCTGACAATCGGCTGATATCAGGGGAGCGGTCAGTAATAACAGGTACAGTATCCGTTTCATAGATCTTTTATGTGCTTCATTGAAAAAAGGGTTTTCCTGGTTTCCGGCAATGAATATACAGGATTATGAAAGCCCCAACACCATCTGCTACAGCAGAAAAGACTTATTCATAAAAAAAACGGGTTGTGTTATACAACCCGGCTTCCACCTATTTTTTAGTACCAGTATCACCACAAAGCGAAACCCTGTTTACTAATGTAGCTTCACTAATAAACTTATCATAAGTGTAACCGGCCGGCAGTGTAAATTCAGTACTATCCTGGTTTAAATAAAAAGGTACAAAATTACAGGCAGGGTTTGCAAAACCCCTTACCAGCACCACCTTGCTATCCCATTGATAGGTAGCAATAAAGGGGTCACACGTACAATCAAAACCCGGACAAATTATGATTGATGGCTCATTCTTTGCACCTTCCTTTGAACAGGCAACAAAAGCAAACAACGCTATTACAAACATTGAAATTTTACGCATATGGCATTTTTACAGGTATGAAAACCCAATCAGGAAAAACATTGCATGAGCCTGAAAAAATAATTTATATATTCCCCCCGAACCTATCAACACACACTATTTTCTCTCCGGATACAATCCCGTCACAGATAGTTTCGGTTATTATTCACCAACTACTTCTGTTAAAAATCACAGAAAAGTGTACTCATTAATCATTTTCTTCGTTTACCAGAACACCTGCTATACCTAAGCGGGCATACAACCTTAAAACTCTTATATGACAATCAGATTACTTTGTGTATTGCTTTTTATTGCCTGTGTAACAGGCTGTGAAACACTGAACGACCAACACGCATCTACAGCCGACAGCACGCACACATCCTTTGTTCACCCACCACTTCCAAACGTTCAGGTGCCTTTTGTGGAATATACAGTGGATGCCACCCGTGGCGACACACTTGTTTCTCCATCAGGTGGCCTCCTTTTATTTCCCCCTAATGCCTTTATCGACGCTGCTGGTAAAATAATAACAGGAGCCATACATATTAAATACAGAGAATTTACCAAACCCCTGGATTTTTACCTGTCCGGCATACCTATGCACTACGATTCGGCAGCGCAAACCTTCCAGTTTATCTCTGGTGGCATGTTTGAAATGCTAGCCTTTTCCAACCATCAGCCTGTAGTTGTAAACCCAGCCGCAAAACCAGAGGTTATGCTCCCTGCCATCAGTAAGAATAGCCAATACAATGCTTACTACTTAGATACCGTAAAACAAAACTGGATATATCAGGGCAGTGCTACACTTGTTGATGTAAGCGTATCGCATAGCACAACCACAACAACCGCTGCCGCAACGATCACCAATATAAATCCCTTACTGTTATTACCACCAGCAAAAGCCAGCGGTAAAAATCCTGTTATCTCTGTCAAAATAGATCCTTCTTCTTTCAAAGAATTACAGGTATATAACAACCAGAAATTTCAATTGGCAGATGGGGAGTCCTTTCATGCGCAGGATGCAGCCGAAGCGTGGACCTATGTACAGGTAAAGGAAAAAAGCAACAATGGTTTGTATACTATTCAGTTCAGCAATGCACATAAAACAGTTACCTATCAGGCCAAACCTGTTTTGGAAGGTGCTGATTACGAAGCAGCCATGGCGGTATTTAAACAAAAGCAGCAGGAGCAGGAACAGCTGAAACAGGAAAGGCTACAACAGCTTGCGCAGCAAAAGGCTAAACTAATTCAGGATTCAATTGAACACTCACGCCTGATCGCAGAAGATTATAAACGGATAGAAAAGCTGATACGTGAATCTGAAGAAAAGATAAGGCTGGCGCAGGAAAAAAAGCTAAAGACAGCACAATTGAAAAAGCCCGTAGCTCCTGCCGTATTATCACCTTTAGCCAGCGCTTATATACATATGCCCGTTCCCTCCCTGGGCATTTGCAACTTTGATGCGCGGTATAATTATTCTCCGCTAAAAATAGAGCTGGATGCTGATTTCGTGGATACAGCCGGAAAACCATTACCCTTACAATCAGTAGAGGTACTAACAGTTACCCCCATAGGAACGATACCTGCGCAACAGGATACAAAGCTGGTGATAGAACCAGGATACGATTATGTAATCATTGGCTCATTCCAGGAGCAACTATTTTATACTTCTGCCACTGATACTCAAAAATTGCAACTGACCAGTAAAACGTACAAACAAACGTTTATAATGAAGCAGCAGGTTATAAAGCCGGCCAACGAAACACTAACCAACCAATATCCGGAAATAGAAAAAGTTCTTTATCAAAAACTGGGCTTATAAATAATATTCTTCCATATTTACCTTTTCTGCGAAAGCCGTGCTTCCCTGTAAGCATGGCTTTTCTATTCCACCACCGCAAACGGCCATAGTCACTGTAGTTTTTACGTATATTGTATGCCCTAACAATTGCCTGGCATGAAACCAATCAAACGCTCCCACCACCATCCCTGTTCTGCTATCAGCAGGTTACCATACACATCTCCGGCAAATAGTATCGAACATCCGGCATATACCTGGCTAAAACCATCAGCAGCACAGGCTTTTTTTACGGAAGCGAATATTGGCAAATGCATAAGCTCAATGAGCATCTGCCATAAAGCCAATACAATATTCCTACATTAGCCCCGCTGCTGTGAATACTGCTGCAAAACAGCACTATTCACAGCACCTTATCCATTATACAGCATAAGCACATCATATGAAAAGAAGGTTTTTGATCGTACTCGTTGCAGGTTGTTTCACGTATGGCCTGCCTGCTCGCTCCCTGGCACAAAACCAGCTGAAGCTTTGGTATACCCGACCAGCCGAAAAATGGACGGAAGCCCTGCCTGTGGGCAATGGCCGTATGGGGGCCATGATATTTGGCAATCCTGTGAATGAGTTGCTGCAGTTAAACGAAGCTACGTTCTGGAGCGGCGGCCCGGTAAAAGGGGAAGTAAACCCCAAAGCGGCCTCTTTCCTCGGTCCTGTTCGCAAGGCATTGCTGGAGCAGGAAGATTACGAACAGGCCAACAAACTCGTCAAAAACATACAGGGCGTATACACCCAGTCGTTTCTTCCGCTGGCCGATCTCAGGTTGCAACAAAACATCGGCAACAGCTCTTACACGCAATACACACGCGACCTTTCCATTGACAATAGCATCGCTACCGTTCAGTTCACTGCCGGTGGGGTTACCTATAAAAGAGAAATAATAGCCTCTTTTCCTGGCAAGGCTATTATAATGCGTTTAACGGCCAGTCAGCCCGGTAACATCAGTTTCACCACCAGTTTAAACAGCCAGGTGCATTATACACTGGCGAAAGATGGCAGCAATGGACTTATCCTCACTGCAAAAGCGCCCGCACAGGCCGATCCCAATTATGTAAAGTATAACAAAGAACCCGTGATATATGAAGACAGTAATCATTGCAAAGGCATGACAGGTGTAGTACAAATAAAGGCGGTACTGAAAGGTGGCGCTTCCCGTGCAGACACATCCGGTATTACGGTTACCAATGCCAATGAAGTATTGCTGATTATTACCGCCGCTACCAGTTACAACGGATTTAATAAATGTCCCGACAGCGAAGGCAGAAACGCGGCACTCCTTTGCAAAAACGCTATGCAGGCAGCCAGCAGCCAGTCATGGCAGGCATTGCTGGCTACACATTCGGCCGATTATCACCGCTACTTTAACCGGGTGGAGTTACAGGTGGGCGCCAGCAACACTGCTGCTACCCAACTGCCCACTAATGAAAGGCTGCTGGCATTCAGTAACGGCGCTACCGACCCCGAACTGGAAACCCTGCTTTACCAGTACGGCCGTTACCTGCTTATCAGCGCATCCCGTCCCGGCGGTGTACCTGCCAACCTACAGGGCATCTGGAACCAGCTGTTACGCGCCCCATGGAGCAGTAACTATACCATTAACATCAACACCCAAATGAACTACTGGCCCGCTGCCATTACCAACCTGGAAGAAATGGAATATCCTTTATTCGATTTCATTAAAACCCTGGCAGTAACCGGCAAAAACACGGCTAAAGAGTTTTATAACATGAAGGGCTGGGTTGCCCATCACAATACTGACATCTGGGCCATCAGTAACCCTGTAGGCAACATTGGCAAAGGCGATCCCAAATGGGCTAACTGGTATATGGGCGCTCCCTGGCTATGCCGTCACCTGTACGAACATTACCGTTTTACCAAAGACAAACGCTTTTTACAGGAAGCCTATCCCGTACTGAAAGGCGCAGCTGAATTCCTGGTCAACTTCCTGGTAGAAGACAAAAACGGCTACCTGGTAACTGCCCCTTCTTTTTCGCCGGAAAACGACTATATAGATGATAAAGGCAAACATGCCAACACTTCTATAGCCACCACCATGGACATGTCTATCATTCGCGATCATTTCCGTAACTGTATAGAAGCCGCACAGGAATTACATACCGACACTGCATTCCGCCAGTTACTGATTGCCAAGATGGCTAAATTATATCCCCTGCATATCGGACAAAAAGGCAACCTGCAGGAATGGTATAAAGACTGGGAAGATGTAGATCCGCATCACCGCCATGTAAGTCAATTATATGGATTACATCCAGGCCGCGAAATTTCGCCACTGAGCACACCCGAATTTGCGCAAGCCAGCAAAAAAACATTGGAGCTGCGTGGCGATGCCGGCACCGGTTGGAGCCTGGCCTGGAAAATCAACTTCTGGGCAAGATTGCTCGATGGAGATCACGCCTATAAACTGGTACGCGACTTGATGCGCGATGTAAGTGTTTCCAAAGGCGGCGGCCTATACCCCAACCTGTTTGATGCACATCCACCTTTCCAGATTGACGGTAATTTTGGAGCCACCTCCGGCATGACAGAAATGTTGCTGCAAAGTCATTTAGATCAGCTTCATCTATTACCGGCATTGCCCGCAGCCTGGGCCACAGGCAACGTAAAAGGCTTAAAAGCAAGAGGCGCATTCACGGTAGATATACAATGGAAAAACAACCTGCTGACAACAGCTACCATCACCTCTGCCAATGGCGGTAACTGTGTAATAAGAACAGCCAAACCCATTGCTATCAAAGGCATCAATGCCAGCTCTGTAGCAGAAGGTAACAGCTATCTCACCAGCTTTGATACCAAAAAAGGCGGTGTATATAACATCACAGCATTATAACCACAAAAAATAAAAAGCGCCTGCCCGGGAACGGGCGGCGCTATAACTAATCGTGCTGTATGAAAAAAAGTTATTGCAGGAATGCTGCTATAATTTAAATGGCAAATACCAGTTGTTTTTTTGCATTAGTTTTTCACGAATAGCAGCAGCGTTGGGAATATTGTCTTTTAATAGTTTAGCATATACTTTATCGGCCAGGAAAGCAGGGTCGTTTCTGCGCAGGGCAATACGTAACAGATCGGGCCACCGGGTGCCTTCAAATGCATTTTCCAGCGCCTCTTCATTAATGATATTATTTTCTATAGAAATAAGGCTATCACCAGCACTTACTACATTGGGCACCAGCCCCACCCTCCTGCGCACACCAATATGTCTGTACCACATACCCCGGAAATAAGGTACGTTGTCGCTGTTCCTTGCATCAAAATTATAAGGCGCAGGCAACATCAGCGAATTCTGCCACAGGGTCATATCTGTAATGGCAGGCGATTGCACGGGAGGTGCGAAAGTAGCGCCCAATCCCTGATCAGATATAGCAGAAGCCAGTTTATAATAGCCATCGCGGTTGGCAGCTTCTGCAAAATGCAGGTGCAACTGGGTTTGGCGAAACAGGTAAAACTTTCCGTTTTTAGTGAACGGATTCAGTGCCGTATTAGTGGCATAGTCAATATAGTTATACAGGTATTTCATTACTACCGGTTGCCCGTTCAGGTTGCGAATGCTTAAAGGTTCGCGGGCATCAGTAAACTGTCCGTAGGAAATAGTTCCTACCCCAAACCTGGGGTTCTGTAACTGGCTATGCCAGTTATCTACCACCGCCTGCGAAGGCTTCAACAGGTATTTACCACCTATGGGCGAAAACAATTGTATCAATGGATTATCCGGTTTAAACTTGCTATCATAAGGTAAAGCCCATAACCATTCATAGCCATAACTGGCATCATATCCCCGGTTAAAAATCATGCGCCAGCCATCATCATATGCCAGTGACGGCGCATTATTTACCACATAATAAGTAACATAGTGATTAGCGCCACCCCAGGCCAGTTTATACAATCCCAAACCGCCTTCGGATAAACCCGAGGGGGTGCCAATTTCCATTACCTCCCGGTAATAGGTAGCCGCTTTGGTATAATTCCCTTTCCACAAATACAACTCACCCAATAACATTTTCTTTTGTATAAAGAAGGTATTAGTAGGAATACCATCCAAAGTCATGTTCAGCACCGGGCCTACAGTACCTGAAACTTGGGCAGTATATTGTGTTTTAAAAGGAATAGCCTCCGTAAAATTGATCAAACTATCCAGCAGGGCGTTAAAAGGCACTTTCGGAAATTTGCCGGCATCAGATAAAGCGCTCACATTTTCCAGTGGGTCGGTTATATAACGTACTTCATCTCCATAATGAATCCCCAGCTGCAGGTATAAAAAGCTTCTCAGGCAAGCTATATCTGAATAACGCTGATTGTACTCATCCTCTTTCAGCCGCTTGCTTTGATACATGAGTGTAAAATTCTTCAGCACATCATTGCAGTTAATAATCAGTTCATAAAACGGACGCGGGCTGGCATAAGGGTTATCCGCCGTTACACTGTGCGTGCTTATCTGGCGCAGATATTCATCGGCGTTATCTGTATATTCCAGCAGGTCGCCCCGCAATTCGTTCAAAATCACATACCTGTCGGCCAGCCCCATAAACTTACCATAAATGCCCATTACGGCCGAGTTGGCATCGTCTACATTGCGGTAGGCGTTAGAAACATCCAGCTCATTCACCGGTAGTTTATCAAAAGTTTTGTTGCACGCGGTAACAGCAGCACAGCAGTATAGTAAACCTATTATTCTTATCAGCAATTTCATAATCGTTCGTTGTGGTATTTTATATTCCAATTTTCACCCCCAGCGTTACAGACTTAAACACCGGGTCTAACCCCGTATCAATCCCCTGCCCTAACACACTGGGTGTAGCACTGAATTCAGGATCGTAACCCAGGTAGTGGGTAAAGGTTACCAGGTTATAGCCGGTGGCAAAAACAGTGGCGCTTTTTAATGCGCCTGTAGCTTTCAGCGGCACATTGTATTGCAGACTTAACGTACGCAAACGCAGGTACGATCCGTCTTCTATCCAGCGATCGCTGAAACGGCTGTTACCCATAGGATCGCCATAGGCAGCTTTAGGCGTATTAGTCACCTGCCCATTGGCCCTCCAGCGGTTATTCACGCTTACCAACTGGTTTTGATAACCGTTTTCCGCTTCCAGGTGATAGCGCAATTGATTATATACATCATTACCATAACTGAAAGTAAACAACGCCGATAACTCAAAGCCTTTATACGCCCAACGGCTGGTAAAAGCCCCGGTAAACAGGGGATTGGGATTACCAATGATGGTTCGGTCGTTATCATCAATAATCTTATTACCATCTATATCTGCAAAACGGATATCCCCGCCGGCAAAAGGCGTTAATGAGCCATCTGTATTCCGCTTCCGTAATCCGGCACTGGCCGCTTCGGCATCTGTAGTATATACGCCCGCTGTTTTAAAGCCTGCAAAACGGTTAGCTGCACCGCCTGTGCGGGTTACAATAGTAGCTCCGGCATAGCTGGTATAAAATCCGTTGTTGGGCACTGCCAGTACTTTGTTTTTATAAGCACTCATCTGAATGCCTGCATCCCATTTAAAAGCAGGGCTGTTCATCACCCTTACATTCACTGCCCCCTCTAAACCGGTATTCTGCATTTTACCATCGTTGGCAAGCACATTTTCAAAACCGGAATACCCGAGAATGGGCCTGTATACCAGCATATTTTGAATGCTACTTTTATACAGGTCTACCGTAACATTCACCCGCTCGTTAAACACTGCCACATCTAAGCCGAAGTTGATTTTACGGGAGGTTTCCCATTGCAGGGCCGGGTTGGCAATTCCTTTTCTTACCAATCCCTGTGCACCTAAAAGATTTTGTGATACATAGGTTTGACGGGCCGTATAATTACCAATATCATCGTTACCACTCACACTATAGGAAGCGCGCAGCTTTAACAGGTTGAGGAAAGAGCGGCCCATAAACTGTTCGCTGGACAACAGCCAGGTAGCCCCTACAGAAGACATCACCGGAAATTTGTGCTCCCCAATACGCACACCTCCGGACGCCTGCGTTCCAAAACGGGAGGAACCATCCATAGCCACATTGGCACTCAAAAATAACTTCTCCGCAAAGCCATAGTCGGCACTGGCATACAGGTTCATCCAGTTCCACTCTCCTACATCACCACTTGTCTGGCGTAAGGCAGCCACCCCATTTTGCACACTGGTGAGGTTATCTGTAGCCGAATTATATCCCAATGTCAGATCCTGCTCAGCTTTGTTGTTCTGATAACGTATACCTGCCCTTGCCGCCAGGCTATGCGTGCGTTCAAACCCCCGGTTATATTCTACCCTACTATCGGTATACAACGAAAACAGTCTTTTCACCTGCGAGCCCAGGCGGCTGTCGGCCACGGCATTCCGTAATGTATCATCCACCACACCTTTACGCGGTATAAAGAAATTTTCCCGCACCTTGTCATATTGCACGCCAATCAATGTACTGGCTTTCAGAAACCGGTTTATTTCATAATGAAAGCTGAACGATCCAAAGAAGCGGTAAAAACGGTTGCTGGCCTTCATATCACTGACAAGTACAGCAGGGTTGCTAAACCCTAAGGTATCCCTGTCCGCCAGGTTAGGCGATACCACACCTTTCTCATTCACCTCGTTCACATGCAGGAAAGGCGCCTTGGTTAAAGCATTCACCAGTGGTGCAGTTTTCAGCGACATCCCCTGATCTTTCAGGTTTTGCGAGTTGTAGGTAAAACTCAGATTAGCCGTTCCCGTAAACCGTTTGGTAAAATTAAACTCGGCATTGAAGCGGGTATTGTAACGCGACATATCCGTGTTACGTATCACTCCTTCATTCTTTAAGTATCCTACCGTAAGGCCATACGTGGCAATATTGTCACCACCGGTAATTTTTAAATAAATATTACGATTCATGCTATTACGAAGCACCTGATTTTGCCAGTTGGTATTGTTATGATACTGTGCGTATAAAGGCGAAGTAACATCATCGTTCATGTAAGGCTGTGCAGCTATCTGCGCCGGCGTTAAACCCCGGCTTTGCATTACATCACTTAAATAGGTGCGATAGTCTGCCGCATTCATCACAGGCAATGCAGCCGGCGCTTTGTTAAAGCCCGAGTACACGGCAAAGTCTATCCGGGTGGCTTCCGAAACCGCCCGCGCTGTGGTAATAATCAATGCTCCATTAGCGCCTTTGGTACCATACATGCTGGTGGCATCCTTTACCAGCGTAATATTATCAATATCCTTCGCATCTATCAGCGCCAGCGGATTCGTATAGTTGTTGGCAATAATGCTTTCGCCATATTCATTGGCATCAAACAACATCCCATCTATAACAATCAAAGGTTTGTTGGTAGCATACAACGAGTTCAGGCCCCGTAAAAAAAGATTAGCTCCCACGCCAGGTGCGCCCGAACGCCGGATAGCCTGCAACCCAGTCATACGCCCCTGCAACAAAGCATCCGCAGTTTCTCCGGGTGTGGTAAAACCTTTCACGCTATAGTTGCTGATAGCAGCAGTCACGTATCCACGTGTTTGCCGCCCAAAAGGCATGGTCACCTGTTCGTGAAACGATTCCACATCTTCGCCCAGCAAGGCCATATTCAGGCGCTTTCGGCCTTTCAGCGGCACACGGCGCGAGTCGTACCCTTCCCCCTCTATCAATACTACCTCGTTATAAGAAGGCACCTTCAGTTTAAAATAGCCCTGGTTATCGGTAATGGCGGCAGAATAGTCATCTACCTGCACCCGGATGCCCGCTGCGGGTTTGTGGGTGGCGGCGTCTGTTATCACACCTTCCAGCTGCACTCCTTTCTTTGTTGCTTTTACCGCCTTAGCCGTATCGGCCTGAGCCAGAACACCGGGCGCAGCAGCTACCAGGCTGAAAGCGGTTACCACAATTGCTTTTCTGATATATCTATTCATGGCAAACAGCATAATTTGTAAACATTCTTAAAATACAGGCACCAGTTTTATGTAATCACATACAATGGCATTGGTGGCAGCAGTAGTGGTATTGGCAGCGGTGAGGTAAATGTTCATCCGTTGCCTGTATTCCGGCAGGGTAAATTCACCAATCAGCTGCTCACCATAATTATACATGGGCACCAACGTATACCCGAAAAACTTTACCGAGGTGGCTGTGTCAATACCCAGCTTTTGCGAAAAAGGTGCGCTGATGCCATTGATACTATTGTTTACCGCTACCCAGTAAGCCCGGTATTTCTGGTTTCCCGCCACATCGGTGATGCGATAGCCATAGTTAAACAAAGGCAATCCGTGGTTATACACCACCAGGTCAACAAACTGCCGGCCGGTAGCCGAATCCAGCATCTGGCGCTTATAAGTAGCACTTATACGATTGGCACTGCTAAAGCTATAGTTCTCTGCTTCTACTACAATAGGTGTAAACTTATCCTGCAAACGCACCTGTACCGCGCTAAGCACATGCACATACCCGTTGCTGGTTTGTATCGTTTTTACAATATTGCTTTTAGCAATGCCCAGTTTTACATGGTAGCGCGAGAGAATAGTATCCGGTAACTGTGCAGCCGTGTAGGCACCTTCTATAGCATATTCCTGTATCATACGGGCAAAAGCAAAGCTTCTGTGCATAGAATCGGTATAATAGGGATGTAAACGAACACCTTCCTGTAGCCAGGCCGCATCAGTTAGTACAAACGTGGTATATTGTTTACTTTCGTCCCTGATATCATACGTGTTGTTCCAGAAAATATTGGTACGCACCGAATCGGTACCAGGCTCATACACCGGCCTGCCCAGCGTGTCCACTCCTACCTGTACCGCATTCCTTGCATCAAATACATTATAAAAGTTGGACATCAGGTAGCTTTTTTCCAAAGCAGGCATATCCGCACTGTTTTCTACAAAATCCCAGCTATTAGGCAAATAAGGCAGTATTTTATCTATCACCTGCAATACCCCGTTTTTGGCATATTGATCGGCCACTACAATATTCGCATCTTCTATATGTGCGCCCTGGATATTGTGATACTTGCCATTGATCATAGCAATACGCTTTAGTTCGGTATTGTTAGCCACCAGCCAGGTTTGCACCGCAATATGATTGGATAAAAAGCGGCGTAGCTGTGCAGTATCGTTCTCTACCGCATTATCCAATGCCGCTAACGCTTCGTTAGTGGGTGCATATACGGTATAGGTTTTTGAATTGATCAGCTTATCTACGCCAGACTTTTGCAGCAGGGCAGCAAACCTGCTCAGACTGGCAGTTTCATTAATTTGTTCCAGCAATGTTTTAGACGCCTTCGGGTCTAAGCCTTCATTATGCTTTTCCCATTTACGGCAGCCGCACAACAGCATACCGGCTACAGCTACAAAACATATAGTATATAAAAATGGATATTTCATTCATCTGGTTTTATTGGTAAACAGGTAAGCCGTCTGTACCAAAACGTGGTAAAAACTGTGGATCATCTACAGGAATAAAGTGAATCATATCCAGGTACATGGCCCCATTGGAGCCACTCAACGCAGTTAAACGCACGGTTTGAATACCCGTAGTGGCAATGTCAATGGTACCCACTAAGCGACCTGCCGGGCGGTACGAAGTAGTATTGGAAGTATACCGTTTCCAACCTACAGACTCCAGCTGGTTATCTGTTCCCGATGGCTTGGCTTCGCCCCAGTTCACCGGGCGCTGCATTAACACACCATTTACCTCTACGTTTGTTTGAACGGCGTTTACGGCAGAATAACAGATCCACACTTTATATCTTCCCTTGATCACAGGCGGTGTTTTAAACTCCATCCAGCTGGATCTGTTGGGCAAACCAAAGCCAAACAGAAACAGATCGTTATTGCAGGACGACTGGTTAATGGTACCGCTGGTGGCATAACTATAGGTTACCGAAGCGCTGGCACTTTTATACTCCCAGTCAATGCTGGCAATAGGCCGCGCTTCCTGGCTGGGCTTAGCAAAAACAAGATTGGTTTTCTTATAATAGCCGGGCTGTTTTACTATTTCGGGGAAAGTACACACATCCCAGAACAAAGCCACCGGCTTCCTGAACTTCACCATATAATGCGCCTTGGGATGATGCCACACACCATTAGCGGCCGCATTATCACTGGTACCCCTTTCAATAGTGATACCCTTTTCCAGTACCCCGTTAAACTCATCTTCATTAATCACCACTTCCTGGTTAAGGCTTTTTACACTGATCACCTCCTGCGGTTGTAACGTAGATTGGGAAGGCAGCGTAATGATATCCCCCAGGAACTGCAGCGTGGGCAGGATATGGTACGACATGTATATATGCAAACTATCCGTTACCAGCGCCGGGTTATGCTTATTAGAATACCGCGCTTTCAGTTGCGCATAGCTGGTAATGCCGCTATCTGCCAGCACCTGGTTACTTTCTGCAAACACGGTTTTAAAACGCCAGGCAGTATCGGTATACACGGTATTCAGCGTATCAAAATAGCCTGTTTCATGCAAGGCTTCTACAAAAATGGAATAGTTGGGATCTTTAGCCAGTTGCCCGGCAATGGTTAACTCCGCCAGCTGTAACACATTGTCAATAGTGTGTACCACGCCGTTCCCTACCGTAATGTTCGATTGTATCACATTCGCCTGCCTGTTTACCGTATAACTGGATACCGCATTTTCAACGGCCACACCGGTAATCAAAAACTGGCCATACATAGTAGGCACCGGTAGTTTACCATCTTTAAACAGACTGGTAGTAACCACATCGTTCAGCACATGAAAGCGCACCATATCTTTCAGCTTATCCATATCTACTGCGTCAATACTGGCAGCCCCTATGCTTTGTAGCCATTTTTGCACACCCTGGTTAGTGGGTGCAAAGCAGGTATATTTACCATAAGCATTTAGAAAATTAGAGAACTCTGTTTTTTCCAGTATTTGCTGAAACAGTGAAAAGGAATCTTTATGGTTGCGTAGATAGCCCACTATATTTACATCAGAGGTAGTGGTAGAGGTATAATTTTCTTTGGTGCAGTTTACCAGTAATAATGCCCATGCAATAAGGCCTGCTGCAATCCACCTGTTTATAATACTAAATTTCATAAGCACGTTTTGTATTTATTTATAAAACGGGTTTTGCACAAGCAGTTTATTCGTTTCCAGCTCGCGTATATAAATAGGAAAGTAATGACTGTTATCATCCCGTAATTTGGCAAAGGCCGCCTGCTGCCTGTCGGTAGGAATACTGATGGCGGCCATACTAAGCAACAACTGGCGGTTCTGATAATCATCCCGTTTCGCATTGCGCAACACATCAAACCAGCGCTTGCCCTCAAAAGCAAACTCACGCTGCCTTTCTGCCAGGATATAATACATCATCCCCAGCTTATTGGTGCTATCCATCGGCTCCAGATCCAGCGCATTGGCGCGGCGGCGAATGGTTTTTACCAGCCGCGATGCTTCCAGCGGCTGCCCTGCCGCATTCAGCGCTTCGGCCTTCATTAACAGCACATCGGCATAGCGGTAAATGATCCAGTGCGCAATAGACTGGTCAGTGGCTCGCATATCCTCTCCATATTGATCAGCCCCTACATATTTCCAGATAGTAAAGTCTGTGCTTCGGAAAGAAGTGTTATCACCCCGGCAATCTACTATGGGCGTAGCATTGATTACATCCACCCCGTACACCAGCTCACTCAGCTGCGATGCGGCCGCCCAGCGTTTGTTGTTAGGCGTGAACATGGTATAGAACGGATTGGTTTTCTGTATATCATATTGCAGTTCAAAAATGCTTTCATTGGAATTACCATTATAAAACACTTCCATAAAAAACTGCCCGGCCTGTATCAGGCCAAAACGATTGGAATTAATCACCTTATCGCACTCCGCCACACACTCGGTATACTTGTCCATCCACAGATACACATCTGCCAGCAACGCATTGGCCGTATAACGTGTAGCATGTCCTTTATCCGTTACTTTATTACCATAAGTAACAGGCAAACCTTCTTCTGCCGTTTTCAAATCTGTCACCAGCTGGTTTAATATCTCCTTGTCTGTATTCAGTGGAACAGAAGCAATATCCTCATCACTGAAAGTGGCCTTCAATCGTAACGGTGCGTTTTTGAAAGTGCGCACCAGGTAAAAATACAAGAGGGAGCGAACGGTCAGGGCTTCCCCTATATAAGCATTGGCCTGCTCCTGTGTAAAAGTATTGTCCAGCTCCAGCACACCGGGTGTCAATTCAATTACCGTGTTACAGTAATTAATGGTTTGATAAATAGTACGCCAATTGGTAAACACATTGGTGGGTAACACATTCAGGTTGGCAATATCCAGTTCGTCCTGAACAGCCCTGAAACCTGGGGTCACATTATCCGAACGCGTTTCGCCCCACATGAACAGATATTCGGGAATAGCCCGGTCGCCCGTGGTGCTTCCCAGCATAGAAGCATAAATACCATTTACAGCAGCAGCCACCTGCTCCTTGGTTTTCCAGTAATCCTGCCGTATAATGCCATCTTTAGGCTTTAAATCCAGGAATTTATTACAACTGCTTGCTGTTAACAACAAACAGCCGGCAAACAGGTATATCGTTAGTTTAGTCATATGGTTTCGTTTTTAAAAGCCAGCCACCACGCCAATGGTCAGTGTTTTAGAAGGCGGCGTCATACTGTAATCAATAGCCAGGCGAAAAGGATCAGCACCGGTAGAACTCACCTCCGGGTCTTGCCCCGTATAACGGGTGAAGGTGAACAGGTTTTCAGCGGTGAGATAAGCACTGAGCGATTTCATTTTTATACGCGCCAGAAACTGCGGACTAAAAGTGTAGCGCACCGTAATAGTGCGGAAACGCAGATAAGAAGCATCCTCTACATAACGATCGCTGCCCAGCCAGTTATAACCACCACCAATCAAGGCACGCGGCATATCTGTTACATCCCCCTCCTGTCGCCAGCGGCGTAACACAGCGGTGCTCTGGTTATCAAATTCATACATTTTGGTAGTGTTCATCTTGGTGCCGTTAATCACCTGGTAGCCATAGCGGAAACTAAAAAATGCCGATACCTTTAATTTATTCTTCCACGAAATGTTAGGCCCAAAACCACCGGTAAGCTTGGGGTTGCTGTTGCCCAGGTACACCACATCCATATAATTGATGTTACCATCTTTATTAATATCCTCATACATGGCATCCCCGGGCTGGAAAATATAATCTGTAGTAGGATAATTAAAGCGCATGTATACGCTTTGGCCTACCCCCGTAGAAATAGGTTTACCATTCTCTCCTATGGCAATAGTGGCAGCTTTGTCTTTATACACGCCCTTATACTTATAACCGAAGAAAGAGCCAAACGGGTTATTTACCTGCATCAAACGCAGGTACTCCCCGTTTTTAGCTACATTACCCTTCGCGTTGGTATAAAACTCCGATACTTCCCGTATCACATTCTGGTTATGCGAAAGGTTCAGGTCAAACCCTACCACCCAGGTTTTGGTTTTAATAGGCTGGGTAAATATCGCTATCTCCCAACCCTGGTTATCCATAGTGCCAATGTTCATGTCAACGGTACCATAGCCTGTAAAAGACCCCACCTGCAAATCGGTAAAGAACAGGTCTTTGGTGCGGTTGCGATAGATATCAATATCGGCCCGTAACCTGCTTTTGAAAAAGGAGATGTTCGTTCCCACGTTAAAGCCATGAATGGTTTCCCACTTCAGCTTCCGCAGCTCCATTTCATTTGGGTACACCGCACTGGCTCCGCCATAGCTCCAGGAATAGGTGTTATAGGTATTGTAAAAAGTATAGTCTTTCCGGGGAGCATTCCCGCTCAACGCATAGCTGGCGCGAAAGCTCCATTCATCCATCTGCTTAAAGTTCTTCAAAAAGTTCTCGCTCGATACCCGCCACCTGGCAGAGATGCCCGGGAACAAACCATAGCGATTATCTGGCCCAAAACGGCTGCTGCCATCTCCTCGTAACGTAGCCCCAAGCAGATATTTATCCCTAAAACCATACTGTAACTGCATCACCGCTCCTACGCTGCGCGATTGCGACTGACGACTGGCGCTTAGCAGCTCTTCGTTCTGTGTACGTCCGTCTGCCGATGCATCGGTAATCAGCGAAGATGCCGTATTG
Source organism: Filimonas lacunae (assembly GCF_002355595.1). Classification (NCBI taxonomy): domain Bacteria; kingdom Pseudomonadati; phylum Bacteroidota; class Chitinophagia; order Chitinophagales; family Chitinophagaceae; genus Filimonas; species Filimonas lacunae. The sequence continues at coordinate 3,823,007 of NZ_AP017422.1, forward strand.
GAAATCACCATTTCCTGCGATACGTTGGTTGCATCACTGGTGAACAGGTTTAAGTAAGCAGATAACTTATGGTCCTCATTTTTAAGATCGGGTGTATAGTTTAAAGAGGTGCGCGTTGTTACCCCAAACGCGTCATTATCGCCATCATAAGCCCTGTTCACCACCGTTTCGGTATTGGGGCGGCCGGTTGCTATCTGTGGCAGAAAGCTGTTGTTTTTGGTGTTGTTAATATCAAACTGTACATCAAAACTACTGGTAAGCACTTTTTTAACAATCGTGTAGTTGATTTGAAAACGAGGTACAATCCTTTCGCCCAGCACACTATATACTGCTTTGCTGGCCATAGCCACCGGGTTATAAATGCGTGAGTACTGTCCCTGTATATTAGAAGCCGGTGAAAAATAATTAGGCGTGATGTTCCCTTGCTCGTCATACTCAAACACACTCATATTGGGCATTTTCAAGTAAGCCACTCCCCTGATAGCCCCCTCACCAGCACTCAGGTAATTACGGCTTTGATCGGTATGTGTATAGGCCACACTGGAAAAGATCTTGATGCGCTCAGAGATGGTATAATCCAGGTTGATTCGCGTGTTAATACGCTGTAGAGAAGTGCCTATAGTAGTACCGGATTGATTAAAATAACCCAGCGAAGCAAAATACCGGGCCTTATCTCCTCCACCTGTCATACTGATGGTATGATCCATCACATATCCACGTTTACTAATGGCATCTACCCAGTTGGTATTGTTGCTATAGTTGTGATACCAATAGGGATCAAAGGGATCGTAGTTAAACTCGCGGGAGGTTAATGAGTTTAAAGCAGCGCCATTACGGTTAATATATGCTTCGGGTATTAAAGTAGAATATTGATCGCCATTGAGCATGGGTATAGCAGCCGGCAAACGGGAAGTACTTCCTTTAAATGTATAGGATATACTGGGCTTACCGCGCGCACCACGTTTGGTGTTAATCACCAGCACCCCATTAGCTGCTTTACTGCCCCATACCGCAGTAGCTGCCGCATCTTTCAACACAGTAATATCTTTAATATCCGCAGGCGATATGTTCAGCAACTGGGCATAACCCTGTTCATCTGCTGTACCAAAGTTAAAGTCGGAAGGAATATCCGTATCATACGGCATCCCATCTACCACTATCAGCGGGTTACCGGTAGAATTGATGGAGCTTACACCCCGTATGCGAATGTTCATAGCAGCACCGGGGTCGCCACTCGAAGCAGTAATATCCACCCCTGCCAAACGGCCTTGCAAAGCCTGGTCAATACTGGCTGCCTGCATTTCTTCCACTTCACTGGCACTGATTCTGCCGGTAGCCGTGGTCAGGTTTCTGTCGGCAATATTGTTTAAACCATTACTGGTGGTTCTGGCGCTGGTAATATACACATCGCTTAACCGGGCATCTTCGGCTTCCAGTTGAAAGTTAATGATAGAGCGCTCTTTAATGCTGTCGCCTTCTATTGTTTTATGCCCTACATACGAAACACCGATCCTGTTTTTGGTGCTCGTGACCTTTAACACATAATTGCCTTCAATATCCGTGATAGCGCTTTTAATGGTACGGCCATCTGCATCCACTTCCGATACAGAAGCGCCATGCACCGCCTTTTTAGTGGCTTTGTCTGTAACCTTACCACGTATCATAGCTACCAAAGCCGGAGCCTGTGCCCGCATTTCCCCTAGCAGGCAACAGGTGGCTATTATCCAAACCCCTATTATTTTTACCAAATGGTTGCTCATAATACAGTTGTTCATGGATCAAAATTTAATACCTGAGGTAATTATCTGTTAAGTGCACCATGCACCGGTTACTGAGGTAGTAACTCACCGTAGAGATAATGTTGGCGCTCACACCTGCTGCGTCCGACACTTTCAGGTTGCTGCCCGAATTATCTATAAACAAAGTAGTAGGCTCACCCAGGTCGTTTTTCAGCAGCGTTTCCATAGCCCCGTTTTCCACCTGGTCGGCAGCTATTATCTTTTTAGCCAGTATATGATATTGTATAAACCGCACTACCTGTTCTTTCTCCGTAGTAAGCGTTGGATTAAAAGTGGGCACCTTATTGGGTGCAGTTCCTGTGCCAGGCAACAGTCCATCATTCACTGCCTGCTGAATAGCCGCATTATTCGGTATGAAAATGGTACAGAAGGTTCCGGAAGGAAGGCCTGTAATATCCTTGGTGGTGGTGTTCCACAATTGTGGCGTAGCGTTTTTCAAAAACTGGAAAAAATGGTAATAAGGCGAAGAGCCTGCCGAAGTACCTGCCAGCTTTTCCAGGTGTGTGCCAATGACAGCATCACTAAAATCCAATATACGGTCCAGGTAATATACCGGCCCGTTCAGGGCTGTTTTGGTATTCACTACCGTAGCCACGTTGCCGGCTTCCACATTACCCGGCGCATACACAGTTCCGTTTTTAAAACCAATATACTCACCACCATAGGTTAAGGCCACACCTTCGGCTGACAAATTTTTCAGCTGTTTGTTAGGCACTACATGCAGGTTAATGATGCGCTGTAAACGAATACGCGCATTGGCACCGGTTTGGCCCACCAGCGTAGAACCCGGCGGCGGTACAAAGCGCCATTGATTGGTGACATCATTGCTCACTGTTGGATCGGCAAAATAACCGGCAGCATTCAGTACCGCATTACTGATCATAAACAAGGTATAGTTGCGGTGAATATTGGAGATCTGCCCTTTCAGTTCCAGGTTCAGCAGCGATACCATCATAGAATACTGCGGGTCGAGATAAGCCTTGCCATATACACTGGTAAACACGTTGGCTTCCTGTACTTTGCGGGTGCCATAGAAGATGCCGTTACTTACAATTTTCTTGTCGGTGATGTCGGCCACCGGATCAAAACGCGCTTCTTCATTCACTACATTATAGGTAGTGGTAAACTTGCTGGGCCATACCGCATTTTGCCATAAGTGTGCATTGATAAAGTCGTAAATAATAGAAGGCGGCATCGACTCCACGCTTGGATAATGCTCCAGCAATACAGTATTAATGTATTGCTTTAACGTAGTGTTGTCGGGCACAAAAATGCTATAACAGTTTTGCTGCCCATCATTATCCTGTTGCTTCAAAAAGTTTTCGTTATTCAGCGAAAAGCCAATAGCAGCGCTAAACATTTTGGTGTACACCCGCGCATTGGTACTATTAATGTTATTATACTTAGTAGTAACTCCCTGGTTAAACAAATACGAAACCAAAAACCGGTCGAACAGTTTTTTAAACTCGCTGTATTCCGGCTTGCTGGCTAAATACTCATCTATCGAAGGCAAAGCCACCATCACTTTATTCACGATATGAATAATACCATTTTCGGTTAAAATATCTTTTGCCGTAACCGTTGCATCCAGCACATTAAAACCAGTATAGGTAGCGTTGGGGTAGAAATAATTATAATCGCTGGCGTTCAATCCCTTGGCGCTCATAAAATTGTCAACGAAATAAGTAATATACTTGTTGTTGTTATCCGCATCCACATAGTTTGCCGTTCCGTTGCGGTTAGCGCTGATAGCTTTGATGCTGTTACCACTGGTATCTTTGGTATCATATACACCCACGTAGTTAGCCGTACGCCTTCTGAAAGCCTGATTAGGCACCCATCCAATGGTGGAAGTACTTTGAAAATCACCTATCCTTTCCTTTTTAAAACCATTGTACACCAGGCAATAGGTCACTATCTGCCTGCAACTATTGGAATCCAGCTGGTCCACACCAGACACCCCCTTCTCCGATAAATACACTTTGAAAGCCGAATCGTGCGGGGCAAAAAATGTCCAGTAACCTGCAGCGGAAAGAATGTCTTTATACCCGGCTTTATCAATAGCAGCCAGCAGGTGTGTAAAATTACCTTTAGAAGCAAGGGTTTGGTAAATGGGCGGCGGCAGGGTTTCCGGGCGGCCGTAGAACTCGTCCCACGTCTCTTTCCGGCAGCTTGCCAGGGCAACTATTACCAGTACGGAAATGGCAATCAATCGTCGGTTCATCATTATATATTATTTAACTGCTTTCAATGCAGGCATGCACCGGCCTGCCAGGTAATTCACCTGCTCATCCGGCCCCATTAACGGGCAGCCTATCCCTTTGTGTTTGTTGTTATACTAAGCAGTTACATGCAATAAACAGCCCTACCTGCTGGCATTACGCTTTTGCAGGCCATTTCTTTTTACAGGAAGTAGTATGAAAAATCCTACCTGACAGGCTTTATACACATTCAGTAAAAACAATCGTTCTCATCAGCAGTAAGCAGCTTTTACAACATCATCTGGAAAGTGTACATTCCATGGCAATTCATACAGCTTATCTAAATGGCAATTCTGGTCAATCGAATCTTGAAATGTAAAGATGTTAAAAGTTTAAAACAATACTTCTCACATACAGATCATTATTTCGCACAAACTGCTCATCCGGCTTTTAATATGGGATTTGTTTTTTTGGTAGCTATATACTCCGAAGGCGTAATACCAAATTGCTTTAAAAAACTTCTCCCGAAATAGGTTTGAGACGCAAAGCCTGTAAGATCGGCAACTTCATAAATTTTATAAGAACCTTCTGCCAACAGCTCTGCTGCCTTTTTTAAGCGGGTGATATTGATAAGATCGGAGGGGCTGATGCCGGTAATGGATTTAATGGTGCGGTATAAGGTAGGCCTGCTCATGTTCATATACCGGGCTAAATCTTCTACACCCAGCCCGGTTTCTTCCATGTGCAGCAATATTTCTTCATGCAGCTTTTCCATAAAATGTTCTTCCGTTTTACTGAAGCCCGGAGTTTGAATGTGTAGTAAGGGAGAATGGGCAAAATGTTCTTTAATCCTGGTTCTGTTCTCCAGCAGGTTAGCAATCTGCACCCGCAGAAAGTCGGGCGAAAAGGGCTTCTCCACATAGGCATCCGCACCGGTCTCCAGCCCCTCAATTTTAGATTGATGTGTATTTTTTGCTGTTAACAATATCAGCGGCATATGGCGGTAGTCGGCATGGGCTTTCATGCGCTTGCACAATTGCAGGCCATCCATTCCATCCATCATAATATCCGAAACAACCAGCTGCACTGCTTCTTCCTGCAACACTTCCAGCGCTTCGCATCCATCCAGCGCTTTCTTTATCCGGTAATGAGTACATAGTTCAGATTCCAGGAAGGTTAGAATATCATCATTGTCGTCAACTAAAAGAATCAGTGGTTTCATACAGCAATTTTTAATCGTTAGTTATTTTTATACCTGGCGGGTGGGCATTTTTAAAGAAAAAGTATTCAGGCCCACCTCTGCTTTTTTCAAGGCAATCCATCCGTTGTGCAACTGGGCCAGATTTTGCGCCAATGCCAATCCAATGCCCGTACCGCTTCGCTTCTTCGTTTCTTTTAACCGGAAAAAAGGCTCAAATATGCGCTCGGCCATTTCGGGCGGAATCACAAAACCATCATTGCTTATTTCTATTACAAACAACCCGCTGCCCGCTTCTACTCCCATTAAAGTAACCGCCACCTTGCTTTCGGCGTATTTTACGGCATTGGAAAACAAATTGGAAGTGATTTTATTAAAGGCTTCTGCATCAATCCAGGCAAACACCATTTCCTCCGGTAACGCAATGCTATATTCCAGCCCACGGCTTGTTGCCAGCGGTTTAAAACTGTCAAAAGCTTCTTTCAGCAGCTCCGATACATTGGTTCTGGTAAAGCTGAGACTAAAGCCTTTAATCTCTGTTTGTTTAAAATCCAGCAATTGATGTGTAAGCTCTACCAGCCTGTTGGTATTGCGGTCCATTATCTGCAGGCTTTGTGCAATATGCGGCATATCGCCCACCGCCTTCACCACTGTTTCCATCGGCCCCTTAATCAGCGTAAGCGGCGTTTTTATCTCATGCGCTACATTGGTAAAAAAATGCAGCTTCTCTTCATACATGGCCCTGGTTTTGACCAGCTCCTGCTGCTCCATTCTACGCTGGTTTTTCAGCAGCACTTTCCTCTTATATCTTTTCACCAGTACCACCACCAACGCTATGCACGCAGTTATATACAGCAAAAAGGCTACCGGGCTAAGCCACCACGGCGGCAGAATACGAATGTATAACACGCGCTCTGCCATAGACCATTGCGCCCCGCCCGCCGATGCTTTCACCTTAAACCGGTAGCTACCCGGCAACAGGTTGGTAAAGTAAGCTTTCCGGTTCACCTTTAAATACGTCCAGCTATCATCCAGCCCCTCCATTTTATAAGCATACTCTGTACATTCCGGTGCAGTGTAGTTCAGTGCAGCAAAGTCAATACTGAAAGAAGACTGGTGATGCTTTAGCACAATACTGTCTGTAAAGGAGATGGATTGATGCAACGCTTTGGTCTTATTGCCAATAACCAACTCTTTATTATCCACCTGTATCCCGGTAAGATACAGCGGTGGTTGAAAAGTGTGGGTAGTAAACGAAGCGGGATGAAAACTCACCAATCCTTTCAGACTGCCAAAATATAAAGTGCCGTCTTTGGCCTTAAAGGCTGATCTATAATTAAACTGATCACTTAACAATCCGTTTTCTTTCTTATATACCCTTACCGGCTTACTATCAGCGCTGAAACACGCTAAACCATGTGAGGTTGCTATCCACAGCTGCCCGCTGTTATCTTCCAGCATACTGAGTATCATATTGGAAGGTAAGCCCTGCCGTGTGGTATAACGTGTAAAATTATTACCGGCCGCATTATACCTGCATAAGCCTCCGTCAGTGGCTATCCAGATCTGTTCCCTGCTATCGCAAAATACTGCATTGATACAGCCACTACCTATACTAGCCGGATCGCTCGCATCATGCGTAAACCGCTTTACCTGCCCGGTAAGAGTGTTCAGCATTTTTAATCCCGCCATGGTAGTGCCCGCCCATAAACATCCGTTCTTATCTTTGAACAAACAGGTACTTGAACCAGGCGATAACGACTTTAATAAAGAGAAATTTCTTTGCTTCCTGTGATACAGGTACACTCCACGTACCGTAGCCAGGTAAATTTGCTGATCGGCTGAACGGTAGATAGCCGTGATAATATCACTTTGCAGGGAATTACTGTCGGGCCCTATCGGATAGTGATGTTTGATGGCCCCTGTTGTAACGTCCAGTATATCTAATCCATGCACATAGGTACCCACCCACAAATCATTGCCATCTATCAGCATACCGTGTACATTTTTATAGGCAATACTGGGCCGGGCTGCATCAGGATGATAATTGAAGAAACGCCCGGTAGCTATGTCCAGTTTATTCAAACCGCCATCTTCTGTTCCTATCCATAAATTCCCCTTATCATCTTCATGAATTTCCCGGATAACATTGCCCCGTAAGGTATAGCGCCCTTCTTTAGGATAGTATTTTTTAAATACATCGTATGTGTTGGAGTAATAATTTAAGCCGCCATAATTAGACCCTATCCAAATGCCGCCATCTGTGTCTTTACAAAAAGTATTGATAGAATTGTCTGACAAAGCGTAAGGATCGTTATAACGCTTTTCTATATGACCTACTTTACCGGTTTTGCTGTTATACACATAAATGCCAGACGACTCTGTACCAATCCAATACTCCTCTTTATTCATCTGCACAAAATCTTTGGCAAACACCGTGGTATTGTCTTCATGATAAGTGAGCATATCCTGGAAAGCACCTGTAGCGGGATGAAATATTTTAGCGCCATGGGTAGCAGTGCCTACAAGCAAATCGCCATTATCGGTAGCGTATAACTGATCTATCCATTTGTTTTTATCCGGCACCACAGCTCCCTCAAATACATCAAACATGGTAAAGGAATCTGTTGTTGCATTGTATTTTCCCAGCACTCCTTCTGCACCTCCCACCCATAACTGGTTGCCAATGAAACAAACCGTAGTGGCTTTAAAGTAGTGATGCCAGGGATATATTTTTATTGCGCCGGAATAACTGTTTAACCGGTGCAGCTTATCGCCCAGCACAAACCAAAGGTTTCCCCGGGTATCCATTTTCATAGATCGCACTACCGACGGCGTATCTACTGCCACCAGGCGAAAACTTTCTGTACGGGGGTCGAAATGAAAAAGCCCCCTGTCTGTACCTACCCAAAGCTTTCCTCCGGCATCTTCGCACAGCGACCTGATATTATTGTTATCCGAATGAGCAGGGTTGCATCTGTTGTTGCGAAACACTTTAAAAGTATATCCATCAAACCGATTAAGGCCGTCTGGCGTACCAAACCACAAAAAGCCCCGGGTATCCTGCATACTGCATCGTACCTGGTTATTACTTAACCCGCTTTCTACCTGGTACTGGCGAAAGTTAAGCATCTGCGCCAACAAGGGTGTCAGTGCAAATACAGCAACCATACAAAGTAATATTTTAAGCATATCGTTAGTTTCAATGACCATTGATAAGCCGGTTTATTCCAGCTTTATTGTCTTTGTATTTTTCATTTTCATTGGATTGTTAAGATGCAATACTTACCTGGCTATATTTCCCGGCTAAAAAGATGCGAATATTCTTTAACGCTTTACTCAGATGCTCCCTACTCATATCTACCGAAATGCCTAATCGCTCCGCAATTTGCTTGTGCGAATACCCCTCCTGACGGCTTAAACGATAAATTTCCTGCTGACGGCTACTGAGCATGGTGATGGCTATTGCCAGCAGCTTTTCCAATTCCCGGTAATTCAAAGTATCCTGCGTGCTGTTTATAGCCACATGCCCGGCAACATCCAGTGGATAAGCTTTGCGTAGTTCGTTCATCAACAAATTGCGGCTAATGGCAATAATCCAGGCTTCTATATTCAGAATACCGTGCAACTTTTGCCGGTGCAGCCACACGCGGGCAAACACCTCCTGTACCATATCCTGGGCCGCTACTGCATCAGGCAGGTAACTTACTGCCATAGCATATACCTTGGAAAAATGGCGCAGATACAGGATGTGAAAGACTTTTTCATCACCCAGGGCAATGCGCCTGAGTATTTCTTCTTCTTCATATGGCGTATTAACAGGCAAAGCAGGCAAGTATTAATGGTGTAAGGCAATCGTATTACTTATAGAATAAACGATATTATCACCTATCCACCAAACACCTGTCCTGCCCTATCCTGCCTCCTGCAGGTGCAACCGATTGAAGTGTAAAAATATTTATCTACCGGGCGCTTCGTATATTTCTGCTTCTATAATACTAAGTGTTCCTTTCAGTTCTCCTGCTGCATGTGCCACACCTTCATCCAGCTGCTTTCCATTCACCTCCGCCATTTGCCTGCCGTCATCATCTTTGGGCACACGGGTTAATTCCACCCTTATCTTTTTCCCCTTTTGCGGGCTACAGGCCAGCGTAACATAGCCCAAACTAAGCGGTGTAGCCCCATTATACACTTCTTTACCATCCACAGTAATGCGCAAAGGATAACTGCGCGAACGGAATTTATCCAGTTTCAAACATACTTCCTGAACAACGGCTTCCCGCTCCAGTTCGTACTCCACCCAGGCAGTGGCTAATTTACCATCATTGCCCCAGGCACTTAACTCATTGTCATCCAGGCTTTTTGTTACATCAGCAGCATTGGCCCCGGCTGTTGCCTTTGCAACAGCAACCGCTGTGCGTGTAACAGTAAAAGAAGGTGTTGCAGGCGTAGGACCTCTTTGTAAATGCAAAGGCAAACCATCTGCGGGAAGTTGAGTGGCCAGCCCGTTGGCGACTACAAAAGGTTTCGTTTGTAAAGTCAATGCAGCGCTTTGTAAGCCATCCGCCGTTGCCTGTACCGTAACTGTACCTGCCGTGGTGGTTGACCGTATCAACGCCCTGTTCACACCGCCTTCTACCGGAAAAGCTTGTGTAAGTGTATAATTATCCGGCCCCATAGCCATACCACCCCTCCAGGTTGCCGGGCCTGACAAAGTAAACTGTATCTTATCCAGGCTGGTAGGCACACGGTTGCCCTGTGCATCTACCACTTCTACTTCTACCAGGGCCAGGTCGTGTCCGTCTGCTATCCATCCCCTGGGGTTATCTATCGCTTTTAACCGAAGCGCTACTGCTTTACCGGTAGTAGCTTTGGAACTAACACATACTTCTTTGCCAGCAGCATCATATCCTGTGGCAGTCAAAGTGCCCGACTGCCAGTCCACGCCAGGAAACGTAAATAAAAATCCATTACTTTTCTCTCCCCATCCCAGCGATTTGCCATTCAGCTTTAATTCCACCTTATCCGCAGTGGCAATTACATACACGGGCTTTTTAACACCTTCGGCATAATTCCAATGTCCTACAAGGTGAATACCCTGTTGCTCAGGCACCACCCAGCCATTCCACATCACCTGGTGTGCATAATAATTTTCCTTTTTAATACGCAGGCCATCCACTTCACCACTACGGCGATAATTTTCTTCTCCTCTGTGATGGGTATTTGTTTCTGAAAAAACAATATTTACACCGCCTGCACTAACACGCTTACCCGTGCCTGGCCTTTCGCGCCAGAACTCATACCAGCGTTTTACATTTTCCACCGCATGGCTTTCCATATTGCGGTTGTAAGGAGCCGCACTTTGTCCCTTATGTTTGGGACCATCGCCATCTTTATGATATGGGGGCGTAAAGTCGTCCCAGTATTTACGTGAACCTTCATCCCTTGAATATTCCATAGCCCACATGGGTATATGGGCGCTTTTATTAGTATACAGCATTTCGCCACCATATTCCGCCACTTTGCTATCCAGCATTTCGCGGCTGCCAATAGCACGGCCACCATGCCCATCATACATGTCTCTTATCTGCTTCATCTCCTGCATATGCGCTTCACTAATGTTTTCATTACCACACTCATAAAAGAGGATGCTGGGGTTATTGCGGTTGTAAATAATAGCATCTCGCATTACTGCTTTACGCTGCTCCCAGCGTTGCCCGTTCACATCCGCTTCTGCATCTCCGGCAGGCATCGCCTGCATCAGGCCCACACGGTCGCAACTTTCCACATCCTGCTTCCAGGGGGTAATATGCATCCAACGCACCAGGTTGCCACCGCTTTCTATCATCAGGCTATTACTGTAATCACTTAACCACGCCGGCACACTTACCCCTACGGATGGCCACTCATTGCTGGTTCGCTGTGCATAGCCATGCACCAGTATCACCCGGTTGTTCAGGTAAATCATACCATCCTTAAAATCTGTTTTTCTAAAGCCCGTGCGCGTGGTTACACTATCCACCACCTGCCCGTTCACTTTTACAATGGTTTGCACCTGGTACAGGTAGCCATAGCCCCAGCTCCAGAAATGCAGTCCTTTTACCGGCGCTGTTGCCTGTAACACTTGCTGCGCCCCTGCCTGGAGCGTTACTGTATTGCCACGAAATGCTTTTATTTTTTTACCGGCTGCATCTGTTATCACTACCTCATAACTCACCTGTTGCGGCTTGCCGCTTTCGTTCTTCACCTCTGACTCAGCATGTATTACCGCACTCTCCTGTACTATATCTATGTTATCCGCATAAATGTATACACCCGTAGTTTGCAGCCCCGCATATAAAGGCAATGTCTGGTACACACGGGGTGTAATATGCAGGAATACGTTTTTAGAAATACCGCCGTAATTGGCATTGAAGTTTTTATCCTCCCACTGAAATTTAGTGTTGGTGGCCTTCTCTTTATAGTTCCAGTCATTGTCAACACGCACCGACAGCACATTTTCTGCATCACCGGTTCGCACCACGTCTGTTATATCAAAACCGAAAGCCATTACCCCATTCTCGTGCAAACCTATGTATTTACCATTCAGGTAAAATTCACCCGCCTGCCGTATCCCCTCAAATTCCAGGAACACCTTTTGCCCTTTGGCAGCAGCCGGTAGCTTAAAATGTTTTCTATACCAGGCAATGCCGGTAGACAAATTCTCAATATCCTTTCTAAACGCATCATCTTCATTCCACGCATAAGGCAGGGTAACCTGTTTCCAATCCTTATCTGCAAAATTTTCCTCCGCCGCTTCTTTCACATCTCCTACCCACACTCTCCAATCGCTGTTAAAATTAAAACGGGCTCTCTGCGCCTGCAATGCTGTCATATTCAGTAGCAGACTGAATAGTAAAATATATTTTTTCATATATAAGCAAACAGTATTTTTTAAATATCATTTTATTTTTCATCGCCTGTTATAGCAGACACCTGGCATACCCAAATGTGGGGGTACCTCCATAAAAAAAGCCTGGCGCAAACATTTCTTCCCCCCATCTGTTGCACCTGAACACGTAACCTTTTATAGCAATTCTAATGGCAACATTCCTTTTCACCATTAAAAAATCGAACTATGGCATTACCTATCACCGAATCGCAGGCCCGGCGCGCTACCGTCTGGCTCAAAACCCATTTTGAGCAGGACATTACAGCCGCACTAGCCAACACCCCGTGGACTATTGATCTTGTATGCGCCATTGCCTGCCAGGAAACCGCCTACAAATGGCTGTACTGGATTAACACCCACCAACCCGATATTATTTTACAACGCTGTGTGCTGGACGCTTCCGGCGATTTCCCCGGCACCTCCCGCAAAGCCTTCCCTAAAAACCGCACAGCTTTTGAAGCAAAATATGGCCCAGCACTTACCAACATGCTTATTGAGGAAGGCAACAAACAAAGAGCCATGCCGCAGCCCGATGCTCCCAACCGTTATAAGCCGGCTAAGTATTTATACAAGGGCTATGGCCTGTTCCAGAACGACTTACAGAACATTACAGACAACCCCTCTTTTTTCGAGAACAGGCAGTGGTACAACATGGGAGATTGCGTTAAACAGCTGGTAGTAGAACTGGAAAGGAAGGCGGCGCATGCCAGCGATTTGCGCACCACCGTGAGAATGTATAACGGTTCGGGACAACGCGCCGAAAATTATGCAGACAATGTGATGCAGTTTCATGAAATAGCTAAAATGGTATAAAAAAAGCAGGGATATAATCCCTGCTTTTTTTATCGTAACAACACTACCGTTCCTTTCTTTGTTATCACCTTCCCTTCCCGGTCAGTAATGGAAATAATATACACATAAGTGCCTTCATCCGTCAGATGGTCTTTATAGTTACCATCCCAACCTATCGCAATATTATTACTGCTAAACACCTTATCACCAAATCGGTTAAATATCTGCTTACTGTAGGTAAGCGGCGTGCTATAACTCAGTATTCTGAATACATCATTACGGCCGTCCCCATTAGGCGTAAAGGCGTTAGGTACCGGAAACACATCACACTCAGCCCCTATTACCAACGCCGCCAAAGCAGTATTGCTGCAACCATTCGCATCTGTGCCAGTTACCGTGTATAAAATATTATCTGTTAATAAGACCACCGGATTATTAATAAATGCGTCTGACAGGTAAGTGGACGGGCTCCACTGGTAAGACACCACTCCCGCTGCTGTTAATTGCACACTCGCACCAGGACAACCCGGTTTAATCCGGCTATTTTACACCTGATTTCCGACCAATCTCCCCCTTCTTTCGCCATTATATAATGGGGAAAATGGTATCCAGCTGCCTCATATCATTAACCGGATCGTGGTTCCCGAATCCTCCAAAACGGACATTATTATCACTTTCCGCTACAGGCACAGCAGCGTCAGCAGGATTTATTCGCCCGAAACCATTATCATTTTTCTTGCCCGGGTTAGCAGCAAGCCAATTTAAATATGCCTTTCGGCCTTCATGCAACATCACCAGCAAATCACTGGCTGTTGTTTTAGGTACCTGGGCAACTTCCCAATTTACCAGTGAAGCTGGTGGCCTGTTTGCTGCCAATGGCGGTATTGCATTTGCAGCTCCTGTCCAGCGATACTGTTTAAACTTCTTTATCCTTAAAGGACGGACAAGTCCATTGATAGTAATATTAATTACAGTATCCCCTCCTTCCTGAACAATATCATAATCTGCATTGGCAAGTAAAAAAGCTCTTAATTTTCCTTCATCATGCCCACCACCAATTCCCTTTGCCTTAAACTCCTTATCATTTTTCTCTGGTTTAATCATATGCTCAATGAGCGAAGGGGTAATCACTCTTACACCCGTTGTAGCAATATCCTGTGCAGCATTAAAGCCGGCTGCACCTGATTCATCCTCAAATTTTTTATGTAATACATGCGATTCTGTTTTAAACTTTAAATCATCAACGTCTGACGAATTACCTAGTTCCTGTTTAAATAGGTTATGCTTTGCATCATTATCTAGATGCATTTCCTTAACCATTGTGTCTAGTCGCTCTGTAATCAATCTAAGTTTATAAGCAGAACCTTCACTAGCTGCACTAGCAACATAACGTTTTTTTTCTTCTGTATACACTTTGTAAACCTCTTTAAACAGGCCTATTCTTTCTTTGTCGTTTTCACTTAATGGAGCCAAAGCATTTCCTCCTGGCACCAATACACGATTACCAGCTACATTTTTATAAGCGCGAAAATCAAATGCCAGTTGATTAATAATTATCTCCTGATACAATTTCTGCTGCGTTGCAGGCACAACAGCATTATTAACAGTAATGGTTACTGTATTTGCGTTGAAAGCTGTGTTTAAGGTAAATGCTAATGGATTAGCATTAGTTGTTACTATATTTATATCCCATTTAACGTCTGGCTGCCCATCAGATATATAAGTAAAAGTCCATTTACTGGCATCATTCCGGTCAATATCATCTCCAAACAACAACTGTGTGCTCCCGGTTCTTTCTTTCATTTTTCCTAGCCGCTCAGTTATTACATCGGCAGATTTTCTTCCCGTCAATAATTCATCTGCCGTAAAATATTCGTTCCGTTCATCTGACGCATCTTTTATCATCTTTTTTTCAGCGTCTTTTAATTCATTATACTTCGTGTAGAAAAAAGACAGCCTAATATTGTCTAAAGGAGCAACGAGATTTTTTTTCATATTAGCAGGCTCATTGGCTACCAGTGCAATAAGCTGGTCTGATAGCGGCAACGGAACATTTCTGTTCTTCAATAAATTATATCGAGGAGCCGCATCTGCATTAGCTTTTGTAATTTTTTCGATAGTAGTTTTTAATCCTTCTCCAGCTGTAGCCTTAGTTCCCAATTCCTCTTCCGCATCTTTTTTCAGTTTGGTTTCCTCTGCTTTTTTAATTTTATCATACTTTGTCCTGAACCTATCCTGCTTTCCTTTACTAAACTGCCCATCAAGCTCATCTTTAATAGTGAAAACATCGTTGAGATATAGCGTTCTCAATTCTGTAGTTTTAGGCGCAGGAATATTTTCACTTTGGCATAAAGCAAAACCAATGTTTAAATCATTATAAGCTTTTTTAAAATAGGCTATTGAGGCATCCAGATTAGCCATGTAGTTTGTTGTCACGGTGGATTTAAACAATTGCCCAATAGGTAAATCTTCAGTCAGCTGCAACTGCGCAACATTATTAACACGCCCCGCTATAGCAGCTCCGGGATGCACCAACCGGGCTTGTACAGGAAAAGAGGGGTTTTCCTTTAATATTTCGAATGGATTGGCAGTAGCTTCTTTTTTTTGAAGCAAGGCCATGGGGTTATGCGAGTAACCTCCCGCACTGGCAATAGCATCTTGCCTGGCGGGTTTGCTGTTCAGGATCGTTTTCATCAGTTTTTTATGCAGAATTTCCAGATAAAAATAGAACGCATTCCCTATACAGTAGATAGAAGCTATACCCGAAAAGGGTTTATTCCCTAAAACAGTGCTTTTTGATCCTATTCGTAGGTAATAAATACCGAATGCCGGGTAACGGGTATCAGATTACGGGTACGATGTCCTTTCCCTTCCGTATCTTCCACTTTAATCACCTCACCGGCATTAAACACCCGTTTCTCGCCCAACGAAGTTTCAATTTCAATACTGCCATCCAGCAACACAATAAACTGCTTCTGCGGTGCATTATGAAAATCAAAATCATACGTAGGTGGCACGGTACGGAAAATGAGCGATTTCACCTGCACCTGTTCAGACAAGGAACCTATGGCCCCTTTATCTGTCAGCGGATATTCATCTTCTGCAAAATGACTTTCCCCGGCTGCATCATGGTATACTCTGGTTACCCGAAAAGTGTTCATATAATAGATTTACTGGTTCGGTATCAAAGCTACTTAACAGGTACTACACGCTGCTTAACCTACATTAAGAATCTTTATTACCCGGTGCAATAAAAAACGGCAACTTTAACATCAACCTTAACGATATACCTATAGAAACCTACAGACAACTGGCAACGTTTTTATGATACAATAGTTGGCGTTATCGGATTTGAACCGATGACCTTGTGCGTATAAGGCACCTGCTCTAACCTGCTGAGCTAAACGCCAGTAATAACAGAGAGCATGACCGGAATTGAACCGGTGTTACAATAGTTTTGCAGACTATCCCCGCTACCAACATTGGGTACACACTCTTTCAGACATACAATAGTTGACGTTATCGGACTTGAACCGATGACCTTGTGCGTATAAGGCACCTGCTCTAACCAGCTGAGCTAAACGTCAGTAGTTACAGTGTAACAGAATAACAATAAAATGATGGAAATAAAAAACCCTCGTGCCTGTAATGCCGAGGGTTCTAAAGAATTGTAATGATATTAGCATCATATCAAACCATCGGCGGCTTTACAGCATCCTATGACTTGTATATTTGCTATGTTTATGATCGGTAACACTTGTTAATTATTATGCAGCAAATGTATAATATTATTTATTTAGCGACCAAATATTTTTCTTTCTTTTTATAAATAGCCATACCCACAGTGCCTACCAGCAACACAGAGATACATATGTAACGCCATACAATATCTTCCTGTGTAGCTATCTTACCCGTAATAGAAATAACATAACTGGCCAGTGAAGTGATCAGGTATACCAGCCCTCCCATTAAGCCACTGGTCATGCCCGCATGTTGTGGAAAAAACAACAGGCTGGTGGTAAAGTTAACAGTATACAAAAAGCCCGAACAGATATGAATAATAAAAGCAAACAACATAAAGCACCACAGTTGCTGAGAATAAACAGATATTGCCAGCAACACCACAATTAAAGCCAATTGCAGCATAGCAGCCCCCATTACTTTTTTGTTAAACTCCAGCGCAATAAGCCGCTTGGCAACAATACCGCCTATCATCCACGAAAAGCCCAACATTAATGTACAATACCCAATCACCACCGAACTAAAGTGAAAACTATTGGCTATTACAAACGGGCCGGAGATGTTAAACACCATCACTACAGAATACGCCAATCCCAAAGTAATAATACCCAGCAAAAACACCGGGTTACCCAGCATCATTGCATAGTTTTTTTTAATGGTAGTGATATGAAAAGGCTTACGCGTAGCAAGCGTTTCACCACTATATATCAACTCAAACACCAGCATCAGCAAAGCATAGATAGCCAGAAAGTAAAAGTTACTTTGCCAGCCAAACAGCTTTTGCAAAAAGCCACCCAGGAAAGGCGCTACAATAGGCCCCAACGACCAGGTGATGGTAAAAAAACTCAGATAATGCTTCAATTTATCCCCCGTATATAAGTCCACAAAAAAAGCCCGTTTACCCACCACCACAAATGCCACGGCAATCCCCTGCAACACACGCAGCAAACAAATTAACCTTACATCCCTGGTTAGCCCTATCACCATGCTGGATAACACCAACGCTACCAGCGCATACATAGCAGGCTTAAACCGGCCAATACTATCCAACAGGCTGCCCACAAACAATTGCGATATACCATAACTTAAAAAGAAACAGGTTAGGGTTAACTGTATGTTCTTTTCGGCTACTTCCAGGCTTTTAGCCATGTCGGGAAAAGAGGGCAAATAAATATCCGTAACAAACCCCGATAAGGGTATGGAAATAAAAGCCAGTATAGTAGCTATCTTCTTCCTTTTTTCTGACGCACTTTGTAACATAATTCCTTGCTTAAATAATACGGCAAAGTTAAAACGCATCACGCCACCACTGTTTAGAAAATTCAAACTCAATCTTGTAACATTCAAAGAATGGTCACTTTTATGGCTCAAAACATTTTTTTGTTAATCACACCAACACATGTATATATTGCATAATCTTTGCACAACCCTATTAACTTGTAAAGCAGTACCTGTAAAAAACCATACATGAAGCTACCTTTTATTGAAACTATCGCCTGGGTGGAACATAGCCCAAACCTTCTCATGTGGAAGTTTCCCGATGAAGACTGTGAAATTAAGAACGGCGCAAAACTTACCGTACGGGAATCGGAAAAAGCATTGTTATTGAATGAAGGTCAGCTGGCAGACGTATTTGAACCCGGCTTACATACGCTCAGCACCGCCAACATTCCTTTACTCACCAGGCTAAAAAGCTGGAAACATGGCTTTGAAAGCCCTTTTAAGGCCGATGTATATTTCTTTTCTACCAAGCAATTCGTAAATCTGAAATGGGGCACTCCAGCGCCTGTATTAATGCGCGATGCCCAGTTTGGCCAGGTGCGTATACGTGCCTTTGGCACCTACAATGTGCGCATTACCGATGTGGCTAAGTTTTTTAAAGAATATGCTGGTACCTACCCTGCGCTAAGCGTTCATGAATTACAGATGCAACTGCGCGATTTTATTGCGCCCACTTTTGCCGAGGTACTGGCACAGGCCAACTTGCCTGTGGTGGATGTTGCCGGTAATCTTACATCGGTAAACCAGAAAATAAAACCTTTAATACAACCTTACTTTGATGCCTTTGGTATAGAAGTAACAGAGTTTGTTATCAGCAGTGTTACACTGCCGGAAGAAGTGCTGAAATACTACGACCAGGTAACCGGTATGAACATGGTTACCGATATGGATAAGTTTGCGAAATTCAATGCCGCCAATGCCGTTGGCGAAAAAGGCAGCGCTTTAAACGACGCCACCCTGCAGGGGGCAGCGATGGCAGCCATGGTGCAGGCATCGATAGCAGCACAACAGGCACAAGCCCCTGCTACAGCTGCACCACAACCCGCAGCTGCTCCTGTAGATGACCTTACCGCCAAGCTGGTGAAACTGAAAAGCCTGTTCGAGAATCAACTGATAGATGAGCAGGAATATAAAGCAAGAAAAGCCGTATTACTGGAAAACCTATAACACATGAACCCGGAAGAAAAACCACTGTCGTTTGTAGAACGCATGAAACAACGTGCGGTAAATCAGCAAAACTATGGCGGCACCGCCACACCCACCGAAGCAGGCACCGTGCAGGCTGCTTGTCCTAACTGTGGCGCAGGTCGCACTAAGGATGATGGCCTTACCAAATGCGGTTACTGCGGCCATGTATTCATTCATACCGAGCTTACCGACGGCAAATACATTCAAAAAGAAGACAATTCCCTATAACAATACCCACTATCACACATGCAGGACTTAATGCAGCAGCTGAGCGATACCGAACAGCGCCTGAATGCCTTTTTACAGAAACTGGACCAACGCGCCGATGAACTATTAGAAGGTTACCTGGCAGAAGCCCCGGCTATTATTGCGGGTGATGACCAGTACGGACAATCTATGTACCGTTTTACCAATGCCACCCGCGGACAAATACAAACCCTGCGTCAGAAAGCAGACGATGTGCGGCAAAAGCAGATAAGGCCATTGTACGAATCCTACGCCACCAGCGCCAACTTTGGCACGCCGGTGTACTCTACCGTGCAAGACTGGTTTAACCGTTGCACAGACACCCTGAATGCATGGGAAGACAACCTGTTCAACCGCATGGATACCGCTATTGAAAAAGCCGAATGGAAAGACTATGAAGTAGTGTTCAGCAACCTGATGAACAACTACCATCAGCAAAAGGAAAATGTGCATTGCAAGCAATGCGGAGCTAAGCTTACCATAGAGGGCGTTTATTATTACAGCACTTACATACCCTGTAATTTCTGTAACACGCAAAACATATTCGACCCCGGCACCAGCGCACGCGAACTGGAGCATACCGCCCGCCAACTGGCCGAGCAACGCTGCAAACCCATGAAGGATGCACATGAGCAAATGAACCAGCACGAAAGGGATTTATATATGCAGGGCCACGAACTGCACCTGAGCCTGATTCATGAAAAAGACAAAAACACGATTAACACCGTCAATAATAAAATAGCCGCCCTCGAAGCAGAACGCCAGGAAGCTATCCGCAAAGCACCGGAACTACTGGAAGCTTACTACCGCGCTATGTTTGACGAAATGACTAAACTATTACCCGACCTGAGCGAGCATAACGACAAATTCTTCTTATCCATTAAAGAAAGCTATCTACAGAAAAAATACAATCCACAATAACAATCTATCATTCTAGTTATGTCTGAAAATCCATTATTAGCACCGATTCACGGTATCAGCCTGTACGACTATTCAGCCGGCAACGCACGCCTGGCCAACAACATTGCCCTGGAAGATGTATGCAGCGCCCTGGGCGTTGAAGTTCCGATATGGCAGGAAGCCAGCAGTCTGTGGGCACAACGTATGCAGGAAGATTCCGAGTTTATTATCGCCATGCAAATGGGCACCTACTTTTCGCAGGCCGATGAGCACCCTAAACTAGGCGCCTTAAAACCAGCAGTAAGCGCTTCCGGACAAGCTTACCTGCAACAAATGGCCAGCGACCGCTATTTCTATGAAGAATTGAATGGCGCACGTGAAGCCGCCTACGAAGCCGGTCTGGATGGTGCACAGTGGATACTGGACAACTACGGTATTTCCCTGGGCGATTTCCAGTCTATTGCCATGCAGTGGTCAGAAGTGCAGAAAACGGACGATCATGAAACCATCCTGGCCTTCGCCAACTACCGCCTGGAAAGAAAAGAAGAATATGCCGCCCGTTTTGCAGAAGAAAACGGAGGAAATATTGCTGATGATATTGACTTCTAGTAAAAGCCCCCCTGGCAATGAGCCAGGGGGGCTTTTCAATATAACACCTTATTTTTCTAAGTACTGCTATTGATTTCCCCACTTTTGCTTCTATAGCTATCCAATCATTAATTCCTGCCTATTAAGCCCCCTATCAAATTTACAGATTTTGTAAATATTTACAGATTTTGTAAATTTGAGAAAAGAGGGTGTTAATGTATGTTGAAGACCTAAAGACAAACGAAAAATGGGAAGTAACGGTTGACAAAATCTCTAACAAAGACTTTCCTAAAATTAAAAAAAGTGGAAAATTCGGATTTGATTGGGATAAACACAAAAACGAGGAAGTTTATAAAATTTCAATACTTGGCACCATTGAAATTTTGGGATTAATGTGCGTAATCGACCACCCCGAACCACAATATGATTGCCTTGAAATTAAATTAATAGAAATCAACAAAGATCATCAAGGAAAAGACAAAGGATTAGATAGAATTGGCGGCAATCTCCTTGGATTTGCCGCGCTATTATCAGACCAATATGGACATGAAGGATTTTTAGCATTAATAGTGAAAAGCAAAAGAGCCGCACTTTTTCATGAAAAATATGGTTTTCAGTATATCGGAAGTGGTGGAGGTGTAGCGGGTGAAAGAATGATGTCAGACACCATCAATTCGATAAAATTAGCCAAAGAGTATACAGATAAATCAATATCAGATGAAACCAAATAATCCTAAAGAGAAAAAGGAAAAGACTGATGACATTTCCTTTCAGTCTCCAGCCTTAACTAAAAATCAAGAGCAAGAGGCTTTACTTGCATTTGGTACTTATCGTAAAAAAGCGAGCAAACAAATTTCTGAGGAGGATAAGATAAAATTGCGTTTGCTACGATTAAAATTTGAGATTAACAATTTTCTAAAAAGTCAGTACTCTGATTTTCAATTTGGTTTCTTCCTGGAAGAATATATGAAATGCTTTGAATTGAATGGGAAGACCTTTGCTAATGAAATAGACGTAGCACCTTCCCTTCTTAGTCAAATTTTGCATAATCAACGAGATCCCAATACTAAAATCATGATGCGACTGGAAATACATTCAAACTACAATTTCCCCGCACCAATATGGTATGAAGTATTAGCTAAACAAAAAGCTTTTGAACTAAAAAATGACAGCAAATTAAGAAAGCAGGAGGCCAGAAAAATTCACCCAAAGATTAGTGTAGTTATTTAGATTCATTTAGTATCAGCATTACAATAAAACTGCTCAATTCTATAAAAGAATTGAGCAGTTTTATTAACAAGCTCCACCATTTACACCTCCAACGTAGGTATCCCTTCCAGCTTCGCCTTTAACCCTTCCGGCAAATAAGGCCTTCCACCTGTTGCAGGCACACAGGTGCCGGTAAATACAGCAGAGGTCATTACCTTATTATTCAGCATAATGGACTGCTTAAAATGCAAACGCGGCTGCCCGCCAGCATCGCCAAATACAGCACAGGTTACGGTAAACTCATCGCCTTTTTTCAGGGAACGTAAAAACTTTATAGAGTATTGCGAAAGCACCATGTACACACCTTTTTCTGCTTCTTCCACAAAGTCAAATCCCAGTACATCTTTAATAAAAGCGTGGCGACAATCTTCCATGTAAAACGGATAGTAAAGTCCATCCATTATTTGCTGCACATCAATGTGCTCATCTTTGGTAACGTAAGTTTTTGTGTATTCCATTATAGGATATGCTTATTTCGCTGCGAAGATCGACTTTCTGCCGGAAAACAAAAAAGGCAGGTTCTCCCAGCCATAGTGGGAAGAAAAATCTTCGACCATGACCGGGCCAACCCGCCCCCTTTTAATATTTCCCCCATCGGGGCTGTTCATTATCCGGATGCTATCTAAGTAAGGTTACAGACCCCTGCCTGTGCATAGTTCTTCCATTTTCATCCACCCCTTCCGCTGTCCACACATAGGTAGCTAAAGGTTGCAGTTCTCCGTTTACACGGCCATCCCATCCTTTATTCACATCAGCAGTTTCAAACACTTTTTTACCCCAACGATTAAACACGCGGAAGTAATTCAGTTGTTTCACCCCTCGGAGGTTGGCATACAACAGATCATTCTGACCATCACCGTTTGGAGTAAATACATTCGGAACCAATATGTCGTTCGTAACAAACGCAGTTACCAGTAAGGTATCCACCGTTACACAACCCGAAGGGAAATCCATACGGATATTATATAACTGGTTTGCACCTAAAGTAGTTACCGGGTTATAAATATTAGTAGCTGACAAACCTGTAGAAGGCGACCAACTGTAAGAAGCATTGGTCAGTTGACGAGCAGCCAGCGTTGTAGGCAAACCAGCTGTTGTATTCACAGTAGCCAACTGCTCTCCTGTTACCGGTACTACTACGGGTATCACCTTGGTTACCGTGGCCGCCAATGAAGGACACACATCAGGTGTTACCGTTAAGGCAGCAGTATAATTACCCGCAGCCAGATAGGTAAACTGCGGAGCCGCATCGCTGCTGTTCTGACCATCGCCACTTGTCCAGGAATAACTTACTGTACCGCTGTTAACCACATTAGTTTCATTACTAAACTGTACAGCCGTGCCCGCACAATAAGAATCATAGCTAAAGGCAGGTTGTGCCGGCAATAACCTGGTTATAGCCAGACTGTTGGTAGCCGGAGCCACACAACCATTATTATCCGTAGCAGCAGCAGTATAAGTACCGGTTGCTGACACCAGTATGGTGTCAGTGGCATTACCCTGCACTGCTGTACCGTTAAACAGCCATTCGAAACTGTAGTTACCGGATGCAGATAGCACACGGGTACCGTTTACACCACACAATACTGTTCCTGCCCCTGCACTAATAGTACTTACCGGCAAAGCGTTCACCGTAAGTGCTCCGTTGGTATAAGCAAAGCTATAGTTATCCGCAGCTGCACCTGCCACCGTAATAGCATAAGTACCCGCAGCAGACTGAGTAGTGGCAGTTGTAGTAGCCTGTGCTGCGTTGGTAAACACAGATTCGGTTTCGTTACCTGCCAGTCCACTGTAGATAATTCGGAATACTGGGTTAGCAATACCATAGCAACGCGCAGAGTCTGCCGCCGTTATGGTCACCAACGCCTTATTAATAGAGAGTATTCCATTCACATAACTGATAGCATAGTTATCAGCCGTTAAGCCACCCGGAGTAATTACATATGTATTCACATTCTCAGCACCTTGCGATGTACCGCTATAGGTAACAGCACCCGTTAAAGCAGCAGTGGAATCTTCGCCACTGACAAAGCCATTGTAGCTTACATTGTTACCTCCGGCGAATGCGGTAGCATCATACACTTTAGTAGAATCCTTAGCTGTCACAGTCAGCGCTGCCTTAATAATAGCCAGACTGCCATTTGCATAAGTAATGTCGTAATTACCCGCCAATAAACCACCCGGAGTTATCACATAAGTGTTTACATTTTTAGCACCCTGAGAAGTGCCGCTATAAGTTACCGCACCGGTTAAGGCAGCAGCAGAATCTTCGCTATTTACAAATCCGCTGTAAGAAAGACCATTACCTCCACTATACGCTACACCATCATATACTTTAGACGAATCTTGAGCGGTAATTGTAAGAGCAGCTTTACCGATGGTCAAAGTACCGTCTGCATAAGTAATGTCGTAGTTATCCGCAGTTAAACCATCCGGAGTTATCACATAGGCATTTACGTTTTTAGCACCCTGAGAAGTGCCGCTATAAGTTACAGCACCGGTTAAGGCAGCAGTAGAATCTTCGCTATTTACAAATCCACTATAAGAAAGACCATTTCCACCGCTATACGCTAAACCGTCATACACCTTAGACGAATCTTTAGCGGTAACTGTCAGAGCAGCTTTGCCAATGGTTAAAGTGCCATCTGCATAAGTAATAGTATAGTTACCCGCAGTTAAACCACCCGGAGTAATCACATAGGCGTTTACATTCTTAGCTCCCTGGGAAGTACCGCTATAAGTTACTGCACCGGTTAAGGCAGTAGCAGAATCTTCGCTATTTACAAATCCGCTGTAAGAAAGACCATTACCTCCACTATACGCTACACCATCATACACTTTAGACGAATCTTTAGCGGTAACTGTCAATGCAGCTTTGCCAATGGTTAAAGTACCGTTCGCATAAGTAATGGTATAGTTGGCAGCTGATAAGCCACCAGGCGTAATCACATAAGTATTTACATTTTTAGCTCCCTGGGAGGTGCCGCTATAAGTTACCGCACCGGTTAAGGCAGCAGTAGAATCTTCGCTATTTACAAATCCGCTATAAGAAAGACCATTACCACCACTATACGCTACACCATCATACACTTTAGACGAATCTTTAGCAGTAACTGTCAATGAAGCTTTACCGATAGTTAAAGTACCATTTGCATAAGTGATAGCATAGTTGGCAGCAGATAAACCACCCGGAGTAATTACATAGGCGTTTACATTCTTAGCTCCCTGGGAAGTACCGCTATAAGTTACCGCACCGGTTAAGGCAGCGGTAGAATCTTCGCTATTTACAAATCCGCTATAAGAAAGACCATTTCCACCACTATACCCTATACCATCATACACTTTAGACGAATCTTTAGCGGTAACTGTCAATGCAGCTTTGTCAATGGTTAAAGTACCGTTCGCATAAGTAATGGTATAGTTAGCAGCAGACAGGCCACCTGGCGTAATCACATAAGTGTTTACACTCTTAGCTCCCTGTGAAGTACCGCTATAAGTTACCGCACCGGTTAAGACAGCGGTAGAATCTTCACTATTTACAAATCCACTGTAAGAAAGGCCATTTCCACCGTTATACGATAAGCCATCGTATACCTTAGACGAATCTTTAGCGGTAACTGTCAATGCAGCTTTGCCGATGGTTAAAGTACCATTCGCATAAGTAATGGTATAGTTGGCAGCTGATAAGCCAGCAGGCGTAATCACATAAGTGTTTACATTCTTAGCTCCCTGTGAAGTGCCGCTATAAGTTACCGCACCGGTTAAGGCAGCAGTTGAATCTTCACTATTTACAAATCCGCTATAAGAAAGACCATTACCACCATTATACGCTACACCATCATACACTTTAGACGAATCTTTAGCGGTAACTGTCAATGCAGCTTTACCAATGGTTAAAGTACCGTTCGCATAAGTAATGGTATAGTTGGCAGCTGATAAGCCAGCAGGCGTAATCACATAAGTGTTTACATTCTTAGCTCCCTGTGAAGTGCCGCTATAAGTTACCGCACCGGTTAAGGCAGCAGTAGAATCTTCGCTATTTACAAATCCGCTGTAAGAAAGGCCATTTCCACCATTGAATACTAAACCATCATACACCTTAGAGGAATCTTTAGCCGTAACCGTCAATGCAGCTTTGCCAATGGTTAAAGTGCCATTTGTATAAGTAATAGTATAGTTGGCAGCAGACAAGCCACCAGGCGTAATAACATACGTGTTTACATTCTTAGCACCCTGAGAAGTGCCACTATAAGTTAACAATCCTGTTAATGCAGCAGTAGAATCATCACCATTCACCAAACCAGAATAAGCAACACCGTTGCCACCACTAAAAGCAGTTCCGGCATAAGTAACTGTACTGTCATTCGCTTTAATTGTTAACGCAGCCTTACTTATCGTTAATGAAAAGGTTACATCCGCAGCCGCAGTATAACCGGCATTGCCTGCCTGGCTCATCGTTATCAACACAACTCCTGCTTTCTTCGCCTTCATCTTCCATATATTATTGTCACTGGCATCCTGGTATACTTCCGCAATACTGTTATCAGCAGAGCTTAAGGCAACCGTTAACCCCGAACTGGCAGAGAAAGCCCTGGTAAACACCTGTCCATAGAGTACTGTGGTATCAGCCAGCGCTGTAATAGTCTGCCCCTGTACACCTGACACTTCATAAGCTCCCTGATCAATTGTTGCATCAAAACGGGCCGAGCCTGCCAGATCCGTTGTGGGATAACCGGATACAACCGTATATAAAACATCATTTCCGGCATCTTTCACCGGGCTGCTGCTTTGTAAACTGTAATCGCCATTGGTAAAAGGTGCAGTATTAGAAGAAGGACTTTTAAATAGCGGATTGGCGCTGGTAATATAATTGGTAGCGTCATCCGTTGCACCTTGTATCGTACTGTATTGTATATTAACAGTGGCACTTCCGGATTGTATACCCTCAGTGGTGTTACCATAAATGATGCTATTCTGAATAGTAACAGTACCCCCAAAAGGATAAATCCCGGTTCCGTTACCGCTGATAGTGGTATTGATAAAATTATGTGTACCAGAACCCATATAAACGGCTAACCCTGCATTACCGCTTATCAGGGTATTGATATAGGTCATGTTTGTACTGGGACTACAATACACAACAGAACCTGTACTGCCTCCCAAACCTCCACTCATCTTTACATTTTTAAACACCTGGGCTGTGGTGGAGTTTTCATACAGAAGCGCACCGGAGGTAGTAGCAGTATCACGCAACAATTCACTGTTAGTCATATTCACAGTTGATGAATTGCTAACATATATTCCACCTCCCACAGCGCTTGTGCCAGTAACATTATTGTCGTTCACATGTAACCGGGTAGCATTCACATTGCTGGCGTAGCTCACAAACATCCCGCCTGCATAATTACCCGTACAGGTATTAAAGCTAACATTGGCACTGTCTATATCCACAGTACTAAAGGCCAGATACACAGCTCCCCCCAAATTGAGCGATGTGTTATTCAACACATTCACACGCCTGAATCCAACCATGGCTACATTGCTGGGGTTTGACCCATTGACCGATATGGCACCTCCGTAATATCCGGTGTTATTGGAGAAAGTCATATCCTCCATGAAAAGAGCAACAGTTCCCCCCATACTGATACCTCCTCCATATCCCATACCAAAGGAATATCCATTCACGGAAGTAGAACCTGCTGTTGTACCTGCATTTCCCCCTGTTACCGTAAAGCCGCTGATAACAGCATTACCCATATTACCACCGGCAAGTAACACATGAAAAGCATTATCCGAAATATCACCTGCTGCCCCCAAATCACCGCTTAAAATACTGGTATTAGCAGGGCTGGTGAAATCACGGGCTGCGGTATCCGTTTCCGTTCCTGCAAAACCACCATAGATTTTTACATCTTTCAGCAATACAAAAGAATTAATCTGGTTAGTGGTAGTGGACGTGCCACCCGCTACATTATTGGCAGGATACATAGGCAGATAGGTACCTTTGGCCACCCATATCTGCTTTACCGTACCTGCTGTTAGCCCATTTGCTATAGCCCCCGCCCTTAACGCAGTGGCTACCTCCCCTGTTGCATTTGCCCAGCTGCTACCATTACCGGTGCTTCCTTTTTTTACAAAAAGGACACCGTTGGCATTAGTGGCCAGCACTATTGACAAACTGCCATCAGCATAGGAAATAGTATAGTTAGTAGCATTCAAACCTCCGGGCGTAATCACATAAGTGCCTACACTGCTAACTCCCTGCGAGGTACCGCTATAGGTAAGTGTGCCTGTTAAAGCGGAGGTGGAATCATCCCCGTTCACAAAACCTGTATAAGTAATGCCGTTACCACCGCTAAAAGAAGCGCCGGTATAAGTAATTAAACTGCCGTTTGCTGTAACTGTTAAGTCTGCCTGATTTACCGTTAACGTAAAGCTTTTATCAGTTGCCGCAGCATAACTGGCATTACCAGCCTGGCTCATGGTTATCACCACTGAGCCTATTTTCTTCGCCTTTATTTTCCAGATATTATTATCACCTGCATCCTGGTATACTTCCGCAACACTATTATCAGCAGAACTCAACGAAACCGTTAAGCCTGAACTGGTAGCAAAAGCCCTCGTAAACACCGCCCCGTAAGTAACCGTGGTATCTGCCAGTGCTGTAATGGTCTGAGGCTGAAAAAGCGGCACTTCATAAGCCCCCAGGTCAATGGTTCCATTAAAACGCGCCGAACCTGCCAGATCTGTTGTGGGGTAATCTAATATAGCAGTATATAAAGCATCGTTTCCGGCATTTTTTGCCGGACTACTACTTTGTAAACTATAATCACCATCTGTAAAAGGAGCCGTTGCAGTAGAAGCCCCTGTAAACGCCGGATCAACCGTATTACCACTTTGTATATGATAAGTAGCGTTGGCGACTGCACCTTGCACTAAATTATATTGACAGGTAGTGGATGGTGTGATGGACGGATATATACCTGCATAGGTGGCAGTACTTGCACTATTGCCATAAATAATACAATTGTATAGTTTAGGGGTGTTATTGTTATAAAACAATCCGCCTCCACTAGAGGAAGCTACGTTACCGGCAACAGTCACATTCGTTAAAACGATATTAGGAGCTGATATATTATACAATCCTCCGCCACTACCCGCCTTATTACCGCTCATTAATACATTCGTAAAAGACGTAGGAGCACTGGTATTATATACGCCACCTCCATTACCGCTAGCTGTATTTCCCTTGATAACTACATTTGACAAAACAGCTAAAGCAGTTGGGTTAAGAATATATATTCCTCCACCACTATTAATAGCACTGTTGCCACTAATCACGACGTTGTGTAATACCGGAGCAGTATTTACCGTACTAAACATTCCACCTCCGTTGCCGGCACTATTCTCACTGATGATGACATCATTTATTACAGGTGCAGCACCATTACAATATAATCCTCCACCAGCAGTCGCGTTGGTGTTGGCTGTACTGGTAACATTCGCAATGACAGGAGAGGCTAAATTCCCAGGGGCACCGTAGCAAACGATCCCCGCACCTAAACCGCTAGCAATATTTATCCCGTTTACCGTTATAGCAGAGCCTCCGCTTCCATAACCCTCCCTGACAATAAAGCTGTTGATTTCCGCCGCACCTACCGCCCCGGCAGCAATTACCACACGCTGTGCGTTATCAGTAGCTAAAGCAGTACCACCCAGATTACCACTTAATATCGTTTGATTGGTGACACGCGAAGAATCACGGCTGGTAAGCGCTGTTTCTGTTCCGGCAAATCCACCGTATATTTTTACATCATTTACCAATACGAAAGCATTGGTACGATCTGTAGTAGTAGCCGTTCCTGTAGTCACTGCATCAGCAGGATACATAGGTAAATAGGTACCGGCAACTACCCATATTTGTTTTACAGTTCCTGCTGTAGCTGCGTTCAGCTGCGTAGCGGCCTTTAAAGCATCGGCCAATTCACCCAAAGGGTCGGCCCAGCTGACACCTGTTCCGGTGCTGCCTTTTTTAACGTACAAAATGCCATTGGCATCCTGCGCCTGTGCTGTTACCTGAAAAAGGGTAAGCATACACAACAGGCTTACATAAATACATTGTTTCATTGCAGAAGGGTTCTTATTCTATGTTTAATATGCTTTTCAGCTATGTTTCATGTAATAGGCAGCAGCTAGTAAGCTACTACGCCAGCGGCAGACGGCCGGCTATTGTTTTTACGCCCCATTTTCCATACAAAAGACAGCTCCATACTCTGTACAGAAGCGTATTTGCTTACATCGGACCGCACAAAATCGTAGGTAAAACCACCCAGCCAGCTTTTGGCTTCCAGTGTCACATAAGGATACCAGGCATCGCCAAAGCGATTAAATACCCCTACGTTCACACTACGCAACAATTCATCCCCTACCCCTATCTTATATACACCACCCAGGGTATAAATACTGTTACCTCCCTGAAACTCAGCAAAACCACTCAGGTGCACTTCATTATCCACACCGGAGGTAAACCAGTAGCTGGCGTTTGCACTGTATTTGCGTGGCATATTGTAGGTAGTATTCTCATAAGCGCCCTCCTTGGGTTTGGCAGCATGGAATAAAGCTCCTCCTGCAGAGAAACCGCTCTTTTCACCGGTATAGCTATAATATAAACCAGCGCTGATATCAAAGTAGTTGTTCTTTTGTATGGTAATTCCATCATTAGCAGGCGTACTGCGCTGAAAGCCCATAGAGCCCAACTGCGATTGAAACAGGAATTTATTGGCATCCAACACCCGGTTAGCATAGGTGCCCATAATACCGGCCCCAAGCATATGCTTACCCTTGCCATCCAGGGCAATATGATAAGCAGCTGTTAAAGAGAAGTAGTTATTTTTTAAGATACCGCCATTAGACTGGTCGCTTACCACCATACCACCTAGTCCCCAATAGCTGGGATTATCTCCCCCCTTTGCAATTTTCTTTTCTAAGGAAGCAGTTACTGTGTAATACGGTTTGATAGCTTGTCCCCACCATTGGCTGCGCATATTAATACTGCCACGCCAGTCATCCACCATACGTCCGGCAAATGCGGGGTTCATGGTCATAGGAGAAGAGAAATACTGGGAAAAATGCGGCTCCTGGGCTAATATCCGGGTACCTGGCACAAGCAAACAGGCACACAAAAGTGCATACAGGGTCCTATTCATGAAGAGTTTTTTACGAGCAAAGGTTAAAAAGCAGCAATTTACAGCTTTCAGCCCCTAAAAGTAGGGTAAATGTAGTCTCAACTACCAGGTATTTTACTAACGGTTTACAGGGATTTTCCGGCAAGCCAGAGAAGGCATTAACATACAGAAGCAAGGAAACATGAATATTAATAGCATTCTACAAAACTGTCTAACCACACTATATATCCTGTACCGCGCGGCGAAATTACTGTAAGTATCCTTTTTTCCCGAATCTTCTTCTAAAACAGAGAATACGGAATCATTTCATATAACCTAATGTGTACTTTTTACAAAAACTAACAATATAAAAGGAGCAACCACGAATACCCAACAACCTGCTTTGAAAATAGCCGTAGTCCTATTTTTCTTATTTTTACCCCTGAGAGAGCAATGGACTACGTAGCATTGGATGATATTAGTTTAGTAAAACGCATTTACCACAACGATGAAAAAGCGTTTACCGAGTTGTTTAACCGGTACTGGCTGTCGTTGTACAACACGGCGTACGGCATTTTACGGTATACCCACAAAAGGCCCTGATCACTGCTCCATCGGATAGAGCGGTAAAATCATTCCTTTTCTATAGCCAATCCCGGCCAGGTGAAAGCTTCACCCAACCGGGCGCTATCTCTACGTTGGATCAGGAAGCAGGTTCGAGGTATTCTTTCACCTCCTGTAATAATAATTGAATTTCGTCGTGGGCATTTTCTACCAGTGTTACAGAGTGTGGATACTCATCGGCGGTAAGCAACTCTATTTTTTTGGCCAGTCCTGCCAGTTCTCTCATTCCGGAACTAACACAGGTACCGTACAACTTATGTGCCGTTGCTTTTAGTTCATTGTACTGCCCTAGTTGCGCATAATTCACCAGCAAAGAATCAGATTTCTGTAATTCTGCAGCAGATACAGCTAACAACTCTTTCAAAAAGCTTTCATCATCCCCTAACATCTCTTTGAGCAGAGGAATATCAATATGGTTTTTCGGCTGCTGTTTTATTCTACGTACCAGCTGGGTTAATACCGGCATTAAGGCTTCTTCCACAAATGGCTTGGTAATGTAATCATCCATACCAATTTCCAGACAATGCTCCCGCTCACCTTTTACATTGGCAGCGGTAAGTGCAATAATAGGAGTATGCACTTTTTGCATTTGCCTGATTTTGATGGTAGCTTCATAACCATTCATCTGGGGCATCTGTATATCCATTAAAATGATATCAGGCGCAGCGCTTTTGTATTTTTCTACTGCTTCTATCCCATTACGCGCTTCTATAATAGAAACATCGGGAATTAAACGTTTTACAATTGTTTGAGCCAACAACATGTTCACCCTGTTGTCTTCTGCAATCATTACCTTTAAAGGCACATCAATTACAGTAATATTGGCTGTGGTAACTGGCTCTACAGGCGCTTTTTCAGCTGCTGTGAGTTTAGATAAAGAATTGTACAAGTCCTGCATTTTTATAGGTTTCACCAATCGTTTATTCACCTGCAGCTCTTCACACTGCCTGGTGATTATTTCGTCATCAGAAGAACTCTGCAACAATAGAATGGGGGTATTCTCTGCGCGGTCTTTAAACGCATCTCTTATCTGGCGAATGGTTTCAATCCCATTCAGATAAGGCATATGATAATCCATGAGTATGGCATCATATCTTTCTCCCATCGCAAGAAACTGTAATGCTTCAAAGCCATTACGTGCTTCCTGTGATGCGATATCTTTCAGCAACAGCATTTGTTTTACAATCATGCGGTTGCTTTCATTATCATCTACTATCAGCACTCTTTTTAATACATCCAGGTTTACTTCCGGCAAAGCATTATCGGCCTCTGTTTCCAGTACGATATCAAAATAAAAGGTACTGCCATCGCCCGGTGTACTGTTCAGTTGCAGCTTACTACCCATCATGCCTAACAGCTTGTTAGAGATAGCCAGCCCTAAGCCAGTGCCACCGTACTTTTTAGTAGTAGAAGCATCTTCCTGCAGAAAGGCTTCATAAATGACTTGTTGCTTCTCCTTAGCAATTCCAATGCCAGTGTCGCGCACCTGAAAACAAAATTGCATTTTATGAGGGGCTATATGCCTTACTGCATCTATCTTCAATTCCACTTCCCCACTATCGGTAAACTTCACCGCATTGCCTAACAGGTTTATTAATACCTGTTTTACACGTAATGCATCTGCTTGTACATAGCGTG
This sequence comes from Filimonas lacunae, assembly GCF_002355595.1. NCBI lineage: Bacteria > Pseudomonadati > Bacteroidota > Chitinophagia > Chitinophagales > Chitinophagaceae > Filimonas > Filimonas lacunae. Next base: position 3,856,567 of record NZ_AP017422.1, read on the forward strand.
GTAAATCGTGCTGCACATTCAATAATACTTCCAGCCCTTTTTGCTGCGCCTGAAAAGCCACCACATCAGCCGCTTCGCTTACCACACCAAACAAATCACATTTTTCTATATTCAACTCCAGCTTACCGGCTTCTATCTTAGAAAAATCAAGAATATCATTAATAATACTTAATAAAGCATTAGCACTTTGATTAACAATGGAAAGATATTGTTGCTGCGACTCGTTCAACTGGCTTTTCAGCACCAGGTCGGTAAAGCCGATAATACCGTTTAACGGCGTTCGTATTTCGTGGCTCATATTAGCCAGGAATTCCGATTTGGCCAGGCTGGCATCTTCTGCCGTACGCTTAGCCTTTTTCAATTCTTCCCGTTGCAAATAAATATGATCTACATCCTGTATAGCGCCAAAAATGCGCACGCACTTGCCTTTTGCAAAGGCAGCATGTCCTATGGTTCTTACCCAGCGCCTGTTACCACCATGCGTAGTAATTTCTACTTCCAGATCCCAGCTTTCGCCTGTTTCAACAGCCTTGTTCACCGCCGCCAGCATACGATCTCTGCTGGCTCCTTCTCTATAAAACAATAATGTAGATTCAAAATCAGGCTGAAAATCGCTGGTAGTTTCGTGAATACGACGCACTTCTTCCGACCAGAACACGGTACGCTTAATCAGGTTTACTTCCCATGCGCCAACACCGGCCAGGCTGCTGCTTTGCTCCATCATTTCTTTGGTGCGCTTCAAATCTTCTTCCAGGTAATAAGCCTGGGTAATATCTGTAGCGTTTCCTATTACATAAGGCGTTCCATCTGCCGTGTGTTCCAGCACATTCTGAAACAACCATATCTTTTTATAGCCATCTTTATGCAGGGTTTGCATAATGCCTCTGGCCTTACCTTTAGATACAATACCGTCCAGGTAAAGTTGTAATCCTTTATGCCGCTCTTCGGGAATGATATCGTATAAGCTTTTCTTCAGCAGATCTTCGCGGGTATAGCCTAAAATTTGCGCACCAGCCAGGTTTATGGATATAAAGTTCCCTTTCAGATCGTGGGTACACATTAAGCCCTGCGAACTTTCAAAAAAATCGCGAAAGCTTTTTTCACTGGCTCTGAGCTTACGTTCTTTTTTAACCTCATCACTTACATCGCGGGCTATAGCATAAATATTACCACTTACCGGGTCAATATTGCTTACCCATTCCAGTGACACATAGGTGTCATTGTTAGTACGATAGCGGTTGGTAAAATGGATACAGGCTTTGCCGCCACCAATTTTCTCTAATTCAATACGGGTTCTTTCGGAATCGTCCGGGTGAACCAGCTGTTCAATTTTGTGCTGTAACAGGTATTGCTCATCCCAGCCCAGTAACGCGGTAAACGCCGGGTTTATCTTTTTAAAATAACCATCGGTGCCCGCCACACAAACCAGGTCGTTAGCCAGGTTAAATAGTTTTTCAAAACTGTTCACCTCTTTTTTACTTCTACGCTCTGCTATAAAGGCAGTAGCCTGTTCAGCCAGCACCTGTAATGCCTTTTTCTGCGCTTCGGTTAATGAGCGTGGCTTTTCATCCATTGCACACAATGCCCCCAGGGCATGCCCCTGTGCATCTATTAAAGGATATCCTGCATAAAACACATAAGAAGATTCGTTTTCAGACAGGTGTTGGAAACGTTTGTCTTTACGGATATCTTCTATGTATAACAATCCTTTCTCCTGGATAGTATACTGGCAGAAACTATTGTTACGGGGTACAGAAGTAAAGTTGCATCCGTAGGTAGCTTTAAAGTGTACGTCATGTTCGTCTACCAGCGACAGGGCTGCTGCGGGCGCTTCGCAAATGAGAGAAGCCAGCAAAGCAAAGCGGTCAAACTCTGGTTCCCGCCATGCATTCAGAACCTGGTAGCTTCGCAAGGCTGCCAGCCTGCTCTTCTCATTATTCTGTTGCGAATTCTTTTTCATTGTTACAAGATTAATCGAACATGCACATACACAAACGGAACAACTATTGAATAAGTTCTCTCATGAATATATGTTGCTGTAACAAAGGTAGAACTACCCTTTACACCTCATCCTTGTAACTACTTAATTGTCAATTAAAGAAAAGCACCAAACCTATAGCGTATTAAAGCCGCCTTATAACCCGCTTTAAAAAAGCCCGCTTTTTAAGCTTTATTTCAGGCACCCCCTACTAATGCCAAAAGCGCCCCGCAGGAGACGCTTTTGGCTAAACAGCTTTAAAAACAGTTTCTATTCGTTAAAACCTGTAGGAAATGGTCATACGGAAATTTCTGCGGGCTTCTACGATATAAGAATAGTAATTAACCGCATTGTATAAGTTTTTCTGATATTGCTGGGCACTGGTAGTAGAACCGGCGGTTAACAGCTTCAGATTGTTGAACACATTGTTTACCAGCACGGAGATATTGTATTTTCCACGCTGTAACGATAATCCTGCATCTCCACGGAAATAATTAGGAAAATTCGCTACCGTGGTAGAACCTATGTAACGATCGGCTTGCCATTGAATACCACCATTTACACCAAAGCCTTCAAATGCTCCACGTTGAACACGGTATTGCAACCAGCCATTGGTAATGTGAGCAGCAGTATTTGCAGTCCAGATGCCTACCTGTTTGGCGTCGGTAGATTTAGTGATTTTAGAATTGGTATAGGCATAGTTAATGGTAGTGTTTAAACCAGGAAGTATTTCGCCACTCAGATCAAACTCAATACCTTTTGTAACGGTTTCACCTACCTGTATAGAGTATGTTTGCGAACCGTTTCTATGTGAAGCCACTGTATCAGTTACCAACGCATTCTTACGGGTAATAGTGTAAGCAGTTAAAGAGGTTTTCCAGCGACCACCCATCCAGTCTTTTTTAATACCAGCTTCCAGGTCAGTGCCCTTGATAGGTTTAAAGCCATTACCAAAGTAATCCGTACCAGAAACCGGTACAAAAGATTGATCGAATAAGCCATATACAGAGGTTTGCTTATCTATCGAGTAACTGATACCTACCCGAGGAGAAAACACATTGTCTTTTATATTAGCAGTATTGGTTTTACCCACTGTTTCAGCATAGGTAAAACGCAGTCCCAACGACAAACGCAACTGATCGTTCAAAAATCCTAATTCATCCTGTGCATATACCGAACCATAAGACACTACTGTGGCATAGGTAGTAGATCCCGCTCTTACGCGAACACTCTTGGAACGGTCAATAGCAGGAATGGAATCGAAAGAAATACCATATATGGGATTATATACGTTAAACACCTGCCCTTTAGGTAAGCCAATAGAAGAATCCAGTGACCTGAAATCGCCCCAGAACTTCTTGTTACCAAAATCAACGCCACCCATAATACGGTGTCTGATAGCACCGGTTCTTTCTTCACCGGTGAAAGACATTTGTGCAAAGCGGTTTTCACCTGCTTCATCCCCTATGCTAAACGCACGCACCATGTCGCCGTTAGCGGTCATGTGATCAGCCCATATGCTATTTGCCACCATGCTAAAGTTAAAGTAAGCTACCTGGGCGTGCATTTTCCAGTTATCACTCATTTTATGATCTAGGTATACATACACACTATGATCTTTCAACTTACCAGGCTCCAGGGAAGGATCGGCATAAAAGAAGTCATTTTTAACACCAGTATCTGCAAAACCTTTAGTAGAGAACGAATAGTTACCATTAGCCAGGTATTTAGAACCCTGGAAAGTGTATTCAAAAGTAACAGAAGTTTTATCGTCTACTAAGTACTTTAAAGTAGGTGCAATTACATAACGGTTGCTGTAGTTATACTTGGTAAAGTAGTCTTTTTGCTGTGCTGCCATGTTTAAGCGGTATAGCAAGCGGCCATCCTTGCTTAATTTACCATCCAAATCCACCGCAGTACGATAAGTGCTAAAGCTACCCATGCTTACTGATACATTTCCTTTGGTAATACCGGTAGGCTTTTTGGTTACCACGTTATAAAAACCACCGGGTTCACCAGCCGCCAGCATAAAACCTGCAGGACCTTTTACAAACTCAATACGCTCAATCATAGAAGCATCTTCGGCAGTAGGCCCCCAGCTGGCTTCAATGTTCATCCCATTGCGGAAAGCAGGTATTTTAGAACCTCTCATGCGAATGTTGGCATATTGGTTATCCCAATGTCCCTGGCGGGTTACACCACTTACGTTACGGGTGATGCCATCCACAATGTCATACACCTGCTGATCTGCCAATATCTGGGAACCGATCACCTGTATGTTCTGCGGCGTTTCCAGGATAGAGCTTTGTAAACGCAGACTTGGCGATACACCGTTGGTTTTATAACGGTTGCCACCTGCAGTTACTACCACTTCATCCAGTTCGCCCTGTGAGATATTCAGTTTAAAGGAAATATTGTTCTTTTTAGCGTCTTTATCCAGTGTAATGGTTTTGGTAACAGGCTCGTGCCCTATCAGTGTTACTTCTATTTCATAGCTGCCGGCAGGTAGGTTTTTGAAGCTGTAAAAACCGTTTTCATTAGTAGTGGTTACCTTACCTGTACTTTTTAAACGCACCACCACCCCTTCGGCTACTTTATTATCGGCGGTAGTTATCTGGCCGGTGATCATTCCTTTTTCCGGATTTTCATTATCCCCCTCCCGGGCAAATACATGCAGGAAACTACAGAATACCAATAATACAATAGCAAATGCCCGAAGCGAGTTACGGAGTAGTTGAGTCATCTTAGCTTTGTTAATTTTTTGCAAAGGTGACCGGATACAGATGCCGTTGGTTAACGAAATCGGGAACAAACCTTACGACAACGGGAAAAACCACCTGATTCATCGGCAAAAATGCTTCATACAAGTAAATTTCCCACATATAAAAGAATGCCAGCATGCAAACAAACATTCGCATGCCGGCTTTTATGCGATTTAATACATCAGTTCCCCCGATTCCATATCGTAAACGCAAACACGGTAATTGTGCGAAGCTGCCATCGCTTTTATCTCCTTCACTTTATCGGAATAAGGATGATGAAAGATAGAAATAAAGCCATCAATAAACACTGCAACAGCAAAGGCGAGCAACCCATTATTGCCTACATGAGAAGTCAGATCATTATCCTTGTTTTTACGTCCTGCTGCGTCGATAGCCATGGTGGTGTATATATCCGGAAAAGCATAAGGTATATATACCATAAAGCCTGTCTCTATTTTTTGCATGCGCAAATACACATTTTGACGATACAGGTAATAATACTGTCTATTCTGGATAATTACTTCCGGGTATAAATGACCACTACGTTTAGCGGTGTGCCAGGTGCTGTCCTTTGCATTATACTGCAACAGATGTGTTAACGCTGTTTTATCGTTATTATAAAAATGGGCGTTCCGCAAAAACTCCCCGTTTGCCGGCAAACTATCTTTCATCACCGGCAACTGCTGCCAACGTGCAAGTGCACTTATATTGATCAGCTCTCTACTCAACAGCGTTCCCCCAACCGGCAAAGACTCCTTACCGGCTTTTTTCAATAAGTTTTTCAACATGTCCGTTATGGCGTTTTCCACATTCACCATAATATTTTCGTAATACAGATGTATGCTAAACCAATACGCATACTGATTTTTTCCCACAGCCCAGTAAATATCCAACTTTGCATTCAATCTGCTATCACCATTTAATGTCCGCAATTCCTTTACATTCATCAGTATTTTCCCTGCTTTATGCGGTATGTGTGCTGTCTCGGCTGTTATCCAGGAAGTAAAAGCCGCTGGCAAAGAAGGACTTAATTTCTTATAAGAAAACCCGCCAAGCGCGTTAGTATATGTAACTAATCTTACCGTATCAAACCGGTTATCCAACACCTCTACCTGGCAAAAAGGCAAAGTATCTATCTTTAACTTTTTCCGCCCATGAGGTAATTCCATCTGCTCCTGTGCATGTAATACCATTGGAAACAACAACAGACATACAAGCAAACATTGTTTCAGGAAACCACTTGTAGTGTTCATAATAGGTTGTTAGGATTTTATAAAAATTAAATATATGTAAACCCATCGCCATATTCGGCCATTTCCACCCTTGTAAAAGCAGTTTTAGCAGTCTTTTAAAGATGTTTAACTTTTCGCATAGTAACTTTTTTCCCGAAAACAGGTCTTAATAATGCATTTTTGCTATCACAATAATGATTTTTAGAACACTGCTAATAGGCAAACAGATGAAACAAGTAATCCTGACCACCTTTACCGCAATAGCATTTGCGGCGTGTAGCACCCCTAAAACGTATTTTACCCCACCCGTTCGCGCCAATGTAGAAGCCAACGGCATTGATCTTACCAAAATTCAATATTACGTAGACAGGGATGTGGAACTGAAACGGGAAGTAGCATCCGGCTCTACCAAAGTGAGCGCCGGTGTGGTAAAGTTTGAAAACGGGAAATATGTAAATATTATTACCCTGAAAAAGAACACACCTGGCGTTTGCACAAAAGCCTATGCCGACAAAATAGATGTGTCGTTTGAAATGGGAGATGGCAAACACCTTACCTTTGGCAAGCTGCAAAGGGATAGCCATGCTGCTTATACTTTGTATGCCGATTCGTGGGGGCGCGACTTAGGTGCCATTAATTACGATGGACATCAATATTATATTCTGCCTTCTGGTTCCGAAGCACGCTTACAGATTAAGAAAAGTGTGGCCAACAATTCCAAAGTGGAAAAGAGAGAAATGAAAGGCAGAAAAGTAGCAGGATAACAGAGAACTATGCGATTGACAACAGACAACAAGTTTAAAAAGCTGATTATAATTGGTGACCGTGTGTTAATACGTCCGTCTAAACAACACGAGCGTACAGAAAGCGGTTTATACCTGCCACCCGGCGTACAGGAAAAGGAGAAAGTACAACAGGGCTATGTAATTAAAGCCGGCCCGGGCTACGCTATTCCCATGCCGGTAGAAGATGAATCGTGGCGGGGCAATAGTGAAGAACAGGTGAAATATGTGCCTTTACAGGCCCGTGAAGGCGACCTGGCTATCTTCCTGTTAAGTGGCGCTACGGAAATAGTATATGAAGATGACAAATACTATATCGTTCCGCAAAGTGCAGTGCTGATGCTGGAAAGAGAAGAAGATCTATAAATAGTATACAAGACAAAAGCAGTGGATGCTTTACATGTTACCCATGTAAAGCATCCACTGCTTTTTCATTTGCCGGCACTACCTACACAGTGTAATCGGTAGAAAAGCTGATGTTTTTATTCTCTTCCAGCGCTACCCTGTGTTCATCCATTTTAGCCGCTGCCCGGTTATAGGCATCTGTTCCAATGTACAATACCACCGGAGGGGCTGGGTTTTCTACCAGTTGCATCATCACCTCTGCCGCTTTTATCGGGTCGCCCGCCTGTGTTTTGTTCATGCTTAAATAGCGTTGATGACTGGCATGGATACCGGTGTAGTCTTCAATGCTATTTTTAGCAATCACCAGCGATTCGGCGGTTAAAAATTCTGTTCTGAAACCACCGGGGCAAATAACCGTGGCTTTAACGCCCAGTTCTTTTACATCCTGCGCCAGCACCTCGGTAAGGCCAATAACTGCTGCCTTGGATGCTGCATACATAGCCCAACCCATAGCGCCCGCCACACCGGCAATGGACGAAATATTGATAATGTTACCCGAGCGTTGTTTTCTTAAATAAGGCATCGCATAGCGCACCACCTGTGCCATAGCTACCAGGTTTACTTGTATGCTGTCCATCATTTCCTTCGTGCTTAACTCTTCAATAGCGCCACCAATACCATAGCCTGCGTTGTTCACCACCACATCCAGCCCACCAAAATGTGCGTGTGTAGCAGCCAACGAAGCTGCTATGCTTTCTTCATTGGTTAAATCCACTTGTAGCGGTAAAAACTGTGCAGCATCCGCACCGGGCAGGGCGTTCGCCAGCTCCTGTTGCTTACGCGAAGTAGCCGCCACCTTATGGCCTTTTTCCAGCAATAATTTCACCAGTGCCAGCCCCAACCCTTTCGATGCGCCTGTTACATACCATACTTTACTCATATTGCTTGCGTTTATTTGTAATAATAACGCAAAGCTCGGCCATAGGTTATGCCGGTGTATTGTAGTATTCAAACCATTACCAGCAAAAATCAAACATCCCGGTTACCAGGGGCTTTCTTCTCCGGCTATTTCCGGGCTAAAGAATTTACCGGTAGGGCCATCCGCATCCAGCAATGCGTACTTAGCAATAAAGACTCCCGAATCAGCCACATTACGCGGCCCCCTGTGCTCGTTAAAGTCAGTAGCTGTATATCCCGGATCTACTGCATTTACTTTAAAAGCAGTATCGCGCAGCTCATAGGCCAATACCACGGTATAAGCATTCAAAGCTGTTTTAGAAGTACCATAGGCAGCGGTTTTATAAGCATAATAACTCCATGCAGGATCGCTGTGTAAAGTAAGAGAACCCAGTCCGGAAGTTACGTTTACAATACGTGGTTGTGCTGCTTTCTTTAGCAGATCCAGAAAGGCAACCGTAACGGTGATCACGCCAAAGAAATTGGTTTCAAACACCTCTTTCACATTTTCAGTGGCCACGCTCCCGGCCTGCTGCGGCATTTGCCCCAGTATGCCTGCGTTATTAATCAGCACATCCAGTACGCCACCTTTGCTTTCAATATATGCTTTTGCTTTTTGTACAGAGCTGGCATCGGTAACATCCAATTGCACGGCTTCTACCGAAGTGTATCCCTCTTTTTGTAATTGCGTTACCGCCTGCTGCCCCCGGTTGATATCGCGGCTACCTATATAAATATAATAGCCTTGTGCAGCCAGGTATTTTGCTGTTTCATAGCCAATGCTTTTGTTAGCGCCTGTAATCAGTACTGTTTTCATTGCTGTTTTATTTTACAGCAAAGCTATGGGCAGGCATACCGGGCAATCTTGTACTCTGCCCGGCATTAATGGTACATTTCACGGACAAACTTCCGGTACTCTACAGGTGTTTGTCCGGCCAGGCGTTTAAAGAAGCGATTGAAATAAGAAGCATCTTCAAAGCCCAGTTCGTAAGCTATTTCTTTCACCGAACCTTCAGAGCGGAACAGCAAACGTTTGGCTTCCAGCATCAGCCTTTCGTGTATATGCGCAATGGCCGGCTTGCCACTTTGCTCTTTTACCACCTCGCTTAAATGGCCCGCCGAAATATGCAGCATATCGGCATAAGCTGCCACGTCGTGTTGTTGAATAAACAGGGCATCCACTTTAGCCAGAAAGCTTTTGAGCAACGCGTTACTACCCGGTTCGCGATGTTTAAACTGCTCGGTATACAAACGACTGAGATAAATAAGCAGTGTTTTCATGTAGGACAATAACATCTGCATCTGCCATTCATGCTTTAACAGGTATTCTGCCATCAGCTGGTTTAACAGGTTTTCAATATATACCTGGTCTGTTTCGTTCAGTAACAGTTCGTGCCCGTTCAGCGGATTTTGTATCACCGGCAGGTTTTGTAAAAAGCCGTGCTCATCCAAAGCGAGGAATTCTTTCGTAAAACTGATCACAAAGCCTGTAAAAGGTTGAATATCTTCTTTCAGCAACACCTGGTGCGGTATGCAAAAATAAAAGGCGTTGGATTGAACGGTATAGGGCGTCATATCAATCCAGTGCCTGCTATTACCCGCTTTCACAAACACCATAAAGTAATGATCTTTCCGGTGCGGCACCAACAGGTCTTCCTTTTGCTCATAATTCATCACGCATTCTCCCCTGTTGATATGAAAATAAGGATTCCCCACCGTTGCGTCTGCTTCAAAAGCATACCGTGGAATCACCATATCGGCATCAAACACCTCACCTGCTTTTACTGTATTGCTCATTGTTAACACCGGAAATTCGTGTAATGAATGGTGATGAAGTTACAGAGATTGCCTAACATTGTTTTATTTAGCTATTCAACCTAAACTAATATGAGACACTGGTTATTTGAGGATATGCTGGCCGAATACGCAGCTTATATATTTGATGCGGATGACAAACAGGAAAGAGAAAAACTACTACTACACTACCCGTATACAGTGGTAGTAGAAGGCAGCTTCCTGGAATTTGCCAACCTGGATAAATGGATAAAAACACAGGACAATATTAAACCTGCCGAATGTTTGTATTATGGAAAAACGGGCTATGACTTTGGCTTTATAGAGTACTTTTTCGCAGATCTGCAACAAGCCGCGGCAGTTGCCGGCGTGGCACCCCATATTTACACTCTATACTCCGACTGGCTCTATCCTATTCGTCTTTCTAAAAGTAACAGGTATGAAGATGATGTTATCTACGACCCGGAAGATCCATTAGCCATTTTCCAGGATGGGGGAGAATAGATACGTCTCTCAACCGTTTCCCCTAAATTGTGGAAGAATCACTTATCTCTACCGTATTATGGACAAATCCTTATCCGAACAGTTACTACTGGCATTTCAAAAAATACAATCCATAGCCGATACTGGTTTACTCTATTGCAAAGACGAGTATGGCCGTGAGCGTTATCACGATTTAAAGGAAACTGCCACTACCGCAATGGCCGCCTTAACCGGCAACAGCTTGGAAACCATTCAAAACTTTTACAGCCAGGTAACCGACTACCCTACCCCTAAAGTAGATGTGCGGGCTTTTATTGTTAATGAAGCCAATGAAATACTGATGGTAAAGGAGCGTGCAGATGGTAAATGGACATTGCCGGGCGGATGGGCCGATGTGGGTAACACCGCATCTGAATCGGTGATCAAAGAAGTAAAGGAGGAAACCGGTTTAACCGCCCACGTGGTAAGACTGCTGGCTGTATTTGATAAAAAAATGCATCCACACCCGCCACAACCTTTTTACGTGTATAAAATGGCCTTTTTATGCCAGGTAACCGGCGACTGGACGTTTGAAAAAGCGTTTGACGTGCTGGATGTGGCATTTTTTAGCATCGACAAACTGCCCGAGCTGAGTGAGGACAGAATTCTGGCTTCACAAATTCAACTGCTGTATCATAACTATATTAATAATATCACAGAAGCTATTGCCGACTAATGCCGGTTGATACAAACACCTGCTTTTTATAAAGAGGGTGTTTTTTTACCCCCTGCGCCAGCAGCTTCACCCTTATATCCATCAGCCTTAACCAAACAACTCCCGTTTATTCACCCCAGTTATATTTTCTTTACAGTAACCCATTTAAAACGAGATTATGAAACCAGTTGCATTATTATGCGCCGTGCTGTTATTCGCTTGTTCTAAAAAGAACAATACCGAAAGTGCTACCACTACCCCTTATGTAGACGACGATCTGGCCGGGCCGGTATCGCGCCCCACCAGCGGCTATGGTAAAGATGGCAGCTATACCGTTGCCAGCATCAGTTTTGCCAGCCCTACCTACAGCGGTAAGCAGGTAACTGTTTTTTACCCGAAAGAAGCCACTACTGCCTGCCCGGTTATTTTTTACTCGCACCCTTATGGCGGTGAAGAAGCTTCTTATAATATTGGCTTGTATGAGTTCATTGCTAAAAAAGGATATGCGGTAGTGTTTGCACCTTACCCAACCACTGGAGTAACGGTGGATTCGCGCTACAATACCCTCTGGCAAAGCTTTAAACAAGCGGTTACCAATTACCCTAATATCATCGATACCAAAAAGGTGGGCTTTATGGGCCATTCCTTTGGCGGTGGCGCTTCTTTTGCTCTGGCGTATAAGGCTTTTACACAGGAAGGCTGGGGACAAAACGGCCGCTTTTTGTTCGCGATGGCGCAGTGGTATTCTTACCAGTTAACCGACTCTATGCTCAACACCTTCCCGGCCAATACCAAACTGATTACAGAGGTGTATAATGATGATGTTACCAACGACCACCGGATGGCCATTGACATTTTTAAACGCATTAACATTGCCAATGCCGAGAAAGATTATATACTGGTGAAGAAAACTGAATTACCCAACTATACTTATACCGCAGAGCACGACCTGCCCAATACCCGTAGCGCTTATGATGCATATGATTACTATGTGATATACCGTTTACTGGACGCCATGATCGATTATAGTTTTAACGGCAATGCGGCAGCTAAGAACACCTGTTTAGGAAATGGATCGGCAGCGCAGGTAACCCTGCCTTCTTACAACGGGCAGGCGCTTACTCCCCTTGAAGTAACCGATAGCCCTACCCCACAGTTTTTACAAAGTAAATACCTGTTTTCCTGTAATTCATCTGATAATCCGAGAATCAACTATTGCCAATAAATAACTTCTCACCTATCAAAAACACTTATACCCGCTGTATAACAAGCTGCTAAAACCAGTCCTGCTATACAGCGGGTTTCGTTTATCTCTTTTTAAACGCAGCACGGGAAGCTTTAATAGCCGGCATGTGCACTTCGGCCCAGTCGGTAAGCGCTTTTACAGCAGGTATTAGACTGCTGCCTATAGCAGTAATACTATACTCCACGCGTGGCGGCACTTCCGGATACACTTGCCGCGCAATCAATCCATCCGCTTCCAGCGTTTTTAAAGTAGAAGTGAGCACCTTTTGCGAAATAGCACTCAGCAGGTTACTGATCTGGTGAAAACGCAGGGTACCATATTCATCCAGTACCACCAGAATCAGCAACGACCATTTATCACTCACTCTATCCATGATATCCCTTACCGGACAAGCTGTTAAATCTTCGTTTTTTTCCAGAAATTCTTTAATCATAATGTACTGATTATAAACAATACTCACCTGCAGGTAAGCAGCGCACATTGCGGTACCTTCTTGTAACAGATAAAGCGGGCCAATACCTTTACTTCCTCAAAAATAACAAAGTATGAGCACGATTTTAGTAACAGGCGCAACAGGTCGCCTGGGCAGGCAGGTAGTAGAACAATTGATGAACAGAACACAACCCGGAAACATCAGTGTATTGGTGAGAGACGCAGCTAAAGCAGCTGACTGGGCAACAAAAGGCGTACAGGTGTTTACAGGCGACTACGACACACCTGCTACATTAGCCACAGCCTTTGCAGGTGTGCAAAAATTGTACATGATTTCAGGCAATGAAATGGGCAAGCGGGAGCAACAACATGAAAACGTAGTGAATGCAGCCAAAGCTGCCGGTATACAACATGTGTTTTACACCAGCTTTCAAAGAAAGAACCTGGAGGCTAACTCACCGCTGGCCCTGGTATCCAACTCGCATTTGTATACCGAGCAATTACTTGCGGCATCCGGCCTGACCTATACCATTTTACGCCATGCGCTGTATGCAGATATCATTCCTGATTTTGCCGGCCCGCAGGTAATGAGCACTCAAACTTTATACTTTCCGGCAGGAAGCGGTAAAACCACTTTTGCCACCAGCGCCGATATGGCCGAAGCAGGTGCAATACTATTAACTGCTTCTGCTGCCCCCTATTCCAATACGCATGTAGAGATTTCGGCATCGGAAGGCCTTTCCTGGGAAAAGATAGCCAGCATCCTTTCGCAAATAAGCGGCAAAACCATTCAATATGTATCGCCGGATATGGATGCTTATACCAGCACATTAGCACAGGCAGGTGTGCCACCTGTATTTGTAAGTATGCTGGCAGCCTTTGCACAAACCACCGCGCTGAACGAGTTTGATATTCCCGGCCAGCTCGAAAACATTTTACAGCGTAAACCTGCCAGTGTAGAAAGCTACCTGCGCCAGGTGTATGCACAATAGCCTTACGCTTTCAGAAACATTTTTATCATCTCTGTTACCAGGGCGGGAATGGCAGTTTGTTGTAGTGAACATAGCTCCCCTATATAATCGCCATGACCGCCCGGCAGAATGGCCAGCTGCGCATGCGGCAACGTACGCGACAATTCCAGCGCATGCCCGGCACACACCACTTCCGCATCTCCGTTTATCACCAATGCAGGAGCCGCTATGCTTTTTATAGCATCTTCTGCAATATCAGTAAACGCCAGCATGCGTTCCACATCCCTGTTAAACATCGTTTGCAATGCAGCAGCATCGGGATTCACCTCCAGAAATGCTTTTTGCAATAATGCGGGCATATGCTCCAAAGCAGCCTGCTGCATACCTTCAAAAAAGCCTGGCTGCATGCCGTTTCTTTTATAAGTAGCAGAAGCCAGCACCAGCTTGCTTACCTGTTGCGGATGACGAATAGCCAGTTGCAGGGCTGTTGTACCGCCATTGCTAAACCCCATTACAGCGGCCTGTGTTATTTGTAAATGTTGCAATAGTGCCGCCACATCATCTGCATCCTGTTCAAAACTTAAAGCACGGCCCCGGTCGGGTGTACGGCCATGTGCCTGTAGTTCTACTGCCACCACCGTATGCAGGGCTGCCAGTAACGGCAATATCCTACCAAAAGTAGAAGTAATGGTAGAGCCACCGCCATGCAGCAATACCAGCGGCGTACCACAGCCATGTAGTTCATAGTATATCTGTAATCCATTCACCTCGGCTGTTCTGCCCGGGGTTGTATCCACTGTGTTCATAGCCATAAGTTGTAACGTGTTTAACTGGTATTTCAAATATACAATAGTACACCACCCTACCACAGCGTATAAAGCGCCATAAAAAGGGCTAAATAAGACAAAATGGTACGATTTACCTACTTTCGCGCCATGCTTACGCAGGAACAGGAGGCCATTGTTAACAGCACAGGAAATATTAAGATAAATGCGGTAGCAGGTTCGGGTAAAACCACTACCCTGCTGGCTTATGCCGCAGCACGCCCGCAACAGAAAATACTGTATCTGGCCTTTAATAAGGCGGTGAAGCTGGAAGCAGAAAAGAAGTTTTCGGCTAAAAGACAGCACCATGTAAAAGTAGACACCGCACATTCCCTTGCCTTTTCGCGCATTGTAGCCGGCAGCAAATACACCATAAAAACAGAAGGTTACAAGATACCGGAGATAGTAGAAATTTTACAGCTGAACAACTATACGGGCAAACACACCGAATACATTTTAGCTACACATATCAGTGCCCTGATAGCCAGCTTTTGCAACAGCAACAAGCTAAAGGTGCAGGAGGTGAATTATGAAGACACCGTTACCGATGCAGAAGCATTGGAATTCGTAAACCGGCATAAAGAAGCCATTCTATACCAGGCACGGTTGTTCCTGGATAAAATGAATAAAGCCGAAATAGGCATCACGCACGATTTTTACCTGAAAAAGCTACAACTCACCAAACCACAACTGCCTTATGATGTGATATTGTTTGATGAAGGCCAGGATGCTTCGGAAGCCATGCTGGACATCTTTTTATCGCAAAAGGCCATCAAGGTAATTGTAGGCGACAGTCACCAGCAGATATATGGCTGGCGCAATGCAGTGAACTCGCTGGAGAAAGTAGCTTATCCTACGTTTCATTTAAGCACCAGTTTTCGCTTTAACCAGGAAATTGCCGAACTGGCTACCGAGGTGATCGGTTGGAAAAAACGTTTTCAGAAAAACACCACCATTACCGTAAAAGGAGCTGGCAAACCACCCGAAAAAGTAAAAACCCGCGCCGTAGTAGCCCGCACCAATGCCGGCCTGCTGGTAAAAGCCATTGAACTGCTGATTGAAAAAAAGGAGATCAGCTCTGTATACTTTGAAGGCAGGATTGAAAACTATACCTATGCTTCGGACGGAGCTTCTATATACGATGTACTGAATTTATACACCGGTGAAAAAGGCCGCATACGCGATCCGCTGATTGCCTCTATGGCCAACCTGGATGAACTGGAAGACTATATTGATAATACCGGCGACGCACAGCTACGTATGCTGGTGGAAGTAGTAAAGGAATATGGCAAAAAAATAGCCGGCTATATTAAAAAGCTGAAAGAAGATCACCTGGAGCATAACGATAAAGAAAAGGCCGACATGATCTTTTCTACCGTACACCGCTGTAAGGGCATGGAGTATGATGAGGTGACACTGGCCGGCGATTTTATTACAGAAGACAAGATCAAAAGTATATTGGCCCGGCAGGATGACGCCAACATTCCTAAACTGGCCGAAGAAGTAAACCTGTTGTATGTGGCGGTTACCCGCACCAGGGGCAAAATAAACATACCGGAAGAGCTGTTGTCGGAAGAAGATGACGCTACCCCGGTAGCCAAACCCAAAACCACCGTACAGTACGCAGCCAAAAGCCGTACCTACCAGGCCAGCCGCAACACCAACAGCGGACAAAAGCCCTGGAAAAACAATGAAGACATACGCCTGCTGCGCCTGTTTGCAGATGGCAAACCGGTTATAGAACTGGCTAAGTTTTTTGGAAGAACGCCGGTAGATGTTATCAGGAGAATTAAAGAATTGAACGGCAAAAACTAAATTAGCAGGATGAAAACAGCCAGCATACACGAATTAAAAAATGAACTCAGCAATGTTCCGGCCAACGAGCTGCTGGAGCTATGCCTGCGCCTGGCTAAGTTTAAGAAAGAGAACAAAGAGCTGCTTACCTTTCTGCTGTTTGAAGCCCACGATTTAGAAAGCTATATCAGCGTCGTAAAAGCGTATATGGATGAAGAGTTTATTTCCTTACCCGCTACCTTGTACCTGGTAAAGAAGGTGTTGCGTAAAATACTGCGCACTGTAAACAAATACATCAAATACAGTGGCGACAAACAGGTAGAAACCGAGCTGCTCATCTACTTCTGCAGCAAAGTAAAGCAAGCCCATATAGCACTGGATAAAAGCACGGTATTAAACAACCTGTTTGAGCAACAGCTGAAAAAGATTGACAAAGCTATTAACAGCATGCACGAAGATTTGCAATATGATTTCCGCCGGTTATTGAAAGCAAGCGTATGACACCAAACACTACCATAAGTATACTGGGTTGCGGCTGGCTGGGCCTGCCGCTGGCGCAAGCCTTTATACAGGAGGATTTTACCGTAAAAGGCTCCACCACTTCAGCCGACAAGCTAACGCAGTTAACAGCAGCAGGCATTATTCCCTACCTGTTACCGCTGCCCTCGCCTGATAATATTACACCTGATACCGCCATCTTTCAATGTGATATACTGTTTATTGCCATTCCTCCCAAAGTTCGTTCGGGGAAGGGGGATGATTATCTGGCAGCTATGCGTGAAATGCTTCCCTTCATCCGGCAGCAGGCCATAGCCCATGTAGTGTTTATAAGCTCTACCAGTGTATATGGTAATGTAAATGGAATGATTACCGAAGAAACTCCAGCTTCACCCGATACCCAATCGGGCCATATACTGGTAGCAGCAGAGCAGCTGTTTGCCCAGGAAACCAGTTTTACCACCACAATTATTCGCTTTGCCGGACTGGCTGGCCCCGAAAGACATCCCGGCCGTTTTCTGGCAGCAAAGCTGAACGTGCCCGGCGGCTTATTACCTGTAAACCTGATACACCTTACCGACTGTATTGGCATTTGCAAAGCCATTGTGCAGCAACAGGCATTTGGTCACATATTCAATGCCTGCGCCCCACATCACCCCACCAAAAAAGAGTTTTACCAGGCTGCTGCGGTAAGCGCTGGTTTAACACCCCCCACTTTTACCGAAGAGCCTTGCACCGGTAAGACCATCAGCAGCATACAACTGGAAAGACTCCATTACCGGTTTGTTGTGGATAACTGGTTTAACTGGCTTTAATACCTTCGTTCACCTCCCT
This sequence comes from Filimonas lacunae, assembly GCF_002355595.1. NCBI lineage: Bacteria > Pseudomonadati > Bacteroidota > Chitinophagia > Chitinophagales > Chitinophagaceae > Filimonas > Filimonas lacunae. The sequence goes on from NZ_AP017422.1 coordinate 3,874,193, forward strand.
TTCCTGACATTGACGCCCTTACAAATCCCAACTTTTTTAGCAAACAAACAAAATTAACCCCATCTTTGCACCTTCATCACAAAAGCAAACAGCATGTCTTACTGCCGGGTTATTCAAAATATGACAGGCGCTCAACAAGAGCTGCATAAAACCTATCACGATAACCATTATGGCTATCCTATTCATGACGACAACGAACTGTTTGGCAGGCTGATTATGGAAATAAACCAGGCCGGTTTAAGTTGGGAAACCATCTTAAAGAAGGAAGCCGGGTTTAGAAAAGCCTATCACAACTTTAGTATTAAAAAGGTAGCCGCTTATACCGAAGCTGACCGCGAAAGGCTGATGAACGATGCAGGCATTATACGCAACCGTTTAAAAATAAACGCCGCTATAGAAAACGCCAATACTATACTGGCCCTGCAAAAAGAACACGGCTCGTTTGAAAAATGGCTGGAAAGCCATCACCCCAAAACAAAAGAAGAATGGGTGAAGCTGTTTAAGAAAAACTTTCGGTTTACCGGTGGTGAAATTGTGAACGAGTTTTTAATGAGCACTGGTTTCCTGCCTGGCGCACACGCAGCAGACTGTTCGGTTTACGCTAAAATAATCAAGGCTAAGCCTTTATGGCATCAGCCTGTAAAAAAAGCTTCTGCCAAATAGCAGAAGCTTAGTAAGTATACAATAGAGATACGATCACTCCTTCCGGTAAGGCCCTGATGCTATTACCCGCTGGCAGAGACCTACCGGATAATAGTCACCGCGCCGCTCAATGGTTTAGTACCATTTTTCAAATCAATGATATAATAGTAAGTAGCGGGTGGCACCGGCTTTTGATTCACCGTACCATCCCAGGCATGCGCATAACCGGTTAACTGCCATATCCTGCTACCATACCTGTCAAACACCTGCATCACTGCGTTGGTATAATCCGACAGGTTTTTAATCACCCAGGTATCATTGATCCCATCCCCGTTAGGCGTGAAAATATTAGGCACCAGCACTGTTCTTAAAATTTTCACATGAGCAGTATCCCACCCTGTACAGTTATGTGCATTGGTAGCTGTAAGTTTATAGGTTATATCTTCCATAGCTACCAGTGTTGGACGCAGCGCAGTAGCATTGCTAAGCCCTGCTGCGGGAGTCCATAACAAGGCGGCTGTGGCATCAGTAACAGTGGCCGCCAGCGTTACAGAAGCCCCTTCTTCCACAATGAAATCAGGACCGGCATCTACTACCGGCCGCAGGAAGATAGATACATTTTTAGAAGCCGTATCCGAAGCACAACCTTCCGAGCTGTTCACAATCAGCCGGGCTACATAATCGCCCGCCTTCTCATATTTTTTATCCGGGTTGGTGGTAGAGCTGGTAGTACCATCGCCAAACAACCAATTCCATTTGGTAATAGACCCACCATTAGCCACACTGGTATTGGTGAACTTTACAGTAGCGTCCTGACAGGCCGCTTCGGGACTTACTGTAAAACCTGCCTGTGGCTGGTTGTAGAATTGCGCAATATTTTTAGTAGTGTCGTGTACACAACCCGAGGCCGTGGTTGCCTGGAGACGAATAATGTAAGTGCCTGCACTGGCATAAGTATGCAAAGGATGTACAGTAGTAGTGGTAGTGCTGCCATCGCCAAAATTCCATACATACGCCATGCTTTCTCCACCCTGCACAGTTGTTTTATTGGTAAACTGCGCTTTACCGGCAGGCAGACACACATAGCCCGGTACAGTAAAATCGGCCACTGGCAATGGATGTACCGCCAGTATTTGAGAAGCGGTATCGCTGACACAGTTTTTATCAGACATTACCACATGTTTTACCGTATAATTACCTGCTGCGTACGCTGCTGTAAATGCACTACCATTGGCATACATTACGGTTTTACCATTACCCAGGTTCCAGTACCAGCTTTGAATAGTGCCACTGGTAATGGTGCTGGCATCGGCAAGCGTGGTAGTGGTATTAGCACAAAAAGAAGTGTTGCCTGCTGTAAAAGCTGCTGTAGGTTTCGGATACACCGTAATGGTTTGCGCAGCAGAATCCCGGCAACCACCCTTAGCCTGAAATACATACCAGATGCTGTGTGTACCTTCACCAGCTATAGCAGCCGTAAAATTACCAGCCCCATCTGTGCCCGGCCCCCAATAAACACCCGAACCTTCTACTCCATTGGTAACAGCCGCCTTTGCCACCGACACCGTTCCTTTTGTATTCACACACACATTATCCAGTGCATCGTACGTAAAAGCGGGCTTGAGCGAGAAAGCCACCCTTACCAGCGTATCGGCCACACAACCATTACTGGTGGTAGCCTGTAAGGAAATAGTATAAGTATTATAAGCACTGTAATAATGTTTAGGGTCGGTAATAGTGGAAGCATTGGCAGCACCAGAAGCCGGATCGCCAAAACTCCACAGATACGTCATTGTTTGATTATCGGAAACAGTAGATGTGTTGGTAAACTGTGCCATACCATCTGCTCCCAGGCAGCCCTGCGATGCAGTAAACGCGGGTGTGGGTTTACCATACACCGTGATCACTTTCGACGCCGTATCACTTACACACATACCCGACACTTTTACCACCTGCTTTACCGTATAGGTACCGGCATTGGCATAGGTTACGGATGTAGTATTCATATCTGTACTGGTTCGCCCATCGCCCCATTGCCAATACACGCCCTGTATTGCAGCCGGGCCGCTATAAGCACCTGTACCGGTTAATGGCGCAGCCGTTTGGGCACACACTCCGGCAGGCAGCGTAAAGCCCGCGGTGGGCGGTTGATAGACCTGCACATTTTTTACCGTATCGGCAACACAACCATCCGGGTATATCCCCTGCAAATGCACCGGGTAAATGCCGGCAGCAGCATAATACTTAGCTGGCGTTGCCAGCAACGATGTATCTGCTATATCTGTTGAAAAACTCCACCGTAAACGGGTGGCCGTGGTTTGCGCTGCAAAATAAAAAGTATCCAACCGGCAGTTGGTAGTGCCTGCACCGGAACGACTGTTAGAGAAACTGAAATCGGCTACTGCATTATTCTTTACTGTTATTACAATATTGATGATTTCGGTGTGGTTACAGTTTTCAATGGCCGGATGAGTAGAATACACGGGTATCACCTGCATGCCAGTATCGGTATAGGAATAAGACTGTGCAAGCTTATACCGGTAATACCATACATTGTTGATCTTTTGTGAATCTACTGCCACGGGGTTCACCTCCATTACATCTGTAGCAGGGACAATATTGCCCGCCTCACTAAAGGCCCATAATAATTGTGTTGGTTTATAAGCAATCCAAACAGCAAGCAGAAAAGGCGTTTTACGGCAGGTATACACACTGGCAGTGGTATCGGAACTATATAGGTTTTTAATCTCTCCTATACCATTCAGGTTATCGAAATACGCCCCGGCATTATAACCATACGACTCGGTTCCCCCCTCTCCATAAGTAATAGCAGTAAAAGCAGAATCACTGCTTACCGAAACCTGGGCCTGCGCAGCTTTCCATCGCTTTACAATCACAGTGTATCCCGGCATGTTAGTATGGGCATACTGGTAATCGAAAGTGCTGCTGCCATCTATTTTTAATGATTTCACCCCTTCTGTAGGTATAATAAGAGTAAGGTAATTTACCTCTATATTCATTTTAGTATTGCGGTAAAAAGCCACATGCTTAATGGCCTGCTCCATAGGGCTGATATAAAACATTTCCTCATCGCCCAATACACTGCCGTTACAACCTGTGGAAGGCATGTATTGCGCTACCATAATAGGCTTATCTGCCGAAATGTAATCAGCGCTGCTACTGGAAAATTCATAATACTGGTTATTGATTAACCCGGTTAATGGAATGCCATTCCATTTTACTACCGTGGCCGGATCGTTCACCAGCACCCGGTAATAGTTGGGCATCAGCACCCGGGCACTGGTGCTGATAGAGGTAGGTGCCGTAAGATACTGCTTACCCCAGGCCTGTGAAGGAAATACCTGTTGAATATAGTTGTCTCCTCCCATAGATGTAGTACAGTTGAGAAACATACGGGTACGGCTACTGCCGCTGAAAACCGCTATAGGATAACACTCTCCGCCCGCGTTAGGCACGCTCTTAACCGTAGTGCCCGTAATATCATAACCATTCCCTGCAGGGTTGCTGATGCCTGCGCCCAACATCTGGTACACCTGCCCTTTATTGAGGGTTATTTCAAAGGTTTCATTGGCATTATGCCCGCCGCGCGTGGGCGTAGTAGTGGTGATCTGCACTTTTGTGTTATCGTGATTCGCAATCACATTCAGCCACGAAAAACAATCAATATTAAAGTATTGCGTAAAATTGAGCGAAGTATAGGTAAAGCCCCAGGTATTCACCGGCAGTAACATGGTAGCACCCGAACTATTCGCTCCGAATATATGCGCATAGGCTACAATAGGTACATCACTGACAATATGAATACCCCTGTTAAACACACCTTCACTTCCTGTGCCACCAAAAGAAGGAGGAATGGTATATAACCGGCAATCACTCAGGCCAGATTTAGGCATATATTCCGTAGCCACTACCGTGTTGGCAGCCACATTATAATCCCGCGACCAGGTGGTACCATTAATGCTCACCGTTACTTTAGCAGCTTGTTCTGCACTCAGGTACAGCACCATCTCCTGCCCGTTGGTATTACCCGTTTCAAAAAACTGGTGATGCCCATAGCCCACCCAGAATTCTTTCCCTGCATTGGTTAGCTGCTGGCCCTCTGCCAGATTACATAAACCCGCTACACATGCCAACATGATTGTAAATATTAGTTTCATAGCAGTTACCATATAAGTTCATTCAAAAAACATACATCCTTCTTAAAACAGCAACAGGACGCCTACCGTTGATTGCCGGTAAGCGCCCTTTTACTGAAAGGTTATCCCATTACCTCACCAGGTTAATGGAACCTTTTTTATTTTGTTTAGAACCGTCGTTCATTGTCAATTCAATCACATACATATACACGCCCGATGGCTGCGGCTTGCCGCCACTACTGCCATCCCAGTTAGTTTGTTTTCCGGTGCCTTCAAACACTTTACCCCCCCACTGGTTAAACACCAGCACACGCATGTTATTGAACGAATAGCCATATACCTGCCAGGTATCGTTTAACCCATCATTATTAGGAGTAAATGCATTAGGCACATATACCTGGTCGGGCAAAGCCTGCCCGGAAACAGCTACAGAAACGCCCTGCACACAACTTACCGCGCCATTGGCCCGTACCAGTAGCGTAACCTGGGCCATGGGTGCCAGCGGACTAACGGTATGTGTTAAACCTGTTGCACCCGAAGAAGGTATATGATAAGTAGCACCGCCATCCGTAGATACTTCATAGCTCACTGCACCCGGCACTGCCTCCCAGCTAAAGTGCACAAAGGTTACACCTGCCGAGTCTACCTTCACCACCGGTGCAGCCAGTGCTTCATATATAGTCACTTCGGCCTGGGCACGGGTAAGGCTTATACAACCTTGTGCCGAAGTTGCTTCTGCATAATATACACCCGTAGCAGTAACATTGTGTGAGGTGCCGGAGCCGACAGCAGTACCATCCGTAGCCACTGTAAACCAGTTATAGATCACCCCTGTTTCAGGATTGTTTATTTGTAACGTACCTGTTTCGTTAGGGCAAATATTCACTTCGTCTGCCACCAGCGCCACCGCAGGTGCTTCGTAAATAGTTACTGCTTTTACCGTATCATCCACACAGCCTTCTATAGAAATAATGCGCAGCGTATCGTATTGTGTGCCGCCAATCACAAAGGCTTTGCTGGTTTGCTCACCACTGGCTGTAGTATTATCAGAAAAAATCCAGTTCCAGCGGTTGATAGTGAAATCTGCTACAGAACTTGCATCCAATGTTCTGCTTTTACCTGCGCAAACAGCAGCAGGCGTAGCCGTAAAGTCGGCCACCGGAGCATCTTTCACCAACACATTCAGCGGATAGGTAAGCGTTTTACTACATCCTTCCAAACTGCTGTGTTTTACAATTACCGGTATTACATATTCTCCTGCTGCTGCAATAGAACAATCCTGTGCCAGCGTATAAGTGTAATAAGTAAGGCCACTTTTTACATAAGAAGCAACCGGCGCAGGACTGGCCAGCACTACGTCATTACCAGGTGTTGCTCCGGCCAAAGCACTGAATTTCCACGTAATTTCCTCTGCCAGTAAGGGTACAGAAATAGTAGGACGGAAAGGCGCACGGGCACAGGTATAGGCACTGGTAGCAGTAGCTGTGCTATTTAACGTGTTGCTAATGCTGGTAACTACTTCCTGACTGTTAATACGCATGCCCACATTGTAGACATAGTTATTCAAAAAACCATAGCCATAAGAAATACCGGTAAATGGCTGATCGCAGGTAATTACTGCGCTACCGCTTACAACAGAAGTCCATTGCTTTACTACTACTGTATAACCACTCATATTGGGATGCGCATAAGTATAGTCGAACGTGCTGCTGCCATCTACCTGCAAAGAGGATAATGCTGCCGTTGGTACGATGAGGGTAAGATTTTGTTGTGTGGTAGCAGAATGCATCATGCGAGGCACAAGCGCTTTGGCTACACTCTGCGTAACAGCACTCAGATAAATCACCTCTACATCACCACTGCTATTGCCACAGGACAAGTTAGCAGGAGTTACCTGGGCAACTGTTACCGGCTGATCGGCTTCAATATGATCAGCCGTATTACTGGTATACTCGTAATAATTACCCGGTACTACCAGGCCGGTTAATACCGTACCGTTTCTTTTTACCACTGTTGCCACATCTTTTACGGCAATCCTGTATATGTTATACAACAGGCCACTTGCTCCGGCTGTACCCGAAACAGGCGCCGTTAAATATTCTCTTCCCCATGCCTGGGTGGGGAAATTTTGCTGAATATAGTTATCACCGGTTAAAGGCAGTATGGGACCACAACCAAAGTAATCGTGGCTGCTACCCGAGAAAACCGCAATGGGATAACAGTTACCCGACTCATTAGCTACCGATAATACCCGCGTGCCGGTAAGGTCATAACTTTCGTCATGACTATTTAATGTAGGATCATCATTAATAACCGCCCCCAACACCTGGTACACCTGACCTTTCTGAAGCATAACCGTAAATGGAACTCCTGCTGCACGCCCTCCTACGGTAGGATTAGCAGGCGTGATTTTTACTACCGTGCTATCATGTGAGGCTATTACATTCACCCACGAATAACCCGGATTTACATCATATGAGCTAAAAACGCGTTGTCTCAGGTTGATGCTGGTATAATCATATCCATAAGTACCAACCGGCAATAACATAGCAGCTGCATTGCCTGTCTCACCCTGGGGTATATATTGTGCAGCAAATACAGCAACAGGTGCGTCGCTGGTAACATGGATGCCCCTGTTATACAAACCTTCGGTAAGTAATCGTGCATCGTTAGCGCCAGCCTTAGGAATATTTTGCGTAACGGTTACCGAGTTGGCAGCTACTGTATACGTTTTAGAATAAGCTGTTCCATTTACACTTACTGTTACATGAGCCTCTTTTTCTGCACTCAGATACAGTAATAATTCCTGGTTGTTGTTTGTTTTAAAGGGCAATGTATTACCATAGGGCAACCAGAATTCCTGGCCACGGTTGGTGGAATCCAAAGAGTTATATACAATATCTGGTATGGTAACAGCCACTTTACCGTTAGACAGACCTGTAAACTTATCCAGTTGCGTTACAGCCGTATCCGTAAAAGTATAAGTCATGGTATCCACCACACTTTCTGCAGTTACCGTCCAGTTGCCTCCGGCAATGGTTTTTCCGGTTTTAATATAACCCGGATCTGGAATAAATCCTAGCCAGGAAGGCACATAATGCTGCTCTACGACAGCCTGGTAATTACCTGCCGCAACATTGGTAGCAGACAGATAAAAATACATACCCGAATTAGCACTCGGAATGCCCGCCGGCAACACACCGGAATAGCGGCGTAAAGTTAAAGAAGGCGGTACCAAAGCACCAGTTGGCCAGGTAATACGGGCCACTACATCTGTACCCAGGGTAAAGGTTTGTGTGGTACCGGCAGCCGGAGTTGCAGGCGTAGCCGTTAATGCCACAGGTTCTGATACAGGCACAAATTCATAAGCTCCAAGATCTGGTACGCCCGCCTGTAAAACAGCCGGACGGCTGTTATTATTGAAATCAGAAGTATTAGCGGGCAACTGTACACCCCTGCCATGCATTGCCCACACATTTTCATTATTTACATCTGGTTGTAATGCCTCGCTATTGGTAAAAGCCGGCTGAAAGCTGATAGAGTTGATATCCCATCCGGTGGCTTGTTGCCATCCACTTAAAGAAGTATAAGCAGCAGACAAAACAGTGCTGTTAATTAAAGTACTGCCGCTGCTGTACAGCATATTATAATCACTGTTTACAAAACTATAACCGGTTACCGTCATTGCCTTATTACCACCGGTGTGCGAAAAAATGTTATTTCTCAACTGCACAGAATAATAATAGAAGTTATGATCAAAGTAAGCCGCAACATTGGTAGCAGCCGTGCTGGCAGAAGCATTTTGCACAGTATTATTCCAATAATTAATATCATTATCGTTGTTGCTGTAAATACCGTAGGCAATAGCACCTGCAGTTTTTATATTCACGACGTTGTTTACAGAATTATTCCCGATAGAAAAAGACTGGTAAAAGCCATAGATACCGCCCGTGTTATTATTTACGCCAATGATTTTATTGTTATTAACTATCCCTCTCAACGCATTGCTACTGCGGCAATAGTTAACAAATAAACCGTACGCATTGCCGGTAATGTTACTAATAGTAATATTATTACCTGTTACCTGGTAGGCAGTATCACAATAAGTTGCATAAATACCATAGGTTGCGGAATTGGCAGGCGTAGCTACGGCCACTGTATTTCCGGCAATAAGTATGCGTTTATTGTAAGCGGCATAAATGCCATAGTAATAAGTACCGCTGATAGTATTGCCTGCAATAGTGTTATCAGCAGTGGGTACAGTGGCAGACACGCCGGCAAAATAAATGCCATTAGCTCCGCCGGTAATAGTGTTTCCCACTATAGCATTACCGCTTCCAATACCGGCATTGCTGAAAATACCTGCACTGGTATTAGCGGTAGAGGTGGCCGCCGGCACGGTGATAATACAGTTGAGTATACTATCGTGCGCAGCCAGGTTGGCAATATCTACTGCACGGGAAAAGGTAGTATTGGTACTGGTGATAGATACATTTTTAAACGTTATGTAAGCGGCGCTATCCAGCTGCAGCACATAGTTGGTTAAAGTAGCCGCTGCGGCAGAAGTAATCACTACCGAACCTGCATTACCGGTAAGGCTTCTGAAAGTAATACGGCTATTGGCTCCTGCGCCGGCAATAGCATTGATTCTCACCTGCTCGTTATAGGTACCGGGATAAATATCAAAAGTTACCGCTCCTCCAATACCGCACTCCATCGCCTTAACAGCAGCTCCAATGGTCTGGAAGTTGGTGGCGCTTACTGCAGCGCCCGGGTTAATAGTATACAATCCGGCAGGAATACCAGGATTAACCGTTACCCGCACCGGCACAGAAGTAGCTGTATTGCCCCCACAGGTAAGCACGGCCTGGTAATAACCGTTAGCTGGCGCATATATCGCCGTATCGGGATAGGGCAATGCCCCACCTGCATTGGAATAAGGCCCTGCCGCCGCAGTAGCATACTGCCACTGCACTGATTGACCGGAACCGGTGGTATTGCCTGCTAAATTCAGTTGCACACTGGTACTTAAACAAACGCCGCTGTTGGGGGTGGCTACAGATGTACCCGCTATGGGGCTGGTGTTGCAAGGAGGTAAGGAAAATTCGTAAGCTCCCAGGTCGGGGGTAGAAGCACTGCGGACAGCACTGGTGATATCTGCCGCTACACTCAAAGGCTCGCCACGGTTATCCAGCACCAGTGATGTGGGCATGTAATTGCCATTCACTGTGTCTTTATACAAGGGGTTATAAGCAAAAGAAGCCGCATCCTGCAAAGCGCCTGCTTTCCAGGTAGCCAGCGTGTAATAGTTTACATTATTATAAAAACCCAATGCACTGTTAAGCGCACTGATGTAGTAATCATTTTTGTTCAGCGAATCACTGGTAATGTTTGTGCTACGATACAACACATGCTTGGTGCCTGTTCCTCCCCGGGTTACGGTGATGATATTATTGAACAGCTGAATGCCAATAGCCTGTGTGTTCTGGTAATAAGCACGGGTTACATTGGCAGAGGTGCTGTTGATATCGTCCAATGAAATTGTATTGTGATAATACAGTGTGTAGTCAGAACCATTGTTATAAATGCCATACTGAGCCCCTGCCCCGTTTACCCTGTAAATAAGGTTATTATAGATCTTATGTTCCAGACCCGATATGGCATCGGAATTACTGTGATAGATGCCATAAAAAGTATTCGTGCTGGAAGGCGCTGCCGTAAACGGATCGTGAATACGGTTACCACTTACCAGCATGTTGGTATTTAAACTGCTTACCCATACCCCGTAAAAATCTCCGGGCGATGTTAAGGCAGGTCTGCTGATGTCATTCCTACTGATGATAGTCGAAAAAGAACCTGCTACATATACACCGTAGTTATAACCATCCTTCAGCGTATTGCCCTGCACCAGGTTGCGCATAATAGCATCAGTGTTGCTACCTATAACTGTAACCCCCGCATAACCGCCGGTGATGGTATTGTTTACAATACTATTGCTATCGCACAAAGTAGCCCCCATAGTAGTAGCGCTGCTGGCCGAAGAGTTGATAACGATGCCTGCATAGCTATTGGAATAAGCTGCTAATTTATTGCACAGGATAGAACAGTTGCGTACCGTGTTGGAATCAGCATCGTTGATCAGCTGCACACCATACCCATATGTAGTGGAGGTTCCTGTAGCATCAATAGTGAGGTTATTAAAGCGGACATGATCTGCTCCATTCAGTTTTATAACGGCTCTTTCGTTGGAATTAGAAGAACTGTATTTGATGGTAGCTCCGTTACCATTGAAAGTAATGGTGTTAATAGCAGATGCACCGGCAACAGGGGCCATAATCAATTGCTCGTTATAAGGACCACTGCCTGCCACCACATCAAATACTACCGGCCCGTTAATACCGCATTTAATATAGCTGTATGCCTCAGCAAAACTTTGAAAGTTATTCCCCCCCGTAGCTACTGCACTGTTAATGGTGAAGTTACCGGCAGCTACAGGTGGCACCGTTACATATACCGAAGCGCTGTTATTGCTGGCGCCCCCATTGTTACAACTTACCACACAACGGTAATAAGCAGAAGTGCTTTGCTGAGTATTTAAAACAGCATTGGTAGCGCCGGGAATATTGGCCCAACTGATATTGTTTACGGAGTTTTGCCACTGGTAACTTAAACCTGTGGCAACAGAGGCCCCGGTAAGACCTAACAAAAAGGTAGTGTTTGGGCAAATAGTGGTAACAGAGGAAACCGCAGCACCCGCAACCGGAGCGCCTGAACAGGCAGGCGCTGTTGTATAGGTAAAAATAATATTAGGCCGGGTTGTAGCAGTACCGCTTGCCACACCAGTAGTACCACACAGGTTTCCCAGGTTATTGGCCCGGTAAGTATGCGAAGCATTAAAAGAAAACCCGGTAGTGTAAGTTACAAAAGGATTGCTGGAATAGGTATTGGCGGTAGCGTTGTTGGCCGCCCCGTTACACACTTCTACAATCAGGTTGCTTCTTCCATCCCATATAAAAGGTGTGGCAAACGTAAAGGTGTTTACCCCCACTGCAGGTATATAATCCACAGGACCATACAAATTAGTAGCCGGTATGGTTTCAAACACATCTTGGTTTAAAGTGCTTACATTGGTAGTTCCCATACGTATAGCATACTCTTCAATTTTACCGGAAAAGGATCCCAATGCGTTTACAGTAAACTTAATACCCGAAATAGTACCCGCCTGCATACCTGCGGCATTGAGTTCTGCCGCGGTAAACAGGTACTGGGCACGGGTTCCTTCTAAATAATCCTGTAAGGGGCAAGGGGCTTCGCTACCCACATTGGCCGTTGTGGCAGTACCCAGGGTAATATCTACCTGGGCCCGCAGGGCAATGCATGGTAGCATACACAGCAATACAAAAAGTGCAGGCAGTTTTATATTCATTGCAATTAGTTTTGGATGTTATTTCCTGATGATTGTTATTTCGGTACGTCTGTTCTTCTCACGTCCTTCCGGATTATCTGTTCCATCAGGATACGTATTCGGGGCCAGTGGTTTATCAGAACCATATCCTTTGGCACTGATCCTGTTTTTGTTCACTCCTTTCGAAACCAGGTAAGCCTTCACATGATCTGCCCTGCTTTGCGATAAAGCCTGGTTCAATGCCCCGGAACCGGTACTGTCAGTATGACCTCCTATTTCAACGACCATGTGTGGGTTGGCCAGTAAAGAATCGGCCAGCTGGTTCAAGGCCGGGAAGGAGGCCGGCTGTATTTCGGCACTGTTAAGGGTATAATACACATGATTCAATACCATCGGTTGTGCCGGATTACGAGGTATCACCACCAGTGGCTCTGTTACGGTTACTACCGGCTGCTCAGTCACCTGCTGTACCGGTTCAGGTTTAACGGCTACAGGCGCTGGTTTTACCTGCAAAGCCAGTAACTCGAGGCAACAGGTTGCTGAACGGTCACTGCAGAATAATACATTTTCCAGTATATCCTCTCCTTTGCCTGAACTGGCAAAGTACATATCGTCTTTTACGGAGTTGACAGGATAACCGAAGTTAACAGGCGCTGCAAAATACCCTGGTGTACCTTTACTGTAAAACAGATCGTAGCCACCCATACCAGTGCGGCCATCTGTTGTAAACACCAGTGTACCGGAAGGTGCGTGATAATAAGGTGCCTGCTCGTTACCGGGAGTATTGATTACTTTTCCGGCATTGGCAGTAGCTATCACCTGTCCCTTGCTATCCAGCGTGGCATACCATATATCATACCCTCCTTGTCCGCCAGGCTTATCACTTACATATAACAATTGTTTGCCGCCTGGCATCAGGTGAGGCTGTTGTGTATTGCTGCCGGTGGCATTAATAGCTGCACTCAACAATACCGGCTTACTCCATACAGCATCTGTTACAGTGGCATGCGTGCTGGAATAAATAGCCGCATGTTTTTCTCCATTCACCACATTCCATGCAGTGAAATATAAGGTAAGGCCATCTTCACTCACCGCTGCCGCTCCCTGATGGGCAGCCACCACAGGTAAATTGGTTTTTACAACATCGGTGAAGTTGCCATTACTATACGTAGCCTGGTACAGGCGGTTAATATGCGAAGCATTCCCCTCCTGCCAGGTGGCGGTAAACAATACTGTGGAAGCATTGAGCCATAACGGTGCATAACTGGCGCCGGCTTTACCGTCTACAGGTTTATGAAACACATATTTAGCTGTGTCTGCATTAGCCAGCTGCTGTTGAATAAACTGTAGATTAGCCAGCTCTGCAGTGGCCTTTGCATGCCACTCATCAACTGTAGTATAATTTTTCAGAAAAGCACTACAGACGCTTTCTGCCGCAGCATATTCCCCCTGGGTTCTTAACACCACTGCATACTGGTACTGCGCCAGCAAAAACTGTTTATCATCAGCTTCCAATACTTCCTTATAATAAGGTGCAGCTTTTGTATAATCGGTTAACAGGCGGTAACTTTCTGCCAGGTGATATATAGCCGTTAAGCGCTGATTACCCGGTGACGACACGTTGCCTGTTACACCTGCCTGCATAACGGCATAGGGGTCGCTGTTAGCAGCGGTAACGCCTTTGCCGGCGTTCAGGTATTTTTCGTAATAGGTAGCAGCAGAAGCATACTCAGCACGGTTAAAATATTTATCAGCAGCCTTCAGATAGCCCGCACTACGTTGCGCATATAACCCGGGGCTGGCCAGTGTGGCTCCAATAGCACACACGATATATAATTTAGCGATCCATTTCATGTTACAGGTATTTTAAAGTCTGGGACATACAAATTCCACCTCAGGCGTTTTCACTTTTTGCTTCGCGGTAAATGCCAGCGATATTTCAAAGCTACTGGCTCCGCGTGCCATCTTGCCCAACCCGGAAGTATTGATGTCGTACGCGGCACTGATAAGCATATTATCATAGTTAAGCCCTGCCTGTATGGCAACAGCATCCTTCCACCGATAGTTGGCTCCCAGTAATAAACTGGTGGATGCAGTCGCTTTCAGCTGTGCATAAGCGCCCAGCATGGTTTCTGTAGCATTACCCTGACGCAGGTATAAAGCATTGGGAGTAAGCGCCACTGTTTCACTCATATATAAACGCACCCCTGCATGTATAATATAACGCACAGGCACCTTAGCAGTGCCATCATTGCTGGCAAACCTGTCTGCCGGCTGTGTTAAATGCGATACGGAAAAGCCACCAAATACATTAGCTTTCTTTCCTGGTGTGGCATCAAAATACAAAGCGCCTGCGCCTGCATCAAACGTAGTATAAGAAGTACGGCCAAACACCTCAGCCGATACATTTGTATTACCTCCGGTAACGGGGTTCCACTGATCGCCAAAAGTTAACTTGGAAGGATTAAACTTACGTTGTATCAAACCCGCCTGTAAAGCCAGCACAACCCGGTGCTGTTGCATAGCCCCCCAGCGTACGCCAGTATATGCCGCATTGGCATATCCGGTAGTATAACCATACCCGCCATTACCGGCACGCTGCCCCAGCAGGTTTACGCCCAGGTTCAGGTTTTTAGGTGTGGTAAAATCTAACGATGCGCCTATAGTGGAAAAGGGACTGGAAACATTGCTCCATTGATTACGATAAATAGCCGATGCACGATATGCCCCATCAAAAGCGCCGGTTAAAGCCGGGTTTAACCAGGAAGGATGTACATAATATTGTGTAAAATGCGGATCGACCTGTGCGTGCATGCGACCCGGAAAAAGAAAGGACAATAGAACGACAGAAGCTATGGTACATAGCCTGCCCGTTAGTTTTGGATTCATGGACAATTAGTTTTTGGGTAAGTAATGGCTATTAGAGAAGGTTGTATTCCCTGGCCCGCGATAGCATACTCACTGTATTTTTTACCGCCAGCTTTTTTAAAATATTCACCCGGTGATTCTCTACCGTGCGCTTACTTAAAAAAAGTTGAGTGGCAATGGTACTGGATGTATGTCCCTGTGCTACCAGTTGCAGTATCTCTTTTTCTCTTCGTGATATAAGCCTGTAAGCAGTAGTTATATTTTCCATAATCATCAGATTCTACTTGCAAACTAGGCAGAAACCTCCAGAGACCCTAATAACGCATACGTACAAAAATCAGACAATCTACTATTTGTTAATCAAACACTTATAAGTATTTGTCCATAAAACATGGACAGGATTTAGTTATGGTAATCCACTGCGAAAACCATATATTGCATCTTTACCAGAGCAACTGCCTTACCATGTTTTTGAGAATAGTCTGTACTTTACTGGGATCTCTATTGTTTCACCCGTTGTTACATAGCCAACAAACAACTGATAGTATTTTCTTACTGAAAGACTATGAGAAGATTCCCTATGTAAACCGGTTATTGAATAACCAGTTTGCGAATGCGGATGAGAAAAAGATACTGGCGCGTGAGGAAGCCTGGACAGAAGCGGCAGACAATAAAGCTGATCCGGAAGTGCATATAGCTTCCCTTGCTTTTGCAGCTGAATATTACACCCGCCGCAATAATTTACCCAAAGCACAGCAATACCTCGAAGAAGCCCTGGAACTGGCTCATTTGCGCCGGCTGAAATATCTGGAGCCTGTGATGCTGCACCTGGTAGGCAACAATGCGTATAAGCAGGACCGCTATGCCACAGGACTGGAAAAACTGCTTCGCGCCCATACACTGATGGAAAACCTGGGTTACGAGTATTTTCCGGATATGGCGCAATACCTGTTCGATCTCTCCTATGCCTTCTTTTATTATTACGAAGATTTGCCCGAAGCACTGCGCTATGTAAAAGAAGCCATGCAACACCCCATGCCTTCTGCCATTACCGACATTTCGTGCTATAATATACTGGGGCTTATTTACCGGGTAACCGGCGAAGCCCGTTTATCCGACTCGTGCTTTATGGTAGCCCTGCACAAAGCAGAAGCTGCGCAGGATACCACTTATATAGGAGATGTGTCGGGCAATATCGGGTATAATTACATGGGAGCAGGCAGACTGGATGAAGCCGAACAGTATATGCAGAAAGACCACCAGATAAGTGTGTTAAAGCAAAACTGGACAAGTGCCTGCCTGAGCAGCATGTCGCTAAGCAGCATTGCCCTGCTGCGTAAAAAACCGGAACAATCACTTTATTATATAGCAGAATGCCGCAACCTGGTGAATGCGCAAAAGCCCAATATGCAGCTAAAGTCGCTATACACCATCTATTACTTTATGTACATGAACCTGTGCAAAACCCTGCGCATGCAAGGCAATAGCACGGCCCTGATCCCTGCGCTGGACTCTATGGCTTTGTATAAAGACAGTCTTTTTCATTCGCGCGAAAGCAGGGAAAAAGCTACCGTACAAATAAAGCTGATAAAAGAAAACAACCTATACCAGCTGGAGCTGCTGCGCAGTGAAGAAAAAAAGAACATCCTTTTGCGCAACGCACTTATTATTATATGCGTGCTGGCCATTGTAGTGGCAGTACAAACGGCTTTGCGTTTAAAACGCGACAATAAGAACAATGAAGAAAAATTGTTGGAATATGCCAACATACTGGTAGAGAAGAACCAGCTGATAGAGAAAGTGAAGGAAGAGATTCTACAACTGAAAAAGCAGCCCGAACAGGCCACACAGAATGTAGAAGCCATTTTTAAAGAATTGCGCACGCACACCATTTTATCGGAAGATGACTGGCTGCGTTTTAAACAGCTTTTTGAAAAGGTATATAAGAATTTCTTTTCCAATATCACCCAGCACATTCCCGGTATTACGCAAAGCGAAATACGCCTGCTGGCCTTAACCAAATTGGGGCTTAGCACGAAAGAAATGGCTGATATGCAGGGCGTTGCAGCAGATAGCATTCGTAAAGCCCGATACCGTTTGCGCAAAAAAATAGAACTGCAGGCTAAGGAAGATAAGGATATCGCCCAGGTATTGAACGAACTGTCGGACATTAAACAGGCATAGTGATGCCTGATGTTGCACTTATGAATATTATTCCCGATTTTACACAGAAAAACCGGGAATGTTCATGATTTTTAAGGAAGCGGAATACCAGGCATAGCCGATATCCTAAACTGCACATTTTTAATATACAGCATATGAGAAAATTAAACACTAACCTTGAAAAAGGGTATAGCTTCCACGTAGCTATACGTCTCGTTTATTACTTGAAATATCCTCCACCGGACTTAAAGTAATTCATTTTATCGTATCGAAAGTCCTGCAAGGATCAGTTGCTATTAGTTGCCACCGGCCACTTTTTGCACTATCCCAGGCCATGTAATGCACATTCAGAAAACTAAAACATATATCCAATGCATTTGATGCCATTGAACATACTCCTCAATGCCACCACTATTGCACGCCATATCCCCAACTTATACATGCGGTATAAGATCATGGACACCGTTCCATTATACACCTCTTTTAAAGAAGGCAGTATTTTATCGCAAAGAATAAACGGGCTTCAATTTTGCGTTACTATCCATTACCTGTTCCTGGTTTCGGGTATGTATCTGCGTATGATAAACCGGCTGCCTTACACCTCTTTTCACTGTATGCTTCAGGGCCAAATGACCCTGTTTCCCGACACCAGGCAACAATGCCTGTTGCAAACCGGCGAATACATTACACAAGAGGTACACCTGGCTCCTGACATGCAAACCTTTTGCCCCCAGGGCACCCATGTGTATTGCAGCATTCAGCCATTAATTACCAACAACCCTCCATTAGATAAGCCTGTTGTAATGCCCGATGCAGCCTATAAAAAGTTGCTGGCCATTATACAACAACCACAATCACCGGGCAGCCTGAAAGAATCGCTGGCACAGGTAATAAAGCAATTGCAAACACCCGCTACACCTGCTACAGAAATCACTGCCGAAGCAATACACCCGCAATTCACTACTATTTATAAGGTAAAAGAGTTTTTACAGAATAACTATTCCGACAACATATCCATTAAACAATTATCTCAACAGTTTACCACCAACGAGTATCGTTTAAAAAAGGATTTCAAAACGGCATTCGGAACATCTATACATAATTTCGTTATTCACCAACGCATTCATAATGCTAAAAAGCTATTGATGAAAAGTAATTTATCGGTAGAGGAAATAGCCACTGCCACAGGGTTTTACGATCACGCGCATTTTTCTAAAAAATTTAAATCCAGTACCGGCTACTCTCCTTCCTCTTTCCAGGAACAGGTAAAAGACGGGATGCCGGATTGTTTTTGACAGACCTCAACGGTTGTCTGAACATTGCCACTGTGAAACAAACAACATCATCTCATGTTTATTTTTATATACCGGCCCTATTTCTATAGGGCCGTCTTTTTTTCAAAACTAATTGAACTACAATACATTAAACAAGCAATCAACCTCTCGCAAATACACTGTTTAAAAACAGGCAGGAAGGGCAATTAATTTTAAGTCACCCATAAGTATCTAATCAGTTTCTTTGCAAAGTGAACAGCATCTGATAAACAGATTTTTACCTGCATATAAAAGTTAACCGACCCGTCAATGATCCCACTCCCACTACAACACAAGGAATAGTATCCGACAACCCTCTCCAACTGCTTGCTTCCCCCAAAAAGCAGTTGCGTAATCCATTTCAACCCTTATCGGCCCAGGCGGTATTCAATCCGCTAAAACCCCTAAAAAAGATAACACCTTCAGGCCCTATTGTTAAACAACCCGCCAGAAAGAAAGCTACCAAACGAAAACGACGTAACTCCAATGATAACACTACAACGAAAAAACAAAAAAACAACAAAATTAACCTGAGGGTGGGCTTAACCCTGAATGAACCTATTGAAGATGAAAAAATAGAGTATGTTTTCAAGCAACACGAAAAGGTAAGCGCATTTGAAGAAGAATTCGCCCACAATGGACAACACTATAATAACATTGCTGTTGAAAATACACCTTTTACAGCCACAACTATTCCAGATGTTATCTATTCAGAGCTGTCACCTATGCAACAAGATCAGCTAAGCAATATTCAGAACGCAAACGAAGCCAGGGAACTTTTAAAGTTGTACCAGGATAATCAAGACAAATTTGGATATATAGCAGTATTAATAGCAGCTAAAGATTTACTGAAGGGTGATGATAAAAAGCTGGGTGAAAAATATGAAGTACTTTTCAATGGCAGCAACGCACCTGTAGAAGAAATAGAAATGGGCAATAATGATGAAGTCATACCAGAGGATAAAAAAGATGTAAAAGCACAGGACGAGGAAGAAGAAGATTCACCCAAAATTACACTGGTAAAAAGCTATGTAGAAAAAATCGGGAAACTGCTTACTGACAAAAAGAAGCTGGATGATTATGGGAATGAAGAAGAAATATTGAATCGGGATCAGGAAACCTTTACTAAACTATTAAGCGATAGTGAAAAGCAGGATTCTATTGTAGCACTTTCTGACTACGCCAATACCCTTTATAGTAAATATGCAAAAACAACCGAAGAGCCCTGGAATCTGACGCCTAACAAAAAAAAGATCAAAAAATCGGACCTCGCAAACCGCATTGACTCTTTACAGGGAGCGCAAGACGCATTAGTCCTTCTTCCCCAATATGTAAACGACAATAAATTTTTATACCGTTGGGTAGAAGGCATTCAACCATACGAAAACGGTGACGCCATTACACCCGCTGCTTTATGGTCTGCCTCTACCGGCAGCCTTGCCACTATGGCATTTGGCGGAAATGACATGGCAGACAAAACTGTTTTCATTATAGACAAACAGCAATCTGCCAAATTTATACAGCTGGTTAGCGGCACTAAAAACTGGTATCAGCGGGAAGCTTTATTTCCTACCAATGTACAATTTGTGGTGCGGGAAAAGAAAACATTGGTTGATGACGGTGTAAAAACTGCTTGTTATATACTTCACGAACTAAATAAACCCATCAGGCAAATAACAAAAGAGATAGATGAGATAGGGCTTCATGGTAATAATGATTACTATCCCATTTCGCAGGAAACACTCACCAACACACTTGTAGATGAGAAACATCGCCATTTATTTGAAATGGGCTATAAACCTAACAAACAGGAACTGAAAAAGGCAGGCGTAGAAATAAGCGGCAACAACATTCCGGAAAGTGCTGATACAGTATACGGTGAAGAAACACATGCTAACTGGGCTAAGATGATGACACTTAAACCTGAAAGGCGTAAGCTATTAACAGAAGATACTGTATTAAGTCTGTATAAAGGCTTAATGAATATTAACGACCAGGTAGAATACCGTTCGGAAGAAAGAGGATGGGGCCAGGATCTCAAAGATCCTTCTGCTGAAGAATTGCAAAACTTACGTGGTCATAACCTGTTGGCTTATCCAACACTTCCTATGACAGAAAGAGATAATTATGTGAAATGGCTGAACACTTTACCAAAGGCAGTTACATGTGGCTCTATACAATCAGGTAAGAACATCCGGGTTAATCTGTATATTAAGGAAATAAACGAACTGCCTTTAACAGATGAAAGTAATGACCCAATAGAAAGTTTTCCTATAGAACAAGGCATGATGCAGGATTATTTGAAAAGTGATATCGCCAATGCCCCGGTACAACAAACATTTAGTGTTACACATGGTGTGCCCGCACAGGATAGTGTAAGAAAAGATATGATTAAATTTTTGAACACAGCCAGCACAGGACTGGAGCAGGCTGTATACCTGCTGATTCAGCATATCATACCCGCCGAAGTATACCAGGAAAGGGTGCAAAGGTATGCTACGGGTTTACAGCAGGACATAGTAGCTATACATCCATTTGATGATGGCAATGGCCGCCTGAGCCGCTTATTAATGTATAAAGTATTACAGACATACAGCCTGCCTACTGACAATACATTATCTGATGAGCAACTACCTGTAATAAAAGACACAGGCAAAGACCTACTCAGCACCAAAGAACAATGGTATAAAAACGTATATAATAAAATCTAGCGTGGCAACGATTGTAGCTGTATATCGCCCAGCTCTTTGGCAGGCGAACTGCCGCTTTCCAATACAGAAGGCGTCGTGGCAGAATCTTTAGACACACCCGGCAACTGGCCACTGATTTTACCACTAAAACTAATATTCCGTTCCCAGCGGCGATAGCCTTCTGCACTAATTACCAGCACAAACGTGTGAAAAGTTCGCAAGGTGGTAAAGCTGAACTTACCATTCTTTTTAGTAGTGATCTCTTTATAATAAGGCGCAACTGGCGTCATATCCCTTTGCCCATCGGGGTTGGGATCATTGTCACGCTGCTGCAGTATAATAGATACGCCCTTTAAAGGATTTCCGGCACTATCCACTACCCGGCCTTCAATACTGCCCGACGAGTAATAAGGCCTTAAATAGCCGCCATGCTTGCCCCGTCCAAAACCGCCACCGCCCATGCCGTCCTGCGCCAATGCCCCCAATGGCAGCATCAATAATAACACAATGGCAACCTTTGCCTGTTTACCGGTCATTTTTAAAGCTGGTATCATCCCGTAAATATAGAGCAGGAAATGTGAAGGAGACTTTAAAACCATTAGTAAGATATACAATATAACTTCCATACGGGCCACAACTACCTTCCCAGGTAAACATATGGCCTCGTATGATACTTTTATTCATATAAGTGTAATTATTCACAATTGTTAATATTAAAAACCGCTTATAAATAGCTTAATACGATAACAGTATAAAAAAATGGTGTAAGTTTACATTGTCAAACGCGATAAGCGATTACAAAAAGAAGATTATATCACCTCATTATAAACTAGGTGTTTTTCATAGGTTAGCAACGGCCTGCCTTGTCTAAGGCTCAGGCCTATTTTTTTTAATATACCTCTCCTGTTCTTTTTATCACACTCACGGACTGGTCATTACTTCCGCTCAATTATTTTGATCTCCTCCAGCCATTTTTCACATAGCTCTGTCCACAACTCTGTAGAACCGGGGTTATTGCGCAAAGCAATAGAATGCCCTCCGGCAGGAAATACATGTATGGAAGAAGATACATTATTTTCTACCAATGCACCGTAATACAGCAGGCTATTGCGCACGCTTACCGCTTTATCGTTAAAGGCATGTACTATAAAGGCAGGCGACGTGTTTTCAGTTACCTGTAGTTGCATGGAATACTTTTCTATCTGTGCTGCAGTAGGTTTAAGCCCCAGCAAATTGTTTCTGCTGCCCACATTTGCATAAGTTCCCATATCTATCACAGGCGATACCAGTATGCTAAAGTTGGGATGAAAAGGCACCTGATCCAGCGAATCGCCAATAGCAGCTACATCTTCGACACTAGTGCTAAGCATAGCAGCCAGGTGCCCCCCGGCAGAAGAACCTTGCACACCAACCCTGGCAGTATCTATTTTCCAGCGTGCGGCATTAGCGCGTATCAGTTTAATAGCACGCTCTGCATCCTGTAAAGGGCCTTTATCACGCTCCACCAGGTCGGCAGAATTAGGCAACCGATAGTTTAAAACAAATGCGCTTACACCCAGAGTATTAAACCATTTGGCCAGCTGGGTGCCGCTGATGATATAAGCCAATCGCTCATAACCACCACCGGGACATATGACCACAGCAGCCCTTTTATTCTCCGATTCGGAAGAAAAAAAAGCATACATGCCTGGCACCCCCACCCGGAACACACGCTCATTGGCAATGCTATCCGTTAGCTTCATATGTTTGGAGTTGGGCATTTTACCGGCAGGCCACAAAGGGATAAATTCCTGCGCATACCCTTTGACGGCAAGCACTGCTACAAGACAAAAAGAAATCAGTTTTTTCATCAGCTATTTGTTATAAAAAGAACGCGCAGGTACCCAATCTTTAAAAATATTTTTCTGGTAGTCTATATAGCGGCTCCCCTCTTCTGTCGTAAGCTGTTTGCTCCAGGCTACACGTCCGCCGGTTGCTGCACCCTCGCCTTTGTTACTGAACTCGGCATAATAAGCAGTTTGTTCATTGGCAGGGTTATCCCAGTTATGCCAGCCTTCTGCACGAATGTGTTTACCCAGTTCGCAGTTGGCAAACACCACTTTGGCATTAGCCCGCCAGGGACGCCCCAGGTATACTTTATCGGCTGTTGCATCGGCAATGAGTTTACAGTTTACAAACACATAGCCATATTGCTGACGCTCAGTAGTAGAAGCTGCCGTAACATAAGAATTAGTAAGGCTTTTGATGGTACAATCCACAAACACCACGGTAGCATTGCCAAAAATGAAATCAGTAGTACCTTCTATCCAGCAACTGATAAAGCATTGCTGGCTACCATCATTGGCGGTGAATAACGTATCCTGGTTACCCAGCAGCTTACAATCGATCATGGTAAAACGGCTGCCTTCTACATGTAAGGCTACTGCTTGTCCTACCCTGCCAGATGCATTTTCAATTGTTAAACCGGCAATATTAATATCATTGCCCATGACACGCACGGTATAGGAAGTGAATGTGCTGAACTTCTCCTTGTTTACCGTGGTATCGGCATGAAGAAACTTACCGGAGTAATCTGCATTGGTGATAATGGTGCTGTCTTTACCTGCACCAATAATATCTACATTGGTTACCCAGGATGGAATCTCTATCTTTTCATGATACACGCCTTTTTTTACAGAGATAACAATATGCAGGGGTGAATAAGCACGCACTGCATTAATAGCTTCCTGTATAGTACGAAAATGGCCGGAGCCATCCTGTGCTACAGTAATACGCGTAAGGGGTTGGGGCGTGAACTTAACTGTAAAAGCCTTTTTCAAAAAACCATCAATGTAATTGACCATTGGCCCAAACCAGGGGTTAAACAAGGGAAAGCTATGTGGCGCATCATCAAACGTACGCACCTCACTATAAACACGATAATTATTTAATGCTTTTATATAATCTTCGCGGCCGGCATGCATCCTGTCTACCGAACTGTTGATAAACAAAGTGGGCGGGGTTTCCTTGCTTACATGGGTAAGCGGTGAAGCATCTGCCCATAATTGAGGATTGTCTTTTTTACTATATCCAAACCAGTAGGTACCGGCGGATGTTCTTTTACTATCATCCCCCTCCCCTGTTTCGGGATGCACAAACGACAGGGTGCCATCTAAATCCACTACTGCATTTACGCGGGAAGAAACACCCGTGTTTCCACCTGCACCTTCAAAAGTCGCCAGGTTGCCGGTAGTGCCCATAAAAGCAGCCAGCTCGCCACCGGCCGAAAAGCCCATAGCCACAACGCGTGAAGTATCTACCTGGTATTCCTTTGCATGTAACCTTACCCAACGTATGGCTGCTTTTACATCATACACACCTGCCGGATATAATGCTTCGGTTGACAACCGATATTCGGGCGTAAAACATACATAGCCCAGACTGGCCAGCTTTTGCGCCAGCGGATAATGTTGTGTGCGGTTGCCGCTACGCCACCCACCACCATGTATGATAACAACAGCAGTGCGTGCACTGGCAACCTTTGCAGCTGGATAAAAAACGTCCAGTTTTAGCTTACGCTTTCCCGTAGTGCTGTATATCACCTCTTTCTTCTCCACTACCGAAGCATCTGTAAAAGATGTCACCAATGTAATATTGGGGTTATCTTTTTTAGAATGCAGGTAAGCGCTGTAGTTGGTATAAGAGGTATCGGGCTGTGAGGTGATGCCCGCAGTAGATTGAGCAAAAGCAGCAACCGAAGTTGCTGCCAGCAAGAAAATCGTTAAACTGTTTTGTAAAAAACGCATATTTTATTGTTTAGGATAACCTGTATTCTGTTCCAGCTTGGGGTTGGCAGTGATTTGTTCCGATGGTATCGGGTAAATGCCCCGGTATGTCTCGGTTTGTCCTGTTTTAAACGCCCAGGTACTGGTAAAATAACTTCCAAAACGTATCATATCTCTTCTGCGATGGCCTTCCCATATAAACTCTCTCGCCCTTTCTTCTTCCAGGTTCTTCAATGTAAGTGAACCCAGCTGGCTGGCATTGCTTCTGCCTCTTACCTGGTTTACCAGGTCTAACGCCACACCTGACGATGAACTTATCCGGAAAAGCGCTTCCGCCTTGGTAAGCAATATATCGGAATATCTTAATAAAACAAGATCATTATCGCCATTATATCCACTCCACGTAGTACCGATCGGCGTATATTTTAATACTTTGTAACCTTCATTGTCTTCAGCACTTACCAGGTCTTTTACAGGCACCAGCACCAGTTGCTGACCATTCGATTGTAACAGCGGCGTACCATCCAGGTAAGTTTGCGGACCATATTCAATCAAGCCTTTTCTTTTATCGACATTTTCATACCTGTCCAGCGCTTCCTGGTAGGTACTATAACCATCGGCCGGGGTAAACGGCAGGTTATACTTTAGCTTATCCAACGCATGTTGGGTATACAGGATAAACTGATTGCCGCCTGCATTTTTAGCCGGATCAACAGAAAAAGAAGAGATCACTTCTTTAAATGTTTTCTTATTGGTAGAAGAGAAATTATCACCCACATTGGCTTCCAGGGAATAAGCACCGGTTTTAATAACACTGTCACACATAGCAGCTGCTTTTTCCCATTGCGGCGTGCCGGTATATACTTCTGCATTCAGATACATGGTAGCCAGTGCCGCGAAAATAGCTTCCCGGGTAAAGCGGGGATAATAAGCCGTTCTGTTTACATTATTCACCGAAGGCAGATCGGCTAACGCTGCTGTCATTTCCGTTTCTACAAACTTGAAAACATCCGCACGCCTGGTGGTGGTAGGCAGGTTATTAGGATCGATGCGTGCTACTGTTACCAACGGCACATTACCCCAGAAGTCCATTGCATAGAAATAACCGTAGGCACGTAAAGCCCTGGTTTCGGCAATTACCGCTTTCAGGTTGGCAGCATTGGGCGAAGCGTTCAAGCTTTCCAGCACCGCATTAGCCGTACCTATTTCCTGGAAGATATTAGTCCACGCACGGCCCGAAGTGGCATTGGCCGGTGTTACCTTATGCTGTATAATCTCAATATTCGAAGCATCGTACCAGCCACCACTGGCCCTGCCCGGTACAATAAATTCGTCTGTTCCAAATTCGGCTATCCTCCAGGGATCGCCAATATGCACGGTATACGATAACAACTGGTACACGCCCACCACAGAAGATAACGCTTCGGCTTCTGTGCTGTAATATGTTTCGGGCGATAAGCTTCCATAGCGTTCTTCTTCCAGCTTGGTACATCCACTGAATGCGGCTACTGCCAGCAACAGGATGGATATTTTTTGTATCATCATTTTCATAACGAGTCCATGTTTTTGTGTTCAATAACAGTTAAAAAATAACATTCACGCCAGCGCTGATAGTTCTGGATTTAGGATAAGCCAGATAATCAACACCGAGCGGCGCCACACCGGTTCCTGATATTTCGGAGTTCACTTCCGGATCCAATCCGCTGTAGCCTGTTATTACAAAAAGGTTTTGCGCCGAGATGTACACCCTGGCGTTGGATAAGAATGTATTTTTTACATTGATGTTATAAGACAGGCTTACGTTATCTAACCGCAGGAAAGAACCATTTTCAATCCAACGGGAAGAATATTGTTTAGGCTGATCACGCCCTACCCCGCTGGCTACGGCAATTTCCATTACGTTGCGGCCAGGCAGGTTGCTGAGATAGCCCAGGTTGTTGGCTGTAAGGTTATAAATATCGTTGCCCACAGAGCCTCTGGCGTTAAGGGTTAAAGTCCATCTTTTATAGTTGAAGGTGTTGCTGAAACCAAAGGTAAAATCAGGCTGCGCGCAGCCTATTACTGTATCTCCCGCAATGAATTGCTCTACACCATCTTTTATACCTGCAAAACGACGGCCATAAAAAGTACCTAAAGGCTGTCCGGGTGTAATCAACTGTGCATATACACCAGAGGTTAAGCCTTGTCCCTGCAAAGGCGCTATTTTAATGTTATCACCTTTAAACTGGTCATTACTCAGGCTTAACACTTTATTCCTGTTACGGCTAAAGTTAAGACTGCTTTCCCAGCTGAAATGATTCTTCTCTATAACAGTAGCGCCTAATTCCAGTTCAATGCCCTTGTTTTGTACACTACCCACGTTAGCCAATTGTGTGCTTACCGCAGTAGGCGAAGGCACCGGCAAACGAAGCAACAGATCGGTTGTTTTTTTCACATAATAATCAATACTACCATGTATCCTACCCTGCAGAAAAGCAAAATCCA
Source organism: Filimonas lacunae (assembly GCF_002355595.1). Taxonomy (NCBI): domain Bacteria; kingdom Pseudomonadati; phylum Bacteroidota; class Chitinophagia; order Chitinophagales; family Chitinophagaceae; genus Filimonas; species Filimonas lacunae. The sequence continues at coordinate 3,901,679 of NZ_AP017422.1, forward strand.
CCCCTCCGTCAAACTGTGCCGTTTGCTCCCAACGCAGGTTAGGGTTGGCATATTGCTGTGGCAACACAGTGGTGATTCTGCTCCCCCCTACTATATAACCGGTGGTAGTTGCACCCAGTGTGGTAATGGAGTTAAGGTTACCAATTTCCTGGTTACCGGTAATACCATAACTGGCACGTACTTTTAAATCAGACACAGGTGTAACGTTAAAGAACTTCTCACGCGAAATACGCCAGGCCACAGAACCACTGGGGAAATAGCCCCACTTGTTACCCGAACCAAAACGGCTGGAGCCATCTTTACGGATGGTACCCGTTACTAAAAAACGATCGTCGAAATTATAATTCACCCTGCTGTAAAAGGAGATCAGGGTATTGCTTTGCTTAAAAGTAGATACACTGCTAATAGTGCTGGCAGCCTGTAAGCTGTACCATTTAAACTCATCACTCAGGAAGCCATTGGCTGTGTTACGCAATCCTTCTTCTACAAAGTACTGGTATGAATAACCACCAATAGCATCCACTGCATGTTTACCAAAACGTTGGTTAAAGCGGAACACCATTTCCAGCAGCTTGCTATAATCCTGCAGTTTTTGCACACTGGCATAACCACCCAGCCCTTCTCCTAACGGATTGTTTTTGCTGATATAGGTGTTACGGTTAACCGTTTGGTTGGTATACCCCAGGTTTACATTCACACTAAGGGGTTTGACAATTTTATATGTAGTAGACAGGTTACCCAGGAAACGGTTATTGGTAAGCTGATCGGCTAAATCGGTAGAAAAAGATACCGGGTTCACCCGATAGGGCGGCACATGATTATAGCTGTCATTAGCCGCATACACAGGAAAGGTAGGGTTAAAAACATATGCTTCGTAGTTCATGCTGGTACCCGCTTCACTACCTACTGTGTTTGATACAGGCGCAGAATTAGAAAAGGTTTGCCCGTAGTTAACCCGCAGGTCAAAAGTGAGCTTATCATCCAGCGCCGAATGGTTTACATTGATACGTGCGTTGGTTCTGTTGAGTTTAGAACCAATCATCACGCCTTCCTGACTGCCATAGCCTAATGAAGCACGATAGGTGGTTTTATCACTGCCACCAAAGAAACTGAGAAAGTAATCCTGGTTATTGGCCGGACGGTAAATTTCATCCTGCCAGTTGGTATTGGCACCTTTATCATCAAACGACAAACCTAGTTTGTTGTTAATAGCGCGGTATTCATCGCCGGTGAGCATCTTCAGTTTTTTAGATACATTCGATACCCCACCAGATACATTCAAAGCCACCCTGCCTTTTCCGGCAGTACCTTTTTTAGTAGTGATCACTATTACCCCATTGGCTGCACGGGAACCATAGATAGCAGTAGAAGACGCATCTTTCAGCACAGTTACTGATTCTATATCATTCGGGTTTAAAGTCATCAGCGGGTTAGTAGGCTCCTGGTCGAAGAAGTCGGTGCTGTTGCCACGAATATTGGCCTGACTTACGCCGGCAGAGGTAGAAATAGGCACCCCATCTATCACATATAACGGATCGTTAGACCCCGTAAGGGAAGTTCCGCCACGCACCCTTACCGTGCTGGAACCACCAGGTTTACCACTATTTTGAGAAATGTTTACACCGGCCAGTTTGCCCTGTATACTTTGCTGTGGGCTTAACATTTGCCCCTGGTTAAAATCTTTGCTGCTCACTGCAGATACAGCGCCGGTTAGATCTTTCTGGCGTTGTGTGCCATAGCCCACTACCACTATGTTTTCCAGCTTTTTGTTTTCCTGTACCAGCAACACAGAAAACTCGCGTGTTTTGCCCACGCCAATGGATTGTGAAGCGTACCCTACATAAGTAAAATCCAGTACGGCTTTTTCGTCCGGTACGGTTAACTGAAAAGCACCATCGTTATCAGTGGTAGTTCCGGAGTTTTTGCCACGCACCTGCACACTTACGCCAGGCATGGGTTCTCCTTTCTCGTTCAACACCCGGCCTTTAATAGCAATGGGCGGCGGCAGGGCCGCTTCTTCTTTCAGCACCAGCGGCTCTTTCAGTTTTATAATTACTGTTTTTTCTACAATAGAATAAGTGAGCGGCTGATCTTTTAAACAAAGGTTTAATACCTGTTCCAACGTGGCATCCTTTACCGAAATGCTCACCTGCCGTGCCTTTTCCAGCACGGTGTTGGTATAAATAAACTGGTAACCACTTTGCGAACGGATGCTGGCAAACACCTTTTGCACCGGGGCTCGTTCGAAAGAAACCGAAATAAGCTGCGAATAGCCTTTTGCCTCAGCAGTCAGACATCCGGCCAGAATTAAGAAAAGCGACAGTTTCGTCATCATCAACAGTTTAATAAACCCGCTCCGCCGCAAGGGCAGAATAGATTTCATAAAAGCAAGCCGTTTCATACTTTTGCAATGTTTGGGTTAAGAAAGAATAAATAGTCACACCAGATTACTACCTTGATTTGCCCGGACTATTACAGCGGAAGTGGTACCAGCACTTCCGTTTTTTATTTCCGTGCAACCAGGGTAATTCCTTTTATTATTTATTTACAATAATTGTTTTACCTTCTATAGTAAAATGTACTTCTCCGGTTAGTTCCAGCATCTTCAACACCGTACTCAAATTCACTGCCCTTGATATATCGCCGTTGAACATCACTGTGCTGTTGTAGTTACCTAACACCACCTCTACATCGTACCATCGCGATAGTTGACGCATGAGTGTATGTATATCTGTATTATTAAAAGAAAAGAAATTGTTTTTCCAGGCGGTTATCTCGCTGGTGTTCACACCACTTTGCACTACTATTTCCCCTTTATCGCTCACCTTAGCCTGCTGTCCCGGAGCCAACAGTTGCTGGCTGCTGCCTTTTTTAACACGCACCGCTCCTTCCAGCAAAGTAGTGTTAATCGCTGCTTCATCGCTATAGGCATTGATGTTGAATTGTGTGCCAAGCACCTCTACACTGGTACCATTGGCCTTTACACGAAAAGGTTTTTGTTTGTTTTTCGCCACATCAAAGTAAGCTTCGCCGGTAATCTCCACTTCCCGCACCGAATCGGCAAACGCTACCGGGTAGCGGATAGAGGAAGCTGCGTTTAACCATACCCGTGTACCATCTTCCAACACCAGTTGAAACTGTTTACCACGTGCGGTACCAACGGTATTGAAACCTGCCGGTAGCAAGGTTTTACCATCGGCAGATACATAACTTATTTTCCCATCTTTTTTAACGATATTGATATTTCCCTGCCTGCTTAAACTGCCATCTTTGATGCTATCTAATATAATAGTTGAACCATCCGCCAGCGTAAGCACTGCGCCATCTGTACCGGGCGCAACATCCTGTGTGTTAGTGATACCCGGCTTTAACGCCAGCGTGGAACGATGTGAAAGCAAATTACGATAAGCATACAATAAGCTGCCTGCCAGCAACACCATCACTGCCGCAGCTGCCCACGTAATACGCCTGTTGCGGCCTGACGATGCCGGCATAGATATTACTTTTGTGTGGTGGGCTAATACAAACAACCGTATCCGTTCAGATGCAGCTTCATCCAATGTTTCCTTACCCGGCAAACGACTCCAGGCTTCTGCCATGTATTCCTTCACCCATTCCTCCTGCCCTGCATCTGCTAGCAGTTGCATCAGTTCCGTATCTTCTTCGGGGGTACATGTACCGGTAACATACCTGTTGAGCAGGTAGCGCAATCGTTTATTTTCTTCCATACAGCTTTGCCAGGGTATTAAGGATTTACGGCATAAATCCCCGCCCTATACCATAAGGACAACCGGGCTGGAAAACAGGGCTAGAAGAGTAAGAAAAAAAACAGGAGAACAGATACCGGATGGGTATCAAAAAACAAGCGAATTTTACGTAATGCACTGACCATGTGCGCTTTAACGGTATTGGGAGATAATTGCAACTGCCGGGAAATTTCTTCATTTTTCAACCCCATTTCGCGGTTTAAACGAAAAATAGTGCGTTGCTGCGGAGTTAATTGCTGCATAGCCAGTTGCAGGGTGTGCAGCTGATCTTTGTATCCGATATACTGGTTCACCGGCTCATCCGCAACAACATGTGTGGTAGCTACCGCCGCCTTCATTTTGCGCTCTCCGGCTATCTTTTTCAATTGATTAAAGCAGATGTTACGGGTAATTACACTTAACCAGGCATCTATATTATCTACATCCACCAATACCTCACGATTAAGCCACACCTTTAAAAATACATCCTGGGTAACTTCCTCGGCAATAGTAACAGAACGGGAAAAATGATAGGCGTAAGAATAAATCTTGTGCTTATAATGCTCAAATAAAGCTGTGAAGGCTTCTGCATCACCCCGTGCCACATCAGCACGAAGCCGCTCATATAAAAAGCAATCAGTTTGCATATACCAAGGCAATCGTTGTTCAATCGGCCCTAAAAGTACAATAAACCACGATTCGGGCAAATGTTAGCACAAAAAAAAGCTGCCCCCTTTCAGCAATCCTCGCTGCTCCCCCCTGGTAACGCAAATCTTTTGGTTACCTACTGAACAAATCTGTTCATTTTGTTCAGTAACCATGCGTTCTTTCATACACAATTCACATATATAATAGAATATGTAATATTATTCACACGCACCTATAACTAATTATACATATGCTCAAAAGAAAAGAAACAATCTGAAAAATAGGTTGTATTTTATGCGTGCTGTATGGATAGTGTGCTGCTTGTCTTCACTCCTTCTTCTATTAAACAAACAATACCCCAACTTATGACAAAAACAAAAACTTCACTTACCGTAAACATTTTACGGGGCGACGCCAAGGTATTAATTGCCTGTAACCTGGACAAGAAAGACATTACCAACCTGGCAGGTTTTACCATTCAATGCCAGCCCGAGGGTATGACAGCTTATTACTTGTTTAACAAACTACAGTTTCCCGATGTAAACGGTCATGCCCGTGTAGCCAAAGAACCCGCACAATCCAGTGTAAACGCTCCCATCCAAAAGTTTCGCTGGCTGCATGTTCCAGGGGGCGTGCACCAGTTGAACGGAGTGATATATGGCAAATACACTTATACCGTTACTCCACGTTACTTTGATAAAGGCAAACTACTGCCTATTGATAAGCAGTTAAGCGTAACAGTAAAAACTGTGGTTGCACCCTTTGAAAAAAATAATATTCAATTAGGCTTTACCAGGGGCTTCGTGCAATCGCAGGCGTTTGTAAACCATTTTGGCTTACAGGCATTATTTAAACCCAAAGACAACCCGCTGTTGTTTGACACCACCCAACAGGCAGGCATTAACAATGAAGGACAACCATATAGCTTCCTGGATGAATATAACTGGAGCGGCTTTACTGCACGGCAAAAGATATTTGGCGTATTAGAAGAAGTGCTGAAGAATAAAAACTTGCAGCTGGATGTGTTCGCTTACGATTTAAACGAAACCGATATTCTCAAACATTTTATAACGCTGGCAGGCCAGGGCCGCATTAGGATTATACTGGACGACGCTCCTTTACATCACGATACTAAAGATCCCAAGCCAGAAGATGAATTTGAAAAAGCTTTTCGTAAAGCTGACAAAAAGCAATTAGAAGGTGGCAAGAAAGTATCATCTATTATCCGGGGCAATTTCAGCCGCTTTCAGCATAATAAGGTGATGCTTGTATCCAAAGGCAAACAACGCACACCAGTAAAAGTGGTAAGCGGGTCTACCAATTTTTCCACTACCGGCATGTATGTAAACTCCAATCACATCATTGTATTCAACGATGCTAATATTACTGCCCTCTATCAGCAATTGTTTAACGAAGCCTGGAACACACAAACCAAAACCGCAGAATTTTTAAAGTCGGTACTACCCACCCAGGAGTTTGTTTTTAAAGGTAAAGCACAGCCATATACCGCTATTACCTTTGCACCGCACACTTCGGAACAGGCGCTTACTAATTTGAATAAGATAGTGGATCGCATGAATGCTGAAACCAACAGCATATTGTTTGCGGTAATGGGTACCGATCCTAAGACCACCGGGCCCGTAGCACCTGCCCTGATTGAATTAAATAAAAGAACGAATATATTTTCCTGTGGCATTACCGACTCCGATAATGGTCTTACTTTTTATAAACCTTCTGCGACTACCGGCATCCGCGTTACAGGTAAACCTGGTAAAACCTTACTCCCGCCACCTTTTAACCAGGAAAAGAGCGTAGGCATCGGGCACCAGGTACATCATAAATTCATTGTTTGTGGATTTAACACACCCAATGCTGTTGTGTGGCTGGGATCAAGTAACCTGGCGCTGGGTGGCGAAATGGCAAATGGCGATAACCTGATAGAGATACGCGATAAAGATATTGCTACCGTGTTTGCGTTAGAAGCCTTGGCACTGGTAGACCATTTCCAGTTTAGAAACGCTTTTCCCGCTCCGGAAAAAAAGACGAATACTTTACCCCCAACCTTTAGTCTTAGTACAGATGGCAAATGGGCCAGAAGCTATTACCAGAAAAATGATTTGCATTGTGTGGACAGGGAACTATTCGCTGTTGCAACAACAAAGAATAATTTATAAGTACCTGATTGTTACGGCTATGCTTATCCAAAGCATGGCCGTATTTATTTTTTAAATAAAATACATTTTTTAGCTTCAAAAACAATCGTTTATCATTGAAAAGAATAAGGATGTAACTTTTAATTCAATATTTTTGATCTCTTTTAAGATCCATAATCCCAATTTGTGAGCTGTAACATCCCTTTCCCTTATGCTGCCAAGGAAGATATTGATTATGTAATACAGTTATTAAGTACCATTTACCCGGTAAGTGATGCGTTAAAAGCTGAATTTCATCAACACGTAGTAGTAATACACGGCAGCAAAAATGAAATACTAGCCCGCCAGGGAGAAGTTTGCAACTATCTCTATTTTATTAAAACAGGGGCGATTATGGGATATACGCTTCACAACCGGAAACAAATAACCACTTACATATCCATTGAAAACGAATTTGTTAGCTCTATTTCGGGTTTGTACGGTACCGCTCCTTCCGTTGAAAATATGATGACGGTAGAGCCTTCCGTTCTACTAGCCATTTCCCTTGAAAAAGTACGTGGTTTGCTAGAGCATTATTTCGATTTCAACTACATTGTACGGATAATGATGGAGCGCTATTACCAGGATGCGCAGGAAAGGGCCCTGGTTATACGGATTGGCAATGCCAGTGAACGGTTTGCTTATTTTATGAGAACGAAACCTGGCTATTTGGAACGCCTGTCGGTAGAACATATTTCATCCTTCCTGGATATTAAGCCTGCCACCCTGTCCAGGATCAAAAAACAATATATCGCCGCTCCTGCACAAGCAAAAGAAACCAGCGAAGCCTGCCAACACATTGATACATATATTCAGGCAAACAAGCCCTATACAAACCGCAATATTACCCTTGCCGGCCTGGCAGCTGAACTGGAAATGACGCCACACGCCCTATCCCTGTTATTAAACAATCACTACCATCTCAACTTTACCGACTTCATTAATAATCAACGTGTTAACAGCATTAAAGAACAAATGTCTCAACCCGGTAGTCTGCAAAACATTACCATTGAAGCGCTGGCAACCCAGGTAGGCTTTTCGTCGCGCAGCGCCTTTTACAATGCTTTTAAAAAACTGGTAGGTATGAGTCCGCTGCAATATGCCCAATCTCTGGCACCTTCCAGTCCTGTATTATAAACAGGACAAACTTCTCCCTCATATACACGGTTGAGAATCTGCTATTTATTACTTTTACACCGTTACAGCACAAAAGCAAATTCCCAACCTACATTATAACCAAATACCACCACCATTATTTCTATATGGAATGGCAAGGTTATGCGCGGGTTGATTTATACACTCTAAACCGAATCATTTATCAAACATGGCAGCCTACTGTCATTCATTATCATATCATAGCTATCCCTGAAATTGACCGTTGTGCCTGACGGCAAAACGGTCTCCCCCCGGACCCACTATTTAACCTTAGGCTGGATGGTATTGCTGCATAATATTACCATACGGCGCCAGAAAAAGCTATGTTTTGTAATAAAACATAGCTTTTTGGTTTTTACCTGTCAGCTATGTAAACAAGTTATTAATATATAAATTTTATCATTTCATCGTTATCTTAATTTGTAATTTACAGGCTATAACAACTAAACCTGCTTTTTATGCGCCTGGCTTTACGGCTCAACCTGTTTAAAAAACATTTTGCTCTTTTAAGCTGTCTTATCTTTATTCATTTTAACACGCTGCATGCACAGCTGACAGCGAGCTTTACTGCCGATAACATCAGTGGCTGCTCGCCCCTGACAGTAAATTTTTCCAATACCAGCACCGGCACCTCTGCCAGCACTATCTATTCATGGAGCCTGGGTAATAGCAGCAGCAGCAGTGATAAAAATGCCGCTGCTATTTATACAGAAGCCAAAAGCTATACGGTTACTCTCACGGTTACTGATGGCAATAAAACAGCCACTTCCTCTAAAACCATTACGGTAAACGAAAACCCGGTAGTTGACTTTACGGTGTCTTCCCAAAAAGTATGTTCGCCAGGTAATGTTACATTTACTCCTGCTGTAACTAACAGCACCATTACCTCCTGCACCTGGGATTTTGGAGATGGCACTACCACGCAAACCAATGCATATCCAACTCAGCATTACTACCCTGTAGCCACTGATGTAAGCATTAGTCTCACTGTTACCAACAGCAAGGGATGTACAGGATTTGCTTTAAAAAACAACTATATTCATATTGCTGCACCCGTAACCGCCACATTTGAAGCGGATAAAACCTTCTTGTGTGCATTAGGCGATCCTTTGCATTTTACCAATACCAGCACCGGCGGCACCCCGCTTACCTATTCCTGGACCTTTGGAGATGGTGGCACCGCTACAGAAAAAGAACCTGCTCATAACTACACGCAAAAAGGCACTTATTCGGTAACGCTTACAGCCACCGATGCCGATGGCTGTTCGGCCAGTGCAACCAAAAGCAGCTATTTAAATATTGCCAATTACAGTACAGACTTTACCGTTCCGGACCTGCTATGTCAGAACGCCAGCCTGGTTTTTAATAATCAATCAAACCCCATCAACTATAATGCGCAATGGAGTATAGATGGCAATCTCACTTACTGGAGCTATTCTTCATTATATACCAATATTTACACGCCAGGCAACCATACCATTTCTTTAACCAATACCTTTGGCACCTGCATTCAAACAATTACTAAAACAGTAACCGTGCAAGCCAGTCCTAACACAACTGGATTTATTACCGATTACCAGAGATGTGATCCCACCATGACTTTACATGTAAAAGACACTACTGCAGGTGCTGTAAAATGGGAATGGTACAACAACTATAATTATACTAACTTCCCCAACACCACACAGGAATTTACATTCAGCTATCCTTCACACAATAACTACTCTATTTCCCTACGGGTAAGCAATGCAGCAGGTTGCAGTACCTCTGTAGGAAAGAACATTGACTTTAGTACACCAACAGCATACATTACCCCTACTAACCTAGACCCCAGTTCCAATCAATCCAATCATCATTGTGGTAAAGGCGATTTTCGTTTCACCATGTCCGATCCTTATCTGGAAAGTGGGGATGCTGTTAGTACCTGGAACTGGACCTTTGGCGATGGCGGCACTTCTACCCAGGCTATTCCCGAACATACCTATACAAAGGCCGGCTCGTACCCTGTAAATGTAACCTTTACTACCAGCAAGGGTTGCACAGGCACAGCTTACACTTATTATTATACCACTATTTATATAGACACACTTATAAAACCCGACTTCACGGCTAGTACCACCAGCCTATGTGGTTCGGGCTATGCTACATTAACAGATAACCTGGGATATTATTCGGTTAGCGGAGATTATATATACCGAACATGGTATGTAGATAACGCCTACAACAATTGGGGTAGCTACTACAATTCCAACCAGATTTCTTTAAGCAGCATGGGCAAGCATACTATAAAACTGATTGTGAATAGTGGCGCCTGCACAGATTCTGTTATCAAAGTAAACTACCTGGAAGTATTACCTCCGATACTGGAGACTAATGCCACGTCCTACACCAGCAATTGTGAAGACAACCGGGGCAAAATAAATTTTAAACTGAAAGCAGAACAGGTAGATAAATGGGAATGGGATTATGGCGATGGGCAGAAAGCCACTTACACCATCTTATCCGATACCACGCACACTTACACTAAATCAGGCAGCTATACAGTCAACATAAAAGCCACCACTGGCAGTTGCTCTGTAAGCCGGCAGGTATACGTAAACGTGCAATTAAAACTGGTGCCTACATTAAGCACTACAGCAACAGAAATATGTAAAGGAGGAGATTTGCCCTTTACCTTGCAGGTAAATCCTTCCGACCCAGGCTATCTGCCGTATAATTACTATTACTTATTCAACTGGCAATATGAAGATGGCACCAATTACAACCGTTATTATTATTCTTATTTGCAATTAGCTCCATCTGCCACAGGCATTCTTGAAAAAGTAGATAGCACTAAACAAAAAATAAGAGCCATTTTACAATACAATGGGTGCATAGATACCACTAACTATATTACCCTGACATTTAAAGAGTGTACACCACCTGTTATTCCCGATCCACCGGTAACACCCACACAACCCGCAGTTTCGGCAACAGTGAGCAAAACATTGTTAAGCAGCAGCAAATGTCCGCCTGTGCTTGTTCAACTATCTGCCAGCATCAACGTTTCTTACACCAGGCGGGTATGGAATTTTGGTGATGGCACTATTGTCGAAGGCACTGGTTACACCTCGCATGTATACACCAGACCAGGCAAATATTTTATTACGCTGGATGTATACAACAACACTACATTGATTGGCACTTACAAAGACTCTGTTGTTATTTACCAATCGCAAACAGCAGTAACCCTTACCAATAACGAAGGATGCCCTGGCCAAACAGTCACTTTACAGGCAACCGGCTCTAATACCAGCTCGCTGATATGGGATTTTGGAGATGGTAATGTGCAGGCAAGCAGTGCCCAGGTTACACATACCTACACGAAGGCCGGTAATTATAGCCCCGCAGTAGTTGAAAAAGACGCACAGGGCTGCACTTATTATACCGATGCCGGGGAGCAAGCCATTATTCACCCGATCCCTACCATACAAATAAACCCAGCTAATGGAGCCACCTGCCGGGGTAGCGCTGTGGCGCTCACCGCTACCGGTGCAACCAATTATGAATGGACGCCAGCCACAGGTTTAAACAATAATCAGGTAGCTAATCCCATGGCATCTCCCCCCCAAACAACTGAATACACTATTAATGGCACCAGCCAATGGGGATGCAAAGGAAGCACCACCTATACAGTGGAAGTATACCAGCCTTTTAGCCTGGTGCTGCCTGCAACAGCCAGTATTTGTAAAGGAGAGAGCATTCAGTTACAGGCTTCCGGGGCAGATACCTATAAATGGATAAACAATACCAGCAATTTAAGCAATACCCAGTCTGCCACCCCCGTGGCCAATCCGCAAAGCACTATACAGTATACACTGGTAGGTTATGATACACATCAATGCTTTACCGATACCGCCACAATCACCGTTACGGTAAACCCTTTGCCTGTTGTAGATGCAGGTAAAGATGCAGAAGTACTGGTAGGTGTTCCCGTTCCCTTAACTGCCACCTCACCGGATGTTATTACACAATGGAACTGGCAGCCTGCTACTTACTTAAACTGTACCAGCTGTGCTTCACCGGTAAGTACCCCTATGTCGCAAATTAGCTATGTAGTAACAGGCACTAACCAATATAATTGTAAAGCCACTGACACCGTAACTATTAAAATGCAGTGCCAGCAACAACTGGTGCAAATACCTACGGGCTTTTCTCCAAACGGGGATGGCAGAAACGATTACTTTACTATAAAAGGCATTTCCTTTATCAAACACATGACCATATTTAACCGATGGGGCCTGAAAGTGTTTGATCGCAGTAACTTTATTGCCAGCGACCAAAGTAATTGCTGGGACGGTAAATACAATGGTGAATTACAACCTCCCGGCGCCTATGTATACTTTATTGAAATGCAATGCCCCGATGGTGGCGTGTTTTTAAGAAATGGCACTATTACCGTGATAAGATAATAAAGCAGGTTAACGCATAACAAAAAGCGGCTGTTCATTTAAATGAACAGCCGCTTTTTGTTATTATAAATGAGGTTGCAATGTACTTTTTACCGCGTGCCTGTAACAGGAGTAATACCTCTGCCATAAGACTTAAATTGTACAAACCCATCTTTATATCCAATTACATTTCCATCTTTATTGGAAAGCATCTGGTATTCAAACGGAAGCACTACTTTGTTTTCGTAAGTAGTAAGCACGCCATACTTTCCGCTCTTTTTAGCTATTACCAGAAAAGTGCTCAGATAGTCCAGATCTTCATATTCAAAAGGAATCAGCGCTTTACTTTCAGAACTGGCATCTGCCTTCTGTTCCACCATACCATATTTTCCTTTTTTAACAGCAATGAACGGAGTTTTATAAGTATTAGACTCGCTATAACGACTGGTTACAGAAGGCACCAGGTCGTCATATATTATATCCAGTATCCTTTCACCTGTGTTGGTGCAAACACCCACTTTACCATGTTGCTTTACCAGGAAGTAGTTATTCCGGTAAGAATTATCAATAGATATGGATTTAATATAATCGAAGTTAACCGGCAGTATCACATTCAATTCGCGCCCCAACAGACCGTACTTATCTTCTTTTTTCAATAAAAAAGATTTTTCAGTAACAGTAATGGCATTGTATTCCAAAGGCAATACCACTTTACCATTCATGTTAATTAACCCTTTCCTGCCTTTTTGTGTGGCAACAAGTAATGGATGATAATATATCCTGGTTAAATCGTCATATTCAAATGGAGCAACAACGTTTCCTTCCCGGTTTAGCACTCCATATTTTCCATTTTTACGAGCAATAAAATAGCTGCTATTGTCTGTGTTGTTGCTTATCCTTTCCAGTTTATCATATTCAAACGGGAACAGGATTTTACCCGTCAGGTCTATTACACCAAAGCGACCATTCGTCTCTGCAACAGCAAAATCGTCATAAACATATAAATAGCTATACCAATCTTTAGTTACAGGTTTACCATTAAGCCCCACAAACGTATACTTATCATCTTTGGTTACCTTGATATACTCCCTGCTGACAGCGATTTTAGAATATTCAAAAGGCAACACCACTTCTTTGCTTACCACATTAATAAGCCCGTACATATCGCCCTGCTGAGCCACAAATAAATGCTTGCCACTGGAAGTGCTTTCCAGGTAGGAATAGTCAAACGGCAGTATCGCTTCCCCGTTCTCAGAAATAATGCCTGCCTTGTTTTTAATAGTAGCGATATAATAGGTTTGCTCGTCAATAGTAAAACTACTTAAGAGATCATATTTACAAGGTAATACCATTTCGCCCCTGGCATTTACAATTCCATATTTACCATTGATGGTAACTGTAGCCGTATTACCTGCGCCGTAAAAGGCAGCGCTAAAGCTTTCAAAAATAAAAGGCGTCAATTTTTTGCGGCTAGCTGTTTCTATAATAGCATATCGCTTATTATTGTAACTTTCTCCCTTGTATACAATACTGATTCCTTTATCGGCATAATTTTCAGAAAGGTAATAAGCGCCATCTTCATCGTTATAGTACCGCGAACCACTTCCACCACCGTACACTCTATTGGCCTGCGCGGGCGCTTCTACAACGGCGGTTTCCAACATTTCAACAACTGCAGGCGCTTCTTCTTCCTGCAGCACCTGCTTTTGGCTGGCAGTATCACTCTTAGCAGCTTTAGCTGTTTTTTTAACTTTTACCTGGGCAGTAGCTCCCAAACCAGCTACCAGTAAAAATGCCACGAATAATTGCTTCATTAAGGGTTTATTTGTCGGTTAACAGTTGTTTTACAGCCGCTAAATTAGTGTTTAGATATATATAAGTAACACATATCTAATTGCCCGGAAGCATGGTGGACATTAATAAAATGTTACCAGGCCTGCCTTATATTCCTGTATCCCACTCTATTAATCCTACCTGAACGGTAAATACCTGTTCTTTTTAACACGTAAACCCCGACTTTTGTATCCTCAAAACCAGTTTTATGAGTGTAATACCTGAAAGTGAACTGATTATCAATAGTCGCGGAGCTGTTTACCACCTGGATGTAAAGCCGGAGGAACTGGCTCCTACCGTTATTACAGTAGGTGATCCGGACAGGGTGGAGCAAATTAGCAAGCACTTTGATTCCGTAGAAGTGAAAAGACAACACCGTGAGTTTATTACACATACCGGTTTTATAGGTAAAAAACGTATTTCGGTAGTATCAACCGGCATTGGCCCGGATAACATTGATATTGTACTGAACGAGCTGGACGCCCTGGCCAATATTGATTTTGCCAGCCGTACCATCAAACCCGAGCTTACCTCCCTGCAAATATTTCGCATAGGCACCAGCGGCTCGCTGCAGGCGCATATTGAAGTAGACAGTTTTGTAGCGGGGACACATGGCATAGGTATTGACAACCTGTTGCACTACTACCGCCACGAGAATAATGATGAAGAAAAGCTCTTATTAAGAGAATTTAACGCACATACCCAGCTGGAAGGCCGCCTGTCGCCCTATATTGCCAGCGCAGCTACCAGCTTACTGAAAAAATTTGTAACAGGCTACCACAATGGAATTACGGTTACCTGTCCCGGATTCTATGGTCCTCAGGGACGTATTTTGCGTTTAGGACTGGCTAATCCGGAGCTGATTAACCGCCTGACGGAATTTGAGTATGGCAACCACCGAATCAGTAACTTTGAGATGGAAACCAGCGCTATTTACGGACTGGGTAAATTGCTGGGACACCAGTGTTTAAGTTTAAACGTGATTGTAGCCAACAGGGTTACCAAAAAGTTCACCAAAGACGGTGCTCTTGCAGTACAAAACCTGATAACCAATACACTGGAAATCATTGCTCAATAACTGAATAAGAACAGGAAAAGGATTAGAATGGAACTTCAATTTTACAAATACCAGGGTACCGGAAACGATTTTGTAATTATAGATAACCGCGATAACGCTATCAGCCTTACCACCGAGCAGGTGCATAAACTGTGCGACCGCCGTTTTGGTATTGGAGCGGATGGCCTGATGCTGCTGGGCAGCAAAGAAGGGTATGATTTTGAAATGGTATATTATAATGCTGATGGCCGCGAAAGCAGCATGTGTGGCAATGGTGGCCGCTGCCTGGTAAAATTTGCTTACCATATGGGCATTCACAAGGGTAAATACCATTTTATTGCTACAGATGGCCCTCACGATGCCACTATTGAAGACAACCAATGGGTACATCTGAAAATGAAAGATGTGGACGGCATTAAACAGCATTTTTCCGATTCTATATTAAATACCGGTTCGCCCCATTATGTAAAACCTGTAGGAGGTCATAAACTGGATCACTTTAATGTATTTGCAGAAGGTAAAGCCATTCGCTACAACGACACTTACGCCAAAGAAGGCATTAACGTAAACTTTGTAGAAGAACTGCCTAAAGGAATTTTCGTGCGCACCTACGAACGGGGCGTAGAAGATGAAACCTTAAGCTGCGGCACTGGTGTCACTGCTTCGGCACTGGTATTTGCGCATAACGACAATGGCTTTAACCGTGTAGAAGTGAAAACACTGGGCGGTCACCTGGCTGTTGAGTTTGACAAAACCGGCGAGGATACATTCCGTAACATCTGGTTATGCGGCCCTGCTGAATTTGTATTTAAAGGTACTATCAACATATAAAATTTATCCGGCTTATTATATCCCCTTCACCTTCCCATGATTCAATACTTTAAGAATATTAACAGCCAAACGGTTGAGATAGACAAACCAGAAGACGGCTCCTGGGTAAACCTGGTACCTCCTTTCAAAGAAGAGGAGTTTATTGGTTTAGGTGAGTCTATGGATATTCCGATTGAGTTTTTGCGGGATTCGCTGGATATAGATGAAAAGTCGCGGTATGAGGTGGCAGACAATGTACGCTTCATTGTTATCAAAACGCCAACCGAGAATAATTCCTTTAATGATAGTGATGCTTATTACATTACTATCCCTATTTGTATTATCCTTACCCACAACCATATTGTTACAGTAAACTCTTTTGATAACG
The DNA here is from genome assembly GCF_002355595.1 of Filimonas lacunae. Classification (NCBI taxonomy): domain Bacteria; kingdom Pseudomonadati; phylum Bacteroidota; class Chitinophagia; order Chitinophagales; family Chitinophagaceae; genus Filimonas; species Filimonas lacunae. The sequence continues at coordinate 3,917,938 of NZ_AP017422.1, forward strand.
GAGCCATTAAAAAGTTCCTGAACACTTTTCAAAAGCGCCACCCCGACAAGCGCAATATGATGGTGCTGAAGATATTTGAGAAGATTGTGCAAAACTTCATGGAGTATCTGAAAGAGATGAACCAGAAGCGCAATCAGTTTGAACAACGCTTATATGTAAGCAACCGTAACGAGGAGTTGCTGAACCTGATGCGTATTCAAAAAAGCCTTGTGTACTTTGTAACAGCTCTGCGTAGTAATGAGCTGTTGATGATGAAAATGGAAAGAACCAATTTTCTGGGGCTGAACGAGGAAGAAAGAGAGTTTTTGCAGGATCTGATAGTGGATACCAGCCAGGCGCTTGAGATGGCAAACACTTACACCAACATCCTTAGCAGCACTATGGATGCCTTTGCCAGCATTATCAACAACAACCTCAACAATATCATGAAAAGGCTCACGAGCATTACCATTATATTGTCATTACCCGCGCTGGTAACCAGTATCTACGGTATGAACGTAGACATCCCCTACCAACACTCGCCCCATGCCTTTTACACACCGGTAATTATATCCATAGCCTTGTCGGTAATTATCAGCGGGTATTTTATGAAGAAAAAATGGTTTTAACAGATGAAGTTCAACATTAGAGTTTACGGCATTTTAACAGACGACAACCACCGCATATTACTGGCTGATGAATTTATAAGAGGTGCTTATATCACTAAATTTCCCGGTGGTGGACTGGAGTTTGGAGAAGGCACCCGCGACTGTCTGAAACGCGAATTTCAGGAAGAAACCGGCTTAGATGTTACCATTGGTGATCACATTTATACCACCGACTTTTACCAGATATCTGCCTTTAATAATGTAGATCAGATCATCTGTATTTACTACTTCGTGAAATCGAACGAGCCTATTAATATAGTTACCCATACCACTCCGTTTGCTTTCACCCCGGAACAAACAGCCGATAAAACCACCGAGTGCGAAGTCTTCCGCTGGATTAACTGGGCCGATTTACAAAACGAAACAGTAACACTTCCTATAGATAAAGTGGTAGCGGATATTTTGAAGCAATTACCACCACGTTAATGTAAGTTAGAGCTGGGAGTGATCAGTTCTCATATAAATTGAATTCAGCACTCCCAACTAAAAGCTCACAACTATCCTGCTGCGGGAATATCCCCTGCATTCTCTTGTTGGCCCATTGCGGCCAGCTTCATTTGTTTGGCAGTACCATGGCCCAGGTACTTCTCTATCCGCTTTTCTGCCAGGTAAATAACAGGTGTTAACACAATAGCCATGATAAACTTGTAAGTATAATTTACCATACCTATGGCCAGTATCTGCTGCCAGGTGAAGACTCCGGAAAACGCAATAAACAATACGATATAGCTGTCTATGAGTTGAGACACCAATGTAGAACCTGTAGCACGCAGCCACATGTGTTTTTCGCCGGTGGCTTTCTTTATCTTATGAAACACGGCCACATCTACCAACTGGCTTATCAGAAAGGCAACCAGGCTGCCTATAATAATACGCATACCCTGCCCGTAAATACCTCCAAAAGCATCCTGCATATTGGGTATGCCATTTTTCACATTGGCGCCCAGCCAAAAATCGGCCGGTGGAACATGAATAGCAGTAAAGAACATCAAAAACGCATAGGAAATTAACAGAACGGCTGTCCACGAAATACGCTTCACCGCCCTGGGGCCGTAGTATTCATTAACAATATCCGTCATAATAAACTCCAGCGGCCATAATAACACGCCACAGGTAAGATTGAACGACAGGTTACTTTGACCAAACAAGGTGAAATTAGCAGGGGCAATATGTAACAGCTTTTCCAGCGAAAAAATTTTACCGCCTATACACTCCGCTATTAACGCATTGGCCACAAAGAAGGCTGTAAAGCCTAAAAACAATTTGGTGGGCTTATCTTTTAAAATCTGATGGATCATTTCAATGGGAGGAATATGATTTGTAATAAAAGAAAAATGAAGTTAACCAGCCGTAACCATTTAGGTATGGGAACTGCTTTTTTACCGATGAGTAGCCCGCCCGTCCATACATTCACCACCAGGTTCATAAAGGGCGCCAGCACCCAGCCCATAATAATCACAAACCCTTTTGTGTCATTACCCGGCAACAGGTCTTTAAACCTGATAAGAACACACAAAACAAAAAACAGGTTACATAAAAGCGCTACCCGCGACAAAAAAACTAAAATACGCATAATAAGGGCCCAAAATACCAATTAATTTGCTCGCCTGCCTTATTTTTAGCACCATTATTTCAACAGGTGAATCAAGTATTTTAGCTAGGTTTGCCCATCTCATTAAAATTTATATGAAGAATTTTCCATGGAAGCGGGTGGTGCCTCACCTCATTGCTATAGGCGTTTTCCTGCTGGTTACCTTTATTTTTTGCAGGCCGGCATTAGAGCCAGGCAAAACCCTGAACATGTATGATATGCAGCTGGTGAAGGGGATGCAGCAAAACTTAACCAATCACGTAGAAAAAGACGGCACATCTCCCCTGTGGTTGAGCAGCATGTTTGGTGGCATGCCGGCTTTTGTGTTAGGCGTTCCTGCTCCTACGCATCTTACAGAGTGGGTACATAAAATAATGACATTGAACCTGCCTGAGCCCTTCCAGTACTTTTTTCTTTGCTGTATCTGTTTCTATATATTTTGTATGTGCATAGGCGTAAGGCCTTACCTGGCCATTGGCGGCGCACTGGCATTTGCCTTTGCATCCTATGTGCCTATTATCATTTCTGCAGGTCACATCACCAAAGTATGGGCATTAGCTTACAGCCCTGCCCTGCTCGGTGGCGCACTGATGGTGTATAACAAAAAATACCTGTGGGGCTTTTTATTAACTGCCCTGTTTACCATGCAGGAAATTGGCCGTAACCACCAGCAGATAAGCTACTATACCTTCCTGATAATGGGCATTGCTACAATTGCTTATATAGTGAAGTGGGTAAAAGAAAAAGACCTGAAACATGCTTTTAAAGCAATAGCATTAGTAGCAATAGCCGGTACACTGGGTGTATTAACCAACGCAGTAAACCTGTTCACTACTTACGATTATGCCAAACATTCTAAACGTGGTGGTCAGCTGATTTTACCGGAAAGGAATAAAGAAACTGCTGATTCAAAAACTACCAAAGAAGGTTTTACCAAAGGTTTATCGCGCGAGTACGCTTACCAGTGGAGCTACGGCAAACTGGAAACCTTTACCTTAATGTTTCCCGGCGTAATGGGCTACGGCGCACGAGGCGGCGAACTGAATGAAAATTCACATATAGCTAAAGTTTTAGAAGAAAAAGCCAATTACCCTTCAGACCAGGCGGGGGACTTTGCGAAGTCTTTCTCCGGTGCTTTATACTGGGGCGATCAGCCTTTTACCGATGGCACCGTTTACCTGGGTGCAGTAGTATGTTTCCTGTTCATATTTGGATTGGTATACGTAAAAAGCATTCACAAATGGTGGATACTGGGCGCTTCTATACTAGCCATCATCTTATCGTGGGGACACAACTTCCCGGCCTTCAACAATTTTGCGTTTGACTACTTCCCATTCTATAATAAGTTCAGGGCACCTACCATGATATTGGTAATTCCGCAGTTACTATTCCCGGTTCTGGGTGTAATGGCTGTGCAGCAACTACTGGACTCTACGGAAAGTAAAGCGGAATTATTCAAGCAATGGAAAGTTACCTGTATAGCTACCGGTGCCGTGTTTGCACTGGCGTTGTTCATGTATATGTCGCTCGACTTTAAAAACGAGAACACACAAAGAACAGCTGAGTTTAACAAGATCATTTCCTCTAACAGCCCTACTGCTCAACAGCAATTACAGGCGCTGAACGAAAAATATCCTGCGCAAACAGACAACAGGATGTATGAAAACCTGGTATATCAAAGCAAAGGTAATACGGAAATGGCGCAGGCTATTGTAAAGGCTTTACACCAGGACAGGGCCGCCACTTTTGGAAAAGACATCATGCGTTCACTTCTGTTTATCCTGCCTGTGGCTTTACTAATGGGCCTGTTTATCCAGCAAAGAATATCTGCCAATATCTTACTGGCTGCTATAGGTATCTGTATCATCACCGACCTGTTTTCTATAGACCAGCGTTACCTGGGTGAGGACAGCTATGTAGATGCCGACCAGCTGTCGAATCAAAACTTCAGTAAATCAGAAGCAGATGCTACCATCCTGGAAGATAAAGAACCAGACTTCCGGGTGTTAAACCTGGCTTCTGGTAAAGATCCTTACCAGGAATCACTTACATCTTACTACCACAACTCTATTGGCGGTTATAGCCCTGCTAAAATTGGTGCTTATGATGACCTGATCACTTACCAGCTGGCAGGTCAACCCAATGTACAGGTAATTAACATGCTGAATACTAAATACGTTATTCAGAACAATCCACAAACCAACAAGCCGGTAGCTCAATTAAACCCGGGCCGTTTAGGCAATGCCTGGATTGTAAAGGCAGTGAAATTTGTAGATGGACCAGCCAATGAAATGAGGGCGTTAGATCATTTTGATGCCAAAGACACAGCAATTGTACAGGATACTTACAAATCGCTGATTCCTCAAAATCTCACTTACGATTCAACCGCTACCATTAAACTGGTGAAGTTTGATAACGACTCGTTAAGCTACGAAACCAATGCAACAACACCACAGGTGGCTGTGTTAAGTGAAATCTACTACGAAGCAGGCTGGAACATGTATATTGATGGTAAGAAAACAGACTATTTCAAAACCAACTACGTGTTACGCGGTATGGTGGTGCCACAAGGCAAGCATACAGTAGAGTTTAAGTTTGAGCCACTGTCGCACAAATACTCTTACGCTGTTGCTAAATTCTCTAACATCATCATTGTATTGGTGTTCCTGGGAATAGTAGGAAGCGCTATCGTTAAAAAAAGAAAAGCTACTGCATAAGGCAGTAGCTTCTATATAACAAAAACCCTTTTCAATACCTGTTGTTAAATAGGCTTTGAAAAGGGTTTTTTAATGATATAACGTATCGCTATAAACAGGTGCCTGATAAAGTTAGCCACAGCGCCATAATGTTTGCTTAGGATAGCATACCGCTCTTTCCAGGCTTGTTGCTGCCGCTCTTTGGAAGTACCGCCTGTTCTGAATTTAGCTACAATCACACCAGCATTCACCGTTGTAGCAGCCTGCTTTAAAGTAGTAATCATCCAGTCAATATCAGAAGCTATTTTATATTGTAAATCGTAAGTAGCTGCAACGGCACGCTTCACCAGGAATGCCTGGTGCGACACCACCATTCCATATTGTAAACTCTTCCAGGTAAGCACAGCCGGTAATTGATGCGGGGTTACTTCTGAACGCAATCCAATGTCTTTCCCTTCGCCATCCATCACCATTACATCACCATATATCACATCTGCATTACCACCTGCCTGCATCATCTTCTCCAATACATCGGGTGCGAAAAAAGCATCATCAGCGTTTAAAAAGAAAACATACTCCCCTGTGGCCATTGCCATGCCTTTGTTCATAGCATCGTACAGTCCCTTATCTTTTTCACTGATCCAGTGGCTTACTATATCTGTATGGCTTTCGATAATAGCAACAGTATTGTCTTTTGAACCACCATCCACCACTATATATTCTATAGCACTGTAAGTTTGTGCTTTTACGCTGGCAATAGTTTGCTCCAGCGTTGCTGCGCCATTATACACTACTGTGATCACTGATATTATTGGCTTGCTCATTCCCGCTATTGTATGCGTTTATAAATTTCAATGGTTTTAGCCGCTGCCTGCTCCCACGAGAATAGCTTTAAACGCTCTTTACCTTTGGCAACCATGGTTTCCCTAAGTGCCTGGTCATTAATAAGCGATGCTATCTGGTGGCGCAACTCTTCTTCATTATGCGGATCAGCATATAAAGCCGCCTCCCCTCCCACTTCGGGTAAGGAAGAAGCGGTAGACAATACAGCCGGGCAACAACAGGCAAATGATTCCAGTGCCGGAATGCCAAAACCTTCATATAAAGAGGGGAATACAAAGCACAAAGCATTCTGGTACAGGTAAGCCAGCTTCTGATCGTTAATGCTCATCTGCGTCAGCTGCTCGCTGATGCCTTCTTTGGCAAACCAGGCCAGCTCATCACCCGAAAAATTATTGTTGACAGAATAACCACCGGCAGCAATCACATGCAGGCTTTTATCAGCTTTCAGCAATGGAATAACCGCCTTCATAAAGCCTTCAAAGTTTTTATATTTAGCCCGGGAGCCAACATATAACACATATCGTTCGGGCAAAGCAGGCATGCCCGAAGGCATTTCCGTTACCGGCTGCAGCGAGTTACCCAGATGTACTACATCCACCCTGTCTTCCGGAATATGATACAACCGCATCAGATCCTGCTTGGTATGTTCTGATATGGCAATAATGCGTGTAGCCGGAGGGATTACCTTTTTCTTAAAAGCAGCCGCCCTGTCTACCTTAAAGTACTGCGGATACAGTTCATGTATCATATCGTATACGGTTAACACATACGGCTTTTTGCCCAGGTATTTTAAGAAGTAGGGGTTATAGTAAGTGGGATGAAAAATATCAAACTCCTGCTTTTTCAGCTCACGTACTACTTTGCTATAACTACTGTTAGGATCTACCTTGCCCAGTAATTTTACCAAAGCCTTCTTACCCTTGAAATCTTTTACGGCCGCCAGCCCGGTTACCCGGTACTTTTCATCCGCAAACTGCGGCATGCTTAATAAATAAGCATTATTTGTTTGGCCAATAGGTATAGTATATTCAAGATTTTCTTTCGTATTGTTCAATCCCTCAAAAAGAGAAGCATACAAGCGCGAAACTCCGCCGTAACGCTGCATATCAAAAGCCTGGCTATCGAATAAAATTTTCATTTAATTAAATGGTTTATTATACATCTTTCTGATGTTGTAAAACAATTTCCGCAGTACTACATTACTATCTATAATGGCAGCCAGGCGAACACTTTTGTCTTTATAAGGATTGTAATCAATATCCGGCTGCCACAAACGGGCATAATTCCGGCACTTTTCCACAAACGTTTTTACATTCAACCGGTTTCTTTCCGCATAAGGCACCCTTAGTAACCGGTGAGACAAACCTTTACAAAGCCAGTGAAGGTAACGCAGGCCATGCCTGTTTACTTCTGCCCGCAAAGCTGCATCCTGCTGTATAGCAGTGGCTATATATTGTACAAACTGTTCCAGTGCGTCTATACTCTTAATAGAAACCCGGGATACACTTTGATGGTTCCGGTACGAGAAACATTCTGCTAATGCTGTGGCTTTATAACTGATTGCGGTTAACTGATACCAGAGTACGAGATCGGAGAAAATAAGATCGGGGAAAAAAGGAATCCCCCCCAGTCTATCATAATCGGCTGAGCGCATCATATAGCCGGTAGCCATAGAATCAAAGGTGCCGGCCATGTTAACGCCCATATATTCCGGCGCATATTGCACTTCATCCATAGGCTTACAAGAACCTGTAACCTCACTATTTTCATTAATAAAGCGAAAATGCGCCTGGTACAAACTGGCCTGGGGATGTTTTTGAATCAGTGCATCCATTACCGACAAATAATTAGCATCCAGCACATCATCATGCCCCAGTATGGTCATGAATTCATTGCGTTGTATATCTTTTATCCTGCCCCAGTTGGCTTCAATACCCAGGCGGGAAGCGGTGGTGTAAATATGAATTCTGCTATCGTTCAGCCCTTCAATCCATTGCAGGGTAGCATCCGTACTACCACTATCCACAATATGTAAATCAAAGGAATCCAGCTCTTGTGCAAGCACACTTTCCACACAAGGTTTAATAAAACGCAAACTGTTATAAGTTGGTATAATGATGCTGTATTTCCTGTTCACCGTTACTTCTTTTGACTTTGTTTGAGAATCCAGTAATAAGGGATGGACAGCACAAAGACAGCCAACGCCAGTAACCGGTATCCTGAATAACGAAACACCAGCAAATTTTTAATTACCCTGCCTGCGCCATATCGCAGCATGGTTTTGCGGTATATTTTAGCCAGGATATTCATTTTATCACCAGCAGTATGCTCACCACTTAACAGGTATTGAATACACAGCTCCGGCATTTCATTATACAATGCGGGGTCTTCCCCGGCAGCACTAATACCACCATCCGCAAAAAAAGCTACCGTTACCGGCACAAATACAGTTTTCACTTTACCGCTTAGCCAGCAACGCAAATTAAAATCATAATCCGCCTGTTGCTTAAAGCGCAGTTGATGCAGTCCCATAGTATCGTATACAGCCCTGTTAAAAAACATAGCCTGGTGGCATATATTCGATTTCAGCAAGGTTTCTACAGATGTTTCCCCGTTGTATATCCGGGCCAGTTTTTCGTGCCATACATTACCATATACAATCACAGGCTGCAGCACAGGTTGAACCAATAGCTGGCCCGCTATGCCTTCCAGTGCATTATTGGAATAGAAATAATCATCGCACCCCAGAAAAAAGAGCCATTGTCCTTTGCTGTAAGCAATGCCCTTGTTCATGGCATCGTACACACCTTTATCAGGCTCACTTATTACACGAAGGTTGGAATACAGCCCCTCCTGCTCTTTTGCAATAGCAACAGTAGCATCGGTGGAACAGCCATCCACAATCAGATGTTCAAAATTGCGGAATCCCTGTTGCTGTACGTTATCAATGCAGTTTTTTATATGGCGTGCTCCATTATATACTACGGTAATTACAGAAATGAGAGGAGCAGCAGCCATAGTTTACTTTTTAATAAAAATGCCATCTGCCTGTAACACTCCATTGTTTTGAGTGCTGTGCAATTGTTCCATGTTACCGGCATACAAAAACCCCATCGACGTCAGCTTCTTATATACATCATCAAACAAAGGCTGATTCTGATACAAACGGGTAAACGACAGTTCACATATCACCATGGACGCCTGTGCAAGCACACGCGTAGCACCATTGATCACTTTATCTTCAAAACCCTGCACATCTATCTTCACCAGCAAAGGCTGTGACAACTGGCCATTACCCAATACGTTATCCAGCAAATCAATATCAACCGTTATCTTTTGGGTATCTACCGCATAGTCAAAATTGGCATGGTGCGTAGCTTCCATGCTTAAAAAGGAAGAAGACGGCGTGTACTCATTCTGGTGAAATTCCAGTTGTCCTTTGGTATCTCCTAAACCCAGGTTATAGAACCGGATGTTTTTATCAGTGGAGAAATTGGACTGTAATTTCTGGAATGCACCCGGCAATGGTTCAAAAGCATGGATAGTAGCCTCGGGAAACAGGATACGCGCTTTTTCCAAAAACTGTCCTTCGTTAGAACCGATATCAACAATGGATTTAAATTGCTGATCCTGCAGCCATTTAAATTCACCTTCCAGGGCCTTTTGGTCTAAAACGCCGGGAACATAGGGAGGTACATATTTAGTAATATCGTAACCAAATTTTTGTAAAAAGGACCTGATGAGTGTGCGCATGCTACCTTTTAGTTCGTATTTTTTAAAGGTTCCAAAGATAAGGAATGAGCAAGGACTACCAAATTTACCAGTGGCTGCTTTTCGGACACGAAAACACCCGCTATTCTAAGTTTAATGCCTAAATTGCCCCCTTCAATTACACGTTTTACAGGTATATGGGCATTATACAAAAGCAAAGTATCAGATCTAGTATTCTTATCATGGTGGGATTCGCCATCGGCGGCATCAACATCCTGTTCATTGCTCCTAAAATGCTCACTACCCAGGAATTGGGCCTTACCCGTATTTTTCTCAACCTGGCTGTTACCCTTTCCACCTTTTGTACATTAGGCTCTTTACCGGTTATTTATAAATTCTCCCCCATTTACCGTAAGCACCTGACGCCGGAAAAAAGCGACCTGCCTTTTGTAACGCTAATGCTTTGCCTGCTGGGTTTTGTAATATTATGTATAGGCGGCTACCTGGGCCAGGAATTGATTGTAAGAAAATACAGCGCCCGCTCACCTTTGTTTGTAAAATACAGTAACTGGATATTTCCCTTTACCTTTTTTATGCTGCTGCTGCTTTGGCTGGAAGCCTTCAGCTGGACATTTAAAAAGACGGTGATTTCCAATGCAATGAAGGAACTATTACCCAGGCTTGCGTTTACCGTGCTGTTAATATTGATGGGTATGCACTGGCTTTCCCTGCCTGTATTTATTGGCATGTATGCCTTCTCTTACCTGCCGGCTGTAATAATATTATTTTATACACTGCGCAAAACACGCGAGTTCTACTTTAACGGTAGTCTTAGCAAGGTTACCTTCCGCTTAAAAGGCAAAATGGCCACTTATGGCTTATTCCTGTTTGGTGCACAGTTTTTAAATATGCTGTCTAAAAACAGTGATGATATTATCATTACCGCCAATGCACCACGCGGGCTTACCGATACGGCCGTGTTTGCCATTGCAACCTATATCATTACTTTAATGGAAGTGCCCCAGCGCAGCATTACGGCTATCAGTATGCCGGTGCTGGCTGAATCGTGGCGCAATAAAGACATGGATAACATCAAGCATGTATATCACAAAAGCGTGTCTAACCTTATGGCAATAGGCCTGGCTATGTTTGCGCTGTTATTGCTGAACTCGCATAACATTATGGCTTACCTGGGTAAAGATTATTCTGGTATTGAGTTTGTGATTTTAGTATTGGGATTGGGTAAATTGGCCGATTTATGCACAGGAGCCAATGCACAGATCATAAGCACTTCCAGTTTCTGGCGGGCAGAATTCATTACAAATGTTATTTATACTTTCCTGGCTATTCCGCTGGGCTATATATTGATTACCCACTACGGTTTAATGGGCGCAGCCTACGCGGCTACCATATCCCTGTGTTTCTTCAATCTTATGCGCTATTTCTTCCTGTGGTATAAATATAAACTACAGCCTTACACCTGGAAGCACCTGTGGGTAGTGTTGGTAACGGCTGGTATTACTGCTGTCATCCACTTTTACTTACCTCGCCACTCTTCCTTTATCGTGGATGGCATTATACGTACAGCATCCTTTAGCCTGGTATTCTTTCCATTCATACTCACCACCCGCCTGTCCGGCGAAATAAACCAAATGGCCAACAAGCAATGGGGCAATGTGAAAAGATTATTGGGAAGAAACAGGTAAGCAGCGCATGCTACTTACCTGAATGCGTATGTAAAAGCCTGTGAGCTTACAATTTAAAACAGTGGATATCTAATTGTATATCGTAGTGACGTTTGTGTTTGGCTTCGCGAAAAAACGGTGTAGCAATGGTTTTGGTAGCTTCTTCTATATAAAACGTAAACTGGTATTGCGCCAGCAGCGTAAGCATCTCTGCCAGTTTTCCGGCATCAGCAAAACTACCATGAAACTCTAAAAACAGGTTATCTACCAGCGGCAGCTTATCGGCAATATCTTTTATTACAGCATACTCCGCCCCTTCAATATCAATTTTCAGAAAATGTACCCGGTCAGTGATCATATCGCGCAGGCGAACAGCTTCTACTGCAACCGTATTGCCCGCTGTAGCATTGGCCTCAATATGGCTTCCCATATCATTACTGGCGGTAAATTGCAGCGTGGTATTCTCTATCCATACGGCTTTGTTCTGTAGGTTCACATGGCTTAAACCATATGACTCTACATTCTTCTGCAACAGGCTAAAATTCACACTATCAGGTTCAAACGCCGTTACACGGGCACCGGGACAAAGCTTTTTAATATACAACACGCTCAATCCAATATGCGAACCGCAATCTAACACCACGGCATTATCGGGCAATTTCTGTTTGTAAATATCATTGATGAAAATCTCTCTTACCCCATGCAGAAATTCAATGGAATTTTTTAGGTAAAAAGTACCGTCCAGGAAAGGAACTGCATGAATTTTATTGTTGGGCAGGCTACGTAATCGCTTCACTCTGAACTTACTATAACCTACTTTACTGTATTTGCTTTTAAATACGGACAGTAATTTGCTCACAGAAATATTATTGGGATCTGATAAAAAAGCTAAAATAGACGTTTTCAGGTTTCCTGCGTCTATTTTAGAAGTATTTAAACGTATTTCCTGTCTCGCTAACGTATCAGCACCAGGCTTCCATTCCTGATTACGGTGCCACAAAGCGTTTCTGCTTTTACCGTAAACACAAAGGTTCCCGGAGGTTGAAACTGCCCCTTATACTTACCATCCCAGCAGTCATTAGGGTTATTAGTAACAAACACGCGCTCGCCCCAGCGGTTAAATACGGCCAGCTCCATTTGTTTGATCATACCCCATTTATTAATACCAAAGCAATCATTCAGTCCATCTCCATTGGGTGTAAAAGCACTGGCAATAGGATAAGCATTGAAGTTATTTTTCAGCACCAGCACAGTAATGCTGTCTTCCTTTACACATCCTTGTATGCTGCTGGCCCTTACATGATACACGGTAGCTGTATCGTTGCGTGCCAGCGGATTATACGTATTAGCACCCGTTAAAGTACCTGCGGGATACCATTGGTAATAGGAGGCGCCAGAAGCCGTTAACCGGGCCTCGCCTTTCACACAATCTATATCATTGGATTTGGCAACAGTAAGCTGTGGCAATGGATGAATGGTAACCAGCGCAGTTAAGGTATCGGCTTTGTTACAGATATTGTCAAATGCGATTACACGATACGATCCAGGAATAACAGGTACAAACCGGGCAACAGAATTATTGTTACCGGAGGTAGTGCCGGCAAATAGCCACTGGTAAGCATCTCCCCCGCTGGCCACCAATGTAACTGTGTCTCCCTCACAAATAGTAGCCTGTTCGGGACTCAATCCAAAAACAGCCGGCTCGTTTACTGTTATCAGCACAGAAGCAGTTTGCGTGCAACCATTAGCGGCTGCCCCTGTTACCACATACCGGGTGGTAACAATGGGGGTAACCACCGGGTTACTTACAGTCGCATTAGAAATAGCAGTATTGGGCAACCAGCTATAACTGGCAGCACCAGAAGCCTGCACCCCCAGGGCATCGCCCCTGCAAATAATCTCATCGCCGGTAATGGTAAGCTGCGGCCGGGCATTTACCTGCACTACTATATAGTCAGAACTGGCACAAAAAGCATTATAAGCCGTTAAGGTGTAGGTGATGGTAGCTGTTGGTTGTACAGATGGATTGGCTACTTTTGTATCAGACATGCCGGTACCGGGCGACCACCGGATACTGTCAGTATATTGCAACACATCTGTTCCCAGGCGCAGCAGATCGTTTTCACAAATAGCCGTATCCTTCATCAATGTTACCAATGGATATTCAATCACGCTTACCATTGCCGTGTCGCGCCCTGTACATCCCTGTGTATTAGTTACCCGCACATGATAAGTGCCGGAATTAGCAGCAGTGTAAGCATTAGCGCTACTGCCATCCTGCCATTGATAAACAGCCCCCGGGTAGGTCAGTTGATAGCTCCTTACTCCTCCACGGCAAAATGTGGTATCGTTCCCAATAAACACACCCAACAACGTATCCAGCTTTAACACAAAAGTATCTCTTACAACACATCCATATCTGGATGTTTCAACCCAGTAAGTGCCATTGCTTTTAATAACCAATGTATCCAGACTGCTGCCATCACTCCAGATGTTGCTGTTTGTAAAACGCGATTTCAGCACTATACTATCTGCACAAAACATCGAATCTGCAATAGGCACCTTAGCCGGTACATCCACCACGGTAACTGTTTTGCAATAGGTAACCTGTGTGCCTAAACCTTCGTCCACCACCAGGTTGATATTATAATTACCAGGGGTAGTATAAGTTACCGGGGCAGGATTAGCCACGGTTGAAATAGCACCATTCACTACCACAGACGAGGAATACCTTACGCGGCTAATGGTATTATTATTTACATTGGGAATAAAAGAATACAGATCGCCTCCTACACGAAACATTTTAGAGATGGAGTGTGGGAAACTGAAATTGCCCACATTCCCATAATTGATAAGTGCTGGCGTATTATTAGTAATGTCATTGCCAAAGTTCAACTGCAACAGCTCATTAGTAGTGCCATTAACAGCAAAACCATACAGCCCATCGCAATAAGGCATTACATATATATCCCTGAGATGGTTTAGCGATGGCTGGTCCACTAATACAGTAGCACTTGGCGTATTCAATAAGGATGAGCCGAAGTAAAGCCGTACTAATCCATTGCTGGCAGCATCATTGGTCATAAAGGCATACCATTCTCCATTAAATTTAACACAACAGATACCAGCCGGATTATTAAATACACCTCCAAAGCCACCCAGGTTAGTACCGGTGGGCGTGTTATCAAAACTGCTGGTAAAATCAAAGCGGGTAAGCGTGTTATTGATCTGGTTCAGCGACAAACCATACCAGTCGTTACCTTCCTTAAACAAATGCAGATCGATAGGATAATTCAGGTTGCCTATATTTCCCCAATTTGTGGCCACCGGGGTATTATTAGTAATAGCTGCCCCAAACTCCACCTTAATTATATACGACCCTACGCTGGTAGGATGCCCTCCCACAATAATGGCATACCACTTTCCTTCATTTTTTACCACCTGTATTCCCTCCAGCTGCTGCTTCAACACGCCATTTAACGTTCCCAGGTCGCGCGCAGTTGGTGTATTGAGTAAACTGTTACCAAAATCCAGACGAATCATTTTACCTACCCAGTGATCCAGCACAAAAACATAATAATTACCATTCTCTTCTGCTATATCCGAATACACAGGCATGTCCAGCACGCCCCCGATATTACCCAGGTTTACAGTAGCAGGCTGAGTATCCAGGTTGGCGCTATTGAAATTCCAGTAGTAGCTGGTGGCGTTTTGCGACATGTTGGTTACTGCAACCGGCGTGTTTACACAAACAGTATCCGGTGCCGAAAAAGCAGCGGAAGCTGCAAGCCCATTGGTCAACGTAGTTACATAATCTTCCACTTCCCCATCCGGCGCAAACCCTGTGGAACTGGCAACAGCTGTTTTGTCAGAAGATAAACGTAACCGGAAGGCATAATTCACGCCTGCGGTAAAAGCAGCAGGTAGCCCGGTCCAGGTAAGTGTTACAGAAGTAGCGTTTACAGGCACGCTCACGGTTACTGATTCATTGATGCCGCTAAACACCTGGTCGTTATTACTATCAAACCAACCCATTAAACAGGCTGCCGCGCCGGTAGTATTATGTACAGGCACAGTTATGCTATAAGAGCCGCTTCTGTCATAAACAGGAAAAGAACTGATAGCCTCTTCATCTCCCCCCACCGTATTATCATTGGTGGTTTGCAGGCCATCCGCATCTCCCACCACGCGCCCCAGGTACAGATTGCTATTTTGCTGCAGTGTAGGCATAGGTGCTGTGTAATTACAGCTGTTCAGCTGGTCATAACTTAAACGATGCTGTGCATAGCCATACGCAGCCGGTAAATCCCCCCGGTCTACAGGTGAAAAAATACCAAACGTCAATCCCATCGCACCTGGCAACCCGCTTTTATTCAATGCTATATTCAGGTTCAACGTTCCGGATGTAGCCGCAGTTGCCAGTAAAGGAATTTGCCCCAGGCCTATAGAACCGCCATAAGTGTTGGTCATGGTAACTGTGTTGGTGCCGCATCCTGTAATGGGATTGGTAGAGAAAGAAGTATTCCGGTAAAAATCAATCACCCCCCAGTTACTGCCATCGGTAGTAAAGTTAGTTATCTCACTGGGAGCACTGGCCTCTGCATCGGCAGTTACCAACGTAAAAGGCACCGCTGTACCGTTGCGGGTAACCCTAACCTGCATTTTAAAAGCAACGGTATTACTGTTTTCTATGCCGTACAAAGCCGGCCTGATAGCCGTGTTGGAAAAATTGTACAGATTATAAAACACGGCCCCCCGCCAGGTATTCATTATGGAAGGATATAATCTTTCAGAAGAGACATTAGTAAAAGTAATAGACACGTTAAGCCCGTCGGTGGTTACAAAATTCCTGGTAGCGTTTTCCATCATCGTAAAACCTGCCCAGTCAAACCACCATATCTTATCTTTTTGCCCGCCGGTGCCTAAATCGGCATACTGGGCTTTCGCACAGGTAATGCATAATAAGATTACACAAAAGGTTAGGGTTGTCTTAAACATAAAATAGCCGCGGTGAATGCTACCGCGGCCTAAAGTAAATAATAAAAAATCAAATATTTTCTAATTAATATATAGAATAAAAACAATATTACATAACCGGCTTCAGCACTTCCATTTTTTGCAGGTATTCCACAAATAAAAGCAACCCTTTACGTTTTTCCTCCGTTAAATCGTAACTGATATTCTCGGTATAATATGTATGTAAGTCGTACGCTTTGAAGGGGTTAGCAGCTATTATTTCCTGTAAATGTTCAAATCCGATGGAATTGGCCTGGTTAAAAGCGTCTACAAAAGCCGGCGGCAATGGTTTATTGGCAATCCAGGCAGCAAACATAAATGGCAGGCCGGTCATTATGCGCCATTCCGTAGCCAGATCATATATATAAGAGCTTACCAGTCGTTGCTCCAGGGCTCTGTCGCCAATAACCACCCCTGCTGTTGTGCCGGTGATCTGGCTGCGGTAGTCTTCCCCCGTGGTTTCTACAATACGTGGCT
Source organism: Filimonas lacunae (assembly GCF_002355595.1). Taxonomy (NCBI): domain Bacteria; kingdom Pseudomonadati; phylum Bacteroidota; class Chitinophagia; order Chitinophagales; family Chitinophagaceae; genus Filimonas; species Filimonas lacunae. The sequence continues at coordinate 3,934,604 of NZ_AP017422.1, forward strand.
GTATTTTCCAGTGATGTTTCAGTAACACCTTGCACAGGTTTACTGAAGTGCGGCTCTGGTAATCGAGCAAAACAGTGTCAATCTGCTCTATAGGCACCTCGCTGAACAGGCAAACAGAAGCCACATCCCCCGTTGCACCAATGCAGAAATCGGTAATAATGTGCCATTCCTTCATTTTAGGAATGACGGCCACCGGCACCAAACCCACATCAATACTGCCATCTATCAGCATTCCGCCTATTTTCGATGGAAATTCCTCTATCAGCTCCATCTGCAGCATCAGCTCTTCCGACCGTTGTAATCCGTACAAAAGGGGCCTCGCATTCAAATAGCTTACACTCCCCACTTTAATCTTCTCCAAATCTTTTACTTTTGCGTGCAAAATTAACCGGACAGAATAAGAAAACTCAAAACATTAACATGGAGTTAAACAATCTTACAGCTATTTCCCCTGTGGACGGACGCTATCGCAGGCAAGTTGCCTTTTTAGACAACTACTTTTCTGAATTTGCTTTAATCAAATACAGGGTAATTACTGAAATTGAATATTTTCTGTTTCTGTCCGACAAACGCTTTTTCAAGCTTACTGCCAAAGCTAAACAACAATTACGCGAAGTTGCAGAGAATTTTAGCCTGGAAAACGCGCAACAGATTAAGGAAATTGAATCTGTAACCAACCACGACGTAAAAGCAGTAGAATACTTTTTGAAGGAGCAACTGGAAAAAGTAGGTGCAGCAGAAGCTACCGAGTGGATACACTTTGGCCTTACCTCACAGGATATCAACAATACTTCTATCCCGCTGAGCTGGAAACATTGCATGGAGCAGGAATACCTGCCAGCCATCATTAACCTGCGTCAGAGCCTGCAACAGCTGGCTACCGATTGGAAAGAAATTCCGATGCTGGCCCGCACACACGGACAACCTGCTTCTCCTACCCGCCTGGGTAAAGAATTTATGGTGTTTGTGGAGCGCCTGACCAACCAGGTAGAGCTGTTCTCTTACATCCCTTACGCTGCCAAGTTTGGCGGCGCAACCGGCAACTTCAACGCCCACCACATCGCTTTCCCTAAAAAGGACTGGATTGCATTGGGTAACGAATTTGTAGAGGAAATACTGGGCCTGCAACGCATGCAGTTTACCACCCAGATTGAGCATTACGATAACCTGGCTGCCCACCTGGACGCTATTAAAAGGATCAACAATATCTTAATTGACCTTTGCCGCGACATCTGGACATACATCAGCATGGATTACTTTAAACAAAAAGTAAAGAAAGGCGAAGTAGGTTCATCTGCCATGCCCCACAAGGTAAACCCTATCGATTTTGAAAACGCAGAAGGCAACCTTGGTATGGCTAACGCACTGTTAGAGCATTTATCGGCCAAACTGCCTATCAGCCGCCTGCAAAGAGACTTAACCGATTCTACCGTGTTAAGGAACCTTGGCACACCGGTAGCACACACTATTATTGCGCTTACCTCCTTAACCAAGGGCCTTGGCAAACTGGTACTGAACGAAGCGAAGCTGAAAGCTGACCTGGAAAATAACTGGGCAGTAGTAGCAGAAGCCATTCAAACCGTGCTGCGTCGCGAAAACTTTCCGAAGCCTTACGAAGCGCTGAAAGAGTTAACCCGCGGTAAATCAGCTATTACCAAAGCAGATATTCACGCTTTCATCGGCACTTTGAAAGTAAGCGCCGATGTGAAAAAAGAGCTGAAAGCCATTACGCCGCATAACTACACCGGTGTGGTTGCAGCTTACTAGAAACAATAGCAATCAATTCATACAAAGCCGTCATTACCAGGTAGTGACGGCTTTTTTATGCATCATTGCTCTATAACTGATACACGCAAAAAAATAATTGATCAGCCCTAATATGCTGGATCTGTTATCGTAACAGCACCACCGTTCCGTTTCTTACCACTGGCCCACACAAAGTTTCTGCCTTAATAGTATATATATAAGTGCCGGGTAATTGTTTCTCCCCCTTATAGGTACCATCCCAACAGGCATAAGGATCGTTAGAGGCAAATACACGTTCTCCCAGCCTGTTATAAATAACCAGCTCCAACTTATGAATAAAGCCCCACTGGTTTACGCGAAAACAATCATTTAAACCATCGCCGTTGGGCGTAAAACCAGTGGCAATAGGATAAGCATTAAAATTATTTTTCAGCACATATACCATAATGCTATCCTCTGCCATACACCCCTGGTTACTGGTTGCCTGCACATGATACATGATGCTGCTATCTGTACGTGCTAATGGCTGGTAGCTGGTAGAATCACTTAACGTTGCTGCAGGATACCAGTGGTAATAAGAAGCACCGGTTACCTGCAAGCGGGCATCCCCCTTCACACAATCTATATCGTTCGATTTGGAAATGGCTAGCACAGGTAAAGCATATATGGTAACGGGTACAGTCAATGTATCCTCCCTGTGGCAAACATTATCATATCCAATAACAGCATAAGTGCCGGATAAGGCAGGTGCAAAATATATACTGGCCTGCGTTGCATCCACTCCACTTTGAGTAAACAACCACTGATAAGCATCTCCACCCGAAACGCTCAGCGTAATACTATCTCCTTCACAAATGATGGCAGATGTTGGGGTGATGGAAAAAACAGCCGGCTCCTGCACTACCACCTGTACTGAATCCATACGGGAACAGCCATTGCCCCCTGTACCTGTTACATAATAACGTATCGTATTAGAAGGCGACGCTACAGGATTGCTGATGGTTGCATCAGAGAGATAAGTTTTCGGCCACCAGTTATACACCGCTGCCCCGGAAGCCGACAGTGGCAATACATCTCCTATGCAAATAGCCGTATCATTGGTTACCTGCAATAAGGGTTTTCTATTGACGTTGACGGTAACCTCATCAGAAGCAGCGCAGAAACGATTATATACCACAGCCGTATATACCATATCGCTAGCGGGCTTCGCTGCCGGCATCTTCACCACGGTACTGGATAAATTGGTAGCTGGGCTCCAGCGTATGCTATCTGTAAACTGTAGCTGCAGCGCCCAAATGTAAAAGCCAGCATCTTCACATATCGCAGTATCAGCCATCAGTTTCACTATTGGCAAATTCACCACTTCCACCCGTATTGAGTCCAATGCCGCACATCCATTAGGGCCTTTTCCTTTTACATACATGGTAATAGTAGTATCCGGTTGTATCTGCTGGCTGGCAGCTGTGGCATTGGTCAAAGCCTCATCGGGCCACCAATTATAAGATACAGCACCCGACGCCTGCAAAGGCACAACCATTCCTTTACAAATTTCAGTGTCCTTGCTAACGGTCAACACCGGAATATCCAGCACGGTAATTAACAACGAATCTGCTGCCGCACAAAAACGATTATAAGCAGTTAGTTTATATCGTGTGGTACCGGAAGGAGTAACGATAGGATTGACCGACGATATCTGCACCAAACCAGCATCCATCCGCCACCGTACACTATCCGTATATTGCAACACATCTGCCCTTAGCTGCACCTGATCTTTATTACAAATGGTGGTATCGGCCATTAACTGCACCACTGGTAATTCAATCACCGAAACAGTAACCGAGTCGCTTTTAGTGCATCCCCCATCATTGGTGACCACCAGTTTATATACACCCGGCTGGTTAATTATATAATCTCCCGAAGTGCTGCCATCCTGCCATTGATAGGTAGTATTGGGTAATTGAAAATGATATTCCAGCTGACCGCCCCGGCAAAAAGCAGTATCGCTCCCCATATCTATATCTGCTGCATTTTCCATCCTGTACACAAAGCTGTCCCGGGCGGCACAACCATATACATTCATATTTACCCAGTAAGTGCCCGAAGCTTTTATCACCAGGCTATCCAGTTTACTGCCATCACTCCAGGTGTTATTGCTGACAAAACGCGACCGTAGCACCACACTATCCAAACAAACTGCGGTATCCAGCAATGGTACTTTATCCGGTACATCCAACACAGTAATGTTTTTACAATAAGAACTTTGTGTAGGCAGCCCTTCGTCTATTACCAGGTTTACATTATAGTTGCCCGCACTTGTATAAGAAACCGCCGCCGGGCTGGCCAGTGTAGAAGTAGCGCCGCTTACCGTATTGGAAGCGGCGAATCGTACCCGTGTGATAGTATTGTTATCTACATTGGTGATAAAAGAATACAAATCGCCCCCTACCCGAAATATTCGTGATAAGGAATGTGGAAAATTCAGATTGCCGGTATTCCCGTAACTGGTTACCTGTGGCGTGCTGGTAATATCATTGCCAAAATCCAACCGTAACAGTTCATCTTTATCACCATTCAGCGCAAAACCCACTATCCCATCGCAATATACCATCATGGTAATGTCACGCATATGGGTGAATAAAGGCTGGTTAGTAAAAGTGGTAGCAGTAGGCGTATTTGTAATGGAGTTGCCAAAGCTTAACCGGGTTACACCGTTGCTGGTGGCATCGTTGGTTACAAAGGCATACCACTGGTTATTCTGTTTAATACAAAAAATACCGGTGGGCACATTCAGGTTGCCATTGAAAACTCCCAGGTTGGTAGCGCCAGGAAGGTTATCAAAGCTATTGGTAAAGTTAAAACGGGTTACAGAGTTATCCTTAGCATTCACCGTTAAGCCATACCATACATTGCCCTCTTTAAAAATATGCAGGTCAATAGGGAAATTAAGTCCACCACCATTGCCTAAATTGGTAGCTACCGGGCTAGGATTATTCAGATTAGCCCCAAACTCTATCTTAATCAAATAAGAAGGCCCACTGTCAGTATTGCCCCCTACAATAAAGCCATACCACTTCCCTTCATTTTTGATAATTTGTATGCCCTCCATTTCCTTTTTAAGCACATTATTCAATGTACCCAGCAAAGTAGCAGTAGGCGTATTCAGCAAACTATTGCCAAAATCCAGTCTTACCAGTTCGCCCGGTACATGGCCGTTTACAAATACATAATAGTTTCCATTGTCTTCTGCCAGATCTGAAAAAACAGGCATACGAAACGTATTATCAATATTACCAAGGTTGTTGGCTAATGGTTGTGTTTGAATAGAAGCTGTATTGAAATTCCAATAGTAAGAAGATGCATTTTGCGAGGTGTTTACCGCAGTTACCGCTGTGTTTTTACACACCGTATCGGTTAACGTGAAGCTAGCTGCGGTGTTTTGAACCGCACATGGCGTGCCTTGCGTGTATAAATACTTCGCTTCATCTGCCGTTAATACCCGGTTATAAATACGCGCTTCATCTATTTTACCCGAAAAATAATCACCATTCGACAAGCCTTTTTTCCCAAATACAATGACAGAGTTGTTATCTATTAAAGAAAATTTGGTTTGCGAGTTATCCTGCTTTACCAGCGTACCGTTAACATACAGCTGCCACTTTCCATTATCGTAGGTATACGTAATTAAATCCCAACACGCAGCATTTGTAGTTAAAGAGCCATCACTCCTTAATACCAGGTTATCGTGATATCCTACAGAAACCTGGTAATTATCCGTAATACAAATACCATAATTCCAACGCGAGTTTTGATAAGGTGTTGTATTGTCACTTTTCACCAACACAGAGCGAACGCCACTGCTGGAGGCCACCTGCACCCATACCGATAAACTATAAGCATCTGTTGGTTTAAACTGAAAAAGCTGTGTAAAGGGTAAGGCAATGTACGAACTGTAACCGTTAAAGCTATAAGCACCATTGGCAACGCCAAAACGGTCGGTAGTAAGCACAGCGCCGCTTACCGTTCCGTTATTACCATTTCCGGAAGCGTCATTGGCATTACCATTAAAAGGATAATAACCCACTAACCCATTATTAAGGTCGATGGATTGGGCAGATAAACGGGGAAAGAATAACAATGCACAGGTACCATAAATAACTAAGCAGCATATCCATTTACGAATGCCCCGTGCATTCATTTGATCAGGCATAAGGTTTTAGAGTGGTTGTAAATCAAAAATACCTAATACATTTATAATTATAACATACGAATAAATTTTAACAATAATCCCCGGATTGAGCATAAAAAAGCCGTTAGAATACTATTTCTAACGGCTTTGTATGGTAATGTTACCGAAGCTTATTTATGTATTTCACTGGTAAAATGGAAAGTAATCTCCGGATTGTTCTGAATTTCAGTGTTTAAGAACCATTCACTCTGCGCCAGATAAACGGGATTACCGTCTTTGTCTTCTGCCGAGTTGGCCTGCTTAAAGCGTAAAAATTCTTCCAGCTTTTTGGTATCATTACTGGTTAACCAACACGCTTTGTAAAAAGGTAATGGTCTAAACTCACACGCAGCGCCATATTCCTGCAACAAACGGTACTGAATTACCTCAAATTGTAGTTCACCCACACAACCAATAATCTTTTTGTTACCACCAAACTGCGTAAACAGCTGCGCAACACCTTCATCCGTAAGCTGACTAATACCCTTTTCTAACTGTTTGGTTTTCATTGGGTCTTTATTCACCAGCTCTTTAAATATTTCAGGTGAGAAAGATGGAATACCTGTAAAGTAATAGTCTTCTCCTTCCGTTAAAGTATCCCCTATTTTAAAGTTTCCGGTGTCAAACAAACCTACCACATCCCCTGGATAAGCATCTTCAATTACATCTTTGCTACGCGCCAGAAATGAATAAGGGTTGCTGAAACGGATATCTTTATCCAACCTTACATGGTGGTAATACTTGTTGCGCTCAAACCTGCCGGTACACACCCGTAAAAACGCAATACGGTCGCGGTGTTTAGGATCGAGGTTGGCGTGAATTTTAAAAATAAACCCACTGAACTTTTCCTCCCCTACATCCACCGTACGCTTGGTGGTTTCGCGACTGCGGGGCACTGGGGCAATCTGGATAAACGTGTCGAGCATTTCTTTCACACCAAAGTTATTGATGGCGCTACCAAAAAACACCGGGGCAATTTTACCATCCAGGTAATCCTGCACTTTTAAATCGCCGTACACGCCTTCTACCAACTCCACATCTTCCCTTAGCTGGGCAGCATCTTTATCGCCTATCTTTTCATCCAGTATAGACGTACTCAAATCTTCTATCACCACTTTGTCCTCGTCGTCTTCCGCCTTGGTGTTAGCAGTAAACAACTGCAGGGTTTTATCGTACAGGTTATACACCCCTTTAAAATCCTTACCGCTGTTAATAGGCCAGGTCATCGGGTGTAAAGAGATATGTAGTTCGTTTTCAATTTCTTCCAGCAAATCAAAACGGTTTTTACCGTCACGGTCCATTTTATTGATAAACACAATCACCGGAGTATCACGCATGCGACACACTTCCATCAGGCGGCGGGTCTGGTCTTCCACACCATTTACACTATCCACTACCAGTACCACACTGTCCACAGCGGTAAGGGTACGGTAAGTATCCTCCGCAAAGTCTTTGTGACCCGGGGTATCCAGCAGGTTTATCAACGTATCGTTATACTCAAAGGTCATTACCGAAGTCGCTACCGAGATACCTCTTTGTCTTTCAATTTCCATGAAGTCACTGGTAGCGTGTTTCTTTATTTTATTGCTTTTAACGGCACCGGCGGTTTGAATAGCACCACCAAATAACAGGAATTTTTCTGTTAATGTTGTCTTACCTGCATCCGGGTGAGATATAATAGCAAACGTTTTGCGACGGTTAATTTCCTTTTCGTATTTCATAATGAAGGCCGCAAAGGTAACATTTTACTGCATCCACCACAACTTGGTACCCTTAGTATCTCCCCCAATGGCCTTACCCGCATCGGTATAGTTTACCCGGTTAATGTTAGCCTCAGATACCGGATAGGTAAGCCGGGTGGGTAAAAAAGGAGCAGTAGCATCCAGTGAGCCCGCTACGGGTGCTACAAACAAATCCTCCCCGCCTGGCATTGAAAAATCCAGCCGGTTTCTTTCAAACCAGGCCTGCAGCCCTTGCATGTATAAAGCCAGCCATTTTTGCACACCAATCACATTACGCCAGTCGTTAGCAACATAAGGCATTCTTGCCAGGTAGCTGGTGGCACTGTCATCAGACAACCCCCAAAATGCAAAACTGTAGCGGATCCCCTTTTCGTAATGCTCTGCCGCCGTGCCACTCACCGCATAGTTGCGGGCAGCCGCTTCCGCCAGTGCAAACTCCACCTCAGCACTGGTCATAATAATGCCCGGCAAAGTAGGGTCGTAAGCACGTGCGCCCGGAAATGATAGCTTGCTCAAATTATACTGGTTATCAGAAGCATTAATGCCATAAGGCTTGCCCACATAAGCCTTATCATCTGAAGAAGGTCGCACATAAACAGGCAAACGCGGGTCGTTTACCGATTGCATATATTTTACCAGTGTTTCACTGGCCACAAACTCGTTAGAGATTCCTGTGCCGGACTGTTCGTTAAAAGGAAACTGGTCGCCAACAGATGCCAGGTAAGGAAACAAAGCATCATCATCCGTTCCATTCAGCACCCCGGCAGTAGCCGCTGCTTCAATAATAGTTTTTGCCTTGGCGGCATTTACTTCCGTACCACCCAGCATGCGCAGCCCTATACGCAGTTTCAGGCTGTTGGCCAGCTTTTTCCACTGAGCCACATCGCTATTATAAATCAACTCCCCACTTCTAAAGCCCCCTGCTGCCGTATCCAGCAATGCCACCTGTGCATCCAGTTTTTTCACCAGGCTATCATAAATGGTAGCCGCATCATCATACACCGGTGTAAAATCATCCAGCCCCGCCAGCGCCTGGCTATAAGGTACGTTGCCATAACAATCAGCCAGCACCTGGTAAATCCATACACTTAATATATTGGCAATAGCCACCTGGTTGGGCGAACCAGATTCGGGATTCTCCGCATTGATGCGTAATATTTCATTCAGGTTACCTAAAGCGCTTTGATATAAACTCCATATGGTGCTGTTAGAGGTCTCGTCCAGTTGATATCGGCTATCGGTTTCTTTTTGTCCCTGCGACCAGTATTGCGCATACAACATCCCTATCTTCCCATTCACCGCATTGCCATAGATAATGTCCAGCGACTTTTTCTCCGCCCCGGTAATTAACGATTCCAGTGTGGCAGTAGTAGGTTTGGTAGGATCATTATTAATATCCAGCCCCTTTTTACAGGCCATTATTCCCATTGCAGCAATAACAGCTATCCATTGTATTTTCAGAAGTGATTTCATTTCAATAGTTTTTCAGGTTAAAATCCAATGCTCAGGTTAATGCCATAACTACGCACCGAAGGCAAGGCCCCACCTTCCAGCCCCTGTATGTTTAAATCGGAGTTAAGAATATTGGAAGGATCTACGTTGGGCGCATTGGCATGTATCAGCCACAGGTTGCGGCCATACAAACTCAGGCGTGCATTGGCAGCTTTTATTTTCGATACCCATTTCTCAGGCAGACTATACCCTAAACGCACTTCGCGCAGGTACACAAAACCCGCATCATACAGGTTGGCTTTATTAATAGATCGGCCGTAATTGGTTTTGAAGTGATTGGCAGCATTGATCTTTACCGTATTCGCATTACCATCCGGCCCCACACCTGGTACTATGATACCTGTTTCGCGGATATTATTCTCCACCGTTTCCTGTAAGGTACCGGAGTATAAACCATACAGGTTGGTATAAGAGAAGAAGTTACCACCTTTCTGAAAATCGATCAACGCACTTAGCGAAATGTTTTTATAACTGAAAGTGTTGCTGATGCCTCCTATAAAGTCTGGCTGTGTAGTACCGATAATTTGTCCCGGAGCCGATTTAATATAATGGCCTGATGAATCCACCATCTTATTACCCCTGCTATCATAAGTATAATCCGTACCGGTAATAGCAAACAACGGCTGCCCTTCAATAGCGGTTACCGAAACAGAACCTAAGCGCCTTTCCGTAGCCAGCGTATACGTGGTAACATCGGGGTTATTAGGCACATCCAGCTTCAACAGCTTGCTGCGGTTGAAAGAGAAGTTGAAAGCAATATCCCAGGCAAAACTGTTTTTCAGTTCAATAGGCCGGCCCGTTAATTCCAGTTCAAAACCACGTGTTCTTGATTTACCAATGTTGGCATAAAAGCTATTATATCCGCTGGCAGCAGAAACCGTTAGAGGCACAATCAGGTTACGGGTGGTGCGCGTATATACAGTCGCATCTACACCTACCCTGTTATTTAAAAACTTCAGCTCCAGACCTGCTTCCACCTCCGTACTTTTCTCCGGCAGCAGGTTGCTGTTGCCCAGGTTGGCATCTTTAGAAATGATAGGATTCGTTCCAAACAATCCGGGCTGCGCATACGCATTACCCGTGCGGTAAGGGTCAGTATCGCTGCCTATTTCAGCCACACTCACCCTGGCTTTACCAAACGAAAGCCAGTTCCATTTCAACCAGTCAGAGAACATGGCCGACAGTGAAGCTGAAGGATAGAAATAAGAGTTATGGCCTTTTGCCAGTGTGCTGGACCAATCGTTACGCCCGGTAATATTCAGGAACAGGCTGTTATTATAGCCAAACGTAACATCCCCGAATAACGAGTTAATACGTTTGTTCAAACGATACTCTGTAAAAGCTACCCGGCTGGTAGTATTCGTAAACGTGTATAATCCAGGAACAATCAGGCCCGTTACCACACCACTATTAATATCATCCTCACGCGTCATGATATTGCCACCTACTGTAGCATTGATATCCAGCTTTTTGGTAAGATCCTTTTTCACCGTTGCCAGGAACAGGTAGTTCATTTCACGGAACGTTCTGTCCGTACGTGTATAACCACCCGCCTGGTAATCTTTAGGCGAACGCTCTTCAATTAACGTAGTAAACTGATCCATAAACACTTTGCCCGACAGGTTTAACCAACTGGTAGGTTTTATTTCCAATCCCGCCAGACCAAACAAACGATCCCTGCTATCACTCTCATAACCGTTGTAAGCAGTCCAGTACGGACTGGTAGCCGAAGTTGGTGTTGGATCGGAGAACGATTTACGGTTCCAGCTCACCTGCGAGCCATCCGGAAACGCGTAATATTTCAACATATCATTTTCCAGCTGACGCTGGCCAAACATGGTGAATAACTGCGTAGGATTGGTTCCGGCAAAACCGGTTCCCGACCTGCCCTTGGCGCGGTTGTTAGAATAGTTGGCGCTGGCCACAGCGGTAATGGCATCATTTAATTTATAAGTACCATTAAAGCCGATATTGTTGCGGTTTAAATCGGAGTTAGGCAATATGAATTGCTGCGTTAAGTTGCTGTACGACAAACGGAAAGTACCTTTATCTGAACCACCGCTTACACTAATGCTATTAGTGAGAGTGTGGCCTGTACGGTAGAAATCTTTTACGTTATCAGGCTGTGGCAACCATTGCGTGGTTTTACCAAAGTAGGGGTTATTCTTATCCTTATCAAAGGAGTAGTAAGGACGCACCACCTGCCCTTTTAATTCAGGCCCCCATGATTCATCAATAGAATACTGCGGCATCAGATCGTACCCGCCTTTAATAGGATCATTATAAGTAGCTGAGGTACCGCTCAAAAACTGATCAGGGTGCTGGCTATACCAAAGGGTATCAAAGCCAGAGGCCACAAAAGAAGGATCATCCGATGCTCCACCTGCACCATACCTGTTCTGGTATTTAGTGCGCATATACACCTTATCCATCTGTGCGTTAAGGCTATAAGTGATACCCAGCTTTTTACTGGACGAACCACGTTTGGTGGTAATCAATACAACCCCATTGGAACCACGGCTACCATATAAAGCAGATGCCGCAGCACCTTTCAGCACAGATATCTGCTCAATATCATCGGGGTTAATATCCTGTATGGGGCTACCGTAATCATAGCCTCCACCACCCGCCGCCTGGCTTACATTTGCAGCCGGGTTATTATTCCCCATAAATATACCATCTACCACAAACAAGGCATTGTTATCGCCGGTAATAGACTTGTTACCACGGATAGTAACTTTAGATGACCCACTCATAGAACCGGTGTTGCCGTTGATTTGCACACCGGCCAGCTTGCCCTGTAAAGCAGTAACAAAATTGGGTTCCTTAGCCACCTGCACGGCATCGCCTTTTATCTCCTGTATAGAATACCCCACTGCCTTTCCTTTTTTGGAAATGCCCATGGCAGTTACTTTCACTTCCTGCAATTGCTGTCCGCTTTTGCTGCTCAGCTGCACGGTTAACGGGGCCGTACTGCTCAGTAACACCACATCTTTATTAGAATAACCCACCGCCGAAAACACGACGGAAGTGCCTGCTTTAAAAGGAATAGAAAAACTACCGTTTTCCTTACCGCTATAGGTTTTACCACTTTCAAATGTGATGGTAGCGAACGAGATGGCTTTGCCATTGATGTCCTGCACCGTACCGGTAACATATACCGTATCTGTAGCACTGGCCGAATCAGGCTTTGCAGCCGCCACAGGATCATTTTTCTTTAATGGCAACGTATCTTTCGGGGGCGCTTTAGCAGCACTGTCCACCGGCGGCACCGTAGTAGCGGGCTTTGCCGTGCTATCGGCTGCCGGCGCTGCCATTGGCGTTATTTTAAATGTATTTTTTTCAGCAAACTGTACCTGAAAGCTGGTGGCTTCCGGCACTTTAAATGCACCCAGTTGTGCATCCTGATACAGTACCCACACAGAGTCATCAGCATTTACCTGCAGGGTAAACCGCCCGTCTTCAGCGGTTACAGCTTTACCTTTCAGTGCTTTAGACTGTAATACATATTCTTTCTGCGGAGAACCATCTAATGCCAGCAGTTTGCCGATGATGGTTTTAGACGTTTGCTGGGCTTTGGCGGTAGCAGTTAATAACAAACATGCCAAAACAAGAGAGGCTAAGTGTAAAGTTTTTCCAGGCATACGGTAGGTTAGAATGGAACAATGAATAAAAAATCGTCGCTCCATTCTTCCAAAAACATTGCCAAAAAAACTAATACAACCTCATTTAATCCAGCCGTTTGCTTATTTCGTCGTCAATTCGCTTGAATAAATGTTCTGGCTTATAGGTGCGCCAGTTAAGAATTTCCATCAATTCTATGTAGTAATTCAGCTTGCGTTTTTTGAAATCATACTGCGCAGCTTCCGATAAATTTAATAGTACCATCCAGCCATTTTCATCGGTAACTTCCTCAAACCACTCCTGGTAATAATCCTTATCGCCGCTGTGAAAATTCAACACATTCTCGCCTATCAGAATATACTTGGTAATACCCTGCTCAAAAAGTTTATCAATCACATCCCGTTTTAGCGTCATGATATCATTTTCAATGGCATCATTCCACTCCCCCAGTAATTCAATGATAGCAAAATGCAGATCATAATCCACATATAAAATCTTCAGGTATAATGTGCGGCTGCCAAATTCATCCCACTGAGGATGAATATAATAGTTGTATACTGTTTGCGAAAATTCAAACTCACTATACGTACGCCCAAAGAAAGGCGAACGGCTGTCTTCTTCCGCAGTATACAGGTGTCTCCAGTTAAAAAATGGTTCTATATCATGCATCCATGCAAAGTTAGGGGGGAAATTGTTAACTGTATTTCAATAGAAAGCATAAAAAAAGCCTCTTACGCATTGGGTAAGAGGCCTGGAGTAATATATTTATATCCTACAACGAAGCATTGCTATCGGCAGATAAATTGTTTTTAATCTCAACTACAAAATCAATATCTACCTCCATTAGGCGGGCTATTTTGGGTATATCAAAATCAGTTTCCCGAAGCAAAATCTCAATCCCTTTAATTTTCCCCCGCGTTTCTGCAATAGAAGTTTCATACTGCAATATTTCTTCGTAAATACCCATTCTTTCACGTTTTATGGTAAGGCTCTCCACCTCTTTCTCAAATTTATGAAAATCCGCGGAATCCCCAAAATCAGCATATCGTTTAATAAATTGAAGCAACCTGCCTATTTTATCTTTAGAAAACTTTTTTTCAAGCAACCTACGCACAAGCGAAATAGCCGAATCAAACAACTGCTCACGTCTCCCTCCTTTCTGTTGTAAAAGAGTCAATACAGTAAGAATCACAATGGCAAACGGATTCTCGCTTTGCTCAAGCAAAGTAACATCCTGCGCTTTCACCTTATAGGTATTGAACCGGAAAATCAGGCTGGTACCAAAGCAATCATACTCATATCTATCGGGTTGATACTTATCATCGTTGTCTGTAAAGATGGCCAGAGAAGTGATCTCGTGGTGAAACTTGTCACATATGCGGTAAAAATAAGTGAACATTCGTGCCGGAAAGCTGGTATCAATATATCCCTGCACTTCTATGTGTACCAACAACCATTTTTCAGTACCATCCTTATACCAGGTTTTTACTAGTTTGTCAACAAAGCGTGGATGACGTATGTGACTATCAGGAGTTATTTCATGCAGTTCTTTATCCAAAAACTCAAAGCCCCTTTCCATATCAAATACACTGTCTGCATTAGCAAAGAAAAATCGCAGAAAGTCAACAAACAAATCTTCTATAATCCCTTTCCAAAGTATATCTCTTTTTTGTAAAGTCGGTTCGGTAGCAGCAAGCAATTGGTTTATTTTCATATAAGCTCAAAATAAAAAAGCAGGCTGATATAAATCTGTTCATTTTGTTCAGACTTTAAATTGCCTGTTTAACAATCACATTATAAAAACAAAAAGCGGCGCCGGATGGCGCCGCTCTGTTTTCTAAGGCCGTACTAATGAAACAAATCCTGTCAGTTAACTTGTCCTGTTCTGTATAATGTTTTGATCAATAGCTTCTTCATTTCTACGCTGCTCTTCCAGCTTGCGCATTTTTCGTCTGTACGAGATATTCATGATAATTACAAACAGTACTGGCACCACAAAGATAGCCAGTGTTGTTGCCGCAATCATACCGCCAAACACCGTCCAACCAATGGTGTTACGAGCCTGTGATGCAGCACCCGTAGCCACTGCCAGCGGTAACACACCCAGGATAAACGCCAGGGAGGTCATGATAATCGGACGTAAACGCAATTGTACCGCTTGTAAGGTAGCGTGTGTAATATCCACCCCGCGGTCTACCCTTTCTTTGGCAAACTCCACAATCAGGATGGCGTTCTTAGCCGCCAGACCAATCAGGGTAATCATACCAATCTGCGCATAAATGTTGTTGTTCAGTCTTGGTATCAGCACCAGCGTTAAGATAGAGCCGAATAAACCGATAGGTACGGCAAAGATTACCGCAAACGGAACCGACCAGCTCTCATACAGTGCTGCCAGGAACAGGAACACGAATATGATAGACACCGCAAACAACATCAGCGTACTGTTACCCGCTGCTATCTCCTCACGGGTCATACCCGAAAATTCGTAGCTGTAACCAGCAGGCAAAGTTTGTGCTGCCACTTCTTTCAACGCTTCAATAGCCTGACCAGAGCTGAAGCCTGGCTTAGGCGAACCGTTTATCTCAATAGATCTGTACACGTTGTAGTGCGATACCAACGCCGGAGATTCAACCAGCTTAATGCTTACCAATGCACTCAGCGGCGTCATGTTGCCCTGGCTGTTACGTACATATATCTGGTTCAACGCAGAAAGCGAAGAACGGTAAGCACTGTCGGCCATCGCCATTACGCGGAAGTTACGGCCATACAGGTTAAAATCGTTGATATAAGTACTACCCATCATAGTACCCATCGTGCTGTATACATCACTGATAGCAATACCCAGCTTCTTCGCTTTCTCCCTGTCTACATCTATACGGTAGGTGGGAGTTTTGGTGTTGAAGAAGGTATATGCCATTCCTATTTCAGGTCTTTGATACAGGGCACCCAGGAATTTCTTGGCAATGCCTTCAAATACCTGGATACTATCACTGCTGGTAGTTTGCTGCAATTCAATAGTGAAACCCGATGTTTGTCCCAAACCAGGAATCGCCGGTGGCGCAATAGCCAGAATCCGGGCTTCCTTGATATCACCGGTACGCTTGTACACCTCTGTTAATACACCTTGTAACTGCTCTTCCTTGCTTTTCCTGTCATCCCACTTTTTCAAACTCACGAACATGGTGCCCACGTTACTCTTGTTAGAGAAACTGATAATGTTCAAACCAGCCAGCGCACCTACCACGTTTACCGCAGGAATGCTCTTCACACGGTTCATGATATCCTTAGCCATGGCAATGTTGCGGGTAGTAGAAGTACCTTCCGGCATTTCATAGGTCACATAAAAACGACCTTCATCTTCTGTAGGGATAAAGCCGGTTGGTTTCGATTTCAGCAATAAGCCTAAACCCACAAACAACACAATCATCATTATCACTACATACTTGGCACCCTTAATCCATTTGGCTACACCTCTGGTATAAGAGTGACTCACTTTATCAAACCATACGTTAAAGCGGTCAAAGAATTTATCCAGGAAGTTTTTCTTATCGTTGGCTGTTTTGGAAGGTTTCAGCATCAGGCTACATAAAGCCGGAGTAAGTGATAACGCCACAAAAGCCGAGATAATTACAGACACCGCAATGGTAATAGCAAACTGCTGATACAGGCGGCCTACAATACCTGGCGCAAAGCTTACCGGCACAAACACCGCAGCAAGAATCAACGCAATGGCAATTACCGGACCTGAGATATCTTTCATCGCCTTTTCAGTAGCTTCTTTTGGCGACAGCTTTTCATGATCAATATAATGCTGTACCGCTTCCACCACCACAATGGCGTCATCCACCACAATACCAATAGCCAGCACAAACGCAAACAACGTAAGCGTGTTAATGGTAAAGCCAAAAGGTATAAACAGGATAAACGTACCAATCAACGAAACCGGGATAGCCAGCACAGGAATCAGTGTAGCGCGCCAGCTCTGTAAGAACAGGAACACCACAATAATTACCAGAATCAACGCTTCCACAAAAGTGTGCAATACTTCTTCAATAGAAGTAGATACCACGGTGGCAGTTTCTAAAGGAATAGCATAATCCATGTCTTTAGGAAAACGCGCCTTCATTTCATCCAAAGCCTTCAACACTCCTTTATAGGTATCCAGCGCATTAGCACCGGGAGCCTGGTAAATCAGCAAAAACGCTGCTGGCTTACTGTTTACAAAGGCGTTAATGCTGTAATCAAATTTTCCCAGTTCTACACGGGCTACATCTTTTAAACGCACCAGGCTTCCGTCAGCAGGGTTTGTACGCACAATGATCTCTTCAAAGTCCTGCTGTGTTTTTAAACGGCTGTTGGTTAAAATGTTGTATTCAAAACTTTGTGTACCAGGCTGAGGGTTACCACCCACCGAACCAGCAGCCACCTGCAGGTTCTGCTCATTCAGGGCCGCTGTTACATCACTGCTCGTCATTCCAAGGGCAGCCAGTTTAGCAGGGTTTAACCATACACGCATACCAAAGTCATCTGCCCTGGTTACAATATCACCCACCCCCTTTACACGCAATAAGGCATCTTTCAGGTAAATGTTAGTATAGTTACCCAGGAAAGTGGCATCGTGTGTACCGTTAGGCGAGTAAAACGCAATCGCCATCATAATAGATGGGTTACGCTTTTTGGTAGTCAACCCCAAACGTTTTACCGCATCCGGCAAAGTTGGTTCAGCCACACTCACCCTGTTCTGTACGTCCAGGGTAGCAATGTTAATGTCCGTACCAATTTCAAAGTTTACGGTAATGCTGCTCTGACCCGAAGCAGTACTGTTACTGCTCATGTAAGTCATGCCCGGTGTACCGTTCACCTGCGTTTCAATAGCCGTAGAAGTCGTTTGTTCTACCGTTTCGGCATCCGCACCCGTATAGTTACCGGTAATAGATACCGTAGGTGGTGTAATATCTGGATATTGCGCAACCGGTAAAGTAGTAATTGCAATCAAACCCACCAGTACAATTACGATGGATATTACAATTGCCGTTACCGGGCGCTTTATAAAAGTATCTGCTATCATGTTCGTTTACTTTGTCGTGAAACCTAAATCATCTCTTCAACCTTCTTATTTCTTGCCTGCTGGTGCGCCAGGTTGTGTAGGCGGCTCCAGGGTAATAACAGAACCTTCATGCAGGTTTTGTGTACCCTGAACTACAATCTTCTCCCCTGCCTTCACACCATCTTTTACAAGCACTTGTGTTCCAAGCTGGCGACCCAGTTTTACTTTACGCTGACTTACTTTGCTGCTATCACCTACTACATATACAAAAAACTCACCCAGCTGCTCGGTAACCGCTTTAAACGGCACAATAGGAGAAGCTCCACCCGTATTACCTTTCACACGCACGTTTGTGGTCATACCCGCTTTCAGCGCACCTTTATCATTATCAAACACCAGACGCACTTTAATAGTAGAAGTTTGTGGATCTACAGCACGGTCAATCACGCTGATTCTGCCCACACCAGGATATACGTCATCACCAAAAGCAATGGTGAAGGTTGAATCCTTCGCGCTGGCCTTTTGCTGTAATTGAGTAAAACGATAGATATTGCTTTGGTCGATAGTAAAGTCAACTGCCATAGGGTTATCAGAAGAGATAGTGTTCATTACAGTTTGACCCGCAACTACAGAGGTACCCATTTTCACCTGCGAAATACCAATGGTACCGCTGAAAGGGGCTACTATGCCAGCAAAACGAACGTTTGCCTTTACGCTTTCAGCAGTTGCTTTAGCTGCCGCCAGTTGCTTTTTAGCAGTTTCCAGCGCCGCATCCGCATAATCTACCTGTTGTTTGGCAATTGCATCCTGCTTGTCCAGCTCGTGATAACGATCCGCATCTTTTTGTGCTTTTACCAAAGCAGCTTCCTGAACGGCAACATTTGCCAAAGATTGCTGATAGTTTGCGTTATACACCTGCTGGTCTATGCTATATAATTGTTGTCCTTGCTTTACTTTATCGCCATCTTTAAAATAGATGCCTGTAACATAACCGGTAACCTGTGCTCTTAATTCCGTTTGATTTAAGGCAGTAACAGTACCTGGAAACTCATCATAATAAGGTACATCCGAAGTTGCTACGTCTGCTACAGTAACCCAAACCGGAGCATTGGGGTTTGGCATTTGCTGCTGTTGTTGTTTATTACCACAGGAGGCCATTGTTAACAAGCAAGCCACACCTGCATAATTTCTGATCGTTCTGAACAACATTGTATATTGATTTTGCATTAGTCTTATGAATTTAAAAGTGTGCTTCTTAATAAGTAATCTGTCCTAAAGATTTTTGAACATCTACCTTGCTTGCCAGCACCGTATACAAAGCATTATAGTAATTAATACGTGCAGTACGTAAGTCAGATTCAGAAGTAATAACTTCTAAGTAGGTTTTAATACCATTCTTATACTGCAGCTGAATAACATCATACACCTCCTGCGCCAGTTCCATATTTTCTTTTAAAGCAATGTAGTTGGCTAAGTAGCTTTTATAGTTAGCCTGCGCCTGGCTGTATTCGCTGTTAACTGAACTTTGCAGGTTTTTGATATCCCAGTCAGTTCTCTTGAGCGACCATTCAGCTGAACGGATCTTTGAAGTTCTTTTACCACCCTGGAAAATAGGTACACCAATAGTCAGGTTGATATAAGAGTTGGGATAGTTATTATTATACAACTTGCTTAACTTATCATTCAGATAGTTCAGGTTGTAGGCAGAGCTCAGAGAAGCAGTTGGTATAAAACTTGTTTTTTCATACCGCACATTCGCTTCCATTAATTTGCGTTGCGTTAACAACTGTTGGTATTCTATACGGTTGTTGAAGTTAGGAGCCTGTAAAGTATCCATATCCACTTCCTTCTCCATTTGAAGGCTGTCGTATACGATATTTAAATCGTTACCGGAAGGATACCCCATCACGTACTTCAAATATTCTTTCTTCGATTTCAGTACCGCAATATTGGTAGATAAAGCCGCTTTGGCATTGTTCAGCGAAATAGTAGCACGCTTGTAATCCGTTTTATCAGTTACACCCGCTTTATATTGCGCTTCTGCATTTTTCAGGCTGCTTTCCAGCCTTACAATATCCTGCTGGCTCACCTTAATTTGCTCAATAGTCGCCAACACATCATAAAACGCCTTGCTAACACTTACGGTTACATCAATCTTGTTTTTAACGGTGTTTTGTTTCGACTGTGTTCTTACCTCTCCTTTTGTTTTGGCAGCCAGCAACACATCCCTGTTAAACAAGGTTTGTGAAGCCACAAACTGACCTGCCGAGGTGTTGTAAGCACCAATGGCCACCGGTTGAGGGTTGCCTGGAAACAAACTTCTTGTTAACTGGAAGTTGTTCTGGTAAGAGTAGTTGAAATTCAACTGAGGATACCAGTCGGCCAGTTTGGTTTTGATGGTTTCGTTGGTGATGTTTTCATCAATGATCGCCTGCTGCACCAGTGGTTGATGCACAATGGCGTACTGAATAACGCTTTGCAGGGTAGCCTCCTGTAACAGAGAATCTCCCGTCCGCTGCTGGGCTAACATGGGCATACTAATGCCACCTGTTATCAGCCAGCTCAATGTAAAAATGAGTCGTTTCATACTTCTATGTCTATAAATAAATCCTGTTTACTAAAATGTCGTCGTCCTTACACACAAATCATTCATTCTCAGGGTTAGCGTGTACTCCTGCAGTTGGTTGGGTTATACTAAAAATTGTTGCAAAGATATAAGGATTGCCTAAATCAAATTAAACGTTTGATTAATTTTTTTGTCCCCTCACCGAAAAAACGTGGTTTCTCCCGCTATTTTCTCTTTTTTATAGCACCAAGGGTACCATAAAAAGAAATAGGTTGCCGGTTATTACTGGTTACCTGCAAAGAGGTATATCCATTTTCCGACACGGTAAATGATAATTGTCTTACATCTCCCCCGTCAGAGGGAGTGATCAGAATATTCCATCCCCCCTTTTTGCGTTCGGTAAGGGTGTACTTAAATTGTGTAGAGGTAAAATCAAGCGGCCCTTTGGTAGGGTCCAGCGGAGCCTGAAAGGCACGACCATAATAAGGTAAGTATACCACCACCGTGTCATTTTTCACTTTTACTTCATAACCACCGGTCAGTTGTATTACCCTGCCACTCATGGGTGTGGCGCTCTGTGCCTGAAAAAGGTAAGTGCGGGAATGGATGTTTGCAGCTAATTCCGTTTGTGAAGCCGTTTTTTTACTCGTCTTCCCACTATCCTGGGCAATAATGCGCGCACCAGGCAATGCCATTAACAGGCACCCGATCATAAAGGGTAACAGACGTGTTTTCATCGCATTCATTTTCAAAACGGTACACTAATATAACACTATTTAGCCGTAAGAAGTTCAGTAATGTAGTAAAGCAGCGCCTACAACGGTAATAAATACAACACATCCCCACAGGCATACAATAAAAATGGCTCTTACCGGGTGGTAAAAGCCATGCTAAAAGTTTTTTATAAAGTTTACCCTTGAAGGGTGTTTTTGATTTCAATTACAAAATCTATCGAAACGTCTGCCAACTCTGCAATGGTTTGAATCGAAAAATCTGTTCCAGACAGTAAATTCTTAACAACCTTCTTTTTGCTGTTCAGTTCTCCACGTGCCTCAGCGATTCCCGTCTCGTATTGCAATATTTCCTCGTAGATACCCATATGCTCAAGTTTTTGATTAAAAACTTCAATCTCCTCTTCAAATTTATGAATTAGTTCCGAATCTCCAAAATTGGCATGTCGCTTAATAAACTGTACCAGTTTATCAATTTTTTCCTTTGAATAACTCTTCTGAAACAACTTGCGTACCAGCACAACATACAATTCAAACAATCTCCCCTGTGAATATTCCTTTTGCTGTAATGATGTCAACACCGCCAAAATCACCGTAGCAAAAGGGTTATTACACTGCTCCAGTAGCTCTATATCCTGCCCTTTCACCTTATAAGTATTGAACCGAAACACAAAACTGGTTCCATGACATTCGTATACATACCTATCGGGATGATAATGTTCATCATTATCTGTATAAATAGCTAAAGTGGTTACTTCCCGCTGAAACTTATCACATATCCGGTAAAAATAAGTGTACATGCGCGCAGCAAATAAGGTATCAGGATATCCTTGTATCTCTACATGTATCAACAACCACTTTTCTGTTCCATCTTTGTACCAGGCCTTTACCAGCTTATCTACATACCTGGGATGTGTAACAGATTCACCCGGACTTATCTCATGCAATTCCTTTTCCAGAAATTCAAAACCACGGTCTATATCAAAATGCTCATCCGCATCTATAAAAAAGAAACGCAAAAAATCAGCAAACAAATCCTCCATTATTCCTTTCCATAATATATCCCTTCTTTGCTGGGTGGGTTCTGTAGCAGGCAGCAATTGGTTAACACTCATATGCTCTAAAATAAAACAGCCAACTGGCTTATAGCTGTTCATTTTGTTCAGCATACATTGGCAATAAACAGCCTGCGGCCATTTTAATAACCAGTCAATCCATAAAAACAATACATAACCATGTATTTGCCAATAGAAAAGCAACGTCGCTTCCCGGCAATAACTACTTTTACACCATAAATACTGATGCATTGAAAAGCATATTGGTTATTGACGACGAAGAAAAACTCAGAGGATTACTCTCCCGGATATTACGCAGCGAAGGATTTGAGGTTACAGAAGCTGGCGACGGCAAATCAGGATTAAAGAAACTGGCGCTCGAAAACATTGATGTGGTATTGTGCGATGTTAAACTGCCCGACGCCAACGGCGTGCAACTGGTGCAGCAAATAAAAACCACTTACCCACAGGTAGAAATTATACTCCTCACCGCCTATGGTAACATTGCCGACGGCGTGCAGGCTATTAAAAACGGGGCGTTCGATTATATTACCAAAGGCGATGATAACGATAAAATAGTCCCCCTCCTCCACCGTGCCCTCGAAAAAGCCCAGTTGCAAAAGCGGGTGCAGGAACTGGAAAAACGGGTAGGCGAAAAATACTCCTTCAAAACCATCAGCAGCAAGTCTAAAGCCATACAGGATGCCATTGAGCTGGCCCAGAAAGTAGCCCCGGTAGACACATCAGTATTGCTCACCGGCGAAACCGGCACGGGTAAAGAGGTATTTGCCCAGGCCATACACCAGGCCAGCAGCCGCTGCGGTAAAAGCTTTGTAGCCCTCAACTGTAGCACTTTTAGCAAAGAAATGATGGAAAGCGAATTGTTCGGCCACAAACAAGGTTCGTTCACCGGCGCCACTAAAGACCAGAAAGGATTAATTGAAGAAGCCAACGGCGGTACCCTGTTCCTGGATGAAATAGGCGAAATGCCCTTAGAATTACAGGCCAAACTGTTGCGCGTGCTGGAAACCAGCGAATTTATTAAAGTGGGCGACACCAAGGCCAGTAAAAGCAATTTCCGCCTTATTGCCGCCACCAACCGCGATTTAAAAAAAGAAAGCGAAGAACACCGCTTCCGCAGCGATTTGTATTTTCGGCTGAACATATTTGAAATATACCTGCCCGCCCTGCGCGAAAGGGTAAAAGACATACGTGTGCTGGCAGAATTATTCATCCAGCAATTCGCCGACAAAACCAACAAACAGCCGCCACACATGAGTGAAGCGTTTTTAGAGCGATTACAAGCTTACCACTGGCCCGGCAATATCCGCGAACTCAAAAACATTATTGAGCGCGCCGTTATATTAAGCAGTGGCAGCGAATTGACTACCGACCAGCTGCCAGCCGATGTAAACGCAGCCCCGTCTAAACAACAGTCCCTCTCCGCTTTCGACCTGGCCAGCGTAGAAAAGCTGCACATACAACGCGTGCTCAACCACACCCGTAATAATAAAGCCGAAGCTGCCCGCCTGCTCAACATTGGCACCGCCACTTTATACCGAAAAATTGATGAATACGGTCTGTAAACAAAACGTTCTACATTGGGCAAAAGAGAGGTTTTACAGGTAAACATCCCTCCTCCAACCACGCACCAAACCCAGTAGCCGTTTCTCAAATCACCCTATCATATTGATAAAACCTTCTCAAAATGAGAAGGTTTTTTATTTCCCTGAAAATCTGGCACAAAATCAAAAAATAACCCAAACCATTACCAGCAAACACTTCCAACTAGCAACTCCCCACTAAAAACCGGCACGGGCACATCTTTCGCTTCTACTGTGGTATATAATCACACAGTATGAATCAATATGAAGTACCAGCCTTAATAGCTGAAAGAATACCAGAGCTGAGAGACGAGATTATTGAACAACCTCAACCCTGCAACGTAAACAACGCTGTACACATTCTGGCCAACTACACACAAAAAATGTGTAACGCCCACGACCTGTTATCTATTCAGAAATGTATGAAGCTGGCCGATCGCATTTACACCCGTGGTAATGCAGCCGTACAAAACGCGGTGGTCAACGTGTTTGTGTACTCCTTCTCCGCCTTCCGTTTAACCTGCAACAAAGTAGAATGGCGCTTATTACAGGCTAAAATGCCCATAAACCTCTATTCCGCTTACGTGCAGCAGGTATTGAAATCAGGCATTTAATCAATAGAAATTCTCACATATAAATTACTATATATGCTCACTATCACACTCGTTGCCGCCTGTCTGTTTTGCTTCTACATTTTTTACAAGTGCATCGGCTTTTTCGAAAACATATAAATATCCGTTACACAACAAAAACATACCAATATGATGAATGTCATTTTTATACTGTCTCTCCTGGTTTTTGTGTACCTGGTATATGTACTGCTGAAACCGGAAAAATTTTAACCCCCGTAAATCTATTATCTGATGAATACAGAAATAACAGGCGTTGTAGTGTCGTTCCTCCTCACCGTACTGATAGCCTTTCCGTTAGGAAAATACATAGCCAAAGTATTTAAGGGAGAAAAAACAATTACCGACTTCCTGAAACCTTTTGAAAGGTTTATCTATAAAATATGCGGTATCGATCCCGCAAAAGAAATGAATTGGAAGCAGCATATGGCTGCTTTGCTCTGTATTAACCTGGTTTGGCTGTTGTATGCTTTTTTTGTGTTACTGTACCAAAACAAGCTTCCTTTAAATCCCGATGGCAACCCCGGCATGACACCTGACTTGTCGTTTAACACTGCCATCAGCTTTTTGGTCAACTGTAACCTGCAGCACTACTCCGGCGAAACCGGGTTAACCTACTTAACCCAGTTAATAGTGGTTACATTTTTACAGTTTGTGTCAGCAGCCACCGGCGTAGCCGCTGTAGCCGTACTGTTTAGGGCCTTTGCCGAAAAAACCACTACCAAACTGGGCAACTTTTTCGTGTTCTTCACCCAGTCTATCACCCGCATACTGCTGCCTTTAGCAATTATTATGGCCGTAATACTGGCCTTCAACGGCACCCCTACCAGCTTTGACGGTAAAGACAGTATTGTAACCCTGCAAGGCGATAGCGTACAGGTATCACGCGGCCCCGCAGCCGGTATGATAGCCATTAAACACCTGGGCACCAACGGTGGTGGCTGGTTTGGCGCCAACAGTGCTCACCCGCTGGAAAACCCCAACTACATTACCAACATGGTAGAAATTATCGCACAGGTGATACTGCCTATGGCCCTGGTGTTTGCCTTCGGTTTCTTTATCATGCGCCGCAGGCTGGGTTATGTCATATTCGGTGTAATGACACTGGGTATGCTCACCTTCATGATACCTAACATGGTATCAGAGTTAAACGGCAACCCTGCTTTTCATAAACTGGGCTTAGCCGATGCCACCGCAATGGAAGGCAAAGAAGTTCGCTTTGGCGTAGCTGCCTCTGCCTACTGGCAAATTATGACCACTGTTATTTCCACCGGTTCTGTCAACTCCATGCACGACAGCTCCATGCCATTATCAGGTGCTATGCAAATGCTGGGTATGATGACCAACTGTTTCTATGGAGGTAAAGGCGTAGGCTTACTCAACTACTTTATCTTCCTCATCATTGCCGTGTTTATCTCCGGCTTAATGGTAGGCCGCACACCCGAATTCATGGGCCGTAAAGTAGAAGCGCGTGAAATGAAAATAGCCGCTATCATCGCCTTATTACACCCCTTATTAGTATTAGCAGGTACAGCCCTGTCGGCCTTCTTCGCGGTGCATCACCCCGAAATCAACTGGGCCGTTAAACCATCTGCCTGGCTAAACAACCCTGGCAGCCACGGCTTCTCCGAAATGTTGTATGAATACACTTCGGCTTCTGCCAACAACGGTTCGGGCTTTGAAGGCTTAGGTGATAACAACATCTTCTGGAACGTAACCACAGGCTTTGTAATGATACTGGGCAGGTTTATACCCATCATTGGCCCTATAGCCATAGCAGGTTTACTGGCACAGAAAAAGTACACGCCGCAAACCGCCGGTACTTTACAAACCGATACCGCCACCTTTGGCATTATGACCTATGCTGTTATTATGATACTGGCGGCACTGGCCTTCTTCCCCGCATTAACACTGGGACCCATTGCCGAACATTTCCACCTGTTTTAATCGTTTTCACACATCATTAATAACGTATTATGTCTACCAGAAATAAAACAAGGTTGTTCGAAGGCGCTTTGGTAAAAGAAGCACTGCAACAATCCTTTATTAAATTAAACCCGCGCATCCTGTTTCGCAACCCGGTAATGTTTACCGTAGAAATAGGCACCGCCATTATGCTGGCAGTAACAGTGCTTACCGTTGTTACCGGCGATACAACACAAGGTTCATTTGGCTATAACCTGGCGGTGTTCATTGTATTATTCTTAACCCTGCTGTTTGCCAACTTTGCCGAAGCCATAGCCGAAGCAAGAGGTAAGGCACAGGCACAAAGCCTGCGCAAAACACGGGAAGACACACCGGCTAAAAAAGTATTCCCTGTTGGCGAAATTGTTACCGACGAAATAAGAGTAGTTCCTTCTTCCCAACTGGTAAAAGGCGATGTGTTCGTTTGCGAAGCAGGCGATACCATCCCTATGGACGGTGAAATTATAGAAGGCCTGGCCACGATAGATGAAAGTGCTATCACCGGCGAAAGCGCCCCTGTTATCCGCGAATCCGGTGGCGATAAATCATCCGTAACGGGTGGTACCAAAGTGTTAAGCGATCGCATTAAAGTACGTGTTACTACCGAGCCCGGCGAAAGCTTCCTCGATAAGATGATTGCACTGGTAGAAGGCGCCAGCCGTCAGAAAACACCGAACGAAATAGCCTTAACCATTCTGCTGGCCAGCTTTACCCTGGTGTTTGTGATCGTGTGTGTTACCTTAAAACCTTTTGGCGACTATGCCAGCACCCCTATTACCATTGCTGCTTTTGTATCGCTGTTTGTGTGCCTGATACCTACCACCATCGGCGGTTTGTTAAGCGCCATCGGTATTGCCGGTATGGACCGTGCCTTACGTGCCAATGTGATCACTAAAAGTGGTAAAGCCGTAGAAACAGCTGGCGACCTGGATACCCTGCTGCTGGATAAAACTGGCACCATCACCATCGGTAACCGTAAAGCCACCCATTTCTGGCCCAGCAATGGTGTAGAAGATAAAGACTTTATCAGCGCCTGTGTAATGGCTTCCCTGGCCGATGAAACACCGGAAGGCAAGTCTATTATAGAACTGGCACATACGCTGGGCATTAACAGCCGTTATGTAAAAAAAGAACAGGCCCGCTTTATTGCCTTCACCGCCGAAACCCGCAGCAGTGGCATTGATATTGATGGCAATAAAATACGCAAAGGCGCATTCGATGCCATCAGAAACCTGGTAACCCGCGCCGGTAATCCTTTCCCTACCGAAACTGAGGAAAGAGTAAAAGCCATCTCTTCTAACGGCGGAACCCCGCTGGTAGTAAGCTATAACGACAAGGTACACGGTGTAATAGAATTACAGGACATTATCAAACCCGGCATTCGTGAACGTTTCGAGCGCCTGCGCCGCATGGGTGTAAAAACCGTAATGGTTACCGGCGACAACCCGCTTACCGCTAAGTTCATTGCCGAAAAAGCCGGTGTGGACGACTTCATTGCCGAAGCGAAACCCGAAGACAAAATGCGCTATATCCGCCAGGAACAGGAAAGCGGTAAACTGGTAGCAATGATGGGCGATGGCACCAACGATGCGCCCGCACTGGCACAGGCCGATGTAGGTGTAGCTATGAACAGCGGAACACAGGCCGCTAAAGAAGCCGGTAACATGGTGGACTTAGACAACGACCCTACCAAGCTGATTGAGATAGTGGAAATAGGCAAACAACTGTTAATGACACGCGGTACCCTTACCACCTTCTCCATAGCCAACGACGTAGCCAAATACTTTGCTATTGTTCCGGCCCTGTTCATCTCTTCTTTACCAGCCCTGCAGGGGTTAAACATCATGCACCTGAAAAGCCCTGAAAGCGCTATACTTTCCGCGGTTATTTTCAACGCCATCATCATACCTGCATTGATTCCGCTGGCATTAAAAGGTGTGGCTTACAAACCCATTGGTGCCAGTGCCTTATTAAGAAGAAACCTGTTGATATATGGCCTGGGTGGTGTGCTGATACCCTTTATAGGTATTAAGCTCATTGACATGCTACTGGCCTTTTTTATGTAATCAATAAACGCATTTTTTATGTTGAAGTATATGATGTCTTCCGTTAAACTCACCATAGTGATGATTGTACTATGTGCTGTA
The DNA here is from genome assembly GCF_002355595.1 of Filimonas lacunae. Classification (NCBI taxonomy): domain Bacteria; kingdom Pseudomonadati; phylum Bacteroidota; class Chitinophagia; order Chitinophagales; family Chitinophagaceae; genus Filimonas; species Filimonas lacunae. The sequence goes on from NZ_AP017422.1 coordinate 3,963,197, forward strand.
CTCTACCCGCTGTTCATTGCCGCAGTAGGCCGCCTGGCACCCGGCCAGGGCAAGGGCGAAACCGTAGAAGTAAATGGTAAGGTAGTGGGCTATGCCAAAATAGGACAAAGCTTTACCAAAGATGAATATTTCCAGGGCCGCCCCTCTGCTGTAGGTTATAACGCCGCAGGCAGCGCCGGCAGCAACAAAGGCCCGTCTAACCCCGATTACCTGAAAACAGTACAGGATAGAATTGACACCTTCCTGGTACACAACCCCGGCATTTACAAACGACAGATACCTGCCGAACTGGTTACCGCCAGCGGTAGCGGCCTTGACCCGGATATTTCACCTGCCAGCGCTGCTATACAGGTAAACCGCATCAGCATATTGCGTCATATTCCGCAGCAAAAGCTGAACACACTAATCGCAGAGCATACCGTAAAACCATTATTCGGACCACAAAAAATAAACGTACTGCAACTCAACATTGCATTGGACCAAATCAAATAAACCGAAACAAAACCGGTGATTAACTAAAAAAACAAAAGATGAAACAGGTTTTATTGGGCGTGGCGCTGGGCGCTGTGGCCCTGAACGTAAAAGCTCAGACAGACACAACCACCGTCACCAAAATCCCCTTTGAAGACATTGACCAGACATGGCAAAACGGTAACGACAGAAGAGACTCTTCTGTATTTAAAAACGTACCCTACTTTACGCCCAGCATTTTGATGGACATTAACTACACCCACTCGTTCAACAACCCGAACGATAACACAGTAGTAGGTTCTACCGCTCTGGCCCGCAATAATGAAATACAGTTATCTGCCTTACATTTCGGTGGCGACTTTGTATATAAGAATGCAAGGGCACGTGTGATGACTCAATTTGGCACCCGCTCTATTGTAGTGCCCCGCAACGACTATAGCCCTTACCGCGGACAATATCAGCTGGCCAACGTTTACCGTTACTTAAGTGAGGCTTATGCAGGCTATCATATCGATAAATGGTATGGCATCAACATCGATGCAGGTATGTTTATGAGTTATATCGGGCTTAACTCTTACTACCAACCCGAAAACTGGGAATATCAGGCATCCTTTACCTCCGACAATACCCCCTGGTTTTTTAATGGGGTGCGTATACAGATATTCCCTACCAAACATCTGAAATTTGAACCCTGGTTAATTAACGGCTGGCAAAGCTATGGCAAGTTCAACAGCATGCCCGGCTTCGGATTTAACCTTACCTGGATGCCCACCAGCAACCTTAAAATGTTAACCAACAACTACTACGGTAGCGATGCTGCTTGCATACCGGACAGAAAACGTTTCCATTCCGATAACAGCATCCTGGTGCGCTATCTGAACAAACCTAAATCAAAAGGCATCAGTCGTATGGCTTTCTCGTGGACAGGAGATATCGGCTTTGAAAAAGGCGGTGGCGTAAACGGTTTTAAAGACGATGCAGTAAAAGGCCCCGCACAATACTTTTTAAGCTCTATGTTCTACAACAGAATATGGTTTAACAAAAACAGGTTTGCATGGACAGTAGGCGGCGGCGTAATGAAAAACCCCGGCCGCTACCTGGTACTGTACCCTACCGGCCAGGCCAGCCCGCTGCCCAACCCACTTGATCCCACAAAAACCGAAGGCGCTTTTCCTTTCAGTGCCAACCCTGGCGATCAGTTCTTTGGCTGGGATTGGTCAACCAATTTCGACTATATGCCCAACCAAAGTATCACCTTCCGTGCTGAGTTTGTGAACAGACATGCTGATGTGCCCTACTTTGCCGGACAGGGCGGCGTTACCTCCCAAACAGGTTACTCCACCTCCGTGTTAGATCCTAACTGGCGACCCGACCTGGTGAAACAGGAATCCCGGTTTGTATTAGCCATATTATTCCGGTTGTAAATGCAACCCGGTGGGGCCTTCAGCTGGCCCCACCACCTTTTTTTTACACACATCCTTTAAAACACTTTGTATGAATGCTTTTGACAGACTTTTTATAGCACGCACCTTTCTCTCCCTCAGTCAGAAAGAAGCCGCAGAACAAGCTGGCATCAATGCAGCAGCGATAAGTGTAATGGAACGGGGCGAGAAAAAATTCATCCCTACGGAATACATCCATTTCCTGTACGAAAAAGGCATTGACCTTAACTGGATATTCAGCGATAGCAACGATACCTCCCTCGTATTTCGCCAACCTGCCGAAACCACCACCACACCTGCATTACCCACTACTACTCCGCCACCGGTAGCTAACGGCAGCCTGCACGCGGCATTAAGCAGCCATCACCAGCAACACACCCATTCCGGTGGCATGATCATGAACAGGTATATGCAGGACTTTAATAATGATTTGAAAGATATATTACTGGAACTCAAAAAACTCAACGCCAGCCTTTGCACAACCTATCCCGGCTAACAACCAATACACTGGCACGATTTTAAAAAAGCAAGAATGAACACAGAAGACCCGATAATAGTACGCATAGCCACCGCAAACGACGCCCCCTACGCACCGGAAATAACTGCCGAAATGGAAAGCTCCGCCATAGCACGCGGCACCGGCATAGCCAAACGCAGTCCCGAATCTATTATCCAGAAAATGACCGAAGGCAAAGCTGTAATAGCCCTCACCAGCAACCACCAATGGGTAGGCTTTGCGTATATAGATGTATGGAGCAATGGCGAGTTCGTATCTAACTCCGGCCTTATTGTATCACCCGCCTTCCGTGGCAACGGCGTAGCCCGGGCCATCAAAACCAAAATATTCCGCCTGTCGCGCAAACTATATCCCCACGCCCGCATTTTCAGCATCACCACCGGTTTATCTGTCATGAAAATGAATATGCGTTTCGGCTTCGAGCCCGTTACCTTTAACGAAATCACCACCGATCCCGCTTTCTGGCAAGGCTGCAAAAGCTGCGTTAACTACAACACCCTTACCAGCAAAGGCTTTAAAAACTGTTTGTGCACCGCGTTGCTGTATACCCCTGCACACATAGCTGATACCTCGCAAAAGCCAGAGATATCCACTAACTTCACTATACACGTGAAACAGCTGATATTATAGCCGCGGATAAACGCCCCACTCCCGCAAACCCGCCACCTATAAAGCTATTCAGATGGAAAAAGATAAAAACGCAGAACACTTTTTAAAACTCATCCGCCAAAGCCGTCGCGGTAAGTTTAAGATATATATAGGCATGAGCCCCGGCGTAGGCAAAACCTACCGCATGCTGCAGGAAGCCAAAGCCCTGCTGCGCAATGGTGTGGACATAAAAATAGGCTATATCGAAACCCATAACCGCGCCGAAACACATGCCCTGCTCGAAGGCCTGCCCATCATCCCCCGCCGCAAACTGTTTTACAAAGGCAAAGAACTGGACGAGCTGGATGTGAACGCCGTTATTAACCTGCACCCCGAAGTAGTGGTGATAGATGAACTGGCCCACACCAACATTGAAGGCAGCCGCAACGAAAAACGCTGGCAGGATGTAATGCAAATACTCAACGAAGGCATTAACGTGATCAGCGCCGTAAACATCCAGCACCTCGAAAGCCTGCAGGAAGAAATTAAAAACATCACCGGCATTGCCATTAACGAACGCGTGCCCGACAGCGTGCTGCAACAGGCCGATGAAGTAGTGAACATCGACCTCACCGCCGATGAACTGGTAACCCGTTTAAAAGAAGGAAAAATATACTCGCTGGATAAAGTAGCCGTATCGCTGCAAAACTTTTTCCAGCCCGAAAAAATACTGCAACTGCGCGAGCTGGCTTTGAAAGAAGTAGTAACGCAGGTAGAACGTAAAATAGAAACCGAACTGCCCCGCGCCGTGCAAATGCGCAACGAGCGCTTTATGGCCTGCATCAGCAGCAACCACGAAGTAGCCAAAAAGGTCATCCGCAAAACCGCGCGGCTGGCCGCTTACTACCGCAGCAAATGGTTTGTGCTGTATGTGCAAACACCCGGCGAAGAAATGGATAAAATAGGCCTGGCCTCGCAACGCCATCTCATCAACAACTTTAAACTGGCTACCGAGCTGGGGGCCGAGGTCATACGTATTCAGCACAGCAAAATAGGCAAGGGTATTATTGAAATAGCAGAGAAAAAAGAGATCACCACCATTTGCATGGGCAAGCCCCATCTCAGCCTGCTGAAAGTAATATTATCCACCAATGTATTCAACCAAATACTGAAAAAGCTATCTTCAAACGATATTGATCTTGTAATACTTTCATAATGCGCATCAAAACCAAATTAACGCTGGGTATAGGATTGCTGTTTACCTTACTGTTGGTGTTAACCATCGTAAGCAGCGTGTACGTGAACGCGTTAAAAAACGATACCGAAAACATACTGGTTTCTAACTACAACACCCTGGAATATGCGCGCAAAATGATACTGGCGCTGGACCAGGTGAACCAGCAACCACAGGCCCTGCAACAGTTTACCACCAACCTGCAACAGCAAAAGGCCAACGTTACCGAGCCGGGCGAAAAAGAAGCCACCCTGCAACTGGAAGGCCATTTTACCCAGTATTGTAAAGACACTACCAACAAAACGGTAGCCGCCCTCATGCGTCAGGATCTTTCCACCATTATGATGCTGAACATGCAGGCCATCCAGCGCAAAAGCAATAAAGCCGTAAACACCTCCCACAACGCCAATATGTGGATAGCCGTAGCCGGCACCCTTTGCTTTATTATTGCCTTTACCATGTGGGTAAACCTGCCAGGCAACATAGCCAACCCCGTAAAAGAACTCACCAGCAGCATAAAACAAATCGCCAACAAAAACTACGCACAACGCATACACTACACCCAAAGCGATGAATTTGGCGAGCTGGCATCCAGCTTTAACACCATGGCCGAAAAGCTGCAGGAATACGACAACAGCAACCTGAGCAAGCTACTGGTAGAAAAGAAACGCATTGAAACCCTCATCAACAACATGCACGACCCCGTAATAGGGCTGGACGAAAACAAACGCGTGCTGTTTGCCAACGAAGAAGCCATTCGCATCAGCGGCCTGCCCGCCAATAAACTGATAGGCCACCTGAGCCAGGACGTAGCCGTGCATAACGATCTCATACGCCTGCTGATACGCGATATGATGCAACCCGAAGCCAACAGCCCAAAAGCCGCGCCTATTAAAATATATGCCGATGGCAAGGAAAGCTATTTTGAAAAAGACATTATCACCATCAGCATTACCCCCACCGGCGAAACCCAGAAAAAACACCTGGGCCATGTGATAGTGCTGCGCAACATTACACCATTTAAAGAGCTGGATTTTGCCAAAACCAATTTCATCGCCACCGTATCGCACGAGCTAAAAACGCCCATCTCTTCCATTAAGCTGGGCGTGCAGCTACTGGAAAAAATAGAAACCGGCAGTATTAACGAAGCACAGAAACAATTACTGGAAGGGATAAAAGACGATAGCAACCGCCTGCTCACCATCACCGGCGAGCTGCTGAACCTGAGCCAGGTAGAAACCGGCAACATACAACTGAGCATACAGCAAAGCGATCCGCATAAAATTCTCAAATACGCCCTCGACGCCGTAAAAGTGCAGGCCGAACTGAAACAAATTACCCTGCAGGTTAAAGACGAGCCTGCGATACACCCCGTAAAAGCCGATGAAGAAAAAACGGCCTGGGTACTCATCAATTTTCTCACCAACGCCATCCGCTACGCCCCCGAAAACACCCAGGTAGTGATTGAAATCAAAAACCAGGACACGAAAGTGCAATTTTCGGTAAAAGACAGCGGCCGCGGCATAGACCCTAAATATAGGGACAAAATCTTCGACCGCTACTTCCAGGTACCCGGCAGCAACCGCGCCGGAACCGGGCTGGGACTGGCTATTTGCAAGGAATTCATTGAAGCCCAGGGTGGCACCATAGGGGTAGAAACCGAAATTGGCGCCGGCAGCAACTTCTACTTCCGGTTACTCAAGGGATAGGGTGTAATTCTGAAATTGTTACATTTGTTACCATGAATAATTTTTCTCCTGCGTTGCAACAGGAAATGGAAGAAGTGGGCATCCGTAAAACGATGACGGCAGGATCGCTGGTACTCAGAGAAAACAGTTACATACAGTCTATTTTCATACTGGTAAACGGCAGCGTGCGCATTATGCGTACCGAAGAAGAGGGCCGGGAAATTCTATTATACTACCTGAAACCAGGTCAAAGCTGCATTACCTCCTTCCTCAGCGGCCTGCACGAGGACACCTGTAAGGTGCGCGCCATGGTGGAAGAAGACGCCGAAATACTCTTCATCCCCATTAACAAAGCCAAGGAGTGGATTACCAAGTACCCCGAATGGGCCAATTTCATATTCCATCTATACCACATACGTTTTGAAGAACTGCTTACGGTAATCAACGCCATTGCCTTTGAGCAACTGGACGACCGCATTATGGCCCTGCTGAACAAGAAAAAGGAGGTGTACCAGAGCAACGACTTCACCATCACCCACCAGCAAATTGCCGAAGAGCTGGGCACTACCCGCGAGGTAATAAGCCGCCTGCTGAAGCAACTGGAAAAAAGGGGCAAAATATTGCTGGGTCGCAACCGGGTAATACTCACCGGCGCTATGTAACAAAAGTCACTAACCAGCTACCCCGAACGGCCTATTTTTGGGCGGAAAGGAAATAAACAACAGCATGCTCACTATTATTGCAGGATACCTGTCGGCTATTCTTGTAGGGTTGTCTTTAGGATTAATTGGCGGCGGAGGTTCTATTTTAACGGTACCCATCCTCGTGTTCTGCTTTCGTATCGATCCTGTATTGGCCACCACCTACTCCCTCTGCATCGTGGGTCTTACCAGTGCTGTAGGCGCCTTTCGCCACTACCGCAACGGCAACGTTATCCTTCCCATAGCCCTGCTGTTCGGCATCCCCTCCCTTATTACCGTATTCGTAATGCGCAAATGGATAATGCCCTCCATCCCCCGCCACATTTGCAACATCGGCCACCACGAACTCATTAAACCCGACATGCTGATGGCCACCTTTGCCTGTTTAATGATATTTACCGCCCTGGCCATGATACGCAAAAAGAAAACAGAAGACCCCATCAATGAAAATATTGCCCCTAACAAGCCCTTACTGGTAGGCCAGAGCATTCTGGTAGGCGGCGTTACCGGCTTCATAGGCGTAGGCGGTGGTTTTTTAATCATCCCCTCACTAGTCATGTTCGCCCGCATACCTGTAAAAAAGGCAATAGGCACATCCTTGTTGATTATGACCATGAGCTCTCTACTGGGTGTACTGGGAGATGTAAGCAGACATGTGGATATGAATATGAGCTTCCTGGTGAGCTTTTCGGCTTGCACTATTACTGGGATATTAGCTGGGGCTTATGCCAGTAAGTTTATACAGGATAAGGCGTTGAAGCAGTCCTTTGGATGGTTTGTGTTATGTATGGGTTTGTTTATGATGGGGAGGTTTTTATTGCATGGGTAAATTATCAAAGAGTAACTCTAATATTAGTTAAGTGGACGAAGAATTCTAATTAACTCTTTATCCAACTGCTCCCTTACTCCTCCCCAATCAGGATGATAACCTCCAGGCAACGTCCCTGTAATCTCAGCCTGAAAAGTAGAATCTCCCCTACGAAGACTAACCCTAATCAATTCATTATTATGCCGTCCTTCCCATACAAAAAAGGGATTATCTCCCAAAGGAATTACACCAGTTACTGATGTAAGTGTCAAATTGTCGTCAATAAAGTAATCGTCTTCCAACCTTCTTTGGATTTCAATTTGGATATCATCACCAGCATGAGGTACAGGCCTGCGTCTATTTCTTCCATTTGACATAAAACAAAGTCTAAAAATTATACTCAATTATAGTAAGAAGTTAAAATCTTTCGGTACATAACAGACATTCCTTATATTAAAAGCAAGAAACAGTTTTTTAATGCATATGTCATTTTAAACACTACAGGACATTTACGAAAAGAAACAATGAATCTACTACTTCTCCAACATATTCAATTTAAAATAAAATCGAATTAATTTCATCATACTCAATAGCATCTTTATCTAATAAAATTCGAAGCCGCGTCCTATCGATTTCAACCAACTTATCCCCTTCTATTTTCAAACAACTCTTAAAGTTTTTAAAAATAAAATCAGCAGAGTGTCTTGATAGACCATAATTCTGTAAAGCTATAACGATAGGCTTTTGAGTGCCATACTCAAGAAAAGTAGCCCAATTGGCACCTGCGTTATCCTCCCCCAAAATTTCAACTAGCATTACATAATAACTATTGAAATACTTTTCTAAGAGAAAACGAAGAACATGTTCAACATCTTCAATAATATTTCCGATTAGAATATTAACATGCTGTTTACTCCCATCAAAATATTCAAATTTCAATCCGCTTTTATCATACCCAGTAGATATCTGTCTATTGGTATTACTATAGTATGCTATAGACTGATTTATAATTTGATTTAAAGGAAGACCATTTATCCATTGATTCATTAATAGAGCATAATAATCAAGCTGACTCTTCGATTTAAAACTCTTTTCCTCATTTTGCCATTTAAACAAAACAAAAAGCCTATTAAGCCACTCCTTACACGTTTCATAATCAACTCTACTAGGAAGTCTAATAGATGCAGGATTATCTTTTCGATTTTGCAACCAAATATAAATTTCATTTTGAATTTTTAGCTTTATCGAATTATTTGTACTAAGAACCGAAGAAGGCACTTCTATTTTCCCATTTTTCTTCTTAGCCAATTCAATAATGAGCTCTTTATTATCTTGAATCAGCTTTGTAATTATCTCACTTCTATAATTTGACCTTTCAATTTCTAAGGTATCAATACTAATTATATTAGATATATATTTAAGAATCTCCTTCAAAGTCTCATTCTTGTACTTCACTTTAGGATCTTCATTCAATATCTGTTCGATTAATTTAAGTTTACTATCAATATGGCTGTCGATAGATGGATTTAATAGTATATCGGCTTTTTTCATTAATAACTCTTCAGACTTCTTCCAAACCCTATCACTTTCCTTTAAACAAATTATATTACCAGATAATTCATACCTCAGCCTGCCTGCTCTACCAGCAAGATTCCAAAAATCTATTGGCTGAAAAGGAGTTCTCCCATTCATATTATTAAGTATGAACACATTTTTGGCTGGCATATTAACCCCTTCTAAAAGAGTTGAAGTACAAAAGATATAGCTAATCTCTCTCTCTTTAAACAAAGCTTCAATCTTATTTCTTATAATCTGTGGCAAATTCCCGAAATGATAAGCAACACTCTTATTAAGAAATTCCGCCAAATAATAATCATTATGAATATACCCCTTAATTTGACGAATAACTTTTCTCACATTGTTTGAAACTTTTATATCTTTTAAGCAACCAGCCATTTTCTCAGCCTTATCAATAGCTTCATTCTTCGAACTACAATACACTAGATTACTAGTATTCTTACCCAAAACAGACAAAACATCATAAGTAGAACTTTCACCGTTCAAAATATCAGGCTCAAATTCATAACTCTCAGACTCCAAATAATGAACGACTTTTCTACTAGTAAGATCTATAAAAAAAAGATTTTGAGATACGGGAGCTTCTTGAGTTTTATAATTTAATTTTTCATCCTTTTTAAATAGTCTTAAAAAAACCTCAGGATTTGAAACATTGGGTGATGCAAAATAAAGGCTTACGTTTCTATTCTGTTTTAATGACTTTGATATTGCAGAATAAGCAGTAATCGACCTGGCATCATTTTCTGCGGCTAACTTATGTGCTTCATCAATAAATAAATACCCAAAGGATGGATTACCTTTTTGAGACAAATAACTCAATAGACGTTCTGGCGTCAACACAAAAACATAACGTTGTATACTTTCAATGTCCATTTCAGACACATTACTATTAGTTACAACCGAATAATTATAAGAGTCTAAAACTTCTTTCAATTCTCTATTTAAGTCAATTGAAAACTGATTAATTAAAGCCCTTGTAGGAACCATTATTACAATATTTTCTGCCGGTACATTTGCAACAACTCGCCTGATAAAAGACTTAATGATAAAAGACTTCCCCATTGAAGTTGGGCCAGAAAAACTAAAGTGCTTTGAACTAGTAATTTTTGTGTAAAGCTCAAATTGAGAATCTGTAAAAATCAGATCTCTGCTTCCAGGAACAGCCTGCCTAAACTCCTTTGTTTTTTTCTCGATATCTCTTTCAAGCGGCAACTCTGAGTTGTTGCCATCTTCATTTCGCAGATATTCAATTCCAGGAAAATTCCCCAATTTGGCTAAAACAGAATGAGCAAAGGTTCGATAATAAGGATCTTTATTAAAATCTTTATTTAACAAAGTTATTATTTGATAAGCCTTATTTCTAGATTCTACTTTTGAAGAGTTTGATAAAATATCAGCAAAACGAAGAAGATCTCTTACTTCTTTCTCAACCCAAAAAAACTCATTATTAACAGATATAAACATTTTTTTGGCAAACATTTTCGCCGCCTTATTATACAAATCATTAAAATATGTATCCTGTAAAACATCTGCCGCTAATCTTTCAATCATTCAGCTCGAATTAATTTCTTTATAATATTCTTTCTAGTTTCATCTAATTTCATAAAAGGGAAGGTATACACATAAAAAGTATAACCATGCAAATCATATTCCTCTATTTTACTTTTAATATGGCTCATCTTAGCTTCAACTTCTTTTTTAATCTTCGTCTTTATCTCTTTTAAAAAATCAGAATTAGTCATTTTTTTCTCATCAATAGTTGGAGCGACTTCAAAACCTGCAAAAATCGCAAATGCGTTATTTTTTACAATGGGGTTATCTACATTTGCTTTAGGCATTACTATAGACTTTACAAACTGATATGAGTCTTCATCAAACACCTCTTTGCAAAGTTGTGAATTCAGAAGACCTATTTCATCACTAATACTATTTCTGTCTCTGCTTATAAACTCATGAATTGATTTAAAAGCATTTGTAATTGAAGTCGTAAGCTTTTGATCAAGTTTTGATTCTCCAAAAACTAGCTGATACTCTTTTTCCGCAACCTTTAGTAAATGGATTCCATCAGAACCTTTCGCATAATCATTTGAAGACAGTTTTATTTCTAACTTTGTTAGAATTTTAGGAGCTTTCAAATGAGCCTCTAGAAAACAGAACAGTAGCAATTCCCCCGCTTCACCTTCATTTACATTATAATCACGAAATTTACTCGCTGCTGCTGCGAACATTTCACCATATCTTTCATCTTTCAAGAACTCTTGTTTTTCTTTTCGTGATAAAGCAAATGATATGAAATGATTTTGTAGATGTCGAATTAACTCTGGATAACAAAACTGATTGTTTTCGATCTTTAAAATATGAAGATTTAGTTTTGAATACGTTTCAGAAATACCACATTCAATCTCTTTGTAGAAAAGTTCTAAAAAAGAATCACTCATAGTAGATTTCAGCTCCATAAGTCCTCCCGCTCTTTTTTTAATATTGTGAAGTAAACTTACTATCCCGCCAACCACATATACAGCTAAAATACTTGTATCATCTATGGCAATAGCATACGTTTATAATGTCTAATCCCATGAAAGCAATAAAATAAAAAATCAATCCATCTTATTAGGTTAAGTTTCCTTATCACCTGTCCCAAACATAACAACACGAAAACACACCTATAAAATTAAAATAGAAGCAATCTTTTCCACACACAAAGGCCCCGCAATATCCTGCAACTTCTGCACCCGCTCAATCAACACACCAAGCTCCTCTGCACTAATACGATAATCCTTCTTATACCTCGCATCTATGTAAGCCCGCTTCAATAAATCAAACAAATGCTCCTCCGCCTTTGTATTCTCAGGAAAAACACCAGCCAACTCCTCAGAATATGCCTTAGTGTATCGTTTCAACTTATCCAGATTATGCGTTTTAGGCTTGTAACCAGTAAACACCAGCACAACAGCATTATAAGTCCTTTCTACAGCTTGATGCAAACTAAACACACCTTCTTTCAAAGCACCTCTTTGCAAACCAAACCGTGCAAACGCTAAAAATTCCACCCCACTCAAAAACCACTGATCATAATAATCCTGCGCAATCTCCTTCGCTTCCGCCGGGCTTAACGGCTTCCGTTCGGCAAGCGCTACATTCCCGCTATCATACAGCAGAATACCCTCCTTCTCTATATCCGCAAAAAAGTATTGCCCTTCGCTTAGCATCCTGTTCACAAAATCTATATCATGTACAATGGTGGTTACCGGTGTATGGTAGCGGCAGCGGTTTTCTATTACGTCTTGTATTTCGTAGTCTTTACGGTTTTCGCCGCTTTTGGTTATTACCAGTATGTCGTAATCGCTGATGTATTCGTAAATGATACCGTCTTCTACATATTTATGTTCTACCCAGCGGCCGGTGGCGTGGCTGCCAAACAGTATTACCATTTCGGGTTGTACGGTTTCAACAATTATGCTCGCAATCTTTTGTAACTGTTCCTGTTTATAGGCCGGTAAATGGGCTAAAGAGGTGTTCATCAATGCCTGTTTAGTAGGTAAATCTATCATTTGTTTGCTAGATTAAATGGTTCAAAATGGAAAAAACCGGTGAGTTTTGAGGATAAAAGGCCGTTTTTAGGGCAACGAAACGGCCTTTTATGCAGTTAGAGGTCTTTTCGCCGCACTTTGTTGTACCACTTTTTAAACCAGTGCTTTAGGTATTTGGTGCGCCAGGTGGCGTGCATATCAATCAGTTTATCGCTGTTGGTTTGTGGCCATAAGCCACCCAGCGTGTCCAGCTCTGCCAATATCTGGCGCATATCTTCTTCTTTGTAAAATTGCTGGCCATAGCCACGTTCCATAAAGTAGGCGATTGCCTTTTCTCTAACAGCCGGGTTAATGCTTCTGTCGATGGTATCGCCGCTTACATCTATCATAAACCGGTGCAGTACGCTATGAGGTGTTACACCCGCCAGCTTGCATACATACAAAAACGGCCAGGGAATTAAAAAAAGTCTGGTAGGCGTGGGGGCGTAATCGTCAACAGCCCATTTGTGTTTGGGCACTGGCGGCTCTTCTACAACAGTCATTTTAGCAAATCGCTTGTTTTCTTTTTGGCTTGCTTGTTTCATAGTAAATATTTTAAATCGTTATAAGAACCCAATATGCCCTTTACAATTAAAATAGTCACTTGAAACCAATCCTTACGAAAATAGCAAACAGCCTATCTCCTTCCAATTAAAATTAACGCCTTACGCAACACGTAAGGCGATATCATGTATAAATTATTTTATATAACCCTTTATTTATGCAACGTTCACACAACAACACAAGCCGTAAAAAAAAAATTTCATCGCCACATGTAACAGGCCTAAATCCAGGTAACAACGGTCACGAATTGGAGAGGAATGACAGCTTTGTCTAAACGCTAACGGAGTAAAGTTGTTCCAGACAACTTAATCTGATAAGGCCATTGTTCATCATTCTCTTTCTTCCCATCTGCAATATGCTCCCAATGCTCTGTTGGCGCACCACTTACCACTAACCACAAATGGCGTGTATGCGCTGGTAATGTAAACGTAACAGTGCTATCAGCATCTGAATACACTTTACCATATACACAGTTACCACTTTCCTGCACGGCTAAAAAACCATACCGCCAGCCAGCTTTATCAACATGTATGGCCCTGAACCCTTCCCCTCCCGCAATGCCTTTAAATTGAAGTGTCACGTTAGTTCCTGCCGCAGGCACTTGTAAAGCAATACCATTGTACCCATAGTTTTGCGGACAATTATTGTCAGCTATCCGGTACCAGCCGTTTCCTATGGAATCCAGTTTGCTCACATGTTCATTGGCATAGCGAGCTGCTACTTTTTTAATACGCTTCATATCCCAGGTAATAAACCGCCGTGCCGCATCAAATATTTCCTCATTAAAAGCCTGCTGACTAATTCCTGTTATTCTTTTGTAAGCCATCACCGCATCTTCTCCTGCTTTTGCTTCCCGCCACAGCTTTCCCATAAAATCAACCCCATGCTTCTGCGACCAGTATTCTAACACATAAGGAGAATGATATTGATTTTCCTCATGCAAAAAGGCATAGTGTGTTTGTTTGAGAAAACTTTTCAGGTGATAGTTTTCAAAAGTCATCCATCCAGGATATACCTGCCACAACATGTATTGAGAAGTCATTTCAAAAATAGACTGTCCCCTGCTACCTTCCGGCGAACTGGTAAAGCCCCATGCGCCATCTGCATGCGTTAAATATTGAAAACAATGTCCCATCTCATGCGCCAGTGCACCATAAGGGGCTTTATTAATTCTGGCAGGAGGTGTCCACAATATACCCACCTTATCCTCTGCCCCGCCGCCAAATGCGGTAGCATCTTTGCTATCGATAATATAAATCAGTATTTTGTATTTGTCGCTCACCGATTTACCCTTTACCAAAAAATGTAAATTATTTACATAAAAGCGATAAAATCGTTCACACTCTTTTAATGCATCTGCTGGGTTAAAACGTTTAACAGTGTCTGGGTTTTGCATCGGATCATTACCAAACTCCTTTGCCCAGAATAGTACTATATTATCCGACTCAGCCATTCTGGTATAACTGAATGCGCTTTCGTTATTGGCATAGTCATTACTATCTGGTACTAGCCATACCGTAGCGGGTATATATACCAGCTTTTTACCAACGTAAGAATGACTGTTAAATGCAGCCACCTCAGTTTGTGCAACAGCCTGAAAGGAGATCAAAGGAATCAGAAACAACGATAAACGCGCTACTGAAATAAACCGATACATGAATACTGTTTTGGGATGAATGAAAGTGTACACTAGTCAATACACCGCAATGTAAGAGTGTATTCAGAGGAAATATACGCCCGGATAATATATAAGTATAACTGGTTAAAATGAGAATAAATAAGCTTCTATTCAGGCAACGTTCGCGCAACAACATGCGCTGTAAAAAAGCTATTTAGCAGTAGCTACTTTTCCCTTAAAAATCTTGTACGTCTGCGCGTTTGCTGATGCCAGTACAGCAGGCAGGCATATTCCCATTTGGCATGCAATATAGCCAGGTCTATGGTATGCTTCCGGCACCAAACCGCGGTTATCTTGTTCAAACTTCTTAGATGCTGGTGCACTAAATCTAACTCACACAAACAGGGATACACTGTGTCAAAACACTTAAACGATCCATACCAGTTATAAACTGGCACACATTGCACTCCGTTGGCAGTATTTTCTGCTGCCTGCTTCTCTACATTTTGTTTTGTTTGTTTCATGGATAAAAATGATTATCGATGTAAGAACCCAATATGTCTCTGCCGATATTTCATCTATCCAAAAACCCTTATCAATGACTACGAAAATAATATCCCGTTCCTATACACCCAATTAAAATCATCCTTTCACACAGCTTCTACCAATAGCGTTATATAAACATTATCTTATCTACAATATAGCACACGCGGCATTCAGCAAGTATTACCATTGAACAATCATATGTATAATTTTTCTGACACAGTTTACTAAACAGAGCCATTCACTAACTGTAGCGGCAACTTTTACAGCTCTAGACATCATCCTTAAAGCTATAGTGAACAGTTTTACAGCTATGGAAGTTGTCACCACAGCTATAGCGATGCACTGGCAGTAGCTAAACTCACCCCTGCTACTATAGTGAAGAGTTTTACAGTAGTAAGAAGCGTCCCCACTACTATAGCAGCAAGTTTTACAGCAGTAAAACTCATCCCTACTACTATGGTGAGGAACTTTACTGTAGTGAGGAGTTTCCTACTACTATAGGGGTAAGTTTTACAGCCGCAAAACGCTTACCTACTACTATGGCGATGAGTTTAGCTACCGTGGGATTCATCCCCACTGCTATGGGGATGAGCCTGGCTACCGTGTGTCTCATCCCCACTACTATGGTGATGAGTCTGGCTACTGTGGGGATCATCCCCACTACTATGGCGATGAATCTGGCTACTGTGGGGATCACCCCCACTACTATGGCGATGAGTCTGGCTACTGTGGGGCTCATCCCCACTACTATGGCGATGAGTCTGGCTACTGTGGGGCTCATCCCCACTACTATGGCGATGAGTCTAGCTACTGTGGGGCTCATCCCCACTACTATGGCGATGAGTCTAGCTACTGTGGGGCTCATCCCCACTACTATGGCGATGAGTCTAGCTACTGTGGGGATGATCCCCACAGTAAAAAAAGCCTTTAAAACACGACACGATTATTTATAATACATCCTTTTATCCTGTTTTATGCTTAAAAAAGGCCTTTCTCACAAACCAGATTGCAGTTTTCCCACATGAAAATCTAATTTGCAGCCTGCTTCTCTCCTATTAAAAAAAGTTGTATTTATAGCATGAACTTTTGGAAAAAACTATTCAAAAAAGAAGTTACAGTTTCTGCAAAACAGAAATCCGATCCAGCAACACTCAAGTCCAATACAATTGACAGTTTAAAACAATGCAACGCCTATTTTGAAAGAAATATACAAACCCATATACTATTTAAGCCAGAATATGAAGTATCTAAAACAATCAACACCATTATAGAAAATAAACAAACGCTCACGCAATCAGACGTTATTGAAATTCTGGCAATATTAAATGATATAGACAAGGAAGACCATTATGATGGTACCGGCTGGTACGACTACCAACTCCGTTTATCCCACTTGTTACACCTAAACGGATTTAAAACAGACTTTATTGACAGGAAAGTGCGCCTGATTACTCCCTGACCTTTTCAACAAACCAGATTGAACTGCTAAACAAACCACCCTAACCGCATTCCGTCGCACCTTTGTGTAACAAACACAAAACAATGGAAACCGGCGACAATACCATCAAACTTCAACACCCACAAATTATTGCCAACAACTATGGCAACAACTTCCGGGAAGGCGAAGCTTTTGTAACCGATCACATTTTTAGCTATATCCTCTCCGGCACGCAAGAAATATGGTCGGGCAATCAAACCTACCTGTTTAAAGCGGGCGACTATCGTTTTTTCAAACGCAACCAGTTGACCAAATACGTAAAGCGTCCCGGTCAGCAAGGCTTTCAATCTATTGCAGTACATATAGATGAAAACACGCTCAGGGAAATGACGCCCTTATATGCCGATACTGTAAACACCCCTTATACAGGTAAAGACGTAGAGTTGCTAAAGCCCGACAGCTGGCTGGAAAGCTATGCAAACAGCATCGCCCCTTACTGCAATGCATCCGGGGTGTATAACCAGGCGCTGGTGTCGTTGAAAACCAAAGAACTGGTGTTACTGCTGCTGCAAAACAATCCGGCATTAAAACAGGCGTTGTTCAACTTTGACGATCCGGGTAAAATTGACCTGGTAGCCTTTATGAGTACGCACTATCGCTACAATGTGGGACTGGACCGTATGGCCTTTCTCACTGGCAGAAGCCTGTCTACCTTTAAAAGAGATTTTCAAAAGCTGTTCCATACCACCGCCGGCCGCTGGCTTACCCAAAGGCGGCTGGAAGAAGCCAATTACCTCATAGCACAAAAAGGTAGAATGGCATCTGAAATCTATCTTGATCTGGGTTTTGAAGATCTGTCACATTTTTCTTTCGCCTATAAAAAAGCATTTGGTAAAGCGCCCTCGCAGGGGCAATAAAAACGCATTCATCCATAAATATTAGATATATGAATTACAATTTAGCGGGCAAGCGCGCACTGGTAACAGGTTCCAGCGCCGGCCTTGGCGAAGCTATTGCCATAATGATGGCAGCAGAAGGCATTCACGTCATTATCCACGGCCGCAATGCAGAACGCGCACAAGCCGTAATGCAGCAGATTATCGACAACGGCGGCAGCGCCGAAATAGCCCTGGGAGATCTGGCAACAGACGAAGGGGCAGATAGCGTAGCACAGGCCGCACTGGCAGCCGGACCAGTAGACATACTGGTAAACAATGCCGGTTTTTACGCACACACCTCCTGGTCAAACACCAGCACAGCCGACTGGCTGGAAGTGTACAACGTAAACGTAGTATCCTACGTGCGCATGATCCAGCGCATAGTACCTACTATGAAAAAACAAGGCTGGGGCCGGGTAATCAACATCGGCGGCGGACTGGGGGTACAACCCATTAACGAGCTGCCCCATTACAACGCCAGCCTGGCCGCACGTCATAACATGAGCGTATCGCTGGCCAGGCAACTCAGCGGTACCGGCATCACTTCTAACGTAGTAGCCCCCGGTGCCATTATGAACCCCGGCGTAGAACAATGGCTGCGTAACGCCGCACCACAAAAAGGCTGGGGAACCGATATAGCAGAAATAGAACGCAACGCCGTAAAAGACCTGGTGCCTAACGATGCCAACCGGTTTGGCCGGCAGGAAGAGGTAGCAGCGGCAGTGCTATACCTCAGCAGTGCTTATGCCGATTATGTAAGCGGCGCATTGCTGCGCGTAGATGGCGGCACCGTACGCAGCATCTAAAACAACAGACAAAAGAAACAGCCCGGGTGCCCGTATTACCCATACCAGCACCTGGGACATCTGTTTAATTGTAAAAACTATTTATGCTTTAATAAATGTTCAAATTTTTTATACAATTCCTCCTGGGTCATAGCAGCTGTATCAGTCAACTCCTTCTCCAGTTTTAGCAAAGCATATTGGTAACTGGTAGTGGTGGTAGTATCATTCTCATTCTCCACACTGTTATCGGTATACTCTTCCAGGTTTGTCAAAGCCTGCTTTACATATCCTCCGCCAGTAAATAGCCAGGAATTTAAATTAGAACTATACCCCGCATCTCCAAAATTCTGAGCCAGTATCACAGAACTTATTATCTGTTGCAGCTTTTTATCATAGTTCAAAAGCACCACCTTGTATGTGTATTCTCCATGCGCTCTTACTAATAGCCCTATATGACTGCTATCTAAATTAAACTGACCAATAGCCCCTATTCCTTCAAACCACCTTACATCCTCCGGTAAAAAACTCATATCAAGGCTATCCAGATGCCTGCCCCAAAAACGGGACGCACTATCAGTATCGGGCGAATCTATCCGTAAGGTATCAAACCGCATGGGCGTAAACTTAGCCACCACCTGAACAATAGAATAAGGTGTTACTGCCGCAGCAGCATTAATAGTAGAATCAGCAGGTGATTTTGCTCCGGGATTAGGGTTACAGGCAATAACAGTAGCGGCAAACACAGCCAGCCACAAAAAGGAATAACGCATAGCAAGTTGTTTTTTAAGGTAGGGCTAATATACACAAACCTTAAGCATTTCTTACTTATAATCAGTATAATGCCCAATCACTATTACCAGACTCCGCTACAATCGGATAGCCGCACTCACCCCCACCTCAAACATGGCAGGCTGGCCGTTCTGTGTATTATCTGCGCGACCTATAAACCTGTCCGAGTTGCCCCAGCTACCAACTCCCCACCGGATATTAGGCATAAGCATTATGTTACTCACATGAAACTCAACACCTGCAATCCCCTGTATTCCATAAATTTTACTACTAAACCCCTCTTCGCCCGAACCAGATTGCAGGGAAATAAAATAAGGCCCCAGCCCCAACTGCGGCACAATAGCACCAGGCTTGCTACCCGCCAGGTATCCTGCCTTAGCCAATGCACTGATACCTAACGACCAGCCCCCTTTTATATCTCCTGCATTACCACTACCCGCCCCCTTACTTTTGGTAGTAAGCCCAAACCCACCGGTAAGCGTGGCACCGCCATCCAGCACAAACCTGTTTTTCTCCAGTATCGATTTACGCTCCAATCCCACACTCACTACAGGCTGCGAAAATTTTTGATCGGCATACGTACCACTCCCCCCGTTATAATTGTATAAATCCAGCTTATAAGAACCATAGCCCACACCCGGCTCTATATACCATCCTTTTCTTCCGTTTTGTGTAAAGCCGGCCACAGATACCAGCAGCAGAAAGCAGATCAGCAGATTGTGTTTCATATGATTTTTTTGAGGTGTTTGAATACCCAAAACTATCAGCTTTCAAAGCCGCTGGCAATAGAACAAAGGTTATAATCCTTTCTTCCCAAACACCTTATTAATAGCTTCTGTGCGGTTTTGTACATGCAGCTTGTCGTAAATGTGATGTATATGCTGCTTCACAGTACCGGTACTGATAAAAAGCTTTTCCCCAATCTCTTTGTATAGTAATCCCTTAGCCAGCAACCCCAGCACTTCCATCTCCCTGGCCGACAATTCATTCTTCTCCGCCGGCTGCTGAAAAGAAGCCACCACCTTACGGGCAATGGAAAGGCTCATAGGCGATCCGCCTTCATACAATTCCCGCAAAGCACTGATAATCTTCTCCGGCGATGTATTCTTTAGCAAATAACCACTGGCGCCCGCTGCCAATGCATCAAACACCTGCGTACTATCTTCATACACCGTAAACACCATAAACTGCATGGTTAACCCCAATGCCTTTAACTTCCTGATACAGGTAATGCCCGTTTCCTGCGGCAAGGCAATGTCCATAATCACTATATCCGGCGCATCATCCGGTAAGCCCTTCACCGCATCTTCCGCATTGTCGTACACCGATACACACCGGAATCCCGGCGTTTGGTTTACCAGGAAGCGCATCCCCTCCCTGATTTCCGTAATATCCTCTACAATGCTTATCAATATACACTCCATCCTGTAAAGTTCTTTTAGAATACAATAACACCCGTATAACAAAAGTTATACATCCAGCGGCACCGTAATAGCTACCACCGTTCCCTCGCCACCCGTAATATCAAACTTGCCATTCAGCTGCGCTATCCGCTGCCGCATATTTCTAACGCCATTACCCAAAACATGCGTACCGCCAAACCCCTTACCATTATCCGCTATAGTCATATGCAAACGCTCCCCCACCTCTATGTGAATATCAACCCTGCTGGCCCCGGAATGCTTAATAATATTATGCACCGCTTCCTTGGCTACCAGGTAAACATTACGCCGCAACTGTTCGCCCACCGCCAGTGCAGGCAATGGCTCCGTTACTAAAAACCGGTAGTCCACACCTGCACTATCCAGCATTTCAGCCAGTTGCTTGCGCATATAAGCCACCAGGCTCTCCATAGTATCCTGCTCATTACTCAACGTCCAGATAATCTCATTCATCTTTTGCACCAAATCCTGCGAAATACTCCTGAGCCTGTTGGCTACAGATTCCTGTCCCTGTACCGAACGGGATAAAAAAAGCAGGGAGGTTAATCCCGAACTGATATCATCATGCATTTCCTGGCTGATGCGTTGCCTTTCCTGCAATTGCCCGTCTATCACCGACTGCAAACGCATACGCTCCTGCTCCACCTCCAATGCCCGTAACGCATTCGCATGCAATAACTGCCGTTGCCGGTAATACCGCACTCCCCAAAACAGCAGCAACACCAGCAACAATATGCCACCCACAGAAGCCCCTAACAACAAACGCTGCCGGGCTGCCTGCCTGTCTTTCTGCACCAGCAAAAGGTTCTGCTTTAATATATGCGATTGTTTTTTCTCTACCTCATACTTAGACTCCATCACCTTTATATCCTTCATCAAAGCCTCATGCGACACCACAGCGCTTAACGAATCATAAGCATCCCTAAACCGCTCAGCCCCGGCAAGGTCGCCCTTAGCTATGGCAACATCAGACAACAGCATCAATAGCTGCCGCTCTGTTTCCTGCTGCTCATGCTTCCGGGCAAAAGCCAGCGCTGTTTCTGCCTGCACAAAAGCCGGCTGGTACTTCTTTTGAAGATATAAACTATACGCAAGTCCATGCAACACCAACGACTTACCATATACATCCTCCAGCGAATCGGTTAAAGGAAGCGCAGCCTGAAAAGCACGTATAGCCTTCACTGGCTCATGCATCTTGTTAAACAGGTCGCCCAGGTTAATCAAAGCCGTTTCCATTCCATTCACATCCTCAATTTTACGGCCCGTGTTATAAGCCCTTTCAAGGTAAGGTATCGCTTCCGCCATCCTGCCTTTTCCTTTCAAAGCGTTCGCCAGGTTATTACAGGCCGCTACCACGGTATACAAATCACCCGATCCCGTGGCCGTTTCCAGTTCTTTCTGCGCATACTCATACGCCTGCTGGTACTGCCCAATATCCAGGTACACCCCGCAAAGATTACCATACACCATAGATAATGCCTGGCTATTACCTGCTTCCTCCAACGCAGGCAGGTTTTTCAAATAATGACTGGCAGCCGCTTCATAATCCTGCTTATACTGGTATACCACTCCTATATTAATCAGAGATTTTATATACAATTCTTTCAACCCATACTGCTTACACAAAGCAGTTGCTTCCTGGTTTAATTGCAACGACTCATCAAATTTCCCCTGTACATTCAACACGGCTGTATAGTTATTGATATACCTGACCACTCCCGCAGGATAATGAATACGCACACTCAACTCCTTTGCCTGTTTATAAAAATATATAGCTGAATCAGGCAGGTTACTTTCATATTGCTGACCCAATAGTATAAGCGTGAACACCTTGGCACTATCTTCCGGTGCTTTTTGCAACACGTTGCGAAGACTGTCTTTATTTAACCCCGACATAAACTGCCCGCTGGCTACAGATGCGCAAAGCATTGCCACTGTTGCAGATAACAGCATTCGGCATCTCATGCCACTATAAAGCAGGTACAGTTTGCACATTCCTGAATGTTTTAAGATAATATACATAAAAAAGCCCTGATACCTACCAGGGCACGAATGCCAGTTTACAGAATTACACCACATGCTACACCAGCCGCTGAAAAAGACGCTGTATATATGGCCATAGCGTACGTTTACAACCTAAATTAACGAAAACACAGAAAAGAGTACCTTAAAAACCGAACGCTTTAAACCCGAACACGAAACGGCCCCATAGCGAAGCTGTATTATACCAATAACCCCTCCCCCCACTTTTGCAACCCCTGTTTTGCCACCTGACAGCCCCCATCCTAACAATTCCATAAGAAAAAATATTTGGGCACATCATTTACCCTATATATCTTGTAGGATATTCTAAAACATGCATTCACACAATACTTACATCCGTTTTGCTGGCTATTCGTGTTGTATGTAATAACCATATATACACCATAACAAACCTGTTACCACCGTATCCAATCCGATTGCATCTATTTATTCCATATTTAAACACATTACCAATGAGTAAACAACTCCGCTTCGAAACCTTGCAACTCCATGCCGGTCAACAAATTGACCCCACCACCAAATCAAGGGCCGTACCTATTTACCAAACATCCTCCTACGGATTCGACAATGCCGAACACGCTGCCGATTTATTCGGACTGCGCAAATTTGGCAATATCTATACCCGCATTATGAACCCCACCACCGATGTGTTTGAGCAACGCATTGCAGCGCTGGAAGGTGGTGTGGCGGCCGTAGCTACCAGCTCGGGACAAGCGGCTCAGTTTCTGGCATTGACCAATATTTTACAGGCAGGTGACAACTTTGTAAGCACGTCTTATTTATATGGCGGCACCTACAACCAGTTTAAAGTAGCTTTTAAACGACTGGGCATAGAAGCCCGCTTTGCCGATGGCGATAATCCGGACAGCTTTGTAAAGCACATTGACAAAAACACCAAAGCCATCTATCTCGAAACCATTGGCAATCCACAATTGAACATTCCCGACTTCGAAAAAATAGCCCAGCTGGCTAGAGATTACGATCTCCCACTGGTGGTAGACAACACCTTCGGCGCAGGCGGTTACCTGTTTCGCCCGCTGGAGCATGGCGCTAACATAGTGGTAGAATCTGCCACCAAATGGATTGGCGGACACGGCACTACTATCGGCGGCGTAGTGGTAGACGGCGGCAATTACAACTGGGGCAACGGCAAATTCCCGCAATTCACCGAACCCGCAGAGGGCTACCACGGCTTAAAATTCTGGGAAGTATTTGGCGAAGGCAATCCATTAGGCTTACCCAATATCGCCTTTGCCATCAGAACACGCGTAGAAGGTCTGCGCGATTTTGGCCCGGCATTGAGTCCCTTCAACTCCTTCCTGCTGCTACAAGGCCTGGAAACCCTATCATTACGCGTGCAACGCCATGTAGATAATGCGCTGACACTGGCCACCTGGCTGCAACAGCACCCGCAGGTAGAGTTTGTCGACTACCCCGGACTGGAAAACAATGCCTACCATAACCTTGCCCGCAAATACCTGAAAAACGGCTTTGGCGGCATCGTAAACTTTGGTATCAAAGGCGGCAAAGAAAAAGCCAGCCAGTTAATCGACTCCCTGAAACTGGCCAGCCACCTGGCCAACGTAGGCGATGCTAAAACACTGGTAATTCATCCCGCCTCTACCACACACGAGCAGTTAAGCGCCGAAGAACAGGTTGCAGCCGGTGTAAAACCCAACCAGGTAAGAGTAAGTGTTGGCATAGAACACATTGAAGATATCAAAGCCGATTTTGAACAGGCTTTTGAAAAAGTATTTGCAGGCCAGTTAGTGGCTTAATCTTTTTACCCAGCCCCTCTTTTCAGCCAATGCTGAAAAGAGGGGCTTTTTTACACACCATTCTTCCCGCTCTCTTTTAAAACAATGTTCAGGTGATTTAATAATATTGCATTTGAAATCATTACAATGCTATCTCTTGAACAGGCCCGGCAAATAGCTGAGCAAAAGCTTCAACAAGGCAATTTTACAGGAACGGACGACGATTTATTAGTCATCTCAGAAGTTACTGAAATAATTGATGCCTGGATATTTTCTTATACATCCAAAAAATTACTGGAAACCGGAGATACATTGAAATATGGCATTTGTGGCAACGCTCCTTTTTTCATCTCCAAAACAGACGGCAGCATATCAACCTTTGGCACATCCTTTCACCTCGAAACCATGATAAAATTGTATGCAGAGGAACGAAACACCTGGAAACTACGGCTTGTTAACTTCTCGTTCAATAATGTTCATAATATATACAAACTGAAAAACTCCCTAAACCTATCTTTTGCGGATATCAAACAATTAAAAGAAAGTAATGCATCCCTTATAGATAAAGGAGACAAAGAAAGGTTGACAGAATTATCATCGGTATTACATGCAAACGGAATAGAATCTGTAGTTACTTTAGACTAGTCTCTATTTTATCTAACAACTACACTTATTATATCTATCCCCTACTGGTATACTTATTGATTAAAATCCCACATAAACAATTACTCTATGATAAAAAAGATAGGCTATACAGCACTTCTTATTGCAGGCCTAACCGCATGCAATAACAACCCCGGCAACGGCACATCAAAAGATTCCGCATCTATCACTACTGCCGACTCAGCCAAAGCACCCATATCCTTATG
This sequence comes from Filimonas lacunae, assembly GCF_002355595.1. Classification (NCBI taxonomy): domain Bacteria; kingdom Pseudomonadati; phylum Bacteroidota; class Chitinophagia; order Chitinophagales; family Chitinophagaceae; genus Filimonas; species Filimonas lacunae. Next base: position 3,988,582 of record NZ_AP017422.1, read on the forward strand.
TTTTCAACGATATGCGGGCCCATTGCGTCAGGATACCTTCACAGTTCACCTGATAATAGATGGCAGCAATGTAACCGGCGAACTGGTAGAAATGCCTTTTCAAAAAGATGCCCGCCGCGGCACGCTGGCAGGCGCAATGAAAGACAAGACTGTTACAGCCACCTGGAGCTATATTCAGGAAGGACAGCAGGACACATTACCAGTAGTATTGAAATTTAAAGATGGCAATGTGCTGCAACAGCCTTACCAGTACGATGCTAAAACAGGCAGAGAAATATTAAAAGATACCAGTAGCTTTTCTTTAGAATTCACCCCTGTGGATTGTACTAAAATACCTAAACAAAAAAGCTAAGGCACTGGTACACAATTAGAAGAAAGAATGTTTCTTCTAAAAGCCCCCTTTACTGCAATTCAATTATTATACAACAACAAGGCTTCTGGTATAACTACCCGAAGCCTTGTTACTTCTCTCCCCCTACTTCCTCTAAAACAACACTTCTGAAGCTAAAATCACCTCCCTGCTTTCCAACAACGGCACAATCTGCCCCACAACAATATTTTGAAAATAAGGTGCATTCCTGTGTTCCTGCACCGCTTCCTCATCCACATAACCTTCAAACAAAACCAAGGTATTGGCGTCTGTATTACTCTGATGCACCTTGTAAAACAAATTCCCTTTCTCTGCCGCACTTTTCTGCCCTACTTCTGCCAGCAACCCCAACACGGTATCTAATTGTCCTTCTTTCACCTGCCATTTGGCAAAGGTATAAACGGGTATCGTAATCATAACTATCTTTTATTTGTTTTCCAGAATGGCCACTATCTTTTCACCTACGCCTTTGGCAGATGCCGGATTTTGTCCGGTCACTAAATTACCATCTGTAATGCTGTTGGCACTCCACGGAGCAGCAGCGTGAAAAATAGCACCTTGTTTGGTTAATGCGGTTTGCAAATCAAAAGGCACATCGGCACGGGCGTAATTATCTTCTTCCTCTGTAGTAAAAGAAGCAATGTTCTTGCCATTTACCAGATAACTGCCGTCGCTTAACTGCACATTCAGCAGTGACACCGGACCATGACACACCGCACCTACCACTGCGTTGCGTTCGTAGGTTTCCGCAATCACTTTCTTCAACAGTGGCGCTTCGGGCATGTCTACCATTGGAGCCAGTCCGCCTGGTACAAAAACAGCATTGTAAGTGCTTACATCCACATCAGCCAGCTTCGCAGCCTTTTGCATATCCGCCCAGCCTTTACCGGTTAAAAATTTCAGGTTATCAGGGTCATCTGCCAGGTTCAGGGCATCCAGGTAAGGAGTATCGCCGGTTAAACTGGCAAAGTCAATCGTGTAACCCGCTTTGTCAAACTCCGCATAAGGGTGGGCTACTTCTGGTAAAAAGGTACCGGTTCTTCTATTGTGAGAGCCAATAACGTTAGCGTTAGAAACGATGATTAAAATGCGCTTTTTCATATTTATACTTTTTAGTGGTTAAGCAATTTTGTGTGCTTTGATAAGTCAAAATTACCATCACCACCTGCCCCCGCAGAAGGAGCCAAATCACTATTAAAGTGTGATTACGATCACACTTTTCAATACCGTAAAAAATAAGAGTAATTCCCCGTTCTCATATTACCTTGCAAACAGCTTTAAACCTTGTAATATATTATGTGGCAACATCTTACCACCATAGCTATAGGCGGCTTAGAAAATATTGGTTTCGCTCAATCCGGCAACATCATTGTATTGTCGAACCAGGGCCGGGGAATTATTAGCGCTGTCACCGGCGAAAAACTTTTTCGTGACAATGAAGACTGGTATACCTTCTTTCAGGAAGCAGACAGTTCCGTTCCTGGCTTCGGAACTGAAAATGATACTACCATCAAAATAACAGGCATGTATGGGGAACATTATTTAACTAAAACAACGAAAGATAACTGGCATATATACCACGAAGACGCTTACGACGGAAAATATCCTGTCAAAAATATCTATATCAAACATCCCAACTCTCCTCTCCCAATATTTACTGATAGAGACGGGGCATGCGAGCTAAGAACATATGGATTTTCCTGCAATGAAAACATATTAGTGATTGCATTAAGCTGCAACCTGGTCATCTGGAGACGTAGCTAGCTAAAAACGGCTATTTACTAGCAGAATATAACCTGCTCAACGTTTCCCGGCTCACGCCTAAATACTCTGCAATAAACTTTTTAGGAATGCGCTGAATCAAATCAGGATACAGGTGAGAAAATGCTTCATACCGTTGCTGTGGCGTACTGGATAGCAGTAGCTTTACCCGCTGCTGTAAAGCCACATAACCATTGGTTAACTTCACCCTGAAAAAATGCTCCATTTTGTGCAGGTCGGCCGACAGTTTTTCTCTCGCTTCCAGTGTAGAGCATAGCACTTCTCCTGCTTCCATGCACTCAATAAACATTCCTGCATTCTTTTGCTTAAAAAACGCATAGTAATCACTCATCCACCAGTTTTCCTGTGCAAACTGAACAATCGATTCTTTACCCTGCTCATCCACATAAAACACTTTATAAATGCCCGACAAAACCAGGTATTCATATTTCACCTCATCCCCCTCATGCACCAGGTATTGATTTTTCCGTACTTTTTTCAGAGAGAAAAACGTTTTCACATACTCAAACTCCTCGTTGGTTAAAGGAGTGATCTGTTCAATATGTTGCCTTAATCTGTCCATACAGGGATAAAAGTACGAGATTGCAAGTATAGAACTATTCCTCCTCCACATCAGGATACACCCGCTTAATTCCTATCTGCCGCACCATATTAATATTAGCATCCAACGGCGTTCTTTCAACCAGCACATTACTGGCTTCCAGCCCAAAAGCCCGCTCTTCCGACACACTCATATCTTTCAGCCAGAAATACAATTTCATTACCACACGCTCTATATAGCTCAACCCCCGGTCACTGCTGAGGTACTTCTCGGTAACAATAAAAGTGAAATCACCGGTTACATGTTTCTTTTCCAGGCTTTCGTAACGACTTTTCACATTTACTTCATGGTTAGCCACCAGCTCTTTTACCACTTTTCTAAACATAAGATCTAACCTTGGTTGTATGCGAAAGCCCAGCCGGAAGTCTATACGTATCACATCATTCACCAGTATATGCTTTACCTGATATTCCACCGTATAAGGCTCGTCCAGGGTATCTACATGCACAAACCAGTATATATCGGCTCGCTTAGGCTGTCGCCTGAATATGGAAAACACAATTTTACGTTCTATCTCACGCGGATTATCGGCACTGGTAAGATATACCAGGTGCGTGGCATATTTAGCTACCGAGTTATCACTGCTTAACTCGCCCAGTAAGGGAACATGCGGTTCCAGCTTTTCAAATTCCAGGTAACGGTTTTTAATTTTGCGGGCCCTGAACCACACATACATCACTATATACAGCACACCAGCCACCAGCAAGGCTATATAACCACCCTCTTTAAACTTAGCCAGGTTGGCCACCAGAAAAGTGATGTCAATAGTAAGATATACCGCCAAAAAAACATAAATAATAGAAGCCTTTATCCGCCGGATAACCAGAAAATTAGCAAACAGGATAGTAGTGGCCAGCATGCACAGGGTAATAGCCAGTCCGTATGCCGCATCCATATTACTGGATTTACGAAAATGAAGCACTACTCCACAACAACCCACCAGTAGCAGCCAGTTAATACCCGGCAAATACAATTGCCCTCTTACTTCCGACGGATATTTAATGGTCATTTTAGGCCAAAGGTTCAACCGCATGGCTTCGCTTATGAGTGTAAAAGAACCGCTTATCAACGCTTGGCTGGCAATAATGGCCGCCGTGGCCGCAATAACAATACCCGCCATTAAAAACCAATGTGGCATTACGCTATAAAAAGGATTAAAACCGCTTTCGATGATTGTTTCCGTGATAAAAGTGCCTTGCATGTGCGATAGCAACCAGGCACCCTGCCCCAGGTAATTGAGTATTAAACAGGTTTTCACAAATATCCACGACATGCGAATATTAGCTAATCCGCAATGTCCCAGATCGGAATACAAGGCTTCGGCCCCGGTAGTACATAAAAACACACCTCCCATAATCCAGAATCCTTGCGGATAATACACCAGTAACTGCAGGCCATACCAGGGATTAAAAGCCTTAAACACACCAAGGTAATCTGCCAGATGGTTCACGCCCAACACCGCCAACATAGAAAACCAAACAAACATTACCGGGCCAAACAACTTACCAATAGAACCCGATCCAAACTGCTGCACAAAAAACAACACCACAATAATAGCCAGCACTATGCCCACAATAGCACTATCTGTAATAGCATGCAATGCCGGGATATTGCGCAGCCCTTCAATAGCAGAGGTTACCGACATAGGTGGCGTAATCATTCCATCAGCCAGCAGCGAAGCCCCACCAATCATAGCAGGTATCACCAGCCACTTACGCCGCCGCCTTATCAGAGCATACAAAGCAAAAATGCCACCCTCCCCGTGGTTATCGGCCCTTAAAATCATCAGCACATATTTCACAGTAGTTTGCAGCGTAAGTGTCCATATCACCAGCGATAACGAACCCAGCACCAGTTCTTGTGTAATGGTTTTTCCTTTTATAATAGCAGACAGCACATACAAAGGCGAGGTACCTATGTCGCCATAAATAACACCCAGGGCAATCAACAGCCCCGCAGCCGTAACTCGATGTTTCCCGTTCGCATTCATAGAGGTAAGATTTTCAGTCCCATTTCATTCCCACATTCTATATTACTGATTTTATTTTATTATTCCTCGCATTACAGGTACAGATTCACAGATACGCACAAAAAAGCCCCGGAACATTACTGTCAAGGGCTTTTTATATAAAGTGCAAGAAACGAGGTTATGACTTAATGCGTTTCTGTATACCGCTTAAAGCTATTCAATATCGCCTGCCAGCCATTCCTTTGCATTTCTAAAGGGTTCTCCGTTTCCGGATCAAATGTTACATCTACCTCGGTAGCGTTACCTTTCTGCTGAAACACAACCGTTACCTGCCTGCCATTGGGCATGGCATAAGTAAAACTTTCTCCTTCTGCCACTGCATTGTAAGTAGCTTCCAGATCAAAGCCAAAGCTGCCATCTTTGGCTTCCATCCGGGCTACATATTTTCCACCCACACGCATATCGTTAGAAGCGGAAGGGCAATGCCACGAAGGATCTGCAAAATTCCATTGCGTAATATGCTCAGGATTATTATAATAATCCCATACCTTTTTGCTATCTGCATGCACTATGGCGCTCACCGTTATGGTATTGCTCATGATTATTGCTTTATAGTTAATAATAACTCATCCAGTTTTTCCAGGGTAGCTATCATTCCTTGCTCCATACCCATGTTTATCACTGTTTCCAGGTCGGATAACGATTTATAGGTAACTACTGTTTCTACCAAAGTATTTTCACCCTTGTCAGTAAATGTTACCACCCACTCAGCACGTGGCAAATCTGTATTAATGTCACCGGCTTCATTGGTAAACGCATCCAAAGAGGTATAATAATCAATAGGCCTGATAGTCAGGTAATCGGTCCAGCCCCAATACTCTGTACCATTAGGCTCCACCATGGCATAATGCCAGTGACCACCTTCGCTAAAATTGAACGACTTTGTTTTGGTGGTGAACGGCTTGGGAGCAAACCATTGATTCAGCAGTTCCTGTTGAGTATAACAATCCCACACCAACTGCCTGCCGGCTAAAAACTCACGTCTAACAGTCAAGGTATTCTTTACCTTATCTGCAATAAAGTCGAATTGCAAATTGTGTTTCATTATTTTTTCTTTTTAATAGTGTCTAACAATTGATCCAGTTGCGCAAAGCGGCTTTCCCACATCTGCCTGAATTGCTCCAGCCACTTATCAACCTCTTTCATTTTCTCCAGTTCCAGTTGGTAATAAATTTCTCTTCCCTGGGGCTGCTGCTTTACCAGCTCGCACTCAGCAAGAATGCGCAAATGCTTGGATACCGCTTGTCGTGTGGTATCGAAATGCTCCGCAATAGCATTGGGTGTCATAGCCTGCACTGCTATTAACGCAATAATGGCTCTGCGGGTTGGGTCAGCTATCGCCTGAAAAACATCTCTTCTCATGGAATTGAATTTTCTTAAGAAACTATTCGGTTGCAAACATACGCGCAACTATTTGGTTTCAATAAAAAATTGCTGTTTTTTTTCAAAAACTGCCTGACACCCCACCAACCCCAAAAACACCTTTCCGGCATTTTAACACATTCCCGTGGGGTAAAATAATGCCCTCCCCCTGTCTTGCAGGTAAAATGATCCCGTTATGAACCAATTCGGATGTCTGCTTGTGGCCATGCTTATGGTAGTGAGTGCCACCGCACAAAACCCTCATGAATATTACCCCCAAAGGCCCATTGTTGGCGATACCGTCACATTCCAATACCAGCCGGAGTATACCCTGCTAAAAGGCTTGTCGCCCGTTACCGGCGTTATTTACTTTTACAGGAACGATGAGTGGGAAAAACATGATTTATCCTTACACCTCACCGACACCGGCTACATCAGCCGTATTTACCTGCCCGAAGGCACAGCGTTGATAGTGCCCGTTCTTAGCGCCGGCGGCAAAACAGACAGGGGCGGCAAGTTCACGTATGCTATCCTTTGCAGCACTAAAAATGGCCAGGTGGTAAGCACCTCCTCTGCCGCATGGGGCGCTTTGCGTACCCCTCTTTTAATCAACAAAGGACTGGTGCCTAAAATTGCAGAAGACTCGGCCTATATCAAACCCGAAGTAAGCCGTATGTGGATGAAAAGCGAAATAGAACATCATCCCGAAAGCAGAAGGCGTATTTTCTATTATGCCATGGCTATACTCCAGGAAGTGGATAGCGCACGGTTTGCTACATCTTTACCCGTAGAAGCAAATTACATTTGTAGCTTACCCGATGTTACAGAAAAAGAAATGCGAATGGTAAGTAAAGCCTACCGCGAGCTGGCAGGCGATAATGCTAAAGCAGAAGCGGTAGACCAGCTCATTCTCACACGCTTCCCCAATGGCACAAAAGCCCAACATAAAGAAGCAGCCAATTAAAACATTTATACATTATTTCAAAGCCTGTGCTTATAAAATAGGCACAGGCTTTTTTTATATAACACTTGCAGTTCTCCAGTATTAATTTTCTTATATCTCACCATTAAACACTATAAATAAATATATTGCAAACAACCACTAAACTGCTACCAGGTATGCAACCCAAACACATTTTATATACTGCCTGTTTATTCTTATTTTTATCCTGCTCATCTCATACACCACCCAGCCCCAAACAACCTTACAGAGATTCTGCCTTAAAAGCGTATATAGACCACATTTCACAAACACCGCACTATTCAGAATTAAGCAACTATGATTTTTCTTTTTTAAAAGCCTATTATACCAACGACACACCTTCTCTACAAAAAGCCATGAACAATATTGCATGGCAAAAGGAGCTAACAGGCGACAGTTTCCCTCCTTACTTACCCAAACATCCTGATTGGGAAAAACTACAGGCAGAGGAAGCGTACCAGTTATTTTACTATACATCATTCTGCTATGAGGATTTTTATTTCACCATTTTCAAAAAAGAGTGTTCTATCCACCTGCACGCAGTGATTTACCGGGCCAATTATAGCCACCCTTCTTTTCAAGTGGAAAAAGAAGTCTCACTACAACTCACACAGAAAAACTGGGATAAGTTTACGTCACTAATAAATTATGCTGATTTCTGGGGTATGCAACCTCATAGCGAGCGCGAAATGGTATTGGATGGAGATTATATTAAGATAAAAGGCTTTGACAAAAACGGAGGAAGAAACGGCACCAGCCTTCAACACATGGTAAGCCGTAACCCAGCTTTCAATAAAGCAATATATGAGCCTTGTAAATACCTGGCCAGCCTGGTGCATTACCGGCTGGGTTGTGCTTTGTAAACTGTTCATTTTTCCCTATATTTGAATACACTACACAATAAGTATGAAAAGAAACGGCCACATATCGCCACCAGCGCCTTAGTATTTCTTCCACTCAGTAAAGAAGTATAGTTCCGGTAACTCTGCCGGCCATTTTGCTATGCTTCTCTTTCAACTAAATAATTCATCCTATAGCGTCTTGTTCACGGGAACAGGCAGATACTTTTTATGAAAAAATCATATCTATTACTACACTGCGCGGTGTTACTGGCTGGTTTTACAGGTGTTTTTGGCAAACTGATCTCTTTAAACGAAGGATTACTTACCTGGTACCGTGTTTTCTTTTCTACTATTATACTCTTTCTGGCATTAAAGCTGTTTAAAGTAAGCACCCGTATTACACTGAAAGAGAAGCTACGTATTGCTGCCGTGGGCATGATCATCACCATACACTGGATATTCTTTTACGGCAGCATTAAATACAGCAACATTTCCATCGGGGTGGTTTGTTATTGTCTCACCAGCTTTTTCACTGCGGTGTTCAAGCCGTTGATAGACAGATCAAAATTCAAGTTATCAGAATTACTGTTAAGTGCGTTAACCCTGCTGGGCATCAGCCTTATTTTCCATTTTGATGCATCTTATAAACTGGGCATTGCATTGGGCGTTATATCCTCTTCTTTCGCTGCGCTGTACACCATTTTCAATGAGCGGCTGGTACAGCATTACGACAGCAAACTCATCAACTTTTACCAGATGTTCGGGGGCACTGCAGGGCTTGGTATGCTGTTGCCGGTATACCTGCACTTCTTCCCGGTAACCAGCCTGCTGCCTGGTACACAGGATACCATTTACCTGTTGTTGCTGTCGTTATTCTGTACAGTAGGTTTGTATGTACTGTTTGCCGAAGTATTGAAAAAGATACCTGCCTTTACCGTAAACCTCAGCTTTAATCTGGAACCCATTTATGCTATTATTATGGCGTTCCTGTTCTTTAATGAAAGCAAGGAAATCAACTTCTCGTTTTACGTAGGCTTATTCTTTGTAATGGCTTCTGTGGGGCTGCAATCATGGATGGTAGCCAGAGGTAAAAGATAAAACAAAAACGCTCCTGCAAAAGCTTTTGCAGGAGCGTTTTTGTTACAGAAACACATCTTTCAAAGCCCGTTGCGCCGCATAATACCCACACATACCATGCACCCCGCCACCCGGCGGCGTTGAAGAAGAGCAAATATAAATGCCCTTGGCACTGGTGCGATAAGGTGAAAGACGTAAGGCAGGGCGTGTAAACAACTGTCCAATGTCCTGCACCCCACCGCCAATATCTCCACCTATATAGTTAGGGTTATACTGTTCCATATCCAACGCACTCATTACATGCCTGTCCAGTATCTGGTCGCGAAACCCTGGTGCAAAACGCTCTACCTGCCGCTCTACGGCTTCCGTCATATCCCGGGCAGAACCTGCCGGCACATGACAATATCCCCACACACTTTGCCGCCCTTCCGGCGCACGCGAAGCGTCACATACGCCCGGCTGCGCCAGTAATACAAAAGGCACATCCACATGCCTTCCCTTCCAGGTTTGCAGCTCGGCCGCAGTAATTTCCTCCATGGTATTGCCTATATGCACCGTACCGGCTTTACGGCAGGCTTCTGCCACAAAAGGCACAGCGCCCTCAATAGCCCAGTCCATTTTAAATACACCCATTCCATACCGGTAGCGCTCTAACTGCCAACGATACAAGGGCGAGAGTTGATGCCCTGCAATACGCAATAACTGTTGGGGTGTAACATCCAGCAACACTGCATGGCTGGAAGGCAGCTGGCTTAACGATTGCACCATCAGCCCTGTTTCAATGGTACCGCCCAGCGACTGAAAATACCCCGCCAGCGCATTAGCCAGTTGTTGTGATCCGCCTTTAGGTATAGGCCAGCCCTTACCATGTCCGCTCAGCAACAATACCAATGCCACCGCAGCAGTGGCTTTATTGGTCAATGGCTGTATGCAATGTGCTGCCATACCTGCCATCAGGCCACGCATTACAGGCGTTTGAAAATGTCTGGATGCCAGGCCATAAGCCGATTGCAAAGCAGATAAACCAAAACCGGAAAGCGTAAATGCATGAGAAAGGTCAAAAGGCCCCAGCAAAGCCGGCAACAGTTTATCCCATTTGTTGGCCAGCGGTTGCATTAGCTTATTATAAGCATCCGTGTCTTTACCTGCCTGTGCAGCAGTTTCCCCCACCGAAGCATATAAGGCAGCCGCCATACCGTTATCAAAAGGATGTGCAGCCGCAATTTCAGGATATAGCCATTCCAGGCCAAAAGAAGTTAAAGGAAGCGTTTGAAAAAAAGGCGAAGCCGCAGCCAACGGATGCACGGCAGAACAAACGTCATGCACAAAACCGGGTAAGGTAAACGATGCCGAACGCATACCGCCGCCAATAGTGTCCTTACCTTCTATCAGCAACACCTGCAAGCCTGCCTGCTGCAGGGTAATAGCAGCAGCCAGCCCGTTAGGCCCCGCCCCTACCACCACCACATCCACATCCCTTTTTTCTCTCGTTTTCATGGAGCTATAAAGTTACCATAATTAATGGCATCGCTACCGCTTACCCTGTTACAGCGCAATACCATTCATATCGGTAGTTAACACCTCACTCATATAATCAAAAAACGGGCGCATGTTTTTGAAAGTGTCCGACACCAGTTTCACAAACGAAGGGCTCAGCACTTCTTCATCCGTAAAAGTCCGGCGCAGCAAAAATTGTTTATACCGCAGCAGATCTACTCCTTCACTATCCTTGTCAAACCCTTTAGGCGCAGTTTTCAGTTGCTCGCCCTGCAAAGTGCCAAAGTTGGCCACAAAGGTTTTGCTTTGAAGAATTTTGCGAAGCGGTGCTGCATCAAAAGCCACCTCATCACGAATGCGCTTTAAATCCGGCGCATTGGGCGCCCAAAAGCCGCCCACCACTTCACTTTTATTACCCGGCTCAATATGATAATAATAACCGCCGCGCCGCGACCTGGTAGCCCGTTTAAAGCCGCCGCTCCAGTTACATTTATAAGGCGTTTTATCGGAAGAGAAACGGATATCCCGGTAAATACGGTGCATACTCTTTTTGCCTGATAAGGTTTCAATTACATCATGCAGCTGCAATTGCTGCAACAACGCTTCAGCAAACACCTCCACCCGTTGCTGGGCCGCTGTATACCGGTCTTTATTATCTGTAAACCATTCCCGGTTGTTATTCTTGTGTAAAGCTTTCAAAAAATCCAGGTCCTCCTGCACTAACTGCACCTTTGCCATACGATTGTTTCTTTACGGCAAGTTAGCACCGGCATTCAATTATACAAGCAATACTCCTATATATACCTTGCCTCACCTGCCAGCCCCTGTTACCTTAGTTGTGTGATAGTATCATTTAATGTGTTAACTTAACATATTCTCCCGCCAATTCATATTCTATAGCATAAATGATTAAACCATGAGCACAACAGCCCAATTTGCCGATTCGTTATCGGCGTTGTTTGTTGAAGAAAGTAAAGTACCGGAGCAATTTAAAGTTACCCCACTGCACCAGCGCGAATACCTGGTAGGCGGTGAAATTAAAATCTGGGATGGCCCCGTACAGGAAGTGTATTCGCCCGTGTATACATTGGAAAACGGCGAACTGAAAAGAAAACTGTTGGGTAGCTACCCCCTGGGCACAGAAAAAGAAGCGATGGAAGCGTTGGATGCAGCCGTAGCAGCCTACAACAATGGCCAGGGCGAATGGCCCACCATGAGTGTAAGCGGACGCATTGCCTGCATGGAAAACTTCGTGTACAAAATGATTAAACAACGCGAAGAGGTGATAAAACTGCTGATGTGGGAAATTGCCAAATCGTATACCGACTCTGCCAAAGAGTTCGACCGCACCGTAGAATATATCAATGCTACTATTGATGCGTTAAAAGATACCGACCGCCAAAGCTCCCGCTTCGAAATTAAAGAAGGTGTAGTAGCACAAATAAGACGCTCGCCCCTGGGTGTAGTGTTATCTATGGGCCCCTTCAACTACCCGCTCAACGAAACTTTTACCACTTTAATACCCGCCCTTATTATGGGCAATACCATCCTGTTTAAAGCGCCCAAACACGGCGTGCTGCTGCACTCTTATTTGCTGCGTGCTTTCCAGGAGTCATTTCCCAAAGGCGTAGTAAACACCATTTATGGTCGTGGTGCAGTAATTACCCCACCCGTAATGCAAAGCGGTAAAGTAGATGTGCTGGCCTTCATCGGCTCCAGCAAGGTGGCCAACGATTTAAAAAAGCGTCACCCCAAAATCAACCGCCTGCGCGCCGTGTTAAGCCTGGATGCCAAAAACGCAGCTATCGTAACCCAGCATGCCGATCTGGCCGTTGCCGTAAGCGAAATTATCCTGGGTTCTTTATCTTTTAACGGACAACGCTGTACCGCTATTAAAATCATATTCGTGCACAAAAGCGTAGCCGATGCGTTTTTACAGCAACTGAACACCGCTGTAAGCAAACTGAAATACGGTATGCCTTGGGAGCCCGGCGTACAAATTACCCCGGTTACCGAAGCCGACAAGCCCACTTACCTAAATGAGGTAATACAGGATGCTACCGCCAAAGGTGCAGCCGTAGTGAACGAAAACGGTGGCGCCACCGCATCTTCCTTTGTATTTCCGGCAGTGGTATACCCGGTAAACGACAGCATGCGCCTATATCACGAAGAACAGTTTGGCCCGGTGCTGCCGGTGGTGCCGTTCGAGTCTATCCAGGAGCCTATCGATTACCAGATCAATTCTTCACACGGCATGCAGGTAAGCATTTTCAGCAACGATGCCAAAGAAGTAGCTTCGCTCATTGATCCGTTCGTAAACCTGGTAAGCCGCGTAAACATTAACAGCCTTAGCCAACGCGGACCAGACGCCTATCCGTTCACCGGCCGCAAAGACAGTGCAGAAGGCACCCTTTCCATTGCCGATGCATTGAGGGCATTTTCGATACGCTCATTGGTTACCACCAAGGCCAACGACACGAATAAAAAGCTGATTAACGAGATTGTTAAAAACCACGATTCCGGCTTTTTAAGCACAGATTTTATTTTTTAACAGATAATCTTAGGCTATTTTTACTCATAAAGTGAAATAGCCTAAGATATGCGTTCATTCCAATTACCTGTTTTTAACCAGTTGGATCTTGATGACCTGGAAGAGTATTATGCCGGAACAATTGAGCTGGATGGCCGAACAGTAGATATGGATTTAAGTTTTGACGAAACATCTATTGCCGACCCCACCGCCCAGATCATCCAGAAACTACTGGAAGATTTACCAGCACTACACCAGGCCAACCACCAGGCCATATTAACGGATTATGAAAATGGCGGTAGCGTAAAAAAGTATATCGATCAGCATTTGGAATCGGTAGAACCCGAAACCCTGGCCGATCTGCTGTCTGAAACAGATCCCTCTTTACCCAAAGAAAAGCAATTACTCTCGCTGGTACATCTGAAAAGAGTAGGCTTTTTTCCGGAAGATGCCGAACGTTTTGTGCTGTTCGACTACACCATTGGTAAAGATGTAACAGACTACCTGATAGCTTTTACCTTAGACGCACAAGGCTCTATTGTGGAACTGACAATGGAACCATAGAATAAATAACGTTAGATAGAAGATATTTACATACAAACGCTCTGCCGGAAGGTTGGAGCGTTTGTAGTTTAAAAAACACCCCACATTCCTATCACCGGAACAAACATGCCTGGCAACGCCTACTCTTTCCCGAGCATTTTTGAGATGGTAATACCCCAAAAAACAAACTTACAGGTGAATAAATGTTCTGATCCGTTGAATGGAGCAAACAATTGATTAAGCCAGGCAGAACAGCCGTTCGATCGAGCAGAACATACACGCACCCGTATTTACTATTTACTCCCGAAAAAAACTGTTTGAGCACCGCCAAACAACCATCTGATCTATAATTGTCTTCTTCCCTTCCAGAATAGTAACATGCCTTTCTTCCTGACATGCCAGCCAGCACAAATTTCCAATGCCGGCCAGCTGACATCAAAAAACACCTAAGCCGCTCCCACTCTTTTACTAAACATACCAGCCACTATATTGATCATGGTTTTACGCGGCAGGAAGCGTGCAGACAAAGACTGGATATAATTCCCTACTCCCCCGGTTACTATATAATTCTTTTCTTTTATAAAAGCCTGCAAACTCTCTTTGGCCACGGCTTCTGCCGATGCAAAAGCCATTCCTTCTGTTTGCGCATTAGCCGTAGTGGCAAATTCGGTTTGCGTATTACCGGGGCACACTGCCGTAACCGTTATCCCTTTACTTTTATACTCGCCATATAAAGCTTCGGAGAAACTAAGTACAAATGCTTTACTGGCGCAGTACACAGCAATGTACGAACAGGGCTGAAAAGCGCCCGTAGAAGCTATATTAATCACCCCACCACTACCCCGCTTCAACATGCCAGGTAACAACAGCCACGAAAGCTGCACCAGCGCGCTGATGTTTAACTGTATCATCTGCATATAAGTACTCTCCTCCTCCCGAAGAAAAGGCGCCCACTTACCAAAGCCTGCATTATTCACCAGTATGTCAATACCAATGCCCTTGCCAGCTATTGCATTCACCAAATCTTTAGCAGCATCCGGCAGGCTTAAGTCTGCCGTGATCACCTCTACTGTTACCTTGCATTTTTCGCGGATACTTGTTGCTATAATCTCCAGCTTATTCACCGATCTGGCTGTAATTACCAGGTTAGCGCCCTGCTGGGCCAGTTGGTAAGCCAATGCCTTTCCTATGCCTGATGAAGCCCCTGTAACCAATGCTGTTTTGCCTTTTATTGTTTGCATATCTGTATGTTTTACAGATACAAAACTGCTACAGAACAGACAGGTTATTTCTAACATAGGTTAGGAAACAACTGGGATAAACTCCCTATTTCATAATTCCCCGCCGTATGCGGCTCAGCGATTCCGGCTTTACACCAATAAAAGAAGCGATGTATTGTAAGGGAACGTTTTGCAGATAATCAGGATGAGATTCTATTACATCCCGGTAGCGTTGTTCCGCCGTTTTACCTACCAGATCGCGCGATCGTTTTTCATTATACGTTACCACCCGTTCATTAATTATGCGCCCCGCTTCGGCCCACGCTGCATTCTGCTGAAACAAAGCGGTCAACTGCTCCGAAGCAATACGCAACAGTTCACAATCGGTAATGCAATGCAGGTATTCTACAGAAGGCTGACGTGTAGTGTAACTGCTATAGGCCGTGATAAAGCCCATGGGGCAATTGATATGATGTGTTATTTCTGTAGCATCTGCCAGCGAATAAGTACGCAAATACCCTTCATTAATAAAGTACATATAATGGGCTATGCCACCGGGTTTCACCAACAACTCACCTGCCTTATACTGCACCGGCTCAAAATACTGTATCACCATTTCTTTATCAGACGCATCCAAACGCACCAATGATTCCAGCAGCGACAATAATTTCTGATGATGATTTTGCATAATACCTACGCGAACATATCGCATTTTAATTTATACTTAATGCACACAGCATTGTATGAAGTAAGACTTTATTTTTAAAAAGCCAAAATATGAAAGATGAATCTTGATTGATACGACTATGAAACTGCACCTTCTTACCTAGACTATGAGTTTTTTAGTGAAGGTCCCAAAGGATACATTAAGAAGATTGTACGATTTCAAGCAGACAAAGTTAATAACATCAGATACTACAATCTTGCGTTTGGCGATCTTAAAGAAGATCATAAGATGAATGACATGGTTATTACCAATAACTCCGACACCGAAAAAGTTCTGGCTACTGTTGCAGCAATAGTTGTCGACTTCACAAGCCGCTTTCCTGACACACTTATTTATGCAGAAGGCAGTTCTCCATCAAGAACAAGAAAATATAGAATGGGGATTACACGACTATGGAACGAAATTGTGCCCCATTTTGAAATTTTTGGAATTAAAGACGATGACACACTGGAACCTTATAAAAAAAAATGTAGAATATGTTGCATTTTGGCTTCGCCGGAGAACCAAATCTAAAATTTAGTAACTTTACAACTAATCTCAATAGCTTTTATGAAACAGCGAGATAAATCAAAAAACATTACCGCTAGTATCCTTCCTTCTAAAGGAAAGCCGGCCAATTCAATAGCTGATTATGGCAATGACCCTTTCTTTGTCAAAAAAGCGGCACAAGCCAAAAAAAGAATTGAGAGAGTTGGCTTCCCTAAAGAGTTTACTTCATGATACATCCAAAGATATTTACATCTTTAAAAATCTGAATTCACCTGTTTTCTCATCCTTTTCTATTATTTAGAAATCACTGCAAAAACACCTGGTATTGCATCACAAACGCCCCTTTATGCCCGGTAAGCGTAGCATTCCCGGCAGTTTGTTGCTCATAAATGGGTCTGTTCTGATAAGTAAACGTCAGTTTGGAAGTATGGCCCTTTAGTAACCAGTTAACGCCTGCTTCCCAGTAATTCATGGCTTTATCCAGTCTTTCATAGCTGGCGTGTTGTATGCTGGCATAAGGCATAAACGTAGTATTCCCCACCAGGTTATTATTGAATTTATATCCTACCTGTGCATACAGTAAATTACCCGTACCAAAAGAAGGATATCCATTTCCTGAGCCATTGATAACAGCCGGGGTGTTAGAACCGGTAGCCGGGTTCATGGTAGCCTGGTTGCGCAGATAACCCGGGCCATGATCAAAATTGATAAACGTACCGTAGGCACTGATAGCCGATCCTTTCTCTTTATTAACAGGTGCATCGTAATACACATCTACTGCAAAATGCTTCAGATCTGTGGAGACGGTATCGCCAGTTGCTCCCTGGTGCCACATTGCATTTTTCTGGTATTGAAAACCGGCTCCTATATTAAATACCTTTTTAGTTCCCAGGTATGTGCCGGTGGCATAAGGCGTTGTATTGCCTTCGGGGTCTAAAAACTGCCATTGCAAATAGCCCTGAAACTGCATATTGGCAGGCATGGGCGAAAAGTTAGAGATACTGCTGATAGCCGAAGAATAGCCGGCGCTTTTGGTAACGTTCATAGGGTCGCTCATCACCAGGCGATAATCCAGCCTACCCAGCTTACCCTTGGCATAGATGCTCAGCTTTCTTAAAAACTGGTCGGTTACATCATTGGTAGTCTGTTCAAACAAAGGGGCATCCAAACCCATAATAGAACCTACCGAAGGCGATGCATAACGCGTAAGCCCGTTCCACGCAGTTAAGCCCGCCCCTAATGATAATTTCTTGCGCACGACTTCATACTCGCCGGTAACATCATGAATAAAAAAGCCTGCCTTTCTATCAGCCGTATAGCTATAGTTGTTCATGCCTACCTGTGTATAGATAAACACCCGGTCGGCAATTTGCCCAAACGCCTGCATGCGGGCACGGCGAATACCTATATCTGTAATATTACTTTTGGCATAACCATTTACTGTGCTGCCGGGGTTTACATCGGTGTTGCGCACCCACACCTGTGTTAATAGGGTAAACTTAAAATAGTTGCTGCCATCTTCATTCAGCCATATTTTCCCGTCTTTTAAAAGCTGTGGCTTTTTGTGTTGATCGTTAGTGCTATCCTGCGCTTCGGCGCAGAAGCTGCCGCCCAACAGGGCAGTTACAGCGGCTAGTTTTTTCAGTGGAAGCATACCCATAGTTGCTGGTATCTGGTTTATTTTCTAATTGGCAATATCTAAGCAGGTATAACTCATATGATATACTTGCTAAACAAATATAACCGCACTAGGGCAAAATACCCTGCCCCGCCCCGCCAACACTCCTTAGTATTTGTAAAAGAATTAATTAAGTAATGAGCCAAACCCTTTAAAACACTGGCGAAAGAATATTTAACCCACTTATTTTGTAGACTTGTAAATATTCCCTAATATTGTGTACCAAAATAGAGAACCAGCAATGTTTACTGCGAGAGAAGATATTCATTACTGTTGTTGTAGCATCCACTGCTGCTGCTGTTGATTTGTATTGCAGCCATTCTTCCCTTATTCTGCCCTTACATTTTTCACCAATACCAAATTCGTCATTGCCATGCAAAAGTATCAGAATAGTACCTGAGGGTGCCTTATCATAGTATAATTAAAAACAAAGGCCGGATACTGTTACAGCAGCTCCGGCCAGGCAAATAAAACAAGTCTTCTTGGCGAAGCATTCCAGCCGCTGTTCAACAGCTGCATGGACATCTCATTTTATTAATTACCAAAACAAAGATAATGAAGAAGGTACTTTCTTTTAGCATCCTCCTTCCGCAGCTGCTTTTTTGGCTTTCTGCTAACGCACAACAGGTGCAGAATATAGCTTTCAGCGGAAAAGTAGTGGACGATAAAACCAAAACGCCCCTATCGGGCGCTACGGTGCATATTACCGGAACCACACACGAAGTTGTAACAGGCAGCGAAGGCCAGTTTAGTTTTTTAACCGGGCAACGGTTGCCGGTAACATTGGTAATTAGTTATATAGGCTACAATCGCCTGGAAGTAACAGTTACGGATAAGTATACAGAAATAGGCCTGCAGGAAAAAGCAGATGATTTAAATGAAGTAGTAGTAACCGCAGTAGGTATTAAACGCAACACCAAAGCCCTGGGCTACAGTGTAGCCGAAGTAAAGGGTAAAGACCTGGTGCAAAGCCGCGAAACCAATCTGGTAGCCGCCTTGCAGGGCAAGGTTACCGGCGTGCAAATTAACAACAGCGGCGGCTCGCCCGGCGGCTCTTCCAGTATTAAAATAAGGGGCAACAGCTCGTTGTTGGGCAACAACTCCCCGCTGTTTATCCTCGATGGTATTCCCGTAGATAACTCTATACAGGACTTGCGCAGCAACATCACCAATGGCAACTCCTTAGCCACCCCTTCTAACCGTGGCATTGACATTAATGGTTCGGATGTAGCCAGCCTTACCATACTCAAAGGCCCCGCAGCTGCAGCGCTCTATGGCATCCGCGCTTCTAACGGCGCTGTGGTTATTAACACCAAAAGAGGTAGCGCACTCACCCAGAAAAAGTTTGTGGTAAGCTACAGCGGCTCGTTTACCGTTGACAATAAAAACCGCCGCATACAACCCCGCCAGCACAAATTCTCCAATGGTTTAGGGGGCAGTTATATTTTACCTGGCACCACCGGATCGGACGAAAACTGGGGCGCATTGCTGGACACACTTACTTATAGTGATCAGACCAGCAATTTTGATAAAAACGGCGTAATAGTAGGTAAAAGCAATCCCCTGAGTAATGGCAAACCAGTGAACCATTACAATAACATTGACAACTTCTTTGTTACCGGTTACACCAAAGACCATAACATTAGTCTCTATGGCAATACCGGCAACGCAGGTTATTACTTATCCTATGGCAACCTCAAGCAAACCGGCATTATTCCTACTACTGATTTCTACCGCCAAACCTTCCGCTTCAATGGCGATTTCTCCGCCACAGATAAACTAAAGTTTGCCGGTGGCATCAACTATATACAGGACGGCGCACATAACCGCGCTTTAATGGGCGGCTTTAACACCAATGTAATGCGTGCGCTCATTAACTCTCCCGATAACTTTGACATTACCAATGGCTATGCAGAAGCCTGGAAGCACCCCGAAGCATACAAGCTACCCGCTACTGCTGCCAAACCCTGGGGCGATAGTCGCTCTTATGCCAATGGTATTGGATGGGATAACCCATACTGGAGTTTGAATATGAACCCCCAATCGGATGAAACCAACCGCTTTATCACCTTTGCCGAAGCCAACTACGATGTGAACAGCTGGCTGAAAGCCACTGCACGCTATGGCGTTGATTATTATACCGACAACCGCAAAGGTGCTTTCAGCCGTGGAACCTCCGGCGTAGCCACAGGCACTATTAATGATATCCTGTTTTCCCGCCGCGATAACAACCTCGACCTGTTAGTAACCTCCCAGCATAAACTCTCCGAAGACTTACACCTGGGCCTGGTAGCCGGCTATAACTATTACGCATCGTATAAAAACCAGGTAAACACCCGTGGAGATGGCTTAACCGTTCCCGGCAACTTTAATATATCCAACGCATCTTCGGTACAGGTGACCAACCAAACCATCAATAAAAAACTGGTAGCCGGTTATGCCGATGTAAAGCTGGATTACCGAAAGTGGCTGTTCCTGGAATTAACAGGCCGTAACGAATGGACCTCTACCCTTGCCAAAGGAAAAAACGCGTTCTTCTATCCTTCTGTAAACACCAGCTTCATTTTTACAGATGCATTAGGCTTAAAAACCAACACGTTTAATTTTGGTAAACTGCGCGCTACCTATGCACAGGTAGGTAATGATGCCGATCCCTATTCCTTATTAACCTACTACACGCCCACCAGCATATCCGGCTGGATTCAAAGTGCCCTCAGTTTTCCATTTAATGGTCAGCAAGGCCTTAGCTTAAACAGCACCATTGGCAATGCCAACCTGAAACCGGAAAGAATAAGCACCTGGGAAATAGGCACCGAACTGCACTTCTTTAAAAGCAACACCGTGCTGGACGTAACCTATTACCACAATAGCAGTAAAGACCAGATCATTCCCGTGTCACTGCCTTACTCCACCGGCGCTTACAACACCCTTATCAATGCCGGCAACATTGTAAACCGCGGCCTGGAAGCATCTTTACAACAATACTTTGTAAGAAACAGAAAGCTTACCTGGAGCGCAACCGCCCTGTTCTCTAAAAATAGCAGCAAGGTAAATTATATCACCAACGATATTGACAATGTAAGTCTTGGTGGTATCTGGATGGAAGCCAGGGGCCAGGCCGGGCAACCCTATGGCGTATTCTATGGCATTGATGTGGCACGCAACGCAGCCGGGCAAACTATTATAGATGACAACCCCGGCAGTAGCAACTACGGCTATCCTGTTATCAATACCGTGGCTACTAAAATTGGTGATCCTAATCCGAAATTCAACCTGGGCTTACGCAACGAAATTAAATCAGGACCGTTCACTTTGTCCTTCTTACTGGATGGCCGCTTCGGGTTTGACATCTTTAATGCGCCCCGCCTGCAAATGGTGTTTAACGGGGTAGATGCTTCTACGGAAACCAGGGGCCAGACTACCGTGTTTGAAGGCGTTACCCAAAGCAAAGGCACACCTAACGCCACACAGGCCGTATTATCACAGGCATGGTACCGCAAAACTTTTAGTGTACAGGGGCTGTATATAGAGCATGACCTGTACTGGTTAAAATTGAAAGATGTAAACTTCACTTACGATTTACCACCGGCTATATTGAAACCATTGAAAATATCTGCCGCCAGCTTTACCGTAACTGCACGCAACTTCCTGTTAAAAACCAACTATACCGGCAGTGATCCGGATTTGGGCACACGCCAGGGATTAACCAACTATTCCGGTATCGATTTCTGGACCACTCCTAACACGCACAGTTTTGGCGCAGCATTAAACGTAACCTTTTAACCGGTAAACAGTACATCATGAAAAAGCATATTCTTCATTATATCAAACACAGCTTTGCAGCTGCCGGATTACTGGCTGTAAGCTCGTGCGATTTACAGAAAACCAATGTTAACCCTAATTCGTCCAGCGATGTAAGCATCAGTGCCGTATTAACCGGCGCAGAAGTATCGCAGGCATTTAGCCTGGGCGTGGATGATGGCATTATTTCCAGCATTTACATTCAGCAGCTATCAGGCGCGAATGGCGATGCCGCATCGTTTGATAACTACACTACTGCACCCGGCTATTTCAATTCCACCTGGGGCAACCTGTATGTAAGCGTATTAGACGAATTAAAAGTAGTGCAGCAAACAGCCACTGCACAAACACTGCCTTATTACCGTGGCATTGCACGCATATTAACCAGTTATGGCTATGGCACCTTAACCGATTTATTTGGCGATGTGCCTTATACCCAATCCTTATACGGCAATAATGTTACTAACCCTTCCTACGATACCCAGGAAAGCATTTACACCGCATTGCAGCTGCAGCTGGATTCAGCGATACTGGATCTGTCTCAGCCGCAATCGGCTAACCTGGGTGCCGTGCCGGCATCAGACGATGTAATATTCAGTGGCAACATAGCTAAATGGATAGCCACCGCTTATACCTTAAAAGCACGATATGCCCTGCATCTGAGCAAAGCAGATGCTGCCGGCGCCGCACAAAAAGTATTATCTTATTTGTACAACGGCACCACCTGGCGGGGCATTGCCAGCAACGCCAGCGATGCGCAACTAGTGTTCGGCTCTTCAGCCACCAATGCCAACCCCTACTATCAGCAAAACACATATCGCCCCGGCTGGATTGGGCTGGGGGCTTCTTTCGTAAACCTGCTCAATGGCAATAAGGCTACCGATGCCAACACTACGCCCGAAGGCACGTATGTTGATCCGCGCCGCGCTTATTATGCCACCGCTTACCCCACCGGTAGTGGCAAATACCAGGGCAGTACCGCCGGTGTACCAGGTGCCTATTCCGTAATAGGCAGCTATTACGGCAGCCCCACCTCGCCTGTAGTGTTCACCAGCTACGCCGAAGCAAAGTTTCTGGAAGCAGAAGCCCGGATCATCCTCAACCCGGCCGATCCGGCAGCACAAACCGCTTTACAGGAAGCCGTAAAAGCTTCTTTCAGTAAGGTTATCAGCAATAGCAGCGATCCCTATGCCACGGCTCAGAAACAAGCCGCTTATATCACTGCCAAAGCCACGCTTACCGGTAACTACGCTGCCGATCTCGAAACTATTATCACCCAAAAATACCTTGCCTTGTTCCTGCAGCCTGAGGTATGGGCCGATTACCGACGTACTGGTTTCCCGGCCATACCGTTGGCTCAGAATGCCACCAGCGCCGCTAATCCGGCTGGTGCTATTCCGCGCCGCATTCCTTACCCGCAGAACGAGCAATCATTAAACAAAAACACTCCCTCCGGTTCGGGTTATCAAACACCCCGGTTATGGTGGGATAAATAATAGCACATGAGCAACTACAAACCATACCCATCTATGCTATCTGCGCTGCTGTTACTACTGGTAACAGCCAGCGCTGTTAGCGCACAAAGCAAGCAACGGCCACCTAACTTTATTATTATTCTGGCAGATGATCTTGGTTACGGCGATTTAGGTAGCTATGGACATCCCACTATAGAAACCCCTTATCTGGATCAACTGGCGCAGGAAGGCACCCGCTTTACACAGTTTTACGTAGCCGCCAGTGTATGTTCACCCAGCCGTGCCGCATTGCTTACCGGCCGGTTACCGGTGCGCACGGGCATTACCGGCGGATTGGGTGTGTTTTTCCCACACTCTGCCACCGGGTTGCCGCATACCGAAATAACCATTGCAAAGGCTTTACAGCAAAAGGGCTATCATACAGGTATTGTAGGCAAGTGGCACCTGGGCAGCCTGCCCGATTATTTACCTACCCACTATGGCTTTGACGAATACTTTGGCATTCCGTATTCTAACGATATGGAGCCCAACAACGCGGCACACATCCCCTATCCGGCCCTGCCCCTGTATAAAGGCAATAAAGTAATAGAAGAAAATCCCGATCAACGCTTGCTCACACAACGCTATACCACCGCCGCTGTTGACTTTATCAAAAGCAATAAGGATAAACCTTTCTTCCTGTATTACCCCAACAACGCACCACACGTGCCGTTGTTTGCATCGCCCGCTTTTGCAGGTAAAAGTAAACGCGGACAGTATGGTGATGTAGTGCAGGAGTTTGACTGGAGCGTAGGCCAGATTGTGAAAACCCTGAAAGAGCTGAAACTGGATAACAACACCTTTGTGTTGTTCTTAAGCGATAACGGTCCCTGGCTTACCCAGCATGAAAACGGTGGCTCGGCAGGTTTACTGCGCGATGGCAAATCCTCAGCCTGGGAAGGCGGCACCCGTGTGCCTGCCATAGCCTGGTGGCCCGGCACCATACCCCCACGCGTAAGCACTGCTATTACCAGCAGCCTGGACATATTGCCCACCCTGCTGCACCAGGCAGGCGCAACCGTTCCGGCCGACAAACCCATTGACGGCGTGGATATTACCGCTGTGCTTACCGGCAAAAACGATACGGTAAGAACTATTATTTATTACTACGATTCGGATAAGCTGTATGCCATACGCAAAGGCAGCTGGAAAGCGCATTTCAGCACCCATAGCGGCTACTCGCCCCAGCCACCGCAACAACACGCAACACCGCTATTGTATAACATAGAGAACGATCCTTCCGAAAAAGAAGATGTAAGCAGTAGTCATTCTGACATAGTGGCTGCACTGCAACAACTTTACACGGCACAATTAGCAGCTGCACCAGTAGCTCCTTCTGAGCTAAGCCGGTTTCAGCCGGGCGAGTTAAACAATGCCTTTCAACAATTTATACAAAAAAGAAAAGAGCAGGCCGCTTCCGCAGCACCTGCTACCAAATAATATTCAAACACATATAACCGATCAAACACATGGCCATACCATTTCATCATCGCTTGTTTGCCACAGTAGCACTACTGGCAGGCGCCTATACCACACAGGCGCAGCATAGCCCTGTTCCTGCTTTTACCGGCACCGTGGGCAAAACACTGGCAGAAACCACTGCCGGTAACACACAGTTTAACCCCGCAGCCAAACCCGGCGCGCCTAACATTGTATATATTCTGTTAGATGATGTAGGCTTCGGCGCCAGCAGCGCTTTTGGCGGCCTGGTAGATACCCCCATATTCGACAGCCTGGCCAACAATGGACTGCGCTATACCAACTTTCACACCACCGCCATCTGCTCGCCTACACGCGCATCACTGCTTACCGGGCGCAACCACCACTCGGTAAACGTAAACACCGTGATTGATGCCGCAGTAGATGCACCAGGCCATAACGGCTACATCCCATTTGAAAAAGGCACCATTGCCGAAATAGCCCGCGAAAACGGTTACAACACCTTTGCGGTAGGCAAATGGCACGTTACCCCCACACCGGATATATCACCCGCCGGCCCCTTTAACCGCTGGCCTACCGGGCGTGGCTTTGATCATTTCTACGGCTTCCTGGCTGGCGAAACCGATCAGTACACGCCACAACTGTGGGAGAACACAGTAAAGATTGAGCCCGACCTGCATGGTAAACACCTTACCACCGTGCTGGTAGATAAAGCCATTGAATACATTGCCGGGCAAAAAACCGCTGCTCCGGACAAGCCTTTCTTCCTGTATTTAACGCCGGGCGCCACGCACGGCCCACACCAGGTAGATAAACAATGGATTGACAAATACAAGGGCCGCTTTGATGGCGGCTGGGATAAGTACCGCGAAGAAGTGTTAGCCCACCAAAAGCAGCTGGGCTTAGTGCCTGCCAACACCACCCTGCCCGTTCGCAACAGCGGCGTAAAAGCATGGGACTCTTTATCCGCCGTAGAGAAGAAAGTGTTTGCCCGCTTCTTTGAAGCCTATGCCGGCTTTTTATCACACACCGATTATGAAGTAGGCCGCCTGATACACTACCTGCAGGAAATTAACCAGCTGAACAATACCCTGGTAGTGCTGATAATAGGCGATAATGGCGCCAGTAAAGAAGGGGGGCTTACCGGGCATGCCTTTGGCATTAACGAATACATTGATGGCAGTGTGTACACCGAAAAGTATGAAGACCGTATTGCCGCCATTAACAAAGTATACGATCTCATTGGCTCTTCTAAAAGCGGCCCCAACTATCCCGCAGGCTGGGCACAGGCCGCCAACACACCTTTCCGCTATTTAAAACAGGATGCCAACAGCGAAGGCGGCACCCGCAACCCGCTGATATTGTTTTATCCGGATGGCATTAAAGAAAGAGGGATACGCACCCAATACTCCCACGTAAACAGCGTAACCCCTACCGTTATTGATATTGCCCACTTAACGGTACCCGATGTTATCAACGGTTACCGCCAGGATAGCCTGGAGGGGGTAAGCCTGGCTTATACCATTGCCAACGAAAAAGCATCTGATAAACACCACGTGCAGTATTACGAAATATCCGGCAGCAGAGCCGTGTATAAAGATGGCTGGAAAGCAGAAGTATACCACCAGACAGGTACTCCATTCACCAACGACACCTGGGAACTGTATAACCTGCAGGATGATTTTAACGAACAACATAACCTGGCCGCCACTCAACCAGATAAACTGAAAGAACTACAAAACCTGTTTGATGAACAAGCCAACAAATACAATGTATACCCTTTACTAGGCGACACACAAGGACGCGACTTTTCTAAGCTCACCAAAGGACCATTCGACAGACGCAAGCAGGCGATACTCTATCCCGGAGTAACACAATTACCTACCCGTGCCGCCCCGTTCCTGTACCAGCACTCCTTTAGCATTAAAGC
The DNA here is from genome assembly GCF_002355595.1 of Filimonas lacunae. Taxonomy (NCBI): domain Bacteria; kingdom Pseudomonadati; phylum Bacteroidota; class Chitinophagia; order Chitinophagales; family Chitinophagaceae; genus Filimonas; species Filimonas lacunae. Next base: position 4,014,996 of record NZ_AP017422.1, read on the forward strand.
TGATGTGGAAATAACGGACACCCGCAACGAAGGCGTGCTGCTGGCAGCTGGCGGACGTTTTACCGGCTTCACTTTTTATGTACAGAACGGTAAGCTTACCGTAGCACACAACAACAATGGCAAGCTGGTATACCTCACCAGCGATAAACCTATCGCTAAAGGCAAAGCCATACTACGCTATGACCTCACCTATATACCCGCTAAAAACCTAACCGATGAAGCCGGTACAGAAAGCCTGTATATCAATGATGTGAAAGTAGCTGAAAGAAAAATAACCAAGGCCGATGCTACTATTCTGCCTTATGATGAAGGACTGGATGTAGGCCGCGACAACGCATCGCCGGTATCGCCCAACTACCAGACACCTTTTACATTCACCGGTATTCTTCATAAAATTATTGTAGATCATGTCATACCATAATTCCACCGCTATGACCACCGCCGACATTTTGTTATTATCAAAAAAGATAGCACTGGGTATAGCCATATTCCTGTTGCCACTGGCTGTAATAGCCGGAGGCCTTTGGCTCACCTGGTACCTGTTTCATTAATTACATCAGTTTTAAATGTATAGTTTATGAGCACTCCTACAACAAACATCCGTAAAATAAGCCGCGATCTCAGCATCAGCGTAGTATTGTATGCCTTGCCGGTAGCGCTTATGCTGGCAACATTTTACTTTACCGGCCAGCATCCCTGGCGTGAAACCACCACACCTTCACTCCCTTTTACCCTTCCGCATTTCCTGGAAACCATATTTAAAAACCTCGGTACCTGGGGTCTGCCCGCTATTATGGTGGTAGTAGGTATTATAGAGTTTGCAGTTGGCCTGTATGAAAACCGCTGGACCAAAAACGAACGCATACTGGACATTGTTTGCTTTGTAGCTCCCAAGCTGGTACTGCGCCCCCTCATTGCCTGGTTTGGCTTACAGCTGCTGCCTTATTTGTTGCCTCATGCCGCCAAAGCTTTCTCGTGGGTACCTTTCTGGTGGGGCTTTGCCATTATAGCAGTAGCAGACGATCTCACCCAATATTGGTATCATCGCCTTCACCACCAGCTACCCTGGCTGTGGCGGTTTCACCGCACACACCACTCTGCCCCTTACATGGGCATGGCTATGGCCAGCAGGCAGAACGTAATTTATACGCTCTTCTTTTCGCAGATATACCTTACCACTACACTCACCTATTTAGGTTTAGGTTATCCGGCGTTGTTTGTAGGAGGTATCAAATCATTGATCACCACCGCCGCACACTCCAGTATTAAATGGGATAAACCGTTTTATACCTACAGACTGTTAAAACCTATTGGCTGGGTACTGGAACGGCTCATATCCACCCCTGCCACCCACCACGCCCATCATGCCGATACCACCGATGATGGCGTAGGCCATTATAAAGGAAATTTTGGCAACATGTTCTTTATATGGGATCTAACCTTTGGTACGGGTATCATTACCCGTAAATACCCAGCATCTTATGGCCTGAAACATTATAAAGAAGAAGAATGGCAGGCCCAGCTGTTATGGCCCATCTTTAAATCTAAAATAGAAGGCAGCGAACTCAGCGCTAACGGGCCTGTGGTAGGTGATGAAATACCGGAGACAGTTATAACACCCGTAGAAGACTTTGTAACAGAAGTGAAGCATCAGCCGGCAGAAACGGTGATTGCCTGATGGATATATAAAGGATTCGCCCATAAAACCTCTTTTATGGGCGAATTATTATGTAGATGCAAGTGCATAGCCACTACAAAGCTCCATTGCTAGTTAGACAACTTTACATACTTAACCGTACCTGTATAACTACCAGCAAAGTCTACAGGCTTATTGTATAATTTTCCGGAATATTGAATTTTGTAGTAATCATTTATCTTTTCAATAGTTACAGAAACACTTTCCGCAGGCCCACCACCATTAATAAGACCAGTCATAACCCAATCAGTAAGCATCCAACTGGATTTCAAATTGTTTTTGGTAGAACCTGTAGAAAAGCTAAAGGTGCCAGCAGGTATAGCTGTAGTATCATTAAAGTCAAAATACACACAATTCCTCCGTAAATCGCTGTACAGATACTTGCCATTGCTAAAGTCAAGGCTGGACAAATAGAGGGTGCATCCATACCCATCTCCATACTCAAAAAAAGCAGTATCAGTTTTATAAGTGGAGTCATTCCATTTAAAACTTCCCGCATTTATTACGCTTACCGGATCTACACTTTCAGCGTCCTTACCGCTCTTCTTACATGACATCGTAGAAATTGCAGCTACAGAAAAAAGAAAGGCCAACTTTACTACATTCATTCTTTAAGTTTTAGGTTGATGTAAAGATCAAAAATAAGTAAGCAAAATAAACTAAGCTCAACTTATCATCAACAATAAATTTGCTTATTTCGCCTTTTTCAAATTTGCTATTTCCTGCTTCATTCCCTGTATCTCTTTATTCTGCTGAATAATATAGAGGGTAAGCTCTTCTATTTTCTTTAAAAGTAAAGCCTGGTTATCACCAATATCTATTCCTTCCTGCTTTACAGTGTTAGCAGAAGGCACATCCGGTAAATGCCTGTTGACCTGTATAAACTGTTCTACCTGCTGTAATGGCGCTAACTGGTAGGAGGAATCGAACACATAATCGGCCCAGTGTTCTTGTGTTACTTTTATTTTATGGGCTCCTATAGTTCCATTCACCGCGAGCTTGTAGTCATTGCCAAACACCGTAGTACCTATCCCCACATTTCCATTAGGTAAAATAGACAATCGTTCAGCCGCCCCTACCTCAAACCGAAGCCGGTTATTTCTTTCAGCAGCCAATGTCACAATCCCATTAACAAATTGAAGGAAACCATTCCTGTTAGTATTAGCAGCATCAAAGCTTGATATATAAGCATTATCGGATACCATTCTCAAACACTCAGCGTTGCCGGATCCGGCAATAAACCCCGTATTGGCAGTTACTCCATTAGCAGCGCTTACATAATCCTCAAACCTCGCCCCTCCATTTACATGTAGTTTATGAGCCGGTGTAGACAGACCTATACCAACATTACCATACGGATTTAATAATAATGGACTAGTTCCTCCCGAAAAAGTATTGAATTCAATACCATTGGCATTACGTTTTATAGTAAACATACTCACCCCTCTATATTCCTGCAAGTCAAGCCAGTTGGCATCGTTTCTGCCGATAAGGGTACGGGTAGTTACATTTCCACTATCTGTTACAGATTGCAACGTCTGCGCCATTGACACACCGGAACAGAGCATGCCGGCCACTAACAATATCTTCAATTTATTCATCATACGGGTTCAGATTTGAAAACAGGAGCAAAATAATTAAAGTACGGAAGGATACAATTAAATTTAACACACAATGGTGCATTTTACCAATGATCTGATATTTACATTGTTTCTTTTATAATAAATGCCCCGGAGCATATACCCAGGGCATTCAGACGATTTCAGTTAGTATTGGTAGCATTAAAAAGCATTATCAAGTATCATTCCTATACACGCTGTATTCACGTTCCATATCAGTTTAGCTTCTTTAACTCGGCTTTCAACTCATCCACACTTACATTTTTGAAATCAATATCTACTGGCTTCCTTCCTGTTACTATTTCTTTTATGCCCAGGTAATGTTGATTATTTTCGTTTTTGATCACTACAATAACTGCTTTTTCATTTTTGAGAACCTGGCCAAATACAAAATATCCATTTACAACATTGGCATTGAGAATAACACCTCTATTCCTGAACAAAATTTTACAATAGCTATTATCACCATTTGCTTTTACATTAACATACTGCTTTATCATCTGCGCAGAACGTTCATAGGAATCCAGATTTCTCCAGCCCAACACTCCGGTTGTAAAGAAGTTATAGCTTCGCCCCTGTCCAAAAACATTCGCTTGTTCTATTATTTTTAACAGAACAAGTTTGTAAGATAATTCCTCAATAGTCCATACATTGTATTTCTTCATAAATGCGAAATTCATCGCTTTTATCAAAGCAGTATCCTTATACACACGGTATTTCTGATACAAGGACAACAATTCCTTGCATCTGGGATCTTTACTGTTTTCTGCCGGCGGCATTTCTACCCAAAAAGTATCTTTTATATTTTGCCTGTATCGTATCCTTCTGTCCCTCGCATTTTTTCTGTAATATATATTCTTCATACGCATTTCTTTGCTGAATGTCCCTATCATTACATTGCGCATACGAGCCACTCTCCACAAAAAAGGAGCAGGGCTAATCAACACTGTATCCATCCTATATTCACGAATGCATCCTAAGCATGCGGGCCAACTCACCCCCACAGGTACACTTTCCTTGTCAGGCACCCAGTTTAACGCATGGCTATGCGCATTAACAGTTCCATTAAATAGTTGAACATCCAGCTTCAGCGAATCTGCAGGCATAGCTATTTCCAAACCTTTCCCCCGTTGCAACTCCAGCCGGTTGCCTTTGCTGTCAAAAGCTTCCATATAAATCATCCCACTGGTTTCCAGTATCTTTCCGTCAGAGGTAGTAGATAAATTGTCCAGTAACATATCACCAATAGTTACATCCTCCTTTACTTTCAATACCACCTTATCACTATCGCTTCCCGGCAATGGAATAAGCGAATTCGCTTTCATCCCAATTATGGTTCCATTGCTACACTTGATTACTGTATCCTTTAACCTGCTTACAGTAAACTCCTGAACAGGGCTTGCCATAGCAGCCAGCAATTCGTTCATTTTTACTACCGAAGCATCCCCTTCTACAGGCCTGGCTTCTATACTTATAGACACTTCTACCCGCCTGTTTTTATTCCTGCCTTCTGTAGTAGCATTACTGGCAACAGGTTTATCCGTACCAAAATACTCAACAGAAATAAGACTATCTGCAATACCACTTTTTACCAGGCATTCTTTTATATACAACGCCCTTTCTTTACTCAACAGCATATTTTGTTCGTACCCTCCACCACTATCAGCATGCCCTGCAATAAAAACATGCACACTATTATCCAGCTTTACGCTGTCATAATAACGCTGTAAAGAAGCTAATATACTGCTGTGTACAGCAGCTTTCCCGGGTTCAAAATAGATGACTCTCTGCAAAGCAGGTGTTTGTGCATGCACATACGTACATAATATAAGGGCTAACAGGCCCAGGGTTGTAGTTTGTTTCATAAGCTGATTGATGAAACAAATATCAGGGGATTTAGCAATTGATGTTAAATAGAAATATTTAATTATTTCATAAATAACAATTCAATTCGCTTTAACTAATAAATAACACAAATTAATATAAAAAACAGATTTCTTTTGAATCATTCATAACCACTACACCTTTATTTCCCGAAATTATTAGTAAAAGCAAAAGCCCCATAAAGTTGGCACTTTATGGGGCTTTTGCTAAATAACAATATCACTACTAATTTTCCAGCAGGGTCAGCTGCAAGGCTTCTTCCGTTGAAAGCTCACGGTTATACAAACGTGGTTCGTCCATTACGCCTTTGTACATAGAATGCGTTTCGTGTGTACAACCCAGGTAAGTTAAAAAGTCAGCTGTTTCATAATTAATGTCCAGGTTATTCAACACATTAGATGCTACCAGCAAACCATTTGAGTATAATTTCATGGTTTTGGTCGTTTTATTACAGGTAGCCACCACATGTGTCCATACACCTTTAAAACGGATTTCATCAGGCATGCTTAAGCCCTGATATTCAGAAATATCACCGGAGCCACTAAACAACCCCATATCTATATGCAGTAACCAGTTGTTATAAGAAACAGTAAAAGGGTTATGCGCTACCGGGTTGTCGCCACAACGTTGTAACAGAAAGGAACCATGCCAGTCAGTAGTAATGGTATCCGGCTTAATCCATACAGAAAAAGAGAAATCTCCTTTAATGTCCATTGATTTGCTGGGCGCAATTACCACATAACCCGTACCATCAAAAGTCAACGCCTTACCAGGTGTACCAAAACGATCGCTGGTGAATGTTACACCACCTTTTGTGGTACCGTTGTTTTTAAACGTGGTAGAGTCCAGCAAATTTCCATTGAAGGGTAAATAGGCAACCAGGCTATCATTCAATGTGCTTGGGATAGTACCCGTGTCAACCGAATTATCTTTTTTACAACTTGTAAATAATAATAACGAAGTGGCCAGTAATGCACTTAATGCAAGGGCTTTCATGTTTTCGATTTAATGTTTTTATAGGAGTAACAAAACTCCGCGGGTGGCGAAAGTAATAATCTTCCCTAACCACTCCAAACAAGCACATGTATCTCTGCTACTTCTTTCACTTCTTGTAGTTCTACAACTACAACAGCCGTAGCTGTAAACCGGTATTTTTATCTTCATAAAATATCTGTTCATCGTAAACCTCCTCCCAAAACCACACCCACCTTATTTAAGGGTTCCACCAACCGATACTTATACGGATACATTTGCACATTAACCCATATTTAATATTAACATGCTGCAATTTAACCTACCCCTATTACATGCCTTTGAGCATGCATTGCCAATTTATGTCAACAATAAAATGGAGTAACCACTCCATACCTGCATAATCAACGTTTTTTATAATTTAACCCAATCTATCAAAGATGAAGAAAGTCATCCTGATGGGTGCTGCATTATGCGCACTCACCACCTTCTCCTGCAGTAAGGACAAGGATTCTACCGTTACGCCTACAGTTGTGGCCCAAATTGACCCGGTTGCTTTATCAGCCGGCATGAAAGTAGGGTACGCTGCTACCAGTGTTACCGGTAACATTCCGGCAGCCAGCACCAGCGCAGATGCTCCTGTACTGGACAGTTTGTATGATAACGTTACTTATTATGCTATCAGTAACCGTTACATCGTCATCAGACCTAGTATACTTTCAGGTGATGTGCAAGGCTATTACATCCAGGTAAATGGTGCTAAATCTTATTACAAGATCGATTACACCACTGCCAGAAATTTAAGAAAAGCACAAAAAGCAGCTTCTTCCAAGCATAGCAGTGCTAAAGAAGGAGACAATAGCGACTCATCTATTGTTATTAAATTACCTGCTAACCTGGTAACAGATACTTTCTCTATCTCTTATGCTGCCTACAACGCCAACAACCAGGTAAGTAACAGCATTAATGCTATTATTGCTGTTGCATCATCAGACAGCGCCAGCAACAGCCTGGTAACCGGTAACTGGAGAAGAAACAGGTATGGCAATGGCATAGACGACTGGAACGAGGATACTATTAAATACAACAATCCGGATACCAGCTTTTACTCTTATTACAACTGTAATGAAAATGGTATCTATTATTACTATTATGCCCCTCAAGGATCACAAGCAATAGACAGGCTTCCTTATTATATACAAGGTTATACAAACAACGATTATTCGTTCCAGGGTAAAAGCCAGTTCACCAACACATACGGGTATATCTATAAATACATTAATACAGGAGCATCTTCCTGCAGCAACTATGTATACTATGACAACTCGTATATTGAAACATACAATGGTGGCTATACTTATGACGCTAAAACCAAAACACTGATTATAATATGGGATGGAGATGGCTACGACAATAGTAACTTATATGTAGACACCTATAAAGTGTTGTCTGTAACCAACCAGAAAATGATACTTGTAAGCTATAGCAACAACGATAACCACGACGAGCTATCATACGACTACTACGAGTTTAAAAAACTATAAACGAACAAGGTTTATTCATTCATTTTATCACATTTCTTATTCTATATAATGAAAAAGATTTTTATCTATACAGCGATTGCATGTGGCATCGCGTTCATTGCCTGTAACAAAGACAACGATTCTACACCTGCCACTGCCAGCAACGGCTCTCTGGTGGCTTCTGGCATGAAGGTAGGTTATGGCACAAAAGTAAACAGCAGCGCCCCCGCCAGCAGCACTTCTGCTGACGCGCCCATGCTGGAACAGGTGTATGACTACCAAAACTATTACGCTATTGGTGGACGTTACATCGTTTTGTATCCACATTTGTACAAAGGTGATGCAAGCGGGTACTATGTTACCATTACCGGATCAGACAGCTACTTCAAAATAGATTACACTACTGCCTATAACCTCAGAAAATCAGGTAGCAAGCATAGCAGTATGAAAGGTGACGACTACAACGATTCTTCTATCGTAATTAAGTTACCTGCCGGTTTAAGCACCGATACATTTTCTATCAGATATGCAGCGTACGATGCGTCTAACAATGTAAGTAATTACATTAACGCTATCATTCATGTTACCAGCGATGCCGACAGTGCAAGTAATAGCAAGCTCGCTGGAAAATGGAGATTCAACAAGCAAAAGAACTTTTATAGTGAAAACTGGGGCGATTCTACCATTTACAACGTAGATAAGAACAATTACTACGACAATTTTGCCTGTGTGGATGGCCATTTGCAATATTGGAATAACTACACCGATTACGAAAGAATTAGCAAAATCAACACTATTAATGCTAATCAGGCGCAAGATTTTGTTTTAGGCGCAGGCAATCAGTTTTCTTACCACTATCAGCAAAAATACCGCGAGTTAAACTGGGAACTTTCTGGCTGTGACAGTCTGGTGTACGAAAATTATGACACAGACTATACCATTACAGGTGGTTTTAACTATAACGCTGCCAGCAAAACCGTTACACTTATTTACGACGGCAATGGAGAGCGCGGAATAGATCTTGATCAGTTAAATAGCGATAACACTATCAGCAACCTATACGCTCATACTTACACCGTTACCTCTGTAACTTCAAAAAGCCTGGTGCTGTTTGAAAAAAGATTAGGCGAAGGATTGGAAGGTTATTATTATGAATTCCTGAAACAATAAGCAGCAACAGCTGTAAAAACAAAGGGGATAACATCAACCGTTATCCCCTTTTTTAATACCTATTGGTAAATTACAGTAAGAGTAATAGGTGTGCCACCCAATGCTTTTGAGATAGGGCAATTTTCCTTAGCACCTGTAGCAAAAGCCACAAACTGCTCTTCGGATACACCTTCAATTTTAGAAGCCGTTAATTCCAGGGCAATACCAGCTATTTTTTGTGCATTCACATCCAGCTCAACAGTAGCTTTGGTATCCAGGCTACCTGCAGTAATACCCTGCATGGTTAAAAAAGCACTCACCGCCATGGTAAAACAACCGGCATGCGAAGCGCCTAACAGTTCTTCCGGGTTTGTACCCACCCCATCTGCAAAACGGGTATTGAACGAATACTGAGTGTTAGCTAATACAGTGCTTTGAGTGGAAATATTACCTTTACCTTCTTTCAGGTTACCATCCCAATGCGCGTTTGCTGTCCTTTTCATAAAGCTTAATTTTTATTTGTGTTTGAATTTGATTGCTTTGATAGTGTAAAGCTCCGCAACCAGCAGCACAATTATTTTAACTCAGGTTAAAATAACTTCCCCACCTTATTTGTAAAATCCCGTTTATGAGCAGCAGTACAAGATATACCAAATTAAAAATGCCAGGTAAAATATACCTGGCATCTATGCTATAGTTTGTTGTACATTTCGCTTTGTTACGGTTACTAAGCGGCAATTTTTTGCTACAAATAGTTAGTCTGCTTTTTTCAAATCTACCCACCACTGGGTATAAGTAGAGTCTGTTAAAGGCTGCCGGATATATAAATTGAGCATGCCCGAAACCAGCGAAGCATTATGTACCGTATCAGCACCAATTAAAAACCGTTGTACATTTAAAATAGTAAAAGGCGAAGTATCTTCCCCAAACAGTATGGTATTAGACATTACCGTATCATTTTTACCAAAATCCATAAAATCAGCGTCTGTACCCACAATGGTGTCGCGGGTGGTGTCGGTGTTATTAAACTGCCCCTGATATACTACGTTCCACCGGCCCAATACCGATTGGCTGTATACCTCCAGGCCATTAGTGGTTTCTTCCTCTTTAGAACAGGCATAAAAGGCAAAAGAACCCATTGCTGCAATGCCCATCCAGGTAAATAACCGCTTTTTTACACTCATATAAAGGTTGCTGGCTTTAGTAAGATGGGCAATATAATATGTTTTCCCTAAAACACGTTGTATTTTCACACCCGCACACAATTGACTATTGTAAACCGTCGCTCATGGAAATAGTACCGGAAGAACTGCAACAGGAACTGGAAAAAATAACCGGAGAAGAGCTACTGCCCGGGCAGACCGGCCAGGACCTGCATGAAAGGCTGATTGCCTATATCAGCAGCCTGATCGTGAACGATCAGCACAAACTGATTTACCTTTTATATCGCATTGATTTGAGCGAGCAAAAGATAAAACACCTGCTGCAAACACATACCGATGCCGGCGTGCTGATTGCCGATCTGATCATTGAAAGACAGGTTCAAAAATTACAACTGCGCAAACAATTCAGGCAGGACGATAGCCAGATACCCGATGAGGAGAAATGGTAGCCCGCTTTATACCAGCCAGCGTTTAGTGCCCCAGTGAAAATAGATAAAACAGATACCCAGCCAGATAATAGTTACACACAAACCGCCCAGCACATCACTGGCAAAATGCACATGCAGGTAAATGCGGCTTAACCCCACCAGGCAGGCAAACGCCCATAAAAACAGGCATACCCCTACGCGGGCTGTAGTTTTCCAACGGGTGTGCCAGGCATGATACATCATCATACCAGCAAAAGTGAAAATAGCCAATGTGTGCCCACTGGGAAAGCTATAACCACCCGCCGCTGCATCCAGGTGCTCCAGCAAAGGCCGCTCGCGCTGAAACAGGTTTTTCAATACGGCTCCCAATATAAAGCTTACAATAGCTATCGCCCCGGTTATTACCGCATAGTTTCTTTTTCGGGCAAACCACAGCACAATAATCACCAGCAGGTAAAAAGGCAGTAAAAAAGTACCGCTGCCAAAAAAGGTAATGAACAAAGCTATCCGGGTATGCAAAGGAGTGGTATACTGCTGAAAGAACTGAAAAAAACGGGTATCGAATAAATCCTGCTTGTTTAACACAATAGTATGCGCCACAAAAGCAAACAGGATAATAGCTATAAAACACAGCACTGCTGCAATTAATATATCCAGTGAAAGTAAGCGTAACCAGCCTGTTTTTGTTTGTTCTGCCATTGTTTTTCAATTATAGGTAACAGCCAATTGCCATTACAAATATACCACTATCCCTTCCAATTACCTTTTGTCCGGCTAAAAGGCCATTTACCCCTGTAGTTTTTACCACTATATCTTATATAGTAAGTTTATTTATGAAAAATATCCCGCTACTAACTGCCATCCTTGCCATCATGTTGAGCATAGCCGTAAATGGCTATACCCAACAAACCAGACAGCATATTGATTCTTTACAACAAATACTAAAGCAGGCGTATAACCAGCAACAGCCAGAAGCGCTGGATGCACTAATGCAGGTAATACAGCAACCTGCTCCTCCCAAAGAGGTAGTTGCCCAACAATTGCAAAACGTATATAAACAACTGGGCAACTGGCAAAAAGCCAGCTATATGTACCAACTCAACCAGGTGTATTTTTATACCGTTACTTTTGAAAAGCAACAGGTATTGCTCACCTTGCTTACCGATAGCCTGGGCAAGATCCGCTATTACACTTTCAAGCCTATTTATTCCAACCAGTTGCATAAAACAGAAAAAGTGCGCAGCAACAACTCCCTTACCAGCGCATTGGATAAAAAAGTGGACAGCCTGGTGGCGCCTTATATACAACTACAAAATACAGCAGGTATATGTATTGCCATCATTGACAAGAATACTGTTGCTACTTATAGCTATGGGGAAACAAAAAAAGGCAACAAGCAATTACCCGATCCGGCTACTACTCTTTTTGAAATAGGCTCCAACACCAAAACCTTTACCGGCCTGCTGCTGGCAGCTGGCATTGTAAACAAGGAAGTGGAACCTGATGAGGACATAGAACGTTTTTTGCCCGACAGCATCACCAATCTGGCTTATCAGGGCACACCTATCACTTTACTAACTCTAGCCAACCACACCTCCTCCCTGCCCCGGATACCCGGCAACCTGTTTACATTAAAAACAGATACCAGCACTCCTTATAATCATTACGATTCCTCACTGCTGCTCGCCTACCTGAAACAGTTTCATCCTGCTTATAAGCCAGGTACTACATTCGCATATTCAAACCTGGGCATGGGCCTGCTGGGTCAATTACTTGCCTGGCACCATCACACTACCTATGAAGCATTATTAACACAAACCATATTGCAACCGCTGCACCTGAACCATACTAAACTCACCCTCACCGCAGAAGACAGCAGTAAACATGCGCAAGGCTATAACGAAAGGAACGAGCCCAATGCTTTATGGAATATGCAGTCATTAAACGCAGCCGGCGGCTTACATTCCACCGTCACCGATATGGCCCGCTATATACAGGCGAACCTCGGCAAAGCACCCGCTTCATTGCTGCCTGCTATTCAACTGGCCCAACACCGCACTTTTACAGATGGAGTGAACCAGGTAGGGCTGGCGTGGATGATACAACAATTAAACGGACATGACATATTTATACACGATGGCGCTACATTCGGTTTTAAATCATTTATAGCTTTTGATAAGGAAAGCGAAAAAGGAGTAGTTATTTTAACCAACTGCGCCGAGAATATTACGTTATTAGGTTATCAGTTTATGCAATAGCAATTACACCTACAATACTTATACTATGCATCGATCTTCATTTTGCACTTTAGCCAGTCTCTTTATCCTTGTTATTACCGGCACCGTAAAAGCACAAGGCAACACCACACCGTCGGCTCGCCCTGCCCCGCAGCAGCTGTACAATACCATTGTAACGCTGGACAGTCTCTTCTTTTCGGCCTATAATGTATGCGATATGGACACGCAGGCTTCCCTGCTTTCAGATAGCATTGAGTTTTATCACGATCAGGGAGGTTTGATGACTTCCAAACAGGCTATACTGGATGCCACTAAACGGAATATCTGTGGCAAAGTAACCCGCGAACTGGTAAAAGGAAGCATGGAGGTATCTCCCATTCCCGGTTACGGCGCTATTGAAACGGGCATTCATAAATTTCACAACAATCAGGAACCAGCCGGCACCATTTCCCACCCCGGCAAGTTTGTGATCATCTGGAAGCAAACTGGCAACAAATGGCAAATAACCCGTGTAATTAGTTTACATTAGACATAAAATATATTTAATTCTACGCATATGCATCTGTTAACCCAAACCACCCGGCGCCTTGCGCAATCCTGGCTTCTATCGGCCTGCATAACCATCCTTACATTACTCTCCTGTAAAAAGGAAAATACACCCGACCCTGTTTCCACAAAAAAAGCTATTACCAGCTTTTTATTAAAATATAGCAGCGGAGCAGCTATTGACTCCAATAGCATTACTGTTTCTATTACCAACGACAGTATTTTAATAGGCCTTCCCTCTTCTGTAGACATCAGTAATCTTATTCCGGAAATAGAGTTTACAGGCATAAGCATATCTCCTAAAAGCGGACTGGCTCAAAATTTTACCCAACCAGTAACCTATACCGTTACAGCAGCCGATGGCACTACACATACTTATGTAGTAAAACTGAGTAAGAACATTATTAACAACCTGGTATTTATAGGCAGTAGCAACAATTCGTTTTATGCATTAGATGCCAACACCGGCAGCATTAAATGGCAATACAACGGCACCAATGGTTTTTCATATTCCAGCCCCACTTATGATAGCGGTGTAGTATATGCTGGTTCTATAGATAATTACCTGTATGCTTTTGACGCTTTAACAGGCGCTATAAAATGGCAGTTCTTAACCGGCGGCTTTGGCATAGAATCCAGTCCTACCGTGAAAGATAATATCGTTTATGTAGGCAGCAATGATGATTATCTTTATGCGATCAACAAGGTAACAGGAACCCTTCTCTGGAAATACCAGACAGCACAAAATGTAAGTTCTACCCCATTGGTATATAACGGAACCGTATATGTGGGCAGTTCAGACAATTACCTGTATGCCCTCAACGCTATTACAGGCGCCTTGCAATGGAAATATGCAACAGGTGCATTGATTAACCAGTCCAGCCCCGCACTATATAATAACAATATTATTATAGGTAGCCGTGACGGCTATTTACATGCAGTGAATGCAACAACAGGCACATTACAATGGCGATTCTCTACTGGTGGCATTTCGTTGGAAATGAGTAACCCTACCGTAGCCAACGACATTGTTTATATTGGCGGCTGGTATAATTTTAATGACTTTAAGCAAAAAGGCAGTTTATATGCCGTAAACGCCGCTACGGGTACACTGGTATGGCATGGTCTGGATACCCTGGGCATAGGTTCAGACCCTTGTGTAACCAATAACCAGGTTTTTGTATCTTCCGATGATGGCAACACTTATGCTATTAACGCCGCTACCGGCAACGTTCTATGGCAAAAAACCTTATATGCCAATGGCGCAGGAGCAACGGTTTCCGATGGCACCGTTTATATAGGTGGAGGCGGCACAGGCTATTTTTATGCACTGGATGCTGTTACAGGCCAGCAAAAATGGAAAACAGCCATTCCTAATGGCATTATGACCTCTACGCCCTGTGTGCTGGGCACTGCCGGCACCATACATCGTGGCGGTGAACCTTCACCTGCTACCTAGATAACTGAACCTGATTACTTTATATGCAAAACCTCCTGTGTTTTACTACTATAAATTGTAGCACACAGGAGGTTTTGTCTTAGTTGCCGGTTCCTTTACACATATCCTTGTTGCCGTACAGGAGTGGCCCTGCCTATCAGCCTGTAATAGCTATAGGCACACATCACCAGCAACAGGCTTAGCACCACCCATAAAGCATGAAAGCTCCAGTGGTCGGCCAGGTAAAAACCGCTTGCCGGCCCCACCACCTGTGCAAACGACCAGCATAAAGCATAGCCTGCCGCATATTGCCCCCGGTTTGCCGGGGTACTGCGGCCGATAACGAATGTATTGATAAAAGGAAGTGAGAGTATTTCCCCTATAGTGAAACAGGTTACCGACAACCCCAAAGCCAACAAGGCTATACTACCTGGCAGCAATAAGAAAAGATAAGAACCCGCCAGCACCAGTGAACCCGCAATAATAAAGAATGACAAAGTGCGCTTATCCTCGATATAGTTCACCAGCACCATTTCAAACAAGGCAATGATCACCCCGTTAAAACCCAGCATAACGCCTATTAAAGATTCATCCAGGTGCCAGTATTCTTTAAAATATAACGGCCCTACCCTGAACATCAGGAAAAATGCCGAACTAAACACACAGGTAATAGCTACAAAACCTACAAACACTTTATCCTTCCAGGGTTTTAGCGCCACTGTATCTACCGCATGTTCCTTCGCCTTTTTTACCAGTTCCTTCGCGCCGGGCAACCACCAAACAATCAACAGCCCCGCCATAATGCTGATAGTACCTTCTACCACAAACAACAGGTGGTAATTATACGATGCTATAATACCTCCCACACTGGCGCCTACTGCCCAACCCACATTTACCGCCAGCCTGTTTAAAGAGTTTGACCGGGTTTCCGTTCCTTTTTTAGCATAAAAGGCAATAGCGGTAAAGTTAGCCGGACGAAAAGCATCAGAGAAAAGGCTAATGATCACTATTAAACAGCAAAGCGTAGGAAAGTGTGTAATAGCTCCAAACAGCAAAAAGAAGATACCGCTTACCATAGCCGCTACAATCTGCACCGGCCGGAAACCTATTTTATCCGTTAACCATCCTCCCAGTGCCGATCCCATCACCGACCCCACTCCAAACAAAGCAATAATAATCCCCGCGTCCGACGCAGGCCTTTTCAGCGACTGGGTAACATACAAACTCATAAAAGGAACAGCCATATTGCCGCACCTGTTTATCAGTAACACCGAACTTAATAACCACGTTTCCCTGCTAAGGCCCGTAAAAGAACGCTTATAGGCATTAGCAATTTTCATGAACATATACCTGTAGTATTACATTAAATAAAAAAATAAAAGTAATACAATTGCTGTCATTCCCTACTATGTCTCCAGGTTTAAAAGGGAAATGCCTTACTCTTCATAACAGGTATTATATCCATCCTGCCAGCACAAGGCATTAAAAAAGTAACCATTTTTATACGCAATGCACGCAATGGATCTACCAAAAAATCATGACGTTCTTTCCACCAGTTGCGTATATTAAGTTGAATATCATCCTGTATTTCAACAGCCTTTTGTAAAGAACCCAACTCATTCAACTCTTGCACTAATTGCATTTTTCCCATTGAAGCCAGTTCTATTGCAGCATGCTGACCGGCCGCTATATTCCTTTGCGTGTGCACAAACACCTGCTCCCCTTTAAAACCTAAACATACCAGGTGATAGTGTATCAAATCATTCAACTGCTCTTTAAACACACCTGCAGAATCCACAAGCCGCATACAACTGCTTAGCTTATCCGGCAGCAGGTATACCAGCACTCGATCATAAGCAGCCGCATCTTTTACGGTAAAGGAAGCAGGAGAATATCGAATAGCCGCTTTTTTACCCGTGTAGGCATCTGTATATTGAAAAGAAGTTCGGTTTATCACACTATTTGCTACATAGCGGTCTATATTATGCCAACCCGTTTGCGTGATTCGGCCGGTATATGCAGCAGGATACCTTTGCTTATACTTTCTTTTATATACAACCGTAGTGTTCTTTACATTTACATTACTCATTTGCACCCCCATCTGCTCATAAACGCTATTAAAATTCACATCCATCTCCTCTTGCGGGTTATTGTATGCCCGCACTTTCCGCTTGTTCGCACGGTCTACCTTTTTCATATGCACCAACTTATCCTGCTCTTCCTGCCGGGCCCAGAATTGCTGTTGTATCACCTTCATCTTTTGCCTGAAAACATCCGGTTGCACCTTATACAGATGTTGCAATTCCTGTAACCGGCCGGCATCTACAGGTACTCCACCTTCATGTTTTGCCGCAAAAGTCAGAAACTGCTGCCGGTTGCTGCCAGAAACTAAAGCAGCCGCCATGCTATCCAGCACATACAAGTCTTTATCCAGGTTATTTACATACAAATCCAGCACAGCATTATCATGTGTTTGATATATCCAGGCCAACCGTTCTTCAAAAGCACGGGTAGCCAGTAACGTTTGCTGAAAATCGTCACTCCAGATCACCTTAATCCGGGCGGGATCTATCATACAATCCAACGAATCACTGGCATAATAATTAATAACAAGTCGTAGTCCAATTGCCCACGTCGTATCCGTATACCACCGCAATATCTCGTTGGTATATCGTCGCCCCACATCTTGCCTTTCAATTATTAAATCATTGGGGTTTATCCTGCTTTTCCCTCTCTCATTATCAGTACCCAAAGCCCAGCCTTTGTTACCATTAACAATAGCCGCCTGCGAAAAAAAGAGACTATCGGTGTACATTTTATCTTTTGCATTACCACCCCAGGCGTTTACCGAATCCAGGTAATGGGGTGGATAAAATTGCAGGTTATGAATATTGTCGGTAGGGAGCCTGTTTTCCAAGGGCCTGGGATTTTCCCAGTTAATACCGCCATCCGGCATACGTCTGCCGGTGAACAACTGCATACCTGGCTTTATTTCATTTGCCGGCACCTGAACCAACACCATTTTTTGCGCATTCAGCAGCAATGCTTCGCCATTTTGCCGTGCATCCACTGAAAACATACCCCCACTTTCCAGCAGTTCCGTTCCTGACAAAGTATTTAAGCCGGCCAGCATAATAGTGGCGGCATCCAGCGCTTCTTTTATCCATACTTCCACCACGCCATTGGCTATCACCCCATCCCGGTGAATAAAACTATAGGCAGGCAGCGTTAATAATATCCCATCCCTGGTTTCCAGCACTGTATCCCGCTGTGTGTTTACCCAAAACACCTGGGCAGCCAGGCTGCTATCTGCATTTACCCAATGCACAGACACCGTATCCTTTATCACTAAGTCTACAAGCGTGTTTTGATAAACGACCTCCTTACAACAAGTTGTATCACCATTACCAATTCCGGCATAAACCACCCTGGCTGGCAAAGGCAATGAATCTGCCCGCAAACTATCTGCGTGGGCAATAGCAGGCAAGGTATCTGTCACAAGCACCTTTTGTGATGCATTTGGTGCATCAGGCGATTCATAAAACACCCATAGTAACACCAACAAAGACAATGCAGTCAGCAATATGCCTATAAACCACCACCTCCTGCACCCTTTCCCCTGGTGAAAACGTGCTCCCGCAGCCAACACCTCCTCTTTTAACATCGCCCTTTCCAGTCCCATTCTTAATTCCTGTTGCAACAATAGTTCTGACTGCCATTGTGGGTTGTTCCTGACAGCCGCTTCAAAAGCTGCCTTTTCTGCAGTGCCAAGTTGACCTGCCAGGTAACGCTCTATCAGCTCCAGTAATTCCAGTTCGTTTCGCATAGCATTCGGGATTAAGCAGTTTGCATGGATTGTTTTAGTTCACTCAGTTTGTTCTTCGCGCTTTCCAGGCATTTGTATTTCTGGTTTTTAGCCGTGTTTTCCGAGCTGTAGCCCATTTTCCCTGCTATATCCCTCAACGTAAAGCGTCCACTGTAAAACAGCAGCAACAGCTCCCTGCAACGGTCTTTCAATGCTTCCAATGCTTTTGCTGCCAGCCTGGCCTTATTTTCCTGCTCTGTCAGTTCCAGCCACACTTCTTCCTCCTGTAGCGGCAACTCACTGTTATAATCAAATGCTATATGTGTTCTGTGCTTTTTGTGTTCATCCTTCCACAGGTAACGGCACACGCTATATAAATAGGTACTTAACCGGGCGGTAAGCTCAAAATCGTGCTGGCGCACTCTCTTAACCAATATAATCAGCGCTTCCTGAAACACATCCTCGGCTTCTGTAGCGGTGCCCCCTTTCGACACTACCATTTTCCGCATCAACGGAAAGTGTTTATATAAAGCATCCAAAGCAGTATCGCTTTTTCCGGCCTTTATTAATTCCACTATCTTCCAATCGTTCATGAAAACTGTTCTTTACAGGTAAATGGGTGAAACATCAAAAGGTCACCTTTTTTACGGGCCATTTTAAAAAATAGTTATGCTCCGCTTCCGGTAAACAATATTACCCATGTTGGCGTATTTGTTGAGGATATTATTATAACTCTAAAAAACGTTTTATGCAACAAAACAAACTCATTAAAGGAGAAAGCGTTAGCGAGATATGGCAACAGATTAAGGCGGACTTTACAGCCGATGAAGCCCTGACCGATTATCATGTAGTTATTAACCAGGATGGGAAAGACATTCAGCTGGACATTAACATCGATTATGGTGGTGGCTTTGAGGGTGGATATGAATTAACCACACTTACCTCTATCATTCACGATACCCCTTTCCGCTTTGCTATTCATCCACAGAACTTCCTGTATGAAATAGGGAAACTCTTTGGCATTCAGGATGTTACTATCGGCTACCCCGATTTTGATAAGAAAGTGGTGGTAAAAACCAACGATGAAGAAGAAGTGAAAGCTTTATTCGCCGATAAAAGCATTCGCGAAACTTACCAGGATATGGATGACTATGTGTTAAGCGTTACAGAAAACGAATACAACCAGGTAATTCTGGAACTGGAAATTCAAAGAGGTATTACAGATGCAGCCGAATTGCAACAACTGTATACTTCTTTCTACAAAATGCTGGATTTGCTGGATGCCCATGCACTCGTGTAACCTCTGAAAAAGCACCAGGTGAGATAAAATTTTCTTTTATCTCATCTGATCGCTTTCACTGCAAATCATGTGTAAAAGAAGGAAGGCCTTTACAATCAGTTAATTTATAAAGTAGCGCTTTTTTCTACCAGCACATTGCGGGCGCGCATGTAAGTAGTGCCCGTTGGACCCGGAGCGCCTGATGAGCCCTCCATCTGGTAATCTATAATAATGTATAAGCCCTGCCCCACAAAGTTGGCCCCCGTTTGAGTTGACTTTAACACACCATCTATCCAGTATTCAATTGATACATCTGTTGCGCTTATTTTGGTCATGTATACAGAATACGTATGCCACGAGCCGGGACTGGATATAGGCACACCAACACTACTCCAACCTCCACTGGGGTTTTTATAAGTATTCACCCAGCAGGTAGTGCTGCCTTTAAACTCCATAAAATCGCTTTCCGGCGGCCACGAACTAGCTCCCGTAGCCCAGAAGGCCGGCCAGGTTCCTGTTTGTGATTCACACTGAAATTCTCCCTTAAAATGCCATTTGGGCCAGGAATCATTCACCACCGGGATGGTTTTGGCGTAAATAGTACCGGAATAATACTTAATGGCCAGGTAAGGCGAGGAAGTGCTGTTGCCTACACCGCTGGTAGGTGCGCTGGTAAGCGTTAGCACCCCGGACGAAACAGCAATATTCTGCGTGCGCATCCGTGCACTGCCGTTATGATCCGATCCCCAGGGATACAGGTTGTTCCAATAGGTACTGAAATTACTAAAGGATGTAGTGGGTATTACGTTTACCCAGGAAAGCTCTTCCGTAGCAGAGCGATTGTTAGTGTTTTCATTCGGTACGTTTTCATTGGCATTTTCCTTTTTACAGGCAGATAGGCCTATTAAAAAGGCTAGAAAAATAGGTTTATAATTTTTCATAACATCGTTTTTTGGTTAACAAGCCAGCCTTCCTCCTTTACACAAGTGGGTGTTTTACCAATGTCAAATGAAAACATATCTCTCCGTAAGCAAGAGGGGGAAATAAAGAGATTGTAGGGGGCGAATTAATAAGCACCATAAAAAATCCGGCGCCAGTGCTTCCTACACTAACGCCGGACAATATCATTTGCTGCTATACAGCCAATCAACTATACACTAGAAAGGGAAAGCCTTGGTACCTTTTTTCAGGTACATGGTTTTTTCTGCCAGCTTGCTTCCCTGACAAAATACTTCCACCTTGTAATCGCCAGAGTTTAATTTGGTAGGTGGGGTCCAGGTATTATCCACTTTAACACCTTTCTTTTTATCGTAGTGCACTAATTTTTTTACAGAATATACCTTTTGAACACCATTTACACCGCTATTTGCAGCAGGCTTGGTATCTTTCCCTGCTGTGGCAGCTGTAGCAGTAGCCGCTGCAGCATTGCTTTCACTGGCACTGGCTCCGGGGCATGACAATACCAACTGCAGTTCGCGGTTACCGTTTACCTGTGCATCATCTTTATCCAGCATAAAAGAAACTTTAATACCAGAGGTAAATTTAGAAAGTGCACCCACTTTCTCCTGTCCACCAGGTGCCACGCCTATCAGTTCCATCTGTACCACTTTTAAGCTACGTATGCTTTCCGAAGTATATACGGCAGCTTTGCCAGATACTTCTTCAAACTGAAGTGCACGGGTATTCACCAATACAGTATCACCAGGCGACACCAGCAACCCGGCAGCCTTACGCGCCATCAATTCGTCATGCTGTCTTTTCAAAGCTTCCACTTCTTCCATTAACTGCTGCAACTGGGTACGTAACTCCTGTATTTTTACACGGGCAGCATTTAAATCTTTATCTTTTTCGCGAACCACACGCTCCAGCTCACTATTCAGGTTATCAAACTGCTTCTTTTTATCCTGCAGTTCTGTTTGCAAATCCATTCCGGTAGTGCTTAAAGAATCCATTTTCTGTAAAACGGTGTTATATTCCTCCTTTAAGCTATTCTTAGAAGAATCAAATTCCATTTGCATGTTCACCCACTTGGCCTGCTTCTGCGCTTTATCATACACAACCCAACCACCCAGGCCTAACAAGGCCAGCAGTAAAATAATAGCTGCGATCATCAAAAAAGCGGGGCGTTTCTTTTTCTTCTTCTCCTCATGTTCTTCCTCCTCCTGCTTCTCCTGTAGCAGCTCCAAATCATCCTCTTCGTAATTAAAATCCAGATTAACCATAACGTTTTTCTAATGCATTAAAAAAGTGGTTAAATATAAGAGGTACTGCGAATGCACCGCTCTTTTATTATGCGTATTACACCCCCTTTAATTAGGGATACAGGCACAAAACAGGCTTTTCTGCCTTACTACCCCCCTGATTTTAGTTACCTCCGCTATAAAAACAGGCCGCTGTGTAACCCTACACAGCGGCCCTCACAATATAGCAACCCGGCAATTACCGGGTTCTGTACATATACTCCAATGGAATTTTATATATCTGGTAGCTGAGCTCTTCCGCCCCACTACCGGCTTCATGTATCCGGGAATTAGTAAAATACAGGTAGCCGCCGTGAATGCTGAAAGAGTCGGCCCAGCCCACCTTTACATCTTCTACCAGCGTGCGCTGTTCCCCTTTACGGGTTACATACACAATAGCATGCTTTTCCAGGTCGGCCATGTATATATTACCCCTCATATCAAACACCATCCCATCCGGTGCAGGAGTGGTAGCCACTTTACGCACACTGCCCACCACATCATCATCCGTACCATTGCGCATGGCAGAAGCACTGACTGAATATAAAGTGTAACCCGTAAGCGCATGATAATACAGGCGATCGTTCATCTCATCATAAGCAATACCATCTGAATGCACCGGCTTGCTACCCCATTTCTTGCCATCAATAGTCAAATGATCTACTTCTCCTGTAGTAGAAACATGATCGGTAAGCACACGGTTACAGGTACGCTTTTTCAAATCATACAATACCAAACCCGGTTCGTTGGAATCGGTCATATAAATAACGTTGTGCTTGGTGTCAATACACAAATCGTTGATATAAGAATTGGGCTTGTAGCTATATTCAGACAACACCAGAATATCGGCGAGCTTATTCGTTCTCAGGTCAAACACAAATATGCGGGGAGAGTTTACAACGCCTTTCCATAAAGGGTTGCGGGTATCCAGCACATACAGCTTACCATCTGCTTCCTGCACACTCTGCACTGCCACAAACACCGAATCTTCTACCGGCATATCAGGCTTCCAGCTGTTCCAGCGTGCATCAGGATAGGCAACAGAAGTACCATTAGGCTTCACTTCTACTACAGAGTTTTCAACAGAAGCCCTCCAGCGTGGAAAATTAGCAAAGATGCGTCCAAAGCCAGCCACCGTAACACCGGTAACCTGCTGCCCTTTAAACTCAGCCACTACAGTGAACGGTTTCTTTTCGGGTACAACCTCTTTCTCTTTCGTCTTCGCCTTATCCTGTGCTTTAACAGAGACTATAAGCCCCAGCAACAGGATGGTGTTTACAATACGACTTTTCATTTTGCTATAGTTTCATTGAAATTCCTTACAATGCTAACTTATTCTTCGCAAATTTCCCCCATCCATCTAACCTAACCCGGTGTTCTCTCGTCAGAAGCATTCTTTTCTGCAGGCCACAGGTTTTTCTATTGCACAAATTTACCAGCAGCCCAACAATATAGAATGCGCTTCCGGTTAAAGTTTATAAGAAGTAATATATAAATTCGGGATCTGGCTGTTGTGTATAGTTATAGCTATACCATTAGGCATGGGTACAATGCAAAACACCAGGCCTAATTGTTTTCGGCCTGGTGTTCACTGTATAATTTCAGGGCGGTGTCTATTTTGGTAATCACCCCGTTATAATAATTGTTTCGAATTTCCTTATCGGTGTACTCTTCCGTACTGGCCGATCCTGTAGAAATCTCTGTAAGATTGGAAAGCAGGCTATCTGCCGTGCTGTCCGTTATCGTTTCAATAGTGTCCAGGATAATACGGTATAAATACAAAGGTGGAATCACCGGACGATCATCGTGGCAGATATAAAACTCGTAGGCATCATCATTAGTGATAAACGATACAGATATCACTGTTTCATAATACTCCGATTCTGCATCCAGCAAATGCTGTTCTAAGGTAACCACCATGCGGTTCGCCAGCATATCACCCGTAAATATATAACTGTACGAGTTTTCACCTTCTTCATCCATCTCTGTAAAAATATGTATCCCTCTCTTGGCCAGTAACGCTACCATAACATTTCCTGTTTGCGCAGCAAATTAAGGCTAAATCACCATCATCTTTACATTCTTACCAGCGATACATCATCTATATTACAAAAAGCATTCGCTTCCCCGGTGGCTAAAAAGCCTACTTCCACTTTTCCACCGCTTACAGTTATATCCCTGATCTCAATGGTTTGCCAGTTATCATTTGCCTTTTCAACACGATAACTCAGTTGTTTGCCCCCGCTTGTGGCATACATTTCCAGGTTAGAAAAGCCCGCACTGTTTTTTACATGTGCTGTTAAAACATACTTACCATCCCGCAAAGCCACATAAGGAGAAGAAGCTACTATCTGCGACACCTTCCGCTGAAAATTCACTTTATCGCTGATGTTTAAGCTCTTTTCACCTATCACCTGTTTACGGTCGCTTTCTGTGTTAAAGTAATTCAACACCGGCGAATTCGGGCCGTTTACTTCCACATGATTTCCCTCTGTAACAACAGTTGCCCAACCCGTTAATTGTTCCTGGGCCGGCTTTACGCTGCTTGGGATAGCATTGCGATCTGCTTCAAAACTGCCATTCTTAATATAGTTATTATCATCTGCCACTTTCCATAATCCTGTAGGCTCCTCCAGGTGCCACGAGCTCACCGAATTGAGGTAGGGATTGGTTCCCGCAAAAGAAATGGGCATCCATTGATTGTATCCTAAACCGTTACCTGCAAAATCAGCCCAACGATCACCACAATACACCACCGTTTCGCGATTACTGCCTTTGATCGTATAAAAGAATCCGGTTTGGGTAACATGCGCAAAATCATCACTACAGCCATTCATCACCTGCATATCATTGGCAGGCAGGTAAGGACCACGAATATTATCAGCCACCAGGTAATAAGCATAAGAAGCATCCCAGCCATAAATATTAGAAGCACACATATAATAGCGACCCTCATATTTAAACATACAGTTGCCCTCCCTGCTTTCACCCTGGAACACCTGTGTACAATCCATCAAACCTATCTTACCATTTTTGGAACCAATCTCAGATACATATATCCTGTTACGGCCTCTGCCGTAGGAGTAAACAAGATAAGATTTCCCATCATCCTCATCTGTAAATACAGTTTGATCGCCCGTGTTACTGGTGCCTATCATGGATTCCATACTAATTTCCTGGTGACGCGTAAAAGGTCCTAAAGGCGAATCTGCCACCAGTATCAGCACCTTTCCTCCGTGCTGTACAAACATGGCGTATTGATTCAGCGACAGTAAATAGGCTACCCCTAAACGGCCTACCCACATGGCAGTATCCAGCCCATTCATATACGCTTTAGTAACCACATCCCCTTCAAACTTCCAGTTTACCAAGTCGTCCGAGCTGTAACAGGTCACCGATTCAAATGTGTTGGTCGTTTGTGTTTTGTAAGAAGAGTCGCGGTAATACTCCGCCTCTTTGTAATGCACACCATACCAGTAATACTTAAATTTACTGCTGTTGGGATCGGCAAATTTAAAAACGCCACCTCCCTGGCTGTAGATAGGTTGTCCATCCTGGGTGTTCCAGAATACATCGTTTTTAATGTTCCACATCTGTGCTTTGGTTAGCGAAGCCGTACTTGTTATTACACATAGCAATAACAGACAGCGAACCATCATTTTAGTCATATATATACCCTGCTTTTGATATCTCTGCGCTAAATATGGGGCCTTATTTTAAGGAAGGCGTCCTGCACTGTAAGATGTAACATTTCATCTATATATACTACAGCCATAACGCCCCTTATTTAAGCGGATATCTTACAGACCATGCACACACGTTGGTATAACACCTATAATTTACTAAAACTTACATACTGCACAAAACGCGGCAAGTGGGAATGGTTTACACTGGCAGCATGCGGCAACGTTTGCTGCCACAACACCAGGTCGCCTTTTTTCCCAGGTACCGGGATAGCGGTTTCTGATTGTATCATAGCCTGATGCGCTTCCTGAAAATCAGGATACGTTTTCATCCAGTCACCAAACCGGTGCTGAAAACCCGGCACCACCTTTAATGGCCCCCTGTTTTCTGGCACATCGTTGAGATACACAAGCCCCTGTATGTAATACAAATCCTCTTTTTTCAAATCAACATCCCAATGCAAACCGCTATGGGCAAATTTCCAGCCTTCCGTTTCCGGCGGGTTAAAGCTTACTTTTTCCGTTCTGGCTATAATATTGTCTGTACCATACAATTCGGCAAACACCTGCTTAATAGCAGGGTGCGATTTAATAGCATAAATATGCTCATCCTGGTATAACTGCAACATCAGCCCATGCCATTCAGCATGCCCGTTATACCACGTGGCCGGGTTGGAAAGGTCTACCCCCATATGCCGGCAAATAAGCGCTACTACCGCATCACATAAATGCTCCTCCAGCAGGCCGCTCACCCGCACATAACCCTGCTCCTGCCAGCATTGCAGCTGCTCATCACTCAATACCCCCTGTTTTATGCGCACCGCCGCCCCGGCAGCATCCTTTTGTTGCATCCAAAGCGCAAAAGCTGCTGCCGATTCCTGCACCTGTTGCAACCCTCTTCTACCAATCAACCACTCCTGGAAATGAGCAATACTGGTGCAGTCTGTATATATAAACTGAAAGGCTTCAAAAGCACCCAGGTCATAAAAGCTCATCCAAACATTTTCCACATCCTGGTAATGGGCATATTCCGGCAAAGGCTTGCCTGTTTTCTTGCATTGGTGATATTCATAGAACACAGGCAAAAAGGTGCAATGGATCATAATAGCAGGGTTTATATCGTAGTTCCGGGAAAGTAGTCAATTTTTCGGGTTTACCTGCTTTTCATACCCCAATTTTCATGGTGCCGGATGTCTGATCCAGCCCCTGGTTTGTCCACCTCCCCGGATTAATGCTTGCCTTCCCCCTGCCACCGAACCTATTTTCGTTACAGGGCGCAGGTGCATCCGCGCTATTTCATTCATCATTTAAATACAAGCCATGAAACGAGCCATTCTCCTACTGATAATAGTGTTCATCGGAATTCAGTTTATACCCGCTTCCGTGCAAAACCCACCGGCTACCCATCCCCTGCAGGCCCCGCCTGCGGTAGCCGGCATTTTGCAACGGTCCTGTTTCAACTGCCACTCCAACGAAACTCATCTTAACTGGTACGATAAAATAGCGCCTGCGTCCTGGCTGATAGCTGCTGATGTAAAAGAAGCCCGCTCCCGCTTCAACTTTTCAACCTGGGATACCCTGAGTGCAGCGGATAAGCAGGGCCGCTTCTGGGAAATAGTGAATATGGCTATTACCCGTAAAATGCCGCTGCCTACGTATGCCGCGCTGCATCCCGAAGCGCACCTGAGCAAACAGGATATTGACACACTGAAAAAATATGCACAGGAACTTAGCCCCGGCACCTGGCACGACACTGTGATCGTTCAACAGGCCGAAAAAGAGTTCCTGCAATTTCAGCAGCAACAAACTCCATTCACGCAACAACGCGTAACTGCCAACGGCATAGCCTATATACCCGACTTTCAAAACTGGCAGGTCATCAGCACCACCAACCGGTTCGATAACCACAGCATTCGTATCATCTATGCTAATGACATTGCCGCAAAAGCCATTCGCGAAAATCAAACCGCTTCTTTCCCTGAAGGCAGCACTATTGTAAAAGCCGTATGGAACAGTATAGAAGAAAAGAATGGGAATATCTCCTCCGGTTCTTTAAATAGTGTTCAGATCATGACCAAAGACTTGAAAAAATTCCCTGACAGCAAAGGCTGGGGCTTTGCCAAATTCAACGGCATTCAATTAACTCCCTACGGTCAATCGGCAGCCTTTAATACCACCTGTTTCAACTGCCATAAAATAGCCGATAAAAACGATTATATATTTAACCTGCCCCTGCCGGATGCGGCTCCGCAACAGCAGGCCACCACCAGTACCCCGCAACGCAAAGTATTTGATGCCCGCGGCCAGCACGTGATTGCCGTGTTTGCCAACAGGGCGCAACAATCCATGTCTGTTTTATATGGTAACGATGCCGCTAAAAAACTGTCATTGGCATCCAGCACCACACCGGCAGCAGGCGCGCAGTTTACCCTGGTTACCTACCAGCAGGCCAACAATCCTTATTGGTTTGGCAGTTATATTAACGGCCGAATACAAAGCGTAGAACAGATCACCGGCATTGGCGCTTCTCCCATGTGGACTTATCGTCTGCAACAGGGACAAGCCCCTGCCGACAACACCGGCAAGCCCATCCCCTCCAACGTGCGCATAGCCTTCCTGCTTTCACATAAACCTTCCGTATTCCCATGAGCCGCCACCATTACCCAATACAAAATATCAATACCTTTGGCCGTATCACATTGTTATTGATGCAGAAGAACAAATTTACCATATCCCGGGCCACTATCTGGATCAGCTCCATTGTACTGGGTTTATTATCATCGATACCCCAGTTTGCACAACACCAGTTCAATGCCGCCGAAGCCGCCGTTAACGCGGGCATCACCGCCACTTTTGCGCTGGTGATGTGGTATGTAAACCTGTTTATGATGTCGCGGCAAAGCACCAGTGCCCCGCGGCAGCAAACCATCTCGTACACCAGACTGCTCAGCAGTTTATTAGTGGGGCTGGTAGTAATGCTGGCCCTTGCCTGCATACAGCAGCTCATACTTTCCCATATCAACTTTGGCCCTACCATGTTAATGGTAGAGGTGCGCGGCATACTCATCAACCTGGTATTTTATATGTTCCTGCACCTGTTGCAGCAGAACTACGAAAACCAGCGGGTAACCATGGAACTGGAACGGATTAAAAGCGATAATCTTGGTGCACAATACGAACTACTGAAACAGCAGATCAACCCCCACTTCCTGTTCAACAGCCTGAACACGTTAAAAGCGATGGTAGAAACCGGCGACCAGGAAGCCATTGACTTTATCATCAAACTCTCCAACTTCTACCGTTTTACCCTCGAAAGCCGCAAACTCGACCTCATTCATGTAAGCGACGAAATGGATATATTGAATGCCTATCTGTTCCTGCAAAAAGCCCGCTTTGATGGCGGCTTCACTTTTACCAATAAGCTGGATAATACCATACTGCAAACACTGATACCACCATTCACCCTGCAATTGCTGGTAGAAAACTGTATCAAACACAATGTGGTTTCCCTGCAAAAACCTTTGCACATCCGCATCTATATGGAGAACAATAAAATAGTGGTAGAAAACCAGGTACAGCTGAAAGCAGGCGATAACAACTCGCTGGGCGTTGGGCTGCAGAATATAGATCTCCGCTACCATCACCTGCTGAACCAACACATTGACATTATTAACGACCAGAAAATATTTCAAATCAAACTGCCGGTTATTCATGAACATCATCATCATTGAGGACGAGCTGAAAACAGCCCAATCACTACAAAAGGCCATCCTGGATTTTAAGCCGGACGCCAGTATCATCGGCCAGTATCAAAGCATAGAAAGCGTGGTGGAAGCCTTTGAAGGCGGCATCAGTCCAGATCTTATCTTTATGGATATTCAGCTGGCAGATGGCCTTTGCTTTGAAATATTCAAACAGGTGAACATCACCAGCCCCGTTGTGTTTTGTACCGCTTTTGACGAGTATTCGTTAGACGCCTTTAAAAACAACGGGGTAGATTATATATTAAAGCCCTTTTCCAAAGACGATATACAAAAGGCGTTAAAGAAAGTAGACGAGCTGCAAAACTTCTTTCAGCAAAAGAATACGCCGGACTGGGAATCGCTGTTGAGCAAGCTAAGCCCTCCCGCTGCCAGTGGTGGCAAAACCAGCTTTCTCATTTTTCAGCAGCAGAAATATAAAACAGTGAATGTAAAAGACATTGCCTTCTTTTACATTAAACACAATGCCAGCTGGATCATGTGCTTTGATAAGCAGGAATATCCTATTACCCAGTCGCTGGACCAGATCACCAGCGCTGTATCCGCCCAGCAGTTCTACCGTATTAACCGGCAGTTCCTGGTGAATTTTAAAGCTATTAAAGAAGTGGAGCCTTATTTCCTGCGTAAACTGTATGTGCGCCTGGTGATAGAAACACCGGAAAAACTGCTGGTGAATAAAGAAAAAGCCAACAGTTTTCTTTCCTGGATGGAGAACCGGTAATACCCCGAAATTTTCAAAGCCGGCCCTGTCTAACTCAGGTGGCAAAATGACCGGCCGAACACCTTTTTACTTACTACGGCTGCCTGTTACTGGTACTTTTGAGTCAACAAAAACCAAAAGACATGAAACCAGCAAACATAGCAGCCGTAGGCATTTCAGCAGTACTTACTCTTTTTACCGCAGCAGTGATCGCCTGCAATATTACTACTGCTAAACCCAAAGAGATACCACCAGCCACACCCGGCAAAGGCTTCGCAGTATTAGAACTATTCACTTCCGAAGGTTGCTCCAGCTGTCCGCCCGCCGATGCACTGCTGGCACAAATTCAACAGGTAACAGATACCCTGCCTGTATATGTGCTGGCCTATCACGTAGATTACTGGCGTCGCCAGGGCTGGAAAGATATTTTCAGCTCGCCGCAAAACGAAGAACGTCAATACCACTACAGCCAGCAATTGGGCGAACAGGTATATACCCCGCAACTGATCATTAACGGTAAAACTTCTATAGTAGGGTCTGATGCCCCTAACATACAACAGGCCCTGCAAAACGAGTTAAACAGCGCCAGCGCCAACACCTTGCAAATAAGCGGCACACAACAAAACAACCGCCTGCAGTTTCAATACCAGCTTACCGGCAATACCCGTAATATGCAACTGCTGATTGCTGTTGTGCAAAAACACGGTGTAAGCCAGGTAACAAGAGGAGAAAACGCCGGTCACACCTTGTCGCACGTAGCCATTGTGCGCCAGTTTCAAACCTGGGATATTAAAGGCAACTCTGGCAGTGGACAGGTACAGCTTGCACAAAGCTTTCAGCAACAGGATAACAACCTGGTAGGCTTTTTACAGAACATCGAAACCGGCGAAATCACCGCCGCAGCCAACATCACCCTGTAATCCATTTTATTCAATCATTCATCAATCTATAAATACAACACATTATGACAAGTCAAAACCAACCACGCAACCGCTTCACTCATCTGGCCATCGCCACCTTAGTAGCCGTATCTCCCCTGTTCTCTTTTGCACAAAACAAACAGGAAGCACACAAAACCGCTAAAAACATTGTATTAGTGCACGGCGCGTTTGCCGATGGCTCTGGCTGGAAACCCGTATATGACATTCTTACCCGCAAAGGTTACCATGTAAGCATTGTACAAAACCCCCTCACCTCTTTGCAGGCCGATGTAGACGCCACCAACAGCGTCATCAACCAGCAGGATAGCAACGTAGTGTTGGTAGGCCACTCCTGGGGCGGCACCGTTATTACAGAAGCAGGCGTGAACCCTAAAGTAAGCGCGCTGGTATACATAGCCGCCTTTATGCCCGACAAAGGAGAATCTGCCGGCAAATGGGTTGCAGCCGCTCCTCCTGCCCCCGAAGCAGGCTTTACACAACCAGACAGCGCCGGCTATGTATATTTCGATCCCGCTAAATTCCAAAAAGGGTTTGCCGGTGACCTGCCAAAAGCACAAAGCGATTTCATGAACGCCTCACAGGTGCCTATCAAAGGGCAATGCTTTGCCGAAGCAGTACAAAACGTGGCCTGGAAAACAAAACCCAGCTATGGCATTGTAGCCACCGAAGACAAAGCATTAAGCCCCGTAACAGAACGCACTATGTATCAACGCGCGCATGCTAAAACCACCGAAATAAAAGGCAGCCATGTGGTGTTTTTATCACAGCCCGAAGCAGTAGCCAAAGTCATTATAGCCGCGGCTGAAAATCTATAAACCTATATACTCAAAAAGCGCCTCATCAAAATGAGGCGCTTCCTAAGCATGTTATTCCTTCTGTACCTGTTCTCTTATTACAACAACTCTTCCAGCTTCTTCAATAACTCTTCCCCTCTCAGGTTCTTGGCAACGATTTTACCAGCGGGGTCTATCAGAAAGTTTTGAGGAATAGCAGAGATACCGTATTTTAAAGCAGGCTCACTGCTCCAGTATTTAAGATCCGATACATTGGTCCATGCGCCTAATCCATCTTTCTTAATAGCCTCTATCCACTTTTCCTTGCCACCGGCATTGTCAAGTGAAACACCAAAAACAGTAAAGCCTTTATCCTTGAACTTATTGTAGGCAATTACCACATTCGGGTTTTCTTTACGACAAGGACCACACCAGCTGGCCCAGAAATCCAGTAACACATATTTTCCACGTTGAGAAGAAAGTGCTACTAACTGACCATCGGGTGTATTTGCGGCAAAGTCAGGCGCTTTGCTACCGATAGTGATATCCAGCTGCCCTTGTATCCTTTTGGCAAAAGCAATACCTGAAAGTGAGTTACGTTGCTCTTCCGGCAGCTTCTTATACATTTCCAGTATTTTGTACATACTCTCCCTGGAACCGCCACCATAGCGCTGTAACACATAGAACAGAATGGGCGACTCCGGGTTTTCATCAATATACTTTTTATATACCCCTTCGTACAACTCATTCTTCGTACTGTTCAGCTTCTCATCTATCTCCTGCTTTTGCTCCGCCGTTACACCTTTTTCATGCCCCTGTTTCATCAGGTCCATCAACTTTTGCTGATACACTTTTGCCTGTTCATTTATTTTCACATACTCTGTATGGCTTTTAGAACCCGCTACAGTGTAATTCACAAAATGGCCCTCATTCGTGATGCTCATATTGCCCGGTTCCAGGTAAATCTGCATCCGGTTGGTCTGGCCAAGCATTACACCAGGGTGGTCGCCAGGATGGCTTTCCTTACCCAGCATATCCACCAGCAAAGGCTCTATAATAGTCAAGTCAAGACTATATTTACCATCCACCACCCAGGCGCTATCCAGGTGTTTAGCGCCATCTTCGGTGTAAAAAACATAGATCTTATTATACTTCTCTTCCACATTCACATACTTGCCGGATATATGCACTTTTTTCAATTCCGGCTTTTGCGCCAGGCTGCCTAATGGTAAAGCCAGCAAACACGCGCCAACTAATGGTAAATACTTCATCACTCTTTGTTTATGTTATTATTTAAAGATTCCACTTATAACTCATGTCCTTTACTTTGCCATACCCTTCCGTTACCCTTTCCGAAGCTTTATTAATGCTGCCACTCGAAGGGTCTATGGTATAGCTGTATACCTTCCCGCCTTTTTCCGCTTCATTCCAGGTAGCTATATACACCACCTGGTTAGGCAGGGGAATGATAGACGCCTGGATAACCGGGTAATAAAACTTTTGTAACCGCACACAGGTAACCTGTTCGCCGGCAGGCGCCGACCAGGCCTTTTCTGCAGGCAATCCGGAGTTGTATTTAAACAGGTATACGTTCGCTCCTGCTCCATACAAAACATATTGTCCCACATAAGCCGCAGCTACGGTAGAAGCCGATTCTACCTCGGGGCTGCCCGTCATACTTATCTTTTTTAACCCCACATTCGCAGTAGTAGAAACAAAGTTGGACACCAGCAGGTAACTAGCGGTATTGTCACCCATAATACTATACTCATAAGAAGAAAGCCCCCAATCGCTGGCTTTCATATCCAAACCCACATCAGAAGGGCTAAACTGCGCCGTATTGGCCTGTGCCGGAAAATCACTCACCGTAATGGCGTTGGCTGCTACGTATATAAACTTCTTATTGGTTTTATCATATACCACGGCATCGTAACTGGCTCCATAATACGGGGCCGCCCAGTTCGCCAGCGTCCCATAACTACCGCTGATAGCAGGCCCCAGCTTATTGGTTCTGAAAAGGCCGGAGGAGGCAAAGTTTACCGTATGTATTTTGTTATTATTCACCACCAGCTCTTTTCGCTGATAACTACCCATCAGGGCTTGCAACGATTTTTCAGCCGGTGGGGTCCAGAAAAGATCAGTAAATTGAAACGTTGCTTCAAAGGAGTTTTTATCCGCGGCTATAAAATCATGTTCAGATGCCACCAGCACTTCGCCCGAAGAAAGTGGTGCTATCGAATGCACCATGCCCACGGGCTTTCCTTCCAATGCTATACCATTCGAGCCCTTCACCAGGTCCAGGAACAGCTTAGCAGTTACTACACCCTTCTTAGAGCGGTCGTCCACTATCACGCCCACATCCGTTCTCCCATCTTTTTCATACAACACCATCCAGCCATCCGGCAAGGTGGTTTCAGATAATTCTACCGGAAAGCGTATATAAGTTTCTACCTGGGTAGCCAGTTCCCTTACTGTAAGATGAACAATCCACTTACCGGATGGCCTGATCATAGGTTCACTCAAGGCAATAGTGTGCGATAGGGTATCCCGGGTATTGATAATACCACCGGTGGTAGCCTGAAAAATCACCCACGTAAAATCCAGCTTATCCGCCACAGATTTTTCATCTGTCACCAGCGTTCCATTGAAATATATTTTAGGCGCAATACGCAACGTATCGTACCGGTAAATAGCATACGACGATAGAATACCGTTATCAGCTGTATCTATCAACACATTACCAACAGGCTGGTAATCGTAGTTACCTTTGTCTTTATAACAGCTTTGCATAAAAAAGCAAACCAGCACCACCCCTATTAAATATTGTATCTTTTTCATAATGTAAAATGATTATCAGGGAAAAACAACCTGGTTATTATTCTCATCCATCAGCGCACCATGCTCTTCGTTATAGGTCTTCAAAGCCAGCTTACATTGCACTTGGAGCGCAGCTGCATTTGTGGAAGTAATTGTATTTGTCTCCAATGCCGGATCTTTGGCTACGGTATAATAAATTTTAAAATTCACCAGCCCTGTAGTTTGTATAATGAAGGAGTATTTTACATTGCTATACGTGCCAAAATACCGGCTCATAGCAAAATAAGGGTAGGTAGCAGCATCCCAGTTATCAGGCTTGGCCACGTAGTTTTTAAAGGCCAGGTTTAAGGTACTCAACTCCAGCGCCCCTTCCTCATATTCATCAGAAGGCTTTAACCGGAACACAATCTTGCCCGAACCATTTTGAAATTCGCTGTAACCCGCAGGTTTCTCAATATAAATAGGTGCAGTTCCCTGGTATTCACCCGCTTTAATAGTATACTTACCCAATGAGTAATACACCAGGTTAGTATCACCCGATACCGCCTGCAATTCAAATTCCGTGTCATGGTCGGGTGGGTAACCGGCCACGCGATAATTAAACATCACCGAATCTTTTCCGGTAACTACATAGGAAAAATTATACGTAACACTATCAACAGGTGCAGTGCTGGTACCCAGCCAGATATTAATGCCGCGTTTCTCTTTTGAAAAATACAGCTCCTCATTTTTAGTACAGGCAAACAATCCTGTACCAACTATCATCAATAAAATTTTAAACATATTCATACAATACATTTTATCGGTTACTGGCTCTGTCCGCAGCTTGCATTTCAGAAACAGGCAATGGAAAAATATACGCTTTCAGCGCTACCAGATCTTTATCAGATTCAGGAATAACAGAGCGGTTCAAACGTTTATAATAGTAAAACAATTGCCCCTCTCCTATAAACTCCCTGCGGTATTCCGCCGTCATATACGATCTGAAGTCAACTGGCTCAATGGTAAGCTGTTCAACACCTCTTGCTTTTCTTACAGGGTTCAGGTGCGATAGCGTGCTTACATGATCATTGTTATCGCACTCTGCCAGTATATAATACATCTCAGCAATTTTCAGCACCGACAACTTGTTCTTGTAATAACTATCGTCATTGTCTGTTTCCGTATATTTAACCAGATAGCTACTATTAGCAGAAGCATTTTCGCCTGCTACAAACCAATACAGATAACGATAATCTATTGTATTCTCATAATAACTAAGTAACATGCCCTGGTTCAGCGAAAAAACACCACTCCCTTCCTGTGATAGATAATTGACAGCGCTTTGGCTAAGATTAGTGATCTGTAATGCAAAAAGATGCTCCGGTGCACCACATAAATCAATGCCGCCGATCAGATTAGCCTGCGTGGAAAAAGAAAACTTACCCGAATTCACCACCGCCTGTGCACTGATCCTTGCCTGCTCATAATTGCCCATATACAGGTACAACCTCGCCAGCAAGCCTTCCACTGCATAATAGTTCAGGTGCAATTGCCTGTTCATCAGGTACCCGTTATCATTCTGCTCACTCACTACCCTTCCGGTAAAAACAGGGTCTACCTTTAACAGCTCTTTCGCAGCCAGCAAATCGGCCAATATCTTTTCCGTTACCGCTCCTACACTCAGCTGTGCTGTTTGCTTAGCCGTATATTCAGTAACATAAGGAATAGCCGGCTGACTCGCATTTACCGTATAAGAAGCGCCAAAACACCTGAGCAGATCAAAATGTATAAACGCCCGTAACGCCAGCGCTTCCCCTTTTATAATCTTATAATTATCGCCACTGAACACAGAATGCGCTTCTATATTCTCCAGAATATTATTCGCATTGCTTAAAGCTTTATACATACTACTCCATATGCCATCTATACGTGCCTGGGTGGCAGTAACAGTATAATTGTAATTGCCATCATCCACATAAGCCGCAGGAAAAGATGCCCATTCATGCGATAACACGCCCATCATGCCATAAGTAAGCTCCTTGCCATATAAAGCATCCTCTGTAAGAATGGTATAAGTACCCGCCAGCGCTTCTTTGAAGCCGGATTCGGTTTTAAATAGTTCAGACTCCTTCACCTGCGAGTTCGGTTGCACATCCAGCCACTTTTTGCAGGAAGAGAACAGGACGATACCGGAAGCCATCAATAATAAACTGATCTTTTTCATACCCGACAATTAAAAGTTGGTTTGAATGGAAAATGAGAAACTGCGCGAAAAAGGATAATCTGTACCACGTTCCGTTTTTACAGTCGATGCCACAAACACCTCTGCTGTATAAAAGCCAAGCTTCAGGTTTTGAAATCCATACCTTTTGATATTATGCCATTTGAAATCGTAATACAGGTTCAATGTAGAAAAGGTAAGGTCCGATTTGGTTTGATAAAACCGCGTAGTAGGTCGCGTGGTAGTAGCAGTACTGGTTATCTTTTTAAAGTAAGACTGATCTCCGGGGTTTTGCCAGGTGTTATTCAACACCCTCGTGTCTACGTTATCAGCAATATTTACATTCTCCACCCTGTTTACCAAAGTACTGTTATAATAACCTGCACTCAAAGAGTAGCGCATAGAAGCAGAAAAGCCCCAGCCATTGTATTCCAGGCTTACACCAAAATTACCGGTAAGCTTAGGGTCTGTTACTCCTGCCACTACCTGATCATCGGCATTCCACACATAAGTAGTCTTCCCTTCTTTGGTAAGGAACATTTCCTTGCCGGTAACAGGGTCAATACCCAGTGAAGGCACCGCCCAGATAGCATTCATCGACTGGCCTTCCTTATAACGGGTTTTAGGTGTACTTATGTTAGTAGTACTTTCATCCTGCTCTTTATTCTGCGTATTCAAAGCATCGGAGATATGCACAATCTTGTTATAGTTACGGGCAAACGCTGTATTCAATGTTACATAAGAATGCTTTTTAGGATTCGAGTATACCATGTAGCTGATAGCACCTTCGTAACCGATAGTTCTGAGCGTTCCCAGGTTTTCTTTATACGAACCAAACCCGGTAGAGGTAGGCAACGTAAAATCTATCAGCAGATTATTGGTGTTTTTCAGGTAATAGTCAAAGCGGATATTTAACCTGTTAAACAGTTTCATATCCACACCGGCATTATACTCTTTGGCTTCCTGCCATTTCAGGTTATCGTTGGCCAGTGCATACAGGTAAGCGCCGGATATATTATCGTAGGTGCTGTTGGTAAAAAAGTTATAGGTAGCCATCGCCTGGTAAGGGTTGAAATTCTGGCTACCTGTAGAACCAATAGAACCTCTCAGCTTCAGCGTATTGACGTAGCTGGCCTTTTTAAAGAACGCTTCGTTATGCATGTTCCAGCCTAACCCTACCGACCAGAAATTACCCCACCGGCTGTTGGCCCCAAATACCGAAGAAGCATTTCTGCGCATGCTTACATCCAACAGGTAACGGTTATCGTAAGCATAGTTACCCGAGCTGATAAGGCTTACTTCTCTTTTAATAGACTCTGTACCATAAGGCACGCCATTATCGGCATACTGTTTGGCAAAGGCAATATAATCCACGCGGTTATTCAAAAATCCCCAGGCAGTCATACCATGCGTGTCGCTGGTAAATGCAGCCACATTCACGCCCCCGTTTGCAAAAAACACATGCTTGCCATAACTCTTTGTCCAGTTGGCATACAAATCAGCACTTAAAGTACTGCTGGTGCCATCCGTCATCGTGTAAGATCCCCGTTTATAATACGAGTCACCTGTCCATAACGCAAAGCTGGTATGATCGCCCGGCAAAAACACTTCCGAAGCATTGGCATTATGTGTATAGCCTATCCTACCCGTCAGTTTAAGGCTGCTCAAAGCCTGGTATTCTACATAAAAATTCTCCGTTATCTCACTGTACCGGCTAAAGTTTTTGGTTTCCAGTTGCGCATTATACAAGGGGTTAAAATAATAAGTGGCAGAGCTGGAAGTGGTGCTGGCAGTGGGCCTGTAAGAACCCAGCAGCTTTTTCATATTCTCATTCTCATCCGTAGGCGAATAATACGGATTCATCTTAGTATACTCCGAGAAACTTCCATACGGAGAATTATTAGCCCTGTTAAAAGTAATATTCAGGATATTACGAAAGTTAACCTTACCCTTCCTGTACGAGAGATTGATAGAACCACCGAGGTTTCTTCTGTTCGAGCCCTTCATCACACCGGCTACATTGTTATAAGTTAAATCAATGCCATACCGCATAGAAGAAGAACCGCCTTCGAGGTACAGCGTATGCTTATTGCCCAATCCTACACGTAAAGGCTTCGACAACCAGTAGGTGTTCACACCTTCTTCCACATTTTTCAAAATGTCATTATACTCTTCGCGCAAAAATTGCTGTGTAAAAGGCTGCGTAGAGGTGTAACGTCCTGCATTTACTTCTACCTGCAATTTTTCACGGGCATTGGCAAGATGATAAGAACTGAGGTCGGGCGCTTCTACATTCAGGTTGCCATTATACGAAACGCGCATCTCTCCTTCCTGTGGCCGGATAGTTTCTATTACCACCACTCCATTGGCCGCCTTGGAACCGTATATCGCTTTGGCCGATGCATCTTTTAATAAGGTAACAGAAGCTATCCTGTTCATATCCAGGTCATATATCTTTTGCAAACTGGCTTCAAATCCGTCCAGGATAAACAACGGCTCATTAGGATTACCGGCATACTCTCCCTTTACATCATCTAAACCCGATTTACCCCGTAAATTCAGGTTAGGCAAAGCATTGGGGTTAGAGCCCGCACTCAGGTTTTCGGTAAGTGCAAATGCCGGATCCAGGTATTGCAGGCTTTGTAATACATTCTTGTTGCCCACTCTTTTTAAATCATCAGCCGAGTAGCTTACCGAAGCACCCGTATAGCTGTTCTTCTTCCGGGTAGCATAGCCTGTAACCACCACCTCTTCTTTTTCCTCACTGTTCTTTTCCAAGCTTACCACAAGGGAGAGTTTCATATCCGGCTTTATTACCACTTCCCTTGGCTTAAAGCTGGCATGGCTAAACACCAGCACCCCTTCCGTCTGATCCAGGGTAATCACAAACTCCCCCTGGCTGTTAGAAGTAGCCCCTATTTTGTTATTACCCTTTAACCGGATAGAAACATCCGCCAGCGGATGCTTGTCTTCATCCAGTACCCTTCCTATTATTTTGGGTATCATCTTTACCGGCTGCGCAGGCACCTGTGCCCAAAGGGCTGCCGGCAGCCAAAGCAAGGCCAGTAGCAGCAGCATTCCCCCCCGGGATTGCCCGCCAGTCCTTTTTTTGTTCAATAACATAAGCAGTTTTGTTTTTTACTTGTTAGGAATAACTCAATTTTTGGGTTGTGTATTTTGAAACTTTATTGGCACCTCTGGATTGGCACCTTTATCCTTCGAACAGGACAAAAGGATAAGCATAGCGGTATACCCTACCGCATGAAGCAATACTCTCATAAGCAGAAAAAAGATATTTAAAGCAGTGAACTAGTTAAAACACACCTTAACTACATTGTTAGATACTGTGTAAGAAAATAGCATTTGAGTAGACATGTCGCTGATCAATTCAGGAAGTGTGATTTTAGCAAAGCTGCCTGTATAAGCTTTCATCACCTGGTCGGGCGTAGTACCTGCACACAGTTCCAGTACAATACCATATCTATCCCGGAAAGTGGCAACCAGGTCGTTGAAGCTGGCATTACTAAAATTCACCCGCAACAGCATCTGGTTAGACACCAGTATCTGATCGGCCTTGCTTAGCTTGCTAAACGCACTGTCGTTGAACATGATCTTCTTAAAAGCAGTCATCTTCATGGCCTTCGGTGGCGTTGCAGGGGGCGCTGCCGTGTCTTTAACTTCAACAATAACCGGTACGACAGCTTGTGTGGGAAGAGGCTTCTTTCCATATTGTTTAGTTTTTGTTTTTTTCACATCAGCAGCTTTAGGTAAAACGCGGGTAGTATCAACGTTCACCGCTGCCGGCACTTGTTCAGGTATCACCTTTACAACCGCCATCTCCTGATGCGACTCAACACTTGTGTTTGTTCCGGCAAAGTAGTATACCGAAAACGCAACAGCACCTAATATCGCCGCTGCTGCTACCATGCGTGGCAGATAGCGCAACCGCAATGCACCCTTCTCCGGTGCAGGTGGCCGGCTTTCTTCCTCCCCGGTATGCTCCTCCCAATAAGACTCAAGAAACCTCTCAAACTCTGCCTGGTGCTGAGGCTTCAGCAACCACTCCTCTACCATAGCGGCTTCAGAAGCAGAACAGGTTTTCTCAAAATAACTTTTTAGGATCTCTCTTTTCACTGTGTTGAATCAGGTTCTATATACTATACAATATGGAAGACGAATACACCTAACGAAATAAAAATATTTTTCCGGACAGGCATCATTCCGAAAAGCCAAACTTCTTTAGCACTCCTTTTAATTGCCTGGTAGAGAGGTTAATATGATTTTCTACTGTGCTTTTGGTAATGTTCAGCATTTCCGCAATTTCCTTGTTCGAATAACCTTCTATGCGTGACATGGTAAACACTTCCCTTCTTTTATGGGGTAGTTCCTGGAGTATATTATAAAGCAGATCGCGTACTTCACTTGCCTGCAAAGCAGGTTCTTCGCTCTCCTGCGGAGCAGTTTGGTGTTTTTTCTCGGTCAATCTTTTTTTAACGATGTTGTAAATATCATTCTTAGCAATAGTCATCAGGTAGGCTTTCAGCGAAAGCCCTTCTTTTAATCCCGATCTGTTTTCCCAGAGTTTAGTAAAAGTCTGCTGAATCACATCCTTTATATCCTCCCGCTGCACGTTCAGCTTTACCAGGAAGGAATACAGCACCTCACTGTAAGCGTGATACAATTCTCTGAAAGCAATTTCATCGCCTTCTTTCAATTGAATTATAAGTGCCTGTTCGTTAATTAATTGCATATTTACCCGCTTGCAAGTGAACCCATAATGGAACAAGTTACAAAAATAGGCTCCGCAATCCACATTCCCTACTATTTCAATAGGGATTTAAATAATCAGCCATACAATGCTATGTAGCTGATTATTAACCGACTGACCACCACCACGCTTTTATGAAAAATTCTGACGGAGGTAATATCTTTACCACTTTGCCAATGGATACCATATGCATATTGACGCTATTATAAACCAGATATATCCACTCCCTCCACACACCCTGCAACTGCTGAAAACACAGGTGTCCGAAGTGTCGCACCCCAAAGGCCATATTTTATTGCGCGCCAACCGGGTAGAACAGGTGATGTATTTTATCAAAAAAGGGATAGTACGGGCCTATTCAGAATACGAGGATAATGAAATCACTTTCTGGTTTGGAAAAGAAGGCGACCCGGTATTAAGCATGAAAAGCTATGTGTTGAAAGAAAAAGGCTACGAACATATAGAACTACTGGAAGATTGTGAGCTGTATGAAATAGAAGTAGCCCAACTGGAAGCACTATTTCACCAGGATATACATATAGCCAACTGGGGCCGCAGACTGGCCGAGAAAGAACTGATTAAAACAGAAGAACGCTTTATATCCCGGCAATGCCGCACGGCTACCGAAAGATATAAAGAACTGATGAACGAAAGCCCACACCTGCTACAGCGGGTGCAGCTAGGGCATATTGCATCCTACCTGGGCATTACACAGGTAAGCCTTAGCAGGATAAGAGCTGAGATCCGGTAATTTTTTTATCATTTGTAAAATTTTCCAGCCGTCCTCTTTCTGAAATTTGCAGGCTAAACAAAGAGAATATGAGTTGGTTGATTCTGATTATTGCCGGTTTATTTGAAGTGGCTTTTGCATCCTGCCTGGGTAAAGCACAAACCACATCCGGCAATGCAGCCTATATGTGGTACACAGGCTTTGTAGTGGCATTAACGGGCAGCATGCTGTTGCTGATGAAAGCCGTTCAGCAATTACCCATTGGCACCGCTTATGCTGTATGGACAGGCATTGGTGCAGTAGGCACTGCACTGGTAGGTATTCTTATATTCAAAGAGCCCGTTCACTTCTGGCGCGTATTTTTTATTATCACACTTATTGGTTCTGTGATAGGGCTCAAAGCAGTATCCCATTAATTCAACATCCCACCTCCTTCCGCAACAAATCAATCACCTTCCATAAATGATGGCACTGCGCAATATCTTTTACCGGCGATAAATCCAGTAATGTATTACGTATAGCATTTAACTGTTCCAGAGAAGGCGCCGCCACACCCGGCAAACATACCAGGCAGGCTATCGCCGTTTTTAAGGTGGTGGCTTTCATGCGCATGCTATGGGGCGAATAACGCGCCGGGTGCAAATGCACATATTGTCCGGGTTCAATACCACGCAGCAATATCCATTGAGAAGCATCTGATAGTATTATTTTGCGATATCCCTCTCCTTCCGCCAGCCAGTGCAGATAATCCCGCTCACTGTTCACCGGCAATTGCGCTACCACTTCTTCAAAAAGCACAGGCACATCCAGCAAACCATAATACACATCCATCTGCGAATTACCCAGCACCTTCACGCTACCCGCAACAGATGCTTCCGTTGCCTGCTGCGCCAGGCGCAATATACTGGCGCGGTGATGCTTTAACTCATTGAATAATATATTTACTGCAGAGATCATGTTAATATAAATACTCAAACATACTACATTTAAGCAGCGCCACATCACCTTTCTGCCATTGCTGGTAACACTTCTCACCATAGCAATACCACGGCATTCATAAAATAGCCTTATTTTTAGTAAGTTAAAAATCACACTAGCATGAGCCTTTTTAAAAACATCTTTAAAAACAAAGACACCGATACTCCACCTGTCCCCGTCCGTTCTTATGAAGATTTCTGGAACTGGTTTGCAGCCAATCAACAGGTATTCTATAACGTAGTAAAAGAACGCGGCGATATAAGAGCCGTGTTCTTTGCCCCGTTAAGTGAAAAACTGGATCAGCTAAAAGAAGGATATCATTTTCTTACGGGCATCAACAACGAAAATATTGCAGAGCTGATCTTTACCGCCGACGGCGTTGTTAAGAATGTAGTATTTGTAGAAGAACTGGTGCAGGCAGCCCCTGCAATGGAAAACTGGAAAATCATCTCACTAAAGCCAGCAGTAAAGATTGAAGACACTGTTATTGACATGGATGGCTTTGCATTCAGCAGCAACAACATTCACTTCTATGCAAACGACACCCCCGCATGTCCCGATGAAATAGACATCACCGTTGTTCACAACGATTTTACCCCTGAAAACAAAGATGCTATTGTAAACGGCACTTACATTTTCCTGGACAATTACCTGGGCGAGCTGGACTTTATCAATAACATCGACAGCCTTGCTATCATTGGCCCTGCTGATGCTACCCGGGATCTCATTCCCATCAGTAAACTGAAAGACTTTCTAATCTGGCGTCAGAAAGAGTTTGTAGAAAAATACGATGGCATCGCATACGATTCCGGCCAGGACAGCTTTTCTGTATTTGAAGCCAGCTTTGAAGATGGTGGCAAACTGTTTGCCCTGATAAATATGCACCTGCTAAGCTGGGAAGGGCAGGTATCGCACCCCTGGATGGCTATACTCATTATCAGGTTCGGAGCGGAGGGTGCATTTGGTCTTAGCGAAAACGACTATGCACTGCTAAACACCATAGAAGATGAAATAATGGCTGAAATTACCAGTGAAGATGGCATTGTAAACATAGGACGCCAAACCGTTTCCAATGAAAGGGAAGTGTACTTTGCAGCTAAAGACTTCCGCAAAATATCCAAACTG
Source organism: Filimonas lacunae (assembly GCF_002355595.1). Classification (NCBI taxonomy): domain Bacteria; kingdom Pseudomonadati; phylum Bacteroidota; class Chitinophagia; order Chitinophagales; family Chitinophagaceae; genus Filimonas; species Filimonas lacunae. The sequence continues at coordinate 4,059,454 of NZ_AP017422.1, forward strand.
CTTTATCATACTCAACTGAAATATGCCAGCAATTTCACTATCGGTTACGACCTCTATAAAGACAAGTACTGGCAATCGATGAACAGGTATAAACAATCGTAACACCTGCCTACCTGCGTTATATAAAAAAAGGCTGTCTCCATTATATGTTTGAGACAGCCTTTTTTCTTTTTAGTCTTTTAACCCGAGATACGCTTTTACCGCGGCATAATCAGACCAGTTTACCGAATCGACTTTCCTTGCATGCGTATTGCCTGGCACAATCATGTACCGGTATTGTTGATACTTTACACCACTGTTAGAGAGAAAAGTACCCACGTTCGCATTGGAATACAAATCAATCGTCTGCACAGAGGTCGATGCCTGAATGTAAAGGCCGGAGGTGGCAGAATAATAAGGCAATGAAAAAACAACAGGATTAGTTGCATCCTGAGAGTTGATATACACTTTTACATCTGCGGTATTCAACAGCGCCAATGTAAGTTTAGGCACATTGATAGTGGCATAATATCCTATGGTATCAATACCACCACCTGAAGTATGTATGGTATCTGCCTTATACGACACATCCAGCCAATCAGAATAGAACACAGAATCACCTGAGGTACCGGCAGGACCAGCAGGCCCCTGTGCGCCTTCTTTACTACAAGAAACCAGGAATACAACAAAAAATAGTCCCGACAACAGAACTAAAGGAGAAATAAGATTACGTCTTTTCATATCTGAGTTAGTATTAACGGCATAAAAGGTGAAGGGTTTCATGCCTGATGATAATTTAAGGCAGCTAAAGTACAACTAATAACAGATAACACATCGCACCCCATTTTTTGCACAAACGCGTATATTACTCCATAAAGAAAGAGACTGTTCCCATTATTTAGGAAACAGTCTCTGCAACGCTACTACCTAACCACGTTATCTCACTTAAACCGTAACATAAATACTCACATTAATATTCCCCCTGGTGGCTTTGGAATAAGGACAGGTAAGGTGGGCCGCTTCTACCAGCATTTGCGCCTGCTCTTCTATCAATCCGGGTAGGTTTACCTGCAAACGGGCCTGTAACAAAAAGCCCTCTTCTGCTGTTGCCAGATCCACTTCTGTATCCACCGAAACCTCCTCCGGCAATTGCACGCCCAATCGCACAGCATTGTGTTTCATAGCCCCGATAAAGCAGGCCGACCATCCGGCTGCAAACAGCTGTTCCGGATTAGTGCCTGTTCCTTTAGCTCCCGGAGAAGTAAGCCCGGTTTGCAATCTGCCATCTTCACTTTTCGCATAGCCGTCGCGGCCACCTGTAACATGTACCCTTCCTGTATATAACACTTTGGAAACTTCGATAGGTGTGGTGTCTGCTGTATTTAATACTTTAACCTGTGTCATAATGATCAATTTTATAACTCAAAAGTATAGCTACCGGCAGCCCAGGGAAAGGCACAATATCTTCAACTGGACATTTTGCACCGTCAACCGGAAATACCGGGGCATGAACCCTACAAACGCATCCCGCCATCCATAATAAATTCCGAACCGGTAATGAAAGAAGAAGCATCACTACATAAATGTGTTACCATTCTGGCCACATCTTCCGCCTTACCCATATGATGCAAAGGCACGCGGTCAATAATCCACGACTTCACTGCCTTTAACCCTTCTTCGGTGTAACCTGCTTTGCTTAATATATCTGTTTCAATGGGACCAGGACTTACTGCATTCACACGAATATGCCGTGGGGCCAGTTCAACAGCAGCAATTTTAGTGATAGCATTGAGCGCCGCCTTGCTGGAAGAATAAATAGAATTATTGGCTCCATTCATACTGGCCGTATTAGAAGATAACATCACCACCGATGCCCCATCTTTTAAAAGCGGAATAAACCTGCTTAATGTAAAATAAGCTCCCTTGAAATTGATATCTAATACATAATCAAAGTTTTCTTCCGTAGCATTTTCCACTGAAGAAGAACTTCCTACCACACCAGCATTCACAAACAGGATATCAATGCTGCTATGCGCCACCTTTACATCGGCCACCAGTTTTTCAATAGCAGGCAGGCTACCCTGATCGGCAACTATACCGGTAACTCCTAATTCAGCAGCGGCTGCTTCTACCGCTTCCTTACGGCGGCCAGTGATAATCACCTCAGCACCCTGCTCTTTCAATTCTTTTGCAGTTGCATAACCAATACCACTGTTCCCGCCTGTAACCACTGCTACTTTTCCTTTCAAATCTTTCATTGCAAATAAATTTTATTATTTGGCAAAGCTATCTACCCTTTGGTATAACTTTGTAACCGGTATCATTCATGTAATCAAAATGAGCAGTACAAAACGCGAAAAACTGGCAAAGGAAGTATTAGGTCATCCACGTGATCCAAAGGCAGAAGTACAGGCCTTGCAGGATGCTATTTATGTGATCGGCGGTAAATGGAAACTACCTATTATCAATTCCATCTGTAACGGCAACAAACGTTTCCGGGAAATTGAGCGCAGTATTCCCGGTATCACTACCCGCATGCTTTCCAGGGAGCTAAAAGAAATGGAACTGAACCAGTTAATACTGCGCACCGTGTCCGATCTCAATCCCGCCAGCGTGGAATATACCGCTACAGATTACTGTTATTCCTTTGCAGATATCATACTGGCTATGATAAAATGGGGCAAAGACCATCAGAAACGGATTAAAGGACGCTGATGGCAACACCCGCCTTCCGGCATGAAGTGCGGGATTGTCTAACTGGCTCCCTCATCTGTCCACTTCAACAACTTGCTGCTATGAAACTGACCAGGTTCAGCACAATTTTGTGTCATCAAACAAACACAAAAAACCAACGTTATGAACTTACAAATTTCAAAAGCAATCTACTGGTCAGGTGCAATTTTTATGTCTTTATGGTTTGGAGCCAGCGGTTATTTCGAGCTTACGCACAACCCGATTGTATGGGGCATTACACAACAACTCGGCTACCCTGCTCATTTCATTTACATCCTGGGCGTATTTAAATTATCCGGTATCGTAGTGTTATTAACCCCTGGCAAATTGTTACGTTTAAAAGAATGGGTATTTGCAGGCATCTTTTTCGATATCCTGTTTGCCTTCCTCTCTAAAATTGCCGTACTGGGCTTTAGTGCTGCTATCGATGCGGTGGTTGCCTTTACCGTTATCTCCGTTACCTATGTAATGTTCAGGAAATTGTATCCTGCCACTTACACAAAAGCACAACCAGCTACTACTCATCAGCCTGTTCATATGTAATGAACGGCTGATGCCTTCCGGCCACCACTTTATCACTTATACTACTAAAACCAAAGCCATGAATACTTTACATAAAACCAACCGTTTCGCAACTTTCATCCTGTTACTGGTAATACTTACCTGCGTAAGCACTACCTCCACCCTGGCAGCAGGCCAACAACCAGATTCCACTTTCGCGGTGGCCGGCAATGATGCACAATATGCTTTTCAACATCTTAAACAAATAAAAGCAGGTGTATTAAATGTGGGCTATGCCGAAGTTGGCCCTGCCAACGGTGAGCCAGTTATCCTGTTACATGGATGGCCGTATGATATCACCAGTTTCACCGCCGCCTCCGGGTTACTGGCCGCAAAAGGATACCATGTATATGTACCTTACCTGCGTGGATACGGCACCACACAATTCCTTTCAGCACAAACCATGCGCAATGGCCAGCAAGCCGCCATTGCTGCAGATATCATCGCCTTTATGGATGCCTTACAAATCAACAAAGCTGTGATAGGTGGCTTTGACTGGGGTGCACGCACCGCCGATATTATAGCCGCTTTATGGCCCGAACGCTGCAAAGCCCTGGTATCGGTAAGCGGTTACCTTATTGGCAGCCAGCAAGCCAACAAAGCACCCTTAGCGCCCCAGGCCGAGCTTTCCTGGTGGTATCAATACTACTTTGCCACCGAACGCGGCCAAGCCGGTTACCAGGCGCATACCAACGAATTCAACCGGTTAATCTGGCAAACCGCTTCTCCGCAATGGCATTTTTCTGATAGCACTTTTGCACAGGCAGCCACCGCTTTTAACAATCCCGATCATGTTGCCATTGTAATACATAATTACCGCTGGCGCCTGGGCATTGCCACCGGAGAAGCACAATACGATACACTGGAAAAAAGGCTCGCAGCCAGCCCCGCCATTACAGTACCCGCTGTTACCCTGGAAGGCGATGCCAACGGCGCGCCCCACCCGGCACCAGCCGCCTATGCAGCAAAATTCACCGGCAAATATGCGCACCACACTATTACAGGCGGCATAGGCCACAATCTTCCGCAGGAAGCACCGCAAGCCTTTGCCGATGCCATCATCGAAGCCAACCATTTAGCACAATAAACAACAATCCTATATCAAAGCCTTCCTTTCCCGTAAAGGAGGGCTTTTTCTTTACCCGGATTTTTTCTTTACTTTTAAACTGAACAACTATTCCTATGTCGCCACACATGCACATACCCATCCCCGCAAAGCTGCAACCCTATGTAGCACAGGTTTGGTATGTAGAAAGGGCACTGGGCCAAAAACCGGCTGTTTTCTCAGCGTTCCTTCAAAAGGCTTTTGCAAATGAGGGAGCAGCAGTATAAATAATTATATTGGGGGCTGTTTGATATAACTTCAACGCTATGCAATCAGCCGCCCAACCTGCTGCCTGCCGCCAGTTGTTTGCCATGCGCCATTAGTGCCAGCGCGTGCCTGGTCTGGTGTTCATTCCAATGAGCGAGAGCATCAGCAATAGTATTGAAATCTTTTAAATCGGTGGCTAAAGCAATAGCATCCCGGAATGCTTTAGCGGTTCCCGAAGCGGTATGTGGCCGCACTACAAAAGCGGCATCGCCTAACACAACCAGGCGACCATCATACATTCGGGGAACGGCCAGATCCATTATCACCTGCACAAAGGGTTTGTCTGTTTGTACTACTCTGTCTGCCAGTATAGGGGGAAGGGAAAGGGCAGCTTCTTTGTGCAACTCCTCTACACTGTTCGCACTTAACAATCCTGCGGGTACAGCGTATCCTCTTCTGTGGCCATTCTTATCTGTCATCAGCTTATCCAAAGCTTCCGGTGTTTTATTCTGATACCATACCCAGTTATATAACCGCTTGCCCGCTTCCAGTTCCCCGCCAGGGCCTGGCACCATATAACTGAGCATATGCGAGTGATCATAAGGATATAAAGAGAAAGTATCGGCAAAGAAATGCACGGCTTCAGCAGGCAGTTCACTTTCCGGAATCAATCCGCGGTAAGCTACATAACCTGCATACTGTGGCTGTATGCCCGGCAACATAAATGCCCGTACTGTAGAACCATAGCCATCTGCACCTACTACCAGGTCTGCAGTTTTAATCTGTCCGTTGCGAAAACTAACCACTACATCATCCTGGGTTTGCAACAGGGTTTCTACCTCAAACCCAAAGTGATACCTGCTGGCAGGAAAATAATCCTTCAACTGCCGCCAGATATAGTTCCACGAAGTAAAAACGGTATTGTTGGGATAAGTTAACACAGCACGGCCCTTACTATCCAGTATCTGGCGGCGACTGGCAGGTACTCCCAATAAGGCTTTAGGCGAAATACCCAATTCCATCTGGTACTCCATCATATCATGCTGTATCACCAGCCCTGCTCCCCTGTCCTGCAAATCATGCGCACTTCTTTCATAAATCTCTACATCAAAGCCCTGCTGCAACAGCGCTATTCCGGTATGCAGTCCGCCAATGGAACCGCCTATTACTATTACTTTCATATGCTGGCGATGTTGTTTTTAGGCTGTAAGGTGAAAGCATTCATCAATGCCGCTACAGACAGCAGCACCATCAAAGTGGTTGCCCAAGGCCAGCCACCGGCATGATATACCTGTATGGCTGCAAAGGAGCCCACTGCACCTCCTATAAAATAACTGGTCATATACACGGTATTGATACGACTGTTAGCAGTGTGGTCCAATGAGTAGATCAAGGCAATATTGGTTACCTGCGTGGCCTGTACGCCAATGTCCATCAGGATGACTGTAACCCAGATAGCAGCCACTAAGCCGGGAGCCAGCTTTAACACCAGGATACTGACTAAGGTAATACCGGTAGAAAACAGTAAAGAACGGTGCGGCGTACCTTTATCAGCCAGCTTTCCAAAAACGGGCGCTATCAGGGCACCTGCGGCCGCCAGTAATCCAAACAGGCCAATTTGCGAAGGAGAATAATGAAAAGGAGCATCACTTAAATAAAAGGTAAGCGTTACCCAAAAAGCGCTTAACGTACCAAATGCCAGCATCCCTGTAAGCGCAGCCCTGCGCAACAGGGAAAACCGGCCCAGCTGGGCAACTGTACTTTTCAGTAAGCCTGCGTAAGTACCGCTAAAGCGTTCAGGTGTGGAAGGAAAATCGGCCTGCATCAGCACTGCAGTGCCCAATACCAAACCTGCCGACAGCATATACACATAATGCCATCCCAGCCAGTTGGTGATAAAACCGCTGAATACCCGCGCCACCAGTATGCCCACCAGCAAACCGGTAAATATCTGCCCTACCACTTTTCCACGGTTCTCTTTTACCAGGCTTGCCGCCATAGGCAATATCACCTGGGCCACCACCGAAAACACCCCAATCAGCAAGCTGCCTGCAAACAACACATATACATTAGGCGCAAAAGCGATTAGCAATAAAGCTGCTATCAATCCGCCCTGCAGGTAAAGGATCAGTTTTTTGCGCTCGATCATATCTCCCACAGGCGTTAGAAAAAACAACCCTATTCCGTAACCAACCTGCGACAATACCGACATACTGCCCGCTTTTTCGGCAGTGATATGAAACGACTGTGCTATTGCACCAAGAATAGGTTGACTGTAATACACGTTGGCCACTGCTATGCCTGCCGTGGCAGCCATAATCATAACCTGGGTTTTAGTAAGTGATGCCATAAAATGTTATTTAAACGATACTTTGTAATTGTTTGTTGAACATTACAAAGTTGGCATCATACTACCCCCTATCCAATGAACTGGATCAGGAAATCCGGTCCAACTGGTTCAATCAAAAAGGTTGATCTGGTTCAACTTTTTCGCGAAGTGCGTTTGTTTCTCAGGCGGGAAAGATATTCTGTGGTCATTCCCAGGTAAGAAGCCAGGGCATATTGCGGCACACGCCGGGCCACTAAAGGATAACGCTCCATAAACCCTTCATAGCGCTGTTCCGCCGTTTGTGTAAGGTTAATAATCACCCTGCGGGCCATATGGGCGGCAGTGCCCTCTGCCAGTATGCGAAAAAAGGTTTCAAAGTGGTGATTGCTTTTCTTTAGCTGCAGTTCTGTTTCATAGTCAATCTGCAACACCGTACTCTCTTCCAAAGCCATTACAAACATAGAAGCCGGCTGCTGAAAAATATAACTGTTGTAGTCCGATATCCACCAGTCGTCAATGGCAAACTGTATGGTATGTTCCTGCCCCTCTTCTCCTATCACATACGCGCGAAAGCAGCCTTCGGTAACATAATAGCGGTGTTTAGCCACAAATTCGGGCTGTACAATAAACTGACGCTTTTTTACCTTCATCAGCTTAAATGCCTGGGTAAACACTTCCAGCTCTTCTTCGCTGAAAGCGGTACGCTTGAGAATATGTTGTTTTAAATAATCCTGTGCAGTCATGGATGGTTACGGAATGGAACAACAGCAAAGTATAAAAAAAAACCGAGATAAGGAATTTGTTATGGATGTGCCAGATACAATTCTAAAGCATCCACCATTTCTTTCAGATACCGCTGACGAGTGCTGATGTCATAACTATGGCCATTAGATGTATAATCAAAAGCGATTGTTAAAAAAGCTTTTCCGCCAATATCCCTGTTTAATAACCTGTATACCCCTCCATCATCCATTAAGTTCCGGTGATCTACTGTTAGCATTCCTTTCAACTCCTCCATTACATAACCAATCAAACGGTTGTCATAGCTTGTATCCAGCATATTTACTATATCCCAGGTATAATAACCAGGCCAGCGATAAGTAAGCAAATCCTTGTATAACCTGCTTTTTTCTTTGGCAGTAAGAATATCCAGCCTGTCATCCGGCCTTTTTTTAAATAACTGCGCATGCTTCATAGCGTATCCCCAAATGATACCATTATGCAGCCATTCGTAAAAACCATTCCATTGTATAAAGGGAGCCTTCATCGTAGCGAATATCCACTCTTTACAGGCCCTGAATTGCTCTTCCTCGTTGCTGATGGTATTGATATACCTTATCTGCTCCGATAGCTTTTTTACCAGCCGGTCGTTTTCTGCCGTACCGGGATATTCATCCGAAAGAAATGTCTCTGTCCCATAATCCAGCACCAGGAAACTACAGGTATCACTTTCCCGGTAACTCTTTCTATGTACTGTAAACGCTTTACCGGTTTGCTTGTCGGATACCATCACGCTATCCTCCATCACACGTACCATCCGGCAGAGATAGTAATGCCTGCATTCCAGCATTTTCTGGCTAAACGCCTTGGGGGAGATACTGGAAGCCCTGCTCCCGCAATACGCAGCACAAAGCAGTAGTAGCATCAGGATATATTTCATGTGGCTTAGGTTGAGTTATAGTTGAAGATATACTATTTCTCCTTTTCCAACGGCAGTAAAAACACTTGATCTATATCAATTTCTTTCTTATCATATCTCAATGCAGGGTGCAGCGGACTGTTTCATCTTTGTACTGTTAAAACAAACAATCACAAACGATAAAAAATAACAGTTATGTCTAAAACAGTTTTTATTACAGGCACCAGCACAGGATTTGGTAAACTTACCGCTATCACATTAGCTAAAGCCGGACACACCGTATTAGCGGGCATGCGCAACACCGCCACCTCCAATGCCGCCGTTGCAGCCGAATTAAATGCCATTGCGAATATTGAAGTGGTAGATATAGATATCACCAGCGATACCTCCGTTGAAAATGCCATCAACAACAGCGTCAAAAAATATGGTAAAATTGATGTACTCGTGAACAATGCGGCTGTGAGCGGTTTTGGACTGCTGGAAGGTTATTCGTTAGACCAGGTACGCCGCATGTTTGATGTAAACGTATTTAGTGTGCTGCGCACCTACCAGGCTGTATTACCCCACATGCGTAAAGCAAAGCAAGGACTGGTTATCAATATCACTTCCGGCGCCAGTGGCCACACACTGCCTTTTATGATCCCTTACCTGTCTTCCAAATTTGTAGTAGAAAGCATTACCGAAGGTTTACAGGATGAGCTTGCATCATTTGGCATTGAAAACGTAAGCATACAACCCGGTGTATATCCTACCGAAATGAACAATGGCAGCAAAGCAGGCATCCATGCCGATAAAGCAGACATTGTAGCAGAGTATGGCGATGAAGCATCTGACAAGTTCAATGCCCTGGGAGCAGCCTTATTTGGCAAAATGGCCCAGTTTGATATGAACCCGCAAACCATTGCCGATGGCATTTTACACCTGGTGAATTTGCAACAAGGCACCCGCCCGCTGCGCTTCCCGCTGGATGCCATTGCACAAGGCACCGATAAAGAATTCATAGAAGCCCGTGCTGCCATTAAAAACAAATGGCTGGCTGCTTACAGCAACTAAATACATAAAGGCCAGGTAGTAATAACCTGGCCTTTATGTTTATGGTCAATAGCCTATATACTTATGGCTTACAATATTCGCAATACATATCCCGTAATATTTCATCTTCCAGCAGCTGAAAGCTGGCGCCGCCGTTGTTAATAGAATGAAAGAACCCGCAAAAACGCTTTTTATTCAAGGTCACCGCGTTTAACACGATAGACTCAAAACTATCTTCTTCATAACTGGCCGGATGAAACAATTGCAGGTTCAGATAATAAAAAAGTAGGTCTTCTTCCACATTAATTTCGGTTACCCTCGGCTCCAGTAACTCCTCCGACTTAGTGAACCAACCATAAGAACAAAGATATTTAGCCAGCGATAACAGCTCCCTGTCGGTCAGCGTTAATCCGGGATAATTATCAGCCACAAAGGCAACAGCACTGTCCTTTTTATCATATTCCAGTTGCTTCATATGATATTCGCTTAACAGGATATGATAATTTACCTGTAAACGCTTTACCAGCAAAGTGTCAATACCATACCGCGAAAGCGACCAGATAGCAGTCTTCACTTCGTCTACCTTTATATCCGATGCATTATACCTCCACACGGTCAATAGTAAGGCGCATATATTATAGCGTATTTTTCCATTGTCCGGGGCCAGCTTCAATAATTCCTGGTATTCTTTGATAGCTGCCGTAGCATTAATAAATCCCAGTTCATACAAATAAGTTTGTTCATTCACCAGCAGTATTGTGTTATCCTTTTCACGCGGAATTTCCAGCTTGCTCATATACTCCTCCGGCAAGTGCCCTGCCGCAATACGGCTAAAAACCTCCTTTTGCAGCAAAGAAGCCTGTCCTATCCGTTTCTCTTTCACCGCCTGGTTAAATCGTGTATACAACGCCGTATCCGGCACGGTTTCCACGCCGCTGTTATTATCCAGGTATACGGTTACCACCGCCTTTCTTTCCTTTTGCAATAACGGCTCTATCTTACCCAGCAGGGTTGCATTCTTTAGTTTTTGTTTTACCTCTGCTTTGGTCAGGTAGCCTAACTCATCAAAGTCAGTATCTTCTACATCTTTATAAAACTCCACCCAGTTTTCAAATGACGTGATCGTATGTTGAATAGGAGCATGCTGGTATTTTTGAAGCCCTGCCACCACAGCTGCCGCCCTTTTCCGTTGCAGCAATTCATTGGCAGTAACACTCCCTTCCACGGAAGAATACGCACGAATATCCATTTGCCGCACATATAAGTTGTGTTTGGCCAAAGTATCCCTTAACGCCTTGATATCTGCTTCATGGAATACGGCTTTACTTTTGGCAAAAGGAATCACCATCTGCATTTGGCGTGTAAAAAACAACCGGTGAACTACAGTATCTGAAAGCGCCGTTTGCTCCTGCATCAGCGTATCGGCAAATAATCCCATAGGAAGCAGATCCCACAAACTGCGATCAATGTTTACAAAAGTCTGATAATCGCAAATCTGCCCGTTTTTAATGATAGCCAGGTTACCCTCTATTTCTTTTTGCAGCAACTCTTTGGGCAAATTGCCCATCTTTACCCGGATGTGGCCGTCAAACTCCTGCAAGCCTGCCTTTAATTCTGCCAGGTACAAAGGTTTTAGGAAACGACCCACCGGCAGCGTTTTTTCCGGCAGATCCTTCCCGCACTTATACCGGTCTTTCGTAATAATATCTATCGCCACCCCATCCCGGGGGCTGGAAAAAATCTTTTGAAACCAAACCTTATCCGATATCGAAAAATACACTTCCCCTTCACTGATGTCAATACCAAACAACACTTCCGCCGGCTTATTGCGCATCAGCTCGTCACAAGCCTTACAGCCATCCTTCCCCCTGGCATCCGGAACAGTATACACGGTTTGAGCGGTAGCTGTTACACCAACGCTCCACACCATAACAGCTATCATACAACGTAATAACCAACAGGCAGGGTTTCTTTTCATAGCAACAAATTACTGCAAGATTAATCCAAAATAAAATAGCTGTCTTTTCTTCCCCGCTGCCGTTCATCACAAAAACCATCATACTACCAAAGAACCCGCTACTTTTAATCACATATCCAACATCACCATGAGAAATATCTTTAAGCCTGATCATGAAAATTGGGAAGGTGTTCGTCCTATCAACATTTACCTGTTACGACTGCTCTATTTTTTAATGTTGGTGTTTCTTGGTAAAGATGCATGGACTTATATTTTCACGCACAAAGGCGCCTGGGACCCGGCAGAAGCTATGAATTTCAGTATATGGGCATCTTATGCAGTACTGTCTGCCATTGGCCTGGTACGCCCGCTTACCATGCTGCCCATCATCATGCTGGAAATACTATACAAAATCATCTGGCTGCTACTGGTGGCCTATCCGCTATGGGCCTCTCACCAGCTGGCAGGTTCCCCGGCCGAAGGAATGGTATTTGCATTTTTACTGGTACCCCTTCCCATTATTGCCATGCCCTGGAAATACGCTTTCAATACCTATATTCTCCGGAAGAAAAAATAAAACAACGTTCCATTGCTGTCGCCACCAAAGATGGCAATGGAACGTTTAAACGATTCAGGCAGAAAGCAGTCTAACGCCCATGATGAAAAAATTGTCCCTGGCGTTAGGCCTGTTTATCACCCCTTACCCGTTGCTATTTGCCCAGGGAGCCTGGCAAAAAATCACCTTGCCCACGTACGAAACCATGGCCCGCAGTTTTAACGAGCCGCCCCATCCCTATGCACAAACACTTACCTGGGGCCTCGAAGGCCATATTACCCGCGAAACCATACAGCACGATCTGGATGCTATTTACCAACAGGGCATTCGTTGTGTAAGTATGGAAGGCGGTTACGGTATGACAGAACCTTACCTTTCGCCTGGCTATTTCCACAATGTGCAAATGATTGTAGAAGAGTTGAAGAACCGCAACATGCACCTCTGGATCATTGATGAGGGCAAATATCCCAGCGGCTTTGCCGGAGGGCTTATTTCACAGAAAAGTCCTGAATTACGCATGCAGGGCATCACCATCGCTCAACGCATACATGTAACAGACAATCAGCCCCTGCAACTGCAGGTGCCACCACAAACACTGGGCGCTATTGCCATGAAAGAAGGCAGCCATGAAAGCAAACCCATCACCATCAGCAACGGTCAGCTGCAGTGGCCCGCTACTGCAGGCAACTGGAACCTCCTTATCGTTGACCACCGTTACAAAACATCGGTAACACGCTCCATCAATAACGCTGCCCACGGCAAAGACACGCTGCATTCCCTGATCGATTATCTTGATCCTGCTGCCACCCGCAAGTTTATGGAGTATACCCATGAGCAATATAAAAAATACATTGGCCAGGAATTTGGCAAAACAGTATTAGGATTCAGGGGAGACGAACCTGAATACGGCTTTATTCCCTGGACGCCCAACATGCTGCAAATTTTCCGGCAAAAGAAAAACTATGATATCACTCCCTACATCCCCTCTTTCTTCCTGCCACAACCAGGTGTGGAGCAGCAAAAAGCATTTGCCGATTACCTGGATGTATGGTCCGACCTGTTTCGCGATAACTTTTTTAAAGTGCAGGCAGATTGGTGCCGGGAAAACGGACTGGAATATTTTGTACACGTGAATCATGAAGATATGTTAATGAAACTGGCGCGCAGCGAAGGCGATTTCTTCAAAGACATGCGCTATGTGCACATACCTGGTGTAGATGCTATCTGGCACCAGATATGGTACGATAACATAGCCGATTTTCCCAAACTGGCTTCTTCCGCCGCACATATGTACGGCAGGCCACGATCGTTCAGTGAAAGCTTTGCCGCTTATACGCCTGCCCCTACGGTTGATGATGCGCGCTGGGTGGTGAATGAACAGCTGGTACGCGGCATTAACCTGTTTGAATATATGTTCTGGCCCTCCTCTGCCAGCGGACGCCAGCGACACAACAGTTACTTAACCGATACCACCTTTCCCGCACTCAGCACTTATTCCAACCGGGCGTCCTGGTTACTGGCCAATGGCATTCCTGCTGCTACCGTTGGTTTGTATTGTCCTACCGAAACCATGTGGCTGGGCAATAAAATGGCCGACAGCTCTTTACGCGTTATTGGTAAAAACCTGCTGGAACACCAGGTGGATTTTGATTATGTAGATAACCAGGGACTGGCTACTGACTTCACCTTGTCCAACGGCACCTTCACCAACCTAAGCGGACAACAATACACAACCATCCTCTTTCCATCGACCAATGTCATCAGCCAAAAAGCACTTACCCGGCTCAAAGCTTTTGTAAAGGGTGGTGGTAAAGTTTTTTTCCTGGGCGAAACACCTGCTATTGTAAGCGACAGCAATATATTGAACGCTAAAACTTTACCTGATGTGAAATGGGCAAGTGCAGATAACTGGCAACAGCTATCCCCTTCTTTTTACCAACAGCTACCGCAAGATGTACGTTTCCACAAACCTGCCCCAGCCGTTAAATACCTGCACCGCAAATGGAAAAATGCCGATCTCTATTTCTTCTTTAACGAAGGCAAAGAACTGCAAATAGTGAATGCCACCGTAACAGGTTCGGGAAAAGCATATTACTGGGATGCCACTAACGCAACCATCACAGCAGCTACAGACGCTCGCAGCAACGGAAACGCTACTAACCTGCCCCTTACCCTGAACAGCTATCAAACCACTTTTTTAATCATTCAACACTAGTGCATGAAAAAGTACCTGGTAGTTATATTACTGTTATTCACCGGCATTACCCTTACCGCCTTTATAATCAGCTCAACCCAGCAACGGTTTCTGGTAACACGTTATGGCGCTAAGGGCGATAGCAATACGGTAAACACACAAGCCATACAAACCGCCATAAACAACTGCTCCGCTAAAGGTGGCGGCGTGGTGGTAATACCCAAAGGCGTTTTCCTCAGCGGCGCACTCTTTCTACAAAAAGGCGTTCACCTTCAAATTGAAAAAGGCGGTGTATTAAAGGGCACAACCAACCCCAACGATTACCCGCAGGTACATACCCGCTGGGAAGGCGAAGAACAGGTGTTCACCGCTGCATTCCTCAACATCAATGATCAGGAAGGAACCTGCATTTATGGCGAAGGCACTATTGACGGTTCCGGGGATGAATGGGTGAAACAGTATCACCGGCAAAAGCAATCCGCCACACCATTCCCCAAAGTGGGAAGGCCACGGTTAATATGTTTTCAAAACTGTTCCAACGTGCGCATAAGCCACCTGCAACTGCACAACCAGGCAGTATGGTGCCTGCATATATTATATAGCCACAACGTAACCGTAAACCATATCAACATTACCGCACAACACAATATACCCAGCTCTGACGGCATTGACATTGACAGCAGCGACAGCGTACACATCAGCAACACTTTTATTGATGTAAACGACGACTGCATTTCTATTAAATCCGGTAAAGATGAAGATGGCCGCAGAGTAAACAAACCCTCCCGTAACATCATCATTGACAGTTGTCATTTTGCATACGGACATGGAGGTGTAGCAATGGGTAGCGAGGTAAGCGGTGGCATTCATAATGTACTCATCAGCAACTGTGTAATAGATAGTGACAACTGGGCTCCCATCCGGTTTAAATCACAACCCAGCCGCGGTGGCGTGGTGGAAAACATCACCTATCAAAACATCACACTCCACAACACCCGCAAAGCGTTTGAGTTTAATATGGCCTGGCGCATGGTAGGTACTATACGCAAACCAGCCGAAGTGCCCACCATTGTACGAAACATCCTGATTAAAAATGTTTCCGGCACCGTGCAATCAGCAGGCGATATGAGTGGCCTGGACAATAGCCCTATTCAGAATGTAACATTTGAAAACTGTTATATCAAGGCAACAACAGGGTTATCACTCAACCATGTAACAGGCATAGACACAACAGGCCTGCACGTTACCCTGCCATAGAATAAGCAGCAATAAACAAACAACCCGCAAAATATTTTGCGGGTTGTTTGTTTCATCATCCTATTACCATCGGCACATCCATCAGTAACACCTCTGCATCAGCCGAATTAGCGGTGATCTGCAAGGTTTTCACATTCCACACACCCAGTCCGTCGCGCAGGTTTAAAGCTTGTCCTTCAATAGTTACATCTCCCTTAATCACAAAGGCATATACGCCGTTACCTGGCTTTTTAACGGTGTAAGTGGTGGAAAAGCCTTTATCAAAACGCCCCATATGAAACCAGGCGTCCTGATGAATCCATACACCTGCATCGTTCGAATGGGGTGATACAATCTGTTGTAATTGATTATGCCTGTCTTTCACATCCAGTGTTACCTGGCCGTAGCGCGGTGTTACACTTTTAGTACGCGGAAACAACCATATCTGTAAAAAGCGGGTAAGCTTGTCGGCGTTTTTATTGTACTCGCTATGATAAATGCCTGTACCGGCGCTCATACACTGGATATCACCCTGTTTTATCACCGCTACATTATTCATACTGTCTTTATGCTCCAGGTCGCCCTCCAGCGGAATGGAAATAATTTCCATGTTATCATGCGGGTGTGTACCAAAGCCCATACCCGGGTCTACCCTGTCGTCATTCAACACACGCAGCACACCAAAGTGCATACGTTCGGGATTATAATAGTTGGCAAAACTAAAAGTATGGTGCGTGTCCAGCCAGCCGTGGTTGGCATGCCCCCGTGTATCAGCTTTGTGCAGCACCATATTGTCGCCTAGCTTCGATTCTGTGTTAGGCAGGTGGTTAAAGCCCATCGGCTCCAGCTGGGTCAGCTCGTCCACGTCGTTTTTCAGCACATTTCCCAGCGCAGCGCTGGCCACAAACATCCCCGTGCCCATGAGTCCTTTGCGGATAAAATCTTTTCTTTCCATATGCTTGGTTTCAGGCAACAAACCTGACCCTTTTTTGCCGGAGAAAACTTAATCCAGGACAAGAAATGAATTCCACTTAACTCACCAGCGTATTCAGCAAGGTATCAATATGATGCTTTACCTGCTTTTGAAAGGCTTCCGGCGTTTGGCCGGTATGCACTTTAAAAAAACGGCTGAAATAAGGGCGATCCTTAAAGCCCAGCAACCAGGCTATTTCTTTAATACTATTCTCGCTATGTATAATCTGTCGCTTGGCTTCCAGTATCAGGCGGTCGTGCAATAACTGCACACTGGTTTCATTCAGCACTTCTTTCAGTACCTGGTTTAAGCGTTTGGTGCTAAGGCTTAGTTTGTCTGCATAAAATTGCATATTGCGTTCATCAATGTAATGATCTTCCAGCAGCATTAAAAACTCGTAAGCCCTTTTCTGGTTAATGTCCAGCGCCGTAAGTTCTTCTTTTTTCATCATGATCAGATGCAGCAGAAAAACTTTCAGTAACGATTTTATCATGGTAAGATTACCGGAGTTATCCCGGTACTCTGCTTCTAACAATTCATACACTTTATTCAAACGTTCCACCATATTGGCAGTAAGCCGCATACAGGTGAATTCACCGCTCATGTTAAAAGTCCGGAACACATCCAGGGCAAACTCTTTATCCCCCTCTTCCAGCAGCTCCCGTTTAAAAGAAAACAATATTCCTTTCTTGCCTGCTTTGTTCAATTGATGCACGCGGTAAGGCGGCATCAGGTAAATCCATTGCCCCTTTACAGCAGCCAGCTCCGGTGTAGTTTGATGTAATGGAAATTCCTCCTGCAGCCACAGCACTTCAAAAAAGTCTTTCCGGGCCGCATCATATAAATAACTCGGGGGGCAGCTATCCAGGTTGCGGATATATAATAATGCTTGTTCTAATTGCGACACAGGCTCCTTCTCTTTCATATCTGCACTTTTCATGTACCAATGGGCAAAGGTACTACATCCACATGGGACAATCTGCCCATAGCATGGCACAATGGCGACAAGCACCCGCCCCTATGTCCTGAATATCCCATGTATTTAGCTGATAGTATAAAAACAAGCCCTGCCGGCACTACTAGCTTTGCACTTCGAAACAACCACACATGTTTGAATTTGAAAAAGAAACAGTAGCCACACGTGTAAGTGCGGCACTGCCCATGATACTGGAAGAGAACAGACGCCTGGAAGAGCAGTTATCAGCCGACGAAATAGCCGCCGTAGTGCTACTGATGCAGCAGGCCAACAGCATATTTGTGATAGGCGCGGGCCGCACGGGTCTGATGATGAAAGCGGCAGCCATGCGCCTGATGCACCTGGGATTTACGGTGTATGTAGCAGGCGAAACCACCACGCCTGCCATACAGAAAGGCGATCTGTTACTTGCAGCATCCGGCTCCGGCACTACCAGCTCTATTGTAAAAGCAGCAGAGAAAGCGCAGGCAACAGGTGCACAGGTAGTGGCCATATCCACCACCACCCAATCACCACTGGCAGCGATAGCAGATACCATACTACTGATACCCGCTGCACAAAAGCAGGACTTTAACGGTACTATCTCTCAACAATATGCCGGTAGCCTGTTCGAGCAAAGCGTGCTGTTGGTAACAGATGCCATTTTTCAATCCATATGGACATTGAGTAACCTACCGGCAGAAGAAATATGGAAGCAGCACGCAAACATGGAATAAATTAATAACAACACATATATGGCAAAATTACAGGTAGCAATTGATTTGCTCACAACAGAAGAGGCTTTGGCGCTGGCAGGAAAAGTAGCACCTTACATAGATATCATCGAGCTGGGTACCCCACTGATTAAAAACATGGGCGTTAGTGTGATCACCGCTATGAAGCAGGCACACCCCGACAAAATAGTATTTGCCGATTTAAAAACAGCCGATGCAGGTGAACTGGAAGCAGACATTGCTTTTAAAGCAGGCGCAGACCTGGTTACGGTATTAGGCGTAGCCGGCAATGCTACTATTGCAGGCGCAGTTAAAGCTGCCAAAGCACATGGTAAAGGCGTGGTAGTAGATACTATTGGCGCACCTAACCGCGTAGAAAGAGCCCGCGAAGCTGCTGCACTGGGCGCAACGTTTGTAGAGTTACACGCAGGACTGGACGAACAGTGGACGCCTGGCTATTCTATTCAAGTACTGATTGATGAAGCCAGTACCGCTAACACACCGGTTTCTATTGCCGGTGGCGTTAACATCAACAATATTAAAGCAGTGGTTGCATCCGGTGTAAAAGTAGCCGTGGCAGGAGCAGCTATCTACGGCGCCCCCGATCCGGCCGCCGCAGCAAAAGCATTACGCGAAGCAATGGATGCTGCTTAATAAGTACAGGATATTATATCAAGGCTATACCTGCACGGGTATAGCTTTTTTATTACTATCTGTATTCATTTATCTTAAAAAAACCGGTGTACACTGCTCTTAAAATCACCTTACATATTGCCCCGTTTCCGCTATCAGCGATTGCATCAGCTCATCAGCCTTTCTATGCTTCAATACAGGCGTAATCTGCCCGCCCCAGAATAACACCATATCATGCTTCTGCTGATCCAGTGCCGCTTTGCGCAAGGGTGCCATAAACGTGGTTTGTAAAGGAAAAGGCAATACCTGGTGTTCTTTGCCCAGCAGGTCTTTGGCCAGACGCGTAGCAATGCCACGTCCTAAGCGACCCGTAAACGCACGGGAAAGCATCGTGTGTTTAGCCGCTTCTGAAAATAATACCTCGCGGTGAACAGGCAATGCGCCGGACTCTTCGCAGGCTAAGAAGGCCGTGCCTATCTGAGCGGCATCTGCACCCAGTGTTAATGCCGCTGCAACGCCCCTGCCATTGGCAATGCCACCTGCGGCTATGATAGGAGTTTTAATCTTTTCTTTTAATAACTGGATGAGTACAAAAGTACCTATAGTGGATTGTTCCGCTGCATCCAGGAAAGACGGGCGGTGGCCCCCGGATTCAAAGCCGGAAGCAATGATCATATCCACGCCGGTAGCATCCAGCGCAATAGCCTCATCCAGTGTAGTAGCAGCACCCACTGTTTTAATGCCCAGCTTACGGCATTGCTCCAGCACATCCTGCGGCAGCGTACCAAACATAAAGCTGAATACCTTAGGGCGAATATCCAATATAGCCTGTAGCTGGTTTTCAAAGCGGTTTTTAAACGGGCCTGGTTTGGGTGGCACCGGAATGCCCACTTCGTCAAAATAAGGCAGATACAGGGCTTTGGCCTGCTCATATTGCTCATCGGTAACAACACCGCCGGGTGCATCTGTTTCTGACACCCATAGGTTAATATTATAAGGTTTATGAGTAAGCGCTTTTATTTGCTTATCAACTTCATATATTTCCTGGCCGCTTAACGTATAAGCGCCATAGCCGCCCAGGCCACCTTTGTTGGAAACAGCAGCCGTGAGCTGCGCCGTAGACAGGCCGCCACCAAAAGGACCCTGCATAATAGGATACTCTATACCAAGTAATGCCGTTGCTGTAGTGTTGTTCCACATAATGAATGATTGATGGGTTACTGCCTATGATTCCGCCACGTGGGTAAGGGTTTTATGCACAATCAGCCACTTGTCATTCACTTTGTGAAAGGTGAGAAAATTGTAGTAGTTGAAGTCGTACATTTTCACATGCAGTTTCGCTATTGCAATGGAATTAATCACGTCTATAGCTATAATTTCCGGCTCAAAGGTTTTACCGGCTGCTTTCGGACTGGCCCGGTGCGCTACGCCATCCAGGTATTGATCCAGTGTTTTGGCATAAGGCTGCCTGTTTACATCGCCAAACAATTGCGTACCCGGCAAAAAGGCCCGGGCCAGTAAACTGGTATCACCTTCATACAAACCTTTAAAATAATACTGTTGCAGTACCGCCGTAATAGCGGTTACTTCTTCCTGTGTGTTCATATGTTGTTGGTATTGAGCCTTCCCACAGGGCAACAGCCCTATGAGCAAGACCGTGAATAAAATAGTTTTCATAATATGTTAATTCAAATGATGACCACCGCCCATGCCGCCGTCTACATTAATAACAGCGCCGGAGATATAAGTGTTCTTAGCCACTGCATATATCATCTGCGCCACTTCTTCCACCTCTCCTACGCGGTATATCAGATGCAATCCGGAAGCCGCATCGGCATTATCGCCATGCATAGGCGTGCGAATGATACCTGCTGCTATGGTATTCACCCGTATATTCTGTTTTCCAAACTCAGCAGCCAGCTGTAGTGTAAGCGCATGCACGGCACCTTTGCTGGAAACCGGTGCGGTAGAAGGCGCCCCTGCCAGCGCATGATATACCAGCGGCGTACCTATGTTGATGATAGCGCCATCGCGCTGCTTTAGCATTTGAGGCAACACGGCTTGCGTGGTAAAAAAGGTTCCTTTCAGGTTGGTGTTTAAAAAACGATCCAGGTAAGCTTCCTCCACTTCCAAAAAGGGTTTGGTTTCGTAAATGCCTGCGTTGTTAATCAGCACATCGGCACTACCAAATTTTTCCAGGGCAGTGGCCAGCAATTGCCCGCCCGTTGCCTTCTTACTCACATCCCCTGCTACCATAGCCAGGTTGCTGCCGCTCCCTAATTCCTCGTATGCCTGTTGCAGCTTAGCGGCAGTAGTAGCGTTGATCACTACATTGTCTCCTCTTTCTAAAAAATACCGGGCCACTTCTTTTCCAATACCTGACGAAGCGCCGGTTACTATAATGGTTTGCGTTTTCATGTTCTTTATTTTTTATTGGCGGTGATTCCTTTTTCCCGAAGCACAGAAGTTTGTTCCCCGGCATAGCCCCAGTTGTCCAGGTCTATTTCCTGTATCACCACATGGGTCAGGTGCGGGTCTTTATTCAACACTTCAGTCATCAAATCGGTTACTCCTTTTATCAGCTGTTGTTTTTGCTCCCGGGTAACTCCTTCACGGGTAAGCTCTATTTTGATATAAGGCATAGTGGTAAGTTTTACGCGCGGCAGCTTAGGCAACCGCCAGCGCAGTGAGATGAATGTGTAAGTCGAAATTGTTATAGATAAGCGTATCGCCCAGGTTGGTGAAGAAATTACCAGAGCGGAATTTCATCCCATATTTCGTGCGATCGATGGTAATTTTTCCGGATGCGGTTACCCCGTTGCTGTTGTGTTGCAACTGCACATCAAAGCTGATAGCATGGGTAATGCCTTTGATGGTAAGCTCGCCTGTTACATGATAACTATCATCGCCACGTGGCTCTGCAATGGTTACCTGGAACACCGCTTCGGGATATTGGGCCGAGTTAAAGAAATCATCAGAAGCCAGGTGACCGGCAAACTGGGCATTGGTAGCCGGATCGGTTACATCCAGGATAGTAATAGCGGTAGTGTCTATTGCAAAACGGCCACCGGTAAGCAGGCCATCTGCAAAAGTAAGTGTGCCTTGTTTCAGCAGAATAGTGCCATTATGTGCACCGGTTACTTTACGCCCAACCCAATCAATGGTGCTTTGTGCGCTGGAAATGTCGAATGTTGTTGTTGCCATATACTTTGTGTTTTTTGTTTTGATAACACAAAGTTGATCCGGCTTGGGCAGAAAGGTGTGTGACGTACATCACATCGCAAACGGGCGGGGCATTATGTGACGCAGATCACTATTTACGGGATTGGTATAAACGGCTTAACGTTTCGCGCGAAACGCCTAAGTAAGCAGCTATCAGGCTTTTAGGCACCAGGTTGTACAACTGCGGGTACAGGTTCATCAATTGCTCGTAACGGGCTTTGGCATCGTTGTTCATAAACGACAGCAACCGGTTTTGTGCTGCTACATATCCTTTATTGGTACGCCAGCGGAAAAAGTATTCTATAGCATGTATCTCTTTGCAAAGCTTTTCCCTGTCGGCCGATTTCAGGCACAACAGTTCCACATCTGTAATGCAATCCACATCGTAGGTGGCTTTGTTACCACTATACATGGCCGCATAATCCGAAGCCCACCAGGTAGCCATGGCAAACTGCAGGATAAACATTTTCAGGTCGTCGTTAATATAGAACGTTTTCAGGCAACCCTCCAGCACAAAATATTCACTATCTACCAGGCCACCGGCCGAAATAACCGCCTGCCCTTTTTTATAGGATAAAGGAGTGAAATGGGAATAGACGTAATCAAACTGATCATCTGTAAGCGTGATCGTTTTAGTAATATGTTGTTTCAGTATTTCTTTTGCGTTCATACAGTTATTCCTGGGCTGATGAGTGTTTTTTAGCTCCGACATACTATTGCAGCGCCTGCTGTATCAGTTGCAGCCCCTTATCGCTGTACTGCAACGCTAAAGCAGCCTGCCTGCCCGGCTCCGTCATCTTTCCCCAGGTTTTCTGCAAAATAGCAATCATCTTATCATCCGGTTGGGTAGCAATCAAATCATCATATTGATATTCCAGGAATACCAGGCAAAGCGCATTCTCCATCGTTTGCACATCAGGATCAGAAGCCAGCCGCTTTTTCAGCACAATTTCAGAAACCCGCTGGATACTATTTTCGTCATAGCCTACAGAACGAAGTATTTCAGCCGCTTTAACCGCATGAAACTTAGACAAATCATTTTTCCAGGTAAGATAGCCCACCCTTCCTTCCGGATAAGTGTTACGAGGCTTTTCCCAGCGGCCAATATGCTGGCAGCGGGCAGCCAGTTGGAGTGGCTCACTGGCATGAGGGGATAGTTTCAGCACCCATTCGTACAAGCGAAGGGCATAAAAATATTCCCGGGCAAACGATTGCCCGTTCCATTCCAACGCTAAGGGGTCTTGTTGGTTATAGGCATCAAAAAGTTCAAAAGCAGTGTTCAGTTGATCCATCACAGATATTTTGGCAGATGCAATTTATCTATAAATCCGGCAATAACCACTTTATGCCCTTGGCTGGCTCTTTACGGCAGTTTTCTGTGATACTATCCTTTTACAATAAAGTCAGGATACGGTCTGCCGTTTGCCGCAGTAACTCCTGCTGGCTCACAGACAACCTGCCCGGTTGATGATCCATCACACATATGCTTCCGAGAAAAAGCCCGGTAGAAGTGATCAATGGCAGGCCCGCATAAAATTGCAACCAGGTGGGCATGCTTTCTTTATACTGCTCTGTACCCGGCAAAGGCCATTGAATATGATTCAGCATATACAATTCCGGTTCGGTACGGGAAAGAAAAGAATAATACACATCAGACACCTGCACAGAAAAAGCATGCTTACCCCTTACATATTTCAGCCGCTCTCCCAGTATGGTTAACAAAGCAACCGGCATATCGCATTCAGTTGCCAGAGACTCCAGGCATTGGGTAATTTCTTTATTCCGGCTAAGCTGTAAGCTCACTTTAGGTACACCAATCATCTTGCAATTATTTCTTATTCAAATGTAGGTCTGTGTATAAACACCGGCCTGATAAAACCCTTAATTGTACCTTAAAGCCAGCTTAATCTATAGCGTTTTAGCATGGGGCAAACAGGTGGCAGCAAGCCCGTTGAGCTTTGATGACCTTACCTGGCAGCCGGTTTCACAGTCAGCAGCTCTTCCGGCACACCGCCCCATTCTTTGTTCAACCGTTGCGCTTCTTCGCGGGTAATACTCATTACAGTGCCGTGACGTGGCATAAAGTCTTTCGTAAACACTTCTGGTTGCTCACTGAAATGAAACAAGTCTGTACTTCTTTGAAACTCGTAACGATGGCTCCTGTACATATCATACATCAGCACATACGTATCCGAGTTGTTTAGTTTGAATATACCGGAACCTTCCACGGCAATATGTTGAGGGGAATAAGCATCCAGGTATCTAAAATCTTCTACCCAGGGGCCTTGTAAACTTTTGGAAGTAGCCTGCTGTATACCATTCTGAACCTCTTTTCCATTTTCACCCTTGGTATTGCCTTTATAAAAGAAATGATAAATGCCATCTTTATAAATAATATCGCCATCAATAGCGCTATACTTAGGCACAAAGAACAGCTTAGGTGTATCCTCAAAACCGGTGAAGTCTTTATTGGCATAGGCTGCATAAAAGTTCAAGGCAGCACTGTCTTTAAAACGAACGGTAAAATACACCAGGTATTTGCCCACTGCAGAATCATAAATCGTTTGCGGCGCCCACACCCATTTAATGTTAGGGAAAGCCTGCGGATATTGTTTTTCCAGGTCAATAACACTATGCTTCCAATGCAACAGATCATCTGAATGCAACAGCACCATACCGGGATTATATTCCCATCCGTTCTTTACCGTACACATATCCGTGGCTACCATGTAAAACTGTTTGCCATCATTACCGCGCAGAATATGCGGATCGCGAATGCCACCGGTGTTGGATATATCCGCAGAAGCAAGTACCGGCTCGTTTTGATTCAATGCCTTCCAGTTAATACCATCTGCACTTACTGCAAAACGTAGCTGCTCCTGTAAAGTTTTAGGGCCGGAACCTTCAAAATAGGCAAACAGGTAACCTTCGTATAGCGGGGCTTTTTTATTCGCATGCGCCTGTGTAGGTTTGGATTTACGGGTTTGAGCTATTAAAGCAAAAGGCAACATGGCAATAACCAGCATACCTGTCAATATAGCAGCGTAACTCTTTCTATTCATATTGGATTATATAAAGTCTTCTACTTTACCGTTAACAATAGTCATTTGATAAGGATCGGGATATTGACCACTACTTAACACATCCCATTTCTGCTGTCCTTCCAATACGAGCAAAGGAGCAATTTTACTACCATAAGTATATATCTCCAGTAACAGCACTTCATTATATAAACCCCGCGCTTCTACAATATCAAACTGATCGTTGGGAAATTGACTATTCGGGTAAAACTCCTGCCCGCCAAAAGACAACACCTTATCCTCTTCCAGCTGAAAAAGATAAAAAACACCTTCGTCTTCCTGCTCTTTCAGTTCATAGTATTTATCAGCACGTACCGATACTACTGTTACCCTGTTGTTACTTTTCAGATATTCAATGCTTTTATTGGCCTTCCGCAATGCACCGTAATCTTTACCAGCCACCCACACACCTATGCCTATATATAGCACCACTGTAGTGCCAAGCAAATACACCTCATTCCTGTTTTTCATCCAGAAAAATACAATACCGCCTATTACCAACGCAAGTGATATCCATACCCACAGGAAACGCACCATCCTGCGCAGCAGTCTGTTATTGTGCTGCAATTTGTCGTCCAGTGTCTTTAATTCTTTTTCTTCTAAAGCTCTTTCCAATTTCACGGTGGGATGTTTATAATAAAATAATCCTTATATCAAACCAGACCAATGCGAATAGTCACTTAAAACCAGCTCATTATAACATACTTTTTTCTTACAATTGTAAAAAACGGCAAATTATTCTTCATAAAATACTCCTTTTTACCTTTTTCGTGTATCTTCGAAATAATCGAACCCGCCAAGCTACCCGTTAGATCAGCTTCCTCAGGCGGATCTTTTTTATATATACCCTAAGCTGGTTACTTATACAAAACCAGCGTTTACAACTCCCCAACTAAATAAGCCTGAAATTCTATTCAGGTAAGAATAAAACTTCAGGCTCATATTGTATCAAACTCTTTTATGCTTCTTGATAACAGAGCAGATTGTTTAATTTTCTACTCCGCTTTCAAACTCTTCACCGGGTTAGCAACAGCTGCTTTTACCGCTTTTGTGCAAATGGTAATAAGCGCAATACCAAAGGTGACCAATGCAGCCAATGCAAACACCCACCAGCTTAACGTGGTTTTATAGGCAAAGTTTTGCAGCCACGTACTCATGGCCCAGTAAGCTACCGGGATAGCAATAGCGGTAGCAATGATTACGGGACGTAACAAGTCTTTAGATAATAACACCACAATACTTTGTACGGAGGAGCCTAATACCTTGCGAACGCCTATTTCCTTAAAGCGTCTGACAGTGGAGAAGGAGGCAATACCAAACAGGCCCAGGCAGGCCACGAAAATGGCCATTACAGAAAATATCAGTAGTATGGTTTGCTGACGTATGTCTTTTTTATACAGCTGGTCGAATTGCTGGTCTAAAAAGCTATATTCAAAAGGATAAGACGCAGCCACCTGTTTATACACTTTTCCTACCAGGGTTACATCTGCCTGCAGGTTGCCCGGCTTTAGTTTAATGGCCACCACCCTTCTGTCCGGATAGTAAGCAATCACCAGCGGTTCAATGGCACTTTTGAGTGATTGAAAGTTAAAATCATCCACCACCCCCACTATCCTGCGACGGCTGCTATCCAGTACGGTGTTTTGTATCCATTTGCCAATGGCCTGTTCAGGTGTCCATCCCAGCCTGGCAACAGCCGTTTTATTGACCATGGCTGCATCTGTGGAATCCGTAGGAAAAGAAGCAGACAAACTTCTTCCCGCAATCACTTTCAGCCCCAATGTTTTCACTAATTCAAAATCGGCAAACTCTGTACGGGCGCTCCATTTTTCGGCATGTGCTTCTACATTAAATGCATGCACGTCAAAATAGCCACCTGGCTCACCCGACATCAACGAAACGGACTGCACACGCTCTTCTTTCTGTAGCTCATTTTTAAAAGTCAGCACATGCTGGTAAATATCCTCATTATCTACACGCACCAGCATGGTTTGTTCCTGGTTATACCCCAGCTGCCTGTTTTTTACATAGTTCATTTGCCGGGTGATGATAAAGGTGCCAATCATCAGCATTACCGAAATACAAAACTGCACCCCTACCAGCAATTGACGAAAGGCGGCGCCGCTTTTTCCTATACGCAGCTTTCCCTTCAACGCTTCCACAGGCAGAAAGCGTGATAAGAAAAAGGCAGGATAACAACCCGCTAAAAAACCCACCACCACAATAACACCCGCCAGGAAAAGATAGATAGGCCAGGTGGTCCACGATACCAGCAAAGTGTAGCCGAGTAACTGGTTATACCACGGCATTACCAGCAACAATAGCCCTACAGCCAGTATACACGAGATAAGCGTAAGCAATACCGATTCACCAATGAACTGCCCTATGATATTATTGCGTAAAGCACCTAACACCTTACGCAGCCCTACTTCTTTAGAACGTTCTGCAGCACGTATAGTAGAAAGGTTAATGAAATTAATGCAGGCAATAAGCAATATCAGAATGGCAATAGACAGAAATATATACACGGTCTTTTTGTCGCCGTGTTTAATATGGTCAAAAGTAGTATTACCAAAATACACCTCCCGCAACGGAACCAGTGAAAGAACAAAATGAAACCCATATTCACGCATTTCACTGCCCATGTATTTTTCCATGAATGCCGGAAACTGCTTTTCCAGTTGTGCCGGTGTTATATTCGGAGCCAGTTTTACATAGGTGTAAAGACCGTTATTAATCCACTTAGTCATCCAGGTGGCATTCTTCATTAAATCTAAAGACGCTACCACATCAAATTCCAGATGCGAATTGGCCGCAACATCCTTGGCTATACCCGATACGGTTAAGGGAATATCTTTTTCCAGCAAAATAGTTTTACCCATAGCATTGTCTATGCTGCCAAAGTATTTTTTAGCTGTAGAGGCGGTTAACACTACATTATGAGGATTTTGCAGCACCGTTTTCGGATCGCCTTTCAATAAGGGAAAAGAAAAGAAAGTAAAGAAATTGCCATCCACATCTAAAACCTTCTTTTCATTGTAAGACTGTGTTCCGATAGTAATCAGGTTATTATTCTCATTAATACGCACTGCACTTTCTATCTGGCCCTGGAAATCATTCAGCAATGCGCCCCTGTACGGACCTGATAAATAAGCAGCAGATTTCACCTGCCCATCTGCTTTCATATTACGCAAGACACGGTATATACGATCACCCTCCTTATGAAAGTTATCAAAACTGAATTCGTTGATGATAAAAAGGAAGATCAGCAAACAGGTGGTGATGCCTATAGTAAGGCCCAGGATATTGATAAATGAAAAGACAACATTCTTTTTCAGATTGCGCCAGGCAATGGTAATGTAGTTCTTAAACATAAGCCTTGTTAATATAGGCCCAAACATTCAACAATAATGCTCAACACATAAACAATTAAAAATAAATCACTTACCCCAATTTCTCCGGAAACCAACCTGTTCATTATTGAACAAAAGTGTACGAATTTGTTACAATAGCCCCTTTTACCCGGCACCAGACATGAACCATACAACAAACCAAATTTGAGCTGTTGAACAAACCAGCCACTTCGTTTTTGGTGGCAACTTTGTGCTATCAAAAACAAAATACTATGAATAAGGTTTGGTTTATCACAGGAAGCGCCAGAGGATTAGGCAGAAGCATTACAGAAGCCGTATTAGCCAGCGGGGATAACGTAGCCGCTACCGCCCGCAACACCGATCAGTTAAACGACCTGGTACAGCAATACCCGGCACAAATACTGGCCCTGCCACTGGATGTAAATAACAAACAACAGATAGAAGCGGCAGTAGCACAAACCGTACAACATTTTGGCCGCATTGATGTGCTGGTGAACAATGCTGGCTTTGGCATTACAGGCGCTGCAGAAGCCTTTACCGATGAACAGGTAAGCAGCCAGCTGAGCGTGAACCTGTATGCTCCTATTGAAATTACCCGTGTAGTATTACCCTATATGCGCAAACAACGTTCCGGACGTATTTTACAAATCAGCTCCATTGGCGGCCGCGTAGGCAATGCCGGGCTGAGTATTTACCAGGCGGCTAAATTTGGGTTATCCGGTTTTTCAGAAGTATTGCGTAAAGAAGTAGCGCACCTGGGCATACATGTTACCGCAGTAGAACCCGGCGGTTTCCGTACAGATTGGGCAGGCGCTTCTATGACCTTTGCCCCGGATGTGGAAGGTTACGAGCAAAGCATTGGCGTGGTAAAAAACTTTTTAAGCTCCGGCACTTTTGTACCCGTGGGCGACCCGGCCAAAGCCGCCAAAGTGATGGTAGAACTGGCTAATCACCCGCAACCTCCCGTTCACCTGGTGTTAGGCAGCGAAGCAGCAGGCATACTGGAAAAAGCAGATGAAGCCCGTAAAGCAGAATTCCTGGAATGGCTGCCCGTAACACTATCTACCGACCATAGCGATGCGATAAAATTTCACGAAACCGAAGAAGGCAAACAATATTTGAAGATAAAAGGTATTGAACTGTAAGCAGGGCCAACACAGCAGAATATTCTTCATACCCTTATTATTTCCGGTAAAAACCGGTGCTTTTATACAAAGTATAAAGTCCACGCACCAAGGCGGACTTTATACTTTTCCCCATGTGAATTCAATACATTTGTACAAGATGACTCCAGATAAAGTATCCACCTCTTCAACAGGCATAGTATACTCCTGCTATCACAATATTAGCCGGGAGGGTGAACACTTTGTGCCTGAACAAACACTGAGTTACCTGGCAGCTGGTTCATTGGTGTTAAACGACGGCAAAAAGGCCTACAACGCTGCTGCCGGCTCATTGCGGTTCATCAAAAGAAACCAGCTATTGAAATTTGTAAAGCATCCTCCGGAAAAACAGGAATTTCAATCGCTCAGCATTTACCTGGACCAGGAAACATTAAAAGAGTTCAGTAAAGAGTATGGCATTACTGCTGCTGAAAAACAAAGCCAGCAATCCATCTTTGATATCAAGCCCACTCCGCTGATAAAAAGCTACCTGCACTCCTTACTGGAATACCAGCAGGTAAACGGCTTTACCAATCCTGCACTGACTAAGCTAAAGCAGAAAGAAGCTTTACTGCTGATACTGGAGGTGCAGCCGGATTTGAAGAACATCCTGTTTGATTTTGCCGAACCGTATAAGATAGACCTGGAATCGTTCATGCAAAAGAATTATCACTTTAATGTACGACTGGAAAGGTTTGCTTATCTCACCGGCAGAAGTCTTGCCACTTTCAAAAGAGATTTTCAAAAAATATTCGGCACCTCACCCCGCCATTGGTTACAACAAAAACGGCTGGACCAGGCCCGCTATCTGATACAGGAAAAAGGACAAACAGCTTCTAATATTTATCTTGATCTGGGCTTTGAAAACCTATCGCATTTTTCCTACGCTTTTAAAAATGTATTCGGCGTTTCTCCTACAGAGCTCAGTCCTGCCATACGTGGTAAATAACCCCTGCGTTTGATTTATGCAAGCATCTGTTGCGTATTTGTAATTTACCTCATTCAAAGGTTGCGCAATTTTGTGTTATCCAAAAACACAATTCACTTATGGACAATCAAAAATATGAAGGCATGTGGGTAACTTCTGACGGCTATATCCGACAGGAGCTTTTATCCAACAACAGGTACGACGAAGCACGCGGCAACAAACAAAGTGCCTATACCGGCAGGTATGAGATCAAGGGTACATATATATACTATTGGGATGATACCGGCTTTACTGCCGATGGAACATTTGTAGATGACAACACCCTGCACCACGGTGGCTATATTTTCTACAGGGAATTATCATAAGGTACGGGAGAAAAAAAACAGGTCAATGTTACCATTGACCTGTTGCAAACGATGTGATGTATATTTATTCGCCTTCTATCGCCAAATCGGTAAAAGAAGAACCGCTTAATAGCTGGGTGAAAATATTCTCCATAGAAAACAAACCCTTGCTTTTATCCTGCAACCACAATGCGGCAAAGATGGCGCCCTGCCCAAATGCAGAACGGTTAATGCTTTCGTGTATCAAACGTATGGTTTGATTAGGCAAACCAAAAACCACTTCGTGCTTACCTACTACGCCACCCGCACGCAACGAATGCACTCTATCACCTTCCATACCTAAAGCATGAGCCATTTTTAAAGCAGTGCCCGACACTTCAGGCTTGTTTTTAAAATGCGTTTCCACAATCTCCACATCTGCATGCGGCGCTATCATCTTCAGTAAACGGGAAGCTACTATCAGAAAGTTTGCACCAACAGTGATGTTGGGCGAATGCACTATAGCGGTATGGTTTGCATACTCCTGTATCTGGCTTATCTGCGAAGATTCATACTTAGAAATAGCCGATACAATTTTAACACCTCTTTCAACAGGCTTCTGGTAGAGGTTAATACCGGAAGCATCTGAAAAATCAATGATCACATCTACGGGGTTGTCGTCATGAAACTGATCATTGATTTCACTTGCTGAATACATAGGGGCAGCATTGTGACTGAAATTTAACAACTTGCTTGCAAATTTTTCAGTCTCATGCGTAGATTTCCTGATTACCCAACTAAGGCTGAAACGGGCGTCGTTCAATAGCTCACGAGCCACCAAACTGCCTGTTTTACCAAAGCCTAGTAAACCTGCTCTTATTTTATTCATAGCCCGCTAAGATAGGTTTCTCATCCTAACAATGCAACACCAGCACACGAAGCGATATTCGTGAAACGCTTGCTGCCAGTAGGTTGTTTACAAAGAGATGGTTATTTATTTACAGTAACTTCACATTCAAATAGTGTATATTACAACAATGAAGCGCATTATCACCTTATTAGCTTTTACCTGTTTGGGATTTATCATCCCTATGCCTTCCAGCAAGCTACAGCAGGCCCGTTGGATATTAGGTGTATGGCAACAAAAAGCCGGTAAACGCACCCAGATAGAAGAATGGAAACAAGCGGATGACAGCACCTTTACAGGCCGCAGTTATTTTTTAAAAGGAAAAGACACCGTGTTGCTGGAGCAAACCACATTGGAATACCGCCACCAACAACTGTTCTATGTTCCCGTTGTACAAGGACAGAATAATGAACAACCTGTACGCTTCACACTTACTGACATTCAAATTGGCAAACTGGTATTTGAAAATAAAGAACACGACTTCCCCCAAAAGATCACCTATCAAAGAATTACGCAGGATTCTGCAGTAGCAGAGATTGCAGGCATGTTAAAAGGAAGCTACCAGGCACGCCCCTTCCCTATGAAACGTATACAGTAACAGCCTGCCGTAGCAAAAAAATGCAGATACGCAGCATGCCATTGCACATCTGCAACAAATCACAGATCTTACTTCGCAAGAAATGATACATGTGCAGTGTACCACTGCACATTTGCACTATCCCGCTGCATATGTGCCGAAAAACGCAGCACATATGCCCGGTTCCTGTTTCACCTTGCAACATAATAATGCACATCTGCAACAAAACAATTAAACAGTGCAGAAAACCCGTAAGATGTTGCAAGAAACATTTACCGATGTGCCTCATGCCCCTGTACATGTGCAGGAAGGCGATGTACCGTTTGCAAAATTGCCCCAAAACCTTACATGCAACGCTGCACATGTGGCGCGCGACACTGCACATGTGCAACAATACGCGGAACATATTTTCCAAAAGATTACAGATGTACAATGGAACATTGCAGTTGTGCTTTATCTCACTGCAACTATGCAGCTGCACACGTCAAACATGCATTGGTACACGGTAAGTAGACAGCAACAAGCGGCAAACGTAAGGCATCCTGCAGCAACTGTACAACGGCAGACTACAAACATATAATGGTATACTGCGGGTATGCAGCCATATGCATCAAACCTGCCATACCCTATAGCAAACAGACAATACAATGTTGCAAACAAGCAGTGTTATACAGCAAAAGCACCACACTTTACAGCAAGCTTATGTTACCGTGCAGCAAACAGGCAATAGCCCGTTGCAGGTATCCCGCATCTTATTGTAAACAGCTCACATCATCCCCGCACTCTCCCCCGTTTTGGCTACAAGTACCCTCAATAAGGCTACAAACGCTCCGTACCCGTGGCTGAACTTTGTCATACGTTAAACACAAAAACTTATGGCACAACAACATGCAGGTAAAACCTGGTTTATTACGGGCGCTTCCCGTGGATTTGGACGCATATGGACAGAAGCAGCCTTGAAACGGGGTGATAAGGTTGCTGCTACCGCACGTAAACTGGAAAGCATTGCCGATTTTAAGGAAAAATATGGGGAGAATGTGCTTACACTGGAACTGGATGTTACCAAACCCGGCCAGGCAAAAGCAGCCGTAGAGCAGGCACATGCACATTTTGGCAAACTGGACATTGTACTCAACAATGCCGGCTACTCGCTGGTAGGTACTGTTGAAGAAGCCAGTGCAGACGATATCAGGCTACTCTATGAAACCAATGTTATTGGCCCTGTTGCGGTGATACAGGCTGCCCTGCCTTTACTGCGCCAGCAAGGCGGTGGACATATCATTGGCACCTCCAGCAACGTGGGGCATATCACCTACCCGGTAATTGGCTACTACTGCTCTTCTAAATGGGCTTTTGAAGCCATTCATGAAAGCTTGGCTGCAGAAGTAAAAGCCTTTGGCATTCACGTAAGCCTTATTGAACCAGGCGCTTATGCTACCGAATTTGGCAGCCAGGACTCCCTGAAGTTTACCCAAAACCTGGACCTGTATAACGACTTCAAAGCCAACTTCTTCACCCAGCTAAGAGGGCTGGAACGCGGCAATCCGAACGCCACTACAGATGCTGTTTTTGCCCTGGTAGACGCAGCGGAACCTCCATTACGTTTTCACCTGGGCAAGCACAACCTGCCTACCGTACGCGCCGCTTATGCCGAGCGTTTAAAAACCTGGGAAGAATGGGATGCTATTTCCAGCGCTGCACAAGGCCAGGTGGAATAGAGATACCGTAAACAGGTAGTATATTTGATAACACATTCCTGGTAGCCGGCTGCCCTACAGCAGCCAGCTACCAGGAATTAAAGAGGTTAGTATGAAAAAAGAGGAAGCGAACCATTATAAATTCAGTTCTATATCAGACGCACATAAGTACTTTGGCTTGCCCAAGCCTAAACACCCGCTGATTAGCCTGATAAGGGGCAGCCATCACGATGCCTATTCCATAGACGGCCACCACTCTCATGTACTGGCTTTTTATAAGATCGCTTTTAAATCTAAACTGGATGGCAGTTTAAGATACGGCCAGGGACATTATGATTTTGACGAAGGCGGTTTGTTATTCGCTTCCCCCAACCAGATCATTGGCCACAACAACCAAAAAGGGTTTACCACCGAAGAAATGTGTGGCTGCACCCTATTGATACATCCGGACTTTTTGCTGAATTATCCCATAGCTAAAAAGATAAAACAATATGGCTTCTTTTCGTATGCCGTGAATGAAACACTGCATCTATCAGAAAGCGAAAAAGAAACCATTCTCGGGATATTCCGGATGATAGAAGAAGAGTTGAACAGCCGCATTGACGACTTTAGCCATGATGTAGTGATTGCCCAGATAGAGCTGTTATTCAACTACGCCAACCGCTTTTACAAACGCCAGTTTATTACCCGCCAGGCTGTAAGCAACAACCTGCTGCAAAAACTGGAAGATTACCTGAACGATTATTTCAGCCAGGATACCGGGCTTCACCAGGGCTTGCCCAGCGTTCAACACCTGGCCGAACATGTAAACCTCACGCCCAGTTATTTAAGCGATATGCTGCGCTCGCTTATCGGCAGCAACGCACAACAATACATTCACAACAAACTCATTGAAAAAGCAAAAGAAACGCTATCCACCACCAGCCTTACCGTAAGTGAAGTAGCGTATCAATTGGGCTTTGAACATTCCCAATCGTTCAGCAAACTGTTTAAATCCAAAACCAATTTGTCGCCTTTGGAATTCAGAAGATCGTTCAACTAAAACCAACCAGGTGCTACCAAGTAGTTGCCGCGTTACACCAGGAGACGATTAAATAGGATACAAAGAGCCTGTATCTGCTCAGACACAGGCTCTTTCTGCTCCCATGATCAATTCACCTTACTCAACTGCCACAGCTGGTTATCGCCGTTGGCAAACGTATATTGCTGCACTACCGCACCATTGCTGGTAGAAGCATCTTTTACATCCAGGCATTTGCCGCTGTTTTTATTAATGATTTTAAAATAGCCATTACCGGTGCTGGTAATAGTAAACTGCTGGTTGGCGCTTCCTGCATAACCCCATTGCTGTATAATACCACCATTGCTGGTAGAGCCATCTTTTACATCCAGGCACAAGCCGCTGTTTACATTTACAATGTTATAATAACCGCTACCCACATCATTAATGACAAACTGCTGGTTAGTGGCCCCCACATAATTCCATTGCTGTATGGCAGCGCCACTGGACGTAGAAACACCGGTAACATCCAGCCCTTTACCACTATGCTTTGCGAGGATGGCATAGGTAGCACCGGAAACAATGGGAGAAGACGGCGGAGCCGCAGGATCATTGATCACTACATAAGGGTCCCAGTTATCTATAACGGGCGAACTGGCATACGTGGTTTTCAACACATTCAGATAAGAGGTATAGCTGGCCGCCTGTGCGCTGGTAAGCACCCTGCTCCACGATACACGCCCCGAAGTAGAGGCCCCGCTTCCTGTGTTACCATACTCGTTATAACGCGCAGTGGCATCATTAGCCGTATTGCCCCAATCGTTCCAGCCCGCCGCCGAAATGATCGACGACAAAGAACTGTTTACAAACGCTGTAGCAGCATAAGCGCCCCAGGTACGGCCCAGCAAAGTAGAGACCCCCGATGCGCCGGTAACAGCACAATTATTAAACACCAGGCCATAGGTAACATAATTAGCCGTATTGGCGGCCGTAAGCGCCGTGCCGCCATAGCTGTAAATACTACAGCCATCAAAATAAGCGGTGGCGGCGCCGAATATAAAATCAGTAGTTCCTTCTATGTAACAGTTTTTCAGATACACGCGGCAATTACCACCATACCAGGTATCCTGACGGCCGAGGAAACGGCAGTTATTAAAGATGGTTTTATCGCCCGTGATATTAACAGCCAATGCCTGCCCTACCGGACCGGAGGAGTTTTCAAAAGTAATATCCTGTGCATAAAAGCCTTCTCCTTTAATAAAAGTGCTGGCCGATCCGGAAGTGCCATAGCCGCTGCCGGTAGCAGGGTTTATTTTACTGGAATAGTTATCATAGGTAAGCTTTACGCCGGTTACACTTTCCCCTACAATGGTAATATTCTTCTTCGCGGTTTCTACCGTAAGCACTTCTTTATAAGTACCATTTTTAACATAGATCACGGTTCTGGTGCTGCTGTTACTTGGTACTGCATTAAACGCAGCCTGCACCGTAGTATAGTTACCACTGCCATCCTGCGCTACTGTAATAGACACACCAGCAGGCACTGCTGCCATTTGTGTGTTCAGGCTAAGATTCGCCGGAGCCTGCTCTTTCCGGCAGCTAAAAAGCGCCATGGCACCCCATAGCCAACAGAAATATGGTAAAGCCTTCATACATTGTGTTTTAAAAGTTATTTATTGTGCTGCACCGGTGGTGGTGTTGATACCGGTAATGGTAGAGTTATACGTGCTCACAAAAGCATTACCACTGGACACCGTTATTTTGGAGCCATTGGTAAAAGCAGCACCGTTTACATAATTAGCCGTCATTCCCTTGGTAGCAGTGATTTTCACGTTATCAAAAAGCAGGTCTGTCATCGCCTTTTCAGGCACCGCCCATAATGTGCCTGCCTTATCCGCCCCTGTTACCGTAATGTTGCTGAAAACAATATGCTTCCAAACAGGCGTAGTGCTGGTAACCGTTTGCGCCGCATCGCCGGAAGCGGAAGCGGGAATGGTATTATCAGGATAGTATTCTACCAGGTTAAAAGGATTAGAGACATTGGTCATAGTAAGATTGGTGTAGGTCAGGTACTGCACGGTGCCGCTGCGGGTGCGGTTCGATTTGATACGGATACCATTATCTGTTCCGTTGAATGTACAGTTATCTACCGTAACATGATCAATATTAGCCGCATAGCTGCCTATAGAAAGGCCATGCCCGGCGCCAAAGGTGCAACCTGTTACCGTCACATATTTCCCATTGGTGTTAATAGCAATGTTATCATCTCCACAGCTGATGTTACAATTGGTGATGTTTACATTGGTGCACCACACATCGATACCATCTGTGTTAGGAGAAGTAGCGGGCGAACTGAGGGTAACACCGGAAACAGTAACGCTGTTATTGTTTTTCCCGATGCCGATATGGCTATTAGGCGCATTGATAATAGTGATGCCGGATATTTCCAGCGTGCTGGCGCTGCCCCCTACACCAATAATGGCAGGCCGCGCAATAGCAGCACCATTGGCCTTGGAAGTATTATAGGCGCTCCACCAGGCAGCCCCCTGCCCGTCAATAGTACCCGGCCCTGACACCTTTGCATTGGCGATGCCGCCCAGGTCAATAAAAGCGGCTACGTCTGCGGTGCCAC
Source organism: Filimonas lacunae (assembly GCF_002355595.1). Classification (NCBI taxonomy): domain Bacteria; kingdom Pseudomonadati; phylum Bacteroidota; class Chitinophagia; order Chitinophagales; family Chitinophagaceae; genus Filimonas; species Filimonas lacunae. Next base: position 4,097,180 of record NZ_AP017422.1, read on the forward strand.
CTGCGCCGGGATAAGAAGCATAGGCCAGCACTTTAAGCGTAGTGCCACTGGACAACTGCAGCCCTACATTATTTTTCAGCTTTAAAGGGCCACTTACAAATGTTCCTGATGGAACAACCACGGTACCCCCTCCGGCGTTAAACGCTGCATTAATAGCAGCCAGGATGGCCGATGCATTGTCAGCTGCACTGGTGGAAGCCCCGTAATTTGTGATGGGAAAGGTACCGGATGGGATACTGGGAACGTCTACTACCGAAAGAGATCCCAGGTCTTTGGCAGTTAGCCCGGAAGCTACTGCCGGTTGTTCTTTTTTACTACAACCGCCTATTACCAGGCTGGCTATAGCAATGGCTGCAATCTTGCTTTTCATATATTTTGTTTTAATCTCCGGCGGCCATCTGCCACGGGAAGATCGCTAACCTACACCAGGCAACAGGTAAACAGGTTTGCTTTTTAACCGGATGGGTTTAAAAATCATTACCCTGCTTACACTGCCGCAGCTGCACAAAAACAGTATGAAAAACGATAAATAATAAACCTTACGATTCGCCGGCTGCCAGGTTGCCGGATTGATGTTGTTTCAGATATTCGGTGGGCGCTACCTGGTAACGGGCTTTAAAACAGGTACTGAAATATTTGGCGTTGTTAAACCCTACGGCATAAGCCACCTCCGACACATTGCCATAGCCCGCATCAAAATACTGCTGCGCACGTTTCAGGCGCATTTCGCGCACAAATTCCACAGGCGCCATGCCCGTTAATCCTTTAAATTTTTTATAAAAGGTAGTTCGGCCCATACCTATAGAAACCGCTACGGTGTCTATATCAAAGCTTTCATCCGCCATCTTCTCCTCCACTACTTCTGTCACCTGCTTTAAAAATTTCGCATCCTGTGAGGTTACCTGTAGCGTACCCGGCTCCAGCCGGATGTTTTCTTTCCCGTTCACCAGGTGCTTCAACATCAGCTTCCGTTGCCGCACCAGGCTTCTGATAGCAGCCATTAAAAAGTCGTTCTGGAAGGGTTTACCAATATAATAGTCCGCGCCGTATTCCAGCCCTTCAATCTGGCTTTCCACGGCGCTTTTAGCCGTTAACAAAATCACGGGTATGTGACTCGTTACCATATTCTTTTTCAGGTAGTCCAGCATTTGTATGCCATCCATTTCCGGCATCATAATATCACTGATCACCAGGTCAGGCATCAGTTCCAGCGCTATACGGCAGCCTTCCCGCCCGTTCTCTGCCAGGGCTATACGGTAAAAGGGAGAAAGCAGGCTTTGTATAAATGCCCTGAGATCGGAGTTATCTTCTACTATTAACAGCAAAGGCTGCTCCGGATGCCTGCCCTGCCCCTGTGCAGCAGGCTCGTGCAACAAAGGATCCGCTACTATATCCGGTATTGCGTTATCGTGCATTTCCGCCGGCTCCTGCACATAACTGATGCCAGCCTTTTTAGAAGCAGCTACCACTATAGGAAGCATAATGGTAACGGCCAGTCCTCCCCCGCGGTTACAGGCCGTAATGCTGCCACCATGCAGCTCTATAATCTCCCGGGTAAGCGCCAGCCCAATGCCTGTGCCTTTGACACCCGTTTTATGGCTACCCTTGCCTGCATAAAACAGATCGAACAGGTAAGGCAACTCCCCTTCTTCCACACCACCACCCTCATCCATTACTTCTATCAGCATATTCTGCTCCTGTTGTTGCAACCTGATAACAATATGCCCGCACTCCCGCGTGTATTTACAGGCATTGGCCAGTACATTATAAAAGGCGGTTTCCATTTTATCTTTATCACACCAGCAATACAAGCTGCCCACATCGGCAATGATTTCCAGGTGTATTTGTTTTTCCCGGATCATTTCCAGGAAAAAGGAAGTAATATTTTTTACAAATTCGGGTAATGCCACCTGCGCCACCTGCAACTGTGCTTTACCGCTTTCCAGTTTGCGCAGTTCCAGCAACTGGTTAATAAACCGGTTCATGCGGTTGGCATTGCGCTTAATTACTTCCACATATTGTTTACCCAGCTGACTTAACCCCTCGCGCTGTTCCAGCGCTGCCACCGGGTTCATGATCAATGTAAGAGGCGTTCGCAATTCGTGAGAAACATTGGTAAAAAAATCCAGCTTCAATGCAGCCACTTTCTTTTCCAGCGCAATACGTTGCTTTAACCGTAACAGCGTAGCGGCTGTTTTCCATAAAGCCCATCCCAGCGACATTATCAGAACGCTGTATAACAGGTAAGCCCATCCCGTTTTCCACAGTGGCGGCAAAATAGTAACCGCCAGCTGCCGGTAAGGCACCTGCTGATACAACGCCGTATGCATGCATTTTACTTCCAGCACATACCTTCCCGGTGGCAGATGCGTATAGGTAGCGCTACCTTCCGAAGTATAGTTCCAGCGATCTTCAAAGCCCTGCAAACGGTAAGCATAGGCCTGCTTGCTGCCCAGCCGGAAATCGGGGATAGTAAAATCAAAGCCCAGCGTATTCTGATCGTAATGGAGGGTTACCTCTTTGGTATAGTTCAAGGCCACCGGCATTACCGGGTTACCGGTACCGGGCAGCACGGTTTCGTTGTTCACCGAAAGGCCGGTAAAAGCCAGTTGCATATCTGTTACATGATCTTTTAAATGCGGAGGATCTACTTCCACCAATCCGCGGATGGTACCAAACACCATATGCCCGTTATCACACAACTGGCAGGAAGCTTCCGAAAAAGTACACAGGGGCAGTCCATCATTAGAGTTATAGTTCCGGAACTTCATGGTGGTTTTATCCAGCCGCGACAAGCCGGTTTGGGTAGCAATCCACAGGTATCCATAACTGTCTTCTGCACAGCTGAGCAGGTAATCGTTAGGCAGCCCCTGTTTCATCGTATACACATCAAACCGAAGCGACCGTAAAGGATCATCGCCTATGGCTTTGTTCAATCCTCCTCCCAGCGTGGCCAGCCACATCTGATCGTGTGTATCCCGGCATATATACTGTACATTGTTATTACCCAGGCTATGCCCATCGCCCGATATTTTCTGATAAGAAGCATAGGTAAAAGAAGCAGGGGTGGTTACATCTGCAATTAGCAAACCATCTGTGGTAGCCATCCATAAGCGGCCGTTTTTATCCTCGGCCATATGCCGTATTTTCCGGTACCTGCCGGCAGGATAATTAGCCAGGCATTCCCTGTCGTGTATAAAGCGGGTATGGCCATTATCGTTTTGTACCAGGTTTAAACCATTTTGAAAACTGCCGGCCCATAACAAGCCCCGGCTATCTTCCAGTAAGGTATAAATTTCGTTGCTGCTGATGCTGGTAGCGTCAGCAGCATCTGGCATAAAATGTTCCAGCCGGTAAACAGTTTCGGGTGCATTCACAGGCGTAGCCTTGTATAACCCATGTGCTTTAGTGCCCAGCCACATACAACCCGCTTTATCCTGCAGAATAGTATATACCTGCCCTATCCCATGGCCAGGCATGTTTTCAAAACGCACACCCGCTGGTTTGCCATTTTCAAGAATATACAGCAGGCCGCTTTTCATACCCAGCCAAAGACGGTGCCGCCGGTCTTCCAGCAATCCCCGCACTTCATTATCAGAGCGGTATACACTACCCTGCACCAATAGTCGTTGCTGAAAATCTTCCGGCTGAAAGATAATTTTTTCAATACCTCTTTCATCGGTGCGTAACCACAGCAACCCATCTGTATCATAAAACAACGTACTTACGATATTAGACATGCGCCGTGTGCCCGACAGCGGATTGTTATAAAAATATTCTACCGCATCCTTTTCGGCATTGTAATAACCAAAGCCCCCTCCTTTCATGTTCACCCACAGGATGCCATTCTTATCTTCATATACTTTAAAATGATCGCCAGCATAATTATACCGTGCATTGTTTTGCTGGAAATAGTTTTTAAACTGTTGCCGCTGCACATGAAACACAATCACGCCTTCTTTTTCCGGTTTAATCCACAGATCGCCACGCCTGTCTTCATACAACGAATACAAGGCGTTTTTACTGTCCTGCATAAATTGCTGTATTTCCCAGGTACGCAACGTTATACGCACCAACGCACCAGCGCCCGTTGTAGCGTAGAGATATTTCTGATTTCTGTTCACCAGCAAACCATACAGGGCAGCATTACCCAAATGAAAAGAGGTGAGCAACTGACCTGAATGTGCTATTACCAATAAACGGCCATCATCCGTACCTGCGTACACCGCTTCGGCTGTTTCTGCCATACAGGTAACAGCAGCCGTGTCACACGCATACCGGCAACGCATGCTTTCATACACTCCGGCCTTATTTTTTACCAGGCGGCACAGCCCCTTATCGGTACCCAGCCATACCTGGCCCTGCCGGTCTTCCTTCATAAACAACACTTTGTTGGAAGGTATGCGAAACTGTTCCGCTGCCTGCTGTGTATACCAATGCCACGAAGAAGAATCAGAAGCAGGCTTTTCCATTAACAGAATGCCCTGCTCTATTGTTTCCATCCACAGTTTATCATCATACTGCGACAGCACTCCTTTAAACGATCCTATGGCAGGTGGGTTCCGCAACAAGGCCATAGCAGGCCGGAAACGCTCTGTAGTTTTATCAAAACGGTAAATTTGCCCGTCGTACGATTTCACCCACAAATGGTGATAATCATCTCCTGTAACCTGGTCAATACGGTTATTCTTGATATAGGAGGAATCGCCGGGGGCAGATTTAAAAGAAAGGAACTGCCGTCCATCAAAACGGTTTAATCCATTCCAGGTACCCAACCACATAAAGCCTTCTTTATCCTTATACATGCTGGTAACCATATCGTGCGACAAGCCATCTTCGGTAGAATAATGTTCTATTTTACAACGTGGCTGACCATGTACCCGGCAAAAACACACAGGCGTGGCAAGAAGCAACAAAAAATATCTCAGTGCACTTTTCATAAGCAAAAAGCAATCGTTCAAAAAAAATACATCCGGCAATATTCTAAGATACAACTAATATAAAAAAACAGCTATTCGTTTTTCACTCCTATTTTCAGGCATGCCTGAAAGCGACCTGCTGAGTATAAAAAAAGAGGAAGCTGTAGAAACAGCTTCCGATCGCTTGTTGTCTAAAAAAAACAATTATAGATTATTGAAATCCATAGCCATTGGTAATAAGGCCATTCGATTTCGAAACCGTTTCTGATGTTAAAGGCAGTAAATACCTGGGAGGAACACCTGAACTGAAATAACTGTCAGGATATCCTTTAAAAATATTAGTGGTGTACTGCGCTTCATTGGCCACAATATTAGCGCCCCATGCCGTTTTCTTGTACCCCTTCGCTACCAGGTCGGCCGCTTCGGCCCCATTAGGATCGATATACCGGAACAAACCCTGTATAGCCAGATTACGGTTGTTGGTGCTTGCCGTATAACCCAATCCCACCCAGGCATCTGAATTACCACGCCAGCCGGGGAATAGAATGGGATAAGTGGCCGCTCCTTCTGCCACAGTAGTTTGGGTGGTAAGCATTTTACTCAACCCCAGGTCGGCCGCATTCACCCCTTTGGTATAGATATAGTTAGAGATGGTGTTGCCGTTAGGAAAAGTATAATAGCCATTGGCTTTTAAGCCTGCTACCATCGCTATCTGGGCATCCCGTAGTGCTTTAATCTTTTGCGGCAGCTTGCCAGTACGTATCAGGTCTTCGCGGCGATAGCCTTCCCCGGCAAACTCCAGCTTCCGCTCCTGCAAAATGGCCTCTTTCAACGCATCACCACCCAGGGCATTGATATAATTGGTTACTTTCTCTGTTTGATCAGCCGCTGCAAAAGCCCTGCTTCTTACTTTAGCCAGTTCCACCTTCGCCTGCCCTTCTTCTCCTGTTTCGGCATATGCTTCTGCCAGCAGCAATATCACATCTGCCATACGCAGCTGCGGCCAGTTAATACCGGATTGCCGCTGCGCAGCTACATAAGGATTAGGCATACGGCTTTCATCCCATTTATTGTTAGCCAGACCACCCTTATCGCGCGAGCCGGGAGTAAAGTCTATAATCACTTCCGAAGCACTGCCGGAATTGGCAGTAACGGTAACAGAAACATCCCTTCTCAGATCTTTGGGATCATAATCGCCATAATAAAAAGAAGGATGCATGCGGCTTTGTCCATATGCCTTGTTAGGATAGGCATTGGAACTGCCCCCGTTAGACGGACGGCCAAAAGCATAAGGGCGTTCTGAAAACTGCGCCTGCGTTTCTCCAATTTCGTATAACGACTCCGGGCTTACTACCAGGTTCATGTTATACTGAAAATTATACTGGAACGGATTTGTAAAACCCGTACCACGCGGGTCTGTTGTGATCAGGTAGGCAGATCCGGCATTGTCCAGGCAGGCTTTCAGATTTGTTTTCGCTAATTCATAATATTTTTTATAATCCGTACGGCGTACATATTTGGCATTCCATTTTTCAATACCCAGCTGTGTAAAGGTTACGCCACCATAGTTCAGATCGGTACGGCGCAAGCCATAACCACCGGCATACATCGCCATTTTACCCATTAACCCGTAAGCAAAAGTGCGCGAAAACCTTTCTGCATTAATACCACTTTCGCCCAGGCGATACATACCTGTTGCCGCCTTAGACAGGTTATCTATTTCGCCGTCGTAAATAACATCACGCGAAGTAAGCCTGGCACTGTCTGTTTGTGCAGTGGTAGATATGGTATTCTGGAAATAAGGCACATCGCCAAAATAACGGATCAAGGTATGGTAAGAGAAGGCACGGAACACCGCAGCTTCTCCATACAGTTGCGTCCAATCGGTAACAGCGCCTGCCGCAACCGCCTGCTGGTATTCCGGCTTGGCACGTATGGCATCCATAATAATGTTGGCGCGGTTGGCTATTTTGTACAGGTTGGCCCAGGCGTTGAGCGAGTTGGCATAATCAATGGAAATTTCACTGGCATATAACCCCTCGGGAATATGCCTTAATTGCGCATCGTATGTTTCGGGATGGCACTCTGCATCAGACCCCACTACGTCAATATCATAAAACAAACCACTGGCGCCCGAACGCCACAGATCGTAGCAGCCTATCAGCACTTTATAGGTTTCACTGGGAGAAGAGAATACAAAGTCCTGGTCAACAGAAGATGGCGACTGCACATCTAAAAAGCTTTTTTTACAGGAAGCAACCGGTATCAGTAACACGGCTATATAAAGAATGGGTATTATCTTTTTCATATCTGGAACCGTTTACAATCATTTAAAATTCAACATTTAAACCAAGGGTGAATGACCGGGCGCGCGGATAAGCACCCCAATCCAGTCCGGTAGTGGGATATTGTGCACCGCCCTGGCTGGTATTAGTGTTCACTTCCGGATCAAGCCCTTTATAACTGGTAAATAACAGCGCGTTGAATATAGAACCATACAAGCGCAGCCTGCTGATGTGCATTTTCTGCAATATCCCTGCAGGCAGACTATAGCCCAGCGTTACAGTATTTAAGCGCAGAAATGAACCATCCTGTATACCTAAAGATGACACCACCGGGTTTTCCTGGTAAGGCAGGAAGGTGGTAGCATTCGCATTCAAAGCATTCAGCCCGGCCGGGTCGGTCACTTTTACCAGTTGTCCGCCCTGTATATCATACAAACGGTAAGAGCTGGACAAGTAGTTCAAACGATTCTTGTACAATCCATCTTCCTTGCTTCCCATAAACGCAGCCAGGTAGGTAGCATTATACACCTTGTTGCCATAGCTCCAGTTAAAGTTCATAGCAAAGTCCAAGTTGCGGTAAGAAGCATTCAGGTTAAAGCCACCGGTATGTTTGGGATTCATATCACCAATAATGCTTACATCCTTTTCATCCACCACGCCATCGCCTGTAAGATCTTTAAACTTAATCACACCAGGGTGTGCTACCTGCCCGGCAGGCTTGCTGGTAGTAGTACCGAATACAGTACCAATAATACCTGAACCTATATCCGGGTTATCCTTGCTTTTATTCAGCGTATACACGCCATTGGCATAGGTAAAATCTTCCGGCTTATACCAGCCGTCGTAGGTATACCCACGCACCTGGCCTACCGGCTTGCCCACCTGCAGGATGTAATCGCCGGTGTTAGGTTGTGTAACAGTGGAACCCCATTGTGATTTATACAGGCCGGTAATGCCCGGTGACAACTCATCTATTCTGCCCCTGTTAATGCTGATGTTGAAACTGGCGCTCAGGTTAAAGTCTTTACCACGCACCAGGTCGCTACCTAAAGAAAGCTCTATACCCCTGTTGCTGGTAGCACCTACGTTCTGATAAGTGAACGAAAATCCACTGATAGGCGATATAGGTGTAAGCATCAGCAAATCTTTGGTAGAGTTCCAGTAGCCTTCAATGGTACCGTACAAACGTTTATCCAGCAAGGTAAAATCCAGCCCCAGGTTGCGGGTAATGGTGGTTTCCCACTTCAGGTTAGGATTGGCAATAGTGTTGGCCGGAGAATAGGCGCTTTGCCTTACCTCATTGATAGAAAACTGCGTAAGCCCGTTGGATGTCCATTGATTTTTCCAGAGGTTGGCACTGATGCCGTCATTACCTACCGAACCATAAGACACACGCAGCTTCAACATATTGATAGTACTTACGTCTCTCAGGAAGTTTTCATCACTGATGCGCCAGCCAAACGAAGCTGCCGGAAAATAAGCCCAGCGGTTAGAAGGCGCAAAACGGGAACTCCCATCGGCCCGTAACGTAGCAGAGAACAGGTATTTATCCAGTAACGTGTAGTTGGCACGACCAAAATACGAAGTAAGCCTGTTGGGGGTGCCCGCAGTGGAACTATACCCGTAATTGACCGTGGTGCCCACCGTGGCCAGGTATTGATCCATCATGGCAAATGCCCTGTCTGATGTAAAGGAAACAGGATACTTGAGCCCCCACATGCTGGTGCCTTCTGAATTGGAATTGTTCACTTCCTGGCCAATGATAGCATTGAGGTTATGGGCTTTACCCAGGCCGGACACCTGGTAATTCAACGTATTTACCCAGCGCAATTGCCATCCTTCACTGGTGTTGATAGTGGCATTACCCGAGAATGTTTTAGTGCCGCTATCGGTGAGGTAGTTGTTGTATACCGCACCTGACCATATCTTGCCCTTGTTCCAGTTAAGGTTGTAACCCAGTTCTGACCGGGCAGTTAATCCTTTCAGGATATTCCAGGTTAAAGACGCATTGGAACGCAATGATCTTTCTTTGCCCAAAGGCTGATAATCTTTCATCAGCGCTACCGGGTTATACCTGTCCTGCAACACCATATCATATAAACCCAGCTGCGAGTTTTTACGGTCGTCCAGCTCGCCCAGCACATCGGCTGTAGCAATAGGCCTGAACTGGTAGGCAGAAGATAAGACAGAGCCCTTGCCATTGGTAGTACCCTCATCTCCCATTTTTTCGATATTGGTGTAACGGGTATCAAAACCCAGGGTAAGCTTGTTGGTAAGCTTTTGCTCTACTTTAAAAGCCGCATTCATACGCTTAAACCAGGAATTGATTTTCATACCCTGGTTATCGTTATAGCTCATGGATAAAATATACTTCGTTTTATTATTGCCATTACTGATGCTGAGGTTATGGCTGTGCGAGAAAGAGCTGTTGTAGGCTTCTTTAGAGAAGTTTCTGGCACCTGTATTTTTATAATGATCAATGCCCTCCGTGTTGTTATACTGCGCAGCATAACTGCCAATGGCCCACAAACGTTCCCAGGCATCGGCATAGCTGTTGCTGATGGCTTTGGCATACTGCCAGTTATAGGCAATGTAGTCGTAGGCATTCATGGTTTCGAGATATTTGGTAGCCTTGTTCCACTGCACAAAATTGTCGTAGGCGATGGTAAGCTTACCTGCTTTCCCGTTTTTGGTGGTGATGATGATAACACCGTTGGCCCCCCTGGCCCCATAAATGGCAGTAGAAGACGCATCTTTTAAGATGTCAATGGTTTCTATCTGGTTAGGTGGGATATCGGTGATATTACTTACCGGAAAACCGTCTACTATATATAATGGCTCGTTGCTTTGAGAAACAGAACCACCGCCCCGGATACGGATAGACACACTGGCATCGGGCCGGCCATCCTGTACCGTAACATTTACACCGGGCACCTTACCCGCCAGCGCCTGTGCCGCATTGGCCACGGGCACCGCCGCAATTTGCTTGCCCGATACAGAAGCCACCGAACCGGTCAGATCTTTTCTACGGGCGGTGCCGTATCCAATCACCACCACATCGTTCAGCGACGAAGCGCTGCCTTTCAGCACCACTATCACGTCTCCTCCTGTTATCGCTGCTTCCTGGGTTTCCATACCCGTGTAACTGATAATCAATGTGGTAGTTTTTTCGGGCACCACCAGGCGGAAATGACCACCGGAATCTGTAGCAGTGACAATTGGGGTGCCCCGCCCGGCAACAGAAGCGCCGGCCAGCGCAATACCTGTTTCATCCCTTACGGTTCCTTTCACAGTTTTTGTCTGCGCCGCTGCTGTCAGGCAGGCACAGCAAAAAAATAGTAGCAGATAGCATGTTCGCATATAGCAATGGTTAAAAATGGCAAGAAAGAATTCATCGAAAAAGCAGTAATGCAATCGGGAGCATTAAACCAGTCGAACGTAACAACAAGCAACAACCTCATGGCTCACCTTACAGGGCCTTCGTTGATTTTTACAGCATCAAATGTATTGGTACTCAGCCGATAAGAGGTTCAATAATTATCACTTTAGGTTCAAAAAATGGTATTTCCGGGTTCATTTTCTGGCAAAACGGGGGCTATACAATAATCCCCTGCAATCACAGGCATCTTTTGCACAAAGCATACAAAAGCTTACACAAATCAACGCATACCCTATCCGGACTTCTATCGCCTTTAACTTGCGTACAAAACCCCTGTATAGCCATGTTCGCTACTTCCCGTTTTGTGTGGTTGGTTCCTGTTCTGTGCCTTTGTGTTACAGTGGTGGCAAAGGCTCAGAAAGCCAATGAACTGATACGCCTGGAAACCCTGGCAGAAAGGGGAAGCAAAAATAGCGTTATCATAGGCATACTGGTGCTGATTGCCTTTTGTATTATCCTCTACAGCAACTACCGCACAAAGCACCAGGTGAACCGCCAGCTGCAAGCGCAGCAAAAAGAGATACATATACAGAATAACCAGATAAAAGAACTACTGGCAGAAAAAGAAGGACTGCTGGATGAAAAAGAGTGGCTGCTAAAGGAGATACATCACCGGGTAAAAAACAACCTGCAAATAGTAATGAGCCTGTTGAACAGCCAGAGCGCCTACCTCGACAATGAAGCAGCTATTGCCGCCATTCAAAACAGTCAGCACCGCATGTATGCCATGTCACTGATTCACCAGAAGCTATATCAGACAGAAAGCCTGGCCACTATTAATATGCAATGGTATGTGACAGAGCTGGTGAACTATATGGAAGATTGCTTTGGCACAACAGATAAAATTGTATTCAGCAAACAAGTAGAACCCTTGGAGCTGGACGCAGCCCAGGCTGTGCCCATTGGCCTTATTCTCAATGAAACGGTCAGCAACTCTATTAAATACGCCTTTCCCGCAAACCGGAAAGGCCATATCTATATCACACTCAAAGCACAGGATAACTGCTATCATCTTACTATTACAGATGATGGCATAGGCTTACCGGAAAACTTTGACATTACCACTGCCGGCTCATTAGGCATGAGCCTTATCTATGGCCTGAGCATGCAGTTAGATGGCGAGCTTACCATTGAAGGGGATAAAGGCTTTCATTTGAGTTTACAGTTTCGCTGCGAAGGCACACTGGAAAAAAAAATGCTGGCACAGACCACAGAAGAAGACATTACAGGCATGCACACTAATTTTTAATATCACTAAACAGTTAACAGCATGTTCAGCTGCCAACTGTTTAGTAATTAATACTTACCGTGTCAGCTTTTGTAAAGACGACACCGGGATAGCATTTTTAATGGTCATCTGGCTTTGTGGATGCCCCGTATTCATTTGTTCTATCACATGCGTGCTGGATACAATACCCACCAGGTTGCCATTACCATCCAGTATGGGGCCGCCACTGGCACCAACAGCAAACTCCGCTGTAATAGACAACAGGTTTCTATCAAAAGAGGCAACACCCGAAGGCCCACCCATAGATTGATTGTACTTGTCTGATACAATACCTGTAGTGATACTGTATAGCTGCTTATCCGAATTACTTAACACATAAATAGCTTCCCCTATAGTAGCATCTTTCGGCGCCAATGAAATATAAGGAAGTGTTTCCTGCTTCACATCCAGCTGTAGCACAGCCAGATCATCATGCTCAGAAAACATCAGTATTTTTCTCACGCCATATACCTTGCCATTACCCAGCCGCACCAGTAGCGTACCCCAGTCATGCATGGAATGGGAATGCGCATAACTATACAGTACATGATAGTTGGTGATAAAAACGCCATCCGCTGTAATCACAAAACCACTGGCATGGTTTAACTGCACACCCCGTAAAGGATTGGATACAGCACACATAGCCACCAGCCCTACCGCAGCCAGGTTTTGTTGATACAGTGCGGATGCCGACAATAGTTGCTTTTTGATAGTAACAGGCAATGCCACCGATACACGCGCAGGTGGGTTACTATCCAATATATTCAACACCTCTGCCGGCGTAATGGTTGGTCCCTCCGCTTTTCTCAATGAATCGGCACACTGCTTCAGTGGCGAAAAAATATCCTTTTCTGCATTGGGAAACTGGCAACGGGCTGTTACCGGTAAACAAAGAAAACTACTGACTACTAATCCAAAAGAAAAAATACGTTTGTATAGCATAGTATCCTGTTTTTTAAGGTCAGGAGCACACGAACTTTTTTGTGCCCCTGACCCTAAATGTACTTTTTAAATACCTTTTAATTGTAATAAAGTTGCTGCTGTAACCGGATCGGAAGCGCGGGTCATATAGGCATTGATAAGCTTACCCTTTGTATCAATCAACAAATAGCGGGGAATGGTATACACCTGCAATTCATCCAGGAAAGCTTTATCGCTGGCGATATACTGATCATACATACGCCTGGTAAAGCCCATTTCGTTGATCCATCTACGCTTACTTTCATCGCACGATACCTGTAGAAAAACGATATTCTTTTCTTTGAAAGCGGCTTTCAGCGAATCAAAGGCGGGAAATTCTTTTTTACATGGGTAACACCACGATGCCCATATATCCATCATGATATACTTGCCCGTATAGTTTTTCAGGTTCATGGCATTGCCCTCTTTATCTTCAAATGTATACCGGGTCATATCCAGGCCTGCCGCAACAGCGTCTTTTTTGGAGGCTTTTACTACCGGCTGCTGGCGGCTAAACACCGCTGTTAAAGTATCTTCCAGCTCCTGACCACGCAAATTGGTAGCGATGATATTGCCATTGGGATCGATCAGGAAATTGCTGGGTATCCCCTTTACACCATACACATCTGCCACTTTTTTCGTCCCTGCTCCAGTTTCGCGCAGCTGGCACCAGGGCAACGAATCTTTCACTACCGCTGCCATCCAACGCTCCGGCGAATCATCTACTGAAAAACCCAGCACCGTAAACCCTTTCGATTGAAAGGCTTTATACATCTTTAACACATTGGGATTTTCTTTACGGCAAGGGCCACACCATGAGGCCCAGAAATCGAGCAACACATATTTGCCACGGAAAGACTGTAACGAAACCGCCAGCCCTGTGGTATCCTTTTCAGAAAATACAGGTGCCGGACTTCCTAATTCCACGGAAGCCGCAGCGGCAAGTTCGGCCTGAAAAGCCTGACCACTGAACGATTGTTTTACATTATCGCCCAGCTGCGCAAACAGGTTTACCACCTTCGACTTTTCCTGCGGAATGTTATAAGCATTCTTTAACCATTCCAGCGCTACATGTGAATGCGTATGCTGCTGAAAAAAAAGCACCTCACATTGCAACTGATCCCTTTCCAACTGGTAAAATGCTTCGGTAACAACCTGTAATGAATCTTTATTCTTATCGCGGTAGGCCTTGCCATACCTTTCTCTTAGCGCGTCTTTTATCAGTGTTAAGGAGTCTTCCAGGTGATTGTATGCCTGTAAATCGTTATTCAGTGTAGTGCCACCAACACGGGCATGCTTCAACGTTTCGCCGGCAATAACCACAATATTCCCTTTTTCCAGGTACAGCGGGAAAGCTTCTTTCAGAGGCGTGTTTTCCACTGTTTTTCCAGGCGCTGGCAGGCATAGGAATGCCTTTTGCGGATGCAATGTTTTACCGGAAAATGTAAACTTCCCATTCTCATCCCGGGCAGAGTCAAAGGCTTTACTATCTGCATTCCTCCTATATAACAAATATAACTGCCGGCCCGGCTTGCCTGCTGCCATATGCACGGTTACTGTAAAGCGGGCTTCCTGTGCGGCAGCTACACACATGTTCAAACCAAAGGCCAGTAATACGCTTATCTTTTTCCCTTTCATATTTATAAGTATTTACGCAAGGCATCCATTAAATCCTGTCCACGCAGGTCTTTCGCAATGATTTTACCGGCAGGGTTCAGCAGAAAATTGGAAGGGATGGAATTGATCATATACAGCTTTGCCGGGGCGCTGGACCATCCGTTTAAATCGGACCATTGCGGCCATGTCATCCCTGCCTTTTTAAAAGCATTGATCCATTTGGCGCGTCCGTTATCTGCCTGCGCATCCAGCGATACGCCTATCACTTCAAAGTTTTTGTTTTTGAAAGCATCATACGCTTTTACCACATGGGGCATTTCTCTCAGGCAAGGCACACACCAGCTGGCCCAGAAATCGATCAATACATATTTACCTTTATAATCGCTCAGGTGATGCATGGTGCCAGCCGTATCTGTTAGTTGAAAATCCGGGGCAATGGAATCGATATCAATCCGGGCCGATTGCTTCAGCAACCCTCCATAGATCATACCTGTTCTGCTGGCTTTCAAATCATCGCTTAGATAGGCATAATATTGTTTTGCTTCCGACAGGTCGGTAACAGGGTTAATCCACCTTTTCAGTAAATCCAGGCTGGCCAATGCATTGGGATGTGCTTTTATAAATTCACCCATGGCCACCGTTTTCGCTTTCACTATCTGGTAGTATTCCTTTACAGCCGCTTCTTTTTGCACACTATCACCTTGTTCCAGCCGCTTTGCCCTGGCAGTTTCCAGGTTATTGTATTTCCACACAATGGCACGGGCAGCCTGCATCACATCATTGTTAACAGTACCTTTCACCACTACCGATTGCTGATCGGTGGGATGGAGCAATAAACTAATGGTACCTGTTTCCAGGTATACGCCAATCTGGTAGGCAGGCATGCCACCATGTTTTGCCACATACACATCCATCAATTCTCCATCAGGCGGTACAGCTACATAAGCCATCCCCTTCGTCTGCACACTTCCTTCAAACCGGAATTTACCATTCACCACTTTGGCCGAATCATGTAAGAATGCTTTATCACCACTGTAAAAAAGGTGCAGGGTAATATCTTTCGGGGCAGGTTGTACCGTGCCTTCTATTACATATTTTTCCTGCGCCTGAGCTGCAGACAGTAATGCCGTTGCCAATACCGCTGTAAGCCATTTTTTCTGTTTCATGTCTTATATGGTTTATACTTTGTTTTATTAAAATGGGAAGATGGAAAAATAAGCAGCCGAGCTATCCTTGCTTACCGGCACCGAATACACAGAACCAGTTTCACTGGTAAGTTTCACTGCCAGCAGGTAACTGGTATACTTTTTTAAGGAAGCAAAATTGGAAAGGGTAAGTTCTATACTATCCACTCCCTTTAGCGAGTTAGCCGGAATACGGATACGCTTATTAGCGATGCTGAAAGAGTTATCCGGGTAAGGTGTATAGTATCGGGAAAACTCGTACAACGTGGTAGTATCGTTGTAAACGCCTGCGTTCACATATACATCGGCAAACGGAAAGGGCGCATTTAAACCTACTGCTATTTTAATAACACCCGGCCCTGTAACACTGCCATCAGAGTTAATTCTTACAGAGGGGCTGAAGAACCACACACGGTTAAAAATAAACGGGTTGTTAGAACCTCCAGTCATCTTTGCTTTTAAAGTTTGAAAAGTCACCTGCACTTTATAAAAGATAACAGAGGGTTGCAGGCTAATACCACTTTTACCGGACAACCTTACCGGTACCAGGTAAATAGCACTGTCTTTTAATTGCGTGGCATTATTCAGCTGCACATGCAACGAATCTACAGACTCGGCATGCCCGGCTGCTATGGCAAATTTTCCGTTATTAGATGCCACAAAAGCATTGGCGGGTATAATAGGGTTGTTTTCAGAAAACATACTATTATAAGAAGTGATCAGTGCCGTATCTACCACAGCATATACCGTATCGTTGACACTAGCCGCAGCAGTAAGCTTCACTGGTATATTGGTGTAGGAATTGGTAACATGAAAGAAACTATCGTTTAATAACACAGCCACTGCATGTTCGTAGTAACTGGCATGCAGGCCTGCCATAGCTCCGCTTAATGCATCGAAATCGCTGGGTTTGTCTTTACGGCAGGCAGCTACCCAAAACAGCGCACTGACAAACAGCAGCAGGAATATTCTTTTATAGAGAGTATACATGGTATAGATAATTAATGCTATTAATAAATCACCTTGGATTTTGAACAATATTGAGGTTGTTGCTGATAACCAGCGGTGCAAACGGAAACAGGTATTTGGGCGATCCCGCCGGAAGCCTCGCCAGTTCAGTAGTACCACTGGTGCGGGTAAGGTCTTTTTGATAAGCCGCATCTTTGTTCAACCGTTTCAGATCAAACAGGCGCAAACCGCCATAATACACCAGCTCCCGTCTTCTTTCATCCAATACATAAGACAAAATGTTATCTGTAGTATAGGTTCGGGAGGTATAACTACTGGCAGTAAAGCGGTTTTTACGCAGCTGATCAACCAGCGCACCAGCATCGGCAACACTCCCTTTACGGGCCAGGCATTCTGCTTTTATCAGCATTACCTCCGGCACCCCCACACTATTATCTGTGGTAATAACCGATACGCCATTTAAAAAGCCACTGCGAAATATATCCTGGTAAAACAACCGGGTATAACGTAGGTCTGCTGTGCCTAGCAATGTTTTCAGCGTGGCACCTATCAGATGAGGAGCAGTATAGGTTTTATAGTATCCCCTGTCTATGCTAACACGGCCCAGCATAATTTCCGGATGTGCAGATAAATCAGTTAACTGGTTGGGCTGGAAATACTTTTTATTATAATCCAGCAGGGCACTTTGTAATTGCAGGGCAGAATCGGCAAAACGTTGCGCATCATCGTAATTGCCCATATACAAATAGGTTCTCGCCAGCAGGGCAAAACCGGATGCCTTGCCCGGATGAATGATATTCCTTCCCCTGGCAGGCAGGTAAGTGCTGTTTACTGCATCGGTAAGATCGGCCAATACCTGGTTGTAGGTTGTGGCTACGCTGGACCGGGCCGGACGCGCACTGGCATCCGGTGTTAGTATTAACGGTACAGCCAGATCGGTAGCCGCAGTGGTGGCATTATAAGCAGGGCCATATATATTAGCCAGTTGCAGGTAATACCAGGCACGATGTATTTTAGCTTCTGAAATAATTGTACTCCTGGTTTCTTCGGTATTCAGACTGTCCGCTTCTGCATTCCCTATCCTGTCCAGGATAATATTCAATTGCAGTATCCGGGAATAATAACCATTATACATCCAGTCCTGATCGGCCGATCCCCAGATGATACTGTTCCACAGGTAAGTGCGGCTGAAATTATTATCTGATTGCAAATGATTGTTCGACATGGTAATATCATCGGTGATCAGATCTGCCAGCAGGTTATTATTGGTACCCAGCGAGTCGTTGTTCAGCATTTCCTGGAAATCGGAAATTTTGGTAGGATTCACCGTTGTGGAAGAAGCCCGGATGTCCAGGAACTTTTTACAACTTACCAGCATCATCCCACCGGAAATACAAAGCAACAGGTATAGATATTTATACATTTTCATGATTGTCAATTTATAAGCCCAGGTTAAGCGTACAGGAATACTGACGAAGTATAGGGTTGCCTATTTTACCATCAGAGCCTACACGGGAGGGATCTATTTTGTATTTATTGCGCGCCCATACAGCCGCATTCTGCACCTGTAGTGTAAACATCAGTGAACTCAGTTTCATTCTTTTTACCAGGGCATCAGGCGCGTTCCAGCCAATCATTATTTCCTGCAAACGGATATTATCCGCCGTAATCACGTTGTTACTGGTGTTCTGTATCACGTAAGAACGGTTGCTGTTCACTCCCGAATTGGCAATGCGCGGTACATCGGTAAAGTTTT
Source organism: Filimonas lacunae (assembly GCF_002355595.1). Lineage (NCBI taxonomy): Bacteria > Pseudomonadati > Bacteroidota > Chitinophagia > Chitinophagales > Chitinophagaceae > Filimonas > Filimonas lacunae. Next base: position 4,115,576 of record NZ_AP017422.1, read on the forward strand.
CATCACCTGGTTTGCGCCAGCGGTATTTAACAATGGCGCTTCTGTCGCCAATGCTGCTGTACGAGGGCATGTAATACTTCATTACATAGCCCCAGCTAAACACCATAGAGGTTCGGGCAAAAAAGCGTTTGAAGCTGAATTCATGTATCAGCCCGCCCGTCCACGGCGCTTTTAACACACCTGCATATACCAGGGAGGAAGCCAGCGTAGCGCTGTCAAAAGAAGCCGTTACCCCGCCTTTGGCATCATAGATCTGCGGATCGCCCTGGTTGTTAAGCCCGGCCCATTTATACGTCCACAGATTACTGGTATTATACCCGCTGCGTAAAGCAGTAGCATAACTGCTGGAGGCGCTATAAGCAGTAACAGGAACACTTTTGGCTACGTTTACATTATAAGCGCCGTTCAGCGTGAGCATATAGGAGAACGTTTTTGTTTTTACCAGCGTGTTTTTAAGAAAGAATTCAACGCCTTTATTAATAATGGTGCTGTAAGTAACCTGCGAGCTTACGCCGGTGGCAGGGTCGGTATAGGAAGGCACATAGCTGTTAAGGCCCGATGTGGTTTTGTTATAGTAACGCAAATCCAGCAGGTACCGGTCGTTGGCCATTCCAACAGCACCGTGGATTTCCCAGTTCACATTCTTCGGTGGCAGCGTGCTGAAATCGTTATTGGTAGCCAGGCTATACCCGTTTCCGGATGCCACATTAGTACCCATCATCAGGCTTAAGCCCTGGTAGGGACTGATATTCTGCATCAGGCCCCCCACTTTCAACGTAGTGATCTTTTTAGAATGGAAATAGGTTTCGCGAGCTATATCATATTCCAGCGTACCATTCAGCTGTGTTTCTCCTTCCGGCGATTTATTATAGTTCACTGCCACATTCAGCAGGTTATGCCGGAGCGATCCCTTCATACCCGCGCTCATATACCGTTGCTGGTAAGAGGTATCCTTGCTTTTATCTGTGCTGGAATACGTGGTAGTAGCACCCGATATTTTATTGGTGTTATAAGCCACATCCACAGCCAGCTTTTCACCTAATAACTTCCAGGTAAGCTTCTGGTAATAATTGATAGTGCTTTGTCCCTTTTGCTGGTTAGGCGATACGCCGTTTACCCAGATAGTATAATCGCCCCAGTACACCTGCTGATACCGGCTGTTGGTGTAAGCTACCGGCAGATCGGGCATTTTAATAACTCCCCGGCCCGCAGATAAGTACAGGGAATTGAAAAGACTACGGTCACCTTTGCGGTTAAAAAGCCGGTAAGTAATATCCAGTTTGTTATTAGACAATACCGCATAGGTGCCCTGCTGCCCATACAGGGGGCTGAGAGCATTGTTGATATCCCCACTGATAGTAAGCAGCCCATTGTAGTTGTAAGAAAGAGAGGCGTTATAGTTGATAGACCTGCTTCTGGAGGTATCGCCATTAACAGCAGTGACCAGTGTATAAGGATTGATGTTTACGCCACCGTATTGCTCAAATAAAGCATAAAAGTTTTTGATGCTGGCAGTATTGGATGGTGTGGGTAAAAAAACAGGTACACCGGTTTTAGTAGCCGGGTTATAGCCATATTGTGTGTAGCTGACCGGCTTCCACGAATAGGTGCTGGAGGCGCCCGCACCAACGGAAGCACTAAAGCTATGCTTCCCTATCTGTTTGTCGTAGTTTAAACCGGTACGTACATTCCAATCGCTTGTATGCCGGGTACCGGACATCATAATGTTACCCCAGGGTACATAAAAGTTGATGCTGCCACCTGGTGACAGTTCCCCGTAATTATCTACCAGCTGCCGCACGTAGCTGGACTGTTTATCGTAAAACGACTCTGTGGCATTTTTAGTTTGGGTAATATACACAGATGTTTTCCAGCTAAGATTATCCACCAGGTTCCAGCTCATGTTCAGCCTCGACTGCACTTGTCTTGTTCGGGCGGTAGCATTGTTTAACCGTGCATCTTCCAGCACGTTTACGCCATAGTTTCTATAACCACGCGACATAATTAAAGCATTGTAGTCGGGCGATAAAGCCGTGTTATCATATACATAATTGCCTTTGGCATCCAGCAACATCTGGTAGGGCTCTATAGCACTGCCTGCGGGATCGAAAGTGTATCCCGAAACAGCCGTACCCTGCCCATACTTTGCCAGCCAGTCAATTTTTAATTTACTATTGAGCAGGTTCCAGTGCGTATTCATATTAATACTGCCATCTTTGGAATGATTACCAATAGTGCTTTCCCGGCTGTTGTTATACATGCCTGTGATAGCAAAATTGTACAACCGGCCGCCGCCCGTGAGGGTTAATGTATGGTTTTGTTTAAAAGCATTTTGTTGCAGCAGCTGCAGTTGCTGCTCATTACTTAACCCACGCAACGAATCCCAGCTTTGGTTAAAAGCTTCTTCGGTGATCTTGCCCAGGTAACGCTGTGCCAGCAGGCGTGCAGCGGCACTGAGATTGGTGGCTGTAGGGTCCCGCCTGGTTTGAATTACAGAGTCGTAGTCTTTTACATAATCCAGGTAATCACCCGTATTCGTTTGCCTGTACTTGTCAGTAGTGTATGTAGGGGTAGGTGAAAAATAAAAGTTAGTAGCATAGTTTATCCGGATAGTACCCCGCCTGCCCCCCTTGGTTTTGATCATAATAATCCCCCCCGCAGCAGTAGCCCCCCATTTCACCAGCTCCCTGGGGTCTTTGATCACATCAATACTTTCCACGTTATTCATGGGATAATCGGCCGGAAAACCATCCTGCGGAAAGCCGTCAATAATCACCAGCATGCCCGAAGTATTACCGGAAAAACTGTTGGCCCCTCTTACCTGCGGCACTACCGTATTGGTTATAACAGTAGTAGTGATCAATACATAAATAGGCACAACATTGGGCGGATAAACAATAGTACCATCCAGCAGGCCATTAATAATGCGGTTGCCTTCTGTTTTACCTGCATAATTGAGAAACTCCTCTACACTCATCCGTACATAATCGGCCTTATAGATAACGCCACTGTTACTGGTTTGATATTGACGAAACACATCTACCGCCAACACTTTTTTGGTGGTGCTATTCACTATCTGCAGGCTCAACCCGGGCACGGTACCCTGCAGCACCTGGCCAAGGTTCATATAGCTGCGCATCGTCATATCCACCGAGGTGGTAGGGTCTTTTTTCTCCTGCTTAAAAGTTTCTACCTGTATGCCTTTTAAAAAGCCCGGTTGTTCTTTTAAACGTATCGCAAACATCTGCTCACCGCTAAACTCCACAGAGTCGGCAATAAATCCAATAGCACTCATCTTCAACACATCGTGGCTGGTGCCTGCTATATCAAAACTGCCATCTGATTGGGTAAGGGCCTGCAACCCGGGCCGGCTGAGGTTTCGTATAGATACGCCATGCAACGGGTTGCCGGCGCTGTCTTTTACCACCCCGTGAATCAATGAATCCTGGGTGGCCGTACTGGTTACCGCAGGCGCCAAAGTAGCCGGGCCACCTTTAGAAGCACGCACCTTTCGGGCAGTGAGCACAATAGTTTTACCGGAAATGGAATAATCAAAAGGCTGCGTGTGGAATATAGAATCCAATGCTGCCCGTAAGGGACAACTGGCAAGACGCAGGGACGCAATGGGCCGGGCATTTTCTATCAACTCATCTTTATAAAAAACATCAAAACCCGATTGCCGCTTTACTTCATTCATAGCCTGTGTAAAGCTGGCATTGGTAAGTTTGAGTGTAATGTTCTGGGCAGATGCAAAGTGCATGCTGAGGGCGAAAGAAAGCAACAGCAGCACTTTTAGCCCATGTGGTGATAAATAACGGGAAAGCATAGTTTTGGTATGTTTAAATGAAGAATCCTTTTTTGCCTGCTGGCAGCCGGCTTATCTTTTATTGCCAGCCAGCACTGTAACCGTATGGTCGGCAACCTCGAATTGTACGCCACTCAGCTCCAGCACCTTCAACACCTCCGCCAGGTTTTGACTCATGGAAATGCTGCCGGAGAATTTTGAATGCTGATCAAAACCTTTTTCAAACAGAACCTCTACGGCATACCAACGCTGTATTTTTCTCATAACGCCGCTGATATCTGCCCTGGTAAAAACAAACTTGTCGTTCATCCACGATACAATGCCGGACGTATCTGCTTCCGTTACGCGAATGCCCGGGTTTGCCTGTGCGGTAATGGCCTGCTGTCCGGGTTGCAGCAAACTTTGCTGCGTACCGCTGCGCACAGCCACCTTGCCTTGTAATAAGGTAGTGGCCGCTTCCACCTCATCGGAATAAGCATTGATATTAAAGCGTGTACCCAGCACCTGCACCTGTTGATGCGGGGTGGTTACTATAAAAGGCTGGTGCGGATTAGCAGCCACTTCCAGGTACGCTTCCCCGGTTATTTCCACGGTTCGTTGGGTACCGTTAAAAGCCAGCGGAAAGCGGATAGAAGAAGCCGTGTTCAGCCATACTCTGGAGCCATCGGGCAGTATTACATGGTATTGACCACCGCGTGGTGTGGCCAGGGTATTAAAGCCGGCAGGCCCCCCCTTTGCCTGCTGTTGGTAGCTTAGTTGCCCGCCGGAGAAGTTGAGGATCTTTACCCCGTTGGCATCTTCAATGGTGTTATTAGCTGTCTGGTTCAATACAATGGTTTGGCCATTGCTCAGGGTAAGCGTGGCTTTATCAGAAGCGGGTTGTATATGTGTAGCACTTTCCAGCCTGTCGCGCCTGGGTATATCACGAAATAGCCACCAGGTGCCGGCAACCGCCAGCAATACCACCGCTGCGGCGGAAAGATAGCGATACAAAGGCCACATATGGCGCAGGATGCCCTTGCGTTGTTGCTGCTGCCTTATCTTTTCCAGTATACGAATACGCTGCTCTTCGGTACCCATGCCACGCATAGCCCCTTCCTGCAACAGTTCCTCTATCACCGCATTGATCTCTGCATCATGCTGTACCGACCCCTGTAAAAACGCTTCCAGCTCGTTGGCTTTCAGTTGGGAAGTGAGGTATTCATTGAATTGTTGTGTCCACTTTTTCATGCCTGTTATCAGCTTCTGTGAACTAAAGACGACTAACCTTCTGTTTTGCTACTACACTTCTGCAAAAAAATTATAAAAAAGCCCGGAGAAGGGCTGCCAGCCAGATAAGATTGGTATTGTAGGGAAGTAGATATTCACGGATATGTTTGAGCGCCCGAACCATATGATTGCGCACTGTATGGACAGAAATGCCCAGTTCTTCGGCAATTTGTTCGTAAGTAAGCCCCTGCTCGCGGTTTAACCGGTACACCTGCTGCTGCTGGGCAGAAAGTCCGGCTACAGCGGCTTCCAGGATGGCCGATACTTCTTTTTCCATCAGCTGATCTTCGGGAGTGAATTCGTAGCCGCTGAAATAGTGTTGCAGCCGCTCTGCATGCTCCTTGCGTATACGCAGCTTTTTAAAATCGGAGAAAATATGGTTCCTCGCTAAAATAAACAGGTAGTTATCAAAACGGGTTACTGCGGTAAGTTCCTGACGCTTATTCCATATTTTCAGGAATATTTCCTGCACTACATCTTCTGCCATGGCTTCCGACTTGGTAAGCACAAGGGCTACGCTGTATATATTATCCCAGTATTGATTGAACAGTTCGGTAAAGGCAGCGTTATCGCCTGCCGCCACACGTTCCAGTAATTCGCTGTTATGATATGTAAGGTTACGGTTCAATGCAGTTGTGTCGCTATCCTATGGAGTATACGATGGTATGCGTGCAAAGTAAGCTGTTTTTATGAATTTACATACCGGTGTGCAGGTGATGATGGTCATATGCTTCTGGTAAAGCCATACCATACTTTGTGCGTTTTTACACTTACATTAGCGCTTTGTAAACAAACTGCGGTGTATATATATTGAAAGAGGAGCAGGAATATAGCAGCGGGCACGTACATGAAAACGAACAATTGTTATTGCAGCAGTTAGGAGGGCCTGAAACTGCGGCGTACCAGGCGTTTACCCAGGTGTATCATCGCTATTACCAGTTATTATATCAGTACATTTTTCCTTTCGCCCACCGTTCGGCTCTTGAAACCCAGGAAGTTATCCAGGTAGTATTTGTAAAGCTCTGGTTAAAGCGCGACATGCTATCAGGTGTACGTTATTTCAGGCCCTACCTGTTTCGTATGGCCCGTAACGCCGCCATGGACCTTTACCGGCAGCAGCGGCACCGGGATAAATACGAACAGCTTTCGGCCCATAACCGGGACGAACAAACCTGGCAAACAGAAAACGAACTGGCGTTGAAAGAGTATCATCACACCGCACAGCAGGCTATTATGCAGTTACCCGAAAGGCGACGTATGATTTTTCTGCTGCGCACCGTATCCGATCTTTCCCTCGATGAAATTGCCCAACAGCTATCGCTGTCGAAAGACGTGGTAAAAAAGCAGCTGTATTTATCGGTGGCTTTCATCAAACAACAATTATCAGAAAAAGGCGGAATCATTTTTTTCCTGTTCACCATCCTCTTTTCTTATGTAGCAGCGTCATTATGGTAACGTAGTTACATGCTTAACAAATCACTATTAGAAAAAATAGCGGCAGGCACAGCTTCGCCGCAGGAAACAGCTCAGTTTCAGCAATGGCTGCAAACGCTGAAGGAGACTGATTTGCGCGAAGCAATGCGGGCATGGGAAACTACCCTGCCCCAACCAATGGCTGCACCACAGGGCGACGAAGCAGTATTACAACAGATTACGCAAACCCTGCAACAGCAGGGCGCATTATTACATACGCACAAACGTTCGGGGGGACGTTTACGTGCTTTGGGTTGGTCAACAGCAGTTGCGGCGGCTATACTATTAGTAGTAGCCGCTGGCACCTGGCTTTTGATCACTCCTAAAGATCAGCCGTCATCGCCGGTAATAGCTGCAGCCGATAAAGCGCCTGCTACCGGCAGGGCTACCCTTACACTGGCCAGCGGTAAGGTGATTGAACTGAACAATAACACGAATGGCACCGTAGCACGCGAAGGCGGTATTACCATTGTAAAACTGGATAGCGGCCAGATAGCTTACCAGCCGGACATCACCGCCGGCGATGACGCTGCCGGATGGAACACTCTTAGCACCCCCAAAGGTGGCCTGTTTCAGGTGGTATTACCCGATGGCACTAAAGTGTGGCTCAATGCAGCTTCCAGCTTACGCTATCCCTCTCGTTTTACCGGCGCTAACCGCACGGTAACGCTTGCAGGAGAAGCCTATTTTGAAGTAGCAGCCAACAAGGCCATGCCGTTTATAGTAACTACACAGCAACAACAGGTGCAGGTGTTAGGCACTGCTTTTAACATCAATGCCTACAGCGATGAAGATGCCACCCGCACCACCCTGCTACAGGGTAGCGTTCGGGTGCAAACCACTACCGCTGGCAATGCCAGCTGCCTGTTAACACCGGCCCAACAAGCGGTTGTAAACACAGGCGGGTTAACCGTAACCAGCCCCGACATGCAACAGGTAATGGCCTGGAAAGAAGGCGAATTCCGTTTCCAGCATATGAAAATAACCAGCATTATGCGGCAGATTGCCCGCTGGTACGATGTGGAAGTGGAATACAGCGGCCCGGTGCCCGGTAATGAATTTTATGGAGTTATCCCACGTAAAGAATACGTGTCGCAGATATTAAAAGCTTTATCACTTACCAAAAACGTGCATTTTATTATGAGAGGGAATACTATCGTAGTTATGGCCGGGCCTGCTTAAAACCGGCGCCACATAACACTTTTAGACTGTAAGGTAAGCACATAAAAAAGCCGGAAGCGTCTGCTCACGCCGCCGGCCAAAAGTGTGGGCTTACTGTAATGCCATCTTGCGAATAACAAAAACGTGTAAACTCCAAACCACACAAAAGTATGAAACTGCTATTGGTTATGAAACTATCTGCTATTTTCTTATTAGCAGCCACCTTGCAGGTGAGTGCCCGGTCTTATTCCCAGAAAGTATCTATTTCGGGGAAAGACCTTTCGCTGAGCCGGGTATTTGAGCTGATTAAACAACAAACCGGCTACGCCTTTGTAGCCGACCAGTCTGTGCTGGCGCATGCGCCGGCGGTTACGCTGAACGTAAAAGAAGCGCCGCTGGAAGAGGTATTAAAAACCTGCCTGCGCAACCAGGCTTTAACCTATACCATTACGGATAATATTATAGTCATTGCCCGCAGCACCAGTAACAAGGCGGCCGATGCCCTGAACAGTTATTATGTTCCTCCGGCAGCCGAACAGCTTACCGGCACTGTGGAAGATGAAGCAGGACAACCTTTGGCCGGTGTGGCAGTATTGCTGAAAGCGGTAAAGAAAACCGTGCAAACAGACGCGCAGGGGCGTTTTGTTTTTGCGAATATTGCCCCCGGCCAATACACTTTACTGTTTACCAACATAGGCTATGCGGACCAACAGCTGACCATTACCCTACAGGCGGGCATGCCACCCGTGCGTGTAATACTCGCTCCTTCTGTTAACAAGCTGGACGAAACAGTGGTAAAAGGGTATTATCAAACATCCCGCAAACTAAACACCGGTAACGTGGCTACCGTGAAATCAGACGATATAGCCCGCCAGCCCGTAGGCGATCCCCTGGCTGCCTTACAGGGCCGCGTAGCAGGCCTGTTTGTAAACGCTTCCAATGGTTTACCCGGCGCCGGCTTTACCGTAAGGTTACGTGGCCAGAACTCGCTGGTAAATGGAAACGACCCATTGTATATTATTGATGGCGTGCCTTATACTTCTGACCCGCTGGACCAGTTTACCAGCGCTAACGGCAAGCAAAGTCCATTAAGCCTGATTAACCCGGCCGACATTGAGCGCATGGATATATTGAAAGATGCCGATGCCACTGCCATTTATGGTTCGCGTGGCGCCAATGGCGTTATCCTCATTACTACCCGCAAAGGCAAAGCAGGCAAAACCCAGTTTAACTTCAATGTATATACCGGTGGCAGTAAAGTAGTGCACATGCTGCCCATGCTCAATACCACTGAATACCTGCAAATGCGGAAAGAAGCATTTGCCAATGATGGCATTACACCTAATGCCGATAACGCGCCCGACCTGTTCACCTGGAGCAATCAGCAAAGCACCGACTGGCAGAAGTATATGTTCGGACACACCGGTAAAGTAACGCAGGCAACTGCTTCCATATCTGGTGGCAGCGCCCAAACACATTTCATGTTCAGCACCACCTACCGTAAAGAAAACACGGTGCTGGCGGGCGATGCAGGCTATCAGCGCGGTTCAGCACACCTGAACATTGAACACAACAGCAACGATAACAGGTTTAACATTACTGCTTCTGTCAACTTCACCACAGATAAGAACAACTCCCTATCTGCTGACATTACCCAGTTTTACGATCTGTCGCCCAACTATCCTTTATACGATTCTACCGGTAACTATTACTGGTTTAAAACCACCGCACAAAACCCGGCAGCTTACCTGGAAAGAAAATCCATTTCGCGTACCACCAACCTCCTGGCCAGTTCTACCATACGCTATACGCTGTTACCAGGCCTGAACCTGAAAACCAGCCTGGGCTATAACCAGGCCAATTCGGACGTGGTGCAAACCTACCCGGACATTTCGTTAAACCCCGTTACCAGCACCGGCAGTTTCAGCTATTTTGGCAATACCACTTTGCGTTCGTACACCATAGAGCCGCAGGTAGATTACAACATAGTGGCAGGCCCCGGCAAACTGCAATTACTGGCAGGCGCTACCTGGCAGCAAAGCGTGCGGGAAGGCAGGAACCTGCTGGGTGAAAACTTCCCCAGCGATAAGTTACTGGAAGATATCGCCTCTGCCGGCAGCATCACCAACCGCAACCCCGGCGTGTACCAGTTTTACCGCTATACGGCTGGTTATGGAAGAGCCAACTATAACATACAGGACAAATACATTATCAACGCCACTTTCCGCCGCGATGGCAGTACCCGGTTTGGCAGTGGCAGGCGCTTTGGCAACTTTGGTGCATTAGGCGCTGCCTGGATATTTACCAATGAATCATTCTTTCCATCCAACAGCATTGTCAGCTTTGGTAAACTACGTGCCAGCTATGGCAGCTCGGGCAACGACCAGATGGGTGGTTATTACGACTACCTCGATAGCTGGAGCCCCGTGAGTTATCCTTATGACGGCGTTTCTGGTTTAACCCCTTCTCGTATTGCCAATCCTTACTTTAGCTGGGAGCGAAATAAAAAGCTGGAACTGGCATTGGAAACCGGCTTCTTTAAAGACCGCATTTTGCTGAACATTAACTACTATCGCAATATTTCTGATAACCAGATACTGGATTATGCCTTATCTCCACAGGCGGGCCGTCCATCCGTTACCGTAAACTTCCCGGCTACTGTATTAAATACCGGCCTGGAACTGGAATTGAACACTACCAACATTCAGCGTAAAAACTTTACCTGGAAAACATCTGTAAACTTTACCCTTCCCAGCAATAAGCTGCAGCGGTATGACGACATAGCCAACTCTTCTTACAATAATGTATACGTGGTGGGCAAGTCGTTAACCATTGTAAAAGGCTATCAGTTCACCGGCGTAAATCCATCTACCGGTGTAGCTGAATTCCAGGATGTAACGGGCGATAACCGCGTATCGGAATACGACGATTATGTAGTAATGGGTAAAACGATGCCGGACTACTATGGTGGTTTACAAAACAGTTTCACGTACAAGAACCTGCAACTCGATTTCCTGGTACAGTTAGTACACCAGGAAGGCCCTACTGTGCATTACAGCAGGCTGGCCTCTCCTATTGGTATTATGGTGAACCAGGATAAAGATGCGTTACGCCGCTGGCAGAAAGCAGGTGATATTACCGACATTCCCCGGGCCAGCTTAACAGCAGGCAATGCCGCTTACGATGCGTATAGCAATTACTACCGCCTGTCTACCGCTGCATGGGGTGACGCTTCTTATATCCGTTTAAAGAATGTATCGCTGCGTTACGATCTCAGCAGTTATGTGAAAAAATGGAAGCTCAGTGGCCTGAGTGTATATGTGCTGGCACAAAACCTGTTCACCATCACCAGCTACGATGGCTTTGATCCGGAAACACAGGGACGCGTGCTGCCACCCTTAAAAACCATTACCGCCGGTTTACAATTATCGTTTTAACCAAAACACTGTACAAACCTGATTAGTATGAAACGAATATACCTGATAGCTGTTGCAGCCTTATCCATAGCAGGAAGTGCCTGCAACAAATACGTAGATACTCCCTTACCCAAAACAGAGCTGGTATCGGAACTGGTTTTCACTACCGATAAAACAGCCACTGCCGCAGTAGTGGGCGTATACTCAGAAATGAACGGATTCAATTACCAGTTTCCGAATGTGCTGGTGAACTTTTTGCCGGCCATGGGTGCAGATGAGTTATACTACTATACCACCTTTGCCACCTTTGATGTGTTTAAAAATAATGCCTTACTACCCAGTAGTCAATATGTGTTAACCATGTGGACACAGCCTTACTATTACATCTATAACGCCAATGCCTGTATAGAAGGGCTGCAGGCGGCTACCGGTTTAACAGAATCGTTACGGAAGCAGCTGCTGGGCGAATCTTATTTCCTGCGCGCTTTCTATCATTTTTACCTGGTGAACCTGTATGGCGATGTGCCTTTGATCACTTCTACGCATTACGAAACCACTTCGCTGCAACCGAGGGCTAAAACCTCCCAGGTATATGAAACCATTGTAAGCGATCTGAAACAGGCGAAGGAACTGATGAACGATGCCTATCCTTCCGGCAACCGAGTGCGCCCTAACAAAGCCGTAGCTACCGCCATGCTGGCGCGCGTGTATCTGTACCTGCACCAGTGGCAGGCTGCCGAAACAGAAGCATCGGAAGTCATCAGCAATAATAATTATGCGTTGCTGAGCAATTTAAACCAGGTGTTCCTGGGCAACAGCAAAGAAGCCCTATGGCAGCTGCAACCTGTAAACATCAGCGGCGGCCGCAACACCTGGGAAGGTTTTACGGCTACACCTGCTACCGCTACTTCCACTCCGCTGTACCGACTGGACAGCACCCTGGCAGCCGCTTTTGAACCCGGTGATGCCCGTAAAGCCAACTGGACCGGCAGCAGAACTTTAAGCACTGGTGCTACCGTGTATTTCCCTTATAAGTATAAAATACGCACCAACACAGCAGGTGTAACCGAATATTCTATGGTAATGCGTTTGGCAGAACAATACCTGGTACGCGCAGAAGCCAGGGCACAACAGGATAAGCTGAGCGATGCCCGTGCCGATCTCGACACACTACGCCACCGGGCATTACTGACTTCCCTGCCCGAAACATTGGATAAAGACGGCGTATTGCTGGCTGTGGAACAAGAGCGCAGGGTGGAACTGTTTACCGAATGGGGACACCGCTGGCTGGACCTGAAACGTACCCAAAGAGCCGATGCTGTATTGGGCGCACGTAAAGGCACTAACTGGCAATCGAAAGATACCCTGTATCCGATACCAGCAGATGCGATTAAATCAAATCCACATTTAACACAAAATGATTACTAGGTTCCCGTTCACCCACCACACCGCCCTATACAGGGTGGTGCTGGCTGGGATTACCTGGTGTGCAGGCTCCTTATATGCACAAGGGCAAACGGTAAGCATTTTGCCGCAATACCCGCATGCAGGTGATCCCGTTACCATTACCTATACGCCTGCCACTACTAAAGCCGATACGCCACAGCTTGTATTTACCACTTCCAACTTTTACGAGTTGCCGGTGACAATGCCTATGCAAAAAGCAGGAGGCGCATGGATAGCAGGCTTTCCTTTACAGCGCTATGCCACTTATGCCACCTTCTTTATTAAGCAGGGCAACGATACCATACGAACAGCCGAAGGCAGGCATTTTGCTATTGCCGTATATACCGCCAATAATGTACCGGTAAAAAACGTGCGTATGTACCAAAGCGGCAGCCTGGCCGTGCAATTACGTAAAGCCCCTGACCTGCTGCAACAACAACAGCAACTGTTACAGGAAGAGCTACACGATTACCCGGATAATTACGAAGCCCGGGTACGACTGTATCAGAACCAGGTAACACAGGCTGCAGAGCCAGAGAAAACCGCTATTCGCCAACAGGCCTATGAGTATATAGCACGGAAGTTGGAAGCAGATCCTGTCGAGAACATGAACCTGGCCACCATGGGCTATCTCATTATGGGTGGCAATCGCACAGACTCTGTATACCAACTTATTAAAACCCGCTTTGCCCACACCGCAACAGGCACAGAAATGCGCGTGGAAGAAATGGTGAAAGAAAAAGACGTTGCCAAACGGGTAGCTATGCTGGAAAAAGAAATAGCCAGTGCCACCCCGCAAAACGCCAAAGGACTTACGGGAGCGCATGAAGCCTTGTTTCAATACTATGCCGCAAAAGGAAATGCCACCAAAGCATTATATCATGCCAGGCATAGCTATAACGTAAATAGTCCTTACCTGCCCCGCCAGATACAGGAAATAACAGAAACACTGGCACTCCAGGGCCTGGCCCCCGACTCAGCTTTGCAATATGCGCGATGGAGCTACCAGCTGTCAGACACCTTCCCTGCCGGCCTTATCCGCTACTTTAAAGAAACCGGGCATATTCCTTCTTACGTGCCGGATGCCACACGCCACGCTGTACATCGTGGCGCTGCTGCCACCAGTCTGGCCCTCACCGGTATCATTTATGCCAACAGCCACAACAACACACAGGCACAGAAATACCTGGATAGCGCCTTAGCATTACAGGCAGATGAAAAAGTGTTATTATATGCAGCCACCGGCTATGAAAAGATACAGCAATACGAAAAAGCATTTCATTTATACAGCAGGCAGGTACAGCATAACACAGTAACAGACACGACACTGGTTACAGCAGCACACCGCAGTTACATGCTCTGGAAAAACGGGGACAGCACCGGCTGGCCTGCGGAATGGAAACAGATACAACAGCAACGCAGTATACGGTTACGGGAAGAAGCGCGTACACAACTGTTATATGCGAAAGCCCCTTCACTGGAAGGCATTGTAACATTAGCTGGCAAGCCGGTATTGCCCGACACCTTACAAGGCAAAATTGTGTTGATTGATTTTTGGGCCACCTGGTGTGTACCTTGTATGCAGGAAATGCCTTACCTGCAAAAGGTATATGATACGTACCGGAATAACCCGCGTGTGCAAATGATGATCATTAACAGCGGAGCACGCAATACACTGGCAGATGCACAAGGCTGGTGGGGCAATAAAAAATACAGTTTCCCGGTATATTTCCACACCAATAGTGCCGTAGGCGATGTGTTTGGCTTTACAGTGATACCGGCATTGTATATTATTGACAGCAAAGGGAAATTACAATATAAACATATAGGCTACGAAGGCCCACAGGTAGAAGAACATTTGAAAGCCGTGATAGACGAATTGTTGTAAGCTTTTCCCTTGGGTTTATCGGTGATAAAAAAAGCATTAATCCCATGATTAATGCTTTTTTGCTTTTGAAACCAGTATGCTTTTAAAAACAGAACTTAGATCACAAACAGATCTGTAAACACATGCACATCCAGTGCGGCAACTTTAGCAAAGTCCAGCGTATGCTGCTGTATGAGCAACTGTTGCTTCTCCGGAAATATACGCGCCAGGTTAATCTTATACTTTTGAATTAACTCAGGTATGCCTTCGCTTCTTCTGCGCCTGTGTCCTATTGGGTATTCCACCACTACTTCACTCAGCACGGTGCCATCGTTCAACTCTACCGTAAGCGCATTGGCAATAGAGCGCTTTTCCGGATCGTGATAATCTTTTGTGAATTGCGGATCTTCCACACACTGCATTTTATCACGTAGCAGGTCTATCCGTGTATCAGCGGCGACACTATCCTCATAATCAGCAGCTGTCAGTCGGCCATATAATAACGGCACAGCTATCATGTACTGAATACAATGATCCCTATCGGCCGGGTTATTCAGCGGGCCTTTTTTATCAATAATGCGAATAGCTGCTTCATGTGTGCGGATGGTGATGCTACGTATATCGTCGGTTGATTTTCCGGCAGCTTTCAATACCCCGTGTAACGTCATCGCAGCTTCCACAGCGGTTTGTGAATGAAATTCAGCAGGAAAAGATATTTTAAACAATACATTTTCCATTACATAAGAGCCATAGTTACGTTGAAACTGAAAGGCGTTTCCTTTAAAAGACACATCATAAAAGCCCCAGGTTTTAGCAGTAAGCACCGATGGGTACCCCATCTCTCCTGTTTGCGCTATCAGTGCTAATCGTACTGCACGGGACGTAGCGTCTCCGGCAGCCCACGATTTACGGCTACCCGTGTTAGGCCCATGCCTGTAAGTGCGCAGCGATTGCCCATCTACAAAAGCCAGGGATACGGCATTGATCAGCTCTTCCCTTGACAAGCCCAGCAATTTACCAACCACTGCGGTGGATGCCACTTTCACCAGTAACACGTGATCTAAACCTACTTTATTAAACGAATTTTCCAGGGCCAGAACACCTTGAATTTCGTGCGCCATAATCATCGCTTCCAGCACCTGCTTTACTTTTAACGGCGCTTTACCGTTAGCTACAGCGGTACGCGAAAGCCAGTCGGCAGTAGCTAATATGCCACCCAGGTTATCGGAAGGATGCCCCCATTCCGCAGCAAGCCAGGTATCATTAAAATCCAGCCAGCGTATGATAGCGCCGATATTAAACGCAGCCAGCACAGGGTCTAATTGAAACTGTGTACCCGGCACTTTAGCGCCATGCGGCACAACAGTGCCTTTTACCACCGGTCCCAGCAGTTTAGTACAGGCGGGATAAGTAAGGGCTTCAAAGCCGCAGCCTAATGTATCCAGCAAACAGTAATGCGCTGTTTGCCAGGCAAGTTCGTTTTCTATGCTATAAGAAAGTACGTAATCAGCAATATCCACCAACACCTGGTCTGGTTGCGGACGTTCGTTAGAAATATGGGAAGACATAAAGGATATTATTTTTGAAATGAAATTAGCGTTGCTCTAATGGAATATAATCGCGGTTTTCAGGGCCGATATAGTTAGCGCTGGGCCGGATAATTTTACCATCCTGCCTTTGTTCAATAATGTGCGCGCTCCAGCCGGTTACCCGCGAAATCACAAACAACGGTGTAAACAACAACGTAGGCACGCCCATCAGATGATAGGAAACCGCCGAAAACCAATCGAGGTTGGGGAACATTTTTTTCTCGTTCCACATCAGTGTTTCCAGTCGCTCTGCCACCTGGAACAACAGCATATCCCCTGCTTCTTCCGAAAGCTGTTTGGCCACTTCCTTGATCACTACATTCCGGGGATCTGAGATCGTATAAACCGGGTGCCCGAAGCCTATGATCACTTCTTTACTTTCCAGCCTTTTGCGAATGTCCGCTTCGGCTTCGTCCGGCGAAGCATACCTGCTTTGTATATCATAAGCCACTTCATTGGCGCCACCATGTTTGGGCCCCCTCAGCGCACCAATAGCGCCGGTAATGGCGGAGTAAAAATCAGACCCCGTACCGGCAATAACGCGACTGGTAAAAGTAGAAGCATTGAACTCATGCTCTGCATATAAATTCAATGAAATCTGCATCGCTTTTTCCCACGAAGCAGGCGTCTTTCTCCCGTGCAGTAACGTAAGAAAATGACCACCGATAGAATCGTCATCTGTTTCTACCTGTATCTCCTTTCCATTATGAGAGTAGTGATACCAGTACAGTAAAGCAGAACTGAAACAGGCTAGTAGTTTATCTGCAATATCCCGGGCGCCCGCCAGGTTATGATCATCTTTTTCGGGCTGTATACTTCCAAAGGCAGATACAGTAGAACGCATCACATCCATCGGATGGGCGGATGTGGGAATTTGCTGCAGGATATTCTTTACAGAATGCGGCAGCCCTCGCAGTGATTTCAGCTTGGCTTTATAAGTAGCCAGCTGTGCCTTGTTGGGCAAAGTGCCATAGATAAGCAAATACGCGACTTCTTCAAACTGGGCTTTGCCGGCCAGGTCAAGAATATTGTATCCACGGTAGTGCAGGTCGTTGCCGCTTTTACCTACACTGCAAAGTGCAGTATTGCCTGCGGCCACCCCGGAAAGCATCACGCTTTTTTTGGGCTTAAAAGATTCGGAAGCGGTATCGTTAGACATTTTTGTTCTTTTTAAAAAGTTCATCCAATTTTTGTTCGTAGCTGTAGTATCCGATAGAGCGGTACAGCTCTTCTCTGGTTTGCATGGTGTTTAACACCTGCTGCTGTGTGCCATCTTTCCGTATGTGCTGGTAAACGTTCTCTGCCGCTTTATTCGCTGCCCGGAACGCTGAAAGCGGGTAAAGCGCCATCGCCACCCCGGCATCGTGCAGTTGCTCTGTTGTGTACATCGGAATCATTCCAAACTCAGTGATGTTAGCCAACACCGGCAGGCCTGTAGCATCTGCAAACTGCCGGTAGAGCGCGAGTTCCGGCACCGCTTCGGCAAAAATGAAATCTGCACCCGCCTCTTTATACGCCACCGCCCGTTCCAGTGTTTTTTCCAGCCCTTCGGCTGCAAAAGCATCTGTACGGGCACCGATCACAAACTGCGCATCTGTTCTGGCATCTACGGCAGCTTTCAGGCGATCCACCATTTCTTCCTTACTTACCACTTCTTTACCGGGACGATGACCGCAACGCTTGGCCCCCACCTGGTCTTCTATATGTAATGCCGCTGCCCCTGCCCGTATCAAAGACTTTACCGTGCGCGCTACATTAAAGGCTGAAGGACCAAAGCCCGTATCAACATCTACCAATAAGGGAAGGGAACACACATCTGTGATTCTGCGGATATCGATAAGCACATCTTCCAGCTGGGTAATGCCCAGGTCAGGAATGCCCAGCGATCCGGCAGCCACCCCGCCTCCTGAAAGATAAATAGCCTGAAAACCTGCCTGCTGGGCCAGCAACGCATGGTTGGCATTGATGGCCCCCACAATCTGAAGCGGAAACTCTTTTTTTAATGCATCCCGGAAGGCAAGCCCCGGAGATGGTAATACTGGATTCATACTCATATGGCTGTTAACAATTGAAAACGGTGTTATTACAACTATGTCTTACAAGCGCTTCGTAAGCTTTGCGATAAGGCAGGCAGGATAAAAGGAATAAAGGCATGAAACTATTCCTCAACGTTAATTGAACAGAATAATACGGCTGGCACTTCCATCGTCTATCCGACATATACTTCAAATCGCGAAAGCATTGTCTACCCGGAGTGGCAGGTTTCCTGACTTGTAACAGCTCTTCCTCCTTCCCATACGCACCGCATACAGTGAATGTATTGAAAGAGCCTTAGTGGTTACTTACAGTTGCGCGACAGTTCGTGATTGACACACGATTCCCCTCTTACTTTACGGCTGTGTAAAACCAGTTCCGGCTAAATGTATATTTCTAAAGAACGTTCAACGAATATAATGTATCCGCCCCACTTAACTAACAATTGTTAACAACAGGGAATAAAAAAGGTACAGCAGGCTAAACTTCACAGGGCCGGAACTGTACCTTATAAAATGTTTTCAACAACCACTTATTGCTGTGTAAATTGCTTTACTACGATATGGGTTTTGTCGCCCAGTTGCATAGTATCGCCGGTTACCTCTACATGATCACCTGCTTTCAGCTGCTTGTAGCTTTTTTCCAGGTTTCTGATGCTGAATACGCTGGAATACACCACACCTTTATCATTAGTGATAGTAGCCATAAAGCCATCTTTGCCATTAGCCACATCACCCACTACACCTGCCACGGTAAAAGCAGCCTTTTTAGTAGTATCCTGTGCAGCAGCTTCTTCCTGATGCTCGTGTTTCGCTTCGGAATGATCATGTCCGTGCGCTTCCGTTTCTTCTTCTTTCGGAAACTCTTTGTAATCATTTGTTTTGCAAGATGTCATTACCCACATGCCGGCAGCTGCTACGGTCATGAGTACCAATTGTCTTTTACTTTTCATTCGTCTGTTGTTGAGAATTGATTGTATTACGCCGCCAAAACTATGCTTTTGTGTCAATTATTTGAAATATCCTTCCCGCTCCCACTTACGCAAAGTTTCTGCCGGCAAACCACAGGTAAGCAGCAATTTACCCATCTCCCCTTCCTCATTCGGCCCCATGCTCCAATCCACCGCATAGGCAACAAAATCTTTATCTACAGGCACCTTATTCCAAAGCTTGTTCACCGTAAGCAACCTGGCTGCTTTATATATCATTTCATTAGCCGGCAACCACCATTCATCCCCCTCCTGCACCTTGCCCATAAAAGCAGTATATAACCGCTCATAACTGGTGTCGGCCCGAAAATGCTTATCATCACTCACCAGTATAAAAAGTTTTTCAAAACGCAATTCGTCATAAGTATTCAATATATCCACCTTTTCCTTCACCGTAAGCATACTTAAATGGGGATGATAATCATCCACCTCGTGAATGCCTAACTGCAAAATAGACAAAGGCGCATTCCATTTTTTTCTCACCAGCCTCTCCGTTACCGACTGTGCAATTTGTAACGCCAGTTGATCAGACAGTTGTTCTATCGTGGTGTTATCCGGCATTTTCACATACAGCAACTGGCTGGTACCATCCGGGTAAACACTTTTTATTTCATCCAACGCTCCTGTGCCCGTATATTGATATCTTTCTTCATAATATGTGGCTTTAACGCCCGCAAGCGACTCCCAGCAATCAGCCTTTTCTATCCGGTCGTGGCCGTATTGAAAATGCTTTACCATACAAAAGATATCATGTTCCATTTGCTGTAACTTATCAGCCACCTCGCGCCCTGTAAGATTTTCATAGTCCCTGCCCAATTTTTTGCCATTGATATGCAGCGCCTGGTAGGCGGTTTTCCTGCCATTTTCCTGTAGCAATCGTACTATCACTACCGGTTTCCGGTCTCTCATATTGTATTCAACATATTCTACACAGGAATTGCTGCACTTAAAAATGCCTGCATACACTATTTCTCCGCCATTGGCTTCATATTGCATGTAGCAAGGCCTGCCACCGGAATCCAAACCATACTTATAATTCGCATCCGGCTCCCATTTATCCAGCAAAGGCCCCCCAGCCGGCAAAACACCATTCGCATACTTCTCCACATCAAAGCGATCTTCTTTTGCGTACATCCACTTCACCACCTGCTGCTTTTTTTCAAGCAGGTGTGTCCATTTGTCATACACTGCAACATACCGGTTGAACAGGTCGTCTTTTACCAGCTTCACGGGATGAACGCCGGCCAGCTCACCGTTTTTTTGCATAGTAGTTTCAGTAGAATTATTGCATGCCGTTAGCACCGGCAGCAAAAGAAATAATAAGGGAATAAGGTTCTGTTTCACGGCGTCAATTTACTATAATTACTAAACTGTTATTAATAAATATAAAAGCATATATCATAAACGATGTAAATACATTAATCCCTCACGAAGTAAAAAATAACTTATTTTATATTAATGCACTAACGTTTCATTTTTAAAACAGCTTGATTTATAAGGTTTTCCTTTTTACTATATAATAATTTATCCTTATCATGCGCAAAATTTAAAATCCTGAATCATTATGTTTTGTACAAACTGTGGAGCTCAAATTGACGACAAAGCCGTTGTATGCGTTAAATGCGGCGTACCAACCAACCAATTCGCAGCACATGCCAACCCGGCCAGCCCGGCTGCTAATGCGGAAGGGTATGATTGGTTAACTACTTTATTACTTTGCTTTTTCGTAGGCGCATTTGGAGTTCATAGCTTCTACACCAAAAAGACCACTATTGGCATTATCCAGTTATTAACCCTGGGTGGCTGCGGTATCTGGGCTTTAATTGATCTGATTTTGATTGTAGTAGGAACCTTTAAAGATGGCGAAGGCAGATTCCTCGTTAGGAAATAAATTATTGTTTACCGTATGGTTGCTCGTTCCCCTGTTGATTTTTCAAATCAATTATCACAGCGGGAACGGGCACTTTACTGTGTGCCTGTTTAAAAATATTACCGGAAAAGATTGCTATGGCTGTGGTGTTCTCAGAGGTATAAGCGCCTGCCTGCATCTCAATTTCCCGGCCGCTTATCAGCTCAACCGTTTAAATGTGCTTACCATTCCTTTGCTTACCTTCCTGTATTGTAAAGAGCTGTGGTTAACCCGCCCGCCCTTTCTGCGCTCTGCCACCCGATAATATAATACTGTTTTTTATCATTTGCAGTGAAGCCTGTGGCAAAAAGACCCGTCACCTCAAGAACACATTTTCCCCCCGACACACCACAGATCAGACAGGACAAAAAATAAATTAGACCATTTGGTACAATACTATTTATCTTTGTGTACCAAATGGTACAATACAATATGAAAAGACTGGAAAACAAAGTGGCCGTAGTAACGGGCGCATCGAAAGGAATTGGAGCCGGCATTGCGGAAAAGCTGGCTGCAGAAGGCGCGGCAGTAGTAGTAAACTATGCTTCTTCCAAGGAAGATGCAGAAAAGGTAGTAGCTAAAATTATATCTAACGGCGGCAAAGCAATAGCCGTGAAGGGAGATGTATCAAAGGCTGCTGACGTAGATCATCTTTTTGCAGAAGCCTTAGGGCAATATGGCGCCGTTGATATACTGGTGAACAATGCGGGCGTTTATCAGTGGGGTGCATTGGCAGATTTTACAGAAGAATCATACCACTTTCAGTTCAACATCAACGTGCTGGGTGTACTGCTGGCTTCCAAAGCAGCAGTGAAAAGCTTTTCAGAAAAAGGCGGCAGCATCATTAATATCGGCTCAGCCGTATCCAGCGCCACACCGGCGGGTAGTGCTATTTACACCGCTACTAAAAGTGCAGTAGACTCCATCACACGTGTACTTTCAAAAGAATTGGGGCCTAAAAACATTCGTGTAAATTCAGTGAACCCGGGCATGGTGGTAACAGAAGGCGCTACGTCTGCCGGCTTTATAGGAAGTGAAATAGAAACAGCTATGGTGAGTAATACGCCGCTTCGCAGGGTGGGTCAGCCGGAAGACATTGCACTGGCAACCGCATTTCTGGCATCAGACGACGCCAGGTGGGTTACAGGCGAGGTGATACTGGCCAGTGGCGGATTACGGTAATCAGATATTATTTTAAATGAATAGCTTTGCTGGCAACAGACAAAGCTATTGTTATTATATGCGATCAAAAGATTTTGACGAGACGGAAGTATTAAAAAAAGCCATTACCATCTTTTGGAAGAACGGCTATAATGGCACGTCCCTGCACGACCTGATTGATGGGTTAGGCATAGCACGGTCCAGCATTTATCACGCTTTTGGCGATAAGCATGGCCTGTATATAAAAGCACTGGAGCTATACCAGCAGGAAGGCACCCGCCGTATACTGGCAGTGCTGGATAATACAACCTCTGTAAAAGAAGGAATAAAAGCGTTGCTGGACCTGGTGATTGGCGATGTGGTAGCCAGAGGGCGGCCTAAAGGATGTTTTAAAGTGAATGCAGAGGTAGAAGTGGCTTCGCAGGATAAACCATCCCATAAATTACTCTGCGAAGACAACCGGGTAATTGAAGATGCTTTATATGCATATATTCAAAAAGGGCAGCACAATGGTGACATCAATCCTTCTAAAGATGCAAGAGCCCTTGCACGCTTCCTGTGTAATACCATAACCGGCATGCGGGTATATGCCAAGGTTACCAATGATAAACAGTTTTTTGAAGACATTGCAGCCACAGCTTTGTCGTTGTTTGATAACTAAGGCGTATCAGGTATTGACTGAGGACCGATACCTGATACGACATTAGTATATCCTAACTTAAACTGATATTCACCTACTACTTTGCCGCACGATATTGCTCCAATGCCTTACGGTACTTTTTAATAGTTTCAGATTTTACTTTGGGCGTTTGTTCTGCCGCTGCAATAGCTTTCTTTTCTGCATCTATAGCCTTGTCATGCTGGTTAGCCTGTGCATACAAGCCTGCTATCTCATCATAGGTAGCTGGAATATCCATACTCCAGGGATAATGAACAATCTGGGCATCCAAAGCTTCTGCACCCAGTGCATAAGCGGCTGCATTCAGGCTTATCTTTTTGAAATTAGCCCACATCACCCCATCAGACACCGTTTTCCAATCCGGGAAATCGCTGTTTTCCCATAACTCCCTGGCAAAAACAACCGCCTGATTCACATCCGTATTCAACAAGGAGAAGAAAAGAAAGTGCCCGGTAGAGTGCCGGTATTTCAACCCTGGCTCCTGTTTCAAAATACTGTCCAGCACCACCATCGCTTCTTTATAATTTCGGCTTACCATCAATGGATTCAATCGGTCAATCACCGACATATCCACCTTATCTAACCGCAGCGACTCTTCTCTATCCATCCGGGCCTTGTTCACATCCCAATTACCGGCTGCTATTTTAGCCAATGGAGCATCTATCGAAGCCGGGTGCCCTATCCAGGCAATCTGCCCGGCCTGGTTCACTACCATGGCAAACGGTATACCTCGCTGGCCTACGGCTGCCAGCCAATGATTGGCCATATAAGCTGTAGTATCATCTGCCCCTACCGTATAATGCATTTCCTGCCCTTTCTGTCCCTTCATAAACCGTTGTAAGGAGTCAGCTCCTACATCACTTCTTTCCCGCACATTCACACCTATCACATTCACCTTTTTACCTGCATAAGTATGGGCCACTTCCGATAAATGCGGAATATTAGCCAGGCATGGCCCGCACCAGGTGGCCCAAAACTCCACTACGGTTACTTCCCCTGCCGTAAATGTTTCCTTCAATGGAGTCCCTTTTAGCCAGGTAGCTATTTGTAAAGGCGGCGCGGGATCTCCTATTTGCAGCAACGGCTTACCAGACTGGGCAAACAAATGACTGACAGCCAATAAGCATAACAGGAATAGGTTTTTCTTTATCATATTTTATTTATTATAGTAATGCCATAATAAATAAAGACGCTAAGTATCTCTTCCGGGACGAGCAGGTGGCTTCTTTTTTTTAAAAGGAAAATGGTTATCCTATTTTACGATCTGCAGCCATTTGCCGGTAGATCTTGCATGCGGATTTTGATGTTTCATTAATCTTAGGATCTTGTGTAATAACAGTTTCTAAATGGCTGCGGTTAGCATCGCCCCATTGGTTCATGGCATCAATAACAGGCATCAACGACCAGCCCACCTCTGTAAGTGAATACTCTACTTTAGGCGGCAGTTGAGGGTAGGTTTTCTTCTCTACTAAGCCATGCCCCTCCAATTCCCTGAGTTGCACGTTCAATACCCTGCGGGTGGCGCCAGGCAATAAACGAAGCATTTCGCTTGGACGCTTTATATCCATTGAGATAGCATTAAGCAAGGCAGGCTTCCATTTACCGCTCAACACTTCCCTGGTCAGGTGCAGGCCGCAATCTATAGTGAGGGGAGTCTTTCTTTCGTACATACACTGTCCACTTTACTCAAAAATAGACATTGCATCTCAATTCATATAGGGGATAAATTTACCCCTATACCATTAAATTTTCCCGTATTGTGCTACAGTGACATATGCCCGAGGTTTGCAAAAAAAAGCAATGAAAAAGACAACACAGCCTTTATTAGAGGAATACCAGCTAGGCGATTTGACATTGAAAAACCGGGTGGTGATGGCATCACTTACGCGTGGACGCGCTACCAACGCAGGCATTGTACCTACGGCATTGATGGCCCAATATTATGCACAACGCGCATCTGCAGGTTTAATTTTGAGTGAAGGCACCTGGTTGAGTCCAAGGGCTATCGGTTTTATTAATGTGCCTGGCATCTTTACCAGGGAACAGATAGAAGGATGGAAACTGGTGACCAAAGCGGTACACGATAAAGGCGGATTGATCTTCTCCCAGTTAGGACATATCGGCTCCGCATCTCACCCGGATTTCTTTGATGGAGAACTGCCTGCCGGACCTTCCGCCATCAATCCGCAAACTCATTCCTATACTCCGGAAGGCTTTAAAGCTACACTAACGCCCCGTGAGCTGACTGTTGCTGAGATAAAAGAAACTATACAGGATTACAGGCAGGCTGCTAAAAATGCCAGGGAAGCAGGGTTTGATGGCGTTGAGATACATGCGCAAGCGGGTATGTTCATTCCTCAATTTCTAAGCCTGGCCACTAATCAGCGCAAAGATGAGTATGGTGGCAGTATTGAAAACCGTGCACGCATTGTATTTGAGATTCTGGACGCCATCATAGAAGTGTGGCACAGCACACGCATAGCCATAAAGTTCACGCCGGTTGCACTTAGCCATGTAGGCATCGTAATACCAGATGTTGAAACTATCCCTATGTTCCAGTACATCCTTAAAAAATTGAATGATTATCATCTCGCTTACCTACACATTACTGGCCCGGCAGAAGATTTAACCGGTACGCCGGTAGAGGCGTTGCAGAACAACTACTTTAGTCATTTCCGTCATCACTACAACGGCAGGCTGATGGCCAACCTGGGCTTTACGCAGGAAAGCGGCAATGCCATTTTGCAGGAAGGCACAGCCGACCTGGTATCTTTTGGCACACCATTCATCGCTAACCCTGATCTGGCAGAGCGGTTTAAATATCATTTACCATTATCAGAAAGCAACCGGGATACCTATTATAGCGGGGGCGAAAATGGATATACCGATTATCCTGCTGCAGTGTATGATGAGACTATCGCACAATTGGACAAAGCGGATGCTGAACAGCGACTTGATTGTTAGCAGCTATAAAAAGATAAAAGAAAGGTGGTCGCGAACCACCTTTCTTTCTATGGGGAAATGGCCTCCATCTTATTTAAAAGCATTATACGGTACTACAAAACAGTACATGCTACTTCTTTTTTGCGTCCAGTACCTTATCCAACGTTAACCTTGCTATATCTCCCTGACTTTTACTTATGCTATGATCAATGATTGTAGATTCTGAATTATGTTAACCCATCGTTCTGTTTTCATGCTGACCCACCATTCTGGATGTTGACCCACCCGTTTAGAAGGTTTTTCTGGGATTCGTTTTTTAGCGATTCTGGAATGTTGACCCACCCCCAACCGTAATTCTGGTTACGAAACACCATTGTCATTCTGGCATGTTGACCCACCCGACAGCAGGAAATAATAGTAGGCGCTTTTTATAGTCATTTGCTCCAAAAACAGGAGCATGGCACAAAAGCCCATAGCAATGGAACAATTAAAACAGATTATTCAGCTTCAAAAGGATGGTGTCGGTATACGTGAGATAGCCCGGCGTATAGGCATCAGCCGTAATAGTGTGCGTAAATACATTGCTTTGCTTGCTGCAGATACTCCTGTTGAAGAATCCGATAATAAAACGCTTGCTGACAGAGCCTATGGAAACGATAGCGTGGTTCATGATGCAAACCGCCTGCAACAACTGATTACTCATTTTCAATATGCCCAGGTTGAATTGAATAAAACCGGTGTGACACGGCAATTGCTCTGGCAGGAATACATGGTTCAACATCCAGACGGCTATGTGTACAGCCATTATTGCCACCACCTCAATCAATACCTTAAAAACAGGGACTTATCAATGCACCTGGAATACCAGGTAGCCGATATGATTATGATCGACTTTGCAGGTAAAAAGCAGTCTTATATAGACCTATCTACCGGCGAGCTTGTTCCATGCCAGGTCTTTGTGGCTATCCTGCCTTTTAGCGGTCTTATTTTTTGCCTGGCGGTACATAGCCAGCAAACCGCAGACTTTACCACCTGTATCAATGCTATGTTGATGTTTTATACCGGTGTGCCCGCCACCATTCTTTGCGATAACCTGAAAACTGCCGTAACCCATCCCAGCCGGTATGAACCTGTTTTTACAGATATATGCCATCAGCTCAGTGAGCATTATAACACCACCTTTAGTGCAACCCGCCCGTATAGCCCCAGAGATAAAGCGATGGCAGAACGTGCTGTTAATATAGTATATACTCATGTGTATGCTCCTTTAAGAAACCGGGAGTTCACCAGCCTGCAGGCGCTAAATGTAGCCATGCAGGAACAGCTGCTCCTGCTCAATAACAAGCCTTACAAGAATACACCTTATAGCCGCTGGTATTACTTTGAACAGCAGGAACGCAGCGCCCTTAAACCATTACCCACCGAACCCTTTAGCCCTAAAAAGGTGGTTACTCTTACGGTTCAACGCAACTACCATATACAGCTCTCAGAAGATCATCATTATTACAGCGTACCCTATGTGCATGTAGGCAAAAAGGTAAAAGTATTGTATGATCACCGGACGGTAGAAGTATACCTGGATCATCAGCGTATAGCCCTGCATATACGCAAAAGCCACCAAAAGTCGTATACAACACTGGCTGAGCATATGCCTCCCCATCATCAGCAGATGCAACAGATTAAAGGCTGGAATCGGGAAGACCTACTGGCCCAGGCAACCCGTATAGGTCCCTCTACATACCAGGCGGCAGCACTTATGCTGGAAAATAGCATTTACATAGAGCAGAATTACAAAGCCTGTTTTGGCATGCTGATGCTCTCGAAAAAATACGGATCCGGACGGCTGGAAGCTGCCTGCGCCCGCATACTACAAGGCACCCGTGTTAACTACACCATGATCAGGAATGTTCTGGAACGTGCCCTTGACAAACAGTTGCCATTAGAAGAAGCACCACCGCCACTAACCCATGATAACATAAGAGGTAAAGAGCATTATCAATAATTACATAAACTAAAAAAAATGAACACAACGCAAACGCTTCAGCAAATGCAACAACTGCGACTGCCAGGTATGTACCAGGCTTACCGTTCCCAGCTGGAACTATCTATGGATCAGCAACTGGATGGTCATGAACTAATAGCCCACCTGCTTCAATCTGAAGAACAAAACCGTTCTAATGAAAAAACAGCTCTTTGCCTTAAGCTCGCAAAGCTCCGGCTACCAGTGACCATAGAACAAGTGGAATGTAGTCAGGCCAGAAACATCACTAAACAACAACTGGCTATGCTGGCAGAAGGCAGATACCTCTTACAGGGAGAAAACAT
Organism: Filimonas lacunae; assembly: GCF_002355595.1. Classification (NCBI taxonomy): domain Bacteria; kingdom Pseudomonadati; phylum Bacteroidota; class Chitinophagia; order Chitinophagales; family Chitinophagaceae; genus Filimonas; species Filimonas lacunae. Next base: position 4,143,641 of record NZ_AP017422.1, read on the forward strand.
ACTGATTACGGGTGCAACCGGCTGCGGAAAAAGTCATCTGGCGTGCGCTCTGGGACACCAGGCGTGCCTGCATGGTTATAAAACTATTTACCTGAACATGAACCGGCTTGCGGAGAAGATAACCCTGGCCAGACTGGATGGCTCTTATATTAAACTTTTAAATCAACTGGAACGCCAATCCCTGATTATCCTGGATGACTTTGGCCTGGCACCGATGACGCAGGATATGCGTCTTACCTTACTACAGTTACTGGAAGACCGGTATGGGAAAAAGAGTGTTATTGTGACCTCACAATTACCAGTTGCAAAATGGCATGAATACTTAAACGATCCCACCTTAGCTGATGCCACGCTTGACAGGCTGACAGCCAATGCTCACCGGGTGGAACTCAAAGGTGAATCTCTCCGAAGAAAAAAAGAGAAAGCTAATCAATAACACTTTGTATTTTTAACCTGCATCAAGCTCTTACTCTTATTGCCTGCTTCGCAGGTGGGTGAACATCCCAGAACACTGGGTCAACATCATCAGAATATACACAATGATAGCAAAAGCCTCTGATAACTGAGGTCCGGTTAACCCGGTATTGATTGCCAGGCCAATATGAGCCTGTAGCTGCAGAACAACACCACTCATGCTGGCTAATGCAGAAACCGTCACCAGCTCCCGCTGCTGATAAGTCAGTACGTCACGGCTAAAAATATCCGCGAACAAATGTTCTTTCAAAAAAGTATCAATGGCAGGAGCAAACGCATTAGCACCAGCGGGAGCTTTCTCTTCTATATTTGTCAATACCTGCAAAGTCTTCTTGCCAGTTTGGTATTTATTGGAATCGTTTACCGGCGATGCAGCTTTACCTTCTATATCCTGTATTCCTTTTGCTTTACGGTCTTCTATAACAGCCATAAATGTTATTATACCATTCAAACTGCGGTGGAATGGTTATGGAAAAAATACTAAGGATAGATACGGTTAGCGAGCATGATAAATTCTATCACCAGGAGAATCTGCATCCTCTGGTAAGCGTGATAGATTTTACAGGAACAGCGCCGGAGGTATACGCCTCCAAAATGAACTTTGGATTTTATGCCGTTTATCTGAAAGATGTGCAATGCGGTGATATGAAATATGGCCGCCACACCTACGACTATCAGGACAGAACCTTGGTTTTTGTTGCTCCGGGCCAGGTTATTCATGTGGATATAAACGAAGAATACAAGCCATCCGGCTTTGCATTGTTGTTTCATCCAGACCTTATTCGGGGAACACCACTTGGCAAAAACATCGACAACTATACCTTCTTCTCCTACGAATCACGCGAAGCCTTGCATTTATCAGAAAAGGAAAGGAAGATGGTGCTGGATTGCTTTGAAAAGATCAAATACGAATTAGAACAAGGAACAGACAAGCATAGCAAAACACTAATAGCAGCAAACATTGAATTATTTCTTAATTACTGTATTCGCTTTTACGACCGACAGTTTATTACCCGCAACGAAGCCAACTTAAACAGCCTTGAAAAATTCGAGAAGCTATTAAAAAACTACTTTCATTCAGACAAACCTCAAACTGTTGGATTACCAGCAGTATCTTATTTTGCGGAACAGTTACATCTCTCTCCCAATTACTTTGGCGATATGGTGAAAAAAGAAACGGGTAAAACTCCGTTCGAGTACATTCATTTGAAGATTGTAGATATGGCCAAAGAACGGCTTCTTGATACCAGCAGATCCATTAGTGAAATAGCTTATGATCTCGGTTTTAAATACCCCCATCATTTTACCAGGGCCTTCAAAAAAAGCACAGGTTATACACCGAATGAATACAGAGGTTTGAATTAAAGGACACGGATAAAAACAAAAAAGCCTTGTAATCAATGATTACAAGGCTTTTAAATGGTGCCCAGAACAGGAATACTATCTGTCTGGTTCTTAATATCTTACAGTCGCGGGATGTCAAATTGGTGACACTGTTTTTTAGACAGTTAAAAAGTGTGCCTATTCGTCACTCTTTTTAACTCTTCTTCACCTGTCATTATAAAGATAGGGATAAAAATGTAGTTTACTAATATGTAATTGAACTTTATACTTATATTACAGCCCCCGATTTATTAATGATTTCTCTTAATGACCAAATGCCATTAGTTAAGATTGTATTGTCTAAAAACATATCATCAGTAATTCCTAAGGGTACCATTGCCATATCTGTAAGAGTGCCTTTAATCTGGTCTAATCGATGCTCTATTGGTTTTCCAGGTTTTGCAGCAATACTTCTTCGAAAATCCCAAAATGCGGTCCCATTGTATTGCCACGATATAATCCGACATCTTGGAAATACGGTTGTTGTATTCCCTAATAAGCCATCTGTGCGAAAATCCGTGAGCAATTCAAAATCGATGGAATAATTATGTGCTATATCAGGATGCTTGTACTGCATAGTCATTCCTTTAGACAGCAAAATCATAGTTGTTGGGATTGGACAAGTATTTTCTATATCATTTATTAGTTTAATGGCCTTCTCGAGCTCAAGCTTGTATACCGGTGTAGACAAATCATGATGAGCCTGTGGGTTTAACAACATTAGCTTCGTCTGTTCAAAACTTTTTATAATATTATCTGAAATTTTATGTCCTAAACTCTGATATCGTTCTAAAAGTCTTTCCCACAAAAACTGCAGGTTGTTGGGCTTACCGTCGATTACTCGCGTTATTTCCTCTTGAATTCGATCATAAACTATCTTTTCCAAAGATTTTCTGATATACAAAGCACTTGCAGTATAATCATGCGCTTCGAAATATCTTTTGGCTTTGTCATAATACCCAAACTCTCCCGGAATTATCACTGGATACGGTACTCCTGCTGGATCAATTCCTCTATACATTTCACTAATTTTCCAATCACTTAAATTGGATTTTTGTTTGATGAACAACTTTACAAATTCAAAAAAAACTTTATCATGTGTTAATATCAACAGCTGGTGTGTGCTCAGATAATCGTCAAATATAAGCGCCAGTACCTTTTCTCTGTTGCTCATATCAAGGCTGATCAGCAAATCGTCTAGTACTAGAATCTTTAACTTGGGATTTCCTGTTTCAAGCGATTTCTTTAAAACCGCTAACCGTAAAGCTAACCCAATGGCTGTAAGTTTGGCCTCGTTCAAAAATGAATGTGGCCTATAAACGACATCTCTTTCTCCTTCGTATTCCGGTATACTGAGTTTAATATAAAATTTAGGACGTATGAATTTTTGCTCAGACAAAGTAAATGATTCTCTACTCAATCTTTTTCCTTTGTATACTGGTTCCTCTTCTAGCTCAAGCTTAAAGGTTAAATCATAGCCCAACTGGTCTTTCAAAATTGGATTTCCTTCTGTATTGATAAAAGTTATTAGTGTGTTTAAATCAGTTTTAAATCTATCAACCAAATTTTTGTATTCCGTATATTGGATTTCGCCTCTTTTAGGATATCTCGTATGGCCTGTTCGATTAGGTACATTTTTTTGCGGTCCATTTTTTACAAACTCCCAGATTTCGGTTGCACTGTCTGTTGTCAATGAAATAATCGCATTTGTTACATCATTATGCCAATATGTTGCCGGTGTGAACTTGACATAAGGCAACACTGCGTATTCAAAGAAACCAAACACGTCAATTTCATCGGAATGTGCAAAATTGTATAAACTTAATAGATTTCGATAATTTATGAAATCAGACGCATAATTGCTCTCCTTAGCATTTTGATTTGTATTGATTGTAGTGTCAGTAAATGAAACGTTAAACTCTGTTCCATCCTTAAGCTTTATTTTTACATAAGAATCTACCCAATTGGGTGTGCCATGTTTTAAATGTATATTTATCAATCTTTCTTTCTCAAGTTCATCATGGCTGAAATACTTCTTAATTTGTTCAATATTTTCTTTGTTTGAGCATTCAAGTAAAGTATAAAGAGCCCAATAGATAGAACTTTTACCACTCCCATTTTCACCAAATAATAGCCAATGTTTCCCTTCGAGCTTTATTGGTTCGTTCAGCTTAGGAAAGAATTTGAAATTCTGTATGTATATATCCTCAATAAAAGAAGCAGCCATAGCTTAATGTGTTGTACTATTAATTCCACGTATGTAATTACTATTAATATTGGCAGAAATGATTCTGTTTCGAATTGGGTTGTCTCGTTCCTGAAGCCATTTATATATTCTTCCTACTGTCTGGGCATTTTCCAACGGATTTTTTGTAAGCGGTGGAAATGTATCTTCTGTGATAAACTGTAAAACATCTACTTCTAGTTCTTTCATATGTTCTTCGAAATAAAGCTCGTAAATCATCATGTTCAATGTATCTTCAAAAACCTGTGCTATGTTTTCATTTTCGGTATAGGAATTTACAGCAGGAGTAGTTGTATCATTCAAAAAAAGCATATAGTCAGAAGCTACCTCAATTTTTTTAGAATTACTATTAATGAATGCTATCGGTAATTGCTCAATTTTATATTTTTTCCATCTGTTAGTACCCATTCCTGATGTAGTTGTAATTTGATTAAAATACCATGACGCTAGCCTTGAGTTTAGAATAGATAAAAGATACTTTAAGTTATCTCCTGTCATAAAGAATAATGTTGCTTCAGGGTACATACCTTTATCATCATAAGCAAACTTTGGTTTATCAGATAGCTCTCCCCATACTAACTTAGGCTTTTCGAACTCTGTATAATATGCAACGTTGTCTTGTATTTCGTACCATTTATATGGTCCTGGTTTCCTCCCTACCTTGTCTCCCGGTTGTCGCGGCTTTAATCGGTCATATGATTTGTATAGATGATCTCTAATTTCCGGAAATTCATCGATATTAATGCCCCTTCTTGTGAAAATAATATACTGTTCTTCAAATTTATAGCTATAGCTTTTAACATTTCTACCCCTGATAATAGGTTTAATTATTTTTGCATTATCAGGATTAAGTTCAATCAATTCGTCATAAGTTTTCTTGTCGATTATAAAAGCTTCATTAAGGCCCGTTTTTATTCCAAAATTAATTGTCATATTTAGGTCCTTCAATAAGATGGATTTTTTTTCTATTTCATTTTTTGTATCATATTCTTTCCTTGAGAGGATAATCCATCCTTCGTCGCTTAAATCACTTAGTTCAATTGAATTAGAGCTATAGTAGTTTACAATTGAATCACCTGAAGAATAATCGGATCGAAATACTACGGCTTTCAATTTTTGTTCCCAATGTCCCTTTTTAAATAGCAGAATATTAGTCTCAACTGTTGCTGAATGGAATATTTTTGTATCCTCAAAATTTAAAAGTTTTAGAGGATTTGTATATTGGGTAAGGTATTTTCGCAATAGGCTACCATATTGAGTTTTTAACCATGAGTTTGAAGTTATATATGCTAATACCCCATTGTTCTTAAGCAAATTATTACCTTGTTCATAAAAGAGGCAGTACAAGTCACCAGTTCGAGTGAATGTTAAGTATCCGGCATGCTCTAACTCGTTTGCCTCCTTAATCATTTTTTGAAGTTGTATGTAAGGTGGATTTCCAATTACAATGTCAAATCCTCCATTATCAAATACATCCTTAAAGAATACATGCCATAAGAAATAAGGTTTTTCTTCTGTATTTTGTATATCGTGAAGTCGAGCCCTTTTAACTGAAAACGATACTAGATCTTGCTTAAGGTCTTTTAGTTTAGCTCTAGCCTTATTGTTTAATTTTTCCTCATCACCTGCTTCTTCTATTACTCGGCTGAGTTGTGCTTCCCTTAGCTCAAGATTATAGTCTATATGTTTGTGAACTTTCTGATTAATTTCGTGTTTCAAATCTGCTTTTTCGGCGGGCTCCTTTTCGTTGAAATACTGTTTCATTAATTGTTGTATTTCCTTTATCGTTCCAGTTTGTGCAAATGTTATCTTCATTTGGCTTTCCAATATATTGCCAAATAAATCTTTTTCAGCTTCATAAACGGTTAAGTTTTTTTTACTACTTCCAATTAAACTTAAGTCGATATCTTCGAATCTTTCCAATAGACTATTTCCTTGCATTATTTTATAGTCTAAATTTGGGAGCGGTTGGGGTACTTCTTCATCTACCACCAATGCCAACCAGAAGCGTAACCTGGCTATCTCTACAGCACCATGCTCTAGATCTACTCCATATATACTTCCTTCTATTATTTTTTTCTTGGCTTGGACAGGATCAAAAGGAGTAACAGGGTTAAGGTAAGGGTAGATGTGGATCTTGGCTTTGTATATCTCTTGCAAAATACCAATAGGAAATGCTCCTGATCCAATAGCAGGATCACAAACTTTTACCTGATCTAATAAATTGTTAATTTTTATTGCATTTGCCCTGTCACGCAGATATTCAGAGATATATTGCTTTCTGATAAATTGCTCTATCTCAGCTTCTTTCGGCATATAAACTCTTAAATACTCAATCAGACTTTCTTGACACATGTAGTTGACAATCTCTTTAGGAGTATAAAATGCTCCCTTCTCCCTATTTTCTTCAAGTAAGTTTTCAAAAATATGGCCTAGCATTTCTGGGTCAATGCCAATCTCTTGCTCGTCCGGACTATTTTCGTCAATAGTAAAATTGTATTGTTCAAAAAACTCCAATAAATCCTTGAAGTAAACCGCTGGAAAATCTATATGATCTGTATTAGGCTGGTCGTTGTCAAACAGACCACCGTTAAGATAAGGAACCCTGCTATTAGTTATTGGAAAAATATTATTAGGCCTATCCGGTTGATTTAATGTATTGAAAAATAGTTTACTTAGACATTTACTATAGAAGTGATCTTGCTCGTTGAATTGTTTAAATAAGTCGTGTAGGAAACTAGGATTACCATCCTTCCAAATTTCTTTATTTTTTTTAGATGTTGACAAAACTGGGCAGCCCATCCATCCTTTCTTTTGTAGAAAATGAAGGAAAACGATTCGTCCCAATAACTTTTTCGAAAAATCTCTAAGCGGCTTTCTTTGCTCATCCTGAGTTTTTTCAGGGGATGTGTCTATAAGTAATTTTTTGTAAGCTGGAGTATCATCAATAAATCGCCAAAATCTTTCGTAATGCTCTTTATATTTTTTAAAAAACTCTTTAGTTAATGCCTCAACCGAAAAAGCCTGAATTATTGAGTCAATACTTATTACCGGCTTTTTTGCAGCAATTTCTAAAAGACGTTTAGCAGCAGTGCTACCACTTTGATTTTCTCCTAGTAGATAAGTGTAACGTCTTTTTTGAGTTTCCCCCTTTTTAAATTCTCCTGTTTTTAAATCAATTTCACTCCACTTCGCTATAAATGTTAAACGATAAAGTGCTTGATTGCGAGAATGATAAAAAACTAATGCTCCATGTGTGATATTCTGATCTATATATTTTACGGCAATTTCTCTCAATCCCTGGCGATTACGTTCAATATTGATATGGTCGTTTACCTCAACTTCGAAAATCGAAATGAACTTATCCTGATCAAGCCTAATACGTCCAACTTGTTTCCCTGAAATAACGTTTTTATCCTCTCGGAAAGGATTGCTGGGTGTCGAAAAATATTCTACATTACCAAAAACGAAATCTAAAATAGGCTTCCAAACGGTAACACTACCCCCATTTTTGAATATATCTTTTATTTGTCGCTCGTTCATTGTTTATACAGTAAAACTTTCGGTGATAATTATATCTGGATTCAAATTTTTGATTAAAATAGATGGAGCCACTTCTGGAATTATATCTTCTTGGGTTCTTTCCAAAGGATATGATCTTAGAATACCCATCACCTGTTCTAGAAGAAGTACAGGATTAAGAGGTGTTTTTTTTACAGCTTTTTGCAATTTGTTTAAATCCCGCTGAAGGTTTTGAAACTTCCCTTTTCGTATTGCTTCTTTAGCTTCAAGAATCAACTCTTTTTCGAAAGAATTAGCAAAAGAAAGATTTAAAAATGCATCTAAATAAGCTAAAGCTTTTTTTTCATTTGGACCCTGTGTAATATCTACTTTTTTATCCCGCGCTTTCTCCTCTTCTATGGTATTAGAAAAATGTTCAACAGCTTTTTGAACTTGCTTATGGTGAAGACTATGCAGATTGAAAGCCATTTCATCTCGTTTTGCCTCAAATTGCTTTGCTGTTTCAAGAAAAGTCAGTTCCTCAATTTCGTTATTGGATTTTACATATAGAAAAGAATCTCTGCGAGAATCGCGAATAAACGAAATCGTACTATCTCGAATTATTTTGCTTTTCCTTCCTACCCTTGCTCTTAAAGGCATATTCTTTACCTTCTTGAAAATTTCCGGCTCTTTTTCTCTTAGCTCTCTGAGCAACATGAGGTAAATTAGCTTTTCATCACGATCTTCCTCTATTGCATGATCAAAAATTCCAAAAGTTTGTGTTTCTTCATCAGGTGAGTATATTTGACTATCTTCTCCTAAGGCAGCATGAAAAGCCTGTAATTTCATGATGGCTTTCTTCTCCAATTCAATATCACTATTAACCTTAGTAGTAGGAAAGAAATTGAAAATATGAATTTCACTGGCTTTTGATCCAATCCTATTTACCCTCCCGATACGTTGCATTAATCGTGTTGAGTTCCAGGGAGTGTCGTAGTTAATAATGATATTGGCTCTATGCAAATTCACACCTTCTGCTAGCACCTCAGTGGACAATATAATGTCGTAATCGTTTTTCTGTTCCATTAATGGATAGTTAGCGTCGAAATTGGCTCTTATCACAGGCATACGTTCTTTTCTTGACTTACTATCTACTGTAATAACCCTTTTATCAATTTCAGCTTTAAGCTTTAATTCTAAATAAGCTGTAGTCTCTTTACTTTCTGAGAATACGACAAGCTTTTGCTCTTTATTTATTTTTTTATTAAATAGCTTTTCTTTTAGATAAATTACAAACTGAGCTAACTTAGGATCTTCATCAACTCCCCTCCAATCCATATTTAACTCCATTAAGATAGCATAGTCTCTCTTAAGGCCAACGATAAACTCTGGTTCAAAATCATCGGGTTCGCATATTTCAATAGTAGGATCTTCTAGAGATTTATTAAGCAGCAAGTCTAATAACTCTTCCTCTTTACCCTCATTAATATAATCCGATACGGGAAGATTAGGCGCTATATAAATCTTACCATTATCGAACATCCTCACCATCGCTTTTGTCGCATTTAGAAATCGCTCCAATGATTGTTTGAATGCATGAAAACTGCTATCGATTCTTTTTACCAGAAGGGTTTTCATAATTTTAGCCAACTGGGATGAGATCATATCTGCCTTCTGGTATTTATTCTTTCTGTGCGGCTTTAAGAAGCCTATGGCTCTATACCTGTTATAGGTCAATCCGTCTGTGGGATGACTTAAGCAACGAATTGTTTTATCATACAGCAAATCTAGTCGTGGCTCTAGTTCATAAAATATTTTTTCCGGTTTTTGAACATGTGGAAAGCTAATACCTTGATCGATTAAATCTTGAGCATATTGTTTATGAATAGTTAAGTCAGTCCTTGTTCTCCTTACAGTAAGAGGTTCTATTATTTTTATCCTAATTTTATCATATATATGTTTTACACCTTCTTTTACTTTTTCTAAATTCTTTTCATCCCTTAACTTTCTATATGCATCGATTTGCTGTCGAAAAAACTGCTGAAGGTTTCCTACTTCAAGAGTAGAGTTCTTGCTGTCCTGAAATAGGTATACTTGATTAGCAATGTCTTCGGGTCTGTTATTAAGAGGGGTTGCAGAAACTAAAATAATTCTTTTTAGTTCACGACTGCCGTCTGGTAAAATCTTTTTAGTTCGTGACTTGCAGATTTTCTGCAAATCATTATACATTCCAGAAGTATCAGACCTAAATTTGTGTGCTTCATCAACTATAACTAGATCGTATTTATCTGGGTTATTAATTCTATGTAAACTTCCATTAGTGATGATCTCAACATTATCTAAGTGAAACTTATCTATTGTCTCTACCCAATTTTCTTTCAGCGCAGGAGGTACTATTATTAATGTTCTTGAGCGGTAGGTTGGGAATCCGTTTGAATAGAAGTATTTCTTCGCAATCAATGTAGATACAATAGTTTTTCCTAATCCAACAACATCAGCTAAGAAGAATCCATTATGCTTTATCATTTTCGAATACCCATCATTTACTGCATCAATTTGATAGGTCAATCTCTTAAAGCCTTTTGGTAAATCTGTTATAGAATTCGGATCAAAATCTATGCTTTTACCAAAATATTCTACAAGGAACTTTAAATATACTTCATAAGGTGTAAAAGTAGCATTAAGGAAGGTCTCCTTTGTTAACCTTTCAATGTATTCTTCCGCTACAGGCGTTGATTCCTTCCACAGTTTTTCGAAGGTCTCCTTTGCAAATTCAATATCGGAATTGTCTCTAAGTTCAACATTGAATTCGAAATTATGGCTGAGTCCAGCTTCAGTTAAGTTACTGGATCCTGTGATAACAGCGCCGTACCCATGACTATGTTTTTCTTTTTCTCGGAAAATATAAATTTTAGCATGGATATTTTGTTTAGGGTGTATTCTTATTAGAACTTTTTTAGTTACGATATCGTGTATTAATTGTGTCATTCCTCGTTCTACATCTTGATCATATTCAGCAGTTTGAATATTTTTTTTGATTTGATTGAAGAAGTCTTCTTGTGCACGTTCTATGTCGCCATCAAACAATAATCCTTGTTGATAGGCTTGGTGAATCATCTTATCAATATTAATCCCCACCAATATTCTTATCTCATCACTTTTTTCTATAAATTTCCTGATTCGGAAATATCCTGATGCATGAAAATAACCAACCAGCGCATCAAAAAAGTAGATATTTCGATATTTGAATATGCCTTCAATTTTATTTAGAAGCGTATTTTCATTTTCGTTAGTGAAAAACTTTGTCGACATCTTATTACTTCATTTCCTTTGCAGGTATTTTAATATATTTTTCAGCCATCTTTAGCCCTTCAGGTAAATATTCCATTTCCCCAAAATCTTTATTTATTTTATCAGCAATAAACCTAGCTTGAATATCCTTAAGGTTTATTTGTAAAATTTCGGAAAGAGGTTTTAAATACTCAGGTAACGCTGAACGTTCATTCCTTTCTATTTTACTGAGTGTCGAAGTATCTATATCAAGATAAGCTGCAACTTTTCGAAGCGGTAACCGCTTTGCATCCCGATATAGCCGAATATAACTACCAAAGGATTCCATTTGACAAAATATTTTGGACAATTGTGTCAAAATTAGGAAATATATTTCTCATTGTCAAGGTGTTTATTATATAAACAAAAAGCCACCTATTTCGGTAGGTGACTTATAATATCATATCAATCCCGCGTTATTTCTTCTTTTCTCCCAAAAGCTTTTCTAGTAAGATAATCTTGTCTCGTTCACTTTTCAATAAAGCTTCGTATAATTTTTTATTTTCCTCTATAGCCTCTATGTACTTATCCATAGGATTAAACGTACAGTTAAAATAATCGCGGCCAAAGTGAGTAGAGTTTGCAGTAGCCCCTTCATAATTATGCTGAATATTATAAATAGCCGCCTCCTCATTAAAGTTCTTAATCGCATCTACCGGCACCTTTAGCGTCTTTGCAATCAACTCCAACTGTTCCGGTTCAATGGTTTCTTTGGTTTCTAATAAAGAAACACTCTGCTGGCTGATATTGAGGGCATCAGCCAATACATCCTGTTTAACATGCAAGATTTCTCTAAGGCGTTTTACCGCGCGTCCTTGGTGTACTTTTTCAGGCATACTGGTAATTGTCATAGTCACAAAGATATTGAAAACTAATAATTTGGTATCCTACTTCATCCGGGCTGGTTAGATACCAAGGGTTATTCCCGGTTAACTATTCGGTAAAATACAACTAATTTTTGTTAACGCACAGGCTTGCTTAGTGGGGTACGGTTCCCGGGGATGGTAATTTACCACACGAATCAGGTATCAAACAGCCGCCAGTAGTGCAATACTCTACCGGAGCTATTATGGACAACCATCTCCCTTAACACCATTAAACTAGCCAGTTATGCCAATCTCATTTGAAAACAACACTATTGCCACATTTTCCACGGCTGCGCCAGCCCCGAAAAGTGCCCCCCAGACTATAGAACTGTTCCTCGGTATATTTGCCCATGAACTACGCACACAGGTAGCCGGCACTGTCCAGGTTTGCCGGTATATCCGCGAAGGCAGCAAGTCGGAAGCCTTCTTTCAGGCGCTGGAAACGACAACCCTTGATACCCTACATATATTGGACAATATGCTTGCTACCGTAAAATTCCATAACGGTAAACTGGATATTACACCTGCCTACTGCCAGATTGATTTCCGGTCATGGATAACACCGGTCATTCGCCAACAGGAAAGGACTGCGGCCCTGCAACAAAAGGATGTTTGCCTGATACTGAATCCCTCGCTGGAAAATATACAGGTTACCACAGACCCTGTAAAGCTGGGGCAGATACTGCAAAATCTGCTCTCCAATGCCCTTAAATACAGCCATCCCGGCACTGTTATTACCGTAAAATGTAGCTTGGAAAGTAACATAATCACTCTACAGGTTATCAATCAGGGCATGGAAATCCCACCGGATAAAGCCTCCCGTTTATTTATGCCATACGAGAGATTAGACAATGGTCTGGCTGGCACCGGGCTAGGGCTATTTCTCAGCGCGCAGTATGCACAGGCTTTGGGCGGTGTTCTTGCTGTACAAAGCGAGCGGGGAAATACCGTTTTTACGTTAACCCTTCCCGTTTATCGCTAAACCGTCATCTAAACAACCTAAAAAAGTATCTATGCGTGCACATTTACCCCATCTTTCCAAACAGCAGGTCATACAACTGGCAAAGCTGATAGAGAAAATCCTACTTGTTCTGCAACCGGAACTGATCTGGTGCTTAGGCACCCGTACTACCATTATGCAGGATTGGAGTTGCTTCTGGCCGGGTGAAGGTTACCGGGAAACGATATTCCCAACAACGTTCGACTTGATGATCCTAACCACAGATATAGAAAAACGGCCGGAATACGAGCTTATCCAGCTAATAGAACAGCAAGCGGCATCATTACCCTGTGAAATCACCTGTATGGTGCAGAAATATGCCGCATTTATGGATGGCTTGTCTTTCGGTTACCGTTTTGACACTACCGTTTACCGTAAAGCCGTACCTGTTTACAGCAGCGGAAGGCCATTTCCAGCAGAACTGCCCGTTGAACCAGCGAAAGAAGAGATTAAAACACGGATTACCACCCAGTGGAACCGGTGTTTTACGACTGCCCAACGGTTTTTCAAGACAGCCACTGATTGCCAACAGGAGAACTGGCTGGAGCAAGCAGTATTTAACCTGCATCAGGCAGCACAACATACCTGCATGGCCATATTAAGAGGAATCACCGGATACCGGTCAACTACCCATAACCTATCCCGCTTATTGGCCCTGATTGACAACTTTAGCATGGAGCCATCTGCTATTTTTCCCCGATTGACAAGGGAAGAAACGGAACTATTCAACCTGTTAAACAAAGCCTATTCGGATGCCCGCTATAAAGAAGATTATACTGTACCTGCTGAAAAGGCTGCTATCCTCATAGACAGGATAAAGGAATTAATGTCCGTAGCCGAATCCCTTTACCAGACAAAGCTGCAAGAACTGGATAGGCAACCAATTATATTCCCTATAACAACTACACATGATACGACAGCCTAACCGCCCATACGGAAATCCCGATAGATCAGGGCCAAACATGACAATAGAAGTATTCCTGCCAGCAACATTCCAAATGGCTTGTAAGCAACTGGGAGTGGATGAGCAGGAAGCTATCCAGTTCTGGATAGATCATATCCTGATTGTCTCCTATGTATTAAACGAGGAAGAAGATATTTACTCTTTAGCCACATCGGTGTTTGCTGCCTATACGCATACAATCCACATCAAGGCGATCCCGGATAAGGTTAAAAGAGAAATATGTATATACTATACTCAAAAGACAATCGCGCTGATAAGCGAGGCAGTTCATACAAAAAGCTGTACAGCCCTGATCAAGGAATGGTATCAGCAACTGGACAAACACAATAACCGGCAATAAATATTAACCATATGAAAAAGCAACTTACCCTGCGCCACACGCACGACAGCTATATTCTTACGGAAATTACCCAATGTACCTTGCAGGCACTGGTTCAGTTTTACGTTAACCACGTATCGGTAAACGATTTTCTGCATACCAATGATCCTGCAATCGTAAAAGCCACAAAGGTGTTCTTGTCCTTCACAAAAGAGGAAGAGAGAAACACGCCGGGATAAGCTACCCGGCAAATAAGGGAGGAGGAATTATTACCAGTTTTTATTATATTAGTAGCATGCCTACGAAAGAAACTCCCTTAAACCCACCCCGCAACCATGTAGCCCCTCTACTGCTACAAAAATTCCAGCATGACTATGAGGCAATAATGGAGCACTACACCTTATTGCAACAACTGGAAATTACCGAACACCTGCTGAGCCTTGTACATTTGGCCCGGCAGGAGAGTGCTCATAGCGATCAATTCTGGCATCAGTACAAAGCAAAGGATTTAGCGTTACTCAAACGCTATGGCAAAACCCTTAAGCCTTACGTGAGCAAGAGCTTTCACGCCTATTTTCACTACGATACCGTGCTGGCGCAGAAAGAAATTTATTCCAGTGAGGTATTCAATAGCTTTCCGGGAGCTGAACAATCCTTATCAGCAGATGAAATCAGTCAATTTCTCCAACTTTGTCAAAACGTGCTGGACCGGGCCATTCATTTTCTTTACCTGCAAAAAGAGCCGGAGGGGCTTGACGTAGAAACTATAACTGCACCTGCTACAGAAGAACCGGATAAAGAGGCAACCCGCTACCGGCAATTGCTCACCTTATATTACCTGCTCAAAGCAGGGTTCCAGACAGAACACCGGGATAATGGCAATATCAGTGATGTAGTAAGACTGGCGCACCTGCTGACAGGAGTAAAGTTTACCAGCCTGCAAAATTCAGACATCTATAAGAAATACGCTAAAATACCCGATCACAAAGCAGGCGCACAGTTGTTGGCAGACCTTCAATATATTCGCCCTTACTTCACAGATCTTCACCTGGACAGTGCTGTTGCCCTTATTGATGAAGATATTCGGCAGCATGCTAAAGGGATCAGGAAATAACAACTATTGCTTACCGCTAATACAAACAGTTTATCGTTAAACGGTATCCTCAATTGAAGCCTACTAACTATTTTTAAAACATAGGTATCCCTATAGGGGGATACCAGCCCTCTTTCTATTCTCATCTTTGCATACAGAACGGTAAACGTAAAAAATTAACTCCGTTTACCGGTAAACCCAACCTGTATGTCAACAACAACACCTGACTCAAAACAAGTACCACCTGATCCAGCAGCGGCAAGGGAGAAAGCCCTCAGAACGCCTATAGCTCCGCAGGACCTGTTAAACCGCCTATCTGGTATATTACCCACAGAAAAGGAGGGATTACAACCATGGTATAAGTTATTGACTCATCCGCTGATCGTTATAGCGGGCCTCTGCCTGCTGGCTTATTGGTTATATACACAAAAGCACCCGTCACCGCAAGCCCAGGACCCTGAAAAAGCAAGACTGAAAAAACAGGAGAAGAAGTGGAAGAAGCGGAATCAACAAGACCAACACAAAGCTATTAGCGATAACCATAATACTGCAACCGGTCTCTCGCTGATGGATTAAGAACTTAAAAAACACATCACCATGCAAAGTGCTAACAAACCGGCTACAACCAGTTCACACACTATTCCCATTGATGTTTTACTGGACATCATCCGCATCCTGTTCAATAACCGTCTACACTGGCAGGTAGAAGGCATCAATGAGCAGGAAAGCACCCTGCTGGTACAAATCACCCACCAACAGGGTAACCCTAAACACCAGAAAGCCTTACAAAACATCATTGGCATATTGGGTGATTACAATTATTACGTTAAAGGCACTCCACAGGATGAAGCCATCGACTATTAACAAAATCATTTACCGTTAAACTGAAATCAATGACAACTACCTGTCAATACTGTGGCACACCCATGCAAGCCTTACGGAGCACCCGTAAATATTGTAGTGATACCTGCAAGCAGTTAGCATTTTACAAACGAAACGGATTGGCGTTAGCAGATGCAGAGACTAACACCTTAAACGGTAATGAACCAACAGTTTTGCCGGCAGAAGCAAAAACAGATGTAGATAAATCAGATTATATGGTAAGGCAACAAGACCAACCCTACCAGCAGGTATATTCCCGGCTGCTGGAAGCAGTGCAGGAATGCCTGGATAGTAATAACTACACATTTGTATTTGAAAACCCAGACCAATATTGGGGAACCTATGCCATACAGCCAGTAAAATGGGTAAGCCTTCGATTGCGCTGCCTGTTGGAAAACATGCTTCGTTTAAGCAATATCCCTTCCATACCTAACGAGACATTAACGCTTTTGCGGGATTCGTTTGCTGATATGGCGGCGGCACGTCCTTACCGGCAACTGCCTGCTGATTATCCCTACACCGCGCTGGTAAAAGACATCATACATAACCTTGACCGCATTGTTTATAATGTTAAGCCGAAAGGCAAAACCCGCTTTCGTTTAACGCTTAACCGGAAAGCATCCCTCATTGCCTGTCGTTTTACGCTGGCAGCTATGGTGCCGCTGGTAAAGTTCCGTGAACTCAACTTTTCAGAATAATCATTTCATAACCTCTAAATCCATTTATTTTATGCAAACAGTTATCACAAAACGCGAATTACAGGTGCCTGTAAATGTGCTGATCCGGGTAGCCGATGTGTTACTGGAAAACGAAATTACCAATAGCATTACAGGCACAGATGAAGAGGATGGCCACATCACTATTGAAGTGGAATACGAAAAAGAACAGCGGAATGCCATCCATGAAGCCGAAGATATTATCTGCGACTACCATGAAAATGAGGAAGACGAAGAAGATGATGATGAGGAGGAAGATTAACGCCAGCTTTACCACCACTGCAAGATTTCCTGTAGTGGTGTTTCTATTTGCCCAAGAATTTAACCCCTAATCTGATACCCATGAAAGGTAAAATTTCAATACTAAACCATATTATATGATAAAACGTGACGATCTACTAATCATGCGAGCAATAGCACTCTGTTTTAAACCTTTCCTAAAGCCAGAAGAAGCACTGATTTATTGTAACCTTGGCCGAACGCAATTCGCTAAGAACTGTGAAGAATATGGCGTTTACAAAACCAATAGTGGCTATTACAGGAAAGAAGATATAGATAAGATGTTGTCCGGTGAAACAGCGGCAGTGCAGGCTGCAACCCCGCACATCAAGTTAAGAGCTGCATAAAAAACAGGGCTATTCATCATCGAATAGCCCTGTTGCTTTAACTTACCTCACCCTGAAATAAGTTACCATCTTAAAGGAAACCCGCAATATTAAAAGAAGGCAAGTGACTGATCGCCTCCGACTGATCTTTGGGCTTATGCCTTTTGTAAGTCTGTTGTACCTGCCTTGTAGTGGTATGCCCCATGAGATACGCGATAGTCACATCATCCACATTCTTATCCTTTAAAAGAATAGAGAAACTTAACCGGGCGCAAGACCATGTTACGTATTTATTGACACCAGCCCGTTTAATCCATTCTCCCAACACCTTATTGGCACCATTAGCTGTAGGCAGGCTGAATACTTTATTGGTCGAAGTTGTCTTACTTAGGGATAGTTGTTTTATCTCTTCCAAAATAGCAAGGGCTATAGGGTGCAGGGTAAGCACCACAGGCTTGCCGGTTTTCTGCTGTATGATCCTTGTAATTAATGTGCCACCTTGTAGATCCTGCCATTCCAGCCTTTTCACATCCACCCATCTCAGCCCGGTATAACAACTAAACAAAAATGCCAGCTTCACCTGCTGGTTAAAACAGGGAGTGTTAAGTAAGGCAACGTATTCCTCTGATTCCAGGTGTTCCTTCAAAGCAGCGCTAGGATTGCGTACAGCCGGAATATCCTCTGTCGGGTTATTCCTGAAATATCCATCCTTAGTAGCAGCCTTTACCACCCACTTAAAACGTGCATAATAGTTAGCCGGAGTTTCGCCAGTCAATGTATCCAGCAAATGCCGCCGGAACCGTTTACAAAAGTTTTCCGTAATATCTACCGGTGAAATAAAATCACTTTTGATATAAGCCTTAAACTTGGTAAGACAGCAGGCCAGATGCCGGTTGCCTTCCCGTTTATTTAATTTGATATAGTCCTCAAAATACTCAACAAAGTTTGCCTTGAACTTATGAGCGGGGATAATCGGTGTACCTACCGCCTGCTGCTCAATAGTTAACTGGCTCTTTTTAGTCTCCAGTATCTTCAGTGCTTCTCTGTTGAAGTTCTTTTGAATCTGGTTTTGCGGGTTGGCATAAATAAATACCCCGGTAGAAGGTCGCTGTCCGGGGCCGCGACCTAAATCATAAAAGAAATAGATCTTGTCTCCTTTCTTATTGAGCTTTTCTCCAATGTTCATAGGATTTCTTTTTTAAAGGTTACGGGAGAGAAGTCCAATGAGTGTGCCATGCCAACAGTAAAATTAGTCTGATTAAAACCTGTTACCAGCAAGTGAAAGTTTGCGAGAGAAAGCGGGAACAACAATCTTGAAAATAATTTTGAAAACCACCCTGTACAAAATGGCAGAACTGCCATATAGGCTTGGCTTTCACTGCCAGCAGCGAGTGTCATGGGGTGTGTCAAACCGGGTGTCAAATATGCCTTTTCAACCCGTTTTTGATACAAAAACCTCTTGGTTAGATTCCGGTTGTGTTCCGGTGGAGTGCCTGCAATTTTGAGTGTCATTGCGAGTGTCATTTGAGTGTCGTAAATAGTGGGAAAAAGGGCTAAAAAGCAGGAAAATCCGACACTCGCGAAAATAAAAAAGCCTTACAAATCAATGACTTGTAAGGCTATCAAGTGCCCAGAACTGGATTCGAACCAGCACATCCTTGCGGACGCTGCGACCTGAACACAGTGCGTCTACCAATTTCGCCATCTGGGCATTAAAGAATCAGGTCTAAAAAATTCAGGTCTAAAGAACTATTCCCTCAGAATCAACCCGTTGCGTTGTCGTTGGGAGTGCAAATATAGAATTCATTTTATTTCTACCAAAAACTATTTAGCTTTTTTGAAAAAAAATTAGCGCCTGGGTTGCCTATTGTTTTGAAATAAAAACGAATGCCCCCCTGCTATAAAAAGGCCAGTCCCCTACTGTTAAATGATCAATAAAGTTGTTTTTACTATATAACAGGATGCAAGTTTTAGTTTATTATCATAGTGACATTTCACAGTTCTTTATTAACCAATTACAACTTATGACGAAGCAAATACCGGTAACCACCGCACTTCTTGCCTTGTTGTTTTACACCAACATAAGCCTGAGCCAGGAAGCTGCCATGTCATCCCTTTCCACCAATAGCGCTGAAAGCTTTACCCAAATACAGGATAGCCTTATTAAAAGAGAAATTGGCTTATTTAACCTCAAAGGCAGCGCAACAACAAACAATCAACAGGCATTACAGGAAACACTGCTGACAATTGTACTAAAGCGATGTTCAGATAGTTTTGCTTATTTCGAGCAAGGATCAATAATAGCCCTGGACCTGTTAATTCATATCCATTCAAAAAATACCGGCACCGAAACATATGTAGGTAACATTGACGTGATCTATCATGATAAATACATGGCAAAAATTCCGGATAGTGCTATTGCCGGCATCCGCAACCCGAAATTTTGTAGTCAATACACCAAAAGAAACAAACCCATATTGGCTACCTGTAAAGCATTCAGATCAAAAGACCGAAGAAGGGTATATATCTATATGTTAAACGGAGAAGGTAAAAACAGGTATGAAGTAACCTGGGTAATGCAGGATGGCAAGTACCTGACCCGCGTAATTGATCCGGCAGCAGAAGTCTCATAGGCGACAGTACTATAGTAAAAGGGCATTGCACGGTAAACGGCAATGCCCTTTTATATACAAGTAAGTTACATCCTGCTTTTAACAACTATTACGACTGGATAAACGCTAAGATATCAGCGTTGATGGTTGCTGCTTCTGTAGCAGGCATACCATGCGGGAAACCAGGATAAGCAATAAGTTTACCATTCTTCAACAGCTTAATTGCTTTCGCAGCCGAGACATCAAAAGGCACAACCTGGTCATCGTCACCATGTAATACCAGCACAGGAATATCAACGCTTTTCAAATCTTCTGTAAAATCAGATTCAGAAAAAGCTTTAATACCATCATAATGAGCCTTGATACCGCCCATCATACCCTGACGCCACCAATTGTCTCTCAGCCCTTGTGAAATCTTGGCTCCTTCACGGTTATATCCATAAAAAGGAATAGTAAAATCCTGGAAAAACTGCACCCTGTTGGTAGCAACATTGGCACGTATGCCATCAAACACTTCCATAGGTACACCATCCGGGTTGCTTTCGCTTTTTACCATGATAGGTGTAACAGCACTTACCAGCACCGCCTTGGACACACGACCTTTACCATACTTAGCAGCATAACGGATTACTTCACCTCCACCAGTTGAGTGACCAATGTGGATAGCATCTTTTAAATCGAGGTGATTGGTCAGTTCAGCCACATCAGCAGCATATGTTTCCATGTTGTGATTGATGGAGTTTTGGCTGGATCTGCCATGACCTCTGCGATCGTGTGCAATAACGCGGTAACCTTTCTCCAGGAAAAACATCATTTGCGCATCCCAGTCATCGCCTGACAATGGCCATCCGTGATGGAATACAATAGGCTGTCCTGTGCCCCAATCTTTGTAATAGATTTCGGTGCCGTCTTTTACTGTGATTTTCATTTTTACAAATTGTAAGTATGGTGAATAATAGCACGTCAGATTACCAACAACATGCCACGCTATAAGCTATTGATATACAGCAATTAGCATAAAATGATACAATTATTCATTTACGCTATTTCGGTAAATCATGAAATCCCTTGTTACATCAGGAGACTATACATAGAAATCCTATAATTTGTTTGTTGTTCCTAAAAGTTTTTCTACATTTGCCGCCCACTTGAACTGCCCAGATGGCGAAATTGGTAGACGCACTGTGTTCAGGTCGCAGCGTTCGCAAGGATGTGCTGGTTCGAATCCAGTTCTGGGCACTTCTTACAAGCCTCGTAATATTTAATTACGAGGCTTTTTATTTCTACAATTATGGCAAATTACTTGACTTTCACAAATAAATGTTTAAACTTTGAGAAAAAAAGAAATGCCAACCAAACCATTAACTGACAGAAGCACGGAGGAACTTACAAAGACCGCGAAAACGATAAAAGCGATGATTGTCGTCATGATACTCACCTCAACTATTTTACTGACATTAGCTATTGTCATGATGCTACATCATAAGAAGTTTCTGCCCGTACTCATCGTGAACTTTTCAACACTGCCTATACTCTTAGTGAATCTGAATTCATTAAAAGCCCTCCATAAAGAGATTGCTACCCGCAAAGCGTAAGAAATTTTTTATATTTTTTTCGACCATCACCTTTCTTTCCATAAGCACATGCCTGCATGTAAGTATTGACATGCTGGCATGTGCAATGGAAATTTTCTTATATCACCACTTAGCTGCACCTGACACTATAAGCATCTTCGGCCTGGCAAATTTGAACTTACATCGTTGAAAAATGGGAGAAAAAAGCTTTATTTGATTTATCGTTCTACTAATCACCGGTAGTTATATGAGCAGGAAAAACAGCAAACCAAAAGCGGAAATACCCAGCTACGCCCTGGAAGGGTTCAGGCCTTTGCACCGTATGGAAAATGAGCATACAGATTTTGGCTGCAATAAGCTGGATAAGCAATGGATGATACCGGGGTTTGAAATGTATTCCAGCGTGGGTGTAAAATCATCAATGGGGCCATTGAAATCTGCTTTTTACCGAATCAGCATTACCATTAGCGGCACAGTAGATGTACAGCTGGGACTGGAGCATTTTAATCTTCAGCCTGGTAGTCTGTGCTTTACCACACTCAACCAGGTGTTTTCCAAGAAGAACATCAGCGATGATCTGTTCGGCTATTATATACTGTTCACAGGTAGCTTCCTGGAAGAGCTGGTACAGGAAAGAACGCTTACAGAGGTATTCCCTTTCTTTGATTATACAGGTGTACCTTTTTTCAGCATGAATGCAGAAGAGATGCGTAAAGTAGAACAGTTTGTATTACAGATGAATGAAGAGCTGCAAAGCCGCAAAACCGGCAGGGAAAAAGCCATCCGGTTGTATTTATACTTATTGCTGCTGGAAGCCAAACGGAGCTATGAAAGGCAACAACTGGCGGTGGCAACAAATATCAGGGATAACAATTACCTCACCACCCGCTATTTAAAACTGGTGAGCCAGCATTTTCTTACCAACAGAAAGGTGGCAGAGTATGCAGGCATGCTGGCCATAACAGCCAATCACCTCAATAAAGTGATTAAAGAAACTACAGGTAATACTGCATCTGATGCCATTACAGAAATGTTATTGCGGGAAGCAAAAGCAGTATTGCGCTATACAGATGCTCCGGTATCTGAAATAGCCTTTCAGCTGAACTTCAGTGAACCGGCCGCTTTCAGCCGTTTTTTTAAAAAAGCGGCAGGAATCACACCACAGGATTTCAGGGAAAAAGCATAAACCGGTTAAGCGAAAGCATAAACCGGTCAATGATGAAACCTCGCTGGTGGCGGACTTTTGTATGGTAAAAACAAATACATATGAAAGCAACAAACAGGCAGGCAAAAGTGATTATTGCCGGTGGCACTTCCGGTATAGGACTGGCAACAGCTATTTTATTAGCAGAGAAAGGCGCTTTAGTAACCGTTACGGGTAGAGATGAGGCAAAATGCAAGGTAGCAGCTGCTGCGCATGCTAATATACAGGCGGTGGTGCTGGACAGCAGCAAGCGGGACGAACTGGATACTTTTTTTCAACAACAAGGCAGGGTAGATCACCTGGTAATTGCATTGAGTGGCGCTAAGGGAGCGGGACCATTTGCCAAATTGAACTTATCTGAATTTCGGGATGCCTTTGAGGGAAAATTCTGGCCACATCTCAACACCTTGCAGGCGGCATTACCTTCTATAAAAGAAGATGGCAGCATTACCCTCATCACTGCTACTTCAGCTACCGCAAAAATGCCTGGTACATCCGGACTGGCTGCTTTAAACGGCGGACTGGAACTGATGATACCCATATTGGCGAAAGAACTGAAACCGGTAAGAGTAAACGCCGTATCACCAGGTGTTACCGACACCAACTGGTGGAGCTTTTTACCGGAAGAAGCCAAACAGGAAGCCTTTGCACAATATGCCACACAAATACCGGTAGGCCGGGTAGGAAAACCCGAAGAAGTGGCAGAAGCAATTACATGTTTAATAGACAATACTTATATAACAGGCACTGTACTGCATTGTGATGGTGGGCTGGGACTTTAATAACCACACAAAGGAGGCTGTTGCAGTGACAATGCCTGAAAAAGCCCCGTAGTTATAAATTGCGGGGCTTTTCAATGCAATGGGTTATCTACACATCTACCGCATCATACACAATCACCTTCTCCCATAAATGGCTACAGTTTTTAATAAACTCCAGGTGTATAGGATGCGTTTGGTAAGTAGCCTGCCCTTCCAGATCACTGAAAAAGATCAGTTCTGATACCGCCCAACTGTTATCCACCACCTCACGCTTTTCGGTACTGGCCACCACTCCTACCCGTAACGCACGCACGGTTTCTATTTTGGACAATGTTTTTACTCCTGCAATAAGCTTTTCCCGGTCTTCGGTGGAGGACGGATTTTTAAGCCAGAAAAATACATGATGCACTACAGGATACTTCGCGGTTTCATTTGCTTTCATAGTTACAAGTGGCATAGCTGATGCAGCAGCGCCTGCTGTAAGTGCAGCTGCGGTGATTAAAAAATTCCTTCTGGATGCGTTTTTCATAATTATCAGATTATCAAATGGCTCAATGTTTACAGGCTGCCTGTTGCATTAAAAACAACCCTTAATATCTTTGACGTATTGTTTACTATTGCATTTGGTAATGGTTATTTCCCGGCATTTATTGAACGTAGCAAAAGCCTTAATAGCATTGCCTATTTTAAGAATATCCTCTTTACTAAGTTTCACCGGTTCAAAATGAAGGTTGTGAATAATTAAGATACTTTTCTTCCGGTCAGCCTTAGAATCCATGCGGGCCACAAAAGTGTCGCCCAATAATACCGGTAATGAAAAATAGCCGTACTTACGTTTAGGCTCGGGAACAAAACACTCGACCTGGTAATCAAAATCAAAAAAATCTTTTAATCTGTGCCTGAATACATTCAATGGATCAAAAGGCGAAAGAATAAAAGCATCCTCATTCAGCGTAATCTTCTTGTTTTTGTACACCGGCAACATATACAGCGGCGCTGATTTTAACCCTTCAATAGCTACCTCACACACCTCCCCTTCAGCCACCATCTTTTGTATCTCCTGTTTCACCAGGTTGGTCTTTGCCCTGCGGGCACGCCAGTGAATTTCTTTCACGTAAGCTATTCCCATAGATTGTAAACAGCGCCTGATAATGTGCCGGGCAAATTCTTCCGGCGCAGGCATCGTTCTATCCACATCATCCGGCAACAGATTCAAAGGCAGATCATATATTTTATTGAAATCCTTTTTCCTCGTGGTCATCAGGCTTCCATCAAAATATAAACGTTCCAGCGCTACCTTGGCAGGACGCCAATCCCACCACCCCGTACTCGCTTCCTGCCTATCGTTATCAAAATCTTTTATAGTCAGTGGGCCGTCCCTTTCTATTCTATCCAGCACACTATTCATTAAATTGATTTCGGCCGTTGTTAAAGCAGGTCTTTTGGATTGAAAGCCTTCTTTCACAGGCAAGGAAAAACGAAAATCATGCATGGGCATGTAGCTGGAATCCGAAATAAAGAATTCAAAGATGCGGCCATCTGCCTGCAACTCTTCCAGCCATTCCGGTTTATAATCAGGAATACGTGCGGCAATGATAAGATGGTGCGCACGCTCCACCACATAGTTGGCATCTATTTGCACAAAGCCAAGATGATCAATCAGCTTATACACCGCTTCCGGGCCCTTTCCAAATTGACCACGTTTAGATAAACCTGCGGCATGCAATATAATCTTGCGTGCCTGACCGGGAGAAAGTGTAAACTGGTTCATGTCTCTAAGATAAATAAAAAACAATCTGGCAGGGAATAGCGTCCGCAAACCTCATTACAAAGGATAAGCCGTATCGCTCTTTATCTCCGACAACACAAAGAAACTTTGCACTGTAGTAATATTGGGCAATCGCGCCAGCTTCTCCCGGTAAAAACTGGTATAAGCTTCCATATCAGAAGTGGCAATACGCAAAATGAAATCGAACTGCCCCGTCATCTGAAAACATTCCATCACTTCCGGAAACATTGCTACTTCCCTTTCAAAGTTCTGCAGTGATTCGGCTGTATGATCGTTTAGCTGCACCTGGCTAAAGGAAATCAGGCTTTTATCAATCAGTTTGCGATCCAGTATCGCCACCACCCTTTTAATATAGCCTTCCTCTTTTAACCTGCGAACACGCTCGTGTATAGTAGCTACGGCTTTATGCAGTTGCGCAGCTATTTCCTTATTGGTAAGCTCAGCATTCTTTTGCAGCAGTTTTAGTATTTCGATATCGGTTTCGTCTACACCTGTTTTCATGATCGAACCTTTCGGGTGTAAAAATTACGGCTTTTTGTTATATAGAAAAGAAGAAACGTTTTTATTTTCGGCCAGAGAGTGCCATTTCCGAATTATTTACGGACTTTTTGCCAGTCATCCGAAAATTAAACAATGTTTCCAAGCTTTGTTGCTACAAGCAAACAAAAAGACGATGGAAACAACACTCGTACATCCCACCACTGCCGTTCCGCAAAAGCTGAGCAATTTATGGCACCTCGTAGGCAACACGCCTATGCTCGAAATTCACTACACCTACCAGGGGCGTGAAGGGAAGATTTACGTAAAGTGTGAACACTACAACCTCACCGGCAGCATCAAAGACCGGATGGCTTTGCATATTCTTACAGAAGCTTATAAAAATGGTACTATACAACCCGGCGACACCATTGTAGAAGCCACCAGCGGCAACACAGGCATAGCCTTCGCCGCCATAGGCAAAGCATTGGGTCATAAAGTAATTATAATGATGCCCGACTGGTTAAGCAAAGAACGCTTTGACATTATCAGTAGCCTGGGCGCAGCAATACAAAAAGTAAGCAAGGCAGAAGGCGGCTTCCTCGGCAGCATACAAAAAGCAGAAGCACTTTGTGCCAGCAACAGTGGCTACTTCCTGCCCCGCCAGTTTGAAAACGAATGGAATACAGAAGCCCACTATCAAACCACCGGGCCGGAGATATGGCAGCAACTCGCCTCTATCGATCGCAGGCCCGATGCATTTGTTGCCGGCGTAGGCACCGGTGGCACTGTAATGGGCACCGGCCGTTATTTACAAGGCATGCACCCCGGCATTAACATACACCCGCTGGAACCGGCTGAAAGCCCTACGCTTACCACCGGTTATAAAGTAGGCAGCCACCGTATACAAGGTATATCTGATGAATTCATCCCAGAAATAGTAAAGCTGAACCAATTAGCCCCTGTGGTGCAGGCGCACGATGGCGATGCGATACTGATGGCGCAAAAGCTGTCTAAAGAGCTGGGCCTGGCCGTAGGCATTTCATCCGGCGCTAATGTTATCGGCGCTATTCAACTGCAACAACAAATGGGCACGGATGCTACCGTAGTAACCTTATTGCCCGACAGCAATAAAAAATATTTAAGTACCGACCTGATGAAACAAGAACCGGTAAAACCCGGCTACATCAGCACAGATACCACATTTACTGACTTTATGCCTATTAAACGCGTTCGTTAACAATCCAATATGCTATCAACGAACGATTGCTTTGCCATCCCTGCCAGTCATTCTGACTATCACTTATGCGAGTGAATCCATCACATTCACTTAAGACGGAACGAGTACAAAAAAAGGAGGCTGTCTTACATTGACAGCCTCCTTTATCCTATCTGCATTTTTTTATATACCAAAATTTGAATCCGTCCACAAACTCAGGAATTTAGTTTTAGGTGTACCCGGCTTGATAACAGAAGCGATGGCTACCTTGGTTAAAAACTTTTTCGTTTCCTCTTTATTGGTAGGCATTGTTGAGGTTTGCAATTTAAACACTAATTGCTTGCATACTGTTTTATGGCCAATTTTGTCTACCAGCTCAGCAAACTGATCATCTTCTGCTTCCAGGACTGTAGGACTTTTTTTAATATCTAATGTCTTCAAATGCGTCATAGATACAGGCTTCGACAGATTAGGGGGAATCATTTTAAGAATGGTAGATTTAATACTTCCATTCTTGCTTTTATTTAAATAATAATAATCTTTAAGAGTAGCCGCCTTCTGCTTGCTCAGGTCGCGTGGCACAGACTGAATTCCATAAAAAGATTCTTCGTTATTACCCCCAAAGGTTAATGTGGAGTCCGTAAGGTCTATTATGGAATTTCCCAATGCTCCATGGGTTTCCTGCGAAGCGGGCATATATTCATCATCAGAATCCACACCAACCATCCCCTCTACATCACTGTTTGTTTGCTGCATATTATAGGCATATCCCCCTTTATGTGGCCTGGAGGTTATCTGGGACTTAGCCAGCGGATCTGTAGCTTTTGCCTTCCCCGACCAGGTAACGGGCACAAAACTGGTGAAGGTAAGCTGATCTGTATCTTTCATTGGCGTATCGGTTTTGATACAATCATACTGATCATCATCTATAACACCTGATTTATGCAATTCTAACAAACTGCGCTGGTAAGTATCCGGACTGTAAGTTAAAGACACATCCACTTTCACTTCCTCTCCATAGGCACCGGAACTATATTTATTACCAGGATTGTAAAAACCTTCCTGAACAATTTCTTCAAACAAACGCCAGGAAAGCTGGTTAAACTGGTTATGCTGCGGGGCGAGGTTACCATGCACATCTGCTTTTTTGCCAAAAAACTGGTGGCCTATCAGGTGTCCCCCATCATAGGTTTGTATACGTTCTCTGCCAAAAACAGCCCGCTCCTGCGAACCTACATAACCATACTGATCTATGTAAGGCTGATCCCTGCTATCATTTTTTTCTATTTTCTCAACAAAAGCCTGCTTTCCTTTAGGCCTTAACATGTTACCGGCGTTGGCTTTTGATAGCTGACTGGATGCAAGAACAGGCGAATTATCATTGCCCATTTTATACCCATAGTTTAACCCCTTTTTGCCAAGCGTTGCACCAAAAGCATCATCCAATACAAAACCGGCAGGCTTTTTCCAGTCGCCATTGTCAGGCCCCAATTCGTGCTTCATTTGCATCACTTGCTTATTGGAAGAAGGATACCTGGATACAGCATCTGCCAGCAACTGGAAAGGATTACTACCCTTGCCTTTAGGCCTCGCTAATAATTGCAAAGGATTGTTACTCGCTAAAGAAGACGCTTTCACATTGTCTGCTGATGCAGCTATTTTTTGCGTAAGGTTGTTTTTCATAAACAAACAGCGTTATACAGCAATTTAGCTAAAGTAAACGAAGCCTCCATAAATTACTTTAAAGCAATGCGACTATAAGGCTACCCGCTTATCCTCATTGCCTTTGCCTTCATTCCCTTCCTTTAACTCCGACAAAGGCAGCTGCACGTAACGACCCATGCTATCCAGTGATTGATTATATACCAGCACAATATCCGGTAGCCCGGCTCGTCTAATGCGAACGCCATCAAATGGCAGAGGCTGCTTTTCTTCCGAATCCTGGTACACATCGGCATCCCACCTTTCTTCTGCATCAGGATACACCCTTCCTACCTGTATCACTTCGCGAAAACTCTCCTTATAAATCAAACGGTAATCTCCACCCTCATTGCATGCAAAAACCAATATCATCTGCCTGTATGCATCTCCTGCAAAATAGTGTTCGTTACTCATCACACAAACCACTTCCTCCATATCCTTACCAGTAAAACTACCCTGTAGCGCACATGGATATTCGTTCTGACGGCCTTTAACAAAATTAAATTCCCTCCCATCCTCACTATGTAAAAACTCCCTCACCCGATATTTTGCCACATAAGGCATGTCATATAAAAGACCGGAAAAATACTGGCCATACATCGTATCAAAAACGTTAGCCTCCATCATTTCTCCCCTGTTTATATTCAAAAGTTGCGAAAAGTGCGGAAATGCTGCTTTCCCCTGTTCTGCCAGTTTCAGATAAGTAAAAAGATGAGCAAAACGTGGATCAGCTGTTTTACTACGCTACTCAATGCCTGCTTCGTTTATGTTTTCGGAAAAAAAGCTATAAACATGTTCCTCCGTACCAATGCCCCCTTCCGGAACGGCTACCACCATGGGATCGGTACAATACAATCGATCTCCAAACCACAAATGAATCAGTGTATCCGGCAATTGATCATACGCCTGCCTGAAATGCTCATCCAGTAACTCTCCTTTTGGAAAACAACCATCGCCTGGTACATTGATACACTATCCAGCCTAGAATAAGACCACCAGCAATTTCCCAGCTATACAGGACAGCAGGCTGCATACCGGAATGAGAAAAGTAGTTGTCGTATACACGGTAGCTTCCAAAAAAAACATGTCCGGCTATAATAAAACCGATAGCTGCAATTAAAAATAAGTGGTGGGGATGTGTTTTTAATTTCAAGGTTTATAGTGTTATAGAGGTGAAATGATTCGTTCAATAAGAGCACACTCACCAGCTGTTAGTGTAATAGGTAGCTCATTTTTTTACGGCCGGCAATATACAAAACCTCAACTAATATTTATTCATATCTAACTCATCAAAATCTTTGATTTCCGATAAGTTGAGTAATTTATTTATATGAATAGTCTGCCAGGTTTCTTTAAACTTTTCCTCTCCAGACTCACAACCTTTATTGGTATTTTCTCTATCCCTTCTCTTCCTGGTAGAAAAGTTAATACTGGTTTCTCCATCGATAACAGCCCCTCCATCGGTGGCATCATAACCAATTAGCTCAAACCCAGCATGTTGATATCTGAATGTGTATTCCCAATAGCCATACCTCCCATCACCCCTCTGCGATTACGGTCCAGCTTTCCACGATACTCATCATTCACGAACCGGCTTTTATCGGTTCCTTTAATAATAAGTACACAATCTTCTAAACTGTCTTTATCCAGGTCACCGGTTACCTTTTCAAAAAACACATACCCTTTAGGCACAAAATCAGCAGGATTTTTCTTCTGTACCACTTGACCGCAAACGGTTGTGGCAAACACAACCATGCATAATGTCCATATTTTTTTCATAGAACGCTACCTTAAACAACTTTCAAAAATAATAAGAGAAAAAAGAAATATACCTGTTACAAACCGGAAAAACGCCAGGTTAAAAAATGACCATAGCCTGTTTTTCTTACGTATGTCAGGAAAAGCGACAAAATAAATGACATTTATTAAAATTCCAATACATTTGCTCACCTCCCTGCGATTGCTTTATAACCAATAGTATTGACCTATACTAAAATGTCAGATTCATGAAAAAAATCATTTCCGCCCTTTTATTCCCGGCACTATTGTTTTCCTGTAAAAAAAGTAAAGACAACACACCAGCTGCGCCCACTGCTGATTTCTGGCTTTCCAATGTGGATATTTATGTAAACGAAGAGTTTGTACTTCCCACTTATTTTAAGTTTAAAACACAAAACACCTCTAAAAATGCGGTGTCGTATGCCTGGGATTTTGGCAATACCCAAACCAGTAATCAAAAAGACACCGTATCCTTTTATACTGCAGCCGGCAACTACACCATAGCATTAGCAGTCACCGGCAACAATGGCGAGGTAGCAAACATCAGCAAAAAGGTAAGAGTAGCAGACCGTCTGCTATCCGATGCCAGGTATAGAAGCGCCACCTGGGCAGATGCCACTCCTGTAAACGCATTTATACGCATTTACAAACCAGCTGCTAACAATACAGTTCCTGCCCTGAATGGCGAAGCATATGCTTCGGATGTGTATTATCAAAGCCAGACGTTGTCTACCACTTATTTCACCAGAACGTTATTACAAATGGCCCTGCCTGAAAAAACAAAGCTGCAGCCAATCAGCACCTACATGAACGCCACAGCACCAGATTCGTTTGTGAATTATGGCTATTGTTTTTATGCAATAGAAGACGGGAAGGAAAAACTATTACTTTCTTCATGGGATGCAAACACTCAATTATCCTATAGCGAAAGCATGGAATCGGGACAATCCAGATGGACACTTACCAATGACAAAGGGCAACTTATTTTATTTGCTACCAATAATCAATAGCGCCGAACTTATTCCTTAAAAAACCAAACTTCATGCGTATAACCTATACCATTTGCTTTGCCTTTTCCCTTTTGCTGTTATCAGGATGCTCCACCAAAGGACAAACTCTTTCTCTACTGGATTTACTTCAACAAAAGCCACAAGACATTTTTACATCGAAAAAGATTCCGTTTCAGCAGAATGAGATAAAAAATGCTGAAAATTACAGGGTCAAGCTGTATGGCGAAAAATTGCCCGACACTGTTTTAAGGCTTATAGAGCCGGAGTATGGTATCAATTGGGAGAAAGAGGAAATACAGCCAGTGATCTCCTGCTTTTCGGTGCCGCTGCAAATGCCCTGTTTTATAGTAGATACAACCGGCAAACCTTTAATTGTAATAGCAGACGTGGGAAATGATGGCCCTAAAGGCAAAGTAAAAGCCGGTGTTTTTAAAGATGAAGATGTGTTGGATTTGAAAAAAGCACTGACGGAACAATTTGGCAAAGAGAAGCTGGTAAAAAAAGACTCTTTTGAAGGAGCTGTGTATGTCTGGAAAAAAGGGGCACTCACCATCAGGCTAACCATAGAAAATGAAAATTTTGAGAATAAATCCGCCCACACGCGCAATGGCATTGCCCAGGATGGCCGCAATGGTGTACTCACCATTTATAACGGAGTAAGTCCTGCCTTTCATTCAGAAGAAAATAATTATTTCAACAACCCTGATATACGCAAATAACAGCTATGAAATATGTGATGGAGTTGCCCGACCTCTCTGCCGGTGCTAAAGAATTCAGTCGCTCGGCGACCATGTTTCCATAATAGCAGATAAAATAAAAAAGCTGTCTCCTGAATATTCAGGAGACAGCTTTTTTTATCCAAACCCGGGCAAAGCTTACTTGAAATTATAAGTAAAGAAAATACCCGCCGGAAAATTCGTATAGTTCTGATAGTTCAATCTTAATGGCGCTGCATTGTTGAAATTGAACACACTGATATTATTTATCAGGTAATCCCATCCATATGCTTTAATCGTGTTCAGATACACTTCACCGGTTAAAGGATGTACTGCGATATTGTTGTATACAATATTGGCGTTCTCTACCATGGTTTTAGCATCACCCATAAACTCAGTAGAACCCATACTGAACACATGTCTGTATATTTTAGTTCCCGCACCGCTAAAGTACAATGTATCACCTTTGGCCGTAATACCCGGAGTAGCGCCAAATCCGGCACTCAGGCTACCAATAGCAATTTCATTGGCTTTGATCAAAGAATAATCCCTGTAATTGATCTTGGAAATTTTAGCAGGGGCAGTAGTGGTAGACACCCATATGTTACCATCGCTGGCTCTTACCACACCACTCACCGTAGCTTTCATATCTAAAGCGTAAGTAAGAGTGTCTTTATCCGCTTCTACTACATATACTTTGGTGCCGGCGGCAGCGAATATTTTATTGTTGGAAACAGCCATAGTCATTTTGGCGGCCGACTTCGAACCCTTAATAAAAGTAAGCGTTTTAGCGGTGCTGTTGAAACGGTATAAACCATTGTTATCTCTTAATATCACATTCTCCGCATTGAGTACAGCTACGTGTGTAGGCCATTTCAGGGCAGTGAGTTCATCATTATAGGCCGCTTCTTTTTTCAATGTTTCTGCATTCGCCACTATCAACATACCATCATTGGAAAAAGAATTGCCTACCGCATTTGTTTTCCCGTTTTGCGAAATGATGTACATTTTATTATTAGAAATGAATAAATCCTGCGCTACATTTCCCAGCTCTGTACCATTTACTTTAAAATAAACACTATCCGTTACTACACCATTGGGACTGATAAAAGTAAGTGAGCCATTCTCCGTGGTCATGTTACCTTCGTTCAATATAAATGTGCCGTATTTGTATTTGCCGTGTACGGTAACACTGGCCTCCGCCGAGTTGCTTTTGTCATTTTTTAAAGCAGTTACTGCAATAGTGTGCTCCCCTAAATCACTGGATACAAAACTGAAAAGAGAATCTTTCACCGTTACATCCTTACCATCTACCGTCCAGACAAAAGCACTGCCGCCGGTGGCTTTCACTTTAAACACTACCGTATCTTCCTGTGCCACATCATTCAGTGCAGTCACATTTTCAATAGCTACTTCCGGTGCAGGTAAAGAAACAAGCGTGTCTTTTTTAGAGCAGGATACTGTTACCAGGGCAACGACCGCCCCCAATGCTAAAAAGCTTTTTTTCATAAATGTCTGATTCAAATTGGATTTTTTCTCTTAACTGTTATTACAGCTCACCGGAAAGAATAGGAATACAAACAGACACTGAAAATATTTCAGCCCAGATTATAGTATTTCAAGCCTCATCCGCGAAAGCTTTAAAATGTATCTACATTGGCAGGTCTCCTGGCTTGTTCTCACTTTCAACGGCCTTCCCATTTTTATTCACTAAAAACAGTGGCATGTAGATGCGAAAGTGTGT
This sequence comes from Filimonas lacunae, assembly GCF_002355595.1. Lineage (NCBI taxonomy): Bacteria > Pseudomonadati > Bacteroidota > Chitinophagia > Chitinophagales > Chitinophagaceae > Filimonas > Filimonas lacunae. The sequence goes on from NZ_AP017422.1 coordinate 4,177,605, forward strand.
TTACAGAACTTACAGTAGCGGGACTGCTCAGGATTTACACCTGATTCCCTATTAATTCTAACACCGTGAAACTTGTGTTAAAAACCAATGTGGCGCGAAAGTAATGTAATTATCGATAAGCACCGATATTTTCCTGCCGGGCGCAGGAAAGCGTAATGACCGAGCAGTCATGCGCCATTTAACAAGCATACTTCCTGATAAAAAGAGGACGTCCCATTATACAATGAGACGCCTTTTACAACACTGCCTGTGTTTCAAACCCAAGGGGAAAGCTTTTATTCTGTTACCACATTTAATCTGCTACTAACACCAGTTTCCCAATATGCCTGCCTGCTTCCATTAAGGCATGTGCCCTGGCCACTTCTTCAAAAGGAAACGATTGGTAGATTACAGGTTTGAAAGCACCGGAAGCTATCAACGGCCAAACATGTTTGCGCACCTCATCAGCTAACGCGTGTTTATAGGCGTATGGCCTGCCGCGTAATGTGCTACCGGTAATGGCAATTCGTTTTTGCATCACCTTCCATAAATCCAGCTGCACCAATGATCCTTCCATGGCATTGATATATACAATCCTGCCCTCTTCATTCACCAGCTGAACGTTTTTTGCCAGGTAATCGCCACCTACCATATCCAGTATCACATCTACCCGCTCATCCGCCAATACCTTTTCAAAGGCATCCGTTTTATAGTTCACATATCTGTCGGCTCCTAATACCATGCAGGCACGCCCTTTCTCCTCCTCGCCCACCGTTACTATTACCCGGCTGCCCAGTGCGTGCGCCAGCTGAATAGCGGTAATACCTATACCGCTGGCGCCACCATGTACCAGCAAGGTTTCACCCGGTTGCAGGCGGGCCCGCTGAAACACATTAGACCATACCGTAAATACAGTTTCCGGCAGGCTGGCCGCTTCTGCAAAGGAAAGTCCATCAGGCACGGGCAAACACTGGCCTTCTTTTACGGCTACCTGGCTGGCATAACCACCGCCCGCCATAATAGCACACACCTCATCACCGGGTTTCCACAAGCTAACGCCCGCACCACAAGCCACTACCACACCTGCTACTTCCAAACCAGGCACCTCAGCGTTTACACCTGGTGGCGGCGGATAATTACCCTGCCTTTGCAATATATCCGCACGGTTAATACCTGCCGCTTTCACATCAATCAACACCTCTATGTCTCCTAATACGGGGGTAGTATATTCTTTCCATTGCAATACATCCGGTGCGCCTGGTTGGGTAATAACAGCTGCTTTCATATAGTTTATTTTGAGTGTTTGCGTATACGGTTCATCGGTTTATTTGAGTAAGGCTTTGCGTTCAATACTTTTAGCAAAGTTGGGCGTTTCTTCTTTATTATGACTGTCAGATGCATTCTGGCGGGCATTGGCCGCTTCTTCTAAAGTAATTTTGTGTTCTTCAATAAACTCCAGGAACTCATCCGTAGCAAAGGCATTGATTTCGTTGGTATATTCAGTATGCGTATCATCAATTTTTGTGGCCCGTAATTCCCACTGCACTTTTACTTTGGTTCTTCCGTTCACAGAAATAGCATCAGAGATAGAAACCATGCGGCAATAGTGTGGTTCGTGTATTTCCGCTACATAGTGCTGTATGATAGTAGCATTGCCTATTGTTTCTACATTAATAGACATCGGGCGTCCGTCATCCGTAACCGAAGAACCGGCAGCTATGTGAGCGGTAGAACAACGTTGGTATTCTGCATCGGGCAGGTTTAATAACCAATCGGCAATATCTACTTTTTCAATAGGCACATTCATTACATGACTTACAACTGAATGAGAAAGCTGACGTGGGTTAGTTGTTTGCGTTTTCATAAAAATTTCGTTTTGATGACTCAAAGATGGCACGAAGGCGTAAATCGGCAAAACGGTCATTTTCGATTTTGATCATCGAATTTACCGATTTACAATTTTAGTTATATTGCAGGTATGGAACTACGCCAGTTAAACTACTTTACCAAAGCCGCTGAGCTGCTTAACTTCACAGAAGCTGCACAGGCACTGTATATTAGCCAGAGTACTTTATCGCAACAGATTAAACAACTGGAAGACGAACTAGGCATTCCCCTGTTCAACCGCATTGGCAAGCGTATCCACCTTACCGAAGCCGGCAGGTTATTCCTCCCCTATGCCAACCAGACATTACAGGATGCCTTATCAGGCCGGGAAATGCTGAACGATCTCATGAACCTGCAAACAGGCAGTATCGCTATCGGAGCCACTTACGGACTTACGCAGTTGCTGGTAAAAGCCCTGCAGGCATTTACTACGCAGTATCCACACGTGCAGGTGCATATACAATATGGCACTACCGATGCTTTACTGGAACAGCTATCTGCTTCCAAACTGGATATGGTACTGTCCTTTGCCTCCTCTTCCCCTTTAGAAAGCATTGCATTTGAAACATTATTTACCTCTTCCCTATCACTGGTAGTACCCACCAATCATGCACTGGCCCGCAACAAAAGCATCACGCTAAAAGAGGCCGTTACCATTCCGCTGATATTACCTGTAAGAAGTTACAGCATACGGCGCTTTATGGACGAATCATTTGAAAAGGGGAAACTACAGCCCGATATCCGGATGGACTGCAACGATGTACATACTATACTGGAAATGATAAAAGGCGGCAACATAGGTACTATTCTCATGAAGGTATCTACACATGGCTACCACACTTTAAAAGCCATCCCCCTGGAAGGAAAAAACATGCAACGCAAAGCAACTATTGCCTGGCCTGCAGATGCCTACCGGAAAAAGTCCATTGAAATATTGGCGGGGTTGCTAAAGAAGAACGCGGAGGATATTTTGTAACCATCTTAATATAATCAAGCATGTTTCAACATGAAGCTCTGTAAAGACATCATTTGAGTTCCTCTACTAAGCAAAGCATGATTCCGGAATTACACCATTTCATCCAAAGAGAAGTAGACACGAAAAAGCCACCCTTTTGAGGTGGCTTATAGTATTTTTTTAATGTGATTTATTTAGGAAAGGGCTTCATATTCAATAACACCTTTTTGGCTTCTGCCAGCGTTTTGCATATTCAAAGCGATATCAGGACTGTTCATTTTACTCAGAACCACTGATTCATTATGCTCCTGCATTAACATGCAGGAGCATAATCCTTGTCTATTATATGCATATCAAACCCTTTAGAATATACCTGTTGTCCGTTGAAAAAGGGCGTTCTACGCAGACTGCCGGTTGTGTACACTTCTACTTCAGCTTGCAAAAGAGTTATCCGGCAGCCTGCTCCCGCCTGCCTGCATTAGATAAACAAAAGCACTACAGGACTTACATAAGTTTATATGGCCAATTTACACTGAAACCCATTTTATACGGCTTGCAAAAACAACAGGTGATTTAATAGAATATTGGACAGGTAATACCAACTGTACTACAATTGATATGGTAGGTATGATGCAAAGAAGGGAATATCTCCCACAACATAACAGCAAATCTCTATAATTATGCTATTTGCCTTCATAGGTGCATCTATTGCCAGCATACACTATAATGGATTATAACACACATTACACCAATTGGTTCACAAAAATGGCAAAAGAAGTTACCAGGAATTACTTCGCTGCCATCCCCTCCAAAAACATCACGCTCGAAGTAGCGCTCATCTGGCTGATAGCTTCCCGGTAATTGGTATAACAGGCCCTATATTCCCGCACCACCGGAACGCCGGATTGCGTAGCCTGCCTTTTATCCAGATAGGGCGAAACAGGTACAAACCCCAGGCTAGTCCTCAGATACTCCAAGATTACGGTGGCTAACAACACTTTTACCCGGCAGCACTTATTATTAATGGCACGATAACACAAAATTGCCGACACAATTATCCGGCAAAACACTCACAGTATCACATCAATTACAATACACATTTTTCTTTTGTGCCAAACATTAATGCGGAATTACCCGCATTCGTTTCACCGGCAGTAGCCTGCTTTTTCCGGCGGTATTGGGTAAGATTAATCAGCAATACGCTTACCAAAATAAACGTGAGTCCACCTACCTGTAAACCGCTCATATGCTCATCAGCAAACAACACCCCCAGCAACACGGCCACCACCGGGTTTACATACAAGTGCGTGCTCACCTGTGTAATAGGCCGCACTTTCAGCAACCATACATAAGCACTGAACGCACCCAGCGAACCAGCCAGCACCAGGTATAGTAAAGAAAGCCATGCATTCACCGGCACGCTTTGCACCTGGAAGCTTTGTAAATTACCATTCACCGCACCGGTGATGAAAAACGCCACACCTGCCGCCAGCATTTGCCAGGCACTGTTTACAGTAGAGGAACCAAACGCTTTATACTTGGAAAACACAGAACCGGCGGCCCAGCTCATAGTACCTCCAATCAATATAGCATACATGCCCACCTGCGCCCAGCCCGAACCAGATAAGCTGCCCTGCTGTATTCTTTCCGCAAATAGAAAATACACGCCGGTAAGCCCCAGCAATAAGCCGGGAATAGTGCCTTTATTCGCAAAATTCTCTTTCCATTTGGCTTTATCAAACAACACCAGCCACACTACTTCTGAGGTAATGATTACACCTACCAACGAACTGGGCAAAGTGGTTTCAACCAGCATTACCGCCCCCGTACCACCAAACAGCAACAACAGGCCGGTAATAACAGCATACTTTATCTGCTGCCGGTTAAACAGGCTTTCTTTGCGCAATACACACCATAGCATCATCAATAAGCCTGCAGTAGTAAAACGGAAAGCCCCCAGCATCACCGGGCTAAAGCCCACCAATGCCCGTTGAATAAAGAAGTAAGTGCTGCCCCATACAATGTATACGGTAGCGAAAGCCAGCACCACTGCTGCAGTGGTGGCTTGTTTCTCGTTAGCGCCCATAAAATATACTATTTATTGTTTTGGTATAACTACTTGCTGTTGCTCTTTAGAGGTTTCGAGTACAATGGTGGTTCTGGTAGCCAGCACCCCCGGCAGCTTTTTAATAACATTGCGCAACAGGTGCATTAAAGAAGCGGAATCGGCCGTACGTACTTTTACAATAAAACAGTCTTCTCCTGCCACATGGTGTATTTCCTGCACCTCGGGAATCTTAGCCAGATCGCCCGCTGTTACTATATCTTCTATATCCGTGTCTTTGGTTCGGATATGGATAAACGCCAGTAATTTCTGATCTACAGCCGCCGGATCTATTACAGTGTGATACCCTTTGATCACCTGCTTCTGTTCCAGCTTTCTTACCCTTTCCAATACTGCACTTGGGGCCATGCCCAGCTCCCTTGCCAGATCGGCATTGGAAATCCGGGCATTATCCTGCACCAGTCTTAGTATTTGTAAATCAATATCATCGAGACGAACACCCATACCTACAATCAGCTTTATTCAGAACGATATTCTAAATTTAAAACAAATAAGAGAACATTCTACTCAACTTTCTACACAAACAGAATATAATTCTCGCATCCTTTCAAAACCGCAGAAAAAAACCGGTTTACCGCCCGCATCTTCGAATTTTATTCTGTTTGTTGTTTTAAATAGTTTCCAGATACAGTTGTTGCAGTTCGGCAGCAGAAATATTACCTGCTTTTACGGTATGCACCAGGCTACCCTGTTTCATAATGCCAATGTGTGTGGCTACCTTCACTGCATTGAATATATCATGTGTAGCCATTAACCCCCTACTTGTTTTTGTTAACAACTACACATTAAAAAAGGGCCGCCCCTTATTGGCTGCATGGTAAATAAAGACAGCAATAGATGAAATGTGATAACACCCATTACGGCTACCTGAAACCGATACAACATCACCTTCCAGGAAGAACGAAGGCGTGTGCATATGTATAGTATAATGATCGGAATCGAGCGGACAATAAATATGATGACCCGCTTTTAACAGTTGTATACCCGGCAGATCGCCTTCTTTTATACATCCCTGAACAGAATGTCGCAGTTTGGCATGATGGTGCCACAGGCGCACAGGAGTTACAATAAACGCATACAGCGCTACTAAAGCAGCGGCAGCTATCCTTTTATATACGTTTATGTTTTTCAGCGACTCCTGTTTTTGAAATACAGTTGCAAATGTAAACATTTGAACTGGCAACAGCACCCCCATTCCGTTTACCCAACCTGGGTAACATACCCGGTTTCATCATACCAGAAGTCATAATCACCATTATTACTGGCCCAAATTGTTTCTACTTCCTGAAAAAAAGGAATAGCATCCTGCAATGCCATCTTGGTTTGCTTTTGTAAATACATTTCCAGCTCTATAAACCGGTTAGCCCTTTCTACCCCCATCACTTCCGAGAAATCATTGCGGTATTTCCTCCACAGTTCTATAAAAGCAATCCCGTTTTTAAACGCACGGATAGAAATGCGTTTATGAAAATGTTTTTCGGAGAGATGCCCGCTTCTCAGGTACTCATTCACTATAGCAAAACGGGCACTGTTTAACATTCTTCTTTCTTTTTCATAAGCATTATACATGCTCCAAAATTGAATACTTGTATTTTCTTCCGGCTTTACCAATCTTTCAATCAGCAGTCTTTTCTGCTCACCAAAAAGCTTATCAAACAACGGCACCAAATTTTCATCACTCAGCGCGTACAGGTAAATTTCAGAAAATATAAAATACAGCTTATAAATATCTATATAATATTTCATTACAATAAAAAACTATTTAATCGCCTACAGGGAAAAACGTACTACCACAATTCCGATACAACCCATATACATATATTTGAACTAACACTTGTAACAGTTAAAGTAATTGGGGTTAGCATTCCATATTAATAACCTCTAATAAAAACAGACATTATGACAGGGGACACACACGCACTTCAACCTTATTTTACAGATATAGAATACCAGCTGGACCAGATTTTACAATCTGAGGTATTTATGCACAATAAAGTTTTATCCAGCTTTTTAGCATTTATAGTAACAGAGACCCTTGCTGGCAGAGAAAATGAAATTAAGGAATACACTATTGCAGTGAAAGGATTAAAGCACAACAAAGCCATATCACCACAATCACCACCACATGTAAGAATATATGCAGGCCGGTTAAGGAAACTACTGGACAGGTATTATCATACTCATCGTCAAACCGACCGTGTACACATTCACATGCCAATAGGTAGATACACCCCATTATTCACCTACATAAAAAACAATAATCATCTGTACCATCCCCCTGCATCAACAACTACTCAATAGCAGTTTACTTTAACCCAATTACTTCTATAGCATATTTCAACTGTTACAAGTTTTCTATTCCTGGATATATGAATCATTCACAAAAAACAGTCATCTATATCATATTACCATCACCTACACTACATTTATTAGCAACATAAGCAGCACACAGGTAGTTTTTGACATGCGCACAAACCGGGGATTATATCCTCCTTTTGGAATTTTAATAATAATTTCATCACCGTCATGACAGTTGCTGTAGTATCGTTGCAACAATTTCCTCAGCCTTCCTGCATAAATGCGCACCATGGCAAGATGATGCTCATCCACCTTATGCTTATACCCCAACGCCCCAATAGCTATAGTATACCCTTTCAGCTGCATACCCCTACCCTCCAGTGTCTCCTTTACAATAAATTTAAGCAGAATGGTCAACACTTTTGACCCTTTAAACAACGGCGAATTAGTAATGGTATCTAATTGTGAATAAACTTCCACTTCACTAATCAGTGTTTTCGACATGAACATATCATTTTTTTATAGGTTAAATGAATCACATTAAACACATTATGAAATAGCAATACATAGCAACAATTAAAAGCAAAGCAAATTTCAGAGTTAGCTACAGTTAATTTGGTACTTAATTACAGCAATCAGTCTTACTTATTCATGCTGAAAAGAACAAAATGTTACGGTATCACAAATATATAATTTATATATCCCTGTATAAAAATGTAACCGTAACATAAACACTATGCCGGATAATACATCAGACAACAGCTATCACCTATGACAACTCAACCTGTCCCTGATCAATTTTACCGCACGGCGACATTGCTTTTCAACAGTATCCACCGGCCTATCCAGCAGGTAAGCAGTTTTTCGTAATGTATAATATTCCCGGAAGTGTAAAACATATACCTGCCGGTACTTTAGGGGCATGCTCACTAAACAACCATCTATGGTTCTTTCCAGTTCACTCATACGAACAAATTGTTCCACATTATTTTCGGCAAATACTTGCCCTCCCAGGCGGAAAGCCCCTTTGACATGCCTGGAATAAACAGAGGAGTTGCGGATATAGTTAAAAATGTAGTTACGCAGTGCATTATATAAGTACGCGGCTACTGAAGTTTTTATATTTACCAATGACCGCTTTACAAGCAGGGAGGTAAAGAATTCCTGCACTACTTCTTTACAGGTATCCTTATCGGTTATGTAATTCGCCGCAAAAAGCACCAATGGCCCCCAGTATCGCCGATACAAACTGGAAAATACTTCATCGTTATTAACAGGTAATAATCCTATCAATTCTTCATCGCTTAGCGAGAGCAGGCAGGGTTTACTCATATATTGGATTTTAGGTCTACAACTTCAATAACACGTTAGCTTGTATTGAATTCTTTTGCATCATAATATAATAAACTCCATCAGGAATGGTATATACCTGCAATATCTAAAAAAACACATCAGATGATTCTCTGGTTACGCTACACATTAAAAATACTTCTATCCTAAACAAGTTTAAAAATGTTACGGTAACTATCCCTGAAAACAGTGAGACCATAAAACATTCCACAGCAAGCATTATAACACATCATCAATTTCATTATCTATAAAATCACCTTACTGACAATAATAAAAAAAACCGCTGAGAACAGCGGCTTATTCTACGACATCCCCTTATAAACCCAGGTGGGGCGTTACACTACCCCAACCCCTTGTTTTTGCCAGACATTTTGCAGAACCAATGCGTTCAACTGGCAAGCAAACGTAGTATAATCAATATAAACCCGGGGCTTTACCAGAAACCCGGCCGCTCCTCGTGAAAGGCATATTTGCACAAGAACAGGATTAGATAAAGTAGACATAATAAAAAATGGTACTTCTGCATAAGCTGCAATCTTTTGTAAGTTTACCATTATATCATACCCGTTTTTCCCCGGCATGTTTAAATCAGACAATATCACATCCGGAATAACATCCGGGTTAGCATTCAGCCAATACAGCAGGTCGTTTCCATTATTGAAAGGAGCCAGCAGGTTAAAGTAGCCCGATTTTTCAAATCCTTCCCGCATAAGCAGCTGCTCATCCACATCGTTTTCAACGATGATAATATTTCTCTTTTCCATAGTCAATTACATAAACAGTTGTCATTAAGACACGGTAGCCAGCACAAGGCCGCCATATTTTTCTATATTTTTTTAATAGGGCCAGCATTCAGCTTTACTGGCCCTTATAAGTCACAGTTTTCTTTTGGACTAAAAACGGACATCCAAAGTATAGACACTTTTAATAAAACATTACCGCCATTGAAATGCTTCATTTTTTTATAACAGTGTATACAGCTAGGGGGTACTATTTTACTCAGGAAACCTGTATTTATCCTGGCTGCCCTATTCCCTACCCGAAAACACTTACACAATATCTTTATACCATTAACAAAATCTTCCTGCCGGCAGATGATACAAGTAAAAAAAAGAGATAGCCCTGTGCCACTCACCTAGTTAGCATATATATCCTGGCAATCCCTATCATTTATATAAAAGCGCTGGCATGATTATTCTGAGTTAATAGCAAATAACAATAAAATGTCAAAAGCATCATCTTCTTCTAAAAGCACGAACACTGCTAAAAAACAAAAACCACCCACAACTACAGAGCCTGCCTTACTGGAGTTGTTTAAAGACGAAATAAAAGACATTTACTGGGCAGAAAAGCATTTGGTAAAAACCTTACCTAAAATGCAAAAATCGGCCACCAGCCAGGAACTGGCAGGCGCCATTGGCGAACACCTGGAAGTAACTAAAACACAGGTAGCCAGGCTGGACCAGGTTTTTGAACACCTGGGTATGAAAGCACAGGCAAAGAAATGTGAAGCTATGGAAGGATTGGCCATAGAGGGAGCCTCTATTATTGAAAACACAGAAGACGGTTCTTCTACCCGTGATGCAGGTATTATACTCGCATCGCAAAAAATTGAACACTATGAAATAGCCACCTATGGTGCGCTGGCTCAGCTGGCAACCGTTTTAGGACTGGAAGAAGTGGCAGAATTATTGAAAACAACATTGACAGAGGAAAAGGAAACAGATGAAAACCTGAGCACCATTGCAGCATCTATTAACTACGAAGCAGCCACAGAAGAAGGAGAAGCGTAAGCATATTCAATAGCAGGAGCACAACCTTCCTGCTATTTTTACTTATACAACCCGGTACCTAAAAATGATACCCCTGCCGCAACCTCACTTGCACATATACCCTTTTCCTTTCAATGCCGTAAATAGTAATTAATGGATATAATATGTTTCTCCCATCTGCGATGGGATTTCGTGTATCAGCGCCCGCAACATTTAATGGGCAGGTTTGCCAGGCAAGGACGTGTGTTTTACGTAGAGGAACCTCAGTTTCACGCAACAGAAGATCATTTTGTAACGCATGTAAGTGAGGAAGCTGTGATAGTGATACAGCCGCACCTGGAAAAAGGTGCAGAAGAAGCCGATGTACCCCTGCGGCAATACCTGCTTTTAAAAGCTTTGCTGGATAAAAACAGGGTTACACAATATATGTGCTGGTATTATACGCCCATGGCCCTGCCATTGGGTAGTTTATGCAACCCGCATCTGGTAGTGTATGATTGTATGGATGAATTGTCGGCCTTTAAATTTGCACCACCTGAACTAAAGCGGCTGGAAAAAAAACTACTGGCATCTGCACACCTGGTGTTTACAGGTGGCCAAAGTCTTTATGAAGTCAGAAAGCATCAGCATGCCAACATCCACCCCTTTCCCAGCAGCATTGACAAGGCGCATTTTCATAAAGCGCGCACCATTCATATAGACCCGGCCGATCAACAGCACATTCCTTATCCGCGCCTGGGATTTTGTGGCGTATTGGATGAACGCCTGGATATCCCTTTGCTTACCTACATTGCCACGCAACAACCTGCCTGGCAACTGGTGCTGGTTGGCCCTGTAGTAAAAATAGAGCCCGATAGCTTACCACAATTACCCAATATTCATTATTTAGGCGCTAAAGCATACGCCGATTTACCTGCGTACTTGTCAGGATGGGACCTTGCCATGATATGCTTTGCCCTGAACGAATCTACCCGGTACATCAGCCCCACCAAAACACCCGAATACCTGGCAGCAGGAAAACCTGTTGTATCTACAGCTATTACAGATGTTGTTAATCCCTATGGTATAAAACATCTGGTGCATATTGCCCGTACGCCACAGGAATTTGTAGAAAAAGCAGCCAGCGAGCTGGCCATACAGGAGAAGGAGCAGTGGTTGAAAAGTGTAGACAACTACCTGGTAAATATGTCATGGGATGGCACCGTACGCAAAATGCTTCAGTTAATAGAAACAGCCAGGTTGCATAACAATACCTATTTATTACCTGCAAAGATCTACACCTATGCACAGTCCATTTAGATCGTTCTGGATGGCTGGCTTTGAATGTACAGATCAGCTCAATGCTTTCGGTAACCGGGTTGACTTTTTACACATTACAGGACACCTGCATCATATAGAATCGGATTTTAGAAATGTAAGCCTGTTTCAGATGCAAACAGTACGGGAAGGCATCTGCTGGAGCCAGGTGGAGAAAAAGCCCTATCAATACGACTGGAGCCGTGTGGCACGTGTAATACATTATGCCAAGGCCAACGACATCCAGGTTATATGGGATATGTGCCATTTTGGCTATCCGGATGATCTTACTCCTTTACATCCTCATTTCACCACCAGGTTTGCTGCACTGTGCATGTCCTTTATTCAATTTTACCGCAGCATTAGTCCTTCCGACACCTTAATTATCACCCCTATTAACGAGGTTAGCTTTATATCATGGCTGGGCGGCGAAGTGGCGGGCACCACACCTTATTGTTCAGGAAATGGCTGGGATGTAAAATACGCTTTAATGAAAGCCTACATTAAAGGGATAGAAGCCTGCAACATGCTGGACAACAATATCCGTTTTCTGACTACAGAACCCCTGGTAAGTATTGTGGCACCTTTAGAGGCCAGTGAAGCAGAATCTGCATTTGCCATACAGCAACATGAAGAACAATTCCAGGTACTGGATATACTATCCGGCAAAATATGTCCGGAACTTGGCGGCAGGCCCGAATATCTGGATATTCTCGGATTTAATTACTACTACAGTAATCAATGGATCGCAGGAACAGGCACCTCTTTACCCTGGTTAAATGAAATACCCGATAGCAGGTGGCGCTCTTTAAGCAGCTTATTACTGGAAGCTTATCAACGTTACCAACGCCCGTTTATACTCAGTGAAACCAGTCATCCCGGAAAAGAACGCCCCTTATGGATTGATTTTATTGCCGCGGAATGTGCTATAGTACTTGCATATGCCCCGTTATGGGGCATATGCTGGTATCCGGCTATTGATAGACCCGACTGGGATCATTTAACACCCTGGCACAGATCAGGCCTTTGGGATGTAACAGACTACAACACCCTACAACGTGTTGTTCATTTCCCTACTGCCGCCGCCTTGTTAAGAGCACGCTTGCTGTTAAAACCCTATGACCGGCCTAACCGGTTGTAGTCCCTAAAGCAATTGCATAGCTTTGGAATCGCATAAATATTTTACAAAATAATCTTCCTATGGAGCAGGTAAACGCTCCAATACTCCATAAAAATCCGGCCCACCACAATGAAGTCTTCCAGGTTTCACATGGCAGGAATTGTAATTAATAGAATAGCATTTACACGGCTGACTGCATAGCATTTTCCATTGTTCCCTTATGAGCATCCCCCCACTTCTCCAGCTGCTTCCAGATGGGAATGAGATTCAAGGCACTTTCAGAAAGGTGATATTCTACCCGTGGCGGCACTTCAGCATATACACTTCTGATTACCAGACCGTTCTTTTCCAGCTCCTGCAATTGCAGGGTAAGCATGCGGTCGGTGATTTTAGGAACGCGTTTTTTGAGTTCGGAGAAACGCAGTGTGCGGTTTTCTAACTTGTACAATATCAATAGCGCCCATCTGCCATTCAGCATGTCTATGGCGTACATCATACCACAGGTATTATTGAGAAAATCGCGGTTCATGGTATTGGTAGAAGTGAGTTTGCGCTGCGCCATTACTTACATTTTTGTGCGTATCATACATTGTTTTATGCACTGCAAAGTTACCACATAGCCAGATACTTTTGTTATCCGCTTTTAAAACGGATTTATTATGAAAGTACTGATAGTATTGGCGCATCCCGAGCCATTGAGCATGAATGGAGCATTGTTTAACAAAGCAATAGAAACACTGGAAGCAGCGGGACACGAAGTAAAAACCTCTAACCTGTATGCCATGAAGTTTGATCCCATATCGGACCGGCGCAATTTTTCACAACAGAAAAACGAAGCTTTTTTCAAGCAACAACTGGAAGAATTATACGCCGTAGAACAAGAGAACGGTTTTGCCCCCGACCTCGAAAGCGAGCAACAAAAAGTAGAATGGTGCGACCTTATGATATGGCAATTCCCTCTGTGGTGGTTTAGTGTACCCGGCATATTAAAAGGGTGGATTGATCGCATATTTGCTATGGGCCGCTTTTACGGTCAGGGAAAAATATACGAGCAGGGAGTATTCAAAGGCAAAAAAGCATTACTGTCACTCACTACCGGCAGCCCTGAAACTGCCTACCAGCCCGGAGGATTGCATGGGAATATACAGAATATTCTAAAACCTATACAAAGAGGGATATTTGAATTTACCGGATTTAGCCCGTTAACACCACATGTAACCTATCAACCATCACGCATATCAGCAGAGGAACGTGCAATACAATTGAACAATTGGGAACAGCGACTAAAACAGATATTCGATGAAAAGGCACTAGCTACCAGCCCTTACTAGCATGCCCGAAAACATAAGGCATACCAATAACAGCAAAGTTTCATATGCCTTATGTTCCTATTTCACCAGGTTTAAAAAACTCGTTCTATTTTATGTAAAGCAAAACAGAATGCATCTCTATAGTAAACAAATTGTATACTGTTGTCAAGAATATCCTCAAAACCTTTACATCTATTAGCCCCTGCCCTCGCAATTCTGGCAGTTGCTTTACAAGTGTCAGCGATATACAATTATCTTAGCTACCCTTGTTACAAAAGGATCATTAGCCTGGCAACATATAGCCCCAAAATGGAAGCAGAGTTGAAAAAACGCGGCATACTCTTTCCACCTCCCAGACAATATATAAGCATTGAACTGGACAACAATCAGGAGACCAACAAAATAAAACTTACTTTCTCAGCCATCAGGATACAGGAAATGATCACCCAAAACGATACCGTCAACGGCATCCATTACCACTTCACAGATCATTGCACTTATAAAAACTTTTTATGTGTATTAAATGTACTTTGCCAAATGCACCGTGTACAATGGCATATGCATGATGGCACGGATATATGGGTTTTCCAACAGTCTCCATATTACTATAGTAGCTTTGTAATGTATCCGGATTTTTATCCCTGACAGCTATTAACTAAAAATACACTGCACTTGTACAGCACAAATACAAAGTTGAGGCAGCAGCTCCACCCCCCTTTATAACATCCAGGGATGGTTTTATAAAATTCACCATATTTATTTAACAGATTCAAACCGGCAATCATTATCTCACGTAGATGTATTGACGTTGCATTCAGCTAACCACCGTTTCTTTCTATTGAAGATCGAACCAGAGTAGCCGTCTTGTACTCTTATTGATAAATCACTAAAAACAAACTGATGACCGAATTAAATCCATCTTCCGATGAGGTGATCTCTCGGAGCGCGCCAGACTCTGGAAACGTGTCACGGCGAAAATTCCTATCCTTTGCAGGAGCCGCTTCCGGCCTTGTTGCAGTAGCAGCGATAGCCTGTAAAAAAAGTGGAAATGACGACAACAGCACTAGTGTAGGCAGCGGCGATACAGGTGTATTGAATTACGCTTACGCCCTGGAGCAGCTGGAAGCCGCATTTTATATACAGGTAGCCGCTAACGCCAGCTTTACCAGCATTTTCAGTTCGGATGAACAAGCGTTGTTAACGGGCATACGTGATCATGAAATTGCCCATCGCGAGTTTTTCAAAACAGCATTAAGTACCAATGCTATTGGTGCATTGGAAGTAGATTTCAGTAGCATTAATTTCAGTAACCGGGCCAGCGTACTGGGCACAGCTAAAGCCTTTGAAGACCTGGGAGTGTCGGCCTACAACGGAGCGGGCAATCTCATCACTAATGGCGATTACCTGGTACTTGCCGGCAAAATAGTATCTGTAGAAGCACGCCATGCGGCTTACATCAGGGACCTGATTTCCAATGGCACCTTCTCTGACTCTACAGATGCGAATGGAATGGATACAGCTATGACACCTCAGGCTGTGGTAGCAGTGGCCAATGGGTACCTGAAAACCAAAATAAACGCAAACGGCCTGTAATGCTTAACACATTAAAACGATTGTCATGAACTTACAAAACATATTATCGGAAATAGAGAAAGTAGATCCGGATCTGGAAGAAAGAATGGGTTCGCGCCGTTCAGCCTTGAGAGACTTTGCCCACCTGGGTGGAAAAGTGGCCTTAACAGCACTTCCTTTGGCACTGGGTTCGTTCTTTAATAAATCTTACGGGCAATCTACCAACGCCACGGTTCTGGAAATTTTAAACTACGCATTAACCTTAGAGTACCTGGAAGCGGAGTTTTATGCTACAGCGCTTACTAAAACCAGTATTACTTTTCCTACCGATGCAGCTAAAGCCGCCATTACTAAAATTAAAAATGACGAAGCTGCACACGTTACCTTTTTGAAAACAGCTATTGCAGGAGCTGGTGGAACAGCCATAGCCAAACCTACTTTTAATTTTGAAAACAATGCCACTTTCGGCAATGTGTTTCTCAACTATACTACTTTCCTGGCAGTAGCTCAGGCATTTGAAGATACCGGTGTAAGGGCTTATAAAGGAAGAGCTAAAGAACTGGTAAAAGGTGGCGCTTACCTTACTGCCGCCTTAAACATTCATTCTGTAGAAGCACGTCACGCTTCTCATATCCGCCAGATGCGTCGCGCTGCTGCCGGGGGCGGTCAAACTGCTATGAAACCCTGGATCACAGGCGCAAATGACAGCGGCATAGGCGCATCGGTGAATGCAGTATACGCAGGAGAAGATAACACGGTGCAGGGCGGTGTAACTATTACCAACCTTGCCGGCGTAAGTGGCAACATTTCTGTAAACGCCGCAACGGAAGCTTTTGACGAACCATTGTCGAAAGCAGAGGTATTGGTAATAGCGAATTTATTTATTACAGCGTAAGATAAACATACCCTTACTATAAAATGCAAAAGCCGGGGAAGGTAAAATATCCCTGGTTTTTTTGCGTTATAAGCTATCCAGCGGTTTACGCTTGTTTTCTTTGATCTGCTTAAAATGACTGGGCGTCAGGCCCGTTACTTTTTTAAACTGGCTACTCAGATAAGCCACACTGGAATAATGGAGCTTATCCGATATTTCGCTTAACGATAACTCATTATACACCAACAACTCTTTTACGCGCTCTATTTTCTGTGCAATAAAATACTTTTCAATGGTAATGCCTTCTACTTCTGAAAACAGGTTAGACAGGGAATGATATTCGTAGTGGAGCTCCCCGCTTAACAGATCGGACAGATTGGTTTTAACAGCACAATTTTCCTGGTGCACCAGCCGGATAATCACGCCTTTGATCTTTTCAATCATCCTGCTATTCTTATCGTCTATCAGCTCAAAGCCCACCTCTTTAAAGGCAGCGCCTATTAAAGCTTTTTTATCAGCGGTCAGTTCTTCCTCTAACGTTACTTCACCCAGGACAATACTTTTAGCTACCACGCCCAGCTTGTCCAATTGGCTTTGCACCACCATTATACAGCGGTGGCACACCATATTTTTCACAAATAAACTCGTCATTTTGCACACTTTACCTTTCAGATTTATTATTCTTCATTTTTCAGCTGCCGGCCATCATACCTGCCCGTACAAAAGAAAAGGGAACACATTCCAGTGCAAAGATAAGCGAATAGCCACCCGGTTGAAATGGTTAAAAAGCTTCGCCCAGGTTGAGCATAATACTGCTGTAGCCCTTACTAAAGCCATAATCGATACCAATATTGGTATTGGAACCTTTGTTAAACTTTATTCTAAGGCCCGCGCCTGCTGCAGGATGCCAGGATGCGAAAAATTTACCGGCGCCACTAACCGTGTTGGCATTGGCAAAAACAACAAAGCCCAATAATCCATTGTTAGTAATGTCACGCCGGTATTCACTTTCCAGGTACAACAAACTTTTGCCCCGGTACCTGTTTTGATCAATGCCCCGTGCAGAACGGTTATAAGGATCCCAACCGGTACTGGGTAAATCAAGATAAGGGGCTGTGTTGTTAAGTGCTGTCCAGAAATACGACCAGAAGGCCAGCATATTCTGCTGATTTACTCTTGCCTTGTTTAAAGGCATATATTTTCTTACATCGAGATATACCGATTGCCAGCTATGATCGCTGCCCAGAAATGTGGGATTAATACGGTAAACGAGGTTCATATAAGCCCCCGGCAAGGGATTAATGGCATTATTGCGCGTATCATATAATAAGTTCAAGCTAACGCCGGAAGAAAGGGATTTACTACCCAGCCCGTAAGCATATTGTGTAAACTGCTTAACATCCACTTCCGGATCATCACTTTGTATATTAAAACGGTAGTCGAGATGATAGCCCAAACCCGCAAAAAGGTAAGGCCGGATACGTTTCAGTGCACTTTGATAAAAGCGTATATACTTGTAGTTGATTAATACCCGGTTGTTTTCATCATTGTTATGATTGCCCAGCCCCCAGGTATATTGCGGATACACCATAAAACGCGTATCCCCCTGGATATTCCACGTATTATCAGGTAGCCATACACTGGTGCGTAAAGGCAATCCAAAGCGGCCTTTAAAATTCCAGTAAGGCGCAAACGTGGCAGTAGACATATAGGTGGTACGGCGTGCGCCCAGATAAATACCGGCGGTGGTACTGGTAATTAAAGCACGCCCACTACCGCCAGGTAATGTACCGCCAAAAGGAAGTGCAGAGAAATAGATCTTCTTTTCTTCCTGGCTCCTGGGTTTATTTTGCCGTATATGGAACAACTCCTTTGCAATATCTATTAAATCTGTTTGCCTGGCCGTATCCTTTATGCCTTTGTTTTGCGGCATCACATTCGAAGGGTTCTGCGCCAGAGAAACACACGGCCATAAACAACATACCCACAATATACACTTGCTCCTAATATTCATAACCGCTTTTAATGATGGTAGAAATCATTTTAAATTGCTCGGTAGCGTTGAAACAATGTGCAGCATGTGCCGGAATCACAATTCCCTCACCCAACCGAAGGTTGTATTTTTTATCATTGATAATTAACTGTGCCTTTCCATCTATTATCTGGATAAACGTATCAAAAGGAACGGTTTTCTCTGCCAGTT
The DNA here is from genome assembly GCF_002355595.1 of Filimonas lacunae. Taxonomy (NCBI): domain Bacteria; kingdom Pseudomonadati; phylum Bacteroidota; class Chitinophagia; order Chitinophagales; family Chitinophagaceae; genus Filimonas; species Filimonas lacunae. The sequence continues at coordinate 4,196,346 of NZ_AP017422.1, forward strand.
CCTCCCCGGCATCCATAGACGTAATAGTTACATTACCTGTTGTTTTTTTTATAATAGTTTTTATTAAAATAGAATTGGGAACATACTCAATAATCTCCACTACAATGTGGGGAATAGATTTCTCCAGTTCTGTGTTATCCGATTGCATGCTCATGCCTTTAAAGATGTTTTACGAAAAGATGATGTTGTTGTGCTGGAATTGCTGAAAGCACTATGATACAAGGTGCCATTAGATATCTTCTAATGCGATAAGACGTTTATATTTCATTTTTTTAAAAAAGGTGGGCGTCAGGCCGGTCACTTTTTTAAACTGGTTAGACAAATGCGCTACACTGCTATAGTGCAACTTTTCTGCTATTTGCGTAAGACTCAACTCATTATATACCAATAACTCTTTCGCCCTTTCTATTTTATGTGCGATAATAAAATTGGCAATGGTTGTTCCTTTTACTTCTGAAAAAAGGGAAGAAAGATAATTATAGTCGTAATTTAATTTTTCACTTAAAAAGGCAGAAAAATTCTGTACAGGAGGCTCTTCACTATAATGGATCATTTCAATAATGATGCCTTTTATTTTTTCAATGAGGATACTTTTCTTATCCTCCATCAACTCCAGTCCAAACTTTAGTAAACCAGCCAAAAGAGTGCTCCATTGAGCAGCAGATAATTCTTCTTCTATTTCCACCTCTCCCAATTCAACAACAATACAATGAAGATGCATTTTTTCTAATTCCGATCTCACAATAAGCTTGCATCTGAGACTTACCATGTTTTTAATCACTAGTTTCATTTTTCACAGGGCATATAATAGGATAATGCAGCAGGAACAATAAAGAAAACATACCCACCACTGAAAGAATGGTGGATATGACACAAAAGATCACTAATTCTTTAGAATAGCATCTAATGAATGCACAATACCATTGGAAGAAACCGCATCCCTGCTTTGAATAATGGCGCCATTTACACGCACACTATCTCCTATTACACTTACCAGCAGCTCTTTACCATTTAAAGACTGCAACTTATCGCCATCTTTCAGGCTGCTAAATTCAATTTCACCCGCTACTGTATGACAGTTTAATAAATCGGTAAGCTTTACCTTATTTTCCGGTTTCAACAATTCCCGGTATACGCCAGACGCCAGTTTTCCAAAAGCAATATCCGAAGGAGCAAAAACGGTAAAAGGACCAGCTCCGTTCAACACTTGTTCAAAACCAGACACAGTAACACCTTCATTAAAATTCCTCATGTGCCTGTTGTCTCTGATTACCTGTGTAATGTTTAACATATATGTTATTTGAATACAGGTATAATCACCTGCTTCCTGTAAGGTAAACCTATATGGTGGGGATTGGTGTTAAAAAGATATTTTACTTATACAATCAATCAATTTTGCAACTTATTCAGGGAATGCTGTAACAATAAACAGTTGTACAGGCCGTAGATTTGTAGTGTTGCTTTCATAGTTTTCGTTCACATACCATTCATTATGCTCAAAGGGGGGCTCGCTGAAAGCCTAATAAGGCCTTTGCCAGTCAAAGGCCTTATTTCTTTTTATTATTTCAACATGAGCCAACTATTGCAACTGGCTTGCATCTGTTATTACAATTTCCGGCTTCGCTTTAAACAAGATAATCTTCCCGGTTACTGTAACCACCGCATTTTGCTTTACCGTTACGGTTTGCTTTGCTGCTCCCTTAATAGCCAGCGTCAACAACTGATGTGGATGAAAACCTCCCAGGTTTACCAGCAACACGCTGCCTGCATTTTTGATATCGTACACTTTACCACTTACCGTTACCACCTTGCCTATATTGTTATTCACTTCCGTAAGTGTAATACGCACAGGGCCTTCTTTTTGCACAGGCGTGGTTCTGCCTGGGTTAACCGGCAGTTTTTGCAATGGCGCATTGATATATAACGTATTCAATACCCCTGCCAGGCGAATACCCGCCTGGTTAATACGTTTATGAATAATGCTGATATACTTTTGATAATATGCGTTGCTGATAGTTTGCCCCGAACGGGTTTCGCTATAGATCTGGTTGCTAAGCTGGTAGCTTTCCCAAAGCCACTGGATAATATCATCCTTTTGCCAGGCGGTTATTTCCTGCGGCGTAGCCACATCATACTTTGCCACCATTTCTGCTTCACTGTATTTTTCATGATCCAGCAAACGGCTATCCCAGATGGCATGCAAATTCGTGCTTTCTCCATCCATGCGCACGATAATATCATTGCCGCCTTTATCAGAATGACGCGCTACGTGCATAGGCTGGTGTGCATCGCCCACCAGGTGTATCAGAAACCGCAATGCATCCTGCTTCTGACTTATGCTGCTGCTGTTGTTTTGCAAAGTAGCCAGCGATTGCAGGTAAGCAGTATACAGCGTATTTTTACTGCTGCGCACATAGTTTTGAAAGCTTTGAAAATTGAGTCCCTGTGGCAGATCCACAAAATGCCATTGCGCATTTTGCGCAGTACGGTGTTCATCGGGCCAGGTAGCTGCCGCTTCTATATTCTCGCCCTGCAAATAAGTTACTACCGCACTTTTTACATTCGCCGCCAGGTGTTTTTGCGCAATCAGCGCTACAGTGCGGTGCCCTCTGGGGCCCCAGGAAATAACAGCAATACCTGCCAGCAATACAATAAGGAGTATGAACAGCTTTTTCATCCAGCGAAGATAAGCGGTAATAACAACCTGCCGCTGTTAAGATCGACTACCGCCAGCACCTTCTCCGCCGCCTTCTTCCACCTTGCGGTATGCACCAAACTGCCAGTTAAACGTAACCGTGAACGAGCGGTTGTAAAACATATTATAGGTGCTGCTGTTGAAATTGGAAAAGCGGGTATAACTCCACTGGTTCAACGTTTTCTGGAATATGTTATTTACACGCAGGGTAATGCCGGCTTTTTTATTCAGCACCTCTTTACGAGCCGAAAAACCATAGTTCAGGTAAGCCGATCCCCTGCCCTGCAAAGTGACATAGCCATTGTTGTAATTGCCTGATAATTGCAACGTGTAGTTACGCGGTAAGGTATAGCTGCTGTTCAGATTCACAGAATAGAAATTACCATCATTTTTCACCGCCAGCGCTTTGCTGGCATACCATACATGATAATAATCACCACCGGTATTTACATTCCAGTTACGGGTAATGCGGAAAGAAGAAGACACGTTCACCCCCAGCCGCTTGTTAGAAGCCACATTCTGCGAGGTAGTGTAAGATACACCAGCGCTATCCACCGTGGTTAACGATTCCACCGCGTTGCTGTTAAAGCTGTAATACACGCTGCTGGTAATAGAAAAAGCACCACCCGCTTTATAGGAATGCCCTGCTTCCAGCGTGCGGGTAAGTTCGGGACGCAACGCCGGGTTACCATAGTTAATATTACGCGGATCGCTGGCGTTGACATAAGGATTCAGATCCCAGATATCCGGACGGTTAATACGCTCGTTATAATTGAATTTTACATCGTGGCGCTCGTTCAGCTTTTTAGCAATCAGCAGGTTGGGCACCCAATTCTCAAACTCCGAAGCAAAGCCGGGTTGGGTATTATTGGTGAAATCACCACCCAGCCGGGTACGTTCGTAACGGATACCGGGGCGAATAGTCCAACCTCCTTTGGCTTCCACCACCATACTTACATATCCCGCTACCACGTTTTGGTAATAGTGCAGGCTATTGCCCCTGCTGCTGTCTTCCTGTAGCACATCACTGCCCGGATTATCGCGGTTATTCCTTACCGAGTATTCATTAAAGTCTTTGGTTCTATCGGCACGAAAACCAGTTTCCAGCTTGCTTTTGCCGGATTTGGTGAGCGGATGCGTATAATCGGCCTGTATACGCCAGTTGTGGCCGGTACCGTTATTAGGACTTTGCTCACGGAAATAATTCTTACCAGTCATGTCGTACTGGTTGTTGATGTAACTGGCGCTGTTTTTCCAGTCGCTATGGCTACCTGCCACCTCCAGCTCCTGCCCCGCACGGGCGAATGTTTTTTTATAGTTGAGCGAGAACTCCCACCAACGATCCTGCTCTTTCTGATCCGATACCTGGTTGTATTGCGAATTGGTTTGCGCATCGGTATAACTGGTATACTGATTGGCTATCACCGGCCAGCTGCCTTTCCAAAGACTGGCATTAGCACTCAGCTTCTGACTGGAATCGATGGTATAGGTTGTGGTGAAATCGCCCGAAGCACTGCGGTTATGCCTATCCAGGTCGGATACCTGATGCAGGCTGCCTGTTACATTATCACCATCTACCGTTTGACGGATAAGATCAGTGATCCTATGCCTTTTACGATTGTTGGCTTGTCCACTTAAACTGATATCCCATTTACCACGGGTAATATTAATAGCACCGTTGCCTGATTGCTCCAGGTTGCCCAGGTTCAGATTGAGGTTACCGTTAGAGCCCCTGAGCTTTTTAGTAATGATATTAATAACGCCACCAGCCCCTTCGGCTTCGTATTTTGCAGAAGGCGAGGTGATCACTTCTATAGATTCAATGGTATTGGCCGGAATCATCTTCAACGCTTCCGATAAGTTGCGGGCAAACATACCCGAAGGCAAACCGTTCAGCAACACTTTAATATTGGCATTCCCGCGCATTTTTACAGCCCCCTCTGCATCTACCGTGATCATAGGCGCTTTGGCCAGTACATCCGCCGCCGAGCCTGCCGCGTTGCTGATGTCTGCCGAAGCATTGTATACCACCTTATCAGGCTTGCTTTGTATCAGGGGCTTTTTACTTTTCACTACCACTTCGTTCAACTCTTCCGGTTGCCCGTTCAATTGTATTACACCCAGTTCTGCCACCTCACCCCGCTTCCAGCTTACTAACTGTGTATGTTTGCTATAACCCACATATAAAATGGTAAAAGTGTATTCGCCATACCCCGGCAACACCAGGGAAAAATTGCCGTCTTTTTTAGCCGTAGCGGTAGCCACCTGCGAACCCGATTTGTTGGTAACAATTACCGTAGCTTCCAAAGCATCGCCCTTGGCAGAATCTACCACACGACCAGTAACTTGTCCTTTATGGTTGGGTAATGTGGTTTTAGATACAGATTGACCGTGTGCTATATCATAGGAGCAAACGCAGGAAAGCAACAGGCAACACGCCAGCAGAATACGGGGGAACATCATTTTCTCTTGAATATTAGATTACAATTTCAAAGAAAACGATTTACGCTTTGCAGGAGGAAAAATATATGAGCAACGGTCGTATTGCATGACCAATAAAAAAGCCACGCCAACAGTTGCGTAGCTTTCAGATATAGAAATGATGAAACACAAAACACAGTCTTTCACTATGTTACTTTCTGATATCGCTTAAATAACGCTCTATATTTTTTCTAAAGGGCCCTACACTTTTAATTGCGTCTTTAATTTGCTTATGCTGCAGCCAGGGAAACTGCATATGCAGGTATTCTACTTCGCTGCGGTCTTTGGAGTCCACCCTTAGACGGTCTTGTTTTCCGATGTTTACTTTACTATCTGACATATACTGTATTTTTTACTGCTACATAAAAAAACCATGCCGCCAGATAACAGGTGTGATGGAGTGTACAGTTGGGAAGCCGGACACAGACATATAGAATGTACAACTTTAGAAATACGAATTATTAGGGTGACGGCTAACACTCCAATAACCATATATCAATCGCATATTTTCTAACATCTGCTGATAATCAGGCTGTTTTACAAAGTATCCTTGTGAAATAAGCGCGTAAGCCTCCCGTACCGTGTCTTTATTGTCGGAGGTAGACAAAAACACAAAGGGGATGCTTTTTTCACGCAGGTATTCACTATCGTTGATCCTCCTGCGCAGTTCTAATCCATCCGGGAAAGGCAGGTTAATATCACATAAAATAAGAAAAGGCTGCTCCCGGCACGAACACAGATAAATAAAAGCTTCCGTGCTGCTATCAAACAGTTTAACAGGATTTTTCACCTGCAAATCGTTAAAAATGGTTACATACAAAGCACGATCATCGCTGTCATCATCCACAATAATTATAGGGCCGTACTGTAACATAAACTTCCAGGAATTGGGTAATTATTTAAACAAAAAAGCCTGCTGACACTACAAGGTAATTATTTATGAGCAAATTTTATAGCGCTAAAAAGCTTCGTTCAACCCCAGAAAAAAACCTTTTGCTCCAAACTTACCCCAGGCATAGTCTAAACAAAGATTCGTGCGTGTTGCCTTATTAAACAATACCCGCAAACCTCCGCCGCCACCCGGCTGCCATACCTGAAAGATGCCTGTTCCCAATTCATTATTACCCGTTTGCAAATGAAAGAACGCTACACCACTGAGGAACTTATTGCGCGTGATAGGAAAACGATATTCTGCTTCGGAATAGTTAAACTGTGTGCCTTTAAAGTAACCTGTTGTATATCCACGCCCGCTTCGCACCGCTGCATCTTTAGCCGTACCCGGCAATTCCAGGTAAGGCACATTGCCCGCCACCAGGTAAGCACCCCAGTTCCACAAAGCCAGTACGTGCTCGGGATTGCGATGACTAAGACTGATATACTTTCTAAAATCGGAAGTGAACTGCAGCGCATTACGCGAGCTACCCAGCCAGGTTTGGTTCACACGTATACCCGCATCGGCATAAATGCCTTTATACGCCCGGTTTTGATTATCCCGCGTGGTATACTGTACGTTCAGCAAAAAACCATTGGCATTATAGTTATACGGATGAAAGCCATGCCGGCTGTTATAAATATCATAAGGCGTAGAATTGCCGGAGGTGTTGCGCTCATCAATATTCCTTCTCATTTCAAACGATACGCCCGCCCCCACAAACAAGCCTTTTGATACCTCTTTATACACTTTTTGCCGGAAAGCATAAAATTGAGATCGTAACGCGCGCGGCGTTCGGGCCGGATTGGTGAGTATGCTATCTTCCGGCGTATCTGTAACAGGTTTGCCTATTCCATACCCATAATCGGGTGTTACTGTTTTGGCCGCCACCAGGCTACCCTGCAAATTCCACTTATTACCGGGTGTATAAATATTATGACTGATATAAAAGTAAATAATGCCCTTGGTGGTAATAGAAGCAGAAGTTGCCGCCACAGATAAAAAGGTATTGGGATCGCTACCGAGTTTACGGCCTGCTACTGCTTTAATGCCTATTTGTGTGCCTATGCTGGGATTGGAAGCAATGTTTGGCACCACAATAATACCGGATGATGGTTTTGCAGATGCCTCCCTGCGCGGATGGAATATAACACGGGCCAGATCGCCCACATCAAACTGTCCGGCTGTATTATCCGTCCTGCGCATCAATCCAGCCTTGGCCGAATCGACTTTCAACGTATCCACCACAGCAGGTTGCTGACTATACACATAGCCGTTCATGCCCGTGAGCAAACAGCACAATAGAGTTTTCCATTTCAAGGTCAACGTGTTTCTTTAAGCTCATGGAATACAAATATGGCACCAGTTTATTTTTTTGTAGCATGCATCGTCCATTCCAGCCCTTTCCAGAAATGCTCCGCAAACAACGAATCGCTGAATGTTTCTGGCGTGTGGCCAAAGTTGGAATAAAATGCCCTGCCGCCATCATATTCATGATACCAGGCCATGGGATGAAAGCTACCCATTTTGCCACCCTGATAGCTTTGCTCGTCTACCCGCAGCAGAAAATGCAAAGCTTCGGTGTTGACTGATTTAAAATCGTAGAACTCATCTTTATGAGAAAATGAATCGGGCAGGAAGGCAGTAGCGGGAAAGGATTTATCCAGGTTTACGATTTTAGCTTCCTGTATGGCCGGATGACTCACAAAATAAGCGCCCACCAGTTTACCATACCAGGGCCAGTCGTATTCCGTGTCACTGGCAGCATGAATGCCTACGTATCCGCCACCATGTTGAATGTATTTTTCAAAAGCAGCCTGCTGTTCCGCGTTCAATACATCGCCAGTAGTGCTTAACCACACAACCGAACGATATTTTTTTAAATTATCTAAAGTAAACAGGGCCGGATTGGTGGTAGTGTCCGCAACAAATCCGTGCTGGATACCTAAGCGGGTAAAAAACTCATTCCCTTCTTTAATAGAAGCATGATGATACCCTTTGGTGAGCGAGAACACTAATATGCGTTTTTCTGGTTTCGGCTCTGCGGGTTTACAGGCTTCTGCAACATAAAATATAAAGACACTAAAAATGGCAATGGCAAGCAATCTCATAGATATTTTTTATTCTTAAAGCTACAAAAGCTTTGCCGTTAAACCTCATTTATATCGCCTTACAACAAACGCTCCTGCATGGCCTTATGTAGCATACCTGCGGTGTTTTGCGCATCCAATTTTCGCCGGATATTAGCCCGGTGATTTTCTACAGTACGCCTGCTCACAAACAATTGAGCAGCAATCTTGTCGGAGGTTAGTCCTAAAGCCACCAGCCTTAATATTTCGCTTTCGCGACGCGACAAACGCTGCTGCCTGTTATATACCTGTATATCCATCATACCAGCATAATTTTACACAACGGTATGCGCCAGAGCGCATGCCGTTTATTGAATAATAGTGACAGCCCCGGTTATTTTACCGGTAGCGCCGCCTGTTTCTATGATATAATAATAAGTACCGGGTGGCAATGCCTTTCCGTTTACGCGGCCATTCCAGGGAGCACTATACCCTTTGCTACTGAACACTTTTGCCCCCCAGCGGTTAAACACCTGCACGGTTACATCTGTATACCTGTCCAGGAATAGAATATCCCAGTAATCATGCACGCCATCCCCATTAGGAGAAAACACATTAGGCACTACAGGCGCCACCGGTGCGGGCGCCACCCTCACCTCCTGAACCGCTTCGCCACTGCAACCATATACTGTAACAGCGTTCACCGCCACCTGGTACACGCCTTCTGCATGATAGGTATGTTTTACAGAAGCAGTGCCGCTGGCAGAGCCGCCATCCCCAAAATCCCAGGCATACCCGCTTACTGCCACATTAGAGGTAGCGGTAAACGTCACATTCCCATCGGGCAGGTATACCAGTGAAGGCGTAATGCTGAACACCGGTTTATCCTGTATCTCTACGGTAGTATCCCAGTTGCTTTTACAGCCATTGGCGGTTTGTAATTGCAGCGATGCTTTATAACTTCCTGCTTTAGCATATACATGCGTTTGCGGGTCATTAGCAGTGATAGTATTTACTGCACCATCACCAAAACTCCAGGTGCTTTGTGTAACCGTATAACCATCAGGCACGGTGCTAATGCCGGTAAATACTGCCGGTTCTTTTACACAGGCAGGCGTGTAACTAAACCTGGCCTGCAATGCAGCATCTACCACTATTATCTTTTCTACGGTAGCAGAATGACAACCAATATCGTTCACCGTGTATTCACCTACCATGTAGGTACCTGGTTGAGGATAAGTGTACCGGGGATGCTGCACAGCAGCAACGCTTCCATCTCCCAGCCGCCACCGCCAGGCCGTATCCGTGCTGCCACCCTGTGTGCCGGTGTAGGTAAATTGCCATTGCTGTGTATTACAGATATCGGTAGCGTAGGTAAAGTCTGCCACAGGCGGCTCTATAATAGTAATATCATAGGTCATTTCCTGCGATCCGCCACAGCCATCCGTGGTAGGATTCACAGCTGCAATACCGGCCGTATAAGTTCCTGTGGCGGCGATAGTGACCCCACCCGGCATTTTATACCGGTACAGGGTTTTACCATCCATAACAGACTTGCTATCCGGCACCGGCTGCAACGTAACCACATCTGGCTGAATACCCGGCAGCTTCCAGGTAATTTGCAAAGGCTGATAAGGAAAGGTCATGTATACATCAAAAGGAATACCCTTACAGGCAGCAAGCCGGTTGGCAATACCTTCCTGGTTAGCCACCTGTAAAAACTGGTAACGGTCTTTTACATACGACCCGGCCGAGTAAGCATAACTTTCGGCCTTACCCATGCCATAGGCAATGGCATTGAAACCCGTATCGGCCGTAAGCCGGTACGCCGTTTGCGAAAGCGATAACGACTCGGTAAGCCAGCTATACCCATTAGCAGGCACCATCGGTGCAAACTTCTTTTGCGGTAGCTGGCCGTTAATACGAAACGAACCCGTAGCCACAGTAGGCATGTACACATTGATATACTTAGCCGTGATACTTTCGAGGTTGGAAGAAAATAACGAAATATCTTTTATATTTTGCTCTACCGGGTTCAGCAATACCATATCCGGATCGCCCAGACTGCTTTCTGTGTTGCCGGCGCAATACGCCATCATCATATACTCCGCTACCGCTATTGGCTTCTTGGCTTTGATAGCCACCGGCATAGTTAAGGGGAAGGGGTTAGGGTCGTTTAACGGAAAATATTCTCCTTCGTTCAGCACCAGTGTAATACCGCCAAAATCAATCTCCGTATTATCTTCACAGGCCATCACACGCGGGTGGAAACCTTTGGGGTTATCAGCAAAGGGAATCAGCGCATACTCCTTGCCCCAACTGTTTACCGGGTAACACTGCTGCAACAACGGATCGAAAGAATAATACCAATCACTTACATTCGTGCATTCATAGCTTTTAATAGCAACGGCCGAACTGCCCGAAAACACGGCAATTCTTTTACAACCTTCTGTGCCGGTGGCAGATACCGACTCAATGATACTACCTGTTAAATCATCCCTGTTCTGAATTTGCAACACATCCCCTGCATGTGGCAGGTTTACAGTTACCGCACTGCCATTTAATATCCCATTAATGCGCAACTGGTAACGCACGGTAGTGGCATCCTCAGTAGCCACTACATTAAACTGCGAATAGGCATCCGACTTAAACCGCTGGTAAAAATTCATACTATAATATTTTTTACCCAGCACGTTTGTAGGCAGCACCAGCATGGCTGCCGAACGCATAGCCGCGTACACGTGTGCAAACACCACTACCGGCGGCATCCCTTCATCTACGGTGATATGAATACCCTTGGTCACCGGCCGGCCACTTTCGGCATTGGATATATTAGCCACACTATACGGTATGTCAATAGGCGCACTTACCTGGTTGGCATTGACCGTAAAAGTGGTGGTATATCCATTCACCGTTATTTTCCCGGAAGAGTTTTCGCTGCTGGAAACAAATACACTCATCTGGGCAAGCGAATAATCATCCACAGGTAAATGCGCCGGAAAGCACAACCAGAAATCTTTTCCTTTATTCGAATAATCCTGTGCAGCTACCGGCCTGAAAGCCGGTAACCACAACAGGACACATACTATCACAACAATCCTTTTGTACATGCTTGATTATTTAGAAGCGGCAAAGCTGTAGGCCAGTCCCAGCCGTAACGTATTGGCTGCCGGCAAAGCATTGCCACCATAGCCTTTAGCAGATAAAAAAGACACATCCAGTTGCATAGCCTGGTAATGCAGTCCTGCACCAAACGTAAGATGCATGCCATCATCCCCTGCCATGCGCCTGCTGCCATCGGCCAGTATCCCCCCTCTCAGAAACACGGTCTGGTTCCAGCCCCATTCCACACCTGCGCTGTATTGCAGGGTTTTCCAACCAGCCGCGTTAAACGATTTTGTCCAGCTTTGCATCACACTTTCTTTTACATAGCCTGTTTTATCAGTTTCGTCATCCGCCACAGGTACTAACAGCTTATTCACTTCGGCAGTGAATGCTACGGTGTAAGCATCATCTGTAATCTGGTAGCCACCACCTATGCCCAGGTTGGCAGGTAATAAGCCGCCTGCATTGGCTTGTTGCGTATAGCTGATTTTAGTACCCAGGTTAGTAAGCGTTAAACCTCCCAGGAAGCCGCTACCCTGTGCATTGATTCCGTTGTAATACAAAGAAACATCGGCGCTGAAAGCACTGCCTGCTTTATAGGTGTCGCCATTAATAGCACCCGATGCGATAGAAGAACGTATATAACGCAAGGCCACACCAATGCCGAATTTATCCGAAAGCTTACGGGCATAACCCGCATCAATAGCCATGTCATAAGGTTTATGCGTGCCCAGCAGATCGCCGTTTTCATTGGCATACTGTGCAGTACCTATATTAAAATAACGGATAGAACCACCTACTGCCGATTCGTTATCCAGCTGATAATAACCGGTAGCAGCAGCCAGGTATACACCATTACTCACCTTTTGCAGCCATGGAGTATAAGAAGCGGCAACGACAGCTGGTTTAGCAGCAAAAGGTATTTTAGCCAGGTTGCGGTATACCGAATACGCATCGGCGGTAGTGGCAATGCCCGCATCACCTATCCCACTGCTTCTTACATCGGGCGATACACGTAAAAAAGGCACAGAGGTAGTAACCACCTGCTGGTTTTGTGCGCCGGCCCAGGTGCCGCCAGCCAGCAGTATCAATAATAAAGCAGTAATATTTTTGGTAATCATGTTATTCATTTTTGCAGATAAAACAATAGTTAATTGCCCTTGATCATACGCAGTATCTGGGAAGATCCATCGTCGCTAAACACACGCACCAGGTACACGCCGGGTTGTAAAGCCCTGGTATCGAGGGTGGCTGCGTTTATATTGTTAAAACGTGCAGTAGTGATCAGCTTTCCGTCCAGGCTGATGATATTAATAAACACCTGGGGAATGATTTTGCTAAACTGCACTTTCACATGATCGTGAACCGGATTAGGCAACAACATTACCTGTTCGTTAGACAGGTTGGTGCCTACAGTAGCTGTAAAAGGCAGGGATACACTGGAACATCCATCACTATTGGTAACCACTACGGTGTAATTGCCGCTGGCAGCAGGCGTATATAAGGATGCATTGGCTCCGTTAATAGCCCCACCATTTACATACCATTGATTATTGATGGCACTGCTGCTTAACAAGCCATTGGTTTGTTGCGTAATTACCGGTGTTTCCGGTTTATCAGCCACCTGCACCGCAAACGGCACACAGCTTTGTTCATCGGCACAACCACCGGTGGCACGTACATAATAGGTAGTGTTTACAGTAGGCATTACGGTGATGGAAGCCCCTGTACCTGCTGCCGTTCCGCCACAGAAACCGGTGTACCAGCTCCACTCCGCCGCATCATTCAATGCACCGCTGCCTATGCGCAATGTAGCCGCATCTCCCAGGCACACTTTACTTTTATCTGCGGTTATCGTGGGCACATCCGGCGCTTCACATAGTTTATACTGCATAATACGTCCCTGCCAGGTAGTAACATCGGCAAAGCCGGTATAGATCCAGTTTTTATAACGCAGCAATTCCACACATTTATTACTGTTACCACCTGAAAAACCGGCATCACCTAACAGCACCCAGTCAGTGCCGTTAAAACGCATAGCCGATACTTTACCGCCATTACTGGCATCTGCAAAAGTGACTACGGGATTATTGGTGTTATCTACTATAATGCTACACATATGGTACACCACGTGTGTACTAAGAATACCTGTGGTAAAACCGGCATTACCCACTGTTACCCAGGCGCTGCCGTCGTACTTCATTACTGTAAGGCGGTTGCTGCGGGTGGCATCGGCAAAAACCACCCAGGGGTTACCTGACTTGTCTAAGGTCATAGCGCCATTCAATGCAGAGGATGCCGTAAATCCATCAGTACCTACTATTTCCCAGGCAGTGCCGTTAAAGCGGCTAACACTGAGTTTATTGGTATTGGTTCCGTTGCCATAAGCTACCAGTGGTCTGCCCAAAGGGTCCACTGCAATATCATTGGCATTGACTGCACCCGACGTAAACCCGGGCGAACCTACACCCACCCAATCCGTACCGTTAAATTTCATTACCGAAAGCTTGCCGTTCATGCCTGTGGCATAATCGGTATAGGCTACATATAAAGTACCATCCGGAGCAAAGGCCAGCCGGCTGCGGGCGTTATCGTAATTAGCGGGCGAAAATCCTTCCTTCCCTACCAGCACCCAGTTAGTGCCGTTGAATTTTTTTACCACCAGTTTACTAAAAACACCACCATCGCGGTATACCACGTGCGGCACACCCGAAGGGGAAATAGCCATGTTGATGTAAATAGCCGCCCCTACCGAAAACCAGGGGGTGCCCAATGTTTTCCACTCCGTTCCTTCCAGCCGTTTTACAATCACTTTGTAACTGTTGCCAATATCTTCCCCTGCCGAGTACAGGGTGCCCGTAGCAGTATCCATAGCAAGAACATGATAATCTACTCCCGCTGTAACCCCACTTCCATTGCCGGTAAAAGTAATTCCGTTGTTAACTCCTGTAGGCGTCCACTGGGCAGTGGCTACCCCACCGGAAAAAATTGCAGCGAAAGCCAGCAGCCATGCTTTCTTCCTGCATTGCAGTGTAAACATTCTCATAATCAGTGCCGTTTTAATTAGTTTGTATTTGCAAACTATTGAAACCACCTGCACTTACCATAATTATAGCATAACCTAAAAAGGGACATTGTAATAAATTCATTTACAGAAACTTACACCACCTTGTCCACGCTTTGTAGACAAACTATTTACCATGCTTTTCCCGCTAAAAGCCATAAATTGCGGCTATCTGCCCCTAAAAGGGTACGCTTATGAGAGATTTTGTTGTATTATTTTTTTTGCTACTATGCCAGATAAACCTGCATGGTCAGGAAAGGGACAGCCTTTCCCATCTGCGCCAGGAAGATAAAATACCCTATGTAAACCGGTTATATTACCGCCATTTTACCAACGCCCCCATTGCTGCGGCACAGCAACAATACCGGCTAATGACGCAAAACGCACCGGACCCGGATACCCGCGCTGCTGCCTGGGCTTTTATGGGAAAATACTATACCGGGCACAATCAAACCGACAGTGCCGTTGTCTGCTACCAGCAAGCCTGGCAACTGGCCAATGAACAGAAGCTGACTTATATGCAACCATCCCTACTGCACCTGCTGGGTATTTCTTATTACAAGCAGGACCAGTATGCCGCAGGCCTGGAAAGGCTGATTAAAGCCAATACCCAGATGAACCAGGCAGGCATCAGCCATTTTCCCGACATGGCCGCCTATCTCTACGACCTCGGTTATGCCTTTGCCTATTATTATGAAGATTTT
Organism: Filimonas lacunae; assembly: GCF_002355595.1. Taxonomy (NCBI): domain Bacteria; kingdom Pseudomonadati; phylum Bacteroidota; class Chitinophagia; order Chitinophagales; family Chitinophagaceae; genus Filimonas; species Filimonas lacunae. Next base: position 4,211,395 of record NZ_AP017422.1, read on the forward strand.
GACACCGCGCAGCATTATATACGTACCGCCCTGCAATACACTATGCCCGATTACGAAACCGCTATCCTTACGCATAATATGATGGGATTACTATACCGCTCCAGCTGCTGTATGGACACTTCTTACTATTATTTTTACAAAGCATTGCAACTGGCAGAAGCCAGCCACGACACCTTGCTTATTGGTGATGTTTCCGGCAATATCGGCTACAACCATCTACTGCAACACAAATACGATTCGGCTAAAATACTCACCCTCAAAGACTACCAGCTAAGCATGCTCACCGGCAATTATAAAAGCGCCTGCATGCTACTGCCGGTACTGGCCCGTATATCATTGATTCAGCACGATATACCCGGCACGATGCAATACCTGCAACAAACCCAGGTGATATTAAAAAACAACCGGAAAGAGCTGACCCTGAAAGCTATTTATACTATCTGCAATTATATGTATGAAGTGAAAGCAGATGTATACCGGCAGCAAAACAACCTGCCTGCTTTGGTAAAAGCCCAGGATTCGCTGCTGCTATACCACGACAGTCTTTTTCTAACGAAAGAATCCCGTCAGCAGGCGCACATACAAATTAACCTGATTAAAGAAAGCAGCCAGTACCAGGTGCAGCTGTTGCGCAGTGAAGAAAAGCGGAACATATTACTGCGTAACACCCTTATTGTTATTTGCCTGCTGGTAATAGTAGTGGCTATACAAGCACTGTACCGTTTAAAACGCGTGAATGCCAGCAACGAAGCCCTGCTGGTAGATTATGCCAACACACTGGTAGAGAAGAACCAACTGATAGAACAGTTTAAAGCCGAGATGCAGCAGCTGAAAAACCAGCCGGATTATATTGAACACGAAATTGAAGACATATTTAAAACATTACGCAACCAAACCATTCTTACCGAAGACGACTGGCAACAGTTTAAGCTACTGTTTGAAAGAGTATATAAAAATTTCTTCTCTAACATTACAGAGAAACTGCCCGACATAACCCAGGCCGAAATACGACTGCTGGCTTTAACCAAGCTGGGCCTGAGCACCAAAGAAATGGCCGCCATGCAGGGCATTTCTCCCGAATCTATCCGCAAAGCCAGGTACCGCCTGCGCAAGAAGCTGGAAGAAAAAGCACGGGTAGAAAAGGATATTGCGTTTAATATGTTGAAAAATATGTAGGTAAAAGTAATAACACAAACACGTCGCCACTGTTGTAATGGCGACGTGCACTATAGTAATTTACCTATATCTATTGTAAGGTGATGGCCAGCTTCTGCAAAGCCGCATCGGCAGAAGAGCCGCCATACAGCAACTCATACTTCCCCGGCTTCACTTGCATGCCCTGACTTTCTGTATCAAAAAACTCAAACGCCGCCTTACCTAATTCAATACTTACCTGCTGCGTTTTGCCGGCAGTAATACCCACCCGTTTAAACCCACGCAACGTTTTAATAGGGCCGGCCGCATCCTGCAGGTTTTTAATATACACCTGCACTACTTCATCGCCATTGCGTGTGCCTGCGTTGGTTACAGGTATTTGAATGGTTACGACATCCCCCGCTTTGACAGTGGCCTTATTTAATTGAGCTTTGCCATACGTGAAACGTGTGTAACTTAAACCATAACCAAAAGGATATACAGGTTTACCTTTGAAATAACGGTAGGTTCTGCCCTTGGCCATTTCGTAATCTTCAAAATCGGGCAGGTCGTTGATGGTAGCGTAAAAGGTCAATGGCAAACGTCCGGCGGGGTTATAATCGCCAAACAACACATCCGCCACAGCCGTGCCGCCTTGCTGGCCGGGATACCAGGCTTCTATAACACCATCCAGATGCTGGCTTTCCCAGGGCAAGGCCATAGTACTACCGGAGCACAATACAAATATCACAGGCTTGCCCGTGGCTTTCAATGCCTTTAATAGTTTCTTTTGTGCCTGTGGCAGTTCTATATCGGTGCGATCCCCTCTTTTAAAACCTGGTAAGTCCACACTCATTTCCTCTCCTTCCAGTGCAGCCGAAATACCTCCTGCAAACACAATAGCATCTGCATCTTTTACGCGGGCAGCTACCTGTTCCGGCGCTACGGCTTTATTCACGCCCATATCAAATTGTAGTGTAGCGCTGCCAGCGCTTTGAAAGTATTCTATTTGTAATTGATACGTTTTTCCTTTTTCGGTTTGCAGGCGATAGGTTTTGCGTGGCTGCTTGCCTATGTTCCAGTATGCCAGCACCTCTTGTCCGTTTACACGAATGCGGTAGCCATCATCTGCTGCAATTTTCAACAGCAACTCTTCACTGGCCGGTGCGGTAAACACCGTTTCAAAACGGGCGGAGAAATCGGTAAGATTTACACCTGGTGCAAACACCGTATTACCACCTGCATCATAGTTAAAAGGTTTGGCCACCTGGTCAGTAGCAGCTACGGCGCCGGTAAAATCGCGGGTGTTCCAGAAGCTGGCTTTAAACCCGGGCTTGCCTTCAAAACTACCTGCTCCCATATAACTGTTAAACACAGTATCACTCACCAGTTCACATCCTTTTTCATATACTACTGCATTACTGCCCAGCTTTGCTTGAATACCTTCCAGTATGGTAACCGTGCGCGAAGGAAAGCCATTGTAATTGGCCCATTGCATCACGGAATCACTGGCATTAGGCCCCACCACCGCCAGCTTTTTAATGGACTTGCTGAGCGGCAACGTATTGTTTTTGTTGCTGAGTAACACGATGCTTTTGCGCGCCATGTCCAGCGCCTGCTGCACATGTTCTTTACTCTCCACTACAGAATAAGGTATTTTACTCCACGACACCAGCGAATCGTTATCCAGCATGCCCAACTGTATGCGGGCGCGCAGCAAACGAAGCACTGATTTATCAATATCCGATTCTCTGATCAATCCCTCCTTCACTGCTTTTTCCAATGCCGCATATGAACCATCGCAAGCCAGATCGGTACCAGACAATACGGCATCGGAAGAAGCCGCTTCAGCTGTAGCATGGGTTTCGTGTTTGCCTTTGGCGTAGAAATCGCGGATAGCACCACAGTCGGAAACGATTACATTATCAAAGCCCCATTGCTCGCGTAATATTTTTACCAGCAGCTGTTTGTTTGAGCAGCAGGGTTCTCCTTCAAAACGATTGTAAGCACACATCACTTCTTTTACATCCGCTTCTGTTACCAGTGCTTTGAATGCAGGCAGATAGGTTTCCCATAAATCGCGCTGCGAAATATTTTTAGCATCAAAACTATGGCGGCTCCATTCCGGGCCACTATGCACCGCATAATGCTTGGCGCAGGCATGCGTTTTATCGTATTTACCCAAACCGGTTCCCTGCAAACCCTTTACCACCATGCACCCCATAGAAGCGGTTAAAAAAGGATCTTCGCCATAGGTTTCCATACCACGGCCCCAGCGTGGATCTCTGAATATATTAATGTTGGGCGTCCAGAAAGTTAAGCCCTGGTATCTTTTAAACTGGTTATTGCGCACAAACTCATGATGCTTGGCACGGGCTTCATCACTGATCATGCTATAAGTAGTATATACAGCAGCAGTGTCGAAGGTAGCAGCCAGTCCTATCGTTTGCGGAAAAACCGTGGCTTTACCCGCACGGGCCACACCATGCAAGGCTTCATTCCACCAGTCAGTAGCAGGAATACCCAACCGTTCTATGGCAGGCGACCCGTTCATTGTCTGGCTGATCTTTTCGGTTAAAGTCATTCTGCCTAACAAATCACGGGCGCGTTCCTCTGCCGGAAGGTTTGGGTTTTGATAGGGCAGGTTTTGCGCCTGCAGGTGGTTACACGCCAGCAGCACTATAACACTTCCAATAGCCTTTCTCCATAATAGCATCATCGTTCTATATTTTTTTCCATTACCAGTTACCAACAACAACCTTTACCCATCAACAGTCTCTCCTGGCAACATTTTCTATTTTAATATTACTATTTTTTGTGTAAAGTGTCTTTCCCCATTGGTTACTAATACATAATAAATACCCGGAACATACCGGTACACCGGAATACGCTCCAGCTGATTATTGGCCCTGGCAGCATATAGCAATATGCCCCTGCTGTTAAACAATTGAATCACCGCGTTTTTATTGAGTTTGGAAAACCGCACATACAGCCAGTCTTTCACCGGGTTAGGATACACTTCTATCTTATCCGGTTCATGAGCGGGTTCTTTACAAGCTCCCGGTTTATCGCCATGCGCCAGGTGCGCTTTTACCGCCTGCGGTGCTACACAAAGCGTTTGCCCGCAATGGCATAACTGCACTTTTTCGTTTTTAAAACCACAGCGCACATCAGTGGTGGTGATAGTGATGGAATCGGTAGCCTTGCATCCATTCACATCTGTTATAGTAACAGAATAAGTACCCGCCTGTGTAACATTTAAGGTATCGGCCACCGCACCGTTGCTCCATGTATAGGCATAAGGCGCAGCACCGGTAACTAATGCACGCAGGGTCACCGCCCCTGTTCCATAGCCCTGGTAAATGGTATTGGTTACGGTAGAGTCATATACAGAAGCCACATCCGGTATCACCACTGCTACCTGTGTGCAGCTGATACGCCGGTTGGCCACATAAAAAACACCTGCACTATCCCACCCTGTTGCAGTGGCTTTATAAGGATCGTTCACCGTTCCGTTTCCACTCACAGTAGCCTTCCTTTGCTGCCATCCCTGGTTATACCGGAACATGTTCACCGGTTCGTCCGGCGCAAACGTGCTGCCCTGCTGTGTAGTAATCCAGCTCAATGTAGCGCTGATGTTAGCGCCCGCAGCCCACTGAATACCCCATTGTTTTTGCACAGCTGCTGTAGTATCTGTTAACAGGTAATCTATAGTATCCTGTACCGTAACCACGCATTCACCGGCTGTGCCGCTGTTGGTAAGTATGATGGGCGTATAATACTGGCTGCCGGTGCTTACGGGATAAGTGACTGCACTGCTGCCCACATAACGCTGCATTGCGCCATTGCCACTTACCACAAAAAAGCGGGGTAATATTTCAAACATGTTTATCGCTTTACTGGCATCTACCTTACCCGAATCGCTGATGAACAATTGCACCTTGCCTTCATTGCTGCCAGGCGTCGTGCTTACTGCACGAAACTGTGTACCTGTTTTCAACAATCCCGACACCTGCAATGTAATACTGCTGTTGGGGGCTGTAGCGTTGGGCACCAATCCGGACAATGTGGTGCTGCCGCTTAAATCCAGCACACCGGCTATAGCATAGGTATAATTACCAAAAGAAGCAGCGGTGTTAGTGCCAGCAGTGCTATGTAAAGCCGCCGCTTTTACCGTATAACCTTTAGCGATATGAATAGTTACTTTATTATTACCATAATCCGTAGCAGAAGCACTGCCATACCAACCCTGCAAATTACCACTTAACACCAGGTTGGCTTTAATGCGGGCAGTGATGGCCTGCACGCCTGTTAATGCGCGTATGGAAGCAAAGTTATAGATACCGTCTCCGGCAATAGTGTACTCCCCATTGGTGCCATCCAGTTCCAGCGTTATCTTATTCACGCTGGCATCTGTACCGCCAAATATCCCGGCGTTGTTTACATCTCCTTTGATACGCAGGTTTCTGCCAGTGCCATCTGTGGTAAAAACACCACCGGAGTCAATAGTCAGATTATTGATACCTACCAGCGCATTCAACCGGATGGTATCCCCTGTTGCAATGGTTACATTACCCGAAGCACTGGTGCCCAATGCCACCGAATCCCAGGTACGTGTGCTGCTGTTATACTTTTCCCAAACACTCACACTACCTGTGTTATTAGTCCATACACCCGAAGCCCGCGAACGGAAATCTCCATTCAAAGGCACACTGGGGTCAATCTTTGCATAATAGCTGCGTGTAGCCGCGTAGCCCGCTTTGGAAGCCTGCACATAATAGTAATACACCGTGCCTCTGGCAGGTAACGAATCTTTGGTGCTAAAGGCTACTACTGAATCGGCCACACCAGATAGGGTTTGCACTTTGGTAAAATGAATGCTGTCACTGCTTCTGTATACATCATAGGTTACCTCTGCCACCGGCCAGCACAGGTTCCAGCTGATCACCGTAGCATTGCTGATGCGTTGTGCACGAAAATTGGCCACACTCAGCTCGGCAGTTACCGGGCCATTAATAGCCGGGAATGCAGTGTAAGGGTTCCAGCTGCCAAACAGGTTGGTATTGTTGTAAAAAGCTGCGGCTTCACTATCGCTCAATTGCTTAGACCAGCTAATGCGTTTGCTTACATCTACCGGGCCGCCGCTAAAGTTGCGGGTTTTGTATTCGCGGTAAAACACATTGGCGGTATCTATATTCCAGCTGCTCCAGCCCACAGGTTGTATAGAAGTGCCCATACGGGTGTTAAGAAAAGCTGTTTTAGGTTGGTTTTGCCAGGGACGGCCCAGGGTGTAACTGGTGATGCCCCTGTTTTGCGTAAGCAGACAATCGCGAAATACTTCGCCATAATTCACTGCTGCTGAGGTGGCAGCCGCCGTAACAAAACCTCCCGCACTGCCATCTACCCTGTCTCTCGGAAAAATGATACAGGAATCCATCACCAGTGTGCTGGAGCCAAAGATAAAATCGGTATTGCCATCTATATAACAATTCAGTAGATAATGGCGATTATCACCACTATGATAAAAAGTATCCTGACCACCAATAAACCGGCAGTGGGTAAATACACATCTGTCGCCATTAACAGCAATAGCCAGAGCCTGCGGGCCATCGCCTGCATAACCTGTGGAATTTTCCACTGTAATGTTTAACATAAAAAAATCGCTCGCTTTCACAGTGAGCGTAGCAGAAGTGCTGGTGCCTATAGTAACTCCATCCTCTACTTTTCCGGAATAAGAGTTCCAGCTGATAATAGTGTTGGAAGCGCTTTCCCCTACCAGGTGAATAAAAGGCTTATTGGAAGGGACGTTTACTTTCTCGCGATAAAAACCATTTTTAATAAATATCACATACGGCACTGTGCTACCAGCAGGCGCCGCATCAATAGCAGCCTGTAAGGTAGTGTAAGTACCGGAGCCATCTTTGGCTACCACCACATTGGCATTGTCTGCATTATATACCGTAATGGGATTAACGGGCGTAGTGCTATTGCTCACAGCAGCCTGCGTTGCCACCGGCTGTGCATAGTTAAAAGCCTTATCGGCAGTATATATATAATAATGATAGGTAGTACCGGATAACACAGGCAGCACATTGCCATTGTCTACAAAACTATGAGCGGTGCCTATATAGATCACTGTATCTGTAGCGCCTGCTTTGTTGCCTATGGCATAGATACCGTTGGCATTGAGTGCAGGTGTAGTAGCGGTAGCATTTCTTACTACCACATACCCACCGCCATCTGTGCCACTGGCGGGTGCAGCCCAGCTCACTGTAATGCTGGCTGTGGCATTATCGGCCACTGCCCAGGCGCTATCTACGCTGGCAGGTGCCATAGTATCTGCTACAGGACTGGCCTGGTTATCGGCCGGATAAACCACCAGGTCATCCACATCAAAAGGCTTTACGATAGACGAGCCACCGCCGTTAAAACGCATGCCACCAAAGGCTACCTGTGGCGTATAGGCAGGATTTACCGAATACGGCATAGCCGCCTTTGCCCATCCTCCGTTGGTAGTGGCCCAGGTAGCCGTGCTGTATTGTGTGGTAAAGCTGGCGCTATCGGCCACCGCCAGCAGGCCGCCCACCACATTACCGGTGGCTGGCTGTGCTGCACGAAAATAGTATTGTACAATATATTTGGTACTGTTGCGAAAAACACTGTCTGTTACCGAAGGCGAATACAGGTTTTTAGTGCTGGCACTGGTGCTGGTATAAGTGAAATATTGATTACCGGTTCGGCTGGTACCATCTTTTACTATACTGCCCGAGCCGGAAGTGGTCCACACCTGTTGTGTCAGGTTAACACCCTGCGCCGGAGCAGTAGTAGACAAGTTGCCGGTTGCCTGATTTTCAAACCCACCTTCCATCACCGGAAAAACACCAATACGCTGCTTACGGTTTTCGGTTAAAGGGCTGCCGTTAATAGTAGTGCCATTCACAGCAAGTACTGTTGCTGTAGCGCCCGTGCTGGTGATAGTGACAGAGCCGCTATAGGTGCCGGTAGCAACGGCATTCAGCCGCACGCTTATCTGCTGCGCAGCTACCTGGGCATTCACAGGCGTTAACAGTAATGTATCGTTCCAGTTGGTTCCGTTGGCCGACAATTCAAAACCTGCCGTAGCAATAATAGTAACGGGTGCAGTAAGGTTGTAGCCCGATGCGGCTAACGATTGTTGTGCAGAAGGCGTGCCTAATGATTGCGCAAACGCGGTAAAAGTAGCATTGGCATACACCACAGGCGTGGTGGGTGTGGCTACACCTGTAATACTATTGAGATAATTTTCCAGCTGGGTATATCCATTGGATGCAACTGCATTTCTATCAGATGCATCGTTGGCATTTAACCCGTTGGCTATTTCATAGGTATCAGGCATCCCATCATGATCGGTATCTGTTACAGCATTACCGGCATTCAACGCAGGCCAGGCATTCACGGTTTGTGCATAAGGCGTACCATGCGGATAACCACCCTGTACATCTATAATAGCACCGGTGCGGTTGCGCACATCGGCAACAATACGCGCATCCAGCGTATCCCTGTTGGGTAGGGAACAACCTGCCCCTTGCAATACTGCTTCAAAAGCATCTGTAGCAGTTTGCGTGTTTAACGGATAACCCAGACTAAAAGGTGTAGTGGCTTTTACTGTGGCTATATCTGCCGTGCCTCCTTGCGGACTAACACCGCCCGCCCAGTTATCGGCCGTGTTAGTAGCCGAACCATCTACATAGTTACCCGCTACATACCATTTGCCATAAGGCGTATTATCAGAATAACTGGGATTACAAACCCTGTAACGTACACCGCTGCCGGTGTTGGGGCCATACTTGTAATAGTTGTTCACTACATTATAATTCCCCCCTTCTCCGCCATATACCGTGTTAATACCCCAGTTATAAATTACATTGTTGCGAAAGTCTACATTCTCTACGCCTATTGTATTAGGTGTATAGGTGCTAATGCCCGAAAAACGCGGGTTACGGTTGCGGCAATGTGCCACCAGGTTATGGTGCATCGTACCTCTTTTAGCGCCCCATATACCGCCATAGCCATGCCGTTCGTAATCCGTATCGCCGGTTTCAAAGTGATAGGAATAGTTCAAAGGCTCTGACACCAGGCACCATTGTATCGTCAAATTATCGCCACGGTAAATGGTCAACGCTTCATCATTGCTCCAGCTGGCAGTAACATGGTCTATAATAATGTTACTAGGGCCAGTGCCACCAAATGCATCATCACCACCGCTGCCGTCCACCGGGTTACCATTGGCATCCAGCTTCTGCTGGTTTTTATCGCCCAGCCTGAAACGCATGTAACGTACAATCACGTTATCTCCGCTGATATGCACCGGGTAATCTGCCACGCAAATGCCATCGCCCGGCGCTGTTTGTCCGGCTATAGTGGTGTTGGCTTTAATACCCAGCGAGCTGGTTAAATGAATAGTGCCCGCCACCCTAAACACTACCGTACGGTAAGTGGCTGTAGTGGTTAATGCATACCGTAAGCTACCCGGCAAACCATCATCACTCAGGTTGGTTACTTCCAACACAGTGGTGGGAATGGATGCCGTACCACGTCCACCGGTGGTATACATACCTGCTCCTTCCGCACCGGGAAAGGCAGGCAGTTGCGCCTGTGCCGTTAGGGCGCTGCCCAACAGCAGGCAGGTTAGCCAACCTGCTGTAAGCATTTTTGTTTTCAGAAATAGCATACAATCGTTTTATGGTGTTAGTGTTATCTCCAGCGTGGATCGCCTGCGGTGTTCTTTGCGGGGAAAGCATTATCGGCTATCTTAAAATCACCTGCCAGCGGGGCCACCCACAGTTGGTTGGATGGACGTGTATAAGTGGTGATAACCGGAAAATCGTTACCGGCCGATGTGTGATCGGATGTGCGGTAATTATTAGCCAGCGATATCACCGTTCCACTTCCCATACGCACATCCCGCACGGTAAGCGCCCCTGCGCTGTTTTTACCAATACCAAACAGACAATTGGTTACTGTAATACCATTGGCAATCATATTGGTATTATAATCGAAATAATAATTTTTACTGTTACCTAATGGCGCTTCATTAAAAGTGCAGGCATCTACCAGCACCGTGTTAGCAGCAGATGCACTGGCTACCACTCCCTCTACTTTATAAATAGTACTGTTGGTAATAGCGATGTTATCAATTTTACAGGTGGCAGCAATGTTCAGCACCTGGTAGTTACCAATACTGTCTACAATGCAGTTATCTATTACAAACGTGCCCATATTCAGTGTTCCGGACTGTAACCGCACCATACCCCGGAATATTTCCATGCGGCTGTTTACAAACTTGAGCTTGCCCACATTGGCGCTGTTGGTGTTATTGAATATATAGCGCGAAGCATAGTTATCGCTATACATGTGTACATCGTTAAACTCAACAGAATCAATGGCAGCGGCGGCAGCAAAGCTGAGGTTGCTGGTAAAATACAGGTGCGCCTGTGTGGTATTTTCCAGGTCGGGGGCACTCATGATGATCAATGATTTATCTATGGCATAACCCGCGTTCATGTTATAGGTTTCGCCCCTGCGTAACAGTATCACGCTGCCGGATGTTACTTTGGGCAAGGTATCCAGCAAAACGGAAGGCTTACCAGTGATACCGGATAAATCTATAATAGTGCCCGCAAAAGGCGCTTTGGAAGAAAAGTTGGCGCTGCCCCTGGCATCACTGCCACTGTACAAAACAATGATGTACGGTGTGCCTGCCTCCAGACCTGTAGCTACCACATACTCATTGGTAACATCCGTTGCGGTAAGGGTTACTTCCTTTACCACCGTGCTATCGGCGGCTTTCAATATTTTCACTGCTGTTACCGGTGCGCCTTTAGTGCTCCACCTTATGCGAACAGAGTTGGTGGTAATATCTTCCAGCCCCGGTGTTTTTAAAATAGACGATAACGTTTTAATCTCACCCAGCTTAGCCCATTTACTATTGCGGGCAGTATCGGCAGCAATGGCTCTTACCCGCAGCTGGTACAACTGGCTAAACAACAGTTTGGTAACCACTGCATAACTGGTGTCGGTTGCCACCGTAACATCCACAGTGGCAAAAGCATCTTTACTTAACTGCAGTTCATATTGCACTGCTCCCCCAATCTTTTGCCAGCCTACTTCAATGGTATTGGAATCGGCAGACAATACACCGGCAGATACTGGCCGGAACAAGCGTGGCGCTTCCACATCGTCATGTTTTTTGCAGGCGGTTATCATCACTCCTGCCACCATTGCTATTGCGAGTAATTTTTTCATACTTCTTTGTTTACAATCCTGAAATGTTAATAACCGTACTGATTGCTTAACGAACCCTGTGCAGCAGTAATTACCGAACCATGCAGCGGCAACACGTATCGTACAGGCGTTTGACCCGTGTTATCGGTATAACCCCGCCATTGCCACAGGTTGTAGTTGGCCGGGCTGTTGGTGGTAGTATTCCATAAACCGCGCATCCACGTGGTTTTGATACTATATTCAGCCGGCACAGCACCAGTGTATTTCTGAAAGCGGTTTAAGAAAGTAACACTCTTATCGGCGTTTCTTTTCGCATACAGATAATCCGGCAAATTGGAATAAGTGCCTACACCTGCCACCGCATCTTGTCCCATCTGGTTTAACAGGTTACGGGTATCTGCTATTTTCCGGCTATACAGGTTCCAGCGCACCAGGTCAAACTTCCTGATCATTTCACCGCCCAGCTCCCAGGCACGTTCATTTACAATAGCATTGAAGAAACCCACTTTGCCCGATGCCTGTGTAGCAAGATAATTTTCTACCTTCTCGCCCCATTGCGCTACCGGAAAAGCGCGTTGTCTTACTTTACGTAAGGCATCTTTCGCTATTTCCGTAGGACCATTTAATTCATTCTCGCTTTCTGCCAGCATCAGCAACACATCTGCGTAACGCATCAGCGGCCAGTTAATGCTGGTACCCTTGGCCGATGCAGGACCTAACGGGGTAGGCACCAGTATGCGGTTCCATTTGTTGATGGTAATAGAGGTTACGGCTACCGGGGCCTGCGCCAGGGTATCGTTATAACTGATGAGCGAGCAGGTGGCCGGCAAACGCAGATCGGTAGTATCGAACGAGTAATAATAGCTTGGGGCAAAACCGAATTGTATGGTAGTAGAACCAAAAGAATGGTAACTTGTACCATTGGTTACCCCCACCCCTGTACACCAACCTACATCACCATATCCCGGAGGATAGGCCACTTCATACAATATATCATCGTTCACCGGTTTAATGTATTTGTTCTCATTCATAAACACGGTAGCAAAATCTGTCAGCGCCCTTGGCTTCAGCTCTACCAGCTTTTTACAGTAGGTGTTCGCTATTTTGTAATAATCCAGATAATCTTCTTTGCGCTTCATTTCCATATCCGGATACAGCCAGTAACCACCACGCATCAGTGCCAGGCGGGCAATCAACGCGGTTACAAATTCGCGGTTGATAATTTCAATGCCGTTTGTCAGCTGATCGGCCCATTGCATTTTAGGTTCAATCGCTATCAGGTCATTGATTAAAAAAGTAAGTATAGAATCGCGGCCGGTACGTGGCAGGTAAAAATTATCGCCGGCACGCGAAGGCTTGGTATTCAAAGGCACATCGCCCCAGTGATGCATCAGCAGCATATACCAGTAAGCACGCAGGGCTTTTACTTCGCCCAGCATATTCAGGTAATTGACATTATTAGGTGCTTTAGGCAACGCTATGGTAGTTAAGCCGTATTCACACTCATTGGCCCGGTTAATAGCACTATAGGCATTGTTCCATACCGTAAGCAAATCGGCATTGGAAGTAGTGGCTTCAAACGACCACAGATCTCTTCTGGCCCCATCGGGCGAAGCGCCTACTGTCAAACCCACTTCTACATCGGTATTACCAGCAAACAAAGTAGACACGCGCGACGTAAATGCATCCTGGTTAAACAGGGCATATACCATATACACCGACTTACGGGCGTCTGATTCGGAGCTGAACACATACTCCTCGGGAAAGCGGGAAGGCGAATCGGATTCCAGGAATTTTTTACAGCCCCCCAGCAGCAGCGCTGCCATCACTACCCCTATATATATCGAACATTTCATGATAAACGAATTAAGGCTTTGGAAGAATTAAAAGGTTACGTTCACACCCACGGTATACGATCTGCTTTTAGGATAAGCGCTGTAATCCACACCCGGTGTCAGCTGGCTGTAGCCGCTGCTGCGCGTGGTGCTCACTTCCGGATCGTAGCCGCTATAACCGGTGATAAGAAAGGCGTTATACACTGTGGCATACACACGTAGCTTGGTCATATAAATAGCCTTGATCAGCTTAGACGGTACGGAGTAACCGATAGAAAAAGTATTTAACCGCAGGAATGAACCATTTTCCACAGCCCAGGAATGGAAATAAGGCGAAGCCGTGCCCATAGAAAAAGGCGACCATATTTTAGGATTGGGATTTAAAGCCGCCAGCTGTTTCAGATCTGTTACCAGCTCGCCTGCACTATTGATATAATGGAAACGGTTGTCATAGTTAGAAGTGTTCAACATGTTACCATAGCTGGTACGGTACAACATGTTAAAGGATATTTTACCGGTGTTATATACACTATTGCCATATACCCAGTTAAAGAAAGCAGTGACATCAAAACCTTTATAAGAAGCACTTACGCCAAACCCGCCGGTAGCTTTAGGCAATGCGTTACCTATTACCTTGCGATCGGCGGCAGTGATATCACCGGAATCATCCAGGTCTTTCAACTTCAAGGTACCCGGCCTTACCCCAATACCACCCAGGTCGGCAGAAGGCACACCGCTTTTTAAAATATACTTGCGGGTAGAAGCATCGTAAGAATCAAAATCATCCACCGAGTACATGCCATCTGTTACATAGCCATACATTAAGCCGATGGTTTGGCCTACATACAGGCGGTAATCATCCTGGCTTTTTAAATCCGTACCTGCCCAGTTACTGTTGAACAATCTTTCATCCACCCCATCCAGCTTATCAATTCTGGCCCTGTTAATACCGATGTTAAAGTTCAGCTCCACATTTAAATCCTTCTTCGATACAACGGTAGCATTCAAAGCCAGCTCAATACCCCTGTTGCTGGTTTGGCCAATATTACGCTGTTGCGTAGGGAAGCCGGTAGTAGGCGGTATAGCCGACTGCACCAGCAGGTCTTTGGTAGTGTTATGATAAAAATCCAGCGTACCGTTTACTTTGTTAAACAGGGTAAAGTCTAAGCCAATGTTACGGGTAATGGTGGTTTCCCATCTTACATCAGGGTTGGTCAATTGCGAGCTGGCATAGGTATAATACGGATTGGCTACATCTCCTGCACCATAAGGTCTGGTAACGCTTGGCGTAAACAACACCCGCCATTGATCAGAGCTGATATTGTTATTACCCGCTACACCATAACTGGCCCGCAGTTTTAAATCGGTGATAAAGGTGAAATTCTTCATGAAGTCCTCCGAAGAGATACGCCATGCCGCAGAAGCTGCCGGAAAGGCGCCCCATTGTTTGCCGGGAGCAAAACGAGTGCTGCCATCATAACGAATGGTAAAGTTTAATATATACTTCTTCTGAAACTGGTAAATAGCCTGACCAAAGAAAGAAGCAGTTTTATCGGCCGCCATTTCTGTGGTGGTATGCTGATCCTGTGTGCCCAGGCTCATAGTGGCAAACAGCTTTTCGGGTAAGATATCCGCATTGAAATATTTAGCACGGTTATATTCTTCAAAGCCTTTGTTGCGCGAAAGTATTTCCTGCCCTAACAATACATTCAAATCGTGATTGGCATTCTTTTTCACGGCCACACGCAACGTGTTGGTAAGGCGGTAATCTTCTGTTTGTGTTTGGGTAATTTCACCCATAGGCAGGTTACCTCCTTCGTTACGGGCAGTGCTGGTAAGCGGGCCATAGTAACGGCGGTTTTGTGCATAACTAAGGCCATAACTGGCTTCTGTGCGATACGTAATGCTTTTATTAATATTCCACGACAAACCGGCGTTGAAGCTAAACAAGCGCCCGGTTCTTTTGCGGTAATCCTGATCGGTTAATTTCAGCGGGTTTACCAGGCTGGATAAAAACTGTTCATAATCATCGCCGGCACCGGGATCTATGATCACCATATCCGCAATACCATTTACCGGCCTTGTGGTAATACCATCGCCAATTCTAAAGTTAGAGCTGCCCGAAGAACCCGCACCATTGATAATAGTGTTGGTATAACGCATAGCCATATCAAACTTCAACGCTTTGGAAATTTCGTGGTTCAGCTTGAAGTTGAGGTAATATCGTTTGAAGTTATTGCTGGCAATTAAACCCGCTTCTTTGTTGTGGGTAAAGTTGAGCGCCACCTTTGTTTTATCGTTACCGCCGGTAAGGCTTACACTGTTCTGTTGTGAGTAAGACGGGCTGCCATACAATTGCTGTTGCCAATCGGTGCCCTTCTGGTATTTATACAATTCCAGGTCTTCATAATCACCAAAGTACTTGGTAAAATTATCTACATCCGTCTGGCTTTTCAAACGCGCATACTCATACTGCGCCAACACAAATTCGTAGGGCGATAACACTTCCAGTTTCTTTGGCAGTTGCCGGGACTGCATAAAACCATTGTAATTAATAGAAGTTTTACCCCCCTTCGCACTTTTGGTAGTGATGATGATAACGCCGTTAGCACCTGCTGCACCATAGATTGCTGCAGTAGCTGCATCTTTCAGAATATCAATGGTAGCAATATCTGCCGGGGCAATATCATTGATGCTGTTTACCCTAAAACCATCTACTATATATAACGGATCGTTACTGCCTGTGATGGAACCACCACCGCGCACCCGTATCACTACCTCTGCACCGGGCTGTCCATCCACCGTAGTTACCTGCACGCCGGGCAAACGGCCGGTAAGCGCTTCCGCTGCACTTGATACCGGAATTTTTTCCAGTTGCGCCCCGCTTAACGAAGACACAGTACCCGTTAAATCTTTTCTTTTCACCGCCTGGTAGCCAATCACCACCACATCCTCCATACTCTTATTCATTTCTTCCAACGCTACCGTAACAGGTACTTCCTGTGTAACAGCTATTTCTTTTACCTGGTAGCCGATGTACGATACCACCAGGGTAGCCGGCAGTTTGCTGATAGTTAATGCAAAGTTGCCATCTGCTTTGGTAAGCACTTTGGCAGTACCGCCTTTTTCATGCACACTGGCCCCCAGTAAAGGCTCTTTGTTAACGTTAATGATGTTGCCGTTGATCACTATCGGAGGGGGGGCCTTGGTGGCCTGCAAAGCCGGCGTGGCAGCGTTTTTCTTTTCTTTTACCACAATGGTTTTCTCTACTATGGAAAAAGTAAGTGGCGCCTGTTCAAAGCAGGCAGTTAATGCTTTTTCTAAAGCTTCGTTGTTAACGGTAACTGTTACAGGAGGTAATTTTTTCACAAAGCCTTCCGGGTAAAAAAAGGTATAACCCGTTTGCCGGGTAATATCCTGGAATATGGTTTCCAGCTGTTGCCCCTTTGCATTCAGGGTTACTTTCTGGGCTAAGCCCGGCGCAATACCTGCCAGCAATAGCAATACAAACAAGGTGGCAGTACGCAAACGGCAAGCAGTGGCCCGCCGGCATTGCAATGGCAATGCACGCTCACAAGCAATCGGTTCCATAATGTAATCTCTGGTTTAAATCATTTATAACAGTGTATCTGTTTACTGTGGCTGCACCAGCACAGATTTTCCATGAATGGTAAATTTTACAAGTCCCGTTAGTTCCAGTATATGCAGCAGCTGTTCTGCATTTACGTTGCGCGAAATCTGTCCTGAAAACACTTCTGTTATGCCGCCCTTATATTCAAAGTCAATATCGTACCATCGTGCCGCCTGTCGAAGTATTGCTTCCACCGAAGCGCCTTTAAATTGAAAACGCCCGTTTTTCCAGGCCATCACCTCTTCTACATCTACGTGACTGTTCAATTTACTGCTACCGGCCGGATATGCTACCAGTTGCTGGCCTGGCTTCAGCTGTGTGTTGCTGTTACCGTCTCCTATACGCACACCGCCTTCCAGCAATGTGGTGCTGATCCCTGCTTCATCGGCATAGGCATTGATGTTAAACGAAGTGCCCAGCACTTCTACATCCACCCTGCCGGTTTGCACATGAAAAGGCATGCCCGTATTCTGTGCTACTTCAAAATAGCCCTCGCCTGTTAGCTCCACACGACGCTCTTTGCCGGAAAATGCTGCCGGAAAACGCAGTGCAGATGAAGCATTCAGCCACACCTTTGTGCCATCGGCCAGCACCAGCTGGTACTGCCCGCCTTTAGGCGTGGCAATAGTATTGTATGCCATAGCTGTACCGGCATCCTTGCCATGATAAGCTATACGGCCATCCTCCAGCTTTATTACAGTCACCTTTCCCTGCGTAGCCAGCTGTCCGCTACCAGCACTGTCCAGCACAATAGTACTGCCATCTGCCAGTGTTAACAATGCCCTGTTGCCGCCAGGCGCTATACTATCTTTATTATTTTTTGTATGCTTTGCCAACGATTTGCTTTCGCCATTACCTGTAGTTTGCCACCACCAGTAACCTCCTCCGGCCAGTAACAACACCGCTGCCGCTACTGCCAGCCTTTTCCCTATCCGGAACAGCTTGTTATCGGCAGGTTCATTCCCTGCTATCTGCTGATGCAATTGCTGCTTTATTTGCAGTAAAGCAGCAGTATCAGGCACTTTTGCATGCACTCCACTTTCCAGCTCTGCATCTATCAGCTGCACCAGTTCACCCAGGTGTTCCGGATTGTCCAGCATCGCTTTCAGCTGTTGCCGTTCGTTCTCCTGTAACGTTCCTTCCAGGTATTTATTTAATAATTGCCGGAATGTATTTCCACTCATATGGTAAACAATAACAGCCTTGTAATAATTCGTCTGCTATTAAAGACGCAACGAATGTTTCAAGAGGGACAAGCTTTGAAAAATATTTTTTTAATAGCACAATAGAGAGATGCATAATAATGGTACGTCGTAATGCGAACGCAAAAAGGTGCGTACAAAATGCAAAGCCCGGGAGATGTTTTTTTTAGCCGCTTCCCGTGTAACCTGCATGCGCGCAGCCACTTCGTCATGGCTCAACCCCTGCTCCCTGCTAAGCAGGTAAGCTTTTTGTTGCTGTTGCGGTAACATTTGCACAGCTGCCGTTACCATACGCGACAAATCGCGATGCCGGCAGGTATAATCCGGAACATACCCCACATCTTCCAGCTCCAGGGTATCGGTAGCCATACTCACCTGTAATTTTTTGCGCAGCGCACTGATAATATGATTTCGGGCAACAATAAACAGATAGGAACGGAAATGGGTAACCGCTGTTAAATCGGCTCTTTTCTCCCATATTTTCATAAACACTTCCTGCACAATATCCTGTGCTTCCTGGGTGTTTTTAACGTACACCAGCGCCTGTGAATAAATATTATTTCCATATTTATCCAGCAGCATGGCAAAAGCAGGTTCGCTACCCTGCGCCAGTTGCTCCAGCAATATTTTTTCATCCGGAAAGGTCATATGGCATGACTTCATTTTCAAAGCGTTGTGCAGTGAGACAACTCTTTGTGCAATCGGTTACACTTTGCATAAATAATACATTTTATATTAATCCCCAAATAAAAGCATGACCATACATGGCAGCCGATTTGCAGCATACCCGGTGAACCATAAAAACAAGGAGGCGATGATGTTAACAAGCAGTAAAGCGTTCAGTAGTTTCAGTACCGGAAATATTACTGAAGCCAAGCACTTTTATGGCCATTTGCTGGGCCTGAACGTGCACGATGGCATGGAGGGAATCCTGGAGCTAAACCTGGTGGGCGGCCACCGGGTAATTATTTACCCTAAACAAAACCATGTGCCTGCCACCCATACCGTATTAAACTTTGTGGTAGCCAATGTTGAGCAGGCGGTAGATCAGTTGAGCCAACTGGGCATTGAAACCGAAAAATACCAGGAAGAAGGATTTGTAACAGATGAGAAGGGCATTTTCCACGGCGGCGGCCCTAAAATAGCCTGGTTTAAAGATCCGGCGGGCAATATACTGTCTTTATTAGAAGAAAAGTAAAAGGGCTGGTTCAGCGGCCAGCCCTTCCAATTCACCTTTTCTTTCGGACTAAAAACGGACAAAAACTTAATCCAATTGAATTGCCAGTAAATCTTTGAAGTGAATATAAGTAATTTATACAAATAAAAAACGTCTGCCCTTTCCTATAAATAAAGGAATTTTTATTTTTGCGGACATGAAGACCATTCAACCACGCTCAGATTGTCCTATTAGCTTCTCCCTGGATTTCCTGGGCGATAAATGGACGCTGATTGTGCTGCGTGATCTGCTGTTGTTTGGCAAGAAAACATATTCTGAATTCCTGGCCTGCAACGAAAAAATTGCCAGTAATATACTGGCCAACCGGCTTGCCACCCTGGAACAGTATGATTTTGTAACCAAACAGGTGTCTCCCGACAATAAATCCAGCTATCTGTATATTGCCACCGCCAAAGCCATAGACCTGGTGCCCATACTGATAGAAATGATCTCATTTGGCTTAAAACATAACACTGTAGGCGATACCTACCAGCTAAAACCCTTATTGAAAGACAAAGCCGCCAGTATTCTATATTACCAGTCACAACTGAAAAAAGAGCTGAAGAAATATACAGCACTATAACTCCCCCTGCTGTTAGTGAAAAGATAAAAGCTATTGCAATTTGCAACAACCACCCTACCTTTGAACTTTCAAACAGCAACAACTTTATTCTTAAAAACAACCACAGGCAAACACAATCTTTATGAAAAGGGTAGTAATCACCGGTATGGGGGCCATCACTCCACTGGGCAACAATGTAAATACCTTCTGGACGGCCCTGGTAGCAGGCAAAAGCGGAGCAGCCCCTATTACACATTTTGATGCATCGCTGTTTCGCACTCAATTTGCCTGTGAGGTGAAAGGTTTTGACGCTTCGACCCTGCTGGACAAAGCCGAGGTAAAACGAACAGACACATTTACCCAATATGCACTGGCTGCGGCAGAAGAAGCCATTAAAGACTCCGGCTTTGACGTGAAACAGATGGACCCGTTTGATGTGGGCGTTATCTGGGGCTCGGGACAAGGCGGTATGGAAACTTTTGAGCAACAGGTTACTGAATATGCCACCGGCAACGGGCAACCCCGGTTTAGCCCGTTCTTTGTGCCTAAGATGATCCCTAACATGGCTTCGGGTATGATCTCTATCCGCTATGGTTTCATGGGTATTAACTATACCACGGTATCGGCCTGCGCCACCTCCAATACGGCCATCATGGATGCGTTTAACTACATCCGCCTTGGCAAGATGAAAATAGCCGTAACAGGTGGTTCTGAAGCCCCGGTTACCCCTGCATCAGTAGGTGGTTTCAGCGCCATGAAGGCGATGTCGGCCCGCAACAACGCTCCTGCCGAAGCTTCCCGTCCTTTTGATATAGACCGAGATGGCTTTGTTATTGGCGAAGGCGCTGGTGCTTTGATATTAGAAGAATATGAACATGCCGTTAAAAGAGGAGCACGCATTTATGCAGAAGTAACTGGCGCCTCTATGACTGCCGACGCCTATCATATGACAGCCACCCACCCGGAAGGCCTGGGTGCAGCCAAAGCGATAGAACTGGCGTTACAGGAAGCCGGCATTACGATACAGGATGTAGATTATATAAACGTACATGCTACTTCTACCCCGGTAGGTGATTTGTCTGAAATCAATGCCATATCCCGCATTACCGGAACGGCCCCTTCCCCTTTTATCAGCTCTACCAAATCCATGACCGGTCACCTGCTGGGCGCTGCAGGCGCTATTGAAGCTATCGCTTCTATTATGGCTATTCAGCACCAGGTAATTCCACCTACTATTAATACCACCGTATTAGACCCCGCCATACCTGGCAATATGCGTATTGTAACGGGAGAAGCAATAGAAACGCCGGTGTCAGTAGCAATGAGTGATACATTTGGCTTTGGAGGACATAATAGCATTGTGGTGTTTAAAAAGTTTGTATAACAGTATTTTTGTTACACATCATAAAAGAGCCGCCTTGTATATAACAGAGCGGCTCTTTTATATACATAACAGCCCCAATACCTGCTAATAGGTGTATTTTCTTATCCATTCCTTGAATTAAATTATCCGAAGCTTGGTTTTGGTTGCAAACCGGTGCATTTTGAGCTTCTAAATCTTCCAATGTGAGAATTACTAAGTCGATTGCTTTACTGGGATGCCTGCTATACAGTAATCCTGGTGCAGCCCGTATCCCTGCCAATGATACTTTGTTAGCCAGGCAGCTACACCCCATAGGCCGTACCTTGTTAAATACAAGCAAACAGTTAGAACTGGTTACCTCTGCCGCGCATTTCGGTGTTAGTTTTACCGGTAGCACCTGTACCGTGTATGTGAAAGCGGATAATCCGGACGGTTACAACTACCTGCAATACGAGCTGGATGGTGTGTATCAGAAACGCATACGTGTAGAAGGCAAGCCTACAGCTCCTATTATTATTAACGCCCCCATAGGTGGCAAGCACCAGGTATGGATATATAAGGCCACAGAAGCACATACCGGAGCGCTGGTATTTAGTAAAATAGTAGCCGGCAACATCAAAGCGCTTACGGTGCCACTGCAGCCCCTTATTGAATTCATTGGCAACAGCATTACCTGCGGCGCAGCGGCTGACGCATCCGAAATACCCTGCGGCAGCGGGCAGTATCACGATCAGCATAATGCTTACAAAGCCTATGGCCCATCTGTAGCCCGCATGCTCTATTGCAACTATATTGTTTCCAGTGTAAGTGGTATAGGCATCTACCGCACCTGGAACCGGGAAAGCCCCAATATGCCACAGGTATATGACAACCTCGATTTTCAGGTGAACAGTACCCGTAAATGGAACCATGCCACTTACCAACCTAAGATCATCAGCATAGCCCTTGGTACAAACGACTTGAGCCATGGCGATGGATCGGCGCGGGAAGCTTTTGACAGCACCCGTTTTATTTCCGCTTATGTACAGTTTATACAACACATTAAACAATATCACCCGGATGCACAGATAGCTTTGCTATCAAGCCCGATGGTGAAGAACGCCGAAGGGGCACTTTTACAACGCTGCCTTACTGCTATTAAAAACCAGGTAGACGCTTTATACCCTTCCGGTAAAAAAGTAGCCGTGTTCTTTTTTACTCCCCTGGAGCCGCATGGCTGTACAGGGCACCCCGATGTGGCCGACCACCAGATAATGGCTAATGAGCTGAAACCTTTTTTTAAGCGACTGTTAGGCTCATAAAAACACCCTACTTACCAGCTGCGCCAGTAAACAGGCGCAGCTTTTTTATGCCCTCTACTACCTGTTACGAAATCAGGAAATATTCATTGCAGGAAAAGTATAACAGAAATCCACAAAAGTACAACACCCGCTAAATTCCCCTATCGAAACAACACAAAAAGTCAATTTTAACAGCAGTTTTTTTATACAAAAAATTAATAATGCATTTTCTCTTCTCGTAAAGTGTAGCATCCCGTAATGCACTAATCTTGCACCTCCATTTACTCCGCTTTGGCCTGTGTCATCAACAGGCTTTCTTCAGCAGTTATTAAAACACAACAAACATTGTATGCAACGCAGGCAAGCACGCGTGTATATAAGTAAACAATAAACGATTTCATTACAACTATGAAATTTAAAACGGCAATGGGCATTGCAGCAGCAGTATTGCTGAGCAGCTCGTGTGGTAAAATATATGATGTAAACGGCATGGACTGGCAGCCTGACACGCCGCCCAGTGATTCTGTTTTTAACCGGGAGATTCAGATATTGAACCTGGGTGCGCATTTGCCGGAAGGGCATGTGCCTGCTGATGATGAAGACCCGATGTTCTTTAGCCTGGAGAAATTCAACTCTGTGGCTATCGGTTACCGAAGCACCGACCGCTGGGATATTGCTTTCAGCGGGTATTACCGCACTGAAATTTCCGCCAACAATGGCACTAAACAAGGCTTTGGCTATGGCACCTCTGCTATAGGCGGAATAGCGTGGCTGGATGCAGGCTTTGATGAGGTGACAGATATACCTGACGACAGCCAGTTTACTTATCCCGGCTTATCCGGCCTGGATGACCAGGGAGCTTTTGGCAAGCCAGGCGGCCATATTTTATATACCTTCTTTGGCAACCAGCTACGCCCGGATATTATGAAAGACGACAATAGCGCCGACCCTGCTGTTCAGGCTAAAGTAGACTCGTACAAGCATATGATGTATTGCCTGTCGCAGGAACTGGTAAATATGTTTAAAGATGTGTATCCCTTAAAACCACGCACATTGATCATTAAAACAGCAAAAGGCAATTTTGCCAAACTGGAAACCCAAAGTATATACCAGGACATTATGAATCCTATGGATATGCACCGGGGCAACGATGTACATTATCCTGTATATAGTTTCCGTTACGTAATCATACCGGCATCTGAACGCCGCTTTGGTTTCCAGATTACCAGGCCTAAGCTTACTGTTAAACTGTAAATCATTCTACAACATATATACTAATGAAACAACAATCAACCGGGTTTGCATCATGGTTACTGCTTATGCTGCTACTTCCCCTGCTGGGATTCGTGTTTTCCTGCAAAAAAACAGAAAACATCCCCTACGATCGCCTATCCAATAATACGATACAGGAATATAAGGTTACCAACATTCCCGACACCGTATACGGCGCTATTGACAACATTAAAAACACCATTACCTTATATATCCCTTACTATGTAGGCATAGACTATATAGTTCCGGCCATAACCATTGACAAAACTTCCCAACTGTTAGATGCTTCGGGAAAAGTTATTAACCTGGATGGCGGCATTGCCCCTGTGCCTGTAGACACCACAGGGTATACCTACACCGTTAGGAGCAGCGATAGTGTAAAGCGTACTTACACACTGGTAATAGAAATAGCACCCAGTGCTGAAAACCTGAAAGCAGGCTTTGGATTAGTGAGCGGCACAAGCACTATTGACACCGCAACTGCTGTTCAACGCAATATCAATGGCCGTATGGCCATCTATGGCAACTTTGGCAGCACCAGCACCAATGTAAAGTTCACCTTTACCAACCAGGCTACCGGTAAAGAATACACTAATATATTTAAACCTTACAACGTTACCCCTGGCGCCAATTATTACACCATGCTGGTGGATATTGATGCCAATGCAGACAGTGGCTACTACAAAGTAACTATGAAGCACCAGGGCCGTACCACCCAGTTGCCTGGTATTCACCTGGTGTATAACAAACCCCTGTTTGCCAATGTAAAATCATTATCGGCCTATGCTGCCGGCGATACGCTTACGTTTACCGCAAACGGATTAAGCACTACAGATAAAAGCAACGGTGTTATCACCGGTTTAAAAAGGGCCTATATGATGTTCTGGAAAAGCGGGTTTACTTATAGCGGCGTTTACCCTGCCACCTTCCCCGACAGTTTATGGGGGCAGAAGCTGGAAATGAAAATCATCAGCTGGAACCGCACCCAGGTAAAAGTGGTGTTTCCGGAAATACCCGCAGGCGCCGTAGGCTCTTACCAATGGGCAGTAAAACTGGATAAACCAGGTATCGGGTTCTATTTTGATTTTGATGACAGCACCGGATGGGGCATTGACAACCCGCTTTCTAACACCGGACTCTATTTCACCGTTAAACCTAAGCAATAATGAAATTTACTACACATATACAAAAACAAGCGCTGGCGCTAGCTGTAGCAGTGGCCACCCTGCTTACGGCTTGCTCTAAAAAGGAATACAATTACGAGAAAATGCCTTATAAGGATATAGCATCCTTTAAGCTGGTAGGTTATACAGGTGATAGCATCAACGCTGCCATTAACAAAGACACCTTGATTGTTTACTGGACAGCAGAAGCACCACAACCTGCTACTATCAAACCAGTGATTGCCGTATCGGAACGCGCTACTATTTCACCTGCGTCTGGCGCAGAAGTAGCCTTCAGCGAAAAAACCATCTATACCGTAACGGCCGAAGACGGATCGCAACACAAGTACTACCTGAAACCGGTGCTCCATCAACCTGTTCCGGTGATTATATCCATCAACACCACCAGTCTTCAATGGATCGCTGATGCCACATTAACCGTAACCGGTGAATACTTCCTGGCAGGTGACACTTCGGATGTGCATGTTTATGCCCAACGCATAAGCGATGGTTATGAATTTGATATGCCTATTGACTACAGCACCATTACTATGACCGGCATAACAGCCAGCCTGCCCGCTTACAACAATATGCAGGATACAGGATTGCATAGAATTCGTGTAAAGATTGGCAACCGGGTATCGGAAGAAAAGACCATCAACATCCGTTTTCCCGATATCAATTTCAATGGCATGATACACTTTTCATTTCCGCAAGCAGGACAGCATTTAGCTGCCGGAGATAGTATGACCATTAAATTCTGGGACGACTATAATGGAAACGTTACCAAGTGGTATGCTAAAAAATTCCAGAAAATATTGCTGGAAAACCTGGTGTTTAATTTTGAAGATCTGGCACAAACAGACAGCACCATCAGATTTAAACTGCCGGAGACTCCCATTAACAGATGGCCATTCTATCCCACTATTTATTATATCACTCCTTTCTTCGGCCTTTATAATATAAGCGTATTTCCCACCGCAGACCAATTACCTATTCTGTCGGTTAAACAGTAACAGAAGTTGATGCAACATAAATTTTATATAGCCGTAAGCATTTGTATAATGCTTACGGCTTGTTACAAACAGGAAGACAACAGCGTAAATTACGAAGACCAGCACAGTACCGTTATTTACAACCTGGCCGGCGACACGCTGGCCAGTGATGGTTGGGAAAACACCTACGAAACGGGCGACACCTATATCAGGCAACATTATTACAATGCTACCTGGACCGACTCAATACGCATTACTCCCTGGGGTAACGAAAAAATAAACGCAGCATTGCATGTGGATGGCAATACGGAAGCAGCCATTACCTGGCTACCTGCTGCCACTACGCACCCTGCTACCCCGCATGAAAACGAAGCCTATAGCAACACAGCAGATAACAGAGACTATATTTACCGCAGCGGTGCCTGGTACCAGTTGAGTATAGAACCTTACCGCAAAGAGAACGATAGTCTTTTCATCAACTGGGTGGGCTATGCTAAAACCCCACCGGCCAGTCCGGTTGTTGACTGGGCATATGGTGATAGCGATAACCAACGGGTATACCGCTATAATGGGAAAGCCTGGGTAATGATGGTGAACATGGCCAACTACCGCAGCAATACAAAATTCATACAGGTACAATACAGCCGTAGCGGTAAAGAAAGCGGCAAGTACAATATATTCCTGTATCGCTTCAGCGATAAAAAGCAGCAATTCATACGCGACGGAGCGGATAGCGCGCGCTACCTGAAAACCAGCGACTGGGACATTGCCTTTACCGATAATTTCAACAGCATCATCTGGCTGAATAATGCAGGCTACGCCAAAAATCCCGGGTATGGCAGTCCGCTTACCAAAACATCGCTGGTGATGTATGAATACGGTTATGACTTTATGAGCGAAGCCCCGGCCGACAGTGTATTTGATGCCGTACCGGCCAGTAATATGCAAATAGGTTTTGCTTCGGAGTTTGGAACAGGCGTCAATGCCTGGTACGAATACAGTACCACCACCCACCTGGCGCAACCTTATCCCTACCGGGCCTACTACCTGCGTTTACAGGAAATAAACCCGGCTACCGGCCAAAGCACTTATAAGTATGGCAAGCTGCAACTCATCAGCATATATAAAGGCGCGCCGGAAGTGGTAACCGATTACAACTGGCCTTCGCCTTATTTTACTTTCCGCTACTATATACAGCCGGATGGCAGCCGCAATTTGAAAACAAAACAGTAAGCCCGAACCATGATATCCCGATTGATGAAAGTGACCATAGTGCTGATGCTTTGCTTCACCGCCCTTACACGCATACAGGCACAAACCACCACCCTGCAAGGCAACATTACCGATGCAGAAGGCAACAGGTTACCTGGTGTAACGGTAACACTACAGCCATCCGGTAAAACCACCACTACCAATAACAGGGGTGTATATGTGTTTACAGGCGTTGCACCCGGCACCGTTATGATCACCGCCCATATGATGGGCTACGCTGTTTATACCGATACAGTCAATGTTAAAGCTGGCAGCTATATACATCATATGCAATTGCGCACCAGCAGTAACAACCTGCAACGGGTAGC
This sequence comes from Filimonas lacunae, assembly GCF_002355595.1. Lineage (NCBI taxonomy): Bacteria > Pseudomonadati > Bacteroidota > Chitinophagia > Chitinophagales > Chitinophagaceae > Filimonas > Filimonas lacunae. The sequence goes on from NZ_AP017422.1 coordinate 4,238,891, forward strand.
CGTAACCGGCAACGCCAAAGGAAACGCAAATGCCGAAAGCCTTATTAAAATAGAGAACAGCATTATGCCGGTGACTATTGTAGATAAGCGCACGATTGAACTGATGGGCAGCCGGCGATTAGACGAGGTGCTGAAAGAACAAACCGGCGTGGCTATTGTAAATGATATTGGCGGCGGCTCGCGATCGATAGGCGTACAAATGCAGGGCTTTGGCAGCGAGTATGTGATGGTGCTGATTGACGGGCAGCCTATGATTGGACGCAATAGCGGCAACTTTGATTTATCGCGCATTAGTGTGGCCAATATAGAAAGGGTAGAAATTACCAAGGGTGCAGCTTCTAACCTCTATGGCGGCGATGCATTGGGCGGCACTATCAATATCATTACCAAGCACAATGTTACCAGCACTCAGGCTATGGCAGCCGTAAGCTATGGCAGTAACCAGACAGCTGATATTTCGGCAGAAGCCGAAACCCCGGTGCTGCAAAAGAAAGGAAGCCTTGCGTTAAGCACCAACTATTACCATACCGGTGGCTTTAACACCAGCACAGGCACCATCAAAGGCACAACCGCTCCTCCTTACAACAACTATGCTGCACAGGGACGCTTTCGCTACCGTTTTAACGATAACAACCTGCTTAGCATCAGCGGCCGTTTTGGTTTGCGCCGCAGCTTTATGACCAAAGATTATGGCGCCAGCTACATTACCAAAGATGTGCTGGACGAAAAAGACCTGAACCTAAGTGCAGCATTCGACCATCACTTCAACAGCCGCTGGCGCAGCATGACACGGTATTATTTTACCCGTTACACTGCTGACATGAGTATTGCCATTACCCAGGGCGACAGTGTGAGCCAAACCGTATTTGGGCAAACCCTGCACCGGGCAGAGCAACAGGTTTCTTACACACTCAATAAACAACTGGATGTAGTAGGCGGTATTGGCGGCAACCTGGAACATATAGATCAGAACCTGCTTACCAATATCAACAGCATTAAATCTTACTTCGGCTACACACAAGCCAACTGGCGTCCGCTACAGCAACTGGAGCTTACTGCGGGGTTGCGTTATGACCATATTGTTGCCTACGGCTGGCGGCTGGACCCCAGCATGGCCCTACAATACAAAGTGCTTCCCGGCCTTAGCCTGAAAGCAGCCTATGGAACAGGCTTTAAAGCGCCTGATATGAAAAAGCTGTACCAGGTGTTTTACAATCCCTCTTACAACTATATGGTGGTGGGCAGTTCTGTAATACGCAACATTATTAACCAGATGCTGGCTGCCGGGCAAATTGGCAAATATGAACTGGAGCCTGTGTATGATGAAATTAAAGGTAAAATGCTGCTGGCAGAAATGAGCAAATCGTACAACCTGAGCATACACTGGGAAACACTGCAACAACGCCTGCAGCTGGAAGGCGGCGTGTTTTACCACAACATCACCAACCAGATAAACCCGGTTTTAATTGGCACCGACATCAACAACCGTGCATTATACTCTTACCGCAACAACGCTAAAGCGTATTATAAAGGTGTGGAAGCTTCGGTGCGGTTTACGCCTGTTACCGCCCTTACCATCAGCGGTGGCTATCAATACCTGGTGGCTAAAGACAAAACCGTAGAGCAGGAAATAAAAGAAGGCGGAAAGTATTATACACCGCTGTTCGATCCTGCCACCGGGTACGTGAACTACCACCCTACTGCTAAAGATTACTGGGGCATTGAAAACCGTTCCCGTCACATGTTCAACACGCATGTATTTTATACTTACCGTCCCTGGGATGCCAGCGTAAACGTAAGGGTGAACTACCGTGGCAAATATCCTTTCAGTGACAAGAACAACAATGGCTATATCGATCGATTTGATACGTTTGTAAAAGGCTACTATCTGCTCAACGCCGGCGTGGAAAAGAAACTGATACACCGCCGTTTATCTCTAAGGTTTACAGCGGAAAACCTGTTAAACTTTATTGATCCCAAAGTGCCTTCACAACCCGGAAGGGTGTTTTTTGCCGGTGCCACGTATCATTTTTTATAATGGCATTATTATAACCAGATACATCCCTCATCCTGCTTATAGGCAGGTAAAACATCAGCGGCGTGCCGCTGATGTTTTTTTATCCTCTCGCTTAATTTAACCCCTACATTGTAAGAATTTACCCATGCAGCTACTGCTGGCTGCACGCTATCTTCAACGGGCTAATACCAGCATATAATCCATTTAAACAAAAACCTTTTATGAAAAACAAAACAGGCACTACACGCATCTTTGCACTTTTCTGTATTGTTATTATCACCAGCAACACCTCCTGTAAGAAAGAAGACACCAGCCCTACAGCTACAACAACGCCTGCCAGCACAACTGTTCCGCATTCGGCAGCTAAAGTACCTGGTAACGAAACGTTACTCACCGCCGGCAATGGCACTTTTATTATTGTAAACCGCAAAAGCGGCAAACCACTGGATGTGTCAGGGCAATCTACCGCCAATGGCGCCAAAGTATTGCAATGGAGCGGCAATGGCGGTACCAATCAGCGATGGACATTAACACAACTTACCGGTGGATATTACTCTATTGTTGGCGTACAAAGCAGTAAGGCCCTGGAAATAGCTTCTGCCTTAACTACCAACAATGCCAACACGGACATATGGACTTATAGCAGCGGCACCCACCAACAGTGGCAGTTTACCAGTCTTGGTAATGGCTATTACCGTATCATTAACCGCAACAGTGGCAAAGACCTGACTGTAGCGGGCCAGTCAGTCAATGACGGCGACAGCATTCAACAGTATGATTACCTGGGCGTTGAAAGTCAGCAATGGGCATTACTACAAGCCACTTTCAGCGGCCAGCTTGGCTGGACACTTACTACCACCGGCGTACCATCAGATGTACAAACCCGTATCACCGCGGCTATGAACGGGGCAGTAGCACGCTACAACGCCAATGCCAACTGGCCTGCACGCACGCTTACCGTGGAGTACAACACCGGTGTGGCCACCGCCGATGGCAGCACCAGTGGCAATATCCGCTTTGGCGCCAGCTCCAGCTATCAAACCATACGCACGGCCATGCATGAAATCGGGCACACCTATGGCGTAGGGATTTCCAGTGGCTGGACCGCCAACATTTCGGGCGGCTATTTTGTAGGCACCAATGCCGTGGATATGCTGGCTACTTTTGATGGCCCCGGCGCTATTATTTACACAGGTGGCGGACATTTCTGGCCATACGGCTTAAACTACGAAACAGAGTGGAGCGAAACCAATGGTTACCGGCATGTGAAGATAGTAGCCGCCATGGTTTCGGACGGCATGTAAACATTCACGGATAAAGCAACCCGCCCCTAAAGTGTTATGAATACATATTATTCATAACACTTTTTTAATGTATAAATTTCCGTACCAATGCTTCCCTTAAACACATGTGTAATATCAAAAACTTATTATATCAAAATATAATTCGTTACCTTCCCTCCCATGTCCCGGACATCACTCAACCCTTATGCGCTGATTTTCATAGCAGTTATTCTATTTCCGCTGTATGCAGCCGCCCAATTACAAATTGTTCAGGTAAATAGCACTGTTAGCACCTGCGCCAATAACGGCACTATTACCGTAAACGCTACCACAACAGCACCTCCGTTGTTGTATAGCCTTATCAGCGGCCCGTTTACCTCCCCCACACAAACTACCGCCACATTCAGCTCGTTACCGGCAGGTACTTATATGGTGCAGGTTTCAGATGGCGCTTTGCAAACACAAACACAAAGCATTACGGTACCCGGCAACTATTTGCAGCCCGACTTTCGACCTGTTGTTATCCATCCCTATTGTATCGGAAGCAGTGATGGCATCATCATTGGCAACAGAATATGGAATACCGGCAATGCACCATTTACCTGGCAATTGATTGCACCTTCACCTGTAACCACTGCCCCGCAGGCATCCGATACCTTTTCTCAGTTACCAGCCGGCAATTATACCATACGTCTATCCGATGGCTGTGGTGGTTTTCGCACACAGGTAGCTACGCTTACCAATCCACAACCCAGCAATATTACCATATACGCTCCACCGAGAATTAAAATGAAGGGGTGCGATTCGGCATTGGTAACACTTAGTATGCATGCAGATGTGATGCGCTTTCCGTATACCTTCACCTTCACCACCAATGCGGGTAGTTTTACCACCACTACCCCTACTTATATAGACAGCACATCCGGCTGTTGCGGTTATTTTACAGTAGAGCAGATACTAACCCCATTTACCTATGGCGATGATGTACAGGTTACTATTACCGATTACTGTGGCAATGTGTTAACATCGCCCACTTATCATTCCAAATCTTTTACATTTTGCACCTTTCCTACGTATCATTTCAACAACTGTAATTATAACATCAACATCAGCTTTGACCTTAACAATCTGCCCTGCGATAATGGAAGCATGGCCAGCACATCGGTGCAGCCACCGCTCACTTATGTAGTTACAGATATGGCCACTAATACTGTAGCAGATAAAGACACGGTTAAAGGCGTATATGATACGCACGGTTTTTCGTATACCAGTGGCTTTGTCACCCATGATTTAGCTACCGGCAAAAACTATTCTATTGTTATAAAAGACAGTTGCGGCAATACTACAACGCAGCAGTTTTATGTACCGGTTCCGGTAACGCCCCAGCCCGTTATCAACTCTAAAAGCCTTTACCCCAGCGGCTGTAACGATTCCAGCGCCTTTGTGCTGATATCGGCCGACAATTTCAAGAATCAGCCGAGACTGGTGTTGTTATCTGGTCCGGCTTTTATAGGTAGCAGCAAGCCAGGATATGCTTACAGTAGCCCCTACTCCTATCCCGACACCTTTGCTATCAGCGCTGGCGGCGATCCTTATTACCGGTTTGATATCAGTAATTTAACGGTAGGCACGTACCAGTTTAAAGTAATAGACAGTTGCGGATCGGAAGTGTTTGACAGCCTGGTAATACACCCCGCTGATGTTACACATTTTAGTCATCACTTCACCTATAAAAAGGGCTGCCTGGGAAAGAACGAAATACATTATGACATTTCTTTTACCAGCGGCATGATGCATATACGTAACCTCTCTACCGGGGCTGAACAAATACAATACTACAACTCGCAGGACTTTGACCATCCCATTCATGATTCCATGATGAATCTTGCTTCGGGACAATATGAAGTACAATTTACTTACCAGGGATATTTTGGCTCAGGATGGCCAGCCAACGGCAGCACTATTCCCTGCCAGGTAATAACAGACACCATTACTATTGAAGGCTATCAGACACCGGCTATCCATGCCCGCAATTACATACAATGCAAAACCAATACCTACCTGGAAATAATAGCCGACAGCAGTAAAGGGGTACCTCCTTTTTCTTATGAAGTGATTAACGGGCCACAGCTTTTTCCGTTGCAGAACGATAATGTATTTACCACTTCCCTGCCCGGCACCTATACGGTAAGAATATATGATGTATGTGGCAATGCTTCTGCTGCACAGTTTACCGTAAGCGCTATCAGCTTTCCACCTGTTACCCTATTGCCTGCATCCTGCAACAGCACCCGACTTACCCTAGGCGCATCGGCTTATTACAACTATTACTGGAAAGCCCCTGACGGCACTATTTACAATACAGACACGCTCACTATTAGCCCGGTAACACCAGCAGACACCGGCACATATACCATACAAAGAATCACCAACATTAATGGCTGTACCGACACCGCCAATACCACCTACCACCTGCAGGCAGGTAATAGATACGAACAATCACAAAGTATTTGCAACGGCCATTCCATTACAATAGGCAGCCACACTTATACCAGCGCAGGCACTTATTACGATACGCTAACAGGTAGCACAGGCTGCGACAGTATTGTAATACTACACCTGAGCATGCTACCCACCCAACGGGATACGCTGCACCAAAACATTTGCCCGGGAAGCAGCTATCTGTTCAATGGAAAAACTTACAGCGTTGCCGGCACATATAGTGATACACTACCTACTGCCACCTGCGACAGCATAGCCACCCTGGTGCTTTCGGCAAACCTGATCACTAAAGACATTTACGGGCAGATATGTGAGAATAGCTTCTATAATTTCCACGGTAAAGCACTCACCCAGGCAGACATTTATCACGACACCCTGCCCACCGCCACCTGCGACAGTATTGTAACCTTACATTTAAGCGTATTACCCATTAAACACAGTGCAGTGCAGGTTACTTTATGTCCGGAAGAAACCATCACCTTTAACGGGCAGGAAATCAGCGCAGCAGGCACCTATACCGATACATTGCCCACCGCCACCTGCGACAGCATTGTTGTGTTAACCATTACCACCGTTGCCCCCACTATACAGATGAGCGCTACGCCCACCACTATTACCACAGGCGGCAGTGTGCAGCTACAGGCCAGTGACGCAGTAGCCTGGCTGTGGACCAGCAACAAAGCCATGATACAACAACCCACTCAAGCCAGCACCACCGCCGTGCTGGACTCATCGGGATGGATATACGTACAAGCGCTGAGCCGGCCAGATAGTTGCACGCTTACCGATTCGGTGTTTATTACCGTGCTTACGCAAAGCATGTATTGCCAGGATGCTTCTATTTACCTGCCCAGTGCCTTTACGCCTAATAAAGATGGCCTGAACGATGTGTTCAGGATTATAAGCCATAAAGTAACCATAAAAAGTTTCCGGGTATATAACCGCTGGGGCGAACAGGTGTTTTATACCACCGATGCGCAATGTGGCTGGGATGGCTATTATAAAGGCAATATGCTACCAGCATCGTATGTGTATGTGGTGATCTATACCGATTGTATGGGTGAAACCAAAACCACTTATGGCACCGTGGTGCTGATACGCTAATATTTTTTTAGGAAATTATTGGTTTGTAAATCGAATCCCCTATTTTCGCGCCCCGCTTAGGTAGTAAAGCCTTGCAAAAGGGCAGGTTCCAGAGCGGCCAAATGGGGCGGACTGTAAATCCGCTGTCTTTCGACTTCAGAGGTTCGAATCCTCTCCTGCCCACCTCACTGGACAAATGGAAATCACTTTCGTTTGTCCAGTTTTTATTTTTGCTCAAACCCTTATCCAGCGTGTATATTACCATGAGGCATTTGTGCAGTTCGCTTAAAGAAATAGATATTCCATATAATCAGTGTGTAGCCATATACCGCATCTTCTATGGGCACCGTAAGTATGCGGATATTGAAAAAAGTAGCTGGATTATAATTTACAATGGGCTCTTCCAAACCGGTGCCTGTTAACACCCCGTTTACGATAAAAAAGGGAATCAATAAAAGGGTGTATACGCAGGATATTTCAACAATCCAGCTTACCCTTGCTATAAACTGCAGGTAAAACAGGCTGGCAGCAGCTACCAGGAAGGTAACAAAAGGATATATTTTACCTGTACAGCTGGCAGTTATCACCAGGCATGCAAATATCCCGATGAGGGTGAAATATTGCTGAAACCTGGCCGTATACTTAGGCAACCGCCAGTGCTTTTGAATAACAAACCAGGTGAACAGGCACGAAAAAGGAATACATATAAAAAAAAGCCATTCTTCTATGGGCAACCCCAGCAAACGAATGCCTAAAAGATAACGATCATTGAACCACCATACGCCCGCTTTGGTAAACCAGGCATCCCATATAATAAAGGGAATAGCTACTATAATACTTGACTTAATATAGGGAAGAAAATAATGATTAAAATGTATTTTAGGATGAAAAGAAAAAATAAAGCAAAAGATTACTGTTAAAAAATTAACCAGCAGGTACGTATAATGCGCCATTCTTTATGCCTTTTTAAAATACATTTTGAAATATTTATAAGGCACCCACAGGAAGCCGAAACACTCGCCCTCTTCTTTACCCAGGTGCTTGTGATGCTGTTTGTGTGCCCTTCTCAATGCTAACAAATAAGGATTTTGGGTATTGCGTAAAAAGGGAATGCGCTGATGAATGAATATGTCATGCACAAAAAAATAAGCCATACCATAAAGTGTTACACCCAAACCAATGTAAAACCAGCCATTAAAGCCATGTGTTTTACCATAATACATCATAACAATGGCAGGTATGGCAAATATTATAAAAAAGTAATCGTTACGCTCCACTTTACTGTCGTTGCTTTTATCGTGATGATCTTTATGTAACGACCATAAAAAGCCATGCATCACATATCTGTGTATTACCCAGGTAAGTGCCTCCATGGAGAAAAAGGTTATTATGATAATAAGTATATTCATATTGCTGCTATTTTACCGTAGTTAGGGGAACCGGCTTCACAGATTGCTGTTGGCTAAGCCTGGACAGCTCTGCTTCGGTTAACAAATCTGTTTTTTGAAAGAATTGCAGAATTAATAGTCGCAGACTACTGTTGGGAATACTTGCATAATGGGAGAGTATAAAATTTTTATCGGCATTAATTTCTGAATGATAACGGAGCATTTTAGGAACGTTGTATTGAATAGACAAACGGACAAAGTGTATTTCTACCTCATTGCCACCTGTTGCCACCGCCTTTTCAATATTCCTTTTTCCTTTTTTAAAAGAACTCAGTTTTTCTAACGGATTCCAGGTATGGTTGGCCCAAATGGCCTGAAAAGCACCCAGGTAAGCAAGCGACACGGGTTGCTGGGTCGTTGACTGTAACATGACTATCATTCTTTTGCATACCTGCTTATCTGTAACAGATAAAGCATACTGACTCCTTATTTCATCCAACGGCGGATTACTGCGAAAGGCAGATAAGCTATGCAATAATAAAATGAGGAATACCGGTTTCATATCCATGCCATTTTAAACTGCAAATAGCTGCTCATCATCAACGAAATTTTTCTTCCGTTATTAATACGGATGCGCTGGTGAATGATGGCTTTTGCAGGAGTTTTCTGTATTTTCCTGAAAAGAGAGAGATAGTAGGAATAAGCAAGATACACGCCAAAACGGGACGACCGGGGTAATAGCCGAATGCCAGCCAAAGCTTCGGAAAACTCCTGGGCGATCTCTTTTTCAATGGCAGCCTTTGCATCCCTGTTAAAATGCTGCATGTTTACATTGGGAAAATAGGTTCTTCCTAACACCTGGTAATCATCTTTCAAGTCGCGAAGGAAGTTCACCTTCTGAAAAGCTGAACCCAGCTTCATAGCAAAAGGCTTCAGTCGCAGATACTCTGCTTTGTTGCCATACACAAATACCTGCAGGCACATCAACCCTACCACTTCGGCCGACCCAAGTATATATTGATTATACAATTCGGGATTGTATTCCATCTTTTGCAAATCCATTTCCATACTTTTCAAAAACAAATCTATCAGCTCCCATTCAATCTGGTATTGATGCACCGTTTGCTGAAAAGCATGCAGGATGGGATTAATAGAAATTTTTTCTTCCAAAGCCTGAACGGTTTGCATACGAAGCCGATTCATCAGGGCCGTTTTATCGTAAGCATGAAAACTATCTACTATTTCATCGGCCAAACGAACATAACCGTAAATGGCGTAAATGGCCGGCCTTATTTCTCTACTTAATGCCAGTATGCCCAACGAAAAGCTGGTACTGTACTTTTTAGTGGTTTCTTTGCTGATACAAAAAGACAATTCATCAAAAAGCTGCTTCATGCGGTTAAATCTTTAGTTTATTGATGGCTGTTGCTGCAATTTTTCCAGAGATAAGGGAAGGCGGCACACCCGGACCGGGAACAGTTAATTGGCCGGTGTAATACAAGTTTTTAATTTTTTTATTACGGATGGCTGGTTTAAGCACCGCCGTTTGCCGTAAGGTATTTGCCAGCCCATAGGCATTACCCTTATAGGCATTGTAATCATGTGTAAAATCATAAATGCAATAACTTTTTTTATAATCAATCTTCTGCAACAAATCCCTTGCCCCGGTATGCTTTTCAATGCGTTGCAGCATTTGTAAAAAATACTTTTCCCTGATGGCTTCCCTGTCCTCAATACCGGTTGCTATGGGCATAAGCAAAAACAGGTTTTCGTGGTTGGCGGGCGCTACCATCTTATCTGTTTTAGAAGGACAGCACACATAAAAAAGCGGTTGCGTAGGCCATTTTTTATCCTTGTATATTTCATTCGCATGCAGCTGCAGGTCGTTTTCAAAAAACAAGGTATGGTGTGTAAGGCCAGGAACCCTCTCCTTTACCCCTACATAATAAATAAGGCAGGAAGGTGCAAAGGTTTTCTTTTCCCAATATGCTTCGTCATAATTCCGGTAGGGCTTTTCCAGCAATTGCTGCTCGGTATGATGGTAGTCGGATGAGGCAATAATAGCATCAAAAGGAATTTCACGGCTATTGACCGTTACCGATACCGCCCGATTATTTTGCACATTCACCTTTTCTACCGTAGCATTTACGTGAAAGGTAACACCTTGTTGCCGGGCAATAGCCGCCATGGCATCTATTATTTTGATGAATCCACCCAATGGATACCAGGTGCCTAATTTCAACCCTCCATAGTTCATCAGGCTATACAGCGCGGGTATATCTTCGGGCATAGCCCCCAGAAATAACACAGGAAACTCCATCAATGCAATCAGCTTCGGTTCGCTGAAAAAGCGCCTTACATGCTTACGAAAGCTAGTAAGCAAGTCCAGCTTAAGCGCACTTCTGGCAATTTTTAACGATACAAATTCAAACCAGGAATGACAGGGTTTATTTACAAAATCGCGCATGCCTACTTCATACTTGTATTGCGCTTCTTTCATAAACCTGTCCAGCTGCAAAGCGGCACCAGGTTCAATAGATTCAAACAACAGCTGTAAATCTTCGTAGCGCTCCGGAATGGCCATAGCTTCGCCATCAAACACCATTTCAAACTGGGGATTCAGTGCTACCAACTGGTAATAGCTGGCAGCACTGGTATTAAAATCTGTAAAAAAGTTTTCAATAATATCCGGCATCCAATACCAGCTGGGCCCCATATCAAACGTATACCCGTTATCTGTTGTAAACTGCCTGGCCCTTCCTCCTAACGTACTGTTTTTTTCAAAAACATGTACTTCATTACCGGCCTGCGCTGCGTACGCAGCAGCGGCAATGCCAGAAAAGCCAGAACCAATAACCGCTATCTTTTTTCTCATGGTAGCTTAATTTTGAAGAAAGGCATGTTGTGCTGCTACCGTATCTAATAGTGTTTCGGCAGGAAGGTTCTGCTGATAAATAGGTTGGTGAAATGCTTCCAGCTTACCCAGCAGGCGTATCAACTCCATTTTTTCAGCGTGGCTGAGGTCGCCCGCTACTATGCGGGAAGCCTTTTTTATTTTTTCCATCTGCATAGCTAACACCATTTTCCCCTTTTCATTGATAGAAATAACCTTGCTTCGCTTGTCTGTTGCAGAATCCACCTGTTCAATCCAGTTTTTCTCCAGCAAGCGGTTGATAATCTGCATCCCCACAGGCTTTTCCTGGATATTCTTTTTAATAAGTTGCATTTTACTCATAGCTCCGAATGCATTCAGGTTAATAAGATAGATGAACTCTTCCTGCGTAGAAAATTCAGAATCTGCAATGGCCGAACGGGAATAAGTTCTCGCATACCGGTTTAAGTGCACTATCAAGGTATTAATGATGCTTTCTGCACTACGACCTCTTTCTTTCCCCTCCCAATTGGGTTCGGAAACTGGCTTACTGCCAGGAAAGTGATTGCTGACCAGCCAGGATACCCATCCTTCTATATCACCAGAATGCTGCCCATGAATATTCTGCAATTCAAAGGCTTCTATCATAGAAATGACTTGCTTAAGGAGATTATAGTTCACTTATAGACATCTTTAGAGAATAAAAGTACATATTTACACTAAATATAGTACAATTATATACCAAATCAGCTAAAATAATGAGCCTATCAGCATCTTTCTGGAAGACCTGAAGGTCATCTCAGGCATTCATGGCAGTATGGATTCGCGCGGGCATCTTCACTTTTAAAATGCCACTTTGAGCGCCTGGAATTTGTTGAGCCGGTAGCATAGTTGCCGTATAACACGGAAGATGTGCAATACCCTAAAATAAAAATGCCGCATACCACTACACATCTTTTGTATGATACGTAACATGGTACGCATGACGCGGTACTTTGTACCCATCATTATGCACAGGTGCAGCACCATTTTACACCCGTACAATATTACCCGTACAAACTCCCGTATGACCGGATACTTTGTACGCGCCATAATGCAGATGTGCAGCACCGCATTGCACATCTGACGTACCACGCGTAACATCCTCCGCATGATACGTAACATTGCACGCACGACGCGGTGCTTTGTACCCATCACTATGTAAAGGTGCAGCATCATTTTACACCTGTACAATATTACCCGTACAAAGTATCCGGTCATCCGGCACATTGTACGCACCACGCGTAACTTTGTACACGCAATTATGCAAAGGTGCATAATCATATTACACCCGTACAATTTCTTCCGTACAAACCTCCCGGTCATCCGTAACATTGTACGCTCGACGCGGAACATTGTACGCACAATTATGCAAAGGTGCCGGACCATACTGCACAAGTACATTATTCTCCGTACAAACTTCCCGGCCATAATGCACAGGTACACCGGCATATTGCACAACTACAATTTCTTCCGTATAAACTTCCACATCCCCCGGCACTTGTACACACACCATTATAAATTACCAGAAAACAGTGATTGTGCAGCATAGGGCAGCCGCGTATTTTTGTCGTATCGATTTGTTAATCAATTGATACTAGAGCAGAAAGCAGCCTCATCCCCCCCATGAGGCGCTTTCGTTTCATATACCTAAGCGATTTCCTTTTCCCGTTCATGAACTTGCCAAATGACAATTTACCGTACCCGCTATTGTGATAATTTTGGGTAATGAAAGAGCTGATTGCCTATTTATTGCAATTTGGGCACCTGAACCAGCAGCAGTGCGACCTGATACTTTCCAGGGCGCATTTGAAAGCGGTGGGCAGGGGCTGCTATTTTTCAGAAGCCGGTAAGGTGGCCCGGCAAATAGGTTATGTTACCAACGGAGTATTCCGCGTTTGTTATTATGATAAAGCGGGGGAAAGCTTTACACGGTATTTTGTGTATGAAAACAGGTTTGTGGTAGATATCAACAGCTTTCGCGACGATATGCCTTCTGCTGAATATATTGAAGCGATAACCGATTGTGAAGTTGTGGCCTTTTCCAGGGAAGACTTTACCGAACTCTCTAATACCATTCCCGGCTGGCGCGACATTTTTTACAAAATCACTTCCTATGTGCTGGAAAATAAGTTAAGAGCTACCAGTAACATGCTGGTACAAGATGCGCAAACACGTTACCTGCATTTTCTGGAATACTATCCCGGCCTGGCCAATCGTGTTCCGCTTACCATGCTGGCGTCTTATTTAGGTATTACCCCTTCTTCGCTTAGCCGCATCCGGAAAAGCATTCTGTAAATACCTCTTACCATTATTACATAAAAAGACATTCCTGCTGATAGAGCGGGCTGGCAACGCCATGCCCATTCCGCAATAAAAAATAAACATACATATGGCTATTGACGTTTTATTAGGACTCCAATGGGGAGATGAAGGCAAAGGCAAAATAGTAGATGTGCTGAGTGCCGGCTATGATATGGTGGCCCGTTTTCAGGGTGGCCCTAATGCAGGGCATACACTGGAGTTTGAGGGAAAGAAGTTTGTACTCAACACCATCCCTTCCGGCATCTTCTTCCCCAACACCATCAATGTAATAGGAAATGGCGTAGTGATTGATCCTGTAGCTCTGCAACAGGAACTTACCAGGCTACGCGAAGCAGGCCACGACCTGCTGGCCAAAAAGAACCTGGTGATAGCCCGGAAAGCACACATGATCCTGCCTACCCACCAGCTGCTGGATATGGCAGCCGAAAAAAAGATGGGCGACCGCAAAATAGGTTCTACATTAAAAGGCATTGGCCCCGCCTATACGGATAAAACAGGCCGTAATGGTTTGCGTATTGGCGATATACATTTGCCCGATTTTACACAACGTTATCAGCAACTGGTTCAAAGACATACTTCCCTGCTACAGGCTTTGTATGGAGAGGTTACCGATTTTAGTGAAAGAGAACAAGCGTTTTTTGAAGCGGTGGAACTGATAAAGCAGTTTCCATTGATAGATGCCGAACACCTGGTGAACAACTATCTGAAACAGGGCAAAAAGATACTGGCAGAAGGCGCACAAGGCACCATGCTGGATGTTGATTTTGGCTCTTACCCTTACGTCACCTCTTCCAATACCACCACAGCAGGCGCCTGTACCGGCTTAGGTGTGTCGCCACATAGTATAGGACAGGTAATAGGCATTGCAAAAGCTTATAGCACACGTGTGGGAGAAGGCCCCTTCCCTACGGAGCTGATGAATGAAACCGGTGAGGAGCTACGCCGTAAAGGCCGGGAGTTTGGTGCTGTAAGCGGACGACCACGCCGTACAGGCTGGATTGACTTGCCAGCGCTGAAATATGCTATCCAACTCAACGGTGTAACCCAACTGGTTCTAACGAAGGCTGATGTACTTAGTGGACTAGACAAAATATATGCCTGTACCCACTACCGGCATAATGGTTCCCTTATTGATTATATGCCTTACGAAATCATCACCACAAAAGCTACCCCTGTTTTACAAGAACTGGAAGGCTGGCAGGAAGAACTGACAGCGGCTACCCAACTGGAGCAGTTGCCTAAGGCTTTATTACAGTACATCCATTTTCTGGAAAGAGAACTGAATGTCTCTGTTACTTATATATCAACAGGCCCCAACCGAAAGCAGACCATTCGAAAACAGTAAGCAGTGATCAAAACTCAAAGGGGCCAGCTTCCTACTATTGAAGCTACCCCCTTTGCTTATTTTATTTTTCAAACCCCTCATTCAAAAGAATAGAAATCGCAATGCCTATTGAGTCAGCACTATCTTGTGTAAAAAAAGCGAGTGAACTTATTAGGACTGTTCACTCCCCTGCATTTTTTTAAAATAGAGCCTTTCTTTTTCCCTACCCAATACCAGTCGTAAATGGTATTTACGGCCATAGCGGGTGGCTCCGTTATTATAGCGGGATGCTCCCCGCATCCACTTAAGGCTTACCATTACCTCTTCGCCCATCAGTCTAAACCTGATATCATCTTTATGTATGTCCATGCTTTTTTATTTAAAAAGTTTAGGGGTCTATTATATAACATCACAAAAATATAGATGTTACAACCATAAACCAACACATCTTCTACTAATCAACTACTTTCAAAACGCAAGCACTCCTGTTTTTACACAGCAGCACTAATATCAGGAAATAAATAAAATAATATTTTTTTTAAATTATTTTATTTACTAAAAACATTTATTAAGTTTATCCTATAACCGACACTGCATACAAATTAACTGCTTCGATTTTCCTGCCATATTCACTATTGATACTATAACACGTATAAGATCCTGAATCTTATACTGTAATGCACATACTAAAGCACATGAGAAAACAGCGGCTTATTACATACGCCACCTGTGAGGCCATTTTATGCTCACAACCAACAACTACTGCACATCCGCTGTCAGGACATGCACTCATTTTCATTATTCCTGATATATTAAAACTGCACAATCATGAGAACAAGGTTCATTTCGTGCCTGGTGGCACTATTCGGGCTATACCTTTATGCCCTTGCACAGAATACTATTAAGGTAACTGGTACTGTTACTGACGACAAAGGAGCTGCAATACCTGCAGCCAGCATCCAGATAAAAGGCGTGAAAGGAGGCACTGCTACCGGCAACGACGGCTCATTCAGCATTAGCGCTAAACCAGGCGCCACCATTATCATTTCGGCTGTTGGCTTTGAGAACAAACAGGTAAGCGCCACTGCTTCATTAGGATCTATATCGCTGGTATCAGACACTAAAACACTGGGTGAAATAGTAGTAACTGGTATTGGTGTGGCCACCAGTAAAAAGAAGCTGGGCATATCAGTAGAAACGGTATCCTCAGACAAGCTACCGCAAATACCTACCAACTCTTTAGACCAGGCTTTGGTAGGTAAGATAGCCGGTGCACAGATCTCTTCTACAACCGGTACACCCGGCGCACCAGCCAGTATTTTGTTACGTGGTATTAACACCATTCAGAATGGTACAAAGCCGCTGATATTACTGGATGGCATACAGGTAAACTCTACCGACCTGAATACCCTGGACGCGAGTGCCATTGACCGCGTGGAAGTAGTACAGGGCGCAGGTGCAGCCACCATCTATGGAGCGCAGGGCGCCAACGGTGTAATTCAACTGTTTAGTAAAAAGGGGAAAAAAGGTATTCTTACCATTGATGTAAATAACAGCGTTAGCTTTGATGCTTACATTAACAAAGGCAAAGTTCATAAAGCTACCAAACATAGCTTTAAAACAGATGCCTCCGGCAATGTAATAGATAATGCGGGCAACATTGTAGAACTGGATGAAAACGGCGTATACCAGGGGGTTACCTGGGCTTATGCAGCAGGCAGCTATGCACATGCGATGGCCAACCCGTTGAACGTTTATAATAAATCGTATGATCATAACCTGAAATATTACGATCACTTCAAGCAGCTTTTTGCCAACGCCAATTCCATCAACAACAATGTGATCATTACGGGTGGTGGTGATAAAGTAGACTATTCTTTTGGTATGTCACACAGCCATCAAACCAGCGCTATAACGCAAAATGGTTTTGTTGACCGCACCAACCTCTCTTCTAACATTGGTATAGAACTTTTCAAAGGATTTAAATTACGCTCTATTACACAACTGATCTATACCCGCAACACACTGCACCCAGGTTATGGCACAGGTAACAGCAACATCTTTAACGTGATGAACGTGGCGCCGTTTGTGGACCTGACTAAAAAGCTGGATGACGGCAACTATCCTTATGCCTACTATCCTGACAATGCCGTTACCAGTGTAAACGGATATAACCCTTTTTATGACTTTCAATATACCCAAAGCAGGGATAACAAAATAGACATTGTTCAAAACCTGCAGGCCAACTATGTAGTGAATAAGTTTCTGGAACTGGATGCTAAATATGGCGTGAACTATACGGTACAGGACATTAACTATATTTACAAGAACCAGACAGGAAATATTAACTCCAACTATGAAAGTTCATGGGCAGGCTACTATAACGGTAGCGACAATACCGGTGAGATTGACAATTTCAACTACAGAGACCTGTTTCAGAACTTCCTGGCCACTGCTTACATACGAACAGATTTCAGAAAAGACTTTGGCTGGAACGTTCCTATCACTACCAGTACACAGTTAACCTTTGACCACCGCAGAACACGTTCTACCGAATACATCACCTATGGCTATAGCCTTCCTACCTATGAAAAATACAATATGGGATCCACTGCTTCGCAGCAGGTAGTATCCGATCTTACCACGCCTTTCATTACATACGGTTACCTGATTAACCAAAAAGTAGACATCGGCGACTATGGTGGATTTTCGGGCGGTGTAAGGAGAGACTATTCCAGTGCTTTTGGTCAAGGTTCCAAACTATTCACTTTCCCGCGTGGTGATGCTTATGTGCGCTTATCATCTTTTAACTTCTGGCAAAATGGCGGTATCAAAAACACTATTTCCGAATTTAAGCTGCGTGGTGCCTATGGCAAGGCAGGTATTCAACCACAGCCTTTTGACAGATATGTAACCCTGAGCACCACTAACATAGGAAACGGCCTCGCATTCTATTTACCAACGGCACAAAAAAACCCCAACCTGGATGTGGAAGTATCTACAGAGCTGGAATTGGGTACAGACGTTGCTATTAAAGGACTTGCCGGCAGATGGCTGAACCAGGTGAACGTAAGCGCTACTTACTGGAAAAGAAAAACAGATAATGCCATTTACAATGTAAGTGCCGCCCCTTCTACCGGTGCCAATACCGTAAAAGACAACGCTATTACTTTAGTCTCACATGGCTTGCAGGCTTCTTTAAATGTAACTGCATTTGAATCAAGAAACTTTACCTGGAACTTCACCACCAACTTTAATAAGCAGGTTTCAAAAGTAGATGCTATTAAAGGTGGCGACATTATACTTACTACCAGCGCCGGCGCTACCAGCCTGGTGTTAACACCAGGTCAGAATATAGGCCAGATCTATGGCTATAAAGCGATCAGAAGCCTGGATGAAAAAAGATTGAATGGAACATCTTACCTCGCTAAGGAAGATTATGGCAAATACGGTTTTGTAGATGGCATGTTAGTAGACACCACCACCAAAGCGATCCAGTTTACCAACGACAAGTTTTCTTTAGGCAACACGACTCCTAAATTCAACATGTCATTCATCAACAGCTTTACCTATAAAAATTTCCTGACTTTTTCATTCCAGTTTGACTGGATTTACGGCGCACACCTGTATAACCAAACCAAAGAATGGATGTACAGGGATGGTATTCATGGCGACTTTGACAAGCCTATTACCATTAACGGCCAAACACAAGCCTATACAGCTTTTTACAGAAGCGCCTATGCCGCCTATTTTGGCGATTTGAACGGTGCTGCACGTAACGGTACTAAGGACTACTACTTTGAAGGCTCTTCTTTTTTACGACTGAGAAACATTGCTCTTGGCTTTGATCTTGCCCAGGTGTTTCCTATCAAAACGTTCAGAAAATTACAACTGGTGTTATCTGGCAGGAACCTGTTGACTGTTACCAAATACAGTGGCTTCGATCCTGAGATCAACTCTTCTTCCAGTACTAATTCGGCATGGGACAGGGGGATAGATCATAACTCTATGCCTAACGTAAGATCGTACCAGGTTGCCTTAAACATCGGGTTCTAATTTTCTAACAGTCAAAAACAACAATATGAAACCGTATAAATATCTTTTTGTACTTCTGGCTTCGGGCGCTATTGCAGCAGGCACTTCCTGTAAAAAACAGTTGAATATAGAAAATCCCAACAATCCCACTCTGGGCGATGCACAAACAGAAAGCGGCATTACCCTGCTGGCTAAAGGGGCGATATACCAGAATGGTTTTAATGGCGTATCGCTTAGCGGACTTAACTGGTTAGGCAGCAGCTTTTTCTCGCTGTGTTATGGCTACCAGGAGTTACTGGCGGATAATATTGCCGCTACCGCCAGTAACCAAAGCATTAATACCATTAACTTACCTGCCTATGTGCAACTGGACGATAACACTAAAATTACCAATACCTCCAACCAACGCACCCTGCTGCGCACCTCCAACGCCAGAAGCGCGCGCCCTTCTAACGCGTTTTATTACGAATGGGGTTATATGTACAGCCTGAACAATGCCTGTAATAACCTGCTCACCGTAATACCCAATGTTACTTTTTCAGGTGATGCTGCCACCAAAAGCAATACGCTGAAAGCATGGGCTTACTGGTGGAAAGGATATGCCTATTCCCGCATTGGCTCACTGTACTATGCTGGTCTTATCAACAACACCGCCCTGCTTACCAATAATCACTATGTAGTGCATGACAGCATTGTTGCAGAGGCCAACAGAAACCTAGATGCGGCCGCTACAATTCTATCAGGCATTAGCAACACTGATGATTATGAAGCTTTGTTAACACAGCTGATTCCGGAGTTTACCATAGCTGATCACGGCGGCGTATTAACACCCACCATGTGGCTACACAACATAAATACACTGAAAGCAAGAAACCTGATCACCAATAAAGAAGTAAGCGCTATGACCAGTGCTGACTGGAATACCCTTCTTACCCTTACCAGCAATGGCATAGAAGAAGGCGACTATGTGTTTACCGCACGTACCACCAGCACCAATGGCTTTATGAGTGCCTCGAGTGGCTCTGCTACCGCTATGAGCACCGGCCCTTCTAAAACCTTTACCATCAGTGAACGCCTGATACAGGAATATAAAACCGGCGACCAAAGGTTAAGTAATAACTATGTGCAACGCAGCACCCCGGTGCTCAACCAGGTAGGTGGTTTTACCTTCAGCACACGCTGGTACTTAAAAGATGCAGGCAATGGTATTTCGGGTACGGTTACTTTAAGCGACCTTACCCCAGGCAACTTTGAACTGTACATTAACGGCAGCTATGAAGAAAATGCCTTAACAAGGGCAGAAGCGCTGATATACACAGGCAGCATTGAACAAGGGCTAGCCCTGATTGATGCCGTAAGAGCCTACCAGGGCGCAGATTTGCCCGCTGTAGCCGGAACCGGTTTAAGCCTGGACGCCGCTAAGGAAGAGCTGCGCCGGGAAAGACGCGTAGCCCTGGTGTTCAGAGGCACGGCCTTTTATGATGCCAGAAGATGGGGCGTGATTAAAGACGTGTCTGCAGGAGGCGGCCGTAGTAATGCCGTTGTATTAACCTCTGCCGGTGTACTCAACACCCACGCCATTATCAACTATAACTTTCTTAGTTATTGGGATGTGCCTGCCGATGAAACAGAATTAAATGCACCTGACGCAACCAGCGCAGCCGTTACTAATCCTAATTAAAACATCTTGCTTCGCCGGCTTTTCTCATGTGCCGGGAAGTGCGGGCTGCCTGTTCAGGCAGCCCTATTTTATTCGCCACCTTCCAGCCATTGCAAAAACTCAACCGCCTTTATTTTGCTTACCATCACCTCTTCCGGCGTATCTACTACCAGCTGCACCGCCAGTTTGCGCGAAAACAACCGTTCTACATTACTCACCGCCTGCCGGTTGATGAGAAACTGCCGGTTGGCCCGGTAAAACTGTTGCGGGTTTACCGATTTTTCCAGTTCATCCAGGCTGTTGGTAGTAAAATACTTTTGCTGCTGTAAGGTGCATAACTCTATCACTGTATTATCCAGGTAACAATAGGCGATGTCTTTTATTTGAACAGGGATAATTTTTTCGCGCAGGTTTACCAGCAAGCTGGTTTTATAAGCCGGCTTTATTTGCTGTAGCGCCTGCTGCAAGGCATGTCCCGCCTTTTCTTGCTGAAACGATTGCTGCAAGGCCGTAAACTTGTCTAACGCCCCCTTTACCTTAGCTGCCGTAATAGGCTTTAACAGGTAACTGATAGCATTGGTGTCAAAAGCATTCATCAGGTATTCATCAAATGCCGTACAAAACACAATGGGACATTGCAAACGCACCTGCTGGTAAATATCAAAGCTTATCCCATCCGCCAGTTGAATATCAGAAAATATCAATTGCGGCTGTGTATGCGTTTGTAACCAGTGTACCGATTGCTCTACCGATTCCAGCATAGCCACCACTTCTATAGCTGGATTGATGGCTATTAGTATATCGGCCAGCTGCCGGGCCAACCTCGATTCGTCTTCTATAATCAATACTTTCATAGTAGTAAAGGCAATGTTACCTTAAACTGGTGATCGGATGTATGTTCTATCTGGATAGTAGCATTATACAATAACTGATAACGCTGTGCTATATTATTTAATCCAATACCGGAGGAGGATGCCACGGATTGCTTCAGCTGCAGGTTATTAATCACCACTAATCCTTCCGCAGTGGTGTATATACGAATGTGCAAAGGCCGCGAACTGGCGGTAATATTATGCTTAACAGCATTTTCGATGAGTAGTTGCAGGGTAAGCGGCGGTATCTTGCAATCCCACACCTCCTGCCCCACTTCTATAGAAATGTCTATAGCATTTTCCAGCCGTGTTTTAATGATATAGAGGTACGACTGTAAAAACTCCAGTTCTTCTTTTAATGGCACCCAGTCGTGCTTTTGATGACTGAGCAGGTAACGGTATACATTGCTTAGTTGTTCTACAAAATCAATCACCTTTTGTTCCTTTGTAAGGGTAGTAAGTGTGTTTAAGGTGTTAAACATAAAATGCGGACTTAACTGCTCTTTCAGCAACACCATATTTGCCTGTAGTTGTGCCCGCTTTAATTGCTCCAGCTCCAACCTGCTCTGCTCATGCTCTTTCATCTTATGAATATGCAATACCAGGAAAGCATTCAACATATTAAATAACGTACCCCGTAACACAATAATTAAAAACTTACGGGTTTTGTCGAGAAGCGGGTTATGAAAAACAGTATGAAAATTGTGTATGAAAGAATAGTCGAACACATAACAGAACGAAACACCCGTGATAAGCGGGATGAGAAAATACAATAGTTTGCCATATACCGGCTTTTTAAACCAGGCGGCGCGGATAAACCACTGATTAGCCATCCACGACAAACAGGCGAATGCAAAGTATGCCAGCGTATATTGCACAAACTCCCCCGTATTTCCTGTTATAAATATACGGGGCAAATTCACCAACGCTGCTATCAGCAGGCTAACCGGTATCCCTATGGCGAGATTGTACTTCTTCACTTCGTAAATATAACGGACTACAGTATTTTTCCATCACTTAAATCAATAACCCGGTCGCTGTTACGGGCAAAATCTTCATCGTGCGTAACGGCAATGATCGTTTGTCCCTGCTCGCGCGTAAGCTGTTTAAATATATCAAATACCACCTGTGTGTTCTTTGAATCGAGGTTGCCGGTAGGCTCATCCCCCATAATAATGGATGGATCGTTAATCAAGGCCCGCGCTATGGCCACCCGCTGCTGTTGCCCGCCCGATAATTTACCAGCCATTTTAAGGGCCTGATCTTTCAGGCCCAGCAATTCCAAATTAGCATAGGCTTTAGACTCTATTTCCTGCCTGCTTTTTTTGTTCAGCTTTAATGCCGGCAGCATTACATTTTCCAGCACCGAAAAATCGGTAAGCAGGTAATGAAACTGGAACACAAAACCAATATGCTCGTTGCGAAAAGCCGCCAGCTGATTTTGTGTGCAGCCGGTAAGTTTTTCACCGTTAATAATCAACTGCCCCTGGTAATCGGTGTCCATAGTAGACAACACATACAACAAGGTGGATTTACCAGAACCCGACTTACCGGTAAGCGATAAAAATTCCCCTTTCTTCACCTCGAAGCTGATGTCTTTTAACACCTGAAACTTTTCGGGCTGGGTAAAGTACTTGACTATATGTTGTGCCTGTAAGGCGGTTTCACTACTCATGATTATCCTCTTATAATTTCTACCGGATCAATTTTAGAAGCCTTGCGCGCCGGCAGGTAGCCAGCTATAAACGTGGTGATCAACCCAAACACAAAAGCCATTATATACACTTTAGGCTGATAGGTCATAGGCAGGGTATTAAGCCCCGCAATACGGAAAGGAATATGATTGACTATTTTAGCAATGGTAAAACCCAGCGTCATGCCTACTGCGCCACCCGCCACGCCTATTACAATAGCCTGGGTTAAAAATATTTCCGTAACATCTTTACCCGAAAAGCCCATGGCCTTGAGAATAGCGATTTCACGTATTTTTTCGTTAATGGTCATGTTCATGATATTATAAATACCAAAACCGGCTACCAACAGAATAGTTAACGAAACAGCCATAGCAATAATATTACGCAGCTTGGAACCAGCCTGCAATTGCTCGTTAGCCGTTTGCCAGCTTTCTACCTTATAAGGCACTACCGGCGCTATGCGTTGCACCAGGGCTTCTGTTTTCTCATAATCCTGCACATTCATCTGCACATCGGTTACATACTGCTGGTTTTCGGAAAGCAACTGGCGGGCAGCCGTGATGTTGATATAAGCCTTAGCCTTATCGGTTTGCTTTACATTGGTGCGGAAAGTGCCAATAAGTTTATAGTTATGGCTGATGCCATCTGAAGTAAGCACATTGATATTATCCCCCATGTTCACACTCAGGCTTTGCGCCAGATCTTCACCCAGCAACACCCCATCGGGCCGGTACTTCAAATCGTCCCATTTTCCCTGTAACATGTATTGGGATATATGAAACAACCGCTCCTCACTTTCTACATCTACCCCGCTTAACGTGCCATTTAGCTTATTACCACTGTTGCGAAAGAATACATTAATATTTACCTGTGGCGCTACACCTGTTACCTCGGGCTGCTTTTGCACCAGCGCCTGTATGGCGGCGCTGTTTTTAATACCCGTGGTATATTGTATCACCTTGGCATTGCTGATATGCGCTAACGTGCCGGCAGGATATACTTTATTTACCAGGTTGGTATTATCGGCCGGGCCATCGTTATAAATTCTAATATGGGCCATAGAGGTAAAAGCCAGGTCGGTTTGTGTATTGTTTACCCCTGCCATAAAGCTGTTCATAAAAATGTACATGGATATGCCAAACGTTACCCCCAGCAATGCCACAATCGTTTGCTTTACTTTAGAAGTTAAATGCACCCTGGCTATAGAAAAGTTAACAGAAGCCATGGTTATTTCTTTTTAGGTAAGGTGATGATATCATTGTCGTTAAGCCCAGCCGTTATTTCGGTATATTCCAGTGTGCGTATGCCCACCGTCACCTTCTTCTTTTCTTTGCCTACATACACATAATCGCCATCCTGCAAACTATAAGAAGGTATTACCAGTGCCTGTTGCTTTTCGCCAATGATAATATTAGCCTGTAGCTGCGTACCATTTAAAGGCTGAAAAGGCAGGTGTACAAAAACCGCTTCGGCTATAAAGCTTTGATCGGTAGCGTTGAAGGCCGGGTATATTTTAGTGATGCGGGCGTCATAGATTTTGTTTTTATCGCTGTTTAAAGATACCAGCACACGCTGACCGGGCTTTACCCGCTCAATATCTTCCTCTGCAATATCCAGCTTCATAATAATGTTGCCTGCCCCCAGCAAAGCCAGTTGCTCTCCCTTCTTTACAAAGTCGCCCGTTTTTTTAGCAATGTTCATTACCACACCTGCACCGGTGCTTTGCAACGTATAGTAATTATTATTCTCCTGCTGAATACGGTATTGCGATGCGGCATTGTCTACATTCAAATGCAGGGTACGCTGTAAATCGGCCAGGTTCTTTTGCAGCACCTCCAGGCTGGAGGAAGCGCTCTGGTAATTTAACCGGGCATTTTCGTAATCGCTGGCCGATACCGCCTGTGTTTTTACCAAACGGCTGTAACGGGCGTAATTGGTAGAATCTACCTGCACCTTATGCTGCGCCTGAACAATCTGCGCCTGTAGCTGCTGTATTTGCGGACTGCTTTGCGCAGCATTGCCCTGGGCGTATTCCAGGTTTACCCGCGCATTAGCCACCTGTGTTTGCTGCACTTCGTTAGACAAGCGAAACAAAGGCTGGCCGGCACGCACCGTATCGCCCTCCACCACATACGAGCTGGCAATAAACCCTTCGGCATTGGCCATTACCGTATACTGGCTGGCATTTTCCAGGTGCCCGCTGCCAAATACCGCATCCACGATGGTTTTGCGTTCGGGCTTTGTTTCGTTTTTATTGGCGCAGCCGGTAGCGGTGACGATGACTGCTATACATAAGAAAGGAATATATTTCATGATAACCGGGTATAAATGGTCAATTATTGTCGTGATAAAAGTGTTGCCCTAGTAGACAGCAATAAGGATAAATTATTTAAATAGGTGTTTTCGGCAGTGAGATAATCCTGGAATGCTTTGATATATACATCCATAGCAATAACACCCTCCAGGTATTTTTGCTGGTTCAGTTGCAGGTTATCGCCATACAAATGAAAATTATCCGCCGCACTTTTTACCATTTGCAGGTAATCGTTATAGTTTTTCACCTGCAACAGATCGTTGGTTTCGCTGCGCAGCCGGGCAGTATCATATTGCAACTGTGCTATCTGCTGCTGTACCTGCGCGCTTTTATATTTATTGCTGTTGGTAAAGCCGGTGAATAAAGGCACCGACACATTCAAGCCTATATAGCGGTAGCCATGCCAGTCGTCTTTTCCAAACGTTAACCCAAAATCGTTACGGTATTGCTGGCTTCCAAAATAACCGGTGGCTCCTATTACCGGGTAAGCAGCCGCCCTTTGCTGCCGGCGTTGCATATTGGCAATCTGTATCTGTTGGCTAAACACATCCAGGGTATGGTCGGGACCCGCCTGGGGCACGGGCAATGCCACCAGAGAATCAATACTCAGCGCTTCGGTAAGCACCAGTTCGGATGCCGGTTGTTGTCCCAGCAACACTTTCAGGTTAGCAATACTCTGGTGATATAACTGCTGGCTTTGCGCCTGGTTCTGGATAATGTTATTGACATTAATAGTAGCCTGGTTACTGGCCAGTAAATCGGACGTTCCTTCCTGTAGTTTGTGCCAGGCCAATACCTGCAAACTATCCGCCAACGCCTTATCCGCCTTGTTTATCTGCAAGGCATTCTGTGCTATAAGCGCGGTAAAATACAATCGCGCTGCCTGCTCTTTCAATGTTTGCTGGTACTGCTGCTGCTGTAAACGACTCAACTCCACATTGCTTTGCGCAATTTTAGACTGCATTACACTAGTCCAGTTAAACAGGTTTTGCGTAACAGTCACCCCCGTGTTGTAGTTATACGTTTTTCCAAACTGGGCATAATAGGTAGTGCCGGGTTTGTCAATGATTTCGCCGGGAATAGGCGTTACACCCAGATGCAGGTTATCGGTAGCGTTAAAAGCAGCGGAAGCATTGGGGTAAAAAACACCCTTAGCCGCTTTGCTGTTGTAAACAGCCTGCTGTAACTGCTGCTGGTAAATAGCCTGCGTGGGGTTGTGCTGTATGGCCTGCTCCCACACCTGCCCCAGGTAATGAATAGTACTGGTATCTGTAGTGTTCAAGGCCTGCCCCCGGGCAGTAAAGGCGGCGGTAAACAAAACCAGGATAATGTATTGTGACTTCATATTGTTATTCAACAACACAAACCTACCCCAGGCTACCTGTGTGATTTTTGCAATCTGTATGAAGTGGCCAAAAAGCACGGCGAAGCGGACAAACGTTACAGACTCTCCTATCCTTTTTATCATCGACTGGTAATCAACAGTATACAGCACACCTCTCGCGGCCTTAGCCGAAAAACAGCATTTTTTGCGCCGCCTCTGGAGTAAATCACCCTCAATAATGCCATAACTGTCACCCCAAGAACCGACTTTCTAACAGCAGCTACTTCATTTTGTTTTCGCCTTACCACATATACAACAATTACAATAAAAAGATGTAATCAGCTAATAATTAACCACTTAATACTAAAAAAGCTTTTTCAAAACTCCCCATGTGCTGATATGCTCCGTCCCTCCGAAAGCTGGCTTTTTTTCCACTGCAAGCGGCTGGCAGGAAGATTATTACAAAATCCATGTTTGCCATTTTCTTAACTATTACTTTTTGGTACCTTTGCGGCCATATATGAACAGGATCTACTTCTTCGAAATCCCATCGCGGATTTATGCTGTACAAGTAAACCGTAGCCTTTCCGCAGCTGATACCGATAAATTAAGCTGGTTATTCGGAGGCGCACAAGTGAAAACCGAAACAACCTTAGCAGGTTCCTTTGTAGGCCCACGCGCCACTATGATAACTCCCTGGAGTACCAATGCCGTAGAAATTACACAGAACATGGGTATTGAGGGTATTATCCGTATTGAGGAATTTGAACCGGTTACAGCCGATGCTAATGGCTACGACCACATGTTGCTTCAGAAGTACCCTGAACTGAGCCAGGACATTTTTACCATCAACATACAGCCGGAGCCGGTGCTGGAAATAAGCGACATTGCCGCTTATAACAAACAGGAAGGTTTAGCCCTGAGCGATGACGAAGTGGCTTACCTGAACCAGCTGAGCGAAAAACTGGGCCGTAAGCTTACCGATTCGGAAGTATTTGGCTTTTCGCAGGTGAACAGCGAACACTGCCGTCACAAAATATTCAATGGCACTTTTGTTATTGATGGTGAAGCACAACCTACTTCCCTGTTCAAACTCATTCGCAAAACATCAGAAGCCAACCCCAACAGCATTGTAAGTGCTTATAAAGATAACGTGGCCTTTTTACAGGGTCCGAGAGTGCAGCAGTTTGCCCCGCAAAGAGCAGACGAGCCTTCTTTTTACCAGGTAAAAGAGTTTGATTCGGTGATTTCGGTAAAAGCCGAAACCCACAACTTCCCTACTACCGTAGAGCCTTTTAACGGTGCTGCTACCGGTTCGGGTGGTGAAATACGCGACAGGCTGGCGGGCGGACAAGGTTCTATCCCACTGGCAGGTACCGCAGTATATATGACTGCACTTTCCCGACTGGAAAAAGACCGCGCCTGGGAACAAGCTACCACTGCGCGCAAATGGTTATACCAAACGCCTATGGATATCCTGATTAAGGCATCAAATGGCGCTACCGATTTTGGTAACAAGTTTGGTCAGCCTTTAATCACAGGTTCTGTACTCACTTTCGAGCATGAAGAAGCTGGCAGGATACTGGGTTATGATAAAGTAATTATGCTGGCCGGTGGCGTAGGCTACGGCAAGGCAGACCAGGCTAAAAAGCAAAAGCCTGCTGAAGGCGATAAGATTGTGATACTGGGTGGCGACAACTACCGTATTGGTATGGGTGGCGCAGCAGTATCCAGTGCGGATACTGGTGCTTTTGGTTCGGGCATTGAGTTAAACGCGATACAACGTTCTAACCCCGAAATGCAGAAAAGAGCAGCCAACACCGTGCGCGGTTTGGTGGAAAGCGATCACAACCCGATTGTATCTATCCACGACCACGGCGCAGGCGGACACCTGAACTGCCTGAGCGAGCTGGTAGAAGACAATGGCGGTAAGATTCAGCTGGATAAACTGCCTGTAGGTGATCCTACCCTTTCGGCAAAAGAGATCATCGGCAACGAATCGCAGGAGCGTATGGGCCTGGTGATTGGACAAAAAGATATTGACCTGTTACAAAAAATAGCCAGCCGCGAACGTAGCCCTATGTACGCTGTAGGCGACGTTACCAACGATCACCGTTTCTCTTTCACTTCCGCTTCTACCGGTGCCAAGCCGATGGACCTGGATTTAAAAGATATGTTTGGCAGCTCGCCTAAAGTGGTGATGTCGGATAAAATTGTAAACAGAACCTATGCCCCTGTTAGCTACGATGCAGCACAACTGCACCAATACCTGCAACAGGTATTGCAACTGGAAGCAGTAGCCAGCAAAGACTGGTTAACCAACAAGGTAGACCGCTGCGTAGGTGGCCGTGTGGCAAAGCAACAATGTGCAGGCCCCTTACAATTACCATTGAACAACTGTGGTGTAATGGCACTGGACTTTGCCGGCAAAGAAGGTATAGCCACTTCCATTGGCCACTCGCCTTTAACCGCTTTAATTGATGCCGCAGCTGGTAGCCGTAACGCCATAGCTGAATCATTGACCAACCTGGTGTGGGCTCCTTTACAGGATGACCTGACATCCGTTTCCTTATCTGCCAACTGGATGTGGGCTTGTAAGAACGAAGGGGAAGATGCACGTTTGTACCAGGCTGTAAAAGCCTGTTCGGACTTTGCTATTGAACTGGGCATTAACATCCCTACCGGCAAGGACTCTCTGAGTATGAAACAGAAATACTCAGACAAAGAAGTGATTGCCCCAGGTACGGTGATTATCTCTGCTGCCGGACATTGTAATGATATTACCGCAGTAGTAGAACCCGTGCTGCAAAAGAACGGCGGCAACATTTACTACATCAACTTATCGAACGATACCTTCAAACTGGGCGGAAGCTCTTTTGCACAGGTAGTAAATAAAGTAGGTAACGAAGCGCCGGACGTGAAAGACGCTGCACAGTTTAAAACTGCTTTCAATACCATACAGCAATTAATTAAAGCCGGTAAAATACAAGCGGGACATGATGTTGCCAGCGGCGGTTTAATTACCACCCTGCTGGAAATGTGTTTTGCTGATACCAACCTGGGCGCTCAAATTGACCTGAGTGCATTAGGTAATAATGATATTATACAAGTACTGTTTGCAGAAAATGCAGGTATTGTATTCCAGGCAGACGCCAGCGCGGAAGCTATACTGAAAGCAGCCGGTGTAACCTTCTATAACATTGGTAAGGCTACTAAAGAAGCTACGCTGAACGTTATAAACAGTGGTGCCACTTATAGCTTTAACGTAACAGAACTGCGCGATGTGTGGTTTAAAACTTCTTACTTGCTGGATCAGCAACAAAGCGGTGTAGCCAAAGCAACTGAACGTTATACCAACTACAAAAACCAGCCTTTACAATATACCTTCCCTGCACATTTCGATGGCAAGAAGCCTTTGATTGACGCTTCTAAGCCGCGCCCGAAAGCAGCGGTGTTAAGAGAGCAAGGCAGCAACTCTGAACGTGAGATGGCCAACGCCTTATACCTGGCTGGCTTTGACGTGAAAGATGTGCACATGACCGACCTGATCACCGGCCGCGAAACACTGGAAGATATTCAGTTTTTAGGCGCTGTGGGCGGTTTCTCTAACTCAGATGTATTAGGTAGTGCCAAAGGTTGGGCAGGCTCGTTCCTGTACAACGAAAAAGCACGTGTAGCGTTGGAAAACTTTTTTAAACGTGACGATACCCTGTCTATAGGTATTTGTAACGGTTGTCAGTTGTTTGTAGAGCTGGGCCTGATTAATCCGGACCATGCCGACAAACCTAAAATGCTGCACAACGACAGTCATAAACACGAAAGCATCTTTACCTCTTTAACTATACAGGAAAACAACTCTGTAATGTTATCCAGCCTGGCAGGCGCCACGCTGGGGGTGTGGGTATCGCATGGCGAAGGCAAGTTTAAACTGCCCTACGAAGAAAGCAAATACCAGATTGTAGGTAAATACGGTTATGAAGGCTACCCAGCCAACCCTAACGGCAGTGCTTACAACACCGGTATGCTATGTGACACCACCGGCCGTCACCTGGTAACCATGCCACACATTGAGCGCAGCTTATTCCAATGGCATTGGGCTAACTACCCACAAGGCCGCAAGGATGAAGTATCGCCGTGGATGGAAGCGTTTGTGAATGCACGCAAGTGGTTGGAGAAGAAATAAGCAACTTACGGTAATATAAAAAGCAAAAGTCGTCTCATTGATATTAATGAAGACGACTTTTGCTTTTTATACACCTGAAAGCTTTGCACAACAAGCAATTCATCACCTTCGTTCCACAAGCTGTTCTTAGCTTTGATAACTTGCCAGCCTAGCACACACATTCATTACATATAATTATATCTGTTTTACTATACCCCTTTTATTTATCTTAGTTAGTCGACAATAAAATCTTTAAAAAATTGCTTGACCATACTGAAGAATTATATCACATTGTGAAAGTAACCCGCAATGGAGATGAAGACATTGCCGAACATTGTAATCTAAGCGACAAACAGCTATTGGCTTTGTGTGGAGGGATTCCGGATAACACTTTAACCAAACTTGACCTTACCATCACAATCGAAGGCCCCTGTACTTTTGAGACCGAAGTACATACAGAAAAGTATTACGTAAGCCGAAACATTAATCTGCAAGAAGGTATAATCATTAATAACACAATGCTTGTTCCTACTATCTATCGTAGCACAAGAATTGGCACAAAACTTTTCTATAACCAGATTGTAGCATCCAGGGCACATAGTTTTAGCACCCTTAGAACGAATGCTATCCAGGGCACAGATTTCTATGGTTATGTCACTTGGTGAAAAATGGGCTATTCTATGTGGCCTTTTGATCAACTGCGACTTCAAGCACTTTGTGAAAAACATCACAAGCCCAAAACATGCCTTTACGAACTACTTAAAAGTACAGAAGGATATAAGTTCTGGATAGAAAATGGCTTTTCATGGAGCGGAGACTTCAGCCTATTAGAAAATAGCCAGAACCTTCATTATTTTAATGAATACTTACGAGAAAGAAATCTTAAACTACTTCCATTCTGATAGCGTCTAATTGTGCAATCATTTCACATTCCAAATCTTCAAGATTCTTATGTGCATTAGCTAGTATGAAAGGCTTTAATTTGGGAAAGAATTTGACAACAGCATCCATCCCTTCTATTTTAAACATTTTAAAGGCATGAATTTTCTTCATAATATCAGACTGCATTCTTAATATGTCTATGCTGTTGTTCATATTGAGTTTATCCATTCACTCGTATAAATGTACAAAATTCTGGAATAGAATGAACAAATACCAATTTATAAACTGAAAACCAACAAGTTAAAAATTTTCTTTTTTACACTCTATTTAAAACACCAGGTAAATATCTTCAATGGCTGTATAAACAATCAAGCATTGGGCTTATCTATGGTAAAGTGTTGCTTTTTACCTCCATGCAGCACTTCTATAATGCCGGCAGGTTTCTTCCATTCAAACAGGTGCACCACCCAGGTGGTGAAGAGCAGGAAGCCGTTTTGCATGGCGATGCTGGTACCTAACTTATAAATATTAGTATCTCTTTTGGTGATGCCAGCCGGCCTATCAGCTATTGATAATAGCATCAGCTCTTCAGCAAAGCACCACGCGCCATCGCGGGCATTATCTATACTAAACTGGATGAGCACAGAATTATTGTTACCCGCATGCAGGCCCAGCAGGGATAGCAGTGGCGATATTTTTACCAGGTCGTTCAGCACCTGGTATGTAAGGGAGGATATGATAGTATTGATCATATCAAAATCGTTATGAATATCCTGTAGAGGATTGGTACCGGAAACTTCTACAGCAGCTACGCCCAGATCGAGATTGATATGCGCGCTCATTCCCAGCAATAACTGCTGCAACACTAACGGACCTGACTTTTCAGCCGTTTCAAAAGCCAGTTTCCACGAAGCTGTGGGCTGCTCCCCTTTTTTCCATTGATCGTAGGCATTCAAGTAACGGTTGGCAAAAATAACATCCAGCCTTTCCATACGCGGTCCATCCTGGAACTGCCCGGTTTGTATGCCGTGTTGCACACTTACGGTGACTTTATGGTATAAGGCAGCAAAATAGCCCAGGCGACTATTGGCGGCAATGCTATCGTGTATAATCGTTTCTAAAGCAGTAACAACTTCGGCAATGGTGCTGGCAGGCATGGGTGTATGTTGTTTATGATTGGTTTGTATTTTAAACTTACATCATTTTGTAGAATTATGCACAGATTGCCGGAGGCCTTTTCTGCATAAAAAAAGGTGCTTCCGGCTGGAAGCACCTTGGATATCATCAGTTACTGAAAACTATCGGAGCAATGTAACAGAACCTTGCCTGTGGAAAGCCTTACCGTTGTTGTCAACAGCTTCAGCAGTCCATACATAAGTGGCCAGCGGTTGCAGTTCGCCATTTACGCGACCATCCCATCCCTGTGCAGGATCTGATGATTCAAATACCTTTTTACCCCAGCGGTTAAACACCCGGAAATAACGCAATTTGATATTACCTCTCAGATTAGGCAATAACAGATCGTTTTGGCCATCGCCGTTAGGAGTAAACACATTAGGCACTAATACATCATTGGAAATAAACACATTCACTAACAAGGTATCTGCTGTAACACAACCAGAAGGGAAACTCATTTGAATGGTGTATTGCTGAGTTTCATTTAAGGTAGTTACCGGATTGTAAATAGCCGTGTTAGATAAGCCTGTACCTGGCAACCAGGTATAGCTGGCATTAGTTAAAGAACGTGCGGCCAACTGTGTAGG
Organism: Filimonas lacunae; assembly: GCF_002355595.1. Lineage (NCBI taxonomy): Bacteria > Pseudomonadati > Bacteroidota > Chitinophagia > Chitinophagales > Chitinophagaceae > Filimonas > Filimonas lacunae. The sequence goes on from NZ_AP017422.1 coordinate 4,272,430, forward strand.
CAGGGCAGCGGAAGTATTTACCGTTGCCAAACGCACACTGGCTACAGGTGCTTCTACTGCTATGCTTTTAGTAACCGTAGCTACCAATGCAGGACATGCTGTCGGCGTTACTGTTAAAGCCGTAGTAAAACTACCTGCCGCAGCATAAGTAAACTGTGTATTAGCAGCTGTGCTGGTTTGTCCATCGCCACTATTCCAGGTGTAGGCTACCGTTCCGCTGGTGCTCACATCCGATGCATTGGTAAAGGCAACCGGTGTACCTGCACACCAGGTATCAAAGCTGAACGCTGGTGAGGGAGCCAGTAAACGGGTAAGAGTGATGCTATTGTTTGTGTTATTTACGCAACCATAAGCATCTGTAACTTTTGCGGCATAGGCACCTGTTTTGGCTGCATCCAGCTGGGCAGCAGACTGACCGGTGATTACTTCGCTATCCAGGTACCATTCGTAAGTGTAGTTACCTGAAGCGGTTAATGCCAGCGTATCATTGACACCACACAATATCGTACCTTCTGTTGCACTGATAGTGCTTACAGGCAGTGCGCGAACAGTTAAGGTACCATCGGAATAAGAAATGGCATAGTTGCTACCTGCTGCACCAGATGCCGCAATGTTGTAGCCACCTGCTACCGACTGTGCATTGGCAGCGCTGGCAGCCGTTGCTTCTGATGTAAGTACGGCTTGGGTTTCATTATTCACAAAACCATTGTAGCTAATGCGGAACACCGGGTTGGCAATACCATAACAACGGGCGGTATCGTTGGCAGTTACCATCAAAGCCGCTTTATTTACGGTAAGCTTACCATTGGTGTAGCTGATAGTATAGTTATCAGCGCTTACACCGGAAGGTACAATTGTGTAATCACCGCTGTTTACAGCTCCCTGTGCCGAGCCGCTGTAGATAACAGTACCGGTTAACACAGTAGCATCTTCATTATTGACAAAACCGGTATATATCAATCCATTACCATTATTAAATGCAAGGCCATCGTAGGTTTTTACCGTATCACGGGCAGTTACTTCTAATGCGGCTTTATTAATAGTAAGCGTTCCATTCGCATAGGTAATGCTGTAATTATCAGCTACTAGTCCATCCGGAACAATCGTATATGTATTTACGTTGGTAGCCCCTTGTGAGGTACCAGTGTACGTAACTGCGCCGGTTAAAGCAGCAGTAGAGTCTTCATTGTTTACAAAACCACTATAGCTAACACCGTTGCCATTGCTGAATGCCAGGCCATCGTATACTTTAGTGCTGTCTTTGGCTGTAATAGTTAAAGCAGCCTTGCCCACGGTTAAAGTACCATTCGCATAAGTGATAGCATAGTTGGCGGCAAATAATCCACCGGGTATGATATCGTAGCTGTTTACATTAATGGCTCCCTGCGAGTTACCGGTATAAGATACGGCACCGGTCAAAGCAGCAGTGGAATCTTCACTATGTACAAAACCACTGTAGGCAAGGCCGTTGCCACCAGCAAACGCATTACCATCGTATACTTTGGCAGAATCGGTTGCGGTGATGGTTAAAGCAGCTTTATCAATGGTTAAAGTATCGTTGACATAGCTGATATCGTAGTTACCCGAAGTATAGCCACCCGGTATTATTACATATTTACCGGCATTTACCGCATTTTGAGAAGTACCAGAGTAACTTAAAGTTCCTCCTAATACAGATGCATTATCACCTGTGGCAAAACCGGCATAGTTCACACCATTACCGCCGGCAAAGGCAGTACCATCATACGTTTTAGTAGAATCTTTAGCAGTAACGGTTAAGGCAGCTTTATTAATATCCAGGCTACCGTTATGGTAAGTGATGCTATAGTTGGCAGCAGCTAAACCAGCAGGAATAATGGTATAATCACCGCTATTCACTGCACCTTGTGAAGTGCCACTGTAGGTTACTGCGCCGGTTAAAGCGGCAGTAGAATCTTCATTATTTACAAAACCACTGTAGATAACGCCATTACCGTTGCTGAAAGCAACCCCATCATACGTTTTTACCGAGTCACGTGCAGTTACCTCTAATACAGCTTTATTGATAGCAAGTGTTCCATTCGCGAAAGTGATGCTGTAGTTGTTAGCCACCAGTCCACCAGGAATAATGGTGTACGTGTTTACGTTGGTAGCCCCTTGAGAGGTACCAGCGTAAGTAACTGCGCCGGTTAAAGCAGCAGTAGAGTCTTCATTGTTTACAAAACCACTATAGCTAACACCGTTGCCATTGCTAAAGGCCAATCCATTGTACACTTTAGTGCTGTCTTTGGCTGTAATAGTTAAAGCGGCTTTGCCCACGGTTAAAGTACCTTTCGCATAAGTGATAGCATAGTTGACGGCAGATAATCCACCGGGTATGATATCGTAGCTGTTTACGTTAATGGCTCCCTGCGAGTTACCAGTGTAAGATACGGCACCGGTTAAAGCAGCAGTGGAATCTTCGCTATGCACAAAACCACTGTAGGCCAGGCCGTTGCCACCAGCAAACGCATTACCATCGTATACTTTGGCAGAATCGGTTGCGGTGATGGTTAAAGCAGCTTCATCAATGGTTAAAGTATCGTTGACATAGCTGATATCGTAGTTACCCGAAGTATAGCCACCCGGTGTAATGACATATTTTCCAGCATTTACGGCATTTTGAGAAGTACCGGAATAACTTAAAGTGCCCCCTAATACAGAGGCATTATCGCCTGTGGCAAAACCGGTATAGTTTACTCCATTACCACCGGTAAAGGCTGTGCCATCATATGTTTTAGTAGAATCTTTAGCAGTAACGGTTAATCCTGCTTTGTTAATATCCAGGCTGCCACTATGATAAGTGATGCTATAGTTGGCGGCAGTTAAACCAGCAGGGATAATGGTATAATTACCACTATTCACAGCACCTTGTGAAGTACCACTGTAGGTTACTGCACCGGCTAAAGCGGCAGTGGAATCTTCATTATTTACAAAACCACTGTAGGTAACGCCATTACCATTGCTAAAGGCAGCGCCATTATACGTTTTTACCGAATCACGGGCGGTAACGTCCAATGGTGCCTTGGTAATAGAAAGCGCTCCATTAGCAAAGGTGATGGTATAGTTATTGGCCACCAATCCACCAGGAATAATGGTATATGTGTTTACGTTTTTAGACCCTTGTGAAGTACCAGCGTAAGTAATCGCACCGGTTAAGGCAGCAGTAGAATCTTCATTATTTACAAAACCACTGTAGCTAACACCATTCCCATTGCTAAAGGCCAGGCCATCATACACTTTAGTGCTGTCTTTGGCTGTAACCGTTAAAGCGGCTTTGCCTACTGTTAAAGTTCCTTTTGCATAAGTAATAGCGTAGTTAGCAGCAGATAAGCCACCAGGTACAATATCGTAGCTGTTAACCTGGATAGCTCCCTGGGAGTTACCGGTATAGGCTACTGTTCCGGTTAAGGCAGCTGTAGAATCTTCGCTATGTACAAAACCACTGTAAGCAAGACCATTACCACCGGTAAAGGTTCTACCATCATACACCTTGGTTGAATCGGCTGCAGTGATGGTTAATGCGGCTTTATTAATGGTTAAAGTGTCATTTCCATAGCTAATATCGTAATTGCCGGAAGTATAGCCACCCGGTGTTATTACATATTTTCCAGCATTTACTGCATTTTGCGAAGTACCGGTATAACTTAAAGCACCGCCCAACACAGAAGCATTATCGCCTGTGGCAAAACCGGTATAGTTTACACCATTACCACCAGTAAAGGCAGTGCCATCATATGTTTTAGTAGAATCTTTAGCAGAAACGGTTAACGCGGCTTTATTAATGTCCAGACTACCGTTATGGTAAGTGATGCTATAGTTGGCAGCAGTTAAACCAGCAGGGATAATAGTATAATCACCGCTATTCACTGCGCCTTGTGAAGTGCCACTGTAGGTTACTGCGCCGGTTAAAGCAGCAGCAGAATCTTCATTATTTACAAAACCGAGATACGCCAAACCGTTACCACCACTGAAGGCTGTTCCATCATACACTTTAGTAGTGTCGCTTGCAGTGATTGTTAAGGCTACTTTTTTAATAGTTAAAGCGCCTGGCTGGTAAATAAGGGAGTAATTATCTGCAGACAATCCATTAGGTGAAATAATATAGGTATTGGCATTTACCGCGCCTTGTGCAGAACCAGCATAGCTAAGCGTACCTGTTAAAGCCTGTGCAGAATCTTCATTGTTTACAAAGCCAGTGTAAGAAACGCCATTACCACCATAAAACGCGGCACCGTCATAAAATCGGGTGCTGTCTTTTCCTTTGATGAGTAAAGTAGCTTTAGCTATAGTAAGGGTAAAAGCGGCAGACGCATCAGCATAAGTGGCATTACCCGCCTGTGCGGCAGTTATTTGCACACTACCGGCCTTTTTGATGGTCACCTTCCATTTATTGCCGTCAGCAGCATCCTGGTAAGCTTCAGCTATGGAGTTATCAGCAGAAACATAACTTACCGTTAAACCGGAAGTAGCGGCAAAGTTGGGTGCAAAATCAGCAGCGCCATATGTTTTGGAAATATTGCTGGCATTAATGGACTGCGCCGTTTGCTGCAATTCATAAGCCCCGATATCAATAGTGCCGCCATTAACATAGTTGGATACACGTGCACTACCTGCCAGATCGGTACTGGAAGCACTTAATCCCGGATATAAGGCATTGCTACCCGCATTTTTTAATATGCTTCCGCTTTGCAGTGTATAATTACCATCGACATTTGCTCCATTATTATAGTCAACCGGAAGGGTAAAAGAAGGATCATCACTACCCGATAAATTGTGCGCATTGGCGTCTGCCGCCACGCCCTGCACCAGGCTGTATTTAATGGTAGCACTGCCAATATTGGCAATCCCTGACTGATTGTTATAGATGACGCTGTTATTGATAGTAAGGCCTACACTACTATTATAGATAGCTCCACCCGAAGCACACGAATTACCGACAATAGTAGTGTTCGTAAACTGGCCAATATCATTGGTTATATAAATAGCGCCACCGTTGCTTCCTGCATAATTGCCGGACATTAATACATTGTTAAATACGTTAGTACCGGTACTATACTGCACATAAATACCACCACCACTATTTCCTCCTGTATTGCCTTTTATCTGTACGCCATTGGCAGTAATAGGGCCACCGGTTTGTGAAAAAATACCACCACCATAGCTGTATGCACTATTATTCTGAATCAATGAATTGGTTATTGTAAGCGGGCTTCCCTGATTAAGATAAATACCCGCTCCAAAGCTTGCAGCACATTGCTGAATGGTACAATTGGTTAAAGTAACTGTGTCATTACCGTATACTCCTATTCCTCCGCCAAATTGACCGGCTGTATTACTAGCGATGTACGAATTTTCAAAGGTTACATTGCTACTGAACAGAGCTCCTACGCCCCCACCATAACTACTTGCGTAGTTGTTGGCAACCACCATGTTGCTAAACTTAACCGAAGCCCCATTCAAAAGATGAATACCACCTCCATGTATGCTACTTACATTGTCGCCCTGATCTCCAACCGTAGTACTTCCACTGGCAGAGCCTTCCTGAACAGTAAAGCCATCTACTACCAACGGATCGCTACCGAGCGATCTGTTCCCGAACAGGACGTGGTATACATAATTATAACTTCCAAGATTACCACTTAAAACAGTAGTATTAGAAGAAGTCAGATCCCGTGTTCCCGTACTGCTTTCCGTGCCAGCAAAGTGACCGTATAGTTTTACATTGGGCACCAGGATAAATGATTTGAAATTGTCGACAGAAGAACTACCGCCTATCTTAGTTGTAGGGGTATAGGTACCCGCGGCCACCCATATTTCCTTCACTAAGCCGGGAGTAGTAGCGTTCACCAGCCGGGCGCCTTCCAAAGCGGGGCCCAGTTCGGCTATGGCGTTACCCCAGCTACTGCCGGATAAATTGCCGGATCCGCCCTTTTTTACATACAGTACGCCATTGGCATCGGGCGTTTGAGCAAAACCGGCGGTGATAAATACACTTGATAATATATAGAGTAATAAATGTTTCATTTGTAACAGCTTGGGTTATCAATTAAAAGGGCTGGGAACAAGACAACGCCTGTTCTTAATAATTCACCACACCGCTTCCGGCGCTGGTGGGATTATGTACTTTGCCCATTTTCCACACAAACGATAATTCCAGGCTTTGCACGTTGGCGTAATTCTTCACCCCGGATTGCACAAAATCGTAGGTAAAACCACCTAACCAACGCTTAGCTTCCAGTCCGAAATAAGGATAAAAGGCGTCTCCAAAACGCTCCCATGCCCCCAGGTTTACACTACGCAGCAACTCATCGCCCACACTTATTTTATATACACCACCTAAGGTGTAAATGCTGTTACCGCCCTGCATTTCGCCCAGTACGCTGATATGAATGGAATTATTCACCCCTGTTTTAAACCAGCCGCCCGCCTGCAAAGTGGTTTTGCGTGGCACGTTATACGTAGTGTTTTCATACACCCCTTCTTTGGGTTTGGCTGCATGAAACAAAGCTGCTCCGGCATTCAAACCATAGGTTTCGGTAGTATACCGGTAGGTAATACCCGCGCTTACATCCACATAATTGTTTTTGGCAATGGCAATGGCATCGTTTGCCGGTATATCGCGCTGGAAGCCCATGCTGCCCAGTTGCGATTGAAACTTAAACCGGGTAGGATCGAGTATGCGGTTGGCATAAGTGCCCGTGAGCCCCGCTCCTATGGTGTGACGGCCTGCTTTATCCAACGTGATATGATAAGCGGCCGTTAAAGAGAAATAGTTATTTTTTAAAATACCGCCGTTACTCTGATCGCTGATGACCATACCACCCAGGCCCCAATAGTTGCCTGCGTTGTCAGCAGAACCCAGCCTTTTTTCCAAAGCGGCAGTTACCGTGTAATATGGCTTAATAGATTCGCCCCACCACTGTGAGCGCATGTTAATACCACCCCGCCAGTCCTCTATACCCTGACCTGCTAATGCCGGGTTTAGTGACATAGGAGAAGTAAAATACTGTGAAAAGTGTGGGTCTTGCGCCATCAGGGCTGAGCTGAGGAGAAGGGTGCACCACAAAAGCCTGAACTTTCGTTGTTTCATTGAGTTGTACATTTTTTAAAAGCAGAATCAAGTTGAATTAGGGTGGTGCAACTCACAGGCAAAGCGGCGCAATTTAATGCATATAGGCGTACTTTTCGAATGACTACAGGAAAATACCTGTTTTCCGGTATAAAAAGCTAAGCCTCCTCCTTTCTTACAATCCTTCCGGAAATGGTTAGTGTATATAAAAAAGAAGCTGTTTCCTTTTTGATTAGGAAACAGCTTCTTTTATCCTTACATCATTCAAACTATCGGAGCAACGTAACAGAACCTTGCCTGTGGAAGACATTACCATTGGCATCCACAGCTTCTGCCGCCCACACATAGGTAGCCAGCGGTTGCAGTTCGCCATTCACACGGCCATCCCATCCCTGTGCAGGATCAGATGATTCAAATACCTTTTTACCCCAGCGATTAAATACGCGGAAAAAACGCAATTGGATATTACCCCGCAGGTTGGCAAGTAACAGATCGTTTTGTCCATCGCCGTTAGGAGTAAACACATTGGGAACTAATACATCATTGGCAATAAAAGCAGTTACCAGCAAAGTATCAACTGTAACACAACCAGACGGGAAATCCATTTGTATGGAGTATTCCTGGTTTTCCTTCACTGTAACTACAGGATTGTAAATAGCTGTGTTAGACAAGCCAGTACCTGGCAACCAGGTATAGCTGGCATTGGTGAAAGAACGTGCAGCCAACTGTGTAGGCAAGTAAGCAGTGGTGTTTACCGTTGCCAAACGTACAGGAGCAACAGAAGCTTCTATAGCTATGTTTTTAGTAACCGTAGTTGCCAATACAGGACATGCTGTTGGTATTATTGTTAAGGCGGCAGTATAATTACCTGCCGCAGCATAAGTAAACTGTGTATTAGCGGCTGTGCTGGTTTGCCCATCACCACTATTCCACGTGTAGGTTACCGTTCCGCTGGTGCTCGCATCCGATGCATTGGTAAAGGCAACCGGTGTACCCGCACACCAGGTATCAAAGCTGAACGCTGGTGAGGGAGCCAGTAAACGGATAAGGGTAATGCTGTTGGTTGCGCTGTTTACACAACCGTACATGTCTGTGATTTTTGCGGTATAAGAACCCGTTTTTGCAGCATCCAGCTGAGCAGTAGATTGACCCGTAATTACTAAATTATCCAGATACCATTCGTAAGTGTAATTACCCGAGGCGGTTAATGTCAGTGTATCGTTGCTTCCACACAGTACCGTACCTTCTACGGCACTGATAGTGCTTACCGGCAACGCATGAACCGTTAAGGTGCCATTGGCATAAGAAATAGTGTAGTTATCACCTGCAGCACCCGATGGCTCAATAGTGTAACCACCTGCTACCGACTGAGCATTGGCAATGCTGGCAGCGGTTGCTTCTGATACAAGCACGGCTTTGGTTTCATTATTTACAAAACCATTGTAACTGATGCGGAACACCGGGTTGGTGATACCATAACAGCGGGCGGTATCATTGGCGGTTGCCATCAAAGCGGCTTTGTTTACTGTAAGCTTACCATTTGTATAGCTGATACTATAGTTATCTGCGTTTAAACCGGAAGGAATGATGGCATAGTCGCCACTGTTTACAGATCCCTGTGCCGAACCGCCGTAGCTGACAGTACCGGTTAACACAGTAGCGTCTTCGTTATTTACAAAACCAGAATAGGTTACTCCATTGCCATTGTTAAAGGTAAGGCCATCGTAAGTTTTTACCGTATCGCGGGCAGTTACCTCTAAAACCGCCTTATTGATAGTAAGCGTACCATCAGCATAAACGATGCTATAGTTTTCAGCCACCAGTCCACCGGGCACAATCGTATATGTGTTTACGTTGGTAGCACCTTGTGATGTGCCGGTGTAAGTAACTGCGCCGGTTAAAGCGGCGGTAGAGTCTTCATTGTTTACAAAACCACTGTAGCTAACACCGTTGCCGTTGCTGAATGTCACTCCATCATATACTTTAGTACTGTCTTTAGCTGTAACAGTTAAAGCAGCTTTGCCCACGGTTAAAGTACCTTTTGCATAAGTGATAGCATAGTTGGCGGCTGATAATCCACCGGGTATGATATCGTAGCTGTTTACGTTAATGGCTCCCTGCGAGTTACCGTTATAGAATACCGCTCCGGTTAAAGCAGCAGTGGAATCTTCGCTATGTACAAAACCACTGTAGACAAGGCCGTTGCCACCAGCAAACGCATTACCATCGTATACTTTGGCAGAATCGGTTGCGGTGATGGTTAAAGCAGCTTTATCAATGGTTAAAGTATCGTTGACATAGCTGATATCGTAGTTACCCGAAGTATAGCCACCCGGTGTAATGACATATTTTCCAGCATTTACGGCATTTTGAGAAGTACCGGAATAACTTAAAGTGCCCCCTAATACAGAGGCATTATCGCCTGTGGCAAAACCGGTATAGTTTACTCCATTACCACCGGTAAAGGCTGTGCCATCATATGTTTTAGTAGAATCTTTAGCAGTAACGGTTAATCCTGCTTTGTTAATATCCAGGCTGCCACTATGATAAGTGATGCTATAGTTGGCGGCAGTTAAACCAGCAGGGATAATGGTATAATTACCACTATTTACAGCACCTTGTGAAGTGCCACTGTAGGTTACTGCACCGGCTAAAGCGGCAGCAGAATCTTCATTATTTACAAAACCACTGTAGGTAACGCCATTACCATTGCTAAATGCAGCGCCATTATACGTTTTTACCGAATCACGGGCGGTAACGTCCAATGGTGCCTTGGTAATAGAAAGCGCTCCATTAGCAAAGGTGATGGTATAGTTATTGGCCACCAATCCACCAGGAATAATGGTATATGTGTTTACGTTTTTAGACCCTTGTGAAGTACCAGCGTAAGTAATCGCACCGGTTAAAGCAGCAGTAGAATCTTCATTATTTACAAAACCACTGTAGCTAACACCATTCCCATTGCTAAAGGCCAGGCCATCATACACTTTAGTGCTGTCTTTGGCTGTAATAGTTAAAGCAGCTTTGCCCACGGTTAAAGTACCTTTTGCATAAGTGATAGCATAATTGGTAGCAGACAATCCACCCGGTATAATGTCGTAGCTGCCAGCATTGATGGCTCCCTGCGAATTACCGGTATAGGTTACCAGGCCTTTTAATACCTGTGTAGAATCTTCGCTATTTACAAAGCCTGTGTAAGCAAGGCCATTGCCACCGGTAAAAGCGCCCCCATCATAGGTTTTGATAAAATCATTAGCAGTGACTGTTAAGGGGGCTTTTGTAATAGTAAGATTATTACTATAAAAAGTAATGTTATAATTGGCAGCAGTCAATCCTGAAGGTGTAAGGGAATATGGTCCATAATTAATAGCCCCTTGCGAAGTGCCGCTGTATATTAACGCCCCGGTTAAAGCAGCTGTGGAATCTTCATTGTTCACGAATCCACTATAGGTTACACCGTTGCCACCACTGAAGGCAATACCGTCATAAGTTTTTACCAGAGAACTGGCAGTAATGCTCAACGCCGCCTTGTTGACAGTAAGCATTCCTGACTGGTAGGTGATAGTATAATTCTGTGCTGTTAAATTACCTGGCGTAATAACATATGTGCCTGCATTTTTAGCACCTTGCGCCGATCCGGTATATGTTACTGTACCAGCTAGTGCCTGTGTAGCATCTTCATTATTGACAAACCCGTTATAAGTAATCCCATTCCCTCCGCTGAAAGTGGCACCACTATATACAAAGGCAGTATCTACGGCGGTAACCGTTAAAGCCGCTTTGTTAACAGTAACTGTAAAAGTAGCATTGGTAGCCGCTGCATATGTGGCATTACCTGCCTGGCTGGCTGTAATGGTTGCTACGCCTGCCTTTTTAATAGTGAGTTTAGATTTATTACCATCAGCAGCATCTATAAATGGTTGCACAATGCTGTTATCAGAAGATTGCAGCGTTACCGCCAGTCCTGACGAAGCAAAAGCCACTGGCGCAAAAGCAGTATCACCATAGGTTTTTACAGTATCCGCTACCGTAATGTATTGTCCTGGCAGACCCTGGTGTTCCAATGCTCCCAAATCAATGTTACCACCCGATGCATAATTATATATGCGTGCATTTCCTGCCAGGTCGATAGTTGCAGCATCTACACCGGCATACAAGGCATTGCTGCCTTTATTCATTACAGGACTTATACTTTGCAATGCATAATTACCCGCAGTAGAAGGTGCATTAGCATATGGGGCGGGTGTAACAAATAAGGGGTCTGTTGCACCATCTATAATATTATTAGCAGCATCTGCATTTATTCCCTGCACCAGGCTATAAACAACAGTGTTGGGATCAGAACCGCCTGTGCTGATAATACCATGACTATTACCATACACAATACTATTTGTTACAGCAATGTTGGCTGATTGCGTATAAATAACGCCATTAAAGCTGGAGTTGCCGCTGATTACCGAATTGAGAAAAGAAACAGTATTACCCGTGTTACTGGCTATAACTGCAGCACCTCCGTTAACGTCGGCCTTATTACCCGTAATCTGTACGTTTTTAAATACAGGAGCAACAGAGGATGTCAGATACATGGCACCGCCATTCACTAAAGCACGGTTGCCACTAAATATCACCCTGTCAAAAACAGAGTTATTGCCGGAATGCACGAAAATGGCGCCGCCATAGTTGGCAGTATTATTTTTAAATACCACATCCTGAATGGAAGAATTGACTCCCAGGTATAACATAAGCGCCCCTCCATTGGTGGCTGTGTTGGATATAAATTCAATATTGGCCAATACCGGAGAAGTTGATACCAATTGCATTGCACCACCATAAGCTCCGAGTAACCCAGTACCATTTACTGTTAAGTTCCCATACCTGTTGGCATTTCCTTCAGTAATAGTAAAACCATTCAGTTCGGCAGAGCCTGCTGCACTTACCATAGCTACTACGTGATAAACATTGTCTGTATTAGAGTTAGGCGTACCCAGGTCGCCACTTAAAATACTTTTATTGCCGGTAAGCGAAAGATTGCGGTTAGCCAGAGACGTTTCTGATCCGGCAAAGCCTCCGTATATTTTTACATCCTGCAACAGCAGAAAAGTTTTATCCCTGCTATCTGCAGAAGTAACGGGAGTATATTGCGGATAATAGGTGCCGCCTGCTACCCATATCTGTTTTACCTTACCTGCAACAACAGCATTAATGTCCCTGGCATCATTTAATGCATCACCGAGTTCGCCCATAGCGTTTGCCCAGCTATCGCCTGCACCTGTGGCCCCCTTTTTTACATATATAATACCATCGGCATTAATGCCCCTGCCTTCAATGGCCCCCATATCAATAACACCACCTGACGCATAATTATATACCCGAACGCCACCTGCCAGATCGGTAGTAAAGGCACTAACCCCTGCATATAAGCTGTTGCTGCCCATATCTATCACTGGGCTGTATTTTTGAAGCGAATAATCACCATTAGTGAAAGGAGCGGAACTGTAAGAAGGTGCATTTACAAAATAAGGATTAGTACCCGCCATGTTGTGATTAGTGGCATTTGCCGCACCTCCTTGCAACATACTGTATTGCATAGTGTAACTTCCACTGATAGTCCATACAGGCTGTGAACTTCCATTACCATAAATAATACTGTTGTAGAATAAAGGGGTAGCACTGGATAACGCAAAAGCACCTCCCCAACCTGCTGCGTTATTACCAGCGAGGACCACATTGGTAAATACTGGTGAAGAAGAATAAGCAAACATCGCCCCTCCATTACCCGTACCGGAAATATCGGCAGTATTACCGCTGATGATACTGTTGGTAATACTAGGATTAGAACTGTACCCCATATATACGCCTGCCCCGGCAGTAGCTTTATTGCCACAAATAATTACATTGCTGATAGCAGGTGAAGAGGCATGAAAAACGAAACCTCCACCGGCAATCCGCATCACTGCATTGCCGTTGATGGTTAAGGTATTGGTTTCGCTGCCCGTTGTCGTACATCCCTTCATAATGGTAACACCATCTACCACTGCTGTACCCATATCACCGGAAGCTATAAGTACGTGATAAGCATTATCTGTGTAATCGTCAGCCGTACCAAAATCACCGCTTAATATCGTTTTATTACTGGTGAGCGACAAGCTACGGTTGGTCAATGAAGTTTCTGTTCCGGTAAAACCACCATACAATTTCACATCTTTCACCAAAACAAAAGCCTTGTCCCTGTTATCCGTGCTGGCAAAATCAGCAGCATATAAAGGATAGTAGGTGCCCCCGGCTACCCATATTTGTTTGACGGTACCTGCGGTAGCATCCTTCGCAGCTTTTAAAGCATCGGCCAGTTCGCTTAAAGCATTGCCCCAGCTGCTGCCATTGCCGCCGACCCCTTTTTTAACATATAAAATACCATTGACATCAGGAGTTTGGGAATAGGAAACCTGAAGAAAGGCAAAACAGAAAACAACAATGTATATAAAATTCTTCATTACTTATTTGTACTTAGGTAGAGGTTAAATAGCATTATGGGAATGAGAAACTGTATGGGTTAATAAAGAAACCCGGCGGAAGATGCATTGCTTCCAGTCCCCGCCTTACCCATTTTCCATACAAACGACAATTCCAGGCTTTGCACGCTGGCATAATTTTTAACTCCAGACTGTACAAAATCATAGGTAAAACCACCCAGCCAGCGCTGACCTTCCAATCCGAAATAAGGATAAAAGGCATCTCCGAAACGTTCCCATGCACCCAGGTTTACACTACGCAACAGTTCGTCACCTACACTCAATTTATATACACCGCCAATAGTGTAAATGCTGTTGCCGCCCTGCATTTCGCCCAGCGCGCTGATATGAATGGAATTATTCACCCCTGCTTTAAACCAGCCACCAGCCTGCAAAGTAGTTTTGCGTGGCACCTGATAAGTAGTGTTTTCATATACTCCTTCTTTAGGTTTGGCGACATGAAACAAAGCAGCCCCGGCATGTAAACCATAAGTTTCGGTGGCATATTGATAAGACAGACCGGCACTTACATCGAAATAATTGTTTTTGGCAATAGCAATAGGGTCGTTAGCTGGTATATCGCGTTGAAAGCCCATGCTACCCAATTGCGACTGAAACTTAAACCGGGTAGGATCCAGTATACGATTAGCATAGGTACCGGTAAGTCCTGCTGCCAAAGCGTGACGCCCTGCTTTATCTAAGGTGATATGATAAGCGGCTGTTAAAGAGAAGTAATTATTCTTGAGAATACCTCCATTAGACTGATCACTGATAACCATTCCACCTATACCCCAATAGTTGCCTTTGCTTTCCCGCGATCCCAGTCTTTTTTCCAGAGCGGCGGTTACCGTGTAATAAGGTTTCACCGACTCTCCCCACCACTGCGAACGCATATTAATGCTACCCCGCCAGTCCTCTACAGACTTACCTGTTAAAGCAGGATTTACCGACATGGGGGAAGTAAAATACTGGGAAAAATGTGGGTCTTGCGCCATCAGAGCTGAACTGAGGCTAAGGATGCACCCCAAAAGCATACACTTTCGTTGAATCATTGGATTGGTCAATTTTTTAAAGGCTGTGAAAAGTATGTGGAGTAGATCATAGGCGAAGCGGCGCAAAGTTAATAACATATTGCCTTTTTTTCGAATCAGTATAGAAAATACCTGTTTTCAGGTAGTAATGCAGTTAGAAGTGATAAAAAAGTATACTAAAAAAGGCCCTGGTAAACGTACCAGGGCCTTTTTGCATTTTTCTTACAAAAATTTATATCATCAACAAACTGCAACCACGAATATCGCTGGCATCCATTCTTCCTTTTACTTCAAAACTGCCATCTTCATACACAATGCCCACATCATCGGTAGCAATAAAAGCACAGCTATCCCGATTGGCCAGGTCTATAATATTAATTACCCCCCTTCCAGAGGTTTTTACATGCAGCGGATCTTCTTCATCTCTTACCAGCACTTTCATCCAGGGTTGGCACACATAACGGCCTTCTCCTTTGGAATAAGCCTGACTTAATAGTTCTGTCATACCGTATTCAGAGTGTACCTGTTTTACCCCCAGGCGTTCTGTCAGGTAGCCATGTACTTCCTCGCGGGTTAATTCACGCCTGCGCCCTTTCATTCCTCCGGTTTCCATTACCACGGTATGCTGCAGCTGCATGGTATGGGCTTCGGCAAAATCCAGCAAGCCAAAGGTTACCCCTATCAGCAGTGTTTTCTGACCGCGGGCTTCCAGAGTTTGCAGGGTTTGATACAGCTTATCATACTCATACAAATAAAAGCCACTTTCGGGTATCTGCGATATGTCAATAAAGCGGTTTACCATGTGTACCAGTGAAGAGTTTTTACGCTCCAGGTAAGCAGGTAGCAAGCCAATAACACACCAGTCCTGAATAGCGCCATACTCCCGTTCAAAAGCTACAATAGTGCTTTCCTCGTATAAACTCACCTCTTTTACCAGGTGGCGGCTATTCACCGTTTGCGTGGTGCCACTGCTTTCAAACACCACTTCCGGCTCAAAACTGCCACAAACCACCTCATGTGTTTTAAAGAAGGACACCGGTAAAAAAGGGATTTGCGTTATCGCCTGTATATCATTCGGATGGATACCCAGAATAGAACACCATTGCTGGTACACGGGGTTCTGATTATATTGCCTGATACAAAGTGCTAAAGCAGCATCAGACAATTGAAGGGTATCTGTAAATATGTTATTTGTTTTATCTAAATTTGGCATGAAAGTCAGGAAAATGAAAGCAAAAATATTGATAGTTGGGGTTATAATAAGTGGAATAGTAGTAATAGCCTGCAAAAAGGATGCTTATACCACCAAACCGCAGTTGAAATACAAGTCGGAAAACTCCCGTTTTGTTACCACGGCAAGCACCCTCACCTTTACGCTGGAAGTGACTGACAAAGAAGGCGACATTGTAGAAGACACCATATGGGCCAGTAAACATTCCCTGCATTGCTCGGCACCGGACGACGATCCATATCCCTATTTAATACCCAGTACACTGCCTCAGACAAAAGACCTGAAAGCAGATATTGAATTTACCTTTAGTACTGCTCCTAAATGTGCTTTAGGGTTGGGTAATAATGATGACGACAGTTGCTATTTCAAGTTCTGGATTATTGATAAAGCCAGAAATGTGAGCGACACCGTTTCGTCTCCTTTGATAATTATACGCTAATTTTAGACTGAATTGAATATTGTACTGCGGCAAGTCCGCAGTATTTTTTTATATTCTGTACCGAATAAACAGATAAGCTATGGCAAAAGAAAAAAAAGACGCTACCAAAGAGAAAAGTGTGCTTACCGAAAAATCGCTCCAATTTTTTAAAACTTATATCAACAACGCATCTCCGGTAGGCTTTGAAAGCAGCGGCCAGAAGTTATGGCTGCAATACCTGAAACCTTATATTGATACTCATTTTACCGACCCTTATGGCACTGCTGTGGGAGTTATTAACCCCGACGCTCCTTTTAAAGTAGTGATCGAAGCGCATGCGGATGAAATAAGCTGGTTTGTAAACTATATTAACGACCAGGGCCTTATATACCTGAAACGCAACGGCGGCGTTGACCACCAGATTGCACCTGGTAAAAGAGTATGGATACATGGCAAAAAAGGACCGGTGAAAGCTGTGTTTGGATGGCCTGCTATTCACACCCGATTAAGCAATAACGATAACAAGGAACCACAGCCTAAAGTGGAAAACCTGTTTTTAGATACCGGCGCCCGCAACAAAAAAGAGGTGGAAGACCTGGGTATACATATAGGTTCGGTAGTAACGTATGAAGAAGGCTTTGACGAGCTGGCATACGACTATTACATTGGCCGTGCCTTTGACAACCGCGTAGGTGGTTATATGATTGCTGAGGTAGCACGCCTGTTAAAAGAGAATAAGAAAAAACTGCCGTATGCACTGTATATAGTGAATGCCGTGCAGGAAGAGATAGGTTTGCGTGGTGCAGAAATGATAGCCAGACGCATTAAGCCGAATGTGGCTATTGTTACTGACGTAACCCACGACACCAACACGCCGATGGTAAACAAAATTGTGGAAGGTGATATTATGTGTGGCAAGGGCCCATCGTTAGCTTACGGACCAGCCGTACATAACAAGTTGCTGGACCTGGTGCAGGATGTGGCTAAAGACGCCAATATACCTGTGCAGCTGCGTTCGTTAAGCCGCAGCACCGGTACAGATACCGACAGCTTCGCTTATGCCAACGACGGATGCCCTTCGGTGCTTATATCTATTCCTTTACGTTATATGCACACTACCGTAGAAATGCTGCATAAGCGTGACATAGAAAACACCATACAGCTGATGTATGAAACATTACTGACGCTTACACCTAAAACCAACCTCAGTTACTTTTAACTGACTACATACACACATAGCAAAAGGCCTTCTTTGCATTTCAACAAGCCGTTTACACAGCTTAAAGAAATATAAAGAAGGCCTTTTTTATTAAACTTTGTTTAAATAACAATCCTCGTTGTATAAATGCCGCTTAAAATACACGAGCTTAACTAACTACGTAGTAGCAAATAAATAGCTTTATACTGTTAAAGTCAATGCTATGGATACATTACCCGCTACACGCAAACGCATATTAATAATAGAGGACGATGGTGACGAGTGCGATTTGATGGCACAGCATTTTAGTCCCTATTTTGACATCACCGGCTTTGCAGACAACTATGATAAATTAATAGGTTTGCTTCAGCCTAACCATTTGCCACAGATCATTCTTACCAATTTAAACCTGCCCCGCAAAAATGGGCTGGAAATTTTACAGGAACTAAAAGGCAATAAAGCCTACCAGCAAATTCCCGTTATTATTATGTCTGTTTCGTTCCCTGATTTTTTAAAAATACAGGCAATGCAGCTGGGTGCGAGTGCGTGCGTAGATAAGCCGGAACTATACAACCATTACGAAACATTTTGCAAAAACATTTACCAGTTAACCCTTCAGTAACGCCTGGCTTCCCTTACTTTGTTGCAACAGCAATTGCTGAGGTTGAAAGCTGAGGATAGAATTTAACTGTTGAATGATGTTTAATGAAGCTTCAATAGCAACACCCAGTTCTTTAGCGCGGCCGGTTTCGCCTTTAAACGCTTCGTGCCATGCTTTCCCTAACTTATCAGCTACCGGAAACACTTCTGTTAAAGTTCCGTTTGCCAAACGAATGACGAACTGCTTAAAGTTGGCACATTTAGTAGTTACTGGAAGCTCTGCCCCCTGGTAGTGAATGGTAAACTCTCTTGGTAGATTTTCGGGATTCATAGATCTGTACGATTGTTTTAATTGTATGTATAATAATGCGAGAGATGCTGATAATATAAAAAAACCATGCCAGCACAAGCAGGACTAAACATATTTGCGTAATTCGAAACTGTCTGCTATATTTACGTAAATCCACTCCTACGATTTAGCCAATCACAAATTCCAATCTCCTCCGGAAACCAGTAAATATATTTATTCACTGTTATTGGACTGCTATATGCTGCAAACACCCTTAACCGGTATTTATTACCGTATGAAAGAGAATGCTGTTGTTACCTGTGACTTTCATAACTTCCAAGCCACACTTACCAATAAACGTTTGATAATCAACCGTCAGGAACAGTCAGAGAGTATTATGCTTTCCGCTATACGTGCAGTTACTATTTATGATGATTACGAACAATACCGCGTTCGCAAAACAGCTTTTATACATCGCAGAAAACGGTTGCACCGGGTAGTGGGCGCTATTACATTAGCAGCTGCGGGCATCGCTTTATTTCCCGCTTTTTGGTTTATAAGCTTTATGATAGGTGCTATAACAGGCTATGTGCTGAGTAGTTTTTTACCCATAAAAACTTCGGGTGTTGCCATGCCTTCCCTACTATTAATTATACAATCCACACAAACAAAAGAATATGCCTTTGACCAGGTCAAAGGCATGAGTATTAATAATATTGCGAAGTTTATGCTGTGTATGGAAGAAGCCCTTACCTAAACTTTTACCAGCTTCCATTTGCCACGCATAAAGAACACTAACGCCAGCACTGTAATAAGGCTTTCGGCAGCAGGGATGGCTATAAACACCCCTGTTGCACCCAGGCTGGTATGTTGCGACAAAGTGAACGCCAGTGGTATCTGAACCAACCAGAACCCCACTATATTAATAATAGTAGGCGTGCGGGTATCACCTGCACCATTTAAGGCACTGATCAGCACCATTCCCACCCCATAGAACAGATAGCCCATGCTCACAATGCTAAGCGCATGAATAGCAGTAGCTTCTGCCTGTATATCTTTATTAATAAAGCGAACAATAGCTGGTCCGCAAGTCCGGAAAAAAGCAGTCACCAGCAACATAAACACGCCGTTAATAATAGCTGCCTTCCACACACTTTGCTCTGCCCGCTTTGGTTGTTGTGCGCCCAGGTTTTGCCCCACCAGGGTGGCGGCTGCATTGCTTAGCCCCCAGGCTGGCAGCAGAAAAAACATAAGGATGCGTAACGACACCTGGTAACCTGCCAATACAGCTTCGCCCGAACCGGCTACCAGCCGGGCCAGTAGTATCCAGCTGGCAGAACCTATTAAAAACTGCAGGGTGCCCGTGTAAGCAATGCTTATTACAGATTTGATTAAGGCCCCATCCGGCAAAAAATACTGTTTTTTCATCCTCAGCTGCCCTTTTCCCCTGGCCAGATGCCAGCATTGGTACAATACGCCCGTACCACGTCCAATGGTGGTAGCGATAGCCGCTCCGGTTAATCCTAATTGCGGAAAAGGCCCCCAGCCATTGATAAGCATAGGGCATAATATAATGTTTAACAGGTTGGCCAACCACAAACTCTTCATGGCAATAGCGGCATTACCCGCCCCGCGGAATATACCATTAATTAAAAACAGCAGCATAATAACCAGGTTGCCACCAAACAGCACACGCGCATACGGTGTACCTTCCTGTATAATAGCACTACCCGCCCCCATCATACGTAATATATCCCCGGCCCGGCAAATACCTGCCACACTTACCAGCAAACTAATAACGGATGCCACCAATATAGATTGAGCCCCCGATCGGGCTGCCGCATCGGGATCTTTTTCACCAATACGACGCGCTACAATAGCAGTAGCGGCCATGCTTAACCCTACTGCCACAGAATAAATAAGAGTAGAAACAGACTCTACCAGCCCCACCGTGGCCACAGCGGCATTACCCAGTTTGCCCACAAAGAAAATATCCACCACTGCAAAAACCGATTCCATCATCATTTCCAGTATCATGGGAATGGCTAACAGAAATACAGCCCTGGTAATATTTCCCTGGGTAAAATCCTGTTCGCCCCCACGGATAGATAATTGAATAAAATTCACGATACGCTCCAGGCGTGTACGAGCACTACTAGTTGTCATTTGTATAAAAGAGTTCAGTTACAATAAAAGGATTACTTACAGCCCTGAATGGCTGTAACAGAAAAAAACGGCGAGAGTCGCTTCTTCGTTAGTTACAGAAGAAGCTGTTTAGAAAATGGTCTTCATACCACAATTGTATTTGCTATAAAAATCACTGCCCTGGCAAGCAAACCTGTAAGCAGTGCAACAAAGTAAAAACAATAAAACGGGGTGCGGAAAAGAAAATTATTTTTTCATGTTAACAGTGTAAAGTAAGTTTGTGTCATGGTAACAGTCAGGAAGATGGAGAATCCGCGTGAGGAGTCAAAAAAGAAAATCCTGGAAGCAGCCCGCGAGTTGTTTTTAAAGGATGGATTTGAGGCCACTTCTATGCGAAAAATAGCTTCAGCGGTAGGATTCAGTCCTACAGCCATTTATTTATACTACAAAGATAAAAGCGATATTATGCATGACCTTCATTGTGAAGGTTTTATGAAGCTTAACGATCGTTTTAGTGTATTAGTACATGTAGACGATCCTTTTGAGCGTTTAAAAGCGATGGGCCGCATCTATTTACAGTTTGCACAAGAGAACAGCGACTTTTACCGACTGATGTTTATTTTAAAAGAACCACTCGAATTCATTGAAAATCATGAAGATCATGAAGAATGGGAAGAAGGTTCCACAGCTTTTAATACGTTGGTGGCCAATATAGAAGACTGTATGGCACATGGCTATTTTAAAAAACAGGAACCACGGGCCACCGCCTTACTGGTATGGTCGGCCATACATGGTTTGTGTACGTTAAAGCTTACTGGCCACCTGGACCATGTAGCCTGTAGTCATAAGTTGCTGTTGCAACCCGAACTAGCTTTGGAGCAGGCATTTCAAAGCTTAATTACCATGATGAGTTATCAATAATTTTTTTACCCACCAACTTAACACCGTTAACGATGAAAGCAGTTATTCTCTCACTAGCCCTTTCTCTACCGGCGTTTTTTGCAACTACCACCCAGGCACAAACTACCGTGCTCGATAAGTATATCCAGGAAGGATTTGAGCACAACCTGGTGTTGCAGCAAAAAAATATATCGCTGGACAAAGCGATGTATTCCCTTAAAAACGCGCAAAGTCTGTACCTGCCCACGGTCAATTTTATGTTCGACTACCAGACGGCAGACGGAGGACGTAACATTCCCCTCCCCCTGGGCGATTTATTGAACGGTGTATATTCTACGCTGAATCAGTTAACCGCCAGTAATAGTTTTCCCCAGTTGAAAAACGAAAGCATTAACTTTTTGCCCAAGAACTTTTACGATGGCAAAATCCGCACAACCATCCCCATCATCAACACCGACATTGGCTACAACAAACAGATCCAGCAACAACAGGTAACCTTGCAGGAATATGAAGTAGAAGTGTATAAGCGGGAACTGGTAAAAAGCATTAAAACCGCCTATTTCAACTACCTGATGGCTGCACAGGCTGTAGGTATTTACCAGGCTTCGCTGCAAATGGCGCAGGAAAGCAAAAGGGTAAATGAAAAGTTGCTGGAAAATGGCAAGGGATTACCTGCTTACGTGCTGCGCTCGGAAAGCGAAACCGAGAATATCAATGCCCAGATAAGCGAAGCACAGCAACAGACACAAAATGCCCGCCTGTACTTTAACGCTCTCCTCAACCGGGAAGCCACTGCTGAAATAGATAACAGTTACGATACAGAAGCACAATTACAACAAGCCACACAGCAACTGGGCGATTCGCTGGTGAACAGCGCCCGCGAAGAAATTAAACAGGTGCAGCAGCTGATTACCCTTAACCAAACCGTGGTGAAAATGAACCAGCAGTACCGGGTGCCCAAGCTTAACGGCTTTTTAGACCTTGGTTCTCAATCGCAGGACTGGAAATTTAACGGGCAAAGCCGCTATTATATGGCCGGCGTTTCGTTAAGCGTTCCATTATATGCCGGTAACCGCAACAACCTTAAAATAAAGCAAAGCCAGCTGGATGTAAAAAATGCAGAAGTGAACAAAGCCCTGCTACTACAGCAAATATCTGTAAGCACCGGCATGGCACGCAACAACCTGTATAGTGCCTGGCGCACCTGCCAGGCTACGCTGAAACAGCAGGAAGCCGCCGCCACTTATTTCCGCTTAATTGACAAAGGCTATAAAGCCGGCACCAATACTTTTATAGAAACCGTTGACGCGCGCAGCCAGCTTACCCATGCCCAACTGGCCATTACCCTTAACCGGTATAAAGTGCTGATTGCCGCCGCCTCGCTGGAAAGAGAAAATGCATCCTATCCCATCAACAATAAATAAACGTATTTATGAAATCAACCATACTCTCATTGGCAGCCATCGCACTGGTGGCAGGCAGCTGTCATAATAACCAGCCTGTGGCCAACACCTCCATAGGGCAAGACACCATTCCTGTGAAAGTGATGCAGCTGGAAAAAGCAGACAGTCGCCAGCAGGTATTTGCCACAGGGCAGTTTACCACCGATGATGAAACCAGCCTTTCTTTTAAAAACGGGGGTATTATCGATCGCATTTATGTAAAAGAAGGCGATGCGGTGAACAAAGGTCAGTTATTAGCCACCCTGCACCTGGCCGAAATTAATGCACAGGCAGAGCAGGCTACCTTATCTGTACAAAAAGCAGAGCGTGACTATAACCGCGCCAGCGCTTTATACAAAGACAGTGTAGCCACCCTGGAACAAATGCAGAACGCGAAAACAGCGCTGGATGTAGCCCGCCAGCAATTAACCGCTATTCGCTTTAACCAAAGCTATTCGGAAATTAAAGCACCTTCCAGTGGATTTGTCCTGCGCAAGTTTGTGAATGAAGGCCAGGTTACAGGCCCCGGTACGCCTGTGTTAATGGTAAACGGCGCCGGCAAAGGCAGCTGGTTACTGAAGGTAGGAGTAAGCGATCGTCAATGGGCAGCCATACAGGCAGGCGATAAAGCCACTATTGAAACAGACGCTTTACCAGGGCAAACCATTGCAGCTGTAGTTTCTAAAAAACCAGAAGGCGTTGACCCCGCCAGCGGAACCTTTATTATACAATTGCAATTACAGCAAAAACCTACTGCTATTGCATCGGGCTTATTTGGTAAAGCCACCATTACGCCATCGCATGCCGTAAATGGCTGGACCATCCCTTATGATGCGCTGCTGGACGGCGATCAAAACCAGGGGTATGTATTTATTACCAACGATAATAAAACCGCCACCAAAGTAAAAGTAACACTGGGAGGAATAGACAATAACAAAGTACTGGTAACCGGTGGGCTGGATAGCGTGAAGGCCATCATCATTTCCGGTAACGCTTACCTCAACGATCACTCTCCTATCCTCATTCAAAATACAACCCACCCATGAGAATATCAGCATATGCGGTAAAGAACTATCAGTTTACCCTTATTATGGTACTGATGGTGATAGCATTGGGCGTTACTACGGTAATGAACATGCCCCGCTCGGAAGACCCCGATTTAAAAGCACCTAACTTTCCGGTGATTGTGATTTATCCCGGCACCAGTCCTAAAGACATGGAAGAGCTGGTGGTAAAGCCTTTAGAAAAACGCATTTACGGCCTGGACGATATCAAACGTATACGCAGCACCATTAGCGATGGCCTGGCCGTACTTACGGTAGAATATAAATACAGCAGCAATGTAGATGACAAATACCAGGAACTGGTACGCGAAACCAATGCCGCCCGCAGTTACCTGCCGCAAGACATTTATAAGATAGATGTGCAGCAGGCCGATCCTTCCAACGTAAACATCCTGCAAATTGGCCTTGTATCGGACAACGCTTCCCGCGACAAGCTGAAACAGGCAGCGGAAGACCTGCAGGACAACCTGGAGAAGATAAAGCAATTGAAGAATGTAGAGATTGTAGGGCTGCCCAGCCGCATTATACGTGTAGATCTGCAACTGGAAAGAATGGCACAACTGCACATTCCGCTTACCTATGCAGCCAACGCTTTACAAAGCGAAATAGCCAACATCCCGGGCGGCAGTGTAAACCAGGGCAATAAATCATTTAACATTAAAACCAATGGCAACTACCAGAACATTGAAGAGATAAAGAACACCGTGGTATATACCAGCAATGGTAAAAACATTTTTCTGAAAGATGTAGCCAATGTGTATTTCGACTATACTCCGGAAACCGATATTACCCGCTTAAACGGTCACCGTTGTGTGTTTGTAGTAGCTGCCCAAAAAACAGGCGAAAACATTACACAGGTACAAAAAGCTTACCTGCCCGTTATTGAGCAGTTTAAACAAACACTGCCGTCTAACATTGACCTGCAATTACAGTTTGACCAGGCCGATAACGTAAACCGCCGCCTGGGCGGGCTGGGCGAAGACTTTTTAATAGCCATTGGCCTGGTGTTATTAACCCTGCTGCCACTGGGCACCCGCGCATCGCTGGTGGTGATGATCTCTATCCCTTTATCGCTGGCTATAGGCATTGTACTGATTCATGTGCTGGGGTATAGTTTAAATCAGCTAAGTATTGTGGGCCTGGTAGTGGCACTGGGGTTGCTGGTAGATGATAGCATTGTGGTAGTAGAAAACATTGAACGCTGGCTGCGCGAAGGGCATTCGCGCCTGGAAGCTACTCTAAAAGCCACCACCCAGATAGGCACCGCAGTAATTGGTTGTACTGCCACTCTTATCATTGCCTTTATGCCCCTGATGTTTTTACCTGAAGCATCCGGCGATTTCATCCGCAGTTTGCCTATAGCAGTGATCAGCGCCGTATTGGCATCTATGGTGGTATCGTTAACCGTGGTACCTTTCTTAGCCAGCAAAATGCTGAAAGCACATGCACATACAGAAGGCAATCTGTTTATGCGCGGCCTGCAGAAAGTGATACACGGCAGCTATTCTAAACTGCTGGACAAAGCCCTGCACCGCCCCTGGGTTACTATTGGTGTAGCGCTGGTGATATTTGTAGCATCGCTGAAACTGATGGGTGTGGTAGGTGCAAGCTTATTCCCCGCATCGGAGAAGCCTCAGTTTTTGATTGATATTTCTGCCCCTCAGCAATCGAGCCTGTATTACACCGATTCTATTGCCAAACAAATAGAGAAAGAACTGAAGCAAATGCCGGAGGTAAAATACTTTGCCACCAACGTAGGTAAAGGCAACCCACGCATTTACTATAACGTGTTCACCCAAAACGAACGTACTGATTTTGCGGAGCTGTTTGTGCAACTGGACCCGGAAACACGCACAGATAAAAAGCTGGCGATCATAGAGAAGCTACGCAAAAAATGGACACCTTATCCCGGCGCCAAAGTGGAGGTAAAAGACTTTGAGCAAGGCGAACCTATTATTTCTCCCGTAGAGGTACGCCTGCAAGGCGATAACTTGGATACCCTGCGCATGCTGGCCGGGCAGGTAGAAGCCATGCTCATCCGCACACCAGGCACATTGTACACCAATAACCCTGTACGTAATTTAAAAACAGATATCCGCGTACAGATTAATAAAGACAAAGCCCAGGCGTTGGGTGTGCCTACTGTGAATATTGGCCGCACCGTGCGTATGGCTATTGCCGGGTTAAACGTGGGTACTTTTACCAACCCCGATTCGGATGGCGATGACTATGCCATTGTGCTTACCACGCCCCACCCTTCTTATCCCGATCTGACTATATTCGACAACCTGTATGTAAACAATGCTACGGGACAGAGTGTGCCTTTAACCCAACTGGCCACCCTGCGACTGGAAACTTCTCCTTTACGCATTAACCACCATAACAAAAACAGAATTGTAAGTGTAAACTCCTTTGTTCAGAAAGGCTACTTAAACGACCGTGTGATACAAAGCGTAATACAGCAAATGGACAAAATGAAATTACCTGCTGGCTATACTTACCAGATGGGGGGCGAAATAGAAAGTCGGAACCAATCCTTTGGCGGATTTGGCAGCATTATTATGGTAACACTGTTCCTCTTCATTGCCGTGCTGATACTGGAATTCAAAACCTTTAAAAGCACACTGATTGTATTATCTGTAATTCCGCTGGGCATTGTAGGCGCCGTGCTGGCATTGCTGATCACCGGTAACTCTATGTCATTCGTAGCCACCATAGGTATTGTGGCACTGGCAGGTATTGAAGTAAAAAACACCATATTGCTGGTAGATTTCACCAACCAGCTACGCCGCGAAGGCATGGGCTTAATGGAAGCCATTGAACAGGCTGGTGAAATACGTTTCTTACCTATCATCTTAACAACGCTTACAGCAATAGGTGGTTTATTACCTATCGCGTTATCCAGCAACCCGCTGATATCGCCACTAGCTATTGTTATGATAGGCGGGTTAATCAGTTCTACATTGCTGTCGCGTATTGTTACGCCGGTGGTGTACAAGCTAATGCCACCAGCTATTGAGCCAGAGAAGAAAGAAGATGAAGTGTTATAGTTATCTATACAAAAGCAAAGAGCCGACTTTCAATTGTAAAGTCGGCTCTTTGCTTTTACTATGTAACCAGCTATACAACCTATATAATGCCACTATTTTTATAAGATATACCTTGTTTATAAAAAGTTATTCCTGCACCTCTATTTCCATCAGATCTTCAAACCTTGTTTTTACTACATACTTCAAAAAGTCATCCAGGCTCACTACGGGAGCATTTTCTTCACCAGGCGGCACGAATGTTGAAAATACATCCATAACATACACACCCTCATCCTGTAAATGTAGTTTTACAGATAACCCTGCCACCTGCTTTTGAAGTGTTACAGTTTCTTTGCGCTGATACCCTTCTGCCACCGGACAAAAAGGAAGCCCAAATAAAAGGCGGGAACTTAAAGCACGCCCCAGTTCAGGCAATGATAAAGCGCTTTTGATAGTAACTGTACCTTGCAACCTGGTAAATGCTTTACCAGGATCTTCTTCGTGCAGCGGCGATATCTGCAAATCCGGTATTTCTTTTAAAGCCTCTTGTATCAGATAATACCAATAGCCGTTTAGCCCATGGGGGTTGCATAAAAATTCATCATGATCTGGTATTTGCGATCGGGAGTAAAAACTTATTGAAAAGCCGGGATCTTCCGCTGTGTTGCTATTTCCCATTAACAGGAAAAACATATCCAGAAATTTATGTTCAATAAATATAGCAGGCACCTCGTCACGAAGATGCTCATCCTCCCCTCCAAAGGGTAAGCCTCCCATTAACTTTTCGCTAAATATAGTCCCAAGCTGCGCCAGGGTATAGCCAGTATGAAATACGCTGCTGGCAGAAAAGGAAGGAATAATAACAGGTTTCATGTCAGGGTTGATAAAAAGGTTGAAATATTAGAATAGCCAATAACAATGTAATCTTTTTCTTTATAACTTCCTTTTTTGCAAACCACTTAATGGCCGTTATGAAATCACTGCTACTGGCTACTGCCCTATTTTCAGTTATCTGTGCCCAGGCACAACTTTCGTACAATTCGCTGGTGAAGAAGAAATACCAGGAAGCCATGGCGCGGACCAACCAAAAACGGCTGGCCGAAACAGATTCCGTGATAAACCAATACTTAAATAAACCGGATAAAGACAGTACCAAACGTAGTTACACCGGGCTTTGCATTTACACGGATTATGTAATAGATACGTTGAACAAAAAAGAATGGAGATATTATAAAAGAGCCGTTCCGGAAGAAGAAATCCCTTTTTACTTGCCTACCACAGGTACCCCCTTTGGTGTAATTGCAGAATTATACAAAGACACGCTTTGGCTAAACATGCAAACAGTAAACCAGCCGCATTTTAATCACTGGATATTAAAAGGACAGCTTACCTCCCGTTTTTTGGTGTATGAGCGGGGCGAGAAACTACAACTGGCGTTGAACGCCCCTAAAACGGATTTTCTGGAAGTACCTTATACCAGCGAGAATATTATTTTAAGCACTACCAACCTGAAAGGCAAAGAGCCTGTATATGGTAAAGCCGAAGTAGAAACAGCGCCTTTTTATACAGACAACGAAAGCTTTTTAAAAGGATATATGATTACGCGGGTGCGGGCGATGTATTACTTTAAGTTTACAGCCATCCCAGCTCCAGCTTCGCTTCCTCACTCATCATTTCCCTCGTCCACTGCGGATCGAAAGTAATATGCACATGCACATCGCTTACGCCTTCCACCGCTTTTACTTTTGTTTCCACTTCCAATACAATATCGCCAGCCACAGGGCAGGCAGGTGCAGTAAGGGTCATGGTTATTTGTACAGCGTTGTTATCTTTTATGTCAATTTTGTATACCAGGCCCAGCTCCATAATGTTCACCGGAATTTCGGGATCGTATACGGTGCGCAAGGTATCTTCTATCTGATCGCGTAAAGTAACTTCCATTGTGTAATGCTTTATAACCGCTCCTTTCCCATATAAGCAATGGCATAAGCTTTTATCTGCTTTACCATCGATAATAATCCGTTAGAGCGGGTGGGTGATAAATGGCTGGTTAAACCTATAGCATTAATAAAATACAAATCGGCTTCAGCTATCTCTTTAGGTGTATGGCCACTTAATACTTTTACTACCATGCTAATAAGCCCCTTGGTAATAATAGCATCACTATCGGCAGTAAAATGCAGTAATCCATCTTTGTATTCTGCATGTAACCATACCATGCTTTGACAACCTTTAATCAGGTGATCGGCTGTTTTGTATTGATCATCTATTATGGGCAGGTCTTTTCCCAGCTGGATAATATTTTCATATTTATCCATCCAGTCAGAGAACAGCTCAAACTCTTCTATAATCTCGTCCTGTTTCTCGTTAATCGTCATAGCTAAATGGGTGTGTTTAATCCAGCATAGCGGCCGCTTTTTTAATGCCTGCCACCAGCATATCCACCTCTTCAAAAGTGTTGTAAAAAGCAAAAGAAGCACGGGCGGTGCCAGGTATTTCTAAAAAGTCCATCACTGGCTGGCAGCAATGGTGTCCGGTACGAACGGCAATACCTTGTTTATCCAGCAATTCGCCCACATCAAAAGGATGCGTGTTTTTATACAGGAAGGAAATAACACCGGAACGCTCGGGCGATTCGCCTATAAAACGTAATCCTTCAATTTGAGAAAGTTGTTTCAGTGCATACTGCAGCAATTCCTGCTCAGCCTGCTGAATAGCGGCTAAACCTATCCCCTGCACATAATCAATAGCAGCGGCCAGGCCTATAGCGCCAGACATATCAGGTGTACCCGCTTCAAACTTATAAGGTAATTCGTTATAAACCGTTTTGGCAAAGGTTACGGTTTTGATCATATCACCACCACCCTGGTAAGGCGGCAGCTTATTTAACCATTCTTCTTTACCGTATAAAGCACCGATACCGGTAGGGCCATATAATTTATGACCGGAGAATACCATAAAGTCAACATCCAGTTCCTGCACATCAACAGGAATATGCTGTATAGCCTGTGCAGCATCTATTAACACCGGTATGCCTTTGGCATGCGCCTGTGCAATAATGTCTCTTACCGGGTTAACGGTACCGAGTGAGTTGCTTACATAGGTGCAGGCTACCAGCTTTACCGAATCGTCGAGTAAAGCTGATAATGCATCCATTTGTAAAACGCCTTTTGTATCCATAGGAATCACCTTTACAGTGGCTCCTTTTTCTTCGCAGATCATTTGCCAGGGCACAATGTTGGAGTGGTGCTCCATAGCAGAGATAAGAATACTGTCGCCCGGTTTCAGAAAAGCACGTCCAAAGCAGGAAGCTACCAGGTTAATACCATCGGTAGTGCCTTTGGTAAAAATCACCTCGTGCTCGTGCTTTGTATGAATAAAGGAAGCTATCGTTTTACGGGCAGCTTCATATGCTTCTGTTGCCTGCTGGCTTAACAGGTGCACACCGCGGTGTACATTACTGTTATATTGCTGGTAATAACGGTCTACTGCATCAATAACGCTTTGCGGTTTTTGTGTAGTGGCGCCATTATCCAGGTACACCAGTTGTTTGCCGTACACTTTTGTGTTCAGTATCGGAAAGTCCTTTCTTATCGCTTCTAAATTCAATGTACCTGACATATTACTGGTTATTGGAAAACTGCCGGTTAGGACAGTTCTGACATCTTCTGATAAATCAACTGACGAACGTGCTCTTTAATAGGCTCGTTCTCTATTTTTTCGGCCACATCAAACATAAAGGCTTCTACCAGCAGTTTACGTGCTGATTCTTTACCTATGCCACGTGCCTGTAAATAAAATAGTGATTCGGGGTTAAACTGACCAATGGTACAACCGTGGCTGCACTTTACATCATCGGCAAAAATTTCCAGCTGCGGCTTGGCATATACCTGTGCTTTATCGCTCAACAACAGGTTGTTGTTTTGCTGATAAGCATTGGTTTGCTGTGCTTCGCGCTGTACATATACTTTACCGTTAAACACCGCTTTACCGTTTTGCATGATCACACCTTTATAGTGCTCTGTGCTCTGACAAGCCGGGTGCTTGTGTTCAATAGCGGTGTGATTGTCCGTTAACTGAGTGCCGGCTACCAGGTATAAACCATATAAATGGGTTTCTGTAGCGGTATCGTCCAGTGTAATTTCCAGGTTGTTACGTAACAGATCGGCACCGGGTAAGCTAAAGGTATAATTGCTATAGCGGCTGGTGCGGTGTTGGGTAACCTGGGTATGGTGCACATATCTTTCTCCTGCTGCATTGCTCTGGATATGGTAATGGGTACATTGCGCATTTTCCTTTACTACCACCTGAGTTACATTGTTGATAAAGATAACCTGCTGCCCATGTACTGCTGCTGCTGTTTCTACAAACACCACATCAGCATTCCGGTTTACCACCATTACCTGGCGTGGCTGTATAAAAGCACTGTCGGCAGTGGTATACAAATGGATAATATGTACCGGCTTATCTACTACTGCATTTTTAGGAACTTCTACATAAATACCTTCGGTAAAGAATGCTGTATTTAAAGAAGTAAAGGCGTTACCGCCTGTATGATCCGGAAAATGTGCAGTAAACTCTTCTGTACCAATAATGGGCTGTAAAGCTTTTACGGTAAGGTTTTCAGCTGCAGGTAATGCAGATAAAGCAGTGTTCAGCACACCGTTTACTACTACCAGCTTATAAGCATCCAGCCCTTCAATAGCGGCTTTATGAATAGCCTGCTGCAGAACGTTTTCGTCAACAACAGGTGTGGTTAAATTGAAATCAACGTCCAGATAAGGAACCAGACTTGTAAAACGCCAGTCTTCTTCCTTCACGGACGGAAAGCCTTTGGCCTTGAAGGCGGCGAACGCTTCTTCCCGCAGGGGAACGCGCTCTGCTGCATTGCGAGCTTCGAATGCAGCGGCCAGTTTATTATATAAAGGTGTAGCTACCTGGTTTGTCATAATATTTATTGAATGGATGATTCACGTACGCGCAGTTCTTCTTTCAGCCAGTCATAGCCTTTTTCTTCCAGTTCCAGTGCCAGTTCTTTGGTACCCGAACGTACAATTTTACCGTTGTACAGTACATGCACCACATCCGGAACGATGTAGTCGAGCAGGCGCTGGTAGTGGGTAATCAGTACAAAAGCGTTGTCTTTTGAGCGCAGTTTATTTACTCCATTCGATACAATACGTAACGCATCAATATCCAAACCTGAATCGGTTTCGTCCAGGATACTCAGCTTAGGATTTAACATCGCCAGCTGAAATATCTCGTTCCTTTTCTTTTCACCACCAGAGAAACCTTCGTTTAACGAACGGTTAGCCAGTTTGGCGTCAAACTCAACCAGCTTCTGCTTTTCCTTGGTCATAGCCAGGAATTCTTTCGCAGTTAACTGCGGTAAGCCATGATGCTGACGAATTTCGCCTAAAGCGGTTTTTAAAAAGTTGATATTAGAAACACCGGGTATTTCTACAGGGTACTGGAATGCCAGAAACACCCCTTCCCTTGCTCTTTCCTCAGGTGCCATTTCCAGCACATTTTTGCCATCCAGCCACACTTCGCCACTGGTTACTTCATAGTTTTCACGGCCTGCCAATACAGAAGCCAGTGAACTTTTACCAGAACCGTTGGGTCCCATGATAGCATGCACCTCACCTGCGTTCACAGTAAGGTTAATGCCTTTTAATATTTCTTTACCGTCAATTCCTGCGTGTAAATCTTTTATAACTAACATTGTCCTCATTCTTTGTTTAGCCTACACTTCCTTCCAGTGTAAGTGATAATAATTTTTGTGCTTCTACGGCAAATTCCATAGGCAGTTGGTTCAATACCTCTTTCGCATAACCATTTACAATAAGGGCTATCGCTTTTTCCTGGTCAATACCACGCGCTTTTAAATAAAACACCTGGTCTTCGCCAATTTTAGAGGTAGTGGCCTCGTGCTCCAGCATAGCTGTGTTGTTCTTGCTTTCGATATAGGGGAAGGTGTGCGCGCCGCAATCATTACCTATTAACAGTGAATCACACTGGGTAAAATTACGCGCGTTATCGGCCTTGCTTCCTATTTGCACTAATCCACGATAACTGTTCTGGCCCTGGCCGGCAGAAATACCTTTGGATACTATGCGGCTTTTGGTGTTGGGGCCAATATGGTGAATTTTGGTGCCGGTATCGGCAACCTGTTTGTTGTTGGTAACGGCTACAGAGTAGAATTCGCCTTCTGAGGCATTGCCCTGCAGTAATACGCTGGGGTATTTCCAGGTAATGGCAGAACCGGTTTCTACCTGTGTCCAGGATATTTTAGAGCGGTCGCCACGGCAGGCACCACGCTTGGTTACGAAGTTGTAAATACCTCCCTTACCTTCTTTATCACCGGGATACCAGTTTTGCACAGTGGAATACTTGATTTCCGCATCCTTCAGGGCAATCAATTCCACCACTGCTGCGTGCAGCTGGTTTTCGTCGCGCTGCGGGGCAGTGCATCCTTCGAGATAACTTACATAACTGCCTTCATCGGCAATAATTAAAGTACGCTCGAACTGACCCGTGTTTTGCGCGTTGATACGGAAGTAGGTAGATAATTCCATCGGGCAACGTACGCCTTTAGGAATATACACGAACGATCCGTCGGAGAATACGGCTGTGTTCAGCGAAGCAAACAGGTTATCAGAGAAAGGCACTACCGTGCCCAGGTACTGCTTTACCAGGTCGGGGTGATTTTGCACCGCTTCGCTGATAGAACAGAAAATAATTCCCAGTTCTTCCAGTTGCTTTTTATACGTTGTAGTTACAGACACACTGTCAAACACCACATCTACCGCCACACCAGCCAGTGCTTTCTGCTCTGATAAGGGGATGCCCAGCTTTTCGAAAGTGCGTAATAATTCAGGATCTACCTCATCCAGACTGCTATACTTAGGCTGAGTTTTAGGTGCCGCGTAATAACTCATCTTCTGGTAATCCAGTTCCTGGGGAAGGGTAAAGTTTTGCCATTGGGGCATTTCCTGCTTCAAAAAGGACTTATAACCTTTTAAACGCCATTCTAATAACCATTCAGGCTCATTTTTCTTCGCAGAAATGAACCGAACAGTATCTTCACTCAGGCCGGCAGGAACAATTTCCATGTCAATATCCGTAACAAAACCGTACTCATACTCCCGTTCTGTTAGTTCATCCAATATATTGCTATCATTGTCCATTATGTAAAGGTACATCCGGAATATATGTAAACGAAAAAAAGCGGGCTGCTAAAAACAGATGTTGCCTATCCTTACGGGTATTTTAAGCTTTTGTTTGTTAGTTTTTGAGAAAATAACCCATGATTACTAATGAAAAACGTCAGACGAATGAATTCATCTGACGTTTTTCCAGCATTTGTTTCTATATCAGGAATTTATGATTTCCCCCGGTTAAATAACCACAGAATAAAGATTACGACCAATATTACCAGGAAAATACCCCACCACATTCCAGCCTTAAAAATACCACCTACCACCTGGCAACTGCTGAACACTGTCAGAGCCGCCACTGTTGCAATTAAATAGCTTCTTTTCATAGAGTTATATTTCATTTGTGAGATAACGTGAATGACCTGGTATAGAAAAACAAAAAGCCTACCAGCACACCCATGCCCTATTTCTGTAGTTTGTGCCGCTTTTTAGCCTTTAGGATGTGGAAGCGTTTCCCCGGTTAATGGCTTTCAGTACTTTCATCAACACCTGTTCATCCTGCGTAAGACCGGTGATCTGGTCAGGTTCTTCCAGTTGATCCAGCTGTTTCAGATAATGTGTAAGTTTTTGCTCCTGGTATAACCGGATGAGTCCGGGGTGTACATAGTATTTTTTGCATACCGTGCGGGTATTGCCCAGTTTGGCACTTACCTCATCCAGCATACTATTAATATTACGTTTGCCTTCTGTTTCGGACAATACCTCCCCTGCCGAACATAATGTTTGCAGCGCCAGCAACGATCCTGCCCAGGTGCGGAAATCCTTGGCCGTAAAATCCATTCCGGTGGCTGCCTGTATATAATTATTCACCATCCCGGAATCAATACTGTGCCTTTTTCCCTCCTCGTCATAATATTGAAACAATTCCTTACCCGGTATATCCCTGCATTGTTTTACTATTTTGGCCAGCCTTTTACTTTTCAGCGTGATATCGTGGTCAATGCCTTTTTTGCCGATAAATGAAAAACGCACCTTATCGCCTTCAAACGACACATGTTTATCCTTGAGCGTGGTAAGCCCATAGGAGCCATTCAGCTTTTCATATTCATTATTCCCTATCCTGATAAACGTACGTTCCATCAGGCTAACTACCGTAGCCAGCACTTTTGATTCGCACAGCTGCTTTTGTGCAATATCATTTTCCAGCTGTAACCGCAGCGCAGGCAGCGCTTTTCCAAACTCGTACATATGATGGAACTTGGTTTCGGTACGCACCACCTGCCACATGGCATGATAGCGGTATTGCTTGCGTTTGCGTGCATCCATGCCGGTAGCCTGGATATGTCCGTTAGGCAAAGCGCATATCCACACATTTTCCCAGGCCGGCGGAATGGCCAGCTTACGAATACGTTCCAGCTCCTCTTTATTAGTGAGTGGTTTATTGGAAAAGGTGTATCCAAAACCATTTCCTTTTTTGTGGCGTGTGATACCCGGTAGCGAATCGCTTACATAAACCAGTTTAACCACCGATGCAGCATCTTTGTAATTGCGGTGTACGGCTAAAATAGCTTTATGAGGTAGCTTAATGGCAGCTTCTCCCATGGTGTTTTTTCTGTTAACAGATAAAATATAATGCCAGAAGGATGTATTTTGCGTTATGCGTCAGAAACCCCTTATCCTTATTAGCGCCTGTACTTGCATTTTGATCTTAACCTCCTGTCACAGGCAAAGTGTTCCGGAAAAAAGTGAATACAGCAAAAGCAAACCGGCTAAAACCAAAACCACCACACCCGCCAAAAGCAGCGGCAAGCTGGTAAAAGAAAAAGGCAAAGCCAGTTATTATGGTAACGAATTTGATGGCCGCAAAACCGCCAGTGGCGAAATATTCCGCCAGAGTAAATTAACAGCCGCCCACCGCACCTTGCCTTTTGGCACCATGGTAACCGTAAAAAACCTGGCCAACGGCAAATCAGTGACCGTTCGCATTAACGACCGCGGCCCTTATGCCAAAGGCAGGCTTATAGATTTAAGCAAATCTGCTGCACAGGCAATTGATATGGTTAGGCAGGGCGTGGGCAATGTAGAGATTAGTTATAAGAAGTAAGTTGTTACATAACCTTGTATGTAAGATCTATTTTATGAAAAACTGCTGATTCTTATATGTCAATTGAATAAGACCATTTTTTTTGTCCGTGTTCCAACGATTACTCAATGCGAATAAGATAGCCTGTTTTACCACTCCGGGGGAAACTACCAATGGGACAAAAGGAGGTGGTCTATGGGCTGGATCATCGTTAATATATAGCCATGTATCGTACCACCCAAAATCTACCGAAAGCCTATTTTGCTTCTGCATGGCAGGCCGGATATCAATAACAGAGGCAAACCTCCAATAGAAGCATTTGCCTTCTACCATTACTTTTCTAAACCCTCTTAACTTTTTAGGAAGTGCCATAGCTTTTTGCAAAACAAGTGGCCACCTTGCGGGCAGCCATTTTATATTGATAAGTTTACTGTTTAGAATACTATCCATTTTTTCCCTGCAACATCGGCACAAAAGAAAACAGCTCAAAACTTTCTTCTACACAGGAATTTTCACCAGTTTTAGTAATACGCAACATACGTTGTCCACCATTGGCTTCATCTACCGGAATTACCATCATACCTCCTACCTTCATCTGTGCTATCAGCTTCGGGGGAATAAAAGGTGCTGCTGCGGTAATAATTACTTTATCAAACGGGCCGTATGTGGGCAAACCTTCAAACCCATCCCCATAAAAAAACTTCAGGTTGGGGTATTTGTTTTTGAAAATATAGTTCTTGTTTTGCTCGTATAGCTTCTTTTGCCTTTCAATGGTGTACACCCTTGCATTTAAATGTGCCAGCACGGTAGCCTGGTAACAGCTGCCGGTACCTATTTCCAGCACCTTATCCAGCTTTTTAATTTGTAATAACTGGGTTTGGTAAGCCACAGTGTAAGGTTGCGAAATAGTTTGCCCCTCTCCTATAGGAAAGGCCCTGTCTTCATAAGCAATCTGATCAAATGCAGAATCTAAGAAGTAATGACGGGGTATAGTGTTGATGGCATCTAATACATCCTCGTCTGTAATGCCTTTTTCACGTAGCACGTTTATCAATTGGTTCCTTAACCCCTTATGCCTGTATAAATCTTCATACTTTCTCATATCTCTTGCAAAGGTACAAACGCTGGCCCAGCAATACGAGTACTTACGTAAGATGTTGACAATTAATCAAGTAGTTTATTTTTTGCCCACAACAGGCAACTGTTGCTTCATTATAACAATAGGAACGGCCTTCTATTCCTTCCACATAATTCACCCAGTTATCCTCATAAATCACCCTGTTAATACACATATTCTTCGAATATCTCATTTGTAATATGCGAATAGCGCCCTTCTTATAGTTATTTCGCGTAAGATCCAGTGTCTTGCAAGATCAGACCTACTTTTCACTGAGTTTCCATTGTGCTACTAACGCTTTGCTAAAAGCCTAAAAATTTTTAAAGGGACTATTGATGAATTGTGCAGAAAGAACAGAATTACGAGGTATTAAGTATATAGGATTTGCAGAAACCACAGGCTATGGGAATGCAGCACACGCTCTGTTTTCCACTTTGCAAAAAACAAAGATACCTGTTAGTTATTGCGGCATACAGCCCGGCAATACTGAACAAGGTGGCCAGATAGTACACGAAATAAATGTGGGCAGTTATCATTCTGTCATTGTTCATACCGTTCCTGAATATTTCCCATATTGGTTACAAAAAGAAAAACAACGGAACCCACAGGTAAGAGTATGGGGGTATACCACCTGGGAAACAGATAACATTCCAGGCCATTGGAAAGACATTCTCAATACAATGGACGGCATTTTTGTACCCTGTCACTGGAATAAGAAGGTTTTTCAACAATGCGGAGTATCAGCGCCCATTGAAGTGCTTCCCCATATTTCCCAATATCATGGTACAGCCCCTGTTAGCAACATTGCCAACGCTCAACTGGAAGACATACTAAAATCGGCCCGGGGTAAATGCATACTATATAATATAGGCGTATGGAGTGAACGTAAAGCTCCTGAACTATTGATACAGGCCTTTTGCGAGGAGTTTACAGCAGCCGACAATATCTGTCTTATTTTGAAAACCGGCAATGCCGACTGGTCTTCCTATAAAAGAAACTGGCGTACTCTTTTCCGTAAAAGCGTAGGAACAGCAGCTAGGGCCATGACCTCCTCTTTGAAACGTTATAAAAACAACGCTGCTATTTTTCATATTACAGATACATTAAGTGAGGAAGATATACAGCATCTGCACCTGCAGGGCTCTTGTTTTGTGTCTCTCGCCCGGGGCGAAGGTTGGGGCATGGGAGCTTATGAGGCTACCTGGTTTAATAAGCCTGTTATTATTACAGGGTATGGTGGTGTAATGGATTATTTGTCATCTGCTAATTCATTTCTGGTTAATTACACCCTGTCTCCGGTGCAAACAGCGTTTGGAAACAACTCTTACTCCTCTAGCCAAAGCTGGGCATTAGCCGACATTCAACACGCACGTCGGCTAATGCGCCTTGTTTACGAACAGCCAGCGCTCGCAAGCAGCAAAGGCCTAAGCGCAGGTAAGCAAGTGCAAATACAATTTAATAATACAACAATTATCAACCATCTTCTTACCGTACTACATGACCAAAATACCTAACATATTCCATTTTGTATTTGGGCTTATTCCTCAGACAGCCCCCCTTCATCTGATGCACTATTTGTGCCTTGCATCATGCCTGGAAGTAAACAAGCCGGAGAAAATATATTTCCACTATCAGCATTTGCCTTATGGCGAATGGTGGGATAGAATAGCTCCCCACATTACGCTGTGTAAAGTAACCAACAGCAACTTCATCGAAACTTTTGAGTATAAGAATAAAGCGGTAGAAATATTCCGATATGCCCATATATCAGATATTATCAGGCTGGAAGTATTACTGAAATATGGAGGAGTATATGCGGATATGGATACCTTATTCGTAAAAAAAATACCAGACACGCTTTACCTGCACGACTGTGTTATGGGAAAAGAGATGGTGAACTGGCAGGAAACGATGGCACAAAAAGCAGGCGGATCATTATGTAATGCTTTTATAATGGCAGCGCCACAATCTGTTTTTATTCAGCAATGGTTACAGGAAATTCACCAATACTTTGATGGATCATGGAGTGGGCACTCCACCTTTTTACCTTATATATTAAGCCAGAAGCCGGAAGCAGCTGTTCATGTAGAACCACAATCTTCCTTTTTTCACTTTGGCTGGAACAAAAAAGGAATTCATAACCTTTTCATGAACCACCCTCTTCACCGGGAAGATATATACAGCATGCATTTATGGGCCCATCTCTGGTGGAGTTATAGCCGGACAGACTTTTCCTATTTCAGCCATTTAGAATTAACGCCAGCATATGTAGCATTTGCCAACACTACTTATGCCACTATTGCAAAGCAGTTTTTGCCCGGCGACATATTTACTACCCGGCAACAATACGAGCAGGAAAGAAAACGCTTTGCCAGAAAACACCTTTGGTTACACACAAAATCCAGATTAAAAAATGCGTTACGCAAAATCACTTTTTAATTTCACTGGTGACATATCGTATATCACCTCATCCCTGCCTGCCTCTTTAAAAGGGCAATGGAAACATGCTATAGGGTGGATTTGTATTTTGCCATTACTGGATATACTGTCTGCCTATTGGTTATATGTACTTATTATAGTACTACAAAACGAACATGTAGTGATAAGGGGCATTACTTTTAACAGGGATAAATTCACTACCATTTTTATTGTTATTGGCGTAATAACCGCTCTGCGACAACTTGTTGAATATTTTTCTATTAAAGCCTCCAAACATTTTACCCAACAGGTATTCCAGCTGTTTTCCATGAGACTGCTGGAAAAATACATGCAAATGTCATGGCAAAGTTTTTCTTCGGAGAACCGGTCTGCACGAATGAAAAATGTAACAGAAACCGCTCTTAACTATTCTTACTCATTCCAGATTGTACTCAACTTAATAAACGCCTGTTGCACTTTTGTTTTAATTGGCATTGCCATTCTATTTAAAATGCCCTTGCTAATTATAAGCCTGATACTCACATCTCTTATATCTGTGCTAATATCCAGATTATACCTGAAGCAAAAGCTGTATGATGCCTCAGACAAACACGAAATCTCTCAAAAAAATTTCTTCCAACATGTATATGAACTGTTCAATTTTAACCGGGAAATAAACATATACAAAGCAAACCAGTTTTTTTTAAAACGTACTGGTAACAACCTCGATTCTTTAGGCAAAGCCAAGGTTGAACTTTCTATTTTGCCACATATTCCCCGCTTAGTACTGGAACTGATAATAACGCTATCCTTAACAGGCATATTACTGTTTATTACACACCAGCACGCTTATAGTTATCAAAACCTGATAGCGTCCCTGGCCACCATTGCAGTGCTTACACGTCGGATGTTACCTTCTATTTCCTTGTTCTTATCGTCCTATACAGAACTTTACGGCAGTAAAATGAATGCGAGAATTGTGCAGGATGAATTAGAAAATGGGGTAGCGCAAAAGCCATTGATGCCTGATGACAATCTCCCTGTCCAAACCCTAATCAGATTAGACAATATCAGTTTTGGCTATGAATCCGGCCACACACTTATCCATCATTTTTCCTATGACATAAACGTGGGTGACACTGTTGCCATTACAGGCCCTACAGGCACAGGCAAAAGTTCATTAATAATGCTATGCGGTGGTATACTGCAACCAACAAAAGGCAACATCTTTATTTCAACAAGCCTGCACACAGCAGAAAAA
Source organism: Filimonas lacunae (assembly GCF_002355595.1). Lineage (NCBI taxonomy): Bacteria > Pseudomonadati > Bacteroidota > Chitinophagia > Chitinophagales > Chitinophagaceae > Filimonas > Filimonas lacunae. Next base: position 4,313,415 of record NZ_AP017422.1, read on the forward strand.
GCAATCACCTATGTGTCTCAGGAAGTATTTCTGCTAAACCAGTCAGTATTAGCCAATATCTGCTTTGGCAATGACAATATGAATGAACCACAAGCCTGGGAAGCGTTAAAAATGGCAAAATTGGATGGGTTTATTTCAGGCCTGCCTAATGGCATTTACACCGAGATTGGCGACAATGGCACCCTGTTCTCCGGAGGCCAAAGACAGCGTCTGAGTATAGCAAGAGCTTTGTACCAGAAGCCGCGGGTATTATTATTGGATGAGGCCACCGCTGCTTTAGACGAAACCACAGAAAAAGAAGTAATGACCAATATACTCGCTTATATGTCATCAGGTGCAGTTCTATTTATTACCCATAGAAATCAGACTGCAGAAATGTTTTCAAACAAAACTATTACGCTTAATTAATGAAAAGGATACTATTTATCAGTCCTGTTTTACCCGACAATAATGGATCTGGCCGGGAAAAAAGAGCTTATTACTGGTTGCAAAAACTGCAACACCACTACGAGGTGGATTGGCTGGTGATTACCACACAAAACTTACATACCCCCACAGTACCTCTGAGCAACTATCAACATCACCAACTTTCAATACCCTATGCAAGAATCAGTAAAGTGGCACATATGGCTGCTATATGCCTAAGCTTTACCCTGGGCTCGATCAGAGGCTCTTCTTTACTAGGCTGGTACCCCTTACAAAAACACGATAGGAAACAGCTATACAACTTATATAGTAATCTACGTTATGAAAAAATCATCTGTTTCCGGTTATATCTTAGTGAGTTTGCACAGTACCTGCAAACAGTTACTCATACTACCAGTATGTGGCTTGACATGGACGATATAGAGTCTGCAACGTGGAATAGTATAGGCAATCTTCTGCTTAAAAACCGCATATACAAAGCAGGCATTTATCACAAACTGGCTGCGGCACAGTTTTATGTCAATGAACACAAAATGCTGAGACTATTTGACAGAATTTTTGTTTGTTCACGCAAAGATCAGGAATTGTTAAGCAGCCGCTTTTTAACCTTAGACATTCATATACATGCTAACAAAATAGAAAGCAAACCTATACCCTCCATCTCGCCCACGCATGGTCTCACTATGTTATTTGTAGGTACGTTGGGCTACTACCCCAATGAAGAAGCTATTCGCTGGTTTGTAAACCATGTATTCCGTATTATGCACCAACGTGATAACAGGTTTGCACTCATAGTGGCAGGCTATGCTCCTTCTGTCTCCTTACATTCCTTCCTTCAACAAACTCCAGGCATTACAGTTTATGCCAATTGTAACGATCTGGCAAGTGTGTATCAATTAGCCCAACTGGCAGTAACCCCTTTACATGCAGGCGGTGGTACTAAAATAAAAGTACTGGAGGCTATGCAATACGGCTTACCTGTAATTGCCACACAGGAAGCAGTAAACGGACTTGACCTGGAACCTGGCAAACATTATATTGCTGCAGAAACCAGCAATGAGTTTATAAAAAGTTGCGAAGCTATATTGTACAACAGCAACAGCTATGAAAAGATGCGGAAAGATGCCTATGCGATTGTAAACAACCAGTATTCCTATACTTATTAATATTCTACTCTTATGAAAGTATTGATAGATCCTGAAATATTTTTTTACGGCCGTTGCGGAATGGTAAGATATTACAGCCGTCTGATAAAGGAATTGAAAAATGAAGGACTGACCATTGACATACCGCTTTTACTTTCAGAAAGTGACTTTATAAATGGTAGCCTGCAGCCATTACAATGGTTTCGAAAAATACCCGGAGGCAGATATATAACCAACCGACTGAATACTCTTTCGAAAAAAATATATTACCGGAAAATACAGAAGGGGAACTACGATATTCTATTTATCAACTCTCCTGTCTTTGAAGATCGCTTCCTGGATTATATGCCTGCACATAAACCATTTGCAATGGTAGTGCATGACACCATGCGCTGTGTACTTGGCCCTGATGGTTTATTTGATCCTTCGGGCAGTAACGCTGACAAGCTGGCTTACCTTACACATCGGGCATCGGGCGTAATTAGCATTTCGCATACCACCTGTAAAGACTTAGCCGATCTTACAGGGCTTTCAGAGACAGACATTACCACTATTCATACCGGGAACCTGCTAAATACCGAACTGGAAACAAGTAATAACCTGTCTCTTCCCTCCCAATACCTGTTGTTTGTAGGAGACCGTACAGGTAGAAAAAACTTTAAACTATTCATATCAGCTATTACGGATATACTACAGGCACAACTAGAGTTGCATGTAGTATGTACCGGACCATGTAATAAATGGGAATACGACATGCTTTGTAAGCTACAGGTGGCTGATAAAGTACAGTTTATAGAAGCAAATGACCAGGTATTGGTTTCGTTGTATAAAAACGCCAAAGCACTTATTTATCCCTCTATTTATGAAGGATATGGCTTGCCCGTACTGGAAGCCATGTCACTGGGTTGCCCGGTTATCACCTCCCGGCTCAGTTCTATTCCAGAGGTAGGTAAAGATGCGGTGATATATATAGATCCTTATCAGAAAATATCCATTGCCACCGCTGTAAACCAGGTATTACATGCGGAGAAAAGCTGGCTATCAGATTTAACAGACAAGGCCATGCAAATAGCCATGCAACAAACACCTCAAAAAATGGCATCCTTATTTAAAACAGCCTTTGAAACAGTTGTACAAAACAGTTATAAGAAATCGAAAGCCTAGACTTTGCTTTTTGCAGCCAGCAACTGCTGATATAGTGCAAAGTAGGCTTTATGACATTTATCCAGGCTAAATGAGTGGATAGCCCATTGTGCAGCAAGCGCTCCCCTGCGCCTGCTTTCTTCCAGCTGATGCAGGCTGCTATTTACCCGGAATAAAAGATGTTCTTCTTCTCCGGAGGTAAAAATATAGCCCAGTTCCGGCTTCACTACTTCCGGCAAAGCAGTGCTATCTGATGCTATTACACAAACGCCGCAAGCCATGGCTTCCAGTGGCACCAGGCCAAAAGTTTCTGCTTTAGATGGAAAAACAAGTATATCTACCTTGTTATACAAACAATTCAATTCACTCCTGTTGCTTATAAAAGGGGTATGATAACAAACAGCCGGATGATCGATAGGATTACCCACTAAGTATAACTGAAATGGCCAGGTAATCTTTTTTATGATATTAGTAAAAAGGGGAGAAGCCTTACTTTCACCGCTGGCATTAAAGAACAATACCCTGGGTGTATTCCATGTACGGAGCGATTTATTATAAAAGACAGTAGTATCCACGCCGTTGAAAATCGTCTGCACCTGCAAATTGGGATGAAACACATATGCACTTTTTACCACATGGTGTAACCACTCACTCACAGGAACCATTGTTAGCCTGCCAGCTATACGTGCATAGATTTTCCTTTTCCAATTCATATCACGCTGTCTGCAATCCACAAAAGGCCTTCGCAACGGGTACAAATAATCAACCGGGGTTTTACCTATCCCTTTTTGATAATTCAGATTATTGTAAGTATAAAATTCACCACCGGTAACAGCCCACATATCGTGTAAAGTCCAGACAACAATTTTCTCCCGGGCTATTTTTTCTAATGCCCCAAGATCAAAATAATTACCATGTAAATTATGCAGGTGTATAATATCCGCTTCCTGATAAGCAGCCGAACTCTGTAATTTGTGATAAGTGCCATTTAGCTGCTCGCTCAATGAAAACAACTTCTTAAAATCATTCCTGAAACCTAACCGCCAGCACCAGGCATCCAGCTTTTTAAACACCTTATCCAACCAATGCCTGGGAAATTCTATTACCTGCGCATGCACCAGACCATTGCCTTTTACCATAAGCGTGGAGCTGACAAATGGATTCTTCAATAAATCCATCGCCACCTGTTCCGCTCCTCCGGCCTGTGAATAGGAATTAATGTGTAATACTTTAATCAAGAAAACAATTTGTATAAAGTGGGAAATTCAGGTAAGGCTTACCTGGAAAGATAATGCCCGCCTAAGCGGGCATTATCTCTTATAATTTACAGGCTGATGATAAATATCAACACTATTTCAGTTTCATATCAGTAATAATGCCTTTGATCCTGTTTTCCAGCTCAGCATAAGTAGCATCAAACTGATCTTTAGCAGCCAGTTTGGTGTTTACGCTGAAATAGAATTTGATTTTAGGCTCGGTACCTGATGGACGGGCAGAGATTTTAGTACCGTCTTCCAAAATGAACTGTAACACGTTGCTCTTAGGCAAAGTAATATCCCAGCTTTCACCGGTTTTCAGGTTTTTACCTACCTGCAACTGGTAATCCAGCAACTGTACCACAGGCGAACCATTGATAGCAGCTGGCGGGTTATTACGGTAGCCCTGCATCATTTCTGCAATCTCTTCCTGTCCGCGCATACCTTTTTTGGTAATGCTGATCAGGTGTTCGAGATAGAAACCATACTGGATATATAATTCAATCAGTTTATCGTATAAGGTTCTGCCCTGTTCTTTTTCGTAAGCTGCCATTTCACATAATAAAGCCACCGCAGCAACGGCATCTTTATCACGTACCTGGTCGCCAATCATCAAACCAAAGCTTTCTTCACCACCTATTACATAGTTTTCTTTACCTTCTTTCTCTTTCAGTAATTCCGCAATCCACTTAAAGCCGGTAAGTACATTGTAGCAGGTAATTTCGTTTTGCCTAGCCACTTCGTCGATCATTTCAGAAGTAACAATGGTTTTAATCACCATATCGTTAGGCTGAGCCAGCCCTTTCTTCTTACGTGCTTCAATCGCATACGCAAAAGCCAGTACAGCGGTTTGGTTACCATTCATGAGTACCCACTCGCCTTTATGGTTTTTAACACCCACCCCTACGCGGTCAGCATCCGGATCGGTACCTGCCAGGATATCTGCATCAATACTTTTGGCTTTTTTCAAACCAATGCTCATCGCTTCGCTTTCTTCCGGGTTAGGATAGGCCACGGTTGGGAAATTACCATCCGGTGTTGCTTGCTCTTCCACAATGCTTACATTGGTAAAACCGTATGCTTTTAACACATCCGGAACCAGGGTAATACCAGTACCATGGATAGGCGTATATACAATTTTTAAATCGTGCTGTTTGCTGATCACTTCCGGATATACGCTCAGGCCTTTTACCATTTTGATATATGCCTCGTCGGTATCTTTTCCAATGATAGAGATACGGCTTTCACCACCGGTAAATTTCACATCAGCAACGCTGCTGATCGCTTCTACCTCACGGATCACATTTTTATCGTGTGGAGGTACCAGCTGGCCACCATCGCTCCAATAAGCTTTATAGCCATTGTATTCTTTGGGGTTGTGAGAAGCGGTACAAACCACACCTGCCTGGCAACCCAGGGTGCGGATAGCAAATGATAATTCAGGAGTTGGGCGCAAGGCTTCAAACAGAAACACCTCAATGCCATTAGCTGCAAACACGTTTGCAGTGGTTTCGGCAAAGAAACGGCTGTTATTCCGGCTGTCATGGCCAATAGCCACTTTTACCGGCTTATCGCCATAAGTTTTACGCAGGTAATTGGCAAAACCCTGTGTAGCCATACCTACCGTGTACTTGTTCATACGGTTAGTGCCTACACCCATAATGCCACGCAAACCACCGGTACCAAATTCCAGGTTACGGTAGAATGCATCAGCCAGTTCATCAGGGCTGTCTTTTTCCAAACGTTTAATTTCTTCTTTAGTAGCCTCATCATAGCTACCATTCAGCCACTCATTTACTTTAGCTTGTATGCTTGCGTCCATAAAATATCAGATTACTATTTAAGCGGTGAGCAATTTCACGATTATATTTCAAACGAAAAAACAAATCAGGTGCCGGATACAGGCCCTGTAACCTCATTTTAGAGGTATGCCCCTACAATTTCGCCATTTTCTACCTCTACCTGGATATGATCCTGCTCGGTAGTGGCGATAGATAGTCCTACAAAATCGGCCTTTATGGGGAAATGTTTATGCATACGTTCTACCAATACCAGCGTTTGAATTCTTTTTGGGAAAAATGCCAGCAACGGTTTTAATGCATATAATAAAGTACGGCCGCTGTTGGTTACATCGTCCAGAACAATCACGTTTTTTCCATTGAAATCCACTGATTCACTGAGCGTTACCTCTTCCGGATGGTGTTTATCCAGCGTTACGGAAATAACCTGCACCGGTGCTTTTAAGTAAGCTTTTACCAGGACGCCCATCTTTTCAGCAAGCACCATTCCACTTTGCCGCACCCCAATCAGCACCAGTGGCGCTTCATCTTCACTTAAGTGCTCTGCTATTTCCAATGCCATCCGCTGCATCTTTTGCTCAGCAGAAGCCTGGTTTAAAAAATAATTCCTGTTTGACATCGGCTCTGTTTTTACGGCTGATAATTTTTGCGACACTATACCAGCTATTTACAGGGGCAAAATAAAGCTACAATTCACAAATAGCAAATTACATATTGTAAAACCAGCAATAACCAGCGGAAAATCAGTTACCTTAGCGGCTTACACAACAACCAGTTGCCGTATGCACATTATCCAGGAAGCAGCCTTTATTGTGGTGTTGGCTGTAGCAGGTTATTTATTTAGCAAAAAAGCCCGGCAGATTTACCGAAACATAATGTTGGGCCGTCCCGAAGCATTGACCGATGAACCCGAAAAGCGTTGGCGCAACCTGTTGCTGCTGGCTTTTGGTCAGAAAAAGATGTTTCGTAATCCCCTAGTAGCTGTACTACACTTTATTGTATACGCCGGGTTTATCATCATTAACTTAGAAGTACTGGAAATTCTGCTGGATGGTATTTTAGGCAAACACCGTTTGTTTGCCGAGCCTTTGGGCGGTTTTTACACCTTCCTGATTAACTCATTCGAACTGCTGGCGGCGGGCGTATTAATTGCCTGTTCCATCTTCCTGGTTCGCCGGAACATTGTAAAGGTTAAACGCCTGAACAGTAAAGACCTGACTGGCTGGCCTAAAAGCGATGCCAACTATATATTAATTACCGAAATAGTGCTGATGTCACTGTTTTTAACCATGAACGCTGCCGACACCCTGTTGCAGCAACGTGGCTACAGCCATTATGGCGAAGCTGTTACCGGTAATTTTTGGGTTTCTTCTATACTTCAGCCCCTGTTTGCCGGCTTTAGTAGTGGAGCTCTGGAAGGCTTGGAAAGAACCTGCTGGTGGTTGCACATTCTGGGCATACTGGCATTCCTGAACTATTTACCTTATTCCAAACACCTCCATATTGTTCTGGCATTTCCTAATGCCTATTTTGCCCGTTTAAAACCGATGGGCCGGATGAAGAATATGCCTGATATTCAGAAAGAGGTGTTATATGCCATGCAGCCTGAACTGGCTCCTACCGAACCCGCTGAACCACATCGTTTTGGCGCGAGGGATGTAATGGACCTGAGCTGGAAAAACGTACTGGACGCGTACAGCTGTACCGAGTGCGGACGTTGTACTGCCGCATGCCCTGCCAATATCACAGGCAAAAAGCTAAGCCCACGTAAAATAATGATGGACACGCGCGACCGTGCCGAGGAAATTGGAGAAAACATTAATAAAAACGGCCAGTTTACCGACGACGGAAAGTCACTGGTTCGCGACTATATTACAGAAGAAGAATTACGTGCCTGCACCACCTGTAATGCCTGCGTGCAGGAATGCCCTGTTAGCATTTCTCCGCTGGACATTATATTACAGTTGCGCCGTTACCTGGTAATGGAAGAAAGCAGCGCTCCTGCTGAATGGAATGGCATGTTCAGCAACATTGAAAACAACTTCGCACCCTGGAAGTTTTCTCCGGATGATCGCGACAAATGGGTAACGGAGAATTAGTGCTTAACAAGCGTTTTCACAATTGACAACTACAAACAAACACACATGGAAGTAAGATCTGTAGCAGATTATATGAATAGCGGTGAAACTCCGGAACTTCTTTTCTGGGTAGGCTGTGCAGGCAGCTTTGACCAGCGTGCACAAAAAATAACCAAAGCTTTTGCTACTATATTAAATAAGGTGGGCGTTAAATATGCTATCCTGGGTAAAGAAGAAGCTTGTACAGGCGATCCTGCCCGCAGATCGGGTAATGAGTTCCTGTTTCAGATGATGGCGTATAACAATATCCAGATTCTGAACGGTTACGGTATTAAAAAGATTGTAACCACCTGCCCACACTGCTTTAATATATTAAAGAATGAATATCCTGAGCTGGGTGGCACCTATGAGGTGATACACCACACCACCCTGTTACAGCAACTAATAAATGAAGGTAAAATTCGCCTGAAAGAAGGCGGTTCGTTCAAAGGCAAGCGTATCACTTTCCACGACAGTTGTTACCTGGGCCGTGCGAATGATATTTACGAAGCGCCCCGCCAGGTGCTGGAAGCGCTGGATGGCGAACTGGTGGAGATGAAACGCTGCCGCAGCAATGGTCTTTGTTGCGGTGCTGGTGGCGCGCAAATGTTTAAGGAAGATGAACCGGGCAACACCCGCATTAACCTGGAACGCACCACCGAAGCCCTGGCTACAGGAGCTAAAATTATTGCCTCCTCCTGCCCTTTCTGTAACACCATGATGACAGACGGCGTAAAGCTGAACGAAAAAGAAGAGGAAGTAAAAGTATTAGACATAGCAGAAATGATTCAGGAAAGCATGGCAGATTAACACCTGTTAGGTGCTCTGTTATAAAAAGTCTGGCAACTGACCGTTGTCAGACTTTTTTTATGCCAACACATTATCTTTGCACTATGAACCTCAATTACGCACATTTACTTCCGGAAAATTTCGCCCCCTCTTCAAGAGTATGGATTTACCAGTCCAGCCGCCCTTTTACTATGGGGGAAGCACTGGAACTGGAAGAAATGCTGGAGCAGTTTATAGGAGAGTGGAATACACACGGTACTCCAGTAAAAGGATACGGCAACCTGTTTTTTGCGCAGTTTGTAGTACTGATGGCCGATGAGACTGCTGCTGGCGTAAGCGGTTGTAGCACCGATAGCTCGGTAAGAGTAATCAAAGCCATTGAAGAGAAATTTAAGGTGAGTATGTTCGACCGTCAAAGCCTTGCTTTTGTGGTAAAAGATAAAATACAACTGTTACCGCTTTCCCAATTGAAGTATGCAATAGAGAATAATTTTATTAACTACGATACTTTATACTTCAACAACCTGGCTGCCACTAAAGAAGAGCTTACCAGCAAATGGATTGTTCCAGCAAAAGAAAGCTGGCTGGCAGCACGTTTACCTAAAACAACAGTTTAAATATTACAACAAGACACAATAATGCACGCTCTCGTTGAGAGCGTGCATTATTGTGTCTTACAGCAGGTGCTGGGCCGCGAGCAGCACCTGCTGCGTGCACTCCAGCACCTGCTGGACCACGAGCAGGTTGACACATTACCGCACAGAAACTGTCCGCTTCCGTTACAACGGCACCCCAACACCCCTCACCTATTAAAACTGGTTATCAACCACTTACAACTGGCATAGCGGTTTGGCATTGCATTGGCCTTATTACTACTGTAAATGCAAAAACAAACATCATTATAAAAATTACAATTATGAAAAAGTTTATCATCGCCGCCATCGCTATCATCGCTTTCACTGCCAATACATTTGCAGCAGACACCAACGATAAAACCATCAGCCTGTTTAAAGCTGCCTACCCTAATGCCACCAATGTACATTACAAATTACTGGGTGAAGTAGTAAGCATCAGTTTTGTAGTAAACAACACCAGTATGCAAGCCTTCTATAATAATGATGGCGAGCAGGTTGCCGTTAGCCGGGAAACCAGTATCAATCGTTTGCCTGCACGTGCCATCACAACGCTTAACAGCAAATACCCTGGTTACACCACTACTGAGGTAATTGAAATGGAGCATAGCACAGAAGGCACTTCTTATTATGTATCACTGGAAAAGAACAACCAGAAAGTAATTACACAGGTAAGTGTTGACGGTTCTGTAAGTGTGTTTAAAAAATATAATAAATAACCTTTAACATTCTGTTATAAAAGCAAAAGCCCGGAATAAACTCCGGGCTTTTTTATTCAACTCAATTTGCCTGCTGAGTAAATAATTCGCTCAACTAATTCATTTACCCTTTCGCTGCCAGCTCAATCATTTCCGATAACTCAGTCACCGCTTCTTCATTAGTGCCGTTGAAGCCGGTTAAGCGAAAACGGATATAACCATTTTTGTCAATGATAAATTTAGCAGGCACACCATCTACACCGTATTTTTTCACTACTTCACAATTGCCTGTCTGCGGGCTCTTTTCGTCCAGTAACACGTTAAAACGGAGGTTCTTTTTTTCCAGATATTCTTTAATAGCTGCAACAGGGGCTTGCGGCGTATACTCCCAGGTATCAATAAACAGGAACACCACGTTTTTATCAGCCGCATATTTATCCACTGCCATTTGCATAGCCGGAAAAGATGCTTTACAGGGTACACACCAGGTGGCCCAAAAATCAAGCACTACTACTTTACCCTGATATTGCTTCAAATCCACTTCCGTGCCTTCGAGGTTGCGCAGCACAAAAACAGGCGCTTTCTCTTTCAGGCTGCTTTTGCGTATGCTGTCACTGAAGTCTTTACGGATATTGGCTTTTACTTCTTCCAGGTACGCTTCAAAACCACGTTGCTTGCCGTCATACAAAGCCGCATAAGCTTCTTTCATTTTACTTTCCACGGCACTACCCGCTGCCCTGGCTTTTATTAAGCCAACATATACCTGTAAGGCCTCTTCATAACGCTTACTTTTCAATAGCATATCAGCCTGTAATCTCTGTAAGCCCGCGGCGTTCTTTTTTGAGCAGTACTGCATCTTTGCTGTGAGTATATCTACTGCTTCGCTATACCGTTGCTGCTTATCCAGGAAACCGGTAAGCAACGTTAAGGAAGATGCCAGTATAGAAGCAGGTGTAATGCCCTCCCCTTCTATTTTTTCTTTATCAATATAAGGCATGGCTGAGTCGATAGAAAGACGGGCATATTTTTCGGCCAGCACCCATTCGTTGGCATTTTCAAAAGCCCTTGATACTTTAAAATAATGACCTGCTTTGGCAGGGCCATATTGTAAGTTGCTCATATACCACTCCACTTTGACAACATTCTTTTCCCAGGCAAACATACTGGCTATAAAAGATCTCAGGTTATCCAGTGCAGGATAACGGGCAGTATCATTCGCATCCACCTGTACGGTGCGAAATGCTGAATCCATGGCATGGCCGGAGTGAATATTGTAGATGTTGGCCAGTTGCTGATCAATGGTACTCTCTTTACCCTTTTGTGCCAACACTACTGCCGGACAAGCCGAAGCAATAGCGATAACACGCACCCAACAGGTTATAAGTATACTTCTTTGCATGATTATATACAGTATTACATAGTAAAGAAACAGCAGCAGCACATAGTATCGCTGCTGCTGTTAAGGGTATAGGGTTTAGCTTTTTTTCAGTATTTCTGCCAGCTTTTGTTCCAGCGCCTCTCCTCTTAAATCTCTTGCTATAATTTTCCCATTGGGGTCGAGCAGGAAGTTAGCAGGTATAGCTTTGAGGTTATACAGCATAGCAATGGGGCTGCTCCAGCCAGCCAGATCGGAAAGCTGCATCCAGGTTAATCCATCTTTTTCAATAGCGCCCATCCAGCGGTTTTTGCCATCATCTCCTTCATCAAGTGAAAAACCCAGCACCGTAAAGTTCTGATCTTTAAAACGGTTATAAGCTTTCACCACATTGGGATTTTCGTGCCTGCAGGGTACACACCAGCTGGCCCAGAAATCGATCAGTACATATTTACCACGAAACTGTTTCAGCGCAATATCTTCCCCATTGGTGTTCTTAGCAGTAAACTCAGGAGCCACCGAACCTACATCCAATGCTTTGGCACGCTTTAGCATACGTGCTATTACCTGTCCCTGTGAGGAACTTTTCACAGTTTCGTCCAGCATATCATAAGCTGCAATAGCCAGCTCTGCTTTTGTAGAAGGATCGAAATAAGAACGGATAATCAGCAATGACACCAGTGAACTTTTATGCTTGCCCACAAAAGCCAGTAATGCTTTATCCCTGTTGGCACTCACGGCTTCGTATTGCGATTTTACCAGGCTCGATTCCAGCGAATCTTCTGTTTTGCTGGCCGTAGCAAACCTGGCTTCCAAAGCAGCCACCTGTTTATCAAAAGGCTTCAGCATTTCTACCAATTCCTGCTGGTCTATATTCAAGGGCGTACCTCCTACTTTGGCATTTTTGAGGGAGTCGTTGGTATTTACTTCAATAGTACCGTTTTCGAGATACACAGCCACATGATCGCCCAGGGCAATGTTCTGGGGCATTTTACCTTCGTGCGTTACATACAGGTAAGCTTTCTGCGGCGCCTGACTTTGGCCGTTGAAGGTGAATTTACCGTTTACCACATCAACTGTATCAAACACCATGCGACCGGGTATCATGCGCATGAGCACCGCTTTATTGTTGGGTGACAGGTTTTTAACATACCCATTCATTTGATAACGTTGCGGGTCTTGTGCATGTGCCAGTAAGGGACAGGCGGCCGCAGCTGTAAAACATATTTTCAGGAATGTATTCATTTCTTTTGCTTTTACTCGTTAATGCCTATTGAATCATAGAAAAAAGAGAGCGGGCAGGTATAGCCTGCTTTACCACCATTTGTAAGTTCTGCTGCTCACGGGCATAGATAGAATGTGTGCTGGACACTACGCCTATAAGGCTGCCAAATGCATCTACAATAGGGCCACCACTGGAACCTACTGCATAATCTGCAGTAATATCCATACGCTCTGTATAACCTCCAAACTCACTGTACTTTACATTACGGGCTACCACACCTGTAGAGAAGTAGTAAGGAAAGCCAGTGGGATGCGACAGAATATTTACATCAGCACCTACCGGGGCATCCTTACCAATAGCAATGCCATTGATTTTAGCTGCATGCAGGTTCTTTACAGTAAACAATGCGAGGTCGGCATTTTCATTATAGGTCAGTATCTTGTCTATACCATAGATATTGCCATTCAAATCTGACAGAAACAGCGTACTGTCCATTTCATAGAACTTCGCATATTTATCCAGCAATTTGCTAAACACATGGTGATTGGTCACCATTACCCCCTCATCATTCAATGCAAAGGCGGTAGCATCTACCGCAATACCCTCAATGTTCTCATTCGTCTTTCTGAAAAATTTCCATATCACAAACACCTGGTCGTTCAATTGTTTGGCCACAGCTGTTCGCGGCAGGCTTTTGGCCGTTTGTGCTTTTTTATAAGGCACCGCAATTTTCTCCGGCTTCAACTCCATATTCTCCTGCCAAAGCTGGGTAAAACCTTTTACAAGGCCTTTCTCCATATCGGCACGCACATTCTTATATACATCTTTTTTAAACAGCTCATCATCGTGAAAGCTGAGTGTATCCTGCGCATGCAGGCCGGTAGTACACATTGCCAGTAATAACCCACCGGCAGCCCCTATCTTACGTAACATCCTTCTTAGTTTAAAATTTGCGCTAATTGTTTTTCCAGTTCCTGACCGCGTAAGTTCATAGCCACTATTTTACCTGCAGGGTCTAACAACAGGTTGGTAGGTAATGCAGTTACACCGTACAGCTTGGCCACCGACTCCGTTTCCATAGCGTTGTCTTTTAAATTGGTCCAGGTGTACTTGTCTTCTGCTACTGCTTTTTTCCAGGCATCGGCACTTTGATCTACTGAAAAACTAATGATCTCAAATTTTTTGTGTTTGAATTTAGAATAACTGGTAATCAGGTTCGGGCTTTCCTTGCGACATGGACCACACCAGCTTGCCCAAAAGTCGAGCAATACATACTTACCTCTAAAGTCACTTAAATGCTTTTCAGCACCGAGCATATCTTTCGCCGCAAAATCCGGCGCTACTTTACCTACCGCCAGTTTGTACACGTTCTCTATAGATTCTTTATATAAAGTACCGGAAGAAGAATTTTTAATATCATCTGATAAAGAATTATACAGGTTAGACGCCAGCTCTACGTTATCAGAAGGATTAAAATTATTTCTCAGCACATGCATGGCCACCAGCGACCTGGGATGTGACTGAATAAAACCCGCCATCCCTGTTTGTAACATCACATCCATTTGCTTGTAATCGCCAATCAACTCTTCACGCTTCACCGAATCTGTTTCGGTTTTGTATTTGGCAATAATTTCCGCTTGTAATTCTTTCAGATTACCAATGCTATTCAAATAATCCTGCTGATCTATATTTAACTGCGAGCCCCCCACTTTAGCATGTTGTAACGAATCGGGCGAAGTAACTTCTATGGTACCGTTTTCCAGGTAAATAGTCAATTGATCCATAGGCCTGCGCGAATAGGAAGGCTCTCCTCCCTGACGCAGGTAAAGCGTGGTTTTTTGCTGCAATTCAGCTGTACCTGATAAAGTAAACTGATGGTTCTTCACTTCTGCCGAATCGCCCCTCATGCCATTATTCCTGTATATAATGAATACTTTGGCAGGCTCTGCTACATTCCCCAACTGCCCTTTAATAGTGAATTCCAGTTTACCACTTTTACCTTGCTGGGCATGCGCCATTCCTCCGCACAAACATGCTGCTGCCAGTAATAATTTGCTACTTTTCATTTTGCTACCTTTTATTTCAGTTTATTGAGATACTCCAGCGTTTCTGCATGAGAAGGCCTGGACATAGAATATTGCAATACTTTTCCCTGCTTATCCAGCAGTATAAAGCGGGGTATACGGTCAATGTCAAAAGCACGTTCAAAGGTGGTATCAGTGACCACCCATTGTGTACCTTCCGTCATCTGATAACCTTGCAAAGCCCCTATCCACCGGAATTTGGTACGATCAATGGAAACACTTAACACCTTCACGGTATTCGCATCCACTTTTCCCATCAGTTCTTTTAAAAAAGGATATTCCTTCCGGCAGGGATAACACCACGATGCCCATATATCCAGGTACACATACTTTCCTGCATACTCTTTTAAAGTATGCGCATTGCCGGTAGAATCTTCAAACCGGTAGGCAGCAGCATCCAGGCTGGCTACATAGGCGGCAGAATCGCGCCTGGTTTGTTGCTGGGCATGCACCTGCCCGGCAATAACAAACATCAGCAACGTACCAGCCACAAACATCTTTGTACTCGTTCTCATAATTATTAATGCTGCAAATTTTATGGATAAACATAGAAGCTCACCAGCGCAAAGCCGTTGAAAGAGGTGGTAGCCGCCGGTGGCGCACTGAGCGCATCTGTTGGCTCGCGCACTATTTGCAAACCCAGTAAATAATACTTACCGGTTTCAAACGCTTCATAGTTGGTAAAATTGACTTTAACACTATCACTGCTTAAATAAGCATTAGCAGGTATGGTAGCTTTATTTTTAGCCAGGGAATAAGTACCTGCCGGAAAAGCCTGGTAACTGTAGCCAGTAGAAGCGCTGAATGCTTTTATCAGCGAATCACTTACATTGGTTACCGCATATACATGCATTTCCTGGCTCTTTAAACGGGTACGGGCAAAGCTGCTGAAGCTTAATGATTCCGGACCGGTTATTTTCCCGTTTTCATCTCGGGTAAAGTAGATAGGATAATACAGGCTGCCACTTCTGTTATATGCCCAGTAATAGCTGAAATAATCAGCTCCGTTCATATATACATCCACACTGGTAGCAGCCACAAAAAATTTAAAGAACACAATAGAAGTGGCCACCTGCTCGCCTGTGCGGGCAGTAAGGCGCACCGGCACCAGGTAAGTAGTACTGTCTTTTAGTCTGGTAGCGCTTTTCAGCTTAATAAATAAAGAATCTGTAGCTGTGGTGGCATTAGCGGCAATAGTAAAAACGCCGTTATAAGATACTTTAAAAGAAGAGGTATCGAAGGAAGGATTAGATTCGGAATACAACGCATTATAAGAAGCTACCAATGAAGGATCAATCACTGCATCCACCACTACCTCGTGCGATGCTGCACCCGTAAGTGATACAGCAAAGCCCCTGTAGGTAAGCGTAGTATCTTCATAAGCAATGCCGTTAAGCCTTACAGCCGAACCGCTTTGCACATAAGAGAATTTATAATTGGATAGCTCCCGGGCCAGGCTGGTAAGCGCATCGTCTTCTTTTTTACAGGCAAACACGGTAACAGCAGCTACCAGCACCAGTAATAAAGCATATGTATGGGAAGGTCTGTTTGTTTTCATGCTATTCAGTTTTTCAGTTCTTTACTGTCTTACATTCTGTGTAATGTTGGGATTATTTGCCAGTATGGTTTGTGTAAATGGCATCACATACCGCGAAGAAAGTGCGGGCAAGGTGGCCAGCACCGTGCTGTCATCCCCTTTACGTGTTAAATCCACTGCTGTGGCAGCATCCTGGTTCAGGCGTTTGAGATCGAATAACCGCAGGCCACCATGCATAAACAGCTCGCGCCTTCTTTCTGCCAACACCAGCCGTAACGCTTCTGATGACGTAGAAGCACTTACCGGAACGTAATACCTTACCCGGTTGGTTGCAATGGTATTTACAATATCCACCGCTCCGGTTATCTCCCCTTTCCTGGCCAGACATTCGGCTTTGGTAAGCAGCACTTCCGGCGTGGACAGGCTAAAGTCTGTAACAATAGTAGTAGCGCCGTTGTAAGTAGTAGTGCGCATAGCCCCTGCATAGTCAAACCTAAGACTATAACGCATGTCATAATAACCCAGGTAAGCATATAAAGAAGGGCTGTTCCTTACTGAGTAGTTATTAAACATCTTATAAAATGTTTGCTCATAGGCTATTTTGGCCATCAGTATTTCCGGGTTATTACGCAGATCTACCAGCTGTGTAGGAATAGCATAGCCGCTGATATAGTTGGTTACTTTGTTTACCAGGGCCAATGAAGAATCGGCATATAACAGTGCTGAATCGTAGTTGTGCATGTATAAGTATGCCCTGGCTAATAAAGCATAACCTGCGGCCTTACCTGGATGCAGGATATCCTTGCCTGTGCCAGGCAAGTAAGAATTACTTACTGCTGTTCTCAAATCGCTCACCACCTGCGAATACACTTCCTGTACGGTAGCCCTGTAAGGTAAAGCAGCCGCATTGGGTGCAAGTACCAGTGGTACCGCCAGATCGGTAAAGGAAGAAGTGGTCTGATAGGCAGGACCATATATGTTAGCCAGTTGCAGATAATACCAGCTACGGTGTATCAGGCTTTGAGCTATCACCATATTCCTGTTCTGTACGGTATTGGAAGTATCGGCCGGCGCGCTTGTCACCTTACTCAATATCACATTCATTTGCAGAATGCGGGTATAAGAACCGGAATACATAAAATCTACATCTGCCGCATTCCATATGGTGTTCTGCCATAAATAACTGCGGGTATAGCTATTGTCAATGCTGCCACGCATGTTATTGGTCATATAAGTATCATCACTCATCAGGTCGGTAAGAAAATAGTTACCAATGCCCAGCGAATCGCTGTTCAGCATTTCCTGAAAGTCTGCAATCGTGCTGGGGTTTACCACCTGCGTAGAAGGTGTTACATCTAAAAACTTACTACACCCTGTAAAAGCAAAGCAGGTAAGTAAAAAAGCTATTTTATAAAGATGCTGTTTCATCATTTACATTTGAGTTAGTGGATTAAAGGCCTATCATCAGGCTACAGGAATATTGTTTGGGAATAGGCAGGCCTATAATACCATTGCTGCCTACTACTGCCGGGTCCAGTTTATACTTATTCTTTACCCACACAGCCACGTTTTGCATTTGCACGGTAAGCATAACACTATTCAGTTTCAGATGCTGGATCATTTTCTGTGGCACACGCCAGCCTGCCATTATTTCCTGTAACCGAACATAGTCGGCCGAGGTAATACTATTGGTAGAGTTGTTGGCAACAAATGCCCGGTAAGTACCTTCTCCATTTGCCGACATAGCAGGCACATCTGTATACAGTTCGTCGCCCGGCTTTTTCCAACGGTTCCTGATCAATGCGCTGTTCACCAGCGTTCCGGAAGAGGTAGGAATATACCTTTTCATAACAGCGCCCCAGCTAAAGGTGAGGGCTGCCCTTGCAAAAAACTGACCCAGCGTTACTTCCTGTATCAGCCCACCGTTCCAGGGAGCTTTTAGCACACCTGCATAGGTAAGAGAAGAGGTAAGCGTAGCGCTATCCAAGGCAGTTGTTTTTTCCCCTTTGGTATTATAGATCTGTGGGTTACCCTGATTGTCTAATCCCGCCCATTTATAGGCCCATATGTTAGAGGTACTGTATCCATCCCGGTAAGCAGTAGCATATTGGTTGGTACCTGTAAAACCAGTTCTAGGTACCGATTTGGCGATATTTACATTGTAAGCCCCGTTTAACGTAATGGAATAACTTACCTTTTGTGTTTTTACCACGCTGGTTTTTAAAAAGAACTCCACACCCTTGTTTACGATATTACTGTAGGCAACCTGTGACCCCAAACCGCTGGCTACATCTGAGCTAACAGAAACGGTGCTGTTCAACCCTGAAGTGGTTTTATTGTAGTATCGCAGGTCTACCATGTACTTATCGTCCTGAATACCTATCCTTGCCCTTACCTCGTAGTTGATATTCTTGGGAGGAAGTACATTAAATGTACTGTTGGTAGCCATGCTGTAGCTACCCCCGCTGGAAGCATTGGTACCCATCATTAACCCTAAGCCCTGATAAGGACTTACGTTTTGAACTATCACCTCGGCTTCGAGCGTGGAGATACGTTTAGAATGGAAGAAAGATTCTTTGGCAATATTGTACTTGGCTTCACCATTCACCTGCGATTGTCCTTCCGGAGATTTGCTGTAGCTCACTCCCATAGAGAAGAGTCCATTTCTTAAATTGGCTTTGGCACTGGCACTTACGTAATGAATAGTAGTATCAACTCCGGAAGCACTGCTTAACCCGGTCATTTTTTGTGTATTGTAAGCTGCCGACAATTCAAACTTTCCCTGTAACAATGCCAGTTTTAGCCGTTGGTACACATTCTGTGAACGTTGGCCCTTTTGCTGGGTAGGCGAAGCGCTGTTTACCCAGATAGCATAATTGCTCCAATATACCTGCTGATAACGTGCTGCATTATAAATAACCGGTAAGTCAGGCATTTTATTACCTACTACGCCTGTAGAAAAGCCGATATTATCCAGCCAGCTGTTTAACGGACGCTTTAGCACATCTACCGATCCGTCGATATAATAGTTAGACATCACAGAATACTTTTTATCCTGTCCGTAATTAGGATTGTATACACTGTTATAAGAACCGGAGAGAGTTACCCTGTTATCATATTTATAGCTGGCCGCCGCGTTCCAGTTTATGTTCCTGGAATTGGTATTGAGCATATTGGTAGGCACTGCCAGACTGGAAGGATATACTGTAGCGCCCTGGCCGGGAAACAACACATAGTAATTGCTTACCGCAGCATTAGGATCGGGCGTGGGTAAAAAAATGGGAGCTCCGGTTTTGGTAATGGTGTTATAACCATACAAGGTATAGGCATCAGGTCTTCTGTAACTAACGCTGGCCGCACCTCCACCTATAGCCAGGCTAACCTCGCTTTTACCAAAGGTTCTGCTGTAATCCAGCCCCGTGCGCACGTTCCACTCTTTGTTAATGCTTTTGCCTTGTTTAAAAATGTTACCATAGGGTACATAAAAGTTAATACCGGTGCTTTTGTACTCACCATACTGGTTATAGGTTTGCCTGGCCAGGCTGGATTCTTTATCATAAAAATCTTCCGTAGTATTATTCTGTTGCGTATAGTATACCGCAGCGTTCCATTGTATGCCTGGCAACAGTTTCCAGTTGAGGTTAAACCGGGTTTGTCCCTGGTAGTTTTTAGTAGTGCTTTTGTTAATGAGGGCGTCCTCTAAAATGTTCTCGGCATTATTCTTATATCCCAGCGACATAATTTTAGCATTAGCATCGGGGTTAAGCGAATAATAATCGTACACATAATTACCACTGTTATCCAGCAACATCTGGTAAGGCTGTAAGCTTAAGCTGCTGGGGTTTAAGTTATAGCCGGCGCGGGAATGCATACTGGCTACATATACCAGCCAGCTAATGTTCAGCTTATCCTGTAACAGGTTAAAAGAATTGTTGAGGTTAAGGCTAAAGGTTTTATTATATCCTTTCAGGTTGTTGTCCTGGTTATTGCTATAACCACCCATAAAAGAGAATTTATAATTCCTGGTTCCGCCGTTCATCGACAGGTTGTGGCTTTGGCTAAAAGCATTCTGTTGCAACTGACGCAGCTGTGATTCATTATCCAGTTTCCCTAACGAATCCCAGGATTGCTGAAACGCACCTTTACTAATAAGATTGTTATGTAAGCGGGCCAGCAACAACGAAGCAGGCGAATTATGAAAAGAGGTTACCGGATTGTAAGTGTTCTGACTAACAAACATGGAATCGGCCTGTAACATATAATCCAGCACATCGGCGGTATTAGGCAGCTGTAGTTTTTCCCTGTTAAACCGGGATGCAGGTGTATAATACAGGTTGGAAGAATAATTCAGCTGTATCTGCCCGCTTTTACCTTGTTTGGTGCGAATCATAATAATACCGGTGGTGGCCCTTGGCCCCCATTTTATCAGTTCTTTCGGGTCTTTGATCACCTCCACTGATTCTACGTTGTTCATGGGAAAATCGGACGGGAAACCATCTTTAGGAAAACCGTCGATGACCACCAGCATGCTGGTAGCATTGCCGGCAAAAGAATTTACCCCCCTCAACTCAGGCACCACTGTGGTAGACACACGGGTAACCGTAGTAAGATGATATATATCCGCATTCATCCAGCTGGGAATGTTGCCACTGAGTTTGGCATTGATAATTTCCTGCCCGTTAGGATTGCTGCGCAAAAACTGATCTAAGGTCATGTTTGTCCACAACGTACGGGGATTATAAGAAGCAACATTGGTAACGATAACGTTGGTAGAAGTAACCGTTTGTAATGTTAACCCCGGAACAGTGCCTTGTAACACCTGTCCCAGGTTCATATAACTTCTGTTGGTAAGATCGATGTGCGTAGTAGGGTCTTTTCTGCTGGCAACAGATGATACTTTTACATTTTGCAGTAAAGAGCCACCTATAGGTTCCATATGCACAAGCAAAAAGCCTTCCCCATCATAACGCAGTTCCATATCGGTAAAGCCCTCTCCCGAAAAGTTGATGATGGTGCCATTGGTGCCGGGTATAGAAAACTCACCCTGGTCGTTGGTATAGGTATAGAAATAACTTTGATCGTATTGTATCATAACACCTGCCAGTGGCCTGTTCTTATAATCTAATACACGGCCTTTTATCTGCTCCTGGCTTCCGGCCACGGGCAACAGGGCATTGATACTACCCGCGTCAGCCTTCCTGGTGCTTTTGGGCGTAACTACTATAGTTTTATTGGCAATGGAATAGTTTACCGGCAGCTTTTCAAAAAGCCTTTTTAACAGTTTGTCTAATGGTTCTTTTTCGGCTTTGATGGTCACCTTCTTTACATCACGCAGCAACGCCTGGTTGTAGAATACATCGTAGTCCGATTGTGTTTTAATTTCATCCAACACCCTACTCAACGGCGCATCGGTAATATCCAGTGTTATTTCCTGGGCCGTTACAGTGGCAACCGATACAATACATAGCACCAGCAGCAACCATAGCCGCTTGAAGTTGTTTTGTAAAAGAGCACGCAAAAGGCCGTGCCGGCTTACCGTTAAAACCCGGTAAGTTGGGGTAATAGAATGCCTGTCTCCATTTTGCAGAGTGTACATAATAAGCAGTTTTGTTTTAATCAATAGAGGGAAGGGACGAACGCAGTTACATAGCTATATCATTATTATTTCACATAAAGTGTGTTTTCTTTCAGCACACAGTGTATGCCACTGAGAGATAGCACCTTTATTACTTCGGATAAATTCTGGTTCATAGGAGTAGAACCGGTAAATACAATATTCCTGTTAACATTATCGGCATACACTACCGTTATACCATACCATCTTTCAATGGACCGCATAATTTCGTCCAGCTTCATGTTATCAAATACAAACTTATTCTTCAGCCAGCCCGTTGCATTATCAGCGTCCACCTCCACCACCTTCAACTCCTCTGTACTTCTGGGTTTTATAGCTGCCTGGTTAGGCTTCAATAACGATTGTTTCCCACCTGCATGCACACTTACACTTCCTTCTATTAACGTAGTGGCAATAGCCGGTTCATCCGCATAAGCATTAATAGTAAACCGCGTACCTAACACATTCACTTCTACCCCGTCCACTTTTACCATAAAAGGCGCTTTCGCCTGCTGCACAATATCAAAATACGCCTCCCCTTTCAGTTCCACTAAACGTATCCCTTTTTCAAAGTTCAACGGGTAACGTATTTCAGAGCCTGCATTCAACCACACCTCACTGCCATCAGGCAGTTGCACACGATAACGTCTGCCCCTGTTGGTAGTAGCGGTATTATATATGTTACCCACACCTTTACCTTCATAACGCAGCGTTCCATTTTCCTTAATCACTTTTATCCCCTGCTCCACCGAAACCACACCATCCTGTAACGTATCCAGCAGCAACTTTCTGCCATCATTCATGGTAAGCACCAACCCCGCCTGTCCAGGCTTTTTATCACTCACCACATTAGCCAGTTGCGGTACTTTTTTAGACGGGAAAAACAGCACATAGGATAGAATACAAGCCACAATTACCGCAGCCGCACCAGACAGGTAAATAATAGTAGCACGTTTAACAGAGCGCACCTTTGCTGGTTGGGTGAAACGAACGGCCGGGTCTTCTTTGGCAATCTCCTGCTCTATAGCGCTCAGCACCTGCAAACGATGTTGCTCACGATCTTCCGCTATAGCAGCAGGCACCAGCACATCCGCTCCCTGGTTATCGCTATACCAGGCCGCGTATAAATCCATCTCTTCGCGGGTAATGGTGCCGTTAAGCCATTTTTTCTCTAAGCTTGTCAGTAATTCTTCATTCATATTCAACAATAGCAGCTGTTTCTATACCTATAGTCAAAAAAGAAGAAGGCACCCCTATATCATTTCCAATATATTTTTAAAAACAATGTGTAGCGGGCTGAAATATTTCAATTTTTCGCGTAAAACACGCAGTGCCCGGGTGAGATTGGCTTCCACGGCCTTTTCGGATATATCTAATTGAGAGGCTATTTCTTTGTTGCTGAATCCATCGTGACGACTCATCTGGTACACCAGCCGGCATTTTTCGGGCAGCCCCGTAACAATGGTTTCCAGCTGTTGCTGCAACTCCTGGAAAGAAAGGGTTTCATGCGCATTGGCAGGCGCCACGAAGGAATCATCGGTGTACTCTCCGGATTTTTGCCGGGCTTTAGTCCGTTCCAGGCGAGCGTTGATAACTTTATACTTGAGCGCAGCAGCCAGGTATATGTTAGCAGTTTTCTGTATAACAATCTTTTCCCTACGGGTCCACACATCAATAAACAGGTTTTGCACTACTTCCTGTGCCAGAAAAACATCGTTCAGTTTATTACTGGCCACTACCAGCAGTTTTTCCCAATAACGGTTATACAGCTCGGCAAAAGCCCAATGCTTCCCATCCTTTATCTGCGTAAACAGCTCTTCATCAGAATATTCGCGGATGGACTGCATGAGTAATTCTACTTATTTGAATGTGTCCCCAAAAAAAGGAATTAAATAGTATTCTACCAAAAGCGGCTGTAAACAGAAAAACAGACATGACACAAAAATGCCACCCCATATATATGAGGCGGCATTTTTTATAGTTGAAAACAACATTTTATAGCACTACCGACACTGCCATTAAACCAATGACTACATCATTGGTAAGGGTTTCCAGTTGTAAATGATCCAGTACTTTATGGGGGTCCAGCACCATATCCAGCACCGTAGCGGCACCCCCTTCGATGGCGCGGTTACTGAAACCTTTAATGGAACTGTATTTAGGCAGCGTAAAACCCACCTGCCCGGTTTTCAGGTACACACGCAACGGGCGTGGCGTTTGTAAACTAAAAGCTCCCCCGTTATCTTCATAATCCTGTTCTATCGGACACCAGTTTTCCGGATTCTTCAGGTTCAGCACACCACTGGTGCCATCTTTATAATACACCGTAACCCTGCCATTCACCAACTGGCTTTGCATGGGATTGGTGCTGCCTGCCATTAACAGGTATATGTGGCTCCCTTTGCCCGTTAAAGGCACAGTAGCTGTATCAGGATAGTTATCCCATTTAGAGGTGTAAATGATGTTATTGGCATTGCTATCGGCCGGTGTAGCAAACACAATCCCCTGTGGCAGCGTGAATCTGTTGCTGCCTCCTGCTGCTTTGCGCAAACCACTATTATCAATATCGGCCTGTATCAGCGGATAACACCAGTTACCTATACCCTGTACAGGCAATTGCAACGTGGGCGATTGCGGACGTGGTGAGAGATAATTGTTTTTAAAGATGCGGGTAAGCTTATCATTGAACAATGCCCCCAGCGCCACGGAGCTACTCTTTTGATCCGTGGTTACATTCCAGTTAATTATGGTAGTATCCAGCCTGCTGCCATCATCGCCTATCCATTGTATACGATTGGTTCCTGTAATCACAGAGATTGCTGACACATCCACCTTCATCCCTTGCTTTCCCGCAGGAATACTGATCTTTTGTATAAAGGCACGGCTGCCGTCATTCACCTGCACCGTACCATTTACTGCACCGGATGCTGCATTATACAGGGTAAATGCCAATGCATTCACAGGCTGTTGTTTGGTAGCAGCTATGCTTATAGCCTGTTGCTGGTAAAAATCTACCGCATGCCACCATTGCAGCTGGCCTTGTTTTAATAACAGGAAAAAGGTATGCGCCCCCGGTGTTGCTACCGGCTGTGCCGCCAGGCGATGCGCCTGTAGCTGATGCGTTTGCAATACCTGCTGCGGATCGTACACATCCAGTATGGTAGCATTAGCTGTATTACAGGCAAACAGCTGTTGCCCCAAACGGATACTATCATATGCCGGCTTCTCAGGCGCCACTCCTTTCCAGCGAATGACTACATGCCAGCTTGTAGTGGCAGGCGCGGCTAATTCGATAGCCGGTTGACCTACCTGCACTATTAGCTTCCATTGTACAGGTTTGCCATTAATGGTTACCTGCTGCACCTGTGTAAATGGCGCATTCACTACCATTTTCAAATGCAGGGGTTTGGCAAAAGTGGAGGTAATAGTATAATCGTCTGTAGTGCCTGTTCGCTGAAACTGCAAGCGGGTATCCGGCAATTGTATAGCCGCCTGCTTCCAGGCAGTGGGAAAGCCCGGGTGAATGGTAAGCGTATCGCGCATAGCATCGGGCACAATACCAAATAACCCTTCTACCAATGAACGTGCAGCCATACCTATCGGATCTCCAAAATCGCGGTACAACTCTCCTCTTGCAGCATCATACTTCGATAACTGCGGAAAACCACCGGGGCTGGCACTCATGTACATCGATTCTATCATAGCACTCCGCCATAAACGGAAAGCGGCGTCAGAACGGTTGCCCTGCCAGTAAGCCAATGCCGTGTGCAGGTTTTCGGCCAGCGCCACATTGTTCAGCGACCAATCGTAGGGTTGCCAGTTGGTGGTGGCTAACAGGTATAAAGAAGGAGTAGTTTCTCCCTTTACATGCACGGGCAAATGCGGTATATGTGTATCGATGTAACGTAAGCTCTGGTAAGCCTGAAAAGCATCCGGCACCCTCGAGTCTATGGCATGATAGATAGTCCATAAAGCCGCAGACGGATGCAGCTGCTGGTTGCCCAATGCATCTTTGTATTCTGCATACCAGCCCTTTTCGGGCATCCACAGTTTGGATTGAATAGCCTGATAAATTTTATCTGCTTCCTTTTCATACAAGCTGGCATCTTCCCCTATCACCTTTGCCAGGAAAGCCGCTTCGCGGTTGGCAAAATAGTTATAAGAAGTAGAATGCGTTACCGCACCACCGCTGTATTGTAAAGCATCACTGGCCCATATGCAGCAATAAGCATCATATAAACCATCATTATCCATATCAAAATTACGCTTCTCCCAGGCCAGGTGCCTTTGCAGCAACGGCCACATTTGTTTTACATAAGCCGTATCACCGGTCCAGTTAAAATGACGCAGCAACTGATCTACAAACACCAGGTTCATATCGTAGTGATGCGCCCGGAAATCGCCATTGGGATTGCGACAGATATAACCACTACTAAACAGAGACGTGCCCAGCTTTTCCAGCTGTCGTGCCAGGTGCAGCGCAGTATCGGCTACTACCGGTGCAGTAGCGGGTTCAGTTAACTGAGATAACGCATAGCTGCTAAAGTGCGCCCTGGCCCTGTCGTGCCTGCCTAAAGGATCGGCTACATACGGGCCACGCCACGCATTTAGTCGCATGCGCCAGGCTACTGCACCATGCAGGTAGGTAGGGTATTCCCAAATGCCATCTTCCGCCATGCTTAATGCACTGCCAAGCGTATTGATATATGCATCCGGCGTTTTTACCTGTATCCGTTCCGCCAGCGCTTTGCGCGCCGCTTCTGCTTTATCAAATGCCCCTGCCAGCTCTTCATATGTTTTAACGCCTGCATCAGGTTTTCCAATATAGAAATATCCCTGAAAGCCAGTAAGGGGTAATGAACCTGCCACGATAGGTGTGCCGGACACCACTGCACTTAAACAAACAGCCGGATTTTCCTGCCTGACAGCATCCGCCATTTTTAACACCGCACTTTTCGGAAATATCGCCTCCACCATAGGTTTCTGCCCTAAGCTGATGCCGGCTTTATTTTCCCAAATAGTTACCTGGTTATCTTTACAATAAGCAGGTTGCAGATAAAAAGAAGATTCCGGGTCTCCGCCAATATCGCCATCGCGACTAAACTTTTTACCCGTTACCCCACCATAAGCCCAACAAAGTGTAACACCAGCAGGCACCTGGTCGGCCTTTATCTGTAACAGCATACCTTCCTTATCTGCCAGCGGTATCACTTTCAGGCTTAGCTTACCTTTACCCAACAGCTTGTCACTTATTTCGTACAGCATACAGCCAGGACGATATACCGTTGTTACCTCCTGCGCATCCATCAGCCATTTACTTTCGTTACCGTGCATCAGGCCCAAACGCAAACTACCGCCCATACCGGGCAGATATAAAGCAAATTCAGGCAAATCGCCTGCTTCTACCCTAAAAGCAGTGTTACTTCCATATAAGGCCCGGTTAAAACGTTGTTTACCGTTCACTTTTACAAAATCGCTGCCCTGCGGCCGGTAATGCCACTCACTCATCACCTGTTGTTGCTGTGCCCGGGCACTGCCCCAGCACAATAACAACCCTATACCTGCTGTAACTATTCTTTTCGGCATGTTTCCTTTCCTGGTCTGTTGCATATCGTTAAAAAAATTAAAGCTAACAGGGTATACAACTATTGGCTGCATCCCTATTAACTTCTTTGACTATAGGTGATTGTGTTTGTTTATTATCCGGGTGATTTTATTTGCTTCAGCAGCTTACTAACACCACCGTATGCACACAGCATTAAGGAAGGCAACAGCAAGCAAAAAGAAATAGCATCAACAATCTGAGCAGCGATATTATCAACTACCCGCAAAAAAACTATCCTGTCTTATCCTGTATTGCACAAAAGAAGGGAATCTTTTGCTTATTGAGCTTACTTATGCTTACAAAGCCATAAAAACTAAAAACGGCCATCTCACCAGGCCAGGAGATGGCCGTTTTGTTTAAAACACATAAAATATACTTGCCTGTATGGTATTATTCTTAAAATCATTATTCACATTAGAGATATCAAAGTTACCCACCTTCGATAATCCGTATATATACCTGGCTCCCACGCCTAATCCTATACGTGATTGATACCCTATTCCCCCGGCTGCCGCTATATCTATCTTCTTAGCAAAATCATCTTTACTCCAGCCGGCTACTTTTTCATTCGCCTTCATACCAAACTGCGGGCCTGCTTCTACAAAAAAACCAGACTGGGCTCTATACTTCAACAGAAACGGTATAGAGATGTAATTAAGCTTCAGATCCTGATCGCCCAAAGAGCCCCCTTTTATTTTTGCACCCTGTGTAGAGAATAGAATGTCTTCCTGGATAAGGATACGGTCGGTGATTTTAAAAGCCATAGTGAAGCCTGCATGAAAACCATAAAGCGGATCGGTAGGAAAAGAAGCATTGGTAAAATTGCTAACGTTACCCCCTGCTTTTAATCCAAACTCTAATCGTGAAAACAATCCCTGGCTAAACCCTTTTGTAGCAAACAGGGTTAAAATAATAACGAGTGTTTTTTTCATTGTACGTTTATTTAATAGTCGCACAAAGATGCCCACGCAGACAAAAGAAGGAAAGCAGAAACCACCCGGCCGGGACAAAATAGCTCCTGAGTGGACCTAACTATTCGCCAGCCACTCTAAAAAAGGCGCCACCCGTGCTTTACTAACCGTAATGCGCTCCGGGAAGGCAATGGTAAGGTTCAGCGATAACCTGCGGGAAAAGAAGCTGGACACATCTGTAATTACATTCCTGTGCACCAGAAACTGCCGGTTTACCCGGAAGTACTCCGAGCCACCCAGTTTTTCCAGCTCGTCCAGCGATTTGTTGGGATAATACACTTTGCCATGAAACGTATGCAAATGAATAATATCATTAGCCAGGTAAGCAATAGCCACCTCTGCAAACTTTACAGGAATAATCCTGTCCTGGTGGTACACTAACACAGAAGAAGCTTTACGTCCCTTATCCTGTAGCAATTGAATTAACGAGTGATAGGCCGGCACCTGGTCACGCGCAAATGCCTTCTTCAACTGGTAATATCTATTCAACGCCTTCTCCAGTATTTGACTGGTAAAAGGCTTTAGTATATAATCGATGCCATTTACCTTAAAAGCATCCAACGCATACTCATCATAAGCCGTACAAAATATAACGGGTATGGCATGCGCAACGGCGATAAATATTTCAAAGCTTAAACCATCGCCCAACTGAATATCGCTGAAGATGACATCAATGTCATTCCTGCCGTTCAGGTACGGTATGGCTTCCTGTACTGAACCCAGCTGCACTACCTGCAATGGCTCCTGTATTAATTTCCGGAGATTGATCTCCAGATCTTCCGCTACTACCCGCTCATCTTCAATGATCACGATATTCATCCGACAACAATTTAATGCTTACAGAAAAGGAGTATTCTTTTTCATCCACCACTATTTCATCCCCCGATAGTATACGGGATCTTTCAGCAAGATTAGCCAACCCATAATGTGCAGATGGCAGGGCAATAGTTCTTCTTTTTAAGTTATTGCATACCACTATACGCCCGTTGCTGCAATATACCTGCACTGATAAAGGCGCCATACAGGTAAGCTCGTTATGCTTAATGGCATTTTCCAATAAAGGCTGCAACGAAAAGGCAGGCAGGTAATAGCGCTGTCTTATTTCAGCTGGAATATCTATTGCACACTTCAATGCTTCCCCAAAACGAATACGCTGCATTTCCAGGTAGCTTTCCAGTATTCCAAGCTCTTCCGCTACCAAAGCAGTTTTAGCCGTATGATGATGAATAGAAGCCCTGAGAAAATTGGCCAGATGCACAATATAAGAATCCCCCATATCCTGGTTGGTGTGATAAAGCGCTTTTACCGTGTTAAGCGCATTAAATAGAAAATGAGGATGTATCTGCTGTTTTAATAAAAGGTTAGCAGCTTCTGTATGTACCGTTTTTAGTCGCGAAAGCTCCAGATCGCTATGCAACCGGATGCTCTGCAAAATCACAAAGTCATGCACCACTATCACCACCGTGTTCACCACTATACCTGCCAGCACAAATATCAGCAGGTACACAGCATAAGAGTAACGATACTGCTGCGGAGAAATGAAGTCGAAAACCGGGGCCAGCACCAGGTAAATAACCAGACTGGCTACATAAGTACATACAAACCGATATTGCTTAAATGTGCTGGTATGCACCACAAGCCGCCGGCTCAACAGCTTCATAATGGCCACATTGGCAAAGCTGATCAAGCCCAGCGCTACCGCCGTCATTACCCCATACAACAGCTTATGCAGCTCTGTTTCCTCTAACATAAAGGTGAGAAAAAGCAGCACAGCCATGCTGAATACTATAATCAGCACCCAGTTAATACGCACCAGGTTTTTAACCGGTAATACAGGTTTCATAACCCGCAAATTATCCGAACCCGACCAGCCTGCAACTGATAACGGGCCAAAGGGACAAATTCACACCCGAACAGGCCTATAGCCGGCTGAATGGACGGCCAATAAAAACAAAAAGGCAAACAGTAAAATACTGCTTGCCTTATACTATTGGTAAAAGGGGAATACGAATCTTATCCTTTCTGCGCCAGTTCTATCATAGCGCTCACCTCTTCTACAGCGGCGTCTTCGCCTTCTGAGAAACCCGTGAAACGGAAACGGATATCGCCGTTTTTGTCTACAATAAACTTGGTGGGAATACCAGACACTTTATAACTGGTTACTACTTCGTTAACACCTTTGGCATTTTTCAGATCCATCAATACCTCGAAAGGATATTTATTGTCTGTAATATATGCTTTGGCGCTGGCGGTAGCGTTTTCTTCTTTTTCCCATGTGTGTATAAACAGGAATTGCACATCGGAGTTGCTGCCGTATTTAGCTTGTGCCAGCTTCATGGCAGGGAAAGAACGTTTGCAGGGACCGCACCAGGTAGCCCAGAAATCCACTACCACTGTTTTGCCTTTGTAATCGGCCAATGATACAGTTTTACCATTCACATCTTTCAGTGTAAACAAAGGAGCCGTTTCTTTAATCATCTGCTTCGCCAGGTCTTTCCTGATCTTTGCGGCCAGTTGTTTATTTACGGTTGCCATGTACTCATCGTAACCGGCGTCAGAGCCTTTTACTTTGGCATACAGGCGCTTTAACGTGGCTTTCATTTCACCGGTAGCCTGCCCTTCTTTAACAGACTCGTCAATGACATCAAAAGCTTCGTTGTTCTTTCCCAGCTTTTCCAGCACCTGCACATAGGCAGAATTGGTAGCAGCGCTCACTGTTTTAGAACTGTCATGCGCCTCTTTCAAAATAGGTAAAGCTTCTTCATAACGTTTCTGATCAACATACACACTTGCCAGTTGTGTGCTATAGCCCCTGAAGCCCATAGCGGCAAAGCCTGCACCGGGTTCATTACGTTTAGTGGTAAGATATTCATACGAAATGGCTCTTGCCTTCTTATACAAATCGGCTGCTTCTGCCAGGTGCCCTTTTTTACGCAGTGCCTGAGCGGCAGAAGCGTACCCTTCCCCTCTCCACGGGCCGGTTTCAATCTGACCAGCGTAATACACCGCCTTCTCTACGTTATCCTCATTGGCATAAGCAGTAGATACAGAGTTGCGCGCATAGTCATATACAATACGATCGCTGCCCAGCTTTTCAGGAGGATATTTGCTGATCCAGGCTTTAAACATTTCCTCCTTCTTTACCGGGTCTTTTTCATTGTAGATAGGTTCTACTTCTGAATCTCTTACCACCTGGCCTAACGGAAATTTTACCCTGTCGGCTTTGGTGATAGAATCGGACACGTTTATTTCATTCAACTGGTAAAAGAAGCGGCGGGCAGTAAGCCAATCATCTTCCTTATCGCTTTTCAGCAATTGGTATAAGGTATTTTTCAGCAAAGCCTTATCCTTTTCATCGGAGCTTTTGGCCAGGCGTGTATAATATTGGATAGTGCTATCTGTATTCTGTGCCCATCCCTGGTACAGGCTGCCAGCCAGCAAAACCGTAAGCATCACTTTAGTGCGCATGTTATAGGTTTAAATGTTTTTCAGATCCTTATTTATAGCCGTCGTTATCCAGCAGGTTAATATTCGCGCTTCTTGAACTTAATGGAATAGGGTATAACACCTGGAAATCTTTCCAGGATGGTTTTAACCCTTTTAATACAGATGCCTGGTTCAGGCGCTTCAGGTTTAACCACCTGTCTCCTGATTCCATAAACAACTCTACCCATCTTTCATGCGTAAGCGCTGCCAGTACTTCGGCTTTGGTTTGTGCTGTTGTACCGGTTAAACCTGCACGGTTGCGAACTACATCTACATCCTCTTTGGCTCCTGTTACATTATCCTGGTTTGCCCTGGCTTCTGCCCTTATCAGGTATTGCTCGCCCAGGCGCAGCATAATAGGATATTCTTTGCCGGTGGTGGTAGCAGCTACTTTGTATTTATAAGGATAATAGAAGGTGCCATTAGCATTGCTAAGAGAAGCAACCCAGTTGGTTTTACGCTGGTCACCTGTTTCAAAGGCATTTACCAGGGTATCGTACAATACAAATTTGGGCGTAGTGCCTGTTGGCAGGTATTCCGAACCAAAGATAGTTTGTGGTGTGGTAGTGCTGGCCAGTGATATTTGCCAGATGGTTTCGTTACTGTTATTTAAAAACACGGTAGACAGGTCTTGCACCAGGCTATAGGTACCACTGCTGATAACAGTGGTGGCTTCCGCTTCGGCCTCAGCCCATTTACCCATATAGAAATACACCCTGGCTAACATAGCGCTTACTACATATTTGTTGGCTCTGGCCCTTTCTGTAGAAGGATAATTGGTATTCAACAGTGCTTTGGCATCTGTAAGGTCCTGCAAAATCAGAGTATACACGTCTGCTGCAGCTGAGCGTGGCAATAACGAGCCGGTGATAGCATCTGTATTCAGGTATAAAGGCACGCCACCATAGTAACTTACCAGGTAAAAATACATCCATGCCCTTACAAACTTGGCCTCACCCAGCAGCTGACTTTTTAATGTAGTGGACAAAGGTGCATCCGGCAGAGCTACGATAGCTCCATTAGCTCTGGCTATACGCTGATACAAACCCGACCATAACACGTTGGCGGTGTTACCAGCTGCGAGGGTGTTTGTTTGATAATCAGTAAAATTGCCACTACCATAATAATAACCCTCATCGGCACTCATAGCACCATACGTGGTAACACCCCATCCGCATGTATTGGCCAGTGTGCCTGTTTGGTTACTGGCAGCCATGCGTGAATACATATTCACAATAGCAGAGGTAGCTGTAGCAGAATCAGTAAAAACTACGTTTGTTTCTAATGCATCGGGGGGCGTATCCAGTGTAACATATTTTTTACAGGAGGTAGCACCCATTAACAATGCAGAACCTGTTAAGGCAGTGAAAGCGTATTTGTATATATTCAATTTCATTGGTAGTAAAAATTAAAAGGTTACATTAATACCTGTGGTAAGCATGCGCAGCGGAGGCATGGAAGTGCCGGTTTCCGGATCAAATGCATACTTGTTTTTAGTAGCCGTCCACAGGTTTTGTCCCTGTAAGTAAATCCTGAAATTGTCTATTTTCATTTTCTTCAATACCTCACGAGGTAAGTTGTAAGCCAGGTATACAGTTCTCAATTTCAGGAAAGAAGCATCACCCCAGCTGGCAGAAGAGCTGCCATAATAAGCGTAAGCACCAGTATAATTACCACCAGTGGTATATCGTGGCTTGCTGGCATTATCACCTGCTTTAGTCCATACATTATCTAACCAATAAGCTGTCTGATTACCATTATCCAGGTTGCCTGGTGAAGTATTAGGATAGATATTACCATCCTGTTTAGTAAACTGGAAGAAGAAGCTCAGCTCAATACCTTTATAATTGAAAGTATTGTTGATACCACCGTACATTTTAGGTGCAGTATAACCAATAACACCCCTGTCAGAACTGTAGTTAGGAGTAAAGGTGAGTGTGTCTTTAGTCATATTCTTATACACCGGGTTGCCGGTTGCTTTATCTACACCCTGGTATATATAACGCAATACAGCACTCAACGGCTGACCCAGTGTTTGGGGGTTATAATAGAAATACTGTGGGCTTGCAGTAATCAGCCTGGTTCTGGGTATAGTAATATTAAAAGAAGTATTCCAGGTAAAATCTTTTTTGGCGATATTATGTGTAGTCAGTTCTACCTCAAAACCTCTGTTTTGAATCAACGCATCAAAGTTGGCTACCGTAGAGTTAAATCCAACCTGTGACGACAGGTTGATATAGCCCAGCTGATCCGGTGTTCTGTTGCGATAGTAATTGGCCGTTAATTCAATTCTCTTTTTCAGGAAAGCCAGGTCTAAACCAAACTCCATTTTATAGGTGCTTTGCCAATGCAAATTCGGATTATCTATCCTGGAAGGGTTCAAAGCAGGAACGCCCTGATAAGCAGTACCTGCGCCATAAGTAGCTGCAAAAGAATAATCTGCAATCTGGTCGTTACCGGTTTTACCATAGCTCGCGCGCAGCTTACCAAAAGACAGGAATTTCAGCGATTGAGCAAAAGATTCGTTGGTAAACACCCAGGCAGCACCCAAATCCCAGAAGGTTCCAAACTTGTTGTTGGCACCAAAACGGGAAGAGCCATCACGCCTTAACACTGCATTCAGGATATATTTACCATCCCAATTATAGGTAGCACGACCAAACAGAGAGTTGTAGCGATACTGCACATAGCTGGTGCTGGGTGTACTGAATGTACCCGCACTGGCATAAGAACCCATTAAAGCCAGGGAACTATAGTTGTCGCCATTTAATTTAAGCGATGTGTTCTGTGAGTTATGGAAAGTAGCACCTACTAAAGTAGACAACTTACCCAGCGAGATATTTCTATTATAAGTAATCTGCGGCTCTACTATATAAGAACGCTGATTTATATAAGCAAAAAGAGAGGAATTGGTTAAGGTAGCGCCGGCAAATGGATTTTTGGCCACACCAGGCGTACGTGTATTCTGATCCAGACTTACCGAATTATACCCTACACTGGTTTTGATATCCAAACCAGGTAATACCGTATAACGCAACATTACATTGGTAAGCAAGTTGTGTGTTTTGCCATAATAACCTATTAACTGGTAAGCCGCCGGGTTGTTTAAATAATAGCTCTGCCAGAAATAAGTACCATCTGCATTTTTAACAGGCATGTTCGGCGGCAGGTTATATAAAGTACTAAGGTCGTTGCCAAGCAGGTTAGTGTTATCGTAAGAATATAGAACAGATGCATTCGCATTAAAACGCTTGTCCAGCGAGCTGTGATCTACATTTAAACGCGTAGAGATCCTGTCCGATTTATACGATCCCGGGAAAACAGGGGTTTCGTGATGATACCCTGCGTTCAGCAAAAAGCGGGTGCGCTGGTCGCCACCGGAAATAGTGGCTTGCGCATCGCTGGTACCGGCGGTACCGCCCATTAGCGTTCTTTGCCAGTCGGTATATGCATTCTGATCCCAGGTTACCAGGTCCGGTGCATTCGCAGCAGTAGGTGTAATGCCGTCATTGGCAAAAGCCTGCTTACGCATAGCGAGGTACTGCTGCGTATTCATCATAGGAATATAATGCGCTACCTTACCCCAGCCGCGGTATAATTTCACATCTACTTTGGTTTTACCGGCTTTACCTTTTTTGGTAGTGATCATTACCACACCATTCGAGCCACGGGTACCGTAAATAGCCGTAGCATCCGCATCTTTCAAAATGTCTATTCTTTCAATGTCTTCCGGATTAATCATAGAAAACGGGCTTAAACCGCCTGCAGCAGCAAAAGCACCGCGGCTGTTTAAATCGTTGGAAACCGGGAAACTGTTATCGTTCATGTTAAAAGGCACACCATCAATCAGGAACAAAGGCTGTACGCCTGCACCGGTAGGATCAATAGAGTTTTGACCACGTATCTGTATAGTAACACGGCTGCCTGGCAAACCATTGGCTTGTGTAATTACTGCACCTGCAACACGTCCCTGTAAAGCATTCAGCGGGTTTTGTACGGGTTGCTTTTTAATATCTTCAGCGGTAATAGAAGCAATAGAAGCAGTGGCCTCGCGCCTTACCGAAGAACCATAACCAATCATTACCACTTCATCCAGGCTGCTTACAACCGTTTTCATTACAAAAGCCAGTTCCGTTCTGCCTTGTAGCTTTATTTCCAGTTGCTCCATATTCAAACTGGAAAACACCAGGATAGCGTCCTTGTCAATGTTTGTTAACTCAAATTCACCATTTGCACCGCTGATGCCTACTACCTTACCATCTTTCACTTTAATGGTAACACCGGCAACAGGTTCCCCATTTTCATTGGTGATACGGCCCCGCACCAATGGAGGTGCCGCCTGCAAAGCGTTAGCAGAAGATTCAGGGTTGTCGGCTTTGGGAGAAATGATCACATATTTATTATTGATCTTAAAACCCAATGGCTGTTTGCTTAACACAGCCTGCACAGCAGCTTCTACCGATACATTATTGATACTAATGCTTACCGGGTGCGCTGTTTGTAATAATTTTTTGCCATAAATAAAACTATAACCACTTTGTTTTTCAATTTCCGCGAACACTTTGTCCAGTGTTGCGTTATTAAATTTCAGCGAAACCTGCTGTGAATAAGTGCGGGCACTTACCTGCAACATGGTAGCCAGTAGTAAAACAGTCGTCAGCTTCATCACTATCAGTAGTTTACGTTTGGGGCACGGCGCGTCCTTGCCGTTTGAGAAAATCAGCATAGCTTTGGGCTTGTGTTTAGGTGATTAATTACGATTCCAGTCTATTTATTCATCTTATTCCGCCGGTAAGCGCTTCCAACACTTACCGGCTTCTTTTATCCCACGTTTTATTTATTTAGATACGGTAATAACCTTTCCTTCTATTTCAAAATGTACCTGGTTAGTTGCTTCCAGCAGCAACAGCAATTCCGATACAGGCACATTCCGCTGAATTCTCGCTACAAACTCCTCCGATATATCATCTTTATACCTGATCTCTGCTCCATACCATCTTGCCACCTGGCTCATAATCGTTTCTATGTTAGCACCATTAAACCGGAATTCTCCTTCTTTCCAACCCACAGTTTCGTTAATGTCCGGTGTAGTGTTCAACGCCATCCCATTGGCTTCTTCACCTGGTTTCAGCACCAGGTCTTTTCCACTACCCGATACTTTTACACTGCCTTGTATCAGGGTGGTTTTTACCTTTCCTTCACCGGCATAGCTGTTTACGTTAAAACGTGTACCCAACACCCGGATAGTTTCTCCTTTTACATGCACCAGAAAAGGTTTGCCCCTGCTCTCTGCCACCTCGAAATAAGCCTGCCCCATAACTTCCACCTCCCGTGTTTTGCCTGTAAAAGCGGTTGGAAAATGAATGCCCGAATTCGCATCCAGCCATACCCGGGTACCGTCTGATAACTTCAAGGCTATTTTACCGGCTACCGGTGTATGAATATCCTGGTAAACAGCCGTGCCATTTCCATTGAAAGAAAGCACTCCCTGCTCGTTATGCACCGTTCCACCATTACCCATGGCTATCAGGCCCGTATGTGCACCGTCCAGCACAAGGGTACTTCCATCCGGCAGCGTTAAAATCGCTTTATCTCCACCCGGCATCAGATCGTTCTTATACCGTTGCCTTGCCAGCTGGGTTTGCCCGCTTTTTTGCTCCCAGAACAGGTATCCCATACCTGAAAGCGCCAGCACCACCACGGCTGCTGCCACATATTTCCACCACCGCAAACGCACCACTTTTGGCTGCGCCTGCATATTATTCAATAGCCAGGCATCTATCTGCGTTTTCACATTCGCTTCGGCTGCTGTTACACTTCCTTCATAGTCACGCATCATCTCTTCCTGCACACGCGCTTCTCCCTCAGCCGATTCCAGGCTGTTCAGTAGTTCTTTGCGCTGTTCGTCAGTCAGCTCGCCTGTTAACCAGGCGTCAAAGGCCTTATTTACCTCTTGTTGCTTCTCTGTACTCATAATGATTCAATTCTATAGACGCATACAATTGCTTCCCGGACGGGTGCATGTGAAAAAAAATCTAAAGTTTTTTTAGAAAGGGGGAAAAGGGCTATTGGCGGGCAGCATACAACTCCCAGCCAGCAATCAATAAATACAATAAAACGTGGTCACCACCACTGGTGGCCAGGTGCACCCGCACCGTATTTAACCCCGCTACAATATGGCTTTTGACAGTAGAATTGCTCACATTCAGTTTTTGGGCAATTTCCTGGTTCGACAGCCCTTCAATACGGCTAAGGCGAAACACCTCCTGCTGTTTGGGCGGCATATGATCAATCGCCTGGTGAATTAACCGCCAGGTTTCCTTGTATTCCAGTTCCAGTTCGGGCAAATTCCTGCTTTCAGCAAAATCTTCCTGCCCCCGGCCTACATCCACTGTTTCCAGCAGTTTTTTACGCATGGCCGAAAACACCTGGTTACGTCCCAGCACATAGATATAGGCCATCAGATCTTTAATTTCCAACAGCTTATCCCGGTGTTGCCATATTTTTAAGAAGATGTCCTGGGTAATTTCCTGGGCGGTTTCCGTTTGCTTGGTCAGGGCCAGAATATTACGGAAAACCCGTAGCCAATACAGGTCTACCAGCTGCTTAAAAGCAGTCTCGTCCCCTCCCGCCACCTGATGTAATAACGAAAATTGAGTTTCTCCCGTGATATGTACATTAAAATCAGTCACCCCGTGTAAAAAGATGTTGGTACAGACAGGTACATTGCCTATCTGCCAGAGGGTGAAGGTATAAAGAAATCAGTGATTTAGGCCGGCTCATTCCGCAGCTACAATGGTCCGGCGGGAAAAAATACACGGAAGGTGGCTCCCACCCCTTCCTCACCCGATGCAATAATAGAACCCTGATGACGCTCCATTATCTTTTTGCACAATGATAACCCCAGACCGGTGCCTTCATACACATCTTTAGGATGCAGCCGGGTAAAGGTTTCAAAAATCTTTACTGCATTTTTCTGCGCAAAGCCTATTCCATTATCCGTTAATACTATTTCTACACCATCCCTGCCTTCCTGTGTGCAGGCACAGCTTTCTATCTTTATTTCCAGCGGCACGCCCGCTTTCGCAAATTTGAGGGAGTTGGTCATTAAATTATAGAATAACTGAAGCACCAGCACCGGTGCCCCCCATACGGGCAATAACTGCCCATACTGTATAAAAGCCGCTTTCTCCTGCATTACCAGTTCCAGGTCTGTTTCTATATTCTTAATAATGCTACCTGTATTTAATACCCGGAAGGGCTCGCCGGCACTACCCAAAGTTGAATACGAAAGCACCCCTTCTATCATGTTAAACATGCGATTGCTGGCGCTGTGTATTTTATCCAGATATTTTCGTCCCTCTTCCGATAACCGGCTGCTGCTATCTGCCTCCAGCCTGCCTGCAAAAGTTTTGATCTTTCTCACCGGCTCCTTTAAATCATGCGAAGCCACATGTGCAAACTGCTGCAAATCGGTATTGGAACGCTGCAATTCCCGGGTTCTTTCCAGTACCAGTTGCTCCAGCCTGCTTTCTACTTCTTTCATATCAGTGATATCGCGGGTAGTACCCGCCACGGCTTCCACTTCTCCCCTTTCGTCGAACACAGGAGTAAAAATATAATCATATACCCGTCTTCCCTGCGTAGCGTGCGGAAACGAAACCTCGCCCCTTATGGCCTTCCTGGTAGCCACCACCTGGTCAATTTCTCTTTCATGCATTTCGGCGTGCCACGGCTCGTAGCCCAGGGCCAATAATCCCTGACCAATCGACTCGCTTTCCGTGCGCCCCCACATGTTCAGCAAAGCGGTATTTGCATAAATAAACTTATAATCAAGATTAAACACATAAATAAGATCGGGCGTGCTGTCTGTAACGGCATTGTACAATCTTTCGCGTGCATCCCTCTCTTTCATCGCACCTGTAAGCGCCTGCTCAGCAAGCCTGCGGCCGGTAATATTACTGGCCGAACCAAACCATTCTACCAGCTCTTGCTCCTCATTCAAAATAGGTACCGCCCTGGAAAATACCCATCCCTCTGCACCATCCGGCCCCAGCACCCTGTGTTCCAGCTCAAACACCATTTTATACTTAATCGCATGCGCAATAGCTTCCTGTACTTTAGCCACATCACCGGGGTGAATATATTTGTGCATCCACTCCCCATCGGGTTCTACTGTGTCCATCAAAAAGCCACGTCCATCCAGTCGGCGAACCTGGCTCCAGTCAGCACTCATCTGGTACACAATTTCAGAGGACACACTTACCAGTGCCCGAAAGCGTTTTTCACTTTCCTGTAAAACAACAATCTCTTTTTCATTTACTGCAGCCCGCTGTATATCCCCGACGCGTTCTGTTACCTCATAAGCATATATAATAATGTCGGGCAGCAATTGCCATTGATCAGTTACCGGCTGAAAAGAAAGGTTCAGATATTGTTCAACTCCTGTGGCAGAGGTGTAAGGAACTGCCGCCAGTTCAAAGCAGGTTTTACCACCAGCAAAAGCATGCTGTATCATTTCCGTGTTAACAAAAGCAGCAGGAAAAAGCAAGGATAGCGGCTGATGCAGCAACGGGTTGTCAGTAGCATGCAATAGCTGCCGGAAACGGTCATTTACCAGCTTCAGCTGCCATGTATAATCAACCACTGCAACAGCAGCAGGTATGTTCTTTATCAACTCCTTCGCACTTAACACTTCCAGCTTTCCCTGGTTATTTTCCGTTAAGTGGACGTTTACAAGAGGATCAGTCATCTGATTTCAATTAAACTTCATTGCCGGTGATATACAGCAAGGGGGCATACTATTATGCAGCAACAATAAACACACCAATTTGCCGGAAAAAATAATGGCAGACATACTTAGCAACAGCCACTGTACTAACTCACTGAATGCAAGCTGTTTAGAAATTTATTTCTTCCAAAAACGTGGCATCAGCATTTTGTTACCCCCTGCTTTTCTACAGGAAAGATCAAGGAAAATGTACATCCTGCGCCCTCTTCCGACTCCACAAGAATAGCGCCTTCATGGTTTCTTACAATCTTCTTGCATTGCGAAAGCCCGGTGCCCATGCCCGGGAAATGCTCGCCCGGATTCAGGCGAACAAACAGGTCAAAAACCGTTTCCTGATAGGCTTTGTTAATCCCTATACCATTGTCCTCTATACACACCCTGCAATAACTGCTATAGGCTGCATCAGGCTTATAATGCAATAACGCTTCTCCCTCCAGCAGTACAGAAGAAATTTTAATCACCGGTGCTTTACCTGGCAAGGAATAATTGAGTGCATTATCGAGGAAATGATAAAATAGCTGATTGAGTTGTGAGCCTACACCGGGAATGGTATGCAGGTAATCTGTATATACAACGGCTTTCAACTTTTCCATCTTGGGATGTAGCCTGGTTAAGGCATTTTGCACAGCAATGTTCAGGTCTACCGGCTTAAACACCTGCTCTGGCTGATGCAGCGCATTGTAATCTGTCAACTCCTTTATCATAGCCGAACACTGTTTGGCCAGGCTATTGATCCGCTCTGCCAGTTGCTGGGTTTTATCAGCAGCAATTGTCTTGCCCGATGCAATCATATCCGAATACAATTGCAGTTTACGCAAAGGCTCCTGTAAAGTATGCCTGCTCAAATGATCAAACTGTCGCAATTCATTCAGCGTATCGGCCAGTTCCTCTTTAGCCACCTGCAAGGCAGTGCCGCTGTTACGCAGCTGATCGCGGGAAAGTAAATGATAAGCAATTAAATCGGCAAACAACGTAAACATATCCACCATATTACCCGCCTTTAATGGCATTGGCCTGGCATCTAAAGCACACAGGGTACCAAAAAAAGTATTATCCTTTAGAATGATCGGTATAGATATATAGCTCTGAAAGCCATACATCCTGGGGGTATGATGCGCACAATAAGCTGCATCAGTGGCCACTTCATCAATCACCACCGGTTTAACGCTATCCCTTATTTCATTACAAATAGTGGTTTCTATACGCAGCTCCCCTCCGGGTTGTAATCCAAAATCAACTTCATCTTTTACTGCGCAGGCTATCCAGCGGTCATCCGTAACACGTGCTACCGCAGCAAAGCGCATCCCTGTTGTTTTACAAATCAGCTCCAGTATGGCAGGTACTATCTCCAGTTCCTGTATCCTGCGTACATCTTCTGCAAAGTGCGGTTCTAGTTGTTTGGTTATCATGGTTACATCAAAACTACCGTAATATCCCCTATTTCCCGTCAGATTATGCCCTTTACTACAGTTGCTTTTGCACATAGAAGTCAACCGTGCTTAGTTTGGCATCAACAGCGTTTCCCTTATCGCTAAAATGCTACCGCAAACCTGTATTGCCACACCACCGTACAGAAAGTGTACGCTTCCGTTACAAACATACTTTTATCCCTTACCCCTGCCAACACTGGCAATCAATCAGTTACAGCTAGCATTTCGGTTTGGCATTGCGTTGGACTTACTGTTACTGTAAACGCAAACACAACATCATTATAAAATTTACAATTATGAAAAAGTTTATCATCGCCGCCATCGCTATTATCGTTTTCACTGCCAACACTTTTGCAGCAGACACTAACGACAAAACACTCAGCCTGTTTAAAGCTGCCTACCCTAATGCCACCCATGTTCATTACAAAACACTGGGCGATCTGGTAAGTATTCATTTTATAGCAGACAATACTGCCATGGAAGCCTTTTACAACACGGATGGTGAACAAATAGCCATCAGCAAAGTAATCAGCTATCAGGCGCTGCCTTTAAAAGCGATCAACGCCTTACAGCGTAAATTCAGCCACTACACCACTACCGAAGTTATTGAAATGGACCATAGCACCGAAGGCGTATTCTATTATGTATCGCTGGTGAACAACAACCAGAAAGTGATTGCACAGGTAAGCCTGGAAGGCGCTGTGAGCATATTCAAAAAATAAGCATACAACAACTGAATTATCTCTTCAATAGTCTTCCTAATGGAAGGCTATTGTCATTTATAGCAGGTACAACATACCTCCCTGGAAAAATACCTTACAAAATTTTGCGTAGCCAAATAACTACACATATATTTGTAGCCAAATAGCTACACAATGAATTTACGACGCGACGTATTCCAGGCAATTGCCGATCCTACACGCAGGGCTATTATTATGTTGATAGCTTCGCAGGCTATGACTGCGGGTGCTATCGCTGCCAACTTCGACACAGCCCGGCCCACTATTTCTAAACATTTGCAAATACTAACCGAGTGCGAACTGCTGGAACCGGAACAAAATGGAAGAGAAATCTATTATCATTTAAACGCCACTAAAATGAAAGAGATAGCTGATTTTATTGAACCCTTCCGTCAAACCTGGGACGACCGGTTTAACAAACTGGAATCGATTATGAAAAACTATAAAAAAAAATAATATGGAAAGGAAAACACAAGTGCATGCCGAAGAAAGCAAACAGGAGCTAATCATTACCCGTGAATTTGACCTCCCCGTAGACCTGTTGTTTAAAGCCTATGAAGATGCTGAAATTGTTGCGCAATGGATGGGCACCAACGTATTGCAGCTGGAAAACAAAAAGCATGGCAGCTGGCGCTTTGAAACCACGTACGATGGCAAAGTGGTGTTTAGCGCCAATGGTGTCATACTCGACTTTGTGCCTAACCAAAAAATTACCCGCACCTTTGAAATGGAAAACAGTACTTTTCCGGCGCAGCTGGAGTTTTTTGAATTTGAAAAATTAACAGATGATACCAGCAAATTAACCATGCACATCATCTTTAAATCCATCGCATTCAGAAACCAGTTACTGCAAATGCCATTTGCGCAGGGACTTAACATGGCGCACGACCGCTTGCAACAAGTAGCTCATCAACTGAAATAATCTGTAGTCATATGAAACAGAATAGCCATCCTAAAGTAGAGCAGTTTTTATATAAGGCCACACAGTGGAAAGAAGAGATGACCTTATTAAGAGACATTGTGCTGGAAAACAAAGAGCTGACCGAAGATTATAAGTGGATGCACCCGTGCTATACCCTGGAAGATAAAAACGTGGTGCTGATACACGGGTTTAAAGAGTATTGCGCTTTACTGTTTCATAAAGGCGCTTTATTAAAAGACCCGGAAGGCCTGCTTATCCAGCAAACAGAGAATGTTCAAAGTGCACGCCAGCTACGTTTTACCACTCTGGCACAGATAAAAAAGCAACGGTCTGTTATTAAAGATTACATCAAAGAAGCCGTAGCCATTGAAAAAGCAGGCCTGAAAGTAACATTAAAGGAAACTGCTGAATACGAAGTACCGGAAGAGTTTCAGGAAAAACTGGATAACGATGCTGCCTTACAAAAAGCTTTTCAATCGCTAACGCCCGGCAGGCAACGCGGTTACCTGTATTATTTTTCACAGGCCAAACAATCTACAACAAGAGCATCCAGAATTGAGAAGTACCTGCCTAAAATTATGGAAGGGAAAGGAATGGATGATTAATTGGAAAGAGGACTATTTACTAATACGATTTTAGTTTGGGTCGCCTGTTTTTCAACCGGCGACCTTATTTTACTTCTTGAAACATAGGCCTTATACGGCTGGCTCCCACAATTCAATTTTGTTACCTTCCAGGTCAATGATATGTACAAACTTGCCGTAATCAAACGATTCAATTTTATCTACAATGGTTACCCCTTCCTGCTTTAATTGCTCCACCAACTCTACCAGGTTTTCTACCCGGTAATTGATCATAAACTCTTTAGCCGAAGGTTCAAAATATTTTGTTTTTTCATCAAA
Organism: Filimonas lacunae; assembly: GCF_002355595.1. Classification (NCBI taxonomy): domain Bacteria; kingdom Pseudomonadati; phylum Bacteroidota; class Chitinophagia; order Chitinophagales; family Chitinophagaceae; genus Filimonas; species Filimonas lacunae. The sequence goes on from NZ_AP017422.1 coordinate 4,358,102, forward strand.
CGGGCTCCATTGTGTCTGGCCCTTCTTCGTGCTGTCGTCTCCTTCATACCATTCAAAAGTGGCCCCGTAATCGTTGGTATTAAGTCCCAGGTGCTTTTGATACCATTCACGCACCGCCTTAGGATCTTTGCATTTGAAAAAGATACCGCCAATGCCCGTTACTTTTTTCATTTTTATCGTTTTTGGTGTAGATGTAATGGATTTAAATGCAAACCCCAGGCAAAAAGATGCTGAGGTTATCAGTATAAGTAAAACTGTTTTTTTCATGAAAACGTATTGCAGGTTTATGTATGAACTGCCTTAGCTAAATATAGTACTAAAGTATTGGATACAGTATATTTGCCCCCATGAAATGGCTGGCATTCCTTTTTGCATTATACCTCCTGGCTTTATCCGGCATTCCCTGTAGTGCGGATGATGGCTGTTGTATGGGTGAAAAAGACATAAGCGCTAACGCCCATTGCGAAAAAGAAAACGACACCGGGCACAATTACCCGGCCCCCTGCTCTCCTTTTTTCGCCTGCGGTGCCTGTCATGCAGTTACCTTACCTGCAACCGCCATTATGGAAGTTCCCTACCCCGTTATGGCTAGCGTCTTGCATCTGGCATATTATACCCCACAACAACTTCCCCAATTTACTGCCGTGATCTGGCAGCCGCCCCGGTGCTTATACAACTATACCATTCTTTAGCACCATTCCACCCATAGTGGAATATTTCTGTAATGATCAATTGTTATCTTTTCATGAAACACATAATAGTGATACTATCCTTGCTGTGCCTGGGTAATACCAGCATTGCACAAAATATATTTAAAGCCATTATTAAAGACGCCGGTTCCAGGCAACCCTTAGCAAAAGCATCTGCCATTATACCCACCGCAAAGTTGGAAGCCAGCGCCGATTCTGCGGGTGTTCTTATTATCACAGGTATACCCGATGGACTACACGCTATCACTTTTCGTTTTGTTGGTTATGCACCACTCACCCTTTCCTACTCTTTTCCGGGTGGTAGCGATACCGCCACTATACTACTGGAATCATCCAGCGAAGAAATGGAAGAAGTAGTGGTTTCAGCCACGCGTAGCTCACGTACACTACAGCAAATACCCACACGCGTAGAGGTGATTGCAAGAGAAGAACTGGATGAAAAGGGCAATATGAAGCCCGGCGATATACGCATGATGCTGAACGAAAGCACGGGCATACAAACCCAGCAGGTATCGGCTACTTCTGCCAATTCCAGCATTCGCATACAAGGATTGGATGGTCGTTATACACAAATACTACGGGATGGATTTCCGCTGTATTCCGGGTTTTCCGGCGGATTGGGGTTATTGCAAACACCACCGCTGGATTTAAAACAAGTAGAGGTGATAAAAGGCTCTTCTTCCACCTTATACGGTGGAGGTGCTATTGCCGGCCTGGTAAACCTGGTTTCCAAAACACCCACAGCAGAACGCGACCTTCGCTTCCTGGTAAATGGGACATCGGCAGGCGGACTGGACCTCAGCGGATTTTACGCTCAAAAGTTTGAAAAAGTGGGGGTAACCTTGTTTGCGTCCCGCAATACCAGCAAGGCTTACGATCCTTCCAGCACCGGCTTTACGGCCATCCCGCAAACAGAGCGATATACCTTAAACCCCAAACTGTTTATTTATTTCAGTCCTAAAACAAAGATGAATGCCGGCGTGAACACCACTTTTGAAAACCGCACCGGTGGTGATATCCAATACATAAAAGGCAATGGTGATGCTATTCATGCTTATTTTGAAAAGAATAAAAGCACCCGCCTATCTTCACAACTGGCAGTTGAACATGCTTTCAATGCCAACAATATACTCACGGTTAAAAACTCGGTGAGCCTGTTTAACAGAACCATTACCATACCTGGTTATGTGTTTGATGGCAAGCAACTGTCCAGCTATTCAGAACTGGCCTTCAACAGTAATCACGAAAAGGCCGACTGGGTTGCCGGTTTCAACTTTTACACAGATAAGTTCAGGGAATACCCCAAAGACGCTTTTACTAAAAGAAATTATGAACTCAATACCGGTGGCGCTTTTATTCAAAATACCTGGAAACCTACCCGCTGGTTACATACAGAAACAGGTATCAGAACGGACTATGTAACGGATTATGGATGGATATTTCTGCCCCGTTTGTCTGCGCTGTTTACCATAACACCTGCCCTCACCTCGCGTGTAGGTGGCGGGTTTGGCTATAAAACACCTACTATTTTTACAGAAGAAGCAGAACGTATACAGTTCAGGTATGTAATGCCCGTATCCATTGCCACTAATAAACTGGAAAAATCGCACGGGCTTAACTTCGACATCAACTATAAAACAGCTTTATCAGAAAACCTTCACCTCCACATTAACCAGTTGTTCTTCTATACCCGCATTAAAGATCCGTTGCAGCTTACCCAGGCACCAGGCGGCGAATACAGGCTTTTAAATGAGTCGGGAGGACATATAGACACCAAGGGCTGGGAAACCAATATAAAGCTCACCTACCAGGATATAAAGCTGTTAATTGGTTATACTTATACAGATGCACAATTAACGGCCAATGGCATCAAAAGTGTGAATCCGCTCACCGCTAAGCACCGGCTCAATAATGTGCTGATGTACGAAATAGAAGATAAATGGAAACTGGGGCTGGAAGGCTATTATTACGGATGGCAGACTTTACATGACGGCGCCGCCGGTAAACCTTACTGGATATTCGGGTTTATGGCAGAAAAGCTATGGGAACGGTTTTCGCTGTTTATCAATTTCGAAAACTTTACAGATGCCCGTCAAACAAAATTTGACTCCATTTACACAGGTAGTGTAAGCAATCCTGCTTTCAGAGATGTGTATGCGCCACTGGATGGCTTTGTAGTCAATGGAGGGCTGAAATTGCACTTATAAAAAAAACTGGTTTAGCAACAAAAAAGGAGAACGTAATTGTTCTCCTTTTTTGTTGTCCCGCGCTTTACAGTTCTCTGATATGTTTCGCAATAACATTTTCTACAGTATTGTCACTTTTCTCCAAGTGAGCTATTATTCGTTGTTTCTCCACTTCCGTTTTATTCTGAGACAGTTTCTTTTGCCCTTGCAGGTCAACCACTTCTATTTCAAAAGCTACAATCCCATTCATCATTCCCTGTTTAAACTTATCAGGAAGATGATTCCACTGCTGCCTATAAGCAGGTTCATAAAATGCAATCATCTGCTCCAACACACCTATTACCGCATTTTCTTCTGTAATAATCTTAGCCTTTCCATACGCATGCACAGCTATATAGTCCCATGTAGGAACACTCTCTATTTTATCGTAGTGTGTAGGTGATATATAAGCATGCGGTTCACTAAAAATAACCAATGAGGTATTTTCAGCTATATACTTTGCCTGTTCGTTGGCTACCGCAAAGTGTGAAGTCAATAATAGTTCGCCGGCATTGTACTTCACAGCAAAAGGAAGTTGCGTAGCTATAGGTAAATTACCCTTGTTGGTTACAATGGTAGCAAAGCTGTATTGCTTCATAAAAGCAACCATTTCTTCCCTGTTGGTAAATTGAAACTGATGTGGTGTGTACATACTACAAACTTACACGCACATGAGATTGCCCTTATAGACCAATTACAAGAAAACGGGTAGTCCATTTTTATCCCGGCAAATAAGTATTGATAGTAACCAGGTTTTCATGATTCACTGATTTAACCAGCACCAAAGGTTTTCTTGTTTTAAAAATGCTAAGACCATTGCCAAGCGCAACTGGCTTTACAAACAGATTATATTCATCTATCAGATTGTGCTCAATAAGGCTACTCACAAAAGTAGCGCCCCCATACACAATCATATCTTTACCTGCTTCTTGTTTAAGCGCTTGTACGGTAGCAACCAAATCACCATTGGCCATTTCTGCATTCCTACCCTGGATGGTAGTTTGTGTGCGACTAAACACAATTTTACGCATGCTTACCATTCGCTGGGCAAGTGGCTGCTCCCTGCCACCGGATTTGTCCAGTATATTCTCCCAGTGCTCGATAAAACCCTGGCTCATTTTGCGTCCCATCAAAATAGTATCACAGCTATCAGCCAAATCAATAACAGGCTGCTGACTTGCTCCATTAAAAATCCAGTCCGACTCTCCGGCTGGCCCGGCCACAAAACCATCAATACTGATGTGTACTTGTAATTTTAATTTTCTCATACTTTAAAGTTCGATGAAACACCTGATAAGCACAGGGTGCAGAAACGACAGATTGCAGGGTATTTGTGCCATTAACAATCAACCCGCTATGGAAGCGGGTTGATTGTTTTTTATTGAAAAATCAGTTGCTTATCTGCCACAGGCTCCGGCTGTGCTACACCCAACTTCATTTCTATTTCGTGAATTGCTTTTATAGTTTTTAAAATAGAATCCGGTGTTACCGAAATAGAGTCTATTCCGTTTTCTACCAGGAACTGTGCAAAGTCCGGATGATCAGAAGGCCCCTGCCCGCATATTCCCACTTTTACCTGATGTTGTTTAGCCGTGCGGATAAGATGCGTGATCATTTTCTTAACTGCATGGTTTCTCTCATCGTAAATATCCGCCACCAGCGCCGAATCCCTGTCCAGCCCCAGGGTCAGCTGCGTGAGATCGTTGCTGCCTATGGAAAAGCCATCAATCAGCGGTGCAAACTCATCTGCCAGGATGATATTGGAAGGCACTTCTGCCATCAGGTATATTTCCAAACCATCTACGCCCCTTTCCAGGCCAAATTCCTGCATAGTATGCTGTACTTTATGCAGCTCGCTTACTGTTCGGCAAAAAGGGATCATCACCACTACGTTCTTAAAACCCATCACTTCCCGTACCCACTTAATAGCTTTACACTCCAGTGCAAAAGCAGGTTTGAAAGCATCGGAATAATAGCGGGATGCTCCCCGCCAGCCGATCATGGGGTTTTCCTCTGCCGGTTCAAAATACTTGCCACCGGGCAGATTGTAATACTCATTGCTTTTAAAATCGGAAAAGCGAACAATTACCTTATGCGGATAAAAAGCGGCTGCAATACGTGCAATACCAAAAGCCAGCTTCTGAACAAAGTAATCTTCTTCATCCTTAAAGCCTTTAATCATCGCGGCTATAGACTTTGACAACTCTGCATCGTTCAGTTGCCTGTGATGCAATAAGGCCAACGGATGCGCCTGGATATAGTTATTAATAATAAACTCTTCCCGCGCCAATCCAACCCCTTTATTGGGTAAATGGGCAAATTGAAAGGCCATACCGGGAGTGCCTACATTCAACATCAACGGTGTTTGTATAACAGGCAAATCATCCAGCGAGGTGGTGGTTACAGTGTATTCCAGCTCGCCGTTATACACCAGCCCCAACTCCCCTTCCGCACAACTCACCGTTACCGTTTGTTCATCATTCAGTACTTCTGTGGCATTGCCACAGCCCACAATAGCAGGCACGCCCATTTCACGCGCTACAATAGCTGCATGACAAGTGCGGCCACCTTTGTTGGTAATAATAGCACCGGCTATTTTCATAATAGGCTCCCAATCCGGATCGGTCATATCGGTTACCAGTATTTCACCGGGTTTAAAATCAAAACCTTCCAACCGCTTGTCCAGCGAGTGCATAATATGCACTTTGCCTGCTGCAATTTTATCGCCTACAGATATGCCTTTACAAACAATATTGCTACTGCGTTTTTCATCGGTAATGAAATACTCTGTAAAATCATTATTCTTTTTGCGGGAATGTATGGTTTCAGGCCTTGCCTGCACTATAAACAACTGTTTGCTTAAACCGTCCAGTGCCCATTCCACATCCATCGGGCACCAATGGTTTTTCAAGGTAGAGTAATAGGTTTCAATGGTACACACCCATTTACTTAGCTGAAGTATCTGCTCTTCGGAAAGACAAAACTGGTGTTGTGAAGATTTATCTACCGGTATAATACGCACCCTTGCATCAGGACCATCACCGTATACCATCATCTTATCCTTCTGCCCCATTTTCTTTTCTACAATAGCGGCATATCCTTCATGCAGCAAGGGCTTGAAAGTAATAAACTCGTCAGGCGATACGCTTCCCTGCACAATCATCTCCCCTAATCCCCACGAACCATTGATCACCACCACATCTTTAAAACCCGATTCTGTATCCAGTGAAAAAGCCACACCACTCGCTCCCAGGTCGGAACGCACCATTTTTTGAATACATACCGATAATCCTACCTGGAAATGATCGTATCCAAAACGCTGACGATAGCTGATAGCCCTGTCGGTAAACAAAGAAGCAAAACAGTTACGGACAGAATCAATCAAAGCGGCCGGACCTCTCACATTTAAATAGGTTTCCTGCTGACCGGCAAAACTGGCGTCTGGTAAATCTTCTGCCGTGGCCGACGACCGAACAGCTACATCGGTAACGGCTTGTTCATAGGTGGCGCTTAAAGCATAATAAGCTTCAATAATAGCTTCGCTAAGGTCTTTCGGAAATTTACTATTGCGTATCAGCTGTCTTATCTGCAACCCTCCGCGACGTAAAGATTCCAGGTTATCGCAATCGATGTTACCGGCAATTTCCCGGATCACTTCATCCAGGTTGTTAAAGCGGATAAACTGGTAATAAGCATCTACCGTTATAACAAACCCCTGCGGTATCTGAATGCCCAGTCCGGAAAGGTTCCGCAGCATTTCTCCCAAAGAAGCATTCTTCCCTCCCACTGTGGCAATGTCGTTAATGCCCACATCCTTCAATTGTGTAATAAAATTTAGCGCTGGCATAGCAAATCGTTTAGAACACAAAGCTCTTTGATCCTTTGAATTTATCAAATACGCCAAGCCAGCCTATTAACAACTGTTTAATAAAAATGCCTAAAAATTACGCTGAAATTATTTTTTATCGTCACCTCATTGCGAACACACGCCCGTATCCAAAGAAAATATGCAGGAATATTATTTTTTCCGCAAACAGCACCCAAACGCCATTTCGGGCAAACTATTTGGTCCCTTTACTTGTTAACTGCCCACCCAATGGTGGCTGTCTGCCGTAGATTAGCAAAATAAGCCTATTGCCATTGACTCAGGTATTTTTTCAGCTCTTCTACCCACACCTCATACCCTTTTTCAGTAAGGTGCACCCCATCATTGGTATAAGCCGCCTGCATATGATCAGCGCTATCTGCAAATAACACATGTGTTTCTATAATAGTACAGATTTTCTTAGGCAGCTTTTTGCGAATACCGGCATTGGTTTCCCGGATGCGTTTTACCATGGAATCGCGCTGAGTAGGAAAAACGGTTTGTACAAACAGGCGTGTTTCAGGGCATTTAGCGTGGAGTGTTTTTATAATGGCAACAATATTATCAGCAGTTCGCTCAGGCGATAATTCACTATTAAAAAGGTCGTTCACGCCTATTTCCAGGAACACCGCACGGGGCTGTATGTAAACAATCTCGTCCAAACGCTGCAACACGCCATCCGTAACATCACCGGCAATGCCACGGTTAGCTATTCCACTCATCCCCAAACGCTTGCTCCAGTCGCGCCCCTGGCGGGTAATACTGTTGCCCAGGAAAACGATATCATGCATATGCAACGGGTTTGCCTTAAACTCTTTAATCATTTTAGGATAATTGCCACGCGTCCATTCATTATGCGTAGCCACCACCTTGTCCAATGGGGGATATAAACTATCCGGAAGCGCCGTTTCAGCCGCAACAGGCGCCTGTGCATATGAAGAAGCAGGGAAAGTTACACTGGCTAATTCCATAGCCATAAAGGCTGTAAAAAGTACGGGGAAGGTTTTGAATGTCATAGTAATGATCAGGTCTGAAAAATGAGAGCCAAACCTATACACAAATCCATTGACAACTATCCTGAACGAACCTGCCTGCATCCGCTTTTCCCTCCATCTGTGAGGTAGCGCTCCGCCAGTTTCCCTCTCCCCTTTTCCCAACTGTGCACCGCCCGTATTATAAAGAAACTAACAGACGGGCAGTGTACAGTTGGAGCCTTTTTATTAAAAAGGGCCATTTAGGACAAAAAATCACTTTCCCACGACTCATCCGTACGGATGGATGACTCGTCCCATGGGATGGATGGCCGGGCAGTACAGAGCAGTCATCCATCCCACCTGCTGACTCCTTCGTGCGTACTGCCCGGCGTTTGCTCCCATGGGAGGAAAGACTCGGCAGTACGGATCAGTCATTCCTCCCATCTGCTGGCTTCTTCGTGCGTACTGTCCGGCGTTTGCTCCCATGGGAGGAGTGGCTCAGCAGTACGGATCAGTCACTCCTCCCACCTGCTGGCTTCTTCGTGCATACTGCCGGGAGTTTGCTCCCATAGGATGGGAGTCTCGTGCGTTTTGCCCGACGACTTATCCGTTTTGCTGAGTCATTCATGCGTACGGAGGAAGGTCCGGAAGGTAAAAAGTGGAGACAAAACTGCTCAATAGAAGCATGGAGCAGTACCGACCAACAAGCAAAAAGTACACAACAAGGAGCCATTTTAACTTCCTGAAGGCTCATCCGTACGGATGGATGGCCCATCCCATGGGATGAATGACTCATCCGTACGAACGAAAGACGCAGCAGTACGCACGAAGAAGCCAGCAGGTGGGAGAAATGGAAGGATTTATAATAATTATTAGCAGCAACGGTACGAACAGGTAAAGATGGATAAAGATATTCCCCGATAGATTATATTTGAAAAAACACAGATTGTTTACCCATATTCACTGTTCATGTTCCAAACAAAAACCACCAGACTACTCCTCGGCGGCTCCCTGTTCCTGGCTGCCGCTTTTGCACTTACCTCTTTAACTATCGATAAGCCCAGAATATGGGCATCACCAGCACAGGCGCAACAGGAAATGGAGCAGTTGCGTAAACTGATCCCCCCTCCCGTTTTCAAAAACAGAGACTATAATATATTAGAGTATGGGGCCAAAGGTGATGGCGTTACTAACAACTCCATTGCTATTAAAAATGCCATTGAAGCCTGCAACAAAGGTGGCGGTGGCCGGGTAATAGTACCTGCGGGGAATTATCTTACCGGGCCTGTTTACCTGAAAAGTAACACCGATTTTCACCTGGAAAGCGGGGCAAGAATAGTGTTTAGTCAGGATACCAAAGACTACCCGCTGGTGCTTACCCGTTGGGAAGGCATGGACTGCATCAACTATTCTCCACAGTTTTATGCTTATGAAGAAGAGAACATTGCCATTACCGGAAGCGGTACTATAGATGGTAACGCCAGCAATGAGCATTGGTGGAGCTGGAAAGGCAAAAAACAATATGGCTGGAAAGAAGGCATGCCCAACCAGCTGAAAGCCAGGGATAGCCTGCATTTGCTAATGCACGCAGGCACCGATCCACGCAAGCGCATATTTGGCGATGGCTATTACCTGCGTCCCTATATGTTTGCTCCCTATAACTGCCGCAACGTAATGCTACAGGGAGTTACCATGCTCAACTCTCCTATGTGGTTTATCAGCCCGGTGATGTGCGACAATGTAACCATTGAAAAAGTGCATGTGCAGGCCGATGGACCTAACACCGATGGTTGCGACCCGGATGCCTGCTGGAATGTACTGATTAAAGATTGCTTTTTTGATACCGGCGACGACTGTATTGCCATTAAATCGGGCCGCGATGAAGATGGCAGAAAATTCGGCAGACCAGCCCTCAACCATATCATAGAAGGGTGCCAGATGAAAGACGGGCACGGTGGCATTACCATAGGTAGTGAAATTGCAGGTGGTGCTAAAAACATCTATGCGATGAACTGTAAAATGAGCAGCCATAATTTAAATATTGCGCTCCGTTTTAAAACCAGTTCTTCCCGTGGGGGAATCATTGAAAATATATTCTTCAAAGATATAGAGGTGGGTTCTTACAAAGATGCAGCACTAAGCTTCGACATGTTTTACGAACAACCCGGCAACTACGTGCCCACTATCAGAAACATATTGATCGACAACCTGAATGTAGCCAATGGTGGACAGTATGGCATTAACATTCATGCTTATAAAGAATCACCTGTTCAATACCTGCAGCTGTTCAATAGCACCATAAAAGGCGTTAAAACGCCCATGAAAGCCGATCATGTAAAGGATTTAAACTTTACCAATGTTCGCATTAACGACAGCCTGTTCACTTCTCCTGCCACACAGGATAATAATTAACCCAGGCCACATATAAAACCATAATGCCCTGTACAGGATAGCGCAAAAGCCAATCCTATACAGGGCATTCTTATACCAGCTACCGGGCAATATGCCGGGCACCAGATATCTACTGATTAATGGTATCTATTTTTGTTCCTAGCAAGTGCAGGTCTGAACCGCGGCCAACTTCTGTAGAAGCTTCTCCCAGCCAGCCGTTCTCCTGGTCTAAGCCATTATACACTTTTACAAAGTCAATGCCTGGCAAGATTACTTTATTGCCGTTTTTATCAATAGCCCAGTCAATATCAATACCGGAATTATCATGCGTGTTAGGATAATTATCTACATACCCGTAGTTATAAGCATACAATACATAATAACCGGCTCCTATGCTCTCATTGATACCATTGCAGGCCAGACGAACGCCTTTGTAAGTGATGGCATTGTCCTTTACCCAGGCCGGATAATAGCTTTGCGCGTGAAACGTGTTCTTTACTTTGTAGCCCTGCTGTCCCTGGTTATCTGTCCAGGCAATATACTGGCCAATGCTGGTATATGTATCAACCGGCGTGGCATCTGCCACTTCTGTTGTTGGGCGGCTATAAGTCATTTCATAACTACGAAAAGTGCGCACATCATTTTTATTGGCTACCGCCGCACTATACCACGGCTCACTTTCAGCGCCAAAGCTGCCACTACCCTTTATTTCATACCACTCGTCTTCATCAGGTTTGCCGTTTTTGTTTTTGTCATACGCCACCATCACAATGCCCGGCTCGCAGCTGCCACCAATGGGCGCATTAGGGCGTGGATTGGCAGTTGCCAGGAAAGCATTGCCATCAATACGAAAATCGCGCCTGCCTGCTACGTTTACAATGGTATGATCAAACCCTAATACAACATAACCACCCCAGCCGCCTAATGTAACAATATTGGCATCTTCGCCCACCAGTTCCTGACCGGCTTTGGCTATCATGCTTTCGTAGGTATCGCCTGCAACATATTTGGGAATTTCATTTACAAACTGACCAGGAGCAGGCAGGTAATCGAATACTTTAGCAATATAGGGTGATAGTGTTTTATCTCCCTTTCTCACCGTAACCAGTAAAGTATCTACCAGGCTACCGGAAGAAACTTTCACTTTATAAGCGCCCACCTCTACGGTACTGAACAATGCAGAATCTGTGCCCGTACCTGCAAGCCTGTATAACTCAGAAAGCGCAGACACTATTTCCCACTTTACATCATTCTTACCGGCAAATTTCTGTGATGCCTTCAAGGTGATGATGCTATTGATAGTGGTATTAAAGTTCAGATATCTGCCAGTGGTTATTTGTATCACTTTCTGAAAAACATTACCACCATTATAAGCTATCACAACCAGGTTATAAGTAGCAGGATCAGCAGACGCCTGAAAGGTATATTCCAGTGCATTGCCCACCCGGTTGCCATTCACTACCCATACAATAGAATCCACTCTGCTGGCAACAGTGGGGGTTAATTTTACAGAGTCTTTCACCACTACATAATATTCCGATTCCAGCCCCGATATATCCGGCGCTGTTTCTGGTTGTTCTGCGTCTTTTTTACCACAGCTGGCTATTAAAAATAAAACGAAGGTTAGATAACCCAGGAATCTATATTTATTATTCATTTTAATAAGTTAAAAAGTGGCACTAATGATTAGAGTGTTTATAAAAAAGCCGGGCACTGCATTTTGTTATACGATTACAAGGTTACATCTACATTGTCCATACACACATAAGCAGGAGTGTTCAAACCATAAGTACCTGAATCGTTACCTACAATATTAAATTCCACACGTGTAACAGTACCTAGATCTGACAGGTCGAAATAAGTCCATGCAGTCAGTGGGCCTGCAGTAGCGATGTGATTAGCATATCTAGCCAGGTCAATTTCAACAGGAGCGCCGCCGTTGGTAGCCGTGCTGCCATTAAAACCATAAGCACGCAATGTCAGATATCCATATCCGCTGGCAATATCTTTCAGTGGCGTAGCAACACCAGTGGAACCGAATGTGTTACCATTTTGAATAATGCCATAAGTGTAGGAAGGAAGGCATACATACATGCCCTCTACCACTCCGCTGCCAGAGGTAAAGTTTAAGGTGGGGCGGGTTGCATAACTGGAATTATACGAATCTACATAGCCAAACATTACTGCAAAATTGCTGCTGCCACCGTAACCACCATTTTTAGCACCATCTGTGCCGGAATAAACGCTGCACTGATTCAGGTACGAATACCACCAATCGCCTGATGTACCCGCTTTATTCGTTTTATAGTTCCAGTCTGAAACTACAAAACCTCCATCCCAGAAATTCACCGGAGAAGCTCCGCCGGCGCCTTTGATAGCAAACCGCAGATTGCTGGGTGAATGTGTATAAGGTGCTATTTGTGTACCACCATAAGCTGCATAGGTATTGTCTCCATAAGAAGTAGTATCAGCCATGTAACTGCGTCCTATACCTTCAAACGTAATGGTATAAGTAGTAGTCAATGCTTTAGCGCCGCTTTTCCCATCTTTTGCGGTTTCGGCCTGTGCGGCCGGAACCTGCAGATCGTTCTGCTTGGTACAGGAGGTAGCCACCGCAAGGGATATGCTGGCTACCAGTAGTGTTTTGCTAAAAAGTGTTTTTTTCATTAGTGCTAATTTTGATGAGTTATATATATGAGTGACCCGGCTTTTCGTTTAGTTTTTCAGGTTTCTGTCTATAATAGAACCTACCTGTAACATGCGCTCTTCTTCCATATTAAAATCGGTCATCGCACCGCCATTATTAATATAGTCCTGCTGTATAGGGTACACTACTTTTCTCACTTTCACAAAGTCAATACCCGGTAACTGCACACTTTCCCCTTTCTCATTTACAGCCATATCAATATCAATATTCAGCTTCTGCGAAAACGGAGCAGCACCTGTAAGGTCTTTGGTAACACGCTTTCCTTTCAGAGAGAATTTATTTTTCCAGCCATCCAGTAACACCATTTGTTTGGTGCTGATATCCATGTAGCCACCCGGGAAGAAGCCCCTGGTAGAGAGTGTTGCGGCGGTAGTAGTAGCGCTGCTGAAAGTTTTATTTGTCAGTATCTGTCCCTTTGCAGGTGTTATTTTGTTATCTATCCAGCTATAGTAGGCATATACCCTTTTGGCATCTGTTAAGGTGCTATCATAGGTATAGGTAATTTCATAGCTCAATGTATCTTCCAGTCCGTAATCAGCATTCTTAATCTCATACCATTCACCCTCATCTGGCTTACCATTTTTATTACGATCGTAGGCTACATACACGCCAGGCAAATCGCGGCTGGAGAAATAAGCGGTCAGTTCCAGATCGGTTTTGCCCGCCACATTGGCCACTGTGTGATCAAATTGAAACGTAGCATAGCCTCCCCAGGCGCCGATAAACAAACCATTATAAGGAACCGCTTTTCTCAGTGCTGTTGCCTTGGCTATAAAGTCGTTATAAGCCAGCGGATATTCAGCTCCGTATTTCCAGGATTCTTTATCTCCGATAATAGACCAGTTATGGTTTTTACCAGGTGCAGGAGCATATTCTAACACCGTATAGGCATTGCTTTCATACTGTGCGGTGGTTACCGTTACATTGCTGGTGGCTGTGGTAGTTTGCTTGCCAGCCGTTACACTCAGCGAAAGCTTATAGCTACCCGATACAGGCGAGATAAAGCTCAGGTTCAGGCTTTTGCCAATAACAGAATCGCCAATAGCCCATTCATAGGTGTAATCGTCTCTTTGGGGGCCGGTAATAACAGGAACAATTTCTTTTACGGTGCTCAGGGCAACGGTAAGCGTGCTATCCAGTTGAATAGCAATAGGCGCTTCGACAAGGATGTGATACGATTGCTGATCACTACCACCCTTATTATCTACTTTAAAGATCACTTCAAAATTGCCTGATTGGGTAGCCTCGAAAGTGTAATTAATACCAGTGGCGGCAGCTTTTCCATTCACCAGCCAGGTATAGCTATTCCCTTTCAGGTTAGTGATATTAGGCGCCAGCACCATCTTATCTCCAAGGTTCAGGATAATGGTATCAGAAGTTACCCCGGTAATATCCGGAGCCAGGAATTGCTCTTTTCTACAGGAGAAAGCAATGATAACAACAACGGTCAACAGCTTTAGAAAAATGCTCTTTTTCATATGTTTCATGTTCAGCTTAGTCTGCTTTTTCTTTGGTTATGGTTTATATGATATTTATTTAGGCAGTAAGGCAAAATGCGCAGGAATATCACCGGTACGTACACTCCATTTCTTTTTCCCCTCTTTTGAAAAACAGTACAGTAAACCAGGCGACACATAGTTGCCGGCATCTGTAACATAAATGTCTTTGGTAACCGGATGCACCATAATACCATAAGGTATTTCTATGTCTTTATCAGTTCCGTCGGTAATGAAAGAATGGGTAACTATTTCGTGCGTGCGGGTATTGGCAATACCATAGGTGATGACATTGGAATTGGTAATATAACTCCACTCCGTACTATATATGTATAAGGAGTCGCCGTCGAGATAAAACTCACTCACTGCAATGGGCAATGTATCGGTGACCTGCTGTGTAGTCTTATCTATAAAGTATAACCGGGAAGGCAGCTGTTTGTAATCGCCACGGGAGGTAACCCAAAGGTCGCCCCGCTTATCCACCTTTATGTGGTGCAGGTTATAAGCCACATCAATACGCTTCTCTTCTGTAAAAGTTTCCAGGTCTATTACCGAAACAGTTCGCTCGTATTTCTCGCTATTGCCGGCGCCCATATAACCACCCGAGTTGGCTACATATATTTTACCGCCGGTTATTTCCAGTTCATCCGGCTGGTATCCTACAATACACCTGGCTACTATGGCAAGGGTGGCCGTATCTACTTTAGCTACATACCCTTTTTGTGCATAGTTGGGGTTTATTTCAATGGGGCCTGCATAAGAAGTAATATATGCAAAGCCTTTATCAAATTTTATATAGCGGCAGTTAGGAATTTCAATCTGCCCTATCCGTTTCGCCGTTTTTGCATCCATCACTTCCACTTTATTGGAAGCATTGATAACCGCATACAACTTGCTGCCATAGATAGCTAAATCATTACCCACATCTCCCAGCTCTTTAGGAACCGTAGGGTTAATGCCTGCATAAATATTCCTTTGATAAATACCGGTAGTAAAATCAAAATAATCCAACGTGCTTTTATTACTACCCATATTACCCTCATTCAGCAGGTAAAAGCCCAGGTAACCGTTTTGTGCAGGAGCTGCCAGGGAATCCAGTTCGGCCTGGAACACCTCTGCATCTTTTCGGCACGATGGTGTTGCAAAAACCAGCAGCAACACCAGGAAGTATAATACATAGGTTCTCATAGTTCAACAGATAAAATGAGTTTATAATTTCTTAGCGGCATCGGGTAGTTATCTACCACATCAAAATTCTGGTTGAAAATATTATTCATCTCCCCGGCCACCTTCAAGCGGTTTTTCTTCCATTTAAATTCTTTCGATACACTCAAATCATGTGTGTACCAGGGTTGTACATAATTAAAAGGGATATTGGTTCCGGTATAACGGGCGCCTATATAAATAAAACTATAGTTCAGGCGCCAGAACCGGTACTGTATACTTGATATTGCTGAACCACTATGCCAGGGTATATAAGGAAGCTGGTTGCCATAGGTAATGCTTTGCAATTGTCCACTTTTACGCTCCGTAAAATCCTGCGCTTTCTGGTAAGTATAACTGGCCCTCAGGTTGAATAAAATACCATCCGGCAAAGTGAATACCTGGTCGGATACGATATCTATTCCCCTAATCTCTGCATAGCCCACATTTATCATCGTCCAGCGATACTGGCTCCCCCCCTTGGGTACAGCTATTATTTTATTGGTAACCTGGTTAAAGTAACAATCCGCCTGTATTTGCCAGTCGCTTAATGCCGAACCCGGCAGGCTTTTATGATATACAAAGCCCAGGTTATACTGGTGCGTGTATTCCGGTTTCAAACTGCTATTACCAATATCTGTATAATACAGATCGTTGAAAGTGGGCATCCTGAAAATATGCTTATAAAAGGCCCTGATGTTGAAGTCTGTTTTAGGAAAGAGTTTATACGATACAAACAAAGCAGGCGACAATTCTTTTTTAGCAGGCGCCGCGGCAGCAGAATCACCTACAGAAGTACCACTTACAGTGGTGCTTTCATTTACAAACGTGCCCAGCACACTCCCCTGCATTTTAAACCTGCCCAGGTCTGCAGCACCGGCTAATGCTACCAGGGAAGTCCATCTTTTGGGAAACACAAAACCTTCCATACTTGACCAGAGTGTATTATACTGGAAGTCGGTAGCCAGGTTCATATCTACCTTTTTCGACACGCTGTATTTATGGGCCATAGAAGCATACCACTCCTGCTGCTTAAACCTGTTATCAATCAGCAACAGCGTGGTATCAGGATTCAGGTAACGCATATAATCATTGGCATACTTGGCGTTCACCTGTACATCATATCCCTTGCTAATGTTCTTTTGAAAAGAGCCCTGTACAAAAAAGTTTCGGTCCCATTGCCTTTGCGAGCGCTTCCAGATATTATTTACAATAGCGCCGGGTATACCCTTTTCCGAATTATAAAAGTAGGCTTTGGCATTCCAATAGCCGCGGTTCATCGTTCCATACAATCCACTCTCCAGCCGCTGCGCATGAATATCTCCGTTTTGCCGTATAGCTGTGGTATCCCAGGCCACCTGGCGGGTTTCATGTATCACCTTTTTGTAGCGGTATGGATAACGGCCCGAAGAATAGATAGATTCACCACTAAACGAAAGGTTTATTTTTTGGGTGAGCTTTTGCTCGAATAAAATGGAGGGATTGATGAGATCGAAGGAGCCGGTTTTAAATACCCCTTTCACATGCGTTTTCCGCAAGGAATCAAAAACGGGTTTGCGGCTGCGCAGATAGATAGAGCCGGACGAACCATAATCTTTGGCGGGTTGAAAAATTTCGCTTTTCTGACCATTATACAAGGAAATGGATTCGATGTTATCCATGGAAAACTTGCCCAGATCAATTTGTCCGTTCTGTGCGTTGCCCAGCTGAATACCATCGTAAAACACGCCCATATGGTTGGTACCCATGCTGCGCATATCCACGGTTTTTAACCCGCCAATACCGCCATAATCCTTCACCTGCACACCGGCAAAATACCGTATGGCATCTGCTACGGAAAAACTGTTTAAGCTTTCTAAATTTTTGCCTGCTAGCTTTTGTGAAGGAATCACTTCTTTATACCCGGTGGTAGCAATGGTAACATGCGGCAGGTTTTTAGCAACGCCTGTATCGGCACGCGTTGTATCACGATAGGTTTGTTGCCCATACAAACCGGTGCTTATACATGCCAGAAAGGTGATCAGTAAAGTATTAGAAGCGCTTACACTACACATCCATCAATTGATTTCTCGTATAGCTTACGCAGAATGGTGCACGACAACAAGCAAAAAGCCTGAAATAGTTCGGTTTAAGTAGTAATCAAAGCCCCAATCCACGAAAGCTTAAAAATTTATACGCAGTGGCAGGTCTCCTGGCTTGTTCTCACTTGACGCGGCCTTCCCGTTTTATTCACTAAAAACAGTGGCAAAAGATGGTTCAAGTGTTTGGTATAGAACTTACAGTAGCGGGACTGCTCAGGATTTTCACCTAATTCCCTATTAATCCTAACATATGTGAAATCTATGTTAAGAACCAATGCGGCACGAAAGTAATGGAAAATATCGACAAGTATTCAATAGCAATTTTTTTTACAGATATTCCTGTATATCAGTATAAACGCCCGCTCTGTTATTCACTGTACTCTTTTTTAATACCCAGCTTTATCATCTTGGATCGTAATGTAGATGGGTTCAGGTTTAATATTTCTGCGGCACCGGCAGGTCCCCAAATTTTACCATTGCATTTTTTTAGTACTGCCAGTATGTGATCTCTTTCATTTTCATCGCTTGTTTTCATTCTGCCTGCCGTTGCAGTGCCTGGCTGCTCCTGGGATAACAGCTTTGAAAAGCTGACATCTTCTATGATACCGGTTTTAGCCAGCAGAATGTGCCGCTCAATAAAATGCTCTAATTCACGTATGTTACCCGGCCATTCATAGGCCATCATTTTTTTGAATGCTTTATCTGCCATCCCGGTTATTTTCTTTCCGGCCTTCCTGTTATAATAATGAATAAAATGTTCTATTAATGCAGGCAGGTCTTCCCGGCGCTCCCGCAACGGAGGTAGCAGAATGGGAAACACATTCAGGCGGTAATACAAATCCAGGCGAAACCTGCCCTCCGCAACTTCTCTTTCCAGGTTACGGTTAGTGGCTGCTATAATACGTACGTTTATCTTAATGGGTGCCCGTGATCCTAAACGTTCCACCTCTTGCTCCTGCAATACACGCAACAGCTTTACCTGCAGTTCAATGGGTAATTCACCTATCTCATCCAGGAAAATGGTTCCTTTATCAGCGCGCTCAAACTTGCCAATCCTTTTATCAATGGCTCCTGTAAAAGCGCCTTTTTCGTGGCCGAACAATTCAGATTCTATTAAAGTAGCCGGCAGTGCACCACAATTCACTTTTACAAACGGCTGCCCTTTCCTCCGGGAGAGATGATGTATGCTATCTGCTATTTTCTCTTTCCCTGTTCCACTTTCGCCCAGTATTAAAACAGAAGTGTCTACAGGCGCCACCTGGTTTATCATATCCATTACATTCAGCAATGCAGGGCTGCTACCAATAATACCATTAAAATGGCCTTCGCTGCTGTTCACTACTTCCCTGGCAGCACCAGCCGGTTTATCATCCATCAGTAACGCCTGTTTCTTTTCTTCTGCGGCAATACTGTTCATAACTGCTGCCAAAGGTTGTTGCAGGCGAAACATCCCTTCCATTTTATCTGTACTATATCCATCAGTAATACGCCGGAAAAAGCTTAAAGAAAAAACATAATTATCGGAAGATAAAAATGGGAGTACCAGGTTAGACCCTAAATCAAAAGTATCGGCAAACAAGGCTTTCATCGGGTGTGTGGCAAACAGGCTTTTAAAATCCTCCCCGTTATACCATCCGGCAGCGTTGTCATTAGGCGTGTGCACTAATGCCTGCCGTATTATTTCAGGGTCTTTTCCCGAAATGGTGCACAATTCTTTAAACCCTATCACCTGGTATTCATCGAACCCGATACGTAATAAAGCAAAACCGGAAAAATGCGCCCCCTCCAACGCCTTAAACTTTACAGCCAGACAATCGAAAGAAAGATAGGGCTGCAAGGCACGGGCAGTATGCAGTAATTTTTTAGTCCAGCCATCTTTTGTTTGTTCAATCTGTAATAACTCTTTCTTTACCTGTGCTTCCATCTGCCACTTTGCACTCATGCTTTGCTCATACAGGTAAAAAGCAATTTCCAATGAAATCAACAGATCTTTTTCTCTAAACGGTTTTACCAGAAAGCCATAAGGTTCTGTAGCCTTGGCCGCAGTTAAAATATCTTCATTGGAGTTGGCAGAAAGATAAATAAAAGCAACACGATCTTCTTTCAACTGTTTTGCCAGGTCAATGCCCGTAAACTTTCCTTTTAAAAAAATATCCAGTAACACCAGCTGTGGGTTTTCGCGTTTTATAATATCCTGCGCCTCCGCCACTGAGCGGGCAATGCCACACACCGGGTAGCCCGCCTTGGTAAGCATCATTCGTAAATAATCTGCTTCTATATACTGGTCTTCTACAATGAGTATTTTAGGTTTCATACAGTAAAATTTTGGCTGGCATCAGATGGTAAAAAGTCTTCCGGTTGATTGGGATTATATATAAAACTAACCGTAACAATGGTTCCATTATTACTTTGCATGGTAAAGCTACCGTCAATGTCTCCGCTTAATCCTTTCATCAGGTTCAGGCCCATGGAGGATTGTACATTACTATTAAATTCAGCAGGCAATCCTGTTCCGTCGTCCCTTACCGTAAGCACCACCTGATCATTTTCGCTGTTATGCGTAAACGATATATATATATTCCCTTCTTTTTTTCCAGGAAAAGCATATTTAAAAACATTAGTAATGGCCTCATTTAAAATAAGCCCTATAGGTATCACATGCGAAAGCGCTATGTTTATGCGATCTACCTGTAAATGAAACCGTATAGCCATGCTATTATCGAATGAATCCTTTAAATAATCTACCAGCTCATAAATATATCCTGGCATATCAATAGAGGAAAGATTATCTGACTGATACAATTTCTGGTGAATCAGGGACATGGCATGTATGCGCTGCTGGCTTTCATTGATGGCTGCTATCGCTTCCTCGTTTTTAAGATAGCCCGATTGTGTACCTAACAACCCCATCACAATATGAAAGTTGTTTTTAACCCGGTGATGAATTTCTTTGATCAGCCATTCTTTTTCGTGAACAAGACGTTGTAAAGAAACATTCTTTTGGTTAATCACAATTTGCTGCGTTTCGAGTCTTTTGTTGGTTTTTTGTTTAAACTGGTAGCGGTTGTACCCGGCTATCAATAGTAGTGTCAATAACACAGCGCTTGCTACTGTCCAATTCCGTATAATATTGGCCTGCCTTAAGTTGGCTTGCTGTAACTGCTCCTTTTTAGTCAGCAGCCTTATAGCCTGGTCTTTCTTTTCCGTATTGTATTCCACCTGCAATTGCTCTATCTGCAGGCTTTTTTTCTCGCTAAAAACAGAGTCTGCCAGGGTTTTATATTGCTGCATATGTCTTATCGCTGCCAGGTAGTTACCTGCTGCAGAATCAACCTTAAATAACAACAATTGCGCATCCGCCATTTTGGATACTTTAACAGAGTTGGGTTTTGAAATAATGATATCCAAAAAAGGACGGGCTTTTGTAAACTGCAGGCTCTTTATATAAAACTCAGCAATATCATAATAGGCCAGCAAATAAATTTCTTCATTCACTAATGCGCCTTCATTTGCTTTATGATAGCTCTCCACCATTTTTACAAAATATTTCTCGGTACTGTCATACACATTAACAGCATCGTAGCAATAGGCCATGCTTTGAAAAAAAACAGCGCGTTCTCCTGACGTAACAGGTGGTCTGCGCCTTTGCAGGTCTTTGATGGTTGCCAATGCTTCCTTTTGAGCTCCGGCTTTTATAAGTTGAACTATCAGTAAACTGTAGGTACGGTATAAAAAGAAGTTAGGATAACCTGTCATAGCTTCCCTTTGCTCAATGCACTTTCTGTACCAGATAACGCTTTCTGCCGGTTTATTCAATGCCTGGTACACTTCTCCAAGCTCGCCATAGCATGTTTCAGCAGTAGCATAATCGTTGGAATCGTCCATTTCCTTTACTGCATGTAAAGCATATCCAAGCGCCTTGTTATAATTACCAATATATCTGTTTACAACCGACAAAAGATAATAAGCGTAAGGCAGTTTACGGGAACCTATAGCTTCGCTTTGTTTTATAAGAGAAAGCAATAATTTCTCTGCTTTACTAAATTCCAGGTTAGAAAAGTATACTGCAGCCAGTCGCAAACCAATATTTAGCTCAATTTTCAGTTCTTTTATCTCATGATAAATGGCCATCGCATTCAAATCGGCCGCTTCTGCATCAATTCTGAAAGTATCTAATTTATTGGCATCCCACAGGGCCTTCTCATACGCCACCCAACTTTCTGCTTCCCTTCTTTTATCACCAGCATCATGCGCATTTTTAACCAGTTCCATAAAAACCGCCTTCCCCTGGGCCACCTTGTTACCAAGCACCAGTGCACTTCCCATTAAATGAAGACTTTGGGCTTTCCTGTTTACAAAGGGTAAGTGAAGCGAATCGGATAATGCCACTGCATGCTCCAAATGCTTAAAAACTGCTTCAAACTCTGCCGCACTTAGTTCATTTTTTGAAAGATAGTCTGCCGCTAACTCATTCAGCAAACTTACCCGGTTTGAATCGGGCCGGCTTTTTTGCAATTGATATAATATGGAATCTGCGTTGTGATAATCAGGTACAGACTGCGCTGTTGCAGTAAAGGATTTAGTAAATAACAGGGAAATGAAAAAGTATATGACACACTTTACACTGGCTTTTATACGCCCCGGCTTCATATACTGTATTTTTTAAAATGCAATATGGAAAGATAAAAATATTTTATCACTTTCCACAAACATATTAAAATTTCAACTGTACTGTGGTAGCGGCAAACAAGATATCCTTACCCGGCCCTACTTCCTTCAAAAAAGTCCCTGCTTTAAACCAGGTAAACTCGCACCGGAAGTACAGGAAATTGTTGGGAACATATTCCAGGTGTGTGGAATATTGCCGCCCGATAGATTTTTTAGTGCTTTTGGTACCCGGATAAATCATGGCCACGTTAGGCCCATAGATACCATCATTCCGGCTATAACGCGAAAATATATCACAGTCTATATTAAAGAATAACCGTTTAGACAAATCCAGGGTAATGGATGGATGCACATCAAATAAGTTGGAAGGACCAATCAACGACACCAAACCAAAATAGCCTCCGCGGGGAAATAACGGGTTAAAAGTCTGCAATTTATTATCACCGTTAGTGGCATCACCGCTTATCAGTTCCGTTTTTATCCCTATTTCCGGTTTCAGCTTTGTATCAGCAAATTTATAACCTGTGTTTACAGAGAACGTCCAGGCATCAATTGCTTTACCGGCAAAATCGCCAAACTGGTAAAGCCCTTCCACATCATATCTCCAGTACTTTTTATTCAACCAGATGCGGCCACCTATAGAATGCCGGATCTCCCGCCCCGCGCCATCGTCAAATCTTGCATTTTTCTTCCATAACCCAAAGTAATATACATCTACATTACTGAGAATGGGCACCTGGTTTTTAACCAGGTACCCACCCCAGAACCTGGAGTTATCATTAAAACCATCATCGAATAGTCGCGGCCTGGACTGTACAGGGTGAGAATAGAAAACATCTGCTTTGATATTACTATTGGTATATATTAACCGGGCAGCATCAAACGCCTGCCGGTTGTTAGGCCCATCACGCACTGCCACCAATCTTTGCGAACCGTATAATAACTCCTGCCGTCCCATCCTCAGGGTCAACGATGAAGTTTGCTGAAACGGGAATACCACATCGGCAAAAGCCTGGTGCAAATCCAGCAGGTTTTCCTCTACAGGAGAAGGCGTTCCCACCCTTCCATTCGCCTGGCTGCTTTGCATTTGTACAAAGGTTCTGAAACGATTGCCGGCATGCCAGTCGGCATGAACAAGAATACGGGTAAGGAGAAAACCATCCTTATCAGCCGGAGTCTCACCCCAGTTTTCATTGTTAAACCACAAGCGCTGATACCTGATATCGCCCCCTGCGCTCAACCAGGAATTTTTATCTTTTGAAAGCGCCGTAAACTTGGTAGCTGTATACCAGTTGCTGCTGCTATCCTTTTTCAGGTAAGCATAATCCTCGTCATATCTCAACTGTTTAAAAGGAGCCATACTTTGCGCATGGCTATCATAAAACAATAAAGCCAATAAGGATAGCGTAACCAGCCTGGCAGTTGTCATCATCCGCTTTTGCATACTATTCGTTTTGGTAATCACTGTAACACCCTACCAGGGCTTACAGCGTTCTATTTACGCTTACTGCTGATATCCTTGTAAGCATTCGGAAGGTTGAAGTAAAAATGCAACCAGTCGAAAAGTTCATAGCCTTTATTGTACTCCTTCATAGTAATGGTCTGCTGTGCCTGCTCCAGCGAAAGCCCTTTTGTAACCGCTTCTTCTACAGATTGCTTCAAAGTCTGTACATAGTCAATAGTATATTTTATGCCCGCTTTATTGGTAATTCTTCCATGGCCCGGAATTACAACAGCATCATCCGGCAGCATATTGTATATCTTTTGCAGGTTATCGGCAGGCTCTAAAAAGAAGCCGTCAAACAACCAGGGAATGGTGGGGCTTTCTGCTATAAAAGGATTACCTGCCCAAAACACTTTGGAAGAAGGCATCCATACAAAAAGATCGGCAGGCGACTGTGCGGTACCCGTGTTAATTAACTCTACCACTTTGCCACCTCCCATATCAACAGACAGCGTGTTATTTTTTGCAATGGTAACGTCGGCTGCCCGGTATTTCACTTCTTCAATACCACGCCCTTTACCAAACAGGTTAATCATAAACTGTTTAATGTTCTCAAAGTTTTTAGAGAGATTCTCTTTCGCAAACTCATTTTGAATAATGATGGTAGAAGCCGGTAAGAGGTAATTGGTAAAGCAATGATCACCATGATCGCTTGTATTTACGGCGTACACAATAGGTTTATCCGTTACCGACCTGATCAGCTTTATTTGCTGTTGGAATAGTTTTTTGTTTAAAAAGCATTCTATGATCATTACACCTTTATCGCCTACAATAAACCCGCCCGATGTTGCCTGTGGAATGCCTTTGGTAGTTTCCACCTCTACAGTGGAAGGCTGAATGGCATATACACCATCGGACACCTTATGCAGTTTTAAATCTACCGTATTACCATCCCAGATAGGCACATGCGGTGGCAATGGCGGTTGTGCAGGCACACGCATAGTCAACGACTGTGCCATTATGCGAAAATTAGTAAGTGCCATCGTTCCACTGCTGATGGCTAATATCATGATCAGCTTTTTCATTATTCTTAGTTTGTTTAGGTAAGGGCAATACTATTTGCTCAAGAAAAAATCAAGTAAATCCTTCTGCACCTGTTCCGTATTTTCCTGAACCACCCAATGGCCGGCGCCCTTGATATTAGAACCTTTCACATTCTCTGCCACCAGTTTGCAATGATCGGCCAGGAAGGCTGCTCCAAAATATTCACCACCCATAGCCAGTAAAGGCATTTTTAATTTCGTTTGCATAAACACCTGATTGTCTTTTGCATCCTGCTCAAAAGCACCAAACCAATGAAAAGCGCCTGCTGTTGATCCTTTGGTGGAGTATGCCCTTACAAATTCATTTGTTTCTTCTGTGGTAAATGCATTTTTTACATGACCTACTACCGGCCAGAAATTGGTAAGGAATAAGCGCTCTCTACCTGCCACCAGTTCGCCCGATGCAGGAAAAGAAAAGAAACCAAACCACCACGCAGCACCTTTCACCTGGCTCCATACAGGTTCAACACCCGGCAGCAACGCATCCATCAGGGCCAGTTTCTTTACCTCACCCGAAAATTGTGCAGCATAAGCGTAGGCTACCATCAGGCCTATATCATGGCCGGCCAGGTTAATGTTAGTATAGCCCAACTGCTTAACCAGCCCATGTATATAAACCGCTAAGGATTTTTTATCATAGCCACTGTCTGGTTTTCCCGATTCACCCAGGCCCGGCAAATCAGGCGCTATTACGGTAAAATGTTTAGACAACTCAGGTAACAGGCGATTCCACATATACCAGTTTTGCCCAAAGCCATGCAATAACACCAGCGGCTCACCTGTGCCACCCACTACATAATGAATGGCAATGCCGTTTATAGTGGCCGATGCATGTTTAAAATTTGCTGGCGGTGCCGCTGGCTTCACTGTAGCAGAAGTGCTATCACTCGCGTCGGACGCTAATTCTTTATCGGGGTTACTTTGGCAACCGGTCATCAACAGCATCATAACCGATAGCATGGACGCGTAAAAACTCTTTCTTGTCAGAAGTGTGTACATAAACATATATTATTGTTTGAATAGTGTTTGTAATAGTAAACAGGTATGCCGTGAAAAGCTATTGACGGCTTATCCATTGCAGAATGAACTCCGCATCTTCTTTCCAGGTAGACTGCCCCAAAACGAAGTGGTTTCTGCCTTTAAACTCTTTATACTCAATAATGGAATCATTGTTTTTATACCGGAGATAATTGGTATAGTTCAGCGAAGCAGGAATAGTATGGTCATCACTGCCCGATGTCAATAGCAGTGGTGCATGCGGGTTTTCAAAATTTACCCTCGCTGCTTTGGTAATGGTATCCCTTACAATCAATTTTGATTCAGGAATGGCATATTTATAATAAGCTTCTTTCTGGGCATTGTCATCCATTCCATTGGTAAAAGCATATTGCCATTGACGAAAAGACATAAGGAATGATTTTTTCACCGAAGTAAAAAAGCCAAGTGGCCCCCAGCCTGCTTTTAAAAAAGAAAACTGAAAGGTTACAATACCCTGTGGCGGCACCGAATGAATGGCCACGCCTGCTGCACCTAAGCCCCTTTGCAACAAAAGCTGTACAATCAATCCACCAATGGAATGACCAATTAATATGGGTTTTTCGGGTAGCTTCCTTACTATATTATCGTAGTAAGCAGTTAATGCTTCCAACCTGTTGCCGGCGATGGCTGTATTAGGCAAGCTGTTGCGTAGTGTTTCAGGTGCTACATTCTTATGCGGCCAGGGCGGTGCAATAGTGCTGTATCCCCTGCTTTCAAAGAAAGCTTTCCAGTCATCCCAGCAACTATGATGCACAAAGGCACCGGTAATAAACACAATGTTTTTTGATTGGCTTTTTGCCATAACTGATAATTATGGCAGCAAAGAGCCAATTGGCGTACCTGTTTAATAAACAACTGTAAATAAACACATTACAATATTTCTACAGCAAAAAAACCGCGAGATTTGAGGGTTTACTTATAAGTACCGCGAAATATCGCGGTACAAAAAACGTTTGGATAACCTGGTTTCTTCTGTGACCTTTGTATAGCATTTTTCCCGACCATAATAAAGCCGATACCAGGAATATGAAAATAAACAGATTAGACCATCTTGTGTTAACCGTTGCCGATGTGGAAAGCGCCTGTGCGTTTTACCAGGAGCTATTAGGAATGGAAGTGATCACCTTTGGTAATAACCGAAAAGCCTTATTATTTGGAAACCAGAAAATAAACCTGCACCAGAAAGGAAAAGAAATTGACCCGAAAGCGGCTTTTCCTACCTGCGGATCGGGTGATCTATGTTTTATAGCCGACACTCCGGTAGAAGAAGTATTGCAAGAACTGGAAAGTAAAAAGATAACCATACTGGAAGGAGGTATTGTAGACAGAACAGGAGCTACAGGTAAAATCAGGTCGGTTTATTTTCGCGACCCCGATAACAACTTAATAGAGGTGAGCAACTATGCTAACATTCCTGTAGTGTAATTAATCCTTTACCCTGTTCTGCTCCGTTTCAGCGCCGGACTCTATTTGTTTCCGCTGCCCTTCTACCCTTTTCCCTACCCGGATGCTTACGGTGAGTAAAAATGAACGGGTATCTGACAGGGTTTGGAAGGTGGCATAGGTGGCAGCCAGGTTAGTGATCTGACCTTTGTTTACACCGGTAGAGAAGATGTCCGTAACATTGGCTTTGACTGTTACTGCCGGCGATACCACTTTCGATACCGCATAGTTCACCTTGCCCCTATTAGCAAGAACAAACTGTGCATTTTTCGACCGGCTGGTATAGTTGCCATCCAGTTGCATTGCCCAGCTCTTTTTCAACTTCCACTGCACAAGCACCTGGGTATATACATACTGGTTTTTAACTTCCAGTGAACCTGTATAAAAATCACTTTTGAAATAAGCAAAGTTCATTTGCGCACTTAACTGCAAATTTAGCCAGGGTTGGGGGCGAATACTGGCATCTACTCCAATGCTCAAAGAGGTGGCTTTACCTATATTACCCGGACGGCTATAATATTTCTGATCATTGATGGTAATGGTTTCATTCACCAGGTCTTTTGTATCTGTATAATTAACAGTAGCAGTAACCTGGTTGTTGAAAATATAGCCCAGTTCGTATTTTGAGGAAAAGGATGGTTTCAGATAGGGATTGCCTACATAAAAAGTGAGCTTATCCAGTGGCGATATAAATGGGTTCAGATCCTGGTAATACGGCCTGCCTATTCTGCGTCCATAGTTGAATTTTAGCTGATGCCTGCCAAGCGTGTCCAGTTTATACAACAGGAACAGGGTAGGAAAAACATTGTGATAGCGGCGATGGAACGAAGAGTCTGGTTTAATGGCATTTCCCAGCTGATGCCCTTTTGACAAAGTTCCTTCATATCGCAACCCCAGTTGCACGGTAAGCTGGTGCAGCGTTTTGTTGAGGTTGATATAAGCGGCATTCATATTTTCCTTGTATTGAAAATGATTGGTTTTATCGTAGTCGGGCTCCGCAATACCCGCCACCACATTGTAATAGTTGGCTATATTGGAGGTGTTGGTATAACTGATTTTTGCACCGGCTTCCAGCTTCCATTTATTCGCCAGTGTTTGTTCATAATCAGCCTTGGCCGAATAGATCTTTATATTGGAGGGTAAATCGCCCACCAATTGCTCTGCTGATTGTAATACACCGGCAGCTGAATAATTACCGGTAGTTAACACCTGGTTGTTGCCGGTGCTGTATTCCAGGTAATCAAAATTAGTTTGCAGTAATGGACCATTTTTAGCAAAATCATGCTTTATGCTAAGATTGACGCGGTTGTTCTTAAAACTTCCCGCTTCCACATTCTGCGATCTGAGCGAAGAATCTGGCTGCTCATATTCATCATATACAGAACCCCAACTGGTATTGCTGCTTTTAGGATACCTGGCAAGTCTGCTTACTACCACCCCTAGCGTTGTTAGCTGCGATAGAAAGTAATCCACTCCCAGTGTTGACCGGTAACCACTGCCCATCCTGCGCATATAAGAATTTTGCTGAAAGGTTCCTGTAGCGCTGCCTTTATCATCCAGGTATCTTCTGTAAATATCAATATCGTTATAACTATTACGGGAACCATAGCTAAATGTACCAAACAGATTAAACCGGTTGCTGCGGTAATTAAAATCCATATTATTGTTGGTGGCAACATACTTTGCATACCGTATGCCACTACTTAATCCAACATTATACCCCTTCATCTTTTGTTTTACGGTTTTGATATTGATGATCCCCCCATTTCCGGCAGCATCATACCTGGCAGGCGGATTGGACATGATCTCTATTTGCGACAACACGGTAGCCGGCAGCGACTGTAAATAACTTTGCAATTGCTGGCCAGATAAATAGCAAGGTCTGTCATCTATATAAACAGCAACGCCCTGCACACCTTTTAAGCTAATGCTTCCATTGGCATCAACACGCACGCCCGGCGCAGTTTCCAGCACATCCAACGCTGTTACGCCTGCACTGTTTATCAGGGCATCTACATTTACCACTGTGCGATCTACCTTTTGCTCCACAAAAGGTTTGCTGGCTGTAACAGTCACCTGCTGCAAAACCGTAGTTGTTTGCTTCATGATACATACCGGCAATGTTACCTGCGGGTGCAGCGAGTCGATAACGAATGAAGCGCTTTCATAAATACCAAAGCCTACTGCTGTAACATGTACCGTATAGGTTCCTGTTTGAGCACATGGCATGGAGAAAGAACCATCAGCAGCTGACAGGGCATATTTAATACCATCAGGCTTATTCCCTTTCCGTAAGACGACGGTAGCTGCGCTTAAGGGCTGGTGTATGCTATCAGTAATTTTTCCGGTGATGTTACCTGCTACGTTTTGCGCATAAGCTACAGTACAGGCAACACAATGCCCTATGGCCATTACAGCCATGAAAAAGGTTTTCATTTACAATAATTTAGGAGATGGAAAAATCCGGGCTTAGTAAGGTTTAATCACGCTTCCCAGGCCGTCTAATATATTCCTGAGCTTATCCAGTGAATGACGATCGTTCTCTTTTGGGCTGGCTGTGATAGTAAGCGTTCCGGGTGATGCTTTCACATGATACAATAGCTGGCTTTCGTTGATCGCTATATCTTTATTTACTTTATGTGCTGTACCAAAAACTACCACGGGTTGCAGGCAGCTATCTACATACTTTTCTACTAATGGAGCTTGTTCGGGATTATAGGTAGCTTTTATAGTAACAGCAGTAGCGTTGGCGGTATAACTAGAGGAAGTACTGGAATAGGATGCGCTGAAATGCACGAAAGTAGCAGCAGAGATAACTAAGCACAATAAAGCAACCGCTAATAATAAATATATTTTTTTCATATTGTTATGCTTGTAAGTAGTGTATATAATACGGCCGGAGCTTACCCTTTTAACCGTTTCGCCCACGCGTAAAATCCCAGGAAACCTAATGCGACACAAACCGTCATGATCAAAATAGAATGAATGCCCAACGGAGGGGTAAAACAAATAATCAGCAAGCCTACTGAAATAGACATCAACACCGAAAACCATTTGATGGCTATTACCAGTTCATTTTTCTGCGGTAGCATATTGGCTATTACTTCTACAGGTACGCCTTTTTCCAGCATTTTCCTTTTCAGCTGATCATTTAAAATAATCCGGGTTAATGCCAGCAAAAAGCCACAGATGATACACAGTACAATGGTAGCCACTGTGCTTCTCATCAATTCGGTGGTGATGCCCCTGTCGCGGGAAAGCACGTAGATGGTTTGCGCGTTTGCTGCTATATAAAAGAAGAGTAATGCTATGATGGTGATAGTACGTTTCATTTCGTTTTGTTTTGTTGCCGATATGATGTTTAGACCGGTGAGCGAATGTTCTGTTGCAGTTTTCTTTAATAAAATTTCAATTGGTTCATTTTTTTCCGGTGCAAAACCCACAGTTCCCTGCATTGAAAAAGGGTAATGGTAAGCACGGTAACTACCAACAACGAAAAAAGCATATGATCCACTCCCTGCAACAGCCCTTTAAAATAACTACTCATCACTAATAAGGTAACGATTACAACAGTGATGGCAGCTACAGCCAGCAACAGCTGCAAGCGCGGAAAAGCTCTTTTTGCAGCAGCTTCTACCGACTGCTGCGAAGTGGCAACAGGAAGGTGGGCCATCACCAGGGCTGCCATGTCTACCTCAAGTGCAGGTTTTTCCATAGCATGGATCGCTGAAAACAAAGCCTGGTAATTGGCTACAGCAGCTGTACACCTGGCACACGCCTGCACATGCGCAGCCTGTTGCCCATGCATTGCTGCCTGCCCCAATGCCCATTCCTGCAATTCTTTGTCCGTGAGATGTTCCTGTTTCATAATTCCTCCTTTTTATATCTTGACAACAGATTTTCCTTTAACAATTTCCTGGCCCGGAACAGGTAACTCTTCACGGTTCCTTCCGGCAGGGAGGTGATCTCCCCTATTTCCGCATAGCTCAATTCCTCCTGGTGATACAAGGTGATGAGCGTTTGGTAAATGGGAGGAGAAAGACCTTTAACAGCCGTATCCAGGATAGCAGCCAGTTGTTTTTGAGAAAGCGCTGCTTCTACATTGTTTTGCAGCAAACTTTGTTGCTGGTTCAATTGATCCAGGGCATCTATGGGTTCTCCTTCCGGCCCGCTGGTTTCGGGCAAAAACGCCAGTTTCTTTTTTTCCAGGTAATGCAGGCAGGTATTATAGCTGATTTTTCCCAGCCAGGTGCTCAATTTTGCCTGAAATTGAAAGGTAGCAAGGTGGCTGAATGCTTTCAGGTAAATATCCTGTATCATATCCTGCCTGTCGCCGGGGGCAGGTATCATTTTAAACACAATCTGCACTACCAGCCGCTCTGTCTGGCGCACAATACTGGCAAAGGCCTGTTGATTGCCGGCAAGCACCTGGTCAACAAGGTATTGATCTGTAGAACTATGTTTATGATGAACAGACATTGATGATACCAGACCGGTTAGTGCGGATAAAGTTGCAAAAAGAACTCAAAAACAATCTTATTTATTTTAAGTGGTTGAGCAGCAGGTTATTCTTATCTGAATATAACGCTTCCACACCTGTTTACACAGGCTTTATCTTCTGCTGCACTATTTCTTTATAGGTATCGCCTATAGGCAGGTATTGCCCCCGGATCACCACTTTGCCACGCTCCAGGAAATCGATATTATCCTTGTTAATGATGTACGATTTATGAATGCGGATAAATTGTTGTGCCGGCAATACTTCTTCCATATGCCGCATACTTTCCAGTGATAATATCTTTTCTTCTGTAGTATGAAAAGCGATATAGTCTCTTAAAGCTTCTATATATAACAGGGAATCAAGCGTTACTTTCTGTACCCGGTACTCTGTTTTTACAAAAATGTAAGCCGCAGAAGCAACAGGCTGCGGGGTTGTTTCCTGTAAACGACTCCGTACTTTTTGTATGCACAGGGCAAAGCGATCGAAGGTAACCGGCTTTAGCAGGTAATCAGCCACATCATATTCATAGCTCTGCAAAGCATATTCCTGGTAAGCAGTAGTAAGCACTACCTTACAGCGCGGGCCTAACACCTTTATCAGCTGCAGGCCGGTTAGCTCAGGCATTTGTATATCCAGGAATAACAGGTCAATTCCCCCATCCTCCAATACCGGCAGGGCTTCCAGCACTTTTGTAGTAGAATATACCAGTTCCAGTCCCGGCGTTTTACGAATGTAATCTGCCAGCAGCTTTACCGCCAGCGGCTCATCGTCAATAACCATACATTTTATGGAATTAGCCATGTGTGAGTTCCAGGTGAATAGTGAATGAATCGGGTATGTCTTCTATTTCCAGCAAATGCTTACCGGGGTATAGTAATTCCAGCCTGCGCTTAACGTTCACCAGCCCAATGCCGCCGCCCGCATCTTTAGGGCCATGCCCCTTTTGATTGCGGCAATAGAACTGGGTTTTCTGTAACGAGCTGTATACTGTAATCACCAACCCTTCGCTCCCCTCTGCAAAGTCGCCATGTTTAAAAGCATTTTCTACAAAGGCAATCAGCAGCAGGGCGGGTATATGCACCTGGCCGGTTTCGCCGCTTACATGCACACGGGTGGTAATGGCATGTTCAAAGCGTATGCCTTGTAATTCAATATACTGTTTAATATAATCCAGTTCTTTTTGCAGCGGCACCCGGTCGTTACCATCATATAACATATAACGCATCAGTTGCGATAACCCGGCAATGGCAGGCAAGGCTTTAGGAGAATTTTCATACACCAGCGAATAGATATTATTCAGGCTGTTGAATAGAAAATGAGGGTTTACCTGCGAGCGCAGAAAAGACAATTCTGATTGCCGGTTTTGCAGCAACAGGTCTTTCTGTTCCATCTCTTTATCATGGGCATAGCCGGTAAAGTAAAAGAGGATGCCATAAAACAGGTATACGCCTATATAAAAAAGAGTGTTCAGGAAATAATAGCGCAGGCGCAGCGTAGCACCATATTGCAGGCGTGCCACTCCATAATGCATAAAAAACAATACTGCAACCGATACAGTAATCAGTAACACTATCCGCACAATGCGGCGTGCAGGGTATAACCGGTGTAATATCCAGAAAGGCAGCAGCGCAAACAGGGAAGAACAGGCCAGATCCATCACCCGCAACAGTGCCTCTGAAGCATGTAATGGAATCCATTTAAAGTAAAATCTGCCATTGGCAATATTGGGCAAATCGTAAGCAATATGTATGAGGTAATAAATAATAATTACCCGAAACAGCAAAAGCAGCAGCTTTTTCTTCATGTATCAAATGTACTATTTAGCCTTCATTCCCTACCCGGCGTTTGCAGAGGTGAGTAGCCTGTTTGCAGAGTGCAGTTGACCACCCGAACACACCATAATAGTTTGGCAGGTATAAAAATTACCTGTTATGAAAAGTACTTTCACCCGCAGCCTGCCTGTTGTGGCTATTGGTGCCATCGCCCTTATCAGCATTCCCGCTATCCGTTGCGGGCGGTATCGTAATAATCCCCTGCACCGCCCTATTGAATTAGCGGCAGGCTTTGGCGAAATACGGCCCGATCATTTTCATTTAGGGGCCGACATGCGCACTGATGGCCGGGAAGGCCTGCCCGTGTATGCTGTTAAAGAAGGATATATCAGCCATGTAAGTATACAAAAGGAAAAATATGGAAAAGCATTATGGATCACCCACCCCGATGGCACCACTACGCTGTATGCACATCTTTCGGCCTTTACCGGCAAAGCAGCCCAATGGGTCAGCAACCGGCAATACCAGCAACAAAGCTGGCAGCAGGAAACGGATGTTTCGCCTGCTGCCTTCCCGGTGAAAAAGGGAGAATGCATTGGTTATAGTGGCAATACCGGCACATCGGAAGGACCGCACCTGCATTTTGAAGTGCGCAACACCGCCACCGGCAAAAGCCTGAACCCGCTTGCTACGGTGTTACAAGTGAACGATACGGTGAGCCCGGTGATTAAAGCCTTGTATTGGTACGACCGCTGTAACAGCATTTATGAAGACGAAGCCCATGCCATGGACAAAAATAATACCCGCTGCTCCTCTCCTTTCATAGGCATTGGCATTACCGCTTCTGATCAGTTTGCGACCGGCCGCTTTGTTACCGGCATCAACAAGGCCTGGCTGTATAAAGACAATGTTTTACAGTATGAATTTTCTTTACAACAACTTTCTGCTGCCGACACCCGGTATGTAAATGCCTGCATTGACTACGCGCGCGCTGTGGATAAAGGCCCGGTAATACAATTCCTGTTTTCTTTACCCGGCAACAGCCTGCCCTATACCCGCAAATTTGCATCGGGCGGCACTATTGATTTAAGCGACCGCAAACAACATGAAATAAAAATAGTGGTAGATGACGTTGCCGGTAACCGGTGCGAAAAACGGTGCCGCATGCAATACAATGGCAGTAAGCCCTGCCTGTCGCCTTCCGGCACTACCCACCTGTTGTATCCACAACATACCTATCAAATGCAAAGCGCCCATGCAACGGTGCGTTTCCCTGAACATACTTTTTACGATGCCATTCCCCTGCTGCTGGTAGAAACACCCGCGAAGATACCGGGAGCAGTTTCTACGGCGCTAACCATGAAAATGCCCGCCGCTCCCGTACATAATGGTTTTACGGTGCGTTTGCAAACTTCCTTACCTGAACGCCACGCCCTGCGCCAACGAACCGTAATGTTATTGAGCGGCAAAAAAGGTGTCACCATACTGAAAGGCAAGTGGATACAAAACAAAATGGAAGGACTTTTTACAGATACCGGCACTTTACAACTGGTGGCAGATACCATAGCGCCCGTTATCACCCACCTGCAACTAGAGGGCTCCTATATTCAATTTACCTGCACAGATAACCTGGGGGCACTGGCTTCTGTGCAGGCAACAGTAAACGGGCAATGGCTGGCGCTGGATCAAAAGAATAATACTTTCCGTTATCAGAAAGAAGAACATTATCCCCCTCACGCACGTATTCTCTCCATTATGGTTACAGATGTGGCGGGCAACGTTACTACCCGGAAATATACACTCTAACTGCCTTTTATCCTGTCTATAGCCGCTTTCATTTCCTTATCACTTATTTTCTTTTGCACCATCCGGTTTAACTGGTAAGTAAACGATACCCGGAAATTGCGAGATACGGTAGAACGATAGCTTTCCTGGTAAAAGTTGCTGCCGTAGGTATAGGTAGTGTTCTTTTGTGTGGAAAAAGGATCTATTACATTCAGCTGTACAATTAAACGCTTTTCAAAAAACTTCTGCTGCACACCCAGGTTTAACGAGATATTGCTTTTAGAACGTCCCTGCGGATCGGCATAACTGTTATAACGGGCATTGCCTTCAAAGCGTAACACAGAGGTTGGCGTGTAACTATAGTTGAAGGAAGAAATAAAGGAACCTCCATCGCGGTAATTATATAATTGTTTGCCGGCTTCGTCGTATACGTTATAGTTATATCCTACGCTGGCGTTAATACGTAGTGCGCGGCTGATGGTTAGCCCGCCCCATATACCCGATTCATATTCTTTGCGGGAGCTGATGTTTTTATAAGTGGTTTCCGTTTTGCCATCTTCTACCAGCGTGCGAATGCTGTTGAACACATCTTTTACATTATTGTACCCCAGCGAGCCATTGATGTAATACTTGCCTTTGATCCAGCTCACGTTCCAATCAAAGTTGTCGGCCAATGAAGCATCCAGGTAGGGATTACCATAACGGATATTATACGGATCGCCATAATCCACGCTCGGATTCAACTCGCCCATGCCCGGCCTGCGAATAGAGCCGCGGTATACAAAAGAAGCATTCAGTGTTTTATCAAAATCTTTACGCAGGGTAATGTTGGGCAGATAATTCCAGTAAGCGTTGTCTACCGGGCGTGTATTGCCCCTGATAAAATCAAAATTAAAGCGGGTATGCTCTGCCTGCAAACCGCCTATCAGTTTCACCTCGGCGGGCAATGCTATAGTTACCCCTGCACGAATAGTGAAGATGTCCTGTGCAAATATAAAGTTGTTGCTCAGCGCTTCATTGGTAACAAAAGCACTGTCTGTTTCGTTCAGAAAACGGGTATCCAGTTGGGTATGATACCGGCTATGATTAAAAGTGGCACCCGTGGTAAAAGAAGAGCCGGCGTTGAATACAGGCTTACTATAATCTATCCGGGCATTGTAGCCATTGTTGTTATTACGGGAATCCTGCAATTGCATAGAATCGTTGCCCGAAGGCGTTAAATCGGCGTTGAGATACTGCTGGTAAAACGTGCGGTTATTAGTACTGTTGCTGATATTGCCGCCTGCTATAATGCGCAGCTTCTCAGCCGGGTTAGTGCCTTTATGGGTATAGCTGAAAGTGAGCGCATGCGTGTAATTGTTGCTGGCGCTTACGTTGTTGCGCGTGCTGGCTTTTGAAACCTCCTGCTTATCGTTCAGGTTTATGTATTGCGTATTACTGTTATTATCGGCATCACTGAGGTTGCCCTGGTATACGGCATTCAGCAGGTTTTGCTTGTTCATTTCCATATCTACCTGCAGGCGCAGGTTGGGCCGTAAAGCCTTGTTCACATAATCGCCATCGGTGTTAAGATAATTGCTGGAATCGGTATACCGGTTTTCCCGGCGGGAATAACTGGTGCCATTCATACGGCTGCCGGCGATGCCTGCAATGCCGGTAAAAGAAAACGCTTTATTGCGGTAAGATACATTTCCGGAAAGGTTGCCTTCGTTACGGCTGCCTATGGCCAGGGTAGTTTTGCCCACCCAGCCTATACGGCCTTTTTTAGTGATGATATTAATTACACCACCTTGTTCAGTAGCATATTCAGGCGGCGGGTTCAGCATCAGCTCTACTTTTTCAATAGAACCGCCGGGCAGGCTTTCCAACAGATCCTGTAATTGTTCCGTACTGAGTTCTACCGGTTTATCGTCAATCAATATTTTAGGTTCTTTACCACGCAGCAATATTTTTCCATTGGGGTCGTTGCTTACCAATGGCATGTTCTTTAAAATTTCTGCGGTGGAGGAGCCATTGCTCAGGGCGCTTTCGCCTACATTGTAGGTAATTTTGCCATCTGTGTTTTCTATCAGCGGCTTTTCGGCATATACAATCACTTCCGATAAGGGCGAGCTGGTGGTGCCCAGTTTTACGTCTCCCAGGTTAAAATCGTAGCGTTCTTCTCTTAAATGTATGCTGTCGAGGGTAAGTGTTTGATAGCCTACGGCCGACACACGCAGCCGGTAATAGCCAAAAGCCACCTTTTCCAGCTGAAACGCTCCGTTCCGGTCACTTACCACACTTTTCTGCTGCAAGGTATCTGATAACAACTGCAGGCGCACCGTAGCGTAGGTAACGGGCGCTTTACTGGCCGTATCTACCAGGTTGCCTATAATAAGGCCGGGATTTTTTTTACCGGAAACAAGGGTGGTATCCTGCTGCTGGGCAGCGGCAGGTAACAGGCAAACAATCAAAAAGGACAAAAGCAATAGTTTCACGCAATATCATTTAAAGGTTGGGATATCCCGCACTTCAGATGACAGAGCTACTATTGATGAGCAACCTGCGCCAGTTTGCACTGGAAACCGATACCCAGCAAGCTTTTCACCTGCAGGCCCGGACTGTTGTGGTCTTTACCAAACAGCTTTACATCATCATCATAAATCATGTCCAAATTATAGGTGGCCGTCAAATACCTGTTTATTTTAAATCCTAACTGGTTGGTAAAGTACAGATCTATGTTCCACGGATTATGCGAATAATCCGAGAACAAGTCCATCCTCCCTTTGTAAGTAACGTTTTTGCCTATCACTTTACTGTAGTTGATAGATGTGAACGCACCCACCGCGTTAGAGATCCTCTGTCCTGCCGGCACACCATATAACCCCTGAGCGGCCAGTCGTTTGCTGGCAACTATCGTTGCACGGGAAGTCAATGGTGATAGAAAGACTGAAAAATTGGTCACAGGTTTATAGTCCATACCCAAAGAAAATGTAACATAGGCCGGAGAAAGCAAAGTAGACGACAAAGTACCCTCCGTTCCATTATAGGTGTAACCATCAAAAAACTGCGAACGGAAGCTGAATAGTCCGGATAAATAGAACTTTTTAGCACTATCTATCTGTAAACCGTATTTAGAAAGAAAGTCAATCCGGTCATCGTTTTTCCGGCTGCCCAAACTGGTGGTTTGCACATATCCGAAATACATATCCAGGTTATTGTCCCAGGTATGCTTTCCTTTTTTATAATACAGGAAATAATTGGTGTAGGCGTTGAGCGACATGGAGAAATTATCGCCACCGGCGGCCCAGTTGCTGAGCGAGCCCTGCGCCAGGTTTAGATTAATGGCCCCACCCCTTTTCCATTTCCAGGTAGAAGTGTCTTTTGCATCTTTTGTAATGGTTCTGAACACTTCCGTAGGTAAAGTCCGCACTATCATATCCTGACCAAAGGCCACTAATACACAAAAAACACCCAAAAAGGCTAAAGTAAATAATTTCATCATGTTCCGGACGGGGTAAAAAGCAAGCAAATATAATCTGGGGATATTAAAAAAAACTGTTAACGATCTGCCAAACTGACACTTCCCTTCTTTTCATTACTTTTGCTGTTCAATTAAATGTAAAAGAATGGAAATGTTGGATTTAACTGCAAAAGTTCATGACGAAAGCCGCCAGGGTGAAGCCTATGCTCCTTTTGTTAATGACCCTACAGTTTACAGGAAAAAATTTTACATAGAAAGCTACGGTTGCCAGATGAACTTTAGCGACAGTGAGATAGTTGCGTCTATATTAAATAAAGAAGGATATGGCGCCACCCGCAATGCGGAAGAAGCCGATCTGGTACTATTAAATACCTGTTCTATCCGTGAAAAGGCAGAGCAAACGGTTCGTAAACGTTTAACAGAGTTCAGAAAAGCCAAAGAGAGCAAACCAGGATTACTGGTGGGTGTGCTGGGCTGTATGGCCGAACGTTTAAAAGCTAAATTCTTAGAAGAAGAGAAACTGGTGGATATGGTGGTAGGCCCCGATGCTTACCGTAGCCTGCCCGGGTTGATAGAAGAAGCCGAAACCGGCCAGAAAACGGTGAACGTGTTGCTGAGCCGCGACGAAACCTACGCCGACATCTCTCCCGTTCGCCTGGAAAGCAATGGCGTTACCGCCTTTGTTTCCATTATGCGCGGCTGCAACAACATGTGCAGCTTTTGCGTGGTGCCTTTTACCCGCGGCCGGGAGCGTAGCCGGGATGCTTTTTCTATTGTAGCAGAAGCCCAGGATTTGTTTGACAGGGGCTTTAGAGAAGTAACTCTGCTGGGCCAGAACGTAGACAGCTACTATTGGGTAAATGAAGAAGCGGCCGCTACCGTACAAAACGCTGCCGGCGAAGCCGTAACCTTTGCCAAACTGCTGGAAATGGTGGCACTGGTAAGCCCCGATTTACGTGTACGTTTCAGTACTTCCCATCCTAAAGACATTACAGAGGAGGTATTGCTCACTATGGCTAAGTACGAAAACATCTGTAAATATATACACCTGCCCGTGCAAAGTGGCAACTCCCGCATTCTGCAATTGATGAACCGCACCTATACCCGCGAATGGTATATGGCTAAGGTAGACCAGATAAAGAGAATTATGCCCGATTGTGGTATTAGCGCGGACATCATTACCGGTTTTTGTACCGAAACAGAGGAAGAGCACCAGGAAACCCTGAGCATTATGGAGTACAGCAAGTATGATTACAGCTTTATGTTCTTCTACAGCGAACGCCCCGGCACTCTGGCTGCCCGCCGTTATAAAGATGATATACCGGAAGAGGTGAAAAAACGCAGACTGCAAGAGATTATCACCATGCAAAACCGCCTGTCGGTAGAAAGCAACAAACTGGATATTGGCCAAACCTATAAGGTGCTGATTGAGGGAGAAAGTAAAAGAAGTGATCAGGACTGGATGGGCCGCAACAGCAGAAACAAGGCAGTGGTGTTTGCCAAAGGCAACTCCAATTACAAAAAAGGCGATTATGTGTATGTAACTATTACCGATTGCACACAGGGTACCTTACTGGGGTATTTGCAACAGTAGTACCAGCAGCTTCGACTTCTTGTTTGTGACTTTTAATTTAACAGAATGGATGTACAAAGTATCAAGAACAGGTTTGGAATAATAGGTAATTCACCGGCACTAAACCACGCTTTAAATGTAGCTACGCAGGTAGCTGTTACCGATTTAAGTGTGCTGATTGTAGGTGAAAGTGGTGTTGGTAAAGAAGTTTTTTCCCAGATTATACATGCGTTATCTGCCCGTAAACACAATTCGTTTATTGCAGTGAACTGCGGCGCTATTCCCGAAGGCACGATTGATTCGGAATTGTTCGGACATGAAAAAGGCGCTTTTACCGGTGCAGTAGAT
This sequence comes from Filimonas lacunae, assembly GCF_002355595.1. NCBI lineage: Bacteria > Pseudomonadati > Bacteroidota > Chitinophagia > Chitinophagales > Chitinophagaceae > Filimonas > Filimonas lacunae. The sequence continues at coordinate 4,398,892 of NZ_AP017422.1, forward strand.
AGCCGTAAAGGCTATTTTGAAACCGTGAACGGCGGTACCATTTTCCTGGATGAGATTGGTGAAATGCCTTTAGGCACCCAGGCACGCCTGCTGCGCGTGCTGGAAACCGGTGAATTTATCCGGGTGGGTTCGTCAAAAGTGCAAAAAACAGATGTGCGTGTAATAGCTGCCACCAACCGCGAACTGCTGGAGTTTACCCAAAACGGCCGATTCAGGGAAGATTTGTATTACCGTTTAAGCACCGTGCCTATCCGGGTACCTGCTTTAAAAGACAGGAAGGAAGATGTACCGCTGTTGTTCCGGAAATTTGTGGTAGACTTTGCTGAGCGTTATAAAACCAATCCTGTGCAGCTGGATGATGAAGCACGCAATATGTTGCTGAACTATCCCTGGCCGGGTAACGTGCGCGAACTGAAAAACATTGCCGAGCAAATTTCAGTATTAAGCAAGCAACCCGTTTTAAATGCCACTGAATTAAGGCGCTTTTTACCAGATAAAATGCCCAACCGCTTACCCGTGCTGGCTTCGGTTGCCGGCGGCGCTGAATTTTCTAACGAAAGGGAAATTTTGTACAAACTCTTCTTTGACATGAAGAAGGATGTAACAGAATTGAAAAAAATGTTCCTGGAAATTCTGCAAAACCCCAGTATGGCGGGCAACATGGCCACCTACACCAAAGAATCGCTGATGAACGATTATGCGGCGGGGCATTCACATATGAACGAGCAGCCCACTACTGTTTTACAAACGCCCGCTATTCAAAACACAGTACCTCAAAACACAATTTTGCCCAATACAGCGGGGCATGCCGTAATATTGCCTCACGATCATCACGACGATGAGATTCATCATCATGAAGAAGTAGAGGAATCACTGAATATCCTGGACAAAGAAAAAGAACTGATAATCAAGGCCTTGAAAAAGCATAAAGGCAAAAGAAAAGATGCCGCGCTGGATTTGGGCATTAGCGAAAGAACCCTGTACCGGAAACTGAAAGAATACAATATAGAGGATTTATAAGCCCCTCTATAAGACAAAAAATAAAAAGTAAAAAAATGATTATCAGGCGCTTTATGTGCCGGTACTTTATACTTTTGACCCGATAAGGCCAACTAAAAAAGAAAACGGAGCAGATGAATAACTTTATCCCCCATAGAAAAACTAACAGGTTGTTACGCACTCCTGTTCTTTTCCTTTTTGCTTTTTCCTTTTTCACGCTGCTTTCCTGTGGTGTGTACACTTTCAGAGACGTATCTATCGACTACAGCAAAATCAAAACCATTAAAATAAGCTATATTGAAAATAAGGCCCGTTATGTGAATGCGCAGCTGAGCCCGCGTGTAACCGACGGCTTACAACAAAAAATAGCCAGCTATACAAAATTAACGCGCACTACTAACGACGATGCGCATTACCAGATCAGTGGTTATATTAATAATTATAATGTAACTACCTCGGCCATTGCGGCCAAACAGGCGGCCACCAACCGTTTAACAGTTGGCGCACATATTGTATTCAAAAACACGGTAGAAAATAAAACACAGGAGTTTGACGTAAGCCGTGATTTTGATTTTGCTGCTAATTTAACCTTGCAGGAAGCAGAGGGAAGACTGATGGATGATATTGTGAAAAACCTGTCGGACGAAATTTTCAACCGGATTTTTTCAAACTGGTAGCAGGAAATAGTATTTTCATGGCTTGAAACCTGGGGCCTCTTAAAAACAATTATTATTGCGGATGAATCTGGTAGAAGATAAAATAGTGCACTTGCTTACGGGCAAACCTAACCTGAGTCAGGTTACGGTGGATGAATTACTGGCCATTACCGATGAGCAGCCCTTCTTTTCAGTAGCTCAATTGCTGCTTACTCAAAAGATGAAGCAGGTAAACCATCCTGGTTTTACCCATCAATTGCAAAAAACGGCCCTGTTTTTCCCCAACACATTCTGGTTAGACCAGCATTTGCAGGCCCAGCCCGCCAGTGCCAACCAGTTTGCACCCCAAAACACATTTACACCGCCAGCAGAACCGGTGGTGAACAATCCGGTTTATACACCTGCGGCCGAGCCAGAACGCGCGCCGGTTTCAGAACCAGTTCCGGTTCAGGAATCAGCCCAACCGGCTTTATCAGTAAATGACAGCTACGCATCTTATCTGCCACAGCAAGATTATGCAGCAGCTTCTAATACCACTACTGAGCCAGCCAACACACCGGCTTATCCTTCTTCCATCAACGACACACTTTCTTCTACTACCCCACCGGCAGCAGAAGAACCTAAAGTATATGAGCCCTGGTATACCAACCCGGCTTTCCAGCAACCACAAGACACTACTACCCCTGTTCAGGAATCGGCGCCACAGTCGTACGAACCTGCTCAGGAAATAAAAGCAACGCCCAGTGTAAACGACAGCTACTCTGCCTACATGCCGCAGCAAAACTTTGGCCCTGCAGAGCAGGAGCCAGCCATAGTAGCACCAGAGGAACCCGTTGCTACTATTCATGATACAGTTACCGCTCCGGTTGAGGAAACTACACCGGTAGCACAGGAATATACACCGGCAGTGGAATTTACCCCTGCTGCGGAATTTGTGCCTGCAGCTGAAATAACAGCAACTTCAGAAACTGCTACTGCTACAGAACCAACACCTGTAGTGGAAGAAAAAGCACAACAGGAACGTCCACAGCATGTGGTAGATCTTTCTGATTATCCAACAGCAATGGCTTATGCGCCTGCAGAAGCATATACTCCTCCAACAGAATATACCCCCTCTGCAGAATTCACTCCGGCAGCAGAGCAAGCGCCTGCTACAGAAGTTGCACCGGTAGCAGAAAACACGCCATCGGCTGAATTTACGCCTACAACAGAATACACTCCGTCAACAGAATATACCCCGGCAGACAATTATACACCTGCCGACAATTATGTTCCGGCTGAAAATATTACAGGAGCAGAAGCCGCAGCAGAAACACCTGTAGCGGTAGAAGAAACTCCAGCCACTACCGCTACTGTAGAAGAGCCTGTGGTAGTAAACAACGAAGCTGCCTTCCAGAACTTGCTGGCACAGGCACAGGAAGCTGCCACTACACCAGAAGCAATCTCTCCTGAAACAGAACAGCCAGCTGCACAACCGGAAGCTGCGGTGGAAATCACTGCGCCAGTTGTAACAGAGGAAGCAGCTGTAGTATCCCTGGCTTCCGAGCCGGTAGAAGAAGCTTCACCGGAAGTGATCAGCCCTGCTGCCGAAACTACGGCTGCAACGGTTGCACAACCAGAAACGAATACAACCAGCAGTTCTTACCGCTTATCCCGCCCACCAGTGATAGAAGTGACAGAAGACACTTCTGTTCAGGCCACACCAGCTGCGGAAACCACACCTGCAGAAGCTCCCGTGAGCGTAGAAGAGATAGCAGAAACAGCCGCTACACCAGACGACCAGTTTGTGCCTACTGATGTTTATTCCGGCAAAACTGCCGAAGAACAGGCAAAAGAAGAGGTGCTGGCTATACAACAAAGCTTTACAGATTCCGGCATAGTAGAGGTAACTTCTGAAGGAAATAACCCGGCAGATGTATTGCCGCCACTGGATGACAATACCGACGGACCAGAAATTATCACTTCCGAACCTGATAGTAAAGATACCTTCCGCTTATCCGAAATGCTGTCGTCACAGGCTGCTGCATTTAATAAGCCGCTGGACAAAAAAGCCTCTACTTTACCGTTTGGCCTGGAACCATACATGATTGACTATTTTGCCTCTCAGGGTATTAACCTGGAAGAAGTGCTGGAAGCCAGCGCTGACGACAGCCTGGGCAAAAAAGTAAGGAAGTTCACTGACTGGTTAAAACAGATGAGACGCATTAACCCACACCCTGCCGATTTGGGAACAGATAAAGCCCAGGAACAGGAAGTACAGGGAATTGCCGCCCTTTCTATCGAAGCGAGGGAGATTTTAACTGAGTCAATGGCCGATGTGCTGGTGAAACAGGGTAAAATAGATAAAGCCATTCAGCTATATTCAAAATTAAGTTTTTTGAATCCAGCCAAAACTGCGTACTTTGCCGCTAAAATAATAGAAACAAGCAAGATGGGAGGCAAAGGCGCTTCTGCTTAAAACAACCTTATTTTTATGACACTTCTTTTTTTCATTCTTATTGTACTGGCTTCTGTAATCTTAGGTTTTATTGTATTAGTACAAAACCCTAAAGGTGGTGGTTTATCAGGTAACATTGCTGGTTTTAGCAACCAGTTTATGGGTGTAAAGCAAACTACTGACGTTTTGGAAAAAGGAACCTGGCTGTTTTCTGGCATCATTGCCGTTTTATGCCTGGTTTCTACTTTATTTTTCAGAGGTAACGCCGGTGGTCCTGACACTTCTATCCTGCAGAAAGTAAACACAAATACCAGCGCTCCTGCTGCAACCCAGCAAGGCCCCGCTCCGGTAAGTGCTCCTACAGCAGCTGACAGCAACGCCAAACCATAAGAAAATCGAGTATCGATCATATTTTTTAAACCCTGTCTGCTAACACAGACGGGGTTTTTATTTATATTGGCATCCCTAAAATTCCCCATTTAACCATTCTATTATGAAAAAGATATTGCGCCTGCTGTTTATAGTGATTCTGTTGCTGGCGGGTGTGCTGTATTGGTTGTTATTTACCTCCGCTACCCGTTTTGACGAAAAAAGCAAATACGTACATGTATATGAGCAAAACACCGCTGAATCGGAGATGATGGAGCAGTTATCCGGTTCGTCGCTGGTAAATAATACAGGCCTTTTCCGCTTTGTAGCTTCCCGGCTGAATGTATGGAAGCGCATCAAACCCGGCCGTTTTGAAATTACCAAAGGACAAAGCCTGATGAGCATTGTGCGTATGCTGCGTAACAACAAGCAGGTGCCTTCCAAGCTGGTGATCAACAAATTAAGAGTACCGGAAGACCTGGCTAAACTGATAGGTAGAAATTTCCGTACTGATTCAGCCACTGCCATGCAGTTTTTAACCAATAAAGATTCCCTGCAAAAGCTGGGTGTAGATAGTGATAGCTGGCTAACCCTGGTTATTCCCGACACTTATATCATGAACTGGAACACTTCTACCTTTAAAATACTCTCCCGCCTGAAAAGCGAACAGGAAGATTTCTGGACCGCTGAGCGTAAGCAAAAAGCCATTAACCTGGGGCTTACTCCCGAACAGGTATACGCTTTAGCTTCGATTGTGGAAGAAGAAACCAATGCCAACCAGGAAAAAGGGAATATAGCCAGCGTATATATGAACCGCATTAGCAAAGGCATGGCCTTAGGCGCTGACCCCACCATCAAATTTGCTTTAAAGAACTTTGCGTTACGCCGTATTCATTTTGGCGATTTACAGGTGGCCAGTCCGTATAACACATACCGCAACAAGGGGCTTCCTCCGGGACCTATTTGTACCCCTTCTAAAATAACCATTGATGCAGTACTGGATGCACCACGTACCGACTACCTGTTCTTTGTGGCCAGCGCTGAACTCAACGGCACACACCATTTCAGCAGCACTTATGCCGAACACCAGCAATATGCCAAAACCTACCAGGAAGAGCTTAATAAAAGAGGTATCAATAAATGATTAAAATTCAGCGCATACTATTCAATACCAAACCCTTTGTTTTTATCCGTGAAAAAAGCAAACGCGTAGTACTGCCGGGCATGGAAGGATTGCCCCTGTACGATGTAACCCGTTTCTTTTTTAAACAGGTAGGCAAAATGCACATGAATGAAAGAGCAGCTGCTATTTCTTATAACTTTATCATGGCCATTCCGGCCGCCTGTATCTTTTTGTTCACCCTGCTCCCCTACCTGCCTGTGTCCCGGCTGATATCCCAGGAGCTGTTTCGCTTTGTGCGTGACCTTACACCTAATAAGGAAACACGTACACTGGTAATCAACTTCCTCGACGACTTCTTTAACAAACCCAAAACCGGCCTGTTGTCAGTGGGTTTTATACTGGCCATCTTTTACTCGTCCAACGCAGTAATGGGCATTATACGCACGTTCGACCGCAGCCTGCCACAGAAATACAAAAGCAACTTCATACACAAAAGATTACGTGCCATGAAGCTGACCACTATTGTAATTTTCCTGATACTGGGCACCACGCTTATTTCATTAGGGCAAGGCACCCTGTTCCGGTATATCATGCACAGCCTGGGCATTACAGACGCAAGGGTAAAATACCTGATACGCAGTTTGCGCTGGATTGTAATCGTCTTCCTTTTCCTGTATTCTATCGGTGTAATATACAAGTATGCCCCTTCTGTAAAAAAAAGGTGGAAAATATTGTCTCCGGGTGCGTTTTTTGCTACCTTTTTAACCATTTTAGTCACCTATGGCTTCTCGGTGTGGGTACAGAATTTTTCCAATTACAATAAGATATATGGATCTATTGGTACCGTGCTGGTGATTATGCTACTGGTGTTTTTAAACTCGTTTATATTGCTGATAGGTTTTGAACTGAACGTGAGCATTACCTTGCTGAAAGAAGAACGAACCGGCAGCACACAAACATTCACTCCATAATTATTTTAAAACTATAGCAATGAAAAAAACATTCACTTTACTGGCAGCAGCAGCCATGTTAGCTACATCGGTGCTGGCACAGAATATCACTTCTTTAAGCCTGGGCACTGCCCTTCCTTTAGCCACTGCTAAAATGAAAGATATATCAGGTAAAGAAGTATCGCTGAATGATGCCAAAAAGAAAAATGGCTTATTGGTAATGTTCTCCTGCAATACCTGCCCTTACGTAATCAAAAACCAGCAGCGCACTAAAGAGATAGCTGCTTACGCTTTAAAAAACAATATTGGCGTGATTGTGATCAACAGCAATGAAGCACAAAGAAGCGATGCCGATTCGTATGATGCTATGAAAACCTACGCTACTGCACAAGGTTACAACTGGTATTATACCGTAGATACCGATTCTAAAGTAGCCAACGCTTTTGGCGCCACCCGCACTCCGGAGGTTTTCCTGTTCAACAGCAAAGGCACCCTGGAATACAAAGGCGCTATTGACGACAACCCATCTGATGCTTCTGCAGTAACCCGTCAGCACCTGCATGCTGCAATTGATGAAGTAGTAGGTGGTAAAGCCATTTCGGTGAAAGAAAGCAAATCAGTAGGCTGCACCATTAAAAGACAGTCGTAAGTCAAACAACTGGTTCTATATAAAAAAAGCGGTGCTGATCAGCACCGCTTTTTTTATATATTCATTACCCGCATTACCGGAAATATCTTACTTCAACAATGCTTCCAGCTCCAGTTTAAACTGTGGCTCGGTCAGTTGCCTTCCCACAAATTTGCGGTAGCCTTTGGCTTTATTAATAAACAGACTGGCAGGTATGGCACCCTCCCAGGTAGAATCTACCTTAGGGCAAAAGCTATCGGCATTGGTTTCTTCCAGCCATACAATCTGCGAGCGATAATTGCTCTTTTTAGCAAAAGCGGCAATGCCTGCGGGAAAGTCTTCTTTAAAATCAAGGCTTACCAGTAACAGTTTTACCGGGCCGTGAGCGCTGTCGTATACATTCCTTTCAAACCAGGGAATTTCATGCACGCAGGGGGCGCACCAGGTAGCCCAGAAGTTTACAATAACAGGCACATCGCTTTCGGCTGCTATCTTCAACACATCATCCATCTTTACCCTTTTAACAGGCTGTTGCTGCGCATATGCCCCGGCTGTTGCCCATACGATCACGGCGGCTAAAAACCATTTTTTCATAGCTACTGATTAATTCACTTGGTCACTTAATGCCATGAAGATAGGTTAGAATGCCTTTTTTGCCCCGCCCCAACATATAATTTTACGCTATATTTGCGCCGTTCATGCGACCCGATTATCCAAATAAACATTTTCCCGACCAGCGCAATTGTTATATAGCGCTGATTGCCGCCCTGGCAATGGATAGCTCCGTTTTATAGTTACCTCTCTTTTTATTGTCGATTGCTTGCATACCTGGCACTTGGTGCTATGGCCCTATTTGTTTGTTGTTTACGTTTAAAATCCAATATATGCAGGCTCCCGGAATTTCACGTTCCAGAATTATTTTAATGGCTATAGCTGCCGGTGTATGTGTAGCTAATATCTATTACAACCAGCCATTGTTAAAGGCAATGGCCACTACTTTTCATACCGATGAAAAACACATTGGCCTTTCGGCGGTGCTTACACAAGTAGGCTATGGCTTTGGCTTATTTTTTCTTGTTCCGCTGGGCGATAAGATCAATAAGAAAAAACTGATCCTGTTTTTACAGGGCTGTTTAATCGTATTGCTTACCGGCATTGCGTTAAGTCCTAATTTATATATGCTGTATACCTGCTGTGCCTTACTGGGCTTGCTGGGAGTAGCTGCGCAAGTAATATTGCCCATGGCGGCAGGAATTGATCCTGCCAACCGCGGACGTAACCTGGGCATTGTATTCACCGGCATTTTAACCGGGGTATTACTGGCCCGTGTGTTCAGCGGCTTTATTGCACAATGGCTGAGCTGGCGTTATGTATATGGCATTTCGGCCGTGATGGTTTCTGGTGTGGCCCTCATTACCAAATATACTTTCCCCGACGCCCCTCCGGCTTTCCAGGGCACTTATGGCAGTTTGCTACAATCGACCGCTTACCAGTTAAAACGCTTCTCTATGCTGCAACGGGCAGCGTTGTTAGGCGCGCTGGTGTTTGGCTTATTCTGCTCATTCTGGACCACGCTAACCTTTCACCTGAGCAGCGCTCCTTTTCAATACAAACCCGACACCATAGGCCTGTTTGGCTTACTGGCTGCTGGCGGCGCTTTACTGGCCCCCGTGTTTGGCAAACTGGCGGATAAAAAAAGCCCTGCTTTATCACAGGCATGCAGCCTGGGATTGATCATTGCCAGTGTAGTAGCAATGAAATTATTTCCCTACTCAGCCGGATCGCTGGCGATAGCTATTGTAGTGCTGGATATTGGCGTGCAGGCAACCCTGGTAACGAATGCCACTTCTATTTACACACTCGATGCTGCATCGCACAGCCGTATTAACACGGTGTATATGACCATTTACTTTATGGGTGGCGCTGCCGGCACTTTCACCGGTTTGCAATGCTGGCAGGCAGGTGGCTGGCAAACAGTTACCTGGCAGCTGATCATCTGGAGCGTGTTGGCTTTAGTGTTGGTGATTGGTGGTATTGTAAAACAAAGAAGATTAGCATTAACCTCTTCATAAACTATAAGAAACAAGAACTAACTTACCTGAAGCAAAACCGATACCTCAACAATATTCTACCAAAAGCCCTCCTGCGTAGCTACGCAGGAGGGCTTTTGGTATCTAAGTTTTCTTATCGTCTGATTATGAAATGACAGTTAATAGTATAAGTAATGCTGCTGCATAGTCATTCTCCCCTGTTAGCAGCAGGCTGAAACAACGGAATAGAACAATAGGATGTAACTAATTATCCGTCAACCCTTCTTTATACCCTTCACTCCACTGCACTTTCAGTTCTGCCATTCTTGCTTCCGGTAAAGCAGGCGCATCGTAATGGCCGGCTGCTTTTTTCTGGCGGTAAGCTTCGTAAATACATACGGCACAGGCAACGGAAATATTCAGGCTTTGCAGCATGCCTGCCATCGGGATATTAATGTTACCATCTGCCAGCGCACAAAAAGCTTCGCTTACACCCCGGCGCTCATTGCCCAGTACCAGGGCGGTACTTTGGGTAAAATCCACATCGTAAATGCTTACCGAATCGCCGGTTAAGCTGGTGGTGAGTATGCGTTGATAACGGCTACGTAATACCGCTACACATGCTTCCAGGTTATCAAAATGGTGCAGGGTAACCCATTTTTCGGCACTGCGGCCGCTTACAAATTTGTATTTCTCCGGGCGGGGGCCTTCGGTGGTGATAATGTAAATATCCTGTATGCCCACCGCATCGCAGCTACGCATTACCGCGGTAACATTTCGGGGGTCTTCCACGTTTTCCAGCACTACTGCTAAACCTGGCTGACGCTTGTTTAATGCACCTAATAGTTTGCCCTTCCTCTCCGGAGTCATAATTTAATGAATTGGCGGCAAAGGTATGGCCTGTCGTTTGCCGTTAAAATAAAATGAGAAAGATATTGCTGTATACACAGGCTGTATTTTATGCGCTTGCCGGCATTAACCACTTTACCAACCCCGAAATGTACCTGGCCATTATGCCCCCCTGGCTTCCCTGGCACCTAACACTGGTAAATATCAGCGGCGCGCTGGAAATAATAACAGGACTGCTGCTTTTGCCCATCCGCACCCGCAAATGGGCAGCCAGGGCCATTATTCTTTTATTAATAGCCATTTTTCCGGCCAACATTCAAATGCTGATCAACTTTATCCGGGAGCACAATCCTTATATTGTATTAGCAATCATACGGTTACCGCTGCAGCTATTACTTATTCGCTGGGCATGGATATTTCAGAACGACCATCCGGATAATATGCCCGGCACACCTGTTACCAAATCGTACTAATACCATGATAATCAGCTGTTTTGCCAGCATAACTTTCAGGCAAGGCTATCTATCACAGGCAAACCGCAACAATTGCGGAAATGACGTGTTAGCTTATAAGGATGACTTATTGACATTAATAAACATAAGTGGAAAAGTCAAAAATGCACTTTTGGGCTTTTGGAGTTAAATTTGACAATTCGATTGTTATTGGTTGAACATTTAAAACACAATTATATGGCTTTAGAACTTACAGATGCCAACTTCCAGACAACGGTGCTGGACAGTGACAAACTCACAGTAGTAGATTTCTGGGCAGAGTGGTGTGGACCTTGTCGTGCCATCGGACCAGTTATTGAAGAATTAGCTAAAGAATACGACGGCAAAGCAAACATAGGCAAACTGAACGTTGACAATAACCCTAACGTTAGTGTTAACTACGGTATCACTTCTATTCCTGCTATCCTTTTCATTAAAGGTGGTAAAGTAGTAGACAAGCAAATTGGTGCTGTACCTAAGTCTGTACTGGAGAAAAAAATACAGGCTCACCTGTAATAATCATATTATGATGGGTTAAAGCCCTCTGCCAATTGGCAGGGGGCTTTTTTTAGTGGGTATAGATAGTATAAATTACATCAGGATGCGTTGGATGCCGGCAGCTCCCCTGCTTTTTTACCATGCGTCATATACAGGGCTAAACCGGTAAAAATTACCCCGCCGGCAATATTGCCCAGGGTTACAGGCAGCTGGTTACTTAACCACCAATCGGCCAGAGTTACCTTAGCGCCCAAAAACATGCCGGCCGGTATTACAAACATATTTACCACAGCATGCTCAAAGCCCTGCGCAAAAAAGATAAACACCGGCAACCAGGCCGCCAGTATTTTACCTAAGGTAGCAGTAGAAGTAAGCGACATTACCACGCCCATCGTTACCATCCAGTTGCACAGTACTCCTTTTACAAAAGCGGTTACTATACCCGCAGCTCCGTACTGCATATAGCCGGTGGTTTTAGATTCTGCTATTTTAATAATAGCTGCGGTAACAGCATTGGCACTGGCATGGCCGGCACTGGTAACAGACACCCAGAACAGGCAGGCATATAGCAGCCCGCCCAGCAGGTTGGCGGTGAACACCAGCAACAGGTTTTTCAGCATTTCACCAAAGCGAATGCGCCCATCGGCAAAAGCAGCCGGCAGCAGCGCAAAACTTCCGGTTACCAGCTCAAAACCCATTAATACTACTATTACAAAGCAAGCCGGAAAAATGGCAGCACCTACAATAGCCAACCCGGTTTGCGTAGTGGCAGTGATAGCCAGCGTGGTGCCAAAGCCTAAAATGGCTCCTGACAACATGCCGCGTATCAACAAATCGGAAGGCGAGAGTTTTACTTTATCTACTCCTGACTGTATCATCAGGCTCACTACTTCGGCTGGTTTCTTATAATCCATAATCACAGTTATTTAAAAAGAAAGGAAGGTTTAATATTAATCATCACGTAAGCCCAGTCAGCACCGCTTTTGGCATTGCTCACGTTTTTTACATAGGCCAATGAGGGGGTAGTAAAAAAATGACTGTAGCCAGCTTCCAAGGTTACCTGCTGCGTAATGGCATAGTTATACACCAGGTCCACCTCCTGCCCATAGCTTTTACCGGAACCGTTGGGCTTGGCAGGGTTATTAATGGCTGATGCACTGGCAAACTGGTGCACATCGGCAGTCATCACGCTTTTCGCATTGGGTTTCCATTTTAGTTTCAGGTAATAGTCCAGCAAGCCGGTATTACCAAAAGCACTGGCGGCATAGAAGTAATCCATCAGCCCCCAGAATTTATGCGGGGTGCCATATAAAGGATCAAACGCCTTGCTTTTACCCGAGCTGGTAGTGCCACCACTGGTGTAATCAAAACCAGCCCCTATAGTAAAAGGCTTGCTTACTTCGTATGTGGCCAACAGGTTGGCCATACCGCCTTCCAGCTTTTGCCCCGATGCATTTCTGCCCAGCTGATAATAAGCACCTGCGCTTACTGTGAGGTGCCGGAAGCTATTCAAAAAATATACACCCGTAGTCATACGGTTCCAGGCCCCATTGTCATATACTTTAGAAACGGTGGTGGCCACTGTATCGTAATGGAATTTATTGAACTGATCGGCCAGGAACAAAAAGGAAGCGCTGCCTGTTTTCCATTGTCTGCCTGCATATAGGTACTGCAGGCTTTTATAAATAGTGCCGCCATTGGTGCCACCCGCATTATTACCGGCAGGCGTGCTGTTATAAATAGTTCCGGCAGCATTTTCTTTATTCTGGTTAAAGGCAAAGCCTGCATGCAGTTTCCAGGCAGCGGTTTCATATTTCAGCACGGCCGCATCATGCCTTCTGGCCTGCTGCAGCCAATCCAGGTTACCCAGCAAACGCTGATCGTCGTACACCAGTTCCTGCCGGCCAATTTTCAGGTATACTGCCTGATTTTTCACTACAGTATCTGTCAGTTGTATTTCGGCCCAGGCTTCGTGCAGTAACAGGCCATTGTTATCGGCTGTGGTGGTTCGGTTAATAGTACTGGCATCCTGCCCCCACACACGTGCATCCTGCACGGTAAGGCCCAGCTTTATACGATAGGCATTGTATAACAAGCCCAGCCGGGTACGTTGGGAAGTAAAGAAAGCCGGATCGGCGCCGTGCGCAAGAGGAGCGCCCTGGCCATTTCTGAATTCGGTGCGGGTGCGTAGTTGTGCATTAATGTTCAGTTGTGCATGCAACAGGTTATGGCATAACACTCCCGCCAGTGCCAGTGACACTGTTAACAGTAGTTTTGATTTCATGTACTTTTGATTGTGTTTTAAATGATAGCGCTTGTTTAAAACAAAAGCCCGGACAAGGTGCCTCCTGCCGGGCTTCACTTAAGCCAGTGCTTCTACCAATGCCTCATCGTTATGAATGCCAATATACACCTGGCTTCCCTCCAATTTTACCGGATAGATCTTCAGTCCGCAGGTATCGTCGCCTGTTAAACAACGCCCGTCTATTAATGAAAATGTTTTTTTATGAAAAGGACACGCCACTTTAGGCTCACCACCCTGCGAGCCGATCATACCGCGACTGATGGCCATTTGCTGCCTATGCGGACAAAGGTTTTGTGATGCAAACCACTCGTTACGGCGGGTAAAATGAAACAGGGCAATCTGCTCCTCTCCATACTTTACACATACGCCGCCATTATCGGGAACCTCTTCTTTCTCACATGCTTTAAACCAGGTAATGTTTTGTGTGCTGTTGACAGACATAGTACTATTTTTAGGTAAATGAAGAACAGGGGATTACTTCCACTCTTTGGCTTTTTTCTGATCGCGTAGTATTTCAAACTTTACTTCCGGATCTTTTTCCTGCGGCGCATTGATAAAGTGTACAAAGCGTTTGCGTAGCTCAGGTGTTTCCACCACCTCCCTCCACTCGCATTTGTAATTATTTACCAGCTGCTGCATCTCAGCCTCAAATGTTTCGGCCATACCCAGGCTGTCGTTCACTACCACATTACGCAGGTAATCGATACCCCCTTCCATTTTGTTAAGCCAGGTAGCGGTGCGGGTGAGCGGATCGGCAGTTTTAATATAAAACATCAGGAAGCGATCCAGATAGCGGATACAGGTGTCGCTATCAATGTCAGTAGCCAGCAATAGCGCGTGCTGTGGTTTAGAACCGCCATTGCCACACACATACAGGTTCCAGCCTTTTTCCGTAGCGATGATACCAAAGTCTTTCGATTGCGCTTCGGCACATTCGCGTATACAACCTGATACAGCGCTTTTAAATTTATGCGGTGCACGCAAGCCCCTGTAACGCTCTTCTACCTGTATGGCAAAACTTACACTATCCTGCAATCCAAAACGGCACCAGGTGCTGCCCACACAGCTTTTTACCGTGCGCAGCGCCTTGCCGTAAGCATGCCCGCTTTCAAAGCCTGCTGCAATCAGCTCTTCCCATATCAACGGCAAATCGCTTACATGCGCACCAAACAAATCAATACGCTGGCCACCGGTGATTTTAGTGTAGAGGTTATACTTTTTAGCTACGTTACCTATTACTATTAATTTATCAGGGGTGATTTCACCGCCTGGTATACGCGGCACTACAGAATAGGTGCCCCCTTTTTGAATGTTAGCCAGGAAGCGGTCGTTGCTATCCTGTGCCGTATCGTTGCCTTTGGCCAATACCAGGTCGTTCCATAAGCTGGCCAGCACAGAACTGATCAGCGGTTTACATACTTCACAACCATCTCCTTTGCCCAACTCATTCAATACCTCATCGTAGGTTTGCAGTTGTTTCAACTTTACCAGGTCGTACAACTCCTGGCGGGAATATTCAAAGTGCTCACACACTACTTTACGCACATACTTACCCTGCGCTTTCAACGTATGTTCCATAATATCTTTTACCATGGGGGCGCAGCCACCACAACCTGTAGCAGCCTTACAGGATTTCTTTATAGCATCCAACGTTTCGCATCCATGCTGTACCTGCTGCATGATATCATCCTTAGTAATACCTTCACAGCTACATATTAATGCATCGCCCGGCAAAGCAGCTACCCCGCTGCCTTTTTCAGCACTTCCACCGCGTGCACCTAATATCACCTCGGTAGGGTCTGGTGGCAGCACCACCTTGTTTTTAGTGGTTTGCAGCAGCATATTATACTCCGCTGCGTCTCCTACCAGCACACCGCCGAGCAGGTATTTACCATCTAATGAAGTATTAATTCTTTTATATACCCCTTTTACGGTATCCTGCAACACAATGGTGCGGCCTTTATCTGCAGCAATAAACGGCTCGCCAAAGCTGGCCACATCAATGCCTATCAGCTTTAACTTAGTACTCATATCAAAGCCGGTAAAAGCCTTATCACCACCTGTTAAATGCGTGGCCACAACCTCTGCCATTTCATAACCAGGAGCTACCAATCCGTATATAAAATCATTATATAAAGCACATTCACCAATAGCAAACACCGATGGGTGGGAGGTTTGCAGCTTATCATTCACCACAATACCACCACGCGGCCCCGTTTGCAGGCCTGCATGCGCAGCCAGCTCGTCGCGCGGTTTAATACCAGCCGATATTACCAGCATATCTACATCCAGTGTGGTATGATCGGCAAACCGCATTCCATCAATGGCTTTTTCGCCGGTAATAGCTACGGTGTTTTTGTTGGTGTGAATAGTTAATCCTAATGATTGTAATAAACCTTTTAATATATCAGAACCGGCATCATCAATTTGCCGGGGCATCAGGCGGGGAGCAAATTCAATTACATGCGTATCAGTAATACCCAGGTCCAGCAAGGCTTTCGCAGCTTCCAGCCCCAGCAGGCCACCTCCTATTACCGCCGCTTTGCGTGCTTTGGGGGCATAGGCTTTCATCATTTCCAGGTCTTCAATGGTGCGGTATAAAAACACACCTTCCTTTTCCACACCCGGCACCGGCGGCACAAAAGCGGCCGAACCAGTGGCCATTACCAGGTAATCGAACACCACCGCCTTACCTTTAAAAGAGTGTACTACTTTGTTTTCCAGGTCAATACGTTGCACCGGATCGCCCAAATGCAGTGTAATACCATTCTCCTGGTACCAGCCCACAGGGGCCATAGACAGGTCATCTGCATTTTTACCAGCAAAAAACTCACTCAGGTGAACACGGTCGTAAGCGGGGTAATTCTCCTCTCCAAATACAATCAGTTCGGCGGTGCCAGCGGGCGCTTTGGCTAAAAACTTCTCACAAAACTTAAAGCCCACCATTCCATTACCAATAATGACGATACGCATATAAACAGTTTTGGTTATAGAAAATATGCATTTCAGATGGCAGCAATCGTCACATAAACATTATTACTATATAACACTTAAAAAGAACCAAACAATCGAAAACAAAATAAAAACATGATCTATATCATAAATTTAGGCACAAATATTTTAAATTCACAAAACAAATACGACCAAAACAATAAATTTATATTTCCTACATATGAATATTCCAAATACTCCACATCTTACTTTAGTAGGAGCTGGCCCGGGCGATCCGGAGTTGATTACCTTAAAAGCCATCAAGGCCCTGCAAACCGCCCGGGTAATATTATATGATGCCTTGGCCAATGACCAGTTGCTGGAATATGCCGCTCCTGACGCCATTACCACCTTTGTAGGAAAACGTTTTGGCTGTCACGCTTTATCACAAGCCGCTATTAATGAATTGATTGTAGAAAACGCCTGGAAACATGGCCGGGTAGTACGCCTGAAAGGGGGCGATCCGTTTGTATTTGGCCGCGCTCAGGAAGAGATTGATTGCGCCCGGGCAGCGGGTATTACGGTGGAAGTAGTGCCTGGCATCACCAGCGCTATTGCTGTACCTGCCATGCAAATGATACCCGTAACCTGCCGCGGGCTAAACGAAAGCTTTTGGGTAACTACCGGCACCACGCGTAGTGGCGATATTTCGGCCGATGTAGCGCTGGCAGCGCAATCAAGCGCTACCGTGGTGTTATTAATGGCCATGAGCAAGCTGGAACAGATTGTGGACATATTCACCGTCAACGGCAAAGCGCAAACACCGGTAGCAATTATACAGGATGGCACTACCCCTAAAGAAAAAATGGTCATCGGCACGGTCAAAGACATCCTGTTTAAAGCCCAGCATGCGGGCCTGGCCAACCCCGCTATTATTATGATAGGAGAAGTAGTAAGGCTACATCCCTCCTTTTTACCCGCACAATTACCTGCTATGGCGCATGCTTTCGCCACCGCGAAAGGCAATTGCTGATGTAAGGGTAAAAACCTAATTTCACTGTCAAGACATTAGGTATGAAGAAAAGCAAAGACAGTTGTTCGCTGGATAGCTGCCAGTTATGCAGGTTATGTTTGAAAGATTGGTTACCCGCCGTTGAAGCACACCGCAAAAACATCCACTATAGAAAAGGAGAAGTTATTTTTAGTGAAGGACAGGAAGTACAGGGAATTTATTTTGTACACGAAGGCTCCGTAAAAATTCACAAACACTGGGGCGAAGACAAAGAACTGATTGTACGCTTTGCCAAAAAGGGCGACATCTTCGGACATAGGGGTTTTGGCGCTGATAAACACTACCCTATCTCAGCCACGGCAATGGAACCACTAACCGTTTGCTATATGGAACAGGACTTTTTTTATTCTACCTTAAAAACCAATACCAACTACCTGTTTCAACTCATGCTTTTTTATGCCGAAGAACTACAGGAATCGGAAAAGAACATGCGCAACCTGGCCCATATGCCCGTGAAAGGCCGTTTAGCCAATGCGCTTTTAAAACTGGAGCATTTATTTGGCCTTACAGAAGAAGGCTTTATCAATATAAACATCAGCCGTCAGGATATTGCTTCCTATACCGGCACCACTTACGAAACCGTGTTTCGTTTGTTAACCGAGTTTACACAGGAGAACCTGATTAAAACGGATGGGAAAAGTATAGCACTGCTGGAGAAAGATAAGCTGGAAACCCTCACCCATGTATCATAATAATATAGGTAAGCAGATATATCTGTTGATGCTGGCAGTGATAAGTACTACTGCTGTGCTGTCGCAAATGCAGGTAAAAACACTGGCAGCTTTACCACCGCATTTAAGGATAGCTTACACTTAAATTTCATTGAATTCAAGTAACTTGCACTATTATCTGTCCCATAAAACCTTTGGTGTAACAAACATTGTCCTCAGAGCTTTTACATAACGGACCAGCACTATGGCGTCAGCTGGCAACAGGTGATGAGGACGCATTTCGCAGTTTGTTTCATGCTTACACTCCCTCTTTATATGCATCGGCCCTGCAAGTGGTAAAGCAGGAAGAAACTGCCCGGGAAATAGTACAGGAAACCTTTTTAAAAGTATGGCTGAATCGCGAAGCATTGGCCTATATGGACAATCCTTCCGGATGGTTGTATAGGGTTGCCAGCAACCTGGCTATCAGCCAGTTGCGCAAACAAGCTACCGAGCACAAATGGATGCATAGCCAGCCTTTTGACAACACCACTACTAACGATGTGCTGGAAACCATTTCCTTTCGCGAAGCACGCCAGCTACTACACCAGGCCATTGAAGCCCTTCCCCCTAAACGCAAATTGATTTTTCAGCTAAGCAGACAGGAAGAATTAAGCCATGCCGAAATAGCAGCGCAACTGAATATGTCGCAAAACACGGTCAAAAACCAGATTGTACTGGCCAGTAAGTTTGTGGAAAACTATATTCAAAAGCATGCCGGCACCTACCTTCCCCTGTTTTTGCTGTTGATGAAAAAATATTTTTAGCAAGAGCGGTCCCTCAGGAGCCCCTCTGCGTTTTTATGTACAGAGGAACCTAATAATTAGTGGAAAATAAAGAATATATACAGCAGTTGCTGGGCAAATACCTGGCAAATACAGCTTCGGAAAAGGAGCTGCACGAGCTGTTTGCTGCCCTTGCTAAAGCACCAGACTATAAAGAGTGGGAAGAGATGGTGATGCCGGTATTTACCAGCCAGCCAGCCGCCCCCGGTTACAACCCGGCCGAATGGGAACCCGTGATACAGAACATTATTCAATATAAGGCAGCACCGGCCAAAGTACGGCGTATCCCCGTTTTCGCCCGTATGGTGGCGGCCGCTGCCGTTGTTTTTGCTATAGGCACCGGAGCTTATATCTATTACCAGCACACAGCCAGTAAGCAGTCTGCTCAGGGTATACTTGCTAAAAACGATATTGCCCCTGTAGGCAACAAAGCAGTGTTAACACTGGCCGATGGCAGCACGGTAACGCTGGACAATGCCGCTGCCGGCACACTGGCCAAACAGGGTAATGTAAACGTGGTAAAAACAGGAGATAATGCATTGAGCTATACCGGAAGCAAAGCTACCAGTGGCGCCATGCAATACAATACACTGCGTACGCCTAAAGGCGGACAGTTTCAGGTGGTATTGCCCGATGGCACTAAAGTATGGCTGAACGCAGCCAGCAGCATCCGCTATCCCGTGGCTTTTGCGGCCAATGAACGCAGTGTGGAAATATCCGGTGAGGCATACCTGGAGGTGGCCCGTAATGCTGCCGCTCCTTTTAAAGTGCTTACCGCACAGCAAAACATAGATGTGCTGGGCACCAACTTTAACATCAACGCCTACAACGATGAAGCGGCAGCCAAAACCACTTTGATCGACGGCAGTATTAAAATAAACACACCCGGCTCGCCCCAGAGCTATGTATTAACACCCGGACAACAGCTGGAGGTACAGCCATCCGGTGTACGAATGAATAAACAAGTGGACGTGCAGCAGGTAATTGCCTGGAAGAATGGCCAGTTGAATATGAACAACCTGGACGTAAAAGCGCTGATGCGCCAGATTTCCAGGTGGTATGATGTGGACATTGTGTTTGACGGCACTTTACCACAGGGACATTATGGAGGATTAATAGATCAGAAAGTATACTTATCCAATATCATAGAAGTGCTGGAAACCCAGGGAATTCACACCCGGCTGGACGGAAAAGAGCTACATGTTTCGGCTAAATAAATTATTCATTAACCCCCAAAGCATACTAATTGACACTGTACATGAAAGAAAATTAATCAAGAGACTAGCTTGATACGCATAAAAAAACCGGAAGCGCTCTGACCTGCTCCCGGCTATACATTGCGGCATTAGGCTAAACCAGGCATTTGCGAAAAAGACTGTTTATTTAATTACCTCAACTAACAACAAAGCTATGAAACTGGCAGCGTTATACAAACGCGTGTTATTAAGCATGCGTTTGTCTGAAACAAACAATTATTTCCGGTTATCCGTACCTACTGCGCAGCAGACAGTATTCCGGAGGAAAATTTTACTGGTTATGAGAATGAGTATTGTATTGCTTTTTGTGTGTTTGCAGCACGTAAGTGCGCATACCTACGCTCAAAAAGTAACTATTTCGGCCAAGCAAATACCGCTTACGCAAGCTTTTAACAGCATTAAGCAGCAAACGGGCTATTCTTTTTTCTGGGACCAGCAATTGCTGGACAAAGCCCCGTTAATTAATATTTCGGTAAAGGACGCTCCTATTGATGTAGCATTGGATAATTGCCTGAAAGGCCTGGATCTTTCTTACGAAATCAAAGGAAAGATTGTGTTAATCACCCCTAAGAAGACGCAGCATTTTACAGACGCCGCTACCGTAAATGCGTTTTTCCCTCCTCCGGCAGCAACTCATACTATTTCCGGTGTAGTACTCGATGAAAATGGCAAACCACTGCAAGGGGCAACCGTGTTGCTCGAAGCATTGAACTGGAGAAGAAGCACCGATGCTAAAGGTGAATTTATCTTTACTGATGTTCCGGAAGGACATTATCGCCTGGAAATCTCTTATGTGGGTTATACTAAAATCGTAAGAAGCCTTACTATAGAGAAAGACTACAGAGAAACCCTCACCCTGCGCCCGGAAATAAGTGTACAGGAAGAAGTGGTATTAAGCACCGGTTATAAAAAACTTACTAAGGCTTCTGCTACAGGTTCTTATGCAGTGGTTACTGCTAAAGATATTGAGCAAACGCCCGCCGTAAACCTGATGGAACGCCTGGAAGGTAAAGTGGCAGGTGTACAATTTGATGTACGAAACAATAAAATTCAGATCAGAGGTGTTGCCGGCTTTGGCAACAATTCGCCAGTGGCTCCACTGATTGTGGTAGATGGTTTTCCTTATATCGATCAGCAACTGACCAATATCAAGGCTACCAATTTTAACGCTCCCGGCAACTCAGGCAGCCTCAACCCTACTCTGCAAAACCAACCCGCTTATGCAGGTAACTCTATATTAAGTTCTTTTAACCCGAACGATATTGAAAGCATTACCTTTTTAAAGGATGCAGCAGCCGGTGCTATCTGGGGCGCCCAGGCAGCCAATGGTGTTATTGTCATCGAAACTAAAAGGGGCAGAAAAAATGCGGCTCCGGTAGTTAGTCTTAGCACTACACTTAGCACTTCCAAAGCAGCAAAGCTGTCCAGCGTTAAACAGATGAACAGTAAAGATTATGTAGATCTGGAAAAAGAACTGTTCGACAACAACTATTACTCCGACCCTAACAGTAGTTTCAGAAACCCGGAGATAAGCGAAGCGGTAAACTGGATGTTTATGGCAAAACGTGGACAGATTTCTACTGCCCAGCGCGATTCAGCTTTAAGTGTTCTTTCTGGCAGATCTAACATAGATCAACTGCAACGCAACTTTTTACAGCAGGTAGTATCTCAACAGTATAACCTTTCTGTATCAGGTGGTGGCGAAAACACCTCTTATCATATGTCAGGTAACTATACCCGCAACAATCCGGTGTATAAGAAAAACTATGCAGAGAGCTATTTTTTCACCTCCAATACCAGCACCGATTTGTTGAACAAAAGAGTTACATTCAATACAGGCTTAAACTATACGTATTCAAAAAGCTTTATGAATTCAGCTGCAATGAATGCGATATCCTCCGGCAACTTAGGTCTGGCCCCTTATGACATGGTTACCGATGCCAGCGGCAATCCTATTGAAAGAGGGCTCATTTTTACCAAAAGAGTATCAGACAGTATGTTGAAAATGGGTTACTTACCCTGGACCTATAATCCACTGGATGAACTGAATTATAACAACACTATTTATACTAAAAATGCTTTAAGAGTAAATCTATCCTTAACCGGTAAAATTACCAGCTGGTTAAATGTGCAGGTTTCCGGCCAGCTACAACGCAACTTTGACCAGCAAACCAACCTGCAGGACCTGATGGCTTATGACACCCGGGTACTGGTGAATGAAGCCACCATTTACACCAATGGCAAAGCCACCTATAATTTTCCTAAAGGTGGGATATATAAAACCAGCAACACTAATGGAGAAGATTATGGTTTAAGAGGTCAGTTCAACATCAATAAAACCTTTAACGTAGATCATCAGTTCCAGTTACTGGGCGGTGCCGATATCAGGCAAACAAGCAGCAATGGTTATAAACAAACCCGCTATGGATACGACCCCATATTGTCTACCTCAGTAGTAGTTAATCCAACAGTTTCCTACGCCACTATTTACCCTTTTACTACTAAACAAATAGGGTACAGTGATGGCACTGTTT
Organism: Filimonas lacunae; assembly: GCF_002355595.1. Lineage (NCBI taxonomy): Bacteria > Pseudomonadati > Bacteroidota > Chitinophagia > Chitinophagales > Chitinophagaceae > Filimonas > Filimonas lacunae. The sequence continues at coordinate 4,421,515 of NZ_AP017422.1, forward strand.
TCATGGACAGAAAAAGATACCTGTCTTATTTTTCAGACGCCAGTTACTCTTACCGCAACAAATATTATGTTACCGCCAGCGCACGTTTTGATGATTATAGCATGGTGGGTGTAAGACGTCAGGACAGAGGCAATCCTTTATGGAGTATTGGTGCAAAATGGGATATCAGGAAGGAAGATTTCATGAAAAATATAACATGGTTAAATAATCTGTCACTGAGGGGTTCTTATGGCACACAAGGTGTTATTCCAACAGGAACATCTTACTATACCGTTATCTCTAGCGGCGTAGATAGCTACACACAGCAGCCAACCGCTTCTATTTTCAGCTATGCCAACCCCACTATTACCTGGCAAACCACCAAAACTATTAATGGTGGAGTAGATGCCACTATGTTTAACAACAGGCTTTCTGCAACCATTGAAATTTATAACAAACACTCCTATAACATCTATTATCAATTTCCTTACAATGCCACCTATGGCTTTAACCAGGTGGGTTATAATACGGCCAACATGAGTAATCACGGCCTGGAAATAACATTGAACGGGCAGATTATCCGTACCAAAAATCTGACATGGAGTTCTAATTTCAACTTGTCTTACAATACCAATAAGATTACCGATAACCGTTTTATTTCCAATACACAAACAGCTACCACAAACCACCTTACTGTTGGTTTACCGGTGGACAACCTGTTTGCCTACCGTTGGGCTGGTTTAAGCAACCTGGGACAGGCACAGATATACAATTCAAAAGGTGAAATAATACAAAGCACCGGTTTCCCTACGGTAACAACAGCCGACCAGGTATATGTGGGCCGTACTACCCCTCCTTATTTTGGCGGTTTTACCAACACCCTACAATATAAAAACTGGACCTTAAGTGCACGTATGGTATACTACCTGGGCCATAAGTTTCTGAAGCAGGATCTTACCAGCAATCATTACCCTACAGGCACCTCTTTCAGTGGTCGCTTAAGCAGCAGCCAAACATTGGCAAGCCGCTGGCGTAAACCAGGCGATGAAGCCATTACCAATGTACCTGGTATACTCAATGCCAACAGCAACAGCATTAACTGGTATACCGGTTCTGACCTGAATGTAAGAGACGCGGGCAATATTCGTTTACAGCAGATTACATTGGGTTACACTATGCCACAATCTATTCTTAGAAAAGTACCGGTATTTAAGGCTGTAACTATCAACGCTACCGCCAGCAACCTGGGCATTATCTGGAGAAAGAACAAAGATGGCATTGACCCTGATTATGTGGCAACCAGCGATTACAACAACCTGCCACCAACCGTTAACTATGTAATCAATCTTAACCTCACTTTCTAATTCAAACATCATGAAGCATAAACTTCTCTTATATATAAGCCTTGCTGCCGTGGTATTTACTACCGCCTGCCGCAAATATGTTGAGATTGCTCCTGTACAGCAAAGGGTATTGGAATATACGGCCGATTACGAGGCACTGCTAAACAATAGTACGTATATGGACCGCACCTATACCTATCCCCTGTATGCCGAGGATGATGCAGGCGCTGATACGGCTACCTGGCAAAACGGCCTTAACGGCAACACCAACGGTTTTGCTTACACCTGGGCCGAGAAACTGATAGCACTCAGCACCGCTGACGATAACGACTGGTACAATATGTATTTCAGCATTTACCAGACCAACCTGATTATTGTAAACGTGATGAACAGCAAAGGAGGAACAGATGCACAAAAACGTAAAGTACTGGCAGCCGCACAGGTACACCGTGCATTCTATTATCACACGCTGGTAAACATGTATGCCAAGCAATACGACTCCGCTACCGCCAACACCGATTTGGGTTTACCCCTGCGACTGGACGATCTGATTACCGGTTCACTGAAAAGGGTTTCTGTACAAGCGGTGTACAACCAGATTCTGGCCGACCTGAACAGTGCAGTAGCTACAGCAGAACTGCCCAATTTGCCGGACTTCACCAACAATGCCTCTAAAACAGCTGCTTACGCTATGTTAGCACGCACCTACCTGGATATGCGTAATTTTCCGAAAGCAGAAGAAGCTGCTAACAATGCATTACAACTGCAAAGCACGGTGAACAACCTGAACAACTATGTGACCAGTTTGCTTACTTACCCACAAAAACACGTTGATCCGGAGCTGATTTTTTCTAAAGCGGCCACCAATGTAAACAACTTCCCGCTGAGCCCTGCGCAACTGGCGCTTTTTGCCGATACCAGCGATCTCCGCTTCAGACTGTTCACCGCGAAAGGAAGCGACGTGTCTGTAACTTACCTCACACGTATTTATGCGAGAACAAGAAGGATTTCAGGACAGAGCTTTATTTCAGGCCCTACGGTACCGGAAATGATGCTGATAAAAGCGGAGTGCGAAGCAAGAGCAGGTAGTGCCGGCAACGCTGTGGCACAATTAAATGCACTGCGCAAATCACGCTTTACACCAGCACAATACCAGGATCTTACCGCTGCTACACCAGCAGAAGCATTGCAACTGGTAATACGTGAAAGAAAAATAGAACTGATGTGTACCGGCCGCCGCTGGTTTGATCAGCGGCGCCTGGCTAAAGACGGGTTAACACCTACTATCACAAGACTATTCAGGGGTACCACCTATACCCTGGAACCTGGAAGCAACCGGTATGTATTTCCTATTGCCGACAAGTATATTTTACAGAACCCCGAAATAGAGCAAAACCCAAGGTAATTTCTTCCTTACTGCACATTACAAACCATTAACGGCTGTGTTCACATGCCGGCTGTTAATGGTTTGTCTTAAACGAAAGCAATATGAACGAACCTATTGTAAGTGTTCAGAATCTCTCTCACCGTTACAGTGTTCAATGGGCTGTAAAAGATATCAGCTTTGAACTTACTAAAAATGGCATTTACGGTTTGCTGGGAGCCAATGGGGCTGGCAAGTCCACCATTATGAACGTAATGTGTGGCGTTATTAAACAAAGCCAGGGCGATGTATTTATAAAAGGCGTAAACCTGGGCACACAGCCCGAAAAAGCCAAACGTCATATAGGCTTTCTGCCACAGCAACCACCGCTGCAAGCAGATCTTACCGTAGAAGAATTTTTAACCTATAGCGCTAATATCCGGTTAATGGATTCCGCTAAGGTAAAAGCGGCTGTTACAGAAGTAATGGGCAAATGTGGTATCAGTCATTTCAGCAAGTGACCGGCACGGCATGATGATTATTGAAAACGAAAAAATATTAGATATTCTTTTATAAACCCGCATCCTTACAAACAAAGAACAACAGTTTTAATTAAGTATACTACCAATTATGTTTACAAGAAGACGTAACAGGGTTTCGGGCGCTATTGCCATTGCCCTGCTGGTGGCTGCCACCGCAGGTGCTCAAAAGAAAAACGCACCGGCAGACAATAAAAACAAGGGGGCAGACACTACCCGTAAAAGTGCTGATTCTGCACGCAAAGGCCCTTTGGCACCCACTGCCATAAAGCCTTACAAAGATGTTATTACTGCCGGCATGAAAACCAGCAAGGGGTATTTTACAGTACATCAGAAAGATGATAAGTACTACTTTGAAATTCCCAATAACATTTTACACAGAGACATTCTGATCGTGAGCCGGGTTTCTAAAGCTTCTGCCGACATGCGCAACGGCAGTAACGGTTATGCAGGCGATCAGATTGCTGAAACCGTGTACCGTTTTGAAAAAGGCCCTTCTAACAAAATGTTCCTGCGCCGTATTTCTTTTTCGGAATATGCAGGCGACAGCAGCAAAGCCATGTTTGCCAGCGTTAGCAAAAACAACGTGCAGGCCATTGCCATGGCCTTCCCTATTGCCGCTATTTCACCAGATTCTTCCGGTGTAGTGATTGATGCTACCGACCTGTTAAACAGCGACAACGACATTCTGTATTTCGAGAACAAAAAGCTGAAAGACAGGGCTGGTATGGGCTCACAGCAGAACGACAGAAGCTACATCGAATACGTGCACACCTTCCCCTCCAATATAGAAGTACATGCGGTAAAAACCTACAGTGCGGGCCTGAACCCTACTTCTTCCAACTACACCATAGAGTTAAATGCTTCTATGTTATTGTTGCCTTTAAACCCGATGCGTCCGCGTTTACTGGATGAGCGCGTAGGTTATTTTGCCACTGGTTTCCGGGATTTTGATGCCGACCCACAAGGTGTAAAAAACACCATCTATGCCAACCGCTGGCGCTTAGAGCCTAAGCCGGAAGACATGGAAAAATACAAACGTGGCGAACTGGTAGAACCTGCTAAACCTATTGTGTTTTACATTGATCCGGTAACACCTAAAAAATGGGTACCTTACCTGATGCAGGGCGTGAACGACTGGCAGAAAGCTTTTGAAAAAGCAGGTTTCAAAAATGCTATTATAGCTAAAGAAGCCCCCAGCCGGGAAGAAGACAGCACATGGAGCATTGACGACGCCACCCACTCGGCTATTATTTACCGTCCATCTGCCATTGCCAATGCTATGGGCCCCAGCGTAGCCGATCCACGCAGTGGTGAAATACTGGAAAGCCATATTTTCTGGTATCACAACGTAATGTCGCTGTTACACAGCTGGTATATGATGCAGTGTGCTGCTGTTGATCCACGCGCCCGTAAACTGGAGTTTGACGATTCGGTGATGGGTACTTTAATCCGCTTTGTATCTTCTCACGAAGTAGGCCATACTCTGGGTTTACGTCACAACTTCGGTTCCAGCTCTACCGTGCCGGTAGAAAACCTGCGCAATAAAGCATGGGTAGAAGAACATGGCCACACCCCTTCTATTATGGACTATGCACGCTTTAACTACGTAGCACAGCCCGAAGATAATATTGGCGATAAAGGTTTGTTCCCACGCATAGGCGACTACGATCAGTGGGCTATTCAGTGGGGTTACACTTACCGTCCGGAATTTAAAACAGCCGAAGACGAGAAAAAGGTGTTAGCTCACATCGTATCTGACAGCCTGGCTAAAAACCATCGTTTATGGTTTGGCAGCGAAATGGAACCAACTGATGCACGCAGCCAGAGTGAAGACCTGGGTAACGACGCAGTAGCCGCAGGTAACTATGGTATCAAAAACCTGAAAAGAATATTACCACACCTGATTGAGTGGACTACCCGCCCGGAAGAAGGATATGCATCGCTGTTTGAGCATTATGGTGTGTTATTGAGCCAGTATAGCCGTTATGTAGGCCATGTGTTGGCTAACATTGGTTGCGAATACAGAACCGAGAAAATAGCCAGCCAGCCCGGCCCTTTGTTTGAGGTAGCTCCTTACCAGGTAAATAAAAATGCCGTTCAGTTTTTAAACGATCAGGTGTTTACTACGCCATTATGGTTAAAGAACGATTCTATCCTGTTAAGATTACAGCAACTGCACGCTTCGGTATCGTTTGGCATTGAGCTGAATAAAATACAGGAAGATGTCATTAATAATGTACTTACCCGCAACCGCATCAGCCGTTTATGGTGGGAAGAACAAAATGCCGATGGTAAAAAAGTATACACCGTTACTGATTTGCTGAACGATTTAAACAAAGGCATTTTTAAAGAACTGTATGAAGGCAAGAATGTAGACAGCTACAGACGCAATATGCAGAAGATATATGTTGGCCGTTTAATTCAGCAGGTGTTTATAGCAGGCGATCCGCTTTCTACTATCACCGGCAGCTTCACTTACCATCTTACACAAACAGACTTAATGTTCCTGTTAAAAGATGCCATGAAGCAACAGCAGCAATTATGTAAAAAAGCGTTATTGAATCCTTCCCTGGATAAACCAACCAAATACCATTTACAAGACCTGATTCAAAGAATTGACGCAGGCTTTAAAATGGAATCGCAAACAGTGAAATAATAGACTTGAACCCTTTCCTGTGTTTGCATTGTCAACGGACGCCTTCTTCGGAGGGCGTCTTTTTTTAGGCAGAATAGTTGTATTTTTCCTTTCTTAACAACATACATGGACGAACGCCTGGTACTGCTTTTTATATTTATCGCCATTCTTGTAATACCCGCTTTTGCCAAACAATTGAAAGAAAAAGTATACAATGGAAAAGGCTTTAGCATTATTTACCCTTCGTCGTGGGAAAGCAGTGAAGAAGAGGGCATTGTAAACCTGTTTCCTACAGATAATTTCGCTGGCATTACCATTGTTGCACATCAGCAGGTGCAGTTGTCGCAGGATGAGATACGGGCTTTATTACTGGAAATGAACGGTATTATTAATAATGCTCCTGTTATTATTACCAATACCAAAAATGATGTTACAGAGTATTACTTTGAATACACCAGCAGAAACATCAAATGGCAGGTAAAAGCTTTTCATCAACAGGAAACACTGTACCTGGTTTCTACCAACTGCCATGCCGACCGCTGGGAGCATATGAAGCCGTTGATGCTGAAATCACTGCAATCCTTCCGGATAAAATAAAAGGCTGGCGAGTATCCATCATGCACGGCTTTTACATTCTTCCCATGTACCAGATGTTGCTATTATTTGTGTACAAAAAAGGACGATACTTTAGGAATGTGTGAATCGATTCCAAAAACGGTGCTGCCCTATCGCTTCTATAAACTGCCCGCATAAAAGCTGAATATCACTATCAGTAACCACTCCGTCCATACAGGAGGTAGACGCCCCAAAACTAGTATAGGCAATTAACGGTAATGCATCATTATTCAATGCGATAGCTTTGCCATGACGGTAAGTTTCGTTGAGGAAACGGATAGCAGCCACCTCTTTCAGCAACGCTGCAACACATGTTTTACCTCCGGCAACATATACCGCATCATAGTATAACGGAGTAGCCCGTTCCAGGCTATGCCCTACCAATATCAGGGAGTTGTCTTCCGCTACTATCAGTCCTTGTTCGGGAGCAACAATCTCCACTTCTGCCCCTTGCTGTAACAATGTATTTTTCATTATCTGCAACGATGCGTTATGTACGCCATCTGCTGCCAGTATAGCCACCCTGCGTAAACGTATATTCGTTTTATGATGGTAGATAGTACTTAAAGGAGTCTTCCTTTCTGTTACCCCTGCTATAGTGTACCAGCCCCTCGCTGCTTCATCTGCGTCGATGCTTTCCTGTAACTTATCCTCTTTTAAAGTATGCAGCCTGATAGCATAAGCTATTTCAGCCGCCAGGGTTTTATTACGCTCTGCTATTTTGCGCACCAGGCTTTCTCTTACCCCACCTGTTGGCAGGTTACGAAGCTGCATACAAATGGCATCTACCAGCTGTGTTTTTTCTTCATAACTATTATTGGTATCCAGTAACCGGGTGATCAGGGGAAGTACTACGTTTTCAGTTTCCGTTTCCTCTGGTAAAGACGCAACAATCACAGTTTTGTAGATGGTGCTGACGTTTCTTTTTTTCAGGGTGGTTTTCTTAGCAATAGTTTTGTTGGGTACAGGTGTTTTAGGCATATATAGGATTTTGCTCAACAGTAGGTATAAAATCGTGCCATTACAGAAATGGTGTAACTGGTTTTTATCACCAGCCCTGTGCATAACCCCAAAGCGTTTGATTATCAAATATAAAAAAACAGCCGGCAGTGAATACTACCGGCTGTTTGTATCTCTATTGCACACTATTAATTCTTTTCGGCAATGGTAATGAGGTTAAAATTATCCAGCTCGTGCTGACTATTAACGGTGAAACCGCAATATTCCAGCATTTGTTTTACCACCTCCTGGCTAAACACGTGGTGGTGTGCACAACGATTATTGAAATTGTCTTTCAAGCGCTCCGTAAACTCTTCCAGGCTTTTCACCCCGGGGTCCATAGAAACATCGTGTAATGCTATCAGTTCTTCAAAACAGGTGGTATCATGCTCATCCACCTTGTTCTTATAATCTTCTACCAGATGTTCAAAGGTTGTATAAGGCCTTTTGTGATCGAAAATGAACCTTTTATCCGGTAACACCAGCACCAGCTTTCCCTTCTGCTTCAACAACTCTGCCCAACCTTTTACGGCTTGTATAGGGTTGGCCACATGCTCCAGACTATGGCACGACAGCAGAAAATCATACTCGTTTTTAGGTATATGAGATAAATTGGAAGCTTCTGCTATATATTGATAGCCTGTTTTACCTTTTACGTATTGGTAATTATTACCCTCAGCAATACTGCCTTCCCAAACGGTTTGGGTGCTGAAGTTGACGCCATCTACCTGTTTGGCAAACAAATACAGTGGCATATTTTTCTGGAAAAAGAAGCTTGGACCGCCAATTTCTATCCCTTTTTGTCCCTTAAATTTTAAACCTTCGAGTATAAGTGGACGTTTCTTTTTCTTTCTAATATATCTGCTAAATACCTTTAGCTTAAGGGAAAGGGACATTGGACTTGATTTTTTGCAAAGAAACAACATATTACAAAAAAGGGCCAATATTTGTTTGGCGGCTGATTTTCCTCTATATTCAGTTTACATACGCCGCTAAAGCCATCACTTTCGATCCAATATTCCGGTAAAACCAGTAGTTCTTTGACTAATGCATTACCGGGTATTATCATACCACAATCTTCTTTTTCTCTACAGGAATAATTTACATGCAGGTTACTAATAGCAACAGCCAGGAAAAACGTTGGCCATACTCCCGTCAGAAACGGCATAGAAACAACCTGGCAACTAACTACTGTAGCCTTTTCCATAAAGGAAGCTGTAGCCCTTGAGAAAGCAGAAATAATCTTCCTTATAGATACCGAGCTCGCCCCAAAAGTAGTCGCGATAATCAACATAGTTATAGCGAGCATTCCTATGACTTCCACATCTAACGAGGAAGTTATAAAACTCGAATCTACTGCTTCCCCGTTGCGTGAGGAAGTAATGGCGGCCTTCACCACTACTTCCTCACGCAACGGGGAAGTAATGGCGGTCTTCACCGCTACTTCCTCACGCAACGGGGAAGTAATGGCGGTCTTCACCGCTACTTCCTCACGCAACGGGGAAGTAATGGCGGTCTTCACCACTACTTCCTCACGCAACGGGGAAGTAATGGCGGTCTTCACCACTACTTCCTCACGCAACGGGGAAGTAATGGCGGTCTTCACCACTACTTCCTCACGCAACGGGGAAGCTGTGGCATTCGCCACTTTTACACCCCTGCTCTAAGAAGAAAGTGAATGGATCTATTAAAATGCTGCACCATTATACAAAGCAGTATTTTTTTAAACGCCAAACACACTTAAAACTTGCTAACATATCTAATTTGTTTATTTTATGACTACAAGAAAAAAATACAAAGACTTTATCCCTAAAGGGGATTATGAAAAACTGTTGTGGAATCAAAATTTTCTGAACCACCTGGATAAAGCCTGCACGGCTACCATACCTTATTTCACAGAAGCAGAAAAAACGGAGTTGCGTACTGAAATTACAGCATACAACGAAGCACTGCTGGCTGTACATCGTTTAAAAAACGAGCTGTCAGCAGCCGTAAAACATAAAGATGATCTGGAAAAAAACACGGTGAAAAACATTCGTCGCATTGCATCAATGATGAAGTCGAGTTTTACAGCATCGGAAGCTGTGAATGCATTGATGGGTATTAAGTGTAGTTCTGCTACTATTGACCTGAGCGAGGTACGCCCCACAATAAAGGCAAAAGTGTATGGTTCGGAAGTGCAACTACACTTCCATAAACATCATACACTAAACATCTCCTTTTATTGCAGGCTACCCGATGGTGAGTGGCAACATATTGGTAATGAAATCACTTCTCCTTTCATTGATAAACGCCAGCCAGTCATTATAGGGCAGCCGGAAAAACGGGAATACAAAGCCCGTTACCACGATTTAAAAGAAACAATAGGCCTGGAAAGCAGTATTGTAAGCGTGGTATTTGGCGGGGGCGCTCCATAAAATCTTACTGCCTGCAAAGCCGGGTAATAACTTCCTGGTGTTGCGGAAACAATGTTAGCAGCGTTTCCGCAGCAGCCAGCTCAAAATCTTCAAAATCAAACCCTGGCGCAACCGTGCACCCGGTAAAGGCAAAATCGGTGCCCGGAGCCGGCTCACTGGCAAACCAGCAGTTAGCCGGCACTACATATTGAAACACCTCTCCTGCTTCAGTGTTGCTGCCCAACCTTACGGTTTCCAGCATGCCATCAAAATGAATGATGTGTACCAATAAGGTTTGCCCTGCATAAAAATGCCAGCACTCATCACTTTTAATGCGATGGAAAGCGGAGAAGTTGCCTTTATCCAATAAGAAATAAATAGCGGTGGAAAAAGCCCGGTAACCGCCAAATCTGGCCGGTAAAGCTTCCTGCTGTACATGCTCGTTGCTTCTGTAAGTTTCTTTGTAATAGCCACCCTCGGGGTGCGGTAATAAACCATAAGCAGTAATGAGTTCCTGTATATATGACATAGTAATATGGTATTTACATTTCGCTGGTTAATTCTTCCTGGGTGGGTGTTTTATCAGAGGTTTTAAAGTAGTACCCATTTGCGAACACGCCAGTGCCAAAATCACACTCTTCCGTTTCCTGCACTACTTTTATCCCTTGCCTGAAAAAATAAAAACGGATTCTGCAAATAACATAACCATCATCCTCAATAATATTATATAATGCTTTATTATCCTTGACAGAAATAGTTCCATAACATGTTCCGGTATGGTAACGTGGCGCTCCGGTTCCCAGCGATAAATGAAACATCACTTTATCCGCGCCTATTTTCTTTACGGCCAATGAGCCTGATTTCCCCTGTTGTTCTCCATTTTTAAACACCGTTCCTTTGATGGAATAATTACCCGTAAACTCCACTTTATAATTAACTGGTGTGTATTGGCTGTATTGGGCATGCGACAATTGCACTACTCTTTCCTGTACAAAAGAAGCCTTTTCATCCATCATTATCATTTCGCCATCCCGGCCGCCGCCGTTCTTTCCCCGGTTCTGTTCTGTTTTTTTAAAGTAGGTATCCCGCTTGCTTAGCCAAACCACCTGCTCATCTTTCAGGTTTTCTTTTTGTACACTGTCGCACCCGGCACGTAACTTTTTGTAATACACATTGAGTAAACTATCCATCTGGTTATAATACCAGTGGGCAGTACCTACCATGTTTACACCTTCGTCCAATCTGGCTTGGTACACCTTATCCAGCGAATCCACTACCTGCTGGCCTTTCAATGCACTTGTAAATAACAACACTGCTAAACAAAGCAGCAAGGGTTTAACGGTATGCATATAGCTTTTATTATTTAAAGCGGTAAGTAAAAGCACCTTTGCGCAAATTAATGCCATATTCCAGATAAGCTTTCATACAAGCCAGAAAATAAGCCCAACCTTCTGTATTACTTTTTAACCATTGTATACCCGCTTCATCATTTCCCTGGCTTTTTTCTGTTACCGTTACCACCGTGGAATCGTTTTCTTCCGGTGTAAGCGTAATTTCTACCAGCATAGGCTTATTGTTCACATCCCAGTAAAAAGATACATACTTATCCTGTTCCACCTGCTCTATCCGCACCGGAAACCCCGCTTCAAACTCGGGAAAATTCCAGGTAAGGGTTTTACCCGCTTCTATTCGTCCGGATGATTTTGAGATAAAGTAGTGGCTCATCTGAGCAGGATCAACAATCGCTTCAAACACAGCGGTCACAGGCTTTTGCACCTGTATACCGGTTTTAATTTCTAATGGCTGGCTCATAGTGTACATTTCCGGTAAAAATACAGCATATGCCCTTTATCTTCCCTGCATCGTGTTAAGATCTACCAGCTACATATAAGCATTTATTCTCAAAAATAAAAGCCAAAAACGGCGGCGTATATTATTAATTCTATTTATATTAGATTATTGTACATGGGAAACTAAATATAGCGCTGGTCATTTCAGGGGCCGGCGGCTGCTTACTATGAGAAAATATTCCTGCGATTGCCTTACATCTTATCCCTGCATGCATTGTTGCCATACAATCAGCAGCCTGCATCTCATAGCTATTGTACAAGCATCCTCCGCTTTGTTACCTAAAATAACAGTATATGAGAAGATCGCTTATTTTATTAAGTATGCTGCTATTAGCAGCAGTGTGCCCAAAAGCACAAAGCAGGCCCGTTTCGGGACTTGTTACGGAAGACCCCGGTAATGTTCCTTTAGCCGGCGCTACCGTTGCCGTAAAAGGAACGGCTATTAAAACCGTTACGGATGAACAGGGCAGGTTTACGATAAAGGGACCAGATGGCTCCTTTATACTGGAAGTATCTTTTGTGGGCTTTATAGTAAAGGAAGTTCCGGTAAGCACAGGTGCCTCTACTGTATCAATTGGTTTAAGCAGGGACAATACTGATTTGACTAACGTTGTAGTTACCGCACTGGGCATTTCAAAACAGGCGCGCACCTTAACCTACTCTACCCAATCGGTAAAATCCGAAGACATCTCCACCGTAAAAACACCTAACCTTATCAACAGCTTAAACGGTAAGGTGGCCGGTGTGCAAATTAACCGCACCTCAGGCGGTATAGGCGGCGCGGCGCGCATTACCTTACGAGGCGATAAAAGCACGCGTAGCAGCCAGCCGCTGTTTGTAATTGACGGCTTGCCCGTAACCAATCCTTCGGAAGGAGCTAAAACAGATATCTATGCTTCAATGCCCGATAACGGCGATATCCTTAGCACCATTAACCCCGATGATATAGAAAGCATCAACTTTTTAAAAGGAGCTTCCGCTTCTGCCTTGTATGGCAGCGCCGGTAGTAACGGGGTAATATTGATCTCTACCCGCAAAGGCAAAAGCGGCACCAGTAAGCTGGACTTTTCCAGCAGCCTTACATTGGATAAAGCGTATGTATTGCCCCAACTGCAATACCGCTACCTGCAAAGAGAAGCGCCTGGCACCAACTATGCAGGCAGCTGGGATAGCTGGGGCAACAAAGGCAGCTCGCCCGATCATGTGAAAGACTTTTATCAAACGGGCAGCACCTGGATAAACAGTATAGGCTTTACCTCGGGCAGTGAAAAAGGCAGCAGCTTTTTCTCCTACTCCAACACCGACAACAAAGGCATTATACCTACCAGCAGGTTTGAACAAAACAACATCAACTACCGCAGCAGCACTAAACTGCTGGACAACCGGTTAACAGTAGATGCCAACTTTATGGGCTCGCTGCAAAAAGTAAAGAACAGGATTACACCCGGTACCTATTTTAGTCCGCTTACCGGCTTGTACCTGTTTCCACGCGGATTGAACTTTGCCGACTATGCCAATAATTATGAATACTTTACCGCACAGCGCTACCTGCCTTCACAAAACTGGTGGAACCTGAACCTGGATAAAAAATTCACAGGCACTGACGATCAGCAAAATCCCTACTGGATACTCAACCGGAACCCTATCACTACTAATAATAAAAATGCGTATGCAGCCGTATCACTCAACTATAAGGTGAACGACTGGCTAAGTGTGCAAACCAGGGGTAACTATAATTACTATTACTCAGAAGCGCAGCGGGATGTATATGCCACCACCCTTTCTGTGATCAGTGGCACCAATGGCAAAGTGTATAACAACAAGCTGGACACCAGAACACTGTACGGCGATGCCTTACTGATTGCCAATAAAGCCCTGGATAAAAACTGGAACCTGGGTTTTACTGCCGGTGCATCTATACAGGATGTAAAGAAGATTGTAACTACGTTGGAAAATGCCTTTCTGCAATATCCCAATATTTTTTCATTCTCTAACCTCATATTCCCCGGTTATAGCGATAATGGCCGGCACTATAAAATTGAAAATCACCGCTGGCAAACACAGTCTGTATTTGCCAGTGCACAACTGGGCTTTCAAAACAAACTGTTCCTGGACTTGACCGACCGGCAGGAATGGTCATCTACCTTAACCTTTACGCCTAAACAAACCTATAACTACTATTCCGTAGGAGCCAACGCCGTATTAACAGATGTGTTTAAACTGCCGGCCTTTATCAACTTTGCCAAGCTAAGGGCTTCGTATGCCACGGTGGGTAATGGTATTGAAGACAATCGTACCAATCCACAGCCGAACATAGATGCCGGCTCGTATATAAGCCCGGAAGGCTCGCCTGCTAAATCTGACATATTGTATCTGCGCCCGGAGCTGAACAAGTCCATAGAAATTGGCACCGAATGGCGCTTGTTAAACAACCGGTTATCCATAGATGCCACCTGGTATAAATCGAATATCAAAAACCAGTTTATCAAAGATGTTACGTTGATTGGCGGTATAGCCACAGGTACCAAAGGTGATATCAGTGCCGGTAATATTCAAAACACAGGCGTGGAAATCATTGCATCTTATAAAGTAATAGCACAGAAAACCTTCACCTGGACCACGGGCGTTAACTTCACAGCCAACAAAAACAAGATCATAGAACTGTTTCCTCCCGGCACCAATGCGGTGGAAGGAGCCATGTATCCCCTTACCGGCTCTGCGCTCAACTACCTGAAAAAAGGCGGTTCATTCGGAGACATTTACGGCAGTATATTTAAACGCACCGCTACAGGACAACTGGCTGTAGACACTTCCGGCGCACCACAACGCGACGAAACCACTACCTATCTGGGCAACCCCAACCCGAAATGGATATTGGGATGGAACAACAGTTTCACTTACCGGAAGTTTACATTGAATGTGTTGATCGATGGCAAGTTTGGCGGTCGTGCGTTAAGCTTATCCGAACCCTATTATGATGCAGCCGGCGTAAGCAAAAGAAGTGCTGATGCCCGCGATGCAGGCGGCGTAGTGGTTGCTAATGCTGTGAAGCCGAATGGAGATGTATTGAAAGCTCCTGTAGACGCGCAAAAGTATTATACCGCAGTAAGTGGTGGTGGCAAAAACGTAATTCATGAAGCATACATGTATAGTGCTACAGCTATACGTTTCAGAGAATTCTCCTTATCGTACCGCACTTCTTTTACCAGCAAAACCATCAAAGATCTTTCCATTGGCGTAATAGGCAGCAACCTGTTCTTCTTCAAAAAAAGCGCACCATTCGATCCGGAGCAGGTATCCGGCGTATACCCTGGCGGTGTAGGTATTGACGTGTTTGGATCGCCTGCTTACAGAAGCATTGGCATCAGTGTTAAATGTGGCTTTTAACAAGGTGGCTTATTATTTCAGTTAAAACAAAGTACAATGAGAAACAACGTATATATACCGGTAATACTGATAGCAACAACATTGCTGTTTGCCAGTTGCACTAAAAAATTTGAGGAATACAACACCGGGCTATCCGGCCTTTCCGACGAAATTTTGAATGCCGATTTTACCCGGGTGGTAGGCCCTATGCGGGAAGTGCAAAAGAACCTGATTAACCAAACCAGCTGGATATACCAGTTACAGCAAAACCTGAACGCCGATATTTACAGCGGCTACTTTATGTCGCCCACTACCTATGGCGGCGACAACAACACCAACTACTACATGAAAGACGGTTGGAACGAACGCGTGATGGTAAACCAGCTGGACGATGGCATACAAAAAATTGTAAACTTTGAAGCAGGCACCCTCATCTACCCAGAAGTAGCCTTTAACCATTGCCGCGGTATTTTAAACATACTCAAGGTAATTATTGTACATAAAGTATCTGACGTACACGGCCCGGTGATTTACACGCATTATGGCAAACCCAACGCCGACCTGAGTGTGGACTACGACTCGCAACAGGATGCCTATACCGCCCTTTTCAAAACGCTGGACTCTGCTCAGCTCTATTTATCTAAAACCGATACCAGCGACCTGAAAGCACTACGCACCGCTGACATGGTATACAAAGGGGATATTACCAAATGGAAGAAACTCGCCAACACCCTTCGCCTGCGCCTGGCCATCCGTATTAAATATGCCGACGGTGCCAAAGCCAAACTGGAAGGTGAAAAAGCCCTTGACCCTGCCAACGGTGGGCTGATAGAAGACAATGCCGACAATGCGCTTATCAACTACGGCGCAGGCCACCCTATCAATATTATTATTTATTCCTGGGGCGACTGCCGCTCCGGTGCTCCACTGTGTTCTATACTCAATGGCTATAACGACCCCCGTTTAACCCACTACATGCTGCCCGCCACCGATGCCGCCGTACAAGGCCAATACATAGGCATTCGCAATGGCATTAACCTGCTGAACAACGACCGCTACAGAAGCTACTCACAACCCACCGCTAAAGCGGCCGTAGGCGATTATTTCGATGCCAACAACGGCATGGCCAAACTGGTTACCGCCGCAGAAACCTGGTTTTTAAAAGCAGAAGCCGCCCTGGAAGGCTGGACCAACGCAGGCGACGCCCAAACCAACTACGAAACCGGTATTGACAAATCGTTCCAGGAATGGAGCGCCGGCCCTTCTGCTACCTATATCACTAACAGCACTTTAACTGCGCAACCTTATATCGATCCAAAATCGGTGGTGCCGGGCGAAAACGATATCAAAGACACCAGCCGCTATCTGAGTAAAGTAACCATCCGCTGGGATGAAGCCAATTCCATAGAGGGGAAACTGGAAAAGATTATCACGCAAAAGTGGATTGCCCTGTATCCGGATGGACAAGAAGCCTGGAGTGAATTTAGAAGAACAGGCTATCCTAAGCTTTTTCCGGTAGTGATAAACCAGAGTGGTGGAACTATTTCTACTACGGATTTTATTCGCAGGTTGCCTATTTGTAACAAGTTTAGGGATAGCGACCCAGCTGGATATGGAAGAGCAGCGGCTACGCTAGGTGGACCCGATGTGGGTGGAACGAAGTTGTGGTGGGATAAGAAGCCGTAAGAAAAGAGGGGTCATCATTAATGATGGCCCCTTCCATTATAAAAACATTATTTATCAGTTTCAACAGAGAAAAAAGAGTATACCCGATCATCAAAAGTGTTACAACCAAATAAAATCTGCTTTGGAGGGCCATTCTCAAAACCGACAAAGACACTTTGTGTCAGCTTACAACCAGATGTTACAATATTCTTAAAGACCAGCTTATTCTCTGATATTCTTAGAGGTAATTCTTTTTCGAAAAAACCTTTATAACGACCTAAATACTTATTTCCTTTATTAAAAACATATATTTCATTAGTCGCGCGGTGAGACATACCTGAGATCACGGACACATTTAATATCTTAAATGTGTCAAAGCCCTTTCCGATCAACCCTAAATAACAAACATTTGTCTCAATTTTTCCATACTCTGCATCAATTCTAGCTTTTTCAAACACTTTGTTTTTAATATTCTTTTTTATTACATAAATGCAATATTGAATACGATCATTACTTGTAGTTTGTGCAATATTATCAGTTAAACATAAACACATAAATGCAACTAGCACCAAGCTATCTTTTAGTACGTGTTTTAGTTTGCTTTTGCGTTTTGTTCGCCGGCTTATTCTCTGATACATAATTTGAAGCTTTAGGTTTTTGCGCACCATTTATCGCATCTGTAATATTTTTTACATAATCCTGTCCGTACTTTGCAGCACCACCACCATTATGATTTTTGGCAGCAATATTCCACCCTTGAAAATTCAATTTATTCTTTGTCTGATTATGATAACCTTTAGTCGCTAACTCTTTCACTCCCCCATTAATTGAAATTTCGGGAGTAGGCATTACCCCCTTTTCAAAACCATATTTACGCATATGCGCATCAAAATCTGCGCTATGAGACAATCCATTATTAATTTGCAGAATATCCATTTGCTCGTTATAGTCTCTGCCTGTTCCCGCCATAGATTCATCTAAAGCAACGGCTTTAACATAAGTGGGAGTTAAGTCCGGGATTTGCTTTTTTGCAAGATCTGAGGGAATACTAAAGCTCGGTTTTCCATCCGTCACCAATTCTAAAGTCCCATCATTTTTAGCTTCATTAAACAAATATACACTAGCTGCAATCTGATAATCATATTTTTGAAACATAGGCACTGTGGTATTGGTTCCATGCATTTCAGTAACGATATCAGGCATCGTCACTTTAACAAACTGCCCTTGTAAAGGAACCACACCCACAGAAGCAACAGGAGCTTTAAATAGCTCTTTGTAATCAGGAAGCGTATGAATTGCATTAGACTTTGCTTTACATTGTACATAAGTTTCGAATACAGTATTTGAAATTATCCTTTTGACCTCATGCCCTTCTCTATTAAAATAAACAATATCCTGGCCATCGATATCCTGAAAAATGATAGGATTATTCATCCCAAAATTATAAGGACTCATAAAAGGATATTTTTGCTGCAATGGATCTACACTTAACCAAATACCAATCCTGGAATCATAAACCCTTCCTTCAAAATCAATAGAATTTCCATCTCCTTTCATTTCATTATCATTCTCCTTTCCATTAAAACCATATCTGTATCCTTCCACATTAAAACTTCTGGCAGGCTGTAACATCCCAAACGAATAATAATCCTGTGCCGAAACTACATCAGCTGTATAAAAATCGACAGTCCCCCCCAAAGCGCTATACTGCAATTTCCTGTCAGAGATTGTAACTAATACGCTTCTCAGATGATTGTTTAATTCAAAAAACTTCTTTCCTCTATAAACACTATCCCATGTAACTCCCGTTATACCACCTAAATTTCCCATATTTGCTGCAATAGTCATATCTCTAAGAGCTTTAAAAAGCCCAAATCTACTATTGCCTAATATTGCAATTTCAGACTGAGTTAAATGACCATTATTAATAGCCATATTACCTGATTGATAAACACTTACCACCTTACCTTGTGCATCATGTACGTAACAAGTTGTATCGGTTCCAAAGATTTTACTCACCCTGTTTCCGGTTGCATCGTAAGTGTAATAAATCGTACTACCATCTTTTTTCTTTACACTCTTTATTTTACCATAAACCGTCCATTCTATTTTATCAATTTTCGCTGAATCATCCTTAACCAGATTGCCTATGGAATCATACCCATAATTACCAGCTGATTGCTTATCAATATCTACAGAATAATTACCATAAGCTACGGAATCAGAAATATAGGTTAAACGATTCTTTCCACTTTCGTAATGGTAAGTAAGACTATCCATTGCCAAAGGAGTTCCAGCAGTAGTAGTCCCATTACGCAAATAGCGTAAAATATTCCCATTTGCATCATAACCTATAGCTTCATGGTAATCAGGACTCTTTTGCAATCCATTCCATGTATAACTATCTCCCTTCCAGGTATCCATTTTCACAAATCTGGCCAGTTGATCGAATTGATAATTATACCATTGCCCCCTTCCTAATTTGTTAATATTAATCCCCATCCCTGCAATATTTCCATTATATAGCGGCTTATATTCAGCGCCTAACCGAATAAGCGCTGAAGCGTCGGGGCTTACAGAATTAATGCCCTTATAATCATTCTCGTTATAGTTTAAAACATAACTATAAGCATTCGCAGCTGGAGTTGCAGCCGAAGTCCCATCTGTTTCGACACCTGCATTAACCCCTTTAATCCATCCCTGCAACGTATAAATATAATCAAGTCCCTGCACCTGTTGTTGCCCTAACACAGTTCTTGCTAATGGCCCATGCTTATAGTAAGTATACCAAGCTTCATTTTCCCAACTAAGACTATCATGACTTGTTTCAACATTTGTTAAGCGGTTTTCAGCATCATAAATATACCGGTGATAAAAAGCATCCCGTCTACCTGGCTGGTAAGCTACATGGTTTACTTTACCGCTTACCAGATCATATTGATATACCATTTTCTTTATGCTATTACCCGCATTCAACTTCATAGCTCCCTCTTTATAGTATTGAAGCAAGGTATCTACATTACCGTGAATATCGTAGCTATAAAAGGTGGCATTTGCAAAAGGATTGCCTGCACCGGTTAAATCTGTGGCTGTATTGTAAATAGCATTGTATGAAACCCGATTACGCAAATTAGCAGCATTCATTGCTATATCAGTTGCTACATACGCTTCATCATACACTGTAACCGTAATTTGCTCTCTGCTTGCTGCTGCGCCTGCCAACCATATTTGCAACGAATCACTATTGCGACTAATTCGATCACTGATACTGGCAGAACTCACCAATTGCCCCAATTGAGTAATACGTCCAATCTGATCATACAATGTGTAGCTATATTGCTTAGCCATTATTTGCTTCGCATTTTGAGAAACCACCAAGCGTCCCAATCTGTCATACCAGAAACGGCTTATTCCTGCATCCGGCGTCTTTTGTTCAGCAACCTGATTTAAGGTATTATACCGGTACAATGTTGCCATTTCATGCACTGGCACCAGCGAAGTTCTGGCCTTTCTGGCACTCACCACCTGCTTTAACCAAACTGTATCTTTATTCATACGAACGCCAGCTGGTGGTATAGTTTTTACCAGGTTGCCGGATTGATCGTAATAATAGAGTGTATAATGATACTCGTTGGTATACTTCGTTACTGTAAAAGATTCGTATTTATAGGCGTTGAGACATTTAGCTGTATAGTCCTTATCAAAAGCGCCTTTTAGTGAATCCTTATATACATTAAGAAGCTCAGTGGCTTTGGTTTCGATAAAGAAGCTGGTATCCGAGCAACTGTTCACTTCTTCTACAGCAGAAATAGGCGAAAACACCGCTTTTGTACTACCGCACATATAAGCTCCTGCATATTCTTTAGAGCAACGTGTATATGTGCACAATGCCGACTTTATTATACTATTAGTATAATTCTTAAAAAACATGGATGCTTGCAGAGGGCCTGTGCCAAACCTGCCATCTGTTTCTCCTATCCGATAATCATACTGATACCACTCGGTGTTATATTGTTGCAATACATAGGCATCCTGCAATTCAGGAAGTGAACTTATAGTGCTACACTGATTGGCACTATCAAGATCAAGAGTGTTAAAAACAAGCGTACTGTCTTTCGCTCCCACTCCCACAAATCTGCCAGACCTGGCCTTATCTATGATTGACTCTTCTTTGGCATTCCTAAAAATACGAGCGTAAGTAGTATTCCAGGAACTATTTAACTTTCTAACAGTCAGGGAAGCCATTTGAGGCTTGTATTCAGTTACCACGCTATTCCCAACAGAATCTACATAATAAGCAACAACAGTTTTATTTAGATTCACTTCAGATTGACCGTTAATAAAATACAGCATATCAGTGCTAACTGTTTTTGAAGCAATAACCGAACCTGTATTTTTATCGATATCTACTAACCTCACTTTATCTACAACAATGAGATTACCAACAGGATTGTTATAATCAGGAATATCAAAATCGTATTTAGGATATGTATGAGTAGACAATTTCACCTTTAAAATATCTCCCACTACAAATATCTCTTCAATCGTATTCCTGCAAGGAAAGTTACCATCATACTCTTCACCATCAATATACCTCATGTATCCTGAAGCATAAGAAGGCTCTTCTGTGACCAGTGCTTCCGGAACCCCTTCAAAATAACCAGTTACCCAATTAAATGCAAAAATTCCATTTTGCGCATAGTAATCCCCATCGTGATCCCAATCGGACTTCGTGTTTACAGTGATCCAAACCAAATTCCCATCCAACGCCATTTTACCGGCGGTTCCGGAATCGTCAAGTCCTATTTCACTGGAAACTCTTTTTATATGGAGTACCGACAAATCTGCGTTATATACCACCACACGATATTCATGCACTGCTTCGCTATAAAAACTTGCCAATATCTTACCTGTTTTTGTTTCTTTTAAATCAAGACAACGATAAGTTCTCGGGCTTTTATTGTTTCCATTATGGCTGATAAAATTTCCGGCAGAATCCAGTTTAGTTACCAGATCAAACCCAGAGCGGTAATAGCCTCCAAGCACATACCCATTATCTTTCGTAACTAACACTTTTTGGTATATTACAGTATCACCTGTATTACCAATGAGTTTAGCCCATTGTACTCTATTTAAGGAGTCTATTTTAATTAAATAGGACAGCTTGCATGGAAAAGCAGCATTCTGGTTTGCAACAATAATAAAGCCATTGTCACTCGTTGCCTTAATATCGGTAGCGACTATATTAGCTGAACATCCATAATTAGTCATAAATGGACTATTCTTACTAAGTGTCCATTTAACACCGTAAGGCTCGCTTCTACAAACCGTTTGATAATCCTGCGCACTATTTTGATTACAGGTATTAATAAAGGAAAGATATTCTGCTGCTGTTTTTGCAAAACCCAAACGATTATTCATGTAGTTGGCAAAAACAGTATTTCGCTGTTGTTGTGCTTCAGCAGTATCTACTGAAGACGGCAATATGGTTGGGTAAGTAGCAATATAACTTTGATAATATGCCTTTACCTGCACACAGGAAGCACATACATTTTGCATACCACATTGCAGGGCCGGCGGAATTTGTATAGGAGTAGGCAAATAGTTACATCCGGATGCCGGTTGTGTACATAAAGCCACCAGGGTAGTTAGCTCAGTTTCCGTCATATCAGTATTGCGTACCAACTTTACATAAGCGGAAAAACTGGTAGTGCCCCTGTTATTCAATTGATAAGTATCGTACAACGACTTTATCGTACTACATTGGCAATCATCCGGCTTTGTATATAATGTAACATTGCTATAAGCAACAGGACTTTCATAAGGCTTAGGTGCCGTAATCAGCTCCGCATTACAGGTAACATCTGGCTTTTTGCCAATTTTAGTATTGAAAGCATTGATTACATCTGCAAAGCTTCTGTACTGATAGGTGCTTGATGGCTTTACTGTACTCGAGCCATTAGGATGGTTGGCATCGGCCCCCTCTTTACAAACAGCAAGCAACTTAGGAATGATCGAATCTAACTGAACCTGTGTATAACAAGATAGTTGTTGAGTCCATAAAGAAACATACGCCTTACAATTGGTATCATATAATGCTGTCATTGATTTTGAAGCAGAATCAGTGTATGCGGTTTGACTGGTGGTAGTTTGTGTAAACCCAAGTCCATTTGCACTGATAGCATCACTTACTACATTAAAGTTAGGCACAAAACCGGCAGTTATCAATTGGGCAGACGAAGAACTTCCCGTACAGGTAGTATTTACAAGGCCATTAATAATATCTCTTTTGGCTTGCAGATACATGGAACGGAAATTTCTCCAGGCCATATTTAAATCACCTTCACAGGTATTAGCCGTATTAAAAGGATTGTTATAAATGCTATATACGCCAAAAGTATCCTTTTCACTCATTTTTACCGTCATGGTCGCCATGGACCATATACTCAGGTTTACAGACGTGGAAACCTTATTTACATTCAAAGTAACGGCTGAATAATTCTGCATTTTGTTTTCCAATGCTGTTACCGCCGCATTGCTGTAAAAAGGATCTTTACTGGCCGCAACAGTAGGAAATTTACTGAAAGGCGTAGTAGTTTTACCTGTAGGGTTCAGGTATCCTGCTGTATAGGCTGCCTGGTAGGTTTCCGTTTTCTCAAACATCTTATCCCATACATTACTGCTTTTATAGCTTTCATAAGCTGTGAGCTTACAGTACTCTGGATGTATTGCTATCAGTGTATTAGCCCAGGAAGCTTTGAACTTGGCAGCAAACTGCGTTTTATCCAGCTTATTAGGTGTAACCATTACTCCCGATGCATCGTCCAGTACATAATCTACATTTCCGGCGTCATCTTTATATACCAGGGTACTATCCTGGAAACGTGCTGGCTTATCTTCCTGTACATAGAAGATAGAGAAAGCCCTGGCGGTATCGATTGGATTAGCATACTGTCCCGAAGGCGGTGTTACATCCAGTAACAAAGCAGTGCGGTAATCATCACCCGCATTTGTTTCTTTACAGGAATCACAAACAGGGGTACACGATATTTTCTTTTGCACTACTGTTCTTTGTTCATTAATCAGCGTTTGTAGCGTAGAACAGCTGTTATGAGGAATAAACATACTATTCCTGTAGTAGTCTGTAGCATAATCACTCACGCTCAGGCGTTTGGTGATATCATAGTTACCAGCCGGTAAATTGAGCGTAAATGACACATTAAAGCCCGGGGCTTTGCAAGTGCTGTCTATCCGCCCTATGGTAAAGTTACGAATGGTGGTATCAAATGCTTTCTTTCCCGGCAGCTTCTGGTTATTACAATCATCTGTGATAGTAATTCTCAGATCGTATAAACAGTTATAACAGATACTCTCTTTCTGACAGCCTTCTTTTACCAGGCTTTCCGGGTCAAGCTTGTAGGAAAACACATGATCGCCCTGGGTATCTACCACCAGGCTTTTTTTATGTTCCAGAATCCTGTCTTTTATCACCACGCTACCAGAATCAGCCAATTGCTCTACTGTTTGTTTGCCTCCTGTATTAGAACTAAGCGCTTCCATACCTGCAGGAGCACCACCTGCCAGCGCAGTAGCAATAGTACGCCCATGCATATCCAGGTAGCTGACAGAATATTGCCCATTGGCATCCTGAATAGCATTTTTGAAATAATGCGATTTATCGCCTACTTCTGTGCCAAACAAAGCATCCAATTCACCCTGGGAAGGCGTGCCATAGTAATACCGGGTTTCATGCCCGCTGCCTAATTTATAGTTAAGGCCTACACCGCTTTGCTTACTGATGCGTCCGGTTCCATCCTGCGTATATTGTGTTTCGGTAAAAGGATAACCTTCGGCATCGGGTATATAAGCATTGATGCCTGTTTTATCAGGATTGGCCGGCGAATAATACCTCGATGCACCACTGGCGGTGCCCATGGCTGCCGCAGCAGCACCACAGTATGCAGAAGGGTTAGGTAAAGTATCATAGTTGGCCTTGGTATATTCACTACCATTAATGCCTACTGTAAAGTTTCGCGTATACCCGATAATGCTGTTCAGTGTAGGTACGGGTAATACTTTTATTACCGGTCGCCCCTGGTAATCATACAAGTCTTCCCCTACTATGGTAGTATTGCTGGTATTGTCTTTTGATACTGTTTGTCTTCCTCTGAGACTGCCATCAAAATACTGCACCACTACTTTTCTTTTTCCATCCTCGGCAAAGCTGATATCAGACTGCCAGTTAAGTGCACGCTGATGCCCCGCAAACGCATATATGCCCGACGTAAATGGTGTAACAGCTGTCCAGGCACCTTCGAATCTTTGTTGTTTCTTGTATTGTACAGGTCTTACTCTGAAACAGAGATACCCCGCATCGTTATACATCAGCGGAATAGCATACAGGTTTCCCTTTACACTCACCCTAGTAGCATTGTTCTTAAAAAAGGCAGCACCAATAGCATTATGATACACGTTTACAAAAGCATTGCTATCCACATAAGCCCATTCCATATCATACTCATAAGCTCCCGTAACCGCCCCCCATGATACATATAACTCATCCGGGTTCACTTTTGCAGAATCTGTAGCCAACAGGTTGCCCACTAACGTGGTACAACTGAATTTATATGCCGGTTGTACCCGCATTTTATTTTCCAGAATAAGATAAGGCTGGCTGGTACTCACCATATTTTGCCCGCCAGCGTTCTTAATCTGCATGCTCCGCACTCTTAATGCAACACGCTGCGCTCCATTGAATGAAAATATATCCTGGCTTTTATAGGCTGCCCCTGTATCATAGCGCACCACAAAATCACGGATCACAGAATCAACCGCTAATGCGCTGTTCGTATAGGTGATAGCCACAGATATGGTTGCCGTAAAAGGGCTGGCCAGGTAACCTGTGTACGACTCATTAAGCTTTAAGGTGATGATATTTTTAACCGGGTAAGGGGTATCTATATTAACACTATAAGCACTATTGAAAAAAAGATCATTTTGTACCGTTGCAGTAGCATTCGTTACCAATGTAGTGGCCGTTAAGGGTTTTACAAATTCCGTAACCGGCGCAGTCACCTGTGCTGTAGCCATAGTTACAGAAAACAAAAACGCTATACACCCTGTTACCCGGGCCTGAATATTTTTTAATAATTGCATTACCGTTAGTTTAAAGGTTAGGGGTAGCTACAAAAATTTTATAATTGCTATACTTATCTGTTACCTGGAACTCCTTGTCCTTCCTGGTGAAGAAGCGGCTTTCGCTAAAAAAGTCGTCAGACAACTGTTCTTTCCGGTAGTTGTTAAAGTACACATCCACTACAGCATACCTATCATATCCTTGTTTCAACAACTCCGCCTCTTCTGCACCTTGCGTAAGCAAAGTAGTTTTCAACACCACCTTACTTTGTAACATATAGCCATTGGCAGTATCTATTACAAACTTCATGGCTTTATAATTACCACCCTCCGGAAAACGCACTTCTGCTTCTGCCCTATTGCCGTTGTACTGCACCTGGCACTGTACCCCATCTGAATGTTGAAACAGGGTATCTAAAGCTGCCGCAGGACTATAGGACCGTGCAACAACAGGATGAGAGAGATACATCAGCTGATCTTCATAAAACAACGTAACATTATAGCGTTTATTCACCATCGTTTCTACGTTTTGCATTTTCAGCAGGTATTCATCACCATTCATTACCAGCCAGCCCGATAAAGAATCGATGTATTGACCCACTGTATTTTCATTGCTATAGTAATAGCGCATATCCACACTCACTTGATGCAACTGCATGTATTTTTCTTTTATTTTATCCAGCAGCCCGAGTACTTCACCGGTTCCTTTGGCTTGTTGTGCGCACAGTAATAGTGGCGCCAGCATTAACAGGATAAAAACCAAACAGGTATTCTTAATTATTCTGCTATTCATAACCATACGTTTATTCAATTACTCTTAAAGCGCTACGGGTTTCTTTGATGGTTTTAACACCACGCTGGGTTTCTTTTTTCACCCGGATTAAAGTACCATCATCGTCGTACTCATAAAAAGTAGCATAATTATTTTCATCCAGCTCTGCCATCAGTCGCAGGTTGGTAGAGTTATATACAAACGATTTCATATTGGCGTTGTAAGGATGTATACGGATATCATCAAAATACACATCACTGCTGCCACTGGCGGTGAAATTGACGCTTAACTGCGTGGCATCTGCCGCAAGCGTAACTACACTTTCATATCGCTGCCATCCTTCAATAATATCTCCCATAGGCAACAGCGTTAACGTAGTATAACCAGCAGCCGTTTTCACATACACATCTATTTTATTTCCGGTATAGCTTTCACACTTACAATCACGCATTTCTTTTACCCAGGTACTGATCAGAATTTTCTTACCACCGGCTGGTGTAAACACTGGCAACAGGGAGGTGCTATCGGCTTTAACACTTTGCAAATAGGTACCTGAACAATTATCAGTAAGCCTGGAAAATGTAATAGCCGGCTGCTTTAACTCTGCATTACTAATCATAGCGGCAAAACCTAAAGAAGTTCCTGATGCTATTTTTAAGCTGTATTTACCGGTATGCTGTTGCTCGGTGGAGATATAACTTTTAAGGCTGCTAAAATCGAAATGACGACCAACAGGACAAAGTGTGCTGCAACTGTCTGTGCCATAAAAATAATCTTCAAAGCCTTCATACCCAGATTCTCTGTACCGGCTATTTTGTACTACTGCTACTGGCAATGTTTGATTGTAACCATATAAGCCGGCATTATACCTGTTTAAAGGATCTTTATTTTCCAGCTCAAATCCTTTTACATTAAATAAGGTAGAAATGCTTGTCCACACCCATTTGCTGGTATCCGGGTTCGCCTTTAGTTTACCATTGGCGAATTTCCAGAACGGAACAAACTCAGCAAAAGCCCCATCTGCCCTGATATTCGTATTGACCAGTGGAGTAAGGGTGGCATTATTACGTTGTCCGTAATAGGTATACACGGAATCAGCTTTAAAATTACCGAGCACACCATAACTATAAGGATTCAACACAGTATCGGTAATAGGGCTGTAACATACAGGATTCATGATAGTATCACAAGTATTCCCTACCACCTCAATAGTTGCGTAGGTTTCATTGGCATCAGTGATGGTGCAAGCCTGAACGGACGTAGGATTCAGGGTTAACGTGTTCCCAAACAACAATGCACCATCTTTGTAATAAATCACCGTCACCTCCCCCTTGCGTATTCCCACCTGGGAAACCTGATGAACCGTCACCATAGGCAATATAGGAGTGGGATGTTGCAGATCTACCGTTCCATCACAGGAATAATACATAATCCGGAAACCATTAGCCCCATAAACTCTCATATAGGATGTATCAATTGGCACCTGGTAGGTATACACAGAGTCAACCGGATAAGCACTTATAAACTCTGCTACATTACCCGATGGACACCTTCTGACATGAAATGCGTTCAGATAGGCATCAGCAGGAAAATAACGGGCGGCAGTAACCTTTACTATTATATCTCCCAGCTGAAAACGATAGAATTCCTTCCCGGCAGCAATAGCAGGAAAGTTATATGTACATGTTCCATTAGAACAACTAGAATCTTTAGCGTAATGATAGAACTTTTTATCTTTATTTTTATACAACAACGGACAACTAATATCTACTCCAAATCCATTATTACTGGCATGCTGCGCTAATACTGCAACTGTAATAGGATTACTATAAACTCTTCTCAAATCAACGCTGCCAGCGCTACTGAATAAATAGTCCATTATTGGTCGTATACAACACGTCTGACAGGTTATGCCAGGCACCTTTTTTACCGCCTTCTTATCTCCCACTTTCCACACCTGCGCATAATGGGCTACTGATGCATTCAATACCTGCGAAGCTGTATTCAGCTGCAACGAATACTTGCCATTAGTATATACTACCGGGTTATTTAAACAAGTAACCGAGCCTACAGTACCCGCAATATTCCTACGGCCAGAGCGTACAATTTTCAACGTAATATCATTTCCCGAAAACGCATGTCCCTCTTTGTCTACAAAGTAAATATCCGGTGCGCCACCTTTGATAGTATTGGCATCTACTGCCCACACTTTTGAGAACACAGGGAATGTGGTGTAAATATCTTTACAACCGGTATCCTTCGCTATGCCCATTTTAGAAGCCACCAGCATTTCATCGCCACTGGTAAAAAAGCTATCAACGGTTGTACGTGTTGGTAACCCTTTCGTGAGCTTGCCATCTTTTATAAAGATACCACTGAGGGTAACATCGATGTTTTTGTAGGCCATGGCCATGCCCTCATACGCCCAATGTGAGGGGTAGGTGAAATTATACACCGGATCGTCAAACTCATTTTGTGTGCGGGTAAGCAATACGTCACCCGTTTCACTGTCGTACAACAGGTTTTTAGTGGTTACCTTACTTCCTTTATCTACTACCAGCAGGCTGTCCAGTATACCAAAACGCTGTATCACTTTTACAGCAGCTGAACTTCTGAAACGGGTTTCTTCGCGTTGCGTTAATCCGTAGGCTGTAGGTATCACCAGCACAGGTGGTAAAAAAAACGGTATCACATCCGCATTAACACTTACATTCAAACCATTCACTACCGTTTTTTGCTCACGCATATCCAGCAACAACTCGGCATCCTTACCAATAAACGCTTCACTATCAATAGAACTATCCGCATTCATTGCCATTACGGTATTAGACAGTTGCTTTTGAGCGGCAGACTGGTTTTCTACCTTATAAAAATTCTCGGAATAAGTGATATAGTTATCCGGGTCGGTAGCAGAATAGGTAGCTTGTGAACGTGGTTTACCATGCATATCGTTCAGCTCTATCTTAAATCCCTGTGATGCCGTTACGTAATGTTTAGCATCGATACGCAGGAAATTAGCCAGACCAGGTTTATATCTCTTCTTAGTATCATCATCCAATACACTTCTATCTACCATGGTGGGGAAATCATAAGCAGTATAAAAACAAGATTCTTCAAACCCCATAGCAGAACGCCTGTTTTGCGTATGGATAGAACGCACACGCACTTTACTATACCCTATAGAAGCTCCGGGATAAAAAGATTCACCCAAAGGCTCTTCGGTATACCCCATGGTTACCGGGGCCAGTGCAGAAGCCTGTTCGCTGTATTCTATAGGCAGATGGAAAGGATTTTCTTCTCCACCAATGCCGGGTTCGTATAAAGCCACCCCACTACTGATTTCCGTTTTCACTCCGTTCACCTCTTTGGTGGTAGTATAGGTATATTCCTGACCATAGGTGCTTTCCTGCTGTTGGGTCATCGCGTTCCAGTTATCATAAATGGTAACACGCTTTACACGCAGGCCACCGCCCAGGCGCTTATAGGTAGGACAGGTTACGCGGGCAAACGACCTGTTGAGATCAATTTTTTTAGCCCAGTTTTTAAGCCTGGCCACATCATTAAAAGACAATACGGTTTGTAAAATATTATCGGCCATGGTTAACAAAATCCGTACACCATCACCCAGATCAATATTATCTCCCACATCTGAACCCGGGTAAGCTTTAGAAGGCAGGTTTAAGCGTAAAAACTGGATAGCTGTTTTGGCCAGCGGGGAAACAGAGCTAGCCCCCATGCCTTTTAGTTTCACCCAAATCATATCGTTGGAAAAACCATATTGCCCTTCCTGTATATCTGCATAACATGGCACATATTCATAACCATTGCCCCATTTATCACCGGGCATGGACACATATAAACGGAAATACATTTTATCAATACCATCCAGGTAACGACTTTTCACTTCACTGACAGAAGTAACAGGCACAGGTACTTTGATAAAGGCATACAGGTTATCGCCCGATCCACCATACAGGTTATTACTGATATCATTGGCATTGCTGGTGTAAGAAAGTCCCGCCAGTTTACACATTTGCATGCTACGCTTGTTTTGTACATAGGCATAATCATCACTCTCGTAGGTAGCCTTAATAACACCACCTGATGGCAGTTTAATTTCACTTAGCGTCCAGGCAGCTACGTTAACCGATGCTTTAGTGCTATCCTGTAAAGCATAAGGATAATCGGCATTAGCCACCTCGCCACTGGTAGTAGGGTTATCGGCAGGTGATTTATAATTACCCCACCTGTCGTAAGATTTAATGTTATAATCGGGGTTATTACTGTGATAGGTAAACACATAAGGTGTTTTTTTACCTTTTTCGTTGCCATTGTAGGTAAACCATATCTTTTTCAACGTGAGTTTACCGCTATCATTCAATGGCTTATTATATCCTTTACACAATTCATAGGTGTACTCAAAATACACAGTTTTCACCGGTGTAGCCAGGGTGTCCTTTTGTAAGAACTCCGGCTTATTATATAAGGCAATTTTGCGTAAGCGCCTTATTTTACCACTATAAGCCTTTCTACCATTTTCAGAGATATCGATACCGTCCTTGCGCGTTTCGCCATCCAGGAAAAAAGCTGCCACCATATTTTTAGATTCAATGGTTTGCAAATACCATATCTCTTTGGTGCCGGACACATAGTTAGCTTTATCATCCCGGCTATCAGTGCGTAACCCTTCGTTATAGGTAGCAGTAGCGCTATCCTGTACATAGGGTGCGCGCCATCTGTAGGGGTTCGCAATACCTGCCGTTTTGGTATAATTGAATTTAATAGCATCGCCCAGGTCATCATCGCTGATACCATTATTGGTTACATCCACATAATCCGGCGATACAATACCGGTAAGCAGGTAGCTGTGTGCATAGGCCGGCATCTCTTCTGCCGAAAAATAGTTATCACGTCCACGCGTGTTGTTTACTGTATTATCTACATTAGGTGTATAAGATGCTAAACCAGTGGTGCTGTTGCCCCTGCTTTTATCTACAGAAAAAGTAACTTCCTTCTGTCCTAAATTATATACTGGTATGCCGTAGACATATTTTCTGCCATCGGCATTTAATACGCTTATCTCAGAAATATGGTTCTTTTTACGAAAGCCACTTACCCGCTTTTCTTTTGTTAAAGAAGAGCCTACCACGAAGCTGTCTTTTAAAGGCGTGTTATACATCAGATACCCCGGCATAATTTCATATGCACTGGCAGAAGGACGCTTCATTTCAAACGACATTACGGCACGCCCGGTAGCTTCAAAATACTCCAATCGTAAATTATATATTTCCCCTGCTACCAGGTTTACAGGCTTTCCTTCAAAGTATCTTTCAGCGTGAACACTCCAGTCGTCCAGCACTAATGAATCATTAATCCATAAGCGGGTGCCATCATCAGCATAGGTTCTAAAGTAATAGGTGCCTGTTTCCGGCGCTTTAAAGCGGGCCGTCCATTGTATGGAATAGTTATCATTATTGATGACACCGGGCCAGCGGGAACCTTTGGGATTATCCAGCAACCAGAAAAAAGTATCAATCCTTATGCCCGAAGGATCTCCCTTCAGGTTACGGTTATTATAATACTTACCAATCATACCATTTCCCACGCCATAATCATATTCATCATTAAAGGTTTGATCACAATCACCACCCAGCTTAAAAGAATTAATGGTATGCGTTTCTATATATTTACTTAAACCAGCTTTATCTGCTTCTTCTGCCGTTAAATAGTTGATCACCTGGCTGCGTTTGTCGCGCTGTGGCTTTACTGCATTTTGTGCAGTAAGCGTAACACTTCCGGCCAGTCTTTTATTCTTATATATATTCAGGCTATTTGTGCCTCCTATATAAGAGCTACCCTGCGAAGGCTGATACAACTGTGGCACTACCACTTCATCGCCACCAATGGTATTATAAAAAGCTTTTGAGTTCACTGTTTTTTCGCCCGGGTTACGGAAATAGGCTGCTTCAAACTTGCCAGACGATTTACGAAAAGCAGCTGTTTGTGTAATAGGGTTATCGGTTACCCACGCGCCGGTTTCGGTATAAGAACGGTTGGAGTTTACATCCACCCCACCATGAAAGAGGGTACCCACGCCCACATCCACCGAAACACGGTCAGATGCATCATTGGTTTTCATGTAGTGGTCGTGTATGTATCCGATATCTCCACGGTAAGCACGGAATGAACCACCTACCCCTTCACCAGATACAGAGAACACATCATAGGTGTAGGAAGGAATAGCAATATGTGGCACTGCCGGTTTATCCCGGAAAGGAATATCTTTTTCGCGGTTAAAATCTATCAGGCTGCGACTATCTGCAAGGCTGTTCTGATAGTTGAGATACCCATACGCAGGTAATACCAATGTACGGTCGCCCTCAGCAATCACTTGCTTGGACACATAGCCACTGATAGAAAAGTTGGGATCGGCTGTCCAGTTCGCAAACCCCACCTTGGCCGTAAAGGAAAACTGCCTGCCGGTATAAGGCATATTAATAGTAGGCGTGAAAGAAGGGTAGCCGAACGAAATACCCGCCGTATGGTTCATATTATAACTGGCATTTCCTCCCCTGCCATTCTTCTCTATTTTTTCGGATAACCGGATACCGCCGGAAAGCTGTAAACCACTCAAACCAGCCCGGGAATTATAAGAAGTACCTAAGGATAAAGTACCATATCCGTTTTTATTCTCGGTTTCAAACATGCCTATTTTCACCCCCATGTTAGGACTGAACGTAAGCCCTTCCTGTGAGTTGTTAGATACAGACAAGCCACCGGTTAAAGGCCCCGAAGCTTTTTCGCCGGAATTGATACTTACATTCAAGCCTGTTTCCAGCCCCCACCCTTTATAGGTATTGTGAAACATCCCCAGCGAAGCCCCCAGGCCTAAAGGCAGTCCTAGCATTTCAAAACCTGCTCCGGCAGTAACGCCTATAGTTTTATTTTCTTTGGTAACAGCCGTTTTGCGGATAGTATCTGCTCCTCCGTTAAAATCGTCGGGTACTCCACGCATGTTACGGGCAATAGTACCCGGGTTAATATTCCAACCCAGGCCCACCCAGCTGGCTTCTTCATCCATGCTAACACCACTGCGGTAAGATATATTCACCGGGTAGCCACCTACATCCAGTAAAGGAATATTATAAGAGAAATCGCCCGTAAACAGATCTACCATATTGGAAGTGTTTACAGAAGCAAATTGCTGCATTTCGGGCTGCGATGGACCTCCATCATAATACACCACATCATCCCATACAGCAGAAGGTTGTTGCAAAGGGGTTGCAGTTTGCCGGTAAACACTATTTTCTGTAAGCGCCTGTGCGCTCTGCCTGTTCAGGGGCCGATAGGTATGAGCAGGCAGTTTTATATAGTTAGCCGGTACTGCTGCCACTGTATAAGTATAGGCACCCAGCAGGCCCTGGGCATACATCATAAACAAAAAACTGAGTGCAATAATTTTTCTACGCCTTTCTATAATTGCCAGTATCATGAAGGTTGGGTTTAAAAGTTGAATGCGTTGATGATAAACACAGGTTATTTTTTAGTACGATAAGTAAAGCGGGCACCCCACTTTTCGTTACGAGTATTGGTAAGTTCCAGGCGATAACTTGTATGCTCCTGTAGTTTGCGGGTGACCGAAGAAGGCAGTGTGATAAAATTTTGTCCCTGCACTACCTTCAGCGTTCCGGAAGCCAGTTGCCTGCTGCTGTTATCCAATGGATATATCGTATAACTCACCACCTTATCAGTAGCGTCGTGCGTATATTCTATAGCCACATCGCCAGCACTGATGGCCAAAGCAGTTTCGGCATCGCGCTTTAACCGGATATAAGAAGCCCCTTCCTGCACAATCACTTCTGCCTGTTTGCCACTTACTGTAAACGTAAACACATCACTTTGAGCCACAAACCGGTCGCTGTTACGCGCTATTACACACCAGGCATAAGTAATGCCCGTATCCAGTAAGCTGGCCGAAGCAGGATAGTTTAAAAAGGTGTTACGCCTGTGCGCTTCGTTGTATACAGGAATATTTTGTTGTACGGCTGTTAACGCGTTTTGCCCCGTGGTTACTTTCGCTATCACCACATCATAGTTAAGATCGCCCATCAACTGAAGCGGCGCAGGCGGCAACCAGGTAAACTGCGGACTACGCGATTCCACAACACTGCCATCTGCCGGCAAATTCAATACAGGTGGCATTAAGGGCTGCACTTCCAGACTTACACATTCCTCTGCCAATGGCTCAGGCAAATCGCCAATCCAACGGCTTACCGTATAACAAGCCGTGTAATTACCTACCGGCAAAAAGCCTTCAGGACGCATATCTGCATTAAATATGGCAGACAGATACCTGTAATTAACGGGTGCAAAATCGGAGTACTTACACTGGTGCGCTCCTTTGGCCAATGTAACCACCCTGCCTGTAGCCGTTAATACAGGGTTGTTATCCGTAGTGCTGGACAAGGTAAGTGTTACCTCCACATTACACTCCGCACTACTTCCATTCACCAGCACCATATTCCAGAGCTGGTTTTTCTGAACAACACCTGTTGGCGGCACCTGCAGCGCTACGCTCACCTGAGCCTTTACCCCGCCAACAACAGCAGAAAGCATGATCAACAACAGTTGCTTTTTAAACGACATCATACCTGTTTTTTAAAATATTTTGAAAAAGCTAAAGCGACCTGTCCGGTTTTCTACCAGTTGCCTGTTGGCCCCCGGAATAAATCCCTTTTCCATAGTGAGCTGTATTTCGCCCAGTTTGGGAATTTTGATAATGGCAGTTCCTTTATACCCCACCTGTTCTATGTTATAACCGGTCTGGTAATTATAGGTTATCCCCGCCCCTGCACTCAGCCATTGCAATAATGTATACTGCGCTTCATTGCCTGCTGTATATAAATGATAGTCGCTGCTTAGCGCTACAGATACCGTGCTTTGCCCGGTAAGCCTGCGGAGGAAAAACGACTGACTAAACATATAATTAGTAGTGTTGGCATATAAAAAAGCACTATCCGTTTGCTTGTTATAAAACCGGGTATACATAGCCGATGAATTCATACCTATATCATGCACCTGGTAGTAATAATTCATATTCGCCACCAATGAATAGAACATGGTTTCGGTATATTCATCGTTACTCAGTTTGGTAAGTTGTGCACTGGGGTAATAGCCCACCATCAATACCGGCCAATGGGGCACACGCACGGTAGCCTGCAGACTTTTAAATACTACGTTGCTGCTGTAAGCCACATTCACAGATGGATTGTTATAATCATTTTCTTTCAGAGAAGCCGATACCGTAAGCTTCTTCCGGAAAAAAGGCTGATCGGCCTTTAACATCCATGCCCGTTGCTGCACTCCTGTAGAAATTAAACTGAAGGATTGAAAATTAGCTCCATAGTGTTTGTAAAAGCCGGCTAGCCTCGTGTCCGTTGCTTTAATAAGGGATTGCGCTTTTACTGCATAGGCTTCATTAGAATGCTCATTAAAACGTAACGTTCCCGACAGCAGGCTTTTATCATTACCGGGCCTGTTATAATAAGGCATAGACGATTTTGCCACCTCTGCCGTAATGGTGGTGTTAGTGTTCACCCGGTAGTTGCCTTCCAGCGTAAAGCCCATCAGATGATAGTCGGGCTGAGTAACATTTGTAGCGCCACTGCCATTATACACCTGCTTCTTACCTGTGTACCAGGTAAGTATAATAGTATTGTTGTTCTTTATCCCCTTACCTACCCGCACCATGGTAAGGAACTGACCCGGAGCGGTTGCATTTTTTACAATAAAATCGCGAAACCGGTAATCAATACCTCCTGCCGCAATAGCCACATAATAAGAAGGGTTATACTCTACCTGTATTCCATTGATACTTACATTTTTGGCAGACAGTTCAGAGTAATCTACCAATGTCCGACCGATACCAAAACTCTTTA
The DNA here is from genome assembly GCF_002355595.1 of Filimonas lacunae. Classification (NCBI taxonomy): domain Bacteria; kingdom Pseudomonadati; phylum Bacteroidota; class Chitinophagia; order Chitinophagales; family Chitinophagaceae; genus Filimonas; species Filimonas lacunae. The sequence continues at coordinate 4,458,113 of NZ_AP017422.1, forward strand.
TGGCCAATAACGTTTTGTAATGAGCAGGCAAAGTGGTATCCGGTACATTGTTCGATTTCAGTTCTACTTCCAGGTCATTGGTGCTTCCTGCCATATCCAGTTTGCCGCGTTGCTGCTGCAACCGGGCCAGCCTGGTTTTATATTTTCTGTATTTCCCTTCCCATACAGCCAGTTCCTGTTGTAATGAATCGGCACGTTTTTTCTGTGCTTCATACTTTACTGTAAAGCTGCTATCATGCGAAGGTACCGTATCAGTACCTGCATTTCTTCTTGCACGCCAGAATCCCTGCAAATAAGCCGGCACCTCTTTAGCGCCTGGCATATGCGGTTTATTGTTTAACTGACCACTTAGTTCGTTCCAGTTTAACGCACTGCTATCCAATGTTTTTTGATGACCATTACCCGGGTACAATGCCTTTTCTTTTGCTTCTATGAGTTGCTGCATAGTAGCAGGATCATTAACCCAGGCCTGCAACTGCCCTGCCTGGTTTCTTTTACCATCCAGCAGTTGCTGCCAGTAAGCCAATGAATCTTTAGGTGCATGACTATTTATATACAGATTAGCCGCCTGAACAATCCTGTTTTTAAAATCAGCAGTATTAAACTGCATACTAATATCTGAAAATTGACGTGTGAAAGCGGAATTGCTGAAACGGTTAGTCAGGTACACCCGCATCGGATACCTGTTTTTATACACCACATCCAGGCAAGTTTGAATGGTATGATAATACACATCCTTTTCGGCATAAGGAGTATCTATATAAGAGCGATAATCTACATTATATAATATATTACCATGCACGTTCCAATCCGGTATTTTTTGTGCAGGCAAAGGCCGTGAGGAAGCTTCCACAACTGGTTGATTCTCCGGCACTCTTACAAAAGAACTATATCCTTTTTTACCCAGCTGACTACTATAAGGCAATAAACTTCCTTTACTGGATGCGGCACTACTACCCACACTTGTATCCTGATACACCTCACTTGTATGAATAACGGGTAAATAATAAGGCAACGGAACAACATGTACCTTGCGGGGTGGGTTTGCTTGTTGCGAATACACGCATACGCATGTACATAACAACATAAGTACTGTTATGAGTAATGGTGCTTGTCGCACTTAGTTCCGGTTGTAGGGTTACTAAATATATCAAAATAAAAATAAATATTTTTTTTGATATACAAATAAGAACCAACCCTCTATTTAACACAACCGTGTTATTGCATTGCAATTTTTCCTAAAAGGTCAAACCTCCGAACACAATAGTGCAATCAACCATTTAAATAACACACAAAAAGCCCCCTGCATCAACTACAGAGGGCTTCCATTTCTTTAAAAACAAGGCAACTACCGATTTGCTACGATATATCTCCGGGTAAATAATCGAAAAGAGCGATTGTCTTGCTCTACCAGACTGAGCTACAGATGTATTGAAACAGCAGGCAGGACTCGAACCCGCGACCCAGAAGTATCTCTTTTCTACGACACCGGAATCAGCTATTGTTACTTCTTGTTTACATTACAAAGGTGTATGGTCACCAACGCATTGGAACTGCGCAGGCAATTTTTTTTATTTTAATGCAATATGCACAGCTACCCCCCCACCGGCCGACAGCGGCAGACTTAATTTACTTTCACTGTTTACCGGCACGGTACGAATATGATAAGCTTCCGGGTTATTTTTCCAATGGGCGTTGGCCGCATCTTCGTAAATAGTGGCCTGGTATTGCTTTCCTTTTTCCAAAAAGGAACAATTGACGGTAGCAACCCGGCTGTTCTCGTCTGTAATACCTCCTATAAACCAATCGGGCTTGCCTTTAGCCTTACGGGCTATGGTTACATAATCGCCCGGTTCAGCTTCCAGTATTTTAGTATCGTCCCAATCTACTGCCACCTCTTTAATAAACCGGAAGGCATCGGGGTGCGCACGGTAATTCTCCGGCAGATCACTTACCATTTGCAGCGGACTATATATGGTTACATATAACGCCAGCTGTTTAGCCAGGGTGGTATGCAACTGCCTGTCCGGCGCACCGGCAGCATATCCTTTCAGTTTAAAGATGCCGGGTGTATAATCCATGGGGCCACCCATTAACCGGGTAAAGGGTAGTATGGTTTCGTGCTCCGGGGCGTTCCCATTGTTGGTAAAGGCATTGTACTCATTGCCTCGACCCGCTTCGCAGGCCATCCAGTTAGGATAAGTACGCTGCAGGCCGGTGGGCCTTACCGCTTCGTGTGCATCCAGCATTACCTGGTATTGCAATGCTTTTTGTGCCACACGCTCATAATGGTTTACCATCCACTGTCCATCGTGATGCTCGCCACGGGGTATTATTTTGCCTACATAACCGGTTTTTACCGCCGGATATCCAAACTGCTTCATAAACCGGAAAGCGGTATCCATATTCCTTTCGTAATTAGTAGCGCTGCCCGATGTTTCATTGTGCATGATCAGGTGTACTCCTTTGGCTGCTGCATATTGCTGTAGCGCAGTCACATCAAAATCGGGATAAGGCGTTACAAAGTCAAACACATTCTCTTTCCAGTTACCAAACCAGTCTTCCCAACCCACATTCCAGCCTTCTACCAGCACGCCGGGTATGCCACTTTCTGCTGCAAAATCGATGTACCGTTTTACATTGGCAGTGTTAGCTCCATGCTTACCACTGGGTATTAAATGCCCCTGCGCATCGGTATTGTCGGGTGCGGTAGCATAACTCCAGGTACTCAATCCAGTTTGCATTTCCCACCAAACCCCTGCAAACTTCATGGGCTGTATCCAGCTGGTGTTAGCACCTGCTTTAGAAGGCTCGTTCAGGTTTAAGATCATTTTAGAAGCCAGTATATCGGTGGCTTTGTCGCTTATGATAATAGTACGCCAAGGGGTGTGAAAAGGAGCCTGCACATAGGCTTTGTTGCCATAGGCATCGGGAACAAGGCTGGCCCGCAGCAACAGCGAATCGGCCGATACATGCAATTGCATAGCCGGGTAGTTGATCAAAGCGGCTTCGTGAATATTGATATATAAACCATCATCCCCCTTCAACATCAAAGGTGTTTGTACCGACCTGTTATCAGGTGTTACCCTTACGGCAATATCTGTGCTGTTCTTTACCAGGGCAGTATTATCTATTTCTGTCAGGCGGCTGGTGGTATACTCATACTCGTTGGTATCGTAATCGCCGGGTATCCAGAAGGCTTTATAGTTACCGGGCAAACGAAAGGCGGTAGACTCATCTGTTACCACACAATGCAATAGGTTCTTTTGCTGTGGCATCTGGTAACGAAAGCCCACACCATCGGCAAACACCCGAAACACAATGTCGAGCAAATAACCCGTAGACTGGTGTTGCAAATGCACTACCACCTGTGTGTGCTTGTCGGTAATATTGGCCTGCTCGCCCCATACCGGTTGCCAGGTAGTATCAGTGGTGGTGGTGGTAGAAGATAACAACGTAAAGCCTTTGTTCAATGCCCCTTGTTGCAGCACCAATCCCAGGGCCGATGGCAATATAGCTTTCTGGTTGCCCAACCATACCGCATATTGCGGTGCCCCCTCTTTATCTAAATCAAATTGCAACTGCACTTTGCCCATTGCTGCCTTTACCCTGGCTGCAGGCTGCGCTATGGCATGTTGCCATAACGCCAGCCCCGCCAACAGGTAAAGTACCTGTTTCAGTTTCGTCATATGCTTTACTACTATTTACTAATTATAACCAGGGTTTTGCTGACCTGCTATTTTAGCATTAGAGTTTAACTCTGCCAAAGGAATAGGCCAGGTGTAAGATTTAGTATCATCCCACTGGAACGGACCACTTACATTAATAGCAGTGCCATAATAAGTAGCCTCAGTTTTACCAATGCGCCAGCGGCATACATCAAACCACCAATGCCCTTCGTTAAACAGCTCGGCCCAGCGTTCGTAATACAAAGGGTTGTTACCTAATACCGGATCGGCCGCGCCAGCGCTGGTAGTAGCCGTTAAACTGGCATAGTCTACCGGCGATGCGGCATTGATATTATAACCATATGCCCGGCGCTTTACCTTGTTCAGGTATTCTAAAGCTACCCCTGTTTCGCCGGAAGCTTTGGAAGCCTCTGCATATAGCAGGTACACATCTGCCAAACGAAGGAAATACAGGTTCCAGGCATCGGCCGGACCAGTGTTATTGATATTGTTGAAGATGGGTGAATACTTGCGCACACTCCATCCATATTTGCTTTTATCGCCCGCATAGTAATTAGGTTTGGAAACAGGGTACCAATTGGTGCCATCATATTTTACTGAGTCCACCCAGGGTTGCAGGGCATTTACGTATAAACGCGGATCGGCAGTTTGCGCTGTTCTTACCAGCAAAGCGTTTACCTTGTAGGCAGGATCCATAATTTTACGCGGGTTGGTATAGCTGGGATCTTTGGCACTGTTAAAGCTGGGGTTATCTACCAGGTCGTAAGTTCCTGCCTTGTATCCAAAGCGCAGCACATTTTGATCGTGCAGGAAAGCGTTGCCATAACCCAGCGGCTGGGCATTGCCTTCTGTACCATCGTTACCCAAAGCCCATGGCGGCCATATTAAGCCATTAATGGTTGTAGCATTAGGCGTGTTGCCATATACGCCATAATTACCTTTAGAATCCTGATCCACGTTCAGTTCAAACAACGATTCTTCGTTAAACTCATTGGCAGTAATACCTATAAAAGCATCGCGGTATTTGGCATAAGGCATTAAGGTTTTACCGCTGTTATTAATTACATCCAGCAGCAACGGCCTGGCTTTAGCCCAATCCTGTGTAAACACATACGCCTTGCCCAGCAATGCTTTGGCCGCCCATTCACTCACACGGCCCTGGTCTTCACCCGTCCAGCTTTTGCCCTTCAGCAAAGTAGCTGCCTGTTGCAGGTCGCTGATAATTAAATCCCAGGTAGCGCGTGCAGTGCTGCGTGCCTTTTGCGTGCTGTCTACCGTAATAGCTAATCTGTCAAACAAAGGTACACCCATTTTATCACCACCGCCGGCAGTGGTAATATAGCTTTCGCCAAACAAACACTCCAGGTTAAAGTAATAAAAGGCGCGCAGGAAATAAGCCTGGCCACGGGCCCAGTCTATGGCTGTTTTATCTTCTGCCCTGCTAAAGTTGTGCTCATAAAAATCAGCAGCATATAATAAAGCATTACAGTTTTTAACACCTACAAAAAAAGACACCCAGGCTTCCTGTGCATACTGATTGGTAATGGAAAGATTGGTGTTGGCCATTTCGTTCCACGAAGCATCGCCATTATAAATGCTGTTGATGGTATGCGTGCTGTTGGCCAATGCCTTGGGCCACAAATGGAAGCCATACAGGTTAGGATCGCGCAGGTTGCCATAACAAGGAGCCAGCACACTGTTGACATCATTTAAGGTTTTGGGATACAGGTTCACTGCATAATTATCCGTAGGACTTACCAGTGACGGGTCTTTGCGGCAACCTGCCAGCAATAGCACCATCAGCAGTAAAGTATATATTTTGTTATACATATTTTTCATTTTACAGGTAAACATTAAAAAGTAACATCTACACCAATAGAATACATACGTGTTTGCGGGTATTGCGATACGGCGTTTACACCACGGGTAGTAACACCTACACTACCGCCGGTGTAGCCTTTATTAGCGGCATCGGAATAACTGCTGCCCAGTTCGGGATCAACACCGGTAAAGCTGGTAATGGTAAACAGGTTGTTGGCCATTACAAACACACGGGCCGACTGAATACTTACTTTTTGCAGTATACCACTGGCAAACGTATAGCCCAGTTGCAGGTTTTTCAGTTTTACATAACTACCATTTTCTACAAAGTAGCTGTTCACCGAACGGTAGTTGGCATTGGGGTCGAGCGTAAAGCTGCCATCTGTATTTACTACACCCAGCCTTGGCTGATCGGTTAAACCATTGCTGCCCAGGAAAGAAGCATTGAACACTTTGGAAGTGGTATTACCATCAGAGAAAGGATACATTTCGTACGCCTTTACACCATTGTATAATTGTACACCGGCAACACCATTGAACAACATAGCCAGGTCAAAACCTTTATAGTTTAAGCGAACAGTAGCGCCATACACCAGCTTAGGGTTAGGGTTGCCGATCACCTGCCTGTCGGCATCGGATAAAGTAGTGCCGTTTTTAGCATCATGTGCAAAAATCAAATCACCGGCTTTGGCACTAGGCTGCGCGCTGGCTGCAGCTTCTGCATCTGTTTTAAACATACCCACCACTTTGTATCCGTAAAACGAACCAAAAGGTAACCCTGCTTTGGTAATGGTAAGCGGTATATTCGGGTTTACACCAAAAGCCGCATCGCCATTGTTATAATAGTTATAACCATCAAACAGCGCATCGGTAGTAATGCCGCTGAGGTTATCTACTTTATTGGAGTTAAAGCCGGCGGTAACACTTACATCATAATTCAGTTTACCGGCATTACTTCTATACCCCACTAACACATCTACCCCTTTGCTGCTCACCTCGCCAATGTTGGTAAAATAAGGCTGGGTAAAACCAGAGCTTAAAGCCAGCGGCAGCGCATACAGCATGTCTTTGGTTGTTTTCTTATACCAATCAATAGTAAAGTACAGTTTGCCTTTTAAAGCTTCCCCATCTACACCAATGTTGGTTTCGTAAATGGTTTCCCAATGCAGGTTGGGGTTAGCAATAGCATTGATGGTATTGCCAATGTTTAAAGAACCGCCGGGCGAAAAGTTGGCGCCGGAAAGAGAGCCCTGTCCATTAGGCCCCACAAACGGCCCGTAATAAGCAGCATACGTGTAAGGGTTAATAGCACTGTTGCCCAACGTACCATAACTACCTCTCAGCTTTAACTGGTTCACGGCGTTTTTAAGCGGGCTAAAGAAAGCTTCTTCGCTGATGTTCCAGCCCAGAGATGCAGCGCCAAAAGTACCACGCTGCTTATCAGGCCCAAACACGGTAAAGTTGGCATCGTTACGCAAACTACCCGTTACATAATACCGGTTGAGATAGTTATAGCTCAGGCGGCCAAACACACTCTTTACCAAACCGTTGTTATCGCTTTTACCACTAAGGGTGTTAGACGATTGGGAGGTTTGGATAAAAGAGTAACCAGGCAGGCCTACATAGCTTTGTGCTGCGTTGATGTTGTTGTACTTGTTGGTGATTTGCTCGTAACCGGCAATAGCGTTGATATGGTGGTTGCCTATATTCTGATCGTAGGTAAGTACATAGTTGGTTACTACCTGGCTGCTGGCGATAGACGATTTATTTAATGAGTTAATATTACTTACCACCGCACCAAAATTGTAAGCGCTCTGGTAATAGTCCTGCGTTTCGTTATAATAGTTATAGCCCAGGTTGGTACGGAAGCTCAGGTGCAAGGGCAGCTTTACTTCGGCATATACGTTACCCTGGAAATTATTTTTATAGTTAATAGCATCGGCCGATTCTACAGCACCTACCGGGTTAGGACCACTGAAGTTTAAACCATTATAACCGGGCGGTACCACACCCCAGCTACCATCGCTGCGGCGCACGGGAATAATAGGTAAGGTACGGAAGGGCGCATTGTGAATCTGCGCTTCGCTACCCACCGGTGGTGCCGTTTTTCGTTGCGAAACAGCCAGCTGCTCGCCTATTTTAATATAGTTGCCCAGTTTAAAATCGGTATTGACACGAGCTCCTGCTATGTTAGAATAGTTTTTCAGATAAATACCTTTTTGCTTGTTGTAAAAACCGGAAAACAGGTAGTTCACCGAAGGAGATGCACCGGATACAGACAGGTTATAGTTTTGCTCGTAAGCATTGCCATACAGTTCTTTTACCCAATCGGTATTGGCCAGCGTATCGGTTTGCGTGGCATTGGCAAAATACTTAGGCTGTATAATATTCATTAAACGGATGTAACCGCTTTTATCCAGCAAATGCACCAGCTTAGGTGTAGTAATGCCATAACGCGCGTTGAAGTTAACTACCGGTTTGCTGCCCGATCCTTTTTTAGTGGTGATTACAATAACACCACCCGCCGCTGCCGAACCATAAATAGCTGCAGCGCTGGCATCTTTTAATACGTCAATAGAAGCAATGTCCTGGATGTTGATATTATCGCCTGGCACACGCACCCCATCTACTATATATAATGGACCCGGCTGGTGCAAAGAAGCCAGCCCACGGATAATAATAGTAGGCTGCGCATCTGGCTGACCAGAGTTTTTAATGATTTCCACACCGGCAGTACGGCCCTGCAGCGCTTCGGTTACATTGGTTACGGGCTGGTTTTTAATGCTCTCGCCTTTTACCGAGGATACACTTCCGGTTAAATCGCGCCTTTTTTGGGTGCCATAACCTACCACCACTACCGCATCCAGGGCATTATTGGTTTGCTCCAGCTGTATAGCAAGGCTTTCACCTGCCTTTACGCTTACCAGTTTGGTTTCAAAACCCACATAATACACCTGCACCTGCGTAGCGCCGGCAGGCAGTGATAAAGTAAACTTTCCGGAAGCATTGGTAACAGCGCTGACTTTTTTGCCCGGAACGGAGATAGTAGCGCCCTCCAGTGGCATCCCGCTGGCATTGGTAACCGTACCCGTGAGGGATGGTTGCTGGGCAAAGCCCATTGGCATAAGCAACAGCATATGCAGGCAGCATAGCAGCCTTACAAGCAATCGATTCGTCATAAAACAGTAGGTTTTAACTGTTAGAATAAGTGAAAAAGGTTGTTTCTGAAACCAAAGAAAGCAAGGCGTACAGCCGTTAGCAAATTATATGGTGGGTATATAAGAAATATTGGCAAAAAGTGGCCTTATTGATAGAATAACTAAATACATATCAAACACTTACAATCAGATTAAATTTTTGCATATATAACAGATTTATACCGTTTTTATATCCATAATCCGCTTGTCAAACTGCTCGTTAGGTACGATGGATTTGTTTTTAATCCGGGTTTTATAGGTGTTGATCGTGTTTACGGAGTACTGTAAAATATGGGCTACTTTCTCACTGTCGTGAATGCCCATGCGCAGAAGGGCAAATATCCGCAGGTCAGTGTTCAGCAGTTCCTCCTCCTTCAATACAATATGATCTTCGGGGCGAAACAGCTCGTTAAACTCGGAGATAAATTGCGGGAACAGTTTCAGGAAGGCTTCATCAAAATGACGCAATAACTCCTGCTTCTCTTTTTTCAGGTTGATGTTGTTTTGCACGATATACCGGATATCGTCCAGGCGGCGGTCGTTGATCTTCTGCTCCAGCGACTGCTTCAACTTTTCCATCTTATTAAAGAACTCGGCATTCACGTTAAAAAAGTAGCCTATATATTCCTCTTTAATCTTATTAGCATCGGCCAGCTTTTCATTGGCATCTGCCAAACGGCCATTGATGGCGTGTTCTTTATCCCGGGCTTCCACTATGGCCTGCTGGGCTGCTTTAATTTTTTGCACCTGCCGTAACACCACCACCACCAGCACTATCACCGCCACAAACAGCAGGGTTACAATTACAGCGTAGGTAAACAGGCTCTTGCGCTGTTTTTCTACCAAACCCAGCTTTTCAGCTTCTATCAAAGGCAAAATAGAACTCACCTGCACCTTGCGCTGACGGGCATTGTAAAACACGGCGTCGGCAATGGCGCTGTTAATGCAGATAGAAGCATTTTTTACATCCCCTTGCTTATATAATAGCTGTGCCAGTATAAAAGTGGCCGAGGTTTCTTTAGTAGCCGTTTGTATATCGGCAATAGCCGCCTGGGCCAGTAATTGAATAGCCGAATCGGGCTGGTTGCTGCGTATATAAATGTCACTGATGGTAGAAGTGGCCAGCGCCAGTTCGTGGTTAGACAAAGCCTTTCGCCGGATGATCTGGTTAAAGCAGGCTAAGGCTTCCGGTTTGTTACCCGCTTTTATATGACGTAAACCCAGTAGATACTGATGCTCAAAAGAGGTATCGGGTAACACACGGGTGGCCGAATCGATATAAATATTGCCTTTACGGATGTAAATAGGTTTGTGATAAGCATCGTTGTCAAAATCGCCCAGGTCGTAATAATACCTGGACATTAAAGAATAGTATGCCGCCTTAATGCTATCCGGTTCAGTAGCCACCTGCAGGGAGGATAAGGAATCCTCGGCTTCTTTATACATGCCGGCACTTAAAAATGTAAATCCCAGTTGAATGCGTGCGTAGGTAATGCTGGTTTTATCGTTGAGTTCATGGGCGGTTTGCTGTAACAGGCGGGCATAATGGTAGGCCGAATCGTAATGAAATATTTTATAAGCCTGGAACAAACGGGCGTACAGGGCAAATTTTGCCGCAGGGGTTTGATTACCGGATTGCTGCAATAGCTGTTTTAAAGCAGTAATGGTTTTCATTTGCTGGCTGTCGTATTCCGGTGCCTGGGCAATCACCTGGGTAAGACGCTGCAACAACACTTTATTGTTACTTTGGGCAAACAGGCATACACCGGAAAACAAGCAGATAAGAGTGATAACAATTGACTTCATATGAATGCAGAAACAAGCAAATAAGGGCTAAGATATTCGATTTCCCTACAAAATACCTACCTTCATTCGCATTACACGCATTCAACACATATTTTTCGCATATGGGACGACTACAAGGCATCTTTGGCGTTATTCTAATTCTCGGCGTTGCCTATCTCTTCTCCAACAACAAAAAAAAGATCAATTATCGCCTGGTGCTTAGCGGCATTGGTTTACAGGTAATTATTGCATTACTGGTTTTTAAAGTGCCACCGGTAGCCTGGTTTTTCCAGAAACTGGGTCACGGTATGCAGAAAATAGAACATTTTGCCCGTGAGGGTGCTTCGTTTGTATATGGTGGTATTGTTACCACACAACCCGATGGAACTGTTGGCAATTACATAGGCGGCGGCTTTGTGTTTGCCTTTAACGTAACTGCTACTATTATATTAGTATGTGCCCTGGTGGCCATTTTTTACCATTTTGGTATTATGCAGCGTGTGGTGGCTGTTATTGCCCGCGCCATGAACTTTATTATGCGCGTAAGCGGTGCCGAAGCATTAAGCAACGTAGCCAGCGCCTTTGTGGGCCAGGTAGAAGCGCAGGTAATGATTCGCCCCTATTTACAGGGCATGACCAAAAGTGAATTGCTGGCATCTATGAGCGGAAGCCTGGCTTGTATTGCAGGCGGTATATTGGTGGTATATGCCAACATGGGCGCTGCTGCCGGGCTGGATTTAGCGCCTAAACTGATCACCGCCAGCTTAATGGCTGCTCCTGGTGCGCTGGTGATAGCGAAAATTGTGTTTCCCGAAACAGAGGAAAGTCAAACACTGGGCAAAGTAAAACTGGAAGTAAAAAGCAACTATACCAACGTTATTGATGCAGTGAGCCATGGCGCCAGCGATGGTTTTAAAATTGCAATGAACGTAATTGCCATGTTGATTGGCTTTATTGCAGTGATTGCCGTGCTGGACTCTGTGCTTACCTGGGTAGGTCACCTGTTCAATCCCAATTTTAACCTTACCCTTAACTGGGTCTTTGGCAAATTCTTTTACCCGGTAGCCTGGGCTATGGGTGTGCCACAGGGTGATGTAAGCAGTGTAGCTACCTTGCTGGGCCAGAAACTGAGTATTAATGAGTTTGTTGCCTTCCAGCATCTGACCGATAAATCCGTTCCGGTGATCTCTGAAAAAGGATTATTGATAGTAAGTATTGCCATTTGCGGCTTTGCCAACTTCAGCAGCGTGGGCATGCAAATAGGTGGAATTGGAGAGCTGGCACCCGGCAGAAGAACCGATTTAGCCAAATTAGGCCTTAAAGCCCTGCTTTGCGGCACTTTGGCGTCGTACCTTTCTGCTACAATCGCCGGCATATTAATCTAAATAATCATGGATATATTTGCGTTCGTAGACATTTGAGGGGGGACAACCCTAAAATGCTATTCATAAAGCCGAAAGATGGTATCTATATGGTAGTCAACTTTCTAATTTTGAACTCTTAAACGCTCTTATGTCCTTATACAAACATGCGCTGTTGCTGATAGCAACAGCCATACTTACCGTAACTGCAAACGCTCAAACAACCAACACTACTGACGGCACCCCTAAACGCTGTATTACCATGGAGGTATTACAGGAAAAACTGAAAAAAAATCCTGGCCTGCAGGATGTATGGCGTAAGGAAGGGGAAAAAAAATACCAGGATTATTTACTGAGAAGCAGCAACACAGCTGCCGCCAGAACCACAACAGGCAGCTCCCCCTTCTCTACTCTTGGCAATGAAACCGTTATTCCGGTGGTAGTTCATATTCAGATGAGTGATACTACCCTGGTTACCGACCGCGACATATACGAGCAAATAGAAAGATTGAATATCGATTATGCCGGCTTAAACGCAGACAAAACATCTTTACCTGCTGAATTTAAAGCCCGCTTTGGCAGCAGCAGCATTCGCTTTGCACTGGCCCGTACAGATACTGCCGGCAAATACACCACCGGCATTGAGCGTAAAAAAACCACTACTTTATACACCCAGAATACCTATACCAATGCAAAAAAAGCCAGTTCAGGTGGCGTAGCTGCCTGGAACACAGCCAAATATTACAATGTATGGGTAGTAGGTTTTTCAGATGGCATACTAGGTGTTTCTACTTTCCCTTACGATTCCGATGCCAACGATGTACAGGGCACTGTTGTAAACTATAAAGCTTTTGGCAACAACCCGGCTTATGTTTTCGCCGGCTATAATATGGGTCGCACACTGGTGCACGAAACAGGCCATTTCTTTTACCTGTATCACATATGGGGGGATGACAATGGCGCATGCTCTGGCAGTGACTTTGACATACAATCGGGCTATAGCTTACCCAGCTCTTGTTCTGATGATACTCCTAACCAGGGAGATCAGTCAGCAGGGGTATTAGGTGGTTATGTTACAGATAATTGCGCCACCACTACACCAGGTATCAATTATCAGAACTATATGGATTATACCTACGATGTAAGCTATGCTATGTTTACCACCGCGCAGGTATGCCGTATGCAAAATGCCTTAACGCTTTACCGCAGCGCACTGGCCAGCTCACAAACCGATTTACCGCCCTCTGGTGTTATCGATGCTGCGTTAACCAACTTTACTCCCGGCGCACGTAGCGGCACCAACGTACCGGTAGTATGCAGTAATGCCACTATCACTGCCCGGTTACGTAACCTGGGTAGCAGCATATTAACCAGCACTACATTTACCATACAATATGATGGCGTTACGGCTAATACTGTTACCTGGACAGGTAGTCTGGCTTCCGGCGGTGATGTAGAGGTAAATCTGGGTGCAGTTACCGCCTCAGCCGGCACCCATAACATAACCATTTACACAAGCAAGCCTAATAACACTACCGATGTATATACCAATAACGACACACTTACCCGGGTAGTATATGTAAACAGCTCGCCTGTAACCGCACCTTACACACAAAACTTTGAATCAACCACCTTTCCACCGGCAGGCTGGTATATCTCCAATCCTGATAACAGCATTACCTGGAAGCTGGGGACTGCAGCTGTCAGCGGCACTTACTCTGCCCTGGTAGCCAATTCCTCCAATACGGCTGGTGCCTGGGACGACCTGGTTACCCCGCCTATTGATTTCAGTACCGATACCGATAGTTCTTTCCTTTCTTTCAGTGTAGCTTATCGCGCCAGAAGTGCCGGCTCCTACGATGGCTTACAGGTATGGGTTTCTACAGACTGTGGTAACAACTTTACCGCAGTGTACATGAAGTCTCCTCCAAACCTGTCTACCGTTACAGGCAATTCTAACAGCTTTACCCCTACTACTTCTCAGTGGAGACGGGAATCGATAGACCTGACTTCGTATATGGTAAAAGGCCAGAACATGATTATCCGTTTCAGAAACCTGAGCGGGCAGGGAGCCAACTTATACATAGACAGCATTAATGTATCCAAAGTGTCTGTGGCCAATGTAGATGCGGCTATACAAAATGTGTATGCTGAAGATTTCCTGTGCAGCAGCTATAGCATTCATCCTGCCGCTACCCTGTTAAACAGAGGTAAGAATACATTAACCAGCGCTACTATCCATTACCAATTAAACGATGGCACGGCCACTTCCATAGCCTGGACAGGTAGCCTATCCACCAGTGATACTACCTATATTGCTTTGCCTGAGTTAACAGCTGCATCTACCGGCCAGCATAAATTAACGGTATGGGTAACCAATCCTAACGGTGGCACAGACGAGAAAACTATTAACGATACCCTATACAAAGGCATTTCTATTTTCAATATTATCAACGCACCGGTAACAGAAGGTTTTGAAGGCAGCTTCCCTCCTGAAAGCTGGGGAGTGTATAATCCGGATAACAAAACCACCTGGCAAAAAGTGCGCAAGGCCACCTCTTTAACCAGCAGCAGCGATACCGCTGCCGCCGTAATGGCCAACTTTGGTTATGCTTACACCAATGCCAAAGACGAATTAAGAACACCGGTTATCAAATATGGTACGGTGGATAGTATATTCCTGACGTTTGATGTTGCGGCTGCCTATAACAGCACAGACGGTACACCAGATACACTGGAAGTATTACTTACCAGTGATTGCGGGGCCAGCTATACCAGCATTTACAAAAAGTATGGCACAGATTTACAAACCGTAACCAACAGTACAGCGGGTGTATCTTATTCTCCTGCTGCTGCAGGCGCTTACCGCACAGATTCTATAAACCTTACCGGTACCTTACCATCCAGCGGCTCGTTCCAGGTGGTGTTCCGTAACATTTCCAATGGCCGGAACAATACTTATATTGATAACATCAATATAAAAACCAAAGTAGTGCTGGAAGCTTTAAAGGAAAAAGGCTTTTTAATTACTCCTAACCCTACTATCAATGGCACTTTTGTAATTCAACATTACAAAACACCTACTACCTTAAAAGCAATAGGTGTGTATGATATGGCAGGCAGGTTAATTACCAGCAAAACCTATACAACAGGTAATGCGCCGGCTTATTTACCCATGAACATTGCAGGTGTTCCCGTAGGTATGTATGTGGTAAAACTGTTTTACACCGATCATAGCTATTCCACCAAAATATTAAAACAATAACAGGTTTTTCACCTGCTTGAATCTTCTTGAATAGAAAAGGGTGTATCAGATTTTGATACACCCTTTTTTTGCAGATACCTGCCCCGTGCTAAAATAGCTCCCCCCTCCCCTAGAATTCATATTCGTTGATATATTGCGAAGCGAACATTTGAATATTAAGCCCCCCCTCTGTAATTCAGGGCATCGTTTTGCTTTTATAGTCAAGTGGTAGCATACAGGCCATTTTTTCGCTCCAGGCCCAGAAATCAGACATGATCAGATTGGTAGGATCGAAATACGCACCATTACTCATTACTTTCAAAATCTCTCCTTCATTTACAATGTGTATACCCGAAGAAACCGGTGCGGGAGGTTTGTTATTGCCAATGCCACAATAAGCTGATGGCTCTTTCTTTTCGGTATATACCACCCACAAGTGATTGGGGAAATCCAGGCCCGCCGTTACACTGTCTATAGCATAAGCAATAGAATCTCCCGTAATAGCATGGGGGTTCAGGGCATTCATATTATCGGCCTGCATACTTATCTTTTCAAAATAGCTTACTGAATCCGGAGGATATACAGATATATCTTTTACAGTACGGTAAATACTTCTTACTCTTTTTTTCTCCAGGTTAGGCCTGACCAATAAGCGATATACCAGGAAATGATTTTCTTGTAATTTATTGCGATACAAAGCACGCATAAAATGCATCACACTTCCCTGGAAGGCTTCCTCCCTCCTGCTTTCCCATATCTTTTGTTTTCGTTCACTTCCCTTCATTTCTTCAAACAAAGGAAACCCGGTATATAACAGGTAATGGCTCTGAAAATTATATTTGAACTGTGCCAGCTGGTAACGGATAGTATAGCCCAGCGCCCTGTTTTCGATAAGCAAAGGTTTGCGGCAGGTAACCACTAATTCATGATCTTCCTTATTATTCAAAAACCGGATATCCTTATAGTTCACAATGCTGCAATCCACTGAAAAATCGGAGGTGCCAATAAAGTTGCGGAAAAAAAGTCCGCCCCATTTTTCCCATCCATTCTTTTCATAGGTCTGCAACACTACAGCTTCCAGTTCTTTCACCTCAGGTGTAACTTCAATCTGCAACAGCAAATTCGTATCCGTGGAAGAAATGTTACGCACATAAGTCTCATATCCTACCATAGCCACTACCATATCATACGTACCGGCAACAGGCACTTTCAACAAAAAATTTCCATTCACATCTGTAAGCGTGCCATAAGAAGTATTACTCAAAAACACACTGGCTCCTTCCAGCGGTTTATGGGTTTCGAGGTCGGTTATTTTTCCCTGGTAAACCACCTGGGAAAAAGCCGGCAGTTGCCGGCACAATAGCAGTGTAGTGAGTAAGGCAATGCGCATAGATAGCATAAGCACCAGTTTATACCCGAAATTTATTCAATATTTGATGTATATGAAAGAGCACCTTTTCAATTAACACCTCTACTATTTGCTTTTTGCCTAATTTTACCCTCTCAAACCAGCAGATTATGTTTTCTACAAGCGCGGATCCGAGGCAGGTGGTAGCATCTGTAACAGACAAGGAATTACAACAGATAGGTGAAAAGATTCTGGCAGGCAACAGGATTTCTTATGATGAGGGAGTGATTTTGTTTGAAAAAGCATCCCTGCCTTTTGCAGGTGCCCTGGCTAACTGGGTAAGGGAGCAAAAGCATGGTCATAAAACCTACTTTAACCGCAACTTTCATATAGAGCCCACCAACGTTTGCATTTTTACCTGCAACTTCTGTTCTTACTCTAAATTATATGCCCACCGCGAAGATGGCTGGGAGCTGAGCATTGAGCAGATGATGGACATTGTGAAAAAGTACGATGGCAAACCGGTTACTGAGGTACATATTGTAGGTGGCGTACACCCCAAAATGAACCTGTATTACTTTGTAGAACTACTGCAAAAGATAAAAGCCCATAGGCCCGACCTGCATATTAAAGGTTTTACCGCTGTAGAACTGGACTATATGATACGCAAGGCTAAATTAAGCATAGAAGAAGGCATGAAAGTGCTGCACGATGCCGGCCTGCAATCACTACCAGGTGGTGGCGCTGAAATATTCCATTCCGAAATACGTGACCAGATTTGTCCGGACAAGGTAGACGCCGACGGCTGGTTAAACATACACCGTGCTGCGCATAACCTGGGCATGCACAGCAATGCCACTATGTTATATGGTCACCTGGAACAATACTGGCATCGTGTAGACCATATGGAACGCCTGAGAAAACTGCAGGACGAAACAGGTGGCTTCAACACATTTATCCCGCTGAAATTTCGCAATGGAGATAACGACATGAGCAACATCCCGGAAATTTCTGTAATAGAAGATATGCGCCTGTATGCCATTGCTCGTTTATATATGGATAACTTCCCACACCTGAAAGCTTACTGGCCTATGCTGGGACGCCAGAATGCGCAGTTAACTTTAAGCTTTGGTGTAAACGACCTGGATGGTACCATTGACGATACCACTAAAATTTACTCTATGGCTGGTAGCGAAGAGCAAACTCCTGCTTTAAGCACTGCCCAACTGGTGTCGCTGATTAAACAAGCTAAAAGAGAGCCGGTAGAAAGGGATACTTTATACAACGAGATTAAAAACTACGCCGATATTGACGTAACAGAGCTGGAAGTAAACCCGCTTTACAACTAATAAATCGATGTATTTCAAGCTAAAGCCGGACCTGACAGTCCGGCTTTTTTTATGCCCTTTCCCGTTATTCTCATTTTTTTTGCCTTCCACCCAACGTTTTCAACTTTATATTCGTAAAACACTATATAACAAATATGACGAACTATTCAACCAGAAAAAACAGGTTGGCAAAACCTGGAATTTTCGCCCTTATTACCTGCTTGGGACTCAGTTTGGCCTGTAGTAAAACAGCGGAAGACGATGTGTACACCAACGACCCAACTGTAGCATTGATCATTAGTCACAATTGGAAAATTAAAGATATAAAAGTGCCTTCTGTGAATATGCCCAATACAGATAGCATTATCAGTAAACAATGCCATACCACCGGTGCAGTGATCAAGTTTGGGTTAAGTGGTACAGATGGCGTGTTTTCGTTTGCCGATAGCACTGCCGGTAGTTGCGACAGTACTATATTCCCTTACGACTATGGCTATTGGGGATTAAGGCTTGCGAAGGATTCACTGGTGTTCAAGGGTAAAAAAACAGAATATCGTTCTATGCGGTTGGTAAGCATTAGTAAGGATTCATTACTGGTAAACTATGCCGATTCAGCCAGCGTGCCTCATATTGTAAAAACCATAACGTTTATTAAACAATAACTGTCTGGAAGCCGGTATACCAGTTCGATTACCGGTTTCCATCACCAAAGTGGGAGCACCGAACCTGTCACATATTATAGAAATGTGTTGTCAAAACGACCGCACCGCACAGGAACAGCTGTACCGGCAGTTCTTTGGCCTGTTCTATACGGTGGCGAAGGATTTTTCTAAAGATAACCAAACCCTGTTATCAATTGTAAATGAAGCCTTTCTAAAAATTTTCACCCATTTAAAAGATTTTGACAGCAAAAAGGCTTCTTTTGAAACCTGGGGCAAAACCATTGTACGTAATGTATGTATTGACCATTATCGTAAAAACAAAAACCAGGTAGAATTAACCGACATATCAGATATAGACATTGAAAATTTAGAATATTCAGTACCGATACACGGCCACAATCGTGACATGGATTATTATTTCAACCAATTGCCTTCCATTACCGGCAAAGTATGCAGAATGTTCTTTATGCAGGGTTTCACGCATAAAGAAATAGGCAAAGAATTGGGCATCAGCGAAACTACATCACGCTGGCACCTGATGGAAGGAAAAAAACGATTGCAGGACCTTTTAAAGAAGAAGTATGCATGATCTGCAATTTTTAGAAAACCAGGGATGGGAGCAAATGCAGGAATTGCTCCATCTGCACATGCCACAGCAAAAAACTGTGGCTAAACCTGTTCGTTTTCTAACGTTATTGCTGGCCGCCGCCTGCTTGCTGGTTCTGTTTTGTATTCCTGCCCTGCTTTCAGACACTTCTTATAACTATCACCGTACTATAACTTATAACGCTGATGGCGAGCGAACAACATCCTCTCTGCCACAACCATCTGCTGTTTTACATGATAATGATATCTCATCCCATAATGTTGCCATAAAGCCAACAAGCACTGCTCCTACCAAACCACTGGCATCCCTTCAATCTGCATTAACAGGCAACGCCAGCCCCCTGCCTTATAGCCAACAAGCCGATTCACAATTGCTGGCCTGGACCATTACAGCTCCGGACTTAACCAGTAAGCAGGCAAAAAATGTGGAACGTGTTCCTATTAGATTACCATTGATATTTTTCCCCGCTAACAATAATACCCGACAGCTACAGTTACAATTACCGTTAACAACTGCCACAACCCAGCCAGATAAGCAAACATTATTGCGTATGACCAATCAACAAGTACGTATCAGTGTTAAAGGCGTAATGCTATCCGACTATCAATTATACAGCTTACCATCTTATCCTTCTGTGGGCACTTCTGTACAAATAGGTAAGAACCTGCGTTTTTCTTCAGGCATGTCGTCACTGGTACCTGGCAACTTCGGGCAGCCTTTGGTAAGTAATTACAATAATGTAGTTGCTAATAATACTGTAGCTGCCGCCTTACCTCCCAATGCCAATGCTACACCTGATTTGTCTGTAACCGCCATGGCAGCAGCCAAAACATCCTTTATACCAGGAGTGCAGTCTTATATGAAACCGGATAATGAGAACACTACCAGCCAGGCACAGGCAAATACAAGAGGGGATGCACGGCAAATAACGTCGGTAGTGCCTAATTGGAATAGCGTGTTTGCCAACAGAACGCTGACACGCCCTGCTATAACGGAGTTTATCAATCCATCGTTAGTACATGCGGCTACCGTTGCCACCACTAATAAGCCAGAATCAGCAACTACTACTGCACCTGACGCCAATACCAACCAGTTATATAATATCAGAAATTCTGAAAGACGGTTTCTGTTTCATGTACAATACCAGTTTAACAAGTATACACTGGGACTACAATATTCCCGCGCCTTCACACCCTCCGGAAACATAATAGGTCAGCCCCAGTATAGAAACCAATCGGTTAATCTTTCACTGGGAATCAGGTTATTCAGGTAAAATGGCGAATGCTGTTGATCAGCATTCGCTAAGACTAATGGGGATGTGCACAGCCAATCCGCCATCTGCAGTTTCTTTATACTTACTGCTCATATCCAGCGCAGTATCCCACATGGTTTTAATTACTTTATCCAACGATACTTTCGCATAATCAGGAGTGCTTTGTAAGCCCAGCTGAGCGGCCGTAATAGCTTTTACAGCCCCCATAGTGTTACGTTCGATACAAGGCACCTGCACTAACCCGCCAATAGGATCGCAGGTAAGCCCCAGGTGATGCTCCATAGCAATTTCAGCTGCCATAATTGCCTGGCGCTGTGTGCCACCCAGGCTTTCTGTGAGCGCAGCAGCTGCCATGGCACTGGACACTCCTATCTCAGCCTGGCAACCACCCATAGCCGCCGATATGGTAGCTCCTTTTTTGAAGATGCTGCCTATTTCACTGGCCGTTAATAAAAAGCGTATAATTTTCTCTTCATCATTACCATCGCAAAATGCAATGTAATACAATAACACAGCTGGTATTACCCCTGCCGCACCATTAGTAGGCGCTGTTACCACACGCCCGAAAGAAGCATTTTCTTCGTTTACCGCCAATGCAAAGCAACTTACACAATCCAGTATGTACTGGAAACTAGAACCTCCACGTTTAATCACCTGCAGCCAGCTATCAAAATCAGTATAACCGGTAGCACCGGTCAACCGCTTGTTTAAATCAGCTGCACGGCGGCGTACATTCAACCCACCAGGTAAAATGCCCTGGCTATGAATGCCTCGATAGATGCATTCGCGCATCGTATTCCATATCTGTAGCACACCTTTACGTGTTGCTGCATCACTACGCCAGGCGCTTTCATTTTCCATCACCACCTCATTAATGGTAAGGCCGGTTTTCATACACCAATGCAGCAAATCTTCAGAAGTATTCACCGGAAAAGGCAAATCCACGCTGGCCGCTTTTGAAGCAGTTTCCCCTTCCTGCACCACAAATCCACCACCTACCGAATAATAGGTTTCGCTAATAGCTTCGCCATTATCCAGCGTAGCCAGAAAACTAAGGCCATTGGGATGGAAAGGCAATGAATCGTTATATAAAAACTGCATATCAGTTTCGGTATTAAAAGCAAGCCATTTAACACCTCCCCAATGCAGCTGACATAACTCGTTAATAGCTGCTATTTTATCATTAATAGAATTTACATCAATAGTAACAGGATCTTCCCCACTTAATCCCATCAACACGGCCACATCCGTACCGTGGCCTTTTCCGGTTTTAGCTAATGAGCCATACAATAACACCTGCACATGAACAGGCGAGGCTAAAGGAAAACGGGTTTGTATAGCATTGATAAAACGTTGTGCTGCGCGCCAGGGTCCAAGGGTGTGGGAGCTGGAAGGGCCAACTCCTATTTTAAACATATCAAAAACCGAAATAGCTTCGTGGGACATATATATATTTAGAATACAAACGTACGTTCTTTAGTGTAATGATGTTGTGACACATCTTACTTAATAACGAAAAATTACATCCCCTCCACACAACAGCACCAACATATTTTTCTACTTCAATTGCAAATTTTAATTCTAAAAAAGAATAAGTACACATATATTTGTATTATCAACGAACACGTTAGATGTTCCTGATTGTTAAAAAACATATTTCGCGCTTACACTTTGCAGGCAACTGACAAAGTGATCGCTTACAATCTCGTCATTGGAAAACTAGGAAATTTTACATCGGCACGAGGGGTTAAGTTAAGCGCCCATGCATATTTTTGTAATGAAAGTGTGTGGGCCATCTTACCTACGTGTGCCGAAGGCTCTTCCTAGTGCCTCCATGAACATGTTACGTGTAAGAATTGGTCTGCACACTTTCGTTTTTGTGAGTGCCCATTCTTGCTAATCAGGCTACCGGAAACCTGAATTATAATCATCCAATATCTGCGTGAATTAACCATTCTGTAATTATCTATATATACCTGATTGTAAAATGTATTGCATGCAGTCGTGTGGCTGTGCGCAGGATAAATATTGTATCGTATTTACCCTGGGGAGGGGTATGCGCTCCCCCCGCTGTTTCTACAGCGGGGCTTTTTTCTTAACCATATTTTGCAGCACAGCAGATGGTTTTGATTTACATTCGTGGCAATGAAACAGTTTTTATATACCTTATTGGTGATGATAGCAGGCATAGCCTGTATCAGCAGTTGTAAAAACAAATTTGCTACACCACCCAATGAATCTATTGCTCAACTGATAGACGCCAATTCTGATTATTCTATCCTTGACTCCGCGTTGGTAAGAACAGGTTATAAAAGCATATTAAGCACTTCGCCCAGCCTAACCCTATTTGCGCCTAACAATGCCGCTTTTGCTGCCGCCGGCTATACTTTAGACTCCATTAAAACAATGGATACCGCCAGGCTAAATAAATTAATTGGCTACCACCTGATAGGGGAAGCCCTTACACCAGGTAACATAAAAGCACAAAGCAGATTGCAAACCCTCAATGGGCAATACATTTATACCAGCCACACGGCTATATACGGATCGCGCGTAAATGGCTTACCTATTGAAAACAGCTATATAGCCGCATCCAATGGTATTATACATGCTATTTCGCAACTGCTGGTATCACCCACCAAAACATTACAGCAATTTTTAGAAGCAGATACCACACTGAGCTTATACAGAGCAGCTTTGAACATGGCTACCGATACCATTACCGTTTTTAATACTACTGTCAGCTATCATACTTTGTTTGCTCCGGTAAATAACGCTTTCCGGCAAGCTGGTTTAGGTACTGTAACAGCCTTATCAGCAGCATTAACCACTGATAGCATACTTAAACTGGTAAACCATCATTATATCAGTGCCACTTTATGGCAAACAGGTGATTTTATATATAATACCCAGGTGACAACTGCATCGGATAGTTTAATTATTCTTAACACGGAAGAAAATAGCAGTAATAAGCAATTGGGTGTATATGTACGAAACCGCCCGGCCTTGTTCTTTGTGCCTTTCTTAACCAAAGATTCTTTTGCAACCAATGGTATCATTCATAAAGTAGATACACTCTTCTGGCCTAACAGATAATTGCACAGAAAACTTTATTCAACAAAAACATAATAACATTCAATATTTTCCAACAAAGCTTGCCAGGGTTTAAGAAATTTTAAAAGAAAACCGTAGCTTATTACTTACTTTTGGTGCCAAATTGGAAATAAGCTATGCAACTATCTTCGTTACTGCAACGTTTTAACGAGCCTGAAACATTAAAAATGGCCAAACTGGGCCGCGAATTGAGGGCAAAAGGCGTAGACGTAATTGATCTAAGCCTGGGTGAACCGGATTTTGATACTCCTGCACACATTAAAGAAGCAGCTATTAAAGCCATCAACGACAACTGGAGCCATTACACTCCTGTAGCTGGTTTTTTAGACTTGCGTGAAGCAGCCTGCACTAAGTTAAAACGCGACAATAACCTCGATTATAAGCCAGAGCATATTATTACTTCTACCGGTGCTAAACAAAGTTTGGCCAACGCCATCCTGGCATTAGTAGACGATGGCGATGAAGTAATTATTCCAACTCCTTACTGGGTTACCTACTCCGAGCTGGTGAAAATAGCACGCGGTAAAGTCGTAGAAGCAAAAACTACACTGGAAAGCGGCTTTAAAATCACCCCTGCTCAACTGGAAGCAGCCATCACATCTAAAACCAAATTATTTCTGTTCTCCAGTCCCTGCAATCCTTCTGGTGCAGTGTACAGCAAAGCAGAACTGGAAGCGTTAGCAGCTGTGTTTGCTAAACATCCTAACATTTACATCATTTCTGACGAGATATACGAATACATCAACTTCGTAAGCAAGCACGAAAGCATTGCGCAGTTTGGTGAACTGAAAGACCGTACTGTAGTTATCAACGGCTTAAGTAAAGGCTTTGCGATGACTGGCTGGCGTTTAGGCTATACTGCTTCTAATACAGAGATAGCCAAAGCGATGGAAAAAATTCAGGGCCAGATGACAAGCGCTACTTGCTCTATTACTCAAAAAGCAGCGGTAGTAGCTTTAACAACCGATCTGAAACCTTCTTTCGAAATGACGGAAGAATTTACCCGCAGAAGAGCAAGAGTATTGGAACTGGTAAAAGACATTCCAGGCTTCAAAACCTTCCAACCCGAAGGTGCATTCTATATCTTCCCTGATATTTCTTACTATTTCGGAAAATCTGATGGAACTACCACTATCACCAATTCAGCAGACTTCAGCATGTATTTACTAAATACTGCCAACGTATCTTCTGTAATGGGTGATGCTTTTGGCGAACCTAATTGTGTTCGCTTCTCTTTCGCCAATAGCCTGCCTAACATTGAAAAGGCATGGGCACGTATTAAAGAAGCATTGGCTAAACTGAAATAAGAACAACTCTGCTGGGAATTATCCTGGCGTAGATTGACTATTATAAATAAAAATCCCGGTTATCTTTTAGGTGACCGGGATTTTTATTTATAATAGTCAACCTGGTATAATTGGTAAAGTACATGATTGGAGAAGGTAATAATCAACGCCAGGCAGGTGGTATGTATATTGGGATATATACAAAACAAAAACGCCTCAACTGTTTCCAGTGAGGCGCTTTTAATAAATATGGCAACTACCTACTCTCCCGCATTTCTTTGCAGTACCATCGGCCATGAGGGGCTTAACTTCTCTGTTCGGTAAGGGAAGAGGTGAACACCCTCGGCATAATCACCATAAGATCTTAAATTGTTAGTTCGTAGTCGTTTCTTATCAGTTACTCTATTCACTGACTTGCACTACAATCTCTCAACCGTAATAAGATACATATTGGGAAGCTCAACTAAAGAGTTTTAATATCTACTTACTCTCCATTGCTTTCGAGCGATATTAAAAAAATTAAAGCTTACGGGTAATTAGTACTACTCGACTTTGTTGTTACCAACTTTACATCTATAGCCTATCAACGTCATAGTCTTTGACAACCCTTAAAAGGAAACTCATCTTGAGGTAGGTTTCACGCTTAGATGCTTTCAGCGTTTATCCTGACTGTACATAGCTACTCTGCAATACACCGAGCGGCATAACAGATTCACCAGCGGTACATGCGACCCGGTCCTCTCGTACTAAGGTCACGTCCCCGCAATTTCCTAACGCCCACCACAGATAGGGACCGAACTGTCTTGCGACGTTCTGAACCCAGTTCACGTGCCACTTTAATCGGCGAACAGCCGAACCCTTGGGACCTTCTCCAGCCCCAGGATGTGACGAACCGACATCGAGGTGCCAAACCTTACCGTCGATATGAGCTCTTGGGTAAGATCAGCCTGTTATCCCCGGAGTACCTTTTATCCTTTGAGCGACGGCCCTTCCATACAGAACCGCCGGATCACTTTAGCCAGCTTTCGCTCCTGATCGACTTGTTTGTCTCACAGTCAAGCACCCTTATACTAATGCGCTCTACGTACGATTACCAACCGTACTGAGGGTACCTTTGCAAGCCTCCGTTACTTTTTAGGAGGCGACCACCCCAGTCAAACTACCCACCATGCAATGTCTCCATTTTCTGGATTAGGTCCTAAGTAACAAAAGGTTGGTATTTCAACGTTGACTCCATAACTCCTGGCGAAGCTACTTCACAGTCTCCCAACTATCCTACACATTTGTTACTCAAGATCAATGCAAAGTTGTAGTGAAGGTTCACGGGGTCTTTCCGTCCCGTGGCGGGTAACCGGCATCTTCACCGATACTACAATTTCACCGGGCTCGTGGAGGAGACAGTATTCAACTCATTAGACCATTCGTGCAGGTCGGAACTTACCCGACAAGGAATTTCGCTACCTTAGGACCGTTATAGTTACGGCCGCCGTTTACTGGGGCTTCAGTCAGAAGCTTTGGCTTGCGCCGAACATCCTTCCTTAACCTTCCAGCACCGGGCAGGTTTCAGGCTCTATACGTCATCTTTCGATTTTGCAGGGCCCTGTGTTTTTGTTAAACAGTTGGTTGAATCATTTTACTGAGACCGTATCGCTACGGTACGCCTTGTCCCGAAGTTACAGCGTCAATTTGCCTAGTTCCTTCTCCACGGCTCACCCGAGCGCCTTAGAATACTCATCCCGTCTACCTGTGTCGGTTTGCGGTACTGGCTGCTATACTCGCTTTTCTCGGCACCAATTTTATGATTTCGACTCCTCCGAAGATTCATCTCTACGCACTATTCTGTCAGTACGTAACCACCACGTCGATGCGTCACTTTTAATGCATAGCAGGTGAAGGAATATTAACCTTCTTTCCATCAGATGCCCCTTTCGGGTTTTCCTAAGGACCAGACTAACCCTGATCCGATTAACGTTGATCAGGAACCCTTAGACTTTCGGCGAAGAAGTTTTTCACTTCTTTTATCGTTACTTATGCCTACATTTTCTTTTGAAATCGCTCCACCATTAGTCGCCTAACAGCTTCGATGCAATTTCAATGCTCCCCTACCACTCAGATATTATCTGAATCTAGAACTTCGGTTCGTAGTTTGATGCCCGATTATTTTCCGTGCAGGATCTCTCGACCAGTGAGCTGTTACGCACTCTTTAAATGAATGGCTGCTTCCAAGCCAACATCCTGGCTGTTATTGAAATCCCACCTCGTTTGATCAACTTAACTACGTATTAGGGACCTTAGTTGCTAGTCTGGGTTATTTCCCTCTCGGCCACGGACCTTAGCGCCCGCAGCCTCACTCCTGTAGATATTTAACAGCATTCGGAGTTTGTCAGGGTTTGGTAGGCGGTGAAGCCCCCTAGCCCAATCAGTAGCTCTACCTCTGTTAAACTTCTATATACAAGGCTGTTCCTAAAAACATTTCGGGGAGAACGAGCTATCTCTCAGTTTGATTGGCCTTTCACCCCTATCCACAGGTCATCCCAAGACTTTTCAACGTCAACGGGTTCGGTCCTCCATTCTGTGTTACCAGAACTTCAACCTGCCCATGGATAGATCACAAAGTTTCGCGTCTGCCCCCACTGACTAATCGCCCTATTCGGACTCGCTTTCGCTACGGCTCCATTCGTTCACGAATTTAACCTCGCCAGTGAGGAGCAACTCGTAGGCTCATTATGCAAAAGGCACGCCGTCACAACCTAAGTTGCTCCGACCGCTTGTAGGCGCACGGTTTCAGGTACTATTTCACTCCCTTGTTCAGGGTGCTTTTCACCTTTCCCTTACGGTACTGGTTCACTATCGGTGTCTGAGGAGTATTTAGCCTTACCAGATGGTGCTGGCAGATTCACGCAGGATTCCTCCGGTCCCGCGCTACTCAGGATACTACTCGTCCATGTTAATTTCTATCTACAGGGCTATCACCTGCTATGGCCCAACTTTCCAGATGGTTCGATTTGATAACACTTTCTAAACGTAGTCCTACAACCCCGAAACAGCACGCTATTTCGGTTTGGGCTCTTCCCTTTTCGCTCGCCACTACTCTGGGAATCATTCTTATTTTCTTTTCCTCCGGGTACTTAGATGTTTCAGTTCTCCGGGTTGGCTCTCTTTCGAGTAATTACTCTTCAAGTAATTAGGTTGTCCCATTCGGAAATGCAGGGATATTACGCTCGTGTGCAGCTCCCCCTGCCTTATCGCAGCTTACCACGTCCTTCATCGCCTCTCAGACCCTAGGCATCCACCATGCGCCCTTATTTCGCTTTAAAAAACTTACATGTTTTTATTCAGCATTTGTTCATCCTAAAATGAACTCCACTATATAAAATCTCTCTTTAGTAATTTTGCTTTCCCAATATGTCAAAGAACTCTATTCATTCCTTTCTTTCTTGCGATCGAATGGAAGAACTTTAGTAGATAGTAAGGTTATGAACCTTTAGGCCATTATGCCGTATCTCATTAATTTCAAAAGAACTTGTGTTATTGCTGTTTGCATCCTGCTTACAGCTTTTAAAGTGGAGGATATCGGAGTCGAACCGATGACCCTCTGCGTGCAAGGCAGATGCTCTAGCCAACTGAGCTAACCCCCCAGTAAAACATTAAGTAGACCCGACCAGAGTTGAACTGGTGACCTCTACATTATCAGTGTAGCGCTCTAACCAACTGAGCTACGGGT
Source organism: Filimonas lacunae (assembly GCF_002355595.1). Classification (NCBI taxonomy): domain Bacteria; kingdom Pseudomonadati; phylum Bacteroidota; class Chitinophagia; order Chitinophagales; family Chitinophagaceae; genus Filimonas; species Filimonas lacunae. The sequence goes on from NZ_AP017422.1 coordinate 4,486,552, forward strand.
CTGTTTCGAGTCATACTATTCAGTATCTGAAAGATCTTTATTTTTTAGTTACGTTTTTTATTTATCTAATCAGACAAATAAAAATTGAAAGAAGAAGGAAACAACAATTAAAAAGTGAGCGTCGCTCTAAAAAGGAGGTATTCCAGCCGCACCTTCCGGTACGGCTACCTTGTTACGACTTAGCCCCAATTACCAGTTTTACCCTAGGCAGTTCCTTGCGGTTACCGACTTCAGGTCCCCCCGGCTTTCATGGCTTGACGGGCGGTGTGTGCAAGGTCCGGGAACGTATTCACCGTATCATTGCTGATATACGATTACTAGCGATTCCAGCTTCACGCAGTCGAGTTGCAGACTGCGATCCGAACTGAGATAACTTTTTTGAGATTAGCATCTTGTCGCCAAGTAGCAGCTCTTTGTAGTTACCATTGTAGCACGTGTGTAGCCCTGGGCATAAAGGCCATGATGACTTGACATCATCCCCTCCTTCCTCGCGTCTTACGACGGCAGTTTCTTTAGAGTTCCCAGCTTAACCTGATGGCAACTAAAGATAGGGGTTGCGCTCGTTGCGGGACTTAACCCAACACCTCACGGCACGAGCTGACGACAGCCATGCAGCACCTTACAATCTGTGTATTGCTACAAAATGAACTTTCATCCACGGTCAAACTGCATTCTAGCCCAGGTAAGGTTCCTCGCGTATCATCGAATTAAACCACATGCTCCACCGCTTGTGCGGACCCCCGCCAATTCCTTTGAGTTTCAACCTTGCGGTCGTACTTCCCAGGTGGGATACTTAATGCTTTCGCTCAGACACACACTGTGTATCGCGTATGTCGAGTATCCATCGTTTAGGGCGTGGACTACCAGGGTATCTAATCCTGTTTGATCCCCACGCTTTCGTGCATCAGCGTCAATTCACCTATAGTCAGCTGCCTTCGCAATCGGTGTTCTATGTCATATCTAAGCATTTCACCGCTACATGACATATTCCGCTAACCTCCAGGAAATTCAAGACACATAGTATCAATGGCAGTTTCAAAGTTAAGCTTTGAGATTTCACCACTGACTTACATGCCCGCCTACGCACCCTTTAAACCCAGTGAATCCGGATAACGCTTGCACCCTCCGTATTACCGCGGCTGCTGGCACGGAGTTAGCCGGTGCTTATTCATCTGGTACCGTCAAGACATTTAGAAAAACGTTGTTTCGTCCCAGATAAAAGAAGTTTACAATCCAGAGGACCTTCATCCTCCACGCGGCATGGCTGGTTCAGACTTGCGTCCATTGACCAATATTCCTTACTGCTGCCTCCCGTAGGAGTCGGGCCCGTGTCTCAGTGCCCGTGTGGCTGATCATGCTCTCACATCAGCTATCGATCGTAGGCTTGGTGGGCCGTTACCCCGCCAACTACCTAATCGAACGCACACCCATCTTCAAGTGATAAATCTTTAATAACAACACGATGCCGAGCCGTTATTCTATGGGGCATTAATCCAAATTTCTCTGGGCTATTCCCCGCTTGAAGGAAGGTTGTGTACGTGTTCCGCACCCGTTTGCCGGTCGTCACCCATATATTGCTATACTGTGCTACCCCTCGACTTGCATGTATTAAGCCTGCCGCTAGCGTTCATCCTGAGCCAGGATCAAACTCTCCATTGTAAATGAGTTTTGATCACTAACTTAATTTCTCTCGAAATTGCGTCTGTGAATTTTAATTTTGTTACGTTGCTTACACTTACCTACTATTTAAAGTAGTACTGTTGCTTCCATTCTTTCAAAGAACTTAAAAATTGCTGATGGTCAGGTTTCGATCCCGTAGGCCTTAGAGCCGGTCATCATTTTCAAAGTAGAAGAGCTTTTTTTTGTTTTCCCGTCCGTCACTTTCGTTTCATTCGGGTTGCAAAGGTAGCAGTTTTTATTTCAAATTAGCAAATTTATTTTTGAATTATTTTTGAAGTTAATTCTTTATAAACCGCTGATTTTCAATGAACTGTTCCCGTTTTATTGGGAGTGCAAAGGTAACAGTTTCGAAACATTCACCAAATTTATTTTTAGTTATTTCTCAACCTTTTTTACCACTTGCTGTTTAAAGAACTGCCCGCTATTTGTGTAGTGGGCGGCAAAGATAAGAACCTTTGTTACGCTACCAAATATAATTACCCCTTTTTGCAAATATTTTCAAGGAAACAAGGCTGATCAGCAGCCATTTGGCCTTTGAAATGGGATAAGGAGGTATGAAATATTATCTGAATTGTAGACACCAAGATAATATAACCACGGTAAAGACTTTTTATCTGGTACTATTGAAACAATCCAGCGTTCTGCTAAGTTTTTCAATAATGCTGCGGAAATACACTGGAGAACGCTGAGATTTCCACGGACATTTGAACAAAGAATCTGGAGTCGTGCTGGTCTCTTACATAGCACTGAGTTAAATGAGTGCAGTACTCCGGAATTCGACTATAGAGCTGCTGAAAAAGTCCAGAGCACTTCTGATTCTTGCAATGCCCAACCAGAAAAAATAATCAGCACTCCGGATCTCCTCAGCAATACTGGCGGAAGTTCCAGGAGGACTCCGGACTTCCCGGCCAGTACCGGGTAAGGAAAATGGAAACTCTATTTTTATTACGTATATTATCTAAAAAGAAGGCACACCCCTCCTCCTTCTTTCACCACAACTCTTATAAAATTCAGTAGACTGATCTTTTCCATGCGTTTTTACATAAAAAGTATACTTAATTATCCAGATTCTTTCACATTACCCCCTTACAGAACATACAGGACTCTCGTCTCATCCACTACAACTCCTTTGAAAGCCAGCAATACACCCTATTTCTCCCGGAATAACAGATAAAAACTTACCAGTGCGGATGAGTTTGTACAACAATTTATCTATGCATAAGAAGTTATACAGCCAGATATACCACTACACCATAAGGAGGCAATACCATTTCATCCGTGTCTGTTATTAAAATTGGCCTTTGCGGCATCTCCTGAACAAATGCCCTCTCCTCTTCTACCTGCCATTGCTGTTCTGTAGAATCCAATAATTTTTGCCATGTTTTACCAGCTAAGGGCAAAGGATAGCTAAGAGACTTTTCTGAAAAATTAAAACCACAAAATAAATGCTGAGTCCCCCTATCATCCTGCCTGTGTACCACACAACCATCTTCCCCTATTGCCGTTATATATATATTGTTCTTGTTCAGATTGCTTAATAAGGCCTGTTTTTTACGCAAAACTATCAGCTGTGTGTACCAACGGAGCATTACTTGATGCCTGCCCGTGTTGCGTTGCTGCCATTGCAGTTTACAGTTATGATATACTTGTTCACTCAAAGCATCTGGCGGATCTACCTCCCAATTAAAAGCTGCAAATTCTTTCTTGCGTCCCTCTATTAAACTATCCCGCAGTTGCTGTTCGCTATAATCTGCAAAAAAACAAAAGGGTGTTTCTGCTGCATACTCCTCTCCCATAAACAGCATAGGAACGTAGGGTGAAAGTAAAACAGCTGCTGCTGCCAGTTTTAGTTGTGCAAAGCTGGTTAACACTGATAAACGTTCGCCTGTGGGACGATTACCTACTATATCATGATTTTGACTAAACACTACAAACCTGTTGCCATGAATGCCCGCTGAAGAAGCGCCATGCCTGCGTTTACGAAACTGTACATATTCACCGCTGTGCACAAAACCCTCTTTAAAAGCCTTTACCAACTGCTGCATACGACCAAAATCGCCATAATGTTCTATTCCTTTTTTATCCACCAGCACATATAAGGCGTGATGAAAATCGTCCAGCCATTGTGCAGTAAATCCCCATCCTCCGGCTTCCGGATGTTTAATTACATGTGGGCTGTTTAAGTCACTTTCTGCCACCAGGTATAAGGGCCGCCCGGCCTGTTGCTGCAACTCCTGTACCTTATGGTAACAGTATTCCCAAAAAGGCACCGCCCCCCGATCGTACACTTCATGCACTGCGTCAGCCCGTAGCCCGTCTATATGATAATGCGTAAACCAGTGCAGCATGTTATTGGCAAAGTAATCCCGTACACCATCGCACCAGGCGTCGTCAAAATTCAATGCATCTCCCCAGGGCGTATGGTACTTTCCGGAAAAGTAAGGACCAAAAGCTGCCAGGTAATTCCCCTCGGGCCCCAGGTGATTGTATATAATATCCAGAAAAACGGCAATCCCTTTACTATGACAAGCATCTACCAACATTTTTAAACCATCCGGCCCGCCATAACTGTTGTGCACAGCATAAGGGTATACTCCATCATAACCCCAGTTACGATTGCCTGGAAACTGCGCCACGGGCATTAACTCAATAGCATTCACTCCCAATGTAACCAGATCGTCTAGATAAGCAATGATCGCTTCCAGATTTCCCTCCGGGGTAAAAGTACCCGGATGCAGTTCATACATAACCAGCTGCTCAAAAGGCAAACCGCACCAGTCAGCATCTGTCCAGGTAAATTCATGATGAAATACAACCTGCGAAGCGCCATGTACCCCTTCCGGCTGATAGTGCGACATAGGATCAGGAAAATCCTTCTCTCCATCAGGCATATAAAAATAACGGGTCCCCACCGGCACGTTTTCAATGGTAAGACTAAAATAGCCATCGCTCTCTCTGTTCATAGCAAGCTTCTTTTCTTCTGGCTGTATCAGGTGTAATATCATGGCTTGCTTTAACGGAGCCCAAACGCGAAATGTATATGATTGATTGTTTTTCATTGCAAGCTTACCAACCTTTTACTCATTTTGTAATTGAATAATCACCCCATCATCTCCTGCCAGGTTAACCCGGTTGTCAATAACTACTCCCTCTAGTTCTGGCGTGGTTGCCATTATCACTATACCTTTAAATGCAAGCGCCGGTGTTGTAAAATAGCAAGGTTTATGACTCAGGTTCAACACTATTAAAAAACGGTTATGCCCTTCCTGATGCCTTATATAAGCAATCATTTGAGTATCTGCATATACAGGAGTATAATCACCGGCATGTAATGAAGGCTCTGACTGGCGCAGAATTATTAAACGATGATACAATGCCAGCATGGAATAAGCATCCCTTTGTTGCAGCTGTACATTGGTTCTGCCATACACTGCATCCAGGCGCAACCAGGGCTTACCCGTTGTAAAACCAGCGTTGGCCGTATTATCCCATTGCATAGGCGTGCGGCCGGGATCGCGGCTCAGGTTCTTATCCGGCATGTTTAATCCCTGTGGGTCCTGTACTTCATTAAAAGGAATAGGAACATCGCGCATTCCTATTTCATCTCCATAATAAATAGTAGGTGTGCCTCTTAAAGTAAGTAACAAAATAGCAGCAACACGCGCTTGCTGCTGTCCTACCCTGCTGGTAATGCGGGGTTGATCGTGATTACCCAGTACCCAATTTGGCCAGGCATTTACAGGCAATGCCCCTTCATACTGATCAATAGCAGCAGCAATTTGCCGTGCATTCCACGGCATGTTCAGCAACAGGAAATTAAAAGGTAAATGAGCGCCATCGTTGTTGGTACCATAATAGGTTACCAGCTTATTCACAGGCAGATAAATCTCTCCTATCATCATTCTTTCCGGAAATTCATTCAATAAACCACGCATACGCTTTACAATATCATGTACTTCAGGCTGGTCGGTCGAATACACAGGAAGCAATTGCTCATAGGTAGCCATGTGTGGTTCGTAAGCTACATTAGGCGGGTTATCACGCCACTGCGCGTCTTTTACCATATGCCACATCACATCAACCCTAAACCCATCTACCCCTTTTTGTAACCAAAAACGCATTACATCCAGCATGGCCCCCTGCACAGCCGGATTGCGCCAATTTAAATCGGGCTGTTCTTTTAAAAAGGCATGATAATAATACTGCTGTGTGGGCTCATCCCATTCCCAGGCACCACCTCCAAACATGCTTAGCCAGTTATTGGGTGGCGAACCATCTTTTTTAGCATCCTTCCATATATACCAATCCCTTTTGGAATTATGGAGCGATGAGCGGGATTCCAGAAACCAGGGATGCAGATGGGAAGTATGATTAGGAACCAGATCCAATATCAGTTTCATACCGTATGCATGCACTTCCTGTACTAGTCTGTCAAATCCGGCCATAGTACCAAATAAAGGATGTATTCCAATATAATCAGCTATGTCATATCCAAAATCAGCCATAGGAGAAGGATAAACCGGCGAAAGCCAGACAGCATTTACTCCCAGCCATTTCAAGTATTCCAGTCGCTGTATAATACCTTCTATATCTCCTACTCCATCCCCATTACTATCCTGAAATGAACGGGGATATACCTGGTAGATTATGCCTTTTTGCCACCACAGGCTGGTATTTTCCGGTTGTGCCATATCATTGGTTTCTATCTTAATTACAGCCAAATCATATACCAGTTCATAACCCAGACTGTTGCCCTGCTGTTGTCACCATTGAATGGGTAATTTCATCTACATCATAAAATACCTATGGCCGGCTGATGATAGCCGGCCATAGGTATACAAAACAGCGTATATATGTACATCTGTAAGATGCGCAAAACGCAATAACCGTTTTCGTTTATCGCCCTTCGTTGCGGAAGATACAGCAGGCACTCCCAGCAACCCACCGGCTAAAGTGCCTAATACACCTTTCTTTAATAAGCTTCTGCGATCCATATACCTTTCTTTTATATAAATTATATGAGCAATAAAAGTTATCTGAAAGAACCCTTGTTATGAAAAAATCAATAACCGAACCTATGATATATATAAACAAAGAAGCCCACTTCCTTTTATGCGGGAAGAATAGCCGTCATAGCCATGCTATGCCTGATCAAGTGCAGAGGCATAAGGGTTTTAAGTTGATATTATATTCAGTTATGACGTTAAACGTAATATATTTAGCTTTGCGGGATGGAGTCTTCTAAATTGTCAATGTTTGAAAACCGGTTGGTAAAAGTGTATAAACACAAAAGCAAACTTGCCAAACGCCAGCAAATTACCTGCTACCGGGTGTACGATCACGATCTGCCTGAATTTCCTTTTTGTATAGAATTGTACGATGATAAAATATACCTGGCCGAGTACCTTCGCAGGCATGGTATGGAAGATGAAGAACACGAAGCATGGCTGGATGAATGCCTGGCATTGATTAGCCGATTACTAAATGTGCCTGAAGATCATATTTATGTGCGACAGCGTAAGCGCATGAGCCATCGCGGACAACAAGATCAGTACGAAAAACTAGGAGTAGAAAAAGAATTCTTTACTGTAGAAGAAAACAACCTCAGGTTTTTGGTAAACCTTACCGACTATCTGGATACAGGCTTGTTCCTGGACCACCGTACTACCCGTAAAATGGTGCAGGAACAATGTGAAGGGAAAAGGGTGTTAAACCTGTTTTGCTACACTGGTTCTTTTTCGGTATATGCTGCTGCCGGCAAGGCCGCTTCAGTTACCTCTGTTGACTTATCTAAAACATACCTGGGCTGGGGCGAAGACAATTTTGCAGCCAACCAGTTAAGCAACCCTGCTAAGTATCACTTTATACATGCGGATGTAAAGCAATACCTGAAAACATTACAGCCTAACCAGTTTGACCTGGTGGTGATGGACCCACCAACTTTCAGTAATAGCAAACGCATGAAGGACATACTGGATATTCAGCGTGATCATGTGGAACTGATTAATGATGTATTAGCCACTTTAACATCCGGCGGAGTTTTGTATTTCAGCACCAACTACACCAAATTTATAATTGACGCAGAGAACATACATGCTACAGACATTAAGGATATTACCAGGGCTACTACTCCATTCGATTTTGAAGGCAAACTAAAAAGATGGTGCTATAAAATAATAAAGCCACAGGCGTAGTTATACAACTGTGGCATCTTTAACGGCGGCTTTTTCCATAAGCATCCCGTGTATTTTCAGCACCTGTGGTATTAACAATTCCTGGTCGTTATTCACTACTACAAAATCGCACAGGCGCATTTTAATTTCTTCGTCAATTTGCCGGCTCATTCGTGCCAGCACCTCTTCCCGGGTAGTGCTATCCCGCTGCATTACCCTTTGCACACGCAATGCTTTGGGCGCATATACGCCTACTACATAATCCAGATCACTGGCGCTGCCCGCTTCAAACAATAACGCAGCTTCTTTTATAGCATATCGTGTAAGTTGCTGTTGCATCCAGTAGTCTGCCGCCTTAATGGCTGCCGGGTGTACCAGGGCATTTAGCTGTTCCAGCCTAAATGCGTCATTAAACACAATGCCCGCCAGCTTTTTGCGATTCAGCTCTCCGTTCTCAAAAATATCCGCACCAAAGGTTTGCATAATGGCCTGCTGCAAAGCCGTGTCGGTAGCCATGATGTTTTTAGCCACCACATCTGCATCAAATATGGGAATACCCAGCACCTTAAAAACTTTGGCTACTGTGCTTTTGCCCGAGCCTATCCCACCCGTTAACCCCACTTTTAATAGCATAATAAAAAATTGGCGCAGAAAAATTAGCGAAAAAAACAATGCCGCTCATTTTTCTACGCCAAACTTCCGGTAAACCAACAAGTGGGACTATTTTATCCTTCGTTTCAGCAGTTCTATTTCAGCATCCTGCTGTGCCGCCAGTTTGTCCTGAATCTCCATTTTTTTATTCTGTTCAATAATATATAAGGTCAGTTCTTCTATTTTTTTCAATAACAACACCTGGTTATCCCCCACATTCACCCCTTCTTTACTTACAGTTGCAGCCGAAGGGACTTCAGGCAGGTGTTTATTTTGCAGGATCTGCTTTTCTACTATTGATAAGGCGGGCAACTGATAAGTGGAATCAAACACATAATCAGCCCAGTTTTTGCTCGTTACTTTCAACTTTATAGCAGTAATAGTTCCATTTACAGCCAGCTCTGACTGTGGCTTGTTGGTGTTGACACCTACTCTTCCTTTAAAATAAGAAGGCGCTGTCCCAATAGCATACAGCTGAAAACCCGCCCCTTCATTCACACTCGTTTCAATAGTCCTGAAATCGGTAGTGGCCGTTAAATCCGGATCTATCAGCAAGCCACGCACAGGCCCGGAATAACCTGTTTGAATTACAACAGGACTCAAACGCAATGCACTCACCCTTCCTGTATTAATGTTTTGTGCTATCTGCAATGAATCATACATTCCTATCCCATTCCAGTCTGCGTTGATAATATTGCTTTTAGCATTTACATAAAATCTGAGTACATCTCCTGTATTTGTTAATGAAGTAATATTCCCCGGTTTCACCAGGCTGATGCTACCATTTGTACTATAAATAAAGGAATTGGTACTCACTTCTTTTAAAAAACCCGTCGTTTTATGATTCACACTATCATTAAACTGCCATACGCTATCTATTACAGTTCTGCTTTTCAGATAATTGCCGGCAGTACCACCCAGGTATAACTGGTACCCCTTTCCATAGGGTACATTGGTTTCTATAGCTCTGAAGTTTGTTACATTGGTTAAAGCGGGCGTGATATAAAGCCCCCTGGTAATGCCACTATAACCTGTTTGTGTTAAAGCTGGCATTAGCCTTACCTGGGTATAACCTTGTGAAGAAATATTCGCGTTAAAATATAAAGAATCAAGGAACAGGGTTCCATTTTGCATACTGGAAGTAGCCGTAGCAGGTGCAGCTCCTTTTAATAACAATGCGTTTACCAGATTGCCAGATGGTTTATAGATATTATAAACAACATCTCCCCCCCTCATCAGATCATTGGTTTTGAAAACGTTGGCAGAGACTGTACCCCCCACTAAAACAGAGCCCCTGAACCTGGCAGACAGGGAGGTGATACCTGTATAGCCACCGTTGTTAATAATGGTAGGATCGGCCACATCCAGGCTATACAATTCAGTGGAATTACCCGTGACAGTATAGGTGGGAGCTATGCTTACAGCAGCTCCATTTCCTGTCATTGATGGAGCTATGTTTTTTACAGCGGCAATGGATTGTGTTGTTTTTAAGGTAACAACAGCACTATCAGAAATTCTTGCACGGGTAATACTATCTGCCAATATAATAGCCCTGCCGTAATTAGGAATACCAGTATTGCGACTGGTGGTATCCAGCTGAGAATAGGAATAAGTAGCCGAAAGCAAAGCAAGGAAAAGTAATAAATATTTATTGTTCATACTGTAAGGGTTCAAATGGTCCGGTTAACTATTTATGAAGTGGTGTGATTACTGACTACTTCACTTTTTGTTTCAGCAGTTCTATTTCAACTCCTTGCTGTTCCAGTTTTTTGCTCCTCGCTTCCAGTTTTTTATTTTGTTCGATAATATATAAAGTAAGCTCTTCTATCTTTTTCAATAACAGCACCTGGTTATCTCCCACATCAATTCCTTCCTGGCTTACAGTAGCCGCAGAGGGTACGTCCGGCAGGTGTTTGTTTTGTTGAATAAATTTTTCTACTTCAGGTAACGCAGGCAACTGATAAGCAGAGTCAAATACATAATCAGCCCAACCTTGAGTAGTAACTTTCACCCTTACTGCAGTAATAGTTCCATTTACAGCCAGCTCTGACTGTGGCTTATCGGTATTGATACCCACTCTTCCTTTAAAATAAGAAGGCGCCGATCCACCGGCATACAGTTGAAAACCAGCTCCATCATTTACCAGCGTTTCAATAGCCCGGAAATCAGAGGTACCTGTTAAAACAGGATCAATCAGCAAACCACGTACGGTTCCTGTATACCCCGTTTGCATAACAACCGGGCTTACGCGCAAGGCGCTAACCCTTCCTGTACTGATATCTTGCGTTATCTGCAATGAATCGTACATACCTATCCCATTCCAGTTTGCGTTGGTAATATTGCTTTTACCAATTACATAATATCTCAGCAAATCCCTGGTGCCCGTTAATGTAGTAGGATTGGCTGCTTTCAGGAAATTAACGCTGGCCAGATCCTTATAAGTAAAACCATTCGTGCGCACCTGTAAATAAGAAGCAGTAGCCTGATAGTACACTAAATCATTAAAGTTCCAGATACTATCTACAGTTGTTCTTCCACTCATATAATTGCGGGCTCCTCCTCCCAGATACAGTTGGTAGCCGTTTCCAAAAGGCACATTGGTTTCTATAGCTCTGAAGTCCGTAACGTCTTTTAAAATGGGAGATACGTATAAACCCCTGGTAATGCCACTATACCCGGTTTGCGTTAAAGCCGGAGTTAACCTTACCTGGCTATACCCTGTTGCCGAAGGTGTATTGGAATTAAAATATACTGTATCAGTAAATAAGGTGCTGTTCTGTATGTTGGAAGTGGCCGTAACAGCAGAAACGCTTTTGAATACCAGCCCGTTTAACAGGTTAGCGGATGATTTAGAGATACCCAAAGTATTATCATTGTTACTCCGCATGAGTTCATTTGTTCTAAAATACTTGGCATCAATGGTTCCTCCCACTAAAACTGAGCCTCTAAACCTGGCCGACATAGAAGAGATATTCGTATACCCCCCGGTATTAATAACAGTAGGATCTGCTATATCCAAACCATACAATTGATTGGAATTGGCAGTGGCAGTAAAAGAAGGAGTAATGGTTACAGCAGCACCGTTGCCTGTTATAGCCGGGGCAAAGTTTTTTGCAGCAGTAATGGTTTGCACCGTGTTTAGCGTAACTACAGCACTATCGCCAATTCTTGCACGCGCAACACTATCTGCCAGGATAATGGTTCTTCCGTAATTAGGTAAACCGGCATTACGACTGGTGGTATCTGTTTGCGCATAGGAATAATTTAAAAAAACCAGGACAAATCCGCAGAGTACGGTTAGTTTATTTAGCATATTATAAGGGTTGAAATATGCCGCAAGCTACAATCACTGTTTAAAAAAACAAAGCCTCTTTCTTACAATTAATCAGATTAAGCACCTTTGTGTATTTTTTAAATAAAAACGGCTGATTCATTTTAGTGAATCAGCCGTTTTGTCAATTTGTTTTACAAACTACTTCCCAGCAGGAACTACACCGTTTGCTTTGTTTAAAGCAGCAGTCCACTCCATGCTTAAAGCTTGTTTTTCAATTTTGATGTAGCTACCAGGGCTTACTTCCAGCTCCAGGGTAGTGCCATCTTCGTTAATTTTATTGATTTTACCGTGTATACCGGCAATGGTAACCACTTTGTCACCCTTTTGCAGGTTGTCGATATATTTCTTTTGATCTTTTGCTTTTTTAGCCTGAGGGCGAATCATGAAGAAATAGAACACCAGGATAATAGCACCCATCATAAAAAAAGAAAACATAGGACTTTGTCCTTGTGCTCCTCCGGCAGGTGCTGCTAAAAGTACTGAATACATGATTTGTAGTTGTATTAATGAGAAAATTCGTGCAAATCTATTGCTTTAGCACAATAGCACGCTTAATTTTTACTTTTCTTTAATTTCTCCGGTGAAAATCAGCTCAAACTGCTGTCTTTCATGCGTGTTGGCAGTAACTATCATATACTTTCTAAAAGTGCCCACATGTGCCCGTTTGGTATCAAATGCCGCAGTTACTACCCCTTCGCCACCCGGTAATACAGGCTCTTTAGTATAACCTGCTGTGGTACAACCACATCCGGGCCTTACTTTAGCAATTACCAGCGGATGTTGCCCCACATTATTAAAATGAAAAGTGATCAGCGTGGTATCGCCCATGGTAAGATTCCCCACATTTACCACACTGTCTTTCCAGGCAATATCGGTGTAATGGGCTGTATCCAACTGGGTTTTACTTACCTCTTCTTTCACAGAAACCTTGTTGTTTCCATTACAGGCCCCCATAATACCTGCCAGCAAAATGGCACAACCGGCCACAATTATTTTCATATAGTTACACTATTTAAGACTTATTTCTTAAAGTCGGTCTTATGCATCTTTTCTGTAGCAACCAGTTCTTTATGAATACCATCCAGTATGCCATTTACAAACTGACCGCTTTGCGGGGTGCTGTATTCTTTGGCAATGTCAATGTATTCATTAATAGTAACCTTTGGCGGAATAGTATCAAAATACAGGAATTCGGCCACGCCCATTTGCATCAGAATCATATCCAGCTGTGCAATACGATCCGCATCCCAGTTCTTCAGCTTAGGTTTAATCAGATCTGATAAATGTTCTGTTTTCTCCATTGTGGTGTTCAGCAGATCGCGGGCAAACTGCCACTTTTCAGTGCCTGTCATATCATACAAATCGTATGCAGCAGGCTTTTGCAAATAAGCAGGCATTAACTGGTTCATCATCTCCGCATCGTCATCCCAGTTAGTAAAATGCTCTTCTACAAACGATAAAAAGTCTTCATCTGGTAGCATCAGGTCTGTAAAAATATAGCGCAGAATTTCTTTCTCCTGTTGCTTATCGTCACGATTTTCCACCTTAATGTACTCCTGGTAAATGTCAGTGTCTACCAGGCGCTGATAAATTTTCTTAATCCAATCCTGACTATCAATGCTTTTAGGCACAGTTACTTCTATCGCTTTCCTGTAAGAAGCACTTTCCAGTATCTTCCACAACTGCTCGTTACCGGCAATTTTGGTATTTACGTTCAAATCTTCTTTTGTGGTAATGTGTTTAGATGCTCTGTGTTTGGCATCAATTTCGGCGTACTGCGCCACCTGAGTAATAAAATGTAGCAGGTAAACAAATAATTCACGGGACTCTTCCAGCTTTTTTGACAAAGCCTGTACCGGGTTGTTTTTGGCTTTCACATCGTCCATGGCCTCTAATGCATAGATAACCTGCATTACTTTCACCCGTATATTTCTTCTGCTAATCATGAAAAAAGAACTTTAAAGGCTGCAAATATAATAGTTTATGCCCTTCCGGTAAAACAATTGGGCTTGCAAAGGGTTATTTAATTTACAACCATCCCCATGAAGCTGATAAACCGGAAATTCCTGGTGCTGTTGCTAGTGTAGTGCTTAGCAGGAGTGTGAACGTAAACAGTCAGTGGCAGCCAGCTTTAAGACATCTACCTTGTTTATTATTATTGCCAAAAACACTACAAAAATGCAGGTACAGACTAATGTGGATGAAGCAGATTTAGGCAATGCTCACAAAAGTGATAAAAAGCTAAAGCCTGGTATAACTGCAATTTTATTGTTTACATAAACAAAACAGTGCCCTGCTGATTTCAGCCAATACATTGAAATATGAAGCTGACGAATCCGTGGCCAAACAATACCAACAAAGTGGGCTCATAGATCCAACCGTCCAAACAAATTTTTCAGCAACAGTGAAAACCTGGTAGGTGTATCACTTATGAACATTACGGTATGAATAAGCATCAGTCAAACACCCTGTCGCTCTGACAGATTTGGCAGTAAGAAAGCAAAAAAAAACACTCAACCTGTCAGTATTGGTCAAAATTACCGGTGTACAACAGGTCAAAAATGTAATTTTGACCTGTTTGCAAGACCCTTTTAGGCTATGGCACAAAAATCGTTGACATGTGATTGACAAAAAATCAAAAACAGATATAATTATGGCTACCAAAAAACTCAATGTTACCCCTCTTCATGACAGGGTGATCGTAAAACCAGCTCCTGCCGAAGAAAAAACTGCGGGTGGTATCATCATTCCCGACACCGCTAAAGAAAAACCACAACGTGGTACTGTAGTAGCAGCCGGTACCGGTAAAAAAGATGAGCCTGTAACCGTTAAAGCGGGCGATACAGTTTTATATGGCAAGTACGCCGGAACTGAAATCACCATTGAAGGTCTTGAATACCTGATTATGCGTGAAAGCGATATCCTGGCTATCGTTTAATAGCCTGCGATTGATAGTGAAAATGCATTGTAAACTTTAGAATTTTTAATTCCCATACATCATGGCAAAACAAATCTACTTCGACATCGAAGCAAGAAATAAAATGAAGAAGGGTGTTGATACCCTGGCTAACGCGGTGAAAGTAACCTTAGGTCCTAAAGGCCGTAACGTGGTTATTGAGAAAAAATTTGGTGCACCTGCTGTTACTAAAGACGGTGTTACCGTTGCTAAAGAAATTGAACTGGAAGACGCTATCGAGAACATGGGCGCTCAAATGGTAAAAGAAGTAGCTTCTAAAACCGCTGATATAGCTGGTGATGGTACTACTACTGCAACCGTTCTGGCACAAGCTATTATCAGCGAAGGCCTGAAAATGGTAGCCGCCGGTGCAAACCCAATGGATTTGAAACGCGGTATCGATAAAGCTGTTCAGGCTATCGTAGCAAACCTGGCTACTCAGAAAAAAGATGTTGGTAACAACAACAAAATGATTGAGCAGGTAGCTACTATCTCTGCCAACAACGACAACACTATTGGCAAACTGATTGCCGAAGCAATGGGCAAAGTGGGTAAAGAAGGCGTTATCACTGTTGAAGAAGCAAAAGGTACCGATACTACCGTTGACGTAGTAGAAGGTATGCAATTCGACCGTGGCTATATCTCTCCTTATTTCGTTACCAACAGCGAGAAAATGGAAGTAGACCTGCAAAGCCCTTATATCCTGATCTACGATAAGAAGATCAGCGCTATGAAAGACATTCTGCACATTCTGGAGAAAGTAGCTCAAAGCGGCCGTCCTCTGGTTATCATCTCTGAAGACCTGGAAGGTGAAGCACTGGCTACCCTGGTAGTAAACAAATTACGTGGTACCCTGAAAGTAGCAGCTGTTAAAGCTCCTGGTTTCGGCGATCGTCGTAAAGAAATGTTACAGGATATCGCAGTGCTGACTGCCGGTACTGTAATCAGCGAAGAAACTGGTTTCAAACTGGAAGCTGCTGACATCACTTCTTTAGGTCAGGCTGCTTCTATCACTATCAACAAAGACAACACGATCATCGTTGGTGGTAAGGGTAAAAAAGCAGACATCACTGCACGCGTTAACCAGATTAAAGCGCAAATTGAAAACACTACTTCTGACTACGATAAAGAAAAATTACAAGAGCGCCTGGCTAAGTTAGGTGGTGGTGTAGCTGTTCTGTACGTAGGTGCTGCTACCGAAGTAGAAATGAAAGAGAAAAAAGACCGCGTAGACGACGCTTTACACGCTACAAGAGCGGCTGTTGAAGAAGGTATTGTTCCTGGTGGTGGTGTTGCTTACATCCGTGCTGTAGAATCACTGGATAAAGTAAAAGGCGCAAACGCTGACGAAACTACCGGTATCAGCATCGTTCGTCGCGCTGTAGAAGAGCCATTACGTCAAATCGTAGCCAACTGCGGTTTAGAAGGTTCTATCATTATACAAGGTATTCGTGAAGGGGAAGCTGATTATGGTTTCAACGCACGTACCGAAACATTCGAATACCTGTTCAAAGCAGGTGTAATCGATCCTACCAAAGTTAGCCGTGTAGCGCTGGAAAACGCTGCTTCTATCGCTGGTATGCTGTTAACTACTGAGTGTGTAGTGGCAGACAAACCAAAGCCTGAAGCTGCTCACAGCCACGCTCCAGCTCCTGGTATGGGCGGTATGGATTACTAGTAGTAAGCTGGCAACGGCCGGTTTGCATCGATCCTATAAAAACAAAAGCCTCTTGCGCAAGCAAGGGGCTTTTGTTTATCTTAATATCTTTGCCTTATTTATTAAAGCCAACAATGAGTTCCAGTTTTGCTGCTACTGTCATTGTACCTGACCGCCATATTTTCTGCCGGATCAAAAGAGGGACCTTTCTCCAATAAATATCATAGACGGAGCAGGTTATTTTAAACTACTCCCGTACTACAGTAACAGATTTACTCAAATACAACTGAATAGAATCTTTAGCCTTGGCAGAATCTGCTATGGCTATTTTTTTGCGTAGAAACAACCGGTAAGAAAAGGATCCATCTGCCTGTTTACTGCTGTCAAAAGAAGCAGGATCACCAAACGAACGTAATTGTGCAATACGGGTGCGTGCACGGTCGCCGCTGGTAGTGGTTTCAAAAATAAATTTATAACGGCTGCTGTCTTTAGAAACTATTGGAACAATGGCTGCAACAGCAACACTGTCAGGTTTGTTAGCAGTGCCTGTTGAATCTTTTGCAACAGCAGTGGTATCCGGCATAACCGGGGGCGGTGTTACAGGTGCTGCTGTTTGCGTATCCGCTGCTGTAGTTACCCCAGTGTCCGTGTTACTTTTGTGATTGAACATGGTATATACACCATACCCTACACCGGCAATCACCAGTAAAAAGATAATAAGCCCAATCCCCATAATACCATTACGCTTACCCATACGGGCTACCAGGCTAGTATTTTCGGGTAAAAAATGCTGTTCTACCTGTACGTTATTATTAGCAAGCTCAGCCCCTCCTGTATTGCGGGTGAAAACATAATCACCATATTTATTCAGGGAAACAACACCTACATCATTAATGATATAAGGCTTACCAATGTTTACAAACTGGCGAACCTGCTCCAGGTAAGATTCCAGGTCAGAAGCTACCAGCACACGCCCTTTCCCCGATTTTTCTGCAATTAAATCCAATAACACCCCACTGGTTTCTGCTTTTTTGTCTGCTACAAATTTCACGTCACCGGATGTTTCGCCTTCTTTAGGCTCAGTGATAATGGTAAAAGTGCCCATTTTCCCCAGTGTCAGTTGCTTATGCTGCAGTAGAAAGTCATGGATAATGTTGTCGTATTTATTCAAGGTAAACAGGTTTAGAGAGCAAAGTACTTAAATCTCAACACTTCACAAAGCAAGCCTGATTAATCTGCTATCTTTGCGCCATGCTAAGCAAACGCGAGGAGAAATTTATCGAATGGTGGGAGCAAAACCGCGAAAAAGAGCGGAAAACCATGCGTCAACTATATATTGGCCTTCCTGTAGGACTGGGGTTTGGCATAGCCATCCTTGCATTGCTAGGCTCTGGTTGGTTTGAAAGAGCCACAATGGTAGCTAATAGCCAGGTGAATCCCAATGTACTTACTATTGCCGTTGCAGCCATCGGTGTTTTTATTGCCATTTTTTACAAGAAATACAAGTGGGATATGTATGAACAGCAGTATCGCGAGCTGATGGCAAAAAAACACGCAGCAGAAAAAGCAGCACAAAGGCCGCAGGAACAGTCCCTATAAAAAACTTTTTTTTCCAACCAAAACTATCATGAAGAAACTAAGCATCGGCATTATAACCTGTACTATTCTCTTTTGTGCGTGGTCCTGTTTAAAAAGTAAAGACAACTCCTGTCAGTCTATGGCCCCGGAAACCGAGCTGCCGCAAATGAAAGCTTTTTGCACCGCTAACAACATCGAATACACCCAGTTAAGTAACGGCCTGCTGTACCAGGTTGTAGACAGCGGATCCGGAACCGCTCCTGCAAATCAGTCAGTTATATATGTAATTTACAAAGGCACCCTGCTCAATGGAACCGTGTTTGACCAAACAAACACAGCTGTAAAAATGAATCTCTCCAATTTGATAGAAGGCTGGAAAGTTGGTTTGCCCCTTATAAAAAGGGGTGGCCATATCAAATTAATTATTCCATCCTACCTGGGTTATGGTTGCGCCGAATTAACCGGAATACCGGCAAATTCAGCACTGTATTTTGATATAAAGCTCACAGATGTGCAATAACATTGAATTCCCCTATCTTTGCCGCCATTAAAATTTAGAAGAAAACCCTTATAAGTATGCAACTGAAAGGTTTGGTGCGTTTCTTTACGATTGCGCTGATTTTGATTTGTCTTTACCAACTGTCTTTTACATGGATTGTAAGAAGCCATGAAAGCAGCATGGAAGAAAAAGCGGAAAAGTGGCTGAACAAAGCCTATCCGAAGCCAGAAGCGAAATATCCTTCTGACTCTGCCATGCGCACTGCTTATGCCGATTCATTAAAAGAGTTGGAAAAAAACTATCTGCAGCGTTTACTCGACAGCACAAAAGACACCAAGATTGGTCCTTTTAGCCTTACCACCTATCGTGGTGCTAAAGACAAGGAACTGATGATGGGTCTTGATTTGCAGGGAGGTATGAGTGTTACTATGGAAGTGGGACTGGATGGATTAATCCACTCACTGGCTAATAACACCAAAGATCCTGCATTTAACAAGGCGTTAAGTGCTGCCGTAGCTACAAAAGCAAACAGTGGACAGGATTTAATCACCCTGTTTAGTCAAGAATTTCAGAAAGCGGCTCCAGGCGTTAAGCTGGCTCCTTTCTTTTCAGCACGTAGCAACAATAAGATTAAATACGATGCAACAGATGCCACTGTAATCAGCTACCTGCGTACAGAAGCCATTACTGCATTCAATAACACTTATCGTATTTTACGCACCAGGATTGACCGTTTTGGTGTAGCTTCTCCTACCATTAACCCCGATCCCAACAAAGGTATCATTACCATTGAACTGGCCGGCATTAACGATGCAGAGCGTGTACGTCACTACCTGCAATCTACTGCCAACCTGCAGTTCTTTGAAATGTACAACATTGCCGAAATCGGTGAAGGTGTAATGACTGCAGAAAAAGCGTTATCTGAATACCTGAAAGGCAGCAAAACCGTAGATTCTGCTGTTTCAGTAAAAGACAGTACCGCTACTACAGCCACTGCTAAAGGAGATACCACTTCTACAGGTACTCTTTCTTCTATCGACAATAAAGCAACTGCTGCTAACGATACCTCTAAAGTAAAACCAGAAGATGCGCCTTTAACCAGCATCATCGGTTTTGCACAAGGTCAGCGTAACCAGCAAACCGGTGCTGTACAATATCCTTCTTACATTGGTTATGTAATGCTGAAAGATACTGCCACTGTTGGCCAGTACCTGCGCATGGATATTGTGAAAAACAAATTCCCTTCTAACCTGGTATTCATGTACGGTAAAGTGGAAAACGATGATCCTAAGTTCAGGAACATCATTCCCCTGTATGCTGTAAAAACACTGGATAACGGTGGTGCCAAACTGGAAGGCGAAAACGTAAGTGATGCCCGTCAGGATTACGACGACAAATCACGCGTAGCTATCAAAATGAGCATGGATCCTATCGGCACCAAAATCTGGGCTGATATGACCTCTAAAAACATAGGCAAGCCTATCGCTATTGTGTTAGACAATATCGTATACAGCGCTCCTTTCGTAAACACTGCCATCCCTAACGGTCAGTCAGAAATTTCTGGTAGCTACTCTTTAACAGAAGCACAGGATATGGCCGACATTCTGCAGTCTGGTAAATTACCAGCCCCTGCTAAAATTGTTCAGGAGCAGGTTGTAGGACCAACCTTGGGTCAAGCAGCAGTAAAAGGTGGCACCATGTCATTTGCCATCTCCTTCCTGGTGATCTTCATTCTGATGATCTTATACTATAACACTGCAGGTTGGGTAGCTAACATCGCCCTTATCTTAAACCTGGTGTTCACCATCGGTATCTTAAGTGCATTAGGCTTTACGCTTACTGCTCCTGGTATCGCAGGTTTAGTATTAACCATTGGTCTGGCGGTAGATACCAACGTAATCATTTTTGAAAGGATTAAAGAAGAGTTAACCAAAGGTAAAAGCTATCAATTGGCGGTAACTGACGGTTACAAACGCTCTTATGCTCCTGTTCTGGATGCGCACGTTACTACCTTATTAACCGCTATTATCCTGTTCTACTTCGGTTTAGGACCAGTGTTAGGTTTTGCAACTACTCAAATCATCGGTATCCTGTTATCCCTGTTCTGTGGTATCATGGTATCAAGATTAATATCTGACATCTACACTACCAGACAGCGTCACTTCAAGTACTTTACCGGTTTCTCTCAAAAAGTGTTCAAGCATGCTGCTTACAAATTTGTAGAGTATAGAAAAGTAGCTTACGGTATCTCTGTTATTGTACTGTTCTTAGGTGTTGGTTCCTTCTTCTTTGGTTTCGATTATGGTGTTGAATTTGTGGGTGGCCGTAGCTATACCGTTGCCTTCAACCACATTCCTAACCAGGAGCAAGTGGGTAATGACTTAAAAGAAGTATTTGGCGAGTACCCTGTTATTAAAACAGTAGACAAGGCCAACCAGCTGAACATCACTACCGCTTACAAAATTCATGAAACTGGTAACAACGTTGATTCTACTGTAGAACAAACCCTGTTCAACGGTTTATCCAAGCACTTACCTGCCGGTACTACTTACAAAGAGTTTGCAACCAAATACAAGCAAAGCTCTCAAACAGTATTACCAACCATTTCTGATGACTTAAAATCAGGCGCCACTAAAGCAACCATTTTTGCTATCCTGGCTATCTGTTTATACATCTTTATCCGTTTCCGCGACTGGCGTTTCTCTGTGGGTACCATTGTTGCCTTGCTGCACGACGTGTTTGTAACACTGGCAGTATTCAGCTTCCTGCGTAAAGTAGTACCGTTCCCACTGGAAATTGATCAGCACTTCATTGCGGCTATCTTAACCGTAATCGGTTTCTCGATGAACGATACCGTTATCGTATATGACCGTATTCGTGAAGACGTGAAACTGATGGGTAACGAACCTAAAGATGTTGTGATTAACCGCGCTATTAACCAAACGTTAAGCCGTACGTTAATGACTTCATTAACCGTGTTCCTGACCATCTTAATCCTGTTTATCTTCGGTGGCGAAGCAACAAGAGGTTTCTCTTTCGCAATGTTAATCGGTGTAATCACCGGTACTTACTCTTCAATCTTCGTAGCCGCTCCTATCTTATTGGATCTGGCTAAAAGCAAGCCACTGGGCAAGCAGGAAGAGAAGAAGTAATTCGGGTTTATTATTCAATCGTCCATAACGGACGGTTACTATATAAAAGTCCCGGTTATAGCAATATAACCGGGACTTTTTATTTACAGCCATACCGCCCATTCACGCAGTATGCTCCCATTCTATCTCACTTCATTGGTACCCTTACCCACAATACTTACCTGTACAGATAATAACACAGTATCTTCTGAAGATGGTGCATACATCTTGTGAGATATGGCCCAGGCAGCAACGGCCATCATGAATTTTCGAACATTCAGTTTCATGCTCACCAATGTGATTAGGGTTAGGTACCAATACTAACTAAAAAGCCCGCCTCCATAACAGAAGCAGGCTTCAAAGTGGTGAAACAGTGTTCACCTTCTATTTAGATAAGAGCCGGGCGTAAACCATGAAACGACGGGATCAAACAAAATAGCTTAGTTGTTGAACGTGATGGTTAAAGTAGCAGTTAAACCACTCGCAGCCGGCACGTAACGGCAAACACCACCCACACAGAATAAACCGGCACGTTGGCGGCCATAAGCCAGGCTAAAACGGGTAGCATCTTTCATAATACTGCCACCAATATTGTAATAATGTACTTTAGTGGTACCATAGTTATACAGGTCGCTCGCATATACACTTAGCATAGGAGCGAAAGTGAACTCGGTAACAGCGGCCGCCCAGTTACCTCTGTCTTCCTTCGTGTATAAATGCTGTAATTCCAGGCGTGCGCTCTTCCGCGGTGCATATTTGTATAATATATTAGCCAGGCCAATATGACTGGTAATGCTTTTGTCATTTCCGCCCTCAATAACATGCTTATTATAAAACACATAATGATAAGAAAGAATGCTTTGCCATTTGCTGTTCCATTTCTTTTTCCATTCGATGCTGCCATCTTTGAAGAAAGAAGAATCAGGACTGAAGATAGAGCCAGGCGTTTTTAAAGCATTATACTGCGAGTAGTTCACCGATAATTTAGAACTTCCCAGGTTTACAAACACATCCAGCTGTCCGCCTGTTTCACCAGCCACTTGCGCGTTATACACGTAGATGTTGGTGGTTAAATAATCGTGCTGTTTGGTTAAAGCAGGCACATAGTTCATGGGCAACACAGTCCCCTCGGCATTTCTGTCCGAGCGCCAGTCCATATTACTGATGCCACGATAAGTAAGGTTTACGCCAAATTTACCGGCAGTGTACGCACCATTGATCAATAAAGCCTTGCCATTATCATCGCTAAACACATTGGCTACGTGTGGATCCTGGCCTTTGTGCACATACTCCACACCAAGCGAAGCATTAGCGCCTTCTATGGCTAAACGGGCCGCGTAAGCATTTACAGTAGCCGGGAACTTGTCGTCTGCCCCTGTATACTCCTGGTAACGGCTTACATAGCTAAGTCCACCGGTTACATTCACAGCAGTTGGCCTTTTTACAAACATGCGGCTTAAATTGATATCCGCATCTGCACCACGCACAGTAGCATCTGCATAGTCAAAATACTCACGCGGACGACCATATACCACTTTCAGTTTTAAAAAGTCGGTTGGCTGTATCTGCACATTCACTCCTTCCAGGGCGTTATTAATACCAATCTGTCTGTTTTCCCACGAACGAAAAACCAGACCGCTACCAAACTGCTCATAAAAATCGCCCACCTGCAAACTCACCTTGTCCCCGCTATAACGGAAATAACGGTTTACCAGTTTACCTTCATTACGCCCCTGCTTAGTGCCCAGGAAAGGAAACCCCTGCACAGCCGGCAAATAAGCTTCGTATTGTATCCCTGCACTGAATTGCTTATAGGTATAATCCAGTTTAAAAAAGTTGTTAGAGCCAATTTTATCCTGCGGAGGAACCGCCAATATTTTATCATCCTTACGATAATACTGTGTATAGCTATCAAAGCTTCCGCTCAAATGCCCCTGCGCCAGCTGTTCCAGCTGTGCCTGCGCAACAGAAGCTCCCAGGCCTAACCCCAGTGTAAACAACGCTTTCTTCATCTGTAAAAAATTACAAAGTTTTTATTTTGGTAAACAGTTCATCTTCATTTCCGGCCACATACCCTGTATGCTGATATACCACTTTGTTGTTCTTAATAATAAGCACATGCGGTACATCATTAATATTCAAAGCACGCTTCAGGTCGTTGTTCACATCCGTAAGTACATCAAATCCCCAGCCCTTTCCTTTTACAAAAGTCTTTACCCGTTGGCTGGTACGTGCATCATCAATAGAGATGGCCAGCAGTTTAAAAGGCTTCTCCTTCTGCCAGTCGGCAAACACATCATTGATATTATCCAGTTCAGTAACACAAGGCACACACCAGGTAGCCCAAAAGCTTACTACCACTGCCGTATCGCCACTACCAGAAACCAGTTTAGAGAAATCTACACTTTGCCCTCCCAGGGTTTTAACAGACACAGAGGGAAAATTTTCCTGTGCGTAAGAAGCCACACACAAAAAGCTGCCCAGCAGCCACGCATACATTTTTTTCATGTTTGAAATTGCTTTAAGCATCTATAAAAAAGAAAATAAGCCAGCTAGTCAGCAAGCACCCATCCACCATAAACAGTGACGCGCTACTGCTGACCAACTGACCTCTGTCATTCATACTCCTTCTTCTAACACCCCATCACACTAATCAAAATCCTTATTAGCGCCGGCAGTGGTTACCTGGGCGTTCAACAAACCTTTACGGCCCGCTACGTTAGTGGCGTCGTATTGTACAAAGGCAACGATTTTTACATTGGCAGGTACCACGGTATAGCTGGTGCCCATGCCGGTTGTACCAGTCAAAGCAAAGCTGAATGTTTTTTCAAACACGCCGCCCTTTACCTGGCTGGCCACAGCGATAGTATCACCATTTACCACATCGCTGGATGAAGTTTGTCTTAATACATTGATATGTGAGTAACCATATAAAGAATCGCCACCTAAATCGCTGTAATAGTTATGCTGATTCGCTATCAGGTTATTTTCCACCATCATAACAACAACACGTAAAGGCAAATCAGTGTTAACACCAAACTTCACTTTTACTTTACCGGTAATAGCATTCGATCCCACTGCGCTTTCAATAGCTAAACCCACGGGAGCCCATGCATCCATAGCATCAGTTAAAGTAGCATCACCTTCATCCCATTTAGAAGCACGGTTTAATAAACCATAAGGAAAGCCGGTCACCTTAAAGCTGTTAACCAGCTTGTTGGCATACAGATAGTAGAATGGATCTACACCACCACCGTGCACACCTACAAAAATGGTATTAGGATAAGCAGGTAAAAAGTCTTTCAGGATATAAGGTACGCGAGGGCAATAGCCGCACCAGGTACCGGTAAAATCTTCCAGTAATATCTTTTGTGTAAAATCGGAAGTGGGCTTACCTGCTACTACTAATTTAGCTTCATTAGAAGTTAATGTACCTTTTTTAGCAGTAAACACATTGGTACCCGCCTTTGCAGGATAATAAGTGCTACCAGTGATAGTAGCGCCATTTACATACACCTGTACGCTGCTGCTGATGTCATTACCTTTTTCATCCACCGCTACAACTTTAACAGCATCAAAACCAGTAGCCAGTGCAGTATCTTTAGATAATGAGATTGAAATAGAAGGAGTTGCGTCTTTTTTGCTACAAGACGTTACACCACAAAAACCTGCCAGGATGAATGCAGCCAGTAAGGGATAGCCTACTCTTTTTCCCATAAGTATCAGTTTTTTAGTTTTAATGAAAGCAGATACATTTATCTGCCCGAACTCATAGTGTCTTTTCCTCATGGTATCCCCTAAAGCATCTTTAAACAAATATTATTTTTCTTAAAACATTTTACACCTGAAAATAAAAATCAGAAACCTTTATAAAACAGCACTTTATAGGTACAATTACTCATGTTTCCATAAGTATACTTACTCAATTTATAGGTATAAATACCTATAAACAATACAGTAAAAACCATGGTAAAACCGGAGCAAAAACCAGTTACTATTACTCATTTTTATAAAAAAAGGAAATGATATTTTTTTTATTTGCCACAATACCCTAGCAGACTAACAGGCGGGAGAAAACAAGAAACCTGCTGTACCAATATACCTCAGCAATGTAATATTGGCACAAACAGGCAGTGAAAGCATCCTACGGACAAAGGATGAAAAAAGTTAAACAGGGCTGCTTACCCATGACACCGTGAGCCACAGGTATAGCAGCACACTGCACACGGGCCGAAGCCCGTTTTTATATGAAGGAGTACGTTTATAGACCTGCAACGTATTAAAATTGCAAAAATGCAATGGGAAAAGCGGGAACAAACTATTTATAATACAGGAGCAACAATTCAAAAAAAAATACCTAAAAATAGGGATTTACAAAATCACACTTTAACAGGTAAGAACGGGTAACTTCAAGCTATTGAAAGAGTTATGCAGCACCTTCTGCACAGTTACATATAGCACATATTTAGTTGTATTATTTTTAATTTGTATAGTTTAAAATATTTTCTATTTTAATAGTAGAAAAGGAAATGACTACTCCCTTACCGTGAAGGGCGGCTATACTACTATAAATCAGAACTTTTTTTACAGTTTTCTTTCTATTAACCAGCCGTCGAAATTTCATATCAGCGTGAAAATCGGCAAGGCTAAAACCCAGTTCTCAATATCTATGAAAGTAACATTCTACCGATTTGGTTTGCCGGAGGAAGGAAAAAAAACGGACCCCTCCCGCCATCTTAGCACCAAACACAAACTACCATGGACAGCGTCTATGGAAAGCCACAAGTTCAACAGTGGCACCGTTTTATCACAACAGTTTGCAGCGAAAAAATTCACAGTGTATCACTATGTGTTTTTAGTGCAACAACCTGCTTCCATCCGTATCAGCGTGGAACAACCTTCTGCCTTATTACATTGCGTACTGGAAGGTAATTCCGAAGCCCTGTTACAAAATGGCAACAAACTAACGCTTAAAGAAAAAAGCTATCAGCAAGCTTTTTATCCCAAAGGCGATAGTGAGTTCAACCTGCCCCCAGGCACCCATCAATGGCTGTTTATTGCCGCCACCCCTGCTTTCCTGGAAGATTTTGCCGAAAACAACACACATCCACGGGAAGTAATGGAAAGACTGCAAAACGCCAGTAACCAAAGTCATCAACTCAACAGTGCCTCTATTGGTTATGAAGCACAGCATGTCATTGATCAGTTACTCGACCTCAACCCCCACCCCCATTACGCAACCCTTGATATAAGAACCCTGCTGGAAAAACTGTTCAGACAATACCTGGCCGACGCAAAGTTACATCCGGTGCAACCACCAGATGAGTATGCCAAGCTACAGGAATTAAGATGGCAGTTACGAACACAACCTAATGCGCACGTACACACTATTAAGTACATTTCCAGCAAGTATTCCATCCCTGGAAAAAACTTAACCAAGTTGTATTATTCGCTGTACGGAGTTTCACTGGAAAAGGAAATTCGCGATCAATTAATGAAGTACGCCGTTTTCCTGATTAAAACCAGTGAACAAACATTTGAAGACATCAGCGACGAATTAGGCTATGCCGACCGACACTGTTTTACCCGCGCCGTTACCCGCAAAACAGGCAAAACGCCCAGTTGCATCCGTAAAGAGTACCGGGAAAACAGAAACTTCGGATAATTTTTGATAACCCTACCTAATACAACGGGGAACGTATTAAAATGGAATTAAATCCATGAAATACTTCCCCGTTAACATTATCTTTTGATTTTTCCGCAGTAAACTTGTGCCGTGTTTGCAATGACATGACAGGTATCAAGTTACACATATCACGTCTTCTTATCCTTCTGATAGCTATGCAAATACTCAATTTGAGTATTTACATGCAGGATTTTGAGCCCATCAAAACACACAAACACACTATTGGCGAGTTTAACGAAATCAACTCCATCGTAGAATATGTGGCCGAAATAGTGCTGCATCACAAAGGAGCCCTGCCGGAATACCACCAGCAGAATAACGACCACTCCGCCATGCAAATGCACAAACACGCTCCCATTAAAATGATCACCTTTGATGATCTGCAACCTAAAAGAGCGTTTTACGTGGCAACACGCAATTACATCCATCCTTTGAACGAAGCCTACTATTTCCTTTTCTTTAAGGAAATCAACCCTCCACCACCCAAAGCGTAGTGGTTAGTTGTAAGTGTTCAGTGGCGCCCGTTGCGCCAGTAGTAAGTTGACAATAGTCAGTTGTAAGTACAGCCAGTTATTACCAGTACAATACGTAACAGCTGGGTGTTTATCAGAGTGGCCATACCCTAACAGGTAGAAAGGCCTAAGCCGGCAGATGCGCGGCTCTATACTTCTGATAACCCAACACACGAACTGACAAATCCGGCTTATCACTCACAACTGATACCAGGGCAGCCTTATCACTCCCCACTACCAACAACCAACAGGAAAAGAAAAAGGACATGTGCCGGTAAGCCCATGCTGATGCTCTAGTGCATAGCTGCTTCCCGACAAATTCGTAAACCCAACATTTACAATAATGAACAACAGGTTCAACCCCGTTGCCTGGACATTGCTGGCTATCTTTTACGGTAGCCTGGTTAGCGCACCCGTTCGGGCACAGCAACAGAGCAAACCAGACACACTGCGACTTAGTATGGCCGACGCCGAAAAGCGTTTTATCGACAGCAACTTACAATTACTGGCAGCACATTATAACGTGGATGCCCAGAAAGCACTGGTACAACAAGCCAAATTATGGGACAATCCGGTGCTCAGTACCGACCAGGTAGTGGCCGCCAATGGCAAACTACTGCCCTATAACAAACGCCTGGAAGATGGCAGTACTATGGGACAATACTCCATTCAGTTACAGCAGCTCATCTATACTGCCCGCAAACGCGGTAAACAAATAGATATGGCAGTGACCAATGGAAAAGTAAGTGAGTTACAGTTACAGGACCTGCTGCGCAACCTGCGTTACCAGCTGCACAATGATTATTATACCATTGCTCAGCAGTTTGCCTATAAAGCCATTTACAAAAGCCAGCTGGAACAGCTCAACAAGCTGTCCGAAGGCATGAAAGCGCAATTGGCACTGGGCAACATTGCACAGAAAGATTACCTGCGTATACAGGCATTAGTAATTACACTCACACAGGATATGACTGACCTGGAAAAACAACTGGCCGATACCCAATCCGATATCCGCACACTGTTGCAGGTAAAAGATGGCAGCTTTGTTAAACCAGCCGAATCAGAAACTATCTTCCAGCGTATAGCCGCCACCTTACCGGAAAACGTAGAGGCGTTAATAGCTACCGCGCAGCAACACAATCCTTATTACCAGTTACAGGAAACACAAACCCTGTTTCAACAACAGAACCTGGCTTATCAAAAAGCATTGCGCGTTCCCGACATCACCGTACAAAGCAATTTTGATAAAAACAGTAGTGTAGCCCCTAACTATTGGGGAGTGGGCATTTCCGTACCATTGCCTTTGTTCAACCGAAACCAGGGTAATATTAAAAGTGCCGAAAGCAACATCAAACAGCAACAGGCCCTTACAATGGATGCAGCCACCGACCTGCAAAACAATGTACGCACGGCCTATCATAAGCTCAGCCTGGTGTTACAGCAAAACAGCGCTACACAGCAGGAGTTTTATACCACCTATCAGCAAATGCAGCAGAACATGGTAAAAAGCTATTCATCCAAGCAGGTAAGCCTGCCGGAATTCATTGATTTCTTTACCGATTTCACGGCAGTACAGCAACGCCTGGTACAGCAGCAAATGAACCTGGCACTGGCCAAAGAAGAACTGAATTATGCAGTAGGCACCGATGTAGTACCATAACCCATTAGCTGATTATAACCCATTACCAATATTTATTCAATAGACACAATATGCAAAAAGCATCTTTATATATCACATACGCCACCTCCTTCTTCGTTGCTGCAGCAAGCCTGGCAGGATGCCACGAAAAACAGGAAGTGAAGCAGGAAGACAAGAAATTCGTACTCAGCGATACCATGGCTAAAATGATACTGATGGATACGGTTCGCCGCGCACGCATTGATGACGCCCTCACATTAAGTGGTGAAATCAGCTTCAACGAAAACAGTGTAGTAAAAATATTCCCACACAGCAGCGGACAGGTAACAGAAACCAAAGTATCACTGGGCGACAGAGTAGAACGTGGCCAGGTGATTGCCGTTATCAAAAGCGCGGATGTAGCCGGCAGCTATGCCGATTTATCCGGTGCCGATGCCGACGTAGCTATCGCTAAAAGACAACTGGACAATGCAGAGTCTTTATACAAAAGCGGCATCTCCAGCGAAAAAGATTACACCGAAGCCAAACAGAATTATCTGAAGGCCGAAGCCGCTAAACAAAAAATACAATCCCTGTTAAGCATCAACGGTGGTAACAGCCAGCCCGGTGGCGTATACAGCGTAATAGCGCCTATCAGCGGTTATATTGTAGAAAAGAAAGTAAATGCAGGCAGCTTTATCCGTCCCGATATGGGCGACAACCTGTTCACCATCTCCGATTTAAAAGAAGTATGGGTATGGGCCAACGTGTTTGAAACAGACATACCTAAAGTAAAAGAGGGCGCACCCGTACAGGTAAGCACATTAGCCTATCCAGGAAAAGTGTTCAACGGAAAAATTGAAAAGCTGAGCGAGGTACTGGATCCTACCAATAAAGCTTTACGCGTGCGCATTACCCTGCAAAACGAAGGATTGCTGTTAAAACCGGAAATGTTTGCCAAAGTGCAGGTATCTAATATTGAAAAAGATTCCGCTATCTGTATCCCTACCAAAGCATTGGTATCTCAAAACGGAAAAGACTTTGTGGTAGTATACAACAGCCCCAGTGATATGCAGATTGCCCCCGTGGAAATCATGAAAACGCTGGGCGACAAAACCTATCTGAATTCAGGAGTTACGCCGGGCCAGTTGCTGGTAGTAAAAAACCAGTTATTACTGTTCGAACAATTACAAAACGATTAAACCCCGCTACCCATGAATAAGTTAATCAAGAATATTATACATTTTTCGTTGCGCCACCGGTACCTGGTGTTTTTTCTAACGGCTGTACTTGGCGTTATAGGCTTTATCAGCTATAAAAATACGCCCATCGATACCTTCCCCGATGTAACCAATACACAGATCATTATTATTACCCAGTGGCCCGGGCGCAGCGCAGAAGAGGTAGAAAAATTTGTGACCATTCCTTTGGAAACTGTGCTAAACAGCGTACAAAAGAAAAGTAACCTCCGTACTACCTCTTCTTTTGGTTTATCCTATGTGCGTATCATTTTCGACGACAATGTAGAAGATGCATTTGCCCGTCAGCAGATAATGGCGCGTATTATGAACGTAGACCTGCCCGATGGCATTAAGCCCGAAGTGCAGCCCCCCTACGGTCCTACCGGTGAAATTTACCGTTACACGCTCAAAAGCAGCACCCGTAACATTCGCGAACTGTACACCCTGCAGGACTGGGTACTCGACAGGCAGTTTAAGTCCGTTCCCGGCATTGCCGATGTAAACTGTTTTGGCGGTGAAGAAAGAAGCTTTGAAATAGGCGTAAATCCCAACTACCTTACCAAATACGGTCTTAGCTCGCTGGACGTATACAATGCCGTTGCCAAAAGCAATATCAACGTAGGTGGCGATGTTATTGAACGCAACGGCCAGGCCTATGTAGTGCGTGGCATTGGTTTATTAAACAACATCAGCGAAATTGAAAACATCATCATCACCAAGCAAAACGGCGTTCCTATCCTCGTGCGCAATGTTGCCTCTGTAAAAGAAGCCGGCAAACCACGTTTAGGACAGGTATCGCTGGATAAAAAGGAAGATGTTATTGAAGGTATTGTGGTAATGACCAAAGGCGAAAACACAGCCGAAGTGCTGGATCGCATTCATGCCAAGGTAGAAGATCTCAACAATAATATCCTGCCTAAGGATGTAAAAATCGTTCCGTTCTACGATCGCACCAACCTCATGGAGTTTGCCACCCATACAGTATTACACAACCTGGTAGAAGGCATTATACTGGTAACTGTAATAGTATTACTGTTTATGGCCGACTGGCGCACAACAATAACTGTAAGCATTATTATCCCGCTAAGCTTGTTGTTTGCCTTTATGTGTATGCGCTTAAAAGGCATGAACGCCAACCTGCTTTCTATGGGCGCTATCGACTTCGGGATCATCATAGATGGGGCCGTGGTAATGGTGGAAGGGCTGTTTGTGGCATTGGACCATCGTGCACGCGAAGTAGGGATGGAAAAGTTCAACAAGCTGGCTAAGCTGGGCCTGTTTAAACAGGTAGGCACCGAAATGGGTAAAGCCATCTTTTTCAGCAAACTGATTATCATCACCTGTTTAATACCCATTTTCGCCTTCCAGAAAGTAGAAGGTAAAATGTTCAGCCCGCTAGCTTACACGTTAAGCTTCGCATTACTGGGCGCCTTACTGTTCACCTTAACATTAGTACCGGCTTTAAGTAGCATACTGTTACGCAAAAACGTACGCGAAAAGCACAACCCGATAGTATTGTTCTTTGAGAATGGTATCCGCACCCTGTTCGATCGAACATATAAATACCCGAAGATAAGCCTGATAGTGGCCGTCAGCTTTATGGCAGTTTCCTTCTTTAGCTTCCGCTTCCTGGGATCTGAGTTTCTGCCCGACCTGGATGAAGGCGCCCTGTGGGTGAAAGCACAAATGCCTATGAGTGCTTCCTTAAGCCAGAGCAAGGAAATATCCGATAAGATGAGTGCCATCATACGCCAATATCCCGAAGTACGACACACGCTCGCACAGATAGGCCGTACGAATGATGGTACCGATCCTAAAGGATTTTTCAACGTGGAAATCGGGGTAGATTTAAAATCACACGACGAATGGCGTAAAGGCGTCAGCACCGAAATGTTAATTGACAGCCTCAACCAGCAGTTAAGTAAAATACCTGGCCTGCTGTTAAACTACAGTCAGCCTATTCGCGATAACGTAGATGAAGCCGTAGCAGGCATCCCTGCCTCCTTAGCCGTAAAAATATTCGGCCGCGACTTCAATACTATGGACTCTTTGGCCACCCGTGTACAAGGCGTTTTAGGTAAAATTGAAGGTGTGGAAGACCTGGGTATATTACGCAACCTGGGCCAGCCGGAATTCCGCATTGAACTGGATCAGCAAAAGATGGCGCTGTATGGCGTGAGTACTGCCGATGCACAAAGTGTGATTGAAATGGCCCTGGGTGGTAAAGCCGCTACACAGCTGTACGAAGGCGAACGCAAGTTCGATATCCGTATCCGCTACCTGAAAGAGTTCCGCGCCACACAGGAAGAAATTGAGCAATTGATGATTCCTACACAGGATGATGCCAAAATTCCGTTAAGTGAAATAGCCAATATCAAAACCTTAACAGGACCGGCCTTTGTATACCGCGATAACAATATGCGCTATATACCAGTGAAATTCAGTGTCCGCGGACGCGACCTCGGCAGCACCATTGCCGAAGCGCAGCAAAAGGTAAAGGACGCCGTTCACCTGCCTGATGGTTATACCATGACCTGGAACGGAGTATTTGAAAACCAGCAACGTGCCACTAAAACATTAAGCACCGTAGTGCCTATCTGTTTACTGGGCATTTTCCTGATCCTGTTCATCACCTTCGGTAATGCCAAAGATTCCATACTTACCATCCTCAACGTACCCTTCGCATTAATAGGTGGTATCCTGGCACTGCATATTACCGGTATGAACTTTAGCATCAGCGCCGGTATCGGCTTCATTGCACTGTTTGGGGTGTGTATACAAAACGGGGTAATCCTGATAAGTGTATTCCGTAAAAACCTCACCGCCAAAATGCCACTGCATCAGGCCATACGTGATGGCGTAATCAGCCGTGTGCGCCCGGTAGTAATGACTGCATTAATGGCAGCTATCGGGCTGTTACCTGCCGCCACCAGCCATGGCATCGGCAGCGAAACACAAAAGCCACTGGCTATTGTGGTAATAGGCGGTTTAGTTACCTCTACCATATTAACCCTGTTAATATTACCTATTCTGTACACCATGGTTCACCAGCTGATACACAATAGCAAAAACAGGAAATTATTAAAGAAAACAGGATTGATACAATCTTAAGTTTTCGGCAACTCGTTGCGGGGTCTTTCGGTTTATGCCCCGCAGTCATGTCCAAACACACGCGGGCTTTGTTCTCATAGCCCGCCATTTTTTTAATATGCCACCAATAAAAAAGCTGTTCATCTCTGACATGTATTCAGAAACCAACAGCTTGTATTCAACAGTTCTGTTAAACAGGCGAATGGCACGCAGCCAGCGCTTTTTTGCTAATCTTCACGCAAGCGCTCATCCGTATAAGTGATTTCCGTTTTGCCATGTGGCACAGGCGTACCATGTTCATCCACACTTACAAACACAATCTTTTCAATCGTTAAAATACTTTTGCGGGTTATTTTATTACGTACCTCACAGGCCAGTGTTAAAGAAGTACGGCCAAAATTAGTGGCTTTAATGCCCAGCTCAATAATATCACCCTGGCTGGCGCTGCTCACAAAGTTAATCTCACTCATGTACTTGGTAACACAGCGGTTGGTGCCCAGCTGGATAATAGAATAGATAGCGGCTTCTTCATCAATCCATCTTAATAAACTACCGCCAAACAAAGTACCATGTGCATTCAGGTCTTCCGGCTTTACCCATTTACGCGTATAAAAATTCATCAGGTTGTTCCTTTTAAGAGTGCAAAGGAACATAAAAACTCACAACCTCACACATCTCCTTCCGATGCCATTTCACCAGCCTGCTCCAGCGAGGCCACATCTTCTTCCGGGGCAATGATAAAATGCACCGAAATGTTCTGGATATCTTTATAAAACAGGCATAATAAATCGCCCTTTAAACTATAAGCATCACCGGGCGCAGCCGTTCCAGCACGACTATCCGTGTCTTTCGCCACCAGGGTTCTGCGCAGGGGTGTTTGTAAATAAATACGCTGCAGGTCTTCCCCGTCACACACAAAATCTACCAGGTAGCCAGTATACAACATCGCTCCCGCCCCCGTGTTCACCAGGGCATCTACCAGCACCAGGTCATACACCTTTCTATCCCCAGGACGGCCCAGCTCGTCCAGGTAATACCCATTCAGCAAATACCACCAGCGATTGTGCACGCGCAGCAAAGGCACTTTTACATCCCATTGCAGGTGCTGAATCAATATGCGCAACAACTTACCTATGATAAAACAAATCACATCCAGGATAAGATTATACAGGGCAAACCAAAGAATCAGGCGTTTAAACTCATGATTGGGCACCATTTTATCCAGGTCTTTAATATCCCCGCCAATCAGCTTAATCAGTATATCAAAACGAATAGTGTCCCGTATTAGCAGCAAAGCAATACAATGCACCAGCAGCGAAAAAAGTCCTGTAGAAAACAACCCTTCCAGTAGCGATAATTTGGGGCCCGGCTTGGAAAAATTACCGGTAAATAATCCGGCATAGAGCGCTATGCCCGGAATCAGCAGAATAAACAGTATAATGGCGCTTAACGCAACGTTCATAAGTCAGATCGCGGTGTGGTGTAGTTGGAAGATGGTGAGCGTGGAATAAACAGGCGGCTAGTGCTGATTTTTGTCAATCTCCTGCTTGCTTAAAGAAGATACACTTCTGATAGTAAGTGATTTACCACCAACAGGCACTTTTACCCCACTGGCAGAATACAGGCCGTCACTATTGGCACCGATGGCTTTTAACACCATCTGCGATAGCTTTTTATTGCGCAACAACGCTTTCCCTTTAGCCGAAATATTGACGTTTGTCATATAACAAATATATCCATTTTTCCAGCAAAAAACGACACTTCACTACCCGAACGAAGTCACACTTATAAACCGTTCATTCACATTCACTTACAGCAGTTTTTTTTTCACAACCAGCAAGCACATACCTAACATCCATAACATACTTAAATCATACACAGCCTGCCGCGCAAAGGGTAATCCCCATTTACTTACCGCACTAAAAACAAGCCCAGGCAACCATCCTCCCAATA
This sequence comes from Filimonas lacunae, assembly GCF_002355595.1. Taxonomy (NCBI): domain Bacteria; kingdom Pseudomonadati; phylum Bacteroidota; class Chitinophagia; order Chitinophagales; family Chitinophagaceae; genus Filimonas; species Filimonas lacunae. The sequence continues at coordinate 4,522,311 of NZ_AP017422.1, forward strand.
CCAAAATGATAGCCACCAGCCGCAAAAAGCCGGTTATCCTTTTTTGTCAATAGCATCATACCAAATCTATAACTAATTACTAAAACAAATATCTGTTAGCCTGCTTGCATGAGTTAATAATTTGTATTTTATTCGCAGTCTGCCGTTTCACTCAAACACCCTACATATGAAAGCTACTATTGGCATAGCCGATGAACAACAACTGTTTATAACCTCTGTAAGCCTGCTTATTAACACTTTTGAACATTTTGTAGTCACCTTCAACGCATTAAACGGCACCGAGCTGCTTTCCATGTTGCATCGCACCAGCGAAACACCCGATGTATTACTGATAAGCCCCCGTCTTCCCGGCATCAATGTGCAGGAAGCCGTAGCTTGTATAGCAGAAGAATTCCCTTTAATCAAAACAGTAGCCTTACTGGAAGCATACAATGAAGATATTATATCCGACATGCTGCAAGCGGGCTGTTCTACATATGTGTTAAAAAGCATGAACCCTGTAGAATTGGAAAACGCATTACGGCAAATTGAAGAAAAAGGTTACTACAATGCCGATGGCATCGACCATGATTATCGCCAGCTGCTACGCATGAAAAACCGCCGCAAACAACCTGTAATGAACGAACGTGAGTTGCAGTTTTTACAACTGGCCAGTAGCGATCTTACCTATAACGAAATTGCAAAAAAAATGTCGCTGCCCGAAAAAGTCATCGATGCATACCGGGACAGTTTATTTCAAAAATTCAGAGTACGTAGCCGTGTGGGGCTTACCATGGAGGCCATACGCAACAACCTTATTACCACATAGCTTTCTATTCTGCAACACATCAGCATACACTTGCCTATAGCTTCATCTACTCAACTATAGGTAAGCTCCTACTATCAATAAAGCCGGAACATTACTATCCGCTTCCCGGAACATCATACAATGAAATTAAATTATTTATATATAATTATTATCTTATTATTTTCAGTAATATTACATTTCCTTTTCTAAATACCTTCATTTAGGAAAGAGCTATCCAGACACACACCAAGCACACAGGCAGAGAATAGAAGCAAGTTGTTTAACAAAACAAATGTAGATTATGATGCCTTTGATTGCCACACACAACGAGTACATCTGGGAACCAGTCGCCGTTCCCAATAGTTTTAAAAAGCACCAGATCATCTGGATGACGCATGCAGAATGTCGCCGCTACTCCTCCGGTATAGTATTCATACAACAATATTTCTCCGCTCATCACCATATATGTTATTGCGTTTCCGAAACCACTTATCCCATCAATATAGCCTACACTATTCCCTATGAAGCCATCGCCTTCCACTATCAGCTCAAGGGCAAAAACAGCCTGTATGTAAAACATGCTGAGCTGCTCTGGCTCAACAGTAATCATTACACAGCCTATCCTATTATGCCAGGCAACCTGTCAGTAACTCTGCAAGCTGGCATAACAGAATCAGTAATGATTGCAACTAACACACAAAACATGCAGACGCTACTCAGCAACTTTGACCATATACAACAGTTGTTATCGCCTGGCCTGCCCTCTGACAACATCACTACTATTCCGCTATTGCCTATAGATGCTTATATAGAAAGCATTATTCAAAAAGAGCTATTCACCAACATAACAAACCGACTGTTACATGCGCGCATTAAAACATCCGTTTTTCATTTAATAGGCCATTACGAATGGCAACTGGCATCAGATAAAATAACAGCAGTACCGCTCAACAAATATTACCACATCATCAACGAAATAAAGCAGGAAATAGAAACCAATCCCAACAGGCTTTTGCAAACAGAAAAATATTTCGCAAAAAAATATGTGATTGGTGAAGTTACTATGCAACGATACTTTAAGTTAACTTTGGGCACCACCCTGGCAGCCTATCGTCATAAGCATTGTATGCTCAAGGCCAAAGAGCTGCTATATACAGGAGAAAGCATAGGAAATATCTCTGATACATTAGGCTACTCCGATCCAGCTAACTTCACCAAAGCATTCCGCGACTATTTCGGGCATCCTCCTTCAATTTATAGGAAAGGAACATAAACAGTCTATAATTTTGATAGACTTTAATAGATTTTTGATCACTTCTCATTGCTAAACACAAAAAATCTCTTCTCATCTTTGTGAAACAAACAGCAAATAACAAGTAACACCAGGAAGGAAATACCGAACGACTCAACACCACATTGCTTCTACAAACACAGATTGAGCTCGCTATCGCAGACATACTTATTATACTTTGTTCATAGTCCCTGTACGGTTTTCCTTTCCGTGCAAATGCTTGTACAGTGCCTTCTTTTTCCAGGGAAAGCAAATATTACAGGCGTGTTACCCATAAAAACATTCACAATACAAGAAAGAACATATGTCTAAAAAAGCCATCATTATAGGAGCCGGCCCTGCAGGATTAACAGCAGCATGGGAATTGTTAACACATACCAACATTACCCCTGTTATACTGGAAAAATCCGGAGATATTGGTGGCATTTCTAAGACAGTCAACTATAAAGGCAATCGTATAGATATTGGCGGGCACCGCTTCTTCTCTAAAAGTGACCGGGTAATGAAATGGTGGCTGAATATAATGCCACTGTCAACCAGCACCCCTAAACAGTTTACCGTTCAATACCACAACCAAACACATAGCTATACACATACCAATACTCCGGATGATACTACTGCTCAGCAACCTAAAACCATGCTGCTGCGTAAACGCTTATCCCGCATCTATTTCTTAAGAAAGTTTTTCAACTATCCTATACAGTTGTCGTTAGACACCCTACAAAAATTAGGCATCCTTACTACCATTAACATCATCCTTTCCTATAGCAAAGCACAACTATTCAAGAGAAAGGAAACCAGCCTGGAAGACTTTCTTATCAACCGCTTTGGCGTCAAACTATACCATCTCTTCTTTAAAGATTATACTGAAAAAGTATGGGGCGTTCCCTGTCATGCCATTTCAGCCGAATGGGGCGCCCAGCGCATTAAAGGTGTATCTATCAGCAAAGCCATACAACATGCCATTACTACCGCTGTAAAAAAGAAGAAAACCACTACCGACATTGCACAAAAGGATACTGAAACCAGCTTAATTGAGCAGTTTCTATATCCACAATATGGACCTGGTCAGCTATGGGAAGAAGTGGCCAGGCAAATCCAGGAAATGGGAGGCGAGCTGCATCTGCATCAGGATGTAGAAAAGCTATATACACATCAACAAAACGTAACCGGCGTAAGCACTACCGATTCCATTACTGGTGCTAAAAATTATTACGAAGGGGATTATTTCTTTTCCACTATGCCGGTACAGGAACTAATAGCTGGCTTACAGGCCCCTGTGCCAGCCGCGGTAAAAGAAGTAGCTGCCGGATTGCAATACCGTGATTTTATCACCGTAGGTGTATTATTAAAAAAGCTACAACCTACCAAAGACAGTGTCAACACCAACAACAATCTTTTACCAGATACCTGGATTTATATACAGGAAAAAGATGTAAAAGTAGGCAGGCTGCAGATATTCAATAATTGGAGCCCTGACATGGTTAAAAACCCCGATAACGTATGGTTAGGCATGGAATACTTCTGTAATAAGGGCGATGCCTTCTGGAACAACACCAACGAAAACATCAAAGAAAGAGGCATTGCAGAATTAGTAAAAATGAGGCTGATTACAGCAGAAGATGTACTGGACACTACCGTGCTACGGGTAGAAAAAACCTATCCCGCTTATTTCGGCACCTACGAGCGATTTGATGAAATCAAACATTATATCAACACCTTCACCAACCTGTTCTTGGTAGGCCGTAATGGCATGCACAAATACAATAACTCCGATCACTCCATGCTAACAGCCATGGTAGCGGTAGACAATATCAGAGCGGGCATTACCTACAAAGAAAACATCTGGGAAATTAATACCGAACAGGAATATCATGAGGTAAAACAGGAAGCACAGGAAACGAAAGCTACTTCCACTCCACAATCGCCACAGGCAACGCATTCCACTAACAAAACTTTTAAACAATTCCTTTGGGGCAATACCACCAACAAAAAAACATTGCTATTCATAGGCCTGATATTACTATTACAGTTTTCTATTTTCAAATACTTTTATCCATTTGCAGGCTTTATTAATGGTGACTCTTATGTGTACCTGCAAGCAGCTGTAAACAATTCAGCAATCAACACCTACCCTGTCGGATATTCTAAATTTCTACGCCTGATAAGTGTTTTTACCACATCAGACACTGCTCTGGTAGCTATACAATATTTTATGCTATATGCCAGTATACTATTCCTGTTATACACCTTGTTTTACTTCTACCCAATCAGCAAGTTCAATCAAAGGCTATTATCAGGCATCATGATCATCAACCCTGTATTTTTTTACCTCTCTAATTATGTATCCAGCGATACTTTATTCATCTCACTCAGTATCACCTGGTTCACTTTATTACTATGGAATTTGCAGAAGCCAACCACACAAACTATTTTGCTACAAGCACTGTTCTTATTCCTTGCATTTACGGTACGATACAATGCACTTTACTATCCGATTATTGCATTCATAGCCATTCTTATTGCCCGGGAAAAACTCCTGTACAAGCTGGGCGGCCTGGTATTAAGCCTGCTGCTCATTGGAATGTTCATAACTTACATCAGTAACAAATATTACCAACTAACCGGACAAAGGCAATTTAGCCCATTTAGTGGCTGGCAACTCGCCAATAATGCCATGTATGGGTATAGATATGTTGACAATGCACATCTCAAACCTGTGCCTGAAAAGTTCAAAAAGCTAGACCAGTCGGTAAGAACTTATTTTGACACCACCCAAAACACCAATAAATACCCCTGGGAGCTATTACAGGCAAGCACCGTGTATATGTGGAATAAACTGTCTCCTTTACAGGCGTATATGTACGCACAAACAAAAGACAGTACTTCCGACAAGTATTTTACAGGACCATTGAAACAATGGGCTACCGTTGGCCCACTATATGCCAGTTATGGCTCCTTTCTCATCAAACAATATCCCGCTGAGTTTTTACAACACTATCTATACATCAACGCACTTAAATTTTATACACCACCTGTGGAATTTCTGGCATCCTATAATACGGGACAAGACAGTGTAAATAACATTGCACAAAGCTGGTTCAATTACACCAGCAGAAAAGTCACTACCCGAACTAAAGACATGAAAGTGGAAATACTCAATTATTTACCGGTTATTTCCGGTAGCCTGAACTTATTGTTCCTTGGCACATTGGTAGCATTTATAGTATTAAAGGGACATACACACCATCCGTTTATCAAAAAAGCCACGCAACTTATGTTACTATTCTGGCTAACGAATTTTGGATTTAGTGTATTTGCTTCCCCCGTAGCGTTACGGTTCCAGCTTTTCCCTTTCATTCTCAATATCACGTTTTTATGTCTGTACCTGGAATACTTATTTAAATCCGCTTCAAAGAAGGCTATTCAGTCTTTGCCTGCTCAAAACCGGCAATCCTTTTTAGCCGCCTGAAAATAACAACAGTATTGTGCCGATCACACAATATTGGTCCTGCAAAATCCACGTGCACAGGAGAAAAGGACACATGGGCAAGCCGAAAACCATTCAAGAGAGTAGGCAACATTCGTAAAAACCAAAGTTTAGCCTTTTGATTAAAAAGGCAACTATAATTATGAAAAAAGCACGTATTGCATTAACAGCAATTGCCGTTTTAGCTATCGCTGGCGCTAGCTTCGCTTATCAGTCTCAAAAGAAACTGGGTTCTTTAATCTTCACAACAGCAGTATATGGCCAAGTTGGTGCTGCTGCTGTTGATGTTACCACTACTGCAATCCAGCCAGGTGAAGAAGCTAAAGTATATTTTACTTTACAGCCTAACACTCCTGCTTACGCTTACGAGTGGACTACCGTTCAACCATAGTTCTATTGTCTGTCTAAGTAGACCGGCCAATTATTTCAGAAGAGGTTCAGTTTGCTGAACCTCTTCTTGCATTTACTTCATTGTCATCCATAAGGGTGCAGGCTTTTCTTTTAAATAGTGATCAAAAAACTGAAAAAGCCGTATAGTAAAATCCATAGCAGGTTTCCCTAAAATAGAATGCCCTTCTCCATCATATTGCAACATCCAAACAGGTTTCCCCAACCGGCGCAAAGCCGTAAAAAATGATACACTTTGTGCAAAAGGCACCGCTTTGTCGTTTTTATTATGCACTAACAACATAGGCGTAGCCACATTCTTCACTTCATATATAGGGGAGTTTTGTATAAAAGCCTGCTTATCCTCCCAAAAAGGCTTGCCTAATCCCCCTCTTCTAAGATCGTAATACTCTTGTTTAGAAGATCCGTTAAACCACAATCCTCCATATTCCATCATTAAATCGCACATTCCCGCAGCAGCACAAGCTGCCCTGAACATATTAGAATGCGTTACCAGGCAATTAGTTTCATAGCCACCGAAACTATGTCCGGTAATCCCCATGCGCGTTTTATCAATCCATGAATAGCCCGACACCATTTTTGCACAAGACGTAACCCAGTCCACTGCACTTTTACTCACTTCTCCTATTTTATAATGAATGTCAGGAGTTACCACCACATACCCATTGCTCACAAATATGGGAATATTGATATCTCCTGTACACTTGTCTACTCTATGATATAAATGCAACTCGTTCGATTTCTTTTCATAGTAAAAGAAAATTACCGGATATTTTTTCGATGAATCAAAGTTTTCTGGCTTATACATTACCGCCTGGCCATTTGCGCCATCCACTCCTTTAACAGTAAGCAGTTCAGCCGTCATCCAGTTAAATGCTTTCTCAGGCTCTAGTGTAGTTAGTTGGCGGAAAGTAATAAAATCACGGGTAAAATACAGGTTAGGATATTCAGTAGCACTCTGACGCGTTACAACAAAAGCATCAGCCCTGGCTGCCCGCATCGGGTAAGTTACTATAAAAGTAGGATTGTCTATTACACAAAACATTTTTGGCTGCATAGTCAGCAATGCCGGGTCTCCTAACTCACTGAGCTTTTTCCTGAAAAAACCATTCTCTTTATTATTCCTGTTAAAAGCACAAAGTATCAGACTCGTGTCTGCCCTTAACACAACCCCATCCTCCTGTTTAGTCATAAACCTAAAACACATATTGTGTTTTTTGCCATAATAATTGGTAACATTAACGGGTGCTTTTTTACCAGCAGGGTCCACCTGCCAAATATCACACTGGTCATATAACAAAACACCGCTATCATTATCTAACCAGGCTACCGCATCCAACGTACGCATTTTGCTTCCAGGCTCTTCATCCCCATACTGATTCCAGTTGGTTTTAATAGCAGTGGTTACATTCACCCGGCCACCTGTATGAGTGGTATAGCAGAAAAAATGTCCCACAGCAGCATCATAAGAAATCACATATTTCCCTCCAGCCGACAATTTAAAACGCGACTCTGTTTTACGCTGTATCACCGTTTGGTTGCCAGTATTCAGATTAATTACATAGATGTCTTTCAACCGATAAGGGTTCCAATATATTTCACTTACATCCACTCCTCTTTCCGAATAAATCATTAATGCATAATCTCCCTTTACCTCCCATAACCTGGTATTGGCATTCTCCAACTGCATTACCTTGTTGCTATCCATCCACCAGATAGCTGCGTATCTCTCTTTTGCAGTCGGCTCGCTTTGTAATCTTGATTGCAGCTTAGCATCAGCAAAACTCCATATATCTACAGCCACTCCTTTCTTCTCGCTACTCTTCCCTTCTTTTTTTTGTAATGTTACTAGCAGCCCACTACCAGATGCGTTCCACTGCCTTAATTCATCCACTACATACCCGTCCGGAATAACACTTGCTCCGGCTTTCAGGTATGTCAGCTTGTTACTAAGCAGGTCAGCATACACAACAGTGTACATCCCATTTGTTGCCCTGGCAATAAAAGCGAGCTTTTGCTCCGTAGCATTCCATATAAAACGCCCTAGTATAGCTGAAGAATAATCCCCACTGGATATTGGCCAGGTATGTGCATCTGCTAATCGTATCAATGCTAATGGAAAAAGCGCCACTTCAGACATCAGGGAATCATATTTAACCAATATGTTTTTTCCATCTTCACTCAATTGATACGTCTCAACATGCCCCTTTGAAAACTCCTTACCCGAGACTAAGTCCTTCACTTGCAACAAGTGTTGCTGCTTATTCAGCAGCAACAACGTGCCATTTTTTGTCAAAGTAATATCAGCAAAAGAGACAGCTCCCGGTATATAGGTAATATTTTTACTATCCAAATCCATTACCCCAATAGATTCCCGGCTACTATTAAAAAACACTAATTTATTATTTCCTGCAAAGCCGCTACCTATAGGCTTTTCTGTCTCAAAAACTCTTTTCCAGTTTGCTTCTGTACTCTGCAACACCCATGTTGTTTTTTGCAACATAGGCTCGCTCACCGTATAGGATATAAAGCTGCCGTTATCATTAATATTTACATAATTTAAGTCCGGCCATTTTTCCCATACAGCTGAATCCAATACCGGTTTTTGAGCCAAAGATAACAGGCATGCCAGCAAAGCTGGAGCTAGTAGCATAAATCGTGTTTTCATAAATTGTCCGTTATTATACCAACATTAATAATGATTAATACGCTGAGTTTTAGGAGCGGTAGCACCAGTAGTTCCGGTTTCTCCAACCCAGGCAATACTACAATTATTCAATCGTGGCGGCGGAACGGTTGATTTAAATTCATAGGAACCTAATAAGCTATCGCTGGCGGCATCTCTTACCTCAAACACCTCGCTCAAAGCCTGTACCGTACAAGGGAAGGTATAAAAAGAGGAATACCCTTTATAAGCAATGGATGAAGCAACGGTAGCCCCTGTGCTTTTACGTTTAATGCTTACCGGTTTGCTGTTAACTGATAAATTCATAAATCTTACACCGTAAACACTGTCCGCGTAAGCGGCAAAATTCTCCTTTATCCATAACGTATCTATTGATTTACTTTTGCCACAAAGTAATAAAGAATACATGCTACCTACCGGTAACTGCACCTGTGTTTGCACAACGGGCGTAGTGGTATCAGAAGTAGCTGCAATCTGTAGCGTTGTTCTACTATTGGCCAGCACGCTGTAAGCAGCGTTACTGGCATAGTTGATAGCAGTAGTTACCTGCGAATAATAATTAGGAGTTCCTCCTTCAAACTTCACTTTTACTGCTCCACTCGAAGCGGCAGCGTTTACAATGTTTAAAGAGGCCAGTGCAGTAACTTTAATTTCGTTTTTATGGCAGGCTGTTATTGCGAGCATTACCACTGTGGAGGTGATTATAACTGCTTTCATTTTTTAAACAGAATTGAGTTAATTTCTTTCATTTTATCTACAGGAATCTTTATTACTTCCCTGTCGTAAGTAACCAGGCCATTTTCTTCAATCTCTACATCAAACGGCTGGGTATAAATAGCGGCAGAAAGCCCTTCCTCTTCAAACAACTTAAGATGCCGCATCATAAAACTATATTTGGTAGCAAAGGAAGCCGCTGTGGTTTCTATATACCCCCAGCTTTTCTCGCCATTCCATTGATGCCCTGGTGTAGCCACTCGAACTCCCCCCCACTCACCTAACACCCTGGCCTTACCTGGCAGTTGCGGAGCCTGACCAGGCCCCGGGTATACATGCACATCGGTAAGATCGCTGTTAATCCATTTTTCATCGGGGTTCGCTGGCGAATTCTTATCGTAGTTTTCACCACTATGCCCGTTAATGATACGCGAAGGGTCCTTTCTTTTCATCCAGCCGGTAAGTCTCTCCTGATCATAACGGTTCCAGCCTTCGTTAAACAACACCCAGCTTACTATACACGGATAGTTGTATAACTGAGCTATATTCTCATTGTTTTCTCGCTCAAATTCATTTTTTGCTTCGTCACTCACATTAGCCGGATAAGGCATATCCTGCCACACTAACATTCCCAGCTTATCACAGTGATAGTACCAGCGGGCCGGCTCTATTTTAATATGCTTACGAATAGTGTTAAAACCCATGCTTTTAATAGTAACCACATCCCAGGCCAAAGCCTCATCTGTAGGTGCTGTAAACAATCCGTCCGGCCAAAATCCCTGGTCCAGCACGCCCAGCTGAAAAACATACTGATTGTTCAAAAAAATTCGTTCCTGCCCTTCCGCATCTTTCTTTATTTCCACTTTTCGCATACCAGCGTAGCTTTTCACCTCATCTACCGGCTTACCATTTTTCAATAAACGAACCTGCACATCATACAAAAACGGATTCTGCGGGCTCCATAAATGCGGATTAGCAATAGGCAGCAGAAAAGCTGCATCACCATTTCCGGTTTGCTTACTTACCTCCTTACCATCTGCCCACACACTTACTTCTGCCTGGTATTTGTCCATTTTTCCATCGGCGGTAACCCACACCTGTAATAACTGCTTATCTACGTCAGGCAATATCTTCAGCTTACTCACAAACACTTCCGGCACTTCTTCTAACCACACGGTTTGCCATATACCGCTGGTGGGTGTATACATGATACCACGTGGATTCAATACCTGCTTACCCTTAGGATTATTCCCTTTATCTGTAGGGTCCAATACAGCTACCCCTATCGTATTGTTACCCTTTTGTAATAAAGCGGTTACTTCCACTGTAAACTCCTGAAAACCACCTTTGTGCCTGCCCGCTTCTTTACCATTACAGATTACTACTGTACTATAGTCTACAGCGCCAAAATGTAAAAGGTAACGCATTCCCGGCTTTTTATCAGCTATGGTCACTTCGCGCCTGTACCACAACTTCTGATCAGGCTGTAAAGACCGCTTAACACCAGATAAAGCACTTTCCAACGGGTAAGGCACTAAAATCTGACCATCATATTTTGTAACGGAAGCCACAGTAGAATCGGTAATAGCATACTCCCATAAGCCATTTAAATTGGTCCATTTACTTCTTACCAGCTGAGGCCTGGGATATTCCGGCAATACATTTTGTGGTGTTACCTGTTTTGCCCACCTGGTGGTAACAGATACCGGTTGCAACTTCCACTGTTCCTGTGTCATACCATAATAAGCATGTAACAAACAGGTCAATGACAAAACAATCCTTTTCATTCAATATGCTATTTATATTTAAAATGAGATACAGCAACAATTAATTCTTCCAGGTTCTATCCCCTTTTTTCATCTTATCCAGGTTCACCTGTATATACTTGTCCCTAGGGTCCATCAACAACGCTTTTTCTTCATACTGTAAAGCCTCTTTTACACGCCCCATTTTATACAGCAAATTGGCATACGTATCATAAAATTCTGCATTGGGTTCAGCTATTTGCTGCATAGCCTTTTCACTCCACAACAATGCCTTATTCAACTGTACATTGTCTGTGCAATAGCTAAACACCTCCCATGCAGCAGCATTATACCGGATGGCCGATTCTAAATAATAGTTATTGGGGAAATGCTTCTCATAGGGACCATACTTCTCCACTTTCTCCACTACGCAACTGCAATATTCCTTCCAACGCTTCTGATCTTCATACCAACGGATTTTAGCCCAGTTCACATTCCGCTCAGCCGTTTCCTCGTTAAATAGCTGGCTAATATGCTTTTCCAGTAATCCCCAATCAGGCTCTGTTGCTGGTGTTAACGAACGATTTCTACTGATTAGTAATGAATCTATAACAGTTGAATATACCATTGCATCTATATGCGACCGGGCATAATGGCGTACTCCCATTATTGTATCCACCCAAGCACCGTGATCCAGGAAAAAGCGCATACCTGCATCTGAAGGCTTACGCATAAAGGCAGACAAAAATTCTATATCTTTTCGGCTCATTCGTTGTTCTGCAACATATTTTCCCAGTACATAAGCAGTATAAACAGACGACACCTCTTCTGCTACAGCACTATCATGCAATACACGGGCAGTAGTGGCCAGATATGGATAAGTGCTATATTCTTTTGTTCCCTCCCTGTACCTTTTTAACAGGCTGTAATATTGCCTTTCTGAATTTACAGCATTTTTTATTACAGATAAAAAACCCGGCTCATCTCTAAACCCCTCCTCTCTATGCAATATTTTTCCATCCGGAGAAAAGAACAGGAAACCAGGCCTGGCCCTTACATCCACTAATTGCAAATAGCCGGCAATTGACTGAATCAGCGAGGCAGAAGCTTCTTCTTTATTCCCAGCCGAATCAACAGTTATTTTCACATTCACAAACTGTTCATTGCACTCATTACTCACCTGCACTTTGCTTAACACTTCCCGGTTCATCTTACCGGCATCCCGGTTGCCCTCGGCATAGTAATAAATAAATATCAATTTATGCTCTACCCGGGCCTTTGTCATCACCTCCTTCCAGGTTACATTGCTAACAAATTGAATATCCGGCTCTTTTGCCAATAACATCATAGGCCAGCAAAACAACACTAACCAACATCGCATCATCATATATTTACATTTTAATTGTAACCTTCATTCTGTTTCAAAGCGGGGTCGGCCTGCAGCTCTTTAAATGCAATAGGATATAATTGCCAGTTAGTACTCCAGGTACCTCCTTTAGCAGCAGTAACGGCCGGCATTACCGCATCAGCCTTCCCGGTGCGCTTCAGGTCCAGCCAGCGGTGTCCCCATTCCGAAAACAACTCCACTCTTCTCTCATGTTGTAGGGTATCCAGCAAAGCAGTTTCATCTGTCAACGTTAAAGTATCCAGCCCCGCCCGCTTTCTAATCACATTCATATCAGTCCTGGCATCCGTAGTATTATGTAGTTTAGCACGCGCCTCCGCTCTTATCAAATACTGTTCACCAAGCCTTAATACGGTTGAAAACTCCGTTACAGCAGCATTGACTGTATTCACTTTGTACTTATAAGGGAAACTATAAGTAGTACCTCCTGTAGTAACACTATTAATCCAACTGGTTTTTCTTTTATCATTCTTTTCAAAGCTGTTCAGCAAGCTGTCTCTGAGGTATACTGGGAAGGAAGCTGCCGGACCTGTAGAAGGTATGATAAACAACCTGGCTTCCTGCGTATTAAAACCAGTGGCCACTGCCTGCAATTGCCAGATAGCTTCGTTGTTGCCAGCAGAAGCTTTCAAAAAAGCACTGTTTAACCCCACAATACTAAAGCTGGTGGCATTGGCAATCAGCGTATCTGCCATGGCAGCCGCATTCACATAATCGCCGGAATATAAATAGGCCCTTGATAATAACCCAATAGCCGCCCAACGTGTAGGGCGTACTCTCTCCGCCGATGCCTTCAACAAGGTAGCATCCAGGTAAGTTCCACTGAGTAAAGCTTTGGCATCAGTTAAATCAACAATAATGCGCTTCCATACATCAGCGGCTGCCGACCTGGCCAAACCCCCATTAGTGTTATAATTGGTAGAGGTGACAACAGGCACACCACCAAACAGGTTCACCAGGTAGTAATAACTAAAAGCACGCATAAATTTAGCCTCTCCCTGCAACTGCTGTTTTACAGCAGGGGTCAGCGCCGGACTATTCTCCACCCCTTCCAATACGGAATTGGTGGTATAGATCATGTTATAAAAGCCGGTCCAGAAATCTGGTGTTAATCCTAATAGGGCAGAATGTGCGTTTTGATAATACCGCTGATATCCCGTATTGGTAACACCCGCGTATAAAGTAAACTCATCGGCCGACATGCCCAGGCATAAAGATAAATTAGCACCATCCGGTAAGGAAGAAAGGCTCATTTGCGTATACATGCCTGTCATCACCGCAATGGCAGTGGCATCCGTTTCATAAACATTACCAGCAGTAATACCGGTAACAGGCGCCTGCACCTCCACCAGTTTCCTGCAGCCTGTAAACAGGAACAATATTGCACCAGCTATCATTAATTGATTTCTCATAATCTTTCATTAAGTAATAATCTATACAGTAATTAAAATCCCAGCTGCAACCCCAGCGTCATCGTTCTTAAAGGAGGCAACGAAGCCACTGCCTGGCTTTCGGGGTCCAGCCCTTTAAAGCGGGTAATGGTAAACAGGTTTTGCCCCTGTGCATATAGCCGAAGTGTTTGCAGCCTGGCTCGCTTCAGCCAACGTTCAGGCACACTCCACGAACAGGAAACATTTTTTAAGCGTATAAAAGAGGCATCTGCTACATACACATCACTGGAAGCAGCATTTACGGTAGAAAGTAAGGCTGTAATGCCGGTGCTATATTTTTGAATAGAAGTGATATCCCCTGGCTTTTGCCAACGCTGCAAAATATCTACCGGCTGATTCAGGTTAAATCTTCCGGAGTTGGTATTGCCTAATGCCGCAGTATTATATCCCAGCTGTTTTACAAACTGGAATAAAAAATCCAGTTGTATTGATTTATATGAAAACTGGTTTTGAAACCCTCCGTAATATTTAGGGGCTATATTCAACACCACTGTTCTATCTGTGAGCACACTGGGATTAGTTGTGGGCAAACCTTTGCTGTCTGCCATCTGATACATACCCGTAGCAGGATCAACACCCAAAAAATGATATACCTGGGAAATGGTAGTAGGTTGCCCTATTACATAACGGCTTGCATAAGACGATTTATCGAGGCCGGGAAATGATACCAGTTTGTTCCTGGGAATGGAAATGTTCAGGGAAGATGACCAGGCAAAATCCGCATTTTTTACGTTCACCGTACTCAGGCTCATTTCCCAACCATAATTTCTCACCAGTGCCGGAAAGTTGCGGGTAACCGTACCAAAACCAGTGATCGCAGGTAATGCATAAGGCTGCAACAGATTAGACGAACTGTTATAAAAATAGTTAACATTGAATAAAATCCGGTCTTTTACAAATCCCAGGTCCAATCCAAACTGTAACTTCTTTGTTTCCTCCCATTGTAAATAAGGATTCGTATGCCCCGTAGCTGCCAGCCCCGTTGTTGACTGGTATCCCACTCCTCCCGAAGTAGAAGTGAACAAGCTCAAAAACTGGTAATCGCCAATCTGGTCGTTCCCCGTGCTACCATAGCTCGCTTTTAGTTTACCAAAGGTCAGGCCCGGCACCAGGCTTTTCATCCACTCCTCATTGGAAAATAGCCAGGCACCCGCTATAGAACCAAAGTTATGAAACAGGTTTTCCGATCCAAAACGTGAACTCCCATCCCGCCGCAGGTTCAGGTTTACAACATATTTATTGTCATAATTATAATTAACACTTCCAAATAAAGCATTATAGCGATACACCGCTGCTGTAGAGCCCTGTACAGAAACGGTGGTAGCCGACTTTATATCCTCTATAATCTTATCACTGGTAAATCCAACTGCCTGAAACTGTTGCGCCTTGCTGATATTTTTCTGAATAGTAGAACCTACCAGCGCCTCTACCCTACTTCTGCCAAAACCTTTGTTCCAGTTGAGTTGTGGCTCAATAATCCACGAGCTGATGTTAGAGTTGGAAAAAGCAGAAGCCCGTTGCGAATTCGTTCGCAATTCAGGCGCCAATGCAGTTAATGGCTGTGTTAAAAAGTCATTGTTCTGAAGATAAGTATACCCAAAACTACTTTTAATAGTCAGCTGTTTACATAAGCGATAACGCAGCTGCAAATTGCTGATGAAATTATAAGTGGTTACCTGAAACTTACGTTCAAACATGGCAAATGGGTTATCGAACGTAGAAGAACCGGCAGGATTAGGCATCCAGTTTAAAGTACCATCTGCTTTATAAACAGCAGGTGCATTGGGCGCCAGTGAATAGGCAGCCTTGGTTAAATCTGTATTAATGATCCTGTTTACATCATATAAAAAATTATTGGTCAGCTGCATAGAAAACCGCTGATTAAGCGAAGAGCTGTTTAAGTTAAAGTGCAATGAAGCTTTGTTATCTGATAAATCACCCGGAAAAACAGTGGTTTGCCGCTGATAGCCAGCCCCCACCAGGTATTGCGTGGTAACACCCCCTCCCGAAACATTGGCATTTACGGTAGTGTAACGGGCTGTATGCCCAATCAATTCTTTTTGCCAATCAGTATAACGTGCAGTGTCCCATAAACCATTGACATCATAATCGGTATTAGTAGGAGTAGCCGTAATACTCGGTACAGGCAGGTTATCATTTTTAAATGCCTCTCTTCGCATTTCCAGGTATTGTTGTGTATTTAAAAGCTTTTGCCTGTAAGCCACTTTACTCCACCCGCTTTGTACATTGAAAGATGTTTTCAGCGGACCTATTTTCCCTTTTTTAGTAGTGATAATAATAGCACCGTTAGCTGCCCTGCTTCCATAAATAGAAGTGGCATCTGCATCCTTCAACACCGAAATGCTTTCTATATCTGCCGGGTTAATAAAGTTAAGCGGGTTTCCTCCATTGCCTCCCAGCACATTGGTGTTCAGTCCGGGAATCAATTGCGAAGCATAAGGCACACCATCTACCACATAAAAAGGCTCATTACCACTGGACAAACTATTATACCCCTGGATACGCACCGTAACCGCCGAATTAGGTAAGCCTGTAGCCTGCGTAATAATCAAACCAGGTACGCGCCCCTGTAATCCCAACAAAGGATTACTTACCGGTTGCTTTTCTAAATCACTCCCTGCTATAGTAGTTACATTACCGGTTGCCAGGCGTTTTGTAGTAGTGGAATAAGCCAGTATCAACACATCGTCCAGCTCTGAAGAATATAGTTCCATAAACACTTTCAGCTCAGCACCCGCTACCACTTTTACCTGCTTACCATAGTATCCCACAAAAGAAACCTCCAGTATAGCTTTGTTGGGGGCCCCTGTAATAACAAACTTCCCCTCCTTATCTGTAACAACACTGTTCATCGTGCCCATTACCTTTACAGTGGCGCCAGTTAAGGGATTACCTTTTTCATCATATACATGGCCAGTGATATCCACCACCACAGCGTCACTGTTGCCGAAGTCAGCGTCCTTTTCTGTTACAGGAGTTTGCGGGGTGGGTAAAGGAGGTATATGCGGTTTTTCTTTTACAATAACATACTGCCCGTCTATAATGTAAGTAAGTGACTGGTTAGCAAAACATTGCTGCAATAAAACCTCCAGGGTTCCGTTAGAAACATTCACCGTAACCGGCCTGGTACGGTACAGCATATCAGTAGTGTAGCTGAACGAATAACCTGTAATTTTCTTAATGGTTTTGAAAGCCTGTTCCAGGCTTGCGTTTTGAAGTTGCAAAGAATACAGTTGGCCATTTGCCTGAACACGTATGCACACAAGGAAGAGACACAGGCATAACACCGCCCGTTGAACATAAGCAGAACATCGCATAAATTATTTTTTTTGTACAGCAATAAAATCGTCTACCGGTGTAGATAACACAGATTATCAGCATCATACCCCATGCTGTTCTTCATATGATATTGGACTTTACGGCAACACTATCACCTGGTTGCTGGCTATAGAAAAATGTACTTTCCCTGTTTCTTCGAGAATGTGTAAAAGGCGTGATACCGGCTCATGCCGCGAAACAGAAGCTACAAAATGATAAGGAATTTTTGTTTTGTATATCACCTCTACGTTATACCACAGCGCCACCTGTTCCATAATCTCTTCCATAGAACCATTAAACTCAAAACGGCCGTTTTTCCAGGCTATGGCGGCTTCACTATCACCTTCCATTACTTTGGTATTACTACCTGTGCTTTTGGCTTGCTCACCAGGCTTTAGCAACCTCGTGTTCACTTTTATTTTACCACTCACCAACGTAGTAGTTATTTGTTGTGATGCATAGGCATTTACATTAAAGCTGGTGCCCAGCACCTGTATGTTCACGGGTAAGGAATCCTGGTTATTTACCTGCACCCAAAAAGGACTGTGGGCTTGAGCAGCCACTTCAAAGTAGGCTTCGCCATACAACAGCTCTACCTTTCTGTTAGCACCAGTAAACACGGAAGGAAAACGAAGACGGCTGGCAGCATTCATATGTACCCTGGTTCCATCAGATAAGGTAACAGAAAACTCGCCGCCTCTTGGGGTGCTGAGTGTATGATATTCCGGGTTAACAACGGCAGTTCCCGTTCTCTTGCTTACTATATAATCTATTTGTCCGTTTTCTTTTTTCTGAATCACCAGGCCATTGCGGGTGGTTACATTACCAGTTGCCAGCTTATCCAAATCAAGATGCACCCCATTGGCCATTTCCAGTAAAGCGCGGTTGCCCCCTGGATTAATATCCTGTTGCATCATCCTGTTATCGCGATTATTGTGGCTATACCAATAGCCACCCGCCAGCAACACGAAGAGGATACAGGCAGCTGCTGCAGCACAACTCCAAAGCCGTATCACCCGCCGGCGTTTTTCCTGCATAACTTTATGCATTAACTTGTCGTGTACACGAATACAGGATGTCTTTATGTCTTCTTCGGTAGCCTCATCATACATTCTCTCATCATCAAAGCTGGCATTCCATTCTTCTACCAGCCGCACTTCTTCCGGCGTAGCCGTTTGCTCTATATAATGCAGTAACGCTATTTGTATGTGCTCAGGAATATGGTTCATAGCTGGTTCTTATCTAAACAGACAAGTGCTAACAACCGGAAGGGACATTTTTTCTCAAAAAAATAATGATATCATAACACTGCGCACAACTTCTTTTAAACGCATGATGGTGCGATACAGATTTTTCTTCACTGCCTCGGGCTTCATGTTCAGCTTGCGGGCAATGTCTATCACACTCATGTTCCTGTTATGACTCCAGAAGATAAAACGGCTTTTAGCGGGCAGGCGGTTCGCTTCCTGCATCATGCGCTGCATCAGGTATTTAAATTCCAGATGCTCTTCCAGGCTTCCGGCAGCGGTGTTGTCCGGCACCTGGGCGCAGGCAAGTGGTAAGCGGCGATGTTTGTGTAAATAATTAATAGCGTGGTATTTAACAGCGGTAGCCAGGTAAGCTTCGGCATTGAGAATGTCAGTAGAAGCTCTATTTCGCCAGAGACCCATAAAGGCATCCTGCACTACCTCTTCGCTGGCAGTTAGCTCACCCGTGCGGTTATAGGCATAACGCAGCATTTTTTCAGAAAAACGGGAATACATTTCCGAAAAAGCCAGTTCATCATCTTTACGCATGCACTGCAACAATTCACTGTCACTAAGGTTGGTATACATCTATACCTTAATAAGCAGTAAATGAATAAAATATAACAGCAAAGAAAATTATTTATCCTTTGCTGTTCCTTCAATCTGTGCGCGCAAAAACTTAACAGCCTGATAGTAATAAGCTTTGGCGGTTTGCGGGGTAATATTCAGTTCTGCTGCAATAACATCATACTCCCGTTTTACATAACGGCGGCGTTCATACACCTTCCGTTGCAAATCGGGCAGCTGTGCGGCGGCTTTGTCTATCCGCAACTGCATTTCACGTTCATCCAGCCGCTCCTGTGTTTCGTTGGTAAAGTTCGGCTGTGGCAATCGTTGTATAGCCGTGGTAGCTGTTTTCTTATCACGGTTATATTTACGGTACATAAATACAAGGGTGGAGTACATATACCCACCCGGATTCGCTATTTCAGGTAATTTAGCCCGTTTCTCCCATAGATCTTCATAAAAATGCTGGGCCAGATCTTTAGAAGTGTCCCAACATCCGGTTAGCTTATACAACAGTTTGCATACCATGGGATTGTACTGTCTGAAAAACTCGTTAAAAGCAGGCTGCTCCCCATTGGAAATCCCCTGAAATAAACGCTTCAGTATGTAAACATCTTCATTCATGATAGCAGGTCTTATTATACAACACAAACACAAGTACAATTCATAAAAAAGACGCTGCTAAGTGTGCTGAAAAAAAAAACATAGTTGGTTTCATTGTCCACTTTTAAAGTACGGAAAGATTGGTTGGTTTATTATTTTATTTAATAACAATTTTATCTTTATTTTGAATAAAGCGCACCGTTACCAACTGCCCCAGTGATGCCAATATCCCCTGTAACGATTTCCTTTTATACAACCGGGCATTTACCCGAATCGCTAAGTGATTGTTATCCAATACCTCAAAAGGTACCCCATACCAGTTTTCCAGCTGGGTTATTACTGTGCTCAACGGAGTGTTGTTGAATTCAAACCAGTCGTCATCCTTTGTCCATTGGTTCACTGCACTGGTGTCAGCAATGTTTTGCACGGTTAACTCCTTGTTTAATAACAGGGTTTGTTGCCCCGGCTGCAGTTGCAGGGTATTTTTTCCTGCTGCCACTGCAATTTTTCCTTGCAACAAAGCGGTTACAATCTTACCACTGCCGGCAAAAGCCTGCACATTAAAAGCTGTACCTAAAACTGTGATGGTCTGTTCCATCGACTTTACAGTAAAAGGCGCTGTGGCATTTGTCTGAACGGTGAAAAAAGCCTCGCCGTTCAGCATCTCCACCTCCCTACTGCCACTGGCAAAAGCAGCGGGAAAGCGGATACTGCTGTTGGCGTTGAGCCGTACCATGCTGCCATCAGGCAACTGCACGGAATAGGTGCTGGCACGGCGGGTAGTGAGCACAAACTTACCTCCCGCCTTTCCCGCGACTGATGATTGAAGGGATAACACTCCGTGGTCGCTGATTACCCGGGTATTTCCCCCAATGGTCACCACTACATCGCGGTCTGCACTCATCACCAGTTGTTTTCCATCTAGCAAGGTTAGAACGGCCGTATTTAATCCGGGTTGTTCGTTTATATGTAACGGCTGCTGTTGCACAACAACAGCAACGGGTTGTTTATTGAAAGTGCTTTTTAAAAATACCAGCCCTATAACTACCGCAGCCAGCACAGCTGCTGCGCTCGCATACTTCACCCAGTCATCAGGCGGTAATTTCTTTACTGGTGTTTCATAAGCTTCTATAGCAACAGGGGTGTTGGTTAGCCCCAGCCGGTGGTGCAACTGTTGTAGCAATTGTTCCTCCTCTTCTGCGGTTAAATCCACCTCCTCTTCCCAGGTGTTAAACAAGGCATAGGCTTCTTCTGCTCCGGGTTGTTGTAATAAATACTCCAACTCGCCCTGTTCCTCACCATTAATCAGGCCTTCTTTGTACAGGATGAGCAAATCTACCAGCCGGTCGTTTTCAAAGCACAGATACAGACTATCATACATATATACCAGTTTAGGTATGATATAAATTAAACTGACTCGCTATCAATTGTTGTTGTAGTATAGACATTCTTAATTTATCATCCTGCCAAAGCATAAATAATACAGACGCCGCAGTGCCGTCAGGCTGCATCAGATAAGCATCCAGCTCTATCTGCTCATCTACGGTAATCATACCATTCTGCTGTAGCAACAACAAGTCAACCATCCGGTCGTTCTGAATACAATTGTATAAATAATTAATCATAGTATAGAGTGTATATAATACCTGTACCGCCAGCTTTCCAAAAGTGAATAAAAAATAAAAATATTTTTTTGCCCCCTTTTTCCCACCTTTAATGTTCCTTTTTACCCTCTGTATTTCCATGAACTTTCTGCTATGAAAAAATGGGTAATTGAAATTATTTGCCTGTTGTTTGTGGTGCTGTTCGGTTATGCCGCCATCAGCAAACTGGTAGACTACCAGCAGTTTATCACACAGCTACAGGAATCTCCGCTAAAACGTTTTGCTAATACCATAGCCTGGCTAACCCCCACCTCCGAAATAGTGCTGGCGGTGTTGCTACTGCTCCCTAAAACCCGCAGGCTGGCATTGTACGGTTCGTTTTTATTGATGATGGGTTTTACTGTGTATATTATATACCTGTTGAAGTTTAGTCCTGATGTTCCCTGTAGCTGTGGCGGATTGCTGGAAACCATGAACTGGACGCAGCACCTGGTATTTAATATTGTTTTTACCCTGTTGTCGCTGATAGGTATCGTATTATTACGACGCTCCCGTGAAAGCGACCAGCTGCTGCAATTTCGCACGAAGCTATTATATGGCACTATGTCAGCTATCGTGCTGGCGCTGATTGTTGGTGCAGTATCGGTATCTGCCATCGGCCTGCATACGCCGCCGCCTATTAAACCAGGCGCTCCCATGCCCAATTTCAGCTTTCAGCTGATGGATGGCAAGTCCAGTATGAGCACTTCCGACATACCCGATGGCAAACCTGTAGTGCTGGTCTATTTCTCTCCTACCTGTGGCCATTGCCAGGATGAACTGATTGAGTTAACGCAGAAAAAAGAAGCGATTAAAGACATGCGGTTTTATTTTATCAGCAGCTCTGATTTTAAGAAAGTGAAAGTATTGCATGATACCTTACAACTGTCCCGCTTCGACAATATTACCCTGGGTGTAGACACTGCCCGGTATTTCTACAAAAGCTTTAAACCAACAGGCACCCCTTACCAGGTCATTTATAATAAAGAGAAAAAGCTACACTTTATCATTCCCGGAGAATCGAGCGTAGAAACCTTAGTAGGTGTAGCCAATAACAATAATAAATCCTAGAAAGCAAGCAGATACTTTCCGGCCCGGTATGTTTTATCAGGCCGTCCAGGCAACTTCACCACTGCGGTGGTTCCGGGCGGCACCTGTATACCCAGTTTAATTTGTTTTTTCACGCGCCTCCATTCCACTTCAATAACACCATACCTGGTAGTATGTGCTGCTTTTATCCATTCCAGTTTTTCCGGAAACACTGGTTGAATAGTAAATCGCTGAAAACCTGGTGCACTTTCGTCCGGGCGAATACCTGCCAGGCTCTTAAAAAACCAGGCGCCGTAATCTCCAAAGAACACGTGGTTGTGCGATTCAGCTCCGGGCCAGTCTTCATAAAGGGTAGTAGCACCATTGGCAATCCAATGCCCCCAGCCGGCATAACCGGTATCAGTAAGCAAACGATAAGCAATATCTGCGTAGCCATTATCACTCAATGCCGGTAACACATATTTCGTCCCCAGCACGCCAAAGTCGGCATGGTAATTCCGTTTTTGTACACCTGCGGCCAGGCGCTCCGCCACCTTTTTTTGCAAGGCTGGCGGACATAATCCGTGAAACAAAGCACCACTTAGGGCAGTTAAAGCGGTATCGCCATACAACCCGTTTTTATCGTGTAAAAAGGTATCATTAAAGGCTTTACCAATACTATCTGCCAGCAGGGCATACTGTCGCGCATCGTCTTTTTCCCCTACTATAGCAGCCATTTTCGAAAGCAGCCTGGTGTCGGAATAAAAATAGGCCGTAGAAATAAATGGCACAGGTGTTTGCTGCAAGCTTACCCAATCACCAAAACCAGTGTTATAGATAAACCCATTCGCTCTCCGTCGCATCCGCTCCGTAAATAATTTAATGGCAGCGTAATTTTCACGCACTACTGCCGTATCACCACCATACATATACAAATACCAGGTTACCAGCGGCAAGGCACTTCCCCAGGCGGGCCCAAAGCCATCGTCATTTCTGTCAGTCCAGTGATAGCCTCTGCCTAAAGTAGGCGCTACCCCCGGCAGGTTACCATCTGCCAGCTGCACATCGCGCAGGTCGCGCAACCATTTGCGGTAACCGCTGGCTGCGTCAAAGTTCCACAGGCCCAGCTCCGCAGCAATATGCGCGTCTGCTGTCCAGCCCATTTTCTCCCTTTGCGGGCAATCTGTAGGTATACTGATGAAATTGCTGCGATAGCTTTGTATAGCCGCCTTATATAACTTATTCAGCATCGTATCCGAACTGCTGAAGCTACCTGTAGGTGTAAAATCGGTACTGTAAAACAACCCTGTGAGGGCCTTTTTATCAAAGGTGGCAGCCCCGTCTGTTTCTACCTGTACGTATTGAAACCCATGATACGTAAACCGCGGAGTATAGGTTTCCACGCCATCCCCTTTTACTATATACTTATCTGTTTGAAACGTTAAATCACCAGGCGGCACCATCATTTGCCCGGCATTGTGCGCAAGATTAATACTGCCATCTGCATTCAATACCTCGCCGTAATGTAACGTAATGGTATCCCCCGCCTTGCCCTGTACCTGCAACGTAACCACACCCGCAAAGTTCTGGCCCATATCATATAGCCAGCGCTTACTGCCCAAAGCTGTAACGGAAACCGGTGTAATACGATTAATAATCACCGCTGATGGCATATCCTGCTTTTCCAGCATGCCACCCGGGGCACTTGTCACCATCACTTTCTGCCAGCTGGCATCATTCAATCCCGGGGCATTCCAACCCGGAATTTCTTTGCGGGCATCATATATCTCACCGGCATGCATGCTGTTAAAACGTCCGGGACCAACCGTGCATTTCCAGCTGTTGTCTGTAACAATTGTTTCTTTGCTGCCGTCCGCATATTCCAGCTGCAATGCCGCCAGCAAACGTGGCGTTTTACGCCAGCCTATCATGTGAAAAAACCAGATGGTATAACTTTGTGCGTTATACCATCCGTTTCCCAGCTCTGCAGCCAGGCAGTTTTCTCCCTTTTGTAATAAGGCAGTGATGTCATAGGTCGTATATAACAAACGCTTGTCGTAACGGGTATAGCCCTGTTCCAGCACGGCGCTGGTTACCGGTTTACCGTTTACATAAGTCATATGATAACCCACACCGCAAACCTCCAGCGTAGCTTTAGCCACAGGTTTCCCGGCAGAGAATACTTTTCTGAAATAAGGTGTTCCACGGGCAGCAGTGTCTTCGGTGTTGGTTATCCAGGCTCCTTGCTGTAATAATTGTGCCTTTGCTGCACACACAACCAAACAACAAAACACCAGTAGCAACGGCTTTATCATTTTCATATCAGTTAGAGCATCGTTTAATCAAGAAGGAGATATTGTTGAATGTATAACAGACCCGTCTCATCAATTTATTCATTTCCCATTCGTCAGTTGTTGACTGCCAGGTTTGTTTTAAAATAATTTAATAATGCTATTTTAAAATTTTTTTCCCGTTCTTCAATGTCCATTTTAACCCAATCGCTTTTTGAATAATTCGATAGTTCCAAAACTGTCGCAATACCTGAAACTTTATATTTCTGTTTTTTCACTCCAAAATAGCCATTACCTGCTTGTATATTTAGCTTTTTCTCAAACACAGTTTTATTACCAAATCTATCTAAGTATAATGCCGCATCACTGTTAGACCAACCATTGTAGTTGGCTTCCTGCCATTTCTTCGGAAAAATATGTTCAATATCAAACGTACCTGGAATTAATTGCGTTTGGTTGGGGTTCAGGTAAGCATATAACAAAAGTAAAGCTCTTGAAATCCTTGAAGAAGAATGCCCGTCAATTTGCTGACTCAACAATTCTTCATTTAAATTGAATTTGTATGGATGCTCTTTGCTTACGTTTAGCGAAATGCAGGCATTGTAAATATCATCTTTAATAGCGTTTACAGAAGGTTGCTCAATAAACTTAGCAAACAAAAATGCTATTAACTTTTGCAGCATTTGTTCAAAGTCTTGTTCAAAAGTTTCACTATCCTTATGCTTCAGAAAAAACACACTTGTGGCATATTTCCAAAATTCGTTGGGATAACAACTTAAACAATGCAAATGAATTCTGGCTTTGGTTGAAATCGAATATTGATATTCGTTTTCGGGTTCAATTTCCGCGTTTACAAAACGCCAGAAAAACGCTAAAGTCATAATTTCACTCATTAAGTCTGCATTCTTTAAACGTTCGTATTTATTTTCTGCATAAAACTTACGTAGCCCTACCTCTTTTGATTTGTCACCAACTCTTGCCCTTAAAGCATGAGAATAATAACGAAAAATGTCATCAATGGAAAGATGCCCCCGCTTGCATATTTGCGTAAGTTCTTTCCATGTTTCTGTAAACTCTTTTCTCTTGTCCTGTGTTGGGCAGTTACGATAAATTTGTGCCTTAAAAATATCGGAGTCAGCCAAAGGCATCCCCCTATCGTTCAGTGTTGAAAAAATGGTCAAAGCCGTATCCTGCGCATCACATTCAATGGGAAGAATAATACATTGAGAAAGGATGGTCACACAAAGCTCCTGCCATTGCATAGGATTCACCATTGCGTATTCATCACATCTTTTTTTAAAAAAACGGTAATTTTTTGAGTAGTTGTCTTCTAACGTTTCACTCACATCTCCTGTTTCCAAAATCCGGTGAAATGTTTCATTATCCTCTTCTGTCGCCACTTCTGATACAATGTGGATTTTTGTTTTATCAGTAACTACCTGTGATACTTTATCTACATCCCAGATACAAGGCGCAAGTTGGTTCTTTAAGCCCATAACCCGGGCATCTTCTGTCATATCTTCCAGTTTCCTGTAAAACGCACGTAATAACAACATAAAAGAAGTAATACGTTGTTGCCCATCAATTATTTCCTGGTTTTTATCGTCGTTTGTATAAGAAACTATTGTTCCTAAAAAGTAGTCAGCACCCGATGTAGCGTCTGTTTGGGCAAAATTTTCAATATCGCTCCATAATGTTTCGCATTTTTCAATATTCCATTTATACGGTCGTTGATAATCCGGAATAACAAATTTCCTGTTTTGCATTTCGCTAAACAATTTCCCTACGGTCTTTTTACTTACGTATAATTCTGCCATATTTTATTTTTGAAAAAATTCACACTTGCGTTTTCAATAGCATCGTTCATTACCAACAAAAACAACCAGGGTTTTCCTGATCATGATAAAAGCTTTTAAAAAGCACGCTGAAAGAAGCAACAAATCCGCCCGTTCATAACAATAAACGATAATTAATTCTATTTATCCGGGCGCACTACAAACAAACATGCGCCCCATTATCCATGGGGCGCATGTTTAACATTCATCACCAGCAACCATCAACTTTTCAGCCCGTAGATCTGCCGGTAATTATGATGGTAATAGTATCTCTTACAACCACGGCCAGGTTTGTAACTCCGGTTCTTCCGTCAAACCGGCCAGTGTAGTTACCTCCTGCGCGCCGGCCAGCTTCAGCTGATAAAAATCAGCCGTAGCGGGGTCAGCAATATGCCGGATCACATTGCCCTCCTTTAAATAACATCTCTGTGAGGGCATAAAGCGAATAATCCATGTGCTGGGGGTAAAAGGTGCGCCAATAATGGCTCTATCCCAATCGGTAATGATATCTGTGTACGAAACGCCCGCCTTCCACACACCATTCATGGTTGCCTGGGTTTGTATATGTCTCATTACGCCATCCATCCTTATATATATCTTGCCGTTACCTGTATAACGTGTAAGTTTACCTTCCTCACTCGTCATCTGTAATGCATTTACATAATTATTGCTAGAATAAGTAACGGATGAATAAAATGGACCATTCCTTACGCCGGTAGCCGGATCTGTATAATAATATTTCACACGGATAAGATAGGGCGGCGGTGTTAAGGAGCCACTACCCACGCCACCAAAAATGGAAGCTAAATAAGTAGGATATGCAATGTCCGTCCCTTCAAAAGCATCTGTTGTCAAATACCGGGCGGGCATCAAGTCCGTCTCAATTGCATCCACAGCAGTTGAAGCAACCAGGTGAATTTCCATATTCACCGCTTCATAAGTACCATCTGCTTTCAATCCACGGGTAACATATAAATGCGGCGCAAGGGTAAGATCTTTTCCAGGCGGCACGTAAATGCCATAAGTATTATTAATAGCAGAATACAGGGTATGATTCTGTCCCATACCTACATTAATTACCATAGGCACCGCTTTCGCAAAGCAGGTTAGCATAGTAAAAGCGGCCAGCAAGGCCATTTTTGTTGTGTTTTTCATTTTCGTTTTGTAAGGTTTCATTGTTGTTGAATGTTTATCACAGGCGCATACAAACAAGTATCAGCATCTTATTTATGCTCATACTTCATCTTGTATTCATTCGCGTTATCATAACGCGCTTCAATACTTTGTGCATTAAAATGAATGCTCGTGTTGGTAACGGAGAATTCTTTTTGATCAGGATTATACAGGATACGGTCTTTAGCCACTCCCAGTGTTACCGATAAAAACTGTCGCAGCGTGTCTGTCTTCAGGAATTGCTGCGGAGCAACCACAGCTGTTTCGGGGTTACTGTTTTTTTTGCAGCTGGCAGTGAGTACCAGCAGTGCACACACGGGAAGGCATGCCCATACCCCTGCTTTAGGATAAAAAAGCTTCATTGTTTTTTTTGATTTTATGTAGTAAATATTATAACCGGGAAAGCGTCTATACGTATAGATTAGCGTGGTGTCATAAGAATACAAATTTACAACACCTTATACAACCAAAAAAGCGGCGAACGCCAAAAGCTGTTCATAACTTTTCCGGAAATAATTCGTAGGTTTTAAAGTTATACCTGTTCTTCTATTTTATATAATCTGCCTTCGTCAGCATCCTGTCATGATCCAGCAGCAATCTGTCTGCCGGCACGTGATAAGGCACAGATGCTCCGGCAGGCACGTAATTAGCCCAGTCGGTGGCATCTCCTGTATTATTCCAGGCCAGGCGTGTAAGGGTAATCACAATACCGGAAGGCACCAGCCCTGCCACATCATCCCCTATGCCATGCGGCACCGCGCGGGCAAAAGTAAACTGCACTTCATATTTAACACAGTCACCATCCGAAAACACCATCTGTTTGGCTACCAGCTCGGGGTTGGCTGCTAACCACCCATTGGCTTCATTGGGAATAGGTGTCAGGTTTTCATCTACCCGCAAGCCACCCAGCCACGCCGGCAACAAGTGGCCCGCCACCAGCTTGCGTTGTTTCGCATGCACCAGGTTGTATTTATAGTTTAAGTCAGCACTGGATGGCCAGCTCATCACATCCTGCCCCGCTGTAGCGCCATGTACCGACACCCACACTTCTTTAGACGCACCCACCGTATAACCAGCATGCGCTTTGCCCGCTTCTGAAACATACCGGTTCTGTTCCGGTACATTATGCGGGGCCACTCTTTCATACCTTAACCTGTTGTAGAAATTGCTTTTAGCCGCAGGATTATTCGCGTCGTTTTCCGTTTTCTCTCTATCTACATCCGTCAAATCCCTTAACAGGTTCCTGATCTGGGCAGAATACAAGGCATCCCTGTTTTGCAACTCTGTTATCAGGCCAGCAAATTTGCGCACAATCATTCCCTGAAAAGAAGGTGCTCGCTGGTTGTTGGGTAACCGGGTAAGATTATTATAAAGATCTATAATAGCAATTCTTTGCTCCTCCTGAACCTCGCCATACCCCCTTATAGCATTGGTCCGTCTCAGATGCGCTTTCAGCCTGGTAATCTCATCCTGTGCAAATAAATTAGCTCCATAGTTGGCGGTCCACGCAGCAGACAATTTTTTAAGCATGTAATCAACAGTATGATAAGGCTCATCCGGAATATGCTGTGTTTGCATACCGGTAGTATCTATCGTAAGTGCATCATCTTCATCATACTCCGGTAATGGAGGCGACTCAATCAACATCCGTTGCACAGGCACGTTTGTGCCGTTCGCCGGATACTGCCTGTTTTTCAATAATTGTAAAGGATTACTAACCGGCTTATGGTGAAGTAAAAGCTGAGTAGGATCAGCTGCATACACTCCTTGTGGAGATGGTGTATGCGATTGGGTAGCAGCTGGTTGTTTTATTTTCATACAACAGATAGCAGTTAGTGCCAGCAAATGTAAAAAGAATATTCCCATCCCACTCAAGTAATTAAAAAGCAAGCCCTGGATTCAGCAGGAAACCGGGGCGATCATGGAACAGATAAAAGTGAGGTACAACGTTCCTGTTATCGGCTTATCTTACAAAAAGGCGCACACAAAAAGGAGGTACAAACACCGCCAGAACCCGCTTTATACATAGAGGACCAAAAGCCATCAGTGAAAGCTTTCCATCCTTCCGCCAATTGGGTCATCTGGTAGTTTTACCACACCAGCCAATCTGTTGTAGGATTAAATGCTTTTACCGATGGCTTCTGGCCTTCACTTTCTATAAACAGCCTGTTCACGGCAGAGATAAGGGCATTCACCGTTACAGTGCCCCTCGGGTGGCTGTTCAATACCGAAAGTAGTGCGCCTGTAAACACACCTTGATTTTTATCCTCTTTCGCAGTCTGTTCTCCGCGCGACGCCGTGATGATGGTGGATCCATTTTCAATGTAATCTGGCAAAGCCTCCGTCATCCATTTAAAAGCCTCATAGTCTATGGGAAGAAAGTTCTCTGCCGGAATAAACTCAGAGAACCCATCCAGCAGATCTATGCCCAAACTATCATTCTCATTATTTCCACCGCCTTTGGATAAGGCATCACCCGGTTGAAACAGCCTGCTTTCAAAACTACTG
Organism: Filimonas lacunae; assembly: GCF_002355595.1. Taxonomy (NCBI): domain Bacteria; kingdom Pseudomonadati; phylum Bacteroidota; class Chitinophagia; order Chitinophagales; family Chitinophagaceae; genus Filimonas; species Filimonas lacunae. Next base: position 4,552,523 of record NZ_AP017422.1, read on the forward strand.
TCCGTGGCATATTCAAAATAAGACTGCCCCGCATGGCAGGCATCAATCATAATCAAGCGATTACGCGCCGGTATAGCATCAAACAGCCAGTTAATATCATCATAAGTAATAGAAGTGCTGGTATCAGGTTGCGCAAAATCAGTTTCGTAGCTGGCAAAATTCCACGTGAGTTTATTATCCGCCAACAACCCGTGACCACTCATCATCAGTATCACTTTATCGTTTATCCCGGTAGTAAGTAACTTTTCCTTCAATTGGCGAAATGCGCTTTTCAAGCCCGTTCTCGTGTTGATAAGCGTATCTACCTGCACCACTTCTGTAGCCCCCGAACTCAGCTTAGTGGCTATATTGCGGATATCTTTATCACTGGCATACAGGTACTTGCTGGTATCCTTATACTGGCTCATCGCAACGCCAATAAAATAAAGCTTTGATGCAGGCTTTTCTTCAGGTATATAATAACAGGTATACTTTGTTTTAGCACTCCACTGGTTTGCCCCGTTACAAGCGGCTATCTCAATATTATTGAATCCTACCGACAACGGAATCTCTGGTGTTTTTACCGGAAAAGAAGGTTTACCGCCTGTAAAAGGGAGAAAAGCACTACCAGTTATGGATACGCCATTCACCCAAATTCCATAGCCTTTTACAGGCCACGTAGTATCTTTCAGCGTAAAGGACATTGATAAAGAATGCTGGTTTCTATACACTTTCTGTAATTTTTTATCTGTTAAAATACGTACAGTAGTCCTTACCTTATCCTCTCCCTGCCCCATCGAAATATTTTGTTTTTCCGCTTTCGAGCGCCTTAATGCCACCATCCTGGCATATAAATCATTGGTTGTATTTTCATTGTTATTGAGCATAGCATAGATGACATCAGGCCTATTTAAATAATAATCTGCCGCCGATTTTTCCTGGTTCTGCCGGGTGTAAAACTCGGCATACTCATCCTGAGTTGTCTCGAAGCGTATTTTCTCTTCTTCAAACTTCACAGTGAACAATAAGCTGGCCGGATTGATCTTATAAACATAAAATGTCTGGTCTAAACTACCCGCTGTCACTAATCTATTTTTGCCTAAATCAATCTCATTAGCGCCAGAATGTGAAAGCTCGTTTACCATCAAAACTGTATCTGGCGAAAACCCGAGGTTGAAAATATCCGTTTTCGTTACTACATTAATTGTCCCCTCCCCAAAGTTTACTTGAAATGCTGTATTACCATATTCATTTTTGAAAATCCTTGATAATAGAGCTGGATTAATAGTAGAAACCGTTGAATGCTGCCGATTTTTCCGCCAGTAATCAATAAAGGAATACACGGCCTTTATAGGCTCTTTGCGATGATAACTCAAATCTCCATCAGACTCAATTATTCCTCCCCTCTTTTGTAGCTGCATATCATATACTATCACGTTTCTCTTGTTCAATTCAGGTATCCATGCAACAGCAAGACCAGCATCTGCGTAATATTCAGCACCTCCCCTATAACACAAGCCTTCCGATAGCTGGTCCTTAAAATGTAAGGTGTCCAGTAGTGTTAACTTCCCATTATCTAACGTGTATTTATATAACTCCACAACATTGGTAATAATAGTATCATTCCATGTTGGTATTACCTTAAACTCCTGGGCAATGTCATAATAAAAAGCAACACTATCCTGGCGATTCTTATTTAAAGTAATAGGATACCCACTGTTTTTAAAGGCGTACAACGCTGTTATCATATTCCTGGAAACATCCCATGTGAGAAATGCACAACGGCTCTTCTTAGAATAATAAACGAAGTGCACCAATGGAAATTGAAAAGCCCGTATTTCAAGCTGCTCCCTAGGGTAAATAGAAAACCTACCTGCCTGCTTTACCATTTGATCTCCCATCTGGTAAAAAAGAGAGTCTAAACTAATGGTATAAAACTTCTTTCGTGCCGAGAAGATCAAGTTATTGCTCCGGCAATCTACTCGCATACTATCTATAGCTAAGTCGTCGCTACTTACTACCAAACTGGTATCATATCCCCACTGTATTTTTTGATCACATAAATTAGCACGCAACCGGCTCGTAAACATTTCTTTCTTTTGGGGAATGATATCAAAAGCAGATCCTTTTATAGCCTTATAAGAATCGTATTTACTAAAATCGCTTCCAGAGAAATAACTATTATTAGGCGTGTATTTGGCAAAATCAAGATAAAACTCTGTACCCGTTCGACAATCCAGTAAAAACATACTGTCTACATCCTTATTATCCCTCGTTTTAAATAATATAGTATTGCCATTATTTACATAATCTACAAGTCGTGCGTGAGAATCAGAAAAGCTAGCCTTCGGCTTGCTGATCACTTCCTTCCTATTAGCAACAACCGTATTAAAAGTATCTTTCAATAAGTAATTTTCTAAACTTCTTCGATAATAATAGCCATTGCCAGGAGAATACCCCTGCCTAATCACATTGAGCTGTATTCCTCCCAAATCACTTACCTGCTCTTCTACCTTTTCATGAGCTTTACCGTTACTATAATAATTGATTGCTGCCTTATTACTGACCAAATCCAGTGAAGCCAATGCCCCAACTGTATCAATTGCTTGCGATGTAGACCGGCTTATCAAGCTAGCGTAACTAATGGCCAAAATCTTTTTCCTGTCGTTGGTTAGGTAATATTCAGGCTCACCGGGATAGGTATATTGCAGCCAATTGTTAAACGTAGCGGAATGAAAAAAACGCATTTCATTTTTTGTCGTAACCGACCATTTCTTACCGCGTTTTTGTATACCAGCAACAGTAGTGATGGCCTGATCACTTCCCCTATTTTGTCCGAGAACATATACCACATTATCAGTTTCATCCACCAGGTAGTCAACCCTTTCACTATGGCTTATGATTCGTTTTACCGCCCGGCTAATAGCTTTTACGGGTTGAAAATTTTGCTTATCTATCACCCACAATCCTATTACCCTTACAGCATCCTCTCTCTCATGCACATCAAAAATTAATACATCTTTAAACACTTTCAACCGGTAATAAAGCTTAGCCGAAGGAAGAAGCAGTGGCTGGGTAATAATTTTGTTCTCCTCATAACGCAGCTCTAGCTCAAACCAGCTTTGACCATAATTATTCTCTATACAAAGCAACACTTTATTATTGTCCGAATAAAAACGCACATCCCTCACCTGGCCTTGTGCCGCTTTGGAATCCCTAAAACTAATCGCCTTGTAAGACATATCGTACAAATCACAAACTATTATTCCGTCAAATCCAGGCATAGTCATTAAGGCATATCTTTCATCCTCACTAATGTCCCATATATTAGCATTTTGAGAGGGGGATATTCCTCCCACAAAATAGGATGTGTGTTGGCTGCTGCCAGGCAAGGTCAGTAGCATAAAGCAGGCTATAACGGCAATTCCTTTTAACATGGCAATAGGTTTCTACTGTGGCCAATTAATTGAGGGATAGCGATTGAATGCGGTAGCTCAGTTGCTGGGTAAAAATGTTATTGGAATTATATAAGGGTGGGTGGTTTCCCTTGTTAAGAAATAGCTGATTCACCAATTTTTCCAGCGCGTTAAACTCTCCTATCCCTTTTGTTTTAACAGATAGCGGCTCTAACATTACTTCCCGTAAATCAATAGGGCTTTCACTGGTAATCAGTAAAAAGCTTCCATTGCGCTTTCCCACAATAATGTCACCGATAAAAACTGGCTGCGATTGCCCTTTCGCCAGTTTACAATCACTTTCGTTTATCCTCACATTCACAGGCACTAACTGGCGTATTATTTCATCTTCTAGCTGAAGAATGCAATAAAATTGGCTTTTGGCAAGCTTGCCGGGTTGCACATACAGCTGTAGTTTCTGGCCTGGGGAAAGCCTGCTCAGTTGAGCCAGTTTCAGGGGTTGACCGTTTTGTTGCAATACCAGGGTCACCGTAGTATCCTGGGTAGTGTTTAATTGAATAATAAACCGGTTTATCTGCAACTTCAGCACAGTGGCCCTAATGGAGCTAACATCCCTATCTTTTACCACAAAAAGGGCCTTATTATCTTTGTTTCTTTTAATAAAATAGCCTCGCTTGTCAATATATGCCAGGCTATACCCTTTTATACTGTCTTGTGCCAACAATACAAATTCCAGGTCTTGTAAACCTGTCACGATGTCCTTTCTTTTATCCGCTGGTACCGAAGCATCTATAGCCAGATGTAAAGTATCCTCAAAATTATACTGGGTCACCTCCACAGACAGTCCCCACGCCTCTTCTATAGATGGCGCTTTAGTGCCATCGGTAAGACTAATCATAGACGAGCCACTTTTTACAAAAGAAACCTGGGCGGGATATACATGGCCATTTGTTGCAGTGAGTTTCACTGCAGAACCTGTTGTAAGGCCTTGGTAAAGGCCCAGGTCAATTTCATATTGTGGCCGGGCCGGATTAGTATAATCTGTATTGATAATCCGTGCCATCTTCTTCTCTTCATAAACAGTATCTTCCAATACACCCAGTCGCAGATAATAGGGATCATCCGCGCTCATATTCACGGTGAGCTGAATGTCGGCCTTATTAAATTGCTTCTGCCGCTGTGCCAGGTAAAAACTACGAAACAGGTCATAATAACTACCCGTTATAAAGTTTTGGAATTCCGCTAAAAAACACAAAGTGTATCTATACACAACACCTGTAGGATTGTATGCCCGGGAAGAAGAAAAAGTAATCAGCGGCGCCAACTTTTCTGTACCACCATTCTCGCTATGCTCACTCATAAATGCCGTTTGCCAATCCCTGCTATAGGCATTAAAGCTTTTCTTCACACCATTCTTTTCAATCGAACCCGAATGGCAGGATTCTACTAGCAAAAACACCTGCCCCTGGCTACCTAATTTAGTTCTCAAATTCACCAGTAATTCATGCAGCTTATCATCTACCAGTGATTTTTTCCGCAACCCTGCCACATCATCTGGCGATGGGGAGTCGTAACAAACAAACACCTCATCGGTGCCATCTTTTTCATCATCATCCAAATCGGGCACCTGGCTACCATGGCCGGTTAAGTAAATCATTACCCGGTCTCCCTGTTTCACCTTCAGGTTCTGAAACTTGGCAACAATCTTGTCCAGTGTTGCATTTTCATTACGCAACGAATCCACCTGAAATTTGCGAATACGATCTGTTCTGAAAAAAAGCAGTACAGAATCTATATTCTCCCGCAATTCAGGCCTCGACTCCCACACATCTTCTAACTGATAATGATCTAATCCAATCACCAGCGCATGGTTTTGCTGTTGGCACTGTCCTGTTTGCAGCCAGCCCAACCAGCAAAAAAGCACCATCATTAGTTGCCTTGCTTCCATAACCATTTATCGTAGTCTTTATTCAGAATGATATTCATATCCACATGATTGTAAATACCGTCCACGATACCATCTTCCGAAAACTGCCAGCCTATTGTATTGCTTTTCAGCGTATAATTAAACTGCTTCTTACTAAAATCGTACGAGATACCTAAAAATGGATTCTTAGCCCCGGGATAAGTACGCTGTGTATCAAAATCTTGGCTATGCGGATAACGGGCTATCCAGATATACTTATTATCAAAGTCTTTCTTAAGGTATTTGGTGTAAAAACTTTCAAACGTATAGATGATAACATCTGTTTTTAACTCCTTTTCCACGTAATCGATAAAGGTTTTAGTAGCCTCTATAATTTCCGCTGTTGTAAACTGGCTTTCTACCACGGCAAACTTCGCATGCACTTCTATATCCAGTATGGGTTTGAATGCAATCTGTTTTCCTTGAAAAGATTCCACAAACTTCTTCGCCTGCTCTAAGGCATGCTGCTTAAAATCTGCACGGTTGGTTTTATTCAGTACAAAATTATGATACAGCCCCACCGGAAAACCATTAGCAATCGCCTCTTTATAATGTGCACTAAACTTAGGGTCATACGAATTATCGTAGCCACGAATAGAACGTATAAACACATACGAAACCCCCGCATTAGCGGTATCTGCCTTTACCTTTTTCCAGTCAATAGGCTTGGGCGACTGGTGGTTAGCTATATCCACCCCTATTTTAGCATTTTTCAATAGGCCATTCATCTGGGCCATTCTCTCCAGCACTTTGTATTTATCACTGGCCAGAAAGTTTTTAAACACAAAAGAAGAAAGGTCGTCGTAACTGCTCTTAGGCACCGGAAAAGCAGGTTGTTCATACTTCTTAAAGTATAAAGCGCCATCCTCTTTGTCTATATACAAATAGATATCATCCTCTAAAAACAAAGTATCGCTAGACATTTTCTTAACATCTACTAAGGCATAATACAGAAAAGCCTTCGCACTAGTATCCTTAGCCAACGGCTTTGCACCTTTTACGGGCTTCTTCTGCCCCTGGGCACCGGCATAAATAGTCAACGAAATAAACGATAATAGAAAAAAATGCTTTTTCAGCATAAGAATAGATTTGATGGTTAATGTATACTTATCGGTGTTACCTATTTGGCAATCAAGAATATTAATGCGGTCACTCCCACGCCAATTACAAACCCGCCTACCGCTAGTTTAACCTTGTGTTTATTTTGGTCTTTTAACTTCACAAGCGAACTGTCAATGGCCAGTTTAATGTTATTCAAGTTTTCCGTTGCCTTATCCAGCGACTGGTCAATCTTGTTAACGTTTACATCCGTTCTGTTGATAAAACTGTTGGTATGGATATTCAAGGAGTCGAAAGCAGCCTTCAGCTGCTTATAATATCCCTCTTTTGCCTTCAGCATACTATCCTGCAAAGCGGTTAAATTTTCATATTCCTTAAAAGCCTGTATATAAGCGGGCTGCTGGTTCTGCATGCGTTTGTAGGTATCTAATAGCAGTTTATACGTTTTCTTATTGGCGATGTAAGCAGAATCCATTCCCACCACCACGGTGTCTCCTCGCGTAAACAACCGGGCTTGCAGCGAGATAGAATCTTTTATTACAGTAGGCGTTTGTGCAAAAGCCGCATCTCCCATAAGCCCCCATGCGGCTGCCATCAATGCTAGCAGGCGTAATGTGAATGTAAGCATGTGTTAGTGATCGGTTTTATAGACTGTTTCAATATCGGGTAATTGGGTAGTATCCAGGCCTGCTCTTAATTCATGAATTCGTTGCCTTATCTCCGCCAACTTCGCCTGATCCCGCTCTTCGGCAAGCCTTTTTTCTAAATCGGCCAATTCCACTGTCTTTTGTGTACGCCCCACATAAGACCGGAAAATCACTAAATCCGATTTGATAGAGTCCAATCTATTTTTTGAATACTGCAGCTCCGTTAGCGCCGAATCGGCTGAACGCCGGGCTTTTAGCAAATCCTGGCGTATTTCTTTGATACCACTATTTCCCACAATAGTGGCAATAAAATTGATCACGACTATGCCAATTATAATAAAAAGGATAATCTTTATAGACCTTTCCATACTTAATTAATTGTATTTAAATAACAATATGGAATACAATATAAGGAAACAATGAAACATTTATGAATTACTAGAATATAATTATTCTACACACAAACGCTTATTACAGAGCAAACAACAGGAGTGGTGTGTTCATTTTTTATTAAAAAAACTAAAATATTTAATATATAAATCAATGCTGCAACAGATCATCGATCACAGACATGTTCCTTTTGCACCCCCACCTGCCCCTTCTTTCCGTAAAAAAAGGGTTAACACCAATATTCCAGCCGGCGCCGTTCTTACCCGTTTTAATACCGTAAACGGATCGGTAAGCTGCCCCATCAGAGGCTATTTTATACAAAATAGTTTGTGAGATCTATTATTTCCTTCACATAAAATGCGCCCCATACTACATGAGGCGCATCTTACTGCATTGATACAGGAATATTGCTAAATCCAGCATCTTTTACGATTGGCAAAAAATTGATAGTGGTTACAGGTATGCCTACATTATTAAATTCAATACTTGCCTCCACGGGAACCATTCGCAGAAGCTGGTAATTCATCCAAAAACCCTGAATAGATTTATTAGCAATTGTCCAGCCTGTATTAGTGAATATGTTTCCTCCATCAACACTTACTTTTGTATCCCCCTTTTTCACCTCAATATTAATTTTGTCATACTGCCCAACATATTCAAAGGTTAAATGGCAGGTCAATTTATTATTCCTTAATACACAGCTAGTTACCGTAGTTTTTATTCCCTCGAAATAATCGGTTAACGGCAATCTATTTAGCGATTTAGTGTTTTCCGGTTTATTTTCATTCCTTACTTCAGGCTTAGAAGAAGCGATTGGTGTTGTTACAATATAATCCCCTTGTATAATAGTATTATTGTCGCCGATAGCTTGATTATGTACCTGACCATTGTTTTCAACAGTTGTTCCACTACCTGGAATAGATTTATACAAACTATCCAATTTCTTATATGCATCTCGACTTATCTGACTCTGATAATCAGCAACACTCTTTAACTTATCCCGATTAGGTACCTTGCTAATTTCATTGGCTGTTTTTACATCAAGTTTTAGAATGTTCTGTGCATAAGAAGAAGCATTCGCTAAACCTAAGCAATATTTAATGCATTCCTTTTTTATCGTAAGACACTTACAATTGGATTGACTAAATAACCGGGTGGGCAATGTAGCTATCACAATAGCCAGGCAGTAAATAATAGATTTAAAGGGTGTCATTTGTTTTAGTTTTTGTATCACTACTTATAATCCACCAGACAACATAAAAGGCGAGCCAAATTCCAAAGAAAAGCAGGGAATAATAGAAGAATAACCTTTGATGTTCATAGACGTCAACAATTGCCATAAGCCGTTCTCCAGTGGAATCGATACTATTTGTATACGCCATGCTTGCGTTAAGAATATCTTCAACCTGTGTACCATTGTAAAAACTTACACCTAAGCATATCCATCCCGGTAAAAATAACAGGTACATCCATTTGCCTATTCCGTTAGGGTGTTTGTAATTTGTTCCAAGAATTGTTCCGATAGTACCACCAATAACAGCCAGGCTCCATGTCAACAATTTGTCAGAACTTTCTGCAACAGCTTTTATACCATCTATTTCCATAGATTAAATCATCTTTAGATTAAAAATATAATCCAGCAAATAAGGTTGACATTACATTATCAGATATAGTTCTTCCATATCGGTTTTTAAAAAGAAGGCTTTAAAACTCATAACATAACTTTCTCTCCTATTTTTTAAGAGACTTAATAAAAATGCCGCATACAACTGTATTTTGTATGCGGCAAAAAGTATGCAACTTGGGTTATTTCAAATCGAGCAAATCAATAAAACAGTTATCATTACTATCAAAGAAGCCAGGCTCTGCTTCCATTTTGGCTCTAATTTTATCAAATCCGCCGTTAGCATATTCTTCCAACAGCTTTCTATAGGCCAATATTTGTTTCTCCACCTCTGCTTCTTCCATCTTCTCCAATTCATTAAAATCTATATCCGACTTAGCCAGTAAGCACATCATTACATAATCAACTAGTTTAGGCGGCTGCCACGATCTAATTTCCATGAATTTCTCCTTCTTAGCATCTTTGCTGAACGGTACCCGGTAATCATTCTTTAAACCAAGTAACGCCGCATACATATATATTTCATACTTGGTGGAGAAATACTTGCCTTGCTCCCAGGCACTCTCATCCGTAGAAGTCCCTGCACGTCCCCCTTGCACCAACGTGAATTTTGTAATTAAGCTCTCATGAATGGCATCATACTCGGGAGCCCTGTCTTTAATACGCTTTAATAAATCCATATTAATTGAGTGCTTCAATTTTAGTAGATAGGTTGCTGCGATCCGCTCTTTCTCCCTCCACAATAGATGGCGTAATGGTGTATACCCTGCCTATCTTAATATCAGGATTTTTTAGTAATTCATTTTTAAGCTCCTGGTTCTTGTAAAACTCCTTGCTCATAATAATGCTTTGTTGGTACACCTTACTAATGGTTTTACAAAACCCTATAGTATAGTCTTCCCCAAATACCGAGGTAGGGGCATCGGTGATTAGCGTATATAAATCTCCAGAATTCCCTTTTGCAGAAATAATGGCCATAATAGCAGAAAGTTTCACCAGAATAATATTGCTGGTATTTAACCCGAGGAGTGGATTACCATTACTGTCAATAATTTCAGGCATATAATTTCCGTTCGTCTGCTTTCTTAACTTAATGATACCCCTGGCCGATTTATTACCCAGAGTCATGTCCTGGTAGTGCTTATTCGCTTCCTGCTCCAGCTGTGTAATCAAATTATTAAACACCCTGTCCCTGGTAGTTTTCGCTATTATTTCAAAATCGCTGGTCACCTCTTTTTTCTCCACCAACCAGGCAGGTAAAGCTCCCGTAACCAAATCCCTGCGTTCGTCATTCACTTCTTTCAGCAACCGCTCCGATTCTGCAATATCGTGGGTTATCCGGCTCCAATCATCTTTAAAGTCTTTTGCCTTTTTGTTCTGTATGGAGTACTCATTTAAGATATTCTCTGCCCCTTCACTCGTAAGCGCTGTATCTGCCAATAGTCTCTGAATATCCAACTCAATGGCTCCCATCTCTTTGTTCACCTCTCGCACATTTCCCTGCAAATTGCTACGCTGTTGTAACGCATCATTAATGTCACTATCAATATCCTCAATCCGGCTTTCTAAAGCCACCCCATTCTGGTACAAGCTTTTCAAATCACCCGAAAAATCAAGTGGCACCACCGCCACCTCTTTGCTAGCCTTTTTCTTTTCTTTAGGCCTATCCAGCAATTCTTTAATCTTCAGCCAGGCTTCTGTTTCTTTTTTTGCTTCCCGGTCACACACCAAACAACGCTCTTTTTCCAGCATCCACTCCACATAGTTAGGCTCCGGCACATTTATCGGTAGTCGTGTTTGCAGCTTGGCATCCACTTCGTCTTCCATTTCTTTTCTTACTTTTTCTTCCGCTTCCTGCAGCAGCTTTTTCTTTTCATACTCAGAAAATTTATTCGCATACAGCTTTAGCATATCCTCAGTGCCCTTCAGCACCCAATGACTATGAAACATTTTACGGTGAAAGTTCACCTGTTCTTTTTTCAACTCCTTGTTCAGCAATTCCAACCGTCCTACAACACCTCTTTTACGCTCTTGCAACACACTTACCTTTTTGGCATCCGCTTGTTTATTCAGCAGTTCTTCACAACGAGCTTCTGCTCTCGCCAGATTGTCGCTCACCTCCCGTTCTTCTTCCTTTTGTCTATATATCTTTTTTTCCAGCTCTAATCTGCGCGTTTCTAAAACAGCGCTCTTTGCAGAGTCTTTACTCAATCTTCTCAAATCAGTGTCATACTCCTTAGCGGCAGCTTTGGCTGCAGCTTCAGCAATCTCAATCATGCTATCGTAACGAGAGATGTTAGAGAGTACATTCACCGCCTTTGTTAAGGTGTCTTTTTGATTAAAATCTATAATAGACTCTACTTGCTCCCCCTGAAACCAGAGATAATCTTTAATCTGCGGAGGCAATATGCTATTCACAATCATCCGCTTCCTATCAACATCGGTTACCATGCGCGCATTCAGGTAAGACAACTCCTTTTCCATAATCGTAAACTCACCATCATTATCCTCCTGTATCTTTCCATCAGTAACAGTAATAGAATAACGCCTTTCCAAAATATACACACTATCCTTCTCTAGATTGTGAAAGGTAATTTTTACAGCTGCCGAAAGTCTACCATTTTCTATCTCGGCCTTCGCCTTATCTGATATCAAATTGGCTTTCGCACTTTTGGTGGTTTCAAACGCTTTCTTTTCAGGCGAAAAAACCTGGTCATGCATCACCCAATAGAAAGCATCGTACAACTTAGACTTCCCGTAGCCATTGTCTCCAATAATTACGTTTATGCCTTCGGAAAATTCAATACAATTACCGTTTCCGGCATAGCACATAAAGTTGTCCAACTCTATTTTTTTGATAATCATAATCCGCTTTCTTTATTAAGATTTTGATTCATCTTTCTGGCAATAATAGCTTCACTCTCGCCGTCAATACAGCCGTCCACTGCTATTTTTATAATTTCCAGCAGTTTTACGCCTGTAGATTGATGGAACTTTAGCTGCTGTATTTTTTCTGGGGTAATGTAGTTTTTCTCTATCAGCAGCGGGTCTTCCAAATAGTTCTTATAGAATTCGTCTTTGGTCATACGGTGGCTAGTTCAGTTTGTATGGTGTAAATATTTAAGTTGTAGTAAGCGCACACATCATTAAATACATCCTCGGTATCATAGGGATTTTTCGATAGTGAAGCAAAATACATCACCCGTTCTAGCTCCTTTCGCACCAGGCTTCTTTCCAGCTTATAGGTGTCTGAGCCCTCCCGCTCTTGTTCATAATCCGGCACCACTACCAGGTCATGTATGATGGCGTCTGTTTTATCCGGGTGTTTTCTTAAAATCCGTCCCCTTCGTTGAATAAACTGCCTCGGATTGCCCGTGCTACTGCAAAAAACGGCCGTTTCTGCCCGGGGAATGTCCACGCCTTCATCCAAGCACTTCATCGAGGCTATTACGTCTATATCGCCTTTTTGAAATTGTGCCAGCATCTCCCCTCTGTCTTGCATGCCACTCACAAACTGATTCACTAAAATGCTATCATCAATTTTGGCTATTTCCCGGGTGTACTGGTTAATAAGCTTGATATTCTCTTGCACAGATTCCTCTCCCGCCTCCGTAATCTCCAACGTTTCCCCTTCCGGCACATACACAAACGTGTATTTTAAATGCCCCTTCTCTTCAAATTGGTCACGTAAAATGCGAGTGGTGGCTGGCAACTTATTCTCCGCCTTATGAATAATGCGCTTCCTTTTCAATAATAAACGCTCAATAATGCCTTGCTTGTCTGTGTTGCCCTGGCTAAAACCTGACAATTTTGCCAGTTGCTCACTAATCTCTTTATACTCCGTCATCTCATCCGCTGTCAATGAAATGATATGCGGGTAATAGTAGTATTGGCACAATACCCCATCCCGTATGGCTTTTTCCATCGAAAAAGCAAAGGTATAAGGCTCCTCATCCGAAAAAAACTGCTCCATTTCAGCCGTACCCTCTACATCATAAATGCGTTTAGGGGTAGCGGATAGGCCAATCCTTTTTACCAAAGGAAACCCACGCAGCTTTTCTTTCACCAGAGGTGAGGCCAGGTTATGTCCTTCGTCTGCAATAAATAAAGTATCGTCAGGCAGGTATGGCACCATGCTTTGAAACTTTTCCTTTACAAAAGAGGAATATGTGCAAATTATAACAAAAGAAAGCGGAATTCTTTTTGCAGAAGACAGCAAGGTGCTTACAGTAGTTTGCCAATCCACCTTCGAAGAGATCTTATACACCTCCTGAAAGTTCAAAGCGCGCACCTCTTTTTCCCATTGCTCCACCAACGTAATGGTAGGCACTAAAATGAGAGCATGATAAATTTGGTTTTCGCTTTTCCGGTATTCCTGTAGCAAGCAGTTCAACGAGGTAATGGTTTTACCAGTACCGGTAGCCATGGCAAAGATGCCTTGGCGGCTATTGTTCAACCAATTCTCATAAGCCTGTACCTGGTAGTCCCGGGGGCCTTCCGTACCCGGAAACCGCGGACTTTTCTTTATCCTGTCTATATCACTGCGCAGCTTACCAATCGTTTGTTTCAGTTTTTTGTTAGCAGCCAGGCCGGTTTTCTTTTTCACCAACTCCTCTTCCTGAACAATTAATTCATCCAGGCTCTTATTTCCAAATTGGTTACGGATGGCCACTTCAATGTCTTTCACCGCCAGATAGTCAACATCCATGTCTTTCTCTGTGAAAAAGTCATCAATCACCTTTAACTGCTTATTGATGAGTGTGTTAGACCTAACATCCTCCCAACTTAAAAAAGCTTCTAATTCTTCCAGGTTTTCCGACAAGCCAAACATGGTAAAATTGCAAGAAGCGATGTAACCCACGCTGTTGACACCATCACTAAACACACCCGATTTGTAGTGGGCTATTCCTTTGCTATTCTTAGGCCGGATAATTTTAATCTCTATTCGCTTAGCAGCTATCAGGTAGGCTACACATTCAAAAAAATGGCTATCATATGCATCGAATACCTGCCCCAGCGATACCACATCCGTTAGGTCAAATACTTTATTAGCCACATCGTTATGCAGCCCTTTCTCCACCACCTCTTTGTCTTTTTCAGAAAGGAAGTGATTAATCACCATTCTCATCTTCCCGCCCTTGCTGATGAAAGTGGCAAATCCAATAGATAATAAATGAATAGCGGCCGAGCTGAAATAGCCCAGCAACAAATGAAATTCAGAACTGTTAGCTAAACCCTCCAGGTAAAACTGCAGCGGTTCGTTTTCGGTTCCGGTTTTATAATCCCTATCTAATGACCAGTCACAGGTTTTAAGCATATCTCATTAGTTAGTTTGACTAATTCATAATAACAATTCCCACAACTCAGTTTATAGAAATTCAAGCAATTCGTTAATTCACATTGTTCATTTAATTACTAAAAAAATCATCAAATCTATAAATTTTATTAGTCTTAATCTCATTTCTCAAACGTGTAATCTTTGCGAGCAAAGTATCTGCCCCCTCCTTCAACTCCAACTCTAAAATAGAATCAAACTGTTTAAGCATTTCATACACCTCCTTGCTTTTGGCTTTATTTTCTTCAAAAAAAGTCCATAGCTCAGTGATTTTTGTAAAATCGAGTTTATCAAGCTTAGCAATTAATTCCCTTAACCTTTCAGCTATTTGTTTTTTGGTCCTTATAAAGGAAGCATCCACATTGTTTTTAAGATAGCTTTGTAACCTCTCTTTTAAAAGGGTTACATCAGTCACATATTGAGAATAAAGAGCGCTTAAAGTGCTATCTAGTTGATGGGTTGTAAAACTCTCATCCATCCAAAAAAGCAATACTATCAAGTCCGCAGAATCTTTAATCTGGCCAATTTGCTGATAATCAAAAAATGGTGAGAAAAAATCTTTCGCAGGATAATCATCAGTATAAAAGAACACTTTCTTTTGCTCATATCTGCTTACAAATAAAGCGTGACCAGTTGAGCACAACTCTCCATTTGTCCTTTTTGAATAACCAGTAGCGCCTTTAATCTTCTCAAAAAACTCACCTTCAGGATCCTTTAAGACCTCTTCATTATTATCAGATTTACCTCTAAAAAAAGTCAATTTCTGGTCAATACCTTTTCTCGCAGCATCAATGCTCTCTTTGTTTTCATACTTCGACATAGACCTATATTCCAAACGGTGATATACGTTATCCCGAACCTCCTTAAACACAATATCATTGATGTGTATGTCAAGACCCTTCATTTTTTTTAAAATGAAATCGTCATCACTAACATGAATTAAATTGATTATTACGCAAGCATCCAACAAGCAACAAATATGACTCATAGATTAGTCTTTATGCCAAATAATTTCAGACTTATAATTATTAAACACATCCATATCTATCGGACATTTTTCGTCCATATCGGAAAGTTCAAGTAGCAATGACAAAGATTCATTGAACTGTCTTAGCGAAACATTACCTTGTTCTTGAATCAGCGTAGTAATTACAGTTTCATTAAATGGAAAATAAGGATCTATTTCCTCAGCATCATTTCTAAAAAGTGTTAATAGCTCTTTAAGGTATTCTTTAAAGATTTGAGGACTGGGTAAGTCAAAACTAATACGCTCTTTAATTCTTGATCTAACACTATCATAAACATATTGGCCTAAATCTTCTGCCGATATTAAAGCGGATTGGGTCAAATTAAGAAACAGCAGCAAATTATCAGGTACATTATCCAGAATTTCTCTAATAAAATTATTAGTCTTATCAATATTAGAGTTATTCAAAACAGCAATATCTTCAAATTCATCTATCCATATAATTACACAAGAATATACTTCTTTTTGGAATGTAAGACATGAGAATAGCCCTGCCAAAATAGACGTATAGTCCGTATCATCTTTTACCGGGCGCAGAATACCTAATTCGTTTAAAGTTCTTAATTCGGCAACAGATGCATTCCCATATAGATATTTTTTTATTTCTAAATGAGGTACTTCGGTATTAAAAATCGCCTTGAGTACATTTTGAATATGAATATTTGAACCAATGGATTCGATATGAGTAATTAGTTGTTGGGTGTGCTGCCCAAAATCTTCCCTCAATTTTTCAATATTTAATTTGTCAATTATTGCCACATAAATACTGTAAACAGGTTCTTTTCCTTTAGGCAAAGAAATGATAGTCGAATAAGGGATTGACTTACCTGCTTTATTTGCAATTGCCAGTAGTACATCTTTCTTATTAAAGTATCGCGCCGCATGTGTTTTACCACTCCCGTATTCTCCCCAATTTAGAACTAACGTTGAATTGGGGATCCTAACACTCCTTTCCACCCTTCGTGCAAACTTTTCTTTAACGTCTTTGAAGCCCGCCCAAACCAATTCACTAGGCTCATTAGCGGGAGTCAATCTAAAGGGGTTAGTTTTTAGCTTGTATGTCGATTGAAAATCTGCCATAATCAATTTTTTATTTGAACATATCCGTCTTGATATTGTTCTTGATATTTAAAAATAAATTTATCTTGATTCTTTTCTGACAATCTGTTTAACACAGCCTGATATCCAACTTTAATTCCATCATTAAAGTACAATTTATACCTGGCATAATTAGCAGCTTGTGATGCTGTCACCCTATTGGGGGCGAGCGTTTTAAACAACCCGAAACTATCTTTTATATAATCATACATTTTGTCCCATATCAGGTTTACGTCTGTTGGATTATTTAAGAAGCTATTGTTATAACAATCGTCATAAATATGTGTCATAAACACTTCAATAAAAGAATTTGGGGCAATCACTTTCCCTCTATTTATATCATTCCAAATAGCCAAATTTTTAAACAACCTATTGCCTATTTCAGTCATTCGAAATACATTTTTCCCATTTTCCTGAATAATCCCTAAATCCAACATCCAATTTAGACGAGGCATAACTAAGTGTTCTAAATATTTTTCAGGGTTTTCCCATTTTTTTATTCTATTCGTAATAGCATCAATGTCTTGTAGGGCTGTTCTACTTTCAAAAAGATTCAGCCTCTTATAATCTTCTAGACATCTTATTAATTGATTCTGAAATTTGAGTATCAGATAAGAATATTCGACCTCCTCAGCAATAAAAATCAACTCCAGAAGGTTTGTAAAGTAGAAATAGTCAGCTTTCAACATGCACTCTAAAAAAAACATTTTATCAAAAGGCGTCAATTCGAATACCTTCTCAGATGCAGAAAGCTCCTTCTGTAATACTTGGTAAACTTTAAAAGATTTTCCTGTATGAAAAACATTATTAATCCTATTCAAAAATTCTAGTTCGCTTGCTACATCTATGTATGGCTTTGCGGAGATACCCGTTTTTGTTTCACTAACTAATCCTTTTTTAAAATCGCTATCTTGTAAAACCTCCCTATAAGGGAGACAGTAATTTTCAAATTTTTTATTTACCGATGATACTGGCACTTTTTTATACTCCTCTAAAAAAAGAGATAAAATCTTAAAATACCCAATTCGCCTTGTTTTTGTATTAGTAGATAAAATCGGAACTAGCTTACTATCCTTTAATGAATCATTACTACTAAATAAGGGCATATAAAAACTCGGCACATCGACATTGCTTATAACATCAAAAAAACTAATAACTTTCTTAGCAAATTCAATATCCCACCACAGTTCTTTAACAATTTCAACAGTGAATATATAATCACCATCTACATCGCATAGGGGATCTCCATACTCCACGGAAACATATAAATTCTGTACCCCCTCTTGCTTATATGAGTTGATATATTTCGCTAAAATGTACATCTCATTTGTAATCGATCTCCCTTCCTCCTCATCTTCTCTTGACCCCAGAAATTCACTTCCTTTTATTGCAAAGGAGAAAAATTTTTCAACTTTTATTAAAAGAGCTTCAATAACAGAAATATCATTTTTTCTTAAAGGGGAAAAACTTTTTTCGCTATTAATGTCATCATCCTTAATTTTTTCGAAAGAAAATACAATGTAATAATCACCAAACTCGAATATCAAATCGGTTTGGTCAATAGATGCCCTATTGCATGCCTTCAAATAATATTCAAATATGTCTCTCATTTATATAAAACAACTAGCGCAACCTACGCCTTCGGCTTCTTCTAAAATGTCAATCAGGTAGGGCGATTGCACTTTGGAGGAAGCGCGCTCCATTCTTTTGAGGTATTCCATTTTAATCTTTTCCATACGGGCGGGTTCTATCAGCTCCGCCAGGCTTTCGCTTTGGCACCAGGTATAGCCATCTTTTTCATATTCCATGGCTTTTTTATACATCTCTGGGTGCTGCTCGTATAGCCAAATCCATTCTATCTTTTGTTGGAAAAAGCAGAAGTAGCATCCGGAGCGGCTGCGGGCATATTGGCCCGTTTTGCCATTGATGCCAAAATCAATTTTGTTATAGTAAGCTGGTACCCCTACACCGCTTTCCCGTAAAATCCGGAAGATGTCATCTCTTACCAGCACATCTTCATTATCCAGTAAAGGAAAATGCGCTTCCGTAGCCAATGGGTATTCTGTGGTTTTCAAAAAGGCGAACACTAAATGATTAAAGCCTTTTACGTCTGCTTCCAGTAGCGCTTCCAACTTTTGCACCTGGGTGAAAGCAGGCTCTACTTTTTTTACCAGTAGTTGCGATACCTTATCCTGGCTTCTGCCAAAATCTATCTCCCTGGCAAAGGACTGTACCTGCTCTATGTTTTGGTTCGACAATACCTTGGCTATCACATCTTCACTCCAGATGTTCTTCCTAAAAGGAAAAATCGACTGGATATTCTTCTTGGTAGAGATATAACCTTCCCTGTCTTCATCGCCGCGAATACCTACATACGAAACCACGGGATCAGTGCCTACATACTTTTCAAAAGGCTCTAGCTTTAGTTTCTTGGTGCACCAGCGGGAGTTGGAAGAGGGTAAAAAGCCGCCATACATTTTTAGAAAATGATCAAACGGATCTTCCGAGCTGTTTCCAGCAGCCTGTAATAGTTTTATTTTAATACCCAGGTATACCTCTAAATTATTAATCAGCTGGTAGGTTTCTTCTAATTCTTTACCCGTATCGCAAGAATAGAATTCTATATCCAACGCAGGGTATTTGCTTTTGATATACACTGCCAGCGCTGCACTGTCTTTGCCGCCTGAAATCCCTAATACATGCCTCACTCTACTCATTGCAACAATTCTTTTAATAGGTTTAACACAGCTGCGATATTAGCAGTTTTGTCCGTTCCCAGTTTCTTTTTCAAAATGGCTTTCAGTTGTTCTACTTCCTGCGCCTTGTTTTTGGGCATCCTTACAATCTTCGGATTGATGGTGCTGAAAAAGGTGTCTATCTTTACGCCAATCACTTCTTCATTCTTCTCATCAATATCCACTTTAGAAATATTGGTCAAGCTATCCAGTTCCAAAATCATCGTTTTGAACTTGTCGTATAGCCATATTTCATCTTCATCGGTAAACAGCTCCATTGTTTTACCGCTCACTGCCTGCGCGAGTGAATTCAGCCACGATTTTTTATCGTCTAAAGCAGAGTCTACACGCTGTACAAACGTCTTCTGATTGGCTAATAGCAGGTGCTTTTTCAACTTGGAAAAACGCTCCTGCAGGTGCTGCTTATATTCTTCAAAGGCCACCGGTTTGCCTACAAATTCGCTGCAGATAAATTCCTCAAATCGTTTCACCAGTTCATCGTACGATACCCGCAACTCCCGTACAGCATTTTGTAACAGCGCAGCGTACGATTGTAAACCATTTTTATCCCGCTGTAAGCTATCGAGCGATACGCCCAGCGCCTCGGGGAAAGCCTCGAAAAATGTTTGTTCCGGGTCTTTACTTTTTACAATGGCCTGCCTGATTTTTAACGCGGCGGACGACAAACGCATGGTTTGTTTGGAATATTCCGGTAACTGCTTGTAAAACGAAATGAAAGGCTTGATGGTTTCAATAAACGATTTATTGTCAAACTTCAGTTCGGTAGACTGGTTTAAGAAGGTGCGATAGCTGTTGAATATATCCAGTTTCACACCGCCAATATCAAAAGCCTTGATGGTATAATCGGCCGGAAATTTAGACACCAGCTCCAGGTTTTCTTCCGATAAACCGGGGATATAAGCACCGTCTTTGAATAGCGCATAGTCTTCCCGCTTCAGGAATAAAAACGTAGGCAGCCAAAAATCGATTAACCCTTGTTTGAGTTTGAAAGGACGTTTCGACAACACCTGCACCAATTCCGAAAGTCTTTTCTGCTCAGTTTTGGCGCTTTCCAAAAACTTTTCAGAAGCTTTCCACAGTTTGTTAAAGGAACTCTGCTTGTGAATGGTTACTACCTCAAAAGAATTATCCCGTACCGGTGATATCCCGTTTTCCTTCAACAGGGTGAGATAAATGGTTTTCTCCGGTGGAAATTTAGATTCTTCAAAACCCAGGTTCTCGTCCCCCCAATTATTCACCAACGCTTTGAAATAGTTCTTTTTTGCCGTGTGAATAGAGGATGATATCTTATGCTTATTCAGCAACTCGTTTTTAAATATGGGGGTGGCATCATATACCATGCTGCACACTTGCGACAGTAATTTGTTGAAGTCCTTCTTATCCGCAATCTTCTTTTCTTCCCCTTTAAAAAACCATTTCACATCCTTGCTGCCCGAATACATATTGTCGGAGATGTAATGATTCAGCAAACGAATCTGCGACTCCACAATATTTTCCAACTCCCTTTTAGCTACTTTGTCTTCCGGGTTTTCTTCAATTACCTTCTGGCTTTTTTCAATTTCAAACAGCAGGTTCTTGATTTCACCGGAATTTTTGAAAAAGCAATAGATAATCGCTTCTTTCTGTGCCAGGGAGGCTTCCTGTACGTCGGCAATCTTTATTTTGTTGTTAAACACCAGGTTCACAATCCCATCAATCTCCCCTTCGGGAATTTCTTTGGTGATAGGATATTCCGAAATTTTGAACTCAAAAAAACGCGGGGTGCCCTTTTCGTACGAATACAACTTGGCAAACACCGGCGTGAACTGAAAATATTTATGCAGGAAAGCCGACACGTCCCCCACCTCAGAAATCTTATTGGCGGCCTCACGCAATGCTTGCTCTATGTCTAAATCGGTTCCACCGAATAAAACGTAACGATGGTTGTATTTGCGATACCGGATAATTTTCTTGCTTTCCAGGTCGCTGATAATGGCTTTGCCATTTGCCACCCCACAAGCTATTTCCAGGTAACTGCTTAAAAAACGCTCATCTAAAACAGCGCCAACGGCAGGAAACACGTTCAACATGCCAATCGTCTTCAGCACTTTGATATACCCGTTGATGTCCGTGTCAAAAGTTCTTTCTACGTTTTCAATGGCCGCCCGGATAGAGCTCCAAGCCGAAAAATCGGGGTTATACCGGGAAGTAAGGAAGGAGTAAAAATTAAAATTCAGGTAGTCATATACACAACTCAGGTTATAAAACGGGTTGTCCTTTTTATTCAGCCTGGCTAAACCGGTATGGTCTGTCGATTCCAAAAACGTAAACAACGAGCGCTCATTTTGCCCGTATTTCTGTAACGACGAGGTAAGCACGTTAGCCGCCAGCAAATCCAACGGATACAGGTTTTCGGCTATACTGTTTACAAAGTCTTTGTTTAAGTTAAAGGCCTTAGTGGCTACCGTTAGTTTCAGGCATTTGTCTACGGCACTTTTGGGAAAATTGCCCTTGTTGCTACCGGCCACAAATTCCGAGGCCAGAAACAATAGCTGCTCCACAGGCTCGTTAAAGGTAATTCCCTGAAAACGGCCTCTTACTTTCGTCCATTCTTGCTTTTGTGTGCTGCTTAACGAGTAAGCGTAGGAATCAAAGGCCTGGTGAACGGTGGTGATGAGTACAATATTGTATTGGGGATTATTACAAAACTCCGCTAACTGCTGCACAAAGTACAGCTCATTTTCGGGGTTATGGGCGCTGGCGTACTCTAGAAACTTACCAAACTCATCAATCAGCAAAAACAACAACCCGTTGGTTTTACCTAAGGCATGGTACCGGTTGTATATCTCCGATAAAATGTTCTCCTGTTTATTTTTAGTAGTAGTGATGTCAAACATATCCGCGAAATACTCCACCATAGAGGTGTAAGAACCCACTACCTTTATAAAATCCACCTTCGGATTGGCAATAAAATTAGGATTAAAGTAACGCTTCTTGCCTTTGATACTTTGTTCAAATGCCAACAGGAAAGACGATTTCCCTGTTCCATAAGTACCGATGATGTTAAAAGCCTTGATGCCTGTCTTAAAATCATTTACAATCTGGCTTACAACTTGCGCTGCATTTGGTGTAGGGATATAGTGAAAATCCCTTTCAGTATCTCTGAGGATATTGACCGATGTAGTGAAATTATTTGCCATAATATTTGTCTAAAATTGAGTAAGCGTTCAGTTTGTTCTTCAATTGCAATTCCTTAATACCTGCGTGATCGGTAAACGTGATGTTTTTATGCCCACTCGCTATCCCTTCTATCTTATTCATCAAGCCCGAGCGGTTTAAAGCGAAAATGACACCCGGACTGTTTTTAGTATGTTCCAATGTATCCAGGCTTATCGCATTTCCATAGTTGCCATTATCCAATATTGCATACAGCACTACTGCCTCCGGCAAACTGTACCGCTCATTATTTTCAATCTGAAACTGCTCGTCTTTGCCCCTTCCCACCGTTTTCAGCAAGCCAATTTCCGACAATATTCCAGAATAACTATCCTCAATATCACCATTTTGCGCGTCCCCTTTATACATGTTAATAAAAACATTAAAGTCCTTCGCTATCGTATTTTCATTAAAATTGAGGATAGGGGTAATTTCTTGTGTTCTTCTTAAGTAGTTCAAAAACGTTTCCCTGGTAAAAAACAGCTTTTCCCTTCTAAATTCATTAAACATGATACTGTAGATAGAAGCCATGCCCCCTTTTACTAGCTGGTAATGCAATAACCATAAGCTAGCCTCATCTTCCAAGTAAGGGTCATAGCCGGTTTCATTGTCAAACAGCCTTGTTCCAAATTCAGTAGGCACATCCTTGTTGTCAATGATGTTAAATGCTTTCATCCAATACCGGATAGCCGACACCATGTTTTTACCCACTCCTAACTTTACCACGGCCTCTTCGTCGTTAAAAGAACGCTGTTCCTGCACATAATCATAGCCTTTTTTCAGCCAAAGCTGCCTACAGGGAAAGGAGTCGTGTCCAGAAAAAGTATGCTTGATGGTATCTATCGTTAATTCGCTCATTCTATTTGATGTCTTACTTAGTTAATTAGAAATTTACCCATTCTCTTTGGAGGAAACCAATAGCATTCTTACGTCTACCTCCAACACCTCCGCAATGTCAAACAAGGTTTCTACCGATGGTTGCCGCGCATTATTGCACCATTGGGAGACCGTTGCCTGGTTTTTGCCAAGTTTATCAGCCAGCCACTTGTTTTTTACATTTAGCTCTGCCAATACTACTCTAATCCTATTCATCTCTTTAATAGTCAAAAGTTTGCGTTTTAGGCAAATTTATACCAGAAAAAGGTAAACATGTTAACTTATCAACACGTGGGGAAAACCTAATACATTCCATTGCAGAGCTATTGCTAAATGGTTAGAATGCTCCCTATGATTATCCAATAAACCTTAAAAAACGTAAAAGAAAGCTATAACTTGTTATAACTATACCTTTCAATACCACTTCTTGTGAAAAAAGAACATTACTTCCTCGCAGTGCTCATTGCATTCACTTCTATCACTAGTGTTTTCTCCTTCAAGAAGGCTGCTTCTTCAAAGTATTATTTCATAAGAAGCGCCTAGGGCGTATGTACCATCCAAGCGGTGGGCTACCTGTATGCACCGGGGAGACCCATGCCATCTGAAGCTTTTTATATTAGTTATAGTACAGTTTCCGCTGTCAATTGCCCCTATGGTGGCTATTTTGCGCAGAGTTTTTTATAAAGCTCCCTATGTAGAAACACAAGGATAAATCCTAAACCAAAATTTAACTTCTTATGAAGTATTAAAAATATCGTTCGGCAGAAAAAATAAACGTTCTGAACAAAATGAACGAGTGTTTTTCCCATTCAACTTTATCCTGTTCTTCTTAATCGACTACCATTCCACTTATTTTAGTGAAATCATCTGAGTGCTCTCGTCTTGTCCGAGACGATGAAAAGCCTATATGTATATGCATTTTTCCTGAATTGAGCTTGTCTCTATTAACAAGAAGCTGAATATAATTTCATTTCAAGTAAAAAAAAGAGCATTTCTCCGTTATACAATGCCTTCAACTCCTATTATATTATACGAAGCGAAAGTGTAGACAGAAAACTCCGCCTTGATTTGAAACGTAACAGCCCTGACTGCATCAATCACAAACGTCGTGTAGATTGGTTTTGCGAATTCTGTCTTACTAAATTTTCAGATTGTAACATTGAGATTTACTTATTAATACTCATTAAAACGATAGTGATGAAGTTTACAGGAGTGCTTATACTATGCTTTGGTTTATTCTTTTACGGTTTTAGTCAGGGCTCATGCAATGTTAATTTTGTAAAAGAGTCGAGATGGGAACAAATTCTTAAGAAGGCTAAAGAGGAGAATAAAAATATATTTATCGATTGTGTAGCCAGTTGGTGCGGACCATGCAAGAGAATGGACAAATTTGTGTACACTGACTGCAAGATATCGGATTATGTGAATGAAAGGTATATCGCTATCAAATTACAATTTGATAGCACTACCAATGACGACGAATCTGTACGTGCGATGTACAGTTTAGCCGAGGAAATCAATCGAAAATACATAATTGCTGCCTATCCCACCTTCCTATTCTTTTCTCCTAAAGGGGAATTGCTGCATAAAGATATCGGAGGAAGAGAGCCAAACGGATTTAAATCCTTGTTATCCGAAGCTTCAGATTCAAGTAAGCAGTTCTATACACTTTTAAAACGATACGACAACCGGAAGCTGGATCCGCGTGAAATGATGCAACTTTCTAAAATGGCTACCCGGCTTCACTTGAGTAAAAAATCAAAAATTATAGCCTACGATTATATTGACAATTGGTTGATGAAGCAGCCGGATAGTATAATATTACATCCTTCCAACATCGCTTTTATGGGTGATTATATTAACTCTTCTAATAAGAAAGCTTACTCCTTCTTCAGAAAAAAACATAATACTATCAATACAGCCATGAGAGATTCAGGCTATGTAAGATCAGTATATAATAGAATTATCAATGAGGAATACATATTACCTGAATTATATATCACCCCCTTCTTGGGTTCAGACAAAAGAGTATTTAAATCGTCTACTCCAGATTGGGAACTGATGTATAAAAAAATTAGAAAACAATACGACACCAGTTATACCAATTGGAATATTCTATTTGCTAAAATTGATTGGTATAGAGAACAGGCGCTTTGGGAAAATTTAGGAAAGGTGTACGTGGAATATTTCAATAGATATGGCGTAAACACCTCTTCTCTTATTTTAAGTATGGGGGTGAATACTGTTTGCTGGGATGTTATATTTAAACACGTAAATGATGTAGGGGTTTTAAATAAGTCCACTGAATGGATGGCTCAGGTGCTTAAAGCTCAACCTGACGTTCCTGAATTTATTGACACTTATGCTAATTTACTGTATAAGGTGGGAAAGCAACAACAGGCATTGGTTATGCAGGAGAAAGCCGTATCAATAGCTCAAAACAAAGAAAGCTATATTGAAAACTTAAATAAAATGAAATCTGGTATTCCTACCTGGAAAAATTCAAAATAATAACAACTTTTTTATGAAAAAAGACATTCGCTTATTCTGTGGATTATTAATGTTACTATCTATTTCATGTAAAAAGATAGATTCTATTCCTACCAGTCCTATTACTTCCATCACTATTACTAATGTAATTAATGACGGGAAGGGTATAAAATTGATTAACAACCTTCGTGACAGTGCTCCTACCAATGACTTTAAGCAATTTGCTATTCCTTCTGGAGTCCAAAAACTGTACCTATATCCACTGAAAGATTCATTAAATCCATACTATAATCAAATCAAGACATTGAATAACGGCGAAGTTTATTCCTTGTTCTTGTTTGGTACAGTTAATGCAATAGATACAATCTGGCAGAAGGAAAACCTTCCTTATTATGCAGACAGCGTGTTCGGCGTCAGATTTATTAACCTTTGTTACAATTCATCGGCAGTCAATGTCACTTTGGATACATCCCCTGCCATAAATGAATTCTCTTCTGTAGCCTACAAATCAATTACATCTTTTAAAACCTATCCAGGACCTTACAATATTTCGCAATACGTTTTTCAGGTTCGTGATGCAACAACTACAACAATATTAACTACATTGAGACTTTCAACTTCAAGATTTAAAAGTATAACCCTCGTCTTTAGAGGTATGAAAGGATCTACTCCAGCTACGACTTCTTATGGATTGCTTAAAGTAGATAATAACTAATTACTTATAAAATATAAGTTGCTGCATATCATATATGCAGCAACTTATATTTTATTTTTTTGTTGCATATATGACTTTATACATTATAATGCATGACCATATAAATATCCTCTAGCACAGCATTTTTGCCTAGGGTCCGTAAAATAATCTGTGAGGACTGCACCGCGTGGAAAAGGAGTTCCAACAGGAAAAAGATATATTTGAAATGGCACTGTACATCTAGTCTTAAGAACAGTGTAGACAAAAATACTCTTATCCCATGTTATTATTTTTTAAAAGCAAAAACACAGCTTACCATTGATATTATAGAAATTATCGATAAAATGTATTTTACTTTATTCATAATCTGCATTTTTTAAATTAATTTGTTTGCCTTTTGTTCAACAAATATGGCATTTCTGCTCTGTCATAACTCATTAAGATCTAGGCATTCTTTTACAACACAAGCCCTAATTTACCACTGTAGCATAGCCTATTAGAATTATGTCGCTAATCCAATTGTTATCTTCTATACTATTTAAATATCCAGCCATTATTAAAGAAATGTAGAAAACGCTAGCAGAAGCAGATACTAAGCGTTTAAGTTACTTTATTTAGAAATATCCTCTCGGCATACATCTATCGATTTATGGAACACTTATTTTGTAGATTATGCCATGTTCCTTTTAAAATTGCTAATGAACTGTTTATTGATAGAAGTTATTCTATATTGAA
Source organism: Filimonas lacunae (assembly GCF_002355595.1). Classification (NCBI taxonomy): domain Bacteria; kingdom Pseudomonadati; phylum Bacteroidota; class Chitinophagia; order Chitinophagales; family Chitinophagaceae; genus Filimonas; species Filimonas lacunae. The sequence continues at coordinate 4,579,810 of NZ_AP017422.1, forward strand.
AATAACAAGAATACCCCATTTATGGAAAATGCAATAAATAACCTGTACGGATTAGAAGATATTTTGGCAGGACTTGACTTTACTAAAAATGACGATCTTCTATCCTATATAGGACATGACGACAGAAAGAAACTTGTTTTAATACATTATGGCACACATGATGAAGTGGAACAAAGACTTCAGTTTATACTCTATTTAAAGGAGCATTTGCCTATTACAGATATTTTCCACAAATATGTTGATATCGAAAAAGGTTATTTCATAATTGATTACAGTGAACAAACAATAGACATTTCGATACCTAAAGAAAGTCGTCACCAAGGCTGGGGGTTTCTTTCTAAAAATGTAAAGCTTTATATTATAAGCACACTTATTAATGTTGCAAACATTATTAAAACAGCCTATAAAATTTGTACAGTTGACAATTTTTTTACTCCAGACTCCTTTCTCATCAGAGATGGAAAGATGTATTTAAGAAATATAAGAATGCTACATCCTGGCACCGAAAACCAAAGCAATTCTTCACCCAGCATCCGTATGCTAGGTTGGATGATTATTCATTTTATTTCTGGCTACTACCCTGTTAAATTTGATTTATCTAACAAAGATTTAATGAAATCAAATTTATCATATTTTATCCCTGATTATGCCATTATTGATCTTGTGTTAAAGTGTCTGTCAGAAGAAGAACAGCCTGATTGGGATACTATTTCTCTAGCTTTAGATACTTTTTTTCGTAAAACACGTAATAGCACATCCGAAAATACAGTTTCTTTCTTCAGAGGAACTGAAGGAGTAAAAGACAACTCTTGGATTAATTTAGATCTTATGTCTATTATTCCGGACAATGATAGCTGGAGTAATGGCAAAGCGGGGTATTATTATTGTATGAACATGTTGATTAGTACAATAAAACACGTTGAACACACATTTACATCAATAAATTCACCTTCTGTCGAAAGCGGTTTATTTAGAGGGACAGCAGGTTTTTTTTTAGGAGATACGGAAACTGCAGAATGGCATATGAAAGAATATTTCCCAGCCCCGATAGCCTTTAATATTGAAGAAGGGGCCGCTGGCCAAGGTTTAGCAGCTTTGCTTAAACTGAAAACATTGAATCCAAAAGTTACTTTCTCCAATTCAGTAAGGTATGCCGATTATTTATTAGAATATCAAACGGAAGATGGTTCCTGGAGATTTAATTCCAGAAAAGGAATCTTCGGATTTACACATGGAGTAGCTGGTGTTGCATCATTTCTGTGGTTGTTTTATTTGCACTTTCCTGAGGAACGTATAAAAGAAGCAGCTATCAGAACTATGGACTATTTGATAATGCATTCCCATGACAATAATGGAAGTATTAACTGGCCTGTAAGGATCGATAAGAATGTAGTTACTCCATGGTTTGATGATGGCGCTACTGGCATAGCATTGGCATTCATTGTTGCTTATAAAGCAACAATGAATGATCTTTACAAAAAAATGGCAGAAGATGTGCTGTCAGGCATTCCAGCCGATTACCATTCAAACCACTTATGCTATCTTAATGGATTAGCCGGTATAGGCGATACTTATCTGGAAGCCTTTTACACTTTTAAAAATCCAATATGGAAATCCAGAGCGTCTTTTATTTTTAATCAGTTATCTCATCTACGATGCAGAAACGAATCGGGCTATTATTGGGTGGTAGAAAATGAACAGAAGTTAAGATCAGGCCTCTTAGATGGCAACCTAGGTATTTTTTACTTTCTATACCGGTTTGTTTCAGATGGCAGGATTCCTCATTTATTTATGCCTGAATAATATACTTTGTTGCGCTACTAGAAGCGGAAAGTTTGAATAATCATGCTTCCCGCTTCTATATCAATCAGATAATGGTTCTCGCATTATTACTTTTTGGGTATCCCTTAATGGAATGATAGAAACAGTTTCTCTTTTGGGAACACTGTGATAAGCCATGTTTTTAAATATACGGAATGATCCCAGGTGAATTTTTTGCAGAAAATACTGAAGACTTACCCTTAATACGCCTAACCCATATATGGAACTTCTTTTAAAATTGATGGAGGATGCCTCTTTGAAATATTTCGTAGGACATGTCACTTCTGCAATTTCAAAGCCCTTATAAAATATTTGGGCCAGCATCTCATTATCAAACACAAAATCATCAGAGTTTTGCAGATAAGGTATTGCCTGCAAAACTTCTTTACTAAATGCGCGATACCCAGTATGATACTCAGAAAGCTTCTGCGTCATCAGCAGATTCTGTGTCATAGTGAGCATACGATTGAAAAAATACTTGTATAAAGGCATTCCACCTTTTAAAGCACCGCGACCTAATATTCTGGAACCCAGTACAACAGGGTATACATTATTGGCAATTAAGGAAACCATTGGTGCAATTAACGCCGGTGTATACTGATAATCTGGATGTAACATAACAACAATATCTGCTCCTAACTCCAGGGCTTTATTATAACAGCTTTTCTGATTGCCACCATAACCTTTATTTTCCTCATGGCAAACAATATTCACTATTCCTAATTCTTTTGCTACCGCTACCGTATTATCTTTACTGGCATCATCTACCAGGATTATAAAATCCACTAACGATCGGTCTATTTCGCGGTAGGTAACAGGAAGCGTTTGAGCTGCATTGTATGCAGGTAATACGGCCGCTATCTTTTTTCCATTGAGCATATAATCAGTTTAATTACTGAATTTATTCTACAGTGGTGGCTATGTTCGGAACAGAAGTATTATTTGATGGGGCATTTTTAAGCATGTACTCTACAACAATTAAAGTAAAAGTGCCAGCTACAATGAGCACCAGAAGCTGGTATCGAAGCACGGGAGCAGATGTGATACAATTGAATGCAGCATCCATCAACCAAAGACATAGTATAAGTAAAGCGGGATACAAAACATTTCTATTTGCAAGTATTTTTGTTCTGTATAAAAGAAATATAACTGTACTAAACAGATAAACAAAATGAATAATTAACGCTATTGTCGGCCATAGCTTTAAAAGCTGATGCTTTATCCGAATACTTTTAGGAGAAGTAGAGAAAGCAGATAAATAAAACCAGTTGGTAGAAAAATCAGTAAGAAAATAATCAAGATCGAACATGCTCGCTAAAACATAATTTTCAGCCGGAGGATATAAATATCGGTATAGATTAGGTACTACAAAGTGATTGACAAATGCAGCAGGATGTTTTTTTATTATGTAAGAACCATATTCATTTAATACAGGGGCTACTCCTGCAAAATATTGATAACCGTCTTTACTAAAATAATCATGCCTATAGATCAGATACATATATTGTTTTAACGGCGAAGTCCTTTTAAACATATAATAACCTCCGTTAAGGTCGTCATGGCTTAATAAATCTATAGGTGGATGGCGCGCTAAAAAATATTGCTTTACCATCTGCTGTAAGGGTAGAAGATTTGCAGACATTAAGGTATCAGCCTGATCGATATAATCCCCCAGATAAAGGGCATTATTCGCAAGTTTCCATCCACCAAATGCAGAAAATTGCATTTGGCCAGATGCTTTTTTATTTTCATTGCTAGTATATATAACAAAAAGTCCTACCAGGCAAATCTGAATAGCAATGCCAGCTAATTTTAGCCAAATTTTCTGCTTACTAATAGCAATAGCTAGGATTGCCAGTATAGGATAATACATGGCATGATAACGTATAGTAAAAGCTACCAGTAATAATAAAGCCTGAGAAATCAACATAGATGTTTTGGGTTGCTGTATTATCCAAATGAGTTGTGTTATCCACAGCAGGCTAATGGCAGTAAATGCAGCATCTGCCATAATTACATTGCAGGTGTAGAAAAATAGAGGGTTCAGAAATAGAAAAACAAAAAGAATGATAGTACTCATTTTACCAGGTCGGTAAAAGTACTGGATGGTGAAAAAGAAGACGACAAAGGAAAACTGTAGCAATAGATATTGCAGTGTTACAAAAAATAAGTGGGAATGTGAAAGAAATCCTGACAAACGTATAAACCAGGAATATCCTATAGGCCATATATGAACGGTGAGTTTGTATGCAGCCGCATGAATATAAAAGTAGGAATCCAGAGAGAGATTAGGATAAGGATATATCATTTTAAACAGAGGCCATATCAGCATGACGATAATCCCAATCAGCCATAACAGATACCTGTTACTACTATCTTTTAGTATAAACGACAGTAAACCTAAATTATTTCCGGTAGACATGTACACTATTTTAGCTGTGACAACAATAAAATAAAGCACGAACAATTATAGGAAAGGAACTTTTTGTTCTTTAGCAGGAATCTCAATCGTGTTTCTACTATGCCGTCCTATTGCCTGTTGCGGTAAAGCCCAGAAATACAATTCCGAAAAAACAAGACTGAAGCCTAGTTCCACGACCATTATAAACAATTGGTAACGCAACACTATAGCTGCCGCCACTATACTGAATCCGAAATCAAACAACCACAAACCACCAATGGTTAGTAAAACATAATTCGTAAGTCGCGCCGTTCTCCGGTATACTTTATAAAATAAGAAATTAAAAGCAGTGAATAAAAATAGTAAATGGATAATCATTGTGAATACAGGATATAAAGAAAATAGAATTGTTCGAAATTGTATTAAAACTCCGGAAGCCTCAAGTGTTTGCAGTCCAAACCATTCTATAGAGGATTTCCCCAAGTAATCTTTCCGGAGAGCAAACGGATTGTATGAATCTACTAGAACTTCTTGAGGCGGATAAAAATACCGGCCAACATTGGGTAATACAAAATGCTGAACAAAAGCAATGGGATATTTTTTGATAATGAAAACTCCGTAATCCTGGTATAAAGGCCCCATCAGAGCAAATTTTTGAAAATTAAGATTTATGTTAGGAGCGTCCTTCCCATAGATGCTAAACATATGTTGAATAAGCGGCGAGGGATGGATATACATATAAAAACTGCCCCAGGTAGGATCGTTCACCCCAACCCCTACCTGGTAATGCCTTTTGCTAAAATACTCTCGGACTCTGTCGTCCAACGCTTTAAACCGATCAGGAACAGTATCATGATTAGCCTGATATACATGCTCGTATATGTATAGGGCATCATTGGCCAATTTCCAGCCACCAAAGGGAGAAAACTGAGCAACTTTATATTGTTGCTTCATCCGATGAGTAGTATAGGTAATAAATATACCTAAAAGCAGGAACTGTAGGACAATGCCGCCTAGCTTATATTGTAAAGCTTGTCGACTAAGTATAAAAGCTAGGGCGGCTATAAAAGGATAATACAAGGCATTATACCGTACAGTAAAAGTGAATAACAAAAGCAGAGCATGGGTTACTAACATATAAGGTCGGGGCCGGTAAATAATCCAAAGCAGCTGACTCAGCCAGGTAAGACTGAGAGCTGTAAACAGAGAATCTGATAACACCAAGTTGCTAACATATGGAAAAATAGGGTTCGCAAATAGTAATATCAGTAAAACAATGGAGCTTTTTTTGCCTAAAAGGAAAAGGTACCGAAGCGTAAAAAAAAAATATAGTAAGGCAAGATTAAGCAACAAATGCTGAAGAGTAAGCAACCAGTTAACAGAATGAGAAATAAGCCCTACCAAGCGCAAAAAACGCGAATAACCAATAGGCCAGGCGTTTACATCAGCATCAGCAACGGCAGCAGTTATATAGTAATACGAATCGAATATCACATTCGGATTGGGGTATAAATATTTAAACACAACCCAACCTATAGTAGTAAATAGCAGCACGCTAAGTAAATAAATACGATTAAGCTTGTTGTGCCATATAAAGCTTATGAAAAACAAAGCGTTCTTTTCCATAGGTCTTAAAGATAGTTTTTTGACAGATGTTATTAAGGGAGAAGCTCCTACTTACAAAGGAACAGATTATCAGTTATTGAGGAGACCGTTCTATTTGATTATTAGAATAATGTGTTAGAAGCATTGCAAAAGCCACCATTATAATCATAGGAATAACCTGGTAACGCAAAACCACTGGGGTCGCAAACACACTAAACGCAAAATTCACTAATAAAAAAAAAGTAGCGAGCAATATGGATATGTTTAAAAACCGATGATTATTTTTAAACGGTTTGCTGAATAAAAAAAAGGCAAACTGCGTGAGAAAGTAGATATTGAGCAGGAAAAAGCACCAGGGAGCTATATAAAAAAGATAACCTTGAAAATGGATAGAAGGTATAAGGCTAATCTTATTGGACGGCAACCTGAACCATTCCCGTGCTCCATCCCATACTTCTGTACTCCCAATATTATAGATTTCGAATTTTTCAGGATAAGGAATAAAATAATTTCTCGTATTCAGCCATATATAATACTGCACGAAAGCTAAAGGGTAATGCCGGATAAGCCAGTTGCCATAAGTTTTATACACCGGCGATACAGATCCCCAGAATTGAAAACCTGAACCATTAGGTTGCCGCAGTCCATTATCGAACAAATATGGCTTTAAGATAGCGTTCGGCACTTTTATAAAATAAGTACCTTGGATTGCTTCAAATGGAGGATTCTTCTCATGAATGTGCTTAAAATAATATTGAGTATATTTATCCAATAACCTGGTTTCGGGTGGCAGCATATTACTGTCTACCGTAATATGCTGATACATATATAAAGCATTACAAGCAATCTGCCAGCCCCCAAATACAGAAAACTCTGCAACGCCTGTCTGCTTTTTTGTTTCCTGCTGCGTATACACAATAAAAGGTAATATTAGCAGCCAGGGAGCTATGATGCCTGCGAGCCGATTAGTCCATTTAAGCCTAGCAAACAATATAGCAGCGATGCTCACTATAGGATAATAAATAGCAGTATACCTGATTGTAAAAGCCACCCCTATTAGTACAGCCTGAATTATGAGGTGTCTGTTTTTAGCTTGACGCAACATCCATAAGTACTGCGCAAATAATACAATGCTAATCGCAGTAAAAATGGCATCACTTAATACACAATTAGAGAGATACAAGAATATGGGATTGAAAAACAAAAATATATATAGCAAAACAATAGCTGCTTTAGGCAGGGTAAACAGGTAGCAGACCGTATAAAAGAAGTAGAGAAGGCCGGCTACTAAAATAAAATGCTGAGCCACCACCAACAACTGGTGCGAAGGGAATATCCAATGCATAAAAGCCAGGAACCTGGCATAGCCTATTGGCCATAAATTAACCGTAAGTCCTTTTTGTGCAGTTTCGATGTAATTATACGAATCTGATATAAAATCAGGAAATGGATAGAAATGCTTAAACAGGGTGAGCTGAATAATAGAGCCTATCAACGTTATCCATAAATAATTCCTATAGGTCTTATTTGTAAAAATGGATTTAAGTAGACTATCTGATTTCATGCTTGTAAAATCATTTTTTACAGTAGGATGGAGAGGAACAGCTGAAACTGGATAAAGGAGCATGCAAAAGACCCATATGTTTCTACATATGGGTCTCTATAAGTACAACAAAATTGTTTAAATTCTATTAGTAAGTAAACCCGGGCATCTCAGCACCGGGATTCTGTAAGAACCGTGCGTAACATGTAACAGTCTCCCGTTACACGGCTCCGGTTATCAATCGTTGGTTTCGATCCTAAGAGCTCCCAGTGGGCAAAAAGCTTTGGCTGGCAAACCGACACGCGGTGCATCCATCTAATCGCCTTCATTTCGCTGGATCTTAGAGTCTTGTATTTTCGTCTTGCCCAGCTCGCAAGTTTCACATTTACTATGTGCATATAATTCACAAGTTTTGCTTTATAAAATTTACCTTAGTAATTGATCCAGCCCGTCAGTACTGGATTGAGCTCTGTAGCTACATCCTGTAGATTGTTAGTGGTCTGTCTCAACACATGCCACTTCCGCATCTTTTCGTTCATTGATCGCATTGACTTATTACTTACCCCAGGCAGCCAGTTGGTGAACCATTCTCCACGCTGACTATTTCTAGCTAGTCGCGGTTTGAACGTATAACCAAGGAAGTCAAAGGACATTTGTTTCATTCCTTTCTGCCGCCTGTTACTGTCTTTGCAATAAACAACCTGCGTCTTTTCAGGATGCAATTCCAGACCACACGCTTTCAACCGCTCATACAGCGCAGCTTTCAGCGATTCTGCTTCCTTCATGTTACGACAATGAATGATCGCATCATCAGCATATCGCTCGAACCGACATCCACTATATTCCCGATCCAGCCACTTATCCATCACGTAATGGAGGTATAAGTTCGCCAGTACAGGACCAATGATTGAGCCTTGCGGTACACCTTTGGTTCTTGACACTATCGATCCATTTTGCTTTTGATACGGGGCTTTCAACCAACGCTCTATGTACAAAAGCATCCATCTTACCTGACAATGACGCTGTAGCGCTTTCATCAGTAAGTCGTGGGGGATATTGTCGAAGTAACCCTTGATATCCACATCCACTACCCAGTTCAGACGCCAGCATCTTTCGCGCGCTTTAGATAAAGCATCGATCGCAAATTTTCCAGGTCGGTAGCCATAGCTATCTCGGTGAAAAATAAGCTCCAGTGATGGTTCTAACATACCTCTTACTACTGTCTGGGCAATCCGATCAGCTATGGTGGGTATACCCAGAGGTCTTAGTCCACCTCCTTTCTTTGGGATCTCGTGTAATCTCACCGTCGGTGGTATATAACTACCTGAGCTCATCTGATTCCATAGCTTGTACAAGTGATCCCTATACCTTTCATGGAATACATCCAGACTTACTCCATCAACACCACCAGCTCTTTTATTCGAGTGTACCTTCTGATAGGCCATACTCACCAGTCGCCGACTAATACTAAACGATTTTGCTCCACTCATTTTCGAACCACCTGACATAATCAGTTTTCGTCCATGATTAAAAGCGTGATAACAGCCTCTCTTCGCTCCATTCTCATTACAAGAATTTCAGCACTACTACGAAGGCTTCTGTCCCTGTGCCGGACATCGATACTTTCTATCTTGCTGTCCTGGCAGCTTGATATTTTCTCTTATCATTCCGACGACAAATTCTCCTGTTCCCGGCAATTGCCCATGTTAAGATCGCGCTGTCTATACGCCGGATACCGCAGCAACAGTAATCAGGTGGCCTTACTGCTTATCCCAATGACGATACTGGACATTGGTTTTGACATCGTCTGACCCTTTGGACGCCTCTAGCGACAGTTCACTTCGTTCGTCTTCTTAACACATACCTGACACGTTTAACATGCCTTTTCCTTTCATGCTCACTACCACAACTCTTAATTGCAGCAGCTAAAGGTGGTTTGACGGCTGTTCCTGAAAACCGCCGCCGATGGGCCTACCATCATTATTTGCCGAGCATTGAATGCTCATTCAAAGAACTATTTTGAACTCGCTGTTCATTCAGGACACTCAATAACCTGGATTCTGATTACCTAATACAGGATTATACTGAAAATCCAAATATGGAATAGGGTAAAGTTGTTGGTAGGAGTTCCAAACAATCCCTTTATCTAGAGCAGCTTTTTGCATCACCTGATCAACTAATCCTGTTCTCTTAATATCAAGCCATCTATGACCAAATTCAGTAAATAGCTCGATTTGTCTTTCATGCATTAGTGCAGTTATTGCATCAGCCTGTGAAATAGATGGCACAATATCTGGTAAAGGGTTAGGAACCGAGTCACTAATTGCAGCACGAGCTCTCCTCCTGATGATATTTAAATCTTCTATTCCAGACTGCAACTTCCCTCCCCCCTGTCTTATGCGAGCTTCTGATCGTATTAAATATTGCTCTGCAAGACGCAATATATTAGAATACTCCTTTCCGTAAGTGCTACCAATTCCTAATTTATATTTGTATGGAAAGTAATAAGTAATACCCGCTGATGTTTTTACACTGGAAACCCATTTATTTCTTCTTAAGTCCCCTTTTTCAAAATTATTCAAAAATGCAGGAGAAAGAAAAACTGGCCATATGGTATTAGTAGAAGCAGGACCAGAAGCTGGCAAATTAAAATTCAATCCTTCTGGAGTGTTTCTAGAAGTAGCAGCAACTGGCTGTAGCTGCCAGATTGCCTCCATATTGCTATTTAAAAAAGCACCATCTAATGTTTGCAATCCAAACAACGTACTATTTCCTATCACTAAACTGGCCTGTGTTTCTGCATTTATATAGTCGCCCGCATACAAATAAGTTCTTGCTAAAAGGGCAATAGCGGCCCATTTTGTTGGACGTACCCTTTCCGCTCCTTGTACCGAGCTCAAAGAACCATTCAAAAAACTATCTGATAATAATTCAATTGCAGCTTTCAAATCAGACACAATGGCTTCATAAACTTTATCTTTAGGAGATCGGGGAGCATTAGAATTTGTGGCAAAATTGGTACTTAAAACAAGCGGTACATCTCCATACAAGTTTACTAAATAAAAATAGAATAAAGCTCGCATAAATCTAGCTTCTCCCAGCAGCTGTTTTTGCACAGAAGGAGTTATTGAAATGTTATTTTGGTATCCTGATACCAGATTATTTGCTTTATATACTAGTGCATATAAAAACTTCCATGGATCTGTATCTAAAGCAATTGCAGGTGACAAAGCTAAACTGTTATAATAAAAAGATTTTAAATCAACATTTGTCTGATCAGGCAATATATTTAATTCATCTGCAGACAGTCCCAAGGTAAAATTTAACGAATTGAATCCCTGAGTAGCAACTGTTACATTCATCATGGACGCATACAATCCAGTTGAAACTGAGATTGCCGTCGGATCAGTGGTAAATACATTATCCCTAGTAAGACTAGTAATAGGCACACCAACCTCTACAAGCTTAGAGCAAGATGTAGTCATAGCAAAAGCACATGCTAGAAAAAGTAATCTGTTATTAAGTATTTTAGTTTTCATATATATAGTAGCTGATTGGATTATAAATTTAATTGAAAGCCTACCATAATTACACGCAATGGTGGAACTCCTATGCCTGTTTCAGGATCAAGCCCTTGGTACTTTGTAAAAGTGACAATATTCTGTGCATTACAAAAAACCTTGGCATCATTAATTTTTAATTTCTTTTTTATCTTATCTGGCATGTTCCAAGACAATGATAACGATTTTAATCTGGCAAAAGTCCCATCAACAATTGCTGCATCACTATTATTAAAGTCATATGTTCGATTGGCAATTAAACTAGTGAACTTACTATACATAGCAACATCTCCCGTTTTTTGCCATCGATTCAATACAAAAATAGGTTTATTTGCACCTATATACCCAGCAGGAACAGTACCTCCGAAATAACCATTCATTTTCTTTTTAACAAACTGGACAAAAAAGCTAAACTGCAGTGATCTAAAAGTAAAAGTATTATTAAATCCTCCCATAAAAACAGGCCGCCTTGAAACGGGAACCTGATCTCTTCCAGGCGTTGGTGAAGATGTAATGCCTCCTCCACTTGTATAAAAGGCAAAGTTGCCATTTGCAGGATTCGCTCCAGCATAACGGAAAACGAAAGAAGAAGAGTAATCCAAAGGTTGACCTATTACAAACTGCCCATTAGATTTAGCAAAATCCTTGTAGGATATTAATTTTGTACTGGGAATAGTAAAAATTATATTAGAAGACCATTTAAATTTTTTAGAGATAATATTTTCTGTATTTAACACAAATTCAGCACTTGTATTCTGTATAGTAACATCTAGATTAGTTGGTAGGGTAGGAAATCCCGCTGTCGCAGGCAATACAGTAGTAGCCAAAACACTGCTTGTCCTATTTCGTGCATAATTAAAATTCAATAAAATACGATCCTTCAAAAATCCTATATCTGCCCCTAAATTAAGCTTCCTAGTTTCTTCCCAATGTCTATATGGATTATATAACTGATAAGCATCTAATGCGCCTACTTGTTGATAAGGAACGGTGACAGTAAAACCTGAATATAAATCGTAAAAAGAATAATCACCCAATTGATCACTTCCGGTTGATCCATAACTTAATCGCAGCTTTCCAAAACTAAATAAGGCTCCAGTAGTTCTCTTTATAAATTTTTCCTCCGAAAAAATCCAGCCTAAACCAGCAGCACCAAACATATGAAATCTGTCCAAAGGGCCAAAACGACTACTCCCATCACGCCTCATTGTAAAATTTAATAAGTACTTATCTTTAATATTATAATTAATTTTCCCAAAAATGGCAGAATAACGGTATACGCTTTGTACGGCCGAAGATACTGAGAAAGCCGTAGCAGCACCCGGATTCTCTCGTAATTGATCAGCACTATACCCTGCTGTAACCACAAACTTACCATCAGACGCAGTCTGTAAATAAGTTCCGCCCAACATGCACTCTAATTTTCCAGGACCGACAACTGAAGAATAAGTTATTTGTGGCTCTACAATTGAAGATGTAATGATATGATCTCCAAAAACAGACTGTCCATTCATTGGACTCCTCAATTCAGGAGCATAAGCACTGTTGGGACTTATTGATTTATCACGAGTCTGCGTTATAGTATATCCTCCATTTACCCTGGCTGTTATTTTTGAAGAAACTCTATAACTAAGGTCACCGGAACTGACAAGATTATTTGTCTTAATTTCATAAGTAGAATTTAAACGAGCTAGGGGATTAGCCCATGTAGACCTGCCATTATCATCAATCGCCCAATTTAAAGTACCATCACTTTTATAAAGATCAGGGGCAACAGGTGCTAAGTTTAAAGCCAAATCAGCAAGGTCAAGTTGTTGCAATTTATTAAAATCAGACATATAAGAAGCAGACATTTGAAATTTTAATCTTTGGTTCTGAGAGGAAGTGTTAAAATTAAAATGAGCAGACCCTTTTACATCAGCAAAATCTCCCGGCGAAATAGTACTTTCCTTATAATAAGTACCACTAATTAGATATTGACTCAGAGGAGTGCCTCCTGAGACATTGAGAGATACGTTTGCATATCGGGAAGTCCCCCCTAAAAACTCTTTTTGCCAATCCATAGTTCTGGAAGTGTCCCAACTATATAAATTTAATATATCATATGCATTTCCTTTATTAGCCAATATATTATCATTCCTCAAAGCTTCTTTACGCATCATGACATACTCACTAGAATTAAGCATTTTAACCCTTTTCGTTGCTTTCCCCCATCCACCTTGAAAATTTAATCCCAAACTTCCCACCCCAGTTTTTCCCTTTTTAGTAGTGATTAAAATTGCTCCATTAGCTGCTCTCGAACCATATATAGCAGTGGCATCTGCATCTTTAAGAACATCAATACTTTCAATATCTGCTGGGTTTAGGTAACTTAAAGGATTTCCAGGCCCCCCTTGTCCAAAAGCATAATTTCCCGACCCTCCCAAAGGAGAATAAAGCCCTACGCTAGAAAGAATTTGGGATGAGTAAGGTACTCCATCAATCACATATAAAGGATCTTGTCCTCCATCAAAAGTGTTCTGCCCTTGTATTTTCACTGTAACCCCACTTCCGGGCAAGCCATTAGCTTGGACAATATCTAACCCTGGCACCCTACCTTGTAAAGCTAATAACGGGTTATTGACTGGTTGTTTCTCTATATCTTCAGCTTTTATAGTAGTTACATTTCCTGTTTGCAAGCGCTTACTAACCTTCCCATAAGCAATTGTCTGTACATCATCAAGCTGGCTATTAGATAGCTTTAATCTCACTTCAATATCAACACCAGCTACATAAGAAATCTCTACAGATTCATATCCTACAAAAGAAACATATAGTTTTACCTCTTTTTTGGAAACATTAGGAATTCTAAATCTCCCATCAGCATTAGTATTTGCTCCATTGGTAGTGCCAACGATAAGAACAGAAGCACCTTGCAAAGGATTCCCTTTGTCATTTAAAACACGCCCAATAATCTCTTCAAAATTCTTTTGTTCAAATGCCTTGATTGAATTTAATTGATCTTTTCTCTGGACTATAATCTTACTCCCTTCTATTCGGTAAATTAATTGCTGCTTTGAAAAGCATTGTTGCAGAATATTCTCAATAGAAGAATTTTCTACAGAGATATTAACGCTATTTAAAACGTTCTTTATTACTTCCTTGGTGTACAAAAAAGAATATCCAGTGGCCCTTTCAATCTCTTGAAATGCTTTTTCTAACGACACCCCCTTTAAATGTAAAGAATATTGCGCATTGGCAAATACATGCAAATGAACAAAAAAAAGAAAGATGGATATAGCAAATAGCTTTCTCCAGTTTTTTAATTGAGCAGTTATAAGATTCATTGAAGATCATTTTATTAAGAAGTCATCCAAAGATTATTTCATAACAAAATGAAGCATTGTATTCAAAAACATTTCAATTTTAAATATCAGTAATCAAAACTAATAGAAACTTGCAACTGTATTCAAAAAACAAGTAATGTTATTACTAATTAAAAGCTTATAATTTGGATAAAGAGAATAATTTTAAACAGGGTAAAACTGTATTTCAGATAAATGATCTTTTACGGGGACCTATTAGAAAGTTTGATATAAGGAAAATCTTATGGGGCCAACTTACAGGAATACTTAATATATATTCCTGATCCCTCCTGATCACTTTATTTCGCTCAAAGCAACACTTCCTTTATTCCTTTAAAACATCCAACCCAATATCGATCACTTCCAGCTTATTACGCAAGCAAAACACAAGAATATTCCAGACTAAAATTACCGTCTCCCTGTTTATATAATTCAATTCTCGTTGAAATTGGCCCAAGCCCTGTTCTAAACAAATTATTATCAAACCTTCTATTAGAATATTCACTTAAAACCGTTTAAATAACAAAATGCCCCCAGATATTCCAAAATAATTCCATCAAAAAGGTATCATTCAATATAAATTTACATTATACCATTTCAAAAATGATGCATCACAAGAGATGGATATACACATGCCTAACTACATTCAAAAAGTAGGCGATTTTATCACCCAAAAATTTAGCTTTTTTTATAAAAAAAGCAAAATAACTATGAACAAGGTAAAATATGTATTATCTGCAATTACAATGATTGCTGCAGTAGGTGGCGCTTTTGCTTTTAAAAAAGCCGCTACAGGAGATAAATTAATTTACCTCTACACTTCTTTAAAAACACGTTGCACACTTCCAGTTCAGGGTTATTTAGCCCCACTTAACACACCTGGAGGTATACCAACTGGCTACGTTCTAACAAGCTACGCAACAGCTATTAACAGAGCATCTTGTCAAGCTCAAGGATATTTCCAAAATAATAGCTTTTAGTATCTTTCTAGAGGAAAAAGGTTGCATTTTTGCAACCTTTTTCTCATTTCCAAACCTTACTATTAGATTAATTTTCAATAACTAATAAATTATTATTAACATATATGAATAAGATAAAATATGTATTATCTGCAATTACAATGATTGCTGCAGTTGGCGGTGCTTTGGCATTTAAAAAAGTTGCAACAGGTGATAAAATAATTTACTTCTACACTACTTTAAGAACACGTTGCACACTGCCATTACAAGGCTATTTAGCTCCCCTTAATGTACCAGGCGGCACACCAACTAATTATGTTTTAACTAGCTACGCAACAGCATTTAACCAAGCAAATTGCACACATCAAGGATATTTCTTTAATCATGCGTTTTAATAATTATTTAGATAAGATGTTTTCTGGAAAACATCTTATCTAAATAATTATTAAGGTTTTTCACCGCTAGTATCGTAACCTAAATAATGATCAATTTCAAATTGCTTGCTTACAGAAATCGGTTCTACCATCCACAAAGGAGCCTGCTTATCTTTTAAATAATAATCAAAGAACTGCTCCATCCTTAAGGTATAATCCTGACATGAAGCCTTTGACGCAAGTATATGCCCCTGATCTTTATATTGTAATAACCATGCTTTCTTATGCATACTTTTTAAAGCAATATAAAATCCCTGAATCATAGAAAAAGGCGCATTGAAATCGCCTCGATTTCCCATCAACAAAATAGGAGTTTCTACTTTATCCGCAAAAAAGATAGGGGAATTATCTAAATAAGCCTCTCTATTCTCCCATAAATTTACACCCAATCGTGGCTGTCCGTTCTCAACAAAATCCTTCATAGGAAAACCGCTCCATCCCCAAACGGAAGTAGCCATGCCAATTAAATCAGAAAGTCCTGATGCAGAAATAGCGGCTTTATATCTAGATGAGTGAGTTATAATTAAATTAGTTTCATACCCACCCAAACTATGCCCCTGCAATCCAATCTTATTGCTATCAATGAAATTTAATCGAACAAGAGAATCTGTTGCCAAAGTAATATCCTTTAATACACTTTGAGTAAATTGCCCAAATTGAAAATGCATATCCACACAACAAACCAGATATCCATGACTAACAAACCAAGGAATGTTTATATTAGCATAAGAAAGAGCAGGAGGAAAATATCTATTTAAATCATCCGTTTTTCGCTCATAATAGTGCAAAATAACAGGATACTTCTTTGTAGGATTGAAATTCTCCGGCTTATATAAAACAGCCATCCTGATCCCGTTTTCACAATCTCCAACTAAATTATTCATTTTCCATGTTAATAGTTCTGATGTAATCCAGTTGTATTTTAGCTCAGGTCTTATATCTGTCAAACAGGTGAAATTAACAAGATCGTTTGTAAAATACAAATTGGGAGACACGGCAGCGCTCATCCTCATCACTATAAAGCAATCCTTACCTAATGCTTTTATCGGCATTTCATCCAGTACTCCTACAAAATTACTCAAGCGGGAAAAAGTTACTTTCCTCTCTATCTTGAGTCTATAATAATTAATAGATTTGTCCAAATTATTAAACCCTTTTAAAAACATACTTATCCCACTACCTAACCCATCAGTTACTTTCTTGGCATCAATCCAATGAAAAGAAATGTCCTCTTTTTTTGCTATTTCCTGTGTCAAACTTATCATTGGCTTTTGCTGCTTAAAATCAACCAACCAGATATCAGAATAACCATCCTGAACGATTACCTTACCGCTGCCTTTCAGCCATGTAAGCGGAGAATGAATTCCAATATAACCATTATCTACCCTATTCCTTCTCTTCCAACTATCCCATGTGCCAGTTGCTGCAATGATTAGCTTACCAGTTTGCATATTTAGACTTAACCAAGAGGATTTACTAGAATCAAAATAAAACAAATAGTTGTCTCCTGGAGAGACAAAAACATTCCCCTCATCTACATCTTTAGATGCAAACTTTACCCATCTCCTAACATCTAACATATTGTAATACTTATTCCCATCATTATCAACACCAATCCAAACCTTCTTTTCATCATCATTCCAAAACCGTGTAAATATGACACTATCTACACGTATACTCGACCCATCTATCAAATTTAAACTCCAGACGCTATTAGAATAATGCCTTTTATAATTTACGTCTGTTTTCCAAAATGGATCCTTATAGTTATTTACTATTACCAAAGGAATGGAAGACTCTCTCTGGTATTTTTCATAATACCTATACTCATCTTCCTTTACAAGTTTCAATAATAATGTATTTCCATTGAAGGCAATTATCTCATTTAACAACATGCCTCTCTCCATACTTTTATTTCCTTCCGACACAACACTCTTTGCTTCACCTGTTACAGTATTAAAGCTCCAAACGCTTTTTCTATTTACTTTATCTCTACAAAGAAAAGCAATACATCCATTACCTTTTCCCCAAATCACGTTCTCAACTTCTAGCTGTAACAAAACACTTTTACTTTTTTTATTCGCTCCAATTTTCTCCCACCACACCCAATTGCTTTTTACTTTATTACTTTTAACCGAATCTTTAACAAAGACAATCTCCCCACTTTCTTTATTATAAAAAGACTGGGAAACTTCCCCCATTAATTCATCTATATTATCACTATTACTAAGTTTTTTCAAAAACAATTTATTTTCCCGATTTTTCAACCTGTACAAAAGAATAGTCTTTTCTTTACTTTGTATAATTTCATAGTAAATAACATCACTAATATAATTAATCCCTTTATTTTTAAATGTAAAAATCCCCAGACTATCCTTACCTTTCATAAAAACAACTTTACCAACCTCGCTATAGATGCACTTATCACCAATCTTCCCTCCTTCAACAGCAGTACTCCAACTTTTATCGGTTGCCTGAATATGCAAAATTGTAGTTTCTCCTTCCCTAACAGAATAAACCACATACCGTCCATCATCCGCTATCTCAGACCTATTACTAATAGATTGCCAGTTTTCACATGCATTCAAATTTATTATAGGTTTTTGCGAAATACATATGACTATAGGGCAGAATGATAGAACAAGCAGCAAAAATTTCATTATTTCACTTTTAGAATGAAAGAAGTACTTAAGTAGAAAAATATAACAAAATTTCAAGTGTATTTACAAAAGTAAAGGAGGCAATTCTGAGCCTACCTTATAGCATCGCAGTAAGAAATAAAGTATGCCCCCGGTTCCGGTAAATAATTCTATAGAAGGTAAGGAATACTCATCCATTCGCCAGCAACTAACCATGGGATCCAATCTTATTTCAAGGTTGCTTATTTGTGTTAAAATATGTTCAGCACCCTTTTGGCACCTACTATCGTTTAGTACTTTTCCAGCTTCCAGTAATAAATCCCCCAACCCGGCTACACCGGATTCATAGCAGGTATCTACTGCATGAATATAATCAGGCAAAGTATTCAACCCTTGTTCCAATAAATATCTGTACCTGACATCTCCACAAACTTTATAGCCCGTTAATAAACAAAATAACATATCAATACCTCCCACACGATTATTAGCCGTCAAATTACTAACGAGCCAATTGGTTCCTTTTTTAGCAGCATTGATTACATTTTCATCTCCAAATACCTCAGCCAATCGCCAAAGAGCATATACAATACCCGTAACACCATACAAATACTCAATCATCCTTCTATACTTTCCATCAGACGGAACATCCACTTCCCAGCTACCATCTGCTTTTTGTTGCTGAATCAGATAAAACACACATCTTTCTATCACCTCTCGAGTTCTGGTTTCTCCCAAAATACATCTGCCATGTAAAACTGCCAAACCATAACCTGCTACTCCATTATGAACATTCGTACTTTGAAGAGGATGTTGAAGCAGCTGAGTCAATACCCCCTCCCAGTCATCAGTATTGTCTATAATTCCTGCTTCTATACTTGCAGAAATAGCAAGTATAACTCCCCCCACTCCGTTTAATCCGCACACTAAAGAGTCTAACTTATACAAACACACTCGCTGTAAATAATCTAAATTTGCTGCCAAAACCGCTTTATTACCTTCAGTATCTATTCCGACATGTCTTAATTGAGCCAGCAAAAACACACCTCCTGAAACCCCATCAAAAAAACCTGGAGAAACTCCAATAACAGGATCTGCCTGTAACTCCTTTTTATACTTACTTACCCATATCAATTCTGTAGTCAGAGTATCAAACCGGTTAAAATACCCCATTCCCTTTTTAAGTAAACTACTCAAATCTACATTCGCTTTCCCTTCATTAATATAAAATATCTTATCTATTTTTTTTCTATACTGCAATAAAAAAGTATATATATTATCTACAACTGGCCGCGCATCTGCCTCCCCCCTGACACAGGCGGCTATCAAAGAAGCCACCGCTTCTTCCTTAATAAAATAGACCAGCTTGTCATACAAATAATCAGTCTGTTCAAAATCCAACCGCACAGGAGAAAAACCGGTAAAAAAAACTTGCATTAATCCCCCTAAACCAAACACATCGTACGCTTCTGTAGGATGACTATCATTTACCCTATCAGTAGGAGGTCTAAATCCATATGTCCCCCACTTATATGGTGGCTGTGGCTCATTGTTCCTAAAGTCATAAGCCAGTTCCATATCTATGACAAATACATTTTCACCAACCACCATAAAGTTTTCAGGAGAAAGGTCGCGA
Source organism: Filimonas lacunae (assembly GCF_002355595.1). NCBI lineage: Bacteria > Pseudomonadati > Bacteroidota > Chitinophagia > Chitinophagales > Chitinophagaceae > Filimonas > Filimonas lacunae. The sequence continues at coordinate 4,599,749 of NZ_AP017422.1, forward strand.
TGTAAATAGCCTAATTGATGCATAGTTTTTACACAAAAAACAATCTGCAATAACAAATCTATCAACCTCTTTTTATTATGAATAGGCAACTGCCACCAGGCACTAAAATTCTGCAAATCAGCAACCACTTCGTCCAACGGGCGTCCCTTTATCAGCTGCATAGCAAAATACACATCTTCATTAATCGTAAACAAATCTATTGCCTTAGGTATTTTGATGTGTCTTTCTAATGCCTTGTGCAACTTAAACTGCCACATCAGCCTATCCCTCGCGTCCCTTCCTTCATCATCTACAAAAACATTCTTACGCCCCTGTTTAATCACACACATTCCCATTTTAAAAATATTTTTAAAAAAAACAGCCTTTATCACATTTCCTTTAAAATTTGCCTTAATTAATCCTATTGGACGATAAGACTTGTTCAAAACATTTTCTTTCACAGGCAATACAGGTACAGCTATATGCCCGAAAGGCCATCTTACATCGCATGGCAAACTAAAAGGATGTATGTTATCTGTAATGCTAAAATCTGCAAATCTTGCATATACTGTCCCCCCTAATAAACTTGAACCAGGAATATCTGCCCCACGAAATTGTGTAGTAATAGATGTTAAATGTTCCGCTAGTTGAAGTAATTGAGCATCAGAAACAGCGCCAACAATTACAACTTTGCTAAATTGTGCGTATCCATACCTACCCATGATAATATCTTCAGCTTCCTGCAAATTAAAAGGGATACGATACACATAGCCCCCGTTAAACAATTCAGGTAATATAACTGCTAAAAAATGAGTTAACTGCTGTGGAATAACCGACAACTCCAACAACCATCTTTCCTCATACGGTAAATCTCCCACCTGTATATAAGCTCCTAAACGACGAAAGGATATCTGCCTTTCACTTAACAATACACTTAGGTCAGGTATTGCACTAATATATTCAGGAGTAAGCCCCAAAGCACTTTCATTGATCATTGTCATTCTCCTGCATTTAAAGATGTAGATAATATAGGTTCATTGCCTACCTCCACCTTAGCATCCTGTAACTTGCCAATCTGATATATCTGCTTTATTAATAACACGGAAAAAATACCGTTTAAAACAAAAGAGAACAACTGATACCGCAACACCAAAGGGGCCAGCGACACACTGAACATAAAATTGAGCAGTACAAAGGCAAGCGCAAGCAATAATGACTGTTTAAAATGCGACGACATAAAAGCAAAGCCATTTAATAGAACAATCCCCAATAAGGCGGCGAGGAAAATAACATTGAACAAGGTATTCACTACAGATATATATTCTGCCCAGGCAAGCTTTTTGTTATAAGCTTTTACATAGCCATTTTTATATCCAAACCATCTTACAGCCTCAATTCCCACACTATCACTACCCTGGTTATACATTTTTAAAAACTCACCAGGTGGGGCAAAATAATTCCAGGCATTGGGCAGCCAAAAATGTTGAGTATAAGCTACCGGGTGTTTCTTTATCAGGTATGCCCCATATTCATGATACAAGGGGGCCATAGTGGCCCATTTTTTAAAATAATCTGCCGCACTGTCTTTGCTGTTTTTAAATGTTAACAGCAGGAATTTGAGTAATGGGCCATTCCATATATAATAGGCACCCATGGAAGAATCAGGTCTGCTTTTCACCGTATCCAGCGAATCCATATGCCTGTTTACTACCGCCTGCAATGCGGCAAACTTAGCAGGTGGGGCCTCTTTATCCCTCGGCAACCGACTATACATAAATAAAGCGTCCCCTCCAAGCATCCAGCCTCCGAAAGGGCTGAACTGTGCCTTACCTGTAAAGGCTTTATATTCCTGGTTGTTATGCCATACAAACACCCCCATTAATAAAACCATCAACAATACCCCCTTTATACGCACACCCCAGGACACTCTGGCCACCAGCAACACCAACACAGAAATTGCCGGGTAAAACAATGCATTGTAACGGATAGTGAATAATATAAAAATGAGAATTGCATGCCACCATACCAAACGGGCAGTCGGCTGCACCAGCAGCTGCAGCAACAAACAAAACCACAATAAACTTAAACTGGTAAATAACGCATCCGATGCTACATAATTACTAATGAGTATTACCGCAGGATTCAAAATAAAAATACCAGACAATATATACAGCCATTTTCGTGGCATTTGTAACAAATGTGCCATGCCGAATAAAAAATACAATATACACCCTTGCAAAATGAGGTACTGTACCAATACCAATACGATATCGTTACGTGTAAAAATGCTTTCCAACCGCAGGAACATCGAATAACCTACAGGCCAGAAACTAATAGGCGAATTATCCTTAGCAGCTGTAAGGTATCCATAACTATCTGGCATAAAATTAGGGTGCGGATACAGCCATTTAAACACTACAAACTGCAAAAACAAAACAAAAGCGATTATCCACATGGCTACACGGTGTTGCCGAATGTAGAATAAAGGATGCGTAAAATTACTATGCTGCATGGTGGGTATGTTATTATTTAACCAGGTTAGGTGCCGGTGTTGCATTTACCACCGTAACCCTGGCCACTTCTTCTTTCTTCTCTTCGTGGTATTCCTGCTCGGTATTAATACTCCAGATATTATCTTTATTGCTATAGCCGGCCACAATATTATCCACAGCAACCATAGCCGTAAGCATGCTATGATCGGCATTATTGTATTTATGCATGCCATTACGGCCCACTAAAAACAGGTTGGTGTATTGATCAGTAAACCGGCGCAATTCATCGAATCGCTCATAGGTGCCAAAATAAGCAGGATATGTTTTTTCCATCCGTAACACGGTTGCATCCAGCACATCTTCCGGCAAGGCTAACCCCATTTTTTTCAATTCCGCTATACCCGTTTGTTTAATAGCTTCATCAGGCTGCTTCCAGAAATCATCGGTGGTGTTACAGAAATACTCCATACCTACCCACACAGTGTCAGGGTCGTTTACCATAAACGGACTCCAATTATTAAACAACTGCAAGCGGCCAACTTTTACATCCTTCTCCTGTATATAAATCCAGGTATCTTCCAGCTTGCTGGAAAGTTTTTTCAGCAGCACTCCTACGGTAATAAAGTCACGATATTGCAAGCCAGCCGCTATTTGCTGCACCGCAGAAGGCACCACATCATCTAGGCCCGCAATTAGCTCCTGCACTGGCATAGTACTGAAATAATAATCCCCCTCCCAGGAAGTGCATTCGTTCGTGTAGGCATTTTGGGTAGTAATCGAGGCAATTTTCCCTTTATGCCCTTCTATACCCTGCACATTTTCGTGCATCAGGATAGTGCCCCCCATTTCCTGTATCTGCCGGGCTACTTCTTCCCATAGCTGGCCGGGGCCGAATTTGGGATACAGAAATTTTTCAATCAGGCTAGTTTCTACATCCTTTTGATGGATGTCACCTTTTTTCTTGCCTTCTTTATATAAAGCAGATTTCACCGCATGAGCTAAGGCGGCACTGATGCTTACCCCTTTAATACGCTGCGCACCCCACTCGGCAGATATATTTTTACAGGGCACGCCCCATACTTTTTCTGTATAATCTTTAAAAAACAGGTGGTATAGCTTTTTGCCAAAACGGTTGATAAAAAAGTCTTCCAGGCTTTTTTCTTCTTTTAAAGGCCTTAACCGCGCATGCAAGTAGGAATACATAATTTGGAAAGTAGTTACCAGTCCCAGCTTCCGTAACGTATCTACTGATAACTTGATAGGATAAGAGAAAAATTTGCGCAGAAAATAAATCCGGGATAGCCTGTTACGTACCAACATCACTTTATCCTCCTGCCCCTGCTTTATCTCACCCCTACTGTTTAGCTGGCGGGTTTTATTCTGGTAGCTAATTTCTAAAGCACCTGTATCATCCTGTACCGGCATAAATTGCAACCACCAATTCATTACACGGTCACTTTTGGAAAAGAACCGGTGCCCTCCTATGTCAATTCTATTGCCTTTGTAATTTACCGTTTTGGATATGCCACCAATATCACCGCTTTTTTCTAATATTACTGGTACTATATCTGTGCGTGTCAACAATTCATAGGCAGCTGTTAAGCCAGCAGGGCCAGCCCCGATGATAATGGCAGTTTTCTTCATCAGTTACATCTTTTTATCGGTAACAATTTCCTTTATTACAAGCCCTTATCAGGAACAACGGAGTTTTTAGCACGGAACATCTGACCGGAAGCCACCAAACCTGTAAGAGGCAGGAATAGCCATAAAATAATCCAGCCCATAAACATCGCATATACTTGGTAACGAAACATGACCGGCGAAGCCAGTATGCTAAATAAGGCATTCAAGACAAATGCAACACTCAATACTAACAATACCTTTCCCTGACAGACTTGTAATCTTTTGTACGCCCTGCTACTCAACACCACAATGCCTAAACCCAGCAACATCCCATTTAACCAGAGAAAAAAGCATTTAAATACCTGCGCAACATAGTGCGATCCAAACAGCCAGTAACAATACACACCGTTTTGCAAACCAAACCATTGCTGCGCTACTAGCCATACATAGTCGTGCCCTTCATTGTATTTCCAGAATTGCTCTTCCATAGGTAGTAAGTAATTGATTACGTTTGGTAGCAAGTAATAGCGGGCGTAAGCAATGGGATGCTCAACAATCAATTTTCGACCATATAAAGCCATATCCTCGCCTGCTTTATGATAACACCATAAGCCGCTCTTGTCAGGATTGCGAAGATGCAGCGTTACCTTTTCATGATATTTCAAAGGCCCGTCGAAAGTGAGTATTAACCCCGGGCCGTCAAAAGGAGTGATATAAGCACGATTTCTATACGCGGTATCGTTGTACTCCCTTACATGCCTGTCAATCTCTGCCTGTGGGGTATGCGCAAATACATTCGTATCATGCTGAATATAAGGATACATGTACATAGCATTATTCGCCAACTGATAACCACTGAATCCATTGAATATTCTAATGCCCAACGCTTTTTCATTCGCCTGTTTGGTTGCAGTTACAAACCAACCCATTAAAAAAGCAACTCCTACAACAGTAGCTGCTTTTGCAATAAACGTATACCGGGTAAAAAACAATGCTATTAGCAGTAATACCGGATAGTATAAAGCCTGAAGCCGTAATATCATTAAATAGGTTAACAAAAGTACCTGTGCTAAAAAATGCCACCATTGGGGCTTTGTAACCATTAACACCAATATATGCAACCAGGCAACAGTTAAGGCTATAAACACCGCATCGCTAGCTATTAAATTAGCCAGGTATAAATACATAGGATTAAAAACCAGGAAGGCCAACATAGTTATCTTTATCCTTCTAGGGGGATTAAACACCTTAAAAAGCGTAGCTAAAAAGTGCAGACTGAATAGTTGCAAAAAAAGGTATTGCACTACTACATATACATAATGCCCGCTAGAAAAAAAATGCAGGGTACGCAAAAACCAGGCGTACCCTACCGGCCATATATGAGGTACTAATTGATATTTGTCTTTGGCCATTCCCATGTAGAAATAGGAATCCGGCATAAAATCAGGGAACGGGTAAATTATTTTATACACTACAAACACTACCACCATAGCTAATATAGCAACAGTAAACAGATCTTTTGTTTCTGTTTTACCAGCATCACTACTGGGCGCTGGGCTGTTCAGTATTTGCATAACGTATAAATAACAGTGGAGTGATTAATAACGCCAGGACAACACCTAACACTAATCCAAACACCATATAGCGCATCATTACAGGAGCAGCTACAATTAAGAAGGCAGCGTTGAGTACAAAAAACACTGCCATTAGTATCAGTAGATTCTTATGCACCGGCGCTAGCAGAAAATGCTTTTTCTGCCTTATCAGTATGACACCTCCTATCAACAAATACAGGTTCAGTAGCAAAAAAAGTGGGCGAAATATCCAGGTAAGGTAAAAAGAACCTTTTACCCAGTGTGCACCTACCCTGTTATAAGGAAACTGAAACCATCCCAGTTGTTCTTTGGTAACCATATCAGACCCCATATTGTACTCTTTAAATTGTTCCTGTAATGGAAGCAAATACACCCCCGCATTAGGAAGCAGGTAATAACGTACATGCGCCAATGGATGGCTTAGTATCAAATCTTTACCATAGTTTTTCCACTGAGGCCCCAGTCTATTATAGCCCCAAAAAGCTTCCCCTCGATGCCCAATCCATCGCTCGCTGGTAGTCCACAAATAATTCCACATTCCTCCATCCTGCAACATAAACTTCGGCCCATCCCAGGGAGTAATATCACGCTTAGCCAAAGCTCGCACCCGAAAAAAACTATCTATAAACCGGTCAAGTTTCAGGGAATATTCTGAAGTAAAATCACTTTTTGTTTTGTTGATATGAGGAATCATATACATCGCATTATTGGCCAGTATCCAACCACTCTGCCCTGAAAAATCACTCATAGCATACCGCCGCTGATTATTAACTTTAGTAGTATGTATTATCCATCCCATCAACCCAAAAGCAATTAATGCAGAAATCACCTTCCACAGCACATTAAACTCAGCCAACCACAAGGCAGCCAGCATCACCAAAGGATAGTATAACGCCTGGTATCTGATCAGGAATAGATAAGCCAGCAAAGGCCCCTGCAACAACGCATGCCACATTTTAGCATCAAACACCATCTGTATAAGAATGGTTAACCACGCCAGGCTTAAAGCAGTGAATAATATATCGCTGGAAACCAGGTTAGCCAAATAGAGATAAAGTGGGTTTACCGCCATAAAGGTAAGTAGGGTTACCTTTATCCATTTAGGTGGATTGAAATAGTAAAACACCGTAAAAGCCAACCACAAACTAGAAAATTGTAGCAATAGATACTGTACCACCACCAGCAAATAGCCCGAAGCTGCAATAGCATGCACCGCTCTTAAAAACAGACTATAACCAATTGGCCATACGGTTTTAAACTCCGAATCCAAAGCCAGGTTAATGTAATGGTAAGAATCGAAATAAAAATCAGGGTAAGGGTATATCACTTTATACAAGAAAAACATGCTCGTCATGCCCAGCAGGGTAATGACAAGCATATCCTTATGTAACCCAAAAACAAACTGACGGAACCCCATCCGCCCCACGGTAAGCGTTTGTTGCATAATTTATAGCAATGGTTAATTGCTATAAATTACCGTTGATTTGTAACAAATTAGGGGAACAAACACAAGTAAACAAAGGAACCTGACCTCTATCAGTCTTCATTAATGGCCGTTATCAATTTCCAGTGCATCGCGGCCATCCGTTTCCGGTCCGGATACACTTCCAATGGATCTTTCACGTGTTCCAAAGGCACCAGAAACTCTTCTACCATCTCTTCCACATCTGCATCGTCCAGTGCCGTGGTTTTTAACTCAATTTCTTCATATATGTCTAAACTGCTGCCTAAATAGGTTCCTAACAGGTAAGCCAGGCGCTGTGAGTGTTTTTTCATGCCGCTTGAATTATTTATATTATAAAGAAGGTGTTATTACATTCTTGTATAACAAAAACCACCTTAAAAGCAGCTGAAAATCAACACATACCTTTTTATTAAAAAGCGTAGCGGCCTACCAGCGACTGCTTTAACAGGTGTAATGCCCTGCTTTTATTTACGCGCACGTGTTGTGCGGGTATTTGCATATAGTCGGATATCTGGTTGGTGCTAAGGCCATTAACATAAATCAGCGTGAGCAGATCTTTAGCCTTGGTGGGCAGTTTTGCTATTTCGTCGTATACCGTTTTTAACAATTCTGCTTTCAGCATGCGCTGGAGCATGTACTCTTCCCTTTCGTCTTCCGTGAGATACGTAATTTCCTTAATGCTTGTATTACGCGCTTTTGCCTTGTCCAATGCGTGAAAACAAGCATGTTTAATAACGACATACAAATAAGATTTTACTTTTTGTAAAGAATCGAAACATTCGCGTTTCAGCCAGCATTTGTGAAACGCATCAATTACAATGTCTTCCGCTTCCAGCTGGTCTTTGAGTATACCCTGTGCAGTATACAGCAAATTAGCGGCGAATAAATTGTACACTTTGTCAAGTGCATCTCGGTGGCCTTCTTTAAAGCGCATAAGAAGCTCTTCCATCTCCAGAGCCTGGATTGGGGCAGTTGTTTGCATAGTGGTACGGTTTGTAAGTTTTCCCGGTAGTTACGTTGTCAACATCGTTTGTTAATGCACCATTACTGTTTTACCCTGAATGGTGAAGTGAATACTGCCCGTTAGTTCCAAAAGATGAAGGACCTGTGACAAGGGTACGTTGCGCTGAATAGTACCCATGAAATGCTCGGATGGTTTCCTGTTGGCGGCATATACCACCTCAATGTCATACCAGCGAGCCAACTGTTTCATGATATCATCAATGGTTGTTTCGTTAAAACGAAACACTCCTTCCTTCCATGCCATTACATCGGCCAGATCGGGATGCTTTACCAGCGTTATGCCCGGGCCATTACTTTGTGCCTGCGTACCTGGGACCAGCTGTTGAGTTACGTCCCCGTTTGTAACCCTCACCAGTCCCTGTAGCAGCGTTGTGCTTACCAATTCTTCAGGATAAGCGCTGATATTGAAATTCGTTCCTAATACCTGTACCGTATGCAACCCTGCCTTTACTTGAAAAGGCTGGCTGCTGTTCTTCGCTACCTCAAAATAAGCTTCACCTGTCATCTCCACTATTCGTTCCTTACCAGTGAAAGCCACCGGAAAACGCAGGCTACTAGCGGAATTCAGGTATACCATGCTTTTATCGGGCAGCTGTATGATATATACGCCTCCCCGGGGAGTGGTAATGGTATTAAACCCTGAATTGCCGCCTGGTAGTTTCTTATCTGCGTTATAGGCCAGTTTGCCATCATCCAGTTTAATAATCTGTGTATTGCCCTGTGCCGCTACATTGCCCTTACCGGCATCGTCCAGCACAATCTGCTGCCCGTTGGCCAGCGTAAGTACGGCGCGGTTTTTACCGGGCTGCACATCCTGCTTTACAGCAGGGGTAATGGCAGCTGTGCTGCTGGTAGTGGCAGGTGCATGCAATTGCTTCACCAGTATATAAGTGCCCGCCACGGCCAGCAGGCTGGCAGCAGCTACTGCCACTGCCCTGCGCACCGGCATACCCAATAGCATACGGCGTTTTACAACAGGTTGTATAATAATAGTTTCATGTTCCAGTGATTCCTTCTCCAGTTCGTACATCAACACTATACCCTGCATTTCGGGACGGCTGGTGATGAGATCCGCCAGTTCCTGTGCTTCTGCGGGGCTTAATACATCCGCATCCCGCATCATCAGCAGATCTATCAAACGGTCATTTCCCGCTTCCCTGTATAGTTGTTGAAAGGTCATATACTAATACGACAACCGGGAAACAGAAACCTCAATGAAAAAATGAAAAAAAAGTAAAGTTTTTTTTGCTGCCGGTAAAACTGTAGTTTTAAGTGTATGAAAACGCTACGATATAAAGACGATTCCGTTGCCGCTATCATCAGCACACCGACCATCCGTATTCATAAAAGCTGGCGCACTGCCTTCCTGATGCTGTGTGTGATGATTAAGCTGCTGCTGTTATACTGCGGCTATTTAATGGCCAGAACAGAGATGCTGCAAAAGCAGGTGACCATTGTATATACCTCACCCCAACATTAACTGTTTGCTATGAAAACTCAGGAGCTGTTTTACCTGGACACCCTCCCCCACAGAGCCAATGACGACTACAAAGACCTGGCCGCCTATGCCGATTTTATGGGCCGTGTATATGGTTTAAAAAGTATTACGCGCCGGCATAAGCAGCACCTGAACAAAGAAGCGAAAGAAAGGCCCTTTACCGACCTGGTAAAAAAAGACCGGCCCACTTATCCCCGCGTGTTAGAACTGATTGTAACGGAAAGACAGAAGCAAGGCGCCCCTACGGAAGTGTATACAGTTGCAGCACTGAAAAGATATGATCATATAGATATATCCGATATTTTACTGGCGCTGGCCATTTACCTGGAAGTAATATTTGTAATTATATTATTATTCAGCCTGGCCTTTCATCAATGATACTGCTGTAACAGCATTACCAGCACCAGCATACCTGCATTGCCTGTATTGCCCATTTTAGACGGCGGCAAAAACTGCTTATCAATATATTCCCGTATAAATTTAAGCGCTAAATGGAAATAGCTTTGCGCCGTGCCCCGGGTAATACCCAGCAACTCGCCAATAGCTTCGTAGCTTTCCTGGTGAATATAACGCAGTTGAAACACCTGCTGCTGCAGGCGGGGTAACAACAATGCTGCTTTATCAATATAGCCACGCAGCTGCCTTTCGTCAATACGTTCCTGTGTATCGTTACTATAATGGGGAGATGCCATGCGGCGCAGTTCCAGTATGCGGGCTTCATTGCCGCGGCGCTTGAGGTAGTTGATGGCCATGTAATACACACTCATATATACATAGGCTGCCGGGTTTTGCACAGAGGTAAGATCTTCCCTTCTGTCCCATAATTTTAAAAAGAAATCCTGCGACAGCTCCTGCGCTATCTCGTGGCTGCGGGTCATTTTCAATGCCACATCATACACCCGTTCTTTTTGCAGCTGAAAAAACCGGTTGAATGATTCAATATCGTTTTCGGAGATATTGAGCAGCAATTGTTTATTCAATAGTATATTATCCTCGCTATCCATATTGTCCGTTTCGTTAGAACTTTTCGCTGATGAACATAAAAGCACCACATCCTATAATACGCAAAAGCATATACAAAGGTTGTGCAGTTTTTTACAGGAAGAAATATTGGACGATAATAATACTAAGATATAGCGAAGACCAGAAACACAAGTAAACCGGTGACTTAAAAGTAGATTTAATTTTGAAAACAAATAATAAAAATGTAAAATATTTTTCATTTTCTGAACAACCCACTGAAACTGAACAAAATGAACAGCGGTTAATTCAAGGGACTATTTTACTTTAGCGGTAATTCAATATTCCTTCTATTATATAGCAGCGCAGGGTACGGTGCAGCGCCTCACCAATTACCGCTACATTGACATGCAATGCACAATAGTAAAGGCTATAAAGATGTTCTTTTAGCAGTTAGTTTTGTTAAGAGCCCTTTGTTTCTACATTGGGCTTCTTTTTTTCGGACCAATAGTAAAAACGGCAGACGTCATATGAAAAACCGTGTACCTACGGGCACCGGCAACTGATCCTGCCTACCGGTGTGTTCTCAGTACTTTGTAAACCAATAAAATCGACAACTATGACAACGAAAGCCCATTTCAGCGTGGGACTGATTGTTTTGCTGGCGGTAGCCGGCAGCGCTATGGCCTTCAGCCGCAAAGCGGCCAGCCCCGTGTATGTGTACCTCGAAGACCTGGAAACAGGCTCGTGCACTATCCCAGACACCAACCGCCTGTACACACCTGTGGCCCGCGACACGCCGGGCAGCATGCCCATACGGGGCAACCTGGGCAACTTTGATGGCAAGGGTCGTTGCGACACTATTTTTGTGCTAACGAAGCGGCCTTAACCAACAAATCCGGTGAACGGCCAGGACAACCGCGCACCGGATTTTTTATAGTACAATATATTTTATTTTACCAGGCTGGGCTTATGGGCATTCGGATGCACCACTTTCACCTTTGGCTCTTCGGTTTCTTTCTTTTCTTCGTGATATTCCTGCTCTGTGTTAATGCTCCACAAATTGTCTTTACTTTTCACCCCATCCAGTATATTATCTACGGCTACCATTGCGGTAAGCATGCTGTGATCGGTGTTATTATATTTATGCATGCCATTGCGGCCTACTAAAAACAGGTTGGGATAATGCTCCAGGAAATCTTTCACCTGGTCGAACTGCTCGTAGGTACCAAAGTAAGCAGGGTATGTTTTCTCCATACGTTGCACCGTGATATCCAGTACATCATTGGGATGAATCAGCTCAATAGAAATGAGTTCATCAATGGCAATCTTTTTAATCTGTTCATCTGTTTGTGCCCAGAACGCATCTGTTTTGTTACAGAAATATTCCAGCCCCAGCCAGGTGGTGTTCGGATCTTTAACCATGCCCGGACCCCAGTTGTTATACACCTGCAGGCGGCCCAGTTTCACTTCCCTTTCCTGGATATACACCCAGCTATCATCCAGGGTTATTTCTTTGTACACGCCTGTTTTTTTATCCTTGGCACTTAAGCGTTTCAGCAATACCCCTACGTTTACAAAATCGCGGTACTGCAAGCCCGCCGCAATATGTTTTATTTCTTCCGGTGCAGCGGCTATACCGGCAATTAATTCCTGCACGGGCATGGTGCTGATGAAGTATTCCCCGGAGTAATGATTGGTTTCACCGGTGAGCGTATTCACCGTGCTGATACCGGTAACTTTATTGTTATACGTAACAATTTCCTTTACATCCTGATGGCGGATAATAGTGCCACCCATGGCCTGCACCGCATCGGCCACATGCTCCCACAACTGCCCTGCTCCCAGCTTGGGATACAGGAACTGTTCAATCAAACTGGTTTCGGTACCCTTCTGCCCCAGATCGCCCTGTGGCTTTTTTACCATGGTTTTAATAGCATGCGAAATGGCTTTGCTGAGTGATACGCCTTTGATACGTTGCGCGCCCCATTCGGCGGAGATTTCGTTACAGGGTATGCCCCATACCTTTTCGGTATAGTCTTTAAAAAATAGCAGGTACAGCTGTTTGCCAAATTTGTTGGTGATAAAATCTTCCAGGCTTTTTTCGGGTTTACGCGGAAAAAAACGGGCGTAGAGATAACTGAAAACAATCTTCACAGTACGAACAGGTCCTAACGTTTTGAGGGTATCGATAGACAGCTGTATAGGATAGGCAAAAAAACGGCGCAGGAAATAGATACGTGTTAAGCGGGGAATCACCAGCATCACTTTGTCTTTCTCCCGCGGCTGCGCAGCACCTGGCTTGGATTGTATATCGCGCTTTTTGTTCTGATAGCTGATAGTAGCCGCGCCACCGGTACTCGTATCCAGCGGAAACATATCCAGCCACCAGTTCATCACACGGTCGCTTTTGCTAAAAAAGCGGTGCGGCCCCATATCCATACGGTTGCCTTTATAATTAACAGTTTTGGATATACCGCCTATATCGCCGCTTTTTTCTAATATCACGGGTGTAATGCCCGAACGGGTAAGCAGCTCGTAAGCCGCTGTAAGACCGGCCGGACCGGCACCTATAATAATTGCAGTTTCGCCCATATACTATGCTGTTTTTATTAAAGTACCGTTGAATACAAATAATAAAAAGGAATACAGCATACAAGAGCGAGGTACACTTGACAGAGCGCGCCTATAAAAAAGAGAAGGCCGCCCAAAAGAGCAGCCCGTATCTGACAAGACCCAAACAAACCACTGTACCCTACAGTGATAAAAAGTTCACACCATTTTTAAGTATCCATCTATATATACAGAAGGGCGGAACAAAAAGTGTATAACAGGAAAAAGAAAAAAAATATTTTTCACTTTTGCGATACCTATTTTTAGCACTTCTCCACTCTATTATAGTAGCGGCTTTTAATAGCCTGCTATTTATCATCATCAAATAAATAATACTAATATGGTAGCCAACGCTACAACCATGAACACTTTGCCTTGTGCCATGAAAACTTTTCTCGATGACTGCCAGCAACAGTTTCAGCATCCCCATGCAAACCTGGACAGTATTATCACCAGCAGTGCGCAGTTGCAAGCTGCTATTACCGATTATGTATACGAACCGGATACAGAAAAAGTACTGGATCTGTTATTTCCTGATTTTGTATCCACCTTAGAAACCCTATATGCACTCAGCCTTCAATCGCCCGACAAGCAAAAATGGCAACCGTTGCATGCCACCTGCCTGCAGCTATACGATCAGTTTTACCAGGGCCCTTTATCTGTTTACATTCCCCCTAACAGCGTGGTGCCTTATAGCTGGCTGCTCACACAGCAAGAAAAATGGCACCAAAAAACAGCCCTGTGGCTGCCCGCCTTACAGGCTGCCACAGACACCGTTTTAGCAGAAGTATTGCAGGATTATTTTAAACAGCTGACGCATGTAACACCTGGCACCCCCTTGTTGTATAAGGTGGTGAAATACTGCGATGTGGTGCAGGAAGCCCTGCTGTCATTGTGTGAAAAGAAAATGGATACCGCCAAACTGCTGTTTCTGTTGGTGCAACTGGAGTTTAACACTTCCTATTTTGTTCAATACTACATGCAATATCACACCCGGCAACAGCAGCAGCTCACCAACATACATCAACGCACTAATTATATATGCACACGCAGCTTTGAAGTCAGCAACGCTACCCTGGGGTTATATCGCCGTTCCCCTTATCATATCGCGTGTCCGTTCAAACCCACACTTAAAGAATTACTGGAGCCTTATTTCAAATATGAAATTATATCTATAGAAACAGACAGTCCACATACTGTAGCCTCTCCTCAACCTACTACCCGATTACAAACAGACAAAACACCTATGGAACTTTCTTTTTACCTGAAGCAATTTGCAGAAAGAGCAGGTCTGTTGAAAAAACATACCTTCCTGGAGATCTGTGAGTTTTTCTGCGCGCACATTACAGTAATTCATAATCCAACCATCGACCCCTCCTCTCTTGTTGCCTACACACAACGCCGGCACCAGAAGATCAATTTCCTGGAAGACACACAAACGCTGGCTATGAATGACATTCACAAAACCAGTTTACTGATAAAGGAACTAAGAAAGAAATAAACTCCCCCACGCCCGGAAACGCAGTGTTTTCGGGCTTCTTCATACTTTCATCGGAATAAATGCGAATGGATATAGCAGAATACAATCTATTAACCTCTCATTACTAACCATTTAAAAAACATTACACATTTTCATACTGCATTTTATGCACAACTTTTTTGCAATTTTCCCGCGTCCCTACTGCATTTGACAATATTCGGGAGAATTCCGCTCAGGAAATAATTGCAGGGCTTTGCAATTTTACATCACAGTTGCGGGCAACACGTACAGAACGGCCGTTCGCCCGGTAACAGCTCTACGCTTTTTTACCGGTTACTGCGCAGAAGAAAGCAAAGCTGTCCGGGTTTAGTACAATGTGTTACGGTATTAATGGCTATAAGGAAACAGGCAGCATACAGTTGCAGTAAGGCACTGCAACACTGGCTTTCCCGCCTGCACACCTGTAGCATTATACAGGAGGAGTAACAGGTAACAGTGCATTATTACAGCTGACTAGTGCACTGTTCGCAGGCAGCGGGGGCTATTTACAGCTGTTTACAAAACATATGCAACCGGCAGGTGCAATATGCACATGAAACGCCGGATAGTTAAAGCGGCAAAAGGGAGGTGTGCTTTCCTAAGCAAGCATAGTGCATTGCAACCTGTAAACATTTCCCAGTCCCTGGCAACTAGTGCTATAGTAGCAGCAACATGTGCATGGTTATACATGATACGTGTAAGTACACCGTCAAACATTACAGCCTCAACTACCATTACTGCCTGTTTGCACCGCCATAATGAATAAGCAGCATGTAAACAAGCGCCAGGATGAGGCAAACCTGCAGTGACACACGTTAAACATGCCATACTATGCATGACCATTACACTATAGCATAGCAAATGTGCCAACAGACACAGAAAAAAGCATTGATCATTTAAAAAAATTACATCATGGCTACAAACTATTCCCATTTTATACCTCGAAACGATGCTGAAAAAGCTATGTGGACCGGTAACTACAACGAAAAAGCCCAGATACACGGACCCAACCTGGGGCTAACAGCTATAGAGTTAACAACTATTTCAGACCTGGCTACTATTGTAAAAAGCACCATTGGTAACGTAACAGTGAAGAAAAAAGAACAAAATGAGGCAGTAGAAAAGAAAAACCTGCTGGCGAAAAATGAGCTGCAGCAACTGGCAGATTTTGCCATCCGCATGAAACGTCATCCCAACTATACCGAAAACATAGGTAAAGAACTAGGCATTGTAGGGTATGTTACTACAGCATTAGATAAGGTAGTAATGCGCCCAGTGATAAAGCTGGCTACTTATCCTGACCATATCAGCATCCGGTTCACCAAAAAAGGCCAGAAAGGCGTTACTATTTTTACACGCATCAAAGGCTCTATGGGTTGGGAAGCATTAATTCATGGCGCCACTACCAGTCCTTTCCAGGATACACGCCCATTAACACAGGCTGGCATTCCTGAAAACCGGGAATACATGGGCCGCTTCTGGAACAACGGTACAGAGATAGGCCAGGAAAGTGATATCATTTCCACCACCTTCAAAGGACAGTAAGCCTATGGAACTACTACTTACCCGGCGGTATCACCACAAAGGCACGAATGGCCAGCTGGCGGTAAATGGTAAGCTCTTTTGCTTTACCATAGAACTCCCCTGGCTGCAAAACCAACGGCATATATCGTGCATACCCGAAGGCAGTTACCAGTTAGCGAAGCGGCACAGCGAAGACCGGGGATATCACCTGATACTGAGAGCAGTACCTGACCGCAGCCTGATACTGATTCACCCGGCCAACAATGCTTTACAAGAACTGCAAGGGTGTATCTCTCCCGTCAGTTCCCTTACTGCTCCCGGCTGCGGCAATAGTTCCCGTGCTGTGTTTGAGCCATTGGTAAAACTGGTCTATGCCGCCTTAGACAAAAAAGAAGAAGTGCGCCTGCGGATTATCAGCGAAGAATAAACGCTTCGCCCCCTCTTCTATTATTCATTCAAAAACAAAATAAACATGGAAAAATTATCCAGTATTATAGCAAGAATAAAGGCGCCAACGCCTGCCTTCTTTAAAAAGGTGAGATTAATAGGCCTGGCACTGATAGCCATGGGTTTTATTTTATTAGGCATTCATTCTACCCTGCCGGATATAGCAACCCGTATAGGTGGTTACCTGGTCACTACCGGTTGCACCATCAGTGGGGTAAGTCAAACCACCGTGGAAGACTGGTGGAAAATTCCGGAAGACCGGGAAACCGATTCCTAAAGAATAAATATACCAAAGCCGCCCATGGGCGGCTTTGGTTGTAATATACCGGCAACAACCTAACACCCCGTCAAGCTCGTATTTACTCCATTATCCCACATTAAATGCCGCATAATTATGAAAATTGTACACATTACCATGTATGCCATCGCTATGGCAGGCTCTTTTGCCATGGCCATGGCCGCCGGAACTACCCGCCAGTCCATTTGCGAGAATGAGCAACAATACATCCGCCTGAATGGTGTATACACGACCGCTTCCTCCGACTTTGTCTGCCTGCAAAACTCCACCATTACTCCCTGCACCTATTATGTCAGCAACCTCAACCCCCTTACCTATACCATTTGCACCTGGGGTCAATACCTGGATTTATCCGGCATCACCATCACCCAGCAAGGCAGGCTGGCTGCCAACCACCGAAAACACTAACGGCTATTCTGCACCATTTGGGTGCCGGCAAGTGCGTCGTCGGGTATAGGCAGGGTGTACAGATTGCTGCGGGGCAAAAGTGCGTGTAGTGTTCCGTTGAGATAGCGGGTAACCGTAATGCTATCCCCCTCCTGGTTTAACCGCCGGAGGTCCAGCCAGCGCAATCCACGCATCACCAGCTCCTTCCTTCTTTCTGTAAGCACCCATGTCAATGCCTCGCCGGCGTCAACGGCGGTAAGCACCGGCAACTGGCCCGTGGAATAGCGTTTCTTCAACAACCGGTTTAACCATTCCATAGCAGCATCCCTGTTCCCGTTGCGGGCCAGGGATTCTGCATAGTTCAGATACACTTCGTCCACTGCCAGGCCAGCGTATAAAGTAGCCTGCATGCCGTCGTAAAAATTTCTTCTGCGCGGGCGCTCGGCTGATGTAAAGAAAATAGTTTTGCGCAGGTCCTGCCTGCTGTATTGCTGCAACAACAGGGTATCGATATAAGCAGCCCCAATCAACGGCATCAACGATTGAAACTGCGAGTTGGGTACCCGGGCATTATACAGGTTTTCATCGTTCCTTACCGGAAACAGGATATCCGCTTTACTATTCACCGTGTTATAATCGATCAGCTTATCCCATAGCTGCAAACAACTATCGGCATAATTACCGGCAGCCGCATAGTCGTGCATGTTCAGGTATACACGCGACAGCAGGGCATCAATGGCCGCCTTGTTGGCATGATTGCGAATGCTATCGGGCACAGACTGCACACAAACGCGGGCAGCCTCCTGTAAATCGGACAGTATTTGCTGATAGGTTTCGTACTGAGTGGCACGCACCACAGGTTCATTGACATCGCCCAGCAGCAGCAAAGGAATACCTGGCAAGGTGTTAGCCAGCTGCGGGTGAAAGGGAGGCGCAAACAACTGCGCCAGGTTAAAGAAAGCAAAGGCCCGTTTAAACAAAGCCGTAGCCTTTGCATTGCGCCAGCTGGTATCGGCAGCCTGTTCGGGTAACCTGGCCAGTGTAGCCAGCACCACATTGCACACCATCACCTGCCGGTAAGGCATGCTCCAGTCGTATACATTTTCCTCACCCTCCAGCAGGTTGCTTTGCCAGATGTAGGTGCGCTGCTGTAAGGGTGGCAACATGTTCCAGTAATCGCCGGTAAAATAATAATCATCGCCGCTGGCTATCTGCAACACAGGCGCTTTATCCATATCTGTTTCGTTGTTTAACAACAACCAGCCATCGGCCACGGTGGCCGGTATTTTATTACTGCTTACAGCGTTCTGATCCAGGAAATCTTTACGGCAAGCGCCCAGCAGGCAACCTGCCAGCAACAGGTAACAGGTATTTTTTTTCATATTTATAAATTGACAGTAAAACCAATGGTGTAATTGCGGGGCTCGGGCCATACCTGTTCGTTCGCATACGGATAAGCATCGGGGTCAATGCCATAATGATTAGCCCTCCACAGGATGCCCACATTGCTTACGGTGGTATACAGGCCAAGCTGATTGAATGGCAGCCAGTGATACTTTTCTTTGCGGAGGTCCCAGCTCAGCTGCACCTCTTTCACCCGCAGGTGATCGCCTTTTTGCATCTGGGCATCAGAATACAGGTAAAGATCATCGCGTTGCTGGTTGGCCGGGTATACCATACGCGGCACAATAGTGTGCAACTCGTCTCCCGGCTTTTGCCAGCGCAGGTTTACATCCGTATGTCCATGCCCGCCGGCAAACAAATCGGTATAATCCACTCCTGTACGCCTGAAAACATATCCCCCTTTGTATAAGCATTGTATCTGCAAGCCAAAGTCTTTATACTCCAGCCTTTGTGTGCAGCTGCCAAACCGGGTGGGCTGCAGCGAACCCATAAAACGCAGATTATCAAAATCACTGGAAGCAGCAATCAGATTATAGGCAGTACTGCGGTTACCGTTTAACCTGCCCACCGTTTCGCCTTCGCTATTAAGGCCATAATACACATAACCATATCCACCGTATAATGGAAACCCGTTCCGGGGCGTTAAAGCCGCATTGCGCAGAAAAGCAGAGATAGGTAATTTTTTGTCCGGCGACCAGTAGTAAGTAACCTTGTCTTTATTCAGGCTCATCCAGCACAACACCTGCCATTTCCACCGTCTGGTATTCCATAGCTGTGCTCCCAGGGATATGTCCCAGCCCCAGGTTTTCATACGGGCTGTATTGCCGGTATAGGTTTGTACTCCCAATGTAGGATTCATTTTACCTTCTCCTATCAAATCCCGGCCCTGTTTTTCGTACCACTCCACACTGCCCCACCAGCGCTTGTTGCCGGAGGTAAACTCCAGCCCGGTGTTGAGAATACTTACTTTTTCCCACCGGAGGTTGCTGTTGGCAGGATTAAGCACCGTGCCTGAAGCCTCGCCATAGCGGTTCACTGCTCCCGACACATTCATGGTGGTAGCATTGGATACCGTGTTATTAGCGTTGCCTAAAAAGCCATAGGAGGCCCGCCAGGTAAGGCGCGGCCAGGCCGGGTAATGGTAAAAAGCTTCTTTACAGATATTCCACCCCAGCCCTATTGCCCATAATGGCCTGCCCCGGAAGCTTTCATTGCCTTTGTACAGGTTGGATGCATCCCTGCGTATATTCACCTTAGCGGTGTATTTATCCCGCAGCGAATAACTGAACTGACCATAGTAAGCCCGGGCGTTATTGATCGTTTTTAAGGCATACAAACCGGAAGGAATGCGCATAACCACACCAGGCAACAACGTAGGTAATGCCATGGCATTATCCATAATAATTCCTGTGCCCTGATCGTGCTGATAGTGATACCACCGGGTAGCCCCTTCCCAGGAAGTGGCCGCATGCTCATCCCAGCCCGCCAGCACACTGATGCTATCGCCACGTGCCGTTTTGCGGGCAAACTGCAATAGCACCCGTATATCATTGACCTTGTTCTGTATATTGGCCTGGTTGAGTATAGCCCCCTCCGGCACCTGCCGCAACAGCCGCCCGCTGGCGTAGTCGGGCACTGAAAATACATTCACCAGGTTGCGGACGAAATACTTTTCGGGGGAAAGATAATTTTTATCTTCACTGGTTTCCGCGGTAAGCTGGTAACTGATACTGGCCGACAGCTCTTTGGTAACAGCCAGCTTTATAGCAGTACTTGCCAGGAACAGGCCCCCCGTTTTGCGATGATCGCTTAAACGAATATCCTCCAAAGGCCGGTAGTTCCAGTCAAGCACCTGCTTCAGCCCGGCACTGTCTTTAAAACCCTGGGCATAGGAAAAAGGAACCGCTAAGGCCTTTCCGTCCGGATCGGCCAGCTGCAGGTAAGGCCAGGCAGGCAACTGGCCGCCATCATCGGTTTGGGTATGCAGTTGCCGGAACAGGAAAGTATGATTCATTTCCACACGTCCCTGCCACCAGCACCAGGTATGATTACCCGTAAGCGTGAGCTGCCGGTGTGTGTTACTTATTTTCGTGAGCCTGTTGGCGCTATACCCTACCCCATAATAGTAATGGCTGCACTTACCCCCTCCGGACACATTTACGGCATATTGCTGTAACACAGAAGGCCGGTAGTACAGCCTGGACACATCGCGCCATATATCCCTTTGGGCCAGGCTGTTCCATTGCTGTGCCGAATCGGCCGCAGTGAGTTTGTTCTGAGACCGCTCCCAAAGGATTTGCGCAGCAGGGCTTACGATTGTGTAAACACCTCCCAGACTGTTTTTTTGCTGTGCCGCCACAAAGCTTTCTACTTCCAGGTAAGAACGGCTGTTGAGATAAGGCGTAGCATACAGGTTGGGCCGTTGCCCCAGGGTAAGTGCACCGGCAACAGTGACAGAAGGCTTGTAATGAATATATCCACTTCTTGTGGTAATTACAATAACCCCGTTACCAGCCAATTCCCCCCACATGGCCGCTGCTGCCGCATCTTTAAGCACGGTAATGGAGGCTATGTCCAGGGGATTAATATCGCTGATAGCACCTGTAAATTTAAAGTTGTTTAACACCACCAGCAGGTTGGGGTTGGAATGAATAGTGGTTCTTCCATCAAGGCTCAGTACGCCTTCGTTGCGCAGGCTGCCTTCCTGGATATTGCGAATCACCATCAATCCCGGCACATTGCCCTCCAGGCGATTCAACAGTCCCCCGTTCTGCGGCTTCCTGAGCAAAGAACCGGTGACAGCAGCAGTAGCTCCGGGCGGTTTGTTTTTGGGCAATGACTGAAAACCCGTTTGCACTTCTACTTCTTCTAAATTACTGTCCGGATCCATTCGCAGCACCACCTGCAACACCGTATCCCTGTACAAAGGCTTGCTGATAAAAGGTAACAATCCCACCCACTCTACCTGCAAGCAATCGCCCGGGTTACCATGGGCCGCCACAAATTCCCCCTGTTCATTACTGATGCTGCAAACATGGTTGTTTAACCGGATGGTAGCCCCTTGTAAAGGATGATTAGCTGCATCGGTAACCCTGCCTTTCCAACACAGCTCTTTTACCACCGGTGCTACTGTTGGTGTTTTTTCAGGGTGGCGATAAATAACAATGTTATAGCCTTTTACTTCATAGGTATAGCCTGTGTTTTTAAGCAACAGATCCAGCAACTCCGCCGGGCTGCGCTTAGCTATCGGTACCGCTTCAATGGTAAAACGCTCCAACAACTGGTAATTACAGGTAAAAAAATAACCCTGCTTCGTTAGTTGCTGCAATGCAGCTACCAGACGGGTTTTGCCAAAACCTATTTCTATTAGCGGCACCTGTTGCGCCTTCACTGCATTTGATGTTCCCCAAAAAAATAAGAGGAATATTCCTGGCAGACTACAATATTTTTTAAGATGATTTAGTTTCATAAAAGGGCATTAAAGAAATCGTTGCGGGGAATAAAAAAGCGGCTGGCGCCTGGAAAGGCGCCGGCTTTGATACCTAAGTACAATTTGCTCCGGAGCCGCATCCAGGCAAACGATAGCGTATTATACCCCCAAGGGACCACGCGTTGTTGCTACCATTGCCGGATGTTGTTCCTGGCTCCGGACTACTCCACAAAACTGTACACTTATATAGAGTGCTAAATGGCAAAAAGTAGGTATCGGAAAAACAGCTATTTTATTCACAATTGCTATTTTTTTATAGTGGTTAAAAGAATTTATCCAGACACGTTATTGAATCACTACTTCCGACTTACCTATCACATAGGTTGCTTCCAGCGTTCGGGCAAACTCGCCCAGCACCTCGTTGAGTTGTTCCGTACCTTGTAAATACAAGCTGACAGATTCCTGTGCAGGCACGCTGCTCTTCACCCGTATAGGCACCCCAAAACACATAGATAAAGACGCGGCAATATCACGGGCAGGCAACTGATTAAACGCTATCCCATGCGCCATCCATGCTGCTGCTTCCCCGCCAGCCATCTGAAACCGGTCGATAGTGCCGGACAAGGGCTGATAACTCAGCGCCTGGTTTGCCTGTAACAAAACAGGTTGCTGCCCTTGCTGCGCCACCTGCACTTTGCCTTCTTTTACACAAATACGCACGGGTTCATGAGCATAAGCCTGCACTTTAAACACAGTGCCTAACACCTGCGTTTGCAGCAAACCCGTATGCACCTTAAAAGGCAGCCGGGCATTAGCAGCCACATCAAAAACAGCTTCTCCATATAAAGTAATATCCCGGTTAGTGATGCCAAAACCGGGCGCCGGCCTGTATCGCGATTTTTGTGTCAGATACAGTCTGCTACCATCCTGCAGCCTGATACAAGTAACAGGCGCTTCCTTATCAGGCCTGCTTACCATCTCTGCCACCGGTTGCTGCTGATTACGGGCAGGCAGCCTGTTGTACAACGGAATACCTATCACCAGCAACAGCGCCACCGCGATAGTTGCTAAACCCGTATCTATCATCCAGGGCTTTACGCGTTGCTGCCCCAATGCCCTGCGTGAGTCTATAACAATTCTGTCGGCATGGCGCATGCGCGCTTCCAACTGCCCGCTCAGCTGTTCCTTTTCCAGAAAACGGGCCATTGCCCCTCTCCCTTCCCCATTTTTCATGATCACAAAAAATGCCTTCAGCTCTTCCTCCGTAGACCGGCAGTAGAAATAGCGCATGCATAAATATTCCTGGTAATCTTCCTCGTTATATATGTCCATTTTTATAACTAGATATCTTCCATTAAATAAGGTTACATATCAGGGTTCATATGCTGCTGTGCATATTCCCTGATATCACGGATGGCATTTTGAATGGTTTTGTCTACTGTCAGCTTTGCAATACCCAGCTTGTCTGCAATCTGTGCATTGGTAATACCCTGAGAGCGTTTTATCCCCATAATCATACGGCGGCGCATGGGCAGCCGCTCAATACCCATTTCCATTACATCCATCAACCGGTGTTTGAACGGACTACCCCTTTCATAACTATCCATATCCACTTTATTCACTATCAGTTCGATGTTTTCGGTGGAATTTTTTGCTTCCTCTTCCAATAAATCATAAGCCTTATTTATGCAACATTGCTGGAAGTAACGGCCCGGAAATTTGACTTCTTTATAATGTTGCTGATCGCCTAATAATAAAATAAAGCACTCCTGCCTGGCATCTTCGGCCAGATCAGCTCTTTTTACAATTCCCAAACAGAGGTCAAATACTTGTTTATGGAGTCGCACTTCCAGTCGATGAAGCGCACGCTCCTCTCCATCAGCCAAAGCCATTAAAAGCCTTGCAGTTTCAGCAGTGAACATTGCTATATTTTTAACTTAATAAATTACATAACACACCAGTGCAGCAAAGGCCGCGTGTTATGCCTTACAGAAAAACATCCCGCAAGGGATGTGTACGAAGTATTTGTGGAGTGGAACGAATGCAAAATAATTAAACAACACAGATACAGAAAAAATAAAGCATCTTTTTTTCTATATAAATTTTTTCACAGGACCAGGTGTAATTATGAATAAATATTCTGTCGTTTTCCTGTTATGAAAGAGCAATCAGACACTTATAGAGACGATAAATTCTTTTTAAAACCAACACTGGTAATTATCTCCTTTAATCTACAATATCTGAAGGTGGTAATTCCCGCACAATACGGCGGTCTTCCAACATGCTCATAATCACCCACAGGTATTTATGCATACGGTAGCCCTGCACATCGCCGGGCGCTTTAAACACATCGCAGGAATCGCCAATGGTTACCTGGTGTTTGCGTTTGTGGGTGGTGAAAAACACTTCTATGGGGTGGGTGGCCAACCCGCCGCAGGTATCTTCAAAAACGGTAACGGAGTCCATCTTGCTCAGCTTTTGCTCGTAGTACTTGTTTACCAGGTCGTTCCGTTCATCCTGGTTTAATTGCAGGGGCACCTCTTTGGCGTCGCCATTCTGGTAATACACGGTGTAGGTATCCTGTTTAAAATCGAACCGGGCTTTATGTCCATATTTGATGATGATCTGCATGTTTTTGTCGCGGTCCATAATATCGCCGCAACTGCAGCAGCAAGCAAAGAGCGCAGCGCTCAAAAGCAGTGTTTTTGTTTTCACCTGGTAGAAATTATCACCAATAATACTACAAATAAAGGATATTTCCTTTGTTTAAACGTTTTGGGGTGCTGAGCCTGAGTCATTTAGTAGCCTTTGCTTATGATAACCCTATTTTGCCGTAATACCTATAATCAGGTATCCATAGCTACTTACACAACATGCACATGAACAGAACAGGTATAGCCTCCAAGGAACATTAAGCAAAATTTAATATCCTTTTCGTTATGCGCTCTTGCATTTACGCACTATTATAGTGCATGCTACACAAAACTACCCTGCCGCAAAAAGACGTTCACTACCTCACCCTGCTGAAGCGAAGTGCACGCGAACTATACCTGCTAAGCATGCTGATATTTGTTTTTTCGCTGATTGGATTTGTGTTTGATGAATTCACTGCCCAGTGTATTACCAGTATTGTGCATGAAGACGAAACCCGCATCAATAGCCTTATCTGGTATTGGGATCGCTATAAAAGCATACTGGATGTGATGTGCGGGCTGGCCTGTTTGTTCAGTGTTGGGTTTATGGTGTTTATTCATGTGAAAGGGTATTACCGGTTTCCGGCGCGAAAGATACTGGGGAAGCTTGCTGGGAGATAGCTGCCGACAAGCCTTTCAACACACGCTTCCACGTATAATAGCACCCTCTACAATATTTTTCTACGCTTGGCTTCTTTCCTGAACCAGGGATCCAGCTTATCCCCGTTTTTCTTTATAAAATCAATTACTTCCGGCTGTAAGGGGTTCACATATCTATTCAGCGAATCTCCTTTACAAGAAAAATAAACGTTAGCTGACGCCTTAAAAATTTTCTCTCTTGTACGAGTATCAAAACCGACTGCTGTGGCAAAGGGAACGTTGTCTCTTGTCATGCCCGGTAATATCACCTCCCCATTATCTATAAAATTAAACGATAAAATCAGGGCATCGTGCCTCATCAAAAAACGGCTATATCGTAACTCCAACTCCGAAAAGGGCTTACTGACCAAACTATCACTGGTGGGTTTATAAAGCACATCGCAATGCCACGCATACAAATACCACTTTGCACTATCATACAAATCTCTGCATTGTAAACTATCCACCTCATGGGGATATGTTTCACTTTCCACTTTCTGCTCTGACCTGCAGGCAAATAAAGTGGATATCACTGCCGCTAATAATATACGCATCATGGTTTTGGGGGCATTTTTACCGATAGACAGAAAGTAACAGCAAATTACCTAATCATTAAGATTACAAATTTCTTACATTCATAGTAGAAAAACCAATACTATGAAAAAGAAAAACACCACCCCTGTATGGAGTAATCTCCATGCTATTTACACCGCCGCAGCCGCCAGTAACGATGGGCAACGCTGCATGATAGCCCCCAGCCCCGAAGTAAAACTGCAACTGAAAAAAGAACTGAAACGATTGAAAGATCTTTCTGCCAATCAAACGCTTAGCAATTTGCTAAGTCCCCGCCAGAAAAAGCGCGTAGGTTTAAACGACGGACTGATTATGCCCGGCAAAGTGTTCCCTTTAGGTACCTCGGCCGAGGCTGTGCGTAAAAATGCGGTGCAACGACAGCTGTTACGCGGCGCCTTGCGTGTGGTGGTAGTGCTGGTAGAGTTTAGTGATAAAAAGCTGAGCTACGATAAACAACATTATGAAGACCTGTTTTTTAGCACCGGCGTGGTGCCTACCGGCAGCGTAAACGAATATTACCAGGAAGTGAGCGGCGGCATTATTTCCATTGAAGGCGCGGTGGAAGGCCCCTATACCCTGCCCCAGCCGCTAAGAGCGTATGCCAACAATGCCAGCGGTTTAAGCGACAACGAGCCCAATGCCCGCACCATGGCGCAGGATGCGGCTAAAGCCGCCAATAATAGTGTAGACTTTTCATTATACGATAATGACCATGATGGTTATGTAGATGCCTTTGTGGTGATACATGCCGGCTCCGGCGCAGAAGAAACCACCAGCAAGGGCGATATCTGGAGCCATAAATGGGTATTACCCGATGAATACAATGCCGATGACACCAAAATATACGGCTACCTCACCGTGCCCGAGGATTGCAAACTGGGTGTGTGCGCCCATGAGCTGGGACACCTGCTGTTTGGCTTCCCCGATTTATACGACAGCGATTATGATAGCAGCGGCATTGGCAACTGGTGCCTGATGGCTGCCGGCAGTTGGAACAACCGCGGCGATACCCCCGCCCATCCCTGCGCCTGGTGTAAGATGCAGCAGGACTGGGTGACCGTGGAGAACCAGACTGTGAACCAAACCGGTGTGTACATCGCCCCCGTGGCGGAAGACCGGAAGATATACCGCCTGTGGAAAGACGGTGGCCCTGGTAATGAATACTTTCTGCTGGAAAACCGTCAACAGGAGAAATATGACCAGTACCTGCCCGCCAGCGGCTTGCTGATATGGCATATAGACGATGATATAGCCGATAACGACAATTATCGGCATTATAAGGTAGCCTTGATGCAGGCGGATGGCAAGAACGACCTGGAAAGCGGCAACAACGAAGGCGACGCAGGAGACTGCTGGCCAGGCAGTTCGGGCAATAGTGATTTTAGCAGCACTACCACGCCTTCCTCCGTATCGTACGGCAACCTGGACACGTATGTACAGGTAACCCATATTCAACAGGAAAATGGCCATATAACTGCCGATTTGAGTGTAACTTCGGACAACGAAATTGCACCAGACTGTTAAATATGATCAGTATTATTCCCAACCGCACCCTGGTAACAGGGAACATACAAGCGCTATGGCCCAGCGAGGACAAAGCGGATTTTTGCGTGCTGGAACTGATACCCTCTTCGTTAGATGCCGTAGACAGCTTTGTGAATTTACTGGACGGGCAGGAGCCCGGTTTATTGCACATTCAGATAGCCCGGCAGGTACAGGAACAATATCATTTACAGGCTGGTATGAAAATAGCTTGCCAGGTGCGTAAAGCGCCTGGCAAGTTGTTTGTGATTCCGGATTCTATTGAGGTGGAGTGAAGAACTGGAAGCGGCATTATATTCCTCGTGACTACTTACAGGCCCAAATTAAACTCCTGACCAGTTCTGGTATTTACAAGGAAAAAAGATCCATTTTTTTGCCACGCACCATCAAAATGGATGGTATCGATATAAAAATCGTTAACCTCCATTGATTGTAAATAAGTTCGCTGCTTTTCAATTCCGTTTTCTGCGATTACAAAATAGAATGTATACTCTCTCTCTTTAGGATTTACTATTACAGCGCCAATTATTTCTTTCTTTTTCTTATTAGAAGAAACCCAATAAGGGATATCCACAATGAAGTTTGCCCGGAGAATCTCTGATTTAATCTGCTCTAATACTTCAACACTGAAACGACTATCATTGTTAGCCAGCTTAAGCATTGCCTCATGTATCACATTCAGGCGAAAAATACTTCTTTCCACCTCTTCCAAACTATCAAAAGGTTTTTGAAACGGCATGCGAACATTCATTCCAATTTCCCCCTTGATACCTGTATCCAGAAAAAGACCCTCATTTAAATCATCATCAATGTGGTTGATAACGATAAACGAATAATATTCAAGCTGTAACTTTTGTAAATAATAAGTATAAATATAACCAACATAATAGCTATATGGTATCCCTATACTATTATCTACCAAAGAGTTCAGCCGTAAAAATTCAATTTCCATAAAATAAATCTATTAAAAAGGAAGCACATGGCCAGGTAGCGATTAATACACCTCTTCCTCTTTTAACTGAATACCAGCAAGTGCAATCAGCTTCAGGCAACAGTTTTTAAAATCCTGGTCTTTCGCACTTTCCGGCGACCAGCGGGATACTACATAGTACTGCCCGTTTGTCTTTCCCTCTAATATCCATTCGGCTCCGTCCTTTCCACTATCGTCTTTAACAGCAACCTTCAGGCTTCGGCCTCCCATTGCATCTACCAGCTGTGTAAATTGGTTCCATTCCTTGTGATCCAGTGTGAAACAGGTATCTGTTAACAGCCTTGCAGAAGGATCTTCTACCGGACCACTGAATACTTTATATGCCAGAGTAACACATACTTTATTCTTCATGAGTCTTATAGAAACGAGCGGATGAAAAGATCGTAACCATGTAAACCGAAATACCTCTATACTATCCGGATATGCGAAAAGAACAGGCTCGTGCAAAGTAAACAGCACTGTTGAGTACCAGGCATTCTGATATTCCGCAGCACGTACGGCCCAGGCACCTGTATCAGATACAAATACCTTTGCCGGAAAATACAGTGTGACGGAATCTTTAGGAATATAATCAGCGTTAACAGTACAGCACCTTACCGCTTCCGGTTGATACGGTGAGCAGGACCATACTATCGCCCCCCAAATACTAAACAACACTATGAATACTAAACGCATGTCAGTGCATTTTTGAACTGGTAGTTGTTATTTCAGCCTCTCTTACCAATTATACACAACGCTGGATTGTCAAAAATTAGTAGCTAATTTTCCGGAAGAAGCCAATGGAACCAGCGGCGTATTCACACCTGCTACCAGATCATTCACATATGCCCCACCTTTGCACCACCAAAGCCCAGCACAGCAACTGTTCCGGTACCTGCTGTAGCATTAAATTCAGATTAAATCAACATTCATTCAAATCCTTACGCATTTCGCTCTAAGATTCAGGAGTACCTGTTCGCCTGTTCAAACCAGATTGGAGAAGGAAAGAAAGGTGATATTATAAGGTATACCCCAGCCTGAACTTAATAGCCTGCGGTTGCGGCTTTTGGCTATAGCTTAAGAAATCCCATAGCAATTGCATGTTACCCTGTTTTTTACCAACCTTATACTTTTTGGTAAGTCCCAGTAACCCGCTTTTTTGCCAGGCATCGAGATTGTTCAATTCTTCTATTTTGCCAAAGCTTTGCAGGTAGTTGAGCTCGTAACCACCTGTTAGCCAAAAACTCCCTTTGGCTTTAATGTCTATATAAGAACGAAGGCTTACCCCTTCGCTGGTGAATTTAATGTTGTTGATAGGCTTACCCCATCCCAGTTTATAGCTGGCGCCTACCCCTATTACTTTGTTATCGGTTAATTTATATCCCAGCGATAAGCCAATATCACTAATGGAAGGCAGCAGGTTGCTGCTTTTTTGCGTTTGGATATTGATGCCATATTCCAGGCGCTGTAAAAAGCTTTTTGTTTTTTGTCCGTTAGGCTTAAATCCTTCCGGCATAGCTGCATCGCTGCTGCTGCCGCCTGCTTTGTTGATTTTTGCTTTCAGGTCGTCCAGCTGGCCCTGCGCCTGGGTAATTTGTGACTGTAACGGGTTGCCGCCACCCGCTGTGCCGGATGCTGCCGTGCCTAAACGATCGCTGATTTGCTGGGAAATTTGAGAACGGGTTTGTAAACCGGCCAGTGCCCCTTCCATAGTACTACCGGATGAGCCGGAGGGAAACATGCGCGCCAGGTAACTGTTTTGCTTAATAAAGCTTTTGAAAGCAGGTAGCTCGCGTAAAGTGGCCAGGGCTTTTTCTTCCAGTTTCTCTTTGTTATTGACTAATGATTTATACTCCTGCAGCTGCTGCTGGTAGTAATACGCTTCTTTATTAATTCCTGTAAGCTGACTGCCCATATTGAATTTAGGCAACTGGTTGGTTAACTGCTGCTGGCGTTCTTTTACGAAGGCTTTTATATCGTTGGCTTGTTGTAATTGGCTTTGCAGGTTTTTCAGTTTTTCACTCACTTCCTTTACCTGCGCCACCTTGTCGGCTGGTAAACCAGGTATTTGATCCTTTGCCTGCTCTAAAAAACGCATAGAGTTTTGCATAGTGTCCAACCCCGGAATGTATTCCTTCAACGGATTCTTATTAGCAGAATTGGCAGTAGCCTGTAGTTTGGCTTCCAGTTTCTTGTATTTTTCCTGCGACTGCTGCAGCATTTGTTTTGCAGCCACGCTATCCTTTCCTGATAACTCCTTTTGCAGTTTTGCTTCCTTTTTCTTCATCCGGGTCAGGATACCCGTATTTTGTTGTTGGAGCTTTTTGCCCAGGCTGGCGTATTTAGACTCTAACTTATTTAATTGAGAAAGGCTCAGTTTATCGTAAGACTGGCTGATTTGCTGTAACGAAGAATCGGATTGAGCAGCTACTGGAGATACAGAACAAAACACCCATGCCAGGACTATTGCCATCATGCAACAAAAAGATTGGAAAGCAGTGATACTTTGCGACATGGTATTGTTCTTTTGGGGAATGGATTGAGCTGCAAGATAGCGCTTCTTTGAAAAATAGAAAATGGGCTTTTACCACAATGGTGTAAAATGCCATCCTTCCTACCTGGGCCTACCCTTGCTAACGTCAGAAAAATGTTAGTCTACGGTCAGCCAGCTCTTTTTTGTTTAAAAGCCGCTTTCCTTCTCTCTGTTTCAGCCAGATATCCCTGATATTGGTCTGTTGTAAAAATCAGCTGCAACGTGGCTTCGTAAGCAGCCCGTGATTCTTTAATCAGCTGAATGCGTGATGCCGCATTGGGAACTACATGTTTTACACTATCTGTAAAGTTGAGATGTTTTTTGGTAAACGCCTCTACTGCTAATGCCTGCTGATTATTCAGTTTTAATAAAGCAGTCAATGCCACACCCTCACCATGGGCTATGCTATCAACGGGCATAGAAGGTACATTTTGCGATCTGCCCTCATTTATTATTAACAAGAAAAACAATACCGGTATAATCTGTTTCATGAAATACTATTGATTAGTTTACGATAACATAAGCCGCATTGGCATTGAGGTAATATTTCACATTACAAAAAACATTGCTACTATTCAGATAACTCAGATAATTTGTATATCCATCAAACAGATAGTCCATTTCATTGTTACACTCTCTTGTATAGTTTACTGTACCTGTACAAGAGTTTTCACTTCTGAAAGAAACAGTGAGCCCGTTAACAGCATATGGCTGGGTGCAGGCGGCATCTGAATAAAACCGTATAATGATCTCCCCTGTTGTGGTTTGCTGATAATCGTAATACTCTTCATTTTCAATATATATTTTGGCATACACCACCGGAAGCGGGCAAGCTGTAACATTCTCATCCACTACCTCCCATTTTTTATTCCCATATTCATCGGAACATTTATTAATATTTTGGTATTCCCGCTCGCGAAGTCCGTTGTTGTTGTTATTCGCATCTTTCTTACATCGTAAAGGAGTAGATGTAACTGCCCAGTCGCTGGCTGAAGCACAGGCAGTAGCAGAGTATCCGATATATTCCCAATAGGTTTGATTATAGGTTGAGCTGGCCGCATTTATATCTTTCAGCTCCCGTTCCTGTATATAAGAATTTAAAGCGGTATTATATACACAAGGCCGGCACCTTACCACACCTGTTGCCTGGTAATTGGCATTGGAATTATCCACCGATCCATAGTTATAAGCGAACACCTTTTCTATATTATTCTTATCATCTTTAATCATATGAAGCCTTCCCATCCCATCATGTTCAAACAACTTCACCTGGTTATTTTCATTCGTTTCAGAACTCATATTTACTAAAGGATCGTAAGTGTAGGTTTTCATCATGGATTGCTGTGGGGCAAAGCGTACATCATCCACCTGACCACTCAGAGATATGGTATAGGCACCGTTGCTTACTGTTATATTTTGAGAACTTAACTGCCAGTTTCCTGACACATACAACCAGTAGGAAAGTACATATTTGCCATTGGAAAGACCTGTCAGCGACTGCTGAAAACCATTCAGTTTACTTTTCTTTCCGGTTCTTGCCGTGGTAGAATACCCCTCCTGCAGCTCTTCAAACCCGGTATAGAATATGTTACCATAGCTACTATTCACAACATCAGCTACAGGAAAATAATTACTATACCCCCATAAGAAGGCGTGAGTTACCTTGTCCTTTCCGGTATATTCCAGCAACTGTGCATTCTCTCCATATTTAGAGAAAACAGCTTCCTCTTCATAAGCATTCATTGCAGAAAACTGATAATTATTCCCGCTTTTACTAATACCCGCCAGTAAAGAAGCCGTATACGATATAGGAGATGCAATGCTTAACCGTTGCTTTTTCACAGGAACCACTATTTCTTTACCGGGATCTTCTGCATGCAAATCGGCATACCTGGTAAGCGATGCGGCAATGATTTTATCAGTTCCATCCTTTGTTTTTATAGAGTAAGCTTCCACCGGAGCATTATAACGGTGTTTTTCGTACATCCGCTTAATAGCCAGAGAGGCCTCGTCAAATACATCCGTACCGGCAGCTCCTGCAAAAGAAGCAGCATAATCCGGCACAAAGCGGGCGCGTTTAGTTAACACTTGTCCATCACTTACATTTGTTATTTCACCGGTTTGCAGCAGATGCGTAGGTGCCGGATAATAAGTGGCAGAGTTTAATAACCCATTAAATCCTTTATAAGAGGCAGGAATGCCATCATATTCATATTTAGAAGACATAACCTGCGACCTGTATTCGTCTGTTCCCGGAATTAAATCATGCGAATAAGTAGTCTCCTTTTTTTCTACTGGGAATAAATAGCCGGTATAGAAATAGTAATAACGCAAATACTCGCTGTTACCTATTTTGTAATCTCTGGCTGCATCCCCTAAGTTAATAATCGTCCTGTAATAGGCATTATAGGTATAATCCACCTGCTTAACGAGAAAATCGTTTTTATCAAGATATTTTTCAGTGTAAGGCTTTCCTATATCCAGTAATGTATAACGGTAAATAAGAGGATACAGATTGGACTGATCAATCACTGCCGTAGCATTATCAGTGGCATAATACGATTCTACCCTGCTACCATCTGCCAGCTGTTCTGTCACTTTTTCATAAATAGAATAATTCCCAGACAACTCACCCCCATAATTAGTAGGATTAGAAAAGGCTATATATCTCTGAAAGAAAAAATCATCGGAGTCATAATAAAAAGTGCCTTCCCAAGCATATGAGTTTTGGTTAATCGGTAAGTCATACGACTGTGCGTATAAAGGTTCACCACCTATTATATGCTCCTGGGTATAAGTATATTCCTTCAATACAGCTTCCTCAAAACGTTGTGCCCGCGTAATTAATCTTTTAATTCGTAATCCAGGACCTGTATTATTATCGAATTCAAATATCGTATAGCCGCCGGCCGGAAACATTACTTCATCCAGCGCATAAGCCTTCTTTAATTCTGTATTTACTTCCCGTTTAGCCAAATTATTACAATTGTTACCGTAAATGCTATAGTTGCCAATCAGGCATTTATTGCTGCTCTGCCCATTGTAAAAGCCCCAATGATCCTGACCCGTAGACAACTTGTTAGGTAACTGGCTAACTGAATTATGCTTATTATAGTAAAATTTATAAGGAGGCAGTGTTGTGCCGTCGGCCCCCACCTCCTGCAACTCATCCAGTCTTAACCTTTTTTGCAGATAAGATGCCACTACATATGCACTACCATTCAGTGAGCTATAGTTATCTGTGCTGATAAAATAACTGGTAGTGAACCGGAAAGACTTAATGACCGAGTTCACTGTTTTATCTGTAATGGAGATGTTATCCAATGCGCTGGCATGTAAACTACCCGATGGACAATCCTCCCTTAACGCAGTTTGGTAATTAAAATTAATTTCACAAAGATCAGAAGCTATTTTCTTTATTACATATCCATCAAAATTGGTGTAGCTTCCTGGTATCGAGCATTCTGCACAAGTTGCCCCTCCGGCTAATATTACTGCTTTACTGGTAGGCGTTAGATTACTGTTTTGGAACAAGGAAGTTGCGGTATACTCAAAAGTAATCACTCTATTATTAGGTGTGATAATTTTATATAAGTGCCAGGCAACAGGTATTAAATCCACATTGCTTCCATCACCATAAGTTCTGGAGTAATCTTTCAAACCATTTCCAAAAAAATACTTAGCACCATCAGGCGTAGTAATTGTAAATCCCTCCCCGATATTACCACTTTCCACTAAAAGATCCTGTTCCGGGATTAATTGAACACGCCGTTGCTTGTCAAATAAAAACTTACCAGAATAGCCATTAAAACTGAAAGAGTAAATGTCAGGCTCCAGATCTACACCTGCCGTATTTAGCTGCCTATCGAACTGTGGAACAATAGGTGCAAAACCTTTATTATAATAGTAACCATATTCATCTGCCCCTCCCCCTCTTACCGCCCTTGCGATAAAACCATCAGCCTGAAGGCTCCATCCAAGACCAACAGAACCTGCCGCTTCTCCCACTTTAATTCCGCCTGCATGATAAGATAATAATACAGGAACGGTTACCCCGTCCGCCTTCATGGAATACAATGGAATTTGCACACCAGGAATACCTGTGGCTTTATCAACCGGAACATCAATAAATTTGGTAATGGCGGCCACTTCCGGGTTTTGAAAGGTGGGTTGGCTATTTACCCTTTGAAAAACACTTGCAATGCAGCATAACAATAGAACAATACAATCTTTCCTTAACATACATAAAGGATAAAAGGGTTGTGAATTTTTTACGTAAATGCATAACGAATCAAGCCAATATATACAAGCCATAAGCATAGAAACACCAATGCAATGATCCTATCGAATCGACACCTATTCATTTTATAAAGAACAATGATAATTATTGGAAACAGAAACAAAGTAGCGAAGAATGACTCACCCCTTCTATCTAAAAAATCCGGGTAAGGAAGAATAATCTCCCAACCCAAAAGTACTGCCCCTTTTATTACTATATATGAAAACAAGGCACCCAACAGCAAACAAATTATATATACGACACAAGCAATATTTTTTTTCATATAACTTACAAAATAAAAACATCCTTTTCTTGAGAAACATTTATAACTATAATGACTTCAAAACCTCTTTTGCTTTATTAAATAACCGGAACCATTTCGCATTTAGATTATCCTTATAGAATATACTTTTTTCATCAGTAAAAAAGCTCTTAGCAACATTAATCAACTTAGAAACACTTCCTGATTGTAGATATAAATAATACTGGGTTTCATGAAAAACGATTGCACCTTCATAACGAAATGAGCTGTCTTTTCTTATCTCACCACTGTAAACAAGCGGCATCACATACTCCTGATTAATTATCCTGGAGTTTTGTTTATAATAATCGAACAGTTCTGAAGCAAAAGCAGTTGTGGTTTCTTCAAACTCACAATTATTAATCAAGCGCTTTGCAAAAAAAGAGCCTCCATACGCCCATAAGATATAAGCTTTTTTTACAAACGGAGCCCCACAACTATCCCTTGCAACAATGCCAGGATAAGTTTCTACCCAACAGGCAAAGGTATCGACCCCTCTCTCTCTCAATTTCTCAAGTCCCGCTTTAAGGTTTACAACCTTTAGATGATACAAAGCTGAAATAGCACTATCCCCTGACGTATTTTTTACGTCACCGTTTTTTATCATTTCTTTCAGAATCTCTTCTTTACTCAAACTTCTTTGCGCCTGCGTCAATGAAGTGAATAAAACAAAACTGTAAAAAAAAAGTAGTTTTAATTTCATGTTTCTCGTTTATTGAGCAGGCTTTTTGGCCTCCTTGGTTTCATCAATTAAAGCATCTGATATTTTATAGGCTTCCTCTTCACCAGCCTGAGCATTTCCTTTCTGTAATGACGCATTCACATTTTTATTGGTAGTATGTTCAATTTCATGGCCAAACACAATAGCCAATAGTTCTATAAAAGTAATGTCTTTATTAATTTTTCTATTTCCGATCTGCTCACTTCCTTTTTCTCCAACTTTTTTCAATGTAGCATCTACTGAATTGGCATATAACGTTAATGTAGCTGTTGCCACTTCGGCACTTTTACCATCTGAGCTTTTAAAAAATTTTGGCACCGTTAATCCCATAACAATATTCCCCTCATCATCCACCTGGGTTTCTGATTTTTTATCTAATAAAACTGTGATCTTCTGAGTTGAATTTACCAACTTTTCAAATTGCTCAGCTCCGGTTTTAGTAGATCTTAGTTGTTCGCCCAGCCTTTTATCATTACCAGTCGCATATTCAGTGTAAGCGCCATTTTCATAAATTTTATTCCCGTTAGCATCAAGCCACTCTTTTCCATTTATGTCAACCATTTTAACAGGGTTATTGGCAACATAGTTATAGGGCGTCCAAGCTACATATTTATCTGATTTAGAATCGATAACCGACCATCTTCCGGTCTGCTGATCAAGCATCCTGGCCCCAAAATCATATATTTCTAATCCACTACCATCGCTAAACTCCTGATCCTGTTTTTCTTTCCCGGTAATGCCATAACGATTAAGCAATATACCGGCTGCTTTAGCACTGATCCCCTTCATTGTTAAACCAAAAGGATAATAATGCGTTTCTTCCACCAGAGACCCGTGCTGCAACATTACCTGCAGGTTATCAAAATACACATCTACTGCGCTGCCATTGCTACAATATACATAAATATAGCCACTGGTATCAACGGGTATATTTTGCATGGCAGCAACATTAAAATGATTTTTTAACCCTCCGGTATCCTGTACCTGTGAATAACCGCCTGATACATACCGGAACTGCTCATCGAAAAACATATAGTTAATAAATGCTTTAGGTGCTGCGGTACCACTGTTTTGATCACTTACCAGATCCCGCATACCTGCTACATTGGCATTAACACCGTTTACCTGGCTGGCGGTTACACCATGTGCACCGCCTACACCGGCCGGGCCACCCAGCAAGCCTGTGAAGATGACCAACGGATCTAACTGTGAACTTCCATCGTTACTGTTACTCCAGCTGGCATCTTTCCAGAAAGAACGGCCAAACACATTCACAGTATCACCTGCCATTACTTTTAAAGTAATACCCAGGCCCGTTTTAACCCCATTAGCACCATTCAATTTATACATTTTGGTACTGATGGCATCGGTATTGATATACTTATTAGGATTAGGAATGCCATTATTGTTTGCATACTCATTTGATGGAACAGTACCATAAGTACTTTTTAAAGCGAACGGTGTTGGCTTAATGTTGGCCGTATCAATATCATAATAAGTACTTTCCAGCTTAAGCCCATCGCTATTCGCTTCTCCCTCCAGGGTTGCAGCGGGATATATATCTGTTTTCTTTTCCTCCGTTAACACCACCCGCACATTGCCCAGATGATCTTTTAAAAACCAATCGAATGTGTAGCCGGTAAGTGTGCTGTCATCAGGGTTGCGCAAAGGACGAATACGCCCTTCTTCGTGAGCAGCGTATTGCAACACATTATTTTCATAAACAAAGCCTCCTGCATAAGAAGTAATGGCTGTTTTATTACCTTTGCCGGCAGTATCGGCATTTTCAGCCACACGCTTTTCCAGTTTATTGCCTGTTGCATCATAAATGTAGGTGATGACACCTTTTACCCCATTGGCATATTCAGGAGCATACACTTTAATCTTATAGGGCAAATTGAGATAATTGTATTCTATACCCGCACTATCTGAGGTGCCAATATCTTTATTATAGTCTTTTACCAGGTTACCATTAACATCGTAGTAATAATCTGTGATAGCATCATAACTGGTAGCATTGGCTTTGAGGCTTTTATTCGGGCTGTTTTTGGAAGTACGAAAATCGCCCAGCTTAGTGCCTTCCTCATTAGCACGATCCACTACGTTTTGAAGCTTATTGCTATTACCGCTATTCAGATAAGTATATTTCAGATTGTCAATAACAGTACTACCTCCGCCCTTCCAGCCCATGTGCTTCATCGACAGAATATTACCATTGGCATCATAAGTGGAATCTGATGCAATACCATTCCCCATCTGCATACTGAAATCCAAACCGTTCTCATTGGTCCAGCTATCACTTCCGCTTTGTTGTGTAAAGCAGCCATACAACAGCCTGTTCACCGCATCATATCCATAACCATAACTACGGCTTTTACCAGATCCACGCGTATACCAGCGCATACCGGCGATATTGCCGTTGTATTGATTTTGGTCGTAGCCCCAATCGTAGCTAAGGTCCATGGCAAACCAAGGATTGTTATGAATTGTTGCCCAGTTAATACCTTTTAACCAGCCACGCACATTATAACTGAACTCCTGGGTTTCAGGACCCAGTACTTTTTGTTGTAATTGCCCCTGATTGTTGTAAGTACTGCTGGCTATTACCTGAGTAGTGCTGGCATCGTCGTTCAATGTTTTGCGAATCTGTGTTATACGTCCGGCCTGATCATAATCCATTTCGGTATACATCCGGTTGGTGCTAATATCAGCTGAAGAAACAGTATGCACCTGGTAAGTACTAATTACCTTACCCGCAAAGTCGAACCTGCTGGTAACCACCTCCTGACCACCTTTATAGTTATCGCTGTTCACCTGCACCATACGACCTTTATCATCATAATAATGCGCCGTTTCCAGCCAACTACCCTGGGTTAAATCTGCTGCATTTTCTATTACACGAACACGGGACCCCGTTGCGATTCCTTTAGTAGCCACACTATTGATCGCAGGCAATAGCTCTCCATACACATTGGCCCCTATGCCCAGCTTACTATTATCAACAGCAGTATAGGCATGTGCAGGCGTCCAGCTGTAATCATCATAAAATGAATACGTGAGCGGAATAAAGGTTCCGTTAGCAGGCACTGCATAGGCGCTTAATTCCTGACTACTTCCAAAAGTTTTGATAGTATCAGTTACAATTTCTGCTGTAAATTCTGCTGCATCACCACTTACAAATTCAGGCAAAAACAGCACACTGTTGGTGGCTTCGTAATCCACACCTACTGTCCAGCTGTTTACCTGTAAATTGGCCTGGGTAGAACTGGTATAGCTTCCTGTACCCGGAACAGTGGTTACACCATCCGCAATCCCCTCTACAAACGTTTGCAGGGTTGCCCGTGTGCCCTGGTAGCCCGTTAACATAGCCGTTTGGGCAGGGCGATTCAAGGCATCATAAAAAGTAGCCATCCACCATTTTTTACCCGCGCGCAAACCTGCATCCTGAGTATATACCAAACGGTCTCTTTGATCATACACCATATATACCCAACCAGCGCCAGGAATTTTTTTAGCTATGATACGCTGCCGTTTATCGTATTCGTAGTGGAAACACAATTCATCTGCCACTGTTTGTTTATTATTAAAACTCCAGTTATTACCCCGCACCTGCTGTACGGCTTTAGGAGACATCACAAAACGAAGCTGCCCCATATCGTCATATACATAATAAGTACACAACCAATCGTTGTATGCGCTGGAAGAGGGGGTTTCTTTTTCCTGTACTTTCTTCAATACGATATGACCTTCTTTGTCTTTATATTCTATTACCTGGTGGTTATTTTCGTCTGTTGTTACTGTTTTTGACAATTCCCCGACTGCATACACGCCGGCAGATTGCGGGATATTGAATACAGGATTGGCATCTGCATCATCCGGTAAAGCATTAAAACATATAGACCATAGGCGTACACTGTCATCTGTAGTATTTACCAGGTATTGTGTTTGGATACCACGGCTGCTACCCACCCAATTGTTACCAGGAGACATTGTTTTTTCAACCCGGCTTAAAGGAGAGGCCTCGTAATTCACCTGCGTGTAAAAATATTTTTCACCAGGATACAATTGCTGTAGTACACCGGTGCCGGAATAGATGCTTGCCGGAAAAGGGTCTGGCTTAAAATTACCATCGCTGCCGCTGGCATAAGGCATGTATTTATATTTCTCCCGCCCCAATTCATCATATACTACCGGGGTTACCAGGTCGAGTTCGCCCGGTGCCGCCTTCCAGCTCACAGTTTGTATGTGACGGCCCAAACCATCCACATATTGTGTTACCCTGTTCACCTCTTTTACAAGGGAATTGCCCACCACTTCCGTTTCAGAAGCAAAAGGCTTTAACGGTTGCCAGGTGCGCACATAATTTACTGGTGTAGCTGCCGGGTAAGCTGCTGGCAAAGCAGCCAATGTAGCACTACCCTGTTCCGGGGCGGTTGCCACCTTGGGTTTATTCACCTGCTGTGCAACTATATTCGTTGCAGCCACTGTCATTATCAATAAAGAGATAATTTTCATGTTCGTAACTACAGGTTGATTATTGGTCAGCTATATTTGGAGTAAAGCAGATAAGTAAAAACATCACCAATCTCATATGGTGATACATGGTTTTACGGGCTAAAAGAAATTTCGACATGGCATGTTATTTTAAGAGGACCGGGTTTGAAAAGCAATTTAACAGTTTTTCAGGAAGCTTACAATTGAATTTCACACAGAGTTTCTAATATGGTTTACTTTATCATCGACTTAGCCCGTATTAACGAAACCCCTCCATCATAGAATGATACCAAAAAATGATTTAGAAAAAGCATTTCCGTTAGATCTGCATTAATATTAAAATCACCTCTCATAGTAAAACCTCTATCTACCTCATTATAGTCCAACGCAATTCTTTTAAGAATGTTTGTAAGATTTGAGCCATTTGCCAGATAAGTGTTTTTACCCCTTAATACAAATGAATGAGTAATTAAATTCAACGCCTCCTTTGAATCATCCAACACCCACTTCTTTCTGCCAGAAAGCAAGTCTGCCAACTCTTTTTGCAAGGAATCCCTGCTTGTAAAAGCCGGGTTAAAAGCGTGTATATGATCTTCAAAGTCAATCTTTGTTATCACTAACCTTACCGGTTCTCCCTGGATAATGGCCGGTATAGCCAGGTAACAGTTATGGATTCTATAACTGTTGTTATATACAGCTTTCGCCATCAATTCTATAGAATCAGCATTGGCAACAAGGGGGACCTTTTCAACAATACCACTATTACCCGCTCTTTTCACTAACTTTCTTCCATTTTTAGTGTATACCAGAAAATGATACTTAAACAATGCTTCCACCACATAATCATCATTTTCATATTGCTTATTGAGTATAAAAAAAGAACCAGCATCACTGTACTCCAATAGCATCTCGTGCAAAAAGCGACTTTTGGTTGCTGTATCCTGCTTTAATAAGTAAGGATTATCCCAATGTAACAAACGGTAGTCGCTTACACCCAATACATATGCTGTAGCTGTAGAGAAAAAGCATTTCTTTTTACCAGACAGGATATCACTTAATTCCTTTTTTATTGAATCCGTATTTTCATATTTACGGTTTATCCGCGTCATATAACCTGAAAATACAGTTTTAGTGATAAGCAACCTCTCTGGCTTTTTATCTATCCAAACTGGCACCACCAGGTTCACATTGGCACTGTCACTGCTATAAACAGCATCAACAAGCTGCTTACCCGGAGAAGCTACCGGCACATAACCTATCAATAGTGATAGCAGTATATTTATCATATTTACAGATTAATGATTACAATACCTTATCTGGTTACTTTCTATTTTCTACATCAAAGTTCTACATTCAAATCAGACAGAAAGCACTCCATTAACCTTTTTCTTACCAGCTCTATACTCTTGCCATCACCCATTACCTGCACTACTGCTGCTTTCCCTAATTTCCTGACAAAATAATCCACCAACATATCCACCCTTATTTTTTGTAAATCCAGAAGCGGGTTATCAGTTGGCCGGAAAACCTGTTTACTGATAAGGATTCTTTTTTTGCTTACTATCCGTACCGTATCCTTATCATTCATGGGGAAGACTCGTTCCGGTGGATATTGCCAGGAAGGCATTTCGCTTTTGATAACGGTATCCAGCAAGAGGTAAGAAGATCGCTTTTGTTTTTGCAATTTGTATCGTCCTTCATAGAGGAAACGATAACAACCGGTTTCATCACTGATGCTAAAACAAGAATCGTTGATAAGCTGGAATTTTACTTCCTGCTCTTTAAATGGCTCAATGAAATAATAGCAACTGCTCGTATTCTTACGCGCGCCACAGGAAACAAACACCACCAGCAACAACAAAATCAGCTTTTTCAAAATTCAGCCTCTATTATTACTTATTTTCTCCGTACTTATAATCAGCATAAAGCTCTATCCAATAATTGAAATTCAATATGCAATACAGCACTAACAACCCTACAGATCGCCACTGAATGTGGGGTGTAGCTAATTCCAACTGCCCTATTCTTACAAAAAAGGAACCTGTTATTGTATGGGCGTATATTTCAATGATGCTCAATGAAGAAAGTACCAGAATAATAGCAGTAGCCAACAGACCATAAGCCATCTTCTTAATATATAATAACAGGTTAACACCAATCAGTAGTAACGCTGCCCATTGCCCTATGGCAGGCTCTTTATCAGTAGTGGCAATTACCACCCAGGCATATAAATGAATGATAACAATAATAACAAACGGAATGTACCGGAACAGGGTCTTTTTATTCATGGAGTGCGGGTTGTTTATAAGAAACAGAAGCTAAATGCGCAGACTATCGGGTGTAAGGATAAGGATTTACTAAAACAGTTTTTCAATAAACAAATTCAACACCTCCACCATAATCAATATAATGATCACCCATTCCAGCCGGGTGCTGTTGCGGTGCTGTAAGATGTCTTTAAACAGATCGAGGTTTTCTTTTACGATGGCCAGGCCTTCCAGGATGGTTCGGAAACGATCCTTTAAATCGAAGGTGCGTTTGAGACCCACATCCAGCTTGTTGAGGTCTTCATCTTCCCAGGTTTCGTCGGGCGAGTCGAAGATATACAGGTTGGCGGTGATGCGGTTTTTGATGTTAAGCGTGCGGCCGATGTATTTTTTGAGGTTGCCGCCGGATAAGCCCAAGCTGCCCTTTTGCTCCAGAATTTGCGTGTGGTAGTTGGTTTCTTCGAGCAGGATATTGGTAAGCTGCGAATAGTGATCCAGAGCTACTGATTGCGATACGTTGAGCATGATAAGGCGCAGTACATTGGCGTC
The DNA here is from genome assembly GCF_002355595.1 of Filimonas lacunae. Classification (NCBI taxonomy): domain Bacteria; kingdom Pseudomonadati; phylum Bacteroidota; class Chitinophagia; order Chitinophagales; family Chitinophagaceae; genus Filimonas; species Filimonas lacunae. The sequence continues at coordinate 4,643,567 of NZ_AP017422.1, forward strand.
GATACCCGGCAGTTCTATTTTATTGTACCCCAGTTTATAGCGACTGGCGGTAACGTCTATTTCAAAATCTTCGGTCAAACGATCTGCCAGTTTGTTTTTGCAGTAGGGGTTGATCACTTCAATAAAATGAGCGATCTGTAGCTCGTTGTAATTAAAAAAGCTAACGATGCCGAATTTGAACACGTAAATAAACGCATCCGCATCGGTTTTGTAAAACAGTTCATCCGAATCGGAGTACAGGAGTTCGGGGGTGAAAACAGTTTTGAAGGCTTTAATATCTATACTGTCAGCTATCTGAAAGGAGGATACTTTGTGCATATAACCCATTCTATGGGCTAAATATACGAAAAGGGCGAAGCATATGCCCCGCCCTTTTTATGTTAACTTATTGATCCTTCTTAAAATAGTCAGTCCAAGGTTATATATCCCTACTTCTTCTTACCCTCAATATCCGGCAAAAAGCCTGTAATAATACCAATCAACGGCAAAAACGCACAGATCTTAAACACGTAGAACATATTGGTGTGATCGGCTAATCTGCCCAGCAAGGCGCTGCCTAAGCCTCCCATACCAAAAGCAAAACCGAAGAACAATCCGGCTATCATACCTACTTTACCCGGCACCAGTTCGGTAGCATATACCAGGATGGCGGAGAAAGCAGAAGAAATAATGATACCGATAATTACCGACAGCGCACCAGTCCAGAACAGGTTGGCATAAGGCAGCAGGAGGGTAAACGGCGCAGCGCCCAGGATAGAGATCCAGATAATGTATTTACGGCCAAAACGATCGCCCAGTGGTCCGCCCAGTAAAGTGCCTGCGGCTACAGAAGCCAGGAACACGAACAGGTACATTTGCGACTGTTGCACGGTTAAATGGAATTTATCGATGAGGTAGAAAGTGAAGTAGCTGGTCATACTGGCCATGTAGAAATACTTGGAAAAGATCAATACCAGCAGGATGCCCAGCGATGCGATCACCCTGTTTTTAGTGAGGTTGGGATTGAGCACTACCGTGGAAGCTGCTTTGTTCACTTTCTCCTGCAAATGCGCTTTGTACCATACGCCAATGCGCCACAGGATGATCATGCCCAGTACAGCCGATACCGCAAACCAGCTGATATAAGTTTGCCCGTGTGGAATAACAATTAACGCAGCCAGCAAGGGACCGATAGCCGAACCGGCATTACCGCCCAGCTGGAAGATAGATTGCGCCAGTCCTTTTTTACCCCCCGAAGCCAGGTGTGCCACGCGGGACGACTCGGGATGGAAAATAGACGAACCGGTACCGATTAAACTTACCGATAACAGGATGGCGGTAAAGCTGCCTGCCTGCGATAAACACAGCAATCCTGCCAGTGTAAAGGCCATGCCTATAGCCAGTGAATAGGGTTTGGGATGCTTATCGGTATATATTCCCACAAACGGCTGCAATAAAGAAGCGGTTAACTGGAAGGTGAAGGTGATTAACCCGATTTGTGTAAAGTTGAGATGAAAATTGGTTTTCAATAGCGGATATACAGCAGGGATAACGGCCTGCATCATATCGTTGAGCAAATGACCAAAGCTAATAGTGAATAGAATGGCGAAGACTGTTTGGGTTTGTTTCATTAAGAGATGTTTAAAAAAGAAATTAATCAGATCATCAGATGATTGCTATCTATAAAAAAGCAACTTGCGTTGCCTGGTTGACGGTTATAATTTAGACGCCCAGTGTACGGCTTTTTTGGGGTCTTTATCTATGATACATTGCAGCAAGTGCTCGTGTATAGGATTGGTGGTGATAAAAATTTCGGCATCCTTATAGGATAAGAATTGCTGCTGCATATGGCTGGTGAAAGACTTATACAAATCGGCCAGGATATCATTTTTACAGGCTTCGGCTACAGCGATGTGAAATTGAATATCGGCTTCCACGCTTTCGGCTAACAAGCCGGCTTCAGCCATTTGTAACCGCTTGTGGAGGTGGCGGGTCATTTTTTTAATATCGGCTTCGGTGCGTTTCAGTGCTGCCTTTTCTACAATCTTTAATTCCAGCAGTTGCCTTACCTCACTGATATCTTCTTTGCTGGAGCGTTTGAGGCGCTGGGATAAAGGTTCTTTTACCCCGGAGGCATCGGCTACAAAAGTGCCTACCCCCTGCTGCACCCGTAAATAGCCGGAGTTGACCAGCAGCTTGATGGCCTCGCGGATGGAAGAACGGCCCACGCCAAATGTTTTCATCAGCTCGGGCTCGATAGGCAACTGTTCGTTTACCTTAAACTTACCAGCTGCTATTTGCTGTTGCAGGCTTTCTGCTACTTCGTCTGCCAGTGATTTCCGGGTGATCATTCTCTCAAAAAATTACTTCATCATATCATCAGATGAATTACAAAAGTAAAATGGCGGCCTATAGCCGCCAAAACTTTTTTAAGGGGGACCTCCCCTGGTTGCACACCCGGAAGCCCCACTTTGCTTATTTCTTTAACACAATATCCTGCCTGGATGCCCAACCGGCAATATCCTGCTTGCTTAACGCAGCGGCCATGAGATCGGGAAACAGATCGGGTGTGCAGGCAAACACCGGCACGCCCAGGTTGGTAAGGAATTGCGCATTATCATGGTCGTAAGAAGGGGCGCCTTCATCGTTCAATGCCAGCAGCACGATGAGTTGCACACCGGCATCGGTGAGTTCCTGCGCGCGTTTGCGCAGGTGCGCGGGATTGCCTCCTTCGTACAGGTCAGTGATCAAGATCAACACCGTATCCAACGGACGGGTGATCACCTGCTGGCAATACGTTAATGCCAGCTGTATATCCGTGCCTCCACCCAGCTGTACGCCAAACAGCAGTTCTACCGGATCGGTGAGCTCTTCGGTAAGGTCTGCCACCATGGTATCAAACACGATCATTTTGGTGTTGACAGCGGGAATGCTGGCCATAACACTGCCAAAGATGCCGGAGTACACCACCGAGGTACCCATAGAGCCGCTTTGATCTAAACACAGCACTACATCTTTTAATGCGGTGCGCCGGCGGCCATAGCCAATGCGGGTTTCGGGGATGATGGTTTTATAAGCGGGCTGGTAATGTTTGAGGTTTTTAAGGATGGTAGTGTGCCAGTTGATTTCGTTGTGACGCGGGCGAGTGTTGCGCACGCTGCGGTTTAAGCTACCTGTTACGGCCTGCTGCATGGGCTGCGCCAGTTTGCGCAACAGCTCATCCACCACCTTACGCACCACCTGGCGGGCAGTGTCTTTGGTTTTATCGGGGATAACGCCGCGCAGGCTCATTAAGGTGGCTACCAGGTGCACATCGGCTTCTACCTGTTCCAGCATTTCTTTTTCCAGCAACATTTGCGTAAGGTTAAGCCGTTGCAGAGCATCCTGCTGCATTACCTGCACTACGGTGTTGGGAAAAAAGCTGCGGATATCGCCCAGCCAGCGGCTTACGTTGGGCGAGGAAGCGCCCAGTCCGCCCTTCTTTTCACTATCGTATAAAGCAGACAGCGCGTCATCTATCTGCTGGTCTTGTTTACCCAGCTGCTGAGAGGTGCCATCGTTATCGCCCCCGCCCAGTATTAAGCGCCATTTGCGTATATGTTGTTCTTCCGGTGTCATTGCTTGCCTGATTTTACTGTTACTGCGTATAGCCCAATAACTGCCCTATTACCGGCAGCCCTTGTGCAGCGCGTTGTTCGTGAATCAACTGCGGACCTTGCCTGGCCGTAACGCCTGCATCGCCCTGTTTTACCTTTTCGCCCAGCTTTCTTCTTTCCGGGGCTGTGAAGCCCGAAAAGGTGCGGCGCAATAAGGGCAGCACCTGTACAAAAGCTTCTTCGTTGAGCTGCTGTACCCAGTTGTTAACCACCTGCCATAAAGTGGCATCTACCAGCAACAAGGTGCCGCTGCCTTTTAAAAAGCCTTCGAGCCAGGCGGCCGCTAAACCGGGTGATAACGACGGAGACACAGCGCTGTAAAAAGCTTTTACCAGTTCCTCCCCTTCGAGTAGTTTGTAATCGGCCAGCAGGCGCGTGCTGTAACCGGCCAGTACCGGGCTGCTGCTATAGCTGCCGGCAATGCGTTGTAAGGTTTGCTGCCATTGCTGTGTGCTATCGCCCTGCTGCAGGATGTTGATGGCATTGTTCATTTCAAGGAACAGGTTCAGCAACTGCTGTGCTGCATCATCGGCAATGCCGGTGCAGGCGCCGGGTAAGCTGATGCAGATACGCGTGATCATTTCGGTAACAATACCGGCTACCAATGCCGCATCTGTTTTGCGTACGTTGCCATAGCGACTTACCGATACCAGTGGTGTTAGCACCTGCATCAGCTGCATGACATCGGCTGTGGCCGCAGAAAGATTGCTTACCCGGTGTATGAGCTTTTCTACGGCCTGTGGCAATTCTGCCGGCAGGGCATCTTCCAGCAGGTTACACAACTCCCGCAAAGAGCCGGCATCGGCCGCCAGGTGCTGCACGTAGGCAGCTGCGGCCGCTTCTACTGTGTTGCCCCATACCCCTTTATCAATAATTTCAATGGCAAAAGAAGGGTTCCATTGCAAACGCCATTGTTCTTTAAACGTACCCTTGCCACTGACTTCGGAACGCTTGCCCCACTGAATATCCAGCACCTGCAGGCGATGCAGGAATATGCTCCGCTCCAGGTCGTTTTCTTTACGCAGGTCGAGCGTATAGTCTTTCCAGTCGGCCCCGGCGGGCAGGCGTAGTTTCTTCTGCCATTTTTCTATATCCGCCTGCAAAGGTGGTTTGGGAATAGCAGCAGGCACAGCGCCCAGCACATTGCTTACAATCAGCTCGTCGTGTATCAGCTGCATCAGCATGGCATCGCCATTGCATACGACACTTAACGTGGCTTCGTTCAGCTCTTCCAGTCCGGGCCTGGGTAATTCGCGCAGGGCGGCCAGGCTTTGTGCCAGGCGCACCGATTCGATGATATGCGCTACCGAAGTATCCATCTGCTTTTGACGAAACAGCTGCGCCACTTTGGCCATCCAGCGGCTGCCATCATCGTGGGGGTATTGCCAGATATGCTGGTACCAGCCGGGGCTTTCAATACCCGCCCCATAACCACTGTAGTAGCTCAGGCGGCTGTAGGTCCACGGAATCCAGGTGCATTCTGTTTTTACTTTAGGCAGGCCTTTGAGTAATTCATTATCTTCTTTGGCAGCAGGCATGCTGGTTAACGCAGGCACGTGCCAGGCGCCACATATCACTGCCACCTCTGTATACATTTCTTTTTGCGCCTGACGGATGATCTTGCGCATCCAGGCTTCGCGCAAAAGCTCGTTGGTATCACGTTCGGGCGGTGCTGCTTCGCGTGCGGCGTGCATGGCTTCGCTTACAGCTTCAAATACCTGCTCGTTATTGGTGCGGTATTCAAACATATGCTCCCACCAGCGATCGGAGTTATTGTAACCGGCCACTGCACTGAGTTCCATCAAAGGATGCAGGGCCATCAGGGCTTCTTCCGGGGTTTCGGCCACTGCCGGTATGGGTGCAGCAGCTGGCGCCTGTTCATTCACCGTAACAGGTTCATTGGCCTGTACAGGCGACACGCCCCCTTCGGGTTGTGGCTGTAGCGCCTGTACATCCGCCGGATCGGGTCGGGCGCCTGGTACCGCATCCAATGGCGGTTCTGCTCCTACCAGTTTTGCTTTATCTTCTACCTGTTGCTGCAAGGCAAACACATGGTACACCGGCATATCCATAAACCTGACGGGGATATTGTTTTGCCGTGCATATTGTATGGCCTGCCATTCGGGCGAGAACGTAGCAAAGGGATAGAACACCGACCGTTGCAGGTTATCGCTTTGATATACCAATATGGCTACCGGTGGCTGAAACGCTTCGTTACCCACCCAGCTGAGTATGTCATCGGCTTCGGGCGGACCTTCTACCAACACTATATCGGGCTTCGTAGCTTCCAGGAATGCTTTTACATTGCTGGCGCTACCGGGGCCGTGGTGTCGTATTCCTAATACATGAACCATTTTTGAAAACAGTTGAAAGTGTGAGTGGTAAGTTGGGAAAGATTTACTGCTTACAAGCCCTGTAAATATCCTTCCAATCTTCCCTTGTTTTCACTACGGTTTCCAGGTATTCCTGCCATATCACCTGGTCTTGCACCGGGTCTTTGATAATAGCGCCGGTAATACCTGCTGCCAGGTCTTCGGCTGTTAAACGTCCATCGCCAAAGTAACCGGCCATAGCCATACCGTTGTTGACTACAGAGATAGCTTCGGCAGTGCTTAAAGTACCGGACGGTGATTTTATTTTGGTTTTACCATCCAGTGTAAGGCCACTACGCAGTTCGCGGAAGATGGTAACAATACGGCGTATCTCTTGCAGGGCTGGTTTTTCGGCCGGCACTTCCATTACTTTTTCAAAGCTTTCTACGCGGCGGCGTACAATATCAATTTCTTCGTCAATATTATCCGGCACCGGTAATATCACCGTGTTGAAACGGCGCTTCAAGGCGCTGGACAAATCGTTCACTCCTTTATCGCGGTTGTTGGCAGTGGCAATGACATTAAAGCCGCGCACGGCCTGCACTTCTATATTGAGTTCGGGAACCGGTAATGATTTTTCGGAGAGGATGGTAATGAGTGTATCCTGCACATCGGCACCAATACGGGTGAGCTCTTCAATACGTACAATTTTCCCTTCTTTCATGGCGCGCATTACCGGTGTTTCTACCAATGCTTTTTCGCTGGGACCTTCGGCTAATAAACGGGCGTAGTTCCATCCATAGCGGATAGATTCTTCGCTGGTGCCGGCGGTGCCTTGTATAATCAGGCCGCTGTTACCACTGATGGCAGCAGCCAGGTGTTCGCTTACCCAGCTTTTGGCAGTACCGGGCAAACCGTACAGCAGCAGGGCCCTGTCGGTAGTAAGCGTAGCCACGGCTATTTCCATTAAACGGCGGTTGCCGATGTATTTAGGCGTTACTTCAAAACCATTTTTAAGCTTACCGCCTACCAGGTAGGTAACCACCGATTGCGGTGATAATGTCCAGTTAGCGGGCAGTTTGCCACTATCCTGCTTTTTCAGTTCTTCCAGTTCCAATGCGTATAAGTCTTCTGCGTGACCACGTAGTACCTGTGACATATAAGAGTTCGTTTATAGTGGATGTATTAAAATGATTGGGTAGTTTTTTGTTTGAGTTGCAGCAGGTGGCGTATATGCTCGCTGGTGTTGCCCCATACGTTGCGCTGATACACATCGGACGGCGTACAGGCTTCCAGTTCGGTAGCCAGTGCCATGGGCAACAAACGGATATGCTTGCTGTAAAAGCTGCGGTTGTATTGATAGGTGTGCCTGGCCGTGTAAGCACATATTTCTTTGGCAATGGCCACACTCCATGTTTCGTGCGCCTGCAGCAACACCTCCAGCACGGCTTCTTCATTGCCCTGGAAATGCTTGTAGCAATAGGCTTCCTGCTGCGCGGCGGGTAACAGGTGAATAAAATCTTTATAAAACTCCGGTACCTGGCGGGTAAAAGCCATAGCCCATTCCTTACTACGGAAACGGCGGGTGGCCGTGGCCAGCGCAGGAATAAAGCGGCTGGTGTTGTCGCCTTTTTGAAAATATTCCAGCACCTTATCTTCTGTTACCTGCCACCATTGCGTAAACGTATCGGGCGGCACGGTTTCTATCAATTGATAAATAATATATTCTTCGTTGGTATACTCGGTGAAAGCGGTTTTACCGGCAATGCCCGACTCCAGCAACACAGCCGGCACGGCTACCGGTGGCTGCACCTGCAGCAGGGGTTTGGACGACAGTCCTAATAACGCCTTTCCTATGCCCAGGGTAACCGCCCGTTGCAACACCTGCTGGTATTGCTGTACAATGGGCGATTGCGGAATGCGGGTAAGCATTTTCCAGGCTTCTTCTTTTACCTTTTTGCTTTTATCGGTGATGAGGCTTTGTAACCATTCGATATCGGCTGCACCGAGGTTGGCATATAACGCTTTGAGCAATTCGGCACGGGTGGCGGCGCTTTCCTGCGGCCAGGTTTGTTGCAGCCATTCGCGGGCCACATCGGGCTGCGTGCTACGCACCTGTTGCAAAGCCCGGAAACGTTGTTCGGGTGTGCCGGTTTGCCAGCGTTCTTCTTCCGATTCGGCAACGCTTATATGCCAGTTGGTGTTAAAGCCGCACAACCATTGACCGCGTTTGCCCATGCAGTTTTCCAGCACGCCCCGCAACGCTTTATGTTGCGTAGCCTGTTGCAGTAAGGCCGGCAATAACGAAGGCGGCACCAGCTGACCGGCCTGTACACAGCTTTGCAGCCATAGCAGCAGCAGCTCGGTATTATCTTCTTCCAGCAGCGCTTTCAACACCACCGCAGCGGCGTTGCTGCAATAGGGCTTTTCTTCTGCGGCGGCTATGGTAATAGTTGCTTCCTGTGTTTGCAGCGGCATATAACCACTCTGGCGATAGTTTAATGCCATAGCGGCCAGTTGTAAAAACTGTTCTTCTTTATCGATGGCTGTATTGGCAGTGATCACTTCCACCGGTTTAGCCAATGCAGCCGGTAACTGCGCCCCTGTAAGGGTTTGCTTACCGGTGCCCAACATAGCGGTTTGTATTACCTGGTTCCAGAATTCCATACACTTGCTTTATAGTAACCAATATTGTCCCTGACTAAACACCCCTAAAGGCACATATTCATTTTCTTTGCCCAGCACGGCCATATCTAATGGCTGCCCGCCACTGACCGACAGCAGGGCATACAACCCGGCAAAGTCTTCTTTCAACGGCACCAGGTGTTGCGTAGCATCTGCCAGCCACCAACGTCCCTGGTAAGGCACGGGAGTAAGTTGCTGTACAATAAAAGGCCGTTCGGTAGCTAACGGCATGGCGCTATAGCCTGCGGCTGCCGCTTCGGCCACCTGTTGCCAGCCGGCTATAGGCTGCACCTTGGGGGCGCCTTTGGCAGTAGCCTGGGTTTTGATCACCGCGCGTAAGGGCCATGCAGAGGGATAATACACCAGCCCGGCCTGCAGCAGCGCACCTGGCAGCAGGTTATAGGTAAAGCCCTGCCCCATTACACTAAACTGCAACACCAGCGCATAGTGGCCAGTGGTGGTGCCGTATAGCCAGTTACGTTCTACGGTGATATTATCCTCTTCGGTGGTTTGTTTACCCAGCAGCAGCCAGGTATCGTTGATGCCGGTTTGTTGTTTGAGTTCTTCCTGGCTTTGTGTAAAGCCTATCCAGCTGCGTACATCTTCCTGCAAGGCGGGTGACAGTTGTTGCCTGTTGGTAAAGCCGGCTATTACCAGGTACATTTGCAGCAACAGGTTCATCCACTCGTTCTGCCAGCCTTCTTTATAAAAATTGACATCGCAGGCGCTTTGAATAAGGTTGGCCAATCCCGGCGCTTTGGCATCTACCATGCGGCGCTGCATGTTGGTAAAGAAGGTAGTGTCTTTTTCGGGAATGCCAATGATACCATTGCGAATGATATCCTTGATCCACAACAACAGTTCGGCCATACCATCTTCCACACTTTGCTCACGCGCCTGCTGGCGTTTGGCCTGTGCGGCTTCATCTACCGGTTTGTCTTTTTTGTCGGCCTTTTTTTCATCGCGCTGCTGGCGTTTGTCCAGCCATTCGCTTACCCAGGTGGGCGCATCGCCTACGGTAAAGCTATCTGCGTTACGTGCATACTGCAATAACAACCCGATACCATGTTTACAAGGAAATTTGCGGCTGGGGCAACTGCACTTAAAAGCCATGCCCGCTATATCTACCTGGGTTTGATAAGGTTTGCTGCCGCTGCCCTGGCATTCGCCCCACAGCGCCTGTTCGTTCGCGCCCCGGGTAACCCATTTGGCGGGATTACTGAGGTCTTTACCAGCCTTGCGCGACGATTCGTCGGGTGCAAGGGCCAGCGCTTGTTCTTCGGTCAGTTGCAAGGATATTAATTTGGGAATGAAGATAAGCGTTTCCTCCCGCAGTTGCCGGTAGAGAAAGCCAGGTATGCACAAATGTGGTAATTGGGTATGCCTGAATGACTTATTTACAGTTGCACGTGCTTTTAGTAGTGTTTTTGCCTGGAGTGAGGAGTTGGGAGCGGGAAGTAAGGGCATGAGCCGGTAAGTGAACTATGGCTTGCTGAAATAAGGGGGATGCCAGGTACAACGGGGGGATAAAATAGGGAGTTCATCGGTGTAAGTAAACGCTACAGGGGTAATTGTTGTAGTTTGCAGTATGATTCATCAGAAGAAGCAACATTGGTTTGCGATGCTGTTTGTTTGGAAAGGCTCCGTACTACCACAACTGCTGCCCCGTTTGTTATTATTGCTGGTATTTTCGGTAGCAGTAGTGTATGTAAGGGGCACTTTTGGAGCATACAAAATTCCCTTAAACCCCGCCCCTTTTACCCTGTTTGGTTTGGCGCTTGCCCTGTTTTTAGGATTCCGGAACAGCGCCAGCTACGACCGTTTCTGGGAAGGCCGTAAGTTATGGGGCGCTTTGCTGAACGATACCCGTTCGCTGGCACGGCAGGCCACTACCCTTTGCCGTTACGAAACCGGCGCTAAACAGCAGGCCCTGTTTATCCGCTACCTGGTGGCTTTTACCTATGCACTGAAGCATCAGCTGCGGCACACCGATGCCCGTGCCGACCTGGAACGTTTATTACCCGCCGATACTGCCCGCCGTATGATGGCCGCACAATACAAACCTATTATGCTGCTGAAAGAGATGGGCTTATGGATTGACCAGGCCAAAGCAGAAAGGCGCACCGACTCTATTTTACAGAGCGCCATGGAAACCAACCTCAACAAACTCAGTGATATAGTGGGCGGCTGTGAGCGGCTGGCCAACACCTTAATACCTTATACCTATAAAGTGTTATTGCATCGTACGGTATATGTATATTGTTTTTTGCTGCCCTTTGCGTTTGTAGACAGCCTGGGCTGGATGACGCCCATAGTGGTGGTGTTTATTGCCTACACTTTTACTGCCTGGGAAGCCATTGCCGATGAAATTGAAGAACCCTTTGGCACCGAGCCGAACGACCTGGCACTGGATGGCATGTGTAAGATGATAGAGAACACACTGCTTGAATTGAATGGCGAACCTTTGGCCAATAAGCTGTCGCAGGAATATATACAGCTATAGACACTTATCAGTGGCTGCCGGAATATACAAACAGCTGCTCATCTCTACAGCCTATTATAAAAGAAAGCCGCCTTGGAAATACCAAAGCGGCTTTTAGTTTCGAGCAAAGGGTCGTTTTATCACTAAATTAAAAACCAAGAGACTGGAGGATTTTACGGAATACTTCCGTGTTTTCGTATACGCCGGTGAACAGTTGCGACTGTGGACCGTAGGCGTATACCGGCACCGGGATAGCGGTGTGATCGTTGGTAGAAAAATGGCCGCTGATATAGCCTTTGCTGATATCCCCATCCAGTAGCGACAGGCCGCCGGTTTCGTGATCGGCCGTGATAATCACCAAGGTTTCTTTATCGGCATCGGCCAGTTGCAGGGCTTTGGTGATGACCTTATCCAGATCCATCACTTCTTCCGCTATATACCCAATATGATTGGCATGGCCACCATAATCGACCTGTGCGCCTTCCAGCACCAGCAGGTAGCCATTGTTCTGTTGCTTTAATAATGTGGTGGCTTTGTCAAAAGCATTGCTTAACCAGTTGCCCCTGCCTTTTAAGATAGACAAACCGGCTATGCTATCGGCCACGATGTAACGTTGCGAAGTTTGTGCAGGCAGGCTATCCAGTGAGCGTGTAATATGATAACCATGCTGTTGCAGGTTGGCAGCGTTAGCGGCCAGTTGCTTATTACCCGCGCCCATTAACAACTGCACAGGAGCCGTAGCCAGATCCTGCAAAATACCGTTGGAATTTTCGCGCTCGTTGCGGTGCGCGTAAAAATCGGCCGGTGTGGCATCGGTAATATCACCGGAGGTAACAATGCCGGTAAGCATTTTTTTGCGGCTGATAATAGCAGGCAGCAGTGTTAAAGCCTGCCCGGTATGATCGACCCCTACAAAACGGTTATTGGTTTTTACACCGGATGCAAAGGCGGTGGAGCCGGGTGCAGAATCGGTGATATAAGAATCGTGCGAAGAAGTTTTAGACAAACCGGTGTTGCGGATATTAAACACGCTCAGTTGTCCTTTATTGGCCGTGTAGCCGGTGTACCATTGTGCCAGGCCGGTGCCATCGCCAATGATGAGAATGATGTTCTTTGCTTTTTTATGGCTGCCATCGGTAGTGAAGGCAGGCGTATACGCTGCATGCTGTTGCGTGGCTGTGTAGCTGCTGGCAGGCAGGTGTTGCAAAAAGGAAGCAGCGCCTTCAATATTATCGGTATTGATAAAATCTACCCCCAGGTGCATGAGCTGATACCAGGCGTTTACCACATCGGGTGCAGCCCAGAAACGTACGGTTTTATGCAGCTGGTGGCCTTTATCAATGAGTTGCTGTACTTTGTTTTTATCCATCTCTTCCAGCACACCTTTGCCATTCCATTTGGTAACCGCCTGCAAGGGGCCGCTGAGCATGGCTATTTTAGGTAATACTTCGGCCGGATACGTTTTATGCAGTTCGCCATCGAAGCTGATGAAAGACGGGTAATTGTTATAAGCGGAGACGGCCGGGCGGTTGCCGCTGATAACCCAGGTGATATCCTTGTTTTGTATCAACGAAGGATATTGCTGCAATACTTCTACCAGCTTATTGAGCGTTTGTACCGAATCGGTTTTAATATCAATCATCATCTGCACCGGATGCACTTTGCTGCCCAGGGCCTGCAAAGGTTGCAGGTATAGCTTTTCCAGCGTACGCCCGGCAGACAACTCCTTATCGGTATGGGCTACCAGCAGCTGGCCGTTGTGCAGGAAGATGTCGGCTTCGATAGAACCAAAACCGGCATGATACGCCGCATAGAAAGGAATGGGCTGCTCGTAATCGTTATGCGAATGGAGATTGGCAGTGGTATACGCTGCGGGTTGTGCCAAAGCACCCCATGCACGGAGTGCCAGTGATAAGAAGAGTATTTTTTTCATGCGCCTGTAAAGTAAAACACAACCGGCCGTTTTAGGCGGCCGGTTGCTGTTAAGTAATTATTATGACTGTGTAAGGGGAAGCCAGGTTACCAGCCACTACGCTGCTTAATAACGCCTTCGCTATTGTCAATAGCGGTTTGTGGAATAGGCCATATGCCCTGTGTAGCCGGATCGAAACTTCTGGCCGGCCATACTTCTTTGCCACTATAGCCATGCAAAGGTTTGGCATAGGCCTCTTTGGCATCGCCCCAGCGTACCAGGTCGCGGTGACGATCGGCCCACTCTCCTGCCAGTTCCACCCTTCTTTCGTGCTTCAGGTTTACCATGGTAGCGCCGGATACTTTAGGATAACCGTTTTCATCCGCGCTTTTCCAGGCTCTTTTACGCAGCATGTTTAACTCGGCATCGGCATTTTGTCCCATCATGATCTTTGCTTCTGCTTTGATTAAAATAATCTCGGCATACCGTAACAAGGGTAAACACAAGGAAGTAGTAGGATGATCGCCGTTAGGACTTAAATACACCCCCACCGGGTTGGCATAACGGAAAGGCTCGGAATACTTGTTAAACTGGTAACCGCTTAAGCTGTTATCTGACTTATACGTAATGGTTTCGCCAAAGAATTGCAGGGTGTCGCCTGGTTTCAGGATAGTAGCTTCTCTTCTTTTGTCGCCACTTTCATATTCATTATACAATTCCTGCGTAGGCATATAATAGCCCCAGCCATTGTATTTGCCCCAGCCTTTGTTTTCCATCATTACTCCTGGCAGAATGCTACCCCAGCCATTTTTGCCCGAAGGCGTGCTGTAGGCGCTCCAGATATATTCTTTGCTCCAGTTGTTGGCGGTAGTGAACACCTCTTCAAAATTAGTGAGCAGCTGGTGTTTACCGCTGAGGATCACAGAATCGCAATACATGGCCGCACTATCGTACTGCTTCATGTACAGGTAGGATTTGGCTATAAAAGCCCAGGCGGCAGTTTTGTGCGCACGGCCATACATATCGGTAGTATAGCTATCGAAGTAAGGCAATAAAGCCGCAGCTTTTTTGAGATCATTAATGAGGTAATGATAGTTTTCGTTGACATTGGCCGCACAGGGAATCACTTCCAGATCGGACGGATTGGCACGGTTGGCGATGGGCACGCCCGATTGTGCATTGCCATAGTTGGCTGCCAGCTGAAAATACATCAGGCCGCTTAAGAAATAAGCTTCGCCCAGCATGCGGCTTTTCTTCGCATCGCTCATAGCAATACCCGGCACATTATTAATGACCTCGTTGGCCCTTTTAATGGTTTTGTAGCGCATGCTCCACTGCGTTTCGGTATAGCCACCGCCAATGAAAGTAGCGTTGAAGTTTTTGATATTGTCCCCTTCGGCTTTTACACGGCCGGTAACCATATCATCGCAGGCATTGATAAACCACCAGAAACCCCTGCCATAAAAATTTTCATCGTCAAAATATTCATACATGGAATTCACGCCTGCATCGGCATCACTTTCTTTGGTCCAGAAGCCCACTGCAGAGGGTGTTCCTTCCTGGGTAATGTTCAGCTGTTTATTACAGCTTTGCAACCCTGCTACGATTGCCAGACTGCACAATGCCGTACCTATTGATTTAAAATAAATTTTCATTACTGGTTCGTTTAAAAGTTTACGTTAACACCTGCTATAAAACTGCGGGCCTGCGGATAACGGCCTACATCAATACCATACTGGTTCATGCCCACTTCGGGATCGAAACCTTTATAGGGAGTAATGGTGAACAGGTTATTGGCAGTAGCATACACGCGTAAGCCACTGATGCGCATTTTTTTGGTAACAGCCGAAGGCAAAGTATAGCCCAGGGTGATGTTTTTAATGCGCAGGTAAGAACCATTTTCCAGGTACCAGGAAGAGGTGTTACCAAAGTTACCATTGGCGTCTTTGGCAGTAATGCGCGGGATGTTGCTGCCCCTGTTGGTTTCGCTCCACGCATTCAGCACATCGTGCAACATGTTGTAGTTTTGACCAATAGCTGCGTTTAAAGAAGTATACTTGAGGGCGTTAAATATTTTCACACCCTGTACACCCTGTGCAAATAAATTGACATCGAATCCTTTATAAGAAGCGTTAAAGCTAAAACCGTAGGAGAAAGTAGGCATACCGCTACCCATGGTTCTTCTGTCGTCGTTGGAAATTTTTCCATCGCCATTGGCATCGATAAACTTCAGATCGCCGGGCTTCGCATCCTTCTGAATTTTATTTCCGTCTTTATTTATATAGCTGTCAATTTCGGCCTGGGTTTGAAAAATGCCTGCTGCAGGAATAACATAGTAAGAATACAACGGACTACCCACCTGTACAATAATCGGGTTTAACGTGCTTCTTACATTCGCATCGGCAAAGGTCATTTGTACGGCATCGTTCGGTAACGATTCTACTTTGTTTTTAACGGTAGTGATGGTTGCACCTACGCCATAAGTAAAGTCTTTACCCACTTTATCGTTCCAGTTAATACCCAGTTCAATGCCTTTATCAACAGCATTACCCCCATTCACCCATTTGCTGTCAGCACCCAGGGTTACGGTAGGTGTATACTTCATCAACATGTTAATGGTTTTTTTGATAAAGTAATCGGCCGTTAAAGAAAGCCTGCTGTTTAACACAGACACATCGATACCGAAGTCGGTTTGCCTGGAATCGGACCAGGTAAGATTCGCCGGCAACTGCACCGCTGAATAACCGGTAGAAGGTGCTGGTTTTAAGCCCAGGTATATTTGCGTTTGCGATAAAGGTGGGTTAATGGCATCGCGGCGTATGCTGGGCAGGTTACCGATGAAACCGTAGCTACCACGCAGCTTTAACGAATTCAACCAGGTAATATTTTGCATAAAGCTTTCCCTGCTTACCATCCAGCCTGCTGATAAAGAATAATAGTTTTTAAAACGGTTGGTGCTTACCAGGGAAGTGCCATCGCGACGCACTAAACCACTGAACATATATTTACCATTGTAATCGTAGTTGACACGACCAATATAAGAGATCAACACTTCGCGGCTATACTGGCTGGAAGGCAGGTTAGAAGGATCTACCGTACCATTTTGCAGGTAGCGATAAATAGGGTTTTCATCTGCAAAATTAATAGCCGTTGCAGCGGTTTGACGGTCTTTATCGCTTTTGTAGGTATACCCTGCCAATGCAGAAAGACTGTGCTTACCTATGTTTTTGGTATAGCTAAGGGTTTGCTCGGCCAATATATGTGAAGCATCATCGGAGCTTTGCCTTAAAGAATTGCTGGTAGAGATGCGGCCAATTTCGGGCACACGGGTGGTGAACTCTTTTGAAAACTGTGAAACCTGTGTATAGGCAAAGTTAGAGCGGTAGGTTAAGCCCGGCAGGAAGGTTACTTCTGCATAAGGGTTGATAACAATAGTAGTATAAGGATTTCTTACATCCAGCCTTTTCAGGTAAGCTACCGGGTTAATTACATCCCCATAAGCGCCTGCATAATCTTTAGGCAAACCAGAGAAATTGCCATTGGCATCATATACCGGCACGTTGGTAGGGTAATAGATAGCAGATAAGATAGCACCGGTGTAACCACTGGCTGTGTTGGCTCCATTGCCATCGATAGTAGAATACGAGAAGTTTTCGCCCAGCTTTAACCAGCGTTTTACCTGGTGCTCGGAGTTAAAACGTACCGTGTAACGCTGGTTGTAGGTATTTAACAGGATGCCTTCGTTTTTACGATAACCCATGCCCAGGAAATACTTGCTTTTATCGCTGCCGCCTTCTGCGCTGAGGTTATAATCCTGCAGGGTTCCGCTGCGGAAAATTTCGTTGAGCCAGTTGGTGCGGGTAATTTGCCCATCGGGATATTTGGTAGCGTCATACGCATCGAGCCTTTTGTTACCGGCCACATCAGCCGCCAGGTTCATCACATCGGCAAACTCTTTGGCATTGGTAGTTTGCAGTTTACGCCAGGCCGCCTGTTTGCCATACTTGGCATCCATCGTTACCGCCATCTCGCCCTTACGGCCTTTTTTAGTGGTGATTAAGATAACCCCACCAGACGCCTGTGCGCCATAGATAGCAGCAGAGGCATCTTTTAACACCGTAATAGATTCAATTTCGTTAGGGTTTAACACCGGTGCTAAACCCGGGAAAGTTTTACCATCGCCATTGGTGGGATAGATTGTACCATCAATAACATATAAAGGCGCTGCGGTGTTGATGCCACCAAAGCCCCGGATAGTAACTGTTGCAGAAGCAGCCGGATCGCCCCCTTCGTTTTGCACCATTACGCCGGGCGCTTTACCCTGCATAGCCTCGGCAACAGAGTTGAAAGAGCGGGAAGTTAATGCGTCGGTTTTTACCTCTGCCACCGCACCGGTAACCTTACTGCGCTTTTGGGTACCATACCCCACCACTACAATGCTATCGAGGTTGTCTTTTACCCTTTCCAGTTGTATGGTGCTGAAAGCGCCTGGTTTTACCAGTATCTCTTTTCCCTGGTAGCCTACCATGGCTATTACCAGGCGTACTTCCTGGCTATCTGTTGCCAGTTCAAAATTACCATCGGCATCTGTAGTAGTGCCTATGTTGGTTCCTTTAATATATACGCTTGCATTTTGTAACGGGCCATTGGCATCTGTTACTTTACCCTTGATGGATTCTTTTTTAACAGGCGCTACATAGTTCACCATCCGTACATTGCCGGCAGCGGGTGTGCCTGCTTCCTCCTTGGGATAGATGACGATGGTGTTGGCATGCAGCTCGTAGGTTAAATCGGTTTGCGCCAGCATACGCGAGAGTATTTCTTCCAGCGTAACTTCTTTTTGCTCGCGCAGGGTGATTTGCTGACGCTTCATATCATCGGCGTTGTATGCAAACTTTACCCTGGTATTGGCAGCCAGCTGTGTGAGCAGGGTTTCGAGTGTTTGAGTTTTTGCTTTCACATGAACAGCCGTTTTTAATACATCAGCAACAGGTTGCTGTGCATACAGCATATTACCTACGCAAAGTCCGGATAATACACCGGCCCTTAAAAGCATGCGTCGTGCTTTTAATCCCGGAAAGAGACAATAATTCATATGATTGATATTGGTTGTGTGCTTACTTAATAACTACTTTGTTTTGTTCTACAAAAAATGTCACCTGGTGCTTAGCGCCTACCAGGTTAATGATTTTTATAGCATCCTGTAGCGTTATCCCTTTTGAAAAGGATAAATAAAAATCGATATCGTTTCCTCTGTGTAAATTTTCAACGGGTATATTGTATTGCTGGTGCAGCCAGCTGGCTACCTCCATAATACCTGCATGTTGCAAAAGCGCATCTCCCTTTACCCAGGCATTGGCTTCGGCAGGCGACGCTTCGTCTACCCCTGCTTTTTCTTTCTCTTCTACATAACGCAGGCGCTTGCCGGGGGTAAGCACGGCCAATGTATCGGATCCTTTGCTGATGGCTACCCTGCCGGTAACCACCGTTACTTTTACATCGTTGGTATAGTGGTTTTTAGCCACAGAAAAGGAAGTGCCTTTTACCGTGGTATAGATATCGCCGGACTGGATAACGAAAGGATGTTGCGCATCTTTCTTTACATCAAAAAACACCTCGCCCTGTAACAACTGCACCCGCCTGTTGAGCGCAAACCCTTTATGATATGTTATAGCCGTGTTCCTGTTCAACCATACCACACTGCTATCGGGCAGCACCACCCTGGTAACTGCCAGGGCCGCATTGGAAGAGATAGTAATAAACTGCGCGCGCTGATACCACCACCCGCCTGCGGTTAACATGACCACGACCGCTGCGGCAGCGGCTGTTTTGATGGCCCATTGCCGGATGTTTATTATCACACCAGCCCGCTTACCGGCCTGCACATTTTTAAGCATACGCCTGCGGGAAGAACGCCTTTCATCAGCCGTAAACACATACTCTTTTCCACGGGTTGCCAACCCATCTAACCACTGCTGTAATTGCAGCGACTCTTCGGGTGTGCAAGTGCCTTCTTCATACTTCTGTAAAAGTTGCTGTATATCCTTTTGTATGCTCAATGACTACCTTTTATAGATAAGACAGGATAGAAAGCGGAAGTAACTATTAAGGAAGGATGCTTAATATTAAGTTAACAATGGCCTTTTTACGCGCCGTGTTTAACTGGTTGCGAACGGTTTGTGCGGAGTTGCCGGTAGCATGGGCTATTTCGTTCACGCTGATGCCGTGTATAAAATGCATTTCGTATACCTGCCGCATTTTATCGGGCAGGTGGTGCGCCATGGCATGCAGCTGCTGCTCGGTTTCTTTGCTATCAATAATAGCCGTAGCCGATGAGCTGGCCTGCAATTGCACAGCAGCTTCAATTTCCACCACGGTCATTTTGCGGGAAGCGAAGTAATTGAGGATGCGGTTTTTGAGTGCGGTGAACAGGTAGGCGCGAACAGATTGCACCTCGGGTAACTGTTGTTGTTTGCTCCAGATATAGATGAAAAGATCCTGTACCAGTTCTTCGGCCGTCATGCGGCTGGCGGTGGTTTTATAAGCGTATTGAAACAACTCTTCCCACCAGGTATCAAATAGTTGCGTGAAGGCGCGTTGATCGCCCTCCCGTACTTTTAGCCATAATATCTGGTCGTTATTTTTCAAGTGGGGGTAGGTAACTGGTTACGGTGCAATATTACCAAACAACCTGCCCGTTTGTTAAACAATCCATATTACCTTTGGGTTAAGCAATATATGTACACGCACTTGTCATATGATGAACCGGAACTACTATCCCTGTCTTCACAAGGTGAGGAACAGGCATTTACCCGGCTGTTGCAGATGCATAAACACAAGCTATACAGTTTTGTGCGGCATATAACGGATTCTGATACCGAAGCGGAGCTGGCCATTCAACAGATAATAGCCACCCTGTGGCACCAGCGGGAACAGCTGGCCGCCGTGGAAGAGTTTGACAATTATTTGTTTACCGTTACCGTGCAGCAATTATTGCCGGCGCACAAAAAGGCCACCCGCACCTCCACTACGGTAAGCGCCGAAAAACTATCGTGGTTAGCCAGCCAAAGTTTTGACAATACCGGCACCGCCGAAGACCGGGCTGCTTTTATAGCGCACCTGCACGATCCGGCACTTTCGCATCCACTGCCCGACTTATTACTTCCCTACTGGAACCGCCACCTGGCTACGGGTTTTATGCCCGACACTATCTGGGACCGGTTAACGGAACAATTATTAGAAGAAGGGGACATTAAAGCACCGGAGAAGCATAAAGGCGGGTTTCTGGGCTGGTTTAGCCGCAAATAAAAACTCCCTCCCGGGGAATTCTTATTTATTGCGCAAACAGCGTACGTCCGCCACCACTTACAAAAGTGGCCAGCATTCTTGTTTTTTGTCCCGCAGTGAACATGTACATACAGGCATCATCTGTATAATCCATATAATTCATGGTTTGCTCCACAGGTGTGCCGGAGCAGGTGCTGTAATGCGGATAAGAAGGACAGCCGTAGTTGGCTGCATTGTGAAAAGGCGTATCATCCACATAATCAGTACCACAGGTAGCATCGCCCCAGATATGACGCAGGTTTAACCAGTGACCTACTTCGTGTGTAGCGGTGCGGCCCAGGTTAAAAGGTGATGCGGCAGCACCGGTGTTACCAAAGCAGTTATAAGCGATCACTACCCCATCGGTAGCGCTGGCACCGCCGGGAAACTGGGCATAGCCAATTACCCCGCCAGACATAGCGCCTACCACCCAGATATTCAACACGGAATCGGGTGTGGTGGGATTAATGCCCCCTTGCGCGCTTTTTTTCATCGCATCGTTGGTGCTCCAGGAGGTTTTGGTGGTAGACTGGCGTACCACGCTTTTTAATACAAAATGCACTCCTACCGAAGCTTTTACCGGGGAGAACAGTGCAGGCACTGAGCTATAGTCGGAGTTTAAAGCATTGTAATCGGCATTGAGCACATCAATCTGCGATTGAATTTGCGCAGCAGACACATTCTGCGCCGTGGTGCGGTATAACACATTCACCACTACGGGGATGAGTATACTGCCATCGGCTTGCAGGCGCAGTAAAGACTTGTCTTTTTGTACGCGGGCGGTGAGGTTTTCAATAGCCGCCATACGACCGGCCAATGCCGGATCGGCCTTTAATTGTTCGTTCAATACATCCATAGCAGCACAGCGGCGGCCTTGTGGTTCGTCTTCGGTTACTTTTGGTTGAACCGCGGTAGCATCGGCTTGTTTCTCATTTCTGGTGCAGGAGGTAAGCAGTAGCGCTACCATGCATAACAGCATGCTTAGTTTCTTCATAAATTATTCTTTTTGGTTTCATTCATAGATCTATCCACAGGTTAACGTTCCGGGAGGGAGCCGGATAGATGTAGTTTTCTCTCTATCAATATAACAAATATTTTACATAATAAATGCAACGTTTTAGCCTGTAATGGAAGTCATTTCCGCCCTGCGCCAACCGCCTGCGGTGAACTTTTCCGCCTGACAGATGTTAACCAATTATCCTTCATTTACTTATCCTCTATATACTCTTTATTATTAATACTATAAAAAATTGATTTATATGTCGTATAACTTAGTAGAAACGGCAAAAAACTATTTTAATAACGAATTTATTCTTCAGCAGGCGGCCCAGTTGAATGAAAAAGTGAGCGGTGTGGGCATGGCCTTGAATATGGCGATACCGATGGCATTGGTAAACCTGATTACCGGGGTGCAGGCGGGCCCGGGTAATTTTATACATATTATTAAAGAAGGGGCCGGCAATTACAACCCTCCAACTTTGCTGGGCGAGCTGTTTGGACACCGGTTATCGACCGCCAGCCAAACCCTGGCAGGCTATGCGGGCATTAGCCAACCGGCTGCTACCCAGGTGCTGACAGCCGCCTCCACCGCTGCCGTAACCGCCGCGCACGATTATGCGACAGCCCAACGTTTAGACGCTACCGGCATTACCTCGTGGCTGACCCAGGAAAAAGCGGGGGCTTTACAGGCTTTGCCCGCCGAACTACGCATAATGGCCCCGCCAGAGCCCGTGCCGTACATACCCCCTGTGAAGCCGGTAACCGTTACTGATGAAACAGGAAGCAGTACAGAAGCCATCGAAGAAACCGTTTATGAAGAAGAAGAACCTAAGAAGAAGATAGCCGTGTGGGTGCCCGTGACCCTGCTGGTGATAGTGGTGGGCCTGGCCTGGTATTTTTTAAACAGTAAGAAACCAGCGCCCCAGGTAGTAACGCCGCCGCCTGCCGACAGCACCAAAACCGTGTTACCCGCTGCGCCTGTGCTTAGCGGCGCGCTGGATTCTGCCACCGGGGAATATGTGTACAATACAGGAAAACTTATTACCATTTCACTACCCAATGATGGCGGCACTATTACCGCCGGGGAAAACAGCACCGAAGCAGCGCTGTGCCGCTTTTTGCAGGACAGTAGCCAGCCACTGGACAGCGCCCATGGCAACTGGTTTAATTTTACCGGAGTACGCTTTGCTAAAGGAGGGAAACAGATCACCGACTCTTCGCGCGTGCAACTGAACAACCTGGCTATGATTATGAAAGCCTTTTCGCACGCACGTTTTAAAATAGGCGGCTACACCGATAACACGGGCGACTCGGCCAAAAACGTGTTATTATCGCAGGACAGGGCCGAAACCGTTACCATGCAATTATTAAAGGCAGGTGTAGAGCCACCCCAGATAACCGGCGTAACCGGTTATGGTCCGTTGTATCCCGCAGGAGATAATACCACCCCTGAGGGCCGGGCCATGAACCGGCGTATTGCGGTGAATGTGAAGGCTAAATAACCCCTCCCATTAACGGATCGGTAAAGCTGGCAGCCCCTGTTTCTATGCGGCCGGCATACCGCTTTTCAAAAGCAGCGAAGCCATCCACATACACACTGAAATCGTACCAGCCGTGACTTTGATCGCTTTTGATGAGCAAGGTGGTATGCTCATGTGGTTGCAGGATCAACACTTTATTATTGGTTTGGTAAGCATGGTGCAGTAAGCGAAACGATTGCGCTTCTTTACCATGGTTATGTATATGCAATTCCAGCTGTGCGCCGGGAGCTTTATACCGGCACTCCACCTGAATAGCCGGATCGGTGGCATTGCCTTTGAACTCGCGGTAAAAGCCGTTAGGGGCATATACGCGCAAATGGTATTGTTCTTTTTCAAAAGCGGATAAAGGCCAGGTATCTTCTACTTCATCGCCCGCACCTGCTGCATACGACCATACCCTTACTTTTTCAAACACCGGCGTAACGCCGGTTTGCGCTGCAGCCAGGTAATTACCCGGTGCATATACTGTAAAGGGCGAGCCTGCTGCCTGCTTGCCAAACAACTTATCGCCTGCTGCCAAACGCAGCTTTACTTCTTTTTTATCACCCGCTAATCCCCCATCGGCATACAATTCGTAAGGCAGTGCACAGGCGGGACGAATACCTTTTTCCTGTGGCGACACAAACGTAGCCGGATTTTTCTCAAACCCTGGCAACGGCTTGAACTGTGCCTGGTGTATAGATTCCAGGAACGCTTCTTTGGCCACCGGCTGTGGTGTGGCAATGGGTTCGCCGTTATAGGCACGGAACACAGAGGAAAGGTTGCCACATACCGTGCGACGCCATTCGCTGATATTATTCTCCCTGATTTTTTTACCGGTTTTATGGCTCAGGAACTGTTCCAGCATTTGCAGGCTGGAGGTGTGATCGCATACCTGGCTGTTGACCCAGCCCCCACGGCTCCAGGGTGATGCTATAATTAATGGCACGCGGTAACCCAAACCAATTGGGCTTTCGGTGCCCACACCTTCCTCTTCCTTCCGCACTTCGGCCGCCTGCTCTTTGGTAACATAATCGGCTGCCACATCTATTCCCCCGGATACCTTACCTGTTCCTTCTTTATGCGGATGTGGCGGTACAAAGGGCGGCACATGATCGAAATAGCCATCGTTTTCATCGTAGGTGACAATAAATATGGTTTTCTTCCACACCTCGGGATTTTGCGTAAGAATATCCATTACCTCGCTTACATACCAGGCACCGTACCACGGGGCACTGGGATGATCGGAAAACTTTTGCGGCGCCACCAGCCAGGAAACCGTGGGCAGCGTGTTGCTGCCTACATCCTGCCTAAACTGGTGCAGGATATCGCCTTTAGGAATATTAAGCCCTCTTTTTTCGCCGGCATCGTCGTACGTTAATCCGGTTAACTGGCGGTAATTGGGATCAGCTGCGTTGGTGGTGAAAGCCTTGCGGTGCAGGTCTTTTGCCAGGGGCGATAAAGCTTCCCACTGGGCGCTGAGCTGGGCGCTTCTCTCTTTATGTAAAGTTTTGAGATGTGGCGGGTGCATGTGCACATGGTATTGTGCAAAAAACTCCAGCGGGTTATCGGTATAGTTGGCCAGCCAATCTTCTTCCTCTCCTTTAAAACCCGTATCAACACTTAATTCATTCTGATATACTTTCCACGACACGTCGTGCTTTTGCAGCAACTCGGGAAAGGTGTGCCATTGCAGCGTTCCAAAGTCTGCATCCTGGTTGAGCACGCAGGCTTTAGAAGATTCCTTTAGTTTTTCGCGAATGGTGCCGCTCCATAAATACAAACGGTTGGGTGTGGTGCCGGTTAAGGAAGAACAGAAATGCTGATCGCACACGGTGAAGGCATCGGCCAGTGCATAATAGAAAGGCAGATCTTCCCGGGTATGATAGCCGAGCGTGAGCGGCATCTCTTTATACTGACGGGTACCGGAACGTTTGGCTTCCAGCCAGCCATCGTATTTGCCATTATTGCGGGCATTTACCTGGTTATCCCACGAGTGGGGCAGCGAGTGCATCCAGGTAGCTTTGGTATCATGTATGTTTAAACGGAAGGGCGCATAGGTATCCCCTTTTTTATTCGACTGCATCCATACCGGCTGATCGTTGGGCAGCTGAATGGCCCGGGGATCGTTAAAGCCGCGCACGCCCTGTAAAGCGCCAAAACAATGATCGAACGAGCGGTTTTCCTGCATTAGTATGACCACATGCTCTGCATCGAGCCAGGTGCTGCCCTTGTCGGGTTCAATAGCCAATGCTTTTTGAATACTGGCCGGCAACAAACCTGCCAGCGCGGCACTGCCCGATAATAGAGCCGCCTTTTTTAAAAACTCCCTTCTGTTATCCATATATCATAGTATCGGTGGTGAATATAGCAGATTAACTACATGTGGCGAATGCAGTACACTATTATGATTATGTTATGACTATAGAAAAATTACGCGTTGGAACCAGCTGGTAAAAACACCCGGAAGGCGCTGCCTTCGTTCATAGCACTTTCGGCTTCAATGCGCCCGTTTTGCAACTCTACAAACTCACGGCATAACGTTAAGCCTAACCCTATCCCCTTTTCATTGCCTGTGCCACGGGTAGAGGTAAGGTTAAAAGTGAACAACTGTGCAGCCGTATCTGCCGGTATGCCCATGCCGGTATCCTGCACGGTGATACAACAAATATCCTGCTGCATTTGAGAGCCGATGGTGATAACGCCGCCGGAGGGTGTGAACTTGATGGCGTTGTTGACCAGGTTGCGCAGTACTATTTCCAGCATATTGTAATCGGCCAGTACGGTGTGCTGTGGTGGCAGTTCTACTGCTATACGAATGTCTTTTTTCTGCGCCAGGCTTTGCTGCACGCGCAGCACCGCTTCAACCACGCTGTATACCGATACGCTTTGGATATGCAGCTGGGTGCCCTGCAGCTGGCTATAACTCCACGACAGCAGGTTGCTGAGCATTTCGGAGGTGTTGGTAGTGGCTTCTTTTAAATGCCCCATAAACAAAGCCTTATCCTGCTCGTTCAGCTGCGTGGTGGTGAGTAGTTCTACAATTTGTTTGATGCTGTTGAAAGGCGATTGCAGATCGTGTGCCAGCACCGAAAACAGCTTGTTCTTTTGCGCATTCACATATTCCAGCTGCTGGTTTTGCCTGCTGATTTTAGCGGCATGCGCTTCTACGGTTTTACGTTCGCGCGTGAAACTGTTGCGCAGGTAAATGGTGATGACGTACATACATACCAGTATAACCAGGTAACTGGAAATAATATCTACAAAGCGATTGCGGTTGCTGGAATAAGTATAAGGAATCCAGGTGGGATGCAGTATTTCTACAATCACCAGGGTAGCGGCTATTAATAAATGACAGGCAAACCAGATCACATGCAAGTGCCTTTTACTAAAAGCAATCAACAGCTGAAACGTAAGAAAAAACAGGAACAAGGTTGGCCCCAGTGTGCCGGAATTAAAGAAGAAGTTGAGTATAAGTGTAATATAGGATGCCGATGCATAGGCGATAATACCCAGGGTGAAACGGTGCTTAAACCGGGCCTGGTAATAAAAGAACACCAGCAATACGATGAGAATGAACATCATCAGGCTTACATCCCACAGGCCGATAATAGCATTAAAAGGCAATAGTATGGTAAGGATAGCCAGCGACACTGCACAAACTGCATTGAAAGATTGCTCTTCCACCGTAAACGCTGCTGGTTCGCCTGTAAGAAACGTCCAGCTTTTTAACAACCAGGGCCTGTATACCTTCCGCATACCCATTCATACTGCCTTTAAAGGAGGATTAAAAACTACCGCCCTAAAAATAGGGGTTTCGTTTTTAATAATTGCTAAAACAAGGTAGCTAAACGTTTAATTTCTTGTTCCAGGCCTTCTTTTGTAATGGTAGTAATGTTTACCAGGGAAAAAGGCTGGCCCCCTTTGGCCATTTGCCAGCGCCAGCTCAACTGGCTGGTAGTGCTTTGGTGGCCGTTATAATACCACCAGGCAGAATATAAGTGTTCGTTGCCTTTTTCCAGCTCCCCTATATATACCTCCCGCCCTGCCAGGTGGGTCAACTGCACTTTGGTAAACTGAAAACCACTACCCTGCCAACAGATCATAGGGTGGTGTTCGGTAGCGAAAAAACTACGCAAGGCTTTTACATAAATCAGCGCCTGTGGTGCATACAGCTGCGTAACCTGGCCGGACAACTGTTTTACCTGGTAACCGGGCAAAGCGGTTACTACGGCTGTGTGACTGTGTTGCTGATTGATTTTTGGGAAAACCAGCACCGTTACCAGCATGGCCAGCCACAACAGCCCATTGCCTGCCAGCTGCCGGCGGCTCAGCAGCCTGGCCGTAGCCAGTGTAACCTGCGTAACCGCCCCCTCCGGCATGGCTTTGCCTTTGGCTTTTACCCCCCAACACACCAGGGCCACGCAGGGAAGCAATACATACACGATGATGCAAACCACGCCTGCTACGTAATGCCATACCGACTGTGGCAATAGCTGAAAATACAGGAGTATTACCATACGGAAAAGATTAGCCACTACATTTAAGCCTACCAGCACTGCCAGCAGCAGCATTACCCAGCCTGCCGGCAACCGCCGCTGCAGGTGCTTTTGATACATAGCCAGCAACATAATACCTGCCAGCAAAGAAGCCGCCAGCATATGCAATCCCATACACGCCGGATCGACCGAAAACTCTGTTCCATTATAGATGATCACATTCCCTTCTACCGTTGCTGCTTTGCCTGCAATCATCATGATACTGCCAGCCATCTTACTTAACCACAAACGCACAGGAAAGCTGAATATATTTACTACATAATCAAACACCGGGCTTATTAAAGCCAACACCAGCAGGGTAAGCCACTGCACCCGCCCCCTGTAGCTTTCTATTGCAAACAAAGCCCCGCACACCAGTGCGGCATATAACAGCGTATAAGCAGGTTGCATATATAATAAACACAGCAGCAGGGCCGCCGCCCATGCAAAACGCCTGCTACCCTTTTTACCCGTGTTTACCCGGGCGGTAACCACCAACGCTACTATCCCTAATGGCAGGTTAATGCTATTCCACGGCAGATAACTGCTTAGCGCCAATATGGCCAGCAATACATACGCTGCCACCCATACCCCACTGTATTTCCCGGCTGCTGTCATTTATAGATGTATAGCTTTTTTGTAAAAACGATATTTGGTAAAACCCAGTAACAACAGCACCACGGCTATCAACACCCACACACCTGGCTCGGGCACGGCACCTTTGCCATGAATGGCCGCGTTATCCAGGCTGTTTTTACTTTTGGCAATATCGAATTGGTCATAATCTTTTTGTGATTCCAGCACCACCAGGCTGGACGCCGGTGATACTACATTCGCCTGTGCTGCTTCCTGTATCACAGCATTGGGTACTGCTTTGTTTTGCAGCAAGGCGCTGCCCGATTGTTGCATGATATGCTGATAGGCATACAAACGCATCAGGTGATCGGGCGCATTGCCGGAAGCGGATGCGGCAGCACTGTCTGTTTGTGTAATAGTAATGCCGGCATTATCCATCACCACACTGCTATCCGCTACTTCATACACCGGAAACTGCCGGCTGAGCAACAGATCGCGCAAGGCCAGCACAGTACCCTGCTGGTAATGGAAAGCACCGAATTGTTTTAATGACTGCAGGTAAGGCGATTGCTCTTCCCCGATATTATACAGTTTTATGCGTGTGCCATTGGCAAAGTATTGTTGTAACCGCTGCATAAAATCACAGGCAGCCATATCCTTTAATGTAGGAGATATATTCGTGCCTTTTGTCACTACGAGCGAGGTGGCCGCATCAGTAACCTCGTAGAAAGGAAAGCAACTGAACCGGTGCGCACTCAGCTGGCGATACCATTGTTCTTTATTATCTTCAGTCAGCTGCACTAAAGCCCCCTCCTCATCGGCCACGTACACTTTCTTAAACTTTACTGCTTCATATATTTTAGCAAACTCATCAGCCGTCCAGGCCTTGTTCACATCCAGGTATACGGTGTTCAGCGTCAGCGCTTCTGCTTTTTGTAGCGCTTCGTTCAGTACATAGCTTTTACCATCGAAAGTTAACGCCGTTTGTGCCAGGGCTGGTTGCTGAAAGCGGAAGCTCCATTCCGGGTGGTAACTACCTTTTGCCCACCAGGATGCATCCTTATGATGGGTAAACCTGCCTGGCATCTGGCACATAGCTGGCTTTTGCTCAAAATGCACCACCACTTCTTCGTCTGTTCCACTACATGGCGGCCCATCAAAAGACACAGACTGATACACCAATTCACTTCCCTTACTGCTTAAAGGTGCGGTTACCCCTATAGAAAACTCGCGGCTTTCGCCTGCAATTACCGGAAACACACGCACCGTAACCTTATTGCCTTCGCGCCAATGCACTACCGAAGGATCGCGTTGCTCTACGCCTACAATTTGTTTATAAGCACTATCTGCTTTGGCGCGCGTGGTAAGCACTCCTTTGGACTCTTTACCTTCTATCCATAGCGACAAAGCAGTAACCACCCCGCCTTCAGGTAACTGGAAAGAATAAATAGCTTCCTGCTGCTCTCTGCCCCAGCTATGGCTGCGGGAAGTGTTAGCCACTGTTACATGCAGGTGTGTATAAGCTATACGCTGTTGTGGCCACACCTGTACCTGTGTTTGTACTTTAGTGGTTTGCAGATGACTGCCCGACCATAACCTTTCAATAGCCTGGTGGCGGGCCTTGTACATCACTTCCAGCACCTTAATACGATCTTCCTGCGGCATCAATATTGTTTCGCTGAACCAGTTAGCCACTACCACCAGCGGATCGTGTATCACGGCTTCGTCAAAATTCCGGGAAGGCGTGTGCCACAAAGCCAGATTTTCGCCATCAGGCATGCGGTATACCAGGTCGGATTTCAACACTCGTTCGGTAAGCATGTTCGTAGGCAAGCTACTGGCCACCCGAACCCAATAAGGCTTCAATTCGTTAGAGGAATGAGCCTCCCATTGGCGATACTCCTGGTTCATTTGCTTTATCTGTGATTGCCATACGATCACAAACACAAAGATGATGGTTAACGCAGCGCCAATGCCGGAGAAAAAAGGCAGCAGGTATTTGTGCGATGTTTTGGCCAGCCTGCGCAGCAGCTTAATAGTAAAAATAACAAACAGCAAAGGCACAAAGGTGTGCAGCGAAATGCCCAGTGCAAAAGCAGCCACTGCACTAAACACATACATAGGCAGCAGGTATAACGCCAGGTATAAAAACAACACCAACGCCACGCCTAACACAAAACATTGCAGGTAACGAATCCACACCGGCCAGTTTTCGAAAAACGGGAATAGCAGGTAATTGATACTCACTATTACCAACAACACCGATAACCAGGTGGTAGAACTATCGAACATATTGATATCCCTGTTCAACGTATAGCAACATACCAGGGCTATAACAAGATATACCAAAAACAAGTGGAGCCCTTGTTGGGTTCTTCGAAGCTCGCCAGTGATGAGCAAACAGAAAAAGTAAATGCTGGCGGCAAGCATATTGATAATAAAGAAGCCAAAGGATTCAAGGGCGTTTGTATAGGTGGGTATACTAAACATAACCAGCTCAAACAGCAACACTATTATTCCGGCTAGCCAAAAGCCATGCTTCTGTTGTTGGGGAGGTAAACTGCGCATTCAGGGATGATTTTAATAGATTTTATACTAAAGAACTTTGAAATACAAAGTTTAAATTGAAAATAAAAACCAGATTATCAGGCCTGGTTTCTATTTTATCTTCACTTTGAAATACAAAGCAAGTATTCTATTTTCAAATTTCCAAATATTTCTATTCCACCACTTTATACTGCAGGTTATTGCTATACGCTTTCATTTGTGGCTGATACATACACTGCAAAGTAGCAGGCGCCGTGTGAAAATTACCATCACGGTTTATCACACATTCGTAGCTGAGCGCGGACAAGCCCGCAGGTATTTTTTCTGCAAAAAACTGCATGCTGGCATCACGTACACTGAGGTAATACCCAAAACCGTTACCATATTGATAACCGCTTTCCACTGCTGATGGCTCCATACAGGCAGCACGGTAATCTTCTACAAAAGCATATTTCAATTGCCTGCTGGTTTGAATGGTAAGCGTAACGCGTATTTTATCGGCAATGTGCAGCACCGTATCGTTGGTGATGGTTTGCCAGGTGCCGGTTGTTTTATGGAACCGTTGCAGGCTGCGTGTAATACTTAACGCCCCTTCTGCGGTGCTTACCGGCGGTTGTGCGGTAAAGTAATAATACTGCCACACGCCGGCAGCTTCGCCTGTGGTTTTGCGGATAGTAACCGTAGCCGGCAATGCCTTGCCCTGGCTGCTGTCGAAAGCATATAACTGACCGCTTACCACATTATCCGTTACCTGTAAAGCATAGCCATTGGCCGCTTGCGCCTGCAACTGCACCGGCGCTGCTACCACCCCCTGGCGTTGCTTTACTAACAGGGAAACCGCATCGCCGGTAGCTTTGGTAGTACTCCACTGATGATCGTACTTCGCCTGTAACAACCATTGTATAATGCCATCCACCGTAGTAGCGTATTCACCGGATGCTTCAAATGCTTCGGCCAGTTTTACCATCCACTCTTCCGAGCAGTTGGTGAGATCATCTGCATCGGCCAGTTCTTTCCAGCGTACACCATACACCGGATCGGCAATAGCACGTTCGCGTAAAGACGACAATACATCCAGTGCCTCTGCACGCAGCTTTGCATTTCCCCGGCTATAGCGTAGCATAGCTGATAATATATGTGCCTGCTCACCTGCACCATAGTGATGTGGTTCTTTTACAAATGTTGCCAGGCTGCTTTCCAGCCTGTGTTGAATAGCAGCGGGTACCGGGTATTGCTGCAACCACCAGCTACGCGCATAGAGATAAGATTGCCAGTTAAACCAATAGTCGCCGCCCTGATACATCACTTCATCGCAATACTTTACCAGCGACGCCACTATCTGCCAGAAGCTGCCCTCTGCCACCACATCATAGGCCGGCCAAACGCCATTGGCCTTTAACTGTCCCAGACCTGCCAGTAAATAGCAGGAAATATACTCACTGCTTTCACCGCCTTTAAACCAGCTGATGCCTCCGTTGCTGCAAAGCATGCCCTGCAATACATGGATATATTCGCTTATTTTTTCGTGTGCTTTTACCGTGTCTAACAGTTTCACCAGCTGTTGCTGGTGCAGGCGATTGGCATTGGATAAACGCAACCAGGGCATCAGCGCTTCGTCCGGCGCATCGGGCATATCCGCCAAAGCAGCTTTATCAGTACCTGCTATTACCTGTAGTGCCGTATCTTTTTGCACCAGGCGCAAAGCCACGGCATGTGCCAGCATTTTATTAAACGTTTGCTCCGCACAGCCATACGGATACTGGGCCAGGTAAGGCAGTGCATGTAGCAAAGCGGCCTGTGGTTTAGGGGTGATAGAAAGCCCTACCCCATACGGTGTTGCATCGGCCGGCAGCGCAGGCAATACAATAGTGGTATCATTCGCTTGCTTTAATACAAAAGGCACTTGTGTGGTGGCCAGCACTTTTTTAGCCAGTATGGGTATCACATGTTCTTCCCCATCGGTGAAAGCGGGTGTTACTGCTGCAATACGCACTTTCAACGGATGCAGCCAGCCCTCAGGCACCTGTATAGCAAAGGCACTGCTGCCATTGGATTGAGCCGCCACCTGGAATGGCTGCAAAGCCTTGCCCTGCAACACCTGTGCGGTTACTTCTTCACCGGTGACCATATCTTCAATTACACAGGTAACCTTACCCGTAGCCACCAGGGTGTCGAGGTTGGTGATCCTGCTTTTGAAAAAGGTTTTATCGCCCTGGTACAGGAAGCGTGGCATAGCAGGTTGGATCATTAATGGCAACTGGGTTACTACTTT
This sequence comes from Filimonas lacunae, assembly GCF_002355595.1. NCBI lineage: Bacteria > Pseudomonadati > Bacteroidota > Chitinophagia > Chitinophagales > Chitinophagaceae > Filimonas > Filimonas lacunae. Next base: position 4,676,371 of record NZ_AP017422.1, read on the forward strand.
TTTCTCTGCCATCGCTATTTTATTGCCCAGGGTGGTTACCATCATTTTCCAGTTCCATTCGGTTACACTTTCGGGCATGGTAAAGCTGATGCGGAACAAGCCATCTTTACCAGCATGTACCTGTGGGAAGAAGAAAGCGGTTTCGGAAAAATTTTTACGTATTACGGCGGGTGGAGCCTGCTCGGGAGCAGCCGGAAATTGCACTTTACCTTGTGTGCTGATGACCACTACCCCATTGGCAGCACGACTGCCGTAGATGGCGGTGGCATCGGCACCTTTTAAAACCACTGCATCGGCAATGATGCCAGGGTCTAAACCATCTAACCCTTTTTCATAGATCAGACCGTCTACAATAATCAATGGCACATAAGCACCCGCAAATGAATTAAGGCCCCTGACCTGAACAACGCTGACACTACCCGTTAGATTGCTCTTTTTTGTTGCACCATATCCTACTGCCACTACCTCATCCAATGCCCCCTGTTCAATAGCCAGTCCTGGTATACGCCCCTGAAGGGCATTAGAGAGATCTCCTGCTTCCATTTCGTCAGATGCAGATACAGGCTGCATCCAGCGCAAAGGCTTACCAGTGCTATCCGGCCGTACCGTTATTGCCTTATGCATAAACAGCGCGCCGTTGATAACGCGCCGTACATCATAATTCCAATCACTTCTGGCATATTGTATCCTGTCTTCGTAAGGCGATAACCAGTTGTGTTTAGCCAGCTGATCCAAGGCCGCATCGTACATAGTAGTCAACAGCTCTGCTTGTGTGTGTAGCTGCCGCGAAACAACAGACAGGGTAAATGTTTGTTTACTGCCGGGAGCCATGCGGCTGCGGTATTGTTCTACTATTATTTCAGGCGCCTCCACATCCATTGGAGTGAATACAGCAGATGACTTTTTGTGCCATCCGTTACGGGTTAAATACAAAAGCGTTACCTGCAACCTGCCCGTACTATTTTGGGGCATGGTAAAGTTGAACACCTGTATGCCATTTCCTCCTTTACGCACATAATACGCATTCTGCTGCCTGGTGCCTTTGTTGCTTTTCTGCAACCAGGCAAGATGGTAAACAGCATGCAATACACTATCTGCATGCCCTGTAAGCAAATGCAACTGCTCGCCCGGCACAACAGCCGTTTTAGGTAAATGATAAAACAAGTCGTCATTGTTATTCACAAAAGTGCCGGCTTGCTGGTCATATACCTCCACCAGGCGGCTGGTGGTGCCGGCTGTATGACCTTTTTCTATGCAAACAGCTTCTATCCTGTATTTACCGGTTTGTAATAAATGCTGCGGTACCGCTAATGGTGTTTTGGAACCCGTTTCCCATACCGTATCCAGTAACAACTGCTCTTCCGGCTCCTTTACCGTTTTGCTGACAGCAGCAGTGCTGATTTGGGGAAACCACTGCTGCCATTGCACCTGCGGATATATCCATACATCTACAGGCACTACCCAGTCGTAAGCAGGCTCTTTTATGATCTGCTGCCGGTATATCCTTACCTGTATATTCCTTTGCAATGAACCTGCAAAATCGGATGATGCCTTAATAGCAAGCTTTGGAAAGGCTGCCTTATTAAAAGGCCCGCTGAGGTTGGTAAACGAAAGCTTTACCGGACGGCTGGATAAAGTAACCTCACTGTTTTCTTCATGGCTTTCGCCGGTTACATCCACTGCTTCGGCCTCTATACTGTACCGGGCCGAAACTTCTTCCTTCTCTGTAATAGTGAGTGTTTGTATAGCAGTATCGATAATTTTTATTACATACTCCCCCTTTTCATTGGTGGTAACATCGCCCGCAGCTACCTTATCATTCCTTCTCTGGTCGCCGTTCCACAGGTATCGTGTTACCTTATAATTTACAGGCACATTGGCTAACGCTGCGCCGGCAAACGACCTTACTTTCACCGTTACCGCAAAACTATCTTTGAGTTGTAAAAACTGTTTCGGCTTTTCAATAGACAGGGTAAAATCGGGACGCTTGTATTCTTCTACTTTAAAATTTTCACCCTCTATTTCTATACTTTCCTCCACATCAAACTGCCACTCGCCGGTAGCGGCTTTGGCAGGCAGCTGAAAGGAGCCTGCAAAAGAACCAAACTCATTCAACGAAACGTACACAGAGTCTGCCTGCTTACTGAAAGCATCATTCAGCAACAGCAACAACCGGGCGCTATCTGTTTTCTCCGAAAGCTCCCGAAAGATTTTTTTGTAAAGGCCGGCTCCGACGTTTTGCCTGCTAAAAACGATGACCTCACCAGTTTGCGGATTGCGTGTTGTTACCAGCCCTTTAAAATATACCTTTTGTCCGGGGCGATAAATAGCCCTGTCGGTATACATCATCAAATGCATCTGGTCTTTATGATAATCTACCGGGTTGTCAAACGCTTCTTTATCATATACTTTATCGGGGATCACAGGCGTGGCATATCTTATCGCTTTTACCAAGGTATCGCCCGGTATGCTGATATAGGCATCCCCTTCTTTTGCATAGGTAAGCGTAACACTGCCATCTTTGTTAACCGGGTAGGTTTTATCCTGGTAAGTGATGACTGCATTGGTTTGTGGCGCAGTGGTGGTACGGTTAAACACAAACCATCGCGGCGAATGATCCAGCAGGATAAGATTGGTGACCGTAATATAGGCAAACCCAATATAGTCGGAATCTACCTGCGATAAAAGAGAATCGGAATACATCACCGCGTAATGCCCCGCAGGCAATGCCGGAAACTTCAGTAACATATTATGCCACTGGTAATCGTTTTGGGCAGGCAATGAAAACAGTGTGTCCCATACCGGTTTTGCCTGTGCCCATTGCCGCTCTGCATCTTTATTCCCGGGATACAACGGGTAAGGATTGGCATAGATGTTCACTATTTTTACATACAAACGGGGGGCATTGCGAAAATTGCAGAAAACAGGAATATCCTCCCCGGTTTTATACGTATCGTGCATATCCAGCGAAAATCCATTGACAGCAGCCTGTTGCTGCTGCTGCAACAGCTGCTGCCTGATATAAGGAAAACTGTCTATTAGCAACTGGTGCTGCTGGTACAACTGCTTTGCTATTACCAGGTTCCAACGGTATGCTGTATCAAATTGTCCATAATAAGCATATCCGCCCCAGCCTACCCGGCTGCTGGCTTTGTAAAGGGGATTATACTGTGCCGCCGAGGCATACAGCATAGCAGTTTGCTGATACACGCCATGCACTTTTACAAGGGGGTTGGATGATTGCACCAGCGTTTGCAGGTATTGTTTATATTGTACCCTGGTGGCAGAATCGCTATATGCGTGCTGACTTACATATTTCCTGAGCAACGACTCTATATAATAATACACCTCTTTATCTTCTTTATGCCATAGCATCCATTCTTTATAGGTATGCAGTATCGCTTTTGCATTGGCCTCCTGAGCCAGCTCACTATCCGGTAAAGCCACAAAAGCATCCGGCGAAAGGGTAAGCCAGTTGGGCTGTAGCACCTGAAAATTGGGATACCCGGCCTGTTGCTGCCCTTCCAGTACCGCCACATACATAATATCAGCCGTAGAAGGCGGAAACAATAGTATCAGCGGGGTACGTATCAACCATACCAACGACGCAGCGGTGACAGCACCAAAACGCTTACTCAGCACCAGGGCGCTATCCAGGTGCCACTGTGCAAGACTGTCTAACTGATTTTGCTCCAGCATTCCATACCGGATACCATCGCCCGAACCCCTAAACAGTATTTTATTGTGGCGGTGAAAAAACTGTTGCTTAAAAGTATAGATGCGTTGGGCCTTTAGCACGTGCATAATCATTTTAAGCATGGCCGGCGACCCGGCATTTTGCAGAACGCTATCAGCAAAACCCATATTCTTAAAAAACAGCGTGTCTTCGGTAGTAAGGTCTTTTACCTGCATGTGGTAATACATACACCTGCCCACCACCGCCCAGTTGCCCAGCCGGGCGGCTTGCTGCTGGTGTAATTGTAAATCACTGTCCAGCACCTGTAAATGATTTTTGTGGCGGATATCTTCCTCTGCCCGTTCCCAGGTAAAAGGCTTTTTCTCCTGTAAAAAAGCAGTGAATGGCAAGCATAAGCCAATCAGTAGTAAAAGGGTTGCCCAAACTTTCATTGGAATGGTTTTAGAAATGATGCAAGCGAACCTGTAATTACACATATTTTCTCCTGATTTTTCCATTCGGGACTTTTATTGGTATAATTATTCCTTTTTGCATGATAAAAATGCCCAAATTCAGCAAGGGACATCGCTGGCATCTGAAAGATAAATACCTTAGCATGACAAGGTAAAAAGGCAGTTCCGGTCTTTGTTATCAATTAGACAAAAGAATATATGAATTATACAACGCTTCTGGAAGAAGTGAAGCAATACGCCCTTCATTTCTTTAAATCGCATGAGGAAAACCCGTTTCTCTACCACAACCAGGACCATACCGAGCAGGTGGTGAAAGCAGCCACCCAAATGGCCAGTTATTACCAGTTGAACGATCGCGACGTTTTTATAGTGCTTACCGCAGCCTGGTTTCACGACATGGGCTATTATACCGGTCCGGCAGAAGGGCATGAAAAGAATGCCGCCGACCTGGCAGCCGTGTTTTTACGTCAGCATGGCGTAGACGAAGCCGATATTACCGAAGTACAGCAATGTATTATGGCCACCTGTATGAACGGCCAAACACCTGCCGGCCTGAAAGCCCAGATTGTAACCGATGCCGATTTGTTCCACTGGGGTACCGACGATTTTGCCGAGCGCAATAAACTGATGCGGAAAGAAGCGGAAGCCCGTTTAAATAAAAAGATCTCCAAAGAAGACTGGCAGCGTGGTACCATTAAACTGCTGAGCAGCCATCATTTTAAAACCACCTACGGCCAGCAGATACTGGAGCCTAAAAAGCAAAAGAACCTGGAAAAGCTGCGGATGAAGTTTGAAGAGGAGGCCACACCTATTAATATCAGCACCAAACCGGTATCGTTACCCGAAGCGGTTACCAGTAAAAAAACGAAAGACCGCCCCGAAAAAGGCGTGGAAACCATGTTTCGCATCAGCTCGGGCAACAATCAGCGTTTGAGTGATATGGCAGATAACAAAGCCCATATCATGATCTCTACCACTTCCATTATCCTGTCGGTGATATTGAGTGTGCTGTTGCGCAAGCTGGAAGATAACCCGCACCTGATTATCCCCACCATGCTGTTGCTGGTAGTGTGCGTTACCACCATGGTATTTGCTATACTGGCTACCCGTCCTAACTTATCGGACGGCACTTTTACCCAGCAGGACATTGATAATAAAAAAGTGAACCTGTTGTTTTTTGGCAACTTTTACCGCATGAGCTATGACGAATATGCCAACGGTATGAACGCGATGATGAACGACCGCGACTTTTTATACGGCAGCCTTACCAAAGACGTGTATTCGCAGGGGGTGGTGTTGAGCCGTAAATACCGTTTACTGCGCAAAGCCTACGATATTTTCATGTTTGGTATTGTTTTATCGGTAGTAGCCTTTGCCTTTGCCACCATCATCTTTGGACATTAATATTGATACAACAGCATGGAAGAGTATTTCTTTAACCGTGATATCAGCTGGCTATATTTTAACGAAAGGGTTTTGAACGAAGCGGCTTCAGAAACAGTGCCCCTGCTGGAAAGGGTTAAATTCCTTTCTATCTATTCCAGCAACCTGGATGAATTTTACCGGGTGCGTATGCCTGCCTTGCGGGCATTGGAAAAAGTGACCAAAGAAAAAAACACACTGCCTTATGAAGAAGCTGCCGCCCTTATTAACCGGCAGCAACAGCAATATGGCGATATATTGAACAATAGCATTATTCCCGCTTTACAGCAATACGGCTATACTTTTATTAATAATGACGCCCTGCCCGAAAGCGTTGCACAAAACAGTACCCAGTGGTTTTATAACCAGGTGGCCGGCTTTTTACAGCCGGTGCTGTTGCAAATGGGCAGGAACGACTTTTTTCCGGAGAACAACCAGTTATACCAGTTAGTGGTGGTGCAGTATGAAAATGCTGCTGAACAGCTATACCTGGTAAACATACCCGTGGCCAACGTAGGACGTTTTTACAAAGCTTCTAATGGCGAAGGTGTGTATATCATTTTTGTGGAAGACATTATACGTCATCACCTGCCCCATGTGTTTCCCGGAGCTACTATACATGGCGCCTGGAACATTAAGATTACCCGTGATGCGGAGTTAGACCTGCAGGATGAGTATGGTGAAGACCTGGCAGATAAAATGGAGAAGCAACTGGTAAAACGCGACTATGGTTTTGCCACCCGCTTTTTATACCCGCCAGACATGCCCCTGCGCCATCTACAATACCTGGTGCAATTGTTTAACCTGAACAAAGCTTCTATTGTAGAAGGCGGCAGGCATCATAACCTGAGAGACCTGGACGCCCTGCCGGTGAGCGATAAACAGCTTACCTACCCATCGTGGGCACCCGCCCCTGATGGTATGCACTTGCAGAACACTACTTTGCTGGAAGCCATTAGCGAGCGCGACCGGGTGATACATGCCCCCTATCAGAGCTACGACAGCATTCTGCGCTTTTTTAACGAGGCGGCCATGAACCCTGATGTGGAGGAAGTATACACTACCTTATACCGGGTGGCCAGCAACTCCCGCATAGCCCAGGCGCTGATCAGCGCTGCCCGCAACGGTAAAAAGGTATCGGTGCTGGTGGAACTGAAAGCCCGTTTTGACGAAGCCAATAACATACGCTGGGCTAAAAAGATGAAGGCGGCAGGCGTTAAAATACTCTACAGCAGCAATGCCTTAAAAGTACACGCCAAAATAGCGCTGGTAAAAAGAAAGCATGCTACCCTGCCCTACCTGGGCCTGCTGGCAACCGGCAACCTCAACGAAACAACCGCCCGTTTTTATACCGATCATATTTTACTCACCGCCCACCAGGCGATGCTGGCGGAGATGAAGCAGCTTTTTACCTTTTTAACCAAACGCAAAAAGCCGGAGCAGGAAGATGCGATTAACTTTACCCATTTGCTGGTTGCGCAGTTTAACCTGCAACGACAGTTTTTAGCACTGATTGACCGGGAAATAGCCAACGCGCAGCAGCAATTGCCGGCAGCTATTACTATTAAGATGAACAACCTGGAAGAAGCCGTGCTCATTAAAAAATTATACGAGGCTTCGAACGCAGGGGTGAAAATCACTTTAATAGTACGCAGCATTTGCCGCCTGGTGCCGGGCATTCCTGGTATGAGCGAAAACATTACTATTAAAAGAATTGTAGACCGCTACCTGGAGCATGGACGCGTGTTTATTTTTCATAACAACGGAACGCCTGAAGTGTATATGGGTTCGGCTGACTGGATGAACCGCAATATATACCGCCGCATAGAAGTATGCTTCCCGGTATATGATGCCGCCATTCAGCAGCAGCTGCAGCAGATCATCGCCCTGCAAACTTCCGACAATGTGCAGGCCGTATGGATCAACAGTCAGTTACAGAACGTACCTGTTACCGCAGAAGAGCCGCTGATACGTTCGCAGGAAGCGATCTATCAATTATTACTTAACACTACTACCTTATGATACGTCGTACCTTCATTACCATCGCTTTTTCCGGTATTTGTGCCTTTCCTATACTGGCAGGCTGCAACATGACCAAAAAGCAGGATCCTACCCCCGCGGCCTATAACCTGAACAAACCGGAAAAATTCAGCATGCCTGAAAGCCTGCTGGAGATATCGGGCATTTCGTTTTACAAAGGCCGTCCCGACAGCATTTATTCTATACAGGACGAAAACGGCAAGCTGTTTCGTATGGCCTGGCAACAGGGCAAGCAAGCACATGCTCATTTTGGCAAAACCGGCGATTATGAAGATGTAAGCATTGTAAAAGACCAGGTGATTATTTTAAAAAGCAATGGCAGTTTGTTTCAGTTTCCTTTTACCAGCGCCACTTATCCCGAAATTGATCACGCCAAAGAATGGAAGCACCTGCTACCCAAAGGCGAATATGAAAGTATTTATGGCGACGACAGCACCGGGCTGGTATATGTACTGTGCAAAAACTGCGACCAGGATAATAACAAGAAAGTAGCATCCGGCTTCATCTTTCAGCTACAGGGCGACTCGCTGTTTGCCCAGGGCAACTTTAGCATAGATGTAGGCCAGATCAAGGATATAGCAGGCAAAGTGAAAAGAGGCTTTCGCCCTTCGGCACTGGCTAAAAACCCACTCACAGGAGAATGGTTTATTATTTCGGCCGTCAACAAAATGATAGTGATAGCCGATAGCCGGTTTACGGTAAAAGAAGTGTATCCTTTAAACGGCAACACGTTTAACCAGCCGGAAGGCATTGCTTTTGACAAGAATGGCGACCTGTATATTTCTAATGAAGGCTCGGACCTGAGCAGTGGCAATATTTTGAAATTTAAAAGACTAACCCGATAATCAACCATCCGATGAACAAACTGCTACCCCTACTACTGTTTGCCTTTTTAGGCAACCGTGTGCATGCACAGGACAGCGTGCAATACCGCGTTATTTTTATAGGTGACGCCGGTGAAATGAATGCAGAACAGCAAAAATCGCTGCAACACGCCGCCAATCATATTATTACGGGCAAAACCACGGTATTATACCTGGGTGATAACGTTTACCCGCATGGCATGGGCCTGCCTGGCAGCAAAGAAGAAACTACCTCGCAACAAATATTACAATCGCAATACCTGCCCATGCGCGCCAAAGGGGCGCCGGTATATTTTGTACCCGGCAACCACGACTGGGACAAGATGGGACCGAAAGGGCTGGCTAAAATAAAACGCCAGTGGCAATACCTGGATGAACGCGGCGATTCGTTGCTGCAACTGATACCTGCCAATGGTTGTCCTGATCCGGTAGAAATTCCTTTAACCGATAGCCTCACTATTATCGCTTATGATAGTGAGTGGTGGTTGTTTCCTTTTAGTAAAAACAACCCGGATGGAGAATGCGCCTGTAAAACCAAAAAGGATGTGCTGATACGACTGGCTGAATTGCAATATAAAAACAGGAACAAGATTGTACTGCTGGCATCGCACCACCCTTTTCAAAGCTATGGTGTGCATGGTGGTGTATTTACCTTCAAAGATCACCTGTTTCCCTTAACAGCCGTTAACCACAACCTGTATATCCCTTTACCGGTGATAGGCTCGTTATATCCTTTCCTGCGTTCTACCTTCACTAACCCCGAAGATTTGAAGCATCCTTTGTATAAGGATATGAAAAAGCGCATAGATGCCGTGTTTGCTACCAACCCTAACATGATACATGTTGCCGGTCACGAACATGGTTTGCAGTTTATCAAAGACAAAAAGCAGGTACAGGTAGTAAGCGGTGCAGGCGCTAAACACACCAATGCCAAAAAAGGAAAGTACTCGCAGTTTGCAGAAGCCACACAAGGCTATGTAACGGCCGATTTGTTGCTGAACGGCCACATGCGTTTTACCTATTATGTATACGAGAGCGATACCATACGCAATGCTTTTACCTACGAGCAGGCCTATACCCCTGTGATAGAAAAAAGTGATACCAGCCTGATAGCACAATATAAAGACAGTGTTACCGTAGCCGTGCACCCCTCGTACGATAAGCCCGGTGGCTTTCACCGCTGGATATTTGGCGAGAACTACCGCAAGGAATGGGCAATGCCTGTAACGTTGCCGGTGATTCGCCTGTCGGAAATACATGGCGGCCTGACGCCCCTGCAATTGGGTGGCGGCATGCAAAGTAAATCGCTGCGCCTGCAGGATAAAGAGGGTAAGGAATGGGTGATACGCAGTGTGGAGAAAACGCCGGACGCCCTGTTGCCTGCCGGTTTGCAGGATGCGTTTGCCCGCGACTGGCTGGATGATGTTACCAGCGCCCAGCATCCGTTTTCGGCCCTGAGTGTACCGCCTATTGCCAATGCCGTAAAGGTGCCGCATGCCCATCCTATTATAGGTGTGATGGCCCCTGATAAAAAGCTGGGACTGTATGAGAACATTTTTGCCAACATGGTAGTGTTGCTGGAAGAGCGGGAACCCGGTGGCGAATCGGACAACTCCGAGAAAATGAAAAAGGCCCTGTGGAAGGATAACGAAAACGATATTAAAGCCAAAGAAATGCTGCGCGCGCGTATGCTGGATGCGTTTTTAGGCGACTGGGACCGTCACGAAGACCAATGGCGCTGGCGTAACGAAGGCAAAGGCAAGGACAAACTGTATGTAGCCGTGCCACGCGACCGCGACCAGGTGTTTCACGTTACCCAGGGTGTGCTGCCCTGGCTGGCTTCGCAGGATTATGTATTGCCTACCCTGCGCAACTTCGACAACAAAATGGGGCATATTCAGTGGCTGCTGTTTAAAACCCGTTTTGTAAATGCCTATCCTTCTTTCCAGTTTACCCGCGCCCAGTGGCAGGAAGAAGCGAAGAAATTCCAGGAAAGTTTGACCGATTCGGTACTGGAAGCGGCATTGCGCCAGCTGCCCGCTCCTGCTTACCAGTTAAGACATCAGCAATTGATGAGCACGATGCAGGAACGCCGCAGCAGCCTGCCGGCCGCCATGGACAAATACTATTGCTTTACGCAGAAGATAGCGGACATACAAACCAGTAATAAAAACGAACTGGTACAAATTACCGATGGTGCCAATGGAGGTTTACAGGTGCGTATATCCCGTTTAAATAAGAATAAAGAAGTGAAGGAAGAGCTGATGAACAAAACCTACGAAGCTGGTCTTACCAAAGAGGTTCGTTTATTCATTGGCAATGGTGAGGATAGTGTGATCATTGACAACAAAACCACCGATATTAAACTGCGCATTATAGGCGGGCACGATGCCAAATCGTATAACGTAGTAGCTGCCAACCGTAAAGTGTTGTTGTACGACCGGGCTAATCAAAGTAGTTTTAACGGCGATTTCTCCCGTTTCAGAAAACGTATATCTGACGATAGCCTGAACACTGCTTTTACACCTGTAAACCTGTATAACAGCTGGATGCCCCTGGCACTGGTGGGTTTAAACAGGGATGATGGTTTTATACTGGGCGCTGGCTTCCGTCATATTAAGCAGGAAGGTTTTCGCCGTTACCCTTACTCGGTAATGCAGCAGGTGCTGGCAGGCCATTCCTTTAGCACCGATGCGTTTTATGTAAAATACCGTGGCGAATGGATTGGCAGCCCCGGCAGACCAGACTTTATATTAAGCGCCACTGCCAAAGCTCCTAACAACACCATTAACTTTTATGGCCGTGGCAACGAATCGGAGTTTAATAAAACCGGCGATTTTGTTCGTTTTTACCGCACCCGTTTCAGCATTTACGATGTAAATCCGGAACTGCGCTGGAGAAGCCAGGGCAACAAATCGAGCGTTAGCATTGGTCCTGCGCTGGAATATTACGAATTTGACCAGGACGATAATGCCGGCCGCTATATTACCAGTGGTGGCAAAATTGGTTCGTACGATAGTTCCTCTATTACGCAAAGCAAGTTACATGCGGGCGCAACGGTTACCTATATATTTGACAACCGCAATAACAAAGTAATACCCCAATGGGGCAGTTATGTGAACATTAAAGTAAAAGCTTACCAGGGAGTGAGCAGCTACGCCAAAAGTTTTGCCCAGATTATTCCGGAAGTGGCGCTGTACAAAAATTTGAACGCCAAAGCGTCTATTGTACTGGCTGAACGCCTGGGAGGTACTATAACCGTAGGAAAATCAGCCTTTTATCAATCGGCTTTCCTGGGCGGACACGAAAACCTGCTGGGTTACCGCCAATATCGTTTTTCGGGTCAGCACAGTTTGTATAACAACCTGGAAATGCGCATTAAACTGGCCGATGTGGCCAACTATATTTTACCCGGACAATTGGGAATCACCGGGTTCTGGGATATTGGCCGCGTTTGGGAGCAGAGTGAAGATTCAGGTAAATGGCACAATGGTGTAGGCGGCGGTATTTATTTTGCCCCCGTTTCGATGGTTGCATTTAGCTTTGTGGTAGGAAATTCATCAGAAGGATGGTATCCCTATTTTACGATGGGTTTCCGTTTCTGATAAAGTTTGAAGAAAGGCAGTTAAAAGAGAGGAGAACATGAAGACAACGTTGTTAAACCTGGCAGAAGGAACCAGCAGCCCGTATAAGCTGGAAGCCGTATTGTCCTTTAAACCCTTTATCCAGTTTCTAGAAAATAAATTACAGGAAGAACATACCGCCAAGGCCACCCATTACCGGGTGGCTCTTGACGCTTTTGCCAAATATCCCGAATTACAGGAACCTGTTGCGCCTGAAAAGGCTGCACAATATAAAGAGGTGCTGGAGCAGATTTATGCGATAGCGACTCCCCCGTTAATATCGGAACAGAACTTTTTATGGGCAGTGTGTACGCCCGTATCGCCGGTGGTGTTTTATGCCACTCATGCTTTTTACGACATGCTTACGGTAGACAGGCCGGATAATACCAATATCTGCAACCTGAAACCCAACATGATTCAACAGAGCGAGGAAGAATGGCGCGTGAATAAGCTCATGCGCATTTACGCCCTGATATTGCATAAACTCTATAATATATCGTTTGGCCATACGGACATGATTCATAAAACCATAGATGAATGTACCGGGCTGGAACGTTATTACCGCCTTGACTTTGACGACCGCTTTTTACAGATACATACCAAAGGGCCTTTACCGGAGTTAACCATGGAATCGTTGCAGGATCAACTGCCTGCCACCAACCATCCGCTTACGGTGCTGGAAAAGAAACTGCCGCTGGATATGTTCCATTTTGAAGGGCTGTCTATCATTTCTTTAACCGATGTTACAGCCGAACACGCCATTACCACGCTGCGGGATATTGTAGTAGAGCACGCGCAAACCGCCAGCAACGAAAACTTTGCACGCATAGAGCTGGCTTTAAAAAGCATGATAGGTAGCCCCGATATAGGGTTTGGCCTGTTGCCGCTGTTAAAGATCAACAATAAATATGTGTTTAAAAACGGGGTAGGCTTGCAAAGTACCCTGATAGAACTGGCCCGCCAGCATGGCTTTGGAGAAGATATGTTCCAGGGCTTTGTGCAAAGTTATGTGGCATCGCCGCGTATTGTGTTTTTGCGTTCTATCACCCCGCTACACCAGGATTTGTCGCCGGCATTGAAAATACTGGCCGATCATAATATATTTTCTTTTGTCATTGTTCCGCTTTACTACCAGGGCAGCCTGGCAGGTGTGCTGGAAGTGTTTTCGGATAAAGAGAACATGATTAACGAGCGCATGCTGAGTCAGCTGAACGCCGCATCGTTAACGCTATCGCAGTTATTGCAACAATCGAGGGAAGATTTAAAGAACGATATTACCCGTATTATCAACGATAAGTTTACGCCCTTACAGCCCGCTGTGCAATGGAAGTTTAACGAAGCTGCCTGGAACTACCTGCAACAGGAGCAGGAAAACACCACACCGCAAATACCCCGTATTGCCTTTGAAGATGTGTACCCGCTATACGGCGCGGTAGATATACGCAACAGCACGGAAGAACGGAACCAGGCACTGAAAACCGATCTGGAAACCCACCTGCGTTTGCTGGACAGCACATTGCAGGCCATACAGCAGTGCGATACCTGCCTTATCAGCAGCGAAACGAAGAAGAAGTGTGAAGAGTGGCAGCATAAGGTGAAAGTAAGTACCAACCTTTCGCCCTACCATGCTATGAAGCTGGAAGACTACCTGCACCGCGAAATACCTGCTTTTCTGAAAAGTCTTAAAGCCAGTCATTCAGGTCCGGCTTCTGTTATTGATGCCTATATGCAGGCGATCAATCCTAAAGATGGCATTACGTTTCAGCAACGCCGCGAGCTGGAAACCTCTATGCAGCTGATTAACGCCACAGTAGGTAAAACACTGGATGTGTTTAACGAAAAACTGCAACTGAAATACCCCTGTTATTTTGAGAAGTTCAGAACAGACGGGGTGGAATATGATATTTACGCGGGCCAGAGCATTGACCCCACCCGCCATTTTGATGCGTTGAGCCTGGTAAAAATAAGGCACCGCCAACTGAAAGTGATGGCATTGCTGGCACAACAAACCAAAGCTTTGTTGCCTTTAATGCCCAAAGCACTGCAAACCACGCAGCTGATTTTTGTGCACGGTACACATATAGATATTGCTTTTCGTGCCGATGAAAAAAGGTTTGATGTAGAAGGCAGCTATAACATACGCTACCAGGTAGTGAAGAAACGCATTGACAAAGCTTATATCAAAGACACTGCGCAAAGGCTTACACAGCCCGGCACCATTGCTATTGTATACTCAGGCAAGAACGAAATAGCCGATTACCTGCAAAGCATTCAGATATTGCAGGAAGAAGGCACACTGGGGCCTGATATAGAATGGCTGGAGCTGGAAGAGCTGCAAGGATTAACGGGGATGAAAGCTATTCGTGTGCAGGTGATGGGTGGCGCTACATTAGCATAATTGTTGTCTGAATAAAAACCATGACATTGTACCGATCCATTCTGTGCATGGCACTGCTCCTGCTTGCAACCTGCTATGCCGGTGCCCAAAGCACTGCCCCTGTTGCAGACAGCATTACTGTAGCCATCTCTCCTGCTTACGACAGTGTTAGCGGTGTGCACCGCTTCTGGTTTGGTGAAAGCTACCGCAAGCTATGGGCTGCTCCCGTAAAGCTGAAGGTGTTTTACCTGGCTAAAGAAAAAGGCGGCCTTACCATAGAACAAAGAGGAGGAGGTTTGCAAACCCGGTCGCTACGGCTGAAAGACGCTACTGGCAAGGAATGGGTATTGCGTACCCTACAAAAATATCCCGAGCGTGGCCTGCCGCCTAACCTGCGCGCCACCATTGCCAAAGACATTTTGCAGGACCAGGTGGTGACTGCCCATCCTTTTTCTTCGTTAACCGTACCGCCTATGGCTGCAGCCCTGGGCATACCACACGCCAACCCGCAGATAGTATATGTGCCGGATGATACCGCCCTGGGCGCTTACCGGCAAGACTTTGCCAATGCCGTGTTTTTATTTGAAGAAAGAGAACCCATAGATGCAGACCGCACCGATAACACCGATAAAACACAGCGCAAGCTGGAAGAAGACAATGACACCCGCGTAAACCAGCAGATTGTATTACGTGCCCGCCTGCTGGATATGTTGCTGGGCGATTGGGACCGCCACGAAGACCAATGGCGCTGGGAAAGGGTGAAAGAGAAAAAGAAGGTGACCTACACGCCTGTACCACGCGACCGCGACCAGGTGTATTATAACACTACCGGTGTATTTCCCTGGATACTCTCCCACCAATGGCTGAAATCGAAATTCCAGGGCTTTCACAACAACATACGTGACATTAACGGCTTTAACTTCAACGCCCGTTATTTTGACCGCTACTTTCTCAATGGCCTGAACGAGCAGGACTGGCAGGAACAGATCTCCTATCTGCAAACTACCCTTACGGATAGTTTGCTTCGTGCAGCGGTTCGCCTGATGCCAGATACTATTTACGCCTTATCAGGAGAGCATATCATCAACACACTGATTGCACGCCGTAACAACCTGCGTAAAGAAGCCATGGCCTACTATGGCTTTATTACTAAAAACGCAGATGTACCCGCTTCGGATAAGCAGGAGCTGTTTGATATTACCAAACAAGCCGGCGGACAAGTGGCGGTGAATATTTATAAAGTAAAGAAAGATGGTACCGTAGAGGACCTTATTTACAGTAAGTACTTTCACCCGGATGTAACCCGTGAAATAAGGTTATATGGTTTGGGCGGACACGATATTTTCTCTGTGAAAGGGGATGCTACTTCCTCTATTAAAATACGTATGATAGGCGGTGACGACCGCGACAGTTTTTATATAGCACCAGAGGTACGCAACACAGGCAAGCTATTTATTTACGATCGCTCTGATGAACCTAATGCACTGCCTTCCCGCTCGCAGGCGCGCATTCGCACTTCTACCGACAGTGCCGTGAACAGCTATAACCGCCGGAGCTTTTTATTTGACAGGTTAGGTCCTTTGTTTAGCGCTCAATATAACCCCGACCAGGGGTTGATGGCCCGCGTGAATATGATGCTGGAAAAACAAGGCTTTCGTAAAACGCCTTATGCACAGCAGCATCAACTGATAGTAAGCTATATCACCGGCCGGCAATCGTTTATATTACAATACCTGGCCGATTTTAAAAAAGCCATTGGTAATAATGATTTACGGGTAAACATCTTTTCACGCGGCCCCAATAACCTCAGCAACTTTTTTGGATTGGGCAACGAAAGTGTGTTTGTGAATGAGGGGGATAAAACCATCAATTACTATCGCAACCGTTATGATGTGATCAATGGAGATGTTCGATTGTATCATCCTGCGGGCAGGCACCTCACTTTTAATGCAGGTGTTGCGAGTCAGTTTTACACCAGCCGTGAGCGCAATAACACCCATCGCTTTTTAAATGCTTATAATGCCGTTTATCCCGCAGAGAAAGTGTTTGACGACCGTTTGTTTGCCGGCCTGGTAGCCGGTGCCGAAGCGGACACCCGCAACAGTAATTTTATGCCGGTAAGGGGCATACACTGGAATGCAGAAATCACCGGAATGACACAAACCAATGGCGACCATCTGAGCTATGGTAAAGTAACTACCGATTTCAGCTTTTATGTTCCGTTACTGGGCGATTCTACCCTGGTGATGGCTAACCGGGTGGCTGGCGGCACCACCTTTGGCAACCCTGCTTATTTTCAAATGATGCAACTGGGCGGCGCACAAATGCTGCGCGGCTTTCATACCAACCGCTTTACCGGCAAAACAGCCGTATACCATAACCTGGAGCTGCGCTTAAAACTGTTCAACTTTGCTTCTTACCTGCTGCCCGGCACCGCGGGCCTGGTGGCTTTTAACGATATAGGCCGCGTATGGTTGCCCGGCGAATCATCTCACCAATGGCATGATGGCTATGGTGGTGGATTATATATTATACCTGCCGATTTGTTTATTATCCAGGCAGCTGTGGGCTTTTCCAACGAGGGGGCATTGCCGTATATTACTGCAGGATTCAGGTTTTAAGTGCTTGAAAACGTATGTGGCATACTAAAGCCATTTGACGAATTAGTATGCCACACTATTTTAATTGCCGCACAGGCCTGCCAGTTTTTAAGGCAGCTGATGCATATTAACCGGCGCTTACCTGCAGAGGAATGCGCCGGCCGGATACAACTATGGTGTAATACTTAATTTATTCAAAGCAGCAGGCTCCGCCCAGTAGTGCGGCATGCTCACCTAAGGCTGCCATGGCAATTTCGGGCATGGTAGTAACTGTTGCGGCCAGCTGGCTCATTAAATCATCGGCAAACAGTTTCCAGGAGTGGGCAATGTTGCCTCCTATCACTACAATTTCCGGCTTTTGTTGCTGGATAAAATATTGCAGAAACCAGGTTAAGTCGTTGCTAAACTGCTGAAAGGCAGCAGCGGCATTGGCATCTGTGTAAAAACGTTCTGCTATCAGTTGAGCATTGGCTAATGTTTCGCCTGTCAGTTGCTGGTAGTTTCTTACCAATCCGCGGGTAGAAACGGAATCTTCAATCCGCTCATCTTTATAAGGCGTAACACTTAACTCGGCATCTGTGGTAACGCCATTGTGACTGATAGCTGATCCCAGGCCAGTACCGAGTGTTAGGCCGATAGCATGCTTGTAACCTTTAGCAGCACCGTAGCGCACCTCTCCTTCCAGGAAAGCCACCGCATCGTTTCTAAAACGGATATCGGCACCATCTATTCCTAAACGCTGTGATAACTCTTCGCGAATATTCATGCCGTATAAAGCATCGTATTTGTCAAAGCCTTTTATAAGGCTAACGCCAGCCTGATAATCAAAAGGGCCTGGCATGGCAAAGCCCAGTTTGCCACCACTCAAATCAAACTCACCCCACAATTCCCAGATGACATCGCACCAGTTAGAGAGTATTTCTTCTGCTGATGCATGCCTGTTTACATGCTTACGAATAATAACATGGTTAGCAATTGTTCCTGTGGATAAATGAATTAATCCTGCCGTGATATGCGATCCTCCAATATCAATGCCCATTACAACATCATCTGATGCTTTTACCTCCGTCATAAGTTTTTGTTTATTCTTCTTTGTGTACAGGAATCAATGGCAGGCAATGTATACCAGGCGCCAAGTTACCTTCGTATTTGTTTGTAAATGAAATGGCAGTTAATAAATAAATGATAAAAAGCAATCGCTACAACATCTTTCGCGCCTGGCAATAAATATAGATCTCATTCTAATATATAAAGACATTTTGCCATAAAAAACTCATTAAATTATCCCTTAAACACAGGCTATTGGCTATTTTTCCTCCGAATAGCCGATTTTCGCCGACGTAATGATCCGACTCCCACCCATTAACAAACGTTTGGCAGTATTTAAGTACGAATGGTACCAACCTTGCATTACTTCTATAAAAGTTCAGTATCCGTAGATACAAACATTGATTTCAACTTAAAACAGACAATATGAAACCCGAGCTACACAACTTTAACATGCTTACTTCCTTTAAATACCTGGCGGTACTGACTGCTTTGGTATTTGTGGGAACCTCGTGTTCACATACGAATTATACTACGGTTTCTTCACCTTCCCCTGCTTACGGCAACACCACTGCTGCAGTAACGGATGAAGATTATTACGCCGATCCTCAGAATAATATAGATTATAATACTTTTTACCAGGAGTTAAGTCCTTATGGCACCTGGACAACAGACCCCAGCTATGGCCAGGTATGGATATACAATCAGCCAGGGTTTACCCCCTACCAAACAGGCGGCCGTTGGGAATATACCAACTATGGCTGGACATGGGTAAGTGATTACAACTGGGGTTGGGCACCTTTTCACTATGGCAGATGGGTAAGCTCTCCTTATGGCTGGATGTGGGTTCCTGGTTATGACTGGGCACCGGCCTGGGTTAGCTGGAGAAGCAGCAACGATTATTACGGTTGGGCTCCTTTAGGCCCTGGTATGGGATATGGTGTATCTACCGGCATCCCTGCCAATAACTGGGTATTCGTAGAAAGCAGGTATATTAATAACCCTAACGTAGGTAGCTATTGCGTAGACAGAGGACGTAACGTTACTATTATTAACAATACCACCATCATCAACAACGGCGGCAGATACCGTGATGCACGTTACGACATGGGCCCACGCAGGGCAGATGTTGAACGCAGAACCAACAATCGCATTGTTCCTGCACAATTAGGCAATTCACGCCAGCCAGGCCGCACGGTGAACAATGGTAGCAGAATTGAGATGTATCGTCCTATAGGTCGTGGCGGTAGCGGCCGGGAACTTACTCCTGTTAATAATAATAACAATAATAACAGACCTAACAATTCAGGAAGAATAGTTACTCCTCCAGCCAATAATGGCGCGCCACAACCTTTGCAGCCTAACAATGGTGGCCGGGGTACTGTTACTCCCTCAAGACCTGTTACACAACCTGGAAACAATAATAACGGAGGACGCGGAGGTCGTGATAATGCAGCCCCTTCTACTCAACAACCATTGAATGATAATGGCGGACGTGGTACGTTTACTCCATCACGACCAACAGAACAGCCGCAGAACAATAACAACGGAGGACGTGACAATAATAACGGACGCCCTGTAACACAACCGGTTACAGATAACAACAATAATGGTGGACGTGGTACATTCATTCCATCACGACCAATAGAGCAGCCGCAGAACAATAACAATGGAGGACGTGATAACAATAATAACGGACGCCCTGTAACGCAACCGGTTACGGATAATAACAATAACGGTGGACGTGGTACATTCATTCCATCAAGACCAGCAGAACAGCCGCAGAACAATAACAGCCGTCCAACGCCAGTTCAGCAGCAACCGCAGCCACAACCATCACAGCCACAACAAAACAATAGTCGTCCTGGTTACCAACCGTCTAATCCACGGCCTATTCAGCAGCAACAGCCTGTACAGTCTCCTTCACGACCTGTACAATCTGTCCCTGCACAACAGCCGCAAAGACAGGCTCCTATTCAAAGGCCCGTTACAACACCTGTACAGCGCCCTGCCCCGGCCGCACAGCCATCCAGAGCGCCTGTAAGCAGACCTTCCCCCTCACCAGCCCCTGCGCAACAACAAACGCAGCCGCAACGTAGTGGAAGAAACTAGTAACATCGTTTAACACATAACAAAAGCCATTCAGGTTCGGTTATAAAAGCAAAAGCCTTCTCCGTTATAGAGAAGGCTTTTGCTTTTATAGCAGTTTGTTGCGTTTGGCGTGGATAGCTACAAAGTACAACGGAAAACAAAAAGGGTGTCCTGTAAAATATACGGGACACCCTTTTAATATCTGATAACAAATGATGGATGCGTCTTCTATGCCGAGAAAGAAGTACCGCAACCACATGTTTTGCTGGCATTGGGATTGTTAAATACAAAACCGCGGTTATTCAGATTGTTCTGATAATCGATTTCCATACCATACAGGTATAACTGATGGCCTGAATTTATGATACAGGGTACGCCTTCAAATTCAAAAATTTCGTCTCCATCCTGTTTATGATCAAAACCCAGCACATAGCTTAAACCGCTGCAACCACCGCCCTTAACACCCACACGCAGGTTTTGGGTGGCGTCAAAACCATCTGCCAACATTAATTTCTTTATTTCTTCTACTGCACCGGCTGTAAATGATACAGGAGTTTGAACTATTGTTTCCATATAAGCCTTTTAAGAGTACAAAAATACGTGATATCTGCCAGTGTTACGGCTCCCCTATTTTCGGATTACGGAAAACCTCCCTTAATCCCTATTTTTGCTGCAAAACGGATAATTAGATGGACACAACCATGGCCCTTACGGTTTTGATAGGCGTAATGATTGCAGGTTTTGCAGGATACCTTTTTTATCTGCAACGCAAAGGCGATATTCTGGAAAAACAGAAAGTGCAGGGTGGACAACACCTGCAATTACAGGCGTACGAAAGATTGACTCTACTGGTAGACAGGATTTCGCTCCCTAATTTAATTACCCGCGTTAACCAGTCGGGCATTTCGGCTAAAGAAATGCAAATGCTGTTAACCCGGTCGCTGAAAGAGGAATACGATTATAATATCACCCAACAGATATATGTAAGCGCAGAATCCTGGAAAGCCATTAAAAACCTGAAAGAACAGAACATGCTGGTTATTAACCAGTTTGCCAATGCCCTGCCAGCCAATGCCAGTGGTTTAGACTTAAACAAGGTGTTACTGGAATACCTGATGACTGATACCAAAGGCGCTTTACACGAAGTAGTAAGCGAAGTGCTGAGCTACGAAGCCAAGAAATTATTGTAGTTAGGATGAAGGGGTGAAAGCAGGAAAACATCCTTCCTGCTTTCACCCCACTCAGCTAACAACACCCAACTTTACGCGATTGCCATGCCACAACAACAAAGAATATACACCGACAGCGGAATAGAGATTAAAGAACTATATACCGCTAATGATATTGCCAACGACAATATTTCCTCAGAGCAGCCCGGTGAATATCCATTTACCCGTGGCCTGCGTGTGGCCTTTGACCTGCCTACCCAGATAGGCTACGACAGCATATTTGACATTCAAACTGCCCGTTTACAGCAACTGCGTCAAACCAGGGATAACACCCTGGCCAGCAACAGCCTGCAAAAAATAGCAGCCGTTGCCACTGATGGCACCAACCTGATGTCCCTGGTAGAAGCGGTAAGCAATTACTGCACCTTGGTGAAATAGCCGGTTGTTTACGGCAACAATTTGGAGAATATAAGTAAGTTTGAACTAATCCATTCCTTTTTTGAAAACCTATGTAACTGTATTTTGCAGCCCCATTTTAACAAATGGAAGGCTGCTATCTCATCATTCAAGGAAAACAACAAATACATGAATACCATTTACAGCGGTCTTTCAAACTGGCCCTGGATAAAAAAAAGCTATCCGGCCAAATTTATGGTCATTGCCTTCATCGGCATTCACATCCCTTTAATCATCCTTAGTATTTGCCTCATCTTTGATGCTTTTAACTTCACCAAAGGCAGTGCAGTGCTGGTGGTGCTGGGTGCTACCCTTTTAGCTACTGTTATTGCCTTATTTACTTTTTACCAGCTACTGGCGCCCCTGCATCGTTCCAAGCAGGCGTTGGAAGATTATATAGGAAAAAGACAATTACCCACCCTGCCTGTTCATTATAACGATGAAGCCGGTATTTTAATGAAAGAGATTCAGCTTACCCTTACCACCCTCAATACCTTAATGGAAGAAAAAAGGGATATAGCTGCCATGCTATCGCACGACTTGCGCACCCCCCTTACCCAGTTTATAGGCCTGGGGCGCCTGATTAAACGCGAGGACGCCGGTTTGCAACTGCAGGAGATTGGTGATATGATGATACAGATTGGAGAACAACAGCTTGGCTTTTTAAATGGCATATTAGAAGTGCTCAGCCATAACGACCTGGAAAGAGGCCGCAACTTTACTCCCGGCGTATCCGTAACCAAAGTTGCTGCCGATGCCATCACCAATGTGGCGCAACAGGCAGCCGACAAACACATTGACATTAAACAACAATGGAATCAAAACCTTACGTTTACCGTAAACCCCGAAGCGTTTACACAGGTGTTTCAAAACCTGTTAACCAACGCTATCAAGTTTTCTAACCCCAACAGTACCATTTATCTGAACGGCATTAAGCGTAATAACCAGTTGGTGATTACCATAACAGATGAAGGTATGGGCTTTGCACCAGAACATGCTACCATTTTATTTAACCGTTATACTGATGTCCGTAAGGAAGGAACCGCCGGAGAAGCCAGCACAGGTTTGGGCCTGTACCTGGTGCGCAAAATAGTAGAACAGCACAATGGCGTGATAACCGCACATAGCAATGGGGTTAACACAGGGGCCAGTTTTGAAATAACCATGCCCGTGTAGGCCATACATTACAAGCAAAAAGAGCAGGTAAGGCAATAACAGCCACCTGCTCTTTTTTATATACAGGTTATAGCCAGCTATTGAATAAACCGGTAAAAGAACTCGTAGGTACGCAGCATCTGATCTATCCGCTGCCTGTTATCACCACTACGCACCAATTCATGATTGGCACCGGGATGACGTACATACTCCACCGGCCTTCCCAGTACTTTTAAAGTTTTATATAGCATTTCACTTTGTGTTACCCCTGTGCGCAAATCACTTTCACCATGAAATATTAAAAACGGCGTAGTGATATTGGTGGCATAATTCAAAGGCGATTGGCGCTCCAGTATAGCCCGGGTAGAATCGTTCCAGGGATAGTTGCCAAAATAGCGCGGCACCATACGCCATACATTGGCTTCGCCAAAGAAAGTATTAAAATGATATACACCACGCTGACTGCTGGCAGCACGAAAACGATGATCGTGACTGATGATCCAGGTAGTAAGGTAGCCGGCATACGATCCCCCGCTTATCAGCAGCTTTGATGTATCCGCCCATCCCAATGCCACCGTTTTATCCAACGCAGTAAGCACATCCGAAGCCGGTCCCTCGCCCCAGTCTTTAACATTAGCCTGCAAAAACGCGGTACCATATCCGCTGGAACCACGGGGATTGCTATATACCACTCCGATACCTTTAGCGCAGTAATATTGATACTCATGCCACATGGATGCAACAGAAGGCCCCCACATTGAAGCAGGACCACCATGCATTTCCAGCAGCAAAGGATATTTTTTATTATTCCCGAACGAAGCTGGCTTCATTACCCAATACTCCACCTGCATACCCTGGCTGTTAGTGAAAGTATACAGTGTAGGATAACTGATTTCTTTATTAGCCAGCCAACCCGTGTTTAAGGAAGAAAGCAAAACAGCATGTTGCGCTGTGGCATCTGCTACATATACTTCGGAAGGATTGTCTACACCCGATTGCGCCCACACCAGCCGTTTGCCCCATACATCAAAATCGGTAACACCTTTATCAACAGGCGTTAACGCAACGGGCTTTATAGCGTTCAGCAGCGTAGTATACAAAACCTCGCCACCGTTGGTTTGTACGGTAAAATATACCTGCTTCTCATCTTCTGTAAACCTTACTGCACTCACGCTTCGGTCAACACCCATAGCTATGGGTTTGCTATTGGGTTGCAACAGGTTGAGCAGGTATAACGCAGGCACATGCACCGTGCCCGGCACATTGCGTTGATAAGCCAGCCATTTACCGGAAGCAGAAACAGCTTGCACCGAAAATGCCATTCCGGGCTCGCTTACTATTTTAGTGAGACCCGTTCCATTAGTGCGAACAGTATATATCTGTTCTTCCATTACATTATCCGGGTGCTGCGTGTCATCTATCTTACCATTCAGCACCACCAGGTCGTTGTTTACAAAACGGGCATTCCGGAAAGAATAATAGCCCGATGTAATAGCCCTGGGGGTAGCGCCTTTTGCCACCTCTATCATAAACACGTGCGAAAAATTCACTTCGCCGGAGGTAGTGCTTTCGCCCTGGAATTGTACGCGGGTAATGACTTTCGCTTTCTTGTCTTTTTCGTTTTTTAACAGATACGACCGTATAGCAGCAATATCACCATCTGCATCGGGTGCCGCTTTGGTTACCAGCAAATCTTCGTTGTGTACAAAACCCGGCTTCTCATCATTCCATACCGGTAATTGTTTGCCGGCATTTAACACGCTATCACTTACATAAGCTGCCAGCGAAACAGAAGCCGTAAATAATAACCGTTTGCCATCAGGGCTAAACTGCGGGTTGCCCGCACCATATACATAACTGGTAAGCTGCCAGGCAGAATCGGCCTGGAAAGCGTGAATAAATAACTGCGGTTTTCCTTTTACATTTTTTACATATACCAGCGTTTTGCCATCGGGGCTAAAAGCGGGCTGGGTGGCGTTCTCCCCTTCCTTTGTTAAAGGCTTTGCTTCTCCGCCAGACAGTTTACTTTGCCAAAGGCGGGTATTATATACATAATCGTCTTTTTTAGCGGTATCAGGTACAATACTTTTTACGGTGTATACCACTGTTTTACCATCCGGACTGATAGTGATATTGTCCGCTTCCTTTATACGCAGCAAATCAGTAACCAGTATAGGTTGCTTCTGCTGGCTATAACTGGTAAATACAACAGCTATACAACCTGCTATTAATAATACTTTTTTCATGCTGCTTTATTTAGCGCGGCTGCTTAACATCTCCATCAATGCCTCGGCGGCAACCTGGCCTTTATGTTTAATAAAATCACGTGGCGTTTTATCTCCTATCTCATACACCAGAGCTTCTGTTCCGTACTGCTGAAACAAATAGCTGAAAGCAGTAGAGGTAGGTGGCGCACTGTATAAAGGCTTGACATTAGGTACATAACCGGGAATACGCTCTTTTAACTGCTGTAACCAGTCTGTTACAAAGCCCGGCATATTGCCTTTTAACTTAGGATCAACAATATAATAAATATCATCCCAGGTAGAATGGAAGTCAATGCTGAACAACAATTTATTCTCATTATCTGCCAGTTCTTTTTTCAGGAAGTCACGTACAGCCTGCGATTCCGGCTGATGAAAATCCTGCCAGTCCCTGTTTAAATCAATGCCACCTTCGTTATGGCGCCAGTTACCATCTGCTACACCATCGGGGTTCATAAAAGGGATCACATAAATTAAAAACTGTTCTTTAAAGGCTTTGGCCTGCACGGTATTAGCCGCCAGCGCTTCTACAAAAGCATTTAAAGCGAATTGTCCCGTTACTTCCGGCGGATGCTGACGACCCAATATCAGGATGCGTTTTTTGCTATGGAGGTTACCCATCTTCACCAACGTTAACGGGCGGCCAGCCCTGGTTTTACCAATGGTAAGCGTGGTCAATTTTGTTTGTTTACCCAAATCGGCAATCCAGCCCAGCACCTGCTGATAGGTATACAACTCCTGCCCTGCTACCCATACCGTATCGGGACCAGCATTTACCGCAAAAGAATATTTATCCGGTAACGAATCCGGTTCTACATCTACACTGGCATCGGTGGGCAATGTCCATGTTTTACCGTCTTTGCTAAACTTGGGTGTATAACGATGCTTAGCTCCCTGCTGGTAAGTGAGGGTAATAGTAATACGCTTCGGCTTTTTGCTCCATACTTTAAAAGCATACCAGGGGCTTCCGTTGATAGGCGTGTTTTCGGAAGTGATCAACGCCGTGTAAATGCTATCATTGGTTTTTACCAGGCCATTTAAACGGGCGCAGTCAAAATCATTCCTGAAAAACACATAATCTCCCGGCTCGTTGAATATACCTTTCCATTGCCTTTGCACCGGGCGGCTTTCTGTGTTCACGGCCTGTATAGGGCCTTGACCTTTAAATACTTTTTTAGTAGCAGTGCCCCCGCTTTTGCCCAGCAACTCTTCCAGCTTTTGCTGTAATTGCTCGCCACGCAGGTTTTTGCCTACAATAATGCCGTTACTGTCAATTAAGAAATTGGCGGGTATAGCCCTTACCCCATATTGTTTGGCAATCTCGCTTTGCCAGTAGTTTAACTCTGAAACCTGTGTCCAGTCCAGATGATCATTGGCAATGGCTTTTACCCATCCCTCTTTGGCTTTATCCAGCGATACGCCGTATACCGAAAAACCTTTGTCTTTATACTTTTGAAAAGCGGCTACCACATTCGGGTTTTCTTTACGGCAGGGCGCACACCAGCTGGCCCAGAAATCGAGCAATACATAGCCCTTCCAGTGATCGGAAAATTTTACCGGTTTGCCTTCAGGGTCATTGGCAGTGAAATCAGGGGCTTTTTTGCCAATGGCCACATTGGCCATTACCCCAGTCAGCTCCTTTAAAAAAGTAACATAGGGTGTGCTGTGTAAAGAGGGATCCAGCAAAGCAATATTCTCCTGTATCTGCTCCGGCGTAAGCTTATAGCTATAATTGCGGTACAGTACATAGGCCGACACCAGCGAAGCAGGATGTGCTTTAATAAAGTCACTGATGTTTACATTCTCCTGTTTCTTAAAAGCAGCGAACAGGTCCTGCGATGCAGAACCTGTTACTACTGTATTGGCATAATAACGCGCAGAATCTAACTGCACGGTAATGGGCCCTTTTTCGAGGAACACATACATAGGTGTTCGCGAAGTATCCAGGCTAATACCGTACAACTCCGGTAACACCAGCGGTGTATGAAAAGCAAACTTTCCGTTTGTAATGTCTGCCACATCCACTGTTGTAAACAGCTTGTTATCAAACTTCTGCAAAAACACTTTTCCCGTTTGCATATTGGCCACCTTGCCGCTCAACTCCACCGCCTGCTTTGTTTGTGCCTGCAAAGCAGTGAAAGAAGAAAGCAGTAATGCCATTATGTTACCTCTGCGCATCATAGCTTATTATTTTACATTGAAAGAAAATACCGTTTAATATAAATCATTCTGCTTAATAACCCCGTTTGAATTGGTGACCTCTGTAGCAGGTATACCCCATACAAAACGGTAGTTGTCGTAAGGAAGTGAATCCAGCCCCTTAGCAATGCTGCTGTAAGGAGTAGAACCACTGTATAAAGTAGCAAAATTGGTGGCAGTAATAGCAGAAGCCAGCACCTTACCCGGAATACCAGAAGAGGTAGCCGTGCCATTCCATGCCAGCCTGGATGCGTTATATAAAGGGTCCAGTGCCAGACGGTGTAAATCGCCCCAACGCTTGCCTTCCCCTAAAAATTCAATACGACGTTCTGCCAGCACTGCTTTGATAAAGTCCTGGGTAGCCGCAAAGCTGCTGGTAGTGTACTGTAAACCAGCCGTGGTTACCGCACGGTTGCGTACAGCATTTAAATAACCTAAGCCGGTAGCATCTACCGTGTTGTTTTGCCTTGCATAAGCTTCTGCCATTATTAACAATACTTCGGCATAGCGTATCTGTGGCGCATCATCGCCCCAGCCGGTTTCACGATACTTATAGGTGAAATACATCGGCTTTTTACCGGAAGGTGCAGTAGATGGGTTTCCGTTAGAAAAGTTGGCCACCGTAAGGTTCCTTCTTACATCAGATGCCTGCCAGTAGCTTAAATTCCATAGAATAGGACTGATACCAATCAAACCCCGTGCACCAATATCGGTGCTGTTGCTGCCATACATGCTTTGCAGCGCACCACTTACCGCACCATTGTCGGTGCTGGTGTTTTCGATAGAGAATATATTCTCGGCAGAAGTATTATCTGCAAACGGACCATCCGGCGCTGCTGTCAGCTTCCATCCACCAATAGGACTACTGTAGCTGCCACCGCTGCCGCTTACTATTTTAGCGCCTGCGGTTAACACATCACTCCATTTACCTTCATGTAAAAACACACGCATCTGCAAGGCAATAGCGGCCGCTTTGGTAGCGCGAAAGTTTACATAGGAAGAACGGGTATCGGGCAGGTTTTCGGCCGCAAAAGCCAGGTCTTTTTCTATAAACGTATAACAATTTACTACTGAGCTTCTGCCAATCGCTGCTGCTTTGGCAATAGAAGCATCACTGTTAATAGCAAAATCACGAATTACCACACCCAATGTAGCGCCAGATTGATCGGCATACGGGCGGGCGAATTCTATTAATAACTGGTGCATGGCCATAGCTCTTAAAAAGCGACACTCGGCCTGGTAGGCTTTTCCCGCCGCTTCCGTAATCACACCATTGGCAATGGCCGCGGCAACGCCTTCTATCACAATATTGGCTTTATTGATTAAAGCATAACAGTTGTTCCAGATATTATAACAGTTGGGCGAAGTACTTACATACGTGCTGTTATAAGTGATCTGGTAAAACGATTCCATATTGATCATATCCTCGCCACGCAAATCGTCCTGCTGCAGGTTGGCAGCACCAAAAGGATAGCCCCTTGCAGCCAGTCCTTCCGGGTAAAAGCCCGACTGTGCCGCATCATACACCCCTACCATTGCCAGCTCCACACGGGCAGCATCGGTATACACCGTAGCATCTGTAAAAGCCGTATAAGGCGTAACATCCAGCACCTTTTTACAGGATGCCGATGCCATCATTGTAAATAATATAAAACAGGATATATATCTTTTTTTCATGATTACGCTTTTAAGAAGTTAGAAACCAACATTTACACCCACAGAAAAAGAACGGATAACAGGAATGGAATTGCCCGAAGTACCGGTTTCGCTGATTAAATCAGGATCCAGGCCTTTGAAACTGGTTTTGGTAAACAAGTTCTGCCCCTGCACATATACACGCAGGCTGGAAACATAGCCACGTGCAAAACGGGTTAATGTTTCTTTAGACAATGCATAAGCGAAAGTCACATTCTGTAACCTTACATAATCGCCCTTTTCTACCCAACGGCTGCTGGGCGAAAGGTTAATGAACGATTCTTTACCATACCACAGCTTAGGCACATCGGTATCGGTATGTGTAGGCGTCCACCTGTCCAGAATTTCTACTCCGTTGTTTTTAAACTTCTGGTTTAACAAGGTTCTTCTCTGGCTGTTGTCAATGCTGTTACCTCCCGAAAAACGGATAAAGGTTTCCAGGCTAAAATTCTTATAAGTAAATGTGTTGTTTAAACCACCATACCAGGTAGGTGTAGGATTGCCCAGTACCACCTTATCTGCATCTGTTAAAGTAGTTACATCGGTAAGAGTAACATCTTCTTTAGAGTTGGCGTAGTAATACTTCTGGCTGGCAATATCGCCCTGTATCAAACGGCCATCCCCCTTATAATACAGCGGGTTACCATTCGCCTTGTTTACTCCTGCGTAGCGGTAACCAATCATAGCATATAAAGGCAGGCCTTCTTTAATTACATAGCTGGTGCTGGTAATAGACTGACCATTATACAAGGTGTTCACCTTATTTTTCACCCGGGTAAAATTGGCGCTGATGTTCCAGTTAAAATCCTTCTTCTTAATAGCATCAGCTGTAACGCTTACCTCAAAACCATTGTTCTGCATAGCGCCGATGTTACGGGCCACTGTGTTATCCGGTATACCGAATGAGTTAGGATAAGTAACATTCATTACCAGGTTGTCAACATCATTTTTAAACCAGTCGAAACCTACGGTAATGCGGTTATGTAAAAAGCCTGCATCAAAACCCACGTCCAGCTTTTTACTGGTTTCCCACGATAAAGAGCTGTTACCTAAATTGGTAAGCGCCAAACCATTTTCACTGCCATAGGTAGCAGCACCGTAAGTGCTCAGATAAGGAAAGCCGGATAAGGCATTACCTACTTTACCATAGCTGGCACGTAGTTTTAAAGAAGAAGCTACATTATCAATGTTGTTGTTTTTCCAGAAAGACTCATCCGAAATACGCCAGCCAGCCGATACGCCCGGGAACACACCAAAACGGTTGGCCTGACTTAAAGCAGAAAGGCCATCCCTTCTGATAGTGAACGCCAGCAGGTATTTGCCTGCATAGTCGTAGTTGACACGGCCAAAATAGCTAAGAAAACTTCCTTCGGCATAGGTGCCGCCTGATAATTGCGTGGTATAAGACCCAGTGATCAGGTTTTTGGTTTGAAAGAAATAGCTGGAAAAACCCTGACCGCCAGCCATGGAGCTTTTAGCTACATTCTTTTGTATTTCGTTACCTGCCGTTACGGTAACACCATGCTTACCATAGCGCTGGTTATAGGTAAAGTAGTTTTGCAGGTTATATACCGTTCTGCTAAAGCTGGTATTTTTTACCAGGCCGTTGTAGCTATAGCCATCGCCATGCCTTGCGTCCAGTGAATAAAAATCAGCCGCCTGTTCCAGATCCACATTGCCCTGTGAACGGAATTTTAAGCCTGGCAACAAACTCAGCTCTACATAAGCATTGCTTAAAATACGGTACTTCTCAATATTGTACTGGTCGTTGTTTAAGGAGAACAATACGTTAGGATATGCATCATCAATAGTAATAAGGTTAGCGCCTGCCCCCAGCGATTTGCCATCGCCCGACACGTTGTAACCAGCTACGCCTGCCGCGTCATAAGGACTCACGTTAGGCAGCGCAATTAAAGAGTTGATAACAACAGAAGACAAACCTGAGCTGTTGTTTACCCCCACGTTTTTTAAACGGGTAATGCTGGTATTGGTGCCTATTTTGATAAACCTGTTCACCTGGTGATCAACATTCGCCCGTACACCATAACGGGAAGTAGTGTTACGTTGAATAGCTCCCTGCTGATCGAGATAGTTGGCTGAGAAAAAGAAATTTGTTTTTTCGTTCGCACCACTAACACCTACGTTATGGCTATGCGAAAAAGCATTTTTATTGTACACCAGCGATTGCCAGTCGGTGTTGGTATTACTGGCATCCATTACCGCAGGGCTGCTTTCATTGTTGTTCGCATACTTTTCGTTGGTAATTTCCACAAACTGCGTTGCATTCAGCAGCTTATTCTTTTTAACCGGATTGGCTATACCCATGTAGGCATCGTAGTTTACTTTGGTATTTCCTCTGGCTCCATGGCGGGTGGTAATTAATATTACCCCGTTCGCTGCGCGTGAACCATAAATCGCGCTGGCTGCACCATCTTTCAGCACATCGAAAGAAACAATATCATTCGGGTTAATATCCGCCAGCGGGTTAGTGGCCGTAAAGCCGCCCAGGTCGCCGGTGTTAACAGGCACCCCATCAATCACTATCAAGGGCGAGCTACCATTATTAATAGAATTGATCCCTCTTATACGAATGCGTGGGGCATCGTTGGTGCTACCACTGTTCACCGTTACCTGCACACCTGCAGCGCGACCTGCCAATTGCTGATCTACACTGGTAGTAGATAATTTAGCAATATCGCCGGCATCTACTTTAGCTACAGAACCTGTAACAGAAGTAGAACGTTGCGAACCATACCCCACTACCACCACTTCGTTTAGTTTATTATTTTCAGGTGCCAGCTTTACCACCATATCCTGTCCACGCTCGGCCGCTACGGCTTTAGAAATAAACCCCACATAGCTAAAAGATAAGGTAGCACCGGGGGCGCTTACTTCCAGCGAAAATTTACCACCGGCATCTGTTACTGTTTTAGCGCCACCACCAGCACCGGTTTCCACTACGGTAACACCCGATAATGGCTGATCCTGCTCGTCTACCACCTTACCCGTTACGGTAACCTTCTGGCCCGCTTCGGGCGTAAACAGGTAATCCTGCTTTTCTACTATCACAATCATTTTTTCATCTACCATCTTATAAGTAAGCGGCAGTTTATCCAGCAGCAACTCCATTACACGGGTAATATCTGCATTGCTCACCGAAAGATTAATGATTTTGTTTACCGGCACCACCTCATTATTGTAAACAAAACGATAACCCGTTTTTTGCTCCAACACTTTAATAGCGTTGCCCAGTGTTGTTTTTTTCAACTCCACACTCACCTTCACCTGCGAAAAAGCAGCTGCGCTAACCTGTAGATTTAATACCAACAATAAAAAAAGTAGTTTCATCTTAAGCAGAAATAAAGGGTACTTACCGGCAATAAGCTTCCGGCTGAAGAATGTCAGTTTCTTCATACATTTGTTTTCAATAGTTAATGAATAGTAGAATCAGGTGTCAGAAACAGGAGGATATTAGGAGTTAATTATACTAACGGGGAATGCTCCAACATTTCCCGTTTTCTTTTTAACTCCCCTCCAACATCAATTCGTAATAGTTACTTTTTTTCCATTGATATTATAATTAAAGGGTTTAGACAATTTCATTACTGCCAGCACTTTTTCCAGGTCTTCTCCTTTAAAAATGCCGGTATAACGATAGTTCATTACATCCTGGTTGGTGAATGCCACTGTTACATCAAAATGCCTTTCCAGCATAGCCCCTATTTCGGCCAGCGAAGTATTGGAAAAAGCAATTTCGTTTTGTAACCAGGCGGTTTCAGGTAGCTGACCGCCGGCGACATTGGCTGCACTCAGGGTGTTTACAGTTATTCTCGGCTCAGTGCCGGTAACTGCATGATTATTTTTGTTTAAGGATTGATCGTTGCTTACAATTAGTTTTTCATTGGGGCGAAGAATAATCTGCTCGTCAGGTCTGTCTTTAAAACTAATTTGCACTTTACCGCTGATCAGCGAAGTTTCGGTAGTGGCATCGCCGGGATAATTTTTTACATTAAACGCAGTACCCAGCACTTTAATAGTTAAATCACCGGTATGAATAATAAAAGGCTGCGCTGCCTTCTGTGTTACATCAAAAAAAGCTTCGCCCTCGAGCCACACTTCCCGATTAGCGCTGCCAAACTGTTTACCGTTGTAGGATAAACGGCTGTCGGCGTTCACCCATACCTGGGAACTATCAGGTAATACGACTTTTTTCCTGTCGCCCCTTTTAGCTATAATCTGATCTACGTGTATCAGTCCTGACACGTCTCTGATAGTATATACCTTTTGATAAATAGCCACACCTGCACAAAGCACTGCCACCACACTTCCGCCTGCCAGCCATCGTTTCCATTTTTTATTATTCCTGCCAGCAACCATTTCCCGGGCAACTACAGGCGGCAAACTATCAAACTGCACCTTTACCGAATGCAGGGCATAAGCCTGCTCGGCTTTCAGCATCTCCTCTTCATTCAATGCCTTATCCGTTTTCTGCTGCAATGCATCCATTGCCTGCAGCCATTCCGGATGCTGTTCTGTAAATTGTTTCAGTTGCTGCAACTCGCTGGCACTGGCTTCATTAGCCATTTGCCTGCTTAACAGATATATAAATTGTTGCAAAGACATGAGCAGTTGCTTGTATACTATCAGACAACAAAAAAAACAACTACCCCCAACGGAGTGTAAAAAAAATGGAAAAAATTATACGCTCAGGTAAGGCTTTAGTGCCACTACTATCTTTTTAAGCGCATTGTTCATATGCCGCTCTATGGTATTTACCGACAAATCCATAATATCAGCGGTTTGTTTATAATTAAATCCTTCTTCTTTAATAAGACGGTATACCAGCTGACACTGCAAAGGCAGCGCCGCTATGGCTGATTTTATTTTACTGCTAAACTCGCCATTCAATAAAGTTTCTTCCGGCGAGGTAACGGGTAAATGATCCGTAGCATTTTCTTCCAGCGCTATGATCTGAAACTTTTTCTGCTTTTTCAGCTCGTTAAAAGACGCGTTGCGTAAAGCAGTGAATAAATATTGTTTATAATTACTTACCTGTTGCAGGCGGCTTTCCATTTGCCATATCTTCAGCAATACATCTGAATATATTTCTTCAGCCAGCTCTTCTGAATGCAGTATGTTGCTTACAAACAGCAGTGCCGGCTTATAAAAAAGCAGGAACAGCTGCCGGTAGGCATACTCATCACGGTTTACAGCTGTTGCCAGTTGTAAAACAGTAACCTTTGATTCGTCAGATGGTAATGGGTAATTCAACCTCAACATTTTTAGCAACCAATGGAGCCCGGCTTGCTATTCTATGCCTGCCATGCCACTTATCTTACGATAAGTAATTCCATTGGCAGTATGCAATTAGTTTTTACTTCGGGGCAAATATAGGGAGTAGTCCACAATAATAAAGGACTTTTATTCCTCCCCCTGATATTACTGTTACTATCCCCCTAATATTAACCGGCCAGGTAGCCTGTTTACTCTATTACTTTCGATGTGATCTTTTAATTGCCTGTAACAAAAAAACAGCTTTACCTTTAATACACTCCCTTACACCCCTGTAAGGGGAGAAAACCTGATTTTAACCATATAAACATCGATTAGTTATCTCATGTTAGTTATGAAATCAACCTATGCAGCTACTGCTGCCCTCTTACTGTTATTGTCCTGTCAATCCACAACCACCCAACAAGCTCCCGCTAAAAAAGATAGCGTGATAGGTGTGGTAAACCCAACACCTGCCGTTTCTGAGCCTGGTACCCCACCTCTGGCAGATAGCGTTATTAAATGTGAGTTACGCAAAGGTGCCATCTTACTCATGAATACCACTTATGTAGATACGGTATCGTATCTGGCCTTTGATGATAACGGGGATGATTTTTCATTTGAAGTAACCCGCAACAACGACACGGCATACCTGATCTGTAATGAATGCAGAGATATAGCCCTGGAAAGAGGCGACCAGGTTCGCGTGGAATGGCAAATGAATACGTATGTACCCGCCGGCGATGACAGTTACAGCTATGCAGTACCTTTTTTAAAAAAGTATCAGTTGGTAAAAGAAGGTAAAACCTCGCAATTAAAAAAGAAAGTAAAACTACAATTGCTGGCATCTGCATCAGAAAAAAACATCACATCCTATCTCACTGATATGGTACACCACACGGTGTGGAACTATCTGGCCAATACCAACGATGCCACTGTAAAACAGGCCTTACAAAATTCTGGTACAGAAATGGAATATACTATCACACGGGAGAATGATAAAGAAGATTATCCTTATACTATCACTATCAGTACAGCAGGCACAGCGGCTACCGTAAAAGAATTATATTTCGATTACAACAACCATTTTATACTGTTGGAAAAAGATGATAGCGGCGGATTTGTGCATGCACAATAGCCTGTATTATACCACCTGTAAATAACGATTGAACCATGAGTAGCCTGTACCAAAAACTAAAGCAAGCCTGGCATTTGTATAAGAACATTGACCTGGATGCTTTGAATCATTTAGCTTCCAAAGTAGACCTGGGCGCTGTTATGCAAAACGTAAGCAAGCTGGACGATGCACAGTTACAGGGTTTGATGAAAATGCTGAGCAGTGGCGGCGGTAAAAAGAAAAAGCCTACGCCACCTGTAGATGGTGATTTTTATGATATAGCAGGCATGCTTACGCCCGAGCAAAGGGAGCTGCAACTTAAGGTGCGCAGCTTTATGGAAACAGAAGTGCAGCCTTTGGTAAATGATTATTGGCTACGCGCCGAGTTTCCTTTTGAACTGATACCCAAAATGGCGCAGCTGAATATTTGCGGTGTTACTTACCAGGGCTACGGCTGCCCCGGCCTTAGCAATCTTACCGAAGGCATACTGGCCATGGAAATGGCGCGGGTAGATGCTTCTGTTGCTACTTTCTTTGGCGTGCAAAACGGCCTGGCAATGGGCAGTATTTATAAGCTGGGGAGTGAGGCGCAAAAGCAACAATGGTTGCCCGGTATGCAGCAAATGAAGCTGATTGGCGCTTTTGGCCTTACCGAGCCCGAAGTAGGTTCCGGCGCAGCAGGTGGCTTAACCACTACCGCCAAACGCACCGGTGATACCTGGGTGCTGAACGGACAAAAGAAATGGATAGGCAACGCCACTTTTGCCGATGTAATTGTGATATGGGCGCGGGATGTAGATGATAATAACGTAAAAGGCTTTTTAGTAAAGAAAGATACCCCTGGCCTGCATGTGGAGAAAATGATGGATAAAATGGCGTTGCGCATAGTGCAGAACGGGCTCATCACACTTACCAACTGCACTGTACAGGAAGAAGACCGCCTGCAAAACGCCAACACCTTTAAAGATACTTCGGAAGTGCTGCGTATGACCCGTGCCGGTGTAGCCTGGGAAGCGGTGGGCTGTGCACGTGGCGCTTACGAAAACGCACTGGCCTATACTACCCAACGCAAACAGTTTGGCAAACCTATAGCCTCCTTTCAACTGATTCAAAACCACCTGGTAGAAATGCTGAGCAACCTTACCGCCATGCAAACGATGGTGTTCAGGCTGAGCGAGTTACAGGACGAAAACCGCCTTACCGATGAGCACGCTTCCCTGGCAAAAGTGTTTTGTACCCTGCGCACCCGCGACATTGTAAGCCGCGCCCGGGAAGTGATGGGCGGCAACGGCATACTGCTGCAATACAATGTGGCCCGTTTTGTAGCCGATTCGGAAGCCATCTACTCTTACGAAGGCACCAAAGAGATCAATTCGCTGATTGTGGGCAGGGCCATAACAGGGCATAGCGCTTTTGTTTGATTTTCATAACTTCGGGGTATGGCAGTAATAGAAACACTTGACGATTTTTATAAAAGATTAGACCTCAAACCGCCTCCTTCCACCCGGTATGGTAAGGAGGCTGGTCACTTCAATGTATACCCCCGCGCCGGTATATGTCGTAGCGCTGCACCTTTAAACCGTCGCGATTTTTATAAAATATCTTTCGTCATAGGGGAAGGACGTTTTCATTTCACCGACAGAACGGTAGAAATAGATAAACCGGTGATCATTTTATCCTCTCCTAACCTGCCCTATTCCTGGGAAAAAAGCTCAGAGATACAGGAGGGTTATTTCTGCCTGTTCAACGATGCCTTTCTCGACAACCATAACAATCATAACCGTAAAGACATCCTGCACGAATCGCCTTTATGCTCTCCTATCCTTGATCCCTTATTCTTTGTGAATGAGCAGCAACAGGAAAGACTGCATTACCTGTTTAAACTGATGCTGAGCGAGATGGATTCGGAATACCCTTATAAATACGACCTGTTGCGTCATTATTTATATGTGATGGTACACGAAACCATGAAAATGCGCAGTGCCGAAACCTGGGTAAAACACTCCAGCGGCAACGCCCGTTTAACAGCCCTGTTTATTGAATTACTGGAACGCCAGTTTCCTATTGACTCCCCGGAACATATACTGCAACTACGCACCGCCCAGGATTTTGCTTCCCGCCTGAATGTACACGCCAACCACCTGAACAGGGCGGTAAAAGAAGTAACCGGTAAAACCACTACCGAGCATATTTCTGAACGTATTACCGTAGAAGCCCGCGCACTGCTGAAACATGCCAACTGGAGCGTGGCAGAAATAGCGTACAGCTTAGGATTTGAGTATCCTGCCTATTTTAACAATTTCTTTAAAAAACATACCAGTTCTACCCCCGGCGCTTTCCGAACATCAGATGTTTGAAAAATACAAGTAATTGTTTGAAAAGTGAAAGCGCCGCTTCTGCTAACCTGTCTATTTTTACAGTCTCAACACTGCCTGCTGAGTAGAATTGCACGATTCTCTGCCATAAGGAAAGAACAGACACTATAGATAGATTAACAGAAGAAAGAACCAAATCATGTTTAAAAAAACAGCACTCACCCTGCTTATCACAGGAGGTGTTTTACATGGCAGTGTGCATGCACAACAGGCGCTTACGTTAAAGCAGGCTGTTGAAACAGCGCTGGCCAATTACGGCTCCATCAAGGCAAAGCAAGCGTATGCCCGTGCTTCGGAAGCTTCGGTAACGCAAAGTAAGCGGGAGTACTTGCCAGACCTCAACCTTTCCGCACAGCAGGATTACGGAACCGTGAATGGTTTAAATGGCCCATCGTATGGCTACAGAGGTTTAAGCACTGCAGCATCGGGTCCCTCCCTACCCTCACAAAACTGGAATGCGGCCTTTGGTGCCTTGTACCTGGCCAACATCAGTTGGGATTTCTATTCTTTTGGCAAGGCCAAAGAAAAGATCAACGTGGCTAAATCCACCCTGGCACGTGACAAAAGCGACTTGAACCAGGAAATGTTCCAGCACGAAGTAAAGGTGGCGGCTGCTTACCTGAACCTGCTGGCCACACAGCGTCTGGTGCGCTCGTGGCAAAACAACCTGGACAGGGCTACCCGGCTGCGTGAAGTAGTAGTTGCCCGCGCGTTGAATGGCTTAATTGCCGGCGTGGATTCGTCGCAGGCAAATGCCGAACTATCCAGCGCCCGCATTACCCTTACCAAAGCCAGAGATGCCGAGCAGGAGCAAAGCAATCAGCTGGCGGTGTTAATGGGCGTGCCTTCGCAGGAGTTTGCACTGGACACAGTGTTCATTAACAAAGTACCTACCGGCGCTTACGACACAGCAAGCAGTGTGCAGCAACACCCTTTGCTGCAGTACTATCAAAGCCGCATTGCATTAAGCAACCAGCAGGCTAAGTACTATCACAAATTCAATTACCCCACCTTCTCTGCATTTGGTTTAATTCAGGGTCGCGGATCGGGCTTTGACTGGAACTATGGCCAGTTAGGTTCTAACCTCGACCACTATACATCCAATTACTGGGATGGCGTACAAAGCATGCGCGGCAACTACCTGGTAGGCCTGGGCATGATATGGAACCTTACCACTCCCCTGCGTATTAAGCAGCAGGTAAGTGCACAAAAAGCCACTTCACTGGGTTTACAAGCCGAATACACCCTGGCCGACCAACAGCTGAAAGCACAGCTGGCACTGGCGGGCAATAAAATGAAGAATGCTTTATCCAACTACGCCGAAGCTCCTATACAGGTAAAATCTGCATCTGACGCTTATCATCAGAAAGAGGTTTTATACACAAACGGACTCAGCAATATAGTAGAGGTTACACAGGCATTATACCTGGTTAACCGCAGCGAAACAGACCGCGACATCGCCTATACCAATGTATGGCAGGCATTGTTGCTGAAAGCAGCGGCCAGTGGCAATTTCGACCTGTTCCTCAATGAATTTTAACCGAAGCAAACCAAGATATGAACCTGATTAAATTAGCCTTACGCAAGCCTATTACCATATTGGTATTAGTGGCCGGGTTATTCTTCTTCGGCATTAAAGCTGTCACTACTATTAAAATTGACATCTTTCCCAAGCTGGATATGCCCGTGATATATGTTTCGCACCCCTTCGGTGGTTATACGCCTTCTCAAATGGAAGCGTTCTTTGCGAAGCAGTATATCAACATCTTCCTATTCGTAAATGGC
Organism: Filimonas lacunae; assembly: GCF_002355595.1. Classification (NCBI taxonomy): domain Bacteria; kingdom Pseudomonadati; phylum Bacteroidota; class Chitinophagia; order Chitinophagales; family Chitinophagaceae; genus Filimonas; species Filimonas lacunae. The sequence continues at coordinate 4,716,069 of NZ_AP017422.1, forward strand.
GTAAAATCCATCGAAACCAAAAACATTCAAGGCCTTACCCTGATGAAAATCAACTTCTACCCCGGCACCAACATGGCGCAGGCGGCAGCAGAAGTAAGTGCTTTCAGTAACCGTATACAAGCCTCCTTTCCCCCGGGCAGTAACCCGCCGTTCATTATCCGTTTCGATGCCTCTACCCTGCCTGTAGGCCAGCTGGTATTGAGCAGCGACAAACGCACGAACAACGAGTTGCTGGATATGGCCAACGTGTATGTTCGTTCTTCCTTTACCACCATCCCCGGCCTGGTGTCATCACCACCCTTTGGTGGTAACGTGCGTACTGTAATTATTAAAGCCGATCCGGAATTACTGCGCGCCCATAACATGACACCCGATCAGCTGGTAGAAGCCATGCGCTTAAACAACCAGACCAATCCATCGGGTAACGTGCGTATAGAAGATAAAAACTACATCACCCCCATTAACACCACCATTAAAGAAGTAAAGGATTTTGAAAACATTCCTTTGTTCAAGAATGGTGTACAAAACCTGTATCTGCGCGATGTGGCTACCGTAGAAGACGGGGCAGATATTTCGCAGGGTTATGCACTGGTAAATGGTAAACGCAGCGTATACTTAAGCATTGCCAAAAGTGCCGATGCCAGTACCTGGGAAGTGGTGCAGAACCTGAAAAAGAGCATTCCCAAAATGCAGGCGCAGTTACCGGAAGATGTAAAACTGAGCTATGAATTTGACCAGAGCACTTACGTGATCAACTCCGTAAAAAGCCTGTTAACGGAAGGTGCTATCGGCGCCATCCTTACCGGTTTAATGGTATTGATGTTCCTGGGCGATGCACGCGGTGCGTTGATTGTAATTTTAACCATTCCTACTTCTATTATCTCTGCCGTATTATTCCTGAACCTGTTTGGCCAAACCATTAACATTATGACGTTGAGCGGTCTGGCACTGGCTATTGGTATATTGGTGGATGAGAGTACGGTAACGATAGAAAACATACACCAGCACCTGGATATGGGCAAGCCTAAAGCGCTGGCCATATGGGATGCGTGTAAAGAAATTGCCTTCCCCAAACTGTTGATCCTGTTTTGTATCCTGGCGGTGTTTGCACCAGCGTTTACCATGGGTGGTATCCCAGGTTCCCTGTTCCTACCGCTGGCACTGGCCATCGGCTTTAGCATGATCATCTCTTACTTCCTGGCACAAACATTTGTACCGGTAATGGCCAACTGGATTATGAAGGTAAAACACCATCACAAACCAGACGGCAAGCGCTTTACCGATTCAGAAGAGTTTGCGGCTACCGGCCTGCCTGTGGAAAGCGAGCAGGATACCTGGAACCAGAAGCACGGTATGGCAGAAAGAGAAGACACCAACAACGATGGCAAAATAACCACCTTCGATAAAATCAGGAACCGTTACCTGCGCTTTATTGACAGGATGATGCCTTTCCGCGTTCCTATTGTTATCGTGTATATCCTGGCAGTATGTGGCCTTACCGCCTTACTGTTGTCCAGCATTGGCCGCGATGTATTACCGAAGGTAAACGGCAGCCAGTTTCAGGTACGTTTGCGTGAACCGGATGGTACACGTATGGAGAATACAGAAAAGAAAACCATTGCCCTGGTAGATGCTATCAACGGTATTGTAGGAAAAGAAAACGTAGCCATTACCTCGGCTTATGTAGGTATGCACCCGCAACAGTTTTCTATCAACCCTATCTTCCTGTGGATGGCCGGCCCGCACGAAGCCGTGTTACAGGTAGCTTTAAAAGAAGAATATAAAACCAACCTGGACGAGCTGAAAGATAAAATAAGGGCACAGGCACAGAAAATTGCCCCTGAAATGAAATTATCTTTCGAGCCTATTGAGTTAACAGATAAAATATTAAGCCAGGGTTCTCCTACGCCTGTAGAAATACGCTTTTCCGGTCGTAACAAAAAGCAGAGCGAAGAGTATGCACAAAGACTGATAGGCCGTTTACAGAACATACCTTTCCTGCGCGATGTGCAATTGGGACAGGCTACACATTACCCTTCGCTGAACATTAATGTAGACAGGGTGCGCGCAGCGCAGCTGGGTGTGGATATGAGCGACGTATCACGTTCTATCATCGCTTCTACTTCTTCTTCCCGTTTTACAGAGAAGAACATATGGGTGGATGAAAAATCGAACTACAGCTATAACGTACAGGTGCTGGTTCCGGAAAACAAGATGGCGAGCGAAGCGGATATCTCAGAAATTCCGTTACTGAGAAACTCCTCCCGCCCCGTATTAGGAGATGTGGCCACTATTACCAAAGGCACCACCTTTGGCGAAGCCGATAACCTGGGGGCTATGCCTACTTTAACCGTTACCGCTAACCTAAACAATGTAGACTTAGGGAAAGCATCCGGCGAAGTGAAAAAGGCTATTGCCTCACTGGGCGAATTGCCACGTGGTTTGAATGTAGATATCATTGGCTTGAGCGATACCCTTACCGATACACTGGACAGCCTGCAAAATGGTTTGATAGTAGCTATTGTGGTGATATTCCTGATGCTGGCAGCCAACTTCCAGTCGTTTAAAGTATCAGCGGTAGTATTGGGTACGGTGCCTGCGGTGTTGTTAGGTTCACTGGGCCTGTTAATGATAGCCGGATCTACCTTAAACCTGCAGTCTTACATGGGTATGATTATGTCGGTGGGTGTATCCATATCCAATGCGGTACTGCTTATTACCAATGCCGAGCAATTGCGCCTGCATAGCGGCAACTCCATTACTGCCGCCAAAGAAGCAGCAGCACTGCGGTTACGCCCTATTGTGATGACAGCAGTAGCCATGGTGGTGGGTATGATTCCTATGGCCAGCGGCCTGGGTGAAGCCGGCGACCAAAGCTCTCCGTTAGGACGGGCCGTAATTGGTGGCCTGATTGCCAGTACCTTTGCCGCATTATTTATATTGCCCTTATTATTTGCCTCTGTACAGAAGAAAACATCTATTGTTTCTGTATCGCTGGATCCTGAAGACAAAGAAAGTAAACACTACATACCTGATATATATGAACAAGCTTAAACATAACACAACCATATTATTTGCAGGCTTTGCGGCCCTGCTGGGTACTGCCACCATTACCGGATGCGGATCATCGGAAGGCAAAACAGAAGCGAAAAAAGAAACCACAGAAGCGGTTGCTCCTGCACTGGAAACCATTTCGCTGAGCAAAGACAAACTGTCTTCTATATTTACTTCCCCTGCTGAGCTAATCGCTTACCAGCAAGTGGATATCTACGCTAAAGAAGCCGCCTTTGTAAAAAAGATGAATGTAGATGTAGGTACAGAAGTATCGGCCGGCCAGTTATTAACCCAGCTGGAAGCGCCGGAACTCACTTCGCGCATAGCAGCTGCCGAAAGCAGGCTGAAATCGCAGGAAGCCATTTACCTGGCCAGTAAAGCCAATTACGACCGTTTGTATAAAACCAGTCTCACCCCGGGCACCGTTTCTCCCAACGACCTGGACCAGGCACTGGCCCGTATGAAAGCAGATGAAGCGCAACTGGAAGCAGCCAAAGCCGCCAACAAAGAAGTAACCATCATACGCGACTACCTGGAAATACGCGCTCCCTTCAGCGGCGTAATCAGTGCCCGTAATGTAAACACAGGCGCGTACGTAGGTCCCTCTGGCAAAGGCTCTGAGTTACCTCTGTTCACCCTGCAGGAGCAGAAACATTTAAGGCTGGTAATTTCAGTACCGGAATTATATACCAGCTACCTGAGCCATAAAAACGAGGTAGAGTTTAGTGTTAAATCACTGGCCAATCAAACGTTTAAAGGTTCAGTAAAACGTTTATCCGGCGCATTAGACACCCGCCTGCGCGCAGAACGCATTGAGGTGGATGTGATCAACGATAACAAAAAGCTACTACCAGGTATGATTGCCGAAGTGCACATTCCTATGCCTGCACAGGATAGCTCACTGGTGGTACCTAAATCCACTGTGCTCAACAGCACTACCGGTGTATTTGTCATTCGTGTGAACAATAATAAAGCAGAATGGGTTACTGTACAGAAAGGTCGTGAAGCAGATGGTAAAGTAGAAATCTTTGGCAAGCTTACACCCGGCGATAACCTGATAGCCAACGCTACAGAAGAAGTACGTGACGGTTCTACCATAAAAACCACACCAAAGAAAAATTAATATGGAAAAAAGACAGTTAGGCGCAAGCGATCTGTACGTAGCGCCCTTAACCTTAGGCTGCAACGTTTTCGGATGGACGATCAACGAACAACAGTCTTTTGAAATTCTGGACGGCTTTGTTGCAGCAGGTTGTAACCTGCTGGACACAGCCGATGTATATTCCCGCTGGAAGCCCGGTAACACCGGGGGCGAATCGGAAACCATTATTGGCAACTGGTTAAAGCAACGTGGCAACCGCAGCAAAGTGATAGTGGCCACCAAAGTAGGCGCTGATATGGGCCAGGGTAAAAAAGACCTGAGCAAAGCCTATATACTGAAAGCAGTGGAAGCCTCTTTACAACGCTTACAGACAGACTATATAGATTTATACCAGACGCACTGGGATGACGACACCCATCTTCCTGTGGAAGAAACGCTGGAAGCATACCAACAGCTGGTGAAGGAAGGAAAAGTACGATGGATTGGTGCCAGCAACCTTTCTACAGAAAGGCTGCTGGCTTCCTTAGAAGCAAGTAAAAAACACGGTTACCCCGCCTACCAGACCTTTCAGCCGGAATACAACCTGTATGCCCGTGAAGGGTTTGAAAAAGAAATGGAAGGCATCTGCCTGGAAAACAGGCTGGGCGTTATCAGCTATTTTTCACTGGCAGCCGGCTTTCTTACCGGTAAATACCGCAGCGAAAGCGATCTTGGCAAAAGTGTGCGTGGCGGCGGCATGAATAAATACCTCAATCCAAGAGGATTGGAAATACTGGATGCTTTAGACACGGTAGCAGCGCAGCACCAAACCACGCCGGCCACCGTGGCCCTCGCATGGTTAATGGCCCGCCCTTCTGTTACAGCACCTATAGCCAGCGCCACCAGCTTAACACAACTGGACTCATTAACCAAAGCAGTTTCTTTAAAATTAAATGACGAAGCCATTGCACTGCTTAACAAAGCAAGCAACTGGCAATAACCATTACCCCGTTATGATAGCAACAAATTCATATGCAGCACAAAGCACCACATCTCCTCTTACTCCTTTCAACTTTGAAAGAAGAGATGTAGGTGCACACGACGTACAAATTGAAATACTTTACTGCGGAGTTTGCCACTCCGACATTCACCAGGTAAGAGACGAATGGGGTGGCTCTATTTACCCCATGGTTCCTGGTCATGAGATTGTGGGAAGAATTGTGAAAGTAGGCGACCACGTGAAGAAGTTTAAAGTGGGCGACCTGGCTGGTATCGGATGTTTTGTAGACAGCTGCCGCGAATGCGTTAACTGTAAAGATGGTTTGGAGCAATACTGTACTGAAGGGATGACCGGCACCTACAACAGCCGCGAACGCCTTACGGGTGCACCAACTTACGGCGGTTACTCTACACAGATTGTAGTAGACGAAAACTACACGCTGAAAGTAAGCGACAAATTAGACCTGGCAGGTGTAGCTCCTTTATTATGTGCAGGTATCACTACCTATTCTCCCCTGCGTTTTGCAGGTGTGAAAAAAGGCCACAAAGTAGCCGTACTGGGCTTAGGTGGTTTAGGTCACATGGCTGTTAAGTTTGCAGCAGCTTTTGGCGCCGAAGTAACCATGTTAAGCGGTTCTCCTTCTAAAGAAGCAGATGCTAAAAAACTGGGCGCACATCACTTCGCCTTAACATCCGACGAAGCCACCATGAAATCACTGGTAGGCCAGTTTGACTTTATCCTGAATACCGTTTCTGCACAACACAGCTACAGCACTTACCTGAACCTGTTAAAAACAAACGGTAGCATGATTATCGTAGGCATTCCTTCTAAACCAGCTGAAATACCAGCGTTTGATTTAGTAGGTGGCCGCAAAAGTATACTCGGCTCTATGATTGGTGGTATTGCCGAAACCCAGGAAATGCTGGATTTCTGTGCAGAGCACAACATTGTTTCCGATGTAGAAGTCATTGACATCAACTATATCAATGAAGCTTACGAGCGCGTATTAAAGAGTGATGTGAAATATCGTTTTGTCATTGACATCAACTCACTTAAAAAGTAAGCACAGGGCTTTCTATCGTACATGAAAAAAAGTTTATTATCGCTTAGTATAGGCGGGTTCGGCATAGGGATGACAGAGTTTGTGATGATGGGAATATTGCCGGACTTGTCCCGTACAATGGATATATCCATTCCCGTAGCGGGTCACCTGATATCGGCCTATGCTTTAGGCGTGGTATTGGGTGCACCACTGCTGGTGGGTATAGCCGGCAAGTACCCCCCCAAGAAAATACTGATGGGCCTGATGCTGCTGTTCACTTTGTTTAACGGCATTTCGGCACTGGCCCCTACTTACGAATTATTGTTTATTGCACGCCTTTTTTCCGGTCTGCCACACGGCGCCTTTTTTGGCGTAGGTGCGGTGGTAGCCAGCCGTTTGGCTGAGCCTGGTCGCGAAGCAAGGGCTATTTCTATTATGTTTGCCGGTTTAACACTGGCTAATATTATAGGCGTACCATTGGGCACCTGGATAGGCCACAACCTCGACTGGCGTTACACCTTTGTAATTATAGCAGGCGTAGGCATGCTGGCAGTATGGAGTGTGAAGATGTGGATGCCCGTGATACCAGCTCCCGAAAACAGCAGTTTGAAAAGTAACCTGCAGGTGTTTACCCGGTCAGAACCCTGGTTAATAGTGGGTATCACCGCTATTGGCACCGGTGGCTTGTTTGCCTGGTTCAGTTACATTTCCAAACTCATGACCGAAGTAGCCGGATTTTCAGAAAACAGTATCTCTTTTATTTTAGTACTGGCAGGTGCAGGCATGGCTGTAGGTAATGTAATAGGCGGTAAAATGGCCGATCGTTTTTCTGCCATCAATGCCACTGCCCTATTACTACTGGTGATGGTAGCCAGCCTGTTAACAGTATCTGCTATCAGCCAATACAAAGCAGCCGCTATTATTATGACCTTTGTTACAGGTGCTGTGGCATTTGCCATGGTAGCCCCCGTGCAAATGCTGATGATTAAAGCAGCTACCGGCGCCGAAATGCTGGCCGCTTCTGTAAGTCAGGCCAGTTTTAATATTGGCAATGCTATTGGTGCCTTCCTTGGCGGATTACCCATAGCAGCCGGTTTAGGTTACACTTCCCCTCAATGGGTAGGTGCGGCATTGGCTTTGGGTGGTTTCCTGTTTTGTATTCCTATGTTTGTTCTCCACAAAAAACAAAAGGATAGCAATCAGGTAGCTGTCAGTTAAATACAAACACCTTGAACAGTGATAAAAAGGCCGCAGGGAGCAATTCCTGTGGCCTTTTGCATATTAAAACAGCAAACCACAGCACAGGCCATTACGTAAATATTTAATGAAAACATTTGTATTATTCTCCTTGCTTGTAAGTAGTACCGGTATGCTACATTCCTTACTAAGCTGTTCAAAAGATGCTATTCCGGCAGCTAATACTGCCCCCTCCAATATAACCGCAGGCAGTAATAATATTTCCTACAAATCATGGCTGGCACTGGGCGACTCCTACACCATCGGACAATCGGTAGAAACGAATGAACGTTATCCGGCGCAAACAGCCAGCCAATTGTTATCAAAGGGTATTCATATCACACCCCAATATATCGCCACTACCGGATGGACTACAGCTAACCTGCTTTCCGCTATCCAAAGCCAGCAACCACAGGGCCCGTATAACATAGTAAGCTTATTAATAGGTGTGAACGATCAATATCAGCATATGGATACTGGTGGCTATCGTATCCGTTTTACCCAACTGCTACAGAAAAGTATACAACTGGCTGGTAATAAAGCTTCGCACGTATTTGTGTTAAGCATACCCGACTACAGTGTTACTCCATTTGCGCAAGGTAGCAACACCGCACAGATCAGTAAAGAGATAGATGCGTTTAATGCCATCAACAAACAGATAACGCTTGGCTATCATTGTCAGTATATTGATATTACGCCCTCTACCCGGGAAGCTGCCACCCAGCCTTCCCTGGTAGCATCAGACGGACTTCACCCTTCCGGAGCAGAATATAAAAAATGGGCCGGCCAACTAGCCCCCCTCCTGTCCAAAGCATTATAAATATTTTCTATACCATCCCCATTTGATAATATTACGGTAATATATAGCTACCATTTCCTGCTATATTTTTGCCATAATCTATTCAGTATCCCAAAAGCTTGTTTCCGTTGTACACTACACTGCACATAAAACAAGGCAGCTCCAAAGCATTTGAGTCTATATACAACCAGTATAAAGACAAGTTATATTTTTGGCTGTTGGGCAAAATGAAATCGGAATACTGGGCGCAGGAGCTGGTACAGCAAACCTTTGTAAAATGCTGGATAAGCCGCGAAAACCTGTCGGAAGATATTGAAATTGATATTCAGCTTTTTAGAATAGCCCGTTCCCTGATGATTGACCAGTTACGCAAGCTGGCCAACGAAAGAAAACTGGCCGTGAATGCGCCGGTTATCACCACAGAAGAGGCCGCTCTTCAACAATATCAGGCCAAAGAAACCCGCCAGGAAATAGATAAGGTTATTAATACCCTTCCCGAAGTGGGCCAGCAGGTGTTTCGCCTGAGCCGTGATTATGGCCTTACTTATAACGAAATAGCCAAAGAACTTTCTATCTCTCCCAAAACCGTAGAATACCATATTTCCCGTACTTTAAGCCAGTTGCGCAAAACCCTCGCTCCTGTTTTTGCCATTTTCTTCCGCTTCTAATGCACCCTGTATTACCAAATTGTTAACCACCAGGGTATTTTCTTTTTCAAACGAATAGTAGGCAGAACTTAGGTAAATGAACATATCACCGGAACTGGTAGCAAGGTTTTTAAGCAATAGCTGTAGCAAAGAAGAAGCAGATTTTTTGACTGCTTACTTTGATGCGCATCCAGAGGAGTTGGAAAAATACATGGGGGAAGCGGAATGGAGTCAGTTTGCGCCACAACAAACCCTGCCTGCCGAAACGGACAGGTATATATGGAAAGGCATAAAAGAAGATGCCGGCTTTACCGCTATACACAGAAGAATATTCCGCTACTCTGCAGCAGCTGCCGTATTATGCTTACTGGCAGGCGGTGCAGTATGGCTGAGTAAACAAAGTAACAACCAACAGCTGGCCCAAACACAAACAGCAAAAGACGGTTTACAAATCAATACCATTGTAAACAACACCACACATAATAAAGACTTTATTCTGGAAGACGGTTCAGAAGTTACCCTGGCCGCACACAGTACCTTACAGCACCCTAAACCCTTTATACAAAACCGTTCGGTTACATTAGAAGGGAAGGCTTTTTTTAACGTAGCCAAAAACGCAGTAAGCCCTTTTGCAGTAACAGCAGGCGGCTTAACCACTACCGCGCTGGGCACTTCCTTCTGGATAGAATCGTTTAACGGAAAAAGCAAAGTGAACATTAAGCTGGTTACCGGTAAAGTGGTGATTCAAAAAGATAAAGGCAATGCACAGGCATTTGCACCTGTATATCTTACACCAGGCGAAGAGCTGGTGTTTGACAAAGTAAACAACCAAAGCACGGTAAACAACAGCAGCAGCGAACGTACAGCTACAGCAACCGGTACAGCGCCTGCTAAAGCTAAAAAGACCGTTGACAATCTCAACTTTAATCAACGCCCGCTTTCGGAGGTATTGAAAGAACTGCAGGCGAAATATAATATAACCATACAGTTTGATGAAGCAGCATTGGCGAAGATGAAATTTTCAGGCTCTTATTCAGAGCAAGACGACATCGATGACATCTTACATACCATTGCTTTATTAAACGAGTTACACCTGGAAAAAACTACTACCGGTTACAGTATAAACCCATAATTATTCATTTATAACATCAGGTACAGAAGCCCTGTAAAACTGCCTTTACAAGCAGACAGGGAACCCTTTGCCTAAACTTTTTAAATATCACTCACAATGACAACAACAGGAAAACAGTCATTTTTACGACAGGCGTTATTTATATGCCTGCTGCTAATGCTGCAACTGAACGTTTTTGCCCAGTCAGGATCACTGAAAGGGCTTATCCGGAACGAAAAAGGCGACCCTATTGCATCTGCCAACGTTTCACTAACCAATGCTGCTACTAAGTTTAAACAAAGAGTTACTACCGATTCCACTGGTATGTTCCGTTTTGCGCAAGTGCCTGCCGGTAGTGGTTATACTATTGAAGTATCGCATATTGGTTATGCTACTCAAACTTTGCCTAACTACACTTTGAAGGAAGGCGAGCCTGTAGCTGTGTCGATTAAGATGAAAGAAAACAACGGCGCTTTAAATGAAATAGTAATTGTAGGTTACGGTAGCAGAAGCAAAAGTGAAATTACCGGCTCTATCACTTCTGTTAAAAGAGAAGATTTTAACCAGGGTGTATATAGCTCGCCTTTACAGTTATTACAAGGTAAAGTAGCCGGCTTAAACATTACTAAAAGCGGTAACCCAAACGAAAACCCTACTGTAGTGCTACGCGGCCCTTCCAGCTTTCGTCCGGGCAATGACGCCTACGAACCTTTTTATGTAATTGATGGTGTACCCGGTGCCAACATTAACACAATAGCTCCTGATGATATAGAAAGCATTGACGTTTTAAAAGACGCCTCTTCTACTTCTATCTATGGTGCCCGTGCAGCCAATGGTGTTATCATCATTACTTCCCGTAAAGTACGCAAAGGCCAGTCCCGACTTTCTTACAGCAGTTATATTGGCATTGAAAAAATTTCCCACACGTTAAAAATGGCCGATGCTAACCAATTGCGCAATTATGTAGAAAGCAATGGAGACAAGTTTGACGCAGTAAACAACGACAGCGTAAGCAATACCAACTGGCAGAAAGAAATTTCCCGTACCGGCTTATCACACAACCATAACGTTAGCTTTAACGGAAGCAACCAGCATTCCTCTTATGGTGTAAGTGTAAACTACCTGAACAACGAAGGCATTATTAAAGGATCTTCTATGAACCGTTTTGTAGTACGCGCTAATGTGGAGCACAGGGCTTTTAATGACCGTTTAAGACTAAGCCTGAACGTTACCAACAGCCGTACCAATGGCGATCTGATCCCTTCACAGGTATATAATAATATGATGACCTACCTGCCAACGGTAGCAGTAAAACAGGCCGACGGTAGCTATACAGAAGACCGCAGCAGAACGGTGGGCACCGGCGGCTATTACAACCCGGTAGCGCTAATTGCCAATAATACCATTCAAAATAAAATCAACCTCAGCATTATTAATGGTGTTATCAATGCCAACATATTGCCAGGTCTTGATTTCACTACCTCTATTGCATTCCAGAACCAGCAACAGGATACTAACCAGTATTATAACCGGTATTCAATGCTGGACCAGATTCATACCGGATTCGCTTCAAGATCTACTACCAGTTCTTCTAAAAAAATATGGGAATCTTACGCCACTTATAACACCAGCTTTAACAGGCATAACATTAAATTGTTAGGCGGTTATTCCTGGCAGGAAGACCGTGATGGAGATGGCTTTTACAACTCAAATTATAACTTTGCCTCAGACGATTACTTATGGTATAACCTGGGCCTGGGAACAGGTAACCTGGCTACCTATAGCAACACAGCCATGTCTGTATTACGCCTGATATCCTTCTATGGCAGAGCCGGATATGATTTCGATGGTAAGTATCTTTTCCAGGCAACCCTGCGTAGAGATGGTTCTTCTGCTTTTGGCACCAACCAGCAATGGGGCTATTTCCCTGCAGTTTCTGCCGGCTGGAATATTCACAGGGAAGATTTTATGCGGGATGTTCACTTTATCAACGCGCTTAAATTACGTGTAGGTTATGGTGTATCCGGTAACTCAAGCGGATTTAATGCCTTCACCGCTAAATCTTTATATGGCTCAGGCACCAGCTACTTCTATTATGGCGGCCAATGGATTAACAACCTTACTCAAATCCAAAGCCAGAACCCCGATTTAAAATGGGAGCGCACAGCAACCTATAACGCCGGTATAGATTTTAGCATTCTGAATAATAAAATTTCTGGTTCATTAGATGTATACCAGAAAGAAACATCTGACCTGATTGGAACTTATGCGGTACCTACCAGCATTTACCCTTCGGGTTATCTTACTGCCAACGTAGGCAAAATGAGGAACAGAGGTATTGAATTAGCATTGAATGCCACCCCTATAAAAAATGGCAAATTCAGCTGGACAACTTCTGTAACCCTTGCCCACAACGTTAACGTGATACAAGCTATCTCTAACGATCAATTACACCAGGCCCAGATTTACACGGCCAACAACGTAGCAGGACGTGGACAAACAGGCGCCAGCGGTTACCAGATTATTGTACCGGGTCAGGCACTGGGAACCTTTTATACGCTGCAATATGCCGGTAAAGACGCTAACGGACAATCTACCTTTTATGGTAACGATGGCACCGCTTCTAAAGACAGCACCCTCAACGGAAACTTTGCTGTGTATCAGCACGGATCGGCACAGCCTAAATTACTGTATGGCTGGAATAACACCTTTCGCTATGGCCATTTCGATTTAAATTTCTTCTTACGCGGAGTAATGGGTAACAAAATATTAAATGCCACCAGGGCAGATATGAACGCACCTATTTACGCGAAACTGACCAATGTATTGGCCAGCACTACTACAGAAGAAAATTATAAAGATGCCACTGCACACTTTATATCTGACCGTTATATTGAAAGTGGTTCTTTCTTAAGATTAGATAATGCCACATTAGGGTATACGTTCACAACACGTCAGAACTACAACCTGCGCTTATTTGTATCGGGCAACAACCTGTTCATTATCACTAAATACAAAGGCGTTGATCCGGAAGTAAACATGGCAGGACAAACACCAGGTATCGATTACCGTAATTTTTATCCTAAAACACGCTCTTTCCAGTTAGGAGTAAACGTAGTGTTTTAATCTGTAAAAATGTTGAACCATAAAAAAAATACAATGAATAAGAAATATATGTTCGTAACCGGTTTGGCCTTGTTTGCAGCAGGTGCCTGCACCAAACTGGATGTACCGTTACAATCGCAAACCACTGTCATTCCTAATACAGCAGAGGCATATGTGGCAGCAACAGGTTCTGTTTACCAGAAACTAAGCAGCTCTTCTTTTGGCGTGGATGTATGGAGGATGCAGGAACTTTCTACCGATGAAGCTATCATCCCTAACCGTAATGGTAGCTATTACGACAATGGAGCTTATATTAAATTACACAAACACACCTGGACTTCTTCAGATGTTGCAGCTGCCTGGACATGGGCATATAGCGCTATTTCAGAAGCCAATCGCATATTGAACGTATTGGAAGCGCAGGCAACCAGTGCACTTACCACCACTTCTATAGCCGAAGTACGTACTATGCGCGCCCTGTACTATTTCTACATGATGGATTTATATGGAAGCGTGCCTATCACCAAATTTGGAACTACTGAAAATCCCAAACAATCTACCCGCACAGAGGTATTTAACTTTATTGAAAGCGAGTTACTGAAGGCAGTTCCCGATCTGGCTTCTCCTGCTACTGTAACTATTCAATATTATGGTCGCCCCACCAAATGGGCAGCATACGCCTTGTTGCAAAAAATATATCTGAATGCTGAATACTATACTGGTACGGCTAGATATACAGATGCCATCACTTATGGCAACAAAATTGTAAACGAATCAGGTCTGTCACTGGCAGGCAGTTACATGAGCCTGTTCTCTCCTACCAATACTGCGAACAGCGAAACCATCCTGGCTGCCGTATTTGACGCCAACAGAGGACAAGGCAACATGTTAACCCGCTATACCCTTCACGGCAAGCTACAGGCCAAATACGGTCTTAACTTTGCGCCTAGTAACGCCATGTGTACTACTCCTGAATTCCTGGACCTGTTTAACCTTTCCGGTGATGCAAGAGATACCACCTGGGTTTCTGGCTTACAATATGATTTTGCAGGTAAGGCAATTATGGCAGACAATACCAATCAATTGAAGCTGACCCGCGAAATTGTACTCACAGATGCTTCCAGCATGAACGTAGGACCAGAAATAAACGGAGTATCCTGTGGTGCGCGTTCTGTTAAGTTCTATCCCGATCCTAACGCAGTAAACCGTAACCAGAATAATGATATTCCCATCCTGCGTTTAGCAGATGTGTACCTGATGCAGGCAGAAGCTATTTTAAGAAGCAATGGGGATGCAGCCACAGCCGTTTCTTTCTTCAACAAAGTACGTGCAAGAGCCAAAGCGCCACAGGTTAACAGTATTACACTGAACGATATCCTGGATGAACGTGGTAGGGAACTGGCATGGGAATGCTGGCGCCGTAACGATCTGATCCGTTTTGGAAAATGGGAAGGCGCATGGGGTTTTAAAACAGGTAATGAATCTATCAACCTGCGTATTTTCCCGATACCAGCAACTGAAATGGTATTAAACCCTAACCTGGTTCAAAATCCTGGTTACAACTAATAGTTTTTAGGTTTCCATCAAATACATAACCTGGTCCATAGTGTAACAGCTATGGACCAGCTCTTTTAAATGCAGTTATCATGAAGCGCAGAGATTTTTTCAGAAACACAGCCTTAACCGCATTAGGCACCACCTTACTACCGCCTTTGCACGCACGCAGCGAAAGCCTTACTACCTTCCTGGAAAGTGAACAGGTATCGCCACGCGCAGCATTAGACAATAACTTTCCGCTCAACTTCCTGGCCATTGGCGACTGGGGGCGTAATGGAGCCGATCATCAGTTACATGTGGCCAAACAAATGGGCCAATGGGCAACAGCACATCCGAACAATTTCATTATCTCCACCGGTGATAACTTTTATCCAAGTGGCATAGTCAGTGAGCATGATCCGCTTTGGCATTATTCGTTTGAAAACATTTATACCGATTTTGCTTTGCAGTGGGACTGGTATCCTATCCTGGGCAACCACGATTATAAATCAGATCCGGATGCACAGGTACGTTACAGCCAGATAAGCCGCCGCTGGAAAATGCCGGCAAGATATTATTCCAAAGAAATAGCACTGGGTAATAACGGCGATAAAGTATTGCTGTTGTTTATTGATACCAACCCCATGATACCGGAGTTTTATTCCAATAGCGAATATGGTCCACATGTAGCAGGACAGCAACCAGAGAAACAACTGGTGTGGATAGAACAAACACTACAATCCGCATCCCCGGCAGTGAAATGGAAAATAGTAGTGGGACATCACCCCATGTATACAGCCGGGCCACGTACCACCAACTACGATACACTGGGCATTAGAAAAGTGCTGGAAAATATTTTAGAAAAGCACAAGGTAGATGTGTATTTATCCGGACATGATCATTCGTTACAGCATTTAAAAACAAGTGGCTATACCCATCATTTTATTTCCGGTGCGGGATCAGAAGTAACACCTGTAAAAACAGGATTACCCTATAGCAGGTTTCAGGCAGCCGATTATGGATTTATGTATTTTTCTGTTAACAATACCGCATTACAGGTTCAAACGGTGAACCATGAGGGTACTGTTATTTACCAGACCATTATAACCAGATAACTCCCCAGGCGCTGTGATAGCAGCATGTTATTGCAGCGCCATCCACAAAAACCACAAGGTCCAGGCTACCAGGGCAGCAAACAGGGTATTGATAAAATTCACCAGGTTATTGCCAATAATATGTTTACGTTCCCATACAGCCCCCACAACCGAATCAGCCAGGTTACCAGCCACACCTGCCAAAGCCACAAACCACGCTCTTTCGGCTGCGCCACCGGGCAACACAAATAGCAACCCCATGAATAAAGCGCCGGCAATTCCAATAACAGTGCCTTCCCTGCTTACTACTCCATCCAGCCCTTTTATATCCGGCTGCCAGGTAATGATATTATAAAAACGCCGGCCATATACCATGCCCAGTTCAGAAGATAAAGTATCGGCAGTGGCCGAAGCCAGGCTACCCGCCATCATAAACTGGTACATTGCCGCATGCTTTGCATCCAGCAATGCCAGCAGGCCGCATAAAGCAGCTACACCGCCATTAGCCAGCACCTGACCGGTGTTACGCCTTTCGGCAGGCAACACGCCTTCTACCACCACCAGTTTCTTTTCTTTCTTCCACGAGGTAGCCAGTGTGCCCAGTACAAAAAACACCACCAGCATTACTAAACCAGTGTAACCACCGCCGGCAAACACCAGCATGCCCACACATCCGCCGGTAAGGGCTGCCCTTAAGGTCAGCTTTCTTTTTATGACACTCACCACCATCCCCAATACCAGCAACACACTTACCGCTATCCAATGTATCATTAGTTATTCCAGTTAATTTCCTTCACCCCTTCTGCGCTTTGAAACTCGCTGATAAGGGTGCTCAGTTCTTCTTTTGAAATATGTTTAAATTTAAAGGAAACCAGGTGCCCTTCTTCTGTATTGGTAATAGTACAATTAGCAATATCCACGTCTTTCCGTTGCATAATCTCTTTTACAATAGCAGCGGCATACTCCTGTTTCGCAGCTACAATATTAATACCCTTTTGAATAAAGCGTGCCGAAATACGCTTTTCAAACGGCTGCAACACCCATAATATAATCAGTGCCAGCACCGTAGTGAGCAGGGCGGCAAAATACATTCCCCCACCGGTGGCCAGCCCAATAGCAGCAACCGTCCACAAACCCGAGGCCGTGGTGAGCCCACGAATAATACCTTGTTTTAAAAAGAGAATGGTGCCGGCGCCGATAAAGCCAATGCCGCTTATCACCTGGGCAGCTATACGGGAAGGATCTAACTCCACATGCGGTGTTCCCAATATATCAGCAAAACCGTAAGCGCTTACTATCATGGTTAACGAAGCCCCTACACAAACCATCATATGGGTGCGCAGGCCGGCGGCCCAGTCCTTCCGCTCACGTTCCAGCCCAATGGCCCCGCCCAGCATTGCTGCCAGTCCCAGGCGTAATGCTACTTCCGTCCACACAATCATCATAGGCACTGCATTTAAGAGTGAACAATAACAGTAAATTTACGCAATACCTGCCAAACAAAAGGCCCTGCAAAACATTGCAGGGCCGTGTCATAAATGAGGGTGAAACCTTTTGACTATTTCAGGTTGTAAATAACACCCAGCTTATCTACTTCATCACCACCGTTACCAAAGAACCCGGTAATTTTATAACCTGTTGGCGCAGTATAGGTTACCACATCTGTAGTTTGTGTTCCGGCAGCAAGCGTGCGCCCGGTGCTGGTGGTAAGCTTCAGATAAAATATGCGCGTGGTGTTGTTATACTTTCCAGAACAGATAGTAACCGCATTAACAGTTTCGCCGCTTTGTAAAGTAAGCGTTTGTGCAGTGCCACCGGTACCGCCATGTGCCAGCACAGTGCCATTAGCTAAAGTTACCTGCACCTGGTCTACACGGCTACCACCCCTGATGGTAAATGAGGTAGCATTGCTGCTGCCAATAAGTGTTTCCATATCATTAAACGGTGTTCCATGCGGACCACCCCATAAATCGCTCATGCGAAAAGCAGCGGATAACGTGTAATTGAAATTGCAGGTAAGTGGAATATGATCGCTCAGCTGTTGGCCTGCTGCGTTTACAAAAGAAGTAACCACGTTGTAATCGGCGGCTGACAACTGAATAAACTTGCTACCCCTGTAATAGATCTTATCTACTATTTCGCAGTTATTGGTGATAGCAGGAAAATCACACACAATAGCATCACTGCCCAATGCAGGGATGCTGCCGCTTCGTACTAACTCAATCCACGGATCGGTCATACCGTTTACATTCAGCAGCAAACGCAGGTTGTTATCGCGTGTATAGCGACCATTAGAATCGCCCATTACAATCACCGCATTCCCTTTAGAGTTGGCTGCAATAAAATTGCTCAACTGCAAAAGGTTATCTGCACGCGCTGCAATAGATGCATCGTCCGACTCTGCATTGGTGTGCATGTTATATACATCAACATACACGCCTTCCGCAATGCGGTACCGGCAATACGTAAACCCTTTAGGCGTAAGGGCATTTTCATTAATACGCGTGTTCCAGGTAACACGGGTAAAATCAGTCATCGGAAAATAAGAAAGCGAATTTAAACCATCGCCAATACCAGCTCCGCCACTGGTAGTAGAACGGTAAGGATGTGCATTCCCTTTATCGTACAGGTAAGCATGGTAGTTAAAATCTTCCTGAACATGTACTATATCGTAGTTGTTAATAAGACGGCCGATTTGCGATGTGCTGGAATCCCGTGGTGTGCTGGCGCTGGATAAAATTTGTGGTAACCCGGCTACGTTATAAGTAAGCACATTAAAATTACCATTGGTAGCGTTAATGGTTCGTGCAGCAGATAAACCGGCTGTAACAGCTGCCGCTTCCTGTTGGGCAGGTTGTTGTTGTTTGCTGCAGCTGGTGAAAGCAAAGGGCATAGCCATGGCTAGTGCCAGCAATCGTGAAATTGTGGTCATACTTTTCATTGTGATTATTTAATTAGTAAAAACAAGCGCTGATCATCGTTAAAAGCCGGCCATTTAGCGATACCTGAATAATTCGTTTCAAAAACAAAATACCCTTATGGGTAACAATTTGTTAACCGCCTGCCCTGCACCACAAACATGAATTATATTTACCCTGAAAAAACAACCGTTCATGGCAACCGCATTTTCCTGGAAAGCCCGCTTGAAAAGTTTTGTATACGCCGCACAAGGCATTCGCACTTTCTTTGCCAGCGAACACAATGCCTGGCTACACCTGGCAGCCACCGTAGCAGCCATTACGCTCGGCTTTTACTATGACATTACCCCTAAAGAATGGATATGTGTTGCCGGATGCATTACCCTGGTAATAGTAGCGGAGATGGTGAACACCTGTATTGAAAAAATCATGAACCATTTAAGTCCCGAACACCACGAAAATGTAAAACAGATTAAAGACATTGCTGCCGGCGCAGTGCTGGTAGCAGCCATCTTCGCGGCCATTACCGGCTGTATCTTATTTATTCCCTACATTCTCCATCACTACCCCTTCAATTAGTAGTAATTAAGCCCAATTTTACTGCCCGGCAAACCCTACCTTTGCTCCATACTTTACTGAGTAAACCGAAATCACACTATGGCTGGCATATTAGACCTTGTTGGAAATACTCCCTTAGTTGAACTGAAGAACGTTACTATTAATAAAGATGTCACTATTTATGCCAAGCTGGAAGGCAATAACCCTGGTGGCAGCGTAAAAGACCGTGCAGCCTATGGTATGATTAAAGGTGCATTAGACCGCGGCGAAATAAAACCTGGCATTAAGCTGATTGAGGCCACCAGTGGCAACACCGGCATAGCGCTTGCCATGATAGCCTCTTTATTCAATGTTGAAATTGAACTGGTTATGCCTGCCGATGCTACCCGTGAAAGGGTGCTGACCATGGAAGCTTTTGGGGCCAGAGTAATTTTAACGCCCAAAGAAAGATCCATGGAAGGTTCTATTGATTATGCCAATGAGCAGGTGGCAAAAGGCGGCTACCTGATGCTGAACCAGTTTGCCAACCCCGATAATTATGAAATGCACTACAAAACCACCGGCCCTGAAATATGGCGCGATACGGAAGGGAAAGTAACGCATTTTGTGTCGGCCATGGGTACCACCGGCACCATCATGGGCGTTTCCAAATACCTGAAACAACAAAACCCCGACATACAGATTAACGGCTGCCAGCCTTCCGACGGCTCTTCTATACCTGGCATACGTAAATGGCCTGAAGCCTATTTACCTAAAATATTCGATCGTTCCCGCATTGACAATGTCATTGAAGTGGCCGAAGCAGATGCCCGCACTATGACTAAACGTTTAGCCAAAGAAGAAGCTATTTTCTGTGGCATGAGCAGTGGCGGTGCCGTGCATGCAGCAGTAACATTAGCGCAAACACTGACCTCCGGTGTAATTGTATGTATCATTTGCGACCGTGGCGATCGCTATCTTTCTTCCAACCTGTTCGACTAATCCACTCTCTATAGTTTTTACAACATCCACGTGAGCCGGTAATACTGTGCTCACGTTTTTTTTATAAAGAAAACGTGGACGCGGGATAAACCCGGCCCACGTTCCGTATCTAAAGTCACAGCGTCAAATAGTCAACCGGCTGTTCCTAAAAAGGCTTCTATCCCTCTTCCTGTTCCTCACCCGTCTGTAGCTTATCTCCTTTCTTTCTATCGCTCATTATATCCATCTGCACCGCCGTTCTTTTTCACCTATCCCCTCAACTGCATTTCCCCAAATACAAACCCCTCTTCACCGGCTTATCCTTATACTCGCTCCTATCCTCAAACGGATATTCCTTCTTCACAATTATTCCTGTCTGCTGCATCCTTTTTCGTAGTAACCAATTGACTATTTGGCGCATGCTGTTTAATACCTAGTTACCACCACCCAACGCACGGTACAAAGCAGCTACTGCGGTAAGACGCTGACGGGTAATATCCGCCATAGCCAGCTCGGCCTGCAGTTTGTTGGATTGCACATTAATTACTTCCAGGTAGTTAGCCATGCCTGCTTTAAATAACATATCCGCGTTGGTCATAGCCTTTTGCAGGGTATCTATTTTAGCCTGGGCAATTACCTGTTGTTGTTTCAGCTGCTTTATTTTAATCATAGCATCTGATACTTCACTCACCGCAGTAACCACTGCTTGTCTGAATTCTATCACGGCTGTTTCGCGGTTGATTTTAGCGGTGGCCAGCTGGGTTTTTAACTGGCGTTTTTGTAGCAACGGCTGTGCAAGAGAACCACCTACCAAACCAAATAAAGAGCTGGGTATAGAAAACCAGTTGCTGGCTTTGAATGAGTTTAAGCCACCGGAAGCGGTGATGTTTAAAGCAGGATACATGCTGGCTTTAGCCACACCCACACGGGCATTAGCAGCCTGCAAAGCCATTTCGGCTGCACGCACATCGGGCCTTACTTTTACCATACGGGCCGGTAAGCCGGTAGATAAGGTATCACTTACGGCAATAGTGTTCAGGCTGCCGGCGTGTGCTACGCTGCCTGGTAGTTCGCCGGTTAATAAACGCAGCGCATTTTCCTGTAAGCCTTTCGCCTGCTCTAATTGCGGAATTAATAAAGCTGTAGTTTGCTGCTGCACTTCTGCCTGCTCAATAGCCAGTGTTGTGGCTTCGCCTGCATCGCGCTGTAAACGGGTGATCTTTAACACCTGGTTAGCCAGCTCCAGGTTTTTACGGGCAATGTTCAATTGATCTTCCAGCATCAGCAGGTTATAATAACCTTCTGCTACAGTAACAATTAAACGGGTTTGCACCGCGCGGGAACCTTCATAGGTTTGCAGGTAAGAAGCCAGTGCCGCTTCTTTCTGTCCTTTCAGTTTGCCCCATATATCCGCTTCCCATCCCAGGTTCAAACCCAGTGTGTAATCTTCTATATAGCTTTTACCTAAGAAATTGCTAAGACTCAATCCATTTAAGCTGTTATCAGACGGGCGGCTAATTTGCGCACCAGCCTGTACCGTAGCCGAAGGGCCAAAGGCAGCACGCGCCAGCAACACTTGTTGCTGGGCGGCTTCTGTTCTTTTATAAGCTGTTTGCAAATCAAAGTTGCCGGCAATAGCCTTGCTAATCAGTTCGCGCAGTGTGGCATCGGCAAAAAAGCTTTGCCAGGGAATAGCCGCAATACCAGCGGTATCGTACTGCACACCTGCTGCAGCGCTGCTGTCAAACACAGCGGGCAATGCTACCGGGTTGGTCTGGGTGGCTTTACCAGACGAACAAGCCGTCCAGTAAAGACCACCTGCCATAGTTAGCAAGGGTAATATTTTAAAAAATCTTCTGTGTTGCATATCAATATTTTTCTCTCTTATTAATCTAATGACAGTGTGTTTGCCGGAGGTTCAACAGGCTCTACCACTTTGTTCTTCTTCACCTTTTCCTGTAAATACTGGAATATGATAAAGAGTACAGGTACAATAAACACACCCAGTATTACACCGCTTAACATACCACCGATAGCACCCGCACCAATAGAGTGGTTACCTAAGGCTGATGCACCTTTGGCGCGCAGCAATGGAATTAAACCCACGATAAAGGCAAACGATGTCATCAGGATAGGACGTAAACGTAAGCGGGATGCTTCCAGTGCAGCAGCTACCAGCTCCATACCTTGCTGGCGACGCTGTACCGCGTACTCCACAATCAGGATGGCGTTTTTAGCCAGCAAGCCCACCAGCATAATCAAACACACCTGCACATAGATGTTGTTATCTACCCCTACCGATTTAATAAAGGCAAATACCCCGAATATACCTACCGGAACAGATAAGATAATCGCTAACGGAAGGATATAACTTTCGTACTGGGCTGCCAGCAGGAAGTATACGAATATCAGGCTCAATGCAAAGATGAATATGATTTGAGAACCTGCTTTTTTCTCTTCCCTCGTCATACCTGTCCACTCATAAGCATAACCTCTTGGTAACACCTGCTCAGCAGTTTCTTCTATCGCTTTAATAGCATCACCGGTACTGTATCCTGGCTTAGGCACCCCGTTAATAGTAACGGCGTTATACAGGTTGTTACGCGTTACTGTTTCCGGACCATATACACGATGCAGGCTCACCAGCTGGTTTGCCGGCACCATCTGGCCTGCGGTATTTTTTACATAGATGTTATTTAAAGAAGCCGGATCGGCACGGTATGGCATATCTGCCTGCGCCATTACACGGTAATATTTACCAAAGCGGTTGAAATCGCTTACAAAGCTACTACCATAGTAAATCTGCAGTGTACGTAGCAGATCGCTGATAGATACATTCAGCTGCTTGGCTTTGTTATCATCAATTTCAATCTGGTATTGTGGGTTGCCCGATGCAAAAGTGGTAAAGGCATACGCAATTTCTTTACGCTGCATTAAAGCACCTATGAACGCACCTGCAGTAGCACCCAGCTTATCCAGCGAACCGTTGGTTTGATCCTGTAACATAAACTCGAAACCAGCCACGTTACCAAACCCTTGAATGGTAGGGAAAGTAAAGAAGAAGGCATTGGCGTCTTTTACTTCTGTAGCAATTTTCTGCGTCATCATTGCCGTAATAACGTTCAGATCTTTTACCGGCCCTCTTTCATCCACAGGCTTCATGCGCACAAAACCAGCGCCGTAAGGAGAAGCGTTTGCGTTAGAGATAAAGTTTAAGCCTTCTACGTTATAACGGTTGGCTGTGATAGGATCGGCTTTAATAATACTGTCTATTTTAGCCATTGCCTTATGCGTTCTGTCCAGCGAGCTACCCGGAGGGGTGTTTACCGCATACAGTAAAAAGCCCTGATCTTCCGTAGGTATAAAGCCAGATGGCGTACGCTGCATCATAAACACAGTAGCTACCGTAATCAGCACCAGGCCGCTGATAGCTACCCATTTGCGCTTAAACAGGAATTCCAGACTCTTGATATACTTGTTGGTCATACCGCTAAAGCCTGCGTTAAATGCATTGAAGAAGCGGCTGCCGAAACCTGTTTTTTTACCATGATGCGCACCAGGCTCACCAGAGGGGCTTTTCAGGAACAACGCACATAAAGCCGGGCTTAATGTTAACGCGTTCAAAGCCGAAATAAGGATAGCCACAGCGAGTGTAAAGGCAAACTGGCGATAGAACACACCAGCGGGCCCCTGCATAAAGCCTACCGGTACAAACACCGCAGCCATTACCAATGTAATAGAGATGATAGCGCCCGATATCTCGTTCATGGAAGTGATAGTAGCCGCCCGCGCCGGAAGGTGCGTGTGCTCCATTTTAGAGTGTACCGCTTCCACCACCACAATAGCATCATCCACCACAATACCAATAGCCAGCACCAACGCAAACAGCGTTAACAGGTTAATGGTAAAGCCAAACAGGTTAAGGAAGAAGAACGTACCAATAATAGCCACCGGTACTGCAATAGCCGGGATTAAGGTAGAACGGAAATCCTGCAGGAAGATGAACACCACAATAAACACCAGGATAAACGCTTCTATCAGTGTATGTTTTACCTGTTCTATAGAGCTATCCAAAAACTCTTTAGAGTTATACATGATAACGGTGCTTAATCCCTTAGGCAATTCTTTGGTAAATTTATTTACCAGGTGCTCTGCCTCGGTAAGGATATCATTGGCGTTAGAACCAGCTGTCTGGAAAATAGCCACACCAGAAGCAGCATAACCATTCAGCTTGGTATTAGAAGAATAAGTGTAAGAACCAAATTCCACACGGGCCACATCTTTTAAACGCACTACCGAACCATCGGTGTTGGATTTAATAATTACATTCTCATACTCTTCATTCTTATTCAGCTTACCCTTATACTTCAATACATATTCAAACACCTGTGTGCTGCTTTGTCCAAAACGACCGGGAGCAGCTTCCAGGCTCTGATCTTTAATAGCGTTGGTTACATCCAGTGGCGACAGGTTATAAGCCATCAAACGATCGGGCTTCAGCCATATACGCATAGAGTAATCCTTGGTACCAAAAGGTTGTGCATCACCTACACCAGGTATACGCTGTAACTTAGGTATCAGGTTAATTTTGATATAGTTCTGCAAAAACGTTTCATCATAAGCACTGTCTTTTGAATTCAGACCAACGAACATGATGATACTGTTCTGCTGCTTTTGGGTGGAAATACCCGCCTGCACTACTTCCTGGGGAATCTGGCTGGTAGCTTTAGACACCCTGTTCTGCACGTTTACCGCAGCAATATCCGGGTTGGTACCCTGCTTAAAATATACGGTAAGTGACATACTGCCATCGTTACTGGAATTGGAAGTCATATACGTCATGTTTTCCACGCCGTTAATGGCTTCTTCCAGTGGGGTGGCCACTGAACGCGCCACTACTTCGGCGTTGGCGCCGGGGTAGTTAGCGGTTACCAGAACACTGGGGGGTGCAATGTCTGGAAACAGGGTAATTGGCAGGTTAAATACCGACAATCCCCCAAGTAATAGCAATAGGACTGATATGACCGTTGATAACACCGGTCTTTCAATAAACTTCTTGAACATATAATAATGTCTTTATTAAATCAAATCGATTCGTTTAGTGATGCAAATCAACAGGCACGCATACTATAAAGGCATCGCCTTCAGCACGCTGTCTGCCGGTAATACATGCGGTACAATCACAGCACCATCACGTAAACGATCCAGGCCTGTAAACACAATTTTCTCACCTGGCTGTATGCCTTTGTCTACCAGGTAATAGGCAGAAGTTCTTCCGGTGACATTGATCAGCTTGCTTACTACTTTGTTGGAATCAGCTAATGCAAATACATATACTTTATCCTGTAGTTCGTAAGTAGCCTGTTGCGGCACAGCCATAATATTGCTGTTGTTATGTGGTATGCGTATTTTACCGGTGTTACCAGAACGCAGTATACCTGCTTCGTTAGGGAACACGGCACGGAAAGTAATGGTACCCATGTTTTTATCAAACTGGCCTTCCATCAACTCAATCTTACCTTTAGCAGCATATATGCTTTTATCAGCCAGCTCCAGCTCCACAGCAGGCAGTGCATGAATTTTCTCTGTTACTGTTTTACCGGTAGCCTGAGTGGTAAACTGTAAAAAATCGTTCTCACTCATAGAGAAGTAAGCATATACATTTTTGATCTCAGAGATTACAGTAAGCGGTTGCGCTTCGCCCCTGCCTACCAGACTTCCTGTTTTAAATGGAATTCGACCAATGTAACCACTTACCGGTGCAGTGATCAGAGTGTATCCCAGGTTAATGCCAGCGCTGTTAGCACCCGCCTGAGCCTGTGCCAGGTTGGCCTTAGCAGCATCGTAAGCAGCCTGTGCCGCTTTCAGCTGTACATCAGAAATTACATTATTCTGTACCAGTGGCTGTAAACGGTTTACTTCAATCAAAGCCTTATCTACATTGGCTTTTGCAGCCTGTATAGTAGCTTGTGAATTATTAACGTTTTCGTTATAGCTTCTGTCGTTAATTTTAAACAGCGGAGCGCCTTTGGTTACATACGCCCCTTCATCTACATAAATCTTTTCCAGGTAACCATCTACCTGTGGTCTTAACTCTACATTCACTGTGCCTTCGATAGTGGCAGAAAATTCCTGGAAAGTTGTGGCAGATGTGTTGCTGATAGGTAATACAGGTAATTCCTGTGGTGGTGGTGCGTAATTGGTATTGGCAGTACCAGAGCTGCAGCCAGACAAGGATATAGCAGCCATTACTGCAATAACCGGCCAGGCCTGCCTATAAAGACGAGCTTTTAATAGAGTGTCCATATTGTGTTTATTTTGATTGTTGAAATGAAACCTAAGTAGTTCGTGTTGTTTTCTTCTCTAATTCTCTAAAGTGATTCCCTGAAAGTGACTTTTCTATCTGATGTAATTCTTCTGTTGACGTTAATATATTTCTGCTTTCCCTCATACAGTGTTGTATTTTATAACAACCTTACAAAACCTAACACTGTTAATGAATAGGGCCAAAAAAAATATTAACCTGCTACCCTGTACATGATTGACACATTTTGGTGACGAGATAATATTAATACTGTAATCATTTTTATCACTGTTAACCTGTTGAACAAAAAAAATTTCTCTCCTTTAATTCTTCCTTTTTTATACTATACTGTCCAGGTTATTCTTTAATCCGGCTGATAATGCCGCTGATGGCATCTTTTAAAACTGCCTGGTTTAAATCGCCATGTCCTCCTTCCCGGTAAGAATCTTCATCATACATTTTACGGGTGATGTTGATAGAAATAAGCCCGTGTACGATTGACCATAAACTATAGAACTTCAAACAAGGATCTGCTTCGGGATGTTTACTGCTTTTGATGAGAGTTTCCAGCACTTCATTGATTAGTAACCTCCCCTCACCAACTTCCGGAATTTCATTGTTCTGCCATTCACAACATCCCATTTCCACTCCAAACATCAACTGGTAATATTCCAGGTTACTAAAAGCAAAATCCCAGTAGGCCATCCACATCGCTTCCAGCTGTAAGGCCGGATCGGTATGTTTTTCTTTGGATTCCTTTACCAGTTCCAGCAATCTTATATGTCCCTGACGCGTAAATTCCAGTAAAAGCGCCTCCTTATTTTCAAAATGCCCGTAAATAATGGGGGCGGAATACTCTATTTTGTCAGCTATCTTACGCATACTCAGGGAATTCCATCCTTCATCCTTCACAATACCCCAGGCCGCAGAGACTATCTGACACCGCACCTCTTCCTTCTGCCTGAGTTTTCTTTCTTTGACTCCCATATTACGCCATTAAATAAGTTAACACCGTTAGCAAAACTACACCTTTTCCAATTCCCACAAACTTTTTTGATAAAATTTTATTCCACCCCTGTTCCACCAATGTGCATAAAGCTCCATCCCCCGCTTACTTATTTATTATCTTGCGCACCTTATAAAACAGGATTTAATATGAAATATGTTCTTATTACAGGGCTGTTATTGTCGTCCCTGGCGGGCCTGGCACAGGATAAGTTAACACCGGAGTTGTTGTGGAAGTTGGGGCGTGTGAATGCACAGGGGTTAACGAAAGACAAAAAATACATAGTATATAGTGTTGGTACGCCTGATGTGCTGGCCAACAAAACCAACAGAAAAACATATAAAATACCTGTTAACGGTGGCACAGCCGTTGCAATTACCAATGCCGATTCGTTATTGGAAAACAACCGTGTTTCTCCTGATGGTGGCCACATCATCAGCAGTGATGGCGTAAAGCTGGAAAAGGTCTATGGCAGTGATTTATATCCTGAATTAGCCCAAAGCAAAGTGCAGGTATATGATGGACTGAACTACCGCCATTGGGATACCTGGGAAGACGGAAAGTTTGACCACGTGTTTGTAGCGAATGCTGCCAATGGCAAAGCTGCTGGTGAAGCAAAAGATATTATGGCTGGTGAGCTGTTTGATTGCCCTCAGAAACCTTTTGGCGGCGACGAAGATTTTATCTGGAGCCCTGACAGCAAAAAGATTATTTATGTTACCAAAAAGCAGGTTGGTACAGCCTACGCAGTAAGCACCAACACCGATTTATTTGAATACGATCTGGCCACCGGTACTACTAAAAACCTGACTGAAAGCAACCTGGGTTACGATGTAAACCCTGCCTTCAATACCGCCGGCACCTTAGCCTGGTTAAGCATGAAGCGTGATGGTTACGAAAGCGATAAGCAAGACCTGGTAGTACTGAACAATGGCAGCCGTACCAATCTTACTGCACAGCGGGATGATATTCATGTAGAAAGCTTTCAATGGAGCACGGATAACAGAAACCTGTTTTTCATTGCCCCTATCAACGGCACCCTGCAACTATTTGTAGTAGACAACCCGGGCATGCTGATGAAAATGCCTGATATTAAGCAAATCACCAGCGGCGATTTTGATATCAGCAGCATTGTGGCACAGGTGGGTAATAAATTGATTGTAACCCGCACCGATATTAACCATGCAGCTGAACTGTATGTAGTAGATATTACCAACGGCAAGCAAACCCAGTTAAGCCATGTAAATGACGAAGCTTACAGCAAATTAGGCATGTGCAAAACGGAAAGAAGGTTTGTTACCACTACCGATAACGAGAAAATGCTGGTATGGGTAGTATATCCTCCTAATTTCGATCCGGCTAAAAAATATCCTACTTTATTGTATTGTCAGGGTGGCCCTCAATCGGCTTTAACCCAATTCTACTCTTTCCGCTGGAACTTTCAGCTGATGGCATCACAGGGTTACATTGTAGTAGCTCCTAACCGCAGAGGCATGCCAGGCCATGGTACCAAATGGAACGAGCAAGTGAGTAAAGACTGGGGTGGACAGGTAATGTTCGACTACCTGAGCGCTATTGACGACGTAGCCAAAGAGCCGTTTGTTGACAAAAGCCGTTTAGGTTGTGTAGGCGCCAGCTTTGGTGGCTTTTCTGTATTCCGTTTAGCAGGTATGCACAACAACCGTTTCAAAACCTTCATCAGCCACGATGGCGTATTCGATTTCAGAAGCATGTACGGTACTACTGATGAAATGTTCTTTGAAAACTGGGAAAAAGGTGGCCCTTACTGGGATAGCACCAACGCTGTGGCACTACGCTCGTTCAGCCAAAGCCCCAGCAACTTTGTGAATAAATGGAATACACCTATTATGATTATCCAGGGTGGCAAAGACTATCGTGTATCTATTGAACAAGGTCAGCAGGCATTCCAGGCTGCACAGCTGAAAGGCATTAAAAGCCGTTTCCTGTATTTCCCTGACGAAAACCATTGGGTATTAAATATGCAGAACGCCATTGTATGGCAACGCGAGTTTTACAAGTGGTTGAAGGAAACATTGTAACCGGATAATGATTTTTCTATAATAGAAATGCCTGTACATCATTGGTGTACAGGCATTTTTTATAAAGCAGTGTTGTAGACTATTCTTCCTCTTCTTCCACAGCTACTGCTTCATCGGGCCTCTCAAAAATGAAAGCCTGCACCTTTTTATGAGAAGTAAACAACCATACAAATGATATTATAAGCCAGAAAATGGCCACACCTTTCAATCCTCGTTCTGTACTTACTTCTGCTTTTTTATTCCTTCGTGCTAAATCCAGGCTTTTTTCTCCATTCTTTTCTACGTCATACACATGATGTGTACCCGGTTCAATCCATAAGCTCAGCGTATCTCCTTTTAAATACATCACTTCGGGATACCCTTCTTTAAAGCAAAGCATATGCACTTCTTCATTCCATCGATATACATCTTCATTTTCACATTCAAAGGCATAATAGGTTACTGTATGTTTAGTGGATTTGTCAACTACCACCCGGCAATCGCTTTTCAATATTACATCCGGAACCAACTGCCAGTTATCACGTGTTAGCAGGTAAGCTTGACTACTCTTATTATAAACATAGGGTACTACTCCAAAAACAAATACAAAAACCACTACCCAAACCACTTTGTTTTTGCTTAACGAATATTTTCCGTTGAAGGCATTGGCACAGCGTTCGTATATGCGACCCGCTTTGGAAAGAACAGATCCCCGTTCTTTTATAAAAAGTAAAATCGCCCCCACTAATAAAATACAGGCTATATTCTCCCAAAGCCGGTTTACATTAATAATAGCCTGCCATAGTATAGACATTGTAGCAACTATCAGAAAAAGAGAGGCTCCAAATTCCACCCTAAAGTCCGCATCTGTTTCATGCTTTTGTAGTTCTTCAATTAACTGCATAAGCTCGCTATATTCTTCCTGCGAAAGTGAGTAAGTCTCTAAGATACTTGTTAAAGCATCTTCATACTTCCACCCCTCTTTTTTAAGAAGATCAAGATACTGTAATGCCTTTTCTATGTTTGTTAATGACATGGTTTATAAGGGTATTGAACAATGAGGGTATTCATTAAAGCATGGAATTTCTATAACTTCTTACGCAAAATGGCACCATGGCCATAAGCCCTGCCAGGTAGCATATCGCATACATATTGAGTTTATTATGTATTGTGTAAGTAGCCACATCATTTCTTTCATCCAGCATAAGCATATGCCCCTCTTTTGTAGCAATATCCATTACATGGCCACCTTCAGCGTCCAGCCATATATCAATATACTCAGAAGCCTTACAATCTCTCATTGGCAAACGTCCAATCGCAAAGCACGATAAATGGTCAGAAGAATACCAGCGATATACTTCGTTGTCATTCTCGCATTGAAGCTCGTAATATTCATACCTTTTACTCCCCCTCCCCCTTCCTTCGGCCCTTTCTCTACAATCTGCTTTGAGCTGTTTTCCGGACAGTTTTACCCAGTCACTATTGTGTAACAAATAGGTTTTGTTCACATATCTGCGCACGTCGCTAAACGTAAATAATATCAGCAACGGCACAAGAACAAGAAAAAAGGCAAAAGGACTTATGCCTACCTTTTCCCAATGAAACAAACCTGTATCGCTATCTGATTCCAGGCTAACTCTACCTTTATCCGACTTGTTATTTCTAAACGACCTTGTAGTTGCAAAACGATTCACCAGGCGTCGCGTATGCTTTCTTTTGCGCTTTAGCAGAATGATTAATCCAACAATGCTTGCAGCAAATAAGCAAAAGCTAATAGCTAATATATTGTACAGATACAAAACCACATTACCTGCATAAGCTATAAATATTGCCATAGCAGCTAGCCCCAGCATTATTATTATCAAACAAACCGCCTTTCCAATCTCATTGTCAACAGCACTGGTATTTACCGGCCGGCCTTCCATTATATACTGTAGGTAGGCTAATTCATCCTCAGAGAGCGGGTAAATAGCAGCCAACTCTTGTAAGGCATTTGCATCAGAGACGCCATCCTTTTTAAGCATCGCCAGATACTCATGCACTCCCACCTCTTTTTTCTTCTTCATAATACTACAGCTTGCCGGATCAAAAATAACCAATGGATCGAAACCCGGAAATGCTTTCACCGCCGTTAATAATACTTCCTAATTTATAACAGGTTTGTGCGCGGTCTTTGCACCATACTTACAAAGGAATCAATTCTCCTTTGACGATACCCGCAAGTTGTAATGGACAGCCCGGCAGTAATGACACAACAACGGACAAGACTTCTACGTCTTCTGTAATTAGTGCAGGAAAACGCATACTTATTGCCGGAAGCCGGTGCAGAACTAACGAAAAAATGGTAAGTACAAACGCACGCTCTGTCAATGCTGACGCAATACCCGACAGTTCTTATTTATTCCCGGGAAGTACTGCATTATTACCTGTACACAATACCGGAATAAGGGGTAGTTACTACGGAAGATGCGTAATAGCTGACGGGCTCCCGGTAACAACTGCAATAAGATTGGGAGAGTATGCCGGGCAACTTGTACGACTGTACACATCATTTTGCAGTCTTCCCAGCCGAACCGTGAAACTTCCCGGATGATCCGTGAAGTTTCTCCATTGATTCGTGAAGTTTACCGGTTGAGTGGAGAAGCTTCCCGGCTGAAGCGTAAATGTTTTCGAAATAACTGAGAAGGTTTTCAAATCAATGGAGAAGATTCCCAGTATAACTGTGAAGCTTCTCAGAAAAACGGTGAACTTTCACGGTTGAATGGAGAAGGTTTTCAATTCTAACGTGAATATTCCCGATTTATTGGAGAACATTCACGGCAAAGTAGAGAACGTTCTCATAAGAACCGGTAAGGTTCTCCATTAGGTAGTGAAGGTTCTCAATGAACCTGAAAAGCTTTTCAACCAAAGCGTAAAGCTTCCCGCCCGGATGGAAAGACTATACAACTGTTTTCAAAAGCTGGTAATACAATCCCACAGGTACCGTCACTTATTATATTCTCTTTTGCCAAACAGTAAGCTACCTATACGCACCATCGTGCTGCCTTCCTCTACTGCCATTTTATAATCACCACTCATGCCCATAGATAAAGTCTGGAGCTGGCAATTGGAAGTTGAAAGCGCTTGATGCTGCTGAAAGAGTTGATGTATGTATTGAAACTCCCCTCTTACTTTTTGAGCATCATAGCTAAAAGAAGCCATCCCCATCAGGCCATCTATATGAATATGCGACCATTGTTCCGGATAGGAAACAATGCTGGTAAGCAATTGTTGCAATTCCTCCGCATCCAGGCCAAATTTAGTTTCTTCCTGAGCTATATGTATCTGTAGCAAACAATGTATCACCCTATTGTTTTTAGCCGCCTGTTTGTTTATTTCCTGTAGCAGTTTTTCGCTGTCTACGCCATGAATCAGATACACAAACGGAGCTATGTATTTTACTTTATTTGATTGCAGATGACCAATAAAATGCCAGCGGATATCTGCCGGCAACTCTGGTTGCTTTTCGGTAATTTCCTGTACATAGTTTTCGCCAAAATCGCGCTGTCCCAGATTGTATAAAGCCTGAATATCTTCGGCCGGTTTGGTTTTGCTCACCGCTACCAATGTCACCTTGCTGGCATACAATTCATCTGTAATCTCCTTATACACTTCTTCGTTAACAGCCATATTCCATTTTATGCAAAAGTAATTAATGATGGGATAAACCGCTTTACTTTCCTGCCTGCTGTTGCAGCGCCAGGTATTCCAGCAATAATGCATTGTTGTAGGCAGGACAGTAATAATAAAAACGGCCCAACCCTGTATCACTTACCCACTGGCGAATAGGATCGGTGAGAATAGAAGCCATGTTGGCTATAAAAAAGGAAAAATCGTTCTGCTCCAGGTAGCTGAATACATCGGTATCTGTATGCCATTCCAAAGCAGGTACCGGTTGCTTCCAGCGCAACAGAGAAATAGCCAGTAATATTTTATCCATGGGGTTTGCAGCTGCTGCAAACTGCTTTTGAGTTTCGGCTATTAAAGCAGGCCTGCGCTGCTCCAGTGCAGATAACGTACCTGCCTGCATTAAACGCGACAGATGATATAATATAATAGGTGTGCGTGCATAGTGTGGTGACACATACGATGGCTTATCCATATAATGGCCGTTATCAATGGCGGTGGTAATAAACCGCAACGATGCAGAATCGGCAGCAGTGAATGGTTGGTGATAACGCTGTAACATGTATAATGCGTTCGACAATACGCACATATCCAAATCGGTAGGAAAACGTTTACCAAACCAGGTGGAGTAAGCCGGTATATCCCGGTAATCTTTATAGCGGGTTTTCTTTCTTTTTTTACCGGTGTTGGTATGGTGCTGCATCAGCGCATGTATCCCGGCAACCGTAGAGTCTGGTGCATTCATCACCATTAACAAGATAGCCGTATCATCTATATCATCCGGTAGGGCATGCGATCGGTTCATCCAGTTTAGCCAACCGCCATTGGGAAACACCACCGGTGGGTTGGTACGCCAGAAATTGTAAGTGCTACGGCCGGTTTTGTTGCGAAATAATGGATAGATGGCAGCCGCTTCGCTACTGATAGAATCACAAACAAGCAGATCGGCAGGAGAAAGATAGCTGCGCAGGTTTTGAAGGGTAAGCACCACCAGCCCTGTAAAAAAGGCATTATCATCGCTACGCATGATATTCCTGCCATTATACTCCCTGTAGGAAGGAAATATGCCGGCAGGAAAATCGTTGGTAGTATGTTGTATCTGTAGTTTCCGGATGCGTTGTAATACCTGGCTTAACTGTAAGCTATCTGCCGCACAAGCGGTGGAGATAAGCCATACTGACAGGAAAAGGGATGTTATTTTTTGCACAGGCTCTTTGCAGCAAACAAAATGCCACATGCAGCTTACTTCAATATACTTCTGCTGATTACAATACGTTGTACCTCACTTGTGCCTTCGTAAATCTGGGTAATTTTAGCATCCCGCATCATACGCTCTACATGGTATTCTTTTACAAAACCATAGCCGCCATGCACCTGCACCGCTTCTGTAGCCACCCACATAGCTGCTTCAGAAGCAAATACCTTGGCCATAGACCCGCTTAAAGTATAATCAACATGCTGGTCTTTTTCGTAAGCTGCTTTCAGGCATAACAGCCGGGCCGCTTCTATACGGGTAGCCATATCGGCCAGTTTAAACTGTATAGCCTGGTGCTGCATAATTTCTTTACCAAAAGCCTTACGCTCTTTGGCATATTTTACAGATAGCTCATAAGCGCCGCTGGCAATGCCTAACGCCTGTGAAGCAATACCTATACGTCCACCCGCCAGGGTTTTCATGGCAAATTTGAACCCGAAACCATCCTCGCCTATGCGATTGGATTTAGGCACTTTTACATCATTAAATAATATGCTGTGGGTGTCACTACCGCGAATACCCATTTTATTTTCTTTTCCGGCTACCGTTACCCCTGGCCAGCTTTTTTCTACAATAAACGCATTAATGCCATGTGAACCTTTAGCAACATCGGTTTGCGCAATTACCAGGTAAACACTGGCAGAAGAGCCATTGGTAATCCAGTTTTTGGTTCCATTCAGCAGGTAGTAATCGCCTTTGTCTTCTGCTGTGGTACGTTGCGAGGTAGCATCGCTTCCCGCTTCCGGCTCGCTGAGCAAAAAAGCCCCGATATGCAATTCGCCATCTTTTTTGCCACGCGCCAGGTGCGTTAAATATTGTTGTTTCTGCTCTTCATTGCCATAGGCTTCCAGCCCCCAGCATACCAGGCTGTTATTCACACTCATACATACACTTACGCTGGCATCCACCTTACTGATTTCTTCCATAGCCAGCACATAACTGATGGTATCCATACCCGCCCCGCCATAATCGGGGCTCACCATCATACCCATAAAGCCTAAATCGGCCAGTTTTAGAATCTGTTCTTTAGGAAACTGTTGTTTTTCGTCCCGTTCTATAACACCTGGCAAGCATTCGTTTTGCGCAAAATCCCGCGCTGCTTTCTGAATCATCAAATGCTCTTCATTGAATTGAAAATCCATATTGCTGTAGTTTTTACTTTTATAAATATACAGCAACTCCGAACAACTGTTAGTTGCATTGCTAACTATTTTTCCAGCCGCCGAAATACATTAAAAACAATTAAAATAAGTACGTCCTTTTTAAAGCGCGCTTAAAGGTGCACTAAGTAGGGCTTAAAATGATTAGAAGCTGATTTACAAATGGTTTTTTCTTGTTTACTTGCACTAACAATTAGTAACTGGATCAATAGCAATAGTATACATACCCCTGTTTTTAGCCCTGCAGCATTAGGAAAATTGGAATGCAATTGGAAACAATGCACATGAGAGTTGAAACCTTAATCCTTTTTTGGCCACCGGTATTCCGGTGGCTTTTTTGTTTATTGAACAAATCCCTAAGCAACAGACATAAAAAAGCATGGGCCTTACATTACTGTAAAGCCCATGCTTTTATAAATACTTACCGGTAAAATTAGTCGTTCAGCACGCCCACAGAACCAGAGTAGGTACCTGTAAGGGTTTTGCCATCTTCTAATTTAGCATCAATGGATACAGAGTAGCCATCACCATTTTTAGTAACGATAACCGTTGAGCCTTCAACAAAATTAACACCACCAGAACTTCCGTTAGCTGAAACGTTGATATAAGCAGTACCGCTTGTGAAGTTTTTAGTTTTGTCGAAAGTTTCGTCGTACTTGTACTTGTAAGTAAATGTACCTACCTGGATAGTTGAATCAACAAAATCGACATCAATAGCGTTGTAAGTACCAGTAGGATTAGATATAAGAGTTTCATAACTGGCAGAAATTAATTCCAGCTCACCACCATCAGTACCCCAGTTAAGGAAATAACCATTGGTCAGACCGTAAGACTTAGAATCGTAAGTAAACGAACCACTGTTGGCAGGAGCATCATCTTTTTTACTACAAGCTGCAAATGTGAAAACAGAAAGCGCAATCAGCGCTAAGGATTTAAGGCTTTTCATTGTTAAGTGTTTTACTTATATAAGAATTAGTTCGGGTGCGAAAATAGAATTACCCATAATAACGTCTTCTCCCTTAAATAAGGATTATTAATTATATAATTTTACCAAACATATCTAATCCTATGACGATCCGGTAAAAGATAACGTCGCTGATTTCGCTGCGACGTTATTGGGATTATATTAAAACAACCTGCTTATTTACAGAATAGTAACCGGGCCTGTGAAGGAGCCTTTCAATGGTTTATCATTTTCCATTACTACATCAAAAGTAACCGTGTAAGTGCTGCCACTTTTAGAAAGTATTACCGTTCCGCTTTTAACTTGAATAGGTGATTCACTTATCTTGATATTGATAAAAGCATCACCGTAAGAAAAGTTCTTTGTTTTGTCATAATTGGCGTCTGAGTATATCTTGTACTCATATGTTCCGATTGGCGGCTCTGCAAAATCAAAGTCAAAATCCACAGCAGTGTATTTAGCACTAGTGTCAAAAGACGGCGATGTAAAGTCGGCATTAATAAACCCTAATTCGCCATGGCCGTTGTTTTCAAAATAATAACCATTAGTAAGGCTATAGGTTTGAGAATCATAGGTAAACGAACCAGCCGGAGCAGGAGCGTCGTCTTTTTTACTGCAAGAAGCGAAAGTGATAACAGAAAACGCAATCAGCGCTAAGGTTTTAAGGTTTTTCATTGTTAAGTGTTTAACTTATATAATAATTAGTCAGGGGCGAAAATAGAATTAGTGAAAACAGCGCACCCTCCCTTAAATAAGGATAATTATAACATATAATAATGCCTTTGCCAATATAATAGCATGACTATCTATTCCTTGCATAAAAAAGCGTGTGTACGTTTTAGGCACACACGCTGAATATCAAATCGATAAATTGTTTATACCAATGGCTCCTGCTGACTTAAGCAATGAAAGCTGCCCAGTCCCCAGATAATATCTGTGGAATCGATACCCACCGTTTCCCGGCCCGGGAAGCAGCCGGCAATGATTTCCAATGCTTTATCATCTTTATTGCAACGGTAAGTAGGCACAATTACGTGCTTATTACTAATGTAGAAATTAGCATAAGAAGCTGGTAAACGCTGGCCGTCGTACTCTACTGCATCCGGCATGGGCAATTCGATAATGTTCAATTGCTTGCCATTGAGTAAACGCATGCTGTTTAAGGCAACCAGGTTTTGCTGCAGCAGTTCGTAGTTTTCATCTTCCTTTTTGTCTTCCACTACGGTCAATACCGTGTCTTCATTTACAAAACGGATAGTATCATCAATATGCCCGTCGGTATCATCACCTACAATACCTTCCGGCACCCACAATACCTGCTCCTGACCGTAATAATTATACAGGTATTCTTCAATCTGTTGCTGATTCAGATGCGGGTTTCTGTTAGGATTTAACAGGCAGCAGGTAGAAGTTAATACCGTGCCTTTGCCATTAAACTCTACAGAACCGCCTTCCATTACAATACCGGGATGAAATACCGGGATATTGTAAGCGTTGGCAATAGAAGTAGGAATTACATCATCCAGATCGAAGGGAGGGTATTTGCCACCCCAGGCATTATAACCCCAATCTACAATTACCTTTTTTTGCTCCGCTGTAGGATTGATGAGGAAAGCCGGACCATGATCGCGACACCAGGCGTCATTGGTAGGATGCAGGAAAAACTGCACCTTATTCATGTCCACACCTGCTTTCTCCAAATGCTCTGTAGCACTTTGCTGCATGGCAGCGTTGGCTACGTTAATGCATACCATCTCGCTTAATGCCAGGTAATATACAAAACGGCTGTAGTTAGGATAAATGCTATCCAGTTTACCGGGCCAGCTGGCTTCTTTGTGTGGCCAGCTTAACCAGGTGGCTTTATGAGGTGCAAATTCTGCCGGGAAATAGTACCCGAGTTCTTTAGGAGTTTGCTGCATATTAGTCTTCATCAATAAAACGTTTGGTAATAGGCTGGTACGAGTCTATACGTCTGTCGCGCATAAACGGCCAGTGTGTACGGTAGCGGTCAGTTTGTGCAATATCCACTTCCTGCACCACCACTTCTTCCTGATCGTGCGAAGCCTGATACATAATGCTGCCAAACGGATTGGCTACAAACGAACCACCCCAGAACTTCATCAAACCATCCTGCTCAAACCCTACCCTGTTTACGCTTACTACGTGTACGCCATTGGCTACAGCATGACTGCGCTGAATAGTTTGCCAGGCGTTGTATTGCTCCACATTGGTGGCTTCGTCTTGCGAAGTAGCCCAGCCAATAGCAGTAGGATAAAACAGAATTTCGGCTCCCATCAGGGCAGTGATACGGGAAGCTTCCGGATACCACTGATCCCAGCAAATAAGAACTCCTATGGTAGCAAATTTGGTTTTGAATACTTTATACCCCAGATCGCCAGGCGTGAAGTAAAACTTCTCGTAATAAGCCGGGTCATCGGGGATGTGCATTTTACGGTATTTACCGAGATATTTGCCATCGGCATCCAGCACGGCAGTAGTATTGTGATACAGGCCCTGTGCTCTTTTCTCAAACAGAGAAGCAATAATCACTACACCCAGCTCGGCAGCTACTTTGCTTAATGCATCCGTGCTTTCGCCAGGGATGGCTTCTGCCAGTTTGAAGTTATCATAATCTTCCACATCGCAGAAATACAACGATGTAAACAGTTCCTGCAAACACACTATCTGTGCGCCTTTAGCGGCTGCTTCGCGTATTTTAACGATCGCCTTATCCAGGTTCTCCTGTTTGTTGGCGGTGCAGGTCGTTTGCACCAATCCTACTTTCACCTTTGACATAATTAGCTTATAAGAATAATGATTACAATTACGGATTTAAATAATAAGCAAATAGCCCGCCATGTAAAAGGCCGGGCTATGCTGATATGTTGGATGTATCCCGGCTTATGCTTTCCCCATCTGTCTTAAAAAGTTCACATGAGAAATAACAGCACTGGACATTCTTGGATATTCTACATATACCACATTATACTCTGCACATGCCTGTTTCACAATCTTATTAATGGCAGGATAATGTATGTGCGAAATTTTAGGAAACAGGTGATGCTCTACCTGGAAGTTTAAACCACCTACATACCAGGATACCAGTTTGCTACGGGTAGCAAAGTTGGCAGTGGTTTTTAACTGGTGAACAGCCCACTCATCCTGTAAACGACCACCTTCATCCGGCATCGGAAATTCAGTATGCTCAACCGTGTGTGCCAGCTGGAAAACAATACTTAAAGTAAAACCGGTTATTAATGATACAATGCTGAAACCGATAATCCATGTAGAAAAACCCAACACTACAATAGGGATAACAAAGAACAGCGCATAGTGCACCAGTTTAAAACCCCAGAAAGTAAGGTGATCAACGGGTTTCATTTTTTTAATAGGCATTTCGCCTATTTTACCGCTGAAATATTTTTTATAGTCGCTGAACAACACCCAGTACAAATGGAAGATGGCATATAACACTATAAAGTAAACATGCTGAAAACGGTGCATTTTGTAATACTTCTGCGTAGAAGTCATGCGTAAGAATGGTTTGGCATCAATATCATCATCAATACCATCAATGTTGGTGAAGGCATGATGAATAACGTTGTGCTTCATATTCCACATAAAGTGGCTGGCACCTAATATCTCTGCTGTAACAGCGGCTACTTTATTCACTGCAGTAGACCTGCTGAAACTTCCATGACCACCATCATGCATTACATTAAATCCTATCGACGCAACTAACAGGCCCATCAGAATGCATAACCCTACTGACGCTAACACACCCGGCGTGAAAAACACTAACTGAATGTAAGTGTAAGTAATGGCCAGAATTAAAAACAAGGCCTTGGAAAACAGTCTGATCCCCCCCGTAGTGCTTTTACCGGTAGTGGTAAAATACTCGTTGATCCGCTTTTTCAATTCCACATGAAAAGACTGTTTTACATGAGCAAACTTAGGTGTGAGCATGTTAAACGTATAAGTATTAAATAATTTCGCAAATATCGCTAAATGAAAGCGTAAAACCCCTGACGAGAAAAATATTAACGTATAATATTCATCAGGTAGTTTCCTGAACAAAAGAATTAAAGTCGGTGACTCCCACCATTTTTTTGGTCAGATACCCCTCCGCATACCTCACTCCTATTCTTTTACCCAGCATCAGCGCACGCGCTTTAACGGTTTCCAGGAAATCGGGGGTAGAAATATACGTTTGTGGTTCATCATCAGCGGTTTGTGTAGTATAAAACTGCGTGGTATATGCCTGCACCGCTGCAATTTTCTGCTGCATGTGGGCCGAGATATCAAACACAAAATCGGGTTTCAGGTAACGATCCTGGATATAATGGAATACATATTTAGGGCGCCAGGCATCCTGTGCAACCCCATCGAGAGAAGTTTCAATTTTACGCAAACCTGACATAAATGCGGCTTCTTCTACCAGCTGCGAGCTACGGCCGTGATCGGGGTGACGGTCTTCCAGGGCATTACATAATATAATTTCGGGCTGATATTTACGAATCGCAGTAATTACCTTACGAATGTTGGCTTCGTTGATCTGAAAAAAACCGTCTTCCATTTTCAGGTTCTCTCTCCAATCCACTCCCATAATGCGTGCTGCATCGGCCGCTTCTTTATAACGGGTTTCTACGGTGCCGCGGGTGCCTAATTCTCCTTGTGTTAAATCTACAATGGCTACTTTTTTACCTTGCTGTACAGAAGCAATGATGGTTCCGCTGCATCCTAATTCTACATCGTCCGGATGCACTCCAAACGCCAAAATATCCACCTTTGTCATACTCGTTCCTTAATTAGGCTGCAAAAGTAACTTATCTTCTTATACCGTACATCCGTTCCACATCCTGCACAATACCCTCCATTGCGCGGTCTTTACCTACCGGATCGTAATCCTGTTTCAGGCTGGAACCGAATATCACTGCTACGGTCTGGTAAAATGCGGCAGTGAAGCTGCCTTTGTATTCATCTATGATTTCGTAACAGTTATTACCCGTTTGCCGGTAAATGAGTTTCATTAACACCTTGCCCTGGTAAACAGATAGCTGGGTTAACTTATCGGCAAACTCTTTTTTCAATTGCTTTTCGCGGGAATGTATAATGGCTTTGCGTTGCTTTTTATCCGTGACCCCTACCAGTTTGGTGTTAATTTCGTTCATGACAGACGAAGCTGCTTTGGCATAAGGATAGGTGACATATACGGCATTACGCAGACGCGTCCACTCCGCATGAAACTTACGCCACTTAGGGGTAAGATGCGTATATAAATAAAGCGGTGGAAGGAAAGAACAGGGAATAGTATCTCCGTTGGCTTCAATGCAAGCGTCTACCCGGATGGTGTCATTAGCTCCCTTTCCGTTTTGTGCATGTGCCTGAAAGGGCAGATATGCAAGGGCTACTGTAAAAAAAGATATTACGAAACGACCATACATGGCTTTACCAAGGATATGTTATTTTTAACTAAGGTAAATATAGACATTACCCTACTTATTAATGCCAGATACCTCGAAAAATAACCCTATGGAAATGTTAGGAAAAAGCAAAAATTGATAATCTTAGTTTTTTAACCGCAGCCGCTGCCCTACACTCATTAAAAAACCTATCACCATAACCAACACCCCTATCCATAAAATATTGATGAACGGAAACTCGTATACTTTCAGGGTAAGCAGGTCGTTCATGGTTTTATCTTCCTTCATACCAATTTCAAGCCTTCCCTTACCACCATCCAGCACCTTATTAAACTGCAGAATAAGCCCCTGTG
Organism: Filimonas lacunae; assembly: GCF_002355595.1. Taxonomy (NCBI): domain Bacteria; kingdom Pseudomonadati; phylum Bacteroidota; class Chitinophagia; order Chitinophagales; family Chitinophagaceae; genus Filimonas; species Filimonas lacunae. The sequence continues at coordinate 4,758,380 of NZ_AP017422.1, forward strand.
AACCTACTGTATCAGGCAGGTTACGAACATTATCGCCATTGATGGCAATGCCGGGTGTGGCGCCATAATGACGGCCATCTTTGGTGATAACCGTAAAATCCAGCATCATAGCAGTTTCGCCCGGTTGTATAGTGCGTTTGTTCCAGCTGGGGTTTACTTCTACTTTGTTGAGGATGTATACACCATTGGAATAAAACAACGTATCACCCGCTTTCACCGCTTTAGCCGTAAAAGCAGCGGTATCCTGCTGCTTGCCCTCCAGCCAGGAAGAGATATAAACAAAAATATCTTTATTCCAGTAGTGTTTGGAATCCGGGTTGGGCGAGTACCCTTCCATACCCTTGTTGTTTTTCAACACATCCGGATACAGGTTAAAGGTTTCCCCTGTTTTCTTATTTTCAAATTGCAGCTCGAAATACTTCTTGCGATCGTACGGGTTCAGAGAATCTGTTACATATGTAACATGATACTTGCCCATGTCGGTTTTCACGCCCTTAAACAACGTAATATTTTCTGCCGGGTTTTCTTTGCCATCTCCCTGCAAGGTAGATACACCAGTAGTATTCCAGCTTAGGATTGTTTTTTTACTGGAAGAGATTAACACCCCTACCAGCACCAGCCCAAAACCCACGTGTGCCACTGATGCACCAGCCGCTTTTACATTCCCTTTCAACACCTGGAATATATAGCTGGCATTAGCCACCACTGCATACACAGCGGCAAAAATGGACAAGTGTATTGCTATTAAAAAGCCTGGGCCTTTTTTATCGTAATGCACTTCGCCAAACAGGCTGATAGCTACGCTGATAATCAACGCTATCAATGTAGGTAACCAGATCTTTTTGCCAAAGTATTGTTTGGAAGTGTCTTTGTATTTAAAATATTGGGTAACAGCGGTAAGAATGCCAATGATAAAGGCAATGAACACCTGTATCTGGTTATGGGCAAACTCCGGATCTTCCGGCGGCGCTATCTGTGTATGGAATATTTTATTAACCAGCGGCACCGATGTTTTGGCAATAATCACAATGCTGGACAGAAAAAGCACCAGTGCTCCAATAAACATCCAGAACTCACGACTATAGGTGTTCTCTTCTTTCTGGATGGTGGGCATGTGCTTGTATTCTTTAAAAAACAACACCATACCCGGTATAAAAAACAGCAACACAAACAACACCAGCTGTGTCCCTGTTCCCGAATCGGTAAAGGCATGGACGGAAGTATCGCCCAATACACCACTTTTGGTTAAAAAACTGGAGTACAACACCAGCACCCAGGTGATAATATAAAACAGGTAAGTACTTTTTAAAGAATAGCCGCTGCTTTTAAATACCAGGTTGGTGTGAATACCGGCCACCAGTGTTAACCAGGGAACCAATGAAGCATTCTCTACCGGGTCCCATGCCCAATAGCCACCAAAAGATAAGCTTTCATAAGCCCAGGCCGCCCCCATCATAATTCCCGTACCTAATATCGCTGCCGAAAAAGACGACCACGAAAGTGCATCGCTGGTCCAGCTGGCATCACGTTTTACCATACCGGCATAAGCGAAACCAAAAGGAATAATAGTGGAAGCAAAACCTAAAAACAATACCGGCGGGTGAATCACCATCCAGTAATTCTGTAATAAAGTATTTAAATCGTTGCCCTCATGCACACGGGGCAGACTTAAATAATGAGGGTTGGCAAATAAAGGCAGGTTAGGCATTTGCTCCCGGAACAGGATAAACGGGTTGTTGCCTATTTTATAACCCAACACGTAAATACCTAATAACATGGTAGCAATGCAAAACTGCGCTACGTTAATCACCGTCAATACCGGTGCTTCCCATTTTTTATTGCGCCAGATAAACACCCAGCCCAGCACACAATGCCAGATACTCCATAAAAGGAAACTTCCCGACTGATCTTCCCATATACAGGACAACAGGTATTCTGGCTGTAACGAGCGGGACGAGTGGTTCCAGGCAAAATAATATTCGTTATAGTGATGGGATACAATGAAGTAAATGGTGATGAACATGCCCAATACCGACACTGTTTCAACCAGGAAAGACAGTCGTGCCAAACGCAACCAGCTTTGTTGATCGGGCTGTGGCAATGCTGATTTACTTGCTTTGTAATAAGCAATAGTAGCTACCAGGCTGGCTACCAGCGACAATACTGCAAAAAAATGTCCTAGCTTACCGGGTAATAAATGCTCACCTATGTAGTTCATGTGCTTGATCAATAAAGTGGAACCGGAAAATTCCGGTTAATAGTTGACTTTCGCTGCCGTCTTTTGAGCAGCAGCAGGTACAGTTTCGGATGTTGGGGCTGAAGCACTCAGGTTTTTCTGCGCCTGGTTTACATCATCTTTGTATTTGGATGGACACTTTAAAATAATGTCTTTACACTCAAACACCCCTGCCTGTACCCTGCCAGCCAATACAATACGCTCACTTTTTTCCATATCGGTGGGCTTCGTATTGTGGTAGATTACTTTTATTTTATTACCCAGTGTGTCTATCACAGAAAAGGCGAGGTAATTGGGATTTTTAACAGGATCGTATTCCAGTGGTTGTTGTAAGTCCATTTTAGCAATCAGGTGAACAAATTTCCCTTCTTTCTTCCGGGCAGAAGCGATGGTATCGTAAGTAGACGTATCACCAATATAACTGATGAGTACTGCCATGGCCACTGCTATCAGCACTAATGCTATAATGTGGGTTTTCTTCATCTGGAGGACTTTATTTGATTTCAGCGGCGAAATTAGCCCAAAATGCTATGTTAAATGCTGATACACATCAGGCTTTTTGTTAAAAGCCCACCAAAGCAAACAGTTGTTAATAGTTAAAAAACACCGAAAGCTTTTTTTAACTGTTCGAATTTAAAAATTGGCCTAACTTGCATCCCGTTTGTAAAATCGCGACATGGAAGATATATCGGGATTCAATCCCAACGTTGCAGGCAATCCGCACAATAATATATTCGGCCTACCATTTACTGAAGAAGACGCGGCCCTGGTATTGTTACCGGTACCCTGGGAAGTGACTATCAGTTGTTCCGCAGGTACTGCACGCTGTGCAGATCATATTTTTAAAGCCAGCATGCATGTTGACTTGTTCGACGCAGATGTGTCGGATGCATGGCGTAAGGGTATATACATGCGCGATATCAACAGGAAAGTGCTATTAAAAAGTGACTACCTGCGTAAAGAAGCCGAACTGTACCTGGATTATGTTTCGAAAGGTGATGATGTAGATAAGAACAAGTTCATGTGCAAAAGCCTGCGGGAAATAAACGAAGGCAGTGAGCTGATGAACAAGTGGGTGTACGAGCAAACACGCGACCTCCTGGAGAAAGATAAACTGGTAGGGTTGATTGGTGGCGACCACAGCACCGCGCTCGGTTACTGGAAAGCCCAGGCGGAAAAACACGGTGACTTTGGTATTCTTCAATTAGACGCACACTGCGATTTACGCCCCAAATATTGCAGTTTCAACTACTCCCACTCTTCTGTCATGTATAATGCCCTCAACGAAATTCCTGAGCTGAAAAAAGTGGTTCAGTTAGGCGTAAGGGATTTTAGCGAAGAAGAATGGAGCTACCTGCAGGCCAACACCGGCCGTGTAACCACCTTCTTTGACCGCAAAATAAAAGAAGATTTATACGAGGGTAAAACATGGCGTGAGGTGGTAAATGAAATAGTAGCACAATTACCTGACAAAGTACATATCAGCTTTGACGTAGACGGGCTGGATCCCAAACTATGCCCTAACGCCGCCGCCCCTGTACACGGTGGTTACGAACTGGAGCAGGTACTGTATCTTTTTAAATGCATTATTAACAGCGGCCGGAAACTGATAGGCTTTGACCTTGTAGAAGTAGGCGTAGGCGAAAGCAACTGGGACGCCAACGTAGGCGCACATATTATCTGGCGCATGTGTAACCTGTTAGTTAAAAGCAACCTGAATTAATGAGTGATACAAACAGCTTTGTGGTTACGCTTCCACTAAAGCGTTTACGCAGTTATAATATAGTGGCAGACCTCATGCTGCTTTTTTCGGTAATTGAGTTTATTCTCATCATCTACCATTATCAGCAATTGTATGTTGCTGCTATATACGGCCTGCTGGTAGCAGGCATTATCGGCTATCGCCTGTATTTACAGTCCCAGGTTAAAAAATCGCCCCATTACTTTATCCGCTATGCCTTTTTTATAGCCGCCCCGGGCTGGCTGCTTCCCAATACCGGCAATGTGTTTGTAGCATTATTGTATATCGCTGCCGGCCTGCTGGAAAAAAAGGCCAAAACCCCGCAAACGGTTACTTTTTCACCTGATGCCATTATTTTTGGTGGTTTACCGGAAAAAAAGATAGCCTGGAACCTGTTAAGCAACGTAGTACTGAAAGACACGCTGCTAACGCTGGATTACAAGAACAATAAGCTGCTTCAAACCGAAGTGATTACTGAGGTAAATGAAGCAGTATTTAATGCGTTTTGTGCCAGGCAGTTAGAGAAAGCATAGCTTACAACTATTTACAAAATATACTGGATTGCCAGGCGATATCATCCGGCAATTGATCAATATCAGTCGTCAGCACTACATTCGGTTCATTATCTGGCGCGGCTAACCTGCCTGTAAAAATATAACCCTTTTTAGCAGTTGGGCACCACAACTGTAAATAGCCAAGCCGGCTTTGGGTATCATGGATGATAAACCTGTATTCAATAATACTAGTCTCATCAAATGGGGAGGAAATATTCCTTTCTCCTTTCAATATTCTCAGCGCTATATCTGTCCATTTCATTGCAAACTCAATATTTTTTTTATTACCACTATTTGACCCAGGTGATAATGCGTGTGTTCAATAATGCCCATTAAATTGCGGCAATAGTTTCCATATTTTACATCAGTAAAGTCTTCAAACAACTTCGTTTCATCCAGTTTTTCCAGCTGTTGCGCAAACAGCTCTGCCTCGGTTAATGCTTTAGTAACCAGGCTTAACCATTCCTCTTCCGAAGTGATGGGCGGCACATCAAAGCTGAATTTATCACTTGCCACCAATACCTCTCCCTGCAATACTTTTAAAACAGGATTTACGTAATAGTTGATATGATATACCAGTGCTGCAATCGTATTTAACTCGTATACTTTGGTAGTTGCCTGCTGCCAGTTTACAGTAGTTAAAGTGTCTTTTACATTCACCGTGGTCCAGTTACCCCCAAAATGAACGTCTCTGAAATGTTTGGCAATTTGTTGGATGATAGTCATATAGCCTGGGTTGCAAGGTTAAATATAAAAAACTTATTATTCATTTCAACTTATTTTATTTCAAGGTATAAAACTGTATAACAACTGAATATCAACGCCCTGATAGTTAACAACAAAAACAACCTATTAATTTAATGGACAACATTCGGAAATAAATATAATTTCCGGTATATTGATGGATAATCAGTTTACGCGTATGGCAAGAATTAACCCGCTGCCAGAACAGGATGCACCTGCACCCGTAAAGGCAGCCTTTGAAGAACATCGTACCCGCTACCAGGCACGCATTACCAACATGAAAGCTACCCTGGCACATTCTTTACCGGCTTTTGACATATATATGGAATGGTATCGCCTTTACCAACGCGTACAGGAAATTCTGGGGCCAAGGCTGGCCTATTTGTTTGCTTACAGCATTTCCAGCGGAAGCGGTTGTCCATTATGTACCACCTTTTTCAGAAAGATCATTATCGATAACGGCGAACAACCGGAGCATATTCATTTTAACCAGCACGAACAATTACTGATAGACTTTGGCAGCCAGATAGCACAGCAACGGGGTAAAGTGGAAGAGGAATTATTTGAAAAGATAAGCAGTATTTATAACCAGGAGCAACTGGTAGAGCTGATAGCCTTTGCAGGGCAAATGATTGCCACTAATGTTTTCAGCAATGTAACAGAAACCGATATTGATGAATATCTGCAGGCCTATATCCCCTCTACACCAAAATAAATCATTCTAATGACTAACGAACTTACCGGAAAAGTGGCGTTTATTACCGGCGCTGCGCACGGACAAGGCAGGGCGGCTGCGATAGCGCTGGCTGCGGAAGGCGTGCATATTGCGGCCTTTGATATTGCCAAAGCACTGGATTATCCTGGTTACTCCCTGGGCAATGCACCCGAACTGCAATCTTTACAGGAAGCCTGTGTAAAAGCAGGCGTACAATGTTTTACTTACGCGGGTGATGTACGTGATGACAATGCCATCACTTCTGCCGTAAATGATGTACAGGAAAAACTGGGCCGGGTAGATATTCTGTTTAATAATGCAGGTATTTGTGCCTATGGCATAGCCCATGAAATGCCGGAAGAGGAATGGGATGCTATGATAGACATTAACCTGAAAGGTGCCTGGCTAGTGGGCCGCAGGATAATACCATTAATGATGCAGCAAAAATCAGGCGTTATCATCAATAATTCCTCTATTGCCGGCCTGCGGGGCATGAACAGGCTAAGCCATTATGCAGCCTCCAAATGGGGACTTACCGGGCTAACAAAATCCTGGGCCATAGAATTAGCGCCTTATAACATCAGAGCTGTTTCTATACATCCCACAGGCGTAAATACCCCTATGAATGATGGGCTTGCCGCTTTGGAAGGAGCTACCCCACAGGAAATAGCCGAACGTTCTGCCGGTAACCTGCTACCTGTTCCCTGGATTGAGCCGGAAGACGTAGCCAATGCAGTTGTGTTTCTGGCTTCTGATAAAGCACGCTATATAACCGGTTCTTCTTTTGTGCTGGATGCCGGACTACTAACCCGGTAAATAAAAGCGAGCATGCTAACGGCGATACCGTAACCGGATGATTCATCGCCCAAGAGGTACAAAAAAACAAAGCCATCCTATAGCGGATGGCTGTTGTTGCATCAGTTAGTTCAGGTGGCTCATTCCCCTATAACAGTAAACGTATCTTTAATACAGCTTTCTTTATCCTGTACTGTATATACCGTAGTACCTTTAGGTGCTTCGATAGTAATAGAGCGGCTGGTTAACCCTTTTTCACTCCACTGATAATTGCCGGAGAAGGAAGCAGTAAGCGTAACTTTTCTGCCGGCTTTCGCCTGCATCGTAACCTGTTTATTCACTTCCTTCATCATCGTAAACTGATCGCGGATAACACCATCAGCGCAGATCCATTTAAAATCCAGCCGGTTGCCCTGCACTTCTATCATGCCCGCCCCGCCTACCGAGTCATTGGCATATAACATGGCTTTATGCGGATAAGTAGCCTGCCTGCCCCCCAGCTGACCTGCGGAACCAGCGACCACATATACCGTTCCGGTATTGGCAGTATCTTTTACATAAGGACAGGAATTGCGACTACCATCGTACAAGCCGGTAGAGCCGCTTACATTATGCTCTGCTGCACGAAAGGTAGCAGACATACCGTAATGCCCTTTTAGTAAACGGGAGCGTTCGTAATCGTGACTGTGGCCACATAATACCAGGTCAACACCATAACGTTCCAGTATGGCCAGGAAGTTTTTCCGGATTAATATCAACTCTTCTGCTTTATCAGAGTTATGCGAGCCCATAGTATAAGGCGGATGATGCCAGTAGGCTACTACCCATTGCTTATGCCTGTTGGCAGCCAGATCTCGCTTTACCCACTGTGCCTGAGCACCCAGGGTATCATAGATATGCGATTCACCATCTTCCAGCCCTTCCGAATCCAGCGACAAAAAATGCACATTGCCAATGTCAAAAGAATAGAACGCCTGTGTATGAGAAGGAACTCCCCCGCTTTCGCCCTGCAAAGGCATAGAAAAGTTGTTATAATAGGCGGTTTGATGGGTGCGGATAGCGGTTTCCACCGCACCAGGAAAGTCCTTATCGTTATAATCATGGTTGCCCGGACAGGGAAACAAAGGATATTTCTTTAAAAGGTCATCTTTATAAATATTGAAAAACTTTGCCTGAAACTCCGCATCCGTACCGCTTCCATAAGCATTATCCCCCAGCAATATCCAGGCATCCATATAGTTATTGCCCAGGTAGTTTAATACCGACTGCTTTACCTTACGTTGATTTACCGAGTTGTTGCCACAATCGCCAAAAGCGCCAATACGATATATTCCTTCTTTACCGGTTTCGGGCAATGTGCAAAAATAGTTGGCCGCATCGCCCTGCATGGTTCTTTTAAAATCGCCAATGGTATAGTAATACCGGGTATGTGGCTGCAGGCCGTTAATAGTTACCACATGCTCAGCCGTTAAAACACTGTCGTCCTTCGCCCACTTTGTTTTGCCTTCCTGCACACCGTATTGCACCCTGCTGCGCGTAGCTACATCTGTACGCCACCGTATAGTAATGCTATTGGCAGTAGCTACCTGTAAATAAGGACCTCTCACTACTGCAGGCACCGCATCCGGATTATCTTCCTGCTGCGCATAAGCCTGTACATTCAAAGCCAGCAATACCGCTGCCAGCCATGCTACTTGTTTGTTCATCACTCTTTCTGTTTAACAGTTATTTATGCCATCCTTTCTTACGCAAAAAAGCAAGCAGTTGCTCCGGATAGTTGGTTTGCACCACATTCAGCAATGGCTGTGTAGTAAACAATTCGGTAAAGCCTGTGCCCGGCTGCACTTCTTCTTTATCGTCGTAATCGCCCAATGCATTAGACCATACACGCAAACCCGCCAGCCTTACCTGTTGGATAAGTGTATCGGAATAAAAAGAATCATCTATATGCAATACCGGGTAACCTCCTACCTGCAAGGCTTTATGTACTTCGGCAGGATTATGCACACGTAGCATCACCGGCACTTCAAAGTCCAGCTGCCTTGCGGCCACTGCATCTTCTTCGTCATAGGCAAAGAATAATACCTCCTGCTGCATATGCAGTTTTTTCACCAGTGCAAAAGTTGCTTCCCGCGCGCTGGCAGTGCCTGCTTTAAAATCCAGGTCTACCATTATCTTCCCTTTCGTTAACCGCAAGGCTTCTTCTACCCTAGGTATTACCGCATTGGTTACCTTTCCATCATGTAACAGATGAAAACGCTGCAACTCGGCATAAGTAACATCACTTACCAGGCCTTTGCCATTGGTAGTACGTTGAATATCTTTATCATGCATTACCACCAGCACCTTGTCTTTGGTTTCCCGCACATCCAGCTCAACAATGTCAATACCTGCATCAATAGCTTTCTGAATAGCCGGTAAAGAATTTTCGGGATAATTGTTATGGTCAGCCCTGTGCGCCACCACCAGCATTTGTTCGGGATGATGATTAAAATTCCAAAGAATGCTATCCACCCTTGTTTTCAATGCATGTGGCTGTTGTTGTTGCAGGTAACGCAATAAGGCAGCAGGATGATCGGTTTGTAAACCACCGGGGGCCTCCTGCAGTGCCTTATTCCAACTGTCAGGCGTTTCCCTCTTTTGCTGCACATCTAACCACACCTCCACTTTTTGCTTTGCCAGCAATTGCAACATAGGCTTGCTATACCCGCCCACAGAGCCGTCCACCGCCGCCAGTGCATGCTGTTGTAAAAAAACACGCAATGCATCTGCCGTAGTAATGCTATCCGGAACACTGCCCATCAATGGCATAACAGGAACTGCTGTATGCCATTGATAGTATTGTGACATCGTATTAACATACACTACCATTTGCTTTTGCATACCAGCCCATTGAACCAGTTGCCAGGTTGTAAGCACGTCCGCATCTTTAAAATCAAGGTAAATATTCACTTTGTTGCGACACAGGCTTAACACCTGCCGGAACGTGGGGATATGCGGGGCCTGCATTTGTACTTCGGCATAGGTCATTTCCCGCACCTCTTTTCTACTGCCATCAGCAAGCGTGAGCACCGAATTATGCACCGCTATCAGACTATCGTCTTTAGTAGTGCGCACATCTACTTCCACATAATCTACTCCAAGCTCAATGGCTTTTTGAAAGGCTGTTAATGAGTTGTCCGGAAATACAGTGTGATCGCCCCTATGGGCGATCACTACCGGTGTATGCCTGCTTACGGGCAATTGATATGTTTGACCTGCAGCGCCTGCCGGGGGAATGCAGGCGAGCAGGTACATAAAAAATCGTTGCATATGTATTATTTGAGGTACCACATTTTGGTTGTGATCAGGTCTTCACCCTGCTGCGCTACACCCGCCTTATATTGATCCAGGTTTACAGATTGCTCGGTTAACGGATAGAGATAGCGTGAAGGAATTGAAGTAATAGCCGCCAATGGACCTGGTTTTAATACCGGCAAACCCGTACGGCGGTTATCAAACCAACCTTCAGAGCTTTTCAAAAACAGGGACAGCCATTTTTGTGTTATCACCTGTTCCAACGTACCATTATAACTTACTGCTTCCTGACCTACATAATCGTTCTGCGCCTGCGTAGAAATACCATAAAAAGAAAGTGATGCTTTAATGCCTTTGTAATACATAGATGCCGCCGTTTCACCTCTCATGGTCACTTTTCCTTTCTGCATGGCTTCTGCCAGTATAAAACATTGTTCGGCATAAGTCATCAGCGAAGCAGGCAACAGGCTGTTGGCATTGCTGTAAAGGATACCGGCCAACTTGGAAATATGCGCATCACCTCCATTATAGCCATAGGGAGAAGAGATAGCGTTAGGCACGCCTACATATACATTGGGGTCTACGGTATAATCAGTAGTGCTTGTTACCTGCGCAGCCCATATAGGCAAACGTGGGTCGTTTAAAGCCAGCAACTGATCTACCAGTTCTTTACTGGGCCTATACTTATCTATCTCCGTGCTGGTATAGTTTAAATTACCTCCCTGCCAGCTGTCGCCCGCAGTTTTTCCTAAAAAGGGTATCTCCGCATTGTCGTCGTTGCTCTCGAACAAAGGATATTTGTCCGGGTTGCTCAACATTGTTTGCATAGCAGTATAGGCAGAAGCATCTTTAGAGGAGATACGCATTAACAACCGTAACCGCAAGGCATTGTTAAATTTACGCCACTTCTTCAGATCGCCTTTGTACAACACATCGTAGCTACTGCTTAACTCCTGCGTTACAGCAGCCAGATCGTCATTAGTAGCAGCCAGCATATTTAACAGGTTGGGATAAATATCTTCCTGCTTGTCATACTTTGGATGCGCTACACTGCTGTCTTTAGAAAGCAGCGCCTGGCTATAAGGACAATCGCCATAGCAATCGGTAATATAAGAAAAGTTAAATACCCTCATTACCTGCGACACCGCCATATACTGTTTCTGACCTGCACTTTTGGCCAGATTATATAACTCATGGTTATAAGAAAGATATTGGTAATAGCCATCCCAGCTTACTGCCGACCAACTAAATAAATCATCGTTTTCATTCTTAATCTTGGTAATATAACGTGCAGCTTCTGCCGGCTTACCCGTAAAATTATCTTTCTGGTATTGATAAGCCGTTCTTACCAGTACGGTTGACAACAGGTACTGCGAGCTGATGGTACCGGAGGTATTAGGATCGGTATTAATGGCCGTGAAATCCTTGGTGCAGGCACCGGATAACAGCGCCATCATTGCCACAGGAATATACTTGAATATCGGTTTCATAATAATGTGCAGGTGGTGATTAAAAGTTTACACTCAGTTTTACGCCATAAGAACGGGTATAGGGCAACGACCAGCTGGCAGTGCCAGGCACTATACTGCCACTTTTAATAGTCATAGCAGTTTCCGGATCGTAACCTTTGCCTGCTGCTGTGTAGCTGAACAGGTTGCGGCCAATCAATGCTACCGACAGGTTGGTAAATGGTAAACGGCTCAGTTGCTTTTTAGTAAATGTATAGGTAAGGCTTGCTTCACGCAGTTTTACATAAGTAGCGCTGAACGTGTTACGCTGGTGCATTTTCCAATAGTAATCGCCATAGTAGCTTTCCGGATCAGTAACATTGGTATTCTTTACATAACCACCATTACCATCTGATATATATCCATTCTCTATCATTCCATCATTACGTTCAACGCCGTTATCGTTCCAGCTCACACCACCATGCGCTGCATCTCTGCCATATAAGGTATTTACAGTACGTCCATCACTTAAAAGGTTCATGAACACGTAAGAAAAGAACTGACCGCCCTGGCGCCAGTCCAGCAGGGTGTTTAAAGAAAACTGCTTATAAGTAAAGGCGTTGGTAAAGCCCGCCATGAAGTCCGGGTTGTAGTTGCCTATTTTTACCAGGCCGGTAGCTGCTTGCGAATGGCCGGTATTATCTAACAGCTCTTCGCCTTTATGTGGACCATCAGGTACCGTTTTCCAGGTATTGCCATACATATCACCCATTTGTGTACCTTCCATTATCTGGTACTGTACCCCTTCGGCACTACCCATGGAATAGCTGGAAAGGTCTTTTGATAAACTCACTACCTTATTGCGGTTGCGTGTAAAGTTGGCGCTGATGTTCCAGGTAAAAGCACCGGTTACAGGCGTACCATTTACACCTATTTCCCAGCCACTGTTACGTATTTCTCCCGTATTGATAATTTTAGTACTGTAACCCGAGCTCATAGAAGTAGGAATTGGTACAATCTGGTTACGGCTGGAAGTGCTGTAGTAAGTAGCTTCAATACCCAGGCGATTGTTAAAAAACTTCAAATCGGTGCCCGCTTCGTAAGAAGTAGCTATTTCGGGTTTCAGGTTATTGTTCTTTAAAGTGGCGCTAAAAGTAGCCATCTTCACACTTCCCCAATCAGGCGAAGCAAAAGTAAAGTTGTTATACAGATTATAAGGATCTGTATCCTTACCTACTTTTGACCAGTTCATCCGCACTTTAGCAAAAGACACTGTCTTGCTGTTCAAATGCAACATATCTGAGACAATAAAGCTTAAGGATGCAGAAGGATAGAAATAGGAATTGTGGTTAGAAGGCAAAGTACTGGACCAGTCATTACGGGCAGTAAGGTTCAGGAAAGCATAGTTACTGTACGACAATTCGCCCATACCATATATGCTATTAATACGCCTGGTTGACCGGGAAGAATTGTTGGTAACGACACCTGCAGCTGCATTGGCAATATTATATACGCCTGGCATTACCAATGTTCCGGCAGCTTGCGACTGGCTATTGTTATTAGCGTCCATACGGTTGCCACCAGCTGATACAAAGAAAGACCAGTCTTTTTTCAGGTTCTTCTTATATGTTAACAGGAAGTCTGTGTTACGCTCCATCTGAAACAGGCTGCCTATGGAATAACCACCATTGGGGTTTTGCACTGCACTGAATGCTCTTTTGCTTTCGTCTGTTTCGGAGTAGAAATCAACACCCGAACGCACCATCAGGCTCAGGTTTTTCAACAGGTCTATATTTAACTGGATGTTACCTGTAAGCCTATTGCGGTTATAGCCATTAGTAAGCTCATAAGCCACAAAATAAGGGTTATCAGTACTACCCTGGTCCTGCGAAAACTGCGCCAGTCCTTCTTTGTCTTTCTGCCAGTAGTTTTTCAACAACGCCGGGTTGATATTGCCTGGCATGGTGTATATAATATAGCTGGCACTGCCTCTGTTAAAAGTAGGACGGTTTTTACTGTGATTGTTGGCATACGCCACATTGGTAGTTACTTTTATTTTAGGGCTTAACTCGTAACCTGCCGCCAGGTTAACAGTATTACGCTGCAAATCGGTATTGGGAGAAATACCCTTGTTTTGCAGGTTGGTATAAGACAAACGGAAGTTGTTACCCGAAACAGCCACATTGGTAGTATACGTGCTGCCGGTTTCAAAGAAATCTTTGACACGGTTAGGATAAGAGACCCAATCAGTAGGCACCAGGTTACCGTTTACATCGGTAGGACTGTTCCATTGTACATATTTGGTACCCTGATCTAAGCGCGGGCCCCACGAAGCTGTAGACAATGTATTGGTAGGATCAGTAGACGACGTTACGTCGCCGGCGCCAAACTCATTCTGAAACTCCGGAAACTGCCAGGCCTTATCGTACATCGCATTAAAATTGGCCTGCACATTCAGTCCTTTTTTGCTTTTTCCGCTACCGCTTTTAGTAGTAATAAGCACTACGCCATTACCGGCCCTGCTACCATATAAAGCCGCCGCACTGGCGCCTTTTAATACGCTGATAGAAGCAATATCATCGGGGTTAATATCCGATATAGGGCTACCATAATCTACGGTTACCTGACCTACCGGAGTAGCAGGTGTTCTGTTACCGGAAGAAATAGGCACACCATCTACTACAAATAGCGGCTGACTGCCACTGGAGATGGAAGAAGAGCCACGTATGGTAATTAATACAGAGGATCCCGGATCAGAACTAACTGCCCTGATATCCACGCCCGCCACTTTACCACTTAACGCATTTACAACATTCACTTCTTTTACCGTGTTCACTTTAGAGCCATCTATCGTTGCAATAGAATAACCCAATGCTTTTTCCTGACGCTTGATACCCAGTGCAGTTACTACCACATTGTCCAGGTTTTTAATATCTGCTTGCAGCTGCACATTCAAAGTAGCATTATTACCTGCTTTCAGTTCCTGGGTAAGATATCCGGCCGAACTGAATACCAGCACCACATCATCCCCTTCCACTTCTATACTAAATGCCCCGGTTGCGTTGGTAAGCACAGTTTTACCACCCGGACGCGCTGTAACAGCCACACCTGCCAGCAATTCTTCTTTATCGTTGGTAACAACTCCTTTTACCACATGACTGGCACGGCTGGCCGCTACGTTAAACGTATAGCTTTGTTTTTGTGTAGTTACTGCCGGTTTGATAGCATAATCGGTAGCATCCAGCTTTTCTGCCACAAGGCCTAACGGCTGCAGCAAAGCACTCAGCTTGTCTTCGGTAAAGCCACCTTTTACCGGTATTTTTTCAGCAGGCACAAACTTGTTGGCTATGGTAGCACTGCTGTAGTTAAAATTTACATGAAAAGTTCCCTGTATCTGATGCAAGGCCTCGGCCAATGCTACCATCTTTTGCGATGGAGGGGCAAAATGTTTAGGGGCGCGGGCATCGGCTGTTATCGCCTTCAGTTGAGGCAATAAAAAGGCAGCCAGGAATAAATACCTGTTAAATCGGATGTCCATAAAAATGTTGTTGCTTTTATTGTATAGTGAGCGCTCTATTCAAATGTGACTGAGTTACCTGTTATAGATACTTTTCTGTTATACACTGCGCTGATGGCAGCAGTCAATATTTGTATGTTGTCTGATGGGCATGAACCTGTGAAGGTGCTATCCATCATGCTTTTATTCTTCCATATTACGGTGTAACCGTAGTTATCTTCCAGCACCTGTGCTACTTTATGCAAAGGCATATTGGCAAACACCAGCCGGTTGCTCATCCACGAGATATAAGCGGCTGCATCCACCTCTGTTAACTGCATGCTATTGTTTTGTAAAGCAACCATTTGTCCCGGGTGCATTTTCAGCTGGCCTGCATTGGCTGCTGCGCCTGTTCCGCTTGCTATTACCTTTCCTTCTTTCAGCACCACATTTACGTTATTGCGGCGGTTGTATACGTTAAACTGTGTACCCACTACCGCCACATCCAACGCACTGGCGTGCACTACAAACTTGGGATGATAGCCTTGTGGTTTGCTGGTTACTTTAAAAAAAGCTTCCCCTTGTAACCACACTTCCCGATGCTTCCACCCTAACCAGTGCTTTTTAAAAGATACCGCAGAGTTGGCATTTAATATCACTTTCGACCCGTCCGGTAACACCACTTCACTGGTACGTGCAAAGCCGGCGGTAATGGTTTCTTCCTGCGTATAATAGAACAATGCAAACCCAGCCATTAATACCAGTATAGCCGCCGCCGCTGTCATCCGCAATAATCGCACTCTACCTGTTCGGCGCATTACCCTGCTTCGGCTATCCAGTAACAGATCAATATTTGCTTTCACTGTTTCCATTTCCGGTGCACTATCCACTGTTTTTATATGCTGTAACTGCAACAGTACAAAACTGGCCTCCTTTGCTACAGGCAGCAATTGTGGCTGCTGTTGCAACAGCGTGTCCCAAAATGCACAGGATTCTTTATCTGACTGGTTTACCCAGGCACGGAAAGAATCTGTCATCATCAGGTCGGTGGCGGTATGTTTACTGTAATCCATTACTATTTGTGCGCTATTAATAAGAGGAAACAGAGGGAAGAAAAACCCTCACGGTTTTCACATTTTTTTAAAAATATTTTTTCAGGGCTGTTTTGCAAAGGCGGCATTACGCAAAATGTCCGTCATTACCTGGTTTTGAGCAAGCAGGTCACGCATATCTTCCAGCGCGCGGTAAATCAATGTACGGGCGTATTTTATTTCTTTCATGTCCAGCATATCGGCAATTTGCTCGTAGCCGATGTTTTCAAAAAAGTAGAGGTAAACAGCTTCGCGCTGGCGTGGGGTAAGCTGGCGGATCATTTGCTGTAAGGCCTGTGTTACCCCGCCGGCTTCCTGTTTTTCAATAAAGCTGTTATCGGCTGCCAGCTCCAGTTCAAAATCGTAGCCTGCTTCATCATCCAGTGTTTGAAAACCAGCAGCTTCTTTTTGCAACGCTTTTAACAACTGCCTGCGAACAGACACTAATAAATAACTTTTTACCTGCTTTACCGCAGAAGACTTCGGAGGTTTTAAAAAGAGGGTAATAAAGAAATCCTGCAGCACATCTTTAATCAGACTTCTGTCAGAAGTAAACCGGATACAATATTGAAACAGCACCGGAAAGTAGGTGGCGTAAAGCGTGTCGAAGGCATCCCGCTCCCCTTTACAAAACCTGCTCCATAGCCGGTTTTCATCTTCAGGGTGTAAGGATCTGGTATTCATAAAAATGGGGAAACTAAATCTACTGTATTACTAACCATCATCATTTGCAATACTGAAAACAGTATTACACGCCCCAAAACTATTGGTTAAAAGCCGCTTCCCCCTGCTGCCTGTATTATCTTTATGTTATTACACTACAGCTATATTTATCTATCCGGCATTATCACTGTTTCAGGGATGCAGCTCTATATACTGCATCATCATTCTGCCAGCTATCAGCCAGGTTTCTTCTCCCTTGATTTTTACTTCCAGCTCACTCCATGTTCCCATAAAAACACTGTCATCCTTTTTCGACTTCCAATAAGCGCCGCCTGTTACAGTCACCTCTTCATAATCCTCTGCACAAAACTCCTCACCATCTGCCTGCGTACGTAAAACACATCCATGGCAAAAGTTCATTAACTCCGGCTCTTGCTCACAAATTCTGTTGACACAATAATGCACGGACTCTCTTGCTTCCTCCATGGTTATTTCATAATCACACACTGCCACTTCCAGGTTTCCCTCCACCTCTATTTTCGTTACAATGTCATATATCGTCAATCTTCGACCCTGTAACACAGGAGCTCCACCGCAACGACCGGTGTTATATTCAATCATTATATCCTTATTAACTGTATTAACAATACTGATCTATTATGCCTGCCCCATAGTAATTACATTCTCCTTTGAGCAACAAGGGCAACATAATATCCTGTCCGTCTTACCTGCAAACCCGATAACAACATCCGTTACCGTCAAAATACCTTTCTCACAATCAGGGCAATTTACCTTTGCATCGGCGTCTTCCCCTAATACTTTCCCCGCCTGTATCCATTTCTTTGTTACTTCCTTCATAGTCACTATCAGCCATTTAAGTACATTCCCATCGCGCAAATCTATTTCCATTCCTTCAAAAAGCCAGACATGGCAATAAAGGCATTCCATCCCATCAGGCAAGCCTTTCAGGGCTTTTAACGGAGCCAGAATCAGTTTTTTGCCCTTTTTGCGTATTATTTTACGACCTTTGCCGTTTCAATTGCAGATGATGACTGAATCTCCGTACATTTTGTACTCCGACGGATTGGGTAATATTTTTGAAGATACCAGCTTGTATGCCACTGGCCGCAGCGGTTGGGATGTGTATCCTATACCTGCTGAAGAGTGGATTGAATTGCCCGAGGGAGGTAATTTATACGAGTTGCCTGGCCGCCGGGGCGTGGGTATTGATGTAAAAACCGGGGAAATGCGTCTTTGCGAAAAAGGATGGGCTGTGGCTGCGTTTATTCCACCTGCGCACACCGGATTGTATATGTCGGCTTACGAAACCATGCCCGATGCACCTACTTTACCTTTATTCTGCTATACCGCTTCCGGATGGCACGATGATAAATTTTACGTTACCGCAGTAAGAATTGAGCGCGATATCCGCCAGGAATGCGCCGGTTACGATGATGGCCTGATACAGGAAGGTACTAAAAGCCTGCTGGAAGCCTATCCGCACAACCGGTTGATCAAGCACCTGATGGAAACCTGCTGCCAAACCTACCATTGTCCTGCCGCCCGCAACTTTGCGCTGGGACGCTGGGAGTGTCCGGTACCTGCTTCACCGGCCTGTAATGCCAACTGTATTGGTTGTATTTCGTTCCAGCCGGAAGAGGAATCTATTGTATCTACGCAGGACAGGCTTACTTTCAAGCCTAGTCCCGAAGAAATTGTAGAGTTTACCGTACCACACCTGGAAACTGCTCCTTTCCCGATTGTAAGTTTTGGACAAGGTTGCGAAGGCGAACCATTATTGATGTGGCAAACCATTCGCGAGTCTATTATTGAAATGCGCAAGCATACCAGCAAGGGCAGCATTAACATTAATACCAACGGCAGTAACCCGCAGGCAGTAAAAGCACTGTGCGAAGTAGGCTTAAACAGTATTCGTGTAAGTACCAACTCGGCCCGTAAACATATTTACACACCGTACTACCGCCCTAACAACTACCAGTTTGAAGATATTGTAGAAAGCCTGAAAGTGGTACGCAGCTATGGTGGCTGGGCCAGCATCAACTACTTTGTGTTTCCTGGTATGACGGATAGTATTGAAGAATATGAAGCATTACGCAAGCTGATCATAGACACGGATTTAACCATGATACAGTGGCGTAATTTTAACATCGATCCTGATTGGTACCTGGGCCAGATTAACGTGGTAGATACCGGTGAATGTATGGGCGTGAAACAAATGATGGACCTGATTCATGAGGAGTTTCCGAAAGTAAGGTTTGGTTACTTTAATCCTCCTATCGAGCGTATCAAAGGCGATTACGAACTGGATTTTGCACACTAATTTTTGTTTATAGTAATAAATCAAAGCCACCGGTAAAACACATCTGTATTTTTACCGGTGGCTTTTTCAATAGATATGGAACCTATTGTGTCAACCCTTCTGTTGCTTTGTACTGCTGCTTTTATAGCAGGCTTTATTGATGCCATTGTAGGCGGTGGCGGCCTGGTGCAAACACCTGCCACCCTGATTATTCTGCCCCAATACCCCGTAGCCACGTTGCTGGGCACTACCAAAATACCCTCTTTTGCAGGCACCAGTTTAGCAGCCTGGCAATATTCGCGCAGGGTGCAATTGAATACCCGTTTACTGGCTGCTGTAGCCAGTGTGGCCTTTGTGGCAGCATTAGGCGGTTCTAAAATGGCCAGCCTGTTAAGCAACCAGGTGTTAAAACCAGTGATGCTGGTGCTACTGGTAATAGTGGGCATTTACACCTATAGCAACAAAAAGTTTGGTTTGCAGGAGCATAACGAAAAGATGCCCGCCAATGCCATTGCCTATGGCGCTTTGTTTGGACTGGTAATAGGCTTTTATGATGGATTTATCGGGCCCGGTACAGGCAGCTTCCTGATACTGATTTTCATTAGTGTAATAGGACAGGATTTCCTCCATGCCAGCGCTCATGCCAAAATGGTGAACCTGGCCACCAACCTCGCTTCTATTTTATATTTCAGCAGTACCGGCCACATACTGTATCAATATGCTATTCCCATGGCCATATGCAACCTTGCAGGTTCTTTCTTTGGCACAAGGCTGGCCCTGTTAAAAGGAAACCGGTTTATACGTATCTTCTTTTTGCTGGTGGTTACCGGCACTATTATCCGCTTTGGATGGGATGTATATAATCTGTTAAACCACTAGCCGGTTACCAGCCATAAAGGATACGTTAAATTGCTCGTTATCAACAATAATGCGCCGGAACAGGATAGTGCAATAAACACTATATTTGTTATTATTAATATTGTCGTTGTATGGATGCAAACTTCGAATCGCAAAAGAACATGAAAGCATTAGGCATTACACTGGGTGTAAGCGCTTTATTGGCTTTATTGTTATTCCTGGTAAGCTGGACGTTGCCACAGGTGCAACCACCCCAGGTAGATCAGGGCATTGAAGTGAACCTGGGCAACAGCGATGAAGGTTTGGGAGATATTCCGCCTGCCGTACCCGGCGATCCTGCCGAGGAAGCAGTTCCGGAAGCTACTCCTCCTCCGCCACAAACAGCAGCACCTGCCGAAGCAGTAACTGATACCAAAGTAGCCGAGGATAATAATGATGCAGATGCAACACCTGTTAACTCTCCGGAGAAAACGAGTGTAAAGCCGAAGCCAACACAAACCCAAACCGTAAAAACGCCTAAAAGAACTACTCCTAAACCAACCGTACCTCCTACCCCTAAACCACCTGTGGCAAAAGCCCTATATGGTGGCGGTAAGCCAGGCGGCACAGGCGGTAACGGAGCAGACAGCTATAATGGCGTTACTAACCAGGGCATAGCCGGTGGTCATGGCGATCAGGGCAAAGCCAATGGTACCCCTAACTCCGATAGCTATAGCGGCAATGGTGGCAGCGGTAAAAGTGGCTTTACAGTAAGAAGTGGTTTATCTGGCAGAAAAGCCGTACGCTTTCCTACTTACGAAGATGATTTTAACGAAAACGCTAAAGTAGCTGTAGACATTACCGTTAATGCAGCCGGCGCTGTAATAGCAGCCAGCATTAACCCTAAAGGCACTACCACCACCAACAGCGGTATTAAAGCTATTGCCATCAACAAGGCTAAACAGCTTAAATTCAACACAGGCACAGAAGATCAGACAGGCACTATTGTATTTGATTTTAAATTGAAAGGTTAAGTGAACTACCAGGAAACACTCGATTACCTGTTCCATAAACTGCCCATGTTTAGCAGAATAGGAGCAGCCGCATTTAAAAAAGACCTTACTAATACTATAGCCTTATGTGATGCGCTGGATAATCCGCAGCAGCATTTCATTTCCATTCATATAGCAGGCACTAACGGAAAGGGCTCTGTAAGTCATATGCTGGCATCAGTGCTGCAAAGTGCTGGCTACAAAACCGGCTTATACACCTCGCCCCATCTGAAAGATTTCCGGGAGCGCATTAAAGTAAACGGCGAACTGTGCACCGAGCAGTTTGTCATTGACTTTACCCAAAAGATACAACCTCAGATAGAAGCCTTAGAACCTTCTTTCTTTGAAATAACCGTGGCCATGGCTTTCGACTGGTTTGCACAGCAAAAGGTGGACATAGCCATTATTGAAACCGGCCTGGGGGGGCGTTTGGATAGCACCAACATTATCACCCCTACCCTCAGCATTATTACCAACATTGGTTACGATCACATGAATATGTTGGGCGATACCCTTCCTTTAATTGCCGGTGAAAAAGCGGGTATTATTAAACAAGGGGTATCCGTAGTGATTGGCGAAACACATACAGAAACCACGCCCGTATTTGAGCAAACAGCTGCTGCTATAAAAGCCCCTATACTGTGGGCACAACAACTGCACACTGTTACCGACTGGCAATACCAGCACCATCATTTACAGGTTACCATAGAACATGTACATTCCGGCGAACGTAAAACCTACGCGCTGGACCTTCCCGGTTTGTATCAAAGAAAAAACGTGCTGAGTGTAATCACTGCCGTGGAAGAATTGCGAAGAAAAAACTGGAATATCAGCGAAGAGCAGCTGGCGCATGGCTTACAGCATGTAAAAAAACAAACAGGCCTGCATGGCCGCTGGGAACTGATACAACAACACCCTACTGTAATACTGGATGTATGCCACAACGAAGATGGCATTCAGCAACTGGTGCAGCAACTGGAATTAACCACCTATAACGAACTACATATTGTTATGGGCATGGTAAAAGATAAGGATATTGAAAAAGTGCTGGCCTTGCTACCTACTACCGCCCATTACTATTTCACCCGCGCACAGATAGAACGTGCCTTACCTGAAAACGAACTGGCAGCCAAAGCTGCCATACATGGTTTACAAGGGCACACGTATCCTGATGTAAACACTGCATTGGCCCAGGCGAAGCAAAAAGCACACGAAAAAGATTTAATAATAGTTTGCGGTAGTGTGTTTTTAGTGGGCGAGGTGGCTTAACACTAAATGATAGCTTATAAAACCGGTACTTTTACCTAAAAGGAAGGTGAGTAACACTAAATAGTACTTAAATTTATAATACAAAGCTATCGTTTGCAGGACCCTTCATTATACGAACAGAAACAATTATTTACACGGCTGGCCAGTGGCGATGAAACTGCTTTCCGCATGTTATTCGATAGCTATAAAAGCCGTTTTTATGCTGTTGCTTTAAAAATGACCCGCTCGGAATACGTAGCCGAGGAAATTGTACAGGAAGTATTTGTAACACTTTGGGTGAAGCGTGACCAATTACCCGCTATAGAAAAGCCTGCTACCTATCTTTTTACTATTGTATATAATAGCGTATACGCGCATTTTAAGAAACTGGCCCAGGAAAAGAAAATAGAACAGGCACTGACCGAGCAGGCTACAGACTTGGAAAGCCCCCTGGAAGTGCTGTTGCAAAACAAAGAGAACGAACACCTGCTTTTACGTGCCATAGAACAATTACCCCCACAGCAAAAACTGGTATACAAACTCATCAGACAGGAAAAACTGAGTCGGGAAGAGGTAGCAGCCAGGTTGCAGATTTCGCCTAATACCGTAAAAAACCATTTACAGGAAGCAGTTAAATTTCTCCGCTCCTACCTGGAAAGAGCCATGCCTTTATTGATCTTTTTACTGTGTCGCCAAAAAAGTTAAAAAAAACCGGGGTTTTCACTAGTACATTTCCACTATTTTCTTCTCTGCCTTGATATAACTAACTATCTGCATGGCAAATTCTGAGAGAATTACCTTCCTGCTCAAAGCTTTTTCTTCCCAAACCGCTTCCATAGCAGAAGAAAAAGAATTGCTGGACTGGCTCAACAATACTGATAATCACGAGCTTGTACTGGATCATATCAGACTGTTACTGGATGAAGCTGCCGCTACGCCGGAAGCCTTTGGTGTTGACTGGGACCATTTGTATCAGAAAATACTACTGCAACGTAATAGCCTGGAAGCGCCTGCTGTTACAACCATTTCTATATATAAACGCATCCGGCGTTATTCAGCAGCGGCAGCTATGATAGCTGTAATGGCTGCAAGCGCCTGGTTATTGTTGCGTAATAATAATAAGGAAATAATACCTGCAAAACCGGTAGCACATAGTACTCCCCTATCTACCGGCTCTAAAATAGAACTCACCTTATCTTATGGACAAATTGTAGTACTGGACAGTATGATGGAAGGGCTGATTCGGGACGAAGCTACTGGCGAAATGATATCTGTTCATCATGGCAGCTTAACCTATTCACCTGATAGCAAAAGCACCTCTGCTGCTCATTTCCACCAGATAACAGTTCCCCGTGGCAAACAATACCATGTAGTGCTGCCCGATGGTTCAGGTGTATGGTTGAATGCCCAATCTTCTTTGCGTTATCAGTCGGCCTTTACAAACAACCGCCGCCAGGTAACCTTATCCGGCGAAGCCTATTTTGAAATCAAAAACAATCCTACTGCTCCTTTTTCTGTAAATGCAAACGAGGTACATGTAGACGTGTTAGGAACTGCCTTTAATATGATGGCCTATAAAGATGAACAAAAAGTAGTAACCACCCTGGTAAACGGTTCGGTAAAAGTAAGCGCCGCAGATGCTGTTATTATCAAACCGGGGCAACAGGCAGTGCTGCAAAACGGAAAGCATCACTTTGCAGTGTCTACAGCCGACCTGGATGCGGTACTGGCATGGAAAAGCGGGGAATTCAGGTTTGACGGGCTGGATATTAAGGGTGTAATGCGGCAGGTAGCCCGTTGGTACAATGTAGAAGTAGTATACAAAGGCAACTTACCCAACAATAAATTATATGGTGTGTTCCCCCGCAAAAACAGTGTAAAAGAAGTACTGGAAGCGTTGGTACTCATTAGCAATATACAGCTTACTATGGAAGGGAATACGATTACAGTACAGCCGGGAAAGAATCATTCATAATCAAAACTGCTTAACTATAATTCCGCAACACCAAAACTAAACTAAGTATGTAAACAACATGAGAAGTGCCAATGACTAACAAAGGCAAAACGGATTTCGATGGCCGTCGAAATCCGCTGATTGTCTGCGTTTATGTCTTGCTGGTCAGGTATCGAAACTAAGTCGCAAAACAAAAAACTAAACAAAAGTATGATTTTACGCGTACCAGGCAATGGTTTGCCCAAACCGTTGCTTACTAAACTGCTTAACATTATGAGGTTAACAGCCATTCTTCTTTTTGTAGCCTGCCTGCAGGTACATGCTGAAACCTTTTCACAAAAAGTAACCATTTCGGGCAATGCCCTGACATTGAAGCAATTTGTAGAAAAGGTAAAAGCGCAAACAGGACTGGCGTTTGTATTTGACAATGCTATTGCAGAAAGCACAAAAAACATTTCTGTGAATGTAAAAAATGCCGAGGTAACAGAAGTGTTGCAAACCTGTCTTGCAACGCAGGGCCTTACCTATACTATTAAAAGCAACGTGGTAGTTATTACCCGGGCCGCTTCTTTTTTAAAGCCGGAGGCAGGCACCACAGTAGCGCCTCCCATAACAGTGAAAGGGCGGGTAACCAATGATAAGCAATCACCTATACAGGGCGTTACTATCGTGGTAAAAGGCACCAAACGCACCCTCGTTACTAATGAAAAAGGCGAATTTGTGCTTACAGAAATAGAGAGTGATGCCACACTGGAGTTTTCTATGGCAGGCTTTAAGCAGCAGGAAATAAAGCTATCGCCTGCTAAAACCTACCTGGAAATAATGCTGTTGGAAGATCAGGCCAATCTCACCGATGTAGTAGTAACCGGTTTTCAGAAAATTGACCGTAAAAAGTTTACCGGTGCAGCCGTAACTATTAAAGCAGAAGATGTAAAAATAGATGGAGTTATAGATGTAAGCCGTATGCTGGAAGGCCGCGCTGCCGGCGTATCTGTACAAAACGTTTCGGGAACATTTGGAGCCGCGCCCAAAGTGCGTGTAAGAGGCGCTACTTCTATTACCGGTGATAACAAACCACTATGGGTAGTGGATGGAGTGGTACTGGAAGATATCGTAAATATCTCTAACGATCAGCTATCCACCGGCGACCCCAGCACCATGCTAGGTTCGGCAGTGGCAGGCCTCAACGCCAATGATATTGAAACCTTTGACATATTGAAAGATGCCGCTGCCGCTGCCTTATATGGTGCAAGGGCCATGAATGGGGTAATTGTAATTACCACTAAACGTGGTAAGGCAGGTAAGCCCGCAATCGCCTACACAGGCAACTTTGGCGTGCAGCTGAAACCCTCTTATGCTAACTACGATATCATGAACTCTGCCGACCAGATGTCGGTATATGCAGAAATGGAACGTAAAGGCAGCATGAATTATTCTGAGCTTAAAAATGCAGCCAACACCGGTGTATTTGGCAGGCTGGCACAATGGATGGCTACTTACGATACCACCACAGGTTTTAAAGCCATTAACTATCAGCCACAAAGACAAGCCTTTCTGATGAAGTATGCCAATGCTAATACTAACTGGTTTGATATTCTTTTTCGCAATTCGTTAACGCAGGAACACACCTTAACTGTATCCAGCGGTACCGATAAAGCACAGAGCTATTTCTCGGCCAGCTTTTATAAAGACAATGGCTGGACACTGGCAGATAATGTAAAGCGTTACACCTTTAACTCACGTAATACTTATGTGGCATCAGACAGAATAACCTTCGGCTTTATTGCCTCTGGTTCTGCCCGCCAGCAAACGGCACCGGGTACAGAAAGCCGGGTAGCCAACCCGGTAGAAGGCTCGTACGACCGTAACTTTGATATTAACCCGTTCAGCTACGCATTAAATACCAGCCGGGTGTTAACTGCCTTTGACGACAAGGGCAACCTGGATTATTTCACACGTGACTACGCTCCTTTTAATATCATTAATGAAACACGTACCAACAACATTAAGCTGGGGGTGTACGAAGCCAAACTGCAAGGCGATTTCAGTGTTAAAATCAGCAAGAACTTTAAGTATGATTTTGTAGGCGCCGTACGCTATGCCAAAACATCTGAAGAGCATAATGTACTGGAATCATCCAACCAGGCCCAGGCCTATCGTGCCGGCGTGTCACCCATACCTAACTCTATTATTCAACAGGCCAACCGTTTTTTATATACAGACCCTAATAACCCTACTGCATATCCTATTTCTGTATTGCCTTATGGTGGTTTTTACAACAGAACAGAACGTCAGTTGCTAAACTATACTATCCGCAATATGATTACCTATAACATGTCTACCGCCAATAAAGAGCACCAGCTGGTAGCGCTGGCAGGACAGGAAATTAAATCGGCCGACAGGCAAACCAGCAACAACGTAGGTGTAGGTTACCAATGGCAAAATGGTGGCGTGCCTTATATCCAGTATCAGTTTCTGAAAAAGATGCTGGAAGGCAATCAGTCGTATTATGGTATGAGCAATAGCTACGACCGCTTTGCTGCCTTCTTTGCCAATGCCACATACACTTTCAAAAACAGGTATACAGTGGCTGGTACCGTACGGGAAGACGGATCGAACAGATTGGGTAATTCGCCACAAGCACGCTGGCTGCCCACCTGGACTGTTTCAGGCGTATGGAATGTGGACCAGGAAGATTTCATCAGGAATAAAATCACCATCAGTCACCTGATGCTGAAAAGTAGTTATGGTCTTAACGCCAACATCGGTGAGGCCACTAACACTACCGCTATTCTTACCACTGAAATTACCAAACGTAATTACCTCAGCGATCAGCAAACTGCTATCGCCATCAAAAACCTGCAAAACAGTGATCTTACCTGGGAAAAGAAATATGAGTTTAATATAGGTACAGACATTGGATTGTTTAAAGAAAGGCTGGGCGTTGTGTTTGATTTTTATAACAGGCGCAGCTTTGATCTGATAGCCCTGGTAAAAACAGCAGGTATTGGTGGTGAAACCTTTAAAGCAGCCAATTACGCCGATATGAAATCGCACGGTTTTGAATTCTCTGTCAGCGGTAAAATACTTACCGGCAAAACCGTTAGCTGGAACAGTACATTCATTTTCGGATATAACACCACCCGCATTACCAACGCCAAAAACACCCCTATGATCTTTGACCTGGTAGTGCCGGAAGGCGGCGCCAAAGAAGGTTATGCGGCCCGCGGCCTGTTTTCTATTAAAAACGCCGGCTTAGATCCTTATAACGGTACGCCTTTATTCTTTAACGATTCCGGTACTGTAAGCAACGGCGTGTATTTACAAAGCCAGAATACCCAATACCTGAAATACGAAGGCTCTATAGATCCTACTATAACAGGCGGTTTCAGCAACACCTTTCGTTACAAACAACTTTCGCTGAACGTGCTGCTTACCTATCAGGCCGGTAATAAAATACGTTTAACGCCTGCTTTCAAAACCAAATACAGCGACCTAGATGCTATGAGCAACCAGTTTAAAGGAAGATGGTCATTACCAGGCGACGACCTGCTTACCAACGTGCCTTCTATTGCCGATCCGTATACGGCATCAGCCCTCAGTAATGCCAGTGCTTATCCTTATAATAATTACAACTACTCTTCGGCAAGAGTGGTAGACGGAGGTTTTATACGCATGAAAGCAATATCGCTGTCGTATGCACTGCCCGCCAGATTGGTAACACGCATGGGCTTAAAAACAATGTCGCTGTCAGCAGTAGGCAATAACCTGTGGTTGATTTATTCCGATAAAGACCTCCGCGGTCAGGACCCGGAGTTTTTCAATTCAGGTGGTGTGGCTATGCCTATCAACAAGCAGGTAACATTTTCTTTAAAAGTAGGACTCTAACGTTAAATGATGTATCAATGAAAAAAATATCCTTTTATATAACTATGGGTTTACTGGTTGCAGCAACTACGGGATGTAACCGGTATTTAGATAAACTACCGGATAACAGAACCGTGATTGCCACCCCCGAACAGGTAACACAATTACTCACTACCGCTTATCCGCGTGCCAATTATATTACTTTTTGTGAAGCGATGACGGATAATGCAGAAGACAAAAAAAGTCCCACTTCCG
Organism: Filimonas lacunae; assembly: GCF_002355595.1. Lineage (NCBI taxonomy): Bacteria > Pseudomonadati > Bacteroidota > Chitinophagia > Chitinophagales > Chitinophagaceae > Filimonas > Filimonas lacunae. The sequence continues at coordinate 4,786,693 of NZ_AP017422.1, forward strand.
ACCTGCAGAACATGCAGCCGTATAAGTACCAGGACGTACAGTCTACTTTTACCGATTCGCCGGAGTTTTATTTCCATGCCTGCTACACAGCTATCGCTGCTGCTAACCAGGCACTGGAATATTGTAATGGACCCGATTCGCTCAGCTACCGCGCACAAAAAGGAGAAGCACTGGTATGCAGGGCTTATGCACACTTTATGCTTACGCTACTGTTTGCTAAAAACTACGATCCTTCCACTGCCTCCGGCGATCCTGGTGTACCCTATGTTACTACAGTAGAAAAAAATGTATGGGTCAATTATAGCCGTGGCACTGTCCAGAAAGATTATGATATGATTGAACGGGACCTGGTGGCTGGCATACCATTGCTGCAAGACAAAATATATGGCGATGCTCCTAAGTTTCATTTTACACAGGTAGCGGCCAATGCTTTTGCTGCACGGTTTTATCTGTTTAAACGGGATTACGCAAAGGTGGTGGATTATACTACAGCCATACTGGGTCCTGTTACCATTACAGCCAATACCGTAAACACTACCGTAGCAAACATGCTGCGTAACTGGAACGGCACTTCCACCACTACAATACCTCCCGGCTACAGCGCCAGCACATTAGGCTATTACGGGTTGCAGGCATTGTATACCCAGGCATCCGAACCTTCCAACTTACTGTTGCAGGAAACCGAAAGCAACTGGGGCACCAAATTCCCTGCCTACCGTTTTGGACTGGGCATTACTGTATATGCCTTATTCAGCGGAACACTACCCACGCCAGCCAACACTTCTACCTCTTCGCCTTTAAGCGTAGGTTACTGGATGTATGGTTCTGATCCGCAGGTATATAATCAGCCTAAGTTCTGGGACAACTTTATACCCAATGGACTTAACTCTTCTGTAGGTACTTACTACAATGTAATTCCGCTGTTAAGCATGGAAGAAGTATTGCTTAACAGGGCAGAAGCTTTAACCAGGCTGGGCCAGCTGGTACCGGCATTAAACGATTTACAAACCTGGACCAGTAAAAATGTAATAAGCTACAGCGCCACTACCAACCGGTTAACGGCTGCTAATATGGCTAATGCACAATGCAACTTAGTTCCGGCCGATGGCAGTGCAGCTGTACCTGTTACCGATTCGCTCAATCTTATGTTGAACACCTGCCTGTATTTTAAACGTGCTTCTTACTTGTTTGAAGGCTTACGCTGGTTTGATATTAAACGCCTGAATATTCCTGTTACCCATAAAACCAATGATGGCTTTACTACAGTGCTGGTACCGGATGATAAAAGAAGATTATTGCAGCTACCACAGGAAGTACAGCAAGCAGGCCTGGCTTTAAACCCACGTTAACTGATAAAACAATTACAAATGAAAGCATTGAATTCAATCATACTCAGCGTTCTTTTTGCTACTGTAGCCATGGTATCGTGCAAAAAAGAAAAGCCATTGAACTTAACCACTCCCCCTCCGGGCTTGGGTGGCGATCCGGTAGATATTGTAAACAATCCTATTGACAAATGGATTTACGATAGCCTTACCGTGCCTTACAACATATCTGTAAAGTATAAGTTTGAACCCTGGGAAGTAGCCATTGACCGTACACTGATACCGCCAGACACCAGCAAAATTATCCCGCAACTGTCTGCTATCAACAACATCTGCTGGCAACCTTACACCGACCAAACCGGTAGCAAAACCTTTGTAGCAAAGTACTCGCCTAAGAACTTTGTGCTGGTAGGCAGCTGGCAGTACGATTACAACGGAACCATTACATTAGGCCAAGCAGAAGGTGGCAGTAAAATTTCTTTATTCGGTCTAAACTTTTTTAGCAGACTGAAAAAAGATTCTGCCATTGTAAAGCAGGGCGTACATACCATACACCACGAGTTTGCTCACATTCTTCATCAGAATGTAATGTACCCTGCCGATTACAAAAGCATTACCGGCGGTTACACTGCCACCTGGTTTAACACCACTGATGCGGCCGCCCGTAAGCTCGGCTTTATTACCGCTTACTCTATGGCTGGTCCGGATGAAGACTTTGTAGAAATGATAGCAGTACTGTTAACAGAAGGCCCTGGTGGTTATGCCACTATGTTAAAAGATGCAGGTGCTGCAACCAGTGTAGGCTACTTAGCGATAAAAGCCAAAGAAGCTAAAGTGGTTAATTACTTTAAAACTATCTGGGGCATTGATTTCTATGCGCTGCAAACCAAAACCAGGGCAGCATTTGTAGGATTCCTGCAATAGCATCATTCACTCTAAAACGTTACGTATGAAGAAACTCATTAACATATATACGCTATTTCTACTGACGGTGGCGATAGCATCCGGTTGTAAAAAATCGAAAGATGACAATATCAACGGTATCCCTACCGATCAGCGGCTGTCTGCTGCACTGGCAAAATACAAGGCTAAATTACTCAGTGGCACAGATGGCTGGGTTTTACAGGTTACGCCTGCCGGCTTAAAAGACCAGTTCGGCCTTTCCATCTCCCCCTTCTCTTATTATGTGCTTTTTACAGATTCCTCTGCCTGCACTCAACTGGCCGACTGGGACACTACCTCTGTAAAAACACCTCAGCAATCTACCTATAGTATTCGTTTATATCAACGTCCCACCCTTTCGTTTGATAACTACAGTTATGTAGCCAAAGCCAGCGATCCAGGCGATGCCAACGGTCCTGTATACGCTTCTGAAGGTGGTGGTTACGCATGGGGGTCGGATTTTGAATTTGCATTTGCCGACAACATAGATGCTGATAAACTGGGAGATACCATAAATCTCAAGGGCATCTTTAACAAAAGTCCGGCAGTGTTAATCAAAGCCACCAAAGCCCAGCACGATTCTGCATTTGCGGGCGCCTGGGCACGTTCTAAAAGTAATTTTGCTTCTATTAACAAAATCCTTACCTATTGGAAAAGGCTAACCGTAAATGGTATCACTTATGAAGTAATACTGGACGAAGCAGGCCGTACTTTTACTTTTAAATGGTTTGACGATACCCTGCATACACAGGCAATACCTTACCTGTATAACCTGGATGGCAGCGCATCTTTAGTGCAGGCATTTACCAATGGCAGCACTACTATCACCGGCTTCAACAATGTAAGCTACGATGGCACCAATGCCAATGTAACAATCGGGGGCATTAACCAGGCCACCGCCATTACTCCTGCCACTTCGGCAATAAAACTGGACAGTGCAGCACCCAAAGCATGGTACAACCAGATGAATATTAATTTCAATGGTAAATGGGCATCCGATAAAGCATATCATGCTACCGGCATTGACGATTCGTGCAAAATCACTGCTATTGCCAGCTACCAGGCCTACTGGTATGCAGGTGCAGGCGTGTTTGGTACCGGCTCAGAAGGCACCTGTGTATTGGCTAATAATGCTCTGGTAGGCACTTATAGTTTTTCTACCACCACTTTCCCGGCCAATACAGGACGTATCCGTTTTATGCGCAAATCTATAAGCGGCACCAATGCAGCTATAGTGGCGGGCGCTACCATGCTTTATGGGGGCACTACCAACAACAGCAGCTTCCGGGAATGGTACCTGGTTCCAATAGATGTAGAAAAAAATATTTATGATATGGTACGCTATCCGGATGCCAAGGCCTGGATACGCTGGCACCCATAGTGCCCCCTTTTCCTTTAAATATCAAAGGCTGTATCCTTTACCAGGTACAGCCTTTTACTTTATATCAATTATTTTATAAACGATTATGCAAGCACTACCCCGCCTAACGCAGGCAAATGTACCGTTAAGCGGTACGTATCCGTAGCTTCATCTACCAGTTCAGACTTTACTTGCGGGTTATATACATCCCCCGTACCCCAGAAGGAGATTTCGTTGCTATTGAATATCTCTTTCCATTGGTGCTTCTTACCTTTCACATACACCTGCCAGTCTTGTCTCACTACAGGCGTCATATTCAACAGCACCAGCACATCTTCATCGGCCTTGTTGCCTTTGCGTTTATATACAACAACCGATTCTGCACGGTGATTAAGATCTACCCATTCAAAACCGCCCTCTTCAAACTGCTTCGTATATAAAGCAGGTGTATTGCGATATAGCTCATTCAGCTTTTGAATGCAATATTTCAGGCCTGAGTGGCTTGGGTGTTGTAGTAATTCCCATTGCAGTTCCGACTTGTAGTTCCATTCGCTGGTAGCTCCAAACTCGTTGCCCATAAACAACAGCTTGGCGCCAGGATGGGTAAACATATAGGTATATAACAACCGCAGGTTGGCGAATTTCTGCCAGTCATCTCCCGGCATTTTGTACAGCATAGGACTTTTACCATGCACCACTTCATCGTGGCTCAGGGGCAGCATAAAGTTTTCGTCAAAGAAATACATCATGCTAAACGATAACTGATCCTGTTTAAACTGCCGGCCGTAAGGGTCGGTTTTAAAGTAGTTCAGGGTATCGTGCATCCAGCCCATCATCCACTTCATGCCAAAGCCCAGGCCATCCATAAAAGTAGGCTTGCTAATGCCCGGCCAATCGCTGGCTTCTTCCGCAATGGTTTGCACATCCGGGAAATCGCGGTATAATGTTTCGTTGAGATTTTTAATAAAATGAATGGCTTCTATATTGCCATTGCCACCATACACATTCGGCTCCCACTCTCCTTCCTTACGACTGTAATCGAGACGCAGCATAGACGACACCGCATCTACCCGCAAGCCATCTGCATGAAAATGTTCGCACCAGAAACGGGCGTTGCTGATTAAAAAGCTTTTTACTTCACCCCGTGCATAGTTGAATATATAAGAGTTCCAGTCTGGATGATACCCCTTGCGCATATCGGCATACTCGTAGGTATGGGTACCATCAAACTTAAACAGTCCATGACTATCATATGGAAAATGCGAAGGCACCCAATCGAGAATTACGCCAATGCCTGCCTGATGCAGGGCGTCTACCATGGCCATAAAATCCTGCGGGTTGCCAAAGCGTGAAGTGGCGGCATAAAACCCGGTACCCTGGTAGCCCCAGCTTCCGTCGAAAGGATGTTCCATTACCGGCATTAGCTCCACATGCGTAAAGCCCATTTCTTTCAGGTAAGGCACCAACCGTTCGGTTATTTGTGCGTAGCTGTTATAGCTTTCTTCATTGTGTTTATCCGGACGCATCCAGCTGGCCAGGTGCATTTCATATACCGACCAGGGCGCATCTAAAGCATTGTTCTTTTTACGGTTTTGCATCCACTCATTATCTTCCCACTCATAATCCAGTCCCCAGGCTATAGAAGCTGTTAACGGACGCTTTTCCCAGAAATGTGCAAAGGGATCACCTTTATCTATCTGCACACCCTCATAACCGTGAATATGATATTTATAGGATTCGCCTGCTGTTATATGCGGGATAAACCCTTCCCATATACCCGAATTATCCAGCCGCACAAACAGCGGATGTTCTTCTTTATTCCAATGATTGAAATTGCCCATTACCGTAACCCTTGTGGCATTGGGCGCCCACACTGCAAAATAGGTTCCGGGTACATTTAGTACAGTCAACTGTTTGTTGCCAAACACTTTATACAAAGTATAGTGTGTACCCTGCTGAAAATTGCGGATGTCTTCATCCGTAAACAACGAGTAGTTCCATACCGTACGCGTACTATCTACAAAGTGACGTTCTTCATATTGTTGTTGGGCTGTCATGATGGTTGTTAAGTTACATTATATTAACTCACTTAATTCCAACCAGCGCATTTCTTTTTCTTCTAATAAAGTGGTTATTTCAGAAGCACGTGCGCTGAGTTTGCTCATCTGTTCAAAAGCAAGGCCAGCTTCACTCATTTGCTCTCCTATTTTTTCTCTTTCTGCTTCCAGCTTCGCTATATCTGCCTGCAATTCATCAAATTCCCGCTTCTCTTTAAACGAAGGTTTCTTTTTAGCAACAGTTTCCGGCTGTGCAGCAGACACTACAGGTTCAGCAGCTTTAGCCGGCGCAGCCAGTAAGGTACTTAAGCCCTTTTTCTCCTGCTCTTTCTGCCACAAACGATACTGGGTATAGTTACCCGGGAAATCACGCACCTCACCATCTCCCTCAAACACAAACAGGTGATCTACCAGTCTGTCCATAAAATAACGGTCGTGCGATACTATCATCACACATCCTTGAAAATCAGTTAAGAAACTTTCCAGTACTGCCAGGGTAGGCAAATCCAGGTCGTTGGTAGGTTCATCCAATATCAGAAAGTTGGGGTTTCTGAATAAGATGGTTAACAGTTGCAGTCGCTTTTTTTCCCCACCACTCAAAGCAGTGAGATAGGTATATTGCTTTTCGGGTGGAAAAAGGAACAATTCTAAAAACTGCGCAGCACTTAACGATCCGCCTTTGGCCAGTGGAAAGCTCTCCGCAAAAGTTTTTACATACTCAATCACACGCAGGTTATCCTTTATCACCAGGCCCTGCTGCGAAAAGTTACCAAACACAATAGTATCACCTACATTGATTTTACCACTGTCTGCCGGTTCAAGACCTTGTAATATATTCAGAAAGGTAGATTTACCAACCCCGTTTTTACCAATAACACCAATGCGCTCCCCTTTGCTGAATGTGTAATCAAAGCCTTTGAGAATAGGTTTCTCGCCATAACTTTTGTACACCTTTTTGGCTTCAATAATTTTCCCCCCCAGCCTGCTCATTTTCATTTGCAGCTGCACCTGGGCATCTTCAATTTTTTGTTTGGCTTTGCTTTCTACTTCATAAAAATTATCCTGCCTGCTTTTACTTTTGGTAGTACGGGCTTTAGGCTGCTTACGCATCCATTCCAGTTCCTTCCTGTACGTATTTTTAGCTTTGTCAATACTGGCATTCTCACTTTCCAGGCGGGCTGCCTTCTTCTCCATGTAGTTTTCGTAATCACCTTTGTAGGTGTACATGTTCTCGCGCTCCAGCTCCCATATTTCATCACACACCGCATCGAGAAAATAACGGTCGTGCGTTACTAATAATAAGGTTACGTTTTCGCCGTTCAGGTAATGCTCCAGCCACTCAATCATTTCCACATCCAGGTGGTTGGTAGGTTCATCCATCAACAACAGGGTGTGCTTGTGGTCAAAGCCTATATCAATCAGGGTTTTGGCCAATGCCACCCTTTTACGTTGTCCACCGCTTAAATCGCCCACTTTGCTTTGCAGGTAGGTAATGTTCAACTTGGCCAATATCTGCTGCACCTTGGCTTCAAAATCCCAGGCGCCCAGCTCGTCCATTTTAACAAACACCTCGCCCAAAGCATCCGCATCGCCGCTTTCGGTAGCAGCTTCGTATTGGCGAATCACGTTCATTACCGGGTTACCGGCATCGAATATATTTTCCAGTACGTTCTTATCTTCTTTAAAACCAGGCTCCTGCTCAAATAAAGCAACAGTTACATCTTTATTAATCCACAACTTGCCCTTATCGGCCGTTTCCTTCCCGGTTAAAATACGCAGCATGGTACTTTTTCCCACACCATTGCGTGCAATTAACCCTATTTTATCCCCTTCGTTAATGTGAAATGTAATGTTGCTGAACAACGGAGTAATACCAAAACTCTTGGTTAAGCCTTCGGCTGAAACATAATGCATGGCGCAAAAATAGGGTTAACAAATTCAAAAAATATTTTAAAAACGTAGCATTGTATGTTCCCGTGCCGTACTTTTGTACTGTAATATTTTTCATTACAGAATGAACAACGGCAGATTCTCCATATCAGTACACATATTAACCCTTCTGGCAACCATGAAAGAAGAACTCGTTTCTTCGGAATGGCTGGCAGGTAGCATTAATATTAATCCGGTGCTGGTGAGGAAAGAACTGAGCAATTTGCGCGAACATGGGCTGGTGAACAGCAAAGAAGGAAAAAATGGGGGTGCACAACTCGCAAAACCGGCTAACAGCATTTTACTGTCAGAAGTATATATGGCTGTTAAACAAAGTCCTGTTTTAGGTGTTGCTAAAAACACACCTAACCCCGAATGCCCGGTGGGCCGCCAGATTAACGATCATTTGAACGGATTATACGAAGAGGTTGACCAGGCCTTGCTGGAAAAGTTACAACAGGTAAGCCTGGCAGATTTTTGCAAAAAGTTTGATTAGGCAGTTAACCGGGAAAAGAAATTTTCCTTTTTTAAGCACAAAAACTGTAACAATATTTATTACAATAATAAAAAGTAAATCACCGCGAAGAACAAAATCTGTTTACTGGCCAGGAATATTTTTTGCATTCCGCTTATAGGTTTACACATAAAAAATCAACAATTATGAAAATAGCATTGATTGGCGCTACAGGTTTTGTAGGCGCACATTTACTGGAAGAAGCTTTACAACGTGGACATGAAGTAACCGCTATTGTACGTGACCCGGCTAAATTAACCCAGCCTAACGATAAACTGACGGTGGTGCAGGGCAATATTAAGAATGTAGCCGAACTGGCTAAACTGGTAAGCGGTGCTGATGTGGTGGTGAGTGCGTTTAATCCGGGTTGGGACAACCCCAATATTTACGACGATTTTTTAGCCGGCAGCAAGGATATTGAAGCAGCAGTAGAGAAATCAGGAGTTAAAAGATTGATTACCATTGGTGGTGCAGGCAGCCTGTTCATTGATGGTCATCAGCTGGTAGATTCTCCGCAGTTTCCTGCTGAGTACAAAGCTGGTGCCACCGCAGCCCGCGACTACCTGAACATTATTAAAGAGAATAAAGTGCTGGACTGGACCTTTTTTAGCCCTGCTATTGAAATGCACCCGGGCATTAGCAACGGTCGTACCGGCCAGTACCGCTTAGGTACCGAAAGCCCCGTTTTTGCCGAAAGTGGCCGCAGTGTTTTATCTGTACAGGACCTGGCAGTAGTAATATTAGACGAAGTTGAAAAAAAACAATTTATTAAGCAGCGTTTTACAGCAGCTTATTAAGTTTTTAAAGAATGGGGCTATATTCGCCGGATGTAGCCCCATTCTCTTTATGAAGAAAATTGATCTGGATTCTTTTATTGCCGCTATTATCGGCTTTTTTGTTGTTTACCTGTTTACACACCACAGCAGTATTGGGGTTTCTCCGGATTCTGTAGTTTACACCAGTGTAGCGCGCAACATTTACTACCACCACGTGCTGGAGGCCTATAACCATATGCCCCTGGTTGATTTTCCGGTGTTCTACCCCATTTTCCTGTCTTTTACGATGTTCCTTTCGCACCTTGACCCCGTGGTTTCCGGTGGCGTTATCAACGGTATTCTGTTTGGCCTGCTTATTTACATGTGCGGTCACATTATGAAGCAGATCATGCGCTCCCGCATGGTAAAATGGGCGCTATTTTGCGGCCTGCTCATCAGCCCGGCTTTACTGGATATTTACACCATGTTATGGAGCGAAACGCTGTTTATAGTACTTACGTTTGTATTTTTCCTGTTAACCGCCTGGTATTTTAAGCGTCCGGCCTTGTTTCCTTTATTATGTATGGCTATTTGTGCCGGCCTTAGCTGTATTACCCGTTATGCCGGGGTTACTTTAATCGGCACCGGCTGCTTATTGATATTTTTTCACCCGGTGTACCGGATGAAAAAGAAACTTCCCCACAGTATCATCTTCGGGCTGGTTAGCACCAGCTTTTTAATAGCCAACCTGGTACGCAATGCGCTTATTACCGGCACACTAACCGGTAACCGCGAAAAAAGCCTTACCTCGTTCTGGGCCAATATGCATTTGTATGGCGAGGTGCTGTGTTACTGGCTACCTTTTTTAAAAGGCCACGAAACACCTGCCACCTTCCTGGCGTTTGCTTCACTGGTACTCACCATTTTTGTGCTGGTATGGCGTATACGCACCAATTACAACCACGATAGTTACCAGAACATTGCCATGGTGTTTGGTACGGTTTACATCCTGTTTATTGTACTATCCGCCTCTATTTCGCGCTACGAACCTATCAACAACCGCCTGCTTTCACCTGCCTACGCCCCCTGGCTGCTGGTAGTGGTATACTTAACAGGCCGTTTAAGCTTTAAGTTGATGTTTGTGCGTAAAACATTTACCATCGTATTACTCTCTTCCCTGTTCCTGATATTTATTTGCAGCCAGGCCATGGAAAGCTATGCTATGTACCGCGAATACAATAACTGGGGAATACCCGGCTATACGGATGATGGCTGGAAAACCTCCCCCATTGTACAATACCTGCAACAGCACCGCAATAGCTTTACGCCCGGACAACCTGTTTATTCCAACGCACATGAAGCCGCTTATTTCAACACCGGTATTGCATCGGAATCGCTGCCCCATGTAGTGGACAAAGAAGATGTGGAAACCTTCGACAGCACCGGCGCTCATTACCTTATCTGGTTTGAAAATGTAAACGATACCGACCTGGTAAGCCAGGAATATATAAAGGCCCGCAAACAAATGCAGCCCGTGTTTACCACTGCCGATGGCGCAGTCTACTGGTGCACCAATAAAAAATGAGTTTGTTTATCTTTGTGTTATGAAGCAATTCAATGTTCCGAATATATACCGTAGCGATTTAATCAGTGCTATTAAACAAAACCGCAGGCAGAAGGATAAAATGAAGAAAGATTTTACGCCTACCCTGCTCGACTTTGGCCCGGTGCATATTTACCTGGCCCGTCATTTCGGCTTTTGTTACGGTGTAGAAAACGCTATTGACATTGCTTTTAAAACCATTGACGAAAACCAGGGCAAACGCATTTTCCTGTTAAGTGAAATGATTCATAACCCACAGGTGAATGCTGATTTGAAAGCCAAAGGGGTGGAGTTTTTACAGGATACCTATGGCAAACAGCTGATTCCCTTTTCGGATATCACACCGGAAGATGTGGTAATTATCCCTGCATTTGGCACTACATTGGAAATTGAATCTTTACTGGAATCGAAAGGCATTCCGGCTACTAAATACGATACCACCTGCCCGTTTGTTGAAAAGGTATGGAACCGCAGCGAGCAAATTGCCCAGAAAGGCTATAGCATTGTAGTACACGGCAAGCCTAAACACGAAGAAACAAGAGCCACTTTCTCCCATGCTTCTTACCACACCCCTACCATAGTGGTAAATGATATGGAGGAAACCATTGAACTGGCTAAATACATAACCGGTGAAAAACCGGCCGATGCCTTTTATACAGCATTCAAAGGCAGGTACAGTGAAGGATTTAACGTAGAACAGGATCTGCAAAAGATTGGTGTGGTAAACCAAACCACTCAACTGGCTACCGACACGCAAAGCATTGCCGATTACCTGAAAAAGGTGATGACACAACATTACAACCTGAATGATACCACTATTGGTGAACGTTTTGCCGATACACGTGATACATTATGTTATGCTACCAACGATAACCAGACTGCGGTAGCAGGTATGTTAAGCACAGAAGCCGATATTGCTATAGTGGTTGGCGGTTACAACTCTTCTAACACCTCGCACCTGGTAGAACTATGCGAGCAAAAACTCCCCACTTATTTCATTGATAGTGCTGACAAAATCATTAGCCAGTATGAGATTATTCAATGCAACTGGAAAACAAAAGAAGAAACCGTAGTCACTGATTTCTTACCAAAAGGAAATCCTGCGCGTATTCTGATCACCAGTGGAGCCAGTTGCCCCGATGCATTAGTAGAGCAGGTAATCAGAAAACTGGCAGGATTGTATAGTGCAGAACAAACAGTAGAAAGCCTTGCTGCTTCTTTCACATAATTATTTAGCTACAGGAAATTTTCGACTGCGCCCATTCCAAAGCCAGTTCCAGCTGCTCATCGCGGGTAAGATTGCTATTGTCTAACACAATGGCGTCATCAGCCTGGCGCAGTGGGCTGAATTCGCGGTTACTATCAATGTAATCGCGCATTTCCAGGTTATTCTTTACTTCTTCAATAGTGATAGAAGGGTTTTTCTCGTACATCTCTTTAAAGCGACGCTCCACTCTTACGGCGGGGTCAGCTGTAACAAATATCTTTAACTCCGCGCGCGGAAACACCGTGGTGCCTATATCACGGCCATCCATCACCAGCCCTTTTCTTTTCCCCATTCTCTGTTGCTGGTCTACAGCGAACTCACGTACCTCTTTAATAGCGGCAACTTCGCTCACGTGTTCACTCACCAGCATATCACGTATCAGCACTTCTACATTCTCATCGTTCAACACCATATCACTCTTTCCTGAATGATCGTTATATTGAAACTCCAGGTTAATTTCTTTTAGTGCGTCCACTACATCTTCTGTTTTTTCCCAGTTGATGTGATTGCGCAAAAAGTAAAGCGTAATAGCTCTGTACATGGCTCCACTGTCAACAAACACGTAGTTTAACTCATTAGCCATTTGCTTGGCCAATGTGCTTTTGCCACAGGAAGAGAAACCGTCGATGGTAATGATTATCTTTTTCATGCCACCGTAAAATTGCACCAATTTACTGGCTTCGTCAAATTGCGGCAATAAAAAAGTCGCCCCTGTAAGGACGACTTTTTTAAATGACTTTTTTGCTACTAGTTATTAATAACTTCTACGCCCGGGTGCTGTTTGGCATCGAAAACAAACTTGCTGTCGGCCAGTGCTGCACTGGTGTTTACGTTAGATAACTTAAACTCAACAGTGTTGTCACTTTTATCAATCACCTGCGCTTTTGTAACCATGTTTTTAGCTTTGTCGATAAACACAGTCACTTGCTTAAAGTTCTTGCGTTTGTCGTTAGGCTGCAACTGAATCTGGTGAAACTGGCCAGCAGAGGAAATTAATTTATAAGAGAAATCTTTGTCGTAGAAATCGCTCAGGAATTTCTGAGGAGATAAGGTTTTAGCATCATTATCTACAGGTGCTACGGTCACTTCGCTGTCGCCATTGAAGTTCCAGGTTTGTTTACCGTTGCAGAAGATTTCGGTGCTGCCCTGCTTAATATAATACTGATCACCTTTAATGCTGATGGCGCCGGCAACAGAACCTCTCTTTACATTCTTTTTATCAGTAGTAGTATAAGTAAAGTTGGCTGTTACTCCTTTATATGTTTTCAGCTTGGTGCTAACGTTGTCCAGTATTTTTTTTGCATTGGGGTCGTTCTGAGCATTTACCAGGGTTGTTACACCCGCCAACATCATCAATAAAACGTAAAACTTTTTCATTCTTAAAATTTTCGGTCGCAAAGATAAGTCCAAAGGACATGCCAATTGGATGGCAAAAGTTAAAAGGTTAAAGTTAAAATCATGCCAACACGTTACAACATCGACAAAATTTCTTCCAGGTCACTGTCTGTTTTAACATTCACTTCCCTGGCCTTACTACCCTGATTAGGTCCTACAAT